>NZ_QUNI01000001.1 GCF_003385115.1 Flavobacterium aquicola
ATGCGAACCTTTTCTTAAATCTGTGCTCATAATCTAAAGGTAAAGATTTTTTCGCATTACTAAAGTACTGCAATAAATTGCAGGGTTTTAAACCCGAATCTGAGACCAATAAAACAACACCCAATTCAGGACAGCCAACGCCACTTAAATTTACCTGGCTGAAACCTGTTAAAAATGTATTTTCATTAACATATGGATTAGATAACCATCGACTGTCTTTTTCTAAGGGCAAGTTTTGGGGTCCGGCAACGTTAAACGGACTGATACTCGCCATTCCTCTTGGTGCAATCGGCCCCGGAAAAGTGGCTCCGTAATTAGATGTCCCTATAAACGGATTCACATAATCAGCTGGCTGTTGTGCAAAAATAGTTACGCTAAAAAACAGCATGCAAAATAAACATGCAGTTTGTATGGTCATCCTTTTATCTAAAAACATATTATTTTATCTATCTGTTAACAGCTTCAATTTTTAAAGTCCAGGCTTCTTTTGCTGGTAAATTTTGTCGCAAGCTTTCCGGAATTATAACTTTAAATCCTTCTGATTCTTTTGTCCATTTTAATGATGTTTTTGAACCCAACATGGTGATTTTTGTTCCTTTTTTAGGGCTGATGGATTTTACCACAACTTCTGCAGGAATCCTAGTTTCTCCCTCTTTAGCCAAATAAAACAAGAAAACATTTCCTTCTTTATTTTGAGTCATACAAATGTTGTTCTCTTTGTAAGGAGCAATTGGTTTTGTATTGTAAATTGCTGTGCTGTTTACTTTCATCCAGTCACCGTAGGCTGTCAATAAATCATAAGCGCCTTGCTGCCATTCACCTTCCGGGCTTGGCGCCACATTTAATAATAAATTCCCCCCTTTTGCTACAACATCAATCAGCATATGAATACCTTGTCTGCCAGTTAAATAAGTAGCATCCGGTGTATAAGACCACCCACCACCAGATGTAATACAGGATTCCCAAGGATAAGGTAATGTTTTTTCAGGAACTCTGTTTTCCGGAGTTAAGTAGTTTTGGTTTTTACCGTGAACAGCTCTGTCAACTACGATTAAACCTGGCTGCTTTTGGCGTGCTTCTACAACCAATTCATCCATTTTAGGATCCTGATCTACAACTCTGTGCTTAATGAAACCGTTTTTAGATTCGTTTTCTGCAAACTTTTCTTCGTAGTTTTCTTTGATGTTTTGCAGATCTCTTTTTTTTACCCATCCGCCATCTAACCACAAAATATCAACTTTACCGTAATCTGTCAATAATTCTAGAATTTGGTTGTGTGTAAAATCAACATATTTTTTCCATTTTTCAGGATATAATGTCGGATCATAATTTACGTTTCTGTCAAATGGAGGGAAATAAGGATCCCAGTAATTTTCGTTATGCCAGTCAGGTTTAGAAAAATAGGCACCAACTATTAAATTTTCATTTCGAAAAGCATTAAAAACTTCTTTAGCAATATTTGATTTGGGATTACTGCTGAAAGGACAATCTTTGTCAGTTACTTTATAATCTGAATATTTGGTATCAAACATATTAAAGCCATCATGATGTTTTGTGGTAAAAACCATGTATTTCATTCCGGCATATTTCGCCGCTTTTGCCCATTTCGAAGGGTCAAATTTCACAGGATTAAATGTTTTTTTTAAGCCTTCATACTCTTTCACATAATCATTATAATTAGCTGGATTACTTTCTTTTTTTCGTTCACACCAACCATAATCTTCAGGGCAAATTGACCAGGATTCTACAATTCCCCATTGACTGTAAGTTCCCCAATGCATTAACAAACCAAACTTTTTTCCCTGCCACTCTTCTAAATTTTTCAACACTAACGGATCCGTTTCCGGTACATAGCGCTCATCTTCATAAATGGCCTGCGAGAACAATTGTGCCGAAAATAATAAGGCTATGATTGCTATTCTTTTTTTCATTTTCCTTTTATTAATTTTTTAAATTACTATTTTTTAATTCCTTTTTTAAAATGGATCTCATAATTAAATATCCTGCTTCGTTAGGATATATGGTTAGTCAAAATTTGATAATTAAACCAATCTTGTTAATGCAATACTGTAACTTCTTAATTTTCTGATTTCCTTAATTGTTCTAGTATTGGCTCATTAGTAAAAGTGATATGAGTTTGCATTTTTTCATTTAGCTGATCATAAATTATAATGCTATTTTGACCAGATTTCAACCAACAGCCAGGCACATAAAGCGTTTGTTGTGGTCCCACTTTCCAATATCTTCCAAGATTATGTCCATTGACAAATACAATACCCTTTCCCCAATCTGTCATATTAAGAAATGTGTCGGCAGGTTTATCTATGGTAACTATGGATTCATATAAAACTGGCCGTCCAAGCTTGACCGTTTCATTTTTAACAACTGGAGCTTCACTCATAGGCATTTTATACATTTCCCATCCACCGCTAATTTCATAATCATTTATGAAAATTGGAGAAATAATTCCTTTGGTGTTATGTACTATTTCAGCTCCGTAATTAATACGCCCCATATTTTCGACTAGGATTTCTAGAATACCGTTAAAAGGAATAGAAACAGCCAATTCATATTTATTGAAAACTCTGTTTAATTCGCCAACATTTACTCCATTAACATAAACTACAGCAAAGTCTCTCAATCCCTCTATTTTTAAAGCGCCTGCGATGGGTTGAGTGAACCGTTTTCGATACAAAACATACCCATTTCCCTGACCCAATTTTTCAAATGTTAATGGCTGATCACTAACTATTGCTTTTTCTTTTTTAATCCAACTCAAAATATCCATACTGGCTTTTACAGCTTGATCAGGGTATTTAACAGATGGAATCTTTTCAGGAATAGGAGCTAATTTTGTTTTGGAAAACCGCTGCATCACTTCGCGAATGGCTATGAATTTTGGTGTTGCCCAACCTGCTTCATTAATGGGGGCATCATAATCATAACTCGTAAGATCTGGCTGAATATTACTTTCTGCATTATAATTCGCTCCAGAAGTAAATCCAAAATTAGTACCTCCGTGGGCCATATAATAATTAAAAGATACTCCTGCATCTATATACTTTTTTGTTTGGCTTGCAGTCTCATCGCTTCCTATTTTAACAAATGGTTCTGCCCAATGATCCAACCAACCCGAATAAAACTCTGCAACCATATAAGGTCCTTGAGCTTTGTTATACTTATTAACCTGTTTCTTTAAATTATCAAGATTTGTTTCACCATTTGCAGTTGGCAAAACACCTTCAACCGCACCATCTTCAAATAACCAACTCCCATCTGAAGTAAAAAATGGCCCCTGAAAACCAATTTCTTTAAGTAAATTATAAATAGTAGTTTTATAATCTTTATGATCACTGGCTTTAATATCTGTTCTTTGCGAAACATAAGACCCAAATTCGTTTTCAACTTGAACCATAATAATTGGTCCCCCCTCACTAGCAAAAAGTCCCTTAACCTCTGCATACAAATGTTCCAGATAAGTTTTACAAGCCTCCAAAAAGGCTTTGTTATTTGTACGAATCACTAAATCTGGATTGTTTTGCAGCCACCAAGGGTATCCGCCAAATTCCCACTCACCGCATGCATATGGCCCAGGCCTAAGAATTACAAACAATCCTTCACTTTTTGCAATACGAATAAACTCGGCCAAATCTTTATTTCCAGTTTTAAAATCCCAAACTCCTGGCTCTATTTCGTGATAATTCCAAAACACATAAGTAGCAACAGTATTCATGCCCATAGCTTTGAGCATTTGTAACCTATGCCTCCAATACTCCCTTGGAATACGTTCATAATGCATCTCTCCTGAGTGTATTTTTATAACTTTACCATCCTGACGAAATTCTCCATCAGAAATAGTAAATATCTTTGACTGCCCTAGAATACTAAAGGGCAATAAACAAAATACTAAAATTCCTAACCTAAATAAAATCTGCTTCATTTTTTCTTTTTTAAAATACTGCTGCATCATATTAAATTACATCGATGATATATATTAAAACCAATAATCGCTCCTACATGCTCTCCTTTACTTTCAGTAGTATTAGGAATTAATTTCCATCCATCCGCCCAAGTATAGTTTATCTCAAAATCTTTATCAAACTCGGCTACAAAATAATTATGAAAATTTTCTGGAACACCTCCGCTATTATTGCGACAATAACCTATTATTTTTCGCTCTCTCGGAATAATTTTGACCATAGATCCTTTAAAAAATGCATCCAGCATAATATATGATCTGTTAGATTCTGGGAAAGTAAATTTAAAATGAGCCGCTCTTTCTGTTGGAGAAAATTCCGCAGTTACATTATAATCAGCCAAATAAACTGAATAATAATACGGTTTAACCGTTTCTGCTTTATGCGAAAACCAAGATTCACGATCATCTTCTTGAAATTTCAAATTTCCAGTTACTGCCATCAACGAGAAAGCGGCATAATCATTAATCCAAGGACTTGGTTGGTGCGTTTGCTTGATGCCTCTAATTTTTTTATCATGGTATTTATAAGTCCAGCCATCTCCCATTTTGGCAGTCATTGGAGACCAAAAATTCATTGCCCAAGGAGTAGCAATTACAGGATAGGTGTTTCCATTTGACAAACTATAATCGGAGTCAGTTCCCATTAATGGATTAACATAATCGACTAAACTTTGTTTTTGCTGACCAATTACTTCTTGATTGATCGATAGGCATAATACAAAACCAATCACTCTAAGGAACCTTATTTTATTTGTTATTTTCAACTTTTGAATGTTTTTTAATTAAATTTCCAATAAATTAATTATTCTCTATAACCTGTCCTTTTTCTCTATATAAATCAACCGCTCCATTTAATTGAATAGCAATCACTGTAACTTCTTTATCTTGAACATCTTCAGGAAGATCAATATATAACAAGCCTGGAACATCACTCCAATATTGTTTACCAACCACATTATAATTTAATTTAGTACCGTTACCAACTACCCAAATTCGATTGACTGGATTTTTTAAACCTTTGATCAATAAAGAACCATTTGGTTTGTTATCTACATATAAATACAAAATCGTTTTATCCTTAGATAATGCAGTATATCCATTAAAATGGCCTTGAGGAATACCTGTCCTAGTTCCATAAATAGCTGTTTCATGCTTATTTGTCCATCTTCCTAACTCTTTTAAAACAGCAGCTTGTTCTTCAGGAATAGTGCCGTCGGGTTTAGGTGCTATATCCAAAAGCAAATTTCCTCCCATACTGATACAATCAACCAAAATTCGAATCAGTTGATTCGCACTTTTATAGTTCTTATCATTAGGCTGATAACCCCAAGAATTATTTATAGTCATACACAATTCCCAATAATCGTTATCTGGTTTGGTTATAGGCACTCCTTGCTCTGGAGTTGCATAATCTCCATAACCTTGCAATCTAGAATTGATAATGGCTGTAGGTGTTTTTTCTAATAACAACTTTCTTATTTCTTTAGCCTTCCATTTCTCTGCTGATTGTTCCCAATCTCCATCAAACCAATACAAATCGGGATTAAATTTGGTTAATTCACCTAATTGTCCAAAATTGAATTTGGTAAAATCTTCCCACTTTTTACTGTCGTTTTCATACTTTTTCTCCTTTCTGGTAAAATTGGGATAATTGGGATTTGACCAATCTAATAATGAATAATACAAACCCA
The DNA here is from genome assembly GCF_003385115.1 of Flavobacterium aquicola. Lineage (GTDB taxonomy): Bacteria > Bacteroidota > Bacteroidia > Flavobacteriales > Flavobacteriaceae > Flavobacterium > Flavobacterium aquicola. The sequence goes on from NZ_QUNI01000001.1 coordinate 5,671, forward strand.
CTTTTAAATTTTCTTTTCGAGCAGCATTGACAAAAGGTGTAATTAAATCTCTTTTTGCTTTCGTTTTCTTAACTACATTAAGATCACTAAATTTTGTATCCCAAAGTGCCACTCCATCATGATGCTTTGTGGTAATTACAGTATATTTTGCTCCACTTTCCTTGATTAATTTTGCCCAATATTCAGGATCATAATTTTTAGCAGTGAATCCATCTAATTGTTTCATATAATCTGGATAGGAAATATAACCATTATAAAACGACCAAGATTCATCTATGCCATTTACAGCATAGATTCCCCAATGAATAAAAATTCCCAATTTGGCATCCTTAAACCATTCCAATCGCTGTTCTTTTGGAAGTTCATCAGCTTGACCAATAATTTGATTTTGGGTGAATAAAAACAAAACCACTATAATTTTTATGTACTTCATGTTTTAATCAATTAAAATTTCATCAAAAAACATAAAAGAACTATCTCCCCTAGGACTTTTTCTTAAATTAGTGGCAATCACTTTTACATATCTAGCAGTGATGGCATTAAAATTAATTGTAAAGTCTTTTAATTCGGATTTAGAATTGACTGCAAACGGTCGAGTTACTTTTCCAGCTTCACTATATACCACACCATCTGTAGAAACAAAAACTTTTACTTCGGTAGGAAAATAAATCCCCGACCCTTGGTTTTCTAATGAACCCAAAACTACTTGATGAATGTTTTGTGTTTTATCTAAATCAATTACCGTTTCCATATCATCAACCAGCCAAGCTTGCCACTGCCCATCATGGAAATTTTTGCTGCCTCTTACTACATTTACCAAACTTAAAAATCCATCTCCTTCATAATTCTTATTGAAAGGCTTTTTAAAATTCAACTTACTACCCACGGCTTTATGAAATTGAATTGTATCTGTAAAAACTTTACCAACTGGTTTATCATTTTGAAATAAAGAAGCTTTTAAGATTGTTGTTTCTTTAAACGGAATTGGATTTTCATATTTTACAGCATTATGATCGATATTTTTATTACCCAAAACATAACGAATATCAGGATTTGCAAATTCATTTTTCAGTACCACATTGATTTGCTTTTTTTCTAAATCTGCCGTTGAAGAAGCTGTTACCAAATAAGCACTTTTTGCATAATTGATTTCTAAATAATCATAACGGCTTAATAAGGTTTTCAATCTCATTGTAAAATCATTCCAGTTACGGTTTTCTTTCGAACTCCACAAAACTTCGGACATAGCTGCTAATCTTGGAAAAATCAAATATTCCGAATCTTTCGGATCTGAGAGGTATTCAGCCCATAAATTGGCTTGACCACCTAATACATGCGCAGCTTCCTGCGGTGTCATCTCAGGCACAACAGGATCAAATTCGTAAACTTTATTTAAAGGATTATAAGCGTCAAAAGCCAACGGTTCTTCGTTTTGTGGTCCTTGATAAAAATTAAAATAACAGGGTGACTCCGGAGTCATAATAACATCATGACCTTGATCTACTGCTTCAATACCGCCTTTTGCACCTCTCCAGCTCATTACTGCAGCTTCTGGAGCCAAACCACCTTCTATAATTTCATCCCATCCAATTATTTTTTTACCTTTAGAATTGATGTATTTCTCCATTCTTTTGACAAAATAGCTCTGCAGTTCATTGACATCTTTCAGGTGTTCGTCTTTTATTCTTTTTTGACAATTCGGACATTTTTCCCAATTGGTTTTGGTAGCTTCATCTCCGCCTATATGAATGTATTTTGACGGAAAAATTGTTATCACCTCGTCTATTACATGCTGTAAAAACTCAAAAGTTGATTCTTTTCCCGCACAATAAATATCGGTAATTGGCCAGAGTCCGCCTGACGGAACACCAATTCTCTGATTAAAACAAGCCAATTCAGGATAAGAAGCAATGGCTGAACTAACGTGTGCAGGCATTTCGATTTCTGGAATGATTTCGATATTTTTTGCGGCTGCGTATTTTACAATTTCTTTTAATTCTTCCTGCGTTAAAAAACCTCCGTACGTTCCTTTTTCATCAGGATTTGTGGTCAATCTTGCATTCCATGACACATTTTCCTGATTAACTCTCCAAGCACCAATTTCAGTTAATTTTGGATACTTTTTAATTTCAATTCTCCAGCCTTGATCATCAACTAAATGCAAATGCAAAACGTTCATTTTGTGGATGGCCAAACGATCAATTGTAGCCAGAATGTAATTTTTATCAAAGAAATGCCTCGACAAATCCAGCATTAATCCTCTCCATTGAAAACGAGGTTCATCACTAATCGTTATATTCGGGATCTGCCATTTTTCAGTTCTAATGACATATTTGCTTTCTATAGCTGCTGGTAACAATTGTCTGATAGTTTCTAATCCGTAAATAAAACCTGCATTTCCGTTAGCTGAAATCGTAATCGTATTATTGAGTACTTCAACTTTATATGCTTCTTTATGAAGATCAGGATTTACTTTAAACTGAATAAAATTACTTTTCGGTGCTTTTACGCCCAAAACAGGACGCCAGCCAGCGGCAATTTCAAACTTACTGATTAAGGCATTTGAAATCTCTTTTTGAAAATCTGTATTGGCAACAAAAACGGTATTTTTAGAAAATTCAAAAGTTCCCAGCTGAATAAGTAATTGATTTGGTTTCGGAATAATCTGAATATCCTTTTCTTTATATATTTTTTGACTGTAACCAGAACTTAAAACAGTTAGGAGGATTACAACAAGTAATGATTTTAATACCCTCATAATAAATTATTTTATAGATGGTGCAATTTTAAATTGATATTGATAGGTTTTATCTCTTTGCAAATATTTTTCCATATACCAAGCCTCTCAGCTGTCGATACCTCCAACTTCCATTTGTTTAGAGCCATTTTTTTATTCACATTGGGTTTTCTTTTTATACACAAAAAACTACCTTTCTATGTGCATAAAAATTATGCTCAATCCAAAGTTCAGTCATGGCTATTTTTCCCAAGCCATTTTAAATTTTGCATCTTCCATTCTATGTCCTTTTTCGTCATCAGAAACGGCATAGTTAAAACCTGATCTTAGGCTGTAGCCTGAATATTCGCCATTTTTATTTAAGGCAATAAAACCAACTTGAAGATACTCCATGTCTTTGTGGTTTTTATGCTTATTATAAATGCGTTCTGTAATTTCTTTACAGGCATCGTAAGGAGATTTTCCCTGACGCATCAATTCAACAACCATAGCACTTCCTGCAGTTCGTATAACCGCCTCGCCTAAACCTGTTGCAGCAGCGGCTCCGACTTCATTATCCAGAAAAAGCCCCGCGCCGATTATTGGGGAGTCACCGACACGGCCGTGCATCTTCCAGGCAGCGCCACTTGTGGTACAGCCTCCTGCAAGATTTCCATCCTGATCTAACATCAGCATACTTATTGTATCGTGATTTTCAATATTAATCACTGGCTTGTATTTTGAATCTGCCAGCCATTTTTTCCAGTCTTTTTCAGATTCGGGTGTCAATAAATTCTCTTCCTTAAATCCTTCAGACAAAGCAAACTGCAATGCACCCTGGCCGGCTAGCATGACATGCGGCGTATTTTGCAGTACTCTTTTTGCTACTGAAATTGGATGCATAATACCTTGCAGAAAACAAACCGAACCGCAATTACTGTTGTGATCCATAATACAGGCATCCAAAGTCACTTTTCCCTCGCGATCCGGATATCCCCCATAACCGACACTGCGGACATTGGGATCTGCTTCGGGAATTTTCATACCGGCTTCGATAGCATCTAAGGCTGGTTTTCCAGCTTTTAACTGTTTCCAGCTTTCTTCATTGGCAGGAAGACCATGATTCCAGGTCGAAATGATAATAGGCTTTTTTTGTTTTTTTCCTAAGTCTTCTATTGCAAAAACTTTTTCCTCTTCCGAATTATTAGCAAATCCGCTAAATCCTACAACAGAACTTACTGCTAATGTGCCAAGAGTTGCTTTTTTTATAAAATTTCTCCTGTTTGACATGATATTTTGGTTTTAAATGTAAATCATCGGAATTATTTTAAACTTGCTTTTGTTTCTTTAATGGTCTTTAAATTACTGTCAGACAATGCATTTCCGTCGAAAAATGAAACACCAACTGCCCCGTTTTCTTTTGCTAACAAAATAGCTTCTTTTAATTCTTCATCGTTTTTTAATCCCGGGATATAAATTCCCGTGTTGATTTTCGTTTTTTTATGTTCTAAATCGGCAGCACCTTGTTTTGTAGCGTAACCTACCCAGTCAATTTCTTCATCATAAAAGCTATGATAAATCATTGGATAAACTTCGTCAATATTCCATTTGTCCCAACGCTGGCGTACCATGTGGTCTGCCATTTCTGGATAAGGGAATACGGCAGCAGTCAATTGTTTATTATGCTTGTGAGCAATTTTATATGCATCATCAACAACGGCTTTTATAGCATTTAGTCTGAAGTTTTTCCACTCCATGTCTATCGAAGTGTTATGACTTTCTTTTGGATTTTTATGATGGATTTTTTCGAATGCTTTTATACATTCGTCACAATAACAAAAATCGAATTGAGGTAATTCTGCATCCTGAACTAAGTTGTATTTTGGCAATAAACTGATTGGTAAAAAGATGTCCGGAAAACGAATATAATCCATATGAACACTTTCGATTCCTTCAACTTTTGCTAATTCTTCAACTAAATGTAAAACATGCTCTCTAGACTCTTTTCTGGTTGGACACAGCCATTGATAATAATCAACATAAGGGCGGTTATCAAAGCATGATTTCCCTTCTTTACTTACCTGATACCAGTCTGGATGCTGTAATGCAACAGAATCTCCGGGTCTGTTCATTGCCATAATCCAGGCATGCACTTTCAGTCCTTCTTTTGTTGCAAGAGGCACTATTCTTTTTAAGAGTTTTGGGTCTGCTCCTGTATTGATTAATACTTCATCGATTCCTCCTTCTTTGTATTTTTTAAATTCTTTTGTATAATCTGCGTCAGATTTTTTAGCATCTGCAGATGTCCAGACTCCAAATTTAAATCCTCTTTTTGCTGTTGTATTTTTAACTTTTTCAGCAGTATTATTTTGATAATCTGTGGCATTGAAGGATATAAAAAAATATCCTAATAGCAATAGTGTGATATATTTCATATTTAATTCGTTTCTTTAGTTTTACCTGCTCTTTCATACAGCTTGTTTAATAACTCCTGATTATTGTCTAAACTGTATTCCCAAAACATAGCGCCGCCTAATTTTTTTTGTTTAATAAATACTGCTTTTAAAGCAATTTCTTTTGGAGTTTCATAAGAAATAAAAATATTGTCCTGAGCATTCCATAAATAAGATGCTTTTGCCGAATCATCATATAATTCCTGAAATTTTCCTGATTTTAATGCCACAGCAATTTCCCAGGATGCTACAATAGCACTTCCTGTTAAGGCTGACTGGTATAAACCGTTATTTATTGGTGTTACTTTTTCCCACTTTCTTCCATAAAAGGGGATTCCTAAAATAAGTTTGTTAGCAGGAACACCTTCTTTTAAGAATTTATCGACTGACTCACTAATACTGTTTCCTCCAAATTTTTCTTCTTTTGAAGGATATAAATTAGCGTGATGTCCGGTTTGATAAAACCAGCCATTGTAAAAATCGTAACACATTAAATTTATAAAATCAAGATATTGATGTGCTTTTTTCAAATCAGTATGATTGATATATTCCTGATCTGTTGCTGCTGCAATAGTGAGTAAATAATGCTGATTATTTATTTTAGTTTCAATTTCTAATTGTTTACGCAATTCGCCTAACAGCAGCGTAAAATTCTCTTTATCTGAAGGCCTGAAAACATTGTCCTCTGCACGCTGCCCTGGAAATTCCCAGTCAATATCAATCCCGTCAAAACCATAAGTTTTCATTAGTTTAACAGCACTTTTAGCAAACTTTTCTCTAGATTGGGCATAAGCAGCTATATTTGAAAATTGATCTGACCACACCCAGCCACCAATAGAATACAATATTTTTAAACTAAGATTTTGCTTTTTCAGCGCCATTACACTTTCTATTTTCGCTTTATCTATAGCCAGCTCAAACTGAACATTACCATCAACAATATTAGCAAAGGCATAATTAAGATGAGTCAGCTTGCCTGCATCAATTTTTGACGGATCAAAATTCTCATAGCCGGCAACATATCCAATTATTTTAAAATCCTCTTTGGATTGATTTTGTTTTTTTTCTAATGAAGAACAACCAAAAAAAACGCTGATAATCAGGATAGAAAAAACTGACTTAATTGCCATATTATGTTGTTTAAAATGAATCATTGCTGATAAATTGTCTAATTGCTTTTTTACTTTAAAAACTGACCATCTTCTTTTATAGTAAAAATTTGATTTGAGAAAGGGCTTTTTACTGAAATATTGTATCCTGAAGAATGATTTTCAAAAATAGGTTTTAAAATTTTATTCTCTACGGTGATGGTTTCTTTTGTTAAATTGACCAGCGATTTTGCCCAGACTTTATTCTTTTGAAAATACTCTTTCTGAGCTCTGTATAAATTGTAAAGTTCCCATTTTACTTTTTCGTCCTGCGGAATTGTAAAGCTGTCTTTCCCTTCTTTTGAAGAAAAATAAACATACCCCCATTTTTCGGGTTCATGCATATTGATTACGCCCATTGGCGACCAGACCCAATTGTATTCGAGCAAAAACTTTCCATCAGTATCTTTTTTACGTTCGTAACTGTTGTTTGTTACCGTATGCTGCCAGTTTACCCTTGAGAAATTGACACGCCAGAATTTATCTGCGGGAACATTTTTGTCAAAGTAAGACGTTTTATAAGATGCCCAGGGAATCGCCATTTCTAAAACCCAACCTTCATCAAGATCGTTTGGATTATTAAGCGTTCCGTTGATTTTTACCGCTGATTTCAGGCCTGGAATATTCCAGTCATTTAATACAACATTATCATTTTCTCTATATGGTTTTGAAAGAAACAGATCCCAGGCTGTATTTAAAGCATTAATCTCTAATTCATAATAATTAAAAGTGTCGCCATCGGGATCTATAAAAACTTCAAAATCGTTGTTGTAAAAAATAATGGTATCACGTTGTTTTAAATTTGCCCAAACATGCGGTTCATCAATTTTAGCCAATATATAAAAATTGGTTTCATCCCAGAGCATTTTAACTTTTGTTGCGTATTTTGGTTTTTCATTATTGGATATATCTTCAAAAAGATCTGTCCAATCTGCTTTATTCCAGGAAACATCAGATTCATCTCCGTCAATTACAATCGGATTTGAAGTTTTAGCGGCCACATAGGTTTTAGGTATAATTGTATTTTTCGATTGTGAATATCCTCCAATCGAAAGAAAACCTAAAACAACTGTTAACCATTTAAATTTTAAACGCATACTTTTTCTATAAACTGTTTTCTTTTGTAAACCTAATTACTTCACTTAATTTCCCGAAAGCTATTGCTACTGCCGTATCGGCTGCACCATAATATACGGTTAATTTATCTTCTTCTACACTATGTAAGGCGGCGCATGGGAAAACTACATTTGGAACATCTCCAACCATTTCATAAATTTCTGCAGGACCTAATAAATAAGGCTGTGTTCTGTATTTTACTTTATCTGGTGAATCGACATCCAAAAGCGCTGATCCCATTGCGTAACGGAAACCGTTGCAGGTATTAATAACGCCGTGGTAAATCATTAACCAGCCTTCATCAGTAAGAATTGGGATTGGTCCTGCTCCAACTTTGGTACACTGCCAGGCACTGTCTTCAAAAGGAGTTGGTTTCATCACGAGTCTGTGTTCTCCCCAATATTTCATATCTGGACTATAACTGATCCAGATGTCACCAAAAGGTGTATGACCGTTATCACTTGGTCGGCTTAGCATGGCATATTTTCCATTTATTTTTTGTGGAAACAAAACCCCATTTCTATTGAACGGTAAAAAGGCATTTTCACATTGAAAAAACTCTTTAAAGTCAAATGTATACCCAATACCAATTGTTGGTCCGTTATATCCGTTACACCAGGTTATCCAATAGCGGTCTTCGATAAAAACTACACGGGGATCATATTTATAAGCCGATTCGATCATTTCGGTATTACCTGACCGCATAATGATTGGTTCATGATTAATGTCCCAATCGATTCCATTTTTACTAAAACCAGCAAAAATATTCATTTGAACCGCTTTATTATCACATCTGAAAACACCTGCAAATCCGTCTCCGAAAGGAACTACTGCGCTATTAAAAATACTGTTTGATGATGGTATGGCGTATCTGTCAATAATTGGATTTTCAGAATATCTCCACATTACGTCATTACAGTTTTCGGGTTTGTCTTGCCAAGGAATTGTACTCATAATATCTTACGTTTTTATTATAATTCGTTTTTTTTGTTTTTTGTTTGCTCAATCTTATCATCCTGACGGAGAAAAAATCACACTAGAAGCTCGACAATCTAAGTTGCGGATCTTTGCAGAGTTTCTCGCTGAGATTCCTCGTTCCTCGGAATGACAAACTGTAACAGCTATATTTTAATTAATCTTCTATTTTTCTAACTTTATCCAACCAAGTAAATTTCAAGATCGTAGTCGTTACTAAAAACACAACTAATGCCATAATTGCCTTTGGATAATCTCTGATGATGAAAAATATCGGAAGCAGGATCATACTTGACTGCCATACAATACCGATCGCACAATTCAGCATATCTTTCCAGAAATCATTATTTTTTTCGAAAGCCTGATCTTCTGTTTTTAATAATTTATAAACCGGACTCCAGAATCCCCATGGTCTCACATTAGAATAGAAAGATTTCAAAACTTCCATATCTGTAGGACTGCTTAAAAAAGTTCCTAAAAGACAACCAAAAATTGAGAAACCAAAAATTAATGGAAACAGATAAATGGCTTGTACTTGTGCTAGATCATATAAAAATGTTCCTTCTGTTAAACTTCCTTTGGCCTGACCCAAAGCAAATTGTAAAGAAGCAATGATTAATCCGGCAAACATTCCCCAGAAATAACCCCAGCCATTAAAACGCCACCAAATCCATTTTAAAAAATTTGCTGCTACGTAACCTCCATACAAAGCACTGGTAATCCACAATGTCAATGAATTAATTGAATCTGCAAAAAATCCCATAAAAACGCCTAAACCAACTACAAGGAAAGAGGAAATCTGACTCACTTTAATATAATGAGCATTTGTAGCTGCGGGTTTGAAGTATTTTTTATAAATATCATTCACTATATACGCCGGTCCTGCATTTACAAAAGCTGAAAATCCAGACATGAAAGCCGCCAATAAGCCAGCCAATAAAATTCCTTTAATTCCAACCGGAATGTATAAATTGACCACTTTTGGCATTAATAATTCCAAATCAGCTCCAGTTAATCCTATATTCGCATTCAGCTCTGGCGCCATATTTACCAAAGCAATTACCACAATTCCAGTAATTAACAAATATCTCGGAATGAATAAAATTAAGTTCGTGAAACCACTCATATAAGCCGCTTCTTTTACCGATTTGGTAGAAAGCACTCTTTGTAAATCGTAACTTGGTGTTGGACCTGCAATACTGGCAAAAAAACCTTTAAACAAAGTCATTCCAATAAAAGCGCCAAACATTTTGTACCCTTCAGAATCGATTAAACTATTGAAAGTCTGAAATTTATCACTCCACTGGGTTTCAAACTGCCATCCAAAGAAAACATTTTTCCATTCCTCGGTAATAACCGAATTTATCTGAATATCTGTATAGTTAATAAAAGCGTAACTAGCAATTAAAACACTGGCAACAATCATAATTAAATATTGTACAACCTCTGTTGCAACTACAGAAAACATTCCGCCCTTTACAGTGTAAATTGTGGTTAAGAAAATAATAATCAAAGCATAAGAACGCTCTGAAGTCAGCAAAAGTAAATCACCGTAATGAAGTGTTAAGTCCCAAGGAAGAATAATGGTTACAAATTTCCCAATTCCTTCAAAAAAGTAAGCGATAAAACCAATGGTAGATATAATTGCAAAAATCGCAACAATGATATGGGATGCTTTACCAGCTCTGTCACTTCCAAAGCGGGTTAAAATCCATTCAGAACCCGTCATTACTTTTGATCTTCTGATCCATACTGCAAGAAACATCATCACGAAAATCTGATTCCATATCGGCCAAAGCCACATAAACATAAAACTTTTTACACCATATAAAAACAGAACCCCAATCATCCAGGAAGTCCCCGAAACATCAAACATTCCTGATCCATTGCTTAGACCTAAAAGATACCATTTTATTGTTTTTCCGCCAAGGAAATAATCATCTAATCCTTTTGATGCTTTTCTTGAAATCCAAATTCCTATTCCGACAGAGAGCAGAATATAGGCTACGATGATCGATACGTCAATAATATCCATTAATTATTTTTGTTAGGTTAGTTTATGTGGTTTATTATTTTTTTAATCCCCAGCTTTTATTTGGCTGTGCCCCCATTACAAAATGCAAAATTCCGCTTTGCAGTATTTGCTGATGTGAGATTGCGGTTTGATTAAATGGAACACCATTAAGTGTTGCTGACTGTATGTAAAAATTTTTGTTAGAGACATTTTCTGCTTCAATTACAAAAGTTTTTCCGTCTTCAAGATTGATTGTTGCTTTTTCAAAAATTGGACTTCCAATTTCGTATTCCCCCGATGCTGGATTCATAGGATATAGTCCCATCGAACTGAAAACATACCAGGCCGACATTTGTCCGCAGTCTTCATTGCCACTCAATCCGTTTGGCGTTGTATTGTATTGTGTGTCTAAAATATGACGTACCCAATATTGCGTTCTCCAAGGCTGTCCCGCATGATTGAACATATAAGCAATATGATGACTTGGCTCATTTCCGTGTGCGTATTGCCCAATTAATCCTGAAATATCTGCAGAAACATTGCTTCCTGTAATTTCTGAACTCTCGGTAAAAAGCTGTTCTAAACGTTTTGTAAAAACTTCATTACTTCCGTGAAGCGAAATTAAATTGTCAACATCCTGCGGCACAAACCAGCTGTGCTGCCAGGCGTTTCCTTCGGTATAATCTGTATGTTCTCTGTGGTTGGAATGTTTGGGATCGAAAGGCTCATTCCATGATTTTCCGTCTTCTGCTTTTCCTCTCATAAACCCAGTTTTTGGATCAAATAAATATTGATACCCCTGAGAACGTTTTAGAAAAAATTGATAATCCTCGTTTCTGCCTAAAGCTTTGGCCATCTGTGCCACACACCAATCATCATAAGCATACTCCAAAGTAATTGTTACTGATTCATCCAGTAAATTATAAGGAATGTAGCCGTATTTTTTGTAGAAATTCAACCCGCGTTCGTCCTGCATCATTGTGGCTTTCATAGCTTCGTATGCCTTTTCAGCATCAAAACCTTTAATTCCTTTTTGGTACGCATCAACAATTACGGGAATTGAATGATACCCCGTCATTGTATTGGTTTCGTTACCATATAAAGTCCAAACTGGTAATATTTTTTTGGTATCGTAATAGGTTAACATTGAGTTTACAATATCTGAAACTCTGTCAGGAGCTACTAAAGTAAGTAAAGGATTTTCTGCCCTAAAAGTATCCCATAGTGATAAGGTCGAGTAAGCTGTATAATCTTTTGCTGTAACAATCTGATCATCCTCTTTTCTAAACTGACCGTTTTTATCACTATAAGTTACAGGTGCTAATTGTGTATGATACATTGCAGTATAAAACATTGTTTTTAATGAATCAACTGGTGTTTCTACTGTAATTTTACTCAAAGCTGTATTCCAGATTGTGGCTGCCTCAGATTTTGTTTTTTCGAAAGTTGATTTTTCTCCGTCCAGATTGTCTTTTGCATTATCCAAACTTACAGATGACAGGGCTACTTTTACAAATAATTCATTTGTATTATTTGCATTAAAAAACAATTGTGCTGCTGTATTTTCTCCATCAGCTTTATTTCCTGTAACAACCTGTTTATTAGCAAGTAAAATGGTTTCTGAAATTGGTTTTGAAAATTTTGCCACAAAAAATACTTTCTGATTTTTTGCCCATCCGGTACTAAAACGATACCCGCTTATGGTATATTCATCTTCAATTATAATTCCTGTTTTCGTGGTTTTGTCCCAATTAATAGCAAATCCAAGATCAATTATAACTGATTGTTTATCATTTTTAGCAAATGTATATTTATGAAAGGCGATACGTTTTGAAGACGTTAATTCTACATTGATTTTAGGGTCTTCAAGAAAAACTTGGTAAGAGCCCGGTACTGCTTTTTCGTTAACATGACTGTATTTTGATTTATAAGGCAATTGATCGCGTGAAGCTGTTTTAGCTGTTAAATCGACTTTTTTATTTGTCGGCATGAATAAGATATCTGCCAAATCTCCAATTCCAGTTCCGCTTAAATGCAGATGACTGAAACCAGCAACAATAGAATCAGAATGATGATAACCCGAACACCAATCCCAGTTTGAAATACCATTATCTGGACTCACCTGCAGCATTCCAAATGGAACTGTTACTCCCGGATAAGTATGCCCATGACCGCCAGTACCAATAAAAGGATCAACGTGGTTAACAAAAAGTGTTTTGTCATTGTGATTTTTGTTTACATTTATTTTGCAACTTGCAGCTAAAATAACAAGCAAAACCAGCAGGGTAAAATTCTTCATATAATAATCTTGATTTAACTTTAAAATTAAACAAATTCAACTTTTATTTAATCGTAATTTAGACGGACAACATATAAACTAAGATAAACATCAAAAAATTCACAAAAGAATATCATTATTATGAATTTAAATTCCAGCAAATTATATCGATTACCATTACATTATCACATATTTTTTTGGCTTATTTACTTTTTATTTAACACATTCCGTTGGGGGAGCTATTTTAATGATTATCAGTATTCATTAAAAACAAACTTATTAGGCTTTCCTATTCACATGACATTGTGTTATCTCAATATTTTAATATTTATGCCCTATCTTGTTTATCGAAAAAAATATCTGCTATATGTATTTGCAGTTTTTTCCTCTATATTTATAATGGTATTTATAAAATTTAATCTAACATACTTATTAATAACGCATAATGTATGGCCTGAAGGCCCCGAAACTATAGATAAATTAACACTCAATTATACTATAGACATGATGATGGGAGAACTCTATGTAATCACTTTTGTAACAGCAATTAAGATTACATTCGATTTTTTGAATGAACAAAGAAGGGTAACCGATCTTGAGAAATCTCAATTAGAAACAGAATTACTTTTCCTAAAATCTCAAATTTCTCCGCATTTTTTCTTCAATACGCTTAACAATATTTATTCTTTATCGGTAGAAAAATCAAATAAAACTCCAAAAATAGTCCTAAAACTATCTGAATTAATGCGTTACATGCTGTACGAAACAAAAATTAAGAAACAAACTTTAGAAAACGAAATACTTTGTATACAAAATTATCTAGACTTAGAAAGAATTAGAAATGATGACCGATTAGAAGTTAATATGTATATTACCGGAGACATTCATGACAAAGAAATCAGTCCTATTATACTGCTTACCTTTATTGAGAATGCATTTAAACATGGTGTTAACAAGAACACTGGACCAGTTATAATCGATATTAATTTTAAGATTAAAGGTGATTTTCTGCATTTCACAATTACCAATCCAATGCCCGAAATCACTGAACATAAGGATATTTTTAACAAGTCTAGCGGTATAGGTTTAGAAAATGTTAAAAAAAGGCTTGAATTAGGTTATAATAAAAGCGATTATAAGCTTTCATTTAAAAATAAAAAGGATATTTTTGTTGCAAAGCTTGTAATTAAAGTATCCTAAAAACCATTTTCTCTTTTTACAACTATTAAATTTATTTCTCTCAAAAACATATAGTAATGAAAATAAATTGTTTAATCATAGATGATGAACCATTAGCAATTAATGTTATTAAAAATTACCTAGAGCCTGTTGAAAATTTTGAGGTAATAAACACTTTTAGTAATCCAATTGAAGGCCTAAATTTTTTGAAAAACAATAAAGTTGATGTAATTTTTCTTGATATTAATATGCCTGTTCTAGATGGTATAAATTTCATAAAAAGTCTAGAAAACCCTCCAATACTTATTATTACAAGTGCGTATAGTCAGTTTGCTATAGAAACTTATGAATTAGATGTTCTGGACTATCTGGTAAAGCCAATCGAATTTCCAAGGTTAATGAAAACCCTAAACAAGATTAGCAAAAGACTTAACAATAACAGTAATTCTACGCAGGAAAGTAATCCAGAAAGCCCTTTTATTTTTGTTAAGATCGATAAGAAGAGAATGAAAAAAATATTTTTTAATGAAATTTTAGTTATTGAAAGCTTGAAAGATTATCTAAAAATCAACACTTTAAGCGGTAAATACATAATACACAGTACATTATCTGACTTTACCGATTTATTACCCGAAAGGAATTTTTTGAGAATACATCGATCATACACTATTGCAATTGATAAAATTGATGCCGTTGAAGGAAATAGTATTGAAATTGAAGGACTTAGATACGTAATTGGAAGATCTTATATTGATCACGTAAAACAAAGAATTTTAAATTCTTCTATTTAATATCTGGTCAAAGTCAAAGGAGTAATTTAATGCAAAAGATCTTAAACTTTGCTAAAGAAGAGACTGTTTTAAATTTTCTTCCTCCATTATACTTATTTTAGGTATAATTTAGATAGGTTTCAGGCTGATCCGAGTCGAAACCCTTTCAAAGCACAAAAACGCTTTTACTCAAGATTATTATTTTATATCAAAATAAGTTTTAATCATATAAAAAAAATGCAACTATTACGGTTGCATTTTCAACAAACAGGTAACTAACTAACAAAAATAAATTACATGAAATAATTTATTATTCGATAAAAACAAACTAAAAATGATATCGTTTAAATGCTTCAATAGCGGAATAATCAGCTAGTCCTAATGCATTATATTTTTCTGCTGTCAATCTATTTCTATCTTCAACTCTTACCCAAAATTCTCTGCTGTCATCTCCCTGAAACATTACTCCGTCTTTTTGAGATTGGTGATAGAAAATAGCATGACGTTTTTTAAGAACCTGATCAGGACTCATTGGAACCGCCATTTCTATTTGGAATGATTCCCACTCATGCCACGCTCCTCTATACAACCAGACCCAGCAGTCATCCATGAAATCTTTATGCTTCAATCTTTTTAAAGCCTCAAATAAACTATCTAAACAAACCTTATGCGTTCCATGCGGGTCAGCTAAATCTCCTGCTGCATAAATTTGATGCGGTTTTATCCTTTCAATAATATCACACATAATTTCTACATCGGCTTCACCCAGATTATTTTTTTTAACTGTGCCCGTTTCATAAAAAGGCAAATCCAAAAAGTTAACATTAGAATCCGGTAAACCTAAATATCTCATAGCAGCCAAAGACTCGCTTCTTCTAATTAATCCTTTCAATTTTCTAACTTCTAATGAATCAATATCATTAGTTTTTTTATTCTTTAAAAAGTTGATAATATCTTCAGATTCAATGGATTTTTTATTTAATGCCATCGAAATTTCAGCAAATTTTAAAGCCTCTTCATTAGAAACTGCAATATTTCCAGATGTCTGGTAGGCAACATGCACATCATGTCCTTGTTCTACCAGCCTGTCAAAAGTTCCTCCCATCGAGATAACATCATCATCAGGGTGCGGGCTGAAAATGATAATTCTCTTTCTTTCCGGAGCAGCTCGTTCCGGTCTGTAAGTATCATCCGCATTAGGTTTTCCTCCAGGCCAGCCTGTAATAGTCTGCTGCATTTTATTAAACATTTTAATATTTAAATCATAAGCAGTTCCTTCATCTGTCAACAAACTGGACATCCCGTGTTCATTATAATCCTTGTCTGTAAGTTTAAGGAAAGGCTTTTTAGTCAGTTCACTTAACCAGGCAACTGCCTTAAGTTTTAATTCGTCTGTCCATATAATTGATTTTACTAACCAAGGTGTTTTTACTCTCGTTAATTCTGATGAAGCTTCAGTATCTAAAACAAATGTTGCATTGCTGTGCTGTTGTAAATATGTTGCCGGCACTTGTGAAGAAATTTCTCCTTCTATTGTTTTTTTTATAATTTCAGCTTTACTGATTCCCCATCCCAGAAGTACGATTCTTTTGGCAGTTTTTACAGTACCAATTCCCATTGTAATAGCTTTTCGGGGTACGTTATCAATACCTAAAAATGAAGATGCTGCATCAATACGTGTCAAATGATCAAGCGTAATGCTTCTTGTTCCCGAATTAACGTGTGATCCCGGCTCATTAAACCCAATATGGCCTGTTCTTCCAATTCCTAAAAGCTGGAAATCTAAACCGCCGTATGATTTAATTTTCATTTCATAATCGATACAATATTGCTGTAAATCTTCATTACTGATATTTCCGTCAGGAATATTAACATTTTCCGGAAGAATATCAACATGATCAAAAAGGTGTTCATGCATGAAATGCCAATAACTCTGGATATTATTTTTATCCATCGGATAATATTCATCCAAATTGAAGGTTACTACATTGGAAAAACTTAAACCTTCTTCTTTATGCAGTCTTACGAGTTCTTCGTAAACTTTTACAGGTGAGGATCCTGTTGCTAATCCTAAAACGCAAGGTTCATTTAGTTCTTCTTTTCTCTGGATTATATTTGCTATTTCTTGTGCAACTAATAAGGAAGCCTCTTTAGATGATCCGAAAATTACGTTATGAATTTTCTCAAAACGTGTTTCTTCAAATTTCCCAGCTTCTTTAAAATTTATGCTTTCTTTAATCATTTGACCATTCCTTTATAATTATATTATAAAATTAAGAATTAGTCCATCTGCAGAATTAAAAATTCGACTAATAACCTTTTAACTTCGGCAAAAGACAAAAGTGGAAACTTTAAAAAAATCGACACCAAATTAAGATTCGTTTATATTTACTTTTCGATCACATTTATTTCGCTAATGGAAAATGTCTGACCTTTTCCTTCAGTTGATTTAGCTGCAAAGCGCAGGTATCTTGCTTTAGTTTCAGCAAATGTTTTTACTTGTTCTATGGGATTATTTTTAATATTTGAAAATTCTCCCTGAGATTGTATTGTCCATTTTATATTATCTAAACTTGTATAGAATTCATATTTGGATATTAAATTAAGATTGTTGCCCACTTGCCGCGGAACATAAGTAAACCCTGTTATTTTTAGAATAGCTCCCATATCAATAACCACTTCTTGTGATTGGTTATTGCTATCGCTTCTGAAACTCCAGTCTGTAATTGGATTTCCGTCTATAATTCTATTTACTAAATTCATATCGCCGTTTGATGCAGTAATAACTTTCCATTTTTCTTTGGAAATGCCATATTTTGCTGTTATTACTGCACTGCTGATCTTTTCATTTTTATTGACTTCAATGGCTTTAATCTGAACAGCTTTATTGTATTTAAAAACATCTTTATATAATGTGCTTTTTACAGACGGGTCAGAACCATCAATAGTATAATAAATATTATTTCCTTCTTCAGATTTCATAGATACATTTCCATTTTTATCACGCTGAATTTCTGGAGTCCTTACAAAAGTTGGTGCATTATAGGCCTGAATATTCGAAATTACAATACTCGCTTTTGAGTCGGTAATATTTATTTTAAGTACCGAAGCTATTACTCTATCTATTCTTAAAATTCTTTTATAACCAATTGTAGTTTCATTGGCAATAGTTTTCCAATGTCCTTCAATTTTAGCTTCTACAGTAAAAACTTTAACACGCTGGCCTAATTTTATATATTCCTGAAGTAGAATACGATTGATGGCTGTAGGTTTTTCAAAATCAAATACAATTGAAGCTGTTTTTACATTATCGTCCGTTGCCCAGTAAGTTTCTTTATTTCCGTCAGTTACATTTTTAGCTGTAAATTCATTGCTGTTACCCCTGCTATTATCAGCTGTTACTTTGCTTGATGCTAATAATTCGGTTTTAAAATCTTCTTTTATTACTGCAACCAGTTCTTTTAGTCTAGCTTTGTCATTTTCATGAACCAAACCTCTTTTGTCAACCGGAAGATTCAATAATAAATTAGCATTACGCCCAATAGATTCATAATAAATATCGACCATTTCATCAAGAGAACGAACCTTGTCATCTTCAACTGCGTGGTAAAACCATCCGGGTCTTATTGATACGTCGGCTTCACCAGGAACCCATTTTTCTCCATCCACATGGCCGGACATAAACTCGGTATAATGTACTTTTCCTGCCAACTCCTCTTTCTGACGTAAAAGACTCCAATTTGTTTTTCCGGCACGGCCTTCTTCATTTCCAATCCACCTGGCTTCTGAAGGACCAACTCCCCATACCAAAGTTTTTGGTGCTGTTTTATAAATTAATTTATAGGTTTCATCCCAATTGTAATATTCGAGAGTATTTATTTTTCGGGTTTCATTTGCACCGCCATAATAACCATCACCACCATTGGCTCCATCAAACCACATTTCGAAAACATCGCCATAATTTGTAAACAATTCTTTCAGCTGATTTCTGAAATACGTAATATATTCCGGTTTACCATATTCAGCATGATTTCTATCCCATGGAGAAAGATATAGACCTAATTTTAAATCGTACTCTTTACAGGCTGCAGCTAATTCTTTAACCAAATCTCCTTTGCCTTTTTTCCATGGAGAATTTTTCACAGATCGTTCTGTATAAGCTGATGGCCATAAACAAAAACCATCATGGTGTTTGGCTACTAATATAATTCCTTTCATGCCCGCTTCCTTAGCAATCCGAGCCCATTGACGAACATCAAGATTAGTCGGATTGAACAGCTGCGGAGACTCATCTCCATACCCCCATTCTTTATTTGTAAATGTATTTAATGAAAAGTGCACAAAAGCATAAAACTCCATTTCTTGCCAATCAACTTGTTTTTGTGTTGGTACTGGACCAAATGATTCAGGAGACTTTACCAATTCTTGAGAACAAATTGGTGTTATTATTGAAAAAAAACTAAGCAGTAAAAAAATATTCTTCATTAGATCTAAATTTAATGTTTTGCCAGTAAGACTAATTAAAATAATAAATTTAAAGTAAATCAACATTCTACTTCACACTATTTCGACCAACAACGTTTTTTTCACCATATTGGTTTATTTTTCAATAGGAAATCAGGTGTTCGACAGTCGAACACCTTGACATATTCTGGAAGCGATATTTTCTATTTTTGAATGACCATTTTGATTAAAGAGAATCTAAAAAAAGATACATTATTTTTTTTTAGAAAACAATTCAACAAAAATTAAAAAAAGACAAAGAGATAAAGCATCATTTCCCTAGACGATCTATGATGAACATTAATAAGGGAATTAGATGTTCGATTGAGAACCCTTCGACTCCACAAAAAGGAAGGTGTCGAACACCTTCCTTTTTTATTTATTTCACTAAAATCAATGTTTTTACAGTACAATTATTACTTTTATTACCTTATTTTTTATAAAAACAAAATCATTAAAGAAATAAAAATAAGAGCTGGCGGGAATTGAACATCATATGCCCAATAAAACAACGCATTTTAGTAAGGTGTTCGATATAAACTTAAATTTCGCCTTTTATCGCAATGCATCCCCGATCGTTCAGATATGTACAACTTGTAAGCTGATAGCGAAGAATTGCATTCTTCGCCCACTCCTATTGGCAACTAAAACTTTTTGACTTGACTACGTAGGACTCAAAAATATATCTTTTTCACT
Source organism: Flavobacterium aquicola (assembly GCF_003385115.1). GTDB lineage: Bacteria > Bacteroidota > Bacteroidia > Flavobacteriales > Flavobacteriaceae > Flavobacterium > Flavobacterium aquicola. The sequence goes on from NZ_QUNI01000001.1 coordinate 25,519, forward strand.
GACTGCATAATTTAAAGACCCAATCTTTTATATTTATAAATTACCAATTATAAAAGAAACTCAGTAACAGAGAAATTTAGTCAAGTGAAATCGGTCTGCCACAGAATACCGGCATGTTTTTATAAGACTATTTATAATCCAGCTCAATATAAACTGGTAAGTGATCTGACGGATATTTTAAATCTTTTGAATCACTTAAAACAGCAAATTTTTTCACTTTAAATTTACTTTCATCCGATATAAAAATATAATCAAGTAAAAGGACCACTGGTTCATTGTGCTTAAAACCATTAAATGTGCCAGAAGGTCCAAATGCTTTTACCTCTGAAACATCACGGGTGTCTCTCATCTCCTTTTTTAAAATTGCAATTACTTCAGATGCTGGCTCAGAGTTAAGATCTCCCATAAAAACAACTGGATATTTTTTTTCGTTCAGCTCATTTATTTTGGAAAGAATAAGCCTTATTCCATTTGCTTTTGCCTGAACTCCAATATGATCTAAGTGAGTATTAAAAACCCAGAAAATCCGCTTCATTTTCAATTCTTTAAACAAAGCATAGGTACACACTCTTGGATAAGCCGCATCCCAGCCCTTAGAAATTTTATTGGGCGTTTCCGAAAGCCAAAAAGTATTGCTTTCTAGCATTTTAAAACGCTCTTTTTTATAAAAAATATTCGATGATTCGCCTTTTCCCGCACCATCTCTTCCTATACCAACAAAATCATATTGAGAAAGCACTGCAGCTATATCATTTACCTGATTTGGTAATGCTTCATGAATCCCAAATATCTCTGGATCATAAAACTGAATCTGGGACGCAAAAAAATCCTTGCGGTGTGTCCAATCATTCTCCCCGTCACTTGCTATATCCAAACGAATATTGTAAGTCATTATTTTTATGTTCTGACCATTAATCTGGAATGCCCAAATGAATAATATCAGTAATTTTATTTTTTTCATTTTATTGGTTTTATTATTACTTCGCTTGATTCTCATAAATTTAATAAATATCGATAGGCACATCAAAAAAAAGACTGCTTATCAAAAAAACTTTTAATAATTTAAAAAACGCCACTCCAAACAAATGAGAGTGGCGTCAAAAAAAAAACCTAACTAACAACTAATTGGCTAAAAGCCACATCTTTTTATTAATTTCATCATAACCGCCATACTGCCTGTTCAAAGCTTCGGTCAAATTTTGACTATTATAATTCAACTCCGAAGATGGATATAAATACCGTACTGGTAAATCATTAGGACTCTTAACATTTAGATTAGTAGCTGGATCAATCTCAAAGTCCGGATACTTGTTTCTTCTATATTCGAAATAAGCAGTTTCTGCATCAACCAAAAAATTAAGCAGGTAACGCTGTAACCAAATTTGTTTGAGCTGACTATCTTGATCCAAAGCAAATACTGCTTTTCCTGTAAAATAATTATCTATATCAGTTTGTACAATTGGATTCCCGTGGGCAAAAGAAGCATCTATACTCATAACATTTGTTAGAGCCGCTCTAACTCCATTTTCGTAATACTGCTGTGCACTGCCAATACTTATCCATCCTTTAATACGTGCTTCTGCCAAAATAAGTTCCTGCTCCGCATAAGTAAGCATTCTTCTTGGCTCACTATTTTGTTTTGTCTGATACCTCAAATTTATTTTAGAATAGTTTCCTTTACTATAATTTGCATTCATTAGACCATAATCTAATGATGTTTTTACGCCTACGTATGCTCCCATATCATTAGATGCATATCCGGCAAGCAATTGAGAAGCCGAAGGTTCTGCAAAATAAAACAGACGTTTGTCTTTAAGGTCTTTAAGATTCTCAACAATCGTTTTACTCAAAAGAGTTCTTCCTGTAAACATATCGTTGGTACTATATAGCGGATGTGAATTTACGCTGCTGTACTCAAGACCAAAATAATCAGAAGCTTTTTCCAATAGAACATTGCTATTAACAATAGCCGCAAACCTTTGTTTTATTTTTAAATCAACATCATTTTCTTTAGCACTTAAACTCATCAGAACCTTAAGTTCAAATGCATTACAGGCTCTTTTCCATTGGGTTGGATTTCCTTGAAAAACAGTTGGATCTCCTTGAAAAGAAGCTCCTTCAGAAAAATTAGCATTTGCTAATTCTAATTCAGTAAGAATACCAATAAATACATCTTTTTGCAGATCATACTTAGGTTTATAGTTCCCCTGACTCCCTTGGTTAGCCTGACTGTATGGAATATCGCCCATTTTCATGGTAAGCAGGTAAAAAGTATATGCCCGCATAAAATGAGCTACTCCTTTATAAGAATTTTCAGCAGGGTCTCCTTTTGCAAATTCGAGCATCTTGTCAATATCCGGCAAAATTGTCATCTTATTGAAACTTGAATTTGTTATGAAATTATATTGGGTTCCTAATTGCCCTTCATTTGCATAACCAACATATTTTGGCAAGGCATTTTCAGAAATATATTCTTTCGAATCAGCACCTTGATATTTAGCAATGCTCAGAATAATGTTTGTGCATAACAAAGAAGCGCTTACTTGAGTTGGAGTATTGGGGTTTGTATTAATTTCATCAAAATTACTGCAACCTGCCAATATAAGTATCCCGGCTATGGCGGTGATAATTTTTTTCATATCTATAGTTTTAAATTATGTTGCTTTTAATCAATTTAAAATTCAAGCTTAACATTAAAGCCTAAAAATCGCTGAGATGGATCGCTAAAATTATCAGAACCTCCGTCAGGGTCAGAATATTTAAAATCTTTAGCCCAAAGAAATAAATTTTGCCCTATTGCAGATATAGAAGCACTCTTAGCTCTAATAAAATGGCATGCTCCCTGCGGAACTGCATAAGTCAAAGAAAGCTCTCTTAATTTTAGGAAGGTTGTACTGTAAGTATCGTAAGGAGAAGGTGTCCCGCCCCAAGCATTCCCTTTATGAACTCTTTTAACATAGTTTTCATAAGTTACATATACATCGTTTGGGGCATATTGACGGGTATCACTGGTTATCTCACCATAAGAATTATAAACAACATTCCCCGAAACTACTTTTACTCCATCACCCAAATAATTACTAGTACCTGTAGTAACATCCTTATATCGAATATCATTTACCGAATCCGGATGATTCCCAGACTGCCACATATACATTTCGGTAGTTGTTTGCGCTAAACCGCCTACTCTCCCGTCCATAGAAATATTTAATGTAAAGTCTTTATATCGAAGCGATGATGTTAAACCCCATATCCAGTCTGGATCAGCATATCCATGTACTGATTCATATGATGAATAAACTGGCAGTCCGTTTTCATAAATCATATTACCTTTTTCGTCTTTAAGGAACTCATTCAAAACAAATGCATCTGCTCTCTTACCTACTTTTACCCAAGGTTTATCAGCAGAAAACTGACTATCGAGTTTTGTATAATAACGAGCATATTTAGACCAGTTTGCCGTTAAATCCCATTGCCAATCAGTAGTTTTTACGGGTGTGACACTTAGTGTAAGTTCTAAGCCTCTTCGGGTAATTTCTTCGTCAATATTAGTATAATTAGAACTAAAACCAGATGCACTGCTTACACTTGTTGCTTTTAAAAAGTCAAACATTCTTTTCGAGTAAATGGTAAAATCTAAGGAAGCTCGTTTTTTGAACAAATTTGCCACTGTTCCTACCTCCCAAGTACTTGAAGACTCTGGTGCAACTTCATTTCCTCTTACCGTGTCTGGATATGAGGCCGAATTAGCACTGCCCCACGCATTTGTTGTTATGTTGTATACCGAATTCGACTCGTAAACACCTGCCGGTGTTTTTGAAGACGTCCAAGAACCACGAAATTTCCAAAGAGAAAGCCAGTCATATTTCGGCAAAATTTCAGAGACCAAAAAACTGCTGGATATAGATGGATATAAATATGAACGAGTAGATTCTGGTAAAGTTGAACTCCAGTCATTTCTTAAAGTACCTTCAAGAAACAGCATACTTTTCCATGATCCAGCAAGCCTTCCATACAAGCTATTAACTTGCCTCTTATAAATTGTCGAATTTACGACTGCACTGGTAACTGATGATTTTAAGGAATAAAAACCTGGTATCGTAAGTCCTCCCTGAGTTCTGGCTTCAATACCCTGATCTTCGGTATAATAAATAGTTCCACCAAAGAGACCTTCAATATCAAAATCCTTAATTTTTTTATTTCCTGTAAAAATGAAATCAGTGTTTGAACTATAACCGCTTCCCATACCTTCATTGTATGAGCCTTTTAAAGATTCTCCCCAAATCTCAGAACCATTTAAAATAACTGTAGAATTACCAGCTCCTTGAAGCGATCCTTTAGATATACGAACAACCTGCTTATTATTGTAAGTATCAAAACCCGTTCTTAAAACAGCATTAAACCCTGGCGCTAACTCATAAGTTCCCGAAACAAAACCGTTGAAAACCTGACGATCAATACTATGCAGTCTTTCATATCTGTCGAAATAAGGGTTATTATTTGTACCTGTATAACTATTATTTTGTGTTTCATTTTTAACAAGCCAATAATCTTTGTAATCTCTTAAATCATAATCTGGAGAAGACCAAATTAATATGCTGTACATTGGATCGTAACCTTTATAACCATTAAATCCAATATTTGGAGAAGTATGCTTATTTATGGATACTGATGATGATAATTTGAACTTATCCAAATCTATATCACCACCCAAGGTATAAGTATATTTATCAAGCTGAGAATTAGGATATTGTCCTTTATTGGACACCCAAGCAGCAGAGGCTCGCAGACTGCCGTGTTCGCCTTGTTGGGTAATGCTAACATTATTGTTAAGAATATAACCTTGCTCTAGGAAATTCTCAAAATTATCCTTTCCTGTTGCAAGATAAGGCATAGACTTATTTGTTTTTGTAATAGGATCCCACTGGATAACATCTTGACCTTCCATCGGCACCCCCCAAGAACCAGTTCCTTTATAGATATTGGTAACTGCATCTATCTGTCTTCCAAAAACAGTTTGCGTTTTAGGAATTGCTAAATAACCAGCAGTGAACATTGTACTGCTATTAATTGAGACTATAAACCCTTTCTTGTCCCTGCCTTTTTTTGTTGTTACTATGATAGCACCACTTGCTCCTCTATAACCGTATAGAGCAGATGCGGTTGCTCCCTTAAGCACGTTCAGAGTTTCTATATCATCAGCAGGAATATCTCTAAGTGTCATATTTCCATATGGGACACCGTCTATAACAAGCAGCGCATTTTCCCCACGCAGCTCTACTGTTGGAGCTTCGGCAAATTCAGTACTGTTTTTCACCATTAAACCTGCAACCTTTCCTGTCAAAGAAGTAGCAACATCTACCCCTTTAACTGTCTGAACAGAACCTCCCTCTACTTTTTGCATAGCATAACCAAGGGCTTTTTCTTCTCGCTTAATACCTAATGCAGTTATTACCAATTCTTTCAGCATTTCTGCCTCTTCGGTAAGAATTACATTAATTTTCTTTTCCTGTCCAATAATCTGCTTAGTTGTTTTAAATCCAATACAAGAAAAAACGAGCGTTTGTCCTTCTTCTGCCTCAATGGTATAACTGCCATCGAAATCGGTTTGAACACCAGATGATGTTCCTTCAACAAGAATTGAGACTCCGGGTATTGGCTTACCCGAATTATCTGTAACCTTACCAGAAATTTTTATCTGTTTTGCTAAAACAGATATTGTTTTATCTCTAGCGGCAGTATTTGGTTTAAAAGTAATTAAACCGTCATTTATTTGATAAACAACTTTAAACTTAATAGCCGCCTCTTTAAGCAATTCGGCTAATGTATGCGTTCCAGAACTTATAGGAGTCTGCGCTTTTAGTTTTGCTACTTCATCTGTATAAAGAAGAGAAAAATCTGTTTGATTTTCAATAGTCTTAAATAATGTTTTAAGTTCGTAAACATTTTTTGAAACTAATATTTGGGTAGATTCTGTACTTTGCGATTTTAATGTTATCGCAAATGTCAGCTGTGTCAATAAAGCAGCCAATAAAAAGAATAAAATCTTCTTTTTGCTGCTATTTTTTTTGTTACAAGATACATAATTTGAATATATTTGTTTTATGTTAATTATTTTGCAATTAATACAACCCGATAATTGGTGGCCGCCATGTTCGGGTTTTTTATTCTTATGCTGTTAAGTAGTCTTTCATCTTTTCATAGGCATCAGTTTTTACAGGGTTTAAGTCTTATATTTATAGTGTCCTTTTTAATTTTGGTATAATCCATATCATTAATGAAACGAATGGCACTTAGGATCTTTTCTATATTATCACCAGAGAAATTCCCGCTAATAGTATTACACTGATAAAGAGGCGAATCTAGTTTCAAAACAACGTTATACTTTCTTTGAAGTGTTAGTAAAACTTGATATATGTCAGCATGATCAAAAAAGATTCTGCCGTTTTTCCATGCCAGATAATCTGAAGATTCTATAGTATTGCTCCTAACTAAAGAACTTGTTTTATCATCATAAATCACTCTTTGATTTTTAGTGATAATTTCTGAATTTGAAGAATGCAGATCTGTAACTTGAACCTTTCCTGAAACTACTGTTACCGAAGGAATTCCTTTTTCGTAATTTGTTACGATAAATCGGGTTCCTAAAACTTGAGTTTTAAAATGATTTGATGAAATAATAAAAGGGTGTTTTTCTTTATGCACTACCTCAAAGTAAGCTTCTCCTTTTAAGCTAATAGCTCTAGAATCTTCTCCAAAGTGCTCAGGATAGACAATGCTGCTTCCTGAATTTAAATAAACAACTGACGAATCGGGCAGCATCATTCTTTTTTGTTCACCAAATTTGGCAGCAACAGTAATGTAGTGGTTTGTATTAAAAATAGAATTGAAAGAAAACCACAAAGTTCCCAAAAGAATAACTGCTGCGGCAGATGCAGCAATTCTGTAAAAATCAGTCTTCTTTTCTCGTCCTAATCTTTGTTCAATTTTCAATAGAATGCGCTGTCCCAGAACATCAGTATCAATTTTGGATTCTTTAATACCATGATCCTGCATTTTGGTAAAATAAGTATTTACCGCTCTTGTTTCCTTTTCAGAAGATTTGCCTTCGCTGTATCTTTTAAAAAGATGCTTGTATTGTTTACCCATGTGCACTATATTAAATAAGTTCTTTATTAGTATAGTACACCAAAAAGAGCCAGCACCTATAAAATATAACAAGGATTACAATTTGTTAACATTCTTAACAAAAGAGAAACAAAAGAAATACAATTATGAACACACAATAAGTATCCCTAATAATTTAATGTAGTAATTATTTCCAGCTTTCAACAGTTTAAGAGCCTTATTTATCTGATTTTCAACAGTACTAATCGATAAACTCTTTTGTTCTGCAATTTCTTTAATGGTCATGTTATCATAAAACCTAAGCGTAAAAATATCAAGACATTTTTTTGGTAAAATTTCATGAGCCTTTTGTTTTACTTCCTCCATTAAAATTTCTTTCGAAAATTCAATGGTTTGTTCATCTTCAATTAACTGCAGCGCCTCTTCAAAAATCTCTAGCTCAAAAGCCGTCAATTTTTTAGACTTAAGCTTTTTTGCACACTGATTTCTAACAGCCTGAAATAAATAGGCCGTAAAATTTTGTATATCAGTTTCGCCCATGCGCAGCCAAAAATCAATAAATATCTCTTGGATAATATCCTCAGCCGATTGTTTGTCTCTCAGAATATTAAAAGCAAAAACATACAATGCTTTCCAATTTTGTTCATAAACCTTATTGAAAACAAGTTTTTTATTTATGAAAGTATTATGTGTCATATTCAAAAAATAAATTTATAATTACTGCAAAGCTATAAGTAGCTTTGTAAATCTTTCATTTATGAATATGATGTTTTGATTAATTTTTAATACCGCTTACAGAAAGATTCTGTCGCATCTATGATGAAGTAAAAATTAGGATAAATTCTATTTTTATTTCACAAAATCAATATACAGATATTTGAAATTGATTATCATTTCTGAAAACTGTACAATTACATCTTGCCCGATATTCCCAAAATAATATTGATCGTGTTCTACTGTGGATTTGGTTTTTAAATCAACGTTTTTTAAATTAACTGGTTTATTATTTATAATTGAAGTTTAGCTTTTGAGCTTATAACCATCAGAACTTTCATTTCTTCCAGCACCACCAAAATTTAATTTTTCTTTAGAGATATTATCTTTAATTTGTTCTTCAAGTTTTTTAAGGAATGGATTATTCAGTATTGTGTGACCTGCTGCACTATAATTATTGATTCACGTCAAATTATGATTAGAACAAACTATATAACTTTGTTATTTTGAAAAATTACAGACAAAAAGCAGGTGTTCGACTGTCGAACAACTTGACATATTCTGGAAGCGATATTTTCTACTTTTAAATGACCATTTTGTAAAAAAGACAAAACCCTTATAAATAAAGAGATTAAACATCATTTTCCTACCCGATATATGAACATTAATAAGGGAATTAAGTGTTCGATTGAGAACCCTTCGATTCCACAAATTCATTTTCAAATGAAATCAAAAGCCTATAAATCTTGGGATTTAAAGGCTTTTTTGTTTTTACTGCTTACAAAAATCATCATTAAATCATAAGAATCCTGGCTGGCACATTTATACTAACTTGTAAACAGTTTAAGGATTGTATTTTTTTCCCGCAATCATGTATATTCCAAAAAAAACGGCAACAATTACAATTATGGGTACTTGGTCATGTGTAAGCAAAGTTGCATCCGTGGGATTTGGGTCATTAGGGTCGCCAAAATCTGGAGGATCCTGACAAAATGCGGCAGTGGATAAAAAAAACAGTATAAAAATATAGAGCATCTTTTTCATATATCAAGTATTATTGGCATGCAAACATTTTGACATTAAACATTAAATCCAAGGCTTTTAGAAAACCCAGCGGTATTTTAAAGGATTATTTTTTTGACAACTTTTTTATTTTCGTTATCTGTGACCTCAATAAGAACAGCCTGTCTGGCAAAACTTGATTTGTCACGCTGGAAACGTCTATCATTTATATTTTTATTTTCGGAAAGTAATCTTCCGAGTGTATCAAAAATTCTCACTGTTGTTATAACACTGTTGCTTTGAACAAATAGTGTACTATTTTTTGTGAATATTATTACACTGTTTTCAATTGCTGTCTGCGGGTCAATGCCTAAGCTGCCTTTTGTGTAAACTATTTCAAAACGCCCGTCAAAAGTTCCAATGGCACTGGTGAAATTATATGATGCTGTTTTGATGCTGTTTGTTGTTCCTGTCAGATTATCTTTGATCAGTATATCCTGATTTCCGCTAAATAATCCATCTGTTTTATAAACAGCAATAGTGAAAGTACCCGATTCTGTAGCTTTAAAACCTAATGGCACATTGTCGCCAGCTGTAAAAGGTAAAGCTCTGCCCTGAATACTGTATGCATCTCCCTCTATAATCGAATACAGCTCACTTCCTGAGCCTCCAAACTTTAATCCGTCATAGCCATAATCAATGCCACTGGTTGCTCCCTCCGCATAACCCACTAATATGGTATTTAAAGAACCATTGCTGTCACCGAGGGTGAGCCATATACGGTGTCTCTCAATATCAGGTTCTGCTGTATTGGATTTTAATGCACTTTGCTTAAAAAAGGGATTAGCTGTATTTGTTTTTCTCATACTGTTGGTAAAAATCATATTGCCCTGAGCTGTAGCTTTTACCAAAAATCCCTGACCGGTTTGTATGAGTCCGTTTGGAGTTACAGGACTGCTGCCAGTACCGCCGCCGCCAGCTGTTGCAGGCGTTCCTCCTGTGCCGGGATTCCAGAGGGCATAATTAGTCCCGGGCGGGAATTGCCCCGTTGCATCCATTGCTAAAGTGTGTGCATAAAAATACAGCGTACCAGTTATCATTGTACTGTTGGCATTTACCAGCTCAGTTCCGCTGATTGTTGATGGATATGGATTACCAATTCCGTTGTAGGCCGCACCAGTATTTTCCAATGGTGTTGTAATATTTCCGTTATTGGGAATACCCGTAAAACTTCCTCCCCATGCCGACTCTGCCGCAGGCCAATTATTCGGGGCGCGTACAGCAATAGCTTTCGCCAATGGAAAATAACCTGTTGCCGGTGTTGCCGTATAGGTATTATTTAGAATATTATAGACATAAAAACGGTTGGAGAGCGTATTGGGAGAAAATTGTTGCAGGGTTTGCGTGCCCGATACAGGACTGCACCATAAGGTGTGATCCAAACGCTTAATGGGTGCAGAATCCCGTAAAACAGTGATATTTCCGGAATTGGCTGTATCAGTAGTCTGTATTAAATTGGCATTACTCTGTAATGTAAAACTGCTGCCTGAAACCACTGTAAGTATTCCGTTTAAAGTCAAATTAATCCCCGATGGAATCAAAACAGCTGCATTATTGTTAACCGTTAAAGAACAGCACTCAAAAGAAGCTGCTGGCGTATAATTAGCTGAAATGATGACCGAAGCAGTACTGTTCGGCACACCGTTGCTCCAGCTTCCTGTCCAGGTGGTTGAGTTAATTGAAATTGCCGCAACAGACGAATAGACATTTGGACAGGTTCCATTTAGAACAACAGCACGGAAATAAGTAGTTGCTGTCAAAGGCCCCATTGAAGCTCCAGTAAGCGTAGTTGTGGTATTGGCAATATTTACCGGCGCTGTAAAACCCAAATCGGATGCGCTTTGCCAATAAATTACACTTCCCGTTTGACCGGTCAATGTAAGGTCTGCAGGAGTGTTTGCGGCACAAATAGTCTGATTTGATGAAACGGTTCCTCCAAGAACATCCTGAAGGACAGTGACATTATTATTATCTGAGGCCGTAATCCCATTGGCATCTTTTACAGTAACCGTATAATTTATCGTTCCAACAGATGAAGTCGGAGGTGCTGCAGTCTGCCCAGTTCCAAGACCCCCAGACCACAAATAAGTATAAGGAGCATCGCCACCAATTATGTCAGCGGTTAATGTGGCAGAAGCATTAAGGCAGAATGAACCGAATCCTGAAAGTATAACCGAAAATGAACCTCCCTTGATTCCTGTGAATGCAGAAGTTTGACCAGCTGTTAATGTTGCTCCTGTAGCTGTAAAACTATTACTTGCTAAAGCCGTGTACTTTACCCAGGGATTAGAGACCTGATTGAAAACACCATTTAGCTGACCGCCACTGATATCACCTTCAGTTCCTACAATGTCAGCTGCCAGATAATTAGCCGTAATGGTAGCCACAGCTCCTGTGATACCAGATTCTTTAACTTTCCAATACCGCGTGATGTTGTTAGAAGCACTTGAATTGTTTGGGTGAATGGCGTCAACAACAGCAACCCCCACATAGGCACTCGAAAAAGTACCTGCGGTTATGTTTACTGTAATTGGTGAATACTCCGCTGTATCTGTCATATCTCCTATTGGGAAGGTATAGGAACCCGTTCCTGTATAGCTTCTGCGCAGCTCTCCTGTTCCATTAGCAACTATCATATTGGATACAGAAAAACTACCGGAAACAGCATTAGCTCCTAACAGCAAATTATAATTTCCTAAATCTAAAATCCCTGAAGTAAGCGTTAAGGTTCCGTTTACAGTGGCATTAGTCGCTAAACTAACACCACCAAAGGTATTATTGATGGTTAAGTTATTGAATGCTGGAGCTGCTGCACCTGAAATAATTTGTGGTTCCATACCTGTCATAGCTATGGTTTTTCCAGTAAAATCAACAGACTGATTGAGCGTAAGATTATCGGTAATATTCAAAGAACTTGGAAAAACAGCTCCGGTTCCGTTAATGATTAAGTTGTGATAGGCTAGCAAACCTGTATTGGGGCTAACAACCGTTTGGTTGGTTCCTGAATAGATTACCGTGTTTTCAATGGCTCCTGAACTAAAACTTCCGTTCAGTGTAAAAGTACCCGCAATTTGCATCACATTATCCGTTAAAGGACGCAGAGTGGCTCCTGAATTAATGGTAATATTATTGAAATTTGTGGAACCTGCCATCGTAGCATCGGGACTGGTAAAAATAACAGTACTTGTCCCAGTTCCTGGGTTATAGATTCCATTATTAATCCAAGCTCCAGCACCATTATTAATGGTAAATTGGGAATTGACCGGCGCATTTAGTATTCCTCCCGCATCGATATTTAAGGAACCCAATAGAACTGATGGGTTTAATATCGGGTCATTAGGCGTTGTGGTGGCATCGGGAATATACACCACGGTAAAGTCAGATGGGGTGGCATTTGGAGTCCAATTAGCAGCGGTAGTCCAGGAATTGCTAGACGACCCATTCCAGGTAAGTGACCCGGTTGCCGATTCATCTAATGTTAGTAAAACTTGTCCAAAAGTTCCAGTGAAATACAAACCAACATTCACGTTAGTTAGTTCCACCCAATTTTCGGTGGTGTTATAATTTGACCTTCCCTGTTCCAATGTTGTACTTGAGGCTACTATATGGGCCCAATCCACTAATTTTATTTCGTTATTTCCGTTTAATTCAGTATCTAAATAATGGGCCTGAATTACTGCTTTCGTTCCTGAAGCTCCAGTTTGTATAAAGTCATAAGTTCTGTTAATGGCTCCTGTTCTCCAGCTCGGGGCTGTTCCAATGGCAATTTTCAGACTCAGGGATGTTGGTAATGTTCCAATATTAGGAAAGATAATTGAAGTATAGGTGTTTCCAAATGTATAAAGGGTATTGGCAACAATTGAAGTTCTGGTTACTATCCCAGTAACATCTCCAACACCTGCATTTGTTGCGCTTCCCCCCATAGTCATTGTAAATGCTCCGGTTGAGAAACTTCCGATAGTAGCCGACGGATTGGGCTGCGGAAGGTTTAATATCCCATTTACTGTAAGCGAACTGGTCGCAATGGCACCCCCTGTAGTTGAAACAGTAAAATTATTGTAGGTGCCACTTACTGCAGTCTGCTGTGCCGACGCAGCATTGTAATTGATTGTTCCGCCCCATGTTTTTCCTGTTGGTATCGGGATGCTTGTGGTATTTTGAGTAGCAATAGTTCCATTATTGGCAATAGCAGATAAAGTCCCTGTTAAGGCGTTGGTTCCCATATTCAATGTTTGGTCGACGGCGGTTGTCAATGTACCATTGACAACCACTGGATTTAAAATTGTCACGGTATTAGAAGCAGTCGTATTGATGCTTAAATTATTCACTAGATTGGTGGTTCCCAAAGTAGTTTGGTCAAAACTCAATGAAGGGCTGACTGCACCGCTTATAATCAGGTTACTGGATGCACTGCCTTTTAATCCTCCCGAAGTAGTGTTTGTTACAGTTCCATTGAGGGTTAATGTATTGCCATTCATATCAACTTTACCTCCGTTAAGAGTCAAATCACTGGTAACAGTCGTACTTCCTGATAAAGTGGTATTTCCTAAAACAACAAAGTTTTCAGCTGTTCCGTTAAATGAAGCATAATTGGTTGAAGGATTAGCGACCATAACGATATCATCCAATCCAAACGCATCAAAATCTGTAGTACCTGAAACGGTGGCTCCTGTCCATCGGAAATAGTAATAACTGTTATTAGCTATATTCAAACCTGTTAACGTTACTACACGATAATATGCTTTCCATTGGGGTGACACATCGGCAGCTGCTGGTGAGATTACATTTAATCCGGAAACACTGGTGTAAGTGGAATTGTCTGCCGAATGACTGAAATTGAAACTACTCGATGCTGCCTGCTCATTATAGATATATACTTTATATCCTATACTTACCGAAGTTATCGCTGCTCCTGTCTGGTTCTGAAAGCGAAGCGTTGCCGAACCCGGTACAAAATCCCCGGTTGCTGGCTGTATTCCCAAAGCAAAATTATTGGCTGCAGTGTCAAAAGCATAGACTCCGCCCACCGTAACTCCTTCTGTTGCGGTTCCTCTGTCATAATCCTCACCATCGTTGCTTGTTCCTCCAAAAGCAATCGCACCATCACTAAATCCTGTGATTGCCCATGCATTGGAGTTTAACTCGCCACTAGTTAATGTTGGTGACAATCCTGCAGCCTGATACGTTCCTTCATTAACACCATCAACCGTAGTGTCAAATGTAATTGTATTGGTGACATTAGTATTGTATATCTGCCAGCCCACCGGTGCATTAAGTGTTGTTCTGTTTCCGGATGCCGGGCTTGTAGTTAAATAACTTTCGGTTCCTCCTGAACCGTTATAATCGTATACAGCAACATAATAAGCGGTGTTAGGTTGCAATCCGCTTACATTAACGGTATTACTGCTGCCTGAATATATTACATAATTCCCTGTACCAATTTCAGAGCCGGCTCCAAAAGAGTTTATGGCAGTATAGATAATACCATCTACCGGATTGGAATTAACAGCACTGCCACTTTTGATTAAAACCAAATGATTGGCACCATTACCATTCGTCCAATTGATATTAAAAGTAGTTGAAGTAACCGTTGTAAAAGTAACTGCTGTGGCTTGTACTGTTGGTTTCGAGGCAATAACTGTAGCTGCAACTGCGACAGATTTCGTAGTTCCACCAGTAGTACTATTGTCGATAGCCGCCGAATATAATCCTGATGGTGCTGAAGCTTTAACCCGGGCATAAACTGTTACTGGCGTAAGTACATTTCCAGTTCGGGGAAGCGTTACAGACCCTGAATAAGTGCTGTTATTTGTTGACACTTCAAAATTAGCGGGAGCTGTAACAATAACGTCAGCTGTTAAATTACTGCCGCTTACTGTGTAGGTTTGTGCTGCAGAAACAGTCCCGGTTATCGTAGTCATTGCAGTTAAACCACTAGTGGAAAGACTTATGTTTGGCACTCCTGCAGGGTCAATAGTAAATGTTTGTCCATTAGAAACGGCTACACCATTAGCTACCGTTATGGCAGCTGTTCCTGCAGAAGCAATATCGGCTGCCAATACAGCAGCAGTAAGCTGTGTAGCCGAAACAAAAGTAGTTGTTCGGTTACTGCCGTTCCAACGGACTGTACTAGTACCGCTGACAAAACCAGTCCCGTTAACCGTCAGTGTAAAAGCTCCGGTTCCTGCTACTTTAGAAGGTGGCGATATGCTTGTAATTGTTGGAACTGCTACTGTCACCTTTACATTATCAAAGACCGCCGTTTGATTGGCTCTTGTACTTGAATTCCAAAAAGCGCCCATTATAGGCAAAACACTTGAGGCATAGGTGCTGTTTATTGCAGTCCCTTGTAAAGTCAAACTTCCGCTATTGGGGTCTAAAAAAGCGCTGCCATCATTTCTGACAAATAGCTGCCAGGTATTTGTGCTTGGAGTATAGGTTACTTTTACACTCAAATAAGTATTTCCAAAATCAGCTAGTCCTGAAGTATTCGATGCCAATATCTGTGTTGTTGTTTGAAGACCGCCTGAATAGCTTACCAATTTCAAAGGATCCGTTTTTCCAGAATTACCAAGTATAACTGCATAGCCTGTCCCGACGGAATTAGTAGTTCCCGAGGTTCCTGCTAAAATAAAAGCAGCGCCATAAAGACCGGAAGTAAAACCACTGGGATTGGCCCGTAGCTGTCTCATGTTGAATGTCCAGGTGACCATACCCGGATTTGAACTTAACGCTGTATTATAAGGTGCTGTAAAACTTGAAGTGCTGGTGGAAATCATATTCCAGCCATTGGCATTTGCAGCCGCAGAAGCATCGTTTGAAAGCGTTGCCGTTCCGCCGTTGATGCGCGCACCAAAATCAGTTCCACTCGTAGAATGGCTCCAAACTGTACTTGTACCAACAAAGCCCGCTGTAGTTGTATAACCAGTTCCGGCAGAAGCTGTAAAATCAGCACTGAAGACCGTTGCAGTGGATTGTGAATTTGCAGAAACAGCAAATAACAATGTCACAAAGCCAGCAAATATCCGGCAGATAAAGTTAGATAGCGATTTAATCATGTTTGCAAAATTTAAAATTATACGGATTTTGCCACTTTTTCTCTGCCTGTGGTGCGTGAACTCAAAATCCCATTAAAAAGTCATTTTCAAAACGTTATGCATCATTAAATGTACACTTTAATTTACAATTTGCTACTCTATACGTGCCTTTTTTTAAATATTTTTCATTCAAAAAAAATATATTAAACTGTATTACAGGTGATTACGTAAAAATAAAAAATAAATTAAAATAATCTTATACTTACAAAAAAACTATTTTAAAATATTCTACAAACACAACCTGCTTATTATCAAATTATTAAAATAAAAAAATCATAATTCAAAACTAAATATATTAAATTAGGTGCCACAAATAATGCTTTAAAAAAGCTTTTTGTATTTTGCTAAAAGTAAAATTTGAAACTGAGCTGCCTCTGATTTTGACAAAAGCTTAGATTTTTCAAAAAAAATAAAATAGGTTAAAAACTTTTTTGCTTGACGATATAATTCGAAAGTATCGTAAGATCCTAAATAACATCCGCAATGTTATTCATCGCTTTTTAACTAAAAGGCTGATGTAATTTATTAATGTAAAGTTGTATGCTATTGTAGGTATATAATAGTAATATGATTACACTTTTCATGTATAATTTGTTTTTCAATTTCAGAAAATTTGTAAAATTGGGAACGGCATTACAAATTAATTTAATCTCATTTGAATGTATTAATTGAGCAGAAGTTTGATACTATCAAAGTTATTAGAAATTATGGAATCTCTGCATAGTTAGAAATCCCATAATTTGTATTGAAATAGAGTGCGAGGTTCTCGTACAATTAAAAAAGTTTTTTACAAAAATGTGCCAAACCTTTCAAAATGGCAGGTATATCCATTCGGTTTTTTAACGAGGTAGTCTTGATGATAATCTTCGGCAGGCCAAAAAATAGAGAACGGCTCAAGGGTAGTTACTGCTTTACCCTGCCAGCGTCCTGATTCGTCAACTATTTTGATAACTTCCTCTGCCGTTTTCTTTTCCTCTTCATCCTGTATAAAAAGAGCTGACCTGTAACTTGAACCCCTGTCATTTCCCTGTCTGTCCAGAGTGGTAGGATCGTGTACTCTAAAAAAATAGTCAAGCAGTTCCTTATAGGAAGTTTTAGTATTGTCATAAATAATTTTAAGACCCTCCGCATGTCCAGGGTGGTTTTCATAAGTCGGGTTTTCATTCTGACCACCGATATAACCTACCTCTGTGTCTATTACTCCCGTCCTTGTGCGAAACAGGTCTTCCATTCCCCAAAAACAGCCACCTGCGAAATACGCCATCTTTATATTTTCCATAAAATAAACAATGATTAAATTAATAAATCTGTTTTATACAAAGTTACTTAACATGCTATAAAAGATCCTGCCAGAAATACTCCTAAATATTTATTATACAATAAAAAATAGTGATAGAAGAAGTTTATTATACATCTATTCTGGATGAAGCATCTGCTATTTTCATTGGTATATTACAGACAAAAATCAGGTATTCGACTGTCGAACACCTTGACATATTCTGGAAGCGATATTTTCTATTTTTAAATAACCAATTTGATTCGAAAAAATCTAAAAAAAGACACATTATTGATTTTTAGAAAACAATTCGACAAAAACTAAAAAAAAGACAAAACCCTTATAAATAAAGAGATTAAACATCATTTTCCTAGACGATCTATAAACATTAGTAAGGGAATTAGGTGTTCGATTGAGATTCCAGTGACTCAACTGGGACCGTTTAAAGCCAGCTTCTCGAAGTTGACAAAACATACAAAATGTCTCGAAATCCTTTAAAAGCCTGCAAATTAAAAATTTGCAGGCTTTTTTTATACAATTTTGGTATAAAAACTGCTTTTTTATACCAAGTAAAAATTGCATATTCGTAACAAATACAATATCTAATGAATGACTACTTAATTGGAATAGGAAAAAGAATAAAAGATATTCGGAAAAAAAATAAAAAAACAATCAGTACAGTAGCCAATGCTGCTGATGTAAGTAATGGTCTGATATCCAGAATTGAAAACGGAAGAACAATACCGTCGCTGCCTGTTTTATTGAATATTATAAATGCTTTAGAAATTGAGGTTTCGGATTTCTTTGAAGGAATGCCAAAACCTACAGGAGCAAATTACATTGTTTCGCGCGCTAAGGACAATTCAATTATAGAAAAAGAAGACGATGCAAAAGGTTTTACTTATGAGTACATTTTTGGAAAACAGCTTTCATCAATCGGTTTTGAAGCGGTCTTGCTGGAAGTGAAACCCAATTCTAAAAGAGAAAAAGTGGAAACTGACGCTTTTGAATACAAATATATGCTCTCTGGAGAATGCGTGTATGTTATTGGAGACGATGAAGTGCTTATAAAAGAAGGCGACTCCATATTTTTTGATGGCAGAATTCCACATGTTCCTATAAATCGCAGTAACAGTTCGGCAAAGATGCTGGTTCTTTATTTCTTTTTCAACACACAAAGAGAATAAAGCTATTGCGATTTTTTAAAATTTTATCACATGCATAATTCATGAAAGAAAAAAACTCCTCCCTATTAAAGTATCAGGAAGGAGAAGAAATAACTAATCTTTACAAGAGTACTGCTCTTAATTCTGTCAAATTATTTATTATAATCGTTGGATTTGCATTCTGTATTTGTTCTCTGGTTTGTGCACCAGTTAAAACTCCTGCTGTCATACCGCAATTAGCACTTTTACCTTCCTCAATATCAATAGCTGAATCACCAACTTTCAAAACTTTTTTAGGATCATTTATTCCTGTAAGTTCCATAGCTTTCACAATCATATCGCCGTCAGGTCTTCCGTTTTTAACATCATCGGAGGTAACCAAAGCATCAATAGTTTCTCCTACTGACCAGCCTAGTTTTAAGAGTAAATTATTAGCCGTAATAAAATCATAGCCTGTGTTTAAAACGACTTTGATGTTGTTATTTCTTAAATCCTTAAATAGTGCTTCAGTTCCTTCAAAAGTTTTTACTTCTAAATCAGCGTATGCTTTTTCTAATGCCGGCTTAAAATTAGAAAATACCTTTTGAGCAGTTACTTCAACAGTTTCTGAATTGGTACATTCTTTTAAAACATCATAAATGGCCTGGTATTTTTCTTTACCAGCGCCGTAATTCAAAACATTATCCAGCGATACATTATAACCCTCATCATTTATCACTTTTTGAACTGTTTTATATACTAGATTCCCTTCATCAACAGTAGTTCCGGCCATATCAAATACCACCAGTTGTATTTCTTGCTTCATTATTTATTAAAAATTTTAATTATATTTTCTTTTGAAAAACCTGCACTTCCAGTCATTCCCTTGCCTCCAATTCCTGTAATAATATGAATGTTTTCTCCAATTGTATGCTCAAAAACATCTTTAGTTTTACATTGCGAATACATGCCAAACCATCTGTTCTGAATTTCATAATTAGGCAGATTAATAATTTTTTTGGCTTCTTTTATCATAAATTTATCAATATCCATATCCAGGTTAAAACCTAAATCATCTATATTTTCCGCCGATGCGTATTGATGTGAATCTCCTAAAATTACTGATCCGTCCGCAGCCTGTTTAAATAAAATATGTACTCCCCATTTTTTCTCTAAAGAGTCTGGATTTTCTTTTGCTTTTATTTCATTAAAAGACGGACACTCATAAAACGATTCATAACGCCTAATCGACAAACCGGTCAAAATTGATCCGTCCAATTTGTAATTTTTCTGAGGTTTAGTCTGCAGCATCTGCAATTTTGAAACCTCTAAATCACTCCTGAAAAACAACTCAGGATATAAATTTTTAAATTCACTGCCATTGCATATAATTACTTTTTTAGCAAAATAATGTTCCTTTGATGCACTTTCTAAGATTATACCTTCAGGTAAATTTTCGCAATTTAAAATAGCCGTATTCATGATTAATATTAGTCCCAAATGCTGTATCATATATTCCTGAAGTCTGTAAATCATCGATCGTGGTTCGACAGTAACTTCTTCAGGGAAAAACAATCCTGCTTTTACGTAACCAGTATCTAAACCCGGATATTTATCTAAACATTCTTTTTTATTCAATAAAACTGACGAATAATTATTGACTTTATTAATTTGGGACAACTCCTCAATAAGCTGTACTTCCTCATCATTTGAAGCCAAATAAACAGAACCATTCTGTCTAACAGAAATATCAAACTGACTTTGAATTTCTTTGTAAATATTTAAACTTTCCCTTCCGTAAGCCTGCCATTTTGAATCCATTCCAGAAGGTACTACTTGTCCAAAGTTTTGAATTGTAGCACTTTTGGGCATTTTATCTTTTTCAATTACGGCAACTTTCATTCCCGCTTTTAATGCATGATATGCGTGAAAAGTTCCCAAAACACCACCGCCTACAACGATCAAATCATATTGTGTTTTCATATGAAGATATTTATTGTTTTTTATTGGTCATATGTAGTTCGCATATCTTCGTTGGTGTTTGCTACCAATATTGAGCTATGCTCATTTCATTTAAACGAATTGATAATTTATATTTTGTTTTTTAATCTTCTTCTTTTTGTTGTTCAGATAAACCATAGAACTCACAGTTACAGCTATTCCCATAACTGCAATTAGGTAGGCGCTACTCATAAAAAAATCCAGCCAGGACACATTAGACTGTCCAAAATTTTTGTACAATAAAACGGTAACGCTTCCCAAATATCCAAATGCATCTGCGATGTAAATAAAAAAACCTGCATTGCCTTTAATTTTAAAAGCGGCTATAAAGCGGTCAAAAAACAAACAGTTAAAAGGAACATAGCAAATGTATAAACCAAATCCTGATACGACCATCCAGCTAAATGGACTAATAGCTTGGTTGTGAAACAAATAAGTAGAAAAACCAATCGCTATTGAACCCAATAATAGTAACGTATGATAAAAAAATAATGCTTTCATATTGTCTCTAAAATAGAATGCAGCTCCTAAAACCAGCAGTACAATACAAGCCACTATTATTTCTGAACTTGTGTAAACACCCATATCATCTTTATAACCAAGGCTGTCCCATAATTCGCGGGCAAAATTATCCCTGAAATCACGAAAAGCAGTGAGATATGTATAAAATAAAACCCAGATAGTTATCGGAAATGAAAACTGCAGCAACACCTTTTTCCGGTCTTTGTTACTCATTGGAATGCGCTCCGAACGCAAAACAATATCTTCTGGAGAAGGCTTTGGAATTCTTTCTAACATCCAGCTAAAAAATAGTAAGGGTCCTATAAATAAAAGTCCTGTAATCGCCGGCATCCAAAACTCTGAAAAATGCAACGAATTCATCACATAAAATCCAGCCGATTTTACTACTCCGCTAGAAACAATAAAACTGGTGCTTAATGCAACACCTAATATTTCGGTAAATTTTCTTCCTTCCAGATACGAGAAAACAATTCCCCAGATCATACCCAAAGGCACTCCATTCAAGAACATAAAAAAGATATTATATGGTTTTGGTACCAAAGCAAAAAGTACCAGAGCGATCTCTGCAATGCCTATTAATCCCAGCAGATAAAATAGTCTTTGGCTTGCTTTTAGTTCTGAAATGATTTTAATTCCGATGAATTTAGAAATTGCATAACCAACCACCTGCGCAATAATTAAAAGGATTTTATAATCGATATGGAATACTTCTAAACCTTCAAAAGTGGCGACTGAAAAAGGTTTTCTGAAAGCATACATACAAAAATACACTCCAAAAGAAGCCAGTGACGCATTCAAAACAAAGAGTATATCCGACTTTTTACTTTTCATTGAACTATTTTTTAAGTATTTCTAAAGGCTGTCCTTTCATTTGATCATCTTTTGCAGTATCAAAAAATTGCAGAACTGTTGGTGCAATCTGATTGCTGTACAGCTGTTCTTTTGCCGTTACCTCGCCAAGAGCCTGAATGCCGTTTCCAAACACAACTAACCACACCTGATCAGCTCCCTCAATCTTAGAACCGTGACTTCTCCACTGATCCAACGGCTCTGTTCCGCGCCCGTGATCTGTCGAAATAATAAAAAGAGTATTGTCTTTATAAAAAGAATCTTTTTGGGTAAATTTCCATAAGTCTTCAATTAAGCCATCGGCTGCATTTGCTGATTTTAAATAAGCCTGATAATTGCCATCATGTGCAAAATCATCTGTTTCTCCATAAGATATATAAACCAGTTCCGGGTGCTCTCTTTTCATATACTCTACTGCATAATTCGAAGTAAAAGCATCAAATCGAACAGAATCCCATGGTGACGGCACTTTTGGCTGCAGCTCATTCAAAAACACTTCTCTAGCAGAAATTTTATCACCCTTTACAGTTTCAAAACCAGCATTTACAGGTATTCCTGAACGCTCTTCGTTGATAATAAAGGGAAAAACATCCCAGCTCCCAAAAGCGGCAACTTTATTTTTATATTTAGAAAGTGAATTGACTTTCTCTAAAACCGTAGTATTAGGATTATTGAACTTATCGTTGCTGTTAATTCGCTTATCATCAGCCGCACCAGTCAAAATCTCATTGTAACCCGGATATGAAAACCACATTTTATTGGTCAAATTCACATTACTTCCTAAGTTTCTATTACCGTGTAATTGTCCCATTTTAACAACTTCATTCCAGAAAAAAGGCATTAAAACAGTTCTTCTTTCCTGTGGCGTATTTCTCCAAAATCTCTCCTTCAAAGCTGTTGTATCTTCTGCATACTTTTTTGTAATTAGCTTACTGTCGGCTCCAGTAAACAGTTCCTGCCAGCGAAATCCGTCTAAAGTAATCAGGACTATTTTTGGATTTTTTACTGCTTTTTTTTCCTGTGCCTCTGCTCCTAAAAAGCTAAAAACACATATAACTGCTATAATTATTTTTTTCATTTTTATTTGTTTTTAATTTTTAAATATTTTTCTTTTGGTTCTACTGAAATATAGTAAACATTATTTTTTTTTTACACATTAACACATTAACATCCATTAAGATACAGATAAAAAACTTAATATTCTTAATTGTTCAAATCTTTAAAAATGGTTTTCATCTTTAAATTCTACACAAATACCAAATGAACTTTTCTTTTTAATCTTCCAATGAAAGTTCGCTCAGACTTTCATCTAGTATCTTTAACGCAGTCTGTAGCTCTTCTCTTGTAATGGTCAGCGCTGGTGATAACTGCAAAACGTTGCCCGCAGAAACTTTAAAGCTTAATCCTTTTTTAAGACAAGCATACATTACTTTTTCTGCTTCGTTTACAGCTTTTTCTTTGGTTATGCGGTTTTTTACTAATTCTACTCCCCACAAAAGACCTCTGCCACGGATATCGCCAATAACCGCATATTTGGTTTTTAGTTTTTGCAATGCTTCTTCCATAAAAAGAGCATCGTCATTTACTTTCTTCAAAAGATTTTCATCTTCAATAAATGAAATGGTGGTTAAAGCAGCAACAGCTCCCAGCGGACTTTTTTCATGCGTATAATGTCCTAAAGAAATGTCGCCAAAAACATTATACTCATCTCTTGTAATAATTGCAGCCTGCGGCATAATACCACCGCCTAAACCTTTGCCTATGCAGAGAATATCGGGCTCAATATCATAATGTTCAAAAGCAAACATTTTTCCTGTTCGGCCTAAAGCTATCGGGATTTCATCCAAAATCAATAAAACGCCATATTGAGAACAGAGTCTGCGGGCTTCTTTCCAAAAGTTTTTTGATGGAATTTGAACATCGGTATTCCTGATCGTTTCAGCGATAAAAGCGCCAATATCATTTTCTTTAGAAAAAACATATTCTAAATATTCTAAACACTTTTGTTCATTGTTTTCAAAAATACCGCGATACGTTACCGGTGGAGGAATGCGTTCTACACCCGGCATTAACGGTCCCATATATTCCCTAAAAACAGATTCTCCTCCCACACTCACTGCGTCTAAAGAAGCTCCGTGAAAGGAATCCCAAAAAGAAACTACTTTAAACTTTTTCGTAATCGCTCTTGCCAGTTTTAGCGCAATGCCAATGGCTGAACTTCCGTTGGGTGTAAGCAGTACGCGATTTAAATCTGACGGACATAGGGATGCTAATTTCTCTGCAAAATCAATTGCTGGTTTATTTGTAAAACGTCTTGGTGAAAAAGGAAGTATTTGCAGCTGTTCGATTAAATTTTCAATCAATTTGGGATTTGCATACCCAATTTGATGTACGTTGTTTCCATGAAAATCCAAATATTTTTTACCAGAAATGTTTGTAATATGAGCACCTTCACAAGATTCTAAAACATCTAAACAAGGCGTTGACATCGATTGATGCAAAAAATAACGCGCATCTTTTTCTAAGAGATTCTTTGTCTGCTCATTATTTTCAGATGCATTCCAGAGTGCTCTTTGCGAGGTCGAGTTAATATCTCCTTCGGTTTTTTTATTGGTATTGAGATTATTCATGCAATCGAATTTGGTTCTTTTACTGCTTTTATTTTACCTTACTGCTTAAAAATCGAAGAAGGAATAATTTGTTTTGGAATTCCTGCTGTTTCATAGTAAACGTCTAACCAGCCTCCTCCTCCGCCATTAAACCAAACAACTTCTAAAGGATAAACTCCCGATTTCAGCTTAATTTCGCCTGATTTTTCTATTATACCGTGATCTCCGTCATTATTTGCCACGATTTCATTATTGACTTTCAAAATACTGCCGTCATCAGATCTGGTGTAAAACTTATAAACTCCTTCTTTTTCGATAGTAATTGTAGTTTTAAACCGCACTGCGGTATTATCTTTAATCTTTGAATTGATTTCTTCGGAACTTATTTCAAAACAATTTCCTTTTTCATTCGGAACCAGATTATCTAAAAAAGGAATACCGCTTAAATTTGACAGATAAAATATTTCATAAGAAACAGGAGGCTGAAAACCGGCTGGAATTACTCTGAAGAAAGCTTCACTTACCAGACTGGCTATACTTCCATTTTTGAAAACAGCACTTTTTACAACTGCATTTTTATCTGTTTTAAAAGGAGTTTTATACAAAAGAGATTTACCCGAAGGCATGGATCCATCGGTTGTATATCTAATTTCGCCTTCACTGCTTGGATTTTCGATTACCACTTCAGCTTGATTGGTAAACAGCCCGCCGGCTCTTTTGCTTAAAACTGCTTTGGGTAAAATGACAGGCGCTTTAACTCTTTTTGTCATCGGATAATTGTCTTGATCGCTGTATCCTTCAAAAGCATTTTTTACTGGTCTGCCAATGCAGGCAATCGGCATTTTTAAGCCTAAAGTAAAAGCCACAGTTGCAGCATTATCATATTGGTAAACAGGAAAATCAATCGTATAATTTTTCTTCACTGATTTTCCCCAGACAATAAACGGAATCTCCACTTCCTGCAATGATTCACCGCCATGACCTTTGCCTATGCCCCCGTGGTCTGAACTCACAATCACTATCGTTTCGCCTGCCATTGCTGAGCTTGTTATTGCCTGCATCACTTGACCTAATAAAACATCTGCTTTTTCTACAGCTTTATAATATTCGGGACTGCCGTGACCGTATTCGTGTCCGGCATGATCGACGTGATCAAAGTGCACAAATGTAAAAACAGGCTGTTTTGATTTTATATAACTGCTGGCTTTAAGTGCAGTTTCGTCTTCTGTTTCAGGATTAATATCATAGGTAACAGCGCTTTTTTCAAAGAGTCTTCCAAAACCTGTCCAATGGTAAATCGCTCCTATTTCGGCATTTTTTTTCTGATCATGAATTAATTTAAAAATGGTTGGAAAAAGAAAATCCTCACCTTGCACAACTGCAGGAAGAACAAAATTATTTTTCTCCCAGTCGTTTGAAGTGATTCCGTGCTGCTCTGGTCCTGCTCCCATAATCATTGACGCCCAATTGGTACTTGAACTTGATGGCAGTACCGACCTTGCATGCATAGTCGAAGCACCTTCTTTTATTAATTTATCAAAATTTGGGGTTTTGGCATTTTCAATTCCATTTGGGCTCAATCCGTCAAAACCAATAACTACAACATGTTTTACTGCTGAAAAATCTTTTTTATTCTGTGAAAAACAAGACCATAGCGAGAATATCGCTATGATCATGATTAAATTTTTGGTATGTTTCATTATGCTCTTATTTTAAAAGCCACATAACTGCATTAATATCATCAGTTCCTCCGTATTGGCTAGCTAATGCAGCTTTCACGTTTTCAGAATTTGTTTCGAATTCACTCTGCGGATATTTCCATCTCATTGGTATTTTACCATTGTTTTTATTTGCTGGTCCAACATCAAATTTTGGAATCCCTGTTCTTCTGTAATTGAAATAAGCTTCTCTTTCGGAATTTTGGAAAAAGGCAACATATTTTTGAGTCAGAATTTGTTCCAAGCCAGCAGTATTATTTCCTTTATAAACAACATTTGCATTGCTTAAGAAACTGGAAATATCAGTACTGGAAACATTGTAAAAGTCCATAGAAGCTTTGATTCCCTGGTTATAATAAGCTGCTGCACTGCCGTCGATCCATCCTCTGTTTATGGCTTCGGCAATTACAAACTGCTGTTCTGCGTATCCAAATAAGATATATCCTTCACCAACATAATTACTGTAGTATCTTTTCTCGCTAGGATATGATAATTTCCCTTCATCTGAAGCCACTTGCATAGAACCTTGTTCGTCTCCCGTATTTGCTGGGATATACGCATTTAAATTCAAAGGATCGTTTGCTTTAAAATAAAAGGCAGCAGGATCTGCAACTTTATAAATTCTTGGATCATTGTTTTGTTTAAGAATATTCAAATAGGTACCTGCCATGATATCTCTGTTTCTATTACGTCCAAAATTACCGGGGTTTAATGCATAATTATTACCGTTTTCATCTGAAAAATTACGTGTCATATTATCTTCAATCCCTCTCATTAATGGATATTTTGATGGGTTACTAATGATCCCTTTAAATTGGCTGATAACATTAATATCTGCTGTTTTTTTACTTAAACTGATCAGCACTCTTAAGTGAAATGAATTAATTGCTCTCTGCCATTTATCCAAGTCTCCTTTATATAAAAAATCACCTTGAACAGCGCCTGTCCCTACTTCTGCCTTTGCTGCTGTAATCTGATCATTTGCAGCATCTAAAAGTCTCAAAATCTCAATATAGACATCTTTCTGGGCATCGTATTTAGGCTTTGTAATTGGATCATCACTTTTAGCTTTTAGCGATTCAGTCATTGGGATGTCCCCCATTCTTTTAGACATATAATCTAAAAAGTAAGCATCGAAAAATTTTGCTAAAGCTGCATATTTATTTTTTGTATCTAATTTCTCTGCTTCTTTTACCATTGCCTGAACATTAGACATAGTCGTGTAACGCAATGGTGCTGAGCCCCAGTTGTAATCCTGCTCCCCGTAATAGTCAAAAGATATTGCCCAAAACTGGTTGTCTCTCTGCGCGCTGGACCACGGACCTTCATCATCGACATTATTCATTACCCGTAAAACTTCTGTCAATAACATCGATGGCGGAACACTTGTTGCACGATTTGGATCATCGGCCAAATCTTCAAAATTAGTACACGCTCCCACCATAAAAACCATTACAATAATTAGTACGCTTTTATATAGTTGTATTGTTTTCATTTTTGCTCGTTTTTAAAATTTAAAGTTTAAGTTAATACCGTAACTTTTTACAGTTGGAGTTTGCAATGGCGAAGCACTTTCGTCTAAAAACTGATCTAAATCAATATTTTTATTTTTTGAGAAGTACAGTAAATCTCTCCCCACAAGAGAAATAGAGGCATACGTCATAAATGAATTTTTTATGAAAGAATCCGGAAAACTGTAAGTCAGGCTTATTTCTCTTAATTTAAAAAACGTTTTTTCTATAATATTTGCTGCATAATTTCCGTGGTATGATTTTGCATAATCCTGATAATACATTTTGGTTGTATTTGGAGCAAAAGTTCTTGTATCAGTAATAGTATTTCCCTGACCGTCAGTAATTAATTCTCCACCTGTTATGACAACACCATCAGTCACGTATGACTTTATTCCTTTCACATCATTAGCTCTTTCGGGCGTATCACTATCAGCATGTCGTCCGCTCTGCCACATTTTTTGGTTTACATAGTTTTCGATTTTTCCGCCATAACGTCCGTCAAATGTGAAATTCAATGCCAGATTTTTATAATTCAGATTATTTGTAATACCCATTGACCAATCTGGTGCTTTGTAACCAACTTTAGTTTTATAAGGATTAATAAGCGGTTTTCCGTCATTACCTACGATTAATTTCCCTTCATTGGTTCTCATAAAATCATTAATGAAAAAACCATCAACACGATCCCCAATGTTTATTAATCCGTTATTATCAATACCTGGATAAACCTCTTTTAGATATTCTTTATACGTTGACCAGTTCACTCTGAAATCCCAATTGAAATTGGCACTTTTTACTGGTTTCACAAAAGCAGATAATTCAAATCCTTTTGTTTCAGTTGTTATACCATTTTGTTTACTTCCTTGATAACCTGAAGTTTCAGAATATTTCAAATCAAAAATCTGTGGTCCATTTGTATTTTGGTAATAAGTAACATCGAAGCCAAATCTGCTTTTAAACATTCTTGTTTCCATACCAAATTCTGCTGAGGAGTTGAATGCTGGTTTTAATTGGTCGTTGTTCAAAATTTCTCCTACGTAAGCTGCGTTATATGTAACGCCATCGATAGTAAAAGGATCCCTTAATCTGTAAGTGTCAAGATTACTGTAAATATCCAATGAGCCACCAACTTTTGCAAACGAAGTTCTTACTTTCAGAAAATCTACTAAAGGAATATCTACAATTTCACTTATAACAGCACTTAAACCAACAGATGGGTAAAAGAAAGTATTGTTTTGTTCAGGTAATCTCGAATCGGTATCAAATCTTCCGGTAGCACCTAAAAACAGGAATGATTTGTATGACAAATCCATTGAACCATACCAGCTATTGGTTTGATAATGGCTGTTATAACTTGTTGGCTGCATTGGAGTCTGGCTATTGCTCAACGTGTACAAACCAGGTATAATCAAATAATTAGTTGTAGCGTAAGAATTTCTATATTTTTCAATATTTATATTGGCACCAAGAGTAGCTTTAATTTCAAAATCGCTAATCGTTTTATCATAGTTCAACATAAAATCAGAGTAATTTTTGAATCTGTAATCATATTGTTCTTTGTAATCTCCTTCAGCCTTTTCCCTATCATAAGTAGTCATGGAATAAGGAAATTTTTCATTTCTGAATAAATTACTCACTGACATATTTGTTCTTATCAATCCTGAAAAACTATCATTAAACTGATGATTTAAACTTATCTGACCAGAATAATCATTTTTATAATACCCTCTCAGCCATTCATGAGCCATGAAATTAGGATTGTTATATCTAGTATATTCGAAGTTTTTTTGCTGAAGACCTTCTTTACCTTCCTGCCAATAATCTCTTAAATCTCTAATATCGTAATCAGCTCCGCCCCAGATCAGCATATTGTAGATGTAACTATTTGGTCCGTATTGTACGTTCGGGTTATTTGGAGAAGTTTGAAAATTGAAATTTGAACTGGCATCAACCCAAGTTTTATCACTCAGATTGTATTTTCCGCTTAAATTGAAATTATAAATATCTAATTTGGTATTTGGATTAATTCCGTCCTGATGGGTATTTGATAATGAAAAGCGGATATTCCCTTTATCAAAATTAGAAGCTAAAGATAAATTGTTAGTCGAAAGCAGTCCATCTGTCATGAAATTATCAAAATTGTTTGCTCCTCTTGCAAGCCAAGGCGTCGGAATAAGTTTTCCATTGGCATCAAGCGGGCTGTCATACTGTGTAATTAGCTGTCCTTCAAACTTTGGTCCCCACTGATCATAATCCGCGTCATTAATACCGCCACCTTTTCCATCAACGAAAGCATAATTCCCATAAGAACCCGGACCATATGCATTTTGAGTTGTTGGAACAGCATTAAACCCACCTTGGATCATTGAGTTATGATTAAATTCTACCACATAACCTTTTTTGTTACTGGCACCTCTTTTAGTTGTGATCTGCACCGCACCGTTTCCTCCAACTGAACCATATAGCGCAGCGGCATTTGCTCCTTTCAAAACATTGACACTTTCAATATCATCTGGACTAATATTCCACGTATCAGTTCCCAAAGGAACTCCATCTACCACGATTAAAGGGCTTTTACCCCTCAAATACATTTTAGGACTGGTAAAAAATTCAGGTGATGCAGCAACAATCAAACCCGATACTTTACCTGAAAGTGAGTTCATAATATTAGCATCTCTACCTTTAGTTAAATCTCCCTCAACTTCCTGAACCGAATAACTTAATTTTTTCTTTTCCTTTTTAATTCCTAAAGCAGTTACCACTACTTCGTCCAGTTTTTGAGAATCAGGAATTAGTTTGAATACGCCAGAAGTTTTGCCTGCAGTTTCAAAATTTGCAGTTACATAACCCAGAAAAGAGATTTGTAATACTTCATTATCTTTTTTTAATTCAATTTCAAAATTCCCATTGGAATCTGCATTAACTGCAGTAGAAGTTCCTTTAATCAGCACCGATGCAAAGGGCAAAGGCATACCGAGTTCATCAATTATTCTCCCTTTAAAAGTGCTTGTTTGAGCCACAATTAATGATGTGGAGAACATCATTACAAAAATCATTAAAGTTTTTAAGTTTTTCATTAGCTATTCAAATAGTTACTATTAGTAAATTTTTACAACACAAATGTGAAATAAATTTTACCATATGTAAACTTTTTGATTTTAAGAAATCCTTAACAAGTCTTTATTGTATTGTCAAATTAATGTTACCTAAGAAATTTAGTATGCTTTTTTAAGTGATAAGCATCTTATAGAAGTTCTAACAAATAAAAGTGCAGGAAGCAATAAAGCCATATATCCAGATGTCGCAGAAAGTCTTCTACAAAATCATTTAAATGAAACAGAAAGCCTGTAAATAACAAAATTTATAGGCTTTTTTTGTGTATTATTTCGAGAACTCAAGAATTCCTATATCATGGAAAGCAATTGAATATAGTTACATTTTTAAGGAAAACATTTGAATTCTAAAAATACATTATCCCAATATAAAAACGGTTAATCCTCTTGCTCCGTGTGCTCCTAAAACTAATGACTGCTCAATATCGGCAGTTTTTGAAGGCCCGGCGATAAATGTTCCAAAACCATATTCCTGATTTCCAATACGGTCATAAGCTTGATGCATTTTGGCAACAATATCTTTTTTATTAACAATTATTGCTAAATACTGCGGGATAAAAGTCGAAACCCTTTGTCCCATAATTTCATCTGTGACCCAAAGTGCACTATTTTCGGCTACGCCAAAATGCGCTTTAACTAGAATCTGTTCGGCATTCTGCAAAGAATGAGGATCATCGTTGGTCCATTCCAGATTTGCCACTTCAGAAAGTTCTGGAAGAGTGGTTAGTATACGTTTACTGATATCGAAATTTTCTTTAACAAAAGCAACAATTTCAGCATAACTTGATACTTCTGCAAAATCTCCTCCAATGCTTTTTAAAATCGTTTTATACTGTTCTAAAACATCTAAATTAGATTCTTTCAAAGGTTCTAAATTTGGAAGTTCGTTCAGATCTTTTGGCTGATTTTGTTTTATTTTTTGTAAAATAGATTCTTTACTGCTCATCATTTTTCCCTTTCGCTGATTTACTGTTTTTCTTGTACCATTCTTTAAAAGATTCTTCAGGCACTTCAGGCATTTCACGCTGGTCGTACCATTTATTCAGTTTATTATTTACCAAACCAGGCAGATTTTTCATTGCAAAACGGCCGGATTTACCAACAATTTCAAACACCATTGGATTGGCTAAAACTGCTGCCATAGTTTTCATCGCTATCGTTTTGGCTTTTGGAGTATAACCCTCTTTTACCAAAACCTGTCTC
This sequence comes from Flavobacterium aquicola, assembly GCF_003385115.1. Taxonomy (GTDB): domain Bacteria; phylum Bacteroidota; class Bacteroidia; order Flavobacteriales; family Flavobacteriaceae; genus Flavobacterium; species Flavobacterium aquicola. The sequence goes on from NZ_QUNI01000001.1 coordinate 57,470, forward strand.
CATTTGTACAGCTGATCATGAATATCAATTTTTACAGGACAGACATTTGTGCAGGAACCACATAAAGTACTGGCAAAAGGCAAATCGGCATTCTTTTTCATGTCCAGATTAGGAGCTAAAATCGAACCAATTGGTCCAGCAACGGCATTGTGATAACTATGTCCTCCGCTTCGTCTGTACACTGGGCAGGTATTCATACAGGCGCCACAACGGATGCATTTCAATGAATTCCTAAATTCTTCTCTCCCTAACTGCTCACTTCTTCCATTATCAACGATAACGACATGAATCTCTTTGCCCTCTCTTGGTTTTTTAAAATGACTGGAAAAAGTTGTTATTGGCTGTCCTGTGGCACTTCTTGCTAATAATCTCAGGAAAACACCTAAATGTTCCCGCTTCGGAATTAATTTTTCAAATCCCATACAGGCAATATGAACGTCAGCTAAATGCGCTCCCATATCAGCATTCCCTTCATTGGTGCACACCACGAATTCACCAGTTTCGGCAACTGCAAAATTTACTCCTGTTAAAGCTGCTTTACGTGTCAAAAAAACATCTCTTAAATGATGACGGGCCGATTCTGTTAAATACTGCGGATCAATATTTCCTTTTTCGGTACCAAGATGTTCATGAAAAGTTTCACTGACATCTTCTTTTTTAAGGTGAATAGCCGGCAGAACAATATGGCTTGGCGGTTCATTACGAAGCTGAACAATACGCTCTCCTAAATCTGAATCGATAACATCAATGCCGCGTTCTGTCAAATAATCATTGAGATGACATTCTTCGGTAAGCATCGATTTAGATTTTACCATTTGTTTGATGTTGTTTTTTTCTAATATCGAATGAACTATAACATTGTGCTCCTCGGCATTAGCTGCCCAGTGAACTATAATTCCGTTTTTCTGAGCATTGGTTTCAAATTCTACCAAATAATCATGGATATTTGAAAGGACATTGAGTTTTATTTGTGAAGCCGTTTCTCTAAGCAGTTCCCATTCCGGAATCTGATGTGCCGATTTATCTCTTTTTTCACGAACAAACCAAAGTGTTTCGTCATGCCAATTGACACGCTCCTCATTTTTATTAAAAATGGCTGCAGCTTCGCTATGCGGTATTGTTTTATTTGAACTCATTATTTCTTTATAAATGATAAAACTACACTTTGAATGTATTCAAAATCTCAGCAATATGAATTGTTTTAATCGGGCTTTTTTGTCTTTTCAAAATTCCTTCTAAATGCATTAAACAAGACATATCTACACCAGTTATATAATCAACATGATGTTTTTCGTGATCTTTGATACGGTCTTGACCCATTTTAACAGAAATAGCTTCTTCGGTCACACAAAAAGTACCTCCAAAACCGCAGCACTCATCTTTTCGGGATAAGGAAACTAAATCTATTCCTTTTATTTTGGTCAATAATTGTCCAGGTTTTGAAAAAAAAGGAGCGTTTAATTCACTCATCTGCGAAAGCTTTAATCCACGCTGCCCATGACAGCTTTGATGCATTCCAACTCTGAACGGAAAATCGCCCTCAATACTTTCTATTTTTAAAATATCGGTTATAAATTCGGTCAACTCATAAACAGACGAACGAAGTTTTGCTGCCAGTTCTTTGTTGGTATCGCTGTGTAAATGTTCTTTGACATGCATTACACAACTTCCGGAAGGACAGACTATGTAATCAAAACCGGCAAAATTGGCAATGAAATTAGCATCGCAGCCTTCGGTTAAATGCTGATAACCACTATTGGCCATAGGCTGTCCACAACAGGTTTGTTTCATCGGAAAATCAACATAGCAGCCTAACTTTTGCAATAATTCATAAGCCGCAATAGCTGCTTTGGGGTAAAATTGGTCGACGTAACAGGGAATAAAGAGCGCTGCTTTCATTTTATATTTGATTCGAATTCATCTTCAAAAATAGATAAATTACTTTTCAATACCTTCCAGCTTCGGGTTCTTTTTTCTTAGGACTGCTTTTAATTCATGCTGAAAAGTCTTTAGAAATAAATTACAGCTGAATTAGGCAGAATCATCACTTCATAACAGACATTTTCCGCTTTGTTTATATGCAAAAATCAGCAAAGTAGTACCGATGTATTCCATCTCTTGGTATCATAAAAAAAGAGCTCATAAGAGCTCTCCTTTATATTTTATATCAATATGTCTATTACTAATAATATACAGACAGTACGATTTTTGAATCAGAACTTTCTATTATTTTTTCAAGTCTTTTAAAAAATACTTCATTGACCATCGGACAGCCTTGACTGTTAACAATATAATGATCCTGTTCCTCATATGGAACAGCTGAATATTGATGTAATACTATAGCTCTTTTAAAAGCATTGTTATTTGTTTCATCCAGACCATTAAGCCTGAAAGCCTTACCAAACATACCTACATAAGATTTCTCAACAGCATATCTTCCCAGCGAAGTACATTTTGAATTCGGTACATTGCTAAATTTTAAATCCCCGCGTATAGCCGTTTCAGAACCGATTCCGTTTGCAACGAGTCCCTGATCCAATATTTTATTATTTTGAAGGTCGTAAACAAAAAAACGATTTTTCCCGGATTTAATTTTCATGTCAACCAAAAATGCAATTTTGGAACTGTATTTACGATCAGCTCCTATCATTGACTTGATTTCATTGACATGATCAGTAAGTTTTAGAACTTCGAGCTCATCTAATGTTACTTTTTTATTAGTACCATTATAGGTAGTAAACGAACTCAGACAAATAAACAAAACAATTAAAACTTTTTTCATAAGCTATTTGCTAATTGATTTTTAATTAGATCCTAAAATCCTTTTTTTGGTTTTACAAAATTATATAGAAAACTTATATAATTCCCATCTAATGATGTTAAATATTTTATAAACACCTAAAAACATGATTATTAGAGACAAAAAGAGACTTTTAACCTCCTCAATATTATAAAAGATTATTATTTAGTGCGATAAATCTTAAAATATCCTGCTCTAAATGTATCTTATCGGGATTAAACTACTCTTAAAGAGATATTTCTTATCTTAAATTCTTCAATTTTAGAGTAGAAGTAGAAAAAATCATAAAAAGGAAAGTTATTGTTTTAAATTACTGATGTAATCTCTATTATCAAAAAAGCGGATTGGTTTTCTGCTCATTGGATTAAAAATTAAAGGCAGTAAAATTTCATTGGAAGTAAATTCAATCTTGGGAGTTACACGTAATTTGGCTCTAAAATGATCTTTTAATTCCTGCAAAAAATTTAAATCGGGATTCTTAACTGCAATTTTTATCCAAATCTCATCGGTACCTACTTCATTGGTTGTTATTTCAATAATATAGTTTTCAATAACAGCAAAGTCATTCAGAATATCGTTCATTGCCGGCGGATACAAGGTTGTTCCTTTGTATTTAATCATCTGCTGTTTCCTACCAATAACCGGACCTACCCTAAGTGTATTTCGGCTGCATGGACATAAATCAGAATGTAATTGCACAATATCACCCGTTTTGAAACGTATTAAAGGCATAGCTTCAATTCCCAAAGTGGTAAAGGTCAATTCCCCAGATTCACCATTTTGAACCGGCATATTGTTTTCATCCAATATTTCAACAATAATTAGTTCTGGATGATGATGCCCTCCTATTCCGTGACTGCATTCGGTAAAAGCCGTACTCATTTCGGTAGATGCATAGGTGGAGAACAATTTAATATTCCATTTATCTGTGATTTTTTTAGACAGCACATTGTCACTGAAATCTTGATTTCGGACAGATTCACCAATACAAATGGCTCCTTTTACACTAGAATTATTAAGATCAATATGATGCTGTTCAGCATATTCAATCATTTTCAGCAAAAAAGAAGGAACGGTAATTAAATAAGTCGGCTTGTATTTTAAGATGGAATCCCATTGCAGTTCCGGGATTCCTGCACCTACACGAATGATACCAGCTTTCATTTTCCTAAGCCCAAGAAAATAAGCAAGCCCAGCCATAAAGCGTCGGTCAATTGTTGTCATTAATTGTACCACATCGCCTTCTTTTATTCCTGCACAATCAAATGAAATGGCTTCATTATAAGCTAAACGATCTAAATCTTTATCTGTTAATCCAAAAGTTACCGGATCACCTAAAGTACCAGATGTAGTCGCATAATCAATAATCTTGTTCTTTGGAACACATAAAAAATCATCATTATACTTTTGTAAATCTTCCTTTGATGTAACTGGCAATAAAGCTAAATCTTCTATTGTTTTTATAGTTGTAATATCAATATCATTTTTAGCAAAGATAGAGCTGTAAAAAGGCGAATTTGCATTTACATACTGCAGCACTTCCTGTAGTTTTTGTTCCTGAAACGCTTTTATATCGGCTTTGGCAGCTAATTCTATTTTTGGAATCATTATCGTTTTCTTTTTGTTTTTTTTAAGTAATTGCTAATCTTTTCTCTTTCAACACGTGAAGTAACTTCTTTTGTCAATGCTATCTCGAATTGTTCTTGAGCCAAATCATATTTTTTATTTTTATAAAAGTACAATCCTGCTTTATAATAAACAACCCAATAATCAGGATTTAAAGATTGATAATAACCCAGATATTGATCTGAAGGCAAATTTGATTTTTTAGCCAAAAAAGAATCCATTTTTTTGTCCTCGATGCGAAATTGAACATAGTTTCTATAAGCTTCTGTTTTCAAAAATGAATCTGGTGAAATATTCATTGCTTGATTTTCTAATGAAACAAAAGGAACAGTCTCTTCTTTTTTGCTTTTGAAAATTGTATTCAAATCATAACAGACGAATTCCCCCAGTTGATACGGACTGGCAGATACCCAAACCAATCGCTGGGCTGGTTTAAAAACAATTCCGTGGTGAGCCAATAGCTGATTAATGGCTTTTTCATTGCCATATCCCAATGGTACATTATCAATTCCTTCCTTATTTCTAAGGATATTGGCAGCAATTTGTGGTGTTATCTTTTGATTCTCATTCAGTAATTGTGTCATTCGGTCAAAACGATATTGGGAATGACTATCTTTTATTTGATTTAAATTTCTCTTATTATCTTTTAAACCCTCGCTTTGAAAATGATTGGAACAAATTATTTCATTACCATTAGGAGCTTCAAAAACACCTAAATTGTCTGGCGCAATTTCAATTAAAACCGCTTTATTATCATTGGCACTGCCAACCATAATTGATTCGGAAACAAACACTTTTCTTTTTTTGGCGATAGCAATAGCTTCATCAATGGTTTTGGCATATTGCAAAATTTCACGAGTTACTATAGAAATAGGCGTTTTGGCTATTAATGGAATCTTGGATTTACCCGCATTTATAGTTACTGTTAATCCTTCGGCATTCATTCCAGAACAGGCACCTATCATTCCAGGCCAAGTTACCATCATAAATGGATACCCATCTTTTGGATTAATAAAGGCTACAATTTTTTCTTTTGCAAAATCGTCTCCTGCATAAAAATCAAAATTTCTGCCCAAAATCAAACTTCCATCATCCGATTTATTTCCCCAAACTGCAAATGACGTACAGCCTACCATTGCCAAATCCTGAACCGCATGACCTATATCATGAGCACCATGTAGATATAAGTCTCTCAGAAAAGAGGGAGCAATATGGTTTAAATCCTTAGGCGCATATTGGGAAATCCCATAAATTTCCGTTTGAAACTCATTATCAACATTGAGATATAATTTTCGATTATACCATTTTAGGAAATTTCGAAGTAATGATTTTTTAAAATTCGAAGGGATTAATTCATTTATCTTATCAAAAAAGATATGCTCTTGTTTTTTTAACAAAGAATCCGTCAGACTGCCAATAGCCAATCCTCTTTCCAATGGATCGCCTTCGACATAAAGCTCCCATAAGTTTTGCTTATTTTTGAGCAAAAAATTATTTCCAGTATAAAAAACGGTATCGGATTGTTTTTTAACAACAGGTATTGTATTATTATACGACCCTATTTCTGGCTGATGACGCATCGACTTTGAAGTACCGCAAGAAGCAAGGAATAAGGCAAGGAAAAAAATATATACTATCAATTTTTTCATATTCTACTATTCTTGATTCTCGATTGGTTAATAAACATTATGACAATGTTCCGTTTATTTCACTATACTTCCTGATTAATTTTGTTTATCAAATAATCTTTCCCTAAAATCTCTGAACACGTAACAACCGCACCAATGGTAACGCCTAAAACGCCATGCATGTTGATACTTTGACCTGTTAGATATAAATTATCCAACTTTGTTTTTGATGGAATAAATGTCTTCATTGGATTTTCACAATCTTTCTCATATCCATACATATTTCCATTATATCCTCCAATATAATCCCTGTATGACAATGGCGTAGAAGTATGAACCGATTTTATACAGTCTTTTATTCCAGGAAATTTTTTCTCTATTTCCTCCAGGAAACGATTCGTTTTACGAGTTTTAAAATCCTCATAGCTTTCGCCTCTATCATTAACATCGGCTACGGTATTGAAGGTATCTTTCCATGGCTGCAAATCAGAATACTTCATATAAGTAATAAAAGTCATTCCCTCTGCCCATCCATCATCTTTTTTGGAAGCGTTCATCGAAGCCATAAAAGCTTTTGGCCAATTTTCCTCATTGTAATTTTGAGCATCCCAGACTTCACTGCTATTTTTACAATGGTAATAATTCTTGTTTAAGTACTTAAAGGTTTTTGGTTTAAAAACGACGTATAAGCTAAAAGCGGAAATACTGCCTTCCAAACTCGAAATCCTATTGACAAAGGCTTTCCTAAAATGGTTCTCTCCTGCTAATTTCAAGGTAATCTTGGGATCTATATTTGATATAAAATATTTTCCTGCCACACTCGTGCCATCTTTCATTTTGGCCGTGGTAATAGAATTGTCTTCGACAACCAACTGATTAACATCTTTGTATTTGAAAACAACTCCACCATAGTTTTTAAGCTGTTTTATCAACTGTTTTGTAATTTGGCTGCCACCGTTTATGCAGCGCCACGAACTCTGCATATAGGTATTAACCGTGAGAGCATGTACATAAAAAGGGGATTTTTCGCCACTTCCTGCGTATAAAAAATTGGATCCCGCAAAAACGGCCTGCAGCATTTTATTGTCAGTAAGACTTGCTATAAAGTCTTTTGCATTTACAGAAAGGATATCGTTGTCATAACGTCCTTCAGCACTTAAATTATAAAGGGGAAATGTATCGCAAGTGTTAATAATTGCTTCACAATATTTATTTATAGCTTCCCTTTCGTCTGGAAAAAACTTAATTAACTGATTCGTAAAATTCTCATACCCTTGGGCATGTGGAAATTCCATATCTACATCTTCAAAAGAAATTATATCATATCCGTCTTCATCCATTTTTTTGAGATTAAGGCTATCCATAATTCCAATGTACTTGAAATATCGATATAAATTCTGCCCTTCGCTTAATCCTCCAATGTAATGGATTCCTGTGTCAAAAATCGTTTTATCGCGAACAAACGTCTGCAAATTGCCTCCAAACTGATTGTTCTTTTCCAGCACACAAACGCTATAACCTTCTTTAGCTAAAATGATAGCCGAAACAAGCCCACCTAATCCACTTCCGATTATAACAACATCATAATGCTTTTTCATCCTATCACTTTCTTTAGTACAATCATTTCTTCAGTTTCATGTTCAATTTGGAAACCAAACGACGCTATTAATTCTTTTAAGTTTTTATTTTTCAATATGATTATAGTGCTTGCCAAATTACATACTCCAACCAAATTGGTTACTGCCTCTTCATTCGAAATCAATACTACATCATAATTTTTTAGAATACTCAATTTATCTGGAACCAAATAATGAATCTTTCTTTTCTTTAGTATATAATTGGTTTTTGCAATCGCTCTATTTTCTTCTGAAAGAATAACCGAATCAATTTTTCTTTGAGCTTCCTGTAATGCCAAAAGTATATCCAATTGTCCATAATCATTCGCAAAATGAACTATTTTAGCTTTAGAATCAATCCATTTATTTAGATCAAAATATAGTTGTAAATTTTGATTAATATTCTCTTTTATCGCTTTTACTATATGAATTTCCTTGAAAGCATAACTATTTATCAGCTTAGCCTTAAAATAATCTACGCCTTCTAATTCCAAACGCAGATTTTTATAATGTAGTTTAAAGAAACTGCTTATTTTTTTAGTTCTCTCGGCTGAATTTGTGCCAAAAGTAGTATCATCAAACTTAATTCTATCCAAAATAGTTACCGTCGTATTTCCACCATTGATAACAAAATCACCTTTGGGCAAAACTTCGGAATATCCGTGAATGAGCACTGGAACTATATCCAATTCTAATTGTTCTGCCAAATAAAAAGCGCCTTTATGAAATCGCTTAATCGCATTATCCTCAGATCGTGTACCCTCTGGAAAAACCATTATGGAAAAGCCTTCCTGCACTTTGGCTCGCAAATGTTCTACGCTATTATCCACACCATTTGACACGGGATAAAATCCAGCCAAACGGACTCCTTTCCCGAAAACCGGAGAATTATAAACCCAATCACTTACCAAGAAAATAATTTTTGGACTCAACATTCCAACAGCCAAAATATCGAGGAAAGAACTATGATTGGCAATAATTACGGCAGGTTTATCAAAGGTTTCTTGTGAAGGATTATCTATTTTTCTTTTTATCGAATGATAACTTGCCAAGACTGAATTCATAAATTTTGACATCAAAAAATGAAATCCTCTCAGTTTTGATTTTTTTGAAAAAGGCAAAATTACCATCAAAATGGCACTTCCCAATGACAATACTACGCATCCTAATCCGAAATAGGTAAATGACAGAGCGGAGTGTACCAATCGCTTAATTTCATACGGAGCTTTTCCTTTTTTTACTCTATTGGTTATAAAAAAATGAAAAACCAACGGCTGAATAATAAATGTGATCATCAGCGCCGAAAATATTCCGATAATGGCAATCAATGATATCGATTTTAGTGCAGGATGTTTGGCAAAAACAAGCACTCCCATTCCCAAAATCGTGGTTGCTACCGATAGTAAAATTGAGGTTCTGTAACTTGGTAATTCAATTTTTCCGAATGTAAATTCCTTTTGTAACGCCGTAGTCATAAAAATGCTGTAATCTACTCCTATTCCAAAAATCAACGTACAAACGATGATGTTAACTACATTAAACTGCAATCCGAAAAGCCCCATAAGACCTGTCGTAAAAATCCAGCTGATAAGTATTGGAATGATACTGATTATAGCCAATTCTATTCTTCTAAAAGCTATTATGAGAACTAAAAATACCGCGATAAAAGAATAATCAACGAGATTTTCGAAATTCATTTTTAACGTTGCCAAAAATGTTTCGTTAGTTTCCTGTCTGTCAATCACAACCAAATTGGACTGTTTTTTAATTTGATTTACAAAAACATCTCTTTTTTCATTGGTGACTTTCACTAAGGTGGAAATAGTAAAAAATCCATTTTTTTGTGCCACAAATTCATCCAGAAAAAAAGATTTCACTCTAAGATATTCATCAATTGTAACTGGCTTAAAGCTTTTGTCAAGCAAATCAAAAAAACCTGAAAAAGCATCAGCCTTAAAGCCATAATGACTTCCTTCGCTAATTAATGCCTGATTCAAATTTGCTTTTTTCTGCGAATCCCAAAAAGAATTCCATTCATTGATTTTTTGCTTTTGAACATCGGCAGAAAAAACAATTCCACCGATTGAACTGAAATTCAATATACCCTTCCCTGCCTTATCTTTTTCCAGTACTTTAAAAAGAGTATTATTCTTGGCTATAACTTCATCATAACTTTTACCGTAAGTAGCCAAATAAATAGATTTGGAATCATTGCTATTGGCAATTTTATCTAATTTCTTTTCATTCACTTTCAACTCGGGAGTCATGAAATTCAAATCCGAAAGATCATTATTAAACGTAACTTTTGAATACGTAAAAAGCGAGACAATTAGCAATGCCAACATTAAACCTATCAGAAACTTACTTTTATGATACGAAAATGCGCCTAAACTATCAATCAAATTTGGTTTTTGAATAAGCTTTTTAGAATCAAACTTATACAAAACCGGAATTAGGATTATAGAAAAAACAGTAGTAGCAACTACACTCAATCCTGCGAAAATACCCAAATCCTGCAATGCTTCCGACTTGATGAAAAACAAACATAAAAACGTAATTGACGTAGTAATTCCGCAAAGCAATAACGGCCTTGTAATATCCTTAAAAACCAATTTTACATTCCTGTTGTTTCTCAAATGGGTTAAAACATATATCGAATAATCCGTGGTTTCTCCCAGTAAAATAGAACTTATTCCTAAAGAAATAGCTGATATGCTTCCTTTGCAGACGTACAAAACCGCCAAGGCAAACAAGGCCCCGAGCAATGACGGAATAAAAATGATTATTGGAGTAGTGATGCTTCTGTAGAAAAAAGCCAGTATCAAAATCAAGGTAACTCCCGCAAATATAGATGTGTTTTGAACATCCGACTTAATTTGCGTAGCATTGGCAACAGCTACAGGTGTCGCCCCAAAATAACTCATCTCTGCCTTACCTCTAAACTGTCGATTTAAATTTGCCTTGATTTTATTCAAATTACTGATAAAAAATGTGTTTTGATCCGTTTCATTCGTCGCTAATTTGGGCGTAATGAAAAGCAATAAATTTTTCTTGTCCTTGGTTAAAACAAATCCGTTTTGGATAGCAAAGTCATCACCTACACTTAACTGCTCCATTTTTTTTAGGGCAATAAAAGAAATACCCAGCGGGTCTTTCAAAATAAAATCCTTGGATACCAGTCCGGCAGGAGAAATTATCGATTTATAATCGGCAGCGACAGTATTGGCAATGCTGTCTTTATGCAGTTTACTTTGGATATGCTCATAATCCTTCTGATCCAGAAATAGTGGCAGATTATCATATACAAAATCAAAAGTTTCCTGAATATTTTCTTCTTCAATCTTGCCCTGAACTTTGGAAATATAAGGTTTACAAGGTTCCAGACTATCTAAAAAGACATTAGCATACTCGGTAAGATTCTCCGATGAACCATTTTCTTTGGTAGAAATTATAATTGTAATCTTATCAGCAAAATTAACCTGATCCAACACTTTAGAAGTTATACCGGACTTGTCATTGGAAGGTATTAATTGATTTATATTTTCCTGAAAAGAGATTCTAAAAGCCAAGAATCCCAAAACAAGTACAATCGAAATGGCTACACCAAACGAAAGGAGTTTTCTGGAAGTAATAAATGAATATAAATCGAATAACTTATTTTGCATGCAGCTGTTTTTTATGTTTTAGGTTATCAACCAAAGTCAATAACAAATAACTTGTAAGACCAAAAAAGGCGGCCATAAAAGTCGCTAAAATAAAACTTCCAACAAGATATTGAGCAATATTTTTTTGGATATCCTCAAAAGTAATACCCATGTCTAATACCAATGGCTTACTGCTGCTAATAAAATAACTTCCAATCTTGAGTGAACCATAAATAATAAAAGGAATGAAAGGAGGAAAACTTATATTGGAAAATGCGAAAGCAATAGCTTTATTAAGCTTTAGCAAAACAGCCAAAAACAATACCAAAATAGTTTGAAATCCCCAAAAAGGACAGATTCCAATAAAAACTCCCAATGCTATTGAAGCCGATTTTCGGGTTTTCGAATCATTGCTTTCGAGTACATTTTCTAGAAAAAATTGTTTAAGTCCTTTTTTTTTTAGTTTTCTAAAAAAATCTCTAGGCTTAATATACACCAAAGCGATAATAACCAAAACTGTATTAAGAATACTAATTCGGGTAAAATCTTTAAAGGGTCTAAAATGCGAAACCCGTTCTTTCGGATCATACAAAACCTGAACTGGAATGTTCTTTACAGGTATGTCTTTCCAAGCAGAGCGAACAATAACCTCGATTTCAAACTCAAATTTGTTTGTGTAATAATGAACCGGAATTTTTCGCAAAGGATATAATCTAAAACCCGATTGAGTGTCTTCCAATTTATTTCCGGTCTCGAACCAAAACCAAAAATTTGAAAATTTATTTCCGAAACTGCTCTTTTTAGGGACGTTTTCCTGAACCATATTGCGGCTACCAATCAAAAGCGCATCTGGATCTGTTTCTAGATTATTTAAAAAAAACGGAATATCAGATGCAAAATGCTGACCGTCGGAATCAATTGTAATAGCGTAATCGTAATCCAATGTCAAAGCTTTCTTAAAGCCATTTCGAAGTGCCAATCCTTTTCCTGAATTTTTAGGATGGTGAATTTGAACCAAGTTTGAATACTCCTTCAGAATTTCAACGGTACTATCTGTAGAACCATCATTTACAATAATAATAGCAGCAGTATATTGCAAAACCGAATCGATAACCCTTTTTAAGGTTTTATGATTATTATACGTTGGGATAATAACACAAACCTTATGCTGATCCATACGTTTTGCTTCTAAAAAACTAGTATTCATTTTTTAATTCTTAAGCTATTCAACCAATTGTTTTTCAATAGCGGTAAAACTATTGGACTGTGAAATAAAATCACCAACATATGCTTTTAAAGCTCCTGTCTGCTCTTTATAATGATCCAATAAAAACTTTTTATCTTCTTTTTTATTCCCTCTATAATTAACTATTTTGGGAACATTCTCCTGAATACTCAAGCGAATCATTCGAATCTCAATCGTATTAGGCTCAGCTGTTATTGCATATTCCAATAAGGCTGCTCCTTCCTTGAATTTTTTAGATTTATCGGCTACTTTTTTTTCCAGTTTAGAAAGAATAATTATTGATGCTCCCTTATAGGCAACCAATACTTTATTGTTGTCCTCTTTAGTAACATCTGCCAGCTTTGCAGCCATATCTTTAGCAACGCTTTCCGTTGTAGCTGCAGTCTTATATAACTTCCTGATTTCGGTAACCGAAGGATTTGCGAAAAAAAAGAATATAAACAGAAAAGTAGTCTTCATGACAACAAAATTAAAAACAGGTACAGTATTTATTAAACTTTTTTATAAACACAACTTAATTTCAAGGCAACCGTTTGGTCAAAATAGCTAACATTTTTAACCTTAACCATATTATCATACGTTGTAATTATATCTAATTCTAAAAGCAAATCAGGATGTACGAATGGATTAATTAAAGCCATAAATTTAACATTACTCAAAGATTCCATAAACAATGAACATGTAGTAATTTGCTCAGTTAACTCTTTTATAATCTGAATCATGCAAACGCCTGGCATAACAGGATTTCCAGGAAAATGCCCTTGAAAAACATCATGTTTTTCATTGATTATGATTTGTGCTTTATACTTAGAATCAGCAGTGTTTTCTAATGAAATTATTTTATAAAAATCTTTTAATAACATACTTTATTTTAAATCAAATGAATAAGACAAACCAAGCTGAAATGATTGATTCAAAACAACTTCGTCATAATTACCATTATTATTGTTATCGACATTTGTATTATAGTTATTACCATAAATATCTACCATACCTTGTTTAAAACGAGCATCAAAAGACAAACCATTAGAAAATGAATATCCAAATCCTCCAACAATAGCGAAATCAAATCCTATTGGAGAATCGTTATAAAAATAGCTTTTTTCAAAATTATCATGAACCTTAAAATCTAATGAAGGCCCAACAATAACATGGAATCCAGTTCCAAAAGAAAATTTACTGATAGCACTTAATGAAAGATAGTCAAGTGAATGCTTTACAGAATTATTTACAGTCATTATGTTTGGATTGTAATAATCATCTATAAGTAAAGCACTATAATTTGAATTTGCCCCTTGTTGTGAATACACTATTTCTGGCTGTAAAGTATATAACTTATTAAATTTAATAGCTAATTGACCTCCCAGATAAAAACCTGTTTTAAAATCCGAATCAAAATTTGTTAGTCTGGAAAAAACAACACCTCCTTTTACTCCTGGTTTTAAAGTCACCTGTGCATTTGATTGAAAAATTCCAATTAGCACCAAACAAATAATAGTAATTACTCTTCTTTTCATATCTTACCTTATTTTACATCAAATGTATATGTCGCACCTACTGAAAACACAACATTCGTATGACTATTATTATCCCAAAAATCGATTACTGGAACAATTCCTTTTTTTGCTCTTAATTCAATTCCAAAATTCGGAGTTATATTAATACCTGTTCCTAATACAAACGCCAAATCAACATCAGATTCTACATTAAAATTTTTATCAACAACAAATTCAAGAGTTGGACCTAAATGAATATTAAACCTATCCGCAAATGTAAATTTATTCATCACCTGTAAACACAAATAATCAACTTTAAATTTTTTACTTATATCTGGTGCTGAATAATCAGAACCTTGAGCTGAATAGTTGATTTCGGGTTGCAAAGTATAGTGTTTTGCTAATTTTAAAGCACCATAAAAACCTACATAAAAATTTGTTATTGAAGAATAATTATCAAAACGTCTGGTATCCGAATTATTTTCGCCGTCATAATAATAGTCATCTCCCTCTGTAAAGTGAGAAAAATTGGCTCCTGCTCTAAGTCCAGGTTTAAAAGTCACTTGTGCTTGAGAATTTAATATTCCAAAAAGAATAAAAAGTAAAACAAGAATCCCTTTGTTTTGTTGATTTTTCTTATTCATAATTTCAGTTATTGGTTAAAATAGTTTAGTTCAATTTTTAATTTTATGTTTTTATGTTCGATGATAATCTTATCGGCAAAAATATCATTTTTAGAAGTAAAATAGAGGTTAATTTTTGCTTTTCTTTTAGTAGCGTGTACAATTTTACTTAATTTATTTGTCGTTTTCGAAACGTATAAATAATTCATTTTATTTTTATCCAAAGTCTCATAAACGCTTTCCTCGCCGTTATCAAATTGATTGCTTGTGGTATAATGACTTCGTAAAAGCAATCTGAAATCCGCTACCAAAGTATTTATCAATAACTTTCTATCCAATTCTTCCAGAATAAAATTGACTTTATAATCTGATTCGGAAATTTCAAAATCGAGCAGCTTATTGCCAAATTCGGTAGTAAAAACAATTCTATGAGTAGTATCGTTTATTTTTTTTGCAATAAAAATGCCTGTCAGCTCATTTCCATAGACTGAAATATTAGCTTTATACACATAATCTATTTCCTGATTTGAAAAATAGGGAACTTCGAAAACGGTTGTTTCCAAAGGCACGGCTTTGTAATC
The DNA here is from genome assembly GCF_003385115.1 of Flavobacterium aquicola. Lineage (GTDB taxonomy): Bacteria > Bacteroidota > Bacteroidia > Flavobacteriales > Flavobacteriaceae > Flavobacterium > Flavobacterium aquicola. Next base: position 72,730 of record NZ_QUNI01000001.1, read on the forward strand.
CTTAACTATCTTATTACCGGCACATGATGCCAATAAAAAAGCTATGATACTAATTCGAAAAAGAAGCTTCATCGACTTTGGCATTGATTACTTTATTTTTTAAGACAATTCGGGTATAATCTGCGGAGGATTCCAATAATTTAACCTGAATCACAGTCGCATCTTCTTTGTCAAAAGTTAAATCGATTTGCTTGATATATTTTTTTAGAGTCGCATCTTTCGGAATAAACTTAGCGATGTTTTGCTCTTTATTTTTAAAATATGAAATAGAGAATTCCTTGTCATCAAATAAATCCCCGCTAACGCTTCCGACAATCAATTTGTTGATTTTCCCAAACAATTTACTGCTTCCAATATCCACGGCACTTTTCTTTCCCTCGTCATTGATAAGTATCTTTCCGTTCTTAAAAACGATTGAATAATTGTATGGCTTTTTATATTGCCAAAGCAAGGAATAAGGCTCCTTGAAAATCATTTTTCCTGAAGTTTCAATATCTTTCGACAGAAAATCAAGATGCTTGTACTGCACAAAATCAGTACTCAAAGTCTTTATTTTTTTTGACACAACAGCCACAGATTGCTTGAAAGCAGTAATTTCACCGTCACTCATCTTTTGCTCTTGAGACCAAGACTGAAATTGACAAACATTTAAAAAAAATACTATTATAAAAATTTTAGTTTTCATACGCTTTTATATTCAGGAGTTCTTCTAAAGGAACAACACTGTAATTGTTTTTTTCTAAAAAAAAGAGCAACTGCTCCAGCACATTCACCGTTTCGATAGAAGTGTCGTGCAAAAGTACGATTCCTCCCGGTTTAATTCTTTTAATTATTCTGTCCAATAAAAACTTTCTGTTTCTAATAATTCCATCAAGAGACCTGATATTCCATCCAATGGTTTTATGTTGGGTTACTGCTAATGCTTTACGAATGGAAGGATTAGTAACGCCATAAGGTGGTCTAAACAAAGTAGTTTTCTTTCCTAAAAGAGCTTCGATCAAAGCATCTGTTTTCTCTATTTCGGCGATGACTTTTGTTTTATTGTAAAAATCAAAAAAAGGAGAATGACTGTACGAATGGTTTCCTATTGTGTGCCCTTGCTTTATGGTTTCTTTTAAAATTTCAGGATGTGATTCGATATTTTTACCAATGCAAAAAAATGCAGCCTTGGCATTATACTTTTTTAAAACTTCCAAAACAGCAATTGTCATTTCATTTGGACCGTCATCAAAGGTGATTGCAATTTTTCTTTCAGTTATCGAAGGATTACTGCAAAAGGTTTTTACATGGTAATTTGAGCCAATAAAGGAAGACCCGATAAACACAATGGTAAACCACAAAAAACTAACAAATACAAAATACTTGAAATCGATTACTTCATAAAAGCTTGCCAAAGCAAGAAGCAAAAGCAGTACAATAAAAAATATATTTGTTAAAATATGCTTCAACAGCTTGAAATTAAAGTAAAACTATGGTCTATTCCGTTGCGTTGATTGTACAACAAAATCGTTTTATATGTTTCTTTATCTATTGTATTTATTTTTACAATATCGGGAATACTTTGAGTCTGAATAATTTTAGTTCCAACCCACAATCCAAATGCCGAAGCAGTATCGTATTCGCCACTCAAATGTTTGTAATAAACCTGTGGTGTGTTTGCAAAAGTCACTTCTGATAAAATTTTATAATATGCATCGGAATCCATATCTCCATTATAACCCAAAACTACAGCATCAATATCGATAAATTTCAAATTGTTGGAGGCCAAAAAAGAACCGATTTTATTTTCAATTTTATCAATTTCTAATGCATTCAGAATTTCAACATCCAAAACAGCAGCTATTGATGTTGCTTTCTTTTCTTTTTCAACTACAAAAAAGGTGGCTCCTTCACCAAAAACAACACCTTTGGTTGTACTTTTTAAAAATGAATCAAGTCCTTGGTTTTCATTTTTTATAAAACCTGCAAGCCTGAAAAGGGACATTGTATAATCGGCAGTTTCATCTATTCCACCAACCAATACGGAAGAAGCATCATTTTCTTCCATCATCATTTTGGCATCAAAAAGTGCCGACTCAAAAGAAATAGAACCATTTACATACGTCAGATTATAGGCTTTGCATTGCAGTCCCAAAGCAATTTGACCACCAACAGTATTATGTGTCGATTGAATAAAAGAAGTAGGAGTTAAAAACTCTTCGTTATTATCCAAAATGGCCTTCAAAAATTTCTCAGAATCTTCAATACAGCCCATTCCGGTTCCAGTGATAATAGCATCAACGGTTTCCAGCTGGGCTTCCCGCAAAGCTAGAGTCGAAGCAACTATACCGTTTTTGACTCCTTTTGCCATTCTTCTGCTGGCTACCGGAGATATAAATTCCTTATAAACAGGCTGATGAATAGATAAAATAGTATCCACTTCATTTACTGCCGATTCTTCAAGGAAAAGAGTATCAAAAGTCTTTTGAGTAGAAATGCAGCCTAATCCATTTATATAAATCTTATTCATTATCAATGTATTATTCGCTTTTAGAAAATATCAGTGTCGAACAATTTCCTCCAAATCCAAAAGAATTGGAAAGCACATGTTCTATTTTTTTATGTTTTAAAGTCGTTTGTGGCACCAAATTAAACTCGGCCATTGGTGTCTCAAAATTCAAATTTGGGAAAACGGCGTTATTTTGAATCGCCAGCACACTATACACCGCTTCAATAGCGGCAGCTGCGGCCAGTGTATGTCCTGTAAAAGGCTTAGTAGAACTGAAATCGGGAACCTTATTTTCACCAAACAACCGGATCATTGCCCGACCTTCGGATAAATCATTATTAGGAGTTGCAGTACCGTGAACATTTACATAATCGATTTGCTCTGGCTTCAATTGGGCAGCCTTAAATGCCTTTTCCATTGCCAGAAAAGCTCCATCTCCATTTTCTGAAGAAGCAGTTTGATGAAAAGCATCATTTGCATTGGCATAACCCGAAACTCTTGCCAAAACTTTTTTGTTTTCCTTTTTAATCAATTCCTCTGATTCCAAAACCAAAAAAGCAGCTGCTTCCCCCAGATTTAATCCTTTTCGATTATCATCAAATGGTTTATTATAGCCATCCGATAAAATCATCAGCGTTTTAAATCCATTGATAGTAAACTTAGACATCGCATCTGTTCCACCTACAATAACACGATCCAATTTACCGGATTTTATCATTCTGGCTCCCAGCATTATGGCATTCGCTGCCGAAGAACAGGCAGTGCTGATGGTCGTTACAAAACCTTCCAAACCCAATTCCTTTGCAATTTTATCGGTATTGTCGCCTGCATTATGACTGCTGATGTATTTTACAATATCGGGATTTTCAAAATATTCGTGGTAATAGCGTTCGGTCATATCCATTCCGCCCACGCTCGTAGCCGAGATTAATCCTGTTTTATATTCGTTTATAGAAGTAATTCCAGCATCTTTTACCGCTTGTTTGGCTGCAATGGTTCCAAGCATGGCAGTTCGGGAGAAATTATTGTCTTTCCCTAAACCCAGCTCATCCATTAATTCCTGATTGGTTTTTTTAATTTCACCCACCTTGATAACATCGGCATGAACGGTCACAATATTTTCGATTGTTGTAATTCCCACCTGGCTATTCAGTAATGCGTTATAATTTTCCTCAACTGAATTTCCAATTGAAGAAATAATACCCATTCCAGTAATGGCGACACCTATACTCATTTTTATATTTTAAATTTTAAAATTTAGATTGTGGAATACTTAATCTGCATTAACCTTTTTTAATGAACTTAAAAAATGCTTAGTTTAATTTTAAAATCTAAAATTACTTAACCCTATTTTTAGCAATATAATCCGCCATAACTTCGATAGATTTAAAAATAGTTTTTCCTTCTTTTGGATCTACTAATTTAATACCGTAATCTTTATCAAGCATCACAATAAGTTCCAACGCATCAATAGAATCAAGTCCTAAACCATCTCCAAATAAAGCATCTTCATCGTTAATATCTGCTACAGTGATATCTTCAAGGTTTAAAACTTCTATTATTTTACTTTTTAATTCTTGTTTTAATGCTTCCATAATTATTTATTGTATAGTTTTTTTAATTGTTCGTGATTGTGTTCTGTTTCACCTTTTTTATCTACCAAACAAAGAAAGGCTTTGTATTCTTCATTATAATATTCCACCCAGCCACATAAAACTCTGTCTGCTTTTTGGTTTTCCAAAAGTATATTGCAGTAATTTTCCATAAATTCCGGTTCATAATCAGCAAATATAAAGAAAGAATTTTCGCTTTTCAATTGATGTTTAATACTTATTTCTCCTAAACAGATATTAGGCAATGTATAAACAAAAACTGCCGGACTTGGGTAATAATCCTCTGAATCTGAAATAGAGCTTTGATACTTTACATCAGTATCTAAACTTGACGATTTATTGGCAAATACTAATGCTGTATTGTTTTCTGCAGAATTTTCGTCGGCTGCTGTTAAAAGTAATTCAGCTCCCAAAAAAGCCAATTTACTCAGATTGTCCATTTTAAAAAATTTTGGATAATTGATTTCAAAATGCTTGTAGACTTTCTTTGAAAAATCAGCAAATGAATTCTCTTCGGTAGTAAAAACCACTTCTCCATTCAAAAAAACTGTATTTTTCTGAATGGTACAAAATGAATGAATATAATTTTTATTTACTGTCATTAATTTACTTTTTCAAATAAAACAGCTGTATTGCAGCCTCCAAAACCTGAAGCCGTTTTTAGAAAATAACGAATATCTGCATTTTCCTTTTTTTCAATAACCTTAATTGACTGGCTCACTCCAATGGTATCAAATCCTAATGATGTAAACAAGGTATTTTGGTTAACCGATTCTATGCCAATAACCGTTTCCAGCAGTCCCGAAGCACCTAATGTATGACCATAATAGCCTTTAAAACTATTCACTGGTACATTTTCAAGTCCTAATCTGTTTAATGCAATAGCTTCCATTTCGTCATTATAAGGCGTAGCCGTACCATGAGCGGAAATATAATCGATTTGATTACTGTCTATTTTGGCTTCCGCCAAAGCACTTTGAATACTTCTGTAAAGTCCTTCTCCTGTTCTGGAAGGACCTGAGATGTGGTTGGCATCATTGATTGAACCATCACCTATAATTTTTATTTTTGCATTTTCTTTATTTGAAGAAACCAAAACAGCCGCCGTGGCTTCTCCTAAACTTACTCCTGTTCTATTAACCGAATATGGTTTGCAGGGTAAATTACTCATTGCCTGAAAAGAATTGAATCCTGACAAAACAAATTTTGAAACTTCATCACCCGCTACAACAAATACATTGTCATATAAATTCGCCTGAATTAATCTTTTAGCAACTGAAACCGCCAAAATTCCCGAAACACAAGCATTAGAAACAACAATAGGTTCATTTTTAAAACCAAAAAAATCAGCAACCTTTTTCGCTAATACATTCAAATATGCAGGGTCTATATTTTCTTGATTTTCTAAAGCAGTTACATTCCCTTTGGTAGTCGAAAGGATGAAAGCGGTTCTTTCATTCAGATCAATATTGGACTTTTTAATAATTGGTTCCAATGCCAAAATCATCATTTTCTCCAATCTCGAATATCCCTCTGCCGAAGTCACTTTGGCGAAAGCCAAATCCAATTCTGCATCATTAATAACTGCTGCATAAAAAGGTGTATTCAGCAACTTTGGATTATTCTGCAATTGAATACCCGAAACGGCTTTGCCTATATTTTTTATATTGACAGCTACATCAAACCCAATGGGTGTAATACAGTTCGTTTCGGTTATAAAGACTTCTTTTATCATGCTATTTTACTAAGCCTACTTTTCTTTTCCATTCTGTGTAAAACGGAGGATTTGTCAACATTAATTCACCTTTTTTATCCAAGAAAACCTGAACGGTTTCTCCTGTACAGACTACTTCATTTTTTGCATTGTAAATGGTAAACCTGAATATCATTTTTGCCGCAGGCGTATCTACAATAGTCGTTTCTATGCGGGCTACATCGCCATAACGCAATGACAATTTATGTTCGAGAGTAGTTTTTACAATGGGAGTTGTAAACTCATTGGCAAAAACATCCAGATACGCAAGACCATGCTTGCGCCCGAAAGCTTCCCTTCCATCTTCAAAATAAGTAATATAATGACCATGCCACACTATTCCAAGCGAATCTGTTTCGTTGAATCGAACACGAATTTCATGTGAAACGGTCAAGGCAGCCGCTTCTTTATACAGCTCTTTTCTTCTTATCATATAGCAATGCTAAACTTGTGGTAACTATAAAAAATAAAAACAATAAAAATAATTCCGGCAGCAGATCCAATAGAGATCCGTTGCGCAAAAGTACGTCATAAAAGGCTTCCAGACCCCAATTCATTGGTGAGGATTGTGCAATAACCTGCATCACTTTGGGCATTGCAAATACAGGAACCCAAACACCGCCAATAGCCGCCAAAATTATTACAGACGTAGCGCCAAACGGAGCCGATTGTTCTTGGGTCTTGGCAATAGTTCCCAATAATATTCCGAAACCAATTGCCGCCAAACCTGAAAATAGCGCTACAATACTCATTAAAATTAAATTTCCTTCAACGTTTAAAGGTGGTAACCCTAAATGCGGAAATAGAAATATTGCTACCGCAATCATCATGTAAAACTGAATCAGACAAATGATTAAATACATCACTGTTTTTCCAGCCAAGACAATTCTATTAGAAACAGGATTAGTACGCAATCGAACAAAAGTACCTTGTGTTTTTTCCTTTACCATATTGATTGACAACGGAATTACTATAAAAAACACGGCGAAAAGTGTCCACGCAGGTACGTTATGCTGCACCGAATTTGGAAGTATTTCTTTGTCGTTTATTTTTGGAATAATCTCTTTGAATGTGATAAAACTTTTTTGTTCAAACTGAGCATTCTCGCCACCCAGTTCATCCTGAAAAGAAGTATAAATCGATTTGGTTTCTATCTGAGAAATCATTTTATCGATAGCATTCATTACGCCGCTTCTAAAACTCAATTGTACGGCGGGATCAAAATACAATTTAACCTCTTTTTGATTAACAATTTTTGCAACTGATTTAGTAGCCATTGAATCTGAAAAACCTAAACTGCTTACAATTTTTTGAACATTCTGATCAATTTTAGCTTGTAAATCCCTACTTAAATGGGACGGAATAATAATTGCCATTTGATATTTCCCGCTAAAAACGGCTTCTTTGGCCTCAGCTTCAGTAATTTTTTTATTATTAAAAGCGGTAACAACACTAAAAACATCACTCTTTTTTAAATTATCAAAAAGCGTCTTAGAAACTTTTCCATTATCATAATCAACCAAAAGAATTGGAATCTTTACCTGTTCTCCTTTTTTATATGTGCTATCTTGAATAAGTGTAACGGTAATAATTAACACCAATGGCATTAAAAACAGTGTTACTACACCTCCCATATCTCGTTTAAGCAACAAGAATTCTTTATAAACAGACATCCAAAGTTTATATAGCATCTCTCAATTCTTTTCCCGTTAATGAAATAAAAACATCTTCTAGATTTCTAGCATTGCCGGTAGCCGCAATTAAATCCTTGGGTGTCCCCTGACTATAAATTATTCCTCTGTCGACTATGGCAATATGAGTGCAAAAATCCTGCGCTTCGGATAAATGATGCGAAGTATAAATTATGGTTGTGCCCTTTTTATTAAGTTCCTTGAGATAGTCAATAATTACATTTTTTGAATGTACATCGACTCCTACTGTAGGTTCGTCAAGAAAAAGTACTTTAGGATTGTGTAATATCCCAGCAATCAAATTGACACGGCGTTTCATTCCACCCGAAAAAGTCTCAATACGTTTGTCGGCAAATTTTAGTAATCCCAAAAGATCAAGACTATCAATCACTTTTTCTTTTAGAACAGCACCTTTCAGTCCATACATGCTTCCAAAATACATTAAATTTTCTCTGGCAGTCAAAGTTGGATATAAAGCATATTCCTGCGGAACAACACCCATCCTATTCTTTATTTCATTAGCATTGGCAGCATAATTTAATCCATCAATTGTAAAAGATCCTGAAGTAGGTTTTACCAAACCGCAAAGAATCGAAATCAATGTTGTTTTCCCTGCTCCGTTTGGCCCAAGCAATCCAAAAATATCTCCTTCGCTTATATCCATAGAGAAATCATTCAATGAATACATTTCGGCATCATTGTATAATTTCGACAGATGTGATATTTCGATAATTGGTTTCAATATGATTTTATTTAGCTTATTGCTCTCTTTAATTTCTTAAAAAACACTTCTTCTTTATCAGCAATACCTAAAAGTTGATCGGAAAGTAAATTATAAACATCCACTTTCGTGCTTCTATTTTTATAAACCCGTGAAGCTTCGACAGCAAAATCTCTCCATAAATCTCCAATAGCGGTCATTTCCAGCGACAGTTTTTGCAATTCGTCATTATTCAGAATAACTGCAGCTTCCTGCAAAAAAGCAGCATATATAAATCTAAAACCACCACCGCCAGTTCCGATTTCTTCCTGCATTCTGACAATTTGTGCCAAATAATGATTGGCTTTTTTTGTCCCTTCTTTCACTGGCCATTTTTTAATTAGCCTAGCCACAAGCCGAATACCACGAACACCAATTATTGGCATTGGCGCAAGCATATCCCGACAGGTATTTTTTATTCCTTTTATAATAGCTCCTTTCAAATCTACATTCGCAGGAACTTGAATAGGATAATACATCTGACCTCTTGGTGCAAAAGCTCCTTTGGCAAAACGCACTTTTTTCAACTCATCATGAGTTAGTGTAGTTACATTTTCCATAACAGGATCACTAATTAGATAATCAGTTTCTGTTTTTCCATAAACCACCAAATTATGAGCGTTGAAATGAAAACGATATTCGTCTGGAAAATAAGTTAAATTATAAACACCGACCTGTAATCCTGAAGGAATATTATTTTTTAAATTTTCGTCTAATGCTTTAATGGCATTAGCTTCGCTGGAAAATTTTTGTCTTTTAATTTTCAAGCCTAAACGTTTCGCCAGTCTATTAAAAATTTGTCCTGGCATAGGTCTGTAACTTATTGCAGGAGCATAATTTACCTTTAAAAATGGAAGATAAACGAAGAAAAGTCCCGAACCAATTCCGAAAACCATTGGTTCGCTAATATTCAATCCGTTATGTTTTAACAAATTGGAAGCCACTCCGTTTTCACAATGAGCAGATTGATGATGTGTAAAATTCGTCTCCATTAATTTACTTTAAAGTTTTTCAATTCTTCTACAGTTATATTAAATGCATCTGAATATTTTTTTAATATTTTATCACTCAATCCTGCAAAAACTTTAGGCTTAAAGTGTCTTTTAACGCGCCATTGCCACATTCCTACATAACTGGAAAGTACTCCAATATCCATTCTGCAGAACTCCATATAATAACTAATAGGACTTATTTCGTTGTTTACTACTTGAGCTTTGGCAATAGCAATTCGCTCGCTAATTTCTTCAATCGAATTAGAAAGAGCAATACTTTTTGGTTCCCAACCCGAACTTAAGGCCGTTGTATATTTGCCGTTTTCATCCGTAGCATAAACCAGTTCTTTCAGGTCTGTTCTGGAAAGATTGCCTTGATCCTGAGGTACATCTTCTTTTTTCATCTTCTTTCTCTAGGAATTATTATTTTGAATAAACAACGTAATTTCTCCTTCTAACAACATTTCGTCTCCCTTGAAAGTTTTGCATTTTATAGTACATAAACTGTATGAATCCGAAATAAATTTCGAAATTAACACTGCTTTAGTAACAAGAGTTGAATTAACTTTTGGCAGTGAGTATATTTTTAAGGTTTTAATTCCGCTAATAAAGCCAATCACATTTGCTCCTGTCTTATCATTATTATTTTCATCAACAAAGTAATCTTTGGCTACAATCATCGAACAGGTTTGCGCCATATTTTCTATCAAACCCGATTCTGTAAAAAAGTCATTCTTTAGAAATATATTTTCTGTTTTAATTTCAAAAACCGTGTCTACTTTTTCATCATCAATCTCTAAAATAAAATCTACCATCAGCATGGGAGCACGATGAGGCAAATAATGGTTACTATTTATATGTTTTGATGTTTCTTTCTTATTCACTGTTTTTAATTATTTAGCCAAAACAGTTTTCATCTGTCCTTTGGCTATTTCTACATTGTTCAATTTACTAACAACATCTACCAAAGTAACTCCTCCAAATTCCTGTATAATAGTAACTGTTGTCCTTATTTCGTCATGAAGTTTGGGAAGCACTTTTATTTCCAATTTATTTATGGAGCCAATATAACCAGTGGGAGCTTGTTCCTTTCTTAGGTAAAATTGATATCCTGTATGCAAAGCTACAGACTGTGCCATGTGTTCTATAATCCCCGATTCTACAAAAGAATCATCTTTCAAAAAAACAGCATCATTCTGAATGGTAAACCCAGACACCAATTCATTTTCAGAATAATAATACAAAGTATCCACCATTACAAACGGTTTTTTTTGGGGAATTAAAGTCTCCACAAAATCTTTGTTTCCTATTGGGTCATTAGTTGTCATTAACAAACCGTTAAATAAGCATAAGCATATGAAAAACGAGCACTTTCAGGTACAGACAAAAGAATTTTATCTCCTATTTTTAGTTTACTCGAATTCATTAATTCTTCTAAAGCCAAATAAATTGAAGCTGAACCAACATTTCCGACATTGGCTAAATTCATAAACCATTTTTCCATTGGTATAATCATTCCTTTTTCTGCTAAAGATTTACTTAAACCTTCCACAAAAAAATAGGAAGAAACGTGAGGCAAAAAGAAATTGATTTGGTCGGCTGTAACATTATTTTTGGATAAAGCTTCGGCCATGCTTTCCGCTCCTTTAACTAAAATAAATTCATCTAATAACTTAACATCCTGTTTTACAGAAAATATAGATTCCTTAAGCCATTGATTAGGATCATAATCACTCCATGCTTTTATTTCTCCATTTTCTAATTTATCTCCCCCCGTATACATACATGTTTCAAGTTCGTAGGCATAGGAATAAGCTTCCATCCATTCAATTTTCAAAGAGATATTGTCATTTGGTTTATTTTCTAATAAAAAAGCTCCAGCGCCATCAGATAACATCCACCTTAAAAAATCTTTTTTGAAAGCTAATATAGGATGTTCTTTCAGATTCTTTAAATTCACAACTTCACTTTCATACTTATTGGATGACAGCCATGATGAAGCTTTTTCTGAACCGGAACAAACAGCGTTTTTTGTATTACCAGATTTTACAGAAAGAAAACCAAATTTCAAAGCATTCATACCTGAACAACAAACACCAGCTGATGAATTGAGTTCAAGATTTTTATTTTTTAATAAACCATGTACCATTGATGCATGCGAAGGAACTAGTACATCTGGTGTTGTAGTACCACAAGAAAGCAATTCCATATCCTGAGCAGTAAAATTATCATCAAATAGTCCCTGAATAGCAATATTGGTTAATTCGGCATTATTATGAGTGCTTTTTCCATTTTTATCTAATGCATAATAACGGCTTACAATCTTATTATTTCTTAATATTAACCTTCTGGCTTTGGATGCGGTTTCGTTTATCAATCCCAAATGCAATTCCATTTCATCATTAGAAACAGCTTCATTTGGCAAGCACTTTGCCGCTTTTGTAATATATACATCAAACATATAATCTAATTTACCCCTTTATAATATTCTAATTCCTGCTTTATTTTTTTTATTTTCAATGGATACGTAAGAACGTGTAATATATAAACTATTGGCGAAACTAGCCATATAGCCACTATTAAATACATTTTAAATATTTTTGTCCAAAGTTTTCTAGACTCACCTTTCTTTATAAGGAAATTAGACCATTTTGAAAAAATCTTATTAGCTGTTTTATCAACTTTAACCAAATATGAACTAATTTTTACGGCATCAATCTGAACTAACTTTGATTGTAAATGATCTAAATCATTCTCCTTAAAACTCGACAGAATTGCATCACCGAATTTTGTTGATTCATTAATATCTTTATCTGAAACTCCAGGTAATGGAAAAATTCCAAGATATTTTTTTTTCACTCCAGAAAACATCCACTCAACAATTGTAATCACACTTATTAAATTCCCTACTCTATCTACTAAAGCCACATTCCCTTTTAATAAAGCATTATTTTGTTTCAATAAGACTTTGACTTTTTCTTGAGCCATAAACCACATATTTCTTGAACCATTTATGGTTACCACTGGAGTATTATTAAATAACGTTTTGGCTTCAGAACTTTTCAAAAAGGAATTTATAGGAATTGAAGGCGTTAAATACCAAACTTGATAATTCAAAAGAATCAAATCAAACTTCATTTCCATTATCTCATTTGGAACGGATTTAATAGGAGCGGGAATTTGCAAAAAAGATTCTGGAAAAGCATTAAAAAAAGCATCATTATTCCAAGGAAATGGAAATGACTCCTCCATTTTAATTTCATGAAACACAACATTTATGTTTTCAGAATTTAAAAATGGTTTTGCTATATTTCTAGCAATATTTTCTAATTGTCCTGACTGAGAATAATAGATTACAAGGACATTTTTCATTGAAGTTTTTTTTAGAGAAAACGAATTTAAACCAAAATTCTAATTAAAACCAATTGTCACTTATATCTTTCCAAAAAAAAGCAACTTATTTTTTAAAATACTTAACAAAATATTAATAATCAATAGATTAAAAAAGCAATCTAATTATCAAAAAATAAGTACTATTTTTTCCTTGTTTAATTTCTATATCTCATTATTTATCTAGCTGATTCCAAAAATCGAAGTAATTAAACCATTGCAGTGGATACTTTTTTACCATACCTTCAACACTTTGGGTATATTCTTTTAGCAATCCCTTTTCATCACGGTGTTTTACTTTGGCTTCTCTAGTGTACAGATGGTAATGCAGATTTGGTTCTTTCATTACGTAAACAAAAAGAACAGGCACCTTTAATCTAGACGCAATAAGAAATGGACCTGCAGGAAAAAGTGCTTCCTGATCCAGTAATTTTTCATTCAACGATTTTGCACCCTCAAAATAACGATCACCAGTAAAACAAACTAATTCATTTCTGGCAAGAGCGGAGTTAATTTCGAAAATATGAGACAAATCGTCACTGATTAGTATAAAATTGATTCTTGGTTTATCAGTAATACTTTCAAGATATTTTTTTATTGCAGAATGCTCTAAATCGGTAGTAACTAAATTTATTTGCAGATTAAAATCAACTTCGCTAAAAAAATGTTCGGCTATCTCAAAATTTCCAATGTGGGCACTAATTAATACGCCACCTTTTTTTTCTTTTAACAACTTTATAATGAATTCCTTGCCGTCATGCTCGTAAGTAAACTTATCCTTTAGACCAGCACCAATTGCAATTTTATCAATAATGGTTTGTCCAAAAGTATAATAACTTCTAAAAACCATCGTTTTTGATTTAAAATACGAATACCCCAATCTTTTTCTGAAATAATAAAAGATTGAGGCATTGCTTTTTTTCAGGAAAATAAAATAATACGCTGCTACAAAATAAAGTACAAAATATGCCGATTTTACTCCAATTTTATTAATGAAGAAAACAAAAATTTTGTATCCAAGAACAGTGCCTTTGGATTTTCCATCCCACTGACTCATTAAATTAAGCCTTTGATTTAATTTTATTTTCTATAAGATCATAAAAACTTTTAAATGTATCTATTCCTACAAAATCTCCTTCAACTAATTTTACTCCAAAGTTTGATTCGATAGATACAACAAGGTCTACATAGTCCAAACTATCCAGTCCCAAAGTGTCTTTTAAATTTGCTTCAAACTGGATATCATCGCTATCCACCTCAAATTCATCAATTAAAAACCCATTTACTCTCTCAATAATTGCTTCTTTATTCATTACTTTTTTTATACTTTTTAACTACTAATGCGGAATTTGTACCTCCAAAACCGAAGGAATTCGACAAAAATATATCAATTTTTTTATTTAATGTAGTTTTCACTAAATTTAATTTTGCAGCATCCTCATCTGGAGTTTCCAAATTAATATTTGGTGCTATAAAATCATTCTGCATCATCAAAATAGAATAAATTACCTCACTGGCTCCCGCCATCCAGCATTCGTGTCCAGTCATTGATTTTGTTGAACTAACATAAGGATTATTCTCTCCAAAAACTTCAAAAATAGCCTTTGCTTCATTATCATCTCCCACTGGAGTAGATGTCGCATGCGCATTAATATAATCTACTTCATTTGACTTTATTCCCGCATCATTCAAGGCTCTCTGCATCGCTGTAGAAGGCCCTTCAACATTAGGAGTAGAGATATGGCCTCCATTAGATGAAAATCCATAACCAATTACTTCAGCCAAAATAGCAGCACCTCTTTTTATTGCCGAATCATAAGACTCCAAAACCAAAGTGGCAGCACCACCGCTTGGAATTAATCCATCGCGATTGGCATCAAAGGGTCTTGAAGCTCTCGTTGGCTCATTTTCCCTTCCAGAAAAAACACCCAAACCATCAAAACTACTCATAGCATATTTATTAATCTCCTGAGCTCCACCACAAATAATTAAATCCTGAAAACCACTCTTGATCAAAAAGTATGCCATTCCGATAGAATGTGAGCCACTGGCACAAGCTGCGCTGATTGTCAAGTTAATCCCTCTTAACTTAAATATTGTCGAAAGATTCATCGTAACGGTTGAATTCATAGACTTAAAAATAGCTCCTGAACCGATTAGCGCCGTATCTTTTTTTTCCCTGATAATGTCTGTCGCTTCAATAATAGCTTTGGATACACTATCATTACCATACATAATACCGACTTCATTTTTTTCAAAAAATTCATCATCAATATTAGCATTTTTTAAAGCCTCGATAGTTGCCATATATGCATATTCGGTTTCCTCTCCAAGACTTATTCTTTGTCTTCTGGAAAGTAAATTTTTTAAATCCGGTTTAGGAACGGTACCCGTCAAAGCTGATCTAAAACCAAATTCCTTGCGTTCTGGATCAAATACAATTCCAGACTTTCCTTCAAATAAAGAATCTTTTACTTCATCAAGCGAAGTTCCAATACAGGAATAAATTCCCATTCCTGTTATGACTACTCTATTATTCATTGATACCTTTTATTTTTATGAATAAATTCCACCATTAATATTAATCACTTCACCAGTAATATAACTGGCTTTCTTGGAAACAAGAAAACTAACCAAATCCGCTACTTCATCAGCTTCTCCAAAACGATTTAATGGCACCATTTTTATTAATTCTGTTTCATCAAGTCCGCTGGTCATATCCGTTTTTATAAAACCTGGAGCAACGGCATTTACAGTAATATTTCTTTTGGCAATTTCTTGTGCCAAAGCTTTGGTCGCTCCTATTATTGCACCCTTGGCTGCCGAATAATTGGTTTGCCCTGCCGTTCCTTTTACTCCCGATAAAGACACCATATTTACAATGCGGCCATATTTATTACGAAGCATTTTTTGCATAAAAAAGTTAGTCACATTAAAAAAACCATTCAAACTGGTATTTATAACACTTGACCAATCCTCTTGGCTCATCCACATAAACAAACCATCTTTTGTAATTCCTGCATTGTTTACAATCACTTCGACAACCGCTTTTGGATTTGCTTCTTGCCATTGCATCAATACCGATTGAACTTCGTTAAAATTGGCAACATCAAATTGCAGAATTTCTCCGGTAGCACCTTTTGCCACTACGGCTTCCAAGGTTTCTTCAGCAGCTTTTTTATTGGAATGGTAATTAATTAAAATATGATAATCACTATCCTCAGCTAATTTTTCACAAATAGCACTACCAATTCCTCTCGAACCTCCTGTTACCAATGCACACTTCATATATAAATTTTAAATTGTAGATTTTAGATTGCTACGTCAATTAACCCTTTGGTTTCAGAAAGTAATTTTCAATCTAAAATTAAAATTACTTTTGAAAAGGTTCTGCGTTTTCAAACCATTGATTTCCTAAAACAGAACCATCTGGTTTTAAAAACCCCCATTTATTTTCGTTCTTAACTCTTGCTACTCCCTTAATGAATCCTTTTTGGTCATCTTTAAAAATCGAAAAAATACCTCCAGCTGTAATACCGTACTGCGTTGGAATTACCAATTTTCCGGTTGTATTTATAAAGCCCCAATTTTTATCTTTAACCGGTGCCAAACCATCTGCACTAAACATTTCTGCATCATTATAAACAGGATCAATAACTAAAACTCCCTTCATATCAATATATCCCCATTTTTTACCAATTAATACTGGGGCTAGATTTTTATTAAAAGCTTTGGCTTTATCAAATTTAGGTTCTATAACCCAATTCCCTTTTAAGTCAATAAATCCTATCTTGTCATTTTTTCTAGCATAAGTAATGTCTTGAACCAAAAAATCCCAAATTTTATCTACTCCATCAATTGCTTTGAATTTCCCTGATATTACTAAACCAAAAGCAGTACCATTTTTTGCCCAAGTAACATTTTTAAAATAATTTCCAATTTCGTCATAAATTATTTCTACAACAATTTTACCAGTATTGTCAATTATTCCCCAACGATCATTGTTTTTAACTCTTGCAAAACCGTTTTCGAATGATTTAATCATATCGTATTTTGGTTCAAGAACAATTGCCATCTTATTGTTTATCAAGCCAATTTTATTTCCTTGTCTGATGAATGCAACTCCATCTTCAAAATCATATAATTTTTCAGTAATTGGAGGTGTTTGAACTTCTCCTTTTTTATTAATAAATACCCATTTTTTATCTTTGGATACCATACAAATTCCACTATTAAAGTATTTGGCATCATCAAATGTTGCTGGTATTACTATTTCTCCTTTAGCATTTATAAAACCACATTTTCCATTATCTTCAAAAGCAGCTAAACCTTCTGAAAAGTTTTTAGCGGTTTTATATTTTGGCTGAATACTAAATTCCCCCGTTTTTGAAATATAACCAAACTTATCGCCTTTTCTCACTAAAGCCAGTTCTTGAGCACTTATAAATTGATAAAATAGAATAAAAAACAATGCTAATTTTTTCATGTTTTATAATTTTAAAATATTAAAAACAACCAAATTACTAATTATTAATCAAATAGTCTTTTACCTTTTGTACAAAAGGATACATAACCTGATCCTTTTCGAACCTTGGAATTATTACCCTAACATCATCGTATATTTTTCTGGTTACAGATGAAATCTGATCTTTTTGTTCTAAACAATCAATAGCCTGAACAATTGTTATCAATTCGATTGCCAAAACTTCAAAGGCATTTTCTATAACTTTAGAAGTAATCACGGCAGCATTTGTACCCATACTTACAATATCCTGATTGTCATTGTTGTTTGGAATACTGTGAACATACATAGGATTCGATAACATTTGATTTTCGGCAGTGGTTGAAGTCGCCGTAAATTGAACACCCTGCATTCCGAAATTAAATCCTAAGGTTCCCAAATTCACAAATGGAGGCAAAAGTTCATTAATTTTTGAGTTCAATAAATAATTCAGCTGTCTTTCGGCAAGCATTGTTAATTTGGTAATAACAATTTTTAATTTATCCATTTCCAGCGAAATATAATCTCCGTGAAAATTTCCGCCATGATATACATGCTGATTTTTCACATCAATAATAGGATTGTCGTTTGCTGAGTTAAATTCTTCTTCGAGAATAGAAGCCACATTATTTATTGTTTCCAATATTGGCCCCAAAATTTGAGGAACACAACGCAACGAATAATACTCCTGCACTTTTTCCTTAAAAACATCTTCGGTATTTTCGCCAGAATATAGGTGATCTTCCCTTTTTCTAATCAAGGCACTATCGGCAAGATTCGAACGCATTCTGGAAGCAACTTCTCGTTGTCCTTCATGACGTTTTGTATTATTTAATTCCTCGGAGAAATGATCATCATACGCTTGTACAACTTCATTAATAGCACCCGAGAATTTTATAGACCAATCTAATAGTTTATTAGCATTGTGCACATTTACGACTCCTACTCCAGTCATAACCGAAGTTCCGTTCATTAACGCCAAACCTTCTCTAATTTCTACTTGAATAGGTTCTAGTTTTTCTATTTCAAAAACTTCTGCCGTAGCCCTTCTTTCTCCTTTATAAAAAACCTCTCCTTCACCAATAAGAACCAAAGCCAAATGAGCCAATTGCACTAAATCGCCACTTGCTCCTACTCCACCATGTTCAAAAATTAAAGGGGTAATATCTTTGTTAATTAGTTCTTTCATCAAATGAATTACTGACGGATGAACCCCTGAATTACCTAAGGAAAGCGTGTTTAATCGAGCCAATATTGCCGCTTTTACACAAGCAGCGTTCAATGGTTTTCCTGTGCCGGAAGCATGACTGCGAATCAAATTATATTGTAGTTGTATGCGGTCTTCATCTTTAATACGATATTGAGCCATAGGACCAAAACCGGTATTCACACCATAAATAATTTTGTTGACTGAAAATTCCTTTAAAAAATCAAAACTTTCATTAACTCTATCTAAAACATCCTGACTGATATCTATTTTATTATTATCAAAAATTACAGATTCAAACTCTTTTAGACTTAAATATTCCTTTATAGTATTCATTAACTTGTATTTGTTTTTTTACACTAAATATATTACAATTTTGTTTTTATTTAGAATTTAATGTGTTTAATTTGAAGGAGCAAATGTAGCATAATATCGCTAAATTTTGCAAAACGATGTTTTATTTTACAATTATCGTTTAAAAAAACACCTAACTATAACTAAAACAAATACATACAACTAATTTTAAATCAAAATAAATGAAAGATTTTGGTTCTGATAAAAAAACCGTTATTCAAGCTAACTTAGATGCCCAAAAAATTGCTTTTGCTCCCATAATGTTTCAGGCGGCAAAATCGCTTAGAAATCTAGGAATTTTAGACTATTTGTTTCATCATACAAAAGCAAATATAGAAACCATTGCTACATCATTAAACTTATCTGTTTAC
Organism: Flavobacterium aquicola; assembly: GCF_003385115.1. Lineage (GTDB taxonomy): Bacteria > Bacteroidota > Bacteroidia > Flavobacteriales > Flavobacteriaceae > Flavobacterium > Flavobacterium aquicola. Next base: position 91,850 of record NZ_QUNI01000001.1, read on the forward strand.
GGCGTAAAAGTACTGCTCGAAGCAGGTCTAAGCTTAGAATTGGTTTATCTAAGGGACAATGAATTTATATTGACAAAAACAGGCTACTTTATTCTAAGGGATGAAGCAACCAATATTAATATGGATTTCACGCAGGATGTCAACTATTTTGCCATGAATCATCTCGAGGAATCTATAGTAGAGGGCAAGCCAAAAGGATTAAAAGAACTGGGAAATTGGGACACCGTTTATATAGGATTATCGGAGTTACCTGAAAAAGCTAAAAAAAGCTGGTTCGATTTTGATCATTTTTATTCCGATTATACATTTCCAGATGTATTGCCAATTCTATTCAATTCCAATCCCAAAACCATTATGGATGTTGGAGGGAATACCGGAAAATTTGCAATGCTGTGCGCGAAATACAATCCAACAGTAAAAATTACTATTCTAGATTTACCGGGGCAGACCATAATGGCTCAAAAAAATATCGCCGAAAACAATCTCGAAGATAGAATATTTACCAAGGACATTAATCTACTCGACCCTTCCAGCGTTTTACCAAAGGATTTTGATGTCATTTGGATGAGTCAGTTCATCGATTGCTTTTCTTTGGAAGAAATAGAAAAAATTTTCAGCAAGGCGCATGCTGCAATGTCTGATAACACCAGTTTTTATATCCTGGAAACCTTTTGGGATTTACAAAGATTCCAATCTTCCACATATAGTTTGCACGCAACTTCACTATATTTCACAGCTGTTGCCAACGGAAACAGTCAAATGTTTCATTCGAAAGATATTTTAAAAATAATCGAAAAAGTAGGTTTTGTGGTAGACGAAATACATCAAATCATCGGAATGAGCCATACCTTGATTAAATGTAAAAAAAGAATCGTATAGAATGATAAATATTTAAATTTGCACAATTCAAAGATGCTATTAATAAAAATAGTATCTTTTATTTTTAGAAATTTTAATTCCAAAATAATAAATGTTACAAGAATTCGTAGATGTTTTAATCATTGGAGCCGGACCATCTGGATGTGTTTCTGCTTCTTATCTTCATAAACAAGGAATCAAAATCAAGGTTGTCGAAAAAACAAAATTCCCTAGAATTGTTGTAGGCGAAAGCCTTATTCCCAGAGTAATGGATCATTTTGACGAAGCCGAATTATTTGAAAGTCTCGACGCCATGAACTTTGAGAAAAAGCTGGGCGCCAGATTCATTAGAGGAGAACAAATTTGTGTTTTCGATTTTAGCAATAAATTTTCCGAAGGCTGGGATTGGACTTGGCAAGTACCCAGAGCCGATTTTGACAACACCATGGCTCAGGAAGTAATTCGAAAAGGCATTGATCTGGAATTTGAGTCAGAAGTAATTTCGGTTGCTTTTGAAGGAAAAAATTCAACCACGGTCGTAAAAGATAAAAACGGAGTTTTAAAAGAAATTCATGCCAAATTCATTATAGATTCCAGTGGATACGGAAGAGTATTACCTAGATTATTAGATTTGGATACTCCTTCAAAACTAGATCCGCACTCCTCTATTTTTACCCACGTTGTCGACAAAAATCGTCCAGAAGGAGAAGAAGGAACAATGATTTCATTTGATATTCTCGAAACTGAGGTTTGGTTATGGGTTATTCCTTTTTCCAATGGAAATACCAGTTTGGGGGTTGTAGGCCCAACTGAGTTTATCAATTCGCTTTCTACTAATAAAGACAACGCCGAAGCCTTGAAAAAAGCTATTCAACTTTCAGATTATTATATTAAACGCTTTGCCGGTACCGATTTTTTATTCGAACCAATTAAATTAGAGAATTACTCTCGTTCTGTCAAAAAAATGTATGGCGATGGTTTTGCCTTAACTGGAAACAGCTCAGAATTTTTAGATCCAGTGTTTTCATCTGGAGTTGCTTTTGCAACAGAATCTGGTATGCTTGCTGCCAAATTATTTCTAAAAGAATCACAAGGCATAACAGTGGATTGGGAAGAAGAATTTACGGCTTACATGAAACGCGGAATTGCGGTATTTACCACTTATGTAAAAGAATGGTACACTGGAAACCTTCAGACTTTGTTTTTTCATCAACCTGAAAATCCCGATGTAAAAAGAAAAATATGCGCTGTACTCGCAGGTTATGTTTGGGATGAAGAAAATCCTTTTGTAAAAAAACATGATAATCTAATCAAAAACATGGCCCATATACTCGAAATGGAAAGTAAAAAAACGAAAAAAAGCAGTTAGTACATTAATTCTAAAAAAGATAAAATCAGTATGGCTTTTTATATTAAATAAAAACCGTACTGATTTACATTTACAAGAAACGTTTTAGCTGCATAGCCAAATTTTTTGCCAATTTTTCATACGCTCCAGCAATACGAAATCCTTGATCAAATTCAAATTGTCCTTGTTCTATTCCAATTACCTTATCAAACTCTATACTCAATAATGATTTACTGGCATTTTGGGTTTCAACAACAGTTATTATAGCGCTAACTTTTGCCGGTTCAGCACCTACACCAACATTATAACCAGGATAAATCCATGTGGTTTTAACGATTAGTGTATATTTTGTTTCGGGATTTTTGGCAGCTTTTATTTCTCCTGCCTTAAATCTTTTATTAAAAGACTCAATGAATTTTGGTTCGTATTTATTTTCCCTGTCATCAAACCAATCTTTTTTAAAACGATCAGCACTTTCAGGTTTATGCATCCTTTTATCCATCTTCTCTTTTAAAAAAGCCTCTTCTGATTCAAATCCATTAACTTCTTGATTCGAATAATCAAATGTAACATTATACTCCGAAATATCTTTTAAATCCTCCAATTTGCCAGATATAAGTTTAAAACGCTGGGCAGAGAGATTTGTTACAGCAAATAAAAACAGTAAAATTGTTATTTTGTTCATTTTTATCAATTAAAAAAGGGTAATCTCATTAATTTAGAGACTACCCCAATAGTATATACTAAAAAATTATTTATAGCCTTTTTTCAAAAGCAATTTCGCTAGTGATTTTGCTGTTTTTGCAAAACCTTCTCCAATTCTGGATTCATTACTAAAATTATTTCCCCATTGGTCTCCAGGTGCCTCTTCACTGGATATTTCTAACAAAACATTAGATTTATTAGCAGTTTCAACGAACTTCAAGTTAGTCGTAACTTTTGCCGCCTGCTTCATTATTCCTGCATCCCAGCCTGGATAAACCCAAATAGCTTCAACAATCAACGTATATTTTGCAGCTGTCAGCCCTTCTTGAAAAGTAACGTCCTTATTTTCTTTGTTATAGATAACATTTATTAATTCCAAAAATTTAGGATTCCAAATTTGATCTTTACTGGCAACCCACTTCTTTTTCCAAATATCACCAGTACTTTTAGACTTTTCATTTAACTCCTTCGTTCTATTTGCAACATACTTTTCCTCAGTAAGTTTCTCCTTTAACAAAGTTAATTTAGAATAATCAAATTCGACATTTACCTCTTTTTGGTCCTTTAAGAATCCAAAATCTCCTTTTACAACATTCATGTCTTGAGCGGTCATAATTGAAGAAACAAATAACAGTGCAAAAACAATTTTTTTCATTTAATAATTTGTGTTAGTATTAATAATCAATAGGTTTCAAATGTAAGAAATTTTGTTTTTGTTTACATACACTACAAAAAAAATATACAAATAAAAACAGTTAATTTTCCAATCTGGAGTTTTTCTTTTTTAGACAAATAAAATCAATCATTATCTTGTAATTTAACGGTATTAAATCTGTGCACATAAAATGGATTACCCTATAACGTGATCAAATTGACCAAATAATCAGCCCTTAGCCGCATTTCTATGCATAAAAAAAAGCATCATTATACTTTTATAATGGTGCCCTTTTTTATAATCCCCTAAGCCTTTTGGCATATATATTTCGCTCTTATTATTAATTCATCCCAACAAATTTTTTAGTATTAATAGAATTAATCATAATAGATTCACTGTTTATTTTTTTAAAGTCTAATGGCTTTGCCTCACTGGATACATTACTATCGATAATTAATTCCATTTCTGCTATTTCATCAGACAATGTTCTTTCGATTTGAAGAGGATAAACAACATCTGAAACAGAGTTTTCAGTAATTAAATCTGATTGAGCAACAATTTGTCTCATTGTTTCTTCATATTCCATAAGTGCTAAATCATCAGAGACTGTGTTCTCAACAATTTTATCGCCCTCAGCAATTATTTCTTTAATTGTTTTTGGAACAGCTGCAATTACAGTTTCGGGATTGAATACTTCTAGATTTTCTGCTAGAGACGGTTTTTCAAATTTTACTGATTCATTATTTTTTGTTTTCGCAGTATCATCTGATAAAATGATATTTTGAAATAATTTGTCTGATAAATTTACTGTATTTTTTGCATTACCAATTGTTGAAAATGATACTAACGCTATTCCTAAAATTAAAACTGAATTTTTCATAATGTTATTTTTTGATTGATTGATTGATTGATTGATTGATTGATTGATTGATTGATTGATTGATTTTTAAATGAGACATCATCATAATGATGTCTCATTTAAGATTAAATATTATTTATTGTTTTAATAATTCGATGGCTTCCCTAGCATTTGATAATTCTGCATATTTTAATGCTATAAGTCCGTATTCATTTTTAGTCTTAGCATCAGCTCCTTTTGATAGTAAAAATTTAATAATTTCAACTTTGTTATAACGGGCAGCTACCATTAGCGGAGTCATTCCGTTTGACTTTTCACTTACATCTGTGCCATATTCCACAAATTTTTTGACACTGTTCAAATCTCCTTTCCAGATGGCAATACTCAGCGGAGAAACGATTTCAGAAGATGGAATAGCTTCATAAGATGCATTTGAAGATGAAGGCAGATTTGATGCTGATAAAACGCTTGTTGCAGCGATTAAAGCAACTCCTAAATAAATGATTGATTTTTTCATGATAATTAATTTTTTGATTGATGATTGTTTTTTTAATTAAATAATTTGATTCATATAATAATATCCTATGCAAATATATATCTTTAAAAAGGTATTGTGTATCACATAGTACTCAATATTAACTTTTAATTAACATTTTAAGCCGTTTTGTTGACTTTATCAAAAATCACCTAGAAGCAACTAATTATTACAACAATAATACAGTAATCAAAATATTTATTTGTAAATGGACAAATCTTTTAATAGGACTAATTTTAATGCATAGTTTGATCACATTTAATAACAAACCTTCGGTATAATTTCCCAATATCATTAAAAGCTGATTAATTGTATGCCTTAATTAATAATTCATTGGATTTGATTTATGTTAAAAGCTTCGCAAAACCAATTTTAAATCATCGTTTTTATACCATTATGTTTCATACATTTATATGATAAAAACTTGATAAAAATCCCGCTTTACTTTCAAACACTATGCGAAAACAATTTGGTGCAAAACCGACAAAATCAGACGTTGAAAACTATTCTAAATCAAAACAATGGGATGGCGAAAAATTCTTAAACATTGAAAACACTTCAATGGATATTAGCATTCGAACGATGCCTAAACTTTTATACAAACAATTTTGCGAGAAAAAAGACCGAGCGCCAAAAGCTCCCTTAAACATAATTCCTTTTAATAATGAAGCTTTTTCAAAATCTTCTGAAACTGCTCATTTTATCTGGTTTGGACATTCAGTGCTTTTATTACGTATGAATGACTTGACAATTTTAATCGATCCTATGTTTGGAAGCAATGCTGCTCCAATTTCTCCTTTTCCAATAAAACGGTTTTCCGAAAATACTTTAGATATAATTGATGAACTGCCAATTATTGATTTGGTACTGCTTTCTCATGATCATTACGATCATTTAGACTATGACAGTATTCAAAAATTAAAACCGAAAGTGAAGCAATTTTACGTGGCTTTGGGTGTCAAACGTCATCTTATAAAATGGGGAATTGATGCCGAAATTATAACTGAATTTGATTGGTGGGACACAGCCGACTTTAATACAATACAAATCACATTTACTCCTACAAGGCATTTTTCAGGCCGCGGTCTGAGAGATAGAGCCAAGTCTTTGTGGGGTGGCTGGAGTTTGATGACGCCCAAAGAAAAAATTTGGTTTAGCGGTGACAGCGGTTATGGACAGCATTTTAAAGAAATAGGCAGACGATTAGGACCTTTTGATTTTGCTTTTATGGAATGCGGACAGTACAATGAAAATTGGAGCCAGATACACATGTTTCCAGAAGAAAGTGTACAAGCGGCTATTGATGCTAATGTACAAACTTTTATGCCTGTACATTGGGCAGGATTTGCTTTGGCACAACACAGCTGGACAGAACCAGTCGAACGTTTTATAGAAGCTGCCAATAAACAAAATATAAAATGTATCGTGCCGAAATTAGGTGAAATAGTGTCAATTGAAACATCTAAAACATCTGATTTTTGGTTTAAGTAAAACAAATTATGCTTTATTTTTACGCTGAAAATTTTATCTTTTTAAATCCAATACGCATCTGATGAAAAAAATCTTTCTCTCTGTTTTATTCTTAAGTTTCTGGTGTAGCAATGCGCAGCAGAATTTAGTTCAATATGTTAAACCAATTATTGGCACTGAAAAAATGGGACACACATATCCTGGCGCAACAGTTCCGTTTGGAGCCGTACAGCTTAGCCCAGAAACCGATACAATTTCGTATGAACAAAATGGAAAATACAATGGCGAAGTATATAAATATTGTGCAGGATACCGATACGAAGACAAAACCATAGTCGGTTTTAGCCACACCCATTTAAGCGGAACGGGACATTCCGATCTTGGTGATTTTTTGATTATGCCAACGCAGGGAAAACTGCAGTTAAATCCTGGCACTGCTTCTAATCCAAAAAGCGGTTACCGTTCGGCATTTTCTCATGCTAATGAAACTGCCGAAGCAGGTTATTACAAAGTCAAATTAGATGATGAGAATATTTTGGCCGAAATGACTGCGACAACCCGTGTAGGAATGCACCAATATACTTTCCAAAAATCGGATGAAAGTCATATTATATTGGATTTGATGGCTGGAATTTATAATTATAATGATAAAAATGTCTGGACGTATGTTAGAGTTGTAAACGACACGCTAGTTACTGGCTACAGACAAACTAACGGCTGGGCTAGAACAAAAACAGTTTATTTTGCGATGACTTTTTCCAAACCGTTCACTCAATACGGGCAAAAGAATTATGAAACCAAGCAAACCTACAGAGGATTCTGGGGGAAATTTAACCAAACAAAGAATTTCCCTGAAATAGCAGGAAAACAAATCAGAATGTATTTTGATTTTAAAACTGATGAAGCTGAAAAAATTAAAATAAAATTTGCAATATCTCCAGTCAGCCAAGAAAATGCGCTGCAAAATATGAGGGAAGAAATAAAAGACTGGGATTTTGACAAAGTAAAAAACCAAGCACAAGCCATTTGGAACAAAGAACTAAACAAAATTAAAATCACAGCTCCCGATGATATCAAAGTGAATTTTTATACCGCCATGTATCACACTTTTATAAATCCTACTGTTTATACTGATGTAAACAGCGAATATAAAGGCTTGGATCAAGGCACTCATAAAGCTGACGGTTTTACAAATTACAGCACCTTTTCGTTATGGGATACTTATAGAGCACTGCATCCCTTTTTCAATATTATCCAGCCTTCACGAAACAATGACATGGTGAAATCGATGCTGGCACATTACGATCAAAGCAGTCTTCATATGCTGCCTATTTGGTCACATTATGCAAACGACAACTGGTGCATGCCCGGTTATCACAGTGTGTCTGTAATTGCTGATGCAATTATAAAAGGAGTTTATAACGGTGATCAAAACGAAGCTTTAAAAGCCTGTGTGGCTACTGCAAAGCATAGAGATTATGAAGGAATTGGATATTACATGGATTTGGGATACATCCCTGCCGAAAAAAGCGGTATCTCGGTATCAAATACTTTGGAATATGCCTATGATGACTGGTGTATTGCCCAATTAGCAAAAAAACTAAATCAGACTGAAATCTACAATGAGTTTATAAAACGCTCTGAAAATTGGAGAAATAATTTTGATCCAAAAACTGGTTTTATGAAACCTAAATTAGCAGACGGTACTTTCAAAAAAGAGTTCGATGCTTTGAGTACCAATGGTCAGGGATTTATTGAAGGCAACAGCTGGAATTACAGCTTTTTTGCACCGCATAATCCGGAAGCCTTAATAAATTTAATGGGCGGTAAAAAGCTATTTGCTTCAAGATTAGATACCTTATTTACGATGCATTTACCCGATTCCTTTTTTGCCGAAACAGAAGATATTACCCGAGAAGGAATTATTGGTGGCTATGTTCACGGCAATGAGCCAGCGCATCATGTGGCGTATTTTTATAATTGGACAGACCAGCCTTGGAAAACTCAGGCGCAGGTCCGCAAGATTTTAAATATGCAGTATAAACCCGCTCCAGATGGTCTTGGAGGTAATGACGACTGCGGACAAATGAGTGCTTGGTATATTTTCTCTTCACTAGGATTCTATCCCGTGGCGCCGGGATCTGATCAATATTCACTCGGATCTCCATTAGTAAACAAAGCCGAACTTACATTAGAAAACGGAAAAACATTTACAGTTGAAGCTATTAAGCAAAGTCCTAAAAATGTATATGTTCAAAAAGTACTTTTAGATGGAAAACCTGTAACTGATTTATTCATCAACCATTCGGCAATTACAAATGGTTCAAAAGTGACTTTTTACATGGGTCCGAAGCCCAAAATGAAATAGCTTTTGATGCATCAAAAATTTATTTTACCATTAAGATATTAAGAAAGTTAAGTCTAAATTCTCTTAATATCTTAATGGTAAAAAAATAAAAAAATGGTATAAATTATTCTACAGTAATTATTTTTTGTTTTTGAAATTTATTCTGAAGCCAGTTGCGTACTGGTTCATCATACAGTTTCAAGCACAAATAGGCAATTAAAATACTGGCAATTAAAACTCCTATTCCCAATACGTAACCATCTTCTAACGAAACTTTATTGTCTACAACCCAGGCGGTATACCAATAAATAAGCGCGTAATGCGTGATATAAATTGGATATGAAATATCGCCTAACAATTTGCATATTTTAAGCGAAAACGGATTTTTAATTTCACCGCCGGCACCAATTGAAACAATCAAAGGAAAAACAAGAATAATGCAGAAAGATTCATATAAACCATTCATCCATAAACTATTTTCGTCTCCAATTCTTGGCACACTAAGAACAATCGCAACCATTAAACTGCAGACCCAAAAAGCACCTTTTACATGAATTAGTTTTCCTAAACGAGAAAGTAGAATTCCTGCAAAAAACGGATACAGCAAACGGGTAAAACCAATATTCATCTGTTCTAAATTCAATGACCATCCGCCGATTACATCGCCTTTTGAGCCAAAAACAGTATAATTGACAAGCAGACCGGCAAAAATCAGAACAAAAATAGAAAGTACTTTATTTGAGAATTTTCTAAAGATTAATGCGTATAAAATATTGGCTATATATTCAAAAAACAACGACCAGGCAGGACCGTCAAGCGGATGCATTTCGCCCCAGCCTCTTATCTCCATTGAAGGCGGAACTGGAAGCAATGTGAAACCAATTACCATGGTCAAAATCACTTTCCAAACTTCCATTTTGGCAATCATCGGAAACAAAATATCCGAAGCCTGAAAGTAATAGAAAATAGCTCCAATAATCATTCCCATAATAACCATAGGCTGTAAACGGATTAAACGCCGTTTGTAAAACTCCCATTGTGTCATTTTTCCCCAACGGTCATCATATGCGTAAGCGACAACAAATCCTGATAGCAGAAAAAAGAAATCCACAGCCAGATAGCCATGATTGATAATCTGCTTGAAGCGGTTTCCGCCGTTAAAAGCTTCAAAAATGTGAAATGCAACGACTAAAATTGCGGCTACTCCACGTAAACCGTCTAAAATTTCATAATGTTTTTTGGGTTTAATATCTGTCATAAAAAATGGTTGATGGTTGGTTGTTGATAGTTGATGGTTAATGTAACTCAAAATACATTTAATCACTTAAATTTCATCATTAACAATTAATAATCAATAATTAAAATTTACTCTTGGTGATTTTTAAGCCATTCTGTCCTGCGCTGGTCCGGTAAATGTTTTACCGAGAAGTTTTCGAATTTGGCTTCAAAACCTTTTCCATCAGGGGAAGCTGCCATCAAACCAATCATAACAGGGGTGTTATCTTGTAACGGAGCGTTTCTCGTCATGATATATGTTTTATCATCATACGAAAAAAACACTTCAACAGCATCCAATCTTCTCACGACTTTAATCCAAACAAAAGGTGGCGCTTTTTCCAGAGTTGTTACGCTCCAATCGCTTTTATCATGCGTTACAACCGTACTGATGTTAAATTTTCCGTCTACAAATTCAACTCCCGTTTTAATATAATTTTTTTCGTCAACCCGAATCATCAATCCCATTTGGTCAAAGCGTGCAATATAATTGCCTGTCAATTTTACCTTCGCTTCAAATTCTCCACCGTAATTAGCATAATAAAATGGTGCGTCATCGACGGTGAATCCATAATGCGATATACGCCAATAATCACTGTTGGCGGTAACGTTCATAATCAATGCATTGTTTTTTATTTCCCACTTTTCAGGTTCATTAAACCACTGCATTTTGTTTAAACTTTGAGCAGAAAGGTTTTGCAATGACAAACAGACAACGGCAAATAGTACTATTTTTTTCATGTTATTTAAATTTTAAACAATAAAGTGTTTTCTTTTTTGAACCATTAAGAGATTAAGGAAATAAAGCCTTTATGACTTAATGATACGTAATATCTTAATGGTAAAAAATAAAAATTTAATTTTAAAATAAACCTGTAACTTTTGACAGTTACAGGTTTACAACCAAACCAATTTTAAAAACTATTTTATTGAAGTGAAAAGCTCACTTTAGATTTTATATCTGCAGCTGATGCTCCAATTAAAGCTTCAAAAGCTCCAGGCTCAGCGACCCAGTCGTGTTTTTTATCGTCAAAGAAACTTAAGGCAGTTTTGTCAACAGTAAAAGTTACCGTTTTTTCTTCTCCTGCTTTAAGCGAAATTTTATCAAAACCTTTTAATTCTTTTATCGGACGAACCAAAGAAGATTTTAAATCGCTGATGTAAAGCTGAACTACTTCTGAACCTTCACGAGTTCCAGTGTTTTTTACTTTAACCGAAAATGTAATTTGATCTCCGCCCGACAATTGCTTTTTATCAGCGGTTACTTTACCATATTCAAAAGTCGTGTAACTTAAACCGTGACCAAAAGAAAATAATGGTTTTATCTTTTGCTTGTCAGCCCAGCGGTACCCAACAAAAATTCCTTCTTTGTATGTAACTTCGTCACCGCCTGGAAATTCACCTAAAGCGTGGGCTCCATTGTCATTTAATTTCACTGGGAAAGTAAAAGTCAGTTTTCCAGATGGATTCACATCTCCTACCAAAACATTAGCCAAAGCTGTACCAGCCTCAGTTCCCAAAAACCATCCCTGCACAATTCCCGGAACTTCATTTACCCACGGCATAGCCACAGCATTTCCTGAAATATTTACAAAAACCACATTTTTATTTACTTTAACCAATTCACTGATTAATTTATCCTGATTGTACGGAAGTCCTAAATCTTTACGGTCAGCTCCTTCTGCATCCTGATTATCACTTTTATTTAATCCTCCGATAAAAAGAACAATATCGGCATCTTTGGCCGCTTTCAAAGCTTCTGCCGTTAATTCAGCTGAAGAACGTTTGTCTTCTAAACTCACTTTGGCTATTACTCCATTGTAATTACTTGTAGGGTCTCCTACGTAACCACGGGCGTAAACAATTTCAGCCTGACTGCCAATTCTTTTCTTTAATCCTTCAAGCGGTGTAATTTCATATCTTGCTTTTAATGAAGAACTTCCTCCTCCAACAGTCATCATTTTGATAGCATTCTCCCCTATAACAGCAATTTTCTTTGTTTTTGAAAGATTAATTGGCAGTATATTGTTTTTATTCTGAAGAAGTACAATTCCTTCTTCGGCAATTTTTAGACCAGCGTCAGCGTGTTCTTTTGTTCCAAATGATCCAAAAGGTCTTTCTTTATTCATTGTTGTTAAGAAAGACAAACGCAGAATACGGCGTACTTTTTCATCTAATTCTTTTGTTCCAATTTCACCTTTCGCAATCATGGTTGAATATGGTTTCGCCAGATAATAGTTATCATACGCATTACTTGTCCCCCATGAAAGTCCATTGGTCCATGAACCAAATTCCATATCTAAACCATTATGAATAGCTTGATTTGTATCATGAACTCCTCCCCAATCTGAAATTACTACACCTTTGAAACCCCATTCGCCACGAAGAATGTCATTCAATAAAAACTCATTATGGCAGCAATGCTGTCCTTTGTATTTATTGTATGATCCCATAATGGCCCAAGCATCACCCTCTTGGACAGCAGCTTTAAATGCAGGCAGGTAAATCTCATATAACGCACGGTCATCAACATTTACGTTTACCGCATTACGGTTTGTCTCCTGATTATTTAAAGCAAAATGTTTTACACAGGCAGCAACTCCGTTTGACTGTACGCCTTTAATATACGGCACCACCATTTTTGAAGTAAGAAAAGGATCTTCGCCCATGTATTCGAAGTTACGGCCGTTTAACGGTGTTCTGTAAATATTTACACCAGGTCCTAAGAGTACATTTTTGTTTCTAAAACGTGCTTCCTCGCCAATAGATTTTCCGTATAGAGAAGCCATTTCTTTATTCCAGGTAGCAGATAAAGCAGTAAGTGCAGGAAATGCAATACACGAATCATTTGTCCATCCTGCCTGATCCCATTCGTCCCACTTCACTTCGGTACGAATTCCGTGCGGTCCGTCAGTCATCCAGTTTTCTGGAATTCCCAAACGCGGAACACCTGGCGAACTGAATTTTGACTGCGCATGAATCATGGCAATTTTTTCTTCGGTTGTCATTTTCGAAAGTGCATCTTCTACACGTTCAGTAATTGTTTTTTTATCATCAAGATAAACAGGAACTTTATTTTGTGCATTCATTCCGAATGAACTTAACAACAGTAATAGAACAGTTGTTTTAACATTTTTAAACATACCACTTTTTTTATTAAATCATTAAAAATAGTATCAAGACACTTAAGCATATCTCAATAATATTGTAAAGCTAAAACGTTAGAGTAAATGTTGAATTTCTAAACAAAAAAAGTAGTGAAATAAAAAACTAAAACATTAAATACCAAATACTTAAAACAAAAAAAAGATTAAAAAAAGTAGTGATTTTAAATTAAAAAATCACGCTTTCGCAGCGAATAATCCAATTTTCATCACTGTTTCCTCAAAATCATTTCGGGAAACTGCCGATTTGTTTCGTGCTTTGGTACGATAATTATAAATCGTACTTAAAGAGTAGCGAAGAAATGCCGCAATTTTTACGCTGTCAGTAATTCCTAATCGGATGAGTGCAAAAATACGGAGTTCTGTATTTAACAATTCTCCCTGTTTTAATACAATCTGCTCTTCGGTAATAAGCAGTGCATTAAAGTCTTTTACAAAAGTTGGATACAGGTTTAGAAAAATTACATCGAAGTTCTCATACAGTTCTTCAAGTTCTTTTTCAACTAGAGTAGTCGATTTTAGCATTTTATAAATCTCATCAAACTGTTTGAGAGCCGCTTTTTTGTTTAAAATAACGCGGTAATTTTCTAACTTATTGATATAACTCGAACACAGACTGAAAAAATGTGCAATATATTCCTCTTTTATATGATTGGATTCAGATAATTGAGCGTTTCGTTCCTGTAACTGGCCGTTTGTTTCGGTAATATCTCTGTTTAATTCGGCTAATTTTTGACTGGTTGTAAAAAGTTCTCCTCGAATTCTGGATACTTTTTTCATTTGTCTGTACACATAAATAACTGCTATAACTAGAAATCCGGAAAGCACACTAATGAATAAAAGGTACATTTGCAATTCGGTTTTTCGCTTGGCTTCTTGTTCTAAATAAGATGTATTAATAATCGAATAGATTTGTGACATTAGCACTGTTCTAAACTGAACATTGCAGTAAAGCGCGTCTTCAATTGCCGATTGTGTGAGCTTATATGCCATATCAACATCACCAATTTCATAAAAAACCAAAGCCAATTCCTGCAGTGAAGCATTATCTTTATTTGCGTTTATAATATCTGCAGTGGCAGAAAGCGCATAATATTTTTTTCTTAATTCCAATTTATTTTCAGCTTCATAAATTTTCCCAAAAAGGTAGGTAAGCATCGCATATTGCGGATCCTCAACTTTTGTATCTTTCAATAAAACCGATAACTGTTTTAGAGAAACAGTAAACTTTCTGTCAAAAATATTTTTCTGAATCTGGTTAATTCTAAAATTCAATGTTTTAGGATTTAATATGCCCAACAATGAATCACGATATTTTACTATTTGCTCAATGTAAATTTTACTGGTACTATTTGCATTATAATGCTCAAAAAACTCTCTATAAACTGTATAATAATTGGGAAGCAGTGATTTGGATAATGTCTTTTTATTGATGCTTTTTAAAATAGCTTCCGATTCTCTGTATTTTCCCGATGAAGAATATAAGTTGGCTAGTTGGAGCTGGGCTAAATCTGTTAAATCTTTGTTTTTGAGTTCTGAAGCAATTACAAGATTTTTTTTGACATATAAAATTGCAGAATCAGAATTGAATTTTTGATACTCTCTGTATAAAGTCTTATTGTAATTGTACTCCTGTTCTTTAGATAAATCTTCGGATTTAATTTTTTTGAAGTTTAAAATACGTTCTTCTTTTAATTGAACATACTTCTGTTTATTTTTTACGGCATCATTTAATTTATCAAAAATAGAATCAGCGTCAGATGAATAACCTGAATAACTCATCGTAAAAAATAAAAGAAACAGAAGATAATTTTTCAAACTAATAACAGCTAAATGAAATGGATTACAAATATAATAAAGTGAATAGAATGTTTTTCGATTTCTATATACAATTAGAAAATATAAAGGCTGTTCCTCACATGAGAAACAGCCTTTACTAACTAACCAAACTTAAAATTATTTTTTATTCTCTGCAGCTTATTTTACCTGAATAGTAACCTCAGTCGATTTTAACCAAGTACTGGTAAAATTAACTTTTATAGGCTCATTACCCGTTGCCTGAATATAGGCTACAAGGTGACCGTGGAATGCTCTTTGAACATTGTCAGTATAATCGCCCATGTCTGCATTATTTCCAGCTTCTAAACCTAGTAAAGTACCTGAGCCATTAATCGTGCAAGTAATTTCATTATCTGAAAGCATTACTGGCAAACCTTTTTCATCTAATATCTGCACGATTACTTTGGCTACTCCTTCTTTATCTACAGTGATATTTTTTTCGTTAACCACTAAAGCATAAGGCTGCTGAGAAGAAACAATTGCGTATCTGCTTACGATTTTATTATCATTGCTAAGTCCAATTGCTTCTAACTTACCTGCAGTATATGGAACATCCCAATAAATTACACCTGTTTTTTCGTCGTATTTTTTCTCTTCTCCAATAACTTTTCCGTTTAATTCTAGACGGGCTTTGGCAGCATTCGTGTAACAAACCACTCTGATTATTTGTCCCTCATTGTAGTTATTCCAAATTGGCCACGCATCTTTAGAAAGTTCTTTTTCATTATTACTGATATAAGTTCCTGCATAAATCATTGGTTTCTCTGACCATAATGACTGACGGAAATAACCTCTTGGCTTAATAATTCCAGCAAGATCTACCAATCCTGAGTAGAATCCTCTTGATGGCCATGCATTAGACTCACCCAAATAATCAATACCTGTCCATAAAAACTGTCCAAATATATGCTCGTTATTTTTTACTGCTAACCATGGCTCCATATCATGAACATTCTCACTTCCAAAAATTACTCTGTTTGGGTATTTTTTGTGATCAGACAGATATTTACTTTCAGTATAATTGTATCCAGTAATATCTAAAGCTCCTGGATATTCTGTTTCGTTAGACATTGCAACACCTGCAAGACCTGCAGTTGTAGGACGGGATTTGTCATATTTTTTTACAGCTGCAACAAGACGTTTAGCTATTCCTCCAAGACGCATAGCATCTGGTGCATCTTTTTTGTAACCGCCATAATTTGCTTGTCCAAAGCCGTCTTTTCCATTATCCAGAACAGGGTGTGAATATGGATCATTTGGATAATCAACTTCGTTACCAATACTCCATCCAAAAACAGAAAGGTGATTTCGGTCACGACGAACCATGTCTTCCAAATCTTTCTCGCCCCATTCAACAAATATATCATTAGAACCTTCAAAACCTGGAGTTCCTACGTTCCATCCTGTTAACCATTTACGTTTTGGAAATTCCCACTCATCATACGCCTCATTAAGAACTAAGATTCCTAATTCATCGCAAAGAACATAAAAATCTGGTGCCTGCGGATTGTGGCTTGTACGAATTGCATTTACTCCAATTTCTTTTAATGTTTTTAATCTTGATTTCAAAACATCTTTTGGAACTGCCGATCCTAAAACTCCAGCGTCATGGTGCAGACAAACTCCTTTCATTTTCATCCATTTGCCATTCAAAGCAAAACCTTTATTTGCATCGAAAGTGAAATTTCTGAAACCTGTTGACGTAACCGTTTTATCGATAATTTTTCCATCTTTTAAAACAGTTGTTTTTAACTGATACAGATTTGGATGCTCTAAATCCCATAACTGAGGATTTTTTACATTTATTTTGACTGCAGTCTTGTTTTCTTTGTTAGCATCAACAGCTACATTTTGAGAACTTTTGGCCACTGTTTTTCCGCTGTTGTCTACAAGTTCATTTACAACTGTAAGATTTGTTTTTGCAGATGAACCATTTTCCAGAGCTACTTCTACATTCAAAGTTCCTGCTCCATTTTTAACTTCTGGATAAGTGTAAACACCCCATTGCGCAATATGCACTGGATTGGAGTAAACTAACCACACATTACGATAAATTCCTGAACCAGTATACCAGCGTGAATCTGCACTTTTGCTATGATCTACACGTACTGCAATGATATTGTCTTCGCCATATTTTACAAAAGGAGTCGCATCATAAGCAAAAGAAATATATCCGTTAGGTCGTTTTCCTAACGAATGACCATTGATAAAAACTTCGCTTCTGTTGTAAACACCTTCAAAATATAAATATACTTTTTCGCCTTTTTTATTTTGAGGAATATTCAATGCTTTTCTATACCAGCCAATTCCGCCTGGCAGATATCCCGTACAGCTGGATAAAGTTGGGCTCAATCTCCCTTCAACGCTCCAGTCATGCGGAACATTGACTGACTGCCATTTAGCATCATCGTAGACCGCATTTTGTGCATTTGAAGCATCTTCAAGAGTAAACTTCCAGTTGTCATTAATTTTTTTGGAATCCCCAAACGATATCTGGCCAAATGCCGATAAGCAGGAAAAAATAAGAATTGGCAATGCGAGTTTTTTAATAGTCATTGTGTATTAATTTTAATTATTCATTCATTTTTTTGATTGCTCCCTTTTTTAAAAGCTATTTCTTCAAAGGTTTAACTCCTTCGTGTGTCGGTATAATGTTTAGTATTGCTCCGTCTTTGTCAAACTCCATTTTATCGATACAGACTTCTCTGTTAAATCCTGCAGGATCGCCCATTGTAATTCCTTTTGGATAATTGAAACGGTGATATACTATGTACCATTCATCTTTACCAGGAATCTGAAGGATTGAATTGTGGCCTGTTGCATAAATGCCTGCTTCCTTATTTTTGGCAAGAATTAAATTGTCTTTAAGAACAGTAATTTTACCAGTTGGAGAATCGGATGTTCCATAACGCACGCGGTAATTTTCGCTTCGCGTATCTTCTTCAGACCATAAAAAATAATATTTCCCGTTTCTAAAAAAGACCGTAGTTCCCTCACGGAAAGTATCATCTGGTGTCATTACCGTAACCGATTCTGGTTTAATCGAAATCATATCGTCATTCAATTCGGCGCAGGCCATATAACCGTTACCCCAGTATAAATAACTTTTCCCAGTTTTAGGATCTGTAAAAACATCCGGATCTATCTGCTGACCTCCTGAAACTCCAGCAGGTAATTTGTCTACCAATGGCTTTCCTGAATCAGTAAAAGGTCCTTCTGGTTTATCAGCAACTGCTACTCCGATTTTTTGAGCTGCAGTAAAATAGAAGTAATATTTATAAGAGTTTCCAATTTTTTTCTCAGTGATACAAGGAGCCCAAGCGTTTCTATTTCCCCATGCAACATCTTTTTCCAGATCCAAAATAATTCCTTCATCAGTCCAATTTACCAAATCAGGTGAAGAGAATGTTTTGAAATACGTTCCAGACCAGCCATCAAATCCATCGCTTGTTGGGTAGATATAATATTTAGAAGTTTTCTCAGAATACATTACATCAGGATCGGCATAAAAACCGTTCAAAGCAGGATTATTTGCAACCGAAGCCGTTACAGACCAAGTTTCAGCAGCCTGACCATCTATTGTAACTGTATATTTTACAGCTCCTTTTGTAAAATCCTGAGCCGTTTTTGGTTCAACAGTAACACCTGCAAATTTTGTAAAATCAGGTTTGAATGAAGCTAGATTTGTTCCCCATTTTACTGGCAGATGTACATGTTTTGCATCAGCATCCGCTTTGATATTTGTTTTCTTAATTTCTTTCGCTTCAGTAGAACTCATAATATCCTTTGCACTTCCCCATTTACTTTCTAAACGTGCCAGTTCATCTGCCGTTATTGGCATAACCGTTCCATGGCGCGGGTGAAAATTCATCGTAACAGCATTGTCTATCACTGAGAAATTTTCTAAATCACTAGTTTTTGTAAACTGATATTTTCCTTTGGTATACATATCATACATAAGGATGTAATCTTTAGAATTATTCAGTTTGAAGACGCCTGCTCCTTCTACAGGATATTTGGTCTGCTGTACATATTTATCTTTCAAAACATAACCTTCAGTAAGTTTATCAGAAACTGCAACCTTTATACCCGCTCCTGCTCCTTCAGTTTTGAAAAACAAATGATATTTATTGTCTTTAAAAATAATTTCGCCGTCAATACAAGCACCATTTGTCGGGCTGAAAAACAATTGCTTAGGTTCGGTTTCCAAATCGGTAAAATCTGCATTGGCGTAAGCATAATAAATTATGTCAATACCATTTCCATGCTGCATTGACCAATAAATCATATACTTGCCTTTTTGTGCATCATATATTGTCTGAGGCGCCCAGACACGTTTTAGATTTTCCTGATTTGGATATTTCTTCTGGATATTAATAATGCTTGAAGTCCAGTTTGTCAAGTCAGTGGATTTTAATAAAACCATTGCTCTGTTAGAATCCCAGCCTTTATCCGAAACCATATCGGTGGCAACCATATAGAATGTTTTACCATCAGCTCCGCGCAGAATATGAGGATCCCGTACTCCGCCAGTGGAACTAATCTGTTTAGAATCGATTACCGGCTGATTGTTATTTAATGCTCGAAAATTATAACCATCGTTGCTAACCGCAAAACGGATTGCTTCTTCGTTACCTGAATTTCCTGTAAAATAGGCAAACAGATAAGCATTCGTTTTTATAACGGCAGTCTTTACATTAGGCTTGGATAATTTCTTCTTAGAAACCTGCTGTGCATCAGCAGTACCAAAAATGGTTACGGCCAATACCAAAACAGCCCATTTATAAATGTTCTTTTCTTTGGTGAATACTATTGAATTATTGTTCATGTTTTTTTTAATAATAGCCCACAATTAATATGCGGAATTATCTCAATTAATTTTATTGCAGTTCGCCAACAAAAGTGACAACTGATTTGGCCGGAATTTCAATCGCATCTATTTTCTGAATAGCAGCTCTTTTTAAATTGGAATTCTCGGAGGTAACATAAGGAGCTACTTCATTGTTTTTTAAAGTTCCTTTTGTCAGATTGAATTTGTATTTCTGATCTGATTTTCCGCAGTTTACAGCAACTACAATCAGTTTTTTGTTTGCTGAATCTTTATAAGCAGTTATCATCACATCATTTGCAGCACCCAATTCATCCTGATTTGGAACATCAACTCTTAACATCCCAGGACGTACAAACAACGAGTAATTTCCAAAAGCCCAAAGCAGTTTCGAATCATGGAATTCTCCGTCATTTCGAACATAATCAGGAGATGTTCCTCCTTTGCTTTTTCCATCATCCAGATAAATCAAGCCGTCTTTATAATCCACTCTCGTAAGTGATGTCCACCACTGCCATGAAGCAGCATTGGCAAGCGCAATGTCATTGTGTATTAAGCGGGCCACAAACAAAGCCGTCTGCATACCCAAATCTCTTCCGCCACCTCCACCGCCTGGGATTTCAGCTTCTCCTGGATTTTCTAAAATACAGTATTCTGACTGCCAGTATTTCAGACCTGGTTTTTGTTTTACATTAACATCAATTAATTTTCGGCTTAAAACCTGTCTGTCAACAGGCCATGTTGTAAAATAACTATGTCCTGAAATTGTATTCTCAACATTGGAAAGTTTAGAAATATTCGTTTTTGTATTTCCAAAAAAGTAATCTATCTGATTATCGCGGTTTTCTCCATTTACATTTTCATACAGAAAATTAATTTGTCCAGCTTCGGCGATAACAATTTTGTTATTCATTTTTTGAGCTTTCAGTTTTTCTGAAAGTGATTTTGTCAAATCGTATATTTCCTGATTGGTCGCCGGCGTTCCTTCCTGACTGTTTTTGTCGCCATTATTAGGCATCCACTCCCACTGAGGCTCATTGATAGGGCTCACATAATCAAACTTAACACCTTCATTTTTCTCCAGTCCCTGAATACTTTTAACAAAGAAATCGGCAAATTTTGGAATAGCTCCTTCCCTCAGATTCAGTTTATTTTTTTGCGTTGCAAAAGACAATCCGTTGTTTGTCATATGAACCGGTGGACTGTTTGTAAAAATCAAGTATTTTTCCACTCCGCGTTTTTTAGCTGCCTGCAAAAACCATCTCTGCCCTTCCTGTTTTGAAAAATCATAGGTTCCATCTGCATTAAGGAAACATTCACTTCGTCTCCATTCATCAGATACCCTGCTGTTTTCCCCTTGTTCAGTACTCCCTGCCCCGAGATTAAATCTCCAGATAGAAAGTCCGATTCCTTTAGGATTTCCTGCGGCATCAATTTCTTTGCTAAACAGCAAATCGGCGATAGCGTTCTTTTTTTGCTCAGGCCAGTTTTTGCCAACAAATTGACATCTCCAAGCATCTGAACCTCCAAAACCGTCCATTGTCTGTACAACATTATCGGTACTAATGCTGATTGTTCGCTGCGCAAAAGAGTGCATACTCATTAGCAATACAAGCGAGACATATACCTTTTTCATTTTTTTATTCTTTGTATATTAATATTTTAACTATTATCAGCTTTTACGATAACCCCGCAAGAGATTTTGCTTATTAACTTGCGGGAGAATCTGTAAAAAATATCATAATCTGAACTAAAATCAATGTCTTACAATAAATTGTTTAACAACTGATTTTTTGTCATTTTTCAATTTCAGTATATAAGTTCCAGTTGGGAGATCAGAAGTATCCAGTTCAATATTTTTACTATCACTATATGTTCTGTTCATCACAATTTTTCCTTGTAAATCATATACAACAAGAGCTGATGCAGTACTATTCATTTCGGCAAGCCCCATACGCAGCACCTCATTAGCAGGAACTGGCCATAATGAAACCTTCCCAGACCCGCTTTCGTTCTTCTCATCTACACCTAAAGTGCTAGAAACAAGAGCTGCTATTTCGTTTTCAGTTAATGTATAATTGTAAATTCTAAAATCGTCTATATAGCCGTTGAATAATGGATCTGCTGTATATTGACTGCGACCGATGTAATTAAGAATTGGCTTAAAATCATTCGGGCTGACAGTCGAGTTATCCAGCTGTTTTACCAATTTACCATCGACATACATTTTTAAACCTTGCGTTTTACTAATTGTTACAGTAACATGCACCCAAGTTGAAGTAGCTAACTTATCAGTCTCCAGTTGAATCTCACCATTTCCATTATTGATTACAAAACGTAAATTCCCACTATTAGCATTGGCAGTTAAAAACATATTTTGATCCACGCCATTTCCAAAGTCAAAAATTCGCTGCCACTGATTTCCGCCTTTCCAATTTACCCATGCAGCAATGGTAATGTCATCATGATTAGCCACATTTGCTGGAAGCTGCAGGAAACCATTGGTACCTTTCAGCGAAATTGCTTTTAAGCCAATTTTTCCGTCAACAAAAGCAATATCACCGTATGAAGCACTGTGGTTTAATTGAATGCTTTTGTCTAATGTAGTATCATCAAATAGAAAATGTGCGATAAGATCTTTGTTTCCTGTGGCTGCAGCCGAAGTTTCATTTGAATAAACAGAACGATTCAACGAATTATCTACTGCTTTGATTACATAAAAATAAGACTTCCCTGCAGCAGTCGTATTGTCAACAAAAGAAACTGTTTTTACATTTCGGGCTATTGTATTGTAAGATCCGCCTTGTGTTTCGGTTCTAAAAACTGTATATCCAGCAACATCTGTATCCGTACTAGGCGCCCAGTCTAACCTAATAGATGCTGCGTTAGCTGTGGCTGTTAAATTACTCGGAGCACTTGGGGATACAAAATCTATAGGAGTACCAATAGGGATTAAACGCCATTGTTGCTGCGTCCCGCCAGATTTTTCGAATTGTTCAATATTATCGCCTGTACTAGCAACCTGTAAACATTTTGCACTGAATCGGCTGCGGATATAAAACCAGCCATCTTCGGCATAATCCAAAAACCACTGCTGGTTTGCTGATTTAAGATCATTCCAAACGACAATATTTCCTCCATCCTCTAATGAATAATTATAGATATCCAGAGACATGCCGCTATGCTGTGCAGTTATTGTAAAATAGCTAAAATCACCGCCAATCCTAGAATCGACATGAGTTACGTTCCATTGCTGATATGCTGCACTTGAATTATAATTGTATTGACGAAGGCTTGAACCTGCTGATGTAGCGCCATTCTCGACTTCCAATACTTTTCCGCTTTTGCGATTTACCAATATATAACGGCCATTAATAACCGGCTGGATATCATGACCCCAAGTAATATTAACAACTCTTTCGGCATTAGTTTGTCCCTTTTGGTAGCCAGTACCTCCAGGTAATTGCATCGTATATTCACGCTGCGGGCCATAACCATCAAAATAAACCTCTTTGTCTTTTGATATAAAACGGTACGAAGTGGCTTCAGCCTGTCTTTCAGAAGTTCCTCCAAATGCCTGTACGCTGCCTTGGCTTGTTTTATAAACTGCTGCGGCTGTCCATTTTGGGCGATTTTCTGCATAAGCCAATCGTTTTCCATTTCGGCTTGCTTTTACAAATTCGCCTCTTGCAAGTTCTGCAGTACCCCACCATATTCCAGTCTGCATACCGTATTGAATACCAACTATTGCTTCCATTACATTGTGTAATTCATCTGCAGTAGCATGCTTGCCATCAGCTCGGACTTTCTCAAAAAAACTTGCATAACCATCAAATCCACCAGCAAGCTGATGGGTGTTTCCTTCATCTAAATTAGACTTTAATTGGTCATACCAATTATGAGCCAGATCGCAATTCAGAGTATTTCCACCCGACACGCGGATAGCAGAAAAATAAGGATTAGCTTTAATACGAGCAGCAATATCATTAAAGTTCGTAACAGTACCCTGCCCCCATCCATTATCTGGTTCATTAAAGGGTGCTACAGATACTACAGTTCTCCCTTTTCCCTGAGCATATTTTGTACTTGCATAAATCAGCTGTTCCCAGCGCTGGGCATAAATAGCACGATCTCCAGGACTAAACCAAGAAGCTACAAAAGGATGGTCGCAATTGAATGCTACTTTTGTTTTATCTCCTGTTAAATCCACAAGAGCAAGACGTCTGTCCAGCCAATCTGTTTGACTGCTGTATGTATTTCCATCAGCTCCTACATAGCTGCCGCTTTGAAATTCACCATTAATCAGTTCACGAGTAGGCTGAAATGATATTCTTACAATATCAACATTTTCTTTGCCCATAAAAGATACGCCTCTTCGCATATTATTTTCATCAGGCCAAGCGGTATCAAGTCCCCATGTAACAGGAGAGGAAATACCACTATCCGAAACACTAAATGGTACAGTGTTATCTGTAATAGGCTGAGCTACTAAGTTATCACTTGTGCTAGATTGTGCATTTATGTTTATTATTCCAAATCCTAACAATAAAACTCCTAATAGGAAATATTTTTGTCTCATGATTGTCAGTTGTTTTTCACTTATTATAAATTACATCAGATCAATTTTTGCACAGCTTTTTTGCCCCTAATAACTCTAATTCATGAAATTAGGGGTAAAAAAGCTTTTGCTATTTCAGCAAAACAAAGTTCTATCCAAAAAATATTTTACTTGTAGGTACCTACATAGGTTACCACTGCTCTTGAAGGTATTTCAAAATTAGCGGCATCTACATCAGTTCCTTTTGCCAGATTTTTGGTATCTGAAGTAGTATAAGGAGTCAGTTTATTGTTCCCTAAAGCTCCACCCGAAAGGTTTAATTTATATGTTCTGGCAGTTTTGCTGTAATTAACAGCTACAATCACCAATTTTTTATTAGTATCGTCTTTATAAGCAGTCAGCATTACATCTGTTGCAGCTGCTGCACTATCCAAACCAGGTATCTGCACTCTCACCATTCCCGGTTTTACAAAGAATGAAAAGTTTCCTAATGCCCAAAGTGTTTTAGAATCTCTAACGAAGCCGTCATTTTTACAATAATCAGCATTTCCTGCTCCATTGCTTGCTCCATCATCTACATGAATAAGACCATCTTTATAGTCGCCACGGCTTATTGCTGTCCACCATTGCCATGAAGTAACTCCTCCAATAGCAATATCAGTACTGATAATACGAGCTGTCCAAAGAGCCAGCTGCATACCTAAGTCTCTTCCTGGACCTGCTCCGCCTGGCAATTCAGCCGTTCCTGGGCTTTCAAGAACACAATATTCTGAAGACCAAAGACTAAGACCTGGAGCCGTTAGTACTTTTGAAGCTGCTGCCTGTCTTGAAGAAATAAGTGAACTCAAAGGCCAAGCCTGCCAATAACTGTGACCAGATATTGTTTTTTTCACGTTGCTCATTGAAGCAATATTTTTTGTAGAATTAACTCCAAAGAAATAATCAATCTGATTTGATCTGCTTGCTGAACCAGTCACTGTTTTATACAATGGTTCGTAAGCTCCTGCTTCACCAACTACAATCTGGGAACTAAGTCCTTTTGTCTGCAATTTTGGAGATAAAACAGATACTAAACTGTATATATTGGCATTAGTCGCCGGCGAACCTTCCTGACTTGTCCCGTCCCATTCATATTGCGGTTCGTTGAAAGGGCTTATATAGTCTATTGTCAGACCGTGTTCTGTTTTCAATTTATCAAGTGAATTCACCCAAAAATCGGCTAATTCTGGCATTTTCCCATCTTTCAGATTGTAGAATTCTTTAATAGTTGCGTGAGCTTTACCGTTGTTTGTCAAATAAACAGGCGCGCTGTTTGCGAAAGCCAATAATTTTTCGACACCTCGTTCCTTAGCGGCTTTCATAAACCATACCTGACCAGCTTGTTTACTCATATTGTAAGTAACACCATCGGCTGTAAAACATTCTGAACGTCTCCATTCGTCACCAATATCGCTGGCTTCTCCCTGCTCAGCACTTCCTGATCCCAGATTAAAACGCCATAATGACAAACCAATTCCTTTTGGGTTCCCTTGTGCATCAACTCCTTTGCTAAACAATAAATCAGCAATGCGGTTTCTTTTTTCAGAAGGCCAGTTTTTACCAATGAAATTACACTGCCAAGCATCAGATGCACCAAAACTTTCCATTGTCTGAAGATTGGCATCAAGATTTACTTTTAATTCCCTTGTTGTCGAATTAACAGGCGCTGACTCATCTGTACTATCCGAAGAACTACAACTAATGAACGGCGAGGAGATTAAAAACAAGCCCGCAAATAGCAGGCTTGCTTTATAGTTTTTAAAACTAATCATATTAGTAACCAGGATTTTGTGAAATTAGTCCACCACTTATATCTATTTCCAATTGAGGAATTGGCCATAATAAATGTTTAGCAGGATTAAAATTAATTCCTTTATCTTGAGCTTCTTTTAAATTCGTAGTTTCATAAGGATCAGCAGAACTCAAGTTGTATTTAACAAAACTTCCGTTTGGTCCCATCAAAGACTCAATAACTGGTCTTCCTGTGCTTGGATCTTTCTCACGACGGATATCAAATAAACGCAATCCTTCGAAAGCCAATTCCAAACGACGCTCTTTGTAAATTTGTCTCAATAAACTTGGACCAGCCAAACCTACTTTAGGATCAAGTTTTACACGGGCTCTAATAACATTGATATCTGCCAACGCTCCTCCTGCATCACCTAGTTGATAAGCAGCTTCTGCTCTGGTCAAATACATTTCAGCCAAACGAATCAACGGCACATTTAGAGGCAGTTTATTGTCTCTTTTATCCAAAGAACGACGAGTCGCAATAGGAATATAATATTTACGGCAGACACGTCCTGATTTGTTATCGTTCAAGCTGAATTTGTGAGTTGGATTCAATACCTCGTCACCATAAGCAGCTTCACCCCATTTAGTGATTGTGCTTCTGCGGCGTACCACATCACCTTCAGTAAGGTAAGCATTCTCCAAATCACTGGTTGGCATACACCAGCCCCAGCCGTCAAGAACATCTCCTGCATCATTGCTAGGGAAATTTTTCTTGTCCTCACCTCTAGCTCCTGAGAAAGTAGGAAGCATAGAACCTAAATTCCTATCCTGAGCAGAAGATGACTGAGCTTCTAAAATTGACTCTACACCATTATGATTGTTTACATTCCAGATATTCAAGAAATCTGCTTCAAGAGCATAAGGTCCTTCAGCAATAACTTTGTTAGAATATAGTTTTGCTTCTGCCCATTTTTCTTGGAACAAAGACACACGAGCTAATAAAGCATAAGCTGCCCATTTGTTTACTCGTCCATTTCTGTTTACTGTAATACCTTCTAATTTTGCAGCAGATTCCTTAAGATCAGCTTCAATTTGTGCATAAACAGTACTAGCAGGACTGCGCTCTAGTTTCAAATCGCCAGTTGAAAGAGAAGTTGTATATAACGGAACAGCTCCAAAATTATTTACCAGCTCATAGTAGCAATAAGCGCGAACAAATAGTGATTCACCTACATATTGATTTTTTTGTGCATCAGAAAGCGGTGATAAAGCCATTTTCTCCAAACCGATATTAACTGATTGAATGGTATAATAATGAGCTGTATAGATACCGTTGATATTTCCCATATTTTCTGGCGTAACCATGTATTGGGCGCAAAATCTGTGAGAAGAGTTATCCTGCCCCGTATTACCCATCCAAGCATCATCTGTTGCCATTTCATTTGTCGCTCTAGGAGCAACCAATGCCCACCATTCGTTTGACAGCAATAATCTGTGAGTTAACTCATTTACATAGTTTTCGCATTCTGTTGCTGTTTGAAAGTAGTTTTCTAAGGTTTGCTTTCCTCTTTGGTCTTTCTCTATAAAATCTTCACAGGAAACCGCAATTAAAGCAAAAGCTACTACTGATAATATTATTTTTTTCATGTTCTTTTTAATTAAAATCCTACATTAAGACCTATCAAGATTGTTGGCTGTACTGGATAATTCCATCCTCCAAAACCTGCTCCTTTAACTCTGTCCCCTTTGTTAGCATCTCCTCCTGCAACTTCAGGGTCAACACCAGTATAATTAGTCCATGTCCATAAATTCTGTCCTGATAACGATAATCTAAGTTTATCCAATCCAAATTGATTAAGGAAAGTATAACCAATCTGAAGGTTTTTCATACGAACAAATGAACCATCTTCAACATATAAAGAAGAGAACTTAATGTAGTTCTGGTTATCATCATTTCTAGACAAGCGAGGAACATAATTAGAAGTTCCTTCTCCATGCCAAGCCATATCCTGAAGCCCTGCGACTTTGTTTGTCAAACTTGCTGCATTGTATAGATCCGAAATATTTTGGTTTACAATGTCATTTCCTATACTTGAATAGAAGTTCGCAATTAAATCAAAACCTTTATAAGCAAAATTAAAGTTTAAACCCATTGTATAATCAGCCCATGGAGAACCAATTTTTGTTCTGTCATTATCAGTCAGTTTACCGTCACCATCTAAATCTTTGAAACGAATATCTCCTTCCTGAGCTTTATCCTGTAATTTAGTTCCATGCTCATCTGTATGTGAATTCAACTCTGTTTGATTTTGGAACAACCCATCAGCTACATATCCGTAAAAATATCCAGGCACATCACCTTCAACAGTTAAAGTTCTGCTGTCTGATCCATATAATTTTTCACCGTCAGCTGACAATGAAATCATTTCAACATTTACTGTTGTAAAAGTAAAATCAGCACCATAAGAGAAAGCTCCTTTTTTATCTTTATAAGACAAAATCAAGTCAATACCGTTCGATTTCATAGAACCTACATTCGTCCACATTCTTGCATTCTCAGGAAACCCGCTGGAAGTTGGAAATTGTTTCAAAAACAACATATCTTTTGTTGTTTTTTCATAATATTCTATAGTACCTGAAATCTTATTTCTAAACAAGCCAAAATCAAGTCCAAAATTCACATCTTCAACAGTTTCCCATTTAATGTCTCTGTTTGCCATAGAAGAAGGGAAAGAAGTATTTACAACTTCACCTCCGATAACGTAGTATCCTTGTCCAATGTTTGACTGGTAAACAGCATCTGGTAAACCTTGATTACCTACTTTACCCCAGCCCGCTTTTAAACTAAGATTATTGATAACGTCTTTTGTGTTTTCCATAAAACTTTCATTTGAAATTCTCCAAGAAGCTGAGGCGGCAGGGAAATTTGCCCATTTATTATCAGCCATAAATTTTGAAGAACCATCACGTCTGAATGAACCTGTCAAATAATATTTACCATCGTAGTTATAAGAAAGACGGGAAAGATAAGACAGTAAAGAACTAGACCAGCTGTTACCATCGCTACTACGGTTTTTAGTAGCAGCCTTTAGTTCTCTCATTAGGTCTGAGTTATTAGGCACGCCTTCTCCATAACCCCAAACATCATTCCCATTGTATTCTTCCATTGTAGCACCTACCATCAAAGACATATTGTGTTTTTGAGCAAATGTTTTAGTGTAAGTTGCTGTTGTCTGCCATGTCCAGTCATGATTAGTAGTGTTTTTTCTTTGAACACTATTAATTTCTTCTTTTTCGTGAGCCGCATCAATTATAAAATCAGGTTTAAAAATACTTTGTGTTTTATCACCTACTTCAATAGATCCCTGTGTACGTAAAACTAAACCTTTGATTGGTTCATATTGTAAATAAGCATTAGTATTTAAATTATACTGATCTGTATAATCATCATACCTAGCTACAGCAGCAACTGGATTCCATACATACGAAGGAGAACGCGCATAGATGCTGTATTCGTTTTCGGTACCGTTTAATTGATCAGCTGGTTTGTAAATTGGTGTAAGTGGATCAATTTTGTCAAAATCGGCCCAGTTTCCCGGTGATCCCCAAGTCTCGAAACGCGGATTTAAAGTAATCCCCACAGAAACCTTATCTGAAAATTTGAAATCATTAGCAATTCTTGCCGTGATTCTTTCCCATCCTCCTACTCCGTAAAAAGAGTCAGATTTATAGTAGTTCAAACTTGCTGCATAGGTATTTTTCTCAGAACCTCCAGTTACTCCAATAGAAGCATTTCGTACTGGTGAAGCTTTTCTCATTCCTGCTCCCCACCAATCGGTAGTTTGTCCTCTGTATCTGTACTGCCCAGTATTTGGAAAATAATCAGAATGTCCAGCAGTACTCATAATATTAGCATAAGTTTCACCATCAGCCATATTATAAGGATTATCCATCATTTGGAAACCGTTGCTTAAATCAATATTGAATTTTGGTTTTCCAATTTTACCTCTTTTTGTAGTAATAAGGATAACCCCGTTTGACGCACGAGAACCATAAATAGCACTCGCAGAAGCATCTTTAAGTACATCCATAGACTCAATCTCATTGTTGCTCAAAAAGTTAATGCTATTTCCCATTGGAACACCATCTACAACATAAAGAGGATCTGTACTAAGGTTAAGAGTAGAAATACCACGGATTAATACTCTTGGCTGTGCTCCAGGACCACCTTGTCCTGTTACCTGAACTCCAGAAACTTTCCCCTGAAGTGATTCGGTAGCATTACCAACTGTCATTGTTTGAAGGTCTTTCCCTTTTACAGATGAAATAGAAGTGGTTACGTCTTTCTTTTTCATAGTTCCATATCCAACAACTACTACCTCTTCTAAACTTTGACCTGCTTGTTCCAAAACAACGTCAATTGTTGTTCTATCTGCCACAGTTATGGTTTTAGTGGTAAAACCCATAAAAGAAAATAAAAGCTGTGCGTCTTTATTTGGCACCACTATAGTATATTTACCATCAAAGTCAGTAGAAGCTGATACTCCTGATCCTTTCACTATGATGTTTGCTCCTGGAATCGGTAAGGCTGTTTTATCCTTAACTGATCCTTTTACTGTTATCTGCGCAAATGCTGCACTACTGCACAACACGGCTATAAATAACCATATAAATTTATATTTCATATTCAGATATTTTATTTATTAAATGTTATAACAAGCTGATAACAAACTATTTTTTTGTTATGAAAGCTCTTTCCAGTTCAGTATCAACAATAACTTTATACACACCTGGAGCTGCTGGATATTTAGCATTTCCATTTTCACCTGGTGACATAGTTGCAATACCATTTTTGATCAGTCTCCATGATGGGTTCCACCATTGTCCTGTAAATGTTGCTTCCATAGTTCCAGTAAGCGTATACTCACCCACTAACTGATATGGATTGTTAGGATTGTTTGCTAAATGAAGTCCTGTTTGAACCCATCCATTCCAAGTATCCCAGCTTGCATCTTTGATTCCGCCTCCGCAAACACTTACGAAAGGTCTTCTAAGTGCTTCGTCATCATGCCATTGTCCATTTGCAATATCTGCCCAAACTTTGCTTGTTGGCGTATATTTTTCAAAAGAAAAAGTTAATGCTTTTGGATTCATTTTAATCTTATAATACCCTTTTGTAGGCAATTTGATTGGGGCAACACTAGAACCGTAAGCCAAATTAGTACCATCTGCACCAAAACAATGTGGAGCAAAATCTCCTTCTTGACCTAAGAAATAAATTTCTTTATTATCTTTATCTGCATAATATTTGAATTCGAAATCTTGTCCGTTTTTATCATGGAAGTACATTGGTACACCCACTGCATCAGTTGTAAGATTTGTTCCTTTTGGCTGGTCACATAAATAGATTGCCGGATAGTCATTAGATGCAATAACATTGATTTCTGTAGTACCTGTATTTGGCTGAACAAATTTATCTTTAGTAGTAATTGTCAATACATAGCTCGCATCTGTTCTTGGCAATATATACTCTTTATCAAAAGTGTAAGACTGCGCACCATTAACTTCAACCAAATCATCGATTAAAAGAGCTGTACAAGTAACGTGTACAAAATCGATTCCTGAGTCATCATTTACCATAAATTTTACCTTCATTATATTACTTGAAGGCAATAAAATTACCGCTCCTTCTTTTGGAGTGTCCATTGCTACGGCTGGCGGCGTAAACTCACCATCTAATCGTAAATTAATATCCTGATCTACTGAATTATTTGAAACATCTGTCAGAGTCAATTTTATTTTGAAAGCTTCCGATGTTCCTCTATCTGCAGGAATTTCAAAGAAGTAACTTAAATCATAAGCAGTTACTAAAGGTTCTGTTCCAAATGCGATTACTTTATCTAATGATAATTCTGGGATTTGAATTCGAACACTTTTCAATCCTAAATCATCTGCTAAAGCAGCTTTAATTTCAAATTTTCTGCTAGGAGCACCGTATATTTCTGTTGAACCTAGAGCAAGAGTAGGTTTTTCAGAAGTTGGAAAATCATCTTCATTATCTTGACATCCTATAAAAAGGACTGCAAAAAAAGCAAGAAAAAATAAAAATTTAATTTTTTTCATCTCTTTAATTTTAAGGTTATTTTTTTTTTGTGGTTTTCAAAATATCGAAATTTATTCAATATCAATTAGTTTTTTTTAAACTACTTGAACATTAAAAAGACAGTTTTTTTGTCACATTTAATATATCAAATAATTCGAATGGGGTTCTAAAGCTCTTTTTACACTAAATGTTCCTCCATCATTTGCAGTAGACTACTGCAGTTAGAAAATGCTTTTTGGTTTTTTGTCATAGGTTTTTTTTAAGTTAATTAATTAGATTGTGGTTATTTATAAGTGTTTATTATACATTTTAAAAATTTGGTGAAAAAAAATTATTTGCCATCGCTGTCAAAAACAAGTTGTAACAGTAATCAAACAAATAATTATTCATAATATATATCCTTTTATTAATACTAAATTCTTAATCAAAAACGATGGACATACAGTAAACCAAATTCTAAATCATAACTACGAAAACGATTTCTTTTTTAATTCAAAAAAATAACTTGACGCTTTTTATTAAATTAATAAATATATAACGTTGTAGTAACTATAAGTGCAAAGTAATGGTTACTTTAAAATTTTTATGAGGGGTAAAATGGAAAAAAAAGGAGGTCAAAATGGTAATTATCGAATTTTGATCATTAAAAAATACCGACTATTAAAAAATACTTACAGATTTTTAAACAAAATATAATTATTACCTTATTTTATTTTTAAATCCAAAATGATTGAAATTTTAATAATTTCCTTTCCTCGACCGAAAATTGAAGCTTAAAATCACATCTCAAATGCTTTCTTTTGCTTCTTTCAAGCTTTTTAAAGCTTAATTGTAATCAAAGCAAACCTATCTCAAAATGATAATCCTTTAAAAATAGATTTGCTTTAACTTTAATTATTTTTTTTTAATAAATACTCTTCGCGTCCTCCTTGCCTTTCTCCTTCTGCTCTGTCAAAACTGATTTTAAAACATCAGGATTTTTTATAGCTTCTGGATTAAAGGATTCGCTGTTCATATATTTTAAGATTGAAATCAGCATTTGTTTTGCAACTGGGCGTTTATCTAAATCGGTTGCCAAATCAAAAGATGCGATTACCAATTTTCCAGTTCCAACGCTTCCTTCAAAAAGCGATGCCAGTTTGCGGTTATTGGCAAAATTATCGACCATTTCTACAATCGGGCTTCCTCCTTCTACACCATCTGTAATGAGTGTTGTCGAATTCACATTCAAATCCCACCATTGCCAGTCGGTATTCATATCCGTCGGGAAATCGGCCAAAGCTTTGTGCGAAGGATTACAAAGCACTCCCATTGTTCCAGCTTGTTTCGGAAAATGTACAGGACTCCAAAAAACAGGAACAAATTTTCCTTCGATACCTTTTATTTTTTTCCAATCAGGATTTAGCAGTACTTTTTTACCGGCTTTCAGAAATTTGTAGGCTTCATCAAGACTTCTGGTGTAAACTACTTTTCCGTAATCTAAAGTCTGCTTCTGCGGGTATACCCAAATATTCCATTGGTTTTTATAGTTTGTTCCTTTCAGATTTACAGTAACTGTTAATTTGGCTGCTTTTGTAATTTTCTGAAGGCTTTCATTTATATCCAATATTTTATGATTGTAACCAATAGAAACTGCAGATTTTGTATTTCCAGAAGCAACTACAGTATTTCCGTCGTTAATGCTCCATTCTATTTCCTGATCTTTTAAAACTGCATCCGAATAATTACTTATATCCAAAGAAGCCGTAAAAGATTCATCGTTTGTATAAGTCGCTTTAGCAAAACGCAAGAGCGGTACAACTGGAGCTGAAAACTGTCTGAATTCTTCCGCCGAAATCAAACCTTTGCTATCCCAGAAAGCATCCAAAAGCCCGACCAATGCCGTTCCCTGACCTGGAAAATCATGCAGATCCAATAATTGAAAACCACTGATCCCTGCTGTTTTCAACGCTCTTTCGATTTCTTCTTTATACAGAATCACCGCCAATTTACCAGAAGCTTTTGTATAATCAGCAGCTTTGCTTATTAAACCTTTACGCTCTAAATCTTCCTTAACCGATTTAAAATTGATGGGTTCCAAAACTCCTGTGTATTTCGAAATCTCATCAATTTTAGGATAAACCGCATACTGACCGATTTCATGCGTCACCAAAGGAACCGTCATCCCTTCTACAGAGGCAACATAATCTTTATTGAAAGTTGGAGATTCACTGTTAAAAACACCTTGTCCGCGAACCCAGCCTTTTTTAGTCCATTGTGTAATAAAAAAATCATCCTCGGGTTCCGGCCAGTCGCCATGTCCTTTTTCGAAAGTAAACGAAGTTGTAGTATAAAGATGCCTGTCATCTTTAGCTCTTAAACTATTCATCAATTTCGTCAAAACTGTCATGTCGCCCTGCAGTTCATTCCCCATCGACCACATACAGAAAGATGGATGATTTCCATATTCATTAATCATGCGCTGCGCTTCGGCGTATAGAAAGTCGGTTGTTTTTTGATCCTGACCAATTTTAAGGCTCCAAACCGGCAATTCCACCTGAAGATAAAAACCCATTTCATCTGCTACTTCAAACGCTGCCTGTGGCGGACACCAAGAGTGAAAACGCAGGTGATTCAATCCCCAGTTTCTCGCAGTGCCAAAAACTTTTCTCCAGCCTTCTTTATCCATTGGCGGATGTCCCGTAAGCGGAAAAATATCGCATTCTAATGTTCCTCTCAAAAATACAGGCTCATTATTGTTAGTCAGCACAGAACCTTTTCGAGAAAAACTTCTCATTCCAAAATCAACTGAAGAATTCGATTGATTTTTTCCTGCTTTTAATTCGGCTTTTAATTCATATAACTCAGGTGAAAATTCACTCCAGAGCTTTATGTCTTTACCCATATTATAATCGACCTCAACAACGGATTCTCCTGTTTTTATCTGGATTTCCTTTTGTAGCGCTGCAACTGAAATCTTGGTCTTTTTATTTACAGCAGTAATGCTCAAAATTCCTTTTGTATTTTTTGAACTGTTGTTAAGCGTCACTTTCACTTTTGCACTTCCTGTACTTATTTCCGGTTTTACCTGAAGATTCGCAATTCGGACAGCATCGAAAGCTTCGATTTCCATTCTGCCAATAATTCCGTTCCAGATAATCTGCGTTTCATTAGTATAAGAATGCGCCATATTATCAACACTGATATCAAACAGTTTTCGGTTGTCTACACGAATAGTTATGCGGTGTGTTTTTCCGGCGGTAATATATTTTGTAAGGTCAAAATAATGCGGTGCTATCAGACTGTTTTGTTCAGATGGAAGTTCATTCCCGTCAATCCAGACATTGGTTTTCCAAATAACACGCTCCAGTTTTAGAATAAATTCTTTTCCTTTCCAATTATTTGGTACCGTAATCTCTCTTGTGTACCAAGCAGCACCCAGATAACTGTTTTTTCGGGTTAGATGACTCATTTGAAGTTTCTCTAAACTTGGTTTTAGTTTATTAGGAACTCCAAGACCCGCATCATCTGTAGTTCCCGGCAGTTTCATCAATTGCTTAAAACTCATGTTCTGCCAGCCGTTTTTCTGTCCGCTATCTGTGCTGTCGAGCTGTACGGACCATTCCCCGGCAATATCTATTACCATTTTCTCTCTTGAATCCCATGAAGAGAGAAAAAGCAAACAAATAACTGCTGTTATGATATATTTGATTTTCATTTTATTAAATTTTATAATTATGATATCGGAAACAAAACCTTTCTATTTACGAAAGGTTTGTTTATTGATATCTAATTGTTTTACTTTCTGATAATATTTCTCAGACTCGTTTTCATTTCCTAATCCGCTGTGACCTAAAGCCATCACATAGTAGCAATGCACCTGATTTCTAACATTCAAATCATCATCCCAAATCGCAAGATCCGGAAGTGAAACCGCGAAATAATCTATTCTTGATTTTTCGAATAGATATTTTTCTCCGTGAGCCAGCAGTTTATTGAAACGGCTTCGGGCTTTGTCTTCATCACCTAATTCGCGCCAAGCCAGTCCTTGATAGAAAATCTTATCCGGCTGCTGATCGTTATAGAAAAATGCCTGAACCGGTTCTGATGATCCCAAAGTTGCTTCAACAAAATTTGCTGTTGCATTTTCTAAATCTCCAAGTCCTTTGTATGCTAAACCTTTATAATAAAAAACCTCGTTTTCCTCAGCATTTTTCAATTTTCCTTCGCCTAAATCATGCGGATAAACTTCGGTTTCTTTCAGTAATTGTACCGCATCTGCAAATCGGTTTTCTGCAATTGCAATTTTGGCTAATTCTACTCTGCATAAAGTATACTGACCAGTTACTTTTCCTTCACCGCCTTCCCAAGGATGGAATTTTCGCTGTGAAATTAATTCTTTTGCAATAGCGTATTTACCTGTCTGATTATAAAGTGTAATGCGTTCGATGCACAAATCGTCACGCTCTTCAACCAAATTTGGATACTGGTTTAAAACTTCTAAACGGAATTCAGGAGTTTTTCCAATTTTCTTATACAGCTGATCCAATTCCATAAAAATTCTTGAATCGGCTGTGTCCAATGCAAATGCTTTTTCTAACATTTCCTGAGCCTTAACTTTGTCATTTGTCTTATTGAAATAAGCAAGTGCAAGGTTTCTTAACAAGGTAGGAAATTTTTCGTCTATACTGTATGACAGTTCCCAGCATTTTACAGCTTCATCATATTGGCGGAAAGCATACCAAAAATTCCCCAAATAATAAGGTGCTTTTGCATCTTTTGGATTTAAACGAATGGCGTCCTGCAGAATATTCACTTCTTCAATACGGTTTGGAAAACACTTTTCGGGTGACTCAATAGCCGCTTTTTTGTACCATTCTAAAGCTTCGTCTTTATTTTCAGCCATTGAAGCAAAATAACCCAAAGCATAATACACCATTGGATAAACTTCTTCGGTATCATTAATTGATTCCTGCAATAATTGAGAAGCTTCCGCATATAGTCCCGCTCCTGCAAAATCCAACGCATACTCGATATAACCGTGTGACCACTGGCGCATGATGGTATTCATTTCGTCCAATACTGTTTTGTCTTTTGTCAGCAGGTATTTCTCAAAACGGCATCCCATATTGAAACGGTCAATTTTGAGCGATTCTTCTATCCATGCCAAAGCTTCCTGATTTCTGTTTAATTTTCTTAAAATAGAAGCTTTCAGCTGGCGCGCTTTGTGATTGTGCCAGTTGCGGATCAATGACGATTCGACTCTTTCCAACGCTTCTGACCATTCACCTTTTATGCTGTCAATTTGTGCCAATGCATAAAAACCGGCGTCCTGCCACGCTGCATTCCAAGTCGATTTGAAAAGAGAATTATAAGCGTCATCGAATTTCCCCTGCAATTTCAAGCAATAGCCCAGATTGTATAAAGGCTCGCCATCAATCGGATTTGGATTTCTTTCTGTTAAAACTTCAACTGCGGTTCTGAAATAGGTTTCTGCTTTTTCAAACTGACCTCTTCGAAGCATCAAAAGTCCGACAGCATTATTACATCTCACATCCCTTGAATCTCTGCTTAAAGCCTCAAAATAATAATCCAGCGGATTGTAAGTTGCGTGTCTGTATTGTTCCAAATGCAGTCCTGTCAGGTACAATTGTTCCATTGAAGCAATATCTTTTGGATCAAGAGCCGCTTTTGCAGGATCAGGAACTGGTTTAATCTCGGCTTTTTCTTCCTGATACTGAACCAGAATTTTACCATTTGAAGTATAAACGGTAAAAATCAAATCCTCAGAAGCTGTTTCTCCGATCGAAACTCGTTTTTTATATGGATTTACAGGAGAAATCGTAATTTCATCCTCAAACAATACCTTGTTTTGCTTGTCTTTTAATTCAATTTTTAAGTTTTCATAAAGACCTGTTGTGTACAAAATCAGATCCGCTTCGTTTCCTTCAACTTCGATGTTTATGATGGCATCTTTGGTTGCATTTTTAACGTAACCTACTTCGGCATAAGGCATGAAATATTGTACCCATGACTTTTCTTCATAAGCCTGAAGCCAAGAAAAATCAGGCTGATTATCTGTGAAAACTCCCGTCATTAATTCAATATACGGACCGTCTTGATCTGTTAGATTTCTGTCCCAAGCCAAACCAAAATCTCCGTTACCCCAAGTCCATTGCTTTTTCCCTGGAGACACATGATGATTCGCCACATGTAATAATCCAGCCTGCACATTATCTTCGTAACCACCCACAAAATTATATTTGGACTGCACCGCCATATAGGATGTTGGAACCGGAATGTTTTTATATTTTGAAATATCAACTCCTGCAGAATAATCCTGTTTGTAATATTCTCCAGTTGCAATCGGGAATTTTGAAACATCTCTTTTTCCGTGGTCAAATACGGCATTCACATCAGGTGGAAAAACCGATTTATAGCCATCATTCACCACCACAGCAGGATTTGCCCACCAAAGGAATGTCTGCGGAAAAGCGGTACGATTGTAGATTTTTACTTTTATCTCAATGTAGGCTTTGTCAGGATGCAGCGTGAACCCCTGCATTCCTTTGGTTCTGAACATTCTTTCTACTTCATTACACCAAATTGTTTTACTTCCGTCTTCATTTTCTTCAATATTATAATCCGTAGGCAAAAAAGTACTTGGACGGTGGTGCTGTGGCCAGTTGAATTCAATTCCGCCAGAAATCCAAGGCCCTGTAAGTCCTACAAGAGCAGGTTTTATCACCTGATTATAGTAAACAAAATGACGCTGTTTTACTTTGTCGTACGCCATGTGAACACGCCCTCCAAGTTCCGGAAGAATCATTATCTTGATGTATTTATTTTCTAAAAATACCGCGTTATATGACTTATCGAATTTTTCATCTGATAATTTTTCGACCACAGGATAAGGATAAACAGCTCCTGAGCTTCCCTGATATACACGTTTTTCAAGAAAAATAGGGTTCTTTTCTTCTTCGCCAATTTGGTAAGTCGGTAATAAAATATCCTCTTCCCAAACACGAACTACGCCATCTTCGTTAACAGTAGACTGAATTAAATAAGCTGTTATTTTTTCGTCCTGAGCTGTTTCGTTTACCGATTGTTTTGAATGCAGATTTTCTGCAATTATATTTTCCATCTTATTATATGCTATTATTTTGTCAATTCATTTTCAATTTCCTCTAAGGACTTTCCTTTGGTTTCCGGCAGCGAAATGCGAAGGAAAACAAATCCTAACAGGCAGATCACACCGTAAAGCCAGAAGGTTCCGTAAGACCCCAGACTGTTATTTAATATCGGAAAAGTGTAAGTCAGTATGAAACAGGCCGTCCAAAGGGCGAAAGTCGAAACTGCCATTGCCATTGCTCGTATTTTGGTCGGAAATATTTCAGATAAAACGACCCAAGTAATAGGTGCCAATGTCATTGCATAGCAGGAAATTGCTGCGATTACAAGTCCTAAAACTGCAAGTCCTGTTATTTCAAAATAATAGCAGGCGCCAAGTGCTGCATAGATGAAAAACAATCCAATTGAACCGATAAGCATCAGCGTTCTTCTTCCCCATCTGTCAACAAAATACATACCTGCGAAAGTGAAGATTACATTTGTAACACCAGTAATTACGATATTGAATAAGATATCCGAAACGCCATAACCGGCTGCTGAAAATATTTCCTGAGCATAATTAAAAATCACGTTGATACCGCACCATTGCTGAAATGCTGCAATCACAATTCCTAACAAAAGAATCTTTGGCATTTTACCTTCAAAAAGCATTTTATAATTGGCTTCTTCTTTGACATCCCCTGCACTTGCTTTCAGTTCTTCAATTTGTTCTTTTGCAAAATCATTTCCGCCAATTTTAGTAAAAATAGATTCAGCTTTTGAATATTTACGCTGACTTGCAAGCCATCTTGGACTTTCGGGTATTATTAATATCAAAGCAAAAAAGGCTACTGATGGAATGGCTCCAGCCCAAAACATATATCTCCAGCCCCATTGACCGTTCCAAGAATTCAAAATATCCTGTCCTTCTACAATCGGGTCTGCAATTAACCAATTCACAATCTGCGCTGCCAATATCCCTATTACAACCGTTAACTGATTTATCGAAACAAACTTCCCTCTGGATTCACTTGGAGCGATTTCGGCTATATACATCGGTGAAAGATTCGAGGCGATTCCAATTCCGATACCGCCAACAACTCTCCATATTATAAACCATTCAATAGTATCGACTATTCCGGTACCAACTGCTGCGAGCGTAAAAAAGATTGAAGCGACAATCATCAGCGGTTTTCTGCCGTATTTATCAGATAAACTTCCCGAAATCATTACACCCAAGAGGCATCCTAAAATAGCGCTTCCCATTACCCATCCCTGCATAGAAGGCGAATTGGCAATATTAAAAAAGACCTCATAAAATGGCTTTGCTCCACCAATTACAACCCAATCATATCCAAACAGCAGCCCACCCATGGCCGAAACCAATGCGATGAAAAGCAGATAGGAAGAATTATACTTTTTCATAAATTTTATTTTTTTTAAATAATTTAACATTACAAATGTCGTCAGATATTACAGTTGCAAAAATGTAATATTTATATAAAACATGTATAAAACATAGATTTTAATACTTTATTTATCATACTAAAAATAAAAAAACGTTTTTTTTACAGCAACCATACTTTTTTAAACTATATTTTAATGAATTCACACTTTATAATAGATAAAATATCTGACTAAAAAATATCAGACACATTAAATCAACAATTTTCAAACCCCATTTCCTCAGAATATGTATATTACCATGATTTGACATTGTACAGTATTATTTCATAAATTTGGTATTAAATTATTTCTGAAGTTTTTTTTTTAAAACTAATCTAACCTTATTATGGACCAAATAGCAGATGGATTTAAAGGCGAAAGAGCAATCGTTGTTCCATATAGCGTACGGCATTTTCAATCTGAAAATGAACTGACAAAAAATGCTTTCATTACACATATTGGCTATTACCCAAATGCAAAATATCATTTTAGAAAACGGTCAAAAGGCGCACTTGAAAACATTCTTATTTATTGCGAAAGCGGAAAAGGGTTCATAACTCTTGAAAACGAACAATTCTCGCTTACAAAAGATCAGGCTTTTATTATTCCAGCACATAAAGCGCATAGCTATGAAGCTGAAATCTCAAAGCCTTGGAGCATTTATTGGTTACATTTCAAAGGAACTTCAAACTCATTACACAGTGCAGTTTCTGGAAAAATTCTAAATCTAAATGACAGCCGATCAGCAGATAGATTGAACTTATTCGAAGAAAT
Source organism: Flavobacterium aquicola (assembly GCF_003385115.1). Classification (GTDB taxonomy): domain Bacteria; phylum Bacteroidota; class Bacteroidia; order Flavobacteriales; family Flavobacteriaceae; genus Flavobacterium; species Flavobacterium aquicola. The sequence goes on from NZ_QUNI01000001.1 coordinate 133,476, forward strand.
TTACCAGAATCTGGAAATGGGTTTTAACCCTGATAACCTCGAGTATTCCAGTATCTGCCTGCAGCATTTTCTTGCCAGCATAAAATACACGGATCAGTTTTTAAAAATAAAAACGGCAGATACTGAAGTCTTAGATATAATTCCGATGAGTATCATTTACATGAAAAATAACCTGACGAATAAAATAACGCTTCATGATATTGCTCAATATGTCGGTTATTCGAGTTCCTATTTTGGGGCATTGTTTTTAGAAAAAACATCATTTACCCCAATGGATTATTATAATCAGTTAAAAGTGCAGAAATCCTGCTCCCTTTTGCAGTTCAGCAACATGAAAATTAAAGAAATAGCATATCAATTGGGCTATTACGACCCGTTTCACTTTTCAAAATCGTTCCGATTAGTAATGGAAATATCACCCCGCGAATACCGTCTTAGATACAAAAGTCAAGTGTAAACAGCCAAAATTTATTTGATAATATTCAAATCAGAATTAAAAGAGTTTTTGTATTTTTTGATATATTCTGATGGTGTCATTCCAAAGAGTTTAACAAACTGCTGCCTGAAATATTTAGGATCTTCAAAACCTACCTCAACACTCGCCTGAGCAATATTCATATTTTCGGTAAGCATTAACATCGCGGCTTTCCTTATTCGGATGGAACGTATAAATGCATTTAATGTCTGCCCTGAAATGATTTTAATTTTGGTGTAAAGCGTTCTGTGACTCATTCCCATTTCGGCGGCAAAATTTTTAATCGTATAGTCACGTTTGTGAATATTAGCCTCAATAACAGCAATACATTTCTTTAGAATTTCCTGATATTCGGCTGGAACTTTTTGAGTATTCTCTTTAAGCGTAATACTATCTAAAAAGTAAGTTCTTAAATTGCTTCGGCTTTTCAGCAGTGATTCTACACGGGCTACCAGCAGATCATCATCAAATGGTTTTGTTATATAATCATCGGCGCCATCACTTATTCCCTGCAAGTGTGTTTCCGGATTCTTGGATGCTGTCAATAATATGACCGGTATATGGGATAAACTACTATTTTCTTTTATTTTTCGGCACAATTCCAAACCATCCATAACATCCATCGCAATATCACTGATCACCAAATCAGGCATGTGCTTTTTCGTCAGTTTTAAACCTTCTTCACCATTATCGGCACTATATATTATATGAGTTTCTGAAAATAGCTGAATTAAATAATTTCTAATATCTGTATTATCTTCTACTATTAAAAGTGTGCGCTTCTCGGTAAGCATCACTTTATGCAATTCATTATCCGGAACAGATTGAGCTGAAACTTCTACAATATCTTCTACATCATCAGTCATTAATTCTTCAACTAATGGACTTAATTTTGGAACAACAATACTTATATGCAAATCTTCAAAATGATCTTGACCTTTTAAAAACGTGAGCTTAAAAGTACTTCCTTTTCCAATTTCGCTGGTACAGCTTACAGTTCCTTTATGTTTTTCGACAAAATACCTAACTATAAACAAACCGATTCCAAATCCGGAACTGCCTCCAACCGGCACTTTAGAATTTACTCTTTTAAACTTTTCAAAAATAGTTTCCAAATCATCTGGTGCAATACCTGTACCGCTGTCTAAAACTTCGATAATTACATCTGTTTGATTTTCGGATAAATGAAGACTGATTTCTCCCCCAACCGGAGTAAATTTGAATGCATTTGAAATCAAATTAAACAGAGATATTTCAACTTTCTCATAATCTCCAATTATTTCAATATTATTTTCAGGTATCTGGAAAGTATAGTCAATATTCTTATCTTTTGCCTGATTTACAAAACACTGATGTATTTCATAACAGAGGTTATTGACATTTATAACAGACATTTTGAGTTCATCAGCATCATTCTCCGCTTTACGGAAAAGCAAAAGCTGATCTACTAAACTCAAAAGCCTTCTTGCATTTCGATGTGCAATTACTAAATCACTCACCGAAGAACTATTCTCGACATTGCCTTTTTTAATCGCCTTTTTTAATGGATTTATAATCAAAGACAAAGGCGTACGGAACTCATGAGAAATATAGGTAAACATTGATGACTGCTTTTCGGCAACTTCTTTTTCTTTCGCTCTTTCTAATTCGGCAATTTTTACCTGAAACTTTAATTTTTCTTTATTTTTATTATATCGAATATAGCCATAAATCATTCCGGCTCCCGCCAATAAATAAAAACTGTATGCCCACCATGATCTGTACCATGGCGGTGAAACAATGACTGTAATAAGGCTTTTTTCTTTGTTCCAGCCTCCTCTAAAATTGGTTGTTTTAACTTTAAAAACATATGTTCCTTCGGCTAATCTGGCGTAATTTGCTTTTCGAGCCTGACCCACATAATTCCAGCTGTCGTCCCAGCCTTCCAAATAGTAAGCGTAATTAATTTTATCAGCATTATTATAATCCAATGCTACAAATTCTATTGACAAGGCAGTCTGGTCATAAGGCAGTTTTACTTCTTTGATTCTGCCGGAATCCCATTCGGTAATCAACTCGTTTTTACTTTCTTCAATTGGCTGATTGTTTAAATAAAAATCGGTCAGCAGTAAATTATTCTTCTGATTAAACTCTTTGATATCTTGCGGAAAAAAGGAATTGAAACCATTTATTCCTCCAAAAAGAAATTCACCGGTAGACAATTTTAAACCAGCATTAAAACTAAACTGATTACTCTGCAGTCCGTCATTTACCGAAAAATTCCTGAATGTTTTGGTCTTTTTATCAAATCGGCAGATTCCATTGTACGTACTCATCCATAGATTTCCGGATTTATCTTCCAGCAGTCTCAAAATCGTATTGGAAGGCAGGCCGTCATCTGTAGTCAGCCTCTTGAAAGTATTTGTTTTTCTGTCAAAAAGTACCAGTCCTCCCTCCTGCGTTCCCAGCCAAAGATTTTTGTCCTTATCCTCGTGTATACATCGTATAGGATTCCCAATTAGAAACTTTTGGTATTTTTTAGTCTTTTTATCAATAGCTAATAATGACGTATAATTACAGCCCCAAAATTTACCATCACTTGCCTCGACAAGACACTGCAGATTATCAATGGTTTTATTAAAAAGCACAAAACTGTTTTTGGCCCTGTCAAATAAATACAGTGAGCCTTCATTTGTCGCACTTGCCCATATATCGCCCTCATTGTCTTTATACACAAACCAGATATTTTTCTCAATCTGTTTTGTAAATGGGTTGTAACATGAAAACTGGGTAATAGTATTGGTCGCAGGATTGATGCGGTTAACGCCTCCAGCCCAAGTTGACAGCCAGATATCATTATTATTATCCCTGATTATTCCAGTAATAAAATTACTGCTGATTTTATGAGAGGAAGCTGCCGTAGTGCTGTAAATGGTATAAGTATTGTTTTTTTTGTTCCAATATTTTAAACCTGCTCCATCTGTTCCTATCCAAAGATTCTTTTTTTCATCTTCGCAAAAAGATAATATGAAATTTTCGGCAGGATCGCTGTCTTTTACATTATACCTGATGTTTCTAAAATATTTCGGGCTGTTGCCTATCATGCTGATACCGCCGCGCAGCGTTCCAATCCACATATTTCCAGAAGTATCTTCATGCAGACTCCATATTGAATTACTTTTTACAAGCTGTCTGCCTTTGGACAAACTGTATGGAACTGCTTTTTTACTTTGGCCAATTACTTTATAAATACCGCGTCCATCGGTAGTTACCCACATTTCTTTTTTCTTGTCGATACGAATATCCGAAACTGTGCTGTTAACCGGCAGATAATTAGACGATAAAAAATTAGTACGTGTATTGAATGAATAAAGTCCTTCATCTGTTCCCAGCCAAAGAACAGCATCTGCAGAAAGTCTCATGCATTTTACTTCCATATTTAATGGATATATAACTTTCAGTTTTTTTGAATTGTAATTATACTGGCAGATACCAACATTTCTGACATACACCCAGCAGCTGTTATTTTTTAAATCGTTTTCAAGGACCGTAGCATTATAATTAAACAGCAGTTTATTGGATCGTTCAAGACCAGCAGACTTTCCTGTATAAGATCCGTTCTCATAAATAAGCACTCCGAAATTTTGGGAAGCAACCAATACCTGTTCTTTCGAAACTGAACGAATCTGATGCACTACATCTTTTAAAATCTGAGTGGTATTGCTCTTTGAAACATATGCAAGAGGATGAAAAACGGCTTCTCTTTTATCAAAAACGCAGGCTCCATTTGCTCCCCCAACCCATATGTTTTTTTTGGAATCACCTTCAATATTATAGATAGTATTGAATGCCAATGAATTTTTATCATTAATCTTATTGCGGTACACCTTAAAATTGTAACCATCATAACGGTTTAAACCGTCATAAGTACCAAACCACATAAAACCATCGCTATCCTGATAAATAGTAGTCACCGAATTATTAGACAACCCATCAGAAATATCGAGAAATTTAACGGCGTATTCTTGCGAAAAACCGTTTAAACAAAAAGAGAGTAGAAGTATGAAATGCAGGATAAAGTTCTTCAAGAAAGCTGGTTTTAGTATTATTTTTAAATACGTGTAAAAAACACATTTAAACAGGCCAAATTTACCAATAACAAATAGAAATAGCGAAACAAAATAATTTAAAATTGTTCGCTTTTTTAAAATTAGCATGCTAAGTTAATTGGTATTTGAGTTAAAAACAAACAAATCAGGCTTTAAACATCAATTTCGTAATTATACTCTGTGTTTTATAAGAATACTGCCAAGCATGTAAAATTAATCTTCGAATTTTCTTAATTTCCAGTTTAAATAGAAAACTTACTTTTACTCATTTAAAAAAATCCATGGAAAAATTATATTCTCTCGTTATTCATCCTTCTGAAGAAATTCTCCTTTTAGTTAAATCTATGAAAGATAAATTGTACTCTGAAGTGAAATGGTTCAATAGCAGAAACTCCGTTGGTCATATTACCATCTGCGAATTCAAAGCAACAGAAACTGCAATTGAAACCATCAAAAAGCAAATAAAAAAACTATGCGATCCTTTAGTTCCTATCGATGTACATCTGAATGAGTTTGGGTCTTTCCCTTCAAACGGTGCATTTTTTATAGCACCCGACAACGATTCAAAAAAGGATTTGAAGCACATCATGAAACATTTTAATAAATCACTTCAAGTCCAAGATATGAAGAAAAGTGACAATCCGCATCTATCAATCGCTCGAAGACTTAGTCCAGAAAACTTAATAAAAGCAAATCAGTTATTTACCAAAATCGATTTGCATTTTGTTTGTGACAGTGTGGTTTTACGTCAATTTGATGAGAATGTAAAACAGTTTTTTGTAGTTGATACTTTTGTTTTTGGTAATAATCCGAAACAGCAATTAGTACAGGGAACTTTATTTTAATAGATGAAAAATAGTTTCTTTCAAAATATTTAAAAACTTGTAACTTTATTTTTACTATTTTTATAAATAGCTTCAAACACAAACAACAGAACTTCATCAACACTTAATAAAACAATCCATGAATTTTATTGAACTAAAAGAAAGACAAGGTTTGCCAGAATACGATAAAGCAATTAAAGTATATGAACAGCTGGGAGCATTTCTAAAAGAACTGTCAAAAAAAGAATTACCAAGTCACATCATTCAATCAATTAATCAAGATATCGAAGAATTAAATTCTATTCCGGTTTTTGATACTAATTTTGGGAAAACAGTTAAGAAAAAGCAATCCAAAATCATAAAACTGGTCGAAAAAGAACTTAAAATTGTACCTCAAAAATATTACACCACGTTTTGGCTGGCTGTGGGAATGTCGGCATTTGGCATTCCGCTGGGTATTGCTTTTGGAATAAGCATTGGCAATTTAGGATTACTTGCTATAGGATTACCTATTGGAATGGGAATTGGAGCTCTGGTAGGTTCAGCAATGGACAAAAAAGCTTTAGAAGAAGGCAGACAATTAGATATAGAAATTAAATATTAGATTTTAATTTAAAATAGAATTATTTGTAAAAAAGAAAAGCCGAAATTTTACATTTCATGAAGTTAGAAAACGCTGAAGGTTCCAATTATTATTATGTAAGTCATAAAAAAGGATTTGCAGGAATTCCAGTTCCAAGAGAAGCCGTTCAGACCGTTATAGATTTTGCTTATGAAATGTGTTTTGGTGCAGGACATCATAGAAACTGTAGGACTGGCGGACAGTATGAGCGAAAAGGGGGTGAAAAATTCTGCAACACATTTCAGGGAAAACTTGCCGAAATAGTATTGTATAACTATTTCAAATCAGAAGGTCTAGAAGTTAAGGAACCTGATTTCGGGATTTATAAAGAAGGAATCTGGGATGACTCAGATTTAGAAATTCAGGGCAAAAAAATCAATGTAAAATCTGCTGCCTCACAATCGAATTTACTGTTGCTTGAAACTAAAGACTGGAATGCACAGGCACAATACATCCCGAATATCTTGCTCAATAACGGCTCTGCGGTTTCGTATGACTATTTTATTTTGGTTAGAATTGAACCCGATATTAAAAAACTTTTTAAAACAGACCGATTATTATTTAGCAATGAAATTTCCCGAAAAACTATAGACGAAATACTTTTTGCAAGGACTTGGAATTTTGACATTGCAGGTTACTGCACCAATGCTGATGTTATAACGACTATAGCAAATAACTATATTCTGCCTCAAAATGCAATGCTGAACCAGTATACCAAAATGGACGCTTGCAACTACTACATTCAAAGCGGTGATATGAAATGCATAAAAGATTTAGTTCAGGAATTGAAAGCTATTTAATACCGTTCAGCACCTTCAAAATATTCTTTGAAACAGCCTGAATCACGGGAACACTCACAGAATTTCCTGCTTGTTTATAAATACTCGAATTGGCACTTTTTGCCGGAATCTTGAAGGTATCAGGAAACCCCTGAAAACGCAGACATTCTCTTGGAGTTAATTTTCTGAAACCAAATTCAGTCTTAATCAGCGGTACATTATGCCCGCCAGTTCCCATGTTTGCTGTTAGAGTCGGACAGACATTCGATTTGTTTTCCCTTACATACTGACGTCTGAATTGATAAACAGTATCTTCAGATCTCATCGTTTCTTTGAGCATATTGTACATATACTTGTCTTCGCCATAGTAGAAATTATCCTCGACTTTTTCTTTACTGATAACCTCTTTTATGGTTTTTGTCAGTTCTTCTTTTTGGGGAAATTCAAAAGTATTTTCGGCATCAGGATATATATCTTTATCAAAAGCTACCATAAAGATCCGTTCTCTATTGTGAGGGATATTCCCGTAGTCTTTTGTATTAAGAACCTTAGCCTGAAAGGAATAATTTCTATCTCTTAACGACTGCTCAATCACTTTCATTGTTTTGCCGTGATCATGAGTATAAAGGTTTTTTACATTTTCTAAAAACACCACTTTTGGCCTCATGGTATCAACAAAATCAAGTATTCGGAAGAAGTGGTTTCCCCTATTGTCATCAAAACCTTTTCTATAACCGGCTACCGAGAACGGCTGGCAGGGAAAGCCAGCGGTGAGTATGTGTATTTTTGGAATAGCATCAATATCTAACTGCAGAACATCACCTTCGATAAGCTGGTGCTCAAAATTATTTCGATAAGTGATACAGGCATTTTTATCAAATTCATTGGCCCATTTTATGTCAAAACCTGAATTTCTAAAACCCAGACATATACCTCCGATACCTGCATATAAACTGCCGACAGTAAACTTTTCACTCATACATTAATTTTTTTCGCTGATTGCTGTGCGCGAAATTACATTTTTCTGAAACAAATATACAGCTTGAAATGGGGATTTAAAAAAATATATCCTTGTTCGCAAAAATCAATTAATTACAATAACAATCCTCTAACTACACTCTGTTTTTTTAATAATGCCTCAACAGAAGTCCAGCCAACAGCATAGAATATAAACTACTGAAATATCACTAATTAATTATCACAATAGTATTGTGCCCTTTTATTTTTTTAAAAATTTAAATCCATCTCCTTTTTCTCCTGCAATTTTATACAAGTATAACCCTCCAGCCAGTTTATTTATATCAATATTGGTTATTTCTGAATTTAATTTTCCCGTTAATACCGTTTGTCCTGCCAGATTGGTAATCGAATAATCTGAACCAACTAATTTAAGATCTATTTTTACCTTAATAACATCACTAGTAGGATTTGGATAAATTACAGCTGCATTTTTATTTATTTTATTCTCAGAAACACTTAACTGTGCTTCCGTAAATAAATTACTTCTCCATAATTCAACACCAAAAACATCATCTTCAGCAGCAAAGAAAACACCGTTGCCCATTAAAATAAGGTTATGAGGATTACTTCCCTTTTCGCCTGGATATATATCTTTCATTCTCAGCGTTCCTAAATCAGTTCCATTTGAGATCCACAGCTCAGAACCTTCAGAAGAACTCCTTGCTCTAAAAAAAAGATTGGCTCCATCCGAAACCATTTCTTCAGGCTGATAAAAACGATTCGAGTAAGCAGGCTGTTTTATCAGGTGAGTACCATCTGATATTCCATTTGTTATCCAAAGATCTCTGCTATTTGTACTGGAATTTTCGGCACTAAAGGCAACTTGTCCATTTAAATTCACAAAATTTCGAGGATATGGTTCATAAAAAGGGTCTTTATATTCTGGTTTAATCTCAATAAATTCGGTACCGCGCAGCGTACCATCGCTTTTAAATAATTGTCCTCCAAGATTATCATGATTACCGGAAAAATACAAATTCCCGTTAACACTTGTAATTTGTTCAGGATTGCTTCCCCATTGCCCTGCCTCCAAATCAAATGCCATTTGCGTGCCTTCGGGAGTTCCGTCAGTTCTCCAGAGCTCCCTGCCATTTACACCATCATCAGCAGAAAAGAAAATTAATCCGTTATGATAGGTTAGACCTTTAGGATACGAACCATCCAGACCTTCTTTGATTTCTTTTAGCATAAATGTTCCTTCAGAAGTACTATTGCTTACCCAAAGCTCAGTATTTCCAGCACTTCCCTCAGCAACAAAAATCAATAAATCATTCAGAGCAATCATTTCGGTAATCTCAAATCCATCGCCATAATGATCTGGATCAATTGCGTGTAAAAAAAGTGTTCCATCTTTAGTCCCATCAGATTTCCACAATGCACTGGATGAAGGAGTTCCCGCAATAAAATACAAAGTACCATTAACATTTGTCATTAAACGATCAGCCATAATTGTATGGGATGTAAACTGACTTACTAATTGTGTCCCCGCTTCTGTACCATCCGATTTCCATAATCCACCGCCTCTTACAATAAAGTAAGCCACTCCATCTACATCAACAATATTAGTTATATCACTGCCAGAATATTCATTGTAAGCGGGATCATCAGCAAGTGTAATATCTTTAACCAAAGAAACTCCGCCAGGTTTTTCAGGACTGCCATCATATACTCTTAGTTCATAGCCATGATCCTGATCTTTTGCAGTAAAGAATAGTTTATGATTAATAATAATTAAGTCATCCGGATAACTGCCGAGATTAAACTCATTTATATTCTGAATCAATTCAGGCGTATACTGAGCGCGCAAATTCCAGCCAAAAGCAACTATCATAATAGTTAATAGAGTAATTTTTCCTTTCATATGTTTATTTTAGGGATTTATCTTTCGAATTATTATTCGAACAAAACTACTGTTTTTTTTAAGGGAATCAAACATCATAGAGGTCAGTTTTCAAGAACAAAACAAATAGTAACCAACAAGTAATCTTACACTTACATACTATCTATTTAATAATTAAATTATGCAAGAATATTTTTACCACTGCTTTACAAAACAGTTTTTCCTCTACTGATTAAAATCAAAAACACCTGAAGCAGCAACTTCATGCCGGTAATAATAACTGTAACCTATTTTAAAGTTTTTTTTATAACTTTAGCTAAAGATTTTATTACAAACCTTTATCATCAAGCAACTTAAATTTTAATACTATGAAAAAGAAACTCATTATTACGGCTCTTCTCTTGGGGACATTTACATTTGCCAACGCCCAAAGCATGGGAGACATTACAAAAGCGGCCAATACAGCGACTAAAACAGCCACTTCAGCAAGCACATTTGACGTAGCTGCAATATCTAATCAGGTTATGGGACTTTTGGGACCAAAACTGAAATTAACCAATACTCAAAAACCCGGAGTCACTTCATTAGTAAATGAAATACTGAATAAAAAGAAAAACATTCTGCCAACAAAGAAAACAGATGTTGCTGGTTATAATTCTAAAATGACAGCCACAAGAGAATCATTTTTGACCAAAATAAAAAAATTAATCACGCCTGCTCAATTACAGGCACTTACTCCTTTACTTCCAAAATCAGCGCAATCGCTTACACCATTGGCACAAATGCTGTTTTAATAACAGATTTATTTCAATATCAAAAAAAACCGATTAAGGTAATTTAATCGGTTTTGATGTTTCTATGCATTTCTAAATAAAAAGACCTCTTATTTATCAAACCATAACATCTTTATTGTATTTGTTTCGATAATCAATTGGTGACATACCGGTTATTCTTTTAAACACTTCCCGAAATGCTTTTACATCCGAGTATCCCACATCATACATGACTTCGGTAATATTTTTACGGGTGGACTCAAACGCTTTCTTTGCCGATTCCACTTTTACTCGCTGCATGTATTCTACAGGCGTATTGCCAGTGGCTTTAATAAATCGCCTGTCAAAGTTTCTTCGGCTTACCGAGAAAGTCGTAGACAAATGATCAACAGATATTTTTTCATGCAGTTTGCTTTCAATGTAGGATTGCGCTTTTTTCACTGTATCATCTTCATGCAGTTTTTGCCCTGTAAAAATGGCAAATTCAGACTGGCTGTTCCTATCCATTTCAATCTGAAAAACTTTGGAACAATAAATTGCTGTCTGCCTATCGAAGTATTTCTCAATTAGATAAATAATTAAATTTAAGAAGGAATAAGCACCGCCATTGGTATAAATTCCATTTTCATCAGTAATCAGCCTATCTGTTTCCAAATTCACTTTTGGAAACATTTTTCTGAAATTATCGGCAGCAGCCCAATGGGTTGAGCAGTTTTTACCATCCAACAATCCCGATGACGCCAGCATAAAAGCACCTGTACATATACTTGCGACCTCTGCCCCGTTTTTATATTGTTTCTCAATCCAATCAATCAAGACTTTATTTTCTTGCACTGCCTTGGTATAATTGTGATTCAGTGACGGAATAATAATTAGATTCGTTTTGGCTATTTCAGCGATATTGACGTGTGGCCTCACGGAAAATAATCCTTCATAAAATTCGACTTCCTTAGAAATACCAGCCAGCTGAATCGTAAACAATTCGGTATTCTTTGTTTGTTTCCAATAGGCATTTGCTCGCGAAAATATTTTGTAAGCGCCAACAATACTGCTCAAATTATTTTCACCGTCCGGAACAATTATGGTAAGATGTTTCATCGCAAGTTCTTTTTAGTAAAGATACCATTTAATCATGTCCAAATCAACCCGCTATAATGTCTGAATTACAACCTTTCGCTATTATTATTACAATGTACCTTTATAAAAAAATATTTTCACACTATGGCTTCAATAGTCAAACCAACATTTTAAACAATTTTAACAAACTGAAAAACAAAAACTTAACAAACACAAAAGAATTCAGTACTCACCTTCTTGGTAACTTTAGTTCAACCTTAAAATAACTATAAATGGAAACAGAAACTAAAAATTATACATTCAGCTTTGAATCTTCCCAAACTCCTCAAACCATTTTTGAAACCTTAATCGACGTCCGCAAATGGTGGGTTGGTTTGTTTGACGAAGACATTCAGGGCAACAGCGATATACTCTACGAAGAATTTACGTTCAGAGCAGGTGACGGAATACATTACAGTAGACAGCAACTAAATGATTTAATACACAATCAAAAGGTTTTTTGGAAGGTAACCGAAAGCTATCACTCCTTTATTGAAAAAACAGATGAATGGACCAATACCAAATTTGGTTTTGAGATTTCAAAAGAGGGAGACAAAAGCAAAGTCACCTTTACACATTACGGCCTAGTTCCAAAATTTGAATGCTATAATGATTGTTCTAGTGCTTGGACACAATACTTGGAAATACTGGCAGAAAAATTGAAATAAATAAAAACAAATCATATGAAAAATCAGGATTTTACATCGACCATTTTGGTTGATAAAACACCAGCCGAGGCCTTCAACGCCATACAAAACTTTAGAGGCTGGTGGAGCGAAGACATCGAAGGCGAAACAGACCAGCTTGGCGAAACTTTTTTCTATCATTACCAAGACATTCACCTGTGCAAAATAAAACTTGTTGAAAAGATTCAGGATCAGAAATTAGTTTATCAAGTACTGGCAAATGAATTTAGCTTCACCCAAGACAAAACCGAATGGGTAAACACCAAGATGATTTTTGAGATTTCAAAAGAAGGTGAGCAAACCAAGGTGAAATTAACCCACGAAGGTTTAACCCCAAAAGACGAATGCTACAATATATGCAACGATGCCTGGACTGGATTCATTCAAAACAGCCTGAAAAGTTTAATCAATACGGGCAAAGGACAACCCAATCCAAAAGATGGAACCAACGAAATCAATGCCGAGAACATCAAAAAATGGAATATTGCCAATTAAATTAATTGTAATTATTAGGAGCTATTTCCTGCCATACATTACAATCTTGTTGGGCGAACCCCGCCCAACAAGGATTTCCATTTCTGTCAGGGCTAGGGCATTGGTTTTTCATAAGTAACATAAGTCTAAAACTCTGTCAACTTATTTATTTGCTACAAATTGTACACGAGAGACAGCAACTGACGAAGTAAATCAGTAATTAATTTGTGCAATTTGTGGCAACTTTTTTTAGCATCTAAAAACTAATATCCATAGTTTTAGACTAAATTTGAGTCCAATAAACTTTCCATGCACAACAAAAACCTACATAAACTCTACCACGAATTATATAATGAGTCTTCACAAAAAATTCTAAACAATGAATATTCAATTGATTTAAACATAGATAATCCATTGGATAAAAGATTTGGAATGACGCTCGTGATCAAACCAGAAATTGAAACCCAAAAGAGAATTCAAAACTTCCTTACCGAATTAAAAAGTCTGGAACCTGAGCAATACTACTACTCCAATCCTGATTTACATGTAACCACGCTGTCCATTATCTCTTGCTACGAAGGTTTTAGTTTAGCAGACATTAATGTTAATGAATATGCTGAAATCATAAGCAAAAGTCTAGAATCTATCACCGAATTTGAAATTGAATTCAAGGGAATCACCGCTTCCGACTCGGCGATAATGGTTCAGGGGTTTCCAAAAACGGAAACCTTGAATCAAATTAGAGAAAATCTAAGGGGAAATTTTGGAAAATCCAGTCTTCAAAAAAGCATTGACAAAAGATATCCTTTGACTACCGCACATATTACGGTACTTAGATTCAGAGAAAAACTGAATGATGTCAATCAGTTCATGAATTGCATCGAAAAATACAGGGACTATGATTTTGGAACTTCAAAAATTAGTACATTAGACTTAGTCTATAATGATTGGTACCAAAGAGAGGAAATCGTTCAAAAACTGGCTGAGTTCAAAATTTAAACTAATCAAAATCTACACTATCAATTTTATTCAAAACAACAATGACCGATAAAATAAAACAAACCATAACCGATTTTGTAAAAGGCGGAGACAATAGCGACACTGTACTTTTAGATAAAGTTTTACATAAGGATTTTCGGGTTACGAGCAATAATTTCATGGGAACAGCTGGAGTAACAATAATTGACAGAGAAAAATATTTATCCAATATTCAGGCAGGAGTTTTTGGCGGACTGCCAAGAATTATGACTATTGAAAATGTTGACGAATGTGGAACAATTGCTTCGGTTAAACTTCGTATAGAAAGCTCCGAGAATCATTTTGTTTCATATAATTCATTAGTTTTGGATACTGACAACGAATGGAAAATAATACACAATCTGGCCGTTGTTGAAGCGAAAAACGACAACCAATCATAAAAGACACATAATACACATAATAATGACAAAAGAATTTGCAACAGCATTTGCCAAAGAGTGGATAGCATCATGGAACTCACATAATCTTGACAAAATATTATCACATTATTCAGAAGATTTTTCTATCGAAAGCCCCTTAGCATTAAAAAGGCTTCCTGAAACCAAAGGAATCGTAATCGGAAAAGAAAATGTTAGAAAATATTGGGCATTAGGATTGGAAAATAATCCAACTTTGAAATTTGAACTTCTGGATATATTAATTGGCGTAAATAGTCTTACTATTTATTATATCAATACCGCAACAAACAAAAAAGCGGTTGAAGTAATGAGTCTCAACAGCAATATGATAGTGAATAACGCAATCGTTAATTATTCTGAATAAAAAACAACACTCCTCCTCTGTCCATTCGCAAAACCGTCTGAAAAAATATGTCTGAAATATTCAAAAAACATTTGGAAAAATTTATCGAAATAAACGAAAGTGAATTCCTCGATATTTTGGCTTTTTTTCAGGCTATAAAAGTCCGAAAAAAAGAGAATCTTCTTGTCGAAGGACAAATATGCAAATCCCATTATTTTGTTCTTAACGGCTGTCTGAGAAAGTTTTTTGTTAACGAAAAAGGCATTGAGCAAACAACCGAATTTGCCATCGAAAATTGGTGGATTACAGATAATATCGCTTTTGAAAATAAACTGACTTCCGAATTTTATATTCAGGCTGTCGAAAATTCGGAAATTTTAGTCATCGACTATCTGTCACAACAAAAGTTATTGATTGAATTTCCAAAGATGGAACGCTATTTCCGATTCATTTATCAGCGAGCCTACGGTGCCTCACAAATGCGGATAAAGTATTTGTACAGTTTTTCCAAAGAAGATTTTTACCATCAGCTAAACAGCAAATATCCCGAATTTGTACAGCGGATTCCGCAATATCTTATTGCATCTTTCTTGGGATTCACTCCCGAATATCTAAGCGAAATCAGAAATAAAAAACGTTCTTAAACCAGTTTAAGTTTTTTCTGCTCAATGATTTTGAACTTTGTCGTATCAAAATTTAAATCATAAAACAATGGAAAAGAGAATCGACATCAACGAAATTGCCCCACAAGCCTACAAAGCAATGTTTGCATTGGAAAATTATTTAGCAACCACACAATTATCAAAAACGCATAAGGAATTACTAAAAATCCGTGCTTCACAAATTAACAAATGTGCCTTTTGTATCGATATGCATACAAAAGATGCCATTAAATACGGGGAAACACTTCAACGCATCTTTTTGCTGAATGCTTGGCAGGAAACGGATTTATTTACCGAGGAAGAAAAAGTGATTTTGGCAATTACCGAAGAAATTACATTAATCCACAATCATGGATTATCTGATGAAACATACAAAAAAGCAACACAGCTTTTTGACGAAAATTATATTGCACAACTGATAATGGCAGTTGTTACCATAAATGCATGGAACAGGATTGCTATCAGTACCAATATGCAAGTTGCAAAATAATTTCGAAGCAAAAATCAATTAGAAAAACCTCTCTGTATTCAACAAATGAATGCAGAGAGGTTTTTTATTAAACAAAATTCCGATATTTGATAGTTATGTGTAATTTTTTCCAGAAAAACGATTAAAATGAAACCTAAAATAATTGTATTACTCTTTTTAATGACTTTTAGCTGTCTAACGTATGGACAAAAAAATAATGAAAGTGAAATTTATGAAATTATAAATACTGTTATTAATAATGTTAATCCTGAAATACCAATTGTTGATACGCTTAGTACAACTTCATTTAAAAGTAAGTTTTTGAGAAAACAAATTGAAAATAAAATTAGTTTTAATAGACAGCAAAAACGAATATTAAAAAGAGGAGATAAAAAAGATTTTGGAATTTTAATTAACAGATCTGAATTAAGTCATTTCAAATTTTATGATTATCATTCAATAATTGACGCTTTAAAAAATAATCAAAGTGAATTTATCCGAGAAAAAAGACCCTTTTATTTTGTGAGTAAACCAATTATTTTTTCGGAAATAAATATTGCAATTGTAAATATGGATTTAATGGGTGGCTTTGGGGCAATCTATATCTTAAAAAAGATTGATGGAAAATGGACTATAATTAATGAAGTTGGAAAATGGTATGCCTAAAAACTACACATAACAGCTCCAAACGGATTTAAGCAATTGGCTTAATGGAAAGATAGTTTTGTATTTGGAATGATACCGAAATCTTATAATCAATCAGTTAGTACTAAACGAAAAAAAGTCAAATAACAAAAAACTGCATAACAAATGAAAATTGCCTATATCCTTTTTGACAACATAACCTGGCTGGATTTTATTGGAATTTACGATCCAATTAGCCGATTGAAATCAATGGGGTATTTGCCTGACATGAGTTGGGACATTTGTGCCTATTCGGATAAAAAGATAGCTGATTCTTTTGGCTTGGAAATAGTTCCCGCTAAAATTAAAAGTTCATTGGCAAATTATGATGCAATAATTATTCCGGGTGGTTTCGGAACGAGGGAATTACAGTTTGACACCGAATTTATAGAGTGGATAAAAACTGCTGGGATTGATACCACTAAAATTTCAATCTGCACTGGCAGTCTGATTTTGGGAGCGGCAGGTTTTTTAACCGATAAAAAAGCAACTACAAACTTCCAAGAATATGAAGCACTCAAACCCTATTGCAAGGAAGTAGTAAACTCAAGAATAGTTGAAGATGGCAATGTAATTACCGCTGGGGCAGTCTCTGCCTCTATTGATCTTGGACTTTATTTATGCGAAAAATGGGCTGGACAAAATGCACAGGAAGAAATTCGTAAAAAAATGGATTATCGCGGTTAATTAAATCAGTTAGTAATACAATCTAAAATCGAGCAATTTACAAAGTGCATAATGCTTTTGATGCAATTCTTCTACAATATCCACAACATCGTCTATTTCTTGGCACAAACTGAAAAAGGCCTTGTCTAATAAATTGCTGTCAATATTCTTGTGAGCCACGCCATAACCCGAAACTGCCAATGCGCCAGTGATATCAAGAAAATATTGCGCCTCTTCCTCTTTTAAATCGAGTACTTTGGTATTGGCAAAATGCAAAATTTTACCTTTCATCTTACCCTCAAATATTTCAGCAATTTCTTCGAAACTATAGTAATAATCATGGAGACAAATTGTATTTCTTTTGCCCTGCATTACCAAATAAATAATTTCGTAGTCCTTAAAGTTGTGGTCATCATACAGTAGTGTATTCAAGCTTTCCTCCAGCCCTTCAATAGTGTCGCAGGTTTTATAAATACTTGCAATTCCGTGCTCAACAGCCAGCTGTTCTAAATTTTTGACTACCGATGTAACAGTCATTACCTCAACATCAGGTACACCTTCTAGGCAAAAAATAAATTGTTCATAGTCCTCCGAATTATAGTTATGCTGCAGATTCAAAATACTTCTTTTAATAGTTATCAATTAGAATGTAAGATAAGAATTTAAAAACCAAATCACCAAAATTTAAGAGCAAACCAACCTGATTTTTTTGAATAATTTTGGCAAAAAGTTATAATGGCAGATAGAAAATCCTTACTATCTTAGCCAAAAAAACATAATAAACATATACATCCATGGCTACATTTAGCAAACAATTATCTTTCCGCTGGTCTGATTTAGATCCTAATTTTCACCTGCGCCATAGTGCCTATTATGATTTTGGCGCACAGCATCGTGTGGAACTGCTTGAGCAATTGGGAATAACATTAAGAGTCATGCAGACAGAGCATATTGGTCCAATATTATTTAGGGAAGAATGTGTTTTTAGAAGAGAAATAAATCTGTCCGATGTCATCATCATGCAGACCAAAATGTCAAAAATGAAAGCCGATGCATCAAGATGGTCAATTATTCATCAGTTTTATAAAGACGATACATTGTGTGCAACTATCACGGTAGATGGCGCTTGGATGGATACTAAATTACGAAAGCTAGCCTCTCCAACACCGCAGATTGTGGTAGATGCATTAAACGTTTTTCCTAAAAGCGATGATTTTATTGTTCTTTAAAACCTTTAATCGTATTTTTGAATGAATAAATTTAATCTTAATATATCGCTATATGTTTACAATAGAACAAATTAAAGAAGCGCATTCCAAAGTTAAAAGCGGTGCCGATTTTCCAAATTACATACAAGATTTAATTATTTTGGGTGTAAAAGGATATGATACATTCGTGAATGACGGGCATGTTTCCTATTACGGGGTAAATAATTTCAATGTTACTTCTGATGAAAAATATGATGCAATAGCGATTGCTCCATCGGCCAATAAGGAACGATTTATCGAATTTTTAGTGATGCACCAAGATGGTCAAACCGATTATTTAACCTTTTGCAATCATGCCGGTCAATGCGGCATCGCAAAATGGCGTGTTGATATCATCGATATGACCTGCACTTATTTTGACACCACGGAAAACGAAATTTTAATCGAGAAAATTCCAGTTTAAATTCGTGATTTAAATAATTTAACCGCAAAGAACAAAAAAAGAAAAAATGCAAAGATCGCAAAGCTTTGTGTAATACTTTGCGATCCTTGCGGTTAAATAACATTCAAAAAAACTAAGTCTTTAGACCAAATCGAAACGGTCAAGATTCATCACTTTGGTCCAAGCCGCTACGAAGTCTTTGATGAATTTTTCATTTGCATCACTGCTAGCATATACTTCCGCTACAGCTCTTAATTCTGAATTCGATCCAAAAACAAGATCAGCTCTGGTTCCTATCCATTTGGGCTGTCCTGTATTATAATCGTTTCCTGCATAAAGTTCTTTATCATCAGACAATGCCTGCCATTTGGTATTCATATCCAAAAGATTTACAAAGAAATCATTAGTTAGCTGGCCTGGGCGATGGGTAAAAACACCATTCTTTGATTCATCAGAATTAATATCAAGTACACGCAATCCGCCTAAAAGTACGGTTAATTCTGGGGCTGTTAGTGTCAATAAATTTGCTTTATCAATAAGAAGTTCTTCTGTAGACACAACTGATTTTGTACTGCGATAATTACGGAAACCATCTGCTTTTGGCTCCAGATATCCGAAAGATTCAACATCAGTCTGTTCTGCAGATGCATCCGTACGACCTGGTGAAAAAGGAACAGTTACTGAAAATCCTGCTTCTTTTGCCGCTTTCTCAACCCCAGCATTACCTGCCAAAACAATTAAATCAGCCAATGAAACTTTTTTCCCGCTTTGCAGCGAATTGTTAAATTCTGTGTGAATACTTTCAAGCTTATCTAAAACCTGTTTTAGTACAGTAGGATTATTAACCTTCCAGTCTTTTTGCGGTGCCAGTCTTATACGAGCTCCGTTTGCTCCTCCACGTTTATCTGACCCTCTAAATGTTGACGCTGAAGCCCACGCTGTTCCAACTAATTGCGAAGTAGTTAAACCTGTGTTTAATATTTTTTCTTTTAATTGTATGATATCATTTTCATCAATTAGCGGATGATCTACTGCTGGAATAGGATCCTGCCACAACAATACTTCCTGAGGAACATCATTTCCAACATAACGAGAGCGTGGTCCCATATCACGATGTGTTAACTTAAACCATGCACGGGCAAAAGCATCAGCAAATTCGTTTGGATTTTCAAGAAAACGGCGTGATATTTTCTCATAAGCAGGATCCAATCTTAGTGATAAATCTGTTGTAAGCATTGTTGGCAAATGCTTTTTAGAACTATCAAAAGCATCAGGAATAATCGCTTCGGCATTTTTAGCAATCCATTGGTGGGCACCAGCTGGGCTTTTAGAAAGTTCCCATTCAAAACCAAATAAGTTTTCGAAGAAGTTATTACTCCATTGCGTTGGCGTTTTTGTCCATGTTACTTCCAATCCGCTTGTAATTGTATCAGCTCCTTTTCCTGAACCAAAACTGCTTTTCCATCCAAAACCCTGCAATTCTAAACCTGCTGCTTCCGGCTCTTTACCTACATGGTCTGAAGGTCCCGCTCCATGCGTTTTCCCAAATGTATGTCCGCCAGCAATCAATGCTACTGTTTCTTCATCATTCATAGCCATGCGCCCAAAAGTATCCCTTATATCTTTTGCAGCAGCGATAGGATCAGGATTACCATCAGGTCCCTCAGGATTTACATATATAAGTCCCATTTGTACAGCTGCAAGCGGTTTTTCTAAATTTCTAGAGTGAATTTGACCATTTGCATCATCATCAGATGAAACAACTCCATGATCTTTCGGCACACCTTCAGAACCATCTTTGTAACGTTCATCTCCCCCAAGCCAGGTAGTTTCAGAACCCCAATAAATGGCATCCTCTGGTTCCCATACATCAGCTCGTCCTCCAGCAAAACCAAAGGTTTTAAATCCCATCGATTCCAATGCAACATTACCGGTTAATATCATCAAATCTGCCCACGAGATTTTTCGTCCATATTTTTGTTTAATAGGCCATAAAAGTCTTCTCGCTTTATCAAGACTTACATTATCAGGCCAGCTGTTAAGCGGTGCGAATCGCTGCTGACCAGCCCCAGCACCTCCCCTGCCATCATGAACACGATATGTTCCTGCACTATGCCAGGCCATTCTAACAAATAGTCCGCCATAATGACCAAAGTCAGCGGGCCACCAATCTTGGGAATCGGTCATTAAGTCGTGAAGGTCTTTCTTTACCGCTTCTAAATCCAGACTTTTAAATGCTTCTGCATAATTAAAACTTTCCCCCATCGGATTGGATAAAGATGAATTTTGTCTAAGGATTTTTACTTGTAGCTGCTTTGGCCACCAATCAGTATTTTTTGTACCTGATCCAGTACATTGTTTTGAACTTCCTCCCGAAAACGGACATTTACTTTCTCCGTTTGAATTCTGATTTGCGTTATTTTCCATAATGTGATGATTTTTAAAAACTTAGACCAATTTACCAAAATTATCTTTATCTAAATTATTTTTTTAATAGATAAAAATTATAGCGCGACTCTAAAAGCTTAGTTTAGAATAATTCCGCATTCACCCAAATTTTATTTGTAATTTAGATGTATTAAATCCTCCAAAAAAAAGTCAGCATGAAAATTAATTACAAATCGGTAGATGAGTACATTAAGACATTTCCAAATGAAGTTCAATTGATTTTAGAAAAAGTTCGCAAAACTATTATAGAAAAAGCTCCAGAGGCAGTTGAAAGTATATCTTATGGAATGCCAGCGTACAAAACAAACGGAAAACCATTGGTGTATTTTGCAGGTTATAAAAAACACATCGGGTTTTATGCAACACCAACAGGACACAGTGAATTTGCCAACGAACTTTCGAATTACAAACAAGGAAAAGGTTCCGTTCAATTCCCTATTGATCATCCTATTCCGTACTGGCTCATAGAACAGATTGTCATCTTTCGAGTAAAAGAAAATGAAGAAAGAAAAAGATCGTAAGCTGATGAGTCTATAAATTTAAAAGATTCATATAGAATACTATAATTTTTCTGGAAGTCAAAAATTTTAAACAATTTTGGAGTTCCCTCTTGGAGCTATATCACCTTCTAATTATAAAAATGTGAAATGAATTGGAAAAAAAAATGTTTGCCCACGACGCTGCTTGCATCCTTTTTACCATTTCGAAGTTCAGAAAACAGAAAACCAATTTAATCAATAAACATAAAGAATGAAAACCTACTTTGTTGACTCATTTACTAATCAAAAATTCAAAGGAAATCCAGCGGCTGTCTGTTTCCCTATCGAAAACTTGAACACTGAAACCATGCAAAAAATTGCGATGGAAATTGGCTTTTCAGAAACGGCATTTGTACAACAAATAAAAGACAATAATTATAGTATTCGTTTTTTTACACCAAAAATTGAAATTCCGTTGTGCGGTCACGCTACATTAGCCTCATCTAAAATTATTTTCGACACTACAATATTAGAAAACATAAAATTTATCAATTGTGAGAATGTCGAACTTTTAATTGAAAAAGTAAATAATAAAATCCAAATGCAGTTTCCAGTTTATGATACTGAAGAAACAGAAGTCCCAAAAAAAATGCTCGATGCTCTAGGAATTTCTGAAATCGTGGATAAAAGATACAGCCCTAAAAACAAAATTATTTTAATCGAAATTAAAAATTCATCCAAATTGGCAAATTTAAAGCCTGATTTTTCAGCACTAATCAATTCATATACTGGAATCAACGGTGTTTTAATAACCTGTCCTTCCGAGGATGAAAACTTTGATTTTCATTACCGCTATTTTTGGCCTTGGGCAGGAACCAATGAAGATCCAGTAACCGGTGGAGTCCAAACTTTTTTGACAAAATATTGGGCTGAAAAACTGGATAAAACAAAGCTGAATGCATTTCAATCATCTGCAAGAACAGGAATAATGAGCACCGAAATAATTGAAGACAAAGTTTATATTTATGGAGAAGCTGTTACTGTATTGGAAGGGGAATTTATTTTGTAAAAACTAAAACATATATTTTTAATGACTTCATTCTATTACTTATTGCTAGTCACCCTTAACTTTTTTTAAAACTGTCTTCCCAAAATATTTTTAGTCATTTTCAAATGATACACAAAACTGCAAAAAGCAGTAAAAAATCATTTTTCAACCATTTCTCTATTAAAAATATATTTCAATTTAAAAATTTCAAATTCTATAGTATCCTAACCCACTAAGTTTAAATACGTATATACACTATTTAAAAACTAATATAAACTTTCTTTTATTCAGAAATCTATAAAATAAGAAAAGCCAAATTGCTGATTTAAAAAAACAACGACTTCTAGACTAGCCATTTATAATCGAGGACGCAACAGGAAACCAAAATCAGTCAGTATATAAATCAAATTCTGTAACAAATAAGGTCTTTAGCAAATAACAACTCTAAGTACGGATTTACGTATAATTACACCTACCGTTATTAAAAATCATTCTATTTTAGAAAAAAATATCTAAATTAAGTATTACAATTAAGTATTTATACGTATGTTTGCGTAGTAATACTTAATTAAAGAGGATATGATTAATGTAATAGTAGTCGGAAACGGCATGGTAGGTTATAAATTTTGCGAGAAGTTCGTTTCGAAATCTGGGCAGGAAAATTATCAAATTACAGTATTTGGGGAAGAACCAAGACGGGCTTATGACAGAGTTCATTTAAGTGAATATTTTGCGGGAAAGACAGCTGATGACTTATCTATGTCTACAGCAAATTGGTACGAAGAAAATAATATTATATTAAACACTTCGGAGTTAATTACAGATATCAATAGAGAGCAAAAAACGATACATACTCACTTAGGAAAAACATATGAGTATGATTACTTAGTTCTAGCGACAGGTTCTGCTGCTTTTGTACCGCCAATTGACGGGGTAGAAAAAGAAGGCGTTTTTGTCTATAGAACAATTGAGGATTTAGATGCTATTATGGCTTACGCCAAAAAAATAAAAGCGAATGGTTCTACTGAAGCTGCCGTTCTTGGTGGCGGTTTGTTAGGATTGGAAGCTGCTAAAGCAGTACGTGACTTAGGACTTAACCCACATGTAGTGGAATTTGCTCCAAGACTGATGCCAAGACAATTAGATCAAGGTGCCAGTGACATGCTTCAATCCAAAATAGAAGAACTGAATATCGGAATCCATCTAAATAAAGCAACACAATATATAGATGGCGAAGAAAGTATAAAGGGAATGATGTTTGCCAATGATGAATTGTTAAAAGTAGACATGTTGGTTATATCTGCTGGGATAAAACCTCGTGACGAACTAGGAAGAGTTTCTGGACTTGAGGTAGGTGTTAGAGGCGGAATCGTAGTAAACAATCAAATGCAAACATCAGATCCTAATATTTATGCGATTGGCGAGGTTGCCTTATACAATCAAATGATTTATGGCCTTGTAGCACCTGGCTACGAAATGGCCGATGTTGTAGCCGAACAAATCCTTAAGGGGGATAAAACGATGAGAGAATCCATCGATATGTCAACTCAATTAAAACTTATTGGAGTTGAAGTTGCGAGCTTTGGTGATCCTTTTATTGAAAATGAAGATGTTACTGCAATTGTTTACGAAAACAAATTCAGTGGTATTTACAAAAGAATCAATGTTACCAAAGACGGAAAAAAATTATTGGGCGGAATTCTTGTAGGTGATTCATCTGATTACAATGGATTGTTCCAAATTTATGCCAATGCAATGGCTTTACCTGCAAACCCTGAAGATTTGATTTTAGGTTCCCGCGGTGGCGAAGGTTCAACACTGGGAAGCGCATCTGACCTGCCTGATACAGCCGTTATATGCTCTTGCGAAAACGTAACCAAAGGTGCTATCTGCTGTTCAATTCTTGACGGAACTGCAAATACATTTGGCGATGTAGTAAAATTAACCAAAGCCACTTCAGGCTGCGGAGGCTGTAAACCAATGGTAGCCGACTTAGTAAAAGCAGCTCAAAAATCTATTGGTAAAGAAGTAAAAGAAAGCATCTGCGAACACTTTAATTATACCAGACAAGAATTATTTGATCTTGTAAAAATCAATAAATACACTAATTATTACGAAGTAATCGACCATCACGGAAATGGTGACGGCTGTGAAGTCTGTAAACCAGTTGTCGCTTCAATTTTCTCAAGCATCTATAATGATACTGCAAATAAGCACGTAACCACACAAGATACAAACGATAGATATTTAGCTAATATTCAAAGAAACGGAACTTATTCTGTTGTACCAAGAATAGCTGGTGGTGAAATTACTCCTGAAAAACTGATTGTAATCGGGGAAGTTGCTAAACAATTTGATTTATATACTAAAATAACCGGAGCACAGCGTGTTGATTTATTTGGTGCGCAATTAGATGACCTGCCAAAGATCTGGAAAGTACTAATTGACAATGGTTTTGAAAGCGGACACGCTTACGGAAAATCATTAAGAGCTGTAAAAAGCTGTGTTGGTAATACTTGGTGCCGTTACGGAATGGATGACAGTACAACTTTTGCCATCGAATTAGAAAACCGTTATAGAGGTATTCGTTCTCCGCATAAATTAAAAGGTGGTGTTTCTGCCTGTATCAGAGAATGTGCAGAAGCCAGAGGAAAAGATTTTGGAGTGATTGCTGTAGAAGGCGGCTGGAATCTTTACATCTGCGGTAATGGTGGAGCAAACCCAAAACATGCGGTTTTATTAGCTGAACAAATAGACAAAGCTACTGTTTTCAAATATATGGATCGTTTCTTAATGTATTACATCCGTACTGCCGGACCATTGGTTAGAACATCTACTTGGTTAGAAAAACTCGAAGGCGGTTTAGATTATCTTAAAGAAGTAATCATTCATGACCGTATCGGAATCTGCGAAGCATTGGAAGCTGAAATGGAGAAACTTGTAGGAACTTTTGAATGCGAATGGAAACAAGTACTTGAAAAACCAAGATTAATGAAACGTTTCAGCCATTTTGTAAACACAGATGAAAAAGATGATAACATTGAATATGTATCATTGAGAGATCAAAAAATGCCGAGACCTTGGTAAAAACCCGCCACCTCTGCAGCTTGCAGAGGTACTAAAGAACTAATAAAAAAATTAAAAATAACTTTTCCGCTCTCGGCTCTGCTAATCCTCATGGTGGGGCCGGGAACAGAAAAAATAAAACGAAATGTCATGGAAGATCTATTAACTCAATACGAAACCGTAAATCTAAGTGCTGTAAAAGTTTGGTTTAAAGCCGGAAATATTAAAGATTTCCCTAGTAATAGAGGCGGCTGCATCAAATACAAAACAAAACAAATCGCAATTTTTAACTTCGAAAGAAGAAACGAATGGTACGCTTGTCAAAATGTATGCCCTCACAAAATGGAAATGGTTTTATCAAGAGGAATGACAGGTTCTGCAGATGGAGTTCCAAAAATTGCCTGTCCAATGCACAAAAAGACTTTTTCATTAGTAGATGGATCTAACCTAAATGGTGACGACTTTTCAATAGCTACTTATCCTGTAAAAATTGAAGGAGATGAAGTATTCGTTGGCTTTTTAGAATAATGTATGTATCTTTGAATATATACACTATTTTAAATGAAAACCATACCCTTCTTAAATGCCAGCGCATGGATTGATGCCGAAAACGAAGCCGATCCAAACAGCGAAATATACCAAGAGATAACCTATCCAAAAGAATTATTATATTCGGATAGAATGTACGAAAGGCTAATGACCTTTGAGCCTAATGCTTCAGAAGCTGTACAGATAGCTGCCAAAGCACAGCATATCTGCCGTTGGAAAGTAGCTAGAGAATCCTATCCTATGGACCGCGTGGGTTATTTAAAATGGAGAGAAGATCTAAAAAAATTCCACGCAAAAACCACTGCTGAAATCTTAAAAAAAGCAGGATATGAAGATACATTTATAGACCGTGTTTCTTTTCTGATTGAAAAAAAATTACTTAAAAAAGACGAAGAAACACAGCTTTTGGAAGATGTAATCTGTCTGGTCTTTTTAGAATTTTATTTAGACCCATTCGTTCACAAACATGATGAAGAAAAATTAAAAAATATTATTCTGAAAACTTGGAATAAAATGTCCGAAAAAGGGCATCAGGAAGCATTAAAAATTGATTACACACCGGAAAATCTTCAATTAATAAAAGACGCTTTGGGATTATAATTAACTACTATTTTTAATCCCCATCCTGAAAAATCAGTTATAATTGGTGATACTTTTCTTCTATGAAAAAAAAATCCAAAGTATCTTTTGATAAAATATCTTTCAAAAAATTAAGGCGAATGTACATCTTCGCCTTAATTACTATTGCCATAACTGTAATTTTAAGCCAGCTCCTTATACAATACAATCTTTACAGCCAGCTTAGCGATTCCCGAATCATAAACATATCAGGAAAGCAAAGAATGCTCAGCCAAAAATTGACAAAAGAAATTTTAGTCCTCAATTTCGCAACTGATTCTTTACAAAAAACAACACAGATCGACAAGATTTCTAAAACCATTTTGCTTTGGAAATCAAACCATAACGCTTTAGTAAACGGCAGCGATCGTTTGGGATTTCCAAAAGAAAAGAACCCGATCCTTACCCGATATTTTAAAAACATAAAACCTAATTTTGATACTATTATTAAGGTTACCAATACGTTTTTGGCTAATAAAAAACAAAATATAAACGAGCCAGAAAACATAAAACTGATACAAACGCTGCTCGCCAATGAAAAGGTTTTCCTTTCGGAAATGAATCAGATTGTCAGCGAATATGACAGTGAAGCATTAGAAAAAGTAACGCTGCAGCGCAAAACTGAATACATTATTCTTGCTTTCACTTTATTTGTTTTGCTGCTGGAATTTGTATTCATTTTCAAACCTACAACCAAAAAAATCGAAGCCCTTATTTCTAACCTTTTATCTTCAGAAAAAAAGGCATTAAAATTAGCACAAAACAGTGAAATTATTAGTGAAGCCAAAGAAAACTCGGTCAAAGAATTAAAATCACTTAATTACGCAATGGAGAATACCCTTCTCTACTGCCGAATTGCAACCGACGGAACCATTATTCACATTGGCGAAAAATTTTCAAAACTGCTTCAGTATAATCCTTTTCAGACAGGGACTAAATTTGGAGAAGTCCTGTCCCCAATCGAGAATGAACAGCTTTTTATCGATCGCATCGTACTCCAAAACAACCGTCGGGGCTGGCAAGGCGAATTAAACATAACTACCCGAGCTGAACAGTCCCTTTGGCTGGATTTATCAATGATTCCGGTTACGATAAAAAAAGACGAATCAGAACTGTTGATAATCTGTTTTGATATTACCGAACGTAAAAAAGCCGTTCAGGAAGTAGAACGTTTGAACACAGCCAATATTGAAAACAAATTCAACCAGCAAAAAATAATTTCGAGCAAAATTGTCGAAAATCAAGAAAATGAACAAAACAGAATCGCCAGAGAAATTCATGATGGAATAGGCCAGATGCTGACTGGATTAAAATTCAGTCTTGAAAGCATAAATCTGGACGATAAAGAAAAAGCAGCTGTCAAAATAGAATATCTAAAGAAATTATCGCTAGATATCATAAAAGGTGTTCGTACGGCTACTTTCAATTTAATGCCTCCTGAACTGAGTGATCACGGGATAAATTCAGCACTTTCAAAACTCACTCAGGAACTTTCCAAACTCACAGGAAAGAACATTTTATTCTACAATAAAACCGATTTCAACTCTCGACTGGACTCTTTGATCGAAATAAATATTTATCGATTAACGCAGGAAGCCATAAACAACGCTATCAAATATGCAGATTCTACTCATATTATCGTGCAGCTTTCACACAGCGCTACCCTTTTGAGCATCATAGTCGATGATAACGGAAAAGGATTTGATATTAATGCCGTAGAGAAAAAAAGAAACAGCGAATCTGGAATGGGCATGCTCTTCATGAAAGAACGCATTCAATACATAAACGGCCGCGTTTTCTTTAACTCAATCCCAAATGAAGGAACCAGAATTACCTTTAACGTTCCTATTTAAATAATTACTGTTGATGCTGTCATCCTTTAATTCTACTACTTTTGGCATTCTAAAAACTTGATCATCCTTTAAAATGAAATTCAAAAATCAATTGTTTTCAATTATAAAAGAACAGCCTGAACATATTGAAATATTAAAAACTGTACGCGATTTAGAACTAAATGATTGCTGGATTGGTGCAGGTTTCATAAGAAACGCTGTTTGGAATTCACTGCACGGAATAAAAAACACTGAAATTGATTATGATATAGATGTTGTATTTTATTATCCCGAAAATATCAATAAAAGTTACGAAGAAAGATTAGAAAAAGAACTCTTATCTAAAATACCTCACGTAAACTGGTCTGCCAAAAATCAAGCCCGTATGCATATAAAAAACGGGCACAAAAATTATAAAGATGTATTTGAAGCCATTTCCCATTGGCCCGAAACAGCGACTTCAATCGCAATAAAAATAGATAAATTTGACAATCTTGACCTGATTGCTCCTTATGGTTTAGAAGATTTATTCAGCTTAATTATCAAGCCGACACCTCAATTTGATGCCAGCATAGTGGAACAAAGAATCGTAGAAAAGAATTGGCTTACCAAATGGCAAAAACTTAAGTATCAAAAAAACGGCAGTTAATCTGACAAAGCAAAATTACACAAGTAGTATAATCGATTAATATACAATAAACTATTTGACAACATATAACTTATCTTTGTATTTAATAAATATAACTCAAAAGAGTATTTAAATTTAAACTCTTTTATAGACCATTATAAGAAAGAAGTATGACTAAAATAGCTTTAATTACAGGCGCAACTTCAGGAATTGGAAAAGCCACAGCAATCAAATTAGCCGAAAACGGATATGATTTAATCATCTGCGGACGCCGTGCCGAAAAACTCGAAGAATTAAAAAGCACATTAGCAGAAAATATAAAAACGTACAGTTTAATCTTTGATGTCCGAGACAGAAAAGAAGTAGAACTACAGCTTAATTCATTGCCAAATGACTGGAAAAATATCGACGTTCTTGTAAACAGTGCCGGTAATGCCCACGGACTTTCTACTATCGACAATGGCGATATCGAAGACTGGGACGCTATGATTGACGGAAACGTAAAAGGATTGTTATATGTTTCAAAAGCCGTAATTCCGCAAATGGTGGAAAGAAAAAAAGGGCATATCATTAATTTAAGTTCAGTTGCCGGTAAGCAAACCTATGCCAACGGAGCAGTTTATTGTGCTTCCAAAAAAGCAGTAGAAGCAATCAGCGAAGGAATGCGCCTAGACTTGACCCAGCATGGAATTAAAATTACAAATATAGCTCCCGGTGCAGTTGCTACAGAATTTTCGGAAGTCAGATTTAAAGGAGATACCGAAAGAGCCCAAAAAGTCTATGAAGGCTACGACCCTTTATTAGCCGAAGACATTGCTCATTTTATTGCTTATGCAGTTAATGCTCCAGATCGTGTAACGATTGCCGATGTGACTATTTATGCTAAGTCTCAGTCGGCTCCGACTATGATTTATAAAAAGTAAATCAGCACACAAAACTTCCTTCTCGAAGCCCCGAAACAATTGCTATCACCTTTAACCTTCACTTATTAAAGTATGCAAAACATATTCGATCCTAAAAAAATAAATATTTGGGAAATATTTGCAAATGAACATTCTGGTAAATTTATTGAAGGTGAATCTTGGCATTCAGACAGAGCTGAAATCAACTATTCCGAATTTAAAATTATATTCGACAACTATACTTTATGGTCAGGAAAATATAGCCAAGAATTTACTAGAGTTGTAGTTCCATTTATTTCCCGTAATAATTTCACATTTGAAATCTATCGCAATGATATACTCAGTTCAATTGAAAAAATATTTGGAGCTCAAGACATAAAAATTGATATAAAAGAATTTGATGATTTATTTATAATAAAATCAAATAATGAATTAAAAGTTAAAAGCCTCCTTCAAAACAAAAAAATCAGAGAACTAATACAAAAACAAATCGAAGGCAATCTTGAAATTTCTCAGCATAATAGTATCTGGAAACCTATGCTCCCTAAAAACGAATACCAACTTTTATACTATCAAGAAGGAAAAATTGCGGATATTGAAAAACTTAAATCATTACTTAATCTTTTTATTGAATTGATTTTTGAGCTTCAAAAGCAGAAATTAATATTTCCGAAAACCAATAATTAAATTTAACTTTTTACAAACAACTGTAATAAACAAACCATATTTAATAGTTTAAACAACAATAATCAAAATGTAAAAAACACAATAATTCCGAATAATTATATAACGTTCTGTTTCATTTTTTAAATCATTTTTACATAAAACAAAAACATTATGAAAAAATTGATTTTACTCTTCGGAATCATTACACTGTCATTCTTATCCTGTAAAAATGGGGACGAAAATAAAACCGACGTAACAACTGCTGTCAAAAAAATGCCCATTCGGAAAAAGCCAAAAAGTATTTCTTACACTTTAGAAAATCCTAAAGAATGGCTTACAAAAAACAAAAACGAAGAGAATCTGGAAATTGCCTTAGCCGTAAATAGAACAGATAAAGAAAATTTCATCAAAATGGATTCTGTAATTATTCCGACAGATCTTAACGGAGATATTGTATTTTATATGCCTTTTCCGTTGCAGGTACTTTCGTTGGAAGAAATAGATAAAATAATTTTATTTTCTTACCCAACTCAAACTTTTGCTGTTTATGAAAATGGAATTTTAATGCGTACCGGTCCAACCAATATGGGCAAAAAAAAGGATCCAACTCCAACAGGGTTATTCTTTACTAATTGGAAAGCCGAAGAAACAACCAGCACATTCAATGATGAATGGGAATTAAAATGGAATTTCAATGTCGAAAACAAAAAAGGAATTGGATTCCATCAATACGAGTTACCTGGTTATCCAGCATCGCATTCTTGCATGAGATTACAGGAAAAAGATGCTAAATATTTATACGAATGGGCAGATCAATGGGTTTTGGCCGACGATGAAAATGTAAAATTCAAAGGAACGCCGGTAATTGTTTTTGGAAGTTATAATTTTGATGCTCCAAAACCTTGGTTACAGCTCGTAGAAAATCCTAAAGCGTTAGTCATTTCCGAAAGTGAAATTAAAGAAGTCATTACGCCTTATTTGAATACTATCTTAACGGAACAGGCAAAAAGAAAAAAAGCATAATGCAAATCGATTGAAAACACTGTCGTTTAGAATTAAACTTATAATTCTGAACGGCATTTTTTCTGATTCTGAATAATACTCCTTTCTGAACTTGCATTTTATTTCCTATATTCGTCTGCAAATAAACTGCATTAAAAACTCACAAAACTTCAGTAAAAATTGAAAAAAAGAATATTATTATTCATCACATTTTTCGTTTATCAACATCTATTTTCACAAAACACTTACGTCTTTTTCGGTTCATTTAACAGAGACAAAACTACCGACGGAATTTATGTTTATCAATTGGATACCATTAAAGGAAAATTATCAAAAATTACAACCGTAAAAGATATTGTAAGCCCATCTTATCTGACTTTGTCGCCAAACGGAAAGTTTGTTTTTGCCTGTACCGAAAGTAAAACTCCAAACGGAGGAAAAGTGAGCAGTTTTGAGTTTAAACCCGAAGAGAAAACACTGACTTTTATAAACAGTCAAAGCAGCGGCGGGGAAAATCCTGTATATATAACGGTTCATAAAAACGAAAAATGGCTGGTTAACGGTAATTACACCGAAGGAAGCGTCTCGGTTTATCCAATTGCCGATAACGGAATGATAAATCCAGTTGCTCAGAACTTTCAATATCCCGAGGGAAGTATCGACCCCGAAAGACAAAAGCGTTCGCACATTCATTCCACCGTTTTTTCACCCAGCTGTGATTATCTCTTTTTACCTGATTTAGGCGCAGACAAAATCAGATGCTATAAATTTGAAGAAGATAAAAAAGAGCCTTTAGTAACTGCTGAAAAACCATTTACCCAAATCACTTTAGGAGGCGGACCACGGCATTTTACCTTTCATCCGAATGGTAAATTTGCTTATTGCATTGAAGAAATTGCAGGTCATATAGATGCATATCGCTATGAAAACGGAAAATTAGACAGTATCCAAAGAATAGCGGCACATCCAGAAGATTACAAAGGAAATTTTGAAAGTTCCGATATTCATATTTCACCGGACGGCCAATTTTTATACGCCTCCAATCGTGGTGAGAAAAACAATATCGCCATATTTTCGATCGAAAATGACGGAAAACTAAAAGCGATTGGATACCAATCTACTTTAGGAAATCATCCCAGAGTATTTGCTATTGATGAAACTGGAAAATTTCTGATTGTAACGAATGCCGTAAGCGGAAATGTTTTTGTTTTTAAACGAAATGCAAAGACAGGATTACTTAAAAAAGTAGGCAAGGAACTGAAAATAAAAAGTGTTTCCTGTGTCCAAATTAGAAAATATTAGCAGAAAATGAACAAAAATATTTGCCTTCAGATTTTAATTTGTCTACTGCTGACAAGCTGTTTCACTAATAAAAAAACTTTGGTTGTTACAACCGAAAACAAAACATTTGAAGTTGTATTGGATAGTACAGACTTGTTTGATACATCCAGAAACAGGAAAGTTCCAGTGGTGATTTATAAACCAAAATCGGATCATCAAATTGAGAAACAAAAAGTTGTAATTTTTAGTCATGGATATTATCAAAACAAAGGAAATTCAAATACAAAATATTCCTATTTAACAAATTTTCTCGCTTCAAAAGGATATTTCGTTGCCAGTATACAGCACGAATTACCAACGGACAGTTTAATTCCTAAAACTGGAATTCCGCAGATTGTCAGAATGCCATTTTGGAAAAGAGGAGCAGATAATATATTGTTTGTTATAAATGAGCTGAAAAAATCGAATCCAAATTTAGATTTCAAACACATAACACTAATTGGACACTCAAATGGAGCAGATATGACAGCATTATTTTCTCAAAAATATCCAAAGACAGCTGACAAAATCATCACCTTGGATAATCGAAGAATGGCATTACCAAGAACAAATCATCCCAAAGTTTATTCACTGCGTTCAAGTGATCTGCCAGCAGATGAAGGAGTATTACCCACTGAAGACGAAAAGAAAAAATTTGGAATAAAAATCATTAGACTGCCAAATACTATTCACAATAATATGGACGACCATGCAACCAACGAACAGAGAAAAGAAATTAATGACTACATTTTTACATTCCTGAATGAGTAAATTAATTTTAATACAATAAACAAAAAAGCAACTCCAAAATAGAGTTGCTTTTTAATAATTTATATCTCGGAATTCTATCTTAGCTGAGTAGTATCAACTCTTGACGGTGTATCTTTCCCGCTGATAATAGAAGAAGAACTTAATGCTATAGATTTAATAATTTCGGTCATGTTATTAATATCTAATGTTTCAAATTCATCATCGGCTGTGTGATAATTAGGCTCATTATCCATTTTTGATGTCGAAATAGTATGCGCAGGCACTCCCAGTTTAGCCAAAGTAGCATTATCTGAACGATAAAACAACTGCTGTTCAGGGTATGGATCCGGATAAAACTTAAAAGTCGTTTTTTCCAAATTTTTCTGCAGTATTTTTCCAAAATCAGATTTTTCAAAACCTGTTATATAAGCTGAATTTTTTCCCCATTTGGATTCCGTACCAATCATTTCTAAATTGAACATCGCGACTACTTTATCGGCAGAAAGCTGTTTTGAAAAATATTTAGCACCAAAACCTCCCAATTCTTCAGCTGTAAAAGTTGTAAAAATGATAGTGCGTTCGTTGTTGTTCAGTTTTTTGAAATAATTAGCCAGCATAATCACTGCTGTACTTCCCGCTGCATCATCATTGGCACCATTGTAAATAGAATCATTAGCAGGATGCGGCGTACCTTCTTCCGGCGAACCCACTCCAAGGTGATCATAATGTCCGGAAAAGACAACATATTCATTTGGCCTGCTTTTTCCAGACAGTACTCCAACCACATTATTCAGGTTCTTTTTCGAAATGGTATTAGACAATTCAACTGAAAAAGCAGCAGCATCTGTTACTCCAAAAACAAACAAAACAGTATTGGTTCCAGGTTCTGAAGTGATTCTGTCAATATGCTGAAGATTTGGCAGCACATTATTAAAAGAAGCATCAACTAATACCAGATAACTCTTAGAACTCTTGTAATATTCATTGAATTTCTTTCCTAGATTATCACCTTTGTTGATTTTAACAACGGTAATATCGCTTTTCTCTGTCAAAGAAACTTGAGGCTGATAAGAGAATGCAACGACTTGATTGTTGTCAATTTCTTTTCCGTCGATAATTATTTTAGAAGAAACAGCTTTGGAGGCTGTCATTGAAAATTCCTGTCTAAAGTTGGCTGCTCCCATAAAAGGTTGCAGTCCCGCTTTTTTGAATTCCAATTCTATAAAAGCTGATGCTTTATCAATTCCGGGAGTAAAAGTTCTTCTCCCCTGCATATCATCTGCAGATAAGACTTTTTCAATACGGGAAACTTCTTTGGAAGTAATAACCTTATCAATAGATTGCCCATGTACACTGAAACACAGACCTAAAACAAAAATACTTACAATACTTTTTTTCATATTTTACTTTTATAAATAAGAGCTTAACTAAACCAAAAGTATGTCATTTATTTATAAAATAATACTGTAAAGATGAATTTTTAAATAGAAAAAACACTAAAAAATTACAATCCTTAAGAATCCTTCAAAAAAAACACCAAAGCTACGCTCCGATGAAAGGAGGAAGCAAAGCAACGATATCGTTGTTCTTTAAGATCTGATTCGAAAATTTATCAATTATTTTTTGATTAACTGCTACGCTGAAAGGAAACTGAGCGAGTTCATATTTTCTTTCCAGCTCAAACAATAATCTGCTTAACGGCAGATCTGAAAAATCAATTTTTTCACCGCGTCGTCTTGTCCGGGCTACGAGAGCACCAAAATATTTTATCTTAATCATATCACTTCATCTAGATTTTGCAAAATAAATTCTTCTTCCAAAAATGAATCAAAACATAGCTCCTCTTCCATATAAGAAGTCAATTTTGAAGCATTTTTAACCACTTCACCAATAACGATAATCGCCGGAGAAGCAATTTGGTTCTCTTCAACTAATTTTGTTATCGTGCTTATAGTTCCAATTACTTTCTTTTGAGTGGTTTTGGTACCATTTTGTATAATGGCAATAGGCAGATCATCGTTTCTATTGTTTTGGTACAAAGCAACAATCTCATCCAGTTTATTCATTCCCATCAAAATAACAACTGTAGCCGAAGACTGTGAAGCCAAACTAACATCTTTGGATAATTTATGTTCCGAAGTAGTTCCTGTTATTACCCAAAAACTTTCGGCAACTTTTCTTTGTGTCAAACTGATTCCGTTTGAAGCAGGTACTCCCATTGCTGATGAAATTCCAGGAACAATTGCTGTTTCGATTCCAAATTGACTGGCAAAATCTATTTCTTCGCTTCCTCTTCCAAAAACAAAAGGATCTCCGCCTTTTAAACGAACTACATGTCCTTTACTTTTAGCCATAGAAACGATTAAATCATTAATCTGATCTTGGCTGTAAGCGTGGCATCCAAAACGTTTTCCAACAAATATAATTTCTGCCTGTTTGGCATACTGTAATAACTCTTCATTAACCAAAGCATCATATAAAACAACATCAGCATTCTCTAACGCTTTAACTGCTTTCAAAGTAATCAATTCTAAATCACCAGGCCCTGCTCCTACTATCGTCAATTTTGGTTTATTTGCTGTTGTCATAATTCAAAATATTAAGGTTACTTTTATTTTAACTAAGTATTAATACTTATACAAATATAAGTATTTTTTCTAATGACAGTTTGTAAAATTCAAATTAATGAAAAAATTAACTCTTTTGGAAGAAATCAATTATAAGTAGTACATAATCAATCGTTTTCGTTAATAAAAATTATTGAAAAGTAAAAAGCAATTTTTTTAATTCTGAAAAGACAATGGATCTTTTTCTTCTTTTATACTAAAAAACAGCACATTATGACCTAGGATAAATTATAACCAAGTCAATGATTCTACAATTATTTATTCTTTTGAGATAGTAAACAAAAAACCTGATGCATTTGTAAAAACACATCAGGCCTTTAATGAATTGAAATTTGTTTTGTGGTATTTTGTAAAAAAGATAAGCAGAATTTAGTTTTTTAAACCAATTTTAAAACCATTAATATACTCAACGGGTTTTCTTCCGTCGTAAAACATATCATCAATGAATTCATTAGTTGCTGGTTTAAAACCATCCGTTACAGGAATATCTGATTCGGTAATAAAACCTTCTTCTAATAATAATTTTGCAGCTCTAAACCAGATATCCGGCTTGTAAACTTCTTGAATTTTACTGATGTACCATTCATTAGTTTTTGATTCGGTTATTTGTCCCCAGCGTTTCATTTGGGTCATAAACCAAATTCCATCTGAATAATAGGGATAGGTAGCATTGTATCTAAAGAAAACATTAAAATCGGGTACTAAACGCACATCGCCTTTTTCAAATTCAAAAGTGCCTAACATCGAATTGTCAATTACCCGCTTGCTCCCGTCTACATATGCCGATTTGGATAAAATACGGGTAGCTTCTTTTCGGTTTTCTGGATTATCCAGCCATTTCCCAGCTTTTATTAATGCTTTTGTAATAGCAGTTGCTGTATTTGGATATTTAGAAACAAATTCTTTAGTCATTACAAACACTTTTTCGGGATGATTCTTCCAGATTTCTTTACTGGTCACTATTGGAACTCCAATGCTTTCTTCAACTGCCTGCTGATTCCATGGTTCACCTACACAATAACCGTTGATGGTTCCTGCTTTTAATGTTCCCGGCATCTGCGGAGGCGCAGTAATGTTTAATTGAACATCTGCACCAGCATTACCCATGCTTCCCTGAATAGTACTATTACTGTAAAATCCTGGATTTATTCCGCCTGCTGCCAACCAATAGCGCAATTGATAATTATGGGTTGAATAAGCTCCTACAATCCCGAATGTAAAAGGCTTATTCGCATGCTTATAAAAATTTAAAACAGGTTTCAAAGCATAAGAAGGTATGGGATGTACCGGTTTTCCATATTCTTGAGGAATACTGTCTTTCATTTTCGCCCAAGCTTCATTTGAAACTGTAATTGCATTTCCATTCAAATCCATAGAATACGAAGTAACAAGCTGTGCTTGACGGCCACATCCTACTGCGGCTGCTATAGGCTGTCCGGCAAGCATTTGAGCACCATCAAGCTGATTGTCTATTACTTTATCTAAAATTTCTCTCCAATTAGCTTGTGCTTCTAAGTTTACAATAAGTCCTTCCTCTTCAAAATATCCCATGAATTTTGCTATAGCTAACGGAGCCATATCGGTAAGTTTTATAAAACCAATGGTGAGATTGGCTTTTTCTACAGGCAGTTTTTTTGTTTTTGGGGGATTTATTTCATCCGTGCGCCTTCCACAATATACCGTTTTCTTTTTTAAAATTGGATTCTTTGTTTCTGGGCTTCTAAAACCGGTAACAGTAAATACTATTACTAAAAGTGTAATTAAGTTTGAGGCTAGTTTTCTCATAGTCTTTGGTTTTGGCAGTTAATACTTAAGTCAGTTGGTTATTTTGCAATAGCTATTAGAATGCTGACAAGATTTGTTTTGTAATGCTATGCGATTGGATTTGAGTTGAAAATTTAAAATATCTGAATAATGGACATAATTGTTCTGGACCACACTTTTCGAGGCCGTTATTTTGAAAATATAAATTTGGACTGGAATAAAAACTGTTCTCCATTAAAGAGTTTTAGAGAGCAGTTATACACAAGTAATTAAAAGGTATTATTTCTTTTATCCTTTTCTTTAGATAAGATTGGCTGTCTTTCATTAATAATTTTAGTCATTATAACATGCATCCAAATTAAGTATGATGCTGCAAATAAAGTACTTAAGAATGAAATTCGGTGCGATAATGAAAGGGAATTTGTTACTATCATAATACTTATAATTTTTACACAAAAATAAGTAGTATGTAAAATACAAAAGCTGCTTAAACGCAGCTTTTGAAAAATAATTAAGTATTTATACGTATTTTTTTTGTTACGCACTTGTTTTTACTAAAAAAGGATTGTCCTATTCTACAAAAGAGCGTATTCTGCAGCTTTATTTGACAGCTCCATCAGATTTTTTACTTTTAATTTTTTCATCAGGTTGAAACGATGTACTTCGGCAGTTCTTTTACTTATGTCTAAGGCTTCAGCTATCTCTTTATTTCCTTTTCCGCTAAGTAAAAGTTTGAGGATTTCTTTTTCTCTTTTAGTGATTACCTGTTCTTCTCCTAATGTTTGTTTAGGTTCAGTATTGATAGAAGAATGTGTAAGCTGTCCAATTAAGATAGAGGATATATCTCCGCTAAAGTATTTTCCGCCATTGGAAACTGTATGCACTGCTTTCAAGAATTCCTCTTTGCTTGATCCTTTAAGTAAGTATCCGTCAGCTCCAGCTTGAATAGACTTTAATACGTATTCCTCAGATTCGTGCATAGAAAGCATAATAATTTTTACAAAATTATTTTTGCCTCTCAATTGCTCCACTACTTCTATACCTGTCAAGTTTGGCATCCTTATATCAAGAATCAACAAATCAGGTTTAAGTTCCTCTATTGCTGTTATTGCTTCAACACCATCTGTAGCTTCACCAATAACAGTAATATTAGCTTCGTTTTCTAATAATGATTTTATACCGTCTCTCACAAAAACGTGGTCGTCCGCGAGAACTACTTGAATTTTATCACTCATACTATACTTATTGTTCAATTCTATTTCTTACGTAGATTCATCTAATTTGTTCGCTAAGGTACGTATTTTTTGAAAATAAATTCTAAAATTGAATTTTCAAGAAATAAAATTACTTAATGAGGTATTTTATTAATCTTAAATTTCCAAACAACACCTCTATAAACTATCGAATTTTGCTTTTGATTAAGCAGCAAGACAGCCAAAAGAAAAGGAGCTAATTCACAATGAATTGGCTCCTTCTCCTGCTGACTAGTCCTTATAATTTTTTAATTAAATCTTAGCTTTTTCCAAAGGAATAAAACTGCTTTTTGGTGCTTCACATAAAGAACAGCAGTAATTCTCTGGAAGATCTTTGAAAAGCGTCTCTTTTTCGATGCCTTGAATAACATCTCCATATTCTGAATTATAGACAGTCAAGCATTCTTGACATTGATGGATATCTAATGTTTTGGTCTCTTTTTTAGCTTTTGCATTTTGGAATTCCAGCACGCTGGTTCCTAGTTCTTCAAAGTATTTTTTACTTAACTCGATAAGAATATTGGGTAATTCCAGTTTATCGACATCTTGTGCGTGAACAATGTATTCGCGCGTATTCGGGTCAAAACTTTTGGCATGCAAAACGTTGAAAGTATCTCTTATTTTAATCGATTCGAGATCTTTTGGCGGATCATTTTTTTCAATTACTATTGAGGTGAAATAATGCCCATCACGGTTATAATCAGACAATCCGAAGGTAAGACCATACGTACTGATGTCGAACTGGTCAAGCGTGCGCACTAGGAAAGTTTTTAAATTCAGTGCCCATTCCATTGCCACAGGCAAATGCCAGTTAAGCTCAAGAAGTGAGTGGCGTACATTGATTCCTTTTTTTCCTAAAAACTTTTCCCAGTCTAGTTTTCGCTCTTTTGGAATTCCTTTTACAATAAAAGATTTCCAAGGAGTGATACATATTTTACCAATTTTGCAGTCAAAACATAAATCACACATTTCTTTCAGAAACTGCAGATCATACAGGTTGTTGCGCCAGTAAAGTCCAAGCCAGTATTGATCGATTCCGAGCCTGTTCATCCCTTCGTAATACGGAAAAGGATAAAACGAAATGTTTAACGGCTGGTCGATGGTTCTGTTATTGGTATCCAATTCACTAACAAGCTGAAAAATCATGTCAATTGTATCGGGTTCTTCCTGAAGTATTTTTTCTATTTCGTAGTAAATTTTTCCAATATCCCAACTGTAAATCAATACAGGAAAAAGTTCCATTTTGTCCCATTTTGGTAAGCGGACATACAAAAACCAATAGTCTTCGTGATGTGAGGCTATAAAGTTGATGTGCCCAGTAAACAACGGAACGATTTGCTGCTTGGGATCGGTTATATTGACTTTTAACTTTGGGTTTTCCTTAAATTGTTCAAGTATATAAAGGAATTTATTTCCCGTAAGCCAAGGTGTATTGCTTAAAATATCGGTTGCTACATAAGAAGAAACAATATTGTTGCCGCTCTTTTCATTTGGATATACAAAATGATGTTTTCCAATTTTTTCGGCAATATTACCTTGAAATCCTTTTGGAAATATAATATCTTGTCTCGAACCAAAAGAGATGGCATCAAGTCCCTGTTCTAGTCCCATATTTACAATCTCACGTAATTCTCCTGGAGAAATTACACCGCCTTTTACAATGAGTCTCGTTAATTCCATTTTTTTAGTTTTTAGTTATAGTTTCTTTACTAGTTGAGACGCACTGCAGTGCGTCTTTACAATAGTCCACTATCATTCTCTTTTCAAAAGCTACAAATCAGAAATCTGTAAATTTTATTTTCTAAAATCTGAAATCTGCTGCCTATTTACATTTAGCCAATATTTCTTTAACTTCGGTTTTACAGCTGCCACAGCCCAATCCCGCACCAGTGGTTTTGCATAATTCTGTAAAATTGGTTACACCGCTTTTGATGGTTTCTTCAATATTACCATGTCCAACCTGACTGCAGGAACAAACTAATTTTCCTATCACAGGTTTAGCTTCTGATCCGCTTCCTCTTAATAAAGTATTTCGCTTGTCGGCCAATTCGATTTTGCTTTCAATC
This sequence comes from Flavobacterium aquicola, assembly GCF_003385115.1. GTDB lineage: Bacteria > Bacteroidota > Bacteroidia > Flavobacteriales > Flavobacteriaceae > Flavobacterium > Flavobacterium aquicola. The sequence continues at coordinate 175,101 of NZ_QUNI01000001.1, forward strand.
ATTGTTTTGAATTCGGCAAATTCGTTTTTATCTCCCATCAGGATAGCACCTACAAGTAAATCATTCTTAACGATACATTTTTTATAATAACGTTTTCCTAAATCGGCGAAAACAATTTCTTCGTAAGAATCATCATTTTCCGGCACTTCAATTTCACCTATAGAACACAGATTGATGTCTTCTAGTTTCAGGATATTCATCAATACTGATCCTTTGTAAAAACTGCTGATATCGCCTCCAATAAAGTTCGCTAAAATGTCAGCTTGTTCTTCTGCAGCTGAGGTGATTCCGAATAATTGATTATTGAATTCGGCAATTTCACCTATCGCAAACACATCAGGATTGGAGGTTTGTAAATACTGATTTACTTTTACACCGCGTCCGCAGGCTAATCCTGTTTCTTTGGCCAATTCAATATTCGGAATTGTTCCAATCGTATAAACAATAGCATTTGCGGTTAGGATTCGCCCGCTTTTTAGAGCGATTTCTATTTCGTTCGCATTTTCGGTTTCAAATACAGTGCTTACCTCATTATCAAAATAAATCTGAATATCCCTTAACTGTACTTCTTCAGCCAATAGTTTACTGGAAATACGGTCCAACTGGCGCTCCATCAATCTGGAAGCTCTTTGTATAATTGTAATTTTAACTTTTTTATGTTTAAGCGCCGCAGCTAGCTCAAGACCCAACAAACCGCCACCTACAATTACAACATGCTGTTCTTCGGCTGGAAGTCTGGTTCCGTCTAAGTAATCTTTTAATCGGTCGGCATCATTTTTCTTTCTTATGGTAAAACGGCCTGGCAGATGAAGCTGAGCATTTTCAGGAATGAAAGGACGGCTTCCCGTTGCCATAATCAAGGTATCAAACTGATGTTTTATACCTTGACTGTCTGTTATAATTTTATCGGTTGCATTTACATTTTCAATAGCAACGCCCGATTTCATTGTGATGTTCAATTGTCCTAAGGCATCATCTTTTATTTTCAAAAGACTTTCCCAAGACAATTCTGCAGTAACATATTCCGGTAATAAAACACGGTTATAAAATGGATTTTCCTCGTTTGAGAAAACAATAATTTCATCGGTATTATTAATTTCACGATAATTCTGAATAAAACGGAAAGCAGCAGCTCCGGCACCAATTACAGCAATTTTCTGGAAAGGCTTAACGTATTTTTTCACAGAAACAACTGTGTATTTAAAATCAGGTTCTTTAGAAATTGGATCAACAAGCGTATTGGTCAGATTGTTAGTTCTGTTCAAATCATTATCCAACTGTTTTCCCCAGTGCATCGGCAAAAACAGAACACCTTCTTTTATAGTATCGGTCACTTTGGCTTTAACCCGAACTTCACCATTTTTGCTGGAAACCACAACGATATCGCCGTTTTTTATTTTTGACTTATAGGCATCAATAGGATTTATTTCAAGTACAGGACTTGGAGTATGTGTCATTAATCGCGACACTTTTCCAGTTTTGGTCATAGTGTGCCATTGATCACGAATTCGGCCTGTAGTTAATATAAATGGATATTGCTGTGAAGGTTCTTCTGATGTATTTTTGATGCTAGCCGGAATATTGAAAATGGCTTTTTTTGTAGGTGTAAAGAATTTTTTATCCGAAAATAAACGCGGTGTTCCCGAATGTCCATAATCTGGAACTGGCCACTGAAAAGTTCCTTCGTTTTTCAGCCTTGAATAATTCAAATACGAAACATCAATATTAGTGCCTTTTGTCATCAGACAGTATTCTTTGTAAACAGCTTCGGTATTTTCAAAATTGAAACCTGAAAATTTCATTTTTTTGGCAAAATTCAATAAGATTTCAACATCAGATAACGCTTCTCCTGGAGGGTTAATACCTTTTGGCAGATATGATATACGGCGCTCAGAGTTGGTCATCGTGCCTTCTTTTTCAAGCCAGCCTGCTGCAGGCAATAATAAATCGGCAAATTTTGCCGTATCTGCACTGTGAGAAATATCCTGAACGACAACAAATTTGGCATTAGCCAATGCTTTTTCAACTCTACGGGAATCAGGCAAACTTACCATCGGATTGGTGCAGATAATCCAAACCGCTTTCATTTTTCCAGATTCTAAAGCATCAAACATTTCGGTTGCTGTCAGTCCAGGTTTTTCTGAAATAGATTCTACTCCCCAAAAATCAGCAACTTCTTTGCGATGCTCTGGATTGCTTAATTCTTTATGAACTGCCAATAAGTTAGCCATTCCTCCGACTTCACGGCCTCCCATTGCATTGGGCTGTCCTGTTAATGAGAATGGTCCTGATCCGGGTTTTCCTATTTGACCAGTAACCAGCGAAAGATTTAATAAAGCGGTATTTTTATCGACACCAATAACACTTTGATTAAGTCCCATAGCCCACATAGAAATAAATCCTTTGGCCCTGCCAATCATTTCTGCTGCTAAGTGGATTTCATTTACTGAAACCCCGCATACTTTAGATGCGTTTTCATATGAACTGCTGGATACAAGATCTTTATATAACTGATAATTTTCAGTATGGTTTTTCACAAAATCAGAATCAACATATCCTTTTTCGATTAATCGTTTTCCAATAGCGTGATACAAAACAATATCTGTTCCAGGAAGAATCTGCAAATGTAAATCAGCAGTAAGCGCTGAATCCGTTTTTCTAGGATCGACAACAATTATTTTTACTTTAGGATTTTTCTCTTTGTGCTGTTCCAGTCTTCTAAAAAGAATTGGATGGCAAAAAGCTGGATTCGCACCCGTTATCATAAAAGTATCAGCCAGTTCAATATCAGCATAAGCGATTGGAACTGAGTCTTCGCCAAATGTTTTTTTGTATCCAGCCACTGCCGAACTCATACAAAGTCTGGAATTAGTGTCTATATTATTAGTTTTTAGAAAACCTTTTACTAATTTGTTAACCAGATAATATTCTTCGGTTAAGCATTGACCTGAGATGTAAAAACCAACACTGTCCGGTCCGTACTTTTTTATGATAGAAGAAAAAACAGCTGCCGCACGGTCAAGAGCGGCATCCCAGCTTACTCTTTCTTTTGGATGTGATTTACTCCATCTCATTTCGGGATACAAAATCCTGTCCGAAGTGTCATTGACAACATAATGCAGATTCATCCCTTTGGAACAAAGCATTCCTCTGTTTACGGGATGATCTTTATCGCCTGTAACCGTCACTCCATTTTTAGAATCATTTTTTACAATAATTCCGCATCCTACTCCACAATAGGAACACGTAGTTTTGATTTCTGTATTTTGCATTTATGTATCTCTTTATTTATAAAGTATTCAGCTAAGAACCATTTGTAACACTGTACGTTGACAAAAATAAGTAATAATTACGTATTAATACGTATAAAACTAGTTTTATTTTACTGTTTACATTCAATATAATTAGAATGCTAAAAATAGGTTCATTATTTTGAATTATTAGAATAATTGGAATGCAAATACATAACGATAATCATGTTTTTATTAATTTAACAAAAAGAAAGGAGAATAAAAAAATACTGAAATACAAAAAAAGTCTCCAAGTATAAAACTTAAAGACTTTAATCTAGAATTTTGCTTAATAATATAAAACACATTCAATTGACAGCCAAAGCAGTAGTCATCCTATCAAATCTGAAATGTTTTAGTCTCTAAAGAATCAAAGTTTCTGATATTCTAAGATAAAACTTAAAATATCAGAAACTTTGATATCTCACAGCTACTTTCGCTGCTTATTTAAAATCATTTAAAGCTTTCTCAATAATTGCGAGGCACTCCTGAATTTGAGTTTCTGTGATTACTAATGGCGGTGCAAAACGTATTTTATTACCATGAGTTGGCTTTGCTAATAATCCATAATCTCTAAAACGAAGACATATATCCCAAGCCAAATCCGAATCCTCACCACAATTAATCACAATGGCATTCAGCAATCCTTTTCCTCGAACCAATTCGATCAATGGATTACGCTGCGCAATTTCATTCAGTCCTTTTCTTAAAATTAAACCTAATTTTTGTGCATTTTCAGATAAATTTTCATCACGAACCACTTCAAGAGCTGCAATAGCTACAGCTGCAGCAATAGGATTTCCTCCAAAAGTAGATCCGTGCTGTCCCGGTTTGATTACATCCATTATTTCGTTATTAGCCAAAACAGCCGACACTGGATAAACACCGCCCGAAATTGCTTTACCCAAAATCAAAATATCCGGCTGTACATTTTCATGATGTACTGCTAATAATTTACCAGTTCTGGCAATTCCTGTCTGAACCTCATCGGCAATAAATAAAACATTATGTGCTTCGCAAAGTGCTTTGGCTTTCGCCAAATAACCTTCACTAGGAACATAAACTCCAGCTTCGCCCTGAATAGGCTCAACCAAGAAACCAGCAATGTTTGCCGATGATTTCAAAACATTCTCTAAAGCCTCAATATCATCATACGGTATTTTTATAAATCCTTCGGTAAAAGGTCCGAAGCTTTTTCTAGCACTTTCATCATTCGAAAAAGAAATAATAGTAGTTGTTCTTCCATGAAAATTACCTTCACAAACAATAACCTGAGCTTGATTTTCAGGAATTCCTTTTACTTCATACGACCATTTTCTGCACAGTTTCAAAGCAGTTTCTACAGCCTCAGCTCCTGTGTTCATTGGCAGTACTTTATCAAAACCAAAATATTTGGTTATATATTCTTCATAGACCCCTAACTGGTCATTGTAAAATGCACGCGAAGTCAATGTTAGTTTTTGGGCTTGTTCTACCATTGCTCCAACAATTTTTGGATGACAATGACCTTGATTTACGGCTGAATAAGCCGATAGGAAATCAAAATATTTCTTACCGTCAACATCCCATACAAAAACACCTTCTCCTTTTTCCAAAACAACAGGAAGCGGATGATAATTATGAGCGCCGTATTTATTTTCTTTTTCAATTAAAACTTCCGATTTTGAAGAAAGCATTTGTGCTGTATGTTCCATTGTTAAGTATTTTATTAAAATATCCTCACAAAAGTAGCAAATGTTTTTTATTAACCAAATAAAAAGCTAAATTTGACTTTTATATTCGTTTTAAAAAAAAATAATAAATTATATATAACAAAAATAAGTCATCTTGTTATTTTAATACTTCTCAAGAACCATTACAGGAAAAATAAATAAAAAACAATTACTTTTACCCTAAAAAAAGTGATTTTAACTTAAAAAAAAGCAGAATATGGACATATTAGATGAATTTGACATCAATATCATAAAAGAATTGGAAAAAGATGGAAGAATGGCTTTTTCTGCGATAGCTAATAATCTGAAGATTTCAAACACCATGGTGCATCAGCGTATCAACCGATTGATGGAACAGGGAATCATTTCTGGAATCAAACCTGTTTTAAACGAAAAAAAGATAGGTTATGACTGGGGAACATTTACAGGAATTACTCTAAAAAAAGACCAAGATTCTGCAAAGGTTATTGAAGCTTTAAAACTAATTCCAGAAATAACCGAATGCTACTATATAACAGGTTCTTTTACTCTTTATATAAAAATGATTGCCAAGGACCACGAACACATGAGAAGATTACTTTACGAAAAAATCGATTCTATTGCCGGTATTTCTAAAACGGAATCCTTAATCGAATTAGGCTGTGCTTTTAAGCGGAATATCAGTCTATAAATAATTTCAAAATACAGCATGCTTCTGCGGAAACCACAAAATAAATCTTTTTTGTGGTTTTTTTTTATCAATTAATAATTCAGATATTTGTAAAAAATACAGCTATGAAAAACTTAGGGCTTATAATTTTCGGAATGGTTTTTATTACTGTTCAAGCGTTTGGACAATTAAAACCGGTACAATACAAAGATGAAAACCAAATTTTGAACGGCTTTAAGATCGCTCCTGTAAAAAAGACAGATCAAAAACCAGGAATCCTAATATTACCGGCTTGGTATGGAATTGACAAACTATCTAAAGACACTGCTGAGCGTCTTTCAAAATTAGGCTATTATGCCTTTATCGCTGATATTTACGGAGAAGGAAATTACCCTAAAGACAATGCAGAAGCTGGAAAAATTGCAGGATTTTATAAAAAAGATTTCAAAGCTTATCAAAAAAGAATTTCGATAGCTTTACAGCAGCTTATCGATTCGGGAGCCAATCCAGATAATATTGTAGTTATTGGTTATTGCTTTGGGGGAACGGGAGCACTTGAAACTGCTCGTGCTCATCTCAATATTAAAGGGGCTGTTTCTTTTCACGGCGGTTTAAGCAAAGATGCTGCAAGACCAACTGAAGCAATTAACACACCTATATTAGTATGTCATGGCGCTGACGATCCTTTTGTGCCGGCCGAAGAAGTTTTAAGCTTCCAAAAAGAAATGAGAGACTCAAAAGCAGATTGGCAAATGATTTATTATGCCAATGCTGTTCATTCCTTTACCAATCCTGAATCAGGCAATGATAATTCAAAAGGGGCTGCTTATAATGAAAAAGCCGCAAAAAGATCTTTCGAACATTTAATACTTTTCTTAAACGAAGTTTTGAAAAAATAACAATTTAAAATTTAAACACTCTCAATTATAAATGAAAAAAGCCTCAATTCTATTTGCATTCGTTGCTGCTATAAACTGTTTCGCACAAAAGAAAAACGTCAATAATGACGATCCAACTAAATTTATGAATACCATAACTGCTGAAAAATTAAAAACACGCCTTTATGTTATTGCTTCCGATGAAATGGAAGGCCGTGATACTGGATCCAAAGGACAAAAAAAAGCTGGAAAATATCTTATAGAACAATACCAAAAAAGTAAAATATCGTATCCAACAGGAGCTGTTAGTTACTACCAGCCAGTACCTGCCTCCTACTTAAATGCCAAACGTAATCAAAACCTGCCTGATTCAGAGAACATTTGGGCATACATTGAAGGCTCAGAAAAACCAGATGAAGTATTGGTAATTTCTGCACATTACGACCACGTAGGAGTTAAAAACGGAGATGTTTATAATGGTGCCGATGATGATGGATCAGGGACTGTAGCTGTTCTGCAGATTGCCGAAGCTTTCCAAAAAGCCAAAAAAGAAGGGCACGGGCCAAAACGTTCTATACTATTTCTTCATGTAACTGGTGAAGAACACGGTCTGCATGGATCCCGCTTTTACTCTGAACATCCTTTATTTCCGATCGCAAATACTATTGCAGATATAAATATCGATATGATTGGCCGTCGTGATTTTGACCATCCAGATACTAATAATTATGTATATGTAATTGGTGCAGACAGATTGTCCACCGATTTACATAACATTACAGTTGCTCAAAACAATAAATACACCAAACTAGATCTGGATTTCAAGTTCAATGACCCAAAAGATCCCAACCACTTTTACGAGCGTTCTGATCATTACAATTTTGCCAAGTTTGGTATCCCCGCAGTATTTTTCTTCAACGGAGTTCATGCTGATTATCACCAAAAAACGGATGAAGTTGAAAAAATCGAATTTGATGCCTTAGCAAAAAGAACACAATTGGCATTTACAATTGCCTGGGATTTAGCAAATAGGCCTGAACGAATTGTAGTGGATAAACCAATAAATTAAACACATCACCTATTTTATTAAAAAAGGAGCTTAAAAGAAATTTAAAGCTCCTTTTTTAATAATCTGTTTCCCTAAAAAAACTGCCTTAACCCAAACACTGACAGATATATTTGGAGTTCTATTAAACGATATGTACATTAGCCCGCGATACATTGCCGTTTAAGCACAAACCAATGCTGAAATCAAAGATGCTTCGATATTTTTTTCTGCTATTAGCAGCGAAGATTTAAAACAATAACATTTTTAGATAATGACAGGAAATCATAATTCAATTGTAAATTCAGACAGCAAATACATATTCGAAAAATTTTTCGAGTTATCAGGCGATTTGTTATGTATAGCTGGATATGATGGTTTTTTCAGAAAAATTAATCCCGCCGTTTCTAAATTATTAGGTTACACAAATGAAGAACTGCTTTCAAAACCTATCAGTGACTTCCAATTTATTGATGACAGGGAATACACATCAAAATCACGAAAAAAAGTACTTGAAAACCACCCCCTTTTTAATTTCGAAAATCGATACGTTACTAAAAATGGTGAAATTGTATGGCTCTCATGGACATCAATGCCTATACCTGACGAAAAATTAGTTTATGCTGTTGCCAAAAACGTCACACATCGTAAAAAACTCGAAGATGAACGAAATCTGCTTCTGACAAAATTTACAAAAGTAAATAATCATTTTAAGAAATTAAATTACACAACATCTCACGATTTAAGATCACCAGTAAACAATCTTCTTGCTATTTTTTCTATTATGGATGTTTCCAAAATTGAAGATCCTGAAACTCTTAATCTTATAGAAATGCTGAAGCTGGTTACCGAAAGCTTAAAAGAAACTTTAAACGATTATGTAAACATTCTGATTCAGGAAGATGAGTCGACAGCCCAGATTGAAAAAATAGATTTTGCAGAATCTCTAAATACGGTAATTTTTTCTGTAAACTCATTAATTAAAACCTCAAAAGCAATAATTAATACTGACTTTTCGCAACTAGAAAAAATAAATTTCAATAAAACTTACTTAGAGAGTATATTTCTGAATTTAATAACTAATTCGATCAAATATGCCAATCCTGGATATCCGCCAATTATCACCATCAGTTCCAGAAAAATTGACGGTATAAATCAGTTAATTTTTTCAGATAATGGTATTGGCTTCGATATGGAACTTGTAAAGGGCAAAATATTTGGTCTGCACCAAAAGTTCAACAATCACATAGACAGTAAAGGAATCGGCCTTTATTTAGTAAACGATCACATCACAAGCCTTGGAGGTAAAATAGATGTAGAAAGCAAAATTAATGAAGGGACAACATTTACTATTTCCTTTAAAAAAGAAATTATATAACCTATTCCACAAAAAAAGCTTCGAATAAATCCGAAGCTTTTTGCTTTACAGCTATACTTTTACAAATCCTCTTTCACATCGGCATCAGGAGCATTTTTCTTTACAGATTCAATCCCATTATCTCTAGCTGATGATGATTCATACATTTCGCTCGAACCAATAATTTGACCATTTACAGCTTTTAAATTAAAATATAACTTGCCGTTTTTAGCTTCTAATTTGTCAAATCGATTGTCGTCTTGTGAATTCTTTTTAACAGATTCTATTCCGTTTTCACAAGAAGCTTTTGTCGAATAACCTTCGCTCGCCAAAATAACCTGACCATTACCTGCTTTTAAAACAAATTGAAATTCGTCATTACTTCTTTTACTAATTAAAAATGTTCCCATAGATTTTAAATTTTATTGATTTAAGGATTAAAAAGATATAATTTCTAATGCACACCTAAAGTATAAAACTAAAATTTGAATTCAAAGAGTACAGTACAATTTTACACGAAACTTTATTCCACAAAAAAAGCCTTGAATTTCTTCAAGGCTTTTACTTTCTGGGTGGAAGACGGGGCTCGAACCCGCGACCCTCGGTACCACAAACCGATGCTCTAACCAACTGAGCTACAACCACCATTTGTGCTTAGCGGTTGCAAATATAAGACAAATGTTTACTTCTGCAAACAAAAAATTAAAAAAAATTCAGCTTTTTTACTTCAAATCTCCTAAACTATTGACAGCCAAATACCTTTCAACAGTAAAACCTTCGGCATGTTCAACTCCAGTTAATCTTCCTAAATCCCTAGAGCGGTAATTTAAGCTTTCCAAAAAGTTTTTGCTGGAAATTGGCGACTCTGGTTCTTTAGAATCTGGGTCATAAAACTGAGAGCCGTATGCCAAAATAGCTTCGATTTTAGTATCAGTGAATCCTGTTATATCAACAACAAAATCAGGTACTATATTTTTCCACTGAATGTAATGATATACCAACTTGGGTCTCCATGGTTTTTGAACTTCACCCTCATGTACTGTTTCAATTTTTAGCAGTCCTGACAAAAAACAGGCATCCGAAACCAGCTTACTCCCTTTTCCATGATCAATATGCCTGTCATCTATCGCATTACAAAGGACAATCTCTGGCTGGTATTTCCGAATCATTTTTATAACTTCCAATTGGTGTTTTTCGTCATTTACAAAAAATCCATCGCGCATATTAAGATTCTCTCTAATCGAAACTCCTAAAATTTCAGCAGCAGCACTTGCTTCCTTGTCGCGAATCTCTGCAGAACCGCGAGTTCCTAATTCGCCTCTAGTTAAATCAACAATTCCTACTGTTTTCCCCAAAGAAATCTCTTTCAAGATAGTCCCTGAACATCCCAATTCTACATCGTCAGGATGTGCTCCAAATGCTAGTATATCTAATTTCATCAAAAATTTATTTACTTTTTATATTTGCTGTTTTCTAATTTCTATTTAGGACTCTTTTCATTGTCATTGATTTATTGACACTTTCCTCCCACTCTTTTTCTGGAATACTTTCTCTCGTAATACCGCATCCCATATATAAAACAGCTTTATTATTTTTAATCTGCATGCTTCGTAAATTCACAAATAAATCAGAACTTACGGCAGCAGATGCCAGACCGCTGTTTAATTCACCTAAAAAACCGCTGTAAAAAGTTCGGTAATAATTCTCATTTTCTATAATAAAAGCCATTGCTTTCTTTTTGGGCAGACCGCAGACCGCAGGAGTTGGATGCAAAGCACCAATTACCTGTCCTAACGTTGAGTTTTTGTTTAAAACTCCAGAAATATCGGTTTTTATATGCCAGATAGATCCCGCTTTTATATTGTATGGCTCTGTTACTTTTACAGACAGTGCTATCTCATGGAGTTTTTTTACAATAAAATCAGTCACATACTGCTGTTCATCTTTTTCTTTTTGCTCCCACGAAATGGAAGCTTCATCATTAGCTTTTTGTGTTCCAGCCAAAGCAGTGGTTGCAAAAACACTACCATTTGCTTTTAACAATTGTTCTGGTGTTGCTCCCATCCACATTCCAATTTTTGGATGATAAAAACAATACCTGAAGGTGGCTGGATACAATTGAGTTAACTGCTGAAAAGTCACTGTAAAATCAAAGACAGTTAAATCAATAGTTTCGCTTCGGGACAAAACAACTTTTTTAAATTCATCGTTTTCAATTGCCTGAATTCCTTTGGCAACTAAATCTTCATATTGTATTTTGGCTTCTTCATCAAAAACCAAATCATCTATTTCGACTGGCTCAATATCAATATTTTCCAGTTCAGCCGTTATTATTTCAGATTCCTTTGCGGGAATTAAAACCAATTGTTTTTCATCAAAAGAAGCAAAAACAAAACCATTTTCGGTAAAATCGGATACGGTATATAAAACATCATTCTGCTGCAAAAAACAAATAGCTGCGATGGAATTGGGTTTAGAATAAAGTACAAAAGGCAGATTTTGTTCTTTATGAAGTTTTATTTTAGAAAAAAAATCAATCATCATTACTTGTTCTCTTTGGTCAAAACCATATTTGTTAATTTACAAAGCGAAATTAAATTTCCATCTTCATCTGTAATTTTAATTTCCCAAAGGTGAATACTTTTCCCTTTATGGATAATTCGTGCAGTACCAAAAACAACCCCTTCTCTAATACTTTTTAAATGATTAGCCGAAATCTCTATACCGCGCACTTCTTGATTTTTAGCATCAATAAAAAAATGCGAAGCTGCGCTTCCAACACTTTCTGCCAATGCCACCGAAGCCCCTCCATGCAGTAAGCCCATTGGCTGATGAACGGCTGAATTCACAGGCATTTTGGCAGATAAGAATCCTTCGCCAGCATCTATGAATTCAATTTTAAGGGTTTCCATTAAAGTGTTTTTGGAAAATGCATTGCAAAATTCGAGTACTTTATCTTTATCGAATATCATGTGTCTTTATTTTAAAAATGTAAATTTATAGAAAAGATGGCACAAAACAGTTTATCCCGCACTGTTTTGCCTTTACTCAAAAATTGCTATTATTGCAGAAAAATAGAAAATACCCCTTTTAGAGTATTTTACGACTTAAAATATTCCTCTATTTTTATAAAAATTAAATTTTAAACAAAAACGAAATCTGCAATGACAAACTTTACATCTAATTCTAAATTTTATAAATTATTTTTTTGCAGCCTAATCATTCTTTTTGGCTCCTGCAGCAGTGATGAAGGCAAAGACGAATCTGGCACAACTCCCGAAGTCAATGAAACACTGCATTTAGCATTTAAAACACCCGATTGGGAACGCTACATCAACTGCGATAGATTAGATCTTTTTCCAAATGCAGTAAATGATACCACATATACTGTTTCTGCTTCATCAGAATCAACTAGAGAAACTTTTTATTTTTCGTACCCAAAAGACAGTTCTAAAATTGTTAAAGCAAAAATATTATCCAAACATAAAATAATGGAATATGGAAGCAATAATGAGCCTTTTCAATTTTCGCAAAAACTTCCCTTAGATGGCAATAGCATCGATGACACTACAAAAAGACTGGTAAGTTCTGAAGGGCAGTCAGACACTGAGTATAACCAAGTTGTAGCAGTAAAATACTTAAAAAGTGAGTCTAATTATGCAGTTTTTAGAGTGCAGTGTAAATATGAAATGAAAACATACTTAATTAACACACCTGAAACGATTAAAAAAATAACTGGAACTTTTGCTTTTAAAGTAAGAGTCTCCAAGAAATAGGTAACATCTTAAGAACTATACGGTACAGCCAGATATAACCCGCAGAAGTTATACTGGCTTTTTTTTTCATCTTTAAAGAATAGAATATTTGCTAAATCAACAATCGAATTAAATCCAAATACGTACAAGTTTTTTTATATTTTTACAAAAAATAAAACCAAATGCCTCGCATCAGCTTATTAGTTCTAGCCGGAATACTGCTTTCATTCTGCTCCTGCCGCAGTGATTTTGAAACTACTGCCAGTACAGGTGACTTAACCTTTTCTAAGGATACAGTTTATTTGGACACTGTTTTTACCAATTTGAGTTCTAGTACTTACGCCTTGAAAGTCTATAACCATTCCAAAAACGATATTAACATTCCTCAGATAAAATTTGCCAAAGGCTTAAATTCAAAATACAGAATGAGCATTGACGGTGCTCAGGGAAATCAAGGAAAAACATTCGAAAATGTTACGCTATTAGCCAAAGACAGTCTATACATTTTTATAGAAACGACAGTTGAAAGCGACAACACAACTCCAGCCGAATTTCTATATACCGACCAAATTGAATTTGACAGCGGCGCCAATCTTCAAAAAGTAGAATTGGTGACTTTAGTTCAAGACGCTGTTTTGTTATATCCGAAACGAAATGCTGACGGAACCACAGAAACGCTTCCGATCGGTGATGAAAAAATCAGCGGTTTTTATTTAGACAAAAATGACCCTCTGCATGGCAATGAGCTTCATTTCACTAACAAAAAGGCGTATGTTATTTACGGATATGCAGCCGTTCCCGAAGGTGAAACCGTCATTTTTGACGCAGGATCCCGAGTATATTTCCACGCAAATTCTGGTCTTATTGTTTCCAAAAATTCATCCATTAATGTCAATGGAACAAAATCTGCTACAGACAAACTGGAAAACGAAGTGATTTTTAGCAGTGATCGTCAGCAGCCCGATTTCGCTTACATCCCAGGACAGTGGGGAACAATTTGGTTGCAGAATGGAAGCACTAATAATGAAATTCAAAATCTTACGCTAAAAAACGCAACAGTTGGATTATTGATTGATGGCAATAATGGCACAACAACTTCAATAAAAAACACCCAAATTTACAATTGCACACACTACGGAATCCAAGCCAAAAACGCGATGATTGAAGGAGAAAACATTGTAATCAACTACACAGGCCAAGCAAGTTTAGCCTGTACTTATGGAGGAAATTACAAATTTACACACAGTACTTTCAACAACAATTGGTCGAGTCCGGGACAGTCTGCAGTCTACATCAGCAATTATAGTGCGGGTTCAATTCCAGAAACAAAAGACTTAACTGAAGCCACATTCAACAACTGTATTATTTATGGATCATATTCCAATGAACTGATTTTGGATAAAAAAACCGAATCGCTTTTTAATTATCAATTCAACAATTGTTTGCTCAAATTCAACAACACTAATAACAAATACACTTCTGATCCTCTTTATCAATTCGATAGTGATTCTTTACATTACAATGAAATTATACTTAATAAAGATCCGAAATTCTTTAACCCAAATATTAATAATTTCAACATTGACGATACTTCTTCTGCTTTCGCGAAAGGAAATTCGGCTTACTTAATTCCGCTTGATATTTTGGGAATCACTAGAACACTTCCGCCAGATTTGGGAGCATATCAAAGCAAACCGTTTCCAAAGTAATACTTTAATTAACCGCAAATTCGCAAATTTTTTTATGAATTTTAAATGGATATAATCTGCGAATTTGCGGCCTTTTTTTCTATTATTTCATTTTGCCGAATAGTTTGCATTTCGCATTTGCTCTTACTATTTATTTAAACTAAATTTGCACCGTTAAATACAACAAACTACACAACAATGATCCATTTCTTTGAAAACCAAAGCAAAACTGTTTTTGCAGTACAAACGCAAAACGAAATTTCAGCTCAAGACATTTCAAAACTTAACTGGCTTTTTGCCGACGCAAATAAAATAGAGAAATCCGCATTGACGGATTTTTTTGTTGGACCACGCGCCACTATGATTACGCCTTGGAGCACCAATGCTGTGGAAATCACCCAAAATATGGGAATTCCAGGCATTATCAGAATTGAAGAATTTCATCCAGCAACAGCAGATTTCAATGATTTTGATCCGATGCTTTCTCAAAAATTCAATCAGTTAGATCAGGAAATTTTCACTATCAACATACAGCCGGAATCAATTCTGGACATCGATGATATTGCCACATATAACAAAGCTGAAGGTTTGGCTTTGAGTCAGGAAGAAGTAGATTATCTAGATAATTTATCAGCCAAATTAGGCAGAAAATTAACTGATTCTGAGATTTTTGCTTTCTCACAAGCGAATTCAGAGCACTGCCGTCACAAGATTTTCAACGGAACTTTTGTTATTGACGGAGTGGAAAAAGAGACTTCTCTTTTTAAATTAATCAAAAAAACATCACAAGAAAACCCTAACGATATTGTTTCGGCTTACAAAGACAACGTTGCTTTTGTAAAAGGACCAAGAGTACAGCAGTTTGCTCCAAAAACTGCCGACAAACCTGATTTTTATGAAGTAAAAGAATTTGATTCGGTTATTTCATTAAAAGCAGAAACCCATAATTTCCCAACCACAGTAGAGCCTTTCAACGGAGCTGCAACAGGTTCTGGAGGAGAAATTCGTGACCGTTTGGCTGGTGGACAAGGTTCATTGCCAATGGCGGGAACAGCAGTTTATATGACTTCTTACTCAAGATTAGAAGAAAACAGAGCTTGGGAAGATGCTGTAGCCGAAAGAAAATGGTTATATCAAACTCCAATGGACATTTTGATCAAAGCTTCAAATGGAGCTTCAGATTTTGGAAATAAATTTGGACAACCGTTGATTACTGGTTCCGTTTTAACTTTCGAACACGAAGAAAACAACCGCAAAGTTGGTTACGACAAAGTAATCATGCAAGCGGGAGGAATTGGATACGGAAAACTAGACCAAGCTATCAAACATAAACCAAAAGAAGGCGACAAAATCGTTATTCTTGGAGGAGAAAATTATAGAATTGGAATGGGCGGTGCTGCGGTTTCTTCTGCAGATACAGGAGCTTTTGGTTCAGGAATTGAATTGAATGCTATCCAGCGTTCGAACCCAGAAATGCAAAAGCGTGCTGCTAACGCCATTCGTGGATTGGTAGAAAGCGATAACAATCCAATCGTTTCTATTCACGATCACGGTGCGGGTGGACACTTAAACTGTCTTTCTGAATTGGTTGAAGAAACTGGAGGATTGATTGATTTGGATAAACTGCCTGTTGGTGACCCTACTCTTTCTGCAAAAGAAATCATTGGTAATGAATCTCAGGAAAGAATGGGATTGGTTATTGGCCAGAAAGATATTGACACATTACAAAGAATCGCTGATAGAGAGCGTTCTCCAATGTATCAGGTTGGTGACGTTACAGGCGACCACCGTTTTACATTCGAATCGCAAACTACAGGTTTAAAACCGATGGATTATGCTTTGGAAGATTTCTTCGGAAGTTCTCCAAAAACTGTAATGACAGACAAAACTATTGATTACAACTATAGCGGTTTGAACTATGACGTAAAAAACATTTCAACTTATTTAGAGGCTGTTTTACAATTGGAAGCTGTTGCATGTAAAGACTGGTTAACTAATAAAGTAGATCGCTGCGTTGGCGGAAAAGTAGCAAAACAGCAATGTGCTGGATCATTACAATTACCATTGAATAATGTGGGTGTAATGGCATTGGATTACCAAGGAAAAGAAGGTATTGCAACTTCAATCGGGCACTCTCCTATCGCCTCTTTGATTGATCCTGTTGCGGGAACAAGAACTGCAATTGCCGAATCTTTATCCAACATCGTTTGGGCTCCGATTAAAGACGGATTGAAAGGTGTTTCCCTTTCTGCTAACTGGATGTGGGCTTGTAAAAATGAAGGTGAAGATGCTCGTTTATACGCTGCAGTTGAAAGCTGTTCTAACTTTGCCATCGAATTAGGAATCAACATTCCAACAGGAAAAGATTCACTTTCGATGAAGCAAAAATATCCAAATGACGAAGTAATTGCGCCGGGAACGGTTATTATTTCAGCTGGTGGAAATTGTATCGATATTCAAAAAGTAGTGGAACCAGTTTTACAAAAAGACGGAGGTTCTATTTATTATATCAATTTGTCTCAGGATGAATTTAAATTAGGAGGTTCTTCATTAGCACAAACACTGAATGCTATCGGAAACGAAGCTCCTACAATCAAAGACGCTGCTTTCTTCAAAAATGTATTTAATACACTTCAAGAATTGATTTTAGACAATCAGATTTTGGCTGGACACGACATCGGAAGCGGTGGTTTGATTACTACTTTATTAGAAATGTGTTTTGCTGATGTGAATTTGGGAGCAAAAATTGACTTCTCTGTTTTTGAAGAAAAAGACATCATTAAATATCTTTTCTCTGAAAATATCGCTGTGGTTTTCCAAGCGAATTCTGACGAAGTAGTTGAAGCAAAATTGAAAGCCAACAATGTTTCTTTCTTCAAATTAGGAAATGCAACTAGCGAAGCGACTTTGGACTTTGGCCCATGCAAATTGGATATTGCTAAATATAGAGATATATGGTTTAAAACTTCATTCTTATTAGACCAAAAACAAGCCAAAAACGGAACTGCACAAGCACGTTATGATAATTATAAAAATCAGCCGTTAGACTATACTTTCCCTTCTCATTTCACAGGAAAAGCACCAATTATTGACGGTTCAAAACCAAGACCAAAAGCAGCGATTATTCGTGAAAAAGGAAGTAATTCCGAGCGTGAAATGGCTAATGCTATGTACTTGGCAGGTTTTGATGTAAAAGACGTTCACATGACCGATTTGATTTCGGGACGTGAAAATCTGGAAGATATTCAGTTCATTGGAGCTGTTGGAGGATTCTCTAATTCGGATGTTTTAGGTTCTGCAAAAGGATGGGCCGGAGCTTTCAAATACAATGAAAAAGCAAATACAGCATTGAAAAACTTCTTCAAAAGAGAAGACACTTTATCTGTCGGAATCTGTAATGGCTGCCAATTGTTTATGGAACTAGAATTAATTAATCCTGAACACGAAATTCACGGCAAAATGCTTCATAACGACAGCCACAAACACGAGAGTATTTTCACATCTGTGAAAGTTCAGGAAAACAATTCTGTTATGTTATCTAGTTTAGCGGGAAGTACTTTGGGAGTTTGGGTTTCTCACGGAGAAGGAAAATTCAATTTACCAGAAGCAGAAGCAAATTATAACATCGTTGGGAAATACGGTTACGAAGGATATCCAGCTAATCCGAATGGTTCTGCATTTAACACTGCTATGATGTGTGACAAAACCGGAAGACATTTGGTTACAATGCCTCACTTTGAGCGTTCGACTTTCCAATGGAACTGGGCGAATTATCCAAAAGACAGAAATGACGAGGTTACGCCTTGGCACGAAGCTTTTGTGAATGCTAAAAAATGGATTGAAAATACAAACAAATAGTATTATAATTTAAATTATTATTATCCAATAACCGTCTCTTATTATTTAGAGGCGGTTTTTTTTGCGTCTAAAATATCTTTAAAATTAAACAAAATGTACTGATTACATTCAGAAGCCGTTGCAGTTAAAAAATATAACCTAATTCTTTTGCTTTATTAAGAAGAGTAACAATAGAATTGACTTCTAATTTGCGCATACAGTTTTTTCGATGCGTTTCAATCGTATATTCGCTCAAAATAAGCTCATTACCAATCTCTTTTGATGTTTTTCCTTGGGCAATAAGAGATATAATTTCAACCTCGCGTGCACTCAGATGAAACTTATCTTTTTTTACAATATCTCCAGCTGCATCCAGCGAAGGAAAGAAAACATCATTTTCCTTTATCGTTTTAATCGCTTCTATCAATTCAGTGATTTCGAAATTTTTAGACAAATATCCTTTTGCACCAATATTTTTTAATTTTCTTATTAATTCAATATTTTCATATTGGCTGAGCATCAAAATTGAAACAGCAGGATATAGTTCTATAATTTTTTTTGCAGCATCAATTCCGTTTAATTCGGGCATATTTATATCGATTATCACTAAATCAACCGTGTTATTCTGCAAAAACTGAAGGAGCTGTACTCCGTTATAAACTTCACTGATTATTTTCCCCAAATTATTAGTGGCAATAATGTGATTTATACCCGAAATGATCAGCTTGTGATCATCTGCAATAACAATATTATAATTCAGTTCTGTCATATTAATGGAATTTCTATAATTATTGAAGTCCCTTTTTTATTGCTTTCCAAAGTAATTATTCCTTTTAAAAATGCAACTCTGGACTTCATATTTTCTAGACCGCTGCTCTTAAACTCTTTTTCAGTATTAAAACCAATACCGTTGTCTTCAATCATTAGCAGGAGCGAGCCGTTTTCGGAAATTAATTGTATTGAAATCTTTGAAGCCATAGAGTGTTTCAATGCATTTGTACACGCTTCCTTAATAATTCTGGTCAGCTGCGTCTGAATTTCGGGCAGAAAAACATCGGAGTCACTAACGTTTGTAAACAGCTCGAATTCAACATTTTTTACATTTTTTCTATAAAAAGAAACCTGATTTTCTACTGTATCAATAAAATTAACATTAAATTCTGTCGGCTTCATAAAGTAACTTAAATCTCTGACTTTTTCGTATAATGCTTTTACATTTTCAAGTATATGTTCCTGCTGCAGCAAAGGTATATTACTTTCCAGCAGATGATTTTCAAGCTGCAGTCTAAGACCAGTTATGTCACTACCAATTTCATCATGAATATTTCGTGCAAGCCTTTCCTGCTCTTTTGATTCAATCGTAAGCATTTTTTTAGACAAATCATCGTTTTTTCTAATCTCGGAAATTATTTTCGAAGCAGCTTTTTCTTTATCCAGTTTAAACTTGTAGATAAAGAAAATAGTAAGAAATGAAACTTCTATAACCGCACCGTTTATCAGATTTCCCGGTCTGAATATTGGCAGACTTGCTAGATTTAAAGTATTCAGTAAATAACCAAGAAAACCATAAAACAGGAATACAAACGACAATCCAAATAACAAGAAAAATTTAATTTTAAATCGAATCCCAATGATAACTGAGACCATCATAAATCCAACTATTACGTATATCATAGAATTGATTAGAACGTTCACAAACTGAATAAAATAATAGCTTTGACGGAATACAAAACTATTTACAAAAACTAAAACTGCACTCAGCAGTAATGTGTAATTTAAATAATTCAGAATCAAATTCAGTTTTGGAAAATTTTTAGGAAACTCTACAAAAATCTGAAAGACCTTGACATAAAAAAATATCGAAACTGCTATATAAAAATCTTTGTTGATGAAACTCCAAAAAGTAAAAAAGGCGTTCGGAATTTCGAGAGAATCAAAGTGGAAATCGGATAATTGAAACAGTACAACAAAGAAAATATAAAAAACATTGTATAAATATATTCTCCTTCTCAAGATTACAAACAGACACAGATTGATGAATACAATTAATAATAAAATTCCAAAATACTTACCCATCAAGTAGCTGAATTCCAGTTCGAAGGTTAAAAATTCCTCGACGGTTTTAATACCTGTGGGAAAATAAATGTTTTTATTAACTGTCGGTGTTACTTTGACAAACAAAATTTTACTTTGATCTGCATCTAAATAAAAAGGGAACGAAATACTTCTTACCGGATAAGCACGCGCATCTAGATCCTCATGCATAGAGGCCTGATCCAGAAAAACAAGTTTATTATTTTTGAATTCGTAGAGCGAAAAAGACAAAGCATTATTATAAAAACTCCAAAGCATTTTTTGGTTTATCCCTGAACCATTTTTAACAGCAACAGCCAGCCAGTAACTGCAGGTAGAAATTCCAGAACTAAACGCTTTCTCTGGTTCAGGATGCTGAAATTTTCCTGCCTTAAAATTCTGAAGTACTTCTGATAATGAAAACGAATTGCAATCTTCTATATACTGATAATAATGCGACAGATGATGATAATCATTATTATACACATACGTTTTAAGCGGAGATGCATTTACAAATCCAATGAAAAAAAAGGCAAAAAGCAAATATAAATTTCTAGTCATAAGCAAATTTAAACTTTTTTTTCCTAGAAAAAATACCTCCAAACTTGTATTATAACTGCTAGTCTGCAGTATAGAAAACTTGCTTCTGACCTCGAATTTGCAGACATTTTTTATAAAGAAATATAAAAAATAATCTACAGCAATATTTCCAAAATTCATTTTAGTATTCCGAATATAAATATGTTCAAAAAAAGTCCAGCGTTATAAATTCTATTCTGTTTTTTTATTAAATTTTGAACTATATTCGCCAAAAAAAGAAAAGGTATCACAAGCAAATAAGACTTTACTATTAAATTTTTATTTGCAAGCCAACCCGCCTTCTGTAACACTTGAGATGGGTTTTTTATTAAGGATTTCAGTTTCAAATCAAAAAAATAATTTTAAAAAAGCCCCCAATGATTTTTTTTAAAAAAACTCTTTTAGTTTTAAGTTTTCTGCTCTTTATCAATGCTGTATCAGCACAGTCTGCTGATTTCTCAATCCGAACAAATCCTCTGCTTGAATTGGGTGTAAACGCCCAGCTGCTGCGATTGAAAGGATCTGTAAAAGAAATGCAGGAACATAAATTCACAACGGATATTCAAGGCCGTACAACAAACGATTCAGCATCTGTAAGTAATCAATATAGATTTGACCAGAATGGCTTAATTAAAGAAATAGAGGAAACATTTAAAAATTCATTAACAAAAAAGAGTTTCTTCAGTTACACTAACAAAGGTTTTGTATCGCATATCGATATTGAGACAACTATTTTAACAAACGAAACAGATACAACTGGAAACGCCCAAGAAAAAGATCCGATATTTTCTGCGGTGGATTATAAATATGTTCAAAAGAAAAATATTCTGTTTAAAGGAGAAGATTTACTCGAAGGGATGCCTAAAAAAGTAACTGCCAGAAAGGAATATTTTTATCATTTTAATGATTATAATCAAATTTTTCAGATCGATTACCAAACTACCGATTTGGTAAGCCAATACAATTATGACTCTAACGGACTGATAAAAGAATCATTAACTTCAAAATCGGGAGTTGCAGCTTACAAAACAATTTACAAGTATGACCGCAACAACAGAGTCATTAACATGATAACTATCAATTCAGGCAATACAACTAAGTTTCCAAATCAAGAAACAGTTATCACTTATAAACTTGATTCTAATGGAAATGCAATTGAGAAAAAAATAAAAAATTATCAGTATTCTCCAAAAGGAACCAAAGAATTTATGGAAGGCTATTTATATCTGTACAATTACACTTATTTGTAGTTTTTAATTCCAAATTCTGTTTTATCTTAGCTTACAATTCAACAATAAATACATAACCACAATTAAAAAGTAATTCCCATTGCTCTTTAATTTTTTTCTAAAATTAACCTACATCCATGAAAAACTTTACCTTACTGCTTACTGCACTTGTATTGAGTGCGGCACATTCTTTTGCCCAAATCAAAGTGACAAAGATTAAAAGTGACAAAAAAGATCACTATATCGCAACGGTTATCGGCTACCCAATTACAGGTTTATACACTTATGTAAATCAATTAGCGCCTACAACAATTCTTAATGAAGATGGAACCGGAATTATGCAAAATGAAGATCTAACTAAAGAGAATATTATTTGGGGAATAGAATGTTCCGAATCTGGAATTCCTATTTTCAAAGAAGGTTTTAATAGTGCTTCTTATTCTTTTTGGTATAAAAAAAGCAGTACTTCAAATTCTAAAGCTGCAGACGAAAACCAATGGTCTTCCCAGTCATTTTCTATTCATTATGACAAAAAGAAAATATACATTTCGGGTGAACGGGTAAAAGAATATGTAGAATAACAGCCGAAGAAGAAAACACTGTAAAACCTTGAAACACTTCTGTTTTATAATTATTCAGCAAAATAATTAAAGCCGTTTTGTTCTATTTATTAATCTAATTCATTCAAATCTGCTAATTTCAAGAAAACGATTTCGCTGATTACCAATATTGTAATCATATTGGTAATAATAAATCTTTCGAAAGTAAAAATTATTATTAATTTTTATTTAATTTGCGATAGAATTTAATAATCTCATAATGATAACCATCAATCGTCTTTTTGATTTTCCATACTATCAGCTAGAAAATTATAATAAACCAGATGCTTTAGTAACAAAGCAAAATGGGGTTTGGACAGCAACTTCAACTCAAGAATATATTGATAAAGCCAATGCAGTTTCTAGAGCATTGCTGAGAATGGGTGTGCAGAAAAATGATAAAATAGCCATCATCTCCAGTAACAACAGAACCGAATGGCATATTATGGATGTTGGTATTTTACAAACTGGTGCGCAGAATGTTCCTGTTTACCCAACCATTACCGAAGATGATTATGAGTATATCCTAAATCATTCGGAGGCCATATATGTATTCGTCTCGGATGCAGAATTAGTAAATAAAATCAACAGCATAAAAGCGAAAGTTCCTTCTCTGAAAGATGTATTTTCTTTTAATGAAGTTGACGGATGCAAAAACTGGAATGAATTATTGGAACTTGGTAAAGACACAAGCAATCAGGATGCTGTCGAAGATCGAAAAAACAGTGTAAATCCAGAAGATTTAGCCACCATCATATATACATCAGGAACAACCGGAAGACCGAAAGGTGTCATGCTTTCGCATAAAAATATTGTTTCGAATGTTTTGGACAGTGCCGACAGAATTCCTTTTAATGCAGGTGTTAGCCGTGCTTTGAGTTTCCTGCCTATCTGCCATATTTATGAGCGAATGGTGACTTACATTTATCAATTTTACGGCTGTTCTATTTATTTTGGAGAATCAATCGAAAAAATATCTGATAATATCAAAGAAGTAAGACCATCAGTAATGACTGGTGTGCCAAGGCTTATTGAAAAAGTTTACGAAAAAATTATTGGCAAAGGAACTGAACTTACAGGAATCAAAAAGAAACTTTTCTTTTGGGCTGTTGGTGTCGGCTTAAAATACGAACCTTACGGCGTTAACGGTTTTTGGTATGAACTGCAGTTAAAACTAGCCCGTAAATTAATTTTCAGTAAATGGAAAACGGGTTTAGGAGGTAATTTAGATTTAATTGTAAATGGAAGTGCTGCACTCCAGCCAAGATTAGCGAGAGTTTTTGCCGCTGCAGAAATATACATTATGGAAGGCTACGGATTATCTGAAACTTCACCTGTGATTTCTGTAAATGATTTTAGAAACAAAGGTTTTAAAATAGGAACTGCCGGTAAAATCATTAATAATGTAGAGATAAAAATTGCCGAAGACGGCGAAATTCTCTGTAAAGGCCCTAATGTTATGATGGGGTATTTTAAAGATCCTGAAAAAACTGCCGAAGCTATAATTGATGGTTATTTCCATACGGGAGATATCGGGAATGTGGATAAAGACGGATTTTTATCAATTACCGACAGAAAAAAAGAAATGTTCAAAACATCGGGAGGAAAATATATTGCTCCGCAGCTTATTGAAAACACTATGAAACAATCCCGTTTTATAGAACAGATAATGGTAATTGGGGATGGCGAAAAAATGCCTGGCGCATTCATTCAGCCGAGTTTTGAATTCGTTAAAGAATGGGCTAAGTTACACGGAATTGATGCTGGAAAAACCAATGAGGAAATCATTTCTAATCCAAAGGTAATTGACCGAATCAAAGAAGAAGTAGATCATTTAAACACCAAATTCGGAAATTGGGAACAAATCAAACGTTTCGAATTAACACCGGATGTATGGTCTATAAACGGCGGACACCTCACTCCTACTTTAAAACTGAAACGAAAGATCATTAAAGAAATTTACAAAGATCTTTATGCTAAAATATACGGTAACAATAATTAAATCAAAACCGCTCTAATTATAAACATTAGAGCGGTTTTTTTATTTGAAAAGTAAGCAAAATTATCTCATCCTTAATCCGTCTATTTTACCAAAACAGCATTTATTTTATCGTTAGTAAATTTATATTTTTCAGTAAAATTTAAATTATCGAGTCCTGACTCAAAAACCTTGTGTTCCGAATTAATATCATTGCCGTCCAATCCAAATGATGCTATATAAATTTTATTATCAGCAATATTAATATTCAATGAATTATAGCCGCTAATTTCTTTGATAAGATTACCATTCTTCCATACTTTACCTATAAAAGTATACACGCGTGTGTTGATATCAGTGCCGCATACATAAACATCTGAACCATTAACGAATAAAGCATTAGCCTGTGAATAATTCTCCACATCTGACAGCGCAGTGCCAATAGTATTTTTCCAAAGCATGGCAGTCGATTTTGTCGAATTTCTTATATTTCCTGATGCAAAAACTCCCTTGTCATCTACATAAATATCTGTGGCAATACTCTCAAAATCATCGTCACCAGAATATAAAATAGTTTCTTCTTTACCAATTTTCCAGATTATTGCTGTTTTTTTGCCATCAATCTCTTTATAACCTGCAGCATAGACATCATTATTATAAAGACAAATAGCATTCACTTCTGAAATTTCATCACTCAAATGGATAGCTTGTCCATTTTTCCAGACAGTTGCAATTGAAGTATTCAGCGATCCTTTATATTCGTTTCCAGCAATGTATACATTTCCTTCACTTACAGCTAAATCTCGTGCTTCGACACGATACTTCCCATCAGTTAAGCTTTCAGCTGCATTATTTTTCCATAATTTAAGTACATCATTGCCATTACTCAAAGACTGGGTTCCAGCAACGTATATATCATTATTATAGATGGCAACAGCATTAGCTTCAGATAATCCTTCATTGGATAATACCGTAGGAACACCATCCACCCAAATAGCTGCAAGCCATGAATAATTATTCTCACTGTTACGGTCATATTTACTGCCTACTACATAATATTTTCCGCTGTTAGTTTCTTCTTCTTTTTTTGTTTCTGATGTATCATCGGAACAGGAAACCATTAATTGTGTCATGGCTATTACTAATAATAATTTTTTCATCTTTTATAAATTGATTTGTAAATAAAGCAAACACAATATTACAACTTTTTCCTACTATTAAAATCACTATTTATAATGATTTATGGACTTAAATTACTACCGCAAAAGAATCTAATTCTTGAACAGTAAATGACGAATTATAAAAAACACATACTGCAATAAACATAAAACCACGACTAGTGAGCCGTGATTCCTGATTTTGTATTCATACATTACTCATACACTATCTATGCCTTTGCTATGCTTTATCTATGGGTTTGTCTTGTCTTATTTTTTTAAGTAAAATCAGTAATAAAATTTTAAAAACTTTTGGTCATTTTCAGAAAATACTTATCTTTCTGAAATCAAAATTTAATTTGTTTTTTGAACAATATATAGCATCAAATCTATCATTCAACATGAAAAAGCACTTAAAATACATTGACGGCACTTCTGATAAATTCTGGCAGATTGAAGTTTCTGAAATTAATTATACCGTAACTTATGGTAAAAATGGAACTTCAGGCACTTCGCAGACTAAAACCTTTAATAGTACTGAAGAATGTTTGAAAGCTGCAGAAAAGATTTTGGCAGAAAAAACAAAAAAAGGGTATTCAGAAAGCGGTGAAGTAATTGTTACAGAAAAAATAGATCCGAAGACAGGTAAAATTTCCAATATCAATGAAATTTTAAATGAATATGATGCTTTACTACAACAGAGAAAAACAGAATTACTTTTACCTTTTTTGATAAAAAACTCAAAAGGAAATTTAGATTCACTTCGAAAGCATATCAAAAAAAACAAGCGTTATTGGATGACTTATATCGATCTGTCATTAGAACCTGGTTATAAAAAAACAACCAAGAATAATTGGGATTGGGGAATCCGAGGTGGTGAAAAAATCAAAGAAATTATTACGTTAAGTGCCATTGCAATATTTGATAAAACTGATATTTTATCTTTTGACGAAGCTTTAAATTTTCTTGAAAGAGCAAAAAACAATCCTCAAATTTTAGAAATCTTACTTTGGGCAAAACCCAATTGGATTGAATTTTACCTTCTGGATCGATTTAGAAAATCGGATTGGCTCAATTTTGATTATCAATCTTTGCGCTTTCTTGAAGAAAATAATTTTGTCAATTTTAATCCGGAATTATCTGCATTGTGTCTGTCCCGATTCAATAGCTGGTCAGGTACTATTAAACCTCGTGAATTCATCGATTCTCTGTCGAAAGATAAAATCGCTTATGAAAGAGACATTCCTCAATTATACAATTACGAAACCAATATTCAGAATAGCACTTTTAGAGAAAATAAAAATGCAAGCTATAGAGAACACAATACTTGGTCTATTGCATTTCAGCTGTTAATATCTGAAAACAAATTAGATAAAAAGACTTTTCTAGAAAATGCCATTCTTATACAGACCAAAGAGTGGAATAATAATCTGAAACTGCTATTCAGAAAAAACATAGAAGAATTACAGCCTTCAGCTGATGAATTAATAGCTTTTCAAGAAAATATTTTCACCTTTTTCCATAATTCGAACCCAACAATTACCAATTACGGATCGGAATTAATTAAGAAAATATACGATCATCCAAAGTTTAAAACAAAATCTTATTTTGAATGGCTTGAAGCATTAATGATGCGAAGTGACTGCAAAGCTGCGATAAAAAACAGCATCATGGTTTTGGAAAAATTAAGCAAAAATAATTCAAAACTTAACAAACCAATTGCTGTTTTACTGGCTGATATCTATGTGATTTCCGATTTGAGTCTTCAGGAAAAAGTAACAAAATTAATTCTGAAAATCGGGAATGTCAAAGATGCTGTTTTGAGAGAAAAATTATCAGAGTATGCTTCGTATATGCAGGGAAGCGTCAAATCCAGTCTGAGTAATTTTCTGGATGAGGATGTATTAATTGTAAATGAATCATCATTAAAAAGCTATGAATTCAATCCGGAAAAAGTAAACTTTTTAGTTGAACCCGTTCAAATTCCAAAAGACTGGAACGAAATTTTATTCCTTTACGGACGATTTCTTTCATCAGAAGATGTGCTCGATTCTGAAATTTTATTGAATGTATTTATAGCTCAGAGAAATTTATTCCCAAGTGATTACGAGCAACAATTACAGCCCTATCTGAATCAGCTGCAAAAAAATTATACTGAAAGCGTTCTCAAAAACTACACAAAAAATTTATTAATCAATAAAATTGCAAATAAAAACCTAGTCTATACACTAAACGATAAAGATTATATCACCCTAAAAACACTGCGGTCCATAAAGCCAATGATTGAAAAAGTGATGCAGAAGAACAAAGACAATTCGATTTTACCACTATTGTCATTTTCTACTCATAAACCGCATTGGATTGCTCCGAAAATTTTACTCGAAAGAATTATTGCTTATCAAAAAGCAAATGAAAGCATCGACCCTGTTGATTTGAGTATTGCTATAAGCAGAATGCCACGCGAAAATGTAGAAGAAGCTCTTCCATTACTGGAAAAATTAGATACTGACATGAAACAATTATTGTCTTTTTGTCTGGGAGTTACCAAAGAAATAAGCATCAATTCGAGTTCAGTACTAACCAAATTATTTCAAAAAGCAGTCGGTTCAACTGCAAACACAGAAAAAATTGGATTATGGGCGGTGGCAGCAAGGACTTTTTATCCAACAGAAACCTTTGCAGAATTTGAAAAAACATACTTGAACGGCATTCCTTTTGTAACTTCTCCATTTTTACCTAAAATGGAATTTAAAGAAAAATGGAATGAATGGAAGGACTATAATACCAAAGAAATGGTTCGATCTCCCTCGTGGACTGAACTTCGATTTGATCTATCCGAAGAAAAGACTATACCAGCTCATTTGCTTTACAGTTTAGACACCTTCATAAAAGTTGAAAAAAATGTGTGGTCAGGAAATTACAAACTGCATTCAGCTGAAAATGTCTATCACTGGAACAGCCTGATGCCACAGAATAACGATCCTTTAGCCTGCCTGCTATTGGAAAAATGCTGTCATGTAACGGATGGAACAAATAACGAATTAAAAGGTTTTTTAACTATTGTCAATCGGTCTGGATTTCAGTTTTCGGATATTTCCTTACTCGTTTTTGCCTGCTGTTTCTTTCAGGAAAAGAAAGATATCCGTTTATTAGCCTCAGAAGTTTTGATAAATTTAGTCGAATACCAATCTATCGACATTCATTCATTTGCAGAAAAAAATGCTTTTTTAATTTCAAATAAATACGGAGTTTTACTCAGACTTGTAGAATCCATAATTACTTTAAAAGACATATCACCATTACACAATTCAGCTTTATTTTTACTTTTAGACGGTATTTTCCAAAACTTGGAACTAAAAGAAAAACTGCCAGTGAATTTCAAAAAAATGGTCGAGAATTATGTTGATGTACTGTCAAAAACAAATCAAAAACCTACTGCCAAAACCAAAGCATTTTTTGAAAAACTAAAAGAGAATACCGCTTTGAAAGCATTGGTTAAACAAATTTTAAATTAATTGCAATGAACGATTTACAATATAAATATCAAGGGATTTCAACCCTCAGCAAAGCCAAAGGAATTAACAGCTTGGTTATGGCACATCAAACCGAAATAGAAGAAGTAAATAACATTCCCTGCTTTTTTTGGGGAAGTTTGACCGATCCGTATGTCACTGCAAAATGCTGGAGCATCATCGCAAAAGTGGTCCGCTCCAGTTTTGGGCCAATTCCACCAAGTCTTCGTGACCCAATTGTTTCGGCTGGAGCTGAAAGACTTCGTTTTGAAGGTTTTTCTTCCTGCAATGGCGTTTATGTTCGATTGGATATGAAACCCGAGTCTATTGATGGCGAATTTATTGCCAACGGAACGACCAATGTTGATTTTAATGACCCAATGCTCAATGCCCTGAATGCAATTCAGAAGAATGAAAAAGTAACACTTGCTGTTGGACATCAGGAAGTACAAGTGATTACCCCCAAAACCAAAGTAGTAGAAAAGAAAGTAACCTTGCCAATGCGCTGGATTAAAGGTTTAACAAGCGTTCAATTGTATCTTGCCGATATGGAAATGCAATTTGAACTGACAAAAATACAAACCATTCAATTGTTTCAAAGTTTACCAAAAGGAAATGTGAAAGGCGAATTTTACATAACCAAAAGAGCCGGTAAATTTATGTTTTCAACGCTTCAGACTCCGGATAGTGCCAGAATTGGAGGCATTCACAGATTGCGGTTATTAGAAGGTGTTTTGGCAATTGTAGATAAAATTTACGTTTACGAATCATCAGATAAAGAAACCTGTGCTATAGTCTGTGAATTTGGAAAAATGCAATTACTCATGGCTTTTTCGCCAGATGCCTACAGAGGTTTTTCGGGGGAGGGAAAAGCATTAGAAAATATGTCTGAGAATGTTCCTGTCGAATGGGTTTACGGTTTGAACAGCCTGCTAAAATCGAATGAAACTTTTGATCCCACAATGCTATCAATAGAAAACGACATCGACTTTGGAACCATGAAAAACCTTACCGCCAGCTTGTCTTCAATGGGATTATTAGGTTATGATGTAGCGGAGCGGACTCATTTTTACAGACGACTGCCTTTTAAAACCGAACGAATTTTAAGTTTAAATCCCCGATTAAAAAATGCTAAAAAATTAATCGACAATGAAGACATTGAAATTGTAGTTCGAAAATCAAATTATATTGAGGCCAAAGTAAAAGGTTCCGGTGTGGTACACAAGGTCATTATAGATCATAATTCGCAAAGATGCACTTGTGACTGGTTTACGGCCTATCAGGGGAAACGCGGGATCTGCAAGCATATTCTGGGAGTGAAGATGATGGTTTCCTAAGAGAATTCAGAAAATATAAACCAATGAAAAACGGCTGCCTTTTTAAGAGCAGCCATTTTTTATCTGTATAATTCTCCCCTAATCTCAATCAAAGTCTGAATGGCTTTTTGCTCATTTGGTTTTTCGGGCAGAGTCGATGTTTTATAAAAGTTTTCGATTGAAGCAATTAGATTATCCGCCATTTCAAGTAAATCATCATATTCCTTGTTTCCTGCTTTTATATCGAGTAATTCCTCTCGATTTGAAACCCTGATGTTTAATTTTCCGGTTAAGAGAATCTGTTCAGCGGTCTGCAAAAGCCGAATGGTATGCATCATGTTTTTACTGTCGTAATTTTTTCCGTGCTGTTGATTGGTGTTGTAACGCTCTTCGTTGCGCTTTTCTATCCAATTCCAATATTCGGTGTATTCTTTACAGTATTTGGAGTAACCATCCTGATTGCAGGATAAATAACCGATTAATTTTTCGTTTTTGGGAACAGACGAAAGCGAAACTTCATTGGAGTTGTCTTTCTGAATTATTCCTGTGTAACCTAATGTTTTCTTCTGATCGTAAAACATCGCAAACATTCCTTTGGAGTTGGGCAGATTGACCAAACCAATCTGTTCTCCCTTTAAATTATTTTCCTTTAGAAATTCTAATACCGAAATGGTTTTATAACCTTCCAAAACATAACAAAAATCCAAAAGGCTTTTCTTTTCCTTTGGCAACGGATTTAGGATTTTCTTATTCAGACCTCTAGCCTTTTTGATCTGCGTTACAGCATAACCCGCAAAAGAATCTTTGCAGAGTTTCGACAGAAAATCTTCTAGCTTTAAACGCTCTATCAACGGATGTTTGTACAAAATACAATCTTTCGGCGAAGCCAGAATCTCCAAAATATTAGGATTGTTTTTGAGCAGTAATTCTGTAAAACGACCAATTTCGTAATATACCTCATCATTGGTTTCATTACTAATCTGCGGAATATAATCCAACCCAAAGAATTTTTCTTTTGGCAGATAATAAACGCCTTTTATATCGGTATCAGATGTTGGTGTGTTTAATCCAAAAGACCGGCTTCCCGAGATTACTTCGAAGAGGATTAGGTTTTGGGATTTTAGGTGTTGGATGGTCATTATTTTTGTGTAATAAAATCGTAAATATCTTTTGTTAATTTTTCAATTTCTTTGTTTTTAGATAAAATGTCCCATGAAAAATTTTTATTAAAAACTAACTCACTTAATTCTCTTTTGTTAATTATAGTCCCAAAAGAACCATCTGACTTAACTTCATAAGCAGATTGGTTAAGTATAAATGATGAAGAGCTTTTTCCCATTTTCGTTCTTATTACTTCTAGAAATTCTCCCACATATTTTTTTTCATAATCTGAATATTTTACGTCAGACAATGCTTCTTCAATTTTTAATAAAACTTCAGCTTCATTTGATTTAACCAAGGTTTTATTGCAGAACTCAATGAGAATTTCTTTCCACATTTCATTTGTTAAAAGATTCTCAATCTCTCTAATATTCCAAATAATTTTAGGTTTAAAATTATCCGATTCAGCATTCTGTAAAGCTTCTAATCTTTCAAACTTTTGTTTATTTTTCGTTTTTGTTACTGCATCTGAATCTGCTAGCAAAAATATCTTGTTACTAAGGGATAGAGCTTTAATATCATTAATAACGAATTCTTTTTTTTCATCTTCTATTTCGTCTTCGAAAATATAATGATCAATATTAGAACCTGCATATTCAAAAAATGCAAAATCGATATCCTCTTTTGGATAGGATTTTCCAATCGAATCGCAGTATGATTTTAAAAATGCTTTTATATAATTTCTATCTGATATTCCTTCAACCCAAATACTACAATTTGCCATGAACACTGATGAATTATTTACACCAAGTTCTTTAAGTAATGAATTATCTCCTCTATTTACATTTCTTATAGTAAACTGATTGTCGCCTAAGTCATTATTTCTTATTGAAAATGAATAAATAGAAATATTATCTTTTTCAATTGTTAAGTCTAAAAAATGATTTGAATGAGTGGTTATAACATAAGTGATATTTTTCTTTTTCAAATCTTTATTATTAGTTATTTGTTCTAAAAATAATCTCTGCATTCCTGGATGAAGATTTAATTCAGGTTCATCAATATACATAAATGAATTATCCTCAGCCATAAAAATCTTATACATTAAGATTATTAATGCTTGAATTCCATCTCCCAAATCACAAAGATCCCTAGATTTTATTTCACCTTCAATATCGACACTTATTATTTCATTATCATTTTTTCCATCAAGATTATATTCTTTCTTAAATTCTGCAACAATATCTATTTTTTTTCCATCAAAAAAATTCTCTCCAACAAAGTCTTGAAATTTTTCAAATTTATTTCTAGTTTCTCTTTTAGAATTTCTCGCATTTAGAATTTCTCTATATAAATGTAAACCAGTAAATATTTCAACTTTATTATTTATTTTGTAATTCTTTAAATAAGTATATAAATAAACGTCATCTTCAATCTTAGAATATTTATTTAAATCGGAGTCGAAATTAAATAATGAATGAGCCGATCTTAAAGTAGGAATGTAGTAACTTTTAAAATTTTCATATTCTTTATAAAAATTCTTATCAATTTTATTAAAATTAGATAAATAATCATTTTCTACACCCAAATGTTTTATATTTTGAAGATTTGAAATGTTCCTATTTACAATTGTCAAAAAACTGTCTAATGAAGTCATTTCCAAATTTATTAATTTATTAGCAACCAAAACCTTCACATTTTCCCTATAATATTCTGATTCAGAATAATATGTATTATTGACTCTTTGTTGAAATCTTGATATTGCATCATAGATTTTTACATTCGTTTCCTCTACCTCCATATTATAAATAGGAACAAATTCTCTAATTTTTAAAAGGTCATCAACAGCATTAAATTTATCAAATTCCATTAAATTCCTAATAAATCTACTCTTACCACTATTATTTGTTCCAACTACTATATTAATTGAATTAAAGCTTGGAAGAAAAGATATATTTTGTTCTTCTTCACCTAAGAAATAATCTTTAAATCTTTTTGTGTCTTCTATAATTAAATCAAAAGAATCTTTCATATTTTTTTATTTTATCATCTCCCTAAAAAACAAATCCAACTCCTCAGCCATCTTCTTCCCAATTCCTAACTTACTTGCATTCTCGTGATTAAATTGTACTGTTTCCGGTAAAAAATCAGTAATTAGGTTTTCTTTTGGGTGCAGGTATTTTTCGTTTTGAGTGGCTTTTATTTGTTGTAATTCCAGTATTTTTTTCTGTATGTTTGTCGGTGCGATTGGCAATACATCGGCAAAAGCTACAGGCGGAAATGTATTGTTTTCTATAATCCATTTTCCAGCCAATGCGGTGCGTAAGGCGTAGAAATAACTTTTTAATTTTACTTCTTCCATTTCGCAGACTTCCATGAAATTCTTTGTCGTTCCCAAATAATGGTGCAAAACCGCTATTGGCGAAAAACACGATGTGGCTAATTCCCGCATTTGCTTTGCAAAAACTTCATTCTCATAATACACCACAGGCGAAAACAGCCATTCCATCAAAGGTGCGTTTGATTTTGCTAACAATTTTACGGCTTTCCGTAAATCCCAACCGGAACCATCAAGATCGTCTTCGGTCATGAACTCGATTACGTCGGGCTTTTCCCAAAGTGATAAATAATACTCGGGTTTGTGTTTGTATATAAAACGGATATCATAGTCGCTGTCCGGAGAAGCAAATCCCCAGGCACGGCTTCCTGATTCTACAGCAAAAAGTATTTCTACATCTTTCTGTTTTTCTATTTCCTTTAATTTATCGAGTATTTTCTTTTCCATATTCTTTTCAAATTAATCCAAATAAGACCTAACAGGTTTTCGAAACCTGTTAGGAAAACAAATTCTATTCTTACCTCATTTTCAAACCAAAAAATCCGAAACCAAACGCTGTTTGAATCGGTCAATGGGTTTCAAATCGACATTGGTCTCGCCATTGAAAATATCAAAAGGATCGTCCAGACCGCTAATCAATAAATACAGATAGCAAAATATAAAAGTGATGGCCGAGGTCACCAGATAATCGGCAGACGGGCTTTTGAATTTAGTAATCAGCAACAGCGACATCACTATAAACAATATGCTTTGAAGCAAAGTGTACGCAGGCTTTATAAAGTTGTTTCTCGAAATCGAATAGGCACGCGTGAGCTGTTTCCGCATGGCATTGGTGTTTTCCTGAATACCTTTTATGGCTTCTTTATCGACACCTCTTTCGGCAAAATAGTAGGCAATTTCATTCGACTTACGAATCAGCGGAAAGATAACCGTAGAATCTTTGCCGCTGGAATAAATCCATGAAATAATACCATCGGTAATCGCAAGCATTTCCTGACGCAGAAAAGTGTTGTTTAATTCTTCCCTGCATAAATCGGTAGTTCCAGTTCTCGGTGCACGGAAAGCCAGATAAATCCAATCTTTGATCGCCTCCAGATTAGAAGCCACTTCCCCTGGAATCTTTTCGCTTTCCTTAAAATCTGTCATTGTTGCAGCCAGCAATAACCCGAATACAAAAAACGCTCCAGTGAAAATTATCGTAATATCAGACAGTTCTATCAAGTCATGAAAATCCTGCCCATAAAGCGAAAGATGCTTAAAAATAAAATTTTTGATTCCCAATATGGCTAGTGCGGCAATAAATGACTTTAGGATTATAGTTCTGTTTGATATAAACTTCATGGATTTGTTTTTTTTGACAAAGTAAGAAATATATACATGTCCTGTTCTATACTGCTATAAAAAAATGGACACTTTCTATAATTTCTTTCAATCCAGCCAACCGAATTGAATAGCACTAAATTCCAAAAAACTTCCTAGCATTGCCAGTTGTTTCTTCTGCCACTTTATCTAAAGAAATTCCTTTAAATTTAGCAACAGTTCCCGCTACAAAAGGCAGAAAAGCAGGTTCGCATCGGCGTTCGTGGTATTTTTTCAACAGATTACTCGGTGTGTTTTTCGGGAGCATGAAAGGCGCATCGGTTTCGATCATTATT
This sequence comes from Flavobacterium aquicola, assembly GCF_003385115.1. Taxonomy (GTDB): domain Bacteria; phylum Bacteroidota; class Bacteroidia; order Flavobacteriales; family Flavobacteriaceae; genus Flavobacterium; species Flavobacterium aquicola. Next base: position 210,849 of record NZ_QUNI01000001.1, read on the forward strand.
CGGTCAAGCGGAACGTATTGAATCACTTCTTTCAAATGATCAAAACGTTTACTGTCTGAAATGGCTCCAGTAAAACCAAGATACAAGCCGTTATTGAGATACATCTTCGCTTCCTGCAGACTTCCTGTAAAACAATGCACAACGGCTTTGGGTAATTGCGGCAAATATTCATTTGTAATACTCATAAATCGTGTAAAAGCAGCTCTTTCGTGTAAAAACAAAGGTTTCTGAACTTCGATGGCCAATTCTAATTGGGCTTTATAACACACTTCCTGAATATTTCTGGGCGAAAAATCACGGTCAAAATCGAGTCCGCACTCGCCTACTGAAACTATGTGTTTCTGCGTTAGTAAATTCCGCAGTTTTGAAATGCTCTGTGCGTCAAAACTTTTCGCATCATGCGGGTGGATTCCCGCCGTGGCATATAATACGCCTGGATACTGCCTCGCTATTTTAGCGGATTCTTCGCTGTTTCTTACGCTTGTACCTGTCAGTATCATCTGCGATACATCGGCATCTAAAGCGTTTTGTACGACATCGTCTATGTCGTTTTGGAATTGCTTATTCGTTAAATTAATTCCGATATCTATATATGTATTCATTTTTTTTAAAGTTTCTAAGGTTCTGAGAGGCTGAGATTCTAAGTTTTTTTGCTCTCATTTAGCTTAAATTATTTTTTTATTTTTTGGCCATTAAGGCGCTGGGGCACTAGTTTTTTACACCCTGTTTTGTCATTCCGACGTAGGAGGAATCTCATCAAGTAATTCCGCAATCAAAATTCCCAATCTTTGTTGAGTCTCTAATGTGATTCCTCCTACGTCGGAATGACATAAAATAAGAATACGTTGTGTTAGTTAGACGCACTACAGTGCGTCTCTACACCGATTACTGATTATTAATCCTCACGGCTTCCATCATCAGCCATTCTAACCATTTTTGGTGTGAACTTGGCGACTACGTCTACCAAATCCTGTTGTGCTTCCATCACAAGATTGATATCTTTATACGCCATTGGGGCTTCATCGAGACCAGCACCAATTAAGGTAACTCCGTAGTCTTTCAGAATAGTTTGCATCTCGGTTTGAGTAATAGTCTTTATTGCCTGGGTTCTGCTCATTTGTCTTCCAGCTCCATGTGAAGCCGAATTAATCGCGTTCTCCTCGCCTTTTCCTCTCACCAAAAATCCCGGTGCGGTCATACTTCCCGGAATGATTCCCATCACGCCTTTTCCGGCTGGTGTAGCTCCTTTTCTATGCACGATCACTTCTTCGCCATTCCAGATTTCTTTCCAAGCGAAATTATGGTGGTTTTCTACTTTGGCTAAAATCGATGCGCCCAAAGCTTTCTCCATTTTGTTATGGATAATCTCATGACAGGCCGAAGCATAATCTCCCGCAAGGTTCATCGCAATCCAGTATTCCTGACCTAATTGTGAATTCATATCCAAGTAGGCTAAATTTCTCGCTACTTCTGGAAGTTTACATACGTCTTTGGCAATTTTGGTATAATGTCCTGCGATGGTAGCACCCATTCCGCGTGAACCGGAATGTGTCAATAAAGCGACATATTTTCCTTTTGGGATATTCAAAACAGCATCGTCTTTGGCAAATTCCATAATTCCGAACTCGACAAAATGATTTCCGCCACCTGAAGAACCTAATTGCGACCAGGCTTTATCCTTCAAATTCTTGACAAACGGATTCATATTAAAAGCATCATTCTCCAAAACCGCATGATTTGATTTGTACTGACCGTGAAATCCGTGACCCGCTCCAAACTTGGAATGCGCAATTAATTCTCTTTTGAATTTAGCCTCATTTTCGAGATAAAAATTCTCAGGAATATCATAAACCGACAAAGCCATTCTGCATCCAATATCAACTCCCACTCCATAAGGAATAATAGCGTTTTTGGTTGCCAAAACGCCTCCAATCGGCAGTCCGTAACCTTGATGCGCATCGGGCATTAAAGCGCCTGCGACCGTAACAGGAAGTTTCATTGCCACTTCCATTTGTTTTCTGGCACCGTCTTCGATATGATCTAATCCATAAGCCGAATATGCATTCGGATTTTGATTTAAAGCAATGAAATCTTCAGGTTTTTCATTCGCTTTTTCAATCAGTGCTATTACTAATGGGCTGAAAACTTTATCGTCTATAAAATTTTCCGGAGCTTCTAAAACGTTTTTATAATTGGCAATCATTTCGTCTCTTGTAAATCCGTTTCTTTTGTTATTTATTTTTAAGGCAATTCCAATTATTTTTCCTTCAGGATAGCCTAATTCTATTATATCTGTACCGTTTATTTGTGTTTTCATTTTTGTTATTTTTTTAAGGGACAAAGGTTGTTTTGTACTGCGTAATTATTTTGCGTAGTTTCTAATATCTCAAAAACTCATTCTTTAAATATTCTTCCAAATTATTACCATATATAATTATATCAGCCCCCCAAGCTGAAATAACGGGAGACAGATATTTATTTTTAAAAACGACAAGTATCCTATGATAATAAATTGGTATGTATCCCACAACTTTAGAAACATCAAATCCAGCTTCAGTTAAAGCTTCTTCTACAAACATCATATTTGCATTTATATCCTCAAACAAATGTTGTACTTTTTCAATATCTCTTGGGTACTGATAAAAAAAATTATGAAATTCAACTTCAACTTCTCCATCTGGATCGATTGAAATCTCTTGGGTATCTAATCCACCAATATTTAAAAGCATTTCTCTGTATTCCCAAGGAAAATCAAATCCAAAAATTGTTTCTAATTTATCAATCTCTTTTCTGCTGATGCCCTTTAAAAATTTGGTATTTGGCTGTATTTGAAATCCATAAACGTCATTTTGAAGTTTATTCTTTTCAAAGATTTTTTCAGCTTTATATTTTATTTCTTTGATTGTCATGCTTTCTTATATTTTTATTCTTTATAAATCATTTTGTAAAATTTGCACCGTTCCTACGAAACTTTGCTTTTTGATAATTTTTATAATCCAACGGATTAAAATCCGTTACTACAAAATGAAATCGTTTCTACGAAACTTGATATACTTTCTATAATAAAACAGTACTGATTCTTTTAGAAAAGTTCCAGAGGAACGACCTATGTTGTAGCAACGGATTTTAATCCGTTGAACAAAAGAACCGATCATTATCAAGAGTTCCATAGGAACGATACATTTTTTTAAAAGAGGTTACATGTAGAAATGGTTTAAATTTCATTTTGGTCGAAGGAACCATTTCCTGACGACACTCTTTTTTAAAGAGCAATAGCTTATAAGTGATAATTTAGGATTCGAACCTAATGAAATCAACCAACGAAGTAGCACTTTATAAACGGCATCTTATAATTTGAAAAAGTAATAATTGGCAAGAGTTTTTGATTCCTTAAACGAAGTAACTCTAGGCACACGACATTTTTCAGTTTTAAAAAGAAGTAAAAAGCAATAAGAGAAACGGGGCATGTCTTGCCAGAGTCGAACTGGATAGCCTTGCTGCTTTTACAACTTCGCTATTCCTCCCCAAATGGAGACGAAGTAACTCTTATTTACGACATTCTTTTTATTTTTTAAAACAAGATAACATTCAAAAAGAATCTATATTTCTGCTCTACCTAACTGAGCTACATCTTTAATTTAATTTTAGAGAAAATGAGATTCGAACTCATGACACGAAGAAATTCTTTTCTACGACACTTATTTTTTATTTTCAATGAACTTATCTTTTACAAAGATTTAAATACTGCTGCGCAATTATTCTGCGCAGCAGATTTTAATTTACAATTCTATTCGGTTGATGTAATTCAAAGCACTGCCATTATCTTCTAAAGCATGCAGTACATCAAACACTTTATCCGACCAGCCGGCTATTAAATAAACATCATTTTTCTGAATATTTATTGGCGCTTGACCGTAACCAGCCAAATCAAATAAATACAATTTAGCATTTGGAGCGATATTTTTATATCGGTTCCAAGAATTGGCAAAACTATCTTTGGTATAAGCATTATTCCACATCTGAACATCGGTAAACAGCATTACTTTATCAGTAATTTGTTTTCGCTTTATCAAATCTTCCAAAACCAAATAACCATTGGTAGCGTAACCTACTTCACCTTCGCGTCTGTAGTATTCGTTTACATTTGACAATACGTTTCGTTTTGACATATTAATTATTTTCCAAGTATCACCAAACATACCGCTCACCACATTCTGACAGCGGTTTTGCATTAACATGCCCAGCATCAAACCGATATCGTAAAGCATTACTTTGCTTTTTGGCGAAATGTTTTTTTGCATTGAACCGGAAACGTCACAGGCAATCACAATCGAAGTATTTACATCAAAACCTTTTATGTTTCGAGCACTTATCATTACAGCATCTTCCAAAGCATCTAAAACCATAGTAGTGTACTTGAAATTCATTTCTTTCACTTCGCGGTAAGCTGCTAAAAATCGGAAAGGCAATTGTTTTGAATTCAAAACTGCTTTTTCATTCGAAAGATACTCACAAACTTTCATTACGTGAAAACCGGAAACATTGGCTTCCAATATATTTCGCAGATTTCGCATCAAAGCCATATAACCTACTTTATTGCTATCGATCAATTCCTCCCATTTTTGAGTGAATGCCTTTTGTTTTTCGGCTTCATTCGAGTATTTGAACCGACCCAATTGTGACAACTCGGTTTCCCAAGTATAAGGCGTTGCTAAAGTATCGTTCACAATTTTGTTAAACAATTCTTGCTGCGAATCGTCTTTTGCTTTTGGATGAACCAAAAACAAAGCGTCTTTTAATTTAACAGCACCGTCACGGTTGTATTTTGCAAACTGATACTCATCAAATTTATTGAAAGAAACTGCCAAACCTTTCTGTATTTGTTTCGACAGACGGTTTAATTTTTTAACACCTTTTCGATCATTAGCCATTTGGTAATAAGCCAAAAGTTCTGTTATTTCATCAGCACGCTGCATTACGTTTACAATCATTTTGCTGATTAACGAATCGCCTGAATATATCTTAGCCAACTCAACAATCAAAACTAACGGAACCGAACGCATGTGCATTTCATTACGTGCATAAACCGCAAGCTTGGCTACAAATACTGGATTACTTTTTTGGATTAAAGCTTTTATTCGCTCCAAACGTGTATCTTCTTTTTCATAAAACGAAGCACTTAAACTTGTAGTTACAACTGCTGCGTACAATTCATATTCTGCTGTTAATGGAAAAGCTTTTGCCTTTTCGTGATTAACTATAGCAGTTTTTTCTTTTGATAAAAAATTGAATTTCATAATCTCTGATTTTTAAAATTAGACAATTGGTTATTGTTTTATTTCTTGAGCAAAGATTTCAGAACTACTGCGCAATTATTTTGCGCAGTAAAAAAAGAATTTTAAATTTGGGTAAAAAACAACATGGATTTGATGAAAATTTATACCGATTTACTTCTGAATATAGGTTTTAAGGAGAATGAAATTCAACAGAACTGGACTGATTTAGAAAAGGCATATTCCAAAAAATCAAGACATTATCACAATCTCACGCATCTAAAAGAAATGATTGAGAGTTTTGAAAGCTATCATAATCAGCTTAAAAGTCCGAATGAAATATTGTTTTCCATTTTTTACCATGATTTTGTTTATTCCAGTTCGAGAAAGGATAATGAACTGAAAAGCGCCGAATTTGCTTTGTCGATTTTACCCGAAAACGCAAAGCTTGATAAACAATTGGTTTTTGATGCTATTTGTGCGACACAGCTTCATGCTCACAATTCTATTGAAGATATTAATTGGTTAATCGATTTTGATTTAAAAATCTTGACGAAGGATTGGTACGATTACAAAATCTATTTTGAACAGATTAGAAAAGAATACCGCATCTATCCTAATTTTCTGTACAAACCCGGCCGTGCAAAAGCTTTGAAGCATTTTTTGGAAAATGAATTTATTTTTAAAACTAATGAATTCAGAGGTTTATATGAAAAGAAAGCCAGAACTAATATTGAAAAGGAAATCTCCTTATTAACCACTTAACTGCGTGAGGGATGGAAACGGCATCCTTTTGTGGCGGGGTTCGCCACAAAAGATATAGTGTACAGCCCGACCCTTGGAGCACGCCCAAAAAACTGACTATCATAAATAAATTTAAAATGATAAATTAAGCCACAGATTATAAAGATTTTCACAGATTTATAAAAAATAATCTGTGGAAATCTGTGAAATCAGTGGCAAAAAATTTACGAACACATACTTTGCTGACCACTATAAAACAAAACTATGTCACAAAATAAAAACGCCTTGATCCGCTACAAAACGATTGACAAATGCCTGCAGAATAAGTACAGGCAATGGACTTTGGAAGATTTAATCGAATGTTGTTCGGAAGCCTTGTTTGAATACGAAGGGCGCGATAATCCGATCAGTAAACGAACGATTCAGATGGATATTCAGCTGATGCGGAGTGAAAAACTGGGGTATAATGCGCCAATTGTTGTGTACGATAAAAAGTATTATCGATATGAAGACGAAGATTTTTCGATAACGGATATTCCGCTGACAGAAACGGATATGAATGTTTTGACTGAAACGGTTTCGATGCTGAAACAGTTTAAGGATTTCTCTTTGTTTAATGATGTTTCGGATATTTTACAGCGGTTGGAGGATAAAATCTATGCCGAGAAATCGCATACACAGCCCGTGATTCATTTGGATAAAAATGAGCATTTGAAGGGTCTGCATTTTTTGGAAGAAATCTATCAGGCGATTGTAAAAAAAGTGGTTTTGGTGATTACTTATAAATCATTCAAATCGGCTGAAGAAAAAGTTTTCGACTTTCATCCCTTTATTTTGAAGGAATTCAATAATCGCTGGTTTTTGATTGGAAAAAGAAAGGAAAACCAGCCGATTACAAATCTCGCGCTCGACCGAATCATTTCGATTGATTACAATTTGAATTTACCATACTTGGAGCAAAACTTCAATCCCGAAGTGTATTACAAAAACGTGGTTGGTGTTACCGTGAACACCGGTTTACAGCCTAGACGGATAGAACTTTGGATTGATGCCAATAATGCTCCTTATGTTATTACAAAACCTTTACATTCATCCCAGCGATTGATTAAGGAAAATGAAGACGGCAGTATTATTATCCATCTTTTCGTTATCCAAAATTATGAATTGGAACGTATTTTATTGGGATTTGGGGACAGTCTGGAAGTGCTTCGCCCAGAATATTTGCGCAACCGCATGAAGTCAATTCTTCAAAAAGGACTGATGCGTTATGAAAATGATCCAGATTAACATTTAGACATTAAGCACAAAAACCAATGCTTTATACTTTATTATTGAAATCAAAAAAAAGATTCAAATTTCCTAAACTTCTTATTTCAAGAGAGCTATACTTTTTAATAACAAATAAGACTTATATTTTTTTTATAGAAAGTAACTCCAAATAGCTGCTGCAGACCCTTTAAAATTAAGTATCAGACCTTGGTAAAAAAACTTCAGATATAGACTTTTTGATATATTAAAAGCTATAGCAATACTAACTTTTATTTAAAAAAGAACTTTATCCTACTTTCCAACATAGTTAGGGCATCCAAAACATTTTTTATCAAGATTGAATTGGTAGGTCAATGATAATTCATAGGTTCCTCCCGTTCTTCCAATGGTGGATGTATTAAAGTCGTAAGATATACCTAAGCGTAAATGTTCGTACTGCAATCCTGTAAAAACATTAACTGAGGTCAATAAGTCATTGTTATTTATAGTGTTTTTTGCTGGGTTTGTAACCGCAGTGAAACCAAAAAACATTTTTTCGAATAAGATGGAACCACCTATATCCAGACGATTATAATATCCCTGCTGCATATAATTAGATGTTACAAACAGCTTTGTTGCATAGGGAAACAGCTGTACATCTATGTAATCAGCCAAAAGAAATTCATAACCCGCACTTAAAGAAAAAAAAGTGTTTAATGGCAGATTTTCAGTTTCATTAAATGCAATATTGGGTCTGTTGAGATGTTTTACAGATAAACCAATCCAAAGATCATCGGTATTAAAAACCATCCCTGCGGAAATATCAAAAAAGGTAATTTTATCATTTTTCAATAATGGATCGACTGAACTGGAATTGTTTTTACCAGATTTAATATTAATCTGATCTTCCAGCAATAAATTTTGAAACGCAAAAGACTTTAAACCAAAACCTACTTCGACAGCAGGTCTAAAATCCCAGTCATCACTTATCTTGACTTTATATGCATAATTACCATTTATCTGGGTAAAATTGTAATTAGTAAGATTTTCTCTTTGATTTAGTATACTAAGACCTAATCCGCTGTTCATTTTTTCGCTCCAGGTATTCACAAAAACATAATCTGTAGCGATTTTCAAATCTAAATCCGGCCATTGTTCTCTATGAATAATACCTGTATAGGTTGTTTCCATAAAACCAGAAAAACCTGGGTTTAATGTTTCAGGAACTAAAAAATACTGCGTAAAAATAGGGTCTTGCGCCCGTGTCTCATTGTAAAAACAACATGTAATAATTATAATAAATAGTTTTAATCTCATTGTAAATATGCTGCTTTTATTTAATTAGTGTAAGTGCTCCTTTTTCGGTTACTGTATGATTGTAAAAAGTTTTTGCGGTAATCTTAAAATAATAATTCCCATTTTCGGCATCTGAACCTTTTATTTTCCCGTTCCAGCCACCAATATTTTCTCCGCTTTCGGAGTAAATGATTCCTCCCCAAGTATCGAAAACCTCTAGAGTTATATTCGTTAACCCAAGAAACACGGGGGCAAAAGTGTCATTAAATCTATCATCATTTGGTGTAAACGCATTTGGCATAACTAAACTATATCCTTTTTCTACAACTAATGTGGTAGTGAAACTATACTGACATCCGAACGGATACGTTACCACTTGTTTTATGATATAAGTTCCTTCCCTTGTATAAATATGCTTTGGACTTTCTTCATCAGAAAAATTTCCATCTCCAAAATCCCATGAAACTGATGTAAAATCGCCTGTCGCCAGATTGGAAAACAAAATAGGATCGTAGATCGAATACAGATCGTAAACATCTTTACCATATGAACTTGTAGAAAAGTCGGCTTTTCCAAGTACCGGCGTATTTACGTTATAAGGATAATCAGCTTTACATCCAAAACTATCTGTCACACTAAATAATATTAATCCGTTATTGTTAGTGTTCATGATTTCTCCATTTGCTCCCGTAACAACCCCATCGGACCAGCTTAAAGTATAAGGAGGAATGCCGCCTTTTACATGACCAACAAATGTCTGCCGAACGTATTTGGTATCACAATTATAATCCGTTAAAACTTCTATCGAAGGTGTTAACTGCTCAAACCGAACAATCTTCCAGGTTTCTTCTTTTTTACAGCCATTTGCATCTATTACAGTAACGGTGTAATTTCCAGGTGTAAGATTCTCGAGATCTTCGGTTTTAGCACCATTAGACCATGAGTAAGAAAATGGCTGGGTGCCTCCAGTAACAACTAAATTGATAGCTCCTGTATCGGCCGCAGTACAATTTAACGGATTTGAAACAGTAGCTTTCAATTCCAGTAATTGGGGTTCTATAATTAGATATGTCTCTTTAATTACGCAGGATTTAGCATCGATAATTGTTACCGAATATTTGCCTGGACCTAGATTATTCCTTTCAATTCCTGCAGTCGCATCATCATCCCATACTAAAGAAACTGGTGCCTGACCTCCTACAAGATTTAACCTGATATGAGCATCCTTCTCTCCAAAACAGGATATCTGCCTTACATCTGGATCTATTTTAAAAACCGGAGCATTATCAATAATTATGGTAAATTCTTTTGGACAGCCTAATGCATCAATAATTGTTATTATATATGTGCCTGCAGTCAAATTCTTTTGTACTAACCCAGAACCTAAATTACTCCATTTTATAATATAAGGATCTCCTGTTGCAAATGGTACGCCACCAGTTATACTATTGATAGTTATCGAAGCGTCTGAATAGTTGTAACAAGCTATTTCGGTTTTGGTATAATCTAGTTTAATTTCATCATTTTGATGAAGTGTAACCTGTAATTCATCAGTACAGCCAGAATTATCTGTAACGGTTAAATTGTAGATTCCTGCGGCCAAATTTCTTGGATTCTGAACATTACTGCTAAATCCATTTGGTCCTGTCCAGCTATAATCATAGTTAAAAACACCTGGGCTTACTTCTGCAGCTCTTCCTCCTACTGTTTTCACATTAATTTCTCCAGTATAATATCCGTAACAGAGAATATCAACTTGACTCACAAAACTCAGCTCCAAAAGCGGCGGTTCATGAATAGTATAAGTCTCTTTGAGAATATTACAATTGTTGGCTTCGGTAATAGTAACTCCATAAACACCTGGTTTCAAATTCCTGAGGTCTTCGCTAGATGCCGCATAAGGGTTTCCATCTTTTGTCCAAACATATTTATACGGCAGATTTCCTCCCATTGTAGTAATATCTATACGCCCATCATTTAGTCCATAACACGATATATCAGTACTATAACCCGAAAATTGAAATAAATCCGGCTCATCAACATAATAGCTTTGTGAAAATGGACAATTACCGTTATCCGAAATGACTAAATTATAATACCCTGATTTTAAATTTGATATATCCTCATTATTACTTGTAAAGCCATTAGGACCTGTCCATGAAAAAGTATACGGCTTTCCTGTTGTAAAAGGAATTCCTCCTTTAACATTTAAATTAATTGCGCCGTCACTCAAGCCATAGCATGTGATTTTTTTTATACTTTCTCCAGCATCTATTAATGGATCGACAGTAACTGTGATTGTAAAATCGGGACCTGGACAGACTTTCGATATTGGTGATACAGTATAGACAACAGTTGCTCGATTAGGAGTATTGTTTGTCAATGTCTGGCTAATACTGGTTGTCGGAGATGACTGTGCAGAAGCCCCGCTTACTGCTCCAGCAGGCGATATAACTGGATCTGACCATACAAATGTTGTTCCTGCCGGGACATTATCTGTCCCGTTACTAACTGGTATTACTGAAAAACTATTACCGCTGCAGATTTTTTCAGTTTTAGGTTTGATAACTGGTGAAAGTACTAAATCTACCGAAAAATTTCTTGATAGAGTTGCCGTACCGCAACTATTTGTAACACTAAAAGTCGCTTGATAATTACCGCTTTTAGTATAATTTATAGAACCTGGATTGAGCGATGTAGAAGATGATGGTGTACCGCCTGGAAAACTCCAAAGATAAGTGAGTTCCGATACAGGAGAACAGCTTTCAACCACAGTCCCCACAGGTTTTATTGTTGCTGAATTACAATAATCCGAAATTGGACTTAATGTAATTACTGGTTTTTTCTTTACTTCTATCGCTCTTGAAGTATACTGATATACTCCACATGAATTTAAGGTTCTTAGCTGCAGCTGATACGTTCCAGGCATACCAAAATTAATAACTGGATCTTTGGAGTACGCCCCCGTTCCATCTGCAAATGACCACTGCCCTTTTCCTTTTCCACAGAAACCTTCGAAATAACTAATTACCTCCCAGTAATAGCTTTCAGTTCCGCAGCTCAAACTGGTATTGGTAGTATTCTTTATCTGAACATTTTCTGAAGCACATGCTTTTGAATACGTAAATTGTGGTTGCAGTACCGGTTCTACACATATAGTCTGGGTATACGAATTTCCTATTCCGCATGGTGTTTCGGCAGATAACTTAATCGTATATGTACCAGGTTTTGTATAAACATGACTTGGATACACATCCCTTGATTTTGAACTTCCATCGCCAAAATCCCAAGTATAGACATTATAAGTACTGCAGTCATTTGTATATCCAGCTCTTGTAGTATTACTAAAAGATACAGCCGTATTAACACATGCAATAGGATTTACACTAAAACTCACCGTAGGAACATCCAAAATAACAATAGGGCCAGCTGTTAGATAGGTGCTTCCGCAAGAAGTGGATATCGTTAATGTAACAGTATTTCCACTAGGACAATTGTACTGCTTAAATGTATGTGGTACCGGAAAATTTTGTGATGATGCAGGATTAGAAGCATTATAGTATGGAGAACTTTCTAACTGTGCTTGAGTGTAGTTTTGAACAGTGCCATCACCATAACTAACCTGATAATTGGTATCAGAAGGGTTAAGTGCCCATGATCCTATTGCAAAATCCATCGGAGCTAATGGAACGCAAAGATTTGTTGTGTTTCCTGGAGCTATTAATGCACCTATTGGGTTATTAGAATTTTTAACAATATAAGTAACTGAATTTTCGCAGCTGCTATTTCCAACTCCCGTAATAACCATATTAAAAGATCCCAATTTCATATAGGTATGCACTTTAGGAAAAATAACATTCGCTTCTATATTACCATCTCCCCAATCTACATTATAAGAACCAATACAAGAAACTGAGCTGGAAAGGTTACCTAACTTAATAGTATATTTAGGGTCTGAATTATTATCACCGCATTTTTCAAAAGGCGTAGCAGAACCAGCTGCCGCATTTAAATTGGTAAATTTCAAGTCTGGCTTCTGCTTTACTGCAACAGTTTTTGTTACGCTGTTAACTTCACCATTTTTATCAGTAACCGTTAATTTTACAGTAAAATTTTGAGATCCGCATCCAGTTGCACTAAATATGTGATTAGGATTATTGTCTATAGAAGTTGTTCCATCTCCAAAATCCCATGCATACTTAAAAGGACCACTCCCACTCACCGTTGAAGTAAATATAATAGGAGTTCCTGAACAGCTTGCATCACTGGTAAAACTAAAGCTGACATTGGGTGGTGAAACTAATTTTTCAAAAGTTTCATCCCGATTTGTATCGGAACTAGAGAATCCGTAAACTGAAAAGGCATTGATAAATACAAAAAGAATGCAGCAATAGTAAAGTTTCTTCATTGAAGTATATTCGTTTATTTTGGCTTTCAAAAATAAGATTATTTTTAATAAATAAATGATAATTATTCACTGTTTTTTTTTTTTAAACAAGAAAAATAAACATAACAAGATATTCATCGTATTGTAATATTCTTTTATATCCAAAAACGATGAGCCAGCGAAATTATACTTCATAAAAACCTCCCAAAAACAAATAAATAACCACAATTTTAATCTTTTTATTAGTTGACCGCTAAAAAATATTTAATACCGTTGTAACAAAATACAACGCATGCATAATATTTTGCAAACTCCCTATTTCAAAGGAGTTTTTTATCTATATTTATAAAAAATAAAAAAAATAGATAAAATATTATGCATGCATAGTATTTTTTTTATTACATTTGAAATCGATATAGTAGTACTATGAAAAACAAAACAATAGATTATATCCTAAGAGCAACTTGGCAGGCCGTATCCAGAATGTACAACGAAGAGGCCAATAAATATGATGCAACAATGGCAACTGGATTTGCTTTATTAAGCATCGACAGAGAAGAAGGAACACCTTCGACTGCATTGGGGCCAAGAATGGGGATGGAAGCTACGAGCTTGACCAGAACCTTAAAATCGATGGAGGAAAAAGGACTGATCATCCGAAAGAAAAATCCGGAAGACGGCAGAGGCGTTTTGATTTATCTGACCGATTTTGGGAAAGAAAAAAGAGAGCTTTCGAAAAATACCGTTTTGAGATTTAACGAATCGGTACGAAAACATATCTCGGAAGAAAAGCTCAACAATTTCATGGAAGTAGCCGAAATCATCAACGAATTAATTCAGAATAAAGACATATTCAACCAAACAGAAAACAGTAATGATGAAATCGCCAAGCCTTAAAAATTAATGAAGAATGGCGATAACATATTTACAAAATTTAAATAGTAACATTATATGAAACGCAGCATTAAAAAAGTAGCAGTAATCGGATCCGGAATCATGGGTTCTGGGATTGCCTGTCATTTTGCCAACATTGGGGTTGAAGTTTTGCTTTTGGACATCATTCCAAATGCGCTTACTGATGCTGAAACCAAAAAAGGACTTACGCTTGAAAGCAAAATTGTCCGCAACCGTGTGGTAAATGAGCATTTGGCTAATTCATTGAAATCGAAGCCCTCTCCTATTTACGGCCAAAAATTCGCCAGCCGAATCACAACTGGAAACACTACGGATGATATGGCTAAGATTGCCAATGTAGATTGGATCATCGAAGTAGTTGTGGAGCGTTTGGATATCAAAAAACTAGTTTTTGAACAAATTGAAAAATTCAGAAAACCGGGAACTTTGGTAACATCAAATACTTCTGGTATTCCGATTCATTTTATGAGCGAAGGACGAAGCGAAGATTTCCAAAAACATTTCTGCGGTACTCACTTTTTTAACCCAGCGCGTTACTTAAAATTATTTGAAATTATTCCGGGGCCACAAACTTCTTCTGAAGTTTTAGATTTCCTAACCATATACGGAGAGAAATTCTTGGGTAAAACTTCGGTTGTTGCCAAAGATACTCCGGCATTTATCGGAAACCGTATCGGTATTTACGGAATCCAGAGTTTGTTTCACTTGGTAAAAGAATTGGGACTAACTATCGAAGAAGTTGATAAATTGACTGGGCCAGTTATCGGCCGTCCAAAATCAGCTACTTTCAGAACTGTGGATGTGGTTGGATTGGATACTTTGGTGCATGTTGCCAACGGAATTTACGAAAACTGCCCTTCAGACGAACAGCATGAATTGTTCAAACTTCCAGATTTCGTCAGCAAAATGATGGAAAACAAATGGTACGGAAGCAAAACGGGACAAGGTTTCTACAAAAAAGTAGACAAAGACATTCTTTCTTTGGATTTGGATACTCTTGAATACCGTCCTGCTAAAAGAGCTTCTTTTGCTACTTTGGAATTAACAAAAACAATCGATAAACCTATCAACAGATTTAAGGTTTTGGTTAAAGGAAAAGACAAAGCAGGTGAATTCTACAGAAAAAGTTTCGCTGGAATGTTTGCTTATGTTTCTAACCGTATTCCTGAAATATCTGATGAATTATATAAAATAGATGATGCCATGAAAGCTGGTTTTGGATGGGAAAATGGTCCATTCGAAATTTGGGATGCGATTGGTGTTGCCAATGGAATCGAAA
The DNA here is from genome assembly GCF_003385115.1 of Flavobacterium aquicola. Taxonomy (GTDB): domain Bacteria; phylum Bacteroidota; class Bacteroidia; order Flavobacteriales; family Flavobacteriaceae; genus Flavobacterium; species Flavobacterium aquicola. The sequence continues at coordinate 225,991 of NZ_QUNI01000001.1, forward strand.
TCATGAAAGCCGAAGGTCTTGAGCCTGCTGCTTGGGTTACCGAAATGATTGCATCTGGAAGCAGCAGTTTTTATACTGTAAAAGAAGGAGCGACTTATTTCTACAATGTTCCGACAAAATCACAGACTAAAGTTCCGGGACAAGATTCTTTTATCATCCTGAACAACATTCGCGAAAGCAAAAAAGTTTGGAGCAATAGTGGTGCAATTATTCAGGATTTGGGAGACGGAATTTTGAACTTAGAATTCCAATCCAAAATGAATACCATTGGCGGTGATGTTTTACAAGCGATCAATAAAGCGATAGATTTATCCGAAAAAGAATACCAAGGCTTGGTTATTGGAAATCAGGCAGCGAATTTCTCAGTCGGTGCCAATATCGGAATGATCTTCATGATGGCTGTTGAGCAGGAATATGATGAGCTGAATATGGCGATCAAAATGTTCCAGGACACGATGATGCGCGTTCGTTATTCTTCAATTCCAGTTATTGTTGCACCTCACGGAATGACTTTTGGAGGCGGATGCGAAATGAGTCTGCATGCAGATAAAGTAGTCGCTGCGGCTGAAACTTATATGGGATTGGTTGAATTTGGTGTTGGAGTTATTCCTGGCGGAGGCGGTTCCAAAGAAATGGCTTTGAGAGCTTCTGATTTGTTCCGCAAAAATGACGTGGAATTGAATGTACTGCAGGAATATTTCTTGACAATCGCAATGGCAAAAGTATCAACTTCCGGTTACGAAGCTTTTGACACCGGACTTTTACAGCACGGTAAAGATATTATCGTAGTAAACAAAGACCGTCAGATTGCCGAAGCTAAGAAACATGCTTTATTAATGGCCGAAGGAGGTTACACACAGCCTATCCGCAGAACCGATGTGAAAGTGTTAGGTAAACAAGCACTAGGAATGTTCCTAGTTGGAACCGATCAAATGGAAGCTGGAAAATACATTTCTGAGCACGACAAAAAAATCGCTAACAAACTGGCTTACGTTATGGCAGGCGGTGATTTATCTGAATCTACTTTGGTATCTGAGCAGTATTTATTGGATATTGAAAGAGAGGCTTTCCTATCACTTTGTACCGAAAGAAAAACATTGGAAAGAATTCAGTATATGTTAACTAAAGGGAAACCGCTTCGTAATTAATTATTTTAAATTATAAATGTTGAATTTTAAATGATCCTCAGTCGACGAAATTCAAAATTAATTTAAAATTTATAATTCAAAATTTAAAATAGAACAAATGAAAACAGCATATATAGTTAAAGCATATAGAACAGCAGTTGGAAAAGCGCCAAAGGGACTTTTTAGATTCAAAAGACCTGATGAATTGGCTGCTGAAACCATTCAGTACATGATGAATGAACTGCCTGATTTTGACAAAACGCGTATTGACGACGTTATGGTTGGAAACGCCATGCCGGAAGCAGAACAAGGTTTGAACGTAGGACGTTTAATCTCTCTGATGGGATTAAAAGTTGATGATGTTCCAGGTGTTACCGTAAACCGTTATTGCGCTTCAGGATTAGAAACGATAGGAATGGCAACTGCCAAAATTCAATCTGGAATGGCACATTGTATCATTGCCGGAGGTGCCGAAAGCATGAGTTATATTCCGATGGGAGGTTACAAACCTACTCCAGATTATGCTGTCGCAAAAGCGGGACACGAGGATTACTACTGGGGAATGGGACTGACATCTGAAGCGGTTGCTAAACAATTCAACATTTCACGTGCTGATCAGGATGAATTTGCTTTCCAATCGCACAACAAAGCATTGAAAGCGCAAGCTGAAGGTAAATTTGACAAACAAATTGTGCCAATCACAGTGGAGCAGACTTTCATCAATGAAAATGGTAAAAAAGAAACCAAATCATATGTCGTAAACAAAGACGAAGGACCAAGAGCAGGAACTTCACTGGAAGCATTAGCCGGCCTTAGAGCTGTTTTTGCTGCTGATGGAAGTGTAACTGCAGGTAACTCTTCACAAATGAGTGACGGCGCTGCTTTTGTCCTAGTTATGAGTGAAGAAATGGTAAAAGAATTAAACCTTGAACCTATCGCCCGCTTGGTAAACTTCGCATCTGCAGGTGTTGAACCAAGAATTATGGGAATTGGTCCAGTAAAAGCCATTCCGAAAGCTTTGAAACAAGCTGGATTGACGCTAAATGATATCGATTTAATTGAATTGAACGAAGCTTTTGCTTCACAGGCATTGGCCGTTACCCGCGAATTGAACCTGAATCCTGACATCATTAACGTAAATGGTGGTGCAATTGCTTTAGGTCATCCTCTAGGCTGTACTGGTGCTAAACTTTCTGTTCAATTGTTTGACGAAATGAAACGCAGAGGTAATAAATATGGAATCGTAAGTATGTGTGTTGGGACTGGACAGGGTTCTGCAGGGATTTACGAGGTGCTTTAATTTTATTTTAAATTTTGAATTAATAAATTTTAAATGAATACTCATGAAGGAAAATATTATTGCAACAAAGACATTCGATTTTGCACTATCCATAGTAAACCTTTTTGTTCAGCTTAAAAAAGAAAATGAATTCATAATTTCTAAACAAATTTTACGATCAGCCACAAGTATTGGAGCGAATGTTGAAGAAGCAATTGCTGCCCAATCAAGAAAAGATTTTATTCATAAAATGTCAATTGCTTCAAAAGAAGCCAGAGAAACAAAATATTGGTTGCGATTATTAGACAAATCTGATTTAACAACAATTGAAATTAATGACTATTTAATTGAAGTTGAGCACATAATTAACATAATAACCAAAATAATTAAAACATCACAAGAAGCAAAATAATTTAAAATTTATAATTCAAAATTTAAAAAAATAAAGTCATGAGCGACAAAACAAGAGGTGGTCAATTCATCGTAAAAGAAACAAAATGTGAAGACATCTTCACCCCAGAAGATTTCAATGAAGAGCAGCTGATGATGCGTGACTCTGTAAAAGAATTTGTGGACAAAGAGATTTGGCCTAACAAAAACCGTTTCGAAAATAAAGACTATGCTTTTACCGAAGAATCTATGCGTAAAGCTGGAGATCTTGGTTTCTTAAGCGTAGCTGTGCCTGAGGCTTATGGCGGAATGGGAATGGGATTTGTCAATACCGTTTTAGTTTGTGATTATATTTCGGGAGCTACGGGTTCATTCTCGACTGCTTTTGGGGCTCACACCGGAATTGGAACAATGCCAATCACACTTTACGGAACTGAGGAGCAAAAGCAAAAATATGTACCAAAATTAGCTACTGGTGAATGGTTTGGTGCTTACTGCCTAACTGAACCAGGAGCAGGATCAGACGCTAATTCAGGTAAAACTAAAGCGGTTTTATCAGAAGATGGAACGCATTATAAAATCACTGGACAAAAAATGTGGATTTCGAATGCAGGTTTCTGTTCTGTTTTCATCGTTTTTGCACGCATTGAAGACGATAAAAACATTACTGGATTCATTTTGGAAAACACTGCCGATAACGGAATTTCCTTTGGAGAAGAAGAGCATAAATTAGGTATCCGTGCTTCCTCTACCCGTCAGGTTTTCTTTAATGAGACAAAAGTTCCAATTGAAAATATGCTTTCTGAAAGAGGAAATGGTTTCAAAATCGCTATGAATGCTTTGAATGTAGGCCGTATCAAATTGGCTGCAGCCTGTTTAGATGCACAACGCAGAGTAATCACAGGTGCGGTACATTATTCTAACGAAAGAATTCAGTTTAATACTGCTATTTCTCAGTTTGGTGCTATTCGTTCAAAATTAGCCGAGATGGCAACTAATGCCTATGCTGGTGAAAGTGCTACTTACCGCGCTGCAAAAGACATTGAAGACCGCATCACCGAACGTGAAAGCACTGGTGCATCACATCAAGAAGCAGAATTGAAAGGCGTTGAAGAATATGCTATCGAGTGTTCTATCTTAAAAGTAGCAGTTTCCGAAGACGTTCAGCACTGCGCTGATGAAGGAATTCAAATCTTTGGCGGAATGGGATTCTCAGAAGACACTCCGATGGAAAGTGCATGGAGAGACGCGCGTATTGCTCGTATCTACGAAGGAACAAATGAAATCAACAGAATGCTTTCGGTTGGTATGCTAATCAAAAAAGCCATGAAAGGCCATGTTGATTTACTTGGACCTGCTTCTAAAGTACAGGAAGAATTAATGGGAATTCCGTCATTTGACTCTCCTGACTATTCTGAATTGTTTGCCGAAGAAAAAGAAATGATCGGTAAATTGAAAAAAGCATTCCTTATGGTTGCCGGCGGAGCTGTTCAAAAATACGGACCGGATTTAGAAGGACACCAGCAATTGCTAATGGCTGCTTCGGATATTTTAATAGAAATCTATATGGCTGAAAGTGCTATTTTGAGAACTGAAAAATTAGCCAAAACAAACAGTGCCGACAAGATCAAAGAACAAATTGCAATGGCACAATTATACTTGTATCAAGCCATTGACATCATTACACAAAAAGGAAAAGAAAGTATTATTTCTTTTGCCGAAGGCGATGAACAGCGCATGATGTTGATGGGATTACGCCGTTACACAAAATACACCAACATGCCGAATGTTGTTGGTTTGAGGGAAACAATCACCTCAAAACTAGTTGCTGATAATGCTTACTCTTTCTAATATTTACAATCTTTTTTAGTTTTTTATTTGTAAAAAGCCGCGTTTGTACCTGAATGACAAAGCGGCTTTTTTATGCAAATTACTTTTATGCTATTTATAGTAAGCTATATTTTTTTAATGACTTCTAAAAAAATCAAGCATCGTTCTCAAAGCATTTTCTGAATGCATTCTCTCGCCATTTTCTAACGATTCCTGAGCTTTTTCAGAAGCTCTTTCTCTCATGTCAGTTTCATAAGCTGTAATTGCTTCCTGCAGAGAATTGTATTCATTTGAAGTTAAACATTTGCTCATTTCCAAAGCGTCACGCATCGCTACATTCACTCCTTCACCTGCAAAAGGAGGCATCACATGTGCTGCATCGCCAAGCATTGTCACATTGGACATACTTTTCCATGTCTGATCCACTGGCATGCAATAAATTGGGCGCGGAATAAATGGTGATACAGCACCTTCAAACAATTCGTGCCAAACATCGCTCCACTCCGAATATTCACTTTTGAACCAATCCAGCATTTGTAAATTATCCGAATAATCCAAACCACTATTTACAGCCCATTTTTCATCAGTTTTAAAACTTGCGTAGAAACCAATTTCGCCATTGTCTTTTTGTCCCATCAACAAATCCTTTCCGTTTCCGAAAGCCATAATTTTGCCACCATTAAGCAGTGCATTCATTTTTGGAGCAGTTTCTCCGGCATTATAAATATTACCTTCCAGCATGGTAACTCCCGAATAAAAAGCTTTTATGTCGGTAATATAAGGTCTGATTTTAGAATTGAATCCATCAGCAGCAACGACAACATCGGCATAAACTGATTTATTATTTTTGAAATGCATTAACCAACCGTCATTTTGAGCCTCCATTGAAAGAAAATGACTGTCCCAAATAACTGTTTCTGGTTCCAGTGATTCAAGTAATATTCTTCGTAATGCTCCCCTGCTTATTTCCGGACGAAAATGTTCCTGTCCAAAATTTTCTTCAGGTTTATCATCGTGGTCACTGAAAAAAACTTCTGCCTGTTCATTCATAATTTTCAATCGGTCCGCACCAGGCATGTAATTCTTTTTGAATTCATCCAGCAAACCTGCTTCGGTGATGGCAGCCAATCCAGATTCTTCATGCAGATCGAGCGGTGAACCCTGAACGCGGGCATCTTTATTAATGTCCCTTTCAAATACATTTACATTTATTCCTTTTATTTGAAGAAGTTTTGCGAGTGTCAATCCTCCTGGACCACCGCCAATAATTGCGATTTTTTTATTTTGTAATAGCATAATTTTTAAATTTTATACTGCAAAATTACTTCGCGTGATAGACCAAAAATTGTAAAAATCGGTCATTTTGATTTTTGAACAATTCTTTTGGGGAAACTCCCGAAAGTTTTTTGATTTCTTTTATAAAATGGGACTGATCTGTAAAATTAAGCTGCGGAGAAAGTTTACCATCTTTGATATGATGCAGTGAAGCCTGAAAACGCAAAATACTGCAATACGTTTTTAGCGAAATTCCCAACTGCTGATTGAAATACCTATTAATCTGCCGTTCGCTCCAAGACACTTTTTCGGATAAATCTTTAATATTAACTTCACCGTCAGTGGCAAAAATTAATTCAAACAATTGAAGTTTTTTTGAGTCAATTTTGCTGGACAGAAGCGACTGAATTTTTTGCGAAGCTTTTTTACAGAAAGCATCAAAGTCATCAAGATCATTTATACTAAAATCCCAAAAGTCATTAGGCAATTCTTTACCGCTGTCTACAAATTCGGCGATGGATTCATGAAAAACATATTCTAAAGCAAGCGGATTAAAACTGATGGCAAAAAAGGTTTCAACTTTCAGCTTTGGCATTGGTTTTGGCTTTGTTTCCAAGCCCATAAGCATAATCTGAAACCGATTGTCAGTAGTTTTACAGAACAGCAAATCAATTTTCCCGTTTGGAACAATCACACCTTCTGTAAAATTTGAAATATTCTGCAGTGATGAATAACAATAAACAAAGTCTGAAAGCGGTTTCTCAGGTTTATTAATATTGTATTGAAGAGGATTGGTCATTTTTTGAGCATTTAAAAGCAATTTATTTATAAATTTTGGTTTAGCATAAACGCAATCTATTTATAAATCCACATTAAAACCGGTTTTGCACTTGTTTGTAACAATGGATCAATTATCTTAAAACTATTATTAGAAATTGTTGGACATCCCCAGCCTTCTGGTGTCCCATTGGGATAAACTTCGTCATCTGAAACCGCTTCCCATGAATGAAACACGATATAGCGTTTTAACGCATTGCTGTTTGTAGAATCCAAGCCATGCATAACATATTTTACTCCAATTCCCCAATCACTATGTGCCCTTATTCCGATTTTATATTTCCCCAAGGACGAACAATGACTCCCATCAACATTGCTAAATGCTGGTTTTTCTTTGGAATAATCATAACTCCAAGGATTGTCACCGCATCCGTGCCCAACTAAGAAACCATCTGAAATTGTATCTTTTTTGAAATCCCAGACAAAAAATCGTTTAAGACCAGAATGAACACTCATATCGACTAGGATACAAAAGTCAGTATTGAAGTTTTTAGTTTTACAAAATTCTAAAGACTGTTTTGCTTTACCTTTTGTCAAGTCAATATTGACAGAAGGCTTCTGGAGTTCAGCTTTCTTTTTTGCCACAGGCTTATTACAGCCAATTAAGAATATTAAAATTAAACAAAAAAATATACGCAGAATTTTCATTTGAAATAGTTACTATGTTTATCCAGAACCGTTAATCTCTTCTCTATTCTATTTTTAAATTAAAGTCAGTAAATAACCAATTATTGAACCGCCCAAAACTACAAAAACACTATTCATTTTCTTGTAACCAAATGTTATTGTAATACTTAAAACAGCAATCAATATTGTACGCCAATCGGTAATTGTATCTTTTCCCATTTCAAAACAAACAGCCGTAATAATTGCTACCGAAGCCACATTAACTGCATCCAAAAATGCCGAAAACAATTCTGAATCCCTCATTTTTTTTACAAATGGATTGAGTAACGCTACAAAGACAAATGACGGTAAAAATATGGCAATAGTCGAAACGACTGCTCCAGTCAAACCGTTGATCTGATAACCGATAAATGTCACCGAAGAAAAAACAGGACCAGGCGTAAATTGACCTACTGCAATGGCATCAATCAATTGCTGCCGTGTCAAAATTCCTGTTGAGACTAATTCTGAGTCAAGAAATGCAAACAGTACATAACCGCTTCCATAAAGTATCGCTCCAATTTTAAGGAAAATCAAAAACAGCTTTGCACTGCTCATTGAAAATATAGCTGGATTATCTATTTGCAAAAGCGTCAATGGCAAAAAACTATTTAGATTGTTTAATTTCTTATTTCGCCAATAAGCCAAAAATAATGCTGAAAATCCTGCTCCAAACATCAGGTAAATTTCGTTGCAACCAATCAAGGAACCAATCAAAACAATTAACCCGATAATGATAAGTCCGATTGATTTCAGAGATTTTTTTGCCAAAGGAAAAACTGCACCTAGAATAATTGCAATGATAGCCGGTTTTATTCCGTAAATGAAGGGGTGCGCTTCGGGAAGCTGTCCATATTCTTTATACAGCCATGCAAAAATACCTGTAATGAAAACGGCGGGAAGAATAAAACAAAGTCCTGCAGTGACCAAACCTTTCCAGCCTCCTTTTTCCTCCCCGATATGAATAGCCATTTCGGTACTGTTGGGGCCGGGAATCAAGTTTGTAGCACCAATTAAATCTAAGAAATGCTGCTCAGTCAGCCATTTCCTTTTTGTAACCACTTCTTCCTGCATCATCGCAATGTGCGCTGCAGGTCCGCCAAAGGCAGTAATACCTAACCTCAAAAATAACTTTGCTATTTCTTTTAAATTTTGGTTAGGGTTCATTTTTTATGATTTTTTATAAAGAAGCTCGTTTATTTTTATATCAGATTTACAACTGTTCTTACAAAGATTATTCTTTTCTCTTTATAAATATAAAATTTTCTAACAGCTTTTGTCTTTTATAATAACTTATTATTTCACGTACGGATTGCAAATCCATAATCAGTTTTATACTATCTGTTTTATTACTTCTTCCGTTTCGGTGTCAAAAATTAAAATTCCTTCGGTTTTGTCATCAAGCTGTCCTGCCAAATTACCTTGTTTGGTCCAGACAGCACTTTGTCCAGCGCTTGTAAAATTATCGCAATAACCGACGCAATTAGACATTAAAACAGGTATTGAAAATTTCTTTGCAATAGCGGGATAATGGCTCATCGCTTTGTTAATGCCATTTTGTGATTTGGCAACACTGGCTATATAAATTTCGGCACCGAGTTTTACAGCATTTTCAGAGTGTTCAGGTTGCAAACTTTCATAGCAGATGGCAGGTGCAATTTTGTGATCAACAACTGTCAAAATAATTTGATTTTCACCATTTACAAAAAAAGGAAATTCATCAGCATGCAATTGCTGTTTGGAATACAGCTGTCTTGGTGTCTTTGGCTGAAAAATCATCATACTGATTTGTATTCCCGAAACTGTTTTTGTTGGCATCCCGACACCAATAGTAATTTTGTTTTCGTTACTTATTTTTTGAAAATCATCAAAATAATGATCGTCTTGATCTACTGCCAATTCTTTGGCCAATTCAGGTTCATATCCTGTCAACGAAAGCTCCGAAAAAAAAACCGCATCTGATTTATAGGAAACAGCAAGCGCAATCATTTTTTTATGAGATTCTATATTAGCTGAAATGTCTCCTTTGACAGGTTTTATTTGTGCGATTGCTATTTTCATTGTGCTTTTGTTTGCTAAATCATCCAATCCCTTAGCATAGATTATATTATTATCTTAAATATTTCAATAACCTTGTCTCCAAATTTTATTTATCTGTTTTATAAACATTTGGATTAAAAAATTCCATATACAGTTCTGGTTTTGGCAATTTAGTAAAACCATATTTTTCGTAAAGCCACTCTGCTGTTGAAGTCAATAAAATCCATCGTCTCAATCCCTGCAAATTTGGATGTCCCATTACAGCGTCCATTAATTTTTTTGAAAGTCCTTGTCCACGATAGTTTTCTAAAACATAAATATCACCTAAATATGCAATAGTCGAGAAATCGGATATTATCCTTGCAAAACCAATTTGTTTGTCGTCATGAAATAGTCCGAAGTTTAGAGAATGGTCAACAGAAGTCTTAACATTTTCAAAAGGAATGTTGTCACTCCACCCTGAATATTTTGACAGGAAATCGTGAATAGCAGTAATATCCATTTTTGACTTGTCTGTCGTTATTAAAAAATTGTCAAAAGTGATTTCAATTATTTCCATTTCGTTTTAATTTCTATTTCTGCCTATTAATTGTTATGCTCAGTTATTCTTGTTATTTAGCTGGTCGTGAAGTTACCATTGGTTGAACTTTTCCTTCAAGAATATCAATTACACTTTTCTTCAAATCATCATATTTAAAATTTTTATTAAATCCAATGTTGAATGTTGAATGAGTATCTCCTTTTGTCAGGCAGAGTAAATACTTTGAACCGCCTTGCTCTGCTGAAATTGGAGAAAACTCTGTTTGAATTCTATATTCTATTTTACCTTGTTGATTTACAACATAAAACAAATGTTTGTTATATATGTCTTTTGAATTTTCTTCATATCTCTCGAAAGCTTGAATTAATTTGTCATTCCATTTAAATTGATCATAACAAAACATATCTTTTAAATTGTCTTTAAGTATATCTTTCTTGTGAGCTTCATACAATTTATCTTTGTATGGTTTTGCTTTGTCATACTCTTTTTTATAATAATATATTTGAATAAGTTTAGCATAAGTGTGATAGTCTGCTGGGTCTATTTGTAAAAGTTCAACAAAAGCAGATTCAGCCTTATCATAGTCACCTTTTAAAGATTCAAGAAGTCCGATGTTGAATAAAGCATTTATGTATGAATTAGATTTTTTGTCAATTTTTGATTTTGCTATATAAAATGCGTCTAAAGCTTTATCGTTATTTTTCTGGTCAGAATAAATTTGAGCTACAAATGAATAAGGTCTATCAGGACAATCCTTTTGTTCAATCGCTTTTTTGTATGCTTCTAATGCTAGATCTAATTTTTCTAAATTATAGTAGGAATCACCAAGTCCGCTATAAAATTCCGCATCGTCCGATTTTAAATTAATTGCTGTTTGAAAACTTTTTATAGCTTCGTCATATTTCTGAATGTAATTTAAAGTAGATGCTTTAATGAAAAATGGTGCAGGATCTTTCGGGTCTTTATCTATTGATAAATTCATAAACTTTAGGCAATTATTATCGTTTTCTTGCATATAATAAGCAAGCCCTATATAATATAATGATTTTGCAGAATAATCTTTGGATCTAGAAGCGTGCTCAATAATTTTATCAAATTGTTTATTATCAGATAAAGTTTTTAGCTCCGTAGTTGTTTTGTCTTGAGCAAAAATTGTCAAGCTAGAAATTGTTAGAATTAATGATGCTAAAATGTTCTTAATTGTCATTATATAGTAATTTTAAAAATTGGTTATTACACTTTATATTTTCGTGTAGTAATCCCAAGTTAATTTTGTTATGTCGGCAAGTATTTTTTCAGTATTTTCTTTGGTCTCTGTAATGTTTTTTAAGTAGATGGAAATAATCAAATGCCTGCCATTTGGGAGTTTTACAATTCCAACATCGTTCATCGCTGCTCTTAAATTGTTATCATCTGTTCCTGACATTCCTGTTCGGTGTGCTAATTCCGTTCCTACTGGAAGTCCAGCTTTCATCCAACTAAGTCCTCTTGAACATTCTGCCATAAGAGTATATAAATATTTTGTCGAATTTTCTTTTAAGACTTTTCCATTATAGAATTTTTCAAGTAAAGCGGTAGTTGCTAATGGTGTTGTAGTGTTGATATACAAGTTTTCCCAAGTACTCATTTCCTTCTCATTTACCTTTATGACAAAATCTTTTATTCCTTGTTTATTGATAAATTTTTGAACCGCCTTAGTACCTCCAATTAATTCCAAAAGAATATCGCAACCGTTATTGTCGCTGTGGGAAACGGTATATCGCAGTAATTGGTCTAATGTCAGATACATATTTCCGTTTGGATATTCATCCCTTAAAGGACTCCAAGTATCTTCGTGTAAATCTTCTTTTTTTATAAAAATTTTCTGCGATAAAGAAAGTTTTCCATTGTCAACTAAGTTTAGGGCTGTTAAACCAATATGAAATTTAAAGACACTCATTAACGGAGCGTTTAAATTTCCGTTAATACTTAATGTATCTTTGTCCTCAATATTTTTTATAGATACTCCAATTGATGCATTTTTGGAGGCGATAATTTCTTTTAATTGTTTTCGAAGTTCGTTTTGTCCAAAAATTTGAACAGAAGTTAGGACTGTTAGAAGGATTAAAATATTTCTTGTCATTACTGTATTTTTCAATATTTATGTTTTAATGTGGATTTGACAAAACTGTTGCCAACTCGTTTGTTTTTGAAACAAAGTCTTTACTATTTCTCTGGCTAATATATAAATAAATCATTACAAATTATTGAATGATTTTCGTTTGTTGATATGTATTAAGAATTCAGATTTGCAGAATGATTTGTGGTTGACATTAATATTGTTATTGCACTAAACCGCGTGAGGGATTACTTCACTATACATTTATTTTTAATGGTGTTCAGTGAATTATATTTGGAACAAGCTACCAAAGTAGCGTGGATAGCCCGACCCCGTAAAGAAAAAGGCCTGACTCATCGAACAGAAGAGTAAGGCCTTTTTCTTTACGGGGACACGCCCCAATTGTTCTTTTAAATTATCCTTCGATTATAGTACTTTCGGGTTTGGTACCTTCTGGTTTATCGTCCAGCCAGGCAGCGAATAATTTATAGCCAATGGAGAATACAATTGGCCCTACGAATAAGCCCACAAAGCCCGACATCATGAACCCTCCGATTACTCCTAGGAAAATTACAAGCATTGGCACCATAGCTCCTTTACCAAGCAGTAATGGTTTTAGAACGTTGTCTGAAAGTCCGCTAAAGGCAAAAAACACTGTCCATAAAGCTGCTGCAGTTGTATTATCTAACGAAAAAAGGTAGGCTATTACTCCGAGATTGATGATAATTGGACCAACCTGAATGATGGAAAGCATCAGACACAATAGTGTAAGCACTCCCGCAAAAGGAACACCGCAGCCAAACAATCCCACAGCCTGAATCAGGGTTTGTATAACCGCTACACCCAAAATTCCTTTGAATACCTGAAAAACGGTCGATACAGAAAGATTTACATATTCGTCTCCCGAATCACCCGAAATTCTTTTAATAAAATTGGTTGCTAGATTTTGAGCACTTGTAGAAACCATTAATATTCCCGCAATAATTATTGAAAGGATTACCTGCAGTAATGCAACTGTAGAGCTAAGAACGCTTCCTAATAGTTTTTTGGATACCTCAACGATTTGGTCTTTGTATTCCAATACTCCCGCTTTTAAATCGGTTGACAGGCTGTAAAGAAAATTATAGGCTTTCTCCCCTATTATTGGCCACTCTTTGATATTTTGACCCGGTGTTGCTACTTTCAGCGTACCGTTTTCAACACCAGTTTTTATTTCGACGATGCTGGATGTGACTGAACTTACAAATAAAGAAGTAGGAACAATAATTACCAATAATAGTATTGCAATAATGATAAACGAAGCAAGACTTTTGCGCCCTTTCAATTTCTTTTGCAAAAAATCGTACGCAGGATATAATATGATTGCCAAAATAATCGCCCAAAGAATAGGCATTACAAAAGGCAGTAAGAGTTTAATACAAAATCCCAATATCAGGAAAACGAGTCCTAACTGTAGAATGACTTCGAAGAGCTGTTTGCTTTTGTATGGGTTTGAATTTTCCATAAGAGTTGGTTTAAAGGTTGGTTAAATTAAATATCATTATTATTTGATTTTCTTTTTTTGGAAGTATTTTCATTTGCATCCGAGACTAGACGGCCAATAAGAATTACGGGATACAAAACTCCTATTATTGCTTCTATCTGAACCAATGACCTTGCAACAGGATGTAAAGGAAAAATGTCTCCATAACCAGTAGTTGTAATCGTTATGTAACTAAAATACAAGAAATTAGCTTGCAGTGTATTACTCTCAAATGCCGGCATAGTGATTTGAAAAGCACTTGGTATGTGCTCGTAGACAAACTGATAAATCACCGACCATAAATTGGCCAGAATCATATAGACTACTATTGAACCTATCACACGGTATTCGGTTATTGGTCCCGGTTCAAAAACTTTTTTCAGAACCAAATAGATTAATATTATAAATGTACAAATGGTAAAAACAATATCTGAAATCAGAACAAATGGTGAGCGATTGAAAACAGAAATCCAGCCAAAAAGTACAAACATCAGCGGAAAAAATATGAACAGCAATGTCTGTTTTTTTGATTTAGACAACGAAATAATTCCTGCTAACAGGAATAGCATCCAAAACACATTGGTAATAACCATAAAGGAAGAATTGCTTCCAAATACTGGAATGAGTATAAAGTGCATAATGAAAAGCAGGACAAACATACCGCTTAATCCGCTTTCCTTACTCCACAAATGATTCAAGAATCGGTATTTTTTTTTATTCATAGTTTCTAAGTTGCTAAGACTCTAAGTTGCTAAGTTTCTTTTATAGAACTTAAACTACTGAGTTTCTAAGTTTTTTAATTTAATTTTTTATTCTTTTAATCATTGGTTACTAAGAAAGAGTCTTAAAAACCTAGAATCTCAGTAACTTATCAAAAAGGTATCGGCTCCACTTCAACGCTTCCTATTGGTCTTCGTCCTAATTTAAACAGCAGGAGAATCAAAATAGGAAAAAAACACAAAGCCGACATTACCAGATATATATCCTTATACGCCAGCATCATTGCCGACTTTGATGTTTCGTTTGAAAGGCTTTTTTCGGCTTTTTTCTGTGCTTCCCAAGCTGATAAGCCATTGAGCATAAATACTTTTTTGCTTTTATCCAATTGCTGCTTGGCTTCTGTGTTTACTTCTGATAACTGCTGACTGAGACCCGTTTTGTGCTGTACATTCATATTGGAAATAAAAGTTCCCAAAATTGCCCCACCCAATAATGACGCAAAAACTGCCCGAGAAATTACACCGCTCATCATCCGTGAATCGCCCAAAGGTTTTGGTACTTTCTCCGAAATATATAGCGAGGCTGCTGGATACAGAAAACCAATAGCTAGTCCTTTGAAAATAAAAGGTCCGAAAAAATCACTTGCATCAATTTCGGGATAAAACCTGAAATAGAGAATCATATGATACATCCCATAACAGGCAAAACCCGTAACCCAAAGCGTGGCAAGATAAATCCGTTTGAACAAAAGATAAGTCGATAACGGAATCGCAATAAACAACCCAATCAAAATAGCCAAATGCGTTCTAGCCACATAAATACTATCAAAGCCTAAAATGTTCGTCATAAACCCCGTCACAACACTTCCGGTGCCGTTCATCATTCCGGTGTAGAAAAAAAGAAGCGACCCCAAAACAACATTTTTGTATTTAAAAACATCGGTGTTTATCAGCGGCTCTTTGGTAAATCGAACGTGAATCAGATAAATTCCAATTATCAGCAGTAAAAAAGCGGCTGCCATAGAAACTTTTGGATCCGAAAACCAGTTTCTCGTTTGCCCTTCGGCACAAAGAAAAAGGATTACCATAAAAAACAACAGCATAATCCCCCAGCCTCTCCAGTCAAACTGAAAAGGAGATTTCATGGGTGCCACATCTTTTCTGTAAAAAATCCAAGCCAAAACAATTGCCAACAAAAAGTTGACATTCAGAAAATAAATCCCAAAAGTCCAATTGTGCACACTCGTCATCTGCGTTCCAAAATACTGGTACAGCTGTTTACTTCCCTGAAGAATAAACTGAACAATTCCGTACAGAATTGGCATATTAAATGTTGGATTGTATTTTAGAAGTATCGGAATTATGGTCGCAAAAATTCCAATTATAGATAAAATCGCCAGCAACGAACGCCAAACGGTAAACCACTCAATTGTGTTTGTAAACAACGAAGCCGTATTACAGATTATCGACAAAAAACTAACCGATAATATCATCGTCCGCATCGGAATCTGTTTTCCAATTTTCATTCCTAATGGCAAAAAACCAATCATTGCAAAAAACGGAATATAAGTCGAATAAGTAAACGCAGTTGTTGAAGCTCCAAAATGTCCCAATATCTGGGAATTATCATAAGAGGTTACATTCATGGCATTAAAAAAAGGTATCGTAAGGACATAAAGCCCCACGAGAGTAAAAACACTTCCTTTTTTTATTAAAGCCATTTCATTATTTATTTTTAGAAATCATTTCAAATTTTAGGAGCAGAAACATTAGGCATTTTTGGAATTATTTTATAAACATCTTTCTTCTTTATATCAGACCTAACCGTAAAGTTTGTCATTCCGACGTAGGAGGAATCTCCACAAGTAATTCCGCAATCAAAATCCTTAATGTTTGTCGAGCTTCTGACGGAGATTCCTCCTACGTCAGGAATGACAATATTGTCAAAAAAATGCCAAGTCTTTAAAATCATTTCTTAATCTCCACCGTTACATTCATTCCAGGTTTTACTTCCTCCAATTCTTTAGCGGAAGCTTCAAAATCAATTTTCACGGGAATACGCTGTGTTATTTTGACAAAATTACCAGTCGAATTATCAGGCTCTACCATCGAAAATTTGGCTCCCGTTGCTGGAGAAAAACCAGTAACTTTTCCTTTGAATTCTTTATCGCCAAGGGCATCAATAGTAATTGTCACTTCCTGTCCAATCTTCATTTTTTCAATTTGGGTTTCTTTAAAATTGGCTGTTACCCAAATCTTTTGGTTCAAAACCATAGTTGCCACCACCTGATTGGCATTTATCAGTTCACCTACCGATATTGTTCTGTCGCCCACATAACCATCAGCCTGCGCAATGATTCGTGTGTAAGACAGCTGTAGTAACGCATTGTCCAAATCAGCTTTTTTTCGGGCTACGGTCGCATTCGCCGCTTCGAGATTGGTATGACTTTGTTTCGTAACCGATCCGCTGGCTAATAAACTTTTTTGACCGGCAGCCAAATATGCTTTAGTCGATTGCAGCTTAGAAACTACTTGATCGTACTGATTGCGCGTCACCGCCGAATCAGCATACATATTTTTGAATCTTTCATAGTCTTTTTGGGCTTTTTCAAGATCGGCCATATCACCTGACAATTTATCCTTTGAAGCTGCTTCATTGGAAATAGCAGTAATTATAGACTGTTCCAAAGAATGCAGATTCCCTTCGGCGACAGCCAGATCAGCTTCGGCCTGTTTTACTTTTATTCGGTATTCCTCGTCATCGAGAATCACAAGTGTATCTCCTTTATGCACAAATTGATTGGCATCAAAATGAATGGAAGCTACATGCCCAGTTGCTCTGGCCGTAACACTGTTGATATACGATTCTACTTGTGCATTATTGGTCGTTTCATACCGATGAAAATCAAAAAACAGACTCAATATCCAAATCGCTCCGCCAATTATGAAAGCAAAAGAAAGAATGGTCAATATTGTATTTCTCTTTTTTTCGCTTTTTACGGCCTCTTGGTTCGTTGCATTATCTTCACTCATAAATAAAAATTAAAGTTTACCCATCGCATACTGCAGGGAATAATATTGAATAATAGCATCAACGTTAGCATTATTCAGGGAAATTTTTGCTTCGTTTAACTGCAGTTCGGCATCAACAATATCACTGATTACGGCAAAATCATTATCATATCGGCTTTTTACAATTTTATAATTGCTCAAAGCTAAATCCACATCTTTCTTAAAAGTCACTATGTTTCTAACACTTTCCATAAATCGGATATAAGCCCCCTTAACATCCTGATTGATTTGATCTTTGGTAACTGCAAGCGCAACATTGCTTTTGTCAATTTGCTGTTTATCGGCACTAACTCGGTGTTTTAAATTATAAAAACTAGAAATATCCCAGCTCAGCGATACTCCTGCCACCCAATAATTGAGAATATTATCAGTATAATTTGGCCACTGCGCAGGATATTGCGTATTGAAAAGCAGATTGGCATTCACAAAAGGTTTAAATCCGCTTTTGGTTATATCCAGAGAAGATTCGGCAATTTTTACATTGATTTCGGATCTTTTGATTTCATAGCGGTTTTGGTAAGCGTCATTCAGGCTTTCGTCCAGACTCACCTCTTTTTTTGGAATCAAAATGCCATCCAATACTGGTTTTAGTTTAGTATTTGTTGGCAGTCCAGTCAATATATCTAAATAATTACTGATCAGCTCAATGGAATTGGAACTGCGAAAAACCGCTACTTCAAAATTTGATTTTTGTAATTCGGTTCTTAACAGATCACTCTTTAGATTTTGCCCGTTCGCCACTCTGGAATTCAGTTGTTTGATACGCAAATCGGTATTGACAATATTCTGTTTGGTTACCTCAATTTGTTTGTATAGTTTTTCGAGCGTGAAAAATTGTGTGGTAATGGTCTGTTTAATTTCGGTTTCGGTCATTTTAGCAACTGATTCCTGCATATTGGCTATCAGCTGCTGCTTATCAATCTGATTATTGATTGCACCCCCATAATACAAAGGCATGGACGCAAAAACACTGGCCGAACCCTGCTGATTATAATAATCGATAGTCGTATTTTTTTCGTAGAAACCTTCAAAAATTTTTGGATTTCCAATATAATTATAGCCCATGTTCAACCCGATAACAGGTGTTTTAGCGATTTGTGACTGGCTTAAATTTTCGTTAGCAATAGCTACATCGGTTTTGGCGATTTTAAGCTGATTATTATTCTGAATTCCCAATTGTATTGCTTCATCCAGTTTTATAAGTCTGACACCATCATCATTTTGGGAAAAACCAGCTTCATAAAAAAGACAAGCTATTATCAGAATAACAACTTCACTTTTAAAAATTTTAAAAAAAAGACAATTCATTGGTTAATTCCAATTTTAAAGATTTCAATCCTAGAGAAACACACACTGATAACCAACACTAACTGCATCATAATTCAGTCCAATACTTTTAAAAGTTCCGGTATTAAACTGAAACTTTAAAGACTGAAATTTTGTGAGAGGCATTGAAAAAGTTGCCCCAATTCTAGAGGCATTAATAATGCTTCCGGCCGGTGCTTCATCTACAAATGTTTTTCCACCGCTAAACCAGTTCGCATTAATCCCTACCCACATCTGATTTTTGAAAATATAACTGGCGTGGCCTTGAAAAGAAACAACAGGATCTTGTTTCAAATCATTATCTCCTAAAAATGAATCGTTAATGGTATAAAACCACACTCCGGAATATAATTCTGCATAAAAGTGTTCAAAACGCTTGGAAATTCCCAACTCTGGTTTTATTCCCCAGCGGTTTGTACCAATGTTAACTCTTTTATCCGAGTAATAAAGCCCTGTAGGCACTGAAACAACTAAGCTTGCTCCGAATATTGTCTTCTGCTGGAATTGACTAAACTCTTTTACATTCAATGCAGGCGAACCTAGCAGATTCACTCCAAAACGTAAACGCATATCACCAAATCCTGTTCTGTTTCCGGTAATTTTAGTACCGCTCACCGTTGCTTCACCATCCATAAAAACATACGGAAGAGCAACCTGAATTCTCGCCAGCTTCCCTCCCAGACCAAAGGAACGCATATAACCAGCCCCAAGATTGTGACTGGTAATAAGGAAATCCTCAATAGGCAGAGAAGGTTCTGTAACAATATCTCCCTTCATATAACCGTAGCTTGCCACTGCGATATTAACTCCTCTAGGCATGTTCGCATAAGCCCTTGGCTCGAGATCCTGTGCAGTTATGTAATTGCAAATAAAAAAGCCTGCAAGAAAAAATGGAATCTTCCTTGTGAAAAATAAATTAAAAATATGCATATGAAGATTTAATTTCTGTTCAATCTATAATTAAAATCTGTAACCAATGCTGACATTATACCTAAATCCAACAGCAGTTATCGATTGGACTCCCTTTTTTTCAATCCCTTCATCACCTGAAATTCCGTCAATTCCAGGAAATTTATCTTTTATAGCTTCGATAATTTTTTGATAGACATCATTGTTTTCAAGTCCCTCAATGTTATTATCTAATTTTGTATTGAATTTATATCTGGTAATTGAAGGTCCGAACAAAACACAATCAATAACTAATCTGTCCCATAAAACAAATTGATACCCTAACTCTCCTCCAACATTAGTTAAATTAAATTTTGAATTAAGATTGGAACTGCTGACAACTCCCGTATCTGGATTGTTATAATATATATTTCTATCAGTTTCAAATTGAAAAAAACTTATAAACGGAGCTAAATAAACCCCTCTAGGCCCGTTAAACTTATTAATACTTCCTAAATAAAAACGATAATCCGCACCAAATGAATATCCTTTTCTATCACTCTTTTTATCAAAATTCACATCAGTAATATCAACTGTTATCAAAGGAAATTCCTGATATCCCGCAAAAACATTTATACTCTGATTTTCCTTAATCATTCTCTCATACGAAAACTGGTATGAATTGTCATAAAGTAATGTATTGGACACATTAAACTTCACAGAATTCTTAAAATCAGATTGTGAAAAAACAGCTGCCGAATAAACAACTAATACTACTGTAAAAAAACTGGATATCTTAAAAGGGAGATTTAAATTTTTCATGATTTATAGATGATTAGGAAGTTATCTTAACAAATTTAACTTTTTTTTCTGCAACTTAGCAAATAAATTTTAACACTTTTTATGATAAAAGAACTTATTAATTTAATAAAAGTTTAAACTATTCTAATAATATTTAAAAACCTACTTAAAATTATAAAAAAAAGAGCGTAATACTCTTGAATTACGCTCTTTCTTTTAAAATATCTTTACTATCTATTTAACTTTCACAGCTTCCAATTCTCCTACAAAAGGAATTGCATTTTGAAGACTGCTTCTGATTTCTGTCTGAAGATAAATTTCAAGCTGAATAAATTTTGCAGCATTTATAGCTCCAATTGCTTTTTTAGCTTTTTCATAATAAGAAGTATACAATTTATCATAGGCTGTATTGTTTTTCAAAATGCCTTTCACAATAACATCCGCTTTAGGATCGGTCAATGCTGCATAATCAGTAGCATATTGATTAATTAAGTTAATTTTTTCTTCACCTAATTTTTTTCTTTCAGCTTCATAAGCATCATAAATCTTTGTGAAATCTGTGGCCTGCGTACCTGACAATCCCATATACTGACTCACTAATTCTGATTTTGATTTACCATAAACCGATTGTACAACATCAATATCATCTTTCAATGTTGATTGCGCAAATGTTACAGATGAGAATGTTACTGCAAATAACAAAAGTAATTTTTTCATTTTTTTTTAATTTATATTGTTGACTAAGCTAATTTAAAAAAATCTCCTTTAAATTAACGAAAAAATTCAGGATAATTTTATTTAAAAAAATGATTCACAAATTATTACGATATTTGTCCTTTTAACAAAAAAACCTTTAGAATGCTTCACTAAAACTCACGTAAGTTCCCTTAAGAGATCCTCCATTTCCAAATCCAAAATCAAATCTCAAATTTGTTTTATGTTTACTATCGACCATAATTCTGAGACCTCCTCCATAAGAAAATCTCCATTTCTCAAATGACAAATCGTTATAACCGCTAAAAACACGACCCGTACCTATGAAACCGGCTAAACCAAATATATTCCAAATAGGCGCACGATATTCTAACTGAGAATCAACCAAAGCCTTATCTCTATATCCGCCTTGATAAAACCCTCTCATTCGATCTGAACCTCCCATCATTGATAAGTCATAAAATGGTGTATCTCCAAAAGCATTACTTGTATAAAACTGTAAAGCGATAATGTGTTCTAACCATGGATTGTAATATTTACGCACGTCCAAAATGAAATTGGTGAATTGATACGTACTACCCAAAAATTTAGGATGAAAAACTAAACTGGAAAGACAATAAACCCCTTGTTGTGGGTTATAAGGATTCTTTCTTGTGTCATACATACCTGATAATCCTACCCCTACGTCATATCCTCCGTCGATTCCCAAAACATTTTGTTCATATAAAAAACTTTCACTTGGAATTTGCATATTCCAATAATTTGCAAATTCTATTGGTATCCCGATGTATAAATCCTTTTTGACCAGCATCAAATTATTGGAATAAAACTTAATTCTGTCAAAATTAATTAACTCTCCGTCATCAATCCCAACGTCATTACCAATACCAAAAATATATTGCGGTTGTTTTTGGTAAAATAAATAACTAATGATTTGATATTTATTTTCTTTAATAAAAAATTGCGAAGATGCTACAACATTTAATCTTCCTTCGGTAGAATTCGATACTAATCCACTAATTTTCGAAGGCTTTGAGATGGTATCTTTCTTGGACAAACTAAATACATTATTTTTGGCTAGACCATAAATACTTCCAGCCTCTGTAGAATATCCATAAATAGGAACTGGAATTATTTTGAAGATCGCTTCGGCCTTTGCATTAAAATCATTAAATTTATCGACCTTGCTTTTCTTGGTTGCAAGCGTATCTTCTTTTGTTTGCCCCACTGATTGTGCGGAAACGGTTAAAATTAAAAGCAGTAATAAAACGAATTGATTATAATTTTGATTCATACTTAAAATAGGGATTATCCTGAATTATCTTTAGACAAATATAGAGTTTCATTCATAAAAATAGTTAAAGTTTCCTATTAATTAATATTAAAAAAACTAAAACGTTTCTCCGGCATTTAAATAAAATCCATTAAAATGATTTCCTGCACCATAATCAAGAACTAAATTGGTACGGGTTGCCTTATCAATTAAAAGTCTTAATCCTATTCCAAATGCAGGCTGAACATATTCAAGAAGATTAATATTTTGATATTTGTTGCTTGCTGTTGTAAAGTTGGTAAAAACTGTCCCGCTAAGCATCTGATTACAGCTAATAGGAAATCTCAGCTCTGTTTGAAAATACATCAGATTATTACCTCTAAACAATCCTTGAATATATCCTTCACCGCTTCGGCTCCGCTGGTCCCAGCCTAATGCCGGCAGATTTAAGTAAGGGACAGCTCCCTTTGTCACAAATTGGCCAAAAGTCCAAAAACCTAAAACAAAATTTTGCTTTTTGGGATTTAACGGCAAGAAATACCTGAACTCGGAATACAATATATTACTCGCTTTCTGCTCGTTAAAAAAAGCGCAATTAAATCTATAATTCACATTTGCAAACCAGCCTTTCCTTGCATTGATCTGGTTATCTCTTGAATCATAAATCAAATTAAGACTAAGACCATTGACAAAATATTCTTTGTCATTAAATCCATTTTGAATACTATAATTGTAATGGTGAGTTAATTTTCCATTAGCTTCATCGAGATTTTTATCTACTATAGAAGAATACCAATCAATATGCAGGCCTCCTCCCACGTAAAAATTTTCACGTACTTCCCAAGAAGCAGTTTGATGCATCTTAAAATAATTGTAATCCATTGGCTCTTCAATTGATTCAATATCAAAGTCAGGATCTTTTTTATCACTTGGAATAATATTGGTACCCAATCCATAATTGGGCTGGGTAAATACATACATTCGAGAATCTCCGCTTAAGTAAATTTTGTTATTTTTTAATAAAATACTGTTCTTAATATTAACCATCAGCTGTTTTTTGGTTGTAAAAACAACTCCAATATTTGCCGAAGAATATTTATCTAAAACATCTTTCCCTTTAAAAGTATATTGAGCCGTGGCACCATAACTAAATCCCGTAGCGGGCTGTACTCCAATTATTGGGATAACAAGCAAAAAACTATTTTTAATTGGTTTTACTACAATAAGAGAATCTTTCTTTTTGAATAATTCAAATACGGTTTTGGGAGGGCACGACTCATCCGAATCTGAAGGTATTTGTGCTATCACATCCATTTGAATACACACAAAAAAGAATAACAATAAAACGTTAATTGAAAAGCACTTTCTTTTGAAAAATTGGATCATGATTTTTGTTTTGTTTTTCTAAAGACAGTGATAAAATACAGATACTATTGAAATTAATTTTTCTTTAATTCCTTAATTCTAAGCAATAAAAGCAAACTCCATACTGAAAACACAGTATGCAAAACTATTGTCAGCCATAGTCCATAGCTAATAAGTTTAAAATTTAAAAATCCAAAGAATAATACACCCGCTACAACTGTATTATATAACAACAAAGGCCTTATTAGTACAGCCCCACTGTCTTGCGCTAACCAGCAGGCATAAGCTATAGCTATCAAAGCCGTCCCCGCTACCATACCCGTAATATTCGCTCCAGCCCCATCCAAAGTGGTCCCTAGTAAAATAAGTATAACTATTTTAGGAATGAATAACAATCCCAGCCCAGTAGCCAATTCAAAGAAAGCAGTGATTTTTAAAAAAAACTTCATTATTTTTTTATTTCAAGTTTATCAATATTTCCTCTATAACTGATAGGACTGCGATTTATAGAATTAATCGAAAGATTAGCACCTCCATCAAAGTAAACTGTCAAAATAATACCGTACGAATCAGAATCACCTTTTACATCAGCTTTAATGGTATAATATTTTTTTCCTTTTTTTATAGAATAATCCTTAATTGGCCCTTTAAAATCTAAACCTCCGCCACCTCCATAACCAACTCCGCTATATGCTCTTCCAAAAAAAGGCATCTCGCTGTGAATGGTATCTTTTTTAAATCGCAAAAAATTAGCATTTGTAGTCATATTGATACTTCTAGTTCCTTGAGGAAAAGCCATATCAGCTTGAAACTCATATTCCTTTGAGTCTACTAGAGCCTCTATCTCTTTTTGCTTTGCTAATTTTTTTTCTTCTTTTATCTGCTGCTTACTTTTTTCCTGAGCAAAACCGAAAAAAATTGAAAAAAACAGCAAAAAAGTTGTTACTAATGTTTTCATAATCAAATAAATTTTATTTCAACTTTAAATATTTTAAAGAAAAACTATGCAATTATTTTTGACGGCTGAATTTCATCATTATAATATCGCCCAATAAAAAATTTAAGGTTCTCCCATCGTCAGTAATCGTGTATGTTTCTATTTTTTGCAGCGTTTCCATATAGAGCGAATCTCCATTACCTTCGCAGGCCATCATTGTCATTCCCATCTTTGCATCTTTAAAATTAATTTTAGCACCATCAAGAAGCAATGCGCCAAAATACTGATTACAGCTATTATTTCCTGCTATTTTATTATTTGTAACATCAAACACAATTGTCGGCTTTTTATGAGGATACAATCCGCCAAAAGCTATTTTAGGTCCAGTTATATAATTCAATTCCCATGTACCGTCAAGCGAAAATGTTTTCAATTTTTTCTGTTGGGTAGAGCAGGAAATAAAACTTATGCAGACAAACAGCAACAATAACTTTATTTTTCTCATTTTTATTGGTTTACATGCAAAATTGTTATCTGTAAATATAAAAAAAATTAATAAGAAAAAAGATGTCTGCTTTCGAATTTGCTTTTTAAAAAAGGTATATTTATTTTCGTAAAAAAGAAAAAAAATGACACTACTAGGAATCGGTTCCCGAATTGAGCATCCCGAATATGGAAAAGGAGTAATAACCAATGTTTCGTCCAAAGAATATTGGGTTACATTTATAGAAAATGGACTTGAAACCATTCCTTTAAATGATGAATTTAAAGTTATAGAAGCTACAGTTGACGAAGTAGATACAATAAGTTTTTCGGAAGTTGAACAATCACTAAGAGATCTTCTGAAAAAATGGTCTGATGTTTCAGAAATTGTACCAATAGGAGACAAATGGAAAGGCGGTAAATTAATCTTAGAACCGGGTCAGGCTGGATTAGCTTCCAAAGAAATTCCCATTGACACCTTTTTTCATAAAATAATAATGGTCCGCGACCGTTTACGTGTTATGGAACAAAAAATAAACAGCAGTAAAATTGAAGAAATAGAAAAAATTGAATTACAGCAATATATCACAAGGATTTATGGCAGTCTGACTTCATTCAATATATTGTTTAAATCGCCAACAAACCATTTTGTGGGAGAAAAGTCCAAGTAGAATTACTGAGATTATAAGTTTCTGAGTACCTAAATTATAATATCTTTTGAAGCTTAAAAACATAGAAACTTAACATCTTAGAGACTTAGGAACTTTTTTATACGTAATTTTATAATCCAATTTATAATATTTAAAAAACATGAAAAAAATAATCTTTTCGGCAGCCGTAATTATCGCCGTAATCATTGGCTGTAAAACCAATAGCAAATCGAGTGACTCTAAAAGCCTAAACCTTACTTTTGAATCAAAAAGCAGCAGTAATGTTACGGGTACTGCTACTTTCGTGGAAAAAAATGGCAAAGTAACTTTTACAGCAAAAATTTCTGGTCTAAAACCTGGAATTCATGCTATTCATATTCATGAGAAATCTGATTGCTCGGCAGCTGACGGAAGTTCGGCAGGAGGACACTGGAACCCTACTTTTAAAAAACATGGAAAATGGGGTGATGTAGAGCACCATAGAGGAGATATAGGCAATTTTACAGCAGACGAAAAAGGAAATGGAACAATCACATTAACTACAGATGAATGGTCTATAGGCGGTGATGATCCAGCAAAAGATATTCTAGGAAAAGGACTTATAGTTCACCAAGGAGCCGATGACTTTGTGAGTCAGCCTGCAGGAAATGCTGGAGCAAGAGTTGCGTGTTCGGCAATTATTAAATAAAAAACTGATTTTCCTTGATAGAGAAAGAACAGCATTATTTTAAAAACACATCAGAATGGCGGGAATGGCTGCACGATAACCATGATTCGTCAGCTGGTGTGTATTTAATTTTTTATAAAGTAAACAGTCCTTTCGAAAGCATGCGCTGGGAAGAAGCTGTTCAAGTAGCAATCTGCTACGGCTGGATTGATTCTACAGTGAAAAGAATCGACGAACACAGACGAAGACAATTATTTACACCCAGAAAAAACAAAAGCATCTGGAGCAAACTCAATAAAACTTATATTGAAAAACTCATTGCAGACAACTTGATGCATGAAAGTGGCTTGTCCAAAATTGAAACCGCAAAACAAAATGGCTCCTGGACATCCTCGGATGCAACCGAAAATTTAATAATTCCTGATGATCTGCAATCAGCTTTTGAAGAAAATAAAACTGCATTCGAAAACTATCAAAAGTTCAGTCCTTCTTATCGGAAAAATTATCTCCACTGGCTCAATCAAGCAAAAAGGCAAGAAACCAGAAACACTAGAATTAACTCAATAATTGAGCTTTGTGCTCAAAATAAAAAATCAAGAGATTAATTTATTTAAATAGATTCCTTGCCGACAATTTACATATCCCAAAATCTACACCAGCAAGAACTCTTTTACCAAAAAACCTCAAGTTTTTCCCCTATCAAAAATGCTGAAATTAAAATTTTAAATCAAAAAAAGGCTGTGAAAAATCGAATTCACATTGTAGCCATATGCAAATGTGCGATTTCACAAAAAACAGCCGATAATCTATTTTATAACCTTTAGAATTAGGTATAGATTGATAAAAAGACATAGTTTTGTATTATCAAAATAAAGCAATGATTAACCCTTCGGCATCTGGTTGGATAGAAAAATATTTTACTAAACTAAAGTTATCAGAACATACTATATCTGAAACTGAGGCCAGCTTTTATCAAAAAATAAGGGAAACTGGTTTTATTTATGGCCACATCATTTCATTTGACACTCCTTTTGAAATAGAAACTAAAGGTTGGTTTAATGAAGAAATTTCCAAACTAGCTTTATTAAATGCCTTGCACGGTATTTTTTCGATAATAAATAAAGAAAAAGATCCATCCGATTTTATTGAACAAGCCAATCTTTTTTACAAGGAAATGCATCCTGAAGGATTCAGCTTATTCAAAAAAATTGTTCCCAAAAATTCTCCTGCATTAACTTTAGAGAACGTTATTGATGAACGTGTGCAGACAAATGATAACATAATCAACAAAAATTTTTCTCACTTAGTTACCAACGCATTATTATTTATAGATGTTTTGGCTTTTCGCCAATATTTGCTGCAGGGACAGATTCCAGAAAAATATCTAAAAAAAATTGAGGAAACAATTGTAAACATTGTCATTCTTGCTTTGAAAATAAAAAACAACAAATCACAATATGATGATTTATTGATTAAATTATTTGAAGCTTCTATACGGTACAGCAAATTTTCAAAAAAAGAAAACATTACATTAGAAACGTTAGAACTAAGTTATTTTACTGCCGAACTGGAAAAAAAATACTTAATTGATATTGCTGGAATGGCTTTATGGAGTGATGGAATCATGGAAAATAATGAATCTTATTTTTTGCATGCACTAGCAGAAACATTATCAATTGAAGACGATTTTGTAACGCTGGGCATAATTAATACAGACAGCTTTATAACTACACACAAAAAAGAAATTCCTTATTTCAATTATTCGAATCCTGTTAAACACTTTTATGATCAGACTACAAAAAGTGTCATCACCCTGATTTCACGAAATAAGTCGAGACTGGTTAAAGAAATAGTTCAAAGCAAGGAATTAATGCTGCTTTTGGCGCATTCAACCCATAGGGATTTGGATGAAAAGGAAAAGAAAAAAGTAAAAAAACAACTGTTGGATATATGCAAAACAGTACCTTCTCTAACCATATTTTTACTTCCGGGAGGAAGTTTATTACTGCCGCTTTTAATCAAGTTTATTCCAAAACTTCTGCCGTCAGCATTTAATGAAAACTTAGAACATGATGATTAAAAATATAAGAAAGGCTGTTTAAAAATATAAACAGCCTTTCTCTTTTTTTTCAACTCCAGCTTATTATTGTTTGATGTTAAGCTGATAAACTTCATCCAAATCTTCATTGGAACTAAAATTAACCCCTAAATCGGTTACAAAGCCCGAATTTAAACCGTAAACCCAGCCATGAAGTGATAAATCCTGTCCGTTTTTCCAAGCCGCCTGTACAATCGAAGTTTTAGCTAAATCATATACCTGCTCTTTCACGTTAATTTCTACAAAGGCATTAAAACGCTGCGTCTCATCAGGAATAGAATTTAAATACTTATCATGCAAACGGTACACATCTTTTATATGACGAATCCAGTTATCAATAATCCCTATAGAATCATTCCCCATCGCCGCTTTTACTCCTCCACAGCCGTAGTGTCCGCACACGATAACATGTTTTACCTTCAATACATTTACTGAGTAATCTAAAACGCTTAACATATTCATATCTGTATGAACTACCATGTTTGCAATGTTTCTATGAACAAAAACTTCCCCTGGTTTAGCACCAATAATTTCGTTTGCAGGAACACGGCTATCAGAACAGCCAATCCACAATAATGGTGGCTGCTGTCCTTTGGCTAAATCTTTGAAAAATTCTGGATCTAATTCCAATTGTTCCTCAACCCATTTTTTATTATTATCTAATATTTTTTTATAAAAATCGCTCATTGTGTTTGTTTTAAATGTCTATTTAATAGTTATGTTTTACTGGTCTAAAATTACTAATTATTCTGAAAATCCATCATCAAAGACTTTCTTTTCGACCATTTCTCTTTTTGCAAAATCATAATGATGCTCTATGGTAACATGATTTTGAGAAGCGCTGCTGTTTTCTAATGCATACTCTTTTTTAAACCCATTGAGTTTCACTTCTATATTATCATCAATAGCTCTTGTTGTCTTAAATTCATGTATTAAATCTAAAATATCATGAGCAATGTATACTGTATCCTGTGCATCAATTACTACTTTGCTGTTTACAGGAATATTAGCTAATGTCATTTTGATAGCTGCTTTATTCAAGAACGAAACTTCCTGAGCCAAATCAATATGAATTATATCCCCATCTACATACTCCTTTTTTCTAAAACTGTATGCTCTTTTAAGATTTCCTCTCAATATAAATACAATACAGATTACAATTCCCAAAACAACTCCTTTTAACAAATCTGTAAATACAACTCCTAAAAAGGTAGCGATAAAAGGCAGGAATTGGTACTTTCCATAACTCCAAAAATGTTTGAATGTTGCCGGTTTTGCTAATTTATACCCTACTAAAATCAAAACTGCAGCAAGTGTCGCCAGAGGTATTTTATTTAAAATAAATGGAATTGATAAAGCACATACCAGCAATAAAACACCATGAATTATGGCTGATAATTTTGATTTTGCCCCTGCTGAATTGTTAGCAGAAGTACGAACCACAACAGATGTTAATGGCAGTCCGCCAATCAATGAACAAACAATATTCCCAATCCCCTGTGCTTTTAATTCAACATTTGTATTGGTATATCTTTTATGAACATCCATTCTGTCTGCCGCTTCAATACACAAAAGCGTTTCGATAGAAGCAACTATTGCGATAGTTACACCAACTACCCAAACTTGTGGATTCGTAAACGCAGAAAAATTTGGTGTAACAATAATGGCTTTAAATTCATCTAAGGATGTTGGCACAGGCAATGAAACTAAATGTTCTTTCTCAATAGCTAATGAACTTCCCGATGAAATGAAAAATTCATTCAGCAATATACCAACAATTACTGCTACCAATGCACCAGGTACTAATTTCAGTTTCTTTAAAACCGGCACTTTATCCCATGCAATCAAAATCGCAATTGAAATTGATGTAATCAGTATCGCTCCTAACTGCAAGTGATTAAAAACATCAAAAAGAGCAGAAAAAGTATTATCACCAGATGATTGTTCAAAAGCCTGATCTCCCTCAAAATCTGCATCATAACCAAAAGCATGCGGCAGCTGTTTCATAATAATTATGACACCAATACCAGCCAACATTCCTTCAATTACATTGGTCGGAAAATAATTTGAAATACTTCCTGCCTTTAGTAAACCCAAAGTCAATTGTATAATTCCCGCAATAAAAACAGCAGTTAAAAAAGTGTCAAACCCACCCAAACTGGTAATAGCTGTAAGTACTATAGCTGTCAAACCTGCTGCCGGTCCCGAAACACTTATTTGTGACTGGCTTAAAAATCCAACAACAATTCCACCCACGATACCTGTAATAATTCCAGAAAATAAAGGAGCACCAGAGGCCATTGCAATTCCCAAACATAGAGGCAAGGCTACTAAAAAAACTACTAAACCAGATGCAAAATCGGATTTGAAGTAGGCAAAAAGATTTGTATTCTTTGACATAATATAAAATTATTATAAGATTGATTATTAGGTTTTCACTGCAATAATATTGTAATGAAAGACACTTTTATTGTAAAAAAGTATCTAAAAAAATGGGGCATCATTATCATTGCTAACCAGCAGGTATACAGGCCAGTTAATCAGAACTGTAAATCTGGGATAATATCCAAAACCTACAACGTCTGTTCGCAATGCTTTTTTTCCAATTAAAAACTGGAAATAATTACACAGTCTGTTAATGCACTAAATATTCAAATACTTATTTAATTACATTAGCAACCAATCATAAATGATGATAAATAGATAAACCTAAAATCTGTTTGGAGGGGGAATAAATATAGAGGCATAGTTTAAATCATGCTTCGATAAATTTTCAAAAATAATAAGACCAGATCCTTTTTTTAAGACTAGGAAAGGAATTTCAATAAAAGTATTGAATGTATAATACTTTATATCATGTTTTAATTCTTCAAAAGAAGTACTGCTGGAATTTCCGCAAAGACTAGTATTCTCCTTGTCATTTTCCATACACACCGCAATTGTAGGTGCTACGAGGAAAAAAACAAAAAACAATAATACCATACTTGCAAAAATCTTCATGTGGGCAAAAATAGGAGATAGAAATTGAATTAAAAAATTAGTTTCATAAAATTAATTTATTTTTAACATGAAAAAAAGCCTAAAAAATCACAAAATAATTAGGCTTTCCATATCAAAAATGTAAATTAATTTTACAGACTTTCTTCTAACCAAGCTTTCATCATCCAAATAGTTTTTTCCTGCTCTACAATAAAGTCACTCATCATAGAATTTGTACCTTCATCATTAATATTCGAAGCTTTACTTAAAATTTCTCTTTCTATCTTTAGTAATTGAGAAAGAGAAGTTACAACTAATTGAATACCCGCTTCATCATTTGAAATATTTTTCCCAACTGGCAATTGATTAAATTTTATATAGTCATCAAAAGTATGCAGCGGTCTTCCGCCAAGGGTTAAAACTCTTTCGGCAATCAAATCAATTTTCAGCTGAGAATCATTATATAATTCCTCAAATTTCAGATGTAAATCAAAAAAGCGTCTTCCTCTAATATTCCAATGCAAACCTCTCAAACTTTGATAATAAATTTGATAGTTAGACAATAAAATATTCAGTTCTACTATAATAACTTCTGATTCTTCTATTGGCAAACCCAAAACATTTGTTTTCATAATATATTTTTTTTTAAAACTTATAGTAATTTACTAAATCTATTTCTATGATTTATTTTTATTTCAAAATTATGTAATAAACGCAAAAAGAAGTATAAATTAAATTGATTGTTTTTATATTTGCATAAAAATATACTATCTAATGACTATCACACAACTTAAATATGTATTGGCAGTTGCCGAACACAAAAATTTCACTCAGGCTGCCGAAAAATGCTTTGTGACTCAGCCTACCTTGAGTATGCAGATCCAAAAAATTGAGGAAGAATTAAATATTCAAATTTTTGACAGAACAAAAAAACCGATTCAGCTTACTGATATTGGTCAAAAAATTGTTTCTCAAGCCAAAAACATTGTAAATGAAGCAGACAGAATTCAGGATATTGTAGAACAGCAAAAAGGATTTATTGGAGGGGAATTCAGACTTGGAATTATACCGACCATCATGCCTACTCTATTGCCAATGTTTTTGAATAATTTCATTAAAAAGTATCCAAAGGTCAAATTAATCATTGAGGAGCTGAATACTGAAGAAATTATCATAAAATTAAAAAATGGAAACCTGGATGCGGCAATTGCAGCTACACCTCTGGAGGATGAAAAAATCAAAGAGATTGTTCTTTACTTTGAACCATTTGTAGCATACATTCCTGAAAATAACGCAATTTACCAAAAAGAAGAAATTGAAATTGATGACCTTAATATCAATGAAATCCTACTGCTGCAGGATGGACACTGTTTTAGAGACGGAATTTTAAACTTATGTAAAAACAGAAATGAAGCAGGACTTAAATCTTTTCAAATAGAAAGCGGCAGTTTTGAAACATTAATAAAACTAGCTGATGAAGGATTAGGCACTACATTATTACCTTATTTACACACATTGGATTTAAAGGATTCAGATAAATTAAAACTAAGACATTTTAAAGAACCAAAACCAGCGCGAGAGGTAAGTTTAATTTATCCAAAAAGTGAATTAAAAATACAAATCATTGATGCTTTAAGAAGCACCATTTCTGGAGTTGTAAAAGGTGCGATCGTTTTTCAAAATGTGCAGATTGTGAGTCCGCTCTTAAAAAAATAATATAAAACAAAAAAAAGGAACCTTATTTGGTTCCTTTTTTATTGCTCTTAATTGTTTAAACATTTAGAGCAAGTATTTTATTGCTTTTTTCAACTATTTTTCAAAATGTATAGGATTAAAGCTCACTCTCTCGAGAACCCTTTTGTATAATTAATTACAAATAACAAAAAGATTTAAATAAATTGAATTAGTAAACAGTTGCAAAACTATTGAAAAAATTTCTTATCTCAACTAAAAATAATCCATAAAAAACAAAATAAGTCGACAAATAACGTATTTTGCAATTTTATTGTAAGTTAATTACGCTTTCAACTAAGAATCATCTAATAAAAAACAAATCCATAAAAAAAGGAATCATTAAATGATTCCTCTCTTTGTTATGAATTTACAATTATTAAACATTGTTTCAATTCTGGTTTCTCGATTGTGAAGTCAAACAGCCACTCTCTTAATTGATCCAGTTCAAAAGGTAATAGTGTTCTAATTGCTTTCTCTAATTCTTTACAGAAAAGTACCGGATCAAAACTAACTCTCTCTAGTACTGATTTTGTGTAATCAAACATAATTTTAGACATAATAAATTAAGATTTTTTGGGGTTATTATCTCGATTATAATGCCGTAAATGTACATTTTTTTCCAAATACAAATCTTTTTTTTAACATCAAAATATGAAAATTATAACGATTTCGTACAAGAAGCTAATAAACACAAGGCTTATAGAATAAAATCATTTTCTTGCTCTAAACATTTCTCTTTTTCCTGGTGGTCCAGCAAGCTTTTCGACCGTAAATCCTGCTTCAATCATATTTCTTTTAATAACACCTCTTGCAGCGTAAGTTACCAATATAGAATCTTTTTTTAATGCCTTAAACATTCTATTAAATACATCGACACTCCATAATTCGGGCTGAACACGATAACCGAAAGCATCAAAATAAATTAAATCAAACTTTTCAATATCATTAATATCCTCAAAAAATTGCTTTCTTTTGGTTAAAGAAAAATTTTCGGACAGGTCGAATTTTTCTCCCCAATTTACAGCATGCATTTTATCAAAAATAACTTTTTCTGTCAAAGCATTCAGTTCGTGTGGATAATTCATAGATTGCAGTTCTTCTGCAGAAATAGGATACGCCTCTGCTCCTATATAATCAATTGTCTGTCCTAATTTTTGAGCTTCCAAATAAGTAATAAATGCATTCAAACCAGTTCCAAAACCAATTTCCAGTATTGAAACTTTTTGATTAGGAAACAAAGCCAATCCATTTTTGATAAATACATGTTTAGCTTCCTGTATTGCTCCATGCTTAGAATGATAACATTCATCCCAATCTTTGATATGAATTGTTGTAGAACCATCGGAGGTGCGGATAATTTCTCTTTCCAAAGTATTGTTTTTGAGTTATTACAGCATTTTAGACTGCTATATTGCTTCCAAAATTAAATAAAAGAATTTCTTATCGTTATCTAAAATCGGTATTTTTTATATATTCAGCAGAATTTAACACCATTTTTTAAATAAAATTATACAATAAATAAATCACAGTTAAAGACCATAATTAATGGTTTTTTGACAACTATTTATCTGATTTTTATTTAATTTTGCAATCAGCAATAATGGTTACAGAAATTTTCATTGCTGTCGTCATTTTTATCAGCGAAACAATCCTTTTTTTTAATATATAAGCAATAATTATGAGTACCACTCAAACTAACAAAATAGAAACAATAAAAGCCACTGCTACAAAAATAAATGAAGTTGATTTCGACAATTTATCTTTTGGAGCTGTATTTACAGACCATTTATTAGAATGTGATTTCATTAACGGAGAATGGCAGCAGCCTGTCATTAAGCCTTATGCACCTCTTCTACTCGATCCGTCTGCAAAAGTCTTTCATTATGGTCAAGCTATTTTTGAAGGTATGAAAGCTTATAAAGATACTAATAATGACATTTGGCTTTTTAGACCAGATGAAAACTACAAACGCTTTAATAGTTCTGCGGTACGTATGGCTATGCCTGAAGTTCCTGAATTTGTTTTCATAGAAGGTTTAAAACAATTATTAAAACTGGACGAAGCTTGGGTAAAAAATGGAAACGAAAGCACTATGTACATCAGACCATTTATGATTGCTACAGGAGCTGGAGTTGTAGCGAACCCATCTGAAGATTATAAATTCATGATATTATTATCTCCTGCAAAAGCATATTACTCAGGAGAAGTAAAAGTATTAATTGCAGAACACTTCAGCAGAGCTGCGAACGGAGGTATTGGTGCTGCAAAAGCTGCAGGTAACTATGCTGGGCAATTCTATCCTACTAGTTTAGCTAACAAGGAAGGATTCCAACAAGTAATCTGGACTGATGATGCTACACACACTAAGCTAGAAGAAGCTGGTACAATGAATGTGTTCTTTAGAATAAACGACACTTTATTGACTGCTCCTGTAAGTGAAAGAATCCTGGATGGTATTACTAGAAAAAGTCTTATTGATATGGCCGAAAAAGAAGGAATTAATGTAGAGGTTCGCCCTGTATTAGTTTCTGAACTTGTTGAAGCTTCTCAAAAAGGAACTTTAAAAGAAATTTTTGGAGCTGGTACTGCTGCTGTAGTAAACCCAATTGCAGGTTATTCATATAAAGAAGTTTATTATGAACTTCCTAAAATTGAAAACTCTTTTGCTTCTTTATTGAAAGATAAATTAACAAGCCTTCAAAATAAGTTAACTGAAGATACCTTTGGCTGGACAGTTAAAGTATAAAATTTAGATTTTAGATTGCAGATCGTAAAAAAGAAATCCCAATTGTCGAAACAATTGGGATTTCTTTTTTTATATCATTCAGAAATTATAAAAGCAATTTTGAAAAATCGGGTTTAAAATAATTAGGTCCTTTCATTACTTTTCCGTCTTCACGGTAAATAGGATTTCCATCCTCGCCTAATTTACTCATATTAGAACGCTGAATTTCATCAAAGACTTCTTCAATTTTATGCTGTAGCCCGTGTTCGATAATAGTTCCACAAAGAATATACATCATGTCCCCTAGTGCATCGGCAATTTCTACTAAGTCATTATTTTGAACCGCTTCTAGGTATTCTTCATTTTCTTCCTTCATTAAATTATAGCGGAGTATATTTTTAACCTCTCCCAAACTAGCAATCGGCGTTTCGCTGTGTCCTATTCTAAATGCTGTGTGAAATTCCTTTACAGCGTTGATTTGTTTTTGCATCCTTTGACTTGTTATTGATTTGAAACGGAAAATTAGCAACTATTTCTAAACTATTGTCTAAATTTGCAGAAAATTTTCAAACATGTTCAGCCAAGGTCAATTAATATTTGCACTCTGTTTTTTCATCGCATTTGTCATCACAATGGTCTTTGCTTATCGAAAAGATGCCAACTTACATAAAGTTTTCTACAAAGGGAATTATAAAATCTTAATTGGTTTCTTGGTATTTATCGGACTCTTGTTCGTTATCAAGATTTACTTTAAGCATTAAAAAAGACACTAAGTTTCTAAGACACTAAGATTCTAAGATCACTTTAATCTTAAAATCCCGATTACTTAGAAACTTAGCAGCTTAGAATTTTAGAAACTTTTACCCTTAATTTTCTAACGGCAGAAAACCATATTTTTTAGAATACTGCAGCATTTGTTCTGCAAATGTTTTTGGCTGTTCAATCTCTATTGAAATGATTTGTCCTTTAGCATTTAATTTTGGAATCAAAACTGGATTCACAAAACCGCTGTAAGGAGCATCTGGAAACTGTTTATTGCGCTCTAAAATTTCGGCATGAAGTTTTTGATCCACTTTTACACCGTATGTTTCTACCAATGCTTTTCCAGCTTCAAAATCACCTTCTGATTTAATTCGCTGTACTTCTTTCAATAATTGGCCAAACAACTCATGCAGTTTGTCATAATCGGTAATATTGAAGTAAGTTTTACCATCGCGGGTAATTTTTTCGATAACATTATCTTTTTGACCTTTTTCAAAAACCCAAGCACTCACCCACTGACGGTTTCTCATGTGAGCTTCCTCAATATTTGCACCTAATTCCAAACGCACTAACTGTGTCATCAATCCATTGCGGATATAACCGTCATAACACTCCATTCCCAATTCTTTCCAATTGTCTGTCAATCCAATTTCCTGAATTTTTGGGCTGTATAAATAATACAATCCCACTAAATCTGCTCTTCCCTCTTCTAATGTTGAAGAATAATTTTTTAATGTTTCTTTTGGAGTTCCAACGCCTGGATTAATTTGTCCAGATGCATGACCTACTACTTCATGCAGAGAAGTATGCAATTTACCTCCTAATTCGCCATATTTTTCTGCCAGTCTAATTTCCTCAGCATCATTAGCAAATTCTTTCAATCTGCCTTTTCCTCCAGCTTTAGAATAAGCGTCAATAATATTTCCAAGTGAAACCGATTTAGAACCATGCTCAGCACGAATCCAATCTGCATTTGGTAAATTCACTCCAATCGGAGTGCTTGGTGATGAATCTCCAGATTCTCCGGCAACAATAACCGTTTTATATGAAACACCTACTACCTTTTTCTTTTTATGTTCTGGTGCCAATGGAGAATTATCCTCAAACCATTGAGCATTACTTGACACTACTTCCATTTTTTTGGACATGTCAAAATCCTTAATCTGAACAATGCCTTCATAAGAACCTCTGTACCCTAAAGGATCATTATACACTTCAATAAAACTGTTGATG
Source organism: Flavobacterium aquicola (assembly GCF_003385115.1). Classification (GTDB taxonomy): domain Bacteria; phylum Bacteroidota; class Bacteroidia; order Flavobacteriales; family Flavobacteriaceae; genus Flavobacterium; species Flavobacterium aquicola. The sequence goes on from NZ_QUNI01000001.1 coordinate 264,022, forward strand.
TAATCAATATTTCCTTCTGTAGCGCTTAACCAAGCAATATTATAATCATCCCAAGTTTTAAGATCTCCGGTTTTATAATATTTAATCAAAAGACCAATAGCATCACCCTGCTTTTTGTTTTCGGCAACTTTTTGTGCTTTTTCCAGCCAATAAATAATTTTATCAATCGCTGCTCCATACATACCGCCGCTTTTCCAAACTTTTTCTTCCAATTGTCCATTTGCATTGCGGACTAATTTAGAATTTAATCCAAAAGAATATGGCTTTTTAGGATCCGGACTCTTTTTGTTGGCATAAAAAGCTTCAACATCTTTCTGAGTGATTCCTTTATCATAAAAATTAATTGCTGAACCCTCAAGCAATCCTTTTGAAGCATCAAGATTTACTTTTTTAGAATCAGCTTCATTGAATAAAATAGCAGTAATTTCAGGAGATAAATCCGTTTTTGTCGCTGTTAACAAAGTATTAAAATAATTTATAGAAAAATCCGGCTTAATTTTATCATTGGAATAATGATGATGAATACCATTTGAAAACCAGACTCTTTTCAGATAAATTTCAAAATTCTTCCAATCAGCAGTACTTTTGTCTCCATTATAATTTTGATAGATATTTTCTAATGCTTTTCGTATTTTCAAATTGTATCTATAATGCTGATCCCACATTATATCTCGTCCTGAATTTCCTGCCTGCGTTAGATAATAAACGAGCTCCTGTTCTTTCAAACTAAGGTTTTCCCAACCGGGAATTTGGTAACGTAAAACTTTTATATCCGAGAACTGTTCTACGAAAAAGTCGAAAGGCACATTTTCATCTGATTTTGCCACAGCTTTTTTATCATTTTGTGCGCTGCTGATAACTGAAACCGTAAAAGCCATGAAAAGACCTATAGTTTTAACTAATTTCATTTTTATTTTTTTTAGATGTTAAACAAATAAATACACAACAAATATAAACATTCCTTAAACAAACAATAAAAACAAAGCCTCTAATAATTATTAATTTACACATTTATCAATTTTCAACAGCCTGAATATAAATTCACACACACTATTGCAAAACTATTTGGCGTTTTAAATAATTGTAAAGGTATTTTTCTACATAATAAACTATAATACCTCTGAATTGCTTTAACATTTTATGAATTGATGTTGTAGTATAATTAATTTAATTTCTAACTTTACAGCAGCAAAAACACTGAACCCATTATGAGAATTATTAAGTATCTTTTTCTTTTATTTCTATTAAGTCTTGTAGCACTTACAATTTATATTGCAACGCAAAAAGGCGATTTCACAGTAGAAAGCAGTAAAGTAATCAATTCTCCAAAGGCTACTGTTTTTAATTATGTTAATGATTATAAAAACTGGCCTAAATTCAGCTCTTGGATTTTATCTGATCCATCAGTCCAGCCATCATTTTCTCCATCAACGACAGGCAACGGAAGTTCTCTTACTTGGGAAGGAAATAATGAGATAGGTACTATTCAGACTTTGTACGCTAAAGCGAATGACAGCATTGTTCAGAAAATGGAATTTAATGAAACTTCTTCGGATGTATATTGGAGTTTCAAAGATACTGTGGGCGGAACAAAAGTGACTTGGAAATCTGTTGGGAAAATGGATTTTATGCTGAAAGTTAGTTCATTTTTTAACGTAGGCACAAAAAACACATTATCAAAAATCTATGATAAATCTTTGGTGAACCTTGATAAAACATTGGATTTTGAAAACTCTACTTATGCTGTAAAAATAAATGGAATTGTCAAAAAACTGGAAACTTTCTACTTAAGACAATCATTTACAAGTAAAATATCTGATATAAGCAAAAATGCTAATGCTGTGTTTCCAAAAATTATTGCTTTTTGCCAGCAAAACAACATCAGCATGAATGGGAAACCTTTTATAATCTATCAAACTTATGATACAATAAAAGATCTGACCAGAGTTTCTTTTTGCATCCCAATAAAAGAACAAATTTTTACTAGTGAGGGCAGCGATATTCTAGCAGGAAAACTCACAGCTTTTGAAGCATTAAAAACAAGCTTGACTGGAAATTATACATATAAAAACAAAGCACTAGCTGAAACTGCTGCATATGGAACAGCCAAGAATATTAAAACTGGTTCCACTTTTTCTCATTTGGAAATTTTTACAAAAGGGAAAAATGAAAGCTTAAGCCCTTCAAAATGGCTCACCGAAATGTATTTCCCAATAACACCAAAAGCTGTAACAATACCTAAGGTTTATAAGAAAGTGGTAAAAGACAGTCTGGCTCCTCAGCATAATCCTAAAAAACAGGAAAACGAATTTGATTTTTAAATTAAATTCCAATTAAACCTTTTCTGTTTATTCGCATCAAAGTTTAAAACAAAACAAATTGCAGGACGAAAAGGAATTTATTTTTAGTCTATTGAATCCGCAAACGCAAAATCAAGCGTTTCAAAGACTCATGCAGGAATATCAAAAACCATTATATAATCATGTCCGAAATATTGTTTTAAGCCATGATGATGCTGATGACGTTCTGCAGAACACTTTTGTAAAAGTATTTCAAAATTTAAAAAGCTTTAAAGGCGAAAGCAAATTATTTACCTGGATGTATCGCATTGCAACAAATGAAGCATTGACTTTTTTAAATCAAAAAGCAAAAAAAAGCGGTATATCATCTGTTGAGTTGCAAAACAAAGCAATTGATAACCTAAAAGCTGATCTTTATTTTGATGGAAATGAAATCCAGATCAAATTACAGAAAGCAATTGCCACATTACCAGAAAAACAACAATTGGTTTTTAAGATGAAATATTTTGAAGATTTAAAATACGAAGAAATATCAGAGATAGTAGGAACATCAGTAGGAGCATTAAAAGCCTCATACCATCATGCAGTAAAAAAAATAGAAGCTTTTGTAACAACCGATTAAACCTTTGTTAAAAAAATAAGTCCAATAAACATTATGAAATACTATAACAACTATTTGATAACATTAAAACATTTATCAATTAACTTATTTCATTAAAAATATTACCTCATGACACCATTTAAATTAGATAGCGAACCGAAAATAGAATCAGGATTTAAAACTCCTGACAACTACTTTGAGAACTTCCAAACAGCATTAATCGAAAGATTAGATAACGAACCAAGTAATAAGGAAACAAAAGTTATATCTATTTTTAGAAAAAGGAAAACAGTTCTTTTTGCTGTTGCCGCAGTTTTAGCACTCGCCTTAATGATTCCGGCAGTGTACCAATCATACTCAAAAAGTAAAGATCTGGACGCAGCAACTATTGAAAGTTATTTAACGGAAGAAGGTCATCTGAATCAGGACGAAATAATAAGCGAAATTGAACCTGAAAGCAATATCATTATATTGGATACAAAAGAAATAGAAACTCAAACATTAGAAGACATGTTAGCTTCCAATCCCAATATAGAAAATCTTGTAATTGAAAATTAAATTTTAAATTCTCTAAAAATAAACATATCCAAAAAAATAAAGACATGGACTTAAAAAAAATACTCCCGATACTTTTTATGTTTTTAACCTTTAATTTTTATGCTCAAAGCGATAATTTTAAAGATAAAAAAGAACAGATCAGAGCTATGAAAGTTGCTTTTTTCACCACTGAACTTGATCTTACTCCAAGCGAAGCAGAAAAATTCTGGCCCATTTATAATACTTTTGATGACAGACAATTTGAACTTAGACATCAAAAAATGAAGGGTTATTTTAAAAGAATGCAAGGTGACAATCTTGATAAATTATCAGAGAAAGAAGCTAGTGCACTTTTAGATCAGATTCAGGATAATGAAGAAGATTTATACAACTTGCGAAAAAAATTCATGATCAATATCAAAGATGTACTGCCTGCCACTAAAATATTAAAATTGAAAAAGGCAGAAGAAGATTTCAACAGAAAGCTTCTGCAGCAATATAAAGACAAAGGTTCTAATAGATAATTGGTAATTAATTCAAAAATTCCCGTTTTATAATAGATTTATAAAATGGGATTTTTTATTTGAAACAGATACGGATCATTTTATTTCGACCCGCTGCTATTGCCGTATTTTCATTGACAAACCTAATTGTATATAAACTGGAATCCTGACTAAACTGAATCCAATTAGCTCCGCCGTCTGATGAATAATACAATCCAGATGCTCCAACGGCTGCTATTCCTTTTCCTTTACTTTTGGGAACATACTGCACACAGGAAGCAAAACCAAAACCTTTATGATCGGCAATAAGTTTCCATGTTTTTCCTCCGTCAATTGTGACAGCTTTATTATCAAAATTCTGATTTTGGATTTCATAATTTCCTCCAGCTGCAAAACCATTTTTATTATCATAAAAATCAGCGGTAAATATTCCGGTCATATTTTTGCCCTGATCAATCGGTGTTTCGTTACTGGTCCAGGAATCTCCTTTATCTGACGAATAAAAAACTCTTGATTTTTTCCCTCCAGAAACAATCCAAGTGTCATTTCCTTTAATAACAACATTAGTATTACTTGCTGCAAAATGAGCTTCGCCATCAAAAATTTGAGGCAGTTTATTTTCTGATAATTTATTCCAAGTAAAACCGCCGTCAATTGTTTTTAGAATACAAAGACGATCAGTCAAAGGATCACCAATAGCGATTCCTTCTTTATTATTCCAAAACTGCATACTGTCGTAAAAAACTTTTTCATTTCTTTCCTGATAGACTAATTTGATACTTTTTCCGTCTTTCTTAATTTGGTACAATAATCCAGGATTTGCTACACTTAGTAAATATATAAATTTGTCTGTTTTTGCAATACTCCGAAACTCTATTTTTAGAGTATCCTTTACAATCTTATTTTCAAATTTTTCATTCAATTTTAAATCATAATATCCATAGCGATTTTTATCAGCTGCATACCAAACTTTATTCCCATCCATCACAATTGCTCTGATACTTATCTTATCCTGAAAAAGAGTATCTATTTGAACCGTACTAAAATGAATTTCTGCCCTTTTATTTTTATTTAAATCTTGAGCCAAAACAAAATTCAATCCACTAAAAAACAATAAACTAAAAAATATTTTATTCATCATAACTTACTAATTTTAATTACATGTATAATTTTATTCAAGATCCACTATCAATAATTCTTATTTCTGGCACAGTTGTTGTATAGATAGTAATACAACCAATTAAATTTAAAAAGCCATGAAAACCAAAATACATTTAGCTGCAATTATCGCCGCTTTTTTTGCCTTTCAAATGAACGCACAAAATAGAACAACAATAAACGCAATGAACTCCGATATTAGTGATAATCTTGATTTAACAGCCGTTTCTTCTATTTTTGGTGAGTCACAGAATTTAAATGACTTTGAAAAGCGTTTAAATGATCCTAAACTTCAAATTTCAAATTTAGATTTAAATAATGACAATCAGGTAGACTATTTAAGAGTAATCGAATCTGTAGAAAATTATACACATATCATCATAATACAATCAATTCTTGGCCGTGATTTATACCAAGATGTCGCTACAATAGAAGTGGAAAAAGATAGAAATAATAAAATTTCTATTCAAATTGTTGGAAACACATTTATTTACGGGGAAAATTATATTTACGAACCACAATATTGCTTGACACCGCAAATATATGCAAGCTTCTGGACTAGTTATTACAGACCGTATTATTCAACTTGGACATGGAATCTTTATCCGACTTTTTATGTTGCCTGGAATCCATATTCAGTTTTTAGATATAGACAAAATGTTTATAGTTGTGTAAATTATCGCAATACATACACCTATGTGAATTACAGAAGATGCTACAGAGCTCCTGCAATTTATACTTCATACAGCTGTAATACTTATGAAAGAAGACATCCGGAGTATAATTTTTCGAGAAGAAACAGTAACTATTCAAACCATTATGAGTTAAATCAAAGAAGAAGCGGTAACAGCAATAGAAATGAAATAGCTTATTCAAGAAATAATTCAAACAACAATAGAGGAAATACTAGTTACAACAACTCACAAAGAGAATATTCTCAAAATAGAACAGGTTCATCAAGAACAGCAAATCGATCTATGATAGAATATCAAAGAGATAACTCTCAAAACCAAGCTAGACCTTCTAGAACTGAATCCCAACGAGATTACGCACAAAATAGAAATAATAATTCAAGAGAAATTCAAAAAGATTATTCTCAAAATACAGCTAGTGTTTCAAGAGATAACAATGTCCAAAGAGCACAGACCCAAAGAGAGTATTCACAAAATACAGCAAGTGCAACAAGAGAAAACAATGTTCAAAGAGCGCAGTCCCAAAGAGATTATTCACAAAATAGAAATACAGCTGCATCTAGAGAAAATAGTACTCAGAAAGATTATTCTCAAAACACTCCGAGCTACTCTAGAGAAAATAACACTCAAAGAGCACAGCCTCAAAGGGATTATTCTCAAAACAGAAACAGCAGTCCTAGAGAAAACAGCACTCAAAGATCAGAATCACAAAGAAATAATGAATATGCCTCCAGAGTTAATAATCGAAGAACATAAATAAATAAATATAACAATTCACAAAAGAGGCTTAATAGTAACATATTAGGCCTCTTTTATTATTTTAATAGATTTGACCACATTTATTATTGAAAAATAGTAAATTTGCCAAGTTTTTATAAAAATAATAGATGAGCGCAACGCACAAAGACCTCCATAGTAAATTAACTCTGGGAGGTTTATTAATTTCTTTGGGAATTATTTATGGAGATATTGGCACTTCTCCTTTATATGTAATGAAAGCCATACTTGGTGAATATATCATTAATGCCGATATTGTTTTAGGAGGTGTATCCTGTGTATTTTGGACACTAACACTACAAACAACAATTAAATACGTGCTCATCACATTAAGTGCTGATAATCATGGAGAAGGCGGAATTTTTGCTTTATATGCCTTGGTTAAAAAAACAAAAATTAAATGGCTCATTGTCCCCGCTATTATTGGAGGAAGTGCCTTACTCGCTGACGGAATTATCACCCCTCCCATCTCGGTATCTTCAGCAGTAGAAGGAATGAGAAGTTATTTTCCGCATATAAATACCGTACCAATTGTAATAGGTATTCTGGTTGTATTATTTACTATTCAGCAATTTGGGACTAAACTAGTTGGTAAATTTTTTGCACCAATGATGCTTATCTGGTTCTTAATGCTAGCCATTGTAGGCGTTAATCAAATTTCTTTACATCCAGAAGTTTTCAAAGCCATTAATCCCTATTACGCATATCATTTATTAAGCATACATCCTGAAGGCTTTTTTGCATTAGGTTTTGTATTTCTGTGTACCACCGGAGCTGAAGCCTTATACTCTGACATGGGGCATTGCGGAAGAAAAAACATTAGAATAAGCTGGATTTTTGTAAAATCAGCCTTGGTTTTAAATTACTTCGGACAGGCTGCTTATTTAATACATCACGAAGGGGTAACCTTGCAGTCTTTAGGAGGCGATTTTGCTAATCCATTCTACTTAATAATGCCATTATGGTTCAAGCCTTTTGGAATTGTTATTGCAACAATGGCTGCAGTAATTGCGTCTCAAGCTCTTATCTCTGGCTCTTTTACTTTAATCAATGAGGCAATGCGATTAAGTTTTTGGCCAAAAGTCAGAATCAAATATCCTACAGAACTGAAAGGTCAATTATACATTCCATCTATAAACTGGCTGCTTCTTATTGGCTGTATCGGGATCGTATTACATTTCGAAGAATCCAGTAATATGGAACATGCTTATGGTTTAGCCATTATTCTATGTATGATAATGACTACTGTGCTGTTAAACTTTTATTTAATTATGAAGCGGGTGAAATGGTATTTTTTTGTTCCATTAATCACTATTTATCTCAGTATCGAATTAAGTTTCTTCGCTGCAAATATTACAAAATTTGCAGAAGGCGGCTATGTAACCCTGTTTATAGCTATGATGCTTATTGGTGTCATGACCATTTGGTACAGAGCCAAACAGATCAATAAAAGCTATACCAAGTTTGTAAAAATTGATGATTACAAAAAAGTACTAAGTGAACTAAGTGCCGATTTATCCATTCCAAAATACGCTACCCATTTGGTTTATATGACCAATGCCAACCGTAGTGATGAAATAGAAGAAAAAGTAATGTTTTCAATTTTACAGAAAAGACCTAAAAGAGCTGATATCTATTGGTTTGTTCACGTAAATATTGTATCCGAACCATATAAAACAGAGTACAAGGTAAGAGAAATCCTTAAAGACGATTTATATAGAGTCGATTTCAATCTTGGTTTTAGAGAACCTACGAAAATAAATCTGATGTTCAGAGAAGTAATCAAAGACATGGTGAAAAATGGTGAAGTAGATATAACAAGCCGATACGAATCTCTTAATAAAAACAATATTATTGGAGATTTTAAATTCGTATTATCGGAGAAATTTTTATCTCCTGACAGTCATTTATTATGGCATGAAAAATTAATTATGAACTCTTATTTCTTAATTAAAAAACTAAGCTTGTCAGAAGAAAGTGCTTTTGGTTTAGACAGCAGTTCTGTAAAAATAGAGAAATTCCCAATGGTACTGCATCCGCCAGAAAACATTGGACTCACAAGAGTTTTTGTTAAAAACTAAAAAACTTTAAAACACTGTTCCAAAAACAGTGTTTTTTTTTGATTAAAATTTAAAATTTGGTTTTGACCAATAAATAGTACCTTTGCAATTCAATTATTTAAAATGAGATTACACAGAAATTTAGTTTATACCACTATCGATGCACTCAACGCTATTTTCAACGAAGGAGAATATGCAGATAAAGTAGTGGCAAGATCCCTTAAAAAAGACAAACGCTGGGGAAGTTCCGATAGAAAATTTGTTGCAGAAACCATCTACGAAATTGTACGCTGGAAAAGATTATATGCTGAAATAGCCGAAGTAAAAGAACCTTATGACAGAGACAATCTATGGAGAATGTTTTCTGTTTGGGCAGTTTTAAGAGGATATCCAATTCCAGATTGGAGACAATTAGAAGGAACTCCTGAAAGAAAAATAAAAGGACGTTTTGACGAACTTTCAAAAGTAAGAGCACTAAAAGAATCTATTCCAGACTGGATGGATGAATTGGGTGTAAAAGAATTAGGTGAAAAAGTTTGGGCAACCGAAATAGCGGCTCAAAATCAGCCAGCTAAAGTAATTTTGAGAGTTAACACACTTAAAACTACCAAAGAGAACTTAAGAGCAATTTTGATGGATTTAAACATCGAAACGGAATTCTTAAAAGACCAGCCTGATGCTTTAGTCTTAAAAGAAAGAGCTAATGTTTTCCTGACAGATGCTTTCAAACAAGGTTTCTTTGAAGTTCAGGATGCCAATTCACAATTAGTTGCACATTTCCTAGATGTAAAACCTGGTATGCGAGTAGTAGATACCTGCGCTGGAGCTGGAGGAAAAACACTGCACATTGCTTCTTTGATGGAAAACAAAGGGCAATTAATTGCAATGGATTTATACGAGAGTAAATTAAAACAGCTGAAACTTAGAGCAAAAAGAGATGGTGCTTTCAATATTGAATACCGCATCATTGACTCGACGAAAGTGATCAAAAAGCTTCACGAAAGAGCCGATAGAGTTTTAATTGACGCTCCATGCAGCGGATTAGGTGTTCTTAAAAGGAACCCAGATTCAAAATGGAAACTGCAGCCGGAATTCATTGATAACATTAGAAAAGTTCAATCTGAAGTATTGGAAAGTTATTCTAAAATCGTAAAACCAGGCGGAAAATTAGTTTATGCAACCTGCTCTATTTTGCCATCAGAAAATCAAGAACAGGTTGAAAAGTTCCTAACTACCGAAATTGGAAAACAATTCAACTTCATAAAAGATAAAAAAATATTAGCCTCAGAATCAGGTTTTGACGGTTTTTATATGGCTTTATTGGAACGTAAGGAAAATTAGAAAATGTGAGAATTAGATAATGTGGTAATTAGATAATTTAAACAAAATCTAAACATAAAAAAAAGCTTCGAATTTCTTCGAAGCTTTTTTTGTCAATCTATTTGTAGTATCCAATTTTCTAATTATCTCATTAAACTAATCATTCATTGAAATCAAGAACTCATCGTTAGTTCTAGTTTGCTTGAAACGATCATTTATCAGCGTCATAGCTTCAACTGGATTCATATCCGAAAGCATTTTGCGCATAATCCACATTCTCTGTAATGTTTTTTGATCTAATAATAAATCATCACGTCTAGTACTGGATGATGTTAAATCAATAGCAGGGAATATACGTTTGTTAGCAATCTTACGGTCTAACTGTAATTCCATGTTTCCAGTTCCTTTAAATTCTTCAAAAATTACCTCATCCATTTTAGAACCAGTTTCGGTCAAGGCTGTTGCAATAATACTCAAAGATCCTCCATTTTCTACATTACGAGCTGCTCCAAAGAAACGTTTTGGTTTCTGCAGTGCATTGGCATCAACACCACCACTCAATACTTTACCAGAAGCCGGCTGGACAGTATTATAAGCTCTTGCCAAACGAGTAATAGAATCTAATAATATAACTACATCATGACCGCATTCTACCAAACGCTTTGCTTTTTCAAGTACGATATTAGCGATTTTCACATGCTCTTGTGGCTCTCTGTCAAATGTAGAAGCGATAACTTCGCCACGAACGCTCCTTTGCATATCAGTAACCTCCTCTGGACGTTCATCTATTAGCAAAACAATTAAATAAATTTCTGGATGATTCGCTGCAATTGCGTTGGCAATTTCTTTCAGCAGCATTGTTTTACCAGTTTTTGGCTGGGCAACAATCATACCACGCTGTCCCTTTCCTATTGGAGAAAACAAATCAATAATTCGGGTTGAAATAGTACTTTGTTTCTCTGCCAATTTAAATTTTTCAGAAGGAAAAACCGGAGTTAAATGCTCAAAAGAAACTCGGTCACGAACTACTTGCGGATCATGTCCGTTAATTTTTAAAACACGAACAAGAGGGAAAAATTTCTCTCCTTCTTTTGGAGGACGAACCACACCTTTTACAGTATCACCAGTTTTTAAACCGAACAAACGTACCTGAGATGTAGATAAATAAATATCATCTGGTGATGCCAAATAATTATAATCCGAAGAACGCAGAAAACCATATCCATCAGGCATCATTTCAAGAACACCTTCACTTTCTATAATTCCGTCAAATTCAAAATCAGCATCTTTGAAATTGCTTTTTTTGTTTTTAAAATTAGGATTTTGATTCGGATTCTGGTTTTGATTCGGATTTTGATTTCCATTTGAATTGGAATTTCCATTTGAATTGGAATTTCCGTTTTGATTCGGGTTTATCTTAGTATTTGGATTTTGCCCTTTTTTATTTAATTGATTAGGATTTATCTTTTTTTCAGAAATAGGATTTTCTGTTTTTTCAGTTACATCCAAATTAGAATCTGCTACAACAGCTTCCTCAACGGGTGCTGTTTCTTTTAAAGCTTCCTTCTCTCTTTGCAAAGCCATCTTTTTTTCATAAGCTGACTTACTGAATTTTACAACTTTAACATCTTTTGCATTATTATCAGAAACAGACTCGTTCTCTTTTGGAGAGCTATCCTTTGTAATAACTTTGCCTTTTTTCTCTGGAACTGCTATAATTTCAGTTTCTTTTTTTTCTTCACTTTCAAATAGATCCGGAGTTTCATTTTTTGGAACTGCTGCTTTTTTTTCTGCAGTAATGCGAGCTCTTTTGGGCTTCTCTTCTTCTGATGATTTCTCCTGAACAGATTCATTACTAACAGCTTGATGTTCTAAAATAAGACCAATTAAAGTATCTTTTTTAACACCTGTGAATTTTATGGTTTTAGCTTTTTTAGCTATTTCTTGAAGCTCAGCAAGCTTCAATTCTTTTAATACAGAAATATCAAACATGAATGTTCTATTTGTTTAATTAATTTGGAAAATAATACAAAAGATTTTTTAGGTAGTATCTTATTTTAATATCCCGCAGTATGAAGTGCTTACGGTATTGTCTTGCAATAATACAAATAAAATTTATCATACAATAGTATTTATTAAAAAGAAAATATATTTTTGTACTACAATACAACGACATGATACAACGCATTCAGACCATATATTTAATTCTTACCTTTTTATTGATTGGTATTCTGCCATTCATTTTCCCTCTTTGGATACTAGAAGGAGGTAAAGAATATTTCGCAAGAGAAAACCAAATCTATACTATTGTATTTGGATTAAGTACAGCAATTACTATTTACAGTATTATATCATTTAAAAAAAGACAAACTCAATTTGTTGCCAACAGATTGAATATCGTATTAAATTTGATTTTATTAGGATTGTTTGTTTATCATTCACTAAATTTATCTGGAGAGACAGTTACTGTTTCGAAGAAAGGTATTGGGATGTTTCTGCCTGTCTTGGGCATCGTTTTTTTAGTTTTAGCTAACAAGGCGATCAAGAAGGACGAAGATCTTGTAAAATCTGTGGATCGATTGAGATAAACCTATGAGATTTAATTTATTAATGTGCGAAGAAAACCCGAATGTAACTATTCGGGTTTTTTTTTTCATTTATCGAATAATTTTCTATTAAATAAGCTTTATTCAAAATCTTTATTTATAAATTTGGATACAGTTATTAACAAGTATGACAAAGAATATTAGAATTCATCTTGCAGATGATCATCAAATAATTATTCACGGAATTCAAACCCTGCTTAATACAGTCCCAAATTTTCAGGTTGTGGGTTTTTCACTAAATGGAACTACTGTATATGAAGATGTAATTAATAATAGAGCTGATGTTTTGGTTCTGGATATCAGCATGCCCGAAAAGGACGGAATTGAAGTTGTCAAAGAATTTGCGGCAAAAGGTTTTCCGTGCAGAGTAATAATACTTTCCAGCTATGATGATTTAAAATTAATTAAAGAAATCATGGATATGGGAGTAACAGGCTATTTGACCAAACAATGCGCTGGTGATAGTATCATTGAAGCAGTACAGGCTGTTGCCAAAGGTGAAGAATATTTTTGCGAAACGATTCGAGAGAAAATATTTAGCCATGCTACAAAAAACAATCCAAAACTAAACACATACAAACCAAACGTAAACCCATTATTAACAGAGCGCGAAATTGAAATCATTATTTTGATTGCTCTTGAATACAGCGGGAAAGAAATAAGTGAGCAGCTTTTTATAAGTACCAATACTGTAGAAACTCACAGAAAAAATATTATGAAAAAACTTAAAGCCAAAAACACTATAGGCATTGTAAAATATGCTATGAATAATCATTTGGTCATATCTTAATTCAAATATTTTAAATCAAAAATTGCAATTCATTTTATTTATTGATTCAACAAAAACATGTTTCAAATTAGGGTTCGTTTATTAATTCAATTTCTGTTTCTAATCCATTTGAGTTTAACCTCACTTGCTCAAAATAAAACACTTTCCAATAAAGAAATAGCTACTTTATTAAGAGATGCAAAAACCCATAGAATCAAGAGTAATTATGAAGAATCATTATTAAAATCAAGAGTAGCTTTAGAACAATCAATCAAAAACAAAAGCAATGATTTAATTGCCAATTCGTATTTAATAATTGCCTCTAACTTTGACGAACTTACTGAACCCTTAAAAGCTTTACATTATTACAATCTAGGACTTTACTATGTTAATAAAACTAATAATTATACTCTAAAAAATCAGTTTTATAATAACTTAGGAAACATCTACTGCTTTGACAAAAAACAATATGATAAAGGGATATATTATTATCAAAAATCATTGCAGCAAAGCCAAAAAATACTAGATAAGAATCAAATATTCTTCACAAAATTAAACATTACCTGGGCATATTTTGATATTGGAAAATTTCAGGAAGGACTACCCTATTTAGAATACATCAATAAATATCAGTCTATTTTTGGCAGCGAGTCCTCCATTGTTGCTTTAAACATGTTAAACGGCATGTATTACAATTTTTTGAACGAAAATGAAAAAGCAAATTTTTATTTCCAAAAAGCCATAGAATTAGGCACCGCAGGAAATGAAAAATCAGATCTGTCTTTTGCACATTTAGAATACTCAAAATTTTTAAACAAAATTCATGAACCTCAAAAAGCATATGAAAACCTTTGCTTATTCAATAAAATTACAGACGAACTTCACATAGAAGAGAAGTTGAACAAAGCCAATATTGTTGGCATCAACCTTGAAATTGATCATTACAAAAGAGAAATTGACAAGATCGAAGCATCTTATAAAAACAAACAGGATCTCTTAATCGAGGAGCAGTCGAAAAATAAAAAAATTGTAATTATTGTTCTTATTATTTTAGTATGCACAATCATATCTTTCTATTACTTCTTTCAAAACATTCATCTAAAGCAAAAAAATAAACTTATAGATGTTCAGAGCAAAATTCAGGAAAGAATTATCAATGCTTCAATTGATGGTCAGGAATTGGAGCGGAAAAAAATCTCAACATTTCTGCATGACAATATAAGTGCACTGCTTTCTTCAGCTGGCTTACATCTTAATGTTTTCACTTCACAGCAAAAAACACAGCCCGAGGAAATCAACAAAACCAAAGGAATTCTTGAAGAGGCTCACAAACAAATCCGAAACTTATCTCATGAGCTGATGCCAGCACTTTTGGTACGATTTGGGCTTTTATATGCATTGGAAGATTTATGTGAAAAAACCTCTAATTCAAGAATTAAGATTAGTTTTAATTCTTTAATAAAAATAAAGAAAAGATATAATGAAGATTTTGAAATGAAATTATATTTTATAATTGCAGAACTAATCAACAACATCATAAAACACAGTAATGCCAGTCACTCCTCGATTAACATTGAAGAAACAGCCTTATCCCTAATCATTCATGTAACTGATGATGGAACCGGCTTTAAAAACAGCCAATTTGAAGCTCACGAGGGATTTGGAATCAACCAGATCCGCGCCCGAATAAACAATATGAAAGGTGAGTTTATTATAAATTCGGCACCAAATAAAGGCACATCAATTCATTTAAAAGTTCCTATTGTTAATTATGATTAGACTTTCTTATCAATTTCTATAATTTCTAAGTCTTTAATTTTATCACCATCAATTACAAAACGAAGCATCGTCCTTACTTGATGGAAACCGCTTTTCCCTGCTGCACCGGGATTCATATGCAATAGATTATTCTTTTTATCAAAAATCACTTTTAGAATGTGCGAATGCCCGCAGATAAACAATTTCGGTGGATTGCTTGTCATCTCTTCTTTCAACGTTGGATTGTATTTCCCTGGATAACCGCCAATGTGCGTAATCCATACATCGACTCCTTCACAAAAAAAACGGTTGTGCAAAGGAAATTCCAAACGCGCCCGCGCATCGTCAATATTACCGTAAACACAGCGCAGTGGCTTTAACTTTTTTATAGTGTCGGTAACAGCCAAATCGCCAATATCACCAGCATGCCAAACCTCATCAGCCTGATTTACATATTTCAAAATTGTATCATCAATATGACTGTGCGTATCCGAAAGAAGAAGAATTTTTTTCATGTTTTTTTAGAGCTGATCCCGCTATCCGCTATATCTTTTCCTTTATAAAGAAAAAAGGAAAAGGATGTCGCTGCTATCGGGGCTAGGAGATTCCAGCAAAAATAGACATTCTGCTTTTAAATTAAAACAAATAGTATTCTGCAAATGATTAAAAAATAACCGCAAATTCGCAGATTTATTTTTTTAGGAGACTTGATTTAATAATTTTTGAAAAATTAATATGTGTTACTTCAGCTGAAAATAGAAGTTTCATAGAATGATTTTTATTAAAATTTGCGAATCTGCGGTAAAAACAACTTATTCGTTTACCTTGAGAAGACACATTCTTTGTAAATTTGCAATAAAAAAATAGCAGTACTCAGTTTGCAATTATTAGGATTTAAAAATCTAAAATCTGCAATCTAAAATCTGCAATCTAAAATCATCGCCTTGAGGTATTTTATAAAATTAGCTTACAACGGAACCAATTATCACGGTTGGCAATACCAGCCGAATGCTTCCTCTGTACAGGAAACAATGAACAAGGCTTTTTCGGTTATACTCAATGACGAAATAAATCTTATGGGCGCCGGCAGAACTGATACGGGAGTTCACGCCAAAGAAATGTACGCACATTTTGATTTGGAAAAATCTTTTGATATTCCAAATACCATTCATAAGCTCAATTCTTTTCTGCCAAAAGACATTGTTATCTACGATATTTTTCCAGTTGCTGATGATGCACACACCCGTTTTGATGCTATCAAAAGGACTTATGAATACCATATCAATACTTTTAAAGATGCATTTTTGCAGGAGCAGAGCTGGTACTTTCATCAAAAGCTAGATTTAGATTTAATGAATCAAGCCGCAGGAATATTATTAAATCACACAGATTTTCAATGTTTTTCTAAAGTCAACACTGATGTAAATACTTTTGACTGTGAAATATTTGAAGCGTCCTGGAAAAGGAATAGTGACAGCTTGATTTTCACCATTTCGGCCAATCGCTTTTTGAGAAATATGGTACGCTCTATAGTAGGAACTTTAATTAATATTGGGTTACATAAAATCTCTTTGGACGATTTTGAACAGATTATAAAAAGCAAAAGCAGAGAAAAAGCAGGATTCTCGGTGCCAGCACATGGTTTATATTTGACCAAAATAGAATATGATTTTGAAAAATTAGGGAATTAGATAATTTGACAATTAGATAATTCTTGAAAACTATAACAACAACCTATTAATTTTTAAGGTAAATTTTGAAAGCAAAAGCATTTGACACCCGATTATTCAAACGAATATTAAAATACACTAAACCCTATCAATGGCGTTTTAATGGTGTGATTGCATTTGCTGTTTCACTATCTGTTTTTGCAGCGCTTCGCCCCTATTTATTAAAACAGACAGTTGATAGCTACATCCAGCCAAAAGACCAAACCGGTTTATTGATTTACATCTCGTTAATGGGAGTTGTCCTGATACTTGAGGTTTTGGCACAGTTTTTCTTTGTCTATTGGGCAAACTGGCTGGGACAGGATATTGTAAAAGACATTCGCGTAAAACTATTCAAACACATTTTGAGTTTCCGAATGAAATATTTCGATCTGGTACCTGTAGGTCAGCTTGTAACACGTTCTGTATCCGATATTGAAGCGATTGCCCGTATCTTCAGCCAGGGATTATTTATGATTATAAGTGATTTGATGAAAATGCTGGTGGTTCTTATTTTTATGTTTTATATGAACTGGAAACTAACGTGGATTGTGATTGTCGCCATGCCGATTTTGGTTTTTATTACCCGTATTTTCCAAAAAAAGATGCAGGTTGCTTTCGAAGAAGTCCGAACTCAAATTGCCAATATGAATTCATTTGTACAGGAAAGAGTTACGGGTATGAAAATTGTTCAGCTGTTTCAGCGCGAAGATATTGAAGCAGAAAAATTCAAAGTTATCAATGACAAACACAATAGGGCTTGGATAAAAACAATTTTATACAACTCCATTTTCTTCCCTATTGCCGATATAATTTCATCATTAACTCTTGGTTTTATTGTCCTTTACGGAGGTTTCCATATTTTGGACGGAGACAGTTCTACCACATTTGGAGATTTATTTTCATACACGATGTTTATCGGAATGCTGTTTAATCCTTTGCGTCAGATTGCAGATAAATTCAATGAGATGCAATTGGGAATGATTGCAGCCAACCGTGTTTTTGATATTTTGGACACACAGGATCAAATTCAAGATACTGGAACAATTGAAGCCCCTTTGTTTAACGGAGATATCCGTTTTGAAGATGTTCGTTTTGGCTATATTCCAAACGAAGAGGTGATAAAAGGAATCAATCTTGAAGTAAAAGCGAGTCAGACAATTGCTATTGTTGGCTCTACTGGAGCTGGAAAATCAACGATTATCAATTTACTGAACCGTTTCTACGAAATTAACAGCGGTTCCATCTTTATAGACAATCACAATATTGAGAATTATACTTTGAGTTCACTGCGTAAACAAATTGCTGTGGTTTTACAGGATGTTTTTCTTTTTGCCGATACCATTTACAACAACATTACACTCAATAATCCTGAAATCACAAGAGAGCAGGTATTGGATGCGGCCAAAAAAATAGGGGTTCATGATTTCATTATGAGCTTACCGGACAATTATGATTTTGATGTAAAAGAACGAGGCATTATGCTTTCCTCTGGTCAAAGACAGCTTATTGCGTTTTTGAGGGCTTATGTCAGTAATCCGAGTATTCTTATTCTGGATGAGGCTACTTCATCTATTGATACGTATTCGGAAGAATTGATTCAGCGCGCGACTGAAACGATTACAAAAGGCAGAACTTCGATTGTTATTGCCCATCGATTGGCAACTATTGTCAATGCTGATAAAATTGTGGTTATGGACAAAGGTCTGATTGTAGAACAGGGAACGCATCAGGAATTAATAAACCAAGAGAAAGGTTATTATAAAAATCTGTATGATTCGCAGTTCTCAACTGCTAACTAATCACTTTGCCTGTACTTATACATACAAGACACTTGCAAACTTCGCAAGCCTTTTAATCATAAAGACAATCAATTAGCACAATTACCTTTTTAACTTTAATAAACAAAAATAAGTATTCACTCCCAGAATAATACTACTCACTCCTTTTTGTTTTTTTAAGATTAATGAATCAAATATTTTTAGGAAAAATTTTAACCTAAACTTATTTCACATGAAGGGAAAGGCATATCAAACAGCTCTAAAAAACAGTTTGCTATTATTTATATTAGTTATGAGCTGTAATGCTATAATTGCTCAAAAAAAGAATAAAAAAGACAAAACAGACAAAACAGAAATCATCCAAGATAGTACCGCTAACAAAAAAGGAAAAAAATATGATGTCCTTATAAAACAAGGGACTGTCAAAAAAGGATTATTCAATATTATTCAAGTTAAAAGTGATCTTTATTTTGAGATTAATGACTCGCTTTTTCAAAGAGAATTTTTATTGGTAAACAAAATTTCTAATGTTCCGATGCCAGTAAATGATGCAGGATTAAATAAGGGAATGAATTATGAAAACAAAATCATTACTTTCCATAAAGATCTTATTGCAAAAAAAGTCTGGGTAAAATCATCTGTTCCAAAAATTTCTTCTCCAATAGGTGATGCAATAACAGCTTCTGTAAATAATAATTTTTCGGAATCCATCATTGAAGTTTTTGATATTGAAACTAAAAATAACGACTCTACATCAGTAGTTATTAAAGTGAATAAAGTATTTGACGGAAAACAAAAAAGTTTTAATGATGTATTGAGCAATATTGGTTTTGGAGGTTCTGTAAAACCAGAATTATCCTATATAGAAACAGTAAAAAGCTTTCCAAAAAATATTATTATAAAATCGCAGCTCACCACTTCGGTTGCCGAAGGAGGACCCGCTTTATCAGTTACTATTGGTGTAACCAGCAATATTATATTACTGGACAAAACACCTATGAAAGCACGATTTTCTGATAACAGAATTGGTTACTTTTCCGAAAAGCATTGGTATTTCAGTGATGCACAGCATGCTATGAATGAAAAAGAATTGATTACACGCTGGCGTTTAGAACCTAAACAAGAAGATATTGAAAAATACCAGAAAGGAGAATTAGTAGAACCTAAGAAACCAATCGTTTACTATATTGACCCGGCTACCCCAAAACAATGGCGTTCCTATATCATCGCGGGAGTTCTCGATTGGCAGACTGCATTTGAAAAAGCAGGTTTTAAAAATGCTGTTATCGCTAAAGAACCTGCTGCAGATGATATTGATTTTGACATTGACGATGTACGCTACTCGGTAATAACCTATGTAGCTTCACAAAAAGCAAATGCGATGGGACCAGCAGTTGTGGATCCCAGAAGCGGAGAAATAATTGAATCCGATATTATCTGGTGGCATAATGTAATGACTTCCCTGCAAAGCTGGATGCGCATTCAAACAGGTGCTATTGACCCAAAGGCTAGAAATAATCATTTTAGTGATGAACACATGGGCGAAGCTATTCGTTTTGTTTCTTCTCATGAAGTGGGGCATACTTTTGGTTTAAAACACAATATGGGTGCTTCTTTTGCTTATGATGTTGAATCACTTCGTTCTAAAGATTTTACAGCAAAAATGGGAGGAACAGCTCCATCGATCATGGATTATGCACGTTACAATTATATCGCCCAACCCGAAGATCATGTAGAAGCAATCACTCCAAAAATTGGAGAATATGACAAATATGCTATCGAATGGGGCTACCGCTGGTATGCTAATGAAAAAGAAGAACATACAGCTTTAAACGGACTGATTACCAAACATCAAAATGACCCTATCTACTTCTATGGAGAACAACAAGATGGAGACAGTACTATAGATCCCCGTTCGCAATCAGAAGATTTAGGAAATGATGCTATGAAAGCCGGCGAATATGGCCTGAAAAACCTAAAAGTTGTTGTGAATAACATCCTGGCCTGGACATATGATAAGGATGAATCATACTATGAAACTGGAAAATTATACATTGGTGCCATAGGACAATGGCAGTTGTATAACAGACATGTATTGAATAACCTCGGCGGTATTTATCTCAACACAACAGTACATGGAGATAATAAGGCTAGTTATACAGCTGTTCCTGCTTCTATTCAAAAAAGAGCGACATCATACTTATTGAAAAATAGTATCACTTTGCCAGAATGGCTGTTTTTTAATCCTATACTGGACAAGACAAATCCACTGAAAGATTCTCCCGTTGGCCCTTATGAATACACACCTTATACCTTGGCAAGAGATCTTCAGTATAACACTTTATACAACATGTTTAATGACGAACGCTTGCTTCGGATGATTGAAAACGAATTGTATCAGCGTAATAAAAGCAAAGAGAAACTATTTACAGTAACCCAGTTATTTCAAACTGTTAATAATCATATTTTTGCTCCCACATTACAAAATAAATCCTTGAGCATCTTAGAGCGTATGACTCAAAAAAATTATGTAGATGTACTAATTGTTTCAATCAATAAACTATTCGAAAAAACAGAGTCTAAAAAGCTGATTCAAATTGAAAATAACTTGAATATTCCCGAAATATGCACCTACATTGACGATTCTAAAATGGTGCGCAACATCAATCAATCGGCTATGAAAAGAGTTTCTGAAGTCACCTCAGAGAAAAGAGGAGAGTTAAACAAGATCTTGAAATTAGTAAAAATCAAACAAAACACAGGCAATCAAGAAACTAAAAATCATTATTTTGATTTGATTCAACGAATCGAAAGAGCATTAAACTCATCATTATAAAAATCATTATGACTATGCACAAAACATACTAAATGTTTTTTTGCCACAGATTCTCACAGATTTTAGATGCATTTTTTAGAAATCTGTGTTAATCTTTATAATCTATGGCCCATTTTATCGATTTGGTATTAGTCACGAATAGTCATAAAAATCATTTACAATCTAGAATAAAAAAATAGGCGGCCTAATTGGGCCGCCTATTTTTTTAAATATGTAAAACACAAAAGATCTTAAAACAATATAGTCTTCTTTTGCCATAGATTACACAAATTCTCACTGATTTTACATGCATTTTTTAGAAATCTGTGAGAATCTTTATAATCTGTGGCTAATTTTATCGATTTGGTATTAGTCACGGATAGTCATAAAAATCATTTACAATTTAGAATCAAAAAAAAGGCGACCTAATTGGGTCACCTATTTTTTTAAATATGCAAAACACAAAAGATCAAAACAATACAGACTGTTTTAGAGCTTTATTAACTTTCACACTACTGTATTTTCTACTCTCTCTGTAAGTAACTTTGAAATTCTGCTAATCCCTATTCCAGATGCTTAGAAACTGCTTTTTAAAAGCTGTTGGTTCGTTTTCTTCTTTACTATTAAGGAGATATTCTTTTAGAGAATTAATCCTATCTAAACCCGAAGGATGTGTAAAAGTTACTGGTCCAAGCAATTGCTGTAAATAATCAAAATCTGCATACAAGGATTCAAACTCTTTAGGCAATTTGGTCTGCATTAAATGTACCGCAATTAAATCGGCCAAGTATTCAGCTTTTTTATAGTCGTTGGTTACAGCTCCTCTTGGAATCTCTCCTTTTAAACCAAATAATTTTGCTTGTGAAATAGTAACAATATGGGATACTTCATGTGATAATACAAAAATTTGCAGTGACTGTTTTTTAACCTCAATCAATCCCTGACTTACTTCTACATAGCCAAAAGAAGCTCCAGCATTAATCGTTTTGTCTTTGGTATCAACATGAAACTCGCTAGGAATTTCAATACCATTGTAGCTTTTAAACATTGGAACAACTAATTCATTGTACCGCTTTATGAGCAAATCCTCATTGCTTAAAACTATTTCTGCACTTTTATCCTCACTATCCGAAGAACAGCCATTGCAACTGCATAAACAAGCAAAAAGCAATATAAATAAGTACTTATTCATTTCATAACTGTTTATAAAAAACAAACACTCTTAAAAAAGAGTGTTTGTTTCAATTCTTTAAAAAAAATACTTAATTAGCGTAGTAAGTAAATGTTTTTGATACCGTAGCTAAACCATCAAAATAAGTATATTCAGCACTTACAGGATAGTTATCTGTATTGTACACGTATTTCACTCCTGAATCAGCAAAAGTACCTGTAAGAGGATTGTTTGTGTTAACTGATTGAATTCCTGCATTAATTGCAGCATAAGCAGATGGATAAATTCCTTTGAAAGGATTGTTTTTTGAATCGTAAGTGGCAATATAATCCTCTCCAAATCTATTCTCTTTGGTAACGTTTCCATTAACAATAGTATATTTCACTTCAGAAACTTCATCTGTTTTGGTGTGATCAGTTCTTTTTTCAGTAGATAAATTTCCAGCTGTATCATACGTATATGCATAAGTATAAGTAAGGACTGAATTCTTTTTGTAAACGGCAGTTGCAATTTGACCTGCGCTATTGTATGTGTAAACAGTGCTTTCTTTAGCTGTTTCAGACTTTTTCTCTATCACTTCATTTTCATCATTGTACACTAATGTATAAGTATTAGAAGTTATATCTCCAAAATCATCCACTTCTTTGGTAAACTCAGTTACAAAATTAGCTGTATTGTATTTTGCAAAAGTTGTAGTAGAGTTTTCACCATATAAATCTTCTAATTTATATGTTTTTAATTTAGAACCACTGCCCACTTCTGGACGAACTTTAATAGTAACCATGTATACTTTTGTTGTTCCATCCTCGGCAGTAACGGTAAATGGCTTAGCTTCTCCATCAACGAAGCTAACTTTTGTACCAGATGCTGGCGAAATTGTTGATTTATCAGAAATACTGATAGTTGGTGTAACAGCCGTTAGACTTGTTCCATGAGGTACACTTACTGTAATGGCAGTACCCAAATTATAAGTAATTGCTGCAGCATCAACATTAGCTATTGTAATTTTAAAATCATTAATACTAGCTAAACTTGAAGCTGATTCGCTATCATCACTTGAGCAAGAAACCGTTGATATAGCTACTGCTATAAACAAACACAGGGTCGAAAAAATTCTTTTCATAATTAAAAATAGGTTAAAATGGGTTTTATTTATCTTCTTTATTCAGCATCTTAAACCACAAGATAATAACAGTTTAAAATGGTTTCGTTCTATAAATTCGGGTTATTTATAGTTGCCTCTTTTGGAAATGGAATTACGTATCGGCTATCATTTTTAGCCAGTGTATAATTTTTTCCATTAAAGTTTTTTGTCAAAGCTTGCTGCGTTGTTCTTCTCAAATCATTCCATCTGTAGCCCTCAATTGCAAACTCTCTTCGGCGTTCTTCTAGTATTTCGGTCAATAAATCAGCTGCATTTAAAGCATTTATTTTAGTTTTATAAGCTGTCCAGCCAGCAGGAGTATATCGATTTTTAGTAAAATCGATTAATTTTTGCTTAGCCGCTGCAATGTCATTCAACTGAACCAAACATTCTGCAGTCGTCAAAAACAATTCAGCTGTTCTGTATGACGCCTTGAATTTGATGTCTTTACTTTTCCTAGAGCGATAAGATCCATCTGTATTTGGGCTAAAATATAAATCAAAACGCAAATCATTGGTTTTATCATAAGCCGAAATCAAATCATCCGAAATGGAGGCATTATTTGCTATGTCAAAAGTTGCAACAGTTTCTAATGACAAAATTGACTCTGCCGAATTATATTCAGAAGGCATAATCGTTACATTGCTATTCAAGTCCTGAATTGCACTTTTTATAGCTAAAGCTTCTTTAGCTGAATTAATCGCTTTCTGCCATTCCTTTTGATACAAATACACTCTTGTTTTCAAAGCTTTCACAGCAATCGTAGAAAATCTATAATTGTAGCCTAATGTTTGCTGTTTAACATTTTCCAGAGTTTCCGCTTGGCTAATATCGCTCAATATTAAGTTATAAACTTCTTGAACTGTTTTTACCGGATATGCTTTATCCGAATCATATTCGGTAGTAATTGGCACACCAGGATCTGTACTAGCGGTAGTTTTATTATACGGTTTTGCATAAAGATTGACTAACTCAAAATAAGTCATTGCCCGCAACGCATAAGCCTCGCTCACTAACTGATTTTTGGTTGCCATCTCCCCTTCCATAGTTGCCGCATTGTTAATGACGTGGTTTGCATAAAATATAGTGTTATACAAACCTGCATAAGGAAAATCACTCGTTGAAGGATCAGGATTCAAATCATTCCAAATAAAAATATCTTGATAGTACTCTATACCAACAGCATTTGCTTTCAATGACAATTCGTCGGCACGATAAGTTGTAAATACTTTATATTCTTTTGAAACAGCATAAGCAGATGTCAGGAAACTTCTATATTCCTCTACTGATTTTGGTATTACCTGCCCTACAGGCTCTATGTCTAAATAATCGTTACAAGAGACTAAATTTAGAGCAAGAAATAAAAATATATAATTAATTTTTTTCATGTTTTCCTGTTTTTAAAAAGAAAGATTAAATCCTAAAGAAACTATTTTAGGAATAGGTTGTGCATAGATACTTCCGTAAGTTTCTGGATCAAAATACCCATTATAACTGGTTCCAAAAACGAATAAATTACGTCCTTCGATGTTGAAATTAAAGCTGGACAAATTTAGCTGGTCCAAATATTTCTTTGGCAAATCATATCCAAGTCTAATACTGCTGATACGTATATATGAAATATCTTTAACCCAAATATCCAAATCGTTGTATGTTTTTCCTTCATCGGAGGAGGTGTACCAAGTGTAAACTAAATCAGTATCAAAACCTGGTGAGTTTAACCCAATTAAAGCAGGGTATTTTCCTGTTCCGGCTTTTAAGATATCGGTGCTATAATTTTTGCTAGGATCGGCCATTGTTGGTAAATACGTTGGCGCAGTCTTAACGGTTTGTTTGATATTGAAATTAGATAAAATTCTTAGGTCAAATTGTTTGTATCTGAAATTATTGTTGAAACCACCACTAATTTTTGGCATTGCATCCCCTACATAAGAATATAATTTTCTATGTTCTTCTCTAGTCAATTGGCTTCCGTTAGTACCATTTTCTAATTTATAAAAATCTACTGCCGTTACTTTTTTTCCATCTTTCCAGAACAAAGGCAAGCCATTACTGTCTATTCCAGCTGTTTTAATTGCAAAAATAGCCGTTGAACTATAGCCTTTTAGCGAAGGTTTAAAATCTTCATCTCTTATCTGAATATCGTTTACTACATTCTCATTGTGGGCAAAAATAAGTCCTGTAGACCAGCTAAAATCTGGAGTTGAAATATTTTTGGCAGTAATAGACATCTCATAACCGCTGTTGGTTACCGATCCCCAGTTTGTATTGATAAAATTATAACCACTTTCTAGTGGCACAGCTCTCAATCCAATCAAGTCAGTACTCTTTCTATTATAATAATCTCCTGTCAGGTAAATTCTATTATTCAAAATACCTAAATCAAAACCTAGGTTTGACGCTACTGTTTTTTCCCATCTTAATTTTTCGTTAGGAGCGCTCAAAGCTCGAATAACATCTTCTGTTATTCCTGGCAGAATAGTTTCGCTGTCATATACCCCAACTACGTAAGGAGAGGTAGTTTTATCAATGTTTCCTTGTGTTCCATAAGAAGCTCTCAATTTCAAATCGCTTATTAGCTCAATTCCGTCCATAAAGTTTTCTCTAAAAACATTCCATGAACCAGCTACAGACCACAATGGCAAATATCTGTATTTCACATCAACACCAAACAAGTTAGAACCATCATAGCGCAAACTGCCAAAAACGGTATATTTTTTATCAAAAGTATAAGAAGCTGTACTAAAGAATGATGCAAAAGCATTTTCAGTATACGTTTTTCTATAAGGTTTAAAAAGCGAATTCGTTAAGGATAATTCGTTTGTGATAGCAGTAGTGGTTAATGTATTAGAGTTAAAACCAAATCCTTTAGTATGTACTTCGTTCTTTTTATTTCTTCTAAACTCAGCACCTGCCATAACATCAACTTCATGTAGTGAATTGAAAGTCTTATTAAAATTAGCAGTTGTTTTCCAATTGTATTGAAAAGAATCAGCATTCCAATTCTGAATAATTCCTCCTTTTGGCATATAATAAGCTACATCTCCAGTTGGTGTAAGATACTGTGAATTTTGATTGTATTTTCGTGTATAATAACTATTCTCTGCCGAATATTTCTCTGTTTTATCAAAATCCAATTGCAAACCTAATTGCGAAATAAAATTAAAATTCTTGTTCAATTTATAATTTACATCAAAGATTGATTTAAGAGAATTGGCTGTTAGATTGTATTGCGTATTGTTTCTTTCTTCTACAGGATTATAATTTAAATTCAAATCAGATCTTTCTACCAAATCAGGATCATACGCATAATTCCCATTAGCATCATATACTTTCAAATAAGGACTGGCTGTTCTTGAATAATAAGATGGACTGGTATAACCATCAGAATCTGTAATATAGGAACCTGTTTTATTTTGACTTCCAAATAAAGACACACCAAATTTTAATTTATTATTTACTGAAAAATTATCTTTCAGCGTAATAGTGTAACGTTTTAAATCTGTCCCTTTCGTAGTTCCTTCTTCATCATAAATTCCTGTAGAAAAATAGTAATCATTTGTATCAGTTCCGCCCGAAAGACTCAAACTATACTGTTGGCTTACCCCCATTTGATAAATCTCATCACCCCAGTCGGTATTAGTCTTTTTTAAATCATTTATGGAATTTTGAGTGGCTTTAGAAAGACTTGCAAATCCATTGTCTCTAAAAGTAGCATACTCGTTATTCGCATTTAAAATTCGAGCTACAGCACCTCTATCCTCATGGTAATTCAAATCCGAACGGCTTGCTAAAAATAACTCAAAATCTACTTTTTGAGTAGAATTCATCAAATTCAATTTACCTAAGTCAGGTTTTTGAGTAATAAAGCTGTTGGCCGAAAAATTGATACGCATCGCTCCTTTTTTACCTTTCTTAGTCGTAATAACAATTACACCATTAGCACCTCTTGCTCCATAAATAGAAGTAGCCGAAGCATCTTTTAAAACGGTTACGCTTTCAATATCATCAGGGTTTACGCCCGCAATAGCATAGGATTTTAAATTATCAATATTATCTTTGTCTTTAAAATCAGCAGGTACATCATTTCCTTCCAAAGGAATTCCATCCAAAACCCATAAAGGATCGGATGTACCATTTAGAGTAGATGTACCACGAATCGAAATCTTTGAAGGAGCTCCCGGCGCTCCGCTAGTAGGCTGAATATAAACCCCTGCAACTTGCCCCGATAACATTTGGTCAACATTTGCTACTGCAGACTGCTTAATTTCAGCTATATTAATTACCGCATAAGAAGAAGTAAGTTTTCGTTTCTCGATATTTTGATACCCCATTAAAACAACTTCCTTCAAGGTTTCAGAACTCTCTTTCAGCTGAATTTTCAAGTTAGAACTCGATTTTGATACACTTACTACTTCGGTTTCAAAACCCATATAGGAAACCAAAAGATTTTTTATGTCTTCGGAAACAGACAATGTAAACTTCCCATCATTATTAGTAGTCGTTCCAATCATTGCACCTTGAAGTACTCCGTCAATCTTGGTTTGGTTCCCAATAATTGCAGAAGAAACATAAACTGATGCTCCAACAACAGGCATTTGAGTTTTTGCTTCAATTACACTTCCGCTAATAACCTTCTTATTTTGAGCAAATAGAACTGCGGGTATAAGGATTAAGAAATAAAGTATTTTTTTAATCATCTTTTTATTCAATATTTAAATTATAATTAATATGTTAGGCTCTAACCTAAAATTCTAAATTCTTTCCCTAATCTATTTTACAAAGCCACCTGCTTTTTTATTTGATAAAACCATCTATCAATACAGATAATGTGACGAATTAACCTATTTTAACAGAAAAAAAAACTTTTTAAACCAGAAAGCATTCGTAAAATCTATTAATTCAAGAATTTATGAGTAAAGATGCAAAAGACATCATCTCTGAAAAAACAAAACAGAGTGAACTCGTTAAAAAAGGGAGTGAAATTGTATTTTTAAGATAACAAAGGCAAGTAACATTTGAATGCTCCGTCATCAATTACAGTACGAAAAGTATCTACCTGATAATACTCATAATTGTTTCTCAGATAATCCAAACCAATATGATGACTGCTTTGATCTTTATTTTTTCTTGGTGCATAATTATTACTCACAATAATTTCAGTCTCGTGAATTACTATACTTATATACAAAGGTTTCTGCTTGGTAATTTCATTATGTTTTATTGCATTCTCAACCAATGTTTCCAGAGATAAAAAAGGGATTTTTTTTAGCAGAATTTTAGCTTCACATTCGCAGGATATAGAAACATTCAAACTACTGCTAAACCTAATTTCCTGCAAGAAAATATATTGCTTTAAAAAATCTAACTCCTTTTTAACTGTAACCAAATGCTGCTCTCTCTCTTCTAAAAGATAGCGATATACATCGGCTAATTTTAGAACAAACTGCTGGGATACTTCTGGTTTCGATCCAATTAAAACATGTAATGAGTTTAAACTATTGAATAAAAAATGAGGATTCATCTTTTTCTTCAATTGACTCAGCTGTAAAACGGCATTTTCATGCTGAAATTTTTCATTAACTCGCATTAAATCTTCCTTTTCATTTACTATTATCAGGTTCTCGGCAAATTCTTTTTTTAATTGAGTTCTAGAAACAGCTAATAAAAGCATAAATGCACAAAAAGCAAAAACGGTCATCCATGAAAAATACTTTTTAATGGAAACTATAGACTCTTTAAGATAAATATCTACAGGAAAACTTACAATAACAACCAAAGAGTTTCTTCCTATTTTTACAGCATCATAATATCGTAATACTTCGATACCTAAAAAAGTCGAAATTGCTTTTTCTCTGAGTATATTTTTATCATCAGGTTGATAATAACTATTTATATTTTCTGAATTTTTAAGCACTTTTGTTATAGAAAAAGTTTTAAAAAAATTAGGCAGCGGATTACCAATATATCTAGTTTCGGGATGCAAAACACATATTCCCTTTGCATTTGTAACCACTGTATAACCACCCTCGCCTTTATACACTTCTGAGTAATATTTCCAAAAATGCAATAAATCGATATCATAACCAATAATTGCTATAGTACCATTGACTAATTTTTTAGCAACTATCTTTCTATTAAAAACGCCTCCTTGGCTTTTAACAACACTGTCTAAAAAAACTTCCTTTGTGTTTTTTTTAAAAGTATTTATCCAACTGATAATTTCATGCCTATAGACAGTATTATTTTTTTTAGAAAAACAAATATCCTTGTTCAATTTTTTATCCAAAAAACAAACAAAACTATTGGAAACATTGGGGTTACTTACTGATAAATCACTATTAAACAATAATTTAGACTTCAAATTTGGTATCGAAGAAGCTGATGAACTGTTAATCATTTTTTCAGAATCTTCTAAAAATTGATTCAGTTGATTAAATTCAAAAGCAATAATATTCTCTTTGGATTTTAAATTATCTTGTACTATATGTTCAATTAAATTCTCAGTAACACTGGTAATTTTGGGAGTTGTTAGTGAACTTCCTGCAAAGAATAAGATAATAATAAAGACACTCAAATATAAGTATCTCTGATGTTTTTTTGCTCGGATTAGAAATTTCATTTGCAATAACAGCTGCTATTAATTATTGAGCCAATTTTTAAAATCCTTGGTACTTTTTGAACTAACCAAAATCAACTCCGAAAAATTAGGCACTGGCTGTAATTCTAGCTTCAATCTATTTTGACTATACTTAAATATCTGTTTTATAGCATGATGACTTACAATAAACTTTCTATTAATTTTAAAAAAATCTTTACTGGACAATTTAAACTCTATGTTAGAAATAGTGTCTTCGTACAAAAAACTATCGCCGGTATTCGTAAATAAAAAAAGATACTTATCCTGAGCCATAAAATAAGCAATCTCATTGCTATTTATTGAAATCAATTGCTCGCCCCTGGAAACCAAAAAACGTTCTTGAATATTTGTGTTTTTTTCATTAGACTTTAATTGCTGCAAAAAACTCTCAATCTTATCAAATTCAACAGGAGTAGAAACATTAATGCTAAAATATTTTTCTATGGCGCTATTAAGTTTATCCTCATCATAGGGTTTTAACAAATAGTCGATTGCAAAAAACTGAAAAGATTGTATGGCATATTTATCAAAAGCAGTAGTAAAAACAATAGGAATCTTTATATCTAAAGCTTCGAAAATCTCAAAACTTTCTCCATCACCAAGATGTATATCACTAAAAATCAAATCACAAGTGTAATCCTTAAACCATTCTAAAGCTTCAGATACACTTTCCAAACGTTTTACAACTACAACATTCCGACTGCTTTTCAATAATAATTTCTCTAAAGACTCAGCCGCCAAATCCTCATCCTCAATAATAACAATGTTCATCCTAAAAAAATTAAATCAACCAAAGATTAATATCCTCTAACTCTCTAATGAAAGACAAAAAAATCACATTGCAAAGGTACATCCTTAATTTCGGTTTTACAAGGATGCCCGTATATGACTGTCAAGTAGAGCAATTGATAACCATTTATAATAGAAAAATTTGATGGAAACTTTCTCAGGACAGAATAAATCCTTAATTTTGGAAACTTAAATTAATTTAGAAAATACGAAAAGAAATGAAATACGATATTATAGTTTTAGGAAGTGGCCCTGGAGGATATGTTACAGCAATTAGAGCCTCTCAATTAGGTTTTAAAGTAGCTGTAGTTGAAAAAGAAAACCTTGGTGGTATCTGTTTAAATTGGGGATGTATCCCAACGAAAGCGTTACTAAAATCGGCTCAGGTTTTTGATTATCTAAAACATGCTTCAGATTACGGATTAACTGTAAATGAATTTGATAAAGATTTTTCAGCTGTGGTACAACGCAGCCGTTCTGTTGCTGAAGGAATGAGCAAAGGTGTTCAATTCTTGATGAAAAAAAATAAAATTGATGTAATTGACGGTTTTGGAAAGCTAAAAGCTGGTAAAAAATTGGACGTTACTGATAAAGACGGAAAAGTTACTGAATACAGTGCTGACCACATTATCATCGCTACTGGAGCTCGTTCTCGTGAGTTGCCAAACTTACCACAAGATGGTGTAAAAGTAATTGGATACCGTCAGGCAATGACTTTGCCAACGCAGCCAAAATCTATGATCGTTGTAGGTTCTGGAGCGATTGGAGTTGAATTTGCACATTTCTACAACTCAATGGGAACTGATGTGACTATTGTTGAATTTATGCCAAACGTAGTTCCTGTAGAAGACGAAGATATCTCAAAACAATTTGAGCGTTCTTTGAAAAAAGCGGGTATCAAAATTATGACTAACTCTTCAGTAGAACGTATTGATACTTCTGGAGCTGGAGTTAAGGCATATGTTAAAACTGCAAAAGGAGAAGAAGTTCTTGAAGCTGATATTTTATTGTCTGCTGTTGGAATCAAAACTAATATCGAAAACATTGGATTAGAAGAAGTAGGTATTGCAGTTGACAGAGATAAAATCTTGGTTAATGCTTACAACGCAACTAACATACCAGGTTACTATGCTATTGGTGATGTTACTCCTGGACAAGCATTGGCTCACGTAGCTTCTGCCGAAGGAATCAACTGTGTGGAGAAAATCGCAGGATTACACGTTGAACCAATCGATTACGGAAATGTTCCTGGATGTACGTACGCAACTCCTGAAATCGCTTCTGTTGGTTTGACTGAAAAACAAGCAAAAGAAAAAGGATACGAATTGAAAATTGGTAAATTCCCATTCTCTGCTTCTGGAAAAGCTAAAGCTGCCGGAACTCCAGACGGTTTTGTAAAAGTTATTTTTGATGCTAAATACGGCGAATGGTTAGGATGCCACATGATTGGTGCTGGTGTTACTGATATGATTGCTGAAGCAGTTGTAGCTCGCAAACTAGAAACTACTGGTCACGAAATCCTAAAAGCTATCCACCCTCACCCAACTATGAGTGAAGCTGTAATGGAAGCTGTTGCTGATGCTTATGGTGAAGTAATTCACTTGTAATATTCAGATTTAGAATAAAGATTTTAAATTTATACAGAAATCCGTTTTGTGAAAGCAAAGCGGATTTTTTATTGACTCTTTCTAAATAAATTAGTTCCAACGTTTATTATTAATATATATTTGAGAAAAATAAATCGTGCTGTTTTACTATTTCAATAAGTAGCAAATCGAAAACATTAATAATTTTATGAGAAGAACAAAATACGATATATTACTTACACTATTTTCATTATTACTTATCCCTATTCTTCTGAGTTGTGAAGAACATATTGAAACATGTGTTATTAATCCAATTTCTCCAAATCTTACAGCAAAAGAATTAAAAGAAGGTAATCTATCTACAATCTATAATGAAAATATTGAGTTCGAAATGAAAAATGCTCGTGTAGAGGAGTATAATATTTCTCAAATCACTATTGAAGGCAATTTCCCCGAAAACATAAATTACAATTCCAGTAATGGAAAAATAATATTAAATGGTATTCCTGTTCGAAAAGGAATTTATGAATTTAAAATTACAATTAGAGTGACCGAAAATGTTTATGGAGAACAAAATAAAAATATGTGTGGAGATACCGCCACCGAAAGTTATACAATCATTATAAATTAGAACAACTCTTAATCATACTTCAAAAGTCTTTTAATTATTGTTAAAATGTAAAATCCCTTTTGTGAAAGCAAAGCAGGTTTTTATTTTAAACATATCTCTATAATTTTCATAGGATTAATAAATATATAATTTTGAAAATCCCATTTTCTACCTTATATTTACTCAAATAAATCTATAACAATCATGACACATAATAACATATTAGAAACTATCGGTAACACGCCACACGTAAAAATCAACAAATTATACGGTTCAGATGCCAACGTTTGGGTAAAACTTGAAAAAACAAATCCTGGTGCCAGCATCAAGGACAGAATTGCTCTTTCTATGGTGGAAGACGCTGAACAAAAAGGATTACTGCAAAAAGGAAGCACCATCATCGAGGCCACATCAGGAAATACAGGTATTGGACTGGCTATGGTTGCTGCCGTAAAAGGGTATAAATTAATTTTGGTTATGCCGGACTCTATGTCAGTAGAAAGACGCAGGCTAATGAGTATTTACGGAGCCGAATTTGTGCTTACTCCAAGAGAATTTGGCATGAAAGGTGCTCTCGCTAAAGCTGAAGAAATAGCAGGCGGGATTCCAAATTCATGGATCCCTTATCAGTTTGAAAACCCCGCAAATATTGAAATCCACAAAAACACTACTGCACAGGAAATCATAAAAGCTTTTCCTAATGGATTGGATTATCTGATTACCGGAGTTGGAACAGGAGGACACATTACAGGCTGTGCCGAAGCGCTGAAACAGCATTATCCAAACCTGAAAGTTTTCGCTGTAGAACCAGAATTATCTCCTGTCATAAGTGGCGGAACTCATTCTCCTCACCCTATTCAAGGTATTGGAGCAGGATTTATCCCAACTAACTTGCATACTGAAGCTCTCGACGGAACTATACAGGTAAGCAAAGATGAAGCTTTTGAATTCGCACAAAGAGCTGCCAAAGAGGAAGGTATTCTTCTAGGAATTTCCTCAGGAGCGTCATTGGCCGCTGTTGCTAAAAAACTTAAAGAAATCCCAGCAGGATCGAAAGTACTGACCTTTTGCTACGACACAGGGGAACGTTATTTAAGCATAGAAGGTTTATTTGAATAAAAATAAAATCCTCAATATATAACCGATTTGTGAAAGCAGATCGGTTTTTTTATGCTATAAATTATAGGCAAAATCGTTTTTGATTTCCTCCATTACAAAAGAACTCTGTACATTCGAAATCCCTTTGATTACTGATAATTTATTGATCACAAACTTTTGATATTCATTCATGTCATTAACAGCGACTTTCAGCAAAAAATCATAATTTCCCGAAACGTGAAAACAGCCTGTAACTTCGGGCAATACCAAAATATGCTGTTTAAAATCATCTATTAATTCTCTGGAATGCACCGCCAAAGTTACCTGACAATAGACGCTGATGGATTTGCCAATTTTATCAGCATCCAGCAAAGCCACATAATTTTTTATGTATTTTTTTTGCTCTAGTTTTTTAATCCTCTCGAAAGTCGGAGAAACAGACAATCCTACTTTTTCTGCAATTTCCTTTGTGTTTTGCTTCGCATCCTCCTGTAAAAGCATCAATATTTTTTTGTCTATGGCATCCATCTCAGAATAATTATATGGTTACAGAAAAAAGAAACTATGAATTCAATATTAAAAAACTGAATATTTATTCAAATTTAGAATTATATTTTGAATATTAATCAATATAAAGAATTACAATTCTTAAAAACTACATTTACAGTAAAAAAAAACAATATGAAATCCATATCAGAATCATTATCGGAACAAGACAATCAGCGTTTATTCGAATTGAATCAATACATCGAAAATGCCCGAGATAATTTCTTGGGTTATCCGGTATCGAAAGATTTTGATTATTCGGAAATCAATCATTTTTTAAAATATCCTATCAATAATCTAGGCGATCCTTTTGAGGACTGCACTTATAAGGTACAAACCCACGAACTGGAAAGAGAAGTCGTTGCTTTTTTTGCCAAATTATTCCGCGCCAATCCAAAAGATTACTGGGGTTATGTTACCAATGGAGGTTCCGAAAGCAATTTATACGGATTGTATCTCGCTCGTGAATTATATCCAAAAGCAATGGTTTATTATTCGGAATCAACTCATTACAGTGTCCGCAAAAACATTCATTTACTTAATATTCCGAGTATCGTAATCCGTTCGCAGGAAAACGGCGAGATTGATTATACCGATTTTGAAAACACTGTAAAAATGAACCGTCACAAACCTGCCATTGTGCTGACTACTTTTGGCACGACCATGAAAGAAGCCAAAGATGATGTTTCAAAGATTAAGAATATCCTAAAAGGACTAGCCATTCAAGACAGCTACATTCATTGTGATGCGGCTTTATCCGGAAGTTACGGAGCTTTTATGGAACCTCGACTACCTTTTGACTTTACAGATGGAGCCGACAGCATTTCCATCAGCGGCCATAAATTTATTGGTTCCCCAATCCCAACAGGAGTAATTATCACTAAACGATCCAACAGAGACCGAATCTCCAAAGGAATTTCATACATCGGATCTTTGGATACAACCATTACAGGATCCCGAAACGGTCATTGTCCATTATTTTTATGGTATGCGATAAAAAAACTAGGAACTGAAGGTTTGAAAAAACGCTATCTCCACAGTCTTGAAACAGCCGAATATTGTGAACAAAAACTAAAAAACATAGGCATTCCTGCTTGGAGAAATCCAAATTCCATCACAGTAGTTTTTCCAAAAATTGCAGAAAAAGTCAAATCCAAATGGCAATTGGCAACCGAAGGCGATATATCACACGTTATCTGCATGCCTAATGTTACCAAGGAACAAATTAATTTATTCATCAATGATATAGAAAACTGTATTGAAAATCCTGAAGAATTGGTAGAATTTGGTTTCTAAGTATAAGTTGCGGATTAAAATGATTTCCACCGATTAAATCCTTAAAATCATTTTAATCTGTGGCTTTTATTTTTAAAGATTAGTTTTAACTTTGAATAAAACAAAACTACATGCTTTCTGTTTTCAAAATTATCATGGAGAAAAAAATCAAAAATCCAGATTGGGGATATTTAAACAGATACAAAGATGAAAATGCTAAAATTACATCTCTTTCATTCGAAGAAAAAAGAATAGTATTTTTTGGTGATTCGATCACAGCTGGCTGGGAAACACATGATCCAGAATTCTTTGCAAGCAAAAAGCTTATAAATAGAGGCATTAATGGTCAGACAACTTCGCAAATGATGCTGCGTTTTAGACCCGATGTAATAGAACTCAAGCCGGCCTCAGTTATTATTTTGGCGGGAACCAATGATATCGCTGGGAATACAGGTCCTACTACACTCAAAACTATTCTTGGCAATCTTATATCGATGTGTGAATTAGCCAAAGCGAATGATATAAATCCAATTTTATGCTCCGTTCTGCCCGCTTTTGATTATCCTTGGCGTAAAGGAATACTGCCCGCAGAAAAAATTTCGAATCTAAATTTCATGATAAAAAAATATGCTGCAGCAAATAATATTGTGTATGTGGATTATCACTCGGCGATGGCTGATGAACAAAACGGCATGAAATCAATTTATTCAGAAGACGGGGTTCATCCAAATGAACATGGCTATCTCATTATGAAATCGATACTAAAATCTGTTATTTCGATGTGATATAATTCTCAAAAATACAGGATTATGTTATATCTCTTAAAACCTTTTTGCTCTAGCTAATTCTTTAGAGAATCGTTGTTATTTTTTCTAAAAAACACCTTACTTTTACCTCTTCATAAATAACGATACAATTTCATAATCATGACCAAAGATCTGATTGTTCAAAATATTAGTGCTTTAAAGAATGATTTCACTATAAATTATAGCATAAAGACTAAAACTGAAGCCTTTACCGAAAAATTATTTTATACCTTATTTGATTCTAATGCACCATTAAATGAAAGCATTGATGAATTAGAAAAACAATTCAAGGAAATTGCTTCTCTAGCCTGCAAAAAACCGCAAGACTGCTGCGAAAGTGCATGGTTTAGTTTTTTAGACAAGCTCCCTAAAGTATTGGAAAATTTAAATAAAGACGCCTCTTATATTTTAGAAAACGATCCAGCTTCTAATGGAATTGAAGAAATTTACCTCGCCTATCCAGGATTTTACGCTATTGCCATTTATAGACTGAGCCACGAATTGTACTTACTTGACCTGATGCTTTTTTCAAGATTAATGAGTGAATATGCCCATCGTATCACTGGAACTGATATTCATGCAGGCGCAGATATTGCTTCGCCGTTTTTCATAGATCACGCTACCGGAATCGTAATTGGAGAAACTGCGGTTATCGAAAAAAACGTAAAAATATACCAAGGAGTAACTTTGGGAGCATTGAGCGTAAGCAAGGAGATGAAAAACTCAAAAAGACATCCCACAGTAGAAAAAAATGTCTGCATTTATGCCAATGCAACCATTTTGGGAGGCAATACAATTATAGGCAAAAACAGTATAGTTGGTGGAAATTCATGGGTTACTAAATCTATTCCTCATGATTCAATCGTGTTGAACACTACCACAACGGAAGTCAAAATAAAAGAAAAAAAGTAAAATGAATACCTATAAATTAACAGAATTAATTGGGAATACTCCATTAGTAGAGACCGTCAATTTGGTAGCAAATAAAAATGTAAAACTTCTTTTAAAACTTGAAGGCAACAATCCAGGAGGAAGTGTAAAAGACCGCGCTGCCTACAATATGATTGCTTCAGCCGTTGAAAGAGGAGATATCAAAAAAGGAGACAAATTAATTGAAGCAACGAGCGGTAACACCGGAATTGCTTTAGCCATGATAGCCCAATTATTCAATATTGAGATTGAATTGGTATTACCCGAAGACTCAACTATTGAACGCACATTAACAATGCAGGCGTATGGTGCGACAGTTATTCAGACACCCGCAAGCGAAGGAATCATCGGTTCCAGAGATTATGCTGATAAGAAAGTTGCCGAAGGCGGTTATGTTATGCTGAATCAATTTGCCAATGATGATAACTGGAAAGCACACTACAAAACTACAGGTCCCGAAATCTGGAATGATACAGACGGAACGGTAACTCATTTTGTATCGGCAATGGGAACTACAGGAACAATAATAGGAACTTCTGCCTATTTGAAAGAAAAAAATCCAAACATCCAAATCGTAGGCGCACAACCTAGTGATGGATCTCAGATTCCAGGTATTAGAAAGTGGCCACAAGAATATCTGCCTCAAATTTATGATGCCTCAAAAGTCGATCTTACTGTAGATATCAGCGAAGAAGAAGCCCGCATAATGACCAAAAGATTGGCAAAAGAAGAAGGTATTTTTGCAGGAATGAGCAGCGGAGGATCTGTCGCAGTCGCAGTAAAAATTGCCAACCAACTGAAATCAGGTGTGATTGTAGCAATAATCTGTGATCGAGGAGATCGTTATTTATCTTCAGATTTATTTGATTGAGAAAAGATGCTAAGATTCTGATTTTATAAGCTTTAAAAACTTAGAAACTTAGAAACTCAGAAACTTTAAAAGAAAAAAAATGAACTATAGAAAACTAGGTAAAACCAATTTTAATATTTCAGAAATATCACTTGGCACTTGGCAAGTGGGCGGAAAATGGGGTTCTCCCTTTAATGACAAAACTGCCGACGAATTAATCAATACCGCTATCGATAACGGAGTAAATTTTATTGATACTGCCGATGTTTATGAAAATGGATTGAGCGAAACTGCAGTTGGACGTGTTGTACGTTCCCGTTCAGAACGTATTTATGTAGCTACAAAATGTGGCCGTCATATCAATCCGCATGTAAATGAAGGTTATCAGCCAAAAGTTTTACAGCAATATGTAGAAGACAGCTTAAAAAGAATGAAGCTGGAAACAATCGATCTTATTCAGCTGCACTGTCCTCCTACCGAAGTATATTATCGTCCTGAAATATTTGAAATGTTTGACCGCCTTAAAGATCAGGGTAAGATTTTAAACTTAGGCGTAAGCGTTGAAAAAGTTGAAGAAGCCTTAAAAGCTATTGAATATTCTAATGTAACTACCGTTCAGATTATTTTTAATTTGTTTCGTCAGCGTCCGTCTGAATTATTTTTTCAGGAAGCTAAAAGAAAAGACATCGGAATTATTGCCAGAGTTCCTCTAGCAAGCGGTCTATTGACTGGAAAATTTGATGCTAAAACTACTTTTGACGCTCAGGATCATCGTAATTTTAATCGCAATGGAGATGCTTTTGATAAAGGTGAAACTTTTTCAGGGATAGATTATGAATTGGGATTAAAAGCCGTTGATGCTTTAAAAGCATTATTTCCCGAAACTGAAAACCTGGCTCCTATTGCCTTACAGTGGATTTTGAGCTTTAATGAAATCAGCTGTATTATTCCAGGTGCATCAAAGGAAAGCCATGTTATGTCTAATCTGTCAGTATATGATTTACCAAAACTGACTCCTGAAAAAATCAAGGCCATGAATGCTATTTATGAGCAGTACATCAAACCGCA
The DNA here is from genome assembly GCF_003385115.1 of Flavobacterium aquicola. GTDB lineage: Bacteria > Bacteroidota > Bacteroidia > Flavobacteriales > Flavobacteriaceae > Flavobacterium > Flavobacterium aquicola. The sequence goes on from NZ_QUNI01000001.1 coordinate 303,921, forward strand.
GGTGCATCAGCTTTGGTAAAATAGTCTTATTTAAAAAAATTAGATTCCATTTATTACGAGGACTAAAGCAATCCCATACTGGATTTTCATTATGAATATTTGCCAGTAACAATGTATTTGCTTTATTCCTCGTTATCATTTAGCATAAAAAGAAAATCAGCAAACTCCACTGTATCATTAAATTACATCCTAAAAATTCTTTCTAACATTTAATATCAAATGGAAAAATCTTCATAAAAATTTGCGTAGTTAAATAACTACACTTATATTTGAAGTCAAATAACTACACAATGATATTAAGAAGAGACGTATTTCAAGCTTTAGCAGACCCAACACGCAGATCCATATTACTGCTAGTCGCTGCACAATCCATGACTGCAGGTGCCATAGCATCCAACTTTGACACCGCAAGACCCACAGTTTCAAAACACCTTCAAATTCTAACTGAATGTGAGCTGTTACTTCAAGTACAGAATGGTCGGGAAATATCCTATCACTTTAATGCTCAAAAGATGAAAGAAGTGGCAGATTTCATTGAACCATTCCGCCAAATGTGGGAAGAACGATTCAATACATTAGAAACTGTAATGAAAAATTATAAACCTAAAGAATAATTTAAAATGGAACAGAAAACAAAAATCAATGCCGAAGATGGTAAACAGGATCTGGTCATAACAAGGGAATTTAATTTGCCTTTGGATTTGCTTTTTAAAGCTTACACAGAATCAGAACTTGTTGAACAATGGATGGGCACAAAAGTCCTGAAATTGGATAACAAAAATCACGGAAGCTATCAATTTGAAACCTCAAATAATGGTGTTGTCATGTTTAAGGCTAACGGAACCATTCACGAATTTGTTCCAAACCAAAAAATCGTACGGACATTTGAAATGGAGAATATGCCGATTGGTGTTCAGCTTGAATTTTTAGAATTTGAAAAAATTACCGAAAATACAAGCAATTTAAGAATTCATATCATTTACAAATCGGTAGCACACAGGGAACAGCAGCTAAAAATGCCTTTTGCTTATGGCTTAAATATGGCTCACAATAAATTAGAGGAAATAGCAACTAAATTAAATAAATAATCATGGAAAAACGCAACAAAATAATATACTGGATCGCAACATTATGGCTTGCTTTGGGAATGACATCAACAGGAATTGTACAATTAATTAAAATGGACGAAGAAGTTAAAAACTTTTCTAACTTAGGTTATCCTTTATATTTAATGAGCATCCTAGGGGTTTGGAAAATTTTAGGCGTTATTACAATACTTATCCCAAAATTTCCTCTATTAAAAGAATGGACGTATGCTGGCTTTTTCTTTGCCATGTCGGGCGCTGCTATTTCTCATATAATTATTGGAGACAACCCAACAACACTTATCGGACCATTATTACTATTATTTTTGACAATAGTATCATGGTATTTAAGACCAGTTTCTAGAAAAACAGCGTTCCAAAATTAATTCAAATAAAAAAATCTGAATTCTTGAAACTATTTCACCGCAGCTGAGACATATACATTGCTATTTATTTAAAACAGTAGTATCAAAATCAGACAGAATAGCTCCTCAGATTCAATATTTTTTATTAGTTTAAAATAACTAATTAATAAGACAAAGCGTATATAACACTAAATTTATTGGATATTTTTCACGAGATTTGACATATATGTTATATTTTTATCAAATAATCATACAAATTTCAGATTACAGAATACTTACTTAATAATTTAAATTCGAATATTCAAAACAAAGTTATATTAACAAATTATTTTAAACTAGAATTAAATGAGAAATTATACAATCGCTTGTATAGGTATTTTACTAGCAGCCACATCTTGTCAAAAGAAAGAAGAACTTACTTCGGGTATTGTTCGAAAAAACATGGACACCTTGGTCAAGCCTGGGGATGACTTTAATAAATTTGTAAATGGCAATTGGGAAAAAGTAACACAAATACCCGCAGATAAAGCTTCTTATGGTGCTTTTTATGTCCTTGATGATCAATCAAAAAAAGGCACAAAAGCAATTATTGAAGAAGCTGCAAAAGCAAACACTGCAAAAGGCAGCGATGAACAAAAAATCGGTGATTTTTATTCTTCATTTATGGACAGAAAAACTCGAGACAGCAAAGGTATTTCACCAATCCAGCCTGAATTTGCAAAAATAGACGCTATAAAAAACTATACTGATTTAGCTGCTTACTTTGGTCATGCGAATCGTTTGGGACTGAAGTCACCTTTCGAAATTTCAGTTACAAATGATTTCAAAGACCCTACAAAATATAGTGCTATGACCTGGCAGGATGGCTTGGGACTACCCGATAGAGACTATTACCTTGCGGCAGATTCTAAAATGAAAGAAATCCGAACCAAATATATAGTACATCTTGAAGCTATGCTAAAATTAGCTGGTCTGGAAAATCCAGCCGAAAAAGCTAAAACAATCATGGCGCTTGAAACTACTTTGGCTGCAAATCAAATGAAGAAAGAAGATACTCGTGATATACAGAAATTATACAATCCTTATGCTTCAGCAGATTTAAAAACTTTAATGCCGGATTTTGATTGGTCGGCAATGTTAAAAGAATCTGGCTTTGACAAAGAAAAAAAGATAATTATAGGACAAGTAGAGTATACAAAAAAATTAAACAGCATAATAAAATCTACTCCTATCGATACATGGAAAACCTACCTAAAATGGGGAGTTATAGATAATGCAGCTACGAGTTTAACGACAGTATTTGATAATCAAAATTTTGATTTCTTTGGAAAAACTTTATATGGTACCGAGAAACAAGAAGAAGACTGGAAACGCGGAGTAAGAACCGTAAATAACAATTTAGGCGAAATCGTAGGTAAAGTATACGTTAAAAAACATTTTTCTCCAGAAGCTAAAGAGAAAATGACTGAATTAGTAAAAAATCTATTGAAAGCCTATGCTGAAAGCATCAAAAAACTAGATTGGATGACTGAAGCTACCAAAAAAGAAGCTCTTAAAAAAGTTGACAAATTCATGATTAAAATTGGGTATCCTGATACTTGGAAAGATTATTCCAAAGTTGCCATTGACAAAACCGATTTATATGGAAATATAGAAAGAGCAACGGCTTTTGAATACCAGCGAAATCTTGACAAACTAGGAAAACCAGTAGACAGAACTGAATGGGGAATGACACCGCAAACAGTTAATGCATACTACAACCCAACATTAAACGAGATCGTATTTCCTGCAGCTATACTACAGCCTCCATTTTTTGACATTAATGCTGACGATGCGGTGAACTATGGCGGAATTGGCGCAGTAATTGGACATGAAATTGGACATGGTTTCGATGATCAGGGAAGCACATTTGATGGTGAAGGTGTAATGAAAAACTGGTGGTCTCCAGCAGATTTAAAAGCATTTAAAGCAAAAACAAACGCTTTAGTAGGACAATACAATGAATTTAAAGCTTTCCCAGATTTAAATGTAAACGGTACTTATACTCTTGGCGAAAATATTGGTGATCTTGGTGGATTAAGCATTGCAATTAAAGCTTACAAAATGTCTCTCAACGGAAAAGAAGCTCCTGTTTTAGATGGATATACAGGAATTCAGCGTGTATTTCTTGGATGGGGACAAGTATGGGCTGAAAAAAGCAGAGAAAAAGCACTGCGCAGCCAAATTGCAACCGATCCTCATTCACCTGCTAACTTCAGAGTAAATGGAGTAGTTCGTAATGTTCCTGAATTCTATGAAGCATTTAATATTAAACCAACTGACAAACTATACCTTGCTCCTGAAAAAAGGGTAAAAATCTGGTAAACATTAAAATTCATACAAAACTAAAAGATGCCGTCTCACAAATTGCTGAGGCGGTTTTTTTATCCCTCTCTGTCAGCTTCACAATTTAAGACACAAACAATAATTTTATTAAATTCGGTTTCCCAATACAAAGTACATTTCACAAACTGGTTAAAGTCTGCAAATACAGAATACTATTAAAAACCAGTTCAAAAGCAAAAAAGAATGTTCAATAAATCTAAATTTAAAGAGTGGTTTGATCGCTACAAATATTCTGAACTGGCAGCTACCAGCGCAGCATTGATTGCGTCACAATTCAGCAGGATTTTTAGCGGACTGACTACTGCATACATAATTACATTTGCAGAATATTTTGCTTTTTATGGTGTCATAATTTACAGATCTTATAAAACAAAAGTCGCACTAAAAGACAATAATCAAAAGACAACTTTTAAAGAAATAGTGGTTTTGATTAGGGATTTATTACTCGAGTTTGGCTATCCCGCAATTTTGGATTTCTTTTTTATTAGACCATTCTGCATGTACTGGATGCCAATATTAACTGGAAACTATTTCGCTGGAATTATTTTAGGAAAAATTACCGCCGACTGTTTCTTCTACTTTTTATCGATTATTAACTACGAACTGATAAAGAAGAAATCTTAATTGTCTTTAAATTTTAACCGCAAAGGCTACAAGTAATCCACAAGATTACAAAGTGTCACTTCAATTTATTTTCTTTGCAGACTTTGCGGCTAAATAATGTTTTAAACCAAAGTTGCCACTGTAGAAATTTCGGTATTGAATAATTTTGAAATAGGACAGTTTTTTTCTGCCTTAGTCACTAATTCCTGAAAAGTCTCGTTTGAAATTCCTTCGATTTTTGCAGTTACTGTTAATTGAGAACTATTAATTGTTCCCTCCAGTAAACTAATATCACACTTTGTTTCTATGCTTTCTATAACAGCACTTGTCTCCCCGATAAAAGCAGTAAGCTGCATAGTAAAACAGCCTGCATGAGCAGCTGCTGCAAGTTCTTCGGGATTAGTACCTACTCCTTCATCGAATCGTGATTTGAAAGAATATTGAGTATTCTCTAAGGTTTTACTTTGAGTTGTTAATTTTCCAGCTCCTTCTTTCAGGGAACCATTCCAGACTGCGGTTGCGTTTCTTTTCATAATAGTTTTATTAGTTTACTCAAATTTAAGTTTTTACTAAATGAAATATTTTTTAGAGAGAGTTATTTAACTAAAATTTAATAACAGATTAATTGCAGTAAAATCATTGAATAATACACAAGGTGGTTACCAAAAAATAAAAAAAAACATCTACTTGTGATATAACTGCAACTCTATCTGCTATAAAATGTGTGAAAAACCAATATTTATCTTCTTTAATTACTACCATTAGAATTAAAAAAACTGATTTACTTTTTAAATTAACAACTTAATCATTTTCAATCATAAATCACTTTGTTTCTCTCAGTCCTTAATTAACCAAAATACTTGAATTACAGTGTAAATCGAGATTAAGCGCCACAAAAGAAGATTTATTTGTACTTTTAATAAAAATCTTTCGTTGTAATAAAAAATGTAGTCTATGAGAAAATTTATTTTAATAATCTGTATACTAACGCTTTTTGGATGCAAAACAAAAAATGTAAATGGAAAGCTGATTGGTAAAAGCATTGATACTTCGAAATTAAGTACTGAACAGGAGTCCCAAAAAAATAAAGCCTATGAATTAGGAAAAAGACTTTTGATGACCTGCAATACCTCAAAATTTAAACCTTTTAATAAAAGCGAAGCTACAGACAAAGTTATTGCCAACTCAACCGAAAAAAAAGTCAAAGAGATTGGTGCAAAATACAGCCTGAAATATGGTCATTTTAAAGACCTTGAATTTATAGAAATGATTCCGAACAAGACTGACAACACAAATATTTTTAGGTTTAAAGCTCTTTTTGATTATGATAAAGCCAATAAGGAACTTCGGGTAACGATGAACGCTGCAAATAAAATTTCAGGCATTACGACTAAAGACTGGAAAGATGAATATCAGTGAAAAATTGCTGGGTTTCATTTTTAATAAAAAAAATTAAAATTAAAATCTAAAAACAAATCCAAAGCATTATTTTTGCGCCATGGCAAAGAAAAATACAGACAAGGTTGTCTTTCATCAAATAAAAGTCCTTGATGCTGGTGCAAAAGGCGTTTCGGTTGCAAAAGCTCCCGATGGTAAAGTTGTTTTTATTCCAAATGTAGTTCCTGGTGATGTTGTTGACGTTCAGACTTTCAAGAAACGCAAAGCATATTATGAAGGAAAAGCGGTTCATTTTCATGAGTTTTCAGAACATCGTGTAGATCCAATATGCGAACACTTTGGAGTTTGCGGCGGATGCAAATGGCAGAATATGAATTATGGCCAGCAGCTTTTCTTTAAACAGAATGAGGTAAAAAATCATTTACAGCGCATTGGCAAAATTGAACTTCCTGAATTTGAATCAATCCTAGGTTCTGAAAAAAAGTTTTTCTACAGAAATAAAATGGAATTTTCGTTTTCTAACAGCCGCTGGTTAACCGAAGCTGAAATTGGAAGTGAAGAAGATTTAGGCAACAGAAATGCACTTGGTTTCCATATTCCAAAAATGTGGGACAAAATCCTTGACATCAACAAATGTCATTTACAGGAAGATCCATCAAATGCTATCCGAAATGAAGTACGCGCTTTTGCAAATGCAAACGGTTTGACTTTTTTTAATCCCAGAGCACACGAAGGTTTATTGAGAACGCTGATGCTAAGAACAGCTTCGACTGGAGAAATCATGGTTTTGATTCAGTTTTTTGAAAACGATAAAAAGAACCGTGAATTGATTCTGGATCACCTTTACGAGAAATTCCCTCAGATTACTTCCCTTCAATATGTAGTTAACAATAAAGCAAACGACACTTTATACGATACTGATATTAAATTATACAAAGGAAGAGATTACATCCTTGAGGAAATGGAAGGATTGAAATTTAGTATTAATGCTAAATCTTTCTACCAGACCAACTCCGATCAAGCATACGAATTATACAAAATTACCAGAGATTTTGCGGGTTTAACCGGAAATGAAATTGTTTATGATTTATACACTGGAACTGGAACTATTGCTCAGTTTGTATCCAAAAAAGCAAAAAAAGTAATTGGTGTAGAAAGTGTTCCAGATGCTATTAAAGATGCAAAAGCAAATGCGGAACGCAACAACATTGATAATTGCGAATTCTTTGTCGGTGATATGAAAGTTGTTTTTAACGACGCTTTTATTGCACAGCACGGACACCCGGATGTCATTATCACTGACCCGCCACGTGACGGAATGCACAAAGATGTTGTAGAGCAAATTATGAAAATAGGACCTCAAAAAGTAGTTTATGTAAGCTGTAACTCGGCTACTCAAGCCAGAGATTTGGCTTTGATGGATGAAAAATACAAGGTAACACGAGTTCGCCCAGTTGATATGTTTCCGCAGACGCATCACGTTGAAAATGTTGTACTTTTGGAAAGACGATAAGCCACTGCATAAATGAAAAAAATACTTGCTTTTTTAATGATTCTTGGTTTCGCTTCTTCCAGCTGCGAGCCCGATGATATTTGTGATCCCACCACTCCTACTACGCCGAGGATGAAAATTGAGTTTTATAACATTAAGATTCCTTCTCAATTGAAAGATGTTGATAATTTAAAAGTAATAGGAGAAGGAATGACCGAAGGTGTCGTGCTGAATCCCACAGCAACTGGTAATTCAAAATATCTGGCTAATGGGAACACTATTTTACTTCCTTTAAACACTGAAGCTGACCTTGTAAAATACACGTTTATATTAAATTTCGATAACGACAATCCATTACTTGTACACGAAGACAATTTGGAATTCAATTACAAACGAGTAAATTCGTATGTATCAAGAGCATGTGGCTTTAAAACTACATTCGATTTAAATGAAGATGAACCTTTCATATTAAGTGATTCGACGCCTTCTGATCCATTGTGGATTAAACGTGTACTAGTAGAACAAAATAATATATCAAGCGAAAATGAGACAATCATTAAAATATACTTTTAGTTTTTTCTTTTTTTTGTCATTATTTTTTGCGAAGGCACAAGAAAAAGCAGCTACTGCGAGTCCTCCTCCCGAAATAATAGTTAAAGGCGCTAACGGTAATACCAAAAAAGAAAAAAGTCCTGAAAAAAAACTGGAGACTGTAATCGATACTGTAAAACCAAAAACAGATCGCTATGGTTTGATTCTTGGAGTCGATGTTTTTAGAATTGCCAGATCTTTTTATGATTCCGATTATAAAGGAATAGCATTTGTTGGTGATTATCGATTGACGAAAAAATATTATGCATACGGTGAGGTTGGCAGTGAAGAAGTAACAGTTGATGATCCGCTCTTAAATACTACTACAAAAGGAGCTTATCTAAAAGTAGGATTTAATTATAATGCTTATACTAATTGGTTAGACATGGAAAATCTGATCACGATTGGTGTCCGTTATGGATTTAGTACTTTTAATGAACGATTAAATACCTATTCTATCTATAATCCGCATCCTTATTATGGGCAGACATCCGCAACTGAATCAGGGAAATCATACGATGGGCTGACAGCCAGCTGGCTTGAAGTTTCCCCTGGAATTAATGTAAAGGTATTTAATAATATATATGTTGGGTTTTCTTTACAGCTGAAAGTTTTGGTTACCAATACTGAACCAAACGGTTTTGAAAGTCTTTTTATTCCTGGTTTTAACAGAACTTATGATGGTAATTTTGGAGCCGGTTTCAATTATACCGTTTCCTATTTCATTCCAATTTACAAGAAAAAAGTTATTGCTGCAAAACCAACAACGAAGAAATAATCATAAATTAACTTCATAAAAAAAGAGCAAAATTGAATGTATGGAATTCAATTTTGCTCTTTTTTTTCAGCAGACTGATTAGCTAGCCTATTTCTTTAATCCCTTTAACAAATAACCAAGACATAAACAGTTTTTCACCGTCTCTGGTTTTGGCTGCCTGAAATTTTGGTGCTAAGAGCGTTCCAGCTATAAAGGCTGTCATTGGGATCCAAAAACCAGACAAACTGGTGTATTGCTCTACCAAATAACGAAATGCTATAAATAATATTGCAAAACAGCCAAGATTGTATAAAAATGCTCTTACTTGTAATTTTGTCATTTTCCTGTATTTAAATATGATTTTCCAAAATTAATTGAAAATCTACTTATTTATCAAAAAAAAAGTTTTTTTTATCTCGCTCTTTAAAAAAAGAATAAAAAATTTTCCCAATATTCTACAATTTAATAATAATTAACTTAAGTCTTTTTCGTATAGTATTTTGTATTAATTTTATACATCTCCAAAACGAAAAAAATTATAAATACCTAATTTACAGACAAATAAAATCCGTAATTAGTTTCCCCAAATTTATAATCGCATCCGGATTCAATTAATTATAAGCGAACTAAATTCAGTAAAACAAAATCTGTTAAATTTTTATAAATAGTATTCTACTGATAATCAATTCAATTACTATCTAAAATGGAAGAACAGCTAGCAGCATGATTGAAGTTATGTGAATTCGTTTCCTAAAATAGACAGGACGGATTGAGAATGCTGGATGATTCTATATTGCTTGAACTACTATATTTCAATCTATAATAAAATAATTCTTCAATAGAAATAGAACAGACCGAATTAATCCAAAAATCATGGCTACAAAAAAAGAAATTGCTCATACAAATTTAGGAATACCTCAAAGAAAAAAAATAATCTTAAGTATTGACGGCGGCGGAATGCGGGGTATACTTACCGTCCAATTACTAAAAAAACTGGAAGAAATAGCAGGAAGTCCTTGCTATGAATGGTGCGATATGGTGGCAGGAACCTCAACAGGGGCAATTATTTCGGGCTTGATTTTAAAAAAGAACAGTGCAAAAAAAATTGAAGAATTATATATTAATTTAGTTGCACGAGTATTTACAAAAAGAAACTTTTTAGCAAACCGCTACTACAATCCGCCGGCTTACGACAAAAAAAATTATAGAAATTTATTAAAACAGCTTATAGGAAATGATACCCTTGAAAAACTAAATCAAGAAACCAATATAGATTGCTGTTTTACTTCAAAAGACTTAAATGCTGGCGAAGAAACTTTTTTTACCTGTGTAAATAGTAACGGATTATCAAATGGTACTTATAAATCAGTCTTATTAAGAGCTGTAATGGAAGCCACCATGTCTGCTCCCACTTACTTTTCTCCTTTTGAACGATTTGTTGATGGAGGAACAACGACATATAACAATCCCACGCTTACAGCTGTACTAGAGGCATTAACTTATACAGGGAAAGATAAATATAAAGCTGATGAATTAGTAGTATTCAGTTTCGGAACAGGCACTACTTTAAGGTTTATAGATCCACTGGAAACCGATTCCATCAAAGGAATCGATGCATTATTTTGGCTCAACTATGTCATGGAAGAAACAAACAAGGATGCCAGTGAAATGCAGATTGATTTACTTCGAAGCAAACTTATAAAAGGCCTGGAGCTGAGACGGTATCAGATTTCTTTAGATAAAGCAGCCATTCAGCTGATTCCTAACAAAAGTATTAAACATATTCCAAATTTAGAGGCGGATTCACTACACGAATTAGAAAACGATGTTCTATCCAATATTGATATGGCAGATGTTACTAAATTTCCATTAATGAAGGTAATTGGTGAAGCCATGGCAGAATTTATCTGCTCAACTGATAATAATTCTAAAAAAACAGGAAATTGGTTTCAATCTGATTTTGTTGATCCAAAAACCAAAAGAGGAACTTTAGTCACTGCCCATGGCTACAAATTTATAGAAGAAATAATTCGCAATTTATCAAATAAAGACTGGATTGAAAAACAGCCCACAGCTTAGTAAAAAAACAGTCCCAACAGCTAATTATAATAAAACATATGAAAACAAAAATTCTAGTCTTTACATCTTGCTTTCTTATTTCGCTAAGCAGCTGCATATCCGTACGATTGGTACCAGATTATAGTGAAGCCATAGAAACCCAGATTATTGAAACCCAAAAACAAAATGAAAAGCTGTATATCGAATTGCTGGAACAGCCTCAGGAAAAAAGAACTTACAACAGTGTTTCCGATAAATACTTAGAAGTCGAAAGCAATATAAATTCAATATTATTTCAATATCAGACTCGTGAAAAAAATGAAGATTTTGTCAAAATGGCTAAACTTTTAAAAGATAATTTTTTACAGTACAAAAAGGAGCATAAAGACAAAAAAACACTCAATGATGGTGAAATCGCAGTATACATCGCCTTCATAAACGGTTTTTGGCAACCCTTATTAACTGCCGAAAAAGCTTTAAAAAACATTAAAAACTAAATATCATGAATTTTGACATCAACGAAGTATTAGCTGATATGCTTAACGCAATGAAAGGATCCATCAAAGACGATTGGAATGTTGTAAAAAAATCGGCTAATAATTTTATTCAAACCAAAAAAGAACGGCTGGAGCTATTGGCACAAATGAGATTAATTGGTGCAATTGATAATGATTTTTTCGAAAAAAGGCTGGCTGATGAAAAAGAAATATTGACCGCAGAATTACATTCTATTGCAATAGTTAATAAAGTCCTAGCGCAAAATGCTGCAAATGCAGCTTTCAAAGTTCTTGAAAATGTTATTGCGACAGCTCTAATAATTTAGAATTGCCACAAATTTAGTTTCAATCCCAAATCGTCAGATCAAAATATGGATAAATAATAACTAAAAATTTAATCATTATGATAAACCGGAAATTTTTCTTTGATCAAACCAAAAACAGATTGTTTGGCGGTAGTTTAAGTACAAAACAAGTTAATGGACTGACAGCCATTTTAAACGAATGGGAAGCTAATTATTCTCATAATGATGACCGCTGGCTTGCTTATATGCTCGGCACTACTCATCATGAAACCGGACGCACTATGCAGCCGATTGAAGAATGGGGAAAAGGAAAAAACCTTCCTTATGGAAACCGATTAAAAATGACAAAAGACAAAAATGGCAAAAGAATACCATATATTGATACTGCAGAACTGTTTTATGGCCGTGGATTTGTACAGCTCACTTGGTATGAAAATTACGATAAAGCAGGAAGGAAGCTCGGAAAAGATTTTTTACATAATGCGGCAGGTGTAATGGAACTATCCAATGCTACTAAAATTATGTTTTTAGGAATGACAGAAGGCTGGTTTACCGGAGCCAAACTCTCCAAATTTTTTAATCCAGCTACCGAAGACTGGAAAAATGCACGAAAAATAATTAATGGACTAGACAAATGGGATTTAATAAAGGATTATGCTTTAAGATATTATGGATCAATCAGCTATACTTTGTAAGATTTAATGAATGTATACTTAAAAAAAAAATCCCGATAATCAGTCCTTTGAAAAGATAATTATCGGGATTTAATATTTTTATTCAAAAATTAACTATTCAGAATCAGTAACCTGAAACTTAGTCCTCTTACTTCCCTCATACATTTCATATTTCACCAATCTGGCTTCAATACTTGCATTAAAAAGTTTGATTTTTCTAGAAGGTTTTAATCCTACAAATTTCAAAGCTTCAAGATTTCCTGTGATGAACCAGGCGTTGGTTCCAGGATAATTTTTCTTCAAAGTATCACCAATATTTTTATAGAATTCTTCCATGTGTATATCTAAACGCTCATCATACGGCGGATTAAAAACCATGTGTAATTTCCCCTGTGAATTTTTCTCCGTATCAAAAAAGTTATTTTCCTCTACCGAAACGTACTCTGTTAAATTAGCATTTCTTACGTTGTCTTTTGCCTTTTGAACGGCAGACGGCGCTTTGTCATAACCCTTTATAGTGTAATGAAATTCGCGAACGCGCTTCAATAAACTATCCTGAATATTATCGAACAAACCATTATCCCAATCGTTCCATTTTTCAAAAGCAAATTCTTTACGGTTAATATTCGCAGGAATATTGCAGGCAATCATCGCAGCTTCTACAAGGAAAGTTCCGGAACCGCACATCGGATCCAGGAAATCTGTTTGTCCGTCCCAGCCTGAAAGCAATAAAATTCCAGCAGCCAAAACTTCATTTATAGGAGCAATATTAGTAGCAGTTCTATACCCACGCTGATGTAATGAATTACCAGAAGTATCTAGAGAAACCGAAACCTGATCTTTATCAATATGAATATTAATTCTTAAATCCGGAAAAGCTTTATCAATACTCGGACGCTGACCAGTTCTTTCTCTAAACTGATCCACAATCGCATCTTTACATTTTTGAGACACATATTCAGAGTGATTAAAATACTCCGAATGCACTGTTGTATCAATCACAAAAGTCTGGTTCGCATTGATATATTTCGACCAATTCGTCCCGCGAATTCCTTTATATAAATCTTGTTCGTTTTTTGCCTTAAAAAAATAAATTGGTTTCAAAATCTTCAAAGCAGTACGCAAAGACAAATTTGCTTTGTACATAAATCCTTTGTCCCCTTTAAAACTCACCATTCTCACCCCCTGCTCCACATCTTGTGCACCAAGCATTTGTAATTCTTTTGCCAATATTTCTTCAAAACCAAAAAAGGTTTTGGCAATCATCTTAAAATTCTCCATTTCCCTGTATAAATTCCAATAATTAAATTTCAAATCCCAAACGGCCTGAAATAGTATATTTTCTGCAAAAATACACTAAATTTGCGGGACTTAAATTAATTGAAAAAGAATAAATGTCCGATTCTGTAAATAACAAAACACAAATTAACTCTGCCAATCCCGAAAATTGGTTTGCCTCTTGGTTCGACAGTCCTTATTACCATATACTTTACAAAGAAAGAAATTATAGAGAAGCCCAGCTATTTATGGACAATCTCACTCATTATCTAAATCTTCCTGAGAAAGCCAAAGTGCTGGATTTAGCTTGCGGAAAAGGAAGACATTCAATCTACCTGAACCAATTAGGTTTCGATGTTATTGGTGCCGATTTATCCGAAAACAGCATAAAAGAAGCCCAAAGAAACAGCAACAAAACTTTGCATTTTCAGGTGCACGATATGCGTGAAGTCTTCGAAGACAAATTTGACGCTATTTTCAATTTGTTTACAAGTTTTGGTTATTTCGAAAATGACGAAGACAACTTAACGACATTAAAAGCCATCAAAGCAAGCTTAACCGAATATGGTTTTGCTGTAATCGATTTTATGAATGTGACCAATGTGCTGAATACTTTGGTTCCCGAAGAAATAAAAACCGTAGATGCAATTGATTTTCATATCAAACGTTACTTAAAAGACGGACACATTTGTAAAGAAATTGATTTTGAAGACCAAGGTCAGAAATATCATTTCACCGAAAAAGTAAAAGCGCTTACACTAAAGGATTTCGAACAAATGATGGAAGAATCAGGCATTTTCCTGTTGGATATTTTTGGAGATTATAAATTGAAAAAATTCCACAAAACAGAGAGCGAAAGATTGATTATGATTTTTAAGTAATTGTTTAATCGGGTAATTGTTTAACTGTTTAATCGATTAAATAAAGACGGTTAAAGTAAACAGTTAAACAAATAAACGATCAAACAAAAAAACGGTTAAACGATTAAACATTTAAACGGTTAAACAAAAGAAAATGAACTACCTTTTACCTTTACTTTCCGTACTGCTTGGTTACTTTATCGCCTTATTTTTAAAGCCAAAAAGTAAAACCAATCTAAAACTTCTCCTTGCATTCAGCGGGTCGTTTTTGTTATCACTCACGGTGATGCATTTACTTCCGGAAGTGTACGAAAGCCACAATCATAATATTGGTGTTTTTATAATGCTGGGAATTTTGTTCCAAATCATATTGGAATTTTTCTCCAAAGGTGCCGAACATGGTCACGTACATGGCCACGACAAAATGTATCAAATTCCGTGGTTGTTGTTCATCAGCCTCTGCATTCATGCGTTTTTAGAAGGATTTCCGGTAAGCCATCATCACGATTTAGCGTTGGGAATAGCCATTCATCACTTCCCGATTGCCATTATTCTGACGACTTTTTTCATCAATGCATCACTAAGCCGAAATGCAATCTTTTTCTTTATGATCACCTTTGCAGTCATGACACCATTAGGCACCGTTGTCTCGGATTTCATACCGCAATTAAATGATTATTACACCGAAATAACCGCCGTAGTCATTGGTATTTTATTCCACATTTCCTCAACTATTATTTTTGAAAGTAGCGAAGGACACAAATTCAATATCGCCAAAGTTTCGATGATTGTAATCGGAATTATTTTGGCTTGCTTTATATAACAAATTAATTAGATAATTAGTCAATTTGATAGTGAGATAATTTTCTAATTGACCAATTGTCTAATCATCTAATTTTAATTCCCCGTTCTCTTTCTTTCCTCCTGATTTCCAAAATTGCGCTCCTTCACGTTGATTTTTTTGTTTCCAAAATTATAAACCACAGACAAACGTACAAATCGGTTGCTTTCATTTTGGCTGTAAACCTGTTTCACTCCATTTACAACCGAAACAAAATCTTTTAAATAAGAAGTATTAAAAATATCATTGGCCAATAAAGCAATCTGCATTTTGTTATTGAACAAATCCTGTTTAAAACCAATATCAAAACTTGAGGCATACCCAACTTCATACAAACCACTTTTAACAGGCGTACTGTAACTAAAATCCATCTGAAGCTTGGTTGTTTTTCCTAAAACAAAAGTATTGTTTGTCGAAAAATCAATCTGCATGCTATTGGACGGCGTTGCATTTATATCTTTTATAAACTTAGTTTCTGAGCCTAAAAAGTATACTGAATTTTCACTCTGCCACCAATCTCCAAAACTAGCCGAATAACTTTCGCCCAAACCATAATTCAAACCTTTAAAATAGTTTTCACGGGTTACAATCTGAGTGTTCGTTTCAGGATTTGACGTAAAAATAACACCGTAACCATTTTCAATTATATTCACAAAAACGCTCGTTCTCAAAACTTCTTTGTACGAATGTGCCAACTCAAAATTATCGCTAAATGAAGGTTTCAAAAACGGATTTCCTTCAGAATAACTATTACTGTTAATGTAAATTCTAAACGGATTTAGTAAATCAAATCGGGGTCTGTTGATTCTCTTTCCATAATTCAGGCTGAAAGTATTGTTTTCATTTCTTTTATAAGAAGCATAAAAAGTTGGAAACAACTTCAGATAATCATTTACGTTTTCCTGATTCAGCGTTTCCGAAAATCCGTTCGTCTGAGTGTTTTCAAGTCGTAATCCCACTTGAAGATTCCATTTTTCATTTAACTTTTTGTCACCATTGATGTAAATAGCCTGATTGTTTTCGGTGTATTTAAATTTATTAGACTGACTCGGATCTAACACAGGAGTTCCCGAAATAGTGTTGTAATAAAGTACATCACTTACGCTATTTGTAAAACTCATTTTTGCGCCATAAGACAAATTTATTGCCTTGAACGGATGTTGTATATCTGCCTTAAAACTCCAGTTATCAATATCCTGATTCGAAATATTTCTTCCCGCCTGATTTACATCAATAAATTCCATATCTGGTGTGTAATTATTGGCAACAAAATCTCGGTCGAACTTTGAATTGTAGTTAAAATAATCCACATCAAAAGACAATTTTCGGTCCAAAGAATCTAATTTGGTAAGTAAATGAGCATTGTAAGTCTGGTTTTTTGATCCTTTATCGGTAAAACTTTTATTCAAGGTAATATTCTGTAATTCGTTTTGAATATTATATTTATCAATTCGAATATCTGAACCAAAATCAGGATTATTTCTATCATTCAAAATCTGAAAGCCAAAAGTAGTACGCTCAGAAAAATCATAATCCAAAGCCAGTTTTCCCGAAAGGTTTTCATTCTTCACTTTTGTTGTGCTAGCCATGTTCGAAAGTCCGTCAGGAAAATACATTTCAAGATTTTCATCAGCGTTTTTATAACCGGTTTTTCCATTCACGCTTGCCGAAAATCGGAACTTATTTTTATTGTAAAAGAAATTATTTCTCAAAGTATAAATTCCGTACTTATTCTGATCGTATGAAGCCGTTGTTGTGTTTTTCCAAGAATCACGAACACCTTTTTTCATAATAATATTGATCAGTCCGCCAAATCCATCCGCTTCATATTTCGCCGGCGGATTGCTGATAATCTCAATATTTTTGATATCACCTGCCGAAATTGATTTCAAAAAGTTATTCAGTTCTTCGCCAGTTAATTCAATCAGCCTTCCGTCAATCATGACACGCGAAGTTCCTTTTCCTAATATCGTTATCAAATCATTTTTGACTACAACTCCAGGCGCTGTATTAATCGCGCTCAAAGCATCACCTCCAGCTGTTGTAACATTGTTTTCGAGATTGTAAACCAGACGATCCGTTTTCTGTTCGATGGTTTTCTTTTTAGTCTGAATAACAACTTCAACTAATTTGGTCTCATTTTCTTTGAGAATAATAGTCCCTAAATCTGTATCATTTTCTAATGAAATTTCTTTTTCATAATCGGCAAATCCCGAAAGACTGATTCCGATTTTATAAGAACCGTTTTTAAGATTTATTTCAAAACAACCGTCTTCCTTTGAAGTAGTTCCGTCAATAATTTTTCCTTCGTGATTTAAAATTGAAATATCTGCCCATTCTAATGGAGCTGTTTCACTTGCAATTTTCCCTTTTAATTTTAATGTAGATTGTGCGAAACAAAACAAAGGCAATACTAAAAAGATAAGGAGATGTAATTTTTTCATGGTTTCTAATTTTAACTTGTTCGATTAATTTGAAGCAAAGTTGCCTTAGAAAATCTCCCTACGCGACCGACAAAAAAAAGTCGAACCATTTTCTAATCATGAAATTGGTTCGACTTTATTGAGTGGGAAGTACGACTTTTTACAAAGCCTTTATTTTCAACTGTTACGGTAAGCAGTCGGCGTTAAATTCGTATATTTTTTGAAAGAAGTATTGAACGACGATTTTGAATTAAAACCCACTTCGTATAAAATTTCAAGAACTGTAAGCTGGTTTTTTGACTGATCTTTTAGAATATGCATGGCTTTTTGAATGCGATATTCATTCACAAAATCAAAAAAATGCTGATCAATATGATGATTAATCAAAATGGATAAATCCCGAACCGGCATATTAATCTGATTGCTCAGTTCCTGAATCGTAAGCGACGGATCAAGAAACGGCTCTTTTTCGGTCATATATTGTTTCAATTCAGTAATTTGATTTTTGATTGAATCGTTTTGTACATTTTCTGACCCCAGTTTTTCATCAGCTTCCGGCAGAATATCTTTCGTTAATTTCAATTTAGAATTAATTCCCCTAAAAAGTTCCGGATGCTTTAATGCTTTCATAATAAACCAACAGGTTATAAACAAAGCAATACTCCCAACGAGTACATTTGCCCAAAGAAATATTTCTCTTAAAACGATATAACGCAGTACATTTTTTGATACCACAAACAAATGCGCCGAAAGAAAAACACAGGTCATCTGAAAAAGCCATTTGTATGTTGATGTACTTGGATTGGCGTAATTTTCCAAATAGATTTCTTTGTATTTTCTCAAAATCAAAAACACACTCACGATATAAAACACATATTGAAATTCTATTAAAATCTGAATAAAATAAATCTCAGACATTTGATTTAACGGTCCGATAAAACTTCCATCTTCAATACTTAGATAAATTCTCGGAATAAAAAGTAAATTGGTAATAATAAAAGGAAGCAGATGAACTAAATGTTTCCATTGTAATTTAAAATCCGAATAACAGGCAGAAAGCACATAAAGATAAAACGCCGGCATCCCTAACAAACAGAAAGTTGATCTAAAAATCTCTAAATTCCTGTGATTTTCATTGTATATGTACGTAAAAAATCCGCTGAGATCAATAGCAGAGAAAATAAAAAAGAAAGCAAATAAACGGTTCGCCAGTTTATTATCGGTTTTGACCGTCAGCAGAAAAAATGCCATCAATAAAGAAACAAAAACTGAAATTTTGGCTATCCCTTCTAATAAAGCTAATTGATCCATTTATTTTTTAATGTTTTAACAAATATAGCATTTTAGTTCACTTTGCAAGATGCAAAATGTCATCAACATTTATAAACAAAAGCTAATTTTTGTTGTCTTGAAAAAAAACTTCGCATCTTTGCTCTATTTCGAAAGCCAATAAAACAACTAGAGAACATGGGATTCAAACATTTATTTAAAGCAAAATTGAATTGGGATTCAGTTCCAAAAGAACCGATTTCGACTTCCAGAAAATACATTAAAAACCATCAAATTGCTATTGAAGGAAAAGAAATTTTAAATCTTTCGGCTGCCAAAGCGTTCAAAGGCGATCCCAATTTATACAATCCCGAAGATTTATTATTGAGTTCTGTGGTTTCCTGTCACATGATGTCGTATTTGTATGTATGTTCCCAAAACGGAATTGATGTCGTTTCCTATCAGGACGATGCTGGGGCTACTCTCGAAGTTTCAGAAAATGGTTCAGGGCGTTTCATAGAAGTACGATTATATCCAAAAGTAGTGATTCAGCAAAAAGAAAAAATTGCCGAAGCATTAAACTTGCATACAAAAGCAAACGAACTTTGTTTTATTGCTAATTCCTGTAATTTTAAAATTGTTCACTTTGCAACTTGTACCAATTCTCCAGTTATCGAAAGCTTCTAAGGTAAATAATTCCATTTTCGTTGTAGCTTCGTGCAACAAATCCGTTATATTTACAAAACAACTAAAATAGACTTCCCCTCTATACTATAGGACTGAACATAAAATCAACAAATGACAACATCTATCATAATATCAATATGTCTTTTATTGATTCTTGCTTATATATTTGACATCACTTCATCAAAAACAAAAATCCCTTCGGTTATTCTTTTGCTGGCTGTGGGTTGGGCTGTAAAACAGGGAACTGATTTTTTTGAAATTCGTGTTCCAAATTTAACCTCCATATTACCCGTACTTGGAACTGTAGGACTAATTTTAATTGTTCTGGAAGGTTCTTTAGAATTGGAATTAAACAAATCAAAAATTCCGTTTATCGGTAAAACTGCTCTTGTCGCTATTATACCAATGCTTCTTTTTAGCTTCGGACTGGCGTTTGCTTTTCATTATTTCGGGAACGTTTCTTTCAAAGTTGGGTTGGCTAATGCTATTCCGCTAGCTGTGATAAGCAGTGCAATTGCTATTCCGAGTGCACAAAATCTTATCTCAAAAAACAAAGAGTTTATCACTTATGAGAGTAGCTTATCGGATATTTTTGGTGTAATCCTTTTCAATTTTGTTTCGCTCAATGACGATATTGGAGCTTCGTCAGTAGGTCATTTTATTTTAGAAATACTTGTAATTCTAATCATTTCATTTGTGGCAACATTAGGACTTGCCTTTTTATTAAGTAAAATAAAACATCCAGTAAAATTTATCCCCATCATATTAAGTATCGTCCTGATATATGCTGTTACTAAAATATATCATTTGCCAGGGCTGATTTTCATACTCCTTTTTGGTCTTTTTCTGGGTAACCTTGACGAAATCAAAGGCAATAAATTTATTCAAAAACTACAGCCAAACCTTTTGAATAAAGAAGTTCATAAATTCCACGAACTTACTACGGAAATTGCTTTTTTAGTAAGAGCTCTATTTTTTCTGTTATTTGGCTATTTAATTGAAACGAGCGAATTATTAAACACAGAAACCATCGTCTGGGCAATTGGAATTTGTGCTGGAATATTCGCTTTGCGTTATATAACGCTTAAAATATTTAAAATCAACATCAAACCTGCTTTATTTATTGCTCCAAGAGGCCTGATTACCATTTTACTTTTCCTATCAATTCCTGACAATCAAGTAATTGATTTAGTCAATAATTCATTGGTTATACAAGTCATAATTCTGAGCGCATTAGTAATGATGTCTGGACTTATGAGCCATAAAACAGATGAAGAAAACAATTAAAATCATCCTCTAAAATTTGCCTTATACGACTGTTGCTACTATTAATTTATTTAAGTTTGTAATACTAAATAAACCGTGTTTGTTTTACACTTTTGAACCTTAAAAACAATGACTTTCACCAAAACCACCGAACAATCTTCGAAATACGAACATCTTGAAAAAATGTCCGTTAAAGAATTGATAACCAATATTAATCAGGAAGACCAAACTGTACCTTTAGCAGTTGAAAAAGCTTTACCGCAAATAGAAACATTGGTAACCGAAATTGTTTCGAAAATGAAACTGGGCGGACGCTTATTCTACATTGGCGCCGGAACATCAGGACGTTTAGGAATTCTGGACGCATCGGAATGTCCACCTACTTTTGGAGTTCCTTTCGATCTAGTTGTTGGTATTATTGCAGGTGGTGACACTGCTATCCGCAGAGCTGTAGAAAATGCAGAAGACAACGCCACACAGGCTTGGGAAGATTTAAAAACTTTTAACGTAAACGAAAATGATGTGGTCGTAGGAATTGCCGCTTCGGGAACAACTCCTTATGTTATTGTAGGCTTACAGACCTGCAATGAAAATAACATCAGTACAGGAAGTATTTCCTGCAACGCTGGAAGTCCGCTTTCGCAAACAGCAAAATTTCCTATCGAAGTTATTGTAGGCCCTGAATTCGTAACAGGTAGCTCCAGAATGAAAGCAGGAACAGCACAAAAATTGGTTTTAAACACCATTACAACTGCCACTATGATCCAGCTTGGAAAAGTGAAAGGAAACAAAATGGTCGATATGCAGTTGAGCAACAGCAAACTAGTGGATCGTGGCGTAAAAATGATAATGGGAGAAATTCCGGTAACTTATGAAGAAGGTTCTGAATTACTCGCAAAATATGGAAGTGTGAGAAAAGCGGTTGATTTTTATAATGGACAGTAAACAGATTTCAGAAACAGAAAATGGCAAACAAAGAATTATTAGCAAAAGGAATTAAATATTTGACAGGAGCTTTACCGCTAATGTTCATAGGTCCTACTGTAATTTACAATGCATTTATGAACCAGCATACCAATTGGCATTATTTAGTTTTAGGCATTGGAATCATTGCCTGCCTTGCCTCAATGTATTTAATGTTTAAAGGTTTGAAAATAATAATGAACGGTATATTTAACGACTAATGGAAGACCTGATACATATTCAAAAAACATTTGAAAAAATTACTTACATAGGCAAGAAAATTAACAATCGTGAATTTGAAGACTGTGTTTTCAAAAACTGCGATTTCTCTAATAGTGATTTTTCAAATAATAGTTTTATGGATTGCGAATTCATAGAATGCAATTTATCAATGACACAATTAGGAGGTTCAAGCCTTAAAACTGTAAACTTCAGAAACTGTAAACTAATGGGAATTCAGTTTCAGTCTTGTCAGGATTTTTTGTTCAATGTGCAATTTCAGGATTGTATTTTGGATTATAGTTCTTTTGCGAATAAAAAAATGCCGAAAACCAAATTCAATTCATGTTCCCTGAAAGAAGTCACTTTTATTGGAACCAATTTGACTCAATCGGTTTTTGGAAACTGTAATTTGGACAATGCCATTTTTAACGATACTATTTTAGCCGGTTCCGATTTTACCACCGCATATAATTATAAAATTGATCCCGAATTTAATCCGATGAAAAAAGCAAAATTTTCCAGTCAGGGAATCGCTGGGCTTTTGGATAAATATGATATAAAAATTGAGTAATTGTTTGCATTATCTTACGTATATTGTAGCTATCTAAAATTCAATACATGGAACTCCAAGAACATTTTGCACACATAACAACGCTTATATCCAAAGCAAAGGAAAATGCTTTCCATGCCGTAAACAAAGAATTGGTAACTCTTTATTGGCGTATTGGAGAATATGTAAGCCAGCAAGTAGAAAAGAAAGCTTGGGGTAAATCAGTTGTAAATGATTTGTCTCTTTTTATTAAAAAATCTGAACCAAACATTACTGGTTTTTCTCCTCAAAATATATGGAGAATGAAGCAGTTTTTTGAAACTTATAAAGATTTTGCAAAACTCGCACCACTGGTGCGAGAAATTACTTGGACAAATAACATTATCATTTTACCCTGTAACTCTGCTGAAGAAAGGGAGTTCTATATCAAAATGTCCATTCGAGAAAAATGGACAAAAACAGAACTACAAAGACAAATCAATTCCTCTTGTTTTGAACGAGTAATGCTCGCAAATACAAAACTCGCACCAATGGAGCGAGTTTTATCAAAAGAGGTAACAAATACATTCAAAGATACTTATGTATTAGATTTACTTCAATTACCTGAAATTCATTTGGAGAAAGATTTAAGAAAAGCAATTACACAAAACATAACCAAATTTCTATTGGAATTTGGGAGGGATTTTGCTTTTATGGGAGAAGAATATCCATTACAGGTAGGAAATCAAGATTTCGCTATTGATCTTTTGTTTTATAACAGAAACTTAAATTGCATGGTTGCTATTGAATTAAAAATAGAAAAATTCAAACCAGAACATTTAGGACAGCTTAATTTTTATCTAGAAGCACTTGATAGAGACATTCGTAAACCACACGAACAGCCTAGTATTGGCATATTATTATGCAACGGTAAGGATGACATTGTTGTAGAATATGCTTTGAGCCGGACAGTATCACCAACATTAGTGGCAGATTATCAAACAAAATTACCTAGCAAAGAATTATTACAACGCAAGTGGAAAGAAATTTTAGAAACACTTGATTTGGAAAAACACAACTAACATAAATGTTTTTAAACTCAAAACCATTATGAACGCAACGACATCTTACCTTGAAAGTGTAAAAAAGCAGTTTCTCTACTATAAAATGCTGGGAGAAAAAGCAATAGAACAATTGGAACCGGAACAATTATTTGTGTCGGTCAACGAAGACACGAACAGCATTGCCGTGATAGTAAAACACCTTGCAGGAAACATGTTGTCGCGCTGGACGGATTTCCTAACTACCGATGGTGAAAAGGAAACTAGAAACAGGGACGGCGAATTTGAAAATGACTTACAGACAAAAGAACAAGTACTGACTGAGTGGAATACTGGATGGGATTGTTTTCTGAAAGCATTGGACAGCTTACAGCCCGAACAGCTTTCGAAAATTATCTATATCCGAAATGAGGGCCATACCGTTATTGAAGCCATCAACAGACAACTGGCGCATTATCCATATCATATTGGGCAGATTGTTTTTTATGCTAAACAGCTTAAAAACAGTGAATGGGATAGTCTATCAATTCCTCGAAACAAATCAAACAGCTATAATGCCGATAAATTTGCCAAAGAAAAAAGGATTAAAAATTTTACTGAAGAAGAATTTAGACGAATGAAATAGGGGCGCAAAAATCAATGGCAATATCAATGTCAATCCTAAAATCTAAAATCTGAATTCTTAATTCTTAATTCTGAGATCTGAAACACTGCCCCAGATGGAAGTGGAAACCCCACAGGGCTAAATCCTATTTTTTCTTGTACCAAAAGAGCGACCAGCGGAAGCTCCTTTTGGTACATTAGAAAAAAAGGAGATAGACCGAGGAGTTGGAACGGACAGCTGGATCAGGCACCAAATAATTAATAAAACTAGCTAAATGAAAAAATTAATCTTGCTCCTCACACTACTATCACTAATGTCATGTTATGATGTGGAGCGCAACTGTAAAGATTTTAAAACTGGAAAATTTGAATTTGAATACGAAATTAACGGCGTTAAAAAAACGACTGTATTTGAACGCAATGATAGCATTGAAATTGAGACTTTTGAAGGAAAAACAGATACTTCTACCGTTCGCTGGGTGAATGACTGCGAATACATTTTGCAGAAAAAACACCCAAAAAATAAGGCCGAAGAGAAAGCGATCAGCATGAAAATTTTGACTACCTCAAAAAATTCCTATACCTTTGAATTTGGGATGGTAGGATCCGATTCTAAACAAAAAGGAACGGTTACTAAGATTTCAGAATAATGATTACAAGCTGTAGTCAGCAGATTAATAAATTATAAAAACATAATAAAAACAAACCCTTAACAATAAAAAATGGAAATTTTTCTGAACCCAGATGCTTGGATTGCTTTATTAACGCTTACTTTTTTGGAAATTGTTTTAGGAATTGATAACATCATTTTCATCTCAATTGCAACTGGAAAATTAGCTGTAGAAGACCGCAAAAAAGCAACTAAAGTGGGTATGTTTTTAGCAATGTTTATGCGTATTGCATTGTTGTTTGGAATTAATTTCCTCACCCAAATGAAGAAACCTTGGTTTACCATTGACTGGAGCTGGCTTCATGCAGGGGTTACGGGACAAAGTCTTATTTTGTTATTTGGAGGATTGTTCCTTATTTACAAAAGCACCAATGAAATTCGCGAGAAAGTAGACGAAAAAGGCCATGAAGAAAAAGAATTAGGTAAAGCGGCCGCAAAGTCTTTCCAGAGTGTAATTCTTCAGATTATAATGATTGACTTGGTTTTTTCTTTTGACAGTATTTTGACCGCTGTGGGAATGACCAATGGCGTTGAAGGCGCCTTGATTATTATGATTACAGCTGTGGTGATATCGGTTTTGATTATGATGCAGTTTGCGGTTCCTGTTGGGAATTTTGTAAACAAACATCCTTCCATTCAAATATTAGGATTATCCTTTTTGATTTTAATTGGATTCATGTTATTGACAGAAAGTGCGCATTTGTCCAATGCTCTTATTTTCGGAAGTCACGTAACTCCTGTACCAAAAGGATATTTATACTTTGCAATTTCATTCTCTTTATTTGTAGAAATAATAAATATGAGAGTTACCAAAAAGAAATAATATGCTTTCTAAAAATATAAAAAATGCTTTGATTATTGCTGCTGTAGTGGGAACTATATTAAACACCATTAACAGTTATGATGTGATTTGGGAAAGCAATTTTACTTTTAGAAATGTTTTAAGAATAGTCTTGACCTATATAACTCCGTTTTGCGTTTCGCTATATTCTTCTACATTAGCATCAAAATCATTCGAAAAAACAAATACCAAAAACACAGTTACTGAAAAGTAGCTGTGTTTTTTTTTATAAATTTTAGTTTCAAAAACATTATTCAAATTCCATGAAAAATACTATTTCGCATAGAGTTGCCGATTTCCTAAAGAATTTCCCTCCTTTTACATTTTTAAATCAAAATGACATTGAAGTTCTATCTGAACAGATTTCAATTATTTATAAAGAAAAAGACAATGTGATTTTTGCTGAAAATGATGAAACTCACGACTCTTTTTATGTTGTTCACAAAGGTGCTGTTGCACTAAGAAAAGGGGTAAAAAATGATACAATTGATATGTGTGATGAAGGAGATATCTTTGGATTACGGCCTCTTATCGCTAATGAAAATTATAAAATGGAAGCTAGGGCTTATGAAGAAACCATACTTTATTCAATCCCAATAGACATTTTTAGGCCTTACGCTTTGCAGAACAAAGATGTTGGAAATTTTTTAATTCAGAGTTTTGCTTCAAATACTACTAATCCCTACTCTGAAAGCTACAGAGGAAAGCTGTATGGCGAAACATTAGCTGGCGATCTGCTGGATAATACGCCGCAAATATTAGATATTCATCCGGTCAAATATTCTAAAAAAATAGTAACCTGCTCATCTGCAACTCCTGTAAAAGAAATTGCTCAAATGATGACTAAAAAAAATGTAGGCGCTATACTTGTTGTTGAGGATAAACTGCCTATTGGTATTATCACAGATAAGGATTTGCGAAATAAAATCGTTACCGGCGAATATCCAATTACATCTGCTGCATCAGTAATCATGACAAGTCCGGTTATTACGTATCCTAAAAATCTGACTACGACACAAGCGCAAATGGCCATGATGAAAAGCAACATAAGCCATATATGCCTTACTAAAGACGGTACGCCAAACACAAAAGCGGTTGGTATTCTTTCGAAACATGATGTAATGGTATCGTTAGGAAATAACCCTGCAGTCCTTATAAAAGCTGTAAAAAGAGCCAAAAAATATAAAGAAATAAAACCGATACGGGCAAGTATCATGCAGTTACTGCAAGGCTATTTAGACCAAAACATTCCAATAACACTGACATCAAAAATCATTACCGAATTAAATGACGTTTGTATTCAGCAGGTTATTGCAATTGCATTAAAAAAAATGCCTACTCCTCCTCCTGCAAAATTTGCTTGGCTGGCAATGGGAAGTCAAGGACGAAGTGAGCAATTACTGCAGACTGATCAGGACAATGCTTTGGTTTATGAAGATGTTGCTGAAGAATTAAAAGAAAAGACCCAAAAATACTTCTTGGAATTGGCCGCTCATGTCAACAAAGGACTATTTGAAATTGGATACGAATACTGCCCTGCTGAAATGATGGCATCCAACCCAAAATGGTGTTTGAGCCTAGAAGAATGGAAAAAACTAGTTCACCACTGGATTACTAATACAGGAAAAGATGAAGTCCTCCTATCCTTTATCTTTTTTGATTACAGCCTTTCCTATGGTGACAGTGAACTTGCAAATAAACTTTCAGATTATATTTTAGAAGATATTAAAGCTAATCCGGTTTTTTATCTTCATTTGGTGAGCGGTGCTTTGCAAAGCCCATCTCCTACTGGTTTTTTTAGACAATTTTTATTGGAGCAGGATGGCGCTAACAAAGATTTCTTCGATATAAAAAGAAGAGCATTAATGCCATTAAGCGATGCTGCAAGAGTATTAATTTTATCCCATTCAGTAAAATCAATCAGTAATACTCCAGAACGTTTTGAAAAACTCGCCGAATTAGAACCTCAAAACAGAGAATTATACTTATCCTGTGCCTATTCCTATAAAGCGCTTTTAAAATTCAGAACCAAACAAGGACTGCTGCATAATGATTCTGGGCAGTATATCGCTTTGGAACATCTTACCAAATTAGAAAAAATCAAATTAAAAAGTACTTTTAAAACCATTAAAGAACTACAGGAAATTATCTCCATTCGTTTTAATCCATCAAACATTTTGTAATGAAGAACTTTTTTGAGAAATGGAAAACCATACTGTTTGATTTTTTAACAATAACTAAAAAACCAATTGATGAATCACTTTTACACAGTGTTGAAAACACCCGCTTTGTAGTTTTAGACACCGAAACCACTGGCTTTGACTACGACAATGACAGAATGCTCTGCATAGGAGCTATAACTTTAAAAGATGGTGTCATTGCAATATCTGAAAGTTTTGAAATGTATATTCATCAGGAACATTACGATAAAAGCAGTGTGCAGATTCATGGTATTCTAAGAGATTTAGTTATGGAAAAACCCAGTGAATTAGAAGTGTTGCAGCAGTTTTTGACTTTCTTGGGAGATTCTATCATCATCGCTCATCATACTATATTTGATATAACGATGATTAATCGCGCTTTAGAACGAAATGGTCTTCCGCTGTTAACCAATAAAACTTTGGATACGGCGTTTCTCTACAAGAAAACACTAATCAGATCTAATATTTTAGAATATAAAGATCATTACGCACTTGATGATCTTGCCGACAAATTTGATATTTCTAAAAAAGACCGCCATACCGCAATGGGCGATGCTTATATTACCGCAATAGCTTTCCTCAAAATTGTAAAAAAATTAAAAGAGAAGAAAAGAAAAGGCGAATTCCTTTTGAAAGACCTCTTCTATTACTAGACAAAACAGTTATTTTGTCAAAATTTATTACCTAAGTATTCCTTCAGCCTTAATTATCTGCGTAACTAAAAATAGATTTTCTATTTTAGTTACGCAGATAATTACTTTTTATATCTTACATAATCGATTATTAAGCTGTCAATTCTAGCTTTCCCTTAAAAAAACATATTCTTTTTTTCTATATCAAAAAAAAATCAGTTAATAAATTGTATATCTCAAAATAAAACCTATTTTTGTGTAATCGATTACATTAAATAATTACAATTAACTGAACCAAAATAAAATTTAGGGAATTATGAATAATCAAAACATTGGTAAATACAGATGGACGATTTGCAGCTTAGTCTTTTTTGCTACGACAGTAAATTATTTAGACAGGAATGTAATAAGTTACCTAAGACCATTTTTAGCGGAAGCTTTTCATTGGTCACCTGAACAGGAAGTAATCGATTATGCAAATATTGAAATAGCTTTTAAAATTGCTTACGCCTTAGGAATGCTGATGGCAGGCGGATTTATTGACAAATTAGGCACAAAGTTAGGTTATGCAATCGCAACTGGTTTGTGGAGTTTAGCTGCGGTTGGTCATGCCTTTGCAACTGGAACAGGAGGTTTTATAATTGCACGAGTATTTTTAGGAGTTACCGAAGCTGGGAATTTTCCAGCAGCTATAAAAGCCACTGCCGAATGGTTTCCGCAGAAAGAACGGGCTTTAGCAACAGGAATTTTTAATTCTGGGAGTAATATTGGAGCCATAATCGTTCCATTATCTGTTCCATTTATTGCTGAAAATTATGGCTGGCAATGGGCTTTTATTGCAACTGGAGTTATTGGTTTTATATGGCTGTTTTTGTGGTTTATATATTATGAAGTGCCTCAAAAACAAAAACGTCTTTCTCAGGCGGAACTTGAATATATTACTGCAGACAAAACGGAAGTAATTGAAGAAGAAAATACAGAGAAAGCATCTTGGTTAAAGCTGCTTACTTTTCGCCAGACATGGGCATTTGCTATTGGTAAATTATTAACTGATCCAGTTTGGTGGTTTTATTTATTCTGGCTGCCGGATTTCTTAATGAAACAGTACAAACTTACTTCAACCGGAATTATCTGGCCTTGCGCATTAGTTTATGTAATTGGAAGTATTGGAAGTATTGGCGGAGGATGGCTGCCGCTAAAACTAATAAACAAAAACTGGCCGGCTTACAAAGCCCGTAAAACAAGTATGCTGCTTTATGCCTTTGCAGTTTTGCCCGTTTTGTTTTCCCAGTATTTGGGTTCAATCAATATGTGGTGGGCGATTTTGGTTATAGGTTTTGCCGTATCTGCTCATCAGGCATGGAGCGCCAATATCTTCACAACTGTATCGGATATGTTTCCAAAAAACGCAACTGCTTCAGTGACTGGAATCGGTGGAATGTTCGGGGCGCTTGGGGGAATTTTGTTAACTTTACTGGTTCAGAAAAATATGTTTGTTTATTACACCAAAATTGGCAAAATAGAAACGGGTTATTTCATCATGTTTTGTATTTGTGGCGCTGCTTATTTATTAGCGTGGCTGATCATGCATATTTTGGTACCAAAAATGAAAAAAGTAGAATTATAATTTTTAGCTAAATAAAATTCACTTTGAATTATGTTATTTAAATATAAAAATATAATTTTGTGCAATCGATTACATTAAACTTTATACCATGACAAAATATAGCTCACGATATGCTTCAAGCCCAGAAGCCGTAAAACAGTATGACACTAAGCAGTTAAGAGATGAATTCTTAATTGATGATTTAATGCAGGAGAATGAAATTTCATTGACATATTCCCATTATGACCGATATATAGCCGGCTCAGCAGTTCCGGTTAAAGATCTAACATTGGAAACAATAGATCCATTAAAAGCAGGCTACTTCCTAGAACGCAGAGAAATGGGAATTATTAATGTTGGAGGAAATGGTTCTGTAGTTGTTGAAGGAACTGTATATGAATTAGGTTTTAAAGATGCCTTATATATTGGAAGCGGTAACAAAGAAGTGATTTTTAAAAGTGCGGATTCAAAAAATCCTGCAAAATTTTATATCAACTCTGCTCCTGCTCATACCAATTATCCGACTAAAAAAGTGAGTTTGGCGGAAGCTAACAAACTAGAATTAGGAACAATGGAAACTGCTAATCACCGCACGGTAAATCAAATGATTATTGGCAGCGTTGTTACTACCTGCCAATTACAAATGGGAATGACCGAATTAAGACCTGGAAGTGTCTGGAACACTATGCCTGCTCACGTTCATGACCGCAGAATGGAAGTTTATTTCTATTTGGATATTCCAGAAAATCAAGCAGTATGCCACTTTATGGGACAGCCGCAGGAAACAAGACATATCTGGATGAATAATCATCAGGCTGTGATTTCGCCACCATGGTCAATACATTCAGGTTCAGGAACAAGCAACTATACTTTTATTTGGGGAATGGCCGGTGAAAACCTTGATTATGGAGATATGGATGTTTGCAAAATAACCGATTTAAGATAATTAATAACAATTAAATAAAAAATATGTCAATCAACCTTTTTGATTTAACTGGAAAAATAGCATTAGTAACTGGCGCAGTTCATGGACTTGGAATGGCAATGGCAAAAGGACTTGGTCATGCTGGTGCAAAAATTGTAATAAACGATCGTTCTTCACGAGAAACAGTAGACAATGCTGTTGCTGAATATAAATCAGTAGGAATTGACGCTTACGGATATGTATTTGATGTAACTGATGAAGCTGCTGTAATTGAAAATATAAAAAAGATAGAAACAGAAGTCGGTCCAATCGATATTCTGATCAATAACGCTGGAATTATCAAAAGAACTCCTATCATTGATATGGAAGTTAAAGATTTTGCCGAAGTTATTAACGTAGATCTAATCAGTCCTTTTATCATGTCAAAAGCAGTTGCCAAAGGAATGATTGCTCGCGGTAACGGAGGAAAAATCATCAACATCTGTTCTATGATGAGCGAATTAGGAAGAGATACTGTAAGTGCTTATGCTTCTGCAAAAGGAGGTTTAAAAATGTTGACAAAAAGCATGGCTACAGAGTGGGCAAAATTCAATATCCAGACAAACGGAATCGGTCCTGGATACTTTGCAACAACTCAAACTGCTCCAATTAGAGTAGACGGACATCCGTTTAACGAATTTATCATCAGCAGAACTCCGGCAAATCGCTGGGGAGATCCAGAGGATTTACAAGGAGCCGCTATATTTCTTTCTTCAAAAGCAAGTGATTTTGTAAACGGCCACATTCTTTATGTAGACGGCGGAATTCTTGCTACCATTGGAAAACCATCAAACGAGTAGTAATATTTCAATAAAATTGCAATGAGTACAAGTTTCATACACGATAATTTTTTACTAGAAAATAAATTTGCGGAAGAATTATATCATAATTACTCCAAAAATCAGCCTATAATTGATTATCACAATCACTTAAATCCGCAGTTTATTGCCGAAGATAAAATTTTTGACAATATTACGAATGTATGGATAAACGGAGATCACTACAAGTGGCGCGCAATGCGTACTTTAGGAATCAATGAGCAGTTCATTACCGGAAATGGTTCTGATAAAGATAAATTCCTAAACTGGGGAAAAACTGTTCCCTATACAATGCGTAATCCTTTGTACCATTGGACGCACTTAGAATTAGCACGTTATTTTGACATTACTGAGTTATTAAACGAAAAATCCGCAGAATCAATTTACGAGCAGGCTTCTGCAAAAATAAATTCTCCAGAATACAGCACAAGAAATTTGCTTAAAAAAGTAAATGCAGAATTTGTGTGTACTACTGAAGATCCTATTGATAACTTAGAATTTCATCAGCAGTTAGCAAAAAGTGACTTTACTACAAAGGTAAGTACCGCTTTCAGACCTGATAAAGCAATCCTTATTTCAAACGACGGTTACAATGATTACATTGATACATTGGGCCAAACAGCTGGCGTAACTATCAATACCTATTCCG
The DNA here is from genome assembly GCF_003385115.1 of Flavobacterium aquicola. Taxonomy (GTDB): domain Bacteria; phylum Bacteroidota; class Bacteroidia; order Flavobacteriales; family Flavobacteriaceae; genus Flavobacterium; species Flavobacterium aquicola. The sequence continues at coordinate 336,514 of NZ_QUNI01000001.1, forward strand.
ATTTATGTTCGGCTTTAAGAAATAGAATTGACTATTTTGACAAAAATGGATGCAGATTATGTGATCATGGTTTGGATCAGGTTTACTTTGAAAACTATACAGAAAGCGAAATAAATGCCATTTTCAAAAAGAAAAGAGAAAATGCAGTATTGAGCAATGAAGAAGCATTGAAATTCCAAAGCGCGATATTATTCTTCTTATTTGAAACATATCATGAATTTGGATGGGTACAGCAGCTTCACTTAGGCGCATTGAGAAACAACAATGCCCGTATGCACCGTATACTTGGACCTGATACAGGATGGGATTCTATCGGAGATTATCCGCAGGCACAAAAACTATCTGGTTTCTTGAATGCTTTGGACAGTAAAGATAAATTAGCAAAAACAATCATTTATAACCTGAATCCTGCTGACAACGAAGTTATGGCTACCATGATTGGTAACTTTAATGACGGAAGTGTTAAAGGAAAAGTACAATTTGGTTCAGGATGGTGGTTTTTGGATCAAAAAGACGGAATGACCAAACAATTGAATGCGCTGTCTAACATGGGACTTATCAGCTGTTTTATTGGAATGCTGACAGATTCAAGAAGCTTTTTATCTTTCCCACGACATGAATATTTCAGACGTATTCTTTGTAATCTTTTAGGTGATGAAATCAAAAGAGGAGAACTTCCTAATGATATGGAATGGATAGGTAAAATGGTTTCGGACATTAGTTATAACAATGCCAAAGAATATTTTAAATTTTAATTTATTTTTGAACCATTAAGACATTAAGGTTCAGTAAGTTTTTAAAAAATAGCAGACAGAATAGGCAGATTTGTTTTAAGAAAATAAAAAATAAACTATTAAGACATTAAGGTTCATTAAGCTCAAAACTTTATTTCCTTAATCTCTTAATGGTAAAAAAAATACTGGTAAAACAATAAAACAATATGAGTAAAGTAGTTTCATTCGGAGAAATAATGTTACGCCTTTCACCAGAAGGGAATTTACGTTTTGGTCAAGCTACATCATTTGGAGCAACTTATGGCGGTGGCGAATTTAATGTTGCTGTTTCTTTAGCAAATTATGGTATAAACGCTGAGTTTGTAACACGATTGCCAGATAATGACATTGGAACCTGTGCCTTACGAGAAATGAGAAAGATGAATGTAGAATCTAAAAACATCGTTTTTGGAGGTGAACGTTTGGGAATTTATTTTCTTGAAACAGGAGCCGGAACACGAGGAAGCAACGTTGTTTATGATCGTGCGCACAGTTCTATGGCAACTATTGAGAAAGGAACTATAGATTGGGAAAATGTACTGAAAGACGCTGCTTGGTTTCACTGGAGCGGTATTACAGCTGCTATATCCCAAAGTGCAGCTGAGGCTTGTCTGGAAGCAGTCAAAGTCGCTCATAAATTAGGTTTAACAATATCATGCGACTTAAATTACAGATCCAAGTTATGGCAGTATGGAAAAGCTCCATGTGAAGTTATGCCAGAAATACTGCAGTACTGTAACGTAATTTTAGGAGATATTGATACAGCTTATTTTATGTTAGGCAAAGCCAAAGTAAATCCAAATTACCAAGACGAGAAAACGCTTCCTGTTTTATATACGGCCTTATTCGATTTACTTCTTAATTTGAAAACAGTTGCTACAACATTGCGCTATTCAGTTAGTGCTTCTCATCAAAGAATTGGCGGTATATTATTTGACGGAAAAGCAATTTATCAAGGAGCTGTAAAAGAAGTAACACCAGTTATTGATCGTGTTGGAAGCGGTGATGCCTTTATGGGAGGATTAATTTACGGTTTATTAGAATATCCGAATAACAGCCAAAGAGCATTAAATTTTGCAGTTGCAGCCTGCTGTTTAAAACATACCATTGCTGGAGATTACAACTTAGCAACATTAAAAGAAGTAGAAAATATGGCAGATGGTGATTCTGCTGGTTTAGTATCTAGATAAAAAATAGACAAACTTTTAGAAGTTTCTAAGATACTAAGTTGCTGAGTTACTAAGATTGAAGTTGATGATTTTAAAAAATATAAATATATTCTGAAAATCAAAGATTTACAATCATAATAAAAATAAATAAAACATCAGAACAAAAAACTTAGAAACTAAGAATCTCAGAAACTTAGCAACTAAATAAAAAAAAACAAAAATGGCAAAATATACGCGGTTAGAAGTTGCAGCAGCAATGAAAGAAACAGGATTAGTTCCATTATTTTATCATACTGATGTATCATTAGCAAAAAAAGTACTTAAAGCCTGTTATGACGGTGGTGCCAGATTAATGGAATTTACCAGCAGAGGAGATTTTGCTTTCGAGATTTTTGGAGAACTCAACAAATATGCGATAAAAGAATTACCAGGAATGATTCTAGGAGTAGGATCAATTACTGATGCTGCAGCTGCTTCGCTTTATATGCAGCTAGGTGCTAATTTTATTGTTACTCCTGTCTTTAGAGAAGATATTGCAATCGCTTGTAACCGCCGAAAAGTATTATGGTCGCCAGGCTGCGGATCACTTACTGAAATCGCAAGAGCAGAAGAATTAGGATGCGAAATTGTAAAATTATTCCCTGGTGAAATCTACGGCCCTCAATTTATAAAAGGCATAAAAGGACCTTGCCCTTGGACGAGCATCATGCCTACAGGAGGTGTTACAACTGCCAAAGATAACCTGAAAAGCTGGTTTGATGCCGGAGCAACCTGCGTAGGAATTGGTTCTCAGCTTATAACCAACGAAATATTATTAAGCAGAGATGTAGATGTTTTAGAAATTCAAGTCCGAAAAACATTAGCAACCATCAAGGAAGTCAGACAAAAATAAATCCATTAGCAAAATCTGATGTAAACCAAACAAAATCAATATTCTGCATAAAAAAAGAAGAGTGTTACGGTCTAGCTAACCACATCACTCAGCACTAATTATGCTCAAAATTTGTCGAGGAAATTGACAGAAAAAGCTAAATAAGCGATTGAACACTGAAAGGAAGATTTAATCCCCAATCCTCATTAAAGGATTAAAACTGATATTCTAAAACCTCAGTCGCTTATTATTACTAACAAAATACTAAAGGAAAAAATGAAAAATTTAAATAGAAAAAATTTAAACTTAGAGAAATTACAGCCTGTTAAAGTAATTCAATTTGGAGAAGGGAATTTCCTAAGAGCTTTTATAGATCACGCATTTCAAGAACTGAACGATACTGTAGATTTTAATGCCGGAATCGCAGTGGTACAGCCTATAGAAAACGGAATGGTGAACATGCTGAATGATCAGGAAGGGCTGTACACCTTGTTTATGAAAGGTTTATCAAAAGGTCAGGAAGTTCAGGAGAAAAAACTAATCACGAATCTGGTATCAGGAATTAATCCGTATACTAACTTTAATGATTATCTGGCTTTGGCCAAAGAAGAAGAACTGCAGTTTATCATTTCGAATACAACAGAATCTGGAATTGCTTATGTAAGCACTGATTCACCAGAAATGCAGCCTCCAAGTTCCTATCCTGCAAAACTAACGGTTCTTTTGCACGAAAGATTCAAACATTTCGGCGGGAATAAAACGAAAGGATTGGCAATTATTCCTTGTGAATTAATTAATTATAATGCCGATACTCTAAAAGAAATTATCCTTAAATACAGCAATGACTGGAATTTAGGAGATAATTTTATTACTTGGATTAATGAAAGCAACTCTTTCCATAATACACTTGTAGACAGAATTGTACCTGGTTATCCAAGAGCGGAAATTGATGAGTACAACAAGCAGTTAGACTACACCGACAATTTAATTGTTTCGGCTGAAACTTTCTTCCTTTGGGTAATTGAAGGCGGAGAAGATTTGAAAGCAAAACTTCCATTTGACAAAACTAATTTAGATGTAAAAATAGTTGCAGATATGCAGCCTTACAGAACCCGAAAAGTTAGAATCCTGAATGGCGCACATACTGCAATGGTTCCCTTTTCATTGATGTACGGAAACGAAACCGTAAAAGAAACTGTCGATAATGATTTCACTGGAGCTTTCATCAACAAAGCCATATTTGACGAGATTAATGAAACAATTGATATGGATAAAAAAGAACTGGATCTTTTTGCCGAAGATGTTCTGGATCGTTTCAGAAACCCATTTATCAAACATAATCTTTCAAGCATTGCTTTGAATTCGATTTCAAAATTTAAGGTAAGAGTATTGCCAAGCATTTTGGGATACATTTCAAAATTTGGAAAAGTACCTGCAAACCTTACTTTTTCTTTTGCCTGCCTGATTCGTTTTTATCAAGGAACTTGGAACGGAAATGCTCTTCCAGTCGACGATAGCAAAGAAATCACAGATGAATTTAAAGCTATCTGGTCTAATGATACTGCAAAAGCAGTTCAACAGACACTCTCTAATACAGAATTTTGGGATGAAGACTTAACAGCTGTTAAAGGTTTGTCTGAGGCAATTGTATTAGCAATAAATGAAATAAATGATAACGGAATTGAAGAAGGTTTTAAAAATTATTTGAAATCTTTTGAATCTGTAACGCTGTAATTAAAACAGCTGCTGCTTGTGAAATGCACGTGTGAAGGATAGCAGTAAAGCTCTTTTTATATAAGGCTTTTTCTGCCTTATATAAAAAAGCGGGAACAGATAGCCTGACCCTTGTGGTCACGCCCAAAAAAAATAAAAGTCAGTATAAATTTTATAATTAATGAAGATGCAAAAGAAATTAATAAAAGTAAACCCTACAGATAATGTTGCGGTTGCATTAGTAAATCTTACTGCTGGTGAGACCATTTCTTTTGAAGGAGAGGCAATCACCATCGAAACTGATGTGAAAATGAAGCATAAAATTGCACTGCATACTTTCGAAGCTGGGCAGCCAATTATTATGTATGGAGTTTTGGTAGGTAAAGCAAGTGCAAGAATTGAAAAAGGCGGGCTTCTGTCCACCGAAAACGTGAAACATGAAAGTGCCAAAGTATCTGGAAAAACTGAAACTATCGGCTGGACTGTTCCAAATGTCGATAAATGGAAAAACCGAACTTTTATGGGATATCAACGAGAAGACGGGCAGGTTGGAACCGAGAATGTATGGCTGTTTTTCCCCTTGGTTTTTTGTGAAAACAGAAACATCGAAATTCTAAAAGATATTTTCGAGAAAGAATTGATGAAGCCTAAAGAAAATGACTATCAATTGTTATTGCGTTCACTTATCAATTCAGAAAATGGTTCGAATGAAACAGTTACAAAAACAGCTGAAAATGATTTATTCAAAAATATTGAAGTAAAGTTTATCACGCATCAAGGAGGCTGTGGAGGCATCCGTCAGGATTCACATAGTTTAGCGAAACTTTTGGCTGGTTATGTAAACAATCCAAACGTTGCAGGAGCTACAGTATTGAGTTTAGGCTGTCAAAACCTACAGATCTCTATTTTTCAAGAGGCAATGAATGCTATCAATCCAAACAGCAAAAAACCGGTTTTAATTTACGATCAGCAGTCCATTGGCACCATTGAAGCAATGATGAGCAGTGTGGTAAAAGATACTTTTGAAGCTATAAAGGAAGCTAATAAAATAGAAAGAACACCAGCACCATTATCAAAATTAAAAATTGGTTTGGAATGTGGCGGTTCTGACGGATTCTCTGGGATTTCTGCCAACCCAACATTAGGAGTAACTTCGGATTTGCTTACGGCATTGGGAGGAACAACTATTCTTTCAGAATTTCCAGAATTATGCGGTGTTGAGCAGGAATTAGTAAACCGATGCAATGATGATGCTGACGGAAAACGTTTCTTAGAATTAATGAAATGGTATGAAAAAACCGTGGTTGATGCTGGTTCAGGATTTGACATGAATCCTTCACCAGGAAACATCAAAGACGGATTAATTACCGATGCAATGAAATCTGCAGGAGCAGCAAAAAAAGGAGGCACCTCCCCTATTGTCGGTGTTTCGGATTACGGTGAATACATTTCAAAACCTGGTCTAAATCTTCTTTGCACTCCAGGAAATGATGTAGAATGTACTACAGCAATGGTAGGTTCAGGAGCAAATATGGTACTGTTTACTACTGGTTTAGGAACTCCAACGGGAAACCCAATTGCACCTGTTGTAAAAGTATCTTCCAATTCTGAACTTGCCAGAAAAATGTCTGATATCATTGACATCGATACGGGTGGCATTATCACAGGTGAAAAATCTATCGATGAAATGGCCGATGAAATGCTGGAATTTATCATTGATGTTGCAAGCGGTACTATAAAAACCAAAGCAGCAATTTTAAATCAAAATGATTTTATTCCTTGGAAAAGAGGAGTTTCATTATAACATCAAAGAAAGTTTTTAGATTATTATTTTGTTTAATTAAAAGCTGTTAGATTAATTTCTAACCGCTTTTTTTACTTAGTTTAAGTATTAAAATTTGTTATTAATAAATAAAAATATAATTATGAGAATAACATTTGTCGCATTTTTACTGCTTTGCGGTCTTAATTATGGCCAAAACAAAACAGATACAAGTTTGTATATGAAGTCGGACAAGATTACTTATCTTACCGATATCGGTTCAGAATCTGGAGATTTATACAAAACAATAGGCCATCATGGACCAGCTGTTGAAAATGAATGGATGGCACTGCGAATTTATTTTAGCGAAAAAGCCGCAATAGATGTTTATTCAAAAGTAAATCCGGGACTAGAGTTACGAAAAGCAAATTGGTACCCAACTGCTGAACAGCAAAAACAAGGATGGGGCGCGGACTATTATAAAGTTGCTAACACTGTTGGTCTTGGAGGCGTAAAACTTTGGGATGGTGAAAAATTAATCCCATTGAATCCTGTTACCAACCGTCTGGCACGTGTTGGAAAAACAGACACAACTTCCTATATGGAGATGATTTCTAAAGGAGTACCATACAAAGGAAAAAAGGTAGATATTCTTGTTCGCGTTACCGTATTTTCAGGAAAAAGAGAGGCAACAGTAGAAGCTGTCTGTTTAAGTAAATGCAAAGTGCAGTTTGTTACGGGTGTTAATTATTTTAAAGATTTTAAATCCGACAAAGGGGCAAATTATATAGCAGTATGGGGAATGCATCCTGAAGATGTGGCAGCTGAGAATATCGAAATTGGCGCTGCAATCAAATACAATCCTAAAGATTATGTGAAAAATATAGACGACGGGACACAATATTTATTAGTATCTAAGCCAGCCAATCGTATAGAAACTACAATAATCTCGGCATGTGCGAAAGAAAAAGAAATAAATACGTTTGAAAAATTGGTATCCTATTTAAAATAATATTTCTAAATACTGCACAAATTATGATTCTTATGTGGAGCAGTTCATTCTGAAAATAAAGGAAAAGAAAACTTAAAGCATAAAAAAACTCGCCGTTATCAGCGAGTTTTTTATTTTATATCCCATCATTTAAATAATAGGATTTCAAAAGGTTAGATATGATAATACTATTACCAAAATATTTTACAATGTTACTAAGAAGATAAATTTCTAGAAGAAGATTTTCGGATGTGTAATTCAGGGTTCAAAACCACTTTCTTTTCAATTTTTATTTTATCAGTATTATTTATCTGTTCTAGAAAGACCTTAGCAGTCATTCTTCCCATTTCTAATGGTGATTGATCTACAGACGAAATTGACAATTCCATAAAGCGTGTAAAAGGCTCATTCCCAAAACCAAAAACACAAAATTCTTCAGGAATTCGTACTCCTCTTTCTTTCAATTCCTGAATGGCTCCTAATGCGGCAAAATCACTTGATGAAAAAATTCCGTCTGGCGGAGGATTTAAACTCAATAATCGGTCCACCGCCTGTCTTCCTGCATCGACATTACTTTTTACTTGAAAAACATAGTCCGGATTGAATGGTAAACCGCTGTCTAATAATGCTTTTTGGTACCCTTTGTTTCTGTTGTCATATATTTCCAGCGACTGATCTCCTGTTAAGTGAGCAATTCGCTTGCATCCTTGTTCAATCAGATTTTTTGTTGCTAAATAACCGCCTTCCAAGTCATTAATTGTAACAGAACTTACCCCATCCATTTTTTTCTTTCTATCAAAAAAGATTAATGGAACGTTTTTGTCCACTACATTTTGTATTACATGATCATTTTCTTCAGATACATTTGAAATAGACATCAAAATTCCATCAACTTGTGCATTCAATAAAGTGCTGATATTCTCAATCTGCCTCATTTCGTCTTCATTTGTCTGACAGATAATAACATGGTATCCTTCTGGACGAAGTTCTTCTTCAATTCCTCTGATTACAGAAGCAAAAAAGTTACTATCAATACGCGGCACAATAACTCCCACGTTGTTACTTTTCCCAGAACGCAAGGATTGCGCTAATCTATTCTGCTTGTAATTCATTTTAGCAGCCGTCTCCAAAACTAGTTTTCGAGTAACTTCACTAATCTTTGGATTGTTATTTAAAGCTCTTGAAACGGTAGCTGCCGTAATATCAAGTGCTTTGGCAATATCGTAAATAGTCGTTTTTTGATCCATTCTGGAATTTGAGGTATAATTTTATTGGTAAAAATAAATAAAAAATTCAATTAAATTTTATTAATGTTATCGATTGCATAAAAATTAATTTATTCGATAATATTTCATTTAAAAGCAACTCATAAAACTTAATAAATTCACAAAATTAAAGATAAAATAAACAATATCGCAAAAATATTAGCTTTTAATTTTATTTATAGTTTTTTAATCCTCTTTTTTTTGTTTATATAAAAATTATGCGTAGGTTTGTGCAATCGATTACATAATTACAATTACACATTCAAAATATAGCACAATGAAATTATTCAAAACGTATACAATTTTGAAAAAAATAACTAGCAGAACGATTATTTCTTTTGTTTGTTTCTTAGCGATGGGGGTTTCCGTTTTTTCCCAAGAAAATAATTCATCCAAAGAACAATGGAAAAAAATGCAGTCCATTATCAAATCAATTAAATATCCAAAGTTCCCAAATAAAACATATAATATAGTAGACTATGGTGCTCAATCAAATACTGCATACGATAACACTGCCGCAATAACAAAAGCAATTAAGGAGTGCAGTAAAAATGGAGGCGGAACGGTTTTGGTACCAAAAGGAAAATTTGAATCTCACGCCATACATTTAGAAGACAATGTAAATTTTCATTTAGATAAAGATGCTGAAATTCTTTTTAGTACAAACCCAAAAGATTATTATCCTCTGGTTCACACATCATTTGAAGGCACAGAATACATGAATTATTCCCCTTTAATTTATGCCAATAATAAAACCAATATTGCTGTAACAGGCGAAGGAACATTAAACGGTCAGGCAGGCAATGAAAACTGGTGGGCCTGGAGCAATAAAGAAGAATATGGATGGATAAAAGGAACTCCTTCTCAGGTTGATCCACTCAATCGATTGCGATTAGTTGAAATGGCTGAAAATGGCATTCCAGTTTCAGAAAGAATTTTCGGAGAAGGTCATTATTTGAGACCAAATTTTGTAGAATTTTTCGAATGCAAAAATGTACTGATCCAAAACGTTACTATAATAAATGCCCCTTTTTGGGTCATTCATCCTATAAAATCAGAGAACGTAATCGTAGACGGAGTAACCATTAATAGTCATGGCCCGAATAACGACGGCTGCGATCCTGAATATTCAAAAAATGTTATTATCAAAAACTGCACATTCAATACTGGCGATGATTGCATTGCTATAAAATCTGGCCGTGATGCAGACGGAAGAAGAGTAGCCATGAAAAGCGAAAATATTATTGTACAAAACTGCACCATGTATGATGGCCATGGTGGAGTGACTATAGGAAGTGAAATATCAGGAGGCGTAAGCAATGTTTATGTAGAAAACTGCAAAATGAACAGCCCAAATCTTGATATTGCCATTAGACTAAAAACAAATTCTAAAAGAGGCGGTTTAATAGAAAACTTTTATGTCCGAAATTTAGAAATAGGCCAAGTCAAAGAAGCCGTATTAAAAGCAGACATGTTTTATAATGTTCACGGTAACCAAGATGGAACATTTATTCCTAGAATTGAAAATATTTATCTGGAAAATGTAACGGTAAAAAATGGTGGAAAATACAGCATTCTAGCAAAAGGGTATAAAGAATCACCGATCAAAAATATCACCTTCAAAAACGTGACTATAGAGAATGTCAAAGAAACCTATTCGATTGAAAATGTAAATAACCTAAAATTCGTAAACACATTCATTAATGGAAAATTAGTAAAAGATTAAATATAAAAACCAACAATTAACTATTTATAAACAACCAAACAATTATTTTTATGAAAATAAGAGAACAATTAAAAAATGGTATAAGCTTTTGCTATGTCTTAGCCATTTTACTGGGGCTTCTCATGTCCAATGAGATGGCGGCTCAAAAAAACACTACGATCAGCGGTATTATAAAAGACGATGCTGGACTATCTATGCCAGGAGTTAATATAGTTGAAAAAGGAACTTCTAACTCAGCCAGTACTGATTTCGATGGTAAATTCAATTTAAAATTAACTACAGATAATGCTGTATTAGTTGTAAGTTTTATAAGTTTTCAAACACAAACTGTTTCTGTTGCAGGAAGAACTTCATTAGAAATTAAATTAAAATCTGAAGAACAAACCTTAAAAGAAGTAGTTGTTGTTGGGTATGGAACAACTAAAAAATCTGATGTTACAGGAGCAGTAAATACTTTATCTTCTGCAAAAATCACAGAGAGAAATGTTACCAACCCTATGGATGCTATTCAGGGAAGTATTGCTGGAGTTCAGGTTACTTCAAATTCAGGACGTATTGGTGATGGTTTTAATGTTGTCATTAGAGGTAGTAACTCTATTAACAAAGATGGTTCTAAACCGTTATTCGTTGTTGATGGAGTACCAACAGATAATATAGACTTTTTAAACCCACAAGATATTGCCAGAATGGACGTCTTAAAAGATGCTTCTTCTGCAGCAATCTATGGTTCTAGAGGAGGAAGCGGTGTTATTATTGTTACTACTAAAAGTGGCGCATCGGCTAAATCTGGTTTAACCGTTTCTTTTGATACCTCTTATGGTAATAAAGAAGCAGTGCGATTACCAAAAATGATGAGTCCTGAAAAGTGGTGGTACTATCATCAATCAGCATATTTGGCAAATAACATTTCAACAGCAAATCCAACTCATATGGATACTACCCCAGCTGAGTTAACTAATCTTGTTGGGGTACAAGGAAAAAATCCTCTTTTGTACGAAAGAGTAGCAAGAAATCAATCTTATGATTGGCGCGATAATGTTCTAAGAAGCGGGATGACTCAAAATAATTATTTAAACGTTTCAGGACGATCAGATAACGGATTAGCATACAATATAGGTCTTGGAGCTCAAAAAGAAACTGGAGTAATAGACAATGAAAGTATTGAGAAATACAGTTTCAAAGCAGGATTGAATCACAAAGTAAATGATAAAATCTCATTTGGAATAAACCTTACCTTGTCTAAAAGTGTAGATCAATTAGGTAGTGCTACTGCTATGACAGAAGCTTTCAGACAAAATCCATTTACATCACCTTGGGCAATTGATGATGTGGGCAATGAAATAATAGGTACATATACACCACAGCCAGGTACACTAAAATATCCAAATGGTATAGATGCAATTAACAAAACTGGATCTTACAATCCGTTCTTGGAAATTGCTAATTCGAGTGATGAGATAAGCAGATGGACATCTATAACAAGTGCTTTTGCAGAATACAATGCTACTAAATGGCTTTCGTTCAAGTCAACTTTATCTGCAGGCTATACAAGTGCTAGAGAAGGCAGATCTTTAGGTGCTCAAACTGACTTCGGAAGTAAAAACGGTAATTTAGCATCTGGTGATGTAACTAATATGACTAACTTTAATTATACTTGGGATAATCAATTTAACATCAACTACACTTTAAAAGAAGATCATGTTTTCAGCTTTTTAGGATTGATGAGTTTATATTCTAATGCCACAGAAACTTATTTCTCAGCTTCTAGACTAAATCCTTTTGAAACAGGATTTTACAACCTTGGCTCAGGAGTTCAGTCTACCTACACTTTATCCCCAGCAAATGGAAATTATCCTTCATTAATTCCTTCAGGAGTATTTTTTCCATATACTAAAAACACTCTAGAATCATACGCTGCGCGTTTCAATTATGCTTACAAAGGACGTTATTTATTAACTGCTTCTGTAAGAGCTGATGGATCTTCTGTTTTGGCAGAAGGAAACAAATGGACATCTTTCCCTTCAGTAGCTTTAGGATGGAATATTCATAATGAAAATTTCATGACAAATCTAACTTTTGTTTCTAATCTTAAGTTAAGAGCAAGCATAGGTTATACAGGAAATGACAATATACCAGCTTACTCTAGTTTTAGTCTTTTGACAGCACCAACTTATTATGATTTTAATGGAACTATAGCAAATGGTTATTCTTCTCTCAACCTAGGAAATAAAGATTTAGGCTGGGAAAAAACTAGAGAGGTGAATTTTGGTCTGGATTATGGATTTATTAATAACAGAATCTCTGGTAGTGTGGATGTGTACGATAGATTATCTGAAGATTTATTATTTCAACAAGCATTGCCACTAGAAAATGGAGTTCCAACAATCAATTCTAATGTTGGATCAGTTAGCAATAAAGGAATTGAAGTTGCTTTGACTACAAAAAATATTCAAACTAAAAATGTAACCTGGGAAACGAGCTTTACCTTCACTAAAAACATGAATGAATTAGTTTCTATTTACGGTCAAGACAAAGTAAGTGATATTGGAAATAATCTATTTATTGGAGAAAACCTTCATTCGTATTACAACTACGTTTTTGATGGAGTAATACAAGAAAGTGAAGGAGTATTAGACCCACTGGATGGTAAAATTAAATATCCGTTTGGACAACAAGCAGGTCAAATGAAAGTAAAAGATTTAAACGGTGATGGTAAAATTGACCCGACAAATGACCGAAAAGTTATAGGGAACTATGACCCTAAATGGTCTGGAAGTTTTTCCACTTCATTAAAAGTAAAACAATTTGACTTATCATTATCTTTGATTACTAATCAGGGAATGACCGTATTTAGTAGTTTTCATGACAATTTTGCTGATATGGCTGATAGAGGTCGTTCCAAACTGGATGTTGCTGATTTCTATGTCCCTGCTAATGGAGCTGGTATTCCTGCCCAATATTCAAATACAAATCCATTGGGAGGAGCTATAGGCGTAGGACCTCTTTACACTAGTAATGCCAGCTTCTATAAAGATGCCTCATTTGTTAAAATTCAAAATATAGCAGTGGGTTATAGTTTAGATGATGACTTGCTTAAAAAACTAAAAATTAAAAGCTTGCGTATATATGCAAATGTTTTGAATCCGTTTGTGTTTACAGATTATGAAGGTTATGATCCTGAATGGGCTACTGCTTCTTTAGGAATTAATCGCGTATCAACAATGACAATTCAAATGGGATTGAGTTTAAAATTATAAAATTATAAAAAATGAAAAAAATAATCGTATTTATAGGGATACTAGCAACGGCACTAAGTTCTTGTTCAAACTATATTGAAGAAGATAATCGTTCCTACGGCTCAGCAGAAGAATATTACATAACTGCACCTGGTTTTGAATCATTAGTCAATGTAAATTATGCCGCACTAAAAGAAATATATGGTGCTGATCCATATTTATTTGAATCAGGTACAGATATGTACTCGGATGGAAGAAATCAAGAACCATCAGATCGTGGATTAAGTACATATACAAGTCTTACCTCAGGATCTTATGGGGTTGATCAGTTGTATAGGTCTTGCTTTTCTGCAATTCAGCAAGCAAATAAAGGTATTTATTATTCAACTATTACCGAAAAAACGACCAGCTTACCAGCAAGAATTGGAGAACTTAAATTTTTGAGAGCCAATGCTTACTTCTTATTAGTTCAAACCTACGGAGGAGTGCCAATTGTATTAGAAAATATTAATACAGCAGTTACCTCTTTTGATAGAAATTCAGCCGAAGAAGTATATACACAAATTATAAAAGACCTAAATGAAGCCCTTCCAGATGTGGGTAATGAAGCTTATAACGGAAGAGTAAACAAAAGAGCTGTTCAAAATTTACTGGCAAAAGTGTATTTGACAAAAGGGTATGAAACTTTTGGAACTTCTTCAGATTTTACAACTGCTGCAACTTTAGCAGATGCAGTAATTGCAGGCCAGCCATTAAATGTATCTTTTGAAAATGTAGTAAAACCTGGAAATGAAATGAATCCTGAAACTATCTTTTCAGTTCAATTTTCTGTAACTTCTAATGCTGCTGGTATTACCTCACTTGGAAACTCTCAAAATTACTGGTTTGGTGCATATTTAGGACCAGCAAATACTGGTAAATATCCTAATAGAAGTTATACCCTTTGCCCTACTCCTTATGCCCTGTCTTTATTTGAAAAAGGAGACAAACGCTGGGAAAATACTTTTATGACTGAAATTGCTGCTGAATATTATCAATATTATACTGCAGCTGATAGAACAAAATTAAAAATAAATCATTTTTATGAGCCAGCATGGTACACCCTTACAGAAAGAGATACGTATATTGCTTCTCATCCTGATTTAGGTGCAATTAAAGCTCCTGCGACATTACCTCCTGGATATCATCCATGGGGCTCTTACTCATCTGCAGTTACAGCATCATCTGATTTCCAACTTATTTGTGTCCGCAAATTTGATGATCCAGCTTCGCCTTACAGCGGTGCTTCGAGTGCTAATTACAACTCAACTCCTGTTACTCCAGCTTCAAACAGAAGCAGTACTCGTGATTTTATTATTGCAAGACTAGGAGAAACCTATTTAGTGGCTGCCGAAGCTTACTTCAAGGCTGGTAATTCCGCAACTGCTCTGACTTACTTGAATGAAGTAAGAAGAAGAGCTGGAGGTGGAACAACTGGTGTAATACCAGTACTTACGACAATTAATATTAACACAATATTAGATGAGAGAGGGAGAGAATTATTAGGAGAGTACCACCGCTGGTTTGACTTAAAACGTACTGGAACTTTGATAGAAAGAACAGTTCTGTACAACCCAAAAATAACTAATTCAAGTGCTTTTGAAGGCAAAAATGGCAGTAAGAAAATTCTAAGACCAATTCCGCAATCTGCTTTAGATTTGAATAGAAACAAAAATTTTCCTCAAAATCCTGCATATTAGTCATTTGAGTTAGTTTTATTATTTATAAGTTAGTAATAATAGGAGTTTGACATAAAAATCAAACTCCTATTTTAAATTATGAAGGTTTTGCAATAATAAATATGAAAAAATTACTATTAATATTATTTCTATCTTCAATTGCTGTTCAAGCTCAAACTAACTATAATGCAGACACAACTTATACTCCAAAAAGTGTTTACAATAAAGAAATAAAAAATTACCCATTCACAAGTATAGCGCAGAGCAAACGTCATCCTAATGTATTGGAAAAAAAAGAAATAGTTTATTGTAAAATAAATGACAGAAAACTTCACTTAGATGCATATTATACAAATCAGAAAAATCCAGTTATTGTAATTCTTCACGGAGGAGGCTGGAAATCTGGAAATAAATCTCAAATGGAGACTTTTGCGCAAGAAATGGCTTCTAAAGGATTTTCGTGTTTTACAATAGAATATCGATTATCTCAAGAAGCAAAATATCCCGCAAGTATTTTTGATGCAAAAAAAGCTATTCAGTTTATCAAAATAAATGCTAAGCAGTTCAACGCAGATAGTACTAAAATTGCTATATTAGGTTGCTCTTCGGGAGGACAGATGGCGGCTTTAATAGGAGCAACAAATAACAATAGCACTTTTGAAAACAATGATACCAACCAAAAAATAACTTCGAATGTGCAGGCAATCGTAGATATAGACGGTATCTTAGCTTTTAAACATCCCGAATCAGAGGAAGGAACTGTAGCAGAATTATGGCTGGGAGGCAATTATCAGGAAAAACCAGAAGTTTGGCAGCAGGCATCTGCATTAACACATACTGATAAGAACACACCGCCTACCCTATTTATTAACAGCAGTAAAAAACGGTTTCATGCAGGAAGAGACAATATGATTGTTATATTAAACCAATATAAAATTTATAACGAAGTCAAAACATTTGAAAACTCACCACATTCGTTTTGGTTTTTAAATCCTTGGTTTGACGAAACGGTAGATACAACAGTACAGTTTTTAAACAAAATATTTAAAATTAATTAATAACTACATCATAACTCAGCTCAATGAAAACAGTTTATAAAATTACCGCATTATTAGTAATGGGTCTTACTTACGCCAATGCTCAGAATAAAAGCACAGCTTCATCAAATGAAAAAACATATGCCGAAATTTCGGTGAAAAATGACGGAAGATGGGAAAACAGAAAATACATTGGAGGAACTTATAAAAACGTCAATAAACTAAAAGTTGCCAAAGAACATACCGATCATTCGTTCGACATACGATATGAAGGTCCAGGCTGGGAAAGTAACAAAATTGCTTACCGTTTATACTTAGACTGGCGCAATGCAATTGACATTTTTGGAAAAAAAACCGAAGCTATTACTCTACCGCAAGTAGGACAAGATAATTCTCCATCTTATCATGAAATGCAGGATTGGGGCTGCGATATTTTAAATTCTGGAAAAGGAATCGGAATTGGTTCCATCAATCGTTATTTGAATGGTGAAAAACTACATTTTCATGAAGTGGATTCAACTTTTGCCAGTGTCGAAAACCAAGCCAAACATTCTGCTGTAAAAGTGAACTACTACGGCTGGAAAACAGCTTCTGACAAAATTGATTTTACATCAGATTTAATTATTACTCCTGACCAGCGCTACACCAAACATACCTTTCAGGCATCTAAAGAAATTAAAGGAATCTGCACAGGAATTGTTAAACAAAAAAACACCGAATTATTAAAAAAAGAGAGTCAAAATAAAAAGTGGGCTTATATAGCGACTTATGGCGTGCAATCATTGATTCCTGATCAATTGGGAATGGCTGTTTTTTATGAAATCAGTACTATTGAAAATATTGAAGACACTCCGTTAGATTATCTTTTAGTTTTTAGACCTACCGCAAAGCCAACTTCATTTTACTTTTTGGCAGCTTGGGAACAGGAAAAAGACGGTATCAAAAACAAAGAAGAGTTTATAAAATACTTAGATGAAAAACTAGCTGTTTTAAACAAGAAAAATAAAATATAGGTTAGGTAGAAATATCTTTTCACTGGAAGTTTTTCATCAAAAAACAATCCAAAAGGCAAAAATTTAGAAAACAAAAAATAAAATATCATGATAAACAGAAAAACTAAGGCTTTTAAAGCTGTAACGCTTTTTATCTCATTTACATTTCTCAGCTGTAAAACTACAGCTCAGGAACCAGCCAAAAGCAATACTGAACAGGCACAAATAACAATTTCAAAAGACTCGAAATGGTCAGAGAAAATGGCTTTAACAATAATGAAACGCCATCCTGAAAGTTATATGATTGACGATTCAAAAGAGCCAAAATGGGATTATGTACACGGTTTAGTTTTGTATGCAATTCAAGAATTAAATAAAAAAAATCCTGATCCTAGATATTTAACTTATATAAAAAGCTATGTCGATAATTTTGTCCAAAATGACGGTACTATTAAAACTTATGAATTAGAAAAATACAACATTGACATGGTTGTGGCAGGACGATTACTTTTTAATGTTTACGCTGACTCAAAAGAAGAAAAATATTTGAAAGCAATGCAATTGTTGCGTAAACAGATTGAGGAACAGCCAAGAACGCAAAGCGGCGGTTTTTGGCATAAAAAAATCTATCCAAACCAAATGTGGCTGGACGGATTGTACATGGGAGAACCATTCTATGCTCAATATACTGTTACTTTCGAAAATGGAAAAAGCCTTGATGATGTAGCAAAGCAGTTTGAACTGATTCAACTGCATGCAACTGATCCAAAAACAGGACTATTATATCATGCTTGGGACGAAAGCAAACAAATGCCTTGGGCAAATAAAGAAACTGGAAATTCGCCTAATTTCTGGTCAAGAGCCTTAGGCTGGTATGTAATGGCATTGGTTGATGCCTTAGATTATTTTCCAAAAGACCATCCAAAACAAAAAGAAATAGTCGGATATTTAAATAATGTTGCAGCTAGTCTAGCCAAATTTCAAGATGAAAAATCAGGTTTGTGGTATCAGGTTACAGACAAAGGCGCAGAGAAAGGAAATTATCTAGAAGCTTCAGGCTCTTCAATGTTTGCTTATGCTTTTGCAAAAGGAGTAAACAAAGGATATCTGCCTGCAAAATATAAAAAACTGGCCAACAAAGCATTTGATGGTTTGACCAAACAATTAATAAAAACAGATGCTGACGGCGGAATTACTTTGACACAGGCCTGTCAAGTTGCCGGCTTAGGAGGTAATCCATATAGAGATGGATCGTATGAATACTATATTAATGAAAGAAAAAAAGACAATGATCCCAAAGCTACCGGACCATTCATTCTAGCTGCCTTAGAATTAAATAGATAAAAAATAGTTGGTGGTTGTCGGTTGTCAGTTAACCGACAACTAACAACCGACAACCAACAACTTCTTTCCATGAAATTCACAAAATTCTTATTGCTATTTATTTCCGTTACAGGCATTCCAAATGCAATGGGACAAGAAAAGAATGAAAGACAATATTCAAAAGTCTGGATATCTGACAAGGGCGATGGCACTTATAAAAACCCAATTCTGTACGCTGATTATTCTGATCCGGACGCTATCCGGGTTGGAGATGATTTTTATATGACAGCTTCCTCTTTTAATTGTATTCCTGGCTTGCCTATACTCCACTCCAAAGATTTGGTAAACTGGAAATTAATTGGTTATGCACTTTCCAGACAAAAACCTTTAGAAGTCTTTAATAAAGTCCAGCACGGAAATGGTGTTTGGGCTCCGTGTATCAGATTCCACAACAATGAATTTTACATTTATTACCCAGATCCTGATTATGGAATTTATCAGATAAAAGCAAAAAAAGCCGAAGGCCCTTGGAGCGAACCTATTATGGTAAAAGAAGGCAAAGGACTTATTGACCCAACTCCATTATGGGATGAAGACGGAAAAGTATACCTCGCTTATGCCTTTGCAGGAAGCCGTGCGGGCATCAAAAGTCAGTTAGCAGTCTGCACGATGAATCCCGAAGGGACAATCGCTAATAACGATGATGTCGTGATTATCGATGGACATATTGATGAATCCACAATTGAAGGACCAAAATTTTATAAACGCAATGGCTATTACTACATCTTTGCCCCTGCTGGCGGAGTCGCAACAGGCTGGCAGACTGTTTTAAGATCCAAAAGTGTTTTCGGCCCTTATGAAAAAAAGAAAGTGATGGATCAGGGAAAAACAGCAATAAACGGTCCTCATCAAGGTGCATGGGTTCAAACGCAGACTGGAGAAGATTGGTTTATACATTTTCAGGATCAATTTGTTTATGGCCGAGTAGTGCATCTACAGCCAATGAAATGGGAAAAAGACTGGCCTGTAATTGGAATCGACGAAGACCAAAACGGCATTGGTGAACCTGTAATGGTTTATAAAAAACCAAACGTCGGGAAAAAATCATTTCCCATTGAAACACCTCCTGACAGTGACGAATTTAATCTTCCAAAACTAGGACTGCAGTGGCAGTGGCACGCTAATCCTCAGATAACTTGGGGATTTCCAACCTCCATGGGATATTACAGTCTGAACTGCATTCCGGTTCCAAAAGAAGCATCAACACTTTATGAAGTACCCAATTTACTATTACAAAAATTCCCATCGAATGAATTTACTGCTACCGCAAAAATTAAATTCAACCCTCGTTTTGATGGTGAAAGCATGGGATTAGTCATCATGGGATTGGATTACAGCTATCTCTGTTTTAAACAGCAGGCCGGCAAATTATATCTCTCTCAAAAAACAGCCAAAAATATTGATAAAAAAGGAACAGAAACAGAAAGCACTCTAATACCAGTAAGCAATCAGAGTCTTTATCTACAGGTAAAAGTCAAACAAGGAGGAATCTGCACTTTTTATTTTAGTGAAAACGGAAAAGATTTTACTCCCATCGGCGAACCATTTACTGCAAAAGAAGGCAAATGGATTGGAGCCAAAATTGGTTTTACAGCACTAAGACAAGGGGTTATAAATGATGCTGGAAATGTAGAAATCGATTGGTTTAGAGTAACAAAATAATATATTTTAGAAATGAAAAATATAAAAACATATTTACCAATAATTCTGTTGCTATTGCTATGCACAAATATAAAGGCACAAAAAGAAAAAATTAACACCGCTCTAAAAGATGAATTTAATATTGTCGTAGACCAAAAAGGAAATGGCGATTTTACAACTATTCAGGAAGCTGTAAATGCTTCAAAATCTTTTCCGCCACAAAGAATTACCATACTTATTAAAGATGGAATTTATTATGAAAAAGTAAAAATTCATGCTTGGAATACCAATATTTCTTTCATTGGCGAAAGCCGTGAAAAAACAATTATAACCTACGATGATCATTTCAATAAAATAAATCTTGGACGAAACAGCACTTTTTATACTTACACCGTTTTGATAGAAGGAAATGATTTCTTCTGCAAAAACCTCACCATCAAAAATACTTCCGGACCAGTTGGCCAAGCTGTAGCTTTAAATGTAAATGCAAATAGAGTGCTATTTATCAACTGCTCTTTTTTAGGGAATCATGACACTCTTTATACTTCAGGAGAAGGAAATAAAAATTATTTTAAAAATTGTTATATCGAAGGAACTACTGACTTTATTTTTGGAAATGCTACCGCACTCTTTGAAAGCTGTACCATTAATAGCAAAAGTGATTCGTATATCACCGCAGCTTCAACTTCAAAAGACGTTTCTTTTGGCTTTGTTTTTAAAAACTGTAAACTCACAGCTGATGAAAATGTGTCAAAAGTATACCTAGGACGGCCTTGGAGACCGTATGCGAAAACCGTTTTTATCAATTGCGAAATGGGAAAACATATTCTGCTGGAAGGCTGGAGTGCTTGGTCAAAATCAGATACCGAAATGAATGCCTATTATGCCGAATACAAATGTACTGGTGAAGGTTTTCAGCCTAAAACAAGAGTGGCTTGGTCGCATCAATTAAAAGATTCTGAAGCCCAAAAATATACTATTGAAAATATATTGGATTCCAACGCTGCTCCTTCGACAAAGCAATGGTATTTGAAAACAAATTAAATCTAAGAAATCATGAAATATAAACTTCTCATTATATTCCTTTTATCGATATCCAGTTTTGCTCAAAAAAATGATTTTCCATCTGATAAAGTAACCGAAATTATCAAGCGTATTCAATTGCCGGTGATTCCTTCATTCAAAATCGAAGTAACAAAACTGGGTGCAAAAGGAGATTCTGTCAGCAATGCAAAACCCGCTTTTGATAAGGCAATGGCACTCTGCAAAAAAAACAATGGCGGTACAATTATAGTTGCTAAAGGGATTTATACTTTAAACGGCCCAATTCATTTTGTCAGCAATGTAAAATTACATCTGGAAGACGGGGCAAAAATCCGTTTTGGATCAAATCCAAAAGATTATCCGCTAGTTTTAACCAGCTGGGAAGGAACAATGCTTTATAATTACAGCCCGCTGATTTATGGAAATAATGTAGAAAATATCTCCATTACAGGAACCGGAATAATCGACGGTGAAGCAAAAAAAACTTGGATAAAATGGAAACCTCTTGAAGAAAAAGATAAGTTATTGAGCAGAGAAATGAACCATAAAAACATTCCGATCAAGGAGCGTATTTTTGGCGAAGGCCATTATTTAAGACCGCAGCTTATTCAGTTTATCAATTCTAAAAATATTCTTATCGAAAATGTCCAGATTGAAGATTCTCCATTTTGGTGCGTTCATCTGCTAAAAAGCAAAAGCATAACAGTGCGGGGCGTAAAATACAATGCCCACAACAATAATAACGACGGCGTTGACCCTGAATATTCGAGTGATATTTTAATTGAAAACGTCCTATTTGACAATGCCGATGATAACGTTGCAATAAAAGCAGGACGAGATGATGAAGGACGAAGTAATTCCAATACTCCTTCTGAAAATATTGTTATCCGAAATTGTGAATTCAAAGGTTTGCATGCAATTGTCATCGGAAGCGAAATGTCTGCGGGAGTTCGCAATGTATATGTTGAGAACAGTAAATTCAGAGGTTATCTGAAAAGAGGAATATTTATAAAAACAAATTCGGATCGCGGCGGTTACATCAAAGATGTTTATTTCAATAATCTGGCATTCGGAAAAGTAGAAGACTGTCTGTATATCACAGCAAATTATCATGGAGAAGGAAGCGGATTGAATCCTTCAAATGTTTCTGATATTTCGTTTTCAAATATCAGCTGTGCGGAAGCCACCAATACCGGAATTGTAATTGAAGGTTTTCCAGATAAAAAAGTGACCAATATCAAATTGGACAACATCAATATACAATCTGCCAAAAATGGAATGACAGCTGTGAACTCTGGAAATGTCTCCATAAATGAAGTTGTCATTGGCCAAAAAGCCACAACACCATCCGCTGCCAAATAAATATATTAAACCTAGAAATTATGAAATGGATTCTCCCTTTTTTTGTGCTGATTTCACTTAATTGTTTAGCACAAAAACCAACAATCTACGGCATTGGCGACTCTACTATGGCAGATAAAATAAAGCCAGATGAAAACCCTGAACGAGGCTGGGGACAATTGTTTCCCATGTTTCTTACCGAAAATATAAAGTTTGACAATAGAGCTGTAAATGGCCGAAGCACCCGCAGTTTTATCAACGAAAAACTTTGGGATGCTGTTTACAAAGACCTAAAAAAAGGAGATTATGTTTTTATACAATTTGGACATAATGATGCGAAAGACAAAGATTCTTTGCGCTACACAAATCCCCACACCGCATATCGCCATAATTTAATTCGTTTTGTTACCGAAACCAGAGAAAAAGGAGCAACTCCTATCCTATTTTCTTCAGTAACCCGAAGAAATTTTAATGAAAAAGGAGTCTTAATAAGTACTCATGGCGAATATACTCTAGAAACCCGCTTAGTAGCCCAAGAATACAATGTTCCGTTTATAGATATGGAATATTATTCCGAACTATTAGAGCAGTCGTATGGACCTGAAAAATCAAAACAGTTACACCTGCATTTCAAAGCCGGAGAAATTCCATACTACAAAGAAGACAAAGCCGACGACACCCATTTTTCTATAAAAGGAGCAACTGAAATGGCTAAAATTGCAGCAGAAGAATTAAAGAAAACAAAACTGGATTTAGTCAAATATTTGAAAGTGTAACCTATTTTGTGGTGGGGTGGAAACAAAACGCTAGAGGAATTTATATTCACTATTATGATAAAAAAACAGTTTAGAATTAATTCTAAACTGTCTTTCTTATGTTAAAACAAAGTAACCTGTCCGTCATCATCCAGCTGAATATCAATATCCTCAGCATTCGTTTCCTCTTGTACTTCAATTTCTTCGACTACTACTTCAGGTTCTTCATAAAGCAAAGGCTCTAAAAGATTAACCTGCTTTAATTTATCCGTTGTTAATTGATTACCAAGTGCTTTAAACCCTTTTACAGCAATAAAAGACTCAATATCTACAGTCATATTTTCTTTCTGTACGCCTTTAATTTTAGTAAAAACCAATTCGGCTACAGGCCGGTAATCTGTTGCAACGATTTCCAATCTCGAATTCGGATGCTCGGTGATAAAAGAATCCTCCTTATTCTCAGTTTCAACCAAGAAACGTTTGATATAATACCGTTCTTTTTCTCCATCATAATAAATCGCCGAAATAGGTTTCTTCGGAATCCATTTCTCCAAAACGATCATATCTTCATCAAAATGAGTTGACAATTCAGGCGTAATAACTTTTAATTTTGCTCCTTGCGAAATCACTAGAATTTTATCGCTTGGCCTGAATTCGCCCAGCAGTTCTCCCCTTGCGTCCACATTCAATCGCTGCACGGTATCATCAAACCAAATTTTTCTTGGCAGTAAGGTCGAAATACCTTTTTCCTTTAATTCAATTTTCTTGATAGGATACTTGGTCACTAAATTCCCTTTGGAAGCACGTCCTTTAATAGCCAAAGACGCAAAATCAATATCAAATTTCAGTTTCTTGATGCTTCCAACTTGGCGCAATAAAATAGTTATTACTTCCGCTTCACCATTTGGATTGCAGGAGAAATATAAGGTTTGTGACCCTTTAGTTTCATTTGTTAAATCGTATAATTTATCTCTGGTCACGCCCGAAACATTGAATCTTTTGATATACGAAGGACCTGATTTTCCGTCGCGGTAAATCATGTTATAAATCGTGCGTTTATCACTTTTGTCAAAAATTGCAACATGGATAATGTCTTTCCCAACGAAGGTCTTTGCATCAACTTTCGTAATCATCATTTTACCGTCGCGCATAAACAAAATCACATCATCAATATCCGAACAATCAGCAACATATTCGTCTTTTTTCAAACTGGTACCAACGAAACCTTCTTCCCTGTTTACGTATAATTTGGTGTTTCTCAAAACCACTTTCGTCGCTTCAATGTTATCAAAATTACGCAGTTCGGTTTGACGCTCTTTTCCTTTTCCGTATTTCTCTTTTAATTTGGTAAAATACGCGATGGCAAAGTCTGTAAGGTGTTCCAAATTATGTTCAACCTCTTTCATTTCGTCTTCCAGCTTCGAGATAAAATCATCGGCTTTATCAGAATCAAAACGAGTGATACGAATCATCGGAATCTGAGTCAATCGCTGTAAATCTTCGTCATTAATTTCTCTTACAAATGATTTTTTGAAAGGCTCAAAACGATCGTACAAATATTTATAAAGCGATTCTCTGTCTGAATACAGCTTGAAATCAATATACATTTCTTCACGAATGAAGATTTTCTCCAAAGTCGAGAAATGCCATTTGTTTTTTAATTCCTCCAACTGGATTTCCAATTCTTGACGAAGCAGATCAACTGTTCTGTGTGTCGAAATTTTTAGCATTTCGGAAACACCGATAAACAAAGGCTTATTGTCCTCAATCACACAGCCTAAAGGTGCCACCGAAGTTTCGCAGGCCGTAAATGCAAACAAAGCATCAATGGTTTTATCAGGAGAAACACCTGGGAAAAGGTGAATTAATATTTCAACCTCAGCAGCAGTATTGTCTTCAATTTTCTTGATTTTGATTTTACCTTTTTCATTGGCTTTCAAAATACTGTCAATCAAAGTTGTTGTATTTGTCGAAAATGGTATTTGAGTAATCACCAAAGTATTTTTGTCAAGCTGGCCAATTTTGGCACGTACCCGAACACGCCCGCCACGCAGACCGTCATTGTAATTCGACACATCGGCGATACCCTGCGTCAAGAAATCCGGATATAACGTAAATGGTTTTCCTTTCAAAATTTTAATGGAGGCATCAATCAGCTCATTAAAATTATGAGGCAATACTTTTGTCGAAAGACCAACCGCAATACCTTCGGCTCCCTGTGCCAAAAGCAATGGAAACTTTACCGGAAGATTATTAGGTTCCGCACGGCGTCCATCATAGGAAACACCCCAATCGGTAATTTTTGGCGAATACAAAACCTCCAAAGCAAATTTTGATAAACGCGCTTCAATATAACGGGAAGCTGCAGCGCCATCACCTGTTAGAATATTTCCCCAGTTTCCTTGGCAGTCAATCAATAATTCTTTCTGCCCGATCTGCACCATAGCATCACCAATACTGGCATCTCCGTGTGGGTGATACTGCATGGTGTGACCAACAACATTGGCAACTTTATTGTAACGGCCATCATCCAGCTCTTTCAAAGAGTGCATAATACGGCGCTGCACCGGTTTGAAACCGTCCTCGATAGCAGGAACAGCGCGCTCCAGAATTACGTATGAAGCATAATCCAAGAACCAGTCTTTGTACATTCCGGTTACTTTGGTAATGACATCTTCTCCCTCTTCCTCTTGGTTTTCGTAAAAATGCTGTCCTTCAAAATGCTTTGCTTCAACTTCGATAATTTCATCCTCCTCTTGATTGTCATCAATCGGGTTTTCATCTGAAATATTCTCGTCGTCATTTGGAATTATGTTGTCGTCGTCTTCGTCTTTCATATAGTGAAATCGATTTTTATTTTATAGTACTTAGTTATTTCTAAAGTACTTAATATTCATAAACTAAATTTTAAATTTCGTCATCAGCAACGACGAAATTCTAAATTTTAATTCCCCAGTTAATGATTAGGGTTTTCAAATTTGAATATCGTAGACAGTGTTTAAGATATTCAATTATACTCTTAATTTTTAAGCTTCCTCAACCACATCCAATTCCACTTTCAAATTTTTGATAATAAAATCCTGCCTGTCAGGCGTGTTTTTACCCATATAAAAAGACAATAATTGCTCAATCGAAGTGTGTTTGTCCATCATAACAGGATCCAAACGAATGGTATCTCCAATAAAATTCTTGAACTCATCAGGCGAAATCTCTCCTAGACCTTTAAATCGGGTGATTTCCGGTTTTGGTTTTAATTTTTCTATAGCATCTACGCGTTCTTCTTCAGAATAGCAATAAATGGTTTCTTTCTTGTTTCGAACCCTGAAAAGCGGTGTCTGCAGAATATACAAATGCCCTTCCTTGATTAATTCAGGGAAAAACTGAAGGAAAAACGTAATTAAAAGCAAACGAATGTGCATTCCATCGACATCGGCATCGGTTGCGATTACAATATTGTTGTAACGCAATTTTTCCAATCCGTCTTCAATATCAAGCGCTGCCTGCAGTAAATTGAATTCTTCATTTTCATAAACAATTTTTTTGCTCATTCCGTAGGAATTCAAAGGCTTACCACGCAAACTGAAAACCGCCTGTGTATTCACGTCACGGGATTTTGTAATCGACCCGGAAGCTGAATCCCCCTCGGTAATAAAAAGCGTACTTTCAAGGTTTCTCGGATTTTTAGTATCCGGAAGATGCGCTCGGCAGTCTCTTAATTTTTTATTGTGAAGGTTCGCTTTTTTGGCACGGTCTGTAGCCAGTTTTCTAATTCCTGACAACTCTTTTCGCTCACGTTCTGCCTGAAGAATTTTACGAAGTAAAGCTTCGGCAGTCGGCGGATTTTTATGAAGATAATTATCTAATTTGGTTTTAATAAAGTCATTTACGAACGTACGAACTGAAACCGGTGGTGTCCCATCATCTGAACCCATATCCATCGAACCCAATTTGGTTTTGGTCTGTGATTCAAAAACAGGTTCCATCACCTTAATACTAATCGCGCTCACTATCGATTTACGAACATCAGAAGCTTCAAAACTCTTGTTATAAAACTCACGAATGGTTTTTACAATTGCTTCACGATAAGCAGCTAAGTGCGTTCCTCCCTGCGTAGTGTTCTGACCATTCACAAAAGAGTGATATTCCTCACTATACTGCGTTTTACTGTGAGTAAGAGCAATCTCAATATCATGATCTTTCAAATGAATTATTGGATATTCTAAATCTTCGGCATTGATGGTTTCTTCTAATAAATCACGAAGACCATTCTCTGAATAATATTTTTCGCCATTAAAAATAATCGTCAAACCATTGTTTAGATAACAATAGTTTTTCACCATTTTGATGACATATTCCAAACGGAATTTATAGTTTTTGAAAATAGTTTCGTCTGGTGTAAAAGTTACTTTAGTACCTTTTCGCTTCGTGGTTTCGATAATATCTTCTTCCGAAACTAAATTTCCTGCTGAAAATTCAGCTGCTTTTTGCTTTTCATCACGAACAGATTCTACACGAAAACTGCTAGACAAAGCATTAACTGCTTTTGTCCCGACACCATTTAACCCTACCGATTTTTGGAAAGCTTTAGAATCATACTTTCCTCCTGTATTCATTTTCGAAACTACGTCGACAACTTTTCCCAGCGGAATACCTCGCCCATAGTCTCTAACCGCAACAGCTTTGTCTCTGATAGTAACTTCAATAGTTTTACCTGCACCCATCACGAATTCATCGATACAGTTGTCTAAAACCTCTTTTAAAAGAATATAAATACCGTCATCCGGCGAAGATCCATCACCAAGTTTACCAATGTACATACCGGGGCGCATACGGATATGCTCTTTCCAGTCGAGTGAACGGATATTATCTTCGTTGTATTGATTTTGATCGGACATTTTGGAAATTTATCGATTTTGCGCTAATATAAGACTTCTCGATATATTTTAAAAGAGTTACTAACCAAAGTTATCAAGATGATATTATCCTAAAATATAAACTCAACATTATATGTGAATTAATAAAATTACAGTACTATTTAAAGTTTATTGCTAATGAAATAATAAAAGAAAAAAATCATTTTTTTTCTTTTACGAAAGTGATTCCAACATTTCCAGCTTCAATGGCTTTGTAAGATAATTTTTCACTACTGAATACTGCAGCGCTCGGTCAATATCGTTCTGATCGCTTGAAGAAGTTAGCATCACGACAGAACAATGATTTCCAGCAACCAAAGGAAATTTAATCAATTCATCCAGAAAACCAAAACCATTCATAATCGGCATTGATATATCAAGAAAAATCATATCTGGAAATTCTTCACTATTATCTTTTATTGTTTCTAAAAACTCCAAAGCTTTGACAGCTGAATTTTTAATTGATATTTTCTCAGCTATTTTGCTCTTTTTGACAATATGATTTGTTACATAATTGTCGATATCATTATCATCTACAAGCAATACATGTTTCTTTATCATGAGTTCTATTTATTATTTTCATTGATTTCGGCACTGCTTGGAGGAACCATTTTATAATTATTAATTTGATTAGGAATTTCAATAGTGAAACTGGTTCCCTTTCCTAATTTAGATTCTACACTAATATTGCCTTCTAGTTTATCAAGAGTTTCTTTGACAATATATAAACCAAGACCTGATCCAGTAGAAAGCATAGTTGCCCTATAAAACATGCTAAATACTTTTTCTATATCTTTTTCAGCTATTCCTATTCCATTATCTTCAAGCCTGATTATTGCACGTTCGGAATTATTAGTAAATATAATTTTCACATGTGATTCTTCCTTAGTCTCATCCCTATATTTAAAAGCATTAGAAAGTAAATTATTTAAAATAATACTTAATCTTTTAAAATCGGATACAAACACCGATTCTGAGTTTATTTCTATCTGGACTTTTAGTTTTTCTACCCCGTTAATAAACTTGTATTTTTCTTTAATTTTGTCCAGTAATTCTTGAAAATCAATTTCATCCTTATCCAATTCCATTCTTGAATTTCTTGAATAGCTCAAAATATCTTCAATAAAACTATCAAGTTTAAACACACTGCTATTCAGCATTGATAAGCATTCCAAAAGCTCAGTATTATTGGCATCCACATAATCCTTTGTTATAGAAAGTAATCCTAAAATCGATTTAAGAGGAGCCCGTAAATCATGTGAAGCACTATAAACAAAACGATCCAGCTCAGAATTTGCTTTTTTCAGTTCAGCATTGTTCTGAATAAGCTCCTGCTCTATTTCTTTACGATCAGTAATATTACGCATAATTTTGGATGCTCCTACAACATTACCCAAAACATCTCTGACAGGCGAAATAGTCAGCGAAACATCTATTAAATCTCCATTTTTCTTGACTCTTCTAGTTTCAAAGTGCTCTACAGAATGCCCAGATTTAATCGTATTGAGAATTTTGACTTCTTCATCTCTACATCCTAAAGGAACTAGTATTCCAATATTTTTGCCAATCATTTCATCTGCGGTATATCCCAAAATCCGTTCAGCACCCACATTCCATGAAGTAACGATACCATTTATATTTTTACTAATAATTGCATCATCCGAAGAATTGACAATTGAAGCCATTAAAGCCTGCTGTTCTTCCAGCTTTTTTCTATTGGTTATATCCCTATAATTTATTACATATGAGCCTTCATTGTTTTTGCCCAGTAAATTAACTATTGTTCCTTCGATCCAAATAGCCTTTCCTTTCTTGTTTATAGTACGAAGTTGTTTTTGCATAGAAACGCCGGGTGAACTAAAAGAATTTTCAAAAAAATTTCGGTCTTTTTCAAGATCCTCAGGATGGATAAAATCAAAAATCAATTTTGAATTTACTTCTTCAGAACTGTAACCCGAAATTCTTTCTGCTGATGGACTTAAATATTCTATCTTGAAATTTTTATTAACTAAAAGAATAGCATCACTTATATTTTCTGTTACCACACGATATTTTTCCTCACTTTGCAATAATTTCTGCTCCGCTTCTTTACGCGTAGAAATATCAGTGCTAAAAACCAAAACATGTGTTACTACGTCATTAAAAACAATTGGCACCAGTCTGGTACAGCTCCAATACCCCTTACTTATTTCATATTCGAACTCCTGTTCTTTTCCTGTCTCAAAGCTTTTTTCTAACTTTTCTCTAACAAACGACTGACTGCTCTCTGGCAAAATCGAAACACAGTCCCTGCCAATTAACTCATCAACAGCAAAATTTAGAAATGTATCCCTATTTATAGACTCGATTTTAAGCTGTTTATTCACATAAATAATAGTATCTGGAGAGTTTTCAAATTGCTGCTTAAACATTTCTACAGCATGCTTTCTTTCGGTTATAATATCAACAAACATTATTATCCCGCCAATTTCTTCTGAAGCTAGTTTCCAAGGATGTATTTCCCAGCGAATCCATTCTACATTACCATCTGGTCTTATAAAAAAGTCTTCTTCCCTTTGTTCAATATTGCCTTTTAGACAGCTCTGGTGAATATCTTTCCATTCTTGAGAAAGTCCGGGAAAAATATCATAATGTTTTTTACCAATAATATCCTGTCCTAAAAGATTATAATCTACCATCCAGCTGCGGCTTCTGGAAATATACCTCATATCATTATCAAACATAGCAAGAGAAGCGGGGCTGTTTTCAATAAATAATCTTAATTTTTCTTTATTTTCAACGAGTTCATTTTCAATCTTTTTCCGTTCAGAAACATCACGAACAATAGAAAGGTAACTAACATCATCTAATTGTTTTCTATTGATTTCGACCTCTACGAAACTGCCGTCTTTCCGTTGAAGTCTGGTTTCGGTTAAATAATTTTTCCCATCCTTAATTAAATCCCATCGTGCAGAAAAATAATCTGAACTATCCCTTGGATACATATCCAGAAAATTAATATTCAGCAGTTCTTCCCTTGAATATCCCAACAGCTGGCAGGTAGCCGAATTTACCTCTATAATATTTTTATTTTGTGCTATTACAAAAATAGCGTCTCCTGCATGTTCAACTAATGAATGGTATTTCTCTTCACTTTGCCTTAATTTATCTTCAGCCTTAATCTGTTCCGAAACATCACGTGCGATAGATAAAACAGCCTTTTTATTATTGTAGTCAATTTTATATGAAGTGACCTCCAAAAACATTACTTCCCTGTTTTTCTTTAAATATTTTGCCCTTGTCTCAAATACAGCCTCATCGCTGTTCAGCAGTAATATTGCTAAATCTTTGGACTTTTGATAATTTTCTTCATACCGATTATCGAGAATACTCATGTTTTCCCATTCTGACTCACTATAACCATGGCTTTTCAAAATGGTATTATTTACTTCTAATACTTTTAAGGTTTCAAAATCCCAAATGATAATATGAGCAGGGTTATTATCAAATAAATACCGGTATTTCTCCTCCGATTCTTTTATAATAGCTTCGGCGCTTTTCTTTTCGGTAACATCTCGGATTATAGCAAAGGATCCATTATCTTTTATTAACCAATTGGTTATTTCAGCATCAATTAATGCTCCGTCTTTTCTTTTAACTTTTCTGTAAATTAATCTCGATTTAGTCTGGTCGCAGAATTCAGCACTTTCTAACGCATCTGCTTCGCCTTGAAAAATTAGTTCTATAAATTCCTTCTGCAGTAATTCTTCTCTTGAGTATCCAAATAAATTACAAGCGCAGTCATTTAAGTCTACTATCTTATTTTTATTATTTAAAATGAGAATAGCATCTCCAGCGTAAGCTATAAAGTCATGATAATACTGTTCTGCTGTTTCTAATTTTTCATCCTTATAACTCAGCCTCTGAATCCACAATTTTTTTTTAATCAGAAAATAAAAAAGAAGCGCTGAAAAAACAAAAATTGTGATCATTAAAAATAGAATATTCTGCTTTGAAGTATCATAAACGGTAATAGCAGTGATTCCAGCTATTAATACAGCCAGCACAAAGATTAGCAATGAAAATTCTATAGATACTTTTATCTTATTTATCATAATAATGCATTAATTATTCTTTTAGGCTTTATGCAAACCTATTAGAAACGTATTCTAAACCAAGAACTCAAAAAAACATACTCACAGCTTAAAACACAAATTTAACCGATAAAATACATTGTTTTAAAAATAAAATATTTAAAAACTTACAAAATATTTCATTTAAACGACATAACGATTCTATTCTCTTTTTTAAATAAAAATTGAATAGCTTAAAAGATAGGTTCAACTAAATTAATTAAACAGCACCGACAAAAACAATGCTATAAAAACAGAATTACATTGTATTTTTTTTTTAAATATAGCTCTTTAATACTGCAACGCTTTAAAGAATCTTAACAGCATTTTGACAATACTGAACAGAGGCAAGATCTAAAAAGAAAAGGGTAAGTTTGTCTTATTTTAAATATTCTTAATAATTTCTTTTAACTGATTGTTTAGCTCTTCATTTGAAATTTTTCCTCTTTCAACATCAAAATTATCATTGAAGCTCGGTAAAGAAAAAACAGCTTTAATTTCAGCATTAAACCTTGGGAAATTATTTTTTGCAATTTCAAGCACGCTTGCTCCGCCTCTTGCACCCGGTGAAGTAGCCATTAACAGCATAGGTTTTTCCTGGAATATTTTTGCATTTATTCGCGAACACCAATCGATAGTGTTTTTAAAAGCGGCACTGTAATTGCCATTATTTTCAGCAAGTGAAACCACCAAAAAATCAGCCGTGGCAATTTTATCTAAAAATGCTTTCGCTAATGTATGCTGCCCAAGAACAGTTTCTTTATCTACACTAAATAATGGCATTTCATAATCATTTAAATCCAAAACCTCAACTTGAGCATTTTCGAATAAACTGGATGCATAAGCTGCCAGTTTTTTATTAATAGAATTTTTACTTGGACTTCCGGCAAAGGCGATGATTTTCATAGCAATTTAAATTTTATTGTTAGTGACCTTTCGGTATAATTAATGATTTTATTTTTATATTATTATTTGTGCGCTAAAATATTTTCTTTTTTACTAAAACGTTTTACTATATTTACCATCTCCAATTTTATTTTAAAATCAAT
The DNA here is from genome assembly GCF_003385115.1 of Flavobacterium aquicola. GTDB lineage: Bacteria > Bacteroidota > Bacteroidia > Flavobacteriales > Flavobacteriaceae > Flavobacterium > Flavobacterium aquicola. Next base: position 370,005 of record NZ_QUNI01000001.1, read on the forward strand.
TGGTCAAGAAAAAATGTCTTTAAAAAAAATAATAGCACCCAACGGGTTAAAAGTACTAAAAATGAACTAAAACAAATCAAGATTTGCCTCAGATATTAGCAGATTAATTTTATTTTCAGAGAAGTGCAGCGAATTCATTTGAAAGTAAAAGACAGATTAAGTTTTAAAAAAAATATTTTTCGGAGATAAAACAAATAATTTAAACATCACTATTATAAAGAAGAGGCGGTTAGGATTTAAAGCACCTCAAAAAAAAGTAAAATATTTTCATACCTAATTAAAAAAGCGGTCCCGAAATAAAAAAATAATAATTTATAAATAACCATTTTACACATATTATGAATCGAAGAAAAGGAAGTTTAGTACTTATTGCATTAATTGTAATATTTTCAAGTTTTACATTGGTAAAAAAAACCAACGCTGAAAACAATTATTATAAAAATGAAATGCAGCATCTGCATACTGCTATTGAGCATCATTTCCACGATGCCGTTTCAGGTTATTACTTTGTGGACTTAGATCCAGCAAAAAGAGAAACAAAATTCGGGCATAAGCGCGAATATAGCTGGCTGTGGGCACTTTGTGCCATGTTTGAAGCTACAAACGAAATTGAAAAAGTGGATAAAAATGCACATTTAGTTGCTGGCATTTTCAAAAGCATGCAATATTATTACGACCCGGCTCCTCCAAAACCAGGATATGGTGAGTATATTGTAAAACTGAGTAAAGGACAAAGGTATTTCGATGACAATCAATGGATTGGAATTACAGGTTTGGATATTTATGAGCGAACTGGAAATAAAAAATATTTTGAATTAGGAAAATCAATGTACGATTTTATGATGACAGCTTCCGATACAACACTTGGAGGCGGGCTTTACTGGCGGGAAAATGATTTTGAAACAAAAAACACCTGCTCAAATGGACCTGGTGTACTTGTTGCGCTTAAACTATATAAAGCAACCAAAGAAAAGAAATATCTCGATACTGCGCTAAAGATATACGACTGGACAAATAAAAGACTGCAAACACCCGAAGGATTATTTTACGACAATATTAAAATCAAAGATCAAAGTATTGGCAAAGCAATATTTTCATATAATACAGGGACTATGCTTCAATCGAATGTTTATTTATATGAAATAACAGGGGAGAAAAAGTATCTTGAAAGAGCTAATAAAATAGCAGACAATTCTTTGGAGTATTTTTATGGAAGTGGAAAATTCAGAGATGGATATTGGTTTAATGCTGTTTTATTGAGAGGATATCAACAGCTTTTAAATCATAATAAGGATATGAAATACGTTTTGGGATTTAAAAAGTGTTTAGATAATGCTTTGAAAGAAAACAAAAATGATAAAGGCCTATTTGCTGCAAAAGATGGTATATATAATTTAGTAGAGCACGGAGGAATGCTCGAAATATTAGCACGATTTGCTCATCTGGAAGATCGATATGATTTAGGAATTTCGAAATAGATAATTTCAGTAGCACAAATGACAAAAAATACAATTATGACTAAATTGAAATTTACCGCTTACTTATTATTTTTAATTCTTTCCTGTTTATTGGCTGAAGATGCATTTTCTCAAAAGCAGAATTCGGCAGGAAAACCATTTATCAAAACCGAAAAGATTGGACAAGTTGAAGGACAGGATGTTTTTCAGTACACTTTGCAAAACAAAACAGGAATGCAGGTTCAGTTAATAACTTATGGAGCTGCAATTACTAATATATTAACACCAGATAAATTTGGAGAAATAAGCAGTGTAGCATTTGGATTCGATTCACTTTCGGATTATGCTGGTTCGCAAAACCAGTTGCTGGGATCTACTGTTGGGCGCGTTGCTAATAGGATTTCAAATAAAAAATTTATAATCGATGGAAAAGAATACAACCTAACATCGGATATTCATGGAGGTGCAAAGGGTTTTGACAAACGCATTTGGAATGCTAAAGAAATATTCCATAAAAATGAAGTTGCTGTTGAAATGAAGTATTTGAGTAAAGATGGAGAAGAAGGTTTTCCAGGTAATTTATTGGTTACAATAACTTTTACTCTCACCAATAGTAATGATCTGCTTATTGATTATAAAGCTAACACCGATAAAGCAACACCGATTGTACTTACAAACCACTCTTATTTTAATCTTTCTGGCGGAAAAGATAAAAAAGCACTGAATACAGAACTAATTGTATATGCAGATAAATATCTTGAATATGGAGATGGCAGTTTGATAACCGGTAAAATCTTAAATGTAAAAGATACTCCTTTTGATTTTACTTCGTCAAAAACCATAGGGAAAGATATAGAAAAAGTCCAGCAATATACCAATGGTTATGATGTTACGTTTTCATTGCGAAACCAATCAGGCAAATTGGCTTTAGCAGCAAAAGCTTACGAGCCTTTAAGCGGTAGAGAATTAGAAGTCTATACTACCGAACCCGGTGTTGTATTTTATTCTGGAAATTGGTTAAGCGAAAAAGTTAAGGGACGAAATGGGGTTCCGTATACTAAAAATGGCGCATTCTGTCTTGAAACACAGCATTATCCAAATTCAATAAATACCCCTGCTTTTCCAAATACTATTTTGCGACCAGGGAAAACCTTTACTTCTAAAACAATTTATAAATTTCTTGTTCGTAAAGAATAAAGCTGATTTTTAATCTGGATTAGAAACAAAAAAACCGCAAAATTACTTTGCGGTTTTTCTTTATTCTGTTCTCTTTGTTCTATTTTCTGTTTATACGTTAAAACGGAAATGCATTACGTCACCATCTTTTACAATATATTCTTTTCCTTCCACTTTGAATTTACCAGCTTCTTTTGCTTTAGCTTCCGAACCGTATTGTACGTAATCTTCGTATGAAATCACTTCAGCACGGATAAATCCTTTTTCAAAATCAGTATGGATAACTCCAGCTGCTTGCGGTGCAGTAGCTCCAATATTGATAGTCCAGGCACGAACTTCTTTTACACCAGCTGTGAAATAAGTCTGCTGTTTCAGTAATTTGTAAGCGGCACGAATTAACACAGATGCTCCTGGCTCAGTCAATCCCATATCTTCTAGAAAAACCTGACGCTCTTCGTAGCTTTCTAATTCGGTGATATCAGCCTCAGCTCCTACTGAAAGAATAATTACTTCAGCTTCTTCATCTTTTACCAATTCACGAACCTGATCTACATATTTATTTCCATTTACTGCTGAACTTTCATCAACATTACAAACATATAATACCGGTTTTGCCGTAATTAACTGAAAGCTTTCAAGAAGAACTTCTTCATCGTTGTTTTGAGGTGTAATAACTCTAGCAGATTTAGCCTGCAATAAGGCCTCTCTGATTCGGTCCAAAAGTGCTTTTTCAGTCTGCGCTTCTTTGTTACCCGTTTTAGCGGCACGATTTACTTTTTCTAAACGTTTTTCAACAGTTTCTAAGTCTTTCAGCTGTAACTCAATATCGATAGTCTCTTTGTCACGAATTGGGTTCACATTTCCATCAACGTGAACGATATTATCATTGTCAAAACAGCGCAGAACATGAATAATAGCATTACACTCTCTAATATTGCCAAGAAATTGATTTCCTAAACCTTCTCCCTTACTTGCTCCTTTTACCAAACCTGCGATATCTACGATATCTACAGTTGCCATTTGAACGCGTTCTGGTTTTACTAGTTCTTCTAATTTATTGATTCTTGGATCCGGAACGTTTACAACTCCAATATTAGGTTCAATAGTACAAAACGGAAAGTTTGCACTCTGCGCTTTTGCATTCGATAAACAATTGAATAATGTTGATTTTCCAACATTTGGTAATCCTACAATTCCTGCTTTCATAACATATATGTTTACAAGTAACCCTAATAAATTGTCACTCGTTTTAGTAATTCCTTTTTAAAGTTTGCAAATATAAGATTTAAAAATGCTTGTTAAACATTTTTTTTGAGATTAATACTTTTGCAAAGATTAAGTTTATTTTCTTTAGATAGGGAAGATTAATTATGAATGCGATTACCTTTTATTCTAAAGTAAATAATAAAAAAAGAACAATCTAAAGTAAATAAAAACTGCAGCTTTTACTCGCTGATCTTATTTATAATTTCCAATTCCTTAGCAGTAGGGGTTAAACCAGAAAAGTTCCAATAATCAGTCAAAATGGAATTTTTTGCATTAAAGAGTGTCTTGTCCTTAAAAACCTGACTATCGTTATACGTGAAATTTTGAATATTAAAATTAGTTGTAATTAAATTATTTAATATTTCAATGTTTTTTATTTCATTACCAGCATTAACACTGTAATTTATTTCCTCATTGGAACTGACTAAATAATAACTGCCAAGATCAATTCTGTAATTTGTTTTGAATACAGATCTAATCAAATTTTCACTCCCCTTTTCAGTATTTTCATCAATTGATGCCAAAGTTTCTGCAGATGTGACAGCGGTAATCTCTACTATCAATTTCTTCTTCAAATCATAAACAATTTTAAAATCATCTAATACATCAGACGTTTTTTCTACAGGAATGGGGGTTGCAATTATATCATTATACTCCTGATTCATAGAATTTACCTTTACGACAAAATTGTATTTCTTACTTGTTTTTTCATCTAATAAAGGTCTCAAAACAGAGAAAACATAATACTTCTCCATCATAGAGTTTAAATTATAGCCTAGTAAATCAGATGAAATATCTTCATCTATTAAACCAAAAGACCTATTTTGTTCTAATAGTAAAATTGATTTGACTTTCTTCTGTTCTCTGTATAATTGAAAATTGATCAGCCCATCATTAAAATAAGTATAATTACCATTTAATTTAAAAAACTCTCTGGCATAGACTTTCAATCTAGCAGGAACAGTTAGAGTCTTAATAGAATTAGCAACCAAATCTTTAATTATCTCATGCGGATCTCTGCTGGTTATTACAATATCGTCCAGAGTATTAAGTTTACTTTTGAGATAAAAAATATTTTCAGGCTGGGTCAACGAAGCCCACTTAATGATTATTGGCAAGTATGATGAATGTGTTACTTTTAGATTTGATCCTCCTTTAAGTTCGAATGTAGCACTGCCTTCCTCATTCGTCATCAAGACTTGTTTTGTTTTCAGGACTAAAATAACTGCTTCACCAATTGGCTCATTTGTATCTACGTCCAATAGTATTACTTTTTTTTCATTAGTTTGTGAAAAAACAGTAAAACAAAAGATTAATGGAAACCAAACAAGAATTCTTTTCATATTTATTAAATATAAATAATTAATTCATAAAAAAGCATTTAAAAATATAAAAAAAAATTACAACAGCAATTTTTCCAGAAAAAGATACGAATTAATAAAATAGGTTTCGATATAAAAAAAAACCTGCGTTAAAAAACACAGGTTTAGTAAATATAGTAATCAAAACTATTATTCGTTATGTAAAAAAGCTTGTCTATTCAACAAAGTCTCTTCAGTTTCTACATGATTATCATCTGGAATACAGCAGTCAACAGGACATACGGCAGCACATTGAGGCTCATCATGAAAACCTTTACACTCAGTACATTTTCCTGGAACGATGTAATAGATTTCATCAGAGATTGGCGTCTGTGCCTCATCTGAATCTACTTCGGTACCATCTGGCAAAATTACTTTTCCTTTTAAATTTGTACCGTCTTTATATCTCCAATCATCTGCACCTTCATATATAGCTGTGTTTGGGCACTCTGGTTCACAAGCCCCGCAGTTGATGCATTCGTCAGTTATTATAATTGCCATTTCTGTTTAATTTTTAAGATTGTAAGTTCAAAGCAAAAAGTACGATTATTCGAAATACGAATAATCAGCACAACTTTTGCCTAGAGCTTATAAAAAGCTTATTTTTGTGCAAAACTACAATCAAAACTTTTCATAAACAAACATTATGACATTAGATACAAAAAAAAGTGCATTTGTTAAACTAGGAGAATTCTTAAACCAATTTAAAGATAAAAATTGCACCAAGAATGAAACTGTATTTGGCAATGATTTATTTTTTGAAAAATTTACCGATTTAATTCAGCTTTCTCAATCTCATAATGGCTGGTACACTCCAGAACAGGTTCATTTTGCAATTGCCTCTTGGGCCGAAGCATTAACCGAAAAAAACCTAACAAAATGGCTTTCTAAGTATGATTTCAGTGTCGCAGCACCTAAAAATATTGCCCTGATTTTGGCTGGAAATATTCCGCTGGTAGGCTTTCATGATTTCTTGTCTGTTTTACTTTCTGGACATAATGTTTTGGTTAAAACATCATCAAACGACCAGCACTTATTGCCTTTTTTGGCCAATTATCTAATAGCTGCAGAACCCGATTTTAAAAACAAAATCACATTTGTTGAAGGAAAACTGGAAAATTTTGATGCCGTAATTGCAACCGGAAGCAACAACACAGCCCGTTATTTTGAATATTATTTCAAAGATAAACCTTCTATCATACGAAAAAACAGAAATTCTGCTGCAGTATTGAATGGACAAGAAACCAAAGAACACTTACTTGCATTAGGCGAAGATATTTTTAGATACTTTGGATTGGGATGCCGAAATGTTTCCAAATTATTTGTTCCAAAAGACTATTCTTTCGAACCTTTTTTTGAAGCTATTTTTGAATACCAAGATGTCATTCATTATGAAAAATATGCAAACAACTACGATTACAACAAGGCGGTTTTCCTGATGAGCAATTTCAAGCTGTTAGACAATGGATTCTTGACCATCAAAGAAGATTCGAGTTACAGCTCCCCTATTTCGAGTGTCTTTTATGAATATTATGAAAATCTGGAGGATTTACAAAAGCGTTTAGAAGACGAAAACGAACAGATTCAATGCATTGTAAGCAACAATCTTGTAAAAAACAGCATTCCATTTGGAACTACACAAAAACCAAATTTATGGGATTATGCAGATAACATTGACACCGTTTCTTTCTTATTAACAATATAATTCAATCTTTATATATTATTACGAAAAATTTAATGGTTATTCGTCTCGTATTTCCGAAATTAGCAGTCTTAAAATTCACTTTAAACTATAGGAATTTGTCTTATTTAATAATTAATTGAAATTTGGCATATTTTCGATAGTTATCAATTGAAAACAACTAAAAAAAAGTTACAACACCATGAAAAAACACAACTACAGCGCAGGACCTTGCATTTTACCACAAGAAGTTTTTGAAAAATCAGCTCAGGCTATTTTGAATTTTAATGATTCTGGTTTATCATTATTAGAGATTTCGCACCGTAGTAAAGATTTTGTCGCCGTAATGGAAGAAGCAAGAGCTTTAGTTTTAGAACTTTTGGATTTAAAAGACAAAGGATATCAAGCAATTTTTCTTGGAGGAGGAGCGAGTTTAGAATTCCTGATGGTCCCTTACAACTTAATGAAAGAAAACGGTAAAGCAGCTTATTTGAATACTGGTACTTGGGCTTCCGGAGCAATAAAAGAGGCGAAATTTTTCGGAACAACTACTGTTGTTGCTTCTTCAGAAGAAGAAAATTTCAATCATATTCCAAAAGGATATACAATACCTGCTGATGCAGATTATTTTCACTGTACAAGTAATAATACCATTTTCGGGACTCAAATGAAGGAATTTCCAGAAACAGATATTCCGGTTGTCTGCGATATGAGTTCTGATATTTTTTCTAGAAAAATTGATTTTTCAAAATTTGATATTATTTACGCCGGAGCTCAGAAAAATATGGGACCTGCAGGAACTACTTTGGTTGTCATCAAAGAAGAAATTCTTGGTAAAACCGGACGCACCATTCCGAGTATGCTGGATTATGCAAAACATATTAAAGCAGACAGTATGTACAATACACCGCCTGTTTTCCCTGTTTATGCATCTTTATTAACTTTACAATGGTTAAAAAAAATAGGCGGAATTGAGGCTATTGAAAAAATAAACGATGCTAAAGCAGCTTTACTTTATAATGAAATTGACAGAAATCCATTATTTAGAGGAACTGCAGCTGTTGAAGACCGTTCTAATATGAATGCAACATTTTTATTGAACGATGAATCTCATGCTGCCAAATTTGACGAAATGTGTAAAGCTGCTGGAATAAATGGATTGCCAGGACACCGTTCTGTTGGAGGATATAGAGCTTCTATGTACAATGCGCTTCCGCTGGAAAGTGTGCAGGTTCTTGCTGATGTGATGAAGGAACTGGAAACCATTGTTTAATCGGTGAATCGTTTATTTGGTGATTTGGTGAATCGTGAAATCGATTATACAGCAAACATTACGATTAAACGACAAAAGATTAAACGATTAAATGATTAAACAAATAAACATTAAATGAAGATATTAGCAAATGACGGAATTTCTAAAAGCGGTATTGATGCTTTAGAAAAATCTGGTTTTGAAGTTATTACCACAAAAGTAGCACAGGAACAAGTTGCTAATTTTATAAACAAAAACGACATTGGAATTCTAATAGTCCGCAGTGCTACAAAGGTTCGCAAAGATATTATTGATGCCTGCCCAAGCCTGAAAATTATTGGACGCGGCGGTGTCGGAATGGATAATATTGACGTTGAATATGCCAAAAGCAAAGGAATTCATGTTATCAATACTCCTGCCTCATCTTCGGAATCTGTGGCAGAACTGGTTTTTGCACATTTATTTACAGGTGTACGATTCCTTCATGATTCGAACAGAAATATGCCTCTTGAAGGCGACACCCAATTTGAACAGCTGAAAAAAGCTTATGCCAATGGAATTGAACTTAGAGGCAAAACTCTTGGGATAATTGGTATGGGACGCATTGGTAAAGCGGTTGCAAGAATGGCTATAGGTTTAGGAATGAAGGTAATTTACAGTGATATGCACATTCCTCACAAAGATCTTAAAATCCATTTTTTTGATGGACAAACCATTAGCATTTCTCTTACTTCGCAATCTCTGGAATCTTTATTTGCGTCATCTGATTTTATTACGTTGCACGTTCCTGCACAAGACGATTATGTAATTGGTGAGAAAGATTTTGAGCTGATGAAAGACGGCGTCGGAATTATTAACTGTGCTCGCGGCGGTGCTATAGATGAAGTAGCATTAATAGAAGCACTGGATAGCGGAAAAGTATTATTTGCCGGATTGGATGTTTATGAAAATGAGCCTAATCCAGAAATTACTATTTTAATGAATCCTAAAATTTCATTAACACCGCATATTGGAGCCGCCACTGCAGAAGCTCAAGATAGAATTGGTACCGAACTTGCACATCAAATCATTGAATTACTAAAATAAGTTACTGATTTAAAAATACATAGTTAGAAATTATTAACTCACGTTACTAATTTCTAACTTTTTTTTTGATTATATTTGATAGTAAACTTTAACCCTTAATTCAAGAAACTATGTTTGAGCAATTAACACAATTAGTACAGCAGTTTGGTCAGGATGATGTTGTAAAAAACAATGCGGTTCCAAATGAACAAAATGATGCAGTGATGCAGGAAGCAGGAAGTTCTATTTTTTCGAGTTTACAAAAAATGGCTTCTGAAGGCGAGGGAATTGAAAAATTAGCTGGCTTATTACAAGGAAATAATGCTCAAAATGGTTCTAACCCAGCGGTTCAGGAAATCACCCAGCAGCTTACTGGAAGCTTGGGAGAAAAATTTGGATTAGACAGCAGTACCGCTTCTGGTGTTGCAGGAAGTATAATACCAAAAGTTCTGGGCGGACTTGTAAATAAAGCAAATGATCCGAATGATAGTTTTCAGATTACCGATTTAATTGGGGCTATCTCTGGTGGCGGCGCACAAACATCAGGAATTATGGATACTATTTCAAAATATGGAACCCAATTTGGTCTAGATCAAAATGCTGACGGAAAACTAGATTTAAGTGATGCTATTGCAGCAACACAGAATAAAGGCGGTATTGGCGGGTTTCTAGGAAAACTCTTTGGAAAATAAGGCTTAATTGAATTCTAAAATCTTTTTTCAAAAGACATTTGCAGAAGAGTAAATGTCTTTTTGCATTATTAAAGCGCACTGATAATCAATAAAATTAGTAAATTTATATACCAATTACAATTCATCAAATATCGTTCTCTTCTTTTTTACAATACATCCGAAAATCATTTTTTATGAAAAATTCTGTTTGCATATTGCTTTTTCTCTTTGTAATTGTTGCGTGTAGCAGTTCCAAATCGAGTGTTTCAAACACTGATAAACCAAAAGCAGCAAGCAGTAATGACACTATAAAAATTGTAAATGAAGAATTAGAATATGAAGTCATTATCATTGAACCTGGTTTTGATTTTTGGTTGCAGTCGACCGCTTTTCCCAGAGGTTATTATACCCAAAGCTATTTGGAGAACAAAAACAATTTTTATGTTTTGGAATGGAACAACCGCGTTCGCCAGCCACAAATCTATCCTCCAAATTTATACGAAATGACCATTAATTATGAACCAGCTATTAATTACGGTTACGAAGTAAATTATCTTATTTATAACTATATGGTCTATTTTCAAAACAAATACAACCAAAGATTATATGGTCATGTACCGTCTCGATAGCAAAACACAGTCATTTTATATTTACCTGAGAAAACACAAAAAAATCTCCTGAAATTTGACTTTGTTTTTCATCTGCATTAATGATTTAAAGATCAAAACCTGCTATATTTGTAAAAAGGAAATAAATCATTAATGAAAAGATTAAAACAGCGTTGGGGAATTACTTCTAATTACGACCTTGTAATTATCTTTATCGTTTTTGCTATAAACGGTTCTTTGTCAGCAAAAATATCCGGTTATTTTATGGGGTGTTTTGGCTGGAGTAAAGACAATATGCATTGGTTTTTATATTACCTTGTTTTACTTCTTTTAGTATTGCCCCTCTACCCCTTTTTACTTATGGTTTTTGGCTATCTATTTGGCCAGTCAAAATTCTTTTTTCCTTTTTCAAAAAAAATGCTCAGAAGCATGGGATTGGGATTTATTTTTAAAGAATAAAATAACTTCTCATCGGGCATTTCCTTTAATCCAATAGGTGTAAATCCAAGTAATCGTAAAAGACGGAATTACATCGGTAAAAGGAATAATTTCCTCAACAAAAGTTAGAATACCTGCTACCCTTCCTACTCGGCCTGCATACATTTTGGTCATTAAAAAACCGGCCAGTGGTGCCCAAACTACATCTGCAAATTCGCCAATTCCCGGAATTACAAATGATATCATTCCCACTGCATCAAAAAGAACACCTAATAAAAACTTGGTTACTTTTTGTTTTTGAAAATTAGCTTCTGTTTCTAAATTATCCATTTTATTACAATTGTTTCAGATATAAATCTACAAAATCCAAATCGGAAAACAATTAAAATTAAAAAGTTAAAAATTGCCGAAGCCATTATAATATCGGCAGAAACTTTTGTTTCTTTGTGAAAACAGTTTCAAAACAATGATACACGCAAAAAATATACATAAATTTTACGATCAGCTTGAAGTATTAAAAGGAGTAGATTTACATATTAAAAAAGGCGAAATTGTTTCGATTGTTGGTGCTTCGGGAGCTGGAAAGACTACGCTTTTGCAAATATTAGGAACATTGGACAAACCAAGTTCGGCAGTAAAAGAAAATGAAACCTCGTTAGTTATAAACAATGAGGATATTTTAAAAATGAACGATAAATCTTTATCTAAATTCAGGAATTTAAATTTGGGATTTATTTTTCAATTCCATCAATTATTACCTGAATTTACTGCTTTAGAAAATGTTTGTATTCCCGCTTATATTGCAGGCAAAAAAGTTTCTGAAACCGAAAAAGAAGCAAAAAAACTGTTAGAGTATTTAGGATTATCCCACAGAATAAATCACAAGCCAAACGAACTTTCGGGAGGTGAACAGCAGCGTGTAGCCGTCGCTAGAGCGTTAATCAATAAACCGGATGTTATTTTTGCAGATGAACCCTCAGGTAATCTCGACACGCATTCGGCCGAAAATTTACATCAACTATTTTTTCAGCTTCGAGATGAATTCGGACAAACTCTTGTGATTGTAACTCATAATGAAGAATTGGCAAATATGGCCGACAGAAAATTAATTATGGTAGATGGCCAAATTAGTAATCCGTAACAAATAATGAATCAGACTGAGCTCAAAGATTTTCTTGACCAAAAAGTGCTTCAATACAATACACTCGATTTCATTGAAAGTGATCCAGTTCAAATTCCGCATTTATTTTCTCAAAAAGAAGACATCGAAATTGCAGGTTTTTTGAGCGCAACTATTGCTTGGGGCAACCGCAAAATGATTATCAAAAACTCCCGGAAAATGATAGATTTGATGGGAAATTCGCCTTATGATTTTGTTCTTTCGCACAGCGAAAACAATCTGGAACAATTAGATTCTTTTGTCCACAGAACCTTTAATGGGCAGGATTTCATAAGTTTTATTAAAGGATTACAACACATTTATAAAAATCACGGGGGACTCGAAGCTGTTTTTACTAAAAATCAGGAAACAGATTCGATGCAAAAAAGCATTTCTGAATTCAAAAAAATATTCTTCGAAATGCAGCTTCAAAACAGAGCCCAAAAACATATTTCAGATCCCATGAATGGTTCTGCTGCAAAACGCATTAACATGTACCTTAGATGGATGTGCCGTCAGGACAACAAAGGTGTGGATTTGGGTATATGGAAAAACATATCACCTTCACTCCTGTCTTGTCCCCTCGATGTCCATTCTGGAAATGTAGCACGGAAACTAGGTTTGCTTACTAGAAAGCAAAACGATGGAAAAGCATTAGCGGCACTTGATATAAAACTTCGTGAACTTGACGCAAACGATCCTGTAAAATACGATTTTGCTTTATTTGGATTAGGCGTTTTTGAGGGGTTTTAAAATATCTCTTTTTTTAGCCTCTCTAAATTTCCCATTCTCACCATAAATTCCTAAATATCCATTTTTTTCAACAATGTAATATTCTCCATAATTATTTTCATAATCTAATCTTATTGAGTCTTTGTTATCTGTTTCCATAACTTCTTCAATTAACTCATATGAATCTGAAAGCCCATTTTTAGCAAAAAATGATTTCATAAATAATTTTCCATTTTCGTTAACTAAGAAATATTTACATGGCGTAACAGAAAAATTATCTTCCCATGTTTCTAAAATATTTCCAATAACTATAACTTTATCTAAATCTTCAATATTTTCCTTTTTTGCACCTAGAATTTTAATTTCAAATTCTGGTGAAAAATGTGCTGTGGCCCACGCAAGATTTTTAATTGAATCTCCTTTCAAGTAAAAGAATATAAAGACCCTTTCCGCATTTTTAAACATTTCCTCTTTAATTTTTTTTGCTAACCACTTTATCGATTTTTCATCAATGTAAGATTCAATTTCAATAGTAATATTTGCTTTACTTTCTCTTATGTACTTTTTTTCGAGAATATCAATTTTTACATCTCCAATTCTTGAAATTATATTGGGGATTTTTTTAAAATAACTGATTTCTTCTTTAAAAACATCATTTATTAATTCTCTTTCAAATTGATAAGTTTTGGGAATCTGTTTTATTTGATAAAATTTTATTCCTCGTCCCTCAAGAGTATTCATTAAAATTTCTTTTTGATTCTCAGACATATTCAAGCCAAAGTATATTCCCTTTACTGCTTCAAAATCATACGAATGATTTCCAAAAAAATCAGTAATTATTCTATACTCCTTTTCATATTCCCATCTTATTGATTTATGACCAGCAATTTTTTTTACGATATATTCAGTTCTATGATTATTAATGTCTTTCATAGAATATTGAGGCGGTTCTTTACTATACTCAATATCAAACGCATACAAACCAAACGATTTATCACAATTAAGCAATTTGTCCAAATCATATTCTATACAAAATCCTTTGTGAGAATTTGCGTAATGCGCCCACAGTAATTCATCAACATATGTCTTGGACAAAGAATAAATACCAAGCGTCTTTTTTCTAACATGAAATAGATTACGTACAGCATCTTGCACATTCAAAATCTTTTTTTCTTTGTCTGTTCCAAACAAGAAACTTAATGATCTAGCTTGAGTTACAAATTTATCAGTACAAACTAAAGTTTCACATGGATCGTTTAATAAATCATGTTTAGGTGCAAAAAATACATTATTTTTAATAGAAGATAAATCTCTTTCAAAAATAGTTTCATCACCGCCTCTATATTTGTAAACTAGCATTTATTCATTTTTTGATTTTAAAGATAATATTTTTAATTAATTATTTATTCATGTTGTTTTTGATTGGAATTAATTTCATTTCCTATCAAAACTGCATTTATTTTTCTACTTTTAGAATATTAATTATCTTTATGTAATCTTTAATAAAAAAGAATAGATTATTTGTTAAGTTTTTCATTAACACCAAACGCCCTTTTTATTAATGGAGGTATTCATTCATTACTTTATCCGGATTATATTACCCATACTAATTATCGGGTGCGCTTTATTAATCGCAGTTTTAATCATCAACAGATATCGTTACGATTTATTTAGGCCAAAATTTGAAGCCGCAAAAAATGAAATTGAAAATTTCCTGACCAATATGATTTTTTCTCCTTTTGATGATACTGTCCATCAAACTGAAATGGAACAGCTAAAGAAAGTAATTCCTTTTGAAAAAAATTGGTGCAAAAGATTATTACTTAATGAAATTATCTTTTTGAAACTAAACCTAAAAGGAGGGGTTACTAATAAATTTCATTATATCTACGAACAATTTGACCTATTTCGATATACCCAAAAACTTTTAAAAAGCCGTCGTTTTTATTTAAAATGTCTGGGATTATTTCATCTGGAATCTTTAAATTACAAAAAGGGTAAGGACTACATTACACCATTATTGAATCATAAAAACAGAGATATAAAATCCAGAGCTTTTTTGGCACTGATTTCATTACATCCAAATAAATTGGAATCATTGATAGATTTTTCTCATGAAATTACAATTGCAGAAGAGATTAATATCATGGACATTTTACATCAGAAAAAAACTAAAATGCCCCAAAATCTGAAATATTGGATTGTTTCAGACAATGTATCAATCATTAAACTCGGCATTAAACTAATGATGTTTTACAACTATACAAATGAAAATGAAAATATAGTAAAACTGCTGTTTCATGAGGATAAAACGGTACGCTATGAAGTTATTACCGCTATTAATTTCTTATTTATTTTTGAAGCAGAATCTGAATTAATACAGCAGTTCAGTTATGAAGACACACAAAATAAGCTGGAAATTTTTAATACTCTTTCCAAAATAGGATCGGCAGAATCCGAAAAATTTATCTCCCAATTATTAGAAAACAAAACAGAGGAAAACATCAAACTGGATGCAGTATACTGTCTCTACCAGATAAATCGCGATTATTTCAACAATCATTTTTTAGACAATGAAGATGTACAAAAAATGGTTAAACATGTCAAAGCCATCAATAAATGATAGATGATATCCTGTCCATATATGCTAATTTTATAGGTGCCTTTTCCATCACTTATATTATCTGCTATTCTATATTGGCTGCTTTGTCCTATTATGCAATCAAGAAAAGCCTTAATACCAAGCATTTTATTCCTAACAATGTTATTATTAAATCCAATTATATCCCCGGCGTTTCTATTGTAGCACCCGCTTTCAACGAAGGAGCCACTGTTGTTAACAATGTTAAATCACTGCTGTCATTAACGTATCCAAAATTTGAAATTGTATTGGTAAATGACGGGAGTTCAGATACTACATTAGAAAAACTGATTAAAGAATTCGAACTGGTAAAGGTTGATTTTTATTATCAGGAAAAAATCAAGACTCACACAGTCAGAGGGCATTATAAATCTACCAATCCGTTATATTACAAATTATTAGTCGTTGATAAAGAAAATGCAAAAAGCAAAGCTGATGCAGTCAATGTTGGAATAAATTCTACCAAATATCCTTTATTTATCTGCACTGATGTAGATTGTATCTTAAAAAATGATACTATCATAAAATTAGCAAAACCATTTATAGAATCAAAAAAAAGAGTTATTGCTACTGGCGCCGGTATCCGAATATCAAATTCGTGTGAAGTAAAAGATGGCTTTTTGGTTAAAATTCATTTCCCAAAAGGATGGCTTCCCAGATTTCAGGAACTTGAATATGTCCGGGCCTTTCTGTTTGGCAGAATGGCTTGGAGCGAAATCAATGGGCTATTGTTAGTTTCTGGTGCTTTGGGTATGTTTGACAAGGAAATTGCTGTGGCAGCAGGAGGATATTTCCACAAGTCATTAGGAGAAGACATGGAACTTGTAACCCGAATGAGAAAGTATATGTATGATAATAAGCTGCCTTTTTCAATACAATATATCCCGGAATCTCTTTGCTGGACAGAAGTTCCAACCACAAAAAAAGTCTTTATTCGACAGCGTGTACGCTGGTCACGAGGATTAGTGCAGACATTGTATCTGCACAAAAATGTTTTTTTTAATCCAAAATATCAAAAAACAGGATTTCTAATATTCCCCTATTTCTTTTTCTTTGAATTTCTAATTCCTATACTGGAAGTAATTGGAGTTGTTGTATTAATTCTTAGCTTTATTTTTTTACATGAAGATTATGTTAATTTCCTTTATCTAACGCTGACTGTTTATTTATTTTACATCATCGTAACATTTATATCCATTCTGCTGGACGATGTCATCTATAAAAATTATGCCAATGCCAAAGAGATTGTTATTCTTGTATTGATGGCTATTATAGAACCTTTCTGCTATCATCCTATAAATGTCTACGCTTCGTTAAAAGGATATTATAATTTTTTCAGTCTAAAGGAACAAAGTTGGGGAAATATGCAGCGGCAGGGTTTTACTAGTCCAGAAGCAATTAAAGAAAATCAAAATATTACTGACTATAAAATCAAAAAAATGAATTCTCACCATTTAAAATACTTGTATCTCACTACATCTTTGGCTCTTACCTTTTGGCTGTCCAGTTTGTTCGAAATCTATTCGAAAACAGCAAACGGCATTGCAAGCCTAAATATTGGTTTGGATATCTGTTATAAATTACTCAATGATTTTTGGTCAGCCATAGTTGTGGGCATAGTTCTTTTACCACTTTTTATAGTTATTGGGTTTATACATAAAACGTTTGCAGTGCGATTCATGACCATAATTTTCGCCTTAACGGCACTTGTACAATTTGCATTAGTAAAATACAGCTGTACTACGCTTGTCAACCTCGGAGCCGATTTATTAGGTTATTCTTTCTCAGACATGTACCTCACGGTTACAGCATCTGAATCGCTATCGTTCATATTCTTTTTGCCATTTATAATAATTCCTTTATTGTTTTTAGGAATCTATTTTGCTTTTACAAAAGCGAATAAAAAACAAATAGTACTCATAACCACAATTGCTTTGGTTATTATATCTGGCGGTATGAAATTCTTCGTTTCTGACCTGTCCGATTCAAAATATGAAAACAAACTGGCATTTTTAACCAAGGATATTATTCGATTCGAAAGAGATAAAAGCATAGCCAATAATGTAGAGAACATTAAATTCAAATCAGAGTACCCGATGCTGCAGCCGTTTAAAGCAACTCCAGATGTTTTGGCACCTTATTTTACTATTACGAATGAAAAACCAAATATTGTCGTTATTGTCGTAGAAGGTTTAGGGGCTGAATTTATTGGTAAAAACGAATATGCAGGATTTACGCCTTACTTAGATTCGATGATTTCCAAATCATTGTATTGGGAAAATTTTTTAAGTAACGGCGGAAGGACCTATGCCGTCCTTTCTTCGTTATTAGGTTCACTGCCTTACGGCGAAAAAGGGTTTCTGGATTTAAATCCGCTGCCATCGCATCTTTCGCTGATAAATGTGCTAAAAGCTAATAACTACAACACTTCCTTTTATTCTGGCGATGATTCTAATTTTGACAGAAAGATTAATTTTTTAAATCAGGAAAATATCGACAATGTAGTGGACAAAAATAATTATGGTCCTGGATATACTCAAACCAAAGCCAATTCAGGAGGATTTTCGTGGGGGTATCCTGATGCCGAAATTTTTAAGAAAGCGCTAATCGAAACCAATAAAATAAAATCACCGCGTCTGGATATTATACAAACGCTTACCAATCACGAACCTTTTGATTTTCCTATAAAAAATGAGTATTTAAAAAAATTAGATGGCATTATTGCTGCGCATCCAAATTTAAACTCTCAAAAAGAAAATATCAATTCGTATAAAGATATTTTTGCCTGTTTGAACTATGCCGACAATTCGATCAGAGAGTATATGGAAGCTTATTCCAAAAGACCCGACTATAAAAACACTATTTTTATCATTACTGGTGACCATCGCTTGATTCCTATTGAACAGAAAGATAAATTATGCCGTTTCCATGTGCCATTATATATTTTTAGTCCGATGCTGAAAAAGGCAGAATCATTTAAATCAGTTTCTTCCCACTGGGATGTTACGCCAAGTTTAGTTTCGTTTTTGTTTAATAATTATGAATTCAACAAATTAGACCAAACCGCCTGGATGGGAAAAGGACTTGATACAGCAAAAGAATTCAGAAATACTCAAGAAATTCCTTTGACCCGAAACAAAGGAACTATTGACGACTTTGTTTATAAAAATTATTTTTATTCCGGCGGAGAACTGTATAAGATAAACGACAATTTTGAAATTGAAAAAACCACTGATGAGGCGGTTTTAAATACAATAACCAATAAATTTATTGCCTTTAAACAGCTAAACACCTATTTGACCAGTAAAAATAAAATCATCCCAAAATCACTGGATTTGAACAAACAGCATGAACTTGAATTTACCAAAGAAGAGCAAATCACAATCAATAAATTGACAAAAGGGCTGAATAGTGATCAGATTTTCATAGCTGCCAGAGATTTGGCTGCCAAAAAAGATTATAAAACCGCTCGGTTACTTTGCAATTCTATACTCAGTGAACTGCCTAATTATGCTGATGCACAAATATTAAGAGCCAAAACACTAGGCTGGGAAAAAAACTATAAAAAAGCAGAAGAAGAATTACTGATTGTCATCAAAAAAACACCTTTTTATGACGAGGGTTATTTAACTTTGATGGATGTATATTGGTGGGACAGCCAAAACGAGAAAAGTATAGAAATAGGTAAACTTGCATTATCAAATGGGATCAAAAATCCTAACATACAGGTAAAAATGGAAAGGTCTCAAAAAATAATAAATAATTCAAAAAAAACAGAATAATGAATAATCATATAAAGAACGAATACGTCAATTTTCGAAAAATTTATATTTCTCTTATTATACTATTATTTTCAGGAACATTTCTAATGGCCGGACAGGAAAAAGCATTCAAAGGCGATCCTGATGTATCATTTAAAACAGCCCGTGATCTGGCTTTTAACAAAAACAGAAAGCAGGCACAAGACACGCTGTTACACATCTTAACCAAATATCCAAATTATCATGATGTCCGTGAATTTTTGGCTTCGACTTATGCATGGGATGGAGATTATAAAAAATCCAGAACCGAATTTCAAAAAATTTTAAGCAAAGATACCAATAGAAAAACCACGTGGATAGGAGCTATTAAAAACGAAATGTGGGGAGACTCTCCTTTTCTTGCTTTGAAACTATCCAAAAAAGCACTGAAAAATTTTCCAAAAGATCCAGAAATATTGGAACTGCAGAAAAATGCTCAGGAAAGCACTATGATTCCGACTGCGACCGCAGGTAAAGTGCAAACACTATCCAGTAAAATTCCAAACGATTCCATATCCAAAGAATCTGAATCAAGTTTGGAAAAAACAGTTCGAAATAATACAATTGGTGTTACTTCTGAAATTGATATTTACTCGGAAGTATACGACCCTATGATTTACAATGCGAT
Source organism: Flavobacterium aquicola (assembly GCF_003385115.1). GTDB lineage: Bacteria > Bacteroidota > Bacteroidia > Flavobacteriales > Flavobacteriaceae > Flavobacterium > Flavobacterium aquicola. The sequence continues at coordinate 389,940 of NZ_QUNI01000001.1, forward strand.
AAAATATGGACGCCAAACCAAATATGGAAGTATTATTGCAAGAGCAAATATTGATAGAAGACTTGATGATGTGGGAACTCAGTTTGAGGTCGATTTATATCCAAAAATTGCAAAAGGAATGTATGCCTATCTAAATTTTGGCGTATCAAATTCTTCCTTATTTCCTGATTACAGATATGGCGCAGAAATTTTTAAATCGCTTCCTAAAAGTTTTGAGGCTTCTATAGGGCTTAGAGCTTTACAATATGATACAACGACTATGATTTATACAGGGTCTGTGACTTGGTACAACGGAAACAACTATTGGTCTTTGCGCCCTTATTTTACGCCTGGCGATAATGGTTTAAGTTCTTCTGCAACATTAACCTTCAGAAAATACAGAAGTGATGCTGATAATTATTTCGGAATCAATGCTGGGGTTGGAATTTCGCCAGAACTTAATCAGAATTACTTTTATGCAAATGACAAACGGATTGTAAATCTGCAGTCTCAAAAACTGAATGTAGGATATTATTTTTCTACTAACGATAAACAAAATGCCTGGGGCGCACAGCTTGGAATTATCCATCAGGAAATTCCATTTGACCAAGGCAATTTTTTCTGGATTTCAACGCTTACATTGTCATGGGAAATCCGATTTAAATAGTATGAACCAAACAGCAGATAAAGTTGAAAATCAAACGTATTTATACAATCATTCCTTTTTTGATATTCTTTTTCAACTGCAGTATTATGGCTCAAAACTCCTTGCATTTAACAAATTCGAAAGAGCAGGAATTGATTATTGTTTCTTTAAGCAATGATACAAAAAAAGCATCTATTCTTTTAGAAACCTATTTAGATAAGGCTTTTGATTATCCGTTTAAAATTCAGGACAGTAATATAATAGACACTAATAACTCAAAAATAATCCTTCAGATAAATGGCGACAAAAAGAATATTGATTCCGATTCTTTTATCATTAAAAGCGATGAAAAAAACATTTATTTAATCGGTAATAATGAAAAAACATTACGGTATGCTGTTTATACTTTACTTGAAACATTGGGTTTCAGAAAATACACTGCAAGAGATAATTTTATTCCAAAACTAAAAGAAATAACCTTTCCCAAAAACTTCAATAAAACTTACAAACCATCATTCGAATATCGAGCATTATTTTACCCCGACTGCTACGATGAAGAGTTTAGAGATTGGCACAAACTAGATTGGCACATTAATGATTTCGGACTTTGGGGGCATTCATTTTATAAATTAGTAAGTGCCAAAGAATATTTCAAATCGAATCCAGCTTTTTTTGCATTATATGAAAGTAAAAGAAACAGTGAATCTTTATGCATGACCAATGATACTGTGGTTAAGATTGTATCAAAAAAAATGAAAGAAATTATAAGCCAAAATCCAAATGCACAATTTTTTTCAATAAGCCAAAATGATGATGTTGTTTATTGTGAATGTTCTAAATGTAAAGCTCAGAATGAAAAACATGGAGGTCCCCAAGGTTCCTTATATTATTTTCTAAATAGAATTGCTGTACAATTTCCAAAAACCAAAATAACAACATTAGCTTATCTTCACACTTATCGAGCTCCCGAAAATATTAAAATTGAACCTAATATTTATACGCTTTTTTGTCCAATAGAAATGAATCGAGGAAAAGCTATAGAAGACGCAGCTGACAATAAAGGCTTCCTGAATATTATTCACAAATGGAGTACTACAACAAAAAATCTGTATCTATGGGATTACACCGTTGAATTTACCAATTACCTTTCTCCTTTTCCAAACCTTCATACTTTTTCGAAGAATTATAAATTATACGAACAAAACAAAGTCAAAGGTCTTTTTGTACAGGGATATGCAGATTTACCTGGTGATTTGTATGAATTGAGACAATATCTTTTGGCTAAAATAATTTGGGACACCAATACAGATATTGACGCTGTAATGGATGATTTCCTAACTGGCTTTTATGGCAATGCTTCTCCTTTTATTAAAAAATATATTGAGCTGCTTATTCAAAATCAGCAAAAAAGCAATCGATATCTAGACATTTATACCAACCCGATCGAAAGCAGAAATACTTTTCTATCTCCTGAGGCAATGGATCAATACGATCAATTAATAAGTCAGGCCGAAATGGTTTCTAAAAACGAGCCTGCAATAGCTAAGCGAATTTTAAAACTAAGGTTGGCTCTAGAATATGTTTATTTTGAACAGTCTAAATTTTACGGTAAAGACAAACATGGAATGTTTGCTGACAAAAATAAAGAGGATGAAGGAAAACAGCTGAGAAACCGCGTTCTTAACTTCTCAAAAAGCTGTAATGAATTTGGAATCTACGAACTTAGTGAAGGCGGGCTTTCTCCAGATGATTACTATCAGGAATGGCTTGCTATAGAAAAAAATGCTTGTAATCATTTGGGAGAAAAACACGAAGTTCGGTTTTTGACAGCTCCTGCCGAAGAATATACAGGCAAAGGAACTTACGCTTTGACTGATGGAGTGAGAGGATACAAAAATCCTGCTATAAACTGGATTGGCTGGTATGGAAAAAATCCAGAAATTGAACTTTCAGTAAAAAAACTAAACTTTAATACTCTTAAAATAAACACACTAAACAATCAAAGGCATTGGATTTTTATACCAAAAAAAATAAATATTTATGGTTTTAAAAATAATAGATGGAAGTTAATTACCCAATTAGAAAAAAAAGATCTTATAGAAAGTTCGGCTGTAAATATTGAAACATGGGAATTAAAATCTAATTCTTTTAAAAATTATGACCTGCTAAAAATTGAAGTTGAAAACCTTAAAGAGTTACCCGTCTGGAGGAATCGAAAAAACAAAAAAGCAATGGTAATGATTGACGAAATTGAATTGTACAATCAATAAAATCATTTAGTACTTTTAAAAGTAAATCTGCCGCACTTTAAATGTTTAATTTTTACAATAGTAAAACTATAAAAAGACAATTGCTTTATTGAAAAATATTTGTAGATAAATTTGCATAAAAAATTTAAAATTCATAATTTTAACGATGAAATAATACATTTCACAGATTAAATAGAATTCTTTAGTAACATACAAAAATCTAATTTAATGTCAAATTCAGGAAAATATGTTTCAAAAACATACGTTTCAAAAGTGAGGCCGTAAAGAATTAGTTCCCCCCATTTTGTAAGCGCTATTAAAAAAATCAACAACATTTATATTGCCATTTTTACAAAACAATATTTTCAAATACAGTTTTTGAAAATGTATTTTTTAAACTATATGCGATAATTTATTACTGTCAGATGAATTTATAAAAAACATTTAATTCTGGCCTTAACAAAATTTAACAACACAAATCATTCATTAATAACAATTTAAACTTAAAAAAGAACATAAAAATTCATTTGGCATAATTGTTGACTAAAGGAACTACAGTTTTTAAAATAGCTTCTTTCTATTTTTTAAAACATCTCAATCCAGAAACTAAGGGGTTAAACATTAAAAGAAAAAGATTATGAACAAGTCAGATTTAAAAATATTAATTGCCGAAGATGATATATTGATGATCAAAATTCTTGAGTTCATACTTAAAAAAGAAGGATATCAAGTTACATCATGCAAAGACGGCTTGAGTGCAATCGAAAAAATTCCAGTACTCATACCTGATTTAATTGTTACTGATATTATGTTACCATTTCGTTCTGGATTAGAAATAATTGGTTATTCAAAAGAACATTTTGAAAACATTCCTGTTATAGTGGTTTCATCATTAGGCGAAGAAGAAAGTACGGTTATTGAAGCGTTTAATCTTGGAGCCGATGATTTTGTATCTAAACCATTTAATCCCACTGAATTGCTTCTAAGAGTCAAAAGACTTTTCGCCAAAACAAAACACAGTATAAAGCCAAATGATAATTCTACAATAAATATTAGTGCCTAAAACAAATTAATCCTAATACCACAAAACCTCTATTAACTTTCTAAAAAAAAGTAAAATAGAGGTTTTTTTTTACACTTTCAGTTCCTTACTAAAGTCAAATTGACATCATATTCTAACCTTAGTTTCAAAAAACCTATCTTTGCACAAAATTAAAATACAGATGAGTACTTTCGAACAATTCAACCTTCCTAAATCAGTACAAAAAGCAATAGACGATTTAGGTTTTACAACTCCTACTCCTATTCAGGAAAAAACTTTTTCTGTGATAATGTCAGGACGTGATATGATGGGGATTGCGCAAACGGGTACTGGTAAAACATTTGCCTATTTATTGCCTCTTTTGAAATTATATAAATTCACCCCGGGACATACTCCTAAAATAGTAATTCTTGTACCAACCAGAGAACTTGTAGTTCAAGTTGTAGAAGAAGTAGAAAAACTAACTAAATATATGTCGGTTCGTACTATCGGGATTTTCGGAGGTGTTAATATCAATACCCAAAAAACTACGGTTTATCAAGGCTGTGACATTCTTGTGGGAACACCGGGAAGAATCATGGATTTGACTTTGGATAATGTGATTCGGTTTGAAGAAATGCAAAAGCTGGTAATCGATGAGTTTGACGAAATGCTAAATTTAGGTTTCCGTACACAATTGACAGCGATCTTGGCTATGATGCCAAAAAAACGTCAGAACATTCTATTTTCGGCTACCATGACTGATGAAGTTGACACCGTTTTGAATGACTATTTTGATTATCCGGAAGAAGTTACCCTTTCACCATCGGGAACACCTTTAGAAAATATTACACAAATCACTTATCAGGTTCCTAATTTCAATACCAAAATAAATCTCTTAAAACACTTATTACAAAGCAATGAAGACATGAGCCGTGTTTTGGTTTTTGTCAATAATAAAAAAATTTCAGATTTGGTTTTTGACCAAATTGACGAGGATTTTCCAAATCAATTTGGGGTAATTCACTCTAATAAATCGCAGAATTATCGTTTGAGCACAATGGCAGAGTTTCAGGAAGGAAATCTTCGCGGATTAATCACAACTGATATTATGGCGAGAGGTCTGGATATTTCCAATATCACGCATGTTATCAACTTTGAAATGCCTGAATTACCAGAGCTGTACATGCACCGTATAGGTAGAACAGGTCGTGCAGACGCCACAGGAACCGCCATCAGTTTCGTAACTTCCCGCGAGGAAGAATCAAAAATTGCAATCGAAATTTTGATGGATATGGAATTGGCTTATGAAACTTTCCCAGAAGAAGTCGAGGTATCTGATAAATTAATTGGTCCTGAAAAAGAGAGACAGCCGATTAAACTCTTATTCAAAAAACAAAAATTAGAAGGCGACGGCGCTTTTCACGAAAAGAGTAAGAAGAATAAAAAAGTTAATCTGGGCGGGCCTGGCGTCACTAAGAAAAAAACACATGGTTCTGTTAATAGAAACATGCTGAAAAACCAAGCTAAAAAACGTAAGGATAAAAAATAAGCTAAACATTTTTTGCTTACATTCAGTTATAAAAAGAATAGCCTGCGATTAAATCACAGGCTATTTCTTTTGGCTACTTTTATTTAATCTCTATTTACTTTTTAACTTCGGATGGTTCACTAAAAATTAAACACACAGGAGAACACAAATCAAAACTTTTTCCAGAATCTGTCAATGTTCCTTTCTTTTTATGAATCTTAAAAATCACAATATTGTTAGTGTACTGATGTCCTACCAAAAGAAATTTCCCTGTAGGATCTATTACAAAACTTCTTGGTCCTTTGCCTAAGGTACCTGTCTGCCCTTTTAGCTCCAATCTGCCTTTTTTCTTAATCTTAAAAACCGAAATATTATTAGCTTCTCCTCTATTTGAAGCATACAAAAATTTACCGTTTGGAGAAATCTGAATATCCGCAGAACTGAATGTTCCTTTAAAATCTTTTTCCAGAATAGTTGTTTCAAATACCTTCGTTAACTTCCCATCCAAATAACTGAAAGAAGTTATAGAACCATTTAATTCCTGCAGTAAATAAACATATTTACCATTTTTACTAAACTTTAAATGTCTTGGGCCGCTTCCTGGAGTTACTGAGACGCTGTCTTTTAATGTTAAAATTTCAGAAGCTGCTGTTGGATTATAATTGTATACATACACTTTATCGGTTCCTAAGTCATTACTTAAAATGTATTTTTTATCTGGTGAAAAATAAACCATATGAACGTGAGCCTTTTCCTGACGATCAGCATTTATACCTTTTCCATAATGCTGAACGACCTGCTTAGCTTCGGTCAAGCTGCCGTCTTCGTTTTTTCCAAAAACAACTATATTACCGCCAGAATAATTGGCTACAATCACATTATTATCATCATTAATAAGATGACACGGATCTGCACCTTTAGAATCTACTATATTTAGGGTGCTTGGTTTTCCGCTTTCCGGATCAAAAGCAAAAGAACTTACTGTACTTTCTTTTCCATTTTCATTAACTGCATATAAAAACTTACCATCTTTAGAAAGTGACACATAACTAGGACTTGTAATGCTGTCAGAACTCTTTTTTAATCTAATTTGAGCTTTTTTAGTATTAAACTCGTATACATAAATTCCTCTGCTGCTGCAGGAATTTGTATAAGTTCCAACGATAAGATTGAGGATATTTTTTTGCGCCTGCATTGATGTAACAGTAATGGTAAATAAAAGCAATAAGTACACTTTTTTCATATGTAATAATTTTTCAGAAGAGCTAAAATACTTATAATCTTTCAGAATTACCCTATTTATATTCATTTTTGAAAAATTATAACAACATTATAAGAAACTCCCAACAAATTTGTATTTTTGACACACAAAACTCAAGAATTCCATTGTGAGATCTGTGAAGCAAACAAAACCTTAGAATGCATTTTAAACATCCCGAAATTCTATACTTTCTATTCTTACTGATTGTTCCAATTTTGGTTCATTTATTTCAATTAAGGCGTTTCAAAAAAGAATATTTCACTAATGTACGTTTTTTAAAAGCCCTTTCAATACAAACCCGAAAAAGCTCAAAGATTAAAAAATGGCTGCTTTTAGCTTGCCGTCTTCTTCTATTGACATGTATTGTTATCGCATTTGCTCAGCCTTTTTTTGAATCCGAAGACAGTAAAAACAGCAGTAATGAAATGTATATCATTTTGGATAATTCCTTTAGCATGCAGGCCAAAGGAAAAAAAGGAGAATTACTAAAAAGAGCCGTTCAGGAACTCTTGGAAGAAACTCCAGAAAATGCCAGTTTTTCTTTGCTCACCAATACAGATACTTATTGGGCAACCGACATTAAAACCATCCGTAACGAACTGCAGAATCTAAAATACAGTGCAGTACCTTTTCAATTAGATAATATTTTAGCAAAAGTAAAAGCACACAAATCAGCCTTCAAAAAAGACATTGTTGTTATTACTGATGCCGTAGGCTTAAAATCAAACCAGTTAAAAAATATTGAAACTGACAACGTTCCCTATTTTATTATTCCAAAGGCAGAACAAAAGAATAACACCTCTATAGACAGTGTTTTCATTCGCCAGACTCTTGATGATTTTTACGAATTAAGTATTAATACAACGAATTATAGTGAAGATTTTAAACCCATTTCGATGGCATTATACAATCAGAACAAACTGATTGCGAAAACCATTATTAATTTTAAAAACAAAAAGGAGACCATTAATTTCACTATTCCAAAGCAAGCTTTTCATGGCCATGTTTCAATAGAAGACAATGACTTGGCTTATGATAACAAATTGTTTTTTAGTATTTCAAATAGTAAAAAGAACAATATTATCAGCATTGGAACACCCGAAAAAAACAACTTCCTGAGCCGAATTTATACTAGTGACGAATTCAACTACAGCTCTTTTACTCTCAATTCTTTAGACTACAACAGTATCGACAAACAGGATGCCATAATTTTAAATGAGCTAGATGAAATCCCTCAAGCTTTACAAACGACTTTGAAAGCGTTTGTAAAAAAAGGAGGAAACCTAATTATAATTCCATCAGAAACAGAGTCAGTTTCCAGTCTAAATGCACTATTAAATCAGTTTGGCAGTATAAAATTCGAATCAGTAGAGCTTAATGAAAAACAGATAACCAAAATCAATTTCAGTCATCCTTTATTTGCCGGTGTTTTCGAAAACAAAACGAATAATTTTCAATATCCTAAAGTCAAAAAGGATTTTACAATTTCCAGTTCAAGTCCAGCCATTTTAAATTTTGAGGATGATTCTCCTTTTTTAATAGGATTACGAAATACCATTTCATCCGTTTATGTATTTTCTGCTCCATTAAATGCAATAAATTCTAATTTCCAGCAATCTCCGCTGATTGTTCCTGTTTTTTACAAAATGGCTTTAAGTAAGCTAAACAACGGGGTTAATTCAACCATTATTGGTAACAGCACCTCCTATCTCGTTTCTGCCAATTTAGCAAAAGATGAAGTACTGACAGTAAAAAATCAAGATGGAAATTTTACACCAGTACAGCAGTTACTAAATAATAAAGTGCAGTTATTTTTTAATGATTATCCCGAAAAGGCTGGGAATTATACTATTTATGATTCACAAAAACCAATAGAAAACATCAGTTTTAATTATCCAAGAACCGAGAGTAATCTAGATCAGGTTAACGAAAACATACTATCCGACTATAAAACAAGTGATTCCATTTCTACAATTTTTGACACACTGCAAAGCAGCCGAAGCAATAATCAAATTTGGAAATGGTTTATTATCTTTGCACTGTTATTTTTAGCATTGGAAATGGCAATTATCAAGTTTGTGAAATAATTTTTTTTCACCATTAAGACATTAAGAATATTAAGTTTTTCTTTATTAACCTAATTACTTAATGGTTCATGAAAATTAAGTTTTAAATTTCTAAATATAAATTTTATTGTTTCAATTAAAGTAAATTATCTACATATGAAAATAATCATCCGAAGCGCCAAAATTATTGATCCAAAAAGTCCCTTTCATAATCAGACCGTAGATCTTTTAATTGCAGATGGTTTTATTAAAAAAATAGGAACGTCACTTCCAAATACTGATAATATTGACGAATTAAAGTTAGACAATCTTCACCTTTCCCAAGGATGGTTTGACAGCAGTGTTTCTCTTGGAGAGCCTGGATTTGAAGACAGAGAAACTATCGCAAATGGTCTTAACATTGCTGGAAAAAGCGGTTTTACAGCTATCGCACTACAGCCTAATTCCTACCCTGTAATTGACAATCAGGCGCAGGTGAATTTTGTAAAAAATAAAGCCAATGGTTTTGCCACCGAACTTTTTCCAATAGGAGCTTTAACCAAAGACAGCGAAGGCAAAGATATGGCCGAGCTGTATGATATGAAAAATTCTGGAGCTGTTGCCTTCGGTGATTATACCAAAAGTTTAGACAATGCCAATCTTCTGAAAATTGCGCTTCAGTATGTACAGGATTTTGACGGACTGGTTATCGCTTTTGCGCAAGATGAAAAAATAAAAGGTAACGGCGTTGCCAATGAAGGAATCGTTTCGACAAGATTAGGACTGAAAGGAATTCCGGATTTAGCCGAAGAACTTCAAATAGCCAGAAACCTATTTTTATTAGAATATACAGGAGGAAAAATGCACATTCCAACGATTTCCTCTCCAAAATCAATACAATTAATTAGAGAAGCTAAAGCAAAAGGACTGAACGTTACTTGCAGTGTTTCCGTTCATCATTTAGTTTTAACGGATGAAAAACTGGAAGAATTCGATACAAGATACAAAGTAACCCCGCCACTAAAAACAGAAAACGACAGACAAGCCTTACTCAAAGCAGTTCTTGACGGAACCATCGATGTAATCACTTCTGACCACAATCCGATTGACATTGAACACAAAAAAATGGAATTTGATTTGGCAAAAAATGGAACTATTGGTTTAGAAAGTGCTTTTGGAGCTTTAATAACAGTTCTTCCTTTAGAATCTGTAATCGAAAAATTCACAGCAGGTAAAACAATTTTCAGTATTCCTGCAAACACCATCAATGAAGGTGAAACCGCCAATATTACTTTATTCAATCCTGAAGGCAATAGCGTTTTTACAAATGAAAATATACTTTCAAAATCCAAAAATTCAGCATTTCTTGGAACTGCCTTAAAAGGCAGAGCTTACGGAATTTTGAATCAGGGGAAATTAATTTTAGGATAAGAATCAGACCTAGCAGGTTTTAAAAACCGATTAGATCTAATAAATACAAAAATGAATAATACAATCGAAACCGGAAAAACAGCCGCAATTACCAGTTACATTTTGGGTATTGGCGTATTCATAGCAATGTCCATGAATAGCGGAGAAGACAAAAATGAATTTGCTTCCTTTCATATTCGTCAGGGATTAGGACTTACAATTACCTTTTTTTCACTGGGATTAATCATAGGAAATTTTGACAGCCTGATGATTTCTGCACCTATGTGGATTTTTATTTCTGTTTTGTGGACATACGGAATATTTAGTGCTATAAAAGGCGAAACAAAGCCAATACCGCTGCTTGGAGAATACTTTCAGAAATGGCTTAAAAGCATTTCGTAAAATAAATTTCAAAATTGAATACTAAAAAATGAATCTATCTTTAGAATATAAAATACGCGAACCGAAAGTAATTTTAGATAAAAATCCAGTATTGCTTTTGCTTCACGGCTATGGAAGTAACGAATCCGATTTGTTTTCATTTGCCAGTGAGCTGCAAAACGAGTACTACATCATTTCTGCAAGAGCTCCTTATGACTTACAATACGGAAGTTATGCTTGGTATGCCATCAATTTTGATGCCGACCAAAACAAATTTTCAGACAACGAACAAGCACGAATTTCAAGAGATGTAATTGCTGGTTTTATTGATGAATTGACAGCCAATTATCCAATTGATGCAAATGAAGTCACTCTGATTGGTTTTAGCCAAGGTTCTATTTTGAGTTATGCAGTAGCGCTTTCGTATCCAGAAAAAGTAAATAAAGTGGTGGCAATGAGCGGTTATCTCAATTTAGAAATTGTATCCGAAGATTATTTAAAAAATAATTTAAGCAAACTTAAAATATTCGCTTCCCATGGAACTGTCGATCAGGTAATCCCAGTGGAATGGGCTCGAAAAACACCTCGGATTTTAGAAAAATTAGGCGTAGCAATCACATATAAAGAATATCCTGTGGGTCACGGTGTGGCTCCGCAAAACTTTTTTGACTTCAAGAATTGGATCAACGAAAATTAATTTTATTGTCAGCTTTAGTCTTTAAACAAACAGCCCATGATTTAGATCACGGGCTGTTTGTTTTAAATTCACTTGGGCAAGTACATTATTTCTGATATATAAAAGACTGATTTACTTCAAAAGAAACGCTTTCGTTATCATTGATAAAATATTTCAGCAATACTTCACCCCAATATTCGCCATCAGAGTAATCAGCGATTATCCATCTATGATTTAGCACTTTTACTTTATTAATTACAAACTTACCAGATCCCAACTGCTCTTGTCCAGTGTAAGGATTCCCTTTTGGATTAGTATTAAAATCAATCAATTTACCAGTAACATATGGGATCAGAGTCACATAATTTCGTATTTTTTCTGATTTAGCTGATTCGAAATAATTTTGTGCATTTTCATTTTTTTCCAATGTAAAATAATCTGCATCAAACAATTTATTAGTAACTGCCTGCAGACTGTCTTTTAATTTAGCTGTAGATTTTTTATACTTTTCCTGCTCAAAGCTTACCTCTTTACTAAGATACATGTAGGTATAAACATTAAAAACTAAAGACAAAATTAAAGCGTAAAGGAGTAATGATTTTTTCATTTTAAATTAAATTGTTATTTCTAAATTATCGTAAGCTAAGAAAACATTTTTAGGGAGCTTTTTTTGAACTTCCTCATGAAAACCAAGCATATGGCTGATATGTGTAAGATATGCTTTTTCGGGCTGGAGAAGAGCTATAAAATCAAGCGCTTCCTCCAGATTAAAATGAGTATCATGTGGCTGTTCCCGCAGCGCATTAACAACCAGAACTTTTAGATTTTTCAGCTTATCTGTCTCTGCTTCGTCGATCGTTTTCACATCGGTTAAATAAGCAAAATCATCGATTCTGAAACCAAAAACCTGCAAATTTCCGTGCCATACACTTACAGGAATAGCCGTTTTATTACCAATTGAAAAAGGCATGTTATTTTCAATTTCTATTGTTTTTACTGATGGTGCCCCAGGATATCTATTAACCGTTTCGAAGATGTAATCAAATCTTTTTTCAATATTAGCAAGCACTCTTTTATGCGCATATATCGGAATTGCGCCCTGCTTAAAATTAAAAGGCCGAATATCATCCAAACCAGCAGTATGATCTGCATGTTCATGGGTAAAAAGAATTCCGTCTAATTTTCTGCAGTTAGACGACAGCATCTGCTGTCTAAAATCAGGTCCGCAATCGATTACGTATGAATGGTCTTCCCATGTAATCCAAACCGACACCCGGAGCCTTTTATCCTTAAAATCAGTACTTTTGCAAACTTCATGATCAATCCCAATAATTGGGATCCCCTGAGATGTTCCTGTACCCAAAAAATATACCTTCAATTTGTTTGTTTTTTTTACAAAAATAGAATTATTTCTCTTTCATGAGAACCCTAATTGGTTAACTTTGTAACATAATTGCCGAATTTAAACAAAAAAAATGGAAGCCAAAAAGATAAAACTAAAAGGAGACAAAGTTATCGAACAGATTCCTTCCCTTAAGGATAAAGCACTTCGTATTAATTTGAACGAAAATATATACGGAACTTTTGCTGAAATTGGAGCTGGTCAGGAAACAGTTAGACATTTTTTTAGATCAGGCGGGTCATCTGGTACAATCGCAAAGGCAATGTCAGCCTACGACAAAGACTTTAGTGATGCCGTTTATGGAACCGAAGAAGACGGCCGTTATGTCACTGAAAGCCGGTTAAAAAAAATGCTGACTTTTGAAGGCGAATTAATTGAAGAACGGCTAAGCAGGACAAAACACCCTAACAAAATGTTTTTCAGTTACGCCAATACAGTAGCTACCATAGATTTTGCAAAACAATTTAAAGGTCACGGCTGGGTAGGAATTCGATACCAGCTAGACCCAGCAGAAGACTACAACGAAATTATCATCCATATTCGTTTCAAAGAAACAGATTCCCGTTTACAGCAGGAAACATTAGGTGTTTTAGGAGTTAATCTTATTTATGGCGCCTTCTACAAATACAATGACCCAAAAAAATTACTGCGATATTTATACGACCATCTTGACAAAGATCAATTAGAAATTGACACCATAAATTTCTCTGGTCCACGTTTTGCTGATGTTGACAATCGCTTGATGAGTTTACAATTAGTAAAAAATGGAATGACTGATGCCGTAATGTTCAACCCAAAAGGTAAAAATGTTCTGCCAGCTGCCATTCTTTACAAAAAAAACTTACTTGCTTTCAGAGGAAGTTTTCGTCCAGTTACCAAAGTAAATATGGACATGTATGCCAATTCATTGAAAATGTTTCTGGAGGAAAATAAAGTAGAAAAAGAAAACACTTTGGTTATTTTCGAAATTACATTATCTAATCTTAGATCTGATGGGGAAATAGACGAAAGAGACTTTATGGATCGTGCAGAACTGCTATGCTCATTAGGACAAACAGTAATGATATCCAATTTTCAGGAATACTATAAAGTGGTTGAATATTTCTCCAATTATACCAAAGCCAGAATGGGTCTTGCAATGGGTGTAAACAATTTAGTAGATATATTTGACGAGAAATATTATCGCCATTTGAGCGGAGGAATACTAGAAGCATTTGGAAAATTGTTCTACCGCGATATGAAAGTATTTTTATATCCTATGCTTGGAGAAGAGGGAGAAATCATAACTTCCAAAAACTTAAAAGTACATCCTAGAATGAAAGAATTATACAAATTCTTTAAATTCAATGGCAAAGTAGTGGATATTGAAGATTATAACCCTGAAATATTAGAAGTTTTCTCCCGCGAAGTATTAAAAATGATTAGTGCCGGAAAACCAGGATGGGAACCAATGTTACCTCCAGGAGTTCCAGAAATCATTAAAGAAAAAGGTCTTTTCGGTTATCAGCCCAACTCTCTATTGGAAGCTAACAACTAAAAATCATACCCATTATATTTTAAAAAATCCAAGAAAGACAAAATGTTTTTCTTGGATTTTTTTTAGCACAATAAAATTCTTTTTTTTTGCAATCTTCCACTATATATGATTTCGCTATAATTCAAAAAAAAGACTATTTCACTCTATTTTGTATTATAACAAAAACATTATAAGTTATTTATAATCTTTATCATAAGCTAAATGGACGTTTAAAAAAAACATTACAATTATTCAATTAATGCAGTTGGCAAGCCAATTTTGCAGTTTACAAGAAAGTTATTTTTATACTATAACTATTACAGTTCTTTTGTGGTATAAATATTTAAATTTACTATCATGAAAAAAGATGCTTTTAAAATTATTCTACTTGCCCTTGTTTTGGTTGTGACTAATATAGTGGTTACCTCAACAGATTCTAAATATAAACTCATTAAACTTAAAAATGGAAATTACATTTCAAAACATATTACTCAAGTGAATTGGGAATACATTAAAAATAGATTGTTTAGTGGAAACGGAGAAGAGGAATTTGTATATAAACTAAATCCATACATCAAAAATGCTCCTATTTTAGTAAATCTTCAGGATGCTACTCATAATGACAGTGTAGCTGTTGCTACAATTATTAAAGAATTGAGAACCATCATTCCTAATAGAAAAATTGAATATTATAAAAATTTCACTGGAAAAGACTATAATGATTTTTATTCCTCAAACGATGACGAGACTTTAATTAAAGGTTTTTCTATTGGAGAATTAAGGTATTCAACTATACGATTAAATTTTAGAACTGCAATTGAAGATTATATTTCTAACGACATCATTAAAACCATTTTGCCCGATGGCAGTAGCATTGAAAGAACAA
Organism: Flavobacterium aquicola; assembly: GCF_003385115.1. Classification (GTDB taxonomy): domain Bacteria; phylum Bacteroidota; class Bacteroidia; order Flavobacteriales; family Flavobacteriaceae; genus Flavobacterium; species Flavobacterium aquicola. The sequence goes on from NZ_QUNI01000001.1 coordinate 404,943, forward strand.
ATCCTCCAAGAAAAAACAATAAAATAGATTTTACAAGCCAAGTATGGTTTAATTTAAAAGAAAATCTTCCCTATAATAAGAGAATCAAATATATAAAATACGAGTTATTAAGAACACTTTGTTACATTTATCCATATAATGCCTTCAACACTGTTCTTATAGAACACAATTCAAATTTTGGTATATTTTCTACTCCTGGCTATAATCCTGATGTAACAGAATTCAACGATTCAGATAAATTTTTATTGCAAAAACTATATGAAGATGATTTTTTAAAACAATTCAGAGATTACTTAACATCATCGTATTCATGGAGATATGCCAATAATTTTTTAAACAAGGATTTAGCAAAAATGATAGCATGGGTGGTGATAATTTGCATCGGATTATTTGTATTTCTTATATCGTTCAGTTTTTTTCAAAACAAAAAATTCAAGTTTTCTTTTCTAAACTATTTTTTACCAATCCTGCTCATACTATTATATGTAGCAAATCTAACCGAAATTTATGCCTACTTAACTGATTTAGGAATATCTCAAATCATTAATCAAGAGTCTATTGTACAATTATATTCAATAGCCATTATAACTTCTTTAATAATTTCATTTTTACTATGGTTGCTAGAAAAAGTATGGCTTAATAAAATTAAAGATTTTAGTTTTCAATTAATTTACAAAGTGATTTTTACTTTTATTCTATTTAATTTACCAATAACAGTAATGTATATAATAAGCTCAACGAATGATGGCTTTTTAGAATTTTACCTCCCCGTTTTTATTATCATAATTGTAATATCTATAAGCAGAGGACTTCTACTCTATTTAAACCAGTACTCAGATTCATTAGTAAAAGAAAAAGATTTAGAATTAAGTCGTTTAAAACAAATCAACTCTGAAGCGGAAACCAAATTACTGCAATCCCAGATCAACCCTCATTTTTTATACAATTCATTGAATTCTATAGCGAGTTTAGCTCCTATTGATGCTCAGAAAACGCAGAAAATGGCACACTCATTATCCGATCTTTTTAAATATTCGATTAACCGAAAAGGAAAAAAGATGAGTACAATTTTGGATGAGATTGATATGGTAAATTCATATTTAGAAATCGAAAAAATTAGATTTGGAGATCGTTTGCAGTTTACAATTGATGTAGATAAAGAATTAAAAAATAATGAAATTCCATTGTTTTTAATTCAGCCTTTAGTTGAAAACGCAGTAAAACATGGCATTTCGAAAAACGAAGGCGAAGGCAAAATAGTTTTAAAGATTTCGAAAGAATTACAGGAAATTCATATCTCGGTAAGCGATAATGGTCCTGATTTCCCGGAAGGTTTAATAAGTGGTCATGGATTACAAACCATTTTCGATTTGCTACGATTAACTTATGGAGAAAAAGCATCATTAAACTGGACCAACACACCCGAGAAAAAAATCATCATTACAATTCCTCAAACAATATAAAATGAACAAACGATATTCTACTATTATTATTGATGATGAAGCTCCTGCCAGACTGGGTCTGCAAAATTTACTAAAAGAATTTCCTGAAACTTTTGATGTTATTGATATCGCACAAAATGCAACAGAAGCACAGAAAAAAATAGAAGCTTTAAATCCTGATATTATTTTTTTAGACATTGAAATGCCGGGCTGTACTGGTTTTCAATTATTAGAACGATTAGAAACTATTCCGATGGTTATTTTTTGTACGGCTTATGATCAGTATTCTTTGGAAGCTTTTGAGACCAATAGTATCGATTATTTAGTTAAACCAGTCAAACTGGAACGTATTGAAAAAACAGTACAGAAATTAAAAACATTCCATGTAAAAAATGCTTCAGATGAAATTTTAAAAGTTTTAAAGGACATTACAAATAGGAAAGAAGAAAAAAAAATGACTTCGATTACCGTCAAAAAAAACGACAAATTAATTTTTATAAAATTAGAAGACGTTTCCTATTTTGAAGCCGATACTAATTATACCGCAATACATTCGCAATCTGGAACGTTCTTAAGTACTGAATCTATTTCAAGCTTGGAAAAAAAATTACCCGACAATTTTTTACGCATTCATAGAAGTACTATAATTAACAAAGACTATGTAAAAGAAGCACAAAAATATTTTAACAGCAGATATATTATTACACTCAATGACGTTAAAAACACTAGCATTACTTCAGGAAGAAGTTATTCAGAAAACATAAAAGAGTATTTCGGATTATTTTAGAATCATCCTAATTAAAAAAAAATGCCACAAAGTATTTTCCTTGTGGCATTTTTAGTTTATTTCAAAATCTGATCTGCGTGAGCCTTTGTTTTTACTTCCGAAATAACATCAGAAATAATTCCGTTTTCATCAATCACAAAAGTCGTTCTGTGAATTCCATCATATTCTCTTCCCATAAACTTTTTTGGTCCCCAAACTCCAAAAGCATTAATAACAGATTTATCCTCATCAGCTAATAATGAAAAAGGAAATTCATACTTATCCTTAAATTTTGCCTGGGCTTTGGCACTATCAGCACTTACCCCCAGCAGTGCGTAATTATTAGCTTGAAAACGCTCATAATTATCTCTTAAGTCACAAGCTTCTGCCGTACATCCAGGTGTCGACGCTTTTGGATAAAAGAAAACCACTAATTTTTTACCTGTATAATCGGCTAATTTATGAGATTTCCCATCTTGATCTACTCCAGAAAATTGTGGCGCATGATCTCCTATTTTTAATGTAGTCATTTTTATTAAGATACTAAGTTACTAAGTGGCTAAGATACTAAGATTATTTTGAGTTGCTAAGTTACTAAGACTCTAAGTTTCTGAGATTGTTCCTTAAATATGAATCATGTTCTGTAGTTTAATTTTAAAAACTTAGTAACTTAGCCACTTAGAATCTTAGTAACATAGAGAAAAAAATGACCAAACAAGAACGCGTAACATTTGTTATAAATACTTTAAACGAACTCTATCCAAGTATTCCTATTCCCCTAGACCATAAAGATCCATATACACTGTTAATCGCTGTTTTACTCTCTGCACAATGTACAGATGTACGTGTAAACCAGATTACTCCTCTGCTCTTTGCAAAGGCTGATAATCCTTATGATATGGTTAAAATGTCTGTGGAAGAAATTAAGGAAATTATCCGCCCTTGCGGTTTATCACCAATGAAATCGAAAGGAATTCATGGCTTGTCACAAATTTTGATTGACAAACACAACGGACAGGTACCGCAAAGTTTTGAGCATTTGGAAGAACTGCCTGCTGTTGGGCACAAAACTGCCAGTGTGGTTATGTCTCAAGCTTTTGGAGTCCCTGCATTCCCGGTAGACACACATATTCATCGTTTAATGTACCGATGGAATTTGACTAATGGCAAAAATGTAGTTCAAACCGAAAGAGATGCGAAACGGATTTTCCCAGAGGAAATCTGGAATGATTTACACCTGCAGATTATTTGGTATGGCCGAGAATATTCACCAGCAAGAGGCTGGAGTCTGGAAAAAGATATTATCACCAGAACTATTGGAAGAAAATCAGTTTTGAATGAATTTACTAAAAAACAGTGAGGTATATAAATAACAAATTTCACCAGCTTTATGCAAAAACTAGTGAAATTTGTATACTCCAATCACTTTAATATTAGAGTACTTTTTCCTGCAAGAATTAATTAGCTATAATTTCAAAAACCTTTTCTTCTATTTTAACTATTTTCAATGCTTTAGAATAGTTTAATAAAAAAGAAACCACTTCTTTATCCGGTTTTATTTTTTTTATTCTTTTTAATTCTTTAGAGTAATTCTTTTCCATATCAATATAAAGTTTAATTTATATTATAACGGAGTAATTATCTTTTTATTATTAGTTCGTCAAAACTATTTGATGTTTCTCAATAATTTTTCTCAAATTCATTATAGCATATCTCATTCTGCCCAATGCTGTATTGATGCTAACCCCTGTAGTTTCTGAAATTTCTTTAAAACTCATATCCTGATACATGCGCATCATTAAAACTTCTTTCTGATCAAAAGGGAGTTCTTCTACAAGTCTTCGGATATCAACCTCAACTTGATCCGCAATAATTTGATTTTCAATTGTAAGAGAATCATCGGACATTATAGAAAAAATAGAAAATTCCTCTGTCTCTCTGTACATCGGCATTTTTTTGGACTTTCTAAAATGATCAATAATTAAATTATGGGCAATACGCATTACCCAAGGCAGGAATTTCCCCTCCTCGTTATATGAATTTAATTTTAATGTTTTGATTACTTTTATAAAAGTATCTTGAAAAATATCATTGGAAACGTCTCTATCTGTAACCTTTGAATAAATGAAACCAAACACTTTGGACTCGTGTCTTTTTATTAATGCAGCTAATGCGTTTTCATCACCTGCTATATATTCCTTTACCAGTAAAGCATCTGTTTTTTGTAAATTTGCCATATCTATTCCTTTTTAGATTGTTAGTACTTGGGGAGTGTTCTAAAAGGTAGTTCTATGCGATAGGCTTACAAAATTTTGTTAAAGATTAGATATTTGCCAAATTTAACAAATTATTATTAAAAGAAGCAAGAAAAAAAACAAGAAATATTATTTTAAAAAATTAAAAACCGCTTTTTTTAAATAAAATGCTTTATGTATCCAGAAGATAAAGTATTGTTTTATATGGGCTTTTTCAATATTAATGACCAAACACTAAATAAAAATAAACGGCAATAAATTTTTATACTTATATAACAAAATGCGAATTCCACTTACAAAATACAAATTAAAAAAGTATTGCCTGAACTTCAAAAATTAAAACCCTACGCCTTTTTTCTTACTGATAAACTTTGATATAATCAATCGAAAATTCCTTTGGAAAAATAGTATCATCTACATCTGGGCCACCAAAATTCCCTCCGATGGCCATATTAACTAAAAAAAAGAAAGGCTTGTCAAAAGGCCATGTTTTTTCGTTTTTATTTTTTGGCTGGAAAGTATAAATCAAATCTTTATCTACAAAAAAGTCTATTTTATCTTTTGTCCACTCTATCGCATACACATGATAACCTTCTTCAATATTCGGTATTATTGTTTTCTTGCTGTTAACAGAATTTCCATGACTATCCTGCGTATGCAAAGTTGTATAAACTGTATGAGGTTCACGCCCTATGTATTCTAAAATGTCTATTTCACCACATACAGGCCATCCTGATTCAGAAAAATTAGCCCCTAACATCCAGAAAGCCGGCCACAATCCATGACCTACAGGCAATTTTGCTCTAGCTTCCAAACGCCCGTATCGAAATTCTTTTTTATTTTTTGTTGTAATTCGAGTGGATGTATAGCCGTTTTCATCTTTTTTGGCAGTAATCACTAAATTCCCGTTTTCTAGTCTGTGATTTTTGTCAGTGTAGAGCTGACGCTCATTATTTCCCCAGCCACAATTGGGACAGCCATCACCTAATTCAATATTCCAAACTTTATCATTCAAGATTTTACCATCAAAATTCTCTTCCCAAACTAATTTTCGTTCAGTCTGCTGTCCGAATATTGACCCGCTGATCAATAAAATTATTATAAATTTATTCATTGTTTTTTATTTTAAGAATTGAAAATCTCCTTTTAATGTTTCTACAGAATTGCCACCAATGAAGACTTTAAAATCTCCCGCTTCGGCTTCCCATTTAGAATTGGCAGTAAAAAACTCAATTGTTTTTTCGCTAATAACAAAAGTCACTTTCTTCTCTTCGCCAGGCTTTATTACAATCATTTCAAAACCTTTTAATTCTAAAACCGGTCGGGTAACACTTCCTATTAAATCTCTAATATACAACTGAACAACTTCTTTACCAATTACTTTTCCAATATTCTTTACTGAGACTGAAACTTCAATGTTGCCATTTTTAGAAAAAGACGCAGATGATAACTTCAAATCCGAATATTCAAATTTAGAATAACTCAAACCAAATCCAAAAGGGTATAAAGGCGTATTTTTTTCATCTATATAATGTGACCAAAAAACACTTTCGGGTTCATTCATAACTGGTCGTCCTGTGCTTTTGTAATTGTAATAAATAGGCACTTGAGCAACATTTCGAGGGAAAGTCATAGGCAGTTTTCCGCTAGGATTGTAATCTCCATATAATACCTGTGCTATGGCATTACCGCTTTGAGTTCCTAGCTGCCAAGCCTCTACGATTGCAGGAATATGTTCTTCTGCCCAAGGAATAGCCAACGGACGGCCATTATTAAGCACCAAAACTATATTTGAATTTACTTTATAAACAGCTTCCAATAGTTCCTGCTGCACACCCGGTAAACCTAAATCGGCCCTGCTCCTTCCCTCACCCGACTGCAGACCATGCTCGCCTAAAACGAGTATTACAACATCAGCGCTTTTTGCAGCAGTAATAGCTTCCTCAAAACCTGATTTATCGGCAGTATTTATTTTGGTTTCAAATATGAATTTTGGATTTCCAAGAGCAACATCAGCTCCTTTTGCATAAGTCAGCTGATTCTCTTTATATGACTGCAGTCCTTCTAAAACAGAAACTGCCGTATTATCATCAGCAGCAATTCTCCAATTTCCCAACGGGCTTGTTTTATCGTTTGCTAATGCTCCGATCAAAGCAATCTTTTGTCCAGATTTTTTTAGAGGCAATAAGTTATTATTGTTTTTTAGTAATACAATAGATTTTTTTGCCATATCTAAAACTTCCTTGTGAAATTCCGGTTTTCCAACGGTTGCTAATTCTCTTGTTTCGTCACAGTATTTATATGGATTATCAAATAAACCCAATTCAAATTTCACTTTTAGAACTCTTCTTACAGCATCATCAACAGTGCTTTCTTTTACTTTGCCTTCTCTAACTAATTGCGCTAAGTAATCAACATAACCGTTAGACTCCATATCCATGTCGGAACCGGCATTTATAGCTAATTCAGCTGCATGTTTGTCGTCTTTGGCATATCCATGAGCTTTCATTTCCTGCATAGAACCCCAGTCTGAGACTACGAATCCCTGAAATTTCCAATCTCCTTTGAGTATCTGTCTTTGCAGATATGAATTCGCAGTAGCCGGAATTCCATTAAGTTCATTGAAAGAGTTCATAAATGTTCGAACTCCAGCATCTGAAGATGCTTTGAAAGGAGGAAAAATAACATTCTGCAATGTTGATTCTCCCACATCTACCGTATTATAATCTTTCCCAGATTCGGCAAAACCATAGCCAGCAAAATGTTTAGCACAAGCCAAAATATTTTTATTAGAACTAAGATCTCCTTGAAAACCTTTAACACGGGCTTCGGCAATTCGGCTTCCTAAATATGGATCTTCCCCTACGCCTTCCATCACACGTCCCCAGCGGGCATCTCGGGAAATATCAACCATAGGTGCAAAAGTCCAATTTATGCCTACAGCTGCAGCTTCTTCTGCAGCCATTTCTGCCGATTTACGAATAGCTTCTAGATCCCAACTGGCCGATTCTGCAAGCGGTATCGGACTAATTGTTTTGTATCCATGAATAACATCAAAACCAAAGAGAAGCGGAATACCTAATCTAGTTTGCTCTACAGCTATTTTCTGCAAAGCTCTTACATCTTTTACGCCTTTTACATTCAACATCGAGCCTACCAGTCCTTTTTTAAGATCATCATATTTTTTTGCTGCTAAACCTTCCTTTGGAGTGGGCCCTGTTACATCCCAAAAACCGTTATACTGATTAAGCTGCCCAACCTTTTCTTCAAGCGTCATTTTCTTCAAAAGTGATTCTACTTTTTTATCTAAAGAAATATTATTTTCAACCTTCGTTTGTGCTTCAACAGAACCTATTACGAATAATCCAACAGCTAAAAACAAATAGGGTTTTCTAATTATTTGCATCATAACTTATTCTTTTAAAAAATAAGAAGATTGAATTATATCCAATCTTCTTATTCCCAATTACTAATTCAAAAATTTTATTGGTATACTTTTACATAATCGACTTCCATAGACGATTGTGCGAAAGCTGGATCTATTGCTCCTCCAAGCGAACCACCCATCGCCACATTCATAATCATAAAGAAATTTTTATGAAATGGCAATGCTGTATCCGAATTATTAAAAGTAAAATACAAAACATCATCTAGAAAAAATCGAATGGTTTTAGGCGACCAAATAGTTTTATAGATATGAAACTCCGAAGCAGCATTTGCAATTGCTGTTGTTTTAAATTTTGCATCTCCTCCAGAACTTCCTGGAAAATGCAATGCCGATTGAGTTTGCAATGGTTTTGCACCAACAAATTCCATAAAATCAATTTCTCCTATAGCTGGCCATGATCCAGCTGAAGCTCCTAGTGACCAAAAAGCCGGCCATACTCCCGCACCAGTAGGCATTTTGGCTTTCATTTCTATTTTACCATATTTAAAGTCATACAAACCTTGTGTTTTTATTCTTGCAGAAGAATATTCAGCTCCTCCAGAAGATTCTTTAACCGCAGTTATGACAAGATTTCCTCCAGCAACTTTTACATTTTTGGCAAGATTAGTGTAATTTTGTTTTTCTCCATTACCCCATCCGTTATCCCCTCTGCCAAGATCATATGTCCATTTTGTAGCATCTGGAGCTCCATCAACATTAAAATCATCAGACCATACCAAATTTGTGTAATCTGTTGTATCGTCAGTATCAGTTGTTGGAAGTGTAGTGGTAAATGTAATATACCAAGCTAATGTCGCATTATTTCCTTGAACAAAACGCACCTGCATTCTGTTTTCGGTAATTGACATAATCTCATATTGAGTTGCACCAGCGTAGTAACCCATAAACCCTCCATCTGAGAAATTCATCACTGTTCCTGTAGTTACTTTTTTGGCTTCAGGATTCTTTGAAACAAAAGAGGATGATGGACTTAAAGCAACAATTTTTGTTGCAGTAGTATTGTATGCTAAACATTGGTCATCACCTCCATTTGTACCGCCTCCAACACTTTTGTATGAATTATTAAAAAAAGTATTCCCTTTATTGTCCTGCTTGTATTCGATTTTACCGTTTACTAATGCAAATGTATAATCACCATCATAGAAACAAGTTGCGGCTTTCTCGAAAGAACCTGCCTGATAATAATTTGGATAATAATTTTTGGTTGCATCAGCGTCATTTTGGCCTACACCAAAATGGCCATTCTCAGCTGCTGCTATATACCATTTTTTACCTGCGGCAGTTCCGCCAGTAAGCAATAATGTAGATTTCTCGTCACTGAAATCACTAAGAACTGTAACTTCTACAGTAGTAGTGGTTGACACTCCGCCTTTTCCAAAAGCAATTACAGTCACTGTATAGGTATTTACATCGACAGTTGTAAATGGATGCTCGACAACTCCTCCCGAAGTATTATCTACTATTCCATCACCATAAATAAACTTATATGAAATAGCATTATTTGCTTTAGCAGTAAACTTTACCAAACCTGACCCATCTCCATTTGGAGCATCGGCTGTTTTTCCAACAATATCTACTGCAACCTGAAGATTTGAGGGAGCGCTAGGATCACCAAAAGAAAAATTATCTTCTTGACAGTTGACCATTAATAGCAAACTAAAAAGGGCTACTATATTTATAAATATTTTTTTCATTTTTTATTTTTTAATTAAATTCTAACTAGTTTATATGACCAGAACACTCCTGCACCTGCCTCAATAACCACATTCATAGTATTATTGTTATCCGTAAGAGTTACATTATATATAATAGAAGATGGAACAGTTACAGTGGGTAATTCTCCTGCATTATTTACTTTAGGAAGTCCTAGATATGCTCCCGCCCCATTAATTTTAAGAGTCTTTGCTCCCGCATCATAAAGGTAAGTTGCAGCTCCAGAACCGTCATGGGGAGCAACTGGAGCTCCGCATGACTCACTCGCTACTCCCTGCCATTTCTCAAGCCATGTATCGGCTCCCAAAACGTTACTAAAATCCCCATTTGCTGAGAAAACAAAAGTATCATCAAAGTAACAGGCTCTATCAATTACTGCTTGTGCATCATTTGCCCACCAATCACCGCTGCCGTAACTTGGTCCAACTTTTAGGGCGCCGGCTTCAGGAGCAATTTTCCAAGTTCCCACTAATGCAGATGAGGCAGCGGGCTCTTTATAAAAATAAACGTTATCAATATAAATAGTATGGCTTCCGCTAGGATTTCCTGAGAAAATCAACTGTGCAATATGTTCACGCGTGGTTAAATTTGTAAAATCACTTAAAGGGATATCTAAACTTACCCAGCTTCCTTGTGCAGGAGAAGTAAATTTAACTTCGTGTTCAACATTATCTCCTCCTTGTTCCCAAACCCCATTAGCTCCAAAATCAACTAATTTTATTCTGAATTCTGCAAAGTCAGAAGACCAGACATCTACGTGAAGAAATGTCATTGCTCCAGCATTAATCGTTGCTGCAGGTTCAGCACCTACAAAATTTAAATTTGAGTATTGTATTATATTATTTCCTCCTATAACTTTCTCTCCTTTTGTAGCTTGAGACCAATCTGTTCTCCATGTACTCATTGCAACATTTGAATAGGAATCACTAAACATTGAAATGACATTTGCAGCAGATCTTGACGGAATCGGCGCTGCTGAAGTTGGCCCCTCGATCAGAATAGCTTCAAACTCCTGTTCAAATTCTGCTGTCTGGATAGCTGCACTTTTAGACACCACTCTTATGGTATACACTCCAGCAGCTTGATAAACATAAGAAACTGACTCGCCATTGTTAGCAGAAATTGGTTCTGGTTTTCCAGCTTCACCAAAATACACGTCATAAAATAATGCGAAATCAGCTGTAGCAGTAACTGTTACTTTTTTGGAAACAGATAAATCATTTGTAATAACAACTTTTAAATTTTCTGGTGCCTTGAAAGAAACTACAACTTCTTGCATAACTTCTGTTGATTTACCATTCAAAGTTTTACCTACAATTTTCGCTTGATATATTCCTTCCTTATAAACATGAGAATATGTTTCCCCTGGATTTAAAATTGCAGGTTCTGAAGTTCCATCTCCAAAATAAATTTCATATTGGGTAACCCCTTCTCCTTTTGGGAGGAAAGTTACTTTTCCTGTATTATCCTGCGTAACGGTAGTTAATGCAGAAATATTAGTTGGTGCTGCTACAGCATCTAAATCAACCGAACTATTGTCATCAGTACAACCAATTGCGACTGCAAGGACAAAAAGACTTATAATATAATATATTTTTCTCATAATAATAGTTTTTTAATACCCAGGATTTTGACTCCAATTACCAGCTGAAAATTGAATTTCCTGTAAAGGGATTGGGAATAATTCATTTTTACCAGCTTTAAAACCAGTGATGGCAGCAGCCGCTTTTCCTGTTCGGACCAAATCAAAAAATCGGAAACCTTCTCCAACAAATTCAGCTCTTCTTTCTTTCCAAATTACATCGGTTAATGCAGCCCCAACAGAAGTTATTCTGTGATTAGTATCTCCAAAAGCACGATCTCTTACCTGATTTAAATAACCTAAAGCTTTATTATCGTTTATTCCTCCGCGATTAAGAGCTTCAGCAGCCATTAACAAAACATCTGCATAACGGATTGCTCTGTAATTATTAGGATTTGTTAAATTCAAATCACCTGCAGCCTCACCGCTCCTAACTCTTGGCAAATATTTTTGATTAAAGTAACCTGTATCCTCATTTCCTTTACCATAGGTCGCATTATTTGCAGCTGCCCACGCAGCAATATCCAGCAAGGAAGCATCTAATCTTGAATCTCCTATTTCAAATGAATTGTAAGTTTCTTCCGTTGGCACATTGAAACTAAATCCAGATGTATATTTTGGTCCTGTGTAGTTTCTAACACCGCTAAATCCAACAGCCACATTCCCCTCACTACATTGCAGACACCCAAAACCGGCACCTTCCACATCAGTATACTGTACTTCAAAAATCGATTCTGGTCCATTCTCTCCAGCCATTTCAAAAATCGAAGCATAATCATTAACTAAAGAATATTTTGAAGATGTAATTACCTGCTCTAAAGCAGCAGCGGCTTCTGAAAATTTATTTTGATATAAATATGCCTTTCCTAATAAAGCAAGAGCCGCCCCCTTTGTAACTCTTCCAGTCTGCGAAGCATCAGGCGATAAATTAGCCACAGCATAAATCAAATCTGCTTCAATTGATGCGTATACTTCCGGAACCGAAGAACGTGGTATCTTTGTCTCATCTCCTGGAACAAATCTTTTATCACCATTCAATGGAATTCCTCCGAACCATTTTACTAATTCGAAGTGATAATACGCTCTAAGAAAACGAGTTTCAGCAATTATTTGGTTCTTTCCTTCAAAATCAATTTTATCTTTAAACTCTAGAATATAGTTCGCTCTTTGAACACCCCCAAACATCCAATCCCAAAGATTTTTTAGATTATCATTTACTGGTGTATGAATCATATCGTCAATCTGCTGAAAACCTATTACATCTGTAGGACTCTCTCCTCCTGCTAAGGTATTGTCTGAAGCAATTTCTCCCATCAATACATTAATATAGGTAGATTGAAGAGGATCATAAACTGCTATTAAAGCTTTATCATAATCTTCCTTAGCATTGAAAAAATTCTCTGAATCGATTGAATATTCAACATCACGATCTACAAAACTATCACTGCACGAAACCAAAACTGCAGAAAAAAGTGTCATACAGATAACTGTACTATATATATACTTCTTCATTTTTTACTTATTAAAAATTAACATTTACACCTAACAAATAAGTTCTTGGAATTGGGTAAAAACCGTAATCGATTCCCCCTCCAATAGGAGCTCCACTAGAAGCACCCGGATCATATCCCTTGTATTTTGTAAAAGTGTACAAATTATTAGCTCCTAGGTAAACTCTAAATTTAGATACTCCCGCCTTTTCAAAATATTTAGAATCTACAGAATAACCCAACTGTATATTTTGAATACGTACAAAAGAAGCGTCTTCAACAAAATAATCAGAAAAAACATTATTTGAAGTTGCACTTGTAGTAACTCTAGGCACTGTATTGCTTGTACCCTCACCTGTCCATCTGTCAAGAACATAATCCAAATGATTTACATCGGTAAGTGTTCTTTCATAATTTCTTACCATTTCATTTCCAATTGAGGCAAATGCATAAGCTACAAAATCAAAATTTTTATAATCTAACTGCAGATTGAATCCCATAGTAGATGCAGCAATTGGACCGCCTATATTTGTCTTATCTGAGGTATTGATTATACCATCTCCATTGACATCAACATAACGAATATCTCCTGCTTGAGCTTCGGCACCGAGAGCAATTTGAGAAGGAGCAGCATCTACTTCGGCTTGGTTCTGAAAAATTCCATTGGTTTTGTAACCGTAGAAATACCCCATTGGTTTTCCTACCTGCATTCTTGAAGGAGCAGGCTGACCTACTCCAAATGCACCGCCTTCATAGAATCCCGTTCCATTATTTACTGCGGTCACTTCATTTTGAATGAAAGTCACATTATATCCTAAACTCAGAGAAAGTTTATTTGCAAATGTATTTTTATAATCCACAGCAAACTCAATACCTGAGTTTCTAACTGTTCCTGCATTGATTGTTGGTGACTGTGCTCCAGGAGCTCCTGCTCCCAAAGTACCAGAAACAGGAATATATGGAATCAAAAGGTCGTTTCTAGTATCAATAAAATAATCAGCTACAATATTAATCTTGTTCTGAAACATTTTAAGATCCACACCAACATCAAACTTTTTAGCTTCTTCCCATTTCAAGCTTGGATTTGGAATTTGACCCGAAGCTAAACCGCTAACAATAGAACCATTAAATACGTAAGTTGCTTCACCATTTAATAAAGAATTATAACCATTGTTTGGGATTTGATCATTTCCTAACACTCCATAACTTCCTCTAAATTTTAAAAAATTTACAAATCCCTCATTTCCTCCAAAGAAATTTTCATCAGAAATAATCCATCCCAAAGTCATTGATGGAAAATAAGCAACTGTATTAGCAGGACCAAACTTAGTTGACGAATCACGTCTCAGCATGGCAGACAAAAGATATTTTCCTTTAAAATCATATTGAGCTCTGGCAAAATAGGATAATCTTCTTTCATCATAAACATAAGAAGTATTTGGTGCTGTTGTTGGCAATCCGATCGCTAATTTAAGATCGGCATAATCCCATGAATTATAAGGAACGTCATAACCAGTCGCGTAAAGCCCATTTCCAAATTCTTTATAAATAGTTGTACCTAACGTCCCTACTAAATTATGATTTCCTATTTTCTTAGAATAAGTACCATAGAAATCAAGAGAATAACTATTGTCAAAAACAGCACTTTGAGTTACAGAACTTCTATTAACATTGAAAACTTTACCATTTCCATAATCTAATTGTTTTGCAAAAGTACGAGATTGTCCATTTTGAGTGTTAAAACCAAATGCCCCAGATACTACAAACGCATCTGTCAATTTATAATCCAATCCAAGATTCCCATTAAACTTACTTAATTCATATTCATTATAGGTATTCTCTATTTGGGCTAATGGATTAATAATTTCAAATCCTAATCCAGTAGTACTTGGCACTAACGAATAATTTCCATAGATATCATACGGGCTTTGTGTAGCAGGCACATTCAAAGCATTAAATAAAACAGATCCTAATCCATTATCATTTAAAGTTTTTCGAGCCTGATTCGTATAAATTACATTGGTCTTTAATTTCAGCTTATCCGAAACATCTGCACCAAAAGATATACGAGCAGTATTTCTTGAGAAACCAGATTTGTCGTCTCCAATTATTCCATCCTGCTCTAGATGTGAAGCACTAGCTGAATAATTGGCTTTATCAAAACCACCCGAGATAGACAAATCATAATTGATGATTGGTGCCGGGTTTAATATCTCTTTTTGCCAATTAGTTCCCTCGCCTAGTCCAGAAACATTAGGATATGGCAGACTTTTACCGCCATTTGCATAACTTTCATTTAATAACAAAGCATATTCAGTAGCATTCAGTACTGGCAATACCCTGCTCGCTTCCTGAATACCTGTTGATGAATTAAAAGAAATTTTTGGTTTGGAATTTCTTTTACCTTTTTTAGTAGTTACGAGAATAATTCCATTAGCTCCTATTGTTCCATAAATAGCTGCTTGAGCATCTTTTAAAACAGTAAGCGATTCAATATCATTAGGACTTAGAGTACTCAAATCTCCTTGATATCCATCGATAATTGCTACAGGTTTATTTTCTCCATTCGTTGCAATACCTCGAATACGCACACTAATATCAGCTCCCGGAGCGCCACCCACTGTAGTAACATTAACTCCTGCTACCGTTCCCTGCAAAGCTTGTTCTATCTTTACAGGTCGTATCGCATCAATTGTTTTACTATCGACTACACTTACAGCTCCTGTAACTTGCTTTTTAGTTACGCTTCCATAACCAATCACAACAACTTCATTCAATGTCTTAGCTTCATCTACCATATTGATTATTATGTTAGAATCGCCCGCATTGACAACATACTCCGTTGATTTGTAACCTACATAGGTAACTAACAGAATATTTCCAGCTGAAACCCCTTTTATGGTGAACTTCCCGTCAAAATCTGTCGACACTGAATTCCCAGAATTCTTGTCTTTGATATTCACGCCAAACAAGGGTAAACCTGTACTTCGTTCTTTTACTGTTCCTGCAAGATCCTTTTTTTGGGCAAACCCAAAAGCTGAAAAAAGCAAAAAGATAATTAATAAATGTTTTGACTTCATAATTTATAAGTTTTAGTTAGTGAATTACAAACATATTATGAAGCGTTAAAGAAATCGTAAAAAGAACCTCAACAAAAAATATACAATTTAAAAAAATCGTAATTTAATTATCAATATCGCATAAAAAACTAAAGAAACTTAAAGAAATCAGGACTCTTTATTTCTATATAAAACATAAAAAAACCACAACAATAACATTAATGTTGTGGTGATGTATAGGTGATTTTTTAAAATAGAGAGAGACCTATACCTCCATAATATACTCAACTAAGCCTTGCTCATGCGTTAAATCCATTTTTTTACGCAAACGATATCTTTTTATCTCAACACTGCGAACTGATATATTAAATAGAGGAGCTACTTCCTTAGATGAAAGATTCAATCTTAAATATGCGCAGAGTCTCAAATCATTTGGAGTCAAAGAAGGATGTGCCAATTTAATCCTCTTCAAAAAGTCCTTATCTGCACTATCAAAAGCTTCTTTAAAAATACTCCAGGAATCTTCTTCTGTAATATTTTTATTAATAGTGGTAATTACCGATTTTACATTACTAACCCCGCTTTCAGACGTTTTCTTTAAATCATCTTTAATGAAAGCCAATAATTCATTCTTACTATTTAAACTCATTGTAGAAACAGCCAATTCTCTATTTTTTGAATCGACATCTTGAGAAAGCTGTTCATTTTTCAATTTCATTAACTGCTTTTCATTTTCTAGCCCTTGAATTTCCAGCAGTAAATTATTTTCTTCGATCAGCTTTTCCCTTTGCTTGCGGTAATAATTTAAATATGCTTTATTTATAAAATGACCCGCACTTAGAAATAATAAAAAATAAATTATAACGGCAAGATTTGTATTATACCACGGTTTTGAGATTGTAAAATTATAAGCGGCGATATTTTGCAAAGTAGTATTAGCAAAATTTGCCCTTACTTTGAATTTATAATCTCCAGGAGGAAGATTCTTAAAATTGACCGTTGTCTTCGAGTTCCAGTCGCTCCATTCATCTTGAAAACCTTCTAATAAATACTGGTATTCGGCATTGATGTACTTATTATATTCTGGAACAGTATAGCCAAAGGTGATATTGTTTTCGTCGTATGCAAAACTTCCTTCTTCATTGATGGCGAAGTTTATAGTTTCTTCATTTAATTTATTAGCCCCAACATTCGTTATTCCAACTAAATAACTTTTAAAACTCATATCATTAATATTGATGGAATAGAAACCATCTGTAGTTCCTATCAAATACTCAGAATTGGATGTTTGAGATATATTTTCAAAACCCAGCATAGAATTTGTTAATGAGGATGGAATCGGAATTACATTTTTCCTAAACTGACTGCTTAATTTACTTAACGAAAAATAATGAATATAATTTTTGGAGAACAGCCAGATTTTATTGGAATCATCTACAATTAATTTACCAGATGTATACTCGTCTTTTTCAAATACTGAACTTAGTAATTGATCTTTATTGAATTGCTTTGTTTTGAGGTTTAATTTAAAAATCCCTTCCTTATAAGCATAATAAATTTGATTATTAAATTTAATTAAACTAGAATATCTTCCTTTTGCAGGATTAGAATAGGCTGTAAACGAACTAGCTTTCGACAATGTATTATCCAGCTGAAATCTAAAAATGCCTTTATATTCGTGGCTCACATAAATTTCCTGTGAATCTGTGACCTCAAAATAGCGAGAAGAATAATTAAATCCTTTTATTTTATTTCTAAAAACCCATTGATCATTTACTTTTTCCAGTACCGATATTCCATAATAATTCCCCTGGAGCAGCATGTTTTCATGCTTTGGCATGGGTTCAAATTTCCAAGTCCCAGACTGAGAAAAAATACATTTGGCTGATCCGTCGTTAATAATAAAAGTTCCTGTATCGTGCCCGCAAAATAGGGTTCCTTTGTACATAAATAAAGACCAAACCTGCCCCTTAGTGCCTGCAATAAACTTAAAATCATCTTTAGTTTTATAATTTTTATAAAATAATCCCTGATTAGTCCCAACATACAATTTCCCATTATGCAATTTCGTTGTATAAACGGTTCCCAAAGCCCCCGTATCATCAGTATAACTCTGAATTGGGGATTGCAAATTGATACAGTTTATTCCATTATCAAGGCCAACCCAAAGATTATTATCCACATCTTCAAATAATGATAAAGCGGTATTGTTACTTAACCCTTTATTTTGAGAAATATGGTATTTCAATTTTCCTTCTTTAGTCAAAATAAAAACACCGTGAGAAACAGTTCCCACTGCATAGCTTCCATCCGAAAGTATTAAACTGCTATAAACACTGCTGGTTTCAATCTTTGAATCAGCTTCGGTGATAAACTTAGATACCGCTGTTCCTATTATTTTATAATAACCATTCAGCTGAGTTTGAATAAGCAGCCCTTCAGATATCGCAAAAACATTTATAATTCTATTGTTTTTTAATATCGGACTACTGGAAACTAAATGTGCTTTCCCGCTTTGCAATTCAAACAATCCTCCATTTACAGTTTGAAAATAAATGGAATTACTCGTCTCGTATGACTTTGTAATAGTACTGTCAGGAGTAATTATTTTGAATGTTCTTAGTTTAGTATCATAAATATATATACGATTTAAGGATTGAAAAATCACCCATTGGTCATAATTCAAAATATTCCAAAAATGTTCGTCATCCAAGATTTTACCTTTAATGGATTCACTAAGCGAAGTATATTTTAAGCTGCCGTTGGACTGTCTTGTCCAAAAACCAAATTCCATATAACAGCCGGTATAAATACGATTATCGATCACTTTTACAGACCTGATAATTGTTTCATTCGGAGAAGCATACAATTGCCAATTAGAACCATTAAACTCCAGAAGCCCCTCATTATTAGCAAAAAAAACGTATTGGTTTTGCGATTGCGAGATCATCCAATTTTGATTTGCCGCTCCATATAAATTTGGAGTATACTTAACAATTGGTGGAAGTTCCTGTGAAAAAACATTTGCACACAGAAAAAATAACAGAAAAGTAATTTTTGTTTTCAAATGAGATGCGGTATTTAGATTAGTGACTGATTATGAATAAAAAATTCATCCATACAGATTAAAAAATAGTAATTTAATGCAATCACAACTATTATTAAAATACAAATTGAAAAACAAAAATAGACTAAAAATCGAATTTTTGATTATAATTCTTTGGGCATTCTCAGATCAAAATTGAGTACTTTTGTAGAAATTCATTTTTAGTATGTCAATTGATATTTCCACACTCGACCCGAAAAAAAACATCATCATAAAAGGAGCACAAGTACATAATTTAAAAAATGTAGACGTAGCAATTCCTAGAAACAAACTCGTTGTTATAACAGGACTTTCAGGTTCTGGAAAATCCAGTTTAGCATTCGATACCTTATATGCCGAAGGACAGCGCCGTTATGTAGAAAGTTTATCTTCGTATGCCAGACAGTTCTTAGGCAGATTAGATAAACCAAAAGTAGAATATATTAAAGGAATTGCACCTGCTATTGCTATTGAGCAAAAAGTAAATACAACCAATGCACGTTCAACCGTAGGAACTTCGACCGAAATATACGATTACATAAAACTGCTGTTTGCCAGAATTGGAAGAACCTACTCTCCTGTATCTGGACAAGAAGTCAAAAAAAACACAGTTACTGATGTTGTTTCCGCTGTAAAAGATCTTGAACTTGACAGCAAATGGCTGCTCCTAGCTCCTATTCATCTCGAAGAAGGAAGACAATTAGAAGAAAAACTAAAAGTATTGCTGCAGCAAGGATTTGCAAGAATTTTGGTTAATAATGATATGGTTCGTTTAGATGATTTCACTTTGGAAGAACAGCATTCATTAGACCACAAAGACATTCTGCTTATTATTGACCGAATTATTGTTAAAGACGAAGAGGAATTTTACAACCGATTATCTGATGCTGTGCAGACTGCTTTCTTTGAAGGAAAAGGAATCTGTTATTTACAAGAATTAAATTCAGATAAAAGACTTTCATTTTCTAATAATTTTGAATTAGACGGAATCACTTTCCTAGAACCAAATGTTCATTTATTTAGCTTCAACAATCCATATGGTGCCTGCCCTGCTTGTGAAGGATATGGAAATATTATAGGAATTGATAGTGATTTAGTTATTCCAAACACTTCTCTTTCTGTATTTGAAAATGCCATTTTTCCATGGCGAGGCGAAAGCATGAGCTGGTTCCGAGATGAATTGGTAAATCATGCCTATAAATTTGATTTTCCGATTCACAAACCTTTCTTTCAGCTTACCGAAGAACAAAAGGATATCATTTGGACAGGAAATAAATATTTTCAAGGACTTAATGCTTTTTTTAAAGAACTCGAAGAAAAAAATTATAAGATTCAAAACCGAGTAATGCTTTCGCGTTATAGAGGAAAAACGAAATGTCATGTCTGCAAAGGAAAACGTCTCAGAGCCGAAGCCTCTTATGTAAAAATAAATGGAAAAACGGTTTCTGATCTAGTTGATTTACCAATCAAACATTTAATTGAATTTTTCAAAAACATTAATCTTGATGAGTATGAAAAACAAATTGCTAAACGATTATTAATAGAAATCAACAATCGGCTTTCCTTTCTATCCGAAGTTGGACTGAATTATCTCACTTTAAACAGAAACTCATCAACACTTTCTGGAGGAGAATCCCAACGTATTAATTTGGCTACCTCACTAGGAAGCAGTCTCGTTGGATCCATGTACATACTAGATGAACCAAGTATTGGTTTACACCCAAAAGATACTGAGCGTTTAATAAAAGTGCTTATATCATTGCGTGATTTAGGGAATACAGTGATTGTAGTCGAGCATGATGAGGATATTATGAAAGCTGCCGACATGATTATCGATATTGGCCCCGAAGCCGGAACACATGGAGGAAATCTTGTCGCACAAGGCACTTATGACGAGATCTTAAAATCAAGTTCGCTTACAGCTAAATATTTAAATGGCGAACTAGAAATTACTGTTCCGAAGAAAAGACGGTCATCTAAAAATTTCATTGAAATAAAAGGTGCCAGAGAGAATAATTTACAAAATATAGATGTAAAAATTCCTCTTGATGTTTTAACTGTAATTACAGGAGTTTCGGGCAGCGGAAAAAGTACGCTAGTGAAGAAAATTCTTTTTCCTGCTATGCAAAAAAAGTTAGACAATGCAGGTGAAAAGGCAGGCCAGTTTACTGAATTATTAGGGTCTTTTTCACATATAAAACATATAGAATATGTTGATCAAAATCCAATAGGCAGAAGTTCCAGATCGAATCCTGTTACTTACATCAAAGCCTATGACGATATTCGTGAATTATATGCAAAAGAAAAACTTTCTAAAGTAAGAGGATACCAAGCCAAACATTTCTCATTCAATGTTGATGGAGGAAGATGTGAAACCTGCAAAGGAGAAGGATCCATAAACGTAGAAATGGTTTTCATGGCAGATGTTCAATTGCCATGCGAAACCTGTAACGGAAAACGTTTCAAAAAAGAAGTACTAGAAGTATTTTTTGATGGCAAAAACATCAATGACATCTTAACGATGACTATTGATGATTCTATTGCTTTCTTTGAAAAAAACAAGCAGACAAAAATCACGCAAAAACTACAGCCTTTGCAGGATGTTGGCTTGGGTTATGTACAATTAGGCCAATCCTCTTCTACACTTTCCGGCGGTGAAGCGCAGCGTATCAAACTTGCCTCTTTTTTGGTCAAAGGAACTATTAAAGAAAAAGCCCTTTTTGTTTTCGATGAACCTACAACAGGATTGCATTTTCATGATATTAAAAAATTAATGGCTTCTTTTGATGCTCTGATCGAAAAGGGACATTCTATTCTGGTAATAGAACACAATCTTGATTTAATCAAATGTGCCGACTGGGTAATTGATCTTGGTCCCGAAGGAGGAGAGAACGGCGGATTACTGCTTGCAAAAGGAACTCCAGAAGAAATTGTAAAAGACAAAAAATCTATCACGGCAAAATATTTAAAAGAAAAACTCTAGAGCTGACCTAGTCCCAGTAAACTTTATTTTCACCTAATTGTGAAAAAAGTCTTTAAATAATTTTAAAGACTTTTTTGTTTTTTAAAACTTTTCTTAAAGTATCTGCTAATCACTTTATAATGGTTTAAAAACCAATTTTCATTCACATTTATTTTACGTATTTCAAATTCAATTTTTAAAGAAGAGAAAGGCATTCAGAAAAGTATTTAATCGGATATTATAGTTAGTTAAACAGATTAATAATTTAATTCATTGCACATTACTCTATTTGTCATATTTTTATAAAAAATTAAAAATTCAATATCATTTTACTTAATTTAATGAATTTTAAATTAAAACAGGCATTTATTAATCATTTTTGTTAACAATTTAATATTATTATTTTATAATGATATTACACAAAAAAGAAGATGCTTTTTTTATTATTAATATATTTTTATTACTGAAGTTTCTAAATTAAATAAGTTGAAGACAAAGGCAAAATAATGATTCAATAACTTATAAAATTTAGAAAATAACTGGATGCTTTGTGTTTTAGGTTTGAAAAAAGATAACATTTCACTTAAAGATGGCAATTGTTTGTTTAAACACAGACAATAATTATGCTATATTCTTATTCAAATAATTAGTTTATATCCGAATCAGAATATTGTTCAATTAAATTCAATAATTAATTATTTATTTTTTTGTTATGAAATCTACAGTATATTTAAATATCCGAAAAATAAGAGAATTGAAAAATTTAACTCGAGAATATGTTGCAGAAGAATTAAATATGAGCATGAGCGGATACGGAAAAATTGAACGGGGTGAAGTTGATTTAACAGTAAATAAATTGATTCAAATTGGAAAGGTTTTAGATGTTTCAATTGAATTTATATTCAAATTTGATGTTACTATTTTTTTTAACGATACTGCGCAACAAGCGCACAAAGCAAGTTAAAAAATCCATGGTATTTAAAATAAATGTATTTAACATAACCAAAGCTTAAAATTTATCAGGGCAGTAAATACAATAGCCAAATTGCGTTTCTATTGAAAAATTAGCCGTTTCTCATTTGAGTCATTTCCAATAAATCTTTCATAGTATTTGGCATACTACAATGCATTAAATTTTTACAAACAGCAGAAGAACCTTCAAAAGCTACTGCGCCTAAATAATGCTCAGTAAGGGCAAAACTATACATTTGCCAGTCTTCCTTATTCTTTAACAAAATCGAATCAATATTATGCTGGCCATCTAAACACGGAATATATTTAAAATCTTCATCAATACCTTTTCCTAGTGCTTTCACAAAAGCTTCTTTGCGTGTCCATGAAGTATAAAAAGCTTGTTTTTTATTGAACGCATTTTTAATTTCAAAAATTTCATTATCGTCAAAAATATCAGGAAGAATGTTTGTGAAGTCAAAGTCTCCCGACATATACTCAATGTCTATTCCAACTTTTTTATAAGAAACAGCAATAGCAGCAAAATCTTCGGAATGTGAAATATTAAAATGCAGCCAAGGATGAGAGGCTAAATATGGTTTTTTATTGAGATGATAATCCAGATCAATATTTTTTACCTCTAATTTAGTATGAGCGGCCAAAATAAATTTTAAAATCGACCTGTATATAATGAATCGGTTTTGATCTATTTCTTTGTAAAAACGTTCGGCTTTAATCAGCTCTTTGGCATTAAGAAACTGAACTAAATCAGCTTTTAAGTCCATGAAATTAGGCAAATAAATACTGTAAATGATGACATCATTATTGTCTAAAGAACATTCTTTATCCAGGTTTAATTTAACCTCCATTAAATCTGAAAATGAAATAAAAAGTTTAGCTGTCTGCATTTTTTTCATCTAAAATATTCTGAAGCAGCCTTGCCAGCACTTTATCGTTTGGCGGTGCTACAATATCATAATGATTGCCGGGAATATTATGCACTGTAATACCTTTTAATGCTGCTTTTTTCCATCCCAAATGTGTAGGGTCTAATTTATAGCTCATATCATCTTTTGATCGAAATAAATCTACTTTAAAGTCTTGCGGTTTGAGATGATAACGGTCAATGATTTTTTTAACCTTTCCGTCAATTTCAATAAGTTCCTCGAGTGTCAATACTTTTTGCTCAATCATTGTGCTGTTTCGTCCAAAAAACTTTTTTAATATATATTTCTTTTCATTAACACGCATTTTAAAGGCCTTCCAGCTCAAAACCATTTCTTTGTATCTGACTAGTTTTTTTTGTCTGTAAGTTTCATAATAATAAGAGGAATCAACATATGAGTCGAGCAATGCTGTCAGGGTAACTTTTTTTCCAAGTTCTTTTAACTGACGGGTCATTTCAAAAGCAACAATACCGCCAAAAGAAAAACCTGCAAGAGCATAGGGACCCTCCGGATTTATTTTCACAACAGCTTCTACATAATGAGCAGCCATAGCCTCTATCGATTCATACCATTCATCATATCTTTTAGCCGTTCCTTGAATGCCATAAATAGGCTGGTCTTCATCAAAGTACTTACTCATGTTAACAAAATTTAAAACATTAAGTCCTGCTCCATGAATAATAAAAAGCGG
Source organism: Flavobacterium aquicola (assembly GCF_003385115.1). GTDB lineage: Bacteria > Bacteroidota > Bacteroidia > Flavobacteriales > Flavobacteriaceae > Flavobacterium > Flavobacterium aquicola. The sequence goes on from NZ_QUNI01000001.1 coordinate 429,334, forward strand.
TGATTTTTGCCCGGTAGGTTTTATTGGAACCAAGCAATCTGCATAAATTTCCTTATCTGGGTTTAACAGCTTAGCGAATTTCTCAATGTTCGAATATTCAAATAATGTAGATAACGGCAGTCTTTTTCCCGTTTTTTGTTCTAACTTATTCATGGCTTTAACTGCAATTACAGAATGCCCGCCCATTTCAAAGAAGTTACTTAAAACATCAATATCATCAATATTTAAAACTTCTTTCCAGATGGATGCCACGATTTTTTCTTCTTCTGTACGAGGCGCTGTAAATTTGAGTTTTTTATTAGTTTTATATTTTGATAATTCATTGCGGTCAATTTTGCCATTAAGCGTTGTTGGCATTTTGTCCAATAAATTAAAATCATGCGGAACTAATTGTGCTGGCAGCTGCGAAGACAAAGTTTCGCGCCATAATGGTATTTGAATTTCGGCGTTTTCTATACTGGAATCTGGTACAATATGGGCTACTAGGAAGTTTTCATTGGCCAATACAACTGCATATTTTATACCCTCGAGCAATAAAAGAGCTTGTTCTATCTCACCAGGTTCAATACGGTGGCCCCTGATTTTAACCTGCTGATCTACACGCCCTAAACATTCTATTTCATTATTCGGAAGCAATTTACCTAAATCACCTGTACGATACAGTATCTCATCATTATTGTCAGAAAATTTATTTACAGTAAATTTTTCGGCAGTGAGTTCTGGTCTATTCCAATAGCCTTTTGCAACACCGTCACCACCAATAGCTATTTCACCAGTCTTTCCAGGTGCCACTAGCAGACCATGATCGTCGATTATATATAATTGCGTATTTGCGATAGGTTTACCAATAGTAATTAATGAATCATCTTCTTTTATCTGCTTAATAGATGACCAAATTGTAGTTTCTGTTGGTCCATACACATTCCAAAGAGTGTCACACTTAGCTAAAAGTTCTTTGGCAAGATCTGCCGGCATAGCTTCACCTCCACAGAGAGCTTTAAGCGGTAATGGCTGAGACCATCCGGAATCTAAAAGCATTAACCATGTTGTAGGAGTGGCTTGTAAAAAGTTTATATTTTCTTTTTTTATTAATTCCAATAAGAGCCTTCCGTCTCTAGCTGTTTCATGGTCAGCAAGTATTAATGTAGCCCCTTTAATGAGAGGTAAATACAATTCCAAACCGGCAATATCAAAGGAAATAGTTGTAATTGATAACAGTCTGTCTTTTTCACTAATTCCAGGCTCTAAAGCCATACTGTGAAGAAAGTTAACCAAATTTTTGTGACTAATGGCGACACCTTTTGGATTGCCAGTTGATCCAGATGTATAGAGTATATACGCCAGATCATCCGGACTTACAGAAAAAGGAAGCGGCATGGTAGAATAATAGCTTAATGCATCCATGGCGTCTTCTATATATAGAGTATGCGGCCACAATGGTAAAACTCCAGAGAGTGTTTTACTGGTTAATAAAACTTTTGCACTAGAGTCAATGAGCATAAATTCCAAACGGCTTTTAGGATATTCAGGATCCAATGGCAGATAGGCCGCACCGCATTGCAGAATGGCTAGCAAAGTATAAAGAAGTTCTCTGCAGCGTGTAAAAGAAACAGCAATAAAATCACCAGACTGAACACCTTGTGCTTTTAAATAATGTGACAATTGGTTTACTTTGTTATGTAACTCAACATAAGTAGTTTTCGAATCGTGAAATTCCAAAGCTACATTATTAGGAGTGCTTGCCACCTGTCTATTTAGCAATTCAATTAAAGCTACATTCGGATATGATGTTTCTGTATCATTAAGAGTACTATAATCCGGTAAATAATCACTTTTTATAAGATCTGTTACAGGGAAGTCTGGTTTTGCAACTAATTTATGTAATGTTTCTTCAAATGAAATCATCATTTGATTAATCGTTTCTTCCTTGAAAATTGAAGAATTATAAGAACATTGCAAAGTCGGCTTTTTGTTAGCTATACAAGCATGCATTTTAATTTCGAATGCTGAATATTTTCTGGGATTAATATTGAATTCATAAGTAAGTCCAGTAAATGAAAACTCATTTTCTATATCCCGATTTAAATCAACGGTTAATGTAACTGGTACCATAGGAACCCTTGAAGGGTCTCTGGCAATTGCTAATTTTTGAAGCAGATGCCCAAAACTAACCTGATGATGTTTATAAGCTTCTACTAATTGCGGATTTCTTTGTTTTAGATAATCTAAAAAACTAATGTTTTTGTCTATTTTACTTCGTAACGGAAGCAGATTGGCGCAGTCTCCAATCATATGCTTCATGCCGTATCTCCAATTTCCTGAAACTGGAAACCCAACTACTAAATCATTCTGCCCAGTGAGTTTATATAAAAATACTTCAAATGCAGCGAGCAAAGTTGTTGCGATACTGCAGCCTGCACTGTTCCCTAGATGTTTTAGTTCGTTTATGAGATCGCTTTCGACAGGAAAATCGAAGCGCTCGTTATTATAAGTCCGCAAAGGCGGTCTTGAATAATCTATTGGCAAGTCAATTAAAGGAACTGATTCTTTATAAATATTGAGCCAAAAATCTTCTATCTGTTCATATTCATTATATTCTATTAAAGAATTTACTTTTTCGGCATATTCACTAAAAGTTCCAGGGCTTTTCAGATTTGGTATTGTATTCTCGATATATGCGGAATAAAGTAAACTTAGCTCTTCTAATATTATATTGATACTTAAACCATCACCAATAATATGATGATGAGTTATCACTAATATGTTTTCTAAATTTTCAATTTTTATTAATTTAACTTTAAATAATGGGCCATTAACAAGGTCAAAAAGGGAATTAACTTCTTCATAAATTATCGTTTCCTTAGCCTTTTCCTTTTCAGCTGTTTCAAGCTGTGAAATATCATTCTGAGAAATTTCTGTTAGAAGATCTTTATATATATTCATGAAAATTCCATCCGAACTAAACGAAGCTCTCAAACTTTCATGACGAAGTACTATGGTATTTACTGCATGTTCTAATGCTTCAAAACTTAAGCTGCCAATAAACTTAATCGAATAAGACAAATTGTATGCCTTATTTGCATTATTACCTCCAATTAAGCAATCCATCCATATTTCTAATTGAGTGTTTGTTATACGAATAACACTTTCAATTTCAGCATGAAGCGGATCGAATTGAATTTTATTTTGATTGTGAGATTGATATTTCATTTTCAAATAAGTTTTATGTTGGATTTTTACTCGTTTAACCAGACATACATTTAAAGTAAATTATTTTTAATTTGTTTAAATTTCGTTTAAAAGCAAAATGGTTAAATTTTGTAAAATAGTAAAAGCTATTATTTGATAAATAATCACATATAAGTAGGTGTATAAAGGATTGTTTATTTTAAGTAATTATATTTCTATAGGCTTAGTTTTTATAACATTTATATTTTAAGGCGCGTATATTTATAATTTCCAGCTTATTAAGATTTTGTAAAATCAAAAATCAGTTCAGCAGTTTTCATGTCTATTATCTAAAATATCCTGAAGCATTCTCGCTAGTACCCTATCATTTGGCGGTGCGACAATATCATAATGATTGCCTGGAATATTATGAATTGTGATTCCTTCTAATGCCGCTTTTTTCCATCCTAAATGCGTAGGATCCAATTTATAATGCATATCATCTTTGGATCTAAATAAATCTACTTTAAAGTTTTGCGGTTTAAGATGATAGCGGTCAATGATTTTTTTAACCTTGCCGTCAGTCTCTATAAGTTCCTCAAGTGTCAAAACTTTTTGCTCAATCATTGCGTTATTATGTCCAAAAAACCTTTTTAATATATATTTTTTCTCATTGATACGCATCTTGAAAGTTTTCCAACTCAAAACCATTTCTTTGTACCTAACTAGTTTTTTTTGTCTGTAAGTTTCATAATAATAAGAAGAATCAACATACGAATCGAGTAAAGCTGTCAGGCTGACTTTTTTTCCAAGTTCTTTTAACTGACGGGTCATTTCAAAGGCAACAATACCGCCAAAAGAAAAACCAGCAAGAGCATAGGGACCTTCCGGATGTATTTTTACAACAGCTTCTACATAATGAGCTGCCATTGCTTCGATCGATTCATACCACTCATTATATTCCTTGGCCGTACCTTGAATACCATAAATAGGCTGATCTTCATCAAAATACTTACTCATGTTAACAAAATTTAAAACATTAAGTCCTGCTCCATGAACGATAAAAAGCGGTGCCTTTTTTCCATTAGGTTTTATTGGAACCAGGCAATCAGAATAAAATTCCTTATCTGGACTTAATAATTTAGCAAACTTCTCAATAGTTGAATGCTCAAATAAAACAGAAAGCGGCAGTCTTTTTCCCGTTTTTTGTTCTAATTTGTTCATAACCTTAACAGCTATTAACGAATGACCGCCCATAACAAAAAAGTTACTTAAAACATCTATATCATCAATATTTAAGACTTCTTTCCAGATGTCTGCAACTATTTCTTCTTCTTCTGTTCTAGGCGCTGTAAATTTGAGCTGTTTATTAGTTTTATATTTTAATAATTCATTGCGGTCAATCTTGCCATTTAGCGTTGTTGGCATTTTCTCCAATAAATTAAAGTCATGCGGAACTAATTGTGCTGGCAGCTGCGAAGACAGAGTTTCACGCCATAATGGTATTTGAATTTCAGCATTTTCTATACTGGAATCTGGTACAATATGGGCTACAAGAAAATTTTCATTAGCCAATACAACTGCATATTTTACACCCTCAAGCAATACCAGAGCCTGTTCTACTTCACCAGGTTCAATACGATGCCCTCTAATTTTAACCTGCTGGTCTAAACGCCCTAAACATTCGATTTCATTACTCGGAAGCAATTTGCCTAAATCCCCTGTACGATACATTATATCTCCTTTTGCAGCGGAAAATTTGTTCTCAATAAATTTTTCCGAAGTGAGTTCAGGTCTATTCCAATAGCCCTTTCCAACACCGTCACCGCCAATAGCAATTTCACCAACCTTTCCTGGTGCTACAAGCTGGCCTTTTTCATCAATTATGAAGAATTGTGTATTTGCAATGGGTTTACCAATAGTAATTATAAAATCGTCAGCTTTTATCTGCTTAATGGAGGACCAAATTGTAGTTTCTGTCGGTCCATACATATTCCAAAGAGTATCACATTTAGCTAGAAGTTCTTTGGCTAAATCTGCGGGCATGGCTTCACCTCCGCAAAGAGCCTTTAACGGTAATGGCAGAGACCAGCCAGAATCTAAAAGCATTAACCATGTTGTAGGCGTAGCTTGTAAAAAATTTATATTTTTCTTTTTTATTAAATCTAATAACAGCCTGCCATCTCTAGCGGTTTCATGGTCAGCAAGTATTAATGCTGCACCTTTTATAAGGGGTAAATATAATTCCAAGCCAGCAATATCAAAGGAGATAGTGGTAATTGAAAGCAATCTGTCATTTTCAGTAATACCCGGCTCTAAAGCCATACTGTAAAGAAAATTAACCAAATTTTTATGGGTAATTGTAACGCCTTTGGGATTACCCGTTGATCCAGATGTATAAAGTATATATGCAACATCATCTGAAGAGATCGTAGAAAGAACCGGCAGAATAGAATACTGGTTTAATGAATCCATGGCATCTTCTATAAAAAGGGTATTAGGCCATGCTGGCAACGATTCAGCTAGTTTTTTATTAGTTAATAAAATTTTTGCATCAGAATCATGGAGCATAAATTCCAAACGAGCTGTTGGATATTCAGGATCTAATGGAAGATAAGCCGCCCCACATTGCATAATGGCCAGTAAAGTGTAAAGCAGCTCCGGACTGCGTGCAAAAGAAACTGCAATAAAATCACCAGATTTAACACCTTGTGCTTTTAAATAATGTGACAGCTGATTTACTTTTTTATGCAGTTCAACATAAGTAATTTTCGAATCATGAAATTCTAAAGCGTTATTATTAGGTGTAATTACTGCTTGCTTTCTAAGTAATTCCGTTAAGGTCACGTTTGGATAAGAGACTTCAGTATTATTTATCGCATTATAATCAGCTAGATAATTACCTCCAATTATATTTGACAGAGGATTGTCTGGATTAGATAACAGTTCAGTAATTATCTCTCCAAATTCAATCATCATTTTATTTATTGTTTCCTCCTTAAATAGCGTGGTATTATAAGTACAGTGAAATGAAGATCCATTTTTAGTTCTAAAAGCATGAATTTGAATTTCAAATGATCCGTATTGTCGAGGATTAATTTTATATTCATGAGAAAGACCCGTAAATGAAAAATCACTTTCTATATCCCGATTCAAATCAACTGTCAATACCACTGGAATTAAAGGAATTCTCGAAGGATCACGGGGAATAGCAAAACTTTTAAGGAGATGGCCAAAACTAACTTGCTGATGTTCATAAGCATCAAAAAACTGCAGATTTTTTTGCTGTAAGTAATCAAAGAAGCTAATGTTTGGACTAATTTTACTGCGTATAGGAAGCATATTCACACAATTGCCAATTAACTGCTTCATATCGTATAATGTATTTCCAGAAAAAGGAAATCCTACTACTAAATCACTCTGACCAGTGAGTTTAGATAAAAAAACCTCAAATGCAGCAAATAAAGTGGTAGTTAAACTGCTGCCAGCTTTTATTCCAATATCTTTTAATGAGTTTATAGTGCTGTCATCAAGAGGAAAATCAATACAATGACTATTATATGTTCGCAAGGAAGGTCTTGAACTTTCTATTGGCAATTCTACAATAGGAACCGATTCTTTATAGATAGAAAGCCAGAAATCATCTAAGGATTTATATTCACTGCTATCCATAAATGAATTTACTTTTTCAGCATATTCACTAAATCGTTCTGGATCTGGCAGGTTGGGTTCTTTATTTTCAATATGTGCAGAATAAAGTACACCAAGTTCTTCAAATATTATCTTGAAACTTACTCCATCTACAATAATATGGTGGAATGTTAAGGTCAGCATATATTCAAATTCCTCGATTTTAATTAAGCTGACTTTGAGTAAAGGACCATTGACAAAGTCAAAAATAAAATTAACTTCTTCCTTTGCCAAAGTATCTATAGCTTCTTCCTTTTTAGCTGCTGTTAAGCTTGAAAGATCAATATGAGAAATTTCTATGCTTCGATCGTTATAAATACACAAAAAGCGTCCGTCTGGACTAAAGTTAGCTCTCAAACATTCATGACGCTGCACTAAAGTATTTACAGCATATTCAAGCGAATCTATTTCTAAGTTCCCTCTTAATTTAATAGAAACAGATAAATTATAAGCTTTGCTGGCATCACTCCCTCCAAAAATACAATCTGTCCAAATCTCCAATTGAGAATTTGTCGAATAAATTATTCTTTCAATTTCAGATGAAAACGGATTAAATTGAGTTTCAGTTTCGACTTGTATTTGAGATTGATTTTTCATTATTCAGTTTTTAATATATAATTGTACAGGTTTATAATTGACAATCTAAAAAAACGTCACTTATTGGATTTTGCTCATATTATTCTAATAACTTAACCTTCACGAATTTTCCTTTTTGATTAGAATCTTCGATAAACCAGGCAGGATTTCCGTATTCATCCCGTCCCAATTTACTGCCAGGAACAGGAGGTTCATCAGCCATTATGATATATTTTTTTTCTGAGATATTATTCTCAACTAACTGCTGACCGTTAATCTTTGAAATGTCAAAAGGATTTTCAAGTTTTAAAGCTCCATTTGTTTTAATTCGCTTCCCATTCCCATTATGCAGTTTAATTGAATCTAAAGATGCTGCATTTGTACTATCAACTGAAGCTGTCCCATTTAATGAAGTGTCTTGATAATTTTGTAACTGTCCTAATTTTTGGTTCAAAAGCTGAATTTGCTGAGCAATTAGTTCTAGTGAAATCTGATTTTGATTTGACTCTGATTGTACAGTTTCTGCCAAAATATTAGATGCATCAGTTTTACTTGGAATCATTTCATTTCCTTCTACAAAATCAGCAAGATTCTCCTCGGGAAGATTAGAATCTATGTAATCAGCTAAAAGGGATGGAGATGTAAGTCCTTCATTCAGCTGTCTAAAAGTAATTGGCAAATTAAACTCTTTCTTCAATCTTGCCGATAATTGAGTTAGAGATAATGAATCTAAACCTAATTCCAAGAATGTATTAGAAACTGCATCTGATTCATATGAGATACCTGAGGCATTTTTTATAATATCTGATATCTTAAAAAGAACAGAATCTTTTCTTGAATCATGTTTTTTGATGGTGTTATCTTTCGGTATTGAATCGAGAGAAGCGTTTGAAATTAAAGGAACATCTGAAATTACTTCTTTTCGTATAACCGTGGTTTCTATGATGCTTAAGGGTTCAACCCAGCAAGGTTTACGATCAAAAACATAACTTGGCAGATTTACTTTTTGTCTTTGCTGCTGATTATAAAAGGAATTCCAATCAGGACTTATACCTCTAATCCATAACTCTCCTAGAGCATTTAACAAAGTTGAATATTCATTTTCATTATCTTCCTTAGGAAAAGTTAAACTCGGAAAAGCAGATATAACTTTACCAACAGCCTGCTGACGAGCCAAAGTAGTAAGAGTTTGGCCAGGACCTACTTCTAATAATATATAATCATCTAATTCAAATGCTGTATCCATAGCATCTGCAAATCTTACTGTGTTTTTTAAATGATTAACCCAATAAATTGACTGCGTAGCTTCTATATCAGTAAGCCAAGTTCCTGTCACTGTTGAAATAATCGGTAATCGAGGAATATTTAGTTTTATTTTTTCCAGCTCATCTTTAAAAGAATCTAAAATAGGATCCATCATGAAAGAATGAAATGCATGACTTGTAAGAAGTATTTTGTTTGGGACATCCAGAGAATCAAGATTCTGATTAAAACTATCAATATCTTGTTTAGTTCCTGATACAACACAAAACTGATTAGAATTTATTGCCGCAACCGAAAGCGTATCAGGAAGCAATTCATATAATCTCTCTACCGGAACGCGAACTGCAAGCATTGCTCCGCCAGGAAGTTCGCTTATCAAACGGCCTCTCACGGCAACTATATGCAATACATCTTGTAAATTCATAATTCCCGCTAAATGTGCAGCCACAAATTCGCCAATACTATGTCCGCAAAGAAAAGTTGGTTTTATTCCCCAGCTCATCCACAGCTGTGACAATGCATATTCTGTAACAAATAAAGCAGGTTGTGTCAAGCGGGTATCTTTTAGAAGCTCTTCAGCATGACTAGAGTTAATTTCTGGATAAATTATATCACGGATATCTAATTTTAAATCTTCCATCAATAGTTCCGCACATTTATCTACAGCTTCACGATATACTTTTTCGTTATCATAAAGTGTTTTACCCATTTGCAAATACTGAGCCCCTTGTCCTGGAAAAAGAAATCCCATTTCGCTGGGTACAACCTTTACTATTGAGGATTTAATATTTTTTGCTTTCTGAGAAATTAATTTTTCGGAAGTATCATTCGCAGAATCCGTTACTAAAAAGCTTCGATGGCTAAAGTCTTCTCTAGTTACATTCAATGAATACGCTATATCAGCTAATGCTGTGTTTTTTGATGCATCTATAAAGTCATTCAATGCATTTTCATATCCCAATAAACTGTTTTGATTTTTTGCAGACCACATTAATAACTGAAGCGGCCGAACTGGACTTGCTTTTTTTTGCTCAAAGGGATATTCTTCTACAACAAGATGTACATTAGTTCCGCCAACGCCAAAGGAACTCACCCCTGCTCTTAATGGTCCATCTGTATGCCAATTGCGTAACTTAGAATTGACAAAAAATGGGCTGTTTTCAAAATCGATTACCGGATTAGGTTTCTCAAAACCTAATGAAGGCGGTATGAGCTTGTTATTCATAGCCAAGATTGTTTTAATCAATCCAGCTACACCAGCTGCTGCTGTTAGATGTCCCATATTACTTTTTACGGAGCCAATGGCGCAAAAACTTTTTTTCGATTGTTTGCCAAAAGCCATTTTAAGCCCTTCAATCTCTATAGGATCGCCTAGTGGTGTTGCTGTACCGTGCGTTTCTACATAACTGATTGAATCAGGTGAAACCTGCGCGTCTTGAATTGCTTTCATTATGGCACCAGCCTGCCCTTCTGTACTAGGAGCAGTAAAGCTGCCCTTGTTTCCCCCATCATTGTTAATTCCTATCCCTTTGATGAGTCCATAAATTTTGTCACCATCTTTTTGGGCTGCATCCAGACTTTTTAGAAGAACAACTCCTGCTCCATCGGAAAACACCGTTCCCTTTGCCGATGCATCAAAAGCACGGCAATGGCCATCAGAACTTAACATCGAACCTTCCTGATAAAGATTTCCGCTAAAAATAGGAGCAGTTACACTAGAACCTCCAGCAAGTGCCGTATCACAGTGACCATTTCTAATTGCTTCGACTGCTTGTGCGATAGCAAGCAGAGAAGTTGAGCAAGCAGAATGAATACTGACGGCCGGCCCTTTCAAGTTCAAATGATAGGAAACTCTAGAGGATATATAATCTTTTTCATTTACCATTTCAAGCTGTGCAGCACCAACTTGGTCAAGCAAATCTTTGTTGGGAAATATATTATTTCTAAAATAGGTATTAGTTCCAGTTCCAGCATAAACTCCTATACTGCCTTTATAATGTTTTGGCAAATGCCCTGCAGACTCAAGTGCTTCCCATGCAATTTCTAAAAAGATGCGCTGTTGAGGATCCATAGCTTCAGCAACTTTTGGATTTATTCCAAAAAATTCAGCATCAAATGTTTTTGCAGAAGGTAAAATACCGCGAGCTTTTACATACAAAGGATCATTCCGTAAAGATTCTGAAATACTAGGATCTATTTCTTCCGATTTGAAAAACGAAGTCGTTTCTTTTCCTTCTCTTAAAACATCCCATAATTCATCTATGGATTGTGCTCCAGGGAACCTCCCGGCCATTCCAATAATAGCGACATCGCTTGATTTTCTATCTTCTTTCGGTTTCTCAAAACCAGATAGATTAGTAGATTTATTATCTTCTTCTAAATATTCAGATAAGGCAGCAATAGTAGGGTATTGATAAATTTTTGTAACTGCTATCGGCTGGCCAAGATGTTCTTTCAAACTAGTAGCAACACGCTGTGTTAAAATAGAAGTCCCTCCTATTTCAAAAAAATTATCATCTATCCCTATCAAAGGTAACCGCAGCTGCTCTTTCCAAATCTCTTCGATATCCTTTTCTAACTTTGTTCTAGGTTTTCTAAAAATTGGTGCAGAATCCAATCTTATGTATTCTGGCTTAGGAAGCTTTTCTTTATCTATCTTACCATTTTTGGTAATAGGAAATTTATCAACCCACATAAAAGTTGAGGGTATCATATAATCTGGTAAAATAATTTTAAGATTTCTGCTAACTTCACTAGAATCTTGATTATCCCCTATAGATTCTAGATAAGCAACTAATCTTGGTTCTCCAAAATCTTTATTAACTAAAACAACAGTAGTTTTTATATTTGATAGTGATGCAATTGCTTTTTCAATTTCTCCTAATTCTATTCGATGTCCTCTTATCTTTACCTGCTGGTCAAAACGGCCTACATATTGTAAGTCTCCATTAGGTAAAAGTTTCCCCAAATCACCAGTTAAGTATAATTTATTAAAAGCGTTATCATTGAAAGTGTTTTTAATAAACTGCTTATCTGTAAGCTCTTTCTGTTTTAAATAACCTGATGAAACACCATCTCCTCCAATTGCAATTTCCCCAACTTCCCCAAAATCAACAGGCATTTTATTATTGTCTAATAAATATGCAAAAGTGTTATCAATTGGTTTTCCAATTGTTACAATTTCATCATCTTTAGAAATTTTCGAAACAAAAGAAGCTACAGTTGTTTCTGTTGGTCCATATAGATTCCATAATTCGCTGCTTTTAGAAAGCAGTCTATCTGCCAAAGATTTATGCAGTACTTCTCCTCCTGTTATGGCCTTCAAATGCAGCTGCGTTTTCCATCCAGAATCTAATAGAATCTGCCATAAACTTGGAGTACCTGCAATTACTGTAATTTTATTTTCTATAATTTTTTCTAATAACAAACCGCCATCTTTTATCAATTCTCTATCAATAAACACAACACGTGATCCCAGCAGCAGAGAAACAAATACATCAAAAACCATTGGATCAAATGAAATAGAGGTTACAGATAAAAATCTGTCTTTTTCATTTATTCCCATCGTTTTTTTCATCGAATAGCTGAAATTTACTACATTGCTGTGAGAAATCTGAACGCCTTTCGGCTGTCCTGTGGAGCCTGAAGTGTAAATGATATAAGCAATAGATTCTGGTGAAGTCTTAATTTTTAGAGGAGCTGATGAAAAATTATTTATTTCTTTGAATAACAATTCGATATCAATAAATTTAATATTTTGAGGGATAACTTCCGAAAATCGGCTTATAAAAAATGAAGCCTCAGAATCTGAAATAACATTTTTAATACGTTTTTCAGGATACTCCGTATCTAACGGCAGGTAAATTGCACCACATTGCAAAATTGCATATATAATTACAAGTAATTCAGGGGTTCTATCGAGAGAAACAGCAACAATTTGTCCAGGACGCAAACCTTGATCCAAAAAATAATTTGCCATTTGATTTATCACTTTGTCTAATTCCCCATATGTGAACTTTTTATTCTCAAATTCGGTCGCTATCGAATTTGGAGACAATGCAGCCTGCTCTGCAAAAAGTTCATGCAATGTACTTTTGGGATAAGACATTTTAGTCCAACTTATCTCGTTATATAAACTATTATTGTCAGTTCTTTTCATTTTAAGTAGATTAAAATTAAAGTTGGGTAAGTGATAAAAATTAAAGTTAAACTTATAAAAGCGTTAAATAGATCTCAACCTTTCAGTTCAATTAGTGCAGAAGGAAAACATTTTTAATTTACAATTACCTACTTAATCAATAAATAGCTAGAAAGAATTATAATTAGTTTTGTTCTATACTTTGATGTTTTTTAAATTAGTTTTACACCCTATTATTCAATAAGTTAATCAAAAAAAGGAAAAATTTTTCACTAAAACTTGCATTTTCTGTATAAAGCTTTTATAATCGATGAATAGCATATTTTAAATTGGTTAAAACAATTTTGTTAAATCTGACAATGCCTTTTTGCATAAATTATCTGCAGCGAAGCTTTATAACAATTATTAGACTTTTGCAATTACATCTCACCTAAATAGCTTCACTCCATACTCATTATATAATTAAAGAATGAAAATGCTGCCCAAAGTTTTTAAAACAAATAATTTCTTTATATCCAATTGATTTTTTACTAGTGTGGGAGTCTTCGACCAGGAAGATGACGGAGGTTTCTAAATTAATTTTCTTAAAAAGGTATATTATTTTTGAGTAAAAAGGTTTTATCGACCACATATTCTTACAAAAAATAATTTTTCGTGCTTTTCATCTTATCCAAATCGTTCAAATAAACTAAATATGTGTTAACTAAATACCAAATATGCTATTAAAGGCAGTATTAATTGTAAAATAAAAATAATATGACCCAGTATTATAAAGATTAAATAAAAAGGACAGGTCCGAATAATTAATCAAATAAACAGACGTTATTATTTAAATACATGAAAATGTAGCGAATACATAAAAATTTCAATTTATAACCTTAAACATTTCCTTATTAAAAAACTCTACACAAGATTTATTGAGCGTCAAAAACATGTAAATTCCCCCGTATACGTAAGTAATTAACCGTTAAACAATTACATATTGTGTAGTTTATCGAAAAAAATGGGAATTATTCGATTTTATTTCATTATTTAAATAATTTTGCCGCCGAAATAATTTCAACTAATTAAAAGTCAATAAACTGTGAAGCATCCCAATTTAAAATTTTTCAACCTACTACTTATTACGATGTTCTTTTTTTCTTTTAAAAGTATCAGCCAAAATACTCAGACCGTTAATAATGAAATTATGGAAACTATAATTACCTCCGGCAGCAATGCTATAGGAAGTTCTGGAACTGTAACCTACTCAATCGGACAGATATTTTATACTTACATAGGAGAATCAGTTTACAATGTGGCTCAAGGTATACAGCATCAAGAAATAAAAGAAACTCTGGGTACTCCAGAAATTATTGAACCTAAAACAGAAATAGTTATTTTCCCAAATCCAACAGCAGATTTTGTGAATGTGAACATGAAAGGAATTGAAGCAGATGATAATCAAAAGCGTACCTATCAGCTTTATGATATACAAGGAAGGCTTTTAAAGCAAAACACAATTAATCAAACCGAAACTCAAATTAGTTTAAATGGCCTTAGTCCATCTATTTATATGCTCCGAGTAAATATAAACAACAAAGTTTCGAAAACATTTAAAATATTAAAAAAATAAAACAACAATGAAACTTGCACTTACCCTCGCATTATTTGTGACTGTTACACTAAACGTATTTTCACAGTCACCAGAAAAAATGAGTTATCAAGCAATTATTAGAGCACAAGACAACACCTTGGTAACTAACTCAAACATAAGTCTTAAGATTATTATACATCAAGGTACAGCAACAGGAACTAAAACGTACCAAGAAACTCATACCGTTAGCACAAATAATAATGGTTTAGTTTCTCTTGAAATTGGAACAGGAAATAATATCACAGGAAATTTTAGTACCATAGCTTGGGAAAAAGGTCCATATTTTATAGAAACGCAAGTTGATGTAGCTGGTGGTGTTAATTATAATATTATAGGAGTTACACAGCTGTTGAGTGTACCTTATGCATTACATGCAAAAACTGCTGACAGAATTATAGGCGCAAGCGGAACAACAAATGATAAAGCTGTTGTTATTCCCTTTACTGCTTCTAGAAACATTACAGCAGCAGATATAAATAACACAATAGAATGTACATCATCGGCCACGTTAACCTTATCATCCGGGTTTGGGTCTATGGCGGTTGGTGATACTATTAATTTAGAAGCTCATAATGGTGCGGTATTAACAATACAGGCATCTTCAGGCGTGACAATCAACTATAATGCAACGGGTACTGCAAAATTTAGCAGTGTTGCTGGAAACGTAAGATTTGGTTTTCTTAGAAAAACAGGTCTCGATTCCTATATTATATCAGGACAATGAAACATTTAATTTATTTTTTATTTTTTACAACCGCAGTTTTTTCACAAAACTATCAATATTCTATTGACGAGGCACCAGTTGTACCTACACCTCCAGAGGCAGGGACAGGAGTTAGCAATCAACTAGAAGAAATCGAATATTTTAAGGCATATTTACTACCAATTGCACAAAAAGGAACCATTCAGGCTGCATTAGACAAATACGGTGCGGTACGATTGGAGAAGGGAGATTATTCTGGAGTTGATATCATAATGAAAGATGGTCAAAAACTTTATGGACACCCATCATTAACAAAAGTTTCAAATATAACAATTAAAGCAGGAAGTAAGAATGTTCGTTTAGAGAATCTATTCCCATCTGATAAGTTCATAACACTTGAATCAGGCGGTATTATTTCGGGATGCACTTTTAAAACAATTAAATGGGCCACTTTACGGGGCACAAATGTAACGATAGATGGAAATTCATTTATAGACTTTGGAGGACCAATACGAATCGATTGCAGCCAGTCAGGCTATTTTAGAAATAATAAGATAATCAAACATCAGACTGGGACAGTTTCCAATCTCCTTGTCATGAAAGGTAATACTACTACGCCAAGCTACGGTAATGTGCATTTACACACTAATTTCCTAACTCCTCATGGAGACACAACTGAACTTGACGGACTGCAGTCTGCTACTTTTGTTGGTTTAGATGCTGAAGGATGGAATCTTTTAAGTGAAGGAACAAAAGCAATGTTTTCGGCTAAAAACATGGGAGATGTTAGAATAACTGATTTTGGTGGCGGCAGTTACGAATCTGATCCAACTCCATCTTATGATATTGATGCAAAGAATGTTTTCTTTTACAATAAATTTCTACGAACTGCTAAAGATGTTTTGTCTTTAAGAAGTAATATGTTTTTAGTATTTGGTTTAGGCAACTATGTAAGAAAACCTGGAACCGTTACAGGGTTTGACCTTTTAGCAAATCTCGATGGAACTAATGCAATAAAGTATAATGGAGTAGAACAAAAAGCAGCTATAAGCAATACTTCATTAGTTAGTACTTTGACAAATACTATAAAAGGATCTCAATACAAGCCATGGACCAGAGCAAATTGGGAAACATTACCAGATCCACTTGGAGCGGATTGGAAAAAAAACAGAGAAAATAAACCTGACCAGACAAAATATATCCAAGATTTAATTAACAGTAAAGGAATTGCAGAATTACCAGAAGGCGTTTTTTATATAAAAACTACTTTAAAACTACCAATAGATTCCAATCACGGTATTGTAGGTCAAGGAACTGGCAAAACAGTTATTGTCGGCTTAACGGATGATTTTCCGCTAATATCTCTTACTGGCGGTCAGGATACTAATTTTACATTAGCTAATTTGACACTTCAAGGAGGAAGCGTTGGTGTGTATTCTTCGCAAGAATTTGGAACACAGCATATGGCACTGCAAAAAATGAAGTTTGTAGTATTCAGAAATCAAACTTACGGTATACAGTTAAGAAGAATAAGAGGATTTGATAATAATTTCCTTGAAAATTTAGGCTTTGTGAACTGTAAAATTGGCTTCTTTCAAGATCCGCTTACTCCATGGGCAAATGATAATGATACTTCAAGTTTTGTAGACAAAACTATGTTTTATAAAAATCAATTCATAAAATGCGAAATGGCAGTTTCTATGAGAGCAACAAGAGCAGATAATTTAAATGCTTGGGTAGATTGTAAATTTGATGGCAATAACACAGCTTTAAATACTTCAGGACAGAATTTTGCGATTGCAGCCAACTGTGATTTCACTAATAACAAAGGATCAGCACCTAGTGGGAGCCTAGGAGATTATACTTATAAAGAGAATGCCGTTATCAATGGTGATTTAAGTTATTATTCTTGTAATTTTAAAAATAATACCGCTGCCTTTGTATTCAATTCTAAAAGCACAACGATGGAAGGCTGTAACTTATTAGATAATATTACAGTATTTGCAAATACAATATATTATGAAGAAAATCACAATATAATAAACTCAACAGTTAATGGGCGTTTTGGAGGCGCAACTGTAAAAACTCATGGTATATTTGTAAATAGTACTTTTTCATCATACCCAGAGTATAGCAAATTATTAGTGAACTTAAAGGAAAATGTTCCGACAACTATCATAAATACAAGTTCAACTCCGTATCCGCAAATATTAGTAACTCAGTAAACAATATGCTCAAAAAAAGCAAGCACAACTAAATAATTCAATTACAAATACCACACAATAAGGTTCAGATTAAGCACAATTAATCTGGACCTTTGTTTTTTTTTAGATTCATCTCGCTTTTACCATTCATGAGTTGACTATTATAAAATACATTTAGATTTTTTTCAAAATCTGCTTCTGTAATTATATAACATCTCAAAAATTAACTGCCGCTTTTAATTTCTCTCTAAAACAATTCTGAATTTGACATCCGAATTTCAATTCTGTCTTAAAAAAATCCTTTAAGTGTTATAAAAAAATATATCAACCCTAGTAATACCAGACAATATAAACCTTTTCTTTCATTAATATAAGTAACTGACAGCCATTAAATTAATATATTGTACTTAATCGGTTTTTAAAATCGTTTGGACAGATTTATTATTAAAATTTGAAAACCTTATATAATTTTAACAGAAAATTAAAACGGGCTGAAGAATTAAAGCTGTCATACAGCTTTATAAGTTGTCAAATAATTACTGCAAAAGGTTTATTTTTTTGACGGACAAAACCAAGAACAAATTATTGATTTATCAGATTATATTTTATTAACAATCTTAAAGATCAAAGGAGTAATTAAAAATATGAATTATTTATATTCTTAGTTTTTATGAAATATAGTGTATATCAAAATATTAAAAAGATCCGAGAATTAAAAAATTTAACTAGAGAATTTGTAGCGGCTGAATTAAAAATGAGCGCAAGTGGTTATGGTAAAATTGAAAGAGGCGATGTTGATTTAACAGTTTCTAAATTAATCGAAATTTCAAAAGTTTTACAGGTTTCAACTGAGTTTATATTTAAGTTCGATGTTTCAATTTTTTTTAATGAGACCCAATAAAATACATTGAGATAATTAATGTAATTATTTATCAAAATAGTATTTTAAATTTTGCAGACAATTATAAGATCTCAGCATTTGAAATTTTTACAATCTTTTTCAAATAAATGAATTAAATAAGTAAAAAATAAGACTATGGAAAACTACTATTCAAAAATTAAAGAGTATAGATTGCAAAACAACCATACTCTAGAATATATAGCTATTCAAATGGAAATTAGTATAAAAAATTACGAAAATATTGAAAATGGAATGGTTGATCTTAAATTATCTAAACTTGACAGACTTGTTAAGATATTAGGAGTCAAAAAAAGTGAAATTTTCAAATTGGAAAATTAATATTTTCATACTACATTCATTACTATCTTCGGAAAAAAAACAGAGTTCAAAAGTTGCATATTAGATTGTTTTTTAAACTCTATTTTTTCGTTTATTGATGTTTTACTTTTAAAACATATCCTAAAGATTCTAAAATTAAAACGTAATGCGTTTTTGTGATGTCTTTGACCACAGCATTTTGATCGCAGAAAGGACCCGAATTCAAATGTATTCTGTCCCCAATCTGATACTGCATAACTGATATTTCTTTGGCAGTATCTCCACAATTCAGCCATTCTTTGATCGTTTCAATTTCTTGGTCTCTTACAATAGCATGTCTTCCTAACCAAAATAAATATCTAACAACTCCAGGAGAATGAAACACCAAATTTCTATCTTTTTGCGCTAATTGTACAAATATATAATGATCGAATAATGGAACTTCTACCTTTATTTTTCTGTCTGATCGTTGTTGAACTTTTTTGATTAAGGGACAATAACAATTC
Source organism: Flavobacterium aquicola (assembly GCF_003385115.1). Taxonomy (GTDB): domain Bacteria; phylum Bacteroidota; class Bacteroidia; order Flavobacteriales; family Flavobacteriaceae; genus Flavobacterium; species Flavobacterium aquicola. The sequence continues at coordinate 448,437 of NZ_QUNI01000001.1, forward strand.
ACTCCAAATTTAGTTAATTGTTCTGTGGCTCTTTTTTCCCATTTGGGTTTTGTGTAAACTACGTACCATTTCATAATCATAATTTTTTTAGTTCATAATTACTTGCATACATTTCTTAGTTAACTTTTAAGGACAATTCCTTTTCTCAATTGATAGAAAAAATAGAATACTAATTATATGTTCTATTTTATTGCACACTGACTATTATTGTATTGCAATTTTTATTAAAAAGATTAGAATCAAAAGTATCGCTGGAGTTATCATTGTAAAGTTAAATTCACTCCACATTATTTGTTTATTGTTTTAATATTTTTTTTTCCTGATTAAGGACTTTTAGCAACTAAAATTTTGTTCTTTATACTCATCACTGCATTAATTTTATCATTATTATCATTGTTAAGATTATGATAATATCGATTTAAATTTCTTGCTTTTTATTCCAGAGGTTTAGATCATATTGTAGCAATTAAGAAATGATTTTTTTTAATTTTTACACCATTTATTTTTCTTTTTTGGATAGTTAAAATGTAACTATTCACGGGGTACCCTTATGCATTTTTCAAAAAAAACACATGAAAACCTCACTAAAATGGTTTACAATATTTTTTACAAATCAAACTACATTATCAAAACCGATTTTTAATTTAAAACATTAAACAGATGAAAACTGGAATAACTTTTAGTGCTTTTGATTTATTACATGCTGGGCACGTTAAAATGCTTGAAGAAGCGAAACTGCATTGTGACTATTTAATTGTTGGTTTACAGACAGATCCAACCTTGGACCGCCCAACAAAAAACAAACCGACTCAAACAGTTGTCGAGCGCTATATACAATTAAAAGCGTGCAAATTTGTTGATGAAATAGTTCCTTATGCTACCGAGCAGGATTTAGAAGATGTTTTAAGATCATTTACAATTAATATACGCATTGTGGGTGATGAATATAAAGACAGAGATTTTACAGGCAGATCATATTGTGAACAAAAAGGCATTGAGCTTTATTTTAACACTAGAGATCATCGCTTTTCGAGTACTGGCCTGCGTCAAGAGGTATATCAAAAAGAACTTTTAAAAGTAATCTGATGTCAGCTGCCATCATTACTCATGTTATCTTAACAGGCGGAATTGGCAGCAGATTGTGGCCTCTTTCCAGAAAAAGCCAGCCAAAACAATATCTTGAGTTTTTTGATGGTCAGTCGCTTTTTGAAAAAACAGTGGCGCGCAATGAAAATATTTCCAATAAAACGATAGTTGTAGGAAATATTGAAAATTACGAAATGAGTAATACCATTATGTCTAAATTCAACAAACCTTTTACTCATATTGTTGAAGCGGTGCCGCGCAATACAGCTGCTGCGATTGCTTTTGCTGCTTTTGCATCAAAACCTGAAGATATTTTATTAGTTACACCATCAGATCATTTAATAGAAGGAACTGAATTGTATGATTTTGCTTTACAACAGGCAATCGCATTAGCTAATCAGGATTATCTTGTAACTTTTGGCATAAAACCTACTAAACCGGAAACTGGGTATGGCTATATAGAATTTGAAAATGAAAATGTCGTTGCATTTCATGAAAAACCAAATTTACAAAAAGCAGCGGCTTATCTGGAAAATGGTAATTATTTCTGGAACAGCGGACTTTTCTGTTTCAAATCAGGAAAGTTTTTAGCAGAACTCGAAAAACAGGAACCCGAAGTTTATCTAGCATCGAAAGCTGTGTGGGAGGCGAATAAAAATGGTTTTTTGGACTATGAATTATCGCTAAATATTCCTTCAATAAGCATTGATTATGCAGTAATGGAACGCAGTAAAAACATTAAAGTGGTAGCTGCTCATTTTGATTGGTCGGATTTAGGCTCTTTTGAATCAGTTTATGATTATTTAATTCAGAAAGACCACCCAACCGATGCAAACAGAAATATTGTGATTGGAACTACAAAGCACACCACCTTTATTGGTGTTAAAAATTGTATTTTGATTTATACAGATGATGCTTTGATGGTCTTACAGAAGGAAAATTCTCAGGAGGTAAAACAAGTTTACCAGCAATTAGAATCTATTGCTTCTCCCCTACTATAAAACACATGTAAATGGTTCGTGAATAAATTAGTTTGGAATTACTATGTCAGAAGAAAAAAAGATTATTACCTCTGAAGAATTTGATTTAGCCATACGCCTTATTGCAGATTATAAACTGCAGTTAGACCAGCAATTAAAAGATGTTTTAGCTAAGGATCAAAAAGTCAATATTCAAGGAGATATCAAAGAAAATACTTTTCGGGTGCTCCAGAAATATTATCAGATGTATTATGCCATGACACTCCATTGGGAAGATTTAAAGGCTATGGACAGACATCTTCTGGAAACTATTGACTATGATAAAATAAAGCTCTTAAAAGGACATGAACACATGTCATTGAATTTGCTAAAAAAACTAATGATCTCTCATTCAATTAGATAAATAGAATTCCTAAATGGATTAAAGACATAAATCGCAATTCTAAATTAGAATTGATTACTTTTAAAAAAATAAAACCGACAATGATTGATAAAAATTCTATAATTTATATTGCCGGGCATAACGGAATGGTAGGAAGCTCCATATGGAGAACATTGACTGCGAAAGGTTACACTAATCTAATCGGGGCCACAAGCAAAGAAGTGGATTTAAGAAAACAAAAAGCAGTCCGCGATTATATCCGAAAAACAAAACCTGATGTTATTATCGATGCAGCTGCAAAAGTTGGCGGTATACTGGCAAACAATAATTTTCCGTTTCAATTTTTGATGGAAAACATGCAGATTCAAAATAACCTTATTAATGAGGCCCACCGACTAGGTGTAGATAAGTTCATTTTTTTAGGAAGTTCTTGCATTTATCCAAAATTAGCTCCTCAGCCCCTAAAGGAAGAATATTTACTGACAGCTTCTTTGGAACCAACAAACGAATGGTATGCTTTGGCAAAAATCACTGGTGTAAAATTATGTGAAGCTATACGCAGACAATTCGATAAAGATTTTGTGAGTTTGATGCCAACAAATTTATATGGTACTCACGACAATTTTGACTTGAACAGCTCTCATGTTCTGCCTGCCATGATCCGGAAATTTCATGAAGCAAAAGAAAACAATAATGCAGTAGTGGTCCTATGGGGAACCGGTACACCGATGCGGGAATTTTTATTTGTCGATGATATGGCAGAGGCAGTAGTTTTTGCTTTAGAAAACGAACTTCCAGATAATTTATACAACATCGGAACCGGAAAAGATTTAACCATAAAAGATTTAGCTCTTACAATCCAAAAAATTGTAGGCCACACCGGAGATATTATCTGGGACGATACTAAGCCTGACGGAACACCGCGGAAACTAATGGATGTTTCAAAAATGAATGAAATTGGATGGAAACACCAGGTAGATTTGGAAGAAGGAATCCAGAAAACTTACACCTGGTTTTTAGAAAACATCACAAATTTCAAACAAAAGGAATATTAGCAGCTTAATTCCTCAATCTATTACCTTCAAAATACCTTTATATCACTTTATAAATTTTGCGATTTTGCGCCACAATGCCTTGTGTCTAATAATTAAATTATGAGTCTAAAAAAAACAGCTTTCATTACGGGAGTAACAGGACAGGACGGAGCCTATTTAAGTGAATTTTTATTAAAAAAAGGCTATATCGTCCATGGTTTAAAAAGACGTACTTCCCTATTCAATACAGATCGAATTGATCATTTATATCAGGACCCTCATGTAGAAAACAGAAACTTTATTCTGCATTATGGTGATATGACTGACAGTACAAATTTAACTCGCTTAATTCAAGAAATTCAGCCTGATGAAATTTATAATTTGGCAGCAATGAGTCATGTAGCGGTTTCATTCGAAACTCCAGAATATACAGGAAATGCAGATGGATTAGGGACTTTGAGACTTTTGGACGCGGTTCGCTTATTAGGATTAGAGAAGAAAACCCGGATTTATCAAGCCTCGACTTCGGAGCTATATGGAAAAGTGCAAGAAGTTCCACAATCAGAAACGACTCCTTTTTATCCGCGTTCTCCTTATGCAGTAGCCAAAATGTATGCATATTGGATCACCGTAAATTATAGAGAAGCTTATGGGATGTATGCCTGCAATGGCATCTTGTTTAATCATGAATCACCTATTCGCGGCGAAACTTTTGTGACTCGCAAAATTACTAGGGCGACTGCAAGAATTGCTCTGGGATTGCAGGACAAATTATATTTAGGAAATCTAGATGCAAAACGCGATTGGGGACATGCCAAGGATTATGTGCGAATGATGTGGATGATTTTGCAGGCTGATAAAGCAGAAGACTGGGTAATTGCTACAGGAATATCTACTCCCGTCCGCGAATTTGCAAGAATGAGCTTTGCCGAAGTGGGAATTGAATTGGAATTTAAAGGCGAAGGCAGCGAAGAGAAAGGCTATGTCATATCCTGCAGTAATCCAAAATATCAAGTTCAAATAGGAAAAGAAGTATTAGCAGTTGACCCAAAATATTTTAGACCTACAGAAGTAGATTTACTAATAGGCAATCCCGAAAAAGCCAAAACAAAATTGGGTTGGGAATGTCAATATGACTTAGCAGACTTGGTAAAAGACATGATGCAGTCTGATTTAAAACTTATGAGAAAAGACCAATATTTGAAACAAGGAGGTTACACTATTTTAAATTATTTTGAATAGTACATAAAAGCCAATAATTTATAACATACAATTTCTACCTCTCAAAAAAATATTGAAATGAAGATCAAAAATATTTGCTGTTTAGGAGCTGGTTACGTTGGTGGCCCAACAATGTCAGTAATCGCATTAAAATGTCCAGAAATTAAAGTGACCGTTGTAGATTTAAATACAAATCGGATTGCGGCATGGAATGACGAAAATTTAGAAAAATTGCCTGTTTATGAGCCTGGACTTGCCGAGGTCATTCATCAGGCAAGAGGACGTAATTTATTTTTCTCTACCGAGGTAGACAGTGCAATCGAAGCTGCAGACATGATTTTCATAGCGGTAAATACTCCTACCAAGACCTATGGCGAAGGAAAAGGAATGGCAGCAGATCTCAAGTTTGTTGAATTATGTGCCAGACAAATAGCCCGCATAGCTAAAAATGATAAAATTATAGTCGAAAAATCGACTCTTCCTGTACGAACTGCACAAACATTGCAGACAATTTTGGATAGAACTGGAAATGGTGTTCATTTTGAAGTACTTTCAAATCCAGAATTTTTAGCAGAAGGAACAGCAATAGAAGATTTATTAAATGCTGATCGAGTTTTAATAGGCGGAAAACAAACAGAAAGCGGTAAAAAAGCTATTCAGTCCCTAGTTGATGTTTATGCACATTGGCTGTCGCCAAAACAAATTTTAACTACGAATTTATGGTCTTCGGAATTATCAAAATTAACTGCCAACGCATTTCTTGCACAAAGAATTTCGTCGATTAATGCATTATCTGCTTTGTGCGAAGTTACCGAAGCTGATGTAGATGAAGTTGCAAATGCCATAGGAACTGATAGCCGTATTGGCCCAAAGTTTCTTAAAGCCTCAGTAGGATTTGGAGGATCCTGCTTTCAAAAGGATATTTTAAATTTGGTGTATTTGTGCCGTTATTTTAATTTACCCGAAGTGGCTCATTATTGGGAACAAGTAATTATTATAAATGATTACCAAAAATACCGTTTTGCTAAAAAAGTCATTAGCTCTCTTTTTAATACCGTAAGCGGAAAAAAAATTGTGTTTTTGGGCTGGGCATTTAAAAAAGACACCAATGATACCCGCGAATCGGCTGCTATTTATGTAGCAGATCATCTAATTGAAGACGGTGCCGAAATCCATGTATATGATCCAAAAGTTTCGGAAACCAAAATTAAAGCTGACATGCGCTATTTATGGGAATTAAACGGACTTTCAGAACATAAAATAGCTTCTAAATTAAATCAGATTTTTGTTTACGACAATCCGATGGAAGCCCTTGATGAAGCACATGCTGTTGCCCTTCTTACTGAGTGGGATGAATTTAAAACCTACGATTGGGAAACTATTTACACTAAAATGTACCAGCCTGCATTTATATTCGATGGACGTAATATTTTAGATGCCGCAAAATTACATGCCATAGGATTTGAAATTAAAGGAATCGGCAAAGGGTAAGAATTCTGCAGACCTCCTTTAATTAAATCACGATTTGATGTTTCTAACGATGAGATAAATAAAATTAAGTTTATGATAAAACCAGGGTTAGTTCGTTTTGCTTTAGCAAGTTTAGTGGTCCTTTTTCATATTACTAAGTTCGTTTTTATTGGACATCTTGCTGTATATTGTTTCTTTATCCTGAGCGGATACTGGGTATCTTTAATGTATGAGACAAAATATAGCAAAACAAAGCAGCCGTTATTGGTTTATTATTGCAGCAGAATTTTTCGCCTGCTTCCCGTTTATTACTTAATAAGTGTTTTAACATTTATAATGCTTTTTATATTTGATATACAATCTATAGAAAGAATAGATTTTACATCATTTAGCGGCATTGGTTTTGCCCTCATTAATATTTTTATGTTAGGCTACAATCAGCTTAATTTTGCACCATTAGTTCCAGCGTGGTCTCTGGATATTGAATTGCAGTTTTATTTGTTGCTGCCAATCTTTCTGCTGTTTTTACAGCAAAGAAAAAAAAGAATATTATTTATAAGTATCAGTTTTATTTTAACATTGGTACTCTCCTTTTTATTCACAGAATTATTCATCTGTAAAACGATACTTAAATATTTAGTTTTTTTTCTAATAGGAATAGAAATCTATAAATCTAAAATAGAATTTAAACCAAAGACAGAGACTGTATTCAATGCTTTATTCATAGGGATTTTAATATTGCATTATATAATTCCTGATTTATTTGCAATGGTCAAATCGAATATTAGTTACAATGAACTTTTCAATATTTTAATTTCTTTATTCTTAATACCTCTGCTGGCAAACAGTGTAGTAAGAAAAAGTGATTCCAAAGATGTTTTATTAGGCGGTATGTCATATGTCCTGTATTTAAGCCATTGGATGTTTATAATACCATATAACTATTATATAAAAGACCTTACCAAAATAGATAGAATTCCCTATACATTGGGCTATCTGCTTGCTACTTATTTATTTTCAATTTTAGTCTATCAATATTATGATATGCCGCTAGATAAATTAAGAAAAAAATGGGTTTCGAAGAGAATGTAAAAACACAGCAGAATATTTTTCAAATGAATCTTATTTTAAATCGAAGTATGCTAAATAGGATAAAAGGACATCCACAGTATTATAAGGCACTGCAATGGGGAAAGCTAATAACTATTACTGGCTCTGCACAAATCATCGTACAAGGAGTCGGTTTTGCAAGTGGTCTTTTGATTATACACTTATTACCCATTCATGAATATGCATTGTACACCTTGTCCAATACTATGCTGGGAACTATGACGCTGTTGGCTGATGGAGGAATTGGCACAGGAGTATTGTCACAAGGGGGAAAAGTTTGGCAGGACAAGGAAAAGCTGGGTGTTATTCTGGCTACTGGGTTAAATTTACGGCGCAAGTTTGCATTAGGAAGCCTCTTGTTTGCAATTCCTATATTAATTTATCTGTTATTGCGAAATGATGCAGACTGGATAACTGCTATATTAATTGTTGTTTCTTTAATTCCTGCTTTTTTTGCAGCCTTATCCGATTCTTTGCTGGAAATTTTTCCAAAACTGCATCAGGATATACTACCATTACAGAAGAACCAGATATCAGTAGGAATTGGACGGCTTGTTCTGACAGGATTGACAATTTTTATTTTTCCATGGACGTTTGTTGCTGTTTTGGCAGGAGGAATTCCCCGAATTTATGGAAACATAAAGCTTCGAAAAATTGCAGAAAATTTTGTCGATAATAAGCAGATTCCTGATCCAATTATCGAAAAAGAAATCCTAACTGTTGTTAAACGTGTATTGCCTGGTGCAATCTACTATTGTTTATCTGGACAGATTACTGTCTGGCTGATTTCAATTTTTGGAAACGCCACATCAGTTGCGCAAGTAGGTGCCTTGGGAAGAGTATCTGTGTTATTAGGATTATTTGCTACAATCTTTTCCACATTATTAGTGCCTCGTTTTGCCCGCCAGAAAAATGAATACAAAGTACTATTGAATCAGTTTTTATCGAATATCCTAATTTTAATAGTAATATGTCTGTTTGTTGTTTTGGGAATTTCACTCTTTTCGACTCAATTCTTATGGATATTAGGCGGAAATTATAGAGGTCTCGATGCTGCACTAGTTTTGAATGTGATAGGAAGCTGTTTGGGATTAATGACTGGTTTATTATTTTCTCTAAGTTCAAGCCGAGGCTGGCTTATTAATCCTTACATATATATTATAACTAATTTACTATGTATCGTAATTGGTATTTTCCTTTTTGATGTTTCAAGCTTGATTGGTGTATTGCGCTTCAATATATTTATTTCGGTTATTCAAACTTTAATATATTCATTTTATACACTATTTAAGATTCGGCAGTTAAAATCAATTTAGTTCCATAATTTTTAATTTTTGTGATATGAATAATACTGCTCCATTAGTGTCCATCTGCATTCCTGTTTATAATGCAGCAAAATATATTGAACAAACAGTAAATTGTTTTCTTTCACAAACGTATGAAAACATTGAGATAATAATACAAGATGATTATTCGGCTGACGGAACGTGGGAGATACTCAATAATTTATTTTCTCAGCAATCCAAAGTAAAATTATTTAGAAATGAAAAAAATCTAGGAATTGGTCCCAATTGGAATAATGTTTATGATAAAGCAACAGGCGAATATATTGTCATTGCAAATGCCGATGATATTCATGAAAATACATTTATCGAAAAAGGAGTAGAAAAATTATCAGATTCAAACATCGATTTTATTTCATTTAAGTATAAAATGCTTTTTGAAAAAACAAGCATTACGAAATACACATTAAAAAATGAATTCATAAAATCGGGATATATTGAAAATGCATTTGAAAAAATTGCATTCGAGAATCCTTTTCATATAATTTTTACAATTTTCAGAAAACAAAAATTAGATGAAATTAAACTGAATGGTAAGCTATTTTTAGATACTCAAGTTTGCGATGCCGAATTAATGCTGCGATATGCGGAAAACAGAACTTTGTATTATTGTGATGAAGTAATTGGATATTACAGAATTCATGAAACGAACAATTCAACCATTCCGCTGGGAGAATTAAAAAGTTATTATAACGATGTCCTTCCTATATGGCATTCAAAGCTTTCTAAAAAATTTGGTTTTAAATATAGAAAAGGCATTCTAATTGGAGCAATATTTTACATAAAATCAACTATAAAAGGCAGAAGCCCTTGGAATTACAAACTTTTTTCTAATATGGTTCGATTTGCAACAATTTGATTTTATGAAAATTAGAAATATTTTATCCGAATTTAGACTGTATGTATGTAATCATGTAATATCTCATGTTCCAAGTCATTCCATACGTTTGTTTTACTATCGCAAGGCTATGGGATTTGAGATTGGGAAAGGAAGCACAATTTATATGAACTGCAGATTTGATTCGACCAAAGGTTTAGAAATAGGTATTGACTCTGTTATAAACGGTGGCTGCAGAATTGACACCAGAGGCAGTGTAAAAATAGGAAGCAATGTATCTATTTCTGAAGATGTTGTCATCTTAACTGCAGATCATGATGAATTATTTGATATCACTGAGGCACGTGATAAAAAGGTAACAATCGAAGATTATGTATGGGTAGGAACAAGAGCTATGATATTACCTGGAACAAATATTGCCTTTGGTGCAGTTGTAGCAGCTTCAGCAACAGTAACAAAAGATGTTGCAACTTGTAATGTCGTTGCCGGAATTCCTGCGAAATTTATTAAAATGAGAGCGGATAAGTTTGATTATAGCGCAAAATACAGAAGGTTATTTCAATAAATCATGAATAGTCAATTTTGTATCATATCAAATAATTGCTGGGGCGCTGAGTTTTATATTGAGCGAAATATCGAATATAATTCACCCTTTGTCGGATTATTTATTCCTCCCCTGCAGTTTGCTAAAATGGCAAATGATCTGCCCGAATATCTTAATCAGGAATTAGTTTTTGTAAAAGAAACAAAGTGTAAAGAATACGAAAAGCTCCATTCAAAAGAGAAATACCCTATTGGTTTGCTAGATGATATTGAGATTCATTTTCTGCACTACAAAGATGAAAATGAAGCAATCTCAAAATGGAACAGACGATTGGACAGAATGCCAAAAGATTCATCCAATTGGTTTATCAAAGCTTGTGATGGAGAAATTAATAACTGGGCAGAATATACCGGTTTATGGAATTCAATTCCTTATAATAAAATTTTCTTTTCGGCCAAAAAAAGAATTGAAATTGATAATCTAATCCAGATTCGTGAATCTTTTAATGATTATGTTACCGATGGAAAAGCTTTATATAAATTATCAAAAGACTATTTTGATGTTGACAAATGGATAGATTCAAATGGGAATTTATGGAATGTAAAGAAGATTTCAACTAAACGCTATTTGAGATTTTTGCTTGCCAAATTCAAATATAAAATGAGAAAACCATGATGGGAATAAGTGTAATAGTTTGTTGTTATAATAGTGTCAATAGATTAAAACCAACTATTGAACACTTATTAAATCAAGTTGGTATTGATAAAGATCAGTGGGAGGTAATAGTGATAGATAATGCTTCAACCGATGACACCTTTGAGTTTGCCCGCAATTTATGGGAAAATGGAAAAAGAGAAAACAGCCCAAATTTTCGAATCCTTAAAGAATTAACCCCTGGCAAATCTGCAGCGCTTTTATGCGGAATAGAGAATTCTGTTTTTGATTATTCATTAATTTGCGATGATGATAATTGGCTTTCTGAAAAATATTTATATGAAGCATTAACCTTAATCAAAGAGGATGTAAATATTGGGGTAATTGGAGCGTATGGCATACCAGTATTTGAAGGACAAGAGCCTCCTTGTTTTTGGGAAAACCAATATCATACATTAGCACTTGGTGCGCAGTATTTAGAAGAAGGCGACATAACTAATACTCGAAAAGTGGTTTATTCCGCAGGCATGATATTAAATAAAAATGCTTTTTTAGAACTAAAAAATAAGTACCAATTTGAATTTCAAACTACAGGCAGAATTGGAACATCATTAATAAGCGGCGAAGACCATGAGCTGTGTTTAGCGTTAATAATGATCGGTTATAAAATTTCATGGACAAAAAAATTACAATTTCATCATTATATTCCTAGAAGCAGAACCGAAATTAATTATTATAAAAAATTGTTTTTGGGTTTTGGCCTATCAAGCCCACTTCTGATTGGATATGATTTAGATAAAATTAAACCAATAAATTTTAAAAATGATTATAGATACATCTCTTTAAGAAATATCAAAAACATAATTTCAGTGTATGTTAAAATCATTTATCAAAAGAAAATTCTTCAAAAAAGCGAGTACCAGATTTTAGATTTAACACAAGAGCTATACACGAATTTGGGCAGTTTGAAAACAACTATTAGAGTCAAAAATAATAAAAGAGACAGCTTTTTGGACACTAGATTATTTGCACTAAACGCTCAATATAGACCGTCAAATTAAAATGGAGATTGTTACAACACTTTTTGAAGGGCATTATGAAAAAGGCGTCGGAGCTTTAGTTAACTCTTTAATTCAGTCTTCTTTTAAAGGAATTGTTTATATCGGATATAGAGGAAGCCTACCGCAATGGATAAATCAATTAGAAAAATCAGGTCAAAATTTCAAGGCTTCCAATGATGTTCTGTTAGTTTTTGAGTTGTTAGAAGTTGATATGCATTTTGGATATTATAAACCTTCCTTCATGAAAAAGGTTATTCAAGAAAATCCTAATGTGACCAATATATATTATTTCGATCCTGATATTGTGATAAATGCTCCTTGGTCATTTATATCCTCTTGGACAGATATTGGAGTTTCAGTCTGCCTTGATAATTGTTTTCCCTTTGTACACCAAAATCATCCTTGGAGAAAAGAATGGCAAAGACTAGCAAATAATCAGTCGAGATCTGAGTTAAATTATTATGTAAACAGCGGCTTTATTGGCATACACGCAGATAGTTTTAAATTATTAGACCGATGGATTCTGCTTACGGACAATTATAAAGCCAGCAATGGAGATATATCTAAATTCGAAAAAGATGGTTTTCGTGCTTTTAAAGGAGACCAGGATTTACTGAATGCGGCAATGACTATATCATCAGATATTTCTTTTAGCATCATAGGAAGTGAAGGAATGGGATTTACAGATCCCGCATATTTGATGGCACATGCTGTTGAAAGTATAAAACCCTGGAAAAACAATTTTGTCAAACAATTAATTGTAAATGGTTTTAAACCTAGTACTGCTGCAAAAATGTTTTTTAACTACTGCCAGCATCCTATTAAGATTTATACAGAATCACAATTAAAGATGAAAAAAATTGATATTAAGTTAGCTTCTATAATTGGAAGGATACTTGGGTAATACCACATTAAAAAGTAATTTGAAAAGAGCTTTGTTGCTTATAGCAAAAATTAAATAACACAAATGAAAATACTTTTTCTATGTGGTTCTTTAGAACCCGGATTTGATGGAGTTGGAGATTACACCCGTCGATTGGCTGGAGAACTGATCAGGAAAGGACACCAAGCTGCTATTATAGCATTAAACGATAATAGTAAAATTGTCATTAGTGAAGAATCTCAGAAATGTGAAGGCACTGCTATACCTGTTTTACGTATACCGGCTAGTACCTCATCACAGCTTCGTCTTACTAAAGTAACACAGTACATAGCTGCATTTAATCCAGAATGGATAAGCCTGCAGTTTGTTCCTTATAGTTTTAATCCAAAAGGTCTGCCGTTTTGGCTGCCTGCATTTTTAGAGAAATTAAAAGGAAAACACAAATGGCATATCATGTTTCATGAATTGTGGCTGGGAATAGATAAAGAATCTTCATTTAAGCACAAATGTATTGGTCAATTGCAGCAGTTTATAATTAAACAAATAATTCAAAATACTAAAACACGTTCTGTTAACACGCAAAATAAATTATATCAGTTCTTTCTTCAATCTCATAATATTACTACGGAAGTTTTGCCCATTTGCGGTAACATACCATTAACAGCTGTAAAAAAAGAAGTGACTGACTTCACTCAGTTTGTTTTGTTTGGCAGTATTCATGCTGGTGCACCTTTCGAGAATTTTATTGCTGATTTGATGAGCAGTTCAAATAAATTTATCAAGCCTATAAAATTTATTTTTATTGGTAAAAATGGTTCTGAATTAAGTCACTATACATCGATTCTGGAAAATTATAATATTGGGTATGAAGTTCTGGGCATACAATCTGAAAATGCAATATCCCAAGTACTGATAAATAGTGATTTTGGCATATCTACAACTCCTTATTTTCAGACTGAAAAAAGTGGTGTTTATGCAGCATATAGAGAACATCAGGTAAATACTATCAGTGTTTCACGCAAATGGACGCCTACAAAGGGACAATACGAAATCCCGCAGATTATTAAATATGAAAAAAATCATTTGAATATAATTGCGGCAAATGTTGAGGTGTTTGATCTGCATAGAATGGCACTGCAATTTATTAATTCAATTTCTAAATCATGAAGTTACTTGTATCTCATCCGACTTTAAATGCAAATTCAAAAAATTTAGTCATTGGGTTATTGAATAACAGACTGCTTTATAAATTATTTACATCAATTGCGATATTTCCGGACCAATTATTATATAAGTTAAGCAGTAATCCAAAATTAAAAGATTTAAAAAGAAGGAGTTTAGACAAAACATGGCAGCCTTATACCCGATCAAAATCTTTTTTTGAGTTTGGCCGTTTATTAGCTTCAAAATTGCATTTAGAATATTTGGTAAAACATGAAAAAGGCATTTTTTGCATTGATAAAGTTTATCAAAAGCACGAAAAATGGGTGGTAACAAATTTAGCCAAAGCAAAAAAAGAAGGATTATCAGGTGTTTATGGATATGAAGATGGTGCATTAGAAACTTTTACAAAAGCCAAACAATTAGGACTTTATTGTATTTACGATTTACCTATTGGATATTGGAAAAGTGCCCGTCTATTAATGGAAAAAGAATTTGATATCAATCCTGATTGGTCAAGCACACTTACAGGTTTTAATGACTCCCAAGATAAACTGAATAAAAAAGATCAGGAGCTGGCCTTGGCAGATGTCATTTTTGTTGCCAGCAGTTTTACAAAAAAAACATTAGATGAATATTCGGGAACTTTGTCGGAAATAAAAGTAATTCCGTATGGTTTTCCAGCTGCTAATGAAAAAAAAGAATATCAGCCACTTGTTGATCGTAAATTGAAAATTTTGTTTGTAGGCGGTTTATCCCAAAGAAAAGGAATTTCTTATTTGTTTGAAGCTGTCGAAGGATTACAAGATAAAGCCGAACTAACGGTTGTGGGACAAAAAGCAGTTCCTGATTGTCTGGCTTTGAATCAAGCCTTAGAGAAACACCAATGGATTCCATCAATGTCACATAATCAAGTATTGGCTTGTATGCGCGAACATGATGTATTTGTTTTCCCTTCTCTTTTTGAAGGTTTTGGATTGGTAATCACAGAGGCAATGTCCCAGGGAGTTCCGGTAATTACAACAGATCGTACTGCAGGACCCGATCTAATCACGGATGGTAAAGATGGATGGATTGTTCCAGCAGGCTCTTCAAAAGCAATAAAAGAAGTATTCGAAAAGATATTTGAAACACCGGAAATAGTAAAACAATTCGGGATTGAAGCTCAAAATAAAGCGCAGACGAGGCCATGGTCAGTTTATGGACAGGAAATGGCCGAGGCCCTTTCTTCTTTAAAAATTTTATAAACTATTGCAATAAATGGATATAACCAGAGATCAGTCTTTAGTGCCAGCAGCATATAATTCCTTAAAAATAGCTATTTGGCTGTATTTTTTACTTTGGATTTTTGAAGGTGCTCTGCGCAAATGGATTTTACCTGGTTTGGCTACACCCTTATTAGTGGTACGCGATCCAATTGCAATCTATATTATTCTGCGGGCTTTTTATTTAAAGGTAAATTTTATAAATCCCTATGTATCTATAAGTACAATTTTCACGCTATTAAGTTTAGCAATTACGCTAACCTTTGGGCATGGCAATCTTTTTGTAGGTCTTTATGGAGCACGGATTATGTTACTTCATTTTCCATTGATTTTTATAATTGGGGAAGTTTTTACAAAAGAGGACGTGCTCAAAATGGGGCGGTTTCTTTTAGCTCTGAATATTGTAATGACAATAATTGTTTATTTTCAATTTTCAAGTCCCCAGACCGCTTTTATAAATGTTGGAATTGGAGGCGAAGGAAGTGCAGGTTTTTCTGGTGCGATGGGCTACAGCAGGCCTCCAGGAACATTTTCGTTTATTTCCGGCTTGGCTAGTTTTTATACTGCTGTATCTGTTTTTATTTTTTATTTCTGGCTGTCCAAAGATTATTGTTCCAAAATTTTACTTTACGCAAGCACTATTACCTTAGTTATTGCTCTACCGCTGACGATAAGCCGGGGTGCTGTAATTGCAGTTATCATAGTTGGTTTATTTTCTGTAATTGCATCGATGACTTCTAATAAGATGATTGTAAAATTAATAATAAGCAGTATTGTTTTTTATATAGTGATAATTGCCCTGCAGGAGTATTCTAGTACATTTAAATTAAGTACTGAAGTTTTTATGGATCGCGTTGAATCTGCAAATAAATCTACCTCTGGCGGTGGCTTAAAAGATTCCGTTTTTTTAAGAATGTTTAATGATTTTGTTGGGCCAATTGTCGATTTATTCAGTCAGCCCTTGTTTGCAGGTAATTTAGGCATGGGTACAAATGCAGGGGCTCAAATGTTAAATGGCAAAATTACTTTTCTAATTTCAGAAACAGAATTTGGCCGTTTGGGAGGTGAACAGGGTATTATTTTTGGCGGAGGATTAATTGTTTTGCGCATGATTTTAACAATTGATATTGCTGTTCGATCTCTTAAATTACCGCAGGATAAAAAACTCCTTCCTTTTATTATTTGCGGCGCCGCCGGAGTAACAATGGTTCAGGGGCAATGGGCTCAGCCAAGTATTCTCGGGTATGCAACGATTATGGCAGGTTTAGTTATGGCAAGTTTAAAGAAAACTGCTATTCCAGTATAAAATATATTTTATGATTACAAAAGTAATTCTGATTGGTAATTATAAGCCTGACAAGCAATTTAGCATGCAGATTTTTGAAGCATTAATGGCGGAAGGATATAAAAAATCCAAACTTCAAGTTAGTGTCATTCGTCCAAGTGAAATATTTAGAAAATTAGCTTTTAATAAGCCCAGTCTAATAAAATGGTTAGCATATATTGATAAATTTCTTTTGTTTCCTGTTGAACTGATAGGTCTTAGAAGTATAAATTTTATTTTATCCAGAAAAGTCAGCTACCATATCTGTGATCATTCTAATGCATTTTATCTTTACTTTTTGCCAAAAAGTAAAACAATAATAACCTGTCATGATGTTTTAGCAATAAGGGCTGGCCTTGGCTTTACTGATACGTACTGCACAGCAACAAAATCGGGGGAAGTTTTACAAAAAATTATTCTGAGAGCATTATCTGGAGCTAATAAATTGGCCGCAGTATCAAAATTTACACTGAATCAATTAATAGCAATTGATAACAAACCCTATATCAGCAAAAATTGGACCTATATTCACAATGCCTTGTCTGAAAAATTCATGCCTTATCAAGAAGATCAAATTCTGGACGTGCTAAATAAATTTCAGCAGTTAAAAGATAAAGCTATCATTTTACACGTAGGCTCCGATTTGGAACGTAAAAACCGAAAATTGCTAATTCATATGATTTATGAATTACAGAATAATTGGAATGGAATATTAGTTTTAGCAGGAGAAAATCTAAATACAGAGCTACAAGAACTAATTAAAAAATTAAATGTTTCAGATCACATTCTGCAGATTCACAATCCTACAGATAAGGAAATAATAGCGCTATATTCAATGTGCGACGCCATGATTTTTCCTTCTTATTCGGAGGGTTTTGGATGGCCAATAATTGAAGCACAGGCTTGCGGTGCTCCTGTTATCACGAGCAACAAAGCTCCAATGATGAATGAAGTGGGCGGAAATGCAGCGTTATATGCCGATCCCGATGATGCAAAATCATTTGCAGATCAGTTTCTAAAATTTAGCGATAAAGAATTTAGAAATGAAATTATTAGGCTTGGTTATGAAAATGCGAAACGGTTTGATTTTGACAGTACAGTGCGTAAATATGTTGAATTAATAAATAATTAACCATGTTATTGCTAAAAATAATAACCATTTTATTGCCTTGGCCACTAAAGCGGTTTACGTTAATCCAATTTTTTAAGTACGAAATTCATCCATCGGCCAGAATAGGACTTTCGTGGATATATCCAAAAAAACTGATTATGGATTCAGATTCTACTATTGGAAATTTCAATGTGGCTGTACACTTAGATTTAATAACAATGGGAAAACAGTCTAGTGTAGCGCGAGGCAATTGGATTACTGGATTTCCCAGTAACACTGATTCTAAACATTTTTTGCATCAGCGTGACCGTAAATCAAATTTAATAATTGGAGAACATTCTTCCATCACAAAAAATCATCATATCGATTGTACAAATGTGGTTCAAATTGGCAATTTTGTAACGGTTGCTGGTTATTCAAGCCAGTTATTAACTCACTCTATCAATATCGGACTGAATATTCAAGACAGCCACCCCATAATAATCGGAGATTATTGTTTTGTTGGAACAGCAACTACTATTTTAGGAGGAGCAGCTTTACCTGCCTACAGTGTACTCGGTGCAAACTCATTATTAAATAAGGCCTTTACAATTCCTTATTGCTTATACGGAGGAAATCCGGCTAAAGAAATTAAAGAGCTGTCAAAAGACTTTAAATATTTTAATAGAGAAACAGGCTTTGTTTATTAAAACCTGCTTTAGCATAAATAAATTCATATCAACGAAACTAAAATTAAAAAAATGAAAGTCATTCATTATATAGCCAGCGTTGATAAAAGTGGCGGCGGAACTACTGAGTATATGCGTTTACTGAGCAATGCATTAAAAAATGACACCTCGTTCAGCATTGCCACAGGATTTTCTAAAGATCCTATTACTATCGAGGGAGTTCCAATAAAATTTTTTAACAGCAATGTATTCCGATGGTTCTCGCTGATTAATGAATATCGTACTTTCCTTGAAAATGAAAAACCGGATATTGTACATATTAATGGAATCTGGAGTCCTCAAAATTGGGGTTTCCAGAAAGCGGCTCAAGAACTAAAAATAAAAGTTGTCATGTCTCCGCACGGAATGCTGGAATCCTGGATATTACAGCGTAATCCTTTGAAAAAGAAAATCGCACTTTTCTTATTTCAGAATAACGCAATTAAAAAAGCCGATCATATCCATGCTACAGCTCAAATGGAAAAAGACAGTGTTCGAAAACTAAGCTTTGATAATCCAATTTCAATCATACCAAATGGCATAGATCTGAGTGAACTAAAACGAGGCAAAGAACAGTACGGGACTCAAAAAATGGTTTTCTTGTCACGTATTCATCCCAAAAAAGGGATTGAAATCCTTCTTGAGGCCTGGAGCAATTGTGATACCAAAGGCTGGACTCTCGAAATAGCTGGAAGCGGCGATACTGCTTATATAGCAACTCTAATTCAGAGCGCGCAGACATTGAAAAATGTACATTTTGTAGGAGCAAAATATGGCGAAGATAAATGGAACTTTTTACGGTCTGCCGATGTAATGGTTCTTCCCACACACAGCGAAAACTTTGGTATTGTGGTAGCAGAAGCATTAGCTGTTGGCGTACCAGTAATTACAACAACAGGAACACCTTGGCAGGATCTGGAAAATTATAATTGCGGCTGGTGGATTGATTTATCGGTAGTAAATTTAAAATCAGTCTTACTAAAAGTCTTCAATACACCAGCAGCTACATTGGAAAAAATGGGAAAAAATGGTAAAAATTTAGTTCAGGAAAAATACGACATAAAGGCAATAGGAAAGAAAATGGTTCAATTATATAATTTTATTTAAAGCGATGAGAATAACAATAGTACAAGGTGCTTTTTTCCCAATACCTCCCTCATTGGGCGGAGCCGTAGAAAAAATGTGGTACGGTTTAGCAAAAGAATTTGTTAACCGGGGCCATGAAGTAAGCTATATATCAAAATCGTATAAAGGATATTTAAATACCGAAAATGAAGGAGGAATCAATCATTTGAGAGTTAAGGGCTATAAGTCGCCGTCGTCTGGTATTTATCTTAAAATTTTAGATTTATTTTATACATTAAAAGCTGTTCGGAAAATATCCAGCAATACAGATATTATTATTTCAAATACCTTTTGGCTGCCTCTTTTTTTATCATCAAATCAACAAAAAAAATGTCTGATCGACGTGCAGCGAATGCCTAAAGGGCAAATGAAGTTTTACACAAAAAATGCCCGCTTAAGAGCTAATTCCAGCCCGGTTGCAAAAGCCATAAAAGATGAAATCAAAAGCGAATACTTTGATAAGGTTGTAATGATCCCAAATACATTGCCTTTTAAAAATGCAAGTGCAATCGACTTCTCAAAAAAAGAGAAAATAATATTATACACCGGCAGAATACACCCTGAAAAAGGCTTAGATATTTTAATAAAATCTTTTGCTCTGCTTGATACAAAAGATTGGCAATTACATATCGTAGGACCCTATTCTACAGAAACAGGCGGTGGTGGCGATGCTTATTTACAAGAGTTAAAGCTGTTGGCAAAAAATAGTAATGTATCGTTTTTGGAGCCTATTTTCGATATTGAAAAATTAAGCGAAGTATATTCTAAAGCTTCCATATTTGTCTATCCATCAGTAGCGGAGCAAGGCGAGACATTTGGAGTTTCACCATTAGAGGCAATGAGCTGGGGATGCGCTACAATAGTCTCTGATTTAGACTGTTTCAAAGATTTTTTAGTTCACAATAAAAATGGTCTGTGTTTCGATCATCGTTCAGAAAAAAAAGTGGAAATTTTAAATCAGCATCTTAAAGATTTAACCAGCAATCCAAAGCTTATGAATGACATAGCAACTGCGGGATTGATGGTAAATGAAACACATTCTAATGAAAAGTTAGCCACTGAATTCTTAAATGAATTTCAGTCAATGAAAATCAAGTAATAGTAAGAATGAAACAGCAGTACAAGCAAAATTCACCATACGATTCACCATGGTCTATATCTCAGCGTATTAAAATGATGCTCTGGGAATATGTGTGGTTATTATTTTGTATTTGGACCCCAAAGCCTGCAAACCGCTGGAGACTATTTTGGCTTAAGCTATTTGGCTGCAAAATTTATGGAAAACCATTTGTACATCAAAGAGCTAGAATTCAGATTCCATGGAATCTAATCCTGCATGATCATGCCTGCCTTGGTGATAGAGCAAATGCCTATACATTGGGAGTGATTGAGATTCATGAACATGCCACTGTAGGCCAGGAAGTTTATCTGTGTACTGGAACCCATGCGTTTGACAAACCCGCCATGAACCTGATAACAGATAAAATAACAATTCACAAAGGGGCTTTTATCGGAGCAAGAGCATTTATTATGCCAGGTATAACAATAGGAGAAAATGCTATTGTTGGTGCTGGAAGTTTAGTTACCAAAAATGTAGAAGAAACTGCTGTTGTTGCAGGTAATCCGGCAAAGATTATTAACTACAATAAGCATCAATCAATTATAAATAAACAAATTAATTCCTATTTAGAAAAAAAGTAATAGTTCTTAGAGATTCCTAAATTTCAGAATAGTCAAAATTCAATAATCTTAATAATACCGCTGCAAGAATGAGTATTGAAAATAAATTTAGCATAATTATATTGACCTATAATGAAGAAGACACTTTACAAGGCTGTCTAGATTCTATAAAATGGTGCGACGATGTTGTCATTATAGATAGTTTCAGCAGCGATAAAACTTGTGAAATTGCCAAACAATCAGGAGCAAGAATTTTCCAAAATAAATTTACAGACTTTGCACAGCAACGCAATTTTGCAAATGATACCATTGATTTTAAACATGAATGGGTCTTCCATCTGGATGCTGATGAACATTTTACAAATGACTTGAGAACAGAATGCAATCAAGCCGCCGTAACTTATCAATTTGGAGCATTTTTAGTCCCTGCAAAAGAAATGCTTTGGGGAAAATGGTTAAAATATGCTGCAGGAACAGTATATCAAATGCGGTTTCATAAACTTAATGATGCTCGATTTGAACAATATGGCCATGGTCAAAGAGAATCTGATCTAAAAAAAGGCTTAGGAAAATTAAAAAATCGGTACGAACATTATTTTTTTAGCAAAGGAGTAAATCAATGGTTTGTTAAGCATTTAAAATATGCGGCTGACGAAGCTCAAAATGAACAAAACGTAACTTTAAATAAAATATCCTTTTCCAAATTAATCACTGGAAAGTCATATGAAAAACGAAGAGTATTAAAAGCAATAAGTTATAAAATGCCTTTCCGCCCATTATTGAAATTTTTTTATATGTATTTATTTAAACTTGGTTTTTTGGACGGTAAAGTAGGTTTTAGATTTTGTGTCATGAAAAGTATTTATGAGCAGTTTATTATTTTAAAAAAGGCAGAATCCAGCTGGGATATTTAACATGAGACTTCACAATCTATAAAAACTATTGTTAGCAAAGCTCAGATAGCACTTTAAAAGTTACAATGCTTAATTAAATATCAAGATTAAAAAAATAGCATTGAACATATGTAGAACTAATAAATAACAAGATATAATGAAAAAAATATTGATAACCGGAGGAGCCGGATTTGTAGGTTCACATTTGAGCAAAAGATTATTGAATGAAGGAAATGAAGTAATCTGCCTGGACAATTACTTTACGGGAGCTAAATCTAATATTATTGATCTGCTAAATCATCCTTATTTTGAAATGGTACGACATGATATTACCGAGCCTTATTATGCTGAGGTTGACGAGATTTACAATCTGGCATGTCCTGCCTCCCCTATTCATTACCAATATAATCCAATTAAAACCATAAAAACCTCGGTAATGGGCGCTATAAATGTATTGGGATTAGCAAAACGTGTCAAGGCAAAAGTACTGCAGGCCAGCACTAGTGAAGTCTATGGTGATCCTCTCGTACATCCCCAAACTGAAAGTTATTGGGGACATGTAAATCCAATTGGTATCCGTTCTTGTTATGACGAAGGAAAACGCTGTGCAGAAACGCTATTTATGGATTATCATAATCAAAATAAAGTAGCTATTAAAATCATCCGTATCTTCAATACTTATGGTCCTAATATGAATCCTGCTGACGGCAGAGTCGTTTCGAATTTTATTGTACAGGCATTGCAGGGAAAAGATATTACCATTTTTGGTGATGGATTACAGACTCGCTCGTTTCAGTATGTTGATGATTTAGTAGAAGGCATGATTCGAATGATGGGTTCCGAACCTTCATTTTTAGGGCCAGTAAACTTAGGCAACCCACATGAATTTACGATGCTCGAACTGGCACAGGCAATTATTGATTTGACAGGTTCTAAGTCAAAAATTATTCATCTGGATCTGCCACAAGATGACCCTAAACAAAGACAGCCGGATATTTCTTTAGCCAATGATAAATTAAACGGCTGGAAACCCAAAATAGAGTTACGGGAAGGACTCATTAGTACAATCAGTTATTTTGACAAGCTATTGTTAAATCAATAAACAACTTCTTTTTTTATAAAATATCACGATTTATTCATACTGTTTTTCTCAATTTATTTTTGAGGAAGCAGCCTTTTATGTTTCATAAATCCAAGATATTATAAATCTCAAAAATAATTCATTATGAAAATCACTATAATAACCGTGTGCTACAATCGCAAAAACACTATCGAGAAAGCTATCAAAAGTGTATTGGAACAAGATTATCATGATATCGAATATATTATTATTGATGGCAATTCAACAGATGGGACAAAAGAAATTATCGAATCCTATCGCGATAGAATAAGCCAATATATATCAGAGCCAGATAAAGGTATGTATGATGCAATAAACAAAGGAATCAAGTTAGCAACAGGCGATGTTATTGGATTGATTCATTCTGATGATGAATTTTATGACACTAAGGCTATCAGCAGAATAGTTGCCCGCTTTGATTTCTACAAAAATATAGAAGGCGTTTATGGCAATGGCATCTATGTTTCAAATGACACCGAAGAACGATTGATCAGAAATCGTATTGGAGGTATTTTTAGCCTGAATAAAATCAAAGAAGGCTGGCTCCCTTTACATCCTACTGTTTATTTAAAGAAAACGATAATCGATAAATATGGGTTATACAACCTAGATTTTAAAATTGCCTCCGACACCGAATTTTTACTGCGCTATCTATATAAATACAAAATAAAGATGACTTACATAAATTCCTACATCGTTAAAATGCGGATGGGCGGTATGAGTACTAATGCAAAACGTGCTTTTGAAGTCTTATATGAAGATTACAAAATATACAAATACCACGGTCTGACAGCATTTCAAGCTGTCTTTCTAAAAAAAACTATTGCTTTAAGACAGTATTTAGCACATTAAATTATCAATTCATTTTTTTGTATATTTAGTTAATAATTAGTTCAATAGTATTTTTTTATAGTGTCTGCCTTCATTGAAACAATTTTTATAAACTATAACCATCATGAAAAAAATCTTACTCTTCATAATTTTATTGATAGTATTTATTTTGCAGTCCTGCACCACAAAAAAATCAATGCACTATTTACAGGATATAGATAATTATACTAATTCACCATTAAATTATGGGACGACCAAAATACAGCCTAACGATATTTTAAAAATTGACGTTAGTGATCTTAATCCTTTGGTTGCTGCTCCTTTTAATATTAATGGAGGGAGTTCTGGATCACAGCAATCAATTGAAAACATGAGACTGGAAGGCTACTTAGTTACTCCCCAAGGGAATATCACTATGCCAATCTTGAATGAGGTTAAAGTGGGCGGATTAACACCTGCAAATGTGGAGAGCTTGGTAAAAAGCCGTTTAATAAATGAAGGATATTTAGTAAATCCTACGGTTATGGTTCGAGTCTTAAATAATAAATTTACCATTTTGGGAGAAGTGAATTCTCCAGGCGTAAAACCCTTTTCTGAAGAATCCATAAGCTTACTCGATGCGATTGGATTGGCAGGAGATCTTACTTATTCGGCCATTCGAAAAGATGTAAAACTTATTAGAGAAGTAGACGGAAAACGTATTGTTTATCATATTGACCTGACAGCATCTTCATGGATGAATGAGCCAAATTTTCGGATCAGACAAAATGATGTCATCATAATAATGGCTAATAAGCTGAAAGTAAACAGTGGAGGTTTAATCAAAGACCCAATACAATTGCTAGGTTTAATACTTTCATTTACTGCTTTATTCCTAGTAATAAAGAATAACTAATATAACTTTTAGAAATAAATTTCAAGTTTTTTCTGTACTTGACTTGAATCAGAATCAGTTTATTTTTATCGATGGTTACTGCTTTTTAATCATACCAAAAATGATGTTCCCTGTTTAACAGACTTGAGTTTGTTATTAGTACGATTTTATAAAATTTAATAAAAACAGTATGGATTTTAAAAAAGAATTTTTAAAATATTTTAAATATTGGCCTTGGTTTGCGGTTAGTTTAATTCTATTCGGCGGCGGTGCCTATTATTATATTGGTGCAGTATCGCCTTCCTATGAAACTTCTGCCTTAATCAATATTGATACAAAAAAGCCAAAAGATGCAGAAATAATAGGTACAAACAATGTAAAAAAAGACAAAGAAGAAGATTTGGAAGAAGAGAAAATGTTTATCACTTCTAATGATTTCCTGTCAACAATTATTACTGACTTGAAACTGAATATTAATTATTATGAAAAAGGATATTTAGATAACAAAGTATCATATGACATCCCATTTGAAGTAAAATCATTGGTATCTAATGATTCGCTTCCACAAATGGCTTATAATGTAAAAATAGTAGAACAAGGATTTATAGTAAATGAAGTTTCTACAGAAAAGCGCTATATGATACGCAATCATACAAGTAGCCGTGTTTTTAAAAATATACCTTTCACAATTGAACTAACTTCAAAAGCTAAAAAAAATATTTTAAACTATCTCGATAAAGAATATGTGGTAACTCTTGAACCTACAGGAATAGCGCTAAAGAATTTGAAAGCAGCGCTAAATGTAGTTTCGTATGACAGCCCAAATACTAACCTGCTTTTGAGCCACATAGGAAATAATCCAGCACTTTCTGTAAAAATACTGGACAAACTTATTGAGTCATTGGATAAAGATATTGTCGACAATAAACAAAAAAAGTTTACAAAGACAATTTCGTATTTAAACCAGAGAATAGCAGTTTTTACAAAAGAAAAAGATTCTATTGAAAGTATAAAAGAAAATTATCTGAGCAATAATAATATATATGTTCTAGATCAATATATTGCTGCGAAAACAACTGAAAAAACAACAACTACAGCCAATTCGCTGCTTAATGAAAAACAAATAGCACTGACCAGATTTGCAATAGATGACATCAGGAAAAGCGGCAGTACTTCGGTTTTAGGAACAGATTATAACTTAGATCTTCCATCTGTCAGTTCTATGCTTGCAAATTACAATACAAGGCTTATGGAAAGTGAAGTTCTTTTGCAGAGAGCACAAAAAAACAATCCGACTTACTTGAGTTTAATGGAGCAGTTAAAAATTCAAAAACAAACTATATTAAATACGCTGGGAGATTATTTAAACCACTTAAACCAAACTAATGTAGTAAACAAACTAGAGCAGGACAACGCTGTTACTGAAGCAAAAAGCATACCTACAAAAGACAAGGAGCTGGGTAATATTAACAATAATCTAAGTCTAAAAGAGGAAACTTATCTGGCTTTACTGCAAAGAAGAGAAGAAGCAATTTTGAATGGAGCAGTTTTGGAATCAAATTTAAGCATACTGGATTCTCCACAAACTAATTATTCTGCCATTTTCCCAAAACCCAAGCCTTTTATGCTGGGGGCAATTTTAT
This sequence comes from Flavobacterium aquicola, assembly GCF_003385115.1. Lineage (GTDB taxonomy): Bacteria > Bacteroidota > Bacteroidia > Flavobacteriales > Flavobacteriaceae > Flavobacterium > Flavobacterium aquicola. Next base: position 474,777 of record NZ_QUNI01000001.1, read on the forward strand.
TTGGTTTTCTATTACCATTGGGCTTTATATATTTAACACTGCAAATGGATTCGAAAATTCATAATGAAGAAGATATCCAAGGCAAACTGGATGACATTCCTTTTTTAGGAACTATTCCTAAAATACATGTTAGTAAAAAACTTGAAAACTCTGCAACTTCACGATCTATTATCGCTGAAGCTACTTGTACCTTATTCTCTAATATTTCCTATCTATTACCCCATAAAGAAGATAAAAAGGGAAATATATTATTGTTTTGCTCTTCTATACAGGGAGAAGGAAAATCGTTTTGTGCTTATCACAATGCAATAACGATCAGTAATCTTAATAGAAAGGTTTTGCTTATTGGTGCCGATTTAAGAAATCCGCAGCTACATGATTATTTTAATGTCGAAAAAAGCACATTGGGACTTTCAAATTTTTTATCTAACAAAAATGAAGATTGGAAAAGCTTTGTAGTAAAAGAACCTAATTCTTCCGAAAATCTTGATATTTTATTTTCAGGGAAAATCCCGCCTAATCCTACTCAATTATTAACCAATTCTAATTTTGAAATTTTACTCGAAGAAGCTAAGAATCTATATGATTTTATAATTATAGATACGGCTCCAGTTCAAGTAGTATCTGATACTCTTAATTTTAGTTCCTTAGCTGATGTGACTTTGTATATTGTTAAATCCAACTATTCGGATAAAAGGTCATTGAGTCAGCTCAAAAATTTCGTAAAGAAAGGACAATTAAAAAATGTAGGCATTGTCATTAACGGAATTAATGAAAAAAATGCTTACGGATATGGTTACACCTACAGTTATAAAGAAGAAAAAAAAGAGAAAAAATCTTGGTTTAAAATAGCATAACTCAAAATTTTACTCTCTTTAATATTCTATCGTTCCGCATATAATTTTTATCAAACTGATGAACCACAACTCTTAGAATTTACGATGATAATCTTAAATACAGTGGTTTAAATTAAAATTCTTATTAATGATTATTTCGACAAACTTATAGTTTTATCGAAGTGAACTGTTTTTAATGAAATTTAATTATTATACAGAAATACTGATGATGATAAAGCATTCATTAAGTATATCCAGCTTCTTTGTTTATTTAAAATAATATTTAAAATGTCTAGAAAATTAATTCTATTTCCATTGTTCATTGTTGTTGGATTTGTTTTTTACTATTCTTGGCTGCCAGATCCCAGTTTTAAAAATGAGAGCTATCTACCAAAATGGCTTTTGGATTGGAGTAATGATTATTACAACTTGAGGACGGCACTTCCTTTTATCGCTTTTGGTTATTTATTAGAAACTTATTCTCAAAAGAAAACTTTATACAAAATGGATGTAAATAGGAATTTGATTTTTATACAAAATTTAGGTGTGGCAGCGATTGTCGCTTTTATTGCAGAATGCGGTCAATTTTTAATTAAAGACAGGAATCCAGATTTGATGGATATCTATTTTGGAATTATAGGTAGTTTAATAGGGGCTTTGGTACACAATTTATTTAACAAAATAAGATTGAAAAATGCGAAATAGGCATAAATTTACCTTTATAATGTGCTGTGCAATTGCAGATATGATAGCCATGATATTTGGCACAATATTATGTTTGAATGTTGCCACTGAAGAGCAAATAGGCTGGAATACTTTATTTTTAAATAAAATGATTCCTATAACAATTTTAAGCTGGTTATTTTCTGTAACCTATTTTCAATTGTATCGGGTGGATGTTCTTTTTAGTTTAGAATATTTTTTCCGCAATAGCTGGCGTGCTTTCTTTACACAAAGAATCTTATGGCACAGTTATATTTTTATTTTTCAGGATAATGTGCTCTATTTCTTTGGAAGCAAGGCTAATTTATTTCAGTTAAGTTTTTTACTATTCTATTTTTTGTCATCAAGAATTTTGTTTACTCTAGTTATTGGCAAAATTAAAGGATGGGTTTTCAAACGTTATACAGTTGCAATTTGGGGATTTAATAAAACTAGTATTGAATTAGCATCTCACTTAGAAACCAATTCCTTTTTTATAGACTTTATAGGTATTATCAACGAAAATTCGTCTGAGACTTATACGAGTAATGATAATTTCAGCATAGCGCTTTGTGAAGCTATTCATAATGCATCGAAGGAGAATGTGAATGAGTTGTACATAGTATCCAGTCCAGAATTTATCTCAGATTTAAATTATTTCTTTGAAGTTGGCGATAAGCATTGCATGCGTTTGAAATTTGTCCCCGATTTTTCAGCAATTTCAAAAAAACATTTCAGCTCAAGCCATTTAAATAATTTTCATGTCATAAAACCGCGTTATGAACCACTTCAAAATGCCTACAACCGATTAGCAAAAAGAATATTTGACCTAGCTTTTAGTTTAATGGTCATTATTTTCATCTTATCATGGCTGTATCCTCTATTGGCTTTCCTTATAAAAAAACAAAGTAAAGGACCGGTTTTATTCAAACAGATGCGTACAGGCAAAAAAAACGAGCCTTTTTGGTGCTATAAATTTCGAAGCATGTATATAAATATGGGAGACGAAAGTCAGCAAGCCCAAAAAGGTGACTCCCGGATCACTCCTATTGGTAAATTTATTCGTCGAACCAGTCTGGATGAGATGCCGCAATTTTTTAATGTTTTGATGGGAAATATGAGCGTTGTAGGACCACGACCTCACATGATTAAACACACTACAGACTATAATGACCATATTCACAATTTTATGGTTCGCCATTTTGTCAAACCAGGAATTACAGGTCTGTCTCAGGTTTCGGGTCTTAGAGGTGAAACTAAAAAAGTATCTGACATGAAACGGCGCGTTAGTACGGACATCAAATATGTACAAAGCTGGAGCCTGATTACTGACATTAAAATTTGTTTTTTAACAATTATCGTTACCCTCAAAGGGGATAAAAATGCTTTTTAAACTAAAAAAAAAGAAACTATGGACATTACTAATTATTTTATTGGTCTACTCACTGGAGCATCTGTGAGTACATTATTTGTTGGTAAAGAATTGTATAAGTATTATACTAAATATACAATTCAGCAGAAGCAGTTAGATCGAATTTTAAAATTGAATGATAAAATTAAAAATTTGTAATCTACTCAAAACCCCCAAATCTTAATGCCTTCATATATTCTTGATGATTTGATGCATTTTACCTACAATTACTCATGTTGATTTATTCTTGAACAATTATTGTAACCCTATTTAGGGATAAAAATGCTTTTAAACTAAAATATAGAAACTATGGACATTACTTATTACTTTATTGGTTTACTCACTGGGGTTTCCGTGAGCACATTTTTTATTGGCAAAGAATTGTATAAATATTATACTAAGTACACCATTCAGCAAAAACAATTGGATAGGATTTTGAAATTGAATGATAAAATTAAGAAAATCAAAAATCTACATTCGGTTAAAAATCAAAATTTTAACATTGGAGTGTAGCTATTCATTTATGTTTTCTCCCACTTATGATAATCTGCGAAAAAATCTCAATACATACTAACAGAGAGATAGATTATTTACAAAAATTGATAAAGTCATTTTTCAGAAATTAAAACTATAATAGAAACTATTATTCTATTATTGATGGATAAATTATGCCAGGACAAAATCAATAAAAAAATAATTTCTAAAAGCTAAAAAACAAACCCTAAAACCGGAAGTACATTATTATACTTAAAAATTGAACTAAATATGGAAGGCAACAGCAAAACATTAGGCGAATTTATAATTGAAAACCAAAAAGAATTTAAATATTCATCTGGAGAGTTATCCCGTCTTTTTAACTCAATTAAATTAGCTGCGAAAATAGTTAGCCATAAAGTAAACAAAGCAGGTTTAGTAGATATTATTGGCGGCGCGGGCGAGAAAAATATTCAAGGCGAAGATCAGCAAAAACTAGATGTTTATGCCAATGAAGTTTTTATCAAAACAATAATAAACCGTCAAATTGTATGTGGTATAACTTCGGAAGAAAATGATGATTTCATCACTGTTCAAGGAGGTGATAATGGCAACAATAATAAGTATATACTTTTAATGGATCCATTAGACGGTTCTTCAAACATAGATGTTAATGTTTCAGTCGGAACGATTTTTTCCGTTTATAGAAGAATTTCAGAAGTTGGAACTCCAGTTATATTAGAAGATTTTCTTCAGCCAGGAATAAACCAAGTTGCCGCAGGTTATATAATTTATGGAACCTCTACCATGCTTGTTTATACAACTGGTCACGGTGTAAATGGTTTTACTTTAAATCCAGCAATTGGAACATTTTATTTATCTCATCCCAAAATTAAATTTCCAGAAGATGGAAATATATATTCGGTAAACGAGGGAAACTATGTTCATTTTCCCCAAGGAATTAAGAACTACATTAAGTTTTGCCAGCAAGAAGAAGGCGATCGCCCCTACAGTTCAAGATATATTGGAAGTCTAGTATCGGATATGCATAGAAACATGCTCAAAGGAGGTATTTATATGTATCCAAGCACTAAGTCTACAAATGGCAAATTAAGACTTCTGTATGAATGCAATCCGATGGCATTTATTACAGAACAAGCTGGAGGCAAGGCTTCTGACGGAGTTTCCCGAATAATGGAGATTGAACCAACGAGCTTACACGAAAGAGTGCCATTTTATAGCGGAAGCATAAATATGGTTGAAAAAGTAGAGAATTTTATATCTGAAGCCAAATTGAGTAAATATTAATTTAAAAAAACAGCAAAAAGAAGAAATGTAAAAAGCCCCTTTCCAGGGGCTTTTTCTGTTTTACTGAACATTCATAAAAAATATCAGTCGCCAGTTTTTAAAGCAGAAATAGTTCATTGACAAAACATCTAATCGATTAAAGAAAACAATTTTTTATCATGCATTTGAACCTCTTATAAGATGGGTTTAAACTTTCCTTTTTTCTAAAATAACAAAAAGCCAGAACGTTAAAGTTAACGTACTAGCTCTTTTCTTCATTATTCCCCTTTATAATTATATCGTTTAATTGCCTTTTAATCTAAATAGCAATCTATATTTCGCCAAATATCGGCAAGATTCGTATTTGACTTCATTTCTTTCCAATCAAAAGTAACTGCTATCAGTTCCTAAGAATCAGCATTAGTTTTGAAAATTATCCCAAATAACATTTTTCTTCAAAAACAACACCTTCCTCATCTATTGCAACCAAAACCTTTTTATCTTTGGCTGTAACCTGAGTCATATATAGCCAAGGCAATGACCACATACCCAAAGTTGCACAACAAATCAAAAAATTAAGGCTATGATTAACCTTTCTGCCTTCTTTATATAATACGGTAAAAGGAGTTTTTTCATTTTGTTCTATAACTACAAAACCATTTTGTATTTTATTTGCAATAGTTTTTCTAAATAGATTTAATTTTTCCTGTTTGATAAAATTATTAGCCATCTTCTTTACATTTAAGTTAATAAGTATTTATATCATATTGAGAACATTACAAATATAAAACTCCTATTATGACTTTACAATACCCACTTTTGGGGATATTAAAAAAAACATTTTATAACTTATTGATTGTTAATTAATTACAAATTATAAAAAATGTAAAACGTCAAAAAAATCGTCAGACTAACCCATAAAAAAAAATAAACAAAATTTTACCTACAAAAAAAAACATGAGATTGTTGAATTTAACAAGTTAAAATGTATTAATTACTTCATGAGCCACAAACTATTTTAAATTTCAGAAGCTTTATTAATTTTAGATAACCATTATTCGAAAAAATAAGTCCTTTTCAAACTAAAATAAAAGATAACATGAAGTAATAATTTACAAATTCTGCAAGACTAAGAATTCTGGAGTATTCTGAGGAATTTAATAAAAAGCTATTTAACTTTCTTCCTTATTAGATACAAAAATAAAGAGTTTGAAGATCGTTGCTTACGTTAAACCATCCTATATGGCACAAATTATCTAGCACCCATAAAATGATAGAAAAACATCCCTACAAATAAATAAGACTAAAAAGAAAAAAACTTTATCTACGAAGAAGACACTAAAAACAGTGCCGAATCGAATTTTATTTACCTTTTCTAATTTTTAAAAAAACATTATCCAAGGTTTGATTTATCTCTGGAGAGACGACAAATTTATAGTTAAAATAAACATACACCAAAGTCACTAAAATAGATTTTAGACCAATTGCAATAATGGGATTTATCGGAAACTTCCAAAAATAAAAAAGCAAAAATACACCAAATGTTATTCCGATAGAATGTACTGTCTGTGCTGTAAAGGGATATAGATGCATCCGCTTCACAACAAAAAACAACTTAGCTATACTGTAACAGGTAATAGATAATAAAGTTGCAAATGCTGAGCCTATAATTCCATATAAAGGAATAAAAATCATATTTAATATAACTGTCAAAACCACTAATCCTACTCCTAAAAACAAAACAGCACGATAATATTTTGAGTTAAAGATAATCGCATTATTATTGCCTAGTATCAAATCAAAATACTTAGAAAGCCCAATCATAAAAACAACTATAACACCACCACCGTATTCTTTTGGCATCATTTCATACAACTGACTAATATTTACAAAAATACAGAGCATTACAAATCCACCTACAATCTGCAGATTTATTGATGTTTTTTTATATAAATCATTCAACTCGTCGTGTTTATTTTCGTGCATCAATTTTGCTGTAATAGGATATACAATTTGATGCATTGCCCTGCTTGGTACTGAAATAACCAATGCAATATAAGTCGCAACTGAATAAAAGGCAATATTTCCAATCTCCATATATTGATTAAGCATAATTTTATCTCCGTCCAAAAGCAGATTAGCAACGCTGCCTGATAAAATAATATACGATGTGTATTCTAAGATTCCTTTTACGTTATGAGGGACTTTAAACTGGAAAACCGGTTTTTTAATCCGGAATGCATAAAACATAGTTGCCACAAAAGCAACAAAGTAAATACCAGCCGTCAAATAAATAAAATCGGTCACTGTAATACATTTAAAATAAATCCCTAAAAGAGCTACTAACGAAAACAATCGTAAACCTACTTCTTTAATGAAATTTCCAAATACGGAATGCATATGAACTCTTGCCCAAGCATAAAAAATTTCGAAATAAGCCATACAAATCCCAATAAAAGGAATAAGCCAAATAAACTCTTTTACTATTGGATTTTTCTTGGTGACGAAAAAGGAAATTTGATCATAAAAAAACAAACCTATCAATATGATCAGGACGATTAATAAAATAGGAAATAATACAGTAAATGATAAAAACTCATTACGCTCTTTCTCTGTTTTGCATTGGGAATAAAACTTAACCAATGTATTTTGCATACCAATAGCAAATAAAGGCATTATTACATTGGCACAAGACAAAATATAATTAGACAAGCCATAAAATGTTTTACCTAAAATGGGAGGGAATAAAAAAAGAGTACTTATTCCTCCAATTGCAAACCCTATATAAGTTATTATGGTATTTTTTAAAGACTGATTTAATACTATGCCCATTAATAGGAGTTTAAAGTTTAAGGAGTTAAAAAATTTAAAGCTTAAATATCTTAAATTTTTGAATTTATCAATTGTACCAATTCTCTGGTCAAATTCTTTCTAGAATATTTTTGCAAACCTACACCATACGATTGTAATTTCCCATCTAAAAACTGATTATAATAGGATATGATGCTGGTTTTTAGTTTTTCCTTCTCGTTATATTCAAAAAACACTCCTGTATTGGTTTCGGTAATAATAGCAGCAAAGTCAGAATCTTTTGGTCCAATGGCAATAATTGGTCTATTCGAGACCATGTATTCAAACAATTTACCTGGAATAATGCTTTTAGTTTCTTCAGAATCAATTTCGATAAGTAACAGAACTTGAGAATTTCTTTGATTCGCAATGGCTTCCGAATGGGAAACATATCCTAAATTATTTAAGTAGGAATCCAAACCAAACTGCGAAATAGTATCTAATACTTCCTGACTGACAGCTCCAATTAATTTAAGCTCCAAATGTGATTTAAAATCAGGAATTTCATTAATTAATTCAACCAAAGACTCCCATAAAATAAGTGGATTTCGTTCTGAGAGAAACGAACCAATATGTGCCAAACTAAATTTTGAATCCAAAACAATTTTCGTTGCTGGTTCTGAATCATAACCATTAGTAATGACCGTTATTCGCTTATTCGTAATTGCTTCAAATTCTGTTTTTGTAGTTTTACTTGTTACGATAATCTCATCTGCAGTATTTAAAACCCTATATTCTAAAGCCTTGTGTTTTCTTTCGGCAGCTGTAGATAAACGAAGCGCTTTATGATATCCAATAGTTGTCCAAGGATCGCGAAAATCAGCAAACCAGGTAAGGTTTAATTTCTGCTTAAGTTCCATTCCAATTAAATGCAGACTATGAGGCGGTCCAGAAGTTATAATACTATCAATATTATTTTCAATGATGTATTTTTCTAAATAAGCCACAGAGGGTTTAACCCAAAAAACACGAGCATCTGGAATGAAGAGGTTTCCCCGTATCCACAGTAACGTTTTATCTAAAAAAGTCTGCTTTTTTTGATTTGGTATAATACCTGAACTGATTTTTTTGGTTTTATTTTTAGAAAAGATCGAAGCTAACTGATAAGGTTCAAAAATTTTATTTTTTAAAACAATTACTTTCTCCGAAACTTCCTTTTCTAATTTTACATCAACAATTGGATAGGTTGGATTTTCAGGAACATAAACAATCGGCTGAATATCGAAATCAGGCAAATATTTGGCAAATTTAAGCCAGCGCTGCACTCCTGGTCCTCCTGCTGGCGGCCAATAATAAGTAATAATTAGAATTTTTTTTGATTCTTGTTTCAATTTTTTGTTTTGTTATTTACTTCAGAAAACACTCAAATGTATCTCTTAAGTACTTCTTTATTTTTTTCTCTCAACATACAGTCCGCCTACTAAAAGAAATAACATCCCAATGCAGCTAATTAATGTAATTGTACCTCCAGTTTTCACCACTTGAGGATCAAACTTAAATTCGATACTATGTTTTCCTGCTGGAACAACAATTGCTCTCAATGCATAATCAGCTCTCATAATTGGAGTTTCTTTGCCATCAATTAAAGCTTTCCAGCCTTTTTCGTAATACATCTCAGAAAAAACCGCCAAACCTTCTTTTGAATTATTCGATGTATATTTTAAATTATTAGACTGATATGAATCCAAAGTTATCTTTGCTAAGCTGTCTTTGGCGAAAGCCTTATTTTTAATAGTCTGAAAGTCATTTTCATTAATTACAGCCACTTCTTTGGAATTAAACTTATCCAAACCTTTCATTTCTCCATCAGAATTTTTAACCAAATCCACTTTGCTGACAAACCAAGCATTTCCATTAGCATCCGGATTAATAATTGGCTGTTCCTTACCTTCTTTATCGGTCTGGATTACATACTTAACATTTAGCATATTTAGTATTTCCAAATTATTTTTTGCAATCTGGTAGTCGAATAACTGCTGCATTCTCTGCGGTTTCACAGCACTATACCCACCTATCGCTTTATGAAAATAAGATGTTCTTGCCTGCATCAGCCCCTGAATGTCAAACACACGGCAATTAGTTGGGTCTTGTAGAATTTGTGTATCAGCTGGCGTTTCCTGGAAAGGAACTTCTACATCTCTTGCGTTGATAAAATCTTTGTTGGAAACATAATTTTTATCGACAAAAAACAAATCGGCCACCATAAATAAACCTACCAGAATAATAGCTGTATTTTGAGCAATTTTATTTTTAATAAATAACCATAAAGCCCCAGCTCCTATTATGATAAAAAATCCTGAACGCAATAAATCTGCACTATATAATGTTCTTCTATCTTCTTTAATTGCATCAACAAAATTAGGACCATAGGTTTGTAATAAAGTATCATCACCTGCACCTGAAAAACTGAACATACTTTTGCATAAAAACAAAAATATAATCAACCCCAAGCCTACTCCTGCAGATTGAAGCAGCGGTTTTAACTGTTTCTCTTTTTCCAATTTAAAAAAGGATTGCAATCCCATAATGGCCAGCACAGGAAAACACAATTCCAAAATAACCTGAATGGAAGATACTGCCCTAAATTTATTATACATAGGAATATAATCGATGCAAAAATCAGTCAGTAAAGGGAAATTTTTACCCCACGATAGAATTAATGATAGAAAAGCTCCTCCTAAAAAAACATATTTAATTTTTCTTTCGTCAGTAAATAAAGCCAAAACACCTAAAAAGAAAACTACAGCTCCAATATAAGCCGGAGCAGAAACAATTGGCTGGTCTCCCCAATAAGTCGGCATTCCCCCCTTAGCATATTCAATAGCCTGCTCTTGTGAAATATATTGTCCTTCTCCTACTTGTTGCTGCTGCAAAAAATCAACAATTTTTGAATCTTCACTCAAACTCTCATTATTAGACCCACCAAAGAGTCGAGGAGCGATCAAATTGAAACTTTCAGCAAGTCCATAACTATATTCCGTTATATAATCATAGGTCATTGCCATATCGGTCACCTTTTTAGACCCATCCGGATTGAAGCTCAAATCACTTTTTCCGCGAGTACTATAAGCTGCATATTCGGCTGTTGCCAATAAATTACCTGCATTCGAACCAATAGCCAGTATTCCTGCTCCAAAAAGTGTTCCTATAGAAAGCAATAAAGGTTTATATTCTTTTGATTTAACACCTTCATATATAAAATAACCAGAAAGAATCAGCAGTAATATCAATAAATAAAAAGTCATTTGAAAGTGATTTGCATTGACTTCTAATGCTACAGCAAACATAGTAAGCAAACCTCCCCAAATATATTTTCGCTGAAAAACCATTATAAAACCTGCAACGACCATTGGCATATAAGCTATAGCATGCGCTTTGGCATTATGCCCTACACCTAGTATAATAATCAAATAGGTAGAGAAACCAAAAGCAACCGCTCCGAAAAAAGCCTTTAACGGATCGGCTTTTAAAACCAGCATTAATATGTAGAAACTTAAAAAGTACATAAATAAATAATCCGCCGGACGTGGTAAAAAACGCAGTACATCGTCTATAGCACCAACATAATCATGAGGATATTTTGCTCCCAATTGATAAGTTGGCATTCCTCCAAAAGCGGAGTTCGTCCAATATGGTTCTTCATGATGTGCCGCTCTAAAGTCATTTTGTTCTTTGGCCATTCCCGTATATTGGGCAATATCTGATTGAAAAATTTGTTTTCCCTGGAGAACCGGAAAAAAATAAAGTGTAGAAACGAGAACAAAACCAAGTATGGCTAGTGCGTGCGGAAAGAACTTTTGAAGTTGCTTCATTAATAAGATTTTAGATTTTGGATTAACGAATTATGATTTCAGATTTAAGTCTCTAATATTTTGACAACGATTTTCTAATTAGCAATATTAATAATTAATCATTTCAGATTAAGTGAATGCACCGAAAAATTTTCTTGATGTATAAAAGATCTGAAATCGTTAATCAATAATTTGAAATCATTAATCAATTTCTTCATAATCAACATAATCTCCCACTTTTTTAGTTTCACGAGGATTCTTATTGTTTGCAGTGTCGATTATAATCTCGTCATTATTTGACGTTTTACGCCATGAAGATTGCTGCTGTTGCTGCGAATATTGCTGCTGAAAATTTTGTCCCGCTTTTTCTACTACCTTTTTTACTACTACGGGCAAAAACAACCGAACCAAAAATTTAAAAATATAATAGAAGGCAATCATAAAAAACACCATTTCTATAAAACCTGAAAAAGAGGCTGTTTGCATAATCAAATAATTTTTAGGCAAAATTAATAAATCAATATTGAAACTAGGGAGCAATTTGAAAATATCATTCTTAAATAAATGATAAAATAAAGACAAAATTGTCCAAAAAAGGAATAAAAAATATTTCCTGCAATACAAATCCATTTTCATTCAGAGTCTATGCATCTAAAAGACAGTTTCTAAGATGATTTTTTTAACAAAAACACCCTAATGACGACATAATTTCACAGCAAAAATCAATTTCTAAAAATATAAAGTGATTTCAAAAAACATAATTAACTGATTATCAAATAACAATAAAAACATTTTTCTTCGAATTGCATTAGTTTATATGAATTATAAACAGTAATTTTGCACCCTATTTTAAAAATACATATGAATAAATTTGAACAATTAGGATTGAATGAATCGTTACTGAAGGCGATTATCGATCTAGGATTTGAGAATCCGTCAGAAGTACAGGAGAAAGCGATTCCCCTATTATTGGAAAAAGACACAGATATGGTTGCGTTGGCTCAGACAGGGACAGGGAAAACGGCAGCTTTCGGTTTTCCGCTAATCCAAAAAATTGATGCCGACAACAGAAATACACAAGCATTAGTTTTATCGCCTACAAGGGAGCTTTGTTTACAGATTACCAACGAACTTAAAAACTACTCAAAATACGAAAAAGGTATTAATGTGGTAGCAGTTTACGGCGGGGCTAGTATTACAGAGCAAGCCAGAGAAATTAAAAGAGGAGCGCAAATCATTGTAGCAACTCCAGGAAGAATGCAGGACATGATCAACAGAGGTTTGGTAAACATCAAAAACATAGACTATTGTGTTCTTGACGAAGCTGACGAAATGCTGAACATGGGATTTTATGAGGACATCGTATCTATTTTATCAGATACTCCAGACGAAAAAAGTACTTGGTTATTCTCTGCAACTATGCCGCAGGAGGTTGCCCGAATTGCAAAACAATTCATGAGCGAACCATTAGAAATTACTGTTGGAGCCAAAAACTCTGGTTCAGCAACAGTTTCTCACGAATTTTACTTAGTAAATGCACGTGACCGTTACGAAGCTTTAAAGCGTATCGCCGATGCTAATCCAGATATTTTCTCTGTGGTTTTCTGTAGAACAAAACGTGATACACAAGCTGTAGCTGAAAAATTAATCGAAGATGGATACAGCGCTGCTGCATTGCACGGAGATTTATCTCAGGCACAGCGTGACGGAGTTATGAAATCTTTCCGTGGAAGACAAATTCAGATGCTTGTTGCTACTGACGTTGCTGCTCGTGGAATTGACGTTGATAACATTACTCACGTAGTAAACTATCAATTACCTGACGAAATTGAAACATACAATCACCGTTCAGGACGTACTGGTAGAGCAGGAAGATTAGGAACTTCTATCGTAATTGTTACTAAAAGCGAAATCCGCAAGATTTCTGCCATCGAAAGAATCATCAAACAAAAATTCGAAGAAAAATCAATCCCATCTGGAATTGAAATCTGCGAAATCCAATTATTGCACTTAGCAACGAAGATTAAAGACACTGAAGTTGATCACGAAATTGACAACTATCTTCCAGCAATCAACAATGTTCTTGAAGATTTATCAAAAGAAGAATTGATCAAGAAAATGGTATCAGTAGAATTTAACCGTTTCATCAATTATTACAAGAAAAACAGAGATATCTCTTCTCAATCTGCTGGTTCAGAAAGACGTGACCGCGGTGATGACAGAGAACCAAGAGGAAACAATAACGGCGGCGCGACAAGATATTTTGTAAACATCGGTTCAAGAGACAATTTCGATTGGATGTCATTAAAAGACTACTTGAAAGAAACATTAGACTTAGGACGCGATGACGTTTTCAAAGTAGATGTAAAAGAAGGTTTCTCTTTCTTTAACACAGATCCTGAGCACACTGATAAAGTGATGGAAATATTGAACAACGTACAATTAGAAGGACGCCGTATCAATGTTGAAATCTCTAAAAATGACGGTGGCGGAAGACGTGATCACAACGGAAGAAATTCTGGAGGCGGTTTCGGCGGAAGAAGTTCAGCTCCTAGAAGAGAAGGAAATTTTGCACCAAGAAAAGAAGGCGGATTTAGAAGCGACAGAGGTTCTGCTCCTAGAGAAGGCGGTTTCAGATCTGAAAGAAGCTCATCACCAAGAAGAGAAGGCGGTTTTTCATCTGACAGAGGTTCAAGAGACGGTTCATCAGAAAGAGCGCCAAGACGTTCTGAAAGTTTTGGTGATTCATCAAGACCAAGAAGACCGAGAAGAGACTAATACATTTAGCGATTCAAATATAAAATCTCCCGAACAATCGGGAGATTTTTTTTTGACACCAGCTTATTCATTGCTTTGAAAAGCCATTTAAACTATTTATATTATTTTAAGTCTAAAAAAATAACTAACAACGTTAAATTCCACTGCAGAATGATATAAAAAATTACAGATTGTTAATTTTCTTATAATTATAAAGGAACAACAAAATATTTAATGCCGTTTTACTACTTTTAAACTTTTAAATCAGTTTATGAAATATATTATACTTTTTTTATTCTTTGTTGCCTCACTAAATTCAGTTGCCCAAACCACTGAAATCCCTACAAAAATCTCTGGCACTATCATTACCGATAACACTGGCACACCCTTAGCTGATGTTAACATTATTAATATCAATCAAGTAACAGGAACAACAACAGACAATAAAGGTCATTTTGAACTTGCAGTAACACAAAGCGATACATTACATATTACTCTTCTTGGATTCGAATCTTTGCGCGTTCGTGTAACGAATGACTGGATAAAAAATAAAACAACAACAATCCAGCTTACCCAAAAAGCAATTCCATTAAATGAAGTAGTCATAAGTCCTTACTACCTAACGGGCTATCTGGAAATTGACGCCAAATTAATCCCAATAAAAGAAGATTTCCGTTATAGCATTTCGGGCCTAGGTCAAGGCTACGAAGCTGGACAATATGCTCCCGAAGCATTTGGAAAAGTATTAGGATCCATTTTCAATCCAGCAGACATGCTTTATAATTTTTTCGGAAAAAGACCGCAACAGCTCAAAAAACTCCGTGAAATGCGAAAGGATGATACTGTTAGAAAATTATTAGAAACAAAATATGACCGCGAAACTATAACATTACTTCTAGGAGTATCTCAAAGTGAAATTGCCGAAATCTTAAACCGATGCAGTTACTCTGAAGCCTTCATAAAATCTGCTAATGATCTCCAAATAATGGACGCAATAAGCGGCTGTTATGAACAATACAAAATCTTAAAAAAGAAATAATAAGCAAATAGCAAAATTAATTATTTGGGCGTGCCATCATAAGGAAAAGAGACCTACTCATCGCAACTGTGAGTAAGTCTCTTTCCTGTATGGTACGGGCTCCGCTACATCGGTAGCTTGCTCCTATACCTCACGTAAACAACTTTAGCATAAAACAAAACAACTTTTAACTGAATTCTGCAATCCATATACTCAAACTAAACACCTCCATAGTACCGCTTCCAACTCCCTCACATCTTATATCTTTTAATGCAAAATTTTAAATTATACTTTTTATAGTATTATATTTATGATATTTCAAGAATCAAAAGCATTTAATAAATCAAATCTTATATATATTTGCACAAATAGAATGTAAACTATTAATGGTTTAAGATTTTCAAGAAACCGATAGCTTTACCAGAAATTGAAAACATATTACTTCTGAATGGGTTTTTTGAAAATTATTTACAGCTAAAAAAATGAGACATGAAGTAAAAAAATATAAAAATTAAATTTTAAAACATCTATTCTTTTTACTTTATGAAACAAATCTACTTTTTATTTTTTATTTGCTGCTTCAATACGTTTGCCCAACTTCCTGAAATCGATAACTCATTCAATCCAAATGACAACGGTGTTTACGATCAATACATAGGTAGGGGAAGTATTGTATTGGCAGACGGCAAATTACTGACTTTTTTAAATGAAAACAATCCTCAAATAATAAAAAGGCTAAACCAAGACGGTAGTATAGACAAAACTTTCAATCACACTGACAACAATTACTTTATTGATAATATTTTTGCAAAAACAAACGGCGATTTCGCACTAACGATAGAGAATTATAATGACATTGATAATAATTGGGCAGTAAAATATTATAATGCAGATGGTACTGTAGATAAAAATTTTAACATCCCTGTATTTAACAAATCTATTAGTGATATTATTTATCAGGAAGATAATAAAATAATTATTACAGGAAATTTTACAAAAGTTAACAATATCAACTGTGTTAATATTGTAAGACTTAATAGCGATGGCAGTATAGATAATAGCTTTACAGATGGCACTTTTTCTTCAGTTAATGGAGGATTCATAAATACAATTGCAATACAAAAAGATGGAAAATATATTGTTGGTGGCTTATTTACAATATACAACTCAATTAATAATACATATTTTAATAATATTATACGTTTAAATAATGACGGAACTATAGATTATACTTTTAATATTCTATATAAACCAGGCTTTAACGGTGTTATAAATGGTTTTGATCTTTATATCAAGAAAGTTATTGCTCAACCTGACGGGAAAATTATTGTTCAAGGAGGTGGCAATCTTTTTTCAAATGGTCTCACCTATAGCAGACAAATATCTCGATTAAATGCGAATGGTTCGATAGATACTTCTTTCAAATTTGAGAATGAGCCATCTTTATCAGATTATTTTACTATCTTTTCTTTTGCCACACAAAACGATGGCAAAATTTTTATTAATATAGATGGCATAATAAAAAAATTAAATATTGATGGCAGTTTTGATAATTCATTCAAAGATATTAATATTAATAAAGTAGATAAATCATATCACAGTAGAAACGACTTTGTGTATCTTCAAAATGACAAAATTATAGTAAACGGGAATTATCAATCACCAAATGGCATCACTAGATTTGGAATCTTTAGACTAAATCTTGATGGCAGTTTAGACTTAACCTTCAATCCTCATTCAAGTACTAATATGATGTATTATTCAACCTTTAATAGTGCTGGACCCCACAATACAGCCGTATTATCGGATGATAAAATTTTGATTTTTGGGAATTTCACTTCGTTTAATGACAATAGTTGCAATCATATATGTAAATTAACAAAAGAAGGCCTTTTTGATCCAAGCTTTAATCTAGATTCAACAATAACCTTTTCTCTTCCTGATTATTATCCAAGTTTTAATTTTTCGCTAATTAAAGCACAAAATGACAAGAAAATCCTTTTGACTCGTCCAGATCAAATTGATATTTTGGTAAATGGAATTTCAAAAAACTTCATAAGGCTTAATGAAAACGGCTCATATGACAATACATTTAATTTCCCATCTGACAGCAGTATTAGTGATTATGAAATTCAAAACGATGGTAAAATTGTAGCAATAGGTAAAGGCCCTATTTTCATGGAAAACTCAAACTACAAAGTGATCAGATTAAATATGGATGGCACATTAGATTCAACATTTAAATCCATTTTGTTTCCAACCATTTTAACTGATATTGAAATACAAAACGATGGTAAAATTTTAGTCGTACATCCTTACTATTATATTTATTCCCCAACATATCATATAAGTGAATCACTTGAAAGATTAAATCAAGATGGCTCGAAAGACATTTCATTTTTCTCGTCCAATCCTGGCGTAAATCATACAAAATTACAATCTGACGGAAATATTTTAATATCTTATACGGATAGTCATGCTACTCATCTTGGAAGAATAAATAATGACGGAACTACCGATATCTCTTTTAAAGAAATATATGGTGGTTCCGATTATTATGACAACTACAATTTAGCATTTAACGAAATATTTATTAATTCTCAGGGAAAAATTATTGTAAGACTATATAGAGATAAATATGCTATAGGTTCGATGTCAGTACCTGGAACAGAATTAAATGATATCAGGATAAATAAAAAATATGCTATACTAAATAACGATGGAAGTATAGAAATGGTTTTTGGAGATTTACTAGATACAGAAACCATACAGCAAAATCCTGATTACTTAATAGAAAGTGGTATTTTCGATAAAATTGGCAATATAAAAAAAAACAATATTGTACGATATAACATATCTAATATAGTAGATAATTGTCCAAGCGTAGACAATCTAAATCAGGAGGATTTTGACAAAGATGGTTTGGGAGATGCCTGTGATAGCGATGATGACAACGATGGAGTACTGGATATAAATGATAATTGTCCAAAAACCCCATTGAATGATAGCGTCAATAATGGCGGATGCACCTCGTTTTTGCTTCCTGTTGATAATTTTAAAGTTCGAACTTTTTCTGAGACATGCAGAAACAATAATAATGGAAAAATAGTAATCACTGCAGTAAATACTTCATATACTTACAATGTATCTATAACTAAGGACCAAATTGTCAATTCCTATACATTTAACGATTTTGTAGAAATTGCAAACTTGTCATCTGGCTATTACAATGTTTGTTTTACCATTATGGAGAAACCAGAACTAATTTTTAAAAGATGTATGGACGTGAAAATTAGTGAGCCAACTGATTTATCCGTTCTTGAAAAAATAGATAATGACACAAAATCTATTTCCCTAAAATTAACAAACGGAAAAGAATACTTTATTGATCTAAACGGGAAGTTATATACAACAAGCCAAGATGAAATTACACTACAATTAAAAGAAGGTACAAACAAATTGGAAGTTTCAACAGATAAACAATGCCAAGGCACTTACAAGAAAATGATTTTACTGTCTGATGCAATTGTAGCCTTTCCTAATCCATTTACAGACTATTTGTATGTTAATATTGGAAGTAATACAGATAAAATAGTTTCAGTAAAAATATACTCTATAGATGGAAAACTAAGACAGTCGAGAGATTTGAAAGTGACGAATGGAGCAATAGTAATAGACGGAAGTGATTTTCCAAATGGAACTTATTTAGTAAAGGTCGTAGCCGATAACGTTGAAAACAGTTATAAAATAGTAAAAAAATGAAAAAAATAGTACTCTTAACCCTTTTGAATTTCATTTTTGCCTGTAGTAGTGGAGGAGATAATGATGAACCTGTAAACGATCCAACTAGAGCTTCCCTTATCTTTCCAAATGCAAATAGTGAATGTACAGAAGGCACTAACAAAACCTCTACCGAAAGTACAATAAAGTTTGAATGGAACGCTGCGGCGAATACAGATAATTATGACTTAGTTGTAAAAAATCTTCGCAGCCAACAAAGCACAAATTATAACACAAAACAGACATATTATGAGCTAAAACTAACGAGGGGAATTGCATATTCTTGGTATGTTTTATCTAACTCAAGCAAAACTACTTCTACAGCCACGAGTGAAACTAGAAAATTTTATAATGCTTCTGAAGGAGTTAGTTCTTATGCTCCCTTTCCAGCTGAGATTGTGAGTCCTAAAAATACAGAAAACATAACTGGAACTAAAATTTCATTAGCTTGGAAAGGAAGCGATGTTGATAACGATATTTTTAGTTATACCATAACTATGGACACAATGAATCCGCCTATGCCCACTAATTCGTATAACAAAAGTAACATTACAGATAGTTTTCTAAATGATGTGCCCGTAATTCCCGGCACGACCTATTACTGGCAAATACAAACATTTGATTACAAAGGAAATAGATCTTTTTCAGAGATTTACGAATTTAAAGTAAATTAATGCTCAAAGAAATATTCAAAACAAATAATTAAAATTAAAACGAATATTCAAAAAAATCACTAAATATTATAATACCTCGCTTCTATCCTCTTTATATCTTTAATGGATTTCTTAGCCCAATCTAATCTTTTTTCCAAAATGTCTTTCTCTGTCAATTGCCAGTCGATATCTGAATTTCGCAATCGGTTCGTCAGATTCTGAATAATAATCGCTGCCGAAACCGAAATATTCAAACTCTCGGTAAAACCTACCATCGGAATCTTAAGAAAACCGTCAGCTCTGCGAATAATTTCATCTGACAATCCATCTCTTTCGGTACCAAAAAACAATGCGCTTGGCTTCGAAATATCAAAATCCTCTAGCAGGCAGTCATTTTCATGAGGCGTAGTAGCAATAATCTGGTATCCTTTATCTTTCAAAGTATCAATGCAATTCGTAACACTGTCATAAGTTGAAATATCAACCCACTTTTGCGCTCCCATTGCGATTTCTTTGTCTATTCTTTTGCCGTAACGCTCCTCAATAACATGCAGTTCCTGAATTCCAAAAACTTCACAGCTGCGCATCACTGCACTTGCATTATGCATCTGAAAAACATCTTCTACAGCAATTGTAAAATGTTTAGTACGGCTTTCAAGAACGTTCAAAAATCTTTCTTTTCGATTATCAGTTAATATATTTTCTAGAAAATTCAGGTAATCTATATCAATCATTGACTTATATTTTTTTTGCTAAAATACTAAAAAAGACTAGTTTTATAATCTAATCGATTTATAGATGAAAAAGAAATTAGTAGTCCTTACCGGAGCAGGAATCAGCGCCGAAAGCGGTATCAAAACGTTCCGTGACGGTGACGGCTTATGGGAAGGCCATAACGTTATGGATGTCGCTACTCCCGAAGGCTGGCACAAAAACTCAGCGTTGGTACTTGACTTTTACAACCAAAGACGTAAACAATTAAAAGAAGTACTGCCGAATGTAGGACACCAGATTTTGGCAGAATTAGAAAATGACTTTGACGTTTATATTATCACACAAAATGTAGATGATCTGCACGAAAGAGCAGGAAGTACAAAAATTACTCATCTGCATGGGGAACTATTAAAAGTTCGAAGTTCGGCAAATGAAAAAATTATATTAGACTGGCAGGACGATCTGAATATTGGCGATAACGATAAAAACGGTCATCAGCTACGCCCGCATATTGTTTGGTTCGGAGAGCAGGTTCCGGCTTTGGAAGACGCAATTGATTTAACAGAACAAGCTGATTATTTTGCGGTAATTGGAACTTCGCTGCAAGTATATCCTGCTGCTGGTTTAATTAATTTCACACCAAAAAGTACGCCTATTTATTATATTGACCCCAAGCCCATAAAAATTCCAAATCTTAGAAACCCACTTGAAGTAATTACAAATATCGCGTCAGAAGGAGTGAGAATTTTAAAAGAAAGGCTTCTTGCTAATCTACAGCAATAGAATAAAAGGTATTTAACAATCCCATATCAAGAACCGTACTTTGGTTATCTTCACTTTTGGTATACATTGGCTTAAATTTAGCTCCATAAATAATTTCATCAAAAGTGTAAGATGTCCGGGTCGCAACAGTGGTACTGAACATGTCATCAAAAGTTTTTATAATCACTATAATCTCACCCGAAACTGACTCAAAATCCGCAGCCAAAAAACCATCCAAAGGACTCTCGCTGGTTATCGGATGCACTAATGTCCATGCTAATGCAAGCGAATTTATTTTATGATATTCTAAATCCAATATAAAAAATTTATTAACCATTACACCATCTTCCTCCATTCGCATCCCAAGAGTCACACTTACTTCAGCATCTATGTAATTCGTATTTTTATAAGGAGCTAACCTAAACATCAATGCTTTTCCATTGTTAAAAGGAGCAATAATAGCATTATGAGAAAATTTTAAATAAATAGCTGGTTTACTAAACCGTCCAAAAAATAAACCTGTAGCGATAGCAAAACTCAGCAGTCCTATTAGTGCTTCTGCAGATGACAATGCACTGGTATAAAATCCTGTGGGGCTAACGTGTCCATAACCAACAGTTGTAAATGTCTGCGCACTAAAAAAATAAGCTTGTCCAAATTGTACCCATACACTATCGGCAGTATCAATTCCGTTAAGATGCTCGATTCCGATTCCGAAATAGAGAACGGCAAACACAAAATTTATAGAGATATAAAATAATAGCAAAATAGAAAGAAACTCCCATGAACTCATATCTAACATGGTATGATACCAGCTAATCTGATCAAAAATCCCTATACCTTTTTTAGTTGCATTTACCGATCCGTCCTTATTTATAAACCGCCCTCCCGTATTGGATGCACTGCTCCCGAAACCAGTATTTATCAGTGTTTTGGCTTTGCTATTAAATCGATGAAATAATGCCATATTTTTTTTATTAAATAGACTGCAAAATACTAATAAATCTAATGTAACAATAAATAAAAATGACACTCTAATCAGCACAAAAACATTCAATGAAAAACATTCTAACAAGAAAGTTAGAATTACATTAATAAATTGATGTTTGTAACCTAACCCTCATTATCATTATGGAATTAATCTTTACTTATTGGTGGATATTCTTAATTGTTCTATCCTTTCTTTTTTACAAATTTGTTTTACGTGTATTCTTTGGTATGGTCATCGTCCCTGAAAACAAAATTGGTCTTGTTACCAAAAAATTTGTCCTCTTTGGTTCCGAAAAATCATTACCCGATGGCAGAATCATAGCTACCAAAGGTGAAGCAGGATACCAAGCTAAAACACTTGCTCCAGGACTTTATTGGGCAATGTGGCCTTGGCAATTTTCAATAGATATGGCTTCTTTTACCATAATACCCGAAGGACACATCGGATTATTATTAAGTAAAGATGGTGCCGAAATTCCAACTGGACGTATCCTTGCGCAAAAAGTAAATTCGGATAATTTTCAGGATGCAACACTATTCCTTGACAATGGAGGCCAAAAAGGAAGACAATCAGCTTTTGTTACAACAGGATCTTACCGTATCAACACACATTTATTCGAAGTAATCATTTCCCCGCAGGTAGTCATTTCCGAAAATATGGTCGGAATTGTAACCGCAATGGATGGTGAACCCATTCCAATTGGACAGATTGCAGGTAAATTTGTTGACGGGCATAATAACTTTCAAGACATTGATCAATTCCTAAAAAATGGAGGTAATAGAGGTCTTCAGCCTCAAGTTATGCTTGCAGGTTCTTATTATATAAACTCATGGGCAGTACAAATTGAACAGACTCCGATGACAGATGTGCCTATTGGTTATGTTGGAGTTGTCATTTCCTACATAGGTGAAGACGGAAAAGACGTTACCGGCGATACTTTCAAACATGGAAATATCGTTTCTAAAGGACAACGCGGCGTTTGGCTGGAACCTTTTGGTCCAGGAAAATATGCTCTTAATAAATACACAACAAAATTAGAACCTGTTCCTACCACTAACTTAGTACTGAATTGGGCAGAAGCCAGAAGCGAATCCCACAACTTAGATAAAAACCTTTCTACAATTACGGTTCGTTCCAAAGATGGTTTCCCTTTCAATCTAGATGTATCACAAATCATTCACGTTCCAGCCAATGAAGCACCAAAAGTTATTGCACGTTTTGGAAGTATGAACAATTTGGTTTCCCAAGTATTGGAACCAACAATTGGAAACTATTTCAGAAACTCGGCTCAGGAAAGCGATGTTATTTCATTTCTTTCTACAAGAAAAGAAAGACAGGAATCAGCAAAAAACCATATCAAAATAGTTTTGGACGAATACAACGTTAATGCTGTAGATACTCTTATCGGCGATATCGTACCACCTGAATCGTTAATGAAAACATTAACAGACAGAAAAATTGCCGAAGAAGAGCAAAAAACCTATCAGACACAAAAAATGGCGCAGGAACAGCGTCAGGGAATGGAAAAAGAAACTGCTATCGCTGATATGCAAAAGGAAATCGTTAAGGCTTCGCAAAGTGTTGAAATCGCACAGCGAACAGCCGATGCTACCGTTAAAAAAGCTGAAGGAGATGCGACAAGTTTAAAACTTAACGTAAATGCAGAAGCCGAAGCTACAAAAATGCGCGCCAATGCTGAAGCTGAAGCAACAAAAGCAAGAGCAGGCGCACAAGCCGAAGCAACCAAACTGACAGCCAGTGCCGAAGCTGAAAGAATCTCCAAAACCGGTCTTGCTGAAGCTGAGAAAATTATGGCTGTTGGTAAATCTACAGCAGAAGCATACCAATTACAGGTATCTGCTATGGGCGGTGATAACTTTACGAAATATAAAATCACTGAAGAAATCGGAAAAGGAAAAATAAAAGTTATTCCTGATGTTCTGATTTCGGGAAGTAATGGAACTGATGGATCTATGAGTGGATTACTGGGGCTGAAACTTATGGAAATGATGGATACCGAGAAAACCACAACAAATAGTAACAAGAAACAATAATTAGAATTGTTGAGCTTAAAAAAAATCTGCTGTAAATCAGCAGATTTTTTTTTGTCAATACACAAAGTAATGAATGGCATTATACAACATTTAAAGTACTAATTTTTGTACGTAAAATTGTAAGTCTTATGAATTATTTTTTTGATAAAAAAAATTTAATTAAAAATTTAACAAAAATTTAAATTATTTTTATCTTAAAAAATTAAGGATTTAAAAAAAAAGTTATATTTGTTACTCCTAAATTCACTAAAAACCAACCAAATACCACTAAATTATGAATTTAAAACTATCTTTTAGTATTGTACTTCTTGTGTTTTCACAAACTTTCTTCGCTCAGGAAACCACAAACGAAACTGCAACAACAGAAACTGCTTCAACAAATATCAAATCCACTAACACAGTAGCAGCTCCCGTAGATTTTAAAAAACAAATCAAAGATTTAAAAGAACAGGAAAAAGCATATTTAGCAAAGCAGGAAGCTGATAAAAAAGCTGCCAAAATTAGAGAAGAAGCAGATAAAAAAGCAGCAGAAGAAGCCCAAAAAGCAGCAGAAAAGTCAGCAGCCCTAGCAAAAGCTGCCGAAGCCAAAGCTGCCGCTGAAGCTAAAGAAGCCACTGAAAAAGCATCTAAAAACAAAGCAATAGCAGACAAAGCTCAGGCTGAAGCCGATAAAAAAGCAGCTGAAGCGGCTAAAGACGCAGCAAACAAAGCCGCTAAAGAAGCTGCAGCAACTGCCAAAATTCAAGCAGAAGCAGATAAAAAAGCTGCAGAAGAAGCGGATAAAATCTCAAAAGAAAAGATAGCTGCTTACAAAAAAGAAGTAGATAATGCTCGCGAGGCAAAAGAAAAATTTGCGAAAGACGTTGAAAAACTTAAAAAAGAAAAAGAAGAGGCCGAGCAAAAATTAGCTGAATCAGCCAAATTAGCACTACAAAAATCAGCGCAATTGGAAGAACAAATTGCTAAAGCGCAAGCTGAAGCTGATAAAGCTGCTGCCGCTCAGGCAAAAATTGCAGCCGAAAATGCAGCCAAGAAAAATTAATCATCCAATAGCCCTACAATAAAAACCCTAACCAAATTTAAATCTAACCAATTTAAAACTGAAAAATCCGTTGAAAAACGGATTTTTTTTGATTTAAGGCTATAGAGCTACAAAACATTCTCTTTAAACTACTCTTTTTTAAAATTACCTATCTTTACAAAAAAATAAATACCATGCAGCATATAATTGACCGTTTTATAAGTTATGTCACAATAGACACCGAATCTGACCCTAATTCAAACACAACGCCTAGTACAGCTAAACAATGGGATTTAGCTAATAAATTAGCAAATGAATTAAAAAACATCGGACTAGAAGATGTTACTATAGACGACAAGGCTTATATCATGGCGACATTACCCAGCAATGTTGATCACGAAGTACCTACGATTGGATTTATTTCTCATTTTGACACTTCTCCCGACTTTTCAGGAGCGAATGTAAAACCGCAGATTATCCCAAATTATGATGGCAAAGACATTGTTTTAAATGCAGAAAAAAACATCATCCTCTCTCCTTCTTATTTCAAAGACTTATTACAATATAAAGGACAGACATTAATCACAACTGACGGAACGACCTTATTGGGAGCTGATGACAAAGCGGGTATTACAGAGATTGTAACTGCTATGGAATTCCTAGTTAAAATTCCTGAAATTAAACACGGAAAAATCAGAATCGGATTCACTCCTGATGAAGAAATTGGACGAGGAGCTCATCATTTTGACGTTGAAAAATTTGGAGCAGAATGGGCTTACACAATGGACGGCAGTCAAGTAGGAGAATTGGAATTTGAAAATTTCAACGCCGCTGGAGCTAAAATTATTTTCAAAGGAAAAAGTGTTCATCCAGGTTATGCTAAAGGAAAAATGATCAATTCCATGCTTATTGCTAATGATTTTATCAATGAACTACCAGAAGGTGAAACCCCGCAGGAAACCAGAGGATATCAAGGTTTTTTTCACGTACATCATTTATCTGGAAGTATTGAAGAAACAGTTTTGGAACTAATTATCCGTGATCATAACAAACAGAAATTTGAAAAAAGAAAAGAACTGATTCATAAAATAACTAAAAAAATCAATAAAAAATTCGCTAAGCAGTTTGGCGAAGATATTGTTATTGCAGAAGTAAACGATCAATATTACAATATGAAAGAAAAGGTTGTTCCTGTAAAACATATTGTAAATATTGCCGAAAAAGCAATGAAAGAACTTGGCATTAAACCAATCATCAAACCAATTAGAGGAGGAACTGATGGGTCTCAGTTATCTTTTAAAGGCCTGCCTTGTCCAAACATATTTGCCGGCGGTCATAATTTCCATGGAAAATACGAATATGTTCCTGTTGAAAGCATGCAGAAAGCTGTAGAAGTAATTGTACGAATTGCCGAATTGACTGCTAACGGTGACTATTTGAAAAAGTAAAACTAAAACAACTGCTATATGGACATGATTAACCATTGGGCTAATGAATTGGATATTTTGAAAGCAATTATAGCCAAAACAGCATTGGTAGAAACCAATAAATGGGGAGGCTGTGTCTATGTACTGGATAACAAAAATGTTGTCGGCGTTGGAGGTTTCAAAAAATTCTTCACACTTTGGTTTTTTAATGGTGCTTATCTCAAAGACGAGAAAAAGCATTTGGTAAATGCAAATGAAGGAGTTACCAAATCATTGCGACAATGGCGGTTTACATCCAAAGATGAAATCAATGAAGAAGAGATTCTTGCTTATATCCAAGAAGCCATTCGAAACGAAGAAGAAGGCAGAATCATCAAGCCCAAAAAAGTAAGTGAAACAGCTGTAATCCCTGATTTACTGCAAATGAAACTCGATGATAATAACCAATTGAAAAATGCATTTCTAAAGTTCAGTCCTTACAAACAAAAGGAATTCATCGAATATATTGAAACTGCCAAACGGGAAGAAACCAAACTCTCGAGAATTGAAAAAATAAAGCCCATGATTTTAGATAATATTGGTCTAAATGATAAATACAGGTAAAGAAATTTTAAAATCCAAATTACAAATCCCAAATTCCAGCACTATCGGAATTTGGGATTTTTTTATTAAAAACAATGCCGTTTTCTTGCTTCTCAATTCAAAAACGAACTCTTTAAATCAGTAAAACCTTAACATTGGAACATTAAAATATTCACTACATTTGTTAATATACCGAAAACAATTTGGTAACACTGAGATAATTTTCAGAAAAACTTCCCAATTCAGTATTGGTATAAAATTAAATAATTCCTAAAATTGCTAATTATGATAGAAAAAAAAGAAGAACTGCCCACCCCTGAAAAAGTGACACTTCCAGAATCACCATTAAATGAAAATAAAGAAGTTCCAAAGGCGGCTGTTTCTAAACCAGCACCAAAACCTAGAACAGTCAGAGCTGCCGCAGCAAAACCAGCGACTGTCAAACCATCTGTTATCAAATCTGTGGCAGCTAAACCAGTTACTACAAAACCTGCTCCAACAAAACCAGCAGCTTCAAGATCCACAGCTGTTAAAACAGCATCAAGCCCAAGCAATGCTAGTGTCACTGCGCCAACTGCAGAAATTGCAAAAACAGCTGCTGAAGAAATAAAAACAGAAAAAACTGCTGTAGTTTCTCAAGATGAGAAAAAAGATAAAAAGAATAAAAAAAACAAATCAAAAATGAAAGAAAAAGAGAAAGAGAAAAAAGCAAAAGCTAAGGCCAAAGAAAAAGCGAAAAAGAAAGCAAAAAAAGCTAAAAAAGCCAAGAAAGAAAAAGCTAAAAAAGCGAAATTGAAAGCCAAACTCAAAGAGAAAAAAGCGAAAGCAAAAGCTAAAAAAAGCAAAAAGGGCAAGAAAAAATAACAGTCTCTTATAAAAAAGAAAATCCCAAATTCCAGTTACTAAATCGGAATTTGGGATTTTTTATTGTGGTAACAGTATATGATTAAGCTTTTTTAGATAAAGTAGCGCTCAACTCCAAAGAAATTGAAGAACGCTCCATTTTTAATTTTCCAGCCATTGTTTCGATAATTACTGTTGTATCTGCAAGCTCAGCGATTTTACCGTGAATACCGCTTTTAGTAATTATTTTATCACCTACTTTTAAGCCGTTTTCAAATTCTTTTTCGTTTTTTGCTCTTTTCTGCTGTGGACGAATCATAAAAAAATAGATAACCACGAACATTAATAAAAACGGTAAAAACTGTTGTATTTGTCCCATAATTTAATTTTTAGTATTTGTTAATTGAATTTTATTCTTTTTGTTTTTTTTTGGAATTTGCTTTACATTAAGCCTCTTCCAATCTTTACTATTCTTTTCTTTCCTTCAAGTTCTTTAACCAGATTATCCAAAATTCCATTAATGAAAATACTGCTTTTAGGAGTCGAATATTCTTTGGCAAGTTCCAAATACTCATTCAAAGTTACTTTCACAGGAATAGAAGGAAATTTCAGGAACTCACAGATTGCCATTTTCAGGATAATCGTATCAATTTCGGCGATACGTTCGCTATCCCAATTTGGAGTTTTATCAATGTATTCTTTGGCTAATTCCGTTTCGTTCAAAACTGTTTTTCTAAACAAATCCTTCACATAAGCCTTATCCTCGTTGTCTTTGTATAATTTTGGAACTCTAAAATTGTCATCCTCACCTTGTTTAATAGCTTTCAGCTGTTTAACAATATGAGTATTTACCAACGGAATATCATCAATCCAAGTCAGTTTATCATCTTCTAGATAATCATACAATTTTTCGTTTGGAACAATAATATCCGAAAATATATCAACAATAAAATCTTTATCTTCTTCAAAAGTATTCACTCGATTGCTCATGTATTTTGCATACACATCACTTTCTTTAATTGCATTCAGCAGTAAAATAATATAATCATCATTCAGAGCCCAATTGTTGATCGAACGATTTTCTAAAGCAATACTAAGGGAATTGTTTTCGGCAAGAATTTGAAAAATACTGTTTTTAATGAATTTTTCATTCGGATTGCGTTCTTCTTTGGTTGCCAAGTGTTTTTGGCTTGAAAGGTGTAAAAAGACAGTTTCTTTTTTACAGATTTCAATCAGTGAAGAAAGCATGGTAAGGTATAAATCTTGAATGGCGTCAATACTATGCATAAGGAATTTTTCCTCTTTTTCTAAATTATCAGACCCATTCTGATGCATTGCATAAATGGATTGCATGACTTTAACGCGGATGTGTCTTCTGTTTACCACCTTGTAAGAACTTTTAAAATTAAGTCTGCAAAATTAATACTTTCCTCTCTTAAATGAAAATTTATAGCCGTTTAATTTAAATCTTCAAAACTTCAAGTACTCTACGTAATCATAATCTCATTTTTTAGGAGCAGAACATTGGTAGATTTCAAGAAGCATTGCTCCCGCTATCCGTTTCAATTCCCGATCAAGAAAAACTACGGCTAAAAAAGCCTTGTTTTCTAAATCGGGAGATTTACACTACTATCGGGGCTAAAGCGACAGCATTTTATTTTCATAATTAATTACATTCAAAAATCATATAAAAATTATGATTGTCCGTAATTCATAATATGGTCTATAATATTAAAAAATATACTTTGCGTCTTAGCGCCTTTGCGTGAAATTAGGCTCGCAAAGTCGCAGAGACGTAAAGAACAGTAAGTGTTTAGGTTTGTAAAAAACATTCGATAACTTATCTATTATGAGGTACTAGTCACGGATAGTCATATAAAAAAATCAGTTCCAAAATATTCAAAAAATATCCTAGAACTGATTTAAAAAAATTATAAACTAATTTTTAATTATTTAGCATTTTCTATTTTTCTCAAATCAATACGGTTTTGAGCAATAGTTAAAGCCGCTTGATGAGTCGTTATACCATTTGCAATAGCGTAATCAAAAATCTCTAATGTAGTATTGTAAATATTTTCAGTTCGGCGCATTGCTTCAGCTTTGTCATAATGTTCAATTTCAGCATAAACATTGATAATTCCGCCAGCGTTAATCAAGAAATCAGGAGCATAAAGAATGCCTCTTTCCTGCAAAATCAATCCATGTGTATTCTCGTTTGCCAATTGGTTATTAGCAGCACCGGCAATCACTTTTGCTTTAATTTTATCTACTGTATTGTCATTGATAGTTGCTCCCATCGCACAAGGTGCATAGATATCAACATCGGCACTATACAAATCCTCTCCAGTAAATATCTGTGCATTATATTTAGAAGCTACTTGATATAATTTTTCTTCATTGATATCAGTGATAAAAACCTGTGCTCCTTCTTTTGTCAAATATTCAACCAAAGTTTCTCCTACGTGTCCAATTCCTTGAACCAATACTTTTTTCCCTTCTAATTTTTCGGAACCAAACTGCTGTTTTGCTGCTGCTTTCATCCCCATGTATACACCAAAAGCTGTAACAGGCGATGGATTTCCAGATCCGCCTCTTTCTTCAGAAATACCAGTAACATAAGGAGTCACATCTCTTACAATATCCATATCGGCAGTTTCCATTCCAACATCTTCTGCTGTAATATATCTTCCGCTAAGCGAGTGTACAAACTCACCAAACTTACGCATCAATTCAGGTGTTTTCTGAGTTTTGGCATCACCAATAATTACTGCTTTACCGCCGCCAATATTCAATCCGGTAATAGCCGCTTTATAAGTCATCCCTCGTGAAAGACGCAGAACATCATTCAAAGCTTCCCATTCATTAGCATAATTAAACATTCGGGTTCCTCCCAAAGCCGGTCCCATAACCGAATTATGAATACCAATAATTGCTTTTAATCCTGTATCTTTGTCATTGCAGAAAACAATTTGCTCATGACCATTAAAAGACAATTGTCCGAAAACAGGATCCATTTTTTGAAGATCTTTACCAGTTGTAACAGTAGCATTCATAATACTATTTTTATTAGTTAAAAAATACGAATTTGTTAAAAATACACTTCAAACATACGTAAAAAATAAATATACATTTAAAAAAATTACTTAAAAATAAATATTCAATAATAATTATCGAAATATTTATCTCAATACAATTGTTAAAATTTAGACATTAAACAAAGAACAAAATCAATTCCATACTGAATCCTCATAAAATGAAAGAATTACGCTATTTAAATAAATATTTTATCAAATATAAATTCAGCTTTTTACTTGGTATAATTATCACCATAATCGCACAAATATTTTCTTTATTTACCCCAAAACTCATTAGCAAATCATTTAATGAAATAGAAGCTTTCTCCAAAAGCGGCGCAGCTGATTCCAGCACAATAAGCCAGCAGCTGATTTCTAATATTTTACTAATTATTGCTACTACAATCGTTGCAGGATTTTTGACATTCCTCATGAGACAGACACTCATTGTAATGTCACGCCATATTGAATTTGACTTAAAGAATGAAGTTTTCCATCAGTACGAAATGCTTTCTCAGAATTTTTACAAACAAAACAGAACCGGCGATTTAATGAACCGAATCAGTGAGGATGTTTCCAAAGTGCGCATGTATGTGGGACCAGCCGTTATGTATTCGATAAACACCTTTATCCGCTTTGCGATCGTGATTGGGTATATGTATAATGTTTCGCCAAGACTAACTTTATATACAATACTGCCATTGCCTATATTGTCTTACTGCATTTTTAAATTGAGTTCAGAAATCAATAAACGTTCGACCACCTTTCAGCAGTATTTATCAAAAGTATCGAGTTATACCCAAGAAGTTTTTTCCGGAATCAGAGTTATAAAAGCATATTCATTAGAGAATCAGCATCAGGACAATATTGCCGATTTGGCCAATGAAAGCAAAAGCAAAAGTTTGAGTCTTGCCAAAGTACAGGCGCTGTTTGGACCGCTGATGATTGCATTGATTGGTGTGAGTAACTTGGTGGTGATTTATTTTGGAGGTTTAATGTACATAAATGGCACCATCAAAAGCATAGGAACAATTGCCGAGTTCATCTTATATGTCAACATGCTGACTTGGCCGGTTGCTTCATTGGGATGGGTTTCCTCTATGGTTCAGGAAGCGGAAGCTTCGCAGAAAAGGCTCAATGAATTCTTGAAAATTGTTCCCGAAATACAGAACAAAAACCCAAACAGTTCTAAAATTGAAGGAAATATTGCATTCAGCAATGTAAGTTTCACCTATGAAGACACAAATATAAAAGCACTTCAAAATGTTAGTTTTACAGTAAATAAAGGAGAAACTTTGGCGATTTTAGGAAAAACCGGTTCAGGGAAATCGACGATTCTAGCACTGCTCTCCCGTCTTTATGATGTTACAAGCGGAAAGATTCTGATTGACAATAATGAAATCAGCCAAGTCAATTTATTCGATTTAAGAAATAATATTGGTGCTGTACCGCAAGATGCTTTTTTATTCTCGGATACTATCAAAAACAATATAAAATTCGGAAAAGAAGATGCCACAGATAACGAAGTAGAATCGGCAGCAAAAAATGCTGTTGTCCATGACAATATCATAGGTTTTAAGAATGGCTATGAAACGATATTGGGTGAAAGAGGGATTACACTCTCCGGCGGCCAAAAACAGCGTGTATCTATTGCCAGAGCCATTATAAAAAATCCACCCATCTTACTTTTTGACGATTGCTTGTCAGCAGTAGATACGGAGACCGAAGAAGCGATTCTGAACAACCTTTACCAAATATGTAAAGATAAAACTACCATAATTGTAAGTCATAGAGTATCATCTGCAAAAAATGCCGACAGAATCATCATTCTTGAGAACGGAAGGATTATCGAACAAGGTTCTCATAATCAATTAATAAACTCAGGAGGGTATTATGCAGCCCTTCATTTGAAACAACTTTCAGAAAAAGAATTGCTTTAATTGTTGGATAATACATATATTTTTATGATTTTTGATTGCTATTAAATAAAAAATGACGAAAAGATTATGAGAGAAAATGACATGTTAGAAAAAGAAGAAATATTCTCAAAAGTTTTAAGAGCTGGAAGAAGAACCTATTTCTTTGATGTTAGAGCTACCAAAGCTGATGATTATTATATTACGATTACCGAAAGTAAAAAATTCACAGAAGAAGACGGTTCTTTTCATTTTAAAAAGCACAAAATCTATTTATACAAAGAAGATTTTACTGCATTTTCAGAAATTTTAGAAGACATGACTTCTTATGTTTTAAACCACAAAGGTGAAGAAGTAATCTCTGAAAGACACCAAAAAGATTTCAAAAAAGAATATGCTTTAGAAAAAGCAGACGAAGAAAGTGTACCAAGCACTTCTAGTTTTACAGATATCGATTTTGACGATATTTAATCAATAGATAAAATCAAAAAGAGGCTGCCTAATTTTTAGACAGCCTCTTTTTTTGCGTTTAATTTAACCGCGACGTTCGCAGTCAAAAAAACGCAAGGATCGCAAAGTCCTGTATTCTTTGCATAAAACCTTGCGAAATTTGCGGTTGTATCTTTACAATTCTTTCCTGAAAGTCTTTCTTCGGCAGTGAATCACTGGATTAAAGTTTTTCCAAATCAGCTGAATGGCTATATTATCAGACAACTCGGGTGTTCTGAAACAATTTTCAATTCCGTTTTCAGTAAAGGTTTTATGATATTCATTAAAAATAACTGCCGTTACACCTTTATTCTGATATTCGGGATGAACTCCAATAAGATAAAAAATCACGTCTTTACTGCTTCGTTTCGCTTTTAATAAATGTAAAAAACCAAAAGGAAATAATTTCCCATTGGCTTTTTGAAGTGCCTTGGAAAAACTAGGCATCACAATGGCAAATGCCACAAGATTGCCATCTTTATCCTCAACATATTTTATATATTCAGGATTGATAAAACTGATGTATTTTTTCTTGAAATATTCTTTCTGAACATCAGATATAGCAACGAATGAAGACAGTTTAGCATACGATTCGTTAAATAAATCAAACATTTTATCCACATAAGGCATTACATCCTTGGTCGATTTAAAATTAATCGGTTTAAGCTGGTATCTTTTTTTAACTAACTCATTGATCTTTTCAAAAAATTCCGGCTTGGCATTCGCAAACGGAAATTTATTTTCTACATATTCCTTCTCAGTAACGTATCCTAATTGTTCAAAATGCTGAGCGTAATAAGGATGATTGTACCAAGTAATCATGGTTCCTAGTTCATCAAAACCTTCTGTTAAAACACCAACTTTGTCCAGATTTGAAAATCCCATCGGGCCTTCTACATATTCCAGATTATTTTTTCGGCCGGTTTCATATACTTTTTCAAGCAGTGCTTTTGTCACCTCAATATCATCGATAACATCAAACCAGCCAAAACGGACTTTGCTTTTTTCCTGCTTATTCACCTCATCCCAATTGATGATTACAGCAATCCTGCCAACGATAATATTGTTTTTACGGGCTAAATAAAAAGCAGCCTCGGCACTTTCAAAAGCGGGATTTTTAGTCTTATCAAATGTGGCCAGTTCATCTGAAATTATTGGAGGAACCCAATATGCATTGCCTTTGTATAAAGAAAAAGGAAATTTTATAAATTCTGTTAACTCGTTTTTGGTCTTAGCTTCTTGTATGGTAATCATTGCTGTTATTATGGAATATTTTACTTATTTGTTTTTTTACCCATTATTTTTTCGTTTTCTTCTTCTTTGCTTAAAAGACGTACCTCTTTGTAACGTCCATCATATCTCCATGATACGCCCACACCTCCATAAAGCATTGAAGGAGTATCTTTAAAATTGGTACTTATTGAAGCGTCAACTTGAAGGTTTTTATTAATTAAATAGGCAGCACCGCCGCGAACAATGGCATCACTGTAAAAATCGCTTTTTATACCTTGATTTTCTACAAAAGCAGACCAGTTTTTATTAATCCCTTTTGTCAATGTCAAAATATAACTCAAGCTGGGATAATCTGTAGCAATATAATTGTAAAGGACATTAGTTACAAATACCCATGAGCCGTCACCTAAATGATTTTGCAGAATCAAGCCTACTTTTGGAGAGATTTCAGAGTCAGGAGAAAAATAAAAAGGGTTGTTTTTACCTGTAAAATTAGCTCCGGCAAAAACCGCAACAGCAGGAATGATCTGATGCCAGTTGAATTTGTTATTAGCTTTCCAGCTATAAATATTCGCTTCTTTCTTATAGCCTTTATTAGGGTCGTAAATCAAATATTTGGCTCCTAATACTGATTGTTTAAAATCGGCTCTGTCATCAATCATCATTGGATAATTGAAGGTCTCATATACGTACTGAATATCTGCAATAAATTCTAAATTTTCCAGAAATGCCCCATACCGCAATTCCATATCGACCCCAAAGCCATTTGCATTATATCTCGCCAAATCATGGCTTTCTTTGATACCAAACACACCCGTTTCTACCTGTATAACGGTTTTTCCCACCGCGAATGCCGACATAGATTCTCCCGGTCTATTGGAGTTAATTTCATCGGTATGCTGTCCATAATGTGCTAGTGGAATTAAAAAAAGAATGGCAAAAAGTGCGTTTTTGATATTGAACATATTGATTTATTTGAGTGAGAAAGTATAACGTGTTTCAAATGTACTATATTTTATTATAACTATCATTTAGTTAAAATTCCTTACACATATTCGTTTAAAAAGGCAAGCAGCTTTTGCGTAGCTTTACCGCGATGGCTTATAGTATTTTTTGTTTCTAATGAAAGCTGAGCAAATGTTTCCAGATATCCTTCAGGTTTAAAAATTGGATCATACCCAAAACCTTGATCTCCTATTTTTTCTTTAGTGATTTCACCGCGGGCTATTCCTGCGAAAAGATGCTGTTCTCCTTTTATATTTAATGCAATGACCGTCTTAAACTGAGCCTTTCTACTGTCTTTATTTTCTAAATTCAAAAGCAATTTATCCATATTATCCTCAGCCGATTTTTGCTCGCCGGCATATCGTGCCGAAAAAACTCCAGGTTCACCGTCTAAAGCATCTACTTCCAGTCCCGTATCATCGGCAAAACAATCGTAACCGAATTTTTGAGTAACGTAATTTGCTTTCAAGACAGCATTTCCCTCAATAGTATTGGCAGTTTCCGGAATATCTTCATAACAGCCGATGCTTTCCAGACTTATAATTTCAATGCTTGGTGGCAACATGCTTTGTATTTCTCTAATTTTATTTTTGTTATTGGTAGCAAAAACGATTTTCATACTGAAAGAATTAAATAATAAGCCAAAAATACGTTTTTGTGACTAACTTATGAAAGAAACATTTATTTGTTTAAAGCCTTATTCTGCATTATTTTTACCATTCAAATAATTCAATCCAATAGAAATTATGATTATAGATTTTATAGAAAATTCCGCGCGGTACGAAGCGATACATCCATCATTTAAAATTGCTTTTGATTATTTAAAGCAAGATGACAAAGACGCTTTGGATGGTTTAATCGATGAAAGCGCAGGCGTGAAAATGTTTGCTTACAAAGGAGAAGGTAAAAGCAAAGAAAAAAGTCTGGAAACTTTTGAGTGCCATGACAAAAATATTGATATTCAGTTCTGCATCAATGGAAATGAAGGCTTTTTCTGGAAACCAAGAGCGAAATGTACTCTTCCAAACGGAGATTACAATACTGAAAAAGACGTTCGTTTCTTTAACGACAAACCTGATACTTACTTTGAACTGCAGGCAAATCAATTCGTGATATTTTTTCCGGAAGATGTACATGCACCCATGATCAGCGAAAATGATCTGGATAAGATTGTAGTGAAAGTATTAGTGTAAAAAACATTTTAACATTATACTTTTGACTAAAAACATTTGTTAGGTTAAAATATCGTTAAAATACATATTTTCAACGATTTAAATAAAATAAATTGTAAATTTGATTGTGGTTTTGATTAATTACTTGAGATATAATATCACAAATATTTAGTATTAGAAAAAGTATCTCAATAGTCAGCTATACCGAATTATAGTAACGTATAAGTTAGATAATGATAAATCAGAACGACAAAGGGAAGAGGGCTTTTAAAAGCCCTCTTTTTTTATTCAAAAAATCGTAATTTTAAATCACACTAGTTATCGCAGATCGACAGCTGACAAAATCAATATCAAAATTTTAGGCAATGGATACGCATTCCCTTTACACTTCAACTTTAAAATTAATTCCCAGTCAGATGATTTTCGCATCAGCAGAGACTATCCCAATAATTAATCCAGAAATTACAAAACGGCTTGAAAACAATTTAGGCTTGGCTTTTATCAATCAAAAAGAGCAGCAGGGAAATATCTGCTTTGCCTTAAGTGAAGAAGTTCGTTCAGAATTTAAGGAAACATTCACCGCCAAAGATGTATTCAGCTTTATTTACGCACTCATTCATTCGTCAATTTATAGAGAAAAACAGAAAGGGATTTTCCCAGCAGACTTATTAGACATTACTAATCAGGAAAAATTCTGGAAGCTGTCACATTTAGGCCGAGATTTAAGAAAAATTCATTTTTTAGATAATGATTTAATCGATCAGAACGGTATACAATTTCCCATAGACGGCGATAACATAGTTAAAGAAATAAAATTTGAAAAATCTACAAAATCTGTTCTGTTTTCAAATTCCGCTCCTGAGGTTATGAATTATCCCAATGAAAACCTAGGAAAGATATACATCAACAAAAATCAATATTTTGACAATGTCCCAGAAGAGGTCTGGAATTTTTGCATTAGCGATTTCCTGCCTGCTCAAAAATTCCTCAACGAACGAAAAGAACAGGAACTAACCCATGAAGACATCTCACAATACCAAAAAATAATTTCGGCTTTAACTGAAACAGTCCTGATTATAAAAAAAATTGATAAATTAGTTATTTAGTCTTTTCTTTGAAATTAATAAAACTAAAACTTAATCAAGCAGAAATAAGCAAAGTTATAATTTCACTAAAAACATAACTATGATAGAAATTTTATTAAAAAATAAAAAATTTAACAAAGCTCGAAGTGTTGATGAACTTTCACCAGCCAGTTTAGATTTTCATGTTTTGCAATTTCTTGATTATAGTGATTACGAAATAAAGTGGCTGGAGAAAAATTACGGTCTTGATTTTTCCATCATGAAGCATTATGAAGATATTGAAATTAGTTCTCACTTTTTAGAAAATGAAAATCAGGCATCTTTCCACTTTTCATTCCCTTTTTTTAATCAAAATAAAAAAATAACCGAAGAACCAATATTTATCATCATTTCTGAATCGGGTCTGTTTTTATTTACTAATTCTAAGCTCGATCATTCTTTGAATAAAATGTATTTGAATAAGTTTAAATCTTTGCGGGAATTGGTAGAAACAAAAGACATTTTAGAATTTCAGTTTGGTTTTATATCTGACTATTTTGCAGATATAACTGAAAATTTAGCCCGAAAAATAAAAATACTTGCTAATACAATTCTAATCGAAAAGAAATTTTCCAATTATGAAATGGACAGTATAACTGATTACAATTTCAGCAATATGTTAGTAAAAGAGCTGTTGATAGAAACCACAAGAGTTTATAGATTGTATCTTAAAAGTAATTGGGAGAAAAAAATGGATCTAAAAGAAAAAATCAGAGCAGACTTAAACGATCTTGCCGTTGTATCTGATTATATTCAATTTAATTTTGATCGTCTAGATGATTTGAAAGAGAACATTTCCAGTAAAATTGACTTAGAGCAAAATCATATTTTCAAAATGCTTACCGTTGTAACAGTATGTATTTCACTGCCAACACTTATAGCAGGAGTCTACGGAATGAATTTTGAACAAATGCCTGAACTCCGAAATTCATACGGATATCCAATAGCATTAATTGCAATGCTTTGTTCCGCAATCCTTCCTTTTATTTATTTTAAAAGAAAAAAGTGGCTGTAATTTCTCAAACCTTTTTTATCTTATCCGAATCTTAACCTCTCACATTTGTTAAATTATCTGGGAAATAAGAATCAGACAAATGCGCAAATTCATCACCACGCATAAAGATATTGATATCTACTTCGCCATAACTGTTTTTTCCGGCTGCTGCCAAAAGTTCGTTCGCAGCGTGTAACGTATTTTTATGAAAATGATATACTCTCTCGGATTTATCAGTTACAACTAATCCTTTCATCAGCATTTTGTTTTGAGTAGCAACTCCTGTCGGACACTCGTTATTATTGCATCGCAAAGCCTGAATACATCCCAGCGAAAACATAAATCCACGAGCCGAATTACACATGTCAGCTCCTAAGGCAATAGCACGTAAAATAGAATAACCAGAAATGATTTTCCCGCTGCTGATGATTCTTATTTTCTCACGGATTCCTAAACGGACTAACGTTTTGTTTACAAAAATAAGTGCCGGTTCAAAAGGCATTCCCACTCCGTCTGCAAATTCAAGCGGTGCAGCTCCTGTTCCTCCTTCGGCACCATCGACTGTGATAAAATCTGGATAACAATTTAGATGAATCATTTCATTACAGAGATCTTCAAATTCGGAGGTTTCACCAATACATAATTTAAAACCAATTGGTTTTCCATTTGATAATTCACGTAAATGGGCAATGAATTCAACCAATTCTTTGGCATTTTGAAAAGCACTGTGACTTGGCGGAGAGAGAATCGTTGTATGTGGTTCAACTCCTCTTATTTTTGCAATCTGTTCTGTGTTTTTTTGCGCAGGAAGAACACCTCCATGACCTGGTTTTGCGCCCTGCGATAATTTAATTTCAATCATTTTTACCGAATCAAGATTGGCTTTTTCTGCAAATTTATCGGCATCAAAACCGCCTTCAGCATTACGGCACCCAAAGTAACCTGTACCAATCTGCCAAGTAATATCAGCGCCATTTTGATGGAACTGGGTCAATCCGCCTTCGCCGGTGTTATGATAAAAATTTCCTTTTTGCGCGCCTTTATTTAGTGCGACAATTGCATTTTCGCTCAAAGATCCAAAACTCATAGCAGAAATATTAAACAAGGAAGCAGAATACGGCTGCCTGCAGTCTGGTCCTCCCACAAGAACTCTTGGCAATTCATGATTGACAGATGCTGGGAACATAGAATGTTTAATTCCTTCATAACTCGACTGATTTAAAACCAGCTGTGTTCCAAAGGGAGAAGTTGCATCAATATTTTTAGCTCTTTGGTACACTAAAGAACGCTGATTTCTTGAAAATGGTTTCCCATCGGTAGTGCGTTCTATGAAATACTGCTGAATCTCGGGAGCAATCATTTCAAATAGATAACGAAAATAGCCCAGGACAGGAAAGTTTCTTAAAATAGCATGTTTTTCCTGAATGGTATTGTAAAAACCAACAAGAATAAGAATTATCATTATTGCCGAAAAAACAAATCCCGTTTTCAGAAAATAATTAAAACCGAAAGAAATTAGTAACAATGCAATACTGATGATGAATAATTGTTTTCTCATTATGAAACGATATAAAGTTAATTATGCTTTTATTCTAAATACAACTCAATACTAAGCTAGTAAACGTTTTAGCTCCTTGCATAACAGAAGGATGAAAAAAATTAATCAGAGAAAATTATGTATAACGCAATCTTACAAATACATGTTTAATTCCTTTTTTATCAGATTCTCTTTCGTCAATTTCAAGAATATCTGTCATTGATTTGAGCATTGGTGTCAGTTTTGAAAAGCCATAGTTTCTCGGGTCAAATTCGGGTTTTTTCTTTACAATTAAATTCCCGACATCACCAAGAAAAGCCCATCCGTCATCATCCCCGATTGCATCGAGGGTATCCTCGATAAGTTCGATAGTTTCAGCGTTGATTTTATTAGGCGCTTCCTTGCCTGCAGGTTTTTTAGATTCGGTGACAGTTGCAGGTTTTGGTGTTTTCGCTGGGGCACTAGTGGTTTTTCGGGTCTTTTTGATGGCACCGTCTAAAACTTCTATAAAAATAAATCGGTCACAGGCGCTGATAAAAGGTTTAGGCGTTTTTTGCTCACCAATGCCAATCACTTTCATTCCCGATTCTCTTAAACGTATAGCTAATCTCGTGAAATCGCTGTCACTGGAAACAATACAGAAACCATCCAGTTTTCCAGAATACAATAAATCCATCGCATCAATAATCAAAGCAGAATCAGAAGAATTTTTTCCAACCGTGTAACTGTACTGCTGAATAGGTGTTATAGCGTGTTCTAATAAAACTGATTTCCAGCCGTTAGCATTTGGCTTAGTCCAATCGGCATAAATACGCTTTGTAGTGGGAGTTCCAAACTTAGCGATTTCCTCCATCATTCCCTTTACATTACTGTAAGGAACATTATCGGCATCAATAAGTACGGCGAGTTTTAGTTCTTTGGTATTTTGTGACATGTATTTTGAAAGTGAAATGATTATTCAAATATACAGGATTATTATGAAAGCATAAAAGTTAAATATTTATCACAGAGATACAGAAAAAGAACAGACATTTTTCATTCAAAAAGAGATTTAACCTTAGGCGATTCTTCGCCTTTTTCGGTCAAATATAAAGCTGCCCCATCTGCTTCTAAAAAATTCAGTATTACAGTCAAAACTGTCCCGTCTTTTTTATCATACATAATTGTAAAAATCCCTACATCGGATTTACTTCCTAAATTCTGATTATGTTTTTTAAAATCAGTTTTATATTCAACAAAATAAAAATTGTTATCTGCATCATAGAATTCTTTCTTAAACTCAATATAATATTTACTTTCGACATTATCCTGACTATTTTTCTTTAGAAGAATCCCTTCTTTTAGATCAAAATTAAAATCATTTTTCTCTAACGAAAATTCTTGTGGCGGTATACTTTTATATATAGTCTGCACAAAAACTGTCTGCGAGTGCAGCTGATTAAAAAAAAGTACGATAAATAGATATAATAATTGCTTCATGTAATGTTCTGGAATTCCGTTTTGTTTTGAACTTATAAACGTTTCGGTGTATGGAGTAAATAAAAAATTAGCAGATAATTGTTTTAGGCCGGACGAAAATAAGAAATAAAAATTGATAATTTAAAATATAGAAATCAAGAACTAACTGTTTCCTCTCTCATGTAAATAATTTGTCAGTATGCTTCTTCTGAAAACCAAAAACTTATGTAAGCAATGATAGCTTATTATAGAAAACAGCTGCCCTAGCCCTGATGGAAATGGAAAGCCTCGATGGAATAAACCTATTTTTTCCTGTTGCGGCAGAGCGACCAGCGGAAGCTCCTGCCGTAACAATAGAAAAAAAGGTTTATGACGGAGAGCTTGTAATGTACAGCAGGAGACTGCTCCTGAATATTTGCAATGCCATTTCAATAAAAAATAATTTTACATAAAAGATGCTAATACATTATAAATAATTATTTTTGCAACTTCTTAAAATTAATAGTAGTACATATATATAACATGGTAAAAGATTTATTCGAAAGAATTCAAAACAATAAAGGACCATTAGGAAAATGGGCTTCTCAAGCAGAAGGTTATTTTGTGTTTCCAAAACTAGAAGGAGACTTGGGACCGAGAATGAAATTTCAAGGAAAAGAGGTTTTAAACTGGAGTTTGAATGACTATTTGGGTCTTGCAAACCACCCAGAAGTACGCAAAGCGGATTCCGATGCTGCAATCGAGTTTGGCGCTGCTGCCCCAATGGGAGCACGTATGATGAGCGGTCACACAAAATATCACGAACAGTTAGAAAATGAATTGGCTGCTTTTGTAATGAAAGAATCTGCTTATTTATTAAATTTTGGTTACCAGGGAATGGTGTCTATTATCGATGCTTTGGTTACCCGAAATGATGTGATAGTATATGATGTGGATGGTCATGCCTGTATTATTGACGGTGTTCGTCTGCATAGCGGAAAACGTTTTACATACAAACACAATGATATCGAAAGTATGGAGAAAAACCTGCAGCGTGCTACTAAAATAGCTACAGAAACTGGAGGAGGAATTCTTTTTATTACCGAAGGTGTTTTTGGAATGCGCGGTCAGCAAGGGAAACTGAAAGAAATTGTAGAGATGAAAAAGAAATACAATTTCCGCCTTTTGGTTGATGATGCACACGGTTTTGGAACTCTTGGTAAAACAGGTGCCGGAGCTGGTGAAGAGCAGGGCTGTCAGGACGGAATTGATGTTTACTTTTCTACGTTTGCAAAATCGATGGCTAATATTGGTGCTTTTGTAGCTGCTGATAAAGACATCATAGATTATTTGAAATACAATTTACGCTCGCAGATGTTTGCAAAAGCACTGCCGATGATCCAGACAATCGGTTCATTGAAACGTTTGCAGTTATTACGCGATAACCCAGGATTGAAAGATAAATTATGGGAAAATGTAAATACTTTACAGAGTGGATTGAGAAGCAAAGGATTTAACATTGGAGATACCAACACCTGCGTTACACCTGTTTATCTAGAAGGAAGTGTGCCAGAAGCAATGGTTATGGTAAATGACTTAAGAGAAAATTACGGTATTTTTCTGTCGATTGTAATTTATCCAGTGATTCCAAAAGGAATGATTTTATTACGAGTTATTCCTACTGCTTCACACACACTGGAAGATATTGCTGAAACACTAACTTCTTTTGAAGCAATCCGTGAGAAACTGGTAAACGGAACATACAAAGAAATTGCCAGCAGAACCACTGTTGATTTAGACGCTTAATTATTAGCCTCTTTTTATAATATAGAAAATCCATCGGTCGAAAGGCTGATGGATTTTTTTTGGGGCTGCATTTTACTGCATTTCATGAAGTTTAGCGTCACTGTACACAAGAAAAACTACGGTTAAAAAGCTTTATTTTTCTAAATCGGAAGATTTCCACCTCCATCCTGCCGTCTGGACACAAGTATACTATATGCTCAGTTTTTTAGATCTGTCCAAACTGTGGGTCACTTCTCTTGGTTCTGAAAGGAGAAGACAGTTTTTACTGCTGTCGTTTATGTTTTGTTTAATATAAATTGTTTTTATCTAAAAAGAGGTATTTAATCACTGCATTATTGGTTGTTTATACCTCTATTACAGGTGGTTTTCACCTCTATTATTGGTCTTTAACACCACTATTATAGGTGGTTTCTACCTCTATTATTGGTCTTTAACACCTCTACTATTGGTTCTTTCACCTCTATTAGTGGTGTTTAATACCTCTACTATTGGTTTTTTCTACCTCTACTATTAGTGTTTAACACCTCTTTATGAGCATTTAATAATAAACAGGAATTACATGACTGGACTGTGACAGCCAAAAAAAAAACCGTCTCTCTGCATTGAAAAGAGACGATCATTTACTAGTGTCATGAAATTGTTAAAATCCGTTGAATCGGTGTCATCTATGTTCTATTTTTCAGATGTGTCCAAACGGCAGGCTTCTATCAGAGCTATTGTACAGCTTTACATTTTCATAAATGCCTGTACAAACAATGTGTAAAATTCTGTACTTTTATGATTTTAAAATAAAAATGAAAAAATGAAAAAAGTATTTCTTTCACTGCTGTTACTGCTTTCTGCAATATCTGTCTCTGCTCAAAAAACAGAATACACCACTGTTACCAACATTCCATATTATAGCAGCGCCATTGCCAATACCGATGCTTACATCAAAGAGCGCTGTGTTCTCGATATTTATTACCCAAAAAACACCAAAGGATTTGCGACTGTAGTTTGGTTTCACGGAGGCGGATTATCCGGTGGAAGCAAAGAACTTCCCGAAGGTCTTAAGGACAAAG
Source organism: Flavobacterium aquicola (assembly GCF_003385115.1). Lineage (GTDB taxonomy): Bacteria > Bacteroidota > Bacteroidia > Flavobacteriales > Flavobacteriaceae > Flavobacterium > Flavobacterium aquicola. The sequence continues at coordinate 519,578 of NZ_QUNI01000001.1, forward strand.
GCTTTTGTGTGGTTTCAGTAAATTACAGATTGACGCCCAAAGCAAAAGCGCAAAAATGTATCGAAGATGCTGCCGCGGCAGTAGCCTGGACATTTAAGAATATAGCAGCTTACGGAGGTGATAATTCACTGATTATAGTTTCGGGACATTCGGCTGGTGCATACTTGTCGTTAATGGTAGGACTGGATAAAAAATGGCTTAAAGCAGAAGGCATAGACGCCAATTCTATTGCGGGATTGATTCCGTTAAGCTCACAGACCATAACACATTTTGCTATTCGAAACGAAAGAGGAATTCCCGAAACACAGCCAATTGTCGATGAGTTTGCACCGCTGTATCACGTTCGTCCTGATGCGCCCCCTTTATTATTAATTACTGGCGACAGAGAACTAGAAATGCTGGGGCGCTATGAGGAAAATGCTTATATGATGCGGATGATGAAAATTGCCGGCCACAAACAAACAACTCTCTATGAACTGCAGGGGTTTGGACACGGCATGACTGAACCAGCCTTCCCGCTGGTTGTCAAAGAAATCCAAAGAATAACCGCTTTAAAAAAGAAATAAAAAATGATTCCACATTTATTGATTATACCTGGACTTGGTGATTCGGGCGAAAAACACTGGCAGAGCTTTTGGCTGCAAAAATTCCCAAATTCGACCAAAGTTATACAAGATAATTGGGATGAACCACAGCTTCATGAATGGCTTTCCCGACTGGATGAAAACATTCAGCAGATAAAGGAACCAACTATTTTAGTCGCTCATAGTCTTGCTGTTTCTCTTGTTATGCATTGGATTTCCCAAAACAGTAATCCAAACATCATTGGTGCTTTGCTAGTAGCTCCTGCCGATGTAAATTCACCAGAACATACTCCTGATTTTTTAAGGCATTTTTCGCCAATTCCGATACAGACTGTTCCTTTTCCAACAATGGTAATTGGAACAGAAAATGATACTTACATGACGCTAAAAAGAGCCGAAGAATTAGCCGGCCATTGGGGAAGTGATTTTATAAATATCGGCAGGCAAGGACATATCAACTCGGATTCAGACCTTGGATATTGGGAAGAAGGTCAGGGATTTTTACAGCAATTAATTACAAAAATAAACAAATAACAAAATGGCAAATCCAATAGTATCTGCAGCTTGGCTTCAAGAACATTTAAATGATTCAAATCTAATTATACTAGAAGCCCGATTAGAAAGCAATCAATCAAATCTGGAAAATAAAAATCCTGATTTACAGATAAAAGGTGCTCGTTTATTTGATATCAAAAATAAATTCAGCGATACCAGCAATCCTCTTCCAAATACGTTTCCTTCCGAAGAGCAGTTTACGGCCGAAAGCCAAAAGTTAGGCATTAATAAAGACAGTATTATTGTTGTGTATGACACTTTGGGTATTTATTCGAGCCCAAGAGTCTGGTGGATGTTCAAAGCAATGGGGCATCCCGATGTTTATGTATTGGACGGAGGTCTGCCGGAATGGATTAAGGAAGGTTTCGAAACAGAAAACCAAAACCAGACTGCTTCTTACGCTAAAGGAAATTTCGAAGCTAAACTACAGCCTGAATTTATCAAAAACAAAGAACAGATTCTGGAAAATATTACAACCAAGGAAGCAGTACTGATGGATGCCAGATCAACCGACCGATTTTATGCCACACTTGAAGAACCAAGAGCCGGACTAAGAAGCGGACATATTCCCGGTTCTATTAATGTTCCTTTCACTGAACTGCAGCGGGACGGAAAATTCAAAACCACAGACGAATTAAAAGAAATCCTAAACCTTGGCGATCAGCCTTTGCTTTTTACCTGCGGTTCCGGGATTACAGCCTGTATTGTTTTATTGGCTGCCGAATTAATTTCGGATAATCCAAAAGCAGTTTATGATGGTTCCTGGACGGAATGGGGCCCGAGTGATCTGCCAATTGAGAAGTAAATATAATACTACAGTAATCCTAATTCAGCTTGAAAAGCAGTACAGTTCTTACTGCTTTTCAGCCTTCAGATTAATTTCAAAAGAAATCTATGAGGATACTTGGCTGAGAATTAGTTATTTACCTCTATAACAGTATTTTTTTTCGTATTCCGGATTTTAATAGATTTATATTTCCAGGTTTTTCCTGTCCTGTCTGCCGTTATATCCATTTTTCCTTTTTCTTTCTCTCCAAAAACTCTAACAGTTACAGCAACACTATTGTTATCATTATAATAGACGGTACTGCCTTCTAAAATAGCGAGTTTATCAATCTGCTCTAGTTTTCCAAAATTCTGTAAAACCTCCTTATTTTTATTTGCTTTATCAATTGCATTCTGACAAAGCAGCGGATCTGCGTAGGCTTGCCCAAAATTAATGATATCCCCAGCAAAATTTGAAATTACAAGTAGTATTAAACCTGCAACAATAATTCCGGTAATCCAAAACCATTTTTTTGTCCAAAAACTCTTTTCTGCAATTATATCATCATTCATTTTTTTGCTAATTATTTTGTGACTTTGTCTTTCTTTTTCTTTTAGAGAATATAAATTTACTACCCAATTCTCAATCCGTTTTCTATTTTGAAATCGGGGGCTAATAAAATCACATCTCCCTCCTCGCCCACTGCACCAAGTACTAAACATTCACTCATAAATTTTCCGATTTGCTTCTTGGGAAAATTGACTACGGCGACAATCTGTCTTCCAGTTAAAACTTCTTTGGAATATCTTTTGGTAATTTGTGCCGATGTTTTACGGATTCCGATGATGTCTCCAAAATCGATTGTGAGCTGAAAAGCAGGCTTTCGGGCTTCGGGAAAATCATTGACTTCAATTATTGTCCCTACCAGCATTTCTACCCTTTCAAATTCTGACCATTCTAAATTCATAATTTATTTTTAAAACATTTTAAAATCTTAAAACAAGATCCTGATTTTTCGGTTATATATTTATTTTTCAAATACAAAAGAAGCTTTCCCTTAAGTCAATTACCAAAATCTGACTTAGCTTTTGTCATTCATCTTTTTTGTCCATAATATATTCCGATTCAATTTCAAGCTTATCTTTTTCATTCTGTTTTATTTTTAATCTTAATATATATTTTCCACTTTCAATCTTATTATTTCCAATATGATCAATTGGGAAACAAATTTGATGATTCCAAAAATTTTCTGCAAAGAGTTTCTTCCTGAATACTGTTAAATCATAACAATTGTCTTTCCACAAGCCTTTAATTTTCTTTATTTCACTATAACTTTTTGGCTTAATATTTTTGAATTCTGTCTCTTGACCATTATAGTTCAATTTAAGTTTTTCTATTTTGAATTTACTATTATTATAGATTCTCAACTCAAGATTTTCTTCTGATTTATTTGCACTAATGAGTAAAAAACATATCAAAATAATAAGTAGATTTTTCATTGCAGTAGTTTTGAAAATGAGTAATAATCTATCGATACACCGGATGAACCTCAGGCTTTTCTTTTCTCAAATATATTTAAAATATCCTAAACATCGCTAAGTGTAACCAATATCCCGTTACTAGCAATACACTTTTCGAATGGCAAAATTTCAATAACACTCTGATAGCTGCGAAAACCTCCCGACTAGAAATCGAGGTTTTTTTAACCATAGATTGACTTTATCGGGAATTGTAACGGATGACAGAAACCTGTCCAAAAAAAAAAATGACATCTTTCGGATGTCATTTTTATGTATTGTGGTAGATAAAATTACTTTACTAAGAGTCCTGCGTTTTTTAAATAAGGTTCAATCTGCATATCATGACCAATTAACTCTTGGAACGCTTTATTTAAATCGACACTATTCCCTACGGACAGTATATATTTTTTGAATCGCTCGCAGTTTTCTCTAGTCATTCCGCCATTGGCCTGCATCCAGTCGAAAACATTATAATCTAACGTTTTGGACCAAGTGTATGCATAATAGCCTGCTGAATACCCGCCTCCCCAAATGTGTGCAAAATAAGGAGTGTGATAACGGGTAGGAACTTCGTTAACTAATAATCCGTATTTTTCTAAAGCTTCTTTCTCGAAAATCAAAGCTGGTTTAAAATCAGATTCTTTTTCGACACTGTGCCAAGCCATATCAAGAGTTGATGCTGCCAAAATTTCAGTAACATCATAACCTTTGTTGAAAGTTTCGGATTTTTTAATTTTATCAATTAACTCTTGTGGAATAGGCTGTTTGGTTTGGTAATGAATCGCGTAGTTTTTTAAAACTGCCGGATCTAACGCTGCATGCTCATTAATTTGAGACGGAAATTCTACAAAATCCCTTGGTACAGAAGTCCCGGACAACGAAACATATTCCTGGTTAGCGAACAATCCATGCAATGTATGTCCAAATTCATGGAACATAGTAGTTACATCATCAAAACTAATTAAAGATGGGTTTCCGTCTACTGGTTTAGAGAAATTATAAACGTTAACAATTACTGGTTTTTGCTTTAAATAATGTGATTGGTTAACCACATTATTCATCCAAGCGCCTCCATTTTTATTGTCACGGGTATAGAAATCCAAATAGTAAATAGCGATAGAGGTACCTTTTTCATCAAAAACTTCATATACTTTTACATCTGGATTGTAAACTGGTAAATCTTTATGCTCCTTAAAAGTGATGCCGTACATTTGTTTAGCTGCAAAAAACACTCCGTTTTCCAGCACGCTGGTTATTTCAAAATAAGGCTTAATCTGGCTTTCATTCAAATCGTATTTGGCTTTACGAACCTGCTCTGCATAGAAATTCCAGTCCCAAGCTTCCAATTTGAAACCGCCATTTTGAGCATCTATTAAATCTTGAATTTCTTTGGCTTCAGCTTTGGCTTTGGTAACAGCCGGAGCAGCAATTTTCGCTAGTAAATCCATTGCTGGCTGCGGTGTTTTTGCCATTTGATCTTGTAACTTCCACTCGGCAAAACTTTTCTTGCCCATCAGGTTCGCTTTTTGCAAACGCAGTCTTGCTAATTTTTCCAGTGTCTCACGTGTATCGCCTTCATCACTTTTTTCGGCACGATACCAAGATGATTTGAATATTTTTTCTCTTGAAGCACGGTTTTTTAAACTAACTAATAAAGGCTGCTGCGTTGTATTCAATAATCCAATTAAATATTTATTCTCATAGCCTGCTTCTTTTGCTTTTTGTTTAGCTGCTTCAATTTCAGCATCGCTTAATCCATCTAAATCAGAAGCATTATCGAATAAAACAGCTCCGTTTTTTCTAGCCAATAATAATTTGTTTCCAAAAAGCGTGCTTAAAGTCGCTAACTCTTCATTGATTTTCTTCATCTTTTCCTTATCAGCATCAGATAAATTAGCTCCGGCCAATTCAAATTGCTGCAGATAATACTCTGTCAATCTTTTGTCTTCTCCTTTCAATTTACTCAAATCAAGTGCTTTGATACGTTTGTATAATTTACTGTTCAGGTAAATTTTATCAGAGTGACCAGAGAAAATAGGGGCATATTCGGCCTCAATCGCTTGTAAAACGGGATTGGTATTAGAACCTGCCAGGTTATAAAATATACCTGTGGCTCTGCTCAAAACTTCTCCTGAAGTTTCTAACGCCAAAACTGTGTTTTGAAAGGTTGGTTTAGCAGGATTATTAGCAATAGCTTCAACCTCCTGAACATTAATTTTCAAACCATAATCAAATGCAGGTTTAAAATGTTCGTCTTTAATAGCACTAAAATCAGGAGCCTGATATTGTAAAGTACTTTTTTGCAATAATGGATTTTTCATTTTTTCGGTATTGTTCTGAGCATTTATATTTTGCATCTGCAGCAAAAAAATAAACGCCAATAAATTGAAAACAAATGTTTTACAAAAAATTCGCATGTTAAATATTTTTAAATTAGTAAGTTATAAAATTAACAAAAAAAATCATTTTATATAGTAAAATCACAGTTAATACTAAATGCTTTTGTTCTTTTCCTACATTCCTTAATTACAAAGGCAAATGCATCAGTTTAAAAAATAACTTCCAATTCGCAGATTTACTTTTTAGATAACTTGATTTTGTAATAATTAAGAAATTGATATGCATTAATTACAGTGAAAGCAGTTAATCTCGTAAAATGGATTTTATAAAAAGCAGGCAGATCTGCAGCAAAAAAAATCCTGCTTCTGCCCTGCTTAATTTACAGCAAGACATGCAAAAAAATTTTATATTTGTTGAAATGGAGCAAATTAATATCGAAACATATTGACCACCATTTGAGACAATTGGCGTTTAGTATAACCCCCATTAAAAACTCGTTTATGAGTATTATTAGACACAAACATTATTTCTTATCATATTCCGAAGAACACGAACAAGCGGAGTGGACTGCTTATTATCTGAAAGCACAATCCAAACAGCAGCATCACTATGAACGCCCTTATTTTAAACAGGATCCTTTGATAGATACCGAATCGGCACATTGGAAAAACTACAAAGACACCGGTTATGACAAAGGACATTTGGTTCCTGCTTTTGACATGAAATTTTCTAGTGATGCATATGCCGAAACTTTTTATACTTCGAATGTCTCGCCACAAAATAGAGAATTTAATGCCGGGATTTGGAATCGGCTGGAGCAAAAAGTGAGATATTGGGCTGATAAATATTCAGCTCTCTTTATAGTAACGGGAAGCATTTTGCATAACAACTTACTGACTATTGGAGTGGAAAAAGTTTCAGTACCTGACTATTTTTTTAAAATAATAGTTCGGGTTCAAAACGACTCGTTAGTTATGATACCATTTTTAATTCCCAATGCAAAATCAGATGCTTCACTTTATAAATTCGCTACTACCATCGAACAGATCGAGCAGATCACAGGAATTGATTTCAACCAAAAACTAACAGAAAAAATTGAAGAAAAAATTAAAAAAGAATTAAGCTATAAAGAATGGAGTTTTAGTTAAGCTTTTTTAACCGCTAAATTCGCAAAGTATTACGCAAGGTTCGCTAAGCTTTATTTTAAATTTCTCGCAGATACGCTATGGTGCAAACCTTTGTTTTCTTTGCGTAATACTTTGCGAACCTTGCGCTTAAATTCCTCTTGTGGTTAAACTCCTTTTATTTGTACCTTTGCCGTTCCTAAAAAGTCAAAATGAGAATTGATATTATAACCGTATTACCTGAATTGTTACGAAGTCCTTTTGAAGCTTCAATTATGAAACGTGCCATAGATAAAGGTTTGGTAGAAGTTCATTTTCATAATTTAAGAGATTACACAACCAATAAACAAAAAAGTGTAGACGATTATCCTTTTGGAGGCGGTGCCGGTATGGTTATGACAGTTCAGCCGATAGATGCCTGTATCACTCATTTGAAAAGTGAAAGAACCTACGACGAAATCATTTATATGTCTCCTGACGGTGAAACGCTGAACCAAAAAATGGCCAATACTATGTCGATGTATGAAAACATTATCATTTTATGCGGACATTATAAAGGAGTAGATCAGCGCGTGCGCGATCATTTTATAACCAAAGAAATTTCGATAGGTGATTATGTCCTTTCCGGAGGAGAACTAGGAGCACTTGTTCTATCTGATGCTTTAATCCGATTAATTCCTGGAGTATTAAGTGACGAAACATCTGCGCTGACAGACAGCTTTCAAGACGGTTTGCTATCAGGTCCAATTTACACCCGGCCAGCAGATTACAAAGGCTGGAAAGTTCCAGATGTACTGTTGAGCGGTCATTTTGCAAAAATTGACAAATGGAGAGAAGATACTGCCTACGAACACACTAAAAATAGAAGACCTGACTTACTAAACGATTAATTTTTATATTTTTTTATACTTTAAAATGAATAAAAACGTTCATTTTAAATAACTCTAAAGTATAAAATTATGAAAAAGATAATCATCAAAGTATTTTTAATCGCAGCGTTTCTAAGCTCGTCAATTTCTTTTGCCCAAGGAATAAATAAAACATCCTTATTGAATGAACTTAATAAAACTTATGGCGTTGCATTAAGTTCAGATGAAAAAACACAATACGAAAATGCTAACAGCACATTAGTATTGGAATTGTTCAATCTGGAACAAAAGAACTTATCAAAAGAAGCACGCGATAAAGAAATCAATAAGATATTTGATAAACGAGATAAAACTTTGACCACTTCATTGGGTATAAATAAATACAGTGATATTAAATCACAGACGGGCGAGAAAACTGCGCAGACTATTCAAAAAATCAAAGACGCAAAAATGACTCCGTAAATCATTTTTAAACAATTAATTACACAAAGAGTTTATAGAAATAGAAGCTCTTTTTTATTACTATAATTAAATAAACTATTGCTTTAAAATAATTCATATTTCATATTTCACAATTCATAATTATTTTTTACATTTGCACCCTCATTAGACCAACCTCTGGCGAAAACCGTGAATGTTGCTCTTTTTAAACCATAAAATAAAATAAAATGGCAGATTTATTGAAATTCGTACAAGACGAATTCGTAACAAGAAAAGATTTCCCTGTATTTGGAGCTGGAGACACAATCACAGTTTTCTACGAAATTAAAGAGGGTGAAAAAACAAGAACACAGTTTTTTAAAGGTGTTGTTATTCAAAGAAGAGGATCTGGAAACACTGAAACTTTTACAATCCGTAAAATGTCAGGAGCAATTGGAGTTGAGCGTATCTTCCCAGTTAACTTACCAGCTTTGCAAAAAATTGAAATCAACAAGAAAGGTGCTGTACGTAGAGCTAGAATTTTCTACTTCAGACAGCTTACTGGTAAAAAAGCTAAAATTAGAGATAAAAGAAGATAGTTCACTACACTTCTTTACTAATAAAAAAGTCCCAGTTCGATACAAATCGAATTTGGGGCTTTTTTTTGATAATTTTTAGGGGTGAAAAATCATAATTTGAAAATCAAAAGGGGGTAAAAATATCAAATTAAGAATATCACAGAATAGGCATTTTATATTATTTTTTTATATAAATTTTAAAACACTATTCCAACATCATTTCATATCTTTGCCCGCCTTATCTCAATCGTTATACTTGCTAATAAGGCTAGTTATAAACTTATGATTTAGATCAAAAAAATAAAAAAAATGACATCAAAAGCTAAAATTTTTTACACATTAACAGACGAGGCTCCTTTATTGGCAACCTACTCTTTTCTACCAATCGTTCAGGCATTTACAGCTACTTCTAATATCGAAATAGAAACAAGAGATATTTCTCTTGCGGGCAGAATCTTATCCAACTTTCCTGAATTTTTAAAAGAAGATCAAAAAACAGTTGATGCTTTATCTGAACTTGGAAAATTAGCTACTTTACCTGAAGCTAATATTATAAAATTACCAAACGTTTCTGCATCGGTACCACAATTAAAAGCTGCTATCGCTGAATTACAGTCACATGGTTATGCAGTGCCAAATTTCCCAGAAGACCCGCAAAACGATTCTGAAAAAGAAATTAAGGCAAAATATTCTAAAGTTTTAGGTTCTGCCGTAAACCCAGTTTTACGTGAAGGAAACTCTGACCGCAGAGCTCCAAGAGCTGTAAAGAATTTTGCAAAAGCAAATCCTCATTCTATGGGAGCTTGGTCTTCAGCTTCTAAAACAAAAGTAGCTTCTATGTCAAAAGGTGACTTTTACGGAAGTGAAAAATCAGTTACCCTTGCAGAAGCAAATGATGCTAAAATCGAGTTTGTTGCAAAAGACGGTACAGTAACTGTATTAAAAGCAAGCACTCCTTTGAAAGCTGGTGAAATCATTGACAGTTCAGTATTGAATATCGCAGCTTTAAAATCATTTGTTGCTGAAACTATTGCTGATGCTAAAAAAGAAGGCGTTTTACTTTCTGTACACTTGAAAGCAACAATGATGAAGGTTTCTGACCCAATCATTTTTGGCGCTATTGTAGAAGTATATTTTGCAGCTGTTTTCGAAAAATATGCAGCATTATTTACTGATCTTGGTATTGATACCAAAAATGGTTTAGGTGATGTATATGCTAAAATAGCTGGAAAACCAGAACAAGCAGAAGTAGAAGCTGCTATCGATAACGCTATTGCAAATGGTCCAGCATTGGCTATGGTAAATTCTGAAAAAGGAATTACCAACCTACACGTTCCTTCTGACGTAATTGTTGATGCTTCTATGCCGGCAATGATTCGTACATCTGGACAAATGTGGGATAAAGACGGGAAACAACAAGATACTTTTGCTGTTATTCCAGACAGATGTTATGCTGGCGTTTATACAGCTACTATCGATTTTTGTAAAAAACATGGCGCTTTTGATCCAACTACAATGGGAAGTGTTCCAAACGTAGGTTTAATGGCTCAAAAAGCAGAAGAATACGGATCTCATGATAAAACTTTCCAAATGAAAGCCGAGGGTATTGTTCGTGTTGTTGACCAAAACGGAAACGTATTAATGGAACAAGCAGTTGAAGCTAATGACATTTTCAGAATGTGTCAGGCTAAAGATGCTCCAATTCAGGACTGGGTAAAACTTGCTGTAAACAGAGCGCGTTTATCTAATACTCCAGCGGTTTTTTGGTTAGACGAAAACAGAGCTCACGATAGAGAATTAATCGTAAAAGTTCAGAAATATTTAAAAGATTACGATACATCAGCATTAGATATCCGTATTCTTAATCCAGTTGCTGCAACTGAATTTACTTTAGAAAGAATCATCAAAGGTTTAGATACTATTTCGGTAACAGGAAACGTATTACGTGACTACTTAACTGATTTATTCCCGATTCTTGAAGTTGGAACTTCTGCAAAAATGTTATCAATCGTTCCGTTAATGAACGGTGGCGGTTTGTTCGAAACTGGTGCAGGCGGATCTGCTCCAAAACACGTTGAGCAATTTATCGAAGAAGGATATTTACGTTGGGATTCACTTGGTGAATTCTTAGCTTTAGGAGCGTCATTAGAGCATTTAGGACAGACATTAAACAATTCAAAAGCAATTGTTTTATCAGAAACTTTAGATGAGGCAAATGATAAATTCTTAGCTACTGATAAATCTCCAGCTCGTAAAGTTGGACAAATTGATAATAGAGGTTCTCACTTTTATTTAGCTTTCTATTGGGCACAAGCTTTGGCTGCTCAAACAAAAGATGCTGAATTAAAAGCGATCTTCACTCCTATTGCTGCTGAATTTGAAGCAAATGAAGCAAAAATCAACAGTGAATTAATTGGAGCACAAGGAAAACCGCAGAATATAGGTGGTTATTATCAGCCAAATCCTGAATTAGTAAGCAGTGCCATGCGTCCAAGCACAACTTTCAATACTATTTTAGATAAAATTACAGCATTGAAAACTGCTTAATTTATTCTAGTTTATATATTTAAAAAAGACAGTCCGAAAGGGCTGTCTTTTTTTTGGCCTATAATTTATTCTTCTGCTGAAATCAAATTTAAGATAATTATTTTTTATAAATAAGCGAACATTCATTTATAATTAATACTTTTGCTTCATTCAAAACAAAAAAACATGCGGACCAGAGACACTAACAAAGAAGAGATTGTTAAACAAAAAGCCATCGAAATGCTAGTAAAATTAGGCATTGAAGGCTTTGGCATGAACCGATTAGCGAAAGAATCCGGAGTATCTGTAGCAACTTTATATATCTATTATGCAGATAAAGAAGATTTGATTAAGAAAATTGGTATTGAGATTGGCCAGACTTTCTTCAACGAAATGATCCAGCATTTCTCGCCTACAATGCCATTTAAAGAAGGATTACGTAAACAATGGGAAAACAGAGCACGCTTCACTATAGAAAATCCTTTGAGCGTGGCCTGCTGGGAACTTTTGAGCCATTCGAGCTATCGTGAAAGCATTTTAGAAAAAAGCATTATTGATTTCAAAACAGTGATGAGTACTTTTTTAAATAATGCTATTGAGAAAAAAGAACTAGTCTGCATGCCCAAAGAGGTTTTTTGGAGTATTGCTTACGGTCCTTTATACACTTTGTTACGTTTTCATAATGAAGGAAAAAACATGGCAGGAACTCCTTTCAAACTAACAAAGGAAGCTACTGATGAAGCGTTTGAACTAGTAATAAAAGCACTAACTCCTTAAAAAATTAATGAATCATGAAAAACCATTTAGAAAACATATTGGTTTTTGCAACCAATATAAAAACCGAAAATGATAAGCAAAAAATAACTAACACCTTGAATAAACATTCTGAAATAAAACAATGGAATGTGGATCAAGAGGATATTGATTGTGTTTTGCGCATTGTAACCAACACTTTGTCCGAAGAACATATAATCCACCTAATTAAACAGCACGATTTTGACTGTGCTGCATTAGATTAAAAAAACAAAAATGAAACAAAAAAATACTCAGGAAGTTCCGTTTACCTCCTATCAAAAATTAGCTGTTTTTTTACTAGCTATTACTCAATTTACCGTAATTCTAGATTTCATGGTAATGTCTCCTCTGGGCGACATCTTAATGAAAACACTAAGCTTGAAACCTGCAAGTTTTGGCTTAGTAGTTTCAGCATATGCTTTCAGCGCAGGTATTTCAGGTCTTTTAACAGCCGGATTTGCTGATAAATTTGATCGAAAAAAATTACTGCTATTCTTTTACATTGGATTTATTTTAGGAACGATTTTATGCGGAATAGTAACTAACTATCATTTATTAGTAGCAGCACGAATAATCACAGGACTTTTCGGCGGTGTTATTGGATCAATATCCATGGCTATTGTTGCGGATTTATTTACACTACAGCAACGCGGACGTGTTATGGGATTTATCCAGATGGCATTTGGCGCAAGCCAGATTTTGGGAATACCAATCGGATTATACCTTGCAAATGCTTGGGGATGGCATGCTCCATTTATTTGGGTTGCTGCTATGGCAGGAATCATCGCTTTGATTATAGCTGTCAAACTAAAACCTATTACAAAGCATCTTGAGGTACAATCAGACAAATCTGCATTTAAGCATTTAATACATACCATAGCAAAAAAAGACTACCGAATAGGATTTACAGCCACTGCTTTACTTTCTATAGGAGGCTTTATGATGATGCCTTTTGGGAGTGCTTTCGCTATAAATAATTTACATATTACTGAAAATGAACTACCTATGGTATTTATGATTTCTGGTATTGCCATATTATTAATTATGCCGCTTATTGGAAAATTAAGCGACAGAATAGATAAATACAAAATATTCGTATTTGGCTCTTTATGGACAATTGTAATGGTTGCTATTTATACAAATCTTGGCGTAACGCCATTTGTACTTGTAGCCGTTTTCAATGTACTTATGATGATGGGAATTATGGGGCGCATGGTGCCATCAACAGCATTAGTAACAGCAATTCCAGAAATGCAGGACAGAGGTGCATTTATGAGTATTAATTCCTCACTACAGCAAATAGCGGGCGGTATAGCGGCAGCTTTTGCCGGCACCATTGTTGTGCAAAAAGACAAATTTAGTCCCATAGAACATTACGATACGCTGGGAATAATAATTATCTGCATTTCAATAATATCAACACTGCTAATGTATCGAGTGGATAAACTTGGAAAAAAGAAAGCTAAAGAAAAAACTGAAGATTCAGCCACAGCAGTTCACGAAATGTAATCTCATAAGATAATCAAAAGTAAATTTTAGATACAAATTAAACCTTTTAACATTGAGCGTATCAAATGATTAACTAACCACAAAAAACACATCTTATGAAATTATTTTTACACATCATCTTTCTCGTATTTCTTGCCACTTCATGTTCCAATAACGATTCTGAATCTACAGCACCGCCATATATAGATGATGATTTGGAGGGGCCTATTTCCCGACCGCTGAGCGGATACGGTGCCGACGGACAATATACCGTTGCAAAGGTCTCATTTCCCAGTCCGCTGTATAGTGGAAAAAATGTTACTGTTTTTTACCCAAAAGAAATAAGTACAGCAAGACCAACAATCTTTTATTCTCATCCGTATGGCGGAGAAGAAAGCAGTTATAACATTGGGCTATATGAATTCATTGCAAAAAAAGGATATGCTGTTGTTTTCGCTCCTTACCCAACAACAGGTGCTACAATAGATGAACGTTATAATACTTTATGGGAAAGTTTCAAGAAAGCTGTTACTAATTACCCAAATATAATTGACACTTCGAAAGTAGGTTTTATGGGGCATTCATTTGGAGGCGGAGCTTCATTTGCGTTGGCTCACAGAGGATTTATTGATGAAGGCTGGGGAGAAAACGGGCGTTTTATTTTTACCATGGCACAATGGTACGCTCACCAAATTACAGATGAAGATTTAAAAAATTTTCCAGCCAACACAAAACTAATCACTCAAGTTTATGATGATGATGTAACCAATGACCATCGATTAGCTATTGATATCTACAAAAATATTACTATTCCGAATTCGGAAAAAGATTTTATTTTAATTAAAAAAAGTGTTCTGCCAACTTACACCTATACAGCCGAACATACTTTACCAAACACACAATCTGCTTACGATACTTACGATTATTACGGTATTTACCGATTACTAGATGCGCTTATTGATTATAGTTTTAATGGTAACTCTTCAGCCAAAAATGTTGCTTTAGGAAACGGTTCTGCTGAACAAGTTACAATGCCAAGTTACAACGGACAAGCACTATCACCATTAGAAGTTACAGACAATCCTGTAGCAGCGTATCCGCAAAGTAAATATCAATTCCAATGCAGCTCTGTTAACAATCCCCGCATTGGAAATTGTAAATAACAAGCAAATTCCTAATACATTTATCTGGAACCAATCTTCCAAAACATGCTTTTGGGAGGATGGTTTTGTAAATTAACGAATATTTAAAGTTCTTCTTAACGATAGATTAACACTCCTTAAGTACGAATTTAATTGCATTCTACAGATATTTGCAAATCAAAACTCAAAAAATGATCATAAAAAAAGCTGTTAACATCCTTCTGCTTCTGTTTATTTCTTTACCCGTTTTTTCACAACAAGAAAACAATAGCGAACCCCAAAAACAAAAATTCACCATCAGCGGTACTATTTCAGATGCAAATAGTAATGAAACCTTGATTGGTGTAAATGTTTATTTTCCTGAATTAAAATTAGGAGCTACTACCAACGAATATGGTTTTTACTCTCTCACTTTACCTAAAGGCGATTATGAGATTGAAATCAGTTATGTTGGTTTTGAAAGTATTTCCGAAAAAATTTCTTTAACAAAAAACACTAAAAAAAATTATTCTCTCAACGGATCTGGTCAAGAACTGCAAGAAGTGGTAATTAGTACAGAAAAAAATACTGCCAACATTCGGAAACCCGAAATGAGCGTTAACAAACTGTCTATTTCAGCCATCAAAAAAATGCCGGTCGTAATGGGAGAAGTTGACGTTATTAAATCTATTTTATTCCTGCCAGGAGTTACTAATGCTGGCGAAGGACAATCAGGATTTAATGTTCGCGGAGGCGGTGCAGATCAAAACCTGATTCTTTTGGACGAAGCAATGATTTTTAACTCATCACACGTCTTTGGTTTTTTCTCCGTATTTAACCCCGATGCAATTAAAGATTTAAAACTATATAAAGGCGGAATTCCTTCCAGATATGGAGGACGGGCTTCATCTGTTCTGGATATTTATCAAAAAGATGGAAACAGCAAAGATTTCCACATGAATGGAGGAGTTGGATTAATCACCAGCCGAATTCTTGCTGAAGGTCCTATTGTAAAAGATAAAGGCTCATTCTTAATTGGCGGACGCGCTTCCTATGCGCATTTATTTCTACAATTAGCTGACAATGATAATACGGCTTACTTTTATGATTTAAATACAAAGCTGAATTACAAACTCAACGCTAATAATAACTTATTCCTTTCGGGATATTTTGGCCGGGACGTATTTTCTTTAAATGAAACCTTTGCCAATACTTACGGAAATGCAACGCTGAACTTGAGATGGAATCACCTTTTTAATGATAAATTATTCTCCAATTTATCTTTCATTTACAGCGACTACTATTACGGATTAACGCTTGATTTTCTTGGGTTTGACTGGAATTCAGGCATCAAAAACTACAATTTAAAATACGATTTCAAGCATTATTTATCAAATAATATAAAATTGAATTACGGATTTAACTCCATCTACTATGACTTCAATCCGGGTACAATCGATCCTAGCGGCAGCAATTCGAACGTCAATTTTAAACAATTAGAAAAGAAATATGCTTTAGAAAATGGTATCTATTTAGAAGCAGAACAAGTTATTACCGATAAATTAGCTGTTAACTATGGTGTCCGTTACAGTATTTTTAACAGACTAGGAAGCTCAACTATAAATCAATATGAAAATGGCCAGCCAGTAGCATACGATTCGGAATTAAAAATATACGAAAAAGCAAAACCTATTGGAACAACCTTTTACAAAAAAAACAAAAGCATTGCCAATTATGACAATTTTGAGCCTCGTGTATCCGTAGCTTACGAATTAAACAAAAATCAATCTGTGAAAGCCAGTTACAACCGCATGGTACAATACCTGCAATTAGTTTCCAATACTGCCTCACCAACTCCGCTGGATGTCTGGACTCCAAGCGACAATTATCTTAAGCCACAAATTGCAGATCAGGTTGCTTTCGGATATTTTAATAATTTCAAACAAAACACATATACATTAGAAGTGGAAACTTTCTACAAAAAAATAAAAAACCGAATGGATTACATTGACGGCGCTGATTTAGTTGCCAACGAAGCAATTGAGCAGGTAATCCTAAATGGCGAAATGCGTTCCTATGGTTTGGAAGTATTACTGAGAAAGAACACAGGGAAATTTAACGGCTGGATTGCTTATACCTTATCAAAATCACAGCAGCGAACACCAGGAAGAACCCCAGACGAGATTGGAATCAATAACGGAGAATGGTATCGCTCTGCCTATGATAAACTACATAATCTGGCCTTTACTGGAAACTACTCATTAAGCGAAAAGTGGAATTTCGGGGCGAATTTCACCTTTCAGTCAGGCCAGCCCGTGACCTACCCTAATGGGCAATATGTTTATCAGGGAATTACCGTACCAAGCTATGGTGAACGAAATGGAAGCAGTCTTCCCTTATACCATCATTTAGATGTATCTGCCACATATATTCCAAAACCATTCAAGAAAAAAGGATGGCAGGGCGAATGGGTTTTTAGTATTTACAACATATACAACCGCCGAAATGCTGCCTCCATGAGTTTTAGAGAAAATGCAGAAACAGGTACAAACGAAGCCATGAAACTTTCTATTTTTGGAGCAATTCCATCTGTCTCTTATAATTTTAAATTTTAATAAAATGAAAAGCATTAAATACTATATATTATTACTAATTGTCTCATTAGGTATCACAAGCTGCGAAGAGGTAGTCGATGTCGATTTAGACACAGCACCTCCAAAATTAGTAATCGACGCATCTATTAAATGGGAAAAAGGAACTACAGGAGAAGTTCAAAAAATTGTTTTAACCACCACTACCGATTTTTATTCCAACACCATTCCTGTTGCAACGGGTGCCACTATTGTTGTAACAAATACAACTCCTAGTACTCCCATACCTTTCCAATTTATTGAAAATGGACAAACGGGAGAATACGTATGCAGCAATTTCATTCCAATAATTAACAATCAATATTCACTTACTATAACATACAAAGGACAAACCTATAGCTCATCATCAAAGTTAATGCCTACTCCAGTAATAGCATCAACGGAACAAAGCGTAAAACCAGGTATTGACGGCAAAGATTCCTATGAAATAAAATTTTATTGGCAGGATAATGGAGCTGAAGACAACTTTTATCTGGTAGGTGCTAAAAATGCCAATATTGTATATCCTGAATATGGAGTTCTTTCCGACGAATTTTTTCAAGGCAATTCAATGTTTGCATTATATCGTGATGACGAACTAGAAAAAGGAGATGTAATTCAATTCAGCATACAGGGAATCACAGAACAATACAGTAATTATATGAACAAGCTGCTTAACATTGCAGGAAGTGATGGAGGAAATCCTTTTGCTACACCGCCAGCAACCTTGAGAGGAAACATTTTCAATCAAACCAATTCAGATAATTATCCTTTAGGATTTTTTCATCTTTCCGAAATAGATTCTGATAGTTATACCATCCAGTAGTTGATCCAGCTATCCATTAACAAGTCCTCGTTTAAAAAAACTATTTTTAAACGAGGATTTTGCATTACACCCGAGCAAAGCGAACTGGCGAAGCAATCTGGGTTAAAAAATTACGAATTCTCAATTATGAATTACTGTACCAGAAATACTATCTTTGATAACTAATTGATGAAATTCATAATTCATAATTCATAATTCATAATTCATAATTCATAATTCATAATTAATTTATGTCTTCACACCACATTGTTCGCGACGACCAGGAACCAGCTTTAATTATTGCTAATGGAGCTTCCTGCCATCCCGAATTACTAGGACAATTACTCGAATGGTCACCACTGGTTATTGTACTCGATTCAGCGATGGAAAGAGTGCTGGAGTTAGGTATTAAAGTCGATGTGTTATTGGGTGATTTCGACCATGGATTTGATCCCGAAGTATACAAAACCACCCAATATCCAATAGAAATTGTGCATACTCCGGATCAAAACAAAACCGATTTAGAGAAAGCCTTTGAATATCTTATTGAAAGAAAAATTCCAGCCGTAAATGTAGTATGGGCAACCGGAAAACGTGCAGATCATACCATAACAAACCTTACGAATATTGTTCGTTATAGAAATCTGATTAAAATTGTTATCCTCGACGATCATTCCAAAATATTTCTGCTGCCGAATAAATTTGAAAAATGGTACACCGCTGGAACGCCAATTTCATTAATTCCCATTGGAGTTGTAAACGGAATCCATTCTGAAAATTTAGTATATCCTTTAGAAAACGACACACTTACCATAGGATACAGAACAGGAAGCAGCAATGAAGTTTCCCAAGACGGATTGGTAACACTAACACATACAGACGGCGATCTACTGCTTATGGAATGTATAGACTGATAATTTCAGATAAAATTATAGCTTCAGAAAATTTCAAAAAAAACCTCGCTTTATAAATTTAAAGCGAGGTTTTACTATTTTAAAAACAATACAGTTTTTACTCTCGAACTAATACTATTGTAGCCTTATATCCAGTACCCACATTCCACGGCTGATTCGTAATAGCAGTTCCTTTATCATCATAAACCTCAAATTGAGCAGTATTCGGCGAAGCTGAACCCTCGTTCAAAGCTTCAAAATCAATTTTATTAATTCCAGGCACTAAATCTATTTTGAGTTCTTTAAATGTTCCATCCAGACGAACTTCAGGTTGAACCACTTTGTCATTCAAATATATTTTTATTTTGTCGCCATCTACAAAGGCAGCATCTCTAAAACGAATACTAGAGGTAATTGTTTTCGTTTTAAAACTCCCTAAATATTGATTTCTTCTATAAAAAATACCTACTGAATCCTTCGGTTCTTTATACAGGTTTCTATCTTTAAAAAGCTCTTCCGGATTAATTTCAAATGGATCGGGCTGTTTCACAACAGCTGGCGGTGTAACTTTGGGCTCAATTTCTTTCGGAGGATTTATCTTTTTAATTTCCATCTTTTTATCTGGAACGGCTTTAGATTTAGTACTAAACTCGCTTTGAGCATATCCTTGAAAAGAAAAACTTCCTACTAAAATCAAAAACAGCATTGTCTTCATATCATCAAAATATTAAAAAAATTAAACACATTAAAACCTAATTATATAACATTCAATTAGAACCTTTATTGCCTTTACAGCACAGCAATTTTTAAAAACACTATTTAATAACAACCCGTAATTAGATTAAAATCAAGAAACATTCCGACAGCAGTTTATTATAGCTGTCTTGATTTAAGTTTTATTTCTGCAGAAAAAATTGAGATAATTTTTTATCATTTATAAAATCCCACCTCAATTCTTTTTACAACCTTTGTAAAAAAAAACAAAAAAATGAATTGGATAATTTTAATCATAGCTGGATTATTTGAAGTAGCTTTTGCTTTCTGCCTTGGAAAAGCAAAAAATGCAGCAGGAAATGAAATGTTTTTATGGTATGGAGGTTTTCTTGCCGCGCTCAGTATAAGTATGATTCTTTTAGTCAAAGCAACGCAGACTTTACCAATCGGTACGGCTTATGCAGTCTGGACAGGCATAGGAGCAGTTGGAACAGTATTGGTAGGCATTTTTATTTTTAAAGAACCGGCAACATTCTGGCGAGTATTTTTTATAATTACATTAATAGCATCTATTATTGGACTAAAAGCAGTTGCTGCTCATTAATCATATAATCACTGCTTTAAACAGACTTTATAAGTCATTTTGTTACTTGCAAAATAATAAAAGCTATGAATAATTTAGACACTCACAATCAGCGCATCGCAAAAATGACTTTTTCTTCTGTCTATCCCTTATACCTTGCAAAAGTGGAAAAGAAAGGCAGATCAAAAGAAGAATTGAATCAGGTTATAGAATGGTTAACAGGTTTTAACAATCAAAAACAGCAGGAACTCATAACTGAAAAAGCAACTTTTGAAACGTTCTTTGGGCAGGCTTCTATAAACCCCAATGCTCACCTCATTACAGGGGTTATATGTGGCTATCGTATAGAAGAAATCGAAAATAAGCTCACACAGCAGGTTCGATATCTGGATAAACTGGTAGATGAACTGGCAAAAGGCAGGAAGATGGAGAAAATTCTTCGCAATCAGTAGGCTTTTGAGCCATCGTTCCAATTAATTATCTTTACCGATTTCATTACAGAACAACTGTAAACGACTGTCATACCGATAACAAAATTGGTTTGACTATCTTTGCATCGAAATTTAGAAAATGAAATCAATAAAAAATACCGAAAAGACAAATTTACATCCAAGAAATCTTCATCGGTTTGGATATAATTTTGAACTATTAACACAAAATAATCCCGAATTAGGAAAATTTGTTTTTGTTAACCAGCACGACATTAAAACAATTGATTTTAGTGATCCTCAAGCTGTAAAACTCCTTAACCAAACCTTGCTTCAAACGGATTACGGTATTCAGAACTGGGATATTCCTAAAAATTATCTTTGTCCGCCAATACCTGGACGAGCCGACTATATCCATTACATTGCCGATTTGCTGGCTTTATCCAATAAAGGAAAAATCCCTGAAGGTGAAAATGTAATGGGACTTGACATTGGTGTAGGCTCTAATTGCATTTATCCAATTATAGGTAATACAACATACGGCTGGAGTTTTGTAGGCACTGATATTGACTTGAAAGCAATTGAAAACTGCAGTACAATTATCGAAGCCAATCCAAAATTAATTGATGTCATCAGTTTACAGCAGCAAACCGAGTCCCGATTTATTTTCAAAAATATTATTACACCTGAGGATCGATTTACATTCGTACTCTGCAATCCGCCTTTTCATAATTCTGCCGAAGAAGCACAAAAAAACGCTGCTCGGAAAGTCAATAATTTAAATCCAGGCAAACCTAAAACAGACAAACCAGTATTGAACTTTGGAGGGCAAAATGCCGAATTATGGTGCGATGGTGGCGAATTGGCATTTATCAAACAAATGATTTATGAGAGTGCGAAATATCCGATGCAGTGTCTATGGTTTACCACTTTGGTATCTAAAAGTGATAATCTGAAAAGTATTTATAAAACATTAGCCAAAGTACACCCCGCAGCTATAAAAACAATTGATATGGCTCAAGGCCAAAAAACGAGCCGCTTTGTTGCGTGGTCGTTTTTAAGTGAAGAACAGCAACATACATGGAACTTTGAAGAAAATAGGTTTTAGTTACAAACATTTTTACTATAGTAACAATAAGCCCTAAAAAATGTAATCATATAATTTTAAATTAAAATTATGAAACTTTAAAATCACATTAAAAAGTATCTTTAAAGTAAATTATAATTTTACTTACTATGCCAAAATTACTTTTGCAGTCCCTAGCATTATTAATGATTTTTGGTTGTGCCACATCCAAAAAAGAAAAATTTGATGATTATGTTTTTCAAACAAAAAAAGAAAAAAACGCTTATATAGATTCTTACAACAATGCTTTAAAACTTTGGAATGTTCCATATGTCGAAGAAAATATAAAAACTAACTATGGAACAGCTCATATTGTTATAGCTGGCCCTAAAAATGGAAAAAAATTAGTTTTACTTCATGGTATGGATGCCAGTTCAACAATGTGGTACCCAAACATTAAAGCTCTTACAAAAGAACATCAAGTATATGCAATCGATTTTTTGATGGAGCCTAATAAATCAACTTTAACATCAAATTCTCTTTCGAAAGAAGAAATCGTAATTTGGTACAATGAAATTTTTAATCACTATAAATTAAAAGATTTTGATATTGTTGCCGCTTCACGTGGTGG
Organism: Flavobacterium aquicola; assembly: GCF_003385115.1. Lineage (GTDB taxonomy): Bacteria > Bacteroidota > Bacteroidia > Flavobacteriales > Flavobacteriaceae > Flavobacterium > Flavobacterium aquicola. Next base: position 542,014 of record NZ_QUNI01000001.1, read on the forward strand.
ATGGATTGCAACTTTATTGGCTACACAAAAAAATAATTCAATCAACAAAATAGTTTTATTAAGCCCAGCACAAACATTCGAATTTATTGACAAAGTGGGAAAAACAAGCGCTGCCTTATTTTTAAAACTTTTTCCAAGTGAGAAAAAATTTGGAAAAACATTAAAAACATTTTCAACACATCCCGAAAAAATTAATTCCGTATATAAAAGACAATTTTATTTAGCTAATAAATATGCTAAATCAAATACGAGTATGCTCAAAATGCTCCCTTTTTCAGATGAAGATTTAAAATCAATTACTAACCCAGTTTTTATTTTAATTGGTGATCATGATGTAATCAATTCTGAAAAAAGTATTGAAAGAGCGCAAGAATTTTTAGTAAAAAGCAAAACCAAAATCGTAAAAGATGCTGGGCATTTTTTAAGTATTGACCAGACCAAAGAAATAAATCAGGATATGATTTCATTTTTGGAATGATGGGTATTTTTAATCTTATTATACATCGTTGTTAAGCATCAAACTTTGTAACTTTACAGTTCAAACCTTGAAAAAAGCAAATGAATTTCCAAGTTATATCAGATTATCAACCTAAAGGCGACCAGCCACAAGCTATTGAAAAATTAACTCAAGGTATTGAGGCAGGTGAACAATTTCAAACTCTTTTGGGAGTTACAGGTTCAGGAAAAACTTTTACTGTAGCTAATGTAATTCAGGAAGTTCAGAAACCAACTTTAGTCTTGGCACACAATAAAACATTAGCAGCACAATTATACTCCGAATTCAAGCAATTTTTCCCTAATAATGCAGTGGAATATTTTGTATCCTACTACGATTATTACCAGCCGGAAGCTTTTATGCCAGTCACAGGCGTTTTCATCGAAAAGGATTTATCCATCAATGAAGAGCTTGAAAAAATGCGTTTGAGCACTACCTCTTCCCTGCTTTCAGGCAGGCGCGATATTTTGGTTGTCGCATCAGTTTCCTGTCTGTATGGTATTGGAAATCCGGTGGAATTTCAAAAAAATGTAATTGCGATTGAGCGCGATCAGATTATTTCTAGAACCAAACTGCTTCGCAGTTTAGTGCAGAGTTTATACTCCAGAACTGAAGCCGATTTTACTCCTGGAAATTTCCGCATAAAAGGTGATACTGTTGAAGTTTATCCAAGTTATGCTGATGATGGTTTCCGAATTCATTTTTTTGGAGATGAAATCGAAGAAATAGAAAGCTTTGATGTAAAAACCTCAAAAGTTATTGAGAGATACGAAAAATTGACCATTTACCCAGCCAATATGTTTGTGACTTCTCCAGATGTACTGCAAGGTGCAATTTGGGAAATCCAGCAGGATTTAGTTAAACAAGTTGACTATTTCAAAGAAATAGGCAAACATCTTGAAGCTAAACGACTCGAAGAACGGACTAATTTTGATTTAGAAATGATTCGGGAATTGGGCTATTGCTCAGGAATCGAGAATTATTCCCGCTACCTTGATGGCAGACAAGCCGGAACGCGTCCCTTTTGCTTATTAGACTATTTTCCAAAAGATTATTTAATGGTTGTTGACGAAAGCCATGTAACCGTTTCACAAGTTCACGCTATGTACGGAGGTGACCGCAGCCGTAAGGAAAATTTGGTTGAATATGGTTTTCGTTTACCAGCAGCTATGGACAACCGACCTTTGAAATTTGAGGAATTTGAAGCAATGCAGAATCAGGTTATTTATGTCTCCGCAACTCCAGCCGATTATGAACTGCAAAAATCAGATGGTGTGTATGTAGAACAAGTAATCCGCCCAACTGGATTATTGGATCCAATTATTGAAATTCGTCCGAGTCTGAACCAAATTGATGATTTGATTGAGGAAATTCAGCAGCGATGTGAATTGGACGAACGTGTTTTGGTAACTACTTTGACCAAAAGGATGGCCGAAGAGTTAGCCAAATATTTAACTAAAGTAAGTATTCGCTGCCGTTACATTCACTCTGATGTTGACACACTTGAACGTATTGAGATCATGCAGGATTTACGAAAAGGAATCTTTGATGTTTTGATAGGTGTAAACTTATTAAGAGAAGGTTTAGATTTACCAGAAGTTTCCCTAGTTGCGATTCTAGATGCAGATAAAGAAGGATTTTTGAGAAGCCATCGTTCGCTGACGCAGACAATTGGACGCGCCGCTAGAAACTTAAATGGAAAAGCAATTATGTATGCTGATAAAATTACAGCCAGTATGCAGAAAACCATTGATGAAACCAGTTACAGAAGAACTAAACAAATCAATTTCAATACAGAAAACAATATTGTTCCGCAGGCATTGAACAAAAAAATTGAAAGTGCTTTTACCAACAACAAATTGGTCGAATACGAACTGGGACACACTATGAATATTGCTGCCGAACCTGAAACAGCCTATATGTCCAAACCTGATTTGGAAAAACTCATCCGCGAAAAGCGAAAAGCAATGGAAAAAGCCGCAAAAGATTTAGATTTTATGCAGGCAGCAAAACTTCGTGATGAGATTAAGGCTTTGCAGGATAAAATCAATTAAAAAATTTTAACGACAAAAAGATTAAAACCATTAAGATATTAAGCATCATTAAGTCTCTAAAAACTTAATTTTCTTAATATCTTAATGGTAAAATATATTTTAAAAAAACGATAAAGTATTGAAATCAATTATACTGTTCCTGAAAAAGACCCAATAACACTTCTGGTGGAATCATAACATTTGGAGATGCTGTCATTAACTTCAGAATGCGATTTGTAGCACTTGGATTCAATCCCATATTAATGGCTATCTGACGAATGGCTTCTTCCTCTTTTGGATGCAAAACACCATCACAATGCATCAGTAATGCTAAACGATAAAATTGCTGAATCCTCTCAAACTCAGATTTGATAACACCAACAGGCAATTCTCTGCGAAACAATTCATTAAATTCGCTTTTGCTAATACCCAACTCTTGAGCAACTATCCAAACAAATTGATACTCTCTTTCATGCAATCTGCCATCGACTACCGAAAACGCAATCATCTCCGACAGTAATTTTATTTTTTCTTCTTGGGTATTCATCAAATTTGTATTTTTAGCTAAAATATTGATTTTTTCTAAATCTAAAATAATTAGCCTTGAAAATATTTATCCTAATTCCGTTTTTATTATTTTTTGGAATAGCAGCTGCTCAGGAAAGTACTGCTTCTAAACAGGTTTCAACCTTTACAATGGAAGTTCCTCAGCTGAAAACAAGCCGGAAAATTTGGCTGTACCTGCCAAAAGATTACGAAACATCAACTAAAAAGTATCCGGTTATTTACATGCATGACGCTCAAAATCTATTTGACGCCAAAACTTCATTTGCAGGAGAATGGAATGTCGACGAAAAACTGGACAGTTTGAAAGCGCAGGTAATTGTCGTAGGAATTGAAAACGGCGGCGAAAAACGGCTGGAAGAACTAACCCCCTATAAAAATGAAAAATACGGAGGCGGAAATGCTGATAAATATCTTGAATTTATCGTAAATACATTAAAACCTGAAATCGACAAAAAATACAGAACGAAACCTAACGCCAAAAACACAACAATAATGGGAAGTTCACTGGGAGGTTTGGTTTCTTTTTATGCTGCTATAAAATATCCCGATGTCTTCGGGAAAGCAGGTGTTTTTTCTCCCGCTTTTTGGATTAACCGAAAAGACATAAATGATTACATGGCAAACAGTAAAAAACTTAAGGCCAAAATTTATTTTCTCTGCGGAGATTCTGAAGGAGACGATGATGATATGGTAAACGATCTAAATCAAATGGAAATTTTACTAAACACCAACCGCTGCTATTGCCTGCATCTCAACAAAAAAGTAATCGTAAAAGGTGGTCACCATAACGAAAAATTATGGAGAGATGGTTTTGACGATGCAATTATCTGGTTAGGATATTAAGCAGATATTATTCCATTTAAGCAAAAAAAATTATTTTTTGGAATTTTCTTTTTCCATTTGAGTAATGATACTTTTTATCGCTTCAGAACCAATTCCTTTGGCTTTAATAACTTTATTTTTATCAAGAATATAAATTACGGGCGTCGTTACAACATCATATTTATCCTTAAGGTTATTGATATGAACACCATCATAAACATTAATCCAATCGATTTTATTGTCAATGATGTATTTTTTGTATTTATCGAATTCATTTTGGGTGTAAACTCCAAAAACTTTTACATCTTTCTTTTCTTTTAACATCTCGTGGTACAGTTCTAAGATTTTAGGAATCTCTTTTTGGCAGTGTCCGCAGTCAACATCCCAAAAAATCAGAATTAAATAATCAGCTTTGACACTTGATAAAGTAAGATAAGTTTTTTCGATTTCAGGCTGGTTAGCATAATAGATTCTGGTAATTTCTTCGCTTGTTTTAGCTGTATCAAAACCCATTTTCGCAATTTTATCATGACCAGGAATATCTATCATGTAGAGCTCTGGAGCTGTTTTCCCAAGCTGCAACGGTGTTAGCACATCTCCCCTGTTTATAATAATTTTGATAACACTATCATCATAAACACCTTTGGCTTTGCCAGTTTTAAAATAATTGTCCACCATGTAAACAAAGACTTTGTCCATTCCCATTATTTTTGGAATCTCATAAGTCGAAGTAAAATAAGCTAATAAAAGCATATTCATTTTAGTCCCTTGCTTAGTTTTGAGCATCATTCGATCGATCTCAACGCAAATTGAATCAGGATTCTGAACAACAACATTATTAAAATATTGTTTTATTTTATTTGCAAAAAATGGATTTTTCAGCATCGCATCATCTTCGAAATTAACTCCATCCCAAAAATGTTTTTTATAATAGTTATAAGAATAAATACTGTCAGGTCTGCCATTGGAAGCTTTAGGGATATTCTTTGCAGTTTTCTCCGATTTTAAATTGATCATTTCCGAAAGATAATTTCCTTTGTTTTGCGCAATTACATTCAAATCCGTTTCTAAAATAGCCTCATTCAAGACTTTGAATTCCTTAGTTATAATCGCAGTAGAATCTGTTTTTTTCTGTTCTTTTAATGCTTTTTTAAAACTGTCGAATTCTTTATTTTTTGCCGTTACAAAACGAATATAATTGAAGAAATTTTCATTTTGTCTGGAATTAATGGATTTCAGATTTTCGATCAAATTAGATTTATCAGAAGTGATCTGCTGTTTTTGTGATTGCTCATCTATTATGAAATCAAAATAATTTCCTTTCTCCTGACTGAATAAAAAGTAAACTCCCTTATCTAAATTTTTCTTTCCCTTGAAAACAATATTTCCGTTGACCACTTTTTTGCAGGTATCAGCAATATACAGTTTATCAAATTGATAAAAGGCTAAGTATGCAACGGTGTCTTTACAATTCTTTAAATTAATTTTAATTTCATGGCCAGACTGAGCCTGTACAAATATCAAACAAAAAAAGAGAACGAAACTTAGTGTAATTTTCTTCATACTTAAACAATCTTTAAGACTCTTTATCTTTTTATTAGCGGACAAATCTTTTATTAACCCCAAAAATAATCTAATTTCAAATAATTAGCAAAGTGTTTTTGACAGCAGAAAATAATAAAAAGAAATTCATTTTGTAAATGCTTATCTTTGCACTTTAAACATACAAAAATGACAAATAACGATATATTCAAAAAACTTCGGGTAGCATTGATGCTCCGTGATGATCAAATAGTAGAAATTTTGGAATTGGTAGATTTCAGAATTTCAAAATCTGAATTAGGAGCTTTTTTCCGTGATGAAAAACACGAAAATTATATGGAATGCGGTGATCAGGTATTGCGTAATTTCCTAAACGGATTAGTAATTCATTTGAGAGGAACAAAAGAAAACCCGAAAAATCCGAATGACGTTATTGCCAAACATAAAGCACAAATTCCAGCAAAAAATAGTGATTCCAAAAGACCTGGCTCGAGCAATAGCGAACAGGTGAAACAATTTAAGCCAAAAGCCAAAGACCCTGAAAAAGACAGAGCAGATCAAGCTCCAGGAAAATCAAGTTCTACAGCTAAAAAACCTGCAAAAAAGCAATTCCCAAAAGGCAACGGCAAACCATCTGTTGTAGAAAAAGTGAAATACAATTTTGGTAAGAACAAAAAATCCTAAGTTTTCTTAGGATTTTTTGTTTTACAGTAATTTTGAGCCAAGAGCTAATTAAGAACTGCAGCTCAACATGGAACAGCCTACTTTATCTCTAGCCCAATCTGGTCTTTTTGCAAACCATTTTTGGCTGTCGTGCTGTTCATCATAAGGTTTTTTCAGTAACTCAAACAATTCATTCAGTAAAGAATAATCACCTTTATCGGCATCATCAATACATAATTGAGCCATGTAATTTCGTAATACGTATTTAGGATTCACTGAATTCATCTGCTCTTTTCTTTCATCATCTGTCAGCGTTTCTTCACTGATTCGGCTGCTATAATGTCGAAGCCAAGTTTTCCAATTATCCAAAACCGATTCTTCAAGATTTTTATAAAAAGCTTCTTTAATTTTTTCGAAAGCAATTTCATCCGAGTCTGTTTTTAAAATAGTACCCAAATTTCTAAAGAAAATAGTCATGTCTGTTTCTGCTAATTGAAGCAGTTCAGTCAGGCTTTCAATTAGAGCAGTATCTTGATCCTTACTTATTTTAAACCCGAGTTTATTACGCATCATATTCAAATACTCCGCTTCATAATCACTGCTAAAAGCTTTTAAAATTTCCTCAAGTGGTTTGGCATCATTTATTATAGGAAACAAAGCATTTGCCAATTGATATAAATTCCACAAAGCGACATTAGGCTGATTCCCGAAGCGGTATCTTTTATTTTGTCTGTCGGTTGTATTTGGAGTCCAATTAGGGTCGTAATCTTCCAGCCAGCCATAAGGACCATAATCTATAGTTAATCCGTGAATCGACATATTATCAGTATTCATAACACCATGAACAAAACCTACCCGCTGCCAATGCACAATCATTTTCAGGGTAGTTTGTGTTACCTCTTTAAAGAAAGCAAGATATTTTTCGGCTCCTTCACTTTTAATATCTGGAAAATGATATTTAATAGTAAAATCAGCTAATAATTTGAGATTAACACGGTCATTTCTGGAAGCAAACAATTCAAAACTTCCAAAACGGATAAACGAAGGCGCCACCCTGCAGACAACAGCTCCTTTTTCGTAAGCCGGATTTCCGTTATAGAGAATATCACGTAAAACCTGATCTCCCGAGAGTACCAGCGAAAGTGAGCGCGTTGTAGGAACACCCAAATAATGCATGGCTTCGGCACATAAATATTCACGAATGGAAGAACGAAGTACAGCAAAACCATCTGCTGTTCGGGAATATGGCGTTGGCCCTGCTCCTTTTAACTGCAATGTATACGATTTATTATTGTGAATTATTTCCGTTAAATTAATAGCACGTCCGTCTCCCAGTTGCCCTGCCCAATTACCAAACTGATGCCCTGCATAAGCCAAAGCATATGGCCTAGTTTCTGGATAAAGACTATTTCCCGAAAAAATATTCAAAAAATCTTCTGATAAAATATCTTCATGAGACATTCCCAACAAATCAGCCACGTCTTCTGATGCATGAATCAAAGAAGGATTTGAAGGTTTCTTTGGCTCAACATACGAAAAGAATGCTTTTTCTACCTGTCTTGGAATATTGATTTCACTTGGATCGGCAGGCATTTCGGCTGTAAAATTATTTTGAATATGAAGTTTCATTTTTCCTAAATTTATATTACGTAAAGTTATTCCATATCTCACACATAATTGAAACCTTGCAATAACTTTATTTTATAAGCCACTTCAATATCCTTATAAAGCAAAATGACATTTATAAAACGTAAGCAGCAGATAATTTTGAAGATTCCGAAATATTAATTTAGTTTTGCTAAAAAACACATGAAATCATTTGATGTAGCTATTATTGGCAGTGGTCCCGCAGGTGCTTCGGCAGCTTTTGAATTATCTAAATCAGGAATTTCAACAGTAATTATAGAAAAAGAAATATTACCAAGATATAAAACTTGTGGCGGAGGCCTTGTTTTTAGAGGTCTAAAAATGATGCCATTTGATATATCATCAGTAGTTGAAAAAGAATTCTATGCAATTGACACTTATTTTTCCAAAAAACATCCCTGCATAACAACCCGAAGAGAAAAACCAATCGTAAGCATGGTGATGCGCGATGCTTTTGATAATTTAATAGTTGAAAAAGCAAAAAGTAACGGAGTAACTTTATTGCAGAATCATAAAGTAGTAGACATTACTTTTGGAGACATCCAAACAATTCACACAACTGAAGGAGATATTGCTGCAAAATTTATTATAGCCGCCGATGGTGCTTTGAGCCCAATAGCAAAAATAGCAGGCTGGAAAGAAACAAGAACCCTTATTCCTGCATTAGAATATGAAATTGAAGTTCCGGCTGCAGATTTTGAACGATTGTCAAATGATGCACGTTTTGATATTGATGCTATTCCTTATGGTTACGCATGGTGTTTTCCTAAAAAAAATCATCTTTCAATTGGGGTTGCTGTTGTTGTGAAAACCAATAAAAAAATCAATCTTAAAGAATATTATGCCGAGTATTTAAAAATATTAGGTATTACCGAAATTCTTAAAGAAGAAGGGCATGGTTTTGTTATTCCTGTAGCACCTAGAACAGATACTTTTGTACAAAAAAATGTATTCTTAACTGGAGATTCAGCGGGTCTTGCCGATCCATTAGTCGCAGAAGGTATTTCTAATTCCATTTTAAGCGGTGTACTAGCTGCTCAGTCCATAATAGAAAGTAACTTAGATTACGAAAAAGCTTCTTCTTTATACATTGAGAAATTAGAAACGACTATTTTACCAGAAGTTCAAAAAGCTGGAGTACTGGCACATCATTTTTATAATAAAAAAACCTTTAGAAATATTATTTTAAAAAAATATGGACAATATGCTGCTGAAGCAATGACTGATCTGTTTATGGGAGAAAGATCATACCCAGATGACTATTTGAAACGCATTAGCAAAAAAATAAAAGAGGCTATTTTTTAAAAAAACTGTACCACCAACTTCATCCATAAAAAAATCCTGAGCTTTCACTCAGGATTTTTTTATATATAAACTTTTTATTCTAATTAAGAAAGCGCAGCCTGTACTTGATCAGCAGCTTCTTGAAATTGTACTGCAGATAAAATTGGCATTCCAGAATTATCGATTAATTCTTTTGCAATTTCAGCATTTGTACCTTGCAGACGAACAATGATTGGCACTTTAATAGCGTCTCCCATGTTTTTGTAAGCATCAACAACACCTTGAGCAACACGGTCACAACGAACGATTCCTCCAAAAATGTTAATCAAAATTGCTTTTACGTTTTGATCTTTCAAGATAATACGGAAAGCAGTTTCAACACGTTTTGCATCAGCAGTTCCACCTACGTCAAGGAAGTTTGCAGGCTCAAAACCAGCATACTTAATTAAATCCATAGTTGCCATTGCAAGACCAGCACCGTTTACCATACATCCTACAGTTCCGTCAAGATCTACATAGTTCAATCCTACTTCTTTTGCTTCAACCTCGATTGGATTTTCCTCACGGATGTCACGCATATCAGCATATTTCTTTTGTCTGTATAAAGCGTTGTCATCGATATTTACTTTAGCATCAACTGCCAAGATTTTATCATCAGATGTTTTCAAAACTGGATTGATTTCAAACATAGAAGCATCAGAACCAATGTAAGCATTGTATAATGAATCAATGAATTTCACCATTTCCTTGAAAGCATTTCCAGAAAGACCTAAATTAAAGGCAATTCTTCTTGCCTGAAAACCTTGCAATCCAACAGATGGATCAATCTCTTCAGTAAAAATTAAGTGAGGAGTATGCTCAGCAACTTCTTCGATATCCATACCTCCTTCGGTAGAATACATAATCATGTTGCGTCCTGTAGCTCTGTTTAAAAGAACAGAAACATAAAACTCAGAAGTTTCACTTTCACCTGGATAGTAAACATCCTCAGCGATTAAAACTTTGTGTACTTTTTTCCCTTCAGCAGAAGTCTGCGGAGTGATTAACTGCATTCCGATAATTTCTTCTGCAATTCCTTCTACTTTGTCAATTCCTTTGGCAAGTTTAACTCCACCGCCTTTTCCACGTCCACCTGCGTGAATTTGTGCTTTAACCACATACCAGCTTGTTCCAGTTTCAGTAGTTAATTGTTTTGCAGCAGCTACAGCTTCTACTGGGCTATTAGCTACGATTCCGCGTTGAATGCGAACTCCATAGCTAGCTAAAATCTCTTTTCCTTGATATTCGTGTATGTTCATAATATAGAATTTGTCTGGATTCTGAATCTATTTCAGAATAAAAGTGGCACAAAAATAGAAAAATTTAATTTAATTAAAATTTTTTTTAAGCATATAATAAGTTATATGAAATTAAAAATTTTAAAACATAACATCTTAAACGCAACAATATCTAAAATTTAAAAATAATCAGCTATTTTGTTAAAATAATTATCACTAAAAAGTATAACCCAATATTTATTACAAAAACAGACTCATTCAAAAGATTACAAAATTATTTTTTGCTGATATGTCAATTCAAAAGTAAAAAATCAGCATTATTATCAATTATACATTACTTTTTTAATTTTATAGTAAAAATAGAACCTTTACCACCAGATTCATTCGTTATATGTTAAGAAATCTTTAATTTTGTCAAAAAAAATATCAAGCATGAGAGTTAAAGAACAAGGGCTTTATTTACCCGAATTTGAGCACGACAACTGTGGCGCAGGATTTATATGTAATTTGAACGGAATTAAGTCTAATGACATTATTCATAAGGCTCTAGACATCCTAATCAAGCTGGAACATCGTGGAGCGGTAAGCTCGGACGGAAGAACTGGAGACGGAGCTGGAATTTTATTTGATATCCCGCATGACTTCTTTAAAAAAGTCTGTGATTTTGAAATACCAGAAGTCAGAGAATATGCTGTAGGTATGACCTTTATGCCAAAAAGCCCTAACCAAGTTGCTTTTTGTAAAGAAACTTTTGAATCTGCCATAAAAGATCAAAACCTATCAATTTTAGGATGGAGAGATGTTCCTGTAGATGTTTCTAATTTAGGACAGATTGCAGCAGAAAAAGAACCAACCGTTAAACAAGTATTTGTTGGTAAAAACGGTTTAGATATTACTGAACAGCAGTTCAATGCCAAATTATTCATGGCTAGAAAAATTGCTGAACATAAAATCCGTAACTCAAGAACTTCGGAAAGTCATATGTTTTACTTTTCAAGCTGTTCTACAACTACTATAATATATAAAGGACTATTGATGCCGGAAGACATCAGCAGATACTATACTGATTTATTAGACAGCGATTTGGTAACCCGTTTAGCATTGGTTCACCAGCGTTTCTCTACAAACACTTTCCCTTCTTGGGATTTGGCACAGCCTTTTAGATATATGTGTCACAATGGTGAAATCAACACATTAAGAGGAAACGTGAGCAGAATGCGTGCTCGTGAAGAATTAATGAAAAGTGATGTTTTTGGAGAAGATTTGAAAAAATTATTCCCAATCATCTTAGAAGGAAAATCAGATTCAGCTTCTATGGATATGGTTGTTGAGTTATTATTAATGACTGGACGTTCGTTGCCAGAAGTTATGATGATGGTTGTTCCTGAAGCATGGGAAAAACACAAAACCATGTCGGATGAGAAAAAAGCATTCTACGAATACAATGCTTGTATCATGGAGCCATGGGATGGTCCTGCTTCTATTCCATTTACAGACGGAAATGTTATTGGAGCATTGCTAGACAGAAATGGATTGCGTCCATCTCGTTATACACTGACCAAAAGCGGTTTCGTTATCATGTCATCAGAAATTGGTGTTCTTGATATCAAACCTGAAGATGTAATACAGCACGGAAGACTGGAACCAGGAAAAATGTTCCTTGTTGACATGAATGAAGGCCGTATCATCGAAGACGAAGAAGTTAAACATTCAGTAGTTACAAAACGTCCATATAGAGAATGGCTAAACAGCAATTTATTGCAATTGGCTAACATTCCTTATACAAATAACGAAATCCCAACAGAACAAATTGATTTCGAAACCAGACTTCGTTTGTTCGGATATACTCATGAGGATTTAAAAACCATGATTAATCCAATGGGTGCTCAAGGCAATGAAGCATTGAGTTCTATGGGTAATGATACTCCTTTGGCAGTATTGTCAGATCAGCCACAATTGTTGTATAACTACTTCAAAGAATTATTTGCTCAGGTAACGAATCCGCCTTTGGATGGTATCCGTGAAGAAATTATTACTGATACAAGTTTAGCAATTGGAGGCGATTACAACATCTTTGACATTACTGATGTTCACTGTAAAAAAATCAAAATTCAAAATCCTGTAATATCTAATGAGGATTTAGATAAAATAAAAAATCTTGACCATGCTGATTTCAAATCGGTTACTATTTCTACTTTATACAAAATAGAAAAAGGTGTAAATGGTATGGAGCGTGCATTGGAAAAATGTGTTCAGGCAACTTTCAAAGCAGTTTCAGAAGGATGTAATATCGTTGTTCTTTCAGACAGAGGCGTAACAGAAGAATTAGCTCCAATACCAATGTTATTGGCTACTTCTTACATACACCATACTTTGAACATCCTTAAAGTTCGTTCAAATTTCGGAATCATAATCGAATCTGCTGAACCACGTGAACCGCATCATTTCGCTTTATTATTCGGATATGGCGCAAGTGCAATCAACCCTTACATGGTAAATGAAATTATTCACAACCAAGTAAATGAAGGACACATAACTGGCGTTAAAGCTGATTATGCGATTGCAAACTTCAACAAAGCGATTGCAAAAGGAATTGTAAAAATCATGAACAAAATTGGTATCTCTACTTTACATTCATACAGAGCTGCCCAGATTTTTGAAATTTTAGGTCTTAACAAAACATTCTCTTCAAAATATTTCCCATACACTCCATCAAGAATTGAAGGTATAGGTTTAATGGAAATTGAAAGAGAAGTTAAGAAAAGACACCAAAATGCATTCCCTAAATCTAAAATTGCAAATCTATTGCCTTTAGAAATAGGAGGTGTTTACAGATGGAGAAGAAACGGTGAGAAACACATGTTCAATCCGACAACTATTTCAAAACTACAGCAAGCCGTTCGTTTGAACAGCCCTGAAAGTTATAAAGAATACTCTAAAATGGTCAACGAACAAAGTGAAAACTTAATGACTATTAGAGGTTTATTCGAATTCAACAACCTTGACCCTATTTCTATTGACGAAGTAGAACCATGGACTGAAATCGTGAAAAAATTCAAAACTGGTGCTATGTCCTATGGATCTATCAGCCAGGAAGCTCACGAAAATCTAGCGATTGCCATGAACAGAATTGGAGGTAAATCTAACTCTGGAGAAGGTGGAGAAAACCCAAAACGTTTCCAAAAAGAAATGAATGGAGATTCAAAAAACAGTGCTATCAAACAAGTAGCTTCTGGAAGATTTGGAGTTTCTATCAACTATTTGACAAACGCTCAGGAGATTCAGATTAAAATGGCTCAAGGTGCAAAACCTGGAGAAGGTGGTCAGTTACCTGGTGAAAAAGTAGTGCCTTGGATTGCAGAAACAAGAAACTCTACTCCTTATGTAGGTCTTATTTCTCCTCCGCCGCATCATGATATTTATTCTATTGAAGATTTATCTCAATTGATATTTGACTTAAAAAATGCTAACCGTGAAGCAAGAGTTAACGTTAAGTTAGTTGCTGAAGTAGGTGTTGGAACAATTGCTGCCGGTGTTGCCAAAGCAAAAGCTGATGTTATCCTTATATCAGGTTATGACGGAGGAACGGGTGCTGCACCTTTAACTTCGTTACAACACACAGGTATTCCATGGGAACTTGGTTTAGCTGAAGCACAACAAACTTTAATCTTGAACGACTTAAGAAGCCGTGTAGTTCTAGAATGTGACGGACAATTGAAAACAGGACGTGATGTTGCTATAGCCGCTTTATTGGGTGCTGAAGAATTCGGATTTGCTACTGCTCCGCTTGTAGCTTCTGGATGTATCATGATGAGAGCTTGTCACTTGAATACCTGCCCAGTAGGTATTGCAACACAGGATCCTGAATTGAGAAAAAACTTCAAAGGAACACCAGAGCACGTAATTAACTTCATGTACTTTATCGCTGAAGAGTTAAGAGAAATCATGGCACAGCTTGGATTCAGAACATTGAAAGAAATGGTTGGACAATCGCAAAAACTGAATGTTAATAAAGCTATCAAGCATTACAAAGCAAATGGATTAGACTTATCTACCATTCTTTACAAACCAGAAAAAGCAAAAACAGTTCCAAACCATAATACAACAACTCAAGATCACGCATTAGAAAATGTACTTGATTTTGATATTATTAAAGCTGCAATTCCATCTATTTATAGAAAAGAAAGAACAAGAGTTACTTTTGATATCAAAAATACAGACCGTTCTGTTGGTGCTATCTTAAGTAATGAAATTTCAAAAATATACGGATCACAAGGATTACCTGAAGATACTATTCTTGTTGACTTTACTGGTTCTGCTGGACAAAGTTTTGGAGCATTTGCTACTAACGGTTTATCATTCAAAATACACGGAAACTGTAATGACTACTTAGGAAAAGGTCTTTCTGGAGGAAAATTAATCATTAAAGTACCGCCGACTGCTACTTTCAAACCAGAAGATAACATAATCATTGGTAACGTTGCTCTTTATGGTGCAATCACTGGAGAAGCCTATATCAACGGTATGGCTGGTGAGCGTTTTGCAGTAAGAAACTCTGGAGCTACAGCAGTAGTGGAAGGAATTGGAGATCACGGTTGTGAGTACATGACTGGGGGAACTGTAGTTGTCTTGGGTAAAACAGGAAGAAACTTCGCAGCTGGTATGAGCGGTGGTGTTGCCTATGTATACGATGACAAAAAGAAATTTGAAAATGGATTGTGCAATATGGAAATGGTTGCCTTAGAGACATTGGAAGAAGAAGATTTAGCGACATTAAAACGCCTAATCAAAAATCATTCGATGTATACCAACAGCCCACTGGCAAAACGCCTTTTAGCTGATTGGGAAAACGAAAGCAAAAATTTCACAAAAGTTATGCCAACTGATTACAAAAAAGCATTGAAAAGATTGGCAGAAGAAAAGCAAATTCAAGAATTAATAGCACAATAGTCATGGGTAAAATAGGAGGATTTAAAGAATATAGCAGAACTGACGAAACTAACGCTGCTGTTGCAGAAAGAGTAGCAAATTATAATGAGTTTACAATACCGGTAGAAAAAGAAAAATTAAAACAACAAGGCTCTCGATGCATGGATTGCGGGATTCCTTTTTGTCACAGTGGTTGTCCATTAGGAAATTTAATTCCTGATTTCAACGACATGGTACACCATGAAGAATGGGAAAGCGCATTGCAGATTTTACAATCTACAAATAACTTCCCAGAATTCACAGGCCGTTTATGTCCTGCCCCATGTGAAAAATCATGTGTATTGGGAATTATCCAAGAACCGGTTTCAATCGAAAATATTGAAAAAAGCATCATCGAAAGAGGTTTTGCCGAAGGATGGATTAAACCACAGGCTCCAGAAGTAAGAACTGGAAAAACTGTTGCTGTAATTGGATCTGGCCCTGCTGGATTGGCAGCTGCACAACAATTAAACCGTGCTGGTCATACCGTTACTGTTTTTGAAAGAGACAATGCAATTGGTGGTTTATTACGTTACGGAATTCCTAATTTCAAATTAGAAAAAGGAATTATTGACAGACGTGTAAAAATCCTTGAAGCTGAAGGAATCACTTTTAAAACGAATGTAAACGTTGGTGTTAACTTTAGTGTAGAAGAATTAAATTCTTTTGATTCTATCGTATTATGCGGTGGAGCAACTGAAAGAAGAGGCTTACCTACTAAAGGTGCTGACAGCAAAGGTGTTGTTCAGGCAATGGATTTCCTTACACAGCAGACTAAAGTATTGTACGGAGAAAAAATCGAAGATCAAGTATTAGCAACTGGAAAAGATGTAATCGTTATTGGTGGTGGTGATACAGGATCTGACTGTGTTGGAACTTCAAACAGACACGGAGCAAAATCGGTGACTAATTTTGAAATCATGCCAAAACCGCCAATTGGAAGAAGCGAAACTACACCATGGCCATTTTGGCCGTTACAGCTAAAAACATCTTCATCTCACGAAGAAGGATGTGACAGAAACTGGTTAATTAATACTAAAGAATTCCTTGCTAATGAAAAAGGAGAACTAGTTGGATTAAAAACTGTTGAAGTTCAATGGAAATTAACTCCAGGACAAAGACCAGAACTAATCGAAAAAGAAGGTTCAGAGAAAATCTGGCCTTGCGATTTGGCTTTGTTAGCTTTAGGTTTTACAGGTCCAGAAAAAACATTAGCAGAGCAATTAGGTTTAGAAACTGATTTTAGAACAAATTATAAAGCTACCAATTATCAAACTAATGTTCCTCACATCTTCACCGCTGGTGATATGAGAAGAGGACAATCTTTGATCGTGTGGGCAATCTCTGAAGGGCGTGAAGCTGCAAGAGAAGTTGATTTATACTTGATGGGTTATAGCAATTTACCAACAAAAGGTAATGGCGATTTACCAGCTCTATAATATTTGAAACAATAAATTTAAAAATCCCTTGATATCAATTTTATCAAGGGATTTATTTTTTAAAGCTCATCAGTTTTTCGATTCGTTAAAAATTTATCTATTTAATAAAAAATAAGTTAACAAATTATCTATTAGCCACATTGAGATTCCCTTTATTATATATGTCATGAAAAATTTCGTTAATTAAAAAAAGTTAAAAAAATCAACAAATAAGAAGTATTTGTTACAATAAAAACAATTTGTTACATTTTGTTAAATAGTATCAATTTGTTTGGTCGTAATATTAAAGAATAATAAATTTGTAAAAAATTAATAAATAAAAAATGCAAGCAAACGATTTACTACACTTAGCAGAACAATTTGGAAGTCCACTTTATGTGTATGATGCAGAGAAAATACAATCCCAGTATAATCGGTTAACAAAGGCATTTTCAAAGGTTGCCAATTTACGCATCAATTATGCAATGAAGGCATTATCTAATGTCGCAATTCTTCAGTTATTGAGAGACTTGGGATCTGGATTGGACACTGTATCTATACAAGAAGTTTTGTTAGGTTTACACGCTGGTTATGCACCAGAAAAAATATTTTACACACCAAACGGTGTTTCTTTAGAGGAAATTGAAGAAGTACACGCATTGGGAGTGCAAATCAATATTGATAACTTATCCATATTGGAGCAGTTCGGTGCAAAACATCCGCACGTGCCGGTTTGTATCCGTATTAACCCGCACGTAATGGCGGGCGGAAATGCTAATATCTCAGTAGGTCACATCGATAGTAAATTTGGCATCTCTGTACATCAATTACCTCATTTAGTACGTATCGTTGAGAACACTAATATGAATATCGTAGGTATCCATATGCACACTGGTTCTGATATTTTAGACATCGAAGTATTTTTATATGCTGCTGAAATTTTATTTGATGCTGCAAAAAACTTCAAAAACTTAGAATTTTTAGATTTCGGAAGCGGATTTAAAGTTCCTT
Organism: Flavobacterium aquicola; assembly: GCF_003385115.1. GTDB lineage: Bacteria > Bacteroidota > Bacteroidia > Flavobacteriales > Flavobacteriaceae > Flavobacterium > Flavobacterium aquicola. Next base: position 559,742 of record NZ_QUNI01000001.1, read on the forward strand.
ACAAAAAAGATGATATTGCTACTGATATTGATGAATTAGGAAAAAAACTTTCAAAAAGATTCAATGCTTTCTGTGTAGAATATGGTAAAGATTTGACTTTAATATTTGAACCTGGTAAATTCTTGGTAAGCGAAGCAGGATTCTTCTTGGCTAAAGTAAACGTTGTTAAACAAACAACTTCTACAGTATTTGCAGGAATTGACAGTGGCTTCAATCACTTGATTCGACCAATGCTTTATGGTTCATCCCATTATATAGAAAATATCTCTAATCCAAAAGGAAAAGAGCGTTTTTATTCAGTTGTTGGATATATTTGTGAAACAGATACATTCGCAACCAACAGAAGAATAGCTGAAATTAAAGAAGGAGATATCCTGTCTTTCCGCAATGCAGGAGCTTATTGCTTCTCAATGTCTTCCAATTACAATTCAAGATACAAACCAGCTGAAGTTCTATGGATGAATGGTCAAGGATATCTAATCCGTGCTCATGAAAAATTCGAGGATTTGCTTCAAAATCAAATTCCGCTGCCTGTAGAAACAGCTGCTACAGTTTAATAAAATTAAAAAATCCCGATACTTATCAAGTTTCGGGATTTCTTTTTATATTCTTTTCAAACTAATTCACAAATTTCACTACGCTATTTTTGATCGGTTTTATTGTTTTTAAATAAGCATAAATCGCTTTTAAATCCTGCTCTTTCATTCCGCCGTACATTGTCCATGGCATAACGGTATTAAAATTTCCTTTACTGACTTTAGCCGAAACATACGAACTATCTGTATAAGATTTAAAGCGTTTCACAAAATCTTCCTCAGACCATTTTCCAATCCCTGTAACTTCATCCTGAGTAATATTTGATGAAAGTGCAGTACCTCCTGAAACCATAGGAAACTCAAAACCACCAGCCAATTCCATTCCGGCAATCGGTTTTCCTTTTTCCTGTTTGGAATGACATTCTGCACAAGAAGCTGCGTTAAACAGGTAACCGCCGTAAGCAACAGCATCACTTTCATCTGGTTTCTTCGAAAAATGAGGCTCTTTCGGAATAGTATTAATTATAAAATTCATTGGGAAATCAGCCTTTGATTCAGGAACTATATTTTCAATAGGTTTTAAGCTTCTTAAATACACAATAATTGATTCCAGATCTTCTTTATCCATCTTCCCAAAACGAGGGTGTGGCATTACAGGAAATAATGCTCTTCCGTCCTTAGCTACTCCGCTGGCAATTGCTCTTAAAACCTCTCCATCGGTCCAATCGCCAATACTGGAAGGCGTAATATTTTTAGAATAAAAACTGCCTGGAAAACCAAATCTCTGATCAAAAACTTCGCCTCCTTTTCCGAGAGTTCCTTCAACCAATGGACCCGAAAATTCATTCCAATTTCTGGTAGAGTGACAGTCAATACAGACGCAGACATTGTTAGCCAAATATTTCCCCCGCTCTAATCGGCTGGCGGACGATTTTATAGTAAGATATTCTGTCTCACCAACATTCGGCAAAGCCAATTTAACGTACAGTAAAACTGCAGTAACTGTAACAACTAAAAACAGTAAAATTCCTTTAATAATTTTCTTCATATTTTCTTATTTATTAAACAAAATTCTTCAAATTTAACAGTTTTCATCAAAATACCACAATAAAAACAAATAAATAGATAAAGCAAAAAAAATCCCCGTTCATCTGCATGAACGGGGAATTAAAACCACTGCAAAAACAGTCTATTTTTTCACAAACAGCTCTTCTAGAACTTCCGATTCTGAACCATTTGGGGTAGTAATTTTTAACATTTTAGAAAGTGTTGGAGCAATTTCTGTTATGTACTCTTTTTTAACCGACTCCCCTTTTGGAACATTCCAGCCGTAGAAAAGCAATGGTACATTAGTATCGTAATTATTAGGAGTACCATGTGTAGTACCTGTTTCAATACTTTCTACATATCCTGTACCCTGAAGAACTACAAGATCCCCATTTTGCTTAGGATCATATCCTTTAAAAATAAAATTCAGGTAATAGTCCTGAGCCGTTGCTCCTAAAATTTCTTCTTGTGTATATACTCGTTTTACATGCTCTTTCGTCATTAAAAATTCTTTGAAAATTTGCTTTACATTAGTCAAATCCAAGCCTTTTTCCTTTATCAGCGTTTTGTTCAGGTAAATATTAAAATTAGAATAACTCAAAATTAAATTTACTCCAAATGTATCAGTCGAAAATTTATTTAAGGCATTGTAAGTCTCTTTCGAAGGCACATTAGTTACGTCATATTTATGATCTTTCAAATAAATAGGGTTTTCGGCAACAGCATGATCGGCGGTCAGGAAAAGCAAATAATTCCCTTTACCAACTGTTGCATCCAAATAATCCAAAAATGTAGCAATAGTAAGATCCAAACGCAGATAAGTGTCTTGAACTTCCATGGATCTTGGACCAAAAGTATGTCCAACATAATCGGTTGATGAAAAACTTACTGCCAAGAAATCTGTACTATTTCCTTTGCCTAATTGTTCTTTATCTATTGCTCTCATGGCCAATTCAGCCAAATAATCATTACCAAAAGGAGTGGTTTTCAACACTTCCATTCCACTTTCTTTGTAAATTTTGCTCAGATCATAAGGAAACACCGGAGGCATAGTTTTATCCAGTCTTCCTTCATAAGGATTGTTATCAGCTATACTTTCATTATAGGCCTCTGCAGGTTTCAATAAACTCCATCCTTTATTGATGTATTTCATGTAATTTTTTTCACTGTTGAATTGAACAACCCAATCCGGCAATTTACTTCCGTAAAAACTACTGGAAATAAATGCTCCCGATTTAGTACTCCAAAATGCCCAATCAGCAAAATGTCCCGCCGGCAAAATAGCCCCGCGATCCTTAATACTCAAACCGATTACTTTACCGCTAAAATTTGTTGCCATTTTCAGTTCATCGGTAATCGTAGTACTCAAAAGATTTTTTGGAGACATTGCTCCTTCTTTTTCTGTACCCTCCACCAAAGTTTTAACACTAGAATCATCCGTACAATACATGTTTTTACCAGTCTCACGGATATACCAGTCATTACCAATAATTCCGTGAACTGCAGGAGTTGTACCGGTATAAATCGAAGCATGCCCAGGAGCGGTATATGTTGGCATGTAATTATAATTCATATTATGAAAGGTAAATCCATTACTCATCAATCTTTTAAAACCTTTATCTGAAAAATCATCAGAATATCGGTACAAATACTCCATTTTCATTTGATCGACAACAATACCAACAACCAATTTAGGACGCTGCTGTGCTTGACTTTGAATAGAAAAAACACATACTAAAAACAAAACAAATTTTCTCATAGATACAATTTATATAAAAAACAAAAATACACTTTATCTTTGTACAAATGCCCCAAAACAAAAATACAAAGCAATAAAATAATCAATTCTTAACCAAAAATTATTAAATTCTCAAAAATAATCTGGGCGTGACCCCATCACGATAAAAAGGGTAAGTCTCTTTGCTCTTACACCCCTTTTTATCGCGATACGGTCGGGCTATTCGGGCTACTATGGTAGCTTCCTGCTATCCCTCACGCATATGCTTACAAAGAAATTTAGTGGAATTACAATCAGCAAAAAATGAGTATCATTTACTGATATTGTAGAAAAACAAAATAGCAAAGAAAACAACAGTTTAATTTGAAGATCAAACTATCAGGCCCAAACCCATTTTTTTATTCAAAAGTAACAATATTGTAAGCCAGCACTCTATCGGCATATTTAACATACAGCTGCTGTCTGTTTTTCTGATTTTTTCGGGTAATGAACGAAAGGGTACAATCTTCACCGCTATTATCTTTACAGACAAAACCATAAATCAAATCTGTTTTGCTTTCTTCAACAGGAGAATATTCTACGATCTCAAACAACTGAATTACCTCAGAATAGATAGCAATTCTGTTTTTTTTGGTGTCCAAATTGACAACTATGCTCACGGGCTTCAATTCACTCCAATCGCCAAATTTACCATTTGGACTTTTTACAGAAACACTTAAACCAGTAGTTTTGAATTTATACGCCTGACTAAATCCTTGGTTTAAACCCAAGAAAATAAACAATAGCACTAAGATATTTTTTAACTTAATCATCATCTAAAAATTTATAGAAAAACAAATATAAGGCTTTTTAAAAATCAAACCGAACTACTTCACGTTTTGCCTGCTCAAATTCGGCAATCATGGTATCAATTATTGCTTTTGCAGGCAATATGTCTTTAATTAGTCCGGCAATCTGGCCTATTTCCAATTCCCCTTCTTCCAAATCTCCTTCGAACATGCCGCGCTTAGCCCTAGCTCTTCCTAACAAAGACACTAATTCTTCTTTGCTCGGACATTTTTCATATAACTGCTGAACGTCCTGATAAAATTTATTTTTAATTAAGCGTACCGGCGCCAATTCTTTTAGCGTTAATTGTGTTCCTCCTTCTTGAAGTGCAACAACAATCTGTTTAAAATTATCATGAGATGATGATTCAACCGAAGCAGCAAAACGGCTTCCTACCTGTACTCCATCTGCGCCAAGCGTCATTGCAGCAAGCATACCTCTGCCAGTAGCAATACCCCCTGCAGCTATCAGCGGAATCGAAATTTTATCTTTCACCATCGGAATCAAAGTTAGGGTTGTAGTTTCCTCTCTCCCGTTATGTCCTCCGGCTTCAAAACCTTCGGCAACAACAGCATCCACTCCAGCATCCTGAGCTTTTAAAGCAAAAACAGAACTGCTCACCACATGCACTACAGTTATTCCGTTTTCCTTCAAGAAAGAAGTCCAGGTTTTAGGATTTCCCGCCGATGTAAAAACGATTTTCACTCCTTCATCTACAATAATCTTCATTATTTCTTCAATGTTGGGATACAGCATTGGGACATTCACACCAAAAGGTTTATCGGTAGCATTTTTACATTTTTGAATGTGTTCTCTCAATATTTCCGGGTACATGGAACCTGCGCCTATCAAACCTAATCCTCCAGCATTACTCACGGCACTAGCCAATTTATAACCGCTGTTCCAAATCATTCCACCTTGAATAATTGGATATTTAATATTGAAAAGACTTGTGATTTTATTCATATATAAATAGAAAATTATTGCTTGATTAATTTACCAGAAGTCATATTACCTTCCCAATTAATGGTATAAATATACGTTCCTGCGTTTAATGCTTTTAACGAAACCAAAGGCTGTGTTCTGGTAATTACCTGTTCGCTTATTTTTTGACCTAATACAGAATAAACCTGAAATATTCCAGTATCAAAATTATCAGGCAGAGAAACGGTACTAATATTATTTGTCGGATTCGGATATAAAAAAACATTTTTTTGAGAAAAATCATTTAATCCCAAAGCGTTAGATAAAGCTAAACTAAAATCAGGGATTCCATATCCATATTGAGCATTCGGCGCAGTATATCGATCAGCCGACTGTATTATCATTTCTTTAATTTCTGCATTTGTTTTATTTGGGAATGCCTGCCATAAACAAGCTGCCATACCAGCAGTAATCGGACTTGAAAAAGAAGTTCCGTCTGCAGTTCCGATAGTACCATCCGAATCTGATAAGACCGCCGATTGACCTTGTGCCATAACATCCGGTTTTACTCTGCCATCAAATGAAAGTCCGATCGAACTAAAACTAGTCACAACTTTTGCAGGAGTTACCGCTCCCACAGTAAGTACCGAAATACCGTCAGCTGGTACACCAATATGAGGATTTTCAGTATCACCTTCATTTCCAGCAGAAACTACTACGATCATCCCGCGGGAAAAAGCAATCTCAGCACCACGGGTCATAAAAGCCGTTTTGCCATCCATTTCTTTGTAAGTATGATCATAAGCTGTATTGTCAAAACCAAAATATCCTAAAGAAGTATTTATAATATCAACTCCTAAACTATCTGCTTTCTCTGCCGCTTCAACCCAATAGGACTCTTCCACAGGATTTTCTGAAGAAGCATCTTCTGTTCTAAACAAATAATAAGAAGCATCAGGAGCTGTTCCAACAAGCTTATTTTCTTTATATCCTCCCATGCAGGAAAGAACCATTGCTCCATGAGAATCTCCTGCGTAAAAATCAGTATTCCTGCCTACAAAATCATAACCTCCCAGAATTTGCCCATTATCTCTCAGTCTCTGAAATGGCTGAGCGGTATTCACGCCTGGAAATCCCGCATCCATAACGGCGATTATTTTACCGGAACCTGTATAATTTTGCTGATGAAGTACATCGCCATGAAGCATTTGAATTTGGTTTGCCGAACTGCCATAAGCAAAATTCACTTGAGTTTCCAAAACCTTACTGACAGATTTTGTTTTTGCCAAGACAGTTTTCTTTGCAGTAGTATTCAGTGTTTTATCAGCAAAATCAACTTTCTCTACAAAGGCTAATGATTTTAGCGAATTAATTACTGCTTGTGTGCCTCTGATATGTAAAGCATTCAGCCATTTGGATTTGGCCATAACAGTAATACCCGAAACAGATTTTATCTGACTGATAAAACTTTTGTCTATCGGAATATCTTTAGAGTCCAAAGCAATGTTTTGAATACTTCTTCGATCCAAAGCTCTTTGAGAAAGCATATTCAAAGTATTATCATAATACGCTTGAGCATTATTTTTTACATTAAAATATACCCAAGCATCTTCCTGAGAAAACACATTAAAGCATGAAAAAAATAAAATACAAAATAGAATTTTCTTCATATAAACCAACTATTTAAAATTAAGAAATAACTCCTGAACCTATTAATTCATCATTGTGATACCAAGCAGCAAACTGCCCTTCAGTAATGGCAGACTGAGGCTCTTCAAAAGAAATATACATACCGTTTTCAAATTGGTGCAAAACCGCTTTCTGCAGAGGCTGTCTGTAACGAATTCGTGTCATAACATTCATTGTTTCGCCATTGGCCAAAGCCAGATCTTCACGAATCCAATGCACTTCTGATTTTTCTATAAATAAGGCGCTTTTGAATAAACCAGGATGGTTACTGGATAAACCAGTATAAATCGTATTGGTTTCCACATCGGTAGCAATAACAAACAACGGATCAGTTGTTCCTCCCACATTCAGGCCTTTACGCTGTCCAACAGTAAAATAATGTGCTCCTTGGTGCTTACCCATCACTTTCCCCATACTTTGAACATAAGGCATTTTTCTGGAAGCAAAATGTAATTCTTCCTCTAATGATGATTCATTCTGAATTTCATTAGAATATACAGGGTCATTTTTATCAATCTGAATTATCGTCCCTTCTTTTGGCTGTAATTTTTGCTGCAAAAATTCGGGCAGACGTACTTTACCTATAAAACAAAGACCTTGCGAATCTTTCTTTTCGGCAGTAACCAGCTCCATTTCCGCTGCAATTTCACGCACTTCAGGCTTAGTCAATTCACCAATTGGAAACAAGGCTTTTGCCAATTGCTCCTGTGATAATTGACACAAAAAATAAGACTGGTCTTTATTGCTATCTACACCAGCAAGAAGCTGATATGTTTTCTCTCCATTCACTTCGATTTCACCTTTTCGGCAGTAATGTCCGGTTGCCACATAATCGGCACCAAGACTCAAAGCTATTTTCATAAAAACGTCAAACTTTATTTCACGGTTACAAAGTACATCAGGATTTGGAGTTCTCCCTTTTTCGTACTCGCTGAACATATAATCAACGATTTTCTCTTGGTACTGTTCGCTTAAATCAACAGTTTGAAATGGAATACCTAATTTTTCGGCTACCAATAAAGCATCGTTACTGTCTTCCAGCCAAGGACATTCATTAGAAATGGTAACCGAATCATCGTGCCAATTTTTCATAAAAAGACCTATAACCTCATAACCCTGCTGCTGCAATAAATAAGCAGCAACACTCGAATCCACACCACCAGAAAGACCTACAACTACACGTTTCATTATTTGTATTTTAATTCAATCTTTTGCAAAAGTACAAATAATATACCTAGTAATAATTACATCTGGATTAATGAAAACAATACCGTTATAAGTCAAACTAATATCAGAATCAATCCAGCTAGCAATTCACAAATATTAATCTGTCTTTACTTTATCCCTTTTGAGCTGTGGTTTTTTTGGTTTATCCATATTTTCTTCACTATCCAGTTTTCCATTTATAAAAAACTGCCACTTTCCTATTTTTTTGCCATTTTTGAACTTTCCTTTAGCAATCACAAAATCATTAGGATCTTTATAAACAGCCTCTCCTTCATATTCGCCATTTTTGAAAAAGCTGTTTTCCAATACAATTCCTTTCTCAGAATATTTTTTATAAACTCCTTCCTTTAATCCGTTTTTATAAATTGTTTCATCCACAACTTTCCCACTTGGGTAATAAACTGTACGGACGCCTTCAAGTTTTCCGTTCTTATAATTCTCTGAAGTCATAACCGATTTAGATGCCTTATGATAATACTTCCATTGGCCTTCACGTAATTTATTTACTTCTTTTCCCTCACTTACAACATTTTTATTCTGGTCATAAAAAATAGTATAGCAGGAATTATCCTTTGCATTAAAAGTTCTTGTTGCGATAATCGACTTTGCTTTAGTATCATCAAAAAAATTAAAAACACCTTTTTCTTTACCGTGTTCAAAAGTTCCTTCATAGCGCGGTCTCCCCGATTCCTCGTAAAATCCTTTCCAAACTCCATGCTTCTTTCCATTTTCATCAACAGGATTGGAATCTGTTTGTGAAAGAACAGCCTGGCAACATAAAAAAAAGACTAAAAATCTAAAAATAGCAAACATATATTTCTTAATTAAATTATTTTACAATCAACACTATGAAAATAAAAAATTGTCAATTATTATAAACTCTATTTACCACATAAAAGTATATAAAACTTAGCAATTCAGAATTAGCACTCTCTATTAAAACAAAAAAGCTCCCATTTTACTAGGAGCTTTTGAAATATTTATCAAAATATTAATTATTTTTTTGCTTTTTTCTGCGCTTCAGCCTGTTCCATAGCTTCTTGTAATCGCTGTTGGAATTTACCAGGTTTTTTAGGTTCTTTCAACTTGTTCTCTTGAATTTGAGCATGAATTTTATCAGAATCTACAATGTAATTTTTGATTACAAACATAATTCCGATAGTGATTAAGTTGGAAATAAAGTTATACAAACTCAAACCTGCACCATAACTATTGAAGAAAATCAACATCATTATTGGCGAAATATAAATCATGTATTTCATCATTTTGGCCATATCAGGCATTCCTTCCTGCTGAGGAGCTGCCATCTGCTGATCACCAGAAGTCATTTTCATGTAGAAGAAAATCGCTATAGCTGCCAAAATTGGAAACAAACTGATATGATCACCATACAATGGAATGTGGAAAGGCAATTTATAAACAGAGTCAAATGAAGATAAATCATCAGCCCAAAGGAATCCTTTTTGTCTTAATTCAAAAGCTGATGGGAAGAACTGGAACGATGCATACATAAATGGCAACTGAATCAAAGCCGGAATACAGCCCGCCATAGGATTCACTCCCGCTTTATTATACAGCTTCATCGTTTCCTGCTGTTTTTTCAATGGATCTTTTTTGTATTTCTCTCCCAACTCAGTGATGTCCGGACGTAATACTTTCATCTTCGCCTGAGACAGGAATGACTTATAAGTAATAGGTGACATCGCTAATTTTATAAGAATCGTAAAAATAATAATCGCAATTCCATAAGAAATACCCCCTGTTAAAAACCCGAATAACGGAATAAAAATAAATTTATTTATCCATCCAAAAATACCCCAGCCAAGCGGAACTATTTTTTCGATGTCTTTATCATAAGCTTTCAAAGTAGCATAATCTGTTGGTCCAAAATACCAGCTCATTTTATAATCTACTTCGCCATTCTGTAAAGCTAATGGAACTGATGCTTTGAAATCTTTTATAAAAATAGTGTCCTTAGTTTCATCCAAAGCCAATTTATTAGATTTCAATACAGCTTTCTCAAAAGGCGTATTCGTTAACAGAATTGATGTAAAGAAATGCTGTTTGAAAGCAATATAACCAACTTTGTCTGGTGATTCTTCTTTATCTGTTCCGTCATTAACATAGTTATGTTTATTGTCTTCGTATTGATAACGAACTTCGGTATAACGATTTTCATAAGCGATACTTTTCTCGCTTCTGTACGTTTTCATATTCCATTGTAAATCCAATGGTTTAGCCGTATTCAGCACTTTATTTAAACCTTGGGAACGAATATCAAAACCAACCATGTAATCGTTTGGCTTCAAAATATATTTGTATTCCAAAAACTCATTGGCTCCAGCTTTCAATTTCATTGAAAGAATTTGATCAGCACCAACTTTAGTCAAGGCAGGTTCAAAATACAAGTCTTTTGTATTTAAAACTCTACTGTCATTTGTTTGCAATTGAATATTTAAATCGGCATTATTGTCTTTAATCAAAGAAACTAACTGTCCAGAATTTTTCTTGAATTTTTCAAAATTCTTCAAAGTAGCTTCAACAATGTAACCACCTTTATTTGCAATTTTCAATAATACATAATCATTTTCGATTGTTGTAATATCATTTTTTGCAGAAGGCAACGTTGCAGAATAAGCAAACCCACCTAATGTTTTTTGCAGTTTTGCCAATTGAGTAGAATCTCCAGGAGTAATAACTGCCGCCGGAGCCACAGCTTGTTTAGCAGCTACAGCCTTTGCCTGAGCTTCTTTCGCAACCAATTCTTTTTTAGCCTTTTCTGCAGCAAGCTGTGCCTCTGAAGGTTTGTTTTGGTACATCATCCAAAAGAATATACCAACGATTAATAACATACCTATAATCGAGTTAAGGTCTAATTTTTTTTCTTCCATTTTTTTTATTGTTGTTTTTCGTCTTCCTAATTTAAATCCATTAGAAACTGATTCTGTTAGTCATCAATCCCCATTCAATGTTACATTCTGACGATTATCTTTTCTAAAAAATAATTTATTACTTCTTTTTTCCTTTAACCGCTGCTGCCACAAAACTTACAAAAAGCGGATGCGGATTTGCTACCGTACTCTTATATTCCGGATGGTATTGTACACCAATGAAGAAAGGATGATCTGCTAATTCTACAATCTCTACTAAACCAGTATCAGGGTTTACTCCGGAAGAAATCAAACCTGCTTTCTGCAATTGATCAACATACTGACTGTTGTACTCATAACGGTGGCGGTGACGCTCCGATATTGAAGTTTTGCCATAAATTTTATAAGCCAATGAATCTGGCTTAATATCACATTTCCATGCTCCAAGACGCATTGTTCCGCCTTTGTCTGTCACATTTTTTTGATCTTCCATCAAATTCACGACAGGATTTGAGGTTTTATCATTCATTTCAGTAGAATTAGCATCTGCCAATCCTAAAATGGTTCTTGAATATTCAATAATCGCCATCTGCATTCCCAAACAAATTCCAAAAAACGGCACTTTGTTTTCACGAGCATAACGAATCGTTTCGATTTTTCCTTCGATTCCCCTTTCTCCAAAACCTGGAGCAACAAGAATTGCATCTAAATCCTGCAGTTTTTCAGTTATATTTTCTGAATCGATAAATTCAGAGTGTATAGAAATAACATTTACTTTAGTTTCATTTGCAGCTCCTGCATGAATGAAAGCTTCCAATATCGATTTGTAGCAATCCTGCATTTCTACATATTTCCCAATCAAACCAATGTTTACAGTATGTTTAGGCAGCTTCAGTCTTTTCAAAAAAGTATTCCAGTTTTTTAAATCCGGAGCTGCTTTTTTAGGCAAATCCAATTTTTTCAAAGCCACTACATCCAATCCTTCTTCCAGCATTAAATTAGGCACTTCATAAATAGTAGAAGCATCAATAGACTGAATAACCGCTTCTCTTTTTACATTACAAAATAATGCTAATTTATTGCGGATTTCATCTGAAATTTCATGCTCTGTTCTGCAGACCAAAATATCCGCTTTGATACCACTTTCCATCAAAGTCTTAACAGAGTGCTGTGTTGGTTTCGTTTTTAATTCACCAGCAGCAGCCAAATATGGTACTAAAGTTAAATGAATAACGATAGCATTATTTTCACCTAAATCCCAAACTAACTGACGAACCGATTCGATATATGGCAAAGACTCAATATCTCCGACAGTTCCTCCGATTTCAGTAATAATAATGTCATAATCACCAGAATTACCCAGCAACTGCATTCTATCCTTAATTTCGTTAGTGATATGAGGTACAACCTGAACCGTTTTACCTAGAAATTCCCCTCTACGTTCTTTTTCTATTACCGAAAGATAAATTCTACCGGTAGTTACATTGTTGGCTTGAGAAGTCGGCACATTCAAGAAACGCTCGTAGTGTCCCAAATCCAAATCCGTTTCTGCACCATCATCTGTCACATAACATTCGCCATGCTCATAGGGATTTAAGGTTCCCGGGTCAACGTTTAAATAGGGATCAAATTTTTGAATAGTCGTTCTATATCCTCTTGCCTGTAACAATTTTGCCAAAGATGCTGCTATAATTCCTTTTCCTAAAGAAGAAGTCACACCGCCTGTAACAAAAATATATTTCGTTTGATTCATTCTGTTGTTGTTTGTATTGTAGTTGTGTAAAAAACGTGGCAAAAGTACAAATTTTATTAGACAATAAACTAATTAGAAATTTAGAAAATGTGCCAATTATAAAATTATTCAGTGAATCAATTTGATAATTTAGGAAATAAATAAGAGATCGTTAGAAAACAATGAATTAAATTCATTTCAAACCAATATTTTATAGTTTTCTATCTAAAGATTATGTAATTTTCTAATTCTCCTATTATCCAATTATTTTAAGGTTTCGGGTACTTCTTTTTTATATTCCGAATTAATTCTTCGAGTCCGTTGAGTTTTAGCTCGTGAATTAATTTCAACTGTTCTCCCAATTCTCCTTTTGGAAAACCTTTATTGCTGTACCAGACAATGTAATATTCTGGAATATCAATAAGAAACCAGCCCTCATATTTACCGAAAGGCATTTTGGTGTGAGCAAGTTTTATGAGCTGTTTTTGGTTTTCGTCCATTTTTAAAAGTAAAAAGAAGCTCTTTGTTTGAGCTTCTTTTCATCGAAATTATTAATTACTTTGATTCAATTTTTATTTCCAAATGAAACTAATATCTTTTTTAATTTCAGTACTCAAACTCAAGAAAACTGGGCAAGTCATGGCTGCCCTTTCTAAGATTATTTTATCTTTTGCTTCTGAAACACCCTGCATTTCAAAAATAATTTCGATAGCACCAATTCGTCTTGGTTCGGCATTCATAATTTTAGTAACTGCTGCAGTTGAGCCTTGAAAATCAATATTCAAATCTCTCGCCTTTATACCCATAATCGTCATCATACAGGTAGCCAAAGCATTGGCAACTGAGTCTGTTGGAGAGAAAGCTTCTCCTTTTCCGTTATTATCTACTGGAGCATCTGATAGGATTTCAGTACCCGATTGTATATGTACAGAGGAAGTTCGTAAATCCCCTAAATAAGTTACTTTTGAAGTCATTTTTTTTAGTTGTTGGTTGATGGCTATTAGTTGTTTGTAATTTCAATGCCAAAAATTAATTTCTGAAATCTGAAATCTGCAAACTGCTTCTTACTTCGCTTCTTTAACAGTTAAATCTGTGTCGTAATACAGTATATAAATTCCTTTATTGACATAACCGCCTTCTTCTTTTTTATGATATTCAAACTTACTTTCCACTTGTTCGGTTATCATAGTTTCGGCAGTTTCTTGATAGGTTTTATCCTGAGACAGACGCATCATGGTGTCAAAAGTTATATCGAAACCACGAATCGCGAAAGTACTTGGATTAACTTTATTCTTTTTTCTATAACTCTGCATGAAAATCTGAGCTTCTGGAGAATTGTTCTCTCGTGTTGCTGAAGGATACATTAAATGCAGTTTTGTCAAATTTTCGAAACTTATTTCATCTGTGTCCAATGTTTCATTTGGTTCCAGAATAACCAATTGCACCTGATAGCCAGACATAACGCTAACCATTGTATTTATGGTATATTTAATCATTCCAGTATTGGCAGTTTCAAGAATAACATAATTCATTTTATCTTTTACCAGCTGACTCTTAAAACCTTCTACATTTAAACCTCCCGTTGGAGTCAAAGGTGCAATTTTTACTTGTTTTTGACTTTCTGAAATGTATTTTCTAATTGTTTCTCTTTTCTTATCAATAACCGCAATTATATTACCCTGTTTTGTATTCAAAAAATCAAACATAGCTGTCTTTAAATCTGAAGAAGGAACAATCGACTGGTATAAATTCGGAGTTGGATTACCTGCATCTCTTGATAATGGAGAAATAACAGGCACATTGCTTTGACCTAGCAAATTAGCCATTTTTTCTACATTCGCTTGATAAAAGGGACCAACAACCGCATCAGCACTAGCAAGATCGTTATTACTAAAAATAGCTGCTGCATTTGAAGCAGTCTTCGACTCATTAGAATCAAAAATCTTAATATCTAAGTTAACACCAGCTTGCTTCGCCGAATCAATCGCTATTAAAGCTCCTGCATAAAAATCCAAAGTCATATTCAGAAATTTATCATTATTTAGACGGCTGACATTAGAACTAATAGTATCACCACCATTTTTTGCAATATTGAAAGGCAGCAACAGCACTAAAGTTTTTTTATCGCTGTTTATTTTCTTAGTTAGAACTACGTTTTGTTTCGCAGAATTAGATGAAATCTGGTTTGATTTTGACGGCACTTTCAAAACCATTCCGTCTTGAACACCTGCTGTTAAATTAGGATTCAAATCAATTAACTGCTGCTGTGTTAAACCAAATTGTTTAGATAAACTATAAAAAGTTTCTTTGGCCTTTACAACATAATCAATATAAGTTACTGGTTCGGCTACTGGTACCGATTTTACAGCCAAAGGCTTTACAGGTGAAATTTTTGTTTCTGAAACGACAGTTTTTGTCACAGCTTTTGGTCTGGTCCCTTTGATCAGCAACTCATATCCTACAGTTAGATTTGGTATAATTTCAGGATTTTTTTGCTCCAATTCTCCAACTGTCATATTATACAGTCTAGCGATAGAATACTTTGTCTCCTTTGGCAAAACAGTATGATAAACAACCGAACTCTTAGCTACTGCATTTACTTTCGGACTACTTTTGGAAGGAATAGTCAAAACCTGCCCGACCTGCAGACCTAATTTTTCTAAATCAGGATTTGCTTTTTTCAAATCAGCATCAGCTAAATCGTATTTTTTTTCGATACTAAATAAGGTTTCTTTTGCAAGTACCAAATGTGTTTTGATCTGTTGCTTAGGCACAACTGCAGTCATACTTTTTACTTCCGCTGCAACTGCTTTTCCTTTACCTTTTGGAATAAGCAAAACGCTGTTTGGTTTTAATCCTTTTTGAGCATCTGGATTAAGTTTATATATATCGTAAGGAGTAACATTGAATTTTTGAGCAATCTGAGTTACTGTTTCACCTTTGCCGACAATGTACTTATCAATCTTTTCCTGCGCTGAAACTAAATTGAGCGAAAAAAATATAGCGAAGACCGTTACAAAAAAATAGTTCATAATAGATAGGGCCATTTATTAATTTTAGTAAAAATACTCTCTTTATAACAGATATTTTCTCTAAAGACTGTTAATTTATTCTTTTATTGAATTACTCGGAAACCACATTTGCAATAAACATTTCTTCAAAAAGAGGTTTACCCTGCTTTTGAATACACTCATATTGAGCTTCTTCTTTTGTTTCAGCTATTTTTGAATACACATAATACGAAAGTAAATTACTGTTGTAAAAGAAACTGCTTTCCAGAGAACCTGAGTCTGATAATTTTTTAATAAAAGCATCTCTATTAGCAGCATCTTGAAAGTTTCCTAATACAACATAATAACCAGCCTTCAAATCCTTTACACCTTCTATTTTCTCAATTTTTATTGATTTAACTTTAGCCGGCTGCTTAGCTAATTCTATTTTTATCTGATCCAATGTCATAGGTTTTACAAGTACAGCTGTTTTAGTTTTGGCTTGGGCCTCTGATGCTTTATTCTGATAGCTTCGATTTTTTAATTTTGCTAAATTATCATCAAATGTTCTGGCTTGTTTACTATAAAAATCAGCTTTACTGATATGTAACCGCAATTCTGATTTGCTTTCATTATTTAGCGAATCCAGTTTTGTAATCAGCTTTATATTATTTAAATCACGGACGCGCTGCTCCATCTCCATCGTTTTTAATTCGGCTGGAGTCAATTTTACCTCTTTTGGTTCTGCTGGCTTTGACTTGCTGTTTTCCCTGATGCTTTTCTTATATGCTTGATTTTCTTCAACCGCAATACGCTCTGCTTTATCCATTAAACCCGTATATACTTTCCTGTTATCAGCCAATTGCTTTTTAAGCTGCTGCGATAATTCGTTAGTTTTTTGAATATTTTCGTTAGAAATTTTTTGAAGGCGGACAGACTCATCAAGGTCAACAAGTTCAGTCTTTTTTAAAACTGATAAATCTTTACTCATCGTGTTAACCAAAGAATCTAGTTTTACTAGAAGAATTTCCTGGATATTTTTATTTGCTTCTAAAACAAATTTCAATTTTTCAGCAGAACTTTCTTTGGTATTATCAATTTCTTTCAAATCTACCAAAAGACCATTAACCTTTACTACTCTTTGATTGATTTCCTGCTGTAATTCCAGTTTATCTTTTAGACTGCTGATTTCTTTTTCATTTGCTTTAGATTTCTCAACCACAACTTGTTTTTCAGCCAAAGCAAGCATCAGCTCTTCATTTTCATTCGTTGGTTTTACTTCATTTACATTTATAGCCAGCTTATTTCCTTCTGTCAGTCCATTAACAATTTCTGGATTTTGAGATTCCAATTGCTGCACGGTAATTCCAAATTGTTTCGCTATAGAATACTTCGTTTCTTTTGCTTTAACCACATAAAAAACAGTTTCAGCATTAATAACTCTAACTCTTCCGTCTAAAGTTTTCTTTTTATTTGGAATAACAATTTCCTGACCAATTTGCAATCCGTTTTTCAAAAGAGCTGTATTGGCTTTATCCAAATCTTCGACAGACACATTATAAAGTCGGGCAATGCTGAATAACGATTCTTTTGCCTGAACTAAATGTGTGTTTTTTGAACTAACAGTTGCTGTTTTTGGTTCTTGTGGAATAACCAGCTCCTGGCCAACCTGTAATCCATTTGCAAGAACAGCAGTATTCGCATTTTGAATAGCCTCTACTTTTACATTATACTTGGTTGCCAATCCAAACAAAGTTTCCTTTGGAGCAACGGTATGAGTAATTGAATTTTGGTTTTGGGATAATTCTGGGAGAGAAAGGATTTGATTTTCCGAAATTCCTTTTTGTGCTTCTGGATTCAATCTATAAATTTCAGAAGGTGTAGTTTTGTAGTTTTGAGCGATTTGAGGGATTGTTTCGCCTTTTAAAACTGTATGCTTAGCTGTCGATTGCTGTCCAAAAGAGACATTTGATACAAAAGCAACAAACAATAAAAATCTTGAAAATTCTTTCATAAATAAGTAGGTTTAAACAATTAAGTCGTTACAAATGTAACGACTTAATGTTAAAAAAATTACTATTCCCACTCAATTGTTGCAGGCGGTTTTGAACTAATATCGTAAACGACACGATTCACACCTTTTACTTTATTAATAATGTCATTTGACACTTTCATTAAGAACTCATAAGGCAAATGTACCCAGTCAGCAGTCATACCATCAGTAGATTCCACTGCACGAAGGGCTACTACTTTTTCGTAAGTACGCTCATCGCCCATTACACCTACGCTGTTTACAGGAAGTAAGATTGCTCCAGCCTGCCAAACTTTATCATATAATCCCCAAGATTTTAATCCGTCGATAAATACTTTATCTACATCCTGTAAAATTTGAACTTTCTCAAGGGTAATATCTCCTAAAATACGGATTGACAATCCTGGCCCTGGGAAAGGATGTCTTCCTAATAATTCTGGATCGATTCCTAAAGTTGCTCCTACTCTGCGTACTTCATCTTTGAAAAGCATACGCAAAGGCTCAACAATTTTCAATTTCATATAATCTGGCAATCCTCCCACGTTATGGTGTGATTTGATAGTTGCCGATGGTCCTTTTACCGAAACTGATTCGATTACGTCAGGATATATTGTTCCTTGGGCTAGCCAAGTTACATCTTCAATTTTATGTGATTCATCATCAAAAACTTCGATGAAAGCATTACCAATAGCTTTTCTTTTTAATTCCGGATCAGTAACTCCAGCCAAAGCATCGTAAAAACGCTGCGAAGCATCTACTCCTTTTACGTTTAGTCCCATTCCTTCGTATTGATCTAAAACGCTTTGGAACTCATTTTTACGAAGCAATCCGTTATTTACGAAAATACAATACAGGTTTTTACCAATTGCTTTATTTAATAAAACTGCTGCTACAGTTGAATCTACACCTCCCGAAAGACCCAAAACAACTTTGTCGTTTCCGATTTTCTCTTTCATTTCGGCTACGATTTCTTCAACGAAAGCATTTGGAGTGAAATTTTGAGGAACTTCGGCAATTTTCACCAAGAAATTCTCTAGCATTTTTGATCCATCCGTAGAGTGAAAAACTTCAGGATGATATTGAATCGCATATGTAGTTTCTCCTTCAATTTTGTAAGCTGCATATTCCACGTCGTGTGTACTTGCTAACTTTACTCCATTTGCAGGCAATGCTTTAATACTATCACTGTGGCTCATCCAAACCTGGCTGTTCTCAGAAACGCCCTCAAAGAAAGTTTCATTTTCTTTGATATAGGATAAATTCGCTCTTCCGTATTCTCTTGTGTTTGAAGCTGCAACTTCTCCGCCGCTGAAATGGGCTAGATATTGCGCTCCGTAACAAACGGCAAGCATAGGAAGCTTCCCTCTGATTTGTGATAAATCTGGATGCGGCGCATCTTCTCCTCTAACAGAAAAAGGGCTTCCTCCAAGAATTACGGCTTTATAACTTGATAAATCACTCGGAAAATGATTGTAAGGAAAAATTTCGCAGAATATATTTAATTCGCGAACTCTACGCGCAATAAGCTGAGTGTATTGCGATCCGAAATCTAAAATAAGTACGTTGTGTTGCATGCGCAAAAATACTTTATATATTCGGAATTGAAAAATTGTATTTTGAAAAATTTTTTAATTTATTTTTTCGGAAAAACTTCCGTTTATTTTTAAACAATAAATTAAAAAACAACCAGGAAATAAAGATTATATTATTTCAGCAGATTTCATTCTGCAGTTTTAAAATATATTTCAACAGCTGTTTTCTCTTTCTGAATAAATACTAATTTAATTATAACATCGTTAAAAGAATAAGGAGCATTTCTATTTCTTAACCTATTTATAAAAATCCAAATCTTAATTTCACAGCAATGCAAACAAAAAAAACAGCAGCTATATCAATTATAATTTTATCGTTAATAACAGTAATTTCATGTAATGAGCTGGATAAATTATTAACTTTCACTGTTTCTGATGAAGTCACATTTAAAATAAACAGCGGACTTTCAATCAACACACCTTTTGAAGTAGCAACTCCAGATGTTACTACCAACTCTTCCACTGAATTCAACAATAATAATACCGATGCAAATTTGGTTAAAGATGCGACTTTGCGAGAGATTAAACTAAGTATTTTAAATCCGGCCGATAAAACATTTAGCTTCCTAAAATCAGTTCATATCTATATATCCACGACTGCGGATGATGAAATCGAATTAGCGTATCTTGACAATATCAATACAGCAGTAAATACAATTAATCTAACATGTACTACTAAAAATCTCGACAAATATATCAAAGCTTCGAGTTATAAATTAAGAACAGCTATAACAACCAAAGAAACTTATAGTCAGGATATAGAGGTAAAAGCTAATATAAGTTTTAAAGTAACAGCTGATCCTTTTAATTAAAAAGCATCAAACTAGTCCTTAACAATAATAATAGTAGCTTTAAAACCTGTGGCTAGGTTCCATTCGCTAGCCGAAATCAATTGTTTTTTGTCATCATAAACTTTGAATTCGGCAGTATTTGGACCAGAATCTCCTTGATTTAATGCTTCGAAATCAATTTTATTAAATCCTTTTTTGAGCGTAATTTCAAAACCTTTAAAATTACTGTCCAAATACACTTGCGATTGTATAATGACACCATTCAAATACACCCGAATTAAATCACCATCGACATATTGTGCATCTCTGTACATAACAGTTGCGGAATCAGCAGTAGATTTGAATGTGCCTAAGTTTTGATTACGACGATAAGCTAATCCTTCTTGGCGGTCCGGTCTTTTATTTAATCGATCCCTCACTTCGTCACCAGGATTGATAAACTCATTTTTAGGAATCATCGATATTTCGCTTTTAGTTTTGACTTTATAATCGTCAACAGGATTTGGAGGTGATTGAATTGCATTTGGATTCTTGTAAATATTTGGAGGAATAATTACAGGAGCATTTGGATCAGCTGGAGGAATCTCTTTTTTCTCTGGTTTGGGTTTACTATTTATAGGAGGAATCCCTTTAAACTTATTATTAAACTCAACCTGAGCCTGTGAACAAGTTATAAAACCTATTAGAAAAATAAATAAAAATATCTGCTTCATCATATTAAAAAGTAGGTTTTTTGCCTTAAAATATATTTCAAAAATAAAAAAACAATACTTATAGAATCACAAAACTAACATAATTTATTTTTACATACCTGTTAAGAAATTCTAAACACCTAATTCCTCATATTTAGATTTACACAATCTTAATCTGTTTTTAAACCATTAAGACATTAGGATTTACTTAAAATATTAGGTCTTAATCAACACAATACATACTAAGTTTTTTAACTGCAAGTAATACGAAGAAATTAAAATATCTAAACGATTTTGTGATAATAATCCTAATTCAATCACAATAAGAGAGCTCTTTAAAAAGCGGCTCTTTTTTTAATTCTAATTTTTATAAATTCGCACTTCAATAAAATTCAACACCGTTTTGAATCTGTATTAAATAACAATCAATAAACTTAAAAATTTAAATAATGAAAAGAGAAAACATCTTAACTGGATCACCTTGGGAAGACAAAATGGGATATTGCCGCGCGGTTCGAATCGGAAACATCATAGAAGTATCTGGAACTGTAGCCATAGTTGATGGTGAAAAAGTAAAAGCTGATGATGCTCATGCACAAACATTAAATATTCTTGAACGAGTAGAAAAAGTGTTAGAAGATCTTAATGTAGGAATGAAAGATGTGATTCGTACCCGAATTTTCACAACAGACGTTAGTACTTTTGAAGCTGTTGCAACTGCACATGCTGCCTTCTTTAAAGACATTAAACCAACAACAGGATTTTACGGTATCAACCAACTGGTAGCACCAGAATATTTGGTTGAAATTGAATTTACTGCCGTTGTATCAGAATAATTCGAAAAACATTACAATTTGTAATACTTTAGCATAAAATTTATTTTTAAAAAAGTAGTACACTTAATGGATTTTCAAAAAATAAAACAAATAATGCTTATCATGCTCAAATGGGTTTTCATTTGCTGTCTGATAGGCATTTTTTCTGGAACAGCATCAGCTTTGTTTTTAGTTTCATTAGAATTTGTTACCCAAATCCGAATTCAAAATACTGGGATTATTTGGCTCTTACCCATTGGAGGATTACTTATTGGATACGGCTACTTTCTATCCGACTCCAGAATTACAAAAGGAAACAATCTTCTTCTAGAAGAATACAATAAACCCGAAAAAAAGATTCCATTTCTTATGGCTCCTTTAGTTCTTTTAGGGACTTTAATAACTCATCTTTTTGGAGGATCAGCAGGAAGAGAAGGAACTGCAGTACAAATGGGCGGTGCAATTGCAGATGTATGCTCCTCGATTTTCAAACTAAATAATTCCGAAAGGAGAATTCTGATCATTTTGGGAATCAGTGCTGGTTTTGCATCTGTTTTTGGAACACCTTTAGCAGGAGCAATTTTCGCCTTGGAAATTGTTTTTTTCAGCAGAATTAATTTCAAAAGCATTGTATTGTCTTTTCTAACAGCCTATATAGCTTATTTCACAGTTGAATTCTGGGAAATAAAACATACTCATTACAGTATTCCTGAAATTCCCGACATGAATTTCACTGCTTTCTTTTGGATAATTATTGTCAGCGTTTTATTTGGATTTACCGCTTTGCTTTTTTCCAGAAGCACCCATTTTTGGGGAAAATTATTTTCGGCGAATATTAAATACCCTCCATTAAGACCTTTCATTGGCGGAATCATTCTAGCACTTGCAATTTATTTTATCGGCACCACAAAATATATCGGATTGGGAGTTCCAATGATTGTGGATGCTTTTTCAATACAGAATGCACCATATGATTTTCTTTTAAAAATACTTTTTACAGGTTTTACACTTGGAGCTGGATTTAAAGGAGGGGAAGTTACACCGCTTTTTTTTGTGGGTGCGACTTTAGGCAGTGCATTATCCGTTATTGTTCCGCTTCCAATAGCTTTACTGGCTGGAATGGGATTTGTGGCCGTTTTTTCGGGAGCAACTCACACTCCTTTCGCTTGCACTATTATGGGAATGGAGCTTTTCGGAATTAATTGTGGAATATATATTGGAACTGCCTGTATCGTCGCTTACTTTTTTTCTGGATCTGTCGGGATTTATAAATCGCAAATTGTAAAAGGTCCTAAATCCATTTTATATCAAAGTATTAGAAAAAAAGGGTTGAAATACCTTTAATAAAAAAAATACTTTTTATGATTTTTTTTGTAGTATTGTTACATTATAAATTTAATCACTAGAAAATGGCTTTTGGATTCCCCTCGTCTTATTCACAATACCAATCTCTTAATAAAATAACCAAACTGCACTATTTTTTCATTGCAGTTGAAACGATAAAAAAATTAAATTGGAAATTAATTGAAATAAATGAAACGGAATTAATAGCGGAGTCACAAAATAATTCTAACACTTGGAATGAACAGATTCATATTGATTTAAAAAGTGAAGATGCTTTGATAACAAGCATTAGCAATGGAAATCAAATTTATGATCATGGCCGGAATAAAAAAAATGTAGATTTCTTTTTAGATTTATTCTATGATGTAAAAAAAGAAAAATCTGTTGCAGATGAAAGTGAAAATTATTTTCAAGAATGCATTACATCTGAAAAAAAAGCAGTGCAGCTAAACACCTTGGAAGAAAAAAAAATAATTTCATTCTATTCTTTCTTTTCCATATTTATACCTGCGAAAGATTACATAATTACGCCAATACTAATTAATATAAATATTCTTTATTTCCTTATTATGTGTTTTTCTGGTGTAAATCCTTTTTATCCAGAAATCAATGACATTATAGATTGGGGCGGAAATTATGGCCCTTTGACCATCGAAAACAATTGGTGGCGCATAATTTCTGCCTGCTTTGTCCATATTGGCATACTTCACCTTCTGATGAATTGTTTTGCATTGGGTTATGCTGGTTTACTCTTAGAACCTTATCTGAAAAAATGGGGATTTCTTACAACTTATCTTTTAGCCGGTGTAATAGCCAGTTTAAGCAGTTTATATTGGAACAACGACTTGGTAAGTGCAGGAGCGTCTGGGGCAATTTTTGGCATGTATGGTATTTTATTACCACTCCTTTTATTTAAAATTATTGACAAAAAAATAAATACAAATCTGCTATCATCCTTAGTTCTCTTCATAGTCATAAATATTATGGGCAGTTTTAAAGAAGGCATTGATGGAGCAGCTCATATTGGAGGACTTAGCTTTGGGATAATAGGCGGTTTAACACTTGTCGTTTTAAGCGAAAAAAGAAAAATAGCATTGGCGGCAGTCACTACATTTGCCATTCTTCTCAGTGCTATTTTTATCACTGTCTGCAAAGACAAGAAAATTTACATCTATCAGATAGCTGAATATGAAACTGGAATGAAGGATTTTACCGAAATGGAAAAATTAGCTTTAGAGTCCTATCGTGATTATAGCGACAGCAAAGAACATATTTTATATATGATAAAAGAAAGAGGTATTTATTATTGGGAGGAAAACATTGTTTTATTAAAAAATTTAGAACGTTTAAGTCTTCCTGAAACATTGCATGACCAGAATAAAAACTTAATAGAATATTGTAATTTACGTATAAAATCATATAATCTTTCGTATAAAAAAATAAATGAAAACAATAATGATTATGATAATGATATCGATGATATAAATTCACAAATTGAAAAACTTATTATCTTGATAAAAAACAATTCCGAAAAACAATCTCAATAAAACGGAATATTGAAAGTGCAAAACATGTTTATTAGCTAAATGATTTCAGCATTAAATTAAAAAAATGTAATTTCGCAGACTATGAATATACAAGACATACAAGCGATTCAGTTATTATTATCAACGTCAAAAAAGATAGCCATAATTCCGCATAGAGGTCCAGACGGAGACGCCATGGGTTCAACATTAGCATTATACCATTTTCTGCTAAAAAACAATCACTTTCCAACGGTAATTTCTCCAAATGAATTTCCAGATTTTCTAGCTTGGATGCCAGGTTCTGAAACAGTAAAAATATATGAAAAAGATAAAGAAAACTGTACTGCAGTCCTTGAGCAAGCAGAACTGATTTTTACTTTAGACTTTAATGCACTGCATAGAACTGGTGAGATGGAACAGGTTTTAGAAAAACTTACTGCGCCGTTTATTATGATCGATCATCATCAAAAACCAGATGATTATGCTACATATACATATTCTGATGTTGCTTTTGGATCAACCTGCGAAATGATTTATAACTTCATTTCGTTTTTAGACAAAAAAGAAGATTTAGACAAAACAATCGCAACTTGTATCTACACTGGAATATTAACAGATTCTGGTTCCTTCCGTTTTCCTAAAACAACCGGCACCACACACAGAATTGTAGCTGATTTGATCGATCTTGGAGTAGAAAACACATTAATTCCAGCCCTATTATTTGACAACAGTTCTTATAACCGCCTTCAATTATTGGGCCGTGCTCTGCAGAACATGAAAGTTATGATGGATCACAAAACATCCTACACTAAGTTAACACAAGAGGAATTAAACAGTTTTGATTACATAAAAGGAGATACTGAAGGCATCGTTAATTATGGACTAAGCATAAAAGGCATAGTTTTCACAGCTATTTTTATCGAAAATAAGGAAGAAGGAATTATAAAAATTTCTTTCCGTTCTCAAGGTACTTTTGATGTAAACCAATTTGCCCGTGATCATTTCCATGGTGGAGGACACAGTAATGCCGCTGGAGGAAAATCAGAACTTTCTATGGAAGAAACCATTAATAAATTTGAAAACTTAGTTCAAAATCTTAAAATATAATTACCAATGAATTATTTTAAAATATTACTAATTGCATTTTTCGCTGCTATTTTGGTATCGAGCTGTAAACAGCCTCAAGAAGCAAGAAAACCCATTTCACATTCATCAGGCAGTTTTATGAAACAGTCTATTGCACGAAATAAAAAAATGATACGTGGAGAAGAGGATCAAATCAAAGCTGTCATTAAAAGTAATTCTAACAAAAAATTTATCGCTTCCAAAAAAGGATATTGGTACTATTACGAATCCAGAAACCTAACCGACAGCCTGACTCCGAAAAAAGGAGATATTGCACTTTTTGATTATGAAATAAAAAATTTAGATGGAAAAATCATTTATTCACAAGAAGAATTGGAAAGACAAATCTACAAAGTCGATAAACAGGACATCATGATGGGATTGAGAGACGGAATAAAATTAATGCGTAAAAAAGAAAAAGTATGTTTCTTATTTACTTCTCACATGGGATACGGGTATCATGGAGACAATAACAAAATCGGAACGAATCAGCCATTGTTCTGTACTGTAACACTTTATGATTTTATGCCCGAAACAGAATACAATAGACAAAATCAGCCGGCTGCTGTCGTAAAATCAAATACAACTGTAAATCCTAAAGTCATAACAAAAGATACTCTAACAAATTAAAAGAATTGAGAATGAAAAAAAATGTTTTATTTGCCTTAGTATTTATTACAGCCTTAATTTCCTGTAAAAAAGAACATGATAATTTACCTGATGGTTTATATGCAGAAATTGAGACTAACAAAGGAAGTATTATATTAGAATTAGATTATAAAAAAGCCCCTGTAACTGTTGCTAACTTCATCACGCTGGCTGAAGGTGAAAACGAATTTGTAATAAACGATACTCTAAAAGGAAAACCCTTTTATAATGGATTAAAATTCCATAGAGTAATAAAAGATTTTATGATACAAACCGGAGATCCTCTAGGAACTGGATCCGGGGATACTGGTTATAAATTCAAAGATGAATTTTCAGACTCTAGATTTGATAAAGGCGGGATTTTAGCAATGGCTAATAACGGTCCGGGAACCAACAGCAGTCAATTTTTCATCACACATTTAGAAACTCCATGGCTTGACGGAAAGCATACCATCTTTGGACATGTAGTAGACTATAATCTGGAAGTTGTAAATAAAATAGAGCAGGATGATTTTATAAAAAGCGTAACAATTATTAGAAATGGTGAGGACGCAAAAAAATTCAACGCCAGTAAAACTTTTCATGATTATTTCCAAATAGAATCAGAAAGTCAAAAACAAAAAGTAGCTGCCGAAGCTGCAGCAAAAAAGGAATACGAAATAAAATATAAAGCAGTCTGCGAAGAAAAATCAGCTTCGTTTACAGTACTAAAAAGTAAGGCTGCCAAAACAGCAACAGGACTTCAATACATAATTACAAAAAAAGGCAATGGTAAAAAACCTGCCATAGGATCTACCATTTATATCCATTATGCTGGATTTTTAGAAAACGGCACATTATTTGACTCAAGTATTGAAGAGGTTGCTAAAACTTTTGGAAAATTTGATCCAGCGAGAGCCGCAGCTAATCAATATATTCCAATTCCTTTTCAAGCAGGAAAAAAAGACGGATTAATCCCTGGTTTTATTGAGGGCATAGAAAAAATGGCTATTGGAGATAAAGCTGTACTGTTTATCCCATCACATCTTGCTTACGGTGAAGCTGGGGCAGGTGATGTAATTCCACCAAATACTAATATTATTTTTGAGATAGAATTAACGGATAAAATGCCTAATTAATTTTTAAATTATCACACTTAAACTAAAAAAAAATGAAATATAAAATCGTATTACTGCTCTTTTTCGGAGTATTCAATTTACAAGCACAAAACACAAAAAAAATAACTGCTCCAAAAAAGCTCGTAGCTACAGCTGCAAAACCAGCCCCTGTTATCGAAGGCATCTTTGCAACTATCGCAACCAATAAAGGAAACATAACGGTTCAATTATTTTATAAAAAGACACCTGTCACCGCAGCGAATTTTATAAGTCTTGCCGAAGGTAAAAACCCATTTGTAACGGTTGAAAAATTAAAAGGAAAACCTTTTTATGACGGTTTAAAATTCCATAGAGTCATCAAAGATTTCATGATTCAAGGCGGAGATCCAGATGGCAATGGTTCTGGCGGACCTGGTTATGATTTTAAAGATGAATTTACAGATTCTAAATTTGACAAAGCGGGAATATTAGCCATGGCAAATTCCGGACCTGCTACTAATGGAAGCCAATTTTTCATTACACATAAAGACACTCCGTGGTTAACTGGCAAACACACCATTTTTGGGCAGGTAACACAAGGGATGAGTATAGTGAACGCAATTGCTCAGGATGATGTGATTACAAAAATCACCATAACAAGAAAAGGTGATTTAGCTAAAAAATTTGATGCTGTAAAAGTCTTCTCAGATTACTTTAATAACAAATCCGAAGATCAAAAAAAGCAAGCAGCTATTGACGCTGAAAATAAGAAAAAACAAATTGAAGCTGAAGCTGAAGCAAAAAAAGCTTATCTAGAAAAGTACGATCAGGTTATAAAAGCAAAAAAAGCTTATTTAACAGCCGAAAAAGCAAAAGCCACAACTACTCCGTCTGGATTAGCTTACAGTGTAATAACAAAAGGAACTGGTGTTAAACCAGCAGATGGAGCTACTTTTTATTTTCATTATGCCGGCTATTTTGAAGACGGAACATTATTTGACAGCAGTTATGAAGAGGTAAGCAAAGCTTATGGGAAATTTGATGCAAATAGAGCTGCTCAAAATGGTTACAAATCATTTCCATTTGTAGCAGGAAGCAAAGATGGTATGATTCCTGGTTTCATAGAAGGCTTAGCAACTATGTCATATGGGGAAAAAATTATTGTATTTATTCCATCAAATCTAGCTTATGGAGAAAGAGGTGCTGGCAGAGGTGTAATTCCACCAAATACAAATTTAATTTTTGAATTGGAAATATTTGAGAAACAACAATAATATAAAAAGAACCGCATAAAAAAAAGCCACGATAAAATTATAATTATCGTGGCTTTTATCTTTAATCGAGAAACCTCTGTATTATTTTTTGAACTTCCATTCAAATTCATCTTTATTATTGATTATTGCTCCAATTTCAAACTTAACAACCTCATCGAATTCAGTTTGAAAAATAATCCAGTTCTCCTCATTAAAGTAATTTTCGAAAGTGTCGAACTCCTCTTGAGTAAATTTAACTATTCCTTTTTGAGCCAAATCTTTTTTTATTTCTGTTATTTTTTTTGCAATTATTTTAATCCCAAATAATTCCAGATTTGGACTGGAAGCAACTAAATATCCTAATCGCAGCTCTTCATCTTTATAAAAAGTCATCCGGATCTTTAGATTATTATAAACAAAAATCACATTATCATCTTCATCATTATAATTTTTAGTTGGTTTACCATAAATGGCAATAACATCATTTTGCTTCATTCCGAAAATGAGTTTATCAATTCCGTTTTTAAGATTTATTTTCATGATTTATTTTTTATTTCTTTTGATTGCAAAGGTATCCATTTTTAAGCCAAAGTATTTTTGCTTTGAACAAAAATATTAAATAACAGAAAAGGAAATAAAAACAGTCATAACCAGCGTCATGCTTAATTATTTACAGAGAATTCATAGGAAAACATATACACAAAATTTAGACATAGACTGAAGTAAATACAGGTGCCGTTTTTTATTTTTGTTTTCCACATGCCATTACATAAAATAATGTATTTTTGAAAAAAAATACGTTATAAATGTTTAAAAAGAGCGCTTTTCTTTTATTACTTTTTTTTACTTTATGCACCTGTCCTGTACAGGCGCAAAACAATGATAATAAAACTATTGACTCATTAAAAACCGCGCTAAAACAGACGAAAAACAAAACTCAACAATCTGAAATACTAATAAGTTTATCTTCGTTTTCAGATTATATTGGTCCTGACAAAGCTATTAACTACGCTAAAAAAGGATTACTTCATGCCCAAAAAATAAATGACACTGAACAAATTGGATTAGCTTACACAAATATAGGCATCGCCTATGAAATAAAATCCGACTATCCTCATGCACTAAAAAATTTCTACAATGCCCTTGAAATCAGTGAAAAAAACAATGACACAAAAACACTTACCAGTTTATATAATAATATTGGACTAATCTACATCGATCTCAAAAATTATAAACAAGGTCTTATTTTTTACAAAAAAGCATTACAAACAAGCTATCAAACTAATAAAGAAAGAAACATTTCTCTTCTCTTGAATAATATTGGAGATGTTTATCTTCAAAAAAAAGAATTCAAAAAAGCCCTAACCTACTTTTATAAAGCGCTAATCATCAACAAAAAGAATGATGAGAATCTGGGCATTGGCATAAATCTGACCAATATTGGAATCTGCTACATAAACATCAAGAATTACGAAAAAGGCATCGAAATGTTAAATAAGTCAATAATTGCTTATAATGACAATTCAAACCTATACAACAATTACAATTATTATGAACTTGGCCGTGCCTATTACTTAATGTCTCAAGATGAAAAGTATATAAATAATAAAGAAGAATATTTAGACAAGTCCATCGGGCTTCTTGAAAATGCTCTGCAAAATTTTATAAAATATAATTCTTTAAAAGACATCCAGGAAACCTATTATTATTTATCTAAAGGAAATAAGATAAAAGGAAACTTTGAAACTTCATTGGATTTCTTTGAAAAATATGCCAAAATTAAAGATTCTATATTTTCTGAAGAGAGCGAAAAAAAAATGGCAAATCTTGAATTTCAAAGAGAAATCGACCTCAGAGATAAGCAGATCGAGATTCAAAATCTTAGGATCTATAGTGACTCCCGAAAAGTATATCTTTTAATTGCAACCGCCGCCGCTGTGGCTACACTATTGGGTTTATTTTTATTTTTATATATTTCTAACATTCGAAATAATAAATTACTCAAAGAGAAAAACACCATAATTTCTAATATCAATTTACAAAAGGACAAATTTTATTCAATCATCGCACATGACTTAAGAGGACCATTCAATGGTTTTCTAGGACTAACAGAATTAATGGCCGAAGATATTGATGACATGAGTAATGAGGAAATAAAATTTGCGGCTGCAAATATGAGAAGCTCGGCAAAAAATCTTTTTGAACTTTTAGAAAATCTATTGGAATGGACCCGCATGGAACAGAATTTAGTTCCATTTGAACCTATGGAATATCTGTTAGAATCTACTACTTTAGAAAGCATCGTCACATTATATAACATTGCCAAAAAAAAAGAAATAAGAATACATACTCAAATTCCAAGTACTCTCCTTGTGTTCTCAGATAAGAATATGTTTCAAGCGGTAATTCGAAACATAGTTCTAAACGCAATAAAGTTTACACCAAAAAAAGGAGAAATTCATATTTCTGCACTAGATAATCATGGAGATATTATAATCACGATTAAAGATTCAGGGATTGGAATGCATCAGAATTTGGTTAATGACTTATTCAAAGTTGACACAAAAAATAACCGAATCGGAACAGAAAATGAGCCAAGCACAGGTTTAGGACTTATTTTGTGTAAAGAATTTGTTGAGAAACACAAAGGTAAAATCTGGGTAGAAAGCGAAGAAGGAAACGGAAGTGCATTTCACATCAGTTTCCCTAAAAAGCAAATGGAATAAGAACCTTTTAAACCCTGTTTAAAGTTTTTTGCTTAGGTTCTCTTTAACTCCGTTAAACCATTCTTCCTTTAGAATACTCAATATAATACTGTCACGGCGTATTTCACTTTCATATGTTGGCATATTGCTGCGCAGTACGCCTTCTACTTTACACCCGATGCTTTTCATTGCTGCAATACTTCGCTCATTATTATTATCGGCACGAAATTCTACGCGTTCCATCCCAAGAGTTTCAAAAGCAAACTGCAGTAAAAGAAATTTGCAGTGCTTGTTAAGACCAGTTCCTCTAAAATCTTTTCCATACCATGTATACCCTAGCTGTACTGTTCTGAAAGGAAAATTAATATCATAAAAACGAGTACTTCCGGCATATTTACCTGATTTCTTATCAATAACTGCAAAAGGGAATTCGGTTTTATTTTCTCTTGCTTTTATTGCTAATTGAATATAGTTTATCAGGTTATCTTTTCCATCAGCAGGGACTAAGGAATATTTCCAAGTTTCAGGTTCATTAAGAGAAATGTCCAAAAGATTATCAATATCTGTTAATTCTAAAGGTCTAAGCAAAACGAAATCATCTTCCAGAATTGTATTTTGAGGGAATTGTGAAACGGTCATTATTTTTTTTGAGCTAATTTACAACAACAGCTTTTCTTTTAAAATTTTAATAGCATTAATTTTATCGCTTTTATAAAAATAAACATAATCGTCGCAAAGAGCAACATGTATGTTTTTTGCCACTGATTACACAGATTCTCACAGATTTCGCTTCTGTTTTTGAAAAAAATCTGTGGAAATCTTTTTAATCTGTGGCTATATTTAGTTACGAAAGTCATAAAAGTAAAAACCCGAAGTATAAAATTTATACTTCGGGTTTCAAATATTTTAAACAAAATAGTTCTCGAAAGACTATTCATTCATTTCATCATAACGTACTGGAACTTGTGGATCGTACAGCGGACATTTAAATTCTTCCAAAGTATCTGCCAGAAGATTCATTGTTTTGCCTTCGGTTCCATAACAGTCAATCTGTATACTTTGCGGAGTTGTTTTTACATGAAAAGCACCTTTTCCTTTGGTATTTTTCCAGCTATTTTCATCTACTTTTTCCCAGCTCGAAAACACCGAATTAATACGGTTCAAAATCACCTGAACTGGAAGTATTTCAAGACCTTCTACTTCCTGCTGTTCTGCCAAAGCTTCATAAACCAAATGATGATTAAGATAGATTCCGTCCTGATATTGCCAAAAAAGTAGTTCGTACATTTTGAAAAAGTTTAATCGTTAGTACTCGAAAGTCCCGTATTCGCTTGTAATTGTTAATTTCTTAGCATCAGAAGCTTCTACCCTACCGACAATCTGAGCATCAACATTGAACGATTTAGAAATAGCAATAATATCCTGAGCAATAGCTTCGGGAACGTAAATTTCCATTCTGTGACCGCAGTTGAACACTTGGTACATTTCTTTCCAATCGGTTTTTGACTGTTCCTGTATCAATTGAAACAAAGGCGGAACCGGAAATAAATTATCTTTTATAATATGCAGATTCTGTACAAAATGTAAAATTTTTGTCTGAGCTCCTCCACTGCAGTGTACCATTCCATGAACCTCTGCAGAAGTATATTTATCTAAAATTTTCTTGATGATTGGGGCATACGTTCTTGTTGGCGAAAGCACTAACTGTCCGGCATCGATTGGTGAATTTTCAACAGCATCTGTCAATTGTACCTGCCCTGAATAAATAAGATCGCTAGGAACTGCAGAATCGTAGCTTTCCGGATATTTGTCTGCCAAATACTTTCCAAAAACGTCATGACGAGCAGAAGTTAAACCATTGCTTCCCATTCCGCCATTATAGTCTTTTTCATAAGTTGCCTGACCGAATGAAGCTAATCCAACGATAACATCACCCGCTTTTATATTAGCATTATCGATAACTTTGGAACGTTTCATTCTTGCCGTCACGGTAGAATCAACTATTATCGTTCTTACCAAATCACCAACATCAGCAGTTTCACCTCCAGTTGAATGAATAGTTACTCCAAATGAATCCAATTCTTTTATCAATTCTTCGGTTCCATTGATGATAGCTGATAAAACCTCCGCCGGAATAACATTTTTATTTCTTCCGATAGTGGAAGAAAGCAAAATATTATCGGTAGCACCTACACACAATAAATCGTCAATATTCATGATTAAAGCATCCTGAGCGATACCTTTCCAAACCGAAATATCTCCAGTTTCTTTCCAATACATATATGCCAATGAGGATTTTGTTCCTGCACCGTCAGCATGCATTATAAGGCAGTAATCATCATCCTGAGTTAAATAATCTGGAACAATTTTACAAAATGCCTGCGGAAATAAACCTTTGTCAATATTTTTAATCGCGTTATGCACATCTTCCTTTGATGCCGAAACACCACGCTGTGCATATCTTTTTGAAGTATCTGAACTCATTTTCTAGTTGTGTGTATGAGGGGCAAAGATAATTTTAATGTGACAATTATACAATTTTAAAATTTTAAAGTTTCTAAGTACTTAAGACTCTAAGTTTCTAAGTCTTTTATTAAAATTTTATCTTTTTAATTTTAATTCTTAAGTACTCTTAATTGGCAATGATTTCAATTTCTACACGGCGGTTTGCTTCTCTCTCTGCTTCGTTTTTTTCAGGTAATGGATACAAAGGTTTAGTACTGGCGAAACCGACAAAAGTCATTCTGCTTTTTTCAATTCCGTTAAATTCCAAAAATTTGTAGATAGCTTTGGCTCTTTGAGTACTTAAATCCCTGAAATCCTTTTGCACACAGCAGATGTGGCCTTGAATCTGTATTTTTAAATCCGGTACATTTTTCATTACAGTAAGCAATTCATACATTACCGATCTTGATTGAGGCATTATCGCAAAAGTGTCTACAAAAAAATTCATGTTTTCTAATTTGAGCTTTTCACCAACATTGGCAAGGCTCATTTTTCTCATAAAAACAGTGTCTACTTTTATATTAACCGATGAGCCATCTGGGTTTTCATAAACATAAATATCCGAGAATTTAATGTTTGGCTTTTTTTTCTCTGGAACAGCTTCTTTCTTCTCGGCTATTATTTTTTCCTCATTTACAAAGTCTTTTGGGAGAATATAATACAAAGTAACTTTTCTGTTTTCGGATTTAACCGGAGACAAAAAATGTAATTTGCCAAAATTTCTTGTTTTAAAATCCTCTCTGATTTTTACTTTATTCTTTATGATATTAAACACATTATCGATACGTTTCTTAGCCAACGTATCATTATAACCAACAGATCCTTCCTCATCGCAAAAACCGAAAACGCCCACCACTTTACTATCTTTATTTACAGATATCCATTGGTTTAACTTTAATAATTCTGTTTTATTTAATACAAATTTATTACTGTCAAAAAAGAAAGAGACCTGCTCTTGCGCAAAAGCACAAGAAGCTGTAAAACTCAATAATAAGGTGATAAAAAACTTCATAATTTGGGGTTTTATATCGTCAAATTTACGATAAAACACCGTCTGTTTATGACAACTTGGAATATATTAAATGATACAGCAATAATCAGACATCATCTATCGTGCGTTTGCAAAAGGGATAGCAGCAAGCTGCCGAAGCAGCGCGAATAGCCCGACCGCCGCTAGAGAAAAGAGCAAATAAATACAAAGATCGACTGCCCTTTTTTCTAGTGGGGGTTTTGCCCAAATAACACCAATCTTAGAACAAATATTTAAGTTAAAATAAGGAATGAAAGAGTAAAAAAAAAGCTTCCCGAAGAAAGCCTTTTTGATTTTATACTACTAAATTACTTCGTTAAAAGCAATTCTCTGTACTTAGTTAAAGTCCATAATTCATTATCGACTAGTAACTCCAATTTATCACAATGATTCCTAATGATTTCAAAATACGGTTTTACATTATTGCAGTATGCTTCGGCCATAGCCTGCGCATCTGTCAAAGTATTGGCTTTTTTTCTTTCTTCGGTCATTTCTTCTACTTTGGAATTGATACCTTCAATATGTCCTGAAATCTCTTTTATCAAAATAATCTGTTCTTTTGCAATCGATTCAAATTCAGAGCCAAAGATGTTTTTTAAACCTTTCACATTTTCGATCAAAGTATTTTGATATTTGATAGCGATAGGAATCACATGATTTTTAGAAATATCACCTAAAACTCTGCCTTCAATTTGAATTTTCTTAGTATATTCCTCCAATTCAATTTCATAACGGGCATGCAGTTCAACCTGATTCATAATACCCATTTCGCCAAATAATTCAACAGCTTGTTTAGACGCTCTCGCTTTCAGAGCTTCTGGAGTGGTTTTAAAATTACTCAAACCTCTTTTTGCTGCTTCATTTTGCCAAGCTTCACTATAGCCGTCTCCTTCAAAAAGTATTTTTTTGGACTGTTTGATATATTCTCTCAGCACATTAAAAATAGCATCATCTTTCTTCATGTCTTTTGACTCGATTAAAACATCTACTTCATTTTTAAAATCTTTAAGCTGCTTGGCCACAATGGTATTCAATGTAGTCATTGCATTAGAACAGTTTGCAGACGAACCCACAGCTCTGAATTCAAATTTATTACCCGTAAAAGCAAATGGAGAAGTTCTGTTTCTATCAGTATTATCCAAAAGTACATCTGGAATTTTACCCACAACATTAAGTTTAAGATCTGTTTTTTCTTCTGGAGATAATTTTCCGGTAGAAACCCCTTCTAATTCTGCTAAAACTTTAGTTAACTGCCCTCCGATAAAAACTGAGATAATTGCAGGAGGCGCTTCATTGGCACCCAATCTATGATCGTTGCTTGCCGTAGCAATAGAAGCTCTTAGCAGCGCTTCATAATCATTAACAGCTTTGATCGTATTAATAAAGAAAGTTAAAAATTGCAGATTAGTCATAGGTGTTTTACTAGGACTCAGTAAGTTAACACCTGTATCTGTAGATAATGACCAGTTATTGTGTTTACCGGAACCATTGACCCCTTTGAATGGTTTTTCATGGAACAACACTTTAAAATCATGACGTTCTGCCACTTTCTGCATCACATCCATCAATAAACAGTTATGATCGACTGCAAGATTCGCTTCTTCAAAAATAGGAGCAAATTCAAATTGATTTGGTGCCACTTCGTTATGACGTGTTTTTACTGGTATCCCCAATAAAATGCATTCCTGTTCCAAATCTCTCATATAGGTTAAAGCTCTCGTTGGAATAGAGCCAAAGTAATGGTCATCCAGCTGCTGTCCTTTAGCTGAAGTATGCCCCAATAAAGTCCTGCCAGTCATAATAAGATCGGGACGGGAATTTGCCAGCGATTTGTCTATCAAAAAATACTCCTGCTCCCAGCCTAACGTAGCAGTTACTTTTTTTACGTTTTTATCAAAGTATTTACAAATTTCGGTAGCTGCTTCATCCATTGCCGATAAAGCACGCAATAATGGAATTTTATTATCTAAAGCTTCACCTGTATAGGAGATAAAAATAGTTGGAATACATAAAGTCGTACCAAATATAAAAGCTGGAGAGGTAGGATCCCAAGCGGTATATCCTCTTGCCTCGAATGTGTTTCTAATTCCTCCGTGCGGAAAACTCGATGCATCCGGCTCCTGCTGCACCAATTGTGCGCCTCCAAATTTTTCCAGCGGGTCGCTTCCGTCATACGAAGTTTCAAAAAAAGCATCATGCTTCTCTGCCGTAGTTCCTGTAAGCGGCTGAAACCAGTGTGTATAATGCGTAACTCCTTTATTTAAAGCCCATTCCTTCATTCCCATGGCAATATAATCTGCCAGTTTTCTATCTATTTTAGTTCCAAATTGAACTGCTCCCTGCACGGCTTTAAAAGCATCTGAAGTCAAATATTGCTTCATCGCTTTATCATTAAATACATTAGATCCAAAAAGTTCTGATTTTCTTCCAGATTCCTGAAAATCTATTAACTTTCTATTAGAAGCTTCTCTTAAAGCTTGAAAACGAATTGATGACATACCTATATATTAAAAATTAACATCCATTGAATAAACACATACAAATGTAAAATATTCTGCTTTACAAATAATTAGTGAATAAATTATATTCTAAAATTCACCTAGATACGACACAAAAAAAACTCTAACACCTTGATTTTTTAGTTACAGTAATAAAATTCTTAATTTAAATTTAATATCAAAAAAATATGAATTACGAATTTATTCATTATACCCCTCTAAAATTATAATTTTTCAAATATACCCCTCCTAAAATGAAGTAATATCAAAAATTTAAAAGACCGAAATAAAAAGCACCCCCCAATTTTACGACATGAGCAATTTATTTTATATTTGCATTCAGAAAAACAAAAAAAAATAAATTATCAATATTATGGCTAAAATTAAATTAGAATACCTTTGGTTAGATGGTTATGAACCAACACAAAACTTAAGAAGTAAAACTAAAGTTGAAGAGCACGAAAACTTTCAAGGAACTTTAGCAGAAATCGGAAACTGGTCTTTTGATGGTTCATCTACAAGACAAGCTGAAGGTGGTTCATCTGACTGTTTATTAGTACCTGTTGCGATTTATCCAGATCCAACTCGTATCAACGGTTATTTAGTAATGACTGAAGTTATGAATGCTGATGGTACTGCTCACTCATCAAATGGTAGAGCAACTATCGAAGATGATGGAGATTTCTGGTTTGGTTTCGAACAAGAGTATTTCATCATGGATACTAAAACATTATTACCATTAGGTTTCCCTATTGGCGGTTACCCTGCTCCACAAGGAATGTACTACTGTTCAGTAGGTGGAAAAAACACACACGGAAGAAAATTAGTTGAAGAGCATGCTGATCTTTGTATCGCTGCAGGTATCAACTTTGAAGGAATAAATCAAGAGGTTGCTTGTGGACAATGGGAATTCCAATTGTTTGCTCAAGGAGCTAAAAAAGCGGGTGATGAAATCTGGGTTGCTAGATATTTATTGGATCGTTTAACTGAAAAATATGGTTACTATATTGAGTACCACCCAAAACCACTAGGAGATACTGACTGGAATGGTTCTGGAATGCACGCTAACTTCTCTAACAATGTATTAAGAACATGTGGTTCTCAAGAAATTTACGAGAAAATCTGTGAGGCTTTCCGTCCTGTAACTGCTGAGCATATTGCTGTTTACGGAGCTTACAATGACCAACGTTTGACTGGCAAACACGAAACTGCATCTATCCACGATTTCTCTTATGGAGTATCTGATAGAGGATGTTCAATCCGTATTCCTTTAATGACTGTTCAAAAAGGATGGAAAGGATGGTTAGAAGACAGAAGACCAGCTTCTAACGGTGACCCATACAAAATTGCTGCTAGAATTATCAAAACTGTAAATTCAGCTTTGTAATCATAAACCAAAGTAAACCAAAAGTGCCTTCCTAACCGAAGGCACTTTTTTTTGGTTAATTTTTTTACCATATTAAAACTGACACTTTTTAAAAATGAGTTTGTTTTGTTCAAATGAATTACCCCGAGGCAGAGCCATCGAGGTATCAAGCGGAAGAGAGTAAATTTTTAGTTTTATGAAAACCTTAGGTTTTCAAACTTTCCTCTTCAACCCCGAGGCAGAGCCTCGAGGAATTTAACTGATTAAATTTGTTTCTTAGCTTTTGTTAGCAAAAAAAATCTAACTGAAATATTTAAAAAAAAGACAAAAAAAAGGAAATCTTTGGATTTCCTTTTTTTTTATACATCTAAAATTAAATTTTTAAAATTGAATTTGCTGTATTTTACTTTCATCCAAATTCAAAGCTTTCATAACTTCTAAATAATTACTTTTATTTACTGCTATACCAAAATCAGCAGGTATAATAACAAATCTAAAAACCTGATTATTTATATATACTGGTTTTCCTGCCACATTATCACCACCTACAAAAATGGTAAATGCTTCTTTACTAAAATTGTAATCGTAGGTAATTGAGTCTCCATTAGAAAAAAATACTGTTGTTGGTATTAACTGCCACACATTAGATCCCGAGTTGTTAATTCCTTCTAATCTATAAACCAAAACAGTTTCATTATCAAATAAATCTCCTTCTATATATGTACTAAAATCTTCTGAAATTATATATCCATCAACCGCATCCTTAAAAAAGCTTTTTTTTATTTCGAATGCAACAGGAACTGCCCCATCTAACCCATCTTGCCCAGGCATACCTGGAGGCCCTTCTGGTCCTTCGCAACTAGAAAATACCATTAGTCCAACAATCGTCAAAAGTGTAATTATTTTTTTCATCTTATTTATTATTTTAAAGTTCGATAAAGGTATTTCAAAAATCAAGCCAAAAACCTCTATATTTTAATTTTATTCAAAAAAACTTAATCGTTTTCGTTTCAACACGAACGCTTCCATATATATTATAACTCAAAAAAAACTTATAAAGTATAAATTGATTAATAAAACCAAATTGGAAGCAGTATTTTTAATTGGTTAAAACTCCATTACTTTTAAAAACTTTGCTAAAAAACAGTACCTGATACGGTAATGCATTTTCCCAATATTCCCAAGTATGAGCTCCTGGCCGCTCTGTATAATCATGAGAAACTTTACTATATACAAGTCTCCTGTGTAATTCTCTATTAGACTCAATAAGAAAATCATCAACACCACAATCGATAATTAATGCTAGTTTATTCGCTTTAATTTTATCAACCATACCTAATACTGCGTTTTGTGTGTACAAATCCTGATTAGTGCTTTGATCCCCAAAAACAGGCTGCATTAATTTTATAACCTGGTCATTTGGTTCTCTGCCCAACATTCCTCCCATATCTACAGCACCGCTCATGCTTCCTGCCGCACAAAATAATTCAGGATGTTTTGCCGAAAGGGACAAAGCACCATGACCACCCATAGAAAGTCCTGCTATTACACGTCCTTTTTTATCATTAATGGTTCTATAAGTTTTATCAATTTTTTGAATTACTTCAGACGTTATATAGGTTTCAAACTGACTGCCTTTATTTACAGGACTGTCCAGATAAAAACTAAAAGTTTCTCCCTCTGGCATTACAATTATAATATTATATTGATCGGCCAAATTCTTTACTGTCATTTTATTTGGAGTACTAGACAGCCAATCAGAAAAATGTCCATATGCTCCATGCAAAAGATATAATACAGGATACGCTGTTTTTCCTTTAGCGTAAGAATTTGGCAATACGACTGCAGCTTTATAAGTCTTATTCATTGCTGCACTAGGAATCTGCAAAGTATCTACTGTTGAAGCGAAAGACAAAATGGTATTGCCAAATAAAAATGCAATACATACTATAAGTAACTTTTTCATATTATTTTTTTTATAATGTTGAATTGTAAATATACAATTTCCTAAAATAAAAAAATAAGCTAACTTTTAGATAAATTACTCAATGAGAGACTTTAATTCATGTCTGTACTGCGAAGCACTTTTGCCTGTAAAGGCTTTAAATGATTTATTAAAATGACTAAAATTATTAAATCCGCTTTCGAAACTAATTTCAGAAATACTTTTGTTATTTTCAGACAAAAGTTTTGACGCATGAACCAAACGGTAATCATTTACAAAAGTGGTAAATGTTTTGTTAGTTATTTTTTTAAAATACCTGCAGAATGAAGGAGTCGTCATACTCACCAAACTGGAAACAGTATCAAGCTGAATAGATTCCTGAAAATTATCTTTTACATAATTAAAAACTACATTGATACGATCATTGTCCTGAACCTGCATTTCCAACGTAAACCCGTCGGCATTCAAAATCGTGTATTCATTATTGGTTTCCAAAGTATTCAAAACACGGATCATTCTTAACAAGCGGTCAAAAACGGATTGATTTTCCATATCTTCCATCAAGCCCGCAACTAACTTCTTGGTTTCGGGACCAAAAGCAATACCTGCTTTTGCTTTATTCAAAAGCCGCTGAATATTTTTCAATTCCGGAATTTCCAGAAAATCATTACCTAAAAAATCAGGGCGCATCTGAATTACGGTTTCATTCTTATTACCTGTTTCCTCGTTGGTAAATCCGCAATGTGGCAGATTACTGCCTATGAGAACTAAATCTCCATCCGAATAATACGATATATGACTTCCTATCTGTCTTTTTCCAGACCCCCCGTTTACATATACCAATTCAATCTCTGGATGATAATGCCATAAATCCGATTTACAATTGCTATTTTCTACATATTTTGAAAATGTAAAAGAACTTCCAAAAGTCGGTGCAATAACTTCTAGTGTTGGATTTATTTTTTTCATGAGCTTTTGTTTAAAAACTACTCAAATTTACCAAAAAAGAGTTCTATATTATCCAATTTTAACATACAACGTTTTCGTGAGGTTAAAATAGCATAGATATTGGAAAAAACTGTTGTGTAGTGCAATCGATTATCTCTATACATTTGTAATAGAAATTTTTAATACTAAATTTAAAAAACAAAACATATGAAAACGATCTTAAAAATTAGTCTAGTAGTATTAGTTGCAATGACAACAATGAGTACTTATGCAACGAATGGTGATTTTGCTTTAAAAGTAATGAGCGGTAATGGGAAAGAAATTAGTTTTGCTGTAAATCAAATTCAAAAAGTTAATGTAACTATTACAGATAAATTTCACAATGTAATTTATTCTGAAGTAGTAACTGGAAAACAAGGTATATTAAAAACTTACAGCTTAGAAGAATTTCCAGTAGGAACTTACT
The DNA here is from genome assembly GCF_003385115.1 of Flavobacterium aquicola. Taxonomy (GTDB): domain Bacteria; phylum Bacteroidota; class Bacteroidia; order Flavobacteriales; family Flavobacteriaceae; genus Flavobacterium; species Flavobacterium aquicola. Next base: position 601,680 of record NZ_QUNI01000001.1, read on the forward strand.
TTTTGGAAGTAGAAACAAATTCTAAAAAAGTAACTCACGAAATTGTTGTTTCAAGAGAAACTTCAACTTTATCAAGTAAATCATTAGCTTCAGCTAATATCTAGTAGATCTCTTTTAGACTTACTGATTCAAAAAAAACAAAAACAGCTCCTGAAATGGAGCTGTTTTTGTATAAAATAAAACCACCAGACTACATATTTCTTCTATACTGTCCTCCTACTTCAAACAAAGCTTCGGTAATCTGCCCTAAAGAACACACCTTTGTTGCTTCCATCAGGTGTTCAAATAAATTATCTCCTTTTATTGCAGCTTCCTGCAGTGTCGCTAAATGTTCTTTTACCAAAACGGCATGACACTGATGCAGATTGTCCAGCATTGCAATTTGATATTGTTTTTCTTCTTCTGCTGCACGAATTACTTCTGCAGGAATAACCGTTGGAGAACCTTTGGAACTCAAGAATGTATTTACACCCACAATTGGAAATTCGCCAGTATGTTTCAAAGTTTCATAATACAAACTTTCCTCTTGAATTTTAGAACGCTGATACATCGTTTCCATTGCGCCAAGCACTCCGCCGCGTTCTGTAATTCGGTCAAATTCTTGAAGAACTGCTTCTTCAACTAAATCGGTCAATTCTTCAATTATGAATGAGCCTTGAATAGGATTTTCATTTTTGGCAAGACCCAATTCTTTATTAATAATCAGCTGAATTGCCATTGCTCTTCGCACTGATTCCTCAGTTGGTGTTGTAATCGCTTCATCATAAGCATTCGTATGCAATGAATTACAGTTATCATATATTGCATACAATGCCTGCAACGTCGTACGAATATCATTGAAATCAATTTCCTGTGCATGCAGTGAGCGTCCCGAAGTCTGAATGTGATACTTCAGCATTTGGGCTCTTTCATTGGCCCCGTATCTATTTTTCATGGCTTTCGCCCAAATTTTTCGAGCTACACGGCCAATTACAGCATATTCCGGATCGACACCATTGGAGAAAAAGAACGATAAATTTGGTCCGAAATCATTAATATCCATGCCACGACTCAAATAATATTCTACATAAGTAAAACCATTTGAAAGCGTGAAAGCCAATTGCGTAATTGGATTGGCACCAGCCTCGGCAATATGATAACCCGAAATAGATACCGAATAAAAGTTTCTGACATTTTGGGCAATAAAATATTCCTGAACATCTCCCATCAATCGCAATGCAAATTCTGTTGAGAAAATACAGGTATTTTGGGCTTGATCTTCCTTGAGAATATCTGCCTGAACGGTTCCCCTAACTTTTTTGAGCGTTTTGGCTTTTATTTTATCATATACATCTGCGGGAAGTACCTGATCTCCTGTCACTCCAAGAAGAAACAATCCCAAACCATTATTTCCTTCAGGCAGATCACCTTGATAATGCGGGCGCTCTACTCCTTTTTCTTTATATATTTTACTGATTATTGCAGTAACCTCATCTTCAAGGTTGTTTTCTTGAATATAATGTTCGCACTGCTGATCAATGGCTGCATTCATAAAAAAACCAAGCAGCATAGGCGCCGGTCCATTAATTGTCATACTCACTGATGTCATGGCATGAACCAAATCGAATCCTGAATACAGTTTTTTAGCATCATCCAGACAGCAGATTGAAACCCCAGCATTTCCAATTTTTCCGTAAATATCCGGACGCAGATGCGGATCATTTCCATATAAAGTAACACTGTCAAAAGCAGTCGAAAGCCTCTTAGCCGGCAGTCCTGCACTTACATAATGAAAACGTTTGTTTGTTCTTTCAGGCCCGCCTTCGCCCGCAAACATTCTTGACGGATCTTCACCATCACGTTTAAACGGATACAAACCTGATGTAAAAGGAAATTCCCCAGGAACATTCTCTTGCAGACACCAGCGCAAAATATCGCCCCAGGCTTTGTACTTTGGCATAGATACTTTTGGAATCTGAGAATGTGACAGCGACTCTGTATGCGTAGCCATTTTTATTTCTTTGTCACGAACTTTAAAAGTATAAACAGGATTTTTATACAGGCTGATTTTTTCATCCCAATTGAGAATCATTTCCCAATTGTAGGGATCCAAATCCATTTTTACTTTATCAAATTGATTCAGCAAAAGATTGATAAAAATTCTGTTCTCATCGTGTTCTGCCAATGCATTTGGAAGAACTGAACTGTCATCAATTCCTGCTTTGTTAATCAAAGGAACTTTTCCAGAAACACTTTCCAGCGTTTTGAAAATTCCGTATAATTTTTGAGCCACTTGTTCTTGACTCAAAGCTGTAGTATCATATTTTCTGTTATTTTCGGCAATTTCAGATAAATAACGGGTTCTATGAGGCGGAATTACAAAGATTTTCTCGCTCATTTCACGGGTAATTTCAAAAGTCGATTTCAAATCAGAATCGGTTTTTTCTACTATTTTATCCATGATGGATTTATACAAAGTATTCATCCCTGGATCATTGAACTGCGAAGCAATCGTTCCATAAACCGGCATCGCATCTGGATTTACATCCCAAAGATTATGGTTGCGCTGATACTGCTTTTTCACATCTCTAATAGCATCCAAAGCACCACGTTTGTCAAATTTATTTAAAGCTACCAAATCAGCAAAATCGAGCATGTCGATTTTTTCTAATTGAGTTGCTGCGCCAAATTCTGGAGTCATAACATATAGTGAAACATCGGAATGGTCCATAATCTCAGTATCCGATTGCCCGATTCCTGAAGTTTCCAGAATTATAATATCGTATTTTGCCGCTTTCAAAACTTCAATAGCTTCGGCTACATATTTTGATAATGCCAGATTGGATTGACGCGTCGCCAATGAACGCATATATACTCGAGGATTGTTAATCGCATTCATTCGGATTCTGTCACCTAACAATGCACCTCCAGTTTTTCTTTTGGATGGATCAACAGAAATTAATCCAATCGTTTTTTCTGGAAAATCAATTAAAAAACGGCGAACTAATTCGTCTACCAATGATGATTTTCCTGCGCCTCCAGTTCCTGTGATTCCAAGTACCGGAATTTTTGAAGTTTTATTTTTTTCGTGAATTATATCAAAGAAAGGTTTCGCAATTTCTGGAAAATTCTCGGCTGCCGAAATTAAACGTGCAATAGCCGTTGGTGTTTTAGATTCTATTAAATCCAGTTCATTTGTCAGCTTATCGCCGATCGGAAAATCAGAACGTTCTACCAAATCATTAATCATTCCCTGAAGTCCCATAGCGCGCCCATCGTCTGGAGCATAAATTCTGGTGATTCCGTAAGCTTGTAATTCTTCAATTTCAGAAGGAAGGATTACACCGCCGCCTCCGCCAAAAATCTTGATGTGACCCGCTCCTTTTTCCTGAAGCAAATCGTACATGTATTTAAAATATTCATTGTGCCCTCCTTGGTAAGAAGTCATCGCTATGGCATTAGCATCTTCCTGAATCGCGGTGTTCACCACTTCCTCTACACTTCGGTCATGACCAAGATGAATTACTTCGACTCCTGTGGACTGAATAATCCTTCTCATTATGTTTATTGCAGCATCATGGCCATCAAAGAGTGATGCAGCAGTTACGATTCGGACTTTATTTATGGGTACGTACGGTTTAACTAATTCCATTTTATGAATATGATAATTTAACGGTGCAATTTACATAAATTTTAAAATAAAAATCAATAAAATCAATATAAAACACAAAATATGGCAACGTTGTTTTTTCCTAAGAAAACAGGGCTGTTTTCACAAAAAATTGGTATTTTCGAGGCCTAGCCCAATAAAAATGATTTAAGATTTTTGACTAACGATATTTGATTTTTGAAGTTCTAAAACTTATAAAAACAATAATCTTTGCGTTCAGCAGTATAAAAATCTAAAATCAGAAATCGTTCATCATCATTCAAAAATCCATAGGAATTGCTCCTAATTATTTAGAAAATTTAAACAAATGCAAAGAATTACCATACTTATACATTGTGAAGATAAAAAAGCGATTATTGCCTCGGTAACTAATTATATCGCTTCAATCGATGGAAATATTACCTACTTAGACCAGCATGTTGATGCCGATGAAAACGTTTTTTTTATGCGGTTAGAATGTCAGTTCAGTAAACTCGATTGGAATATTGAATCAATTAAAAGCCACTTTCAAGAAAATCTTGCTACGCCTTTCAATATGACCTGGGAAATGTATCCCCAAGATCAAAAGCCCAAAATGGCTTTGTTTATTTCAAAATACGATCACTGTCTGTATGACATATTGGGACGTTATTGCGCAGGTGAATTACCACTTGAAATTCCTTTAATAATAAGTAACCATGAAGATTTAAAATGTGTGGCAGAACGTTTTAATATTCCGTTTTATCATGTTCCTTTTACAAAAGACAATAAAGAAGAGGGCGAAAAAGCCCAGATTGAATTATTAAAACAATTTGATATTGATTTCATCGTTCTGGCCCGCTACATGCAGATTATCACTCCAAATTTAATCGCGCTGTACAAAAACAAAATCATTAATATACATCATTCTTTCCTGCCGGCATTTCCAGGAGCAAAACCTTATCATTCTGCCTTTAAGCGCGGTGTGAAAATTATTGGTGCTACTAGTCATTATGTTACTGAAGGTTTAGACGAAGGCCCAATTATTGAACAGGACATTTCAAGAGTAACGCACAGCCACTCTATAGAAGATTTTATTATGAAAGGACGGGATTTGGAACGTATAGTACTTGCAAGAGCAATAAAACTGCATGCAGAGAGAAAAACTATGGTATATAACAATAAAACGGTTGTGTTTTCTTAAAGTAATCTCAGAGCAAAACTTTACATTTTTTTTAGGAAAATTTCAAATTGGTGAGACACATGATTTATATACATTTGAAAAAAATAAAAATAAAAATGAAAAAAGCTCTATTCCTACTTTTAATCCTGCCTGCCATTAGTAATGCCCAATTTAAAGACATTTTAGCAAAAGCGAAAGAAAAAATAAATTCCGTTACGAACACAAACAGCAGTTTAGATATCGCTGCTGGATTAAAAGAAGCCCTCAACAAAGGAGTTACTGAACAAGTGTCTAAATTAACAGCAATGGATGGTTTCTATAAAAACGAAGCTGTAAAAATTTTAATGCCGGAAGAATTAGCAAAAGTTGATAAAACCCTGCGAAAAATGGGAATGTCAAAATTGGCAGATGAAGGTATTCTGGTTTTAAACAGAGCTGCCGAAGATGCTGTAAAAGAAGCCACACCTATTTTTGTATCAGCAATTAAAAACATAACTATAACAGATGCTAAAGGCATTTTGCTGGGGAATGAAAATGCCGCAACGGTTTATTTACAATCGGCAACTACAACTTCGCTGTATGTTAAGTTTAACCCAGTTGTTCAGCAGTCTATAGGCAAAGTTGGAGCTGATGTAATCTGGACCAAAATAATAACGCAGTACAATACAATCCCATTTGTAACCAAGATAAATCCTGATCTTACAGATTATGTCACCTTAAAAGCGCTGGATGGTGTTTTTAAAATGATTACCATCGAAGAAAAAAACATCAGAAGTAATATTGATGACAGAACATCAGATGTTTTGAAGAAAGTATTCGCTTTACAGGACAACAAATAATATCCTTAAAAATCAAATAGTTATATCTGAAAAATATCAGAATTTTAATATGTTAAAATTACATTTAAAAACTTAACTTTTGAAGATTAACTAATAACAATTCCTTAACAGCAATAATTAAACAATATACTGATCTTTGCAATGTAATAAACTGGTTATTTATTATTTTGGTTTTGGTTAGTTATAAAATTGCCTGCAGCTATAAGTTGCAGGCATTTTTTATTTAATATTGTTAGATTTATTTAGTGTTATTTATAAAACACAAAACTGCGGTATTGAAAGCATTTGGCTGTTCTACATTGACCACATGCCCGCATTTTTCGATTACAAATAATTGAGAGGATTTATAATGACTTTCTACAACCTTGCGAACAGACGGCAAAAACATATAATCTTCTTCGCCCATAACATAAAGTGTTGGAATATTCAATTCTACCTGACGGAACCACTTTAATACAGGATTTATCTCGGCAGTGAGTTTAAACCATTTTATAAATTCTTTTTGGTACAGCTTCTTAGCTTCAGTAATAAAAAGAGATCGTGACTGCTTATGGCTTTTTTTAGGCATGATCACAAAAGCAAAAAATTTATATAAAACCAAATAAGGCAATACATACTTAAAAGTGTTTCCTAACCGCATTAATATTTGGGAACGAAAATTCATTTTTAAGATCGCTCCGCCAAGAATCATGGTCTGAACTCTGTCAGGATACATTTCAGCCAACTGCCGAATAAGAATTGTTCCCAATGAAATACCTACAAAATGTGATTTTTCAATTTTCAGATGGTCCAAAACTTCGAGAATATCATTGGCTAAAGCCGAAAAAGTATATTTTTGCTTGAAAGCCGTTTTTAAAGTAGTTTTGGATTCGCCATGTCCCCTTAAATCAAGAAGTAAGACATTATAGTCCTTTTTGAAATCTCTAATCTGCTTGAACCAAATAGACGAACTTCCTCCAGCGCCATGCACAAATGTGACCCATTGCTCACTGTTTTCGTTCCTATATAATGTATAATTAATCACTTATGTTTTTTTTGCTGGACAAATATAGTTCTTTTTTAGACTTTTGGATTGCTGGTTTTTCAGATTATTAGACTGTTCCGCTTCTGATTTGTTAGATTTTAAACTTTTTAAATACTATTATGCAGGTATTTAAAGTAATCGAAAGCCTTCAATAATCGGCTTCCGTACCATGAAAACATTTCTCCGTCCACTAAAATAGCTTGTGCACTATTCGTAAATTTCACTATGTCATAGCCATCCTCTGCTTTAAAAGGAAAAGGCTCTGAAGAAAGCAGTGCCAAATCCAAACTTCCGTCAGGATCCATTTTTTCAAGATCAATTTCTGGGTATCTTTCTCGGGAAGCATACTGATTCTGAAAATGGTTCAGCTTTAACAATTCATCAATAAAAGTTCCCGAACCGGCCACCATATAAGGATTCTTCCAAATGAAGTAAGCCACTTTCTTAACCGGGATATCTTTTACAAACTCTTTAAAACCGCTCAAAGCAAAAGTTAATTTATCGTTCCATTTTCTAGCTTCGGTTCTTCGGTTGAAAATCTGGCCAAAGTCGGTTATCATTTGAAAATTATCTTCGATAGTGAAAATATCAGTTACCCAGACTGAGCATATCTTTTTTAATTCTTCGACTATTTCCTGAGTATTCTCTTCTTTATTACAGATAATAATATCGGGATTGAGCTCGCGGATCTTGTCGTAATTCACTTTCTTGGTTCCGCCAACTGTTTTTTTAGTCGATTTTAAATGATAAGGATGCACGCAAAATTTTGTGATTCCAACGATATTTTCTTCCAAACCCAAATCATAAAGCAGTTCGGTTTGAGAAGGTACAAGAGAAACGATTCGTTTTGGAGTTATTTCAAAAGAATGAGAAAAACCGACCTGATCTTTTAACTGCTTCATTTTGTTTACTTGTTGGATTGTATATATAAACGCAAAGTTCGCTAAGATTTACGCTAAGAACGCAAAACTATCTACTTTACGAACCTTGTGAAAAAACTTAGCGAACTTAGCGTTTAAATTATATTCAAAGGGGGCTTTAAACTCATTAACTTTTTATGCTTTTAAAACCTCCTCCATTTCCTGCTGCATTTTCAAAGCTTCGGCTCTGGCTGCATCGGCAAAATCTGTTCCGTTTGAGGCATAAAGAATCGCTCGGGAAGAATTAATCAGTAATCCTACATTATCATTCATTCCGTATTTACATACTTCAGAAAGGCTTCCTCCTTGCGCGCCAACGCCAGGCACAAGCAGGAAACTGTCAGGAACAATTTTACGGACTTCGGTAAAATATTCTGCTTTTGTAGCTCCTACAACATACATCAGGTTTTCAGAATTTTTCCAAGTTTTAGAAGTTTCCAAAACCTGTTTGTACAATTCCTTTCCATTTACCTCCAAAGTCTGGAAATCGAAAGCACCTTCATTAGACGTCAAAGCAAGCATTATGGTGTGTTTATTTTCGAAAGCAAGAAAAGGCTCTACTGAATCTTTTCCCATATATGGAGCAACAGTCACACTGTCAAAATTTAAATCCTCAAAAAAAGCTTTAGCATACATAGAAGATGTATTTCCAATATCTCCTCTTTTGGCATCAGCAATAGTGTAAATTTCAGGATATTTTTCATTGATATATTCAATAGTCTTCTGCAGTGAAGTCCATCCTTTTAATCCGTAAGCTTCAAAGAAAGCAATATTGGGTTTATATGCCACCGTCAAATCATGCGTCGCATCAATAATGGCTTTATTAAATTCGAAAATAGGATCTTCTAATTCTAATAAATGCTGTGGAATTTTATTTAAATCTACATCTAAACCTACGCATAGAAATGATTTTTTAATTTGGATCTGTTCGCAAAGCTGTTGTGTTGTCATGTAAAATTTATTGTGGTTGGCAAATTTACAAACTTGAATCTAATAAAACTTGGAATTTTGCAACATTCCTTAATAATTGTGTAAGGGTTTTGGAAGACTGCTGCAATAATTTTGTAAACAGCCTGTAGAGATATTCGATACAGAAATAAAAATATGTGACTAATTTTAAAATACATCTATTATGAACACTACAGAAATCAAAGGAAACTGGAACGAGATTAAAGGAAAACTAAAACAGCAATATGCCGACCTTACTGATGACGATTTATTGTACGAAGAAGGAAAAGAGGATGAAATGTATGGAAAAATCCAAAAAAGAATTGGTAAATCGAAAGATGAAATTACAAAATGGATTGCAGATTTGTAATTGATTATTCCAAATAACAAAATTGAACTGTCTATACTTTTTACTAATTTCTATTTTTTATAGAGGTTATTAATTTCCTATAGGCAGTTCTTTATTCTAAAAAAACTTATCCATGAATCTAAACAATACAGACAATCACTTTGCATTAGACCTGCTGGGCTCTGTTTTGATTGTTTTTATTGCATACATGTTACAGGATTTTTTAATCCCCTTATTCTTCGCTATTATTCTAAGTGTTTTAATTTATCCAATCGTACAATATTTTGAATCAACACTTTGTTTTAACCGGATTCTTTCGATAACAATTGCTATAACAATTTTTGTTTCTTTGGCTTTTACTGTTTTTATTTTAATAGGTTTTCAATTTGAAGAAATAGTCGACAAAAGCGATACCTATTATAAGGAAATAGAACAAAAAATAAGCCCGTTAGTAACACAAACCGAAAAAACGACTGGTATACACAGGGCTGATGTAATTGAAGATAAGCAATTAGAAATAAAAGAAATAGCAAAACAAAATTCAACTGGAATTATGAATTTCATTGCTACTTCAGGAAGTATTTTAGGCGATTTCATTTTGACACCGCTCTATATGTTTCTGTTTCTATTATATCGGAATTTCTTAGTCAGTTTTTTATACAAAACAACTGAGAAAGTTTGTCACAGAACAAAAATGAGAAACATTCTAAGCGAACTTTATAAAGTACAGCGAAGTTATTTATTAGGTCTGCTTATTGTGATGACAATTGTAGGTATTCTAAACAGCCTGGGATTGCTTCTTTTAGGAATTGAACATGCTTTTTTCTTTGGGTTCTTAGCATCCCTATTATTGTTAATACCTTACATTGGTATTGTAATTGGTTCTCTTTTGCCTGCATTAATAGCTTTGGCAACAAAAGATTCTTATTGGTATTCTATTGGAGTAATCGGTATATTTGGATTCATACAGTTCCTTGAAGGAAACTTTATAACTCCAAAAATCACTGGCTCCAAAGTTTCGCTAAATGTTTTCGCATCAATCCTGTCTCTTATTCTATTCTCGATGCTGTGGGGAATTCCGGGAATGATATTAGCCTTACCAGTTACAGCTTCACTAAAAGTTATATTTGATAATTCCGAAAAATTAAAGCCAATAGGTTTTTTACTGGGAGAAGCAAAGGAGAAATACTTTAGCAATAAAGCAAAAAACAGATTAAAAATCTGGAAAAGAATTAGGCTTCAAAACTCGAAAATTTAGGTCGTGTTAAAAGTTCCTTTACAGGAAAATATAATTAACAATTATCAGGAAAATTTCGAACACGAGAATGAAAACATAAGTTAACAAACAATATTTTGCTATATTTTACAATATTTTTAATTACTTTAGTAACAAATAATTTTGATCATGAGAATATTTATTAAATTTGATTTCAATAATACTTGTAAAAAAATTCTTGAAGAAAAACTGGAGGAATGCCAAATAAAACATAGAATTCTTGGTTTTGGAGAAGTTGAATTTTTAGAAAAGGTTTCGACAGAAAAAATGGATTTGTTTAGCAAATCATTGGATCGATATGGAATTGAGATTGTTGAAAATCAAAAAACAATTTTAATACAAAAAATTAAAGACGCGATAGTAGATATGGTTTTTAATGAAGATAGTGCCGTTAATGTAAAAAGCTCGGTTTATCTATCAGAAAAACTTAATCATTCATATGGTTATTTATCTAATATTTTTTCTGAAGTAACTTATACTTCTATTGAAAATTTTATCATCCTCCAAAAAATAGAATATACAAAGCAATTAATCATCAACAATCAGCTGTCATTAACAGAGATAGCCTTTAAACTAAATTATTCCAGTGTTGCACATTTAAGTTCACAGTTTAAAAACACTACTGGTATAACACCTTCAGCCTTCCAGAGAATTATCAACAAACGAAGGGAAATTGCCTCTAAAAAATAAAAACAAAAAAACATGCAGCACGATTCTATACTTATAACACTAGCAGACGACGACGAAGACGATAGATTATTTTTTATTGATGCTTTCGAAGAATTAAAAATCAATACAGTAGTCAATACAGTCAACAACGGGAGAGAATTATTGAACTATATAAATGATCCTGAAACCATATTGCCAAACATCATTTTTTTAGATTTAAACATGCCTATTTTAAACGGGATCGAATCTTTGAAAGAGATTAAGCAAAATGAAAGATTTAAAGACATTGTCATAGCCATATATTCTACCTCGTCATCAGATCAGGATGTGGAAGACACGTTTGTTCTGGGCGCAAATATATACATTAAAAAACCGAGCAATTTTGATAGTTTAAAAAAAGTATTATCAGAGATTGTTACAATAAACTGGCAGTATCATACCAGTGGTTTGAATAAAGACACCTTTTTGCTTCGATTATAATCCCAATTAACAACTTATATGATAGAAGCATGATACAAAATGCTTAACATACAACGAAGAAGATATTTGAATTACATATGACCAATAAAAAATTATTACCAACATATGAAATACTATAGATATCAATCTTCAATTTATCATAAAATTATTTTTACAGTAAGCCTATTTATATTGTTTTTTATTAGTGTGCTTACTGTAAAACATATCAATAATATTTCGAATTCTACAAAACTGCTCATGCATACGTATGAAGTGAATTTAGAATTAGAACATTTATTTTCTGATATAAAGGATTCCGAAAATAATATGAGAGGTTATATAATCTCAAAAGACAACCTTTATTTAATCCTTTATAAAAACGACATAAAAAGCATAAATAACTCATTTTCAATTCTAAAAAGATTAACCAAAAACAATCCCGAACAACAGAAAAAGTTAGAATCACTATATAAAACAATCAACAAAAGATATGACTATATATCAAAGTATTCTAATTCAAATCAAAATGTAGATTTATTAAAAGACTATGATTTCAAAAAAGATTTCAGAGAAAGCAGCAGGCTTTTAATTGATATCAGAATCAAGTTAAATGATATGGTTCATAATGAAAAGTCTAATTTGACCATACAAAATTCTATATATGACAGGCAGATATATTTTACTCCAATTATAACATTGGGCATACTGTTTATCACGCTTTTACTTCTAATTTTCACCTACGCTCAAACTACAAAAGACATAGAAAAACTGCAGACTGCAAATGTCAAATTAAATAAATCTCATTTTTTAAGCAATCAAGCTGAAATTCTCTCTGAATTTGGCACTTGGGAATGGAATTTAAGCAATAATAAAATAATTTATTCTGATAATTGTTATCGAATATTTGGCATTGAGCCTATTTCTGCTGAAGCTGATCAGGAGAAAATAACAAACCTTATACATCCTGAAGACGTAGCAGTCGTAGACTCCTTATTTGAAAAATTTACTACCGAAGATGATGTTCCTCAATCCTCTTTCAGAATTATCAAACCAGATGGAGAAATCCGTATTTTAAGATCGGTGGGTAAATTATTTATTGATAATCTTGGAAATAAGACAGTATTGGGAGTAACAGGTGATATTACCGATGAGCATAATAAAAATGAATTATTAAAAAGCAATTACGAAGATTTAATTAAAATCAATAATCAGTTAAAAATATTTGAAGAGTCAAGCAAACAGGCCGAAATTATTGGAAAATATGGCAGCTGGATTTTAAATTTCGATACTTCAAAAATCACATTCTCAGACAACAGGTATAGATTACTGGGATATGAACCACAGGCATTTGAAGCATCTATTGACAATTTATTCGAATATGTACATCCAGAAGATAAAAAAAATGTTGACAGAGCATTCAAAAAGGCTTTAACTACAATGGTTCTTCCTTCTATAAACTACAGGATAATTACTAAAGACGGCAAGATTAGACATTTCAGGACCACCGCAAAATCCTTCACTGATCTGAGCGGTACGCAAAGCATGATTGGAACCAGCCGGGATGTTACCGAGGATTATAATAAGAGTTTACAATTAAAACAGCGCAATAAAGAATTAGAAAAACATATTAAAGAATTAGATGAATTTAATCAAGTAGCCAGTCACGACCTGCAGGAACCTTTGCGAAAAATTCAAACTTTTATTTCTCGAATCAATGAGAAAGAAAAAGAAAACCTGACAGACACTGGTAAAGAATATTTATCAAGAATGGAAATGGCGGCCAAAAGAATGCGTGTATTAATCGACGATTTATTACAATATTCTAAAGCCAATCGATCCGAAAAAAATCTTGTAAAAACTGATTTAAACGAAATACTAAATGATAGTCTAGCCGAATTGTCGCAAAGTATAGAAGACAAAAAAGCTATAATTAATCATACAAATTTACCAGCGGTTAACGGTATAGCTTTCCAAATGCAGCAGTTATTTTCTAATCTATTAAGTAATTCTTTAAAATACTCTAAGGCAGATACTCCTCCAATAATCACGATAGACTGCACAGAAGTAACTGCAAAAACAGAAACTCTTTTAAACGAAAAAAGTACAAAAAAATATTACAAAATCACTTTCACTGACAACGGAATAGGATTTGATCAAGAACACTCAAAAAAAATATTCTTACTATTTAACCGCCTTCATGGCAAGACAGAATATCACGGGACTGGTGTAGGCCTAGCCATTTGCGAAAAAATCATGGAAAATCACAAAGGCTTCATCTTTGCCAGCAGTAAAATTAATGAAGGCGCTACCTTTACAGTTTATTTTCCTTTCCTATCATAGTTTCATAATATTGTTGTGGAAATAATATAAGGCAAAATAAAAATTTTATAATACTCATTATTCATTGATTCAGAACTTTGTAACAAAACCAAGGCGATGAAAAAGCATTATAATTTACACTCCATTCGCTGCAATTCACTCTTATTTGCTATAATCTTTTGTATGGCATCTTGCAGTAATCAAGAAAATAAATACACTAATTTTTTTTATAAGATGGAATCTGCCCCAGAAGAACCCATAATAGATTTTAGTACAATTGACTGCTTAAATGAATCAAATCAAAAAGCTATAGAACTCTCAAGTAAATCTTTAAGATTGACTACTGATTTAAAAACACTTGAACTTCTGCTGAAGATAAAAAGAGACCACAAAAAAATCAATTCAGATTTTAAAAGATTGACAAACGATAATTTAATTATCATTCCCAAACCTATTTATAATATCGATGTCAGCAATGATACTATCCATCATCAAAAACCTGAATTTGTAATCTTAAAAAAATTACAGACTGAAATTAAAAATCAAATTACATCATTTGACATCATTGAAAAAAAGACCAAAAATAATGACTTTAAACTATTTGCAATACAATCAAAGAGAATATTGAACGATAATAATGAGGCATTAAAAACACTATTAAGCAGTTAAAATGAGTAAGTCAAAACAATATATAATTTCCTTGATAAATGTTATCAAAAATGCTGTAAACTGTTTTTCGGAGCATAAAGTATTAAAAATGAGTGCCGCATTGTCTTACACAACCATGTTTTCTATGGGACCTCTACTGCTGGTAATTTTGTTTTTATCAGATTTATTTTGGGGCAGAGAAGCGACAGAGGGAACAATCTATAATCAAATTAAGAGTTTTGTAGGACCGTCTGGTGCATCCCAGATTCAGACAATAATAGAAAATTTGAGCATATCCGATAAAGGAAATATCGCTGGATTAATTGGAATTGTGACCTTGTTAATAGGTGCAACATCCGTATTTGCAGAAATCCAAGATTCGATTAATACAATTTGGGGCATTAAACCGAAAAAAAAATCTGGATTTTGGTTATATCTGAAATCGCGTTTACTGTCTTTTGGAGTAATAGGAAGTTTTGGCTTTATCTTATTAGTTTCGTTAGGAATTTCTACGATAATGGATACTTTGAGTAATCGATTTTTATCACAGTTTCCGGACTCTTTGTTTTACCTGGTTTACATTATTAACAGTATAATGACATTTGTTGTTATTTCATTATTATTCGGAGCCATCTTTACCATTTTGCCAGATGCAGAAATAAAATGGAGACAGGTCCGCTTAGCTTCTTTTACAACTGCAATATTATTTATGATCGGGAAATTTCTAATATCATTTTATATTGCCAGTTCTAATATTCAAAATGTATACGGAACAGCGGGTTCGTTTGTTGTATTAATGATCTGGGTTTACTATTCATCAGTGATACTTTATTTTGGCGCAGAGTTTGCCAAAAGTTATGCGATTCAATTTTCGAGTGCAATCGTGCCATCAAAATTTGCTGATCTTGTGCATTCGGTAGACATTGTTTCTGAGGAAAATACAGTCCAGAAAGCAGATCGGGAACTCCAAGCCATAAAACTTCAAAATCCTCATAATTAAATAATTACAAAAATATTCAAGTATTAAACTTCCCTTATTTAGGGATTTTTTTTTATTTCATATCTACCCTATTTTAATTGAATGGAAATTATATAAAACAACAAAAATATAATATAACACAAAAACATTTCTTGTAATGCAACTTTGTAATATAGAAATTAATAAAATAAAAACTTATGAAAAGCCAAATTAAACTTTTAGCCGCCATTGCTTTTACTGGATTATCATTCACTAATCTTCAGGCACAAACAAATTCTACAGATGGATCACATTTTGGAATTAAAGGAGGAGTAAATTTTTCCAATATATATTCTACAGAAGTCGACGATAATAATGTATTAACGAGTTTTAATGCTGGTGTCTATGGAACATTTCCTGTAGGAGATATTCTTTCCATTCAGCCCGAAATTCTGTACAGCCGAAAAGGAGGAGAATTAAAGTATGACAATGCAATCACAACAGGAACAGCACAATTTAAATTAAATTATATCGAAGTTCCTCTTTTACTAAAAGTAAACGCCACAGATAATATAAGTTTTCATGCTGGTCCTTATTTCGCATACCTGATTGATGCAGAAGTAAATAACGATGCAAGCGGAGACGCACTTGACTTTGAAGATGCTTATGATAACGATGATTTCAACAAATTTGATATCGGAATCTCTGCAGGAATCGGATTCGATTTTAATTCAATAGGTTTTGGAGCCCGCTATAATTACGGTTTCTCAACAATAGGAAAAGAGAGAGACTTTGCAGGAGAAACTTATACTATACCTGATGGAAAAAACAGTAATATAAGTTTATATCTGTCATATAAATTAAATTAAGGGTAACTATTAAAAAATAGAAATCATGTCAAATTTATTGTATTTAGCAGCAGTCATTTTGATTATATCCTGGGCATTAGGGTTCTTTGTTTATAGTGCAGGATCACTAATACACCTTTTATTAGTCATAGCGATAATCGCTGTTTTACTACGATTAATAGGCGGTAGAGCAGTTTAAATTTAAATAAAAGAAAACATGGGAACAGATAAAACAATAATCGGGGTCTTAGGAGGAATTGCAATCGGAGCAGTATTGGGAGTGGTATTTGCTCCTGATAAAGGCTCCAATACAAGAACTAAAATTATCAAGAAAGGCAATGGTATTACAGATGACTTAAGAGAAAAACTAGATAATATAACTAATTCTCTCTCTGAAAAATATAACTCATTTA
Source organism: Flavobacterium aquicola (assembly GCF_003385115.1). GTDB lineage: Bacteria > Bacteroidota > Bacteroidia > Flavobacteriales > Flavobacteriaceae > Flavobacterium > Flavobacterium aquicola. The sequence goes on from NZ_QUNI01000001.1 coordinate 618,140, forward strand.
AAAGCCAAGGCGAAGATTTTGCCATAAACGAGAAAGGCAAAGTCAGAGCTTAAATCAGAGCAAAGTCTTTATAAAATTATACGGAGCTCAGAATAAATTAAATTAATCTAATCTTAAAATTTATAAAAATGAAAAACTTAAAATTAACATTCGTTATAGCAGCATCAGTATTAGCTTTTTCATCTTGTAAAGACGAAAAACAGGAAAAAGCAGAAAAATCATTACATGCTTACAGCAATTATGTAGATTCCATAAACAGCGTTGAACATCAAAAAGCCGTAGAAAACTGGGCTGCGATTGAAAGTGATTATGCCAGATTAAAATCTGAAGCTGAAATTTCACTGGCTAACGCAACTGATAAAACAAAACTGCAGGACAGCTTGAATACTGCGTCAATCAGATTTGAGGAATTTAAAAATGATGTTTTAGCTGAAAAAGAAAAAGCTTCAGAGAACGATTCAAAAACAAGCAAATACAAAACATTATTTGGACCTGACTATGTAAGTGATGACATGAAGTTTAATTGGGTCAATAAAGACAATATACTAAGTGTATATGATAACTTTGTAACTACAGTTCAAAAAAATAAAGATTCGTATTCTCGTGAAGACTGGGATGAAATCAAAATTGTGTATGAAGCATTAGATTCACGCAAAAACACAGTTGAGAAAGAAGGTCTAAGCAGTCATGATAATAATAAAATCGCGGGACTTAAACTTAAGTTTGCTCCAATGTATACCGTTAATAGAATGGGAGCAAAATCAGAAGAAAATGCAGAAGCTAAAAAATAATTCAGCATCGACTTTAGAAAAGCATACAGTAAATTTATGATTGTCTTTTCTTGAAAGAAAGCAAAAAAAATGAGGCCTTCACAGACCTCATTTTTTTTATTGATTAATTTATTTATAATTTCCCTTCATAAATACTTCCTACATGGATCACTTCAGTTCTTCTATTTTCAGCTCTTCCTTTCGGCGTCTTATTACTAGCAACTGGTTTAGTCGCTCCATATCCTACATAAGATAAGTTGGCAGGATTAACACCTTTTTCAATCAATGCATCCATAACTGCTTTAGCTCTTGCCTCCGAAAGTTTTTGATTTGATGCAGCCTTACCTACATTATCAGTATGTCCTTCAATAGAGAATTTAGCGTTAGGATAATTTTTGATAATTTCTTTAATAGCGTCCAGCCTTCCATCAGTTTGACCTTTATCTGCATTTTGTAAAACTGCTTTTCCAGTTACAAAATACACTGCTCTCGCCTGAACCTTAAGTTCTTTTAAGGCTTCTTGAGTCACTTCTGGACATCCTTTATTACTTGCCGGACCTGGTACAGTAGGACAAGAATCTTCTTTATCTAAAACTCCGTCTTTGTCGGCATCTAATTCAGGACAGCCAGCATTAGCGGCCAATCCTTTTTCATTAGGACATTTGTCATCTTTATCAAGTACAGAATCTCCATCAGTATCTGGCCAAGGACAGCCTTTATTTTCAACTGGTCCCGCAATTGTAGCGCAATCATCCACATTATCTAAAACAGTATCTTTATCAGCATCACCCCATGGGCATCCTTTATTTTCAACTGGGCCTGCAACGGTTGGGCAGGCATCGTCTTTATCAAGAACATCATCTTTATCTTTATCTGGCCAAGGACAGCCCTTGTTTTCAATCGGACCCGCAGCAGTTGGACACTTGTCATCCTTATCTAAAATATTATCGTCGTCTGTATCTTTAAATTTCTTTTCATATACAGGAATTTTAAAACCAAAATAAACATCGGCTCCTTTTGACTCTTTTGAAATTAAATTTGTAATCACAGAACTGGAACCAACAAATAATGGTCCAAAACGCAATCCTGACCCTACCTGCATACCAGTGTATTCCATATAATTTATTGGCAGCGAAAAAGTAAACCATCTCGTTTCATAACGCGGCGTTAGCATCCATGTGTTTTGAGTATATGTTTGATTCAAAGTCTGTTTATCTACTAAACTTAAATTTCCAGTCATGTTCAGATAAAACTTCTTGTACATATTCCAATCAGCATCAACATGCAGCATTGTTGGCAAATTAGATTTTGAATCTTTATATGTTGTAACCGGAGCACCATAATGATCTTCTAAAAAATCTCCTATATTATCAAAATCAGAATCTTCGATATCTTGCGCAGAAACTGCTCCAGCGATATTATATACATCTTGTCTCAGGTTCTTATAATTGATATATCCAATATCTGTAAGAGACAAACCAAAACGTAATTTGTATTTATTTAAATCTCTGAAATTATTATCACTTGCTTTAGCTTTACTCAAATCATAAGACTCATAATCGGGTCTCCATTCGTAGATTAAACCCAAATCAGCACCAAAACCATTTGAATCAGGATTAAATTTCACATCCTCATTTCCTACGATAAAATCTGGATTACTTCCTATAGTTACTGACCCTGTAGTTACCAACTGACTTGTTGAGAGATCCCCAGTCTGAATAAACGCGGCTGATAAATTATCTCCATCAACATAAGAATTAATTCCTCCAACCAAATATTTGGCAGTCAAACCTCCTTTTAAGAAATGCTGCTTATTCTGCCATAACACAGCAGCGTATGAAACACCTATTTCGCCCCATGTTTGTCCAACAGCTTGTGGATTTCCTAAAGAAATTGGAGCAAAGGACTCTGCCCCATTAAAACCATCTGAAAATCTAGTAATTAATTCTCCATTTATATTATCCAAGTTTACCACAGCTCTCGCTCTTGTATAAATAGCAACAGTATGTTTTGGAGCTATATTGAACATAAATGAAGGTCCCATAATATCTGAATAGATAATTCCTCCATTATTTTTCGTAGGAGTTTTAACTCCATCCTTATCAAAATCATATGAACTCTTTGTCAAATCAAATAAGCTCGCACCATAATAATCATTGTTTAATGAGCTGCTGGTAGAAAATAGGTTTATATCCGTTTTAAAACGAGAATCAGCAATCGAAGCGGGATTAAAAAGAACCCCTTGGATTCCAGCGTAATTATCTGGAATATAGCCCATGTAGGATTGAGCGTTTGCTTTTGCAGCTAAAACTAAAAATATAAAAAGAAGTATCCTTTTGTTCATAAACAGTGATTTAGATTTTAGTAAATATTGGTTTTTATTTTTAAGACAAAATTAACAAAAAAAAGCACTTAACAAATCTATTCTTTGTTAAGTGCTAATTATTTTTTAAATGTTTTGTTTTATTTAGAAAACCTCGCTTGCCTCTTTCAATTTCTCCATATTGTTAACCAACTGCAGTTCCGCAACAATTTTCTGGATATCACCATTCATGATATTTCCTAAATCATACAATGTCAAACCAACGCGGTGATCAGTCACACGCCCTTGTGCATAGTTATAAGTACGGATTTTAGCCGAACGGTCACCAGAACTCACCTGAGAAGTACGTTTTGTAGCATCTTCAGCCTCTTTCTTAGCCAATTCCTGTTCGTATAAACGGGAACGCAAAACCGTCAAAGCTTTATCTTTATTCTTGTGCTGTGATTTCTGATCCTGACACTGCGCCACCAATCCAGTAGGAATATGCGTTAAACGTACCGCCGATTTCGTAGTATTTACCGATTGTCCTCCAGGCCCAGATGAACAGAAGAAATCCACACGAACATCATTCATATCAATCTGCACATCAAATTCCTCAGCTTCCGGAAGTACCATAACCGTCGCTGCAGATGTATGCACGCGCCCCTGAGTTTCCGTTTGCGGTACACGCTGTACACGGTGTACGCCTGCTTCAAACTTCAAAGTTCCGTAAACGTCCTCTCCAGTAACTTCAAAGATCACCTCTTTGAAACCGCCCGAAGTTCCTTCGTTCATATCCACAACCGAAGTTCTCCAGCCCTGGCTTTCGCAATATTTAGTATACATTCTGAATAAATCTCCTGCAAAAATACTGGCTTCATCACCACCCGTACCTGCGCGAATCTCTACCATCACGTTTTTGGCATCTTCAGGATCTTTCGGAATCAGCATGAACTTAATCTCTTCCTCAAGTTGAGGCAGTCTTTCCTTAGCTTCGTCCAATTGCATTTTGGCCATTTCCACCATATCAGCATCACTGCCGTCAGCAATAATTTCATTGGCTTCCTCTATATTGGCCAAAACCAAAATATATTCTTCACGCTTTTCAACCAGGGCTTTAATACTTTTGTATTCCTGGTTAAGCAGCACATAGCGTTTTTGATCAGCAATAACATCCGGCTGAATAATCAAATCCGAAATCTCATCAAAACGCTGCTTTACATATTGAAGTCTATCTAACATTTTCTATTTCCTTTTATTGGACTGCAAAATTACAATATTTTTTTTGAAAGTTTCAAGTTTAAAATTTTGCAGTTTATCAACTGTATATTATCAATACATTCTACAGGAATCAGGATACTTTTTTGGAGCTTATTCCTGCTGTCCGCTGTATCTTTTTCTTGCTAAAGGAGCAAGAAAAAGGATGCTGCTTCCAAGACGTGATAGACCTCGTTGTAAAATTTTGTAAACGGAATTCGAACGCGTGGCATAACGTCAAAAAAAAGCTCTAATAATAGTAAGGCGTAGTATACTTTTAAATTTATTTATAATATCAATTTTAAAACGGGCTACGATTTTGTCCTTTATATTTTACATCTGTAACATGTCATTTTATAAATTTTTATCGTTACCCCTTTATTAATGTTTTAAAATTGGCTATCTTAGGCTATTACTGATGACCATAAAACGTATTTTAATTTTATTAGGACATATAACAAATAAATCCTAACTCTCAGTTATTCAAATTATGAAAAACAACACATTATTACTCATTTTCTTTTTAGCAGTATTTATCAGTGCATGTTCAAGCTCCAAAACAACCGATAATCTCTCAGGTGCAAAATGGGAATTGGAGTATATTTCTGGAACACGTATTGCTTTTGAGGGTTTGTATCCAGACAAAAGACCACAAATTACATTCAATACAGCAGCAAATGAAGTCAGCGGGACTAATGGCTGTAATGGATATATGGCAAAATATACCGCTGACGGTAAATCAATCTCATTTGGAGAACCTGGACCAACAACAATGATGTTCTGTGAAGGCGGCGGTGAACAGGCTTTTTTACAAATGATGAAAAAAGTCAATAATTACTCCATCGACAAGGAAGGAAAACTCAATCTTAATATTGATGAAGTGCCAATGATGCGGTTTAAAAAATCAAATTAGTACTGAAATATGAAAAAATTAATAGTGGCAGCATTCGCAGGATTAACGATGCTAAACTGCAAAAATAAAGAACAAAAAACTGAAACAGTAAACACGGATCCGCAGGAAGTTATTGCAGAAAAAATAGCAGCCCTAGATTTAGGCTGCTATGTTTTTGACGACGGCAAAAACAACGTGTCCTTGGAAATTACCGAAAACGGAGAAGAAATCAAAGGAAATATTAGTTACGCTTTGTATGAAAAAGACAAAAATTCAGGAAAATTTAGCGGAAAATTTAAGGAGGGAATCTTGATAGCAGATTATACTTTTCTGTCAGAAGGAAAAGAATCGATCAGACAAGTTGCTTTTAAAGCCGAAGGAGACAAGCTTACTGAAGGATATGGTGAGCTTAACAGTGAAGGTACAGTATTTAAAGACATTAGCAATATACAATTTACATCAAAAATGCCACTGACAAAAACGGAGTGCAGCAAATAAAACATTATAAAAGCTAAATTCCAAAATTTTAGATAATCTTGTTATCAATTGCAAAAGAAAGAGCTTCTGCAAAATTTTTAACATCAAAAATTTGAAAAATTTTTCTTCTGTAATATTTTATTGTATCGGGTGAAACAAACATTTTTTCGGCAATCTGATTTATTGTCAAACCTTGAGCATACAATCGGAGTACCTCCTGTTCTTTATCTTTGAGTTTCGATTTTTCTTTGATAACCCAAACTTCATTTTCTAAATCCAATTCCCAAAAAAATGTCGAACCTTCTTTATTTATGATAACATTCCCGGCATTTTTATTATGTGAAACCGATACTAAACACAATGATTTCCAAACAGCTCCTTTTTGGTCAAGAAAAAGCGGTGTCAATTTATGACTGCTGAGAATAGGCTTATTGTATTTCCCTTTTAAATGAAAGTCATACGAAATGCTGTATAATTTTCGCTCTTCATTGTTCGGCAGCTTATCATAAAAATCAAATCCGGCATTGTTAATTACATTCAGTAACAGCAGATCCTCTTTGGAAACATTTTTAAAATAGAATTCATACCCCATTTCGAGCACTTCTTCAGATGAATAACCGCATAAAAACAAAGGATTATCTGAAACATATTCGAACTTCATTTTTTCGTAATCAATCACATAAACACTCTGATAGGCTATTTTTGCAAAAGATTTTACCACCTCCAGATAATTACTTAACTGAAGCTTATCCTCTTCAGCTACTGCTTTTATTTTGTTTCTGTTAAGTAATGAATGTTTTTCGTTTTCCATTTTATAAAAGTAGTAAAAACTACACAAAAGTGTAAAGTAAAAATAAAAACGATTCGCTTTTTTTGTACAGCACACTTATTTTTTATTTCGAAATCAAAATCGCATCAGATACTCTTTGAAATAAATACCGAATAATAAAAAACGAATCGTTTTTAACTATAAGAATGAATTAAAAAATTATTAAAAAAATGATCTGTAAAAACTGCAACAGCGAAGTAACTCATAACTTTTGCCCAAACTGCGGGCAGCCTTCAAAACTAAAAAGGATTGACGCACATTATATATCCCACGAAATAGAACACGTTTTACATTTTGACCGAGGTATTTTATTCACTGTCAGAGAGCTTTTTATAAATCCTGGACAAAACATTAGGAATTATATTTCCGAAAACAGAAGCCGGCTTGTGAAGCCAGTAATTTTTATCATTCTTACATCATTAATTTACACCATTATAAACCATTTTTTTCACATTGAAGATCAATATCTTAAATATGAAGGACTAGAAACAACTGCATTTGTCAAAATTTTAGGCTGGATGCAGGCAAATTATGGATATATGAATATTTTGACAAGCACATTCATAGCGATATGGCTAAAAGTATTCTTTAAAAAATACAGTTATAACTTCTTTGAACTTCTTATTATGTTATGTTTTACAATGGGAGTTTCAATGCTTATTTTTGCTTTTTTTGCCATTATACAAGGCGTTTTTCATATTAAATTATTCGGCTTGGCAGGAATTATTGGCATCATTTATTTAGTATGGGCAACAGGCAGTTTCTTTGAAGAAAAAAAGATTGCCAACTATTTCAAGGCATTAATCAGTTATTTATTAGGAATGATAACATTTTTATTTTTTATATTAGCAATAGGAATAACAATTGACTTACTGATAAAACATTAAAAACATGGAAAATAAAAAAATACCAGCATTCACGTTTGCCATAGTTGCAATCATTTTAGGAATTGTGTTATTCAAGCATTTTGATTTTAAAAATATGAGTTTTGAAAAACCGCTGTTAGATGCATTATATTTTATAATTTTTGCCTTCTCAATTTATGCTCTTATAAAAAACCGCAAAAATCAAATTGAGAAATAAAAATCTGCGACTCTGCGGTAAAAATTACTCATGCGTTTAACATTTTTCCGAGATACTAAAATTTTGCAAATTTCAAAATTAATTCTATAACATGCTTAATGAGCTGCATAACTATCTTTAAATAAATTTAAAATATAAAGTTATGGGCGCAAGTAATCAAACAGCAGTTAACAATCAGCACAAAGGTGCCGATAAAAGAAGTGATATGCGAAAACACCAATACAAAGAGCATGACGAGGTGTTGACAAATGATGAAAACTACGATGAGGATACCCACAAATTCAAAGGCGAAAAACCAGATTTTGATGATAAACTCGAAAATGTAAAAAAGAAATAAAAAATTTAAAACGTCTCCAATCGGAGGCGTTTTTATTTACATATAATCCCAAAATTTTCTGTTAGTAATTAATACTCTATAAATTTTTCTGAGTTTCTATTCTATTTAGAATTTAGAACCTTGATTCTCATATCATAAAAACTGCTTTGTTCAAATTCATTTTATCAAAAATGCAAAATAACGACAGTGAAATTATATAATTAAAAAATAAAATTCTATAAAAAAGTAATTCAATAAATTATTGAAATTTATAGAAATGACGAAATTCTAAATTCTGCAACAAATAATTGGTTTATTGTTTAAATAAACGGCTCTATTTCATTTAGCATTTTATCACAGTTCTTACCTTTTATTTATTTTTGGAATTATAAAAACACAATGAAATGTCAAAAGAATCACTCCCAAATCAAATTCTTATAGTTGGCGATACCGTTCAGGAAATGAAACAAATCAGCGAGCTGATTCATCAAAGAATTCTTTCTCCTGCTATCAGCATGGTCAATTCCGAAAAAGCTGAGACTCAAATAATCACTCTTAAATTTGATATATTAATATTGATTGCCAAAAGCTTAAACAGTAATCTTGAATCATTGATTACGGTTTCTAACACTAAAAAAGTAATTCCTGTCATCCTGATATCTGATGATACATCTCTTTCCTATTTTCAAAGTAAAAATGCCATACATACTAAAAATCAGATAATTGATTATTTGCCAAAAGACGAATTAAATTCTCTGTTATTATTTAAAAGCATCTTATATGTAATGGAGCTAAACAGGCAGCACATTAAATATAAAACTTTACAAAAGAGCTACCGGGACCTTTTTCGCATGAACCCTCTTCCTATGTGGATTTATGACTTAGAGTTATTACAATTTTTTCAAGTCAATGAAGCCGCAATTAGTAAATATGGTTACAGCAGAGCAGAATATATGAGAATGACACTTAAAGATATACGGCCTCCTGAAGATGTTATAAAACTAGAAAAAGCCGTTGATTTTGTAAAGAAACACAAAAAACTATTTTCGGATCGAATTTATAGGCATCAAAAAAAAGACGGCTCTATAATTTATGTCGAACTGGTAAGCAATTTTATTCATGTTGACAAGGTTAAATATGGTCTCGTTATGGCAAATGATATAACTGAAAGTCTCAATTACATCCAGGCAATTGAAACCCAAAACTCTACATTACAAGAAATTACATTCAACTACTCACATATAATAAGAGCACCGCTTGCAAATATGATGGGCATTTTAAATCTCGTAAAAGAAATGGATCTCAATTCGGCTGAAAGTACTGAGCTATTGGAACATCTTTTCACTTCCTGTAAGCAGCTAGATGAAAAAATAGCCGAAGTGGTAGAAAAAAGTGTTTCTTATGCACTGCCGGACAGTGCAGATTTATTTCGGTGGTCCGATGTTGGATAACCAAAATAAGTCATTGTCCAGCATTTTTTTTACTTACATTCTAAAAAAGTGATTGAGAGTTTCTTGAATATAGAGCTGCCAAAAATCTTGAAAACATAATAAAATTCAATTTTTAGGATTTATCTCAAATAAATTGTCAGATACTCAAAGATTGGTGATTTTTATATCTGCATAAGCCCAGCTTTTTGCAATTAAAACATCCATTTCTTTCACCTTTGCCTGATTGTTTAGTTTTTCATATGCTAATTTTAGTCCGTGTTGTGCCCAGCCGTTATTCGGAAATTTTTTCAAGTCATCTTGATAGGTTTTTATTGCATCATTGTATTTGCCTGCTTTAATCTGAACAATACCCAAATGATGTCTTACAGAGAAAAACCAGTCTGGCGGTTCGTTATAATTCAGGTTATCTTCAATGGCTGCCGCTTCTTTTAGCAGTATAATGCTTTGGTCATATTTCCCTTCTGAGGCTAAAATTTCACCATCTAATATTTTACTGGCAATGTGCAATATGTTATCCAAAGAATTGATTTCCCAAATAGTTATTTTTTTCATGTAGGGATCATTAGCTGTTATTTCAAGTGCTGCCAATTCTGCCTTTGCTTTCTCGCTGTCTTTTTTATGCAAATAAGCCATTCCTTTACCATAATGAGCTATTGCTGCAGGATATTTTAGGGTATCAGAAATCAATTTCATTTTTAAAACAGCATCCCATTTACCAAATTTAACAGCAACAAAATAAGGTATAGTATAATAGTGCTGAAGACCTTCCCAGCCAGGTGTTATCATTGTTTTGGGATGCACAAGTTTTGAAGTTTCATTAGCAGCCAGCATCGTCCATTTATAATTCCCTTCCAAAGTGGCACAAGCAGCCATAAAATGATAGTTATGCGGATAATATCCAAGCGGATATGCACCTTGAGCGTGACACTGCGTTACATAAATACTGTCTTTTTTAACCGCATTAATATTAGCCAAAGTACCTTTATGGTATTCGCCGGTTCTAATATAGATATGGGAAGGCATATGAACCAAATGACCCGAATTTGAAACAAGTCCTTTATCAAAAAGATCAGCCGCGGCATTTCCTCTCTGTGGAGTACCCGAAGCCTCTACCGCATGAATATAAAAATGATTGGCTCCAATATGTTTCGGCTCTCTTCTTAACACTTTTTCCAAGATAGATTCAATTTCAGGCGTCCACTTTTTTGGGATTCCGCTTTTATCATACAAATCCCAGGGATGTAAATTCATTATAGATTCAGCATATAAAACAGCAATAGTATTGTCCTCAGGAAATTTTTCAGCGACATCCTTCATAGCTTTAGAATATGCGACATCCAATAAATATCTGTCTTCAGCTGGTTTCGCTACATACCTTTTTGATAGTGCATAAATCAATGCTTTTTCTTTTTCTGTAGAATTTGCAGTTAATTTAATTGCCTGCTGAATGGCACTGTAAGCTCTTTGATAATTATCTTTATCCATTCCTGCATTATAATTTGGTCCTAAAACATATGCATAACCCCAAAAACACATAGCAGATGTAGGATCTAATTTTGTGCCATAATAGAATGAACGAGCTGCTTCGGCATGATTAAAACCAAAAGCAAAAACCAATCCTTGATTAAAATATTTTTGAGCTTCTGCATTTTTTGTAGTTATTACATATTCAATAACGTCCATGCCTTCAAAAAAAGGTGCTTTGTTGTCTGATTCAAACCATTTAGCATCTGTAGTTTCTGGTGCACAGCTGTAATTATTTTTACCTGCTAGTATTTTCTTTTCCAATTCTGGCGCTTTTTTACAGGAAAACAATAAAACACAAATAAGTCCGGTTAATTTAAAGATCTTCTGCATAACTTTATATTTAGGCTATCAAATTTAATCAATATCATAACACATTAAAAATAAATCTATTATGTTTTTATTTCATTTAAAATAAAGTCCTTTTAATTGTTAATTTCTTAGTTAGAAATTTTCAGCAATACATAACTCCAAATGATTTATTTCAATACCAATTTCTAAATTCCTAATTTCGCTTTCAAATTATAAAGAGAAAAATGAAGGTCTGTATTGCCGAGAAACCAAGTGTAGCACGTGAAATCGCATCCGTTTTGGGTGCAAATACCAAGCACGATGGCTATTATGAAGGCAACGGTTATGCCGTGACCTACACTTTTGGGCATTTATGCACCTTGAAGGAACCCAACGATTATAAACCGCATTGGAAAAGCTGGGATTTAAACAATCTGCCGATGCTTCCAGAAAAATTCGAAACCAAAGTGGTACAGAATTCGGGAATCCAAAAGCAGTTCAAAATTATAAAAAGTCTTTTCGACAAAGCCGATGTGGTCATCAACTGCGGGGATGCCGGTCAGGAAGGAGAACTCATTCAGCGCTGGGTGATGAACGAGGCAAATTACAAAGGCGAGATACAGCGTTTATGGATTTCGTCCTTAACCACCGAAGCTATCAAAGAAGGTTTTGAAAACCTGAAACCATCTGCCAACTACGATAATTTATACTACGCCGGATTTTCCAGAGCCATTGGCGACTGGTTATTAGGTATGAATGCAACCCGCTTGTACACCGTAAAACACGGTGGTTACAAACAAGTTTTGTCCATCGGTCGGGTACAAACCCCTACTCTAGCAATGGTTGTTGATCGTTTTAAGGAAATTGAAAACTTTAAACCTCAGCCCTACTGGGAACTTCAGACATTATACAGAGAAACACTTTTCAGTTACGAGGAAGGCCGTTTTCTAAAAAAGGAAGATGGTGAAATCTTAGCCGAAAAAGTCAAGGAAAGTGATTTCGAAATTGTTTCGGTCGAAAAAAAGAACGGTAATGAATATGCCCCGAAGCTTTTTGACTTAACGGGTTTACAGGTGTACTGCAATCAGAAATTTGGTTTTTCAGCAGAAGAAACACTTAAAATTGCACAGACTTTATACGAGCAAAAAGTAATCACCTATCCAAGAGTTGACACCACTTTTCTGCCAAATGACATTTATCCGAAAGTGCCTGGAATTTTAAAAAATCTGACAAATTACAGCGAATTAACCCAGCCGGTTTTAGAAAAAAAAATCAAAAAATCACCGAAGGTTTTCAACGACAAAAAAGTAACCGATCACCACGCAATTATTCCAACGGGAGTGCAGAATAATCTGCCGTACAATCAACAGCAGGTGTATGATATTATTGTAAAGCGATTTATTGCGGTGTTTTACGATGATTGTTTGGTAGCCAATACGACAGTCATTGGAAAAGTGGCTGATGTTACTTTTAAAGCCACTGGAAAAGAAATCTTAAAAAAAGGATTTAGAATTGTCTTTGAAGACCCAAACGCTAAAGAAAAAGAAGCCGATATATTGCCGAGTTTTGTTGTAGGCGAAAAAGGTCCGCACCAGCCTTCCTTTTTACAGAAAGAAACCAAACCGCCCAATCAGTTTACCGAAGCGACTTTGCTACGCGCAATGGAAACCGCCGGTAAACAGGTTGATGATGAAGATCTGCGCGAACTGATGAAAGAAAACGGTATTGGTCGTCCATCAACGCGGGCGAATATTATCGAAACGCTTTTCAAACGGCAATATATTGTTCGAAATAAAAAACAGGTTCTGCCAACACCAACTGGAATTCAATTAATTGATACCATTCAGAATGAATTGGTCAAATCGGCAGAACTTACAGGTTCTTGGGAAAAACAGCTGAAAGATATCGAAAAAGGAGAATTTACCGCTGGTGCATTTATCAAAAACATGAAAAGCATGGTTGAAGCTTTGGTTTTTGAAGTGCGGAGCGAAACCCGTCACGCCAATATTTCGCACGCAGCAACGATTCAGATACCAATTATAAAAGCCGAGAAAAAGAAAGTGGACGGAATTTTGGCGGAAGCCTGCCCAAAATGTCAAAAAGGAAATATCCTGAAAGGGAAATCGGCCTACGGATGCAGTGAATACAAATCAGGCTGTGATTTTGTACTGCCGTTTGTTTTTGCAGGCAAAAAGATTACTGAAAGCCAATACCTGCGATTGGTTCAAAAAGGATCGACTGTAAATATAAAAGGTTTTAAAATGGATTCTGAAACAGTCGAAGGCTTAATCCGCTTTGAAGAAAATTACAAACTGAAATTAGAACCAAAGAAAACTGAAACCAAAGCCACTACTGCTACAGCTTCGGATTCATTGATATGCCCGAAATGTAAAAAAGGAACAATTCTGAAAGGCAAAACTGCTTATGGCTGTGGTGAATACAAATCCGGCTGTGATTTTAAAGTAACTTTCGATGAAATCAGGGCAAAACTTGGAGACCAAAAACCTACAAAGGAATTGGTTTATGCAATTTTGACTGATAACTTATAATATTGAACTTACTTAAAATTTACCGCAAAGTCCACAAAGGAAAAGCAAGGAACGCAACGCTTTGCGAACTTTGCATAATTCTTAGCGAACCTTGCGGTTATCTTTGATTATAGTTAGCAAACAATTTTTTCTTAATTTAGCAGTAATCTAAAAACAAAAACTCCTATCATGTTTCAAAAAACAACTCTCATACTGCTTCTGTTAGCCATTATTTCCTGTAAAAACCCTGAAGCCACTGAAAAAGATCAAATAAAAACTGCCAATTGGTTATTGGGAAAATGGGAATCGAAAATAGACGACGGGGATCTTTCGGAGAATTGGAAACAGGTCAATGACAGCACTTTTCAAGGTGAATCATTTTTCATTAAAGGGAAGGATACTTTACACTTTGAGTCCATAACATTACAGCAAAAAGGAGAAGAACTTTTCTATAATGCCATTGTAAAAGGACAAAACGAAAACAAAGCAGTAACTTTTACACTCACAAATAAAACCGAAAAACAGCTGGTTTTTGAAAATCCAAAACACGATTATCCGCAAAAAATCATTTATACACAAATAAACAAAGACAGCCTTGTAGCATCTATCTCGGGAGTCCAGCAAGGAAAAGCAAGCGCAGAAAAATTCGGAATGAAAAAGGCGGAACCTCAAAAATAACAATCTTTAATTTACAAACTAAACCACTCTGCACTGAAAGTGCAGAGGTTTGTTTTACGAGGGACTGAAAGTCCCTCATTTTTTCATTCGAGAATGAAATTTGAATTATCAT
>NZ_QUNI01000002.1 GCF_003385115.1 Flavobacterium aquicola
ATTGGTGACACACGAAAAACAAGCTTTGGAAGTGAATACAAACGAATATAGACAGCCCATAACAGCCACTACAACGGATTTGGGCAATTGGCTTATTGGAAAGTTGGTTTTGTATTTGGAATCATTTGGCAAATCCGAAGAATGGGCCTAATTTAGTCCCAAACCCGCTGTAGTACCAGAACGTTAGGGTGTATAGCTGTTGACGATCAACAGTCGTTTTTAATCAGAAACTTTAGTTCGGAAAATTCATAACGAAGTAGAAACCGAGCCGACGAAATCTGAACCGAAATCTGAACCGAAATTGGAAACGAAATCTGAAGCTTAATTGTTGCGGACAAAGAAACGTGAACTGCTTTATGGAAAACCGAAAGCGGAATTTTTTTGTCGATTTTTTTTGAGGTTTAATTATCGCTTTTTCAATCTTTTTCTCCAAAAAGCAGAAACTAATTGGAACGGAAATCGAAAAGCGGAAAAACTTCCGCAATTGGAATCGATAATTGGAACGACAATTCATTCGTGCTCAGCAATCGTCAAGCTACACACCCTAACAGCCACTACAACGGATTTGGGCAATTGGCTTAATTGAATGATGGTTTTTGTATTTGGATGATTTGGCAAATCCGAAAATAGGGCTTAATTTAATCCCAAACCCGCTGTAGTGCCAGAACGTTATGTGGGAGTTGTGCCGAAATTACGCAGATAAAAACAATTAGAAAATAAACTTTTGTTTCCGCAAGATGTAGACAAAGCAGAAGCGTGAAAATCCTAATTTTGACAAAACAATGCATTTAGATTAAGCAGAAACAACTTTATAGTGTTTGAATATGAAACGAATATTAGCATTTGGATTTTTAAATAGTATAATACAAACTGTATTTTATTCCTTCCTCCTTGCATTAGTTTATATAACGATAACGCCAAATCAAAAACTAGTTATTGGAACTATATTTCCTTTTATCATACTCGCTTTTTTTATCATTGTATTAATTCAAAACGTGCTAACTTCAATATTCAATAGAAAAATATTTACGTGGATATTTTTTATTTTATCGATAGGATTATTTTCGTTACCGATTTTTAATCCATTTAGAATATTGCTTTCACTCTTATTCTGCTTACTAATCGTTTTGATTTTATTAATTCCCAGATTCATTAAGAAAAACTTCGGGGCAATTGAAATGGAAAACGGAAAATTATGAAGCAAAAAGCAGAAGTGTGAAAGTTGGATTTTGCCAACAGAATCGTGAAAAATTTGCGGTTAAATTGTAATTTCGTCAAAACAACCCCCACATAACAGCCACTACAACGGATTTGGGCAATTGGCTTAATGGAAAGATGGTCTTGTATTTGGGATGATTTGGCAAATCCGAATAATGGGCTTAATTTAGTCCCAAACCCGCTGTAGTGCCAGAACGTTGGCAGTAATAATACAGAAAATGAAGAAATTAATTATACTTATTTCAATTATTATTTTTAGTTGTTCTCAAAAAAGGAATGAAATTGACAGTATTGAAATTATGTCTTATTACTACGACCTAAACGATAGTCAAACAGAACTTAAATCGGAACCAGTCACTTACTCTATAATTGACGAAAATGGGAATGCGGAAACAATTCAGAAAACTCCTTTTTCAAAAAATAAATACTTGCATTTTAAATCAACAGTTGACAGTAAAATAATTGACAAAATATCTTTAAATAGCAAAAATAAAGACGAGAAGTTTTATAATGAAAAGACTAAAAATCCAAGTGTAGAACTTTCTTGTGGTCCGATAATTAGAGTCAAAATAAAATATAAAAGTCAAAAAGAAATTACATTCAATTCTTCTGATTTTAAAACTAATGCAAAACATAAAGATTTTATTGAATTACAAAATTTGATAAAAAATAATTATGCTGAAAAGAAATTCAACAAAATTGAAAATTCGTCTGAATTAGAAAAAAAAATGAAAGCTTTTGAAAAGTATTCGATGAATAAAGACACATTAGAATTACCTTTTCCACCGATGCCTATGCCAAATAGAAATCCAATAAAGTTTACTAAATAAAATTACTACTGCCAACAGCCACTACAACGGATTTGGGCATTTGGCTTAATAGAAAGAAGGTTTTGTATTTGGGATGATTTGGCAAATCCGAAGAATGGGCTTAATTTAGTCCCAAACCCGCTGTAGTACCAGAACGTTGGCAGTAATTAACCACGACCTCATGAAAATTAGAACTTTTGCTTTTTTATTGCTTTTTACTATGATGAGCTGTGATGGAACTTTAGCAGATTTCAAGATTATAAGTTTCCCCACATCAAAAAAGAAACTTGAAATTGCAATTGATAGTTTATATTCCAATTATCCTGAATATAGAATGCCTGAAAAATGGAAAGAACATGACAGTTGGTCGAAAAGAGGTTATGACTTTTTGGAAAGTAGAATATTTTACTTCAAGAATGAACCAGAAGAAATGTATTATGTAACTTTTGTTGGAGAAGAAGAAACTTTAAAAGATACAACGCATATTGACATTGCAATCAGCTCAGTTTATAGACGACGTACAGGAAATTGGAATGAAGAAGATTTCGATAAAGAAGAAAAAATCAGAATCCAGACAAGATTCAAAAGAGAAATAATATCAAAGCTGGAAAAATATACTAAAACTAAAGCGAAAGAAGAAAATTAACTACTGCCAACAGCTACTACAACGGATTTGGGCAATTGGCTAAATGGAAAGATGGTTTTGTATCTGAATGATTTGGCAAATCCGAAGAATGAGCTTAATTTAGTCCCAAACCCGCTGTAGTACCAGAACGTTGGCAGTAATTGTAAATGAGACACAGAATAAATGATAAAGAGAATAATTGACATACTGACTTTTCCGTTTTACTTTATTTACCTTTTGATATCATTTCCATTCAAAATCGTAAAAATTATTATAGACGACAAAATTGAAAAGCGAAGTAATAACGATAGTAAATTGTCAGTTAAGTCAAATGACAAAGAACTCATTGAAATTGGGACAATAATATTCCCAGAACTCAAAACAGATTTTGAAACTTTTTTCAACACATTTCTAAAAGACAAAAAGAGATTTATAACTGAAAACAAAGAACTTTTAGAAGACTATGACAACTTTAAATTAGGCAAACTAAATCCAATAGAAGTCATTTACATTTTTGGAGACAGTAAGGAAAAGCTATTGATGACGGATTGGCATGGAGAAGAGAACGAAAGAGAAATTGAAAATTTCCTTGAAAACAAGTTGCAGATTAAAACTGATTTGAAAAATGTAAACGAAATTAGAAAGGGTGTTGATAAAGAAAAGCAAAGAGATGGTAAATTTATAATTGACCTCTTAAAGACCATTGACAAAGACTTAGAACTCTTAAACAAAAAACTTATTTTTCTAGACCTCGATTGGGACGCTTATGTTTATACAGTTATTGACCAAGTTTCATATAAGACTATTACCGACAAGTTTGGGACACATTTTCACGGGACAGAAAAATTGAGAAAATGATAACAACTACTGCCAACAGCCGTTTGGCGAGATTGGGGGGTTTTAGGCTGAATTTAAAGATGGATCTGCATTTGGAAAATTTGTGTTTAACCGAAAAATATCGCATTTTTAATCCCCAACCTCGCCAAGCGCCAGAACGTTATGTGCAATATTATGAAGATCCCGAACATAATCATATTACTATTAATAACAAGCTTTGTTTTTGGACAGAGAAGCAACACCATTTTCAATACAGGGACAAATGAATTTCAAAAGTTTTCGAGACAAGACTTCATTGACAAAAATCTAAAAAAAGTATCAGCGTATTCATATACCATAAATAAAAAAGGGAATGTAAAAAAAGACAGTTTGCTTCTTTATAGACAACAATTCGATATTTCCAAAAATAAACTTTTCGGAGTGAACAGTACAACAGTTTGTCAATCTCACGAACCCTCATTCTTGACTTGGTTTGAATTTGAAACTTACTACAACGACAGCGGACAAATAATTAAAGAAATTAGTAAACCAAAGAATATTGAAAAGAAAGTCAAGTATGGCTCAACTAAATACAATATCGTAACTGATGAAACCGATTATGAATACGATAAAAAGCAAAGGGAAATCAGAAAAACTTACAAACAAATTAACCATTATTACTCCATATCAAAACATACTAAGGACACACTCCATTTGCATACCATTGAAAGGCCAAAAATTGATGAGTATGTCTATAACTCAGACAATCAAAGAATACAATTGTTTCATAAGGTTGATAGTACGAGATATTTAAAAACTGAAAGTTATAATCCAGACAAAGATTCAAATTCAGTTAAATGTTCCTATTGCGTTTCTAGGTATTTAAATGATGAATGGAAATACAATTCAGCTAAAAAAATAACAGAATGGATTTTCTATACAAGCGAGAATTTAATTCACACGAAACGGAATTATTTTTATGACGACCAACAAAGACTAATTAGGCAGATTGATTCAACGGGTTGGTATTTTAAAACTATCAAACCATATTGGGAATCAACTACAACATTTCAATATTCAGACACAGGTAAAATTGTTACAAAAATCAACAATACAAAAGAGAGATTTGCCAGCTCAACACCAAAAACAACTTCATACTTTGACAATGACGATAGACTTATTAAACAATGTGTGTTTTCTGATACCACAGAAGGTTGCACACAATATTCTTTTGCTTACGAAAAGAATAAAATAGTCAAAAAAGGAATAATTTTTAACGACGGAACCATTAGTTCAACAGAGTTTCATTATAATGACAAAGGACTTTTAAGGGAAGAACGGACATTTATAAATAACAAATTGACAACATTAATTCGATACTATTATGAGTAGAAATACTGCACCTAACAGCCACTACAACGGATTTGGGCAATTGGCTTAATGGAAAGATGGTTTTGTATTTGGAATGATTTGGCAAATCCGAAGAATAGGCTTAATTTAGTCCCAAACCCGCTGTAGTGCCAGAACGTTATGTGACACCTTTGAAAAAAATGAAAAGAAAATACATTATCTGTTTTTTAATATTATTTACGATTTCGACAATAAATGCGCAATCGAAAAGACAATTTAAAAAAGTTCAAAACTCTGTAAATGAGCAAAAACTGTATGAACTAGTAATTGAAAAACTAAATACTAAAAAAAAGAATGGCTGTCTAATTTACAAAAGAAATGACAACATTGCAGTTAAATATTGTGACAATAAATCTGAAGATAAATATTTAGAATTTGATGAACTTGGAAAAATTAAAAATACGGACATTATAGTTGTAAATAAGTTTACTAATAATGAAGAATTTTATATTTTGATTAATCCTAAAAAAAGTAAAACACTTACTCTATATGGTTTTCCTCTTAGGATTGAAAACACAAACAAGTATTTAGTTTACAATAATCCAACAACAAATATTCCTTACTCTATCCAAATATTAGAAATGAAAAACGGAGAATTGAAACTTATAACAGAAATATTATACCCAAGCAATATTAGTATTAAAAAAGTTTTGAGAGTTGACGATTCCGAAATCTATATTTTGGATAATAATAATCAAACTTGGAAAACAAGTATAAATAAAAAAGGCGTCACATAACAGCTACTACAACGGATTTGGGCAATTGGCTTAATGGAATAATGGTCTTATATTTGGGATGATTTGGCAAATCCGAAGAATGGGCTTAATTTAGTCCCAAACCCGCTGTAGTACCTGAACGTTATGCGTCATTTTAGCGCAGAACAAAACGAAAATAAAAAACAGAAACTTAAATGGTAATTGAAAAAGAACTTATTTCTAAGCTTAAAAAAATTGATGGAAATGGGTTCTTCAAGAAAAATCCATTTCAAATATTTGGTTCCAAAGAACATAAGTATAAACTAAATAATTGTTTGTCAGAGGAAAAAATCTTAGACTTCGAAAAAACAAATCAAATTGAACTACCATTAGAATACAGAAATTTTATAAAAAACATTGGAAATGGCGGAGTTGGTCCAGCGTACGGAGTTTTTAAGTTAGAAGATTGGAATTTTGAACTTGACATTGAAAACAAGAATTTTCTAAATGAAAATTTTCCACATACCGAAAAGTGGAATTTAATATATGGCGGAAATGACGATGATGACGATTATACTGAAAGTGAAGAATTTAAAAATTGGGAATTAGAATGTTTTAATGAAAAACATATTTGTGGCAGTATTAGAATTTGTCATTATGGATGCGCAATCTATTATTTTTTGGTAGTTTCAGGATTAGAAAAGGGAAATGTATGGATTGATGCAAGAGCAAATGATGAAGGAATATATCCATTGATAACTGAAACTAAATCGAGATATAATTTTGCAGAATGGTATAATGAATGGGTAAATGAAAGCTTGAAAAAACTGAATAAATAAAAAAACGACGCATAACAGCTACTACAACGGATTTGGACAATAGGCTTAATGAAAAGATGGTTTTGTATTTGGTATGATTTGGCAAATCCGAAGAATGGGCTTAATTTAGTCCCAAACCCGCTGTAGTACCAGAACGTTATGTGTAACTTGAAAACAACTTTATCTTAAAAAAGAAAAGTATAAGTATGAAAAAAATTATATTTCTCATTTTAATTATTTTTATTTCAGTTGTAACCTTAAAGCGTTTCTTCTATCCTGATTTTAGCAAAATAAAAACAGAACTAACTTCAAAAGAATATGTTTATAAGACCAAGGAAAATTGGAAAATAACTTACAAAACAGATGTAGAATTTGACAAACAAAATAAAATAGTTTTTCCACGTACTGAAGTTGCCAAAATAAAACTATACACAGGTTATTTTAATTTCTCAAAAGAACTAAATTCAATAGATTCTAAAGAAGTTGTAAAAATACTTAATGACTCATCATCGTATGAATGGGGAGAAATTGGAACATTTGAACCAAACAAACATCTTATATTTTATGATAGTAATGAAAATATAATTGGTATTACAGAAATAGATTGGGCTATGCGACAGACGTACTCAGCTCCAATGAACAGAACAATGAAATGGGGATTTTTAACCTATAATGGTCGAGATAATTTTTTTGAAATATTAGAAAAATACTAGGCAACAAGCTACACATAACAGCTACTACAACGGATTTGGGCATTGGGCTTAATGGAAAGATGGTCTTGTATTTGGAAGATTTGGCAAATCCGAAAAATGGGCTTAATTTAATCCCAAACCTCGTGTAGCGCCAGAACGTTAGTGATAATGCAACAAAACGATGGAGAGATTTTCAATTTATAATAAATCAGATAAATTTTATTGGAGTAATAATCGAATTATTTATCCAATTATTTTAATTTGTTTGACTATCCTACTGATAAATAATAAAGGTTCAATAATAGAAAAAAATTCCCTTAATAATATTCTTTTGAGTATAATGTTCTTTGCTTTTGTCGGCGGAATGATTTTAAGACTTATTGCCATTCCTAAAACCAAACCTTTACAAGGAAATATTGATGGATTTTTAACTTTCGATATGAACTCAATTCAAATTGACAATGAAGTATATTCACTTGAAATGATTAAAAACATTAAGATTTCTAACGATGATTATTATGGTAAATTAATTGCCTCTACAAAAGGAAACTTAAATAGTCCGCGCTCAAACGGAGTTGATAATTATCTAAAAATAAAATTATATTCAGGAGAAATAAAAATGTGTAATTATGAATTATACAACTCTACTGATTTACAAAAAATAAGACGTGAATTAATAAACTATTATCTTAACGGAAAAATAGAGTTTGAAAATTTAGCAAATGTTCTTGGCGAAAAGAATCAGAAGGAAATCAAAGAATTAAAACTTGAAATAGAAGCAATAAGCACTATCACTAACAGCCACTACAACGGATTTGGGCATTGAGCTTAATGGAAAGATGGTTTTGTATTTGGGATGATTTGGCAAATCCGAAAATAGGGCTTAATTTAGTCCCAAACCCGCTGTAGTGCCAGAACGTTACAGGTAATGCGCCAGCAGAACACAAGAAAATATACGGAATATTTCAAACCAAAAATTTATGGATGATAATTTAGATGATTGGGATAAAAAACGAAAAGGTTATTTAGCAGTAGCTATAATTTGTTTTATTATTGGAGCGTATTTATTCATTAGGGTTCATAGTGATAGTTACGTAATTAAATCATCGAACCTTAAAACTATTGGAAACTTAATAGCCTCCGACAAACCTAAATTTGAAGAAATTACTGGAAAACATGCTAGAAAATGGATCGAATTTAAATGTGCAGAAAACAAATCTACTTTCAAAATTGCTAATTTTGATTATAGATGCGTCAACGATGATGAAGTATTAAATGAAATAAATGTTGGTGATACAATTTCAATTCAGATTTTAAAAGATGATATAGAAAATTTTGACACAGAAACAACTTGTGAAATTCATTCGCTTGTAAAAAATAAAAAAGAATATTTAGACATTGAATGTAGAAATAAAAAAGAAAATAAAGATTCAGAGAACGTATATATAATCTTATTCTCAGTGACTATAATGACAGGAGGAGTATATTGTTTAATCAAAAAACCGAAGTTTTTTGATGAGGTTGATCCATGTGTTCCAATTTGGATTATAATAATAGTACTTTTTTTTGTTCTACATTAAATTACACAAAAAAAGCACTACCTGTAACAGCTACTACAACAAATTTAGGCAATTGACTTGAAAAATAGCTAATCATGACTTTCTATCTTTAAAAATGAAAAAAGTATAACATAATCAAGCAAATATATAATTGCATTTGTTACAAGGGCTTTATCTTTAGAGGCTAATTTTAGTTAGCACTAAAATCTAAAAGTATGCTGAACATAAAACTACAAATGATATGGCTTTTTATTCTTGCCCTACCTATTGCCTGCATTACATGGACAATTACTCATGAAGAAATTTTTAGAGAACCAAGAGATTGGTGCATAAAATGCTCACAGAACAGGCATACCATAATCGAACGGAAGTTTTTTTATCTCTTTACCTGCGAATATTGCTTTAGCCATTACATAACTATTTTTTTTCTGATAATTTGTGATTATAAGTTATTGCTGCCCGACTGGAGAGGATATTTCATCGCTGGTTTTGCTCTTGTTTTTATTGCTAATATCTACATGAGTCTATTTATACTTTTAAGACAGGCAATAAAAAAAGAGAAAGCTGAAATTGCAGAAATTGAAAAGAATCAGAATATTTAAAACCATTTTCCAAATAAAAAAGCTGTTGAATTCAACAGCTTTTTTTGGAATCTAAATGTATGTACTACTTAATTTTTTCCTTTAGTTTCTTAGCCTGTTCAAAGTGCGTCAGAAAAGTGCTTGTTTGACGTGAAGCCCAAAGTTTAAAATCCTCATTGGTTGCTTTTTGTGAAATTTCAGTCATTTTATCAACTGCTTTTTCGTGTCCATCGACCATCATATCAATAAATTCTTTATCAAACTCCACACCTGATTTCTCATTTAATTTATCATAATCCTCTTTTCCTTCGTTACTGATTGCTGCAGGAAGTGTTATTGTATTTTCATTTGCCACAGCTTTTAGTTCTTCCAAAGCTTTGGTATGGTCATCAATAAGCATCTGTGCATACTTTTTGATGTCTGTACTTGCTGCTTTCTGCTTGGCCAGTTTTCCAATTTCTATCTCCTTGATATTTATTTCTGTTGCTTCTGTTAAAAATGATGCATCATCCTTAACTTCGTTATTTTCAATTTTTTCATCGTTGATTTCTTCTGCAGCTTCTACTGGATCTTCCCGCTTAGGCTCTTGCTTGCAAGAGTTCATTGTAAATAATAACATCCCTGCGCCTAAAACGACTTTACTGAAATTGATTATTTTTTTCATCTTTCTATTTTTTTAAGTTGAACTCCAAAGTTATTTTTTTCAAAACTTTAGAGCTTACAGCTTTTCATCAAAATCTTACAATATTACAAGGACAAAATTTAAAATAAATAGCATTAAATGCAAATAATATAATCTTACTCATAAATAATATAAGGTCCGAAACAGTATCCAGTATTACTTTTAAAATGAATTACAACATGTCAACCCTATGCCAGAAGGTCCTTCAATAGTAATCTTAAAAGAAGCCGTGCAGCAATTTAGGGGGCAGAAAGTTATTTCTGTTTCTGGTAACAGTAAAATTGACATGGATCGAATAAGTAATCAGACTGTAGTTTCTTTTAAAAGCTGGGGGAAACACTTTCTAATCTGCTTTGAGGATTTCACACTGAAAGTACATTTGCTGATGTTTGGAACTTATCGGATTAACGAACGAAAAGACAGCACTCCCCGATTAAGTCTCGTTTTTGCTAATGGTGAACTTAATTTATATACTTGCTCGATAAAAATTTTGGAGGGCGATGTTAATCTGCATTACGATTGGTCTGCCGATGTTATGAATGAAGATTGGAATCCCAAACTAGCAAAGGAAAAACTCTTAAAAATGCCTCGGCAGCAAATTTGTGATGCTTTATTAGATCAGGATATTTTTTCGGGAGTTGGAAATATAATTAAAAACGAAGTGCTGTACAGAACTTTTGTCCATCCCGAATCTTTGGCTGGTAAAATCCCCGCTGATTTAGTGAATACTATTATTGACGAATGTTCAAAATACAGTTTTGAATTTCTGGAATGGAAAAGAAATTTTGTACTGAGAAATCATTGGCTGGTTTATACTAAAAGGAAATGTTCAAGATGCAATCTGCCAATTCAACATCGGAAAACTGGACTAAAAAACCGCAGAAGCTTTTACTGCGAAAATTGTCAAAAACTTTATTTATGAAAAAAAACACATACATTGGCTGTTCCAGTTTTTCTAATTCCTATTGGAAAAAAATATTTTATCCCGAAAATATGCCATCTTCAAAATGGTTCGAATATTATTGCACTCATTTCAATACTTATGAAATGAATGGGACATTTTACAAATTCCCAACTTTGAAAACAATGGACAATTGGTATAAAAAAGCACCTGAACATTTTTTGTTTTCGGTAAAAGCACCAAGAGATATCACGCATTATAAAAAGTTTGTAGACTGCGAAGAACAGATTAATGATTTCTATGCAATTTGTGATAATGGTTTAAAAGATAAACTTGGTCCTATTTTATTTCAGCTGCCGCCCAGTTATCAATATTCAGAAGAAAAATTACTTTCCATCATAAAACAGCTGGACCAGAATTTTGATAATATTATTGAATTCCGTCATCCAAGCTGGTGGATTCCGGAAGTATGGACAACATTGGATAAAAATAATATTACGTTTTGCAGTGTAAGTCATCCCCAGCTGCCTGAAACTATTTTCACTGAATTTCCTGTAACTTATATTCGGTTGCATGGACGTCCTACTCTATTTTATTCTGATTATGCTATAGATGAATTAAACAAAATAAACGATATCATTTCTCAAAATACAGCTAAGCCCAGCTTTATTTATTTTAATAATACAGCAAGTACCGCTGGTATTCTAAATGCAATAGAGATGAAAAAATTAAGCCAACAAAATGATTAACCGCCAACCATTTCTCCGCCGTTTATATGAATAAACTGCCCTGTTACATAACTGCTGTCTTCACATGCTAAGTAAACATAAGCCGGTCCCACTTCTGATGGCTGGCCTGCTCTTCCCAATGGAGTATTTTGTCCAAAGGTTGCAACTTTCTCTTTATCAAAACTAGCAGGAATCAGCGGTGTCCAAATGGGTCCGGGTGCGACTCCATTGACCCGAATCTTTCTTTCTGCAAGCGTCGCCGATAACGATCTTGTAAAACTGACAATTGCACCTTTTGTACTGGCATAATCAACCAAATGACCACTGCCTCTATAAGCAGTAACAGAGCTTGTATTAATGATACAGTCGTTTTCTTTTAGATGCGGTAATGCAAATTTTGTAATATAGAAATACGGATAAATATTGGTTTCAAAAGTAGTATGCAGCTGTATGGCTGTTATTTTCTCCAGCTGTTCGTTAGGGAACTGCACCGCTGCGTTATTTACAATTATGTTTAAAGCATTATAAGCTTTTATGCATTTCTTCACAGCGCTTTCGCAGAATTTAATATCTTTTAAATCACCGCTTATAATGAGGCACTGTCTTCCTTCTTTTTCAACTAATTGCTTGGTTTTTTCAGCATCTTTATCTTCTTTTAAATAAATAATAGCAACATTTGCACCTTCTCTGGCAAAATGAACAGCAACGCTTCGGCCTATACCGCTGTCCCCACCAGTAATAAGTGCTATTTTATCTTTGAGTTTACCGCTCCCTTTGTAATTTTTGCGAATAATTTCTGGTTCTGGAGTCATTTTATATTCATAACCTGGAAGAACCTGTTGTTGTTTTGGGAATTTCTTTGCCTTTTCCATTGTTTTAAATTTTAATTTGATAATCCCTAAGAAACAAGAAAACAGCTTGATTAGCTGTTTTCTTTATATATATTGCGTGCTGTTCCAGCTAACTCAAATCTAAATTCTTTCTCTTTCAATTCTAATGTATAGTAAAAATTCATGTACTGATCTTGTAAACATCAGTTTGAATTCTTTTTGCAGTTTGTTTGTTACTGTCATTGCCTTTTGAACTATAAAGTCGGTTGTAAATAATTCCAAAGACAGGTTCTTGATAAAACCAGATGTGCTTTTAATATGATCTATTTGTTTTAACGTAAAAGAATTGATCGTCTCTTCTAGTTTAGAAAAACTGTCAGTCTGCTGTTCTATTTCCAATTCCACAATTTTTTCTAGAATACGGTTTACCTCCATATTTCGAACAATTCCTTTATGAGGCATCGTGTTGAGCTCTTCAATTTTTTGAGAAATTTCAAAACACTGCGGACTGACATCCAAATAGTTTTCTTCTATTTTAGAAAATGTCTTTTTTAATTTGTTAGCAAACACAGCATTTGGTTCGTATGCTGCATTATGATTTGTTCCAATTGCAATTACATTAAATTTAATCGGGACATGTTTTTCAAAATGCAGTATGCTGTTTACATTTGAATTACTTTTAAGAATACCTGTCTGCTGTTTTTTAATGCTTTTTCTCTTGCCATGTTCTCCAAAACTGTGCTGAAGACTTCCATCCATACAATACGCAAGGAAAACAGGCGAATTGTTTAACGGCTCGATACTCATTCTCACATTATCATGAAAAATCATATCAAACTGCATATAAGTCATTCCTTCAGGAAATTCAATTCCTTTAATATTTCCTTTAGCAAAAACGGATGCAAAAGATACATTGAATTCATCATTTCCAGACGATAATATACCGTTGAAATTATCTTTCAAATCATTAAAAACATCTTGTGTTTTTCCAGCTTTTAGGTAAATATTCTTCATGTTTAATGTATTTAATTGATCCTTGTTTTTACTTTCAGAAAAATTATAAAACAGGATTAAAAATTATCCTATTTTGATATACCCAAATTTCGCAATCCATTCAGCAATAGCGTTATATAATTTCTGAATAAAGTTTCATAATTTTTATAAACGAAATATTAGGCCAAATTATAACCGTACATTTTCAAAGAAACATGAAAAGCAAAAAGGGTTAGAATTTTTCATTCTAACCCTTTTTTAAATTGACAGATTATTAATCAAGTCAAATTAATTCCACTTCAAAATATAAGCCATACCTACCTAGCTCATATCATCGTTGGAATTGACCGTTTCAATTATAATTCCTTGACGCAGTATTAACTATAGATACCCCCATATCCCATAGTTAATGTTAAGGATTACATCTTGAATCGGCCTTTTTCTTAGCTTTATCGGCCACAATTAAGCGGAAGCTAAAGAATATTATTTATTTGGATTAGTTTTTAACCCCCATAATTCAACATGAGCTTTTTTGCTTTTATCATCACCAATAGTATGATAATAAAATTCCACTTTCGTAATGTTTTTTTCTCCTCCAAGATCTACGACAGCTGTTTCTCCCTCATGTTTAATTTCCTGACCAATTTTAACATTCTTAGTTTGATTATTATCAAAGAAAATATCGAATGATTCTAAACGTATTGGAGCTTCGGTAACTTTAATTTTTACAGAAGCAAAACGATTGGCTCCAACAATTATAATTTTATCAGTCTCTTTATCTAAACTGACAACTGTCTCTCCTATTTTGTGCCATCCGTCTTTATCACTGATAACTACTTTTGGTGTCTGTGCCCAAACACTGGCAGAACTTACTGCAAGGAGCAGCATTAATATAAACTTTTTCATTTTTTCTCTTTTTTAATTAGTTGCAAAATATTTTGAAAATGAATCAACAAAATTTAACAATTCAATTTTCCCTTTTTTGATAATCCAAATTTATACTAACGATACCTGTGGTGATTTACATTACTTTATGTAATCGTTATATAATTTTCATATCAGAACTAATTTTGTAGCAATCAAAAAAGCTCTTCGCATTATAAAAATGTCAAAGAGCTTTTAATATGTTTTTATAAGCAATTTATTTAAGTCTGTACTTTCGGTGGTTGTATAAATAGTATGGGACTATTACGTGTGCCAATGCATCCTTTGCTAAATTATCATCCAATTTTTGGGGTGTAAAAATAGTATCCTTTTCAACATGAAACTGTTGCGGTTTTTTATTGGGCTGCATAATGACTACTTCGTTTTCTACACGAAATGCATTGATATCATTAAACTGCATTATGGCTCGTCCCGGAATTGAACCGGAAAGTTGAAACAGATTTCTGCCCGCCATAGGTGTTTTTATATCCATACCAATTTTCCCCAGCAATGTAGGCTGTATATCGATTTGGCTGCACAGCTTTTTGTATTTCTCATCTTTTGGAACATTTGGGCCAATAATCAGAGCAGGAATATGAAATTTATTTATAGGAACAAGATGTTTACCATAAGTTCTGGTATTGTGGTCAGCAATTACAAGAAAAATGGTGTTTTTATAATATTCCTCTTTCTGAGCCTGTTTGAAAAATTGTCCAATTGAATAATCAGCGTACTTCATTGCATTATTAACCGTATTTTTTTGTTTATCGTAAAACTTAATTCTTCCATCGGGAAATTCGAAAGGCTCGTGATTTGAAGAAGAAAAAACCAATGAAACAAAAGGTTTATCTCCAAGGCTTTTGAAATAATTATTGGCTTTTGCCATTACATCTTCATCAGACCAGCCCCAAGTTCCGTGAAAAGCAGATTTTTTGGAATCAAAATCATCTTCATCAATAATTTTATCAAATCCATTACCGCTGAAGAAAGCTCCCATATTATCAAAATTGGCCATTCCTCCATAAATAAAACTGGTGTCGTATCCTTTTTGTTTCAATAATGAAGCAATCGTATAGAAATCTTTCTGCGAATTATTTAGCTTAACCACACTTTCTGAAGGAGAAGGCAAAAAACCAGTCACAACCGCCTCAATACCCCGCACGCTTCGGGTTCCTGTTGAAAATAAATTTGTGAATAACGTTCCTTCTTTCGTCAGTTTGTCAAACTCGGGAGTAAGTGGCAGGCCTCCAAGCGAACCTACATATTCGGCTCCTAAACTTTCTTCCAGAATAATCACAACATTGTAAGGTCTCTTTTTAATGCTATCCGCTTTTTGAATATGCAATAACGGAATAGAATCATCCGTAAAATCGGCTGGCTTTACATCCATGTATTTTTTCACTCTCGAAATAGCTTCGGCATAATCCATTTTTCCATACATTTTTTCAGGATTTATTTCGTTTTTCATGGAATACAAAGCAAACGTAACTGTATAAAACGAATTAAGCCCAAGCGAATTGGTAAGGTGATCGGTCGAAAAAATAGCATTACTGGCGTTAATCGGTCTTTTGGAAGTCAGACTTGACCTTGCTCCGAAAAACACAAAAAAAGCAATTAGAGGAAATACCAATAATTTGGTTTTATAATTGGTTTCTCTAATTTCAAAAAGCGGTTTTCTATAACGGATTAATGCATAAACAAATCCAGCCAAAACAATTATAGTAACAAAAATTGATGAAAGATAGCTTTTGAGCAAAGTTCCCACGACTTCCTTAGGATAAATCAGATAATCTATGAATAATTTATTCGGTCTAACGTCATATTCATTAATAAAATCAAGCGTTGACAATTCTAAAAAAAGAATCAGTGTCAAAAACAAAATGAAATAGACAGTCAAAAAACCTTGTATTTTCTTTAGAAAAGAGTCTGGTACCAAAGCAATCAATGCTACAGGTAAAAAAAGAAGATAGCACAACGCTATAAGATCCATCCTTAATCCTATCGGAAAAATCAAACCATAATTTGGTGTTTCAGTAACTCGGCTCTTAAAAATAAAAAACAATATAAAGCGGCTTACAGTTAGGATTGATAAACCAATTAAGAGAAAATTAATGAACGGTTTGGAAAACTGGATTTTTTTCATATTTGGGTATAATTTGGCAATTTAATAATTTCACAAAATAATAATTTAATTTTGAATTAATTCTGAATTAACATTAAAAAAAAAGAATATAGCTACAACAATATAATAAACTCAACTCTTCACAAGAGATTAAAGTATAGTCATTTTAATATTATTCAAATTTTCTTCAAAATTGATTTTGTAAATTGCGATATGAAAATCTTAATTATAGAAGACGAGCAGGAAATTGCCCAAAGCATTGCGGATTATTTCAAGACTAACGGCATTCAATGTGAAACGGCTGGCAATTATGCATTGGCTTTAAACAAAATCAATAATTACGACTACGATTGTATATTATTGGACTTAATGCTGCCTGATGGCGACGGATTTGATATTTTGAAAGAATTAAAAAGCAAAAACAAAACCGAAGGCGTAATTATTATTTCGGCAAAAGAAACTTTGGACACCCGCATTGAAGGCTTCAATCTCGGTGCCGATGATTTTCTAACCAAGCCTTTTCATCTCTCGGAATTGCTGGTTCGCATGCAGGCACTCATCCGACGAAAGAATTTTCAGGGAAGCAACAGTATTGTTTTCAACGAAATCACTATTGATATTTTCTCCAAAACAGTTTCTGTCAATAATCAAAAATTGGATCTGACCAAAAAAGAAATCGATTTACTGCTGTTTTTAATTGGCAACAACAAAAAAGTTTTGTCCAAAGGTGCCATTGCAGAACATCTTTCCGGTGATATGGCCGATATGCTCGATAATCATGATTTTATATACGCCCATATCAAGAATCTAAAAAAGAAACTGCACGCAGCAGGAAGCGGCGATTACATCAAAACAATTTATGGCTTAGGCTACAAATGGGAAAATGAGTAAAAAACTATTACATAAAACCACCAGCAGCTTTCTTGCATTTGCCATTGTCATATTGTTAGTGTCTGCACCCGTGTTTTACTACATCAGCCAGTGGCTTTACATTTATGAAACAGATGAAGTACTGCATTTTCATAAAGGAGCATTTGTCAAGGAGAGTTATAAAAACTTCACGGAAGAAGACATCAAAGCCTGGAACAGATACAATCATAATGTCATGATTGTTCCCGATATGGGAAAAACTAAAGATTCCATTTTTGGCAAAATGCTATATGATTCTATTGCCAAAGAAGAAGAACCTTTCCGTGTTATTTATGCTCCCGTAACTATAAATGGTAAAAAATACACCTATACCGAAAAGATTAATCTCGTAGAAATGGAAGGAATGGTAATGAATATTGCCATCATGTTCCTGTGCATTATTATTATCCTGCTGATAGGAATTATTTGGATCTCAAAAAGATCTGCAGCGAAAATCTGGAGGCCTTTTTACAATACACTCGGTCAAATACATGATTTTGAAATCGATAAAAATAAGTCCCCAAACTTTGCCTCTACTGAAATCGATGAATTTAATCAGCTCAATAACAGCTTGGAACAGCTGATCGAAAAAAATACTGTCATTTATAAAAACCAAAGAGAATTTGTAGAAAATGCAGCGCACGAACTGCAGACACCGCTAGCTTTGTTTCAGACCAAAATTGATTCTTTATTACAATTGGAACTGAATGAAGAACAATCCTCTATTATAAGTTCTTTAAACAATGATGTTTCCAGACTTAATCGTCTTAACAAAAACCTGCTGCTCCTTTCCAAAATTGATAATGAAAACTACCTCGAGAAAAGCACTTTCGTTTTAAATGACTATATCGAAAAACATCTTGATTTTTTCACTGAACAGGCCGAAGCTAAAAATAGCAGCATTACAACTGAATTTTCTACAGCTCTTTCAATTACAGGAAATCCAGCTTTGACCGAAGTATTGATCAATAATTTATTTTTGAATGCCATTCGCCACAATGAGAAAAACGGAAAAATAATCATTCGCATTCAGGACAATCAATTGATATTTTCTAATACAGGACAGACTCCATTAGCCATTGAAAAACTGTTCAATCGTTTTTCTAAAATAAATCCTTCCTCACAGGGAAATGGCCTTGGTCTAGCGATTATAAAAAAAATAACTGAAATCAATCAATGGGAAATCGAATATGCTTTTGATAACCAATTGCACAGTTTCAGCATTACATTTTAGAAATTCAGACTTCCTACAGAATCGATTTTGACATTTGTACTTTCTTTTACTAACTTAAAATAGTACCTAATAAAATGAGATTCAAAATAATTTTACTACTGTCTTTTATATTAACTCCTCTTTTTGATATAACAGCTCAAAACACCACAGCCACTATTTCTGGCTTGATTAAAGATAAAACATCCAAAAATCCAGTTCCATATGCTAACATTGTTTTAAAATCTGCTAAAGACCAAAAAAGTCTTTTTGGAACCGTAACTAACGAAGAAGGAAGATTTAATTTCACAAGTGTACCATCTGGTAATTATTCATTGGAAATCAGTACAATTGGATACAAAACAATAACGCAAAAAATATTCGTTGGAAACCTGTCAAATTTTCTGAATTTAAATACTATCAATATTGAGGAAGACAGTACTACATTATCCGAGGTAGTTGTAACTTCTAAAACACAAGAAGTCAGCGCCAAAATGGATAAAAAAGTTTTCTCCGTAGCCGATAATATTGCTCAAAGCGGAGGATCGGTTTTGCAGGCAATGCAAAATTTACCCGGAGTCACCTCACACGATGGTAAAGTACAATTAAGGGGAAATGATAAAGTAATAGTATTGATTGATGGCAAACAAACCGCTTTGACTGGGTTTGGCAATCAATCGGGATTGGATAACATTCCTGCTTCTGCTATTGAAAAAATAGAAATCATCAACAATCCTTCGGCCAAATTTGATGCTAACGGAAATGCCGGAATCATCAATATCATTTACAAAAAAAACAAACAAGAAGGATTTAATGGAAAAATCGGAATAGCATCCGGTTATGGTGCGCTTTGGGTTCGTAAAGAAAACCTGCCAACTATTACACCGCAATATCAGGTGACTCCAAAAATAAATCCGTCGCTGTCTCTAAATTATCGCAAGAACAAAATAAACACCTATTTACAAGCCGATTATCTCTACACCGAAAACCTCAATAAAAATGAATTCGTAACCCGAACGTATGACGACGGAACCGTAATCAATCAGCAGACCAAAAGAAACCGTGACACCCATTTTACAACCATAAAAACTGGAATTGACTGGAATTATAACGACCAAAATACCTTTGCTTTTTCGGGTCTTTTTGGAAGTGAAAAAATCATAGATCACGGAGAAGAGCCTATTTTTAATGGCGATTATTCTCAGCGTCTTCGTCTTTGGCAGTTTTTGGAAGACGAACTAAAAACAACCGTTATGGCGAGTGTTTCCTATGAACATAAATTCAAGGAAGCAGGACATAAACTGAATGCAGGAATTAATTATACCTATCACCGAGAAGATGAAAAATACTTTTTTACGAATGTGATGCCTACTTTTACAGGACAAGACGCTTTCAAACTGCTTTCGGATGAAAAAGTTGTAGATGTCAATCTGGATTATGTTCAGCCCTTGAAATATGGGCGTTTTGAAACGGGTTTTAAATTTAGACACAGAGAAATCCCAACTAACATGCAATTTTTCCCTGGAGAAAACTCTCCTATTGATGCAAATGCAGGCGGTTGGGCGACTTATAAAGAAATCATTCCTGCATTGTATTCCACTTACATTTATGAATCAAATAAAATAGAAGCAGAACTCGGTCTTCGTTTGGAATATGTGGATTTAAAATATGACGTAAATCCCAATCATCCTACTTACAAAAGTGATGGTTATAATTACACCGAGCCTTTTCCAAATCTGAGATTGGGTTATAAAATAGATGACCAAAATAAAATAACAGCTTTTTACAACCGTAGAGTCGACAGACCTAATGAAGTGGATATTCGTATTTTTCCAAAATATGATGATGCCGAAATTATAAAAGTCGGGAATCCTGCGCTTCGTCCGCAATTTACGAGCGCTTATGAAATTGGGTATAAAAAAAGTATGGAGAAAGGCTATTTTACGTCTTCACTTTATTACCGAATCGTAGATGGAACCATTACGCGAATTGCCACTACTGCTCCTGACAGTAACATCATTTATAACGTATTCCAAAACGCAGACAAAAGCACCTCGGCAGGAATTGAAGCTGTATTTTCTAAGGAAATAAATTCTTGGTATTCATTTAATGTCAACGGAAATCTGTACCAAAATACGATCGATGCTTTTACGGTGACCAATTTATATCCTGTGCCTAGCACCTATACTGGTGAGCGTCAGCAAATGGTTTCCGGAAATTTAAAATGGAACAGTACTTTACAACTGGACAAAACCCTTAAAGGTCAGGTATCGGTTATTTATCTTGCACCAGACATTATTCCACAGGGAAAAGTAAATTCAAGATTTTCTGTCGATGCAGGAATCAAAAAAACAATCCAAAAAGGCAAAGGGGAAGTTTTTATGAATGTAACTGACCTCTTCAATACGTTAGTAATACAAAAAGAAATTCAGGGAGAAGGATTTAGTTATAACAGCAAAGATTACTACGAAACTCAGGTAGTGCGATTTGGATATAGTTATAAATTTTAGATTTAGCTTCTAAAAAAATTGCCACATATTTAAAAGATTTTCACGGATTAATCTGTGTGAATCTTTTAAATCTGTGGCAATAAAAATTGTCGATTTTTAATCAGCTCAATTGATTTAGTTGAACTGTCTATTTTTCGTCAATTGTCCCGTTGCAATAACGACTATAAATACAACAACTAACAGCAAACTTGCATTAATGTTACCCAAATTCATTCCTTCTGGTTTTGTCAAATAATCGCCCATTGTTGCACCAATTGGATGTGTCAAAATAATCGCTGACCAATATAAAAGTTCTCTTGATATTTTTGTCAAATAAACCAGTCCGACAACAACAGAAAGAAGTAACAGCAAAAGTAAAGTACCTCCTTCAAAACCCAACGGTGTGTTGTGTGCCAGCAAATCACCAAATGCAGTTCCTAATGTACTTGAAGTTAAGATTGCTATCCAGTATAAAAACTCAGTACGTTTGTTCAGTCCGTTTTCTATTGTATTGGTTTTTGAATGGTATTTCCAAATACCAAATATAAACAGCAATGCAGCAGTCAATAGTATGGTTCCAAATGTGTATCCCTCATTTTCTGTAAATCCTAATTCCAAATGAAAGAAGGATCTGCTTATAAAATCGGAGATTGTTGTTCCGGCTGTACTTGCCAATGTGACCACCATCCAATACAAAAGCGGTTTCTGGCTATTTGAGCAAATTGAAATTATAAGTGCAATTAAGAAAAGTGTGATTAGAGCAATTGTTCCTCCGCCATAGCCTAAATTAAATGTTTGGGAAATTAAATCACCTGCGGTCTCTCCCATTGTGTTGGCACTAATAATTAATGCCCAATAAAAAAGATTTATTTGGGGTAAATGTTTCATTTATTAAAATTTAAAACTGCATCACTAAACCGCATCCCATTTGTTTTCCGTTGTAATAAGGGAGAACCATTGAGGAAACTTTATTTTCTTTAGTTTTAGTGCTGAAAAGTTTTCTATTGACATAAGGATAAATCCAATAGGCCACTTTGGTACTTAGAATTCCAATTCCTGCTCCAGCCGCTACATCGGTCAGCCAGTGCCTGTTGTTGACAATTCTAAAAGCTCCGGTTGCAGAAGCCACAATATAGCCGCTTACTCCGTACCAAATGGATTTGTCTTTGTATTCCTGCCAAAGAAACTCTGCTCCGGCAAAAGCAGTAGCAGTATGCCCCGAAGGAAAGGAATTATTCGAAGAACCGTCTGGTCTTTCGACATGTGTAATGTTTTTTAAAGAAAGAACCGCAACGCTCATCATAAGATAGGAACTGGCCAAAATAATGGATCGGTCTTTGAGGTTATTTTTACCTGCCACTCCGCAGGCATTTAAAGCATAAACAGAAGCGGCTGGTGCATACTGCATAATATCATCAATCGAAAATTTCTGGTCAATATTTTCAGTTACTTCATCCTGGACCTCAAGATTATACCCCTTGAGCTGATCGCTGTTCAAACCAATAACACCATAGCCAATTAATACTGTGGGAATGATTAACTGCTTATAGTTAAATTTTAGATTCTGCACAGTGTCTTTTACCACAATAGTATCAGTTACACTGTTCTGTGCTGTCATTAAATGTGCTGACAGTAATACAATCCAAAGGCTGAAATATCTCATTACAACTGTTTTAAAATCAATACAAAGTACAAATTCAATTCTGAATTAATTTTGAATTAGAATTTTTACCGATTGTTTTTGTAAGCTGGATTTTAATTTACTCTCGCGAAAACGCGAAGACGCAGAGAAATACAGCCATAACTTTGCGTCTTCGCGTCTCTGCGAGAATTATAATTAGATAAAAAAAAGCTTGCAGGAAATCTTTAATAAGCCGGCTCCTGAACTCCGTTATTTTCATTTTCACCTTTCTTGAACTCAAGTTTACCGAATTTATAACTAAATGAAATACCGAAAGACTGAACAGGAATTTCCTTTATATTCACCTGCGAGTAATTTGCGTCATAACTATTCGATTTTTGGCTCATATATTTATTAAAAGGATTCGTCATGGTGATTCCCAAACTTGCATTTTTATTGAAAAAGAGTTTTCTAAACGCCAAATTATAAAAGTAAGAAGCAGGACGGTCTCCCTGAACAATTTTCTGGGAAGAGCGGTAGTTTCCTGATATTTCCCCAAGCATGGTTGGATTAAATTGGTAATTTAGATTCAGATTTCCTCTGTAAATAAAACTGCTGACACTTTCAAAACCCGGAGTGCTGTTGGTCCTCTGCCCGCATTCAATATTGGAACGGATGGTTATTTTTTCGCCCATTGAAACCGATCCAAAAAGACTGGCGCCATACGTGATTTCAGTTCCAATGTTGTAGCGTGTTGTCAAAGTTACATCAGTATAATCGGTTCCGCTGATAGTAAGTGTGGGGTGAAATGTGGTCAAACTTTGAATATCATCAATGTTTCGGCGGTAGTAACCCGAAAAATAAATGTTTGTTCCCTTACTGAAATTTTGGCTGTAGCCTAATTCATATCGATTGCCGATTTCAGGTTTAAGGAAAGGATTTCCAGTGCTGATATTGTGAGGATCACTGATGTTGAAAAACGGATTTAAATCTTCATAATCGGGTCTTTCAATGCGGTAAGTGTAGGCAAATTTTATGGATTGATCTTTGCTAAACTTATGCTGAACAGTAAACGAAGGTGCAAAAGTATTGTAATCTGGTATAACCACTCCCACGAAATCTGCCGTAGTATTAGTGCGTTCATAGCGCAGTCCGGCTTTACCAATCAAGAAACTATTAAAAAAAGCAAAGGAACTGGAGACATAAACCGCATAGATATTTTGCTTGTATTTAAAAGCATAGGTTTGTCCCTTGTTGTTTATGTAGGAACTATCTGTGTCCAAAGTATCGGTAACAATATTGTTTTCTATATTTTGAAAATTTGCCTTAACTCCTGTTTCAAGCGTATAGCCTTCAGAGATAGGTTCTGCAAAATCCAATATAAGTCCTACTTGATGATCCTTGCCCGGATTTATGTTTCTAAGTCCTGATACCGGCTGAATATCTTCCTCATAAGAAGTTCGGTGACCTGAATTAATATCGCTTTTTCCGTTGCTTGATGTAAGCTGAAAATTCAATTCGCGATTTTCTTTCTCAAAAGTTTTTTTATAATCAAGACCCCAGTCTATAGCGTTTTCTTCAAAATTGCTAGTTGAATTCCGTTCACTTTTTATTTCCGACAAAAGAGTTCCGTCCGCCAGATAGGAAGTTTGGCTCTGCAGCGTTTGTCCAGTTGAATTATTGGAAAAAGAATTATAACTGAAGGATGCCGCTAATTCATCCTTTGGAGTAACACTCCAGTTCAAATTGATTCCGGTTCGGTAACCGTTTCGGTCAAAAGGATTCACGCCGCTTTGAAAAAGTCTGTTAATGCTGTCTCTGGCTTCGCTATAGGAAATACGCTCGCTGGAACTTTTCGTTTCAGTAGTTAATTGTTTGTTCCCGCTAAAAAAAATGCCAGCCCCAAAATTCCCGCGACGGGCATTAAAATTAAAAGATCCGTTTTCTAAACGTGTTCCAGCCGAAAGATTGATACTGCTGTTAATTCCTTCGACTTTATTTTCTTTCAGGAGGATATTTATAATGCCGCCAGTACCCGCAGCGTCGTATTTCGCACCTGGACTGGTGATAACCTCAATGCTTTTTATCTGGTCTGCAGGAATGGTCTGCAGTGCATCCGAAATACTCGCGCCAAACATACTGGAAGGTTTTCCATTGATCAAAAAACGAATACTTGGATTGCCCTGAAGTTCAATTTTTCCGTCAATGTCAACGCTGACCATTGGAACATTTTTCAAAACATCGGTGGCAGTGCCTCCCTGACTTGTAAGGTCATTTGCGGGACTGTACACCAATTTGTCTATTTTATTTTGAATTGTCGAAGTCTTCGAAACGATTTTTACTTCGTTAAGCTGATTTGATACTGGCGAAAGTAAAATAGAACCAAGGTTCAACACTCCTGCTTTCGGATTTATAGTGGAATTTATGGTCGCTGTTTTATAACTAATAAAATCTACAGTAATGCGATAATCACCAGCAGGAAGGTTATTAATTGAAAAAGCGCCGTTTTTATCGGTACTCAAACCATTAAACGCTTTGGTTTCCTTTTCTTGGTAAATATTAATAATTGCCATTTCTATAGGCAGTTTCGTTTCGGCATCAATTACTTTGCCGGTGATTTTGCCTTTATTCATGACTGATTGTGCAAATGATGCAAAAGAGAATAAGAGGGCAATAATAAAAACTGGATAACGCATATTAAAAATTTATGCTGTAAAAATAGTACCTCAAATCTGAATAAAGTCTGAATATGAAAATTTCTAAAGTAATTATCTTTATTTGTCACAAAAACAGAGAATCATGTTTTTATCGTAAAAAAAAAGCCCTAAACACTTTACAATGATTAGGGCTTTGTGAAATATCAATATTTTTTTATTCGAACAAAGCCGAATATTTCTCTTTGTTTTGAAACATAATCAAAATCAAAATCGCACTTAAAACCAAAGCAAAAGGCAGACCGCTGGTATCCTGAACAATATTAGTAAGGACAATTCCAACCATAATAGGTAAAATCATTAAAGCACCAACAGCTCGTGTTTTTGGTATAATTATAAGTAAACCGCCCAAAGCTTCAACCGCTCCGACTAAAGGCATAATCCAGCCTATTTCGGTAAATGCTGCCATTGCTTTCTGCATTTTTTCGGGCAATTGTTCCGGCATTGGCATATAATAAAAAAACTTATTGAGTCCTGCATTGATAAACATAAGCCCGAATAAAAGACTTAAAACGAAGAAGATTTTGTTTTTCATAAGTATTTAATTTTTAGTGTTAGCAAATAGTTCGTCCAGTCCATTTAATGCTACGGTGAATCCTTCTTTGAAACCCATTGCAAGCATTTGTTCTAGATTGTCTAATGATTTATGTTTGATAGCAATAGTTACAAAAGTAGTATTTTCTTTATCATCAAAATCAATATTCCACTCAGATCGGGGAATTTCATTATTTATATTTCCTTCGTTATCACAAAAACCGCTTAAAAACTGGAAATTGGTTTTGGGAGAAATAGAGGTAAAATCGGCTAATGCCCAATGCTCCTGCCCTTCTGGTCCGCACATGGCATATAATCTTCGGCCTCCTTCTTTAAATTCCATTGATTTGGTTTTCGTAAACCAAGGTTTTGGTCCCCACCATTTGTCCAGCAGTTCGGCTTTAGTGTAAGCATCCCAAACCAAATTTAATGCAGCAGCAAATTCTTTTTTAACATACACTGTGCTGGTTTTTTTATCCACAGTAAAATCGAATGTCAGATTAGTATTCATGGCTGATTATTTTAAAGTTAATAATAAATCGTCTAATCTTTCAAGTGTTGAAGTTAATCCATCTTTCATTCCCATATTAATTACTGCTTCCAGATCTTCAAGAGAATTATAAGTAACAATCGTTTCTACAACGGCGTTTTCATCTTTACCAGTAAAGCTTACTAACCATTTTGCCTGCGGAAAATCAGAGTTAATATCACCCGCTTCATTAGAGAATGCATCCAATGCTTTGTAATACTCAATAGGTTTTATTTCGGTATATGTCGTTAAGCCCCAATATTCTGTTCCATTAGGTTCTACCATTGCATAATGCCAATGACCTCCTTCACTAAAATCCATCGATTTGGTTTTGGTCGATAAAGGTTTTGGTGCAAACCATTGGTCTAATAACTCTCTTTTAGTATAACAATCCCAAACCAATTGCTGATTGGCAAGAAATTCCCTTCTTACGGTAATCGTATTCTTTTCCTTGTCTACAAGAAAGTCGAATTGTAAATTGCTGTTCATCTTACTTAGTGTTTTTAATAGTTAATAATAAATCGTCCAATTGGTTAAAACGGGTTTCCCAAATCTTTTTGAATTGCTCCAGCCATTTATCTATTTCTTTCATTTTCTCTATTTGGAGACTATAATAAATTTCCCGTCCCTGCTGTTCCTGCTTTACTAACTCGCATTCAGCTAATATTTTTAGATGTTTTGAAACTGCCTGCCGTGTCGTATCAAAATGTTCTGCAATGGTATTGGGCGTCATAGCCTGCAGTGCAATCAGCGTAATAATGGCTCTTCTTGTCGGGTCGGCTATTGCCTGAAATATATCTCTTCTCATCTTATTTTCTGCTATTGAGCAACCATTTGATTGCAAATATATATGCAACTTTTCGGTTTCGCAATTTTTTTGATGATTTTTTTAGATCAAATGAAAAAACTTTGAAACAAATTGTTGTACTTAGAGATTACCTCATTCGAAATTGCTCCAAAACGTAAAACCAGTTTCTATAGTCTCTTGAATAAAAGAAATAATATTCCGAAAAGATTATTACAACAAAACCAGTTATCTAATAATTGATAAGATTAAATAAACTATCTTTCAACGACTCTATTTCAAGTAATACATGACTATACAAGATTTAATCGGCGAGTATGCCATTTCCGGAAGCAATCAAGACAACACAGCCGAAATGACCTATAAGGGTATTTTGACTTTATCACTGGACGAAAATAACCGAATAATTGCCCAATGGCTTATTAATAATGAGCAAGTGCAAAAAGGGAAAGGTTTTTTTAAAGACAACATTTTGGTAATTAATTTTAGCTACAAAGGCGGTGATAACAAAACATATAAAGGCGTGGCTGTTTACAAATGCATAACCAAAGATGTATTGGAAGGTTTTTGGTCCGAAAAACATGGAGATCCGCTCTATTTAGGAACCGAGCATTGTTTAAGAATAGAAAGCGCTGAGTTTTTAAATTAGACTTTTATCTTTTATCATAATAATATACTATCAAAATAATGGATAAAACACTAAACTTAATCCTGATTTACAATATCTTACACCGAGCATGTGTAAGTTTAGCAAAAACCTTCGAAAAATGAAACGACAAATGACAAAACTATTCTCAGTAACAATTTTAATGATATTTTTATTTTCCTGTAAATCCAAAATTCAATATACTGAAGAAATGAAATTGAATTTAAAAAACATGTATATAAATGACCAAAATGTCCAAAAATATGATTTAAAAAAAGCAGAGAGAAAAGGATACTCTGATTCGATGAAGACAGAATGTAATAAAGTATTTGAAAAAAATTTAATCGTAGTCAAAAAGTACTTCAATGAAAATGGCTTTCCTGGTATTAAAGAAAATGGAAAAGAAACCGCTTTACATTTTTGGCTAATTGTTCAACACGGCGACAACGATGTGGCTTTTCAAAAAAAAGTCCTAAAAGCAATAAAAAAAGAACTTAAAACCAAAAATGCAAGTAGTCGCAATTATGCATATCTATACGATAGAGTTCAAAAAAATGAAAATAAACCTCAATTATATGGAACCCAAATGATTTGGAACTCTCAAGGAGTTAATAGTCCATATAAACTAGAAGTTCCAGAAAAAGTAAATCAATTAAGAGCAGAGATGGAATTGGAACCAATCGAGGAATATATAAAATCTTTTCAATAATAAAGGCTTTTGCTAACAGGTACTACAACGGATTTAAGCAATTAGTTAATGGAAAGACGATTTTGTATTTGGGAAGATCTGGCAAATCTGAAAAATGGATATAATATAGTCTCAAACCTCAATAATACTAAAGTGCCAGGCTGTGAAAAAAACTTTCAAATTCAGAAAGTACTCTAAGACCAGAAGATAATTTTAGTTTTTTTTTCACAGACTAACATTAGCTGTTACTTTACAGAATAAGAAACAAAACTATTTAATTTTAATCACAACTTTTCCTTTTGAACGTCCTGTTTCAACATAAGATAATGCTTCGTTTGTCTGCTGAAATGGAAAGATTTTATCAATAACAGGTTTTATAACTCCAGCTTCAATAAGTTTTGTTATTTGGCTTAACTGCGTGCCTTCTGCTCTCATGAACAGAAACACAAAATTGGTGTTTAATTTTTCTGCTTTTTTCTTTACTCCCAAACTAATTAATTTCGTCACTAATTTTAAATACCAAGGCAAACCGATTGCTGTAGCAAATTCAGGCGTTGGTGGACCAACTAATGAAACCAGCTGCCCTCCAGGCTTTAAAACTCGTAATGATTTTTCTAAAATTTTCGTATCTCTATTACTATGCAGAACCAAATCATACTCTTTTAGCTTCGTTTCAAAATCTTCGGTTTTGTAATCAATAATAAGATCGGCGCCAAGTAATTTTACTAAATCAATATTCTTTGCACTGGTAGTTGTGGCCACAAAAGCCCCTAAATGTTTTGCCAGCTGAATAGCAAATGTACCTACACCACCTGAACCAGCCTGAATGAAAACTTTTTGTCCTTTTTGTATTTTTCCTATTTCAACAAGAGCCTGCCATGCTGTTAAACCAACCAAAGGAATAGAGCCAGCCTCTTCCATTGAAAGATTTTTTGGTTTTATGGCTACATCATTTTCATCAATAGAAATGTATTCGGCAAAAGTGCCTACTCTATAATCTGACGGACGAGAATACACTTCATCACCGACTTTGAACTTGCTAACTTTTGAACCTATTTTAGTTACAACACCAGCCACATCATGTCCATTTACAAATGAATGCTTGTAAGGCAGAAACAGTTTGAACTCACCATTTCTAATAAGTGAATCTAATAAATTAACACCTGCCGAATGAACTTGTACTAATACATCACTTTCATTTACAATTGGTTCTGCCCAATCTGTTAAATGTAATTTTTCTTTTTTTCCGTATTTTTTTACTATGAATGCTTTCATTATTTTATTTTTAAATTTAAACTTTATTTAGTTGCTTAAGAACAT
This sequence comes from Flavobacterium aquicola, assembly GCF_003385115.1. Lineage (GTDB taxonomy): Bacteria > Bacteroidota > Bacteroidia > Flavobacteriales > Flavobacteriaceae > Flavobacterium > Flavobacterium aquicola. The sequence continues at coordinate 29,869 of NZ_QUNI01000002.1, forward strand.
TTTTCTCTAAAATTCCATAAGCAAAATGCTGCAGGTTTATCAAGGCAGAAGTTCCTTTACCTACAATGTTTCTAAATTTTGGTTTCTCTGTTTGAACTACTTTAAGCACTTTTTCTGCAACCATTATAGGATCTTCAGCCTGTTCTGCCAAATTGGCTGAGAATTTTTCAATGTTATTTCTTAACGTATTGTAATCTTCAATTTTCTTTAAACTTGTAGATGAGTTGTCTAAAATACTTGTTTTAAAAGCTGCAGGTTCAATCATAGCAACACTAATATTAAACTCATTCAACTCATAGCGTAAAGATTTGAAATAACCTTCCAATGCGTGTTTTGAAGCTGCATAGTAAGCTGCATTAGGAAAAGATACGAGTCCTATAATTGACCCCACAGTTATTATTTTACCGAATTTTTGTTTTCTAAAATGGGGTAATACGGCGTTAGTTACCTTGATGGTTCCCCAAAAGTTAGTTTCCAATTGTTGCCTTCCCAACTCAATAGGTGTTTCTTCTGCAATACCTGAGACTAAAAAGCCAGCATTATTGATAAGAATATCCAAATGCCCTATTTCCTTAAAAATTCTTTCCGAAAAAGTATTTATCGATTGTTCCGAATCAAGGTCTAATGCTATCATTTTGAAAGATAACTTACCCGCATACTTTTCAGGGTTACGGCTTGTACCAATTACATTGTAACCCTTTTTTTGTAACTCGTTTGCGATAAGTAAACCAAAACCAGAACTTGCACCTGTTACTAAAATATTTTTTTTCATTTTTATTTGTTTTAATTTTATTAGTAAATTTGCTTGCTAAATGCAAGTACAAATATACAAACAACTTTCAAAATGCAAGTTAAAATTTAAAATATTTTATGGAATTGAATAAAAAAAGATCAGACTGCCCACTAAGTGGCTCTCTTGACGTGTTTGGAGACAAGTGGTCTTTACTCATTATCAGAGACTTAATGTTCGGGAATAAATGTACATATAACGACTTTTTAAAATCGGATGAGGGTATTGCTACCAATATTTTAGCATCAAGACTGAAAGGACTTGAAGAAAATGGTGTAATTGAAAAAACAGCTCACCCCGACAGCAAAGCAAAATTTTTGTACAGATTGACACCAAAAGGAATTGACTTATTACCTATGATTATGGAAATTTACATTTGGTCGGACAAACATTATGAAATGCCAGCCGAACTAAAAGCAACAATCAAAGAAGCGAAAAAAGACAAGGACAAATTTGTAAAACAGATTACAAAAGAATTGAAAACCAAAATGACCGAGAAAAAGCAGTAGTTAGCAGCTTTTTTATAATAAAAAAGGAAAGGTAAATTCGAAAACCCTTCAATACTAATCCAAAGTGACCAAAAATAAAAATAAGACAACCAAAAAACACAATAAAATGGCAAAACAAGTATTTATCAATTTAGCAGTAAAAAACCTTGAAAAATCTACGGCCTTTTATACCGCATTAGGATTTACAAACAATCCTCAATTTTCGGACGAGACGGGAAAATGTATGGTTTGGAGTGAAAACATTTTTGTAATGTTATTGTCCCATGAAAAATTTTTAAATTTCACCAATAAACCCATTGCAGACACCAAAATCAATGTAGCAGGACTTTTTTCATTATCTGTAGAAAGTGTCGATGAAGTAAACAGTATAATAACTAATGGTCTCAAAGCTGGAGGAATTGAACCCAACGAACTAAGAGATTATGGATTTATGGTACAGCGTACCATAGAAGATTTTGACGGACACACTTGGGAAATTTTCTTTATGGATATGAGTAAGTTCCCAACAGAACAGCCGAATGAATAGAAGCCAATATCATTAAGTTAAGATTATTTTTTTTTCGAAAACTTAAGCTGTTAATAATGTAATATTTTAGCAAAAAACTATAAAACTTTAAGCATCTTCTTACTATAACTTTGTTTAAAACAATATTTTTAAACTTTAAAAAATAGAAAAGATGAAAAAGATATTCAATTTAAGTAAAATAATTTTATTCGCTGGACTAGTATTATTAACAATGAATTCATGTAAAAATGAAACTAAAAATTCTAAAGACGTCGCTAGCGTAAAAAAAGATTCGACTTTATTGCACGCTGCAACTTCTATAAAACTATCCGAAATACAAATTGGAAAACTGGAATTAATGAATGGATCCAGTGAAGACGTAAAAAAATTCGCAGAGACTTTACTTGCAGATCACAAAAAATCATTAAATGATTTAAAGATGCTGGCAATCGACAAAACAATTACTATTCCTACCTCAGTATCAGTAAATGATGAGGGGAGTAAAGAATATGATAGTTTAAATAAAATATCTGGTGCAGATTTTGATAAAAAATTTATTGATATGATGACCGAAGGACATAACGAAGCAGTTGATAAAATGACTCAAATTTCTAAAGAAGCAACTGATGATGATATTAAAGAATGGGCTTCAGAACAAATTGTTTTATTAACAAATCACTATAAAGAAGCGAAAAAATTGCAACAAAAAATGGATTCAAATACTTAGATATTTGGTTACAAAAATAAAAAAGCCCTAAACATTTAAAACTGTTTAGGGCTTTTGGCAACTAAAAAAGTGGTATTATAAAGTTGTACTGCCAATATTATTTGAAGATTATTTCCATCCTCCGCCTAAGTCTCTGTACACATATACAGAAGCATTAAGCTGTTCTTTTTTGGTTTCTATCAGTTCGAGTTTAGACTCCAAAGCATCACGCTGTGTCATTAAAACTTCAAAATAATCGACTCTAGCCGACTTGAACAGATCGCCTGCCACATCAATCGAACGGTTCAAAGCATCAACCTGCTGTGATTTTAAATCATAGCTTTTTTCTAAATTATTGATTTTAGAAAGCTGATTCGCAACTTCGATATAGGCATTCAGAATCGTGCGCTCATAATTATACAAAGCCTGAATTTGTCTTGCATTTGCAGAGCTGTACTCGGCTTTCAGGGCATTCCTGTTAATTAATGGAGCTGCAATATCTCCTGCTAATGAATACAATAACGACTCTGGAAGCGTAAACAGATATGACGGCTTGAAAGCATTAAATCCTATCCCTGCTGTAATGTCAAGCGATGGATAAAACTCGGCACGGGCTGTTTTCACATCCAATTTTGCTGCTTCAAGTTCCAATTCGGCTTGTTTGATATCGGGACGATTAGCCAGCAATTGAGCTGGAATTCCTGAATTTACGGCCGATGGCACTAAACTAGCAAAATTAGTTTTGTCTCTCTTTATTTCCTGCGGATACTGCCCTAACAAGAAATTGATTTTATTCTCCGTCTCTTTTATGTTCTGAAGAATATCAAACTCCATGCTTTTTGAAGCCATCACCTCAGCCTGAAATTTCTGAACAGCAAGTTCAGTTGCTCTTGAAGCTTCTTTCTGAATTTTAACTATTTCCAAAGCATTGCTCTGCAAAGTGATATTCTGCTTTACAATCTCCAATTGGTTGTCTAAGGCCAATAATTCGTAATACGAATCGGCAACCTCAGCAATAAGATTGGTGATTACAAAGTTTTTACCTTCCACGGTTGCTAAATAACGGCTCACTGCTGCTTTCTTAGAATTACGCAGTTTTTTCCAAACATCTACTTCCCATTTTGCATAAGCGCCAATTTTAAAATCACTCAGCGGATCCGGCATTTCTTTTCCAGGCATGATTTCGGTAGAAGCATCACCTGCTCCTTGGCTGGTGTAGCGTCCTACTTTTTCAATTCCTGCTCCTGCTGCCAGCCCAACCTGTGGTAACAGCAGTCCTTTTTTTACACGAATATCATTTTTGGCAATTTCAATTTCCTGCAGCGTGATTTGTAACTCCTGATTATTTTTCAGGGCAGTATCAATCAGATTCACCAAGTTTGGATCTTTAAAATAAGTTCTCCAAGGTGTGGCAGAAATATTGGTTGTATCGGTACTTTTATCGAAAGACTGCGGCACGGCTTTTTTCTCTGCCAAAGGTGCGAGAACTGGTGTACAGCTTACCGCTGCCAGGCAAATGCCCAGCGGGATAATATATTTAAATGACTTATTATACTGCATGATGATCATCAAATTCTTCAGTTAATGGATTTTCTTTTTGATTTTTAACATAGGTAAATCTTTCAGCTATTCGGCCGAAAACATAATACAGTCCCGGAATTATAAATACACCGCAGATTGTTCCTATCAGCATTCCTCCTGCTGCTGCAGTTCCAATGGTTCTGTTACCAATTTTACCAGGACCAGTCGCAAAAGCCAACGGAAGCAAACCGGCAATAAACGCAAATGAAGTCATCAAGATAGGACGAAACCTTGCTTTTGAACCTTCCATAGCCGCTTCTAAAACTGATTTTCCTGCTGCGTGCCTTTGAATAGCAAACTCTACAATCAAAACGGCATTTTTACCCAATAAACCAATAAGCATTACCATCGCAACCTGAGCGTAAATATTGTTCTCTAAACCTGTAAATTTCAGTAAAAGGAAAGCACCAAATATACCTGCAGGTAATGATAGAATCACTGAGAAAGGCAGAATAAAACTTTCGTATTGTGCTGCTAAAACCAAGTAAACAAAACCTAAACAGATAAGGAAAACCCAAATCGCCTGATTTCCCTGTGCCACCTCATCGGCAGAGATACCTGCCCAATCGATATCATATCCTCTAGGCAGTTTTTCGGCTGCTACTTCCTGAACAACTTTAATAGCAGTTCCAGAGCTGTATCCCGGCGCTGCAGCACCACTAATCTCTGTAGAAGTGTACATGTTATGTCTGGTAATTTCCGAAAGACCGTACACTTTTTCCAATTTCATGAAAGCAGAAAAAGGAACCATTTCATCGCGACTGTTTTTTACATAAAGCTTTAAAATATCGTCCGGCTGTGCACGATATTCAGGTGATGCCTGAACGATAACTTTATAGTTGATTCCGTATTTAATGAAACTGATTTCGTAGTTACTACCTACCAATGTTGACAAGGTATTCATTGCATTTTCGATAGATACTCCTTTTTGCTGCGCCAAATCATTATCGACTTTCATCATATACTGAGGAAAACTGGCACTGTAGAAACTGAATACATTCGATAATTCTGGACGTTTGTTCAATTCTTTTACAAAATCAGAATTAATCTTTTCCATTTTTTTGTAATCGCCCGAACCTGTTTTGTCTAATAAACGAAGCTCAAAACCTCCCGCAGCTCCATAACCTGGTACCGCTGGCGGTTGGAAAAACTCAATATTAGCACCAGGAATATCTTTTGATTTTTCTTCCAATTCAGTCATTACCTCCTGCACAGAATGCTTACGGTCGCTCCAGTTTTTAAGATTTATCAAACAGGTTCCTGCATTCGATCCAGTACCTTCGGTCAAAATTTCATAACCAGCCAATGAAGAAACGGATTGAACTCCTTCTACCCCTTCCGCAATTTTTTGCAGTTTCTCCGAAATATTATTGGTTCTTTCCAAAGATGAACCTGGAGGTGTTTGAATAATCGCATAAAACATCCCCTGATCCTCATTTGGAATAAATCCTGAAGGAACGGTACTGCTCACAAACCAAGTCCCTGCACAGAATCCTAAAAGCACTACAATCGTAACCGCTCTTCTGTTTACTATCTTCGCAAGTACATTTTGATATTTGGTCTGTGTAAGGTTAAACATATTGTTAAAACCATCTACAAATCGGTTTATAGGTGTTCTCTTTTTCGGTGCTCCGTGATTATTGGTCAGCATCATTGCGCAGAGTGCCGGCGTTAACGTTAATGCCACAACTCCCGAAAGTACAATCGCAGTTACCATCGTAATAGAGAATTGTCTGTAAAACATACCAACTGGACCAGACATAAACGTAACAGGAATAAATACCGCCACCATCAGGAATGTAATCGCAATAATAGCTCCCGAAATCTCGTGCATTGCTTTTTTAGTCGCTTTCAAAGCCGAGAGATGTTCTTCTTCCATCTTGGCATGGACGGCTTCGATAACCACAATCGCATCATCGACGACAATTCCGATTGCCAAAACCAATGCGAAAAGCGTAATTAAGTTTAAGGAAATATCAAAAAACTGCATGAATGCAAATGTCCCTATTAACGAAACCGGTACTGCAATAGCAGGAATAACTGTAGATCGCCAGTCGCCCAAGAAAAGGAACACAACCAATCCCACCAAAATAAAAGCTTCAATCAAGGTGTGAATTACTTTTTCGATAGAAGCATCAAGAAATTTAGAAACGTCATACGAAATTTCATAATCCATTCCTTTTGGGAATTTTTTCTTGATGGTTTCTAATTTGGTCTTTAAATCTTTAATAACCTGATTCGCATTACTTCCAAAAGACTGTTTCAGTACGATAGCAGCTGATGGTCTTCCGTTCAAGTTCGAGTAAATATCGTACATCGAACTTCCAAATTCAATATTGGCAACATCTTTCAAACGCAGAATTTCTCCGTTTGGATTGGATTTCAATATGATATTACCGTACTGTTCTTTGGTAGTAAACCTTCCTGAATATTTCAATACATATTCGAATGCCTGTGAACGTTTTCCAGATGCTTCACCCGTTTTCCCAGGCGAAGCTTCCAAACTCTGGCTGGACAATGCTTCCATTACTTCTTCAGCAGAAATTTTATACGCCAGCATACGGTCTGGTTTCAGCCAGATACGCATCGCATATTCGCGAGTTCCTAGAATATCTCCTGATCCAATACCATTTACCCTTTTTAATTCGGACAAAACATTGATATCGGCATAGTTGTACAAGAACTTTTGGTCGGTATTTTTATCGGTACTAAAAAGATTCACATACATCAGCATACTCGGAACCTCACGGGTGATTTTCACACCTTCTCTAACTACCAATGGAGGCAGTTTATTAGTAACCGAAGCCACACGATTCTGCACGTTAATAGCAGCTTGGTTAGGGTCTGTACCTAAGTTAAACACGACCTGAATACTGGCTTCACCGTCATTTCCTGCATCTGAAGTCATGTATTTCATTCCAGGAACTCCATTCAAAGCTCTTTCTAAAGGAATAACAACCGATTTAATCATCAGCTCCCCATTAGAACCAGGATAATCTGCGGTAATATTCACCATTGGCGGTGATATGGACGGAAATTGGGTGATCGGCAGATTCAGCACCGACAGCACCCCTAAAAAGACAATTATAAGCGATATTACTATCGACATAACAGGTCTTTGTATAAATTTATCAAACATTTGTTTCTATTTTTTTTATGATTAAACCTGTTTCGCAGTATTCAGTTTTCAGTATACAGGTTATTCAAGACTGAATACTAAGATTAAATTCAGAGACTGTAAACTGAGATCTGAAAACTGACAAACTACTCCGCTTTTAAGCGCAAATGAGTAATAACCTCTTGAGGTTCTTGATATTTGTATTTAATTTTATCATTGTCTTTTACCTTCTGAACACCTTCCAGCAAGATTTTGTCGTTTACAGTTATTCCGCTGTCAATCATGTATAAATCTGGGATTTCACCTTTAATTGTAATTTCTCTAGAGCTAACCGCATCATTTTTATCCACAACAAAAACATATTTTTTATCCTGAATTTCATAAGTAGCTTTTTGTGGAATCACGATTACATCATGAAGCGGTGATTCCATTAGTATCTTTCCAGTTTCTCCGTGTTTCAATAATTTACCTGGATTAGGGAAACGTGCTCGGAAAGCAATATTTCCGGTTTCATTATCAAATTCACTTTCGATAACTTCAACATTTCCTTTTTCTTTAAATGTTGTGCCATTGGCTAAAAGTAACCCTACTCTGCTTTGAGCTCTGCCTTTAATATTTGTTTCATAATCCAAGTATTCAGGTTCAGAAACATTAAAATAAACAAACATCTGGCTGTTGTCTGAAAGGCTGGTAAGTAATTCGCCTTCGTCAATAAGACTTCCTAATTTCTTTGGGATTCTATCGATAGTTCCGTCAAACGGAGCTCTAATTTCGGTAAATGATAAGTGAACTTTTGCAAGTGCAACTTCAGCTTTTGCCTGATCTAATTTGGCTTGAGCAACAGCCTGTTCATTTTTTGAAACTATATTTTTATCTGCTAATGTTTTAGCATTTTTAAGTTCAATTTCAGCCGCTTTTTCTTCAGCCTGCGCGCCCAGTAATTCTGCTTCATAGACTTTTGGCATAATACGGAACAATACTTGGCCGGCTTTTACAAACTGGCCTTCGTCAACATAAATATTCTGCAAAAATCCTTTCTCCTGAGCTCTGATTTCAATGTTTCGGACAGAGCGGATTTGAGAAACATACTGCTTCGTAAATGAAGTGTCAATCTTTACAGGATTAGTAACTTCAAAAGTTTCGGCTTCTTCTTTTTCTTCTTTCTTGCTTGTACAGCTAGTGAGGGACAACACGGCAAGTATGCCAGTGAACATGATAATTCTCTTCATAGTATAAAAATTGGTAATTAAGCGAATGGAAAATTTAGGAATACAGAAATTCCCAAGGTCAGGAAATGACCATCAGTTACTAAGGCGAAACTTAAGCTGTCCGGAATGAAAACACTTAATAAACCAACATTATACAAGATTATATAAACATTGGACATCCCTAAATCACACCTTTAGTAAGTGATGTGAAATGGAATCAAATTCTGAAAACTCCTATTTCAAGATAAATAGGATTATCATGGCCGTAATAAGGCGCAAAAAAATTAAATTGTTTGGAGTTATCCTTGTAGTGCACTTGACGGGAGAATGTCAAATACCAATTTGCCAATAAACTTTTACCAGCAGTTAGATCTTTAATGGAATTGTCAGCGCTGTGAAGTTCTTCATCTAAATCAGCGTCAGCTTCTTCAATCAAGACGCTTCCTGCTTCCGCTTTTTTTACTTTTACCTGATGTTTTTTTACTAAATCAAAAGAAGGTGATTCAGAAATAATCATTTTTGGAGATGTCTCTGCATGCAGATATTGTCCTCCGCCTAACAGCAGAAAAAATAAATACATAAAATATAAAGTGACTCCTCTCATAATGACCCCAAAAGTAATAAAAGAATAAAATAAAAAAACTTTTTTTTGAGCATCGTTATTCGAAAAAGCTATCGAAATCGTTTTCTTTAAGTGATATTTTACAATAATTTATGTTTTATTAACAGTCTGAATCATAATTTTAGTAGTTCAAAATTTACAAATATTACTTTTTAAAATCCGTTTTTAGAAAATTATTGGACACAAAACAACAGGATGCCAAGAGAAATGTTTCAATTTTCGTCACATAAATATTAAATCACATGCTTTTTATAAGCAATAGAAATCGTTTCTTTGCTAATAATTCATAAATTCAATTTCTTACATGCCAGAATATTTTTTCGATCAAGAATACAACAGCCACACTTATGGTATCGATGAAATCAATTTCAAAGAATTTGAGTGCTGTACTTTTAACAGCTGTACATTTTCTGACAGTAATTTTATGGATGTAACCTTTATTGACTGTATTTTTAATGACTGTATTTTCAGCAGGGGCAGAATAAATCATGTGGCTTTGAGAACCGTGACTTTTAACCGATGCGAAATCAAAGAAGTTAATTTTGCAATGTGCAGTAAACTTATTTTTGAAGTACAGTTTAACGATTGTGTATTAGACTTTTCTAAATTTTATACGCTGAAAATAAAAGGAACACCATTTGTAAACTGCAGTCTCATTGCCGTAGATTTTATGGCTGCCGATCTGACCGAAGTTCTTTTTGAAAACTGTGATTTATACCGCGCTGAATTTGCGAAAGCTAATGCTAGTAAAGCCAATTTCAAAACCAGCCGTCATTATACAATAGACCCGAAAACTACTAAATTAAAAAAAGCCATCTTTTCATTAGACGGCTTAAAAGGACTGCTTTATAAACATGATATTATAGTGAAGTAATGCTTTGAAAAAGCACAAAGAAATAACAGACAGCTATTACAGCTATCTCAAACGCAGACTTTCAAGAGTGTCCTAACTAATAAATTCAAAATGGTTTCCTTCGGTGTGTAAAATGTGTTTGGCTTTTTCGATTTCATCAAGAGCACCTTTTACAATCACAACAAATTTGCCTTCTTTTACATGTTCCTGGCATTTAATTACTTCCTCTTCTCTTAATCCTGTAAAAGATAAGAGCGAAACCAAACCACCTGCCACTAAACCTATATCAAGTCCAGCGATAATCCCCACAAGGGCACCTGCTCCATACAAAAAACCAAAACCAGGAATAGCAAAAACACCAATACCGCTAAGCAGTCCTACCAATGTTCCTGCGCTCATCCCGACAATAGCTGGTGTTTTGTTTATCGTATCCAGTGATTTAATTTCAATATGATCTTCTACAACTTCGGCTTTGCCCAACAGCGAAACCTGATTCATCGAAAAGTTCTCCTGACTCAGCCGTTTTATAGCGTTGACAGCTTTATCATGGGTGTCGTAAACTGCAATTTGTGATTTCATAATATATAATTTTAAGTTACTTATAACAGTTAATCTATATCATACTATCCTTAGTAAAGTTACCATTTTAAGCTGTATATATGGCAGGAATTAACTTTACAAATACACAAAATTTCTTTCTTTTAAACTTATTTACAACATATTACAAAAACCATCCATTCAGCGCATCTTATTGAACCATTTCGTCAAACTTTTTCTGCATTTCTTCAAAACTTACATATTCCTTATGAGTGGCTATCATCCATTTATAACCAAAAGGATCTTCTACCTGCCCCGTACGGTCTCCATAAAATTCATCTTTCAGCGGCATCTTTACTGATGCTCCGGCATCGACAGCTTTCTGAAATACAGCATCCACGTCTTTAACATACAAACCAAAAGTTAAAGGGTTTCCGCCAATAGTTTTTGGGCTTAAATTTCCCCAATCGCTGTTCTCTTCAGAAAGCATTAATAAAGAACCTTCGATAGTTATTTCTGCGTGAGCGACTTTGCCGTCTGGATGCAGTAATATGCCTTTTTCAATTGCGCCAAATGCTTTTTTGTAAAATTCTATGGCTTTATGGCAGTCTTTAATTGCGATGTAGGCATTCAACGTATGTGCGCCTGGATAAACGTGTGATGTTTCCATTATTTAAAAAGTTTTTATTTAATACTATTTGATTATCAATACATTAAAATTACTGTTTTCTAAATTACAATTTGTCACAACATGTAAATTATGTAACAGAAGTCATTTATAATACAAATTCAGGATTTGCTACAGAATTGTTTTCGAGATAATAGCGCATAAAAAAACCGAAGCTTTGTTGGCTTCGGTTTTCAATTATTATTTGGACTTATGCAAATACAAAACTTATTTTTTATCAATGATTAAATAAACACTTGACCATGCAGGAACAATAACTTTTATACCTTTATCCGTGGCTGCCGATCTTGCCTTTATCGTTTTATAATCTTTTGGTCCTCCAGCAATATTAGCTGTTCCCTGATCGTTGACTTTTACTTTTCTTGAGAATTCTCCATTATCATTTTCGCCGGATAATGTATACCAGTAAAAACGAGATCCAACTGAAATATTCTTAGTTTTAATTTCTACATTCTGAGCCGTTGCAGAAGCATTGATTAAAGTAACATTGGACTGGCCAGAATCATATATTGAACCATACGCCTTAATATCCTGATTTCCTGCAACAGTAGTCGGAACTAACTTATCTCCCAAATATTTTTGAAAGAAATACATATGATAAAAAGAAGGTCTCGGTGTCCAATCATCTATTCCTGGTTCACCTCTGCTAAATAATCCATGATCATTACCATTATCCCAGCCGTTTGCCAAATCCCATCTTGCTGCTAAACCATAATTATTTTTTATCGCTTCAGCCTGAACAATTACTGCAAAAAGACCGCTCACATTTGAAACCTGCTGTTTTTGATCCTTTGCCCACATATTCCATTCTGTAAATGCAAAAGGTTTTGAAACAGCGCCATTAATTTTCAATTCATTACTAACAAACGACATCATTTCTGAAGGAACTGTTGATGCTGCCTTAATTACGGTAGCAGCAGTAGAATTTTCGTTATAAGGTGTTATATAATTATGAACAATATAATAATCAGGAGCTGTTTCGGCATTCGAATTAATTTCAGGCAGCATCTTGGCATTCCATGTTTTGGTATTTTCAACTTGATAGGACTGAGTTGGAGATTCCTGCATTACAGCTCCAATTTTAATTTCTTTTCCAATTGCTTTTGCCGCTTTGCGCATTTCTCTTGCAAATACCTTAAAATGCTGCGCATAAAGTTTTCCTGTCAAAAGTTCTGGCTGTCCGTCTTGATTTCTTGAAACATCAATACGATATCCCGCTTCCCAATCGGCATAGTTTTCATTACCAATTTCCCAATATTCAGTACGGCCATTATCATAAGTTACCCAATCTGCAGCCAATTTAGCGGCATCCATAACAGGATCTTTCCCAGTTCCATATCTAGCATAACCATAATTACAGGTAATAATCCCTTTGGTATTTGTGTTAGATAGCATTGTATAATAATCATCAATGGTAGGTCTCCAATTTTCATTTGTTTTACCAAATGTAAATCCTTGTTTTTTCCCATCCTTATCAATATAACCATCTGGAATTCCAGGAGATTTATCATCTACAGCATTCCAAAAATAACAATCACTGCCGCTTCCTCCCGGCAATCGCACTATATGCGGTTCTAAATTTGTCATATCAGTTACAAAACTTGACACATTTAATTTTCCTGACCAATTATTTGCATTTTGTCCAAAAATTGAAATCGGAACTTTCGCAATTATTTTTGATGCATCAATAGTTACTGTTACAGATGCTGAAGAAGGTATAGCTGCTTCTGTATAAGCTGGAGTTACATACGTTTTAGCCTGCCAATGATCAAGAAAAAAACCAACAGTACTGGCAACGCCAGGATCTATAGGTTTTACAATCTCAGGTTCTGTTACTGGTGGTGTAGTAGTTACCGGATCACCGTCATCACTGCTTTTTGAACAGGAAATTATAAAAATCCCAAGTAAAAGAAAATAGCAGTTTTTAAAGATAGTTTGTGGCTTCATTTTTGGTTATTAGTTATTGATTTATAGTATTGTAAATCTATTTTTAATATAAAACCTTAACTAATAGTAATTTCTCAAAAACCAAAAATAAAATTACATTATTCTAATAAAAAATAATCCTAAAATACATTATTCCTACTAAAATTTAAAATCGTTTCCCACAATATACTCCCGACCCTATTCAATCCTAAATTTATTAGATAAAATTAGATTTAAATCAAGGCTTTTTTGACCAAATCTTTCTTATTTCGGGAAACAGGAATTCTAATCTGATCATAAAGCAGCAACGTATAATTATCTTCTTTGAGCAGACTTTTTACATGCTTTTTATTTACCAAATGCGATTGATGACAGCGAATAAACCCGTAAACACTAAGCATTTCATCGTATTCATAAAGGGGTACCGTAGAAATTATCGTTTCGCCTTCATCAGTATAAAATAATGTATAACTGTTTTCGCTTTCGCAGCGGACTATATTTTTAACATATACAAAACGGGTTTCTTTGAGGGACGAAATAGCAATCCGATGATCGGAACTATTATTACTTTCTTTCAGGTGATGCAGTAAATTTTGGAGCTGCAGATTTTGATTTTTATGTTTCAGCCTTTCGCTTGTTTTTGCAACTGCTTTTTTTAGCTCTTCAATATCGATTGGTTTCAAAAGATAATCAATCGCAGAAAATTTAATCGCCTGGATTCCATATTGGCTGAAAGCGGTCACAAATATTACTTCAAAATCATACAAATTAAGTTCCTGCAAAACCTGAAAACCATCCTTTTCAGGCATTTGAATATCCAAAAAAACCAAATCGGGCTGACTGCTTTTAATTAATTCTATTCCCTCATTAGGATTCGTCGACGAGCCTGTAACAATAACTTCCGGACAGTATTTTTCCAGCAACCGCTGCAGATTGATAATATTGTTTTGTTCGTCGTCGATGATTATTGCTTTAATCATTTTTAAGCCAGTTTTTATAAAAAACAGAAACTTGGGTTCCTGATAAATCACTTTGTATTCTCATCTCAATTTTCATCTTTTTTGAAGATTGATTAAATAACGTAATTCTGTCTTTAACCAGTTTTAAGCCAAAACCTTTCTGCTCCGCTAATGTATCAAATCCTTTTCCGTTATCTGCTAATTCAAATAGTAAATCATCTTGTTTTTTTGAAACAGTGAGTATAATTTCAGCATTTTCTTTATTAGATATTCCATGTTTTATTGCATTTTCTATCAAAGGCTGAATCAAAAGTGGAAGTGTCTGCGTTTCGTAAACATTGATCTTTTCATCAATTGTCAAACGAAACGAAAAAGGACTTCGCAGCTGTTCTAACTCAATATAATTTTTGATGGTTTTTATTTCGGTTTCGAGGCTTTGTGTTTCCTTTTCACTTGAAGTAAGTGTGCTTCTAAGCAATGAACCAAAACCAGCCAAATATTGATTGGCTTTTTCTATCTGATTATCATTAAGCAAACCTTGAATAGATCCTAAAGCATTGAATACAAAATGCGGGTTAAGCTGCGCATACAGCATTTTGATTTTTGATTTTTGTTCCAATTGCTTTCTTTTGGACACTTTTTTCATCCAAAAGATATAAACAAGTGAAAAAATCAACAAAGAAAACATTCCAACAACAATTTTAAACCATAGCGCTTGATACCAAGCAGGAGCTGTATAATATCTATAAACGGCAATATGCTTAGGGTCGTCTTTGTAACGAACTTCTAGTTTATATTGAGTTCCTGGTTCTTTCGATTCAATGAAAATAATACCATTCGATTTTGTCCATTCCCCAACTTCTGAATTCACATTGATACGATATTCAAAACTATCATAAGTTCTTTTTTTTCTATTTGGTTTTCTGAAAACCAAACAAAATTTTTCGTTTTTATAATGTCGACTTCTATTTCCTATAACTCGTTGTGGAAAATCTTCAGGCCAATCATCATACAAATTTGTGTCATCAAAAGTGCTATCATTCTGAAATTGGTCTAATGTCACTTTCATGAAATTTTCAAGACTTGTTCGATTTTTAAAGCCTTCTGCCTTTTCAATTATAACAAAAGGCTTTTTAGTCCCTTCTTTCTTTTCAAAATTCCATTTTAAAAAACTCTTTTGTCCTTTTTTTCTAATTAGAACTACAAGTTTATCTCCGTTTATCAATGAGTCCGTGTAAGGAATATAACCATTTTCAATATGTCCATTGGTACCAAAGGGAGAAAAAACACTGTCACTAAATTTTTTTGTTTGTGTGACTAAAGTCCAATCTTTTAGGATTTTATTATTTTTTAAAACCTGTATTTCCAAGTTTTCTATTTTATATAAATCTTTATTTGCTTTGAGATTATCAATGAAAATACTTCCAACCATAAATTGGTTATTGTATTCGTTTGAGACTGTTATTTTAATATTGATTTTTTTTCCTAATAAATCACTAAAATACTCTCCATCGGACAAATTCCAATAAAAACCATTTTTATGTTTTTTATCAGAATCCGTAAAATAATAATTCGAAAAGAAATTATTTTCAAATCTAACAGTTGTTTTGTCCAGAACAAAATAACTATTAGCAGCGGGTTTTCCTGTTGTCCTTTTTGATTGCGCGATACTTAACGAAGAAACAAATAGTAATAAGTAAATAAAATATTTCATAATTTTGATTTTTTAGTGAATAATACATTTTTATGAAGCAAATGTAAATGCACTATTGCTAAGAAATCTGGGTTTTTTGAATTGGGTCAGATTCGTCTTGAATCAGACAAAAAAGCAAATTAGAGTTTTTTAATCATCACAAAATCTTCCATGAGATAACCATTTCCGATTTCGATATTGACTTCATCAAAAATTTCAAAACCAATTTTCTGGTAGAAATGCAATGCTTTATTGAACCGGTTTACGTTCAGTAAAAGGGAATCCGAATTATTTTCTAAAGCCCGTTTTTCGACAGCTTCAATAGCAATTCTGCCTATTCCTTTGCCCTGCGTTTCGGGCAGAATATAAATTTTGTGGATTTTCGTTTTATTCTCGTTCTGATAATTATGCTCAATTCCGATAAATCCCAAAACAGTTTCTTCTTCGGTAATTAAATAAAACAACTGTTGTTTTTCATTAAATTGAGCTGTTAAAGCTTCATCAGAATAAAACAAATCCATCATGTATTGTACTTGTTCTTGAGATAGAATTTCGCCATACGTTATTGGCCAAGTTTTATAAACAATATCCTGAATTGTTTTTATATCGCTGTTTACAGCTTCTGAAATTGTAATCATATTTAATAAGTCGAAAGTTTAAATGTCGTAAAGTCAAAAGTCTCTAAATAGAAAAAAATCTTTAATAGAAGAGAAAATAAAACTATTTTACAAATTGACAAAGCGACAACATATTTTGTACTGATACTTAGTAAAAAAGTATTCTATAAATTAATTGGTAAAAACTTGATTTTCCTGTTCACTTACCCGTATAAACGTGGTTCGTTTGGTAAGTTCTTTCAGCCGTGAAGCGCCTACATAAGTACAAGTGCTTCGCAGACCTCCCAAAATATCCAGCAGTGTATTTATAACTTTACCTTTAAAAGGCACCTGAACTGTTTTTCCTTCGCTTGCTCTGTATTCGGCAACACCTCCAACGTGTTTATCCATTGCGGTTGCAGAACTCATGCCATAAAATTGTTTGAATTTTTGTCCGCTGATTTCAATTAGTTCGCCTCCACTTTCTTCATGTCCGGCCAGCATTCCTCCCAGCATCACAAAATCAGAGCCTGCGCCAAAAGCTTTGGCAACATCGCCTGGAATTGCACAGCCTCCATCGCTGATGATATGTCCGCCCAAACCGTGTGCCGCATCGGCACATTCAATAATTGCCGAAAGCTGCGGATATCCGACACCTGTTTTTACACGGGTTGTACATACTGAACCGGGACCGATTCCGACTTTTACAATATCGGCACCGGCTATCAATAGTTCTTCGACCATTTCGCCTGTGACCACATTGCCGGCAATAATAACTTTATCGGGATATTGTTTTCGGGTTTGTTTTAAAAACTGAACAAAGTGTTCCGAATAGCCATTTGCTACATCAATGCAGATAAATCGAAGCAGCGGATTTGCCTTTATAACAGCTGCAATTTTTACTGAATCTTCTTTTCCGGTTCCTGTGCTTATCGCAATATATTTATAGAAATCCGGCGAAACTTTCTGCAGAAAATCATTCCACTCCTGCGGAGTATAGTGTTTATGAATGGCTGTGAACAGCTTTTCTTTGGCCAAAACTGCCGCCATTTCGAAAGTCCCGACAGTATCCATATTTGCTGCCATAATTGGAATTCCTGTCCACGAACCTGTACTGTGCAAAAAATTAAAATTCCGTTCCAGCGAGACTTCCGACCTGCTTTTCAAAGTAGATCTTTTGGGTCTGATCATGACGTCTTTAAATCCTAATTTTAAGTCAGTTTCTATTCTCATGGCTATAGATTTTGGTTACTCTCAAATATAGCCATTTTGAAAGCTGACTCGGTAAAAACGGACAAAAACTAATTACCCATTTATCAACAAAATCTAGAGGTTTAAATTTATTTAAAGTTTAATGTTGTTTAAATTTTAAACTTTTGAATTCCTTTTTGCAAAAGCTAAACCTTAAACTTTTAAACCTTTAAACTAAAAAACCTATCCGTGAATAGTTTCTCCTTTTCCGTAATTCGCAATAATAGATTCTTCATAAGCAAGCCATTCTCTCCAGCGTTTTTCAACATCAATTCCAACTCCGTATTTCCGAGCATAGGTTATAAATGTTGTATAATGTCCCGCCTCACTTTCCATCAGTTCTCTATAAAAAACAGCTAGTTCTTCGTCTTTAATATTTTCAGACAAAACTTTGAAACGCTCACAGCTTCTGGCTTCAATCATAGCCGAAAACAACAATCTTTCTACAAGACCCGAAACTCGGCTTCCGTCACCGCTTTTTTTCATGTACAAGTACAATTCATTTACATAATCGTCTTTGCGCTCACGGCCTAATTTCAGTCCGCGCTTGATAATGATATTGTGCACCTGCTCAAAATGATCGATTTCTTCTTTGGCCAAAGCCAATAAATCTTTTACCAAATCCTGATGCTCCGAATTATTGGTAATTATCGTAATGGCATTGGTAGCCGCTTTCTGCTCGCACCAAGCATGATCAGTAAGAATCTCTTCTATATTTTTTTCTACAATATTAACCCATCTTGGGTCGGTTGGCAGCTGTAATCGTAATACGCCCATTTTTTTAAAGTCTTAAAGTTTTTAAAGTCTTAAAGTCGAAAATTAGAAAATCATAAAGTCATAAAAAAACAAAAGTCGAAAGTCAAAACCAAGACAGAATATTAAATTCAAATCCAAGACTTTCGACTTTCGACTTTAAAACTTTATGACCTAGGTTAGAATACGAAGATTGCTCTTTCGCTCATCATTTCGTCAACTTCGCTTGCTACCGCTTCGATAACATCTTCGTTTGTATGGTCAGATAAAACTCTGTCGATTAAATCAACAATAGTTTCCATATCTTCTTCCACAAGACCACGAGTTGTAACTGCTGCAGTTCCCACACGGATACCTGAAGTTACAAATGGTGATTTATCATCAAATGGAACCATGTTTTTATTTACAGTGATTTCTGCTTTTACCAATGCATTTTCAGCATCTTTTCCAGAAATATTTTTGTTTCTAAGGTCAATCAGCATCATGTGATTGTCTGTCCCTCCAGAAATGATATTGTATCCTCTTTTTACAAAAGCATCAGCCATTGCGTTTGCATTTTTTTGCAATTGCAAAGCATACGTAAAGAACTCATCTTGTAAAGCCTCTCCAAAAGCTACTGCTTTTGCTGCAATGATATGCATTAAAGGTCCTCCTTGATTTCCAGGGAAAACAGCTAAGTCTAACAAAGAAGACATCATTCTGATTTCACCTTTTGGAGTTTTCAATCCCCATGGATTTTCAAAATCTTTCCCCATTAAAATCAAACCACCTCTTGGTCCACGTAAAGTTTTGTGAGTTGTAGTTGTTACAATATGACAGTGAGGAATTGGGTCATTCATCAGCCCTTTTGCGATAAGCCCAGCTGGATGAGAAATATCAGCCATCAAAATTGCTCCAACGCTATCAGCTATTACTCTAAAACGTTCAAAATCCATATCACGAGAATATGCCGAAGCACCCGCAACGATTATTTTTGGCTGTTCTTTAGTAGCTATTTCTTGAATTTTATCATAATCTAATCTTCCCGTTTCTTTATCTACACCATAGAAAACTGGGTTATAAACACGTCCTGAAAAGTTAACAGGAGAACCGTGAGTCAAGTGACCACCGTGAGACAAATCGAATCCTAATATTTTATCACCTGGCTGTAAACAAGCGTGGTATACAGAAGCATTAGCCTGAGAACCAGAGTGTGGCTGAACGTTTGCATATGCAGCACCAAACAATTCTTTGGCTCTGTCGATAGCAATCTGCTCTACAACATCAACTACTTCGCAGCCTCCGTAATATCTTTTACCAGGATAGCCTTCAGCATATTTATTTGTTAAAATAGAACCAGCTGCTTCTATTACTTCGTCACTTACAAAATTCTCTGAAGCAATAAGTTCTAGCCCGTGAATCTGTCTGTCTTGTTCTTCTAAAATAAGGTCAAAAATTTGTTTGTCGCGTTGCATTTCTTTGATTTTCGTTAATTTGACGCAAAAATACAAAAAAACGTTTGGTAAACAATTAGATTATAATATATTTGACAAGTAATTTTCAACAAAACAATACCATTATCATGCCAATAACAGCCAACGACACTAGTAGAAAATCATGGTTAGAGGTACAGCCCGACAGCGACTTCCCTATCCAAAATATTCCGTTTGGAGTTTTTCTTACCAAGGAAAACATTGTGACAGTAGGCTCTAGAATTGGTGATTTTGCAATCGACTTAGGTGCTTTACAGCAGTTAAATTACTTCGAAGGAATTGAATTGACAGATGATATGTTCATGCAGGATACTTTGAATGATTTCATTTCCGACGGGCAGAAAACATGGCGTTTGGTCCGAAACAGAATTGCAGAAATTTTTGATGCCACAAATCCTGAATTAAGAGACAATACCAAACATAAAGACATCGTTATTTTCAAGATGGAAGATGTAGAAATGCAGCTTCCTGTACTGATTGGCGATTACACCGATTTTTATTCGAGCAGAGAACATGCAACCAATGTAGGCAAAATGTTTCGTGATCCCGAAAATGCTTTACTGCCAAACTGGCTTCACGTTCCTGTAGGATACCACGGAAGAAGTTCTTCTATTATTCCGTCTGGAATTCCTGTTCACAGACCGATGGGACAGATTCTGCCAAACGGCGAGACTTCACCTGTTTTTGGACCTTCACGATCAGTTGATTTCGAATTGGAAACTGCTTTCATCACGACCGACTGCAATATCATGGGAGAAACTATTCCCATTGCCGAAACCGAAGATTATATTTTCGGAATGGTTTTAATGAATGACTGGAGCGCACGCGATATCCAAAAATGGGAATACGTACCGTTAGGACCATTTTTAGCGAAAAACTTTGCCACTTCTATCTCTCCTTGGATTATTACAATGGATGCCTTGGAACCTTTTAAAACTAAAGGTCCAAAGCAGGAACCAACACCTTTCCCTTATTTACAGCAAAAAGGAAAACATACATTCGATATTAATCTCGAAGTGGCCATTGCTCCCGAAAATGCAGAGCCTACGGTTGTTTCCAGAACCAACTTTAAATATATGTATTGGAGTATGAGCCAGCAGTTAGCACATCATACCTCTAATGGATGCCGTGTTAATTCAGGCGATATGATGGGATCGGGAACTATTTCGGGATCAACTCCGGACAGCTACGGTTCCATGCTTGAATTATCATGGGGCGGAAAAAATCCAATAACACTAAATGACGGCTCTCAGCGTAAATTCATTAATGACGGTGACACTGTAATCATGAAAGGATACAGTCAAAACGGTCAGGTTCGAATTGGTTTTGGCGAGTGTTCAAGTAAATTACTACCTCCATTTGTAAGACAATAAACAAACTTATTTTATACAGACCGGCAATTGTTTAATTGTCGGTTTTTTTTTGAAATATTTTGACCAGAATACTTTAAGGAATAGTAAGTTTGCAACAATTTATTTTAGAGCCTAAAGGATTCAAACAATTCATTACCCCCATTCAATGAAAAAAATTACTTATATAATTACATTTTTTATTCTGCTAACCTCCTGTGGAGTAAAACAAACTCAAAATAATGTAACTTCTGGAAATTATGATACTGCAATTGATATTGCCATTTCTAATTTACGAACTAATAAAGACAAAAAAAGCAAGCAAGAGTATATCTATTTGCTCGAAGAGGCTTTCGCCAAAGCTAAAGAGAGAGATTTAAACACTGTCAGTTTTTTAAGCAAAGAAAATAATCCAAACGATTTAGAGAAAATCTACAATACTTATTTGGCTTTAAATGACCGTCAAGAGAGAATAAAACCATTGCTTCCGCTAAAGTTAATCAAAGAAGGACGAAATGCCATTTTCCCATTCGATGATTATACTAGCCAAATCATTAACAGCAAAAAAGCTTTATCTAATCACTTGTACACTAATGCAAAAGCTTTGATGCTGACTAAAAACAAAATGAATTACCGCAGAGTTTATGATGATTTAATCCATTTAGACAAAATAAATCATAACTACAAGGATATTGCAGACATGATGGATGAAGCTCAGTCTAAAGGAACTGATTATGTAATTGTAAACACTCTAAATGAAACCGGCATGATTATTCCTGCTCAGCTGCAGGATGATTTATTGGATTTCAAAAGCTATAACCTAAATGATAAATGGACGATTTATCATAGTGAAAAACAAAAAGACTTCACTTATGATTACCGCATGGTTATAAACTTCAGATCAATCTTAATTTCACCTGAACAAATAAAAGAAAGAGAATTTACAAAAGAGCGTCAGGTCGTTAATGGAAAAAGAAAGCAGCTTGATGCCAATGGAAAAATTGCTTTGGACAAGGATGGAAAACCAATAATGATCGACAACATGATCACTGCATTTGTAAAAATAAACGAAGTCAGACAATTCAAATCGTGCCAGATAACAGCCAAAGTGGATTACTTTAACAGTAAAACCAAACAATCGCTAGGATCATTCCCAATAAGCAGTGAATTTGTTTTTGAAAATATTTATGCATCGTACAAAGGTGATACTCGTGCCGCTGATGATGGTTACAGCCAAAATTTTTATAACAAAGCCATACCTTTCCCAACCAGTGAACAGATGATTTATGATACTGGCGAAAATTTAAAAGCTAAAATCAATGGGGTTATTACTGAGAATCCGTTTAAAAAATAAACCGTTGAATTACAAAGAAAAAGGAACTCCAGATACGAGTTGCTTTTTCTTATTTATACCGATAAAGTTTTTTTTTAATCACAGAATCAGCAGCGGCGCAATTATACCAAAACTAAGCTGTCCTGTTGATCCGTTTTTTACTCCAAAATTATCTTGCGCATAAGCAGAATAATTGTTTCTTTTCGCAACATAACCTGCGTAAAACTTTATGTTTATATCCGAAAATGGAGAGTATTCAACTGTTGGAATAATACCATACGTAGTCACCATAAGATTATTTTCACTTGAATTGGAAGTACCTTTCCAATACGCATTATCATTCATTAATGTAAGCAGCAGATTCAGTTTTGGACGCACCATATACTCTGCTCTGATCCAGTTTTCAACATAAGAAACTTTTTCTGCTGCATAAGGATATTTACTTTTTATAATATTAGTAACCACGCATTTTTGATCCAAATCCTCTTTGCTATATTGGAAATCATAATACAGGACT
Organism: Flavobacterium aquicola; assembly: GCF_003385115.1. Lineage (GTDB taxonomy): Bacteria > Bacteroidota > Bacteroidia > Flavobacteriales > Flavobacteriaceae > Flavobacterium > Flavobacterium aquicola. The sequence goes on from NZ_QUNI01000002.1 coordinate 52,835, forward strand.
AATTTATTATTTTTGTATTTATTCCCAAGAGAAATAAAATTTCTACCAGCGTTGTCAGCATCTATAAAATGACTGTAACTGTAGGTTGTCTCTAATTTTCCTTCAAAAAAACTGCCTTTCCAATTCCCTACTGCTGCCAAAGGTGTTTCTGTCGCAGTAATTCCGGGAGGTGCTGTAGTTCCATATTGATCCTGAAACGTTTTGGTCCTGGAATTAAGCAGCTGAAAATTGAACTTATTTTTATGATCATCTAACGCATAAGAAAGTGAAGCTCCTACCAAAAAATTTTCATTGTAATTATTAATCGTATTATAAGATAAAATCTCTATTGGATTCATCAGCAGTTCATAACCGCCCCAATCGCCTATCATTTTCCCAGCACTCAGTTTGGTTTGCGAGTCTAAATCAAAAGTCAAATAAGCCATATCCACCGAACGGTTGACATTGTCAATCGTGTTGGTTTCGGCAGTTTTGGTATATCGGTTACGGAATCTAAAGAATATTTTCTCATGGATTTTTCCTTTTACTTCCAATCGTAACTGATTCATAGAAAAAAGGGAATTCGTATGACTGCCATCCAAAAAATAATTATCAAAAGCCATACGGGTATTAAAGATAACATCTACGTCTTTTAATAAAGATACTTTGGAAGCTGGAATCAAAGGCTGATAGATTGGATTTGTTTCTTGGATTTGTTTTTGTCCAAAAGAAATGACTGGCAGCAAAACTAATATCCAGTACTTGAAAGACTGTTTCATTATGTGGTATTTTGACAATTCTAAAATTCAATTATTTTTCAACAAACAGACTATTTTTTGATTTCGGAATCAAAAGTTACCTTACCATTTTCAATATCATATACCGCCCCAATAATTGTAATTTTCTTTTGATGATAGCTTTCCTTTAAAATTGGTTCAGCCTTTTTCAAAAACTCAACACCATGTTGCACATTGGCATTTACAGCATTATCGATGGATAATTTATCTTCTTTCACAAGCTCATTTTCTTCTTTCTCACTTTCGATATATTCCACTATTTTTTTGATATGATCCTCGTGGTTATAATTCCCTTTTGAATCAATAAAAGCCTTAATCGCTCCACAACCTTTATGCCCCATCACGACAATCAATTTACAGTCTAAATGCTCTACGGCATACTCTATGCTTCCCAATTCGTAATCCCCAATAACATTTCCAGCAGTTCTAATCGAGAAAATATCGCCTAGACCTTGATCAAAGACAAGTTCTGCCGGCACTCTGGAATCCGAACAGCTCACTACAACAGCAAACGGATGCTGTCCTGCTTTTAGTTCTCTTAATCTTTCGAGTGTTTCATCAGGATGCATCGGTTTTCCCGAGACAAATCTTTTATTACCTTCTTCAAGTTTTTGCAACGGAGATAAATTAGTGTTTTCAGTGTGATTACAAGCAGATAATACGCTTATAAATAGTAGATAAAGCAGTACTTTTTTTAACATGATGTTTCTTTTACAATAAATTTAAGTCAATCCTAAAACTTGAACCAACTTATTCTTCTCAATGAGAAGGCAAATTTAAAAACATCAATTCGGGCAAATATTGATATTTATCATATTTGACGGATTAATTTCATGTGAAATTTTGTAGAAAAAAAAGAGATTTTGCTCTTTTTTTAAGATTAATGCATCACAAAAAAGAAACAGCCTCACTAAAGTTTAGCGAAGCTGTTTCTTTTATAATACCACAAAAATTAAGTCAATACATTTCAGGTGTCAAAACCACTTTAAAAAGCATTTTTTGATTATTATCTCTGTAAATATAGGCCACTGTAGTATTGTTGCTTCTAAAAGCTTCCAGACTTGGGTTTGTTTTCGAACTGCTTAAAATTTCCTTTTCTACCGATGTTTTTAGTGCTTTAACATCAATATTTTCTTTTAGAACACGAACTAAGATAAAATCATACTGCACCGTATTATCAGGCAACAAATTGACGCTTTCCATACGAATATCATCGCTGATCATCATTGGACAAGCATTGTTATAATTAGCTACTAATGGAGCAATTTCATTTCCTACCATTTTATTTTTAAAGTAAAAATGCTGCGCAAAAAATATTAGAGCAATAACAAAAACGATTTTAATTACTTTTCGAATGAGTATTCTTTTTTTCCTTTTCTTATCTTCCATTTTTTATGTGCGGTGTTTTTACGAATTTACTTTTAAAACACCAATGATTAGTCTGTTTCAGTAAAATTTAGAAAACCCAAATCAGCGATTAGTAACCTACAGAATATTATTGATGATCAAAACTTCTTTCTTTCGTTTCCAAATATACCAAATATCACTAACAAATTTTAAACGAACATAGTTTCCATATTCATTGTGACAAAATTTTAAAAAAATAAAACTTTCCCAAAAAAGAAAAAACATAGTCTGAAATACAGTTTTTTAAATTATTTTTTCTTTTTATTACAAAAACTATTCTATTTGTTAAAAATTTGACTTTTACAAAAAAATCAGCCAGCTGTTAAAAAATTAATCGTACTTTTGCACCAATGAAAAAAATAGAAACATATAAAACAGTTATCTCTCGGATAATAACACTTAGGACTTCTCCCGAAGTACGGATGCTATAGTTATAGCCTCCATTGTGAAATCGTATTATATCATTCATTTCTTATTTTTATCGTTTTGAAATTATTTCCATTTTTATTTGGATTAATACATCCAAAAGAAATCACCAAACAAATTTTATCTCTCTGTAATTCAATTATTTGGATTGCCATTTCTTGTAATTGCTTTATATTTGGCATTGCAGAAAATGAGCAGACCAAACTCTGTTACAGCACATTTTTTAACCTAAAATATAATTCTTGAAATGAATATTTCTATTGTAGTAACTCAGGAAGAACATTATAAGTATGCGCAGGAAATATGCGATACGATAGAATCGTCTGCCCTGCTGAGAGGTACTGGAATTGCCAAAAGAACGCCGGAATACATCATAAAAAAGATGGAAAAAGGTGATGCTGTGATTGCACTTAACAACGAGATTTTTGCCGGTTTCTGCTATATCGAAAGCTGGCAGCACGGTCAGTTTGTAGCTCACTCTGGTTTAATTGTACATCCAGATTACAGAAATTTGGGATTGGCCAAAAAAATCAAATCGTTTGTATTTGACTATTCGCTAAAAAAATACCCTGAAGCCAAAGTTTTCGGAATCACAACTGGTCTTGCAGTAATGAAAATCAATTCGGACTTAGGATACAAACCAGTTCCATTTTCGGAATTGACTAATGATCCTAGTTTTTGGAAAGGCTGTCAAACCTGTACCAACTTTGAAATCTTGAAAAGTAAAGATTACAAAATGTGTCTGTGTACCGGAATGCTTTACGATCCGAAGGAAAAACCTAAAGATCCGCCAAAACATCCATACAACGTAAGAATCTGGAATCGTTTGAAAGAAATTAAACAAGCGCTTTTTTTAAAAAAAGAAACCAAAAGTTAAAAATATAATTATCAAATCGGAGCTTTTCAAACTCCACAAAACAATATAAAATGGGAAGTAAAAAAGTAGTATTAGCTTATAGCGGAGGATTGGACACATCATATTGTCTTAAATATTTGAAAAATGAAAAAGGATATGAAGTTCATACTGTATTGATCAACACTGGCGGTTTTGACGATGCTGAATTAAAAGCAATCGAAGACAGAGCTTATGAACTAGGAAGTGCAAAACACGCTAACTTGACTATCCTTGATAAATATTACGACAAAGCTATCAAATATTTGATTTATGGTAATGTATTAAAAAATAATACTTACCCATTATCAGTAAGTGCTGAAAGAGTTTTTCAGGCAATCGAAGCTATAAAATATGCCAAATCTGTTGGCGCAACTGCTATTGCACACGGAAGCACTGGTGCTGGAAATGACCAAATTCGTTTTGACTTGATTTTCCAAACCATCGCTCCTGAAATCGAAATTATTACTCCTATCCGTGACTTGAAATTATCTCGTCAGGAAGAAGTTGATTATTTAGCAAAAAATGGTGTTCATTATTCTTGGGAAAAAGCACAATACTCTATCAACAAAGGATTGTGGGGAACTAGTGTTGGAGGAAAAGAAACATTAACTTCAGGACAGCCGTTGCCTAGCGAAGCTTACCCATCTCAATTACAAAAAACTGGCGAAGAGAAAGTAACTTTAGAATTCAAAAAAGGGGAACTAGTTGCTGTAAATGGTGTTGCTGACAAACCTTCAAACAACATTGTTACTTTAGAAAAACTAGCCAATGCTTACGCAATTGGAAGAGATATCCACGTTGGTGATACCATTATCGGAATTAAAGGAAGAGTTGGTTTTGAAGCAGCTGCGCCGCTAATCATCATCAAAGCACACCATTTATTAGAGAAACACACTCTAGGAAAATGGCAGCAATATTGGAAAGAACAGCTAGGAAACTGGTACGGAATGCTTTTTCACGAAGGCCAGTTTTTGGATCCTGTCATGAGAAACATCGAAACCTTCCTTGAAGACACTCAAAAAACAGTAAACGGAACGGTAACTGTTTCGTTGAAACCATACCATTTCTCATTGGATGGAATCGAGTCTGCTAATGATTTAATGAACACTGGTTTTGGACAATACGGAGAAATGAACAATGCCTGGACATCTGACGATGCGAAAGGATTTATTAAAATTTTAGGTAACGCACAGAATATATTTTCATCTGTAAACAATGAAAGCTATGATTAATGTTGGAATAATAGGCGGATCAGGTTATACGGCTGGAGAATTAATCAGAATACTGATGTTTCATCCAAATGCCAAACTTGATTTTGTTTACAGCACCACCAATGCAGGAAAACCGCTTTCAGTAGCGCATCACGATTTGCTTGGCGATATCGAAATGAATTTCACCGACAAAGTAAATCCTGATGTAAACGTATTATTTCTGTGTTTAGGACATGGAAAATCTAAAACCTTTTTGACCGAAAACCAATTTGCCAGCCATACTAAAATTATTGATTTAGGAAATGATTTCAGATTGAACAAAGACGAAGTTTTTGACGGAAAAAAATTCATTTACGGCTTACCGGAATTAAACAAACCAGCGATTAAAAACGCTCAGTTTATTGCGAATCCTGGATGCTTTGCAACCGCAATTCAATTGGCTTTATTACCATTGGCGGAAGCCAAATTATTGAACAGCGACGTTCATATCAACGCTACAACTGGAAGCACAGGTGCTGGAGTTAGCCTTTCAGAAACCTCACATTTTAGCTGGAGAAACAACAATATGTCGCATTACAAAGCTTTCGAACACCAACATTTGGGCGAGATTTCAGAAAGTCTGCACCAATTGCAGGCTGATTATAAAAACGAACTGCTCTTCATTCCGAACAGAGGGGATTTCCCAAGAGGAATTTTTGCAACATTATACACCACTTGCGAAGAAAGTCTGGAAGATATTGTTGCCAAATATGAAGCATTTTATCAAAATCAGCCTTTTGTAACCGTTACCACAACTGGCATCAACATGAAACAGGTGGTTCAAACAAATAAATGTATCATTAGTTTAGTCAAAAAAGGGAACCGGATTTTGATCACTTCGGTGATCGATAATTTAGTCAAAGGCGCTTCGGGGCAAGCCATCCAAAACATGAATTTAATGTTTGGATTGGAAGAAACCACAGGACTGCATTTGAAACCATCTGGATTTTAATAATTAAGTTGATGGTTGTCGGTTGATAGTTGATTGAAAAATACTATAACCGACAACCAGCAACAATCAACCAAAAACTAAAAAGAAAATGAACTTATTTGACGTTTACCCATTATACCCTATTACTCCTGTAAAAGCTTTAGACTGCACGATTACAGATGATAAAGGAATTGAATATTTAGATTTATACTCTGGTCACGGAGTAATTTCAATCGGACATACACATCCTGATTATGTTGCGAAAATAAAAGAACAATTGGATAATTTGAATTTCTATTCGAATGCGATTCAGAATCCATTACAAGTAGAATTAGCCGAGAAACTAGGTAAAGCATCTGGTTTGACAGATTTCAGCTTATTTCTTTGCAGTTCTGGTGCTGAAGCCAATGAAAATGCTTTGAAAGTAGCTTCTTTTCATACTAATAAATCAAGAGTCGTTGCTTTTCATAATTCATTCCACGGAAGAACTTCTGCTGCTGTTGCGGTTACGGATAACAAAAAAATTGTTGCTCCAATTAATGCGCAACAGGTTGTTACATTTTTGCCTTTGAATCAAATTGATTTGGTCGAAGCAGAACTAAAAAAAGGTGATGTCTGCGCTGTGATTATTGAAGGAATTCAAGGTGTGGGTGGTTTAGACCAAGGTACAGCTGAGTTCTTTCAAGCATTAGAGAAAGTTTGTAAAGCCTATGATGTAGTTTTAATTTTAGACGAAGTACAGTCAGGATATGGAAGAAGCGGGAAGTTTTTTGCTTTTCAGCACCACGGAATCAATGCCGATATTATCACGACTGCAAAAGGAATGGGGAATGGTTTCCCGATTGGCGGGGTTTTAATTTCACCTAAATTCAAAGCAAGTCACGGTTTATTGGGAACCACTTTTGGCGGAAGTCATTTGGCTTGTGCAGCAGGAATTGCAGTTTTGGATGTAATCGAAAAAGAAAACTTAATAGCAAACACCAATAAAGTATCTGACTATTTCATGGAGGCGATCAAACAAGTTCCTGAAATTATCAAAGTGAAAGGAAAAGGACTAATGCTGGGAGTTGAATTTGACTTTGATGTGAGTGCTTTAAGAAAAAAACTGATTATTGAAAAATACATTTTCACTGGGGGAGCCAACAATAAAAACTTATTGAGAATTCTTCCGCCATTGACGATTACAACTGAAGCTATTGATACTTTTATTATTGCTTTAAAAGAATCATTAGCTGAACTGAAATAGTAAGCTGCGTGAGGGATAGCAGTGGAGCTCTTTTTATAATTAGCGATTTTTTTCGCTAATTATAAAAAAACGGGAACGAATAGCCCGACCCGCTTTTTCTGCGGGTCACGCCCAAAAATTAACTAACCAAAAAACAATGAATACAATACTTCCAATCGAAAAAAGAAATGCTGTTCTAACCACAATGGCTGCTTTATTAGAGCAAGAAAGAGAGGTGCTGAAAAGTATCAATCAACAGGATTTAGCCAATTATTCAGGCGAAGATTTGGCAATGGAAAAACGTCTGCTTGTTGATAATGCAAAAGTGGATGCCATGATTCTTTCTTTGCAGCAATTAGCTAGTCAGGAGGATCCGGTTGGACAGGTTCGATTTACTTTCACTCATGAAAACGGAATGAAAATCAGCAACAAAACGGCTGCTTTTGGAACTATTTTAATTATATACGAATCTCGTCCAGACGTAACTGTCGAAGCGGGAGGAATCGCTTTTAAATCGGGGAATAAAATCCTTTTGAAAGGCGGAAAAGAATCACTGCTTTCGAACCAGAAAATTGTAAGTCTTTGGCATCAAGCCTTAACAAACAATGGGGTTTCTGCGGATTGGGTGGAATATTTGAATTATGACAGGACTCAAACTCAGGAATTCCTTGAAAAACCAACGCAAAAAGTAGATTTAATTGTACCTCGTGGCGGCGAAAAATTAATCGAATTTACCAAGAAACATGCTACCTGCCCAGTTATTGTAAGCGGACGCGGAAATAACTTTGTGTATGTAAATGCCGACGCTGATTTAGAAAAAGCAATGGCGATTATCATTAACGGTAAAACGTCTAATATCTCTGTTTGCAATGCTTTAGACAAAGTGCTAATTGATACCAATCTGCCAAATTGGGAAGTTTTCGCTAAACAATTAGTAACTGAATTAGAGAAATTCAAAGTGACTATTCTAGGAGATGATGCTTTCGCAAAAGCGACTGGAGTTCCAGCAATTGAGAGTGATTTGATTTGGTACGAAGAATTTTTAGATTACAAAATCGTGATTGGAACAATCAATTCTAATCAGGAAGCGATTGCCAAAATCAATAAATATTGTGGCGGTCACTCTGCTTCTATCATTACTAAAAACGAAGCTTTGGCACAAGAATTTATGGAGAATGTAGATGCCTCTTCTGTATATCACAATGCCTCTACCCGCTTTACTGATGGAGGGCAATTTGGTCTTGGAGGAGAATTGGCAATCAGTACTGATAAATTACACCAGCGCGGACCAATTGGTTTACAGCATTTGGTAACCAATAAATGGTACGTTTACGGTGATGGACAAATTAGATAGCAGAATTTAGATTGCAGATTAACGATTTTTAATTTTAGATATAGCTTTGCGAACCTTGCGTTTACAGAGATCCAAATAAAAACCTTGCGCCCTTTGCGGTTAAAAACAATGGCAAAAAAAAGAATATTATTAAAGTTAGGCAGTAATACCTTAACCAAAGAAACCAATCATATTTCGAGAGGAAAGATTGAGGATATTGGGGTACAAATAGCCGCTTTGCAGGACGAATACGAATTCATTATTGTGAGTTCAGGAGCTATTGCAGCAGCCAAACAATTCGTAAAACTGGACAATAATGACAAAGATGTTTTTGTAAAGCAAGCATTAGCATCCATTGGACAGCCTCATTTGATGCGGATTTACCATGAGAATTTCAGCGATTTGGGATTGCATATTTCACAATGTTTACTGTCATATTCTGATTTTGAAAAACAGCAGTCCAAAGTCAATATTGTAAACACCATCAATGTATTGGTCAAAAACAATTACATTCCGATTATCAATGAAAATGACACCGTTGCAACCGATGAGATAAAATTTGGAGACAACGATAAATTGGCGGCTTTGACGGCAGTATTGTTAAATGTTGACATTCTGATTATTGCAACCAACACCAACGGAATTTACACCAAATCGTCAATAAACGATGAAGTACCGGAAACGATACAATTAGTTACTGATTTATCGCTTTTGCAAAAAGAAATCGGAGACAAAAAATCGTCTCATGGAACTGGAGGCATGCAGTCTAAAATCGATTCGGCGGCTATTGCCAAAGCAGGAAATATCGAAACTTGGATTGTAAACGGACTAGAAGACAATTTTATGCTGAAGGCATTAAAAGGAGAAATTAAGTTTACAAAAATTGCTTAAAATCATCATGTATTTAAACGATATTTAAAAATATCGCGCATTTAGATGATATTTTAAATTAATAAACAAAAAACTATGAACTACACCTCGATAAAAGAAATAGACTCACTCCAAAAATGGGTGAAAGAAGCGTTAAAAATCAAAAAAAATCCGCTTAAAAATAAAAAACTAGGAAAAAACAAAACCTTAGTAATGCTGTTTTTCAATTCCAGTCTGAGAACACGTTTGAGTACTCAAAAAGCAGCCATAAATTTAGGAATGAATGTGATGGTGATGAATTTCGGAAGTGAAGGCTGGACGCTTGAATTCGAAGACGGAACCGTTATGAACCAAGGTGCTTCAGAACACATCAAAGAAGCGGCAGAAGTAGTTTCACAATATGCGGATATTATTGCCATCAGAGCATTTGCTGGTTTAGCTGACAAAGAAAAAGACAATGCCGAAACAGTAATGAATGGCTTCGTAAAACATGCTACTGTGCCAATTCTAAATATGGAAAGCGCAACAGGACATCCATTGCAGTCTCTTGCCGATGCCATTACTATGGCTGAAAACAAAACCAAACACAGACCAAAAGTAGTGCTGTCATGGGCTCCGCACCCAAGAGCGTTACCGCAGGCTGTTCCTAATTCATTTGTAGAAATGATGCAGCTGCAAACCGAAATGGATTTTGTAATTACGCACCCAGAAGGCTACGAACTGAATCCTGAAATCACCAAAGATTCCAAAATCGAACACGATCAGGACAAAGCTTTTGAAAACGCTGATTTTATCTACGCCAAAAACTGGAGCAATTATAAAGAATATGGTAAAATCACCAACTCTGACCCAAATTGGACCATCACAGCCGATAAAATGAAACTGACCAACAATGCTAAATTCATGCATTGTCTACCCGTAAGACGTAATGTAATTGTTACTGATGAAGTCATCGACAGCGAAAATTCGGTTGTAATCCAGCAGGCGAATAACAGGACGTATTCAGCCCAATTGGTTTTACAGAAAATATTAAAAAGTCTCTAAGTTTCTAAGACACTAAGATACTAAGTTTTTTTTGCTTGTTATCTTAGAAACTTAGCCACTTAGTAACTCAGAAACTTAAAAAATGAACAAACTATCTATCATAAAAATTGGCGGTAACATCATCGACAATCCAACGGAATTAGCACAATTTCTAACTGATTTTTCCAAAATAGAAGGCAATAAAATACTCGTTCACGGTGGTGGAAAATCAGCTACCAAAATGGCACAGAGTATCGGATTAGTTCCGCAGATGATTGACGGACGAAGAATTACCGATGCACCAATGCTTGACGTAGTCGTGATGATTTATGCGGGTGAAATCAATAAAAATGTTGTAGCTCAACTACAGGCTCATAACACTAATGCAATTGGATTTTCAGGTGCTGATGGAAATTTGATTCAATCAACTAAAAGAAATCACCCGACAATTGATTATGGTTTTGTTGGCGATGTGCAAAAAGTAAATACTCCTTTATTGGAAACATTATTAAACAGCGGAATAACACCTGTTTTTTGCGCTATCACTCACGACGGCCAAGGACAATTATTGAACACGAATGCTGATACTATTGCAAGTGAATTGGCTATTGCAACCTCCGAAGTTTTTGACGTGACTTTAACTTATTGCTTCGAAAAAGCAGGAGTTTTAACAGATGTTGAGGATGAAAATTCAGTAATCCAACAAATAAATTCAGCTCTTTATTCAAAATTAAAAGAAGAAGGTGCCATACATTCCGGAATGATTCCTAAATTGGATAATTGTTTTAACAGCTTATCTAAAGGCGTTCAAAAAATACGGATTGGTCACCACAGAATGTTACAAAACACAAACGCAATTTGTACAACAATCGAATTGTAAAAAATTAAACGCTAATTGCACTGATTTACATGAATAATTTGTGAAATTTGCGCTGAAAATAAAATAAATGAAAAACATCGAAACCCTCATACAAGAAGCCATCGCACTTTTAAAATCGCTGATTGCAATTCCTTCCTTTTCGAGTGAAGAAGATCAGACGGCGCTTTTAATCGAAAACTGGTTTACTCAAAACAATATCCCTTTCGAGCGGGAAAACAACAATATCTGGGCGTATAATCAGCATTTTGACAAATCCAAACCTACACTTTTACTTAACTCACATCATGATACAGTAAAACCCAATCAAGGTTACACTAACGATCCGTTTGAAGCAATAGTAAAAAACGGAAAACTATACGGTTTGGGCAGCAACGATGCGGGCGGTTGTCTAGTTTCATTAATTGCCACATTCACTCATTTTTATGCCAAAGAAAACCTGCCTTACAACATTGTAATTGTAGCTTCGGCAGAGGAAGAAAGCAGCGGAAAAAATGGCTTGAACAGTGTTTTAAAACATTTGCCGGAACTAGAATGCGCTATTGTTGGCGAACCTACTTTAATGCAGCTGGCAGTAGCCGAAAAAGGTTTATTGGTTCTGGATGTTGTGGTAAAAGGAACTGCAAGTCACGCAGCTCATAACAATCCAGACAACCCAATTTACAATGCAATGCCCGTGATTGACTGGTTTAAAACCTATCAATTCGAAAAAATATCAGAGGTTTTAGGTCCCGTAAAAATGACCGTAACACAAGTAACTGCTGGAAAACAGCACAATGTCGTTCCCGCCGAATGCCATTTGGTTGTCGATATCCGCGTGACTGACCGTTACAGCAATATCGAAATTCTAGAAACGGTTAGAGCCAATGTTAATGCCGAAGTTACACCTCGCTCAATGCATTTAAACGCTTCATCCATTCCCGTTTCACACGGATTGGTGCAGGCGGGAATCGCTTTGGGAAGAACGACTTATGGCTCGCCTACCCTTTCGGATCAGTCGGTTTTAAGCTGTCAGTCATTGAAACTAGGGCCTGGAGAATCCCTGCGGTCGCACTCTGCAGACGAATTTATATACATCAACGAAATCGAAGAAGGAATCCAATTGTACATTAAAATACTTGGAGACTTCTTGAAGAATTAAAATAATTTTCAGGAGCTAATCCCGCTATCCGCTTCAATCTTGTGTGCCGAAACCCGGCCCACAAGGATTTCCGCTGCTATCGGGGCTAAGGGTTTCTGTAATCAAGAAAATTTTGAAATAATAAAACCTTTGCGAATCTCTGAGTAACCTCTGAGTATCTTTGCGAAACAAAAAATACGAATATGAAACTTTGGGAAAAAGGAATACCAACCGACAAACAAATCGAACATTTTACGGTAGGAAATGATAGGGAACTTGATTTAGTTTTAGCCAAATACGATGCTTTGGGTTCTATCGCCCATGCAAAAATGCTAGGTCAGATTGGTTTATTAACTCAAACAGAAACCGATTCATTGGTAGTCGCTTTAAACGAAATAATCGCCGATGTAGAGAAAGGAAATTTCAAAATCGAAGACAGTTTCGAAGACGTACATTCCAAAATTGAATATCTCCTGACAGTAAAACTTGGCGATGCAGGAAAAAAAATCCACACCGCCCGTTCCCGTAATGATCAGGTTTTGGTTGATGTAAATCTTTACTTGAAAGATGCTGTCAAAGAATTGAAAGAGCAGGTAAAAACGCTTTTCGATTTAATGATGGAATCAGCAGAGAAACATCAAAATGTATTACTACCGGGTTACACCCACCTTCAGATTGCAATGCCGTCTTCTTTCGGAATGTGGTTTTCTGCTTATGCCGAAACCCTGATTGACGATATAACAATGCTTAACGCAGCTTTGAAAGTTGTAGATCAAAATCCGCTGGGTTCAGCTGCTGGTTACGGAAGCTCCTTCCCTATCAACAGAACTTTCACAACCAAAGAATTAGGTTTTGAAACGTTGAAATATAATTCGGTTGCAGCGCAAATGAGCCGTGGAAAATCTGAAAAAACAGTTGCTTTTGCAATGAGCAGTGTTGCGGCAACTTTAGCGAAATTCTCAATGGATGTATGCTTGTACATGAGCCAGAACTTTGATTTTATTGGTCTGCCATCACATTTAACGACAGGTTCTAGCATTATGCCTCACAAAAAAAACCCAGATGTTTTTGAATTAATTCGTGGAAAATGTAACAAGATTCAAGCCCTGCCTTATGAAATTACTTTAATTACAAACAACTTGCCAAGCGGTTACCACAGGGATTTTCAACTATTGAAAGAAGGTTTGTTTCCTGCGATTCAAAACCTGAAAGCCTGTTTGGATATTGCTATTTTCTCTATCAAAGACATTAAGGTAAAAGATAATATTCTTGCAGATAAAAAATACGATTATCTTTTTACAGTAGATACTTTAAACGAAATGGTTGTTGCCGGAATGCCTTTCAGAGATGCGTATAAAGCCGTTGCTGAAGAATTGGAAGCAGGCAATTATCAATCTCCAAAAGAAACCAAACATACGCACGAAGGAAGTATAAACAATCTTTGTTTGCTGGAAATAAAGACTAAAATGAAGAATGCTTATTAAGTAATAGCATCATTACATAGGGTAACTAGAAGGCATTAGAATTTATTTCCTAATGCCTTTTTTATTTGGGTAATGTGGTAAAAATGGATGATAGTTTTTGATTTTATAATGATTATATTTCCATGATTACAAAAAAAGAAACATCTCTCCTCCTAGCCCTGATCGAAGTGAAAATCCTTGTTGTCTGGAGTTCGGACAACAAGATTGAAACGGAGAGCAGGAACCATCTTTCCAAAAATTCCTATTATTTCTGCTTCTAAAAATAATTAAACCTTATTTATTAATTCAAACTTGGTGCTTCAGGAATTTTGACTTTGATTTTATTTTTCTTTGTCAATAATAAATAGGTAGTAATACCGGTTAGTATAACGAGTAAGGCAATTTCGAGCTCACCTAAACTGTTGTTTCCGTTATGTATAGCAGTGGCATGGTCTAATTTAAATTTCCCTTCCTTAATTTGAAGATTGGACAATTTAGCCAATATTTCCAGAGCCTGATTACTCGAATTTGCAATTTGAATCCAGTTTTTATTTCTGTTTTGTTCTTTTATCGCTGTACAGGATGCTAAAAAAGATTTAAAAAAAGATTTCTCTCTTGGAGTTAAAACCGTCTTTAAGTACAGTATATCAATGTTTTGAATATTTCCTAAAGCTATTGCAATAGCCTCAATTTTTTGAGTATCATTTAATTGTGTTTTAATTGCATTTGCTTTTATTGAATGGAGTTCATTAGCATACTGAAAGATATAATGCTCTACAACCAAACGGTCATTAAAAATGGCATTGATATCTTCATTCGTTTTTTTTGAATTATGAAGCGTATTGAAATTATTAAACAGAATAATAACCATAACAATTAATAAAATAAAAGCTGCTTTCGTTTTATTCGAATATTTTTTTAAACCACTCATCTGTAAAGTTTTATATTTAGCAATATAGGTCATTGTTTTGGGTAAACCAATTTTATTTATTCAGTATGCTAATATCCTTAGTAATCAGTATTATTTCTTGACATTGGACGCTGTCACTGTCTATAAAAAATGAAAAACAGGTTATCTAATAATCCTATTAGATTGCATCAAATTTTGAAATTCAGAATACAAATAATATGCCAGTAAATTAAGTACACAATTACTCTATAATTAGTACTAAAAATTGTATATATTTGAGAAAACATCTTAATGGAATACTATGGCAAATTTGGAAGAACAGGCTGCGCAGACTCTTTTTGATAAAAATCTCATTAAAGAAGAACAATTTACAGCAATTAAGGCTTATCGTGCATTAAATATATTTTCGGTTCATAACGAACTAAAGTTTTTATTGTACTTATCAATGCTGCTGTTTACATCAGGCGTGGGAATATTAATTTATCAAAACATTGATACCATTGGGCATACAGTACTTCTTGGACTGCTGCTGCTAGTAACATTAACGTGTTTTTACTTTTGCTTTAAAAACCATCCCGGTTTTAAAAAAGATGAAGCTCCATTTCCCAATCCATTATATGATTACTTAGTGCTTACGGCGGTAATATTAAGCTGTTCATTTGTAGGGTATCTGCAATTTCAGTATCAGACTTTTGGAACTCATTATGGATTAGCTACTTTAATCCCGACCATTATCAGTCTTTTTTGTGCCTATTATTTTGATAACAAAAGTGTTTTATCCATCGGAATAACCGGTATGGCAGCTTATTTAGGGCTTTCTGTAGATCCAAAACATTATTTTGAAAACGAGATGTTCAACAATACGACCTTAAGCTACATTGGTCTCGCATTTGGATTGACATTGCTGCTCTGGGCCTTGTACGCCATCAAAATCAATTTAAAGAAACATTTCAATTTGGTTTACTTAACTTTTTCACTGCACTTAATTGGCATTGCCTGTATTGTGAATCTTTGTGACGATTTCTGGTTTCCTTTTGGTTTGGTATTAGGAATTGCTGCCTATTATTTTTATAATTTAAGTTTCCAAATCAGATCCATATCATTATTCATTTTCACAGTTTTATATGGATTTGTCGGGATGAATATCTTTTTTGTCCAGATGCTGACAGCCATCCATTTTGATGACTTTTTCTCAATATTCCTTTTCACAACGCCTTTTTATTTTATTGGCACCATACTTGGATTCATTAAACTGATTAAACATTTTAACAAAAAAACTTCCGATGATAGCATACGATAAGACACTTTTAGACAACGTTTATATTGACCAAGAAGCAAACCGGCTGAAAGAATCTGGATTTATCAGTAAGGAACAATACAAAGATTTAAGCCACGAATTACCAAAGCTAAAAAGCCAAAACAATCTTTTCATCCGAATTGGTTTCTTTATTTTGGGCTGTCTGCTCTATTCGTCAATCTGCGGTTTTATATCACTTTTGGGACTGGGAGCTATGGACAACGGGTACTTGTTTTTCATCTATCTTTTTGCCTTTATTGGTTTTGGTGCAAAAGAATATATGTCCCAGGAAATGAAATATTTTGGTTTTGGTTTAGACGATGCTTTTATTTTGGGAGCCATTTTAGCATTGCTGATTGCTGTTGGACTTACGTTTGAACAAAACTATGATCCCAACTATCTGGCTGTTATTATTGTTCTGGCAATTGCTTCCAGCATCGCCTATCTGCGTTATCTCAATACTTCTTTAGTCTTGCTCGCCTGTATTGGAATAACAGGAAGCGCCGCTTATCTGATTTTTGAATATCTTATAATTGGCAAAGCCATATTGCCTTTTGCTATGATGTTATTAGCTGGAACGGGATATTTATTTTCTAAAAAGAAACTACAGAATTTAGCTTTTCCTTATTATTACAACGGACTGAAACTCGCCAAAGGTTTCTGCTTAATTCTATTTTATCTTGCCGGAAACTATTATGTGGTAAGGGAACTGAATTTCAGTCTCTCGGGAGAGTTTTATTACAATGCCGTAAGTCCTGAAATCCCTTTTGCTCTGCTTTTTTGGGCTTTTACATTTATAATACCGGCAGTTTATCTCATTTTTTCTTTAAAAAGCAAAGACCGAATGATGCTTTGGATCGGCTTTTTAGCCCTTTGTTTTAGCTTTTTTACTTTCAGAATGTATCATCATGTTTTACCCCCCGAAGTTGCTTTAACCATTGGCGGTTTAGCTGTATTTGCCTTTACTTATTTTTCTATTAAAAAAACAAAATATAACGAAACTGGAATTACTTTCAAAGCCGATCGATTTACGAATCCAAATGCATTTTCGAATCTTCAGGCACTTGTTGCTGCTTCACAATTTGGCCTTAAACCTGAAGTAAAAGTAGAGGAATCACCAATGGAATTTGGCGGTGGCGGGTTTAGTGGCGGCGGTTCGAATGGTGAATTTTAAAACCTCATCAATCTGTTTCTCGCAAATACGCGAAGGCGCAAAATTTGAAATGTTTTACTTTACGCCTTTGCGTCTTTGCGAGCTAAAAAAACTTAGTTTGACGAGATACTATACTGTTAATTAAACTACAATCTCTCAGCCAATTCCTGCGCATCAATATCACTATGCGAAGCATCATAAACCGATTTTCCGTTTTTAATCAATAATAACTGCGGGGACTGATGCGTTACCAGAAAACGGCTGGCAATTTCATTAGAGATATCGCGGTATTCTAATAAATCCAGAAAATAAGCATCTACAGTATCCTGTAAAGCATATTCATTTTCAAATTGTTTCAATGCAAATCTGCTTATGCTGCAGCGGGTGCTGTGCTTAAAAATAACTGCAGGCGCTTGGTCTGATAAAGCCACAATTTCGTCTAATTGTCCTATATGCTGCAGCGGAATCCAATTGATTTTACTTTCTCTTTCTTTCTTTTCTTCTGAACTCCCGAATAGTGAATTGAATATACTCATTTTGTCGTATTTTATGTCGTTTTGTCTTTTTAAAATGATAAAAATCATCGGTAAAGCGTCAAATTGTCCGTAAATTTAGACTGGAATACCGTTTGATATTTATTCTGCAAAGTTAATGATTAGTCATTAGGCAATAGCCACTAGCCATAAGTTTTTAGCAGGAAAGAAAAATCTATACAGATTTTTTCATTCGCTTTACTTAATTAAAGCTATCATAATCTAGTTAAAACTAACAGCACTAATGCCTAATGGCTTTTGCTTAATCATTTAAAAAAAAACTAAAAATATAAAACCTTTAATCATGAACATTAATAAGTTTACCATTAAATCGCAGGAAGCCATACAGCATTCACAGCAATTGGTTCAGAGTTTGGGTCAGCAGCAAATAGAAAATGAACACATTTTCAAAGCTATTTTTGAAGTCGATGAAAATGTAGCCCCTTTTATCTTGAAAAAACTCAACGTCAATGTACCGCTGTTTCTTCAGATTTTAGATGCCACTATCCAAAGTTTTCCAAAAGTTTCAGGAGGCGAAATACAGCTTTCCAGAACAGCCAATACCGCTTTGAACGAAGCCGAAATCATTGCCAAAAAAATGAACGACGAATACGTTTCAATCGAGCATTTAATTTTGGCTATATACGATTCCAAAAGCAAAGTGTCTCAAATTCTGAAAGACCAAGGCGTTACCGGAAAAGGACTGAAAGCGGCCATAGAAGAACTGCGCAAAGGAGAAAGAGTCACTTCAGCATCAGCCGAAGAAACCTATAATTCATTGAACAAATACGCCAAAAACCTCAACGAACTGGCTAGAACCGGGAAACTAGATCCGGTAATTGGCCGTGACGAGGAAATTCGTCGCGTACTGCAGATTTTGACTCGTCGTACCAAAAACAACCCAATGCTTGTGGGAGAACCCGGAGTAGGTAAAACCGCAATTGCCGAAGGTCTCGCCCACCGAATCGTAGATGGAGACGTACCTGATAATCTAAAAGATAAAATCGTATTCTCTCTGGATATGGGAGCTTTAATTGCGGGGGCAAAATACAAAGGAGAGTTTGAGGAACGATTAAAATCGGTGGTTAAGGAAGTAACCGCTGCCGAAGGTGATATCGTGCTTTTCATAGACGAAATCCACACACTTGTTGGTGCGGGAGGCGGTGAAGGCGCAATGGATGCAGCTAATATTCTGAAACCAGCTTTGGCTCGTGGCGAATTGCGTGCCATCGGTGCCACGACTTTGGACGAATACCAGAAATATTTCGAAAAAGACAAAGCATTGGAACGCCGTTTCCAAAAAATTATGATCGAAGAGCCTGATACCGAAAGTGCGATTTCGATTCTTCGAGGCATCAAGGAAAAATATGAAACACACCATAAAGTTCAGATAAAAGACGATGCAATTATTGCGGCCGTAACCCTTTCGCAGCGCTACATTACAAGCCGTTTTCTGCCAGACAAAGCTATCGATTTAATGGACGAAGCTGCTTCGAAACTGCGTATGGAAATCAACTCAAAACCGGAGGAACTGGATGTTTTGGACCGAAAAGTAATGCAGTTAGAAATCGAAATTGAAGCTATCAAGCGCGAAAAGGACGAAAGCAAACTCAAAGTATTAGGTTTGGAACTGGCTAATCTAAAAGAAGAGCGAAATGTTATTTACACCAAATGGAAATCAGAAAAAGATGTTGTAGATAATATTCAAGCCGTTAAAACCGAAATCGAAGATTTAAAACACGAAGCCGAACGCGCCGAACGAGAAGGCGATTACGGTAAAGTCGCCGAAATCCGTTATGGAAAAATCAAAGAAGCCCAAGAGCGATTGGATACTTTTACCATACAGTTACAGGAAAATCAATCGGGAACTTCCCTGATTAAAGAAGAAGTAACCCGCGAAGATATTGCCGAAGTGGTAGCCAAATGGACCGGAATCCCTGTTATGAAAATGCTGCAGGGCGAGCGCGAAAAACTTCTGCATCTCGAAGAAGAATTACACAGACGTGTTGTGGGTCAGGAAGAAGCAATCGAAGCCGTGAGTGATGCCGTGCGCCGTAGCCGCGCAGGACTGCAGGACATGAAAAAACCAGTTGGAACTTTCCTTTTCCTTGGAACTACAGGAGTTGGTAAAACCGAATTGGCCAAAGCGCTGGCCGAATACCTGTTTGACGATGAAAACGCCATGACCCGAATCGACATGAGCGAATATCAGGAACGCCACAGCGTGAGCCGATTAGTAGGTGCACCTCCGGGCTACGTGGGTTATGACGAAGGCGGTCAATTGACCGAGGCCGTTCGCCGTAAACCGTATTCCGTAATCCTGCTTGATGAAATCGAAAAAGCCCACCCCGATACTTTCAATATATTGTTACAGGTGTTGGACGAAGGACGTTTAACAGACAATAAAGGACGTCTGGCCGATTTCAGAAATACGATCATCATAATGACTTCCAATATGGGAAGCCAGATTATACGGGAGAAATTCGAAAACCTAAAAGGCAGTGTTGAAGCAGCTACGGAATTAGCAAAAGTAGAAGTCCTTGGTTTACTAAAACAAACAGTTCGTCCGGAGTTTATAAATCGTATTGACGAAATCGTGATGTTTACTCCGTTAACCAATGCTAATATTACTCAAATCGTGGGACTACAGCTAAAAAGCATCACCAAAATGCTGGCACAGCAGGGCATCACGATGGATGCTACCCCTCAGGCTATCGAGTATTTGTCTGAGAAAGGATACGATCCGCAATTTGGTGCAAGACCGGTAAAACGAGTGATACAAAGAGACGTATTGAATAAATTGTCCAAAGAAATCCTCGCCGGAAGCATCAAAACAGACAGTATTATTCTGCTCGATTCCTTTGACGGCGAATTGGTTTTCAGGAACCAAACTGAGCTGGTACACTAATAAATAATAACAATAAATCAATAAAAACTGCAAAGTCATAAGCTTTGCAGTTTTTTGTTTTTGGGAGCAGAGGAATTAATTTATTGCTATTTTATTTTAAAGAATTTTAATACATTTACTTTTCAGTTTTTACATTTAGTAACTAATAAAAAGAAAACATTTCAGTTTTAAGTAAAAAGAAAAACAATAGTTCATGGCAAAAAACAAGACAATAGTTGTAAAAGGAAATCCAATAACTATTATTCAAAAAGAAGGAACTGAATTTATA
This sequence comes from Flavobacterium aquicola, assembly GCF_003385115.1. Lineage (GTDB taxonomy): Bacteria > Bacteroidota > Bacteroidia > Flavobacteriales > Flavobacteriaceae > Flavobacterium > Flavobacterium aquicola. Next base: position 73,500 of record NZ_QUNI01000002.1, read on the forward strand.
TCACTTACCGATATGCTGAAAGCAAAAGATGGTGATTTTTTTATTTCAGATTGGTTAAGAAATAGAAATACAGTTGAATTCATAGGGATTTGGGAAAGTATCAATAATCCAAATTTTAATTACGGCGAATTCGCCATAATTAAAAGTCAAGCAGGATTGAACAGTTATAAACTAAGTGTCAAAGAATGGGTTGAAAAAACCAATGCAATAGGATTGAAAGCAACAACCGGAAGATATGGAGGTACTTACGCACATCCTGATATAGCTTTTGAATTTGGGATGTGGATTAGTCCAGAATTTAAAATATACCTCATCAAGGAATTCCAGCGTTTAAAAGACGACGAGAGCGATAGACTAAAATTAGAATGGAGCTTTCAGCGTACACTCGCAAAAGTAAATTATCACATTCATACCGATGCTATAAAACAAAATCTTATTCCAGAGGCAATTGATAAAAACAAAATCAATTTTGTGTATGCCAATGAAGCCGATTTACTAAATGTGGCATTATTTGGTCAAACAGCAAAACAATGGCGAACCGAAAACCCAACAACGGAGGGGGAACATTAGAGATTCTGCCACCATCGAGCAATTGGTAGTACTATCAAATTTAGAAAGTTTAAACTCGGTTTTCATTCATCAAGGGCAATCACAATCAGAACGGTTAATTCAACTCAACACCATTGCAATTACCCAAATGAAAGCTTTGATCAACAATAAACAAATCAAAAATCTAAACCAATAAAATTGGCACACGAATAAATAATAACAATAAAATCTCCAAAAACTGCACAGTGGCAACACTCTGCAGTTTTTTTGTTTTTAGAAAAAAGTATTTCGTCCTTCATGTCTTAAGATTTTAAAGATACACCTCTTCAACAGTGCATCACTCCAAAAAACTTACGGTGCAAAGTTTCTGTACCCAAATCAATTGTGTAAACCTAATTATTAACTTAACTTAGTATTTAGTAATTGAAACCGCATACAAACGAACCCAAAACAGCCAAAAGAAATGAGCAGCGGACGCATAAAAATTGACGGAAAAACTATTAATTGGATTTGGAAGAACGAGACTATTCTTGAACTCCCAGTAGATCAGATTATAGCCGTCGGCGAACTCACTCTAAACGCTCTCGACGAGGATTACTTTGTAATACTGGTAACTTATGACGGGAAATGGCACAGAGTCTCAATGTATGCCGAAGAAATTGACCAGCTCCTCTGCCTCTTGGCCGCCAAATTTGGCGTTAAAAAATTTGAAGCCCAGCTGGCTAACAAAACAGACTTTGCCTCTGCTATTACTTATCCTTCAGCATTAAAAGGCGAATTGATAGTAGAAAAAAACACCCAAAATCAAATCGAACTTAGCGCACCAATACAAATCCTAATTCAGTCCGGCCAGTAACATAAAAATCACCTGCATAGTCCTAAGATCTTTGCAACTGCAAAGTGACGACGCTTTGCAGTCTTTTTATTTTTAGGAGCAGAGGGATTTGTGTTTTCATTAATAGTACTCCCGCTATTCGTTGCAATCTTCTTGCCCGAACCCCGGGCAACAAGGATTTTCACTGCTATCGGGGCTAGGTTAGGTATTTAGTTTTTCAGATAAATATTTTTTAGTATTACGATATTTATATATTACTCTATAATTTATTACTTAATATAAATACTATATATTTACTACAATTCTTATTATAAATTAATTGCTTACTTAAGTAATAATATATACACCATTAAATAAATAAATTATGAATATTTTTATAAGTTGGTCTGGAGAAAGTAGCAAAGAAATAGCTAGTACAATAAAAAATTGGTTACCTACAGTTCTTCAATCTACAAAGCCTTATTTTACACCTTCTGATGTCGAAAAAGGATCTAAATGGGAAAGTGAAATTACAAAAAAACTAAATGAATGCAAAGTTGGATTAATATGTTTAACAGCTGATAATACAGAAAAACCATGGATTCTATTTGAGTCAGGTGCACTATCAAATAGATTAGAAAAATCAAGAGTTTGCCCAATTTTATTCGGTTTGTCTAATTCAGATTTAAAAGGCCCATTAGCTACATTTCAAACTACTGAGTTTCGTAAAGATGATTTTAAAAAGTTAATAAAATCAATAAATAAGCTTTTGGAAGAAAATGAAATCCCTGATTTTGTTTTAGACGAGGCTTTTGAAGCTTTTTATCCAAAACTTGAACAAAAAATAAATTCAATTTTAGAAGATTCAAATTCAGACAATCAAATAAATAAAATAACTAAACGATCGGATAGAGACATACTAGAAGAAATTTTAGAATTAAATAGAAAACAATATATCACTCCAAAAACTATTATTGAAGATAATGATGATGTATACAACTTAATAAATAGTAGCAACTATAAAGTATTAACATTTGGGGAAGCACAAAAATTACAAGCTGGAGATAGAGTATTACATTCTAAATTTGGTAGAGGAACTGTTTATAGTCTGAATATGTATCCTGAAAAACCACTAGATTGCAAAATAGATATTAAATTTGATCATTCAGGTATAAAAAAATTACTGTTACGATTTGCTCAATTAGCGAAACTATAGATTCCTCCCGCTTTGCAAAATATCCTGACTTCCCCCGCGAGCGCGAGCGTCCCGCTCGTAAACACTAACATAAGCAAACAATTATAAATCGGCACGAGCGGGACGCTCGCGCTAGCAGAGCTTTAGATAAAAAGCAATATTAAAAAAAAATATTTGAAGAATTGAAGCGGTTAACAGCTCTACGAAATTCCCCGATTTCGCAGCACACGTTGAGCACTACACAATATAAAAGTCGCAAGAAAATATTTTTGTGGCTTTATACTTTTATAAGACACGAGCACTTATCAAAAACACAGGAGCTCCTACCAAAATCATAGGAGCTCCTATCAAAAACGTAAGTTCTCCTACCAAAACCATAGGAGCTCCTATCAAAAACATAGGAACTCCTACCAAAATCATAGGAGCTCCTATCAAAAACGTAGGAGCTCCTATCAAAAACATAGGAGCTCCTACCAAAAACGTAGGAGCTCCTACCAAAACTATAAGAGCTCCTATCAAAACCATAGGTTCTCCTACCAAAACTATAGGAGCTCCTATCAAAAACGTAGGTTCTCCTACCACAACTATAGGTTCTCCTATCAAAATCATAGGAGAACAAGTCATAAAAAAAGCCAGCCTAAAAATAGACTGACTTATAAACATGTAATCAAATCGTCTGATTATAAATCAGCTGGAACTTTAGCAGGAGCTTCTGTTTTGTGGGCAAAACGCTTGTTCCATTCATCGACTTCTGCCATTGCCAAGTCAAGAGATCCCTCATTTCCTCTGGAAACCTGCAGGTTGGCTGTATATCTATCCACCAAGGTCATTACATCGGTGGCGGTTGCCAGCTGAATTTCATCGATGGTCTCCAATGCCTGCAATAGGGCCATTTTGTTTGCTTCCAAATTGTTGTAATAATCCAACAGATTGGAAAGCTCTGTAGGAACATCGGCACGGCTCAATGAATTTGGAAACTGATTAGCGATTCTGGAGATTAACCGAGCATAGCCCTCCCTGCCCTCGGCCATGGAACGTGTGCCTTTTTTTTGTTCGTCGGTCAAATTAATTTTGAAAGGATTCAATGGTATCAATGCCGTATTAATGGCAGTTTTAAAAGCTGTTAACACTGCTGGTGTAGCAATGGAAGTAATCATTTTTGACATAAAAAATAGTTTAAATTGGTTAATAAAAGTTAATTTAAGCGAATATTTCTTACGTAATTTTTTTTCATTTATAAAATAACAAAAAATTAATATCTTACTATTCTTACTATAAATAAATTAGCATGTACGAAGTGTCTCAAATAAATACTAATTTATACTGCTTAAGCGAAAACCAAAGATTCCGCTCTGCGAAATCTCTCCGCTTTCGGCACACACGCTGAGAACTACACAAATAAAAATAAAAAAGAAAATATTTTTGTAGCAACGTTTCGTTTATATCAGCAGAAAAATCAATCTTTGTAAATAACAAACAAATCCTTACTATCAGGAGCAGACAGCTCCATAACCTAAAACAAACCAAAATGAGTAACTTCAATTTCGACAATAAAAAATTCGCCTTAATTAATAATTCCGAAACGGGACAAGTAAACCCAGATACCATTTTTGAATACAAACAAAAAGACAACCTTGTAACAGCTGACTATTACGGAGGAACTATTCTATACGGAAAAATCATAGCCGACCTTAAAGACAATGAATTACACATGCTCTACCAATGCATCACTACCGACAGCCAGCTCAAAGCCGGAAAAGCAATAGCCAAAATAACATTGACAGATAACGGAAAAATAAAATTAAATTTGGATTGGGAATGGTTAACCAGCGTAAATGAAAAAGGCAAGTCTGAATACATTGAAATTGAATAACCGCATCATTACATTTGAAAAAAACATACAGCCTCTTTTTATCTCATTAATAGATCGAAGCATTGCTCTAGAATTTTAAATTACTTATGAAACTTTACATAAAAAATATGGTCTGCAATCGCTGTATCATGGCGGTAGAAAACGAGTTGGAAAAACTTGGACATCAGCCGTTAAATATTACTTTAGGTGAAGTACTCTTAAACAAAGAACTTACCGACAGCGAGAAAGAAATACTCAGCCTGCATTTGCAAAATCTAGGCTTTGAAATGATAGACGACAAAAAAAGCCGCCTTATCGGACAAATAAAATCATCTATTATTGAAATCGTCCATCATCAGAACAGTGATTTAAAATCGAATCTCTCCGACTATTTAAGCAGCAGACTTCATCACGATTACACCTATCTTTCCAATCTTTTTTCAGAGACCGAAGGCACAACTATTGAAAAGTATTTTATTGCCCAAAAAATCGAAAAGGTAAAAGAACTGCTAGTCTATGATGAGTTATCGTTAAGCGAAATCGCAGCAAAAATGAATTACTCCAGCGTTGCTTATTTAAGTAATCAGTTTAAAAAAGTCACTGGCCTCACTCCTACTTATTTTAAGAATATCAAGGAAAACAAACGCAGACCATTAGACGAACTGTAAATGTTACAAATACTATCCAAAATCAGGTAACATGAAATACAGCTAGTCCTGCGACCTTTGTTATGTAATTAAAAAACATGACAGCAAAAGCAAATACTACAGAAATATTTCTGCCTCTCGAAGGGGTTGAAAGCGAACACTGCGCCTTAATTATAGACAAGGCACTCAGCAGACAGCAGGGAATTAACACCCACAAGGTTGAATTAAACAACAAACGAGCCGTCATTCAGGCAGATAATCCCGAAGCAGTTTCGGAAGCAGTTCATCTTATCAAGGATTTAGGCTACACCGTAACAACCATCAAAAAAACATTTCCAGTATTAGAATTGAGCTGTGCTTCTTGCGCAGTAAATGCTGAAAACATTTTAAAATCACAGCAGGGTGTTATAAATGCAGCAATAAATTTTGCCACAGCAACCGCCGCTGTCGAATATATCCCGGGAGTAATAAACCCTATTGACCTCAAGAAAGCTGTACAGTCTGGCGGTTATGATTTATTGGTCGAAGAAAATAAAGAGGAAACCAATACAATAGAAAATCTGCAGCATGCAAAATTTGCTTCACTAAAAAAGAAGACCTATTGGGCGCTGGCATTTTCTGTTCCATTAGTAATTATTAGTATGTTTTTTATGAACATACCTTACGCTAATGAAATTATGTGGCTGTTGAGTACGCCCGTAATCGCATGGATTGGAAGGGATTTTTTTATAAATGCTTGGAAACAAACCAAACACCGAACTGCCAATATGGATACTTTGGTGGCTTTGAGTACAGGAGTTGCGTATATTTTTAGTGTTTTCAATACGCTGTTTCCTGATTTTTGGCATCAAAGAGGATTACATGCTCATGTATATTTTGAAGCTGCTGCAGTTGTAATTACTTTTATATTGTTAGGAAAACTGCTGGAAGAAAAAGCCAAAGGAAACACTTCGTCTGCGATTAAGAAATTGATGGGGCTACAGCCAAAATCAGTTATCATTATTAACGAAAGCGGGCATGAAACGGAAATCCCTATTGAGCAGGTACAGATTGGCGACATCATTTTGGTAAAGCCAGGAGAGAAAATCGCAGTTGACGGAACACTCATCAGCGGTAATTCGTATGTAGACGAAAGTATGCTGAGCGGCGAACCGATTCCTGTGTTGAAAAACGAAAACGAAAAGGTTTTTTCGGGGACTATCAACCAAAAAGGAAGTTTTCAATTTAGAGCCGAAAAAATTGGAAGCGACACTATGCTTGCCCAAATCATCAAAATGGTACAGGATGCACAGGGAAGCAAAGCTCCTGTCCAAAAATTGGCCGATAAAATTGCAGGCGTATTTGTGCCGATAGTTATGGTCATTGCCATTGCATCATTTATCGTTTGGACAATTTTTGGCGGTGAAAATGGTTTCACGCAAGGCTTAATCGCTTTGGTAACAGTACTCGTAATTGCCTGCCCTTGCGCCTTAGGATTGGCTACGCCCACAGCAATTATGGTTGGAGTCGGCAAGGGAGCCGAAATGGGGATCTTGATAAAAGATGCTGAAAGTCTGGAGCAGGCAAAAAAAATCAATGCAATAGTACTCGATAAAACAGGAACGATCACCGAAGGAAAACCAGTTGTAACTGATGAATTTTGGATAACCGAAAATAATCTGCCTTTGCAAATTTTATTCAGTATAGAAAAACAATCAGAACATCCATTGGCAGAAGCAATAGTGAAACATTTAAATTCACAAACAAAAACAGCAGTTTCAAATTTTGAAAGCATTACTGGCAAAGGAGCAAAAGCTGTCTTTGAGGGCGAAACCTATTTTGTCGGCAATAAAACTTTAATAAAAGAAAATGAAATCACTATTGAAAACACACTATTAAAAACAGCCGAACAATGGAGCAATGAAGCTAAAACCGTCATTTGGTTTTCTAACAGTCAAAAAGCGTTAGCCATCTACGCCATTGCCGACCAAATAAAACCCAATTCAAAAACCGCAATTGCCGAACTGCAAAAAAACGGTATTGAAGTATATATGCTGACAGGCGACAATGAAGCCACCGCAAAAGCAATAGCAGAAACTGCTGGGATCAATCATTACAAAGCAGGGGTATTGCCGGAACAAAAAGCGATATTTATTAAAGAGCTCCAATCTAATGGAAAAGTAGTTGCGATGGCTGGTGATGGTATTAACGACAGCACGGCATTGGCACAGGCAGATGTAAGTATTGCAATGGGAAAAGGCAGTGATATTGCAATAGATGTTGCAAAAATGACCATCATTTCATCTGATCTAAAAAAAATACCTGAGGCTATCAGCTTATCAAAAGCAACTGTGGCTACCATAAAGCAGAATCTTTTTTGGGCATTTATCTACAACCTAATCGGAATTCCTATTGCAGCGGGAATACTCTATCCTATTAACGGTTTTTTATTGAACCCGATGCTTGCGGGTGCAGCGATGGCATTAAGCAGCGTGAGCGTAGTTAGTAACAGCCTCCGTTTGAAATGGAAAAAATAATCAAAATCCAATTAATCATTAACATTTAAAATAAAAAACATGAAAGCCGAAAATAATAATTTACAGTTCAAAACTAATATCAACTGCAGCGGATGTGTTGCCAAAGTAACACCTTTTCTTAATGATACTAGAGGCATTAACCAATGGGAAGTGAACACAGAAAACAAAGACAAAATACTTACTGTACAGACCGATGATGGAATTTCGGCTGAAAAAGTTATTCAGAAAGTACAGGAAGCCGGATTTAAAATTGAATTAGTAAGTCTCTGAAATCGATCGGGTCTGCTCTCACAAATTTTAAATAATAGTCATCATAAAATTTAGACACTAACCTAATCCGAAATAAAAAAGCATTATTGCTTAACTTTGTTTTTTTAATATAAAAACAGCATTATGGATATTCTCGAATTAATACAAAAAAGATACAGCACCAAGAAATACAACGCAGATAAAGCTATTCCGCAAGAAAAAGTTGAAGCTTTGAAAGAGATTTTGCGCCTCTCGCCTTCCTCCATAAATATTCAGCCTTGGAAATTTACATTTGTACAAAATCCGGAGGTTAAGGCCAAACTGGCTTCTGTCTCTATGCACAATGAAGAAAAAGTAAATCAGGCTAGACTTTTAGTAGTTTTTAGTGTGGCCGACAATTTGGATGCTTTTCAAAAAGTCGTAGATAATGAATTACCGCCAGCCAGAAGAGATTGGTACAATCAGATTAAAGCCAGTAAGCCCGAAGCTGATCTAAAAATATGGCTGGCAAAACAGCTTTATATTGCTTTGGGAGTTGGTTTGACAGCCAGCATCGCCCTAGGCTTGGATTCAACACCTATGGAAGGTATAGAAACGGACAAATATATGGACATACTTAATATGGAAGATTACCGGCCATTGTTTGCAATGGCTGTTGGCTACGCCTCCGAAGATGATTTCAACCGAATTGAAGCTGCGCCAAAATCAAGAAGATTACCAGAGAATGTAATTGAAACTATTTGACCATTATAATCTCCGCTAAAACCCAACAAAAACACTAGTCGAAAGGCTGGTGTTTTTTTGTATATAGAAATTTTGTAACTTTTTTAAAAAGTAATGTAAAACATTTTTTGAGCAAAGTATGGAACTTTACAGTGTTGCAATAGAGCAATAAATTGACTGGAAAACAACCTTATAAAACATAAAAATATGAACAATTTATTCAGAGGACTGCTAGCAGGCTATGGAGCAAAAAAACTAGGCGGTGGCTGCTTTGGCACAATATTAGTTTTTATTATTATTTGGGTACTTCTGGGGCAATGTCATTAAAAATTTTAAATTCATATAATTCATTCATTAACATTCAAAATTAAATATCATGAGTACAGGTAAAGCAGTATTAGGAACAGTGGCAGGACTTGCCATAGGCGGAATATTAGGAATTTTATTTGCACCTGAAAAAGGTTCAGTAACACGCAGACAAATAGCTGATAAAGGCAATGACTGTGTGAATGATTTAAAATCAAAATACGAAGGTTTTGCCAATACTTTGAAAGAAAAAATTCAGGCTACAAAACAAGAAGCGAAAGACATTGCTGAAATCGGATTGGATAAGTTTGACAAAGTTCAAGGTGAATTCAATGATGAAGCAAAAAACTTTTAACTATAAATAATACATTATGATTGACGATACAACGCCTATAGCCACGCTTTTTGAAAAAGCAGAAAACTATTCTAAAACAACCTTGAAATTGTTAAAACTTAACGCTGTAGATAAATCAGCCGAAATAGTTTCTTCACTCTTTTCATTGCTTGTTGTTAGTATGACGGTTGTATTGTCAATCATAATTTTTAGCGTTGGTGTAGCATTGTGGCTAGGAAAACTATTGGGTGATACATTTTACGGCTTCTTTATAATTGGCGGTTTTTATCTGCTTGTAGCAGTTTTACTGCGCATATTTAGAGAACAATGGCTCAAATATCCAGTTAGTAATTCTATTATTAAACAAATGATGAAACAAAAAGCGTTATGAAAAAGACAAATGAAACCGATGCATTAAATGAATCGATAGTTCTTCTGCAGCAGCAATATAATACTGACCTGTTTTTATTAAAAGAACAATTTCACATTGCTTATGAAAGTGTAAAACCTATCAATCTAATACAAAATCTCGTTCACGAAGTTACTTCTTCACCCAAAATAAAAGAAGATGTACTTGGTAATGTCATGGGTTTAATAACTGGATTTATTTCTAAAAAACTTATGGTAAATCATAAAAGCAGCTCTATTAAAAAACTGTTTGGGACAATTCTTCAATTTGGAATAGCAAATATTGTTTCAAAACATTCTAACGATATTACAGCAACTGGAAGTGCCATTTTCAATAATTTTATAAAAAAAACAAGCGCTAATTAACTAATTCAAAACTGTGATGAAACACCAGTCTATTTCGGCTGGTGTTTTTTTTGCATAATTGACTATTATTTATAAAGCGATAGTAATCATTTCAATTATATAAGAAAAATTATCAAAATTTCATAGTTCTTTGATATATTTGCAGGAATAAGCTCCTTATTTCAAATTATAAAACACAAATCGATGATTTATATTCAAGTTTTTTTTTAAGCTAAATGATTAAAAACCTTTTTTACAACAACACCGATACCAATACAAATTTAATATTAGCTAAAAATTTATAAACAATACATGAAAGTAAACACTTTTTTATTCTTGGCAATCTTGGGATTATGCCAAATTACTCAAGCACAAGATGACAAATACCAATGGCTGGAAGAAGTAGATGGCGTTAAGTCATTGGAATTTGTAAATGCTCAAAACAAAATTACTTTTGAGGAATTAAGCAAAGAAAAAGATTATCAATCAATGTTTAATAACGCCTTAGAAATATATAATTCTTCTGAACGTATTGAATACCCATCTATTTCTGGAAAATATGTCTATAACTTTTGGAAAGACAAAGATCATGAAAGAGGAATATGGAGAAGGTGCCTTTTAACACAATACATTAATAAAAATATTACTTGGGAAACCCTTCTTGATATAGATGAACTGTCAAAAAAAGACAATATAAAATGGGTATATAGCGGTGCAACAGGATTGTATCCTTCTTATGACCGTTTCTTAATTATGCTTTCAAAAGGCGGTGGAGATGCAGTTATAACAAAAGAATTTGATGTTAATACAAAACAATTCATCGAAAATGGATTTTTTATTGACGAAGCAAAAGCATCTGCCACCTATTTAGACGAAAACACTTTACTTGTATCTTCAGATTTTGGTGAAGGCACGATGACAACCTCTGGATATCCAAAACAAGTAAAACTATGGAAAAGAGGAACTTTGCTAAAGGATGCTCAACTCATTTTTGACGGACAATCCTCTGATGTTGGATCATGGGGTATTGTTTTACGAGATGGCGCACAATCCTATACATTAATAATTCAAGGAACAACTTTTTTTTCAAATAATTCATATATCTGGATCAATAATAAATTAATAAAATTAGATCTTCCAACAGACAGCAACATAAAAACTATTTTAAACAACCAACTAATTGTTGAATTAAAATCAGATTGGACCGTTAATACAATAACCTATAAAGCAGGAACACTTTTAAGTCTCGACTTTAAAAAAATAATAAACAATGAGAAGGAAATTCAAGTTATTCTTGTACCAGATGAATTTTCAAGTATTTCTGAAGTTTCGAGCACTAAAAATAAATTACTCATTAATTTATTAACAAATGTCACTGGGCAACTGTATATTTACTCATTTGCAAATGGCAAATGGGTGAATCAAAAAGTAAAAGCTCCAGATTTTGGAACTATTTCTATTGCTGCAACAGATGAGCTTTCAGATCAATATTTCTTTGAATTTGAAAACTTTACAACTCCTACTACAATATATAACGCTGATGCAAATAATAACACCTTTAAGGCTTACAAATCATTACCAGCTTATTTTGATGCCAATAAGTATCAGATAAAACAATTTAAAGCAAAATCAAAAGACGGTACAATGGTACCCTATTTTTTGGTCTCAGCTAAGAACATTAAAAATGATGGAAACAACCCGACTTTAATATATGCATATGGAGGTTTTGAGGTTTCTTCAAATCCATTTTATTCTGCAACATTTGGAATTTCATGGCTGGAAAAGGGCGGTGTTTTTGTATTAGCAAACATTCGAGGTGGCGGGGAGTTTGGACCAAAATGGCATCTTGATGGGATAAAGGAAAAACGCCAAAATGTATTTGACGACTTATACTCTGTTTCTGAAGACCTGATAACAAAAAAAATAACCTCATCAAAACACTTAGGCGTGATGGGAGGAAGTAATGGTGGATTATTAGTGGGAGTAGCCTTTGTGCAGCGTCCAGATTTATACAATGCCGTAGTCTGTGAAGTTCCATTATTAGACATGCATCGCTATAATAAACTACTAGCGGGCGCCAGCTGGATGGACGAATATGGAAATCCTGACATACCCGAAGAATGGAATTACATTAAAAAATATTCTCCTTATCAAAATCTTAAAACCAATGTCAAATATCCTGAAGTATTATTCACGACTTCTACTCGTGACGATAGGGTGAGTCCAGGACATGCCCGAAAAATGGTTGCCAAGATGAATGACATGGGATACAAAACGTATTACTACGAAAACACAGAAGGTGGTCATGGAGGCTCATCTACCAATGAACAAAAAGCAAAAGAAAATGCCTTAATATTTTCTTATTTACTGATGAAACTGCAATAAAAACTAAATAGTTACGCAATACAAAATTAAAAAAAACTGCACTAGTCAAAAGACTGGTGTTTTTTTTGCTGTGCATAATTAGTATTTTCAATTTTCTGCTTACTGTTTTACATTGAATAGAATTTATCGTATTTCAAAACAGATTATTGCGATAAATTCAGTCAAAAGTAGTAGTTTCGTATTTTTAAATAATCAAACACTGGGCAAAAGATTTTGATACTTCATCCAAATTTTAGTCTGGTTTCTTAAAACACTTATAATGGCATCAGGTTTTTTCGCACTATTAGATGATATCGCAGCAATTATGGATGATGTTGCCGTAATGAGTAAGATTGCAACAAAAAAAACAGCAGGTATTTTGGGTGATGACTTAGCGGTCAATGCCGAAAAAGCTTCAGGATTTGCCTCTTCGAGAGAATTGCCTGTATTGTGGGCTATAGGGAAAGGTTCACTTATCAATAAATTAATTATATTACCAATAGCATTCTTATTGAGCGCTTTTTTCCCAATAGCAGTTATCATCGTTTTAGTCCTTGGCGGACTATATTTAGCGTATGAAGGCGCCGAAAAAATATATGAATTTATATTTCATCGCGGACACAAAGGAGCCGAAATTGAACTCAAAGAATTCACCGAAGAAGAAATCCTGGAAATTGAAAAGGATAAGATAAAATCAGCAATAGTAACCGATTTTATTTTGTCAGTAGAGATTGTGATTATTGCATTAGGTACTGTAATTGAAAAACCGCTGTTATCTCAGATTATTGTGGTTTCTTTTGTTGCCATAATTGCGACTGTAGGTGTTTATGGAATCGTAGCTTTGATAGTACGAATGGACGAAGCGGGCTATAAACTTATTAAACACAGCAGTAACAATCGTGGTATCGTATTCCATATAGGAAACATATTGGTACAAGCCTTACCAAAAGTTATCAAAAGCCTTGCAGTTATCGGCACGATCGCACTGCTTCTTGTGGCTGGCGGTATATTTGTACACAAAATTGAGTTCTTACATCATTTATTTCCTGAATGGCCAGCTATTGTAAAGGAATTTAGCTTTGGGCTTGTAATTGGATTTATTGCTTTAGGAATCGTAAACTTGTTCAAAAAGATATTCGGGATAAAACATCACTAGCCAATCTTATATCTTTCCTTTTTAAATCACTCGATAGCATTAAATATAATCAAAAAAACACCCATCATGTGATGGGTGTTTTTTTGTAAACCAGTGTCTATTTATCTGTAAATATTATGTCCGCTGGATTTCCAATTTTGTTCCAAATAATCAGCATCTTCATCGTTTCTAGGATGCACACCCAAAACAACATGGCCGTCTTTAATTCCAGATTCATATATTTTAGCACGGTCTTCTGGAATTCCAGATCCTACAAGCGCTCCTATCAGACCACCTGCAATTCCTCCGGCTCCTGCACCCGCTAGTCCTGCCGCCAAAGGTCCAGCAATAATTAATCCTAATCCCGGAATAACTACACTTGTCCCAATTGCAGCAATAACTCCTGCAATAGCACCGATTGTCCCGCCAATGGCAGATCCGGTACCAGCTGTTTCTGCTGCTTTGGTCCCAAGTTCTGAATGATCATTTTCATCTGAATAATATTTTTTACGGGTCTCGTCCGACATCAGCAGGTTGACATCGTCTTTTGAGTATCCACGTTCATTAAGTGTATTATATGCATTTTCTGTACTTTCGCGATCAGCGAACATTCCTGTCAGCATTGGACGTCTGCCAGTGCCTTCGTTGTTGTGATTATTTTCCATGATATTTTTTTTTTTAGCAGTGGATTTATTTCCACAAATACAAAGTTGGAGATAATGCCACGGAGGATTTTACAGAATTTTATAGAAATATTGTAAAATATACAGAATTAAATTACGGAATAACTTACTATAATTCTCCTATTTTTTATCTATAAAACGCAACATACCATTGACTTAAGAATAAAACAGTAAATTAAAAACAACAAATAACTTAAATTTATTACAGCCAAAAAAATATGTTATTTCTTATATTGAATAAAAATAAATGTCTATTGTCGGTATTTTAATAATTTTTAACTAACTTTAGCATAACTCTTGAAAGTTACTCTGTTCATAAAAGCAAGCTTTCTACCTTCAAAGAATTTTAAAGCAATTACTAATTTAATACCAAAACACCATGAAAAATAAAAAAATATCTCTATTAAACATCTTGATTGATTTTTTTGCCTCCCTTTATGATTTGGTAATTGACTTTTTTGCCTCTCTTTATGACATAGTTTATAACTCTATAAGTTTTTTAGGCGAATATGTGAAGTGGCTGACTACTATCCGTGTAAAATCTTCGGATTTCAGAACACCTGCTAAGGAATCCATACCAGTTCAAAATCAAAATCCTTTTGAAGCAATGGGCAGGTAAGAAAATTAATTACTTTTTTCAAAATAAAGCTGATTAACCAAATCGCTATTGCTATTGTTTTTCAGCTTCAAAGAAGTACCTGTATTCTCAATTACTTTCCAGCTTCCGCTCAAATGGAGCAAGCTGGAAGAGGTGCCGAACGAAAGTATAAAAATTGTACTGGATATATCATCATCACTCGTGCTTTTGGATACGGACCAAACACCAGTATAAGAATCTGCCTCTTTCGCAGCCGTTACTACTGTGTTGTCGTCAAAAGCAAAATTATATCCCGCATACTCTTGGGTAATATCTTCACCCGACTCATAAAAATAAGTAACTTTCCAAGTCCCATCCTGCACAGTATCTGATACATCATTAGCTCCTGTTTTGTTGTCATCATTGCTGCAGGAAATAAAAACTGCCATAATAAACGCTATGGTCAAAACTTTTCGAAAAACAATAATATATTTCATATTCATGGAGAAATTAGGTCAGTTTTTATTTATGCCTTTTTGTAAAATTAAGAATTAAAATTAGACTTCAAATCAATTATTTCATCGCTCTTTTATTTATACTCATTTAGTTTTTGGCTAAGAATTGAAATTTCCGCTAAAAATTGAAGTATATAATTAGCAAAAGTCATACAAAGCAAAAAAACAATATTCTTATCTTTGAACTCATTAGTAAAATGAAAATCGAAATGAAATTTTCGATGAATTAAAAAAATAAAAATGAAATATAAAGGCGTTATTTTTGATTTAGACGGCACATTAGTAAACTCACTTGAAGATATTGCAGATGCAATGAACAAAGTCCTTATAAACCTAAATTATCCCACCCATAGTTATGAAAGCTACCAATACTTCATTGGAAGCGGCCTGCGCAATTTAGTAAGTAAATCGTTGTCTGAAACTCATAATCATGAACAGCATATCGATAAATGCTATCAATTGATGATTGAGGAATATACCAATAATTGTACCCGAAAAACAAAAACATACGAAGGGATTGCTTTATTATTGGATCACTTAATTTCAAACAATATAAAACTAAGTGTCTTTTCAAATAAGTCGGATGAGCTTACTAAGAAAATCACTGCTGATTTGTTTCCAGATATTTTTGAAAACGTAGTCGGTTTACGTATTGAGGAGCTAAAAAAACCAAATCCATCTGAAGCCCTGGCTATATGTGAAAGCTTAGGATTAAAAACTGAAGAAATCATTTTCGTCGGTGATTCCGGCATTGATATGCAGACAGCGGTAAATGCTGATATGCTTGCAGTTGGTGTGTCTTGGGGATATCGCCCAGAAGAAGAGTTAATTGCTGCAGGAGCAAAATATGTAATAAACCATCCTTTGGATTTGATAAAGATCATACAGCCAAGCGACGAAGCAGTTTTAACTCAAAAGTAGGCTCCAAAATCTGTAAAAAATAAAACTTCTTAAAAATTAATTCTAGCATGATAATTGATTATGATTTTTAAAAAATGTATTTCTTTTATATATTTTTTTAACTTTATATTTCACTAAATTTTAAAACAAACAGAATGAAAATAGGAGTTTTAGGAACGGGAGCTGTTGGTACAGCAATTAATTCCAAATTAATAGAATTGGGTCATCAGGTAATGATAGGCTCAAGAGACAATACAAATGAAAAAGCAATTGAATTTGTAGATAAATTTGATTCAAATGCCAGCAGTGGAACCTTTGAAGAAGCAGCCTCTTTTGGAGAAATTATCTTTAACTGCATCAAAGGCGAGTTTGCTGTAGCAGTATTAAAATCTGTGGAAAACAGTATTCAAAACAAAATCCTTATCGACATCAGTATCCCTGTAGACACAAGCAAAGGAGCTCCATTGAGCTTAATCCCTGAACTCTGCAATACTAACTCACTGGGTGAAGAAATCCAGAAAAACCTTCCGGATACCAAAGTGGTAAAAACCCTGAATACCATGTGGAGCACGCTTATGACTGCTCCTGGAACTTTAAAAAACGGAGATCACACTAATTTTATATGCGGTAATGACGACGAAGCTAAAGCCACCGTAAAGAGTCTCCTTAACGAAATTGGGTGGAAAGATGAAACCATCTTAGATTTAGGCGACATTGTGGGTTCAAGAGGAACTGAGGCTACCGTCCTGCTATGGCTTCGAATTTGGGGAGCCACTATAGGTACTTTCAGCCTTAAAGTGGTTAATTAAAAAATAATCCTAAAATAGAGAAAGACTGCAGTGTAATAAAATACACTACAGTCTTTTTTATTTGATAATGTGACAAAAACACTTTCTTTTAACCGCAAAAAAAAACTGATACAGATTAAATACTATCTACAACCTCTTTCATCATCTGCAGACTTTTCAATTTATCGATATGGCTATATATTGGGCTGCTGATCATCAGTTCGTCGATTCGGGAATAACGAATAAATTCTTTTAATTCTTTGACTAATGTTTCCTTACTGCCTATAAAAGAACCAGCCGTCATTTGGTTAACATGAAAACGCGCTTCTTCACTCATATTATTCATAAGATCGGTCAGGGAAGCCACAGGAGGCTGTAATGGTTTGCGGGTATTTTGAACTAAATTCTGAAACATCTGATACAGACTGGTAGAAAGAATTTCGGCTTCTTCATCCGTATCGGCAGCTATAGCATTGACGCAGGCCATCGTTTTAGGCTCCTGAAGAAATTCTGAGGGCTTAAAATTCTCCCTGTAAAACTCAAAAGCCTGAATCATCTGCCGCGGTGCAAAATGCCCTGCAAAAGCATAAGGTAAACCATATGCTGCAGCCAATGTGGCGCTGTCCATACTTGATCCCAAAATCCAGATAGGCACATTGGTTCCTTCTGCTGGAAAAGCACGGACACTAGCCGTGGCGTTATCTTCCGAAAAATAATCCTGCAATGCCGATACATTTTTAGGAAATCGCTGTGACTCCTCAAAAAAATCTTTTCGTATAGCTTGTGCTGTCTGCGAATCGGTTCCTGGCGCTCTTCCCAAACCAAGGTCAATACGGTCCGGATACAAAGTTGCCAGTGTCCCAAACTGTTCGGCAATAATGAGCGGAGAATGATTTGGCAGCATAATCCCTCCCGATCCTACTCGTATATTTTGTGTCATACTCGCAACATACCCTATCAAAACCACCGTTGCCGTACTCGCAACATGTGCCATATTGTGATGCTCAGCCAGCCAAAACCGCTTGTAATCCAGAACATCTGCAAGCTGCGCCAGCTCTTTGGTTTTCTGCATCGTTTCGGTGGCATTGCTTCCTTCGGTAATTATGGCTAACTCTAATAAGGATATTGGAATTTTCATATTTCAATTATAATTTTGTACAAAATTAACTATAAAATCATATTGCATTTAGGATTTCACTGTTAATTCGATTATAATTTATTTTATTACGCATGATTTTTAGGAGCAGAAACTCAATACAATTTCATCAGCATTACTCCCGCTATTCGTTGCAATCTTATATGCCGAACCCCGGCATATAAGGATTTTTACTGCTATCGGGGCTGGACCAGATGTTTTAGTATTTCAGCTGGCTGTACTATGACTGCAAAGATTTTGTTTATGATATTAAAATACAATATATTTACTACAATTGCAGGACAAAGCAAGTTATATTAGATGTATAATCACTATATTATAGGGAGTACACACTAATTAGCTGACATTTTAGAAAAAAACGATGAACACAAGAGAATCTTTTAATTATTTTACTAGTCAAACAGGAATACAAATTCCTCAAAATGTTTTGAATATATATTCAAATGGTGACACTGATAATTCCGAATTTATTCGTCTTTTTAAACCACAAATTGATTCTATAAAAAAAGGTTATAATCCAGAATTAAGAGTGTTGATTTCTGAAAATTTTGCTAAAGAAATCTTAACTTTAATTCACGAATATTCATACGAGGAAAGAATTACTACTTTATATAAAGAAATATTCAATAATAAAAATTATGGAAAAGAATTAAAGCTTGATACTAATATGGATAAAATTGTTATTGAAGAAGTTTTATATTCTGTAACTGATTATAATTATAAAGAAAATACATTTAAATTTCCGTTAATTCAAAAAGCATATAAAAAAATTAATTCAAATCCTGAAGAAATAAAAGTCTTTTTAGTATTGTGGTGTGATTGCGGAGGAGAGGGAGGATTAATAGTACGAGGTAAAAATATTGGTTGTGACACAGGTTATACACACAGTGATAGTTCAGAAATAGAATTTAATGGTAAAATATATGAATATGATGGTTACCTATTTGAAAAACACGAAAAATTACACAAAGCAATATTATCAAAAAGTAATTAATATAAAATTTATAGCATAAAATGATATTAGCATTTGATACTTATTACTACGAAAATAAAGCCAAAACGGTTTGTTTAAGTTTTGAAGATTGGAATCAGGAAGATAAATTTGAAATTTATACTGAAACACTTTTCGAAATAGAAGAATATGTTTCAGGGGAATTTTACAAAAGGGAACTTCCTTGCATTATAAGTTTAATTTCAAAAATAGATTTAAAGAAAGTAAATTTAATTATAATTGATGGTTTTGTTTTTTTAAATGATGAGAGCAAGTTTGGTCTCGGTGCATATCTTTATCACGAATTAAATAAGAAGATTCCAATTATTGGTGTAGCAAAACGAGATTTTGCAACAATTGAAAAAAATAGAATAAAATTATACAGAGGAAAAAGCGAAAATCCTTTATTTATTACATCTATTGGAATTGAATTAAATATAGCTTCAAAAATAATTGAAGAAATGAATGGAAAATACAGAATTCCTACTTTGCTGAAAGAAGTGGACAGGCTAACTAAAGAAAAATAAAAACGTCAGCTAACAGCTACTATAACGGATTTGGGCAATTGGCTTAATGGAAAGATGGTTTTGTATGTGAATGATTGGGCAAATCCGAAGAATGGGCTTAATTTAGTCCCAAACCCGCTGTAGTACCAGAACGTTACCAGCAATGATACAGTCCCAAAAATACTATGATAAGATAAAATATGGAAGCACTTTGGACATTTCCCCTTTACATAATCAGCCCTTTGATTGGTACAATATTAACTCTTATCGGTATTTTAAAAATTAGAAAAAGTGATACAAATAAAACTCTTTATATAGGGTTAGGTTTTCTCTCACTACCATTAATTCATCTTGCATTAGTTTCTATATTTCAGCTAAAATTTGAAAGTAAAATCGTAGGCAACTACAATCTCGGAAAAGAAAAAGATGTACTAATTGTCTATGACAACGAGACTTTCACTCTGAATAAATCCAGACAATATAATAATGTCGGCAAAGGAAAATGGAAAATTGAAGAAATCGATTCACCAATACTAATTCTAGATTTTGACTCTATTAGAAAAAGTGAATTATGGTTAGAAATTGAGCAGAATGAGAAACAAATTGTTTTGAAAACTATTCCTTGGGGGAATAACATTTCAACAGAGTTTGTCAAGAAATAATCACTGCTGGTAAACAGCTACTCCAACTGATTCCGGCAATCGCCTTAATGGAAAGTGGGTTTTGTATTTGGATGATTTGGCAAATCCAAATAATGGCTTAATTAAGTTTCAAACCCACTGTAGTACCACAAACGTAAACCAAAATACCTTAAAGAATCCAAGAAATAAAAATATGCGATTAAACAAACAGCAATTCTCAATTCTTATTTTTCTATTACTTCTGACAAATAATTTATTTGCTCAGACTCAGCAAATAAAGCAAATTGACTCTTTAATGAAATGGTCAAACCAAATCGGAATTTTCAATGGAAATGTGCTTGTTTCAAAGAATAATAAAATAATTTACAGCGCTTCATTTGGCTTTGCCGATGCCAGTAAAACAAGCCAATTAACGAATGATTATAGATTTAATATTGGTTCTATTACTAAGGAATTCAGTGCGGTTGCATTAATGCAATTGAAAGAGCAAGGCAAACTGAAACTCGATGATAAGGTTTCGAAATTTATTCCCGAACTTCCAAAATGGGCAGACGAAGTTTCAATTAAAGATCTATTGCAATATACAAGCGGAATACCTGATGTAAATTGGAAAAATATAAAAAATGACAAAGATCTTTTTAATGGCTTGATGCTTATCGATACTCTTGATTTTAAGCCTGGCAAAAATTATGCCTACAACAATAACAATATTTTTTTAAGACATTTCATAGTTGAGCGATTAAGCGGAATGAATTATAAAATGTATGTCGAAAAATTCATCTTTCAGCCTTGCGAAATGAATTCGTCAGTAATGACACTTTTTGAAAATGAAGAAAATATAGCTAGAGGATTTAATAATAATTTAGTGGCAGACAAACCCGACTTACCAATAACTGGCGGAACCTATTTAACGACAATTGATTTATTAAAATGGGAAAATTGTCTGTGCTCGGAAAAAATAATTAACAAAAAATCACTTTACGAAATCGGTCAGCAATTTGATTTGCCCGAAACTCAATCGGCTTTGGGAGAAGCAAAATTTAAAAGTAAGAAAATAACTGAACATATACACGATGGCAGAATGGGAAACTATGAAGCCCTTTTGACATCTAACATGGACGAAAAGTTCACAATCATTTTATTAGACAATAACTATAACAAAAAAGTTTTTGAAATTTCAGACGCAATTATATCAATCTTAAGAAATCAAAAATATAAACTTCCCGAAAAAAGAACTGAAAAATAACCGTCACCTAACAAGGGTTTTGCGTCAGGTGGGCTGAAGTACAGAATTCAATCGCAGTTTACCAGCTCTACGAAGTCTCCCGACTTCCTCACGAATGCGGAATCAGCAATCTATAACAGCATATAAAGACATTTAAAATTTCGATAATTATTCGGAAGCTATTCATCACATTCAATATAATAACAATTCGAAAACTTGTACTTCTGACGAAGGAAGCAGGTCCGTAAGAACTGTAATTAATTTCAGCCAACGGTACTACACCAGCTATTTTTTATATTTATTTTAATATATTGATAGTTTCTTATAGTTCAATTATTAAATATTGTAATTGAATTATAATATTTAATGACTCAATTATGACCTAGTACAATTCTATTATAGACCTACATATCTCAATAATTATTTTATAAAAAAGGCCATTTACTTTTTAGAGTCATCGCAGACCTTTAAACTTTTCACAAAAACCAAAAGTCAGTACTGCAACTGTTTTAAAAAAGAACTATTTTTGCAGTCTAATTTTTTTAACATGTCAAAGAAGAAATATAAAATAGCGGTGATTCAACTGAATCTAAACGATGTTGCCGAGAACAACCTTAAAAAATGCCTAAGCTGGGTGCGTGATGCTGCCAGTCAGGGAGCCGAGGTGATTTCGCTGCCGGAGTTATACAGCAGTCATTATTTTTGTCAAAGTGAAGATGTCGATAATTTTGCTTTGGCAGAGCCATTGTACAGTACTTCCTTTATTGCTTTTAGTGCTTTGGCAAAGGAATTGGGAGTGGTAATCATTGTTCCTTTCTTCGAAAAAAGAATGGCTGGAATTTACCACAACAGTGCTTACATCATCGATACCGATGGGTCTGAAGCTGGATTGTACCGCAAAATGCATATTCCCGATGATCCGCATTTCTACGAAAAATTCTATTTCACGCCTGGTGATTTAGGATTTAAAACTATTCCGACTCAAAAAGGGAAAATAGGAACTTTAATCTGCTGGGATCAATGGTATCCTGAGGCAGCTAGACTCACAGCTTTGAAAGGAGCCGAGGTTTTATTTTATCCAACAGCAATTGGATGGCATCCGCAGGAAAAAGAACAGTACGGCGAAAACCAGCACGGAGCCTGGATGAGTGTTATGAAAGGGCACGCTGTTGCAAATGGTGTTTATGTTGCTGCCGCAAACCGAATTGGTCTGGAGCAGTATATTGAAGGAACTGCAGGAATCCAGTTTTGGGGATCTTCGTTTATAGCTGGACCTCAAGGAGAAATTTTGGCGCAGGCCTCACATGATAAAGAAGAAATCCTGATTGCCGAAGTAGATTTGGATTTACAGGAAAACGTACGCCAGAACTGGCCTTTCTTTAGAGACAGACGAATTGATGCCTTTGAAGATATTACCAAAAGAGCTATTGATTAATTATGAATACAAATAACAGACGTATCCCGGCAGAATGGGAAAAACAGCAGGGAATTTTATTATGTTTTCCGCACAACGGCAAAGATTGGCCTGGAAAATATGAAGCCGTGCAATGGGCATTTGTTGAATTCATCAAGAAAGTGGCCATTTACGAGCAGGTTTTTTTGGTAACTGCAGATGAAAATCAAAAGAGCAAAGTAACCGAAATGCTGGAAACAGCTCATGTAAAGATGACAAATGTCTCTTTCATTATACACAAAACCAACCGCAGCTGGATGCGCGATTCTGGACCAATTATTGTAAAAAATGGTTCCTCAAGAGAGGCATTGAATTTTAATTTCAACGGCTGGGCCAAATACAAGAATATCAATTTAGACAAGCATGTTCCTGCCAAAGTAGGCGAGTTTTTAAAAATTCCTGTGACTCAGGTAATGTACAAAGGCAAACCAGTTATCGTTGAAGGAGGTGCTATTGATGTAAACGGTCGCGGTACTTTATTAACTTCTGAAGAATGCTTGATGCATCCTACAATTCAGGTTCGAAATGCTAATTTCACAAAAGAAGATTATGAAGCTGTTTTCAAAGAATATTTAGGAGTAACAAATGTAATTTGGCTGGGTGACGGAATTGAAGGTGACGATACTCACGGACATATTGATGATTTATGCCGATTCGTCAATGAAGATACTATTGTAACTATTGTTGAAACTGATAAAAATGATTCGAATTACAAACCGCTGCAGGATAATTTGAAACGTTTACAAAATGCAAAATTAGAAGACGGAAAATCACCAGTAATTGTAGCTTTGCCAATGCCAAAACGTTTAGATTTTGAAGGATTGCGTTTACCTGCCAGTTATGCTAATTTTTTAATATTAAACAACTGTGTCTTGGTGCCGACATTTAATGATGTTAATGACCGAACAGCTTTAAATATTTTAGCAGAATGCTTTCCTGACCGTGAAATTATAGGAATAAGTGCTACTGATTTTATTTGGGGATTTGGCACGCTGCACTGCCTGAGCCAGCAGATTCCGGAATAAATAATTATAAAACCATAAAAAAAGACTTGCAGAAAAATCTACAAGTCTTTTTTTTATGGGTGTATTTTAATTAATCTCTTGTGAAAGACAATTTATTCCCCGTACTGTCAAGCAAATCAACTCCGTTTTTAGCTTCGTTAAACTGGAACGTAATTCCGGCCTCTTCTGATTGAAATTTATCTTTATCAATCAGAGAAAGCTGCACTTTTGGATAATCAGTAATTTGGGCAAAAAGGATTCCGTTTTTCTCGGTAAATTCAATTTTTAAAGGAGCTGCCTTAGTAGAAAACTTTCCTAAATATCCATCCAGAATAACATCTTTTTCAATTAGTCCTTTATCAGACATCCAAGTATTATTACTTTCATTTACATCTGGAAATACGTGATCGGGATCGATAACCACTTTTGCTATTTCTTCAGTAGTATTCACCTCGAAAGACCAATCTATATTTCGCTGCCAAATTTCAACCGGCAGATTAACTCTTGTAACTTTTCCGCTTTTTGTTTTTACATCCAAAATTACCGGCATAGCCATTTTTTCGAAATTTTCAATAGTTATAACTGCTCCTTTGCTTGGATCATTTTTCACATATTTAACAGAATTTACTCCTTGGTCTAAACGCCAGTTGTTAACGAACCAAGCTTTCCAAAACCAGCTTAAATCCTCCCCTGCCACATTTTCCATCGTTCTGAAAAAATCATCTGGTGCCGGGTGTTTAAAAGCCCAGCGCTCTATATAAGTTCTAAAAGCCAGATCAAAACGTTCTGTCCCTAATATTTGTTCTCTTAACATTACCAGTCCGGCACTTGGCTTGAAATAACACAAAAGACCAATATTTTTTTCCTTCATATTATCCGGCGAACTCATAACAGGCTCATTATTTGGATTTGTAAAATAATCCGCATTTTTATGAAGATCCCATACTTTACTTTTATATTCGCCATTATTAAAACCATTTGAGCTTAATGAATTAATA
Organism: Flavobacterium aquicola; assembly: GCF_003385115.1. Taxonomy (GTDB): domain Bacteria; phylum Bacteroidota; class Bacteroidia; order Flavobacteriales; family Flavobacteriaceae; genus Flavobacterium; species Flavobacterium aquicola. The sequence continues at coordinate 98,374 of NZ_QUNI01000002.1, forward strand.
AAAGTATTGAATCCTTCGTCCATCCATCCAAACAAACGTTCATTAGAACCTACAATCATCGGAAACCATCCATGACCAAATTCATGATCAGTAACTCCCCATAAATCCTCTCCTTTGGACTCCCAGCTGCAGAAAACAATTCCAGGATATTCCATTCCGCCTTCATTTCCTGCCACATTTGTAGCTACCGGATAAGGATATTCGAACCATTTGTTAGAATAATGTTCGATTGAAGCTTTGGTATATTCTGTAGCACGTCCCCAAGCTTCATTCCCTGCGCTTTCAACTGGATATGCTGACAGCGCCAATGATTTTGCCCCGCTCGGCAAATTGATTCTGGCTCCGTCTAAAATAAATGCCGACGAAGATGCCCACGAAAGATCTCTTGAATTCTTAATTTTAAAATGCCATGTCTTTTCAGATGCAGTTCCAGCATTTGAAGCATTGGTAGCTACTTCCTCTGCGGTTCGAATCATTATAGCTTTTTCACTTTGCTTCGCTTGAGCAAGTCTTTTTTGTTCAGTGGCAGTATAAACAGCAGCTGCATTTAACAGTTCACCTGAGCAAACTACAATATGATTTGAAGGCACGGTAATATTTACATCAAAATCACCATATTCCAAATAAAATTCTGAAGCTCCTAAATACGGAGCAGTATTCCAGCCACGCAGATCATCATACACACACATACGCGGATACCATTGCGCCATGGTGAAAATTTTACCGTTTTTTGTTTCTAAAACTCCCATTCGGTCCGAGCCTTCTTTTGGAGAAATAAAAGAAAAATCAATTTTAATTTTAACAACTCCTCCTTTTGGATTCAAATCATCGGGAAGAAACACCTGCATTCTTGTATCATTAATGATGAATTTTGCTGTTTTTTCAACTGATTTTCCTTTTGAAACAGTAACGATTTTAACGGATTTAATTTTGTGTCCTCCGTCAAAAATTTCACCTCTTGCTCCATTCCGGCTTCCATTAAGCGGGATAAGCGCATTTCCTCTTGAATCGGCTTTGAACAAATTCTGATCCAGATGCATCCATACGAAAGACATTTTATCAGGACTATTATTAGTATACGTTACAATACCTGAACCAATAATTTCATTTGTCTTTTCGTTTAATTTTGCAGTTAGTTTATAGTCTGCCCTGTTTTGCCAGTACGCATATCCAGGCTCGCCGCTTGCAGAACGGGTTGGTGTTGCGTCTTTTGTATAAAAAGAGGGTCCAAAAGCATCATGATAATCATACTTTGAAACTGGTTTGGGATTAGCAGTGCCGGCGGGCGGAGTTTCTTGACTCCATGACGTGCCAGCCATAATTAATAAGGCCAATTGAAATATGGCGCCAAAACGATTGTTTTTCATGTTTGGTAAGGTTTAATTCCTGAATCGGGGATTGATGCTTTTAAGAATTCATTATTCTTCTTTCAAATTTTTTATCTATTAAAAGCAAATTAATGAATAAAAAAATAAAAATTAATCATAAAATTAAGAATTTAGTCAATTTTAACTTTAAAAAGTTTTTAGTTTTCCTTTTTGAAATAATAATTATAAATATCTTTACGACAGCATTTCTCAACAACAAAAAACGACTATTATTTTGACTACAACTATTTCTAACTCAATTTTAACCGCAGAAATAAAACATACTGGAGCAGAATTATGCTCTTTAAAAGATAATTTAAACAAAGAATACATTTGGAATGGAAATCCAGAATTTTGGGGAAAGCACTCCCCTGTTTTATTCCCAATTGTAGGTACTTTAAAAAACAATACTTATCAGTACAACAATGCTGACTACCATTTGTCCCGACACGGTTTTGCACGCGAAATGGAATTTGAATTGATTGCTAAGCAGGAAAACAGCGTTACTTTTTCATTAGCAGCTACTCCAAAAACCAAAGAAAAGTATCCTTTTGATTTTGATCTGCATTTAGTTTACACGCTGGAGAACAAAACATTGCAAATTGAATACAAAGTATTTAATAATGGTGAATCTAAAATGCCGTTTTCTATTGGTGCGCATCCTGCATTTAACCTGCCTAACGATTTTGAGAATTACTCTTTAGCATTCGAAAAAGAAAATTCTTTAAAATATTATTTACTCGAAGACGGTTTGATTTCGAATACAACAAATGAAGCATCGCTGGACAAAAATGAACTGCATTTGAATTATGGACTGTTTGCAAATGATGCTTTGGTTTTAAAAAACTGCAGTTCCAAATCGGTTACTATTTTAGAAAATTCTAAGCCGTTTTTGAAAGTAAGTTTTTCTGATTTTCCGGATTTAGGAATCTGGACACCGCCAAATGCGCCTTTTATATGCATTGAACCATGGTTTGGCTATTCGGACACTGTGGATAAATCTGGTGCGCTTTTGGATAAAGAAGGAATTCAGGTTTTGGACGCAGATGAGACTTTCCACGCTGCTTTCAGTATTGAGATTTTATAAAACAATTAAAACCAGAGAGTATGCTCGAAGTTAATTTTTTACCTTTTCCTGTATTAAAAACGGAACGATTAGTATTGCGCCGAGTAGTAGATAATGATGCTGAAACTATTTTGGCCCTGCGCTCCAATGAGGAAGTCATGAAATACATTCCGAGGCCGTATCTTAAAAATAAAGAAGACGCTCTGGAACTTATTGCCATGTTTGATGACAAAATTGAAAACGGAATCGGTATTAACTGGGGAATAGCATTCTTGGACAAACCTGAAAAAATCATAGGAATCATTGGTCATTACCGAATGAAACCGGAACACTACAGAGCCGAAGTGGGCTACATGCTCTTTCCTGAATACAATGGAAAAGGAATTATTTCGGAAGCACTGCAGCGAGTAGTTGATTATGGATTTAAAGACATGAAACTGCATTCTATAGAAGCCATTTTGGATCCTGAAAACACAGGTTCTGAAAAAGTTTTACTTAAAAACGGTTTTGTAAAAGAAGCACATTTAATTGAAAATGAATATTACGAAGGACGATTTCTGGACACCATGATTTATTCTAAATTGAATAAATAATTTTGAAAATGACTAGCTGAGATCATCTCTAAGCTGAAAAAACAGCCACAGATTAAAAAGATTCGCACAGATTTTTTTTTAAATTTTGCTAAACAAATCTGTGTAAATCCTTTAATCTATGGCATAAAACAAGGTTGATATTTCTCGACAACTATTAAACTGATGTCGGTTAATAAACAACTGTTTCAATTAAAATATGGAAATCAAAAAAGCAAGCTTAGGTGACAACGAGATTTTGACAAAAATAACAAAAAAATCAAAAGCCTATTGGGGATATTCTGAAGAGCAAATTTTGAAATGGAATGATAACCTGACGATTTCCAAAGATTATATTGAAAATAATTCTGTATTTAAATTAGTAAACGGCAATGAAATTGTCGGTTATTATTCATACATCATCAAAGAACAAAATGATGTACTGCTCGATAACCTATTTATTTTACCAGAATATATTGGAAAAGGATTCGGGAAATATTTAATGAACGATTTTTTAAATCGGATGAAGAATGAGAAATTCGAAAAGATAACATTAGATTCTGAACCAAATGCTGAAGAATTTTATCTGAAATTTGGATTCAAAAAAATTGGAGAGTTCGAAACTTCCATAAAAAACAGGTTTATGCCAATTATGGAAATTAGTCTTTAAAAAGTAAAACAATCACTTGTTATACATCTAAATCTTTATTATGAAAACTAATGCCCTAGCCCAGATGGGAACGGCATCCTCTTGTCCCAGGGTTCGGGACAAGAGATATAGTGGACAGCTGGATTGAGCTCCTAATTATTTGGATTGTATTTTTGGAAGTGTTTTGATATACAGATCTTCGACTTGTTTTCTTGCCCAATCTGTTTTTCGCAAAAAAGTAAGGCTTGATTTTACACTTGGATTTTCGTTGAACGATTTTATTTTAATCAGTTCTCCCAAGGTGTCAAAACCATAATATTCTACTAATGTCTCCACTATTTTTTGAAGTGTAACGCCATGAAGCGGATCTTTTGACTGCTGTTTTTCCATATTGCAAATTTATGGCATTTTCCCAAAAACAATTGTTCTTTCATTAATTAGTTCCTAAATTTGCCCTACTATGCAAAAAACTGTCAACATACTCAATAAAAGAGCCCGTTTCGATTATGAAATTCTGGAAACCTATACTGCCGGAATTGTTTTGGCCGGGACCGAAATAAAATCTATTCGCTTAGGAAAGGCTAATATTACCGAAAGTTTCTGTGAATTTAGCGGTACTGAACTTTTTGCCATTAATACTTATATCGAAGAGTATAGTTTTGGGAACCAATTCAATCATAAGGCTCGCAGTGAGCGAAAACTGCTTTTGAATAAACGAGAATTAAAAGGACTTGCCCGAAGCGTCCAGGCTAAAGGTCTGACAATAGTACCTTTGAAATTATTTACAAATGAAAAAGGTTTGGCTAAACTCCAGATCGGTCTTTGCCGTGGTAAAAAAACATATGATAAGAGAGAATCTTTGAAAGAGCAGGATACCAAAAGAGATTTAGACAGAATCAAAAAGGCTTATTAAATAAAAATCCCGTTAAAATTTTGTTTTTTAAATGTTATTTATATCTAAAAATAATTACTTTTACTTGTAGTAAAACAAACAAACAAAATTATGAAAAAAATTTTAATCGCTTTAATCTGTGTATGCTTAGCAAGTTGCGGAAGCAATACCTCAATCGTATCGAGCTGGAGAGATCCAAATGCTACGCTTTCTAAAGAACAATTCAAAAAAGTATTAGTTGTTGCGCTGGCAAAAGACGAAAGTACTAGAAGATCTACTGAAAATAGAATTGCATCTATTAACCCAAAAGTATTAAACCCTTCTTATAATTATTTGAACCAGCAAAATCTTAACCTTACGCAGGAACAAAAAATAAGTATTATTCAATCTGAAGGATTTGACGGAGCTATCACTTTACGTTTCATTAGAGCGGATAAACAAACAGAATATGTTCCTGGAACATCAAACTACTATGGAGGAATGGGATATCCTGGAATGGGATATGGTTACGTGGGAGGTTACGGAATGGGTTACGGTGCAGGATTTGGCGGATGGTACGGTGCTTATGCTCCTGCTTACTACACACCTGGATACTATCAGGAAAATGTTTACTATTATATTGAAACAAACATTTTTGATTTGAAAAACAACAAACTAGTTTGGAGTGCTACTACAAAATCACTTGATGTATCTGACATAAACACTACTGTTGATGAAATCATGGAAGCCTGTGTACAGCAAATGAGAGCTGACGGTTATATGGATCCTAAAGCAAAAAAATAAACAAATATTCTAAGGAAAACATACAGACAAAGGCAGCATATAAAGTGCTGCCTTTTTTCATACACCTTTATCAAGAAATCTACAAAACACAATGCCCTGAAGCAGTTTTTAATTCTTCTTTAAATAAAAACCTGCTGTAATTTATTAACTAGCATAAGTCAATACTTTCAGGCTTCGAAAAGCAGATACAAAAAAACCATTCACAGAATATGAATGGCTTTTGTAAAGATCAGGACTTCAAATAAATTATTTAAAACCTACAATTTGTTCTTCGGCAGCAATGACTTCTTCTACGAATTTTTTGTATTCCAAATAATCACTCGGCTTAATATTATCCCAAAGAATAGTAACCTCTCTATTTATCTTTAGTGAATTATTTTTCAAGAGTTCAAAATGCAGTGTATAGTTCTGATTCTTAAATGAAAACGTTTTACTCTCTGGTATTTCTGAAAATTTCTTTCCTTCGGGAATATTCAAAATTACTTCTGATTCATATTTATTGTTATTTTCATAATAGGAATAATTAATATCGAATTTTCTATTATCTGTAGCAATGATATCTCTTGTATATACTTTATCAATAAAAGGGATTTCTGTTATTTTGAGTGTACCAACTTTTTGTAAATTTTCATTTATCGAAAATTTAGTTTCGTAGGTAAGCGCTTTATCAAATGTTTCGTTTGCCACTAACTTAACTGACTGCAGACTCACTACTTTTTGCAATTGTTTATTATATCCCTTCTCAATTTCTTTATCCCTTACATCTTTTGTAGTCGCATCAGAAAAGAGCTCATTGTAATACGATTTTGTAGCTCCAGCAATAGTATGCGTATTTACAAACACTTTACTTTTATCATCTAAAGTAACAACAGAAGATGTTTTTAAACTGTTTTGAATTGTAGTATCAAAAGGGATATTTATTAATTTGGAAGCCTCATTTTCCTTTTTATCAAACGAAATTACTAGAGCATTTGCATTATATAATGAAGTCGGAAGCATTCTATACGGCAAATATTTATCTGTAAGTTCTAAGAAAACAACTTTATTATCAATTCTAGTCTGCACGATACAATGATTAAAATCCTTTGAAGGCAGTCTCATCGAATTGAAACCATTATCATTTGTTGAAACCAAAACCAAATTAGACTTTAATCCTGCATATTCAGACAATGCAACAAACAAGGTCGAAACGTCTTTACAATCTCCCAACTTTGTTGTTATTGTCTTAGAAGGTTTTTGAGGAACATAACCACTTTGTCTAAAATCTAAAGAGCTATAGGTAATATTTTTTTCTATGTAGCTATAGATTGCTTTTGCTTTCTCGTCATCACTTAAGTTAGCAGTTCCTTTTGGAAAAATAGTATTAAAAGTATCTTTGGTAATTTTATCCGATTTTAAATTTTTCTTTACTAAATCCGAATACCAATTTGATATATCACTCCATGATTTAATAGTTCCCACTTCAATTGTATTGGTCAAATCACTTGCTATTGGCGCATAATCTTCTTTAAGCGATAAAGCTGGAATATTAGTTCTTTTCCAGATACTGCAGTTCTTTCCATTGATTTTTTTAGTTATCGGCACTATATCACCGTTACTAAAACTGGTATAATACTTGCTGTCTTCTGGTGTTATTAAACCAAAAATGGCTTCAGTAGATGGATAATCACTGTCAAAATAACAGCTTATATTAAAGTCTTTATAGAATCGGCCGGTTCCGTTGTCAATGCGTTCATAATATAAATAGATAACATCACCTACTTTTAAATTAGAAAACACTAATAAATTGTCACCTTCTTCAGCAGGGACTATTGTCCCGTCTGCTTTTATAATTTCAGCTTTTATAACGGTATTATAATTTAAGTTCAGCGAATATTCTTTCATTTTTTCGATACCGCTTTCAGTTGTTATTTCATACAGGTAAGACATTTTTGACTTTCTTCCGCCTTCAGGAAAAACATTTACAATGTATTCGTCAAGTAATAATACAACTCCGTAATCACTCTTTAATTTAGAATTTCTTCTGGTTTTAGCCAGTTTATATATGTCTTTCGTAGCTATTTCTTCAATTTCATCTGGAATTTTGGAAATATCATACAGCTGCTTTCTCAATTTCCCGTTACCTGAATTATGGGTCAAAGACTGACGGATATACTTCTCTGCTTCTTTATTATTTTTCATCAGATTATAAATCCCCGCTTTCTTTTCCATATTTGTAAAAGAATATGGAAAATTGCTCAGATTTTCATCAATGACAGCTAATGCTTCATCATATTTATTTTCGTTAGACAAAATAGTTATGTAATCATTTCTGAATAAATTTATATAACTATACTCTTTAATTCGTCTTTTTACAATTCTCTCGACTGCAGCTTTATTATTAAGCTCATTATAATAAGTAATTAATAAATTATCAACTTCTGTAATTATTTTATCTTTCGATAATTCTTCCAAAAGAGCAATAGTCTTTGCTTTGTCATTTTTTAGTTTTAAATATAAAGTAGCTGATGCAATTTTAAACTTTTCATTTCCATACGTATCTTTATCAATATCACTCAGAAGTCTAAACATTTCCTCAACATCTTCCTTTTTTGATGCAATCATAAAATCAAACATCAGCTCACAAAAACGCTGTTTGTATTTTTTGGAACGATTTTTATAAATTTCCAAATCAGCAATAGAAGAGTTTTGAAGCCATTTACTATCTAATATTTTCGAGAAAGTAGCATAATAATAATCAATATCGTTTTTCTCTATATTTTTTACAATCTCCTGTTTCTTTTGTGCTTCATCACCAACTAAATCATAATAACGCAGAAAATAACTTGCAATAAAAGAACTGTTTGGATATTTCACGTCAAGACCTTCAATAGCTTCATAAGCACTAATGTATTTGGTATTCGATTCATATGCTGCATATTGGAATAATTTATATAATAGATTATTCGGATATTTTTTCACCAAATTATCAAAATACAATTCATAATCTAATTTCAGAATTTCTACTTCAGCAGCATCTCCCTTCGAAATGGTATAAGGAAGATATTCTTTATTGAATTTCAAATCATTGGCCACGGTATAATCTAGATTTTTAACTTGTGCCGAAAAATAATCGCCTCCTCCATAGGTAGATAATTTAAAAAGCAGCCTGTTAACACCTTTTTCTAAATTAATTTTTAAAGTGTAAGCATCCAGATTTGTTCTTTTAATATCTTGATTGAAATAAATTTCTTTATCATTCAAAAATATTTTCAATCCCTGACTGGCACCAAAACGTAACAGAAAACTTTTCTTTTCGGGCGAATCAATAAAAGTCTGGGCATATATAATTCCATTTCCATATTCTCCCTCGTTTGTAAAAAACTGGTACGCATCATTTTCTATATCTTTTGGATTGTACCAGCCAATTTTACCATTGCTGTTAGCATCAAAAAGTTTATCATTTTTGGCATAAATTTCAGGCTCGTATTCAATTTCCAAACCACTGCCATTCAAGTTTTCAAAAACACCGCAAAACTGCCATTGCGTTATGACTCCCAAATCAGCAAACGACTTTTGAGCATCTTCAAATTTCATTCTTTTGCGCTCAAATATTGCTTTTCTGTATTTAACAATAGGCAGGTCTTTAAACTTTGGTGATGAAGCCAGATAATCAATTTTAGTATATGTCAGATCATTGCAGGCGTCCGTCGAAATATCACTAAGTATCATATCTTTATTAATAAAAGGTGCAATATAGTACTGAGAATTCGGAAGCTTTTCTAAATTTTTAAGCATAGTCTCATCAAAGCTTATCTTCCCAGACTGTTCATCTATAAATGCGTCCAAAAACAATAAATCAATGTTAGTTGTTTTACTTTTTCCAAACTGTTTATCAAATAAAACTCTTGCCTCATCCCGTTTATTATTAATCAGCAAATTCAATACATTAGTGTAATCTGCCTGCGAGTAAATAAAATTTGAAACAAACAGTAAAAACAGAATAGTAATTTTTTTCATAATTTTTGGTTGGTTAAGTAGCATTTTAATTTTTATCTTCTAATAAAGGAACAAAGCGAAACTCTCCAAATTCATGTTTTTCAAACTGTGTTTCATTTACACGAATAAGCATAGTCATTATTTGAACATTTTCTCCTAATGGAATAACAAGCCTTCCTCCTACTTTGAGCTGTGCCATCAAAGGCTGCGGGATAAAGGGAGCACCGGCAGTAACGATTACACTATCAAAAGGCGCATAATTTGGAAGTCCTTTATAGCCATCTCCAAAAGAAAGATGTTTAGGACGAATCCCAAGTTTTGGCAGTAAAACAGAAGTTTTTTTGAACAGCTCATTTTGTCTTTCTATAGAAAAAACCTGAGCGCCCATTAAACACAAAACCGCTGTCTGATATCCTGAACCTGTACCAATTTCCAACACTTTGTGCCCTTTCTGGATTTCTAACAACTGTGATTGAAAAGCTACAGTATAAGGCTGAGAAATTGTCTGACCTGCTGCGATAGGAAAAGCTTTGTCCTGATAAGCATAATCTTCAAAACTGGAGTTTAAAAATAAATGACGAGGGATTTTTTTTATAGCTTCCAGAACATTCTTATCTGCAATTCCTTTTTCCTTTAAGGTATTTACTAATTGATTTCGAAGTCCTTGATGCTTGGCTGTATCTTTCAAAATTTAAGATTTATATTATAGAACAAAAATAGAAAACTAAATCAATTTCCTTCTCAAAATAAAATCAAAATTAATACTCCCAAACAATAAAAAATAAGCACGTAATTTAGAATCTTATAAATTGGAATTTCTTATTTTATTACTATTTTTGTGGAAACATCATTATTATGCTGAAAATTGGAGTATTAGGTGCTGGGCACCTGGGTAAAATACATTTGCGTTTATTACAACAATCTGAAAAGTATGAATTAGTTGGTTTTTATGACCCCAATCTAGAAAACGCCGAAAAAATAAACAAAGAATTTGGTTACAAAAATTTCAATACAATTGCAACACTTATCCATGCAGTAGACGTTATTGATATCGTTACACCTACACTTTCCCATTATAAATGTGCCAAAGTAGCCATCAAATCCGGAAAACATGTTTTTATTGAAAAACCCATTTCAAATACCATTGAAGAAGCTGAAGAAATCATTGCATTAGCAAAAGAATTCAATGTAAAAGGTCAGGTTGGTCACGTAGAAAGATTCAACCCTGCATTTATCGCTACCAAAAACATGATTGAAAACCCAATGTTTATTGAAACACATCGATTAGCAGAGTTCAATCCCCGCGGAACTGACGTTCCTGTAGTTTTGGATTTAATGATACATGATATTGACGCCATTTTGAGTGTTGTGCAATCGAAAGTAAAAAGCATCAATGCGAGCGGAGTTTCTGTAATCAGTGATACACCAGATATTGCAAATGCCAGAATTGAATTCGAAAATGGCTGCGTGGCAAATTTGACTGCGAGCCGAATTTCACTGAAAAATATGCGTAAATCAAGATTTTTTCAAAAAGATGCCTACATCTCTGTTGATTTTCTTGAGAAAAAATGTGAAGTAGTCAAAATGAAAGATGCACCAGAAGTTCCTGGCGATTTTGATATGATTTTGCAAAATGCTGAAGGGGTAAAAAGACAAATCTATTTTGAAAATCCAGATGTAGAAAGCAATAATGCTATTCTTGACGAATTAGAAACATTTGCTGATGCAATTAATAATGATACTACTCCAATTGTAACATTGGAACAAGCTACTGATGCCTTGAGAGTTGCCTATCAGATTATTGATTGTTTTAATAAATAAAAAAACTAAAAATTTCATTAAAGTTTAAGGTTTAAAGTCTAATATGTAGATTTTAAATTTTAAACTTTTTTAACTTATAAATATCATAAAATGAAAATTATTGCTGTAATCGGAGCTGGAACTATGGGTAACGGAATTGCCCATACTTTTGCGCAAAGTGGTTTTACCGTAAAACTGATTGATGTTTCCGAAAAATCACTTGATAAAGGGATGGCGACTATTTTCGCTAATTTAGACCGAATGGTTTCTAAAGGAACCATAACCGAAGAAGACAAAGTCAAAACCATTACCAATATTATTACTTACACTGATATAAAAGACGGTGTTGTAGGAGCTGATTTAGTAGTCGAAGCAGCTACCGAAAATGTAGAATTAAAACTAAATATTTTCAAGCAATTAAACGAAGCATGTTCTCATAATACGATTTTAGCAACCAACACTTCGTCTATTTCGATTACTCAAATTGGAGCCGTTGTAGCGCATCCGGAACGTGTAATAGGAATGCACTTCATGAATCCGGTGCCAATCATGAAACTAGTTGAAATCATTCGTGGATATAACACCAGTGATGAAGTGACAAACATCATCATGAAGTTATCCGAAAAACTGGGAAAAACTCCCGTGGAAGTAAATGATTACCCAGGTTTTGTTGCCAATAGAATTTTGATGCCAATGATTAACGAAGCAATCGAAACCCTATACAACAAAGTTGCCGGCGTTTATGAAATTGACACCGTTATGAAACTAGGAATGGGACATCCGATGGGACCTTTACAACTAGCCGATTTCATTGGCCTTGATGTTTGTCTGGCGATATTAAATGTAATGTACGACGGTTTCAAAAACCCAAAATATGCGCCTTGTCCGTTATTGGTAAATATGGTTAGAGCTGGAAAACTAGGAATTAAATCAGGTGAAGGCTTTTATGATTACAGTGAAAGCAAAAAAGCAGAGAAGATTTCGAAGCAGTTTGTTTAAGCTAGAAGTTTATTAAATTTTACAAAAACACATTTCAAAATTCAAAAAATTTAGTATTCCAATCCCATTAAACAACAAAAAGGAATGTATGAAAAATTTACTACGAACACTTTTTATGTTTACAACAACGATTTGTATTTCACAGAATATAAAAATTGATACTAATAAACGAGAATTTACAATTAAAGAAATTGATAGTATTTGTTTAAAAAACGGAAGTGCTAATATTGTTTCGGAAGGAAAGATTGAAAGAAAGATTGAAAATTTAAATAAATCAAATGTAGTAATTGGAAATGGAGGCTTCTCGAATAAAATATATCTATATCATTTTGACGAAGCCAAATACAACGCATTAACAAATATTGAAAAAAGAAAATATGATTTCAATCAATATTCCCGTTTAATAAAAGGTGAATATCATGAAGGCGTAAATTACAAAAAATCATATTCAGAAAATATCTATGGTGAATTTTATTATTTAAATGATTTACTTTTTTACATAAAGGTTAAAATTATTAGAACGGAAAAAAACAAAGAAGAGATATCGCAAATTTTCAATTTTAGCATTTCAGAATTGAACAATTCAAAATCAATAAAAAACATTTTCTTATTTGAAGTTAAAAGTTGGATTAAAAAAAGAAATAATGAAATTTTAGAAATTTATAATAAAAAATGAATACGATTCAACAAAACCTTCTCCACATAAAATCAACTCTTCCAGAACACGTTACTTTGGTGGCTGTTTCCAAAACCAAACCTGTTCCGGATTTAATGGAAGCCTATAATGCCGGTCAGCGTATTTTTGGTGAAAACAAAATTCAGGAAATGGCCGATAAATGGGAACAAATGCCCAAAGACATTGAATGGCACATGATTGGGCATGTACAAACTAATAAAGTTAAATACATGGCTCCTTTCGTGAGTTTGATTCATGGTGTTGATAGTTTGAAATTATTGGAAGAAATCAACAAGCAAGCCAAAAAAAGTAATAGAATTATTGATTGTTTATTACAAATATACATAGCCGAAGAAGAATCAAAATTCGGATTGGACAAAGAAGAATTGTCAGCACTATTGACCTCTCCAATTTTAGAAGAAATGAAAAATATTCGAATAGTTGGTTTAATGGGAATGGCAACTTTCACAGATAATCAAAACCAAATCAAAAAGGAATTCACGCATTTGAAAACGATTTTTGATGGATTAAACGACACAGTCGGATCACGTAGAGATGCACTGCAGTGCATCTCTACGCCGAAAACATTATCAATGGGAATGTCCGGCGATTACCAATTGGCAATTTCATGCGGAAGCACAATGGTTCGAATTGGAAGTAGTATATTTGGAGGAAGATAGAAAAACATCGTAAAGATGCACTGCAGTGCATCTCAACAAAACTAAAACTGAATTTTGTACGCAATACTCGACATAGAAACCACAGGAGGGCAATTCAACGAAGAAGGAATCACAGAGATTGCTATCTATAAATACGATGGGCATGAAATTGTGGATCAATTCATCAGTTTGATTAATCCTGAAATTCCAATTCAACCGTTTGTTGTCAAACTCACGGGTATCAATAACGAAATGCTTCGTGGCGCGCCAAAGTTTTACGAAGTTGCCAAACGTATTATCGAGATAACAAACGACTGCGTACTTGTGGCACACAACGCCTCATTTGATTATCGAATTCTCCGCACCGAATTTCGTCGCCTCGGATATGATTTCAATATCAAAACCCTTTGTACCGTAGAATTGTCACAGCGTTTAATGCCGGAACAACCATCACACAGTCTGGGAAAATTAGTAAGAGCATTGGGAATTCCCATGGCCGACAGACACAGAGCCAGCGGTGATGCAATGGCGACGGTCAAACTTTTCAAGATGCTTTTGGACAAAGATTTAGAAAAGACAATTACAAAAGAACTAATCAAATTTGAAGTTATCAAAGGAGTTTCTCCTCGATTATTGGACATAATCGAAAGCCTTCCATCCAAAACCGGAATTTATTACATTCATAGAGAAGACGGCAGTATCATATTCATCGGCCAAAGCAAAAACATAAAAAAGAGAGTCAATCAGCACTTTACAGGAATAACCAGCAGTGCCAAAAAAATTCAAACTGAAGTATTCACAGTAACATTTGAAGAAACAGGAAGCGAATTGATTGCACTATTAAAAGCATCCGAAGAAATAAAGAAAAACAGTCCGATTTACAACAGAATGTCACGCAAAAAAACGCTGAATTGGGCAATCTATGCCGAAAAAGACAGTGACGGATATTTGAATTTAAAACTTCAAAAGGCAGATGGACGCAAAAAAGAAATAACTGCTTTTTCCAGCCAGCAGGAAGCAAAATCTGCCCTAAGCCGTATTACGGCAAGTTATCAATTGTGTCCGAAGCTGACAGGTCTTTCGGATTCGAAAACGCCTTGTCCGCAAAACGAAAACAATCCATGTGACGGTGCCTGTTCAAAGAAAATAACTCCCGAAGAATATAATGCCAGAGTTCAGGTTTTTATCGACAAAAATCTTTTTGATAATAAAAACATGATTATCATTGACCGTGGCCGAAAAACAGGTGAACACAGCGCTATTCTAATAGAAAACGGAGTTTACAAAGGTTATGCTTTTTATGATTTGAACTATCAGATTAACACTCCGGATATTCTGAAAAATATCTTGATTCCAACACCCAACAATAAAAATACCCGAAATTATATTCAGGAATATCTAAGAAAAAACAGAGTTCAAAAAATTATTAATTTTTAATAATTACAATTGAGAAAAATTAAATCTAAATATGATGCTTTCAGGCAACAAACCCGAATCATAGTCCACGGCACAACTACAAGCGCCGGACAAATATTTGATTTGGTACTTTTGGGTGTAATTTTATTGAGTCTCTTTTTGGTTATCATGGAAACCGTCGAAGGTTTCAATGCCAAATACCACAGCCAACTCGTTTTTTTAGAATGGATAATTACTATTTTCTTCACTATCGAGTATATTCTACGGGTAATTTCTATAGACAAACCAATCAAATACATTTTTAGTTTCTACGGTATAATAGATCTAATTGCAACTTTACCTATGTATTTGTCAATATTTTTCCCAGGAACAAGTATATTAACCGCTGTTCGGGCTCTACGATTGTTACGTCTGTTTAAAATTATCAATCATCCACATTTCACCAGTCAATCTGTACAATTGAAAGAGGCAGTCAACGCCAGCCGAGGGAAAATCATTGTATTTATCTATTTTGTTCTAATCTGTACAATCATTATTGGGTCCATAATGTACATTATCGAAGGTAAAGAAAGTGGTTTTACCAGCATCCCAACAAGCATCTACTGGACTATTGTAACCTTAACAACAGTAGGTTATGGCGACATTTCTCCGCAAACTCCGTTGGGACAAATTTTTGCTTCATTAGTAATGATTTTAGGTTACGGAATCATCGCCGTTCCTACCGGAATCATCACAGCCGAATTTGCAAAAAGAAACATACATACAAACTCAGACACTTTCAAAACTACTTGTACATCATGTAGTACAGTCATTCAAAATAAGGAAGCACTATTTTGCCATCATTGCGGAAATAAATTAAATGATTCTATTAGTAGCTAATCCAGCTGTACACTGCAACTCCTCGTTATTCCAGTAGTTTTTCCAAGGCATAAAAGGAGCTTCTTTCAGTCGCTCTTTTATACCAGGAAAAACAAACTGTAATAACTGCGGGGTTTCCGTTACCATCTGGGCTAGTGGAGCAGTAGTCAAAAGAAGAAATGCAAACATTGCAACAAAACAAATGAAATATTTAATTACCATAGTCGGACCAACAGCCATAGGAAAAACAGCCTTGAGCATCAAGTTGGCCAATCATTTTAACTGTGACATCATTTCCTGCGACAGTCGGCAGTTTTTCAGGGAAATGACTATTGGAACAGCCGTGCCAAATCCCGAAGAACTAGCTACAGCGACACATCATTTCATTCAAAACAAATCCATTTTTGACAATTATACCGTAGGCGATTTCGAAAAAGAAGCGCTCATAAAAATCGAAGAACTATTTCAAACCAATGATTACGCAGTCCTCGTTGGAGGTTCCGGATTGTATGTAGATGCCATTTTAAAAGGCTTTGACGAGTTTCCAGCCATAGATCCTGCCATTCGTGAAAACGTAAATTTAAATTATGAAAATCTCGGAATCGAATATTTACAACAACAGTTAGAAACACTTGACCCAGAATATTTTCAAAAAATAACTTTCGAAAATCCGCAGACCTTACAAAACCCGCAACGCATGATGCGATTTGTAGAAGTTTGCCTAGGAACTGGAAAACCGTATTCCTCCTTTTTAAACCAAAAGAAAAACAACCGCAATTTCACACCAATCGTCATCGGTCTGGAAGCTGACAGAAACGTAATTTACGATAGAATTAACCTGCGAGTCGATATTATGATCAATGAAGGACTTTTGGCGGAAGCCGAAACTTTATATCCAAACAAGGAATTAAACGCATTACAAACGGTAGGATATAGAGAATTATTCAGTTACTTTGATGGAGATTTCACATTGCCTTTTGCCATTGAGGAAATCAAGAAAAACACACGCCGGTTTTCAAAACGTCAGCTCACATGGTTCAAACGCAAAGAAAACACCCAATGGTTTGATTATTTGACAGATCAAAAAAATATAATTAAGTACATTGAAAATCATTTAATATGAATACATTAAAACTAATAGCTAAAACTATTTTTTTAATTTTTACTATATGTTTAATAATAGCATATTCTATTTCATTAGTAACAAAAATTGAACAACCTCATTTTAAAAATTTAAATACTAAAGAATTAATTCTTTTAGGAATTCTATTATTAGGTTTTATTTTCATCAACTTCAAATTATTTTCCCCATACTTTAAAAATAAAAAATAAAATGCCAATAAGTCCAGATTTTACCTCAATATTAAGCAAAGACTGGGAAATTAATTTTACCCAATGCACTCCAAACGGCTATTTAAAATACACTGATCTGTGTAATTTACTGCAATTAACAGCTGCCGCACATTCCGAAGTGGGCGGGATTAGTTTTACCGATATGCAGGAGTTCGACCAAGCATGGGTGCTCAGCAGAATGCGTGTAGAAATTACCGAATTACCCAAATGGAGAGACGTTGTAACCGTAAAAACATGGATTAACTCATTAGAAAATTCTCGTTCGGTTCGTGCACTCGAAATGCACGTAAACGGCAAAAAAATAATAGGATCTGAAACCTTTTGGGCAGTTTTTAACACCAAAGCACGAAGACCGGAACCATTGGCTTTGCCATACGAGCACTTTGAATTATTTCCCGACAAAAAAGCTACCGAAGAAGGTTTTTCTAAAATCAACATCAACCCCGAAAAAGAATCTGTTTTTGAAAAAACCGTTTATCTTTCAGACTTGGATATCGTAAATCATGCCAATAATGTCAAATATTTGGAATGGTGTCTGGATCATGTTGACGCAAAAAGAATTTTAAAACAAGAAGTCCAAAGCTTCGAAATGAATTTCCTGAAAGAGCTTTCCCTAAAAGACGAAGTCATCATTCACGAATGTGTCAATGAAACCGATGTCGTATTTAGCATTACTAAAGAAGATAAAACCTGCTTCGCTTTACAAATCAATTGGAAATAGATCCTAAGTACATAAAAAAAAGGCTGTGCCTAAATAGCACAACCTCCCTTGATTTTTTTTATACTTTTTAAAAAACTAATTCGATGTCAGTTTATTGTATGCTGTACTATTATGCAGATTAGTACTTACTTTCAATAAATATGTACCTTCAGGCAGTGTGGTTATATCAATTTCATTTTTGTCACCGCTCAACACTTTAAAACCTTCTGAAGAATAAATTTCAGACAACTTAACATCCATTGCTTCTAAGGGATTAGACAGCGCTACATCAGATTTTGTAACAGTTTTTTTTGTAATTGTTTTTACACTTCCTTTTTGGGTTAAGGCTTTAGCCGGACTAACCTCAGCAACTGCATCCTTTACTGCTATTGAAGAGCCATCATTATATATAGCTGCAACTTCTTGAGCTGATAAAGCGACATTATAAATTTTCAAATCATCTATATCAGCATTAATGCTAACTGCAGATCCCATTCTACCTATTCCAAAAACCACCGCAGAAGTCAGTTTTCTAGGACTTATAGATGATTTAATCAGTTCGCCGTCTCTATAAATTTTCGAAGTAAGTCCATCATACGTTACAGTATAGTTATACCAAATCCCCGCAGCAATTGTTGTCGTTACAATAACATCATTAGCCGGCCCCCAGCAGGCAAGATTTAAATCAGATGCTGAAGTGGTGGTACTTTGCTGTAATAAACCAAAATACTGGGCATTAGTTAAAGATCCATATCCCCAAATATAATTAGCTGTAGCAACATCATTATATTTAACCCAGATAGAAACTGTCCTTTGAGAATTAGAACATGGTAAATTAGCTATAGTTGCTTCTAGAACAGTATTAGAAACACGTATTGCATTATTAGCCATACCTGCTCTATCCTTTACAAATTTAGCAATACCTGAAAATGAAATATCATTTGCTGTATTACTAAAATTACCATTAAACTTAAATTCTTGAATTGCTGTTTGAGCATTAACTTGAAAAGAAAATACCAACATTACTGTAAAAAGTATAATTTTTTTCATAAGCTTGTAGGATTAAATTTGACTATAAATAACCTGAGAATCATTTACATATCAAATTTAGAACTACATCGTAACAATATCCTAAATATTTCGATGAAATGTAAAAATACTCGTTTAATCAACTAAATATCATCAGCTTCAAATAAATTATACTCAACAAAAAGCAGATATAAACAGACTGTGTTAAAAAATTCACATTATTTTAACTGTTTGATTATTGAATTAAAAATACAAAAACAACAGCTACTTCTTATTAATTAAAAATCTAATAGGCAAAAAAAAGCTCCAGATTTACATCTAGAGCTTTTCGTATAATTAACAGTAAAATAATTTATTTGATAAATTCTATTTTCTGCGCTTCTTCTTCATTAACACTATCAAAGAATCCTTGATCGTTCATCCAGTCATCGCTAAACACTTTACTCATATAACGAGAACCATGATCTGGGAATATGGCAACTACATTACTATTTTCATCAAACTCACCTTCTTCAGCATATTGCTTGATAGCTTGCATTACTGCCCCTGAAGTATAACCAACAAATAATCCTTCTTTCCTAGTAATTTCTCTTGCGGAGTGAGCACTTTCCTCATCAGATACCTTGATAAATTTATCAATAATATCAAAGTCAGTTGCTGATGGAATTAAATTTTTACCCAATCCTTCTATTCTGTATGGGTAAATTTCATCGTTATCAAATTCCTTGGTTTCATGGTATTTTTTCAATACTGACCCAAAAGCGTCTACACCAAGAATCTTAACATTAGGATTTTGTTCCTTAAGAAATTTTGCAGTTCCAGAAATTGTTCCTCCAGTTCCGCTACAAGCAACAAGATGTGTTATTTTACCATTCGTTTGTTTCCAAATTTCAGGTCCTGTTGTTTTATAATGAGCATCAATATTTAATTGGTTAAAATACTGATTGATATAAATTGACCCTTTTGTTTCTTCATGAAGTCGTTTTGCTACATTGTAGTAAGAACGCTCATCATCAGCAGATACGTGAGCGGGGCAAACATATACCTTAGCCCCTAAACTCCTTAACATATCGATTTTATCTTTTGAAGATTTGGAACTCACCGCAAGAATACAGTTGTACCCCTTTATGATGCTTACCATTGCCAAACTAAATCCCGTATTACCAGAAGTAGTTTCGATTATAGTATCCCCTGGAGATAAAATCCCTTTTTTTTCTGCTTCTTCAATAATGTATAAAGCAATTCTATCTTTCGAAGAATGTCCCGGATTAAAAGACTCTACTTTTGCATAGAAGTTTCCTTTTAAATTCTCGGTTATACTATTTAGCTTAACAAGTGGCGTATTACCTATTAACTCTAAAATATTATTATAAGCATTTATTTCTTCTTTCATAAAAAAATAGTTTATCTGAGAGCATTTTTTTAATAGACCCCGATATGATGCAAATCTAACAAAAAAATTCTAATTAGTCTTTAATTTTCTCTAAATCTAATAAAAAACTATACTCTTTTGCCAATTCCTTAAGAGCTTCAAAGCGACCTGAAGCACCACCATGTCCTGCATCCATATTGGTATCCAAATAAAGTACATTATCATCTGTTTTTACGGCACGCAATTTAGCCACCCATTTAGCTGGTTCCCAATACTGTACTTGCGAATCATGCAAACCTGTAGACACGTACATATTTGGATATTTTTGAGGCAAAACATTATCGTATGGTGAGTAAGACAGCATATAATCATGATATTCCCGAACATTTGGATTACCCCATTCGTCATATTCTCCAGTCGTAAGCGGAATACTATCATCCAGCATAGTGGTTATCACATCTACAAAAGCCACCTGAGCGATTACTCCATTGTATAATTCAGGCGCAGTATTAACAACTACACCCATCAACAAACCACCAGCTGAACCGCCTTCGGCATATAAATGCTGTGGTGATGTATATTTTTCGGCAATCAAAAATTTGGAACAATCTATGAAATCAGTAAATGTATTTTTTTTCTTCAATAACTTCCCATCTTCATACCATTGTCTTCCCAAATCTTCACCCCCGCGGATATGCGCAATTGCAAAAATAAAGCCTCGATCCAATAACGTTAAACGAGTCGTAGAAAAAGTTGCATCCATAGAATGACCATAAGAACCATAAGCATATTGAAGCAATGGATTTGCACCATCTTTCTTCAAACCTTTCCTGTACACCATCGAAATAGGTATCCTAACACCATCTTCCGCTGTAGCCCAAACACGTTCTTCGACATAATTGTTTTTATCAAACTTTCCACCTAATACTTCTTGCTCTTTTTTGATTTCTTTGGCTTTGGTTTTCATATTGAAATCAATAATTGACGATGGTGTAGTCATAGATTGATAGCCATAACGCAAAACATCGGTGTCAAAATCAACATTTCCTGTTGCATAAGCAGTATAGGTTTCACTTTCAAAAGGAAGATAATACTCCCCTTCTCCATTCCAAGGCATAATTCGGATTTTATTCAAACCATTTTCGCGTTCTTCCAGAACTAAAAAATCTTTAAA
The DNA here is from genome assembly GCF_003385115.1 of Flavobacterium aquicola. Lineage (GTDB taxonomy): Bacteria > Bacteroidota > Bacteroidia > Flavobacteriales > Flavobacteriaceae > Flavobacterium > Flavobacterium aquicola. The sequence goes on from NZ_QUNI01000002.1 coordinate 119,714, forward strand.
TATCTCAATATCTTCTAGCAAAACATCGCCTCTATGAGGAATTACTTCTTCCCAATTGGTTTTTGATGTTTTGTTTACCGAAGTTTTCATCAATTTAAAATTCTCCGCCTTGTCCTTATTGGTTAAAATATAAAAACTATCACCATAATGATTGATACTATATTCCAATCCTCGAACTCTTTTCTGAAAAATTTTAAATTCTTCGTCAGGAGTATCGGCATCAAGGATTTGATACTCCGTAGTCAATGTACTCCCTGATTCAATAGCCAAATATTTTCTAGATTTGGACTTAAGAATCTCCACATTAAAAGTTTCGTCTTTTTCAAAATAAACCAATACATCATCTGTTTGCTTTGAACCTAATTTGTGCTTGAAAATTTTATCCGAACGCAACGTAACATCATCTTGATCCGAATAAAATATGGTTTTATTATCATTGGCCCAAACTGCGCTACCAGTGACATTTTCTATTTTATCATCTAAAATTTCGTTGGTTTCCAAGTTTTTGACTTGAATGGTATAAATCCTTCTTCCAACAATATCATAGCTAAAAAGAGCCAGCTTATTATCTGGGCTGATACTCAACGCTCCCAATTGAAAATAAGGCTTATCATTTGCCATTTCATTGCAATTGAAAAGTATTTCTTCTTTTGCCGAAAGGCTTTCTTTTTTTCGGGAATAAATTGGATAGTTCTGCCCTTTTTCATAGCGGGTGATATAATAATACCCATTAAAAAAATAAGGAACCGATTGATCGTCTTCCTTAATTCGGCTTTTCATTTCTTCAAAAAGAGCTTTTTGAAAATCTTTGGTATGTGCTGTTTTTTCTTGGTAATAAGCGTTTTCCTGATTCAAATAATCAATAACTTCAGGATTTTCTCGGTCATTTAACCAAAAATAATTATCAATTCGAACTTCACCAAATTTTTTTAATTTCTTAGGAATAACTTTAGCTACAGGGGCTGTACTATTTTCTGGCATTGTTTGCGAGTTGATTTAGTATTATTACGATTGCAAAAATAACATAAAGCGGTTTCAAAACGAATTCGATTTTTATCTTATTTAACATAACTAAATGTCAAATTGCGTAATTTTGTTTTCAATAATTTAAAAATCACCAAAATGGATTTAATGGGAATGATGGGCAAACTTAGAGAAACCCAACAAAAAATCGAAGATACTAAAAAACGTTTAGACACAGTACTAATTGACGAACAAAGTAATGACAGTCTGCTAAAAGTTACCTTGACTGCCAATACAAAAATTAAATCAATCACCATTGATGATTCTCTATTGGAAGACAAGGAACAACTGGAAGATTACTTGATTTTGGTACTAAATAAAGCGATTGAAAAAGCAGCAACAATCAACCAAGCAGAGTTGGATGCTGTTGCCAAAATGGATATGCCGATGATTCCAGGAATGGACAATCTTTTTAAATAAAATTCAAAAAGGGTTTAAAGCTGAATAGTTTTCTTTAAACCCTTTAAACAAAACAACAATTCTAAAGCTAAATTGACTTAGAAACAAAAAATCAAGTACCTCAAAAATACCCTAAAAAAACATGAAGCTTTTAATGAAAATCTCAGCTGTTATTTACATAGCACTTCTTTTTTCTTGTTCAAACGACACGCCTGCATCTTCAGAAAACAACACATCTAAACCTTCTGACAACAACAAAATCAAAGATGACTTCAGTTATTTAGCTGTAAATGCATCAGGGAAAATTCAAAAAATCGGAAATAATACAGGTAAAATAAGTACATTTTCTCAATTCGAAGGATTAAACGAATCCTATTTTGTCCATTTAAACAACATTACGACCAATTCAGAAAAAATATTTTTAATTAATCATATTTCTCCAAGTGACAAACTTTACATTTTTGATAAAAAAACAAAAACAACAATATCAAAAGAATTAGTTTTTCCAAAGGAAATTACAGGATTTGAGCCTACTTTAACTTCCATTATATGGGATGAGTCAAAAAAAATACTTTATGGAATTATTGTTGACAATCCCTATAGCAAATCCCCCACAAATACATGCTATTTTATAAAAATCAATCCAAATAATTTTACAATAACATACGAAGGATTAACTTTCAACCAAACTGCCTCTTCTTCAGCTTATTTGAATAACAACAAAGTATATAGTTCCTACCTTAATGATGGGTTTACTATTGAAATAGATTTAGTAAATAATACTGCAAAAAAAGTATTATATAATAATGCCAAAACCACATATATAAAACCTATTGCTTATGACAACAATATGGCTTATTGTTTCAGACAAGTGCCAAGCCGTAATATATTAACAAAGTTAAATCTGAGCAATAATACATACGAGGATGTATTACCGAATGAAAGCTTTTACTCCTACCCACCTTTTGGAAATGGTTTTATAGACAAATTGAACGATCAATACATTTGTTTCATGACCGACAGCCAGCAATTTCAAATTTTAAAATACAATATTTCCACCAAAACTTTCAGTGTTTTAAAGATAACTTCTGATTCGACAATTGACAGTAATCTTATAATTATTGACAAAATCGACAATTAAAACAGTAAATAATTTTAAAAAAAACTTGCAAGACTTATTTCCTGCAAGGTTTTTTTCAAACTTTGAACATCTTAATTTTAATGAATTATGATAACAAACTTAACTTTCAGAAAAGCATCCAAAGAAGACATCGAATTTCTCCTTTGGCTTCGCAAAGAAACGATGGTACAGTATCTCATTAATTCGAGAATGGAAGTAAACGAAGAAAGTCATTTAAGCCGAATAAATTACCATTTTGAACATGCCAAAATAATTCTATTAAATAATCAAAAAATTGGACTTTTAAAAACAGCCGAACAAGATGGCGAAATTGAAATCCTTCAAATTCAGATAGCTCCAAACCATCAAAACAAAGGTATCGGAAGCCAAATCATCAAATCCATTCTAAAAGAATCTTTCGCAAAGAAAATCCCAGTAAGACTAAGTGTCCTTAAAGCAAACAAAGCCCAAACTCTATATAAGAATTTAGGCTTTGAAATATATGATGAAAATGAATTTTCATATTTTATGAAAACTACTTTAAACGTTTAAACATTCTTAAACCTACAAAACAATCTTCTGCAGCGTCTCCAAAACATACGTATGCATGACTTCTTTATAATCAAGATGCGTTACAATTCTAAGTTTTCCATGTCCAAGGGAACTAATCAAAATATTTTTCTCTTTCAGCTTCTCGATAAGTAATTTTTCACTCAAACCTTCTCGGACCGAAAAAATCAAAATGTTAGTTTCTACAGGCTCAACTTTACCAATCCAAGGCAATCTTAACAAAACTTCAGCAATTTCCCTGGCTCTTCTATGATCGTCAACTAATTTGGCAATATTGTTGTCTATCGCAAAATTTCCTGCAGCAGCAAGATATCCAACCTGACGCATTCCTCCGCCTAATATTTTTCTAATTCGTAATGCCCTATGAATTGTAGCTTTATCACCCAAAAGCACTGAACCAATCGGTGCTCCCAAACCTTTGGACAAACAAACCGAAATCGTATCAAATAACGCCCCAAACTCTCTTGGATGCTGTTTTTTGGCAACAACGGCATTCCAAATCCGGGCGCCATCTAAATGAAATTTTAAATTATTAGCAACACAAACTGCTTTTATTTTTTTCAGTTCATTTAAATCATAACAAGCTCCACCACCTTTATTTGTTGTATTTTCCACACAAACCAAACTCGTAAGCGGGCTATGATAAAATTCAGGATCATTTATTGCACCAGCTACCTGCTCGGCCGTAATCATGCCGCGAACTCCATCCAATAAACAGCAGGAAACTCCGCTATTAAACGAAACTCCACCTCCTTCATAGTGATATACGTGAGCATATTTATCGGCTATCAATTGCTCACCTGGCTGTGTATGCAGCTTAATCGCCGTTTGATTTGCCATAGTTCCCGATGGAAAAAAAAGCCCCGCTTCCATACCAAACATACTTGCCAATCTTGCCTCGAGCGCAATAACTGTAGGGTCTTGTTTATACACATCATCCCCCACTTGGGCATTAAACATGTATTGCAGCATTTCGACCGATGGTTTGGTAATCGTATCACTAATCAAATTTATTTCCATAATCTAAAAACTAAATCCTATTTTTGTAAACTCAAAACTAGTAAAATTATTATCAGGAGTTGATCCAATAATTTTCGACACAAAATTACTATAAATTTATGACAACTACCGAACAAATAAAAGGTATTGTAGAACGCCTTGGTGCGTTGAGGAGGTATCTTTGACGTTGATGCCAAGCTTATCGAAATAGCCAACGAAGAAGAAAAAACTTTTGCGCCCGACTTTTGGAACAATGCCAAAGAAGCCGAAATTATTGTAAAAAATCTTCGAGGAAAAAAGAAATGGATTGAAGACTATAACAAGGCTGTCGACATGACTGACGAGTTACAGCTTGCTTATGATTTCTACAAAGAAGGAGAATTAACTCCCGAAGAACTAGATCATCAGTACGATGTAACCCAAGCTCACATTGAAGCAATCGAATTCAAAAATATGCTTTCAGAAGAAGGTGATAGTTTGAGTGCAGTTCTTCAGATTACTGCCGGAGCCGGCGGTACAGAAAGCTGCGATTGGGCCGAAATGCTTATGCGTATGTACATGATGTGGGCTGAAAAGGAAGGCTACAAAATCCGTGAACTGAATTTTCAAAAAGGTGATGCAGCCGGTATAAAAACGGTTACATTAGAAATTGAAGGTGATTATTCTTTTGGTTATCTGAAAGGAGAAAACGGCGTTCACCGTTTGGTGCGTATTTCGCCTTTTGACAGTAATGCAAAAAGACATACTTCTTTTGTTTCCGTGTACGTATATCCGCTTGTTGACGACACTATCGAAATTGAAATCAATCCAGCCGATATAGAAATTACAACCGCTCGTTCCAGTGGTGCCGGAGGTCAAAATGTAAACAAGGTAGAAACCAAAGTACAATTGACACACAAGCCAACCGGAATTCAGATTCAGTGTTCTGAGACGCGTTCGCAGCACGATAACAGAACTCGTGCGATGCAAATGTTACGTTCTCAATTATATGAAATTGAACTCAAAAAACAGCAGGAACAGCGTTCTGATATTGAAGCCGGAAAAATGAAAATTGAATGGGGATCACAAATACGTAATTATGTAATGCAACCCTACAAACTAGTCAAAGATGTTAGAACAGGACAGGAAACCAGCGATGTAGACAGCGTAATGAATGGAAACATTGATGGCTTTCTAAAAGCATATCTAATGATGATGGGACAAAAAGAGGAAGAATAAATACTGAAAGTATTCTGACTTATAAATGCAAACCCGACAGTTTCAACTTGTCGGGTTTTTTATATAAAATTACAGCCATTCAACCAGGGAAATTCCAACTCCAACTGTTGTCTGTAAATGATTATAATCTATTAATGACTCACCATAACCATGTGAAACTTGAAAATAAGCTTTCAAATTGTTTTTAATGGGGTAAGACCAGGAAAATTCTGCGTAACCTCTTGGCGTTGAATTGAAATTCATATTATAACCTCCCAGGAATGAAACTATATGTCCTTTTTTTTCATAAATAACATTCAAATCAGCACGTCCTGTATAATCTGAAATATCTGGATTGTCCCCGCTATTATCTGACAATCCATACCATGACCTCAAATAAACCGTCCAGTTTTTTCGTTCGAGTCCTGCATGTAGAATAAATCTGTTTAAACTCCTTGAAAAAGGGTCGCTTTTTCCATTAGACAAATGGTTAAATGCAATTCCTACCATTCGGGTATTAAAACCTAAAACCTTAAATTTGACAGGGAAATTCAAAATTATTTCAGGTTCATAATTTATTTCCCTGAAAGGACGTGAAAGTTCATGATTATAAAGCTGCCAAAATGATTTTTGGGTATAAGCAACCCATAAATCGGCACTTCCCCACAAAAAACTCTGCAACACCTTAGTCTTAAAACTCAATTGAAATTTAAACTCAATGTTATCATACGGCAGCTCTTCCGGCACTATATATTCAGGGCTGTTATTTTCAGAATGAGGCTGATCATTGGGATTGCTTGAATACTTACCTAACAGGAAGTAAATAGGCTTGTACGGCGTTAGTAAAAAAGTACTTCTAACAGCAGTGGTATCTAATTCCCATCGCTGAGACAAATTTTTGGGTTTGACTCTAATATCATTCAAAGATTGAATCTGGGCATGTGCTGCAAAAGAAAGTAACAGCCAGAAAAAGGTTATAGATGTTCTTAATTTCATATAAATTAAATGTGGTTTTCATTAACAAATGTACTTTCTAGTGAAACAAAGCCATTATAGCTTTTCAATTAATATTTATATAATTATCACATTAAAAAACTTTATTAAGTTCTCGACCAGGACATGCTATAAGCATTGTTAAAATATATCCAGTTTTTATTTTTAAATATCTTTAAAGAACATTAAATTGCTGAAAATTTAAAATCAAACTTATAAAACGAATAATTTCAATCGTTTTCGTAAATTAGCAGACATTAAGAAAACACATTTTTACTCTTATGGATTTAAACTTCAATACAAACGAAGATCACAATAAGCTTTTACTTTCTGACCTCAGACAAAAATTTGCCAAAGTCAAACTTGGAGGAGGTGAAAAACGAATCGAAAAACTTCATGCCGAAGGAAAAATGACCGCTCGAGAGCGAATTGATTATCTATTAGATGAAAATGCAAAATCCATTGAGATTGGAGCTTTTGCCGGTAAAAAAATGTATGCAGAACATGGCGGCTGTCCGTCAGGCGGGGTGATAGTAAAAATTGGATACATCAGAGGAAAACAATGTATTGTTGTTGCCAATGATGCAACTGTAAAAGCTGGCGCATGGTTTCCTATTACTGCTAAGAAAAACCTTAGAGCTCAGGAAATCGCGATAGAAAATCGTCTACCCCTTATCTATTTGGTTGACAGCGCAGGAGTTTATCTGCCTTTGCAGGACGAAATTTTTCCAGACAAGGAACATTTTGGACGCATCTTCAGGAACAACGCCATAATGAGCAGTATGGGAATCACCCAAATAGCTGCTGTTATGGGCAGCTGTGTAGCTGGCGGTGCGTATCTTCCGATTATGAGCGATGAAGCTTTAATTGTTGATAAAACAGGAAGCATCTTTTTGGCAGGCAGTTATTTAGTCAAAGCTGCTATTGGAGAAAGTATTGACAATGAAACTTTGGGAGGAGCAACAACACACTGCGAAATTTCAGGTGTAACAGATTACAAAGCCAAAGATGATAAAGACGCTTTAGATAAAATAAAAAATATAGTCGATAAAATTGGTGATTTCGATAAAGCAGGATTCAATCGCATTAAAGCAGAAAAACCGGCTTTGGACGAAAAAGAAATCTACGGCATTTTACCAAAAGCAAGAAATGAGCAATATGACATGATGGAAATCATCAGTCGATTGGTAGATAATTCAGAGTTTGAAGCATACAAAGAAGGATACGGTCAGTCGCTTATTACAGGCTATGCCAGAATTGACGGCTGGGCCGTGGGAATTGTTACCAATCAAAGAAAAGTTGTAAAGACTACCAAAGGTGAAATGCAGTTTGGCGGTGTTATTTATTCCGATTCTGCAGATAAAGCGACCCGTTTTATTGCTAATTGCAATCAAAAGAAAATTCCACTGGTATTTATTCAAGATGTGACCGGATTTATGGTAGGTTCAAAATCTGAACATGGGGGCATTATAAAAGATGGTGCCAAAATGGTGAATGCGGTTTCTAATTCGGTAGTGCCAAAATTCACCGTAATAGTTGGAAATTCTTATGGAGCTGGAAATTATGCTATGTGTGGCAAAGCATTTGATCCCCGATTAATATTTGCTTGGCCCAGTGCTGAATTAGCCGTTATGGGGGGCACGCAGGCGGCAAAAGTATTGGCACAAATTGAAGCTTCCTCTTTAAAAAGCAAAGGCGAAGTTATCGATGAAGTTAAGGAAGCTGAACTGTTTTCTAAAATTAAAGCGCGTTACGATGAACAAGTTTCTCCTTATTATGCCGCTGCCCGTTTGTGGACTGATGCCATTATTGATCCGCTGGATACTAGAACTTGGATATCAATAGGAATTGAAGCAGCTAACCATGCTCCTATCGAAAAACAATTTAATTTGGGAGTAATTCAGGTTTAGAATTCCAAATCCACCTATTTTAAAGCCTTTTAATCGTTTTTCATAAGAAGAATTTTAACACAGTACTATTAAAAGAATAACATAAATAAAATCACCTGATAAAAAGAATTAACATTTTTAAGCACAGCAAAACACACATATATCATTAATAATTAGTACCTTAGTAGTAACAATTTAAAACTCTAGATATTATGAACAATGTAAAAAGCTTAAATAAGTGGGCCAATGCGCATACTTATTTACCAGTAGATATACTTAGAATGGCTCTTGGTGTTTTTTTATTTATGAAAGGAGTTTATTTTTTTTCAAATACGCAGTATCTAATTGATTTATTATCGCCTATAGATAAATTCGACAAATTTGGAGGAGGTATGTTTCTGATTCATTATATAGCTCCTGCACATTTGATCGGCGGTATTTTAATTTTCTTCGGATTACTGACGCGCTGGGCCATAGCAGGACAGCTGCCTATTTTAATCAGTGCCATTATTATCAACTTTATGGGACAGATGCACCATCAAAATTTACTTTTGGCAATACTGACTCTGGGAGTGTGTATTTTTTTCCTAATTTATGGAGGCGGAAAAAATTCGGCAGATTATTATTTTAAAATGCAGCAGTAACTGTAATCCTGAATTAGCAGAAAATATTAGAAATAAAAAGAGAGGAATAATGTCCTCTCTTTTTTATTTCACAAAACTTTTGATTAAAATTTTAATTAGCAATAACTAATTTTTTACTCTCTTCTCTCATTATTTTGCCAGTAGCAGTTTCTTTAAATTTAGGTATAAAAATAATGTCTTTTGGTTTCTCATATTTATCCAAAACATCAAATACTGAGTTATTGATATCTATTGTTTCTCCTTCTACATATAAAACCACTTTTTCACCCAAACTATCATCTTGCTCACCATTTACAAAATAACGTCTAGGAATCAATGTAGATAGTTTGCTCTCAACCTGCTCAGGCATAATTTTAATACCGCCGCTATTAATTACATTATCGAAACGTCCTAACCAGACAAACTGTGTATCTGAAATGAGCTTCACTATATCATTTGTAACGATTTTTTCGTTTCTGATATTTTTAGCAAGAATCTCTAAACATTGATTTTCATTGATAGAAACTGTAACATTTGGCAATGTTGTAAATGCCTCTGTACCAATTTTTTTAGCTGCAATATGAGTAATAGTTTCTGTCATTCCATAAGTCTCATAAATCTGGACTGGCAATTTAACCAATTCCTGTTCCAATGATTTATGAACCTTAACTCCCCCAATAATTATCTTTTTTATATTAGTTAGCTTATTGATCGAGTTTTTGGCCTGAAGTGGCACCATAGCGGCAAAATCATATTTTTGATCATTATATTCTAACGGATTTGAACTTGGCTCTACAAAATCCATATCCAGACCGAGAATAAATGAACGCACAAACATCATTTTACCAGCAACATAATTTACCGGCAGGCAATGCAGTACTTTATTTCCAGGCTCTAATCCAAAAAAATCTCCAGTTGAAATCGCTGACTGGACCATGGCCTCTTTTTCGACTCTTATTGTTTTTGGTTCACCTGTAGTTCCCGAAGTAAACATGTCGATATAAGATTTATCATCAAACCAGTCCAGTAAAAAATCTCCGACTGCCTGCTCAAAATCTGCTCCTTCTTTTATAAAACTATAAGCAATTCTGCATAAATCTTCTTTTGTTAAATGATGACCATTTATTTTAAAATGATTGTGTACATTTTTGTATGTTATTGCACTCATGATAATATTGATAATTTTATGTTACTCATCTAAAAATCAAATACTTTCTGTCAGTTTTTTTACCCACTCCGTCCATTTGTATTTATACCCAAATATAAGCAAAAGCAAAGGATAAATCACTATTACAGGGAAGATAATATCGAATCCAGCTTCAGGTTCTGACACATCTTTAAAAATAGAATACGTTTGAAAAGCAGTCCAGTCTGATGTCACTAATAGTGCTCCTATTAAGTTGTTTGCAGCATGAAATCCTAATGCTAGTTCCATTCCGTCATCCATCAAAGTAATTATACCTAACAACAATCCTGTTCCTATATAATACACCATAATTATATTGCCAATCTTCGAAACTTCGGGATTAGACAAATGCAGCAGTCCGAAAATAGCTGATGTCATCAACAATGGCAGCCATTTATTTCGTGATAAATTAGCGAAGCCCTGCATTAAATAACCCCTAAAAATCAATTCTTCAACAGTTGTCTGCACAGGAATCAATAGAACAGCGATTACCAGTAAAATTAAAAAAGGAATTGGCTGAAAATTAATTTCAAAATCAGATGGATTTAAATAATAAGTAACCAGCGTCGAAACAATAGTAATTAGTGTCCATATAGAAAATGAAAACAGCACTCTTTTCCAATCGATTTTTTTTCTGGTGGTAACTATTGACAGAAACGTTTGCTGATGCAAAAACCGAACAACAAAATACACACCACCCAGCGCCGCAACATAAGAAATGAGTAAAAGAAACAAATTTAAATTGGGTTCAAAAAAATGAAGCAGTTCGGCATCAGTAGTGGGATATGACTTTCCTTTAAAAGCGGTTTCAAATAAAATCATCGCCAACATAGGAATTTGTCCCAAAAAAGAGGCGACGACAATAATCACTAAACCTAAAAGATAATTCCAAAATTTATTTTTTTCGTTTATTCCCTGTTCTAAAAACATCCGTTATTTTTTTCTAGATTATACTTAAAATGGCATTTCAAATCTTACTTTTGCCGAAACTAAAGTAGCTATTTTTATTTTAGAATAACCCAAATATTAATCAAAATGATACAAATTTACCATAATCAGCGCTGCGGAAAATCAAGAAACTGTTTGTTGTTTTTACAAGAATCAAACCAAGAGTTTGAAATTATTAATTATCTCAATACTCCTCCTTCAGCAGAAGAATTGACTTCATTATTAAAAAAATTAAACTTCTCTCCTATTGAATTAGTTCGGCAAAAAGAAAAAATCTGGATTGAGAATTATAAAGGCAAAACTTTAACGGACCGGGAAATTATTGAGGCCATGGTCGAAAATCCAATTCTTATCGAAAGACCAATCGTAGTTAAAGATAATCAGGCAATTATAGGCCGAGACTTGGATCAAGTAGAACCATTTCTTTAAACATTAACATAAGTTTAAGAAACCTCATTTAAACTTTTTAAACTTTTCTGCGTCTTACCTCAAAATCTTATTTATTACTAAATGAAAAATTTAAAATTTACCATAGTTCTATTATTCCTACTATTAGGACTATCCAATTTTGCTCAGCAAGGACCTCCAGCATTTACCAAAGTTAAAGTTACTGGAAAAATCGTTGACAAAAAGAGTAATCAGCCCTTAGAATATGCTACTATTACTTTAAAGAATCAAAAAAATCCAAAGGCCATTTCTGGCGGAATAACAAACAACAAAGGCGAATACGAAGCTGATGTTATTCCAGGAGTGTATGATATCACTATCGAATTTATTTCTTTCAAAAACATAGAAATAAAAGACAAAAAAATAACCGAACCAACTTCCCTTGGCACCATTGCCCTCGAAGATGATGCCTCGCAATTAAACGAAGTAGTTGTTCGTGCCGAGAAATCTTCAGTAGAGATCAAGCTCGATAAAAAAGTATACAATGTTGGTCAGGATATGATGGTAAAAGGCGGAACTGTAAGCGATGTTTTGGACAATGTTCCTTCTGTTTCTGTTGATACCGAAGGAAATGTAAGCTTAAGAGGAAGCGACAACGTCCGGATATTAATTGACGGAAGACCATCCTATGCCGTAAACGTTGCTGAAGCTTTAAGACAGCTTCCTGCTGATGCGATTGACAAGGTCGAAGTTATTACTAATCCATCTGCACGATATGATGCCGAAGGAGGGTCTGGTATAATTAATATTGTACTTAAAAAAGGTAAAAATCAAGGTTTTAACGGAACGCTTATTGCTTCTACAGGTATTCCTGAAACTTATGGTTTAACTGCTAACATAAACTATAAAACAGAAAAATTAAACTACTTCACCACTGCGGGTTTTAACCATAGAACAAATGAAGGAGGCGGAAAAACCAATTCTGAGTATTTCAATGAAGATGGTTCTGTTAAAAATTACTTATATGAAGACCGTGAAACAGAGAGAACCAGAGATGGTTTTAATGGAAGAGCAGGTGTTGAATGGACTGTAGCGCCAAATACCTATTGGACAAATGCTATTAATTATGAAAAAAATACGGGTGAGGACAATGATTTGATTAACTATAACAGCTATGATGCATCTCGAGTTTTCACAGGCACAACTTACCGTTTAAACACTGGCGATACTGGCAGTGAAAATGCCTCATTTACTTCAAACTTAATTAAAAACTTCAACGATAAGGGACACAAACTTACCGTTGACACTTCTATTTCCAGAAATACTGATGACAGCCAAAGTGTAATTACAGGTTCTGACAATTATAATAATACGCTGAACAACCAAATTCAGAAACAAGGACAGTTACAAGCCGATTACGTTCTGCCTCTAGGAGAAGGAAGCCAGTTTGAAGCTGGATATAAAGGAAATTTTGCTGATTTAAACAATGAGTATTATGTTCTTGACGAGAATGGCATAAAAATTAAGAATTTATCAAACACTCTGGAATACAAAGAAAATATTAATGCTCTCTATACTCAGTATGGTTTCAAAGCAAATAAGTTCTCTTATTTATTTGGACTTCGATGGGAAGACACTAATATCGAAGTGAATTTATTAGAAGACCCCATACAATTTAATACTAAAAAGTATAACAACTTTTTTCCTAGTGCTTTTATCAGTTATGAGATTTCAGATCAAAGCAACATCACAACCAGCTACAGCAAGCGTCTTTCAAGACCAAGAGGACGTTTCATGAACCCTGCGGTAAATTATTCAAGTAATGTTAATATTTTTCAGGGAAATCCTGACCTAGATCCATCATTAACAAACAAATTTGACGTTGGTTATATCAAACGATGGGAAAAAGTAACCTTTAATACTTCGGCATATTTTGAAGATACCAAAGATGTTTTCAGCTTTGTTCGGTCTCCTACAGGTGATGTCGTGAATGGAGTTCCGGTAATTAAAAGCCAGCCAATCAACTTAGGAAAAGAGCAAAAATATGGTTTTGAATTTACTTTAAATTATAATCCATTCAAAATATGGAGAATAAACAGTAATTTCAATTTTTATAATGTAAAAACAACTGGAGAACACAGCTACACAGATACAAATGACAAAGTTATAGTTCAAAACCTTGACAATGAAGCAACCACTTGGTTTGCAAGAGTGAGCTCAAAATTAACTTTGCCATACAAAATCGACTGGCAGCTGAACGGTACCTATAATGGGGAACAAAAAACTGCACAGGGAAAAAACTTAGATCAGTTTTCAATGAATACCGCTTTCAGTAAAGATGTAATGAAAGACAAAGCGACAATTGCATTCAATATCAGTGATATTTTCAACACCAGAAAAATGAGATCATATACCTATCTTGATAATCAAATCTCATATGGCGAAATGCAGTTCCGTAAACGTCAGTTCAATTTATCGTTTACTTACCGTTTCAACAAAGCGAAAAATGAGAGAGAGAAAAATGCGCCAAGAAATGAAGGTGGCGGAGATGGCGGTGGCGATTTCCCTGGATAATATACAAACTCAACAAAATACCACAAAAAAAGGATTCGTAATAACGAATCCTTTTTTATTTTAAAGTAAAAAAAAAGACTAAGCTTCTTCTTCTTTTTGTTTTGCTTTCTTTTCTTTATATGCTTCCCAAGTTGCTCCACCTACCCAGTAAGATACGAAACCAACTAAGAAAAACATTAACCAGAATCCCATTGTAAGGATGGTTAAGAAAAGTAAAAAGCCTAAATACTGTTGAAATTCAAACATGTTTTCCGGAATTTTTGAATGTAGCGACAAATGTATGATTTAAATCTTTTCAGACCAATAAAATCAGTAAAAACTACAGCATTTTATCAAAATATTTTTTATTCCTTAAACTAGGGAATGGCTAGGCTGAAGTTCTGCTTTATTAATTGAGAAATATTTCGCTTCGAAAAATAGCAAAACAGCTCTTTCTCTATTTTAAAACTTTAACGATATTCCAAAGCATCAATAAAAAAGCATACCAATTTTATCAAATTCATACTTAATAAAACAAAAGAGTTACTATTACATAAATTAATAATTATATTTGTTCAGTAATAAACAAAAAATTCATGGAAGAATGTATCTCTGTTTTTGATATGTTAAAAATTGGTGTTGGTCCATCCAGTTCACATACCCTTGGACCATGGCGTGCAGCAGAACGTTTTTTAAACGAACTAAGAACTGATTTTGAAATCAATACAGTAACAAGAGTCAAAGTCGATTTGTACGGTTCGCTTTCATTGACTGGAAAGGGACATGCAACCGATTTGGCAGTCATGCTTGGACTTAGCGGCCAAGACCCAGAATACATTCCTATCCAAAATATTGACAAAATCATCAAATCGATTGAAGCCAAAAGCGAAATCCATTTGGGAAACCAGGTCAGTATTCCTTTTTTTATTCTTCAGGACATTGTTTTCAACAAAGACTTCCTTCCTTTTCATGCTAATGGATTGACATTTACAGCATACTTCAACAACGAAACTGAATACAGTTCGACTTTTTATTCCATAGGCGGTGGATTTGTTGTGAAAGAAGAACGGGAAAATGCCCAAAATAAAGTTGCCATAAAATGTGCTTTCCCCTTCCCTATCAATAAAGCAAGTGAACTTTTGGCCTATTGTGCCAAAGAAAATAAATCCGTTTCGGAAATCGTTTATGACAATGAAAAATCCATGCGCCCCGAAACAGAAATTCATCACGAACTACTGCGCATTTGGAACACTATGCTGGAATGCATGTATATCGGCTGTCATTCCGAAGGGATACTTCCCGGAGGTCTGCATGTACGAAGACGCGCTTTTGACATGCACCAAAATCTGATTGGACTATGTAATTATTCTACACCGCAGGAATGGCTGGAAGAAATAAGAAAAACTGAAGTTAAATTCCGCCAAATTCTAAAATGGGTAAGCTGTTTTGCATTGGCAGTAAACGAAGTCAATGCGGCGCTAGGCAGAGTGGTTACCGCTCCTACCAACGGAAGTTCGGGAGTGATTCCGGCAGTCTTGATGTATTATATGGTTATCGAAAATCATCAGGCTGGCGAAAATGAAATCAAAAAATTCCTTATGGTTACCGGCGAAATAGGAAGTATTTTCAAAAAAGGCTCTACCATTTCTGCCGCAATGGGAGGATGCCAAGCCGAAATAGGAGTTTCGAGTGCCATGGCTGCCGCCGCATTATGTGAATTATTAGGCGGAACTCCTGCTCAGGTATTAATGGCTGCCGAAATTGCTATGGAACATCATTTAGGATTAACCTGCGACCCTATTGGCGGCTTAGTACAGATTCCATGTATTGAAAGAAATACTATGGGTGCAATAAAAGCAATTAATGCTGCTGAGCTTGCTTTGGCAACAGATGCCAATAACGCAAAAGTGTCTTTGGACAAAGTAATTGATACTATGTGGCAAACCGCCAAAGACATGAATTCCAAATATAAAGAAACCTCCGAAGGCGGACTCGCAGTTGCCGTAAATATGGCGGATTGCTAGTTAATTAGAAAATTTGGAAAATGAGATAATTAGATAATTGACTAAGTCGCCAATTATCTAATTATCCAAATTTTCTAATTATCAAATTGACACATTATCTCATTGACTAATTAACCATCTTCCTTTCTAATTCTAATTTAACAATAGGATTATAAACGGCAGGAATCTCTTCGATGACCACATCACTTTTATCAAGTCCGAAAGCTCTCGTATCTGATAGCGACATATTTTTCAGTACATAATAAGAATTCAGTAAAAGTCCGTCTCTTACAGAAAACTCATTTTCTACAGACAAAAACTTTTCAATAATTACAAATTTAAAATCAGGTTCCGAATTGTATTTTGTTGAACCATCTGAGCGGATATGCAGATTCAGTTCTTTATTTTCGATAAGATCATGAACAATTCGTTTAAAATACAATTCAACTTTAGGCTGGATTCTAAAACCTATATTCAAAACAATCTTAATCACTTTATCGTCTAATAATTCAATAACTTCATAATTCAGATCAAAAGGAGAATTAGTCCGGTTGATATGAAAAAACCAATATACATCAGCTCTTTTTGGTTTTTTAGAAAAAATGGAATTCAATATTTTCTCTTCTATTTCATAATTCCTGTCTGCTTTTGACAAATAAATTAAATGAGTGGAATATTTAGGAATCAAGACATCATTGCTCAATTCCTTGAACTTCGTTGTATACTCGGTCAAATTGGTAAATTTCACTAATTTATTGTTGATTTTTCGGGAGAAATACCAAACGTACATCGTCATAAAAATAAACAACTCGAAAAATAAGAACATCCAACGTTCTTTGATTTTAACAATATTGGCGACGAAAAATGCGACTTCGATAATCACAAAAACAGTTATGATTGCACCAATGAGAATTCTGTTTAATTTTTTGATATAAATCAAATAATAATTAAGCAGTACAGTTGTCATCAGCATCGCAATGGTTATTGAAAATCCATAAGCGGCTTCCATATTTGAAGAAGTTCTAAAATACAGCACCATCAAAATACATCCAATCCATAAAATAGTATTTACCGATGGAATATAAATTTGTCCTTTCAAATTCGTTGGATTTTTCATCGAAACTCTCGGCCAGAAATTTAGCGAAACTGCTTCGTTAATTAATGTAAACGATCCGCTTATTAATGCCTGCGAAGCAATTATGGCTGCGAAAGTCGAAATTATCACACCTGATAACAAAAACCAATGGGGCATAATTGTATAAAAAGGATTTCTGCCTTCAAGGAAATGACTGCTTTGGTTCATCAGCCAAGATGCCTGTCCCAAATAATTGACAACTAATGCTATTTTTACAAAAGTCCAAGTGATTCTGATATTCTCTTTTCCGCAATGTCCTAAATCCGAATACAAAGCTTCGGCTCCAGTTGTACAAAGAAAAACAGCTCCCAACAGCCAAAAACCATGCGGGTATTCAACTAATAACTCATAAGCATACACCGGATTCAAAGCAGTCAAGATTGCCGGATGCTCTAAAATTTGGACAAATCCTAAAACAAAAAGCATCAAAAACCAAACAACCATAGCGGGACCAAAAAAGAAACCCACTTTTTGCGTTCCAAAACGCTGAAAAAAGAAAAGACCAGACAAGATTGCAATAACAATGGGAAGTATTGGAATATTCGGAACTACATCACCCAATCCCTCAACAGCTGAAGCCACAGAAATAGGCGGTGTAATAATTCCGTCAGCCAAAAGCGTGGTAGCTCCCAGAATAGTAGGAATTACTAACTTTCCTTTTCCAAATCGTTTGACCAATGCATAAAGAGAAAATACCCCTCCTTCGCCATGATTGTCTGCAGAAAGGGTCATTAAAACATATTTAAAAGTTGTTTGAAAAGTAAGTGTCCAAAATATACACGAAATCCCTCCATAAACTAATAATTTTGATATTTCCCTTTGCCCGATAATGGCTTTCATAACATATAACGGACTGGTTCCTATATCTCCGTAAATAATTCCGAGTGCCACCAAAAGCGATGCCGCTGTAACTTTTTGAACCGTTGATTTATTCATTTTATTTTAATTTTATTTTATTAATTTTTGGACATAGAAAGTCCTGTATGAGGTGCATGAAACACTTCATATTACATTTATTTTCAGTTTTTTTTAATTGATTTTAACTGGTATTAAACCGGTAGCCTACACCGGACTCCGTAATAATGAACTTAGGGCGATTTGGATCTTCTTCTATCTTTTTTCTAAGCTGGGCAACAAAAACGCGTAAATACTGAGTTTGATCGGCATAGCTGTTTCCCCAAACCTGTTTCAGTAAATATTGATGAGTTAATACGCGTCCTTCATTTTTTATGAAAATAGAAAGCAGATTATATTCTGTCATTGTGAGTTTCAAAATTTCATTGTTCAGCCTGACAATTCTGGAAGCTAAATCAATTGAAACAGCGCCAAACTCAATTATAGGTTCTTTTTCATTGGAAACCATATTCCGCAAAGCTGTCCGAATTCTAGCTAGCAATTCCTGCGTGCGGAACGGTTTAGTCAAATAATCATTTGCCCCGTTATCAAGTGCTTTTACAATTTCGTCTTCGGCACTTTTTACGGTTAAAATTATAATTGGATTGGTATACCATTCGCGTAAACGTTTTAAAACAATTTGTCCGTCTTCATCTGGCAGACCCAAATCAAGAATAACCAAATCAGGCTGATAATTAGCAACCATCGACAATCCTTCTTTTGCATTTACTGCAAAAATTGTTTTGTAGTTATTAGAATCCAACGTGATTTCAAGAAGCTTTCTAATTTGAATCTCATCATCAATCACCAATATTTGAGCACCGTTATTCATTTGAAATTTCTTTAGTATTCATTGTTAAAGTGTGAAAGCTAAGCGTAAAAACCGAACCACCTTCTTCCCTGTTTTCAAGTTTTACTATTCCATGCTGTGCCTCGACAAATCCTTTTACAATTGACAAACCAAGTCCAGTTCCGCCGGTTTTTGAGTTTTGCAGACGGTAAAATTTATCAAACACCTTATCTAATTCAGCTTCAGGAAAACCGATGCCGTCATCGGCAATTGTAATCACACACGGAAATACTTTATCGGGATTATATTCAAAATCGACATCTACATTATAGGAAACCTTAATTTCTATTTTGGCTCCTTTGGGCGTGTATTGAGAAGCATTGAAAACCAAATTGTAAATTATCTGTTGCATCAAACCATAGTCTAATTTGAAAAGCGGTAAATTTTCATCTGTTTTTACAACTACTTTATGAAACTGTAAATCGTCCTTTAAATGATCTAAAACATTATAAATCAATTCTTCTAAATCACACCAATCCATTTTTGGCTCTATAACACCCGATTCCAATCGCGACATATTCAGTAAATTTTCTACCTGATGATTCAGTCTCAAGGATGCTTTCTCAATCTCGGCATATAAATTCTCTTTATTTTCCTCAGAAATAGGCATGGATTTGCTTTGAATGGTATCTATAGCTCCCATTATTGTTGAAATTGGCGTTCTCAATTCATGAGAAAGAGAGTCCAATAAAGCATTGTAAAGTTTCATCGTATTAATTCTAACCTCTTTTACCTGCAATATCTTTTCGGCTCTCCTGATTTTATGAGTCAAAACTGCATTGATGAGAGCAATAATGAAGAACAAAAACAATAATAAAGAGTCTTCGGCATTGCTGATGTGAAACGTATAATACGGCTTAATAAATAAAAAATTCAATATTAACGCACTCAAAACTGCACTGAGTACTATTGGCAAAATGGTCAAAAACATCGACAATACTGAAACGACCACTAACAGCAGATAACCAACAATTTTGTAGTCTAAATAATCTCTGATGAACAAACACAATGATGCAACGATACCAACTGATAAAACGCTTATCAAATATTGATTTTTAATCTTCATCTGATTCAAAATACTATTCATAATCCTTGTATTTATTTGATATGACAAAGTTAGACCATATCCTATAAGTATTTTATAATATAACAAAGCACGATATAAAGATTTTATAAAGATTTCACTTAACAGTTTTCAGGAGCGGAAAAATTGGGCATTTTTGGAAATATGGTTCCCGCTTTTCGCTATATCTTTTCCTTTTTAAAGAAAAAAGGAAAAGGATGCCGCTACACACGAGCGAAGCGAACTGACGAAGTAATCGGGGCTAAAGGCAGGTAATTGGCATTTTTGGGGTCAATTATAAGACCTAACAGGTTTTAAAAACCTGTTAGGTCTGAATCGCTGAAATCCCTATCATGAAAAACTTCATATTTTAATAAAATTCATCAAAACCATAATTTAAATTACCAATATCACAATTTGACTAGTTCTCAATCACATATTCTTTCCAAAAACTCAATTTAGAAAAATTCTATTTATTACTTTTACAGTCTCAAAAACAAAATCAATTCCGACATATCGGAAATAAAATAAGAAAATACATGTCTGCAATAAAAAAAGATTACAAAAAAGTCACTACCAAGTCATTAATCGAAATGAAATCTAACGGTGAAAAAATCTCCATGCTTACTGCCTATGATTATACGATGGCAAAAATTGTGGATACCGCTGGAGTTGACGTTATTCTCGTTGGCGATTCTGCCTCCAATGTTATGGCTGGTCACGAGACAACACTGCCAATTACTTTGGATCAGATGATTTATCATGCTTCATCTGTTGTTAGAGCTGTGGAGAGAGCTTTAGTCGTAATTGATCTTCCTTTTGGAAGCTACCAATCTGATTCTAAAGAAGCTTTGCGCTCTTCTATCAGAATCATGAAAGAAAGTGGCGGACACGCTGTAAAATTGGAAGGCGGAAAAGAAATTAAGGAATCCATCAAAAAAATTCTAAACGCCGGAATTCCGGTAATGGGACATTTGGGATTAACACCACAATCAATCTATAAATTTGGAACTTACACGGTTCGCGCCAAAGAAGACGAAGAAGCCGAAAAGTTAATTGAAGACGCCAAATTACTAGAACAATTGGGCTGTTTCGCTTTAGTACTTGAAAAAATCCCTGCAAATCTGGCGAAACAAGTAGCCGAGAGTATTTCTATTCCTGTTATTGGAATTGGTGCCGGTGGCGGTGTTGATGGACAGGTTTTAGTAATTCACGATATGCTAGGTATGAATAATGAATTTAGTCCCCGTTTCTTAAGACGTTACATGAATCTATACGAAGGTATGACTTCAGCCATAAGTAAATATGTAACAGATGTGAAATCAAAGGATTTTCCAAACGAGAAGGAACAATATTAAGACTCTGAGTTTCTAAGATACTAAGCCTCTAAGAAAATAAACTTAGGAACTTAGTATCTTAGCGACTTAGAAACTCTAAAAAGTCTGAATGAAAATTATTTCCACAAAATCCAATCTTCAAATCCTTCACGAAGACAATCATTTAATTGTCATCAATAAACGCGTTGGTGATATTGTGCAGGGCGACAAAACTGGCGACAAACCATTAAGCGATGTTGTAAAAGAATACATAAAAGACAAATACAATAAACCTGGTGAAGTATTCCTTGGAGTTGTACATCGACTGGACCGACCAACTACCGGAATTGTAGTTTTTGCGCGTACTAGCAAGGCGTTGACAAGAATGAACGAATTATTCAGTAACAGGGAAACTCAAAAAACCTATTGGGCAGTTGTCAAAAACAGGCCTTCAAAAAGCGAAGACACTCTAGTTCATTACATCAAAAGAAACGAGAAAAACAACACTTCAAAAGCCCATACAAAAGAAGTTCCCGACAGTAAAAAAGCTAGTCTGGAATATAAAATCATCAAGGAACTGGACAATTATTTCGGGCTTGAAATTCAGCTACATACGGGCAGGCACCATCAGATACGCGCACAGTTGTCAGCAATAGGTTGTCCTATAAAAGGAGATTTAAAATACGGTTTTGAACGAAGCAATCCTGACGGAGGAATTCATCTGCATGCAAGAAAACTTGTGTTTGTTCATCCTGTTTCTAAAGAAGAAATCACCATTATTGCTCCAACTCCCGAAGAAGTTATTTGGAAAGCTATTTAAATTTTGGCATAAAAAGAATTTTATTCTGAATTTTAAATTTAACTTGCATTAGCATAATGATTTAAATCTTTTTTCGCTATGAGTTACAAATTAAATATTAGTACCAGAAAAGAAGCTTTAATAAAATTGATGGATGAAATTATCAAGCACGAAAATGAGATCATCCAAGCATTATATGAGGATTTCAAAAAACCTCCATTTGAGTCGATAGTTACTGAAACCAGTTATATCATTTCTGAATTAAAAGAGACAATAAAAAATATTGAAAAATGGGCCAAAATTAAAAAGGTCTTGCCTTCATTACTTAATTTTCCCTCCACAGATTATATAGTAAAAGAACCTTACGGAAAAGTTTTAATTATAGCACCTTGGAATTATCCTTTTCAATTAGCTATCAGTCCATTGACAGCAGCTGTTGCCGCTGGTAATCAAGTAGTATTAAAACCTTCAGAATTAACACCAAAAACTTCGGCTATAATTTTACAAATTATAGAAAAAGTATTCCCGCATCAGCATGTAAAGGTAGTAGAAGGAGGTGTTGAGGCAGCTCAAAAACTATTAGCACAGCGCTGGGATTATATTTTTTTTACTGGAAGTGCTGCTGTTGGTAAAATTGTTGCCAAAGCTGCTGCCGAACATCTTACTCCGGTAACTCTCGAATTAGGTGGTAAAAATCCCTGCATCATTGACGAAACTGCCAATTTGAAACTGGCTGCCAAAAGAATAGTCTGGGGGAAATTTTTGAATGCCGGACAAACCTGCATTGCTCCCGATTATATTTTGATTCAGGAAGAAATGAAAAGTCATTTTATTACTTTTATAAAAAATGAAATTACTAATGCTTATGGGGAAAATCCAAAAAACTCTCCAGATTTCGCCCGAATCGTAAACGAAAAAAACTGGCATCGCTTAGCAAGCATGATTGCACCGGAAAAAGTAATCACCGGAGGAACAACTGATGTAGAAGACTGCTATATTTCTCCCACATTAATTGATGAAAACGATCTTGACAGCGAACTGATGAAGGAAGAAATTTTCGGCCCGATACTCCCTATAATTACTTATAAAGATGAAAAAGAAATTGATAAAATAATTTCCAAATATGAAAAACCGCTTGCCTTATATGTCTTTACAGACGATAAAAAATTTGCAAAAAAAATAATTCAGGAGCATTCATTTGGCGGAGGCTGTATTAATGATACAATAATTCATTTTGCAAATAAAAGGCTTCCCTTTGGCGGTGTCGGTCACAGTGGTATCGGTGCGTATCACGGGAAGTTAAGTTTTGATACATTCTCTCATCATAAAGGAATTGTAAAAAAAGCAAATTGGCTTGATTTAAATTTAAGATACGCTCCCTATACCAATAAAATTAATTCGATAAGAAGATTATTAAATTGGTTATAAAAAACAAAAAAGCATCAAAATCCTAAAAAAATTCTTCGTAAAAACAGTAAATTTACACACTGAAACAGATTTTTACAATATAAATTACGACAATGAGATTTACTTTTTACGAAATATCATCTGAAAATCTTTTTCCAACATACATCTAAAAAATAATTAACCTAAAAACATACAATGAACCAAACTCTAGAAAGATTACAGGAAATTGAAAAAAATGGATACCAAATAGATTTTGGAAATATATTTAATCACGCCTTTGAGAATTATAAAAAAATTGCTTTATATGCTGGGTCAGTAATAGTCATCTTCAGCGTATTATTTATTGTTTTTAGTGCCTTTTCTCTGCTATCGGTTGTAGGTGTAACCGAAATGACAAAGGATCTTTCTTCGGAACAGCATAAAATAGAAAGACTTATCGAATCTAATATAGAGGCTATGGGAATCGGTTCCATAATTATTTCCTGTTTGCTCAGCCCTTTTCAGGCTGCTTTCTTAAAAATGGCAGATCATGCTGACAGAGACGAAAATTTTCCTGTTTCATCTTTATTTTCATTCTATAAATTACCTTATTTAAAAGAAATTGTAATTGCTACTTTGTTAATCTCAGTAGTTACTTTCGCCCAAGCGACTTTATTCAGATATATAAAATTTGAGTTTCTAGGCATCTTAATTAACTATTTTATTTCGTTTATAACACTTCTTACCATTCCACTGATTATATTTGGTAACTTACAGGCAATGAATGCTATAAAACATAGTATTCAGATTGTGCTCAAACAGCCAATTGTTTTATTAGGACTGATAGTTGTTGCAATTATAGGGTCATTGATAGGTTTTATGGCCTGTTGTGTTGGTCTGTTTTTTACAATACCTTTTATTTATTCTATGAATTATGCCATTTACAGTGCTATTATAGGAATAGACAATACCACCGAAAATGAGTAACGTTTAACCATATATTAAATTAATAGTTATCCCCTGAGACTATGCTATTATGTTGTAATATTTTATTGTTTTTCAACTTCAACTTTTCTTTATCAAGTTCAGTTGGTGCTCTTGTGCCATTAAGTTTAGAACAGACACATTTAATAACAACAACTAATAGAACCATTTTTTTGTTAGCAATGCTAATAATTTTATTGGCAGCGATACTATATTCTAATACCAGAATAAATTCTATTTTAAAAAACATAGATAATCTTCCTGCCGAAGAATCAGATAAAAGGGAATATCAGCTTTATTTATTATTTTTAGGATTAGCTATTCCGTTTATAGAAATTCTATTTGAATTGTTTCATGTGAGGCCGGAAAGCGTTTTAATTAAAAATTTCTCTGTTGGCTGCATCTTTTTACTCATATTTTTAGCAAGCGAAAAATCAAAATATTTATACAATAGAATTCGAAATATTTTTGTTTTCTTATTTTATCTGTATTGTATTTTAAAGGCGTATAATATAATATTCATACCAAGGGATGCTATACCTCCTTATTCATTTATTATTGCTTTATTCTTTTCGTATATAGTCATTAAACCAATCCAAAAATACTGGATCTTTTTCGGGTGCGTCTTTTGTTATCTATTCGCAATCTATGCCTTTGAAGTTGTCCCTGCCAAAAAAGTAATAATGCTTATTTGCGGCTCTCTTATGATTTTCATAATAAACCATATTAGACATGTCTCGTTAGCTAAAATTCAGGAAAAATTTAATTTCACCAATGAAATAGTAAACAAAGGAAACTCATTAACAATTGCTACCAATAAAATGGGAGAAATTACTTTCTGCAGTAACACTATAACCTCAATTTTAGGTTACACACCTGAAGAAGTAATGGGATATGGCTTTTGGAAACTTACTGAAGATCCCGAATTTATCGGCATCGACTATCATAAAAACTTTATAGACAATCGTTTGTACGTTAGAAAATTAAAATGTAAAAATGGTGAATACAAATTCATACAATGGATTGATAAAAAATTTAATGAAAATTCCATTATCGGAATTGGACAAGACATTACTAATGAGATAAAAATCAGAAAACAATACGAAACATTAATTCAGACTGCTGTTGATATCATTTTTGAAGCCGATGCACTGGGTAATTTCACTTTTGTTAACGATTATGCAGTAAAAGCGTTAGGATATTCCAGAGAAGAACTCCTTTGCAAAGACTTTTCATCTTTAATTAGAAAAGATTACATTACGAATACCATGAGTTTTTACCAAAACATTCTTGATATTGAAGAAAATTTCACCACTCTTGAATTCCCAATAAACAAAAAAAACGGAGATGAAATATGGATATCGCAAAACGTTTTTGTCAGAAGAAACAGTTTTGGAGAAATCGAAGGCTATTCTGGAATTGCTAGAGACATTACACAATTAAAAAATATTGAAGATGAAAAATCAAAAAGACAGTTTAAAATTGAAGAGTACAGTACAACTCTCAAAGATTTAGCTGTTTTAAATCATTCCAATAGTGACAATTTTGATCAAACCATCAGTAACATTCTCAAAATTACCGCTGGTGCGTTAGGTGTAAACCGCTCTAGTTACTGGATCTATGACAAGGAGAAGATTATTTGCAGTAAACTCTATGAATCCCAAAGCGATATTCTAGAAAGCGGTATTCAATTTTATAGAAATGAAAACATAGGTTATTTCGAAAAAATTGAAAATAAACTTCAGGTAGTTCAATCTGATATTAAATCATACACTATTAACAATAAAATAAAAAGTGATTATGTTAATAGCAATAGTATATTTTCAACACTGGATACACCAGTTTTCATTGATGGTGAATTAAAAGGAATTCTTTCTTTCGAATCAACTCAGCAGATTAAAAATTGGGATAATGAGGATATTAATTTTGCAAAATCTATTTCGGATTTAATTATTATAGCGCTCACCTCGCAGATGAGGTTAGAAATTGAACGCAAGCTGGCTTATAAAAGTGAATTGCTTTTGGTCATTAATAAAAATACTAATCAGTTTTTATTAGAAAAAAGTACCAGCAAACTTATCATGGGAATAATTAATGAGCTGGGAAAAGTTACTAAATCAGAACGGATTTCCTATTTTAAGAAAAATCCAAAAACCAATCTTTTTGATCAAAAATGTATGTGGACAAATGATCTGCATGATTTTGACACTGTACTTCCTATACTGCAAAATCTTGAATTTAATGAATTTGACAGCAATATAAAAGATTTATCACCAGTAGAATTCTTTGAAAGCATTAAAAATAAAGTCAAAAATGAAACAGTAAAATTAGGTTTAAACCGTTTAAACCCTGATTCCATGCTTTTTTTTCCGGTTTTTATTAAAAATGATTTTGATGGTTTTTTTGCATTTGATAATTCAACAGAGGAACGTATCTGGAACCGTGATGAAATTTCTATTTTACAATTATTAGTAAAAAACATATCCTCTTCTATTGAACGAAATATTAACGAATCTATCATTGAAGAAAGTGAAGAACGCTTCCGTTTATTAGCAAATAATATTCCCGGCACTGTGTATTTATCTAATTACGACGAAAAATACACAAAAATTTATCTTAACGATGAAATTGAAAAACTAACAGGATATCCGAAATCTGATTTTTTAGAAAATAAAATATTTTTTATAGACTTAATTGTTCCTGAAGACATTGAGAATGTATTATCAAAAAATAAAAAAGCTTTAGAAGAAAAAAAATCATTGCATGTCGTTTATAGAATTATCAATAAAAATGGCTCTGTAGTTTGGATCGAAGAATTTGGAGATTCTATAATTAAAAATGGAGAGATTACATTCATGGAAGGCATTTTCATTGACATCACCGAAAAGAAAAAGAACGAATCGATTGTTAAAGAAAAAGAGCTGGCAGAGGCGGCAAACAAAGCTAAATCCGAATTTCTAGCTAATATGAGTCATGAAATAAGAACTCCGTTAAACGGAATTATTGGCTATACCGATCTGCTGATGAATTCTAAACTCGAGACTACACAAAAACAATATATGAATACCATTAATCAATCGGCCAATATTTTATTGGAAGTGGTTAATGATATACTTGATTTTTCTAAAATCGAGTCAGGTAAGCTGGAACTCAATATTGAAAAATATCGAATTGAAGATATTATTCAGCAAATAAAAGAGCTAATTAATTATCAGGCTCATTTGAAAAAATTAGATATAAACTATATCATTAATGAAGATGTTCCAAAATACATTTGGGTAGATTATATCCGTCTCAAACAAGTGCTTATCAATCTGCTGACAAATGCAATTAAGTTTACTCACAATGGCAGTATTGATCTCACCATATCAGTATTAGATGTACATAAAAATCAAACTTTGTTAAGATTTTCGGTAAAGGATACAGGTATTGGCATTCGAAAAAGTAATCAAAAAATTATTTTTCAAGCCTTTTCTCAAGAGGACAGTTCAACTACCAAAAAATTTGGAGGTACGGGGCTGGGATTAACAATTTCAAATCAATTGTTAAGTTTAATGAACAGTAAATTACAAATAAACAGCCACTATAATGTGGGAAGTACGTTTTACTTTGATATTAAATTGAAAAGCAGTAATAAATTAAAACAAAACAAATTAATAGATTCTCTAAAAGTAATTTCTGAAAATCGTATCTTAGAATTGGAAAATGAAGAGCCTAAAATATTGATCGTAGAAGACAATAAAATTAATATGCTTTTGACTAAAACATTAGTCAAGCAAATTGTTCCAAAATGTACTATTTTTGAATCAAGCGATGGCGAAAAAGCACTTGAAAAAGTACTAGAAATTAGTCCGGACATAATTTTTATGGACATTCAAATGCCTTTAATTAATGGATATGAAGCGACTAAAGCGATTCGGAAAATACCGCAATTACAAGATATCATTATTATTGCTCTCACTGCAGGAACAATAATGGGTGAAAAAGAAAAATGCATCGAAGAGGGCATGAATGATTATGTTTCTAAACCTATAATAAAGAAAACACTTGAAGATATTTTAGAAAAGTGGCTCAAGCCAAAAAGTATGTCTTTATAAAACTGCCCTTTTTTGAAATTACCATTACTGTTTAATAAGGAACCAAAATAAATTATATTAGCTATGAAATGGATTGGAAGAAGACAAAGCGATAATGTAGAAGACCGAAGAGGAATGTCTGGTGGCGGTAAAACCATTTTGGGAGGCGGAATCATTGGTATCATTATTTTACTTGTAAATGCTTTTGGCGGTGAAAATGCTCAAATGATAACACCTATTTTAGAGCAATTTAATCAGTAGCAAACTACACAGACTGAATCGAGACCTTTAACAGAAGAAGAAGAAAAATTAGGACAATTTCCTAAAGTTATTTTTAAAGACACTGAAGATATTTGGACTAAAATATTTGAAGAAAACAACATGCAGTATAAAAAACCAATTTTGGTTTTATTTACAGGTTCAGTAGAAACAGCTTGTGGCGGAGCGTCGTCAGCATCAGGTCCATTTTATTGTCCAGGAGATCAGAAAGTATATATGGATTTGGCTTTTTTTGATGAATTACAAACTAAATTTGGGGCTTCGGGAGGAGATTTTGCAACTGCATATGTTATTGCTCACGAAGTAGGACATCACATACAAACACTATTAGGAACATCGGCCAAAATGCGTCAGGCCCAACAAGGAAAAAGTGAAGCAGATGCAAATAAATTATCTGTTGCACTAGAATTACAAGCTGATTTTTATGCTGGAGTCTGGGCTAAATATAATCAAGAAAATCTTGATATTGGAGACATTGATGAAGCATTAAGTGCCGCACAAGCAGTTGGAGATGATGCTATTCAAAAAAGAATGCAGGGACATGTAGTTCCGGAATCATTTACACATGGTACATCAGAACAGCGTAAATATTGGTTTATGAAAGGATACACAACCGGCGATATTAGACAAGGAGATACTTTTTCGGAGGTAGATTAATAACCTTACATAACTTAAGCACCTATTGAGATGAAGAAACTATTAGTATTTATTTTTATTGCTATTGGATTACTAACTAACTGCAGTAATGACAATGACTCAAAAGAAAAAAACATTACAGATAAATCTTTTGATTATAAAATAATTGATGCTAAAGGTTATGACAGTAAATCAAATCAAACCGATTTACCTTTTACAATTGATAAAGATTCAAGGTTTACATATAACAAAGAGAAACAAACAATTGAATTAACTGTTTATAAGGATAATGCTGTAGTTCCAAGTATATTTTTTGTTACATCTTTCGAAAAAAATATTTACCATACAAAAGCTGAATCAGATAATGACTTCTCTTACGATTTTGAGCTAGCGGATGGTAAAATCATAAATTACATTTATAGTCAAAAAGTACTTATAGGCAAAGTCATTTATATTGTACAATAAAGAATATAGTGCCTAGAGCATTAAAAATGCTACAGCAACTATTCTTTTTGTTTTTAAACTACCCCAGCCACCCATCTCGATCCAAACTTCTATACTGTATCGCTTCTGCAATATGTCCTGAAACAACTTGGGGTGCATCATCCAAATCGGCGATTGTTCTGGCTACTTTCAGAATTCTGTCATAGGCACGAGCAGAAAGATTCAGCCGTTCCATGGCGGTTTTCAGTAACTCCTTGGAAGCATCATCAAGAGCGCAATGTTCCCTAATATGTTTAGTACTCATTTGGGCATTGTAATGAATGTGTTCCATTTCTTCAAATCTTTTGGATTGGATTTCACGCGCCGAGGTTACTCTTTTACGAATATCAACACTGCTTTCGGCTTTTCGGTCATCTGATAATTTTTCGAAAGGAACGGGCGTTACTTCTATGTGAATATCAATTCTATCCAATAATGGTCCCGAAATTTTGCTCAAATAACGCTGCATTTCGTGTGGCGAAGAAGTCTGCGGAGCATCCGGATCATTAAAAAAACCACTCGGACTAGGATTCATACTCGCCACCAGCATAAATGACGATGGATAAGTGACCGTAAATTTAGCTCTGGAAATTGTTACTTCCCTATCTTCCAACGGCTGCCGCATTACTTCTAGAACATCGCGCTTGAATTCCGGCAGTTCGTCTAAAAACAAAACACCATTATGCGCCATCGAAATTTCTCCCGGCTGCGGGTAACTTCCGCCACCGACTAAAGCGACATTGGAAATGGTATGGTGCGGACTGCGAAACGGACGCTGATTCATCAATCCAACTTCTTTCAATTTTCCTGCGACGCTGTGAATTTTTGTAGTTTCCAATGCTTCACGCAATGTCATTGGCGGTAAAATACTGGGCAGTCTTTTGGCAAGCATGGTTTTTCCAGCTCCCGGAGGGCCTATGAGAATTATATTATGGCCGCCGGCGGCCGCAATTTCCATACAGCGCTTGATGCTTTCCTGTCCTTTCACATCGCTGAAATCAAATTCGGGAAAATCAAGTGTTTTATAAAATTCGGCTCTGGTATCTACTGTAGTGGGTTCTAACGTTCCTTTTCCCTCCAGAAAATCAATTACTTCCTGCACATTAGAAACGCCGTATACATCAAGTCCTGAAACAATTGCAGCTTCTTTCACATTTTCAAGAGGAAGAAAAAAACCTTTAAAACCTTCTTCTTTTGCCTTTATTGCTATTGGTAAAGCACCTCTAATAGGCTGTAAACTTCCGTCAAGCGACAGCTCGCCCATGATTACATATTGCTCGTAGATATCTGTTTTTATCTGTGCAGACGCGACTAAAATCCCGATTGCCAATGTCAAATCATAAGCAGAACCTTCTTTACGCAGATCAGCTGGAGCCATGTTAATGATGATTTTTTTACCCGGCATTTCATAGCCGTTATTCTTGAGTGCGGCCGCAATACGATAACTGCTTTCCTTGATGGCATTGTCCGGCAAACCAACCAAATGATAACCGATTCCCTTATCTATATTAACTTCATTTGTTATTATAAACTAGTAGGTATATATTTGCAGTACTTTAAAACTGTAGAAAATGGACAAAGTAGCAATCTATGCTAGGGTTTCGACTGCTGACGGTAAGCAATCCTATGAAAGACAAATACAAGACCTTACAAGAATCGCCTTACAACACGGATACACTAACGAGCAAATACATGTATTTGCGGAAATGGTCAGCGGATACCAAAAGGAACGCCCCGAAATGATTCGGTTGTTGAACATAGTCGAAAATGAACCGCAAACATACAAAATTATATACTGTACTGAGATTTCGAGAGTTGGTAGGAATCCAAAAAATACACGTGAGATAATTGACAAGTTAACCGAGTTAAATGTTCCGTTATGGATTGATAGTATTAAACAAGCTACAATCGAAAGCAGTGGGAAAAGAAACATCATTGTTAGCATCATACTACAAGTACTTATGGAGTTCGCTGACCTCGAAAGTGAACAAATGAAAACACGTATGGCAAGCGGTAAAATGAAGCGAGCCAAGGAGGGAAAAACATCGAACAGTGTACAACCATACGGTTATACAAGCGATTCAGATGGTTATGTTATTATTGATGAAGAAGAGCGAATAATCATTGAACAAATATTTGAAAGTTATCAAAGTGGAATAGGAACACGCATAATTGCGCAAACTCTTAATACAATGCAAGTACCAACCACACACGCCAAAAGAAACCCGACCAAAGTGTATAACTACAATAAATCAATACCAACTATTGAAGGTAATGAGATTAAATGGACTGATGTTGTAGTACGACAAATATTAATTAATCCAATTTACAAAGGAGACCGAAAATTTAAAGATGAAATAATTAAAGTTGAACCAATAGTGAGTGCTGAGGCCTTTGACTATTGTAACGAACTACTTAAAACAAAGAACACAAGAAACATATTAACCAAACACGAATATCTACTTAAAGACCTTATTCGTTGTGGGTGTTGCGGTCGAATTTACATGGGACGTTATGTACTTGGTGGCGATGCAGTTTATCGTTGTACCTCTAGTCTGAAAACACGATGTGCAAACCGTAGTATTAACATCAGCTTAATCGAAACTATCATTTACAGTTTAATTCTTAATAGTGATGCGTTATTAAAAACACTAGAGAATCCAAACGAGATGTTAAACCAAATCAAAAAGGAACTAAAGCAAAATGAACAGTTACTTAAAAATGAGGAAAAGGAATTAACTGCAAAACAGAAACAACTTGAAAACCTTTTAACAACTATGACCCTATCAGCAAATCCAAATTTTAGTTTGTATACAAAGTTGGAAAATGACATATTAACTCAAATTGATTTAATAAAGAACAAAATAAGTCTTTTAAAGAGAGATATTTTCTCAAAGATAACAACTGTTCAAAACTTCAACATCGAAGCAACAAGCCGAGATATGATAGTAAAGGCACAACACAACCGACACGAATTAAAAAACATATTCAAACAGTTTGTACAAGGAATAGTTATTAATGACTTGAGAAATGGATACGTATTGGCAAACCTAACAATCAAGATTAACGGTGTAGCTTACACCAATCAAAGACTAAAATTATTTGTATATGCAAATGGTGTTCGCAAGTATGGTGGTCGAAATGAGAAAACCTACAAATACCTTTCAGCACTTCATCTAATCAATGACCCAACGTATAAAAACAACATACTCACGACCGAGATACAGGACATAAAAGAAGAGTTTGAGCGTTTGGTAGAACAGTCAAAAGATACTACAGGATTAATACCCATTCATAAATTCTATAACATACCAAAAGAAAATCGACTATACATTAATGAATGTGATTTATAATTTGGAAATAATTAAAATAATTATTAATCTTTGTTAAACAACCAGTAAAAAAAATAAAATGAGTAAAGAAAGTGTCCAAATATTAATAGAAAATGTGGAATCAATTGAAAGGGATTTTGAATCAAAAGTAGATAGCAATATTTTAAGCTCTACTATAGAATCTAGTTTGATGACAATAAAATTAGCGAAAACAAATCCAAATAATAACGAAGAAACTTTAAATGATTTAGAACTTAGACTTTCAAGAATTTTATCAAAATTATATTAAAAAAATTGAATTAATTAAAAGATATGAAAACAACTGAAACTACAAAGGTATTAACACCAAAGGAAAAAAGAATTGCTAAAGTAATAGCTGAAAGTGAAGCTAAATTAAAGCTAGATATTGCTGAGATTGAAAATGAAGAGGAAGCAAAAGAAGCACGCAAGGAACTAGAAAAAAAGATTAAAGAACTAATTAGAGAGTTTGAATTTACATACAATGTTAAGTACAAGATAGACGATACGCCAAGTGAGAGCAAGGAACAAAAGAAACTTACTATAGAAGAAAAATATGAACTTGCCAAGGCTGAATTAAATAAGGAAAATCAACTTAAATACAGAATGAATGATACCAAGGATGCTATCATTGGAGCAAAAGGAGAACCAATAACAAGTGTAATCAAAATGCGTGTTGATGGAAAAATAGAAACACTATCGGTTAGAAACTTTTTTGAACATTTGAAACCCGAAGCAACCAAAGAAGAACTAGATAAATTGTATCCAAATAAAAAATAATATAACTAGTGTATGCACTTAGTTTTCTATCATAACACAAGTTATGTATAAACTTAAATAACTACTTAATAAATAATATCTTGAATGAAACAAGTAAACCTAATTTCCCTACTAAGTGCATATAAAGATTTAAGTAAAGAATCTTTTAGTTCTTACTTAACATATTACAATATCAATGTAAAAACTAGTGAATTAAATGATTTAAGCGCTCTAGTTAATACATTTCTATCAATAAACACCAATGTTATTTTGTTTGATGAGTATTTTGTTGGGTATTCGATTCCACAAATTAGTAAAGAATTTGACTTGTTAAGGATAGATGACAAAACAGTGGTTAATATCGAGTTAAAAAGAACAAGTACAGAAGATAAAATACTCACACAGCTAATACGAAATAAATATTATTTAGAGTTTTTAAACAAAGAAATATATAGCTTTTCTTTTGTTTCAGATACAGGAATACTATACACACTTGACAAACAAGACAAACTAATAGAGGTAGATTTTATAGAACTAATAAATATCTTAATTCAGCAAGATGTAAAGAAAATTAATGACATAAATAAGTATTTTGACCCATCGAATTACTTAGTTTCTCCATTCAACTCAACAGAAGAGTTTATCAAGAGAAGATACTTTCTTACATCTCAACAAGATGATATTAAATTAAAAACATTCACGCAATTGAGATTGCCTTCACCATCGATTATTTCAATTAAAGGAAATGCTGGAACAGGTAAAACATTATTAACTTATGATATTGCAAAAGAAGTATCAGATACAAATGATGTACTTGTAATACATTGCGGAAATTTAAATCTTGGACATAGAAGTCTTAGAGATGATTACGGTTGGAATATTATAGGAGCAAGAGACTTTGCTAGTGAAAATTTTTCTAAATATTATTTAATAATAGTTGATGAAGCGCAAAGAATGTATTCTACTCAACTGAATTATTTAATCAATGAAGTTAAAAAAAATTCTAATAATTTAATATTTTCTTATGATGGTAAACAAACTTTATCTAAAAAAGAAATTGATTATAATAATATTGAAAAAATTGAAAGTGAAATAACAACACTACCATTTGAATTAACAGATAAAATTAGAACCAATAAAGAAGTTGCTTCTTTTATTAATTGCTTATTCAGCAGTAAAAGAGGACTAGTAAAATTGGATTATGATAATATTGAATTTCACTATTTCAACAACAATAATGACGCCAAATTCTTTATAAATAATCTAAATAAAGAATATTGGAAAATCATTAACTATACACCAGACAGAGTAAGAACTTTACCTTATGAGCATCACAATATTGAAGATGTATTTGAAAATGCACATTCAGTAATTGGGCAAGAATTTAATAATGTTGTTGCAGTAATTGGTGAACACTTTTACTATAAAAACAACTATCTTTCAACAAGGAATTATAAAGATAATCCATTCTACCACCCAACCAATATGTTGCGTCAGATAGTATCAAGAACTAGAATTAAGCTAAAAGTGGTTATAATCAAAAATCAAGAAATTCTTGATAGGTGTATGGAGATTTTGAACCAAAAATAATACATATATTAATGAATAAAGGCTATCTATTACGATAGCCTTTTAATATCTTATTTATAATTTAGCCAAAATTCCTTTTACTTTCTGAACAGTTGATAAACTAACATTACTTATGCTAGCTATTTTTCTTAGCGATAAATCAGAATGATTATTAAGTGTTTTAACAACTACTTTGTACTTTTCTAATACTTCACTATCGCTAGCACCCGAACCCTTTACACGTCCTTTAAACTTACCTTGCGCTACCGCAATTGCAATTCCTTGCGCTTGTCTTTCTTTTGAATTGTTTCGCTCCATTTC
Source organism: Flavobacterium aquicola (assembly GCF_003385115.1). Classification (GTDB taxonomy): domain Bacteria; phylum Bacteroidota; class Bacteroidia; order Flavobacteriales; family Flavobacteriaceae; genus Flavobacterium; species Flavobacterium aquicola. The sequence goes on from NZ_QUNI01000002.1 coordinate 155,504, forward strand.
GCTAACATTAGCTAAGACATCAGAGATTAACTTAAACGTTGGATTGACTTTATTATTAACAAGGCTTTCAATTCCTAGGTTATCTACTTTAAGTGTAACTAGCTTAGCATTGAAGTATTGAATTGTCTTTTGTATATCGTAGGTAGTACGTCCCAAACGGTCAACAGCCTCACAACTGACATAAGATACTTTACCGTCTTCTATTGCTTTGATTAACTCTAAGGCTTGTGGTCTTTCAGCAAATGGAACAGCACCACTTATAACATCAATAAATACCTGTTCATCATTATGTGAGTTCACAGTTTGACGGATTGTGTTTTGAGTTGCTGAACTTACTCTTATGTATCTTGCTTTCATAATTATCATGTTTATTTGAACATGGTAAAGGTAAACCATTACTTTGATGTATGCAAATAAAGTATACTAATAACGCAGTCATTTTTTCATTATCTTATTAACGTATTAACTAGTTTAAAAGTGTATTTATGTATGTACTCTAAACACATACACTAATATAGACACTACCATTATTTAACTCCCTTTTTGATTTCATTTTTTTATGCGCATTGCTAGATTATTTTCCTCTTTTTTAATTGGGACATAACTATTTTAACATTTTACTGAGTGGTTGTGAGACCATCCGATGAAAACAGATTTTTTGCTATCACTAGAACAGAAATGAAAAATAATACACCTAGCATTTAACGGAGAATGTACATCATAATCGGAACCAAAAGGAACAATAAACAGCCAAAAAATACCCGAAATTTTACCGAGCCTATACGAGTGTACATATACGACCCCCCCCTCGATGTACACATACCACTAGCGGGTAACTCGACCAAGTAAAACTAAAATTCTTAACCTAGGGGGCGGGGTGGGTAACAAAAAGCAAACGATAGCCGAACTTGGTACTTGACCCTTTCCTTTAGTGATGCCGTCTTGACAGTTTTTCTTTATATACATTTCATCAGGACGCTATCACTATTTTAAGAAAAACCTAGAAAATGCGGTACTTAACAACCTTTTAAGTATCCGTACGCTGAGGTCAAATAATCATTCCGACCTCACAGACCATCAAAAAAGGGTCATAAACTATCGTAACAAAATGTTATATATAAAACAAATGTTGCTTTATTTGTTAAATAAGTGTAATTCATTTGACTTTTTTGGTATCTGTAGTATAATTGTAATATAACGAAAGGAATAAAACTTTAAAATTAAAATGAGTGAACCAAAAAAGAAATGGGGTCTAAGCGTAGAACCTACAACATTAACATTACAGGAGCGTAAAGATGCAATGCTATTCTTAGCATTTCTAAACATCTTTGATGACTACAATAACGCATTAAGAATGTACAAAGATTATTGGTTAGATACAGTCCACCAACTACCATGTACGAACAGTGAGAAGTACAACGGAATAAAGCAAACAAGATGTTTAGCGATGCGTAGGATTAAGAAAGTTTATATTGATTACATCACTTTAAACTAAAAAAAAAGAGCGTAACTAGTTGTTACACTCTTTAATATTGGGTTTGAGCGACCTAATAAAATAATGTTCATTTACTGATTTATAATCTTGTTAGTAGTAGCTAACAACAATGAGCAAAAGACTTAATTACCTATTAACAAATATACTTAATTTTTATAAAAAGTCAAATTGTTAATTAAGTCATTAATACCAAATATATAGGTGTTAGAGAATGTTAAAACAATTAAATTTAATTCAAAATATGTAAGCGGAACAGCTAAAGAGTTAATAACAAGTTTCGAAAGGAACACATACATAATAAAAGGCAGTACAGGTATTGGTGGGACTACTGCACTACTTAACTACAAAGAATCAAACTGCTTAATTATATCGCCAAACGTGGGAATGATTAAAGGCAAAGAGAACCAAAAATACATTAGTGACCGACAAGTATTCATTTATGCAAGTTCAAAGGATAAATGGAAAGACGTTAGCGAATATCTAGATGATGAAGACAATAAAAACTTAATCATTAACACCACACCCGACCAGATTTGTATAATAAGAAACACCAATAAAGAACTATATGACAAGCTACGCAGTTTCAATGTATTTGTAGATGAGTTTCACGTTTATACAACCGATGCCATGTTTCGAGATAGTGTAGGTCAGTTGATGGAAATCATCTTCAATGAATGGATAGCAAAGTTTAAGTTAAGCACTGCAACACCAAACTATAATCTATTTGACATACCTAAAAATATCGATATTGACATCTACAAGATTGAACGTGCAGACCAACCCAAAAATCAACTATTCTACTCGTACGACATTAATGATGTGAAACCATTCGTCTATGACGAGGTGGCTCAGGGTCGTATGGTTGTGTTGTTCACAAACAATAGTCGCTACCATAAATCATTTAAGGATTTAAGAGTACATAACTTAACAGGCGAAACACTAAAGGTAAAACTAGCACCATTCGAACGTGGTCAAGATGGAATTAATTTTGCCAGTGATACACAAGTGCTGATAGTTAGTAGTTCGTATTATGCGGGGTTTGATATAGATGTTGATTGCAGTATGATTTTCGTTAGCGAAGAACTAATGCCACAAAATAAGATTAACATTAACAACCTTATGCAAGCGTATGGACGTGGACGTGCAAACATCCATAACGCACTATACATTAACGCTAGAGCATTCAAAAACCAACCAAACGCAGTAACTACACTCAATGATGTAAACAAAGCAATAGCGGTGGCCGAAACGAGTATTAACGATGCAAATGAAGACCTAAACAAAAACACGAGTTATAGTTTAAATATTTTGTACGTTAATCGTTCCCAATATAGAGCTGAAGCGATTCAAGTAGCTAATGACTACATTCAGTACACACCAACTGAGATGATTAAGACACTTGAATGTAACAACTTTGAGGTTGTTGAGTATGACAATAGCTATGTTAATGACATCGTTACACAAAGCACTACCACACTATTTCAAGATAGGATTAAAAACCTACTACAATTAGATGAAAAGAGTTTATTGTATAGTTATCTAACAATCAAAAAGAACTTAACATACAAAGATAATCCAACGTTTACGACTAGTCTAGCACTAGAATACTTAACAAGTATCTTAATCAAAAAAAGCAATACTCATTTGGTTATTATGCTAGACAATAAGCGATTAAAGGCAAATGAACTGTATGGTTCTTTCAACTTGTTTTTAAGAGTTAATCATCCCACTACATACTTATATGAACAACTAACAAACGTACAAATACGTAAAGCAGAAAGCCTACATAAGCAAGAACAATACAATGAAAAGCTAAGTGGTAGTTGGTTGTTAATAAAAGAATGGTATTTGTTGTATGCGGTGCATAAAGCAAAAAAAGGAATACTTCCGACCAGCATTGAACGTGAAATACTAATCTACAAACATTTTTACGATGAACAAGTATATAACAATAACTCTAAGGATAAGCATAACCGCATACGTACCACAAAGAACCACATCATTAAACAACTCGATGATGATGAAATAACACTTTCGGATAGTGAGGCAAATTGGTTAAATGAAGTATTAAAGAATAGATATAAGAGCATAGATAATGGCGAAACTATATCGAACAATAACACCAAAGTGCATCTAGTGAAAAAAATGGTTAACGCTTTGCTATTTATCTGGTCGGGGGGTAAAAATGAAATCATCAAAGAGGTTAAAAATAGAGAGTACCATTCAATAACACAGCTACCAAGTGCATTTAGATGCATCATTCCGATTAAGTACGTTAGTGTTGACTTAACTTGTGCTAATCCGCAAACTGTAGATAGCATTTTAAATACAGAGGTCGCAATGAATGTGTATCCTAACTTAATGAGCAAGCGAAACATAACAAGGAATGAAGCAAAGAAAATGTATAACTCGTGTTTAAACAATCACAAGTTAACAGTTTCTAAAGCATACGATTTATACATGGATGCTGGCTATGGAGCAATCAAAGCAAAGGAATTAAGCAAACTAACAGCACAAGTATCCAAAGGTTCATTCTATGAAGTTATGACGCTAAATGAGAAACGATTAATGGAAAACTATGCTAGTGTTTTGCCAATACAAAGTTATAGGTTTCACGATGCAATCATCATTGAGTTTGAAGATGTAGTAAGTAACAATATAACACTACCAAACTATGTGAATGATTATGTTTACCATACGGATTTGTTTAACGATTCAAGTGATTATACTGATGTAACAAATGAAAAAGTACTAAGTGCAAATGGATTCGTTCCCAACCATAAGGTAGCATAAGAATAACCAAATAAAAAAGCTACCATGTGGTAGCTTTTTATTATGGTACTATTGTACTTTAGCTTTTAAATTCATTACCAAATAACCTATATCTTTTTCGAAGTATCTAGTATTTATTAATCCATCAAATCGAGGTTTTGCATTATCAACATCCAAAGCAATTTGATAAAGATTATATTCTTTAATATACTCTTTTGCATCCTCCATTATCTCATAGAGTGTTTCATTTAATTTGGTTTTCTGTTTTATATCAGTTGATGAGTTAACTAATTTCCTTAACTCACTAAATTTTACAATAGAACCTTCTAAATAATCTATTGCATCTTTTATCTTATCCATTTTCTTATTAGTATTTCGAAGAATTTACTTAGTAAGGTTTAACCTCCAATGTACTTAATTCCCTAATTTTATTGAAGTAATTTTCCCAACTACCATTTGGATATCTTGGGTTAGTGTTATCGTCATATAAGAATAACATGGTAATTTCTCCTTGTTCATCTCTCTTGACTAAGTTTTCAGAACCTGCAATTTTTAAAAGCTTAGTTTCAGTTAATCCTTTGTATTTAGTATGAATAGGGTTTTCAGAGAAAGCACCATCACTATGAATAGATGTAGCACTATGTGTGTTCCAACCTAGGGGAGCATATTCTCTATTGAATGCAAACCATTCATTGTGTTCATTTCGTTTGATACCATAAGGTAAATTGATTGCAAAGAAAGTTGATAGTGGCATAAAAATATTAATTAAGTTTAAAATATTCAGTATTCAAAAAAGTATGTTACAATGACCAATCATTCAAAAATTTATCTCTTATACTACCTGTTTTAAATTCAATACTATATACAGTACCATCTTTAGTTTCGATTTTTTCATACGTACACATATACTCACGGAGTAACTTTTCTAATCTAGGAATAGAACCTTTATCTTTGTCTAAGATTGTAATATCAATATCATTCATTATACTAGTTTTTGAGTTCCTTATAAAAGTATTCAATTTTCCATAATGAAAATAGTTTTGGTCATAAAGTTATCAACTTAGATTTTATTGCATATAGCTATTATCTGACAAATAATAATGATTGCCCCTACGGTCATAATAACCTTATACATTAGCTTTGATTGTGGATTCATATTTTTGTATATTTAATTTTAATACCTACTAGTTTATAATTATTGTTTCAACAGTGATTGTCGTTGCTTCGACCCCAAAAACAGCACTTCCGTAAACTTTAATTAACATATAAAATAGTTTTTCTAAATGTAAAAACTATTTTACCTTAAATCAAGAGTATTTAATTAAATTCTTACGTAATATCATTTATAACACAAAATATAGCTGTTTAATGAAATTTGAAACATAATTAAGAATACACCAAACCAATTTGATTTTTTACTTCTTCCACAATTTTAGCTAGTTCCAAACTGTTTTGATGACACCAAAGTTCGCTTTCTGTTTTATTGGCTCTGAGGCAGGCATGGCATTCTTCAATTTCGTAAGTGTATCCTTTACCTAATGTTGGTCTTTCAAATTTTGATTTTTGCGCACCCTCAACCAAAGTACCATGAGTTAACGAATAGGATTCGGTCATGAACCAAAGCGGGTCTAGATTGATTCGTCCTTTTGTACCGCTTATTGTGGCATCGACATTGCAGGTGTATAAAAAACTGCAATGCAGTACGGCCTGCGCATTTTCATACTGCAGAATAATAGACGTTTGTGTATCGGCTCCTGTGGAATAAAAATTAGATTTTGCTACAATTCCTTTAGGTTTTCCTAATATCAAATAAGCCAAAAACAAAGGATATACACCTATATCCATCAGTGCTCCGCCACCAAGTTTCATATCCGTCATTCGGGTATTATCTGGGTTCTCGAATTTGATTGAAAAATCTGCATTGACGTATTTTACTTCTCCTATCGTACCGTTTTGAATGTGTTCCAAAGTTTCACGAATCGAAGGATTAAAACGCGTCCAGAATGCTTCCATGAAAAATTTATTGCTTTTTTTGGCAGTAGCAATCATTTGTTCTACATCAGAATAATACAGGGCTAATGGTTTCTCGCACAGTACATTCTTATTGTTTTCCAATGCTTTGATGGTTAACTCTGCATGCGAATCATGTGGTGTTGCTATATAGAGAATGTCAATGTTTTTGTCTTGAAAAAGCTCATCATACGATCCATAAGCTTTTGGACACTCGAACTGATTGGCAAAATCTTGTGCTTTGTCAATATTTCTGGAAGCTACAGCACAAAGTTCGGCCGAATCAATCAGCTCTAATTCACTTGCAAACTGCTTGGCAATATTTCCCAAACCTACAATTCCCCATTTTATTTTTGAAGTTTTTTCCATTGAATTTAAATTCCTTTTTTCAAATGTATTAAATATTTTTTCAAAATAGAAAATGCTGATTTTCAGCAGGACATTAGCTTTTAAAAGCTTGCGCCACGAATTCACTAATGAATCACAAATTACAATATGTTTTAATTACACGAATTATTAAAGCTGATAGAATTCGTGTAATACGATTTCAATTTTAATAAAAATTAGTGACAATTAGTGTAATTTGTGGCTAACTTTTTTTAAATGCGAATATCCTAGTTTTCAGATATTAAAAGTTTTTTTGACCGCTGATTTGACAGATTAACACAGATTAAAAATTTTAAATTCAATAAAAAAACTAAAATCGATTGAATGACTGAACTTCTCGTTTAACCGTGTAAGGGATAGAAGCAAGTTACCTTGTAACGCGGATAGCCCGACCGCATCCCGAAAAGAGGGCGTATCACCGCAAAGTAAATTTGCCCTCTTATCGGGATGGGGTTACACCCAAATGATTTTTTATGATTTTGCACTAAATTATAATGCTGTGAGAAGTAAAATCTTTAAATTTGGTTTTCACAATTTAAAGAGAATCACATGGGACTATTTAATGCCATTCTGGGCAATGCATCTGAAGTAAATCTTGAAAATCTTTCGAAAGAATTTGAACCTTTACTGATTGAAGGCGAAAGAATCGAAAAGGGATATAAAGTAATCAAGGACATGTTTGTTTTTACGAATAAAAGACTGATTTTAGTCGAAAAACAATTGGTGGGAAGCAAAGTGGATTATCTTTCGATTCCGTATTCGTCCATTAAAAAATTCTCTAAAGAAAGTGCCGGAATCCTAGACATGGATGCCGAATTGAAGATTTGGCTTTCTGGTGAAGATGCGCCTATTTCTAAACAATTTGGGAAAGGCGGGAATAATATCAACGAAGTGTATCAGATTTTAAGCCAACATATATTGAAGTAAATTGAGATACAAGAAGCAAGAGTCAAGAAGATAGATGTAAAAAAGAAGATTTTATATTGAGGATTTGAAATTAGAATCTTTCCTCTGAGCTCTTGCTTCTTACTTCTTATCTCCTTAAACACAAAATTCCTGCCTCTTTCGAAACTAACAATGAATACACATGAAAATAATCATCCGCACTTTTAAGCTTCAATTAAAGCATACTTTTACTATTTCGAGAGAGTCACACGATGTACAGCCTACGCTTATTGTAGAACTGCAGAGTGATGGGTTTTCGGGGTTTGGGGAAGCTACTTCTAATCCGTATTATAATATTACAGTTGATAGCATGAGAGCCAATCTGGAAGCAATTATTCCGTTTATAGAATCTCATAACGATGAAACTCCTGAGGAATTTTGGGACAGTGCTTCGGCTTTATTAAAGGATGATATGTTTGCATTATGTGCTTTGGATATGGCTTACAATGATTTGTATGCTAAGAAAAAAGGCAAAAAACTATATGAGCTTTGGGGGAATTCTCCACTCCACAATCCTAAAACCGATTATACCATTGGCATTGACAAAATCGATAAAATGGTAATGAAACTCAAAGAAATGCCGTGGCCGATTTATAAAATTAAATTGGGTACCAAAGATGATATTGCGATTGTTACCGAATTGCGTAAACATACCGATGCCCGTTTCCGGATTGACGCCAACTGTGGCTGGACTGTTACCGAAACGATCAATAATGCAGTTGCATTGAAGAAATTAGGCGTTGAATTCCTAGAACAGCCAATGAAAGCTGATCAATGGGCGGCGCACAAAGAGGTTTTCAAACATTCGGTTCTGCCAATTGTTGCTGATGAAAGCTGTATTATAGAAGAAGATGTCGCCAAATGCCACAATCATTTTCACGGTGTGAATGTCAAATTAGTAAAATGTGGCGGTCTCACTCCTGCCCGAAGAATGATTGCCGAAGCTAAACAATACGGCATGAAAACTATGGTGGGCTGTATGACGGAATCTACTGTTGGGATTTCCGCCATTGCGCATTTATTACCAGAGCTGGATTATGTAGATATGGATGGTGCTTTGCTCCTTTCTGAGGATATTGCGACCGGTGTTACGATCACCGACGGGATTGTTCATTATGCAGACTCGAATGGTATTGGGGCTGTTCTAAAATAGAGAAACAAAAACTGACACAAACAAGACTATTTTTCAATTTTTGCTAAAGAAATGATATCTAAAATACTTTTATTTTTATTAATTTTTCTTTTTGTATATAATATAAAAAAGATATTTTATTACATTAAAAACTACAATGAAATTGAAGAAGCTCATTTTAAAAAAAGAACAAACTTAGATTTAACAAAATTGACTAAAATATCAAATGGCCGATTCTTCTTTGGATTAGCAGAGTATTTAAGAGTCAAATCTGAATTTTATTATGACGAAAAATATTTATATGTAATAAACACAAAAAATCAAGTCAATAAACATTGTATATCTAATATCATAGAGATTACTAAAACCTCAATTATGATTAACGACAGAAGAGTTTGGAAAATCGTAATTAATAAAGAAGATGATAAAATAATTTATAAACTTACCACTAATGACACTCTATCCAACAACAATTTCAATTACTTTTTAGACAAGGTAAACGAAAACGATAATTCAATTGTAGATTCTGATTGGTTGTGGTAATAAAGAAAACTGAACTACCATAAAATCAATACTTTTTTAATCTGTGGCAAAAACAAAATACAATGCACGTAAACGAAATTCCAAATAGAGTATTTTACAAAGACGGAGAAGAATTTCTGTACTTTGGCGGTACTAATTATTTAGGAGTTACTACGCTGACTGAGTTTCAGGAGATAATGCTGAAAAGTTTTCAAAAATGGGGAACCAGTTACGGAAGCTCCCGTTCTGCCAATATTCAATTGGAGATTTATAAAACCGCCGAAGATTTATTGGCCAAACAAATTGGGACAGAATCGGCAGTTACTGTTTCATCGGGCATGCTTGCAGGAAAACTGGCTTTGGAGCAGTTACAGCATTCTACCGACCTGCTTTTTCATTTTCCGAGTACACATCCCGCTTTGATGCATCCGTCTTCATTACCGCTTATTCAAAACGGAAAACTGAATTCTTTTCTTCTGGATTCTTCTGTAACTAGAATTGGGATTGTAGCCGATGCGATTCCGTCGCTGGAAGTCACTCCTATCGATTTGAGTATACTGCAAAATATTCCGAGTAATAAAGAAATCATTCTGCTGTTAGATGAATCACACAGTATTGGAGTTCTTGGAGATCAAGGACAAGGAGTACTTCATCAATACAGTCTACCAAACGTAAAGCAAAAAATAATCATTGCATCGCTGGGAAAAGCATTAGGACTTTCAGGAGGCATTATTGCCGGGGATTTTCAATTTATCGATGCAGTAAAAAAACAACAGAATTTTATCGGCGCTTCAGGAATGAATCCTGCTTTTTTGGAAACTTTTGTTAATGCGCAAGAACTATATCAATCGCAGAGACAGTTGTTAAAAGTCAATTTAAATTATGTTGCAAAGAATTTATTATCCAATGAAGCTTTGACCTTTATCGAAAATTATCCGGTTATTTATTTCGATCAAGAAGAATTACTGCAAATGCTCTTGGAAAACAATATTATTCCGACTTCGTTTCCATATCCAACAGCTTCAGGAAAATTGAGCCGAATTGTAATTAGTGCGCATCACACCACAACCGATTTAGACAAAATGTTACAGCAGCTTAATATGTTTACACAGCTGACATCCGATTTAGAAGGTGATATACGATTTGTGCTATAATTCTAAAAAAGATATTTTTTTTATAACAATACATTACATTATTATTGAATACATAACGCCAAAACTGTTTAAACTTTATAAATTAAGTTAACAGCTACAATTTACAGAAAACACTATCTTTAATATCAAATAAAAAATGCAATAATTTAAATTATTATTATTTTTAAATCATTTTTACATCACCTACCCCATTTTTTACAGAGGTAAAATATAAAAATGACAAAAATAACACATCAAGACCCTTTTTAACAAGGTGTTCGAAATGATTTTTTATTTTTGCACTAAAAAAAATAACACAAAATGCGAAAAATAGTTTTAAGTGTGATACTTGTCACAATTTTGGTACTATCCTATTTCTCTAATTACTTTTTAACCATCCACACAACTAATCCGTCCGAAATTTCAAAATTCGATACTGGTGATATCGCATGGATGGTAGTAGCCTCGGCATTAGTATTATTAATGACCCCTGGATTAGGATTTTTTTATGGCGGTATGGTTGGCAAAAAAAATGTAATCAGTACTATGCTTCAAAGCTTTATGGCTATGATTATTGTAACCGTTTTATGGGTACTTATTGCTTTCGGATTATCCTTTGGCCCCTCAATTGGAGGTATTATAGGAAATCCAATACCATATATCTTCTTTCAAGGAGTAGGAATTGGCACCTCATGGAAATTAGCGCCAACAATTCCGTTTTTACTATTTGCATTATTTCAAGCTAAATTTGCAATTATAACACCTGCTATCGTAACAGGTGCCTTCGCAGAGCGCATCCGTTTTTGGGCTTACCTATTATTTATGGTGCTATTCATACTTTTTGTATACGCTCCGTTAGCACATATGACTTGGCATCCCGATGGATTACTATTTAATTTTGGAGTATTGGATTTTGCCGGAGGAACGGTTGTACACATGAGTGCAGGATGGGCCGCATTAGCTGGTGCCATTTTTCTCGGAAAACGAAAATCACCGAAACCAAATCCAGCACGTATTACGTATGTATTATTAGGTACAGGATTATTATGGTTTGGATGGTTTGGCTTTAACGCCGGTTCAGCCATGGGAGCCAATGGTCTTGCTGTACAAGCACTCGGGACAACCACTGTTGCCGCCGCCGTTGCCTCAATGACCTGGGTGTTTCTTGATAAAATAATGGGACACAAACTTTCGGCCATGGGCGCTTGTATCGGAGCAATTGTTGGACTGGTAACTATTACGCCGGCTGCTGGATTTGTAAGCATGCCGCATGCAATCACAATGGGAATTATTGGAAGTATCATAAGTAACATTACTGTCAGCAAATTTCACAAATTTAAAATCGATGATGCATTAGATGTATTTGCATGTCACGGTGTAGGCGGAATGGTCGGTATGGTATTAACAGGAGTATTTGCTTCCAAAGATATCAATCCTGCTGTTGTCGATCAAGGACTAGCTTTTGGAGAAACTACTTTATTCATTCATCAGATTATTGCTTTGGTAGGGGTTTCAATATTTGCTTTCGCAATGTCATATTTCCTTTTTTATATAGTAAACAAAATTACTCCTCTGCGGGTAACTGAAGAAAGGGAAGAACTAGGATTAGATATTTCACAACATGGAGAATATTTATAGATTATTCTAAACAAAAACAAAAACACACTCTAAATCAGAGTGTGTTTTTTGTTTAGATTCATTTCAGCCAATCTAATTTCTAAATATGCTTCCTCCTATTATTTAGAAGAAAATCAAAACTGGCGCAGCCAAGCCACCTCGTTCTACGCATTTTTTTTCAAAAATAACAAGGAGAGCAATTTCACAATAAACTATTAAAGGCATCAACAACCTAGAGAATAGGCAAACTGCATACGGTTAACTAAAATTTTAAGTAATCATTAACAAAAATATCGTTCAACTACCAAAACCGGCGATAATATCATAAATTGTTTGATGATTCAGGAATAAAACTTAAAAAAAACTTAAAATTCCGTTAACACATTCTTTATTTTGACTAAAAATATTAAATACCCCTCAAAATACAATGGTACTAAATAAAAATTTCGTAAAAATAACCACAGTACCCCGTATTTTTTGGAGGGTATAAAATGATTTGATACTTTTATAAAAAATTAAAAAATCAAAAACTATGCGAAAAATTATTTTAAGTGTGATATTAATCACAATTTTAGTACTATCTATTTTTTCAATTTACTTTCTTGTAGAATCTCCAACACTAGGAGCACACGTTGTTGAATTAAAGCTAGACACAGGAGACACGGCTTGGATGATTGTGGCCACAGCCTTTGTATTATTAATGACGCCTGGACTTGGTTTCTTCTACGGCGGAATGGTAGGCAAAAAGAATGTTATCAGTACGATGTTACAAAGTTATATGGCGATGGTTATAGTAACCATACTATGGATTGTAATTGGATTTGGATTATGTTTTGGACCTTCAATCGGCGGTTTTATTGGCGATCCTTCTTCAAACCTATTTTTTAACAATGTAAGTGCCAACACTGCTTGGGAATTAGCACCAACAATTCCTATGATTTTGTTTGCATTATTTCAAGCAAAATTTGCAATTATCACTCCTGCATTAATCACTGGAGCTTTTGCTGAAAGAGTACGTTTCTGGGCTTACCTATTATTTATGGTATTATTTATATTAATTGTATATGCTCCATTATGCCACATGACTTGGCATCCTGATGGATTATTCTTCGGATGGGGAGTATTGGATTTTGCAGGAGGAACAGTAGTACACATGAGTGCTGGCTGGGCTGCTCTTGCAGGAGCTATGTTTTTAGGAAAAAGAAAAGTTCAAAAAGCAAATCCAGCTCGTATTACTTATGTATTATTAGGAACTGGTTTATTATGGTTTGGCTGGTTTGGATTTAATGCCGGATCTGCTGTAGGAGCTAGTACTCTTGCTGCACAAGCATTAGGAACAACAACTGCTGCTGCTGCTGCTGCTGCAATGGGATGGGTTTTCCTTGATAAAATTATGGGTCATAAACTTTCTGCAATGGGAGCTTCTATCGGTGCAGTTGTTGGATTAGTTGCAATTACTCCTGCTGCTGGATTCGTAAGTATTCCTCACGCTATAGCAATTGGTATTATTGCAAGTATCGTAAGTAACCTTGTTGTTAGCAAATTCCCTAAAGGAAAAATTGATGATGCATTAGACGTTTTTGCCTGTCACGGTGTTGGAGGTATGGTTGGTATGCTACTAACTGGAGTTTTTGCTTCAAAAGCTGTTAACCCGATTGTAGGTGATAACCAAGGTTTAATTTTTGGTGATCCAACTTTATTCTTAATCCAATTGAAAGCATTAGTTCTTGTTTCTATATTTGCTTTCGCTGTTTCTTATGCTTTATTCTTTATTGTAAATAAAATTACACCTTTAAGAGTTACTGAAGAAAAAGAAGAATTAGGATTAGACATTTCTCAACACGGAGAATTCTTATAAAATTCAAATCTTTAAAATACCACAAAAACACTCTAGAATTTATTTTAGAGTGTTTTTTTTTATTCAAAATCTTTCAAATTGCAGATTGCATTTTTTAGTAAAACAATTATCTTAGCTAAGAACGCGCTGTTTTAAATGTTGTTATAAAACAGACATTCATAACAATACTAAAAACTCTGTCAGCAATAATGAGCAGCAAAAAAAATATCTTCGTAATAATAGGAAGCGCAAGCAAAAATTCTGCAAACGAAAAAATAATTGACCTCTTTATCAATCAAACAAATGATTATTTCAGTTTTAATGTATTTAAGGAATTAAAAACACTTCCACACTTTGATCCCGAGCTTTCTGCAGAAAAACCTCCGCAAGCAATAATTGAATTCAGAAATAACATTGAAAAAGCAGACGGAATAGTAATTTGTTCTCCTGAATATATTTTTAGCATTCCAAGCGGATTAAAAAACGCAATTGAATGGTGCGTTTCAACAACTGTCTTTACCGAAAAAGCTACCGGTCTCATAACTGCTTCGGCAAGCGGAGAAAAAGCTCATGAAGAACTACAGCTCATCATGAAAACAATGATGGCGAAATTTACAAATGAAACAACACTGCTAATACAAGGTGCAAAAGGAAAAATAACCGAACAAGGACAGCTTAATGATGACAAAACAAAAGCAGAATTTTCAAATTTCATCGAAGCTTTTAGAGCATTAATTGTAAAAAAATAAGAGCACTTAAAAAAGTGCCCTTATAAAAATCATTCAATTATTATTTACTTATATATTCTCCTAAAAGAACTTATTTTTTAAAATTTAAAATACCGTTTTTTAACCAGGTTTCATATTCTACAGCATTTACATAACTAATAGTCGGCTGGTTTTTATTCAGATTATTTCCTTGCAAATCAGTCAGCACATACAGAGGCTGCGTATTCGTATTGTATTTTGAAATCATAAAATCAGTCCATTTATCTCCTATCGTTTCAATTTCTGCACCTGTTGTTTTAGATATAAACTGCTCACTCTTTGGTAATGGCCTTTGATCATCCACATATAATGAAATTAAGACTACATCATTTTTAAGAATAGAAAGCACACTAGTAACAGACCAGACATTGTTTTCCATTTTTCTGCAATTTACACAGGCATGTCCAGTAAAATCAAGCATTATAGGTTTATTCACTGCTTTGGCATATGCAAGTCCTTTATCATAATCATCAAAAACAACAATTTGGTGAGGACCTAATTTTGCACCTTCTGGCAAAGTTGCTGCTGGTGCAACTGCATTAGAACCACCTACACCATATGGGCTCTCACTGTATTCCATTGGAGGCGGAAATGCACTTATCAATTTAAGCGGAGCTCCCCAAAGCCCAGGTATTAAATAAACTGTAAAAGACAAAACCAGCAAACCTAAATACAGTCTTCCTACCGAGATATGAGGCAACGGACTATCGTGTGGCATCGTTATTTTTCCAAATAAATAAAAAGCCAATGTTCCAAAAATAGCTATCCAAATCACCAGAAACACTTCTCGTTCTAACAAATGCAATTGCAGTACTAAATCTGCATTAGATAAAAATTTAAAAGCTAAAGCTAATTCTAAAAACCCCAAAACTACTTTAACCGTATTTAACCATCCGCCTGATTTTGGTAACGAATTTAACCATCCTGGAAACATTGCAAAAAGCATAAAAGGCAAAGCCAAAGCTAAGGAAAAACCTAACATTCCTACTATGGGAGCAATTCCGCCTTTGGAAGCCGCATCAACTAAAAGAGTCCCTACAATAGGGCCGGTACAAGAAAAGGAAACAATAGCTAACGCCAATGCCATAAATAAAATTCCAATAATACCTCCTCTATCAGCTTGACTGTCTACTTTATTTGCCCATGAATTAGGCAGCATAATCTCGAAAGCTCCAAGGAATGATGTTGCAAATACGATTAATAAAATAAAGAATATAATATTAAAATATACATTGGTAGACAGCGCATTCAATGCATCGGCACCAAAAATCCACGTAACCACAAATCCTAATAATACGTAAATAAGTATGATCGAAATTCCATAAATAATGGCATTTCTAATTCCTGCAGCTTTATTTTTACTTTGTTTGGTAAAAAAACTTACTGTCATCGGAATCATTGGAAATACACAAGGTGTCAGCAAAGCAGCAAATCCAGATAAAAAAGCAATAAAGAAAATAGACCATAATCCTTTTCCTGATTTAGGCTGTGACTGTTCTACCGTCTTAATTTCTGTAATATCCGGAACATTGTTCTCTATTACTGCCGGAGCAATACTTGCAGTATCTATTTTAGTCCCATCCTGTTTTGCAACAGCAGCCGGAACTATTTCTGCAGCAGTATTTGTTTTTACTGTAGGTATATTAAAAGTAAATTTCTTTTCCAGATTAATACAAACCTCTTTACAGATCTGATAATTCAATTCAGCCTGAATAGCTGTAATTTTAGGATTTAGCAGCTTTATTTCCTGCTGAATCTGCGCTTTATCATGAAAAAATGTTTCATTTACTCCAAAAACATCATTGAAAGCTGTAGTAGTCTTGCTTTCTTTGGCTTTGCCAACCAAATCAAAATTTCCTTTTTGATCTTTAAAAATAACTTCCAATGGAAGCGGTCCTCCATCAGGGGTAAATTGTGAGTATATATGCCAATCCTTTTCTATTACCGCATTAAAAGTTAAAATATAATTAGTTTCCGATTTCTTTTCGATTGCTATCGTCCATTTTGCTGGATCCAAAACCTGTGCATTTACTTTGGCGAAAGCTAAAAAAGCAAGCAGTATAAAAAGTAATTTCTTCATTATTAGTAGCTAAATTAATTCTATTTTTAATATGTTTTTTGTTGTATTAACTGTTCTAAATCGATTGTCCGCCCGTATTCCAACTACCCAGACTATTTGCTCTCCTGAACACAGAATCCAGATATTCTCCTTTTCGATCAGTGATAATTTTTCATCTTTAAAAAGCTTGCTTACTTTCTTCGATTTTCCACCCATTCCGAGAGGTATAAAGACATCTCCTGTTTTCCACTTCCGCAAAACCAAAGGATAAACCAATTGATCAGCGTCCACAAAGATAACTGTATTTGAATCAATCAAAATGTCATCTGCTTTGCTTATACTCAATTTTAAGGGAACATTAACTTCTGTCTGATTTTCGGTAATATAAAATTCTTCTGAAATTTCGATTTGCTTAACAGGGCATACAATTATAAAATCCCTGTCTTTCAATAATCGGTAATCTGTGGCAAAAACCTGTTTCCCAGACTGTCCATCTACTAAATCATAAATATCATCCCAAGCTGTAAACCCATATTCTTTGAGCCATTGGTACAAATAGGACTGATAATTTGGCAATTGCATCAGCTTTTTTAAGTCAAAATGAATTTGATCTTCTTCTTCATGGGCAACTTGCTGATATACCATTGAGGCAGCATCTTCAACCATTGATTGTGACTGCTGCAGATAACTTTCGGTTTTCAGGAATGACGAAATAAAATTAGGATTCAGCTCCTTTAAAATTGGAATTAAATGATGACGAATTTTATTTCTCACATATTTATCAGAAGCATTACTGCTGTCTTCTCTCCATCGGATATCATGCTCTTTGGCATAATTATCAATCTCATTACGAGTCAAAAAAAGCAAAGGGCGGATTATTTTATCATTTTGAACAGGAATACCAGTCAGTCCTTCCAATCCTGTTCCTCGTGTAAAATTTATTAAAAAAGTTTCCAGATTATCATCAGCATGATGTGCGGTGAGTATGTAATCAAAATTTTCATTCTCGAGCAATTCGTAAAACCAATTGTATCGCAAAACTCTCGCAGCAACTTGAGTAGACAATTTATAATCTTTGGCAAAAGCCTCAGTATCAAACTGAGTTACATAAATTGGAACTGCATTGGCATCAGCATACTCCTGTATGAATTTTTGATCTCCAAAACTCTCCACTCCTCGAAGCTGAAAATTGCAGTGCGCTATAGCAATATCAAATTTCAATTCCTGAAACAAATGCAATAAAACCATACTGTCTAAACCGCCGCTTACAGCAAGAAGCAGTTTTTTTTGATTCAAAAAAGGAATTTCTTTATTGATATGATTTTGAAGTAAATCTTTCATTTATAACTCTTAATTTGTTGGATCTAATTTGAAGACATGCATCATTACTATTCAAAAATACTCATTATTATTTAAATCAAATTGTAATGATTACTGCTGTAAGACTTCAAGCATTGCTTTGGCTTTTAGTAGACATTCCTCGTATTCTTTTTCTGGAACAGATAAGGAAGTTATGGCACTGCCGACAGAAAAAGACACATATTCATTTGCTTCATTATAGAGAATACCGCGAATAACTACATTAAAATCGAAGTCTCCATCAGGTGTAAAATACCCCACAGCGCCACTATACAGACCCCGTTTTGTTTCCTCCAGTTTTTCTATAATCCTCATCGCAGCATACTTGGGCGCACCTGTCATACTTCCCATAGGAAATGTAGTTCTTAATGCGTCTACTGCTGCGTATTTTGGATCCATTTTGGAAGTAATTGTCGAGATCATCTGATGCACCTGCAGAAAAGAATAAATACCACAAAGTTCTTTGACTTCAACCGTGGCTTTTTGGGCTGTATGTGACAAATCATTTCGAACCAAGTCCGTAATCATAATATTTTCGGCTCTTTCTTTGGGATCCTGTTCCAAATTATTTTTTGAAATTTCATCTTCAACTGGGTCAGCAAATCGCTTTGAAGTTCCTTTTATAGGCTGGGAAATAAGAATTTCTTTTTCTTTTTTAAGATATCGCTCTGGTGATGCCGAAAGCAAAAATTGCTTATTATTCTTGAAAAAGACAGTAAACGGCGCCTGCGAAATTTCATTGAGTTTTAAGAATTTTTCTAAAGGATCAATTTTCGCATTCTGAGCAAAAAACTCCATGCAGAAATTAGCTTCATACACATCTCCCTGATGAATATGCTCTAATAATTTAACCACTTTATCCAAGTAACTTTGTTTCGAAATACGCTGCTGAACTGCAATAGTATTTGAAGTAATAGTATCTTGTTTTGCAAAATTAATAATGCTTTCAAAATCTTCTTCAATTTCAT
Organism: Flavobacterium aquicola; assembly: GCF_003385115.1. Taxonomy (GTDB): domain Bacteria; phylum Bacteroidota; class Bacteroidia; order Flavobacteriales; family Flavobacteriaceae; genus Flavobacterium; species Flavobacterium aquicola. The sequence goes on from NZ_QUNI01000002.1 coordinate 174,507, forward strand.
CATCACACATTTTTAGATATTGAATTTCAAGCTGATTTCCTTTAAGCAGAAATATTTTCTTTGGCTGAAAAAAGAACAAATCAGGAAAGTCCAAACCATCAAATTTATTGGATTCTAAATGCTCTACATCATTTTTCAAATCATATGCCAGATAGCCAAAAAGCCAGTCTTTGGCAGTCTGCTGGTATTGTTTTAAATCTTCAAATGCATTATGGTAATCTGTTTTTATTGATGTAAACGCATCGACAGCCAGGACACAGTCAAAATTAGAATATTCATCGGAAAAAGAATTGCTGTCCAGAAAAGTGATCTCACGAAATTGCTGTCCCCACCCCACTAGCTGCTGCTTAAGAGCAATTGGTTCCTCAATAATTTTGTAAATGGAAGTTCTCAAAAATTAATCTATTTATTAATTTCAAAATTACAATAAAAAAATAAGGTTTTTCAAGAAGAAATTTCACAAAACCGGCACATAGTTAAATAAATATTAAAAAAGTTTTTTCCTATTAAAACATCATATATTTGATACAGAATTCAAGCTTGAAAATTCAAAAACAATCATTCAAAAAAAAACTATTTTTCCCCCTTTAAAACTAAACCTATGAACAAAGTTTTGAGACGAAGCTTACTATTATTTACTGTTACTGCATTATTATTTATCGGCTGTAAAAAAGCGGAAGCTCCTGAAGAAGAAGCAGTATCTGCAGAAACAGTTTCCGCGGATACTGCTTCTTCATCAGCAGCTGTCGAAAAAGAAGGAAGTACGCGAAAATTTATCCGTACTGCCGATATAAAATTTAAAGTAAAAAATGTTGCAAAATCCACTTATATTATTGAAAACATTACCAATAAATTTGATGGATTTGTTACATATACCAATTTACAAAGTACTATTCTTGACCAATTTGAAACCAAAGTAAGTCTCGACAGCACACTCCAGACAATTCGATACAATGTAGAAAATGACATTACCATCAGAGTTCCTAACAAAAGACTTGATACAGTCATCAAATCCATAGCTAAACAAATCGATTTTCTGGATTACCGCCTTATAAAAGCCGACGATGTTTCGCTAAAAATGCTTTCCAACAAGCTTTCGCAGACCAGAAGTGCTGACAGCGAAAAAAGAATAGAAAAAGCAATTGATACAAAAGGCAAAAAAATTAACGACATCATGGATGCCGAAAATACTTTGGCCAATAAAAAAGAACAAAATGACAATACTAAACTAGAAAACCTGTCAATGGAAGACCAAGTCAATTTTAGTACATTAACACTCTAAATATATCAGAACGAATCGGTAAAACAGGAGATTATCGCCAGTACTAAAGATTCTAATTATTACAAGCCAAATATTGGCATCCGCATACTCGATTCTTTAAAATCCGGCGGATATGTTCTTCTTAATCTTATTGTTGTATTATTTGAAATCTGGTGGCTGCTAGTATTAGTTATTGGCGGTTATTTTCTATACAAGAAGTATAGTAAGAAAGAATAAAACATTTTAGAATCATTTTTTTATACAAAGCGGCTAAAATCTAAACCAAAAAAGGTTTTGGATTTTAGCCGTTTTATTTTGTGTCTTTAACCAATCATTAAAAGCCACAACTATCTCAATTTTAATATATTATTCACAATAAAAACAACATAGAAATAAGTAATAATAAAAAAATTAACTAAATTTGTAGTAGGACAAAGGACTTAGTTTTCTGCCTATGAAAACTATCAACGGTAAATGGATGAATAAAGGTATTAAACAGCAACTCACGCGGCCTTGAGCTATAGCTTATACATTTAACCAAAAAAATAAAAAATATGAAAACTGCCACTCTCTTTATCCGTACAATAATTGGTATACTGCTAGTTTTAGTTTCCCTTGCCTATTTCTTTAATTTAATGCCGGATCTTTCTACCAGCGGTGATTTCAAAGCTTTTCAGCTGGGCTTAATTTCTTCGGTATATTTAATGCCGATGGTTAAGGCAATTGAACTATTATGCGGCATTTCATATCTCACAGGAAAATATGTCACCTTGTCTAACATTGTAGTTCTTCCAGTGAGCATAAACATTTTATTTATCAATTTCTTTCTGAATCCAAACGGAATACCGCTTGCACTTTTTGTATTCCTTGGCAATCTATTTCTAATCTATAGTTATTGGAAAAACTACAAAAGCTTATTCAAAGCATAACAAACTATTATCTAAGATAGTTTCACACAATAACATAAAAAACACAAAAAACCCGAGAGATTTCTCCATCGGGTTTTTTCTATTTGTAAAGATGCGCCACAGTGCATCTCTGCAGTATCTATATTATACGTGCAGAGCTCTATTGTCTGTAGCTGCCAATGCTGCTTCTTTTACCGCTTCCGCAAATGTTGGATGCGCGTGCGACATTCTGGAAATATCTTCGGCAGAAGCTTTATACTCCATAGCAACCACTGCTTCGGCAATCAAATCGGCAGTTCTAGCACCAATCATGTGTACACCAAGAACTTCATCTGTTTTTTCATCAGCAAGGATTTTTACAAATCCGTCAAGATCTGCACTCGCACGAGCACGTCCTAAAGCTTTGAAAGGGAAACTTCCCACTTTATATTTTGTACCAGTTGCTTTTAACTGCTCTTCTGTTTGTCCAACAGCAGCAACTTCCGGCCAAGTATAAACAACACCTGGAATTAAATTATAATCAATATGCGGTTTTTGTCCAGCTAAGATTTCAGCAACCATAGTTCCTTCTTCTTCCGCTTTGTGAGCAAGCATTGCACCACGAACAACATCTCCGATAGCATAGATATTTGGAACCGAAGTCTGCAGATGATCATTTACTTCTACTTGACCTCTGTCAGAGATTTTAACTCCGGCTTTATCAGCATTCAATCCATCAGTATACGGACGACGGCCAACAGAAACTAATGAATAATCACCTTCAAGGGTAATTACTTCACCTTTTGCATTTTCTGCCTGAACGATTACAGCATCACCATTTCTCTCAACCGACTGCACTTTATGAGAAGTATAGAATTTCATTCCTTGTTTTTTCAGCACTTTTGTCAATTCTTTAGACAAAGCACCATCCATACCCGGAATAATTCTGTCCATGAATTCAACAACAGAAACCTGCGCTCCTAATCTCAAATATACCTGACCTAATTCGATACCAATAACACCACCGCCAATAATAACAAGGTGTTTTGGAACTTCTTTAAGCGCTAAAGCTTCTGTAGAGGTGATGATTCTTTCTTTGTCAATTTTGATAAAAGGCAAAGAAGACGGTTTTGAACCAGTAGCAATAATAATATTTTTGGCCTCGATTGTTTCCGATGTTCCGTCAGCTTTTGCAACAGCAACATGAGTCGCATCTACAAATGATCCTAGACCATTAAAAACAGTGATTTTATTTTTCTCCATCAGAAAATTAACTCCACCTGATGTTTGATCGACAACCGCCTGTTTGCGGGCAATCATTTTTTCTAAATTAACTTTTACATCACCCGAAAGTTCAATTCCATGATCGGCAAAATGCTTAATTTCAGCATAATGGTATGAAGATGAAAGCAATGCTTTCGAAGGAATACAGCCTACGTTTAAGCAAGTCCCTCCCAAAGTTGAATATTTCTCTATAATTGCTGTTTTGAAACCCAATTGTGCACAACGAATAGCTGAAACATATCCGCCTGGCCCAGAACCTATAATGACTACGTCAAATGAACTCATAGTATGTGATTTTTATTTTTAGTGTTGCAAAATTAAGGAATAAAGTTTTGTTTAAAGTTTAATTTTCAAGGTTTTTTGTTCCAATTATAACGATTTCATCAACAATTTTAAAGAAACACTTTTAATAACTCAAGCAAATGCAGTATTCCACGTCTGGTACTTATATAAGCCCACACCCAGCGGGTTTAGAAATATTTAAAACATAGTTAGTTGTAAGAATTCTTGAGTTAGTTGTAAGAATGCCACGATTAGTTAAGGCAAATCCGCGGTTAGTTGACCTAAATCTTCAGTTAGTTGACCTAAATCTTCTGTTAGTTGTGGTAAAGTCACTAACATTGTTATAACTAACTGCGAATTTGCCTCAACTAACGGCTAATTACAGTCTTCTGAGGATAAATTATAATCTTCTGAGGCTATACCAGAGTTTTTAGAAGGTAAAATAATAACTGATTGACAAGAAGTACGTTTTATAGGATTATAATTATTATTCTCTATATTTGAAAAGAAGGAAATCTGACGGTTTATCATATAAAAAAATAAGTTAGCAGATACCAGTTAAAAAAACAATTACCTATGAAAGAAGATTTTATAACATTTGCAGAAGAGTAATCGTAGATAACAGAAACTAATAACAAAAAAAGATCACAAATAAATGCATGCAATTTTAATTATAATACCACTATTCTTTCAGATTATTTTTGGCAGAAAAGCTATTGGAGGAGATATTAAACTAAGCTTTGGAACCATTTGTTTAATTAGCTTTTTAGGCCAAATACTATTTACCATTTTAGCGTTTAATATAATTGTATATTCTCTTGAAAGAAACAATAATGCTTGCCGATTGCCATTAGTTGGACTTATAATGTTTTCGTTGTTGTTTACTGTAATTTTATTCATAACAATGATTATTCAAGACCGTATCAAAAAGTCATATGGAAATGAGGAAATTGAGGAAATTGACAAAGTCGAAGATGAGAATGATAAAATTGAAGAATATGAAGATGATGAAGATTGGGATTAATTGAAAACAACAATTAAAACAAAAACATCCAGACTGTAACTGTTACAAACAGATTTGGGCATTTAATGGAAAGGTATTTCCCTTCTTTATTAAAAACAAAAGAAAGCCGTTTTGATTCTTCAAAACGGCTTTCTATTTATTATTATTTCACTAAACTTCTTGAGTGTTCAGCTTACTGTTGTTACGGCTGAAACTAAAATAAATTATCAATCCGATGATTAACCAGATTCCAAAATAAATCCAATTCCAAACGCTTAATTCTGCCATCATATACAGGCAGCATATCAAGCCCAAAAGCGGAATCAGTGATAAGTTCTCTTTCCAGGACCAAAACACTAACCCAACGATAACGATACAAAAAATCCACATTGGTATTTTGTGTTTAAACAAATCAAATCCGCTTTCATATTTTATAGTATCCGAAATAGGCAGACCGGCAACTACGCTGGCATATTTAGCATCATCCTCTTTGTATTGGCTTAATAATTGCTCCGCATCAAGATTTTTTATATCAACAGACTTATTCTCAATACTTACCAGATATTCATACACTTTTTGAGTTTCTTCCTTATTCAGAGACGTGATTATAAATTCGGAATCATTGATTTTTGTCTCGTTGGTAATAAAATCCATAGTCGCTTTTTTATTGTAGGTAAAAGCCAAAACCAGAGCAGTAATAATCAATACCGGAAATATAAACTTTGAATTCACATAAGGCGTTTTGAATTTTCCTCTTGGAATATCAGTTCTGTTCTGCAAAGCCAAAACTCCCGCGCAGACCAAAACAAATGCAAACAAAGTACCAATACTGCACAAATCTGTAACCATCGTTAAATTCATGAACAAAGCTGGAACAGCAACTACAAATCCAGTCACAATAGTCGCATAAGAAGGAGTCTTGAATTTTGGGTGCACTGTAGAAAAACGTTTTGGCAGTAATCCATCACGGCTCATGCTCATCCAGATACGAGGCTGCCCCATCTGAAAAACCAATAAAACACTTGCCATTGCTACTACAGCACTTACAGCAATAATTCCCGATAACCATTTTAAATGCAGCTGATCAAATACAAAAGCTAATGGATCTCCCACATTCAAACTATTATAACTTACCATTCCTGTCAATACTAACGCTATGGCTATATAAAGAATTGTACAGATAATAATCGCCCACATCATTCCTCTTGGTAAATCACGCTGGGGATTTTTACATTCCTCGGCGGTTGTCGAAATAGCATCAAAACCAATATAAGCAAAGAATACTGCCGAGACTCCCTTTAAAACTCCCGAAACTCCATTCGGTGCAAACGGATTCCAATTAGCAGTGTCAACATAAAACATACCTACAGCAATTACTAGTAAAACAATGCAGAGTTTAACAATAACCATAATGTTGCTAGCATTACGTGATTCTTTCATTCCTCTATAAATCAATGCAGTAATCAAAACAATAATCAATAATGCAGGAAGATCGGCAACAAAATGAAAGGAACCTATCATTGGCGCTGTTGTCCAAGCTGTATAAGCGCTCTGCATTCCTGCACTTAAATTTTCAAAAGACTTCCCTCCTTCCATCAAAGCTGTAGCATCTTTGAAACCATTAGAAGCTGTCAGATAATCCATTTGAACCCATTGCGGTAAATCTATCCCGCCACTGGAGAGCAGTCCTGTAAAGTAATCACTCCATGAGATCGCGACCGTTATATTCCCGACCGAATACTCCATAATCAAAGCCCATCCTATAATCCAGGCAATTAATTCTCCAAAAGCAACATACGAATACGTATAAGCACTTCCCGAAACTGGCACCAGCGAAGCAAATTCGGCATAGGCAAAAGCGGCAAAACCACAGGCAACAGCAGTAAATAGAAACAGAAAAATAACAGCTGGACCTCCGTCAAAACTGGCTTTCCCAATCGTACTGAAAATACCGGCACCTACAATCGCAGCAATTCCAAAAGCAGTTAAATCTTTGGTGGTCAAATGCTTTCCTAATGTTTCATGCCCTTCCAAGTTGTTTTTCTCAACCTGCTTTAAGATATCCTGAACTGTTTTTTTTCTAAAAAGCCCTTTTAATGCCATGTTGTTAATTTTATTATTAAATAACCATAATTTAGTGTTCTTTTCAATAATATTTTCAATAAAAAAATATTAAAGCTCAAATATATAAAACAAATTCAATCTTTAAAGTTATGAATTTGATTTTTTACAGCAATTAAATATAAAAAATCATTTCTCTTTTTTAGGCTTTCTTTCAAATATACAATTCAAGAAAATCTCCATAAAAAAACGGAAATATATTCGTTTATGTAATTATATTTTAGCTACGCACGCTGTAAAAGCTGTACTTTATCTTCTTTTATGTCTCTTGCAGTCAATAGTGAATTAGACATCAGACTGATTGGGTTTATAAATTCTTTGTGGTGCAGTTTTTTTATCTACATTAGTGTAATAAATTCAGGATCAACTTCTAAAACCAAAACAGTAATGGATATAAGTATACTAAATCAGACCGAGGCTTGGGTAATTGCTCTTTTACTTTTTATATTAATGCTTATTTCATGTTTTATTGGAAAACGCACGGGAAATTATATTCGGAATAAAAAAGACAATAAAGACAAATCGACTGAAACTTCAGGACTTGTTGCATTGCTTTTTTTCTTACTTGCATTTACATTCGGAATGAGCGGTGACCGTTACGATTCTCGAAGAAAAATTGTTATCGAAGAAGCAAATGACATTGGAACAGCCATACTGCGAAGTGATTTATATCCTGATTCCACAAGAACTTTGTTCCGCAAGGATTTTAAAGAATATGTCGAAGCAAGAATTTCTTACTATCAAGTAGGCGCAGATGTAAAAGGAATTTTGAAAGCTGACAGTTTATCTCAGGTGATTTCGGGCAAATTATGGAAACGCGCCTGCAGTCTTTCCAAAGATCCTGCCAACCTTGCTGCAACCCAGCAGATGATTCCCGCTTTAAACACAATGATTGATATTACCACTTCCCGAATTGCCGGAGAGAAAGCAAAAGTTCCTGAAAGCATTTTGATTATGTTATTTTTTCTGGCTCTTATAAGCTCATTTTATGGCGGTTACTCCGAAGGGCGCAAAGGCAAAATTGACTGGCTGATCCAAATTGGATTTTGTCTTTTGGTGTCGCTGGTTGTTTTGTTCACACTGGATTTGGACAGACCGAGAAGAGGTTTCGTAAATCTTGATGTGCCCAATCAGACCATAATTGATTTAAGAAAGAATTTTGAGTGATTTTTTGCCTGAAGATAATATAAAAATAAATCATTTTTTGACACGTTTATCTGCTAGAATTTACCGCATTACTTCTTTGTAAAAGTGAATTTAATGATTGTTGGATTCCTTGCCCCTGATAGCAGTGGCAGCCTCGAAAATTAGAACACTATTTTTTACTTCCTGTATAGAGCGACCAGCGGAAGCTCCTGTACGGGAAAGTAAAAAAAGTGTTCTAATGGAGAGCTACAGCGGATAGCAGGATAAGGCACATTACTATTATTCATTTTGGAAATAATGTAAAACAGGAACGTTAATCCAAATTTATTGGCAATTAGTTTAATAAACTTGGCTAAAAAAACTACTTTTGATTTCTTTATAAAAAGATTAAAAATGATTTTGAAGAAGTCTCTGTTATTTCCAACTATATACCTCCTGTTTTTTGCTGTCATTGGTTTTGCCCAAAGAAGAGAGATGCATCCTAAAAATGAATTTCGAGCGGTATGGATTGCTACCGTTGTTAATATTGACTGGCCTAAAAACAGCTGGGATTCTGTAGAAAAACAGAAAGCAGATTTTATCCAGGTTTTAGACACGTATCAAAAACTCAACTATAATGCAGTCGTTGTACAGATACGTTCAGTAGGTGACGCTTTATATCCCACCATATTAGCACCTTGGTCCCGTTATTTAACTGGATCTGAAGGGAAAGCCCCAGCTGGAAATTTTGATCCTCTCGAATGGATGATCGAAGAAAGCCACGGACGCGGTTTTGAATTTCACGCTTGGATGAATCCGTATCGCGCCACGATGGATTTAAAAACCGAAAACTTAAGTATTGATCATGATTATAATAAACATCGCGATTGGATGATCGAGTATGGCGGTAAATATTACTACAATCCTGCGCTGCCAGAAGTTCAAAAGCATTTAACTGCAATCGTTGAAGAAGTGGTGATTAAATATGATATCGACGCTGTACATTTTGATGATTATTTCTATCCATATAAAATAAAAGGGCTTGACTTTAACGATACAGCATCATACCAAAAATATGGAAACGGTCTTTCTCTGGAAGACTTTAGACGTTCGAATGTTACCGCTTTTGTCAAAAATATTTCTTTTGGCATTAAAAAACTAAAACCGTGGGTGCAGTTTGGCATCAGCCCGTTTGGAGTTTGGCGCAACAAATCTGTTGACCCAAAAGGATCAGATACCCAGTCTGGTCAGACCAATTATGATGATTTATTTGCTGATCCTATGGAATGGATGAATAACAATTGGATCGACTACATCATCCCGCAATTGTATTGGAGTATTGACCACAAAACAGCTTCTTATGCTAAATTAATGAAATGGTGGTCTGAGAATGTCCCAAATAATACTGCCTTATACATTGGAAACAGCTCGTATAAAATCAGATCGGATTCAGATAAACACTGGAATAACATGTACGAAATTACGAATCAGATTGACCTTACGCGAAACTATCCAAATGTCCAGGGAAATGGTTTTTTTAGTGCCAAATGGTTTATCAATAAAAATCAGGATGTGGTAAAATATCTCAAAGAGAACCAATACAAATATCCTGCTCTGCCATTGCCTGTTCCCAACTTTAAAAAAACGCTTACCGAAACTTTGCTGATTAATTCAATCACTAAGGACTCAGCCAGCTATTATATTACTTTTAAAAAGCCTAATCTTCCGACACAAGTGCGCTACATTGTTGTGTATGGCGCTAAAAATTCAGCCAAAATAAAAACCAATGATGTCACTCAAATCATAGAAAAAATTGCTGTTACCGAAGAAAATAACGAATTTAATATTGAAGTTCCTGCTTACAAAATGATTGGTAAAGCAGCGTTTGCTTTTACTTACATCGATTATTATGCTAACGAAAGCCCAGAAACTGTAATTGATCTGGAAACAGAAACGCAGACGAAGTAAAGTTTAAAATAGTTTAATATTGTTTTAACTTTAAACTGTTAGCCCTCAAACAAAATTAAACCTTTAAACCTATAACCCCTTAAACCTCCTTAAATAATGAAAGACAGTAAACCTTGGTATTGGATTCCGTTTTTAAATTTTGCTTCGGGATTTCCGTATGCTATTATTATTTCGGTATCGGTGATTATGTATAAAAATCTGGGAATTGCGAATGAAGACATTGGGGTGTATACCAGTTTATTATACCTGCCATGGGTAATCAAACCGCTTTGGAGTCCGTTTATTGATTTGTATGCCACTAAAAGAAAATGGTTTTTGGCGATGCAGTTAGTTATTTCAATTGCGTTTTTAATTGTGGGACTGACCATTCCTGCAAATCACTTTTTCATGCTGAGTTTAGCATTATTTTGGGTTGCTGCGTTTGCATCTGCATCAAATGATGTGGCGAGCGACGGTTTTTATATGCTGGCTTTAGCCAAAGAACAGCAGTCTTTTTTCTTAGGAATCCGAAGCACATTCTACAGACTTTCGATGCTTACCGCAAATGGGCTGATTGTAATTTTGGGAGGATATTTGGAAAACAAATTCGGGGATAAAAGCCAAGCCTGGTCTTACACTATGATCGTTGTGGCGCTGATTATGGCATTATTAACAATCTATAATTTTTTCATCACTCCAAAAGTGGAAGAAACCAAAGAGATCGAAAGTACTCATAAAGCGAGCTTCGGTGAAGTATTTGCTACTTTTTTTCAAAAGAAACAAATCGGTATTATACTGGCTTTCATTTTGCTTTTCAGATTGGGCGAATCGCAGTTATTAAAAATGCTGACTCCCTTTTTGATTGATGAAAAAGCCAAAGGAGGTATGGGTTTAACTACCGAAGATGTCGGGATTATATATGGAACCTTTGGAGTTGCTGCGCTTGTTGTCGGGGGAATCCTTGGCGGAATAGCTATTTCAAAAGGAGGACTGCGCAAATGGATGCTGCCTATGTTCTTGGCAATGCATCTGCCGATAATTGGTTTTGTTTACTTATCACATTTTCATCCTGCTGCAGCTTTCAATCTGCATTTAGAATTATACTTTTACACTTTTGATTATGTTTTAAACCCTTATATTACAGGAGTAATAATTGCGGAACAATTTGGATATGGCTTTGGTTTTGCTGCTTTTATGATGTATTTAATTTACGTTGCAGAAGGAGAATCAAAAACTTCGCACTACTCGATTGCAACAGGTTTTATGGCTCTGGGAATGATGGTGCCCGGAATGTTAAGCGGTTATATACAGCAATATTTAGGTTATGGAAATTTCTTTATCTGGGTGTTTTTGGCAACGATTCCAGGATTAATTCTATCTCAGTTGCTGCAATATCCTGCTGATTTTGGAAAGAAAACGGAGGAGAAATAAAACTTTTTTTATTCCAAATTCAAATATTGAAAAATGAAGAAGCAAATTGATTTTGAATTATGTCACAATTAAGTAATCAAACAGACGAGAATTCACTTTTCAACAAAGTATCCGAGTTACTCGAACTTGCCCGCAAACAAGTTGTAACAACGGTAAATCTGACTATGGTTCATACCTATTTTGAAATAGGAAAAATGATTATTGAGGAAGAACAGCAAGGAGAGATTCGCGCTGCTTATGGGAAAGCCATTCTAAAAGACTTATCCGCCCGGCTTAAAGAACGTTTTGGAAAGGGTTTTTCAGAACAAAATTTAAGAAATATGAGGCAATTTCATCTTGCATACTCAAAATACGAGAAGCCTTCTAGTAAATTACAAAATACTAACAATCAATGCGATTCAATTCGACAGAAGCCTTCTAGCGAATTGCAAAATACCAATAAAAAACTAGATTCGATTCAGCAGAAGCCTTCTAGTAAATTCAAATTAAGCTGGTCACACTATCTTGTTTTAATGCGGATAGAGAACAGTAATGAAAGAAGTTTCTATGAAATCGAAGCATTTGAACAAAACTGGTCCGAACCACAGCTCAAACGCCAATATCATTCGAGCTTATACGAACGATTAGCTTTAAGCCGTGATAAAAATGAGGTAATGAAACTTGCTATTGAAGGGCAAAAAATAGATAGACCTCAAGATTTATTAAAGAATCCACTAACATTGGACTTTTTAGGATTACAGGAAAAGCATTCTTATACAGAATCCGACTTAGAGCATGGCATCATCTCAAAATTACAGGACTTTTTATTAGAATTAGGCAAAGGCTTCCTGTTTGAAGCCAGACAAAAAAGATTTACATTTGATAATGATCATTATTTTGTAGACTTGGTTTTCTACAATCGATTACTCCAATGCTATGTAATAATCGATTTAAAAACAGAAAAATTAGTCCATCAAGATTTAGGACAAATGCAGATGTATGTCAATTATTACGACCGTTTTGAAAAGCTGGAACACGAAAAACCTACAATTGGAATTTTACTGTGCAAAAAGAAAAATGATGCACTTGTAGAACTTACGCTTCCAAAAGACTCTAATATTTACGCTTCCGAATATAGTCTGTATCTCCCTGAAAAAGAACTTTTACAGCAAAAACTCATGGAATGGGTACAAGAATTTGAAGAAGAAAATTCATAAACAATGACACTAGAACAAAAAATAGGACAATTCTTTTTTCCTGCCGTTTTTATCAACGATACAGAAGAGAACATTCTGGAAACAGAACGTTTAATCAAAGAATACAATATTGGAGGGCTGACATTTTTTCACAGCAGAGCCAGTGCGGCAACTAATTATGAGTCTAAGAAAAAAGTAGAATTTAACGACGATAGTTTTCAGCGTTTGAAAGACCTGATTGTTCGTTACCAAAAATGCGCCTCTACCCCCCTATTAATGAGTATTGATGCCGAATGGGGCTTGGCCATGCGTGTCGAAAAAACACCGCAATATCCTTATGCAATTACTCTTGGTGCTCTGCCTGAGAGAAAAATCGATTTGGTATATGAAGTAGGAAAACAAATTGGATTGGACTTAAAATCGGCGGGGATTCATTATAATTTATCTCCTTTGGCTGATATTAACAACAATCCTAATAATCCAGTAATTGGTTACCGCTCTTTTGGTTCCAATAAAGAAAAAGTTGCTCAATACGCATTAGAATATCTTCGCGGTATGTCTGATGCTGGGATTTTGGGATGCTTAAAACACTTTCCAGGACATGGAAATACGAGCGTCGATTCACATCTAGGATTACCTGTTTTACAGGAAAATCTAGAACAATTACTCGAAAACGAATTAATCCCTTTCATAAAAGGCATTGAAAATCAGGTCGATTCTATTATGATAGGCCATTTGGCTGTTCCCGCATTGAATGATGGAAAAGAAACATCGGCCACTTTATCCAAAAATATAATAGAAAAACTGCTGCGGGAGCAATTGGGTTATGACGGTCTAATTATTTCGGATGCCTTGAATATGCACAGCGTTTCCAAATTATATGATGTGAAAGGCCAGCTGGAATGGGAAGCTTTTAATGCTGGAAATGATGTACTTTGCTTTGCTGAAAATGTACCCGAAGGTATTCAGGAAATACTAAAAAATGCAAGTCCTGAACGTATCGAAGCCAGTTTGAACCGCATCATGAAATGCAAACAAAAAGCAGGACTTTTTGACGAAAACAAAGAGACTCCAGCCGATTTTGATTTTAAAACGGTTTCGGCCTTAAATAGAAAAATAGCCGATTACTGCATTACCGAAATAAAGGACAAAAACAGTTCGATTCTGCTTTTTGATTCTAAAAATAGAGAGCGCCTAGCCAAATTAAGTATTTATAAAACGATTGACAATTCATTTTTCAAGACTTTAGCTTCGGTCCTGCCTTCTCCGGAATACGCAATAGAAAATGCCGGCGAATTAATTGAAACAACTCTCAAAGAAGATCTTGCCCCCTTTGATACGATACTAATATCCTTATTCGTTCCAAAAACCAAACCATTAAACAAATTTGATTTAGAAGATACTATTTTGGCATTTTTGGGCGAATTATTTGAAACAAAAAAATGCATTCTCTATGTTTTTGGAAATCCATATGCACTGCAGGTGATTCCAGATCTGGAAAAAACTATCGGGATTGTAGTCATGTATCAGGATTTTGTGGAATTTCAAGAAAGCGCTGCCGAACAATTATTAGAGGACAAAAAAGGCAAAGGAGACCTACCAGTTTCTATTACAGTCATTTAAAAACAACAATAATCACGCACTATTGCTTTATAAATATTAATAATAAAAATTTATTTACTATCTCTTTCTATCAGCCTTATATTTGCACCAATAAAAATTTAAATAACTAAAATTAATAAATATGTCATTAGTAGGTAAAAAATTCCCAAGTATTGCAGTAGATGCTATCTCAGAAATGGGTGACAACTTAAAAATCAACATCTTCGAAGAAGCAGTAAACAATAACAAAAAAGTACTTTTGTTTTGGTACCCAAAAGATTTCACTTTTGTATGTCCAACAGAATTACACGCTTTCCAAGCTGCTTTACCAGAATTTGAAAAAAGAAACACAATTGTAATCGGAGCTTCTTGCGATACTAACGAAGTTCACTTTGCTTGGTTAAATACTCCAAAAAACAATGGAGGAATTGAAGGCGTAACTTACCCAATTCTTGCAGATACTAACAGAAACTTATCTAACATTTTAGGAATTCTTGATATTGATTCAACTGAGTATAGCGAAGATACAGATTCAGTAATCATCGAAGGTTCTAACGTTACTTTCAGAGCTACGTACTTAATTGACGAAACTGGAAAAATCTTTCACGAAAGCGTAAACGATATGCCATTAGGACGTAACGTAAACGAATATTTACGTATGGTTGACGCTTACACTCACATTCAGGAAAAAGGCGAAGTTTGTCCTGCAAACTGGGAAGCTGGAAAAGAAGCAATGAATGCTGACAGAAAAAGTACTGCAGAATATTTAAGTTTAAACTAATAAAAAGTTTCTAAGATTCTAAGTTTCTAAGTCGCAAAGACTCTCTGAAACTTAGAATCTTAAAAAAAGAATACCAAAATATCATACTTTAATTAAAGTTGCTAAGTTTCTAAAAAACTTAGAATCTCAAAATCTTAGTAACTTAGAAACTCAAAAAAAATATGTTAATCGAATTAAACGAAGATACATTAGGAGCCCTAGTTGCTCAGAATGAAAAAGTGGTAGTTCAATTTTCGGCTTCATGGTGCGGTAACTGCAGAATCATGAAACCAAAATTCAAAAAACTGGCTTCAGAAAACGAAAGTATTTCATTTGTTTTGGTAGATGCTGAAAATTTTCCAGAATCAAGAAAACTAGCCAACGTTAGCAACCTGCCAACATTTGCCACTTTTGTAAATGGAAAATTAGTAAACGAAACCCAAACCAATAAGCAGGAAGTTTTGATCGAATTGGTTAATGAGATTGTTTAATCGTTAAATTGGCCAATCGTTAATTTGTTTAATTGACTAATAAATCATTGACAAAACGATAAACGTATAAACGATTAAACAAATAAACAGTAAAACATGAAGTTACCCGTAATAAAACATTTAACCCAATTCATCGAAGAAAACGATCAGGATTACCTCATCGAAACCATTGAAGTACTGGAAGCAATGACCGAAATTCCTTCATTGAAAGACGAAGAATTAGATGTCATAGGCGAATTAATTTCGAATATGTACGGCGCCCTTGAAGTTCACAAAATGACACAGCAGGGAACCGACAAAAAAGAGGCTCTTAATAGTTTCATGAAAAGAGTATTGGGATCTATCGACAAATAAAATATTTATAAATTAAAAAAAAGAAATGCACTCCTTAAATATGGAGTGCATTTCTTTTTTTATGATACGCCAATAGAATACATTATGTTTTAAGCAAACTATTTAAGAGACTTTCTAAAAAAATAGTTATAGCAATTCGAAATATAATATCGAATAAAAAACACTCTAAAGCACTCTTTATAAACACTTTATCAAACAAATAAATCAAAGAGGATTTGTATTCTCAAATTTTAATTTATACGGAAAATTTTCATCGTTGGCATTATTATCATCCCAAACATGATTCACATGTTCTGTTGGTGCGCCGGTAACAACAAGCCATAACTCTTTACTATCTTCCTTTATTAAAATTGATGCTGAGCCTTTTGCATCCCTTTGTATTGTTTCATAGACAGCTTTATTTTGACTATTAACTGTCACAAAACCCCAGCGCCAGCCTGCAATTGTCTTCCAATTATTATCTAGTCCCTCAAATGTAACTGATACATTTGTGCCAGCTGCGGGAACTTTAAGCTTTATGGCATTATATCCGTAACTTTGAGGAATCTGCTCCAAAGAAATCTGAAAATAACCATCATTGACTGCCGTTAAACTCGTTTTGTGTTTATATTCTTCCTGTTGGGATTTTGGCAAAGCATTGATAAAATTGTTGTTGTTTTCTCCCAAGGGATAATCCCAAGTTATATTTTTACAGGCATATTCAAAAACCTCATCATTGAATTGCTCCTGTGTGATTTTTGTAATTCGTTTATAAGCTTCTATCGGATGTTCTGGCTTAATGGCTTCTTTCCAGACTCTTCCGAGAAAATCTTTCCCGTGTTTTTGTTTCCAATATTCCATTAGATACATAGATTGGTATCTGATATCTTCATGCGAAAAGTTCTTGTGCACATTTTTTAAAAAATAAGGTAACTCACGTGTAAATTCAGCAGGATAAAGCTGCCAGGACATATACTGCGCACATTGTTCCCAAAATGACCCCACATAATTCTGATCTCTAAAACCATATCCTCCATCACAATTTACCTGGTATTGAAAAGAATGCCCAAACTCATGAGCAATTACATTACCAACTGGATTACAAGTTGTTGGATTTACCCATAATGCGCCGATAACATTGTCATAACCAGCCCCTGTTGCCAGCCATTCATCCTGATAAATCAGCATCACGATCATTCTGTATTGATCTGTTTTTGATTTTCCTTTCTGGACAAATTTCATTTCATCTCTGTAATAGGCATAAAATTTTTCTGCTTTTTCTATGAAATCTTTAAGATTTACGCGCATACTTTCTTTTTGAGTAACGGTTGGATCATCACCAAAACCAGCTTCCCAAAAAACGATAATATTCTCAGAAGAAGCACTTCGCTGGTAACACCATTTACTGCTTTTAGAGTTAAAATCATTTTGCTTTAACTCAATAGGTATGTAAACTTCTTTTCCTGTAGTAGGTTTTTTTCCAAAAATAAAAGGGGAATCAGCCGGAGGAATAACCACTTCAACTTTGGATTCGTTGCTCTCAGCAGAACAAGAGGTAAAAAGAAACATGCAGACTATTATATTTTTTAAAAATAATCCCTTTATAAAATGATTTTTCATGATTACTAATTTGTTATAAAATAAAAAAAGGAGGTAAAAAAACATTTTACCTCCCATAAAAACTAAAACTAACTCAAAACTTTTTATTGTATATATCCTGGATTTTGCTTCAAATTACTATTTCTTTCCAGCTGAACCTTCGGTATTGGAAGAATAGCTCTAAAATCACCTGAAGGATTTGCTTTATTTGAGAACCATGATTTTTTTGAAAATATTCCAAATCGTATTAAATCTTGTTTTCTATGCGCTTCTCCAACAAATTCCCAAGCCAATTCATCTAAGAAACCTCCGTATTTAATATCAGCACCACCTTCATAATTGGTAATTACACCTGCTTCATAAGTACCATATTTATAAACACTTCCTCCTAACAGTTTGGCACCTGTAACAGTTGCTTTGGCCGGATTAGTCTTTCTAAAATTTCTTTCTCTTACTCTTGTAACAATTTCTGCCGCTTCATCTGCTTGTCCTGTTCTTAACAAACACTCTGCTTTAATCATCATAGCATCGGCTAATCTATAAAAAGGAACATCATTACTTGTTTGTGCAATTTGACCTTTACCAATTTCATATTTAACCATTCTATACCCTTCGTTAATTTCGCAGCCATTAACATCTGTCAAGTAGTTAATATATTCAAATTGTTTACCATCTACCATTATTGGTTCCCCTTTGCTATCAAACTGTTTCCCTCCCAGCCAAGAATCTTTTAATCTTTGATCATCAGGATCATAAGTATCTATAAATTGAGGTATCCCACTAGAACCATTCCAAGGCCCACCAGCTAATTCATAAGTTGCCTGACTTGGTGCAGCTAATGTTTTAAATGGCCAGTAACTTCCACCAGCTTTTTTTTGATCAAAAGGAATAGAAAATATCTGTTCTGAAGAAGATTGATTTTCTATTATGAAATTATCCAAATAATTAGTTGTCAAAGCAAACCCACCATTATTTATAACATCATTAACCTGAGCTAAAGCTTCGTTCCATTTTGGCATTCCTGTATATACTTCAGCATTTAAATACAATTTGGCTAATGTCATCTCAGCAGCCCATTTTGTAACTTTTCCATAATACTTAGTTTCTCTCTTATTATTATCATTTAAATAAGGTAAAGCTTCTTTTAGTTCACTTTCTACAAAATCATATACTTCTTTACCTGTATTTTGTGTTGGCAAAAATCCTTTAGGTAAATCATATTTGGTTACAATAGGAACATTTCTAAAATTATCCAATAATAAATAATAATAAATGGCTCTTAAAGCTCTTAGTTCCTGAAAAATAGCTTCTTTATTTTCAAGATTTGGTATTTGTTCTATTTGATAAATAGCTTTATTAACATTATTTACACCTCCAAACAAATAAGCCCAATTCCCTTCTGCATGAGGTAGCGGAGCTTCATACGTGTGTTGGTGCATTGTAATGTAATAATCTCCCCAGCCAATACTTTTTCTTAATGGCGTTACTATTAAATCTGATGATTCTTCATATAAACAAAAGGCCGCATCCCAGCCCCAATAAACATCTCTAAATGATGTATATGCTGGTGCCATAAGACTTGCCAAATCTTCTGCCTTAAATACAGTTTCCTCTGCAATGACTTTATCATAAACATTCTCATCTAAATTGGTGCATCCTGTTCCTAAAAGCAGTAAGCCAGAAGCAAGAATTTTATATATTATGTTTTTATTTTTCATTTTGAATTAATTTAAAAAGTTACATTTAATCCTAAAGTTATGCCTGTAGTACTTGGATATTTATCCCTGTTGTCCATTCCTTGAGACGTAGGATCTTCTCTTTTTATTTCAGGATCTAATCCCTTGTATTTTGTAAATGTGGCTAGATTGTTTCCAGATACATACAATCTCATTGCATTTAAAAATTTAAATGGCTCAACATCAAAATTATAAGATAACGTTACATTATCTACCTTTACATAATCTCCTTGTTCAATATAATAACTTACGTAAGTTGGATCATAATTTAGTACCGCCTTATCATACACTTTGTCAAATGATGAAGCTAACATATTATAATCGGTTTTAGAATTTGCATAAAACATACGCTGACTATTTAGTATTTGAAAATCGAAAGCTCCTGTCAACACTACACTTAAATCAAATTTTTTGTAGCTAAAAGTATTGGTCCAACCTGCATAATATTGCGGAATACCATTCCCTAAATATTGCTTATTAGTATCATTGTACATAGAAGGATCAAGTGTTTTTCTTGTACCGTCTGGCAATTCAACAATCCATTTTCCATCATTAGTAATATCTACCGATTTTAGGCCCCAAAAATTACCTAATGATTGACCAACTTCTAATCTATGTGTATCAAATGAAATTGGATCCCCTGTGTTTCCTCTATTTATATAATCTCCTTCAATTTTATATAAATCATTAGAAAGACTTGTTAATTCATTTTTATTGTGTGAAAAAGTCATTGAGGAACTCCAAGTAAAATTATTCGTTTTTACAGGAATGGTATTTAGTAGAATTTCGATACCTTTATTTTCCATTTTCCCAACATTAGCAATAGTCCAATCATATACATTAGGAGGTTTGGGCACAGAGTATCTCCATAACATATCACTTGTTTTTTTACTATACACATCAACACTTCCGCTGATTCTATTATTAAAAAATCCAAAATCAAGACCTAAATTTACTTCTGCCGTTTTCTCCCAACGCAAATCAGGATTTGGATTGCTGGCTGGCTGTAATCCCCTTACCCATTTTCCATCATTATAAAAATAGCCTTCATAATTGTACAATGTCAGTGACATATAAGAGTCATTAGGTATTACTCCTGTTTCTCCATAACCTGCTCTTAGTTTTAAAGTATTTATAGCAGTAACATTTTCTAGAAAAGATTCTTTGTTTATACTCCATCCCGCAGAAACTGCTGGGAAATTACCCCATTGGTAATTTTCACCAAATTTAGAAGATCCCTCTCTCCTGATACTAACTAATAAATCGTATTTACTATTAAAGTTATAGTTAACTCTACCAAAGAATCCAATTAATGTATTATCATTTTTATAACTATCCATCCTTGCTAATCCATCAGTCAAAGCATTTCCTGTATTCAAATTATTATAGGTAAAAGCATCAGTAGGGAAATCAGAATTACTAGCCGAAAATCCTTGATTTACATTATATTGATAACTATAACCTCCTAATACTGTAAATTCATGTTTGTCTAAAATTTTATGGTATTTGGATGTTATCTCAACTAAATCATTATCACTCGTACCTGTATCCCTGGAAGCCACACCATTTCGTGAATTTATAGTATTTGAATAATGTTTTTTGGTTTCATAATACCCATTAAAGCCTGTATTTTTATTTTTTGAGAACTGTGCTCCCACATCCCATCCTGGTAATAAATCAAGAGTTAAATTAGCAGTAAATCTCTGCCATGTTTCATTTCTATCTTGTTTTGTTTCATTCATGATAGCAACAGGATTATAATACTGAAACTTTTTTTGAGTAGGATAATCTCCTTCATAGGTTCCATCTGGGCTGTATACAGGAGCTGAAGGATTTCTAATCATAGCTTGTCTATAAGCATAAGCAGCTCTTTCTTCATCAAGACCCATATTTCGGGTACCATTAAGTAAGCTTAAATTAATTTTTAACTTATCTTTTAACATCGTATGATTTACATCAAATGAAAATCGATACTCCTTATTAAATGTATTGTTAAAAACTCCTGTTTCGTTAACATAATTAAGATTTACTATATAATTTGTCTTAGCCGATCCACCTTTTAAAGCTAAATTGTGGTTTTGAGCAAATCCACTTCCAGATATTTCGTCTAACCAATTGGTATCAGCACCACCATCGTCATAAGCTATTCTTAATCCTTGAGCACGAAAATTTCTTTGTTGTGTGGCATCCAAAAAATCAGCCTTATTATAAAAATTATTTATTGTAGCAAATGTAGAATAGGTAATGGTTGGTGCAGTTTCTTTATTCACCGTTTTTGTCGTAATAAGAATTACTCCATTTGCCCCTCTTGTACCATAAATAGCCGCTGCAGAGGCATCCTTCAATACATCTATAGAAGCGATTTCATTTGGCGCAACTGTATCAATGCTTCCAGGTACACCATTAATTAATACAAGAGGTGCAGCTGACCCTTGTAAAGTAGAAATTCCACGCAAAGTAATATTTGGTCCTGATCCTGGATCTCCAGAACCATTACTAATTGTTAAACCAGCCACTTTTCCTTTAATAAGATCGGAAGCATCTTTAATATTCCCCTTAATAAAATCCTTTTCCTTTACACTAGCGATTGCAGTGGTAACTCTAGATTTTTTCTGAGTTCCATACCCTACTACTACCACTTCATTTAATTGTTCGTTACTTTCTTTAAGAACTATATTTATCTGACTGCGGTTTGCAATATCGATCTCCTGAGTTAAAAAACCTAAATAGCTAAAAACTAATTTAGAATCTGATTTTTTAACTGTAATCTCATATTTTCCATCAAAATCAGATAATACACCGCCAGGCGTATTTTTTTCCGAAATCGTAACTCCCGAAAGTGGCACTCCATTAATATCCTTAATAGAGCCTTGAATCGTTTTTTGCGCAAATGAGGTAAAAAAAGTTAAAAGCAAAAAAGTGGTCAATCCAATTTTTCCCTTCCAAAATTTACCTTCAAAAATCTGCATTGCTGAAAGGTTAGTAAAATTCATAGCTTTTGTTTTGGTTATGGTTAAAAAATTCCTTTTTGTTAATTCACAAAAATCATTTGTGTAATTTAAACACTTGTAAAATTAGATTATAAATGCAACAACAAACACCAACAATTTATCCTAAACCAATATTATATTATCCTTTTATTCTATTAATTCACCCAAATCTGAATAAATTAAACACTAACAAAAAAATATTGTTAATTCTGTAATAATAATTCATACTTATTAATGATATAAGTAAAAAATAAAGGAAGCCTGCAAAAAATTAACATCTTAAAATTTTACACATTATAAAACCTTTTACAAAAAAAATTATCAAAAGACAAATAAAAAAGACCATTACATCATATTAAAATAATTTATGATGTGATGGTCTTTTTTAATTCGGAACTATCTATTTCAAAGGTATTTCAGGAATTTCAACACCCAAGTCAATTGTTTTTACATTTCAATAAATGAATAAATTATTTACTGCTCAGCCAAGACTGTAACATCTTTTGCTGCGTATCATTGACTGAATCCAAAAACTGGAACGAGTACTTTTTTGTTTTAGAATCAGAATCTAATTGTACTTTCATTTTTAAACCAGCATAGGATAAATACTTGTCATAATTAATCTCTTTCGTAGTGTAAACGTACTCAAATACATCTGCCAGTGAGATTCCTGCAATGGTTTCGCAGGCATTCTGGAATTCAGCATCTGTAAATCCGCGTTGTAATTTTTTATAGTATTCCCAATAAAGAAACTGCATCACATTGTCCAAAGATTTTTTGTTCTGCGTTGCCTGACGAATGGCAAAATCAAGAATCAGGCCTGCAGCAGGTCCTTTTTCATAATACGATATTGCTCTATTGGCATCTTCTCCTTGTTTTCCAAAAGGCCCGTCACTCCAGGTTTCATAACTAGCCTGCGTTAATGACTGATAAAATCTGCCTGGGCTGTTTTCAAAAGCGTTAATACTGCCCTCGAAATAATTAAATAAAGTCTGATCACTTACAAGTCCCGCTCTTTTTACAATTAGGTATTCATAATACACAGACAGTCCTTCGCTTACCCATAAAAGGTTTGTTTTACTGCCTTTATCATAATCAAATGGTCCTAATTCAAAAGGTCTTATTCTTTTTACGTTATAGTGATGAAAATATTCATGAGCCAAAAAATTCATCATGGTATTCATGGCATCAGGATTGTCTAATCCGTTTCCATCAAAACTTATAGTTGTATTATTTAAGTGTTCAATACCGCCCTGACCAGGACCGATTCCTATAAATGTATATTGCTTGTATGGAATATCGCCGATAATCGCTGCTGCAGATTCTACTACTTTCTTTAAATTATTCATGAAAGTAATTTTATCAAAACTGCCCAATTTATATCCAATGAAACGGTGCTCAATTCCATTCACTTTGAATGATGGCAATTCTTCTAAATCACCAATTAAAAGAGGACAATCATACAAAATATCGAAATCAGGTGCTGTGAATTCATTCTCTTTTCCTGCGGCCTGATCTAAACCTGTTGCTATTTTGAATCCTTTTTTAACTCCCGATATTTTTACAGAAACAGGAATATTTATATGTCCGTTGATATACACAAACAAACTATTTGGGATAATATAAGCATGCGTCTCATCTAGATAACTATTGGCAACAAACTGCTTATCGGCTTTTACATCGTAGCTCAATGTAAATGGTCTTCCTTTTTCAGTTTTAATCTGCCATGTATTTTCATTTATGTTTTTTACAGCCAGATTTTCACTATTGCTTTTGGTTGCAAAATTCTCCACCATTTTACTATAACTCATTATTTGATAATAGCCTGGCATCCAATTTGGCATTTTGAAATCAATAGTCTCCTCTTTCCAGCCCGAGCAGCTAAGTTCAACATGAAAATAATGATTCTCAGGATTTGGCATGGAAACTGTATACCTCAAAACAGGGTTTATAGATTGTGCTTGTGCAGTATTATTTACAATAAAAAATACATTCAATGATAAAACAAAAAGAAATATAGTTCTGTATTTATTATATATGGCTGATAGATTTTTCATGAATTTCACTAATTTACAATCCATTCATGAATCCCCGATGATTTATCAACTGGCAATTGCACTTCCATCTTTAAAGCTGTAGTTGTTACAGGTTCAAATTGTACTGAATTATATTTATCCTTAGCTATTTCAGAAATAGAGATGTTCTTTACAGGAACCCATTCCTCTCCTTTTTTATAAAATAACTTCCATGATGCTGGAACTGCACAGCCACCCCAAGGCGTATCATCATACCAATACACTCGGGAAGATGAAACTGTATAGGCTTTATCAAAATCATATTGTACAAATTCGGCTGAATTATTTTTTGGCCACCAATGTAAATAATTAGCCTCTTTATCAGCAGAATTAGCCGGCTCGTATTGGTCGTTTAAAGCTTTTAGCATTAATTTACTTCTGGATGAAGAACTTACCACACTTCGTGATGCAATAGTACTCGCAGGTTTTGGATTTGATGCAGATGCCTCATACGGAATCCAAACTTCCATTTCATTGCTTCCTCTGTTATTCCAAGCATAATAAGGAATAGCATTTACCACACTTTTGGTCTGTTTTAGTTCTTCGCTGTTCTCTATTCTGCTGGAAGTTAAACCTACTGTCGAAAGTTCTAAAATACCATTTAACTTGTCTGCTTTATAACTCTCCGTTACAGCAGCATTTTTATCTACAACAATACTCTGCACACTTTTGTCCGGCTGATCAAATCCTTCAAGGCAGTACACAATAGGTCCTTTCTGCAATGCAAACCTATCAGTATCTGATTTTACATTCTCGTTTGCAAGTACTTTTTGAATTGGCATAGGAAAATCTACAATTACTTTATCTCCTTTGGCCCATTTACGATTAATAACAGCATAGCCTTTCTCAACAGTATAATCTATTTTTTTTCCATTCACTGAAATAGGAATCTGTACAGAATTACTATCTGTAAAACGGTATAAATCACTGGATACCGGCTTGTTTACTGCCCAGCCTGGTATACGGATGTGTACTGAAAAACTCGCCGTTTTGGAAGGATCTACATTCAATGCAACACTTCCGTTCCAAGGGTAATTTGTCTGCTGTGTTAATGAAACTTTTGCAGCATCAAGATTTACATCCATTGTATTGCTCATAAAAAGATTTACATATAAATCATTTGCGTTGTGAGCATAAACATAACCTGGAACTGATGGCAAAAATCTAGTAACATTAGAGATACAGCAGGCACAGCTAAACCATTCTCCACGCTGATGCTGCCCCAATGAAGCTAAAGGATTTGGATAGAAAAAATGATCCCCGCTTAATGAAACACCAGACAGTAAACCATTATATAAAGTGCGTTCCAGAACATCAATATATTTTGAATCTCCATGCAGTAAAAACATTCTTAAATTCCAATATACATTACCAATCGATGCACATGTTTCTGCATAAGCTGACATATTAGGCAATTCGTATGCTGCACCAAATGCTTCTCCCGCTCCAGTAGCTCCTATTCCTCCTGTAATGTATAGTTTTGTATCGACTACATCGCCCCAGATATTATCAATGGAACTAAGGTATTGCTTATTACCCGTTAACGCAGCTACATCAGCCATACCCGTGTACATATATGCCGCACGAACTGCATGACCTACTGCAGTTTTTTGATCCACTACTTTTTTATCGGCCTGATTGTATGTATCTCCTCCAGGTCCTCGAACATCCAAAAAGAATTTGGCTAAATCAAGGTATTTTTTTTCTTTGGTAACACGATATAATTTTACCAAACCCATTTCTACAATCTGGTGTCCTGGATAAATCTGCAATTTTCCCTGACCAAAATCCTTAACTAATAAATCCGCATTTTTTATTGCCACATTCAGCAGCGTACGTTTTCCTGTCGCTGTAAAATGAGCGGTTGCTGCTTCATATAAATGTCCCGCGTTATAAAGTTCATGGCTAAGATCTTCATCTTTTACCCAGCGCTTATCTCCTATCCAGTCATGCGGATGCTCGGCATGAACAGTTCTAAAAGTATACAAATAACCGTCTGGTTCCTGTGCTGCAGCAATTATTCCAACTAAAGTATCCAGCTGTTTTTCCAGAATAGGATTTTTTTTAACCTGCAGTCCATAAGATGCTCCTTCTATCAATTTATATACATCGGTATCATCAAAAGGAAATTCGGTAAGTTTATCTCCAGGAATTGTTTTCGAAGCTCTCAAAAAATTATTGATCCGCCCCGTTTCCCTGCACTTTTTTAAAATATAAGGAATAGTAACCGATGCATTAACTTCAATCTTTGGTTTCCAAAAATCATCTGTCAAATGAACGTGTGTAAAATCCACTGGCTGAATTGGATAATCATTCTTTTGAGAATAGGCTACGCTGCTTATCCCTATCAAAATTGTCAATGCGGTCTTTTTTATATTCGGTATCATTATAGAAATGTTTTAATCGTTAATGTTTGATTACTCAGCCACGCTTAGCTGTAATTTACTTTCCTTTATTTACGAAGTAGTAATAAATTGGAATTCCTAAGAGCACTATTGCTAATCCTGGCAGAGAAGAATTGTACTTGTATATTAATAACATAATGCAGATGCTGGAAGCTGCAAGGATATAAATAGCAGGTAATACTGGATATCCAATTGCTTTGTACGGTCTTTCTAATTCCGGTTTTGTTTTTCTTAATCTAAAAATACCCGCTATGGTTAAAATGTAAAAAATTAAAACAACAAATATTACATAATCCAGCAGTTCATTGTATTTACCGCTTAAACAAAGCACCGATGCCCAAATACACTGAATCCACAATGCTTTTCCAGGGACTCCATTTTTATTCAGTTTTGATAATTTTTTAAAAAACAGACCATCTTTAGCCATTCGGTGATAGACTCTTGCTCCTGAAAGTATCAATCCGTTATTACAGCCAAAAGTAGAAATCATCAATAATACAGCGATAATATAAGTTCCTGAGCTTCCAAAAATATGCTGGGAAGCGACAACACCAACGCGGTCATTTTCAGCATGTGCAATCTCGTCCAGTGTAAGTACTGACAAGTACATCATATTAGTTGCAACATAAATAATAGTTACAATCAGCGTTCCAAGAAAAAGGCTTCGGCCAATGTTTTTAGAAGGATTTTTTATTTCGCGGGCAATAAACGTAACATTATTCCATGAATCACTGCTAAACAAACTGCCAACAAGACTCGCCGCAACAGCTCCCATTATTGCAAATCCCGAATACGGAACAAGTGTATTTCCTTCTAACTTATTTATCGAAAAACCGGAACTCCAATTCGCTTTCCAAATATCAGCTTTTGCTCCCAGTATAAAACCAAAAATGATAAGACCAAACAAGGCAATCAGCTTTACCATTGTAAAAACGGTCTGGATAATTTTCCCTTCTTTAACCCCTCTGGTATTAACATACGTAAGAAAAACAACTAGAATAATAGAGGTTAACTGCGCAGCTGATATCTGTAAAATTCCTAAATCTAAAATTATATTATTCTCACTCAAGGAAGGAAAAACATAAGCTGCAAATTTGCTGAAAGCAACACCAACCGCAGCAATAGAACCCGTTTGTATTACTGCGAAAAAACTCCAGCCGTATAAAAACCCTGTAAGCGAATTAAAAGATTCTCTTAAATAAACGTACTGCCCTCCGGCTTTTGGAAACATACTGCTTAATTCTCCATAGCTCAAAGCCGCCGCTATTGTAAGGAAACCTGTAAGCAGCCATACCAGCAGTAAAGCACCAGCCGATCCTACATTGCGGACAATATCAGCACTTACTATAAAAATTCCTGATCCAATCATTGATCCAGCAACTATCATAGTTGCATCTAATAAGCCTAGTGACCGCTTAAAATTGTTTTTCTTTGTTGAAGATTTCATTTGTAGGTTGGTTAGTTATTTACTTTTTTTCATTTGTACTGCCTGGATGATGCAGTATTACTTTTTAAAATTTGGATTTAAAGATCCCTAAATCTTTTTCAATGGAACAACGATGATGGGTAATAAATTATACTATTAATTTACACCAGAAAGTCAATCAGTATGAAAGGAACCACCCTTTTTTAATTAAATCTTTCTACGTCAAATGCTTTAATATCAATACTGGTCGGTTCTCTATTAATTAATTGAGAAACTAATTTTCCCGTACCAGGACCAAGACTAAGCCCCATCATTGAATGTCCCGTTGCTATAACAACATTATTATATTTTTTTATTTTACCGATGTAAGGAAGCCCATCTGCAGAACAAGGTCGGTAACCATACCAAATATCCTCTTGCAATGGTTTCTCTATATCAAATTCCGGCAGAAAATCTTTTACCGCTTTTAGCACACCTTCTATACGGCCGTACTGAGGTTTTGCTGTCGTAGGAACAACTTCCATTGTACCTCCAAATCTAATTTTATTGCCATCCATAGGTGTAATGGCTACTCTTCCTTCGGCAAGAATCATTGGATGATTAACTTTATAAATAGAGTTTTCTAATGTTAAAGAGTAGCCTCGCCCTGGCATCAGCGATATTTTTGCACCAACTAATTCAGCTATTTCTTTACTCCAGGCTCCTGTTGCAATAACAACATCATCAGCTGTATACGCTTCTTTATTTGTGATTACTTTTGTAACTGCTCCGTTCTCTTTTTCGAAAGAAGCTGCTGTTTCTCCATATTTAAAAGTAACCCCATTAGCCAATAAATATTCTTTTAAAACTTTCATCAGTTTGTCCGGATACACATGAGCATCACATTTAAACTGTAAAGCACCTATCGCATTAATTTTTGCCTGTGGCTCTAATGCCTGCAATTCGCTGTAATCTAATAAACTTACATCCAATCCCAGCTGATGTGCTTTTTCAACTGTATGATGAGCATGTTTTGCCACGGCTTCTGTCTGAAAAACTTCGAGCATACCTTTGTGTTCGTAGCCAAATTCAAAACCTGGAATTTTATTCCATGCCTCAAATTCGTGCTGGCTTAATAATGAAATATCACGCAGCGGTATTGCAGACTTAATTACATTTGTTTCAGTGGCGCTTTTTGCAAAATTCAAACCCCAATCAATTAGTGCTTTATTAAATGACGGCTTTACATAAAAAGGACTTTTTGGGTTAAACATCCATTTGAAGCCCTGCCATATAATTCCTGGCGCGGCCAACGGTATAAAATGGCTGGGACATACGTATCCTGCATTTCCATAGGAACAGTTATTTTCAAAATTATCTTTATCGATAACGGTGACTTTACAGCCACTCTGCTGCAAATAAAATGCTGAACTAAGTCCTATAATTCCTCCGCCAATAACTATAACATTTTTCATAACTAAATTCTTTATCTGGTTTTATTAAAATTTGTAAAATTTCCAAGTGGTTTTAAAATCCCTCTGCAAAGGCTGATTGGTCAGCAATGCTCTCAATAATTCAATTGGCATTGCATTTTCATGCAAAATGGCATCGTGATATTCCTTGTAACTCATTTTTCCGTTTACAACCAATTCATTTTTTAATGCCGTAAACTGCAATCCGCCTATCATATAGGCAATTTGGTATAGAGGACTGTATCCGCCCACAAATGAGCGGCGAACTTCGCCTTCGGCATTGGCGCGTTCATGACCAACTCTGTCCACCAAAAAATCAATACACTGCTGCGGTGTCCATTTCCCTAAATGATAGTTCAGCGAAAAAATAATTCGGGCGCAACGGTGCATACGCCAAAACAGCATGCCGATTTTATCCTGAGGTGTTTGAGGGAATTTTAAATCCCATAACAGCATTTCCCAGTATAATGAGTTTCCTTCGACCCAAAATGGCGTATCAAAATGACGGTATGCTTTATATCTGTCTCTCATAAACTGCTGCAGATGATGACCTGCAATTAACTCATGATGTATTGTTGCTCTTGAAAAATTCGGGTTATTGCCACGCATGCTCATCATTTTTTCGCCATACGACATACTGCTCGTTGGATAAGAAACAATAAGAGATTCTCCTCCCAGAAAAAACGGATTTACTTTTTGCGCTTCAGGAGACATCATGTACATTCTCCAGGTTTCTTCGGCAATTGGCGGAATTGTTAAAAGATTATTCGTTTTTAAAAAATCCACAGACTGATTGTATAAATCCAGCATTGCCTGTGGCTGATCTCCAGGTGCTACATATGAATTTTTTACTTTTTCCTGAGCGGCTTTCCAGTTATCTCCAAAACCCATTTCGCGGGAAGCTTTCAATAATTCAGCATCGCACCACGCAAATTCCTTGTTAGCAATAGCAACTAATTCTTCCGGCGAATACGGAATAAATTCTGTCTGTAACTGACGTATTATTTCGTCTCTCCCGATTGGATTCCCAATAATACCGCTTCCATCATCTTTTTGAATACTTGTTTCTACTTTTTTTGACTTTAATAAAACTGCGTATTCTCCTAATACAGCATCAAGTTCCGTATATGTTTTGGGTACCCACCAGGAAAACAAAGGATCATAACCATTGTAGAAATCGTAATAATTCTTTAAAATATTCTGTAAGCCTTTTGTGTGTGATACTGCAAGTTCTGAAGCGGCTTTGTCAAGACCTTCGGATTTATTTACAATTTTTATCTGCTCACCAACAGCCTTGCGTAAATCTTCCATTTCTTTGGCAACAGCTTCGGCATTTACTTTAATTCCTCTGCGGCGCGGTTTTTCCAGTGTATATATTTTTTCTTCAAAAGGAAAATATTTTTTTATTCTTTCATACGTTTTCTGTTGCTGCTGTAATTCATACTGTTCGCTGTTTAAATTTCTGTTGAATAAAATATAATCTACTTTGCCATTGTTGCTCATGGCATCAAAATTTAAACTCTCTAATTGTTTTTTATAATCTGCTATCAGCTGCTGCAGACGCGTTCTTCGTTCCGGAGTATTGTAATTGCTTGGATCGTATTGAACTCCATAAGTATCAGCAGTACTATTAGTCGAATAAAAACGCATAATGCTTCCTTTATCGGCATCATAATGAACCATCGCATTATTTACTTCACTGGTCTGCAGATATAAATCACTATTGAAATTCTGGGCAATCACAGGTGTTACTGCCAATGCTAAAAGCATTGTAAAAATCAAAGCGATATTATTTTTAAAGAATTTAATCATAAGTGTTTTTATATTATAATTTGAAAAGCTCCTGTACAGAAAAATATTCCTTAAATTATTGATTTAACTCATTGCTGTTGCGGTCTGGAGGATCTACTCCCAATAAATGTTTTACAAAAAAATCACGTTTTTTTAATCTTCCATAAGGTCCACCATCACTGTGTCCCATGCCTGGCACTGGTAAAAATTCAAAAGTCTTTCCTGATTTAATCAATGCATCGGCTACACGATAAGTAGATTCCGGCGGTACATTTTCATCGGCTTCGCCAACAATCAATAATAAATCACCTGACAATTTGCTGGCATTAGTAACATTCGACTGTTCTTCATAATGTTTGTCAACGGGATAACCCATCCATTGTTCATTCCACCATTGCTTGTCAACACGATTATCATGGCATCCGCATGCGGCAACACCTGCTTTGTAAAACTCAGGATGAAATAATAATCCGCCTAAAGCATTTTGTCCTCCTGCAGAAGTCCCATATAATCCTACTCTGGAATCATCAACATATTGATATTTTTTTGCCAAAGCTTTTATCCAAAGAATTCTATCTTCAAAACCTGCGTCTTTCAAATTTTTCCAGCACACATCATGAAAAGCTTTGGAACGATTTGCAGTTCCCATACCATCAATCTGCACAACAATAAATCCCAGCTGCGCTAAGCTCTGCATTTCGGTAGTGTATCGATCCATAAAGTTTTTTGGTACAAAAGAATCCTGTGGGCCAGCGTAAATACTCTCAATTACAGGGTATTTTTTATTTGGATCAAAATTAGCAGGACGGCAGATTATACCCCAAATATCGGTTATTCCATCTCTGCCTTTTGCGTGAAATGGTTCTGGTAAAGACATTCCTGTTGCTAAATAGTCTGAAGCATCGGATTTTTCAATATCCATTATTTTTTTTCCATCCAAAGTACGGTGAAGTTCAATAATGGTTGGAATATTAGGTTCTGAATAGGAATCTAAGTAATACTGTTTATTTGGTGAAAAAGCTACGTTATGATTCCCTTTGGCCTGAGTAAGACCGATTAATTTTTTTCCGTCAAAACTAATACGGTAATTATGAATGTAATAAGGATCTTCGCCGGCATTCATTCCGCTTGCCGAAAACCATATTTCTCTTTTGTTTTCATCAATACTGTCAACACTTCTTACAACCCATTCCCCTTTGGTAATCTGATTTTCTTTTCCATTCAGACCATCAACTAAATACAGATGCCTCCACCCGTCTTTCTCCGAAGTCATTACAACTTCATTGCTTTTTTTCAGATAATGTGTAAATAATCGGGATTCGTAAATAAAAGTTTTAGCCTTTTCGTCAACTATCGAACGTGTTTCAGCAGTTTGAGTATTTACTTCAAATATTCGGAAACGCTGATGACCGCGATCAACTTTTTCATACGTAAAATAACCTGCATCTCCATTTCTCCAATGCAATTCGGGTGCATCGAAAAAATCAATTACAGGAGTATTTACTTTTGAAACTTTTTGATTTTCGACATGAAACAAAAACATTTCATAAGTTGTAAAAGGATCTCCCGGCTGTTTATACGGATTAGAACGTAACTGTCCGCGGGTAGTATTTGCCACTGAAGTTAGAACATAATGAACTGGTAAATCAACAATAGGAGTTATATGATACCCAACAATGTATTTACTGTCCGGAGACCATGCCAAAGAACCGTATGGTTTTTCTTTGGTGCCGTCTTTTGTAAACTGAACTGCTTCTCCTCCGCTAACCGGTTTAACAAATACATTATTGTCTTTGATGAAAGCCAGCCATTTTTTATTGGGTGAAATTGTATCTGTTCTAAAAGATTCCCATCTTGCCCATTGATTGTTAAAACCAGAATACTTTTTAAGATCTTTAGCTAATGCCGTTATTTTTTTAATACTGTAATCTGATAATGAAACTTCAAAATAGCTCTTGTCATATTTTAAAGCAATTGAGTTTGCTTTAGCATCATAATTTAAACTGTCAATAACCAGACTTTTTTGAGGAAGCGTTTTTCCTGTAATCTCACTTAAAGCTTTTTTGAGTTTAAGTTCTTCAAACAGTTTACTTTTTACTCCTTTTGAAGCATCAGCCAAGATATATTCCCTAACACTGTCCTTTAAAATATTACAGTACCAGAATGTATTTCCGTCTTTTTGCCAATGCGCATTTACTCTTGTTTTAAAAACTTTATTTTTGACCGCTTCGTCCAACTTTGATGCTTGCCTGTACCGCTCTAAAATTTCAGATTTTGAAGGCTTGTAAGGAACAATCTCTTTATTCTGGGCATAAAAATTACAACTTAGAAATATTAGCAAAAAAGCAATGGGTAAATTATTTTTCATATTCACAGGATAAAGAGACTCTACTATTTATTTAATTCTATACAGGCTATAATACTTGAAATCCATGAGCATAAGGGTCATCTTCATCATCAATTATTATGGTATTGTAACCATAAACTTTTGCCCAGCCTTGAATACTTGGAACAATTGCTTTAATGTCGCCAATACTGGTTTCCTCTTCAATACGCCCGATAAATTTGCTTCCTATGTAACTTTCATGGACAAATTCTTCGCCCATTTTCAGAAGACCTTTAGCATGGAGCTGCGCAATTCTTGCTGAAGTTCCAGTTCCGCATGGCGAACGGTCTATCGCTTTGTCTCCATAAAAAACAGCATTTCGACCTGATGAAGTTGGATCCAAAGGAGATCCTGTCCATAACATATGACTTACATCCCGTATCGTATCATTTTCGGGATGAATGAATAAATCAGGATATTTTTCATTAATTTTTTTTCTGACTACCTGACTGTACTGTACAATTTTGCTTGCTGTAAAATCCTGAACTCCTGAGAAATTTTTCTGAGGATCAACAATCGCATAATAGTTTCCTCCATAGGCAACATCAAACACTAATTCGCCTAATTCGGGGCAGTCTATTGTTAAACCTTCGGCAGCTAAATACGATTTGACATTCGTCAGTTTTACCCATTCTACCTTTTTATCTACCTGCTTGTATTCAATTTTCACCAAACCAGCAGGAGCTTCCATGTTTATTTTGCCTGCTGTTTTTGGCGTTACCAAACCTTCTTCAATAGCAATAGTTATAGTTCCTATTGTACCGTGACCGCACATTGGCAGACAGCCGGATGTTTCGATAAACAAAATACCAAAATCATTATCAGGATTGCTTGGCGGGAATAAAATACTCCCGCTCATCATGTCATGACCTCTTGGTTCAAACATTAAACCTTTGCGAATCCAATCGTATTCTTTCAAAAAATGCTGCCGCTTTTCGCTCATGTCTGCCCCAATTAAATTAGGACCTCCGCCAGCAACGACACGCACCGGGTTACCGCAAGTATGTGCATCTACACAAAAAAATGTTTTTCTTGCCATTTTTTAAACTGGATTATTTGTTTGAACATTATTAACTAATCTGGAAATTCCGAGAGGATTTTCATTCTGAAGCGCTTCAGGTAATTGTGCATCAGGCCAGTTTTGATAACTGAAAGGTCTAACCCATCTTTTGATGGAATCAATCCCAACCGCAGTAAATCGGGAATCAGAAGAAGACGGATAAGGTCCTCCGTGAACCATAGCTGGGCAAACTTCAACACCTGTAGGCATTCCGTTAAAAATGATTCGTCCAACGCGATTTCCTAAAGCATCTACAACTGATTCAAAATTATCAATCTCATTATCTTCTGCTAAAATTGTACCTGTTAACTGGCCTTCGAGTTTATTTATTATAGCAACCAGTTCCGATTCATTTTCACACTGCACTACAATTGAAAAAGGTCCAAAAACCTCTTTATGCAGCACAGGATTTTCTAAAAAGTCTTTGCCTGACACAGTTAGTATTTTTTGCAATGCGTAATTTGGATTCTCACTTTCATCATAAGCCGCTACAACCTGTACTCCAATTTGTGAACTTAGTTCTTGATTGTTGACCTTATAGTTTAAATGAATTGATGGATTCAGCATACAGCTCGGAGCAATTTTTAAAATTTCGCTGGCAAGCTGCTCCGTAAACACCTTTAAATTTTCATCTTTAACAGCAAGGATTAAACCTGGATTAGTACAAAACTGTCCTGCTCCAAGAGTTACAGATCCCGCACAGGCACCTGCCCATTTCTCAGAATTTTGTTTTAAAACTTCTGGTAATATTACGACAGGGTTTATACTTCCCATTTCAGCAAATACTGGAATTGGTTCCGGACGTTTTGCAGCTAAGTCATACAATGCACGGCCTCCTTTTATACTTCCTGTAAATCCTACTGCTTTTACTAATGGATCTTGTACTAACTGAACACCTACTTCAATACCGCTGCTGTTCAAGTTAGAAAAAACACCTTCTGGCATGTTTGTTTTTTGAGCCGCTTTTACAACTGCCGAAGCAACCATTTCGCTGGTTCCCGCATGCATTGGGTGACTTTTTACAATTACCGGACAGCCTGCAGCCAATGCAGATGCTGTATCACCGCCTGCTGTAGAATATGCAAACGGGAAATTACTGGATCCAAAAACAACGACGGTTCCTAATGGCCGCATCATTTTGCGGATATCAACTTTTGGCAATGGAACTCTGTCAGGAATAGCAGTATCAATTGTCGCTTCTACCCAGGAACCTTCTGCAACTAAGTCTGCAAAGGCATTCAGCTGACCAATAGTTCTGCCTCTTTCGCCTTCAGCTCTTCCTCTAGGCAGACCAGATTCCTGACAATATACGTCCAGTAAACTGTCTCCCAAAGCCAATATCTCTTCAGCAATTGTTCTGAGAAACAGTGCTTTTTCCTTACCAGTACATTTCTGGAAAGATAAAAATGCTTTGTTAGCAACAGTTGCCGCTAATTTAATTTCATCAGCCGTTGCTTCGGTAAACTGCCAAGGGTTCTCAATATTTAACTGCGGATTAAACGTTTTGAATGTTTTATCGCCGCTTGCCAGCAGCTGACTCCCAATGTAATTTTTTCCAGTAATCATTTATTCTATATTATGTGATTAGATAATGCTAATTTTAAGATTGAAAAGCTAATTTCAAAATGTATTAAAAACTACAGGCTTTTGTAGTCTGGAAGTACAGGTCTTGTTTTTAATGAACTATTAATGATATTCAATACTCTTTCTCTTTCAGCACCTATCAGCGGAAGTCTTGGAGCACGTACATATTCAGTTCCTAATCCTGCACCAACCTCGGCTAATTTAATGTTTTGAACTAATTGTGCATTAATATCTAGCTCCAGCAAAGGTAAAAACCAACGGTAAATAGTCAATGCTTCCTGAATACGTCCTGCTTTGGCCAATTTATAAATTGCAACTGTTTCTTCTGGAAAAGCATCTACTAATCCTCCAACCCATCCGTCAGCTCCCATAAGTAAACTCTCCAGTCCTAATGTATCAACTCCAGTAAGAACTTTAAGTCTGCTTCCAAAGCGATTAATTATTCTGGTTACATTTGAGATATCTCTTGTTGACTCTTTTACTGCTTGAATGTTGTCTAATTTCAAAAGCTCTTCAAACATATCTAAAGTAACTTCAATTTTATAATCAACCGGGTTGTTATAAATCATAATAGGTAATGAAGTACTTTTGGCAACTTCAGAAAAATATTGAACTGTTTCGAAATCCGTAGCTTTATAACGCATTGGAGGCAGCATCATCAATCCTCTTGCTCCATTAAGTTCTGCTGTATGGGCTGCTTCAATAGCACCTCGTGTTGTCTGTTCGGCAATGTTCATAATAACAGGAACTTTCCCGTCAACTATACGAACCGTTTCTAAAATTAACTCTTGTTTTTCCTCTTCCAAAAGAGTACTTGCTTCACCTAGAGTACCTCCAAGGATAACCCCTTCAATACCTGCATCTAATTGAGCATCAAGATTTTTTTGAAACATTTTAAAATCTAATTTGTCATCAGCTGTAAAATTTGTTGTGACAGCTGGCATTACACCTTTCCATTGAATATTCATAATTATATTGTTTTTTTATTTATTCAAAGATATTAAGCCATCAAAAAAAATTTAACTAGGGTTGTTATCTAAAACTGATACAATATTATCTCATTTGTAGCATTATACCAAAAAGTAGATTAATTTTAATTTATCTTTTATTTAATTTTATATCTTTCCAAAAAATATCTAAAAACATACTCAATGAAAGTTTTTCCATTTAAAATCCCCAAATCAAGTGAAGAGGCATTTATTTATCAAGAAGATAGAGAATTTATTTTTTATGATAAATACCATCAGCATGAAGAAATTCAGATTTGCTATATTAAAAAAGGAGAGGGTACTATTTTAGTAGGTGATATGATTTCTCAATATCATAAAGGAGACATATTTATATTAGGAAGCAACTTACCGCATGTTTTTAAAAGCGATCCATCCGAAAGTCATAAAATGTCTGTAATGCTTACCATCTTTTTTACAAAAAATGCATTTGGAAAAAACTTTTTTAATTTACCCGAATTAAATTCTATTGAACCTCTTTTTAATGCCATTAAAAATGGTGTACAGATAAAAAATGCAAAACCTTCCATAATCCGAAAATTTGAAAAATTTAAAGATGCAGATAAGTACGACCGTCTTATACTTTTTTTATATTTATTAAGATCCTTTAATTCGTCCGAAAAAACACCTCTTTCCAATTATGTTTTCAATAAACCTTTTACTGATGCGGAAGGAAAAAGAATGCAGATGGTTTTTGATTTTGTCATGAATAACTATAAAAAAAATATCACATTAGATGAAGTGGCCCAAATTGCTACTATGACAAAAAATGCTTTCTGCAAATATTTCAAAACAAGAACCAACAAAACATTTTTTCAGTTTTTAATCGAAATAAGAATTGAGCATGCTGCAAAACTATTGGTTAAAAACAAAGAATTATCTGTGATTGAAATATCGGAACTTAGCGGATTTAATAACATTTCCAATTTCAACAGAAAGTTTAAGGAAATAAAAAAGAAAACTCCTTTTGAATTTAAAAATTCGCTTTCTAATTAAACATAAAAGCAAAATCTCTAATAATATAATGACAGTTCTTTAAACATATATCAATAATCATTAACAAACAGTAAACGCGAATATTTTTTTTCTAATAATAAAGTAACCGATTTAACCACAGTTAATTTCAAAATTTTTAAAAACCCTTAACAATCGAAACTGTTTAAATATTAACAACCAATATTTACCTAGATTACAAAAAGTATCCTAAATTTATATTCTAAAATCAAAAAGGAATAATATAGTATTAGATATTGATAATAAAATCCGCCTTTCTCTATGTAAAACCACATACTTTTGGAAATAGCACCACTATTGACTGCCAAAAAATTAGTGCAGCCAAGAATAATCAAACATCTAAAAACTTACAACAGCATGAATAGAAAGCATTTATTCGTTTTTATATTACTAAGCATAAATCTAATTTCTTTTGGACAAAATCCGAAAGTATATACTCTTGCAGATACCTTAAGAGGAAGCATAACTCAAGAAAGACAATGGTGGGACGCATTGCGCTATGATATAACTGTAAAACCAGATTATAATAACAAAACAATTCAGGGCAGTAACTCTATAACTTACAAAGTAATCAAAGGAAAAAACAATACCAAAATGCAGATTGACCTGCAAAATCCTCTGGTTATTGACAGCGTCATACAATCTGGAAAAAAGTTGAGTTTTAAAAAAGAAGGAAGTGTCTGGTACATAGAAACACCTAAATCTAAAACAGGAACAACTCAAAAAATAGACATTTTTTATCAAGGAAAAGTTCATGAAGCAATAAATGCTCCTTGGGACGGAGGATGGATCTGGACCAAAGATGCACAAGGCAATCCATGGATGACTGTAGCCTGCCAGGGACTTGGCGCATCAGTATGGTATCCGTGTAAGGATCATCAAAGTGACGAACCAAATCAGGGTGCGAGTCTTACTATGATTGTTCCCAATACATTAACAGCTGTTGCAAATGGAAGATTAGAATTCAAAAAAGATAATAATGACGGAACTGCCACTTACAAATGGGGTGTTGTAAATCCTATCAGCAATTATTGCATTATTCCTTATATAGGCAAATATGTAAACTTTAAAGAAACTTATGCTGGTGAAAAAGGAAATTTGGACTTAAATTATTGGGTACTTGATTATAACTTGGAAAAAGCCAAAAGCTATATGCCCACAGAAGTGCATAATATGTTAAAAGCATTTGAATACTGGATGGGACCATATCCATTTTATGAAGACGGCTATCAGCTGATTGAAACTTCACATACCGGAATGGAGCATCAAAGTGCTGTTTCATATGGTAACCATTATAAACCTGGATATAGAGATAGAGATCTCTCTGGGACTGGATGGGGAATGAAATGGGATTTTATCATCATTCACGAAAGCGGTCATGAATGGTTTGGTAATAATATCACTACAAATGATTTAGCCGATATGTGGGTACATGAAGGATTTACAAATTACAGTGAAACTCTATTTGTAGATTACATTTTTGGAGAACAAGCTGGAAATGAATACAATGCCGGTACACGAAAAGGAATCGCAAATGACAGACCTATTATTCCTGATTATAATGTTAATGCTCAGGGAAGCGGTGACATGTATCCAAAAGGAGGTAATATGCTTCATTCAATACGTCATGGAATCGATACTGATGATTTGTTCCGAAAAGTAATCAGAGGATTAGGAAAAGATTTTTATCATCAGACAGTTACTTCTAAACAGGTTGAAAATTACGTTTCAAAACAACTTAATTTTAATTATGAAAAGGTATTTGACCAATATCTTAGAACGACACAGATTCCAAGCTTTGAGTTCTATTTTAATGAAGATAAATCTAAAGTTTTCTATCGCTATACGAACTGTGTAAAGGGATTTAATCTGCCTTTAACTTTAAAAAACAGTACTGCAAAAATCAAGATAATACCTTCAGATAGCTGGCAGAATATTTCTTTGACAAAAGACCAGCAATCGTTGTTTAATGTCGAAGCTATTACTAAAATGTATTATATAAATCCAGTTTCAGTAACAGCCGTAAAATAGAAATATATCATTTGACTACTATTAATAAATTTACAATATCCTAAAAAATGAAGAAATTAACTCATCTGTTTTTCTGTTTACTGCTTAATCTTTTTTTCATTGGAGCCAGTGCACAGAAAATAAAATGGACCAGCGACAATAGTGGCTTCTACAATGCCGAAAAAGGAGAAATCATCAAGTACCAATTGCCAGATTTTAATCGGATAAAAATAATCGGAGCAAACCAGCTTACTCCAGAAGGAAGTGGAAAATCACTGGATATTAAAGATTTTAAATTCAGCCAAAATGAAAAATTAGTTTTAATCTATACCAATTCTAAAAAAGTATGGAGAGAAGAGACCAGAGGTGATTATTGGCTTTTCAATAGAGAAACCAATAAACTGCATCAGATAGGAAAAGGCAGACCGGAATCTTCACTGATGTTTGCCAAATTATCGCCAGACAACAATTCAGTCGCCTATGTGAGTAACCATAATTTGTATGTAGAAGATATTGCTTCGGGAAAAATAACACCTTTGACCACCGACGGAACCGACCGCTTAATTAACGGAACTTTTGACTGGGCTTATGAAGAAGAATTCAACTGCAGAGACGGTTTTCGCTGGAGTCCGGACGGAAAAAGCATTGCGTTTTGGCAGATTGATGCTACTAAAATTAAAAACTTCCTGCTAATCAATAATACTGATTCTTTATACTCTTACACCATTCCCATTGAATACCCAAAAGCTGGTGAAGATCCTTCGGCCTGTAAAGTTGGCGTAGTTAATATTGCTACACAGCAGACAGCATGGATGGCAGTTCCAGGTGATTCAAAACAGCATTATATCCCGCTTATGCAGTGGATTCCTGATGGTTCTTCTATAATGATTGAACAGCTGAACCGCAAACAAAACGAAGCAAAACTATTTTTATGCAATCCTAAAAACGGAGAAGTCAAACAAATTTATACGGAGAAAAACAATTCATGGGTTGATGTGCAGACAACCCAAAATGAAGGCTGGAAATGGATCAATAACGGAAAAGATTTCCTTTCTCTTTCAGAAAAAGACGGATGGCGCCACTTATACCGCATTGACAAAACAGGCAAAGAGACTTTAATTACCAAAGGACAGTATGATATAATAAGCCTTGAAGCAATCGATGAAAAAACTGGTTTTGCTTATTTCTTAGCTTCTCCCGAAAATGCTACACAACAGTATTTATACAAAACAGCACTTAACGGAAAAGGAAAATTACTAAAAGTATCTCCTAGCGATGAAATCGGTACTCATGAATATGATTTATCTGCCGATGCAAAATATGCAACCCACAGCTTTTCTAACCATAAAAACCAGCAGGTATCCGAGTGGGTAAACCTTGCTGACAATAAAATAATCAAAGAAATAAGCAGCAATAAAACTCCAAGTGGCAATGTAGAAATGATTAAGATTACTACTAGCGACAACATAACTCTTGACGGATGGATCATAAAACCAACTCCATTTGATCCCGCAAAAAAATATCCTGTTATATTTTATGTTTACACTGAACCAGCTGGTGCAACTGTAAAAGATGCTGCGGGTTATGCCAGCACCTTTTTATACAATGGAGATATTGCAGCTGACGGATATATTCAAATAAGTTTAGACAGCAGAGGGACTCCAGTCCCAAAAGGTTCCGAATGGAGAAAATCTATATATCAAAAAATAGGTGTTTTAAATATTAGAGATCAAGCATTGGCAGCTAAAGAAATATTAAAATGGCCATTTGTAGATGCTGACAGAATTGCCGTTTGGGGATGGAGCGGCGGCGGATCGACAACCTTAAATTTAATGTTCCAATATCCTGAAATTTATAAGACCGGAATAGCCATTGCATCAGTGCCTAATCAATTATTATACGATAATATCTATCAGGAACGCTACATGGGCTTACCGCAGGAAAACAAAGAACCTTTTGTAAAAGGCTCACCGATTACTTATGCTAAAAATCTTCAAGGAAACCTATTGCTTGTTCATGGTACCGGAGACGATAATGTGCATTATCAGGGGGCGGAAATGCTTATCAACGAATTAATAAAAAACGGGAAATATTTTGAAATGATGAGCTATCCAAATCGTACCCACAGCATTAATGAAGGGGAAGGAACCTCTGAACATTTAGCGCAGTTATTCACTAAATATCTGCAAGAACACTGTCCAGGCGGAGGAAGATAATATCATTTTATACACAAATAACATAAAAAAATGTTTAGCAGAGAAACTTATATCCATAGAAGACAAGTCCTAAAAAAAGCAGTAGGCAGCGGACTTATTATATTTCCGGGTAATGAAGAGGTCGGAATGAATTACAGAGATAATATCTATCATTTTAGACAGGACAGCAGTTTTTTGTACTATTCAGGAATTGACCGCCCTTCCCTATTTTTGTTAATTGATGTCGATGCAGATATTGAAATATTATTTGGCGATGATTTAACAATTGAACAGACGGTATGGACCGGACCTCAGGAATCACTGGCTATTTCTGCCGAGAAATCAGGTATTACTGCTGTACAGCCATTCTCTTTTGCGGAAGCGATAATTAAAAACGCTCTGCAGCAAAAAAAGGCTTTACATTTTCTGCCGCCTTATCGTTCTGCGATAACTTTAAAACTGAGCAGCTGGCTGGAAATTAATCCATCTTTATTAGCTGCAAATGCGTCAGTTGTTTTATCAAAAGCTATTGTGGCGCAGCGTTCCTATAAGACTAACGAAGAAGTAGCTGA
The DNA here is from genome assembly GCF_003385115.1 of Flavobacterium aquicola. Taxonomy (GTDB): domain Bacteria; phylum Bacteroidota; class Bacteroidia; order Flavobacteriales; family Flavobacteriaceae; genus Flavobacterium; species Flavobacterium aquicola. The sequence continues at coordinate 217,510 of NZ_QUNI01000002.1, forward strand.
AATTGAGAAAGCAGTTGACATTACAGCAGCCATGCATCTAAAAGCAATACAAACGGCCCGCCCGGGAATGGCCGAATATGAAGTTGCTGCTCAGGTAGAAAGTACTGCCACTAGTCTTGGGGGTCATCTTGCCTTTCCAACGATTTTAACCGTAAACGGACAATATTTGCACAATCATGCGGGGGCTAATATTCTGCAGGAAGGACAATTGGTTTTGTGCGACAGCGGTGCCGAAAACTGCATGCACTATGCAGGAGATATGACCAGAACTTTTCCTGTTTCATCTACTTTTACAACCCAGCAGAAAGAAATATACAATATCGTTCTGCAGGCAGAGGAAGCTGCAATAGCAACTCTAAAACCTGGGACTTTATTTAAAAATTCACATCTTACAGCCTGTAAAGAAATTTTAACTGGATTAAAATCTCTTGGTTTAGTCAAAGGAGATTTGGACGAAGCTGTAGCAGCAGGTGCTCATACTCTATTCTTTCAATGCGGTTTAGGACATATGATGGGAATGGATGTGCATGATATGGAAAACATTGGAGAAGAATATATTGGTTATACCGATACTTTAAAAAAGAGCACCGAATTTGGACTGAAATCACTGCGTCTTGGAAAAGAACTGGAAGAAGGATTTGTGCTGACAGTAGAACCCGGTATATATTTTATCCCAGAATTAATAGACCAATGGCAGGCCGAAAAGAAATACAGCGAATTCATTAATTATGATAAAGTCCAAGCCTACCGAAATTTTGGAGGCATCCGCATCGAAGAAGATTTCTTAATTACAAATGATGCCTATAGATTGTTAGGCAAGCCTCTTGCCAAAACTGCTGAAGATATTGAGACGCTGAGAAGCTATTAAATGGATTGAAACAAATTTTATTATTATAAAAAACAATGGAGCTTTTAATCAAGCTCCATTGTTTTTTATATTATTCAGCTAGTGTTATAATTTAAAGAGGTTTTGCATTGACTATATTTACCTTATAAGGGAAACTTCTATATTCTTCTTTTTCATTGCCAAAAGAATGTTTTTCATGCTCTGTGGGCGCACCGCTGACAACCAGCCATAAAAATTCGGTGTTTTTTGGCACTGTAAATTCGGCTTTGCCATCATTCTTAAAAACTTTGCTGTACACTCGGTTTCCATCTTTTAATGATGCTACAAAACCGTAACGCCAGCCGGCTTTTTCTTTTAAAACAGAAGTATAACCATTGGCTCCAGCCAAACCTTTAAAACTCAATTTAACTTTTGTTCCCGCCGTTGGTACGGTAAGTTTAATGCCATTATAACCATAATCCTGAGGCGAATTAGAGGCATCTATCTGATACCATCCATCTTCGGTCTGGTTCAATTTGGCGGTATGCATATTTCGATACGGTTTTGCCACATCCTCCACCCTTTTCAAATCCCAAGTGATAAATTTTCGGGAAGCATCAAATATTTCATCATTGAACTGCTCTTGTGAAAAGCTGTTAATTCTTTTGTAAGTCATCACTACATCTTCTCCCGTCTGAGTCGATCTGCACAGGTTTCCCCAAAATTCTATACCGTGTTTTTGTGACCAGTACTCCAGTACATAAGGCGAATGGTACATATTTACAGGATGCAGAAAAGCATAATGCGTTCCTTTTAGAAAATCTTTAAGATGGTAATTTTCAAAAGTCATCCATTCAGGATATACCTGCCAAAGCATATATTGCGCAGACATTTCCATCACAGGACCATCAGGACCCGTTTTGCTGTCGACTTGGCTCATGTATTGAAACGAATGGCCAATTTCATGTGCCAATGCTCCGTACGGAATTTTATTTATTCGGGCAGCAGGAGTCCATAAAACTCCAACTTCTCCTTCTCCGCCGCCAAAAGCTGTGTTTTCATCACCACCAAAAACATAAATCAGCAGTTTGTATTTATCACTTACCGAGTAGTGTCCCTTCTGCACTAGCTTTAAATCATTTACATAAAAATTATAAAAGCGCTCACATTCGGCGATTGCCTGCTTTGGATCAAAGCGCTTTTTCTCATCAGCATTTAGCATTGGGTCGCTGCCGTATTCTTTGTGCCAAAACATCGCAATATTATCCGATTCTATCATACGGCTGTAACTGTAGTCACTGTCCGGAGCATCATAATTATTGTTTTCCGGCACGTACCAGACTTTAGCAGGAATGAATAATTTTTTTGAAGTTTTTTCCTGAGCATTGCTTACGCCAAAAAATACTAAAAAAATAAGACTGATGCTTTTTATAAAGTTGTTCATTGCTTATTAGTTTTTTGTAATAATTGCTGACCAGCCTCCGCCAGATGCCATTTTTGCAGTTATCTTTGAGTTTTTATCTACTTTCAGCGTATCTATTTTATAGTCCTGTGCGTAGGTATCTACATTGCTGCCGTCTGCGTATGCTTCCATCGAAAAAGAACCGTCACCAAGGAAAGAAAGATCTATAGGCAGTTCTCTGGCATCTGAATCTGTCATGCCACCAATAAACCATTTATCAGCCTTTTTTCTAGCAACGACAATATAATTTCCAACAGAACCGTGAAGGACTTTGGTCTCGTCCCAGACAGTTGGTATCTGCGTAATATAATCTACCGTTTCCTGTTCTTTATAATAAATCGAAGGTGACTCACACATCATCTGCAGCGGTGCTTCATACACCACATACATCGCAACCTGATGCGCACGTGTACCCAAAGTCATTGGACGCGTAAAACTGATGGAAAAATTCTTAGGTTCTTTATTAATCATCGAACCTGGCGTAAAATCCATAGGCCCTGCCGCCATACGTATAAACGGAATAGTTACTGTATGCTCTGGCGTGATTTCGTCGCTCCATTTGTTATTTTCATTACCTCTTACGCCTTCGTAATTCATAACATTAGGATACATACGCTCTAACCCTGAAGGCTTGAATGCACCATGAAAATCGACCAGCATCTCAAGTTTGGCACACTCTCTGGCAATCTGCTCATAAGAGTTTACCATATACTGATCGTTTCGCTGCATGTAGTCAATTTTGATACCTTTGGCACCCCAGCTTTTGTATGTTTCAAGAATCTGCAGGAGGTTTGCATCCAATGGTTTCCAAAGTACCCAAAGAATTATCCCAACGCCTTTCTCTTTTCCATAACGAATCAGTTCTTTGACATCGATATCAGGATTAAAGTCCAGAATCTGTGTAGTCGATTTTGTCCAGCCTTCATCAAGAATCACATATTCGATTTTATTTTTGGAAGCAAAATCAATAAAATACTTGTAGGTTTCTGTGTTTAGACCCGCTTTAAAGTCAACACCAAAAATATTATTGGCATTGTACCAGTCCCACGCAACTTTTCCTGGTTTTATCCAATCTGTGTTTTTAAGAACATTTGGTTTTGCCAATTGATACGCCAGATTGCTTTCTACAAATGTACGGTCATCATCGCTTATCATAAATACACGCCAAGGATAAGCTCTTGCACCAGATGCTTTCGCTATATAATCAGCCTCTTTTTTGATGGTCTGCACACGGTCTGAATTTCCGTTTTTATCAACTGCTTCTAAAACATATTTAGGAAAAATGGCGTCCAAAGTTGTGTTTCCATTCCCTTTTAAGAACAAACCTGGATAATCGATAAGAGCTGTTTCAGTAAATAAAACCTTTGCTTTATCTGTGGTAAAAAGTACTGGAAGGCTGCAAAAATCCTTTGAAGCAATTTCGGGCAGCGCTTTGTCTATATACAAACGCTCATTATGGGAATACATCGATTCTTCCTGAGGAAACAGTGAACGTGATCCTTTTGGAAAAGTAAAAGAAACTTTCTCTGAAATCACCTCGCGCTTTGCTTTGGCTTCATCTATGAACTGATAGGCGGCACCGTCGTTGTAAGCACGAAAATTAAGTTTGTAATTCCCCTGATAGGTAATCGAAAGCTCTGTATATTGGTCTTTTATATCAGAATCTTTATGCGATATTACAGCATGAATATTTTCGGAAACACTTTTGATCGTGTGATTTTTAACCTTCGGATTAATTCCAAAATCGGTACTGGCTGAAAAATCCATTCCAGCTTCTGCATTTTCAATGATTAAATTGCCGTTTAATGAGGCTGACCATGAAATTTTGTCTGAATTATTTATTTTTATCTGAATGCGCCCGTCCGGAGATTTAATCTCATACGTTTGAGCCGAAGCCTGATACATGGACAGCACTAAACCGCATACAATCAATAGTCTTTTTTTCATCTTTAAATTCTGTTACTTAAACATTATTTTATTTTTTTGAACCTTTGCCTTTTTTGGGTGCCGATGTTTTCATCAGGCTGGTTATCTCTTCTTTTGCAAGAGCATAATCATACATTTTTAAAGAAGTCATATAACCGGTGTAATTTTCGCCGACATCCGAAGCACCAATAATGATTTTAGCTTTATCAACCGCTGATGACAGCATCATATTCTGTGAATTATCAAGTACGCCATCTACATAAATTTTCTCTACGACACCATCAAAAGTCAATACGATATGATGCCATTTATTTTGTTCAGGCAATTTTTTATACCTCATATCAAAATGACCGTCCAAATGCGGCGCAGCGCCGTAATGCCCGCTGTTGTAAGCCAATGCATTGTATGAATTTGCTAAGTTATATTGATTTCTGTCACACCAGGAAGCCAGCATTTCGCCTTCTTTATCTATTTGAGGATTCTTTACCCAAGTGGCAACCGTGTAAGAACCATTCCAAGCCAGACTTTTAGGAACAGGTTTATCTAAAACTAAAGCACCATTAGTAAATTTAATCGCTTTTATGCCTTCGTTATCTGCTGCCAGAGTTACGTCTCCCTCTTTTATAAATGTACCTCCTATCGAACCTTTATTTGACATTTTAGTCAGTGAGTTTGTCTGTTTATCATTGACAATATCAAGATCAACCAGCATTTTATGAGAACTTACAGCAGCTGGCTCTCTATTTGATTTTTTGTTTTCTAACTGCAGCGGTATTTCAAACAGCGAACTATATACTTTAATATTCCAGACTGCAGCATAAAGTCCTGATTTTTCGGTACCCAGAACTGTTAGTTTTAAATAACGCGCCGAGATGTCATTATCATCAATCATTGGACTGCCTGCGGTGTGATTTTTAGATTTGTCTGCGTATACTTTCCAGTCTTTGCCGTCTGCAGAATACTCCAAAGTATACTGATAATAGTAACTTGCAAATTCAAATTGGGTCATTACCCTTTTTATACTTTTTACACTGCCTAAATCTATTGTCAAATCTTGCGGAAACTTATTACTGCCCGCTTTCCACATAGTAGCATTATTGCTGTCAGTCGCAAAATTAGGCTCGTATTTATAATCGTATTCTAATGACTGCAGATGATAATAAGAAGATGCTGTTGCACTTGCATTTAAAGCAATATTTTCAGGCATATTCGATTTTACAATATTCCCGATACCTTTAGAAGTAGGCACAACGGCTTTTATGGTATAGTCATTTTCAAAAATCATTTTATCAATACAGACCTGTCTTGCAAGACCGCCGCGGGTCATTGGATAATCATGTTTATGATAAACAATATAATAATCGTCTCCATCCTGTAAAACCGAATGATGACCAGGACCATGCGTGGTTTTGTCTTCGGTAGTGCTCAAAATTGGGTTGTTAGCACCTTCGGTAAATGGACCATAAGGCGTATCTGCATACGAATATCTGACATTGTAAGTTTCATCATGGCAGGAATCACCGGAATACATTAAGATGTATTTGTTTCCTTTTTTCATCATATATGCTGCTTCAAAAGGCTTTGGAGTCTGGCTCAGCGGAATGTTTTTTGAATTCATCATCTCCTTCATTGTAGAACCATTGAGTTCACCCACGGCATAGCCGCCATTGTAGTGTACCCAAGTTCCCCAATAGCTGTATATTTTGCCGTCAGTATCTCTAAAAAACTGCGCATCCAACGATGGAAAACCTTCTCTTGGATAACCATTAGAAATAACTGGTTTGTCGTTTTCGTCTAATTTTTTCCATGGCCCAATTGGAGTATCCGACACATAACCGTATATATTACAACCAATTTCGCAGTTTCCAAAATACAGATAATACTTTCCGTCATTGCCTACTACGATATCCGGTGCCCAAAAATTGGTAATTGGTTTTGATGTAAATGGAGGAATTTCCATGATATAATTATACCAGTTTTGTAAATCTTTGCTGTACCAGACTGTCGGCGCACCTGATGCCAGCATTTCGTTATCGGTAGTAGCATAGATGTAATACGTATCTCCAAATTTTTTAATAGTAGGATCTGCAAAATAGCCTGGTAAAATAGGATTTCCAGCGTTAGACAAGTTAACATTTACTTTTTCCTGCCCATAGCTGCTTACTATAAACAATAGCAGTGCATGGATAAACAATATGTTCTTTTTCATCATTTTAAGACATTAATTTTAAAAAACAACAAAGGCAATCTCTAAAATTGCCTTTGCCCCAGTATAACCCTCAAACCACTAAGAATTATTTTTGCTGTAATTTTATCTGAATGCTTTTCTTTTGCAAAGGTATTTCGTATGCACCTCTTACTTTGGTGTAAGGCAGCGTAATATCTTTGTTTATTCTTAAATAAGCGTTTGGTGTAAACTCATTTGCAGCATTTAAGGTAATCTCAACCTCATCTGTTTTTGTGTTATAGGTTACTTTTTCAAAAGTTCCAGCATCTAATGTTAACCACAATTGTTTTGGGGCAATAAATACTTTCGATTTTGAAGCGGTTGTTATTTTTACTTCGACTACATCTCCTTTTGTGGTGATATTACCTCCAAAGGCCAACCATCCTAAATCATCTTCTTTTGTAATATAAGTAGCCGTATTAACTGCATAGCCATAAAAACCAGAACCATAATCTCCAGAGATATAATCAATTCTTAATTCTGTTGGATAGGAGTGAAATGCGGCTGGACCAAATCCATCTTGAGTAATGTTTGAAATACCTCCTAAAAGACCTCCATAACCCACTTTCAATAAATAAAGATCATCCGATTTTTTTCTATATTGTTTTAATACTGGAATGGCATTTAACGAAGATCCGTAATGATGAATCTGACGCTCTACTCTTGATAATTTTCCGCCGTATAAGAAATCCCAGTATCTGCGCGCATTTCCATTATATGCCCAGTGCGGCATTGTAGGCATATAAGCCAAAATTGCGTTTAGAGTAACATCTGCCTTTTCCTCATATCCAAAATAATCAGACCACATATATACCTCTTCCTGACCTGTAGAATCCCATGGCATTTCACTTCCAAAAGGATATTCAAGTGCTCTCCAGTGATTCGCTCTTTCTTTCATATTGGATTCTAATTTGGACGACATATCAGTAAGATTTTCTGTCTTCAAATCCTCTAAAATATATAAAAATATAGAACCTTCCATTTGACCAAACTGTGCATAGTATGGAGCCTGCTCAGTCATTGCTATAGATGTATAATAGGCTTGTTTTAAATACCAGTCCCAAGACTTGCTGGTAACTAAACCTGTATTGTATCTTGCTAATCGGTACAATGTCCAGTAGGCTGCAGCTACGTGAGGATAATTATACGATCTTCCTGGATCATTTGCGTCTTTATGTTTCCATGCAGCCCAAGTAGAGTAATCAATATCTTTACTGTAAGTTCCCTTTGGCAAAGAATCCGGCTCATAATAGAAAACACTTTTTTTAACTCCGTATTTGTTCTTTCCTTCACTGTATTGAATATTTCCCCAAAGCGTTTTATCTACAAACTGCTCTAATTTTTTAATTTCTTCCTTATCAGGCTGAATAAGCTGTTTCATTATAGCAGCCAGCCAGCCTCCTGCTCCGCCTTCGTCACTTAAACCTGCTACCCATGCACGGCTGTCTTGTGTAAGCTGTTTTTTGGTTTCATAATCATAACTGATTACAGAAGGGTTTCTTTTAAAAATTGGATCAGGCTGATCAAACCATTGTGCAGTTGTCAGGAAATGACCAAAATCTTTAATAACTTCAGGTTCTGACTTGATTACTTTGTAATTAATAGTTTGTTTTATACCATTTTTATAATTGATTGTTAATCTGGCACCTCCCCATTTTACACCGCTAACTATATATTTCTTTAATCCTTTGACAGTTTTACCGTCTTCTTTTATTTGAAGTGCGCCTTTTGGCTCAATTTCGAATGAGCTTACTTCGCTTTTATAATTTAAAAATAACTGTGATTTGATATCCTGCGGAAGAACATATCCAGGAATACTTGTCGCTACAGGAAGTTCTTCTTTTACAAGTATATTCTGGATGTCCTCAATTCCTTCTGACAATGCCAATTTTATGGCGAAACTTTTGGATTCGTTAGCTTTCAAAATTAATGATGTAGGCTTGTTCCATTGTTCTACGCCTTTCCATTCATTCTCAGCATAGGCTTTGCTGTATACCATCCATTCATGAAATCCTTCAAAAACGATACTTCTTGGAGTTGGATCATCATTTAATGGGCGATACGCTTCAAAAGCCATATTTTCTTCGGGCATTACTACTAGCGCCGGTCCTTCTCCACTTAATCTTTTAACCTCAAGATATCCTGCATCCATTCCAATGTATGGGTCAAAGAATACATTTTGAGCATGTGTTTCATTAAGGGATTTGCCTTCAAGAATATTATTGAAAATCATTGGAATTCCTAAAGCTCCAATTTCAATATTAGCAGCTGTTTTGTTGGTGATTACGAATCTTAAAACCAAATCATTGCCACTGGTTTCATAATATCTTTTAATCGTAACCGGAATATCAGCAGGCAGCGTATTGGCTAAATCTGCTGCAGCTAAAATTTTCTGTGAAGTTTCCAAAGGTGTAACTGTCCCGCGTTTTGCTGCGGTAGAATAACTTTTCCAGCCAGCGTTTCCTTCTTTAATTTTCAGATTGATATCTCCTAAATGATATAAACCGTCTTTGTCTCTAATTTCCAGTCTGTCGCTTGGTGTAAAATCAAAGTTCAGATTTTTATTAGATCTAAGACCTGCAACTGTCTGTGATGCTTTGACCAATTTTAACTGAAAAGCGGGAGTGCTGTATTTTTGATATACCTCAGCAATACCTAAAGTAGGCTCTTTCTTTTCGATTCTGCTCCAGTAATCTTGGGCTTGAGTACATAATGTACCCGCTAAGAATAGTAAAAAGCCAATTCTGTATTTTATATTTCCCATGGTTAGTGTTTATCTATTTATTTTTTAGTTTTTTTAATCTTGAAATTTATTTTAGTGTTACATCCAAATAAACCGAATGGCGTCCATAGGTGTTATAAAAAGGCTTAAAAATAACTCCGTCAATAACAAATTGTAATTTCTCTGGATCACCATTTATCGATTTACTTATGTCTTTAGCGTCGAATGTTACTTTTCTCCATTCTTTTAATGGCTCGGATTCCTGAGCTGCAAGCAGAATAGGTCCGTAAAATAAACTAGCAATATTCTGCTGATCCATTACTGGGTCTAGATGAAACTGAAATGGCATTTTCAGTTCGATTGTATCACCATTTTTCCATTTACGGCTTAAAGAAAGATAGCTTCCCGGAACTGCTTTAACTTTTTCTTCCTTACCGTTTATTTTTACAAAAAAGCCTTTGATCGCCCAGCTTGGAACACGCACATTAACATCAAATTTTCCTTCGCCGTTAATCGTTAAAAGTGTATGATCTTCATTAGGAAAATCAGTTTTTTGTACTATTGTTACATTTCTTTCCGCCCATTTTAATGTAGAAGGCACATAGAGGTTTACATACAAAGCCTGGTTATCAATACTCTTGAAATAAATCGAATTCTGAAACTTTGTGTTGCTTTCTAAAGCTGTTCCATTACAGCAGGTAAAACCATTCATTCTTGCATTTCCAAACTGTTTTACTGAACCTGGGCGCAATGGAATATGATATGTATTGGCTGGGGTATTCTCTGCAACCGAAGCAAGAATATCATTATAAAGACCGCGTTCGTAGTAATCCATATATTCGGCACGCTGATCGTAAAGAAACAGATTACTAGTCAATTTCAGCATGTTATAGGTTGCACAAGTTTCATTTTGTCCTCCTGCCGAAAAACCGTTTTCATAAATTGTAGCCGGCTGGCTGATAAAACATTCTGCATTTGCAGGGTTGCTTGCTCCGGCTACTCCCCCAATACTGTACATATAATCACTTGTGGTTTTGTACCAAAAATTATCAGCAATACGGTAATAATCAGGAGTACTGGAATCCTGATACATTTCCAGCGCTCCCATAATCTGCGGTATATGCTGGTTGGCATGCAGTCCGCGGAAAGTATCTACGTTTTTCGCCAGACCGTGGGAATGCTGTGCATCTCCATAAAATACTTTGATGTTGTCGAACATTTGGGCAACTTCCAGATATTGTTTGTCATTCGTTATTCTGTAAAGTCTTGCCATAGCCTCATTCATTCCTCCAAACTCTCCGGCAATGTAGGTGTTCCACATGGTAATAAGTGTCTCGGTTGGCAGCTTAGCCATACGCGAATGCACCCAAGTACCCATACCTTTGGCAACTTGAAGAGCTTTTTCATTACCACTCACTTCATATATATCCATCAATCCAGCAAGTATCTTATGTAGAGTATAATATGGAGCCCAAATTTGTGTTTTCTGTCCACCGTATTTTGCTCCTTTTTCCAGCATTATGAATTGATCCGGAGGATAGGCACTAATGAAACCTTTACCCCAATTCCAATAATCGGTACGCATGCCTTCACTGCTCAAATCCGAATCATACTCTGTTTTCCCCGGACCTTTAGGAACGGCTGTAGGATCTGACACAGAAGGACCTCCTGCTGTTTGTGGCTGTCCTGACATTTGTGCCAATTGATAAAGTGTATTAACCATATAATCCATCTTATCAGCAAAATTCTTGTGTAATTCTTTGTCATATCCAGTGCCGGCATACGCCTGAGCAATTGCTGTTAAGTAATGTCCCGTCGCGTGTCCGCGTAATTTAGTGTCCTGAGTGTCCCATACTCCCAAAGCATCTGCTCCTTCGGGCTGTACTTGACCAAAAGCATTGCGAAACATATACAGGAAAGAATCTGGATTTGTCTTAGCAAGGGTTTTTATGAACTTATCGCGGTTTTCTATAAATTTTGTATTGTGTCCGTGAAGATCCGAATCTAATGACACTTCGTCCAGATTGAAAGCTTTTAACTTAAGATCAGGTGTCGCAGTTTCTTTAGCCGTTTTTACAGTAACAACTGCTTTTGGCTTTAAGTCAGTGCCTGCCACAAATCCTTCTACCGTGTACTGCCCAGCCTTTAGCACTGATGTATTATCTTTTGGCGCAGGCCAGATAACACGTACTTCCTGACCCTCAATTCCATTTTTGTAAACACCTTTTAAATAGCGCGGTAATCGCGGAAGACTTCCTACCACTGTCTCTATTTTAACATCAGAAACACTTGTTAGATATTGATTGTACAACTGAGGTGTAGTCTTTGAAAACTTTGGCAGATCGCCTGCTGCAGTTTCAGTTTCTTCTTCCTCTACCCCTTCTTCTTTTAATGCATTATGATAGATTTTTCCAATTTCTTTCTCAGTTAATGGAACTCGGTACAATCGTAAATCATGCAGTTTTGCATTTAGATAAGAATCCTCAGATAAAAATGATTTTCCTATATACAGCATGTTATTAGTACCTGCAGTAGTATCAAACAGCTGCTCCAATTTGAGTTTTACGTTCTTCGCAGCATTTACAAGAACACCGTTTACATAAGTATTTAATGACTGCGAAGGAATATCAATAACAATTGCTACATGATTCCACTTATTAACTTCCAAAGCTGGTGAATCTGTTTTATATTTTATACCCGAACCTGAAATAACTTCAGTATGAAAGCCAGCATCTTCTTTGGTTCCCGCCGGTGCAGCAAAAAAATGTGATTTAGCATTTTTTCCAAAATCGAAAAAATACTGATTGCGCTGTGCAGAGCGCAGATAAATCCATCCTGATATAGTAAGTGATTCTTCGCCGGCAAAAGCTTCTCCGGGAATTGCAACAAAAGCTTTGTTTTCTGCAGATACGGAAAGCACTTTACCAAATAATTCATCATTAATGAAATTCAATTTAGACTCCGAAATTTTGCCGTGTAGGTTATTTCGTGACCAGTCCTTTGTATCACCGTCTAAAACATAACGGGCAATCAGTCCTGTTTCTCCAATACCGTCCAAAATCTGATCGCCTTGTGCCAGAACAGATGTATTCATGGAACCAAAACCTATCATTGCACAAATAAAAATCTTATATAATTTCATAATTAGCTTTTTTCAATATTTATTTAACCTTAAAGTCTTTATTTTTTTTATCTGAAAGAATTTTTAATCAAAGACAAACCCTATTGTTCTATCGTTCTAAACATCTTTGATAAGATCTGCTTGAATACATATTTATCAATAATTCGATTGTGACAATGAATATCCGCTGCGAAATATTTCTGCTTACTGCTATGTATTTTGATATTTGTAAAATTAAATGCAATTATGATAATCTGCACAACTATATTTTATCCTAACCATATACTATATTATCTTATCTAAAATATTTTTTGGCACTTATCTGATTAGATATTGCATAAAAAAGATATCTAAAGTCGGGAATTTATTTTGATAATGAAAATTTATGTCCAAAGTTATCCTTCGTTTAGTATGCCAAATAAAGATATAATAGAAGCCAGTCCTAAAACCTCAACCCCAAACCCCTCTCCAAAGGAGACGGGAGCTATTGATGTATATTATTTTAGATATAATAGAACAGAAAATATTAAAACATTAGTATAAATAGACAAAGCTGCTTTACCAGCAGCTTAACACCTTAACTCTCTGCTTTTTTACACTGGCTGTATAAAAAAATAACGATGACCAGCAGGTAATTTAAAGATGGATTATACTTTTTAATAATTAAAGTATGCTTTTTAATTAATAAATTGTTCTTTTTACTTTATAAAGTATGCTTTTTAATTAATAAATTGTCCTTTTTGATTAATTAATTGATATTTTTAATTAATAAATTGTCCTTTTTGATTAATTAATTGCTCTTTTTAATTAATAAATTGTGCTTTTCGATTAATTAATTGCCCTTTTTAATTAATAAATTGTGCTTTTTAATTAATTGATTGTTGTTTTTAACTATTTAAGTGCTTTTTACAGCTATTCAGTTGTTATATATGCCTTGAAGGCTAATAAAAATTTAATGGATTACTCCCTTAGTTAACCTCACCCCAACCCTCTCTAAAGGAAAGGGAGTTAGTAACTACAAATTTTCTAAACTAAATATTTCAATCATCCTAAAAAAAAAGGGTAACCAGCAGTTAAACTGGTTACCCTTTTTTTAAAGAAATAAAAAACTAATTTATGTTTAGTGTAATATTATATCTCACCATTAGACCGTTATGTACCAAAGCCATTGAGACAACATAGGTATCGCCCGATACTGTTGAATTTGGAAATTGGCCCACATTGAATATACCATCGGGGGCATATTCTACATATACCAGCGAATTATCATTGTAGCCCTCTGCATTACCGTTTTTGCTAAACCAAAAGCCAGGAGGATTTGCCGTATAACCTTTTATTAGAGTTCTATCGTCTTTATTGATACCATAAAAAACAATATTGCTTTTTAAATCGGCTTCTGTAGTTTTTAACAGCTGTGCTGCCTGAGCTAAATCTATAGTAACCTGATAACCCGAATAATCATTAGTAGGCGGCTGATTTGTCACTAACTCAAAAACTCCCTCATAAACTGGTTTTGTAGAATGGAAACTCAGATCCAGATAAATTGCAGTATCTGGTGCAAAAGCATATTCACCTGATGAAAAATCCAATGGCAGCATATACGAATCTGTACTTTCTGTATTGATCACTTTTGGATCGAGCAGATAGGTTATTGTTAATTCATGCTTGCTTTCGTCAGCCACTATCGATTGAAAACTATAGCTGCCTGCTGGAAAACTCACATAATTGGTATTATTAGCTGTATTATAAGCTGCTACTTTACTTGGATTCGCAGTAAAGATTACTTTGGAAATATCCAGATTATCAAAATCATATTTAGCCAAAATTTTCAAAACTGGTTTAGCTACTGTATCATCAATAGTATATTTCAGTACATTTTTGTCGAAAATAACAGTCGGTTTTGATATAGCTACATGTACCAGAGCCTGAGTACCTACTTCGCTGTTAACTGTCTCACCGCTGTTTGACTGCAGTTTTATTGGAATCACATAATTTGCAGAAGCTTCTAAACCTAACTCATCTACAATTTTTTTAATATTAAAAACAATCGGCAAAGTAGTTTCGACTGCTTTAAGTTCTAATGACTTGGTTAGCGTATAGTAAGCTTCCGGAAGTATTTTATAATTGCTTTCCTGAAAACTATTGTAGTCTTTTAAAAGCTGTTCGTCAATTTTTAAAGTTACGTTCAGAGGCTGATCATCTTTGTTGATTATTTTCAGCGAATAGCTAAATTCCTCATCTACTGTTGACATTTTTGCTGCCTGAAATCCATAGGTCTCAAAATACAGATCAGCATTAAAACTCGTCCTTTCATTTAAACTTTCATCTTCCGAGTCGTTACAGGACACGAATAACCCAGAAAGTAATACGCATGTATATAAAATTAATTTTTTCATCTCAATTATATTTAAATTATTTTCTGGTTAGTTTATGCAAGTGCACTGTTATATTATATGTCCCCTGTGCATGAAAACGAAAAGCAAAAGCTACCTGTATATTTACATTGTACTCATTAAGATGCCCTTTTGGAATTTTAAAATAGGAAAGAGCATCACCGCCTTGATCCCACATTTGTCCTTCAACAACAACAACATTAAAATAAGGAAATGTAAAACCAATTAAACCCGGCATCTGATGTTCAATCGCTGTATCTGTCAGAACAGGTTTAAAATAAGGATCCCAGTTATTTAACCAAGGCCATGTTGGCAACCATCTGCTAATCTCGCCTGCTTTTGGGTTAAAAGCGACTCCATTTTTATCAACGAATTTATAAATACATTTCGTTTCCTCTTGAGTGCCAGGAACATAATCTACATCTACTGTTATGTTTTCATCATCTGTATTATTCAGGGTAGAACCATCAGAATAATCTCTAACCCTTTTAAAAACTAATGAATAAGGTGCTCCGGTAGAATTTGTTAAAACAATTTTAGCAGCATCTTCTATGGTTTTCTCTCCTTTTGTATTACTTACCTTCAAATCTATTGAATAAGTACCTCCCGGCAGATAAGTCGTTGCCGGAGTAAACTCCATGCGTCCTCCGATAGGATTTATTCTAAATGGCTGCACAATACTGTCTTTAAATCTGGAATTAAGCAAAGCCATAGTAGAATCCAGATAAGTCACCGGCTGGTCATATACCTTAATATTCTGAGGTTTCTTAAAAACTTCGGTTACATCTTTTCCTTCTGAATCTTTTACTTTTAAAAGCTCAACATTTAGAGGAGACGAAGAACCATTAGCTACAATGGGAGAAGAATAAGTAGTTTTTCCTCTTTCTACATAATAGATACTATTATTGTAAAAAATATTATCGCTTAAATAACCTATTTCCGGTTTTTCGCAGGCTACAGCAAGTAATAGTATTCCTGCTACTGTTGCTGCTCTAATTATATTTTTTCTCATAATTATTTTACTTTAAAATTAATTTCCCAGTCCTTTTGAAAAAAGATTAAAAACATGTGTATTATTCAGCACATGAAGCACTGTTCCTTTGCCATTTTGGGTTAAAATATCTGTCGTCTGGCATACTTCATTTAATTTACCTTCCTTGCAGTAATACAGAAAATAAACCGGAGCATCACTATGCTGGTAGTACACATTATCCAGCGTTTTTATTTTTTTCACTGTAATTAAAGTATCTGCCTGAGTTTTATATTCCTTACCTGCAGTAGTTGCTGTATTCAATTCTATTTTTTCATTAAATACATACTGCAGAATACTATGAGAAGTTACCTCTGGATCATTTAATAAATCATCCAATGTATATTTAGCCTCATCAGAACCCGTGCTTGCCTGAAGGGAATCTGTTTTAATCTTTAGAAAACGTCTTATGCTGTAATCATTAGGCGCAAAGAAAGCCCCTGATGAATTTATGGTTTCTTTCAGATTGTAATGATCTACCAGCGTAATAAGAGTATCAAACATCTTATACTTATGTGCCTTTAGATAATCATAGGCTGTTAATTCGGTCTCAGCTTTAGCTACTCCGCTGTCGGTTAAATAGTCATCTTTTGTACAAGCGGTAATACTCATAAAAAGGATTAAAACTATTATGCTGTTTTTTAAAAATAAATTCATACTTGCTGTTTTTATATATTTATTTATAATGATCTTGTTATTGCGCCTCTGATTTCCAATATTCGGTTTGAGTAAACAGTATATTAGTCTCTATAAGTGTTGGCTGTATTGGCCAATAGCTCTTTCCGTTTTCGAACTGGCTAGGTGTTATTTTATTAGAACTTGAATCTCCAAATTTATACACCTTCTTTTCGCGGGCCAAACGTACTAAATCATAAAAACGGTGTCCTTCCATAAACAGTTCTCTGCCGCGTTCCTGAATAACTGCCTCAAATAATTTATCATTTGCTGCGTTCGATTCTTCCAGACCAGCCTTTTCACGAATACTGTTTAATGTTGTTCTGGCTTCAGTATATTTGCCTTGTGCTGCCTGTGCTTCTGCCTGCAGTAAAGCAATATCTGCTAAACGAAAAACCACTATATTATTAATACTCAAAGGCGACGTAGGACTAGCATACATAACTTTGGAATATTTCAGCAGAATAGGCCAATCGCTTGAAAACTCAGCAAAACCTTTTGTTCTCCTTAAATCATTAGGATTGTCAAAGAGAGTCTGTTTTAATGTTGTTAGATCATATTGCCAGATTGTTTCTTTTTCATTCAGACGTGTTTTCAAATATTCTCCTCTAAGCAAATAGTTAGTAAGACTCTGACCGTTTCCTGCCTGAGCTTCTTTTTCTGAATTTTGAGCAATTTCAAATATGGATTCTCTGGACTGACCGCTGAAAATGTCTATGTAATTATTACGGTCTATATAGCTGTAAAAATTACTGTTGATAACATTGCCCGCAGCGGCTTCACATGCAGCATAATTACCAGACCAAGCCTGAATATGCGCAAGCAGTGCCCAAGCAGCACCAGCATTGGCACGAACAACTTTATCAGTATCAACATTATAATCCCATGCAAGATGTTTTATAGCCTGCTGGCAATCTTCGGTAGCTTTAATCAGTACTTTGGCGACATCTTCCCGTTTATAATTTTTTATATCAACGACATCGGGATCGGAGCTGTCAATAATCGGCACATTCCCCCAGACACGAGCCATATAAAAATAGGAAAAGGCTTTTATAAAATAGGCTTCACCAATATATTGATTATACTGGCTTTCGTATTCCGTAAATTCTTCTTTCGGAATTTCAGGAATGTGTTTGAGACACAAATCGGCTTGCTTTATAGCAGAATAAAATATTGAAAAATCTCTTACTTTATACATTGGTTTCCAATTGTCAGTCACTGCAACAGATATTCCTAATTTAAATTTCATGATGTCTGTAAAATCGCTTCTCAGCTCTTTTTCGGTCGAAAAATAATCGGTTCCAAGATCTCCATGTGCATAGTATGATAATCCTGAATT
The DNA here is from genome assembly GCF_003385115.1 of Flavobacterium aquicola. Classification (GTDB taxonomy): domain Bacteria; phylum Bacteroidota; class Bacteroidia; order Flavobacteriales; family Flavobacteriaceae; genus Flavobacterium; species Flavobacterium aquicola. The sequence continues at coordinate 235,231 of NZ_QUNI01000002.1, forward strand.
CAACGCTTTTCTTAATTGCGAATAACCTCCTGCAACTGCTGCATTAGCATCCTCACCATTTCTCCAAAAAGTAACATTAGAGGGCTGGCTAATTGGCTGTTCGTTCAAATAGTCAGAACAGGAATTCAGGAATACAACGACAAAACACAAGCTTAGTAATTGTACTGTATATTTAATTTTATAATCTGTTTTCATCTTTTGATTTTTTTGATTTTTAGAAAGTAGCTGATAATCCAACAGTGAACTTAATTGCCAATGGATAATTGTTCCCTGTAGAAAATCCATCTGCACCAACAGCCTCTGGATCAGGTAATGTTGATTTTGTGAATAATGCCACATTATCTGCCATTCCATAAAACTGTAATGCACTCAATCCCATTTTTTTACCAAAACTTTCCGGCACATTATAACCCAATCTTATATTTTTTATCCTAAAAAAACTTCCGTCTTCAATAAATTGAGAATTAGCGATATGGAAACGGTCTACTCTGCTATTATTATCAAGCAATGTTCCAAATTCAGCATCAGTATCACCAGGTCCCTGATAATAATTCAGATCTTGAATAATACCAACTGTTGATCGTAACCCCCAAGCCGCCCAAGGAACGTCAGATCTTGATCCGTTAAGTCTGTCGGAAACATAACCATTCCATATTTTGCGTCCATATACAAAGTTGCAAAATATTGACATAGACCAGTTTTTATAACGGAAATCATTAATGATACCTCCTATTGCTTCTGGGTTAGGGCTGCCTGCATACTTTTTGTCCAGACCATCAATTATAAAATCCCCGTTTTGATCTACATATTTAGGATCTCCAGCTCTAATTGTTTGTCCGTCAAATTTCATTTTCTGACCTGTTAAAGGATCTGTCGGCACTTCAGCATCAGATGCATAAACTCCTTGTGTATCCCATACTCTGTAATTAAATAACGGCATACCTTTCGTCAGTGTATATTGCAGCCATGGATCACCAACTGTCAGATCTTTACCGCCATCTGGCAGTCTGGTTACATAATTATCATTGAAAGCAATGTTAAACGATGTGTTCCATTTAAAATTGGAATTGTTTCCTAAATTGACTGTCGAGATTGTAAACTCATACCCTGTATTTCTGATATCTACAGCATTACCACTGTAAAATTTATACCCTGAGGTTGCTGGTGCCACCATATTAGAATAGAAAACATCCTGAGAATCACGTGCATACCAATCGGCGTTGATTTGTATACGATTATTAAACATATTTAAATCTACACCAATATTAACCTGCGGATATTTCTCCCAGGTTACATCTTTGGATCCTGCAAAGTCACCATAATTTTGAACTACAACCGGCACACCATTGTATGTTGTTGCCTGAGCGGGATTATTTTGACCAAAAGAGGAGCCGTCGTAACTGGCATTTCCTGTATAGATATTATATTGAGCATAATAACTGGCTGGGTCATTACCTGTTACTCCATAACTGCCTCTGAATTTCAGAAAATTAACAACCTCTTTAACAGGTTCAAAAAAAGCTTCTTCGGAAACCAGCCAGCCAGTAGCCGCCGAATAAAAATCAGTCCAGCGTTTGCTTGTATTATATCTTGATGATCCATCTCTTCTGTAACTGCTAGAGAATAGATATTTCTCTTTAAAATCATAACTAAAACGGCCAAATATACCCATTCTAGTCTTGGTTTCCAGATAAGAATTACCACTCAAATCTGCTCCTGGAGAAATATTGTAAACAGTACTTCCCAAAATACCCTGCCCGCGTAAATAAGAGCTTTTGTTCTCTTGTGATGACACTTGATGTCCTAATATAGCAGAAAAATGATGCTGATCATTTAAGCTTTTCGTGTAGGTCAAATAATTTTCCAGTTCTTTTATATCCGTTATATAATTCTCACTTACTGCCGCATCTTTATCCGCTTCGTAGATATCTGTACTTTGAAATTGGTCCCGCCTGTTTTCAGAATAATTAAATGAAAATGAGCTGGTGAATAAAAAATCTTTTGAAAGATTAATATTCAGCCTCGCATTGGACAAAAGTCCCAGTCTCTTATCCTCATCCAAATTTCCCGCCTGCCCTTGATATGATTTTCTTTGTTTATCTGTAAGATTCCAAAAAGAACTTGGAAATTCCCATGTACTAAACGGAAATGTTTGTCCATTTCCAAATCCATGATCTGTATCCATATAGGATGGCATCATATTTACAGTAAAATTTATTTTATCACTAAGGTATAAAGACAAAAACAAGGTTGGTGAAAATCTTTTTAATCTGTAACCAATAATAACACCTGTTTCATCATAATACCCAAGAGAAACTTTATACTGGTTTTTCCCAAAGGCACCACTGACACTGGCATCAACATTACTGATTTTTGCATTCTGTATAAAAAGTTCCTGCCAGTCTGTATTGTTATTAAAAGATACATTCAAACTGTCCGTCAAGGCCATATTGAAATTTTGATCTAGATCTTTGTAATTTCTGCTGATCGCATCTAATTTAAGCTGACGCTCCATTCTTCCTACAGTTACTTTTCTCAACGAAGGTTTCAGACCAATTCCTGCATAAGCATTTACTCTAAAAGTAGGTCTCTGATTTTTAGATCCCGCCTTTGTTTTGATCAAAATAACACCGTTTGCTCCTCTGGAACCATAAATTGCCGATGCCGAAGCATCCTTTAAAACATCAACCGATTCAATTTCGTTAGGGTTAAGTGAGGCAAGCGGATTATTCCCATAAGAACTTGGCATATCATTTATATCGTAAATTATACCATCTACAACATAAAGCGGATAACTGACACCTCCCAGACCCACACTATTGGATCCTCTAATATTAGTAACGGTTCTAGCCCCAGGTTCTCCAGATGTACTTAAAGAGGTAAGACCCGCTACTTTCCCTGCCAATATCTGGTCAATCGAAGCATAAGGAACATTCTCGATATCTTTAGCTTTTACAGTAGTCATGGCACCTGTAACCGTTTTCTTCTGTACACTCTGATATCCTATAAGCACAACTTCTTTAAGGCTTTCTGCTTGATCGGACATAACAACACTGATTTCAGTTTTACCATTAATTTCGACCTCTTGATCTTTCATGCTGAGAAAAGAGAAAACTAATACATTCTTTTTTTCAGGAACATCAATACTAAAATCACCATTTTTATCGGTTACAGTACCTCTGGAGGTACCTTTGACAATAACATTAACACCAGATAACGGGGTGCCAATTTCATTCATAACTTTCCCTGATACAATTTTGTCCTGAACTTGTTCCAATGGTACAGTAAATGTTTCGGCCCTAATAATACCAACTTTAAATAGCGACATTATGCATAGGAGTAAAATTGTTTTTGAAAGTGTGACAGTTTTACTTTCTTCAGTTTTCTTCATAATTTACAGAGCTTATTTAGTTAAATTAATTTTTAGTTAATAATTCAGATTTTCGAGGTAAAATCAAAAAGCTGTCTTTTTGATTTTTTAGCTTCAAAAAAATATTAACATCGGTTTAAAATTTATTCCAGACTGAATCCATAATCACCGCAGAATATATGATTCACTGCAGTCTTAAAAACAGAAATAAATAGTAAATAAAGGAATCGGGATTAATTAAAAAGGCGCTGCCTATTAACGGATGAAGCGTAATTCTTTGCAGTTTTCATGATTTTTAATTTTTTGGTTAGTTAGATTATTTTTTTGTTAAAAAATAAAATTTTAAAAACCTGTTTTTTAGTGATTCGCACTATCAAAAACAGAATTAACAATAAGCTAATTATAAATCGACATAATCTGATATACGTTCAATTATTGACAAATAATTAACAAATTTTATTTAATATTTTTTTAACATTTGTAAATTTATAAGTCTTTATAAAAGTTAAACAACGATATTTTATCCGAACCGAATACTATATTATCTTATTTAAAATATTTATAAGTCGATTCTCCACAATTTCCTACAATGGAATTTTATGCTCTATATTTCAGTTTTTTAAATTGATTTTACGATAACTTTAAAAGGACATTTTCCAAGACATATTTGTCTGCTATCATCTATAAAAAAATAAGCAGCTGTTTTGAAAATACGGCATACTTTTCTAAACAAAATTCAATTACCTGCTTCTCAGGCAAATCACCAAAAGCATTTAGATGTGCGAGGAAAAGGCAAAGGCTCAGAAAAAGTTTCCAAAACAAGACAATTAAACATTCAGATTAATATATGTCTTAATCGTGATCAGCCCTGCTGCCTCAAATCTGGAGTATATAGAAATAAGTAATCCCAAAAACACATAATGGTTTTTGGGATTTTTTATATAAAGATGTATGGTCTTTTTCTTAGATTAATTCAAAATTCGATATTCGTTTGGAGTACTGCCAACATGCTGTTTGAAAAATCGGGTAAAATGCTGCGGGTATTTAAAACCTAATTCATAAGCAACTTCATTAATTGTTTTTGCAGAATCAAATATTTTATCTTTGGCCACTTCGATAATTTTGTTCTGAATGTATTCCTGTGCCGATTTGCCGGTTTCTTTTTTAATCAAATCACCAAAATAATTCGGTGACAGATTAAGTTCGCCGGCATAATAAGCAACAGATGGAAGTCCTAATATATTTGGTTTATCTGACGAAAAATAGCTATTCAGTAATTCTTCAAATTTTTCTACGATTCCTTTGTTTTCAGTATCTCTGGTAATAAACTGGCGGTCATAAAATCTTTCGCAGTAATTTAAAAACAATTCAATATTTGATGCAATCAGTTTTTTACTGTGTTTGTCAATAGACTGCTTTAACTCAATTTCAATCTTATTAAAACAGTCAAGGACAAGCTGTCTTTCTTTTTCGGATAAATGCAGTGCTTCGCTGGTGCTGTAACTGAAAAAATTATAGTCATTAATACTTTTTGCAAGTGATGTGCCACGAATTAAATCGGGATGGAAAACCAGTGCATGCCCAATAGGCTGGTAATAATCTACTTTGTTTTCAACATCTATAATCTGTCCGGGAGAGATGAAAACTAAAGTTCCTTCCTGATAGTCATAATAATTACGGCCATATTTTAAGTCCCCACATTTTACCTGCTTTAAAACTATGCAGTAAACTCCAAAATGCATTTTAGGCCCCGTTCTTTCCTTTGCTTTTGAGAAATCAATAATGCTGACTAACGGATGCAGCGTTTCATGATTATTAAAATCATTATACTGGCTAATGGTATCAAAATTAAATACTTGTCCCATGTTTTTTTATCTTTTGTTATACAAATTTAGCTATTAAAGTCTATATCTAATACCGACTTACTTATAATCAGTAATCTTGGTAGCAGATTCAGTAATCCGTATACCAGTGCCGTCGTATTTAGTTTGCAAATTTGTAATGCAAAGAATTATAAAGCTTTAAATATAAAATTATAATGAAAAATATAAAATTAAATAACGGTGTTGAAATGCCAATTTTGGGTTTTGGTGTATTCCAAATGCAGGACATGGCAGAATGCGAACAGGCAGTAATAGATGCAATTGAAACTGGTTATCGATTAATTGATACCGCAGCTTCTTATATGAATGAACAAGCTGTTGGAAACGCTATTAAAAAAAGTGGTGTTGCCAGAGAAGAGCTTTTTATAACAACTAAACTTTGGGTAAGCGATGCCGGATATGAAAATACAAAAGCAGCTTTTCAGAAATCTTTAGACTCATTACAGCTGGATTATCTGGATTTATATCTGATACATCAGCCTTATGGTGATATTTATGGTTCGTGGCGTGCCATGCAGGAATTATATCAGGAAGGAAAAGTTAGGGCAATTGGTGTTTCGAACTTTCATCCCGACAGAGTCATGGATTTAATAACTAATACAGGTTTCATACCCGCAGTAAACCAAATAGAAACGCATCCTTTTCACCAGCAGAAAGAAACACAAAAATTTCTTGAAGATAACAATATACAGATTGAATCCTGGGGGCCATTTGCAGAAGGTAAAAATGATATTTTTAAAAATGAAGTTTTAACAAAGATTGCTGCAAAGCACAATAAATCTACTGCGCAGGTTATGCTGCGATGGCTCACGCAAAGAGGAGTCGTGGCAATTCCAAAATCAGTACGCAAGGAAAGAATGGCAGAGAACTTCAATATTTTTGATTTTGAACTACCAGCTGACGATATGAATTCTATTCAGACATTGGATACCAACGAAAGTTTGTTCTTCGATCACAGAGATCCCAACATGGTAAAGTGGCTGAGTGAACGAAAATTAAGCAGATAACTAATTATAAAAGATAAAATGGATAGAAGGTCAATATTAAAAACAGCAGGTTTAGCATTAGCAGGAAGTGCGTTGCTTCCTTTCAGTACATTTGCTTCAGAAATGGCAAATGATGATTTGGATCAAAAGGATAACTTACTATTACCCGCATCTGGTAAACGCAGATTAGGGAGTTCTTTGGAAGTTTCAAGTATTGGTATCGGTGTACAGAATATGAGCCGAACTTATCAGACTACAATTCCGCTTCGGTCTGAAATGCACAACATCATTCACAAGGCTTTTGATAATGGCGTCACTTTTTTTGATGCAGCCGAAGCCTACGGTTCTCTCGAAGTAGAAAGAATTTTAGGAGAAGGCATTGCCTCTTTTCGTAATAAAGTTGTTGTTGCAACTAAATTTGGCTGGGATATTGATCCTGAAACCGGCCGATGGCAGGGCGGACTCAATAGCAGACCCGACCATATTAAAAAGGCTGTTGAAGGAATGCTGAAACGTCTTCATACGGATCGTATAGATTTATTATACCAGCATAGAGTTGACCCGCAGATTCCCATCGAAGATGTAGTGGGAACGATTCAGGATCTTATGAAGGAAGGCAAAGTTTTGAATTATGGTCTTTCCGAGCCAGGACCGCAGACCGTACGAAGGGCTCATGCCATACATCCCGTTGCCGCTATACAAAATGAATATTCGCTCCTGTGGCGCGGTCCCGAAGAAACTATTATTCCGCTTTGTGAAGAATTAGGTATTGGCTTTGTACCTTGGAGTCCGCTGGGAGTTGGATTTCTCACAGGCGCTATCGATGCCAATACGCGTTACGCGCAAGGTGATATTCGCGGAGGAGAATCAAGATTTTCGGCAGATAATATAAAAAACAATCTGGCTCTTGTTGACGTTATAAAAGAATGGAGTATCAGAAAGCAAGCTACGCCGGCTCAGATTTCCCTGGCTTGGCTATTGGCCAAAAAGTCTTTTATTGTGCCAATTCCGGGTACAACCCAAATGGCGCATATGAAAGAAAATGCAGGTGCAAATGCTGTGAAATTTACTGTAGCTGAACTGCAGGAATTTAATAAAGAAGCTGATGCTGTCAAAATTTTCGGCGAAAGACTGCCTGCAGGAATATTGGCAATGTCGGGAGTAGAGGCCGCTGAGAAGAAAAAATAATTAAATTAATAATATCCATCAAATAAAAACTTAGATATGAAAGCAATACTAACAGCACTGTTTTTTATAATTTTTACTCAGTTATCATCTGCACAGGGAAATACAGATACAGCCAGCAGCAAAAAGATTTCAAAGGCTGAACAGGAACTTCTTGATCTTTCAAAACTAAAATGGCAATGGATGTCCGATAAAAATGTGGACAAGTTAGGGCACTTTTTTCATGAAAAATCCGTTTTTGTTCATATGGGAGGCTCATGGGGAAAAGAACAGGAAGTTAATGTTATTAAAAGTGGCGGTATTTGGTATAAAAAAGCAGACATACAAGAAGCATCTGTGAATATTATCGGAAATACAGCAATCGTTCTGAATAAGATTACACTTCTCGCCGTAGTTGGCGGTAATGAAGTCACTAATCCATTCATGGTAACGGAGGTATATGTGAAAGAAGGCGATGAATGGAAACTTGGTTCCCTCTCGTTTACCAAACTATTAACACCTTAACGAATTATTTTAAAGTAACTTACATCTAACAGTTTTTTTAGTTACTAATTACTTAGGCTGTTTGCTAAAGAGATGAGCATAATATCATAAATGAATGTAAAAGAAAATATTGATTAAAAACTTTTTGTTAATCTAAATGTATATTTTATGAAATCTAAAATTCAATTACAGCTTATTATAATTATTATGTTTGGATTTATAGCGTGTTCAAAACATAATAACGACAATGGTAACGAAAATCCTGAGCCCGAAGTTCCGGCAACAGGAACTCCGGTTGAAACTAATCCGCCAAATTCGAATTATAAATCTGCTTTTTCAGGACAGACCAGAATTAATGGTGTAACTACTGCCACTGCATATCGGGGAACTGTTATTTCTTCGGGGTTAACAGCACCCTGGGGTATAACCAGTCTTCACGACGGCCGATTATTGATTACAGAGAAAGGAGGAACTATGCGTATTGCAACAACCACAGGTACACTAGGAAGTGCTATAACAGGGATTCCTGCTGTCAATTCTTCGGGACAGGGAGGATTGTTAGGTTTGTGCATTGATCCACAGTTTGCATCTAATAGAATGGTGTATTGGGTATTTTCCGAAAATGTAACAGGAGGCACACAAACTTCGGTTGCTAAAGGCAGACTTTCCAATGATGAAAAAACAATTGAAAATGCAGCAGTAATTTATCGTGCCAATCCATCGGCCAACAGTACTGCACATTATGGAGGCCGAATTTTATTTGATGCTGCTGGTAATCTTTTGGTAAGCACCGGCGAAAGATCTAATACAAATACCCGTCCGTTTGCCCAATCCGTTTCGGCAGCGATAGGAAAGATTTTGCGAATTACGACCTCTGGCGCACCAGCACCGGGCAATCCTACGTTTAGTGGCGCAGGAGCTCTGCCGGAACTGTACAGCATCGGGCATAGAAATCCGCAGGGATTAGCGATACATCCAGTTACAGGAGATCTTTGGCAGAGTGAGCACGGTCCGCGAGGAGGCGATGAAATAAACCGCGTCCAGCCTGGAGCAAATTATGGATGGCCCACTATTACTTATGGAATTGAATATGGCGGTCAGCCTGTGGGTTCAGGTATTCAGCAGCAGACTGGCATGGAACAGCCTGTTTACTATTGGGATCCCGTAATTTCTCCCAGCGGTATGACATTTTATAAAGGAAACCGTATTCCAGAATGGCAGAATAATCTTTTCATTGGAGCTTTGAGCGGAATGCATATCGCAAGACTGGTTATTGTAAACAATAAAGTGACAGGTGAAGAAAGACTGCTTGCGGGCGAAAACCAGCGTTTCCGGGATATTACTCAGGGATTGGACGAGGCTTTATATGCAATTACAGATGGCGGAAGACTGTATCGAATTGACAGGCAGTAAAATTCTAGATTTTATAAAGGGAGCAAATAACACAAAAATCTTTAAAATCAGGATTTGATATTAGATTCAGTCATCTGAATAAAACCAAATCCTGATTTATGTATTTAAAAATCCCTATTCTAATTATCAGCACTAGACAGCTTATAAATCACAGTTTTTCCATGACTTAAACTGTGTCTCTTGATGTTCAAAGTGTTGCTCGCATAATACCCGCTAGGCATATTATGGCAGATATGGCTTTACTATAGTCAGTTTATCTCCAGACAGATCGACCTCAAATAATTTTGGAATTCGTATTGTTTTGCCATTAACTTCCTTATGGCTGTGAAGCGACATAAGCCATTTACCTTCAAATGTTTTAAATAACATCCCGTGACCAAAATTTGGCGGTGTCAGAGGTTCTTTTTCCTGAATCCACGGACCGTCTAAAGTACCGCTTACAGAATAGGCAGCTCCTTGAGTATAAACATCATAAATCCAGCTGGTCCAAAGCATGCCTAAACGCCCGGAGTCTGTCTTAAACAAATAAGGGCCATCGGTAACTTTATTGGGCTTATCATTACCGGCGGCATCTTTTTCCCTGCTCCAAGGCGAGTCACTTGCTTTAAAAAGCAGTTTCCCTTCTCCAATCGAACCGCTTAAATCTGGTTTTAGCTCTATTTTTTCAATAGTTCCATTACCATTCTGCAGCCATTCATAACAATAAATCATATAAGGTTTTCCATTTGTATCAATCCAGAATGTGCCATCAAGCGTTGGTTTATTAGCAGGCAGATAAATATCGTCTTTCATTGGCAGATAGGGTCCTTGAGCTTTATCACTTACTAAAATATGGCTTGCGCGCCGTTCAATAGCGATACCAGCGACCGTATCTATTTTTTTATTCTGATTTGTAAAAGTGGCAAAGTAGTAATATTTATTTTTAAACAGATGTAATTCTGCAGCCCAAATCATAGGCTTTGGTCCCATCCAGGAATTTGGGTCCGTTTTGGCTGCATCATACGGACCATTCCATAATTTTAAATCTTTGCTCTTCCAGAGTAAACCGCCAGTGCCAGTCATATAATACATATGGGTTTCCTTGTCTGCTAATATAGCTGGATCACTTAATCTGATTGAATCCAGAGGAACAGCTTCTTTTAGCGGTCTTTTTTTCTGCGCATGCACTGCCGAAAAATATAAAAAACATATACAGACAGAAAAAATAAGACTTGATTTCTGTTTAAAATAATATTGTGATGATTTCATTTTTGATGTTTTTTTTAAATTAATCCATAAATTCTATCCTAACGCATTATGCAGCGTTAAAAAATTATATTGCACAAGTTAAATCTCATTTACAAAGTAATGAAGTAGCAGAAAATTTCAACGGGGGCAAATTGGAAAAAAAAGAGGACTAAAATTGTAAATTGGTATTTTTTCTTGTAAAAAAATGAATTATTCAAAATATCTTAACAGTTGAACTTAATAAAGAATTACTTATTGAAAAACTAGTAAGTATATAAAAAACGTTATCTAAACTATCAGAAATAACTACTTACCTCCCAGCCCATTTCTTACCAAATGGTAATTGCAATCTGTTCATTGTTTTTGTCCTTTGTAAAAAAACAGAAACGATGAATAACAAAAGAATTTTACTCACAGGCATTACCGGCTTTTTAGGTTCCCATACCGCCATTCAGCTTTTAAATAAAGGGTATGAAGTGGTAGGAACACTGCAAAACAAAGACCGAATAAATTCCATTCGGGAAATCATTAGCAGAAAAACAGCGAATATTGATAAGCTAAGTTTTGCTGTTGCGAATCTGAATGACAGTGCTATTTGGTTCGAACTGACCAAAAATATAGATTGTGTGCATCATATTGCATCGCCTTTTCCGAGAGAACTGCCAAAACACGAAAACGATCTGATAGTTCCTGCAAAACAGGGAACTCTGAATGTGTTGAAAGCGGCAAGTGCCAATAATGTAAAGCGTGTGGTTATGGTTTCCTCAGTTGCTGCCATTGTTTACGGAAAGTCAAAAGACGAACTGAATAAAGTCTTTGACGAAAGCGATTGGACAGATGAAACCAGCGACAAAGACACCACACCTTATTTTAAAAGTAAAGCAATAGCCGAAAAAGCGGCTTGGGAATTTATAAAACAGAACAATTCAAATCTGAAATTGGTAACAGTTTGTCCGGGAGCTATTTTAGGACCTGTTTTGGAAAATGATTTTGGAACATCTGCAAATATTGTCATTAAAATATTAGACGGAAGTTCACCAGCCCTGCCCAAAATTGGATTTGATGTTATAGACGTCCGCTCGGTTGCCGATTTGCTGATTAAAGCGATGGAAATACCAAAGGCAGCAGGAAACCGTTACATTGCTTCTTCGGGTTATATGACATTCAAGGAAGTGGCCATGATATTGAAAGAGCAGTATCCCAGCAAAAAAATCCCTACAGCAGAACTTCCCAATTTTGCCGCGCGGTTATTTTCTATCTTTGAAAAATCACTGAAACCAATCTTAATTGAATTGGGAATAAAAAGAAAAACGGAAATCACTAAAGCACAGAAAGATCTGCAGTGGAAGCCTTTGTCACCAAAAGCAGCAATATTGGCCTGCGCAGAAAGTGTTTTTGAAAACGGAATACTAACATAAATGGAAAAATTAAAATCGGTATTGGGTTTTGGCGGTATTCTTTCGGCAGAAGACATCGGTTACATCGTTTCGCATTATAAAAGCAGAACCTTGAAATCGGGGCAACATTTTCAGGAGTTTCATAAAATTTGCAATGAAATCGCTTTTATCGAAAACGGAATTGTAAGAGTCTATGCAGCTGATGAAAATGGAAATGAAGTGACTAAATATTTCGTAAGAGAGAATCAGTTTTTTGTTGATTTGGAAAGCTACTACACTGCAAAACCTTCTGCAGATGCTTTTCAGGCAATGGTAGATTGTGAAACGTATACTATTTCGAAATCGGTTCTAGAAAAACTGTGTGAAGAGGTTCCTAATCTGTTCATTTTTATAAAAAGCCTCACAGAAACTGCTTTACTGAACAAAATCAAGGATAATGATTTTTTGAATTTTGGAGATGCCAAAACAAAATATCTTGAATTTGTCAGACGCTATCCCGCATTGGCACAGCAGGTACCACAGCAGTATATTGCTTCCTATTTAAAAATCACCCCGCAGTCGCTAAGCCGGTTACGGAAAGAACTTGTAAAAGGAAACAATCGGTAATTCTGATCCATATCATAATTATTTTGAACTATAAACTTCTTAAGAAATTAAGGAGTTTTTTTAATGGTAATAACTTCAAAAATTAAATTCGATTTTAGATTCATTCCAAATAATTTTTTAGGATAAAAATAAAAATCCTATTTTTACAATCGTGAAACTTACAAGCACCATACTATCAGTCATTTTTCTATTGCTTTCATGCATGCCTTGTGCAGATATGGAAGCAGATGGTTCTGCACATTCGAAATCCGAATTAGTTTCAGCAGACAATCATTCGCACACTGCGGGAAGTGATTTGTGTTCGCCGTTTTGTATCTGCAGCTGCTGCGGTTCACAAATGACTGATTATTCACATTTTTCGGTGATTGATTTTCCTATCGTTTTTAAAGTGATAAAAAAACAATTGCCTACTTACAAATCCATTCTTACTTCCAATTTCTACGGAAGTATCTGGCAGCCACCTCAATTAGTATAATGACGCCCGAGTAATTTCGGGTTAGAAAGCTGTGCTTAGCTGTTAACAAATTCAGCCACAAATTACACTAATAAACACCAATTACAGTCCTTTTTAATTATACAAATAATTAAAAATCCTGAATTCGTGCAATTTGATTACAATTGATTTGAATTAGTGATATTGGTGAATTCGTGGCTAACAAATAGAGGCAAATGTACTATCTGCCTATTTCAAATTCATTATACATTTCAAATGTTAGACAAGATTATACAATTCAGTATAAAGAACAAGTTTGTTATACTGCTTTTTACCCTTGTGCTTCTGGCCTGGGGCAGTTATTCCGTCAAGCAGTTACCGCTTGATGCCTTACCTGATATCACCAATAATCAGGTGCAGATTATTACCACCGCTCCCACTCTTGCGAGTCAGGAAGTGGAGCAATTAATTACGTATCCGTTGGAACAGGCTGTGAAAACCATTCCGAAAGTAATAGAACTGCGAAGCATTTCGCGTTTTGGCCTTTCGGTTGTAACAGTTGTTTTCAAAGAGGATGCGGACATTTATTGGGCTCGGGAGCAGATTTTTCAAAGAATTAAAGCAGCTGAGGAAAACATCCCAAAATATGCCGGTTCTCCGGAATTAGCACCAATATCCACAGGACTTGGCGAGATATTTCAATATGATGTTTATGCCAAAAAAGGTTACGAAGACAAATACGATGCCGTAAAACTGCGAACCATTCAGGACTGGATTATCATTCCGCAGTTACAGGGAGTTGAAGGCGTTGCCGATGTAGGAAGCTGGGGAGGAAAACTAAAACAATACGAAATCGCAGTTGATCCAAATACGCTGAACAGTCAGGGAGTAACCATCACGGAGATTTTTGATGCTTTAGAAAAAAATAATCAAAATACGGGCGGTGCTTATATCGAAAAAGACGAATATGCCTATTTCATCCGTGGAGTCGGAATGGCTTCAGGAATCAACGATTTACAGAATGTAGTTATCAAAAACCGAAACGGTGCGCCTGTTTTGGTTCGTGATGTGGCGACTGTACGCGAAGGAATTGCACTGCGTTATGGAGCATCAACCAAAGACGGAAAAGGAGAAATTGTCTGCGGATTGGTTTTAATGCTAAAGGGTGAAAACTCCAGCGCTGTTGTCGAAAGAGTAAAAGAAAGAATGGAGCAGATCAACAAATCCTTACCCGAGGGAGTTGTTGCCGAACCATTCATTGACAGAGGAAAACTGGTCAATAACGCCATAGGAACAGTGACCAAAAACCTGGTGGAAGGAGCTTTAATTGTAATCTTCGTTCTGATACTATTTCTTGGAAACCTTCGTGCCGGATTAATCGTTGCTTCGGTAATTCCGCTATCGATGCTTTTTGCGGTGATACTGATGAATTATTTTGGCGTAAGCGGGAATCTGATGAGTTTGGGAGCAATTGATTTCGGAATCATAGTCGATGGTGCTGTAATTATTGTGGAAGCCACAATGCACCATTTGGCAAAAATCAAGAGGAAGCAGGAACTGACGCAGGAAGAAATGGACAGCGAAGTCTATTTATCTGCTTCCAAAATCAGGAACAGTGCTGCCTTTGGAGAAATCATCATTCTGATTGTGTATCTGCCGATTTTGGCATTGGTAGGAACAGAAGGGAAAATGTTCCAGCCAATGGCGATGACTGTTGGGTTTGCCGTTATTGGCGCTTTTGTTTTGTCATTGACGTATGTGCCAATGATGACTTCTTTGTTTTTATCCAAAAAAACAGAACACAAACCCAATTTCAGCGACCGAATGATGGCGTGGTTTGAAAGTAAATATACTCCGATTCTGAACAAAGCATTGGGAATGAAAAAAACGGTTCTTTTTACTTCAATAGGTCTGTTTGCTGTCGCCTTATTTACTTTCCAAAATATGGGAGGCGAATTTATACCAACGATTGAAGAAGGTGACCTCGCTTTTGAAACAAGAATAATGACTGGAAGTTCGCTAACTTCAATGATAAAAACGACGACCGAATGCGAGAAAATATTAAAGGCAAAGTTCCCTGAAATAAAAACCATTGTAACGAAAATTGGAAGCGGTGAAATCCCAACCGACCCTATGCCTATTGAAAATGGTGATATTATTATTGTTCTAAAAGACAAAAGCGAATGGGACAATTATGACAACTGGGAAGAAATTGGAGAGGCAATGAAAAAGGAAATCCAGGATAATTTACCTTATGTAAATATTGAAGTGTCCCAGCCTATTCAGATGCGCTTCAATGAACTGATGACAGGAAGCCGAAGTGATATCGCCATCAAAATCTTTGGAGACGATCTGGAAGTTTTAGATACCAAAGCCAAAGAATTAATTTCGAAAATTAAAAAAATTGAAGGTATTGGTGATTTAAAAGCGGATAAAGTAACGGGCTTACCACAAATAACCGTCAAATACAATTACAATAAAATCGCTTTATACGGACTGAACATCAGCGATATCAATCAGATTATCCGTTCGTCATTTGCAGGAGAAAGTGCCGGAAAAATATATGAAGAAAGCAAGCGTTTTGACATTGTTGTTCGATTGAACCAAGACAATCGTGCAGACATTTCAGACGTTAGCAATTTGTTTATTCCGTTGCCAAACGGTCAGCAGATTCCGCTTTCGCAGGTAGCAACCATCAGTTACGAGCAGGGTCCTGTTCAGGTCGCCCGTGAAGATGGTAAACGACGAATAACTGTTGGTCTAAACGTCCGCGGACGTGATATCAAAAGCGTGGTTGAAGAAATTCAAGAGAAACTGCAGACGAACTTTAAGCTACCTGCGGGCTATTATGTGACATATGGCGGGCAGTTTGAAAACCTGATAGAAGCCAATAAAAGGCTATCTGTAGCTCTTCCTATTGCACTGGGACTGATTATGGTTTTACTGTATTTCACCTTCAACAGCATCAAGCAGTCTTTATTGATTTTTACTGCCATTCCGCTATCGGCGATTGGAGGAGTATTTGCGCTTTGGTTAAGAGGAATGCCGTTCAGTATTTCAGCAGGAATTGGTTTTATTGCGTTGTTTGGTATCGCCGTTTTAAATGGAATTGTTCTTATATCTTATTTCAACCAATTGAAAACAGAAGGCATTACTGATCCTCTTCAAAGAGTTTTAATCGGAACCAAAACGAGATTGCGCCCTGTTTTAATGACGGCTGCAGTAGCTTCTTTAGGATTTATGCCAATGGCCTTATCCAACAGTGGCGGTGCCGAAGTACAAAAACCTCTGGCAACAGTTGTTATCGGTGGATTGATTTCAGCAACAATACTGACACTGATTGTACTGCCAATACTTTATTTGTTATTCGAACGTGGAATTAAAAGAAAAAACACAATGAATACTTCAATAACTACAATAATCGTTTTGCTGATCAGCACTTTTTCTTTTGCTCAAAATACCCAAACGGTAACTTTGGAACAAGCTGTTTCCTTGGCAAAAAGCAATAATGCCACATTGAAAATAGCCGATAAGGAAATCGAAAAGCAAAACACTTTGAAGAAAACTGCTTTTCAGCCCGATCCTTTGGAGATTCAATATCAAGGCGGGCAGATCAACAGCGCTGATTACGATCATAATGTTTCGGTACAGCAATATTTCCCTATTGGAAAAATAACGAAAGCCAACCGACAATTACAGGAAGAACTCGCAAAACTGGCAGAGAAAAACAAAGCCATCTCTGAATATGAGATTGAAAAAGCAGTGACTTTAGCCTATTATCAATATGTATACGGCGTTGAACTGCAAAAACTCAACAACGAACTGAATTCAATTTATACCAAATTCCTTAAAAATGCGGAACTGCGTTTCAAAACCGGTGAAAGCGGAAATATTGAAGTCATCAGTGCCAAAGCCAAAGTAAAAGAAATCGAAACCATCAAAGCACAGATTGAATACGATTTAGTTATTTACCAAAAACAGCTGCAGTTTTTTGTGCAGAGTGATAATGTTGTCATTCCTAACACGGCTTCTTCTTTGCAATACAAAACAGAAGCAAAAACAGAAGCTTCTGTGGCAGAAAATCTGGTAAGCGATTATTATTCACAGCAGATGCTGGTCAGTCAAAAAGAAACCGATGTGTTTAAAGCACAGCGAATGCCTAAATTAGGATTGGGTTATTTTGCCCAAACGATCGATACTCAATCTTTGTTTCAGGGATTTACGGCAGGTTTGCAGATTCCGCTGTTTGGTGGTGTAAATTCGGCTAGAGCTAAAGCATCTGAAATCAGTGTTTCGCAGTCGCAGATGCTGTTGGACAGAAATAAATTAGCCTTAAAACTGAAAAAAGAAGAACTGCAGAATGAATTTGACAAACAGCAAAAAGCACTGCAGTATTATCAAAAAGAAGGATTGGAATACGCGGATCAGATTATCAATACGGCGCAGAAAAGCTACGCCAATGGTGATATGAGTTATTGGTCGTACATCAGTTTTCTGAATCAGGCGATTGATATTAAAAAGCAAAATGCCGAAGCGGTTCATTTGTACAACCAAAGTGCTATCGAACTGCAGTTTCCATCCATTTCAAACAATTAATATATTCATTATGAAAAATATAATAATCAATAAAATACTCCTGCTTTCTATTTCCTTTTTTCTGCTGGTTTCCTGCAGTCAAAAGAAAACCGAAGAGGAACATGAAGAAGAACAATCAGAAACCGAAGTAGCTTTAACCGAAAAACAAGTCCAGACCATCGGCATTGAAACCGGAAGCATTGAAATGAAAAACCTCAATACCATCATCAAAGCAAACGGCTATACGGCTGTACCGCCACAAAACCGTGCAGATGTTTCTACACTGATTGGCGGTGTGGTAAAAGATATTTTTGTGTTGGAAGGAACCTATGTTACCAAAGGCAAAACACTGGCAACTCTTCAAAATCTGGAAGTCTCCGGAATGCAGGAAGAATATCAGTCGGCCGTGGCGAACATTGAATATCTAGAGCAGGAATTCAAACGTCAAAAGACTTTGAGTGAAGAAAATGTCAATCCGAGAAAAACGTTTCAGGAAGTAAAATCAAAACTGGCTTCAGAAAGAGCTAAAGCACAGTCTGCCAAAAACAAACTACAGGCATTGCATGTGAATCCAAACGGCAGTACGTCGTTGGTTCCGATTGTAGCTCCAATCAGCGGTTACGTTGGTAAAATCAGTATCACTAAAGGCGCTTTTGCAGATACAGGAATTACGCTTTTTGAAGTAGTCGACAACAGCCAGATGCACCTTGACCTGAATGTGTTTGAAAAGGATTTGGGCAAAATCTCCATCGGTCAGGAAGTCGATTTTATATTGACCAATCAATCGAATAAATCCATCAAAGGAAAAATATTTGGCATCAATAAATCATTTTCCAATGAAAGCAAGACAGTTGATGTACACGCTAAAATCAACCCCGGCAATACCAAAGATTTGATTCCCGGGATGTATGTTGCAGCGAATATCAATATTTCGAACCAAACCGTTCCTGCACTGCCAAAAGATGCTGTTGTAAAAAACGGAGATAAGTATTTTATCTACATTCAGGAAGACAAGCACGAAGAAGTTTCCAAAAAAGAAGAAAGCCACAAAGAAGGAGAAGAAGCGCATAAAGAAATTCATTTCAAAGCAATTGAAATTGCCATAGGCACAACCGATTTAGGTTACACCGAAGTGAAACTGATTGAAGAAATTCCATCGGATGCTAAAATCGTAGTGAAAGGCGCTTATTATTTATTGGCACAATCAAAAGGCGGAGGCGAACACGAACATTAAAGCCTGAAAAGATGCAACATAAACACAAATATGATGCTTAGGACATCTTCACTCGCTTTTTTATTCAAAACTTTGGTATAATGCTGCGTCATACTCAAACTTTTATGCTCCTAGAAATCAAGCCTTAAATCATTTTTTTTTGTTTTTCTTAATAATAAAACTGTTCAAGTATACGGATTTAAAATTCCAATCAAATCCAAAATGCAGTTATCCTTTAGAGATAAGTACATCAATGATTCTTGTTTTTATAATTCAAATATTCCCAAGTCAAAAATAGATTATAATAAAAATCCGCTCAGTGTAATTCAAAAACGATTACATCCAGCGGGTTTTACTACAATTACAAATTATTTCCCTTTGTTTCTGGCTTTTGGAACATCTGAAATATCATAAAGAAATAATTAGAAATCTACCAAACTTCTATTTTTAAATAACATTTTTGGATCAAAACTGGGGAATTTCTACCAAAATATAAGTTTTAACTAGGATGGCCTTCCTTTTTAAGAGTCTGAACGTAAAACCAAGTTTAGATAAATCTACAATCGATACAAATGCATCTATAAAACGAACCTGATTATCTGGAGAAATAGCTTCTTCTAAACTCGAAATACGCATTTGATGGCGGGAAATTCCTGTGATATGTTGCATTCTTAAAAATACGAAAATTCCTGTTTTGACACAACTTTTTTGTTATATTTGGTGATATACAAACGGAGGTTTTTTCACAGACTGACGCTAGCTACGATATTTACACAAACCTTAAAAAAATGAATAATCAATCAAAACTTGCAAATAGATTTCGCGAAGTAATTTTAAATGGAACTTGGATTGCAAATACAAATTTTAAAAATGAATTAAATAATTTGGACTGGAAAATTGCAGTTGAAAAATATCAAAATCTGAATTCAATCGCAATTCTTGCGCAACATATTCATTATTATATCGAAGGATTGAAAAATGTATTTCTAGGCGCGAATTTAGAAATAAGTGATAAGTACAGTTTTGACTTTCTTCAAATTAATTCACAAGAAGAATGGGGAAATTTTCTCGCTAAATTTTGGGCTGATTCAGAAGAATTTGCTGAATTAATTGAAAAGCTAACCGAAGAAAAACTCAATGAAAATTTTGTTAAAGAACAGTATGGAACTTATTTTAGAAATGTTGACGCAATGATTGAACATAGTTATTATCATTTGGGACAAATTGTATTAATAAAAAAGATAAGCAGCAATCTTGCTGAAATCCCAAACCTAACTTGACAAAACATTGAAAACAAAATCCAACATTCCAATAAATTATCAAGGAAGTGAAGCTATTGGAGGTATTTATATTGTACATCTATCAATGACTGACATTAACCATATTGAAATTGACAATATGGGAGTTCACAGAGATAATTATTATGCGTTTTTTGTACTTACAAAAGGCAGCATCAAAATGGAATGCGACACAGTGGAAATTGAGTTTGATGCCGTAAGTATTGGTTTTGTAAGACCCTTTCAAGTACATTCTATTAAGCAAATATCTGACGATACAGAAGGTTATTTTATCAGCATTGCACCTTTCCTTATTCCAAATGTCTGCTCAGATTTATTCCAAAATTTAGAAATTAAAGAGCAAAACAGAAAAATTGACAAAGCATTAATAGAAGATTTACAAAGTAATATTTCTTTGCTGCATAATACTTTTAACAAAAAACAACCGAACAAAGCTCAAATTATTAATGGTCTTTTCAATGCTTTGATTTACAATTTTGCTAATTTGTTTCAATCAAATATACCACCGATAAATTTACCAAAAAATCAATCAAGATTGATTTCTGCCAATTTCAAAAAACTAATTAATCAAAATAATTTTTCAGAAAATCCAGCTTTTTTTGCAAAGAAATTAAATATTAGTACCTCTCATCTAAACGACTGTGTAAATTCAATAACAGGAAAATCTGTTACATACTGGCTGCAAAACGCTATGATTTTAGAAGCTCAAAGACAGCTTTATTACACGGAAAATGATGTAAAAGAAATTGCATACCATTTAGGATTTGAAGACCATTCCTATTTTTCGAGATTATTTAAAAAACTAACTAACGAAACCCCGCTTACGTTTCGGAAGAAATTCCGTGAATAGTCCTATCATTCCCTTTTCATGTTCAACTATCAATGTGTGCTATTGCATCAATTTTGTAAAAAATTAAATGCAGAAAGATTATGCCATCAGTACCAAAATTTATAGGCGACTTTATGGAACTTGCCTTTATTGAGAAAACGTTTAGCAGTAAAATTTGTAAAGCAACGGTTGTTTCAACAAAAATGACAAGCCGAAGTATAAAAACTATTATGTTTAAGAGTGTTTTTCCACAAGTAAATTTCAAAATCGGACAAGCAATAATTATCAGAATAGATGACACGAAATATCGAAATTATACGCCAAGCAAATGGAATAGTGAGTTAGGCACATTTGAAGTGGTTTTTCATATCCATAACAATGGACCAGGCAGTAAATTTATCGAAAATTTGAAACCTAACGACCAGCTAACGGTTGGCCTGCCAAGAGGATTTAATATTTATAACCAAAAAGCCAAATACCATTTCTTTTTTGGTGATGAAACCTGCCTGAGTGTTTTCAAAAGTTTGAAAGACGAAATAAATAAGGACGACAATAATTATTTAGGTATTTTAGAACTTGACGAAACTGCCATGAAAGTTCCCAACGAGATTGGTGTTGTTGTAGATATTGTAGCCAAATCGCCGAACAAAGCAGAATTTGCTATTGAAGCGCTGCATAAAATGGAAACCAAGTGCTGGGACTTGTGGAAGGATGGATATTTTTATTTGATGGGCAATGCAAAATCAATTCAGAATTTTCGAAAAGCATTAAAAGAAAAAGGTATACAAAGCAGAAATATTTACACAAAGCCTTATTGGGCAGACGGTAAAATTGGAATTTAACATACCCGAAAAATAATAGCAGAATTAAAACTGACGGGTAATAAAATTGCGTTTCATTATTATGCTTTCATTCCTACGCCATTAATCAAACAAAACCTGAACTGAAACTTGCATTAAAAAAGTCTATTTCATGTTCTATTTTTGCGACTTAATCTCGTTTAGTATACGTTCAACTTCTACCCGTTGGCGTTCTGCTTTTTCACCAAATGCCTTTTGTCTTCTTTTATGAATAATTTGATTCTCATGGAGTTCTTTTTCTATTCGAATAAGTTCTTTTTCTAAAGCTAATGTTTCACTGTGGTTATAAACCAAGAGAGCTAATAACGATGTAATACTGAAAAAATAAAAACGATATTCTGGCAATAAGTATTTTATTTTTGACAGCATAATATATTGTTTTAAATATTCTTTTGAAGTAAAAAAAGTGTAAAGTAAATTTACTGCAAATTGATAAAAAATAGAATACTTCTTATGATCTGAATTTTTAACTAAAGAACTTCACAAAAATAATTTAAGTCCTACAAATTTAATAATTTTATAAAAGGATCAGACCATAAAACCCAAACCTTAACAATCCTGCTTAATGACAATAAAAAGTCACTCGTTTTGAGCTTTTAACTCCCATACTGAAAAGTTCATTTTATCTTTCAATATTTTCATATCCTCACTAACTTTTCTATCCAAAACTTTGGCATAGTGCTGTGTTGTTTTCAAATTAATATGCCCCAGCATCTTGCTTACCGTTTCTATCGGAACGCCATTAGACAGAGTTACCGTCGTCGCAAAAGTATGTCGGGCAATATGAAAGGTTAAATCCTTTTTGATACCGCAAACGTCTGCTATTTCTTTTAAATAGGCATTCATTTTTTGGTTGGACAAAATAGGAAGCAGGCGGTTTTCATTTTTGCAAATCGGATGGTTCTCGTATTTGTTAATGATTTCCTGCGCCACCGGCAACAATGGAATTTTTGAAGCAATGTCCGTTTTTTGACGATTTTTAAAAATCCATTTGTCGCCGTCGATACCTAATGCTACATTGTTGGACATCAATTGTTGGACATCGATATAGGCTAAACCTGTAAAACAGCTAAAAATAAATATATCGCGAACAAGTTCCAGACGTACAGAAACGAATTCTTTATTGATAATGTCTTCGATTTCTTTTTCGGTTAGAAATTCCCGAATAACTTCCTTGACTTTGGATTTGTAGTTAGCAAATGGATCTTTACTAAGCCATCCATTAGCCAAACACTGGTTGATGATCTTGTGAAAGTTCTTGACGTATTTCACAGCCGTATTATTGGCACATTTACGCTCGCTACGTAAATAGAATTCATATTCGGTTACAAAGGCATGATCTATCTTTTCGATGGCTATGTCACTTATATTATATTTCCATGAAAGAAAGCTTTTGGTGTGTTTTAGTGAAGTCTCATAACGTTCATGTGTTCCTGCTGCATATTCCAAACCTATCAATTCTTTAATCTTACGATTGTGCTCAACGAAGACTGGAATCAGCATTATTGATCTTTCTTTAACTCCTAATAGCCTATTTTTAAATTCTTCAATATTTATGCTAACGGAATCTTTCAAGAGTTCAAAATGTACCTCATTAATTCGATTTCTAGTAAAATCAAGTAAACTATTTATTGAACGGGCTTCTTCTGAACTGCCTTTCATTTTGCTTAATTCTGCCGACCATTTGCAAGAATCAATGAATTTTTTCGTACTATACTCAAATCTTTTTCCATTAATTGTTATCCGTACATAAATGGGGAGAAGTCCCTTTGAATTGGCTTTGGTCGATTTTGCATAAAAATGCAAGGTGATTTTTTCTTTCATTTTGGTAACCTTTAAATTATACAATAATTTATTGTAAGGTTTGCCACTAAACAAGATGTTCAAATTTTGAATGAGCAATTGAACTGGTATCTCCGCTATTAATTTACACTAGCAGTTAAGTAATTGCTTTTCAATTTAGCGAGACCCAATTTTCGTAAATTATTGGGGTCTCGATTTTGAACCTTTTAGTTTAATAAAGAATGAATTTTCTGGATAGGCTTTAAAAGAAAAAACCCCGAAATTCATAAGATTTTCGAGGTTTTGTTTCCCTTTGGGATTTTTTCAGCGGAGAAAGAGGGATTCGAACAAAATTCTCGCATCCCGCTTTTATACTGCATTTCTAATATTTTTTTGACTATTGCGCCATGATTCTGCCATGAAAATTTTCGCCATTTTTATAAATATTGAAAGTTCTAGACTGGTTTAAATCAGCTTAATTTTACGTTATAATTCTTAATTAATTCTAAAACAAATATACGCTTTTTTAAGACAAACAATGACAAATAATTTTAAACATTTAAGGCGGTAACGGGGAATGGAAGAATAATTGCACTGCTTTTTCGACAGAAAAACTGTTATCTCCCTTCTAATTGCGATCTTAACATTGTGATTAGATCAAATGATTCTTCTTCAATCCATTGTTCATTCTTGATGAGATCCTGAATCAGTAGTAATTCCTTTTTATTGAAATTTTCAATCTGTAGTCCTGATAATTTCTTGTTTAAATTCCAGTGACTGTCATGATAAGCAATGTAGGTGCTTATCTTTTTATGGGGTAGATTTGGATATAGAAGTATTATATCCTTGTTTCTGAGCTTTAGTTTCCTTTTTATCCTCTCGTAAATTTCTAAACCTGCCAAATCCCAGTCACAGCAATAATAGAAGGGTTTAGGCAATTCAAACTCATCAATGTCGTCAAGTACTTTGATATTATTACCGCCAACGTACCATAATTTTACATTGGTGTTTTTAGCAATCCAGGGCTGTTTTAAGAAAGACTTGTTTTCACAAATTATAACTGCATCGGGATTCTGCCTGTCAACGACAATCCTCCATTGGTTTTCCTTTTTGTCTAAAGGAAATTGAGTGATATCTAAAATCTTAAAAACAGCATTTCTCAGCCCTATCTTATTTTTTAAGTATTTTGAGATGTCAAAAAACTCGTTGGAAAAATCCTCAATATTGGTCGGTTTACTTTTCAGTTCGGCTTTATTTTCTTCGATTAGCATCAATGTTTTTACTTCTTCCAGAGTAAAGCTATTTTTGGCATTGGCTTCAATACCGTTACTTTCTAAAAAAAATTTAGCCTCATCATACTGCATTTTAAATTCTCTCTCGTAGAATTCCTCAAACCCTTTAGCTGAAATGATTACCTTTATGTTGTCTCTCTTTAAATCAAGAATTCCCTTGTCATTTAAGAGGTAGCTGATATAAGGATGTCCCTGGATAACAGCCTTAGTCTTTTTTAAGTGATAGATGTCATCTAAAGCTTTAAGTTCTTTCCATGTTATTTTTTTATTCATCGTCTGGCATTGAATTTATATAGTCACTAATGTCTTCTACAATTTCTTCAGAAAATATACCAAGGGGAGGAACATAACTCTCCATGTCAGCGAGATTATTTTCATTCATGATATAAATATACTGATCTCCTGCTTTAATGTCTCCTGCAGTTTCAATTGCCATGGTGATGATCTGATAATTTTCTTTTTTAGCGAGTTCATGCAGCATGTCGTAATTGCTTCCCAGCCCTTCCGCTTCATCAATCGACATAATCTTCAGGCCTTTTTTGTTTTTTTCTTCAATCAATGAAAGGCGGGCAAGGCATAGTAAAGCATTTGCTGTATATGTCTGTCCGTTGCTTCCTGAGTTTGCTTCTCCATTCTCAAGCTTCAACTCAAATTCCAAATCGAAATATGATTTTGGGTTCATAAGATCCTGAGGCTCGACTTTTGGACTGCCCCCAATTTTTTGGAAGGCTTTTATCATCATTTTATCAATATCAATTTCTTCTCTAAGCTCGCTGAACAGGCCTGTATTAACCAGTTGGTTTGCAAGCTGCTTGCGAAAAGTCCCTAGCCAGCTTTCCGGGTAATGTATTGATTTATTGGCAGTAAGTGCTGCTCGGTTTCCACCAGTAATTACTTTATTCTTTTTCTTAAGGTAATCGTCTATATCATGGACTTTTGTCAGATGTGCTGAATAGGTCTTGTATACCTCATTAAATATACTGCTTAAAATCTCAATTTTTCTAGATCCTATTTCCTGAATATTAAGTGCAAGTTTATTAAGTCTTTCTGCGATGTTGGAGTCGATGAGCTCTTCATCGACGGCAGAGCTTTGAAAGACGGTCGGGAGCATCACACTGGCCAGTTTTCCCATAGAAATAGATTCATCAATTTGATAGCCGTCCATTTTTTCAATAATTGACTTTAGTTTCTCATAGTACGATATCTTAGCTGTTTCAGCCTTATTTTTAAGGGAATTATTCCCGCCCTCGTCAGGGTTTAATAATTCGTGAGTATCTGGTTCAAAGTCAATTCTGGACTGGAATATTTCGCTGTTCAGTT
Source organism: Flavobacterium aquicola (assembly GCF_003385115.1). Lineage (GTDB taxonomy): Bacteria > Bacteroidota > Bacteroidia > Flavobacteriales > Flavobacteriaceae > Flavobacterium > Flavobacterium aquicola. Next base: position 261,383 of record NZ_QUNI01000002.1, read on the forward strand.
CTTCTGTATTTTCCAATTCACGTTTTGCGACATCGATAAAATTATTCTTTTGGTCAATTTCTTTCCCAAGCTTCATGATTTCGAGATCTAGGCTGTACTTTAGTTCCAATAGAACTACCTTGCTCCCATCTCTAGTCTTATCGGCATATTTCCCTTCCAAATCGGCCTTCTTTAATCCGGCCTGTAGCAGAAGATCCTGCAATTGCTGTTGTTTTTCTGCCAATGATTCCCTGCCGGTTTCAATTTCATTTTCTACGGTTTCAGTTGTGATATTTCCCCTTCCTATAAAGAGTTCCTTTTCAAGTTTTTCAATTGCCGATTTCTGCTCTTCAAAAGAGTTTTCCTGTTTTAAAATATCCTGGTACTGCTCATGAAGGGAATCATGTTGCTTAAGAATACTGGCTTTATCCAAGTACAAGGCAATGGACTGCTCAAACTTATTCTCTGTAATATCAATACTTTCATCTACGCTGAAGCTGATCAGGCTGTCTTTCTTTTTATAAAGCAGGATGTGATCTTTAGGATTAGTGAACTTAAACAAGAGCTCTTTGTATTTGAGCTTTTGGTTCTTCTGCTGTAACAGTGTTTTCAGTTCAGATTCAATACCTCCCTTCAGCTTTGACAGGGTGGGCGTGATGGTATCAGGATCTGCAGTATTGAGGACCTGTGTCTTGGAATATTCTATATATTCGAATATACCGTCAAAATTAAGCCAGAATCCGTGTTCAGTGGCATCTTTAATGTCGAGGTTTTCGAAGAGCTCATGCGGAAAAGGCAGGTACCTGCTTTCAGGTTCTGGTGCGGGCATATTCCTATCCATCTTTTGAAAGTAGATCAGTACGCTTTCAACTGAATGGGATATTGGAAATAAAAGGTTCTCCAAAGCCCATTTCAAGAGTGATTCAGGATTGGCAGTATCTGAAAATTTAGATAAGGATTCAAGATCTGCTATTTTGTTTTCCAGACTGATTATTTCTGTCTGAAATTTTTGTTCTTCATTGTCAAAATCTTCAAACCAAGGCGTATCTTCAAAACTTTCCAGAAGGCCGTTTTCTTCAAGGTAATTTATGAAGTTAAGCACATTTGATTTATCCAGGTCATTTTGTTTTTGGTCCCTAAACCATTTTTTGACCTGCTCAATTTCATTATCATTTGCAGAAAGCCATTTCTCTACTGTTTCAACCTGTTCTTTGGATTTTTCAATTTCTTTATAATTGCTTTTTATCTCACTAACAGTTTGCTCAGGGTGTGTGATCCTGCTATCAATCTTTTTCTTGTTATTCAAAAGCTGCATCAGGTCATTTAGGCGCAAGGACAGAAGATTATTTTCAATATAGAGGTGTCCCGCCTGATTTTTGGCCAGCTTCCCTGACGAAATACCCAGCTGGATTTCTGCTTTGTTTTTTACTGTCGTCCAATAGTTAAACCTTTTGACCAGATAGCTGCTGTAAAGTGTTTTGAAAGTTTTACTTTTTTCCACAACGGCTTTCAAAAGGTTTTCCTTCTCGTTAATGAGCTGGATTTCCTCCTGGAACCTCTTGTGTTCGTGAAAATCATTATTAATATTATTGACCTCTTCGGTATACCTCTGTATGATACTGTTTTGTTCTTCGTCGCCAAAAAGAAATTTCTTAATACTTTCAGATTCAACTTTAAAACCTTTTCCCCTGGAAAAGGATCTTAATATACTGGCATAAGTCCTAAGTGTTTCATCTTTGGTTAAGTCTAGGGACAGTATATTGTTGGAATAGAGAATATTGTGGTATTTTTTTCTGCTAAATACCTTCATCCGGGCTTTTTCAAATTTATCGCAGAGATTCCCAACAGTATCTATCTTCTGGTCAATGATCAGATCTTCAGTCAGTATTGGACTGCTCATAGGGTAGAGATCGTCCCAGTCGTAGCCATTTTGTATGATAAACATTTCTGCGGCATTGCTTGTACTCTCAATATAGGCACCAATGGTAATGAAGTTTTTATTACGGATCTCGATATTTATAAAGACGTAACCTCTGGACGATGCTTTACCCTTCAAATCCAGCAGCATCCCTTTGACATCGCGCTGTTTATTTCCATCAGTTGCAGATTTAAATTCACTTGAGCCGATCAGGATCAACTGTATGATATCGGCGACCATGCTTTTCCCACTACCGCTTTCTCCGCTGAAATCTGTACGATAGGGATGGAAAAGGTAGTCGGCATTAAAATGCTGCTTAATACCAATGGTGGATAAACTGTATATTCTAGGGAAATTATTATACATCTTTCATTTCTTTTAACAGGATGTCTATTGTTTCTATCTGTGGTTGGTAGGCTGCACGGAGTCTTTCAAAAGAAGGCATTATTTTGAATTTATTCTTACTATCCTCGTTATCCCACATCAGCCAACCCAGTTCACCAAACTTGTAAAATGCCTTTTTTATCGTATCCTCAAACCGCTGGTCATTTAAGTCTGAGCTCTTATCAGAAGAATTATCATTTACTAGTTTTCGCAGCGCGTTCTTTTCTTCTTCATATTCTTCATAAAGCAGGGAGGTAAATTCTGTAATACTGTCCAGTTCAATATTGCCGTCCATCCTGAACATCTTTAGAAATAACATGCCGATTATAACATGCTCGGTTTTCAGGTAATCCTTATTATCGGCAGGGATACTGCTTCTTCCAATCTCGTTTACGTCAAGGAAGTAGTATTGGTTAAACTCACCTCCTTCCTTGCAGAGGTTAAGGTTAAAAAAATCTCTATAGTAGTGTTTTAACGATAAATAGTTTTCGCTTAAAAAGCGGTAAAGTTCAGGCATCAGGGGATATTCCCTTTGGATGTGCATTCCGTTTTTTAAAGAATAGTCCAATTTGGCGAAGACTAACTGCGCCTTTCTTTCAAAAAGGAAATTATACTTTTCTATTTTTTCTGAATTGTCATCTGCCATATTGATATACCTTTATTTTGACCTGTATAAGATACTTCTTTATTGATGGTTATACTGTATTTGTTTTTTAGTCCAGCACTTCTTCTAAGGGTGTTATGTGCCGTTTTTACTGCAATGGATAATTTTTCAGTATCCAGAATTTTAAAGAAAAAAGGAGTGAACTCTAAGATGCTGTTCTGCTCGAGCTGAAAAAAAGCAAGTTCTGTCCAATATTTTACACGCTCTTTCTCATACTTCCACTTGGCCGTCTTATCGACTAAATCTTTTCTTTTGGACACATTAATTTCTCTTTTAGAGATAGTGATGGGAGCCTTTGGACTTATTTCCCTGATGGGGATTAATGTAAGGCGGGTAACATATTCTGAGTCTCTGAGCTTAAAATCAGGGATGCCATCAGGAAATTGGATGTATTTGTTGCCCATCCGCTTTTTGACTGACGAATGTTCTAGTATATGGGTGAGGAACTTGTTGGTCTTTCGATCAAAGTCTTTTTTGTTAAAATCATATATAAATTCCCTGATTCTTGGCTTAATCTTTTCGATTCTTTTACTGACCTGCTCGAGCTGGTTTCTGGAGCTGTCGTGAAAATCCTGGACCTTTTTTATATTTTCGACATAGACGCCCGCTGTATTTTTTTCAAGAACAGCTGTAAGGATTTCGTCGATATCGTATGATATCTGAAAAGCATTTCTTAGTTCGGAGGCCTGTTCCTTGATAATGTCCAATCCCATTTCAATTTCTTTTAAAATCACCTGAATTTCGCTGCTGTGAGACTTTACAATGAGTTTAAAGTCGCTCACCGATTCGTTGACCTGCTGATCCAATATTTCGATTTGGGAAGAGAGCGAGGGCATTCTGATATCAAAGTGGTCTTCAACCCACAGATTAAAGTCCGTTCCTGATTCTACAGCGGTTGTCAGGCTGTTGAAAAGCTCAATAAAAAACCTCTTTATTTTGGCCGGATTATATTTGGCAATAAGACGTTTTTCAAGGCTCTGGCAGAATTCAAGGCCGTATTTTTTGAATTGATAGGTTCTTTTGGTCTCGTTACGCCAAAGAAAAGATTCCTGAAGCCTTAATATAACATTATTGTTCCTGTTATGCTCTGTACGGACAGATTCATTGCCCTGGTCCTTAAAAACCTTATTGATGATGGAAACTATATTTTCTTCGGTAAAATCATTTTCCTTATATTTCCCATAAAGCGATAAAATAATTAATCCATCATTTTTTTCAGGGACTAATTTCTCATATTGATCTTTTGCTTCTATGTATAAGTTAAAGCTATCCAATTAGAATTTGTTAAATGGTAAAACGAAACTTTTATTTTGTAAAAAATAAAAAAATAAAAGTTAAATTTAATGATTTTTTTTACAAAATTCACGTTTTGTTCTGAGCATTTTAAATATTAAAAACTCTTTGTATGCAAACACAAATTGAGTAAAAGTTAAGATTTTTTCCTTTCTCAGTCTCTAGTTTTTGTTTGTACATTCAATAACTTATAGTTATCGGTAAACACCTATCTCGCTTTTAGAATAGGCAACCAAAAAATCAACTAACTCATTGTTGCTGTCAATCCAATGAGCAAGGTTTAAATTTTTTGTGACTTGCTTTTTTATTTTAGCGTTCTTAAAGGTAAATGAATATTCTTCATCGAAAAACCCTTTTTTAAAGTGTTTAACACTGTGACTATAACTTAATTGGAATAATTTCAAAATCGCAGAATCGTGGTAGCCAAGGGTACAGTCAATAAATTTAGTCATTAAGACGTTCTTTTCATTTCTGAAAAAGCTGACTATATCTTTACTTACAGGATCTTTTCCATTCCATGCCAACTGTCCATTAAAAACAAGAAGCTCCTCTTTTTCCAATAAGTCTGCACAAATCAAGTACATCGGAAGGTAATCATCCGGTAGGCCTAAAGCAGTTCTGACGATGCTGTCAAAAACAGATTGTGGCGAATATATGTGTATTATGATCCGGAATGGTGAATTCAGGTTCTGCAAGTGTTCAAAGATATGCTGGATATGTTTTTGCCAGTCAGTATTGTTAAGCGTTGCCGTTTGACATTTCTCCTTGATTTCTGTCAGGCGGTCTTTGTGTGTGGATTCACATATATTAAAATACTTGATCTGATTATTTCCATCAAGGCCTTTAAGTTCACTGATTAATTGTTCATCAGAAGAACGCGGATCATCAGCGTAAATTCCAAATTTGCTAATATGGCTAATTGTCCAGTTGGTCTGAGCCAGTTCTGCTTCAAATTTTGATGGGTATCCTATTTCCCCGCTATCGGCATAGTCTTCTTTTAATACAGCACATTGTATTATATTTTCCAGATAATCCCGATATTCCTCGAGTGATTCAAATTCTTCTGCCTCCATGTCAAGGTCCTCATTTCCTTGTAAAAGCTCTAAGTATTTAGGAATTGATTGCGATTGAAATGCAAAACATGTTGCATACATATACATTATACCGTCTTTTTCGAGATTAGCATCCATGGATACAACCACGAAATTTTCAAGACCAAATGCTTTGCACTGCTCTTGAATAATAGCGACAGCAACGTCCCTCTTATCGGGCGAAGAGAAAAGGTCCAACCAGTAAACCGGGCTGAATTGTCCTGTGAGCTGGGTGATTTTCAGGGGTACGATGATCTCTTTGGCGATAGGACGAAAGCTATTGTCAGTGGTTAATTTTATTCCTTTAATATCGAGGGTAGTCTGGTGATGGCATTCGGAAAATGGCAGTAAGAGCTCGCTCCAGTGGGTAGAGACAATAATGCAGCGGATTTCGCTGTCCCGAGCATGATAATTCTGTTTGAGAAGTGAAATATATTTAAAAAGTTCCTGAAGAGTCTGTCTTGAAGCCTGCTGGCTTCGTTTTATTTCAATTACCACGAAATTATTAAAGCGGTCTTTCGCCAATATATCCACGAATCCGTTTGAGCCCGATACGTTTGGAAGAAAATGCTCTTTTTCCAGCAGTGTCAGTCCGCTTTCAATAAAATCCAATTGTCCAGCAAGGTAATCCCGGATAGTGGCTTCTGACAAGTCGTTTTTCATTTGGAACGTTTAAGTTAATTAAATATAGATTTTTACTAAATTTTTTCGCGAACAAATATGCCAGGAATTTTTTGATTACAAGGGCCTATGGCAAAGAAGTGGTTTTTTTTATATAAATCTTATTGCTGTAGGAAACCGTGTTTTGTAAAAAAAACATTTAAAGGGTCCACAGCTGATTTGTTAAAATTGAGATTACCTAGGAAAAAATGATGGATTTATTATGGCCAATTTTTAGTTGGCCACAATCTTACCGCTATTTTTAAATAAATCAGAAAGTTTCGCAAAACTAAAGCCAACATATAAATAAGTAGGCGATTGATCTTTTGGTGAGATCATATGAAGGTTTACGCCATAACCGAAAAAAATTTTATTTTTAAATAAACCGACTTGAAGTCCAGTTCCAATTTCCACATCTTTAGCAGTACTGAAATCTAAATATGAAACATTTAATCCAATCGATGGTTCCAAGAAATTGACAAACTTTCTTTTTTTAGTAAGTGTGACGTAGCCTGTTTCTTTATTTATTGTTTTTTCAATTCCTCTGTCTTCTTTGTTATATGTCCACATCAATACTACTCCGCCAGAGCCTTTGAAGTTACTTGGTGAAACGGTTGATTGATCAACATCTGATTCATGTTGCCTTTTTATTAAAGCAAACATATCCGTAATTTCAGTTTTCCAGCCTGTCTCTCGAATATAATATTTTCCAATTGGCAATCTTGGGGAATTTTGCATCTTGTCTTTTTTAGCATCAAGAATCCAAGTTACATACAGATTTAAAACTTCATTTGATTTTGCACCGCTTTTTCCCAAATCTATGGTGGCATAAACAAGCTTTTTATATATTATTTTCCCAGCAGCAACTGATAATTTTTCTGAAAGTTCCTGTATATTATTTTCTATAAAAATATAATTAAATTTTCTTTCTTCTTCTCTTTTTTGAAGTTCAATAGTAAATTTAGTTTCATCAAAAGAATTGTTTTTTTCAATTGTAGTAGCCATGAGAATTTTTTCAAATGGAGATCCTTTAAATTTAGAAAGTTCAAATAGTGACTTATATGTTTCTGTAATTAATTCAGCATTATTTAATAATGCTAATTCCAATGCTGGATCATTGTCTTCATATTTTAATTGCACATTTGATAATTTTTTTTGAGCATCAATAAGAGTTTTTTTAAGAGCATTATATCCTACTAAATCCTTATTTATTAGGGACAGAAATGCCTTCGTTGCATCCTCTCCTCCTGATTCAAACGAATTCAAGTAATCTAAAACAATACTCACTTCAGTAGAGGCGTAATTATATGATCTTTTAAATGTATTAATATAAATGGCTCTGTCCTCATTATATTGTTCATTATAGGCTTGCAGCATTGTTTCAACTTTATTTTTTATTTCCTTAACTGTAAGACCTGGATCGTCTAATTTATTTTTGCTGACCTTAACAGAGGAACTGTAAAAATCATTATATCTATAATTTTCGATTTCTAGGGCGGCAGCAACAACATCACGAATATTAGGATTTTTTGAATCAACTAATTTTTTAAAGTCATTATTTTTTTCTTCAATAATCTTTTTACGTGTAATATCATCCTTAGTAAAACTGCCATAATACTCAATAAAGCTATAATCTGTATCTTTGAGTTCTAAGAACATATTCAATAATTTCTTTGCTATTTCAAATGGAGGTTCTGATTTAATTCCTATTGGAATTCTTTCTACACCAATTTCTGAATATGGATTTACTTCAATTTTTCTGGTGCCATTTTCTCCTGATATTTCAGCTTCTAATGAAATTGTACCTTCAAAATCTTTGTTTGAAATAAGTGCTGTTTTTGCGAAATCTATTTTTATTTCGCCATTAACATCTATGTAATTAAATTTTTGATTTGGAATAATTTTATTACTTTCCCAATTCCAAATAGTATCAAACTTTCCTTGAGATGTAGTTTTTTGATACAAAACTGTAAGATATTGTCTGGGGTCTATTTCTTCTAATGTAGTACTTTCTTTTGTCTGAGAAAATAAACCAGTTGTAAGAGATACTAAAGCAATAATAAGTGCACGATTAATTGTAAAGATAAATTTCATAAATTTTAGTAATTAGTTGTTAATTAAAAGTATATAGATTTAATTTTAATAACTGTTTAATAAATTTTTTGAAAATTTGGGTGTAATTTAATTGATTTAGTGAAAGTAGCTAAAAGATTTAAAAAATACAAGTATTCATACTTATATTTTTTATTTAACTTACTTATAATCAGAAAGATGATTTTTTAAAGTACGTTTTAGTTGGATTTACCAGTGAAACGGTGATGAATAAACAAATAAAGAAAAAAATCAAGGTTTTACTACCTGGTATGTAAATAAAAAATTCTTTGCTTTTATTTAAAAAAACTATTCACTTGAAATTACTTTAAGATTAATACCTCCCTCTTTTTTAAGATGATTTAGTGTACATCCTAATAAATTCAGAATGGGCGCAGAGACATTAACTTTTGAAAAACCAGGTTGTACTATGAAAATATCATATGCAATTGGTTTAGTCCACTTGGCAATATTTAACAAACTTTCTAAATCATCAATACTACCTTTTTTTAATCGTGTTTGACCTTTCTGTATTTTTTTTATTTCTCTTTTTATTAAGTGATTAAATAATTCGTGTCCTTCTCTATATTTCCACACTAAGGACTTTTGTGCTTGTCCACAAACCTCATAAAAATTTTTAATTTCATTTGATATTTTACCTCCGATAGCATATTTTAAATGATACAATTCTACATTTATTTCATTTTCGAGATTTTTAATAGTAATTATGTCGGCTATTTCTCCGCTATTATCGTCATTGTAAATTATATCATAATTACCCGTAGATAATTTTTGAATACAATGATATTGTATAGAATCTTCTTTTATAGTTCCAAAACCTTCGGATTCATTTCCTATTGACACCCCTCTCCAATTCCAAGCGATTATATCTTCTCTTGGATAATCTAAAATGTCCTCATTAAATTTAACATAATCATTGCCTTGTAAAAAGGAGCCATCATGGAACCATAATTTTGGTGGAAATTCATTGAAAAATTCTGTAATGGTATGAAGCTTTGTACCTATTTTAACTGTTGCATCATTTGATGAGGTTTTAACTATTTCAAAATTATATTCTAAACTATCATTAATTAATTGTTTTGATAAGTTTAATTTAAATTTTATTTGCTCTACTTCTGTATCAAAAGAAAAATACAACTCTCCATTTGTATCAGGATTTAGAATGTTAATTTCTGAACTTGATAAATCAAACTCATTCCTACCTACTTTAAAAATAATTTTTGTTTCTATTTGCTTATATATAGAATGATGCCAATCGGCAGAAATAGGGTATATATTTGGAGGCCTTGTTGAACATTTTATAGGCTTTATTGAATTTTTAAATAAAATATTTGAATCTATGGCATCATTTGATAATTTTTCTCCAACATTATCACACCATTTTAGAAATTCATTTACAGTCCCCCTTGAATATGACCAAACTCGACCTTTTCTTGAGCAACCTATAGAAGTCATTTCTCCATTTTCGAACCCAATACCAAATACATTATTACTGATTCCTGATTTTTCTTCTGCTAATGATAGGCCTTCTTGTACACCTTTACCATAATATGATTGAAAGCTGATATCTTTTCCTAAGCCTTTTCTTAATCCAAAATTAAATAATTTAACTCTATCTATTTTGTGAAATGATTTGAAAACATTCTCATCTTTAATTAAAACTGCCTCTTTTTCGTTTCCTATAATTGCATTTGCCAATTCTTGGTATTGGCTTCCTTTTTCAGAAGAATTAATGAAAAGCAAATTGTTTTTTTGCTCCCAATAAGCTATATAAATATCCCATTCAATATTATATACGTCATTAAAACTTCCCCAATCCACATTCTTTCTACTACCTAATAAAATTATAAGTGTTTGTTTTTCACTATTTATTGCAGAAAATTTATGCTCATAGTTATCATATCCTTTTATGCCTTTTTTAAAATTACTAGGAAACCAGTTGTTTGTTTTGTTTTTATAGACTACTGCACTAAAAGCCGGACGAATATCTTGAAAAGGAATTATAGATTCTTCTAAATGATTAAATCCCGATAAAAATTCCTGCAACTCTACCTGTTGTTGGGTAGCCTGTAAACTTAATGTTGGCAAAATAGAATTCCAGTTAGATTCTTTTGCATAAAGTAAACTTAACTCTTCATTAATATCAGGTTGATATAAATTTGCAATAAAACTAGCATTTCCTAATACTGCATCTCTACTTGTTCGTGTAAATCTTCCTGCAAATTGCAAAGTGATGGGTAAGCTTTTTCTAACATCGTGGAATGCCGCTATTTTTAGTTCTGGTAAATCAAAACCTTCTCCCAGCATATCTACACAAACAATAATTTTATGTTCCTTATTTACAATGGCTTGTTTTACATTTGTCTTTCCTAAAATTGATGAATGAATTAGTATTGGAGACAAATCAGTATGTTCACTATATATTTTAAAAACTTCGGTTGCTCTATATTTATCTTTACATCTTGCCATTAAAATATGTTCATAACCATTTGCAAGATCTTCTCTTAATTTTTGAACGGCTACTTGGGCTATTCTTATATCTGAACTTTTTTCATCATATTCACGTATAGGGATAAAATTAATCTCTTTAAAATATCCTTGCTCTTGTGCTTCTTTTAATGAAAAATTATAAATTATTTTTCCATCTAATATCTGTCCATCATTTCTGTAAGGCGTGGCAGTAAATTGTACTACTTTTTTTTTGTCGAACGATTGTATAAATTTATTCCAATTTTTAGCCTTTGAATGGTGAGCTTCATCAACAAAAAGATGTGAACACAATTCAGTTATTTTTCTAATTGTTCAAATGGTCTACCCGCTACTAAATCCATAGTAGAAATTATGACATTACATTGATCAAAAAAAGTTTCTAGTTCTTCAACCGTTTTAAATCCGGTTTGCAATATCCCTACTTTAGGATACTTAGCAGTTTGATCCAAAATACTTTTTCCATTTTTATCTAACTGTTTTAGTAAACCAAAATTTGAAAATTTATTAGCTAATTGATTTCGCAATGGATCAGATGGAACTGTTACTAATAATTTTTCACATCTATTTGCCACTAAAATGGACATCATTGTTTCTGTTTTTCCAGTTCCAGTTGGTAGTACAACAGTTGCTATATCATTTGCATTTGTTAGATGTCCTAAAATTGAATGAATAGCACCAATTTGAGGATTCCGTAAACCTATATTACCTTCAATAGGATCTTCTTCCTTAAAATTAAATGTATTTTTCCAAGAATTAGTTATACTATAGACAGAATGATTGTTTTTTTGAGGGTGCTTGAGCCAATGTGTTACTGCAATTAAAGAATTTTGCACATCATTACTTGTGAATTTCTTTGCCAATAGTACATATTCGCAATTGTCGTCAACGTCGTTTTTATTTGATGTAATGCAATAATGATTATTTGAATTGTCTGCTGCTACTATTTTAATCTCATCAGTAGTAACAATTTTAAGGTGAAGTTCATTTTCATTACTAATTAAATAAATTATTATATTTTTCTTTGGACCTTGACCTATTTTTTCTTCAGTGTATAATTTAGGTATTTTTAAAATCATAGATAATTCATTTATATATAGTAGTAAAAACAAATATATGAACTATTTAACGTTAATAATCGCTCATTTTTTTAAATTTTACACGCTTTTCTATTTTTTAAAATTTAATTGCTATCATATTTTATAGAGTCTAAATGAATTGACAACTAATAAGGAAAAACTTTCCAGTATATTTCAAAACTATAAAACTTAGTTAGTTAAATTTAAACCGGCAGATTATTAATCTATTCATTTTTTATTATTTTGTACAATTGGCAATTCTATACCTATTTTATAAAACTTCACATAATTATTCACGGGTACATATTCAAAATTATCTTTTACAAAATCTTTTCTTTCTGATTTTTGATCGGAAAAGATTATTAGGCAATCAATAACTTCATTATGTTTATCTTCCATTTCTAACTCTTTGTAAATGGATTTCATCCTAGCGTAACCGCTTACTTGGCGAATATCCTCTTTACTAATATTTCCATCTTTGTATTGAGGTTTGTATTTCGCATCTACCACCATTTGATACTTTTTATCCTTAGTATTAATTATAAAATCAATTTCTTGGCGGTTTGTTTTTAAATGGTATTCAACTTCATCTTTAAATGGAAATAGTTCTTTTAATTTGGCAAATACGTACAATTCAAATAATTTACTCATATCAATCCAAAAGGGAGGTGTTTGTACTTCAATTGGATGTACTGTTGATATGGTATAACCGTATCGCTTTAGTATAAACTTTGCCAATTTTAAGGCTTGTTGGTATTCTTTATATAATGGGTTTGGTTTTATTGTTTTTAGTTCTTCAATTTCTACTTTCTCATCTACTGAATGAAAGGCTGACTGGATATAATTGAATAAATCCTGTAATTGTTCGGGATTAATTCCCTTTATGTTTTGTATAGCTTTTTGAGAGAACAAAAGTGCTTTCTTTAAAACCTTATTTTCAATGGTGTTTATTCCAAATTCATCATACTTGCAATAACTGTAAAGCATTTTGTTTTTAGCATGATTATTTTTGATAGTAGCATTCACTAATATTTTTCCTTTAATCCTACCGTTTAAATTTTTAACCACTGGATAGTATGATTTTTTCAGTCCTTTTTGAACTATCCTTTTCAATAATTGCAGGTACTGTATCACTAGAAGTGGTGATAATAAATCCTGAGTTTGGTCAATTTTAATACAAGGTTTATCAAAATTAATTTCACATAAATACTCTAAATGATTGAAATTTTCAGGTTCTTGTAAAGCATCAAAAAGCATTCTAACATAATTGACTTCTGATTTATCTTTGTTTAATTTAGGTTGAATGTATATTGGTAATTCATTCTCAACAAACCAATCTACACCAACAAAATAAGAAGCTTCAATATTTAATCCTTTACTATTTTTTGTTATTTCATAGCAACAACCATCACTTTTTTTCTGCTTGAATAATTTTTTATGAGACTCAATAGTAGTAAAAGCCGATAAATCATATTCAATTGATTTCGGGTTTTTATAACCATATTGTTCCTTAATGATAATCATTATAAACTACTTATCAATGTTTCTATCTCTTTTGATTGCTTTAAGATGCCATCTTTGACATATTCTTTTAAAATTGGAACAATTTCATATTTCAATTTTAGCCTTATTTGTTTTATTTCGTCTAGCGGATTGCCTGCTTCGTCTTTTTCTTTTGTGATAAAATAGCTATGTCCAATCATAACATCTTCAGGTTTAAATTCTGGAGATAAATGCTTTGATGCCTTAAATTTTGGATTCTTCCAATCCACAGTATCATATTCTTCAATAAATAATTCACAAACATCTTTGAATTTATTTAAACCAGCAGGTCTTATAGGTTCAATATCAGGTAACACATCTACAAAGGCGAAACGCCTTCTTATTGCATAATCAATATGACCTACGCTTCTATCTGAAGTATTCATTGTACCAATGATATAAAGATTGTTTGGAAGTAGTAAAGTCCTATTAGGTTCTTGATCGTCTTCTGATGTATCATACAAACTTTCAACTGAAGCTTCTTTAAGATTGTTTTTTTCATGATTATACCTGTATTCTAATGCATATATCAATTCACCAAGTACCGAAGGCAAGTTGGCTCTGTTGATTTCATCAAGAATCAATACATACTTACTTTTGGAATTATCAAAAGCTTCTTTTGCAAATTCCATCAAAATTCTATCTTCAACTTTGTAGAATACCTTATTATCTGAATTTGTTTTAGCTGATATTCCTCTTACAAAATCCTCATAGCTATATGATGGATGAAATTGAATTATTTTGTATTCTCCTCTTGAAATAATTTGATTGGTCTTGATTTCAATCTCAATTTTTCCCTTTAAGTCAAAGTTTCCAAATAAGAATTGCATAAATTCAATATTTGTGACATCCGAACCTAAAGCTTTTTTTCTTTCATTAAATAATTCTTGTACTTTTAAATTTTTCTCAAAAGCATCCAATGAAGAATAATTTTCACCAAATAATTTTAAAATATTTTCAAGACAAGGTATGCTATTAACAGGAAAATATTTTTCAGGATAATAACTATGCAGAATTTTTAGTAAAAAGCTAGTTCCTAGGAAGGTGGTTGCTAATTTTATGTTTTTATCTTCAAGTAGGTCAGCTATTAGTTGTACTATTCTTTTAGTAGCTTCATCATCATTTTCAATATTTGAGGCCAAGCCATGTTTACTGTATTCATTTTTGATTTTGCTCCAATAAATAAGATAAGACCTTGCACTACCAGGGAAATAATAACCTAAAGAAATCAATCCTCTTTCAATCCACCAACAAAAACTGTCATTTGATCCTGTTCCTATACAATAGCTTTCTTTAGATATATCCTTGAGATTTGCAATAGGAAATTTAGATTTGAACTCATTTAAAAGTTCTCCATGTCGACTTCGTGCTTTTAAGACTTCTTCACTTTTAGTGTCAAAGTTTTTCAAAAAATTATCAATTAATTGAATTGAATTTGTAATTACGGAAGCTTTAGTCATTTCTTCCGCTATTAACTTGGCTAATCTTGTTTTACCCGTTCCAGGAGGACCTTGAAGAATGATTTGTTTTTTATATTCGAGTAAGTCTATTTTGTCTTGCATTTCCTTTTCTTTTTTAACTAATTGATACCATTTATTAATTCTCTTGAATGTAGAGTTTCCCTTTTCCACTTGGGCAAAAGTACCTTGAAAAGGCATGTTTTGATATAGTTCATTTAAGTCTGGAAAAGCTTTTACAGCAGTATTGTAATTACTTATAATTTGAACTGAATAATCAATTCCAAAAGAAGGTTGTTTAATTTGATTATTTGGAATTCTATCTAATATTTTTACTAATGCAACTGGTATAGACCCCTTGTGAACTAATATAATAGAGCCAGATTTTAGATCCAAAAAGCGTTCTCCAGCATATTCAATGTCAGATGTAATTTTATTTTGAGAAAGCACTTCGTCAGTTATAGTTTCACCTTCTGAACCTGCTTTCATTTGCATTCTGTAAAAAATTTGGCTCATTCTTCTTTCGATTTAAATAGTTCTTTGTTTTTGCATTCTTCTAAAAATTTCCTTTTAATTGTATTCTTAACTGACTTATAATTATGAGTTGTTGCTCGTATTACTTTATCATAATATTTTTCAGCATCTTTAATATCACTTATTGATCTAGCATTTTCAAAGTCATCATATATATCCTTGTACCATTCTTTGGCTTCATGTTTATTACAAATCAATTCATCATATCTGCCATAATAATCTATAGTACCATCCACTTTATATTTTGTTTCAATTTTAAATATTCTTTTCCAAGATTCAAGTTCTTCAGGGTTAGTATTACAACTTATAGTTAATTTATAGTCCGATGGTACTATTTTTTCATTTATTTTCGGCGAAACTAAATCAAAGTTAATTTCAATTTCAGGATGATTAGTTGAATACGGAAAAAATGCCAATTGTCTTCCTTTTATATGTTCAATCGGGTCATTAGTGCTTTTGTTACCAGAATTACACTTATAGCACATAGGAGATAAATTTTTGAAATTGATCGCACTAAAAGGATAAATAGCTTTAGGGAGATAATGATCATAAGCTTCCCGAGTAGAAACATAATTTCCATCAATTGGATATATGCCACAAAAAGGACAAATACCATCATCATTTAATTCTATAAAATCATTGTAATGAGATATTATCAATTTGTCATTTAATTTACCAAATATTTCTAAATTAAAAGGAGACTCATTTCCATACAGTTTAGAATAAAAACTCTTTAAAGCATTTGCTAAATCAGGATATTTATTCTTTATTTCGTCATAGCAAATTGGATTTTTTGTTTTATCGGCACACAGTAAAGAGATATTATTATTTGAAGAGTAAAAATCAATTAAATCTAGTTTGAATCTATCGTCTTTAATTTTTGCAAACTCACTGAAAATGTTTTCTATCGAACTATTAAAAAAATAAGCAGATTTTCCTTTCTGATTTTTAACCGCACTGGTAGGATCATAATCTACATTACCAAGATCTTCATAAATATCTTTTAATTCTTGATTTCCATTTAATTTTTCGATATCAAAATCATCTTCTGCTACCAACCAAACATCATAAAACAGGAAGTCAAGATATTCTTGGAGTTTTTCGATGTCGTGTTTTATATATTGATAAGTAAATATCATTATTTGCTTTCGATTTGATCAATAATTTCATTAATAAATAACATACTTTCTACAGATTCACCAATTTCTTTCCGGACTTTACAAAGAAATACTTGTTTATCTGTTGATTCATCGAATTCTTTTCTCAGTTTTTCAATTTTATCATTTGCATAAGTACCGATTGTATCTGGCTTATTAAATATTCTTAATGTGATTTTATTAACAGAGGTTCCCAATGTCTGAAACTCAGGAAAACTACATGTTACTTCTTTTGTTTCATCATCTTTTACAAACACATGGACATACTTTGATTCACTATCAGAAACCAAGTATGGCGAATGTGTAGTAATTAACATTTCTCTCATATTAGCTGACTCTTCTATCGCAAAACAATTACGAATACTAGAAATGAACTTGGCTTTCCAATTAGGATTAAAGTGTGTCTCTGGTTCATCTAGCAAGAACAAACAACTTTCATTTTTGAACAGCAAACTAAGTCCTAATGCATGTAAAAACTGATGTTCACCATCAGAAAGTTCTTTAGTGAATAAAGGTTTAGAAAGTCCCTTTTTCTTTATCCAAAGGTTTTTAAACCTAATGATTCGATCCTCTTCTAATGGGTTTGGATAGATATCATGGTTGATGAAAATATTTTTCGATTGATATACCCTTTTTTTATCCTCATCTGATACAACGTAAGCATTGAGTTCCAATAAGATTTGAAATAGTTGAAATAATTGCAACGGATCCTTTTTTCCATCTTTTGTAAAATAAAATCCAAAAGCATCTTTTGTAGCTTGTGTTACTTTATAATCAAGAATCAAATATTCTCTTTTGTCTTCACTAAATAATTCTTCATTGCTTTGAATCTCAAAAGAGGTGGCACACTTCTTTAAAATCTCAATACTGTCCCTAAGATTATGCGTTAGTAAAATTTGATTGTTTCTTCTACTATAAATTTCATCAGATATAAGTTTTCTATCGCGCAAAATATCATTATGTAAATCGAGATACTTATCCAGACAAATAATCAATCTGAATTCGTCTAAGTCTTCGAGTTCAACCTCTTCATTGAAAGGAATTAACATTTTTTTATCTTGCATTAAAAGATTACAGAGTAAAATAGCTTGACTATAATCCTTATCTAGATATACTAATCTACCTTCGGACTTGGGCGGAAATCCAAAAGGCTCTTCATGTGTAAGCTTATCTGCATATTCATCAAAATGCAGAAAACGAGTTTTGAAAAAAGGAAGACTCAATAATTCATTTTCGCCTGACGAATAACCCAATATATATTTTGGTAATAGTAACTGAATTTCCTTTTTACCAAGGAGTTCTATTTTATTAGAATACTCATTTCGGTTTAACCATTTAAAAACGGGTATTTGGCCAACTTTTTTTGTAATGCTAATCTTGGCCTTAATTTGGTTGATTGGAATTTCGGGCAGTTCATTAATTGCCTTATCCATCAGTTCAATTGGGATATCCATAAAATATTCCAATTCAAATGCATCTATAACACAAGACCGATTATCAAAACCTGTTGGATTTTCATCATCTTGAAGAAAACCATCAGGTAAATAATCATTAAACATGCAGTCCAAATGATAAAAGATATTTGCCAAAGCTTCTAAAACATTAGACTTACCACTTCCATTTCTACCAGCTAAAATATTGGGGTTGAAATTATGAGCTAACTGATAGTCAAAATCTCTAAGGAAATAGATTTCAAAACCATTTTGCAATGATCTGAAACCTTCAGGTGTATTTACTTTAAAACGAATTAGTTTCATTAAATCACTTTTAGCATTATTTTCTTAATAGTTTGAGGTTTTCCTAATTCTATGTCCAGAATTTCAACTTCTTCAAAAGTTTGGGTTAACAAAGCATCATCACCATCTATTGCCTTAAATATAAATTCTTTCATTTCTTCATATTTAAACCAATCTCCTCGGTCATAAACCACTTGATTATATTTCTTTTCCAAATCTTCGATTGTAAATAGTTTATTTGAAAAATATTTCTTGAAGAAAAATACAAGATCTGTTGTTTTATCTTCTATACTGCCATATTGCATAATTATGTCTTCTGGAATACCGTAATATTCGTCTAAAGACATTGAATTATAATCAAATTGATTACTAGAGAATAATTTTATATAGGGATATTCATCTAAAATTAATTTTGGCAAAAGAGCAATATATCTTTCGACAGATTTATGCTGATCAATTTGCCAAGGTGTGAATTCCTGGATTTCAGAATGAAATTGTTCGCCAATTTTATTTATTTCCATTAAATCATCACTAAAATCAACTTCATTGATGTCACCACCTTTTATCAGAGAATATATCTTTGACCTTAAAGATTTTGATTTCTCAATATATAAAAGACCGTTTTCATTTATGTAAGAATCATTTTCTTTTTTATTCTCTATAATCTCTATAATTTCAGCTTTGTTTTTTAATGTTCCTTCGTTGCCTCCCGTTATATCATCTTTCACCTCTTCAAGGTCATTTTTTTTTGAATCCTCCATATCTGAAATATTTAATTTGCTTAAATCTAGTTCACCTTTAAATGCTCTTTGGCTAATACTTTCGTATAAGTTTTCGAGTTCTTTAAGGCTTAATTTAAAGGCCTGTTTTATTACTTCAATTTTATCTACAATTTGAACAAATTTGTTTTGAAGAGGTAATTCAGGAATTACAATTGGAAATGATCTAATATCATTAAAATTTAATCCAGCTTTAACTGCCGATCTGTTTTTACGTTGAATAGCATTATTTCCAAATGGCATGTTATAAAAATAGGCGGCATATACTGGATTAATGTTTTTGTTTAATCGGATTAATGCTAAGTGTTGGTTAATATATGCCTCACCAATGTTTTCAGGTATAACAGATGTTCTTCCTAAGTCAGCTGTTATAGAAATTACCAAATCACCTGGTTGAACTCTCGTTCTCTCAGATTCTGCTGATTTGGGTGGATTTACATAAATCAAATTATCGGTTCGAATAATTCCATTTCCCACATTCTGAATTCTTAAAAATTTAGCTCCATTTTCGGTATAGTATTTAGCCCATCCACGAGAACCGCTGGTTAAATATGAAATGTTATTGCCCAATGTATCAATGTCCGTCTGCTTAATTTCATCATATCTCCCAAACATTGATGAGAATGTTGACTTCAAAAGTTCATCCAATAAATCAATACTTTGCTTCCGTTTTTGAATTAATGATTCACATTGTGAAAGAACTTTCGCAATGCGTTTTTGGTCTTCAATATCCTTTGGAAATTCAATTTTAATAGACCTAATATTTTCGTTGTTGAGAATTGGAAGAATTGCATTCTTGGCTTTACTTCGCAATAAATGCTTATTGGCTTTTAACCAATAATAAAAATATTCAAAGTATACTTCCTCATTCGTACGAATACCTGTTATTTGTTGATTTGTGCATGATTCAATAGTTGTAATACCTAATTTGCCTATATCTCCAATTGCACCAATAACTACGGTGTTTTTTGGAAGAATTGTCGCTTTGTTTTCGGCTAGAGCTTCTTCGGTAATTGTGCGATTTGATTTTCCTAAAAACTTCTCTTTGTCTAAATCACCTGGTGTATACCAATTTATATTACCATTATAATATCGTTCTTCTTTTGAGGGAGGAGTTTTGCCAGTCTTTATGAGGGATTCTATTTCCCCAATTGTTTTTTTTATAATTTCCATTAAAACAGACTTTTTAACTCTTCTAATCCTCTAATAATTTCTTTTTCAAGGCCATTCTCTCCAATCAATTTATCTAAAATAATAGCTGGCTTTTCATAAATAATCTCTTCAAAATTATCTTCTCTATACTTGGAGAAACTTAAATCAAAATTTTCCTCAATAATTTTTTTTATAGGAACAAAGAAAAATTTACCTTTCCTATCATACTCAATTTCTGTATTTCTTGATTTAAATTGATGAACTATATCTTGCAAGTCACCATATCCCTCCTTTTTAGTTCGTTTATCATCTAAAGTATAACCATCCGATTCCATATTGTAGAACCAAACATTTTCTGTTGTACCACCTTTTGTAAATATTAATAAAGCTGTACTTACACCAGCATAAGGTTTAAAAACCCCACTTGGTGCTGTAATTACTGCTTTTAATTCTGACTTTTCAATCATCAATTTTCTTGCTTCAACGAAAGCTCCGCCAGTACCAAATAGAACACCTTGAGGTATAACAATACCTGCAGTACCACCCATTTCAAGCATGTTGTAAATTCGTTCAATAAAAAGTAATTCTGTTTTTGTGGTTTTCAATGATAGCTCTTCATTGATGTCACCTTTGTCAATATTTCCCGTAAAAGGAGGATTAGCTAATACAATTTTATATTGAGCATTTTCGGTATAGCTTTTACTTAATGTGTCTTTGTAATCTATTTGCGGGCTGTCAATGCCATGCATCATTAAATTCATTAAACCCAATCTTACCATGGTTTGGTCAATGTCGTAACCATGCAAACTTTTTCCTAATATTTCCTTTACATCTTCGGTAAGTAATGCACTTCTGCTACTACGAATAAAACCATCTTCATCCGCTTCTTTTTTATTTTTTTCTTTATCGATTTGCGTAATCATGTATTGATATGCTCCTAATAAGAATCCACCTGTACCGCAAGCAGGGTCAGCAATACGATGTCCTAATTGTGGGTCAACTAATTCAACCAATAATTTGATGATATGTCTAGGTGTTCTAAATTGTCCGTTTTTACCAGCCGCCGCAATTTCACTTAGTAGCATTTCATATACATCACCTTGAATATCTTGAAAATCTTGCCCTTTTTCGTTGGCATCTTTTTCCATTTCTAAAAAAATGGCATCAATAGTATCAACAGCTTCTTTTAAAAGCGAAGGTTTTGGGATAATGAAAACAGCATTTGCCATGTGTTTAGTAAATGAAGCATCCTCATTATCTAATTCTTTAATAAAAGGGAAAACATATTGTTGTACATAGGAAAGCATGTTTTCTGTAGGTGCAATACGCTTAAATTGACTCCAACGTAAGCTATGCTTATCTACGCCTTTTGTTTTTTCAATTTCAGTAATTTCTTCTTTAGAAGCATTTGTTTTTGGTCTATCTTGTGGTAATACATAAATACCTTCAAATTTTGATTCATAAGGTATTCCATATTCGATATTTGCAATGTTGTCCAAATCATTATCATCAATTTTTTTCATGAACAGCAAATAAGTAATTTGCTCAATTGCTGTTAAAGGATTTGATATACCACCGCTCCAAAATTTTTGCCAAAGATCATCAATCTTTGAAGCGATTTGCGGATTACTATTTATTAAACTCATTTTATGCTGCGAATGTTTCTGTTAGTGTTAAAATGTCTTGTATCTCGGAAGGTGAAAAAATCCCCCGAATACCTTTCGGGTGTATTATTGTAAATGGAGCCTGTATCAAATCTCTTTTTTCAATTATACCTCTTTCAATAATATAATTTTTTAATAGGTTTAAGAATTCTATTTGTCTGGAAGTTAAATTTGTATGTTCAACAATAAATTGCTGAACTGCTTTACTTACCTGTTCATCAAAACTTTCTAATATTTCAATTCCTAAGATATGTTTGATAAATTGAATAAACTTTGCTCTCTGATGTTTATATACTTTTCGTAAAAGAGACTCTGTAATATGAGGATCTTCTTCATAAAGTTCTTCAGCCAGTTGTTGGGCTTCTTCTTCTGAAATTGTAATACCTGATTTTAGTCTCTGTAAAATTGGGTTGCGTTCTGTGAGTTCAGCAATTTTTTCTTCTACCATTTCACGATATTTTGTAATACTTACTGCTTCGTTTCGTGGGCCAAACTCAACCATTTCTTTTGTTTTCAAAACATCTTGCAAATTCAGCTTTGCAGGACCATCTGATTGAAAGCGTTGTTCTCTGAATTTAATTAGTGGTGAAATTATTTCAGATAGTTCGTCAAAACCATTATCAGTTATAATTGACCAGTAATGATTCGTTAAAATTTGTTTGAGAAATGAAGTATGCTTTGCGACTATATTTATCGACAAAGGTAACTCACTTACGATAGTAATGATGTTTTCTTTTAAAATTTCAAACTTTTCATTTTCTTCAGACAAATGAGTTAGTGAAACCTCTAATACATCTTTTTGAAATCGCATCGCTTTGAAATCAGTTTGAGATACTGTTCTAAATAATGGTTTTATTGTATGGCGTAAAAAATCAAATTTTTCATAAGTTAAATGAGACCAAAAATTATCTTCTTTTGCTTTTGCTAAATCAGTTCTTGAATCTTGAATTACTACTGATTTTGTTGGAAGTTCAGAAATTTGTGTACGTAGCTTTTCAATTTCTTTTTGAGCAATTTCGGTTTTGTTTTTTTCTAATGCCTTTTCAATCTTGTCTATTCGAATACCAGCAAAGCGGACAGGTAGCGGGATTTGAGCTTTTAACTCTTTTCCCTTAGGATTCAGTTTGAAGTATTCGAAATTGTCCCAGCAGTCCATAATTAAGAAAATATCTTTCTCAGGACACCAAGGTTTTATTTTGGTTCTTTCTAATAATCTAGTTCCTCGACCAATCATTTGCCAAAACTTAGTATAAGAAAAAACAGGTTTTACAAATACTAGATTTACTAATTCGCGAACATCAATTCCCGTATCCAACATATCCACACTAATTGCAATACGTGGCATGTCATTATGTGTAAACTGATGTAACAATCCACCTTTACCGTAAACTCTTGGATCATCTGATACCATTACTTTTGCCAATTCACCAGTGTATTCAGGATAAAGAGAATCGAAAATAGCTTCAATTCGTCTTGCGTGGGCTTTCGTAGCGCAAAAGAAAATTGTTTTACCTGGGAGAACACCGTTCGGGTCTTTAATGCATTCCTCCATAAACTCTTTAACAATGGTCACGTTAGTTCCCTTGTTAATTACCTTTTTTTCTAAGTCGGTCCCTTCAAAATTTATTTCTGCAACTTCTTTACCTTCTAAGATTAATTGTTTTTGGTCTTCAAGGCTTATGGTTCTTTTACTTATTCCTTCTTCTTGAAATTTCGTTTGAATTTTCATTACCTGAAAATCACAGAGGTATGAAGGAATATTGTTTACTGCTTCCTCATAGGAGTAAGCAAAAGTTGGTATTCCATCTTCACATTCAAAAAGTTTAAAAGTATTGTGGTCAATTACATCTGTTGGCGTAGCAGTCAAGCCTAGTGTAATTGTATTGAAGTAGTCTAAAACTTCTTGATAAGTGTTGTAAATAGAACGATGACTTTCATCTACCACAATCAAATCGAAAAAATAAGGAGATAAAGAATTGTCTTTGTCCCTAATAATGTTTAACATAGTTGGATAGGTCGAAGTATAAATCCGTCTATCTTTTGCAATTGATTTTTCGCCAATTTTTGGCCAAGCCGGTTCGTTTGGCAAATATTCCTTAAATGCTTCTAAGGCTTGGTTTCTTAATGCAATACGATCAACTAAAAACAGAACTCTTTCGACCCAGCCAGCTTTCATTAAGGCATCAACCATTGCAATTGTAGTTCTGGTTTTACCCGTACCAGTTGCCATTACTAAAAGGAATGTTCTTTTCCTCCTGTCTATTCCTTCCATCACAGAACGGATAGCTTGAACTTGATAATCTCTTCCTGCAATATTGGAATTGATTAATTCTGTTACTAATGGTTTTCGATTTTTTCTAATATATTTATATCGTTCTAAATCATCCCGAGTCGGAAAACCATGTACTTTCTTTGGAGGATAATTTCCTAAGTCCCAAAAGAAAATATCATGTCCATTTGTAAAAAAACAAAAAGGTAATTCACCACCTTTTTCATTTTGAATATTATAGCAATACTGTTTGGCTTGTTCTTTTCCGATATTTGCGTCTACAAGTGATTTTTTGGCTTCTATAACTGCAAGTGGTTGACCATCTTTACCTAATAAAACATAATCACTAAACTGATGCCCTTCATATTTAGTTCTAGGCTCATTAACTTCATGAGGTAAAGAAACTTGAATATTGAATTCCTCTATTACTTGTAAACGATCATTAACATTCCATCCAGCTTGTTTAAGGCGATGGTCAATGATTTCTTTGCGAGTATGTTTTTCGTTTTTCAAAAGGGTGTATTTATGCACAAAACATCCAAACATACTATAATAAATCGATATCTACAATTAGAAAATAAAAGAGATGTAAATAAATTATTTTTAAATTTGTTTGCCTCTTATTTTAATTTGTTGATATATAAAACATATTTTGAATTGACTTTTGGTTTATTAAGTCTTTTGTTTTTTCTTATAATAATATTTTAAAAAAAAAGAGACTCGAAAGTCTCTTTTGTGAATTAATATATCATGATAGGGCTATTTCCCTTTTAGTAATTTTTCCAAATATTCGACCTTATCTTTCTCGGCTTGAACTAAACGTTCGTAAAGTTTTTTGTTTTCCTCGTAAGCTTCTACTAATTTGTCTAAAGGATTAAATGTACAACCATAATTTACGGCGGAAGAATTATCTACATGATAAGTGTTTCCAATAATATTTAATACGGCTTCTTCAGAAAAACTTTTTATCGCTTCACTGGTAACACCTAATACTTCGGCAATTGCTTTTAGTTTTTCTTCATCTACTGTTTCACTTCCTTCAATGTTAGAAACAGACTGCTGACTCACGCCAATTGCAACAGCAAGTGCTTCTTGTTTCATACCTCTAAGCTCTCTAATTCGGCTGATATTTCTTCCAATATGTTTTGATTTTGTTGCTGTGTCCATAGTTCAAAGGTATTTAAAAAACTTTAGAAAATTCACTTTTAGTAAAATACAAGATCGCATTTGTAAGATACAATTCCCATTAGTTCGGTACGGTACAATCTATTGCTTACTTGCTGTGTATTAAACAAAAATACAACTTTTCGGATAAGTTTTAACTAAAACAGCAAAATTATGAAAACTTCAAAAAAACTTTCATATCCAAAACTCGAAAACGAGTTTTTAGAAAATATCTTGGGACAATTAGTTAATCAGTATACTATCGTTCAGATATTTTTCACCAAACAAGAACCTCCTTCCTTAAACTCACATCTTGTAATTAATATCTGTGAAAAGATAGATGCTGAACAGCTACAACAGAAAAAATGGATAACAAAAGTTAGAGATCGTTATCAGATCAATGTCTATTTCATTTATTCAGGTAGACTTCATCATCGATTTTCTTTTGGACATCCATTTATTGAATTTTACTGTCAGCCTTCGGCTCTTATCTACCAAAATGAAGACTCTGTAAATCCGCTCATTATTAAAAGAAGTTGGAAGAAGTATAGTAAAAAATTTAATGTCTTTGCAGAATGCTTTTATCACGACCACGATCTTTACAAATCACAAGTCAAAAATCTTATTTCAGAAGGTGCCTCAAAAAGTGTGTTTACATCGTATGAAAGATTAATTGTGCACGATCTTGAATATTTAGAAGAATTATATTCAGGAAGTACCTCCACTTCACTGGATTTAAATGAAAGTATCAATAATCTAATTCAATACATTCCCGAGATTCAAAAATGCTTTGTGAAAAATAGTCGAAGCAAATATTATCTTGCTGATCTGTTTGCAAAAGCAAAAGAAGCAACTACTGATGATGATGTAATACATAAAAATGAAATGTATGAAGCCCTTGGTATTGCTGAACAAAATCTCTACTGCATGATTGAAAAACGCTTTGGCGAATTAAAGAAATTAATAAAAAAAAGATGTTTTGAAAAGCAGGAAGTTTTATATCTGAATGATAATGTAGCAAAAGATGAAATTATTGATATTACTATAGAGACCATATTAAAATCGGTTGAAGCCGAACAAATATACTTATATCATCAAATCGCTAATCATGATAAAACGACTTATTATTTAATGCTTATAGCTGTAGGAGCGGGAAATGATAAATTAAAATTAATCAATCAATCTCTAAAAAGCAAAATGGAAGGAAAATATGATTTCGTTTTGATAAGCCATAATCGTAGCTGGATTCAAAATAGCCTGTATCAGCATCAAAGTTTCTTTTCCAAAATAATACAAAACAAATATCTGATATATTCATCCAGCGAATACCTTCCTGAATTTCATTGGGAGATTCCACACAATCCTTCTCACGCTGATCTACATTTTTATTATAAGCCAGCCAAAGATACAGCCATGCAATTTTTTAAAATAGTCGAAGGTATTAAAGAAAACTACCAAGGTCTTGATTCCCTTTTTACATTGTTTTTTATGTCTTTTTGTAGAACATATATTTTTTGCAAGACTTATTACCTGCCTAATTATTTATCTAATCAAACATTATGGCAGTTGTGTCTATATGCAGATTCCAACATGCGAAAATATAATTATTTAATAGAGCAGTTCTGGACAGATTTCTTTCCTTATTTAGATAGACACATGAACCTTCGTCATGATTTATCAAAGCTCAACAAAGAAAAGGTAGATCAGATGAATACTATAGTTGAGAAGCTAATGGATGAATTACATAATTTGGTTATTGAAGGCGGGTTATTGAATTCTGAACAAGATTGACCCATTGTTATTTGATATAATTAATCAATTTAAAAATAAAGATCATGGAAATAGATGAAATTGAAAGACTAGAAAAATTTAAAGAACTGACTGCTAACTATCTCAGTGCTTTGAAGCCTGTGAAGGATAAAAGCGGGATTCATACTGCAAAAATAAGAGTCTATGATTATTATGAACTCGCTTCTATTATTAGAAATCTGTTGAAATTATGTATTGTGGCTCTGGATCAGGAGGGAGCAGAAGTTCCTAGTACGGTAAAAAATCAGTCAATTGACGTTGGACTTATACTGGGTATTGCTCTGCAGTTATTTCCAATAGATGAATTTGAACTGTTAAATGAAATAAGCATATTATTTCCTCCAGATTCTAGAAAGTAAGATAAAAGTATAATAAATGACAAACAATCATATTTTCAATTAACATGATTCCATTTATAAATTTAATAAAACGCCGACTTCGGAGGTGTTTTCCAGCCCCTGCAAGGGCAAGTGGTTTTGAGATGCTGAATTCATTTCAAGCATCTCAAAACACAACTTGCCATTACCTTTGTGGTAATATTATTGGAATGGATTTATTGAAAGGGCTTGATGCCCTTTTTTTATTGTAGTGTTATAGAGTAATTTGTTTCAGAAATTATTTGGGATCCAGGATTATATAGAACAGCCCCATCATATAGTTGTGTTTTTCTTAAAGTCTCAGGAATACTGACTCAATAATTAGCTTATATATCCCTATTTATGGATGTATGCAGGCAATCAGGCAGACAAGTACTCAGGAACTCTTGCATGCAAGTATGTAGGTATGTAAGCATGCAGGTATGTTGGCATACCTGCATGCTGGCATTCCAGAATCCCAGAATTCAAGTTTTCCTGCCTGTCTGCATTCTTGAATTCAAGAATGCAGACAGGCAGGAATGCAGGTGTAAAAGCCTTTTATAATCCTGCATATTTTGTAAAAGAGAACCTTTAAGCATAAATGCTTTTAAAACAATAAAACTGTAAAAGCATAAAACTATAAAAATGCTTTACTATAAAAGCTTAGATTTTTACAGATATATTTCTGCCAAACCTCAAAAGTACAATTGAACCTGTGCAGAAACCAAGAAAAAATATATTTTTAAAAGAAAACTGAAAAACCGTAAAAAAGAAAAAGAAAGCAATTTCACTTGACGGGATTCATGCAAACCAAAAGGAAACGGAATAAGTCCCGAAGGGTGGTTTGTGAGGGACGAGCAAAACATTATGCCGTAGTCTATTGGTTTGCATGAGAATCCCGTCATAACTTCGGTTTCTTTTTATTATTTTTTTTGGGTGGAATATAAAATAAAGCCCTAAGATAATTCAAACCTGACTTATACTGCCAACCAAGACATTAAAGTACCTGAATAAATACTATAAAAGCTTTAATAATTACCTTTTGCCATAAAAATCAAGGTCATGAAAAAAGATAAACAGAAAGACAAAACGCAGAAGAAAAATAAAAAACCGACGTCTCTAAAACCTGAGGAGAAAAAAAACAAGGAAATTAAAAAAAATAATAAGAGGTTAAAAACTCCATTTGTGCAGATAGACAGAGGCGGAAACATTTTTACCAATTTCTTTTCTAATTTTCTCAGACAGCTTAAAAACCCTACAAGTACAGGATTGGGCAAGCTTTTGGATAAACTGCTGGTCATTAAAATTAAGGAAAGTGAAAAGAAACCGACAGAGAAGCCCCAGAAGCCAGTGGATATAATGGGACCTGTAAAAACGGTTTTCCGTAATATAGACAACATCGGAAATAATAATTTAACTCCAATGGAAAAAGAATCGCTGAGACAGCGTACAAATCAATCTGTGGATCTCAAGGGGGAACATAGTAATGAAGAGGTAATACGTAAGTCTGGAAAACCCCGCTTAGGGATGTAGTCTTAGTAGAGCCAATAAACTAAAAAAGAAAAACAATTCGGTTTTTAAAACATTTTTTAAAGTAAAGCTAAATCCAGTGATATGGTTTGTCTTTACGGTTTAGATAGCAATACATCTCTTCCTTTTCGAGTTCAGGAAAGAATTTCAAGGCATCTTCAATTGCATAGTTCGGAAGAAAGGAAATCTCATCACGGACAGTTCTAATTACTTTTTCACGCCCATAAAAACGTACAATTTCGTCAATTTGATCCTGACCTCCACGCTCAACAATACGGCCAATTACCATTTTATATCCCCCATCCCAATCAATCTTATCAAATTTAAAATCCCAGAAGAATTTAGGGTTAAGATTGGGTATATGTTTAGTTAATGGCTTCATTTTTTTTAAAATTTGTAACTATTAAAGATAATCTTTTTTAAGTGTATTACCTACGAAATCCTCTCTTTTTATTGGGATTAATTGGTAAATCCTCTCTTTCTGATTTAAATTTATATAATTGATTCTTTACCGCCAGTTCCAGCCGTTTTTGGATATTTTTCCAGTTTTGCTGTTTTTCTTTTAGCATATCCACGCCTTCAAATGTGGTAATCTTGTCATATGTGTTAAGACCTATTGAAGCCCAGTACGGGTCTTTATCATATTTTTTCTGATATGCTTGAAGGTAGAATTTTAAGGGTTCTTGTTCAAGCATAAAGTACATATCGACAAAATCCTTGTATCTGTCACCGCTTTGATGAATTGCGTGGAGTTTCATTGCTCCAATGTCTTCATTGGAAATCATGCGGACTCCTTCAGTTTCTTCTACAGAATTAAGAAGAGGGTAATTGTGAGTAATAAGATCTATCTTAATGTCATCTATGTGCGTAAGAACAGTGTTCTGTGAAAGTCTGCTTTCTTTCAGATTTGCACCATAAGTGTCATGTAGATATTTGAGCATCATCAGCGAATCAAAATCTTTTGTTGTGAAAAGATCTATATCTATTGATAGGCGGTGTCCTAATCTCAAGGCTAATGCCGTACCGCCGACCAATATGTAGTCTTTTAGTTTTTCGTCTTTCATAAGCCTTTGGAGAAGTTCCCACATCTCCTTAGTAACGGTTTCTTTGCAGAGCATAATTTTATATTTTCAGAAAAAGTAATTCTGAAAATGGCCTGCTCTGGCTTAGTGTCCTTAGGTAGCTTTATTTGTCTGAAGTTGTCTTAATTGTGAATCTTTAAATTGGTATCATGTGACAAGTACTTCCTCTTAGCTCCAAGTGATCCGCATTTCATGCTTGCCATAGATAATAATGTATTATTGATTTTAGAATTCTTTAAACAATAATATTTAGTTATATGGATCATACCGAAAAAATCAATTTGCACAAAGGTGGCAGGCCTTTAAAAAATGATCCTGCTGTTCATCGCTACTCAATTAGTCTTACTGCTGAAGAAAATGCCCGGTTCCTGACTCTTTTTGAGACATCAGGGATGCATGTGATGGCTCACTTCATTACAGCCTGTGTTTTTCAGAAAACCATAAAGACAGTAAAGATTGATAAAGCAACAATGGATTATTATATGCGTCTCACCTCATTTTATAGCCAGTTCCGTTCAATTGGGGTTAATTATAATCAGGTTGTTAAACTATTGTATAGCCGTTTTTCCGACAAAAAGGCATCTGCTTTTTTATACAAATTGGAAAAACAGACGACTGATATGGCGGTATTGTGTCAAAGAATCATAACTCTGACTGAGGAATTTGAAAAAAAAATATCTTAAAAAATAGGACTTTCCATCATATCAGATGCTATGAATTCCAAATTGAATTTATCTCTAGCTTGATCAGGAGGTAAGCAAACTTATTACCTATCAACTCAGAAAATATGTTGTTTTCTGCATCTGAAAAAAGCCAATCACAGCCAAAAAACACCATTCAAAACGGTAGGTCGATTTATCTTCTATTACTATAGTACTTTGGTTATATCAATGTGCTTTAAAAAAGCAATTGTTACTAAAAAATGATCTATAATAAGTAAATAAGCATTTTATGGAAGAAATTATAACTAAAGAAGATTTAAGACAGTTTGGTTTGTTATTATTGGATAGTATGCGAAGTATAATTAAAGAGAGTCATGGTAAAGCTGAAACAGCAGAAGGTGAATGGTTAAAAAGCAAAGCAGTTAGAAAACTATTGGATATATCGGCAGGTACAATACAGAATCTTAGAATGACTCAGAAGGTCCGATTTAAAAAAGTTCTAGGGTCGTATTATTATAACAGAGAAGATATTCTAAAGTTGTTTAAAGATGAAACAAACGGATAAACTAAATGAAAAACTGCTTATAGATTATTTGTCTATTTACATAAATGATTCAAAGCTGAATGTGTGGCACCTGATGATTTTAACCGCAATTTTGATCTTGGGACACAAGCAAAATGAGTGGTCTAAGATAAAAGTCAGCCGTAGCAGAATTATGCATCTTTCACATATAAAAACACTGCCTACTTATCACAAATACTTTAAAGAGCTTCAAAATTTAGGGTACATAAGATATAAACCTTCCTATCATCCAAGATGTAAAAGCGAAGTTGAGTTACTTTAAAGAGGTTATCTCAGTACATGAGTTAACCTCTTTTTTGTTCTTATGGGCAAGACTAAGCAATTTTATACTTCTCTTTTATTATTTGGATTTCTTTTTCAAGTCTGCATAGCAAAGCAGAATCTTGCTGGGTCATCTCAGTTTTTTCAGAGTTAAGCTTTTTAGTAAGTACAGACATTTCTCGGCCTATCGAAGCTTGTTCTGTAATGGCGTAGCTTTCGGTCTGCTTTACAGAAGAGTGCCCAAGCATTTCTTTTACTACGTTAATAGGTACATTATTATTTAATGTTATAGTACTGCCAAATGTCCTGCGAGCCATATGTGTATTTAGTGTAAATGGAAAACCGCATAATACAGCAATTTCTTTAAGATATGCGTTCATTTTTTGATTGGAGACAACAGGAAGTATAGTGCCTCGTTTAAGACATAATGGATGTTCTTTGTATTTTTCAATGATATTAAGTGCCTTAGGAAGCAATGGTACATTAGTCGAAGAGTTCGTTTTTTGTCTTTCAGACATAATCCACTGATTGCCGTCAACACCATCTTTAATGTCAGCATTTTTTAGCTGATATGCATCAATGTAAGCCAGACCTGTGTAACATTGGAAAACAAAAATATCCCGCACGGTATCAAGTCTCTCAATGAGAAAATCATGTTTTTCTAGTTTAGCTAAATCATTTGCAGAAATAGGCTTTTTTATGATTTTAGTTTTTCTGCTTTTAAAACTTGTAAAAGGATCTTTTGCAATAATTTCTTTATCAATGGCACGGATGACAATTTTTTTGAAGTTGGCAATGTATTTAAGAGTGGTGTTATTTGCACATTTTCGGACAGTACGTAGGTAAAACTCAAAGTCCTTTACAAATTCAAGATTTAAATCAATAAATTCAAAATCATCAGCTTTGTGTTTGAATTTTATAAAAGCAGTTACATGGTTTTTAGTAATATTGAACCTCTCTAAGGTTGCTTCTGAATATCCATTACCCAGAAGAGCTTTCATTTCATCATTGTGTATTTGGAATTCTTTCAACACTGTCGTTCTGGGTGTTATTTTACCCATAATATGATCCATAATTTTCTTCGAAGTTATAGGTTTACCGCTATATAAAATTTCCGTTTTTATTTCGTGAATTTTCATCATTAGCGAATCCAAGAAAAAGTTCAGAGATTTTGCATCTTCTTTGGTGCCGACTGCTCTTTCAATTTTCTGGTTCCAGCGCTCAACGTCCCATTGCCTTCTGGTAGATGCTTCTTTCGGAATACCGTCAACGGTTATTCTAAAATAAACACTTCTAATTTTACTCTCATTTCTGGGTGCTTTCAAAAAGAAAATCAACCCAAAGCTGTTCTCTAGCATAATTCAACTTATTAGATTAGTAAATGTAGAATTATAACCTCATTTTAACAAGATGTAAACGCTCTTAACCCCTTTGAATATAAGGCTTAGATAAGAAATTTGTGGCGCACTAGCAAGTTTTTAAAATGCGCCACGATTGTGCCACATAAATTTTGTGCATTTTTATAAATATTGAAAACGAGTATAAAATAAAAAACCCTGCAAATCATTAGATTTGCAGGGTTTACCGCTTTTTTAAGCTTTTTTTGAAAACTTTGAAAATCTTGTTTTTCCTTTGTTTTCGAGCTTTTGCGGAGAAAGAGGGATTCGAACCCCCGGACCTGTTACAGTCAACAGTTTTCAAGACTGCCGCATTCGACCGCTCTGCCATTTCTCCAGTATGTCGCTATCATTTCCTGATTGCGAGTGCAAATATAAGAACCTTTTTTGGTTATGCAAGTGTATTTTTAGAAAATTTACACCTCTTTTTAAAGGAACTTTTTAATTGTTTCATTTACTATGCGTTACACACAAAACTTTTTTTTAAAAAATTTTCTATAACTAATGAATCATTGGCAAAAGTGACTAAAAAAAGCTTTGGCTCACATTATAATTGCGTGTTAGCAGTCAAAATAATAAAAAAATCCCTCCGAATATAATTCCGAAGGATTTTTTTATTATCGAGGACTGACCAACCAATCAACAATTAACCATCAACAATTAACCATCAACAATTAACCATCAACAATTAACCATCAACAATTAACCATCAACAATTAACCATCAACAATTAACAATCAACAATTAACAATCAACAATTAACAATCAACAATTAACAATTAACAATCAACAATTAACAATCAACAATTAACAATTATCAATTATCTAATACTTCACATATTCTGTAATTTCCAGCCCGTACCCTATCATCCCTACTCTTTTGCTTTGCTCAGTATTGGAAACTAAACGGATTTTAGAAATATCGATATCATGCAGTATTTGAGCTCCAATTCCATAATCTTTGGTATCAATAACAACTTTAGGAGCTTTCATTGTCCCCTCAGATTGGAGGGCTTTCAATTCAGTAATACGGTTCAGTAAATTTACAGCCGACATATCCTGATTGATAAATATAACGGCTCCTTTGCCATTATCATTTATAATTTTAAACATATTATCTAATTGCTGATCAACATTATTAGTCAGTGTTCCTAATAAGTCGTTATTTACCTGCGAAGAATGGATCCTTGTTAATATAGACTCTCCAAGATTCCATGTTCCTTTAGTCAGTGCGATATGAATCTGCTTGTTGGTAATCTGCTCGTAAGCTCTCAGACGAAAAGTTCCAAAACGGGTGTTGATATCGAAATCTTCCTTTTTGATAATTAAGCTGTCATGCTGCATTCTATAGGCTACCAAAGCTTCAATAGAAACCAGTTTTAAATTGAATTTCTTAGCCACTTTAGCCAGTTGCGGCAGGCGGGCCATAGAACCGTCTTCATTCATGATTTCAACAATCACCCCAGCTGGTTTAAAACCTGCCAAACGGGCAAAATCAATAGCTGCTTCAGTATGTCCTGTTCTTCGCAGAACACCGCCCTGTTTGGCAATCAATGGAAAAATATGTCCGGGACGAGCCAAATCATGGGGCTTCGTGCTTGGATCAACTAATGAAAGTACTGTTTTAGCTCTGTCGGCAGCCGATATTCCGGTTGTTACCCCTTTACCTCTCAAATCTACCGAAACGGTAAAAGCAGTTTCCATAGGATCGGTATTATTATTTACCATTACGTGCAGTCCTAACTCTTTACAGCGGCTTTCGGTTAATGGAGCACATATTAAACCACGGCCGTGTGTGGCCATAAAATTGATCATTTCGGGAGTTACTTTATCGGCAGCAGCCAAAAAATCACCTTCATTTTCGCGGTCTTCATCATCAACTACAATAATAACTTTGCCTTGGCGAATGTCTTCGATGGCTTCTTCTATAGTGTTGAGCTGTATTTTTGTAGCAGACATTTTATTCTTTATTTTGAGATGGAATTATTTTTTGAAATATTTTCTGAAATGCTTTCTGTATAGGCGTCAATAATACATCAAGATTTATCAGGCCAATATCATTTGTTGCACGGTATGTTAGTAAAAGTGCCAATGGCGTTAAAATCATCGAGGACATCCACGAGCCAAAAAAAGGTGCAAGGCCGTCTTCCTGAGAAATTCTTTTGCCAAAGGTATTGATAAAGTGAAACGATATAAAAATCAATACTGCAAATACGATTGGTAAGCCAATCCCCCCTTTTCGAATAATAGCACCCAAAGGAGCTCCTATAAAAAACATTAAAAAACAGGCATATACAATAACAAACTTATCATTTAATGACAAAATATGGCTGTTTATATTTTTCTTTTTATTGTCCAGTTCGGTTTTAGTAGCATCAATAGAATAAAGCAGACTTTGTGCATTACTGCTGGCAGTCGCCAAAATCGTTCCCTTTTTTTCATTATCAAAAAGAGATAATAAATTTTTCACCAGTCCTTTTTTTCTTGGAGCTGGTGCTTTATTATTATTAAGAACCTGCAGTCTAGAGGTGCTGGTTTCCGAAAAAGCGATAATATCATTATCTCTGTTTTTATTCAGGGAATCCAAAGTATACTTTAAATCACTAACATTAAGCATGTTATTTGTATTCGACACCGATTCGTCTTTGGTATCCACTTTATTCATTTGGGATAAATCGATATTGATCCGGTAAACTTTAAAGGAACTTTTTGCAAAAGGCAGTTTGCTCCTTTCTTCATACTTTTTGGGTACAATATCTTGATAATAGTTCCCGTCGTTTAAAACCAGCTGCAGCAGATTTGTTTTTTCATTACTTATTAATTCTCCGTTTGTGGCACGGATTACCGTTTTACCGCCATCCCCGTTTTGTGCTTTTTGATGAATCGTAATACCGGTCAGACGATTGCCGTTTTCCCCTGATTTTTTATTCACCTTGATATTGTACATCCCGACATCACTGAATTGCCCTTCAGTAATAGCCAGAGCAGGCTTAGCCTGAGCAATATTTTTTCTGAAATTGATAAACTTAAATTCAGCATACGGAATCACATTATTAGCAAATAAAAAAGCAATAATGCTCAATATCGCAATGGCAATAGTCAGGCTTCGCATAGCCCGCTGCAGTGAAATTCCGGAAGATTTCATCGCCGCAAACTCATAATGTTCAGATAAGTTTCCAAAAGACATTATCGAAGCCAATAAAATAGAAAGCGGTAATACCAAAGGCACAATCCGGGGCATCGAAAAAGCCAAAAATTTAACTACCATAAAGAAATCCAGATCTTTACCGGCTAATTCAGCTATAAACAGCCAGACAGTCTGCAGTATGAATACGAAAAAGAGGATAACAAATACCGTGGCAAATGTACCTAGAAAAGTTTTTAATAAGTATTTGTCTAGAATTTTCACTAAATAATTAGTCTAATTTATTGATGTAATAATTGGGATATTTACTCGCCGCAAAGGTAAATTGATTTTTTGGTAAAGCCTGATTTGTTTTAAAAGAATTCACGGTCAAAGTCGTTTTTGTGCCTTTTTTGCCAATTTCAATAATGTTGTAGATATTATTGGTTTTAGAGTCCACCCCTACCAAAATCTCTTTTCTCTGATCTTTTGGATTGCTTGGTACCAATTTAATATACTGGATTTTTTTACCGCCCGCATTCTGAACGATATCCATCGAAAATTTATAGCCTTTATTAAAAAAAGTCAGCATTTTTGAAGGAGTAATAGCTGCCTCATCTTTATCATTCAGGGTCGAAACAGTGATTTCTTCGTCTTCAGGAACAATAGTATACGTCTTTTTTCCATCAAAAAGCTTCGTAATACCCATAAAATTCAGCACATATTGATTCCCTTTCATAACAACAGTTCCTTTGCTGTCCTGATTAATATTCTCTTTAGCATTATTCAGTGAATATTTAAAATCAATGGTTATATTATCGTAACTTTTCACTTTAGCAGTTACCTTATCCAATAAAGCTTTCGCTTTTGCATCTTGAGCCTGAGAGGAAAATCCAATAAAAAAGATCATTAAAAATCCCAAGATCATCTTAACTCCTATTTTGTTCTGTACTGTCATTTGTTCTGTGTTTTGTATCAAATTATTAATTCATTTGGGATCAATTATTCGGGCGTGACTCTATTTAGGAAAGGGGCTTATTTTCGCGGCGGTCATTAGCCCCTTCCCTAAATAAAGTCGGGCTATCCATGCTACTTTGGTAGCTTATTCCTATCCCTCACGCAAATCCGGGTAACGGGAAATTTAGTGCAAAAATAAAAAGCTAAAAGGCGAAAAACATTAAAAAAAAGCTAAATTATTAATACATGGAGATCAAAGTCTAAAAGTCCAAAATCAAGCAGTCTAAAAATCTAATTTTCATTATTAAAAAACTGATCCAAGCTGGCCATATCCTGTATGTTCACGCTTCTGGCCTTACTGCCTTCAAAAGGGCCTACAATTCCAGCTGCCTCCAATTGGTCGATTAGTCGCCCTGCTCTGTTATAACCCAGTTTCAGTTTACGCTGCAATAATGATGCCGAACCCTGTTGCGCATTTACAATTACCTCAGCAGCTTCTCTAAATAAAGTATCTCTTTCCGAAATATCCATTTCTAAACTAAGACCACCGTCTTCACCAACAAATTCGGGAAGCAGATAAGCGGTCGCATATGCTTTTTGTGAACCAATAAAATCAACAATTTTTTCCACTTCAGGAGTATCCACAAAAGCGCACTGCACCCTTACAACATCATTCCCATTAGAGTAAAGTAAATCTCCGCGGCCAATTAACTGATCAGCTCCCTGTGTATCAAGAATAGTTCGTGAATCAATTTTTGAAGAAACTCTAAACGCAATTCTCGCAGGGAAATTGGCTTTAATCAAACCTGTAATAACGTTTACCGAAGGTCTTTGAGTAGCAATAATCAAGTGAATCCCAATTGCCCTGGCTAATTGCGCTAGTCTGGCAATAGGCATTTCGACTTCTTTTCCAGCCGTCATAATCAAATCGGCAAACTCATCGACTACTAATACAATATAAGGCAAAAATCGATGCCCGTTTTCAGGATTTAATTTACGGGATTTGAATTTTTCATTGTATTCCTTGATGTTACGAACCATCGCATCTTTCAGCAGATTATAACGGTTGTCCATTTCCACACACAGCGAATTCAGCGTATTTACTACTTTTGCATTATCGGTGATAATCGCATCGTCAGTGTCAGGAAGTTTGGCCAGATAATGTCTTTCGATTTTATTAAAAAGTGTCAGCTCGACTTTCTTCGGATCGACCATGACAAATTTAATTTCGGCAGGATGTTTTTTGTAAAGCAATGAAGTGATTACTGCATTCAGTCCAACCGATTTTCCTTGTCCGGTAGCACCTGCCATCAGTAAGTGAGGCATTTTGGCCAAATCGACAACAAATGTTTCATTCGAAATGGTTTTCCCCAAAGCAATAGGCAGTTCCATTTCGGCTTCCTGAAATTTAGCAGAACCAATCACGCTTTTCATAGAAACCATCGTAGGATTCTTATTCGGAACCTCGATTCCAATAGTTCCTTTTCCAGGAATTGGAGCAATAATACGAATTCCTAATGCTGAAAGCGACAAAGCGATATCGTCTTCTAAACTCTTAATCTTAGAAATACGGATACCGGCTTCGGGTACAATTTCATATAAAGTTACCGATGGACCAACGGTAGCTTTAATTTGTGCAATCTCGATTTTGTAATTGCGGAGTGTCTCAACAATTCTGTTTTTGTTCTCCTCTAATTCTTCCTGATTGATCGTAATGCCGCCGGTCGAATACTCTTTTAATAAATCGATGGTAGGATATTTATAATTGGATAAATCCAACGTAGGATCAAATAATCCAAAATCAGCTACCAATTTTGAAGCTAAATTTTCTTCTATAATGTCTTCTTCAGGAGCTTTTTCAATTACAAAAGCTTCCTCTTTTATGGGTTCTGGGTTTGGAGGCAGAATATCCATCGGAAGCGGCTTGAGCGTAGGCTCCAGATTAATTTCAGAAGAACTTGAAATTGTTGGTTTTAAAGCCTCTTTATTAATTTCAAATTGAGAATTAGCTGTTTTTAAATGAATGTCGTCTATTAAATCTTCTTCCAGTTCTTCTGCAGGTTCTTCTACAGCAAATTCTTCCAGATTATAACTAGGATCATTTGATGAAACTACTGCCTGACGGACAGCCATATCTTCACTAATCTCTTTTTTGGTACTTTCAAAAAACGACTGTACTTTTTCTGGAGATACCTGCAGTTTGAAAATCAAATATATAATCAGCCCGAAAATCAGCCCTAACAGCGTACCGGTTTTTCCTATATAATCCTGAAGAAATAAATTTAGTTCATATCCGATAGTACCTCCTAATTCCGGTAACGATGCAGCAAAAAATCCAAACAGAACAGATAAAACAATAATGGCAAATAAGTCCCAAAACCATGTCGCTTTCAGCTTTTTGATCGAAAGATCTAAAACTAAATACATTCCGGTAAGGAAAAATAAACGCACAAAAAGAAAAGAGGCAATACCAAAACCGCGGTATATAATTAAATCAGCAAGATAGGCTCCAAATTTTCCGAGCCAGTTTTGAATTACTTCTTTGCGGTCAGTCAATTCAGAAACAGCACTTTGATCTAT
Source organism: Flavobacterium aquicola (assembly GCF_003385115.1). Taxonomy (GTDB): domain Bacteria; phylum Bacteroidota; class Bacteroidia; order Flavobacteriales; family Flavobacteriaceae; genus Flavobacterium; species Flavobacterium aquicola. The sequence continues at coordinate 300,845 of NZ_QUNI01000002.1, forward strand.
TTTCCCATAAATAAAAAAGGAAACAAATGCTACCAATAATGCTATCGAAAATAAAACCAGAAGAGCACCCAAAACAATTCTGTGCTGTTTAGTTAACTGCCAGGATTTTACATCTTTGGATTCGGAATCTTTCTTTTTATCTAAAGTTTCTTTTTTTGTAGATTTTGCCATTCTTGAATTAAATTGAACCTATAAAAATTTTGGGATATAAATAATAAGACCAATAGCTATTGCTGTTAATGCAGCAAAAAATACAGCTCCAGCTGCAATATCTTTGATAAAACCAATTCTTTCGTGATAATTAGGATGAATAAAATCGGCAATTTTTTCGACCGCTGTATTCAATCCTTCGATACTCATCACCAATCCGATAGCCATAGTTTGAAAAAGCCATTCGGTGGTAGAAATATGGTAATAAAAACCAGCAATACTCATCAGGATTCCAAGAGAAAACTGAACCATTATACTGTGCTCGGTAGTTATTAATTTTACGGCTCCAAGAAAAGCGTATTTCACGCTTTTCAACCGGCCGGTAAGTAATGTATTGTCTTTTTGAAATTCCATCGTAGACGTTTAAAGTACTGCTAATGCAGCTTCATAATTAGGTTCATGCGCAATTTCACCAACTTGCTCTGTATGAGTTACCACACCATTTTCATCAGTAACAATAATTACTCGGGAATGTAAGCCAGCTAACGGTCCGTCAACAATGTCAAGACCATTGTTTTTTCCAAAAGTACCTTCCTGAAAATCAGATAAGTTTACAACATTTTCAAGTCCTTCAGCACCACAAAAACGTTTTTGGGCAAATGGCAGGTCTCTAGAAATACATAAAACGGTAGTATTTGCTAAACTGCTGGCACTTTCGTTAAATTTTCTAACAGAAGTAGCACATGTTCCAGTATCAATACTTGGAAAAATATTCAAAACTAATTTTTTGCCTGCAAAAGTGCTTAAATCTGCAATAGACAAGTCGTTTTGAACTAATTTAAAATCAGCCAGTTTTGAACCTACTTTTGGTAATTCACCTGAAGTGTGGATTGGATTTCCTCCCAACGTTATAGTCGCCATATTTTTTGTTTTTTTTGTGAGGTTCAAAAGTAAGGATTAATATTTGAATCTAAAAGTATTATATAATTTGTCACGGCATTCGCTTTTAAAAATTTCCGCCACAACCCGAGCGATAACGAACAGACGGAGCAATTACACAAATTGTCACAAATTGTCTCCAGAATTAGTTCTAGTTTTAAAACGAATGCCGTGCAGCGAACGACTCCCTTTTTAATCCAGATAAAAAGCAGTAAATTGCAGCTTCGACAATTCCATACAATCAGCACAAATTATCAATAGATGAAAGCTCCCGTTAAACAAATCTGTATCATTTTTTTATTGCTTTTAACCTCTGTAGTAAAGGGCCAAAAAACATCCATAAACTTTATAGAAAACGATTATAAACTGGCACTTGAACAATCCAAAGCTTCTAAAAAACCGCTATTTATTATGGTTTATGCTACCTGGTGTTCCCATTGCAACAAAATGAAAAGCACGGTTTTAAAAGATCCCGCAGTAATTTCTTTTTACAACAGTAATTTCATCAATGTAATGATGGATTCGGAAACGCCTGCTGGAAAAGAATTCATGAAAAAGTACAGCATAAAATCCTTTCCTGTTTTTCTTTTTTTGGATGAAAAAGAAACCCATCTATACAGCACCGGCGGGGAATTTACTACCGACGAATTTATTGCTGAAGCCAAAAAAGCCTTAAACCCAAATATGCAGCTGCCGTATTTGGAAAGAAAATTTAATGAGGATATTACGAATTCTGAAAACTGCATTCTTTATCTGAGTGCTTTACGAAAAAGTGTCGATTCCGACAAAAGCGATGATGTAACAGCCAAATATTTAGCTGCGCAAAAAGACCAGCTGATAACTGCTGCTAATTGGAAAATTTTGGCATTTGGCGTGAATGAATTAAATTCAAAAGGTTTTGAAACAATTATAAATCATCAAAATGATTTTGCTAAAGTATCTTCCACAAAAAGAGTCGAAGCGAAGATTATGAGTGTGGTCAAAAAAACGCTGACCCAAAACATGAATTATTTAGATTCTATCAACTATTCTAAAAATAGGATACTTGCAAAAAACATCAATATTGCAAAAGTAGATTCTTTGGTTTTTAAGTATGATTTACAAATGTATGAGGGCATCAAAAGCTGGAAAAATTATCAGCAGACTACTTTAGAATCGGCAGAGAAACTAGCTTGGAATGACTACCCAGCGATTAACAGTATTTCCAAAATTTACATTGATCATATTACCGATAAAGAAGCTTTAAAAAAAGCTGTTGCTTGGGCTAAACGTTCCGTTGAAATCAATAATTCAGCCGAAAGCACTCTTTTGTTGGCGAGACTGTACAATAAAATCAATGATAAAAAAGCAGCAATAGAAAATGCGAGAAAGGCCAAAGCTATAATTAAAGCAATGGGCTGGGATACAAAAGATGTAGATCAATTCCTAAAAGAGTTAGGCACAAAATAAATGCGTAAGACAATTATTAGAACGTAAAAGGCAGCAGTTTTAAAAAAACAGCTGCCTTTTTTATTGAATTCTACAGATTCAAATTTCCTTCAATTCCGTCATCCATAGTTTTACCTGTTATAAAAGCCACAGTCATTTTGGCTAATGCCACCACTTTTCCGTTTTTGTTATTCCAATAATATCCTTCATCGGGAACTACTTTTATCACGCTTAAATTGGGATCATCTTCACCTTCTGGCATCCAGACTTTTACAATTGGAGTAAATAGCTCCTTTATGATTTCCCTGTCATACAAAATTGTAGCATGACCATGCAATGTCAAAAATTGGTCGTGAGGTTCTGAGAAAAAAAGTTCCACTTTGGAATTTTCTAATATTTCATGGTTCTTTACACTGGTCTTATCGGACAAAAACCAAAGAACCCCTTCCTCATCAACTTTCTGTGCAGTCATTGGTCTAGAATTCAGCTTGTCTCCATTGTAAGTACAGAACATGCACGTTTTTATATTTTCTGCTAAATCTTTTATTTTCTGAACAGCAGAACTGTCTTTTAAATCTTTATGATCTCCCATAACTTTATATTTTTAAACTGTTAGTTTTCAGTAATTAACAATTTTATAAAGTTCAAGTTTTAATGGTATTTCAAGTTATATAATTAGCTGAAAAAATTATTGAATTATAATTCTAAATTTGAAATCTCTTGAATGGAAATAGGTTTCTAAAAAGTTTATTTGGTAACAATTTTCAAAATCAATCGTCATACCCAGAAGAAAATACAAATATGAAACTGACCCTCAAAAATTTCGAACAGTCACCGCAGCTTTATGCAAGAATAGCAGGAATGCTTTATTTATTAATTATTATAGCAGGTGTATTTGGCCAGCTTTTAGTTCGAAATAAATTACTTGTTTATGGAGACGTCGCTGCGACTGCAGGCAATATCATGAATTCTGAATTTCTATGGCGGGTGGGTATTAGTGCAGATCTGATCATGCATATTTGTGATCTGCCAGTAATGATAATTTTATATTACCTGTTAAGACCAGTAAACAAAAAACTTGCTTTGCTTAATTTGTCTTTTAATTTAATACAGACTGCTGTTTTGGTCATCAATAAATTGAATCTGCTGGCAGCATTATTCTTCCTAAAAGATACTGAATATTTAAAATCCTTTAGCCCAGACCAGCTAAATTCTTTGTCTTATCTTTCGACTAAACTGCATGATTTTGGTTTTGGAATCGGATTAATATTTTTTGGGTTTGTCTGCCTTATCGAAGGTTATTTATTTTTTAAGTCCCGCTATTTTCCAAAAACAATTGGAGTTTTAATGTCAATTGCGGGCTTATGCTACTTGACCAATAGTTTTGTACTGATTCTTGTACCGCAATTTGCAGATATCACATTACTGATGCCGTGTTTTATTGCAGAATTATCACTTAGTTTATGGCTGATTTTTAAAGGTGTAAATCTATCGATCTGGAAAAATTCGGCTAGTAAAAACATATAAAAAAACCTGCCAGAAATTAATCTTAAGCAGGCTTCTTGTTTGAAATAATTGAGTTAGTAAGCACGTTTATTTCTAAGTTTTATTTTTCAATCGATCTGTTAATTCGCGTTTATAGGTAATTCCGATTGGCAGTTTTTCCTTTTTGATAAGGACAAAATCCTTGTCGGTATCGTCAATTTTATCGATTGCTGCGATATACGATTTATGAATTCGGATAAAGTTTTTTTCGGGAAGTTCTTTTTCTAATTCGGCAGTCGTAATCGAAGCCAGATACACTCTTTTTGTCGTAAACAGCTTCACATAATTTCCAAAACTCTGCGCATATAAAAGCTCGTCTAATGCAATGTCAATCATATAACCGTCAACCTTTACTGCAATTGAATTTACAATCACTTCTACGGGTTCGGTTTTGATGATTTCCATGGAGAAAAAACGCTCAACAGCCTTCAGAAATCTTGGAAAATAAATAGGTTTCAAAAGATAATCAATCACGCCATAATCATAACTTTCTAAAGCAAATTCAGAATAAGCTGTCGTTAAAATCGTTTTGGGATGATTCGGAATAATTTTCAGCAGTTCCATACCTGAAATCTCAGGCATATTAATGTCCAAAAACATCAGATCGACCTTATTTTCCCGAAGATAATCCATCGCTTCAATGCCATTATAGCCCTGAAAAACCAATTCTAGTTGCGGATTCTGTTTGATATAATTTGCCAAAACATAATGCGCTGCCGGCTCATCGTCAACAATAATGCATTTTTTTGGTTCTTTCATTATACAAACTTTTTTAGCTGCAGTTTTAAATCTACAATATAAGTATTTTTATCATCTTTAATATCCAGCTGGTACTCTTTTCCATAAATCAGATTCAAGCGTTCGATGGTGTTTTTCAAACCGATTTTAGTCGAAACCACATCCGTTTTCTTCGGAATTGAATTCACAACATGCAGATGCAATAAACCGTTTTCGACGGTAATAATAATTCGGACAAAACATTTTTCGATAGCGCAAGTTCCGTGTTTGAAAGCATTTTCTATAAAAGCAATCAATAACATGGGCGAAATTTTATAGGCATTCTCATTGTCAATTTTACTATCATACGTAATATCACAGCGGTAACCAACACGCTCTTTTTCCAGCTGAATATAACTATTGATAAACTCCAGTTCATCTTCCAGCGAAACGCATTGTTTGTTATTACTTTCCAACTGATAACGCATTAACTGCGAAACTTTCATGATTAAATCGGGAGTTCTTTCAGGGAATTCTAAACTAATTCCATAAAGTGTGTTGAAAGTATTGAATAAAAAATGAGGATTCAATTGTCCTTTCAGAGAATTTAACTGCATCTGATTGAAAAGCAGTGTTTCATCTGTCTGTTTTTTATTAATTCGGTAGAATTTAAAAACAATTATCGGACTCAAAATACAGACCAAAGTTCCCAAAACACTTGCCAGCTGATAGACATAACTTCGCTGATGCGAGTTTTGATACAAATGACATTTGGCAAACATATCCAGATCTGTAATTTCATATAAGACTATCGAAAATACAAATACTCCCAAGAGGGTTAAACCAATATATGCCAGCGGTCTTTGTTCTTTGAATAATATAGGAAGTATAAAAAAACGGTTGAACTGGGCGTGCATGTATAAAATGCAGTAGAAAAAAATACCCATCAAGATGGAAACGAAAGAACTGAACAGCATCCAATCGTTTTTCAGGGTATAAATCGTAAATGAAAAACTGACGACGGCAATTTCCTGCCACCATTTATTCTCCATTATATCATTAAACTTTTTGTTCATTTTCATACTTAAATAGTTTACAAATTAACTACTATTTTTTAATTATTATTCGCAATAAATGACCAATTGAATTGGTCATTTATAATTGCAGTACATCATTTAAGGAGACATATATCCGCTTAAGAGGAATAATTTTGAGGCATAATTTCACATTTGAGTTTTATGTATTTCAAAAAAATTACCTTATTCATTTACCTGATTTTTGCCAGCTCCGGCTTTTCACAAACCCTGTCTTTGAAAGAAGCGCTAAAAACAGGTCTTGAAAACTACGGCTCTGTAAAAGCAAAAAACAACTACAGCAAGGCTTCTCAGGAAACACTTAAACAATCCAAACGCGATTATCTCCCTAATCTGAACCTGTCTGCACAGCAGGATTACGGAACTATCAATGGGCAGAATGGTGCTTTGTACGGTTTCAATGGTCTTGGAACCGCTTCTTCAGGTCCCGCACTTCCGGAGCAGAACTGGAATTCGGCTTTCGGAGCTTTGTATCTTGTTAATATGAACTGGGATTTTTTCACTTTCGGAAAAGCACAGGAAAAAATCAATTTGGCCAAAGCAGATGTTCAGGTTAAAGAAAAAGATCTGAATCAGGAAAAATTCCAACAGGAAATCAAAATTTCATCGGCTTACTTGAATTTATTAGCAAGCCAACGATTATTGATTTCACAGCAAAAGAATTTGAGCCGTGCCGAAGTTTTCAAAAAGACCGCTGTAGCCCGCGTTAAAAACGGATTATTAGCCGGAGTCGATTCTACATTGGCGACAGCCGAAGTTTCGAAAGCTAAAATCGCTTTGAATCTGGCACGTAATTTCGTCAAAGAACAAAACAATAAACTGGTCGATTTAATGGGTGTGACACCGCAGGATTTTATCGCCGATACGCTTTTTGTGAATCAGATTCCAAAACAATTGGCTTTCGCCGAAAAAGCTCCTGACAGCCTTCATCCGCTATTACAGTTTTATAAAACAAAGACAGATTACAGCAGTCAGCAGACCAAATTATACAAACGTTTTTATTACCCAACGATGAGTGCGTTTGGTGTTTTGCAGACTCGTGCTTCTGGTTTTAATACCGGTTATGCTGTCGATCAGACTGCTTTTACACGAAATTACTGGGACGGCGTAAATCCAGACCGTTCTAATTATTTAGTCGGAATTGGAATCAGCTGGAACCTGACCACTCCGTTCCGAATGAGTAAACAGGTACAAGCGCAAAAATTTGTAACCGAAGCTTTGAAAGAAGAATACAATCAGGCGGACAGGGAACTGAAATCACAGCTGAATTTTGCCGAGGATAAAATAAAAATCACTTTGGAAAATTATGCCGAAGCGCCGATTCAGGTGAATGCCGCACAACGCGCATACATTCAAAAATCAGCTTTATACAAAAACGGTTTAACAGATCTGACCGATTTGACACAAATCATGTTTACGCTGAACCGTGCCGAAATTGACCGCGATATCGTCAACAATAATGTATGGCAGTCGTTCTTACTAAAAGTAGCAGCCACGGGCAATTTTGACTTATTTACAAATGAATTTTAATTAACAACCAGATGAATTTAATACGTTTTGCACTCCGCAAACCCATCTCAATATTAGTATTGGTGGCCGGTTTATTTTTCTTCGGAATTGGCGCCATCAAGGACATCAAAGTAGATATTCTTCCGAAAATGAATCTTCCGGTAATTTATATCGCTCATCCATTTGGAGGGTACACTCCCGACCAGATGGAAGCTTATTTTGCCAAAAACTACGTGAATATTTTACCGTTTGCCAATGGTATCAAATCGGTTGAAACCAAGAATATTCAGGGGTTAATGATTATGAAATTAACCTATTACGAAAACACGAATATGGCGCAGGCCGCTGCCGAATTGGGAGCTCTTTCGAACCGAATTCAGGCGGCATTTCCTCCAGGGACACAGCCTCCGTTTATCATCCGTTTTGATGCTTCGTCTTTGCCGATCGGTCAATTGGTTTTGAGCAGTAAAATACGTTCTAATAATGAATTACAAGATTTAGCTAACGTCTATGTTCGTGCTTCGTTTACTTCGATTCCGGGATTATTGTCTCCGGCACCTTTTGGCGGAAGCCCAAGAACGGTAGAGGTTAACGTCGATCCAGACTTACTGCGCTCGCACAATATGACACCCGACCAAATTGTAGAAGCTATCCGCATCAACAACCAGACAGCTCCTTCTGGAAATGTCAGGATTGGCGATATCAATTACATTTCACCAACGAATAATACGATTAAGAATATTAAGGATTTTGAGCAGATTCCGTTGTTTAAAGGCGGGGTTCAGAACCTGAAATTAGGCGATGTAGCTACTGTAAAAGACGGTGCCGATGTGACCAACGGTTATGCTTTGGTTAATGGGAAACGTTCGGTTTATATCAGTATTGCAAAGGCTGGAGACGCTTCGACCTGGGATGTGGTTCACAAATTAAAATCAGAACTGCCTAAAATTCAGAGTACGCTTCCCGAAGATGTACAATTATCATACGAATTTGACCAGTCGGTTTATGTCATCAATTCGGTTAAAAGTTTGATTACCGAAGGAATTATCGGAGCGGTTTTGACTGGTTTAATGGTATTACTATTCTTAGGCGACCGCCGTGCCGCTTTGATTGTAATTCTGACGATTCCAATTTCGATAATTTCGGGCGTTTTGTTCCTGAAATTATTCGGGCAGACGATCAACTTAATGTCACTGAGCGGACTGGCGCTGGCCATTGGAATTCTGGTAGATGAAAGTACCGTAACGATTGAAAATATCCATCAGCATCTCGACATGGGAAAACCTAAGGCACTCGCTATTTGGGATGCCTGTCAGGAAATTGCACTGCCTAAATTATTGATCCTGCTTTGTATTCTTGCGGTTTTTGCACCAGCCTTTACGATGGTCGGAATTCCGGGAGCCTTGTTTCTGCCATTGGCATTAGCGATCGGATTCTCGATGGTAATTTCTTTTTTACTGTCACAGACTTTTGTTCCTGTAATGGCAAACTGGCTGATGAAAGACCATCCAAAACACGAACACGCACCGAATATCACAGATGACGAAGCTGAGTTCAACGCCTGTGGTTTAACTCCGGAATCAGAGAAACATCTGATTACACAGAAAAAAGAATATGTAGAAAGAGAAGATACTGACGGCAACGGAAAAATCAGTGCTTTCGAGCGTTTCAGAATTCGTTTTATGCGAACAATTGATCGATTGTTTCCTTATAAAAAAGCAGCTGCTTTAACGTATTTGATTACTGCAACTGTGCTAGCGGTTCTGTTTATTACGTTTATCGGAAAAGATGTTTTCCCAAAAGTCAATTCCAGCCAGTTTCAGCTGCGACTGCGCGCTCCCGACGGAACCCGTCTGGAACGTACTGAAGAAAAAGCCATTTTAGTTTTGAAAGAACTGAAGAAAATGGTCGGCACTGAACATATAGGAATATCGTCTGTTTATGTGGGTCAGCACCCGTCTTTGTTCTCGATTAACCCAATTTATCTGTTCATGGCGGGTTCTCACGAAGCTGTTTTTCAGGTGAGTCTTAAAGATTATCATGCCGATATGGATGAATTTAAAGACGAGTTCCGAGCGCGAATCAAAAAGATACTGCCGGATGTAAAAATGACTTTCGAGCCTATCGAATTAACCGATAAGGTTTTGAGTCAGGGCTCTCCTACTCCAATCGAAATCCGAATTGCAGGAAAAGACAAAAAACGAAATGAAACCTATGCAAATCAAATCGTAGATAAGCTTAATAAAATAGACTATTTCCGTGATGTGCAGATTGGCCAGCCGATTCATTATCCGGCGATGAATATTGATATTGACCGAACCCGTGCAGCCGAATTGGGCGTGGATATGGGTGATATTTCGCGTTCGCTGATTGCTTCGACATCTTCCTCTCGATACACCGAGAAAAATACGTGGATTGATGAAAAATCAGGATTATCGGTAAACGTTCAGGTTCAGGTACCGCTTAATCAGATGAAAAGCAAAACCGATATTGGAGAAATTCCGGTATTGAAAAACTCGCTTCGTCCCGTTTTGAGCGACGTTGCCAAAATCACACCTGGGTATGTAAGCGGTGAAAACGACAATTTAGGTGCTATGCCGTATATTACGGTTACCGCCAACATCCATCAAACCGATTTGGGGACGGCGACAAAAGATGTGGATGCTGCGATCAGTTCATTGGGCGAACTGCCACGCGGTTTATTCATCACGCCAATTGGAATGAGTAAAGTATTGAGCGAAACATTAAGCAGTTTACAAGTTGGTTTATTAGTTGCCATCTTTGTAATCTTCTTAATGTTGGCTGCTAATTTTCAGTCGTTCAAAGTTTCACTTGTGATTTTAACCACAGTTCCGGCGGTAGTTTTAGGTGCCTTATTGATGCTGACGATTACCGGCTCAACGCTGAATTTACAATCGTATATGGGAATCATTATGTCAGTTGGGGTTTCGATTGCCAATGCTGTTTTATTGGTTACCAATGCCGAACAATTGCGAAAAATAAACGGCAATGCACTCGAATCAGCGCGTGAAGCGGCGGCCTTGCGTCTTCGTCCGATTATCATGACTTCGGTGGCGATGATTGCGGGAATGTTACCGATGGCGATTGGTCACGGCGAAGGAGGCGATCAGGTTTCACCGTTGGGAAGAGCCGTTATTGGCGGACTGTTATTCTCCACCTTTGCGGTGTTATTGATACTGCCGCTGATTTTTGCCTGGGCGCAGGAACATACCACAACACAATCCGTTTCTTTGGATCCTGAAGACGAAGAAAGCATCCATTATATCTCATCATTAAAATCTAACAATGAAAAATAAAATTATACTATCGACAGCGCTATTCCTTATAGCCTTATTTCTCTTAAACAGCTGTAATTCCAAGAAAGAAGAAACTGCTGCTGTTACAGAAATCGAACCTAAAACAGAAACCTTTCTTCTGCAAAAAGAAAAACTAACCACCGAACTGCGTTTGCCGGCCGAATTAACCGGTTTTCAGCAGGTGGATTTGTATGCCAAAGTAAGCAGTTTTGTGAAAATACTGAAAGTCGATATTGGTTCGAAAGTCAAAAAAGGACAGCTTCTGATTGTTTTAGAAGCTCCCGAAATCAGTTCTCAACTGGCTGCAGCCGAATCAAGATTACGATCGATGGAAGCGATTTATGCTACCAGCAAAAGCACTTACAACCGTTTGTATGAAACGAGCAAAGTAGAAGGAACGATTTCCAAAAATGATCTGGAAATGGCCAGCGGTAAGAAAAATTCGGATTACGCCCAATATCAGGCGGCGATTGCTGCGCACAAAGAAGTTTCGATTATGAGAGGCTATTTGGAGATCCGTGCTCCTTTTGACGGCGTTGTGGCAGCAAGAAACGTGAATTTGGGAACCTTCGTTGGGCCTACTTCGAGTTCTCCATTATTGACAATTCAGCAGCAAGACAAACTGCGTTTGGCGGTTTCTATTCCGGAGCTGTACACGGGTTATCTGCACCAGGGCGACGAAATGAGTTTTAATGTAAAATCACTGCCGGATACTTTCAAAGCGACTATACAGAGAATGTCCGGCGCTTTGGATTTGAAACTGCGTTCCGAAAGAGTCGAAATGGATGTGCACAACACCAAAGGCAATTTACTGCCGGGAATGGTTGCCGAAGTGGTTTTACCGCTGAACGCTAAAGACAGCACTTTTGTAATACCAAAATCGGCATTCGTGAATGCTGCGGAAGGTACTTTTGTGATTAAAGTCGTAAACCACAAAGCCACCAGAATCGACGTTAAAAAAGGAAGAGAAATCGATGATAAAATTGAAATATTTGGTGATTTGAATTCAAAAGACAAACTGATAAAAATTGCTAGCGAAGAAATTAAAGAAGGTGACGATATAAAAGAATAGTTTATTTATTTAATTTGGTTAATTTGGGGCGAAAGTGCTGTAAGACTTAGGTTTTACAGCATTTTTTTTATGGAGCTGATTACTTCGTCAGTTCGCTTAAAAATTGACATATTTAAAAGTTTGAGTAAAAACAAAATCAAAATAAAACCTTACATTTAGCACTAAATCCTTAATAAATTATATAGATGTCAAGTTTATTAGATAAAACAGAATTTACTCAAGAAGATATTTTAGGAATAATTGCTTCAAGAACAGAAGAATCAATTAATATTGATTTTAAAGATGCTAGAGCATTATCATCTGGTGACGGTAAAGAAATTTCAAAAGATGTTAGTGCATTTGCAAATTCAGATGGTGGACTTATTTTTTATGGAATAAATGAAGAAAATCATGTAGCAACTAGTACTTCTTTTGTAGATGGAAATAAATATAATAAAGAATGGCTTGAGAATAAAATAACTTCGAACATACAACAACGAATTCAAAATTTATTAATTATGCCGGTACGTTTTGATAATGATGTTACCAAAACGGTGTATGTTGTCAAAATTCCTAAATCACCTAATAGTCCTCATTTAAACGGTGATAACAAATATTACCGAAGATTTAATTTTAAGTCTGTACCAATGGAGGAATATGAAGTTAGAGATTCATATTTACGATTTTCTGCAAGTATGATTAAAATAGATAGTTTTATTGTACAACTTGTTAATACAAATTATATAAATCGTTATGAATTCAAAATTGAAGTTCTCATAACTAATACAGGTAATCACGTCGCCGAAAAATATAAAATTGCTGCCATAATAAAAGCAACTATACAGGCGGAACTTACAGCTACAAATCCATATAGCCTCACGAATAATTTTGAGGAGGGTCGTATTTTGTCTACCAATGTAGTTCCTGCAATATTTCCAAGTGAAAAATTGAACATATTAACTTTCAACTTATCAATTCTTAATGAAAATATTTTAAAATTCATAGAAACTTCAACAATAGAATTTACAGTATTTAATCATGGTTCAATAAAAACATCTAGTAATAACCAAATTATAGGACAGATGAAAAAACTTGTAGAAAATAATAATTTCCCCCGCTAGCGCGAGCGTCCCGCTCGTGCCCGCAATCTTGAGGAAAACTTATTTTAATACTATGAGCGAAAAGTACAAGTTTGGAGAAAAATCGGGAGCTTATTTTATAAGTTTTGCTACAGTGAATTGGATAGATGTTTTTACAAGAGACGTTTATTTTTCGGCTATCACAGAATCTCTAGATTTTTGCAGAAAAAACAAAGGAATGGAAATTTATGGATATTTTATTATGCATAGTCATGTCCATTTAATCTTCCGTTCCGCATTAGGTGATCCATCAGGATTAATTAGAGATTTCAAAGGCTTTACATCCAAAAAACTATTAAAATTAATAGAAGAAAATCCACAAGAAAGCAGAAAAGAATGGATGTTGTGGATGTTTGAAAGAGCAGGTAAAAAAAACAGCAATGTAACCTTTAGACAGTTTTGGCAGCAAAACAATCATCCAATTGAAATTTGGTCATTGAAAGTATTTGAACAAAAACTAAATTACATTCATAATAACCCCGTTGAAGCAGGATTTGTAACAGATCCCATAGAATGGAAATATAGCAGTGCTAGAAATTATGGCAATAATGACCATACCATTCTGGAAATAGATATAAATTAATTTTGATTACGGGCACGAGCGGGACGCTAGCGCTAGCAGAGGACAAGTACAAAACAAACGTAACCTTAAATAACAGAAATAAATATTTTAAAGTATGAAAGAAAAACCCTCCAGCAAATCATTAAATCAGATAGAGCCATTCAATCAAGCACAAATTGATATGTGCAAAGGTTATGCAAATGGTTCTATTGGTGTTATAGTCTCAGGAGTTATTTGGCTCACATCTGCATTTACAGCAAATCAATATTCACCCAAAAAAGCAATTTGGACGCTCTTTATAGGAGGAATGTTTATCTATCCCATAAGTATAATAATTAGCAAGTTTATTGGACTTAACGGAACACACACGAAAGGTAATCAATTGGGAAATTTAGCTATGGAAGGGACAATATGGATGATTATGTGCTTACCACTTGCTTTTGGACTTTCATTGCAACATACAGAATGGTTTTTTCAAGCGATGCTTTTAATTATTGGTGGAAGATATTTAACATTTTCGACAATATACGGTAATAAGATTTATTGGTTGCTGGGTGCTATTTTAGGCACCTCAGCATACTTATTATATAATTTTCAAGTTCAATCCTTTGGTTCATTATTGACGGGTTCATTTATTGAAATTTCTTTTGGACTGTTTATGTTTCTATCATTTCGTAGTGGCAACATAAAAACTATGAAATAAATTGATTGACACCCCGCTGGCGCGAGCGTCCCGCTCGTGAACGCAAAGTAGAACATCATTTTAAACAATACTAAAGATAAAAGTAAGATCAAGTAACAATTGAAGGATAACCTACATAAAAGGATATTTTAGAATACTGTTGTCAGGATTGTGTATACGAGCCGGATGCTCGCACCAGCGCAGAGGACTGCTATTGGCAAAAAAATATGAAAAAATAAATTTCTCGCTTAGCCCCGATTGCAGTGAAAATCCTTGTGTGCCGGGGTTCGGCACGCAAGATTATAACGAAAAGCGGGACTGAATTTCTTATAAAAATGAATTTTCTGCTCCTAAAATCACAAAACGCCCCCAAACCTATGTAACTATAAAACAGAATACTATGCTGCTCTATTGAACGAATGTTAATCAGTATGACCTACAAACGTAATAGAAAAAATATTTGAATTTCTTAACTATTGGATTGTTTTCTATAAATCGCACCTTATGCAAACGATTAACTTTGTATAATGGAATAACTCACTTATAATAAAAAAAATATGGAAACTACAAATGTAAAAGCTTACGGAACCGCATCAGCCGATGCGCCTTTGGCACAGATGAATATCCAGCGCAGAACCGCCACAGCAAAGGATATTGAAATTGATATTTTGTATTGCGGTGTCTGCCACTCTGATCTGCACACTGCTAGAAACGACTGGGGATTTACAACTTACCCAACAGTTGTTGGTCACGAAATTGTGGGGAAAGTGACCAAAGTAGGAAGCGAAGTAACGAAACTAAAAGTGGGTGATTTTGCAGCTGTGGGCTGTATGGTAGATTCGTGCCAGACCTGCGACAGCTGTAAACAGGATTTAGAGCAATACTGTTCTAATGGATTTACAGGAACGTATAATGGAAAAGACAAACATTTGGGCGGAATGACCCTTGGCGGTTATTCGGAGAAAATTGTAGTTGAGGAACATTTTGTCTTGAAAGTGCCTGCGAATCTTAATCTGGCTGCCACAGCACCTTTATTGTGTGCGGGAATTACAACCTGGTCACCGCTTCGCCACTGGAAAGCAGGGAAAGGAAGCAAAGTAGCCGTTGTAGGATTGGGCGGATTGGGTCACATGGCGATAAAACTGGCAAAAGGTCTAGGCGCCGAAGTAACGCTGTTTTCGAGAACTCCGGGCAAAGAAAAAGATGCTTTGGAACTGGGCGCTGATTCGGTGATAATTTCGACTGAGGCGGATCAAATGGGAGCTGTAAACGGGAAATTTGATTTAATTATCGATACCGTTCCTTACATTCATGACATCAATCCTTATATTGGAACTTTGAACACCAACGGAACTTTAGTAATTGTCGGTTATTTAGGAGGCATAGAACCGTTCCTGAATACAGTTCCGATGATAATGGGACGAAAATCGGTGGCGGGTTCTTTGATTGGCGGGATTGCCGAGACTCAGGAGATGCTCGACTTTTGCGGTGAACACAACATCGTTTCCGAAATTGAATTAATCAAAATGCAGGACATCAACGAGGCTTATGAAAGAATGCTGAAAAGTGATGTTCGTTACCGTTTTGTAATTGATATGGCCTCGCTTAAATAAGCCAATGTCATTCTAATTTTCTAAGAATCATTCGTATCTAAAAACTAAAAAACCGTTATCACTTTAAATTTAAGCGGTAACGGTTTGCTGAAAAAAAAATTATTCGGGTTACTAATTCAAAATTATTTTTTTTCTAATTCTCGTATATAATTGACCAGTTTCCAGCGCTGATCATCATTTAAAAGGTCAAAATAGGGAGCCATAGGTGCTCGGCCATTGGTTATTTTCCAGAAAATAGCTCCATCTGACTGGTTTTTTACATTTAACGCCACTAAGTTAGCAGGCTGAGGGCTTAAGGATTGGCCTGCTTCACCATTTCCCTGTCCATTATTTCCGTGACACAAAACACACATTTGGTCGAAGATTACTTTACCTTCATTTGCAGCTTTTTTATTTCCTACAAATGGGTTCGTTAAGGAGCTGCTATATTCTGGTGCCGACCAGCTTATTTCCTGCGCTATACTTGTTGTTCCTGACACAATTAGTAAAGCGAATACCGTTAGAAATCTGAATTCTGCTTTCATGGTCTGAATGTTTTTAATTATGAATCAAATTTATGAAAACGTTATAGCAGGAAACCTGATATTTATCATGGAATCAATAAAACTCCAGACAAAAACCAAAATAACAGTACAAAAATTAGTATATTAAAAATAAAAACTTAATTAATTGCTTATTTGATATATTTTAGCACCAAACTGCCCACACAATATCAATATAATTAACACAAAATGAGTTTTACTATTTTATGTTCTTTATCCAAATTACTGCTTTATCAGATACCCAGAAACTGCGGAGTTATAGCATATGAATGTATTGTTGCAAATGCAGGAAAGCATCAAAAAACCACTAACAGCAGCAATATTTTGTAAGAAACCGAATTAGAAAACAAAGTAATTTTTATCTCCTGACCCCGATTACTTCGCTATACTTTTATTTTTTATCGGAATTCAGTAAACTTCGTTTGCGGGGTTTCAACACAAAAGATTGCAGCAGAGTGGGACGATAATTTGTTATGAAAATGAATTCTCTACTGCCAAAAGGCAAGATATTCAAAAGATTAGCTATTTACAGGATGATTATGATTTCTGCAAAAAAATATAATTTCAGTGATATAATACTATTTTTTCAAATTAAACGATAATTAAGTATGTTTGTAAAATAGTAAGGCTCTGATTTGCTTAAAAAATTAGAGTTTTTAATTTAAAAATACATGGGATTTATAAAAGATAATTTATACAGAATTTCAAATAAAAACCTTGTTGGGCTTTTTAAAAAACAATCCGTTTATCCATACTATCATATCATCAGAGATGATAAAGCCGCTCATATTGAAAATTTATATCAATATAAAAACATAGCCCAATTTAAAAATGACCTGGAAGTTTTATCAAAAAATTTCAGCCCCTTGAGTTTAGGTGATTTAACTGCTAATAAAAACAATGGCTTCCTGATTTCTTTTGACGATGGTTTAGAAGAAATTTACAGTGTTGTCTTTCCTATTTTAAAAGAAAAAAATCTGAAAGCGATCTTTTTTGTAAATCCAGTTTTTGTGGATAATAATGAAGGTTTGTACAAACATTATATAAGCGTTATTATAAATCATTTAAAGGATCAAAATTTCCGTAAAGAAAGTTTAGATACGATTAGTTCTATTTTTAATTTTAGTTATATTTCGAATGATGATTTTACAGCAAAATTTAAAAACATCCGTTTTTCAGACAGAAATAAGATAACTGATGTCCTAAGCTATTTAAATATAGATATACATCATTATCTAAAAACACAAAAGCCTTATATTTCGAAGGAACAGATACAGGAAATGATTGATCAGGGTTTTTATTTTGGAGGACATACAATGTCGCATCCGCCACTGGAACAATTAAGTTTTGAAGAACAGAAAAAGGAAATTATAGATTCTATAGATTGGGTCAAAAATACCTTCAGCATCGATTATTCCTTATTTGCATTTCCATTTTCAGATAAAAAAATATCTAAAAGACTGCTTACTGAGCTGCTTGAATATGACAAGGATATTTTATTATTTGGAAACTCGGGATTAAAAAAAGATTTTGACAATCGAATAATTCAGCGCTTTTCAATTGAACATCCAAAAAAAGATATCAAAAAAATTATTGTCACAGAAAATCTATTCAAGTACTACAATAAAGTTATTGGCAAATATAAAATCAGCAGAAAATGATTGAAATAAAACAAATTTCTAAAAAAAATGTTCCCTTATTATTTGAAGACAAATCATTTTGGAATCATGATTTTTTATCAATTAGCAAACACAGACTATTATCTCACTATAGAAACCCAAATAGCCAAGATGATGATATTGTTTTAATTCTAGCCTATTTAAATAACGAAATTGTGGGCTACATGGGAGTTTTTATTGATCGAATAATACTCGATAATGCTGAAACTAAAATAGGCTGGCTAACCACTTGGTGGGTTCACCCAAAAAAAACATTTAGATTAGGCGTAGGACGCCAAATACTGGACACTGCTTATCAAATTAATGATGGCAAAGTGGGAATTTCTCAATTTACTAAAAGCGCCAAAAGAGTATACGACAAAACCGGCTACTTTTATACATTAAATGAAAATTTAGGCGTTAAAGCCGTTTTGAGAAGCAACTTAATTTTTGTTATCCCAAAATTATACCCAAAGATAAATTACCTTAATCCTTTATTAAATTTTACAGACAGTTTTTTAAATCTGTTTATCGATTTAAAGCTTTCTTTTCAGGAAAAACAGCTGTTAGGAAAATTGAAAAATGTAGAATTAGAGTATTTAAACAAGCCCGATGAAGAAGTCTTAGAAGTAATCAATAAATACAACAAAAATGATATTTCTAATAAAAAAACAGATTATTTTGAGTGGCTAAAAGCATATCACTGGGTCCAGGAAGCTCCTCTTTTGCAGTACACAAACAAAAACAAATATGAGTTCTCAATCTATGATGAACAGTTTAATATTTATTTTATTAAGATTATAAAAGATTCAGAGTGTATCGGTTTTTTAGTGCTGCAAAGGAGAAACTATGTATGTAAAGTTTTATTTGCTTATTATAACCAGGCCAAAGATGCTGATATAGTTGCAGCGATCATCAAACTACAATGTATAAAACAAAATGTACGCGAAATAATCTGTTATGATGAAGCAATCTGTGCTAATTTCAAGCAGTCAAATGTATTTATTTATAAGACAAAAAAAGTAAAACAGTCAATAATCTCAAAAGCATTTGGAAAGACAGATTTCACCGATGTAAAAATGAATTTTGGAGATGGAGATTGTTGTTTTGCATAATTATAAAACTGACTAGTAGTCCCGAAAGAGAACGGCTGGAACAGTAATATAAAATTAGTTAAATCGGAGCAGAATTTATTTTGTTCCGATTTTTTTTAAAGCAAAACGGAATTTCCCAACAGCATTGCAGAGATAGTTTCTCAAAAGTTAAACCAACAAAAAAACCGTTACTTCTTAAATAATATGAAGTGACGGTTTTTTCTTAAAAAAAATATTTCCAGGTACTAATTCAAAACTATTTTTTTATTTCTTAATATATCTTTTTTTATCTGTTTAATGTTCAAGACAATACTGCTTTTGTAGCTTTTTCCAGCGAGTAAATAATAAAAAAATCAAATCTGATATTTCGTGCAAAATTACATTATCATCAAACGAAAAACAATATCACACCACCGAATTACATTATATTTAATTAAATTTAGTTTTAATTATTTATTTCTCACTATATTTAACATGAAGGATTTTGAAAATTTATCAATATCGACAGAAATCAATTTTGTTTTTTAATGGATTTTAATGAATGGTACGGTATTTTTTAAACTAACTGCCCAATCTAATGATATTAGAAGATAATCTGCTTTATTTTATCTATTGGAAATAATATAAAAACCAAAAACAGTGTAATATGCTTGTAATTTTCAACGCTTTTATAAAATTTTAAAAATTATAAGTGATAAAACGCCTTTATCAGATAACTGCACAATAAATACAAAATAATACTTATGAAGGCAATGGCTGCCAATATAGAGATGCTGTTAACAATGATATTGGGAATGAATTTTAGTTTGGGATGCACATAGTAAGGCTCACGATGTAAATACTCGTGAAAATTTTTGGCTGCTATTTTTACTTTCTTTTTAATACTAATAAATAATTTGAAGTAAAACTGACTAAAAATCTAACACCAGTAAAGATAGTCAATTTGACAGCTGCTTCACACATATATTATTAAAAAGCAACATGTTTAAAATTATATCAATCCCGTTTCCTCACTAGTACATAATAAAAAAACCGTCTCATTTTATTAAACAAGACGGTTTTAAAACTATTTGAAAACGATTACAAAATATAATCGGTATTGATGAAATTCGATTCTTTACTGTTTAATAATTCCTGCAGAATTTCATTATTATATGCATTGTCTTTTGAAGCAACGAAAGTTCTAATTGAGAACGAACGCAAAGCATCATGAATACTCAATGTTCCGAAAGCAGAATCTTTTCTTCCTGTGAAAGGGAAAACGTCTGGTCCTCGCTGACAAGAACTGTTCAGGTTAACACGACAAACCAAATTAACCAAAGTATCAATAAGCGGTGCGATAGTTTTGATGTTTTTACCAAACAAACTTACCTGCTGCCCGTAATTTGATTCAGCCATATCATTTAATGGCTCCTGAATATCTTTGAAAGTCAAAATTGGCACTACTGGTCCAAACTGCTCTTCATGATAAACACGCATCTCTTTATTAATTGGGAACAAAATAGCTGGGAATATAAAATTATCAGAATGCTCTCCACCTTTTGCATTAATAACTTTTGCACCTTTGCTGACAGCATCATCAATTAATTCCTGAATATATGCTGGTTTTTCGGTCTCAGGAAGCGGTGTTAAAGCAACTCCTTTTTCCCAAGGATTTCCAAATTTCAGTGCATCTACTTTCTCTGCAAAACGCTTGTTAAATTCAGCCGCTACATTTTCGTGAACATATATAATTTTCAGTGCAGTACATCTTTGTCCGTTAAAAGATAAAGTTCCTGCAATACATTCCTGAATTGCCAAATCCAAATCGGCATCTGGTAATATAATCGCTGGATTTTTGGCTTCTAATCCTAATACCAAACGAAGTCTGTTTTTATTAGGGTGCTGATCCTGCAAAGCGATAGCTGATTTACTGTTTCCAATCAAAGCCAAAATATCTACTTTTCCAGATTTCATTATCGGAGAAGCGATTTCTCTTCCCCTTCCGTAAACAATACTGATAACTCCTTTTGGAAAACTTGTTTTAAAAGCTTCTAATAAAGGTGAAATTAATAGAACACCGTGTTTTGCCGGCTTAAAAATTACAGGATTCCCCATAATCAAAGCAGGAATAAGCAGTGTAAATGTCTCATTCAGCGGGTAGTTGTAAGGTCCAAGACATAGAACAACTCCAATTGGTCCTCTTCGCACCATGGCATTAATTCCCTGCACTTTCGAAAAATAGGCCGAACGGCTGTTTAATTCTTTATAGCTTTCGATAGTATCCTGAATGTATTCTACCGTTCTGTCAAATTCTTTTTCAGAATCTCCTAATGTCTTACCAATTTCCCACATCAAAAGTTTAACTACTTCTGTACGGGTCTCTTTCATTTTGACTACAAACTTTTCCATGCACTTAATGCGGTCAACAACTTTCATAGTTGGCCACAATCCTTGTCCATTATTAAAAGCTGCTTCGGCAGAAGCTGCAACTTCCAGTGCTTCTGCTTCTCCCATAAATGGAATAGAACCTAATAAAGTCGGTTCATACTTCTCAGTTGAAGATATCGTTGAATATACAGGTGTAGTTTTTCCAGTCCATTTTTTTAATTCGCCGTTTACCAGATAAGTATCCTGATTAAGCAGCGACGTAATTTGAAATTCTTGAGGTATTGTATTCATTCTTGGTTATGTTGGTTAATTTCCATTAAATTTAAAAAGAGGTGCTGGCCTCTTGTTATGATGTTATACTACATCACCTTCCCATTCTATAATGCCACCGAGTAAATTATAGGCATTATCAATACCTAGCTCGTTCATTATTTCACATGCTTTTGCACTTCTCATTCCAGAACGGCAATACACATAATAATTTTTACTCTTATCTAATGCTGCAATAGCATCAACAAACTCCTGTCCTTTATGAATATCAATATTAATAGCACCTTCTATTATGCCTTGGTCGCATTCATCTTCGGTTCTTACATCTAAAAGAACTGCATTTTCATCGGCTTCCTTTTGAGAAACCCATTCTTCTTGTGTCAAATTCATAATATATATTTTTTTGTAAAAATACAAGATTTTCCTCAAACAATGGATGCCTTTTTTACGAATTATACAATAAATAAAAGAAAACGTTTTCGTAATAAAGAAACCACTCTGACATCATATCATAGACAATTTCAATTATAAATAAGCACCCATTTTTAGTATTTTTACATCCTTGTATTCAAGTTAATTTTTAAATAGACATCAAAATGCCAGAGCTGTTAAAAAAAATATTTCCTTCGTTCTCAAACGAATTAATTCAGGACATCAAAACGAATGAAATTATCAAAACGTTTAGTGCCGGAGAAGTGATTATGCGCACTGGACAATACATAAAAAATACTGTTCTTTTAGTTAAAGGAACAATCAAAGTCTATCGTGAAGACAGTGACGGAGGAGAATTTTTCATGTACTACCTACAGCCTGGGCAAGCCTGCGCGTTATCGATGGTTTGTGCGGTCAAAAATGAAAAAAGCAAAATCATGGCAAAAGCCGTTGAAGATGCCGAAATCATCATGCTTCCATTATCAATGATGGACAAATGGATGATGCAGCACCGCAGCTGGTACGAATTTGTAGTAGGTTCTTATCGCAATCGACTAGAAGAAGTGTTAGAAGTAGTTGACAGCATCGCTTTTAGAGCAATGGACGAACGCTTGGAATTCTATTTAAAACGTCAGGTAGAAGCCTGCGGATGCAAAGAACTGAAACTTTCTCATCAGGAAATTGGCTCTGATTTAAATACATCAAGAGAAGTTATTTCGAGACTGCTAAAAAAAATGGAACAGCGAGGTTTGGTAATTTTACACCGCAACCAGATTGAGATACTGATGTAAAATTTTCAAATTTCAAAAAAAGTCTAAAGTCTAAAAATCTATATTCTAAATAAATCCCACAACTTTTCCAAAAGTGACAAAAGTTACCAAACAACTGTAATAGTCTTTGCATCTTTGCTGGAAACAAAAACAAGGCATGGAATATTTCGGTTATTTGGCAGCAGTCATAATAGGTCTATCACTAGGATTAATCGGTGGTGGCGGTTCTATTTTGACCATTCCGATATTGGTCTATTTGTTTAAGATTGACCCAAAACTGGCAACAAGTTATTCGTTGTTCATTGTGGGAATTACAGCTTTATCCGGATGCTTCAGCCATTACCAAATTGGAAATCTCAAAATCAAATCAGCATTGTATTTTGCAGTTCCTTCAGTATTTTCAATATTGGTTATTCGGGAAGTAATCATTTTAAAGATTCCAAATATCCTTTTTACAATAAATGATTTTCCAGTTACCAAAAGCTTTCTAATCATGATCATTTTTGCAGTTCTGATGATTGCTGCATCTTTTTCTATGATTTCCAAAACCATAACGCAGACACAAGTTCTCCATACTAATTATTGGCAGCTGTCCGCAATTGGGGCAGTTGTCGGAATCATAACTGGTTTTCTAGGTGCTGGCGGTGGTTTTTTAATCATTCCTGCACTTTTGTTTTTCGCTAATTTACCCATGAAACAGGCAGTTGGCACTTCGTTATTAATCATTTTTATAAACTCAGCTATTGGCTTTTTGGGTGATTTATACATTCATACACCTATCAATTATACTTTTTTGGCAAGCATTTCAAGTATGGCTTTCATAGGAATGCTTATCGGAACACGATTATCAAAAAAAATAGACGGTTACAGACTCAAGCCAATTTTTGGCTGGTTTATTCTGATAATGGGAATTTACATCATTGTCAAGGAGCTTTTTTTAAGAAGCTAAGAAACTGAGTTTTTTAAGTTTCTGAGATTTTAACTTAGAAACTTTTAAAACTTAAACTTAGCATCTCAGAGTCTTAAAATCTTAGTAACTCAAACAGAAACTTAGTAACTTTATACAAAATAAAAATCATGCAGATAGAACAAATATATACAGGATGTTTGGCACAGGGAGCTTATTATATCACTTCCAATGGCGAAGCGGCGATAATTGACCCGTTAAGAGAAACACAGCCTTATTTGGACAGAATTGAACGTGACGGTGTGAAACTGAAATACATTTTTGAAACCCATTTTCATGCCGATTTTGTTTCGGGTCATCTTGATTTAAGCAAAGAAACCGGCGCTTCTATAGTCTATGGACCAACTGCAAAACCCGAATTTGAAGCCATTATTGCAACTGATAATCAACTATTCGAAATAGGGAATATCAAAATAAAAGTCCTGCATACTCCCGGCCATACATTGGAAAGTTCTACTTATTTACTAATTGACGAAAACGGAAAAAATCATGCCATTTTCTCTGGTGATACTTTGTTTATTGGCGATGTTGGAAGACCGGATCTTGCTCAAAAAGCCGCTTCAATGACTCAGGAACAGTTAGCTGGACTGCTGTTTCATTCGTTAAGAGACAAAATCATGACCTTGACTGATGACGTTATTGTATATCCAGCACACGGTGCAGGTAGTGCATGCGGCAAAAACATGAGCAAAGAAACGATTTCGACCATTGGAAACCAAAAATCCAACAATTATGCATTGCGAGCTAACATGTCCGAAGCCGAATTCATAACCGAAGTAACCGACGGACTCTTGCCTCCCCCAGCCTATTTTGGCATGAATGTAGCGATGAACAAAAAAGGATATGACAGTTTTCAGGAAGTTTTAAAACATGGAATGAACGCTTTATCAGTCACTGAATTTGAATCGGCAGCAGATGAAACTGGTGCATTATTATTAGACACACGAAAAAACAGCGATTTCGCTAAAGGCTTTATTCCGCAGTCCATAAACATTGGTATTGACGGTGATTTTGCTCCGTGGGTAGGCGCTTTGATTGCCAATGTAAAACAGCCAATTCTATTAATAACCGAACTGGGACGAGAAGAAGAAACCGTAACTCGATTGAGCCGTGTAGGTTTTGACAATTTAATTGGTCATTTGAAAGGCGGTTTCGAAAGTTGGAAAAATTCAGAAAAAGACATTGACACAATAAACAGAATCACTGCCGAAGAATTTCAAAAACAAGTAAAAATTGGCGAAAGCAAAATAATCGATATCCGTAAAGAATCCGAATATGCAGCCGAGCATGTATCCGAGGCTTATTGCAAACCATTAGCCAGCATCAACGACTGGATAAAAGACATCAATCCAGACGAGCACTTTTTCATGCATTGTGCGGGAGGATACCGCAGCATGATCGCGTCCTCTATTCTGCAGGCCCGTGGCTTCCGAAATTTCAGCGAGATTGAAGGCGGATTCAATGCCATCGCCAAAACTGATATTCCAAGAACCGATTTTGTGTGCCAAAGCAAACTATAATAGCAAAATTCAATTTCAATGGCAATGGCAATACAAAAATTAAAAAAGTAATTAGGGCGTGACCCCATTAAGTTAAAAAATTTTAGATTAAGGATTAACGATTTTTGACCCAAGCGATAGCGAATTGGCGTAGCATTTTAGATTTGTTGTTAAGAATTGTTCAATCGTCGATTTTACGCGATTTCTTATATCTGAAATCAAAAATCGTTAATCAAAAATCAGCAATCATTTTATCATTTAATCCTTAACTTAATGACATTGGCTTCTATCCCTCACGCATCCGTAAAACAGTATCACAAAATGGAAAACAATAAAGATTTTTGGAACAGTCAATATCTAGCCAACACATTAGGCTGGGATCTCGGAACAATTTCTCCACCTCTAAAAAGCTACATTGATACTTTACAAGATAAAAACATTCGAATCTTAATTCCTGGTTGTGGCAATTCCCACGAAGCCGAATATCTATTGGAACAAGGATTTACAAATATTACCATTATCGATATTGCTCCATCATTAGTAGAAAAATTAAAAACCAAGTTCAAAAATAATCTTAACATCACTATTGTATTAGGCGATTTTTTTGAGCATCAGGGTGAATATGATTTAATACTGGAACAAACTTTTTTTTGCGCTCTGCCTCCTGCTATGCGTGAAAATTACGTTTCAAAAATGCATCAGCTTTTAATTAATGAAGGAATAATTGCCGGCCTATTATTTAACCGTACATTTGAAAGCGGTCCCCCTTTTGGCGGAAGCCAAGAAGAATATGAAATACTTTTTAAGGATTCATTCCATTTTTTAAAAATAAAAGTATGTCAAAATTCTGCCTCACCAAGGGCTGGAACTGAATTGTGGATTGAATTTCAAAAAAAATAAACCCAAAAGAATGAAAGATTTACTGTTAAGCAACTGGCATGCCATGCGGATTTTCCGCCTGGCTTTTGCCGTATTTCTATTCGTGCAGGCATACAATACGCACGAATGGTTTTTTATTATCTTTGGATTGTTTTTCTTTTTTCAAGCTCTATTTAATTCGGGCTGCGGACCAAATGGCTGTGCCGTTCCCAAAAATAAATACAATAAAAAATGAGTACTTTCAACGACATAATTCAATCGGAAAAACCAGTATTGGTCGATTTTTTTGCTACATGGTGCGGACCTTGCCAGACATTAGCTCCAATTTTAAAAGAAGTAAAAAACAATTTGGGTGATCGAGTTTCGATCATCAAAATTGATGTTGACAAAAACCAGCAGATTGCTGCACAATATCAAGTACGCGGCGTTCCTACGATGATTCTTTTTCAAAACGGAAAACAGTTATGGAGACAGTCTGGAGTATTAAGTACTGCCGATTTAGTTAAAATTATTGTAGAGAAAAGTTAATTAATAATGCTTATTCAAAAAAAATAATAATTTTGAATCACTTTAAAATCAAAAATCAATAAAAAATGAAAAACCTAATCACCATTGTAGCAGTAGCTCTTTTTTCAGCAGGCATGAATGTTAGTGCTCAAGAAACTAAACCTAAAGAAACGACAAAGAAAGAGTGCACTGCCAAAGAAAAAAAAGCATGCGACAAATCTAAAAAGTCTTGTTGTACTGCAAAATCGACAAAGAAACTGTAATGCAATTAATTTATAATGCCCCTAGAAGAGTGTTGAAATAATTCGACACTCTTTTTTTTTGTGATTTTTCACAGTAAAATCATATGCTCTGTATCATGATGATACCCCAAAAACTATTCTATCGGTAACCATTTATGAATGATAACATCCAGATCATCTTCGATTATTGGCTTCGAAACATAATCATTCATACCAAACTCTAGACATTTATCTTTTTCACCAACCATAATTCCTGCAGTCAAGGCAATAATTGGTACTTTATCACCATTTTTAAGAGCCCGGATTTCGCGGGTTGCATCATATCCGTTTTTTATTGGCATTTGAATATCCATTAAAATCAAATCGGGATTATTGATCTCAAATTGCTCAACCCCTTCCTGACCATCCCGTCCTTCCAGAATAACAGCATTTGGCATAATTCTTTTTACTAACGTTTTTGCTAAAAACATATTAATTTTATTGTCTTCTACGATCAATATTCGGAGTATATCTAATTTCTTAGCTTTTCTGACTTTTTGCATTTCATTGACTGCTGTCAATTCTACAAAACTGTCATTTATGGGCTGTGCTTTTTTAAATTTTATATAAAAGAAAAAATCACTTCCGTCACCGTATTTACTTTTTAGCTGCAAACTGCTTTTCATTAGTCCCAGCAGTAAATTAGAAATTGCCAGACCTAAACCGGTCCCGCCAAATTTTCTCGATGTAGCACTATCTTCCTGAACAAACGAATTGAAAATCTTTTTTTGATTATACTGCTTAATTCCAATGCCGGTATCTTTTATCGAAAATTTTATTAACGTGTTCTTTTTTCCAGATTTAATTGCCGCAACATCCAATATTATATGACCAAAAGAAGTGAATTTTAAAGCATTGCTGATTAAATTCACTAATATCTGTTTGAGTCTTATTGAATCTGCGTGAATGTACTGCGGAACACCAGGTTCTATCACTAGAGTTAAGGTAATATTTTTTAAATTAGCCTGATGCTTAAACAATTCTATTACTTGATGAAGCAGCCTAAAAAAGTCAACATCTTCTAAATGGAGTTCTAATTTCCCTGATTCAATTTTTGAAAAATCCAAAATATCATTAATAATTTCCATCAATGAATTGGCAGAAACATTCACTGTCGACATATACTCCAATTGATTTGTCCCGAGTTCAGTTTTCATCAATAAATCAGTAAAACCCACAATTCCATTTAATGGTGTTCGGATTTCGTGACTCATATTAGACAAAAAATCTGATTTGGCTTTATTGGCTTCTTCTGCCTGAATTTTAGCTTTTTTAAGTTCTTTATTGGTCTGCTTTAATTTCTCGTTTATTTCTTCATTTTCATTGTACTTTATGTATAGATCTTTTTCACTGCTTTCTGCCTTTTCTTTAGCTCTGATTAATTCTAATTCTAATAATTTGTGCTCGGTAATATCCCGGATAGTTCCCAAAACAACCAAAGGTTTATTTTCTTCATCCCATTTTAAGTTCCCAATTCCATGTACCCAGCGTTCTTTTTTATCGTTAACTCTTATGATTTTATATTCCCTGTCAAATTGTTTTCTTTTACCAAGCACCTCTTCTTGGAAATAAACAGCTAAACTCTCCCTCCAGTCTGGATGTACTAATGAGGTCCAGCTTGCTTCATCCAGATCATAATCTGCATCAATACCTAAAATACTATCCAGTAAATCAGTACGTGTCCATTTTCCAGTGGACATATTGATACTGTAAGTTCCTATTTGAGCAATGTTTTGAGTTTCTTTCAAAAACAGTTCGCTTTCTTTGAGCTTTTCTTCTGCTTTTTCTCTTTCGGTCACATCTTTTACAAATAATAAAATTTGCTTTTCTGAAAGTTTAACAGCATCAATTGACCAGCGGTGAATGGTACCATTTTTATGTATAAATGGCAATGTATCATTTGAAGTTTCTTTTAAAGAAAGTGTTCTAAAAATAGATTCAATATTTTCTAAAAAATCCGATGGTGTTATATCAATTAAAGATTTTTTTAATAATTTGTTTTTTGAATATCCCGTTATTTTGGATGCGGCTGGATTCACTTCTAGAAAATATCCTTCTTTATTAACTACCAAAACTCCATCGGGTGCATTTTCTACGTAGTTTCTAAATTTAGCATTACTTCTCTGTTCACGCTCTTTATCTCTGATGATCTCAACTTCTTTTTCTTTTGCCTGAATTTCACTTTCTATTCGTTTTTTCTCTGTAATATCTTGTGCTATTCCTTGTATACGTATAACTTCCCCTGTATCGTTTAATATGGGAATTCCCGTTCCGTAAACCCATTTAAATCTTTTGTCTGGAAATAAAATTTTATGTGTTGCTTCATAAGCCTGTTTATCTTGTATGCATTTATTTATCCTGATCCTTATTAATTCTTTATCTGCCTGGGTGAAGTACTTCAAATAAATATCAAATAAATGAGCTGTAGGTTTATCCTCCATTTCAAAAATACGATACAACTCGTTAGACCAAATTAAATCTTTATTTATAACATTCAATTCCCAGCTTCCAATTTTTGCAATTTTTTGAGCATCATTAAGCAAGCCTTCATTCGCAGATAACTGTTCTTGAATCTTTCTAATTTCAGTAATATCCCTTCCTATTGAATAAATCAGATTATCGGATGGATTTATAATAGAAGTCCATTGCACAGTAATGGGCTCACCCTTTTTTGTAATAATTCGATTTTCATAAATTATGGTTGTTTTATCCCTTAGAAGCCCTAAAATCGCTTCCTCAGTTTTGGGAAAATCTTCTGGGTGAATATATCGGGCAAAGTCATTCAGAAGCAATTCCCGCTTGGAATAACCTAATTTTTTAATGAATACAAGATTAAAATCAGTGAGATTTCGATTTAAATCTGAAATACAAATAAAATCTGAGGTTTCCCGAGTGAAAAACTCAAAATTTGCGATTGAATTTATTTTCTTTTGCAACAGCAAAATTGTGCGTTCTTGCTTTTTTATTTTTTGTAACAATTCTTCAACAGATGGTAATTTTTCTTTCATATCTGCAAAATATATTAGTTATGTAATCATAAACAAAATCGCTTTTCTATTGGAATAAGAATTAATTAGAATTGGGCTGTATCTTTAAATAATACAATACCTCACTAATAAGCAAAAGCTAATTTGAGATAGCAGAAAAAATTTTGTAGAAGTTGGGAAACTAAAGATATAAAATTTATTTGAAAAAACATATTAACTAGAAAAACCAGTTAAAAACGTATCTTATTGAGGAGGATGAAAAAATGCAGTTTACAAAAGAATATAAATAGTGGATGCTTTATGAAGAATAGCATTTAGTACGATTTAAAGAAATTTTCTGGTTTATTTCTTTAACCATTTGTGCATTATATTTTCCAAATCGGTTTGTATGATCGGCTTGGTAATATAATCGGACATTCCGTGCTCGATACACTTCTCTTTCTCCCCGTTTAACACTCCTGCGGTCAAAGCAATTACTGGAATATGCGTGATGGCTTTGGATTTTCTAATAGCCGATGTAGCATCATAACCATTTTGAATAGGCATCTGAATGTCCATAAAAATAAGATCGGGAAGTTCAATTTCGGATAAAACAACCGCGTCATATCCATTTGCGGCTTCAATTATCGTACAATTTGCCACAAGCTTTTTCACTAGTGTTTTAGCCAAAAGCATATTTATTTTATTGTCTTCGGCAATTAATATTTTGTAATTCTCTTGTGAATTGAAAAAATTTGAAACTCTGCTTCCATCTAAATTCATTTCAAAATCTAAAATAGCTGCCTTTTGATTAATTTTATTAGAAGAAATAACAAAAAAGAATTCACTTCCTGTTCCATAAAAGCTATTTAGTTTTAGCTCGCTGTTTTTTAACGCTAAAAGCTGGCTGGAAATAGCTAATCCTAAACCAGTTCCTCCATATCTTCTGGTAGTAGTATTATCTGCTTGAATAAAAGATTGAAAAATTTTCTTTTGATTTTGAATCTTAATACCGATTCCCGTATCAATTACCGAAAATTTAATCTTAGATATTTCTGCATCAGCTTCAACTTGTGCTATATTTAATTTAATATGCCCAGAAAAAGTAAACTTCATTGCATTACTCAACAAATTAACCAATATCTGCTTCAAACGGAAAGAATCTCCTTTTATATATTGTGGTACATCTTGACCAATATGAAGCATTAAATCAATTTTTTTATGATTTGCTTCGTATTTAAATAAATTTATAATCTGATTTGACAATTCGTACAAATCAATTTCTTCAGAAATCAATTCCAGCTTCCCGGATTCTATTTTAGAAAAGTCGAGAATGTTGTTGATGATTTCCATTAATATATTGGCAGATTCATTAACGGTTGTAAGATACTCTAACTGATCTTTATCAAATTTGGTTTTCAGCAGCAAATCTGTAAAACCTACAATTCCATTAAGAGGTGTACGAATCTCATGACTCATATTTGCCAGAAAATCAGATTTTGCTTTATTTGAAGCTTCTGCTTTTTCTTTTGCTTTTATAGTCTCATCAATTTGTTTTTTTTGGGTAATATCCTGAACAACTCCTTTCAGAGCAATCACATTTTTATTATCATCAATCACGGGAACTCCAGTACAAAAAACCCATTTTACAGTTTGGTTAGGCAATACAATTTGATGCTCCATTTCATAAGGCACACTGTTTGCAATTGTCTTATTAATATTCATTCTTAATACTTCAGCATCTTTGGGCAAAAAACAAGCTAAGTAATTCCCGTAAAGCTCTGTATCATTTGGTATTTTTTTAAATTCGAAAATCTCGTACAATTCGTTGGACCAGTTTAATTCCTGAGTTATTAAACTAAAATCCCAACTTCCTATTTTTGCAATTTTTTGCGCTTCATTCAGAGATTTTTCACTGGATAATAGTTTCTCCTGTGTTTTTCTAATATCAGTAATGTCCCTAGCAATCGAATATACTAAGTTATTGGAATGATTTAAATTGGATTTCCATTGCAGAATAACGATTTCACCATTTTTTTTAACATATCTGTTTTCAAAATCAACTACTGGGGAATTTTTTGGTAACAATGTCAATACAGATGAAGTCTTTTCCAGATCATCAGGATGAATAAATTCAAAAAATGGTTTCGATAATAATTCTTCTTTTGAATATCCCAGCACATTAACAAAAGAGTCATTAACCATTTTAAAATAAGCATCATTACCTACAATGCATGCTAAATCAGGAGAATTTTTTATAAAATACTCAAAATTGATTTTATCCTCCTTTTCGTTATGTAACGCTTTTATCAGCAGTTCCTGCTCCTCAACTTTTTTAAGAAGCTCTTCATAGCTAAACTCTTGCATTGACTTTTCCATAACCCGACTTTAAAATATTGCAACTTGAATGTCTCTTTTTTTTTATAAATATAATATAGTCTGACAAATAAAAAAACACCAAAATGTTAAAAGAGAAAAAACCGCCAATTTTTTGCTGATAAAATACTCTTTTAATCATTTTGATGCTTTATTTGATAATCATAAGGTTAACTATTTTAAAAAGCCATCTGTTTTGCTTAAATAATTTTAAGCTTCTATTTTGTCCTCTTCGAGAGCAGTTTCGAATTCCATCGGATCTTCAAAATCAGATTCTTTTATTATTTCGGGTTTAGAGTTTTTGCGCGCATTAAACTTTTCTAAATCTTCCAATTCCCCATCTTCACCTGAAAAATATGGAAAAACATCCATAATAGGAGATTCTGAAATAGCAGGAATTGCATATTCGCCCATAGTAGTTTTCATTACATGAACGGTATTATCATATGCTTCCCTTACATCATTAGCTTGAATTAATAGATACATATTGGATTTTCTTTCTTTCCCGCTTTCTTCATCATAAGCCATTAAGGAAACTTTGGATTTAAACCAGCGATCCGTGTTTTCAAAAGGATGAATTTCTGCATAATTGGCCATTTTTATATTAGTGATTTTAAATTCCTCACTAATATAAGCCGACATTTCTTCGGTAATTCTGCTTTCTGCTTCTGTATATGACAACGCATCTACCAGATAAGGCTCTGTTGTAACCTTTTGTGTTCCTGTTGCTTCATCAGTTTTTCTGTATTTAATTTTGCATTCGTACCAAATTGTGCTCATATATCTGTTTTTAAGGATGCCAAAGATAGATTTTAAAGAAAAAATAAAATCTAATTCTCAAAATAGATATTCACAATTTATTTATTCATTGTAAATCAGAAAATTATACATCTATTAACACTTCCTAAAATTGGTTTAGGTAATTTTATACACCATATAAATTTGCTTTTAAATACGTTAAAATAATGTTAAAACAAAACTAAACAAGTGTTTAATTTAAACAAGTGTTTAATTTTGCACTATTAAATATAAAACAGTGGAAAACGATTTAAACGAAAAACAAATTCAGATTTTGCAGGTAGCAGAGACGCTCTTTGCCGAAAAGGGATTTGATGGCACTTCGATTCGGGATATTTCGAAAGAAGCAAAAATCAACGTGGCCATGGTTTCTTATTATTTTGGCAGTAAGGAAAAGCTACTGGAGTCTTTGGTATTATATAAAACTTCAGGGCTTAAGGAACTTCTAATCGATTTAATAGAAGAAGAACTGGAGCCAGTCCAAAAAATTTACAAATTAATTGACCTCTATGTCAATCGGCTTAACTGCAACAAAGGAATTTACCGAATTTTACATTTTGAATTAGCCTCTAAAAAACGAGTTTTAGAATTGGAATCTTTTTCAGATATAAAAAAGGCGAATCTAAAATCGCTGGAAATTATAATTAAAGAAGGTCAAGCCAAAGGAGTTTTTAGAAAAGATGTCACAATCGAACTTCTAACACCCACTATTCTAGGTACTTATTTTCATTTCCAGATGAACAAACCTTTTTTTGAAGTAATTTTAGGTCTAAATACAGAAGAAGAATACAATAATTATATACATACAACTCTAACAATGCACATTCAACAAACCATTAAAGCCCTCTTAACATATGAAAGTTAGTTATTTAATACTTTTTGGAGGTTTCTTCGTTGGAATTTCATCTATAACGGCCCAAGAAAAGACCAATTTAAAGCTGGAAGAGGCTATACAATTGGCTTGGACAAAAAGTAATGAAGTTACATTGGCGAACACCAAAGCAGACACCAAAAAACACGAATTACAATCGGCAAAGAACAATCAGTATCCTGATTTAACACTTTCAGGGCAATTTCTTGGTTTAAACGAACCAACAATCAGTTCAAGCCTTATTAATGGAGACTCAAGTGAAGAAATGCCTGTTCCGGGCCATATAGCAATAGGCCAAGCCAGTCTGAAAGTTCCAATATTTTCTGGATTTAAAATTCAAAATAGCATCAAACTTCAGGACAATCTATTCCAGGCCGAAAATGCAATGGCTTCTAAAACGAAAGAAGATGTGGCAATGAGAGTAATAAACTATTATGCCAATTTGTACAAATCCCAAAGAACCATTGAACTAATAAAAGAAAATCAAAAAAGTGCACAGCAGCGTGTAACTGATTTTATTGCTTTAGAAAAAAATGGAATTATACCTCGAAATGATTTATTAAAAGCTCAGCTTCAGGTTTCCAGACTTCAGCTGTCGCTTGATGAAGCTATCAATAACGAAACCATATTCAATTACTACCTTGTTACTCTATTAAAATTGCCAACAGGAACAAAATTAGTAGTTAACGAAAGTGACCTGATTAACTTCCCTAAGGATGAAATTCCTACGGACGAGAAACCAGCATTTGAAAATCGTAAAGATTTGGAAGCATTAAAATTTCAGGAAAAAGCTTCTTTAAACCATCTAAAAATGGCTCAATCCAACTATTATCCAACTATTGCTTTGACCGGAGGATATGCTGCATTAAATATACAGCACGTTTTGACGGTCCAAAACGCCATGTTTTTAGGCGTTGGCGTATCCTATGACCTAAGCGGTATTCTAAAAAACGGTACTGAGGTAAAAGTTGCAAAAAGTAAAACTCTTGAGGTACAAAATTCTGAAGAATTATTAAAAGATAATATTCGAGTACAGGTACAGCAAGCGATAACTAATTATGATCTGGCAGTAAAACAAAGTATTGTTTTAACCGAAGCTGTCGGACAGTCTACCGAAAATTATCGTATTGTAAAAGACAAAAACGAAAATGGCCTTGCTGACACCAATGATCTGCTGGATGCCGATGTAGAACAGCTTAGAGCAAAAATCAGCGAAACTATTTCCAAAGTTGATGTTATTCAAAAATATTACGAATTACTATCAACAACCGGACAGCTATCACAAACCTTCAACCTTTCTAAAATATAACCATCACCATGGAAAAGAAAAAAACAAACACCAAATTCATTATAATCCTAACGGTTTTAATCCTTGCAGGTGGAACGTATGGAATTTCAAAATACATTCATTCTCAAGGTCATGAGGAAACGGATGATGCGCAGATAGAAAAAAACATGAACCCAATAATCCCTAGGGTTTCGGGATATATCAGTAAAGTATATGTTAAGGATAATGACTTTGTAAAAAAAGGAGATACTTTATTTACAATAGATAAAAGAGACTATCAGTTAAAAATTGAAGAAGCAAATGCTGCTTATGTAGGAGCTGAAGGAAGTTTTGAATCTGCAAAGGAAGAAATTGGAAGCGCATTAGCAAATGTTGCGGTTTCGAATGCCAATATACAATCTGCTGGAGGAAATATTGAGACTGCCAAAATTAGATTGGGAAGAGCAAACAGTGATTATGTACGTTATGAAAATTTATACAAAACGCATTCGATCACCAAACAGCAATATGAGCAGGCTCTAGCTGCCAAGCAAGAAGCAGAAAGCCAAGTACGTATTTTGCAGCAGCAGCAAAAAGCAAGTTCTTATCAAAAATCAGCTATTGAAGCAAAATCAAGAGTTTCTGATAAACAAACACTTGTGGCTGCCGCTAATATTAAAAAAGCAAAAGCATTGTTAGAAGTAGCTCAGTTAAATTTGACTTACACTGTAGTAACCGCTGCAATTGACGGTCAGGTTTCTAAAATTGACATTCAGCCAGGACAATTGGTACAAGCAGGGCAGTCTTTATTTTATATCATCAATAACAATGAAGCTTGGGTTGTGGCTAATTTTAAAGAAACACAACTAAACAAAATGGTTGTTGGGCAGAAAGTAACGATAAAAGTTGATGCATATCCGGACTATGATTTTAAAGCTACCTTAACTTCATTTTCGCCTGCTACAGGTTCCCGTTTTTCTTTACTGCCGCCAGATAATGCTACAGGAAACTTTGTAAAAACGATTCAAAGATTACCAGTAAAAATCAGTTTAGATCCAACAAATGATCCTGAAAAAGTAAAATTATTGCGTCCAGGTATGAATGCTGATGTTGACGTACATTTAAAATAAAATGACAAAAAAAGTACAAGCACCAGACGACGACTTAGTAGAGTACGGCTACAGGCGTATTCTTATCACTATTACAGCGGTACTTTGTGCCTTGCTGGAAATCGTTGATACAACTATCGTAAACGTAGCGCTTACCGATATGCGTGGAAGCCTTGGGGCAACCTTAACCGATGTTGCTTGGGTAATTACAGCTTATGCTATTGCAAATGTTATTGTAATCCCAATGACCAGCTGGTTATCGCAGCAATTTGGAAGACGTAATTACTTTGTAGCTTCGATTATACTATTTACAGTGTGTTCATTCCTCTGCGGAAATGCGACAAACATTTGGGAATTAGTAGCCTTTCGATTCGTACAAGGTATGGGAGGAGGAGCCTTATTAGTAACAGCGCAGACAATCATCACCGAAAGTTACCCTATTGCAAAACGCGGAATGGCTCAGGCTATTTACGGAATGGGTGTAATTGTCGGGCCAACACTTGGTCCGCCTTTGGGAGGTTATTTGGTTGATAATTATTCTTGGCCTTACATTTTTTACATCAATATTCCGTTGGGAATTATCGCAACCGTTTTGGCAATTTCTTTCGTAAGAAGTCCAAAATATGGCGAAAAACTAAAAGCAAATCAGGTAGATTGGTGGGGAATTATATTATTAGCGGCTTTCATTGGTTCTTTACAGTTTGTTTTAGAACATGGACAGCAGGACGATTGGTTTAATGATCCGGTGATTTTAACCTTAAGCGTAGTAACCATTATGGGGTTAATACTCTTTATTTGGAGAGAGCTAACGTATAAACATCCTATTGTAAATTTAAGTGTTTTAAAAGACGGAAACCTGAGAATAGGAACCGTTATGTGTTTTATTCTTGGTTTCGGGTTATATGGTTCAACGCTAATTATTCCAATTTATACGCAGTCCATCTTAGGCTGGACAGCTACCGATGCGGGATTATTACTAATTCCAGGTTCGATAACCACAGCATTTATGATGCCTATCGTGGGTAATATGATTCAAAAAGGAGTACCGCAAACCTATATGGTAGCAGTAGGATTCTTAATCTTTTTCTTCTTTTGTTTTATGATGTACGGCAATATGACTCCCGATACTGGAGTAGAACATTTATACTGGCCATTGATTTTGAGAGGAATTGGATTGGGATTATTATTTGTACCAATAACCACCCTTTCATTGTCAACCCTGAAAGGAAAACACATTGGAGAAGGAGCCGCTTTTACAGGAATGATGCGTCAGCTGGGAGGTTCGTTTGGTATCGCCATCATTACCACATTTATCACCCGCTGGAGTCAGGAGCACCGAGTAAATTTACTCACGCATTTGGACCCAAGCAATTATCAGGTACAGCAGCGTATTCTTGGACTTCAGAGAAATTTTATGTCCAAAGGATTTTCCAGCAACGAAGCCTTAGACAAAGCCTATAAAGTGCTAGAATTTTCAGTAATGAAACAAAGTACGGTTTTATCATACATGGATATTTTCCTTTATTTAGGAATCATGTTCTTATTCTGCATTCCAATTATCCTTTTGGTCAAAAAAGGAAAAAACAAAATTGATCCTTCAGAGGCAATGCACTAATTCTAGATTTCAGATTTTAGACCGCAGATTTTAGATTTAAAAAACTCCGAATCTCACAAATTTATATGTGAAATTCGGAGTTTCTTTTTTTTGGAGCAGAAAGATTTGGCTTTTTAATCAGCATTGTTCCCGCTTTCCACTACAATCTCTTGTACTGAACCCCAGTACAAGAGGATTTTCGTTTTAATCGGGGCTAAAGAGAAACATTTTGCTTTTTACAAAATTTCCAAAACAATATTAATCAACAGATTAAAATCCATTTATACAATATTTCTCACTCTTATAGAACTAACGAACCAGAGCCATTAGGCTCGACTCATTTTATAGAGCTGTACTTTAGTTCAGTTTTAATGCAAAACACGAAAAAATAAGCCATGAATTTATTTTTTTATATTTTCAAAATAAACTCTACTAAATCTATGGTATTAGTGAAATTATTTTTATAAGTTTGCACAACAATAAAAGCATCATAGTCAAATGTCTTTTATAAAATATCACTTGGTTTTGGTTAGCTACTTGATTTTTTTTTTGGAGCCATTCATTCGAAGTGAATGGCTTTTTTATTCTTTAAAACGACATGAGATATAATAAAAACAGAAATATCGCAATGCATTGCTGTAACATGAAAATTCCTCTTGTTACTTAATCTTATTTGCTCAAAAAAAGCTCTTTTGTAACAACTCAAAAGAGCTTTTTTTTTATAAAATCCCCCATGTATTACAAACAGTTTTTAGCAAAACCTATTCAAAATGACACTTACAAAGCAATCACTTTTAACCTTTATTCTTTTATTTATATTTACTATTTCACAAGCTCAGAATGCAACAATAAAAGGAGTTGTTACCGATAAGCAAAACAATTCATCCATAGAATTTGCAAGTGTAGCTCTACTAAAACAAATTGATTCTACAATTGTAACCGGCGTATTGACAAAGAATAAAGGGACATTTGCAATTCCGAAAATAGACTTAGGCAACTTTATACTCAA
The DNA here is from genome assembly GCF_003385115.1 of Flavobacterium aquicola. Classification (GTDB taxonomy): domain Bacteria; phylum Bacteroidota; class Bacteroidia; order Flavobacteriales; family Flavobacteriaceae; genus Flavobacterium; species Flavobacterium aquicola. Next base: position 339,850 of record NZ_QUNI01000002.1, read on the forward strand.
AGTAGTTTCTGTTGGTTACCAAACATCGTATTCTAATTTCACTGTATCAGACAAAAGCCAACACATCACCTTGGATATATTTTTAAATGAATCATCCAAATTATTGGGAGAAGTAGTTGTAAAAGGACAAGGAAGCAAAATTACAAACAAATTAGACAAGCAAACCTATAAGGCAAACCAATTCGAATCGGCAAAAGGAGGAAGTGCAACAGATGTTTTAAAAAATCTTCCCTCCGTTTCGGTCAACAGTGCAGGTGAAATAAGTGTCCGAGGTTCGACAGGTTTTTTGGTACTCATTAATGGCAAGCCTGTTTTAACAGACGCGCAGACGATATTGAGTCAATTACCTGCCAATACTATTGAAAATATTGAATTAATCACTGCTCCCTCAGCAAAATATGACGCTGACGGGAAAGGCGGAATTATAAACATCACTACAAAAAAAGGAACGACCGATGGTTTTGCTTTGCAAACAAATATTCTAGCAGGTTTGCCATCCACTACAGATTATGACAACCTTGAAAACCCATTACGCTTTGGAGGAGATGCAACCCTTAATTACAAAAAAGACAAATGGGATATTATCCTTAGCGGAAACTATACCAGAAACGATGCCAACGGCAGAAGAGAAGGATATGTTTATACCAAGGATTTCGATAACAACACCATTACTTATTTTCCTTCGGAAGGTGAACGAAGTTTTGACAGATATAATTACGGAGTACGAACAAACATAAACTATTCGGCTACTAAAAACGACATATTTGAAATCGGTTTTTTTGCAAGCAAAAAATACCAACAGCGAAGAGCCGATATTGTTTATGATAATTCAACAGTTGATATCACAACTGGGGATATTTTGAGTCAGTTCACTTATTTTAATTCAAATCTGCAAAATAAAGAAGGTGAGTTTTTATTAGGCAATTTTAATTACAGTCATACCTTTCAAAATAATTCAAAACTTGGCGCAACGGCTATATTTGAAAATGCCGATTTATATGGTAATACCGTCAATAAAAATTTAGATTATCCCAATAAGAAAACCCTTTTTCAATTGGTAACAAACCCCTACACAAACCCAATTAACGGCTATCGATTAAAATTGGATTACAGTGCCACTATTGGGGAAGGAAAATTAGAAACCGGTTATCAATACCGATGGGACAAACAAGACGGAACATTCGATTATAATGTAACACCGCCAACAAACCAACCTGATATTGCTAAATTTAGTGGGACTGCAAAATCAATAAATATCATTAATAGTGCTTATACCCAATATTCCAGCAAGTTTTCAGAACTTCAATATACCGCGGGATTAAGGTATGAATACGCCACAAGAGAAGTCGATTTATCATCAGATCCTAATACTCACTATCTAAATCTGAGCAACTTTTTTCCATCTGCCAACTTACTTTACACAATCAATAAGGAATGGAATATTAAATCTGGTTATAGCAAAAGAGTACAGCGAAATAACAACTTTGAGCTAAACCCAATTCCCGAAAGAGAACACTCGGAAACCTTAGAACAGGGCGACCCTGATTTATTGCCTCAGTTTATAGATCTTGTTGAGTTAGGAGTCAATCACAATTTCAAGAAAGGCTCCTTTTTTGCAACGCTGTATTATCAAAATATTAAGAATCCTATACAAAGAGTCAATAGTGTGTATGCCGATACTATCTTGAACAGGGTTTTCACCAATGCAGAAAAAGCAAGGCTCATTGGCTTGGAATTTGGTACTACCCAAAACCCAGCAAAATGGGTCACTGCTTATCTGGGAGCGAATGTGTACAACTATAAAATTAGCGGTCATTTGGATGTGTTGGGAGCAACCTCAGATGTAAATAATGCCGACTGGGTGTATTCAATCAATATGAATACAACGTTCAACTTAGGAAACAACTGGAGTATGCAGGCCAACGTTAATTATTTATCAAATCGACCTACCGCACAAGGCGAAGATTCAAGTTTTCTTTCACCCAATACGTCTGTGAAGAAAACATTTGGGAACGGCAAATATGCTGTGGGACTGCAATGGCAAAACATGAATCTTGGTTTTATGGATGCCAATCAACAACGAATTACGACTTGGGGAAACGATTTTTATACCACAACAAACTATATTTATGAAACAGATGTTTTCTTGTTGAATTTTAGTGTAAACCTCAACAAACTGAGTAGTAAAACAAAACTACCTGCCAGCGAACTGGGAGAAAAGGAATTTTAGCGAAAATGATAAAATCAAATTAGAAAGAACACGGATTGCAAATAGCCACAATCAGAATTCTGAAATTCAAAATTGTTAATCATTTTTAAGAGTAGAAAGTTTAGGTGTTTTTTAGGAAAAATCCTTCCGATTTCCGCTACAATCTTATTGCCCGAAAGAGGCAATAACTTGTTCGAAGATAACAGCAGACATTCAAAAGCCCGCTTCAAGCAATCCAAAAACTGCATCAGGGAGACGGATGACTCTATCAGGGAGACGGATGACTCTATCAGGGAGACGGATGACCCTATCAGGGAGACGGATGACCCTATCAGGGAGATGGAAGCTCGCATCAGGACGACGGAAGACTAAATCAGAGACACGGAAGCTCGTATCAGGGCATTTTTTTTTCTGCCAATACCCTATTTTACTGGGCGGAGTATAAAAAAGAGGCATAATGAATAAATTACTACTTTGTAGGTATACAATTATTATTTTCTATATTTGAAGGAAGTATCAAAAAAGCATTTATCTAATTAAGCTACCCAATATGAAAAAATTAAATCTAATTATCCTGCTGCTTTTAACTTTTAACAGCTTTTCGCAAGATGTAAATGATAAAATAAAACAGTTTGAAAGCAACTTAAACCATTGGGATAAATCAAAAAGTAAAAAATGGTCCTTAAAAGAAAGAATGGCTTATTATGAAGTTAATGCCGTGAGCATAGCAGTAATTAAGGATTACAAAGTAGAATGGGCAAAAGCCTATGGCTATGCAGACCTTTCCGAAAAGCGATTAGCAACAGTACAGACACTTTTTCAGGCAGCTTCGATCAGTAAGTCTCTCAATAGTCTGGGCATTTTAAAACTGGCTGAAGAAGGCAGACTGGGGTTAGATAATGATATAAACAATTATTTAAAAGATTGGAAATTCCCATACGATTCCATTTCGAAAGGAAAAAAAATTACCATTGCAAATTTATTAAATCATACTGCAGGTTTATCTGTTCATGGTTTTGGCGGTTACCAAAAAGGGAAAGATCTGCCAACAACTATACAAATTCTCAATGGAGTAAAACCTTCCAATTCAAATGCTGTTCGGTCTGTATTTGAACCTCGCTTAAAATTTCAATACTCGGGTGGCGGAACTACAATTACCCAATTAATCCTCGAAAACACAACAGGAGAAAAATACGAAGAGTACATGCTGAAAAATGTTTTGACTCCATTGGAAATGAACAGCAGTTCTTATAATCAGCCTCCCGTCAAAGGGAAAGAAAATTTGCTTGCAACAGCTTATAACCTTGACAAAGAAGTAAAAGGAAAGTATCATATTTATCCTGAAAAAGCAGCCGCAGGTTTATGGACAAACCCTACAGATTTAGCAAAATATATTATTGACACACAACTGTCGTTATTGGGTAAATCAAATAAAATATTATCCAAAGAAATGACTGCAAAAAGACTAGATAATAATTTCGGGGTATTCGAAAATGATTTTAAAGGCACAAAATACTTTGGTCATAGCGGTGGAAATGAAGGTTTTGTATGCTATTACGTAGGAAGTCTGGAAGATGGAAACGGAATAGCCGTAATGACAAATGGGCGAATGTTTCCCATAATTAATGAAATAGTTTCCAGCATTGCCAGCTTAAACAATTGGAAAAATTACCCAGTGGAACCTCAAAAAGAATCAATTGCCTTAACCATAAGAAAAGAAAGCCAAAAGAATATTGATAAAGGAATTGAACTGTATAAAAACCTCAAAAAGAATAACACCGCTGAATATAATTTTTCTGACGAAAGTGAACTAAATCAGCTTGGTTATGAATTTTTACAAAATGCAAAAATTGAATCAGCAATTAAAATTTTTGATCTGAATGTAAATGAATTTCCAAATTCAGCAAATGTATATGACAGCCGTGGTGAAGCTTATTTTAATAATAAAGAATACTTGCTGGCAAAAAACGATTATTCAAAAGTATTGACATTAGAGCCAACAAATCAAAACGCAAAAGAAATGCTTTTGAAAATTGAAGGTTTATTGAAGAAATAAAGCTAAATGACTTGTTGCAATAGTCAAAATTAAGCTAAAATTACAAAATGAACAACATCAACATTATCAAATGCAACCGAAATCATTCAGCAATTATATCTGACTTGATTATTGATTTATTAAAAGACTTTAACGATCGAAGTGGCAGCAGCTTTGTTATTGACAGAAACTATATACTAGAAACGATCAATAAATTAATTGACCGTGAAACTTTCGGATGTTATGCTGCCTTTGAAAATCAAGTCCCTATTGGACTTATCACAATATCGCACAGTTTTGCGATATATAACGGCGGTGATTTTGGAGTAATTACGGAACTATATGTTGATAAACACAAACGAAGCTGCGGAATAGGAAAACTTCTTTTAGAAAAAGCTTACGAATTTGCGAAACAGCATAATTGGTCAAAATTGGAAGTTGGTGCACCAAATAAATCCGAATGGCCCAGAACAATTGACTTTTATAAAGAAAATGGCTTTGAAGAGAAAGGCCCAAAATTACGATTAAACTTAAAATGAATGAAAACTCAGGATATCAGCTATGCATAAGCCTTTTCGTCACAATCTACAGCGGTCTTCCCGGGCTGTGGATTGCAGAAATCCTGAGAAAACAAAATGCTTCATTTTTTTACTCCGTTAAAAATTTTGCAATAACTAAAAATATTGATTTTTATAAACGCTTAAAGCTAGACTTCTTCGTATACTGCATAAAAAACACATTCTTTAAACACTGCAACATCAAAATTCGAATATCAAAAAAACCAAATATAAGCGAAATTGATAAACTGCTCAATGAAATAACAATATCCGAATTATGTCATTTTTTTGGGTTTGTGTTTGTGGTGGTATTTCAAATTACAGCTTTATTTTTGGGTTTATACATAATGTTTTTCTCTTCATTTCTATTCAATACCATATTTAACGTTTACCCCGTTTTATTGCAGGAACGAAATAAATTAAGACTCAGAAACTTTCTTACAACTTTATAATATTAATCAGTAATTTGAAAAATAATCTACTATGAATAAAAGAATTAAATATGCATTTTTTATATGTTCTTTGTTTATAACTGGCCTTGTTATTGGGAGACTTGGCCAAAGTTATTTTAGATTTTCGGGTTATAGATTTTTATATCACACTTGCTGGATCACAAATTATATTTTAATTTTAAGTTCATTCACTTGGGGAATCATAAACGCAATTCTTGTATTCAAGGAAAAATATAATTTGTCCAAAATGATTATCTGCTTAACCGTAAGTTTATTACCAATTATTTATATTCTAATAATGATTGGTCTTATTTCTATGGAAAATTAAAAATCACAAAACTAAGATTTGTTGTATTTACAAAGTGAGACCTATTTTTAAGCAAAGAATATTCTGCTTACTGAAATCTGATAACTGCCAACTGATTTCTACCTAGTAAAAACCAAACTATTCCCTTTCGACAAATTAGCATCAAACTGATAGCCTTCATAATTAAAAGCTTTTAAATCGTCAATCGTTTCGGCATTGGTATCTATAATATAACGAACCATCAATCCTCTCGCCTTTTTAGCAAAAAAACTGATCATTTTAAGCTTACCATCTTTGTAATCTTTGAATTCTGGAGTAATAACTGGCACTTTCAAAGCTTTCACATCCACAGCTGAGAAATATTCATTGCTCGCCAGATTAATAAACAGTTCTCCTTTTTTAAGCTCTTTATTTAGGGAATTGGTAATCGTTTTTTTCCAAAACTCGTATAAGTTTTTGCTTTCGCCAATAGGCAGTTTCGTTCCCATTTCCAGTCTATACGGCTGAATCAAATCCAGAGGCTTCAAATATCCATACAAACCCGATAAAATACGTAAACGATCTTGAAGCAGATCAAGTTTTTCGGCAGGAATCGTATAAGCGTCCAATCCTGTATATACATCACCATCAAAAGCATAAATCGCCGGACGTGCATTGTCTGGCGTGAAAGGGGTTTTCCAATCTTGGTTGCGCTTCCAGTTCAAATCGGCCAGTTTCTCTGAAATAGCCATTAATTCGGATAGATTTTTTGGCGACTGCTGTTTCAAAACTTTATGTACCTGTCGAGATTCTTTTAGAAAAGAAGATTCTGTATGTTTGGGCGTTGGTAATTCCTGTTCGAAGTTAAGCGATTTGGCTGGAGAGAGTACAATTTTCATATTTATGATTAGGCTTTCGAATTCTTTTTTTTAGTGATTCCAAAAATACAAATTGAAATCTAGAATTCAGAAACAATAAATTGAATTGTTTAATGCAGTCATAGATTTTTAAAATTTTAACCGCAAAGTTCGCAAAGTATTACGCAAAGTCACAAAGCTTTGCGTGCCTTGCGCTTCCTTTGTGCCCTTTGCGGTTAAATGATTACTTTTCCATCTGAACAGAAGTCACAAATTGTTATACTATTTTATGTATTTTTGATTTTATAAAAAATAAAACACTTCCAATGATTGAAATTAAAAGAGCCTATATACAAGACCTTTCTACTATACAGCAAATAGGTATTAGCTGTTTTACCGAAACATTTTCGGAAATAAACACTCCCGAAAATATGAAGAAATACCTCCAAGAAAATTTCAATACTGCTCAGTTATCTTTAGAAATAAACAATCCCGATTCTCCATTTTATATCGCCTATTGCGACAATGAACCTGTTGGCTATTTAAAACTAAATTCTGGAAATGCACAAACCGAAACGATTGAAGACGAGACAATCGAAATCCAGCGTATTTATGTGTTAAAGGCTTTTCACGGAAAAAAAATAGGACAGCTCTTACTCGATCAAGCTATAAAAGTGGCTCAGGAATCTAATGTCGATTATGCTTGGCTGGGCGTTTGGGAAGAAAACCACAGAGCCATACAGTTTTACGAAAAAAATGGTTTTTTCACATTCGATAAACATATTTTTACATTGGGCAATGACCAGCAAACCGATTTATTAATGAAACTGCCAATAAAGACCAAAGCCTAATGACTGCTACCCCATCAATTACAAAAAATTCAAAATCCATACTCAACGCCGCTGTGATTGTGGCAGCACTTGGTTATTTCGTTGACATTTATGATTTATTACTTTTTGGAATTGTCCGTACCGACAGCCTGAAAGATCTTGGCATAACGGGAGATGCTGTTCGGGATCAAGGGGAATATCTTATCAGTATGCAAATGTTTGGTATGCTTTTCGGAGGAATTTTGTGGGGAATTTTAGGAGACAAAAAGGGGCGGATATCCGTTTTGTTTGGCTCTATTTTATTGTACTCGGTGGCTAATATTGCCAATGGTCTGGTAACTACCGTTGATGGTTATGCCTTTTGGCGATTGATTGCAGGTATTGGATTAGCGGGTGAATTGGGTGCCGGAATTACTCTCGTCGCCGAATCCCTGCCTAAAGAAAAACGCGGTTACGGAACTATGATTGTAGCTTCGGTGGGTGTTTCGGGAGCAGTTGCTGCTTATTTGGTTTATCAGTTTTTTCAGGACTGGCGCTTATGTTATTATGCCGGAGGTGGTCTTGGCATTCTGTTATTGTTTTTAAGAATCAGCATTACTGAGTCGGGAATGTTTAAACAAGTACAGCAAAGTGATGAAAAGAAAGGAGACTTCCTGTCTTTATTTACCAATTCTAAAAGATTTTCAAAATACCTGCAATGCATTCTTATCGGCGTACCGCTTTGGTTTTTAGTCGGCGTTTTGATTACTTTTTCACCCGAATTTGCAAAAGCCCTCGGCGTGCAACAGGCAGAAACTATAGCCGCAGGAAAAGCAATTGCCTTTTGCTATGCAGGTTTGGTTTTCGGAGATATTGCCAGCGGTTTATTCAGTCAATGGTTCAAAAGCAGGAAAAAAATTATGTGTCTGTTTTTGATTTCGAACCTAATAATGGTTTTTATTTATTTGAACGCCTACGGAATTTCACCTTCTGCTTTTTATCTGCTTTGCTTTGTCATGGGAGTTTCAGTCGGATATTGGGTTTTGTTTGTAACCATCGCTGCAGAACAATTTGGAACAAATATTCGAGCAACAGTTACAACAACAGTTCCCAATTTTGTTCGAGGCTCACTTCCGCTGATTATTTTGATTTATAGCTTTTTCAGAGACCGTATTTTTGAAGGTAATATTCTCAAAGCAGGAATGATTGTTGGCTCCTTATTATCAATAGCTTCATTACTGGCATTATGGAAATTAAAGGAAACTTTCCATGTTGATTTGGACTATATCGAGAACAATAACGAAACTTTTATTTAAACCAATTTCATCTGAACTAAAACAAATTCCTGAATATTTGTTATATTTGAATGAAATTTAGAAAATGAAATTATTTTATCCTTTCTTTTTTTCGATGATATGCCAACTGGGTTTTGCGCAATCGGCAGAAACTTATTTTGAAAAAATCAGAAACAACGAAGCCGAACTTACGGCTTTTTTTGCACAAATGCCCAAAGGAGGCGACTTACACCACCACTATTCCGGTTCCATTTATGCAGAGCCATTACTGGATCACGCCATTGCTAAAGATTTTTATCTGAATACCCAAACCATGGCTGTAAGCCAAGAGAAACAGTCCGGAAATGAATGGATTTTATTTTCTGATTTGCAAAAAAATGGAGAATTAGATGCTTACAAACAAAAAGTAATGCACAAATGGTCTGCCAAAGATTATAACAATGTTGATTACCCATCAGACAAATTGTTTTTTGAGTCTTTTATGAAATTGGAACCCGCCACACAGGGAAATTTTGAAGCTGGTTTATTGGAACTAAAAAACAGAGCAGTCAAAGAAAATGTCAGCTACATTGAAACCCAATTATCAATAATTCCCTGCGACATAAAAACTGATGATTTAGTCAAATACAACAGCTATTTGAGAAAATTGTCGACAGGTAAAAATGAAAAAGCGGTAATGCAGTCTCTGGATTCGCTGTATGCCATTTTCATTAAAAAAGACGCCAAAAAATATGCTACCGATTTCAACACCAAATTTGTTGGCAAAATGCACAAGGACCTCAAAATCGACGACGGCCAATTCACGATGCGTTATCAAAATTTTGTTCTTCGATTTATGGAACCGGTGGATTTATTCAAAAATTTAATCGTTGCTTTTATCTCGGCAGACAGCAGTCCGCTGATGGCGGGAGTCAATATCGTTTCTCCCGAAGACGGTGAAACTTCGATGAAAGATTATTGGTTACATATGGTTATGTTCAAATATTGCCACAGCCGTTTTCCAAAAGTAAAATACGCTATGCATGCCGGTGAACTTACCTTGGGACTTGTCCGCCCTGAGGAATTAAGCTGGCATATCAATTCGGCGGTTTATATTGCTGGAGCCAACAGAATTGGTCACGGAGTTGACATCGCTTACGAAGATAAAAGCTATGATTTAATGCGTTACATGGCAAAGAATAATATCCCTATTGAAATTAATCTTACGAGCAACGAATTTATTTTGAAAGTTAAAGAAAACCGCCATCCTATTTTATTGTACAAAGAATTTGGTGTCCCAATCGTCATAAGTACTGACGATGCCGGAATACTGCGTACTAATATGACCGAGCAGTATGTTTTACTTGCCAAAAGGTACAAAACCATTACTTATAGCGACATTAAACAATTTGTCTACAACAGTATAAGCTATAGTTTTATACAAGATCCTGCGGTAAAAAAACAATTGACACTTGACTTAGATAATCGTTTTAAGGCTTTTGAAGCTAATTTTCTAATGAAATAAATTAAAAAATCGCTTATCCATTAAGTTTAGACTTCCTTACTAAGCTTTTTTTAAATAACTCTCGCAAAGGCGCTAAGATGCAAAGCTAAAAACATGTTTCTTTGCGTCTTAGCGCCTTTGTGAGAAATAAAAGCCTAAACTACGCTTAACTTCCGATTTAAAATCCTTTAAAACTCATTTTCAACAGAATACATTTCATTGTTATCAAAACACATTTTTTGTTGATTTTTTTTAAATAAATATAAAATATAACAATTAATTAAAAACAATAGCTATATTTGAAAATAAATAGTATATTCCCTACTTTTAATTAACCCCCAATCTTTTAACCAAATGATGAAAACTACTTTAACTTTTATTGCTTCCCTATTTACTTTTTTCATGTATTCGCAGGATGAAAACTTGGCAAAGAAAATAGATTCTATAGAAAAAACTTTTAAATACCAACACGGATCTATTGATTTGAAAAATGGAATCGGGAAAATAAATGTCCCGAAAGGCTTCAAATATCTCGAACCTGTGCAGGCTGAGCGAGTATTAGTTGATATCTGGGGAAATCCAAAAGGAGAAAACTTAACACTAGGATTGCTTTTACCCGAAAACCAAGGAGTAATGAATGAGAACGGTTATGTTTTTAATATTCAGTATGATGAAATCGGACATGTTGAAGATGATGATGCCGACGATGTTAACTATGATGATCTGCTTGCCGAAATGCAAAAAGAAACTATTGAAGAAAATAAAGAACGTCAAAAAGCAGGATATGAACCAGTAACTATTGTAGGCTGGGCTGCAAAACCATTTTATGACCAAGACAGGAAAATACTGCATTGGGCAAAAGAAATAAAATTTGGTACAAATACTGTTAACACTTTAAACTATAATGTTAGAATCCTTGGCCGAAAAGGAGTTTTGGTATTAAATGCGATTGCAACTGAGAATGAATTGCCATTGGTACAAAAAGACATTAATAAAGTTCTTGACATCGTTCAATTCAATGATGGGTACAAATATGAAGACTTTGATTCCAATGTAGATGAAGTTGCTGCTTGGACAATTGGAGGTCTTGTTGCCGGAAAAGTTTTGGCCAAAGTTGGTTTCTTGGCTATACTCGCAAAATTTGGAAAAATAATTGTATTAGGATTTTTAGGGCTCTTTGGTGCTTTCAAAAATAAAATAAGAGGATGGTTTTCTAAAAATAATGAAACCGAAAATGAAGAAGAACCAAAACAGCTTGAAGAACCGATAGCTCAAATAGAAGAAACAGAAAAGAAAGAAGAACCTGAAACAGTAGACAGAGAACTTTAACAAACTATATTTAAGACAGTACAAAGCCTCATTTTTGAGGCTTTTTTATTTGATAATCTTCTTAAAAATTTGAATTATATGTCTAATTTTGCCAAATTTAATTTTTTACTTCAATACACGTAAAATGAAACATTGGGACATTCTTTTATCCAATCAGGTTGATAAAAAAAGCTTTATAGATACTTTGTTATCAAGCAGAATAGAAGGAAAACTTTCGGTTTTTAATAACCAGAAAGGGATTTTATTTTCTGATATTGCTATTCAGAAATTAATAGAAGAAGAATACATACACGATTCCATGGAGGCCACTGCTAAATTCCACAGAAATCTGCGCACCTTTTCATCCGGAGAAAGAAAAAAAGAATTTTTAAAATACTGCCTCAGACAAAAGCCAGATTATATTATTCTGGATAATCCTATGGATCATTTAGATATTGCTTCACGCATCGAATTATCTGCTGAGATTGCTTCCATTTCACATTCGGTTGGTATTATTCAATTGGTAAACCGAGCTGTTGATCTGCTTCCGTTTATTGCCAATAAAGCGCAGATAAATGATAATTCATTTGAATTACATGACATTAACACAATCGAACATTCACTTGAAAACAACGAATATAAAATCCCGATTCACAAAGAAATTTTCAAAGACGGTATTCTAATAAAAATGAATTCGGTTTCTGTTTCTTATGATGAAAGACCTATTATCGATTCGCTGTCATGGACTATTAAACAGGGGGAATTCTGGCAGTTAATTGGCCCGAATGGTTCTGGAAAAAGCACACTTCTATCGCTGATCACAGGCGAAAATACCAAAGGCTACGGTCAGGATATTGAACTCTTTGGAAGAAAAAAAGGCAGTGGCGAAAGCATTTGGGAAATCAAGAAGAAAATCGGGTCTTTCTCAACATCAATGACCGATTTATTTAACAGAAATACCACTTTGGAAGAAATGATTCTTTCCGGTTTTTTTGATTCCATCGGATTGTACAGACAGCCAACAACCTTGCAGCGAAAAATTGTTTCCCAATGGCTTGATGTAATCGAAATGACTCCTTTGAAAAAGAAAATATTCAATCGGCTTTCCATTGGCCAGCAAAGACTTGCGCTTATAACCCGAGCAGTTCTCAAACACCCACCGTTATTAATTCTAGACGAACCACTTGAAGGTTTAGATGACCATAATGTGGCTTTGGTAATTGAGCTTATCAATACGATTAAAAAAGAAACGAACATAACGATTCTCTTTGTTTCGCATAGAATGGAACCCAATCTTGCGCCGAATTCGGTTTTGGAACTGCTGTCGTGTCCAACAGGATCAAAAGGAATTATAAAAGCTTTTGCTTCTTAATTACGATTTTCTGTAAATAATCCAGTAATCATAATCATTGCGAGGAACGAAGTAATCACATTTTCTGGGTTACATTTCTTAGTTAGTTTGCTTCGTTCCTATCAATAATGTGTTTTTAAACACCTCAAGAATCCGCAAACTTGTTATTCCGACGGAGGAGGAATCTTCGCTTGCTATTCCGCACCGTTAAGGACTTTCTTTGTCGAGCCACTTGCGGAGATTCCTCCTTCGTCGGAATGACAATATTGGGTGTAAGAGAATTATTTGAACTAAAATATAATGCATCAAAATAGAAAAATACTACTCCATGAGGTAAGAATGATTTTATAAAGTTTGTAACTTTTATACCGACATCACGTATAATAATTTTAACTTTAAATCTAAAAAACTCATGGGTCCATTTATGATTGCTCTTTTAGTCTTCGGGCTGATTATTCTTTTTTCTTCCTTTTTTACAGTTAAACAGCAGACCGCGGTTGTTGTAGAACGTTTTGGTAAGTTTTTGAGTATCCGCAACTCAGGTTTACAGCTTAAAGTACCTATTATTGACAGAATTGCGGGTCGTGTAAACTTTAGAATCCAGCAGCTGGATGTAATTATTGAAACACAAACCAAAGACAATGTGTTTGTGAAAATGAAAATTTCGGTACAGTTTAAAGTCATTCCGGAACACGCTTATGAAGCATTCTACAAATTGGAATATCCGCATGACCAGATTACTGCTTACGTTTTTGACGTAGTACGTGCCGAGGTTCCGAAACTTATTCTGGATGATGTTTTTGCACGAAAAGATGATATCGCAATTGCAGTAAAAAGAGAATTAAACGAAGCAATGATGGCGTATGGTTATGATATCATCAATACTCTGGTTACCGATATTGATCCAGACATTCAGGTAAAAAATGCCATGAACAGAATTAATGCTGCCGAAAGAGAAAAAACAGCTGCTATGTTCGAATCGGAAGCGCAAAGAATCAGAATTGTTGCAAAAGCTAAAGCCGAGGCCGAAAGTAAAAAACTGCAAGGTCAAGGTATTGCCGACCAAAGAAGAGAAATTGCACGTGGTCTGGTAGAAAGTGTTGAAGTATTGAACGAAGTGGGAATTAATTCTCAGGAAGCATCAGCTCTGATTGTAATTACACAGCATTATGATACACTTCAGGCAATTGGTGCCGATACGAATTCTAATTTAATTCTCCTTCCAAATTCCCCGCAGGCAGCAAGTGATATGCTAAACAATATGGTAACAAGTTTTTCGGCTTCCAATATTATTGGAGAACAAATGAAAAAACAGCCAAAACGTGTGAAAAAAGTAGATAATACATCAACTGATTTTAACCCTTCGGATACTTCTAATCCAACGGAAACTGTTTAAATATAGTCCCTAGTTGTTGGTGATTAGTCCTTAGCAATTAGAATCTATTGATACATAAAAAAAGAGAAGCTTTGAGTTTATATAATATAAATTCAAGCTTCTCTTTTTACTTTTTCTCTTTTGTCTTATTGACTAAAGAATACTTTTCACTATTTGCTATGGACTAAAAACTAAGGACTAAAAAACTTATAAATCACTCCTCATCATCCACATGATGTGACTTAGAATACCCTCTCCATTTCTCAATACAATCCTGAAAATCTTGTGGCAATTCGGTATCAAAACGCATCATTTCACCTGTATTAGGATGTACAAAACCAAGTGTTTTAGCATGCAGTGCCTGACGTGGCAACGCTTTAAAACAATTCTCGATAAACTGTTTGTATTTTGTAAATGTTGTTCCTTTCAGAATCAAGTGACCTCCGTAACGCTCATCATTAAAAAGCGGATGACCAATGTGTTTCAAGTGTGCACGAATCTGGTGTGTTCTTCCAGTTTCCAATTTACAGGAAATCAATGTTACATACCCAAAACGCTCCAATACTTTATAATGTGTAATCGCCGGTTTACCAATTTCAGGATCCGCAAAAACGGCCATCTGCATGCGGTCTTTCAAATGTCTCGCCAAGTTTCCTTCAATAGTTCCGGAATCTTGGGCAACATTCCCCCAAACCAATGCAATATATTCTCTTTCGGATGTTTTAGCTTCAAATTGTTTCGCCAAATGTGTCATCGCAGCTTCTGTTTTGGCAACAACCAATAATCCCGAAGTATCCTTGTCAATTCGATGAACCAAACCTGGGCGCTCACTGCTGTTCATTGGTAAATTCTCAAAATGAAATGCCAATGCGTTTACTAAAGTTCCTGTATAATTTCCGTGACCTGGATGAACTACCAATCCAGGCGGTTTATTGATTAACAAAAGAGCTTCATCTTCATATACAATATCTAGTGGAATATCCTCTGGATCTACCCTATTCTCAAACGGCGGATGCGAAAGCATTACCTGAATCACATCAAAGGGTTTCACCTTATAATTCGACTTCACTGTCAAATCATTCACAAAAATATTCCCGTCGGTGGCGGCGTTCTGAATTTTATTTCGTGTTGCGTTTTGAATCAAGCCCATCAAGTATTTGTCAATCCGCAAAATGGCCTGCCCTTTCGGAACCTCAAACCTGTAATGCTCAAATAACTCTTCGTCTAAATCCTCTATGGGTTCAATATTATTGTTCATTCGCTGGTGTTGCTGTTTCTGTTGCGGGAACAGCTGTACTGTCCACTGGTTCTTCTTCCTGATAACTCTCTTTTCCGTCTCCCAAAACCAAATCAATTTTAGAAGCTTTCAATACTCTGTCCCCTACTTTTAGGTTTCTGCCTTTATAACGCATTTCAAGAACCATGTCTTTTCCTAAATTAGGAACATAAGTAATTGTCCCCGCTTCAAGTCCCAAAGCCTTTAATGTAGGCACAGCCTCACGATATGTTTTCTCTATTAAATCCGGAATTCTCACAGATGAAAACCCAGATGAATTTATCTTGATATATACTTTTCTGCCTACTTTTACCTTTGTACCAGGCATTGGATCCTGCTCTACAACACTATATTTTGGATAATCGCCTCTAAAATCAACACTATCCAGCAGCTCATAATCCAAATCCAGTTCGTCCAGTTTCTCTTCCACTTGCTCCTCGGTCAATTTTCTCAAATCTGGAACAGCAATTTCATGCCCATGATCAGTTGTAAAAGTCAGCCAATGCATAAATAAATAGGCTAAAACTGCAATAATTGCAAATGCAATTGCCACTTGTCCAAAAAAAACGCGGCTCGTAAGATATTTTTTTAAGCTCATAAATATTTTTGTTTCCCGCAAAGATAAAGCTATTTCGTTTCAAAAAAAATGATAATTTTGTTTAGAATAGGTTTAATCGGCTAATCGGTTAAACGTTTAACCGATTAAACGAATAAAATGAAAAACATTGCCATCATCATGGGCGGCTATTCAAGCGAATACAAGATCTCACTCATTAGCGGAAACGTAGTTTACCAATTTCTGGACAAAACAAAATACAACGGATTCAGAGTCCATATTTTCAAAGAAAAATGGGTGTATGTTGATGACAATGACAATGAATTTCCAATAGACAAAAACGATTTTTCAACAACTGTAAACGGAACCAAAATCACTTTCGACTGCGTTTTCAATGCCATCCACGGAACACCAGGCGAAGACGGACTGATGCAGGCCTATTTTGAATTAATTGGTCTTCCGCAGTCATCCTGCGACTATTACCAAGCGGCATTAACGTTCAATAAACGCGACATGCTTTCTGTTTTAAAACCGTACGGAATCAAAACTGCCACTTCCTACTATTTGAACAAAGGCGATATAATCAATACTGCCGAAATTATAAAAACTGTCGGTTTGCCATGTTTTGTGAAACCAAATAAATCAGGTTCAAGTTTTGGAATCTCCAAAGTAAAAACCGAAGCTGAACTGCCAATCGCAATAGAAGTTGCTTATAAAGAAGATAACGAAATCATCATCGAAAGTTTCCTTGACGGAACCGAAGTTTCTGTCGGAGTCATCAACTATCAGGGAGAAACAATCGTTTTACCAATCACCGAAATTGTTTCAGAAAATGATTTCTTCGATTATGAAGCCAAATACGAAGGAAAATCACAGGAAATAACTCCTGCCAGAATTTCCGAAGAAATGACTCAAAAAGTTAGCGAAGCAGCAAAACGTGCTTACGAAGTGCTAAAAATGAAAGGTTTCTCCAGAAGCGAATTCATCTTTGTAAACGGAGAACCGCACATGCTCGAAATGAATACCATTCCAGGATTGACAACAGAAAGTTTAATTCCGCAACAAGCCAAAGCAGCCGGAATTACATTGACAGATTTGTTTACCAATGCTATTGAGTTAGCGCTTAATTAAGAAGCTGAGTTTCTGAGATGCTAAGTTTCTAAGCTTAAAAAATCTCAGAAACTTAGCATCTCAGAAACTTTAAAAACAAATGAACAAAACCAGAATCGAAGCCTTTAGCGATGGCGTATTAGCAATTATCATTACCATAATGGTTTTGGAAATAAAGGCACCAGAAGAAGATAGTTTTGAATCCTTAAAACATTTAATTCCAGTCTTCTTGAGCTATGTTTTGAGCTTTATATATGTTGGGATTTATTGGAACAACCACCATCATATGTTTCAGGTTGTTAAAAAAGTGAATGGTTCCATTTTATGGGGCAATCTTTTTTTACTCTTCTGGCTTTCCTTGATTCCGTTTGCTACTAGCTGGATTGGAGAACATCATTTTGCAGCAACACCAATGAGTATTTATGGTTTTGTTTTATTAATGTGTGCCATTGCATATAATCTGCTTCAAAATAAAATTATAAAGCTGGAAGGAAAAGATTCGATTCTACACCGCGCCGTTGAAAAAGACTTAAAAGGTAAAATATCAGCATTAGCCTATCTTTTGGCAATTCCATTAGCTTTTGTATCACCTTGGATTTCTGGCCTTCTTTATATATCTGTAGCGATGCTCTGGATTGTTCCAGATTCCAGAATTGAAAAACTACTAAACTAAAATGAAATGAAAAAAGCCATATTCCCAGGATCATTTGACCCAATAACTTTAGGACACGAAGACATCATTAATAGAGGCATTTCGCTTTTTGATGAAATCGTAATAGCCATTGGAGTCAATGCCGAAAAAAAATACATGTTCAGCCTCGAAGAAAGAAAACGCTTTATTGAAGAGACATTCAAAAACGAGCCAAAAGTTACCGTTATCACTTACGAAGGATTAACTATCGATTTATGCCAAAAAGTAAAAGCTGATTTCATTTTGAGAGGGTTGCGCAATCCCGCCGATTTCGAATTCGAAAAAGCCATTGCCCACACCAACAGACGATTATCTAAAATAGAAACTGTCTTTTTATTAACCGCAGCACGAACTTCCTACATCAGTTCCAGTATCGTGAGAGACGTTATCCGAAATCATGGAGAATATGAAATGCTAGTTCCCGAAGCGGTGAGAGTGAAATTGCATAAATAATTAAGAATTCTGAAATAATTTTCAGCCCTAAGAGTTTTTAAAAACTGTTAGGTCTTCATAAACTTGCAAAACCTTCCATTTAACCGTAATTTTGCAGTCTAAAAAACACACCCTTTATAATGAGCTTCGAAAGAGAATTAAATAAACGCAGCGGTTCACAATGTGAATTATGTACTGCCACTGAGAACCTAAAAGAATACCAAGTATTACCAACTCAAAAAGGAGGTTTAGACGAAAGCATTTATGCCTGTTCTACTTGTATCGATCAAATAGAGAATCCTGGTCATGAAGATTTAAACCATTGGAGATGTTTGAATGACAGCATGTGGAATGAACATATTCCAGTGCAAGTGGTATCTTGGAGAATGTTAAGCCGTTTGCGTAATCAAGATTTACTAGAACAAATGTATCTGGATGAAGATACGCTGGCATGGGCACAAGCCACAGGAGAAGGCGAAGATGATGAAAATAAAATTATTCACCGCGACGTAAACGGCGTAGTTTTGGCACACGGAGATTCGGTTGTTTTAATCAAAGACCTAAAAGTAAAAGGATCAAGCATGGTGGCCAAACAAGGAACTTCTGTGCGTAACATTCGCCTAGACCACGAAAATGCTGAATATATTGAAGGAAAAGTCGATGGACAGCAGATTGTAATTATCACACAATACGTTAAGAAAATATAGTTTGCAGATTGCAGATTGCAATAAAAAAAAAGTCCTCGAAAAATCGAGGACTTTTTTGTAATTTATTAGCTCTGTAATCTTAAATCTTATAACTACAGTCTTAAATCTTTCTACTAGCTTTTTTGAAATAATTTTTCAACTTGTTCTCTTGATAGCGGCTCAGAAATATTGGTAGAACCAGCTTCTTTACTGGAAACCATAAATTGTACTGTAGTTTTATCAGAGCTAGCAATATAATGCAGCCAAACAAAATTATTAGGTAATTCCAATTTTACATCATTAAGAGGACTTGCTGTAAATCCGCCAGTAATGATTTTATAAAGACTTTGATATGCATTATCAACATTTTTAAAAGTAAAAGCTTTTAAAGACGGCTCAGCATCCTCAGATTGAACTGTGGTATAGAAAAAGGTAAACTCATCACCAATTTTCTGAACATAGAAATTATTATTTACTCTGCCTAATTTCTCAACAGGTACAGTTTCAAGAACTTTAATCTGGCTAAATCCAATAGAACTAATAAACAAAACAGCAATCGCAATAATTTTTTTCATAATTTATCTGGGGTTTTAATGATATACTCTATTCGATAAGTATTTGCCAGCAAACATAATAATAAAAAAAATTAACTCCTTTATCAATCCTATTTTTTATTAACATAAAAATCAATTATTTTGTTTGTAATTTCAATTTCAGAATACAAACCACAATAATAAATCATTCCAAAAACTATCGTTTGGGATTATTTACCGCAAATCTTACTACCTAATCTGCATTAACTACCATGTAATTAGGATCTTCAATTATATTTACATCAATAATAGCTTCAGCATTTTTTAATAATTCAATACAGTCTGGGCTTAAATACCTTAAATGTACTTTCTTACCAATCTTAGAATATCGGTGTGTGACTGTATTTAAAGCTTCAATCGCTGACATATCAGCAATACGGCTTTCTTTGAAATCAATAATTACTTCATCAGGATCATTCAGAACATCAAATTTCTCTGCAAATACTGTAGTTGAAGCAAAAAAGAGAGGGCCGTATATTTCATAGTGCTTTACTCCGTTATCATCAATATACTTTTTAGCACGAATTCTTTTGGCACTTTCCCAAGCAAAAACTAAAGCCGAAACTACAACTCCAATCAAAACAGCCAAAGCCAAATTATGCAGTAAAACGGTAATCAAAGCCACGATTACTACAACAAAAACATCGTGATTTGGCATTTTATTGACAATTTTTAAACTCGCCCATTCAAACGTTCCTATTGCAACCATAATCATAACTCCAACCAACGCTGCCATTGGCAATTGCTCAATAACTGGAGCACCAAATAAAATAATTAGCAGGATAGTTAATGATGCTACGATTCCTGACAAACGCGCTCTAGAACCTGCGGAAAGATTTACTAAAGTCTGCGCAATCATAGGACAGCCTCCCATACCGAAGAAAAACCCATTCAATATGTTAGAACTTCCCTGTGCAATGCATTCGCGGTTACCGTTTCCTTTAGTGCCTGTAATTTCATCGACTAAATTTAAAGTCAGTAATCCTTCAGTCAGTCCAACTGCTCCCATAATCAATGCATATGGAAAAATCAATCGTAAAGTTTCCCAATTAATTGGAATATTAGGAATATGAAATGGAGGAAAACCACCGCTGATTGATGCAATATCTTTCACCGTTTTAGTTTCAATTCCGAAGAAAAAAACCAAAACAAACACAACAATAATCGCTATTAAGGAAGCAGGAACAGCTTTGGTTAATTTTGGAACCAGCATTACTATTCCAATCGTCAAAGCCACTAAACCAGCCATAATATACATTGAACTTCCGGAAAGCCAGACAGCTTGGTTGTTAACTATCGTTTTAAACTGCTCCAGCTGCGACATAAATATCACAATTGCTAATCCGTTTACAAATCCAAACATAACTGGACGCGGCACCAGTCTAATGAATTTCCCTAATTTAAAAAAACCAACCAAGATTTGCAATACACCAGCTAAAGCTACAGCTGCAAAAACATATTCTAAACCATGGGATTTCATCAAAGCAATTAATACAATCACCGTTGCACCTGCTCCGCCTGAAATCAATCCCGGTCTTCCGCCAAATACTGCTGTCACAAGACCTGCTATAAAAGCCGCATACAATCCCATCAAAGGAGGGAATCCAGCTAATATTGCAAACGACAACGATTCTGGAATCATCGTCATAGCCACTGTAAACCCTGCTAAGACTTCAGTTTTATAGTTTACTTTCTGTGAGAAGTCGAATAAATTAAGTAGTTTTTTCATGAATAATTTTAGAATCAAACCGAGTACTGACTATTCTTCTTCTTTTTTAATCACTTTTCTGGCAACTTCAATTTTGAATTTCTTGCCTTTCATTTTTTCGTCTTTAACAGCGAGCAGTAAGTCTTTTACTTTATTGAATTTCACTGCTGCAAACGAAATAAAATCCTTCACTTCAATTAATCCTAAATCACCTTTTTCGAGTTTTCCTTTTTGGGAAAAGAAACCTACAATATCAATTTTATTCAATTTATTTTTCTTTCCTCCGCTAATGTAAATGGTTTGAAACTCGGGCGGTTTTGGCAGATTTATACTGTTTTCTACATTTAAAACTGGCATTTCATAATCAACATAATCCAGTTTTTTTTCACTTTCATTTACAATAAGATAAGCGGAACCCGAAGCCTGCATACGGGCAGTTCTTCCGTTTCTATGTGTAAACTCATCTTCTTTTAATGGCAGATGATAATGAATTACGTGTTTCATTTCGGGAATATCCAATCCACGCGCTGCCAAATCTGTAGTGATCAAATAACTCATACTCCCATTACGGAATTGAATTAAAGATCTTTCTCGTTCCTCCTGATCCATTCCGCCATGATAATAGGTAGCATAAATTCCTTTTTCGTTTAAAGTGTCGCTGATTCGTTCGGCAGCATCACGATGATTGCAAAAAATAATCGCCGACTGTGATTTTAACGAGCATATCAAGTTGAATAGGCTTTCTAATTTGTCCTTACTTTTAGAAATTACCATTTTGGTAACCAAATTACTTGCTTTCTCTTCTTCAGATGGAATAAAATCTAAAACTGTAGGATTTACAACTCGGGTGTATTTTGGAATTTCAATGTCTGATGTAGCCGAAACTAAAACACGTTTGTTAAGCTTTGAAAGTTTCCCAATGATAAATGACATTTGTTCGTGAAAACCTAACTGCAGCGATTTATCAAACTCGTCCAAAATTAAAGTTTGAATCTTGTCCAGTCGAAAAGTACCTCTGTCGATATGGTCAGCAATTCGGCCGGGAGTTCCTATTAAAACAGCTGGAGGATTACTCAGATTTTTGATTTCAGTATCAATAGAATGTCCGCCGTAGCACACATTTACTTTGTAATCGGTTCCCATTTTTTTCCAAACCTGCTCAATCTGCAGTCCAAGTTCGCGTGACGGAACTAAAATCAGGCATTGAACCGATAAAATTTCGGGCAGCAGCATTTCGAAAATCGGTAATAAAAATGCTAATGTTTTTCCGGAACCTGTTGGAGAGAGCAGTAAAACATTATTGTCATTTAGGATAACATCCTGCGCAGTTTCCTGCATTTCATTTAGGCTTTCGATACCTATATTCAGTAATATATTATTGGAGTGGTGTTTCTTATTCATTTTGCAAAGGTAATCAAAAATAACACTTTGCTTTCGAGGTCAATATATTGGCTGCAAAAAAACAAAAAACACGTTTAATGATTGAAATCATTTGCTGTGGTTATGACTTAATTAAAAGCTAGGATGATGGCAAAAGAGCAAAATGTTTCTCTTTAGCCCCGATTACTTCGTCAGTTCGCTTCGCTCGTGTGCAGTGAAAATCCTTTTTGTTTTTTCTTTAAAAATAAAAAGATTGCAACGGAAAGCGGGAACAATGTCTCAAAAAATATCTAATCTTTCAGCTCCAAAAAATTAACAATAGAATCCAACTCAAAAAGCTTCGGTAATTCTAAAATAAAACCCCCAATCTCCACGGCCTGCAGCAATATCAATTCCGGCATTTACTTTTTGACCAGCCTTTTCAATTACCTGATAACGGATACCTGCACCTATACTTGGTAATGGTTTGCTCCATGAAGCTCCGGAATCATACCAATCGCCTGATGCTGCGCCTTCTTCGGACTTTCTATAGGCAATTCCGAGTCCCGCGAACCCAACGTACCCCCATTTTTTGTAAAAATTATTTCGAAATTCCGATTGAACTGTATAGGTTTGATTTCCTCTGTATTCCCCTTGGGTATAACCTCTTAGATCCGTTTGACCAATATAATCCTGTGAAGCAAAAGGAACGTCTCCAAAATTGGCTTTCATTGCAAACCTGCTGGCTAAAATTTTATGGTCTCCCAATTTTTTATAATGATTTACATATAACATTGTTTTTATGAAATCATTATCGTTATCCAACCATTCAGGCACCATTGAAAATCTTCCATCAATGAAAATTCCTTCACTTGGATTATAGATACTGTTTCGGGTATCATAACTAATTGGTATAGACAGTGAATTAGTGTCATTTGGCTCTACAACTTCACTGCCATCCGGAAGTGTAATCGTTACATCAGAACGCATCATAAATCCCCCGAGTCCCAAATAAAAATTTTCAAAAACCCTTCTCTGCAATGCAAATGCAATTAAACCTCCTTTTGTAGTGTACGGAGTTTCATAAACACCTATAACTCCTCCCGTACCGCCATCCTCAAAATCCTGAAAGGCCTGAAAATTATAATTGATATATCCAACAGCAGTAATTATCCTCCAATTATCTTCCATTAGATAAAGACGCGTTCCCAGCATCATGTAGTAAGAATCGTTTGTTGCATAATTACCAACTGCCATAACTCTGGAAAGAGGTGCTTTTTTTGAATTATCTGCCTTAAAAAGTCCCATAGCAATTGCGCCAGCGCCAGCGCCCTGCGAACGATCATAAGTCAAAGTTGGTATAGGCATAAAAGCAAATTTCTTTTCTTTCTTTTTTACGGAATCGCTATCTTTTACGGTATCCAAAACATTCGCTAAGAGAGAAACTTCTATCGTTTTTTTACACAAAAAAGGTTTAACATTTTTAGAAAATGAAAACCCAGAAGATGCATAAAATAAAAATGAAATAAGTAAGACAGTTCTTTTCATTTAAATTAACTTTTAGATAGAAAACAAACAAGATACGCTTCAAAACCTTTAATCAATTGAAAACTTACAATGTGATTTTCAACAATTATAGTATCAAATATAAGGGATTTAGAAATTTAAAACGAATTTTATTCATCAATAAACCAGTTAATTGTCAGCAAAACAAAAAATCATGCTGTCAAATAAATAAGTTAATTCATTAAAAAAAGAGAATATTAGAAGTGAAAATTTGATTTACTTAATCAAATTTTCTTCTTCAAACAGAAGCTTTATATTTTCATAGGAATTTTGCAGTGCTTCCTTTATCTGCTCAGGATTCAGCCATGCAACTTTTTCAATTCCTTCTTCCAGCTGTCCTTTTAGAGTACCTTCAAATGTAGACTGCATTTCAAACCAATGGGTAATTTTCAGTTTGTATTTACCATTTCGCTTGAATATATGATAGGTTTTTTGAAGTTTTTTTACAACTTTCAATTCGTTCACGCCAGTTTCTTCTTCCACTTCGCGCATTGCCGTTTCTTCAATCAGTTCGCCTTTGTCGGTACCACCTTTTGGCAGATCCCATTTTCCGTTTCTAAAAATGAATAAAACTTCACCTTTTTGATTATATACCAATCCGCCGCCAGCTTTATTTACAGGAATTTTTGCTTTAAGCGTTTTCATAATCACGCTTTCGTCAGGATGATAGAGATATGCTTTCTTAATTTTATTCTGAAACATTTTCACAATAACTTGCTTAACATCAATACTATCAAGCAAGAAAAGCTGAAAATCAGTTTCCTTCGAAATTTGATTTGTCAAAAAAAGTGGTTTGTCGTTAACAAAAACTTTATACATTTGTATTATGATTTTTAATAAAGATACAGCCGAAAAAACAGCCGAATTGCTTTTGCAAATAAATGCAATTAAATTGAATCCAGGAAATCCTTTTACATGGGCTTCTGGATGGAAATCGCCTATATATTGCGATAATCGTTTAATCCTCTCGTTTCCAGCCATAAGAAATTATGTTAGAGATGAATTTTCCAAGAACATCGAAAAACAATTTGGGAAACCAGATGTAATTGCAGGTGTAGCTACTGGTGCAATAGGCATAGGAATGCTTGTTGCCGAGAGCATGGGACTTCCTTTTGTGTATGTTCGCCCAGAACCAAAAAAACATGGACGTCAGAACCAAGTGGAAGGTTTTTTACAAAAAGGACAAAGCGTAGTAATTATAGAAGATTTAATAAGTACTGGAAACAGCAGTTTGCTAGCCGTTGATGGTTTACGCGAAGCCGGAGCAGTCATAAAAGGGATGGCAGCTATATTTACATATGGTTTTGATGTAGCAGACAATAACTTTAAAGATGCTAAAATTGACCTCTACACTTTAAGCAATTATCAAAATTTACTGAATTTAGCCGTTGCTAAAAAGTACATCACAGAAAATGAAGAACAAACTTTGAGAGAATGGAACGTGAGTCCATCAACTTGGAGTATATAAATTTTAGATTGCAGATTTTAACTGCAGTAAAACAAAATAACAAAAAATGAATTTAGAAAGTCCAAAAGTTACCGTTGAAAAATCAAGCCAAGAATTATTCGACTTATTAAGTGATGTGAAAAACTTCGAAAAATTAATGCCGGATAATATTGCAAAATTTGAAGTAATTGGTGAAGATGCTTTTATTTTTGGATTAAAAGGAATGCCTGAGATCAAACTGAAAATGAAAGAAAAAACAGCTCCAAACAAAATAGTTTTGGGTGCAGCAAGCGATAAGCTTCCGTTTTCTTTAGTAGCCAATATTGACACTGTTTCCGAAAATTCAAGTGCTGTAAAACTGGATTTTGAAGGCGAATTCAACGCAATGATGGCAATGATGGTAAAAGGACCAATTTCAAAATTTATTGAGACCTTGGCAGCCAATATGACAAAACTATAATACCCTTTATAAACAAACAAAAAAGCCTTTTAGTTTTTAGCTAAAAGGCTTTTGTTTTTAATATAACATCTGCACTTCTTTAAGACTGTATTCACAGACAGTATCATCTTCCAATTGGATCTGAAGTTTTCCTACGGCTGAAACGCCTTTTATAATTCCCATAAAATTGGTTTCATTTTCATCGGAAAAAGCGACTGGCACACCAATTTTAAATAATTCATTAATGTACTCTTCCCACAAAGAGGAAGCTTTTACAGCATACTCAGCTATTATTTCATTTATTTTTGACACTATTGAAAAAAGAATTTCTTCTTTGTTAAAGACTTTATTACAAACCAAAGCCAAAGAAGAAGCTCTGGGCAAATTATCAAATTCTGTTTGATTCACGTTCAATCCCAGCCCGACAATAGATGTAATTGCTCCTTCTCCTTTAATACTGTTTTCTATTAATATGCCACCAATCTTCTTATTAGCTGACATAATGTCGTTTGGCCATTTGATGCTTAATTCAGGAATATCGTATTCTTTTAGTGTACGGATTACTGCAAGTGAAACTACTACATTGAGATTAAAAACCGTTTCAGAATCAAACAAAAAACGCTTTACCAACACACTCATAATAAGATTCTTACCCGGCTCAGAATCCCACTTCGCCCCCATCTGCCCCTTTCCTTTTAACTGAGTTTCAGCACTAATAACTGTAAAATTTTGAACCTCCTGCTTGTTCGATAAACCTTTTAGAAACTCATTTGTAGAATCTATGGCATCGAGTTTGATTAACTTCATTTGTGTTTATTTTGCAAAAACATAATTTAATATTATGTTAAGGTTCAAAATTAATCACAAAAAATGGTAACTTTACAAATTCATATAAAAAAATACATGGCGAAAAAGATTATAAACAATGATGCTCTATTGGCAAACATCATAAAAGGAATAGAAGAAGTAAAAGGAAGTGATATCGATATTTTAGATTTAAGAGAAATAGACACTGCAGTTTGTGACTATTTTGTAATATGCAATGGTAATTCAAATACTCAAGTAAATGCTATTGTTAATTCAATTCAAAAAACAGTTTCTAAAGATTTAAAAGACAAACCTTGGCATGTTGAAGGTTCTGATGTAGCCGAATGGGTATTAATGGATTATGTTCACATCGTAGTACATGTATTTCAAAAACACATTCGTGAATATTACAACATAGAAAGTCTTTGGGGTGATGCCAAAATCACTAAAATCGAAAACAAATATTAAAGAAACAATCTTCTAATGGCTAAAGAAAATAATCCAAATTCAAATAAATTTAAGGTAAGTCCTTGGTTAGTATACACTGCAATAATATTGATTTTTTTAGCAATAAGCTTTGCAACCGGCGGATCAAACTTTCAAGAACCAGGTCAGCTAAAATCGTCTGAGATTGATAACATGCTGGCTAAAGGACAAATTAAAAATGTTGTCATTTTCAATAATAAAGATGCAGAAATTTATCTTTCGGATGCTGCATTAAAAGACCCTGCTAATAAAAAAGTTGCGAAAAATGTTTTAGATCAGCCTAACAAAGGCCCTCATTACACTACAAAATTTGGAGATCTTAAATCATTTCAAGAAAAACTTGACAAAGCCAAGATAGAAAAGAAGTTAGTTGACTACGATTTTAAAGATTCTAGCAACTGGACTGATATCTTGATAAGCCTGTTGCCTATCATCATCATCATTGGTGTATGGATTTTTATTATGCGAAAAATGTCTGGAGGCCCAGGTGGCGGAGGCGGACAAATTTTCAACATCGGAAAATCTAAAGCTAAACTTTTTGATGAAAAAACAGATATCAAAACCACTTTTAAAGACGTAGCCGGACTAGAAGGTGCAAAAGAAGAAATACAGGAAATAGTAGAATTCCTTAAGAATCCTGAGAAATACACTAATTTGGGAGGTAAAATCCCTAAAGGAGCATTATTAGTAGGGCCTCCAGGAACTGGAAAAACTTTATTAGCCAAAGCTGTTGCAGGAGAAGCGCAAGTACCATTTTTCTCTTTATCTGGTTCTGATTTTGTGGAAATGTTCGTAGGAGTTGGTGCTTCACGTGTCCGTGATCTATTCAAACAAGCTAAAGAAAAATCTCCAGCTATTATTTTCATTGATGAAATTGATGCAGTTGGTAGAGCGAGAGGAAAAAGCAATATGTCTGGCGGTAACGATGAAAGAGAAAACACTCTGAATCAATTATTGACTGAGATGGACGGTTTCGGAACTAATTCTAATGTTATTGTTTTGGCCGCAACAAACAGAGCCGATGTACTAGATAAAGCCTTAATGCGTGCAGGACGTTTTGACAGACAGATTTTTGTTGACTTACCGGATATCCGCGAAAGAGCTGAAATTTTCCAAGTTCACTTAGGACCTATCAAAAAAGTAGAAGGACTTGATCTTGATTTTCTTGCCAAACAGACTCCAGGTTTTTCTGGTGCTGATATTGCCAATGTTTGTAACGAAGCTGCTTTGATTGCTGCAAGAAACAATAAAACTGCTGTTGACAAGCAAGATTTCCTTGATGCCGTAGATAGAATCATCGGAGGTCTTGAAAAGAAAAACAAAATCATTACTCCTGAGGAAAAAAGAGCAATTGCAATTCACGAAGCAGGTCACGCGACTGTAAGCTGGATGCTTGAACATGCTGCACCGCTTATCAAAGTAACTATTGTTCCCCGCGGACAAAGCTTAGGAGCTGCCTGGTATCTTCCAGAAGAAAGACAAATCGTTAGAACAGACCAAATGCTTGACGAAATGTGTGCTACTATGGGAGGCAGAGCTGCAGAAAAAGTAACTTTTGACAGAATTTCGACTGGAGCACTTAGTGATTTAGAAAAAGTAACACGCCAAGCCCGTGCGATGGTAACTATTTATGGCTTAAATGACAAAATAGGAAATGTTACTTATTACGATTCATCAGGACAAAGCGAATATAATTTTTCTAAACCTTATTCTGATGAAACTGCCAAGATTATTGATGCGGAAATTTCAGAATTAATTGAAGGACAATATGAAAGAGCTATTCATATTTTAGAAGAAAACAAAGACAAATTAAACCAATTAGCAGATATCTTAATTGAGAAAGAAGTAATCTTTAAAGATGACTTAGAAGCTATATTTGGAAAAAGAACTTTCGACAAAAACTTAGGCGAAGTAGTTTCATAATTTGAAAATTAACAAATATTTAAAATCTTAATTCAAAACCTCGTTTTGAATTAAGATTTTTTTATCTTTGAACGTTTTCAAGTCACACAAAACGTTTAGTAAAAATTATGAATCTTTTTAAAAAATTATTTGGTTCCAACGACCCTTCATCTGATGAAGGTAAAAATGATAATTCAAATAAACCAAATCCAGATATCAACTCCCCTTTGGATGAGCAATTCATTTATAATTTTAAAAAAAACGGCGGAAAATTTTTATACTGCGAGAATTTAGAAGAAGTAAAAGAACAATTTGAAAACATACTTGAAGAAAATGATTGGTTTGAATGTGAAGCCTTATGCTATGAACCCAAATTGTTTTTTTTATTAGATGAAAACAAGCTTACATACGGTCAAAACTTAAACCCTAAATTTTTATTATCTGGCTGTGAAAACCTAGTAACTGAGGAAGGATCTATTTTATTTTCATCCAATCAGATTAAGCAGAAAAAACCCAATGACCTGCCTGCTAATATAGTAATTTTAGCAAAAACAAGTCAGATTGTTGAAGGCAAAAGCGAAGGCCTTAGCGCTATTAGAAAAAAGTATTTAACAGAATACCCTACCAATATTACTACTATCAAATATTTTGAAAAAGCCAAAGAGGAAGATTTCACTCAGTATGGAAGTTCCGCAAAAAATTTATACCTATTGCTCTTAGAAGATCTTTAAAAATGAATGAAACACTAAAAAGATCAATATCAGGGGCCGTTTATATTTTATTACTAATAGCCTCAATACAATACTCTATAGAAACTTTTTTTGTTCTATTTGGAGTTTTTTTATTAATAGCAGTAACTGAATTTTGTAATCTTGTACACTTAAACAAAATTGCTCCAACAATAATTGCATGTTTATTCTATTTCTTTTTCTATAAAATTGCCATAGCTGAAAAAGGAGATGGTATTTTATATGCATTAAGGTATAATAGGAATTTTGATTTAGCTGTACTATTTTCGTCCCTTATTGTTTCATTAAAGTGTATCGTATTTTTATTCGATAACAAAAATTTAAAAGTAGATTCTTTTTCAAAATTTGCTTATTTAATCGGATATATAATTTTACCATTTGTAATTATTACAAAAATACCTTTTGGAATCAAGGGCTACAATCCAAACATCCTGATCAGTATATTTATTTTAATATGGACCAATGACACCTTTGCCTACTTAGTTGGAAAGTCAATTGGAAAACATAAATTATTTGAAAGAATATCTCCCAAAAAAACCATTGAAGGATTTTTAGGAGGAGTAGGATTTGCATTAATTGCAAGTTATTTTATTTCAAAATATTTTTTAATGCTTCCTGAAAAAAATACTTACATATGGCTTATAATAGCATCAATTGTTAGTGTTTTTGGCACTATTGGAGACTTAGTTGAATCTAAATTCAAGCGGATTTCAGAAAAAAAAGACAGTGGAAACATTATGCCAGGCCATGGAGGCATCTTAGATCGATTAGATAGTGTTATATTTGTAGCACCAATTATATTTTTATTTTATCAAATTTTAAATTATGTTTCATAAAGAAGGAACTCAAAGTATTTTATTAGGCACAATTGTTACTGCTATTGTTTTTTTAGCATCAGACTATTTTATCCAGACAGAATGGATTAAAATGACCATTGAAATTGTAACTTTACTATTGTTGATTATCATTTTGCAATTTTTCAGAAATCCAAAAAGAACTGTTGAAATCAATGAAAATCATATTATTGCTCCTGTAGACGGAAAGGTAGTTGTGATTGAAGAAGTGTTTGAAGGCGAATATTTTAAAGACAAGAGACTTCAAGTTTCAATCTTTATGTCTCCTATAAATGTTCACGTTACTCGTTACGCTATAAGCGGATTAGTAAAGTTTAGCAAATACCATCCTGGTAAATTTCTTGTGGCTTGGCATCCAAAAGCCAGTGAAGAAAACGAAAGAACAACCATTGTTGTTGAAAATAAAACTTTTGGAGCTATTTTGTACCGCCAGATTGCAGGTGCATTAGCAAAACGTATTGTGAATTATGCAAAAGAAGGTATGCAGGTAGTACAAGGTACCGACGCTGGTTTTATTAAATTTGGTTCAAGAGTGGATATTTTTTTACCAATAGGCACTCCAATTAATGTTACACTTAACCAAAAAGCGATTGGAGGAAAAACTATAATTGCAATTAAGGCTTAATGATTGAAAAAGATTTAGATAAACAATTTCAAGAAGCTGTAGAAATTGCTTCTTTTATGACACAAGCATCTTTACCGCAGGATGTACAATTACGTCTTTATGCCTTTTACAAACAGGCAACTTTCGACAAAACGAATTTTATTGTTACCGATAACTCTGATTTAAGAAATGCATTCAAAACCAATGCCTGGATTCAAATCAGCCATCTTACACAAGATGAAGCCAAGGAAAAATATATCAAATTAATTCATTCTTTAATAAACTAGCCGTTTTATTTTCATGAAAAAAATCACTTTTCTCTTAGCAAATCTGTTCTTTATTTCGGCCCTAATTTCTTGTAATGAAAAAAAAATGACTGAGGTTGTAGAAGTTCCATTACCAACAGTACAGGAAAAAATAAAAATTGGCAATCCAAATGATGTAAAAGCAGCCGAAGGTTCTTTTCAAATGGAAAAAATTGCTTTTGGATATGATGCTTTGGCTCCAGATATTTCTGCTTTAACATTAGAGTCACATTATGGAAAGAATTATTTATCTTTTACTAATAACTTAAACAAAGCAGTTTTAGGTACAAAATTCGAAAATCTTACCATAGAAGAATTACTAAAAACATTAGATATTAATGATGCTTTAATTCGCAATAATGCTGGCGGATACTATAATCACAGTCTATACTTTAAAACTATCTCACCAAAAGCTGGAGGAGAAGCAATAGATACATTAGCATCAAGCATCAATAAAGACTTTGGCTCTTTTTCTAATTTCAAAACCCTATTTAAAGAAACTGCTGTAAAGCAATTTGGATCAGGATGGGTTTGGCTGGTAGTTGATAAAACTGGCGTGCTACAAATAACAACTACGCAAAATCAAGATAATCCATTAATGACATATGCACCTGTTGTTGGATTTCACGGAACTCCTATTTTAGGAATTGATCTTTGGGAACATGCTTATTTTTTAGATCATCAGTACAAAAAGAAAAATTATATTGATGCTTTTTTCAATGTTGTAAACTGGCAGAAAGTAAACGAAAATTACACAGCGACTTTTAAAAAATAACAAACAATAATAGAAAAGCTTAGACAATCAAATCAAAAATGTTAAAAGATCTCTCATTGAGATCTTTTTTTTTGTTTATTAATCTTGTTTTTTGTTAAAATTAATTGAAAAATATATTTTTAAACAAAAACAATGTCAAAAAGAATCTTAAATTAGTTAAACACTGATAATGTATGAGTTATAGAAATTTTACAAAGTAATTTTGCACTTCCAAAAAAAAACAAAATGAAAAAGAATCTTTTTACAATATGTTTACTTACTGTTGTGTTATTTCAAGCCTGTCAATCAGATGATATATCTAACAGCAATACTACAGAAGAATCAAAAGTACTTTTAAATTCAAATTCCACAGAATTATCTAACCGCATGGATCATTCAAATTCTGGTGTTATAACATTAAAAACATCAAAATTAACATCCAGAAATGCTGCCTCACAAGGTGCAGATAATTTCCCAATGTCATTATTAGCTGAAGTAAACCCTCCAATATATGAAGGAAAAAAACTTACTGCAACTCATGTCGACGTAAAAGACAATTATGTATATGTTTCATACAATACACAGGGAGAAACTTACCTAGGAGGAATAGATGTGATTGATGTTTCACAGCCAAATAATCCTAAATTAGTAGTGCAGGCGATTTTACCAAATACTGATATCAGCACTGTACTATATAATAATGGCACGCTTTTTATCTCTGGTGCTTCAAGCAGGGATGCTAATCCAGAATTGACTTCTTCAGCATTTGTAGCAAAAATGCCTCTGCAAAATGGATTGCTGACTAATAATTATTCTCCAATTTCTTTAAATGGAAATGTTGGAACCGGTGTTGTTGCAGCAAATTCAAATTATTTCGCAATCTCTGGAAATAATGGTGTTTTAGCAAAAATAAGTAACACTTCAAATATAATAAATACAGCTATTCCTGTTGCCGATTTAAGAGCTTTAGGTTATATCGACAACAAAGTAGTTGTTCTTAGCGGTACGGAAGGTGTAAAAATCTACAATGCCGATTCTATGACATTAATTTCTTCTATTAAAACTTCATCTGATGTTCCAGATGCGAAAAGAACAATTGATTTTCAAGGAACAAATCTGCTAGTTGCTGACGGATACAGTGGTTTGAAAGTTTTTAGCTCAACTGGAAGTTTATTGCAAACATTCGGTTTACCAACAGGAATACCAGACGTAAATCAGGAAGATATTGTTACTAATGCAGTATCTGTAAATGGTGATTATGTATATAGCGCTAATGGCGGTGCTGGAATTGCTGTTTATAAAAACACCAATAACAGCCTAACTTCTATCGGAAGCATCTTCTTGGGCGGTTCTGCTAATTATGTAAAAAGTGCGGGCGATTATATTTTTGTGGCTACAGGAACTGGAGGTTTAAAAATTATCAAAAAACTCTCGGCTTCTATTGACTGTACTAGTTTTCCAACATATAAAGGAGGAGATTGGCTAAATGTCAATTCAGGTGATAACTTCAGTTACCAAGGCTCGGCTTCATTACAGGGAATAAATGTAAATCAAAATTTAACGTTTTGCGGTTCACTTTCAGTTGCTCAAGGCCTAAACATCAATAGCGGCGGTATATTTACGATGAAAGGTTCTATGGCACAAGGTAATTACAACAATCCTTATTTATCTTTTAACGTAAATGGTACTTTAAAAATAGATGGAAGCGTCGTGATTTATGGTAATCTTATACTAAACAGCGGTGCACGTGTACAATTTTCTTCAGGTTCGTCTATTACTATTTATGGAAATGTGACTAAAAACAGTGGTGTAACCATCACAGGTGAGTTTACCGACTCGATGAATAAACTGAAATAAATAATAGTTTCGAAATGTTATAAACAGAAAGGCTGTTTCATCAATTGTATGAAACAGCCTTTTTTTATTGAAAATTCTATTTTAAATCAGCTTTTTACGAGTATTTACAGCTGGTAGATAAATGATTCCAGAGGTTTAATAGAAATCCCAGCTTTTCCCTCGCCATTTACTACTATTAATTCAACAGTACTGCCGTATAATTGATCCTTCAGTGTATAGCTTCCATCTTTTAAACTCCATTTAGTAATAATATCCGCAGGAATTTTTAACTCAAAAGTATTTGTAACTTCTGAAGAAAAATTAGTCAAAACTATTAGTTTTTGGTTTTCAGACCAACGAGTAAATGAATAGACATGGTTTGGGTCATATCCATGACCAGCCTGACGGTTTACCTCCTGAAGATCTTGAAACTGTCCCATAACAGCTGGGCTTTTAGCAGAAAAACTCAAAAGCCTTTTATAAAAATCACGCAGCTCTTTTTCGCTTTGTGTAAGTTTTCCTCCATCAAAAGCGCCATCGTTCATCCATCGCTGATGATTTGGCACTCCCACATAGTCAAAAATTGAAGTTCTGGAATGTGAACCAAATCCTCCATTTTCATTTCCGGCCTCCCCTACTTCCTGACCAAAATAAATCATTATTGGTGCCGAAGTTATCACAGCAGAAACAACCATCATTGGTTTTCCTTTTTCGGCAGAACCAGCAAATTCGGGACTAGCCAACCGCTGTTCATCGTGATTGTCCAAAAACTTCAACATGTGAACATCAATATCTGCTAATCCACTTTGAATATACGACAAACCATCCGGAGGTGTTTTTTGCTGAATAATATCTTTCAATTTATCATAAGTCTCTACTTTATCATACAGATAATCCATTTTTCCCAAATGAATATAATTGCGATATTCTTTTGGATTGTAAACTTCTGCCATTAAGAAAGCATCAGGATTTGCAGTTTTTATTGCAGAGTTCATATAACTCCAAAACTCATATGGAACCATTTCGGCCATATCATATCGAAAACCATCCACTCCCTTTTCAGTCCAATACAAAGCAATATCCCTAAATTTAATCCAAGAACTTGGAACACTTTTATCTTTCCAAAATTCAAAATGTTCTTTGTAAGAAAGAGCATTAAAGCCAGTTGGCAATTCAGGGAAATCTTTGGTACCATCAGGTCTGATACCATAATTTACTTTAACAGTTTCGTACCAGTCATTTTTATCCGGTTTTGCCATTCTGGAACCGTTACCAGTCCATTTAGCAGGGTTTTCATCAAATTTTCCATCAATAAGAGGATTGCTTTCTCCATTTAAAGGCTTGTCACCATCAGGCAGCTGGAATGGAGTATTGGGAATGTAATAAAAATTATTATCTCTTTTGTACTCAACAGTAACATCATCATCGGCACCAAAATCTCTTACTCCTTTCGGATTGCTTTTACCTTCATATTTACGAGCAATATGATTGGGTACAATATCAATAATTACTTTAAGATTTGCTTTGTGAGTACGTTTTATCAGCGCTTCAAATTCTTCTAAACGTTTTGCTGGATCTACTGCCAAATCAGGATTAACATTGTAATAATCTTTAACAGCATATGGTGAGCCTGCTCTTCCTTTTACCACTTCAGGATCATCATTTGAAACTCCGATAGCTGTGTAATCACGTATCACAGCATGATGAGGAACTCCTGTATACCAAATGTGAGTGACACCAAGATCTTTTATTTCCTGAAGTGCTTTGTCTGTAAAATCATTAAATTTTCCAACTCCATTTTCTTCAATTGTTCCCCACGGTTTATTCGTCGTGTTTTTATTACCAAACAATCGGGTAAAAACTTGGTAAACTACTGCCTTGTTTTCAGAAACGGTTTCTTTCTTTTGTACACCCATTTTTATATCTTTAGTTTTACATGCTGCAGTCATAAGCATAATACCAATTCCTGCCATTACTATTTTTTTTGTACTCATTTTATTAAATCATAAAAAAATTAAAAATATACAATTGATGCTTATCAGCACCTGTATTATTCTATAAATTTAAAAATTTTTCAAAAAAAACAATGGACAGTATTCTCGAATCTTTATTATTTACAAATCAAAAAATCACTACAACGTAATAGCCAAACTCTTTGTTTATAACTATTTTATTTTCTAAAAAATGTTCTTCTCTTTATAACGACAGCCTTTTATAAATAAATCTTAATATCTATAGGGTTTGTCTCAATTTTCATAAATTTACACAAAAATTAAAACCATTGAAGAAATCTCTATATTTCATTATCTATAGCCTGCTAATGCTTAGCGCAAACTTTGTTTCAGCACAAGCTTCCAAAAAAATTATCATCGAACAATCTGACTTTGTTGATGTTGATAAAGATAAATACCCAGATGCCGTTTTACTTACCCGAAATGTAAAAGTGAGCCATGATGGTGTAATCCTAACTTGCAATAAAGCTTATTTTTTTCAGAAAGAAAATTATCTGAAAGCTTTTGGAAATGTACAATTAGTACAAGGAGACACTTTATATCTAAATAGTAATTATGCCGAATATAGCGGTGAACTAAAAAAAGCCTTTGCAACCGGTAACGCAGTTATGACTTCTCCAGATGCCACTCTTGCCACCGATACCATTAATTTTGACAGAAATGTTCAAGAAGTATTTTACAATACAAACGGAACTATAATTAACAAGGAGAACACTTTAAAAAGTAAATCTGGAAGATATTATGTAACTCAGAAAAAATTTCAGTTCTTAACTGCAGTCACGCTTACCAATAAATCATACGAAATCAAATCCAACCATCTGGACTACTACAGTAATTCAGGACATTCTTATTTATTTGGTCCATCAACAATAACCAGCAAAACTAATTTCATCTACACCGAAAAAGGTTTTTATGACACCAAAAAAAATCTGGCACATTTTTTAGATAAATCCTATATAAAATATGATGACCGAATTATCAAAGGTGACAGTTTATATTATGATCGAAATAAAGAATTTGCATCGGCGACACGAAATGTAAAAATAACCGACTCCGTTAATCGGGGGGTAATTCGGGGGCATTATGCTGAATTATTCAAGAAAAAAGATTCCATGTTTGTTACCAAAAGAGCTTTGGCTGTCAATTTTGTAGACAATGATTCTGTTTATATTCATGGAAAAAAGCTTATGGTTACCGGCAAAGAAGGTGACAGAATCATTCGAGCCTTCAATAATGTTCGCTTTTACAAAACCGATATGAGCGGAAAATGTGATTCTATCCACTCCAGTTCCAAAATTTCTTTAACAAAATTGATAGGAAATCCAATATTATGGAATAATGAAAGTCAAATTACCGGAGATTTAATGCATCTTATTGGCGATAAAAAAACACAAAAACTAGATTCACTCAAGGTTCTGAATAATACTTTTCTCGTCTCGAAAGACACTTTGGGAACAGGTTATAATCAAGTCAAAGGGCAAAACTTATATGGGAAATTCCTAGAAGGAAAACTGCATGAAACTGATATTATAAAAAATGCTGAAGTAATATATTACAGCAGAAATGAAGCCAATGAATTAGTTGGGATTAACAAAAATGTAAGCAGTAAAATCAATGTCATTTTTGATAATAATGCGATAGAAGACATGACTTTTTTCAAACAGGTAGACGGTATCATTTATCCAGAAACAGAGCTGCCCGAAAATGCCAGAATACTAAGAGGTTTCAAATGGCGGGGAGATGAAAGAATAAAGTCAAAAGATGATGTTTTTAGCGAAGAAGAAAATGCCGAAGAACTCAAAGTCATTGAGGCAACTAAAAAGGATAAAGAAAAAAAAGCAACTCCGATGAAAGTTCGAAAAGAAACTTTGAATTATGATAAGAAGAAGGAAAAGATTTAAGATTGAGGAACAATGATTTTTGAATGCAGGTTTAAACATCTGAAATCAAAAATCGTTAATCTTTAATCAGCAATCAAAACATTAATAAATATAAAAAAGTGAATCCGGATTTTATAAAATACCAGGCACAAACTTCACCATATCCTTTGGGAATGGAAGTATCACAAGCTATTGGTTCCTATATTTTTGACACAAATAATAAAAAGTATCTGGATTTTGTAGCGGGAGTTTCGGCTTGTACACTTGGTCATCAAAACAAAAGGGTAAATGACGCTATAAAAGATCAATTGGATAAATATTCGCATGTTATGGTCTATGGCGAATATTCGCAGAGTCCAGCTGTAGAATACTGCAAATTAATGGCTTCACTCCTCCCTGCTCCGTTAGACAAAACCTATTTGGTCAACTCAGGAACAGAAGCGATTGAAGGAGCATTAAAACTTGCAAAAAGAGTAACTGGAAGAAGCCAGCTCATTTCATGCCACAATGCCTATCATGGCAATACAATGGGATCGATGAGCGTAATGGGATTTGAAGAACGTAAGCAGGCTTTTCGCCCATTGCTTCCCGACATCGATTTTATAACCTTCAATAATGAAGCAGATTTACAAAAAATAACTACCAAAACAGCGGGAATCTTATTAGAAACTATTCAAGGCGGAGCAGGTTTTATTGAACCTGATAATGACTTTTTAAAGAAAGTAAAAGAACGATGCAATGAAGTAGGCGCTTTAATGATATTAGACGAAATACAGCCTGGATTTGGAAGAACAGGTGCTCTTTTCGGATTTCAAAATTATGATGTTGTCCCGGATATTGTAGTCATGGGAAAAGGAATGGGCGGCGGAATGCCGGTAGGCGCGTTCACAGCTTCATCAGCAATGATGGATTTATTGACTGAAAATCCAAAATTAGGACATATTACGACTTTTGGCGGTCACCCTGTCATTGCGTCAGCTTGTCTGGCAACTTTGAAAGAATTAACTGAAACCACAATTATTACAGATACTTTAGAGAAAGAAAAACTCTTCAGATCGCTTTTGGTACATCCTTTGATACAGGAAATACGAGGAAGAGGATTAATGCTTGCCGCTATGACAGCGAGTGCAGACATTACAAATGAAGTGATTCTAAAATGCCAAGATCAAGGTTTAATTCTTTTCTGGCTGCTATTTGAAGGCAACGCCATCAGAATTACTCCTCCGCTGACCATTTCCGAAGAAGAAATTCGGGAAGGATGCGCTATAATTCTTGACGTGATGAATGAGATGATGATTTAAGATTTTAGACTGCTGAAATAACATTTAAGAATTGTAATTGATATTGATTTTTGATATTGTCATTGAAAAACCTGTTAATTAAATTGTTCACAACAAATAGTATTCTTCCTCATATCAACAATACGTTTCCTTAATTTTATTTAAGGATAATTTAAAAATACACAGTATGCAGTTAAGCAACGAAGAAGAAGATTATAACTTATCCCTATCCAAATTTGAGTCCATGTTGAAAACCAACAAAGTACTCTTTTTTGATTCCGAAGAATTTGAAGAAATCATTCTTCATTATCTTGATATGGGCAAGTCTGCATTGGCCAAAAAAGCTCTAAAACTAGCTTTGGAACAACACCCAAGATCCAGCGGTTTAAAATTAGTTCAAGTAGAAATGCTAATTTATGATGACAAACTCGAAATAGCCGAAAAGCTATTGAATGAGCTGTATGCCATTGAACCTACAAACGAAGAAATATACATTCAGAAAGCTAATATCTGTTCCAAAAGAGACCAGCATGAAAAGGCAGTCGAGATGCTTAAAATAGCATTGCAGTACACCGATGACTTTGCCGATGTTTACAACTTAATTGGCATGGAATACCTTTTTATGGACAATCTTGAATTAGCCAAAGAAAGCTTTATAAAATGCCTTGAAGAAGATTTAGAAGATCAATCTGCTTTATATAATGTGGTTTACTGCTTCGAATTTTTAGATCAAAATCAAGAAGCAATTACCTATTTAAACAAATACATCAATCAAAATCCGTACAGCGAGATTGCTTGGCATCAGTTAGGACGTTTGTTCTATGGCGTTAAGGAATATGAAAGTGCTATACGTGCATTTGATTATGCAACTCTTATTGATGAAGAATTTCTTGGTGCTTTTATGGAAAAAGCAAAAGCACTGGAACGTCTTAAAAAATATGATTTAGCTATTGAAAGCTATAACAGAACATTGGAACTAGATGATGCTACTTCATACGCTCTGCTTCGAATAGGGAAATGCTATGAAAGATTAGGCAACAAAGTTTTAGCGCTTAAATACTATAACAAAACCGTTCATGAAGATCCATTACTGGACAAAGGATGGATTGCCATTACAGACTTTTATGTCCGTCAAAAAAACTTCCAGAAAGCATTATTTTTTGTCAATAAGGCATTAGCAATAGACAATCAAAACAAATTATACTGGAAACGTTTCGCTGCTATTAATAAACAGATGAACTTGTTTGAAGAAGCCGAATTTGGATATAGAAAAGCAGTTGAATTTGGAGACTACCAGCTTGACACTTGGTTGTTTTGGGTAGATATTCTTCAATTTTTAGGAGAATTTGAAAGTGCCATTCAAACATTACTGCAGGCTTCGGAGTATTTCCCAGAGGAAAATGAAGTAGAATACCGATTAGCTGGATTGTATTTTATGCTTTCTGATAATATCAAAGCAAAATTTCACTTAAGTAATGCTTTGCGCTTAAATTATGACAACTACATTCTTTTAGAAGATTTATTCCCTGTAGTTTGGGCGAAAAAAATGGTTAGAAATTATATTGACAAACATAACAAACAATAATGATTGAAGTTTTAAGAAGACGTTTTGGTTTATTAGGCCGTAATATTAGCTATTCCTTTTCAAAAGGATATTTTACAGAAAAATTCAGCAAGGAACATTTTGAAGGCTGCAGTTATGAAAATTTCGACATTTCGGAAATTAATTATTTCACCGAATTAAGAAAAAACAACCCTGATCTTAATGGACTAAATGTTACCATACCTTATAAACAGGAAATACTGCCTTTTTTGGACAAATTATCTAAAAATGCAACTGAAATAGGAGCCGTTAATACAATAAAATTTACCAAAAAAGGAAAATTAAAAGGATACAATACCGATTATTATGGCTTTCAAAAATCATTGGAACCACTATTGGAACCACACCATAAAAAAGCACTGATTTTGGGGACTGGAGGCGCTTCAAAAGGAGTTGCTTTTGCATTAGACAAATTAGGAATTACCTACACTTTTGTATCTCGCGAAGCCAAAGAAAACTGTGTAGATTACCAATTTATCAACGCAACAACATTTGATAATTATCAAATTATTATCAATTGTTCACCTGTAGGAACAAGTCCAAATGTTGATGCTTTTCCGCTTATTCCTTATGAATTCTTTACAGAAAAACATATTGCTTACGACTTAATTTATAATCCTGCTGAAACTGCTTTTTTACGCAAAGCAAAAGAACACGGAGCCAAAATTAAAAATGGTTTGGATATGCTTATTTTTCAAGCCGAAAAGGCCTGGAAGATTTGGAATAAATAAAAAAACAGGGCAAGAAGAGATTATCATTGCCCTGTTTTTTTTTGTTTAAGATTTAAAAAAGACTATTTCAGCTGTAGTTCAATTTTCTTAAAACTCACGTCCATTTCCTTAAAAATTTCTGGAATGCTGTCATTCCAGGGACTAATGTTTCTGCGCAATACAGCTCCGCTTTTGGTTTCCCCAACTATCAGCATACGATTGACAACAATATTGTTTAAATCCGCTTGTTTTTTAACAGTTTTCTTATAGTTAATTTCCTGATAGAACAACAATTTATCCATCGGAATAGTAACTCGTACCCATTTATCACCTAGAA
This sequence comes from Flavobacterium aquicola, assembly GCF_003385115.1. Taxonomy (GTDB): domain Bacteria; phylum Bacteroidota; class Bacteroidia; order Flavobacteriales; family Flavobacteriaceae; genus Flavobacterium; species Flavobacterium aquicola. Next base: position 381,849 of record NZ_QUNI01000002.1, read on the forward strand.
CTGCCTGATCCAATTGAAAAATAATTGAACCGTTGAAATTTGTGTTATCGCCAAGTGTAATTCCAATATTGACTTTACCTTCATCCAAAGCATCAACAATAGAATCATTTACATAATTAACATACATTTTTTTTATATTTTCTACTGTTGGAATTCGGGTTTTGGCAGTGTTAATTTTTAAGTCGAATACTAAACTTTTAATATCTCCAAACTTATAGCCTTTCGAAAGGATATTGCATTCAAAACCATTTGAATGCTGATGGTTCCAATCGGCAATTTTTTTCAATAATATAATATCGAGAGTGCTTACGTTATTACAGCTGTTATTTGCTTTAGCATTACTATTAAAGCTGTAATTACTTCCTTCCAATTTCAAATTCGTCCACTCAGTGGCACTGCCATTTATAGTATGGTTCCAACCGCTAAAATTTAAATCGGAAAGGTTCCGATCTTTTACACCACCATCATAATCACCAAGAAGACTGAATATTTTACCTTCAGGAACTATGCCTTGGCCACAATCAACAATAATAGCAGTTGAATAGCCTTCATAATTCGTGAACTGCTGTATGTGTTCGCTGTCTGCCTCTGTGTTAATTACAGATAATGGAAGTGATTTATTGCTGCCACACCCTATTAAACAAAAAAACACGAAGGGTAAGGAATAAGTTTTAACAAGTGACTGCATGCTCTATAAAAATATTTTTTTTTATACAAATCTATAAATACTATTGTCAGCTATTTGGAAATCAAAAGCTAAAATAAATATAATGAAACAATTCACAATAGCCCAAAAATACATCTTTACCGATTCTAAAAATCCATTGTCAGGATATCATTTCTTCTCTTACTTATTTTTTATAAACTAAAAAAAAAGAATCAACTAAGTAGAAAGAGTTTAAACAGTATCCGAAAAGAAAGAATTCTCTTTATAACACAGCTATAAACAGAAGTTTTATTTTGTATTGTGGCGCACCTTTAGTATCTTTCGCATTCAAAAAATAAAAACCTTATACATTCACAAAATGTTAGAAGAAAAGAACGATAACCTGTCAATTCAAGAAAATGAGACAGACGGAAAAACAGCAAATGAATTGCAGGAAGCAGTTCAATCAGAAGCGTCTATAGTAACCGAAAATGAAAGCAGTGATCTTGCGGCAGGGGAAAATACAGTAAATCCTGTTTCTGAACCAGTAACTGCTGATGAAGATGCTACGGACGAAAAACAAAACGTAATCGACGCTATAGCGGAAACAAATGCCGAAGAAAGCGAAGATGAAACGTTAAAAGAACGCCATGATATACCAATGCTTGATTATGAAGCATTGCCAATGGATACACTTGTAAATGAATTGAAAAATTTAGTTACAAATGAAAAAGTGATGTCCATCAAAGAGCATGTCGAAGAAATCCGAAAAGCATTTTTAGCAAAATACAACCACCTTATCGAAGAAAAAAGAGAAGAATTCAATCAGGAAAATCAAGATCCTAATGAAGAATTTCAATACCATTCTCCTCTAAAATCAAAGTTCGATCAATATTATACAATTTACAAAGACAATAAAAATACTCATTTTAAGAGCTTACAATCCAATTTAAAATCCAACTTGGAAGTTCGATTGGCTATTGTAGAGGAACTAAAAGAATTAATCAATCCGCAGGCCAACATCAAAGACACTTTAAATCATTTTAATGAGTTAAGAGACCGTTGGAAAAATGCTGGATCGATTCCAAAAGACAAATACAACCACGTTTGGAATAATTATCATTTTCACGTTGAGAATTTTTATGACTATCTGCACTTAGACAGAGAAGCTAGGGATATTGATTTCAAATACAATTTGGAACAAAAACAAAAAATCGTCGCGCGTGTTGAAGAACTGCTTAAAGAGGCTGATATCAATAAAGCTTTTAGAGAATTACAGGATTTACACCGCATCTGGAAAGAAGATATTGGTCCTGTTTCTAGAGAACACCGTGATGAAATCTGGAACCAATTCAGTGAACTTACAAAAAAAATGCACGATAAACGTGAAATTTTGTTCGAAAACTTAAGAGGAACTGAACTTGAAAACTTAGAAAAGAAAAAAGAAATTATTGCCAAAATTGAAGTTTTAGCAACCGAAAAAGTGAATGCGCATTCACAATGGCTTTCCCAAATTGAAAAAGTAGAAGCACTGCGTTCTGAGTTTTTCTCAGCCGGAAAAGTTCCATCTGACGTGAATGAGGCTACTTGGTCTGCTTTCAAAACTGCCGTTAGAAACTTCAACAGTTTCAAAAATTCTTTCTACAAAGACATCAAAAAAGATCAGAACGACAATCTGAATAAAAAAATAGCTTTGGTTAAAAAAGCCAAAGAATTACAGGAAAGCGTTGATTTTGCCAGCACTACTCCTATCATGAAACAAATTCAGGAAGACTGGAAAAAAATTGGTCATGTTCCTAGAAAATATTCGGATAAAATCTGGAACGAATTTAGAGAAGCCTGCAACCATTATTTTGATAAGTTAAAAGAGCACAAAAACGTTGAAAACGCAGACGAAGTTGAAGCTTTTGACAAGAAGAAAACTTATCTGGAAACATTGAGAGAATTCCAATTGACTGGTGATCACAAAACCGATTTGGATGCCATCAAACTGCATATTGAAACTTGGAAAAACTTTGGTAAAGTTCCTTTCCCAAGAAGACATATCGAAGGGAAATTCAACAAAATCCTGGATGCATTGTTCGAAAAATTAAGCTTAAGCAAAAAGGATACTGAAATGATGCGTTTCTCCAACAGAATGGAGAATCTTTCTGAAAGTAACGATACCAGAAAACTCGATAATGAGAAAATTTTCCTAATACGCAAAATTGAAGAAGTACAAAATGAAATTTTCCAATTGGAGAATAACATTCAGTTTTTTACCAATACCAAAAATGCAAAAAAAGAAAATTCGATTGTATTAGAAGTCCGTAAAAACATCGCTATTCACAAAGAAAGTCTGGATGTTTGGAAAGAAAAACTAAAACAACTGCGGAATTTGAATCAGGAATAAAATTATTTCCTTAACAGATATTGAGCCTCAAACCGATAAGTTTGAGGCTTTTTTTGAATAAAATACACAATTTTAACTTTCATTTACCATATAACATTCTTAAACCAAAAACTTAATCTCTATTTTTGCAGTATGAAGAACTTTTGGAAATTTATTGTATTTATTGGACTGCTGATGCAGTTCGGTTTTGCCTATAGCGCAAATCACGATACTATAATTTCTTTTCAAAAGGAAAGCAGTACTGATATTAACAAAGAAAGTTTAAGTGTTTCTCATTTCGTTCAGCCGAGTATAGAAAGAGGAACTCCTGATCTAAAATCCAACAGCCGTATTCCTGTTGACATAAACGACAGCAATACTTTACTCCCATTATTTTCTAGCCTTAAAGAAAATAACCTAAAAATAATTCTATCGGATCAAGACATCGACAGATGCACAAAAGTTTCGATTCTATTATTTCCCTTCCATTATTTTTGGTGATTTAATACCATGATTCCGTTTTAAAAAAGTCAAAAGACTTTTATAGCTTCCTGATTCCTTCTGAATTCAGGAGAACAAATCATTATATAATTACTAAAAATAAAAACATGGATACATCCGTAACAATAATCGGTCTTATAATTACAATCTTAATAGGCATTCCAATAACTTTAGTCTTCCGTTCTAACATAACAAACAGAGCAAAAATAAAAGATATAAAGAAACAGTACAGCCAAAACAATCATTATAACTTTGAACACACCGAAACACAGAACAAGAAGATTCTATCTATAGATCAAAAAAACAAAGGGTTTCTTCTTATCGATTTCAGTTATAAAAAGGACACTGCTTATTTTGTAGATTTAAAAAACATTATTTTGTGCAACCTATTAACAACTAATGAATCTAAATCAAATACCGTTTCAAAAGTCGAAATAGAATTAGTTCATAAAAATTCTATGAAAAAAGAATTGATTCCAATTTACAATATCGAAAATCAATATTTAGATTTTAACTGTTTGTTTGAAGATCACAAACTAGCCCAAAAATGGGTTGGTTTAATCAATAAAACCATATAATAAATCAACAAAGAGGCTCAAAAGAGCCTCTTTGTCCGTATATGATTACAACAAAATATGACAATTATCATTTTAATCCAAAAAAAGTCAGCCTAATTTTGTCATTTACATTAAAATGCGAAATTATGAAAACCTCACTAATTCAAAAATACAATGTACCAGGGCCTCGTTACACAAGCTATCCTACGGTTCCTTATTGGGATGAGTCAGGATTTACAAAGGAAATTTGGCTTCAGACCCTAAAAAAATCTTTTCAGGAAAGTAATGACAAGGAAGGCATAAGTCTATATATCCATCTACCGTTTTGTGAAAGTTTGTGCACCTTTTGCGGCTGTAATAAACGCATCACCAAAAATCACAATGTCGAAAACCCATATATTGAAGCAGTTTTAAAAGAATGGAATCTTTACTGCGAAATATTGGACGAAAAACCAAAAATAAAAGAAATTCATTTGGGCGGAGGAACTCCAACATTTTTCTCAATAGAAAGCCTTGAAACCTTAATGAATGGAATATTTTCAAAAGCCGAAAAAGCAGAAAACTATGAGTTCAGTTTTGAGGGACATCCAAACAATACGACTCTTGCCCATTTGCAGAAATTATATGATTTAGGTTTTAGAAGAGTGAGTTTTGGCGTTCAAGATTATTCTGAAAAAGTACAAAAAGCGATTCACCGAATTCAGCCTTTTCATAATGTAGCCAAAGTTACTTTTTGGGCAAAAAAAATAGGATATACTTCCATCGGTCATGATATAATCTTTGGCCTGCCATTTCAGGAAGTTAAAAATATAGTGGATACAATCGAAAAAACAAATTCATTACAGCCCGATCGGTTGGCCTTTTACAGTTATGCTCATGTACCTTGGATAAAAGGAAACGGACAGCGCGGATTTCATGATGAAGACATTCCAAAAGACGATGCCAAAAGAAAACTGTACGAAGTTGGAAAAGAACTGCTTTTTGAAAATGAGTATTACGAAATTGGAATGGATCATTTTGCCTTGAAGTCAGACAGTTTATATAAATCATTTGATACTAAAAAACTGCACCGAAACTTTATGGGCTACAGCTCTTCCAAAACCCAACTGATGATTGGATTGGGCGTTTCATCCATCAGCGACAGCTGGTACAGTTTTGCACAAAATGTCAAAACAATCGAAGAATATTACGAAGTATTGAAATCAGACGAATTGCCGGTTTACAGAGGTCATTTATTATCTGCAGAAGATTTAATCATCAGAAAACACATTCTGAATCTGATGTGCCAATTTGAAACCAGCTGGGAGGATGCAGCAAATTATGTTCCTGAAATTCCTGAAATTATAATACAACTGAAAGAAATGGAAACTGATGGTTTACTGATTATAGAAAAAAACAAAATCATTGTAACCGAAGAGGGAAAACCATATGTGCGCAACATCTGCATGGCATTTGATTTAAGATTAAAAAGAAAAGCACCAGAAACAGCATTGTTTTCAATGACAATTTAAAAAAGACATAAGGATAGATTAATCCTTTAAAGCATCATCTTAATTATTAAATTCATCTTTTTTTAAGCTCTTGGGGCGTGTCCCTCCGTCTCGTCCGAAAAAAGACGAGACTGCAGGCCGGGCTGTACGTTCCCGCTTTTTTTTGATCCCGTAAAAAGCGGGATCAAAAAAAGAGCTCCACTGCCATCCCTCACGCAAACAGAGAATTATCTCAGGTAGTTTTGCATAAAGTACTCCAGAATAATATTTACATAACTGAATCTATGCAGTTTTAGAACTGAATTCGGCATATGCATTCGTTTTCATAATGTCTATTTTGAAATCGCCGTCTTCGTCTTTCATAATAATAACACTGTCAAAACCTAATTTATCAAGTTTTTCAATTGTCGCCAATTCTCCTTCCTGAAGCTGCAAAACTCTTCGCAACAGCCAATCGGACAAAGCTTTGTTTGGATTTGTCATTAAGGCTTTTGAATTTTCCTGGCAGACTTTTGCAGTAAAAATTTCGCCAGTTGGAATCTGCAAATTAAAATCCTGATCCCGTTTAGGAAAGAAATCCGGATAATTTTTATGCAGTTCAGCAGGAATTGGAATGTAAATTTCTCCAAAATCTCTTTTTCTTCCATTCGCATTCCATTGATTTAAACCGCTTCTCTCAAAAATAAATTTTTCTCCTTTCTGAATACCGTAAAGAGGCAGAATCACATAATTTTCACCTTTTACAAGTTTATCAGAAGCTGTTTTTAAATTCTTATTTTCTTCAAACAGCTCAAGCAGCAAAGAATATGGATCTTCGATTATATCAATTGGCAGACGAAAAGCACTCTGCGGAATAATAAACTTTCTAAAAAGTGTACTTTTTGAATAATTGAAAGTGTATAAATTATGTCCGTCTTCAAACTGTAGACTCGTTTTATTATCCTTTACCGAATGAATATTAGCAACATCAATCAGATTATAATCTGTTTCAAAAAGCAATAATTCTTTTTCTCTGCGGGCGACAATATGATAAAGTGAATTCTCAATATCATAAACACGATTCGCTAAATTTATTCTGTCGTTTCTAAATTCACCAAGCTTTACAGCAAGATCCTTACCTTTAAAATCCTTTAAAGTTCTCGACAAAGAATTGAATTCTGCTACCTTTTCGGTACTGGAACTACCATTAGAGACAAAAGTTTTGAGACCGACACCAAGTGAATTATAATTGGCGTCAAAAGCAGTATCAGATCGGGAAAGATTTCCTGCATTAAAACTTCTGCAGAAAATATTCTCAGCTACCCGATAATTGATAAATGGAACAGCACTTTCGCTGAAAAGACCCGAAAGTTTTGAAACTGCCGAAAGTAATTTTAGGTAATTCCCGTTGTTTTCTATGTCAATTTCTGCAAAAGACTTCATAAAACACTCAAAATTGGTTGCTAATTCATTCAATTAATATGCAGTTAACTAAATTTTCAGCTTGAATATAAAGTTTACTATTCGCCAAATTTAACAAAATGTAATTTTCTAAATCTCTTTAATTAGAAAACCTTTTATGAAACTAATTAATGACAATTAGCTTTTTCCTGTATAAATAAACTCATATTTGAGGGAGAAACATAAGGAATTCCAAGACCCAATCCTCTCAAAATAAATAATACGCCAATTGCAACTCCTACATACGGAATCACTTTTTGAATCCTATTCCGAATAGAAATTGTTAGAAATGAGTTGACATATACCACCAGACTCATAAGAGGCACGGTTCCTAAACCAAAGAGCAACATATACAGTACTCCAAAACCAGCGCTCTGCATAGCGATTGCGCCAAACAAAGCTACATAGACCATACCGCAGGGCAGAAAACCATTCAGCAGCCCGATGATAAAAAGAGATTTGAAACTTTTATTTTTGAAATGACTGCCCAGATTTTGCTTGATTTTTGAAATCCAGCAATAAACTGGTTTCGAGAAATTATATTTGGCAAAAATCTTTTCGGGAATTACAATTACCAAAATCATCGCAGCTCCAATAAAAATAGATAGTTGCTGCTGAATACCGGCCAGAAACAAACCTTTACCCAACAGTCCAAAAAGCAAACCAATACTTCCATAAGCTGTTAATCTTCCTAAATGATAAGTAATAATCTGGATTACTTTTTTAGCAGGATTATTTCGCTCCACAGGCAGCATCATAGCGATAGGACCGCACATTCCCACGCAGTGAAAACTACTGATTAAACCAAATAAAAAAGCAGTATAAAGCATTGTGATTTTAGATTTTAGATTGCAGATTTTAGATTGCAGATTTGGGCAAGAATGATTTAAAAACTAAATCTTATTTTCTCCAACTTCTTTAATCTATCCTCTTTTATCTATTTTCTTTATTCTATTTAATATAAATCTTTTCTTTGGTCAGATAGGGCTTTCCTTCATATTTCCATTCCATATTAATGTACCATTCGCCGCCAACAAACTTATCTTTAGGTATAAACAGCGAAGCCGAATCTGTAAACGAAAGCGGTACCTGAAAATCAAATTTCTTGTTGGAAGCTCTGTACAAAGCGACTGTTCCTTTGATTTCATTTGGTGAAAAAACAGCAGGAAAAGAAACGGTTACACCTTTTGTATCTACAGTAATTGCAGGTTTTTCTTTTAAATCATGAGCGTTTTGAATACGAGCCATTTCATCCTGAAAATGAACATCATGCTTGTAATACTCTTCTACCACCAGGTCATTATCATACTTACTGTCGGATTGCACTTTTAAAACAAAATACATAATAAAGCTGATAAACAGCGCGAATGCAATCACAATATAGGTTCCCCAATTAATTTTCATTATTATTTTCTTTAAATATTTTCAATTACTAATTTTATAATAAGCCAAACCTAATCAAAACTACGAGGGCTTAAAAAATTAGTATAAGTTGTTTCTATTTTTTTGTCACCTTCGTAAAGATCAATCTCTAATTTGGTCCTGTCACTTTCCAATAAAAAACGGTTAATTTCGATAAACATAGTACCGCTGGACATTTCGTGCTTAGGTACTTTTAATTCCTGAACACCAACTACTTTCAAAGTTCCTTTAATTCCAACCAGTTTAAAATGCAGATCATTAATATCATGATTCGTTTTATTAATGATTTTAAAAGTATAAATATTACTAATGTTCTCTCCTTTATGCTGGAATAACTGCCCTGGAAGTCTCAAAATAGTAGCTTCAACTTCGGTTCTTAAAAACAGTAAACCTGTCAGCACACCAACTAATATCACCAATATTGCTGTGTAGCCTTTCATTCTGGCAGTAAATTTAAACTTCGCCTTGGTTTCTATTTCGTCTTCCGAAGCATAACGGATAAGTCCTTTCGGCAATCCTACACCTTCCATTATAGTATCGCATTCATCAATACAGGCCGTGCAGTTTATGCATTCAAGCTGCACTCCATTGCGGATATCAATTCCTGTCGGGCAAACATGCACACATTGTTTACAATCGATACAATCCCCTTTTCCCGAAGCGGCCCGATCTTCCTGTTTATTGAATTTGGCTCTTCCTGCTTCTTTTTCTCCACGAACGAAATCATAAGCCACGTTTATTGATTTTTTATCCAATAAAACGCCCTGCAGTCTTCCATAAGGACAGGCAATAATGCAGACTTGTTCTCTAAACCAGGCAAAAACAAAATAGAAAACACTTGTAAAAATCAATAGCGAAATAAAACTGCTCGAATGTGCCAAAGGCCCATCCTCAATCAAACGAAATAATTCGTCACTTCCAATAAGATATGCTAAAAACACATTTGCAATTAGAAATGATATCAAAAGAAAAACAGACCATTTTAAGGCTTTCTTTCTAATTTTATCACCATTCCATTCCTGTTTTTCCAATCGGGTCTGTGCTCCCCTATCGCCTTCTATCCAATATTCAACACGGCGGAAAACCATTTCCATAAAAATAGTCTGCGGACAAATCCATCCGCAAAAAATCCGACCAAAAATAACCGTGAATAGAATAACAAATACAACACCAATAACCATAAACAGGACAAAAATATAAAAGTCCTGCGGCCAAAAAGGAAAGCTAAAAATATTAAAACGGCGTTCCAAAACATTGAACATCATGAACTGGTTTCCGTTTATTTTTATAAACGGATTCACGATAAGAACAATCAATAAAAAATAACTGACCCACTTTCTGTAATCATAAAACTTACCAGATGGTTTTTTTGGATAAATGTATTTTCTATGGCCTTCCTTATCGACAGTCCCGATGGTATCTCTGAAAGATTCGTCCAGTTTGCTTGACATTTTTTTGTTTTTTAAATAATAAAAAGAGCTTTCTCAAAGTAGTGAATTTTGACAAAGCCCTTAATTTTTTTTATAAATTATTTACTATTTTACTTCAGTACTGTCTGCTGCAGGAGCTGTAGAAGCAGTTGCTGGCGCTCCATCTTCTACCCATATATCACCGTCTGGTGCTTTTGGATCTTTCGGATTACTTCCTCTTAAAGAAATCACATAACTAGCAACAGCCTGAATTTCTTTTGGTTTCAAAGTACCTTTCCAGGCAATCATTCCTTTACCATCTCGGCCTCCATTGGTTATAGTGTGGAATAAATTCTTGATTCCACCACCCAAAATCCAATGATCATCGGTTAAGTTTGGTCCAATTTGTCCTCCACCATCAGCTCGGTGACAAGCTGCGCAATTGGTCTCAAAAATAGTTTTACCATTCGTTAAATCAGCAGGATCAGTTAGTAAAGTTACGGTTTTTTCATCCATTAAATCCGGAGCTGTTTTCATATATTCGGCTACTTCAATTTTGGCCTGATCTACTTCAGCTTTCAATTCAGCTTCCTGATCTGGAGCTCCCATAATCTCATAACGAACTAAATAGATAACTGAGAAAACAATACAGGCATAGAATAAATATACCCACCATGGCGGTAAATTGTTGTCCAGCTCCTTGATTCCGTCATAATCATGATCCATCAATAATTGCTTTTCGTCTTCAACAGAAGCAGATTTAGTAAAACTGTTTACTATTTTTTTATACCAATTATCTTCTTCTATTCCCAAGGCTTCCTGCTGCGCTTTCTTTTCTTTTTCTTCATCGGACAGCAATAGATAACTAATTTTATCAACTGCTGATAAAGTTATTTCGATTGCAATCAAAAGAAAAAGCAACACAAACAAAAAGACAGCAACCATAGGGTATTTTATAAATGCTGGCCTATTTCCTGAGTCGATTAGATATTCCAGCAGCCCAACAGCAGCAAAAAATATAAAAAGGACTCTTAGATAAGATGGAATTAATTTTTTCATCATTTATTTTTTTGAAATTGTACAATTAGTCTTCTAGCGGGATTTGGCTTATTTCGTCTATGGTCTCTTTTTTATAGGAGTAAACCCAAAGTCCTAAACCAATAAAAAAGAAAAAGAAAATCAGCAACGATAGTATTGGAAATATGGCAACACCTGCAATGGTTTCCATATTGTGTTTTATTTGCTCGAACATAACGTTTACTTTTAATTATTCTTTTACTTTAATATCTGTACCCAGCCTTTGTATGTAAGCAATCATTGCTACAATTTCTCTTTCGTTCATTGGAACAAATTTTTCACCTTTTGCTAAAGCTTTTTTCTTGCTGTCATCATAACTTTTCACAAAATCAGGGTCATTTTTAAGGCTTTCTTCAATTGCAATTGCCTGTGCTCTTAAATCTTTCAATCCATTTGCAATCTGTGCGTCATCATAAGGAACCCCAAGAGTCTTCATAGCTTTCATTTTCTTTTCAGTCATGGAAATATCCATTGCTTTATTATCGAACAGCCATTTATAGCTAGGCATAATAGACCCTGCTGAAATACTCTGCGGACTCCAAAAGTGATTAAAATGCCAGTTGTCATTGTATTTTCCTCCAACTCTTAACAAATCGGGACCAGTACGTTTTGAACCCCATAAAAATGGATGATCGTATACAAACTCTCCTGCTTTAGACTGTGGCCCATAACGCTCTACTTCACTTCGGAAAGGACGAACAGATTGTGAGTGACAGCCCACACAGCCTTCACGGATGTACAAATCACGACCTTCCAATTCTAATGGAGAATAAGGCTTAACACTTGTGATTGTCGGGATATTGGATTTCACCATAATCGTTGGCACAATCTGGATAATTCCTCCAATTAATATTGCGATTGTCGCGAAGACAGCCATTTTGATTGGTTTTCTTTCCAGCCAAGAATGGTATTTTTCTCCTCTAAGTCTTCCTGAACTAATGGACTGCAAAGCTGGAGCTTCTGCTAATTCATCTTCAACTTCTTCACCTGCTCTAACTGTTTGGATAATGTTGTAAACTAACGTAAACATACCAACTAGATACATAGTTCCTCCGATAGCTCTCATCCAGTACATTGGCATAATCTGAGTAACAGTTTCAAGGAAGTTACCATAAGTTAGGGTTCCATCAGGATTAAACTGTTTCCACATTGAAGCCTGAAGAAAACCAGCCAAATACATTGGCAATGCATATAATATAATCCCTAATGTTCCAATCCAAAAATGGAAATTGGCCAATTTAGTAGAATACAAAGTCGTTTTTGTCATTCTTGGAATTAACCAATAAATAACTCCAAAAGCCATAAAACCGTTCCAAGCTAATGCTCCAACGTGAACGTGTGCAATAATCCAGTCCGTATAATGCGCTATTGCATTTACATTTTTAAAAGATAACATTGGTCCTTCAAAAGTAGCCATACCATAACCTGTCATCGCTACAACAAAAAACTTCAAAACTGGTTCTTCACGTACTCTGTCCCAAACTCCTCTTAAAGTAAGAAGTCCGTTAATCATACCTCCCCAAGATGGAGCGATCAGCATTACTGAAAATACAACCCCTAAGTTCTGAGCCCAATTAGGCAAAGCTGAATATAATAAATGGTGAGGTCCAGCCCAGATATATAAAAATATTAATGACCAAAAATGGATGATAGACAATCTATAAGAATAAACAGGACGATTGGCAACCTTTGGAACAAAATAATACATCAGTCCCAAAAATGGTGTTGTCAGGAAGAAAGCAACTGCATTATGACCGTACCACCACTGCACCAGTGCATCTTGTACCCCTGCATAAACTGAATAACTTTTCATGCCGGAAATTGGCAATTCTAAACTATTAAAAATATGAAGTACGGCAACCGTAATAAATGTGGCTAAGTAAAACCAAATGGCAACATACAAATGGCGCTCTCTTCTTTTTAGCATTGTACCAATCATATTGATACCAAAAGCTACCCAGATTAATGCAATTGCAATGTCAATTGGCCATTCCAACTCAGCATACTCTTTTGATGAAGTATATCCTAATGGAAGTGAAATAGCTGCAGCGACAATTATTAACTGCCAGCCCCAAAAATTCAGGTTACTCAAGAAATCACTGTACATTCTGGCTTTTAATAACCTTTGCAGTGAATAATAAACACCCGCAAACATAGCATTACCAACAAAGGCAAAAATCACGGCATTGGTATGTAAAGGTCTTAATCTTCCAAAACTTAACCATGAAATACCATCGGTCATATTTGGAAAAAGAAACATCGTAGCCAATATAAGACCTACTAACATTCCCACTACTCCAAAAAGTATGGTCGCATAAATGAACTTCTTTACAATTTTGTTGTCATAATAAAATTGTTCCATTTCCATATTTGTAATTGTTTTTAAGGTTGTAAAAAATAGCTTTAACCATTAAAGATTAAAGAGGAGTTTAGCTTTTAATTTTAGATTTATTTTGGGAAGATTTTATTAATTCGTCGTCAAAAAGCATTCTGACCGACGGGGTATAATCATCATCATACTGACCTGATTTTACCGCAAAAACAAAAGCAATGAAAAATCCAATAGCGACGAATATACTAATGGCAATTAATAAATAGATAACACTCATAAACTTAAATATTAAGTTAACAAAATTATATTTATCAGTTTTTATAAAAAATGACAATTATCATATTTAATCCAATATGTTAAAATTATGAAAAAAAATCACATAATTATGTAACTTTTTTATTTTATTTTTCGCGAATAGTAATTGCTCATTATTGTAACAAAGCTCACTATAGTGATGGTACTCAGCGGCATAATAATTGCTGCTACCAATGGTAAAAGGTTACCTGTAATAGCAAACGACAGTCCAACGACGTTATACAAAAGTGAGAGTGTAAAACTCATTTTTATAGTCGAAATGGATTTTTGTGATAATTTTAAAAAATAATGCAGTTTTTTAAATTCTTTTGCATCCAAGATAGCATCGCAGGCGGGAGAAAAAACATTTACGTTTTCAGATATGGAAATACCAACGTTACTTTGTGCTAAAGCTCCAGCATCATTCAGCCCGTCGCCGACCATCATTACATTTTTACCCTGATCCTGCAAAGCTTTTATAAACTCAAGTTTCTGCTCAGGTTTTTGATTAAAAATCATTTCGGTGCCTTTTGGCAGAATCGTTTCCAACAGACTGCGCTCTCCTTCATTATCTCCTGACAAAACTTTCAGCTGGTACTGCGAACTCAATTTATCAAACAGCTCAGACAATCCCTCTCTGTATTGATTGTTAAATATATATTTTCCAAAATACTCTTCTCCTATTCTAATATGAACAGAAGTCTGCTGCATTTCGCTTTGTCCTTTTTCACCGATAAAATTAGCTGATCCCATTTGTATAGAAACGCCTCCAGCCACAGCCTGAATTCCCTTTCCTGTTATTTCTTCGAATGCATCTAATTGCAGCCTTTTTGCTTCGGGTAGAAAATCATACAGCATTCGGCTCAAAGGATGATTCGAAGCACGAAGCACACTTTTCAGCATTGACAAATTAGTATCGTCTAATATTTTGCCTTCATAGGAAATATTCGATTTTGAATTTGTGGTTATAGTTCCTGTTTTATCAAAAACAATAGTATCGACTTTCGCAAGCTGTTCAATCACTAAAGCATTTTTGAGATAAAAATGTTTATTTCCAAAAATCCGCAGCATATTCCCCATCGTGAAAGGAGCCGTCAGTGCCAATGCGCAAGGGCACGCCACAATCAGTACGGCCGTGAAAACATTGAAAGCTGTATTGGCATCAAAAAATATCCAATAACCAAATCCTGCGAATGCTATCAGCAGAAGAATCGGTGTAAAGTAACGGCTTATACTATCAGTAATTGTTTTATGTTTCTGCTCAACCTTTTTCTGAAAAACATCATTACTCCACAATTGAGTCAGATAACTTTGGGAAACCGAATGCAGTACTTCCATTTCGATAACTTTCCCAATCTGTTTTCCGCCGGCAAAAACTTTATCTCCAGATTTCTTTGTTATTGGAACTGCTTCGCCGGTAACAAAACTATAGTCAATTTCGGCTTTATCGGATATTAAAATTCCATCTACAGGAATTAATTCTTGGTTACGGATCAATAATCGATTGCCTTTTTCAATTTCATAAACAGGAATACTTTCTTCGGTGGCATCTTGATTTATTTTGGTAATGGCAATCGGAAAATACGATTTAAAATCTCTTTCGAAACTAAGAAAACTGTAAGTTTTGATTTGGAACATTTTCCCCAAGAGCATAAAGAAAATCAAACCAGTTAAACTATCAAAAAAACCGGAACCATAATCCATTACAATATCAAAAGTACTGCGTATAAACATCACGACAATTCCCAAAGCAATAGGAATATCAATGTTCAGCATTTTGGATTTTATACTTTTTATAGCCGAAACATAATAACCACTCGCCGAATATAAAAAGGATGGTAATGACAATGCAAAAATTAACCATCTGAAAAAAGGTCGGTAATTATCCAGCCAAAATTCTTTTACTTCAAAATATTCTGGAAAAGAAAGCAACATAATATTTCCGAAACAAAAGAAAGCAACACCTAGTTTATAAGTCAGGCTTCGGTCAATATTGCTTTTCCCCGTTTCATAATTTTCTAAACTTATATAGGGTTCATACCCAATGGAACTTAATAAGTGCACAATGTTTTTTAGGGAAACATTCTCTGGATTGTAGTTGATTCGGACTTTCTTTTCGGGAAAATTAACCTGTGATGTGTTAATTCCTTTTTGAAGACGCTGAAGGTTCTCTAAAATCCAAATACAGGAACTGCAGTGAATATGAGGAATACTCAGCGAAACAATGGCTGTTGACTCTTCCTGAAACTCTAACAGCTTAGCAACAATACTTTCATTATCTAAAAAATCATATTTACCATTAATATCCTGCGGAGTAGCACCTGGTGATTTCTCAAAATCATAGTAACAAGTTAAGTCATTCAGGCTGAAAATTTCATAAACTGTTTTACATCCGTTGCAGCAAAATTCTTTTTCATCAAAGACAATTTTCTCCTCTATTACTATACTTAAACCACAATGAAAGCAATTTTTATTCTCCATAAATTAAGGGGGTAATTTGAACGAACAAAATTCGAAAATTGATTGTATCTCAACAATGATATTTATCATATAAATGTATAACTTTGTAGTCGAAAATACAATTTCGTTATGAGTAAATGTGAACAATGTATCGTAAGAGAATTTAGCTCTTTAAAGGCACTAAATAAAGACGAACTTATAAGAATTTCAGAATGTAAAACTTCTAAAACAATTAAAAAAGGAGAAAACATTTTTGAAGAAGGAGAAAATGTTAATGGTATTTTCTGCATCAAAGATGGCATCTGTAAATTGACAAAATTGAGTCCAAACGGAAAAGACCATATTGTTAAATTGGTAACCAAAGGAGAATTATTAGGCCAGCGTTCTATGATAAGTGATGAACCGGCTAACTTAAGTGCCGTTGCCCTTGAAGATATGCAGGTTTGTTTTATACCAAAAGCTGAAATATTAGGCTTCTTCGATAAAAACAATCAGTTTTCGATGAATGTTATGAAAACGATTTGCGGTGATCTGCGATTGGCCGATGATCACATGGTTAATATGGCTCAAAAATCGGTAAAAGAACGTTTGGCAGAAACCTTGATTTATTTGCATGAAACTTTTGGCACCAATGCTGACAAAACCTTAAAAATTCAGCTTTCCAGAGATGAATTAGCCAGCATGATCGGTACTGCAACTGAAAGCTGTATCCGTTTATTATCTGATTTTAACAAACTTGGATTGATTGAATTGGTAGGTAAAAAAATTGTTTTAAAAGACATTCCAAAACTAAAAAAAATAGCAGACTAAAGACAGTTAGCAGTATTCAGAAAGCAGTTGGCAGTGTTGAGCTGACATATTTGTCGTAAACTGCTTTCTGAATACTGTTATTAAAGTTTCTTCGCTTCGTTCCAGAAAACATCCATTTCGGCAAGAGTCATATCCATTAAAGGTTTTCCTAATTCTTCGGCCTTGCTTTCCAGATATTGAAAGCGTTTGATGAATTTTTTATTGGTTCGTTCCAATGCATCTTCGGGATTTATATTCAAAAAACGGGCGTAATTAATCATTGAAAATAAGACATCCCCAAATTCGGATTCCATTTTATCCTGATCGCCGGATGCTACTTCAGCCTGCAGTTCCTGTAATTCCTCCTGAACTTTATCCCAAACCTGATGTGGTTCTTCCCAATCAAATCCCACTCCTTTTACTTTGTCCTGAATTCGGCTTGCTTTTACAAGTGCTGGCAAGCTTCTTGGAACTCCTTCCAGAACCGATTTTTTACCTTCTTTCAGCTTTAGCTTTTCCCAATTCTGTTTTACTTCTTCCTCATCTTTAACCACAACATCGCTGTAAATGTGAGGATGACGATAAATAAGCTTTTCGCAGATATCATTGCAGACATCAGCCATATCAAAATCATTCGTTTCGCTGCCAATTTTAGCATAAAAAACAATATGCAGTAATAAATCTCCTAATTCCTTTTTTACTTCGTTTAAATCATTGTCCAGTATTGCATCGCCCAATTCATAAGTTTCTTCGATAGTAAGATGACGAAGAGTCTGCAGAGTTTGCTTTTTGTCCCAAGGGCATTTTTCACGCAAATCATCCATTATGTCTAATAATCGTTCAAAGGCCTGGAGCTGATTTTCTCTTGTATACATTGCGTTATGGTTTTTTGTAAAAATAAGAAATCCTGTCAGGAAAACATCTTGACAGGATTAAAATATATTCTGAATAACTTTTAAAATTACTCTTTTTTAGCTGCCGCTTTCTTTGCAGGTGCTTTTTTAGCTGGCGCTTTTGTTTTCTCAGCTACTGCTTCTTCTACTGCTGGAGCAGTTTCTTCCGCTACAGCTGGAGCTTCGTCAACTAGCAATCCTTTTGCCTGAAGTGTATTGTACCAGCTCACAATTTTCTTTACATCTGAAGCATATACTCTTTCTTCATCATATTCCGGCAATACTTCTCTAAAGTAAGTCAATAAAACTGCGTTATCTTCTTTATGAGAAATTGTCTGTCCTTTGTTTTCTTTTTTTGAGATGTTCTGGATAATTTCAGCCAAAGGTTTTTCACCTTCATAAGTATAAATAGAAATTTCAGACAATAGACTTACATTGCTTTTTAAACTAACCGTTATTTTTTTTCCATCCAATAATGACTCAGCTACAAAACCTGTACGTGTTTGCACTTTTAAAACATATAAACCTGGTTTCCCTGAAATCGATAATATTTTCTCTAAACTCATTTCTATTTTTTTTATTATTCTTTATTAAAATCTGAAAACTTAATTCTGCTTACTTACAATTATCTTCCTTTTTTGGCAAAAAACTTCATTCGATAATCCTGAAATGTTTTCCCTTCGGCAATGTTTTTTAATTTCTTTTGAATCAAGCGTTTTTTTAATGATGAAATTTTATCTGTAAACAAAATCCCTTCAATATGATCGTATTCATGCTGAATAACTCTGGCAATTAAACCGTCAAATACTTCGGTTTTCATAACAAAATCTTCTTCACAATACTCAATTGTTACGGTTGGTTTTCTGTAAACATCCTCGCGTACATCTGGAATACTTAGACAGCCTTCATTAAAAGCCCATTCTTCACCTTCTTCTTTTATTATTTTGGCATTAATAAAAGTCCTTTTGAATCCTTTCAATTTATTTTGCTCATTATCTTCTAAATCGTCATCTTCACTGAATGGAGTTGTATCGATAACAAACAAACGTAATGACAAACCAACTTGCTCGGCCGCAAGACCAACACCGCTTGCATTATACATGGTTTCATACATGTTTGCAATAATTTCTTTCAAATTTGGATAATCTGGAGTCAATTCCTCCCCTATTTTTCTTAAAACAGGATCACCATATCCTATAATTGGTAATATCATTTGATTTATTTTTTATTAATATCTGGCTTAAATAAAGAAAAATATCCTTTTAATTAAGGTCGCAAAAATAGTAAAAAAATAGATAATGATTTATCTCTCTATAATAATTAGCATATTTTTGTAATATTATATTTGACAGATTAAATAAAACCGTACAAAGACGTTTATAACTTCCCCTTTACATCAAATTACATTACATGATTGCCAAGATAGAAAAATTCACTGACAGCACCTATTTCACCAATGCACTAAAAGCAACGATATCGGCAGTGATTCCAGTATTAGTATGTACCTATTTTGGTCATTTTGAAATTGGTTTTACTATTGCTCTTGGTACGTTTTTGACTTATCCATGCGACATTCCAAGCAGTTTGAAGCATAAAATAAACGGAATAATTGTCACTGCATTTTTGGTCGCCGGAGTCAATTTATTAATCAATCTCACCTACCCTTTTCCATTTATTTTTTACCCGCTTTTTCCCTTATTGATATTCGTTTTAGCGATGCTGTCTGTATATGGACAAAGAGCAACATTCACCTCGTTTTCGGCATTATTATCAGCCTCATTATCATTTGCACACATGCATACTGGCTGGGAAATGATTCAGTACTCAGGTTTGATACTTGGAGGAGGATTGTTTTATTTACTTATTTCATTACTATTCCACTACATAAAGCCCTATCGGTATGCAGAACTGCAAATTGCCGAATGTATCAAATTAACAGCTAAATATCTTAAGCTAAGAGGAGATTTGTGGAACAGTACTGCCGACAGAAAAGCAATACTGGAAAAACAGCTGCACCTGCAGGTTGAACTCAACGACATACATCATAACATCCGAAGAGTACTAATTGGTAAACAAATGAATGCTGTTTCCTCTCATCAAAACAGAAAAATGCTGATTGTTTTTGTTTCTTTATTAGAAATACTTGAATTAGCTTTATCTACCTCATTTGATCATAACAGACTGCATCAAAAATTTGACAAACACCCTAAAACTCTGGCTACTTATCAAAGTCTAGCTTATAATCTGGCCTCAACACTAAAACAATTATCAAAAAACATTGTAAAAAAAACCACTTATATCCCTGAACATACCTTACGAAAACATCTGTCGGCTCTGGAAAATGCTATTAGCGAATACGAAAATGAATTAGGAAAATCCGAAGCTTCAGAAGGGGTTTTGATGCTAAAAACAATGCTTGAATATGCCGAAAATCAAATTGATAAAATCAAAATTATCGAGCGTGCTTTTACATCAGTTGCTAACAATTATGATTTTAAAGGAAAAGACAAAGATTTAGAAAAGTTTTTGACACCCCAATATTATCCTATTAGTACTTTAATTCAAAATATAAGTTTTTCATCAACAATATTCAGACATTCCCTGCGGTTGACTGCCGCTATCATTTTAGGGGGGATCGCAGGAAAATTTCTTCCATTTCAAAATGTATACTGGATCCTGATGACGATTATCATCATTATGAGACCTGGTTATGGACTTACTAAACAGCGATCCATACAGCGTGTCATCGGAACCATTATCGGAGGTATAATTGCATTTAGTATTTTAGCATTAATGCCAAATTATTTAATATTAAGCATCTTAGCAATTCTCAGTATGCTTCTTGGTTTTTCTTTTGCCCAAACCAATTATACGGTAAGCGCCACATTTGTTACCATGTATATCGTATTTATTTACGGCATATTAACGACAGATTATTTAGATGTTATTCAGTTTAGGGTGATTGACACATTAACAGGAGCATTAATTGCTTATTTTGCCAATCATTTTTTATGGCCTTCATGGGAATATATTAAGGCACCTCAATATTTAGAAAAATCGATTGTTGCAAATAGAGACTATTTAAAAGAAATCTTTACTTATTATACCAAGAAAGGAGAAGTTCCTACCTCTTATCGTCTGGCACGAAAAAATGCTTTTATTGAAATTGGAAATCTTATGGCTTCGTTCCAAAGAATGTCACAGGAACCAAAGTCGAAACAAAAAAACATTGTATTACTCTATAAACTAACAGAACTCAATCATTCATTACTTTCATCGACCGCTTCATTAGGAACTTATACTCAATCGCACAAAACTACTGCTTCCTCAAGAGCACTTACCATTGTAGTCGAAAAAGTGCTTAAAAACTTAGATCAGGCAATTGCTCTTTTAGAAAGAGAAATCATTGTTGATCCTAATGAAATATCAAATGAAGAAATAGCCAACCGATTTACCGAATTAAAAAACATTCGTCAAAACGAGCTGAAAGAAGGAAACATAATAGACGAAGAAGCTTTTGCTTTGAAAATGCAGGAAGCTCAATTGGTTATAGAGCAATTAATCTGGCTGACCAATTTGTCCGAAGGAATTTTAAAAAACACCAAAAAGCTTATGGAAGATTGAATAAAAACACAATGACAGCTTTTCGGTCTTGTGCAAAACCGAAAGCTGTCATTAAGTATTTATTGATTTATTTAACTATTTTAGTTTCAAGACTTCAGCAGTTTTATTTCTAAGACTTGCCAATAGCTCTGGATTTTCATTTAATGCCAAACCAAAAGAAGGAATCATCGCTTTCACTTTTTCCTGCCATTCAGGAGAATTAAACTGCTCTGGGAAACATTTGCTTACCAGCTCCACCATAATAGAAACCGCAGTTGAAGCTCCAGGTGAAGCTCCTAACAATACCGCTAAAGTTCCGTCATTTGTATTTATAATTTCAGTACCAAACTCTAATTTTCCAATTAACTCTTCATCTCTTTTGATAACCTGAACACGCTGTCCGGCTCTTTCCAGTTTCCAGTCTTTGGTTCTGGCACCAGGAACATATTCACGCAATGCATTAATTCGGTCCTTTGGAGACTGACGAACCTGCTCAATTAAATATTTAGTAAGCGGAATGTTTTTATAACCAGCAACAATCATTGGGATTACATTATCTGGTTTTATTGATAAAGGCAAATCAGAATAGGATCCGTTTTTTAAGAATCGCGTAGAAAACCCTGCAAACGGACCAAAAAGCAATGCTTTTTCACCATCAATCATTCTTGTATCAACATGCGGAACAGACATTGGCGGTGCGCCTACACTTGCTTTTCCGTATACTTTTGCCTGATGTTTTGCTATTACTTCCGGATTAGTACATTTTAACCATTGTCCGCTAACTGGGAAACCACCGTATCCTTTTCCTTCGGGAACATTCGCTTTTTCTAACAAAGGCAATGAACCGCCGCCGGCACCAATGAAAACGAACTTAGTATATACTTTTTTCTTTTGATTAGAAACCAAATCAGTGATTTTTATTCTCCATGATTTGTCTTCACGCTGTTTCAATTTTTTAACTTCATGGCTATAATGTATCGTAACGTTATCCAATTTTGTCAAATAGTCTAACATATTTCTAGTCAAAGTTCCAAAATTTACGTCTGTTCCTATTTTCATTGAAGTCGCTGCTACTTTTTCTTCTGGATTTCTGCCTTCCATTACTAAAGGCATCCATTTTTGCAGTTCAGAAGTATCGGTACTGAAAATCATTTCGGCAAAAAGAGGATTTGACTGTAAAACTTCAAATCTGTTTTTTAGAAAAGCAACATTAGCATCACCCCAAACAAAACTGATATGAGGAACACTTTTTATAAAATCTTCTGGAGACTGAACTTTTCCTTCTTGTACCAAGTAAGACCAAAATTGTCTAGACACTTCATACTGTTCAGCAATACTGATTGCTTTATTTGGATTTATTGTTCCATCAGGACCTTCTGGAGTGTAATTAAGTTCGCAAAAAGCCGAATGTCCTGTCCCAGCATTATTCCATGCATCAGAGCTTTCAGCAGCGGCAATATCTAATCTTTCGTAAATATCAATCTTTAAATCAGGCTGTAATTCTTTTAAAATCAAACCTAGAGTAGCACTCATGATTCCTGCTCCAATTAAAACTACATCTGAATTGGATCGTATTGTTGTATCGGACATTTTTGTGTTTTTTAAGAAGTTGCAAAATTAGTTCTAAAAATCACAAAAAAAAATTATTTTGCAGTTACAAACCTGCAAATATAATAGCTGTTTGTTAAATTATTCGCATTATTTTCGGCTTAAATAATCCTGAAGCATAATTGTTGCAGAAATTTCATCGATAAGTGCTTTATTTTGACGCTGTTTTTTATTCAGCCCACTGTCAATCATTGTCTGAAAAGCCATTTTGGAAGTAAAACGCTCATCTACACGAATGACTTTCATATCAGGAAAATGATTGGTAAAATGAGTAACAAATCCTTTAATGATTGAAGCGCTTTGCGAAGGATCGCCATTCATTTGCTTAGGCTCGCCGATGAGGACTGCCTCAACCTTTTCTTTTGCAAAATAATCTTTTAAAAAAGCAATTGCAGTTTCAGAAGGAATGGTTGTAAGACCTGACGCAATAATCTGAAATTCATCTGTAACAGCTATTCCTGTTCGTTTTTGTCCGTAATCTATGGAGAGTATTCTTGGCATTTTATTTAATTGTGCTAACTTGAAGATTACCACTCAAGTAATTAATAGTTACAAACTGCTCTTTAACTTCATTAGGATTGCTTAAAGCACTTGAAATTAATGCTCCAGTAACTCCAAACATACCGCCCATATCAACATTATAATTGGAAGACACAATTTGCTTAAAACCGAAATCATTGTTTAACTTTTCAATCTCAACGCATCTTTTATTGACTATTAAATAAGGTTTACCATTTTCAATAAAAGCATATAATTTTTTTGTATCTATCTTTAAATATTCTCCTCTATCTGTTTTGTATTCGATGTTTTTAAATTCACCTTTTCCATTTCTGTTAACCCTAAAATTCTTATTATCTGGTATTTGTTTACTGAACGCTTGATAATTTAAAAAAAATCCATCTATTAATTTTTCTTGATTAAACAACGGAATCCTTTTCTTTTCAATATCTTCAATATTAAGTACATCCTCATAACTTAATTCATAAACAGGTTGTATAGATTTAGTTATCTCATTTTTTATGAAATTATGAATAAACAGACTAGATTCCTGAAATATTTTTTCCTGAACATTACCATTTTTAACAATATGAGTTGTGTCAATGCTTCTAATTTTTGCATATTTCCCATCTTTTTTTGCAAATACATCAGCATAAAAATTAAACTCACCTACAACACTTAAAGGCAATTGGTATTCATTAAACTTAAACTGATTAAGTTTAATTAGTAAAGTATCATTAGATTTATTTATTTGACTATTTATTGAACGAAAAACTCCTTCTATTTGTTTATCAATATTGACAGAAGTTTTAACTAATGCTTGATATGCTTTAATTCCTCCAACAAGGACTGTACCGCAATTACTTTTCTCTTTTCGAGCATCAACAACAGTAATATATCCGTAATGACTATCGACTTTAAAGTTAGCCTGTGCAATAATATATGTAGCTGTTTTCTGGTTTTGCGCTTGAATAAAAGGAGTAATAATTAAAAAGAGAAAGATTTTTAATAATTTCATTGCTATTTATTTTTTTTTAACTTTTTTACTTTGAGTAAATATCTAATTTTTCATCATCTGAATATCCTAAAAACAATGGTTTCCAATCCATAAATTTCATATACAAATATATAACATTTTCGCTCCATTTCTCTTTTTTGCTATTGGTTAAAAATGGTATATTTGCCAAAAATTTTATCAAAAATGAACGAATTACAATCAATTATAGAACAAGCTTGGGAAAACAGAGCTTTACTGCAGGAAACAAAAACTACTGATGCTATCAGAGAAGTTATTGAATTATTAGACTCAGGAAAATTACGTGTTGCAGAACCAAAAGGTGACGGATGGCAGGTAAACGAATGGGTAAAAAAAGCTGTAGTAATGTACTTCCCTATTCAAAAAATGGAAACTTGGGAAGCTGGAATTTTCGAATACAATGACAAAATGTTATTAAAAAGAGATTATGCAGCAAAAGGAGTTCGTGTAGTTCCTGGAGCTTCTGCCCGCTATGGTGCTTATATCTCTAGTGGTGTAATCATGATGCCAAGCTATGTAAACATTGGTGCTTATGTTGATGCCGGAACAATGGTAGACACTTGGGCAACTGTTGGTAGCTGTGCTCAAATTGGTAAAGACGTTCACTTGAGTGGCGGTGTTGGAATTGGCGGTGTTTTAGAGCCATTGCAGGCTGCACCGGTAATCATCGAAGACGGTGTATTCGTTGGATCAAGATGTATTGTTGTTGAAGGTGTTCACGTAGGTAAAGAAGCTGTTCTTGGTGCTAACGTTTGTTTGACTGCTTCTACTAAAATTATTGATGTTACTGGCGAAACTCCAGTTGAAATGAAAGGATTTGTTCCTGCCCGTTCAGTTGTTATTCCAGGAAGTTATACTAAAAAATTCGCTGCAGGTGAATTTCAGGTGCCTTGTGCTTTAATCATTGGTACACGCAAACCTTCAACCGACTTAAAAACATCATTGAATAATGCTCTACGCGAATATGATGTAGCGGTTTAAAATTCAAAAAATAAATAAAACAAATTCCAATTGAATTACCAATTGGAATTTGTCGTTAA
The DNA here is from genome assembly GCF_003385115.1 of Flavobacterium aquicola. Lineage (GTDB taxonomy): Bacteria > Bacteroidota > Bacteroidia > Flavobacteriales > Flavobacteriaceae > Flavobacterium > Flavobacterium aquicola. The sequence goes on from NZ_QUNI01000002.1 coordinate 407,315, forward strand.
ATATCATCAGCTTATTAGACAAAAATTACCCAAAATCCACACTATTTACAAAACCACAATTTACTATTTTTTTTCTATCAGACGATAAGCCCTAGCCCCGCTCCAAGTCTAAAAACAATTATAAATGAACAATTACAAAAACATTAGCATCGTTCTTCTAAAACGCTTATTATTAGTTGTATTGATTTATCAGGCATCAAGAGTATTCTTTTTTTATATGAATACTGATGTGTTTCAGACTTTTAATTTAAAAACTTTCAAAGGTGGTCTTTTATTCGATTTTGCAGCAATTGCCTATTTGAATATCATATTTGTAATTGCCCATCTGTTTCCTGGTAATTTTAAATATGAACCCGGTTATCAAAAATGGCTGAAATTATCTTTTTACGCTATAAATCTTCTTTTCATTGCAACGAATTTTATCGACACAATCTATTACCGATTTACAGGTAAAAGAAGCACTTTTAGTATGATTACTGCCAAGGGAATGGAACGTGAAGCCATAGGGCTGATTCCTTCTTTTCTAAGAGAATTTTGGTACATTGGCGTGGCATTTCTAATATTCAGCTTCCTGTTTTGGAAAATGCTTGCCAATTTTAAACAAAAAAGTCCAATCGAGAAACCGACAAAGAATATTTTAATAAAACAATACTCTATACTCATTCTTGCAATTGCCGCTGGACTGCTAATATCCCGCGGAGGATTCCGAAAAAAACCAATCAAAATTGTTGATGCGGTAGCTTACGGAGAACTTGGAAATTCAGCATTGATTTTGAATACGCCTTTCTGTATCTTAAAAACAATTGCAAAAAAAGAAGATATTGACAAAGTAAATTATTTCAAAGAAGACGAGCTGACATCGATATACTCTCCTAAGATAAGCTTGAATCCAAATCAGCCACAAATCAAAAAAAATGTAGTGGTAATCATTTTAGAAAGTTTTGGCGATGAAAATGTAGGCCGAGGCTGCACTCCTTTTTTGGATTCTTTGATAACAAAATCATATTATTTCAAAAATGGATTTGCTAACGGAAAAGTTTCGATAGATGCTGTCCCTTCGATATTGTCAAGTATCCCTAGTTTGATGAACAATTCTTTTATTTCCTCTAGTTATTCTTTGAATAAAATACACGGTCTTCCTGTAATTTTAAAAAAAGAAGGCTATAACACATCATTTTTTCATGGTGCTTTCAACGGAAGTCAAAATTTTGATCAATATGCAAAAATAGCTGGTTTTGACAACTATTATGGCAAAGATGAATATGTAGGAAAAGAAGCTTTTGATGGAAAATGGGGAATTTATGACGAAGATTTCATGCAGTTTTTCTGCAATAAACTAACCAGTTTTAAACAGCCTTTTTTTAGTTCGATATTTACCATTTCATCCCATAATCCGTATAAAATACCCGAAAAATATACCGGGAAATTTCCCAAAGGAACCACAGTTATACAGGAATGCATCGGGTATACTGATTTTTCTCTGCGTCAATTTTTCAAAACTGCCTCAAAACAAAGCTGGTACAAGAACACACTTTTCGTTATATCCTCAGATCACACCTCTTCTGAAGGAGACCGGGAGCTCGATAGAACCAACATAGGCTTATTCAGTATTCCAATTTTATTTTTTGACCCGTCTGACCCTAAGTTTGTTGGCGTTAATGAAAATAATTTCCAGCAGATAGATATTATGCCGAGTATTTTGGATTATCTGAACATCAAAACAGAGATGGTAAGTTTTGGCAAAAGTTATAAATCAAAAGAAAATTTCGTGGTCTACTATCTTCAGGGTACTTACCATTATATTCGAGATGATTATTATTTGGCTTTCGCCAATAATAAGCCAATTGGTTTATACAACTGGAAAAAAGATGTTTATCTAAAAGACAACCTATTAAGCAAAGATCCCAAAAGAACAGGTGAAATGTCGAACTTTATAAAAGCATATATTCAAACCTTTTATGAAAGAGTAACAAATGATGCTTTGACTCTTTAAATATTCAAACAAATAAAAAGCCATTTAAATTGACTTCATTCAATTAAATGGCTTTTTTATTTTATCAAAACTGCTGATATTTTTTGACTAGTCAAAGACGATTTTTCTTCTGAATTTTAATGAGTTTTGCATATTTCATATATGAAAAAAATGCTTGGATCATTGAAATTGTCAACCCATCTAATCCATTCAAAAAACCTTTTTTAAAGAAATAACAGCGTATGAAAGCTACTAATCCATTAAGCAAAGGCTTATAAGCCCAAATTCTCACTCCCTGATCGAAAAGCTGCAGCGCATGCCAGCTGGAATATTGATTTTTCTTAGCTATAATCTGATCCAGTGAATCCCAGCCATAATGCAATATATGAACCGGAACATTCTTTTCATTTGTAGTTACAATAGTCTGATGAACTTTAGAATCCGATGGTCTTGCAGTTTTTTTATTAAAAAACCTAACCTTATGGTCAGGATACCAGCCTGCAAAATCTATTAACTTATCTCCTAAAAAGTTTTTGACACGAAAGCTTAATCCATCAAAATCTCCTTTTAAATATTTCTCTTTTAAAATATAATCCTCAGCATCTTTATCTAAAAATTCATCAGCATCCAAATTGAGAATCCAGTCATTTTTACAAAAAGGCAATCCATGAGAACGCTGTGGTCCATCTCCCAAAAAAGGCTGTTCGATAACAATTGCTCCTTTTGCTTTAGCTATTTCTACCGTTTTATCTTTACTCAAAGAATCAACTATAATTACTTCATCACAAACTCTAAAAAGTGCATCAATACACTTTCCTATCATTTTTTCCTCATTGAAAGTAATAATTAAACCGCTTATTGCCATTGTAATTTTTATTTTGCTTACACAAAAATATAGTTTTTTCTGCTAGATTGCTCCATTTATAATCTAGCTCCCGCAAATATCTATAAATACTTTGTATTTTAGCACTCAAATTAAGTTTATTAAATATGAGAATTTTAGTTATTCAACAAAAAAGAATTGGTGACGTACTTACAAGCACAATAATATGTAATAATTTAAAAAAACAATTTCCACTGTATACAATTGATTACATGTGTTATACCAATAGTGTTGATGTATTAATTGACAATCCAAATATCGATACCGTAATCCCGTTATCTCATAAAGCCAGAAAAAATTATTTTTCCCTGTTTAAGTTTATTTTTAAAATTAGAGCTAAAAAATATGATGTTGTGATTGATGTTTACAATAAATTAGAAACAAATTTAATTACAATGTTTGCTGGTTCCAACATTAAAATAGCATATCACAAATGGTACACTTCATTGTTTTACACGCACAATTTAAAACGTTTTGAAAACACCGAAACTCCAAAATATGGTTTTGCCATTGACAATAGACTTTTATTATTGGAACCGTTAAATTTGGACCAAAATAAAATAGATCCCTACCCTAAACTTTTTGTAAGTCCCGAAGAAGATGAAAAAACTATTTCTCTATTTGAAAAACATAACATAAACAGGGACAAAAAAACAATAATGATCAGTTTGCTGGGAAGTGAAAAAAACAAAACATATCCCTTGGAATACATGACAAAAGTTGTTGAATACGCTGCCAGCCATAAAGACGTAACAATACTTTTTAATTACTTTGAAAATCAAATTGAAGATGCCAAAAAGATATATAATTCCTGTTCAAAAGAAACTCAGGAAAAAATACATTTTGATTTATTTGGTAAAGATTTAAGATCATTCATAGCCATAATGAATCAATGCGATATGATTATTGGAAATGACGGAGGTGCAATTAATATGGCAAAAGCATTAAATAAACCAGCCTTTACCATTTTTTCCCCTTTCGTAGAAAAGAAAATCTGGGCTACTTTTGAAGATGGATTAAGATACATATCTGTTCACTTAAAAGATTTCAGGCCTGAACTGTTTGGTGACAATATTAATCATAGCGAAATAAAGAAAAACTCAGCCTCACTATATCAGCTGCTTTCACCTGAATTGTTCAAAAACAAAATTGATTTTTTCATAAATAACAATTAAACAGCACATTAATCTTATTGGAACAATCTAATTTATTTTATCGAATTCATAAAAAACTTATTTCATCATAATTAATGGATGTTTCAATTATTATAGTCAACTACCGAAGTTGGAAGCCATTACACAACTGTCTCGAATCATTATTTTCAATAGATAAAACAAAAATAAATTTTGAAGTAATCATTGTAGATAATTTTTCGAATGACGGTGAATTTGATTTTTTTCAAAATAAATTTAAAGATTTTATCTTCATTAAAAACGGCATCAATTCTGGTTTTGCCAGTGGATGCAATTTGGGCGCCAAAGAAGCAAAAGGTAATTATTTTTTATTTCTGAACCCTGATACTATAATTTCGCCCGAAACGCTTAACACACTTTATACAACATATCAAGACCATTCGGATATCGGAATATTATCCTGCTTACAGGTTGACAGAAAAAACCGTTTCTTTAATCAAAAAAACATATTTCCATCTCTTGTCCAGATTTTTGGAACAAGCAGATTTTTTCACAGGAAAATAATAAAAAAAAGAATAGAGATAATTTTCAATGCCAAAGAAGAATTATTTTATCCTGACTGGGTTACAGGAGCTGTGATTTTTATTAGCAAAGATTGGTTCAAAAGAGTGAATGGCTGGAACGAAGACTATTGGCTCTATTTTGAAGATGTCGAAATCTGCAGAAAAATAAACCAGAAAAACGGCAAAATTGCAGTGACCCGAAATACAATTGTTTTACACGAACACGGCGGTTCTTCAAGACACGATTTTGAAACAGAACATATTAGTAAGACCGAAGTTATCATTTCAAAACATGTTTACATAAACAATAATTTTAATTCATTAACTAAAATAGCAGCGCATTCACTTTTGATAATCTTCATAATTATAGAAAAAATTTTTCTGTCTCTTTTAAGTTTATTTTTGTTTTCTAGTTTAAAATTAAGAACAAACAGATACATCCTCAAAAATTTATGTTCTTATTATTTTAATTGCCTAAAAGAACAAACCTGGCTAAGCAAAAGAGCTGTAAACTATCAAAAGATAAACGCATGACAAATAGTAACGCCGAAAAATTATCTGTCTTGATTATAACATTAAATGAGGAAAAACATTTAAAAACTTTATTATCTGATTTAGACTTTGCTGATGAAATAGTGATTATCGATTCGTTTAGTAACGATCGAACAGAAATCATTGCAAAATCTTTCCCGAAAGTAAAGTTCATTCAAAACAAATTCGAAAATTTTTCAGTACAAAGAAATTTTGCAATCTCGCAAGCTAAAAATGACTGGATACTTTTTCTTGATGCTGATGAAGTTTTAACACCTGAATTAAAACAGGAAATCATTGAAACTTTACAAAATAACAAAACCTATTCAGCCTATTTTTTTGAAAGAATTTTTATGTTTGAGAGTTCTGTTTTAAAATACAGCGGTAACCAGACAGACAAAATATTTCGGCTTTTTGACAAAAAATCAGCGAGATATGATGAAAAAAGACTGGTGCACGAGAAACTAATCGTCGATGGCAAAATTGGTTCTTTAAAAAACAAACTGATTCACCACTCCTATTCCAGCTACCATGATTATAAAGAAAAAATTATTTTTTATGGTAAATTTAAAGCTCAGGAAAAATTTATAAAAAAAGTAAAACCCAGCTTCATTCTGAAATTACTGCATCCGAGCTATAATTTTTTATATAATTACTTTATTAGGCTAGGATTTCTTGATGGCAAAAAAGGAATCTTTATTTGCTATCTAAATGCTTATTGTATTGTAATTCGTTACAGGGAATTAAAAAAATTATGGAAACAAGATCAGGATCTTATTTCCAAAACTTAAGTTTCTTCTTTAATCTTTTCTTTCTGTAGAATTTTTCCTGAAACTTAGCCGTTTTTGACCATAGAGTTTCAAATATTAAATCCTCGAACTCGCCTGATATTTTTGCATATTCATTACTCATTACTTTTACCATATCTTTTACAGGCGTTAATCGGCAGAGATTTTTCATCCTTAAATCAAATGACATTTTTTCATGAAAATTCATTCTGTTTAAATCAACCAAAAAGAAATCATAATGACCATCAGCATTCTTTTTAATTAATGTATTTCCTGGAGAATGATCCTTAAATTCAATTCCTTTTTGATGCAGATCATACGAAAAACGGGTAAACTGCCTCAATATAATTTCATGATCTGGATAATCCGATAATTCCAGTAATTCTCTAAAAGTTAAATCACACTGCAGGTGCTCGCAGGCATAATAACTGTCTTTCAATCCCAGCCAATTATAATTCTCAAGATATGCGATAGGCTGTGGTGTTCCGATTCCATTTTCTAATAAACGCGTGGCATATTCGAAAGAACGTCTTGCTTTAGACTTTCTAAAATATCTATATGCAATCTTATTAATCAAATTGGGAATTTTGAAAGATTTTATGTTGATCGTCATTCCATCAAATTCAAACAATTTGATGACATTTCTTTTCCCTTCAATAAAAACCTCGCCTGTATTAGAGAATTTATTTATGATATTTTCTATTTCTTGCGATTTATTCAAAAAAGAAGGTTCAAATTTTGAAATCATATATTTTAAATTTATATTTCTACAAAAATATACTTTTTAAGCTTAAAAAATGATTTAACTTTACACCTAAATAACAAAACATGCAAGCAAAAAAAATTTTTTTAGAATCCCACAATCTCAATAATCTTGCAACTGGTTTAGGCACATTTAATTTTGATTTAATATGTGGATTATCACATCAAAATATAGATGATTTAGAAATAAATCTACTAGCTGGAAATGTTTCAAAATTTAAAAAAATATTTGGAGAAAAGTTCAAATACAAACAATATCTCTCCATTCAGCGATATAAAACATTTTATACGCGAAATAGATATGACTTATGGCACTCTTTGAATCAAAACACTAAAATTGAGCCTTATTACCCTTCAAAATATGTTTTAACCATTCACGATGTTAATTTTTTTGAAGAGATTTCTTCTGATTACAATCACAAAAGAAATAAGCTGTTTACCGAAAAACTGAAACGAGCTGACAAAATCACTTATATTTCGGAGTATGCAAAAAAGCAGACACATCAATATTTCGACATTCCTAAAATAGAAGAAAAAGTAATTTACAATGGAAATCCAATATTTGATTTCTTAGACACTTCGTCATGTAATAATCCGTTTAACGCTGAAAAGCCTTTTTTTTACTCAATTGGTGATTTCATTGAAAGAAAAAATTTCGAGGCCATTATAACAATGATGGTAAATCTAAAAGATTTTAATCTGATTATTTCTGGAAACAATAATAAAGTATACGGCGAAAAAATAAAAAAATTAATTATTGATCTTAAATTAGAAAAGCAAGTTTTTTTAACCGGTAAAGTAAGCAATGCACAGAAACAATATTATCTGCAAAATTGTACTGCGTTTCTATTCCCTTCCATAAGAGAAGGTTTTGGCCTGCCTCCTATTGAGGCAATGAAATTTAAAAAACCTGTATTTCTATCTGATCTCAGTTCTCTGCCTGAAATAGGTTCTGATGCTGCATATTATTGGAATAATTTCGATCCCGATTATATGAAAAACATATTGACCGAAGGCTTAAATCATTTTGAAAATAACAGAGTCATAATGGGATCAAAACTATATGACAGAGCTAATTATTTTAACTGGGACAAATCTTCCAAGGAATATTTGGAAATATACAGATCACTATTGTTTTAATCAATCAAAGAAAATATTTTAGGCACAATCATACCTTTTAAATATAAAATTAGGTATCCTCCGTGTTTTTGAATCCAAACTTTACAAAATAAATTTTGAATTTATCTGCTATTTTTTTTAATCAAAAATAAATGATTTAACATTCTCAAAAAAACACTTATTATATTTTATGTTTTAGATATTATTAACATCTCGATTATCAAAACAATGAAATTTTACCTTGTTTTGTAAATAAGATAAAATAGTAAAAGAAACATGACAGGAATGCAGAAATCCGAATGAATTTTAATAATATAATTCGTTTCTTTGCAAGTATAATCAGAATATACTTTATCATATACAAAAATAAAAAATCTCAATAAAAGAGATAAACTACCGAAAACAAATTATTTAATAATGTTTGACATAGCAGTAATCTTAATCAATTATAATTCGAGCGAATACAGTATAAATTGCATTCGTTCCATCATCGACAATACAGCAAAAATAATTAATTATCAGATCATTATCACTGATAACTGTTCAAAAAAAGAAGATTACCACAAACTAAAATTCTTTTGTGAAGAAGCTGGTCTACCTAACCTACAACTTCATCGAAGTAAAATAAACACAGGTTTTGGTGCTGGAAATATGGCTGGTTACCATTATGCCAATGCTAAATATGTTGCTTTTGTAAATAATGACACTTTATTTTTAAACGACTGCTTTTCTATCTTAATGGAAGCTATTGAAAAAGACGAAAATATTGGGGTTGTTGGAGGCCAACCATATACAGAAACAGGTAAACAATTGATTGCTTTTGATCATTTTACTTCAATGACAAAAGAGTTTTTAGGTAGAGCCTTTTTAGAAAAAATTAATCCGAAAAAATATCCAAAAAGAAAATTCGAATATACAAATCCTCTCAAAGTAAATTCTATGGGGGGTAGTTTTATGTTTATGAGAAGTAATGATTTCAATAAAGCGGGTGGTTTTGATACTAACATTTTTCTATATTATGAAGAAAGTGATTTATCTATGCGTCTGCTAAAAATTGGAAAATCTAGTTATTTAATTCCAGATGCTAAATACATTCATTCACACGGCGCAAGTACACCGAAAAATATTTTGATTAAGACAGAATTAAAAATTTCACTTTTATATATAATACAAAAGCATCATGGTTCCATAAGCTTTTGGATTTTATTAAACTACCTAAGAATAACATACTTATTTAATACGATTTTCAAACCAAGATATTGGCATTTGCTTAAAGTACTTCTGGCAGGAGCTCCTTTATCAAAATCACTTAAAACTAAGCAAATAATAGAAGAAGATGGGAATATTTAAAGATATCAAACGCTATTTTAAAAAAAGAACTTTGCTTAAAAATCAACTGGATCACTATATACCTAACTATAACAACTACAACCCATTAAATAAAACAATAGTTTTTATCAGCAGAAGTATGCTGACTCCAGATAAAGATTCTGGATCCAACAGACTTAAAGAAATTATTATATCATTTATAGAACAAGGCTATAATTCTATCATTTGCACAGAAAATGCATATATATCAGATAAATATATAAACTATTTTAGTGACCTTGGAGCGATTGTATATATTGAAAGTAATCAATATAAAAACTATTTTGAATTTTTGAAAGCAGTTCCAAAAATAGATTATGTTTGGTATTATGGTCCAAATACTTTGAAAGACAATTTTTACAAGATTGCTAAAATACTGCCAAATTCAAAATCAATTTATGATATGGTTGACATTCACTTTTTGCGTTATCAAAGAGTAATTCAACTAGAACCAACTCGGATTTCTCATAAAACAAAGTATAAAAAATACTTTGAAATTGAAACAAAATTATCCCAAAAAACAGATTATATCATTACTATATCTGATATAGAAAAAGAAGTTATGGCGAAATATGTTGATCCCAATAAATTAATTACCATTTCGAATATTCATTATCCTAAAATCAAAATAGAAGATACTTTACCTTTCGAAAAAAGAAAGGATATACTATTTATAGGCTCTTCCCACACACCAAACATTGATGCCATTTATTATCTATATAATGAAATAATGCCTTTGGTTTGGAAAAAAATCCCAGACTTAAAAGTAAATATTATTGGGTCTGTAAATAATGAAGTAAAAGAAATTGAGCATCCTAATTTTGCTTTTTTGGGATATGTTGAAAACATTGACGATTCATTTATTTCTAATAAATTTATGATTGCACCACTAAGATATGGAGCAGGCGTGAAAGGAAAAGTTGGTCAAGCTTTTGAATATTATTTACCTGTTATTACCTCATCCATAGGAGCTGAAGGAATGCATTTAACACACAATAAGAATGCTTTGATTGAAGATACTAAAGAAGGATTTGCGGAATCCATAATTGAATTGTATACCAACAAAAACTTATGGTTGAAATTACAAAACAACTCTGAGGAAAGTTTACACCCATTCTCAAAAGAAATTTTAAAGAAAACCCTAATAAAATTAAATCAGTCAAATAACGGAACTCATTATTTTACTTAACGGTAATATGATGAAATTTAACTTTCTAGGTTATCAAACATTCTTAACTTTTTAAAAAGTTTAGATTACTTCTAAAAAAATCACTTGTTATTTAAAAATTTTATCAATTTTTTCATAACAAGTGGCTTTGTCATTATTAGTTAGGAAATATTTTTTTCCATAATTTGAAATTTCCGAGTAGTAATTTTTATCAGCGAGTATTAATTTTATGGCCTCTGCAAATTCTTTTGGATTATCTCTAACCAAGCAGCCATTATTTATCTTATTACTCATTCCGTCCACCCCGCGTGTATTGCACACCACTGGTAAACCAAACGACAAAGCTTCAATCACTTTAATTTTCAAACCCGTACCTGACAGCATTGGACAAATGGCAATTTTGGACTGTAAATAATAATCACGCAAATTATCGGCAAAATCAATTTTAAAAACATTTTCACAATTTTTAAAATGATCACAGATTCGGCCAATTACCAAAATATTAATTTCTTTGGGCAACAAAGGATATACTTCAGTAACAAACCAATTCGCCGCGGTTATGTTATGAGAATTATTACTCGCCACATAAATCAAATCATACTTCTTTTCATATGAAACTTCAGTAATATTATTGTCTAAAAAATGTGAAAGCGTAACAACATCTTTTTTAATGAATTGAGAAAATAGATAATTTTCCTCAACTGATATTACAAATATTTTATCAAAATGATTAAGTATTTCCATTTCCTTTTGAAAATATTTACCTAGATTAAAGCTCTTCATTTCTTGAAATTGAGAAGTCAAAAAATCATGGGTATCTATGCAAAGTTTAGCTTTTTTCAAAAATACATTATCAATTACCAAACCCGCCCAATAAGCATAAGAAATAATAATATAATCGTAATCGTTGGATTTTAAAATTTCATTGAAATAAGATTGGTTTCCAAATCGTATTCTACTGAAATGTTTGATTTTTCTAAAAAGCTTATTTGGAATAGAATAGCTAAAAAGATACTTCAATCTATTTTGTTTTCTTTTAAATTCTTTTAACAAATAGCCTTTTTTAATTAACTCTTTTGTTTCAAGATTGTGAATATCATTGTAAGTAAAATTTCCTGATTCAACTCCAACAAAATCTACCTCAATTGATCGACTTTTAAAATAATGTAATAATGAATTAGCTCTTGAATTATTACCTTGATTTAATAATAAAGGATTTTCTGGATAGAAATATAAAATTCGCATATATATTTTAAAAAAGTTTTATTGTAATGTTTTTAATTTTTTCGAAACTGAGTTATCAAATCCAACCACTTATTCATAATATCCTTTTCATTGTATTTTTTAACCATTTCGTGAGCTATTATCCCCATTTGTTGCCTTAAATTCTTATTAGTCATTAAAACTTCTAAAGATTCACGCATCGCATTTTCATCTTTCGCTAAAAACCCATTTGCAGTATGCTCTATTAATTCGTTTACTCCCGAACAAGTTTCAAAACCTACAGAGGGGAGCCCAACAGACATAGCTTCAACCAAAGCCAGTGGAAATCCTTCATATTTACTCGGGAAAATAAACAGGTCTGATTCCCTCATTTTTTCCAAAGGATCACTTGTAAATCCATTGAAAAATACTCTATCTTCAATTCCTAAAACCTTTACCTGATTTTGCAATTTTTCTAGGTCATTACCTATCCCCCAAAAATGCAAATCCCAATTTAAGTATTTATTTGCTACACCAGAAAACACTGAAATGGCTATATCTTGCTGTTTACAGCTTATAACCAATGAAGCTACGTTTATAATTTTAAACCTTTCTTTTTCTTTGCAATGATCAATTATTTCTGAATCATTAACTTGAAGAACCGGATTTGAAATGGTAACGGCCTGTCCTGTGAAAGTATCTGGTAAGTAATTATTATAACTGTCAAATAAAACCTGAATGGCAGCTAAATTCTTATACGACTCTTTGATTAATCGCATTTCGTTTTCGGAACGGTACCACAACAGATCTGAATAATCATAATCAGGCCTCCCATTTACAGAGTTAATTATAGGAATTTCATAATTATTCTCATAGGTGATTTCCAACAGAGAACCAATATTCATTGTAATAATTAAATCAGGCTTTGCTGCTATAATATACTTATTCCATGCTTGTGAACGATGAGACAAATTAAATGTATTCAAACCATCAATTCCTCCCATTTTTTTCAATAAAATCTTATTTCGCAGCTTTGTATACTTTTTTACGACCTTATGGCACATCCACGAAAAAGGATTTTTCCCTTTATAATTATGCAAATCTAATAGATGCTTTTGAATATGTTGCTTATCAAAAATATTCGTAATCTGCACCATTTCATCCAAGGGAAAAAATGGATTTCCGGAGGTATGTTCATTTGTGGCGATTTCAACTTCAAAATTATTTTTGGCTAAATTATTAGCTAAATAACAACCTATCTTTTCAGTTCCTCCTGATCCATTTAAAAAACCACGAACCTGAATTATTACTATCTTCATCTAAAAAACATTTAACTTTATTTCATTCCGCACTTGTTCACGCATTTTTTTTCTAATTTTGGATACAGGAATAAATCTAACAAGAAATAATCTGATTTTATATTTTAATTTTAATCTTCTGTAAAAACCATCAAATTGAACTGAATCCTTAGAGTTTATAAAATAAGTAAAAGAAGTACTCAGTTTTTTTTCATCTGCACTAATTAAAAAAGGTAATATGTTTTTTAGCACAAATGTCTTTATTATTGGATGTAAATATTTTTTTTGTTCTTCATTCAATGGCATAGAAAGATATCTTAATTGGAACGGTTCGTGCTCCATAAAAAAAGCTAGGTGCAACGAATGAGAATAATACAGATTATTCCTCTTATAAAAATCATCTAAAATTTCAAACCATTTAGGTATTTTCAGAAGTACTTTGTCTACACTATCATTATTTATTTTATGATTTTGATTTTCATGCATTCTATAATGATAAACTCCTGCAGGATTTGTTCCAATTCTTTTGGTTAATGCCAATAATTGATGAGAAAATAATCCATCTTCACATGGCTGTATATTAGCTGGAAATCTTACATCTGAATGTTTTATTAAAAAGTCATGTTTCAAGAGCTGCGCCCAAGTAGGTAATGCCGTAACATTTGGCAACCAACTACAACAATACTCGCCAATGATAACAATATCAAAGTTTCCTGTTTTGGCCACTTCGTATGAACTCTTTAGAAATTCAGAATCAATAGTATCATCGGAATCCATAAAAAAAATATATTCCCCTTCTGCCAATTCCAAACCGTTGTTTCTTGCATTTGAAACCCCAGAATTTTTTTGTCTCAATAATTTGATCCTAGAATCTTTTTGTGAAAATTGCTCACAAATCATTAATGATTTATCTATTGATCCGTCATCAACCAAGATAATCTCAATATTTTTTAAACTTTGTAACAAAACACTTTCTATAGTTTCTTCGATAAAATTTTCTACATTATAAACAGGAATGATAACAGATATTAAAATATTTGAATTGGCAATTTTCATTTAAACTTGAAATTAGTTTTCAAATATACATAAGTAATCCCATTTATTTCACAAAGGCAAATTGAAATTAAATAGTACAAATATTTAAGAATTGTTTTTTTAAACAATGAAAAAACTATCGGGATTACCTCTGCAATTAATTAACAATCCAAAAACTAAATCAAAATTTACAACTATATTTGTACGTATTATACCAATAGTACAAACATCATTCAATGAAAATAACAATAGTAAGTTACGACAATTGGGGTTTAAACAATCATTTAAAAAAAGCTTTGGAACAAAAAGGATATATAGTACACCACATTAATTTTTTTGATTTTAAATATGAATACCCCAATTTTAAAACTAAACTGTGTAATTTTATTTTAAAAACATTTACCGATAAAAACATCAAAAATATTTACTACGGTAATGAAATACTAAAAAAATTAGAAGAAAATCCTGATAAACAAGATATAATTCTAACGATAAAAGGAGATTTCATCGATCCAAAAGCTATTTTGAAGTTCAGGAAATATACCAAAAAATCAATAGCCTTTTTTAATGATAGTATTTCTAGATTCCCAAAGACAAAAAAAGTCATTTCATGTTTCGACGATGTTTATTCTTTTGAAAAAGACGACTGTTTAAAATATAAATTAAAATTCATTACCAATTGGATTTATCCTACTCCAATAAAGAATAAAGGAAGTAAACAATATCAGGTTTTTAATATCAGTTCCAAAGACAGACGCTTTTCATTTATAAAAAAAATAGCCTCCGTTTTAAACGAAAAAAATATCAATTCTAAAATTCTTGTTTTTGATAAAAAAGCTAAAAACCAAAAGTCCAGTACTATTGAATTCATATCAAGACAAATTCCATTGACCGAGATTAATGAATATTTGCAAGCTTCTCAAGTTTTGCTAGACATTAGCAGAAAAGGACAAAAGGGTCTCTCTTTTAGAGTATTTGAAAGTGCAGGATTAGAAAAAAAACTTATCACAACAAATGCTGATATCAAAAACTATGACTTTTATAATCCAAATAATATTATGGTAATAAATGAAAAAAAAATTGACATACCATTGGATTTTTTCAATAATGAGTATGAAAAAATTCCTGAAACACTATTCTATAAATACACTTTAGAAGGCTGGATTAATCAGGTGATAAAATAATTTATTGAATTATGTCAAAATACAACTAATAAACCTACAATATTAAAGTATATTTGCATTTTTTAGAATAAGCATTTTAAAAATATTTATTCTAGGTATTATTTATCCAAAAAATAAATTCATGAAAATATATTTCTCATTATTAATTACTATCCTAACAATTTCATCTCTAAAAGCTCAAAACGTTTCTGTAGGATCTATCGACATGATAGAACAAAGAAGCAGAAATGAACAATTATTAGGTAATACAAATCCACTTGTGTCCTATACTCTGCGCCCATTGGCTTTAAATCTAGTAGACACCACTCAAACAAAATCTAATAAAAAAGTATATATAAAAATACTTCCAATAACACTAACTCAACAATACAATACTTTCGCACCTTACGGCTGGAATGACGGCTCCATGATTCCTGCAAAAGGTTATCAATCGTTTCTCAGTGCTGGCTTGTTTGCAGAATATGGAATCTTAAGCATTCAGCTGAAACCCGAAAATGTATATGCCGCCAATCCTGAATATGACATTTTCCCGTTAACGGAAACTGATCGTGCTCGAGAATTGAATATCTTAAATTTAAATCATACAGATTTACCTTTACTTTTTGGAAATAAATCTTACAGTAAATTAAATTGGGGACAAAGTAATATCAAACTCAATATCAATAAATTTTCTATTGGCTTATCTACGGAAAACTTGTGGTGGGGACCTGGAACTAGAAATTCATTGATAATGAGTAATAATGCTGCTGGCTTTTTACATTTCACATTAAACACCAGACAACCTGTGAAAACTTTTATTGGAAGTTTTGAAGGACAAATCATATCCGGAAAATTAGAAGGTTCTGGTTTTACAAGTCCAAAATCACAGTTTATAATTGATGGTGAAGATTATGAAATTCCCAAAAGCAATGATTGGCGCTACCTTAATGGCTTATCCATAAACTATAACCCAAAATGGATACCAGGTTTATTTTTGGGGCTAAACCGAACTATACAGGTTTACCATGATGACTTAGGACATGGGTTTTCTGACTATATGCCAATATTTGCTCCTTTCCAGAAAAAAAAGCTAAAAGGAGAAGATGCCAAAAACAGAGACCAATTGGCTTCCCTTTTTTTTAGATGGGTAATGAAGGAGTCTAAATTTGAATTTTATGGAGAAACCGGCTGGAATGATCATGCACAGGACATAACAGACTTATTTCATTCACCTGAACATTCCAAAGCTTACCTATTTGGTTTTAATAAACTTTTTATGCTTAACAAAACCAAAAACAATTATCTAAAAGTAAATTTTGAAACCACACATTTAGAACAAAGTGCTGACCGGATTGTAAGATCTGGCGGTTCATGGTATCGCCATTATCAAATTTTACAGGGGTACACCAACAAAGGTGAAGTTTTGGGAGCAGGAATTGGCTCAGGCAGTAACTTACAAACGCTTGATTTTAGTTTATGGCAAAAAGATAAAGTGTGGGGAATTCAAATAGAACGATATGCTCACAACATGGACTTCTTTTATGATGCCTATAGAGATTACAATAACAAATGGGTAGATTTGATGTTTAATACATATGCATATCAAAAATTTGGAAAACTAGATATTCAAGCCAAATTGAACACCGCTATAAGTAATAACTATCAGTACCAATATGAGAATAGAGAAATAAATATGCAGTTTCAGCTCAGTTTACAATATCACTTATAAAATCTAACCAAATACTTTTGACAAGTATTTAATTTTTTCATTTGAAATTATAATTTTTAAAAATAATTCACAAAATATAACACTAGACAATATGAAAACATCTGTTGCGATGTGTACCCATAATGGTGAAAAATTCATTAAATACCAGATCGAAAGTATCTTACAGCAATCATTACCAATTGATGAAATTGTTATTTGTGATGATGGATCCAATGACAAAACAATTGAAATTATAACGCAGTTTCAGCAAGAATATCCGAATAAAATCTTTTTGCACAAAAACCCAATAAATATAGGAAGCAATAAAAATTTTGAAAAAGCCATTTCTCTCTGTAATGGCGATTATATTTTTTTGAGTGATCAAGATGATATTTGGAAAAAAAATAAAGCCGAGAAAATAATTCAGTATTTTTCAAAAAATGAATCAGCCGAAGCAGTCTTTTCAAATGCAGAATTAATTAATGACAATAATAAAAAATTCACAGATAATAATCTTTGGAATTCTATAGGCTTTATCGAAAATCAATTACCTAAACCTATTGATTTATTCCATCATATTAAATTTAAATCAAATACGGTAACTGGAGCAACACTTTGCATAAAACAGGAAATAAAACCGCTAATTTTACCTATTCCGGATATCCAAAAATTTCATCATGATGAATGGATAGCTATTATTATTGCTTCAAGAAAAAAATTAGAATATCTGACTGATGAATTAATTTCCTACAGAATACATACAGAACAACAGATTGGTGCGAAAGGAAATCTAAATAAAAACAGATTAAAAAATCATCTGGCAACAGCAAACCATATTTTAGACCATACTACTCCTGAAAAATACCTGGATTATGCAAGATTAACTAGAATATATTATCGTAATTATTTAAAATTTAAAAAAGTAGCTAAAAACACAAAAGAAAACTCACCTGTTAATTTTAAAGAAATATCGGAAACCAATTTAGAGTTATTCAAAAAATGTAATGATTCATTAAAAAAAGTCAATCCTGTTTTATATTTTTTCAGAACTTTTACCGATAAAATAAGAGGAAAAAGGCAATTATAGATAAAATCACAAGAATAATTATTATGCAAAGTAATCAAAATTATTATGTAAAAGGAGATTTTATAAAAAGGGGACACACTCGACAGACATTATTAAAAAATAACATAACAAATCACATTCAATATTTTTTTATATCCCTTTTCATTCCTCTTTTAATTTTCGTCAATAGATTATTCAATAAAAAAACTAACAGCTATAAATACACTGTAAGTCTGTGTGGCATATTTAAAAATGAAGCAAAGTTTCTGGATGAATGGATTCAGTTTCATCTGGTAATTGGTATTGAACATTTCTATTTATACAATAACAATTCTGATGATAATTTTGCTGATGTACTCAAACCATATATAGAAAAAGGAATTATTGATTTGATTGATTGGCCTTTCAATCATTCTCAAATGGATGCTTATCAGGATTGCTATAATAAATTCAGGAATGAAACTAATTGGCTGACATTTATTGATGCTGACGAATTTATCTGCCCTATAACTGCAAATGACATTAAATCATGGTTAAAATCTTATAAAAATTACCCCGGAGTTGCAGTTTACTGGAAACAATTTGGATCAAACGGAAAATTACAGCACAATAATCATGAATTAGTAATTGAGCAATATACCCAATGCTGGCCCAAACCTAGTACCTATTCAAAAATGTTTTGCAACATGGATTTTCCAATTACAAAATTTAAGAATCCGCATATTTTTAATTCAAAAATATGGGGAATAAAGATACCTCCCATTAACCAGTATAAAAAAATTATTGTATTAGGAATACATCGCTTTTCCATTTTGGGCAGTTCAACTATACAAATAAATCATTATTGGGGAAAAGCATACGATACTTTTGTTGAAAATAAAATCAACAAAACCGATGTATATCACGAAAATAGTATTGAAATGGGAAAGCAGCGTAAAAATCTATTAAAATCGCATGAAGCAATGTGTACTGATCGAGATTATACAATTCACCGTTTTTTATTATTCACAAAATTAATGAACAAGGCTTAATTTGCCTTTACTGCCCCAAAACTATACTCTGTGCTTAAACAATCTATCAAAATCTAAATCCTAAAAGCTCCGTTTTTTACCAAAAAACCAACGTTTTAATGACTTCAAATAAATATCTTTGCAGCTTATTAAAAAAGAAATGGATATCAATCAAGAAATTCTTAACGCATTCGAAGTCATAAAAAGTGGCGGAATCATCCTATACCCTACCGATACCGTTTGGGGAATCGGCTGTGATGCTACAAATCCCGAAGCCGTTGCCAAAATATACAAACTCAAACAACGAGCAGAAACTCAAAGCATGATTTGCCTGATGAATGGCGAAAAAATGATCTATAATGTTTTCAAAGAAATTCCCGAAGTCGCTTGGCAAATATTGGACTTATCCGAAAACCCAACCACTCTTGTTTTAGACAAACCTCGAAATGTAGCACCCAATTTGATAGCAACCGACAATACTTTGGCCATTCGCATTGTCAAAGAGCCGTTTTGTTTCAAATTGATGGAGCGTATGAAAAAACCATTGGTATCTACTTCGGCAAATATATCCGGTCAGCCTACTCCAAAAAGTTTCAAAGAAATTAGTCCCGAAATTATAAATGGCGTTGACTATGTTGTAAATTTGTACCACGATAAAGTCGCTGGAAAACCTTCAACAATCATTAAATTAACTAATGATTCACAGGTAAAAGTGATTCGTAAATAGTTTGCAGTATTCAGTTTTCAGTTTTCAGTTAAACAACTTTAAACTCTAAACTCTAAACAAAAATAATGAATTACAAAGAAGCCTTAAACAATAAAATATTCGAAGTCATTTCGCAGGCTTCTCAAGAACTCAATGTCGAAAGTTATGTCATTGGAGGATTTGTACGTGACTTACTTTTAAAGAGGGATTTCAAAAAAGATATTGATGTAGTTGCCGTTGGAAGCGGAATCGAATTAGCCTTAAAAGTATCCGAATTACTGCCTAAAAAACCAAAAGTTCAAGTTTTCAAGACTTATGGAACTGCCATGTTGCGTTTTGAAGACACCGAAATTGAATTCGTAGGTGCGCGAAAAGAATCCTATAATCTTGACAGCAGAAATCCAATTGTAGAAGACGGAACATTAGAAGACGACCAAAACAGACGCGATTTTACCATAAACGCTTTGGCTTTATCCTTAAATCCAAATACTTTTGGAGACCTTTTGGATCCTTTCGGTGGTATTGTTGATTTGGAAAACAAAACCATAAAAACACCTCTTGATCCAGATATTACTTTTTCGGACGACCCTTTGCGAATGCTTAGAGGAATACGATTTGCTGCACAATTGGGATTCGAAATAGAACAAAATTCATTGGACTCGATTACCAAAAATGCCGAACGTATCAAAATCATTTCTGGTGAGCGAATCGTTGAGGAATTGAATAAAATTCTTTCCACAGATAAACCTTCGGTTGGTTTTTTACTATTATATAAAACCGGACTTTTGGACATTATCCTTCCGGAACTAACTGCTTTGAATCAAGTTGAAGAAATAGAAGGTCATACACACAAAAACAACTTTTATCACACTCTCGAAGTTGTGGATAATATTTGCCCAAATACTGACGATGTTTGGTTACGCTGGTCAGCTTTGCTTCACGACATTGGAAAAGCACCTACCAAACGTTTCAACAAAAAACAGGGCTGGACTTTTCACGGACATGAATTTCTTGGTGGAAAAATGGCAAAAAAGATTTTTGAACGTCTTCATATGCCTTTGAACCACAAAATGAAATTTGTCCAAAAAATGGTTATCATGAGTTCCCGTCCTATTGTTTTGGCGCAAGACATAGTGACCGATTCTGCCGTACGTCGTTTGGTTTTTGATGCCGGTGAAGATGTCGAAAATCTAATGACACTTTGCGAAGCCGATATAACAACCAAAAACCCGAATAAATTCAAAAAATATCATAAAAATTTTGAAATCGTTCGCCAAAAAATCGTAGAAGTCGAAGAACGAGACCATGTACGCAATTTTCAACCGCCTATTTCGGGGGAGGAAATTATGGAAATCTTTAACTTAAAACCTTCTCGCGAAATCGGACAGCTCAAAGATGCCGTGAAAGAAGCTATTTTGGAAGGAGAAATCCCCAATGACTATGATTCTGCTTATGCATTTGTATTGAAAAAAGGAGAGAAATTAGGATTGAAAAAGGTTGCAAAGTAGCTAAGTTACAAAGCAAAAGAACTTTCAAAAAAAAGTCTTCGATTTCTTTCTCGAAATATTAAATTTAAAGCTTTTAAACACAAAAATAGAGAATGAAAACTTTTAGAGATTTATTAATTTGGCAAAAAGCAATGGCTTTAGTAACAAATTGTTATTCTGCATCTTCAAACTTCCCAAAAGATGAACTATTTGGTTTAACTTCTCAAATTAGAAGATGTTCAATTTCAATTCCAAGTAATATCTCTGAAGGATTTGGAAGAGGAACAAATAAAGATTACCATCGATTTTTAACAATAGCACTTGGTTCGTTGTTTGAATTTCAAACGCAAATTGAGATTGCCTTTAACTTGAAATATATTCCTGAATCTGATTTTAATAAACTTTACGAAGACAGTAGAGAATTGGAACGAATGTTAAGTTCCTTCATGAACAAAGTAAAATCAACTTTGTAACTCTACAACTTAGCTACTTTGAAACTTAATATAAAATGAAAAACAATAAATCCGTAATTATCTGGCTCCTATCGGGTTGCTTTTTAGTATTTGTAATGGTTGTTGTGGGTGGAATCACCCGATTGACAAATTCCGGTTTATCCATGACCGACTGGCATTTGGTTACCGACACATTTCCTCCGCTTACCGAAGCCAAATGGCAGGAAGCTTTCGACCGATACAAACAATTTCCAGAATACCAAAAAATCAATATTCATAACGATTTTACACTTTCAGATTATAAGTTTATCTATTTCTGGGAATGGTTTCACCGTTTCATTGGCCGAATAATTGGTCTTGCTTTTATAGTTCCATTCTTTTATTTCCTGCTTAAGAAAAAAATTGACAGAGCCACTTTAAACAAATGCTTTGTCCTTCTTGGAATGGGAGCTTTACAGGGATTTTTTGGATGGTTTATGGTAAAAAGCGGTTTGGTTGACAATCCAGACGTGAGTCATTTCCGCCTTTCACTGCACCTTACCTTTGCCTTTGTGACATTCGCATATACCCTTTGGGTCGCCTTGGATTTAATCTATCAAGACAAAAAAAATGCCATCATTCCATTGCGAAAAATAGCACGATACGCTTTGGCCTTTTTGCTTCTGCAAATTATCTACGGAGGTTTTGTTGCTGGGTTAAACGCGGGTTTAATCCACAATCATTGGCCCTTAATGAGCGATGGACAGCTCATTCACGACAGTGTATTTATCGAACAAAAAACACTGCTTCTAAATCTTACCGAAGGAAAGAGCGGTGTTCAATTAGTTCACAGAACATTGGCTTATGTTGTAGTCGGGCTCATTTTATTTCTTTATTTCAAAAGCAAAAAATACAGTATTGATACGCAACAACAAAAAGGGCTAAATGCATTGGTTATCATAGTCTTTTTACAATTTACATTAGGCGTTTTCACGCTTCTTTATAGCGTTCCGCTTTGGTTGGGGCTAACACATCAAATTGTCGCTTTCTTTTTATTAACCGCAATGACTTATACCTTACACCGATTGAGCAAATAATTTTATACTAATAAGAAAAGCTTTTGGAATAACTATCTCATCAATGAGGAAATTTTTCCAAAAGCTTTTTTGTTATTTTTAAATCATCATTTAGTAAACAAATAGTTAAAATAGCTTTATTTTTGTAGTCCGACTATATTGTCTCATCTTATTGTTTTCAACGCTACAAATGCCAAAACTTGCCACTCAAAATCAATTTCTTGATTTATCCGATTATGGTAGACCGTTTGCAAGATATTTTGCAAATCAATTAAAAAGCACTCGTTTTACCCCCATACACGTAACTCTTCTTTTTGGCGTTTCGGGTCTAGTTGCGATCTATTGTATTTTACAGAATCATTACTTATTAGCTTCTTTTTTTATCATCCTAAAATCGATAATTGATGCCGTCGACGGAGAACTTGCACGCGCAAAAAACACACCGTCATACACTGGAAGATACCTCGACAGCATCTTTGACATCATACTAAATTTTCTGCTCTTAATGTCCATTTGTTATGTCTCCGAAACTACTCTTTGGACTACAATTTTAGCCTTCATTGGTATCCAATTACAAGGAACATTATACAACTATTATTATGTGATTTTGAGGCACAATTTATCGGGAGGAGATACTACCAGTAAAATTTTTGAAGATAAATCACCGATAGCTTTAGCAGGCGAAAGTCAAAAAACGGTAGATATTTTTTTTCAGATATATACTTTTGTTTATGGCATTTTTGATTCTATAATCCATTATTTGGACAAAGAAGCTTACAAGGTAAAATCATTTCCAAATTGGTTTATGACGGTTGTATCGCTGTATGGTTTGGGTTTTCAATTATTACTAATTGCCATTATGCTCACATTAAACAGAATAGAATATATTGCAGAGTTTTTAATCTTATACACTTCCCTGATTCTCATCATAATCGGCATCAGAAAGACGTTTATTCGGCCGTAAAAGGGTCATAGTCAAAATCTATACAACATAACCAAAATACACAAATTCAGCATTTTAAATAAATTAACTTCAACAAACTGAAGAAGTACTTATTAACCAAGCCAATTTTTAAAATCGGACACCTTTTCTCTGCTTACGATCACCTCATCTTCCTTATAAGTAGGCAGAATAATCTTTAGTCGAGAGTTGCTGTACACCACAATTTCCTTTATTGCCTTTAAAGAAATTATAAATTTTCGGCTGATTCTATAAAAATCTTTACTGTCAATTTCCTGCTCTAAAAGTTCCAAAGTACCATCAATCAAATAATCTCGATTATCAAAAGTGTGAATATAGGTTCCTTTATTTTCACTAAAAAAACATTCTATTTCATCTGTTGAAATTATTTTTAAATGCTGTCCTATTTTAACTGTGAATCTTTTTTTGAATGTTTTCTCAAAAGGATTTGCAAACATTTTTTTAATGTGTTCAAAGTCCAGTTGCAAAGATTTTTTTCCTACAAAATTTACAGCTTCAAAACGGTCTTTGAATTTCAAAACAGCTGTCTCCAAATCATCTTCATCAATGGGTTTTAAAAGATAATCGATGCTGTTTAACTTGAATGCTTTTAGCGCATATTCATCATAGGCTGTAGTAAAAATAATGGCGCTTTTAATGTCTATATTTTCGAATATTTCAAAAGACAGACCATCCGATAATTGTATGTCCAAAAATATTAAATCAGGATGTTCATTTTTCGAAAACCACTCTATTGATTCCTCTACAGAATGCAGCATGGTTTCTACTGAAATGTTCAGTTTTTCAAGTTTTCTCTGTAAAAGTCTCGCTGCAGGTTTTTCGTCTTCTATAATTAATGTGGTCATTTTTTGGATTCTGTTTAATGGTTATAAAAAGTAATGCAGATTTCAGAAAGCAGAAGCAGTTTATATTATTTCTACTATCTAAAACAGTTCGCCGCTATCTGCAAACTATTTACTGATAACTGCTGTCTTGAAACTTTCTTTACTCCCATTTATTTTTATTCTCTTTTTCTTTTTCCATGATTTTTTGAATTTTCTTTTGCTCCCAGTCATTATTAAAAAACAAATCCGGTCCAAAAACTGATATTCCGTGGATCGCTAAACCTATTCCCCAAAATAACGCAGTCGAAAACGTATGCCAATTCCAAAATCCTGAACCACCAATAAAATCTCTATTATAACTGGATATGACAATAATTATATTTACAATAATGTAAACTTTTAAATGCGAATAAAATCCTTTTATTCTTTTTACCTTTTTGTATGCTATGTTATAATTTTCATCTGTACTAAATTCTCGTGCATCTTCTTCGAACATGCGTCTTGTAAATCGTCCCATTTTATATCTAGTTTATTATTGCCACTTATTTTTATTCTCTTTTTCTTTATCCATAATTTCTTTTATTTTTCGTTCTTCCCAATCTTTTCCTAAAGTTGGCAAAATCTCAAAAACTTTCAATCCATGAAAAAGAACTCCCAATCCCCACCACATCAAAGGCCAGTAAAACCATAAATGATCCGGCGATGTCAACAGATTAACAACAAGCAAAACTGTATTTACTACAATAAAGGAAGCTAGATTTCCGTAAAAACCTTTAATATTTTCTACTTTCTTTTTTGCCAAATAATATTTATCCTCTTCATTATAATTAATTTCCATAATTTCTCTTATTTATATTTTTTAAAAAAAGTTCTTCAGCTAACACTGCAAATATTTATTCCCATTTTTGCTTATTATTTTCTTTTTCCAAAATCTCTTTGATTTTTCTCTCTTTCCAATCTTTATTAAAAAAAGGAGAATAATTAAAAGTTTTCAGGCCATGGAAAAGCAATCCGATTCCCCAAAATAACAACTGCCAGTAAAACCAATAGTCAAACCATAAATGATTTGGAGAGGTAACGCTATTAACAACAAACAAACCAATGTTGATTAGTATAAATGAGAATAAATGACCATAAAACGCCTTTACTTCTTCTACTCTTTTTCTTGCTTTAGAATAGGAGTCTTCATTTTTAAAATTATTTTCCATTTTAATATTTAAGTTTTAAAGTACATCCGATATAAAAAGAATTCTGAAAATTTATTTGCAAATTCCTTACTTCTCTTTTTTTAGAATCTTTTGTATTTTTCGCTCCTCCCAATTATCATTATATACAAAAACTTTCAGAGCGTGTATAAATAAAGGAACAGTACTGCAGACAATCGAATACCAAAACCAATGGAATTCAGGAGTAAACTTCAAGTTAATAAAAATCACACAAGGAACTATACTGAAATACACCACCAAATGCCAATAAAAACTTATGATTTTTTCTACTCTTTTTTTTGCTCTAGAATAGCGGATTTCATTTTCAAGATTATTTTCCATTTTTTTAGATTAAAAAAATTACTTCCAGTATTGATTATTGTTGTCTTTCTCCATGAACTCTCTTATTTTTCGTTCTTCCCAATCGGTACTATAACCAAAGACTTTGAAAGCATGCATTACAATTCCGAATCCCCATCCTAAAGCAGAAAACCAAAACCACTGAAAACCTGGTGAAAATTTTAAATTTATAAAGACTAAAAAAGGAATTACACAACAGTATGAAATTATATTTCCATAGAATCCTTTTAATTCTTGAACTCTCTTTTTAGCTCTGAAATATGCTTTATTTTCATCGCTGTAATCTGTACTTGTTTCCATAACACTAATCTGTTTTGTTAAAATTGGAATTCTTACTGTAAATGTTTTTTCATTTTGTTCTATCAAAACATTTCTGTTTGTTATAATTCCGTAGCGGTCTACAATGTTTTGCAACCCTACACCCTGCCTGCTTTGTATTACTTCTTTCTTTTGAAAATCATTTTGTATAGCCAGATAGTCTCCATCGACAAATATTCGAATATTTAAAGGTTTCTGTTCACTTACCACATTGTGCTTTACCGTATTTTCTAAAAGCAATTGCAAGGAAAGTGGCACTACTTTGGCATCTGGGCTTATAACTGTTTCCGGCAGTTCATAAAATAAGCTGTTCTCGAAACGCATTTTCAAAAGATTCATATACGTTTTTGCAAAAGACAGCTCTTCGGCAACCGAAACCAATTCTTTGTCTTTCTGCTCTAAAACATAGCGGTAAATTTTGGACAAAGAAGTAGTAAAGCGCTGTGCATTATCCGGATTTTCTTCGATTAAAGAACTTAAAACATTCAAACTATTAAAAAGAAAATGCGGATCAATCTGATTTTTTAAAGTTTCAAATTTTGCATTTGCTGTTCCAGCTATAATCCTCTGCTGTGTCACTTCAGATTTTGAGGCCTGTTTCCACTTTACCATAAAGCTTCTGGCCTGCATAAAAGTAGAAACTCCCAAAGATAAAATGATATAAAACAAATGTGTCCATAACATGTTTTGATTAAAAAACTCTTCTAAGGGCATTTTTCGCAAAATGATAAAAAGGAAATAATTAATTCCTAAAACAGCCGGTATAGTATATAAAAGAGTAGCTATTACTCCATAATAAACCCTCAAATTCGTCTGTTCCAGCCAGTCCCATTTCCTATCCAAGAGAAGGTTAACAAAGCCATTACCAAACCCTAATCCAAAAGAATACAAAGAACTTAAGACAAATGTAAGAGCAATGTTTTTTAAGCTAAAATCTTCACCTAAAAAAGCTGAAAATATGACTGTAAAAACCATAGAAAGCTTGAAACACATGATTGTTGCGCTTTTCAATTCTCCAAATGTATTTCTATACTCTTTCATTTTTAAGTAGGCTTAAAATATTATTATTGTTTGAGGTCAAACATTACGCAGTTTTCAATCCATTCACTTCGAAGCTGATCTTCCAGTTAATTCCAAATCGATCATTGACAATTCCATAATAGGATCCCCAAAACGTTTCATTCATTGGCACTCTCACTTTACCTCCTTTTGAAAGTCTTTTAAACAGCTTATCCGCCTCTTCTTTTTTATCGGTATTAATTGACAGCGAAAAACTATTATAGGAGAAAGTTTCTTTGTGCGCTGCAGCATTGTCAGACCCCATAAGTGTTGCCGTTTTGCTAATGGGAAGAGAAACATGCATAATTTTATTATCCTGCTCCTTAAAAAGGGATCTATCAGTCTCTGGTACGTCTTTATAACGCCCTATATAATGAAATTCCACTTCAAACACAGCTTTATAAAAATTGAACGCTTCTTCACAATTACCGTTGAAATACAAATAGGGATCGACTGTTATCATAACTGCTGCTTACTATCATTTAATTGTTAAAACTAGTTTTATTTTTTACAATTTTTCTGAGATTCCAGAGCTCTTTCTAAACCCCATTTTGGTGAGAAAGGCGTTGCGGGTTTAAAAGTAGCAAAAAGTTCGACAGCTTTATCAACCTGTACACATAATGGTTTTGTATCTACACCTGTCCATTTTGCTCCTCCCAGCTGATAATCTGCTTCGCCAAAAACAATTCTCGGATTATTTGGGTCAATCGCTTTTCCTTTTGCATAAGCTTCCATTACTTTCACAGAATATTTTTGACCGTTTGTCATTGGATCAGCCACTACCCATGCCGTGTAAATCAATGCCTGCATCGCATACAATTCTGCATTGTTTTGATCTTTTATCATTTCAATATCAAGAGCATCCTGCGCTTTTGTAAGCATCAAATCTAGTTTTGTTTTATCTTTTTCTGTAAAAGCACCTGTTGTATTAATTAAGGCTACATAATAATTTGGCAGATAACTGTTTTTTTCAGCAGCTGCGATTCTT
Source organism: Flavobacterium aquicola (assembly GCF_003385115.1). GTDB lineage: Bacteria > Bacteroidota > Bacteroidia > Flavobacteriales > Flavobacteriaceae > Flavobacterium > Flavobacterium aquicola. The sequence goes on from NZ_QUNI01000002.1 coordinate 435,521, forward strand.
TCAAACATTGCTGAAGCTTCTGTGTTTTTTCCTTCTCCCCAAAGTGCGAAAGCTTTACTCATTCCTTGTTCAAATTGTGTTTGTGCAGATAATAAACTGCAGATAAAAAAAGCGATTGTAGTGATAATTTTGGTCATAATTTCTAGTTTTTTTTTAATTAGTTACTAAGTTACTGAGCCGCTAAGACTCTAAGTTTTTTTTTGATGATTGAAACTGTGTTGTTAATTTATACTTCAAAAGTATATCGGATTTTATTCTTTTAAAATTAAACAATACCGAACTGTTGATTTTGACAGATGAATTGCTTTTTTACAGATTCTAAATTTCTGAGTTACTAAGATTATAAGTTTTTTTCTTAGCAACTTAGTAACTCAGAATCTTAGCAGCTTTACAAATTCTTCAGCTGATTATCGTTTTTATTATCGCTGATTGTCCAGAAAAAACCAATAAAGAAAAATCGATCAGCAGTTGGTGTAACTGCCTGTCTGTTATACACTCCGCTTGCATCCGGTAATCTTGCATAATCGTATCCGAAAACGTTTTGGTTTCCTAAAACATTCGAAATAGATACATAAAGAATTTTTTGTGTTGTCAATAAATACGCCCAGCTTAAACTCAAACTGTTATATGATTTTGTTTTTCCGTTCATAAATACAGTTTCATTTGGGTTGTTATAGGGTCTTCCTGAACTGTAGCTATTGGTTAAACTGATCTGCGATTTCCAATCAGTTATGAAATATTTTGTAACAACAGATAAACTGTTGGAAGCGATAAAATTTGGAGTTGCCATGGTTGGAAAATTTTTATAATCTCTTTCCGAATCGATATACGAATAGGAAATCCAATATTCTAAATTTTTATACAAATTACTGTCTCTCCAAAATATATCCAGCCCTTTTGCATAACCAGAACCATTATTACTGAAAAATGAATTGTATTGGATATCTTTCGAATCATACTGCACCAAATTGCTGTAATCCTTGTAATAAGCCTCGGCTCTAAAAGTCTGCCCAGGTTTTGTAAACTGATAATTCAAAATATAATGTTTTGCTTTTTCGCTTTCAAACTGATGGTATTTCGAATATTTAATATAATCGACCACCGGAGCTTGAGAAAAATCACCATAAGCAAAAGAAAACTGGCTGTTTTTAGAAACTTTATAGGCAACTGAAGCTCTAGGAGCAATATTAGTTTCCTCCAATAAGCTGTTATTCGAAAGGCGTAAACCAACCTTTAACGCTAAATACTTAGAGAAAAGAATATCACCTTCGGTATAAAAAGCGGCAATGTTCGAATCGTATCCATTTGAGGCTTGAATCGCAATATTATCATCAAACTTTTCATTGAATTTTGTAATAAAATAATCTGCACCAAAAGACAACCCAAAATAATTCGAAACATGTTTTCTCAGCTTCAGTTTCAATTGCGCCGCATTTTCCTCACTGTCAACATCACTATTATTATATTTCACTTTATTACTGTTATAGCCATAACTCATTCCCGAAGTCAAATGCCACCCAGTCCCAAAAGCCCCGCTGTAAGAAGAATTCAGATAAAAATTATTATTGTTTAAATCGGTTCTGATTTTTTCCTCGAAATTTATATTTTGCTGATTCAAATCAAATTTGGACGAATCGAATGCAGCATATAATTTAAAAATTCCTCTTGCAAAATGATAACGATAAACCGATTCACCAGATAAGGACTGGTAAGGACTGTTCCAATCTACATTCTGAGGAATTACTGCCTGATATGGCGCCAGATTCATATAATAGGTATTGACACTCAACGAACTTTTTTTCCATTTTTGGGTATTTCCCACCCCTAACCCAACAGTCATAAGGGCAATATCTGTTTTATTTTGATCCGGTTCATCCTGAGTATTCAAAAGCAGGACACTTGATAAAGCTTCACCATATTCAGCAGAATATCCTCCAGTAGAAAAAGCAATTCCACTGAACAAAAATGGAGAAAAACGGCCGCGTGTAGGTACATTATTAGTTGATGCCCCATACGGCTGCGCTACTCTAAGACCATCTACAAAAGTCTGGGTTTCACTCGCCTCTCCCCCGCGAACAAACAAACGCCCATCTTCACCAACAGTCTGCGTTCCAGGCAATGTCTGCAAAGCTGCAACAATATTCCCTGCTGAACCAGCTGTTGTCACAATATCTAATGGTTTAAGAACAGAAACTCTGGCTTTATTCCCAGACTCTAATGTGCCGGCTGTGATGACAACCGCATCAAGAGCATTTACATTTTCTCTTAATTTAATTGTCTGCCCTTTAAAATTAGCCACATCAATTTCTTCTTTATAGGTATCATAAATTAAAAAACTCACTGTCAAAAATTGATTTCCCACTGCTTTTGTTTCAAAAGAAAACTCTCCGGTTTCAGAGCTTGTCGCGCCATCATAAGTCCCTTCAATGTAGATATTGGCTCCAGCAATTGGTTTCCCTTTTTCATTGGTTATTTTACCCGAAATGGTATTTTGTGAAAATAGTGCGATACTAAATAAAAAAGAAGCTGCTAAAAAAAATGTTTTCATGATTTTGGTTTTGATGAGGCAAATGTATTTTAACAGTTTTAGTTAAAAAATATTTAAAAACCCAATTGTAGAAATTCAAGGATGAGTTGTCAATTACTTATTTGTATCTTTAGCTTTTGAGTTTAACTAGAAATTATTGTATATGCTGGAAAGTAAAAGAATTTCGAAACTATATCAGTCCATTTATAATGGCAATCCGTGGCTTGAGGTAACCTTAGAAAACACTTTAAAAGATGTAACTGCAGAACAGGCTTACAGGAAAATCAACCCAAATTTAAACACAATCTGGGAAATTGTCCATCATCTTATACAATGGCGGAAAAATATTTTGAGGCGTGTTCAGGGAGAAACAATCATAACGCCTGACCATAATTATTTTGTACCAATAATAGATCCATCCGAAGTAGCCTGGGCACAATCACTGCAGACTCTGGCAAAATCTCAGGAATCATGGAATGCCTTTTTTGAAGAATTTGATGATGCTGATTTTGACAAAATATACGTCAATAACAATCATACTTATTATGAGCATATTCATGGAATTATCCAGCATGACACTTATCATTTAGGGCAGATTGTCATCTTAAAAAAAATGCTGTAAAGAGTTAAAAATATAATTCAAAACAATTTAGCCATGAAAAATAACATTCTTTTAATCGCATTTTTGTGCCTGACAGCAATTGGCTTTTCACAGGATGTAGAATCGAAATATGATGAAAAACTGGCAAAATCACTAAATGCTGATGAGCGCGGTATGAAGCCGTACGTTTTTTGCATTTTGAAAACCGGAAGTAACACCACAGCCACCGCCGAAGAAAAAACCAATCTTTTCAAGGGACACATGGACAATATAGGTAAACTTGCAAAAGAAGGAAAACTTGTTTTGGCCGGTCCTTTCATGAAAAACGACCGAAACTACCGAGGTCTTTACATCTTTAATGTTGCAACAGTTGAAGAAGCCAAGGCACTGGTAGCAACTGATCCCGCTGTAAAAAGCAATCTTCTGGAAGCAGAACTGACACCTTGGTACGGAACTGCTGCATTGATGGAAACATTGAAGATTCATGAAAAATTAACCAAAAACAAACTATAGTTTTTGTTCAAACTATAAAAAACACCTACCGAAGACTGTAAAAAACGACCGAAGCAGGCAATTGTCTGTCCGAAAAGTGTAATTGGTAGTCCGAAGACTGTTTGACGAAGTCCGAAAATCTTTTGATGGAGTCCGAAGTCCGTTTGACGAAGTCCGAAGACCTTTTGACGGAGTCCGAAGACCTTTTGACGGCACTATTTTTCTCTTCGGATGCCCTATTTTACTGAGCGGAGTGTAAAAACCATTGAAATGAGAAGAAATTACGTTTTACAGGTTTGTAACTTTAAATTTCTATATTTGAGAAAAGAATAAAAACGCTGCAAACTTTTGGTTATATATCAAATTTTTGGTGTATATCTGAAAGTTTGTATTGTATATAAACAAATTACCCAACATTTTGAAAAAAACAGTCTTCATCTTTAATATTATTTTTAGCACATTAATTTTTGCTCAAAATACTGAATCATTAACTCAGCATGAAAAAGAGTATAATGATTTGATAAATTACATCCCAAAAAATATTAAATCTGATTCAATTATTGAACCTGAAAATCGATTTCTAAAGGTCGAGTTAAATACAATATGCAGTTTAATAATTTTCAGCGGAATAAGATCTGAATTAGAAATTAATGAAACTGACAATAAATGGTTAGACAATAGAATTGAACAAATAGCAACTGCACTATTTCTCGATGGAAAAAGAATCTTGATTAGTACTGTTGGCGGTTATTCAGGCTGTCCAGATAAGAAGATTGATACTCTTTATTTAAATAATATAAAAATTACAGATTTAAAATTCTGTCATGGTTGTACAGATAGGTACCTAGACGAAAAATTCATCGAAATATTTAACAAAAAAATGTATTCTTTGATGAAAATTGAGCCACCAAATAGGAAAACGAGCTCATTCTATGGAGAATATAAAGGTCGTAATAAAGATAAATTTGAAATGAAATTAGTTCTAAAAGATGATAGAACGTTCAAATTTTGGTTAAATAAAGGACATGGTTCGGATTTCACCGAAGGCTTATGGAAAAACGAAGACGATTTACTGACTTTAAACTCGAAAATTTTAAGTAAAAATGATGAAATAAGCACAACAATATCTAGCGCAAAATGGATAAATTTCAACAATTTAAAATTTAATTTAAAGAAGAATAAACTAATTGAATTAAATGACCAAAAGCGAAAATTAAAAAAAGCAGTTGAATAATAAACACAGGGGTTACAACCGTTTTACAAGGAACTTATCTTTAACTGCAATAATCCGTTACGAATTTTGCGACTTTTCCAAGCACTGAAACGTCACAATCTCCGCCATAAAAGTTTTTTAATAATTCTAAAAAAAACAAAAAAATGCCACACCTTTTAGCAAAACTCCGCAACGTCCCTTTTGAAACCATCAAACAGATTTTAGAAAATGACAAAGCTTTTCATGCTACAGAAGAAATGTATCTAGAGCATATTTGGCAGAATGCCGATGATGAAAATGAAGTGCAATTTCTGTTCAGAATCAATTCTATTGAGAACACTAAAAAGTTAATTGAAAAATTACATAGTAAAGCATTGGAACAAGATCCAAAAGCAAATCTGCCTAACATGACCTATTTAAAATGATTAAATTAAACAAAATACATCACATTGCTGTTCTTTGTTCCGATTATGAAAAATCAAAGCATTTTTATACAGCTGTTTTAGGACTTACAATAGTCCAGGAAATCTACCGCGAAGAACGGCAATCCTACAAACTCGATTTAGCACTGAACGGAAATTATATTATTGAATTATTTTCTTTTCCAGCCCCGCCAAAACGCCCGTCTAGACCAGAAGCTGCCGGACTGCGACACTTAGCTTTTGAAGTAAATAACGTGGAAGAAACAAGACAATATATATTGAATCAAAACTGCACTGCTGAAGAAATACGCATAGACGAATTTACTGATAAGAAGTTTTTCTTTATCGCTGATCCAGATAACACTCCTATTGAATTTTACGAGCAATAATTGCCATTTTCTCAATTTTAACATAATAAAAGGAGTCTTTTTTAGGAGAATACCGCATTGATTCTTTAATTTTGCGAAACGTATAAACTTTTTACGCTTTACAAAAAACACTTCTGATGAATAAAACGGCCAAAATCAAAAAAAATCATCAATTTATAGTTCTTAGAAAATTAATAATAGTTTCAGCTTTAATTGGTTTTCTTTCTGCTTTTTTAGGAATTACATTAAAAAGAATGACGGAATATTACGAAGGTATTTTTCTTCGAGAAGTTAGTTTAAATCCAATCTATTTAGTAATCTTCCCTATTTTCGGATTGTCTATAATTTATTTTTTAAGAGAATATCTTTTTAAGAAAAAAGAAAACAAAGGCATTAAAGAAGTTTTTGAAAGTACCAAATCGACTTCAAAAAACTTGCCTTCCTATAAAATTCCATCCCACTTTATAAATGGATTATTGACTGTCATTTTTGGAGGTTCAACAGGAATTGAGATTTCTACAGTTGTGGCCACTGCTACAATTGGTTCAGTAGCACATCAAAAAGAAAATGTTTTCCGCAAATACAAAACAGAATTAATCTGTGCTGGAGTTGCAGCCGGAATCACAGCTTTATTCAGCAGCCCGATAGCCGGAATTTTATTTGCTGTAGAAGTTATTTCCCGAAAAGTGACACGAGCTTATGCTATTTCAACAATTATTGCGGTTTCTATTGCTTTTGCTTTGCTTTCTGTTTTAAAAGAAGAACCTTTATTTACTGTTTCAATTACGACTTGGCATCTAAAAGCGATTCCTTATTTTATCCTTTTAGGTATTTTGGCCGGTATGAATTCAGTGTATCTTACCCGATGTGTATTATTCTTTAAAATGCAGTTCGCTAAAATAGAAACACATTACTATAAAATAATAATAGGTTCCATTGTTTTGAGTGTTTCGTTATTTATTTTTCCGCAGTTATATGGAGAAGGATATCACTCTATAAAAATGATTTTTGGTAATGCATCTCAATTGCCATTAACAATAACATTGGCCGTAACTTTCATCGGAATTTTAATTCTAAAACCAATAGTAACTTCAATCACATTAGTTTCTGGAGGTGATGGCGGTGTTTTTGCTCCGAGCCTTTTTATTGGCGCTTTTTTAGGATTACTGCTTTCATCTGTTTTAAACACCTATTTTAACACACAGGTAATTCCTCTAAACTTTATGATAATCGGAATGGCTGCTGTTTTAAGTGCCAGTATTCATGCTCCTTTTACAGCAATATTTTTGGTCTGCGGACTAATTAATGATTATACATTATTTGTTCCTATTCTTGTAGTTTGTCTGATTTCAAAATATACTGCCAAAATGATTTATCCATTTACAGTGTATTCCTATTCTCCAAGTTTAATAAAATAAAAGCATGCCGATTCAAAAAATTAAACGAAGCTATCGCAAAACTAAATACATTCTTTACAAAGAAACGTTAGTTGATTTTAAAGAGCATTTTTGGTCTTTTCTTGGATCGTTTGTCGGCATCGGAATTCTAGCTTACATCCAATCTATCCATTTTAAAGGCAATGATGCTGTATATTTAATTGGATCTTTTGGAGCTTCAAGCGTATTGATTTATGGTATTATTCAAAGTCCGTTTTCACAGCCAAGAAACTTAGTGGGAGGGCATTTAATATCAGCATTAGTAGGTGTTACTGTCCATAAATTTGCTCCCGATATTATCTGGATTGCTGCTCCCCTAGCCGTTTCGTTTGCTATTATTTTAATGCAGATAACTAAAACACTTCATCCTCCCGGAGGAGCAACGGCACTGATTGCCATCATTGGTTCAGATAAAATAAAAGCCTTAGGATATATGTACGTCTTATCACCTGTTCTAGTTGGTGTATTAATTTTGCTTGTCACAGCTTTGGTTTTTAATAATATGACGCCAAACAGGTATTATCCAACTCATAAAAAATACCACAAACTTAGAAAGAGAATTTCGAGAGCAATTAGAAGCTGATTGACACATCTTTATTCCCAAATTTTTTTCTGCAATTATTATTGTTTGACATTTTAAATGTTATTTTTGGTAAAACTAATCTCACTTAACCAAAGCCCCCTTAAATGAAAAACAAAATCTTCCTATTATTTTTGTTTGCAGTGCAAACTGCGTTTAGCAGCAATATTACTGAAAACCAAAAACTTGCCACCATCTGCAAAGTATGGGGATTTTTGAAATATTATCATCCCAATGTAGCCGATGGAAGTAACAATTGGGACGAACAGCTTTTTACAATTTTGCCTCTAGTTGAGAAGGCTCAAAGCCAAGAGGAATTTTCATTGGTTTTAGAGAATTGGATTAACAATCTTGGTGAAGTAAAAGAAATAGCACCAATCACTAAGCAAAAAAATGTTGAGTATTTTGATAAAAACTTTAATTTGTCATGGGTTACTAATTCAAAGGTATTTTCGAAAAGTCTTTCAAAGAAACTCAAGTTTATTGAAAAAAACAGATACCAAGGAAAACAATATTATGTGCAATATGATCTTGATAATGGTAACATTTTACAATTTAATAATGAAGTCAAATATGCAGATTTTAAATTGACGGATAAAAATTTATGCATTTTAACGCTTTTTAGATATTGGAATTACGTAGAATACTTTTTTCCATATAAATATCAAATGGATCAAAAATGGGATATCACTTTAGAAAAAATGATTCCTCTTTTTACGGCTGCCAAAAATGAAGACGATTTTTACGACGCAATGCGAAGACTAACCGTTAAACTTAATGACTCTCATGTTGTGTTTTATAGATACTCAACCCCAGGCTCAAACAAAATCCTAAATTATTTTCCAGCCAAATGTAAAATCATTGATGAAAAAATAGTTGTTACAGAAATTCGGGCAGATAGTCTGGCAGAAGCTCAAAATATAAAAATAGGTACTGTCATTACTAAGGTAAATAACAAAACGATAAAAGAAATTATTGCAGAAAATAGAGGTTTAATTCCCGCATCAAATGTAGCTGTTTATCTAGACAGATTAACGGAATCCGCATTATCTGGTTATTCAGATAATGTTCAGTTAGAATTTCTTCAAAACGGAAAATATATAACAAAAACTATAAATTGGTATAATGAACACGATTCTCACAGAAATGAATATAAAAAAGGTGCCAAAATCAAAAAAGAAAAGTTTAAAGTTTTAGACAATAATATAGGTTATGTTGATATGGAAATTTTACAGGCTAAAAATGTTCCTGACATGATAGAAACCTTACAATCAACAAAAGCCATTATTTTTGATATCAGAAATCATCCAAAAGACACTAATTATGCAATAGCTGAATTCTTAAATCCAGAACCTAAGGAATTTGTTAAGTTTATTGATCCCGATTTAAGTTTTCCAGGTAGGTATATTTGGAGAAATGGCATTGAAACATGTGGAAGAATTAACCCGAATTATTACAAAGGGAAAGTAATTCTTTTAGTAAATGAAAAATCCATCAGCCATTCTGAATATTCGGCAATGTGTCTAAAAACTGCTCCTAATGCAACAATAATCGGCAGTCAAACTGCAGGAGCTGATGGTGCAAATGCATGTTTTCAAAGTAATGGATTTCAAACATGGTTTACTTGCTACGGTGTTTTTTATCCCGACAAAAAAGAAACACAAAGAATAGGAATTGTTCCAGATATTGAAGTAAAACCTACGATCAAAGGAATTCAAGAAGGAAAAGATGAAGTTTTAGATCGTGCTTTACAATTTATTAATAAAGGAAAATAATTAATTCAGGATCTAATTGAACTTGTTGTTTTAGGCTTACAAATTAAATAAGCTATTAACCAGCAACTTGTATCAATTGATCTATATCTATTTAAAAAAAAAAAATGCAGTTATTATTGTTTGAAATTTAAAATACTTTTTTAATAAAACTAATGTCATTTTAAACCAAAATCCCCCATAAATGAAAAAAATATTTTTCTTGCTATTATTTGTTATTACACAATCTACAATTAGTAGTAACAATCTTACTGAAAACCAAAAACTTGCCACCATCTGCAAAGTATGGGGATTTTTGAAATATTATCATCCCAATGTCGCCGATGGAAGTAAAAACTGGGATGAACAGCTTTTTACAATTTTGCCTCAAATAGAGAAAGCACAAACCAAAGAAGAATTTTCATTAGTTCTCGAAAACTGGATTGCTTCACAAGGTGAAATTAAAGAATATGAAGCCAATAAACCAGATTCAAAAGTAGAGTATTTTACTAAAAATTTAGATTTAAAATGGCTTGAAGATTCTAAAGTATTTTCTAAAACACTATCAAAAAAGCTGAAGTTTATTGAAAAAAACAGATTTCAGGGAAAACAATATTATTATACTTCAAATCCTTATATAAAAGTCACGAACGAAATTAAATACGCTGATTTTAAGTGGACAAATAAAAACCTCCGCCTCTTAGCCTTATATCGTTATTGGAATCAAATAGAATATTTTTTCCCATATAAGTACAAAATGGATGAAAAATGGGATGTTGTTTTAACTCAAATGTTACCAAGATTTATAAATCCGGAATCTGAAAAAGATTTTGTTTTAGCCATGCGCGAAATTTCGATAAAATTGAATGATACACATTCTCATACCACTTCCAGACTTATGTTTGAAGGAATGTTCGGGAGCAAATTTTTGCCAATCAATATTAAGATAATTGATAAAAAAGTGATTATAGCGAGTTTGCTGAATGATTCAATTGCTAAAGTGGATGATTTAGTTGTGGGAGATATTATAACTAAAGTTGACGGAAAAACAATCGACGAGATTATTGATGCAAAGAAAAATATTGTTGAAGGTTCTAACGATGCTGCTATTAGGAAGAATTTTAATTTACATATTTTTAGCGGAAATACCAACACAATTGAAATCGAATTTATTAGAAATGAAAAAACAGCAACAAAAATAGTCAAACGTTATGCTTATCAAGATTTAAAAATTCAATTTCCAGAGAAAGAAAAATGGAAGCTTTTAGAAGGTAATATAGGATATATTGATGTAGAATCAATTACCGCTGCTGAACTTCCAAATGTTATGCAACAGTTTAAAAACACCAAAGCTATAATTTTTGATGCCCGATTTTATCCACAGGAAGATGCTATAGAATATGATATTGCAGGATATCTGTATCCTCAAAATCAAGTTTTTGCAAAGTGTATTAATCCTGATTTGACTTGTCCGGGACGATATATTTGGATGGAAGATCATAATACAGGGAAAACAAATCCTGATTATTTTAAAGGGCAGGTTATTATTTTGCAAAATGAAAAGACACAAAGTCATGGAGAACATCTTGTAATGTGTTTACAGGCAGCTCCAAACGCAGTAGTTATTGGAAGCCAGACTGCAGGTGCTGATGGAGGTATTTGTCAATACGAAATCATTAAAGGATTCACCACAACATATACTGGTTATGGCATGTTTTATCCTAATAAAAAAGAAACACAAAGAATAGGGATTGTTCCAGATATTGAAGTAAAACAAACAATCAAAGGAATTCAAGAAGACAAAGATGAAGTTCTGGATAGAGCTTTACAATTTATTAATAAAGGAAAATAATTAAATCAAAAAAATCATGAAAAAATTAGCACTTTTAATACTATTCACAATTAGTATAGCGGGATATTCACAATCATTGGATTGCAGTAAGTTCAAAAACGGAAAATTTTATAATACAAATTTTCCTAGCTCCAATTTTGTTATTAAAGACACAATTATGGAAGATTTTAATGATGACATCCTTTATTTTGCTTGGACTTTAAAATGGCTAAACGATTGTGAATATGAAGCTGTTTGTAGTAAAAGCACGAATGAATTTATTACAGTTGGAGATAAAATGATCGTAACAGTCAAAGTTATTGATGGCGACTGCTTCGAATTTACTAGAAAATTAATAGGTAAAAAATTTGGTGATGGTTCGGATACAAAAAGTTTTTATAGCTGTATTAAAAAAGATTAAGATAAACAACATGAAAAAATATCAACAGCTGCTTTTAATTATTCTAATAAGTATAAGTTCTATAGGGCAAAATATCGTACCAAATATTTCTGCCAGAGTGGATACTTCCAAGGTTGCTATTAAACAAGTATATCATCTGTACAAAAATTATCTTAATTCAAGGCCAGATAGTATTTATCAAAATCCAAATTGGAATGTTGATGAAGCTAAGTATTATGTAAAAAACAAATTAAGAGCTGATAGATCTTCCAATTTAATGTTTTATTATAGTAATTCAATTAAGTATTTTAGTTCCTACCCACCTAAGATACTGCAAATTGACAGCATTGACATAAACAGATACCAAGTCAAAACTATTTTTGAACAAAAATGTCCAGATGCTGAAGATGACAAATACACTCCTGACTATATTACTAAATTATATGCAGTAAGAGATAGTAAAGGAGAATTTAAATTAGAAAACACCATCTCTTATGACACCCGAAAATGGAAAAAATATCAGTACAAATTCATTAAATATGTAGTTCATCCCGATTGTAATTTTAACAAAGATGAAGCTGCTAAGTCGGTAGCTTTTTGCGAAAAAATTGCAAAACAATTTAACATTAAAGCAGAGCCTTTTACTTATTATCTGTTGCCCAATCCTGATGCAATGGGTAAACTCTACAATTTTGATTATTGGATGTCTTATTTAGGCGGTCAAACATTTACTTCTACAAAAGAGATTTTTACCACTTACGGAAAGGCATATTTTCCTCATGAATTTGTTCACATGCTATTCCCTGTACCAAAAGATGGTGATGCAGGATGCCCAATGATTGTTACAGAAGGACTGGCAACTTGGTTAGCAGGACCTGGAGGCAATACCACTTTTGAAGAAGCTTTAATAGGAGTTTCAAAAACATTTCAGAAGCAAGACAAAGTTACCTTTGAGGATATTATGACTTTTAAAATTCGCAACGAATTTGACAACTCTATTTTATATGTTACCGGTGGTGTAATTTGTAAACTCATATACGAAAAACAGGGTGAAAAAGGAATATGGGAATTGTATAATTGTAGTAAAGCTAGTTTTGAATCGGTTTTAGAGAAACAGTTTCAAATGAGTTACAAGGAAGTGGAAACGTTAGTTATAAAGACTATCAAAGAATATAAGCCGAAGAAATAAGAATCGATAAACAAAATCTTTTCAACAAAACCCAATTCCTGAATTTAAAATCTAAAATTAAACTTTACATTTGCTCTTTCAATAAAAACAAAGATTATGGTTTATAAATTCAGAGTCATTCTAGATGCCGAAGAAGACATTTTTAGAGACATAGCAATACTTGCAGAAGACACTTTAGAAGATTTACACAATGCTATTTTCAATTCATTTGGTTTTGACGGAATGGAAGTAGCTTCTTTCTATACTTGTGATGAAACCTGGAATCAGGAAGATGAGATTCCTATGTTTGATACCGGTGACACACCAGGCGAACAGAAAATTATGAGCGACTATGCATTATCTGATATATTAGACGAAGAAAACACTAAGATCATATATGTTTATGATTTTATTAATATGTGGACTTTCCTTGTAGAATTGGCAGCGATTGAAGAGCAGGCTGTAGGTCATACTTATCCAGAAACATTATTCGCCCATGGTGAAATGCCCGATGAAGCTCTGGAAAAAAACTTTGAAGCCGATGATATGCACAATGACATCTACGATGAATTTGAAGATGATTTAGACGAAGACGATCTTGATATGTTCGAAGGTGACGATAGTTTTGAAGACTACGGCTTTGAGGAGAATTGGAATTAGTTTTTTTTAAAGTTGCTAAGATTTAAAATTGTAAGTTTATATTTAAATTATAATAACTTAAAAGCTTCGAACTAAAAAAATGAGCAACTTTAGAAAACTTTTGGTTTGGCAGAAATCTATGTCGTTGACCACAAAAATTTATGATAATACTAAATCTTTTCCAAAGGAAGAGATTTTTGGTTTAACATCACAATTAAGGCGATGTGCAATTTCAGTTCCAAGTAACATTGCAGAAGGATTTGGCAGAGATAGTAAAAACGAACTTATAAGATTCCTTAATATTTCTGTAGGTTCTTTATTTGAACTACAAACGCAATTAGAAATTGCAAAAAATATACATTATTTAGACGAAGAAGAATTTAATAACCTATATGAGGATAGTCGAGAAGTAGAAAGGATGCTAATTGCTTTTATCAAAAAAATTAAAGACAGCAACTAAAATTCAGAAACTTTAAAAAAACTTAGAAACTTCGCGACTTAGAAACTCAGAAACTTTAAAAAAATGATCAACTTATACAACACGCATATTGAAACCTTATCCATACACCGTGTGGGAAACATGAGTCGTAACGAGCCTCTATTTTTATCTGAAGAACCTTTTAAACTGAATGATGAAATTGTTCCTTTAATGAAGGAATTTTTCTTTAAATCATTCAAAGAAAAAGAAGAAAACTATTTTCAATTTGCACACGAAGTAGATTTAGACTACAATGATATGTTTAAATATGCTACGGAGATTTTCAGTAATCCAAATTCGCTGCATGATGTTTCAAAAAAGATAACCAAGCATCTTTTTGAACAATCCAATCACCCACATATTAAAAACGGTGAAGTATATGTAACATATTTAACCAATTTAAGCATTGATAATAATGTAGTTGATGCTATTGGTATTTTCAAAAGTGAAATCCAGTCTGACTTTTTACAGTTTGAAGAAAAAGAAACACAATTGGAAATGATTTTACAGCATGGTGTAAGCTTGAATAAACTTGATAAAGGCTGTTTGATTTTCAATTATAAAAAAGAAGAAGGATACAAAATCTTATCAGTTGACAGTAATCGTTATGATGCTAGATATTGGCTAGAGCATTTCTTATCAGTAGATGCTTTTGAAGATGAAAACTTTATTACTAAAAAGTATTTGAAATTCTGCCAGAACTTCGCCAAAGATGTTGTTTTCCCAGCTGAGGACAAAAAAGAAGAGGTAATGTTTATGAACCGTTCTGTAAATTACTTTGCCAAAAATGATCAATTTGAAGAGACAAATTTCCTAAACGAAGTAATAGATAATCCAGACTTGATTCCTGAATTCAAGAATTACAAAATGGATAAGGGAGAAAAATACAGTATCGAAGATGTAACTTCATTCCCAATTGCTAATGCAGCTGTAAGTGATGCTAGAAAATCTATAAAAAATGTAATTAATCTGGACACAAACATTCAAATCAAAATGGATTTCATTAATCCAGAAAGTGCAGAGAAATTTGTTGAAAAAGGATGGGACGAAGAAAAACAGATGTATTATTACTTAGTGTATTTCAATAAAGAACAAAAATCTTAATTTGGCTTAAATAATAGAATTTATTCAAATAAAGATTAGACATTATAATTTGTAATCCTCAATTGCTTAAGTAATTGAGGATTTTTTTTAACAATAAACTCTTTAGATAGAACAAAAACAACAAATTTGTAAGATTTAAACTTCTTTAAATTAAAAAAAGTGTTTTTTATCGATTTTATTTGACAAATGATAAAATTTAATATATGTTTGTTGAAATTTATATCCCCCACATTATGAGCTTATTAGAATTTATGTCAAAATTTGTTGACAAAAAAACTGCATGTTCCATTTTTGGTCATAAAATAGTGACTGTCAGAAACGTAACAAACCATTTTAAAGAATACAAATGCACAGTTTGTCAAGTAGAATTAACAAACGATCTGCAGGATAAAAAAACATTTTTAACTCCACAGTTAAAAGAAATAAATGAGACTTTATCAAATCATTTCAATCGAAAGAATTTTTCTTCTCTGTAATAGTTAGGTAAATAAAAAAACAATATTGAAAGCATTTTTAGTTTTAAAAATTGCTGTCAAAAATATTGGTGTTTTTAAAGTTTCGAGTAATGTATTCAAATGCAGCAGCCATAACCTTGCCCATTGATTTTGCTTTTTTAAAATTAAGATCCAGCGTGTAGTTATAAAGCTCCATTTTTAGGCGTTCCAGATTTTCATCTGTCGAAATAACATCATCAGCCATTACTTCCATTAGCCGTTCCGTTCTACTCCCAGCAGAAATAATTCTTTTTGCAAGTAGTGCTCTTTCCTCATATTTATACTGCTCGATAGAATTTATCTGAAGTTTATCCTTTATCATCATTACCATTGGATAATTTTCCTTGAAAAACTGAGGACGATAGACCTTCAAATTACCCTCAAAACACTGCTGATCAAAATCAATTGCCCTAATTTTATACACAACCTGATCAAAATCGTGAATTGGAATCACAACATAGTTATACGCTCTCATATCTCCCAAAAGCCGTATCATACTTCGTTCGTTAAACTTCACAAATTCCTTTGAAATCTGAGCCTTTTCAGTTTCGCTGCACTTTTTTAGATTTTCCTTAATAAAAACATCACCGGCAATTCCCATAATGTGCTCTTCGACCAAAGTATCATTATAAATAAGGTAATTCATTTTGTCGGGCGACAAAAGATGTTCCAATTCCAAACCATAAATCCTTGATGCATCGGCCTTTTTTACATAAAAATGAGTGTAATTGTCGTTTAGTATGTTTCGGATTTTTATTCTAAAAGGTTTTGAGTTTCCAAAAGTGCAATAATCAATACAGTCAACATTTAGATATTTTATTATATTGGAGTTACCATCAGAATGCAGAAGAGAATAAATTTTCTTCAAGGTCAAATCAATATCTGCCCGCTCAAATTCGTTATAATAAACCCGTATCCATAAAGTATCCACATCATTCTTGTCATAAACATTTATAGATCCTGAGAAACGCAATAAATCGCCGTAGACAATGGGTACTTTCGAAATTCTATCGTATCGTGCCAGATAATTTAATAAATTACTATTTATCGGATAGGTCGGTTTTTTAAAAACCATTAACTTCTCATCACTCATTGTAAATAAATTTACTGCAAATTTACATTAAAACCCTAGCATATTGAAGGAGTTAGGATTATAAAAATCATAAAAAACTCCCAATTAAAGATATTTTTCCAATGATTCAAAAATGACATTTTTTTCCAGAAAACATTTTATTTCAGTTGCTTGAGTAACAAAAAACAAACTAGATCGTCCTATACCAAAAACGATATACTTTGGAAACAATACTTTCAATACACAACCTTAACAAACGTTATGGCGGTCTTCAAGCTTTAAAAAATGTTTCGTTAGAGATTACAAAAGGCAATGTTTATGGCATTTTGGGTCCTAATGGAAGCGGAAAATCAACTACCCTGGGCATTGTACTTAATGTGGTTAACAAAACTTCGGGCGAATACAGCTGGTTTGGCGGTAATCTGCAAACTCACGAAGCATTGAAAAAAGTGGGAGCTATTATTGAAAGACCCAACTTTTATCCTTACATGACTGCTGTTCAAAACTTGAAATTGGTATGTAAAATAAAAAATATTGACTATTCCAAAGTTGATGAAAAATTAGAGCTGGTGGGTCTGACAGATAGAAAAAACAGCAAATTCAGCACCTTCTCTTTGGGTATGAAACAGCGTTTGGCCATTGCCTCTGCCCTACTTAATGATCCCGAAATCTTAATTCTTGACGAACCTACAAACGGATTGGATCCACAGGGAATTCATCAGATAAGAGATATCATTAAGCATATTGCATCCAAAGGAACTACCATTTTGTTAGCTTCTCACCTATTGGACGAAGTTGAAAAAGTATGTTCACATGTTTTAGTTTTAAGAAAAGGGCAAGTGCTTTATTCTGGTCCGGTTGACGGCGTTTCCGCAAATGAAGGTTTCTTCGAATTACAAGCAGATGATATGGAGAATTTAATCATCGTTCTGAATACTCATCCAGCGATTGATAAAATAACAACAGCCGATGCTAAAATTTTAGTCTATTTAAAAAGTAAATTAGAATCGAAGGATTTGAATCAGTTTCTGTTTGCTAATAACATTTGTCTGAGCCATTTGGTAAAACGCAAAAACAGCTTGGAAGAGCAGTTTTTAGAATTAACCAAAAATCAATGACAATGGCAAAAATCAATTTCAATTTCAATTAAAAAATCAATAGTCTAAAAATATAATAATCTAAGTTGTTCAAAAATGAAACGATTACTCTCTATAGAATTACAAAAAATTTGGTTAAACAAAGCTAGCCGTGTACTGACCTTAACTTACTTTATACTATTATCATTTATTGCTTTAATTGCTTCTATTAATTTCAATATTGGCCCTATAAAATTTCAAGTTGCCGAAATGGGCATTTTTAATTTTCCATATATATGGCACTTTAACACTTATATCGCAGCCATTTTGAAACTTTTTTTGGCTATTGTCATTGTTTCTATGATGGCTAATGAGTACAGTTATGGTACTCTAAAACAGAATCTAATAGACGGCTTAAGTAAAAAAGAATTCATTCTTTCAAAATTTATAACTATAGTACTTTTTGCTTTATGTTCAACTGTTTTTGTATCCATTCTGAGCTTAATTTTAGGCTATAGTTTTTCTTCTTATAATGAACTGAGTATTGTCTTCTCCGATTTGGATTATCTATTGGCTTTCTTTGTAAAACTCGTTGGTTTCTTTTCCTTCTGTCTATTCTTGGGGATACTGGTAAAAAGATCAGCTTTTGCACTTGGTTTTCTTTTGGTCTGGAATGTGATAGAAGCAATCGGTAAAGGATTTTTAAACTTTCGTATTTTTCCTGAAGGCAAAATGGCAGGTTACATCACCCAGTTTTTTCCCTTGGAATCTATGGCAAACTTAATCGTTGAACCTTTCACCAGAACTTCATTAGTTAAAACAATTGGGACACAAATCGGGGTTGAAAACATCAAAGATTACAGCGTTCACTTTTCTGATATTGCAATCGTTTTATGCTGGACAATTATCTTTTTATTCTTGTCTTATAGAATATTAAAAAACAGGGATTTGTAGTATAATTGTGTACTGCGAATCGAATCAAAAAAAAATATTTATGCAATCTGCTGCATCGCTGTTATTTCATCAGCTTACTATATTGCAGCAGATGACACCAAAACATCTCAAGAATTAAAAAATATTTTGGTAAAAAGCAGTTCTGTCAATGTTACTAATTTTAAGATTAATGGCGACAAATACCAAGGGATGTCAAAAGACCAAAGAATTTACAGTAAATCTCTCCACAATAGCTACAATCGCCAACATAACATTTAAATATTTTTCGGAAGATGAAAATTATGTTACCCCTATCCTATTCTGGTCAAACGGATCTTAAATTTTTATTAGACGGTATTGTTTATCAGGACGGCCCGCCTTTCAGCAATTTAAATGCTGTAACGGCGCCTTTAATGTTAAAGAATTATTCGCTGATGATTATTGGTATACCATAACATTTGAAGACGGCCGTGAGGCAAAAGGTCATTTTAGCATCAAAAGATAGTAACAATTTACTATTTTTATAAAATGAAAAAAGCATTACGTGTAATTTTTATATTTCTCTCAATAAATTGTTTTGCTCAATTTAGCAAAACTCATTATATACCTCCATTAATTTCAGCGTGGGGATTAATTGAAGATCAATATATATACATTTCCACGCCTAGTCTCATAAATGTAAACTTTAAAATTATTGCCAACGGCGGCAATGTAATTAATGGAACGGTAAGCAGTACTAATCCCTTTCGATACAGCATTGGTACAGGTGAACACACCCAGCTGTTTACCCCATCGACAGTGTCAGGAATCATTACAAATAAAGGCTATGTAATTGAAGCCGACGATTTGGTGTATGTAAGTGTCAGGGTGAATGCAACCAGAAATGATAAGGGAGGTTACAACCATGCAGGAGGGTTGGTTTCTAAAGGGAACAGTGCACTAGGTAAAACATTCAGATTAGGAGCTATGCTGAATCCTTTATTTGATGTCACATTACTAAACTTTGCCTCAATACTTGCCACCGAAAACGGAACCAAAGTCGTCATTTCAAATCTTCAAAACGGGACAAAACTTTTAGACGGCACTATTGTTTCTGGACCAATTACTTTTACGCTGAATAAAAATGAAAGCTATGTACTTGCATTGGCAAACTACAATGACAACAAAAGTACTTCCAACAGTTCAAAAATTATTGGGGCATTGGTAACCTCAGACAAAGCTGTCGTGGTTAATTCTGGTTCATTTGGAGGCAGTAATAGTACCGAAATAAGTACTGAAAACGGAGTTACTGGACCTGCGGGAAGAGATCTTGGCTTTGATCAGATTGTTTCCTTAGAAAAAACAGGAAAGGAATATATTTTTGTAAAAGGAGTTGGAACTGATGAATTAGAACGTGTTTTACTGATAGCGCATTCCGATCAAACCAAAATCTATCTTAACGGCGGCACAACACCTTACAAGATTCTAAATAAGGGAGAGTACATTACCTTAGACGGAAGCCAATTCATAGATAACAATATGTACATTACTGCATCTCAAAATTTATTTGCTTATCAAAGTATAGGCGGATCTAAGTCTCCAGCCAACCAAAACTTATTTTTTGTTCCTCCAATAAACTGCTCAACCCCCAATACTGTCGATAATATTCCTCAAATACAGTCTATTGGTAATACAGCTTTAACTGGAGTTTTGAATATTGTAACCGAATCTGGCGCTTCTGTATCCTTAAACAACATCCCAATAACTTCTTTGCCAATCAGCATTACTGGAAATCCAAATTTTGTGCGATATACAGTCGATAATTTATCTGGAAATATCTCGGTAAAATCGAGTAAACAGGTGTATGTTTCTTATTTTGGAACTAATGGAGCAGCAACCTATGGAGGTTATTATTCTGGTTTTGATTTAAAACCAGAAATTGTTTCCAGCAAAATTTCTCTGGATAATTCTTCCTGTATTCCAAATGTTGCTTTAAAAATAAATACACTATCATCTTATGACACTTTTCAATGGTACAAAAATGATGTACTAATTCCATCAGCAATAATGGGTACTTACACGCCATCTTTACCTGGATTTTATCAGGTAAAAGGAAGTATTTCAGGCTGTATTAGTGATGTGTTTTCAGATAAAATTCCTGTAAGTGAATGCCCAATAAATAATGACAATGATCTAGCCAATGATAATATTGATATTGATTATGACAATGACGGAATATTAAACTGTACGGAATCCTATGGCAACAAACCTGTAAACAGCTCCAATCCAAGTTCTGGAATTATAACTGCAGGTACATATTCTAATTCATTTATAGGCACATTTAATAATACTTTACCAAAAGCTCCTGTCCCATTTAAAGGAAATTCAGATGGCAGTTTTGTAACTGAAGTATTAGCAGGAAAAGGATTTTCAGTCTCTTATAATTTGAATTTTACAACCCCAATAAATCTGAGTTTGGAATATGTTACAACAGCAAATACAGCCGATTTATTAAACACGAATTCAGAGTATATTATTAACTCAGATATAGACAAAACTGTCACTGTTTTAAACCCTACAAATCAATTATTGATAGATACTAATTATGATGGAATTTACGAAAGCGGCGTTACCCAGTTTTCTTCTTTTGAAATTCGTTTCAGACTCAACGGAAATACCGACCTGTTAGCAGGAAGCGGCGACTTTTCATTTCAATCATATCAAACTAAATCCTTCAAAATTACTCATAAAAACCTTTTAGATACTGCAGGAAATAAATCAACTTTCAAGCTTACAGCAACCTGTATTCCAATTGATAATGACAAGGATGGTGTTCCCGATCAAT
Source organism: Flavobacterium aquicola (assembly GCF_003385115.1). Classification (GTDB taxonomy): domain Bacteria; phylum Bacteroidota; class Bacteroidia; order Flavobacteriales; family Flavobacteriaceae; genus Flavobacterium; species Flavobacterium aquicola. The sequence goes on from NZ_QUNI01000002.1 coordinate 456,930, forward strand.
TGGATCTAGACTCGGACAATGACGGAATTCCAGATATTATAGAAAATCAAAGTGTTCCCAAAGCATTGTCAAATACCGACTCTAATCTTAATGGGTTAGATGAAATTTTTGAGCCTGCACCAATTCCAATTGATTCAGATAATGATGGCGTTGCTGATTATCTGGATTTAGACAGCGATAATGATGGAATATACGATTTAGCAGAATCGGGAAGCAATGCATTAGACAATAATAAAAATGGAATCTTGGACACTGCTGTTTTTGGTTCCAATGGATTGGCTGATTCTTTAGAAACAAGTCCTGACAGCGGAATTTTAAATTACACTGTTTCTGATTCAGATGATGATGGTATAAAAAATCATACCGAAATAGACAGTGACAATGATTTTTGCAATGATGTAATCGAAGCTGGTTTTACCGATCCAAATTTTGACGGTCAATTAGGAAATATTCCGTTAACTGTTAACAGTAATGGAGTCGTAACCAGCAAAACTGATGGATATACATCTCCAAACAACAATTATACCATTTCAGTGCCAATACTTATAACCACACAGCCTCAAAATCAATCCATCTGCGAACTGCAAAACACCACTTTTTCTATTGAATCTAATGCCGACGGATATAAATGGCAGCTTTCCACCGATGGAGGAAATAATTGGGATTTATTAGCAAACAGCACTATTTATTCTGGAACTAGTACCTCAGTATTAATTATTACAAAAGTGAGCGCTGCGATGAATGGCTATCAATATCGCATTCTGCTAAACAAAAATAATAATATCTGCGGGTTAACTTCTGATATAGCAGTTCTAACAATTCTTCCTGTACCAGTATTACATTCGCCGATAACAATTGTACAATGTGATGATGATACAGATGGCATTTCGAACTTTAATATAACCGAAAAGAACAGTTTTATTTCGGATGATTATGCCCGTGAAACTTTTACATATTATACTTCTTTAGCTGGTGCAAATACAAAAGATACAGCCACACTTATTACTAATCCATTTGCTTATACAAGTGCTAATAGTACAATTTGGACAAGGGTTGAAAACTCAAATGGCTGTTTTAGTGCTGCACAATTAAATCTAGTTGTCTCAACTACGCAGATAAGTTCATCATTCAAAAAAACTCTTGAAACCTGCGATGACTTTGTTGATGCTCTAAATGATGATAAAGATGGCATTGCCCCATTTGATTTTAGTCCTGTAATCACAGACATTCAAAATATACTCCCTTCCCCCACCTCCAACTATACCATAAAATTTTATGTCAATGAAGCCGATGCATTGGCAGAAACAAATGTTATTCAAAACCCTTCAAACTATAGAAATACAACGCCAAACCAGCAGGATATTTGGGTTCGAGTAGAAAGTAATTTAGATAATGCCTGCTTTGGATTAGGGCCATATATAACACTTTTGGTGAATCAAAAACCAAATATTGACACCAATGTTAGTCAAAATGCTAATGAAATAGTCTGCTCTAATTTACCAAGTTTTTTTGTCACTCTCAATGCTGGAATTGAAGACAATACTTCAATCTCAAACTACAATTATGTCTGGCTAAAAAACGGCACGGCGATTCCAAACAAAAACGATTACACTCTTGAAGTAAATGAAGAAGGGCTGTACGCTGTAATAGTATCCACATCAAAAGGCTGCGACAGAACACGAAATATTACAGTCACTGCTTCGGATATTGCTCAATTAAACTCTATAAACATCTCTGACCTAACTGATTTTAATACTGTAACTGCAAACGTTTCAGGGCAAGGAGAATATCAATACAGTATTGATTTACCTAATGGTCCATTTCAAGAATCTAATTACTTTGAAAATGTTTCTTCTGGAATTCACGATCTCTATATTAATGATAAAAACGGATGCGGAATCGTAAAAAAAACTATCGCAGTACTCGGAATCCCGAGATTTTTTACTCCAAATAATGACGGCTTTAATGATTATTGGAACATTAAAGGAGTTAATGAAACATTTAATACCGGTGCTCAGATTTTTATTTACGATCGATATGGAAAATTATTAAAGCAAGTTTCCCCTTCAGGCAATGGTTGGGATGGCACCTTCATAGGAAAACAAATGCCAGCCGATGATTATTGGTATACTCTAAAACTTGAAAACGGACGCGAAGCTAAGGGGCATTTTAGCTTAAAAAGATAAAACTATTAAAACATGCAAGTCAGCTTTGATTGCTGATTGGCATTTTAACAGGCTTTTACAAAATGAATAACTTTTTAATTCCATTACCTTATAAATTTAACTTACTTATTTTAAACATATAAATCAATAACTATGAAAAAGCTTTTTATAGGAATGCTATTATCTATTTGCAGCTTGGGATCGGCTCAAAACTCAACCCTTACTATCAACGTTTCAAGTTTGAAAAACAATACCGGAATAGTGACTGCCGAACTGTACAACTCCAAAGAAAACTATCTTAAAACACCTTTTAAAAAAAATTCAGCTACAATAAAATCAAATTTAGCGTCTATTACTTTTACAGATATTCCAAAGGGAGAATATACCGTCAAGGTATATCACGACGAAAACAACAATGGCAAACTAGACAAGTACATCATAGGAATGCCTAAAGAACCTGTTGCCTGTTCCAACAATGCAAAAGGATTTATGGGGCCTCCAAAATATCATGATGCAAAATTCATAGTATCTGCTGATACCAAAATGAATATTAAAATGATAACTGCACATTAACAGTCAAATTAAAAATCATAACATGAAAAAAAACTTATTTGTTATCTTAATTATCTTTTCATTTATATATACAAACGCTCAAGAAGTAAAAGTTACTTCGGGAAAAATCCAGCGTTTTGAAAATTTTAATTCAAAATTAATCGACTCCCGAAACATAGATGTATGGCTTCCTGATGGATATTCCAATAAAGAAAAATATGCTGTTTTATATATGAACGATGGACAAGCATTGTATGATGCCGAAACCACTTGGAACAAACAGGCCTGGGAAGTAGACCAGACAGCAGGAAAATTAATAGCTGATGGAAAAACAAAAAAATTTATTGTTGTCGGTATTTGGAACAACGGCCAAAAACGTCATGCAGAGTATTTTCCTCAAAAACCATATGAAAGTCTAACCCAAATTCAAAAAGATACCATTGATACCCAATTACAAAAAGCAGGAAGAAACGACAATGTTTTCAAACCCTATTCTGATTTATACCTCCAATTCTTAGTAAAAGAATTAAAACCATTTATAGATCAAAATTTTTCGACAAAAATCGATCAAAAGAATACTTTTATTGCGGGGTCAAGTATGGGAGGTCTAATATCAATGTATGCAATTTGCGAATATCCAAAAATTTTCGGAGGAGCTGCCTGCATATCAACCCATTGGCCAGGAACATTTTCTATAGCAAACAATCCTATCCCAGAAGCTTTTATCAATTATCTCAAAATGAATCTTCCCAATTCAAAAGATCACAAAATCTATTTTGATTATGGCGACCAGACATTAGATGCCTTATATAAGCCCTACCAAGAAAAAGCGGACGAAGTAATTAAAACAAAAGGTTTTACGAGCAAAAACTGGGAAACCAAATTCTTTCCTGGAGAAAATCATTCAGAAGAAGCTTGGGCCAAAAGATTGAATATTCCTTTAGTGTTTTTATTAAACAAATAAAAACATCCCATCACAAAAATAAAAATCCCAAATTCCTTTGAACCAGAATTTGGGATTTTTTATATTGAAATTTAAAATATTAGATTTTGAATCTCTTTCTATCAGTTTCTGTCAAATAGATTTTTCTCAAACGAATAGATTTTGGAGTAACCTCTACATATTCATCTTTTTGAATGTATTCTAAAGCTTCTTCTAATGAGAAAATGATTGGCGGGATGATTCTCGCTTTTTCATCAGCTCCAGAAGAACGAACGTTAGATTGTTTTTTCTCTTTAGTTACGTTTACACACATATCATCACCACGAGAGTTTTCTCCAATTACCTGACCTTCGTAGATTTCAGCATTTGGTTCAACGAAAAACTTACCACGATCTTGTAATTTATCGATAGAATAAGGAATAGCTTTTCCTTTTTCCATAGAAATCAATGAACCTTTATTACGTCCTGCAATTTCTCCTTTGTAAGGCTCATATCCGATAAAACGGTGTGACATGATCGCTTCACCAGCAGTAGCAGTAAGCAATTGATTTCTTAAACCAATAATTCCACGAGATGGAATATTAAATTTAATAATCATACGCTCACCTTTAGTTTCCATGCTCAACATTTCACCTTTACGAAGCGTAACGAATTCAACTGCTCTACCTGAAAGGTTTTCTGGTAAATCGATAGTTAATTCCTCAATTGGTTCACATTTTTTACCATCAATTTCTTTGATGATAACTTGTGGCTGTCCAATTTGTAACTCATAACCTTCTCTTCTCATTGTTTCAATAAGAACAGATAAGTGAAGTACACCACGGCCAAAAACCATGAATTTATCTGCAGAATCAGTTTCACCTAACTTCATAGCTAAGTTTTTCTCTAATTCTTTTGTCAATCTTTCTCTAATGTGGCGAGAAGTTACAAATTTACCTTCTTTACCAAAGAAAGGTGAGTCATTGATAGTGAATAACATACTCATTGTAGGCTCATCAATAGCAATAGATGCTAATCCCTCAGGGTTTTCATGATCAGAAATAGTATCACCAATTTCAAAACCTTCAACACCAACTACAGCACAAATATCACCAGCAATTACTTCTGTAACTTTTTTACGTCCAAGACCTTCAAAAGTATGTAATTCTTTAATTCTTGATTTTGTTACAGTACCATCTCTTTTTACTAAAGATATTGGCATACCTTCTTTCAAAACACCTCTTTCAAGACGACCAATTGCGATACGGCCTGTAAAAGCTGAGAAATCTAAAGATGTAATCAACATTTGTGGAGTTCCTTCAGATACTTTTGGAGCTGGTACATTCTCAATAACCATATCCAATAAAGGCTCAATATTTTGTGTTTGGTTTTCCCAGTGGTCAGACATCCAGTTATTTTTAGCTGAACCGTAAACAGTTGGGAAATCCAATTGCCATTCTTGAGCACCTAATTCGAACATTAAGTCAAAAACTTTTTCGTGAACTTCTTCAGGAGTACAGTTTTCTTTATCTACTTTATTGATAACCACACATGGTTTCAATCCTAAATCGATAGCTTTTTGTAATACAAAACGCGTTTGTGGCATTGGCCCTTCAAAAGCATCCACCAAAAGACAAACACCATCAGCCATGTTCAATACACGTTCTACTTCACCTCCAAAATCGGCGTGGCCTGGAGTGTCAATAATATTGATTTTTGTACCTTTATATTGAACCGAAACATTCTTTGAGGTAATAGTAATACCTCTTTCGCGCTCTAGGTCGTTGTTATCAAGGATTAAGTCACCTGTGTTCTCGTTGTCACGAAATAACTGACAGTGATACATAATTTTATCAACCAAAGTTGTTTTACCGTGATCGACGTGGGCAATAATTGCAATGTTTCTAATAGCTTCCATCTGTGATTTTTAATGGGTGCAAAGGTACACTTTATTTTTATATAAAAAACTTTTATACAATACTTTGATAATTTGTTTACATATAAGTAATTAATACAGCATCAAACAAATAGTGTCAGAATTTATTTAAAAAGTAGTTTTAAATTAAACATTAAATAATTATATTTGATTAATGAAAAACAAAACAAACCAAATAACTTTAACCTATATAATCGCAGCATTATTTATTGCTATTATTAGCTATAAATTGGCAAAACATTATTCTTCTTATTTAAATGCTTATAATTTTGGTTTCATTAAAGACATTCTTTTCATAATAACTACCGGCCTTCTCTTTAGATATGTTTTACACAAAAACTACAAAAGAAATACCGAAACATACAAAAAACTAAAACAGACTAACGAAAAGTTAAAAGAATCTAACGAAAAATATGATATCGTTGCAAAAGCGACCAGCGATACAATCTGGGATTGGAAAATACCCGAAGACAAACTTACCTGGAACAAAGGCATCAAGGGAATATATGGGTACAGCCAAGATCAGATAACCAATAATTCTAAATGGTGGTTTGACAATATACATCCTGAAGACAGTATAAAAATGTCTATCAAACTTTATTCTTTTCTGGAACAGAAAACCGAAAAATGGCAGGATCAATATCGTTTCAAATGTGCTGATAACACCTATAAATATGTACTAGACAGAGGTTTTATTCTAAAAGACGAAAACGGAAAAGCCGTTCGAATGATTGGGGCAATACAAGATATTACAAAACAAAAAGAAGAAGAAAACAGACTAAAATTACTTGAAACAGTCTTTACAGAAGCTCGCGATTCCATTATTATCACTCAAGCCACTTCTGATGAATTTCAAATTCCTAAAATAGTTTTCGCCAATCCAGCTTTTAGCAAAATGTCTGGGTATGATCATTTTGAAATCATAGGAAAGTCACCTATTTTTTTTATGGGAAAAAATTCAAATACTCAGGAAATTGAGAAATTAACCCAAGCTATAAAAAATAGAGAAGAATGCTTTACAGAAATCATTCTCTACAAAAAGGATCATTCTGAATACTGGGTAAGCCTTTCATTTATACCAATTTACAACCTTGAACAGGATCTTTCTCACTGGATTTCCATACAAAGAGACATTACAGAAGAAAAAAAATTAGAGAAAGAAAAAGAAATACTAATTGCCGAATTAACCCGAAACAATAAGGATTTAAAACAATTTTCCTATATCACATCACATAACTTACGGGCTCCATTATCAAATCTAACAGGTTTATTAAACTTAATGGATGATGTTACAATTGAAAATAGTGAATTAAAAGAAATCATAAACGGTTTCACAATATCTACTCATTTATTAAACGAAACCGTAAATGATTTAGCCAAAGCAATCACAATAAAGGACAGCCCAGCTATGCAGAATGAAGAGTTACAGATAAAAGATATTTTTAAAAACATTCTAAGCCAGTTAAATTTAAGCATTGAATCTACAAAACCAAAATTAAACATCGACTACGGAAATGTTTCAAAAATAAATACAAACAAAGTCTACATTGAAAGCATCTTACTTAATTTATTCACCAATTCTCTTAAATTCAGATCAAAAAACAGGGATTTAATTATTGACATTACGATTTCAGAAACAAATCATATAATTACAATTCATTTCAGAGACAATGGCATTGGAATTAACCTAGAAAGACATAAAAACAAAATATTTGGACTCTATCAAAGATTTCATGATTACCCAGACAGCAAAGGCTTAGGTTTATTTTTAGTCAAATCACAAATAGAAACTATGGATGGTACAATAAGTATTAATAGCGAAGTCGAAAAAGGAACCGAATTCATGCTGACATTTAAATCTCTATAATATGTTAGAATTAATCATGTGCATTGACGATGATCCAATCACATTAATGTTATTTAAAAAAGTAGTACAAAAGGCCGCTTTTGCAAAAGAAATAATATACGCTTACAATGGCCAGGAAGCCATTACATTTATTGACAATATACAAACCGAAGACACTAAACCTCAGTTACTCTTTTTAGACTTAAACATGCCGGTAATGGGAGGCTGGGAATTTCTTGACCTATTCAACAACTCTAATTATTACCATTTAAACAATACAAAAGTCATTATCTTAACTTCGACAATAGATCCGGAGGATATCAAAAAATCAAAAACATACCCCAATGTTATCGAATTCCTCTCTAAACCCATCAGTGTTGAAATGCTAGGTTATTTAAAAACAATTATCTAATTCACCAAAAAAAAATAAAGATATAAAAAAAGCCCCTTGATGAAGGAGCTTTTTTTTTATATAAATTATATTACTTACAATTTAGCAACATGCTTAGTTAACTTAGACTTCAAGTTTGAAGCTTTGTTATCATGAATGATGTTTTTCTTAGCTAATTTATCAATCATTGAAATTACACTTGACAATTTAGCAGTAGCATCAGATTTATCAGTTGCAATTCTTAATGCTTTAATAGCATTACGAGTAGTTTTATGTTGGTATCTATTTAATACTCTTCTCTTTTCGTTACTTCTAATTCTTTTTAGAGCTGACTTATGATTTGCCATTTTGTTATCTTTTTATCTTAATTATTTCATTTTTTAGTAGTCCGTAAGGGAATCGAACCCCTGTTACCAGAATGAAATTCTGGCGTCCTAACCCCTAGACGAACGGACCATTATCCTTCTAAGTTCTGGAATATTCTAGATCAAAAAAATTTGTAGTCCGTGGGGGAATCGAACCCCCCTTACCAGGATGAAAACCTGGCGTCCTAACCGATAGACGAACGGACCATTGTTTTTTATTCTCAGAATTTCAATCTAAATACTTCTTGTAGTCCGTGGGGGAATCGAACCCCCCTTACCAGGATGAAAACCTGGCGTCCTAACCGATAGACGAACGGACCCTACTTCTGTAAAACGCCTTACTTCTGTAACGCGGATGCAAAGATACATCTATTTTCGAGAAGCACAATAGCTGATGCAAAAAAAATTATTTTTTTTTAATATGCCTTAGCAAACAGCACCCTTCCAACAGAAGGTTCCCCAGTAAACACACAGCTTCCCGCTTGTTCTACCCTATCCAAAGGCACACATCTAATGGTTGCTTTGGTCAATTCTTTAATCTTCTCTTCTGTAGCAGCGGTTCCATCCCAATGTGCTGAAACAAAGCCTCCTTCACCATCAAGAACCTCTTTAAACTCATCAAAACTATTCACTTCAGTAATATGCGTATTTCTGTAATTTAATGCTTTTTCGAATAAATCTTCTTGAATCTGCTCCAATAAATCGCCAATATAAGTTGTGATTTCACCTTTGGAAACAACTTCTTTTGTCAAAATATCTCTTCTTGCTACTTCAAAAGTTCCGTTTTCTAAATCTTTTGGACCTACAGCAATTCGAACCGGAACGCCTTTTAATTCCCATTCAGCAAATTTAAATCCTGGTTTTTGAGTTGTTCTGTTATCAAATTTGACCGAGATATTTAATTTTCTCAAAGCTTTTACCAAAACATCAACTTCATTTGAAATTGCATCCAATTGTTCATCACTCTTATATATAGGAACAATAACAACCTGTATCGGAGCTAAATTTGGAGGCAATACCAATCCCTGATCATCAGAATGAGTCATTACAAGCGCCCCCATCAATCGGGTTGAGACTCCCCAAGATGTTCCCCAGACATGTTCCTGCTTACCTTCGGCATTAGCAAACTTTACATCAAAAGCTTTTGCAAAATTCTGCCCCAAAAAGTGTGACGTTCCTGCCTGCAGCGCTTTTCCATCCTGCATCAAGGCTTCGATACAATACGTTTCATCAGCACCGGCAAAACGCTCTGTTTCTGTTTTCAATCCTTTTATAACCGGAATAGCCATGAAATTCTCCACAAAATCAGCATAGACATTCATCATTTTCTCAGATTCTTCTATTGCTTCTGCTTTTGTAGCATGTGCGGTATGCCCTTCCTGCCACAAAAACTCAGCTGTTCTCAAGAACAATCGGGTTCTCATTTCCCAGCGAACAACATTTGCCCATTGATTTATCAACAAAGGTAAGTCTCTATAAGACTGCACCCATCCTTTATATGTAGACCAGATAATCGCTTCACTCGTTGGGCGGACAATTAATTCCTCTTCCAGCTTTGCATTTGGATCTACCATTAATTTACCTGGTTTATCAGGATCATTCTTTAATCTATAATGAGTTACAATAGCGCATTCTTTTGCAAAACCTTCTGCATTTTTTTCTTCTGCTTCGAACATACTTTTTGGAACAAACAAAGGAAAATAAGCATTTTGATGTCCAGTTTCTTTAAACATTCTGTCAAGTTCTGCCTGCATTTTTTCCCATATAGCATACCCGTAAGGCTTTATTACCATACACCCTCTAACTCCTGAATTTTCTGCTAAATCGGCCTTAACAACCAACTCATTGTACCATTTTGAATAATCTTCTGCTCTTGTTGTAAGGTTCTTGCTCATTTTGAATAATTTGGCATAATATTTGTTTCTAAATAATTTAACTAAATAATTACGCAAAACTAACTAAATTTGTATTGTCCAACAATAAAATAATCTACCGAAATGAAAACAAATGCATTAATTATTCGCAAAACACCACTTTATTTCCTAATAGGATTTTTGAGTTTGGCAATAACCTCTTGTGGTTCATATCAAAACAGCTCCTATTACGACAGTGATGGGGTTTATAACACAAATGGAGAGAAAGTTGTTGTAAAAGACAACAAAAATACATCATCTTCTGTTCAATATCAGCAGTATTTCCAATCATTGCAAAACACTGGGGATTCTGATGAAATATTCACTGATGTAAATAGCTATGGCAGCAACTACAATTCAGAAAATGATTCTATACAGGCACCATCAACAGGATATGCCTCTTGGGGAAGTTCTCCTCAAGAAACAACTATAACAGTTTATCCAGATACTTCATGGTATTTTGGCTACGGATGGGGATATCCTTATTATGGGTATGGATATGGATGGGGCTATCCTTATTACGGATGGGGCTACCCAGGCTATGGATGGGGCGGTTATCCGGGATATGGTTATCCAGGTTATGGCCACCACCATATAGCAACTCCTTATGCCTATAACTACAGCAGAAGAGGCTCCTCGTACACAGGAAACTATTCAAGAGGAAATTACTCAAATAGAGCTAGTTATTACAACAACAGATACAATAGTGGCAACAGAAACAGTATCTATAGCAACAGAAACGGTATCTATAATAATACCTATAATAGAAACAGCAGTAATATTGTAAACCGACAAGCCCCTACTTTTACAAATAGAAATAATTATTCCACTAATAGAAACAATTACTCTACTAACAGGAATAATAGCTATTCTACAAATTCTACTTCTAGAAACTACACACAAAGTCAGTCTAGAACTAGTAATTACACACAAAACAGAAGCAATACATCTACACAAAGATCCAGCTATACTCCAAGCAGCAATTCGTACAGAAGCAGTGGCAGTAATATGAGCGGAGGCACCAGAATGTCAGGTGGCGGTGGCGGAAGAATGTCTGGCGGAGGCGGCAGAAGGTAAAAATTCAAATCAAGAAAATTAACTAACTCTTAAGTTCAACCAGCATGAAAAAGAACCTCTTGTTACTTTTAGCAGCAGGATTAACATTCTCTACAGTACAATCACAAGAAATGAAAGACGCCATGCTTTATGCACAAAGCGAACTGCAAGGAACCGCTCGATTTACATCTATGAGCGGGGCTTTTGGAGCTTTGGGAGGAGACTTATCATCTCTAAATGTAAATCCGGCAGGATCTGCTATTTTCAACAATAACCAATTCGCCTCAACTATGGGGTTTTATGATACTAAAAATAATTCTAATTATTTTAGGACTTCAACTACCGCAAGTGAAAATACTTTTGACCTCAATCAGGCTGGAGGTGTTTTTGTTTTTAAGACTAGAGATCCCAATAATAGTGTGAAAAAATTCTCAATGTCTATCAATTATGAGAATACTAATAATTATAACAATTCTTTATTTTCAGCAGGAGTAAGTCCTATTAATTCGATAGCTAATTATTTTACAAGTTACGCTACTGGCGTTGAGCTGGAATTGTTAAGAAACAGTAATTATGCAGATTTGAACAATGGCGAACAGCAGGCTTTTCTTGGCTACCAAGGCTACATAATAAATCCAGTTTCCGACACTGATAAAAATACTTTATATACTTCTAATGTTCGGTCAGGGGGAAATTACTATCAGGAAAATAGCGTTTACTCTAATGGTTATAACGGAAAACTGATTTTCAATAGCGCAGTACAAATCAATAATTTATATTTTGGATTGAACCTGAATTCACATTTTACTGATTATGTCCAAGATACTAATTTTTATGAATCCAATAACAATACTTTAGATTTAGGTGACGATGGAGTCAGTAATTTAAATTTCTCAAATAGTCTTCATACTTTTGGCTCTGGTTTTTCGTTCCAATTTGGAACCATTGCTAAACTGAATGATAACATCCGTGTAGGTTTTACTTATGAATCGCCAACATGGTATAATTTACAAAATGAATTTTCGCAAAGACTAACTTCTATAACTACCAACATCAAAGAATCAAGACCTCCAAATGTAGTAGACCCGGTAATAATTAATTACTATGCACCTTACGATCTGCAGACTCCAGGGAGTTTGACTGGGAGCTTTGCCTATATTTTTGGGAAAATGGGACTAATTAGTATAGATTATAAATATAAAGATTACAGTAACACTGAATTTAGCCCAGAAAACAACCCCGTATTTAGAGCTCAAAATAGTATAATGCAAAACTCGTTAGGATCATCAAATGAGATAAGAGTCGGCGGTGAGTACAGAATACAAAATTTAAAACTAAGAGGAGGTTACCGTTTTGAAGGAAGTCCGTACAAAGATTCAGTAACTGTGGGAGATTTAAACAGTTTTTCGGGTGGATTAGGATATAATTTTGGATCTATAAAACTTGATTTTTCTTATGTACATGTTCATTCTACTTCTCAAGAACAGTTTTTCTCACAGGGATTTACCGAAAGAGCAGGAATAAATACATATAAAAATAATTACACAATGACTTTCACATTTGAAATGTAAAAAATATATGCTCCTAAAAAAGAAGCCACTTTTTGAGATATATTCAAAAGTGGCTTCTTTTTTTGTACAAAACTTTGATTCTTGTTATGAAAAACAAAATTTCCTGCTTAGCCCCGATAGAAGTGAAAATCCTTGTGTGCCGGGGTTCGGCTCACAAGATTGCAATGGATAGCGGGACAAATGTTCTTATATACTGCAAATCTTGTGCTACAAATCATTTTTATGCGACAAAGCGAGGCATTTTGGAGGGAAAGAGGCAGGGTTTCCACAAAAAATTGTAATTTTGCGGATTCCTAAATTATAAGGAATATAATATTATGAGAACGAAGTCTTTAAAAAAGAACAAAATAAATGTGATCACCCTTGGGTGTTCTAAAAATGTATATGACAGTGAAGTGCTGATGGGACAGCTTAAAGCTAGCGGAAAAGATGTGACCCATGAAGCCAAAGCCGAAGATGAAGGAAATATTATCGTGATAAATACCTGCGGATTTATTGATAATGCTAAAGCAGAATCAGTAAACATGATATTAGAATATGCTGATAAAAAAGAGAAAGGACTTGTAGATAAAGTTTTTGTAACGGGATGTTTATCTGAAAGATATCGTCCTGATTTAGAAAAAGAAATTCCGAATGTAGATCAATATTTTGGAACCACCGAATTGCCTGCTTTATTAAAAGCATTAGGAGCCGATTATAAGCATGAATTACTGGGAGAACGTTTGACAACAACTCCAAAAAACTATGCTTACTTGAAAATTTCAGAAGGCTGTGACAGACCATGCAGTTTTTGTGCAATTCCTTTAATGAGAGGGAAAAACGTTTCTCAGACTATTGAAAAATTAGTTAAAGAAGCTGAAGGTTTAGCAAGAGACGGTGTAAAAGAATTGATTTTGATTGCTCAGGATTTAACTTATTATGGTCTTGATCTTTATAAAAAAAGAGCTCTTGGCGAATTACTAGAAGCTTTGGTAAAAGTTGAAGGTATTGAATGGATTCGTCTGCACTACGCCTTCCCTACCGGTTTCCCAATGGATGTGCTTGAAATCATGAAGCGTGAGCCTAAGATTTGTAACTATATTGATATTCCGCTGCAGCACATTGCCGATTCTGTTTTGAAATCGATGCGCCGAGGAACTACTCAGGAAAAAACAACACAATTATTAAAAGATTTTAGAGCTGCGGTTCCTGGAATGGCAATCAGAACTACTTTAATTGTGGGTTATCCTGGAGAAACTGAAGAAGATTTTAATATTCTGAAAGACTTTGTTCAGGAAATGAAATTTGACAGAATGGGCTGTTTTGCTTATTCACATGAAGAAAATACTCATGCTTTTTTACTTGAAGACGATGTTCCTGCCGATGTAAAACAAGACCGTGCCAATGAAATCATGGAATTGCAATCGCAGATTTCCTGGGATTTGAATCAAGAGAAAGTGGGGAAAACTTTCAGATGTATTATTGATAGAAAAGAAGGCGGTCATTTTGTAGGCAGAACCGAATTTGACAGCCCGGATGTAGATAACGAAGTATTAATTGACGCTGCAAAACATTATGTAAAAACAGGTGATTTTGCAATGATTAAAATTATTGAAGCAACAGAATTTGATTTATACGGAGAACCAGTTTAAGTTTTTTAATTTTCAAGATTGTATTTTATGAGAACATTTAAAACAGCATTATTTATAGCATTTTTGATTTTGTCCGCCAACACCGTTTCGGCACAGTACAATAATGGTTATGGTGGTGGGTACGGCAACGGATACGGAGGAAGCGGATATGGCAGATCCAATCAAATGAATCAGATACCATCTACTCCAAGTGCTCCAAAACCTGTTCCTGTTGAAGAAACTGCCGGTAAAATAGTAGCTTATTATAAGAAAGAGCTAAATCTGGATGCACTTCAAGAAGTTGTTGTAAAAAACATCTACATCAAATCCTTAAAAAAAGAAGAGATTTTAATGAAAAAGGAGATTAGTGACGAAGAGAAAAAAGAAGAATTTAAAGTTCTAAGCGAAATGACAGAAATGGAAATAAAGCAAGTTTTGAACAAAGAACAAAAAGAGAAATTCAAAAACCTTATCGACGAAAGAAACAGCAAAATGGAAGCTCGAAAGCGCTAAGTTCATTATAAAAAACACTTGAATATCAAACATGAAAAAGTCCTTTTACTATCTCGTTATTATCTTTTTTGCCATCTCTTGCGGAACAAACCCTCATAAATCAAGCGAAAAAGTCTATAATGAACAAATAAATACTTTAAAAGAAACTATTGCAGCAAAAAGTGCCACCCCTTTACAAAGTGCTCCCTTTGTCGTAATTGACAGTGTTGCATACCGATACAACAATCAGCTGCTTAACTATAAAGATACACTTTCAAAAACTGACAGTAAGGTTTTACAAAACGGTATCGTCTCAGAATGGGTAGGTACAGTCAATTTTAATTTAAGAAAGCCTAATTTTATTATTATACATCATACGGCACAAGATTCTGTTCAGCAGACTTTAAAAACTTTTACATTAAAGCAAACCAGCGTAAGTGCACATTATGTGATAGCAAGAGACGGCAAAGTAATTCATATGCTGAACGACTATTTAAGAGCCTGGCATGCAGGAAATGGATCATGGGGCAGAAATACCGATATTAATTCTAGCTCACTTGGTATTGAATTGGACAATAATGGAATTGAACCTTTTTCAGATGTACAAATTAATTCGCTGTTAGCGCTTTTGACTAAATTAAAAAAAGATTATAATATTCCGACTCAAAATATTATTGGACATGCTGATATTGCTCCAACCAGAAAGAAAGACCCTAGTGCTCTATTTCCCTGGAAACTTTTGTCAGTAAATGGTTTTGGAGTCTGGCCAGATGATGAGCTTCCTTGTCCTCCACCAGAATTCAATGTTGAGCAGGGTTTACAAGTCATAGGCTATAGCACTAAAAATCTCCCAGCAGCCATTACAGCTTTTAAACTTCATTACATTCAGACAGAAGTTAATGATATTTTAGATGAAAAAACAATAAGCACTATCTATTCTGTCTACAAAAAATAGAAATACATATCTCATGAAAAGCGCTTTTTGAAGTAATCGAAAAGCGCTTTTTGCATTTTTAATTTTTCAAAAACAAAATTTCTGCCAAGCCTGTTTACTATTTTTTTAGTTATATTTAAATTTAAAAATCAACAAGTAATTGTCAAAAACACGATGACCGAACCAAAAATATGGCTGTCTTCACCACATATGGGAGGCTCCGAACTCAACTATATAAATGAAGCTTTTGACTCTAATTGGATTGGACCTTTTGGGCAAAATATCAAAGAATTCGAACATGATTTAGAAGAGTATTTATCTGCTGCTATTTTTGTAACTGCACTGAGTTCAGCAACAGCAGCTATTCACTTAGGCTTAATTCTTTTGAATGTAAGACCTAGCGATGTTGTTATTTGTCAATCCCTAACATTCGCAGCTTCAGTCAATCCGATTTTATACCAAGGAGCAACTCCCGTTTTCATTGACAGCGAACCAGAAACTTGGAATCTTTGTCCTATCGCTTTAGAAAATGCTATTGTAGATACAATTCATAAAGGTCAGATTCCAAAAGCAATAATCACAGTCCATTTATATGGAGCTCCATATAAAATAGACGAAATTAGAACCATAGCCGATAAATATAATATTCCGATTCTAGAAGATAGTGCCGAAGCTTTAGGAAGCAGTTACAAAGGTAGGAAATGCGGTACTTTTGGAGATGTTAGTGTCTTTTCATTCAATGGAAATAAAATCATAACCACCTCGGGAGGAGGAGCTATTATAACTTCCAGCCATCAGCTAAAGAAAAAAGTACAATTTCTTGCTTCGCAGGCCAAAGATGAAGCACCTCATTACCAGCACAGCGAACTGGGTTATAATTATCAAATGAGTAATATTTGTGCGGGTATTGGACGCGGACAAATGAAAGTTCTTGATAAACATATTGCGCTGCGAAGAGCAATGCATGATTTTTATGTATCTCTTTTTAAAAATATATCTGGAATTACAGTTTTCTCAACACCAAATCAAGACTATTTTTCCAATTATTGGCTGACATCTATACTTGTAGATCCTACTGAAACCAAAAATGGAATAGACAAAGAAACGATACGATTAACATTATTAGATGCTAATATTGAATGCAGACCTTTATGGAAACCAATGCATCTGCAGCCTTTATATGAGAACTATCCATATTATGGAGAAAAAATTTCAGAATCATTATTTGAAAACGGACTAAGTTTACCTTCTGGATCTAATTTGACAGATTCTGAGAAAGAGCGTATCCAGACTTGTTTCTTAAAACTATTAAGTTAACTTTACTATCTCCTAATAATATCAATAAACGTTTTTAAATCGTTTTTCCATTACTGGAATTAGGCGAAAACTTATCCTAAATAAAAAAGCTGCCAAAACCACTAAGGATTTTGACAGCCAAAAAAAAAATATCTTTTTATTTTTTTACAAGTTAAACCAAAACAATTTCTTTGATTAGAATCCGTAAACCACTGCTAAAAGCACTTGAGAAGCCGATTTAGTAGGAGCTAAATCTGAATCAGCAAAATACTCATCAGAATTAGAATCCATTCTAAACTCTGGAATAATAGTTAATCCGCTTACTTTATAGTTACCTGATAAAGTAAAAGAAGTTACTGATTGATCAGGATTGATTCCGTAATATAATGCATCTGCATTTTCTTTAGTTTGAAAATATTCAGCACGTAATCCTAAAGAAAAAGCATCTGTTAGAGCGTAAGATGGATAAATAGCTGCTCCTGTATAACCTACTTTATCTTCGTTTGAAAAATCTGCTACATTTAACCCTAATTTGAATTTCTCAGTAAGCTGGAATGTTGCAGTCAAATCTACAATAGTACCGCTCACAGAACCGTCCATAGCATTCAAGTAGACACTAACCCCTTCAGTCGCAAAAGACAATTGTCCTCCTACAGCATTCAATCCTTTTACTGGATCCGCTTTATAGGAATTCCAAGAATCATTGAATACACCTAACATTGCTCCAAATTTATCAGATATTTTATAATTTGCTTTTACACCTGCATTTTGGAATGGTCCATTACTAAACAAATAAGAAGTTGAATAAGCAAAATTACCCACTGGTGAAATCACCTCATACCCAATAAAAGTCCCCATATAACCAGCGGTGAAACTTAATTTGTCAGAAACCGCATAACTGGCATATAAATTCTGAATATGGAATGAATTCCCTTCATTTGCATCTGTGCCATCACCATTTAATATTGACTGATATTGTCCTCTTGGCCCAAAAGATACCTCACCAACAAAAGATACTTTCTTAATTGTTTTCTTCAAAGCAATATCCAGCATCCCTAAAGAAACAGAATTCTGATCTGTTCCAAAACTTGTACCAATATTAGGAACTTTTGCAAAATCATATTTGTAATATAAATCTCCAGAACCTGTAATTTCTAATGGAGTAGTTTCTGGTGCATCTTGTGCAAATGAAATACTAGTTGTTAACGCTAAAACTAAAATTGCTAATACTTTTTTCATGTTTTAAATGTGTTTTTGTTAGTAATTTAATCAATGGCTTTTCGGCCAGATTTTGGTTATTTTTTTCTTTCTTTAGAGCGAAATTATTAACTTTTCGTTAACATGAAAATTTTTTTAAAAGTTTCTGAGAAGAATTATTAATATCCGAAAATCAGCATGAAAATATGATCAAATTATGTTTTTTTTGCCCTTATTTTAAAAATTTAATAATGGCATTTTTTAAAAACACCCCAAAAATTTACGAGTGACAAATTTAATAGATTATCAAAAAACACATTTTTAACTAAAAAAAATTAAAATAAAAAATACACCCCCTATAAAAAATAGGGGTAGATGCAAAAATAATATATAAATAAAATATTCACTGAATTATTTTATAAGAGACATTCAAAACGAGTTTGATAATTTAAAAATGGACAAAAAAAATCCTCTAACACATGATTAAATACGTTGAAGGATTCTGATAAAAATCAATCCTTCCTATTAAGAAACAAACTCATTAAAAGCTTTAATCACATTGATTTCATATTCATAAAATTCGTTGATACTTAGTAATAGTGTGCAGATTTATAATTCTTAATATCATTTTAAATTTAGTCAGCACATCAATGTCTAACTCTCGTGTCAATCGATAATAATTTATAACTACTATATAAGAATGAAAATATAAAGCAAAAAAACAATTGAATAAATTAAATGTAATACTGTAAATCTCTTTAATGTTTTAGAGTAAGGCATAACCGCAAAGCAATGAAAACTAGAATAATATTAAAATAAATTATTTATTTTTTTGTACATTTAGTTTTCAAACTAACACAACTAACTCATTATGACACGAAAAGCAAACATTCAAGACTTAGACCAATTAACTAATCTATTTGATCAATATGTTGTTTTTTATAAAAATCCGTCCAATTATGAAAAACATAATGCCTATCTAAAAGAAAGAATAGAGAATAATGAAGCTATTATTTTTGTAGCTTCTGAAGATGAGAATCCTGATAAAATTATTGGTTTTGCACTCATCTACGTTACTTTTTCATCATTGGCACTCAATAAAATATTAATTCTAAATGACCTTTTTGTTGATCCTTCTGTGCGAAAAAAAGGAATTGGTGAAAAACTAATTGCACAAACAGAAGCTTTTGCAAAAGAACTGGGATCTAAAACCATTCGTTTAAGAACCGCCAAAAGTAATAACGCAGCCCAAAAATTATACCATAAAATGGGTTTTGTAAGAGAGGACTACCTTTATAGTTATGACCTTACGGTTTCATAATTAAAAAGCCTGCCAAAAGAAATATGGAGTGGATTAAAAAGCTCTAAACTGAAAAATGAGGACTTTGATCCTCATTTTTTAGTTATTATAAAAATCTAATTAGCAAAATTATTTTGGGATACTTCATTAATTATCTCATAAATTTTTTCTTTATCCAAAGGCTTTGTAATATAACCTGAAAATCCAGCTTTCATAATTCTTTCTTTGACCTCAGATGAAGAATGAGCCGTCTGGGCAATTACAGGTATATTTGGATTATCTTTTTTTATTATTTCAAAAGCTTCATAACCGTCCAGAACTGGCATTTTAATATCCATTAAAATCAAATCTATTTCAGAATTAGATTTACTCATATCCACTACTTCCTGACCATTTCGTGCTCTCAAAACGGTGTGCTTTTTTAATTCTAAAATTGTTTTTAATAATAGAAAGTTGATATTATCGTCCTCGGCAACTAAAATAATTTTGGAATCAGAGTTTTTATTAGGACATTCTTCATCGACTATCTTATTTTCCTCAATATATTCTTCGTAGATCAATGGAATTGTAAATATAAAAACAGAACCGCCTCCATGAACCGATTCAACATCGATTTCACCTCCAAGCATTTCCACATACGCTTTAGAAATAGACAAGCCTAATCCTAGACCGCTAAGTGATATTGAATAATCGTCTTCAACTCTTCGAAAACGGTCAAAAACAACTTTTAAATCATTTTTACTGATTCCAATACCCGTATCTTCAACTCTAAATTGCAGTAATTGTTCTTCCTTATTAATTGAATAACCAAATGCAACATGGCCATAATCTGTAAACTTTATAGCGTTTGTAAGCAGATTAACAATTATTTGCTTCAGTTTTACTTCGTCTGTCAAAATATTATTTTCTAATCGATCAGCACTTTTTTGAATATAAAAATCAATGTTTTTATCTTCTGGTATTGTAACTTTTAACGTATTATACAATTCATAAATGCATTTATCGATATCCAGACCTTTATAGTTGGGCATTATCAGTTTGGCGTCAATTTTTGACATTTCAATTAAATCTTCAATAATAGAAACAAGGCTTTTTCCGCTGCTATTAATGATTTTTAAATATTTCATTTTTAAATCTTCGCTTAAATTTTCGTTCAGCAGTAAATCCGAAAAACCAATAATAGCATTCATCGGCGTCCTAATTTCATGTGATAAATTTGCCAAAAAAGTAGACTTCAGCTTATCACTTTCCTCTGCTCTCTCTTTGGATTTTTCTAATTGAAATCGGTTTTTTCTATGATCCTCAAACAGGTTTCCAATGTGGCCAAATTCACCTGGTTCCCTTTTTAATAAGCTAATTGAAATTTCACGATCAGTTTCTAAAATATTAGTTACCAACCGCAGTGGCTTATAAATCCATTTTCTAGAATAATAGATAGCCGCTATAAGCCCTACCAAAGTAGTTATAACAATAATCAGCAATAATTCTTTGGTTTTTTCAAAATTAAGATACGAAGGTCTTTCAAACAATAATTCCGCAACTTCTTGATTACTAAAGTCTTTAAGCCCAATTAATGACCTTACTTTTTTATTACCGCTTGTATCTGCACTTTGATGATAAAAGAGCCTCACGTCTGAGGTAGAAATATCTTTTAAATTTTTAAAATAAGCTTTATCCAAAAGCCTAGCCATAAACATATATCCAGCTGGTTTTGTTTTTATTTTTCGGGGATCATTTGAAGAGTGAATAGTACCGCCAAACACTTCGATTACTCCTTCTGGAACTCTAGTGTAAAACCTTGAAAACTTAGTTTTATATAAGTTTTTCATTGCCTGCTCTGGGATAAAATCTTTGGTTTTAAAATGTGGTTTTGCAACGCTTGTAATGTACTTTTTATCCAGACCATAAACCGAAATAAAGTCTACTTCATAAGTCGGAAATTCATTTGCAATGTATTTTTTAAACCAAAGCGTGTCTTTTGATTTTGTAAAACTGACTAAAGCATCCCAATAAGTAAGATCATTTATGGTAACAATCTGAGTTTTTGAATTAAAATCAAATAGTCTGTTAACCTCAACTCTATACTGATTTGAATTGGCTTTAAAGACATCATTTTCCTGCTGGACTGTGTATAAATAAAGAGAACTGAAAAGCAACAAGAAGAGTGAACAAATACCAATGATTAACACCACTAATTTAAAATAAGTAGTCAATTTTAATGTTAATTTCATGCCGTTGCTATCATATAAAGTCAATCTTATTAGGTATCGAAAGAGTGGCGCAATATAGTTCTTTTTTTAGAATACAAAAAAACCAACTCATTGAAAAGTTGGTTCTTATATTTTTATAAACTAATTCCTGTTATTGTATTTCCTAAGTAATTCTCTAGTTTTCAAAGCCGATTCTTTAAGATCTTCATCTTTCCAGCTGCCTTCTGAAGAAGCTGATGTTTTTAGCATAGAACAGGTTTCATCCTTATCTGAAATTGACCAGGTTATCCAGCTTAATTTTCTTTCTTCCATCCAATCGATATATTCCTGCCATGCAGTATAATTCATAGGACCATCACCTGAAGCTTCCATCCCTGCCGATTCAGAAATAAATATAGGCAAACCGCTTTTTATTGCTTCATCTGTTCTGTCTCTAAGTTCTTTTTGATGCGTTGCAGCATAAAAATGCATCGTATACATCAAATTATCATAACCTTTTATAGGATCTGCAGCGGGCAGATTAACATCCTGATCCCATCTTGGGCTTCCAACCAGAATAATATTATCGGGGTCATTTGCCCTGATGACTTTGATTACTTCTTCGGCATAGGCTTTTACTTCGGGCCAGGTTTCATAATCTGGCTCGTTGAAAACCTCATAAATTACATTTGGATATTTCCCGTATTTCTTAGAGATTTCATCAAAATATTCTTTGGCTTCTTTCAAATTAACGTTATGGCTGTGCCAATCAATGATTACATAAATATCTGATTTGATTGCTCCTTTTATAACAGCTTCCAATTTTTCTTTAGAAAATTCAGGTTCCTTTATATAAGCATGCTGCCCAATTTCGATACCCAAGGCTGCTCGGACGATGTTACAATTAAAATCTTTTTTCAGCCAGTCTACCGCTTTCTCATTATAAAACCTAGGCCACATACTATGCCATCCAAAGCTTACCCCTCGCAAAACAATTGGCTTTTGGTTTTTATCAACCAATTGAGTTCCTTTTACACTAAGCTGTCCGTGCTTTTTGACGAATTGTGCGTTTACCAAGCTACAGCTAAATGCCAGCAAAAGCAGAATTATTTTTGATTTGAAGTTCATATTTATTATTTATTTTGAAATTAATACCTAATAGGTTTTCAAAACCTGTTAGGATAAATATTCATTGCTCTTAAATTAAGGAATTAATCGAAGCGTAATTACATCATGAGAAGCAATATCGGCAGTAAAATTCTTTTTGGTAGTTCCCGCTTCTTTGTTTTTCCAAAGATCTTTGATTTTGAAAACTGTTTTATTAAAATCGGCTACAAAGCCAAAATCGGCATCTTTGATTGGATTGTTTTTCCAGTCGAAATTGATTTTTTTAGCTGCGTCTGTTCTGTTCAAAAAAGTAATTGCCCAATTTCCATCAGATAATGGTTTTACCCAAACTTCCAATCCATCTTCAGCAGAAAGTTTAAATCCCTGAATTCCTAATTTATCTTGATTTACGGCAATAAGTTCTTTATTTGTTAGAATAGCCAAGGTTTTCTTAGACATTTTTCGATAATCATTTCCAGTAAATAATGGAGAAGACAGCATACACCATAAACTAAAATGTGCTTTATCTTCGGTATCATTCATTTCGTTACCCACTTCCATCATGTCAAAATCGTTCCAATGATCTGGACCGGAATATTTACGAATGTCTTTTCGCATATCGGCAATTTTCATGAATCCCCATGATGACCAATTTTCTGGATGCTTATATTCACAATCAAAACAAGGATAAATATCACCCGAAATTCTCCAAAGATTCCCCATAGGTGTTGCCCACTCCCACGGCTGATTGTCCCCCCATTCGCAAAGGCTGAAAACAATTGGACGACCAGCTGTTTTCAAAGCATTGCTCATTGTGTTATAGGCTTCCTTGGCCGTAATTCCCTGTGTGTTACACCAATCATATTTTAGAAAATCAATTCCAAGTTTAGCATAAAATCGGGCATCCTGATATTCATAACCGCGTGTTCCTGGATACCCAGCACACGTTTTTGTACCTGCACAATTATAAAGTCCAAATTTTAGACCTTTACTATGAACATACTCTATAAGATGCTCCATTCCACTTGGGAACTTTACTGGGTCAGGAACAAGATTTCCGTTTTCATCGCGCTCTTTTGCCATCCACCCGTCATCTAAAACTATATAATTGTATCCAGCATTTACCAATCCTGAGGACACCATTATATCTGCTGTTTCCTTAACTAATTTTTCATCAATATTTGTTGCAAAGGTATTCCAGGAATTCCACCCCATAGGCGGAGTCATGGCGAGACCTTCATATTTTCCAGCTGCTTGCTTGTAAACGTTTCCTTGTGAGAAACCTTGAAATGCTATACTGGCTAAAAGCACAGTCAAAAGTATTTTTTTCATTTTTAATATTGTTTTTGTATTACATTTTTTTAATGTTAGCCCGCAGATCTTACAAATTTTAGCAGATTTTTTCAAAACCTGAATGATCTTGTTTATCACTTTTTGCGTGAGGGATGGCAGTGGAGCTCTCCCGATTTTTCATCGGGAAGCGGGAACGAACAGCCCGACCCGGAGTTTTTACGAAGGGGCACGCCCAACTAACTTTTATTATTTTACTGCATTTATTTTTATTTCGGCTTTTTTGAGTCCGTTGCTGGTTGCTGTTAGCGTAATTTCACCTGTATCTCCAGTGGTTTGAACAATCACCTGAGCCAAACCGTTAAACAATTTGCGTTTGTAATTTTCAGCTTTAGTGATAATCTGAATTGTTCCCGGGTTTTGATTCACCACATCCCACTTGTATTTTTTCAATAAAGGCTGGGCAATAATTGCAATAGTGTTTTTACCTGAATGCAGTATTTGTTTGTCTAATACAAAGGTGTCCCCTTTTTTATTTTCTGGAATTTCACTACTGATTTTATGCCCGTTGATAAAAACAGACTGTTTTTTTCCAAGGCTGTTATAAAACAAATTAATTTCCGTTTCGTTATAGTTTGCAGGCAATTCAAATTCAGTTCTGTAAACAACTGCTTTTACTTTTTTGCCAAAAATAGTGTCTCTGTCATCAGTGAAAGCTTTTTGCCAAGATTCGGTTGCTACATTTTCCTGCGTTTCTTCTGAAACATTGAAATCAGCTGCTATTTTTTCCTTTAGATTTTCAATATTCAAAACTGTATTGGTTTCCAAATATTTATCAGCTTCTAGCGACGTTGGATTTCCATTGCCAACACCAATAATTTTTCCAGGACCAGTAATTGTAAAAGTCACTTCATTATCAGCAATTGGTACAGCAAGTCCCGATTTATCTTTGGCACTAACTGTAATCATTGCGATATCATTTTTGGAAGCCTCTATAGTATTTTTATTAGATGCCAAATTTAGAACAGCTTGTGCACCGGTAGTTTTCACCACTTCGGTTATAGTTTTCTTTCCGTTTTTGTATCCAATAGCTTCAAGCGTTCCGGGAGTATAATTAACATTCCATTCAAGATGTCCGTCTTTTTCCATTGTTTTTTTTCCTAAGCTTTTTTTGTTTAAAAAAAGCTCCACTTCGTCACAATTGCTATACGCCCAAACTTCAATACTTTGATTTTCCTTACCGGCCCAGTTCCAATGAGGCAAAAGATGCAGTGTCGGTTCATTCTGCCACCACGCTTTCAGGTACCAAGCAGTGTCTTTGTAAAATCCGCATTGATCCACCATTCCAAAATAAGAACCTGTAGAAGGATACTCGAAAGGAGTTGGCTCACCACGATAATCAAATCCTGTCCAAATGAACATTCCTGCCAGATACGGTCGGGAATTATAATGTTTCCAGCCGTTTTCTATACTTATAAAACTAGAACTTGGAGCTTTATCATAAGCAGGCATGATGTGTTTTTGGTTGTCTCGATAATATTCGCCACGAGTAGCATTTGTACTGCCCTCTTCGGTTCCCCAAATGGATTGATTTGGAAATAATTCATGCTGTTTATCAGTACTTTTATTAACGATATAATTAATTCCCAACAGGTCCATAACAGTAGTTATTCCGTTACTGCCAATGCCTCCGCTAAATGCGGCAGTTGCAGGTCTAGTATCGTCTATTGACTTTACAAAGGACTGCATAGAACTGGCAATTCTGGCACCTACTATGTCATTTTCAATTCCCCACTCTTCATTGCCGACGCTCCAGCTAATGATTGAAGGATGATTTCTGTCTCGTTCTATCATTTTTTTCACATCGTCAAGCTGTATATGTGTACTTCCCATCATACGATGTTCATCAATAACCAGCATTCCCAAACGATCACATGCCTCCAGTAATTCGGGAGTTGGAACGTTATGCGAGCAACGATAGGCGTTGCTCCCAAAAGATTTTAGGGTTTTGATTCTGAAATCCTGTAATGCATCTGGCATGGCTGCTCCTACTCCAGCGTGATCCTGATGATTGTTTGTTCCTTTTATTTTTACATGTTTTCCGTTAAGAAAAAAACCTTCATTGGCATCAAAACGGATTGTTCGGATTCCGAAAGTAGTCTGGAAAGTATCTGCCAGTTTATCCTCTTCGTAAACCGAAGTAACCATTTTATATAAATAAGGATTTTCGAGCGACCAAAGGGTTGCATTCTGCACTGCTAAATCTGTTGAAAAATCTTTAGTTTCTCTTGGATTTAAAGTACAGGAGTTAATTGTTTTTTCAGAAACAGTTTTACCGGCAGCAT
Source organism: Flavobacterium aquicola (assembly GCF_003385115.1). Taxonomy (GTDB): domain Bacteria; phylum Bacteroidota; class Bacteroidia; order Flavobacteriales; family Flavobacteriaceae; genus Flavobacterium; species Flavobacterium aquicola. Next base: position 483,407 of record NZ_QUNI01000002.1, read on the forward strand.
CTAGAACAGTTTGATTAATTCTGAATGATTTTGCAGTTTTACCTTCGTTTGTAAGTGTAACTAATGCACTAATTTCGTTGGTATTATCTTTTGTTTTTGTTTTCACAAAAGTACCGTTGTCAGGTACATGAAGTTCGTTGGTTTTATTAAGCCAGACATGACGATAAATTCCAGCCCCTTCGTAGAACCAGCCTTCTTCCATCGTGGCATCTACACGGACGGAGATTGTATTTTCACCTCCATAATTAATATAATCGGTTATGTCATATTCAACTCCCAGATAACCGCTGTCATGGTTTCCTAAATAATGACCGTTTATCCAAACAATTGAATTACGAAAAACGCCATCAAATGCAATATGGATTCTTCTTCCCAAATCACTTTCGGGAATGGTTATTTTTTTTCGGTACCAGCCGATGCTTTTGTCAGGAAAATTTCGGCCAATGGCTTTGAATCCGTGACTAAAACTGGCTTCAGGACTAAAACCCTGTTCTACAGCCCAGTCATGCGGAAGATCTAATTTGCGCCAGGAGCGGTCATCAAAAGAAGCATTTGCTGCTCCGTCACCAAAACCTGCTTTTGCTAAATAAGAAAAATAAGCTGTTCCGGTATTAAAATCTTTCTTCGTATCTGATGGGTGGCCAAAAGCAAATTTCCAATCTTTATCTAACGAAATACGTTCTCTTGGAGAATTTTTCGAAGCTGATTGCGAAAAAACAGAACAACTAAAACTTAAGTATATAAGTAGTAAAAAAGAGATGGGATTGAAACTTTTCATTTAATATTTTTTAATGGATAACCAAGTGTTTAACATACAAGTATAATCAATAGATTTTAAATATAATGATACTTTTTTCTCAAAATATGTTTATAAATCAACAGATTAACAAATTGCAGTCTTTAAAATTAAACATAGTGCATTCAATGAATTTTAATGATAAAAAAGTATAAAAAATATCCCCTAACTTTTCAATTAGGGGATATCTTACACTAACTCAATAAAATTAATTATTATTTTAAGACAAACCCTATATTATCAAATAATACAGTGTTTCCTCCGTCATTATTAGATTCTTGGAATGTTATCATAGTAACACTTGAAGGATTTCCTAACTTACTTAATGGGATTTCCATATATACCCAAGAAGTTGTTACAGGAATTACATAGTTTGCACCTCCATTTAAATTAAAATTAACTTGACCATTTTTCAAACCTTTAACGGCTATTCTAAGTGCTTTATATGGTGCCATATCAATATTAAAGCCCCAGTTACCACCGTCCCATCCGCCAAAAACCCATTGCCAAGATTTTAATCCTTGATAAGAGTCTCCAGTGTAATCAAAGTTAACACCCTGACCAGCCCAAGGACCTCCCCATTGAACACCATGCAGCTGATCATCATATAACGCTGTTCCGATAGCCTCAGCAGACGTTCCCGTACCAACACTATTAGTTACAGATATTTTTCTATGATTTGCATTAGCAGGTATTTTTACAACAATTTTATCTAATGTAAAAGAAACTATTGGAAGCGAAATTTCAGGCTGCGTTGCAGTTGCTGAAAGAGTAACTATTGGTCGTACAAAACCATCACCTGTTATTGTAACTTCATCACCAGCTACCGCATTTATAGGGTTAAAACTTACAATGGTAGGGGGTGCAGGTTCGACACCAACCTTAACTTGATTTGATTTACCATAATTTGTTTTTACAGTCAAAAGACCATAATCAAAATTCAACGGTATTTTTACATCAAATTTTGTAGTTGTTAATGAATTAGGGATTATATCAAGATTTGCAGAACCCAACGTTACAAATGTGATGCTATAAAAATTTAACCCCGTAACTGTTAAAATATCACCAGGAGCAGGATATTTATTAGACAGACTGACAATAAGAGGAGCCTTAGGCAAACTTCCTAAATTACCAACAATATGAATTATAGCATTTTCTGTTACAATATCTTTTGCAGATGCGGCTACATTTTCACCCCAAATTGTTAATGTCTGAACGCTCTTGTCCCAATTATCTTGAACTCCAATATCTAAAGAATTATCCATTGATTCAAATTCTTTGAACAAAGAAGCTATTGAAGTATATGTTTTGGTCTCTAAATACTCAGCTCCAATTGTTTCATCAAGATCTGAGGAAGGATTAGTAGGATCGACAACAATTCTTTCAGTTCTTTTTACACCAGATATAATATAGTTTAGTATTATTTTTTTTAACTCCAGCTTCGGAACTTCATCAACATTAGCATATCCATTTTTTTCAAAATACACTTCCATTGCATTGTTATTCGGTGCAAAAATGGTTAATGGCGTTATTTTAGAAAGAGAATCTAAAGATTTATTTAATCCGGTACGCTCCAATGATTTATAAAATACATCTAAATCAGGGTTATTGGATAATGTTCCTAGAAGCGAAGGTTTATTTTGGTTTTCCTCCTGTTCATATTTATCACACGATACACTAACAGTAATCAGCAATACCAAAACTGCCAAATACCTAAAAATTATTTTTTTCATAATTTTATTATTTTTAAAATTTGTTTTTTAATTAGTTTGAGATTTATTTACATACTAAATAAAACCGATATCGTCTAAGAAAATATTTGCAGCAGAACCATTTAAATCTCTTATATACAGCCTTTTTACAGTTGTATTTGGTTTATCCAAATCGATAAGATCTTTAACTGGAATACTAATATGATTCCATTTGCCTGGTTCTAACTGAACCTCAATACCATGTTTATCTCCACTTGCTGTATTCTCATCTAGTCCTTCTTCAGAATTGATAGAAAATCTTAAATTTCTAACAACATCAGGACGCACCGAAATTTTTAAATAAATATAGCCTTTTACGTCTACTGGAGTATAATCAATCCAAGCCAAACTCCATCCGCCAGTTTCTCTTTTAATCGAATGAGTACCTCTGCTAACTATTTCTGTGCTGGCAAAATCTTCTGAACCTCCCCAATGCCCAGATCCAACTGGAGTAGCACTGCCAGAAAAATCATCTGCGTAAATTAAATAATCGATACCTAATGATAATGGATTAGATAGTCCATAGTCACTTAAAACTATCAAATCACCAGAGCCCTGAAAACTTTGCGGTACTTTTACCTGTATTTGAGTAGAAGTAGGTATACCTACTATTTCTGCTTGAACACCGCTAATTTTTACTGAAATAGGTTTGTATGCTTTAATTGTTAATATATCGCCTGCATCAGGTACTGCCTTTTCAGCATTCAATATCTGAGGGTCAGGATTTGCAATTGGAAATTTATATACCAAAGTTCCCAAACCAGTGTATAATTTAAAGCTGTTGTTTATTACTTTATTATTATACAAAACGGTCGAAGGGATAGTTAGAAAAACGCCTCCATCAGTTACCATTGTAGCATTAAAAGAAATTTCTACGTCATTATAAGTGACCTTTGTTAATGTAGATAAGCCGCTTCCCTTAATATAATACATGTTTTCAAGATAAGCAATTTCTACTGGCTCAAGAGTACCTACATAATTCTCTACATTTGTTTTGTTAATACTTTCAACAGCCAATCCTTTTTTTCCATCAGAATCATCATTATTGTCACAGGATGAAAAAACAAACAGGACTGCTAATAAAACAGTGAATAAACGAATAATTGGTTCTATTTTTTTCATAATTATTATTTATTTGTATATGTAACTGGGGTGTCATTAAGATGCGGATTTTTTTGCACCTCGAAAGCAGGAATTGGAAAAATGAATGAAGATGAACTTACTGAAGCTACATAATAAGGATTAACTATTGTACCTCTGTTTTGGCTTAAAATTATATCCACTGCAGTACTGCGGTCAATACGACATAAATCAAACCAAAATTCTCCTTCAAAAGCAAGTTCTGCTCTTCTCTCTTTAAGCAGCTGCAAATCTGTAAACTTAGTTGTATATCCTAATAGTCCTGCTCTTCTTCTAACTACATTTATTGCATCTATCGCATCGGGATCACTTGTTGAAGTATTACCAGCCAAAATAGCTTCTGCCAAAATCAAATACACTTCAGAATAACGCATTAGATAAGTGTTGTTTGCATATCCGTGGTTATCTGGGTCTTCATCCCCTGCATATTTGCTGCTTCTTCCAACAACGTATTTTTTTATACCAGCACCTGAATTTTGTGCTCCAAAATTTTCATCTATTGAAGTATCGTAAGAGGCTCCTTGTTTTGATTGAAGATATTCATATTTATCTCCTTTAATCATATAAGTTTCTTTTCTTCTTAAATCTTCATAAGTAACACCATTTAATTCATAAATCTCATAAGCTGTCTTCATTAAATCCTGTGAAGGAGCATACACACCATTATAAGTTGCTGCCGTTAATGATGAACTTCCCGCATAAACCGTATTGCTATAATTTGCTGCAGAATATCCTCCACCTGTTACCCATTGAATCGCTGCAATGGTTTCTTCATTATTGTTGTTAGCGGTTGAATATAAATCTCCAAAAGATTTATTTCTCAACTCGGAACCTCCTAGAAGTTTAAATTCACCCGAATTGATAACTTCCATTGCCAAAGTTTTTGATAGTGTAAATTTATTTTGGTACAAATAAACTTTTGCCAGCATCGCCTTTGCAGAACCGCTTGACACTCTAGCATTATCAGCATAATTAGAAGTTCTAACTTTTGTTTTTAATAATTTAGATGCTTGAATCAAATCATTCTCTATAAATGTATAAATACTTGCAGTAGTATTAGGAGGTACATTATAATTATCAAAAAAATCATAACTGTTTTCTACAATCGGAACCGGGCCGTAAAGTCTTACCAAATAGAAGTACGCTAATGCTCTCATAAAATGTGCCTCACCCAAAGCATTATTGGTAACACTCTCTGTAACATTTGGCCCCACATATTTAGGTAAATTTATTAATACCGCATTAGATTGAGCTACAACTGAATAAAGACTCTTCCATGCATTTAATAAATTAGAATCTGTTGACCTATGTACGAGTGATCCAAAACTGCCTGGATCAAACCCTGTCATATTTCCAGAACTAACTTCCAGCATAACATGATAAGGACCATTATAGAAATCAAACCAAGAGCCACAATACAAACTGTTTGTGGAATTTTCGACTAACTTATCATTTTGATACGCAGTCTCCAAAGTGTACGAATCTTCTTGTTTTACATCTAGATAGTCATCACTACAAGATGCAAAAAGGAATAATACTGCAAATAATTGGAGTATATTTTTATATGTGATTTTATTTTTCATGGTTTCTTTTTAAAATTCAATATTTAAACCTAATGTAATAGTTCTTGAAGATGGATAACGCCCATTATCAACACCATTCAATAAAGCATCCTGATTGTATTTACCTACCTCAGGATCATATCCAGAGTATTTAGTAAAAGTGTATAAATTCTGTACTCCTGAATACACTCGTACATTCGATAGTTTAACTTTGTTCAAAAGATCTTTAGGAAGTGAGTATGATAAAGTAACATTTTGTATTCTAACATAAGAACCATCTTCAATATATCTATCAGATATTTCGCCGTTTGCTAAAGTTGTATCGCTTCCTGCTGCTCTTGGAATATTTGAAGTTGTATTTTCCGGATTCCAGAAATTATTTGCCTCAACTAACTGATTAACATAATAAGGATTCTGCACACCTGCACGTCTTGTCAAGTTCATAACTTCATTACCTTGGCTGCCTTGAAGAAATATTGATAATTCAATTAAATCGTACTTAAATGAATTGGTAAAACCAAAAGTAAAATCAGGATGTGGCGAACCAATTTTAGTTCTGTCATTATCGTCTATATAACCATTATTATCCACATCTAGATAAAGTGCATCTCCCAAACGTGATTGCTCATAACTTGTACCTAATTTAACTAACGGAGCTTGAGCTAACTGCTCATTATTTTTAATAACACCTAAGTATTTAAATCCATAAAAATTACCTACCGCATCTCCAACAGTTGTATTAGTTACATTTCGTAAAGTATAGTCGTTTATGTTAACAGAACGCAAAAGGTTTGTAAGGCCATCTAAAGATAAAACTTTATTAGAATACTTCGACACAACTAAATTAGAACTCCATGAAAATTTATCGGAGAAATTTTTAGTCATATTAAGTGTCAAATCAAAACCTTTATTCTCCATATCTCCTAAATTTTTCCAAGGAGCATCAATTCCTCCTGAATAAGAAGCAGATCCTGTTAAATATGTAGGATAATCCGGCTGATACAAGAAATTTTCTGAAAGTTTTCGATATACATCGAAGTTAACATTTAAAAGCGAATTAAACAATGCAAAATCAACTCCTATATTGGTTTGCTTAGAAACCTCCCATTTTAAATCTGGATTAGCATAATTGGATATTGCAGTACCTGATCCTAAACCAGTAGTCACCGTTTTTACAGTTTCGGTAAATCTATTTCCAGGAATCTGCTGATTACCTGTATGTCCGTAACCAACTCTAAATTTAATATTATCAATAATGGATTTGGTTCCACTCATAAACTCTTCTTCAGAGAGTTTCCAATATCCAGAAATAGCCGGGAAATATGCCCATTGTTGTCCTTGAGCAAATTTAGACGAACCATCGGCTCTGAATGAACCAGAAATTCCGTATTTATTAACAAGATCAAAATTTCCCCTAGCAAAAAAGGAATTTAATGCTGCTGACCCCATATATCTGCCGTCTAGCAATACCTTTTTTGGATCGGCAAAAGCGATATCTCTATTATCATTAGATAAAAATCCGCTTCCTTTTAATCCGAATCCATTCCAATTAGATGTATTTGTTTCCTGACCTAAAAGTAAAGTAAAATGATTTTGTGAGAAATTTTTATTATATGTAAGTAAGTTTTTAACATTTATACTATAATAACTCTGATGATTTGTATTAATTGTTGCCACTTCGTTCTCTACTCTTCCCCATTTATAACTTGGATTGAAAGCAAGACCATCAGAAAAATTTATAAATGTTCCAATTTCAAATTTATATTCTAAGCCCTTAGCTATATTCATATTAGTATATAAATTTGCAGCGAACTCTTTCCTTTTTAACTCATTTGTCTTACTTAATGCAGAAGCAACAGGGTTGATAAAATTAGTATAAGTAAAATCGTCTGCCGGTGGCCCTGCAAATGTGCCGTCAGCATTTTTTACTGCTAAATCTGGAGTTGCCAATAAAGTAGTACTGATTATACCATTAAATGAACTGTTTAGTGTTATCGTTTCATTTGTAATTCCTCCTGAAACATTTAACCCTACTTTTAGCCATTCTTTTACTTTAGCATCTAAATTAGATCTGAAGGTATAGCGCTTAAATCCTGAACCAATTACTGTACCATCTTGATTAGTATAACCACCTGAAATATAATAATTAATATCATTTTTACCACCTGAAAAAGACAATTGGTGATTAATCATTGCTGCAGATTTAAAAATTTCTTTTTGCCAGTTCGTACCCTCTCCTAATAATTCAGGAAAAGCAAACTCAGTTCTTGGATTAGAAGTTACTTCCCAAGGATTTGCTGGATATTTTTGAAGTAAATTTTGAGCTGTCGCATATTCACGCAGATTCATAACTTTCAAGAATTTTGTTTGCTGCTGTATAGATGTACTAGTTTCATAACTCAATTTACCCGTACCTTTTTTACCAGATTTAGTTGTAACCAGCACCACTCCATTCGCTCCTCTTGATCCATAAATCGCAGTAGCAGAAGCATCTTTCAAAACATCAATCGATTCAATGTCATTAGGATTAATAAGTGCCAATGGACTTACCGTAACTTCACCCGAATTGGATAAATTTGCACCAGCAACAGGAGATCTTCCTGAAGTCGAGGAGTTTCTTGCATCTCCAGATATCGGTATACCATCAATAACATACAAAGGTTCATTCGTTCCTGATATAGAAGTAAGCCCACGAATATTTACCGACACAGAACTCCCTGGAGCTCCTGAACTATTAGTAATTGTTACCCCTGACAATTTACCTTGCATCATTTGATCTAAACTGACCTTTGGAATATCATCAAAATCCTTAGCTTTCATACTAGAAATAGCTCCAGTTACATTACCCTTCTTTTGAGTACCATATCCAATAACGACAACCTCTTTCAATTGGTCGGTAACCGGTTTTAATACAATTTTAAGTTTACTTTCACCACTAAGAGCTACTTTTTTAGATTCAAATCCCAAAAAAGTAAATGAAAGTGTTCCGTTTGTATTAATGTCAATTGCAAAAACACCATCAAAACCAGTCGATACAGCCTTTTTAGTATCGATGTCCGTAACAATAACTCCAACCATAGGTGCTCCTTGGGCATCCGTAACTACTCCTGTTACTTTGCTGACCTGCGCAAAAGCTAAACTACTGGTCAATAAAAAAAATATCAATGAAATCGATATAGTATCGACTTTCCAATGATTTAAATAAGACAATAATTTCTTCATAATAAAAATTTGTTAGTTAAGTTTGATAATTCGCCAATAGGGTAACAAGCGCGATTATCGTGGTATTAATTAGTATGGTTTATAATTAACAAATTTATAACAGTACTTAACAGCAAATTAATATTATTATATCATTTAATGATAATATATTTTCAAAATGAAAAACAAAATTACACATAACAAAATTTAAATAATATTTTTTTACATTATTACTATTTTAAACTTAAAATACAAACACTATAAACAATTGTTAAAATAAAAAAGCTCTTTGAAATAATCCTTCAAAGAGCTTTTTTTTATAAAATAAGAACAGCGACTATAAAATTCGCTTTAATCCAGAGAAATCTTCACGATATTGACTAGGCGTACATTTTTTAAAAGACTTAAAACTCCTATTGAAATTAGCTATATTATTAAAGCCTGATTTAAACGCAACCTCAGATATGCTAAGATCTTTCTCTACTAACCATCTGGCTGCATAGCCAATACGAATATCGTTGATATAATTGACAAATGTTTTTCCTGTGCGTTTTTTTATAAATCTGTTAAAAGAAATCGTTGTCATATTAGCCACACCAGCTACTTCCTCTAATGATAATTTTTCAGCAAAATTCTTCTGAATATAATCATAGATTAATTTCATTTTATCATACTCTTCAAAAGTATCATTTTCCACAGTAAAAGTCGACAAAAGCCTTTGATTACGGGAGTTTGACAAATCATATAGTATCGATATAATTTCAAGAAAATAGTCCATTCCATCCAGCTTTGATATCTTTATTATACGCGGAGTGAGCATTTCGGCCACTTGTTTTGAAAATAAAATACCATGTACAGACCGATTGAACATCTCTTTTATAGGCGTCATAATTCGTCTGGACAGCAAAAATTCATGAAAAAGATCATGATGAAACTGAATTGTTATCTCATGAATATCTTTACTTTTACACTTATGCTGCTCCCAGCCGTGATATAAATTAGGCCCAACTAACACTAACTCTACATCATCAATCTCTTCTATATTGTCACCTACCACGCGCTTTACCCCTTTTCCATTCAATATAAAATTGATTTCAAACTCCGGATGGTAATGAATAGGATAATCAAACTCATCTTTGACCCTGTCGAAAACCAAAAAACTATCCTGCGCCGCAAGAGGAACTATTTCTCTATGAAAATTTTTAAAAGCATTCATAATTCATTTTTTTATTTGCAATAATAAGATATAAAATTGACAAAATAATATTAATCCACAAGATGTTATTACTTTATCTTTGAAAAATGAATTTATGTATTTATAGATAAATAGATTCTTAAAAAATGCAAATCATTTTAAATATGCATTTTTTTTAACTATTTGTCAAAAAATTAATATAATACATAAAATTAAAATTTTTAAAATTCAGTACTTTATATTAATCCATATAAGTTTTGATTTTTAAAAAAGACCATCCACTCATTCAATATTAATTATGGCAAAAACAAACCGTATATTATCTTATTTGTTCGCTTTCGGCGTAATCTATACTTCACAATCACAAAATAATGATAGTAAATTATCATTGTCTGATAAAAAATCAACAAAAAATACATTTATATTATATCAAAACTTACACAAAACAGCCGATAAAGGGATTCTTTTCGGTCATCAGGACGATTTAGCGTACGGTGTTAACTGGAAATATGAGGAAGGACGAAGCGATGTCAAAGATGTAACTGGAGATTATCCTGCCGTTTATGGATGGGATTTAGCGGGGCTTGAAAGCAAATCAGACAAAAACATTGATGGAGTGCCTTTTGACAAAATGAGGCAATATATCATCGATGGCCATGCCAGAGGTGGCGTAATAACACTCAGCTGGCATATAAACAATCCTTTGACTGATAAAGATGCTTGGGACAATACTCCAAAATCATTAGCATCAGCATTACCAGGAGGTGCAAGTCATGAAAAATATAAAGCATGGCTTGACGAAGGAGTAAAATTTATCCTAACATTAAAAGACAAAAAAGGAAAAGCAATCCCAATTTTATACCGTCCGTATCATGAACTTGATGGCTCATGGTTTTGGTGGGGCAAAAAAAACACAACTCCGGAAGAATTTAAAGCCCTTTGGAAATTTACTGTTAACTATTTTCAGAAAAAAGGAATTCATAATCTAATCTACGTGTATAATAGTGGAGGTTTCAGTACTAAGGAAGAATTTCTTGAAAGTTATCCAGGGTCAAAATATGCCGATGTATTAAGTTTTGACAATTATCAGTATAATGATCCCACAAAAAGTGATTCATTTATACAACAATGTCAGACCCAATTTAAAATAATAGACCAGATTGCCAAAGAGCAAAACAAAATTATCGCTTTTGCAGAGACAGGCTATGAAGGGATACCCTACGACAAATGGTGGACAAACACCTTAATGAAAGCAATGGAAGGCTACAAAATATCGTACGTGCTGCTCTGGAGAAATCATGGCTGGCAGGAAAAAGAACAAAAAATGCATTATTATGCACCTTTTAAAGGACAAATAAGCGAAAAAGATTTTATCCAATTTTACAATCTGGACAATATCTTTTTTGAAAAAGATGCCGCAAAAATTAACCTATATAAAAAATAACCCCAAGTCAACAGCCCAATAAAATGGAAGAAAAAATTAAATTAAAAGAAAAAATCGGTTACGGATTAGGAGACGCTGCTTCTTCAATGTTCTGGAAAATTTTCAGTATGTATCTCATGTTTTTTTATACAGATGTCTTTGGAATAGCTCCTGCTGTAGTAGGAACTATGTTTTTAATTACTCGTATCTGGGATTCCTGCTTTGATCCTTTGGTTGGTATAATTGCAGACCGCACAAAAAGCCGCTGGGGAAAATTCAGACCTTATTTATTATGGACAGCAATTCCTTTTGCAATAATAGGCGTCCTCACTTTTTACACTCCCGATTTTGACGAAAAAGGAAAAATAATTTACGCTTATGTTACTTATTCCTTAATGATGATGATTTATTCAATAATTAATGTCCCATATGCTTCGCTGTTGGGGGTAATGTCTGGTGACCGTAAAGAACGCACAACACTTTCCTCCTATCGTATGGTTTTTGCCTTTGGAGGAAGTTTATTGGCTCTATGGTTAATTGAGCCTTTAGTCAATCATTTTGGCGGAAGCTTAAATTCTAAAACGGGCTGGTTATATACGATTGTTGTTTTTGGAATAATTACTACGATTTTCTTTTGGGGATGTTTTTTCCTTACAAAAGAAAGGGTTCAGCCAATAAACGATGAAAAACCAAACTTAAAAGAAGATTTAAACGACCTTCTTAAAAACAGGCCTTGGTGGATTTTATTAGGTGCCGGAATTGGAGCACTGATATTCAACTCTATACGTGACGGAGCCGCCGTTTACTACTTTAAATATTATGTAAGCAGCACTGCAGGCTACAGTTTCAGCATCTTCGGAGAAAATTTTGCAATGACTCCCACTACACTTTATTTAGTTTTAGGACAGGCCGCTAACATCATTGGCGTAATAGCTGCGACACCTATTGCAAATAAAATTGGAAAAAAGAAAACTTTTTTTGGTGCAATGGCTCTTGCCTCAATATTGAGTATTCTTTTCTATTATTTAGGAAAAGAAGATGTAATGCTTATCATGGTTTTCCAAGTGTTAATTAGTATTTGCGCCGGCTGTATTTTCCCATTAATCTGGTCAATGTATGCCGATAGTGCCGATTACTCCGAATGGAAACAAGGAAGAAGAGCTACTGGTCTTATTTTCTCAGCTTCATCTATGTCACAAAAATTTGGATGGACAATTGGAGGAGCTGCAACAGGATGGCTTTTAGGATACTTTGGTTTCCAAGCCAATGTAGCACAGACACTGACTGCACAGACAGGAATACAATTAATGCTGAGCATTCTTCCTGCAATTGCAGCAGCTATCTCAGTATTTTTTATCATTTTCTATCCCCTTTCAGAAGAAAAACTGCAAGCAATTGAAGACGATCTTAATAATAAACGAAATATCAATAAATAATACCGATCTAGAAAATTCAACTTATGAATACAACAGCACTACAGCCAGATTTAAAAGAAATAAAAGCTGGACTTGAAAAACAATTTAACACGCTTATACAAACAAAAAATCAGCCACAAGACGGCATTGGCAACGGCATATATACTCGTTATAAAAATCCTGTTTTAACAGCTGCTCATGCACCGCTGGAATGGAGATTTGATTTTAATCAGGGTACCAATCCATTGTTTTTGGAAAGAATTCAGATAAACGCAACATTCAATGCAGGAGCAATAAAATGGAATGACAGTTACGTTCTTGCAGCACGTGTTGAAGGTGCCGACAGAAAATCATTTTTTGCAATTGCCGAAAGCCCTAACGGAATAGATAATTTCAAATTTTGGGATAAACCATGTGTTATTCCTCAAACGGAAGAACCTGACACTAATGTGTATGACATGCGTTTAATAAAGCATGAAGACGGATGGGTTTACGGTATTTTTTGTACTGAAAGAAAAGATCCTTCTGCTCCACAAGGCGACACTAGTACCGCTGTTGCAAATGCAGGAATTGTCCGTACCAAAGATTTAATCAACTGGGAAAGACTGCCAGATTTAGTTTCAAATACCGGACAGCAGCGTAACGTGGTCCTACACCCTGAATTTGTAGACGGAAAATATGCTTTATATACCCGTCCTCAAGACGGATTTATTGATGTAGGAAACGGTGGCGGAATTGGACTTGGTTTTGTAGAAGATATGACCAATCCGATTGTAAAAGAAGAAAAAATCATCTACGGAAAAAAATATCATACTATATATGAATTAAAAAACGGTCTTGGACCAGCACCAATCAAAACTGATAAAGGATGGTTACACTTGGCACACGGCGTTCGTAATACAGCTGCAGGTCTGCGTTATACATTATATATGTTCATGACGGATTTAAATGACATTGCAAAAGTTACTCATGCTCCTGCTGGTCATTTTATGGCACCAGAGGGTACAGAAAGAGTTGGAGATGTCTCTAATGTTTTATTTTCTAATGGATGGATTGAAGACAAAAACGGCACAGTTTATATCTATTATGCTTCTTCAGATACTAGAATGCACGTTGCCGTATCTTCAGTAGAAAGATTGGTTGATTATGTTATCAATACTCCCGAAGATACTTTGACATCAGCAGGTTCTGTCAATACTATTATCAATCAAGTGAATAGAAACAAAGAAATTTCATAATTGTGAATTCTAATTTAAAAAATCTAAAAACAGAACTAAACCTTGAACTCCAAAACATACTTTCCTATTGGATGGAAAATACTTTGGATGAAAAAAACGGAGGTTTCACTGGGCAGATAGATTACAATAACAATATAAATAATGAAGCCGAAAAAGGGTCTGTACTTAATGCCAGACTTTTATGGACCTTTTCTGCAGCTTATAAAATTTCGAAAAACGCAGAACATTTAAACACTGCAAAACGTGCATTCGAATATATTTCAGAGCATTTTTATGACGCTGAATTTGGCGGTATCTTTTGGAGCATCAACTATAATGGGACTCCAAAAGATACTAAAAACCAAATTTATGCTCTCGCTTTCGTTATTTATGGTCTAAGTGAATACTATTCTGTTTCAAAAGATGAAAAATCTTTGGAGCTTGCAATTGCCTTGTATTCTAAAATTCAGGAACACAGTTACGATTCAGAAAAAGGCGGTTACTTAGAAGCTTTTACACGGGATTGGAAGCCTATCGATGATTTACGCTTAAGCGAAAAGGATGCCAACGAAAAAAAGACAATGAATACCCATCTGCATATCGTAGAAGGATTTGCAAATTTATACACCGTTTGGAAAGACGAATCGTTACGAAAAGTCATTATAGAATTATTAGAAACTATCGAAAAATATTTCATCAATACTGAAACAGGCCATTTACGTTTGTTTTTTGATGAAAATTGGATAGAAAAAAAAGACGTAATCTCCTATGGTCATGACATTGAAGCAGCGTGGCTTTTACTTCAGTGTGCCGAAATTGTGGAAGATGAAGTACTGATTGCTAATTATAAAACATATGCTCTTCAGATTGCAGAAGCAACCAAAGAAGGAATAGATGAAGATGGCGGATTGTGGTATGAATTTGACCCGGAAACTAACGAGTTAATGGCCGAAAAACACTGGTGGCCACAAGCCGAATTGATGATAGGCTATTTTACATCTTGGCAGCTTTCAGGAAAACAGGAGTATTTGGATATTGTTTTAAAAAACTGGGATTTTATAAAAAAATATATCCTTGACAAAGAAAATGGAGAGTGGTTTTGGGGTATTGACAGTAATTATTCTACTATGAAAAATGACAAAGCTGGTTTTTGGAAATGTCCATATCACAACAGCAGAGCCTGCATTGAATTAATCCACCGAATCTAAAATTAGATTAAAACCTTTTTAATTTTAAGTAACCTCAAAATTTAATTTATTATGAAAGCATTACTTGTATTGGGTCTTTTTTTTATTACTGTGACAAATAATGCACAAGCCAATCTTATTAAAAATGCTGGTTTTGAAACTGAACTATTAAATTGGAGAGGAGAGGAAAATGCCACTATCTCGCCTTATGATAAAAAATCAGGTAAAAACAGCTGTACTATTACTCAATACGTAGGAGCCCAATGGAAAGCAGTAGACCAAATAATTAGTATTCCTAAAAATACAGCAGCTATTGAATTGAGCGGATGGATAAAAACAGAAGGTGTAGAAAAAGGCGAAAATATATGGAACACTGGAAAATTTGATATTGAATTTTTAAATTCTGGAGAAAAAGGAATCAAAAACGAAAGTATTGCTTCGGTTTTAGGAACAACGCCATGGTCTTTTTACAAAAAAATAATTACAGTTCCTGCTGGAGCTTCAAAGCTTAGAGTAATGCTGGCTTTAGGACAAACTAACGGGAGTATATTTTTTGATGACCTAAAAGCTGTTCCTATTTCGCAAGAGCAGATGGATAAAGTGCAGCAAGAAGAAAATGCAAAAAACACAGTGGCCGCTTCGGGATCTCAAACAGCTGTATTATCAAATACCGATTTTGAAAATGGAACAGATTCGTGGCGAGGCAACGCAACAGTTTCGACAACTGTATTCAAAGAAGGTAAAGCAGCACTAGTTCTTAATTCCTCCACATTTGACTGGGTTGGTATCGACCAGATTGCAGTTGTTCCTGATAATGCCACTTCCATAACAATTTCTGGATGGTTAAAATCAGATAATATCAAACAAGGAAAAGAAGTTTGGAATAACGGATTATTCAACATAGAATTTACCGGAACCGGCGATCAAAAAACTGGCGATCAAAACATTGCTTTTGTAACCGCAACAACAGACTGGACCTATTACAGTAAAACTTTTACGCTTCCGGCTGGAACAAAAAAATACCGAATCATGCTAGCTTTAGGATTTGCATCGGGAACACTTTATGCGGACACCCTTTCAGTTGACTTCAAATAGCATCATTATTATGAAAAAACTTCATTCTTTGATAATTCTTATTGGATTATTATTCCTTTCTGCCTGTTCTGAAGACAGTGCAGATCCAACAGCACCAGCCGTCGATCCTCCTGCACCTACCAATATTTTAACAGCGCAAAATGCGAGAACCTATATGGTCGACCCAAATGCTACAGCAGAAACGGTCGCTTTGTTTTACAATCTAAAAAAACTTGCTAAAACCAAATTTGCAATTGGACAACAGGACGCTTTTAATGGATTTTACAATAATGGTTCTACGGCTCAATCAGATATAAAAAAGACTACTGGATATGATCCTGCTGTTTTAGGAAAAGATTTTTTATTTATCACCGATAAACAGAATAACGATCAAGCTGACAACTGGTTTTACCAGCAAGAGCAAAAAACTATAAATGATGTAAAAGCCGCTTATGCTAAAGGGATAATCAACACATTTTCCTGGCATATAAGGGAGCCTTATAACGAAGACAGTTTTTATGCCTCAGATATGACCGCTGAACAAAAAGCAACGGCTTTTAAAAGCATTTTGCCTGGCGGAGCCAATCATGAATGGTACAAGAAAAAACTTGATAAAGTGGCCAGTGTATTTTTAAAATTAAAAGGGTCAAAAGGAGAATTAATTCCAGTTATATTCAGGCCTTTTCATGAGTTTGATGGAAGCTGGTTCTGGTGGGGAGCTAATTTTTGTTCACCAGAAGAATACAAAGCAGCTCATCAGTTTACTGTTACTTATCTGAGAGATACCAAAGGAGTTCGTAACGTTTTATACGCCTTCTCTCCCGACAATTCCTACTCCAAATCAGCTGATTATCTGAGCCGTTATCCCGGAGACAAGTATGTAGATATACTGGGTATGGACAATTATGGGGACTTAAACAATCAAGGACAAAAGGGGGCTGATAAAGCTAACGCAAAACTAAAAATGATATCAGACTTAGCCATAGATAAGGTAAAAATTGCTGCTATGACCGAAACCGGCTATAGAGTTACATCGACTACAGCGCCAGTAACAAATTGGTTTTCTACTTATTTATACAATGCGTTAACAGCCAATAATATTCAGATTAGTTATGTTGTGTTCTGGACAAATGATACAGATGGTTATTATGTCCCAACACCGACAGCAGCAAATGCAACTGATTTTAAAACTTTTACAGCAAAAACAAAGTCGGCATTAGTGAATTCTTTGCCAAAAATGTATGAGCTGCCAAAATAATTTTTAAGTTTAATAAAATAACGTTGAGTCCTTCCCCAGCAATGTAAACCTGAAACTGGAAAAGCAAAATTTCTTATTGCAAAAAGCGGTCAAAAGAGCTCTTTTTGTAATTTTAGAAACCTTACTTTTACTGTGAGAACTTGTAACGGATGGCAGGATTAGTCTCTAAAAAATAAACAATGAAAAAGACATTCTTAAATTTTGTATTAATCGTATTAGTACTTGCAAACCTTGACGGTTTTGCCCAAAAACAGCAAGCCAGAATCACAATAAAAGGAACGCAGTTTTACAAAGGCGACAAGCCTTATGCATACATCGGAACAAACTATTGGTACGGAAGTTTATTGGCTTCCAAGAAAGTGGGCGACCGAAAAAGACTGCTTCGTGAACTAGATTTAATGAAAAAAAACGGTATTGACAACCTTAGAATTCTAGTTGGCGGTGACGGCGGAAAATATGATTTTACAGTTCGTCCAGCTTTGCAGTATGAACAGGGTAAATATGATGAAGACTTATTAGATGGTTTGGATTTCCTTATTGCCGAAATGGGTAAACGCAATATGTATGCAGTTTTATTTCTGACTAATAACTGGGAGTGGTCAGGCGGAATGTCCCAATATTTAGAATGGAATGGCAAAGGTCCTATTCCAGTCCCTGCTATTGCACCAAATACCTGGCCTCAATTTATGGAGTATACACAACAATTTTACAGTTGTGAGCCTTGTATGGAAAGCTTGAATAATCATGTAAAGTTCATTGTTGGCAGAACAAATGTTTATACTAAAAGAAAATATATCGAAGACAACACGATTATGGCTTGGCAGGTTGGAAATGAGCCAAGGCTTTTCACTGTAGAAAACGAAGAGAAATTTACTGTTTGGCTGAATAATATTGTTGACTTAATTGACAGTTTAGATAAATACCATTTGATTTCTACAGGTTCTGAAGGATTAAATAGTTCGAATGACAACATAGAAATTTTTGAGAGAACTCATAAAAATCCAAACATTGATTATTTGACAATGCATATCTGGCCGAAAAACTGGAATTGGTTCAAAGCTGACAATGCAGAGAAAACTTTACCAGCAACACTTGAAAACGCAGGTGTTTATATTGACAAGCATATCAAAGTTGCCCAGAATTTAAAAAGACCTATTATCATCGAAGAATTTGGTCTGCCAAGAGAAAATGAGAGCCTGTTAAATGGCACATCTGTTGCTAACAGAGATATTTTCTACAATTATATCTTTAACCGTGTAGCAGAAAGCGTAGCTAATAACGGCGTATTGCAGGCAGCTAATTTCTGGGGATTTGGCGGTGAAGGAAAACCTGTTACTGCCGATGGAAAATGGAATCCAGGCGATCCGTTAACTACTGATCCTCCACAGGAGCCACAAGGATTGAATTCGGTTTTTTCTTCTGATAAATCGACTTTGCAAATCGTTAAAAAATACAATTCTAAATTCAAAAATTAATGAAGCAGACAATATCATTATTCCTTATTTTATCCTTTTTCAATCTTTCTTTTGCCCAAAAGAAACAAGACTTTACGCTGAAATCTCCAAACGGAAAAATTCAGATTACAATTGCTGTTAGTGACAAAATAACCTGGACCATTTCGCATGAAAAAGATATTGTTCTGGCTCCATCGGCAATGTCAATGTCTTTGGCTGAAAACGATATTTTAGGAAAAAATGCTGTTGTTTTAAATTCGGAAAAAGAAACTATCAACACTTCATTTGAATCTCCTTTTTACAAAAAAAAATCAGTCAAAAACAATTACAATCAGCTGACTTTGAATTTCAAAAATGATTTCAGCATTGAATATCGTGTTTTTGATGATGGTGCAGCCTATCGTTTTATTACCAAAAGAAAAAAAGATATTACTGTAAAAAATGAAGAAGTAGTCTTGAATTTCGATCAGGATTATAACACACTGATTCCTTATGTCCGTGATTTAAGAAATCCGAAAGATCCTTATATTTCTTCTTTTGAAGCACATTATGAAAACAAAAAAATCAGCGAATTTGCCAAGGATACTTTGGCATTTCTGCCGTTTTTAATTGATTTTAAAAATCATAAAAAAGCCGTTTTCCTAGAAGCAAATCTGGAAGATTATCCGGGATTATTTGTAACCAATAACATTTCTAAATCTGGTTTTGAAAGCCGTTTTTCCAAATATCCTTTACAGGAAAAAAACGGCGGATTCAATAACATTAACCGATTAATTACAGAAAGAGCTGATTATTTGGTTAAAACCAAAGGAACCCGAAATTTCCCTTGGAGAATTGTTGTTATCTCAGAAAATGACAGAGATTTGGCTAATAATGATATGGTTCTGAAATTATCTGAACCAACGAAAATTAAAGACATCAGCTGGATAAAACCAGGGAAAGTCGCATGGGACTGGTGGAATGACTGGAACATTTACAATATCGATTTTAAAGCTGGAATTAATACTGAAACTTATAAATATTACATTGATTTTGCATCCAAGAACAAAGTAGAATATGTAGTTTTAGACGAAGGATGGAGTCTGGAAGATGACATCATGAAACACAATCCAAATGTTGATCTGGAAGCTTTAATCGCTTATGGAAAAGAACGCAATGTCGGGATTATTTTATGGAGTTCATGGGTGGCTTTGACCAAAAACACAGACGGAATTTTAAAGAATTATGCTGGCTTGGGAATCAAAGGTTTCAAAGTAGATTTCTTAGATCGTGACGATGCCAAAATGGTAAGTTCTGTTTATGATATTGCGCAAAAAGCAGCCGATAACAAACTGCTTCTAGACTTTCACGGCATGTATAAACCAACAGGAATCCAACGTACTTTTCCGAATATTTTAAACTTTGAAGGTGTAAAAGGTCTGGAAAATAATAAATGGACGCCAAATGATAATGTTCCAACGTATGACTGTTCAATTCCGTTTATCAGAATGATGGCGGGACCGATGGATTATACTCCTGGAGCAATGCGTAATGCGACCAAAAGTGAGTTCAAACCAAGTCACTCCAATCCTGTAAGTCAGGGAACAAGATGCCATCAGCTGGCGTTATACACTATTTTTGAAGCGCCTCTGCAGATGATGGCTGACAGCCCAACGGCTTATATGAAAGAACAGGAAAGCACCGATTTCATTGCCAAAACGCCGACTACTTTTGACGAAACAGTGGCTTTGGATGGCGAAGTTGGAAAATTTGTGGCAATAGCCCGCAGAAAAGATTCAGCTTGGTATTTAGGAGCAATCACAAACTGGGATTCCAGAGAAATAACTATTGATTTTTCTTTCCTTGAAAAAAACAAAAAATACGAAGCCGAAATTTTCTCTGACGGATTAAACGCTGACAAAGCTGCGAATGACTACAAGAGAGAAATTATTACAATAGATTCAGCAGCAAAATTAAAATACCGATTGGTTAGTGGTGGCGGATTAGCAATGATTGTTCAGGTGAAATAACTGAAAAATCATTAGTAAACACGAATTTCACGAATTCATTCGTAAAATTAATTACACGAACTACAGACGCAATAGTTTGTGAAAATTCGTGAAATTAGTGTCAATTTTACCTTTATATTTCTTTCTAGATTGTAGCTGCTTTAATCCATTAGAGAAAAAGTATCATATACTTAATTACATATTTTGATTTACAATTAGAAAGTGACTACTTTTATACGCTCTAATACCACAAATTTTGAAACTATTATTAAACTATTTTGCCTTATTTATTTTAGGCACGGTAACTTGTTTTTCCCAATCCCAAACTGTCTTTAAAAAGATAAATAAATCATCTGGGCTGTCTAATGGCAGAATTACCAGCATGGCGAAAGAAAAGGACGGATTTGTTTGGATCGGCACTAATAATGGATTAAACCGTTATGACGGTCTGGGTATAAAAGTATACAACAAGAGAAATAGCACCATTGGATCCAATGATATTTCGGATATTTTAATTGACAGTAAAAACAGAATCTGGATTACGACCCTAGGGGGCGGATTGAATTATTACAATCCATTAAATGATACTTTTCAAATTTTTAAAAACAATCCCAGCAATCCAAAATCGCTGATATCTGACAACGTCAGCACGTTAATTGAAGACTCAAAAGGATTTATCTGGCTCGGTACCGAAAAAGGACTGTCAAGCTTTAATCCAATTACCAGACAGTTTGTTTCTTACACCAATAAATTCAACAACAATCAAACCAAAAAAAGCAACAGTATTACCAGTATTTATGAAGATAAAAATAAAAATTTGTGGATCGGGACTTTTGGTAACGGCTTATTTTTATTTGATAAAACTGAAAAAAAATTCACCCAGATTAAATCTGAAAAAATATATGTTTCTGATTTCATAAATGTTATTTCGGCTTTAAATCCTGACAAAATTCTTATAGGCACCAGCGGAAGCGGTCTGCTGTTATATGATTTGGCAACACAAAAATTCTCTGATTTTTTAAAGGATAATTTAGCTTTAAAACAAGAAATAAATATTGTCCGTTCTGTAAAAATAGACAGCAAAAACAATTTATGGATTGGTACCGATGGTAATGGCGTTTTCGAAGTAGAGTATCCCAATTCCAATCATTCGGTAATTCACAACTATTTATACAATCCGCAATTAGAGACCTCGCTTTCCGGAAATTCAATTTATACCATAATTGATGATTCCGATTCTAATATATGGATTGGAACGGCATGGAATGGAATTAGTGTTTTGGACAAAAAAAACAGAAGCGAATTGCTGTTTAGTGATATTGTAGGTTTAAATCCGTCGCCAGTACTTTCGATTTATAAAAAAAATAAAGAATTATATATGGGACTTGACGGCGAAGGATTAACTGTCTTTAATGCCGCATCCAACAAAACGAGATACTATAATGAAAAATATCATAATACCGCTATAAAGGGCCGTTACATTCAAAAAATTATTGAAACGACTGACGGAATGCTATGGCTGGGCACTTTCAAAAACGGACTTGTAAAATTCAATAGACAAAATGATCAGTTTGAGCAGTTCAATCATAAGTTTGGAAATAAAAGCTCTATTAGTTATGATGATGTAAGAGATATTATTGAGGATAAAGACCATAATTTATGGGTTGCTACTTGGGGGGGCGGTCTGAATTATTTTGATACCAAAACCGAAAAATTCATCAGCTACAGAGAAAGTGCAAATAATAACAGAACCATAAACAATGACAACCTTATTGACATGGTTCAGGATGGAGATAAAATATGGATTGCCACTTTTGGAGGCGGATTAAATGTTTTTGATACTAAGAAAAAACTGTTTCGATATTTTAAACACAAAGATTCAGATTCAACAACAATCAGTAATAATAATATCTTTTCATTATGTAAAGATTCCAAAGGCTATTTGTGGATTGGTACTGCCGGCGGAGGTATCAATCGGATGAATTTAAAAACCAATAAAATTGAACGTTTTGAAAAAAATGACAACATTAAATATCAAACGGTAACAGGTATTATTGAGGATGACAGCCATACCATTTGGTTTAGTACCAAACAAGGCATTATCAATTACAATTATTCGACCAAAACCTTTAACAGTCTTCCTAAAATAACATCCGAATTTCACATCAATTCTATTTTTAAAGACGAGAAAGGATGGATTTATTTTGGCGGAATTGACGGTGTTGTAAAGCTGAATCCAAAAACAATCGAAATGAACAGTAAGCCTCCAAAAGTGAAGCTTACTAATTTTAAATTATTCAATAAAGAAGTTCCTGCTGAAAAAAATGGAATCTTAACCAGTGACATTGCATTTACAAAAGAGATTACGCTCGATCATAATCAGGATGTATTGACTTTTGAGTTTTCGGCATTGCAGTTTCCTTTTTCTAACAGCTGCGAATATGCCATTAAAATGGAAAATTTTGATGCCGACTGGCGTTTTATCGGAAAAGACAGAACAGCAACTTTCACCAATTTATCCCCCGGAAACTACATCTTTAAAGTAAAAAGTAAAGAAATAGGCGGGCAATGGGGAAAAGAATATGCTTCTGTAAAAATTCATATTTTAAGACCTTATTGGCTCCAATGGTGGGCTTATTTAATTTATGGAGCTGTATTGGTTTTTCTATTTTATTTATTTAGAAAATACACTATCGAATGGGAGCGTTTAAAAACTAATCTGGAGTTTGAGAGGCTGACTCACGAGAAAGACAAAGAATTATACAACCTGAAACAGCAGTTTTTTACCAATATTTCGCATGAAATCAGAACTCCTGTGACCTTAATTTTGAGTTCGATAAACCGATTGTTTGATAAAGGCGAAATGCTGGAAAGCAGACAGCTGAAA
The DNA here is from genome assembly GCF_003385115.1 of Flavobacterium aquicola. Taxonomy (GTDB): domain Bacteria; phylum Bacteroidota; class Bacteroidia; order Flavobacteriales; family Flavobacteriaceae; genus Flavobacterium; species Flavobacterium aquicola. The sequence goes on from NZ_QUNI01000002.1 coordinate 506,955, forward strand.
TCGGCACATACCATTCGGAAAAACAGTAATTTACTGCTGCAGCTGGTCAATGAACTTTTAGATATTAAAAAATTTGAAACAAATGATGTCCATTTAAAAATTACCGAAGGCGACTTTGTTTCCTATTGCAAAGAGATTTATCTGTCGTTTTCTGAAATTGCTTCAGACAGAGGCATCGAGTATACTTTTAATTCGGAAAATCCAAAGATAGATTTGTGGTTTGACAAAAATCAATTCGAAAAAGTACTTTATAATCTATTGACAAATGCTTTTAAATTCACTAAAAACGGCGGAACGATCAATATTGAAATAGAAACTGATGATGAAGCCGTGTATCTGATAGTGAAAGATACCGGCATTGGAATGTACGAAGGAAATCTAAGAGAAATATTTAATCGTTTTTACCAAATTAAAAATGCAGAAACAGATGAGAAATCAGGATTTGGTTTAGGCTTGTCTATTGCAAAAGAAATTATAGACCTTCATAAAGGTTCTATTGAAGTGAAAAGTGAAAAAGGCAAAGGAAGTATTTTTGAGGTAAGGCTGCCAAAATCGAATATTCATTTTTATGAAAATGAAATTGAAAAAACAACTCTTGTGCCAAAACAGGAATTGGATACTATTAAACATTTAAAACAAAAAACGGTAAAAAACGAAATTAAAAAAGAAACCATTTTAATTGTTGAAGATAACACAGCCATTCAGGAATCATTAAAAGAAATATTGAGTAATGAATATGTAATTCTTCAAGCTTTTAATGGTGAAGAAGGATTGAAAACTGCTTCCGAAAAATTTCCAGACTTAATTATAAGCGACGTAATGATGCCTGTAATGGACGGAATTGAATTTGTAAAAAAATTGAAATTAAACACTTTTACAAGTCATATTCCAATTATTATTTTAACGGCAAGAACTACTATACAAAACACGATGGAAGGCTTCGAAACAGGAGCCGATGATTATATAGCCAAACCTTATGATGAAGAATTATTAAAAGCAAGGGTCAGCAATCTGCTTAACAATCGAAAATTAATCCGTGAAAAATTTATAAGCGATAATCTTTTAAATCCAAAAGAACTTGCTATCAGTTCACCTGATCAATTATTTCTGCAGCGCCTGTATACAAGTTTAGAACCCAAGCTGGAATCAAATGATCTAAAAGCTGAAGTAATTGCAAAAGAAATTGGGATGAGCCATTCGGTAATGTACAAAAAAATAAAAGCTTTAACCGGATTATCTTATGTAGAATTTATTCGTGATTACAGACTTTCAATCGCAAAACAGCTTATAGAAGATTTGGGCTATTCTGTTTCGGATGCCTGCTATAAAGTGGGCTATTCTGACCGCAAATATTTCAGTAAACTGTTCAAAGAGAAGTTCAAAAAGAACCCTTCCGAATTCTCAAAATCTTAAGCGTTTTTTTAGCTAATATGTATTTTTTTTACTTATTTTTTTTCTAATTGATTGCTATTTAATTTCCCCCTCCCAAAACAACGAATTCCTCACCCCTAATCGATGAAAATGACCCCTCTGAAAAGTCACTGAACGGAGGTATTTTCGCCTGTAAATTAATGGATTCTCTATTTGTAATTATTAAAACAAATAGAGATACCCGTTAAACCAAAACTAACTTAAATATACAGTTTATGATGAACCGCTATCGAAAAGGAAGGCGCTATTTTAATGTAGAACAACATTTTTTAATTGGGTTGTTTTTATTTTTATCCGTAGCAGCTTTCGGTCAAAAATTAAAAGTTTCAGGAGTTATTACAGATGCTGGAACAGGAAGTTCTCTTCCTGGAGTAAGTGTAACTCTTAAGAATTCTAACCAGGGAACTACAACGGGATTTGATGGTAAATATCAAATCCAGGCAAATGAAAATGACATTTTGGTATTTTCTTATATGGGATATCGAAAAGTTGAAATTACAGTAAAATCAGAAACTCTTAACGTCCGTTTATTAGAAGAGAATCAAAAACTAAATGAAGTTGTTGTTATTGGTTACGGAAGTACCAAATTGAAGTCTGCAACAGCCTCAGTAACTGCTGTGATGTCAAAAGATTTTAATAAAGGAAACATTGTTACTGCAGAAAATCTTTTAACAGGACGAGTTGCTGGTTTGACCATTACAACTGGTGGTGATCCAGGTTCTGGGTCAACGATTAGAATTCGTGGAGGAGCTTCATTAGGAGCTTCAAACGATCCTTTAATCGTAATTAACGGTTTACCCGTAGATAATAATACAATAGGAGGCTCACGTTCTGTATTGAGTTCTATTAATCCTAGTGACATCGAATCTTTTTCTGTTTTAAAAGATGCTGCAGCTACAGCTATATATGGTTCTAGAGCATCAAACGGTGTTATTATTATCACGTTAAAAAAAGGAACTAAAACCCTTTCAGCAAGCTTAGATATGAATATGGGTGTTAATACAATTACTAATACAGTAGATGTTTTTAATGCTAACGAAATAAGAAGTTTGATAGCGGAACAAGATCCAACCTTATTACCTTTATTAGGAACAGCAAATACTGACTGGCAGAAAGAAATTTACAGAAACAGTATTTCTTCTAATTTGAATTTTTCTGTGAATGGAATGCTGTTTGACAAAGTTCCGTCAAGACTTTCTGTCGGCAGAACATTACAGGAAGGTTTGATATTAACTTCAGGATTTGAACGCAGCAACGCTTCGATATCTTTGAATCCAAGTGTACTGGATAATCATTTAAAAATTACTGTTAATGCAAATGCTTCTTTGGAAAAAAACAGATTTAACAAAGGAGTTCAGGGAACAGCAATAACTTTTGATCCTACACAGCCTGTGTACGATGCTAACTCTCCGTTTGGAGGATACTTTCAATATTATAAAGATAATAATGACGGCGTTATCAACAAAAGTGATTTAACAGAACGTGCACCGTTGAACCCGGTAGCAGATTTGCTTCAGACCAACAGCCGAAGTGAGGTAAAAAGAATATACGGAAATGTAAAATTAGATTATACGTTCCATTTTTTACCTGAATTATCAGCAGTTTTAAATGTTGGTTTAGACAAAAGTTCAGCTGATGGTTTTTCAAGAACTTCAGACCAGAATCCGCTTTCTCAGGCTGATGGACGTATTATAGGTTCTTCAACTGAATATTCTAATGAACAGAGCAATAATTTATTAGATGGATATTTGGCTTATAAAAAAGCAATAGGAATTTTAAATTTTGATGTTACAGGCGGTTATTCGTATCAAAAGTTCACGAATAAAAGATATGCCTCTAATGAATTATTGGACGACGGTGTAGATAGTTCTCCTGTTACAAACGTAGATCCGGATTTAGTTTTAATTGGATTCTTTGGAAGAACAAACTTTTCTTTTTACGATAAATACCTTTTTACATTTTCTTATCGTAGAGACGGTACTTCCCGTTTTAGTGAAGACAACCGCTGGGGTAATTTCCCTGCAGCAGCTTTTGCCTGGAAAATCAAGGACGATTTTTTCCCAGAATCTAAAACATTATCTAATTTAAAATTAAGAATGAGCTGGGGTGTAACTGGACAGCAGGATATTGGGCAGGCAAATTTAGATTTGTATATGTCAAGATATATCCGAGGCTTACCTACTTCTCAGTATATTTTTGGAAATACAATTACAAATATTGGAATACCGCAGTTTAGAAATGAAAATCTAAAATGGGAGGAAACTACAACTTATAATGCCGCTATCGATTTTGGACTGTTTGACGATAGATTATCAGCTACTGTTGAAGGTTTTTACAAAGAGTCTAAAGATTTACTTGCTAATGCCGCTATTTCAGATGGTTCTAACTTTAGTAATTCGGGATTCCAGAACATTGGTGATTTCACATCAAAGGGAATTGAATTTTCTATAAATGGAGATATAATTAAAAACCCAAAAGGATTTAATTGGAATGCTAATTTCAACAGTACTTTTATAAAAACACAAATTAATAGTCTGGCATTAGGTCAGGATCAGTTCATGGGTTCAACAGGCTCAGGTACGGGATCTACTGCACAGATACATAGAGTAGGTTATACTCCTTATTCTTTTTATGTGTACAAACAAATTTATAATGAAGCCGGTAAGCCAATTGAGGGAGCATATGCCGATCTGAATGGCGATAATACAATCAACAGTGATGATTTATACATTCATCATAATGGTATGCCTACAGTAAGTATGGGATTTGCATCAAATATGTCATATAAAAACCTGGACTTATCTTTTAATATGAGAGCAAATTTAGGTAATTACGTATATAATGCTGCTAATGCTTCAAGAGCACAATATAATTTACTAAGAAACAGTTCAGTAGTATCCAACATACCAACTTCAGTTTTAGATACCAATTTCCAGTCTAACGAAGCCGTATTATTATCTGATTACTACATCGAAAATGCTTCGTTTTTAAAAATGGACAATGTAACCTTTGGATATACATTTAAGGAAACTTTTAGTGCCCAATCCTCTATACGTTTGACTGCTGGTGTACAAAATGTATTTACTATCACCAATTACTCAGGTTTAGATCCGGAGGTATTTGAAAACGGAATCGATAATTCAATAACTCCTCGTCCTAGAACCTATCTAATAGGTGCTAATATGAAATTTTAAAAAGAAACAGTATGAAGAATATATTAAAACATAAAGTAATTTACATCTTAGGGACTGTATTAGTATTGACTGGCTGTACAAATGATCTTAATATTGACATTGAGGATCCTAATGTATTACTGGTAGAAAACTTTTATTCTACGCCTGAATCTTATAAACAAGGTTTAGCGGGTGTTTATGGTAATTTAACTTTAACAGGGGCTACGGGGCCGGGAAGTTCTAACATTTCTGGTCTTGACGCAGGAACAAGCCAATATGGAAGAGGTTTTTGGAACATGCAGGAATTAACTACAGACGAAGTTAAATGGTCATGGGAAAATGATCCGGGATTAAAAGGATTAAATAATAATACATGGACATCTGACAATGTAATCATCCGTGGTTTTTTTGGAAGATGTATGACACAGGTAGCTTTTGCTAACGAATATCTTAGACAAACAACAGATGCTAAATTAGACAGCCGTGGTGTAAGTACTGAATTACGCAGTGAAATTAAAACCTACAGAGCCGAAGCCCGTTTTTTAAGAGCATTAGCTTATTATCATTTAATGGATTTATTTGGTAAAGCAGGATTTGTTACAGAAAATGACCCTGTTGGAGCTTATCAATCGCCACAATACGATCGCAAACAATTATTTGCTTTTGTAGAATCTGAATTAAACGCAATTTTGCCGGACTTAAAAGATGCCCGTCAGAATGAATATGCCAGAGCAGATAAAGCTGCTGCATGGATGGTACTAGCCAAAATTTATTTGAATGCAGAAGTTTTTATCGGTGAGAAAAAATACGATGAGTGTCTTACTAATTGTAAAAATATAATTGATGCAGGATATACTTTATCTCCGGTATATGCCAATAACTTTAATGCTGATAATAATAGTAACTCAGCCAAAAACGAAATCATATTCCCTATTGTTTCTGATGGTGTAGTAACGCAAAATTATGGTCCAACTACGGTATTAATTAATGCGCAGGTAGGAAGTTTAGAAAAAAATGCTGCCGATTTTAGTGTTCCAGGATGGGCTGGAGGATTGAGAGTTACCAAACAATTCTCAGAAACTATGCTAAACGGAAACTATGACAATGATGACAGAAATACTATCATCAGCAAAGACAGAACCATAGAAATGTTGGATATGAACAATTATGGAACTGGGTATATTACTGCAAAATGGTCTAATAAAACATCTACAGGATTAAATGAATTTGTAAGAGAAATGGTTGATACAGACTTCCCAATGTTTAGATTAGCCGATGTTTATTTAATGTATGGTGAAGCTGTCCTTAGAGGAGCTTCCGGAGGTTCATTAACTACTGCAAGAGACTATTTTAATCTATTGCGCGCCAGAGCAAACAATACGAATATGATTGTAACAGCCGACCTTAATCTTGATTTGATTCTTAACGAGAGAATGGTAGAATTATATGGTGAAGCTCACAGAAGACAGGATTTAATCCGTTTTGGAAAATTCACCGGAGGTGTTTACAACTGGTCTTGGAAAGGAAACGTGGTAAGTGGTATTGGTATTAACGATAAATATAAATTATTCCCAATTCCTAAAGCAAGTATAGCTGCCAATCCAAATCTTATACAAAACACAGGTTACTAAAAAAATATAGATAAAAATAAAATATAGATACAATGAAAAAAATAATCTTACTATTTATAGCATTTATAACACTACTAAGTTTTAATGCTTGTTCTGACGATAATTCTCCTGTTTTTGTTGCGACACCCGATGCTGATGGTATTGCGTTTACCAATTCTTTTGCAGCTAACTATTTAATCGCACCAGCTACAAAAGCAAACATAGCTGATAGATTTATGTGGGAAGCAGCAGATTTTGGAGTGGCGACAAATATTACTTATGAGCTTCAGGGAGCTATTACCTCCGATTTTGCAAACTTTAAAGTGGTAGGAACTACCACCGAAACTAACATTGCAGTTACTGTTGATAATTTATTAAGCTTTGCTAAAGATTTAGGTCTTGATGGTGATCCTGCAACAACTAATACAGATGGTTCTGCAAATAACAAAGGGCAGGTATATTTCAGATTGAAAGCAACTGCCGGAACACAAGGTGCAAATGAAACATTATCTGAAATACAGGTTATTTCTATCGAATGGATTGAAACAGCAGCGACTGGAACAGCTTGTCCTTCTCTTTATGCCGTTGGAAATGCTTTGACAGATATCGCTTGGAATTTTAAACCAGAAGGTGAAATGAAATGTGATAATAATGTTTTACAATTTAAAGCAAAATTTACTACTGGAAACTTTAGATTTTTCCAAGAATCAGGAAACTGGTCATCAGCTTTAGGTTTTTCACATTATAAAGAAGAAGGTTATACTATCGATGCAAACTTAGAAGATGCTTCAGACAATGACAGCAACTTTAAATTCGTGGGAACTCCTGGAATTTACACTCTTACAATTGATAATACTAATAAAACAATTGTAATGACAGCTTCTACCAACCTTTGGGCTGTAGGAGGAGCAGTACCAGGCGGATGGGGATTTAATACTGCTAGTACAGTTGAGTTCATAGAAACTACACCAAACATTTGGTCAGCACCTATTATTTTGTCAAATGATGTTTTCAGATTTTTCCATATCTTTAATACATGGGATAAGGAAAATAACTTTGCTTCTTACGAAGAGGCAGGTTATACAATCGACCCTAATTTTGTTAATGACGGAAGCGATGATGCTAATTTTAAATTTACTGGTACTCCAGGAGCATATAAATTAACTATAAATGCAATTGACAAAACAATAACATTAGAATAAATTTAAAAATGTTATAAAATGAGCATAGTCTAAAATTGGCAAGTTGAAAATCATCAAATACCAATAGCGGCTATGCTCATTGCATATTCAAATAAAAACAAAATAGTATCAATAGATGAAAAACATAAAGAAATTATACATCAGCACATTTGCGATTCTAGCCTTTTTAAATTTAGGCTCCTGCCAAAGTGATAGTGAATCAACTGAAAAAGATCCTGTTGTAACTCCTCCAGTTACCGAAAATATTTCTTTTTATTATGGTGCGGATCTTTCATATTTAAACGAAATGGAAGATTGTGGTGCTGTTTATAAAAATGATAAAGGTGTAGCGCAGGATGCTTATAAAATTTTTAAGGAAGCGGGTGCAAATTTGGTCCGCGTTCGTTTATGGCATAATCCTACTTGGACAAATTATTCCAATTTTAATGATGTAAAAAAAACAATTTCAAGAGCAAAAGCCTTAGGTATGAACGTTCTGCTGGATTTTCATTACTCTGATACATGGACAGATCCGGAAAAGCAGAAAATTCCAGCTGCTTGGGCAAGCCAAATGAATAACAAAGAAGCTTTAGGAAAACTGCTTTATGATTATACGTATAAAACCTTAAATGATTTATCAAAAGAAAACCTGCTGCCAGAAATAGTACAGGTTGGAAACGAAATAAATCCAATGATTCTGCAGGGCGACGAGCTTGTCTGGCCAATTAACTGGACACGAAATTCTTATCTTCTTAACAACGGTATCAAAGCTGTACGTGATATTTCAAAAGATAAAAACAAAAAAATAGGAGTTATGCTCCATATTGCACAGCCCGAAAATGCATTGTGGTGGTTTAAGGAAGCAACTGCAAATGGAATTACCGACTACGATTGGATTGGATTGTCCTACTACCCTAGTTATTCTGAATATACGCTGAACGATGTTTCGACACCTATCAAAACGCTGATAAGCACTTATAAAAAAAGACTGATGATTGTTGAAACAGCTTATCCATTTACTTTAAATAATAATGATAACGCTAGTAACAACCTTGGTACCGAAGCTTTAATCAATGGATATCAAGCTACTCAGGCAGGGCAATTAGGGTATCTAAAGAAACTAAAAGAGGTAGTAGCTGCAGCCGGAGGAGAAGGTATTATTTATTGGGAACCAGCATGGGTTTCTACATCATGCAAAACTCTTTGGGGTACAGGTTCTCATTGGGATAATGCTACTTTATTTGACAATACAAATAAAGCAACTTTAGGAATGCAGTTCTATAATGGCTCTAAATAATTTATAGTCATGGACATCCAAAAATTAAATATAAAACATTTGTAATGAAACAGTTTAAAACTCTTCTATTCGCTTTTTTTATAGTAACGCAGATTTCCTTTTCTCAAGTGCGTATAGTAAGAGAATTGGACAACAACTGGAAATTTCAAAAAGGAGATTTCGAGAATGCTTTTCAAACCAATTTTGCTGATTCAAAATGGCAGACAGTAACTGTACCGCATGATTGGGCAATTTACGGTCCATTTGATAAAGAAATAGACAAACAGAGCGTTGCAATTGTTCAGAATGGTGAAACAGCAGCTTCTGAAAAAACTGGAAGAACAGGCTCTTTACCTCATGTAGGCACAGCTTGGTACCGAAATAAATTTACAGTTTCGGCTGCAGAAAAAAGCAAAAAAGTGATTTTGCTTTTCGAAGGTGCCATGAGCGAACCGCAGATTTACCTAAACGGTAAAAAAGTGGGTGAATGGGCTTATGGCTACAGCTATTTTTATTTTGACATAACTGATTTTATCACGGCTGGAGAAAATACTTTGGCTGTAAAGCTAACTAATAAAGAGTTTGCTTCGCGCTGGTATCCAGGCGCTGGTCTTTATAGAAAAGTAAGCCTTATTATCAAAAATAAGGAAAGCATCGACCAATGGGGAACTTCTGTAACAACACCTTTTATCAGTAAAGATGAGGCTAAAGTAAATATAAAAACTAAGGCTTCTGGAGAAAATGGCTATCTGGTTACTACAATTTTTGATGCTAATGGTCAAAAAGTGAGTTCAGATAAAGTAACGACAAAATTCGGAAATGAATTTGATCAAAACATTAAAGTTCAAAATCCGAAGCTATGGAGTCCTGAAACTCCTTATTTGTACAAAGCCGTTTCGCAATGGTTTGTAGGCAGCGAATTGAAAGATGAAGTTACGACCCGTTTTGGAATTCGTGACATAAAATACGAAGCCAATAAAGGATTTAGTTTAAACGGTGAAATCAGAAAGTTTAAAGGCGTTTGTCTGCACCATGATTTAGGCCCTTTGGGAACAGCTGTAAACGTGGCTGCTTTGCGCCGTCAGTTAACAATACTGAAAGATATGGGCTGTAATGCAATCCGCAGTTCGCATAATATGCCTTCATTGGAACAATTAGAATTATGTGATGAAATGGGTTTCATGTTTCTGGCAGAAAGTTTTGACGAATGGGCAAAACCTAAAGTTGAGAATGGATACAACCGTTTTTTCGAACAATATGCTGAAAAAGATATTGTGAATCTAGTTCACGCTACCCGAAATCATCCATCTATTGTAATGTGGAGCTCTGGAAATGAAGTTCCTGATCAATGGGGAGATGAAGGAGTAAAACGTGCCAAATGGCTGCAGGAAATTTTCCACCGTGAAGATCCTACAAGACCCGTTACTGTTGGTATGGATCAGGTAAAAGCAACTATGGAATCTGGTTTTGGAGCTTTGCTTGACATACCTGGACTAAATTACCGCGTTCATTTGTATGAAGAAGCATTTAAAAAATTTCCGCAAGGATTTATTTTAGGTTCTGAAACAGCATCTACCGTTAGTTCTAGAGGAATTTATAAATTTCCTGTAGTACAGGCCAAAGACAAACAATATCCAGATTTTCAATGTTCTTCTTATGATTTAGAAGCCTGCAGCTGGTCTAATGTACCAGATGAAGATTTTGTTTTACAGGATGACAAACCTTGGGTTATAGGCGAATTTGTCTGGACAGGTTTTGATTATTTAGGAGAACCAACTCCTTATGATGAAAAATGGCCTTCCCGCAGTTCCTATTTTGGAATAAATGATTTAGCAGGATTGCCAAAGGATAGATTTTATTTGTACAAAAGCCGTTGGAACAAAAGCGAGAAAACCTTACACATTTTGCCACATTGGAATTGGGAAGGACGCGAAGGTCAGGTAACACCAGTATTTGTATACACTAATTATGACAGTGCCGAGCTTTTTGTAAACGGAAAAAGTATGGGTATTCAAAAAAAGAACAATACAACACCACAAAACAGATACCGTTTAATGTGGATGGATGTTAAGTACGAACCTGGAACTGTAAAAGTTGTTGCATTAGATAAAGATGGCAAAGCAGTCGCAGAAGAGGAAATTCATACTGCCGGAAAAGCCTATAAAATAGTACTTGATCCGGACAGAAAAACAATCAAAGCCGATGGTAAAGATCTGTCTTATGTTACGGTTTCAATAGTAGATGAAAAAGGAATTCCATGCCCAAATGCTGTCAATCAGCTGCAGTTTAAAGTTACTGGAAAAGGAACTTACAGAGCAGCATGCAATGGAGATGCAACTTCATTAGAATTATTTCATCTGCCAACAATGAAAGCCTTTAGCGGAAAAGCAGTAGTACTTGTTCAATCGCTGAAAGAAGCTGGAAACATAGAACTAACAGTTAGCGCAAAAGGTCTAAAAACCGCAGCAGTAACTCTTAATTCTTCGAACTAGAAATAGTTAAAATATCTTTCAATTTCTAAAAAAAATGGGGCAAATTGCCCCATTTTTTATGCCAATATTTTTTCGATTACATTTATTTCATCCTGTGTAAAATTCAGATTCTGCAGACATTCGATATTATTATTTAACTGTCTGACGGAACTTGCACCAATTAATACCGAAGTAATTCTTTTGTCTTTCTGCAGCCAAGCCAAAGCCATTTGTGCCAAAGACTGATTTCGGTTTTTAGCAATTTCGTTCAGCTGAATTAATTTCTGAATACGTTCCTCCGTAACCTCATCCTCTCTTAAATGCCCGTTCGGATTATGAGCTCTGGAATTTTCTGGAATTCCATTTAAATATTTATCAGTTAAAAGCCCTTGTGCCAAAGGTGAAAACGCAATACAGCCTACTCCTTTTTCTTCTAAAACATCTAACAGTCCTTCTTCTACCCAGCGCACTAACATGGAATATTTTGCCTGATGAATGAGACAAGGCGTTCCCAGCTGTTTTAAAACATCAACAGCAACTCTTGTCTGCTCAGCAGAATAATTGCTGATTCCCACATATAAGGCTTTTCCGCTTCTTACAGCATGATCAAGAGCCATCATGGTTTCTTCAATCGGCGTTTCAGGGTCAGGACGGTGCGAATAAAAAATATCTACATAATCAATATTCATACGCTTTAAACTCTGATCCAAACTCGATAATAAATATTTACGGGATCCCCAGTCTCCATAAGGTCCATCCCACATAGTGTAACCGGCTTTGGTCGAAATTACTATTTCATCACGAAGATTTCCCTGAAAATTATGCCACAATATTTTACCAAAATTCTCTTCGGCAGAGCCTGGAACGGGGCCGTAATTATTTGCTAAATCAAAATGAGTAATTCCTTTATCAAAAGCTTCTTTAGCAATACTTTCGGCATTTTCAAAATTATCCACTGAGCCAAAGTTATGCCATAATCCTAAAGAAATCTCAGGCAGTAACAGCCCGCTTTTTCCGCATCTGTTATATTTCATTTTTTATTTAATGATTGAAGGTTTTAAAAATTTAAAAATACATAAAAAAATCACGCAGTTCTAACAGATTACAATGATCTGCTAAAACTGCGTGAAAATATTTTCAGTTTAGTTTGAAATCTACTTCAATTCAAAACTGCTTTCCAATCCTTTATCAGAGTTCCCTCCTACCATAATTTTGAAAGTTCCCGGTTCTACTAAATAATTCCCATCATTATCATAAAAACCAAGTTCTTTATCGGTTAAAGTAAATGAAACTGTTTTAGTCTCCCCTTTTTTCAAGTTAACCAATTCAAAACCTTTCAGCTCTTTTATCGGGCGGATAATACTTGCATAATCATCATGAATATACAATTGCACCACTTCTTTTCCGTCATAATTTCCTGAATTAGTAACCTCAACTGAAACCTGAACAGACTCCCCTTTTGCGAACGCAGTTTTATTTAACTTCAGATTTTTATATTCGAATGCTGTATAACTCAAACCAAAACCAAACGGAAATAAAGGTGTTTTTTCAACATCTGTATAATGCGACCAAAACACGTTTTTATCACTATCTGTAGGTCTTCCTGTGCTGTATCTGTTGTAGTAAATCGGCACCTGACCTACGTTTCTTGGGAAAGACATTGGCAGTTTGCCGCTTGGATTATAATCTCCGTATAGAACCTGCGCAACAGCGTTTCCTGTCTGAGTTCCTAAATGCCAAGCCTCAACAATAGCAGGAATATGTTCTGCCGCCCACGGAATACTCAACGGACGTCCATTATTTAAAACCAAAACGATATTTGGATTTACTTTATAAATTTCTTCCAGCAGTTCCTGCTGTACACCTGGCAAATTAAGATCCGTTCTGCTTCGTCCTTCACCGCTTTGGAAACCATGTTCTCCCAAAACCATTACAACAACATCTGCATCCTTAGCCGCTTTTTTAGCTGCCTCAAAACCGCTTTTATCCGTAGTGTTGAAAACAACCTCATCTAAAAAGGAAGTTTTCCCAACTGTTAAATCTGCTCCTTTTTCAAAAGTCAGTTTATTGTCTTTATACTGCTGCATTCCTTCTAAAACGGAAACTGCCGTATTATCATCAGATGCTATTCTCCAGCTTCCCAAAGGACTATTTTTATCATTTGCCAAAGCACCGATCAAAGCGATTTTCTGCCCTGATTTCTTTAAAGGCAATAAACTTTTATCATTCTTTAAAAGTACAATAGATTTTTTGGCCATGTCCAAAACGCCTTCATTATTGGCTTTGCTTCCTATAACTTCTTTTTCGCGTTTTTCGTCACAATATCTATAAGGATCATCAAATAATCCCAATTCAAATTTCACACGCAAAATTCTGCGGACTGCATCATCTACCAGTGCTTCTTTAACTTTTCCTTCTTTAACCAAACCAACTAGTTTCGCTACATACAGATATGATTCCATATCCATGTCCGATCCTGCAACAACCCCTTTCAAAGCCGCATCTTCCTCATCTTTGGCATAACCATGCGCAATCATTTCGCGGATCGAAGCATAATCAGAAATCACAAAACCATCAAACTTCCATTTTCCTTTCAGAATATCTCTCTGCAAAAACACGTTTCCAGTAGCAGGAACTCCATTTAGTGTATTAAATGAATTCATAAATGTGCGGACACCAGCATCAACAGTCGCTTTAAACGGCGGTAAAACCGAATTGTACAATTTAGAATTACTAATATCCACGATGTTATATTCCAGTCCTGCCTCTACATAACCATAAGCAGCAAAATGCTTCGCGCAGGCTGCAATAGTATTTACTTTTGCCAAATCGGCGATAGTTTCTCCCTGAAAACCTTTCACTCTGGCAGTTGCAATTTTACTTCCCAAATACGGATCTTCTCCTGCTCCTTCCATCACGCGTCCCCAGCGGGCATCATTGGCAACATCTACATTTGGTCCAAAAGTCCAGTTAATTCCAGATGCCGAAGCTTCATCAGCCGCAATAGCCGCCGATTTTTTTATCGCTTCCAAGTCCCAGCTCGCAGACTCTGCAAGCGGAATAGGACTCAATGTTTTATAACCATGAATCACATCAAAACCAATAATCAGCGGAATTCCCAATCGGGTTTCTTCGACTGCAATTTTCTGTACAGCGCGTACATTTTTCACACCGCGAACCGTCAGCATAGACCCAACTAATCCTTTGCGCAGATGCTCATATTTCAATTCGGCAGTCCCGCCTTTTGGCGCAGGTCCAGTCACTTCCCAAAAACCATTGTACTGGTTCATCTGCCCCACTTTCTCTTCCAGTGTCATTTGCTTCAACAGCAGATCAACACGTTCTTCAACAGGTTTAGTTTTATCTAAATGAGGTAATTTTTGTGCATTCATAGTTCCAATTGTAATCAGGGTAAAAATCCCTGCAGTAATTTTTTTTTTCATTTTAAAAGTTAAAGATTATTTTTTGCGTCATCATATTTCAAAAAAACCAGCTGTTGTGCCCTAATTATTTGGGCGTGACCACGATGAGAAAAGGGGGCTGAATCATAGGAATCGTTATTCGCCCCCTTTCCTCATCGCGGTCGGGCTATCACGAGCGCTATGGCGCCTTGTTCTATCCCTCACGCAGCTTCACGGATTTTAAGACACTTTATTTTCTTACCCAATTTAAAACTGATAAAAATTTGTCATAAAAATCAGGAAGCAATTTACTTTTCTAATTCTCTTTCGACTAAAACAGATGTTGCAAAAACTAAAACAAATAGGTCTTTTATGCTTAAATAATTTGAATTTATTCCGTTATAAAAGACGAAGCTGGCAAATTAGCCTTATTAAAAAGTGCCGCCTGATCTGTATTTTTCCAAGCATAACGAACTTTCACCGGTTTTTTAACCTGATCAGAATTCAATACTACAGCATTATTTTTTATAACTGCATTTGCTTTATAAAACACATTATCAGCACCTGCAGCTTCAAACATATCGGCTTTTTTATCTTTAAAATATAATCCATCGGCATAATCAAAAGTGACTGTCACTTTATTCTTGTCGATTGCAATTCCTTTATAAAGCGGTCCGTTTACCAAAGCTGTATTTGTTTTGTAAGTATTGGCCAAAGCCAGATTCGCTAAACGAATCCCCACCGATTTTTTATCTTTTGGATGAATATCATCTGTAGGCGAAATATCACTTGTCACAACCATTCCCGTGTTTGGAACTTCCTGCAAAACTTTTCGCTGTGAATTGCGGACAATCGTTCCGCTAAAATGATCTTCTCCATATTTATAAGGCGCAATCTGAACATAGTAAAACGGAAAATCATATCCCCATAATTTTCTCCAAGACGTGATTAAAGCCGAAAGCGTTTTGTCATAAACCTCAGATCCCACATTACTTTCTCCCTGATACCACAATGCTCCAGCTATTTTAAACTTTGTCAACGGATAAATCATTGCATTAAAAGCTCGTCCAGGCTGATTGGGACCGTAACTCTCTTCTTTACGTGTCTTTGCTGTCTCCAATAAAACCGCATCATTCTGAATCACTTCTTCCGGTGTCCAAATCTCTGCCGGTGTTCCGCCCCAGTTTGATGAAATTAAACCAATCGGTACGTTTTTCAATTCTTCCTGCAGTCGTTTTCCAAAAAAATAACCCACAGCACTAAAATATTTCATAGTCTCTGGCGAACATTCCGTCCAGTTTCCTGAGATATTATTCTGCGGAGTTGTAGCTGTCAATTTTGGCACTAAAAAAAGTCTCATATTAGGGTTTGCAGCATTTTTTACTGCTTCATCACCATTCTCTATTCCCCAACCGGCATTCATTTCCATATTGGACTGTCCTGAACAAATCCAGACTTCGCCAATCAGAATGTTTTTCAGTACGACTTCATTGTATCCTTTTATCGTAATAGAATATGGCCCTCCTTCTTTTGGCGTCGGAATTAATATCTCCCATTTCGCCTGATTACTTGCTTTTATTTTATAGCTTTCATTATTCCAGCTTGGCGTAATCACAACTTCTTCCTGCGGATTGGCAAATCCCCAAAACAGCACTTCGCTATTACGCTGTAAAACCATATTATCCGAAAAAATATTCGGAAGCGTAACATTTGCGGAAGCGGTATTTGAAAATATCAGGAAAAGAATAAATGCAGTTATCTTATTTTTCATTTAGCAGCTTTTTAAAATAAGGAATTAATTGATCTGCCATCACTTTATCATCTGCAATATCTGGGTGGTAACCACAGCCTTTTGGTGACATTGGCTGAAATTCGAATAATGCAATTGGTTTGTGTGTTTTATCATTTTCAAAAGCCTGAATTACTTTTTTCAGACATTTTACCAAAGTCACATTTTTTTCACCTGAAACCATTGGGCTTGTCAACAGTACAATTCGGGTATTAGGAGCATGTTTGTAAACCGTTTTGATAAATCCGATATAATTGGAAACGTATTTTTCTTCATTAAACGGCAGTCTTGCTTTTTTTCCGTCACCGTCAGAAAGGTCATTAGTTCCTAAACAGATACTTACCAAATCAGGCTGAAAAGCAAAGTCATACGGTTTTGAACTGTCTTTGTTTAGATATAAATTTTCATAAACATCTGGGATATTTGGTTCATTCTCATGCTCATCATTCCAGTTGCGGTACATGCCGTAACCCGAAACAGAACTCAATACAAAATCAGTATTCAAAGCTCTGGAAAGAACCGGCCCGTAAGCCCAATACGCATTATGCTGGTCGTACCAATCACCAGCACCACACGGAATCGAAGACAAATCATTACCATAACCGCAAGTTATAGAATCACCAATCAGTTCAATTTTTTTCTTCTTCTTGGATGCTGTGTTTTTTGTTAATTTAGCTGTTGTCCCTGCAAATAAAACACCTCCGTTAGCTGCTTCGGTAGCTTTGTAAATCGAAAGGTGATGCGTTTTTTTGCTATTAGAAGCTTTAACAGGGTAGTTTTGTATTCCCCCCTTCTCGATTCGAACTCTCCCAATATAGTTTCCGTCAAGTTCTATCGAAACATAATTTTGATGATCCTCCACACTTTGCAGAGAAACTGAACAAGAATCCCCAACAAAGTCAAAAGAAACCGAAGCAGCAGCACCTATCAGTACAGCTTTATTGTCTGCTAATTTTTCGATTCTTCCGTCATAATCAAAAAATGATTGATTTTCAGCCGTTTTTTGGGCAAATGAAAAAGACGAAATGAGAATCAATAAAAATAAATAGTATTTTTTTTTGTAATTCATAATCTTTTAAAGCTTTTATAATAGTATAGACAACAAATATAAATTGATTACAATTTAATAATATATACTATTTTTTCAAACTATAATCAAAAATCTGCAAGAACACATTCATGTACAAAAAAACCACCTTCTTGGGTGGTTCATGTATACTGTGATGATTTAATAATTAACTTTTCACGCCAGATGCTGCAGCAACAACAGTTCCTTTAATCGTTAAAGTTTTAACAGCCGTCTCAACATTTGTTGTTACTGAAACCGTTTTAGTAAATGTCCCTGGATTAACAGCATTATAAGTAGCCGTAACTGTTCCTGATTTCCCAGGAGCAATTGGTGTTTTAGTATAATCTGTTGCCGTGCATCCGCAAGAACCTTGAACATTTGTAATTATAATAGCTGTTTTTCCAGTGTTTTTAAATTCAAAAACAATTGGTTTTGGTGTATTCTGCGGAATTGTACCTACATCAATAGTCTCACTTTTCCATACAATTGAAGAAGCTGCGGTTGTTTTTGAAACTACTGCTTTTACAGGAGCGATAGCCGAAAAAGACATTAAGCCTAAAGTTAATGCCAGCGTTGAAATTTTAATCATTTTCATATTTTTATAATTTTATTGGTTACTATTTTTAATAATTCAAAAATAAATTAGAAAAACAGACAGCCTTGTTAAGCGGTTTCAAATGTTTGTTAACGACTTGTTAATGCAAAAAAGACAGCCGAATTTTGATTAATATTACATCATGAAACTGACTAAACTCAATGGCAGCATCCTAATTGGTTTAATTGCAATTATAGGAATCCTGATAGCGCAATTGCTATGGACAAGGGAAGCCTTTAATAGTGAGGATAAAAAATTCAGTCAAAGAGCACATATTGCCTTGCTGGAAGTTGCTAAAAAATTATATCGTGGCACTAATCTGGAACTTCCTGGTAAAAATCCTGTGCAAAAAATTTCCAACGATTATTATATTGTAAATGTCGATAACGATTTTGAACCCGAAATTTTAGAATTTTATCTTATATCCGAGTTCAGAAAAATGAATATCACCACGGATTTTGAATATGCCATGTACAACTGTCAAAGTGACGAAATGGTTTATGGAAACTACATTTCGCTATCCGAAAAAAAACAGACCAAACATTCCGTACATTTCCCAAAACACAGAAATTTTGTTTATTATTTTGCCATTCGATTTCCTAATGAAACAGGATATTTATTTAGTTCACTGCGTTTCTGGTTTGTTCTTTCAATTGCATTAATCATTATTTTATTGGTCTACGTGTATTCAATTTTTACGCTTTTACAGCAAAAAAAATACTCCGATCTGCAGCGTGATTTTATCAATAATATGACGCACGAATTCAAAACTCCATTGTCTTCCATACTGATTGCATCAAATTATCTCTACAAACAGGATTCAATCAGGAAGGATGAAAAACTGGAAAAATACACTCACATTATTATCGATCAAAGCAATAAACTGAACCAGCATATTGAGAAGATTCTAAACATTGCAAAATCTGATAATACTCCTTTAGTTTTAAACAAAAAAAATCTGTATGGGCTGCCTATTTTAGAATCAGTAATTGAAAACATACAACTGAAACATCCCGAATCTGAAATAAAAATTGTAACCGATTTAGAATCTGCCAGCATCGAAGCTGATGAATTTCATTTTACAAATTTAGTTTACAATCTGCTGGATAACGCCATAAAATACAGCGATAACAAACCCGAAATCAATATTGCTATTGCAAAAGCTGGAAAGTATTTACAATTTGATTTTATTGATAACGGCATTGGAATTTCGTCCAAAAACACTGCCTTTGTCTTTGATAAATTCTACAGAATTCCAAGCCAAAAAAGTAATGAAGTAACTGGTTTTGGATTAGGTTTGTACTATTCTAAAAAAGTTTGTGATTTACACAATTGGAAAATTTATGTAAAATGCAATCCAGAAAAAGGCTGTACCTTTTCACTATTAATCCCTCAAAAATAATGAATCAAGCCCGAATACTATACACCGAAGACGATGCAACACTAGCATTCCTGACCAAAGATAATCTGGAACAAAACTATTATGAAGTCAGGCATTGCGAAGATGGAAAATCTGGTTTGGAAACTTTTAAAAATGGTGCTTTTGACATTTGTATCTTGGATATAATGATGCCAAAAATGGACGGATTTGAATTGGCTGCTGAAATCAGAAAACTTGATACAGATGTTCCTATTATTTTCCTTTCGGCAAAAACTTTAAAAGAAGACCGCATAAAAGGTCTCCGTTTGGGAGCCGATGATTATCTCGTAAAGCCTTTCAGCATAGAAGAATTACTGCTGAAAATTGAAATATTCCTGAGACGTTCCCGAAAGAATACTGCAATGGAAAAATCCGTTTATGAAATTGGGAAATACCAATTCGATACCAAAAATTTCACCCTTTTCAATGAAACAGAAAAAATCTCCCTAACCCAGCGCGAAGCAGATCTCTTAAAATTATTCCTCGACAATAAAAATGTGGTTTTAAAGCGGGAACAAATTCTAACTTCACTTTGGGGTGACGATGATTATTTCATGGGACGCAGTCTCGATGTTTTTATTTCCCGCCTGCGCAAAATTTTGGCTAATGAAAAAGGAATTGCAATTGAGAACTTACATGGGATTGGGTTTCGGTTTTTTGTTGAGTAACTTGATAAAAAAGTACTAGTCTTCAATACTATCTCTCAATATTGTCCTTCCGACAAAAGAGGAATTTCTATTATACTATTCTAAAAAATATTTCTACTTTTCATTTTTTATAAAAAAACTACAAAGGAATATTCCCATGCTTCCTATCAGGAGTTACGCCAACTTTATTTTCAAGCATAGCAAAAGCTTTTATCAGTTTGCGTCTTGTGTCCTGCGGGAGAATAATTTCATCCACAAAACCGCGCTGTGCGGCAGTGTATGGATTGGCAAAAAGTTCGGCATATTCAGCTTCTTTTTCTAGGAGTTTGGCTTCGTGGTCTTCCGCATCATGGATTTCTTTCTTAAAGATAATTTCCGAAGCTCCTTTGGCTCCCATTACCGCTATCTCTGCTGTAGGCCAGGCAAAATTCATGTCTGCCCCAATGTGCTTGGAGTTCATTACATCATAAGCACCTCCGTAGGCTTTTCGGGTAATCACGGTAACTCTAGGCACAGTTGCCTCGCTTAAGGCATAAAGCAGTTTTGCTCCGTGAACAATAATTCCGTTCCATTCCTGATCGGTTCCCGGCAAAAAGCCTGGCACATCAACCAATACTAATAACGGAATATTAAACGCATCGCAGAAACGGGTAAACCGTGCCGCTTTTTTTGAACTGTTCACATCCAGACAGCCTGCCAAAAACATCGGTTGATTGGCAACAATTCCAATGCTTCGGCCTCCCAATCGGGCAAAGCCTACAATGATGTTCTCGGCATAATTTTTATGAATTTCAAAAAAAGAATCTTCGTCTATAATCCCGCTTATAACAGCATGCATATCATAAGGCTTATTCGGGTTGTCCGGAATAATACCGGCCAATTGTTCACGTATTTCATCTTTAAGTTCATACGGAAGACTACGGGGTTTTTCATTGTTATTTTGAGGCAGATAACTCAGTAGTCTTTTGATGTCTTCCAGACAAACCACCCCGTTCACAGCTGTGCGGTGTGCCACTCCCGACTTGGTCGAATGTGTACTTGCACCGCCCAGTTCTTCTGAAGTCACGGATTCGTTGGTCACGGTTTTCACTACATTCGGACCGGTGACAAACATATAACTGGTTTCTTCGACCATAATCGTAAAATCGGTAATTGCGGGAGAATAAACAGCTCCTCCTGCGCAGGGTCCCATAATTGCAGATATTTGCGGAATCACACCACTGGCTTGTACATTTCTAAAGAAAATATCAGCATATCCGCCCAGCGAACGAACGCCTTCCTGAATACGTGCACCACCCGAATCATTCAGTCCAATCATGGGAGCACCAACTTTTACGGCCATATCCATGATTTTGCAGATTTTCTCCGCATGAGTTTCGGATAATGATCCTCCAAAAACCGTAAAATCCTGTGCAAAAACATACACCAACCGTCCATTAATAGTACCGTATCCTGTTATAACTCCATCGCCGTAATACATTTCATTTTCCATTCCAAAATCGGTGGTGCGGTGGGTTACCAGCATTCCGATTTCTTCAAAAGAACCTTCATCCATCAAATAATTGATACGTTCCCTTGCGGTCAGTTTTTTGCTCGAATGCTGTTTTGCAATACGTTTTATTCCTCCGCCCAAATGAGCTTCGGCAATTTTATCGTTGAGTGTTTTTATTTTGTCCTGCATATTTTTTAACGGCTAAGTTTTTATTAATCCTTTTTGGCTAAAGCCAAATTGTTTTTTTACCATTAAGATATTAAGAAAATTAAGTTTTACTTTTCTTTATGAAACTTCATGTCTTAATGGTTCGAAAATTATTTCATCTTCTTTTTTAAAACTATTAAAGCATTAAAAAACTTAATTTTCTTAATATCTTAATGGTTCAAATTATTTTTTTTCAACTAGGCAGACGCACTATTTTTTGATCTTCAAAATACTGTTTCAAGGCTATTAAAGCAGCAATTTCTGCTTCCTTAGCCATTTGGATTTTCAGTACGTCGGCGTTGTAATATTTCTTGACAAAATGCGTATCGAATTTGCCCGAACGAAAAGCTTCGTGTTCAAAAACAAATTTCCCAAAAGGCAAAGTCGTCTGCACGCCTTCTACTTTATAATTTTCGATAGCTTTAATCATCAGCTGAATTGCTTCTTCCCGCGTTTGTCCAAAAGTGATTAGTTTGGCCAGCATCGGGTCGTAATAAATTGGAATGTCCATGCCCTGTTCAAAACCGTTATCCACCCTAATTCCTTCGCCAACAGGCAATTGATAAACATCCAAACACCCTACACTAGGCAGGAAATCATTCAGCGGATCTTCGGCATATACTCGTAGTTCAAGCGCGTGTCCTTTTAGTTGCAAATCTTCTTGTTTTATGGTCAGTGCTTCTCCTCTTGCTACTCTGATCTGCAGTTCGACCAAATCAGTTCCGGTAATCAATTCCGTAACCGGATGCTCCACCTGCAAACGGGTATTCATTTCGAGGAAATAAAAATTATTGTTTTCATCTAATAAAAATTCTACGGTTCCTGCTCCTAAATAATCACAAGATTTAGCTACCAAAACTGCTGCTTCTCCCATTCTTTTGCGCAGTTCCGGAGTCAAAACTGATGACGGTGCTTCTTCAACTACTTTCTGGTGACGGCGCTGAATACTGCATTCTCTTTCAAATAAATACAAAATGTTTCCGTGACTATCTGCCATCACCTGAATTTCAATATGTCTTGGAGATGCCACATATTTTTCTATAAAAACAGAACCGTCGCCAAACGCAGCTACTGCTTCGCTTATGGCACGATTCATTTGGAACTCAAAATCGGCTTCGGTTTCCACGACACGCATTCCTTTTCCGCCACCGCCAGCCGAAGCTTTAATCAGGATAGGAAAACCAATTGCTTTGGCAGCCTGCTTTGCTTTTTCGATATCTGTTATCGCTTCATCTATGCCAGGAACCATTGGAATATTGTATTCTTTAACAGCATCTTTGGCTGCCAGTTTGCTTCCCATGATTTTTATAGCATGTGATTTTGGACCAATAAAAATTAAGTTGTTTTTTTCTGCTTCTTCAGCAAAATCAGCATTTTCACTTAAAAAACCATATCCGGGATGAATCGCATCAGCATTCAGGGATTTGGCTGCTTCTATAATTTTGTGTCCCAGCAAATAAGATTGGCTTGAAGGCGCTTCACCAATCCAAACGGCTTCATCAGCAAATTTCACATGCGGTGCATTCCGGTCGGCAGTCGAATAAACAGCTACCGTTTTAATACCCATTTTTTTTGCGGTTTTCATCACCCTGATGGCAATTTCTCCTCTATTGGCGACTAATATCTTTTGCATAATTTTACTCAAATTCAATTAATAACTGTCCTTTTTCCACCGCTTCTCCAGTCTTTACAGAAATGGATTTAATCACACCGTCACGGGGCGAAAGAAAACTGTTCTCCATTTTCATCGCACTCAGAATAATTAAATTGTCATTCTCTTTTACGGTTTGACCAATAGTAACACTGATTTCCAAAATCAGTCCCGGCATGGGCGCTTTGATTGCGTTTACCTGTTTTGCTGACCCAACCTCAAATCCCATTTCCTTAATCAAAATATCCAACGGATTTGAAATTGCAACAATATAATTAGTGTTATTTACCTTAACAGTATAGCGTTTATGATTAAAATCCGATGAAATTATTTCAGCTTTATAAGGTAAGTTTTGATGCAGAATATGAAATTCATTTACTCCAGTAGGAACTGCATCCAATGAGGAAAAGCTTTCTTTTTCAAAATCAAAATGGAAAGCATCATTAACGGTTACTTTGTAATTCGAACTCATTCATTTTTATTTTAGTTTAGTAAAAATAACAAAAGAAAACGTTTTCGTGAATAAAAAACAAAGATTTAGGGAAAATCCTTTAAAGTGATGTTTTTAAGGCATGTCTGCATTATAAGTTTAGAAGACAAAATATTGATTAAATACCAAAAAAAAATCCTGCTAAAACAGGATCTGTAATTTTTTAAAAATTGGTTTATTGATAAGATTAGTGTTAATTAATTCGTCTTCAACTAATTGAAGACCTTTTAATTGAGTTTCGCTTATAAAATCATCCGAAAAATGATATTATATTTCGCTATTCAAGATAAAAAATATATCCAAAATTAATTCCAACCTGCCAGTCGCTGTATTTATTTTCAGTAAATATTTCTTTATTGGGATTTAAACCATCTACCCAATCTGAAGCAAAATATTGAAGGCGTCCTTCAACCAGTAAGTCAGACATATTATTGAGTTTATAGCGGGCTCCTACACCAGAAACGATAGACCATGTACTATTGCTTTCTGTTGAAAAACCATACGAATGCCCATCTGAAGGAATTAAATATTTAGGAAAAGTAGCTTCTAGAGTTCCCAATTCCCCCATTGCTGAAGTGGATTTTGTATTGTAAAAATTATACTGAATCCCAAAACTTATATAGGGAGAAAAGGCACCTACACTATGTTCAAAATCGTGAATTCTATTAAATGGAAAATATTCTATTTGTGCTCCTAGATTTAAAATTGAAGATTTACCTTCCATTGCTCTTAGTTGCTGTTTTCCTAAACTATTTCCATTTTCCGCCCATTCACCAAAATGATTCAATTTGGTTTGATTAAAAGATAATTCGGAGCGCACTTTAAAATGTTCATTGAAATAAGCACTGCTCATTGATTTGGATGAAAAATTGATATAATGCACCAAACCAACACCAAAACCAGTGTTGCCATAACTAGAGGAAGCATCATTTCTTTGACCATAGTCAGATTTCATAACACTAGGTCCAAAAAAAACACCAACTTCATGTGCCAATGATGTTTGTGCTGCAGAAAAATTAAGAAAACTAAAAAAAGTAATAAAAAAACAAATGTAATTTTTGGACATTCAGTGACTAATTTTATTATCGATTCAACTTTACTCTATAAGCTGAAAATTCATTTATTATTCGTAAACAAATGAATTTCAATGCGCAAATAGAACAACTTAATAACTTAATAAAAATTAAAGTCGTTTAATGGGTGTTTTTATAGGTTAAATGCAATTTTTTAAAATAGAAAGATGTATAATATTACAATATACTGATTACTAACAACATGGCTAATTTTTCGTTATTGATTTAAAAAAATAAAACTTTCTATTACATTCTGAAAGTAGAATATAGCTAAAATCGCAGCAATATAATTTTCTTATTACAAAATACTACAATTATTTTTCGGTTAATAATTTGATCAAACTTTCGTCTCTTTGATAAACATCATCATAAAAATTCACATTTCCATTTCTATCTACCCAAGCGGTAAAATAACCAATGTAAACAGGAACCTTCTTTTTCAGCGTATACCACTTTTCTTTCCCGGCATGCATTGCCTTATCAATACGCTCAGGTGTCCAAGAAGGATCGTTTTTTAGCAGTTCGACAGCTAATTCTTTTGGTTTTGCTACGCGAACGCAGCCATGACTAAATGCTCTGTTTTCTCTTTCAAACAAACTTTTAGCTGGCGTATCATGAAAATAAATATTATTAGAGTTTGGGAATAAAAACTTCACCAATCCTAATGAATTATTTTTTCCTGGCAGCTGGCGAACTTGCCCATTGTTCCATTCTAACTGTTTTTTAGCTAAATAATCTTTATCCTTTGCCATTCCTGGTTTTATCTCCTGATTGATGATACTTTGAGGAATCACCCAATAAGGACTAAAAACAATATACTGCATCATACCACTAAAAATAACGGTTTTTGTCATGGCTTTTCCCACTACAACCGGCGAAATAAAACTGATTTCTCCATCCCGAATCACATATAATTTAAACTCAGGTATATTAACTTCGATAAATTCTTTGCCTTTTTCCAATTCGGGATCAATCCATCGGCAGCGTTCCATATTTACGATAATCGTTTTAATTCTATCAGAAACGTTAACATTCATTTCTTTAATATGTTCTGGCAAGATTATATTTTTCGGTGTTTTTCCATGATGCAGTTCGTAGTTTTTAACGGCCGAAATTAAAACCGTATCGCAGACAGCACTTTTACTATTTTCTTTAAGATCTCCTGTGATATAAAGCCTTTCCCTAATTTGAGCTATTCCAACAGCCGAATCCCCTAACTTGAAGTTTTTAAAATCATTGCTAACTTCAATTGCTTTCCATCCGCCATTTTTTTCTATTTCTCTATATTGCTTAAGTACTTCGCGCAGTTTGTAATATTGGCTGAACATTTTATTTTTCTTACTATCACTAATCGCAGAATTGTGAAAAATAGAATCTGAAAACACTTGATAATTCAGCTTTTTTCGAGGTAGAAGCCATTCTAATGATTGTGTGGTTTTTTCATCAAATCCGTGAAATACCTTTTCAGCATAATAAAAGTATAAATTGGTAATCATCAAATCGGTGTCAATTTGTGAAAGTTTATTTTCTAAAGTACGTTCGAAAACCTGATTAATTTTTTCATTATACGGAAAACTGGCTTTCAGTCCTTCATCTGGCAAACCTCTATATTTATTAAATAAAGTATTTCCAAACTCGACGACTCCTTTATTATCCAGCCACAATTGTTTTGTCCCCTGTTTCTTATACAGTTTAAAAACTTCTGCTTGATAAAGAGCAAGCTTTGGATAAGTTTGATAAAATTTAGAAATTGTATTACTGTCAATTGCAATTTTGAGTTCTGCAGTTTCTTTTTGTAAAGGCTTTTTTAAAATTATTGTGTCTTTATTTGTCTTATTACATGAAATCGTAATTATAACAAACGATAATATCAAGAATTTGGAAAAAGATTTCATATTCAGATTATTTTCAATAAAAATAGTGAAGTTTTAAGTGAACAAACAACCTTTAAATATTAAATCCTAATCAAATATTTTAAAATACGGGTTATCAGTTAGTTTACCAGTATTTTTCCTGTTTATAATTAAAGTAATTGAGAGAAAAACACAAACTCCTTAACAAGCAGTCAACATTAACAAATGTGATTTTTATTTTTGGAAACAAAAAAAAAACTGAGAAGCACTACAACACCAACAGTCCAAATTCTCTCAAAGTGTTTACTGGTTTCGAATACCAAAAGAGTTCAAAGTTTTCTAATTGAGTTTCAAAATCGGCTTTTACTTCCTGAAACAAATAGGTTTTCGTGTTTGAAACTGAAAGTTTTTGTATCATTCCAGCCAGCCATTCCCCTTCTAATCTGTTTGTTTGAATGACAAAGCTTTCCTTTTTATCGTGGAAAGTCAAAGTCATCATTTCCCATGAATTTCCTTTTTTGGATTTGGTAAAATATTCTATTGAAGGTTTTCCGCCCAGCCAAACTATTTTTGCAGTGGCTTTTATATTGAAATCAGTTTCTTCATGCAAAGCGTCAGAAATAAAATCGGGATGTATTTTAGTCTTCGGAATTTTAAAATCAAACCACTCCTGAAGCTCATACTCAAAACAGATTCCGTGCATAAAATTGAACAAGGATTTCTTGAGTCCGAAGCTAAATTTATCGTGGTCGATGCCAGTTGAATCAATAAAATTAATATCATTATTGGCAAAAATATTCCCTAACCCCTCCAAAGAAGGAGAAGTGGGAATAGCTCCATATTGCTCCGGAAACATTCCTACCGGACTGTGAGCCGTCATCGCAAATTGATGCCAAAATCCAGATTGCAGTACACCAGCATCAAACAACTGACGTACCATTTCGAGACTATCAACTGTTTCCTGAACCGTCTGGGTTGGATAACCATACATCAAATATGCGTGAACCATTACTCCTGCTTCTGTAAAATTGCGGGTGACTTTGGCCACTTGCTCTACGGTTACGCCTTTGTCTATGAGTTTCAGTAATCGGTCTGAAGCTACTTCGAGTCCACCAGAAACGGCTATACAGCCCGAAGCTTTTAACAGTAAACATAGATCTTGGGTAAAACTTTTTTCGAATCGAATGTTTGTCCACCACGTTACTGCCAGTTTTCTGCGAAGAATTTCGAAAGCCAAAGCACGCATCAAAGCTGGCGGAGCAGCTTCATCAACATAATGAAAACCAGTTTCACCAGTTTGGGCAATCATTTCCTCCATTCGGTCGCACAGCAAACTCGCAGCAACAGGTTCGTAAACCTTTATATAATCTAATGAAATATCGCAAAAAGTACATTTTCCCCAATAACAGCCGTGTGCCATCGTGAGTTTATTCCAGCGTCCATCACTCCACAATCGATGCATTGGATTCACAATTTCGATAACCGAAATGTATTTATCTAAAAGCAGATCCGAATAATCGGGCGTTCCCACTTGCGATTGTTTATAATCATGCTGCGTGGAATTATTTTTATAAACTACTTTTCCTTCTTCTAAAAGAAAAGTTCTTTTATATGAATTATGATTTGGACTTTCAATATTGGCAATTAATTCTTCAATAGGCGTTTCACCGTCATCCAAAGTAATGTAGTCGAAAAATTCAAAAACTCTTGCGTCCGATAATGAACGTAATTCAGTATTTGGGAAACCGCCACCCATCGAAACCTTTATGTCCGGATGATGCTTTTTCACCCATTGTGCCGAGCGAAAAGCGGCGTATAAATTCCCCGGAAACGGAACCGAAATCAAGAATAATGTCGGCTGAATAGTTTCTATCCTCTCTTTTAAAATCGAAAGAAGAATACTATCTATGTAAGTTGGCTCCTTTTGCAAAGCTTCATACAATTCATCAAAAGAATTTGCGCTTCGTCCCAGTCTTTCCGCATATCGGCTGAAGCCAAAGTTTTCATCGACACATTCCACTATAAAATCGGAGATATCTTCGAGATATAAAGTAGCCAAGTGTTTGGCTTTGTCCTGAGTTCCCATTGTTCCAAAAGCCCAATCCAATTCTTCCAGCTGTGCAAATCTAGACGCTTCGGGCAGGAAATCTTCCTGACAGATTTGGAGTGCCAATGTTGGATTTTTTCCCTGCAAAAAAGCTATAACCGAATCGATGGTTTTAATGTATTCGTCCTGCAACGCAAAAATACGTTTACAGTTGTCGGTTATTGGCTGCTGACTGTTGGATTGAAACAAGTTTGTCAATCCTTCTTTTGAGAATAATTTCAAAATCACTTCTATTCCTAAATCTGCCTGAACCGACTCAATATTTTTCGTATTCAGAAACCCTTTAATATAAGCTGTTGCAGGATACGGAGTATTCAGCTGGGTAAACGGCGGCGTGATGAGGAAAAGTTTTGGTTTCAAAAGTGAGATTGTTTTTTTGCAAAAATACGGGATATTTAGTGACTTTTCAGTAAAAGATTTTTTAGAGCTACAATAGAATTTGGAACTGTAATTTACAGCATTGTTTGTAGATATTTAATTACATTTGTAGCAATCCAAATCATGCTGATGAAACATACATTACTTTTAATTTTCTTTATAATTGCTACTCCAATATTTTCCCAAAATAAAAACCAATCCATAGGTTTTAAAGAAAATAAGGGCCAGATTATTGACCAAAAAGGGAAACCAAACACTGCTGTAAAATATTTATTAAATACAAATGGATTAAACGTGCAGTTAAAGAAAAATGGTTTTTCGTATGATATTTACGAGGTAAAAAAGAATCCCATTGCTGCTTCAAAAACGGCCAAAACACTTCCCAATCATATTCCGGAAAAAGATAAAAACGATAAACCAGAATACAGTTTAGAATATTTGTATCATCGAATAGATATTGATTTTGTCAACTCAAATCCAAATGTGGAATTGGTTACTGAACAAAAGTCAAATGATTTTGACAACTACTATAATATTCCAAACAAGCCTGAAGGAATTACGGGGGTTCATCAGTACAAACAAATTACATACAAAAACATTTACCCAAATATTGATGTAGTTTTCTCGATTCCAAATGATCCCAAAAAAGCCGTTGAATACAATTTTGTTATTCGTCCAAAAGGGAAAATATCGGATATCCAATTAAAATTTACTGGAGCCCCAACTGAATTGGCTGACAACAAAATCAAATTGAATGTTCGCTTTGGCGAAATGGAAGAAACATTACCAATGAGCTGGACTGAAGATGGTGAAAGCAAAAAGGAGATTACTGTTGGATACACTAAAATCAAGAAAAATGTTTATGGGTTTGAAAGTGCTGAAAATGTTTCTGGCAGAACCTTGATTATTGATCCGGTTCCGACAAGGCTTTGGGGGACTTTTTATGGGGATGAAACTAATTCACATCAAGCTCTTAGACCATCTAGTATCAGCACTGATTCCTTTGGAAATGTATATGTATCAGGAAGTACCAATGCTGCTAATTCATCATATGCTTCAACAGGTTCACATCAACCTTCACAATCTTCTGCATATTTACATGGAATTATCGAGAAATTTGATCCTGACGGAAATCGTTTATGGGGCACTTATTATGGAGGGCAAGATTATACTGATATAGCGGATATAAAAATCGATTTTCAGAACAATATTATTGTAACAGGAACTACTCAATCATTATCAGACATAAGTACAATAGGATCATACAGACCCAATATATCAGGATATCAGGATGCTTTTTTGGCTAAATTTAACAGCTCAGGCATTAGAATCTGGGGAACTTATTTTGGAGGTCTATACGGTGATTTAGGCAATGCTCTTGATATAGATAGCAACAACAATATTTATCTCATTGGAACAACTACAAGTTATGATAACATTGCTATTAATAGCAATTTCCAAACAAAATTAAATGTTTTTCCTGATGGGTCTTCCGATGTTGATGGATTTTTAGCCAAATTTAGTCCTGAAGGTAATTTAATTTGGAGTACTTATGTTGGAGGTGAAAATCGTGATGATCTAAGGTCTATTGTTATAAAGAATAATCATCTAATAATAGGTGGCTCTACTAATAGTTTCAAAAATATGACAACTGTTGGAGTCTTTCAGCAATCACACGATCCGATTGCACATACTGATGGTATTATCTATAATTTTTCTCTTAATGGAGAACGAATATGGTCTACTTATTATGGAGGAGAGCAAATTGATGAAATATATTCTGCTGAAATTGATGATGATGATAATATTTACCTTGGAGGACAAACTGCTAGTAATAGTAATATAACAACTACTGGAAGTTTTGACAGTTCAAATACATTCTCTTACAAAGGCTTTTTTGCAAAATTAGATAAGAATGGACAAAGATTATGGGGCACTTATTTAGGTGAAGCATATGTATATTCAATTATTTTTAAGAATAATTCAATATACTTAGGAGCAACAAACTTTGGCTTTTTATATCCTAAATTAACAAATTCTTGTTCTTATAAATCTAATGAAGGTTTTGAAGGATATGTTGCTAAATTTTCTAAAGAAGCAGACTTTATATGGGGAACATTTGTAGGTGGAGATAGTACATTTGAAACAACAAAAATAGCCTTAGACAATAATAATATGATATTTGTTAGTGGAATGTCATCTGAAAATGATGGCATTGCTGATGCTGATTCATACCAAGCCAATATACGTGGGGATTTTGAAAATTATTTTTTAATGAAATTTTCAGAAGATATTATTAACTCACCAAAAATCTCAAGTAATTCTCCAATCTGTACCGAAAATTCTTTAGAACTCAAAGCTTCAAACGGCACAAACTATTCATGGACTGGTCCAAACGGATTTACCTCAACAGATCAAAATCCAACGATACCAAACGCTAAAACAAACAATAGTGGAGAATATAGATGCTTGATTACAGGAACCGATATTTGTGATACTACTTTAAAAACAAGTGTTATTGTTGGTAATACTCCTTCTCCTATCGGAGATCCAAATCAGCCTTTTTGTACAGCACAGAATCCAACAATTGCCAACATTCAAGTTACTGGAACAGCTAAAAAATGGTATGACGATGCAGTTCTTGGCAATCTTTTGACAGATTCTACTCCATTATCTAATGGAAAGACGTATTTTGCTTCACAAACCGTAAACAGCTGTGAAGGTCCAAGGCTTGGAGTTACAGTTTCTATAGTTAATACACCTTCTGCCCCAACAGGAAATGCAAACCAGCCTTTTTGCAAAAGCCAGAATGCAACAATCAGCAACATTGATATTACTGGACAGAATATCAAATGGTATGAATCAAATAGTACAGCTACAGGTTTACCAAATACAGCTTTATTAGAAAACAATAAAACTTATTTTGCTTCACAAACCATTGGATGCGAAAGTGACAGAACTCCAATTTTAATACAGGTGAACGACTCGCCAAAACCTGCAGGAAACAGCAATCAGCAATTTTGCATTGATGAAAATGCAGCAATTGCCAATATCAATATTATAGGAACAGCAATTAAGTGGTATAATTCTGCAACTAATGGAACTATTTTACCAGAGACAGCACTTTTGCAAAATGACATTTATTATGCCACGCAAACACTAAATAATTGTGAAAGTGATCCATTTGCTGTTACTGTAAAAATTCAAGATACCCAAAATCCAATTGCTAATTCGCCACAAGTATTCTGCATTCAGAAAAATGCAAAAATCAGTGACATTGATATTGCGGGGCAAAATATTAAATGGTTTGAGAATACTTCATCTACAATAAATTTATCGGAATATACAGTACTCGAAAACGGAGTAACTTATTATGCTTCACAAACCATTTCTAATTGCGAAAGTGGAAGAACTCCGATAATAATTCAAGTTAATGAAGCCACAACGGCCGACTGCATTAATTTTGTTGATGAACTTCCTTATCCTAATTTCTTTACACCGAATAATGATGGTTTTAATGATACGTGGACAATTGATTTTGCTTATTTGGCTCCAAATTCAACAATCAGGATATTTGACCGCTATGGAAAACTGATAAAAGAATTGACAGCAAATACTTCATGGGATGGAAACTATGCTAATCAGCCTTTGCCTTCAACTGATTATTGGTTTGTGGTCACCCGATTAAGTGGTACCGAATTTAAAAGTCATTTTAGTTTGAAGAGATAAAAAAAAGTCCTCAAATCGAGGACTTTTTTTGCAAATTATAAATTCATTTATTTTACTTGAACCAAAACCCATTTAGAAATTTCTTCTAATGCAATTGGTGAAAATGTCTGTTCAATTGCTGCATATTCATCTGGAGAACCAGTTTGGCATTCCTGAAACAGATGATTTAGATTGGGTAACTTTCTAGTGGTTACATTTTTATTTCCGCCTTTAACCAGAGCAGCTTTGACAGCTTCTAAATTAACATCAGCTGGAACCTGCAGATCTTTTTCACCATTGAGTGCAAGAACTGGGCATTTCACTTTTTCCAAAGCAATTGAGGGATCCAGTTTTAGGAAACCAGTAGTCCAGGGACTTGTAATCTGCTCAGCGAATGTTTTAATCTGATTGTCTACCATTTTATCACCTAATTTTGATGTCATGTAACCGCTTACTCTGCTCTTCAGGATAGGATCACCTGCTGGTGCGGCAGTAATAATTTCATAAACACCCTTAAAAATTTCTTGACCTTTTTGAATTTCACTTTCCGAAATTCCCATCTGACGTTCTATTTTTTCTTTTTGCAAAAGCATCAATTTATCTCCGCGGAGTCCCGGTCCTGCCAATAATACAATGAATTTTATATCCTTAGAATTCTCCGCAACAATAGGAGCAATTATCCCGCCCTCGCTATGACCAATTAATCCAATTTTATTTTTATCAATTTCTTTTCGGGTTTTCAGATAATCTATTCCCGCCTGAACATCTTTGGCAAAATCCAAAGTGGTTGCTGTTTTATATTCTCCAGTCGATTTTGCAGTTCCCCGATCATCAAATCGTAATACACCAATACCCTTTTTAGTCAGATAATCTGCCAAAACCAGAAATGGTTTATGTCCCAGCATCTCTTCATCCCTGTTTTGTGCTCCGCTTCCGGTAATTAAAATCGCTACAGGAAATTTACCTTCTTTTTGAGGTAAAGTTAAAGTCCCTGCTAAAACATTCTTATCTATTTTATTTTCAAAAGTAACATCTTCAGTATAATATGAAAACGGTTTTTGTGGTTCCTGCGGTCTTTTTACAATTTCTTTTTCTAGTTTTTCTCTAGACAAATTCAACGGAAGAGACTGCCCGCTTTGTGTAAAAGTACCAACAATTACATTGAATTGATTTAACTCTCCTTCAAAAACAATTCGGGCATTTGGAATCTCGAATTTTAAAATATTGTTTTCAAAAGTGGTGGTGGTTACCGGAATTCCTTTTGCTCCTTGGTCTGGGCTATCCATTGTCGAAGTATATCCCTTTTCACTTTTACTTATATTAATAACAAGTGCTAACTGTCCTCCTGGAACTTTTAAAAAACCATTCCATTGGCCTGTGATTTCCTGCCCAGACATTATAAAAGAGGACAAAACTGTCATTATAAAAAATACTGTTTTCTTCATTTTATTTGATTCTATTTTATTAAAAACTGAGTTTGATTATTTTTTGATGATAACAAAAAGACAAAATCTTTCCCTTTAGCCCCGATTACTTCGTCAGTTCGCTTCGCTCGTGTGCAGTGGAATCTTGTGGGCTGGGGTTCAGCCCACAAGATTGAAACGGAAAGCGGGACGATGCTTGCTAAAAATGCTTCATCTTTTTGCTCCCCATTACTAATTGAAGCGTTATCTACTTTTTCTCTATTTCCTTAAATTTAATATAGGAATACACCATTGGGACAAATGCCAAAACAGTAACAGAAACGATAAATACTGTCGAAAAAAAAGCTGCTTCAAATAGAAGTGCGCCTAATACAATTAAAAATCCGCCAATAAACCAAAGCTTTCCTGCAAAAACATGAGTTAGTTTCCATACCTCACTATTTTCTAAAGTCCAAGGTGTACGAATACCTAAAAAATAATTAGGCTGAATCACTTTATAATAATTCCCCATGGCAATAAATAAAATTCCGCACAGCACAAAAATAAAACTAGGACTCGAAAACGATAGGCTCTTAGAACTAAAAATAACAAACAATGCCAATACTGAAGCAAACAAAACAAAGACAAACTTAATTTGGTA
The DNA here is from genome assembly GCF_003385115.1 of Flavobacterium aquicola. Lineage (GTDB taxonomy): Bacteria > Bacteroidota > Bacteroidia > Flavobacteriales > Flavobacteriaceae > Flavobacterium > Flavobacterium aquicola. The sequence goes on from NZ_QUNI01000002.1 coordinate 542,041, forward strand.
AAACTTGCCTCCCATCAATGAAATTTTCTTTTTAGGATCAATTTTTGGAATAATTAAAAACAGAATGTATATAAAAACTGGCAGCATAAAAGGAACGCTGATCAGTGAAAATTTATCTCCCCAATGATCGATTTCTCCTTTGGCATTCCAATGTGTAGGAACTTTTTCGGGCAATGAGTTCCAAATAAAAGCTAAATAAACAAAAGGCAATAACACTATTCCAATAATTGGAAGTTCTTTTTTAAAAGCTGCATTCATTATATTATTTTTTAAAGGTTAAAATCCATTGCAATACATCTTCTATAATTGTTGTATTAATGGAATAGAAAATAAATTGCCCAGATTTTTCGGCGGTAATTAAATCGGCGCGTTTCAAAATATCCAAATGATGAGAAATACTTGGCTTCGACATATTAAACTGATCGGCAATTTCTCCCGCAGATAAATCCTTTGTTTTCAAAAGCTCCAATATTTCTCTTCGTGTGGCATCATTCAATGCTTTAAATATGTCATTCATTATTTAAAGTATTTATATATTTAGACAAATGTCTAAATACATTTTTAAACAGCCAAATTTATTTATAAAATAATCTATAAAACAAAAAGAGCTGCAAAATTGTTTTACAGCTCTTTGATATACTTTATATATGATTAAACTAAAATTTATGCTCCTTTTTACTAATTGCCAATAAAGCAAATAAAGAAATACAGGCTGCAAAGGTCAGATAGAACCCGACATAAGTTAAACTATATGTTGATGCCAGCCAGATTGCAATCATAGGTGCAAAAGCCGCCCCAATAATTCCGGCCATATTGAAAGTTAATGATGCTCCTGAATAACGAACAGTAGTAGGAAATAATTCAGATAAAAAAGTTCCCAAAGGTCCGTAAGTGAATCCCATCAAGGCCATTCCTGCACATAAAAAGAAAGTTACCATTACTGTATTTCCTGAATTTAAAAAATAGGAAAAGAAAAATCCAAAAACGGCAATGGCAGTCGTAGCAATAATAAGCATTTTGCGCCTTCCAATTTTGTCTGCAACTACAGCAGAAACTGGAATAAACAAAGCAAAAAACAATACCGAAAACAGCTGAATCAGCAAGAAATCTCTTTTCTCATAACCCAAATCGGATGTTGCCCAGCTCAAAGTAAATACTGTCATTAAATAAAACACCAAGAAAGTGGTAATTGATGCTAATGTTCCAAAAAGCAGTTGGTTTTTATAGGATTTAACCAAGGCAAGAAAAGGAATTTTAACTTCTTCATGTTCTTTTTTGGAGTTTTCAAAAGATGGAGTCTCAGTAATTTTGGTACGGATATAAAAGCCTACTACAACCAAAAGTGAGCTGGCGATAAAAGGAATTCTCCAGCCATAATCCATAAAATCCTGACTGCTCATCAAGTCTGTCAACAGTAAAAAAGTTCCGCCTGAAAGCAGCAGACCAATTGGCGCACCCAATTGCGGAAACATTCCGTACCAAGCGCGTTTATTTGGCGGCGCATTTTCTATAGCTAATAAAACAGCTCCTCCCCACTCACCTCCAAGTCCTACGCCCTGCCCAAATCGGCACAGCATCAATAACAAAGGAGCAGCAACGCCAATACTGGCATAACCTGGTAAAAATCCAATAGTCACTGTCGAAATTCCCATGGTTAATAAAGCAGCCACTAAGGTAAATTTACGGCCGATTTTGTCTCCATAATGTCCAAAAAACGCGGATCCCAACGGACGAGAAATAAAAGCTATCGAAAAAGTTGCCAGCGACTGCAAGGTTGCCATCGTAGCATCTGCACTTGGAAAGAACAATTGAGGAAAAACCAAAACCGCAGCATTGGCATAAATATAAAAGTCAAAAAATTCGATTGTGGTGCCAATTAAACTGCCGAAAAGAACATGTTTTAACGAGTTCTTTTTATTCTGGTCATCTTTCATGCGGTTTTGATATAGTTTTTTTTTAGAAAATAGAATGTAAAAATGAATCTATTTTTTCAAAACAACAAACATTTATTTATTTAAACTGGACTTTATTGTGAAAAAACCACTCCTTTTGTCTGTAAATCACAACCACAAGATATAACAATGCCTTTTATCTAATGGCTATTGTCTAATGTCTAATTTTCATTAAATTTACAGCTATCAAAAAAAAACAGTAATTATGCCTACCGACTGTATCAGCTATCAAACCTCAGGATATTTCTCCAAATTGATACAAGATTATTTAAATCAAAAACCAGAATTAAAAACACTATACAATCATTTTCCAACTCTCGAAAACTTTAAAAAACAAATCGAGGAGAAAAAGGAAAATTTTAATGACAATGGCAATGATAAAAGACAAACTTTAGTCAGTGTGTTAAAAAAACAATATGCCGAATTGAATGTTTCCAAAGAAACTTTATCCCATATTGAACTCTTAAACAATTCCAACACTTTCACTGTTACCACCGGACATCAATTAAACTTGTTCAGCGGTCCGCTTTATTTTTTATACAAAATCATTTCAACTATTAATCTTACCAAAGAATTAAAAGCAGAATATCCAGAATATGATTTTGTACCAATTTATTGGATGGCGACCGAAGACCACGATTTTGAAGAAATCAATTATTTTAGTTTCAAAGGAAAAAAATTCCATTGGAACAGAGAAAGTACAGGTCCTGTCGGAAGATTATCTACCGAAGGGTTAAAAGATTTCCTCGAAATTTATGGTCAGGAAATAGGTTCCAGCACCAATGCAAATGCTATAAAAAAACTTTTTGAAGATTCTTATATCAAGCATGACAATCTAGCCGATGCAACAAGATATCTGGCCAATGAACTTTTTGGAGCTTCAGGTCTAGTTATTTTAGATGCAGATCATCAGGATTTGAAACGCAGTTTTATACCCTACGTAAAAGAGGAATTACTACAGCAGACTTCTTTTAAAGCAGTAAGCGAAACCATCGAGAAAATAAAAGATTATACGATTCAAGTCAATCCTCGCGAAATTAATTTATTCTACATTGAAGATAATTTACGAGAACGAATTATTTTCGAAAACGGAATTTACAAAGTCAACCATACCAAAATCGAATTCACTGAAGCTGAAATTCTGGCATTATTAGAAAGCAATCCCGAAAAATTCAGCCCGAATGTAATTATGCGTCCATTGTACCAAGAAGTAATTCTGCCTAATTTATGCTACATCGGCGGAGGCGGAGAAATAGCATATTGGCTAGAATTAAAATCTTTTTTCGATACCGTAAAAGTGACTTTCCCAGCATTACTGATAAGAAACTCGGTGCTTTTGACAACCGAAAAACAAAATGCGAAAATCGATAAATTGAATTTAAATTGGTCAGATTTATTTTCGAAGCAATCCATTTTAGTCAATCAGATTACTCAAAAACTATCCGATTTTCCAATTGATTTCAAAGAGCAGAAAGACACTTTAAGAAAACAATTTGAAGTGCTTTTAGAATTAGCCAATCATACTGACAAATCTTTCTTAGGAGCAGTAAAAGCTCAGGAAGCCAAACAGACCAAAGGATTGGAAAATCTAGAAAAAAGATTACTTATCGCTCAAAAAAGAAAATTCCATGATGAACTGCAGCGTATTATTGACCTGCAGAACGAATTGTTCCCAAACCAAAGCCTTCAGGAACGCCAAGCCAATTTTTCAGAATTTTATCTGGAAAATGGTGATCGTTTGATCCCTCTATTAATGAACCAACTCAATCCTTTAGAACACAATTTTAACATTATTACATTGTACTAAATGATTATTCACCATAAAACCAAAAAATTCAATGACCAAAGACCGCCTTATTTCGCTCGACGTTTTCAGAGGATTAACTATTTTTTTAATGACCATTGTCAATAACCCTGGCAGCTGGTCCGCAATTTACCCGCCATTAGAACACGCCGAATGGCACGGCTGTACCCCTACCGACTTAGTTTTCCCCTTCTTTGTTTTTATTATGGGTGTTGCGATTTCATTTGCAATGCCAACCAAGACATACGACAGCACCACTTTTAATAAAATTTTCACCCGCTCGCTCCGTATGATCTGCCTTGGGATATTTTTCAACTTTTTCAGCAGCATACAGCTGTTTGGATTAGAAGGCATTCCATTAATTATTGGCAGATTAGTTATAACAACGTTAGTTGGTTATGCTCTAATGGGAAATTTTGATGCTAAACTAAAAACATATTTAGCCATTTCAATTTTTATAATTTATATGATTCTTGCTTATAGCGGTATAGAATCCTACCAATCTGTTCGTTTACCTGGTGTTTTACAGCGTATCGGAATTGTCTATTTTATCGCCTCGCTTCTTTATCTCAAAACAACACAGCAAACTCAGATTTTAGTTACTATCGGAATACTGCTTAGCTATTGGGCAATTATGACACTGATTCCTGCTCCAGGTTTCGAAATCACAAACCTCGAAAAAGGCACTAATCTAGCTGCTTGGGTGGATAGCATTCTATTAAAAGGACATATGTGGGAATCTACCAAAACCTGGGATCCCGAAGGAGTATTAAGTACTATCCCTTCCATTGCGACTGGAATGATAGGCTTATTAATTGGTCAATTATTAAACAGTGCATTATTAAAAACTGAAAAATTCAAAAAAATACTGCTTATAGGAGTGATTTTAATTATTCTGGGACAAATCTGGAATATTGTTTTCCCTATAAACAAAGCACTTTGGACAAGTTCATACGTTTTATATACCGCTGGACTCGCTACATTTACCATATCACTTTTATACTATGTAATTGATATTGCCGATTATAAAAAAGGAACCAAATTATTCCTTATTTGGGGAGTAAATCCAATGATTGTTTTTTTCCTTTCTCAGATTGTTCCGCAGGCCATGGGAATGATTTCTTTACCAAATCCAAAAATACCCACGGAACAGACTAATCTTTGGGATTATCTTTATTTCCTAGGTGTTCAACCATACTTCAGTAATCCAATGACGGCTTCATTAGTATTTGCATTACTTTATGCAGGTGTATGGTCTATATTGCTGGCTTATTTTTATAAAAAGAAAATGTTTTTTAAAGTATAAATAAAAAGTAAAACAACAGTATTTCATCATTAAATTGATTATTTGCTAAAATATTTCAACAAAAAAAGTATATTTTTGCACAAAATTTTAAAACACAGAAAAAATGGCGACTAATAGAACTTTTACAATGATTAAACCAGATGCGGTTCAAAACGGACACATCGGAAACATATTAGCAATGATTACAAACGGTGGTTTCAAAATCGTTTCTTTGAAATTAACTCAATTAACAGTTGCAGATGCTCAGGCATTTTATGCTGTGCACGCTGCAAGACCATTCTACGGAGAATTGGTAGAATTCATGTCAAGAGGTCCTATCGTTGCTGCAATTTTAGAAAAAGAAAACGCAGTTGAAGATTTCAGAACTTTAATTGGTGCTACAAACCCAGCTGAAGCTGCTGAAGGAACTATCCGTAAAGCATACGCAACTTCTATCGGAGAAAATGCAGTTCACGGATCTGACAGCGATGAAAATGCTGCTATCGAAGGAGCATTCCACTTTGCAGGAAGAGAGCAATTCTAGTATTCAGATTGCAGATTGCAGATTGCAGATTGCAGATTGCAGATTGCAGATTGCAGATTGCAGATTGCAGATTGCAGATTGCAGATTGCAGATTGCAGATATATAAAAAAATCCCATTCGTATGCGAATGGGATTTTTTTATATATACTAAATGATTATATCTTCTTCTTTCTGCCTTCTGCCTTCTTCTTTCTGCAATCTGCAATCTGCAATCTGCTACCTGAATACTATTATCTAAGAACCACATCCTTCACCACATCTCTCCTTAATTCCTCATTTATCATTTTGATAATCTTGGATTTACCGTGGCTTAATTCCTCACGCAAAACCGCCGACGTTAACTGAACATACAACGTCGAACCTTTCAAAACCACATTATTGGTATAACTGTTCACACCGTTCCCCATCAAGTTACGCCAAGCATCTTTCACATCAATCTCATCCATTCCTGACTGCAGTTTATTCACCTCAATAATCTGCTTCAGAATATCTCCTACAGTACTTTGATTATTTAGTCTTTTTGCCATAGTCATCTAGATTTATTGGTCCTGCTTTTTTATAATGATATTCTTTTTTCTCCTTGTTCAAAACAACTAACTCTTTATCTGTCAAAGCCAGTATTTCTTCGCTCCATTTCATGTACGGCGTACTGTAATCCAAAAAAGTCTGATCCTCTGCAAACCTGATTTTCACATTTTCAAACGTATCATTTGCCAAAAAAGTTCCGTCTAATTGAGGCATCACTTTCTTGCGGATTCCAGCATTATTTTTATCAATCTGTAAATAATCAAATGATTCGTTCACGCCATATTGCTTCTCACTTCCATCCTCCAAAATCACTTTTTCAATTTCCCAATACCCGTTGATTTTTGCAATATCGGCTGGATTTATTTTTTGTTTACAGCCAACAAATAAAAGGGCAATCAGTAAAACACCAAATACTTTTTTCATAGATAATTTATTTTTTAAGGAGCTGTTACCTGCTATCCGCTTGTATCTTTTTTGTCTCGAAAAAACGAGACAAAAAAGGATACCACTTCTATCACGGCTAGGGAATCCAGCTAACAACAACTTTAGCGAACCTACAAAGTTAAACTTTATAATTCCACAGAAAATAAAAAAACACATTCCCTTTTAAACTATTTTACATATTTTTGGTCTTACCCAAAACTAACCTCCATAACCATGTCAAAATCAATACTATTACTCGTATTTGCATTTTTTTGTATCAATTGTTCTTCCGACACTTCAGAACCAGATCCTACACCAACGCCAGCCGAAACACTCTATTTCCCGCCAATTACCGGTAATAATTGGGAAACCAAATCCATAGAAAGCCTTGGCTGGAAACAAACGGCTGTACAGCCATTATTGGATTATTTAGAACTCAAACATTCCAAAGGCTTTATCATTTTGGTCAACGGACGCATTGTATTGGAAAATTATTTCAACGGTCACGATGCTTCTACAAACTGGTATTGGGCTAGTGCGGGAAAAACATTGACATCTACATTGACGGGAATTGCACAGCAGGAAAACCTCATCAGCATTAATAACAAAGTATCGCAATATTTAGGAACAGGCTGGACCAGTGTGCCATTAGCCAAAGAAAACCTTATAACCTGTAAACATCTATTAACCATGACCTCAGGTCTAGACGACAGTACAGATGATGTTTCCCCTTCCGCCCTTACTTACAAGGCCGATGCAGGGACACGCTGGGCATATCACAATGTGTATGTAAAACTGCAGGATGTCATTGCACAAGCAAGCGGACAATCATGGAGCAGTTATTTCAATACCAAATTAAGAGACAAAATCGGAATGAACGGTGCTTGGTTTAAACTTGACAATAATATTATATATAGTAGCACTACCAGAAGCATGGCGCGCTTTGGATTACTCATCTACAACAAAGGAAAATGGGAAAATAATATAATCCTGAACGAAAGTTATTTCAATGAAGCCACAAATACTTCACAAGACATCAACTTAGGTTACGGCTATCTATGGTGGCTGAATGGCAAAGCAAGCTATCACTTACCGCAATCGCAATTGCAATTCAAAGGTAGTTTAATTCCAACAGCTCCAAATGATATGTTCATGGCTTTAGGCAAAAATGACCAAAAAATCTATGTAATTCCAAGCAAAAAAATGGTCGTTATCCGTATGGGAGATGTAGCAAATCCAGACAATCCTACTTTTGCTTTATCTGGTTTTGATGAAGAATTATGGTCAAAAATAAGTGCTTTGTATCAGTAGGATCATAAATAATTATCCAAAATGCTCTTTAATAATTAGCGGTGTTTCGCAATTAAAAATCGTAAAACACCGCTAATTATTTTCATTATTCTACTGCAGGCTTTTTGAGTGATGTTTATTTTATTAATGAAGGCAAAATAAAATTCTTAACAATTGTATCAGCCTGAGGATGTCCGTAAGGTTTATTGTAAGCTTTAGAAGTTATAATAATCACTATTGGAAGATCTTTGAAGATTATAAATTCGTTACCGCCATTTCCGGCACAATAAAATGTTTCATAGTTTTTACCTTTATAAGCGACTGATTTATTCCAAAAAAGATAACTGTAAAATTTATTGTTTCTTTCAGGAAGTTGAATTTGATGTGTGAAAGTTTTTTGTACCCATTCAAAAGGTATTATCTGCTTGCCGTTCCAGATGCCATTATTTTTATACAATTGCGCATACTTTGCATAATCTAAAGAAGCCATTTGTAAACTTCCAGCTGTATTAACTACTTTTTGAGGTGTATATTGCCATTGATATTTTGTAATATTTAATGGTTTAAAAAGTTTTTCATCCGCATATTTTTCTAGTCCATCAGGGACTTTTTTATCTAAAACATCGCCTAAAAGAACCACTCCGCCTGTATTATAATCCCATCGGCCTCCATTTGATTTTGATTTATCCATTTGAAGATCCAAAACAAATTTCACCCAATTGTCCGTAGGGTACATGTTTTCTTCATTTCCAGGCGAATCACTATCAGCATCGGATGCATCAAAAGCGGAACTCATAGTAAGTAAGTCTTTTATTTTTACGCTGTCTTTTTTAACTTCATAGTTATCAAACGTTTTTAAGTTGTAAAATTTATTAAGTGTCTGATTTTCATCCTTAATAAAACCATCATTGATAGCGATTCCCATAAGCGTTGATGTAAAAGATTTCCCTGCAGAACGGGTATCGTGCAATGTATTTCTATCAGCACCATTAAAATACTCTTCAAGCAAAAGTTTTCCTTGATGAATCACAACAACACTCGTGATTTCCTTTAAACTATAAGTGGCAATTTCAGTATTAAGGGCTTCTATTTTCTTTTTGTCAAATGCAAAATCTGAAATCTCCCAATCACTTCCGGATTGTATGGGTTGAACTGCAATTTGTTTTGCAGTTATTTTTGGAGGCTGGATTATAAGCTGAATTTGTCCTTTCGCAATTATTTCGCCAATCTTTGCATCATTATTTTCATCAATTTTCACATAAGGTCTAATCTCGATTTTGAGCTGATGCTTACCATTTTTTAATTCATTTTCACCACCATTCAGCTTGAACCTTTCCCACATATGCAATGCCCACAAATCTTCCCCTTTTGTGCTTGTCAAGGGAATTCTGAATGTAGTAATAGTATTTTTTCTATCATTTGAACCACCAAAATGGCATCCTGTACCAATATTTTCTTTGTATATAAACTTATTATCAATATAGAATGCGAATTGAAGATTACCTTTTTTAAGCAATTCTTCAACTGATAAATCCGGAGCTAGTTTATGGAGATAATTGGTTATTGAATTACCCATAAAAACCCTGATATTTAAGTCCGACAAATAAGTCAAATGGAAGGATTTAAGAAAATCAGATGCGGTATATTTATCCAATGGTATATTCCCATTCATAAAAGTTACACTGCCAATATTAGTTTTGTGCAGACTGTTAGTTATTCCTTCCGTTGTCACAAGGTCTTTTGTTTGCCCAAACGCTGTCTGAAAAAAAAGAATAACTAAAAATACAATTGAAATCCGTTTCATAATTACTTATATAGTTTAACCTCAAAAGTATAACCAAATACTCTTGAAAAATAGAACAGAATTAACATTTTAAAATATTAACGGAAAAGGATTTTTCTGTATTCGGATGGATTAATTCCATTTATCTCTTTGAAACAGCGTGTAAAATGGCTTTGATCAGAAAAGCCACACTCAAAAGCTATTGATGTAAGATCGAGACTTTTTTCCGAGATTAACTGTAAAGACTTTTGGACTTTTAATTTTCTAATGTATTCTCCCAAACTGGAATTGAAGTATTTAGAAAAATCTCTTGACAGATGCACAGGATGAATATCTAACGTTTTGGATAAATATTCTAGTGAAAGATTATCTAAAAACTGATCATTCAATATCATATTAACTTCAGAGACCCAAGTTGGTTTTTTATTAGATTTAGTTTGATTAGCCCGAAGCATTTTTGCTAAAGTTTCTAATAATAATGTTTGAATTGAAAGCTGCGCTGCAGTGTCATCAACTTTTGTCTCTTTGAAAATTTTATACATTAAAAATTTCAAATCGGGATTTGAAATATTGATGCTTCCTTGTAAATCTACTGTATTAAACTCCAGATTATCAAACCATCCTTTTTCTATTTCAATATGAAAGCCTCTAGTGAATCCTTCGGGTTTGATGTTGTAATGTGGTTCTTGCCAATTATGGAATAGTAAACTGCCTGAGGAACAATTGTAAATTTCTTTTTTGTTTCCTTCAATTACATTTCCTTGAAGTATAAATGTAAAATAAGCGTTTTCGTGATAATGCCAATCTACTTTATCGTGAGTATAAACAGTATCGGTCAAAGTAACTCCTTCTAAATTAATAGTTTTATTAGTTTGTCCATAAAATTCACCTTTTTGTGATAATTTCATTTTTGCTATGGCTGAATTTTGTTCTTTAAAATATCACGAAAATAACCATTAACCTCTATTTAATTTTCAAAATAATTTAAAAATTATTTTTTAATTCTCCTCATCAATCCCAAAAAGAAAAAAACTAATCCAACAATAAGTAAAACATAATACACACCTATACTGGTTGTTCTAATAAGATTTGCCAACACAAAAGCCACAATACTTACAAAATAAAAATACATAGGGCTGGCATTTTTTAGGGAAGAAAAATTCATGAACTTACTATTTAAAAAAACTATCTACAAACTCGTATTTATTGAAAACCTGTAAGTCTTCAATTCCTTCGCCAACACCAATATATTTTACTGGAATTTGAAATTGGTCTGAAATACCAATAACAACACCGCCTTTAGCAGTACCGTCCAATTTGGTAACGGCAAGCGAAGTAACTTCAGTTGCAGCGGTAAATTGCTTGGCTTGTTCAAATGCATTTTGTCCTGTAGAACCGTCTAAAACCAGCATTACATCGTGAGGTGCATCGCCAACCACTTTCTGCATTACACGTTTTACTTTAGATAGCTCATTCATCAGGTTAATTTTATTATGAAGACGACCAGCTGTATCAATAATGACAACGTCAGCGTTTTGAGCAACAGCAGACTGTAACGTATCAAAAGCTACCGAAGCAGGATCACTCCCCATTTCCTGACGGACAATAGGAATTCCCACTCTATCCGCCCATATCTGCAATTGGTCAATCGCAGCAGCGCGAAAAGTATCTGCCGCTCCTAGAACTACTTTATAACCAGCTTTCTTAAATTGGTAAGAAAGCTTCCCAATTGTAGTTGTTTTACCGACACCATTTACACCAACAACCATCAAAACATAAGGTTTTGTGTTTACCGGAATAACAAATTCTGTAGCTTCACCTGTATTGGTTTCTGATAATAGTCCTGCAATCTCATCTCTTAAAATCTGATTAAGTTCATCAGTCCCTAAGTATTTATCTTCTTCTACCCTTTTTTCAATTCGAGTAATTATTTTAAGAGTTGTATTAACTCCCACATCCGAGGAAACAAGAATTTCTTCTAAATTATCCAAAACATCATCATCCACTTTTGATTTTCCAGCAACCGCTTTGGTTAACTTGGAAAAAAAACTGGTTTTGGTTTTCTCAAGACCTTTATCTAATGATTGTTTTGCCTCTTGGCTTAGATTCGAGTCTTTTTTCTCTGAAGAGAATATTTTTTTAAAAAAGCTCATTTTAAAATGGAGTTTTACGATTGGAATTTACATTTGTCAACTTAAGCAGGAAAAATCATTTAAAAAATTGATTTTATCTTTTGCTGTCACCTAAAAAAAGGTTTTCTTTTGAAGATGTAAATATAGAAAATAAAAAAGCTACTTCCGAGTGAAAGTAGCTTATCTATAAAATGTAATATGATTATTTCTTTTTCAAGAATTCATCAACTTCTTCAGGAGCCATAATAGATTCAACGAATGTATATGCGCCAGTTACTGGAGATTTCACCATTTTGATGGCTTTTGATAATCTCTTAGAAGATGTTTGTAACGATGCTACGGTTTTCTTTGCCATGATTCAAATGTTTTTTATATTTTAATCAAACTCAAATGTGACCATTTGAGATTTATTAAAATCTCTAATTATTTAATTTCTTTATGAACAGTAACTCTTTTCAAGATTGGATTAAATTTTTTAATCTCTAATCTGTCTGGAGTATTTTTTTTGTTCTTAGTAGTTATATATCTTGAAGTTCCTGCAACACCAGTAGTTTTGTGCTCAGTACATTCTAAAATTACCTGGATTCTATTTCCTTTCTTTGCCATCTTGCTATTTTTTTATTTTGGAAAAGATTATTTAATAAATCCTTCTGACTGCGCTTTTTTCAAAACTGCAGCGATTCCATTTTTATTAATTGTTTTTATCGTAGATGCTGCTACTCTAAGAGTAATCCATCTATCTTCTTCTGGAAGATAAAAACGCTTTTTAACTAAGTTTACAGAAAATTTTCTCTTAGTTTTGTTCATAGCGTGAGAAACGTTATTTCCTACCATCGCTCTTTTACCTGTAAGGTCACAAACTCTTGACATTATACTTATCTTTTATCGTTATTCAAAATCAGGGTGCAAAGGAAAGAAAAATAAACCTATAAACCAAAAAAATTATTGTTCTTTTTTCGAAATTTCTTTCAATAACATTTCAAGCCCTTTTACCGATGCTCTATCTATCACTTTTTCACGTGGTTGACCAAAATCAAACTCTTCTGCAAAAACTCCATTTGGCGTAGCCACAGCAATATAAACCGTTCCGACACTTGCATCTGCCTCGCCTTTTGACGGACCAGCATTACCTGTTGTCGCAATTGCATAATCCGTTCTTAATAATGTTTTTACACTCAAAGCCATTTCCTTAACGATTTCAGCACTCACGACACTATGTTTTTCGATCAAATCCTTCGAAATACCCAGCACATTTTGTTTCACTTCCGTTGCATAAGCTACGACACTTCCCTTAAAATAACTGGAAGATCCAGGGACAGAACTCAACAGCCGCGCAACACCTCCACCGGTACAGCTTTCGGCGGTGGCAACAGTTTTATTTTGCTGTATCAAAATTTTTGCAACAACTGTTTCAAGAGTTTCATCATCTTCAAAACCTACAATAATATCTCCTATTATTTCAGTGAGAGAAATCACATTCCCTTCTATTGCTTTTTCCAATAATTCTTTATCAGTTCCTCTGGCAGAAAGTCGCAGATTTACCCTTCCGTACGCAGGCAGATAAGCCAGTTTTATAAATTCAGGCAAATTATTTTCCCAGTCTTCAATTTGTTCTGCAACAGCACTTTCTCCACGCCCATAAGTCAGTATCGTTTTATGAAGAATATATGGGCGTTTATAATCTTGCACTATTTTAGGAATGATTTCGTTTTCAACTAAATATTTCATCTCAAAAGGAACTCCAGGCAATGACACAAAAACAGTATTTTCCTTTTTTATCCACATCCCAGGCGCAGTACCTACCTTATTATGAAGAACAGTACACTTAGAAGGAACCAAAGCCTGATCTTTATTAATCTGGGTAATCGGTCGTTTATAAAAACCTTCTATTAATTGTGTTACATGCTCAAGAACTGCCGTATCAACAACCAATTCATCTTCAAAATAATCACAGAATGTTTTCTTGGTAATATCATCCTTTGTCGGCCCCAATCCTCCAGTAATAATAACAATATCAACTGTATTCTGAAGTTTTGAAAATGTATCTAGAATATGCTCGCGAGAATCACTTACAGAGAGCATTTCATAAACCTCAACCCCAATTCTATCTAATGATTTAGCTATAAAACCCGAATTCGTATCTACAATCTGACCTATTAGAATTTCATCTCCAATTGTAACTATGGCTGCTTTCATATTTTTAAAACTTTTGTTTTATATTTAATAAAAAAAATCTAACTATTGTAACTTCTTGTACAACTGTTAGATTTTCTATGTTTTATACTTTTATAAAAAAAATAAAATGACTGACTAAAGGTCGAAATCTTTTTTCAGCTCTTTAATAGCGTCTTTAACCTGTGACTTAACACTTTTATACGTTTCAATTATTTCTTTCTTTTTGCCTTCCGTTTTGGTCCAGGCTTCGATTTGTAAAATCTCTTCAAATGCCACATTTAGACCAAGCAAATCTAATGTTGGTTTCAATTTGTGCGCAAAAGCATAAGTCTGCTTATAATCTTTACTTTTAATTCCAGCACCTATTTGTGCCAAATCCTCGGGAACCTCCGTAACAAATAAATTCAAAATTTCATTTACAAAATCTGGATCATTATCCGAAAGTGCATACACTTTTGCTAAGTTGTATTTTATAGCCATTATTTTACTTGTATTCTAAATAGTTTTTGTCCTTCTAAAAATCCTTCTAAAATATCATCTGATTTTACTGCAGCAACACCTTCTGGGGTTCCCGTAAAAATAATATCACCTATTTTTAATGTAAAAAATTGAGAAACATAAGAAACTAACTCGTCAATATCCCATAACATTTTGTTAGAATTCCCCTTTTGCACAGTAATATTATTGTTCCTTAATTCAAAAGTAACATTTTCCAGTGAAACAAATTGACTTTTTGGCAAAAATTCTCCAATTACCGCCGAGCCGTCAAATGCTTTGGCTTTTTCCCATGGAAGCCCTTTTTCTTTCAGCTTAGTCTGCAGATCTCTTGCTGTAAAATCAATTCCAACACTAATCTCTTCATAATATTTATGAGCAAACTTTGGTTCTATATATTTTCCAACTTTACTTATTTTAACAATAAGTTCAATTTCATGGTGAACATCTTCCGAAAATTCAGGTATTACAAAAGGGTGCTGTTTTAATAAAATTGCAGAATCCGGTTTCAAAAAAAGCACAGGCTCTGATGGCCTTTCATTTTGTAATTCTTCAATATGACTGGCATAATTCCTGCCGACGCAAATGATTTTCATTTTTTTTCAAGTTACAAAGCCTCTAAGTTACAAAGTCCCTAAGTTTCTTGACGACTTAGCATCTTAGAAACTTATTTCGTATTTAGTTTTCTTAATTTAATTGCTGTCAATACTTTCTTGGTATACAAAGGAAAGTCTGCATTTTGAATCCAGCTATAATAACCAGGCTCTTTTTCTAAGACAGTACCTACTTTAGCTCCTTTGTGTTTTCCGAAGGTAAAAATCTCTTCATTATCAGCATCAAAAGCTATCATTCCTGCGAAATCAGCAATTTTTTTTCTAGTAGTAAACTCAGACAGCGATTTCATATCATTTTCCAATTCAGGATAACGGTCTAGCTGCGCCATTAAAATTTCATAGGTCGCCATGGTATCAGCTTCGGCAGAATGTGCATTCTCTAAACCTTTACCGCAGTAAAATTTCAAAGCAGCACTTAAAGTACGCTCCTCCATTTTATGAAAAATAGTCTGCACATCAACAGAAACCCTATTTTTCATATCGAAATCAACGCCTGCGCGCAACAGCTCTTCAGCAAGTAAAGGAATATCAAAACGATCCGAATTAAACCCTGCCAAATCACTGTCCTTAATCATATTGTAAACCTGAGCAGCAAGCTCTTTAAAAGTAGGTTCATTAGCAACTTTTTCATTACTGATGCCGTGAATAGCTGAAGATTGAGGCGGGATCGGAATAGTTGGATTTACCAGCCACGTTTTGCTTTCTTTATTTCCGTTTGGAAAAACTTTAAAAACTGATATTTCTACAATTCTGTCTTTTCCGATATCGATTCCTGTTGTTTCAAGATCAAAAAAACAAATTGGTTTGTTGAGTTTGAGTTCCATTTTTTGTATTTAATAGCACAAATATAAAAATTTGGGCTTGATTTCATTTTAAAGTCAATATTAAAAACACTAAAAATAAAGAAACCCGACATCCTAAAAGACATGTCGGGCTTATTCTGATTTTATATTTATTTAATAATCTCTATTTATATCAAAAGCTTCCAGATATTCGGCCACACGTTTTACAAAACTGCCGCCCAAAGCACCATCTACAACACGGTGATCGTAACTGTGAGACAAGAACATTTTTTGACGGATTCCTATAAAGTCACCTTCTGGTGTTTCAATTACCGCTGGTACTTTACGAATGGCTCCCAATGCTAATATCCCCACTTGTGGCTGATTGATAATTGGCGTTCCGAAAACACTTCCAAAGGTTCCAACATTTGTAACAGTATACGTTCCTCCTTGTGTATCGTCTGGTTTTAGTTTTCCAATTTTAGCACGGTTTCCTAAATCATTTACCGCTTTGGCCATTCCTACCAAATTTAATTGATCTGCATTTTTAATAACAGGAACAATTAAGTTTCCATTTGGCAAAGCAGCAGCCATTCCCAGATTGATATCTTTCTTTTTTATGATAAAATCACCTTGTACAGATATATTCATACCCGGATAATCTTTTAGAGCTTTTGCAACCGCTTCCATAAAAATTGGAGTATAAGTCAATTTTTCGCCTTCTCTTTTTTCGAAAGCATTTTTAACTTTATCTCTCCATTTTACAATATTAGTCACATCAACTTCAATGAACGATTGTACGTGCGCCGAAGTCTGCACCGAAGCAACCATGTAACCTGAAATCAGCTTGCGCATTCTGTCCATTTCTATGATTTCGTCACCTCCATTTACAGAAACCGGTGAAGCCGTTTGTGGTGGAGATACTAACGCTACTTTTGGAACTTCAACAGCTTCAGCTGCTTTAACAGGAACTTCAACTTCAACTGCAGGTGCTGTTATAGGCTGAGGCTGAGATCCTCTATTTTTTATATAATTTAAAATATCGTCTTTTGTGATTCGCCCATCTTTTCCAGAACCGGCAATACTGTCTAATTCAGCCAAACTAACACCTTCTTCTTTTGCAATATTTTTCACTAATGGAGAAAAGAATTTATCACTTTCAAAAAAGCTAATCGGAGCAGAAACTGTTTCTTTAGCTGTTTCAACAGTTTTTTCAATTTCCTCAACAATTGCTGCTGGAACTTGCTGAACTGGAACTTCAACAGCTCCTCCTTCAGTTTCAATAATAGCAATTGTTTCACCTACTTGAACCAAATCATCTTTGCCAAATAATTTTTCGACAAGAACACCCGAAACCTCGGACGGAACCTCTGAATCAACTTTGTCAGTTGCAATTTCTAGAACGGCCTCATCCGCTTCTATTTTATCGCCAACTTCTTTTAACCAGTTTGTAATGGTTGCTTCCGCAACGCTTTCTCCCATTTTCGGAAGCTTTAATTCAAATCTTGCCATATTATTAATCTAAAAGATGATTTTGATTTTAATTTTGCGAAATTAATAAATATTTTAAATATAAATTATTTTAAATATAATTTTATTTCATTTTTACAATTTCTCCTCTGTCATTAGGAGAATCACTTCCAATACTAAAATCTGCGCCCTCTGGAATTATTCTAAATACAACGCTTTTATTTTTAAGTCTTTCGTGAATATCTATACATTCTTTAAAGGAAACAAATTCATTATCCAAAATAATCTGTAACCCGTTTCTTATTGAATTTGACTGCAAATTTACCTCTTTTTCTTCTTTCCAATTGAGAAAATCGACCTTTTTTTGGAAAACAGAGGTTATTATTTTTGCTAATGTTTCGGAGGCAGATATAAGCAAATAATTAGCGGGAGGGATTTTTGTTTTAGGACGTCCCTGAATTCTTTTTACGAAAGAAAAAAACACGATTCCAATTTTCATAAATACAGAAAAAAGAAAAGAAACTTGAAAATGTTTTTTATAAAAAAACTCCATGGCTTCCTGAAACCGCTTCATATAAACGGCATCTTTACTTGTACTTTCTCCTTTATAATGTATTACTGCTGTTTCATGAAAATAATAATTATTTTTTCCTTTTTGCAGTGCCATATATGACAAATCAATATCATCTGAGTACATGAAACAATTTTCATCAAAACCTCCTATGGCATCATACAATTCTTTTTTCAAAAACATAAATGCCCCAACCAATATTTCTACTTCGCCGGTTTGGTTTTCAGAAATATGCTGCGCATAATATCTATTAAAAAAAGCTGCTTTAGGAAACAATTTATACAAACCAATAATCTTGGTAAAAGCAACCCAAGGCGTAGGAATTCCCCGTTTGCTTTCTGGCAAAAAATTTCCAGCTCCATCGATGAGTTTTACACCTGCGATCCCAAGATCTTTTTTCTTTCCAGCAAAGGCCAATACTTTTTCAAACGTATCTTCGGCTACTACTGTATCTGGGTTTAAAATACAAATATACTCTCCTTTGGCTTGAGCCACTCCAATATTATTTCCTTTTGGGAAGCCTAAATTTTCACTATTCTGAATGAGTTTAACATGCGGAAAGCGTGATTTTATCATTTCACAGCTGTCGTCCGAAGAATTATTGTCCACAACTATAATTTCAGAATCTATGTTTTTTAAAGCGCTTTCAACACTAAGAACACATAGTTCCAAAAAATACCGCACATTGTAATTGAGAATAATGATGGATAGCTGCATTTTCCAAAGATATATTTTTAAGTGGTAAAGTCACAAAATTGAACATAAGAAAGTCAGCTGCAAACTACTCACCAGAGAAAATTAAAAATTCTCAGAAAGACCGACCCTAAAAGTCCAGTCATCTTTGCTCACACCATAATCCAGTGCCAGATTACAGTTATTCATTTTATTCCATTTTATCCTTAGTCCCGTTCCTATTGCAGGTGTCCAATTTGTAAATCTGTACGTATCCAAATTGGATACCGAAGATATATTCCCAAAAAAAACAGCTCCAATAAAACCATTTTTGGTAATATCGGTACGATATTCCGTTTCCAGATACAATAATGAATTGCTTCGGTAGCGATTTCTCGTAAATCCCCGACCTGTTTTGCCATAACGATCCCAGCCTATACTTGGTAAATCCAGATAATGTGGTTTTCCATCAAAAACCGCCCAGTAAAAAGCTCTCGATGCTAAAACCTTATGGCGTTTTTCACTGAAAGAATGATACTTTCGAGCATCAATATAAATAGACTGCCAATGAGTATCACTGCCAAAAATACTGGAATTGATTCGGTAATCGGCTTCAAAATAATAGCCTTGTACTGGATTTAAAATGTTTTTTCTAGAATCATACAATGCCTGAAATGCAATGCCAGAGGAAAGCTCATCCGAGTAATCGCCTTCCTGATATTTTTCAAAATCGGTTGGGACATCTATATCAGAATCTTCGGAAATGCTTTCATATTTGTCTAATTGAAAACCCAGACCCAAACGAAAATCTCCTTTTATTTTTCGGCTGATGAATTGATAAAAACGAATCTGCTGATAATCGACCTCGGATTGCGGGTCTTTGGAACTGTTTCCTCCCAGACCATATGTAAACTGAGGGTAAATCATAAATCTGTAATCACCAATAAAATTGTATTTATTGTCCTTGGTGTATATATAGGACTGTATCGGGAATGAGTACTGACCGGTAAAACTTGTGGTCGGAGTAAAATAAACTTCAGACATTTTAGTTGTCTCATGGTTTTCGGCCATAAAGAAAGTTGTTACAAAGGACACTACCAATCCGCCTTCGGCACTCTTCATATCGGGAGCGGGGATTAACGAAAAAGCAATTTTACTTTGATCTTCTACTTTCTTCACGGTGTCATTCTCTATAAAGATCTTCTTTAAAATTTGTTTCATATCGAGATCGTTACTTCTAAAATCAATTTTCTGCGAAAACGATGAAAATGATGAAAGAAATATAAAAAAAAGAAACCAATTTTGCTTAATGAAACGCATGTATTGTATTTGGAATTGTAAAAAAATAACCCTTTAAAGAATCCAAATATAACAAAAAATAAAAACTCTTGGAAGCTTGCAAAATTCGACAATAGACTAAAAAAATTAAGCCATTATCGCTCTTACAATAAATCCAAATACAAAATCATGATTCCTCAGCAGCCCTGATCGAAACGGCATCCTTTTTCTTTTTCCTTAAAAAGAAAAAGATATAGTGCAGAGCAGGAAACCATATATCCTAGAATACCCAATCATTCGCTTCAAACTCTTTTTAAAATAGTATTATTTTGATAACTTGCTTTGTGAATTCACCTGAATGTTATGATGCAAAAAACTATTCTGTTTTTCCTTTTGTTTACGACTGGCTCTTATGCCCAAATTAAAGGCTGTACAGATCGTTTTGCCAGTAATTTTGATCCAAAAGCTACCGAGAACGATGGCCATTGCTGGTATGCTTCTGCAAAATTATCGCCTGTATTTTCAGCAAAACTTAGTGATTCTATTCAACGAACATCAGGTTTGATTTATTTTGACAATTTATTATGGACTCACAATGATCACTTTGACGATAGATTGTATGGATTGGACTTAAAAGGAAAAATAAAGAAAAAGATCAAATTCGCCGAATTAAAAACTAAAGACTGGGAAGAGATTTCTCAGGATAGTTTATATATCTATATAGGCGATTTTGGCAACAACAATAAGGGAAACAGAAAGGATTTACGAATAATAAGAATTCAAAAAGAAACTATTTTGACGACCAATCCAGTTATGGATACGATTGCTTTTTCCTATTCAGACCAGAGTAATTTTAAACTTCAAAAAGCAAATACCACTAATTTTGACTGCGAAGCATTTATTGTTCAGAAAGATGTTATTTATCTGTTTACCAAAGAATGGTCAAACCAAAGAACTAGTGTATATGCTTTACCAAACAAAGCTGGAGTTTATACTGCCGAATTCAAAGGATCAATTGATGCGCAAGGATTAATTACCGGCGCAGTGGCATTACCATCAAAAAAAGGGGTGGTTTTGTGTGGTTATTCTAAAACCCTGCAGCCTTTTGTTTTACTGCTGTACGGTTATGAAAAAGATTCTTTTTGGTCCGGAAACAGCCGAAAAATAAAAATCAGACTGCCGTTCCATCAAATCGAAGGCATTACAACCGCAGATGGTAAATTATTCTATCTTACCAACGAAACCACAATACGAAAACCTTTTATAAATACACCTCAGCAAATACACACTATTGATTTAAGCTCCTATTTGAATCCTTAAACTTTTACGCCAAAGTTTTAAGATTTTATCTAAGTTTAAAATTATCGCCTTAATATCTGCCAAGAATAACTTAGCCACAATAATTATTCTTTTTTATTAAACCCTTTTCTTGTCATTTCGCCCCAGCCTTTCGTACCCATTATCTTTTCTTTATAACCAACTAAGGCCGAGTATATCGTGAGAGGATGAAAATAAAATGGCTCAATGAATGCGGCTAAAAGAAGTTTAAAAAAATCGGCTTGTTTTGGATATTTATGATACGTAAGCTCTTCACTGCAAAGAGCTATAACTGAAAACATAACAGCAAAAAAATACACAAACATTAAAAGTAAAAAAAAGAAATGCCAGTTAAGAAAGCCAAAAACTATAAATATAAGTGTTAGTACAAGACCTATAAATTCAATTGCAGGAGCCAGAAATTCGAAAAATGTCCAATAAGGTATGCTGATTATTCCAAGCAATTTATATTTAGGATTAAGGAACATTTTCTTATGAAGGTCAAGTGTTTCAATTGTTCCCCTCATCCAGCGGCTGCGCTGTTTTTTGAATATATTAAAATCTTCTGGTGCTTCTGTCCAGCAAAGCGGGTCAGGAATATAACTGACAGTATATGGTATTTTGTTTTCAAGCATATAGCGTCTCATTCTTACTACAAGTTCCATATCTTCACCTACCGTTTTTGTATTATAGCCGCCTGCCAGCAGCGCTATTTCCTTATCAAATGCACCAAATGCACCGCTGATAAGAAGTAACCCGTCGAGTCTGCTCCAAGCCATTCTTCCCAAAAGAAAAGCCCTCAAATATTCTAGCACCTGTATTCTTGGCAGCATAATATCTGGAATATTAACCTCAACCAGCCTTCCATTCTTAATGATACACTGATTCGCTATTCTTACTACGCCCCCGGTTGCAATAACCCGCTTGCCAAAAGATTCCAAGAAAGGTTTTGCAAGCTTGAGAAGTGCGTCTTTGTCGAGAATGCAGTCAACGTCAATACATACTACATAAGGATTCTGTGCAATATTCAACCCAACATTAAGAGCATCAGCTTTACCGCCGTTTTCCTTATCAACTACTACAAGTTTTTTGTATGCAGCATTTTTGGATACATATATACCTCTAATTTTTTTTGTTTCAATTTTTGAATGGATATCAAATTCTTTAATCACTAAATCATAGGTCTTGATAAGAATTTCCAGAGAATTATCTTTACTGCCGTCATTAACGACAATTACCTGATAGTTGTTATAATTTAAAGAAAGTAAAGATTTTACATTTTCTTCGATGGTAAATCCTTCATTGTATGCAGGAGCAATTAGCGAAAGACTTGGTGCAAAATCACTTGTAAGAAGAACATCATAATCTGTAAAACTATTCTTTTTAAGATAATTCCGAAGTTCTTTTGTAGAAAGATAAGCCAATATAAGATAAGAAGACATTATCAATACTGCATACGCAAGTATAAATATCAGATATAGATCCGTAAACACTTTTAATTCATCATTTAAAAAAGTCATCTTCGTATATTGTTAAACGGTTAATGTCTGCAATACGTCCTGTGCAATATATTTTACCTGAATATTAGGAGCTACCGCCGCCAATTGCGTTACATAAGGAAGTTTTTGACTAAGTTTTAATTCTTTAATAAGTTTCAACCCCAATATAACAACAGTTGTATTTTTAGATTCAAGTAAGAGTTCTACACCTTTTATATCCCCTATATCATGTTTTTTAAAAGCATGTATAATATTTAATTGTGTCCAATCATCAATTGGATGCTGATGCTCTGTGAGATGTTCTATCCCCTTTATACCCGCAAGTTTGATGCAGGCGTTTAAAGCCGTAATTTTTAAAGTCTTATTTCTGGCTTTAGAAACTTTCATTATACTGCCAAAAGACTCAGCAACATTTAATTCTGCAAGTTCTGTAATTCCTTTGCACTTTATCTCCCATTTTAAACTCCTGAGCTTTTTAAATGAATCGTTTATTAACCCAGAGTCTTTATAAAATTGTTCCAGTTTTTTTGCATAAATCCCTTCGTAGTTTTTGTGGAGATTTATAATGGAATCCATCAGAACCTCACGAAAGAAAGAGGTTTTAGAAAACTCCTCATAATCTTTATCTTCTTTAATGGATGAAAAAGGAGTATCTTGAAAAACTAGCGCAAACATAAATTTTTCAATAAATGTACTGTATTCGATTCGGAGCCTGTCTTTTCTTATATTCTTGCTTCGGCTTCTGATAATCAAAAGATACAAAATAAAAGATGCTGCAATAAAAAGGCTTATTGACAAAATAAGAAATGGTTTTACCCAATCACCGTTCTCATATAGTTCCCAGAATTTTATCATATTAGAAACGTTTAGCAATAACTACATAAAGAATAAATGCGGGGGTAGTGAAAGAAAGAAAATAAGTACATCAAAAATTTCATTTAATCTGTGAATTTAATAATTTATTAATTCGGACTAAAAGGACAGCAGGACTAACTGGTTTTGCAATAAATTCGTTTGCGCCTATATCAAAAGAATCAAGTTCAGTCTGCTCTATACCGGAAGATGTAAATATAATTATTGGAATATTAGAACCAATGGTCTCCCTTACATATTGCGTAATTTCCATTCCGCTTCCTCCAGGCATATTTATATCTGTCAGTATTAAGTCATAACTATTTTCTTTAATCGCATCGAGTGCTTCTTGACCATCAGAAAATTGATCAACCGTAAATCCCTTAGATTCTAAGAAAAAAGATAATGATTTACGAAGTATATCGTTGTCTTCTGCTAAAACTATTCTCATTGGTTTAAATTTCTTGAAACACACTCCATTAAAAACAGTGTGCAATTACGTAAAACAATATTATTTTTTATCCCTGTTCTTTAAAATATTCAACAACCTCAATAACCGCATTATGTAAAACATTAATTTTATCTGCAGTTTCAGCTGTAAACTGCCCGAGTATGGCTTCGTCCTCGATAATCGCTAAATAATGAGTAAGATCATCCAGCATGAACATACTCATACTAGTTTTCATATTATGCGACAGTTTCTTGGCAGTTTCATAATCATTATTATTAAATGCTTTTTCTAATTGAGTAATTTCTAATGGTACTTTTTCAATAAAAAGATCTATCATCTCTTGTTTAAATCTTGCATCCCCACATGACATTTCATCTAAAAAAGAATAATCTGGTTTCCACTTGAATATTTCTTTATTCTCTTTGCTCATCACTATTTTTATGGCCTGCAAAAGTACCGCCTGTTTAAAAGGTTTCGGCACATATGCATTCATCCCCACACTATAACAGCGTTCCTGTTCCCCTACAAGAGAATGTGCAGTCATCGCAATAATAGGAATATGTGAATTCATTTCATTCCTAATAAATTCTGTCGTTTGGTAGCCGTCCTTAACAGGCATCTGAAGATCCATTAATATCAGATCATATTCATTTTTTGATAAAAGTTCTATTCCTGCCTGTCCATTATCAGCGATGTCTAATTCGAATCCAAAATTATAGATAACGTTCTTTACCAATTTTTGGTTTAGAGCATTGTCTTCGCAGAGAAGTATTTTTAGTTTTCCTAGATTCTCTTCCAATGATGATGCAGCAGCTATTTCTGCATAGTCCGCTTTTTTATAATCAAGCACAAAGAAAAACTCGGAACCACGGCCCTCCCTGCTTTTCACATGAATTTCGGCATTCTGTAATTCAACTAACTGCTTTACAATATTAAGTCCAAGCCCCGTACCGCCAAATCTTCGTGTGGTACTTTGTTCAGCTTGCGTAAATCGTTTAAAAATCGTTTTAAGTTTATTCTCTGGTATGCCAATGCCCGTATCTTTAACAGAAAATTTAAGCGAATAATGATCATCTGTCTCATTCACCAATTTTACAGAAACGGTTACTTCGCCTTCTTGAGTAAATTTAAGTGCATTACCAGTAAGGTTAACCAGTATTTGATTTAATCTACCCTGATCACCAATTACCATTTCCGGCATATCGGCATCGAGAAACAGATTAAATTCAACATCGCTGGGAACTTTTACCTTTAGCAGATTATAAACATGTTTAAGTGTCTTTTTTAAATTGAATGGTTCTGATTCAATAACCAGATTACCTGATTCAATTTTAGAAAGATCGAGGATATCATTAATTATTAAAAGCAGATTTTCACCAGCAATTTGAACGCTCTCTATATAATCTCGCTGCACAGTATCGAGTTTTGTCTGAGCTAAAAGATCTGTAAATCCAATTATTGCATTCAAAGGTGTTCTAATTTCATGACTCATATTTGCCAAGAAACTGTCTTTAGCCAAAACCGCACGTTCTGCAATTTTTTTCTGACCGTTCAATTCAATGTGCTTTGTTCCCAACTCTAGGTGGTTCATGACATGTTTGGCAATAATTGCAAGCGCATTTCGCTGGTTGTCATTAAGCTCCTTGGTAACCTGATCTATAGCACAAAGTGTTCCTATATTATGACCATCGGGAGTGGTAATGGGAATACCTGCGTAGAATCTTATCTTAAATCCATCAACAACATTAGGATCGTCTTTAAACTGTTCGTTTAAATAAGTATCTGGTATTTCTACCATTTTAGTGTCCATGATAGTGTATTGGCAAAAAGAAATTTCACGTGGCACTTCAGATACCCCAATTCCAATTTCAGATTTAAACCATTGTCTACTTTCATCTATGAATGAAATATGGGCAATAGGTACGCCGCATATATAAGAAACAAGTTTCGTTGCATCATCAAAAGCGTGTTCAGGCAGTGTATCAAGAATATTATAGCGTTTTAATGCTGCCAAGCGCTCTGCTTCATTGTATGGTACAGGCAGTTCTTTTTTATTCATTAGATTCAGGGATAAACTGCAAAAATATAAAATAATTGCCGATAAATTTCACAAAAAAATTGACAACTAGCAAATTGTATTTATTTATAGAATAGGTATTAATATTAGAAAAGGCACAAACAAAATGCAGCGAAAAGATAGTCTTAAGCTATCTTTTTTTTCTTGGATTCAAAAAGGTATCTTTGCCCAAATTTCAATAGACTTCTATTTAAAAAGAGTTTCAATTGTCATTAAAACATACAAAAGCTTTTACTTTAAGCACTTTAACATCATGAATTATTTATCTGTAGAAAATATATCAAAATCTTTTGGGGAGCGCACGCTGTTCAAAGACATCTCCTTTGGAATCAACAAAGACCAAAAAATAGCTTTTATTGCCAAAAACGGTTCGGGAAAAACCACCATTATGAGTATTATCAATGGTTTGGATGAGCCTGATACCGGACAGGTTGTTCTTAGAAAAAGCATCAGAATGGCCTTTTTATCGCAGGACAATAAATTACAGGATGAATTGACGATTGAGGAAAGCATTTTTGCATCTGATAATGAAAGTTTAAAAGTGATTGAAGCCTACGAAAAAGCATTAGAAAATCCTGAAGACGAGGAAGCCTATCAAAAAGCTTTTGACGCTATGGATCAGCACAATGCCTGGGATTTTGAAACCCAATACAAACAAATTCTGTTCAAATTAAAGCTCGAAGACTTTAAGCTGAAAGTAAAAAGTCTTTCGGGTGGGCAGAAAAAACGTTTGTCACTTGCCATTATTTTGATTAACCGTCCCGATTTATTAATTCTGGATGAGCCAACGAATCACTTGGATTTAGAAATGATTGAATGGCTGGAAAGTTATTTTGCCAAAGAAAATATCACGTTGTTTATGGTAACTCACGACCGTTTCTTTTTGGAACGTGTCTGCAATGAAATCATAGAACTAGACAACGGAAAAATATATCAATACAAAGGAAATTACTCTTATTATTTAGAAAAAAAGGAAGAACGTATTGCCTCTGAAAATGCAAGCGTTGACAAAGCACAAAACTTATTTGTAAAAGAATTAGAATGGATGCGCCGCCAGCCAAAAGCGAGAACTACCAAGTCTAAATCACGTCAGGATGATTTTTATGTAATAAAGGAAAAAGCCCAAAGCCGCCGAAAAGAAAATGTAGTCGAGCTCGAAATTAATATGGAACGTATGGGAAGCAAGATTGTTGAGCTTCACAAGATTTCCAAAAAATTTAAAGATCACGTGATTCTGGACAATTTCAGTTATGACTTTCAGCGTGGGGAGCGTATCGGGATTATTGGTAAAAACGGAACAGGAAAATCTACTTTCCTAAACTTACTTACTGGAACTTTACCTCTCGATCAAGGAAAAGTCGTTGTAGGCGATACCATAAAAATTGGATATTACACTCAAAGCGGAATCAACCCGAAACCAGGTCAGCGTGTCATCGATATTATTAAGGAATACGGAGAATTTATTCCGTTAGCCAAAGGGCGCATGATTTCGGCCTCGCAATTATTGGAGCGTTTCCTTTTTGATGCAAAAAAACAATACGATTATGTAGAAAAGCTTAGCGGTGGTGAATTAAAACGTCTGTATTTATGTACGGTTTTAATTCAGAACCCAAACTTTTTAATTCTAGATGAACCTACAAATGACTTGGATATTGTGACGCTGAACGTTCTTGAAAGTTTCCTTTTGGATTACCCAGGCTGTTTGGTTGTCGTATCGCATGACCGTTATTTTATGGACAAAATCGTAGATCAGCTATTTGTATTTAGAGGTCAAGGCGAAATTGAAACGTTCCCAGGAAATTACTCTGATTTCAGAGCCTATGAAGACAGTAACGACGTAGCTCAAAAAGAAGATAATAAAACTGAAAAAAAAGAATGGAAGCAAAACAATCCGACCGGAAACCTAACTTTTAACGAGCAAAAAGAATTTCAGAAAATCGAAAGAGAAATCAAGGATTTGGAAATCGACAAAACAAAAATTGAGCAGTTGTTTTCAGATGGAAAAGTAGCCGATGCCGATATCGAAAAGAAAGCCAAAGAGCTAGAAAATATTATCAAGAAAATTGAGAATAAAGAGGAAAGATGGTTTGAGCTTTCTGCGAAAATGGAAGGATAGTTTTTTTAGTATTATAGTTTACAGCCACAATAGAATTTAATTTTATTGTGGTTTTTATTTTTTAGAAAAAACATTTTTGTAATCTTTTATCAGTATTTTAGTACCGTTAAAAAGCTATTAATCTAAAAAAAATTAAGGTCTAAAAACTTCACATATATGAGATTGAATTTCAAAATTCTATTTTTACTTATTTTATTTATCTGCTCAAGCATCTCTTTTTCTCAAGAAATTCGCAAACAAAGTTCTTGGATTATAAAAACAAACCCAACTGCTTTAATTGATATTTTCACATTTCCGACAGTTCAGCTTGCGATTGAAAAAAAAATTAATGATTCGTTTAGTATTCAAACAGAAGTAGGCTATCAATTTTATGATATGGGATCTGGAATTGATACTGTTTCTGTTAAGGTTGGTGGTTTTAAAATAAATACTGAAGGACGATTTTACTTTTGCAACTATTTTAAAAATGATAAAACTAAAAAAAGAAATTCTGATGGGCTTTATACTGGAATACAAGTCTTTTACAGAGAAAACAAGTACAACGAATCTACCTCATATTATAAAAGTGAAATCGATGACTACGAAACCTATGAAGATGACTTTGTAGATAATTTTGGTGTCATCAAAAAAAATTACGGAGCAAACTTGATTTTTGGATTTCAAAAACAATTTTATCGATTTATTATAGAGCCTTATTTCCAATTGGGATGCATGAATCGGAAAGTCAAAAACATAGATAGAGAATTTAATGAGGATTTAGGACATATTGAAAATAACGGAAATCATGATTTTTTTGGATATTATTCGAAGGAAGAATCATCTGGCATTGATGTGAATTTGGGTATTGGTTTTCGAATAGGCTATCGATTTTAATTCCTAAAATTGTATTTATAACTTTCGTTAAAATAAAAATCACTCTAACTAAATTTAATTTCAAATGACAAAAAAATATTATTTCATCACCTTGCTCGTAATGTGTTTTTACAACTATTCATTTGCCCAAACGCAACTAGAAATGAACCAAACCGCTAGTGCCAAATATAAAAAAGCTGATGCAGAACTCAATAAAGTCTATAAACAGCTTATGTCTATGCTGGATCAAAATGAAAAAACATTGCTCATCCAAGCGGAAAAAGATTGGGTAAAATTTCGTGATTCCCACTGTAAATTTGAAGCTTCTCAATACGAAGGCGGCAGTATTAAGCCTTTAATATATTCGACTTGCTTGGAAGAATTAACAAAGAAAAGAATTGCAGAAATTAAGGCAAGCATAAAAGAAAGGGATTTATAATTCAAAGATTTTTTTACTAAGATTGGTATACTTAACATTTTCACTTAGCATGTTTTTTTTATGAATTACATTACTAAAAACAAAGTATTGATTATTGCATACGCTTTAACAATAGCCCTATTATTCTCTGTATTTATAGAAAGGCAGAAAGAATTATGGGGAAAAACAGGCTTAATAGTACTAGCTATAATAACTGTGTTATTGTACATTATAAACACAAACAAAAGCAAATATTTCACACTAAATGATGATATACTAACTGTCCGCCAAACATTCTCTAAGCAGAAACAATACAGTTTAAAAAATGTTTCTGGCTGGACTGAAAATCATTATCATTTGTTAGAAATTAAAACGAGTCGTGAAATAGTTTTAAAAATGACAGATGGAACTAAAATCAATCTTTTTAAAAGAAATTCGAAAGATTTTGAAAAACTTTCAGACTATTTAAATGAAAATTTAAGCGAAGCCTATAAAACAATTTAATTTGATTGTACATATTTTTTATATCTTTAAAAAACTAGTTTTTAAGGAACTTGCTTTGTAATTTGATGTAAATCTCACATAACTCTGGTAAAAACCACAACAGAATCCAATTCCGTTGTGGCTTTTTTCTTTATGACAAAAGTCATTACCTGTTTAAAGACAAAAAAGTACTTTTGAACTGTAACGATTACGAAACAAAATCAACATCTCACAAACCTCATCCATGAAAAAAGCACTACTCCTTGTTTTTATTGCCTTTTCAATGCAATTGCATGCACAGTCCGAAAACGGCACAGACACAAATAATAAATGGAATATCGGAATTGAACTCGATGTTTTACCTTATGCCACGGGAGGCTATTTTGGTGCAGGCTGGGTTGGTAAAGACAAATGGCGCGGAAGAGCTCTTTTTGCCGATGTCAACAAACCTGATTTTGTGACCAAAGATGGTTTTTCAGACCATCACATAAAAGCCTACGCCGTTATACTGGACCGTTTTTTGAAAGACAATTGGAAAGGCTGGTGGATTGGAGCCGGACCCGTTTATTGGAAAAGTGATATTAAAAGCGACAGCAGTAATGCTACAAAAAATTTCGAAAACTTCCTCCTAAATGGAAGTCTGGGCTATAATTTCAACATCTATAAAAATTTCTATGTTTCTCCATGGGCAGGCTTGAGCCTTAAAGTTGGAGGAAGCGACAATTTCGTTCTAGATAATAAGGAATACAATTTACCTTTGCTTAATCCGGAAGCTTCGATCAAATTTGGATTTTATTTTTAATATCTCTCTTCAAATTCAGAGTCATAACCGTAAAAAAAAAGTAATAAAACATTTTTATTACTCTAAATTAAAACCACAGAAAGAAAATTTGTTTAGTTTTATGTTTTGTTTTCAAAAAAATTGATTTAGATATACTCACTAATTGTTTTGGTTACAGCGCAAAGCCTTATTATGACTTTTACAAATATTCTGAAATTTAGAATTTTATTTCTTCTTTTCTTTTTTTACTCTCATGCCGTTTTTCCGCAGGAAGCGAATAAAGAAGGAGAGAAACTTTACCCTTTACGCACTATTATCGATTTATTCACAAAAGAAGATACTTTAAAAATAAGCAAACCCGATTCCAAAAATCACTTAATTGCATTTCCTACTTTGGGTTACCAGCCTGCAAACGGATTTACACTGGGGTTTATAAGCCAATTCAGTTTTAAGCTAAAACCCGAAAACAAGATTTCATTACTCTCCGGCGGCGCTTCCTATAGCACCAAAAAACAGATTCTGACGTATTTAAAAAACAATATGTACGTCAATAATGACCGGCTATTCTTTAGTGGTGACTTTCGTTATTATGTTTTTTCCCAAGCCAATTATGGTTTAGGAACTGATATTATTCCTTGGGGAGCCGAATTTCAGGACTTTGATTATGATGCTATAAAACAGCCTATGAATTACAACTATTTTAAGTTTCATGAAACGGCATCCTACACTATCTTCCAGTCATTTTTCATCGGAGCAGGAATCCATTTTGACAGCTATAGCAATATTGTGGACAAAAATTTAGATGCTGCCAATGAAAAATACACTTATCATTATACCTATTCCAAAAAACACGGCTTCAGCGACAAGAATTATGCCGTCAATGGCGTAAGCATCAATTTCATATACGACACCAGAGACAACCTAATAAACACAAACAATGGCTTGTACCTGAATATGAATTACCGTTACAATCCCCAAACAGACCTCAACAAACATGAAAGCGGCACTGTGTTGCTCGAAAGCCGTTATTTTATTCCCATCAGCAAAACCAACAAACAGCATGTCTTAGGTTTTTGGGCATACGGCCAATTCTTGGCGCACGGTCAATTGCCCTATCTGAATCTCCCTGCCATAGGCTGGGATCAAAACAGCCGAAGCGGGAAAGGCTACATTCAAGGTCTTTTTAGGGGTACAAACCTGATGTATTTTGAAAGTGAATACCGCTTCCCTATTACCAAAAACCAAATGATAAGCGGTACTGTATTTGCTAACGCTACCACCACCAGCGATGCCGACAGAAACCTAAAGTTGGGCGAGTACATTCAGCCCGCTGTGGGAGTTGGATTAAGAATTCTGCTAGACAAAAATACGCTGACCAATTTCATCGTCAATTACGGGCTAGGCCGCGATTCACAGACTTTCTATTTTAATGACGGCGAAGGATTTTAAATTATAAATCACCACAACAGTCTTTTTATTATGGCGTGCCCCTCCGTAAAAACTTCGGGTCGGGCTGTACGTTCCCGCTTCCCGATGAAAAATCGGGAGAGCTCCACTGCCATCCCTCACGCAAAAGTGCAAACATTCGGCTTTAGTTCAGAAACGGAAATTTTCAATAAAAAAATCTGCTTGCTATTTATTTCACGCAGATTTTCGCAGATAAAATCGATTTGTTTTTCAACAAGAAGTTCCTTACCAAGCAATCGGACGGTAATCCTTCAAAAATTTTCCGCACCAATGTTTGCCTGTATTAATCCCGTCAAACAACGGATCCATAACTCTCGCCGCTCCGTCAACAATATCCAAAGGCGGCTGAAAATCCTGCTCTTCCTGTTTTCTCTTGGCTAGTTCTGCCGGGTCTTCATCAGTTACCCAGCCGGTATCTACAGCATTCATAAAAATTCCGTCTTTTGCCAAAGTTCCTGCAGCTGTGTGCGTCAACATATTCAGCGCTGCTTTTGCCATATTGGTATGCGGGTGTCGGTCTTCCTTGAAATCACGATAAAACTTCCCTTCCATCGCCGATACATTGATGATATGTTTTTTACCTGTATTATCTTTCTTCATCACTTCCGAAAGACGATTGCATAATACGAAAGGTGCAACCGAATTCACCAATTGTACTTCTATCATTTCAGTAGTTTCTATCTGACCTAATTTTAAACGCCAGCTGTTCACTTTTCGCAGATCGACCTGCTGTAAATCGGCATCAAGTTCACCTTCCGGAAAAACTTCCTGAGCAACCAAAGCATTATCGAACGAATACGGAATCTGAGATAATTTGGCGGAAGCCCGCAGACCAATTCCAGGTTCAGGACCATGCCAGGTTACCGGCATATTTTGATTAGAAGAAGCTCCCGAAGTCAGTACTTTCAATTCATCGAGACAATTGGTGTGATCCAATAATAATTCTTGTGCTTGTTCTGGCAAAGAACCAATTGGCAGTTCTTCATTTTCCATTAAATGCGTATAAAAACCAGCAGGACGTCTGACCGTCTGTGCCGCATTATTAATCAGAATATCTAATCGTCCGTATTTTTGTTCTATAAAATTGCAAAAAATCTCCACACTAGGTATATGGCGCAGATCCAATCCGTGAATTTTCAAGCGATGTCCCCATTCCATAAAGTCTTCTTCTTTAGAAAACCTCAAAGCCGAATCCACCGGAAAACGGGTCGTTGCAACAACCGTTGCTCCGCCACGCAATAACATTAAAGTAATATGATATCCAATTTTTAAACGGGAACCTGTAATCACGGCAATTTGCCCTTTTACATCTGCAGTTTGGAAACGCTTGGCATAATTAAAATCGCCGCAATCCGTACACATTGTATCATAAAAATGATGCATTTTGGTAAACTCCGTTTTGCAGACATAACATTTTCTTGGCGTTTCAAGTTCCAACTGTTCTTTAGAATCCAAATCATGCGAAGCCAGTAATTTTGGAGCAACAAAAACACTCGCTTCACGAGCCGAACGAATTCCGGTTTCCTTGCGGGCCGTTCTGTCTTTCTTTTCCTGTTTGCGTTTAGCAACTGCTTTAGCGTCTTTTTTCCTTTTAGCAAACTCATCACGATCTGGACGCGAAAATTGCCCCGCTACTTTGATTAAAGCTGTTCGCTGCTCTTTTGGGATTTCAAATATCTGGTCGGTATCGCTGTTTAATTGCGCTAAAACAGCTATGCATCGGTCTATTTCTTCCGAACTTATTACAATCTTTTCTACTATTTCTTCCATCATCATTATAAAAAACAGCTATTTGCATTTGCAAAAATACTGGGTTGCAAATATAGTGTTTAAAGTCTAACGGCTCGCTTGTCACAAATTACTATTCACTTTATCTTTGTATCTTCGTCACAAACACCCAAAAATGGAAAACAAAATTATTTTTTATCAAAATCAGAACAGCAGCGTGGTTATCAACGTTACTTATTTTGATGATAATTTTTGGCTTACTCAAAAGTTGATAGCGCAATTGTTTAATTGCTCTACCGACAACGTTTCCTTGCATTTAAAAAACATATTCAACAGTGAAGAACTAGAGTCAAATTCAGTTGTCGAGGAATTCTCGGTAACTGCAAATGACGGTAAAAAATATAAAACAAAATTTTACAACCTTGATGCAATTATAGCTGTTGGATATCGCGTTAATTCAAAACAAGCCACACAATTTCGAATTTGGGCAACACAGACGCTGAAAGAATATATCATAAAAGGGTTTGTTCTAAATGACGAAATGCTCAAAAACGGAAAACCTTTTGGAAAAGATTATTTTGACGAATTACTGGAACGCATACGTGAAATACGAGCCAGCGAACGTCGTGTTTTTCAAAAATTAGGAGATATTTTTGAACAATGCAGTGCCGATTATAGTAAAGATGCCGAGGAAACGAAACTGTTTTACAAAATGGTTCAAAACAAACTGCATTTTGCAATTACAGGAAATACAGCTGCTGAAATTGTCTACAATCGTGTAGACAGAACCAAAGACTTTATGGGATTATCAACTTGGAAAAATGCTCCAAATGGTAAAATTGTAAAAAGTGATGTAGTTGTTGCGAAAAATTATCTAAATGAAAATGAAATTGGCGATTTGAATTTATTAGTCAGTGCTTTTTTGGATTTAGCCGAATTTCAAGCACGCCGAAATCAATTAATAAATATGAAAGATTGGCTAGAACGCACCAATAAGTTCCTTGAAAGCAATAGTCTTGATGTACTTCCAAATGCAGGAGTCATTTCTCACGACCAAGCAGTTGAAAAAGCACATCAGGAGTATGAACATTTTCGAATTGAACAAGATAAAAATTACATGTCAGATTTAGATAGAGAATTAAAAAAACTGAATAACAAATAAATACTATTGGCATTACCCAATTCGCACCTCCTGACAAAACCCAATTCATTATGCTATTCCAAATAAAATCCTATCTCAAATTCCTTTGGCATTCCAAAAATGAGCACGCTGTACATTCGCCGTTTGTGTTTCTTTTATTGACCAAATGCTTTTATGACAAGAAACCTAAACCCGACCCGAGCGGGAGCGAACAGGCGAAGCAATATGAAGTTTTAAAAGAGTACCGAAATTCACTTTTGGAAAATAAAAACACAATAGAAGTTACTGATTTTGGTGCTGGTTCCAGAGTTTTCAAATCCAATGTGAGAGCAATCGATAAAATTGCCCAAAACGCAGGAATAAGTCCCAAACGAGCCGAATTATTATTTAGAATTACCAATTATTTTCAGCCAAAAACTATTTTGGAAATTGGAACTTCTCTTGGTTTAGCAACTTCTGCCCTATCATTAGGAAATCCAAAAGCAAAAATTACAACACTTGAAGGCTGTCCCGAAACAGCAAGACAAGCTCAATTACAGCTGCAAAAATTCAATTGCAATAATGTTGAATCAATTGTAAGTGAGTTTAGCAGTTATCTTAAAAACCATCAACCATCACCTATCAAGTATCAGCTAATTTACTTTGACGGCAATCATTCCAAAAATGCAACTTTAGAATACTTCGAATTGCTATTACCAACTATTACCAATGAAACGGTTTGGATATTTGATGATATTCATTGGTCACAGGAAATGGAAGAAGCTTGGAAAATCATAAAAGACCACCCAAAAGTTACCGTAAGTATCGACACTTTTCAGTGGGGACTTGTGTTCTTTAGGTACGAACAGCCCAAACAGCATTTTATTATAAGAAGTTAGAGGATAGAAATTATACCTTTGTTTTTCGGTTTAAAACCACAAATCTTAAAACGGTAAAACAATTAAACCATTTAAAATCAAAATATGAAAATCAAACAAATTTTTGAAAACAATAAAAAATGGGTTATCAAACAGCTTCAAATGGACGAGCATTATTTTGAGAAACTTTCAAAAGGACAATCTCCCGAGTTTCTTTATATAGGCTGTTCAGACAGCAGAGTGTCGGCAGAAGAGCTTATGGGACTAGAACCAGGTGAAGTTTTTGTACACCGAAATATTGCCAATATGGTTCCAAATACCGACCTCAATTCTATGTCGGTAATCAATTATGCTGTGGTTCATTTAAAAGTAAATCATATTGTTGTCTGCGGACATTATGGTTGTGGTGGAGTTCTTGCCGCCATGCAGCAATCTGATTTGGGGATATTAAATCCGTGGCTTAGAAACATTCGAGATGTGTACAGAATTCACCGAAAAACCCTTGATGCAATTAGCAATGAAGAAGAAAAGTACAAAAAACTGGTAGAGCTAAACGTTCAGGAACAATGCATCAATGTCATTAAAACTGCAGAAGTGCAAAAAGCATTCAGAGAAAGAGGATTAAAAGTATATGGGTGGATATTTGATATCCATACAGGAAAATTAATTGACCTTAACATCGATTTTACCGAAATATTAAAAAACATTACCCAGATTTACAAAATATCATAATAACACACAATCTGAGTAATACAAAAAAAAGACAGTCACCCCCATGACTGTCTTTTGTTCAAATAACCTAACCTTAACCTTACTATTAAATGATTACGTTAAAACTGTTCAAAGATGAACTGCTTATCCGTAATCCAAAAGTTCAATTTATTCTAACTAACCAATAAAAAACTTAAACTTTACTATACAAACTTAATATATTAAAAATAAAACTCATTCAAAAAAATCGTTAAAATTAATATAAAATCGATAAAAAACATTTTTATTTTATTTTAATATTTTTTTTCTTATAAAATTAATGATATTATAAATCAAAAACATTTATCACATTAAAATTTAGGAGGTCAATTTATTAGGTATTTAGACATCATCTTTCTGTAACAAAAATCAATCCGAAGCTACATATACTAAATCAAAAAGTCTTTTGTACTTTTAAAAATAAAATCAACAATCTGCAATCTAAATTCTAATGAAAAACCCGCTTATAAAAATTACAAATATCAAAAGAGATTTTGTACTAGGAAACGAAATCGTTTATGTACTAAAAGGCATTGATCTAGAAATTAATAAGGGGGAATACGTAGCTTTGATGGGACCTTCGGGATCAGGTAAATCTACTTTAATGAATTTATTAGGCTGTCTGGACACCCCTACATCGGGGACTTATATACTGAACGGGAAAAATGTCAGTCATATGAAAGACGATGAATTGGCCGAAATTAGAAATAAAGAAATTGGTTTTGTTTTTCAGACTTTCAATCTTTTACCTAGAACAACAGCACTTGATAATGTTGCACTGCCAATGATTTATGCGGGTTATTCAAAATCTGAACGTATTTCAAGAGCTACTGAAGTTTTAAATCAAGTAAATCTAGGAGACAGAATGGATCACCAGCCAAACCAGCTTTCGGGAGGGCAACGCCAGCGTGTTGCGGTCGCTCGAGCCTTAGTAAACAAACCTTCAATTATACTTGCTGACGAACCAACAGGAAATCTAGACAGTAAAACATCTTTAGAGATAATGAAACTTTTTGGTGATATTCACGCCAACGGAAACACCGTTATTTTAGTAACTCACGAAGAAGAAATTGCAGCTTATGCTCACAGAGTTATTCGTTTGAGAGACGGTCTTATTGAAAGTGATACAACTAAATAGTGTATTTGTTGAATTGTTAAATCGTTTATTCGTTTAATTAATTAAACAACTAATGAATTTATCGATTAAACGAATAACCAACTAACCTATTAAACATTAAAAATGAAAGTATATACAAAAACCGGAGATGGCGGAACTACTGCTCTTTTTGGGGGAACCCGTGTACCAAAAGATCATGCACGTATTGAAAGTTATGGAACAGTTGACGAATTAAACTCCTATATTGGACTTATTCGTGATCAGGAAATAAATAACCATTACAAAGATATTTTAATAGAAATACAAGATCGCCTGTTTACCATTGGAGCAATCTTAGCAACTCCTCCGGAAAAGGAAGTGATGAAAAACGGTGAACTTCGATTAAAAAACCTTGGAATAACCGAAACCGATATTGAGTTTTTGGAAAAGGAAATAGACACCATGGAAGAAAAGCTTCCGCCAATGACTCACTTTGTTTTGCCAGGAGGTCATCAAACTGTGTCATATTGTCATATCGCCAGATGCGTTTGCCGGCGTGCCGAACGTTTAGCTGTTCATTTAAGTCATAATGAACCAGTTGCCGAAATCGCGATTAAATACTTAAACCGACTTTCTGACTATCTTTTTGTATTGGCACGAAAGTTGTCACATGATTTAAACGCTGATGAAGTAAAATGGATACCAAGAAAATAGGATTTCAGATTGGAGATAAACGATTTTTGATATTTAGATTTAAAATCAAAAATCGTTAATCTTAATTCAAAAATCAGCAATCGTTAATACGTTCTTAACTTTATAAAAAATAAATCGTTTTTTACTTGTCTTTTTCAGTAAAAAAATTATTTTTGCACAAAACTAAATCGATAGATATGTATTGGACATTAGAATTAGCATCATATTTAAGCGATGCACCGTGGCCTGCGAACAAAGACGAACTTATTGACTACGCTATTAGAGCCGGTGCTCCACTAGAAGTAGTAGAAAACCTTCAATCAATTGAGGATGAAGGCGAGATATATGAATCAATGGAAGAAATTTGGCCAGATTATCCAACAGACGAAGATTATCTTTGGAACGAGGATGAATATTAAAAAGTAAACCAAGAAAAAGTCTCAGAAGAGGCTTTTTTTTTGTTTAAATTTACGCAGATATATTAAAATAGAAATAAAAACAGATCATGAGTTTCATAAACAGTATTATTAAAATCTTTGTTGGGGATAAATCCGAGAAAGACGTAAAAGCTTTACAGCCGTATTTAAATAAAATAAAGACTTTTGAAAGCACTTTACAAGCTTTGTCACATGACGAATTAAGAGCAAGAACCGTTTTTTTTAAAGAAAAAATAAAACAGGCTCGTGCTGAAAAAGATTCTAAAATCGCTTCTCTTAAATTAGAAGTAGAAAGCATTGAGGATATTGACAAACGCGAAGATATCTATATTGCTATTGATGCTCTTGAAAAAGAAGCTTATGATATCTCTGAGAAAACTTTATTGGAAATTCTTCCAGAAGCTTTTTCAGTAGTTAAAGAAACTGCAAGACGTTTCAAAGACAACGAACAAATCGTTGTATCTGCTACTCCAAAAGACAGAGAACTTTCTGCTGTAAAAAATTACATCACTCTTGATGGAGACAATGCAATTTGGGCCAACAAATGGAATGCTGCCGGAAAAGACATTACTTGGGACATGATTCACTATGATGTTCAATTAATTGGCGGAATGGTTTTGCACGAAGGTAAAGTTGCCGAAATGCAGACAGGGGAAGGTAAAACATTGGTGGCTACTTTGCCATTATACTTGAACGCCTTGACTGGAAACGGTGTACATTTAGTAACTGTGAATGATTACTTAGCAAAACGTGACAGCACATGGAAAGCACCTTTATTCGAATTTCACGGCTTAACTGTAGATTGCATTGACAATCACCAGCCAAGTACTGAAGGAAGAA
This sequence comes from Flavobacterium aquicola, assembly GCF_003385115.1. Lineage (GTDB taxonomy): Bacteria > Bacteroidota > Bacteroidia > Flavobacteriales > Flavobacteriaceae > Flavobacterium > Flavobacterium aquicola. Next base: position 581,694 of record NZ_QUNI01000002.1, read on the forward strand.
GAAATGCATACAATGCTGATATTACTTACGGAACCAACAATGAATTTGGTTTTGATTACCTAAGAGATAATATGTCTCACTCTCCTGAAGATTTAGTTCAAAGAAAACACAATTATGCTATTGTCGATGAGGTCGATTCTGTATTAATTGATGATGCCCGTACACCGCTTATCATTTCTGGTCCAGTTCCTCAAGGTGACCGTCATGAATTCAACGAACTGAAACCAAAGATTGAAAATCTGGTTGCTTTACAGCGTCAATTGGCAAATGGTTTTCTTGCCGAAGCAAAAAAATTAATCAAGGAAGGAAACACTAAAGATGGTGGTTTCTTATTATTGAGAGCTTACAGAAGTTTGCCTAAAAACAAAGCCTTAATTAAATTTTTGAGTGAAGAAGGAATAAAACAATTACTTCAAAAAACCGAAAATCAATACATGCAGGATAACAACCGGGAAATGCCAAAAGTGGACGAAGCGTTGTATTTTGTAATTGAAGAAAAAAACAACCAAGTTAGTTTATCTGATAATGGTGTAAAATATCTTTCTAGTGATACAGATGCTGACTTTTTTGTACTTCCAGACATTGGAACCGAAATTGCCTCTATCGAAAAGAAAAAACTGGACAAAGACGCCGAAGCAGAAGAAAAGGAAAGATTATTCCAAGATTTTGGTGTAAAAAGCGAGCGTATTCATACCTTGACTCAGCTTTTGAAAGCCTACACTCTTTTTGAAAAAGACGTAGAATATGTGATCATGGACAACAAAATCATGATTGTTGATGAGCAGACTGGACGTATTATGGATGGCCGTCGTTACTCAGACGGATTACACCAAGCGATTGAAGCTAAAGAAAATGTAAAAATTGAAGCTGCTACACAAACATTTGCAACTGTTACATTACAGAACTATTTCAGAATGTACAGCAAATTGGCCGGTATGACTGGAACAGCCGTAACAGAAGCAGGTGAGCTTTGGGAAATTTATAAATTAGATGTTGTTGAAATTCCAACAAACCGTGGAATTTCGCGTATAGACAAAGAAGATTTCATCTACAAAACGACTCGTGAAAAATTCAATGCCGTTATTGAAGATGTAACTGAATTATCAAAAGCAGGAAGACCAGTACTTATTGGTACAACTTCTGTAGAGATTTCAGAATTATTAAGCCGTATGCTTAAAATGAGAGGTGTTACACACAACGTATTAAATGCAAAAATGCACAAGCAAGAGGCTCAAATCGTTGAGGAAGCTGGAAAAGCAGGTGTAGTTACTATTGCAACCAATATGGCGGGTCGTGGTACCGATATTAAACTTACTCCAGAAGTAAAAGCAGCTGGTGGTTTAGCAATCGTAGGTACGGAGCGTCACGATTCACGTCGTGTTGACCGTCAGTTACGTGGTCGTGCCGGTCGTCAAGGAGATCCAGGAAGTTCACAATTTTATGTTTCTCTTGAAGATAACTTGATGCGTTTATTTGGTTCTGAAAGAGTAGCCAAAGTAATGGATAGAATGGGATTACAGGAAGGTGAAGTAATTCAGCATTCGATGATGACTAAATCTATCGAACGTGCTCAGAAAAAAGTAGAAGAAAACAACTTTGGTACTCGTAAGCGTTTATTAGAATATGATGACGTTATGAATGCACAACGTGAAGTAGTTTACAAACGTCGTCGTCACGCCTTGTTTGGCGAGCGTTTGAAACTAGATATCGCGAATATGCTTTATGATACTTGCGAATTAATCGTAGACGAAAATAAAGCTAAAAACAGTTTCAAAGATTTTGAATTTGAAATCATTCGTTATTTCTCATTCACTTCGCCAGTTTCACAAGAGGATTTCTCTAAACTAACTGAAATTGAAATCACTGGTAAACTGTATAAAGCAGCACTTGAATTTTATACTCAAAAAACAGACAGAAGCGCTAGAGAAGCTTTCCCAATTATTAAGAATGTTTACGAAGACAGAAACAATCAATTTGAGCGTATTGTAGTTCCGTTTACCGATGGAATTAAAATGTTCAACGTAGTAACTGATTTAAAGAAAGCATACGAAACAGAAGGAAATCAATTGGTTGCTGATTTTGAAAAGAATATCACTTTATCAATCGTTGACGAAGCTTGGAAAAAACATTTACGTAAAATGGATGAATTGAAACAATCTGTTCAATTAGCCGTTCACGAACAAAAAGATCCATTGCTTATTTACAAATTGGAAGCGTTCAACTTGTTCCGAGGTATGCTCGATAATGTAAACAAAGAAGTAATTTCATTTTTATTCAAAGGTGATTTACCAGCTCAAAATGCTCCTGTAATTGAAGAAGCAAGAATCGAGCGTCAGGTCGAAGATTACCAATTAAGCAAAGACGAAATTCCAAACAGTGAAAGTGCTAATCGTGAAGCTGGGGAAACACAGCAAAGACAAGTTACTGAAACTATCGTACGTGATCAGCCAAAAATAAACCGTAACGATACGGTAACAATTCAAAATGTTGCTAACGGACAGACACAGGAAATGAAATACAAGAAAGCTGAAAGTTTAATCGCCAGCGGTGCTTGGGTTTTAGTTTCTTAATACAACTTAAATTCGATTTGAATCCCCAATTACGAAAGTAGTTGGGGATTTTTTATTAAAAGACAAAATTATCTTAAAAATATATCCTACTTTTGCACTCAAATTTAAGATAGTCTGAAACAATTTTTCGTCATATTACTTTCTTCAATACTGTTGCTTCCTTCTTTTGGAAACATAATTATTTATGCCAAATTCAAAATCAACCAAGACGAGATTGCTAAAACTATTTGTATTCAAAGAAAAGTAGCAAACAATACATGTAATGGAAATTGTGAACTTAAAAAAAGTTTAAAACAATTTGCTGACAGCGAAAAAGAAATGCAAAACAACCTGAAAGAAAAAGCAGAGCTGATTTACATTCAAAACACCTTAGAAACTGCCGTAACTTTTACAACAAATTCCTCTTTTATTTCTCAAAAGAATTATTCTCATTTTGGTGGAAAACCAATTGCGGTTGTTTTATCCAATTTTCGCCCTCCCTCCTTTTTTATATAAATCCTAATTACACTTTTCAAATTATTTGAAAACTCTTTCATTGGCCTTAAGCCAATGAAACAATTGTCATTATTCTATATTTATATAAATTAAAATGAAAAAAATATTGTTTTCCCTTTTAGTAATGGGGCAAATTACTATTGCACAAAACAAAACCGAAAAAGATTCTACAAAAACTGAAACACTTGAAAATGTTTTTGTTACCGCAAACCGTTCAGCAACCTTACGAAAAGAAACACCTTCTGCAGTAAGCAAACTAACTGTCAGAAACATTAACGAAACCAAAGCCGTGGCAGCTTATGAAATCGTAAATAAAACACCAGGAGTACTAATGGTAAATCTCGGTAATGAACAACACTCGATGTCCATTCGCCAACCAATGACGACAAATGCTTATTATTTATATCTAGAAGACGGATTACCTATTCGCCCCATGGGAATTTTTAATCACAATGCTTTATTAGAAATTAACCAATTCAATCTTCAAAATATTGAAGTTGTCAAAGGACCTGTATCCTCTTTATATGGCCCTGAAGCTGTAGGCGGAACCATCAATTTAATTTCACTTAAACCTTCAATAAATCCAGAATTTAAATTTGGAATCCAAGCAGACCAATGGGGCTATAAAAGAATCCAGGCTACTGGTGGGGCAATAATTGGCAAAGTTGGTTTTCATATTGCAGGAATTTCCAGTTTACAGGAAAATGGCTGGATGACCTATTCTGATTATAAAAAAGATAATCTTAACATCAGGGTTGATTATAATATCAGTGATAAAACCCGATTAATCAGCAATACGATGTGGGGAAAATACTATTCAGATATGAGCGGCAGTGTAAATGAAGAAGCTTTTTATAACAGAACCTATAAAAGTACCACTGATTTTACCTATAGAAAATCGGATGCTTTGAGAACACGATTAACTTTAGAACATGATTGGAATGACAACGCTAGCAGTTACATTACAGTCTACCATAGAGATAACAAGTTAGGACAAAATCCATCTTACGGAATCAGATGGAGCCCAACAGTAAACCCAACAACCGCAAAAGGCGAGGTCAACTCTAACAACTTCAAAAGCTACGGAGCCATTGGACAGCATACCCAAAAATTTGATTTTTTAAACACCAAAATTGTTGGCGGTGCTTTATACGATTATTCACCTGTTGATTATTGGGCCTATTTACTGGAAATGAAAGCTTATCTAAATCCGGGAACACCTGGAAAACAAACTGTGGATCATTATGAAATTACTGCTGAACGTCCTGATGTAAAATTATCTGATTATACTGCGGACATTTTCAACAAAGCAGTTTATGCACAAATGAGCTTCAACCCAATCGAAAAATTAATTGTAACTGCCGGAGCTCGTTATGATAATTTGAAAGTCGACTACAACAATGCATTAGACAATTCAACAGGAACAAAAATATACGACAAACCTACTTTCAAAGCAGGCGCAAATTACAACCCTGTAGAATTTACTGGAGTTTATGTAAACTATGCACAAGGATTTGCTCCTCCAGCAATCACTTCCATTTTTAGAGCCAAACCTGCAACTGGAGGAACAACAGGAAAACCAGCGGAATTCTATTATAATTTAGAGCCAGCAACTTTCAACAATTACGAAATTGGAGGCTGGGTAGCATTATTGAAAGGAAAATTAAACTTTGATTATGCTGTTTATTATATGGAAGGTAAAAATGAATTATTAAGTATACGTTTGCCCGATAATTCAACAGACTATCGTTCTGCCGGAGAAACAAGACACAAAGGAGTGGAATTTGGAGGAAACTACAAACTGTTATCCAATCAATTGAATATTCGTTTTGGAGGAACCGTAGCAGAACATACTTATATTGATTTTAAAATTTCGGACAGTCCAGCAGATGCTTTGCAAAACGTGAACGGAAAAGAAATGCCACAAGCCCCAAGATGGTCTGGAAACTCTGAAATCAGCTATTACCCAAATTGGTTTCCAAAATTCAGAACTTCATTTGAATGGCAGTCGGTTGGAAATTACTACCAAGACCAAATCAATACTGTAAAATATGCAGGATACGATATTTTTAATTTTAGAGCTGGATATGAATGGAAAGGAATCGAAATTTATGGAAACATAATAAATATCACAGATAAATTGTATGCTTATAATGTTTCAAGAGCCAATACCACAAGTTCACAGCCTACTTACACTGCTGCTGCACCAAGAACATTTTTAATAGGTTTACAATATAATTTTTCATTAAAAAAATAAGAATTAGGAGCTAATCCCGCTATCCGTTACAATCTTTTATGCCGAACCCCGGCACAAAAGGATTTCCACTGCTATCGGGGCTAAAAATAAAAAACGATGAACAATACACCAAAAGAAGGAAAACATTCAAAAAAGAAAGATTCCAAATTCGTTAAAAAAATCAAGCAAAAAATCTATGCCTGGCATCGTACTATTGGAATCATCACAATAATTCCAGTTATTTTCTGGACATTGTCTGGATTAATGCATCCGTTTATGGCGCATTTTTTCAAACCAACAATTGCTAACGAACGTATTGAATCAAAACCAATTGATAAAACACAGTTAACGCTTTCCATCCAAGAAGTTTTAGACAAAAACAATATAACCGAATTTAAAAATTTCAGAATTGTTTCGTTTGATAACTCCACATTTTATCAGGTAAAAACAGTAAAAGGCGAACTGGAATATTTCGATGCAACAAACGCAAAAAAACTAGAAAATGGAGATCAAAAATACGCTCATTGGCTTTCTCGTTATTTTCTGGACGATCAAAAAAGTCCGATTGAAAAAACAGATTTAGTAACCGAATTCACCTCGCAATACAAATACATCAACCGTTATTTACCCGTTTACAAAACCACTTTTAACCGCCCAGATGGAATGGAAGTGTACGTAGAAACTGCTTCGAGCAAATTGGCAACGTACAACCCAAAATCAAGACAAGCCTTTATTTGGTTTTTCGATACTTTTCATAATTGGTCTTTTGTAGATGCTATTAGCAACAATAGTGTTCGTATCCTTTTTATGATTTTGTTCCTTTCGATTATCTTCTTTTCTGCTTTAAGTGGTATTGTGATATATGGCTTGTTTTGGAAACAATTCAAAAAAACTGGTAATCTGAATCCTAAAAAAGGATTGCGCAGATACCACCGACAAATTGGAATTTGGGTTTCTCTATTTACTTTGACGTTTGCTTTTAGCGGAGCTTATCACGCAACTACAAAATGGAATCCTTATACGCTAGACAAAATGGTTTATGAACCAGTTTTCGAAACGAAAGATCTTTCAACATCAAGTAACAAAATTCATTTGGATTGGAATCGATTAGAAAACTTAAGCATTATCGCTTTAAACGACAGCATTTATTATAGAGCTCAATTAGCAGAACCTAAAAGTAAATATGCCAGTCCGAAAACAGATTCTAAATCCAAATGGGATAAAAAAGAAAATCCAAAAAGCGAGATTCTTTATATCAACTCTGTAACCAACAAGGTAATACCAAACCTCGATTTAGAATACGCCAAATTCCTTGCGTTGTATTTTAATGACCCTAATACCGGTAAACCTGCTTGTTGTGAAATGGACAGCGATATCGAAAGCAAACCAAACCTTGAAAAAGCAGTATTATTAGAAACCAAATCAATCACCGAATTTGAAAGCCGAGAATATGGCTTCGCTAATAAACGTTTACCTGTAATAAAATTAGCTTACAACACGCCCGAAAAAACTACCTACTTTATTGAAACGGCTACTTCAAGACTGGCTGCCGTTATCGAAAAATCAGATGTTACTGAGGGATATTCATTTGCCATATTTCACAAATTTTTATTTATGGATTGGGCTGGCAAAAACGTTCGTGATTTAACTATGGTCATTGTTGCATTAATTATTTTAGTAATTAGCGTATTGGGTTTATTGCTGTTTTTCAAGAAAAACTAATAACAAATCAGCGATTAATTAGCATTTAATATTAGTTTTTGAGCTTTTAAAATTGAATTTAGATTCAAAAATTTGGTATCTTTACTATAATTATTTTATAAAACAATCAAAATATAGTAGTTATGTCAAAAGGTCAAGACGCAAAGAAAACAGTCAAAAAAGAGCCTGTTAAAACTGCAAAAGAAAAAAAAGAAGCTAAGAGAGAAAAGAAAAACAACCCAAAAAGGGATTAATTGCTGATATTAACAAAGCCCTCGTTTAAAAATAAACGAGGGCTTTGTTATTTTAATTATTCCTTAGTTTTTCACAGGAATATTTTTCAGAATTTCCAATACAAATTTCCAATATTTTTGAGCAGAGGAAATACTTGCTCTTTCATCTGGTGAATGTGCGCCATGAATTGTTGGTCCAAAAGAAATCATATCCATATCAGGGTAATTTATTCCTAGAATTCCACATTCTAAACCAGCGTGACAAGCTGCTACATTTGGTTTTTCCCCATTTTGTTTTTCATAAATAGAAACCAAAACATCTAATATCTCAGATTTTGGATTTGGCGACCAGCCTGGATAAGAGCCTGAAAATTCTACTTCGCATCCCATTAATTCAAAAGCAGATCGCAAAGCATTAGCTAAATCAAATTTGGACGATTCCACTGAAGAGCGTGTCAAACATTTCACCGAGAATTTCCCTCCTCCCACTTCTACTTTCGCAATATTATTCGAAGTTTCAACCAAATCATCAAAATCAGCACTCATTCTATAAACCCCATTATGAGCAGTGTACATAGCACGAACAAAATAAAATTGAGCAATCGGAGGCATTACAGTTGCAGGAACTGCATCTAATTTTTCGAAAACCACTTCTAAGTTTGGTTCAGTAGTTTGAAACTCAGCTTTGATTTCGTTCACAATCTGTTGCATATCGAAAACAAAAGCTTCATCATAAACCGCAGCAATAATCACTTTGGCAGTACTCTCGCGCGGAATCGCATTGCGAAGGCTTCCACCATTGATTTCGGCAATCTGCAGTCCAAAATTATCAAAACCGTCAAATAACAAACGATTCATAATTTTATTAGCATTCCCCAAACCTTTATGAATATCCATTCCTGAATGTCCACCGTTCAATCCTTTTACTTTAATTGTATACCCAACAGAACCTTCAGGAGTTTCCTCTTCATCATACTCAGCAGTGGCAGTAACATCAATTCCTCCGGCACATCCAATACCTATTTCATCATCTTCTTCGGTGTCCAGATTTAATAAAATATCTCCTTTCAAAATTCCTCCCTGCAAATTCAAAGCTCCCGTCATTCCGGTTTCTTCGTCAATCGTAAACAAAGCTTCAATTGCGGGATGCGGAATATCTTTACTCTCCAAAATCGCCATTATTGTTGCAACGCCAAGACCGTTATCGGCACCAAGAGTAGTTCCTCGTGCGCGAACCCAATCACCATCAATATACATATCGATTCCTTGAGTATCAAAATCAAAAACCGTGTCAGCATTTTTTTGATGTACCATATCCAAATGCCCTTGCAAAACCAATGCTTTTCTGTTTTCCATCCCAGCCGTTGCAGGCTTGCGGATAATTACATTTCGGATTTCATCTTCAAAAGTTTCCAGCCCTAAACTATTCCCAAAATCTTTCATAAACTCAATTACACGCTCTTCCTTTTTAGAAGGACGAGGTACTGTATTCAAATCGGCAAATTTGTTCCAAAGTACTTTCGGTTCTAGATTTCTTATCTCCTGACTCATTTATTTTTTGTTTGAAGTTTAACATTTATAAGCTTCAAAGTTACAAAGTTTAAATTCTTTTCGGCAGTAATTAATAAAGGAAATTTACTTTAAAATTAGTTCGGGCGTTCCCTAAAGGTCGGGCTATCCGTTCCCGCTTTTTTCATTAATTGCCACGGGTTTAAACCCGTGGCAATTAATGAAAAAAGCGGGAACGGATAGCCCTAGCGCAAGAAACCCAATAAACGACAGCATTTAGTTTCAAAAATTCAAAACCAAATTAAACCTAACAATTTCATTACAGACTTAAATTCCAAACATTTTTATTCATTTTAAACAATAATATTATATTTACATATTCAAAATCGAACTTGTGCAACGCAAATACATTCTTCCGCTTTTCTTCCTTATTCAAATCATATTCTTAAAAATCATTCGGTTTTTTCCAGAAACCGTAGAGCATTTTTACAGCAACGGAATTTATGTTTTCATTTCTAAATTTTCAAGAATTGTTTTGGGAATAATTCCGTTCTCCGTGGGCGACTGTATTTATTTTATTCTGATTTTATTTGCTTTAAAATGGTTTTGGACAAAAAGAAAATCCTGGAAGCAGGAATGGAAAAACAATCTCTTAACAATTTTGAGTGTTCTTTCAATATTTTATTTTTTCTTTCACATTCTTTGGGCATTGAATTATTACCGTGAACCACTGTTTGAAAAAATGAATATCGAAAGAGATTACACCGATGCTGATTTATTGGTTTTCACTAAAAAACTAATTGCCAAAACAAATGCTATTCAAAGTCAGATTACAAAAAATGATAGTTTGAAAGTAGTTTTCCCGTATTCTCAAAATCAAGATTTTGAAATGAATCAAAATGGATATAAAAATATTTCCAAGGAATATGTTTTTTTCACTTACTCACATTTGAGTATCAAGAAATCTCTTTTTAGTTTGCCATTGACTTATATGGGGTTTGGCGGTTATCTGAATCCGTTTACGAATGAAGCACAGGTCAATTATTTGGGACCAATGTACAGTTTCCCGATGACTGCCAATCACGAAATGGCGCATCAAATGGGATATGCCAGCGAGAGTGAATGTAATTTTATAGGTTTTATGTCTTCGATAAAAAATGATAATCCTTATGTTCAATATTCGGGTTATAGTATTGCTTTGCGATATTGTTTAGGAAATTGGCAGGTGCGGAATGAAAAAATATTGGATCAGTTACTTAAAACCGTTAATCCCGGTATTTTGAAAAATTATAAAGAGAGCCACGATTTTTGGAAACAATATGAAACCCCAATTGAAACTGGTTTTCACGTTTTTTATGATCGCTTTTTGAAAATCAATCAGCAAAAAGACGGTATGGACAGCTACAGCAAGTTTGTGAACTTGATGGTGAATTATTATAAGGAAAGGGAATTTTGATTTTGGAAATGTTGTTTTAAAAAACTAAATTCCTAAAATAGCCCCGATTGAAGTGAAAATCCTCCCGATTTTTCTTCAGGAGATTGTAACGGAAAGCGGGAGAAATATTGTTATGACTAAACCACTCTGCACTGAAAGTGCAGAGGTTTGTTTTACGAGGGACTGAAAGTCCCTCATTTTTTCATTCGAGAATGAAATTTGAATTATCAT
>NZ_QUNI01000003.1 GCF_003385115.1 Flavobacterium aquicola
ATGATAATTCAAATTTCATTCTCGAATGAAAAAATGAGGGACTTTCAGTCCCTCGTAAAACAAACCTCTGCACTTTCAGTGCAGAGTGGTTTAGTTAACTAAAGAGTTTTATTTTAATAAATTAACTCCATCTACTGTACACCAAGCACCTGCTGTTAGTGAAGCCCCTGTAGCTGTAGCGCTTTGAGTGAAGTTTCCTTCTGGGAAAGCAACTACAATTAAATCAGTAGCACCAATTGGTAAAATATTTGTAGTGTTAGTGATTTTTACATCTGTAAGTTTAATTTTTCCTGTTTTTACTTGGTGATCATTTGTAACACCATCAAGAATACTTACTGCACTACCTTTGAAAGTTGTACCACCTTTATTTGTGAAGTTTCCGTAACCATCAATGATGATATTGCTGTATGTCCCATTTCCTTCTTTTTTGAATTGGAAAGCATCAACTTGATTGTCACCTGTTTCAGGTTCATTTCCAGCTTCTCTTTTTAGAGTAATGTTTTTTACTGTTGGTCCGTAAGCATTATCATTTGAAGAAGCTTCGATTTCCATACCGTAGTTACCTTTACCTGTTTGGTAAGCATACCAGTTTGTATTAGTAGAACCTTGCCATCCATCTTGCCAGTCAAAAGCATCATCATAGTTACCATAAGAAATAGCGTTTGTCATACTTACAGTTCCTCCGAAGAATTCGTATCCATCATCAGCACCTTTATAAGATACTAAGTGATCTAAAGTTGTTCCTGAACCTACAGAGTAGAAAGTGAAACCGTTGTTTTCTTTATCTCCATCAGCTAATTTTGCACCTGCATATTCAACTCTTGTGTACACTAATGAACCACTGTTGTCATTTGCAGTTGTTCCGCCGTAAGTAATTTTGTTTCCATCTTCTGAAGTAGAAGTTGATTTTCCGCCAGCTACATTTACTGGAGCATCACCATACATAATAATTCCTCCCCAAGATCCTGGAACTTTTGATTTTTCTGTAAATACAACTGGTTTGTCAGCTGTTCCTTTTGTGATCAATTTCCCGCCTTTCAAAACAACTAAAGCATTATCTCCGTTTTCTTTGTCGCTTGTGATTGTGGATCCTGCTTCGAAAGTTACTGTAACACCATTGTTGATTTTTACAATCCCGATTAATTTATAATTTCCATAAGGATAAGTTATACTTGCAGTAATTGGTCCTTTTATATCTCCTGTCGCAACTGGTATTGCAGTTACAGTTACCGTTCTTGTTACGATTTCAGATCCTGGTACGTTATATGTGATAACAGATGATCCAACAGAAACTCCTGTTATTACACCAGATTTAGCATCAATAGTTGCTACTGCTGGAGTGGCACTTGAAAAAGTTCCGCCTGGAGTAGTACTTGAAAAAGTAGTTGTTCCGCCTATGATAATACTTTCGGTACCAGTTAACGGTGCTGTTTCTGGAACTGTTATTGTATCATCATCACTACTACATGATGCGAATAATAAGCCTAAAGACATTGCTAAAGCTAAAAATTTTGTTTTCATAGTTTGTAATATTTTGTTTTTTATTTTTAACAAATGTATTGGCAAAATTCTCTTAGGGAGTTATCAGAACATTACATTAAAGTTATTATAAGACGATGTTAATGTGAAGATAATGTTACGAACTTTGTGCTTTCCTTTTGGATTTGATTTTCAATAATATATCGTGTATTCGAATAAAAAAAGCTCCGAATTTCGGAGCTTTTACTTTGTTGTAATCTAATTAGGTTCTAAAAAGTATATCCTAGTTTTAATGAGAATCCAATTCCTTTTTTATAGCTGCTTGCTAATAGAGACTGTTCGTCTACTTTTATAGTTCCATCATTTCCGAATTCTAATTTTCGTAATGGATTTAATAAGTTGTCAGCTGTGAATTTTACATCAAAATGTTCAGAAATTTTGCTTCCCCATACAAAATCCAATTGCTGTACCGGCAGTTCGTAAGTATGGTCCTGACCATTTGTTCCTACAGCAAATATTCTTTTGCCAAATACACCATAAACTAAAGAGATAGTGTTGGTCCAATCGTTGCTAAAACTGAATTCATATTTTAGATCCGAATTAACTATCCAATCGGAAGCTCCTTGTAATGATCTTGACTGGTGAGTTTCAATAGTAGGTTTGTCGGTAATAACTCCGTCCTCATCTATCGATTCAGAAGTAGGACTTACAGAAACTTTTGACGACATCAAAGTAGCATTAAATCCCCATGAAAAATTACCTAAGCTTTCGTCAATTCTTTCTAAACCAAGAATGAATTCAGCTTCAAGACCAAATAAATTTGCACTTTCAGAATTTAGGAAAGTAGTAATGGTTCCTGTTGTAGCGTTAGAGACAAATGTTTTTTCGATTGGATTGATAATGTGTTTTCCAAATAGTCCGATAGCAAAGACTTCTTTTGCAGTAGGGAACAGTTCATATTTTAAATCAGCATTATAATTGTCGCTGTTTTTCAAAATAGAATTTCCCTGCGTTGAAGTTCCATCAGCATTTATGTATGATATAGGAAAAGCTTCCATTATAACTGGACGGCTGTATGTTTTACTGGCTGCAAAACGAATATTAGCAGTTTCCGTCAATAGATATTTTAAGTTTAACGATGGTAAGAAATAAGTGTTGTCGTATTTTAATACTTTAAAATCAGCATCAAAAGTTCCCAATGTTCTGTAATGAGTCTCTTTAGTTGTGTTTTCAAATCTAATTCCTGCATTTGCTTCCAATTTTTCTCCAAATTTCCAAAACAGATTTGCATAACCTGCATTAGCCATTTCGTCAAGTTTAACTTTGTAAGTAGCATTAGAACTTTCGTTAAAAGTTACTTTGTGAGCTAAAATGTCATTAATTATCTGTGGATCAATATCATTTATGCTTGAAGAAATACCACCGCTTTCACTGGCACTGGCAACAAAACGGTATGAAGATTCCATCGATGATGCGTTACCATTATAACCAATTGTTAATTTGTTTTGTTTGTCGTTTCCGAATTTTAAATTATACTCTGCTAAAGCAGAATAAAATGAATCACCATCTACCGTTAAATACTGACGTAAAAAATTATTTCCGCCATATGAAGTGCTTATCAAATCTTCACTTTCTTTAATACCTGTAAAGAATTTTCTATCCGGCTGCTCATATTTTGTAACTGCGTATGAAGCTCCAGCTTTAATGGTTTGATTTTTGTCTTCAGTTATTGAATATTCACCTAACAATTGTCCATTTAAGTAATCACTTTTGTCTAACTGATTCGTACGGATAAGCGTGTTTTGAATTGCAGTTCCTCCAGATTGACCGAATTGATCTTTTATAGAGTTTAATGTAGTACGGATGTACATTGTATTAAAAGATAATTTAAGTCTGTCTGTATTGAAATTTAATCCAATCAATGCTGAGTTTGTTGTTTTAAAACGATAATCAGTAGTGATGAAATTGTTTACATACTTTGAACCCGAAGTTTGTAAATCGATTGTTCTGTCCACACCTTCTCTTACTGCAAAGTTATTATCATAGTTTAAAGAAAGTAAATAAGAGAAAGCATTGTTGTTTTTCAAGTTGAATTTTTCAGCATGCAAAAGATTGATACTTGTATTCAAAGGACTTTTTTGTTCAATTACACTAAAACCTTTGTCATTGCTTACTGATTGTAAAGCTTGGTTAGTTGTGAACTTTTTTCGTGTCGCCTTTTCGCCTAAAAAGCTTGGCAGTTCTCTTTCACTTCCGTTAAAACCCCAAAATCCCTGCGGTGTTTCGGCATCTTGAGAAAGTAAGAATTCTTTAAGGCTGTTTCCGGTAGTGTAACCAAAACCAAGATTTAATTTGGTAACACTCTTGTTTACTTTTGATGTTTGTATATTAAAAGTTCCTCCGGCAAAATCTCCATAGATATTTGGATTAAATGTTTTGTAAACATCAATTGTTCCAACAATATTCGTTGGAAACAAATCCAAAGGCACAATTTTTGAAAATGGATTATTCGTTGGTGCCGCTAATTCATTAATCAATAGATTATTATAACGGTCTTCCAATCCGCGTACAAATAATCCGCGGGAACCAACCTTAGTAATTCCAGTAATTTTTGTTAGTCCTTCTTCTACATCGCTGACTCCTTTACGTGACATTTCCTGCGCTCCAATACTTTGTTTGATAACGACTGCTTGTTTTTGTTCTAATAATAATGCAGTTTCTTTTTCTCTTCCGCCTCCATTGGATTTAACGACTACATCTTTTAATTTGTAGCTTCCTGATCCTAATGAACTGTTTGCTTCAACAGTTTCATTCTGTTTAACGGTTACCTGAGTTTCTGTTGATTCGTAACCCACGAAGCTAAATTGAATAGTATAACTTCCAGGAGCGATTGCAATTGTATATTTTCCATCAATATCAGTATTAGCACCAATTTTTGTTCCTTTTATCACAACATTTGCAAAAGGTAACGGCTGATTGTTGGAATCTTTGTCTAATAAAACACCTGTTATGGTTCCGTTATTTTGCGAAAAACCGATAACACAAATAAAAAGTGTAAACAATAGAAATTTTAATTTCATTTTAGTAGTATTTAATTTTTGGCAAAGAAATGGCAGGAATCTAGTCTTTGTGTTAACCATTCGTTATGAATCAATGTCATAATTATTATGAAATTGTTACCATATTAAATTAAGGTTAAGTCAGTCTTTTTAATACTGTTAATAATAGTTTATTGTTACTTTTACACTGCAATAAAAAGTTATTGTTAACTATTTAGAGGTTATATGATAAAAAAAGCTTAATTTTTTGCTACTATATATGAAGAAAAGAAACACAAAGATTCTTCTGGTTGATGATGAACCGGATATCTTGGAGATTGTAGGCTATAACTTAGCACAGGAAGGTTATCAAATAGTTACCGCAGTTAATGGTAAAGATGCTATTGAAAAAGCCAGAAAAGAAATTCCCAGCCTTATTATAATGGATGTTATGATGCCGGAAATGGATGGTATGGAAGCATGCGAGAATATCAGAAAAATTCCTGAGTTAAATAATGTTATCATAACTTTCCTTACTGCACGAAATGAAGATTACTCTCAAGTGGCAGGATTTGATGCTGGCGCTGATGACTATATTACTAAACCAATAAAACCAAAATTACTGGTTAGTAAAGTGAAGGCTTTGTTGCGAAGATTAAAAGAGCAGGATCAAAGCAGCGAAACACTTAATGTAGGCGGAATCGAAATTAATCGCGAAGAATATAAAATTGTAAAGGATAATCTGGAAATTGCATTGCCAAGAAAAGAGTTTGAATTATTCTACTTATTAGCATCTAAGCCTGGAAAAGTATTTAAAAGAGAAGAGATTCTTGACAAAGTTTGGGGTAATGATGTTGTTGTTGGAGGCAGAACTATTGATGTGCATATTAGAAAACTTCGTGAAAAAATTGGTGATGATCTATTCAAAACCATAAAAGGGGTAGGTTATAAGTTTGAAGCTTAATTTTTTTATAGAAACTAAGTGTCTAAGAAACTGAGAATAAAAACGTTTTTGAAAAATAAAGAAACTTCTCGTATTATTGGGAAGTATTTTATTGGCGTTTAGAAAGGGCGGTAAAGCTTTTTTCTCTAACTTAGAATCTTAGAAATTTTGTGCTTTAGTTTTAAATCGCAGAACAGCTGTAAAAGTTTTTTCAATAACAATAATGCGCGCGCCTAAATCAATAATGAAAATCAGTTTCAAAAAAAGTTACAAGTTTGCTATAAAATCAGCATTGTATATCAGTTTATTTGTATCGGGATTTTCGATGATCCTTAGCAGAATATTTTTTAAATCGTCTTTTAGCAGTATGATGCTGCTGGGATTTATTACACTATTTTGTGTTTACTTATTTTCGTTTTTCGTTTTGCAGTATCGCGTAGAGCGCTTTATATATAGAAGAGTAAAAAAAATCTACGATGATGTTTCTTTGTTAGAATCCAGTACATTTATCAACAAGCCAATTAATACTGATATGGAAACTTTGACCAGAGAGGTAAAGAAGTTTGCTACAGATAAAAAGCTGGAAATCGAAATGCTGCAGATACGTGAGGAATACCGCAGAGAATTTTTAGGGAATGTTTCTCATGAGCTTAAGACACCGTTATTCACTGTTCAGGGATATCTGTCAACACTTATTGACGGCGCAATGGAAGATAAAACCATTAGAAAAAAATACCTGAAACGTGCCGAAAAAGGAGTCGAGCGGTTAATTTATATTGTTGAAGATCTGGATATGATTACCAAATTAGAATCAGGTGATTTAAATCTTGAA
Source organism: Flavobacterium aquicola (assembly GCF_003385115.1). GTDB lineage: Bacteria > Bacteroidota > Bacteroidia > Flavobacteriales > Flavobacteriaceae > Flavobacterium > Flavobacterium aquicola. Next base: position 6,293 of record NZ_QUNI01000003.1, read on the forward strand.
TTTACAAAATTTGATATTGTTAAACTGATTAAGAATGTTTTTGATCTGCTAGAGATGAAAGCTGATAAAAAGAATGTCACTTTAGCATTTGAGAATGATAACATACAGCCCATTTTTGTAAATGGAGATAAAGACAAGATTCAGCAGGTAGTTGAGAATTTGATTGTAAACTCCATTAAATATGGAAAAGAAGGCGGTTTAACCGAAATTTCAATTGTCAACTTAACCAATAAAAAAGTTTTGGTGCGAATTTCGGATAATGGAGAGGGGATCGAAGCTCATAATTTATCACGTGTTTTTGAGCGTTTTTATAGAGTAGATAAAAGCGGTGCGCGAACCGAAGGAGGTTCAGGACTAGGACTTTCGATAGTAAAACATATTATTGAGGCTCATAAAGAGAAAATATATGTCGAAAGTGAATTCGGAATAGGTTCTGAATTCTCTTTTACACTTGAAAAAACATATATTACAGACCAATTCGGTCTAAAAAAGAAATAAATTAAACATTTGGTAATTATAATTTAAAGAGTACTAACTCATTGATTTTAAGATAAATAAATTAAATTTTAAAAGAAAAAGATAAAATTTTTACTTCAGAAAAAGACGATTAACATTAAATTGTTGTCTAAATAACATTGTGTTAACATTAGCTTAACATAACAGCTTCACCTTTGCAAAAAAAATAATAAATCATAAGTCATGATGAAAAAAATTTTATTTGCAAGTTTATTAATTGTTTCATTTTCAATAAATGCGCAGGATAAAGATAAGAGGAATGCTGAAATCCAAAGAGAAGTAATCCGTGTTTTAGATTCCATAAATTCTGCCAATAAGGTAAAACAGGCCGAAAAAGAAAAAGAGGAAAAAGATGCCTGGTACAAGAAGATTTCTCTTCGCGGTTATGTTCAGGTAAGATACAACGGATTATTCTCTACTAATGATAAAGTTTCTTGTGAGCAATGTGATAAATCTTGGGGAACCACTTCAACAGAACCAGATGCTAAATCCAATAACGGATTCTTTATAAGACGTGCCCGACTTGTTTTTTCAGGGCAGGTTCATCCAAATGTTTTTATTTATATTCAGCCGGATTTTGCCAGTTCGCCATCTTCAGGTATTCTTAATTTTGCGCAGCTTAGAGATGCTTACGCTGATGTTTCTTTTGATAAAAAAAGGGAATACAGAGTTAGAATTGGACAAAGTAAAATGCCATTTGGTTTCGAAAATCTGCAGTCCAGCCAGAATCGTTTGACTTTAGATCGTAATGATGCCTTAAACAGTGGAATACCAAACGAAAGAGATTTAGGTGTGATTTTTTATTGGGCTCCAGCCGAAATTAGAGAACGTTTTGCGATGCTTGTAAAAGACGGATACAAGGGTTCAGGAGATTATGGAGTATTTGCATTCGGAGCTTTTAACGGATCAAATGTAAACAAAACCGAAGCCAATAGAGATCTGCATGTTGTAGCCAGAATTACTTATCCATTTGTTATTGGAAACCAGATCATAGAACCAGGTTTGCAGGCTTATACAGGAAAATGGGCTTTCACTAACGAAATATCTTCGGGCGTAATAACAAATTTCAACAAACAGTATGTGACTGATCAAAGAGTTGGAGCTACGTTTGTATTGTATCCAAAACCATTCGGGATTCAGACAGAATATAATATCGGAAAAGGACCTCGCTACGACAAACTTACTAATGCTGTGGAAGTTACTAATTTGAACGGAGGTTATGTAACCTTAAATTATAAATGGGATTTGAATTTAGCAAAACACCAATTTTTATATCCTTTTGCAAAGTTTCAATATTATGACGGAGGAAAAAAGTTTGAAAAAGATGCCAGAAGTTATGTAGTTAGAGATTATGAATTTGGCTTGGAATGGCAGCCATTAAAAGCATTCGAATTGACCGCAGAATGGGTTGTCGCAGACAGAACATTTGAAGACAGCGCACTGCACGATAACAGACAGCAGGGAAATTTACTGCGGTTACAGGCACAGATTAATTTTTAGAATTATAGCCTAAAATAAAGGAAAATTATTTATAGAAAAGGTGGTTTCATAAAATTGAAACTGCCTTTTTTTTGGTTTATATTGTTTATAATCAGTTTTTTGAAAAACGAGGTTGGTTATCTTTTTTTTGTTTTATTGTAAAATTTGTGTAAAAACACCCAAATAGTAAAGATTGAATAATGCTTACTTAACATAGGCTTAACGTTGCGGTTTTACTTTTGTTCAAAATTAAAAAGACACTTAAAAATGAATACAGCTAAATTTAAAACAGCAATTCTATTAATGGCAGTAATGATTATTGGATTTTCATTTACTACTATAAATAAAGTAACGATAAAAGGTTCTGATACTATGGTTATTTTGTCTCAAAAATGGGCCGAAGTATATATGAAGAAAAAACCGGGGACTTCTATTCAGGTAACAGGCGGAGGTTCTGGAGTAGGATTGGCAGCTTTAATTAACGGATCAACAGATATTGCTAATTCCAGCCGTCCGATCAAATCATCTGAAATTGAGAAATTGAAATCAAAATACAATTCAATGGGAGTTGAAATTCCTTGTGCCAAAGACGGTTTATCAGTTTTTCTTAATAAAGGAAATACGGTTTCCGAATTGACTTTGAAACAGATAGGAGATATTTTTTCCGGTAAAATAACGAATTGGAAAGAAGTAGGCGGTGCCGATGCCAAAATACAATTGTATGGAAGAGAAAGCAGCTCAGGAACTTTCGAATTTTTTAAAGATCACGTAGTTAAAACTGATTTTTCGCCAAGATGCCAAACTCTGCCAGGTACTGCAGCGATCGTTAATGCGGTTAAAAAAGACAAATACAGTATTGGTTACGGAGGTTCTGCTTATGCAGAAGGTGTGAAAGATTGTGCCGTGAAGAAAGATGCTAAAAGCAAAGGTATTTTGCCATCAGTTGCATCAATCAAAAATAACAGTTATCCAATTACTAGGTACCTATATATGTACCTTAAAGCAAAACCAACAGGAGAAACTAAAGCTTTTATCGACTGGATTTTGAGTTCTCAAGGTCAGGGTCTGATTGCCGAAGTTGGATATTATCCTTTAAAGTAATACTACGTAAAATATCCCTCATTTTATATTGAAACGGGGGATATTTATGTTTGCAAAAATGAAACAAATACAACTGCAACATATTAAAAAACAGTCGGTAAATTTCTCTAAGCAGACATTTTTTTATACGAATTCCTAAATAAATAAAATGAATTCTCCATCCCAATTATCTCCAAAAACAACCACTTTTACAGAAGAAAGCTTAAAGAAGCAGTTCAGGATTTCTGAGTTTCTTGCCGAAAAAATTATTTCATCTGTAGCGTTTTTATCTATAGCATTTATCTTTTTAATCTTCATTTTTGTTTTTAAAGAGTCATTGCCATTATTCAATTCTGAGTCTGGTTCCAAAGAAAAAACCGAGGCTTCAGTGATAACTGCTAATAAGCCAGAAACTTATGGAACTGCTTCCGAAGAATTGAAGCCCGAATCCTACGGTACCGAGCCAGAAGCTGAATTAAAACCAGAAACCTATGGTACAGAATCTGTTTCCAATGAAGAGCTGAAACCTGAATCGTACGGTGATACTCCAAAAGAAGATTTATCTGTTTCCCCATCCGAGGAAACAACAGAAGTAGTTTCACAAAATCAAGAAGGAGCAGACAAGACTTGGAGTACTTTCTTCACTACAGAATGGGTGCCGGTATCTGATAATCCTAGATTTGGATTGTTAGGATTGTTGATAGGAACTTTGAAAGTCACTATTATCGCCATGCTTATTGCTGGTCCATTGGCTGTTTTGGCAGCTTTATACACTTCCTGTTTCGCTTCCAAAAGAGTTAAGGAAATCATTAAGCCTATTATCGAAATGCTGGCTGCTTTCCCATCAGTTGTTATTGGTTTTTTTGCTTTGATGGTATTGGCAAGTTTCTTTCAGGACGTTTTTGGATATGATTCCAGACTGAATGCTTTTATTGGCGGAATAGCCATGGCTTTGGCAGCAATTCCAATTATTTATACTATTTCGGAAGATGCGCTGGCAGCTGTTCCGAAAACTTATACAGAAGCTAGTTTAGCTTTGGGAGCCAGTAAATGGCAGACTGCATTTTTTGTGGTTTTACCGGCAGCAACGCCTGGTATTTTTGCAGCGTTGCTGCTCGGAGTAGGAAGGGTTTTTGGGGAAACCATGATTGCGCTGATGGCCACAGGAAATGCAGCTTTAGTTTCTGCGAATCCTTTTGAAAGCGTGCGTACGTTTGCAGCAACCATCGGTTCTGAAATGGCCGAAACGGTTTTTGGAGAAACGCATTACAGTGTATTGTTTTTTATTGGCTCATTGCTTTTTATCTTCTCATTTGCATTAAATGCAGTAGCGGAGTTTTATGTGAAAGGTAAATTATTGAAAAAATTCCAAGGTAAATAGTTATGGATACAGTTGTAAATCAAACAGAAAATCAATTTTTTTCCAGTAAAAAAAATGTTTCAGAAACAAAAGGGAAATTTTTCATTGGGATAACCCAATTGGCTGTAATCCTTATTATTGCTATCCTTTTTATTATATTGGGAATTATAGTATATCAAGGCCGTACCAAATTTTCCTGGGAATTTATTTCTTCTTTTCCAACCAACGGAATGACCGAAGGAGGAATTTTTCCAGCCTTAATCGGAACTTTTATTTTGGTTATAGTAATGTCTATTGCAGCAGTTCCTTTCGGTACTATTACAGCACTTTACTTGACAGAATATGCCGGTGAAAATTCTAAATTTGCGGCAGCGGTTCGATTTTCAGTACGCACTTTGGCTGTTGTGCCTTCTATTATATTTGGTCTTTTTGGACTTGGATTTTTCATACAGTTTATCGGTGCAGGTGCTGATACCGTTCTCAATGACGGACAGCTTCGCTGGGGACAGCCTAATATTCTTTGGGCAAGTTTAACGATGTCTTTATTAACGCTGCCGGTTATTATCGTTTCTGTCGAAGAAGCTCTAAAAACGATTCCGAGAGAAATGAGAGAAGCAAGTCTTGCACTTGGTGCAACTAAATGGCAGACAATCCGCAAAGTGATTCTGCCCGAATCGGTATCCGGAATTATGACGGGAACTATTCTTGCGGTAAGCAGGGGAGCGGGCGAAGTTGCACCAATTCTGTTTACGGGAGCAGCATACTATTTGGCTACATTGCCAGGCTCTTTGAGCGATCAATTTATGAATTTGGGATACCATATTTATATTATGTCGACCCAGTCTTCGGATGTGGAGAAAACAATGCCGATACAGTTTGCTACTACTTTGGTGCTGTTAATTTTGACATTATCACTAAATGTTGTTGCAGTAATTATCAGAGCAAGAATCAGAAGAAAAGCGAAATAATAATTTGCTCATAAAAAAATTATCCTTTTAGATATAAAATATGAAAGACATAAAAATAAAAGTTAATGATTTATCACTGTATTACGGTGAAAAAAAAGCACTTAACGAAATCACAATGGAAATTCCTGCCAATAAAGTGACTGCCTTGATTGGACCTTCGGGCTGTGGGAAATCTACTTTTTTGAGATGTATCAACAGAATGAATGATTTGATTCCGAATGTTTCTATTAAAGGCGAAATGCTTGTGGAAGGAATTGATATTTACAATAAAAATGTTGATGTTGTTAATATCCGCAAAAAGATTGGAATGGTTTTTCAAAAGTCCAATCCTTTTCCAAAATCTATTTATGAAAATATTGCTTACGGTCCAAGAATCAACGGTATAAAAGATAAAACGCAGTTGGATGAAATTGTAGAAACCTCTTTGCGTCAGGCTGCTATCTGGGACGAGCTGAAAGATAGATTGGACGACTCTGCACTTGGGCTTTCGGGCGGTCAGCAACAACGTTTGTGTATAGGGAGAACATTGGCGGTAAGCCCAGACATTATTTTGATGGATGAGCCAGCCAGTGCATTAGACCCTATTTCTACTTCGAAAATTGAGGAACTGATACATCAGTTAAAAGAGCAGTACACCATCATAATTGTTACTCATAATATGCAGCAGGCCGCCAGAACGAGCGACCAGACCGCTTTCTTTTATATGGGGAATCTGATAGAAATGGGGAAAACAAATTCGATATTTACAAATCCTGTTCAAAAACAAACCGAAGATTATATTACAGGAAGATTTGGATAATTGTTTAAAATTAGTTTAATATGGTTTGATTGTTTAGTTCTCGGGGAGTGATGTTTATTCGTTATTTAGTATAATTTCCCTTGAATTATTAAACTTTTAAACTTTTAAACATTTAAACAATTTTAAATTTTTTAAACTTTTAAATAAAAAAAGATGACATCACATTTCGAAATAGAATTAGAAAAATTAAAAGGCATTATTGAAAAAATCGGACAGCTGGCAGAAAGCCAAGTCAGTGAGTCTGTCAAGATACTTCTGCAGGAGCCGGGTGTGGCTGAAGAGAAAATCATAAAGAAAACGGAAAGCAAAATCGATAAACTGGATGTCAAGATTGACGAAATCTGTCAGAGTATCTTTGCACTGCAACAGCCAGTAGCTTCGGATCTGCGTTTTATTATGTCGGCAATGCAGATTAGCAATGAGATTGAGCGTATTGGTGATTTATCTTTAAGCATTGTAAAAAAGGCAAAAAACATAAAAGAAAAGCACGATTTGATTGTGAAGTTTTCTGTTGGCGATATAACCAAACAGGTGGAATTGATTACTGCAAAAACAAACAATTATTTTTTAACGCGTCAGGAAAGCACGATTGGAGAGATATTTGTTTTGAGCAAAGAAATCAAAAACAAATCGGAAGGTACCATTCATGAAATTATCAATGAAATGAAAACGAATTCCAAGGCGGTTGTTTCTGGAACGAATCTGATAATTGTTTTAAAACATTTGGAACGCATTTCAGAGCATTGTACTAACATCGCGGAGTATGTTTATTTTATGGTCAATGCCAAAATTATCAAGCATGATAAAATAGATGATATACTGCCTAGAGAATAATTTTTCTTTTGGAATTTAAAGGGTTTTAAAAAGGCGGAGCTACTGTGGTGGCTCCGACTTTTTTTATTGGTTTTTTCGGAGTTTTGGATTCTGTGGGCTTTGTGTTTTTGAGTCTTGGTGCAAAATTGAGCTCGCCAAGGCGCAGAGACGCGAAGTACTGAATGATAAAAGGGAAATTTATATTTTGTAGGTTTGTGACTGTTATTTCTTATATTTGGGAATGATAGAAAGATATAGCTTTCAGACTAAGCTATCTAAATTGGAATTATATGTCTGATTTTTATCAGACATATATACAAGTTATCGGTAATTTAACACACCCGTAACCACTTATGTTTAACATTATAAAAAATATAAAATGACTTTATTTTCTAAATATGAATATTTGAAACAAAACAGACTTTCAGATGTTATAAGATTAATTTCTGTTCTTGGTATCGACGATAATTATTCATTTAGAAAGAATGATGGATTGACTAAAACATTAAATGGCAAACCTAAATCGGCAAAAGACTGGTTTGAAATTGCAACAGAACATCCAGAATTTTTCAAATTCAATGTAGCCGGAGATAGTGTCGTTTTGTTATTTAGGTCATTAGTAAAACCAGATTTAAATGATAAGCGTGAACCACTGTCAATTGACCAAACACAAAAACTAATTGATCAAGCTATAACTCTTCACGATAAGCAAATTGCACGATTACAGAAAAATAGTTTTTTAATGCCAATTATCACTGCAATTATTGCATCATTAACAACAGGAATAATTGCATATTTTACTTTGAAAAGTAATAACGAATCAATTAAAAATATTGACAAAAAGGTAGATAATATAGTTTTGATGATGAAACAGAATTCTAATTCGGAAAAAGACAAATCTGTTAAAAAAAAATAAATTACCGCTAACACACGCTACAAGCGCGAAAACCTCTTGTTTAAAATCAAAATTTATGCACTCAATTCATCTAATTTGTACCACTCATGCAGAAAACGGTATGTGTAGTTCATCTGAATTGCTAAAACTTTTTAAACAGATTGAGCCAGAAGTAATATTTGAAGAACTTCCACCTTCATTTTATGAAAAATTTTATATAGCAAAAAGGCAGAGCAATTTAGAGACTAGCGCAATTATTATGTACTTGAAAAGTGCTCAATTTAGGCATGTTCCAGTGGATTTTGAGGATATTCCAAGCGAAACTTTTTTTCAAAATTATAAAAAACTAATTAGTAAGGTTGAAGGAAGTCTTAATAGAAATGGGTTTGATTTTAGAAACCTCATTGATCAAAAAAGAAATTATACTTACTCATATGGGTTCAGTTTTATAAATAGTGATGATTGTATGAGAATCAATGATGGAATCTATGGTGCTATTCAAAACGAAGTTCAAGAATTAAATGATGAAAATTTTAAGGAAATATTTAACTGCTGGAATGATGTAAATGAAAAGCGTGAAAATGTTATGCTTCAAAATATCTATGATTTCAGTAAAAGATATGAATATAAAAAAGCAATTTTCATGATTGGTCACGCACATCGCAAATCAATAATTTCAAAAATTAAAGATTGTAATGAAAGTCAAGAAATAAAATTAAATTGGATATACTAAAGCGTCAGCATCTAACATTTTTTGACATCCCAATATTCCGTAAACTTGTCATGCTGACGAAGGAAGCATCCCCACAAGTTGCTCGACAAAGATAATCGCAAACGTTGCGAAATACCATGCGGAGATGCTTCCTTCATCAGCATGACAAATATTGGGTGGTGTTGTGTGAAATATTTGAAATGCATTTGCTTCATTCCTCGCAATAACTTTTTTACGTCTCAACATTCCGCAAACTTGTCATGCTGACGTAGGAAGCATTCCCACAAGTTACTCGACAAAGATAATCGCAAACGTTGTGGAATATCAAGCGGAGATGCTTCCTACGTCAGCATGACAATATTGGGTGTTGTTGTGTGAAATATTTGAAATGCGTTTGTTTCGTTCCTCGTAATGACGTTTTAACGTCCTAACATTCCGCAAACTTGTCATGCTGACGAAGGAAGCATCGCCACAAGTTACTCGACAAAGATAATCGCAAACGTTGCCGAATACTATGCGGAGATGCTTCCTTCGTCAGCATGACAATATTGGGTGCTGTTGTGTGAAATAATTTGAAATGCGTTTGTTTCGTTCCTCGCAATGACGTTTTTTGACATTCCAACATTCCACAAACTTGTCATGCTGACGAAGGAAGCATCCCCACAAGTTACTCGACAAAGGTAGTCACAAACGTTGCGGAATACTATGCGGAGATGCTTCCTTCGTCAGCATGATAATATTGGGTGCTATTGTGTGAAATATTAGTATCTCTGCAAAAAATCAAAATCTCTTTCTTTAGCCCCGATTGAAGTGGAAATCCTTGTGGGCTGGGGTTCAGCCCACAAGATTGTAACGGAAAGCGGGACCAATGCTTCCTGAAAATGCCTAATCTTTCTGCTCCTAAAAATTTTAATTGCAGTTCTTTAAAAGACTTTGAACAGTTCTTCCCAATTGACGGTGCTTTCTAGTTTTGGCAGTCCTTGATAATGATCAATTTTTGAAATATCTTCGATTTTAAAGCGCTCTTGGCAGGTAAAGGGAACAAGACCTTCTTCCTGTAGTTTTTCGGCGAGATAAACTTGCTCGTATTGACCAGGAGTGGGGATGAAGAAAGCTTTTTTGTTCAGTTTTACCAAATCCATGATTGTGGTGTAGCCGGATCGGCAGAGGACTTTTTCGCTTTCGTTGAAGGTGTGTTCCAGCTGTCGGGTTTTCATGAAATTATAGTAGGTTACATTTCCTATCTGTTCTTTCTTTTGCTCGGCTTCGATTATTCCTTTTATGAAAACGACTTTTCCTTCGTAACGTTTTACTTCTTCGGTAAGGTGGGCTTCCAATAATCCGCGCTGAGGTTCGGGGCCGGATAAAATAATCATTAGGTCATACTGGATGGGTAATGCCATTTTGTGCATTCGGCTCAATGGTCCCAGATAGTTTAGCGTTAGTGAATTGTCCTTTAAATGCCCCAGTTTTCCGGTAAGATTTAATTCGGAATTGACGTCGGGAATCCAGCAGGCGGTATATTTTTTTATGATGTGCTGGTGTATTTTGCTGGTTAGCCAAGTGGTGTTTCCGGTCAGGACATTCAGCTGGTGCGTGATAAAGACAGACGGGATTTTTTTGCTGTATACTCCGAGTCGGTTGTCTGATATGATTCCGCCGATTTGGTGTTTTTTAATCCATTTTTTTACAATTTTTTTCTCTTCGCTGATGGCTTCGAGCATTCGGGGTAAGCTTTTTATTAGTTTCCATTTAAAGTTTTTGCCGTTTTTGGCATATTCGATTTGGTACGAAGGTAATTCGAGGGTTTTTAGGTATGGAAACTCTTTGCGAAGCAACTCAAGAGCTATCCCATCGGAAGCAATTATGGGTGTAAAGTTATTTTCCTGCAATGCTTTGATTATTGGGATACAGCGGGTAGCATGGCCTAGTCCCCAGTTTAAGGGCGCTACTAAAATGGTTTTATTTTCGGAGTTCAAATTCATGTGCAAGTCTTAGGGTTTAGTTGTAAGGCTAAGATACTTGGTGTGTTGCTTTTTAATGTTTGCAATGTATTACTAAAAGATTATTTTAAACGATAAGGCAGCGTTTTATTTTTGGAGTAATACACATAACAGATTTTAAAAGCTTCATTGTAAGAAGTTCATGTAATAGTATTAAATTACACTACCCACTAATTGATAATAATGATAATGTTACAGCGATATAAATAATATATAGTATAGTATCAACGTTTGTTGTTTTTCTTTTGTCAAAAATATCAGTTTTGTTTTTAGATATACATACCAATTCTTGGTTTTGAGTTCTTAAACTTATATACCGCAAAAGTTGAAATAAAATTATTAAAATAATTGTATTCCGAAGTCCTGTAACTCTATTACTGTGAAAGAATATTATTGAAGAATTTTCTTTTAACAAAAAATAAAGACAGAGATGTGAAACACTAATAATTAACCATAAAAAATAAACTCTTAAATTTCTTAAAGATTTATACCCTAATGCATAAAGAAAGAATTGAGTTCCTAAAGCATAAAATGTAAGACACGAATTTTGCGTTTCACTTTCGCAAGTCTCAGAAAGAAACATAATTCGATTGTGAGAAGAATATACGAAGCAAATATAATTACGTCCCAAAATTTTAATTTTTCAAAATAGAATAGTGGTTTTCGAATACTCCTCATTTTTTTATTATTACGGCTAACGTTCTGGTAATACAGCGGCTTAGGTACTAAATTAACCCCATTCTTCGGATTTGCCAAATCATCCAAATACAAGACCACTTTTCCATTAAGGCTATTGCCTAAATTCGTTGCGGTAGCTGTTGGTAGGCGTAATTTTTTACGAAATCCAAGTTCCTTCTGTTTTGTCAATTACCCATTTGTTATTTTTTTTCTTAATAAAGATTCTGAATCCTTGTCCGCAAAGTCTTCCACAATAAAATCCAGCATCGAGAATTCCAAATGTTTTTTGTTTGTCGAATTGTATTCTTGAAAAATAAACAACTCCTGAAAATAAAAAGTTGTATTTAGTTTCCCAAAATACTTTTCTTTCTTTTGGAAATTCAGATACATTTTTAATTTCAAATTTATTATTCAGTTTGATGCTTTTAAAATCTAAAACATATTCAGTTTTATTTTCCGTTTTTGGGATAAAAAGTTTAGTATTTGGAAAATGTTTTTCAAAATCATTCTTTAAATCTTCTCGGCTATTTTTTATTATCGGGTCAAAAGCAATGATAATTTTGGAAGTATCGTTCTTTATTTCTAAAGTTCTTTTTTTCCATTCTAATAATTTTAATTTCTCTTCTTTAGTTGCTTTTGTAGAATCAACTCCAATGTAGTGCCCTGTTTTATCGTATATTGATTCTCCATATTTTGGCGGAAAATTTGTCATTAATCTAATATCAATGCAAGTGGAATCAATTAAACTTGGAAAAATTTCTGTCATTACATTTTTCTCAAATTCTATTTCAGGGATTTTCTTTTCGCAACTTGCAAAGAAAATTATTAATAAGATTAATATCGTTTTGTTTAGTTTTTTCATAATATATCTGCCAACGTTCTGGTACTGCAGCGGGTTTGGGATTAAATTAAGACCATTCTTCGGATTTGCCAAATCATCCAAATACAAGACCACTTTTCCATTAAGTCTATTGCCTAAATCTGTTGTGATAGCAGTTGTAGACAGTATTTATTCTTTCACAACACGTGTATTCGATAAACCATCATGAAAACCATTTTTTATAAATAAAAATGACATTCTATCAAATGGAATTAGTCTGCAAAATGATCTTACAATAATGTCGTTTAAACTCGGTTTTTCTCCATTTATGGTGACAACTTTAGTTTTTGTGATGTATTTACCAAATGTTTTTTGAAAATGATATTCTACAAAAGAATAATAAAAAACGAATGTTATTACCATTAAAAGCCAAGTAAATAAAAAGTTTTTGTTCACATCGAATTGAAAAATCGCTTGAAAGATTGAACCAACTATGACATAAAAGATAAAAAATATGAACGTGTCAACGATAAAATGAACAAATCTCGTACTTGATTTTACCGTGTTTAGATCTAATTGGTCTTTTTTTTGTTTTTCGATATTTACAGAATCTTTTATTTTATTAAATTCAGTAATATCAATATTTCGTGACTCAATTTCTTTTTCGGCACTATCAAGCGCTAATTTTTGATATTTTGAATTTTCAATTGTTACTATTTTAATTAATTCTTCGTTTGTCTTTTCAGACATAACTTTATCAAAATTATTCTCCATATTTATTAAATTCAGTTGTTGGTTATATGATATTTTTGACTTCGGTTCTTGTAGTATTGCGTACAACGTTCTGGTACAACAGCTGGTTTGGGACTAAATTAAACCCATTCTTCGGATTTGCCAAATCATTCAAATACAAAACCATTTTTCCATTAAGCCAATTGCCTAAATCCGTTGTAGTGGATGTTACCAGCAGTTAATTTAGCAATTATTTGTTTTTTTTCCACATTTTTACAGCCTCAACATAAAAAGATTGTTTTTCTTTTTCTGTTCCATCTACACAAACTTTGAATGTTTCATTATTAGATTTTGTTACAAGAATGTACGGGCAATAAGTTAATCCAACTTTATAAAAAGGTTCAAGTTTTATAATGTCTTTGAAGTATGCAAATTCTACTTTATTTTTTAAGGTATCTCTTTCATCAAGCCAATAAGATGCAATTCGTTTATTAGTATAAAAATTACCGGCTATCTTATTTTTAAATTCAGAGTAAAATTGAATGATTTTTTCATCTTTTTCTAATAATTTAATATTCTTTATTCTTTGTAAATCTTCGTTACTTAAAGTTGTATTCGTCTCAATTTTATTTTGACAAGAGGATAGAAGTAAAAGGATTAGAATTGAATTAAAAAATCTTATCATATGGGTAATCCGTTAGTTTTTTGGTTAATTGCTGGTAACTTGCATATATATGCTACAAACCTTCCTATATACACCCAAAATCGGGTAATTTGACAAAAGTTAGTCTCGTTTTATACTTCCTTCAAATATAGAAAATAATAGTCACAAACCTACAAAACGTAATTTTTGTTCATTTTAGCTGTTTTTATACTCAGCCCAGTAAAATAGGGTGTCCGAAGAAAAAAAAGTGCCGTCAAAGAAGCTTCGGACTCCATCACACGAGCTTCGGAGTCCGTCAAGAGGTCTTCGGACTGCGTCAAAAGATCTTCGGAGTCCATCAAAAGGTCTTCGGATTGGCTCCCACGATCTTCGGATGATTAACTGCCTGCTTCGGATTGCGTTTCTCATACTACTGAGTGAATCTGGGAGACTTTATAACTGCTATGAAATGTAAAAAAAAAGCCTGCCAATATTGGCAGGCCTTCACAGTCGTTTGAAAACAAATTTATTGTTTGATATACGTTTTGTTTCCGTTAGAATTGATATAGTATTTACCTCCCTGCGGGCCGGTGTATACTTTTTTGCCGTTGTATGTGCCTGTAACTTTATCGGCTGTTTTTACGGTTGGAGTTGTTTTGGCTGTAGATTTAGTAACCGTTTTGGTCTCTTTTACAGTAGCTTTTGCATCTTTAGTGACTTTTGTGGTTGCTTTTTGGGTTTCTTTTACCGTTTTATCTGCTGTAGCTTTAGAATCTTTAGTTACTTTGGCGGTAGTTTTTTTAGTTTCTTTTACCGTTTTATCCGCTGCAGCTTTAGAATCTTTAGTTGCTTTGGCAGTAGTTTTTTTGGTTTCTTTTACGGTCTTATCGGCTGTTGCTTTGGAATCTTTAGCTGTTTTGTCTGCCTTTTTTTTAGTAGATTTTGTTGTTTTTTCGACAGTTGTCTGCTCTTTGGTTTTAGCGGTTTGTCCATAAAAAACATTCGAAGCAATAAAGAATAAACTTAATAACAATAATTTTTTACTCAAGCTCATCAGTCTGTTTTTTTTGTTTTCGTGAATTTGCAATTTCATAGCTATTTAGATTTTAAATTAGATTTAAATTTACTACTATTTTTTAAAATTCTATGCTAAATTGTTGAAAATAAAAGAGTAAACACAGGAATTATTTTCACCTCAGATTCACAAATTTTATATTTTAAAAATAAGCTCTTAACTCAACACTTCCTGTGTGAACAGCATCGCTGGTTTCGCTTTTTCGGCCTTGATAAATTAGATTCAGGTCTAGAAACTTCGTCAGGTTCACTTGACATAAGGTTCTCCAAGTAAGGTTTTGTCCTTTTTGCAGTCCTTCCAGCATCTGATATCCTGCCGAAGAATACTCATTGCCGGTAAAGTCATTTTTATACAAGGAGATTTCACTGTTGATGTTAAATTTAGAACTGCCTACGTAACTGAAAGCAGTACCGAATCGGTTTTGCTGTAAAACATCCAGACTGCCGATTTGGTTTTCCTTACTTATGTATTCATAAAACAGATCTAAATTCACTTTTTGCGAGAACAGATAGCTAATCTTGGGCATGCACTGATAACCTTCGATATCATAATTTTTTTCGGCAAAAGTCTGGGATTCTGTTTCGTTTTGAATGGTTTTTCCAATTAAATCAAAGAGCCAGCTTTTATGCAGTAAATGTTGGTATTCGAGCTGATGAAAATTATTATTGTTCTTAATAGTTCCAATGGACAGTAGATTTTGGGTTTCACTCTGGGTAAAAGTATAGATAACCGAATGGTTTCTCTTTCCTCGGTTGTAAAACAGGCTGTTAGTGAATGTTTTTATGAGTCCAAGCATAGCCTCATCTGAAGATTGAAATGGATTGAGTTCCAGATGCTCTCCGTCATTTTTAACTTTTCGATCCATAACATATGAAGTCTGTACATAAAAATGAGACAAAATTTTCTTGTAGTCAGTTTCGTTTTGCCAAATAATAGGATTGATTATAAACGACTGAGAGAACCTGTTCTGATTGGTTTTAATGTAAATCTGATTCGGCAGAAAAATTCGGGTATAAGTAGCTAAATCCGAAAAAGGAGCAATTTCAAATTCTTCTAAATCCTTGATTCCGTCGCCGTTGTAATCATTCCATGTGTATTTTCCCTGGCCTGCGGGAACTTCGACATAGGTATAATCCTGAAAAGGCATGGTTCCGGAGTTGGTCTCATAACGGGTATTGCTTTGAACCAGTTTGTCAAAATACTGGTCGCTGTAAACAATTCGGGCGTTAAGAGAAGGGGTGTTTTTTAAAGCAGGGTCGTTATAGTTTAATTGCCTGTAATTAACAAATATCGAAATATCACGAGTCTCTGTCTGCAGTAATTTGGATTGAAAATTATAAGTATTTGAAGTGTTTACCCTTTGCAGTAATCCGTTCTGCACGCTGTCATTTAATCTTCGGGCATATCCCAATTGAACATATACTTTGGTGCTGTCGCCGTGGCCGGCGTAAATTCCGTATTCCGTAAAGCGCTGGCTGAGCAATGAAAACTGCTGTGTGGCTTTGTTTTTTTCCTGATTGTCCTCTATGTGAAGCGTACCGCCGATCCAGTTCTTTTTGTGATGATAACGAAGCTGCGAAAGATTTCTCAAAAAGGTGGAATTACTTTCTATGTCATCACTTTTTAAATAACTTCCATCGTTTTTTATGCTCCATTTTTTGAATTCAAAATTAGCGCTGAGGTTATTTTTTACTCCCGAATAGGTGTTGGAAAGTGCTAGTCTTTCGAAGGTATATGTGATATTTGCGACTGTTGCAGAATCTTTTTTTGCTGGTGCTAAATTAAAATTGATTCCAGTGCCCAGTAAACTTTGATTACCAATAGCAACAGTGTTAACATTCCAGTCACGGTAAAACTCAATGCTGTTGATGCGTTCTACAGGTTTAAAATTGGCCTGCAGGGTCTGGAAATTAGCAAGCGCATCGATGTTCCATTTTTTGGAATACAGCCTTTGCTTTGCATTGATTTCGGCAGATATTCCCTGATTATTGGCATCGTCTATGGATGAAAATAGATTTTGGTCGTTGTTACTGACGGCGAGTTCAAAAGCTACAGCTGTTTTTTCGGAAGGATTGTATTTCCCGAAGAACGTGGCAACCTGAGATTTTACTGGAGCCATCAGTTGAATAATGGGTTCGTAGCTTCCCTGCGGAATTCCGTTAACAGGCGCCGCATATTCGAATATTCTGTCAACACTTGTTGGGTTGGTTAAAATATAATTCCCTTTGGCTTGACCGATTAAAGTAAAAGTAACATTGTATAGTTCGTCATTTGGATCTGCCGAATATTCATAAATAGTACTGCTTCCAAGAATTGTTTTTTTGTACTGTATTTTTTTCTCATCATAATCAGCAGCAACTGCCGATGGTGCAGTCATTAAACTCGTATTATCGCCTGCATCTTTCAAAATCAAAGCTTGTTCCTGCGTAAGATTCTGCTGGACGGGCTGATTTTTTAAATCATTCTCAGAATATACTGCCGCTCCAAAATTCCATTTTTTGTCTGTAAAAGTTCCTCCGTCATAAGTGATAAATCGGGAGTAATTATTTTCGGAATATTGATATTCGACCACAATCCGCATTTCGGACGTAATAGGAAATTGCGGTGTAAATACAATTTCACCCGAATTGTAATCAATGATATAATCGTTGTCCTGACCTCTTTTTACTAAAATGCCATTGACATACACCCGTTCAGAACCAATGATGACCAATACATATAATTCTCCGTTTTTCCCGACCAGTTTATAAGGTCCCTGATTGCCTTCCTGTCCTTTGAAATTACTGCTGGCATAATTTCCTGTTACAAGCCCGCCTGAGGCAAAAACAGTTGTCTTTTTGTCTTCGTTTCCAAAGTTGACGGTTGCTAATAATCCCTGTATTTTTTTGGTGAAAGTAAGGAAGCGTGTATAATTGTTGCCAATAAAAACATCGCCGGCGCGAACGTTCCAGCTGTCGGTAAAAAGTTCCATGAAAATATTGTCATACTGATTCAGCCTCTGCGAATAGCTTCCTTCCTGAACCGGAATGTTGGTATCCTGAATGGAGGCGCGAATACTGAGTTTATCGGATAGTTGCCCTGTGATTCTGAAATCCAGTTTCGAATTGACAACTGCATCCTGATTGTTGCCTACAGTAACACCTCTGGAAAGACTGCCATCTGCAACAAGCCCGTCAAAAGGTATATTCTTTGGTGTCGCTGGATCTTCAATTCGATAGAGATTTTGATTAGTGGCATCGTTATCAATCATCTTACTTCTGTCGTAAATGGTATATTCCCTAGTCAGAATATCGGGTAGTTTTCGATAATGAACGGTCAGAGAATCGGCAGTGGCAATATTTTGATTTTTGAATAAAAGAATGCCTTTTGGGAAGTTTACCTCATAAGAAGTGCTGTCAACGACCTGGTTTTTATAATCGTAAATTTTAAAATAGCTGGGATTGATGCTAAAGGATTCCAGATGAATTGTATCTGTGGTAAAAGCTATTTTTTTGGTACTGTAAGCCGAATCTATTTCCTGAGCATGAAGCCCGGAAAAATAAAAAACGACAATCCAAAATATTACCTTTTTTAGCATAAACAGTATAACTCCAAAGTGCCAAAATTAGTGTTTATTATTTTTATAATGTGTTAATTAGTCAGCAGTGCAAAATGTAGTATTGCAGACAAGTTTTTATAAAAAAATGGAAGCCAATTTCTCAGCTTCCATTTTTTAAATTAACTAATATTTTATAACAGAGAATTAATTCTCTTTAGTCACAATCTGCATTGTTTCTCTGCTGACTTGCTTCAGTAAAACAGTTTTGTTTTCTTCAACGGTTTGAGCAGCGTTTTCATTAAAATGTCTGATGGTGTATAACGTAACATCTTCAGTAAAATCTACTTTGAATTTTTTCGAAAGGATTGCGTTACAGTCATTAAAGTTGCCAAATTTATCCTCCACACAAACAGAAAAACTAATTGCAGAATTCTGAATCAGGTTTACTTTCAGTTTAAATTGGTGGAACAAACCAAAGATTTCGCTGATGTTTTCTTCCATAATGAAAGAGAAATCTATTGATGACAGCGAAATTAGTAATTGTTGTCTTTTTACAATAAAACAAGGCAGATAAGGCTCAAGATCAACTCCTTTGGAAACAGCAGTTCCTTTCAGCAAAGGATTGATAAATGATTTTACGTATAACGGAATTTCTTTTTTCTGTAATGGCTGTAATGTTTTTGGGTGAATTACCGATGCTCCGTAAAACGCCAGTTCGATGGCTTCACGATACGAAATCTGGTTCAGAAGGCTTGCGTTTTCAAAATATCTTGGGTCAGCGTTCATTACTCCAGGAACATCTTTCCAGATGGTTACGCTCTCGGCATTTAGGCAGTAAGCAAAAATCGCAGCGCTGTAATCCGATCCTTCACGGCCTAATGTAGTTGTGAAATTATTTTCGTCAGATCCTAAGAATCCTTGAGTAATATTTAGGATTTTGCGTTTAACGTTATTCGCGATATTTTTCTGTGTCAATTCCCAGTCTACTTCAGCATCACGGTAAGTAGAATCTGTTTTTACAAAGTTTCTAACATCCAGCCATTGTGTCTGAATTCCTTTGAAAGACATAAAATGACTCAAAATCGTTGTTGATATTAGCTCTCCGAAACTTACGATCTGATCGTAAACAAAGTTATAATTTGGTGATTTATTGTGAGCCAAGAAATATTCTAAGTCTGCAAATTGAGTATTTACAGCTGTAAAAACTTCATTTTTTTCATCTTCAAATAAATCCAAAAGAATTTGGTTGTGATACTTTTTAACTTCCTGTACCGATGAATTTAATTCCGGTGATTTGTCAAAATAATTTTTGATAACATCTTCGAGTGCATTAGTCGTTTTCCCCATTGCCGAAACAATCACCAATACATCTTCGTAACCTACCTGCTGTAAAACGTCATAAACGTTTTTAATACCGGCTGCATCTTTTACTGATGCACCGCCAAATTTGAATACCCTCATTTTTATTCAGATTTTAAATTTCCAATTTCAGTTGTTTAGTCCGAAATTAATAACATTTTTATTTTAATTTATTTTCTACAAAATAGTTAATAGCTTCTTCGTCCATTTGTGCTACACGCCATTCGTCTAATATTTTAGCTCCTGATTTTTCATAAAAATCAATTGCTGGAGTGTTCCAGTCCAATACGTTCCATTCAATTCTTCGGACTTTATCTTTTTGTCCCTGTTTGATAACTTCAGAATATAAAGCATAGCCAAGTCCTGTTCCTCGCATGCTTTCCTTTACAACCAGATCTTCAAGATGGATTGTTTTTCCTTTCCATGTAGAATATCGGTTATAGTATAAGGCAATACCAACGATTTCTTTTTCTGCTTCGGCAACAAAAACTTCAAATAAAGGTTTGTCTCCAAATCCATCACGAACGAGATCTTCAGCGGTAATTAAAACAGCATCTGGTTCTTTTTCGAATACTGCCAATTCTTGAATTAGTGCCAGGACACCTTTCATGTCTTCTTTTTGACCTTTACGTATTTTCATGATTTCGTATTATTATACTATAATTCTATTAAAAAACAGTCATTTAAGAACAAGTTTTTGTAGAATATGTAGCAAATATACAATACTGATAAACTATCTAAGTATTATTCTTTTCATTATCACAAAAAAAACGATATTTGTGACTTCAAATTAACTACATCGATTTCGTAAATGAAAGAACAAAACAAGACATTAGGAGAATTTATCATTGAAAATCAAAAAGCTTTTCAGTATTCATCGGGTGAATTATCACGGATTATTAACTCAATTCGGCTGGCGGCAAAAGTGGTCAATTATAAAGTAAATAAAGCCGGATTAGTAGATATTGTTGGAGCTGCCGGTGAACAGAATATTCAGGGTGAAGACCAGCAGAAACTGGATGTTTACGCCAATGAAGTTTTCATTCAGACTTTAATCAACCGTGAAATTGTCTGTGGCATTGCATCAGAAGAGAACGATGATTTTATCACTGTGCAGGGGAGTGACAATAGCCATAACAATAAATATGTGCTTTTGATGGATCCTTTGGATGGTTCGTCAAACATTGATGTAAACGTATCTGTAGGAACTATTTTTTCAGTATACAGAAGAATCACGCCTATTGGAACTCCGGTAACATTAGAGGATTTTCTGCAGCCGGGTGTTAATCAGGTAGCAGCGGGTTATGTGATTTATGGAACATCGACGATGCTGGTTTATACAACAGGTTACGGTGTAAATGGATTTACATTAAATCCAGCGATTGGAACTTTTTACCTTTCGCATCCCAACATGAAATTTTCAGAAGACGGAAATATTTACTCGATTAACGAAGGGAATTATGTTCATTTTCCGCAAGGAGTAAAAGATTATATTAAATACTGCCAGCTGGAGGAAGAGGACCGTCCTTATACTTCAAGATATATAGGAAGCCTAGTTTCAGATATTCACAGAAATATGATTAAAGGAGGAATTTATATATATCCAACTAGTACTAAAGCTCCAAAAGGAAAGCTGCGTTTACTGTACGAATGTAATCCGATGGCTTTTATTGTGGAACAGGCGGGCGGAAAAGCTTCGGATGGTTTTGACCGTATCATGGAAATTCAGCCATCAGAACTGCATCAAAGAGTTCCTTTCTTTTGCGGAAGCTTAAACATGGTCGAAAAAGCTGAGGATTTTATGCATAAAGCAAAATTGAGCAAATATTAAACAATAAACCAAAAACCAACCAAAGAATAAACCAAAAAAACAGCTCCCATTTTCGGGAGCTGTTTTTATTTATACATGTTTTTCATTTCGTATAGAAAGGTTTCTTCATCCACTGCCAAGTCTACTAATTTTAAGGCTTTGTCTACTATATAATTTACATTGCCGGGAGTAAAACCTAAGGCTAATGCAAACTTGACTAGCAAGTGTTCCTGCAGATCGCCCAATTGATGATCACGGTGTACGATTCTGGCTAATTTATAGAGTGCTTCGAGCCGTTCAATATATAAATACGGGGCATTGATTGGGTATTTTGAAGGGTTTTCTAGAATCTCTTCATATTCTTCTTTAGAGATTTGAAGTGCTACTGCTAATTTATCCAAAAAATTCTGCTCTTTCTCCGTAATATTGCCGTCAGCATGAGCTACGCGGACAATAGCTGAAAAATGACCTCTGTTCTTTTGAATATTTTCGCTGTTGAATAAGTCTGAAAAAGGCATAGTTTTAATGTTTAAGGTTTGATATAAAGTTAGTTATTTTTTTAGTACTAATTTTACTTTTTGTTCGTTTTTAATATGATTGATTTCTAATATTTCATTTTCAAAATTAATCGTAAGTTTACGTCCCCTTATCATTTTAATTCATTTTATCAATGTCAGAATTTTTAATTTACTTTCAGATAGGTTTAAAACATGTATTGGATGTACATGCTTATGACCATGTTTTGTTTTTAATTGCTTTATCCGTTCCGTTTTCTTTTAATGACTGGAAAAGAATTCTGCTTTTAGTAACTATATTCACTTTAGGGCATACCGCGGCATTGTTTCTTTCGGTTTTTGGCATCATTGCTGTCAAAGTAAATGTGGTAGAACTGCTGATTCCCATTACGATTTTGATAACAGCTTTTTATAATTTATTTACCGCAGGGAAAACCAGTAAAAACGGGAGCGTTAATTTGGTTTTTATCATAACTTTGTTCTTTGGAATTATCCATGGATTGGGCTTTTCAAATTATTTTAAAACATTATTGGGAGGAAGTGCTGCTTCAAAATTACTGCCAATGTGCGAATTTGCATTAGGAATAGAAGCTGCGCAGATTACGGTTGTGATTGTGGTCTTGATTTTGTCATATATCGTACAAACTGTCTTCCGTTTTTCAAAAAGAGATTGGGCTTTAGTAATGTCGGCATTTATAATTGGCGTAGTTTTACCAATGATTGTGGAAAGCGAAATCTGGAAATGATAAAGATTTTATGGAGAAAGTTAAATTGAATAAATACGATAAAGCGTATCTTAGAATTGCAACAGAATGGGGTTTATTGTCTTACTGCAAAAGAAAGCAGGTTGGGGCGATTATAGTAAAAGACCGAATGATTATTTCTGACGGGTACAATGGAACGCCATCAGGATTTGAAAATTGCTGTGAGGATGAAGACGGATTAACCCGCTGGGATGTCCTTCATGCCGAAGCCAATGCAATCTTGAAAGTAGCAAGATCCACACAATCCTGCGAAGGAGCCACTTTATATATCACGCTTTCACCTTGCAAAGAATGCAGTAAGCTGATTCATCAGTCAGGCATAAAAAGAGTGGTGTATCATAACGGTTATCGAGATGATTCCGGAATACAATTTTTAATAAAAGCAGGTATTGAAGTAGAACATATTCCTGTTTTAGAAGATTAATAAAATGAAATTTGATAACAAGTATTTGCCCATACTGGTTGGAGGGATTTTTGCCCTCGGGATTTTTATTGGCAGTTTATCTGGATCTCCATCATCCAAATCTTTTAGTTCTAAAAAAAACACCAAAGAAAAACTTAACAAACTGATTGATTTCATCGATAATGAATATGTTGATGATGTCAATACCGATTCGATAGTGAGTCTTACTGTCGATAATATTCTGGCAAAATTAGATCCACATTCCGTTTATATTCCGCCACAGCAGCAAGCTGAAATTGCCGAAACCATGAAAGGAGATTTTGTGGGTATTGGAATTAATTTTTATATGTTTAAAGATTCAGTTGCTGTTATTGCGCCAGTAAAAAACGGGCCTTCTGCCAGAGCAGGTATTTTAGCAGGCGACCGCATTCTTTTTGCAGATAAAACCAAATTATTTGGACGAAAACTGCCTAATGACAGTTTGTTTGCTACTCTAAAAGGGGAAGTTGGTTCTCAGATACAATTGACCGTTTATCGCAAATCGGAACATAAAAAAATGAAAATCACTATCAAACGTGATGTGATTCCACTGAAAAGTGTTGATGTTGCCATGCGGTTAAATGCCACTACCGGTTACATCAAAATCAATCGTTTTGCCGAAACTACTTATGCTGAATTCATAAAAGCTCTCGCTAGTTTGAAAAAGCAAGGCGTAAAATCTATTGTAATTGACGTTCGTGATAATGGCGGAGGATATATGGAGGAAGCAATTGCTATTGCCGATGAGTTTTTGAAAGATAAAGCGCTGATTGTTTTTACCAAAAGCGCAAAAGAAGCAACTGAAAAAATGTATGCTACTGAAAAAGGCAGTTTTGAAACAGGTAATGTGTTCGTTTTAATTAATGAAAACAGTGCTTCGGCTAGTGAGATTTTGGCGGGAGCCATACAGGATAATGACCGTGGCACTATTGTAGGTCGGCGTTCTTTCGGAAAAGGATTGGTACAGCGAGAAATGGATTTTAATGATGGCTCGGCAGTTCGGCTTACAATTGCCAGATATTATACGCCAACAGGAAGGTCAATCCAAAAACCGTATGTCAAAGGAAATGAAGAGTATTTTAAAGAATCAGAATCTCGTTTTTTACACGGAGAATTGTATAAAAAAGATAGTATTAAAGTTGTTGATTCTTTAAAGTTTAAAACTAAAAAAGGAAAGATTGTTTACGGCGGAGGCGGTATTGTACCGGATGTTTTTGTACCATTGGAAGCAGAACACGGAACTGAAAATGTTTCTTATTTATTGCAGTCCGGAATTGTCGGTCACTTTGTTTTTGAGCAATTGGATAAAAACAGAAATGCTTTTGCAAAACTGACTTTCGAAGAGTTTCAGGTTAAAATCAATTCTACGGATTTATATTTTGGTGCTTTTCAAAAATATCTTGCTCAAAACGGATTAGAGATTGATTTGCGTAATTACAAATCTTTGGTAAAAAGATATGTAAATGCTGAATTTGCCCGACAATTGTATGGTGACATCTTTTATTATAAAATGGTTCTGAAAGAAGATGCCATGATAAAGACAGTACTGAATTCAAAACAGTAAATGCTAAATAGTTGTTTTAAATGGAAAAAAGTGAAATTGTAAATGCTGAGAACGAGCTTTTGTCAGCTATTAAAAATATTGATATTTCAGTTCTGGAAAGAGTATTGCATGATAATTTGCTTTTTAATTTACCAAATGGACAGACTATTACCAAAGATGCTGATCTTGCGGGTTACCGTGCTGGCAAAATGAAAATAGATTTTCTCGAAGCTTCGAATCAGGTTATTAATATTATAGGCGATTCGGCTGTTGTCTGTGTTAGTATTTTGCTAAAAGGAACCTATGATAACTCACCATTAGATGGAAATTATAGATATATTAGGGTTTGGAAACAGTTTGATGACGGTTTAAAAGTAATTGCCGGAAGCTGTGTAGCGTTTTTAAAATAAAGATTAAAATAGATATGAAAAATATAAATAGATTTTTGGCAGTATTGATGATTTTGACTTTTGTAGTTTCCTGCGCTTGTATGAAAGACAAAAACACAGTTTCAGGAAAAGTTGTTACAGTAGAGTTTGGAAAAGACGGTTATACGGCCAAAATTAATACAGATAAAAACGAAGTTTATTTGGCTTTAATCAGCATTGTAAATGTTGGCGGGCCTCAAAATTACAAACAGCTTAAAGAAGGTGATGAAGTTTCATTAAAAGGAGAAATCTGGAAAACCGAAACCGAAAACCATATAAAAGTAAAAGAGATTGTTTCGGTTAAATAAAATTAGTTTCTATCGAATACTATCATGCGAATGCGTCTGAATTCCATTATTCCAAAGCGTAAGTAAATCGGTAGCAACAGCGGCACCGCTTCCTGCAGCAATCGCTAATTGACTTCTCCAGCCGGCAAGAGTTCCAATAACATAAACGCCTTCGGTGACTTTGTGGTCAGTATTTTTAAGCTGAATTCTTTGTTTTTCCGGAAGTGCTTTTTTGTGCGGTTCCACAAACTGCATTAAACCTTCTATGGCAAAAGTATTGGCAGAGCCAATGCCTATTACAACATTACGGGTCTGATACGAGCTTTTATTGGTGACAACAGTAAATTCTGGATATGTTCCTTCAATTTTTAATATTTTTTCTTCAGGAATTTGGACAATATGCGGGTAAGTATTTGATAAATGATCAACACTTTCGGTTAATAATTCCGATCCTAATTTACCTGCAGCAATTCCATAAGCATTGTTGAAAAGCGCTTCCTGTAGTGCAGAAGTCTTCTGGTGGGTAAAAACCCCAATTTTTTTATCGGTAACAAAAGCTTTGTTTTTGGCTGAGCCCAATACCATTGCACATGATACTCCTGAAACGCCTCCGCCTATAATTAATACATCAAACACAGTTATGCGTTGTCGTTCATTTTTTCAACTATTTTTTTAGACATTCTAAAAATCAGAAGAATTAATACTGCGCAAAATGAAGCGACTACACCAACAAGTGCTATTACACTATCTCCTTTGAATGGATTCTGAAAATCGATTAAGGTAATATTAAAAACAAGAAGTGAAACGGCCAAGAGCACTAAGATGTTAGTGAAAATTTTCATAAGTTAAATTTTTGTTTTTCTTGAGTAATTTTTTAATCAATAATTCGTTTTTAAATACGGTTGAACATGATATAATAATTACCATGAAAAATATTAGGGGGTAAATGTATAAATTTTTTTTTTAGAGAAACAAACCTTTAACATTAGCTGCAAATAATTTAACAGCAATTGCCAAAAGTACTACGCCAAAGGTCTTACGAATAACGCCAAGACCATTTTTGCCTAGCATTTTTTCGATTTTTCTGGAAGATTTTAAAACGATATAAACCAGTATAATGTTGAGTATAATAGCTATTACGATGTTGAGTGTGTGAAATTGAGAGCGCAGGGATAATAAAGTAGTCATAGTTCCGGCACCGGCAATGAGCGGAAAAGCTAATGGAACTATGGATGCCGAACTTGCTTCTTCGTCTCGGTATATGCGTATTCCCAAAATCATTTCTAATGCCAGAAAGAAAAGTACAAAAGATCCCGCTACTGCAAAAGAATGAACATCGATTCCTATTAAGCTCAAAAATTCTTCTCCTATAAATAAGAAGAGAATCATTATCAGTCCAGCTACAAGTGCTGCTTTTTCGGATTCGATATGGCCATGTTTGGCTCGCAGCCCTATAATAATTGGAATAGAACCTACTATGTCAATTACAGCAAAAAGAACCATTCCCACTGTTATTATTTCTTTGATATTGAATTCCATCATAATGTTTGCTTTTTAATGAATGATTAGGGCTAATATAATTTCGTTATTCAAAAATACATATGTTTTTTTATTTTAAGTGTTTTGTTGCTAAATCATCACTTTTTTGTTTTCTAGACAGATTCGTAATAATCGTTTATGTAAGTAAAATTGCTGCAATGTGTTAATTTGTTTCGTTTGGAAATGTAAGTTTAAAATGTGGCTTTTATTTATTGAATCTTTGGTTACCTTTGCAAAATGTTTCAGCTAGGAAAAACCATCGTCTCCGAGGATATACTCGAAAAAGAATTTGTCTGTAATTTATCAGCCTGCAAAGGGGCTTGCTGCGTCGATGGCGATGCAGGAGCACCTCTGAGTTTGGAAGAAACAAAGATACTGGAACAAATATATCCTAAAGTAAAACCTTTTTTAAGGAAAGAAGGAATTGAGGCCATTGAAGCCCAAGGAACTTGGCTGAACGGAACGGATGGTGATCTGGAAACACCGCTGATTGATAATAAAGATTGTGCTTATGTCATTTTTGACGGCAAAACTGCGCTTTGCGGAATTGAGCAAGCTTACAATCAAGGAATAGTCGACTGGAAGAAACCTGTTTCGTGTCATTTATACCCAATACGGGTAAAAGATTTTACCGAATTTGCAGCTGTTAATTATGACAAATGGGATATTTGTGATGATGCCTGTTCATTGGGTAAAGAACTAGAGGTTCCAGTATATAAATTTGTCAAAGAAGCGCTTATACGCCGCTTTGGAAATGACTGGTATATGGAGCTTGAAAAGGTGGCCGAAGACTTGAAAAAAGGTCTGTAGAACCAACTCTGGAATTTCTTCTTGTTTTTTTAAAAATCGTTATTTTATGGGAGTTTACATCGTTTTATTAGATGTAAATTATTGGAAATCAAATAAATATAATTTGTATGAAAAATATTCCCATTTTTATTTTTTGTTAAAAACTAGGAGCTATTGTGAATAAGTTTGACTTTTAATAACCGCATTATTTCACAATCTTTGTAATTCGATTTTCGCATAAATTTTCAATAAAAAAATCAAAAATAAACAACATATCTCATGTCTAAAATAGAACCAATTTTACAAGAAAATAAAAATCGTTTCGTGATTTTTCCAATTAAGCATCATGATATTTGGGAAAGGTACAAAATGATGGAAGCTAGTTTTTGGACAGCAGAAGAAATCGATTTGTCTCAGGATTTAAATGACTGGAATAATAAGCTGAATGATGATGAACGTTATTTTATAAAACACATCTTGGCATTTTTTGCCGCTTCAGATGGAATTGTAAATGAAAATCTGGCTGAGAATTTTGTGAATGAAGTGCAGTATGCCGAAGCTAAATTTTTCTATGGTTTCCAGATCATGATGGAAAATATTCACAGCGAAACCTATTCTCTTTTGATTGATACTTATGTAAAAGATGAAAACGAAAAATCGGAATTGTTTAATGCTTTGGATGTTTTTCCTGCTATCAGAAAAAAAGCGGATTGGGCATTAAAGTGGATTGAGTCTGATTCTTTTGCCGAAAGGCTGATTGCTTTTGCGGCTGTAGAAGGAATTTTCTTTTCAGGAGCATTTTGTTCTATTTATTGGTTAAAGAAACGCGGATTAATGCCAGGTTTGACATTTTCAAATGAGCTGATTTCCCGTGACGAAGGTGTTCACTGTGATTTTGCGGTACACTTGCACAATCATCATTTGGTAAATAAAGTGCCAAAAGAAAGAATTAGAAGCATTATTGTTAATGCTTTGGATATAGAAAGAGAATTTATCACCGAATCGCTTCCGGTAAGTTTAATCGGAATGAATGCAGGTTTAATGACTCAATATTTAGAATTTGTTGCCGACAGACTGTTGGTAGAATTGGGTTGTGACAGAGAATACAATGTTGCCAATCCATTTGATTTCATGGATATGATTTCACTTCAGGGAAAAACCAATTTCTTTGAGAAAAAAGTTGCCGAATATCAAAAAGCAGGGGTGAAAGTTGCCGAAGGCGGTGATTCCCAAAAAATAAGCTTCGATGCTGATTTTTAAAATACAATTTTGATATAAAATACGTTATAGTATTTGATGCAGTTTTAAAAAATAATAAAAGAATAATTATAATTAAGTAGTTTTTTAAGATCCCAAATCTAAAAACTAAGTTAATTCAGCCCGATTATTTTCGGGACTACAACGGCGTTTTGTTTCATTTCATTTTTATGCGATGAAACGAAGTATCGAAGTAAGTTATGGATTGACACCGAGTAAAAAATGAATTATGAATTCCTACTGTTCGTAAGTCACAATTCATTAATTAAAAATTTGATAAAGTATGTTTGTAGTAAAAAGAGACGGCCACAAAGAGCCTGTAATGTTTGACAAAATTACAGAGAGAATTAAAAAGTTATGTTATGGATTGAACGAATTGGTAGATCCGGTTAAAGTTGCCATGCGTGTTATTGAGGGATTGTATGATGGGGTTTCTACATCTGAACTTGATAATCTTGCTGCAGAAACTGCTGCTTCTATGACAATTGCACATCCAGATTACGCACAATTGGCTGCTCGTATTGCAATATCAAATTTACATTCTAATACCAAAAAATCATTCTCGGAAACGATGAATGAAATGTTTCATTATATCAATCCAAGAACCAATCAGGAATCACCATTGTTAGCAGAAGAAGTTCATAAAGTGATTATGGATAATGCAGCATTTTTGGATTCTCATATTATTTACACAAGAGATTTTAACTACGATTATTTTGGTTTCAAAACATTGGAACGTTCGTATTTATTAAAAATAAACGGAAAAATAGTAGAGCGTCCGCAGCATATGTTAATGCGTGTTGCAGTAGGAATCCACCTTGACGATTTAAAATCGGTTTTGGAGACTTATGACTTGATGTCTAAGAAGTATTTTACTCATGCAACACCAACATTATTCAACGCTGGAACGCCAAAACCTCAAATGTCTTCTTGCTTCCTTTTGGCAATGCAGGATGACAGTATTGACGGTATTTATGATACTTTAAAACAAACAGCAAAAATCTCTCAGTCTGCAGGAGGAGTAGGACTTTCTATTCACAACGTTCGTGCGACTGGTTCTTATATCCGCGGTACAAACGGTACTTCAAACGGAATTGTTCCAATGTTGAGAGTTTTCAACGATACTGCCCGTTACGTAGATCAAGGAGGAGGAAAAAGAAAAGGAAGTTTTGCCATTTATATAGAAACTTGGCATGCTGATATTTTTGATTTCTTAGACTTAAAAAAGAATACAGGTAAAGAAGAAATGCGCGCAAGAGATTTATTCTTCGCCATGTGGACTTCTGATTTATTCATGAAACGCGTTCAGGAAGATTCTACTTGGACTTTGATGTGTCCTAACGAATGTCCTGGTTTGTATGACGTGTACGGCGAAGAATTCGAAGCTTTATATACGGATTACGAATTTAGAGGAAAAGGAAGAAAAACCATCAAAGCGCGTGAATTATGGGAAAAAATCCTTGAATCACAAATCGAGACTGGAACGCCATACATGCTCTACAAAGATGCAGCTAACAGAAAATCAAATCAAAAAAATCTAGGTACGATTCGTTCTTCGAATTTATGTACAGAGATTTTGGAATATACTTCAAGTGATGAGGTGGCGGTTTGTAATCTTGCTTCTATTTCATTGCCAATGTTCATTGAAAACGGAAAATTTAATCACCAATTGTTATACGATGTAACGAAACGCGTTACCCGCAACTTGAACAGAGTAATCGACAGAAACTATTATCCTGTAAAAGAAGCTGAAAATTCCAATATGCGTCACAGACCAATTGGTCTTGGAGTGCAGGGATTGGCAGATGCTTTTATCATGCTGCGTATGCCTTTTACAAGTGATGAAGCCAAAGAATTAAATCAGGAAATATTTGAAACCCTTTACTTCGCAGCTTGTACTGCTTCTATGGAAATGGCAGTAGAAGAAGGGCCATATTCAACTTTCAAAGGATCTCCAATGTCAAACGGAGAATTCCAGCATAATCTTTGGGGATTGAAAGACGAAGAATTATCAGGACGTTGGGATTGGGCTTCGCTTAGAAAAGAAGTTGTTAAAAATGGTGTCCGTAACTCATTATTAGTTGCGCCTATGCCAACAGCTTCGACTTCTCAAATCTTGGGTAACAACGAAGCATTCGAACCATATACTTCAAACATCTACACAAGACGCGTATTGTCTGGTGAATTTATCGTAGTAAACAAACATTTATTGCACGATTTAGTAAGACTTGGATTGTGGAATGAGAACCTGAAACAAGAAATCATGCGTCACAACGGATCGGTACAAAACATTGATATCATTCCGCAGGACTTGAAAGAATTGTACAAAACAGTTTGGGAAATGTCTATGAAAGATATCATCGACATGTCTCGTCAAAGAGGATATTTCGTGGATCAGTCACAATCGTTGAACTTGTTCATGCAGGATGCAAATTATTCTAAATTAACGTCAATGCACTTTTACGCTTGGCAGTCTGGTTTGAAAACCGGAATGTATTATTTAAGAACCAAAGCGGCTGTTGATGCGATTAAATTCACATTGAACAATGATAAAAAGCAGGAAGTTGTTCCAGATTCTAAACCGCAGGCAAGAGTTCTTGAAGCGGTTGAGGTAGATGCTCCAATGAGTGCAGAAGAATACAGAGCAATGATTGAACTGGCTAAAAATGCTGGTCCAGAGGATTGCGAAATGTGTGGGTCATAAGTCATAACGACAAAGAACGAAGCCATTTCATATAATTAGAAACAGCTGTTCTCCTTTATATTTGAGGAGAATGGCTTTTTTATTTAGGAGCTATTTCCTGCTATCCGTTCCAATCTTTTTATTTTTAAAGGAAAAATAAAAAGGATTTCCACTGCTATCAGGGCTAGGGCATTAGCTTTCATAATTAGCTATTTGTCATTGTGCGGAATGAAGCAATCACATTGAAATTTTGCTCATCCTAAGAAAAAGTTTGCAGCAATACCATTAAAAATCATTACTATATGCCTCTTCAAATTCAAAAAAGGCATTTTTTTGCCTCTGGCTAGTGCAAGCGTCCCGCTTGTGCCCACAAAGAATGTTCTTCCATTTATATTTACCCAATTACCTACGGCAAGTCAAACCTCCCATTATGCTTATTAATAATTATAAAATAAATCCATGACGAAAATTTTCGACAGAACAAACCCATCAGAAGCAGTAAAATATTTTAGACATTGCATTCTTACCGGTGACTTAGCTGGAGCATTAAGTTGTTTTGATAAAGATGCCACCTTTATAGAACGTGATGGGCAAGAAATAAAAGGATTGGACAATATTGAGAAATCAATGGAACACCTTTGTAATTGGAAACCAGACATAAAAGGAAGTAAACAAAAAGTAACAATTGTAGGTGACCTAGCTGTTTGGGTAGATGCATTTACTTTAAAAGCATTTACTGCCGACGGAAATCTTCTTGAAATGAATGGTGCAACTGCCTGCTTAATGAAAAAAAATGAAAACGGAATTTGGTTATGGCTTGTAGATAATCCATTTGCAGGACAAGTATTCGAAAACTAAATCCATTATTACGTATGCTAATGTTTACAATATTCAAGAACAGTTTAAGGTATTACTTTGTCTCGTCCTAAAAAAAAGTTTACAGCAATACCCATTAAAATGCCTCTTCAAATTCAAAGAGGCATTTTTTTTGCTCCAAATACATTTAGCAATCCAGCCAAAATACGCGATAATTTACCAAAAACAGGTGCTTAACCATAATAAAACAGGTGCTTAATACCTGCATTACTGGTGTTAAGCACCAATAATATAGGTACAAAATACTAGTAGTGTTGGTGATTAAAGCCAATATAACAGGTAGTTTACACCAATACTATTGGTTTTTAACCATAGTAACGCAGGTACTTAAGACCAATAGTGTAGGTGTTTCGAACCAATACTATTGGTGATTAACACCTGATTTTGACAAAATAAGAGGTAATTGTATCTGTCAGTTAATTGTTAGGTCAATATTCGAGAACCTAAAACGATAATTGTAAATGTTAATAGTTACAATATTTAATAGTAGTTGTAGTTATTACTTTATAAACTGAATCCTAAAATAGTAAAGAATGACAATTAATTATGTAACCCTTACTAATACTATTAAGGCTCTTTCTGAAGTAGGGAAAGTTAAACTAATTGACAAGCTATTGGATAATCTTCAGCACAATGAAATTCCGAAATCGGAAAGACATAATAAGAAAAAAGATCTTACCACAAGTTACTTTGCTATTGATCTCAATGATAATGAAGTTAATGAAATCATCAGAATTTTAGAAGAAATCCAATTAAAATTTCTGGATGATGGTGACGGAAATGATCAGAAATATTATTATTACTTGGAATTAATTGATAATTGGATTTAGTTGTTAATCTATACTTACTTTCTCTCTCCAATCTGCTGTCTCCACATCGCATAATACAAGCCTTTTTCATCTAATAAATCCTGATGTTTTCCCTGCTCGATGATTTGTCCCTGTTCCAGGACAAATATTTTATCAGCATGCATAATGGTCGATAAACGGTGCGCAATCAAGACGGTTATTTGATCTTGTTTTGACGAAATACTGCGGATGGTTTTGGTGATTTCTTCTTCGGTAATGGAGTCCAATGCTGATGTCGCTTCGTCAAAAAGCAGTAAATGCGGATTTCTAAGCAAAGCTCTAGCAATAGACAAACGCTGTTTTTCACCACCCGATACTTTGATCCCGCCTTCGCCAATGGTGGTGTAAATACCATTTTCGGCGCGTTTTAATAAATTCTGACAAGCCGATTTTTGCAAGACATCGTTGATTTCTTCGTCGGTGGCGTTTGGTTTTACAAATAGTAAATTGTCTTTTATGGTTCCCGAAAACAATTGTGCATCCTGAGTCACAAATCCCAGTTGTTGTCTTAATTCGGTAAGATCAATGTCTTTGGCATTTTTTTCATTATAAAAAATAGCACCTTCGGCGGGATTGTATAGCCCAACTAACATTTTTACCAAAGTTGTTTTTCCGCTTCCCGAAGGTCCTACAAAAGCAATGGTTTCTCCGGCTTTGGCATCAAAAGAAATGTTTTTCACAGCATAGGAACTTGCTGTTTGATGTTTGAATGAAATATTCTCAAAACGCAGGTGATTGATAGCGCCAATAGTTTTAGGATTTAAAGGCGTTTCCTCACTTTTGGAATTCATTAAATCGGCAAAATTATCCATCGAAGCTTTTGTTTCGTTATAGGTTGCTATCACATTTCCAAGTTCTTGCAATGGATTGAATAAAAAGAACGAAAAGAACATCAAAGTAATCAAATCTCCTGGTTTGATGATGTCGTGAAAGATGAACATATAAAGGGCAAAAACCAAACTGGTTCTCATAAAATGAACCGTTGTTCCCTGAATGAAACTCAACGAGCGGATGAAACGAACTTTTTTGAGTTCCAATCCAAGGATTTTAATCGTTGTAGCGTTCAGTCGGTTGACTTCCTGTTCGGTTAATCCCAAACTTTTTACGAGTTCAATATTTCGAAGGGATTCGGTTGTGGCTCCCGCCAAAGCAGTCGTTTCTCCTAAAATTTCTCTTGAAACTAGTTTGATTCTTTTGCCTAAAAAGGAGCTGATAAATGCAATTACTGGAACTGTTACTAAGAATATCGGACCCAAAAGCCAATGAATACTTATCGCATAAACCACAACAAATACTATCCCAACTATCGATTGAAATATTAGAGAAATTGCCAGCGTGATAAACTTTTCGCAGTCAATTTTTACTTTTTGAAGTTTGCCTAAAGTTTCACCGCTGCGTTGGTCTTCAAAATCCTGAAAAGGCAATTGCAGTGCTTTTTGAATTCCGTCTGTGTACATTTGCGCACCTGTTCGCTGAATGATAATATTGGTGAAATAATCCTGAAAATTTTTGGCAATTCTGGAAACCATCGCAGCTCCCAAAGATAAAGCCAGCCAGCCGATAACTGCTTTCGTAAAACTGAGCTGATTGTGATTGAAATTGGCAACACCAACACCGCATTCGTTAAGCAGTTTACCAATAATTATGGAATCATATAACGAAAAACATTGATTTATTGTCGCCAAAAACAGCGCTATGTATAAAAGTGTTTTATGAGTTTTGAGATAGGTATATAATGTTTTCATAGAGGATGTTTTGAAGAAATAATTCAAATAATATTTGATTATCTGAATGTAAGCCGATGCAAATTTAAATTAAATATCGAAATATTTCGATGTATTAAAAATATATTTTTATCTTTGCTTCATGATTACTGAATTAAACATAAAACAAATCGAAAAAATCTCAAAAGCTTTGGGCGATCCCTATCGTTTGAAGATTATGAAGATTGTGAGCAACAACGCGACCTGTACGCAGTGCTGTGATGTTTCGGCTGAGTTTAATCTGGCACAGTCTACAATGTCGCATCATATAAAACAGCTTATAGATGCCGATTTATTAATTGCTGACAAAGAAGGGCGCAACCTGAAATTTGTTGTAAACAAAGAAGTTTGTACTGCGTATGCGGATTATATCAACAGTTTAGTGCTTTAGCTTTTTTTTAATCAAAAACATCGAAATATTTAGATATTTAAATACTTAAAATAATCAAACTATAAATAAAATGAAAAAATTAGACAAAAAAGTAGCCGTAATCACAGGCGGTAACAGCGGAATAGGTTTGGCAACAGCAAAATTATTTGCAGAACAAGGGGCAAAAGTGGCGATAACAGGCCGTAATAAAAAAACAATTGACGAAGCAGTTTTCGAAATTGGGAATGCTTCAATTGGTTTGGTAAGCGATGTTTCGGATATTAATAATATTGACACCACTTACGGAACTGTAAAAGATACTTTTGGGAAAATTGATGTATTGGTAGTTAATGCAGGCGTATTTATAGCAGCGCCATTAGCAGATTATACCGAAGAAATGTTTGACCAGACCAGTGATATTAACTTCAAAGGGGTTTTCTTCACGATTCAGAAGTCTCTACCGCATTTAAATGATGGTGCATCAATTATCATCACGGCATCTACTGTGGCTCACAAAGGATTTGCTACAACAGCAGCTTATTCTGCATCGAAAGCAGCGGTTCGTTCATTGGCACGAACTTTATCTGCTGAATTATTGGATAGAAATATTCGTGTGAATGTACTTTCGCCTGGGCCTATCGATACACCGATATTTCAAAGAGAAGGCGCTTCAGAAGAAGAGGCTAATCAGACCAAAGCTTATTTTGCTTCTACAATACCTGCCAAACGTGTAGGAACATCAGAGGAAATGGCCGAAGGATTTCTTTATTTGGCTTCGGATGATTCTAAGTTTATGATAGGGGGCGAGTTGTTGTTGGATGGAGGAGCAGCGACACTATAATTATTTTTTCGCCACAGATCACACAGATTTTATTACCTTTTTTAAAAAAAATCTGTGTAAATCTTTTTAATCTGTGGCTGATTCTATCTGTTTGCATTAATTACGGATAGTCATAATTAAAAGAAAGAAGAAGCCCTAGCTGAAATAAATCGGCTAGGGCTTTTTTTATAAAAAAAATATTTAAACAAGAGCAGTGTTTTCTACAGCCACACGCATTTTCTTAGCTGCATTCACCATTTCGATCAAAGCTTTTTTGGTTTCGTCCCAATGGCGTGTTTTTAAACCACAATCAGGATTTACCCATAATTGATCCGCAGGAATAACCGAAGATGCTTTTTTCAACAGATGAACCATTTCTTCATTTGAAGGAACACGAGGTGAGTGAATGTCATACACTCCGGGGCCAATTTCGTTAGGATATTTAAAATCAGCAAAAGCATCTAGTAATTCCATTTGCGAACGAGAGCATTCGATCGTAATTACATCAGCATCCATATCGGCAATGTTTTGAATAATGTCGTTGAATTCGCTATAACACATGTGCGTGTGAATCTGTGTGTCATCAGCAACACCGCTGGCTGAAATTCGGAATGCTTTTATCGCCCAATCCAAATAGTTTGCCCAATCTTCTTTACGCAAAGGCAGTCCCTCACGAATCGCTGGTTCGTCAATTTGGATGATTTTGATTCCTGCTTTTTCCAAATCCACCACTTCATCACGAATCGCCAAAGCAATCTGCGTGCAGGTCTCGGAACGTGGCTGATCGTTACGTACAAATGACCATTGCAGAATAGTTACAGGACCAGTAAGCATTCCTTTTACCCATTTTGGCGTAAGCGATTGTGCAAATTCTGCCCATTTTACAGTCATTGGAGTTGGACGCGAAACATCACCGTAAATAACTGGAGGTTTTACACAACGGCTTCCGTAACTCTGCACCCAGCCATTTTTGGTAAACGTAAATCCGTCCAGTTGTTCACCAAAATATTCCACCATATCATTACGTTCAAATTCTCCGTGAACCAAAACATCGATTCCTGATTCTTCCTGAAAACGAATAGTTTCTTCTGTTTCTTTTTGAAGCAAATCATCGTATTG
Source organism: Flavobacterium aquicola (assembly GCF_003385115.1). Taxonomy (GTDB): domain Bacteria; phylum Bacteroidota; class Bacteroidia; order Flavobacteriales; family Flavobacteriaceae; genus Flavobacterium; species Flavobacterium aquicola. Next base: position 43,616 of record NZ_QUNI01000003.1, read on the forward strand.
CTGTTGTGTTAATTCCCCTTTTTTGAATTTGGCTCTCCAGCTTCTTACTTCGGCAGTCTGCGGAAAAGAACCGATAGTTGTCGTTGGAAACAAAGGAAGTTTTAAAGCCTCAGCCTGACTTTTTCTTCTTACTGCAAAAGTATTTTGTCTTTGATCATCTCCTTTTTCAATGCTTGCTACACGATTTTTAACTCCTTCATTGTGAATTAATGCAGATGATTTACGATTTTCATTTGCCAAAGTATTTTCTGCAAATTTCAATGAATTAGTACGGTCAGTTTCATTTGTTGCAAATTGTTTTAATAAGCTTATCTCCTGAATTTTTTGTTTGGCAAAAGCCAGCCATTGCTTGATTTCGGGAGTTAAAGTTTCGTCATTCGTTTCCAAATCCAAATCACATGGTGAGTGAATCAAAGAGCAGGAAGAAGCAATCAAAATTCGGTTTTCGCCCAAAGCTGTAATCGCTTTTTCGATTAAAACTAATGATTTTTTGAAATCATTTTTCCAGATATTTCTTCCATCAACAACTCCAAGAGAAAGATTTACATTGTCAGCCAGTTTTCCCGATTCTAAAATGTCATCCAGCTGTAATGGACAACGCACTAAATCCAAGTGAAAAGTATCCACAGGCAAAGCCAAAGCTGTTTCCAAATTTTCTCCAAAACAATCAAAATAATTTGCCAAAACAACCTTTAGATTTGGAAAGTTTTTGTTGATTTCATTGTAAACATAAGTAATCGCATCACGTTCTTTATCGGTCAGGTTTAACGCTAGGAATGGTTCGTCCAGTTGAATATAACTTGCTCCTTCAGCTTCTAATTTGCTTAAAATTTCAAAATACACTGGAAGTAAATTGTAAATCAGGTCAATTCTATGAAAATCGTCGCCTTTTTCTTTTCCAAGCAATAAGTAAGAAACTGGTCCAATCAGAACAGGTTTTGTTCTAATTCCAAGATTTTTTGCTTCTATAAATTCGGCTATAACTTTGGTCGAAAACAATTCGAATTTTTGGTTTTTGGTAAATTCAGGAACAATATAATGGTAATTGGTATCAAACCATTTGGTCATTTCCATTGCCACCACATCTTGTCCGTTTTTTTGCGCTCCACGAGCCATCGCAAAATACAAATCAAGTGAATTATTTGTTCTGGAAAATTCTTGGTAACGCTCAGGGATTGCGCCAAGACTAAGTGTCAAATCCAGTACTTGGTCATAAAGTGAAAAATCATTGGACGGAATTAAATCAATGCCATTTTCGGCTTGTAATTTCCAGTTTTGCGTTCTAATTGCAGAACCTGTTGCTAATAGTTCTTCGGCAGTAATTTTCCCAGCCCAGTACAATTCATTCGCTTTTTTCAGTTCTCTGTTGCTCCCGATTCTTGGATAACCTAAATTATTTGTTTTCATTTTTATCAGTATTTATTACTGAACAAAGTTATTGTATTAGAAAATTAAACTTAAATTAGCTATATATTTTAGTGAAATGAAATCTATTAGTGTAATTTTTCAGTAATTATTTTTAAATGCAACTATAAATTCGAACTTTAACCGTAAAAATAACTATGGATAATATTGACAGTATCGATTTACAAATCCTAAAACACCTGCAGGAGAACTCCAATATCAATATAAAAGAGCTGGCCGGTAAATTATTTCTCACCGTAACGCCCGTTTATGAACGCATCAAAAGGCTCGAACGCGATGGTTACATCATGAAATATGTCGCATTATTGGACAAGAAAAAACTAAATCTCGGAATGACCGTTTTTTGCAATGTCCGGCTCAAGGAACACGCCAAAAACGTAGGAAGCAATTTTGTAAAAGACATCGTCGCACTTCCCGAAATCATCGAATGCTACAACATTGCCGGCGATTACGACTTTATGCTGAAAATCCTTGTCGAAGACATGTCCAGCTATCAGGATTTTGTAATGAACAAACTTTCCACTATCGAGAATATTGGGAATACCCAAAGCGTTTTTGTAATGGGAGAAATCAAACACAGTACGGCATTGGCGATTTGATTAATTATTTGGGCGTGACCACATTGAGCAAAGGGGCTTACTTATGGTGACGCGTATACAGCCCCTTCGCTCAATGCGGTCGGGCTATCCATGCTACTTCGGTAGCTTATTCCTATCCCTCACGCGGGCAACAGCGATAGTAAAACATCATCGTTTTAACAATAGCTATTGACTTCAGTTGCGGGAACAAAATAAAATGTATTTTTGGATTGTTTAAAATCTGAAATTAATGCAAAACGAAGAGTTTAGAATTCAAAAATTTTTACTGGCATCAAAACAAAAACGAGTTTTAAATTGGATCATTGACAGTTTAATAAAGTTAATTATTTTAAGATTAGTGGTCAGTTCTTTGAATTCTTCTGTGATTTCAAACAAAATAAATTCTTTTGACATGATTGAAAGATATTTGTTTTGGAGTATTATTAGTTTTGTTTATTATGGAGTTACAGAAGTTTTTCTTTCTCGTTCGTTAGCAAAATTTTTAACCAAAACGATAGTTGTAATGGAAAATGGATCAAAACCCAGCACAATCACAATCTTGACCAGAACGATACTGCGTATATTACCTTTTGAAGCATTAACTTTTTTAAGAGGACGTGCTTTAGGTTTACACGATGAAAATTCTGGAACTTTTGTTGTCATAAAATCTAAACTGGAACAGCAAAAGAATGAACATCTAGCACTCTTATCTTTAGAAAAATCTTAAAATAAATGTATTTTTGGTTTTTTAAATCTGACCCGAGCGAAAGCGAATGGGCATAGCAAATCAAAAATCGTTACACGAGCGATAGCGAACTGGCGAAGCAATCTAAAATCAAAAATCACAATGAACTGGGAGCAATTATTATCACTAAAAAGACAAGGAGATACAGGTAAAAGACTTAGAATCGAGCAGGACGAAACCCGTTTGGGCTTTGAAGTCGATTATGACCGAATCATATTCTCCTCCGCTTTTAGAAGTTTACAGGACAAAACACAAGTGATTCCACTCTCAAAAACCGATTTTGTGCATACTCGATTGACACACAGTCTGGAAGTTTCGGTAGTTGGGCGTTCATTAGGAAGATTGGTTGGGAAAAAAATCATCGAAAAATATCCATACTTACAAGAAGTTCACGGTTACCAGATGAATGATTTTGGGGCTATTGTTGCGGCCGCCTCTTTGGCACACGATATAGGAAATCCGCCTTTTGGACATTCGGGAGAAAAAGCCATTGGTGAATATTTTTCGATTGGAAAAGGATTAAAATATAAAGAACAATTGTCTGCCAAGGAATGGCAGGATTTAATAGATTTTGAAGGTAATGCCAATGGATTTTCTGTTTTAAACAGTTCGCGTCCCGGCGTTGATGGCGGCATCAGACTTTCGTATGCAACTCTTGGCGCTTTTATGAAATACCCAAAAGAAAGCTTGCCAAAAAAACCAACAAAAAATATAGCTGATAAAAAATATGGTTTTTTTCAAACCGATAAGTCATTCTTTCAAGAAGTCGCTTCCGAAATGGGAATGATTGCCAATAAAACAGGAGATGATATCGGTTTTGAAAGACATCCGCTTGCTTATCTTGTTGAAGCTGCCGACGATATTTGCTATACAATAATTGATTTTGAAGACGGTATTAATTTAGGTTTAGTTTCTGAGGATTTTGCTTTAGAATATTTAATCAAATTGGTAAAAGACAGTATCGATACTTTAAAGTACAAAACATTAGAAACCAAAGAAGACCGAATCAGTTATCTGCGCGCTTTGGCAATCGGGAGTTTAATTAATGATGCCGTAAAAGTTTTTATCGAAAATGAAGAAGCTATCATGAAAGGAGAATTTCCTTTTGCTTTGACAGATAAAAGTAAATACAAAGCCCAGATGGATGACATTATCAAGATCAGTGTAAAGAATATTTATCAAAGCCGCGAAGTGGTAGAAAAAGAGATTGTTGGGTACCAGATTATTCAAACGCTGTTGGATAAATTCGTAACCGCTTTCAATAATAAATACGAAGGAAAAACGTCAAATTATGACAATCTTATTTTGAAAATGCTGCCTGAAAAACATCATTTGGAAAAAGAAAATCTATATGAAAGACTGCTTCACATCTGCCATTTCGTTTCAATGCTGACCGATGGAAATGCTTTGTTATTTTACCGAACAATTAATGCTTATTAGATTTCTTGTAAAGTTCTAATATAAAAGAAAAGAGAGTCAAATACTGACTCTCTTTTCTTTTATATTTTAAAATGCATATTCAACTCCAATTCCAAGGACTTGTTTTAATTGTACTTTAGGACCTTCGTTGATTTTGACTCCATTTTCTTCTTTGATGACATCAATATCTTCATCATAAACTAAATTGAAGCCAACATTTGCCTTCACATATTGATTTACTGTTAAATAGGAGAAACATTGCCAGTCGACATCAATATTGCCAAAATTATGCAGGTAATCCGTATATAAGGTTAAACGGTTTTTTAAAATGATATTGTTGAATATTTCTTTTTCAAGATACGAAGTCATTAAAATACCAAGTTCTGTTTTTGCTTTTTTACCTTCAGTAATTAAATTTCCATCGGCATCGTACACTGCTTTTTTAACACCATATGCTCCGGTATTAGCTAATTTTTGATCTAAAACTAAAGTGCTTTTTAAGGTTAATGGAGATAAATACAGGTTGAAATTTACTGGTTTATAAATATATTCTGATCCGATCCCCAGAAAGGTGTACGCAGGAGCAAACGGGCGGGAAATTGGATTCTCCGTGTCAGGATAGTTGTATCCGTTAGTGAATTGTGTATTAAAGTTAAATTTAGCAGAATGATACCAATTTGAGTTGGGACTGGTTCGAAGGCCATAAGTAGAGTTGACTTTGAAAGCGTCATCCGTTTTTCGAAGTTCAATACCTTCTTGTTTGTTCATGCCGTATCTAAAAAAAAGTTCATTTGACCAAACTTGATAATCGTCTTTGTAGTCATATTTTAAATCACCTCTAACAAGCCCTGTAATTGCGCTTGTTCCCCCAGCGCTCCAATTTACAAATGCAATTTCTGAAATATCAACTCCTACAACATTTTTGTGTTTCCAGTTGGAAATTGTATCTGGCTTAACAGTTATAATAACGTTTGTTTGTGAATCGTTAATTTTTTGGGTAGTAATAGTGTCAGCAATACTTGTGATTATCCTAACTTGCGAGAAACAGCAAAGAGAAAATAAGAAGAATAGGATTGCAAAATATTTGGTTACGAAAGTCATAATAGAGTTATGGTATTTAAGAGCGCAAAATAATCAATTTGAATAACTTGAGAAAATCATTTCCAGATTATCAACGGAAATTCCGCAATTTTGTTGCAGCTCATCAATAGATCCTTGTTCAATGAATTGGTCTGGAATTCCTAACAGCTGTATTTTAGAACTATAGTGATAAGTAGCAGCAAATTCCAAAACCGCACTTCCAAAGCCGCCTTTTATGGTTCCATCTTCAATGGTTATGATACTTTCGAATTGATCAAAAATTGTATGCAGTTCGTTTTCATCCAATGGTTTGATAAAGGCAAAATCATAATGAGCAAAATTTTCCGGTTGCTTTATTTTGGCTAGAGCCAAAGTAACGTTGTTGCCAATTGCGCCTGAAGATAATATGGCTGTTTTTGAACCATTTTTTAAGCATTTTGCTTTACCGATTTCAATGGCTTCGTATTTTCCGAAATGCAAATTCTTCCAGTCATTGATAACACCTCTTCCTCTTGGATAACGAATGGCAATAGGATGTTCCAATCCTAATTGTGCAGTATATAAAATGTTTTGCAGTTCAATTTCGTTTAAAGGAGCATGAATAATCATGTTGGGAATACAACGCAGATAAGCCAAGTCGAAAACACCATGATGGGTAGCTCCGTCTTCACCAACCAAACCAGCTCTGTCAAGGCAAAAAATAACAGGCAAGTTCTGTAAAGCCACATCATGTATCACCTGATCGTAGGCGCGTTGTAAGAAAGTCGAATAAATATTGCAATACACAATCATTCCCTGAGCTGCCATTCCTGCAGAAAGTGTTACAGCATGCTGTTCGGCAATTCCGACATCAAATGCACGTTTTGGAAAAGCGTCCATCATAAATTTTAACGAACTTCCCGAAGGCATAGCAGGAGTGATTCCAACAATTTTTTCGTTCTTTTTGGCTAAATCCAAAATGGTCAAGCCGAAAACATCCTGATATTTTGGAGGTAAATGCTCTTCTGATTTTGGGATAATTTCGCCTGTTGTGGCGTCAAATTTTCCTGGAGCATGATATTTTACCTGATTTTCTTCGGCCTGCTGAAGTCCTTTGCCTTTGGTAGTAATTAAATGTAGAAATTTTGGGCCTTTTATTTTTTTTAGGCGTTTCAATTCTTTAATTACCGCAAAAATATCATTACCGTCAATTGGTCCCGAATAATTGAAATTCAGTGACCGAATCATATTGTTCTGTTTCGGGTTTTTTCCCTCTTTTACTGAAGTGAGATATTTTTTAAGCGCGCCAACGCTTGGGTCTATTCCAATGGCGTTATCATTAAGGATGACTAACAAATTAGCATCAGTAACTCCGGCGTGATTCAGCCCTTCAAAAGCCATTCCGGAGGCAATCGAAGCATCTCCGATAACCGCTATATGCTGTTTTTCGAAATCGCCTTTCAAATTCGAAGCAATCGCCATTCCCAAAACAGCCGAAATGGAAGTAGAAGAATGACCTACGCCAAAAGTGTCATAAATGCTTTCACTTCTTCGCGGAAAACCGGAAATGCCATTTAGTTGGCGATTCGTGTGGAAAATGGTTCTTCTTTCGGTTAAAATTTTATGTCCGTAGGCTTGGTGGCCTACATCCCAAACCAATAAATCTTCGGGTGTGTTGAAGACATAGTGCAAAGCAATCGTGAGTTCGACCACACCTAGACTAGCACCAAGATGACCTTCCTTTGTGGCAACAATATTAATGATGAAATCCCGTAATTCCTGAGCCAATTGTGGAAGTTGCGCCTCATCAAGCTGGCGTAAGTCTATTGGATTATGGATCTGTTCGAGTAAGTTGCTTTTCATTATGGTATAAAAAGCGAATTTACGGTTTTAAATTTAAATCTGTTTTTTAAAGTTTTAGCCAAAGATCTTCACTTTTAAAAAAATTAACCACGGATGTAACGGATAAAACGGATTTTACACAGATTTAATCTATAAGCCAAGTAAAAAAATCCGCGAGAATCTGTTTTATCCGTTACATCCGTGGTTAAATAACCTTGTTGTTTTCGATTATATAAAAATAAGTATTAGTGAATTTGTAGCTGAAAAAAAATGAGGCAAATAATTTTGCTAATCGCCTCAAAAAAGGGCATTATTTGAGGCGAATAGTCATGAAATGTATGTTTTTGTATGTTTTGGGTATTCTCCATTTTCTTTCGTTTTTTATATATTTACATTCAATCAATTGGTTTAAAATAGAGTATTAAAAAATCGAAATTTCCGATTTTTCTAAAGTCGAATGCATACAAATGCAGACAGTAATTTAAAGCTATTGAAAAGGATTAAATAATAATCTCCGAAAATGAAATTAATTACTTGGAATTGTAATATGGCTTTTCGTAAAAAAGCGGAATTTATCTTAAAAGAACAGCCTGATATTTTGATTGTTCCAGAATGTGAACACCCTGATAAATTGATTTTTAAAAATACAATTGCTCAACCGACAAATCAATTGTGGTTTGGACAAAATCATAATAAGGGACTTGGAATATTCTCTTATTCAGATTTTAAAATTGAACTTTTAAGTATTCATAATGCTGAGTTTAAATATGTGTTACCCTTATTAGTAAGCAACAACAAATTCAAAGTAATAATTTTTGCAATTTGGGCGCAGAAGCCAGAAAAGCATGACTGCTATACAGAGCAAGTTTGGAATGCTATCCATTTTTATAGTGATTTATTAGATAATGAAAATGTTATTCTCGCTGGTGATTTTAACAGTAATTCAATTTGGGATAAGCCAAACAGAATTTATAATCATACGAATCTTGTTGGCATTTTAAAAAATAAAAATATTTTTAGTACTTACCATACTTTCCACAATCAAGAGCAAGGAAAAGAAACAACTCCGACTTTATTTATGCATAGAAAATTAGAAAGGCCATATCATATTGACTTTTGTTTTGCATCAAAAAATCTTATCGACAAAATGAAAAGTGTGGAAATTGGAAAATACGAGAATTGGACTAAACATAGTGACCATAAACCTTTAACTGTGACATTTGAAATATGATTTCAAAAAATGGCAATTGTGTAAAAAACTAATAACTCTTGACTGAATCACAAAAAAATTATAGAACACATTTTCACCGAAGAATATTTATAACTTTGGAGTAAAATCAGCACAGTATGAATGTAGAAGTACAACTTAGAAATATTGTACATAATAATGATATTTATATCTATTCGACAGAAGGAAAACCATTAACAGTTAAGGAATATAAAAATCATTTGAATGATATTATGAAGCTTTCAGATGCTGGAGAAGTTGGCTATACAACTGAACAAGCCAGAAAAAAGATTTTACATCCTAAAAATTTCAAATTATAGTTTTTTAAAATACATGATAAACATTTTCACCGACGAATACTTTATGAAGAAAGCTTTGCAGGAAGCCGAAATGGCTTTTGAGAAAGGCGAAATTCCTGTGGGTGCCGTTGTGGTGGTCAATAATATCGTGATTGCCCGAAGTCATAATTTAACCGAATTGCTCAATGATGTTACTGCCCACGCCGAAATGCAGGCTATTACTGCGTCGGCGAATTATCTTGGGGGGAAATACCTGAAAGACTGCACGCTTTACGTTACGGTGGAACCCTGCCAAATGTGTGCTGGCGCTTTGTATTGGAGTCAAATTACCAAAGTTGTTTATGGCGCTACTGATGAACACCGTGGTTATGTGAAAATGGGAACTAAACTACATCCCAAAACCGTTGTCGTTAGCGGAGTTATGGCCGATGAAGCTTCGGAATTGATGAAACGTTTTTTTGCTGAGAGAAGAAAGTAAACTTTTAGCAAAACGAGATTATAGATTTTCTTGCTAAGCTTTTTCTAAGTATAATTCTCGCAAAGACGCGAAGACGCAAAGAAATCCCATTATGACTTTGCGTCTTCGCTTCTTTGCGAGAAAAACCAAGGTTTAGTATGTTTATATTATGCATGATGCAGTAAAATTATCTTAAAAAAACACCTCCAAAAAATAATTCCCCTCCAAAGAATTTTCTTCTTAAAATTATATACATTTACTACAATATTGTATCGGTTTTGCAGTTATGATTTTTAACTGTGAATCTTTGTCATTGTCTTAGTTCGTAACCCATTAACTCTAAATAAAAGTGAAAACAAAAGGATTAATTTACGTGATTTGTGTGTTTTTTTTGTTTCAGGCGTGTGGCCGAAAATCTGCCTCCGATTTTAATTCCGATTTTTCATTATTTAAAGAGTATATAGTCAGTTTTACGGGGGGAATCGTCTCGGCGCAATCAGATATTCGTGTGGTTTTGGCTTTCGATAACAATTGGAAAGTCAATCAGGTTTTGGATGATGATTTGATCGATATTTCTCCTAATGTCCACGGAAAAGTAGTGGCACTTTCGAACAATACCATTGCTTTTATTCCCGAAAAAAAGCTGGAATCGGGCACTGAATATCAGGTGACTCTGCATTTGGATAAACTGAATTCAAAGGTAGCCGAAAAGAACAAGGAACTTTCCAATTTCAATTTCACGGTAAAAACCATCAAGCAGGACTTTATTGTAAATACGCTCGACGTTCAGTCGTACAGCAAGGAATACCAATATCTGAATTGTGTGCTGAAAACTGCCGACAATATGGATTTTGAAACCGCCAAAAAGTTGGTGGAAGCCGAGTATAACGGCAATGATTTGAAAATTATTTTCGAAAAATCGAATGCTGTTGGGAAAGAGTTTAAATTCAGAATTGACAGTATTCAGAGAGTGGATTCTGCAAGTAATCTCGAGATAAAATACGACGGAAGCGATTATGATATGGACCAAAAAGGGACGATTGATTTTCCGATTACGGCTCTGAATGAGTTCAAAGTTATCAAAACCGAATTGCAGGAGGGAAATAATCAAATGTTGTCGATTAATTTTTCGGAACCTTTGGAGAAAGGGCAGGATTTTAAAGGTTTGGTGGCGATTCAAAATACTAATAATTTGAAGTTTTCGACACAGGGAAATGTCTTGAAAGTTTATTTTAATAATGAAAAAGCGGTTGAAAAACCAGTTGAAGTTGTACCTGAAGTTATTGAAACTACTGTGGTTGTTGATAGTGCAGCGGTTGTGGTTGATTCAGCTTCGGTTGCAGAACCTGAAGAAGAGGAGGTGGTTGAGGTTGTAGAACCTGAGCCAGTTGCTGTCTTTTCGCAAAAACTCACCGGAGAATTATTGTTGGAAGTCTTTCAGGGAATTGAAAGTGAATACGGTAAAAAACTGAATGAGAATTACTCCGATAAAATTTCATTTGACGAAATAAAACCTAGTGTTCGTTTCATCAAAAACGGAACGATTCTGCCAAGTTCGAGTAATTTAAAACTCAATTTTGAAGCCGTAAATCTTCGAGCTGTCGATGTAAAAGTGTTTAAAATTTATAAAAATAATATTCTTCAATTTTTACAGGATAATGAATTGAATGGCACAAGAAATCTAAAAAGAGTAGGTCAGCCTGTTGCCAAAACAACGCTCAATCTTAACGAGGGGAATTTAGTAAATCTAAGTAAATGGAACACTTTTGCTTTGGATTTATCCAAAATCATAACGCCGGAACCTGGAGCGATTTACAGAGTGGAGTTCGCTTATAAAAAAGCGTATTCGTTATATAAATGTCAAAATTCGGAAGCTGATGACGGTGAAAATGAAGAGGAAGAAGTCGATGAAAAGGATGTGAATTACAGTCAAAATGCCTACGACGAATATTATTACGACGATTATGACTGGAGGGAAAGCCAGGATCCCTGTACGGATTCCTATTATTACAATGCCAAGATCGGAACTAATATTTTGGCTTCGGATGTTGGGGTAATTGCCAAAAGAGGAGAAAATAAATCCTATCTATTCGCGGTAAGCAACATTATTACGACCGAACCGATTGCGAATGCCAGAGTGGATTTGTACAGTTTTCAGCAACAAAAATTAGCAACTTTGGCGACAAGTAGTGAGGGAATTGCGAGCTTTCAGTTGGATACTTTTGCCTATTTTGCGATTGTGACTTATGGAATGCAATCCACTTACGTGCGATTGGACGATGGAAATTCATTGTCGGTGAGTAATTTTAATGTTTCGGGTGAGACTTTGCAAAAAGGTCTCAAAGGTTTTATTTATGGGGAACGAGGGGTTTGGCGACCTGGCGATAATTTGTATTTGTCTTTTATTTTGAACGATGCCTCGAATAAATTGCCGTTGGGACATCCGATAAAATTCAGATTGAGCGATCCTAACGGGAAAGTTACCTATCAGACGGTTCAAAAAATCAATGAGTGGAATCATTATGCTTTTACCGTTCCCACAGAAGCGGATGCGCCTACGGGAAGTTGGGAAGCCATGGTTAGTGTCGGAGGTGCCAAATTTTACAAAAATATCAAAATCGAAACGATCAAACCGAATCGTTTGAAAATTAAAAATACGTTCAAAAGAGCGGTGCTTTCGTCTTCGTATCCAAACACAAGCAACCTCAAGGTGACTTGGCTTCACGGGGCTGTCGCCAAAAATTTGAATGTCGAAATACAGGCTAAATTTTCGCCACAAACAACGACTTTCAAAAACTATGAAAAGTATACATTTGATGATTTGGTGCGACAATTCAGTACCGAGGAAATTACTGTTTTCTCAGGAAAATTGGATGCCAACGGAAAAGCAAATACCGCAATAGATCCAAATATACAAGGAGTGGCGCCTGGAATGCTTAAGGCTTTGTTCATCACAAAAGTGTATGAGGAAGGCGGTGATTTCAGCACCGATGTTATTGCGACAACTTATTCTCCGTTCAGCACTTATGTTGGGATTAAGTCACCTGAACTCAGTAAATATGGAATGCTGGAAACCCGTAAAGTGAACCAATTTGATATCGTTACGGTAGATGAAAACGGACGCCCAAAGTCGGTTAAAAATCTGGAAGTAAAAATCTATAAAGTAGAATGGCGCTGGTGGTGGGATGCGTCGAGTGATAATTTATCCAATTATAATTCGGATAATGCCACGACTTCCTATAAAACTTTTAGAATAAATACCGATGCGAATGGAAAAGGAGCAGTGCGGTTTGCATTGACGGATGAAGAATGGGGACGTTATTTGATTCGGGTTTCGGATGAAGTTGGTGGGCACGCAACGGCTTTAACGGTAAATATCGATTGGCCAATGTGGTCTGGAAAAACTAAAAATACTGATGCTTCAACGGCCAATATGTTGGTTTTTTCTACTGATAAAGAAAAGTATGCTGTAGGCGAAAATGCTCAAATTTCGTTTCCATCAAGTGAAGGGGGACGTGCTTTTATTTCTATCGAAAATGGTTCGAAAGTAGTACAAACTCTTTGGGCAGAAACCAAAAAAGGTGAAACAAAAGTAACGATTCCAATTACCGCTTCGATGGCGCCGAATGTATATTTCAATATTACGCTGTTGCAACCGCACGCTTCAACCAAGAACGATTTGCCGATTCGTATGTACGGAATTGTACCGATTGAAGTGGTGGACAAAAACACGATACTTACGCCAAAATTAACGATGCCGGATGTATTGCGCCCCGAACAGTCATTTGCGCTAAAAGTGAGCGAACAATCCGGCAGGGAAATGACATATACGATTGCAATTGTAGATGAAGGATTATTGGATTTGACCCGTTTTAAAGCACCAAATGCATGGGACAGTTTTTATGTTCGCGAAGCTTTGGGCGTAAAAACCTGGGATATTTACGATGATGTGATCGGTGCGTATGGCGGAAAAGTGAATCAGGTTTTCAGCATTGGTGGTGATCAGGATTTAGGTGGCGGAAAAGCTAAAAAAGCAAACCGATTTAAACCAGTTGTGATTTTTATGGGGCCTTTTAAACTGGAAAAAGGTCAAACCAAAACCCATCAGATAAAATTGCCAAAATACATTGGTTCGGTAAAAACGATGATCGTGGCTGGCGATGCGACTACAAGTGCCTACGGAAGTGTCGAAAAAGCAACTCCTGTCCGCAGTCCGTTGATGGTTTTGGCTTCGTTGCCAAGAAAAATTTCTCCATCAGAAAAGGTGACGATTCCGGTTACTGTTTTTGCAATGGAAAAAAATATCAAAAATGTTACGGTTCAGATTAAAACGAATAACGGTCTGAAAGTAATTGGCAATGCCGTTCAAAATGTTGTATTTACTCAGCCTGACGAGAAAATGGCTTATTTCAATTTGGCTGTTGGTTCCGTTACAGGAATCGGAAAAGTGCAGATTGTGGCGACTTCGGGCAAAGAGAAATCAGTTTATGATGTGGAAATTGATATGACCAATCCGAATCCGGTGACTAATACGTTTACCGATGTGATTTTGGAACCGAACAGTTCGAAAACTATTTCGTGGAAAACATTCGGTGTTTCGGGAAGTAATAAGGCGAAATTGGAAATTTCATCAATGCCGACCATCAATTTGAATGGGCGTTTGCAGTATCTTATTCAGTATCCTCACGGTTGTGTGGAGCAGACTACATCGTCGGTTTTCCCACAGTTGTATCTGAATGACATCGTTGATTTGGATGCTTATCGCAAAGATTTGATTCAGAAAAATGTAACCGCAGGAATTACCCGTTTGGGAAGTTTTCAATTGTCGAATGGCGGAGTGGCGTATTGGCAGGGGAATACGGTCGCAGATGATTGGGGAACTTCATATGCCGGACATTTTATGATTGAAGCGGAGAAAAAAGGGTATTTTTTGCCGATTAATTTTAAATCAAAATGGCTTTCGTACCAACAAAAAGAAGCCAAGCAATGGCGTTTTATGCCAAGCTACGGAAATGATTTGGCGCAGGCCTATCGTTTATACACTTTGGCTTTGGCGGGATCACCTGATTTGGCTTCGATGAACAGATTGCGAGAGACGAAAGGGATTTCGAACGAAAGTAAATTGCGTTTGGCAGTGGCGTATGTGTTGGCAGGACAAAAATCGGCTGGTCAGACATTATTTTTGAACAGTACAATAGAAGATAATTCCAATTACAACTATTACTATTATGGTTCGGCCGACAGAAATCGGGCAATGGCATTGGAAACGATGTTGTTGCTTGGGCAAAAGGAAAAGTCATTTGCAATGGCGATAAAATTAGCAAAAGACATGTCCAGCGATCAATGGATGAGCACGCAGACCACGGCTTATTGCTTGTATGCAATGGCTAAATTTTCGATGAGCAATGGTGCCAAAGGAATTGATATTCAGTTTACCAAAGACGGAAAATCGCAAGCAGTTAAAACTATGAAAACCATAGCAGACAAGAGTTTGGCTGTCAAAATGGGTTCAAACAGTGTGACTCTAAAAAATAACAGAAAGAACAGATTGTTTGTTAGGGTGCTGAATACCGGAATTCTTCCTATTGGTCAGGAAAATGAAATACAGAGCAATGTTTCGGCTTCTATAGTTTTCAAAAACCGAAAAGGTGGTGTTATCAATGTATCTAAAATCAATCAGGGAACCGAGTTTGTGGCTGAGGTTACCGTTAGAAACCAAAAGAACGAACACGTTGAAAATGTAGCGTTGTCTCAGATTTTACCATCCGGTTTTGAAATTGTAAATACCCGTTTTACGGACTATGGTGACGCAACCAACAATGTTGCCGATTATATTGATATTCGTGATGATAGAACTAATTTCTATTTTGGCTTGAAAGCAGGTGAGGCAAAAACGTTTAGAATATTGCTGAATGCTTCTTATTTGGGAACGTATTATTTACCTGGACTGCAATGCGAGGCGATGTATGATAATACGTTTTTGGCAAGGACTAAAGGATTTTGGGTTCAGGTGGTGAAGTAGATAATGATATGGGCCACGGATGCCACGGATTAAACGGATTTTACACGGATTGAATTAAAAATAAATCTGCTGAATCTGCGAAATCTGCATGAAAAATATAGCACGCAGATTTTGCAGATTTACGCAGATAAAATATAGCTCGGATACAAAGGATTTTATGCAAATTGAAATAAAAATTTATAAAGTAAAAATCTGTGATAATCCGTTCCATCCGTGTCATCCGTGTCCAAAAAAACTTTGCGTACTTAGCGTATAACTTTGCGACCCTTGCGGTTAAACAAAAAAACTTTGAAAAATAAACTAATAGCGTTCTCACAACGCATCATCAATTGGATAAAAAGGAATAAAATAAAATCATCAATAGCATTTTTGCTGTTGGTGGTTTATTATTTTTCGTTGCGACGAACTTTGTTTCAGGAACCGTATTCCACGGTGATTGAAAGCAGGGAAGGTGAGTTGCTTGGCGCTAAAATTGCGCTTGACGGACAATGGCGGTTTCCCGCGCAAGACAGCGTTCCTAATAAATTCAAGAAATGCATTGTCTATTTTGAGGATGAGTATTTTTATAAACACCCTGGATTCAATCCTGTGGCGATGGTCAACGCATTTAAGCAAAATAGAAAAGCAGGCAAAGTCGTTCGTGGCGGAAGTACTTTGACGCAACAAGTAATCCGCTTATCTAGAAATGGAAAAGGGCGAACCTATTTCGAAAAATTAATCGAACTTATTCTCGCAACGAGATTAGAGTTGGGATATTCGAAAAATGGAATATTGGAATTATACGCTTCTCATGCTCCTTTTGGCGGAAATGTGGTGGGTCTCGAAATGGCTTCCTGGCGGTATTTTGGAGTGCAGTCACATCAATTGTCTTGGGCTGAAAGCGCAACATTGGCGGTTTTGCCGAATGCTCCAAGTTTAATTTACCCTGGTAAAAACCAAATTAAATTATTAAGTAAACGCAATAGGCTTTTGCTAAAATTAAATCAAGAAGGAATAATCGACAAGCAAACTTATGAACTTTCGATAGACGAACCGTTGCCACAAAAGCCGTATGATCTGCCTCAAATTGCACCTCATTTATTGCAACGTGTTGCCAGAAATCAGTCGGGAACAAGGGTTAAAACGACTATTGAAATTGGATTGCAGAACAGGGTCAACCAAATTGCGAAGTATTATTACAATCAATACAGACAAAATGAAGTCCATAATTTGGCCATTTTGGTTATTGACGTGTCCAATCGAAAAGTGCTGAGTTACGTGGGGAATTCGCCTACGGATGGTAACCACCAAAAAGATGTGGATATTATCGATGCGCCACGAAGTACGGGAAGTATTCTCAAACCGCTTTTGTACGGGGCTATGCTCGACGACGGGGAATTGTTGCCCAACACATTGGTGGCTGATATCCCGACACAGATTTCGGGTTATACACCACAAAATTTCAACCTGACATTTGACGGTGCGGTTCCGGCACATCGGGCATTGTCGCGTTCGCTGAATATTCCCGCCGTATTGATGTTGCAGGATTTTGGTGTGAATAAATTTTATGAAGAATTACAGCGTTTCAAATTAAGAGATATAAATAAACCTCCAGACCATTACGGTTTGTCGCTTATTTTGGGCGGAGCCGAAAGCAATTTATGGGATTTGTGCCGAACCTATGCGGGTTTGTCTTCAACCTTAAATTATTTCAATAAAAATCAAGGAAACTACCGAACCAATGAATTTGCAGAACTTAATTATGATGATGATTTTCAAATAGATTTTGGGGACGAAACCAAGCAAAAGAACATTTTGGGAGCGGGTTCGATTTGGCAGACCTATAATGCAATGGAACAGGTAAATCGTCCCGAGGGTGACGAGGCTTGGAAATTCTACGACAGTTCGCTCAAAATTGCTTGGAAAACTGGAACTAGTTTTGGTAACCGCGATGCGTGGGCGATAGGAACGAATGCAAAATATGTTGTGGGTGTGTGGGTAGGTAACGCAACAGGTGAGGGAAGGCCTACATTGACGGGAGTTACAAGTTCGGCTCCTATTTTGTTTGATGTCTTTAATTTGTTGCCAAGACAACGATGGTTTGATACGCCCTATAAAGATTTGGATGAAGTTGAGGTCTGTAACCTGAGTGGCTATATTGCCAAAGAAGGCTGTCCGACAATTAAACAATGGGTTTCCAAAAAAGGGAAGAATACTCCTGTTTGTCCCTACCATAAAACGGTGCATTTGGATAAAACACTGCAGTTTCAGGTTAACAGCAGTTGCGAAAGTGTTGATAAAATTGTGACCAAAAATTGGTTTGTTTTGCCTCCCGTGATGGCTTGGTATTACAAAAGTCAGCACATTGAGTATTTGCCGTTGCCTCCGTTCAGAAATGATTGTATGGGAACACAAACCGCTACAATGGATTTTATTTACCCAAAAACCAACAGCAAAATCTATTTGACCAAAAATTTCAACAGCGAAGTACAGCCCGTGATTTTAAAAGTGGCTCATTCGCAACGCGAAAGCAAATTGTTTTGGTATGTCGATAATGTTTTTAAAGGCACGACCAAAACCTTTCATGAAATGCCTATTTCGGCAACGACGGGATTTCATTACATTACTGTGGTCGATGAATTTGGAAACGAAATTCGAAGAAAAATTGAGATTGTGAAGGAATAATTTTTATTCGTCAGTATAATCCTGAAGTAAATAAACCAGCATATTTCGGGCAGGTTTTTTATTCCTGAATTGTCTAATAATTATTGGAGGATTAATTTTTTTAAAGCTCTTTTTGTACAATTCTTTCGGATCGCTAAAACTATTTGAAACAGTTACAAAATAGGCATCATCACCAATTTTTAGCTGTTTTCTATAGGTATTTAACCAATTATAAGTATGGATATCTTCCAGTTTTCCTAAAGCTATAAAGTCCAGTCCCAAAGGCTGTGCAATATAATTGTCAATATGCGCTCCAGGAAACCATTTGTTATTTAGGATGAAAGTAGTTTTTGTTATGCCCGATTGTATGTTTTTATTGCGTACTTTTTTAAATTCAGTTTTGAAGAAGTTCCAATCATACATGTCAAGTGTAAAGTCTTTTTTGCCCAAGGATATTTCGTCCTTCTTTCCAATTGTTCCTGGGTAGAAATTTATAGTTAGAATACCTGCCACTGCAATTACAGAAATCAATATGCATGAGGAATTTACTGATCTTTTCCATATTGTATTAGTATTCTTGGTACTTTCAATTTCATCGGAAATGTAACAGGAAGTGAGTATTAGTAGTGTAACAAATGCCGGACCTGACCAATGTGGCAGAGTGTCTCTGAAGAATGAGATAGAAAGTAATAATAGAATTAAAGGAAGGCTTATCAAAAGAAGCAGTCTTTTGACAGCTGTCGAAATGTCGATTTTATTTTTCCAAACGGCAATTAAAGTACAAATTGTCAAAAAATAATTAATCGGATTGTTATAAAAAAAGCCTCCAAAAAACTCTCTAAAAAAACCGGAAACATTGATTCCTCTGTTAATTGTGACTCTTTGACTGTGAAAGGTATAGGTTATAAAATGATTTTCGATGTTCCAAATTAAAATTGGCGAAATAATGAGCAAAGTAATCAGAACTGCTAAATACAGATAACCATTTTTTAGTAAAGCTCTTTGGTAGCATAAAATGTACAACCCAAAACCAGCCCATAAAAAGATCCCGTGAATTTTGCTCATAATACACAATCCGCTGAATAAACCGAAAAGGATCAGATGTTTGTTAAGTTTTTTAGGTTCGGCAGTTTCGGAAACAATTTGAATTAAAAAGCGAATACTAATCAGCCAAAAAAATAATTGTGGAGAGTCCGGCAAAATAAATACTCCTGCAATTATGCTGGAATACAAGGAACCTGAATAAAGCAACGAGGCGATTAAACCCGCTTTTTTATTTTTAATTCTTTCGCAGATGCGATAAATCAAATAAGTATTAACTGCACCAAAAATAATTGATCCCAAACGAACAAAAAACTCATTGGTGAAATAGAGATTAAAAGTTGTCAGCCGAATTAACAAGGCAACCATTGGTGGATGGTCAAAATAATTCCATTGCAGATGTTGGGCATACGTCAGATAATACACTTCGTCGTTGCCCAAGCCTATTGATACGGCTATAATGCATCTAGTGATTGTTGCCAGTGCTATAATTAAGATTAACTGTTGATTTTCTTTCATTATAATTTAAAGGTGTACAATGAGTTTGCGGTAAAATTCCAGACGAAAACAATTATTGTTACGATTGCTTTGCAAACATAGAAATTGATTTTGGTATTTTTTTGAAGTAAATAAAGAAATGAGGTATTCAATAAAAAACCGATAATGGAGATAATCAGAAAGCTTAAAAATTGAGTGGCAAGATGGTTATCTGTATTGTGAAAAGTGAAATATTTATTCAGAAAATAATTGTTGACAACACCAAAAAGAAATCCAAATGAATTGGAAAGGTATTTGTTAAGCAACAATTTTTCTTTACAAAACCAAGTTATTGAGAAATCTATCAGGAGTCCGGAAAACCCAACCAATCCAAATTTAAAAAATTTAATAAGATC
This sequence comes from Flavobacterium aquicola, assembly GCF_003385115.1. Classification (GTDB taxonomy): domain Bacteria; phylum Bacteroidota; class Bacteroidia; order Flavobacteriales; family Flavobacteriaceae; genus Flavobacterium; species Flavobacterium aquicola. Next base: position 63,267 of record NZ_QUNI01000003.1, read on the forward strand.
CATTTATTTTTGGTTTATGCTGAGTTTTAAAATTGTGCATCGTTAAGTTGTATTGCCTTGTAATTTGAATACCCGCTTTTTTGATCTTGAATTTATTTTTTCTGTACCATAAAATACTGAAAGTACCTGATAGAATGCCTAAAGTAGCTCCCGCCAATACATCAATTGGGAAATGATGGGCCAGATAAATTCGGGAATATCCTATCGCCATTGCAAATAACAATGAAAAAGCCCAGATATGTCTTGTTTTAAAATAATTTGTAAAAACGGTCACCATTGCAAATGCCGAAGCGGTATGACCAGAAGGGAAACTTCGAAATCCAATTCTGCAATTTGAAAAAGTGTCCAAATAATAGCTATAATGTAGGGATTCGAAATATACGCTAGGCCTAGGCGACATAACAAAATGTTTTATGATTTGGGATAAAATTCCAGAACTTAAATAGCCAAGGAGCAAAAGCACCCCTAATTCTCTATGTTTTTTAAAGGAAAGCATGATAACCACAAATAGCAATAAAGTGAAAAGGCCATCTCCGCAAATAGTAATGTTTTGAAAAAAGATTGTTAGTGAAGCTGAGTGGAAGACATTCAAAATGATGAAACTATTAGCTTTTGTATTAGTGCATAAAAAGAAAACAGCAGAGATAGTCAAGAGCAAACTTGCAATATAAAAAAAGTTGTTTTTGTCTATTATTTCTAAAAGTCTTTTCATTTTCATAAAATTAATATATGGTAAAAATAGACTCTTGCTGTTTTTAATGGTTGAAATTTAGATTATTAAAATTCAATAAAATTGTAAATATATTGTAAAAAAGTATTTTTTTTTTTTTTTTTTGATAATCAATGTCCTAGCCCAGATTACTTTTTCAATTCGCTATAGAGTTTGTAATCTGTATAAAAAAAGTTAACAACTCTTTCTAGGTCTAAGCACTTTCTTGAAATTATTGGCTAATAATAAGTGTTAAATCAGTTACAAGTCAAGACAGAAAATCTAAGTAATCCAAACATTAAATATTCGCCTTTGGTTTGTCTTGCGTTTTAAAATTTTGCATCCTTAATAGAAGTTTCTGTGTAAGTTGAATTATTATTTTGTTGATTTTGATTTTGTTTTTACTGTACCATAGAATGCAGAAAGTGCCTGATAAAACTCCAATTATTGCACCAGCCAAAACATCAATAAGGAAGTGTTGAGCCAAATAAATACGTGAATAGCCTATTGTAACTGCAAACAATAATAACAAAGGATACAAGTATCTTTTTTTAAAATAATTTGTAAGAATGGTACTCATTGCAAATACTGAAGCCGTATGACCAGAAGGGAAACTACGATAACTTTTGATTTTTAAAAAAGTATCTAGATGATAGTTGGGATGATAATATGCAAAATAGGCATTAGGTCTTGGAGAGAAAACAAAATTCTTTATGATTTGAGATAAAATACCAGAACTTAAATAGCCAATCAATAAAAGCAACCCTAATTCTCTATGCTTTTTAAAAAAGAACATGATAATTGCAAATAGTATTAAGGTAAAAAGACCATCTCCGCAATAAGTAATATTTTTAAAAAAGATTGTTAAGGCAGTTGAATGGAAACTATTCATAAGCACAAACCCCTCAGCTCTAGAATAGATGCATAAAAAAAGACTGCAAGCGATAATTAATAGTAAAACACTAATGTAAAAGAAATTATTTTTAGTTATTATTTCTGTAAGGCTCTTCATTTTTTATAAAGTTAATGATGCTAAAAATAGATTCTTATTATTTTTAACGTTTGAAAAATTAGATTATTAAAATGTCGCTAAATTATAAAATTAATGTTAAAAATTAATTTTAATTTTAAAACGAATGCCCTAGCCCAGATTGCTTCGTTCGTGTGAAGTGGAATCCTTTTTGTTTTTTCTTTAAAGTTTTTAGAAAAAAGCCTTATCGGCTGAATACTGGGCTTTTATAGAGATTGTCAAAGTAGTCTGGTAACGATTTGGTAACGGTGCTTATTGCTTTGTATTTCAATATGTTTCCATTTGCTCCCGACAAATATACATAAAAATATTTTTGTAAAATATAGCAAGATTTTCAATATTCCTAATACTGTCGTCGACTATATAGAGATAAGTGGATGTTATGAGTGTCCCTGAAAACAAATTAAAGAAATAAGAAATGGATTGTATGCTTTATTTAATAGAAAATGAAAGCAAATAATAAAAGTAGCCCTAACGGCACAATTTTCGAACCATTTTATAGGCGATAAAAAAATCAACAATAATTGACAATAATGTTGGAATTTAAAAGAACAAGAAACATTTAAAGATATGATAAATTAATAAGACACAAACATAACTGCCACAAAAATCCAATTCGAAGGGATTGGCTTTTTTGTTGTTTTTTTTAACTTGTTCCAATTTTAGAATATTCTAATTTGAGTTCAATGTTATGATTTTATATTTCTGAATTCAAAGAATGTGACAAGGGAATAACAAAAAGAAGTTATAGAACACATAATTAACATATGTTGTTTTGAAGGGAATATAAAGGGAAGTCTATTTTAAACTAAATAAAAACTCAATGTTAGTTAGAGTCAAGTTCCCGCCCGCTAGGTAATGCGTCACACAAATTTAAGCTTCTAATTTAAATAAAATATTTTTTTAGAACTAAAGAATGTCATAAAAAGGGACTTCTTAATTTTTCTAACAGTGGGTAATCTAGAAAAATCTAACAAGTTTATTGATGATTTTTATAAGATAGTTTGTGATAATGATAATCTTTAAAGTAAATGAATTTTAAATTCTTCTTATTATTATCGGTTCCGTTTTATTATAATTATCGTTGAAAAGAGGGGAATTGAATCCATGACCTCAGTGTTATGAAAATTGAAATTTGTTCTTTTTAAAATTATATCTTAATGATTTTTAATATTTTATATTTTGTATAAAAATCGCCTCAGTGATGTTTTTTGGATTTTCCTCACTTGAGTATTTATAGCCATCCAAATTATTTTGGGCTTTAGTGATAAATTATTTTATTAATATAAAATTTCAATAACGTCGTAAACGTTTAAAAAAAAGGAAAAGAAAAAGAGGATAATTTTTGTGTCTCAAATTAACTTTGAATTGCACAACAAAAACCCGCCCTCTTATGGCAAATATAACTTTGTTTTCTCAAATAATTTCAAAATTAGACCGTTCAAAATTCAATAAAATAGTTTCCAGGAAAGAAACCGACAAGCATAATAAAGGATTCAATAGTTGGAATCATTTAATTTCAATGCTTTTCTGCCAGTTTGCCAAGAGTCAGTCTGTTCGAGATATCAGTAACGGACTTCGTTCTGCCACAGGGAACTTAAACCATCTTGGAATCAATAAAGCTCCCTCAAAATCTTCGATTAGTTATCAAAATAAAAATCGTTCTCACGAACTCTTCAAAAAATATTATTTTGAATTACTCCAAAGTTTAGGACAGCATCCCAAATTTAAACAAGTTAAATTCAGAATAAAGTCAAAGATTTTTTTATTGAACTCAACTACCATTAGTTTATGCTTAAGTTTGTTTGATTGGGCAAAATACAAAAAAGCCAAAGGAGCTGTTAAAATGCACACACTGCTTGATTTTGATGGTAATTTACCTGCTTACATCAATATTACCAACGGTAAAACAGCTGATAATAAAGGAGCTTATGAAATTCCACTTTTAAAAGACAGTGTGATTGTTGCTAACCGCTTTTATAATGACTTTTCTCTTTTAAATATCTGGGATAGCAACGAAGTTTTTTTTTTAATTAGACACAAAGAGAACTTACAATATATCACAGTATAAGAAAATGAGTTGCCCGAAAATCGTCATCAGCATATTATGAAAGACGAATTGATTGAATTGAAAAATGAGCCTTCAAAAACAAAATATCCAAAAAATTACGGCGTGTAGCGGTATGAGATGAACAAAATGAACAAATTATAGAGCTTATTACAAATCAGTTTTATTGGTCACCCAAAACTATTGGTGAGTTATACAAAAGCAGATGGCAAGTAGAAATCTTTTTTAGAGACATAAAGCAGTTACTTCACATAAAATCATTTATGGGAACATCCGAAAATGCTGTTATGATTCAAATCTGGACGACTTTAATTACTATTCCCATCCTAAAAGCATTAAAAGCGCAATCAAAATTTGATTGGTATCTATCCAATTTAGTAGCTTTTATACGTTTGAATTTTTTCGTTAAAATTGACCTGCAAAAATGGTTGGATAAACCTTTTGAAGAACACATAGGACCTCCTCCAGAAAATATACAGGGGGTTCTCTTTTAGAAAATGACCATTTCAAAGTATAAACTCAATGAAATGGGCAGATTTTATATACCGTAATTTTATTTAGGACGGGATTGATAAAATTTATAAAGTGTTAACTTTTTCTAAGATGATAATTTTGACATGTTAAGTTTTTTTTAAATGACACTAAAAATGAATTCAAAATAAAAATTATTTAAACTTAAACTGTTGTGGTACATTATGCAGAAAGTCATATAAAGCTGTATTGATGTAATTTTTTTTTCCTATTTTATGTAAAGCCACTAATTTACGTTCTATAAGTTGTTCTAAATGTTTTGAGGCTGTTTGTCTGTTAATATCCACATCGAACTCTAGAATTGAAGCTTTTAATAAAATTGTCAAACACCAATTTTTTACTACCTCAATATTTAGCTAACAAAGAGCAACTTGAAACTGTTTTGAAAATCGGTGTGCCAACATATAACAGCATATGCCCTAAGCTTTTATTATATGGAAATGCTCCATCTAGAAGTATTTTAAGGAAAACCTTTGGATATTAATCATTACAAAACCCATTTCGAAAGTCAAAAGATATTGAGAATGACCCAAAATCGCCAAAATAGATGTACGGAGTATAAATAAGAGAAAAAAGCAAAACCTAATACCAGATTTTATTCTGGTATTAGGTTTTTAGTATTACATTCAAAATTATGTATTCTTACTTTATTTCGATTTTATCTAACTATCTTAACTGTTTCATTTTTAGTTGTAATTATTTAAATGGGACTTTTTATTATAAAAGAATTGTGATAGAAACATGTCACTTCACAATATTAAAAAAAGCTAAAAGACGTTTTAAAATGCTATTTTGAGTTCCATTTTCTGGTTCTGGCAAGTACAATGGGTCTAGGTTTCTATAATACTCCCAAAGCTGTTTATATGGAATTTTGGATAAATCACCATCATTTTGTTGCCATACTCCAGCCCAATGCACTAAGAAAACTGGATGATGCTTAGGGTGTATTAATCGGCCTTTATTAATTTTTGCTCTAGGCAAACCTGCCCAAAATTCCAACTTTATGCTACTTTTTTCCTCCCTTATGGCATCGCTTAAAAAGAAACTAAATAAACTTCCATAATTATAACCAGAAGTAACTATCAGAAAGTTTAAAAATGGCTGCTCCATGCAAAACAAAGTCATATGCTCTTTTAATGCCAAGGCTTCTTCTACTTGACTAAGAACCCAGTTTATAGACAAAGTTTTTTTTGTGCTTACTATAAAACCTGTATTTGCGGCATATTCAATTTGTGATTTATTTAATTTATTTTTAGCATAAATGGAATCTTTCCAAACCCATCCTCGGATTTCAGCTATATTAGAGTGCGAAGTAAATATTTTGCAATGAGTTAGATTTGCCCAAACAAAAGATAAGCTATCAAGCACAACAGTATCGATGTCTATATATATGAATTGTTCAAAAGCGCCCTCCCAAGTCACAAGTTTTCGATAGGCGCCTACTACATTACCATGAAATTTAACACTAATAGAATCGCAAGTCTCTAACAGTAGCTGATTGTCAAAAACACGAAAATGATAAACATCTTTTAATGCCTCAATTTGTTTAAAATCATTGTCGTAAGGAATTAAGCATAATGGCAATTCTTTGTTGTGAACTCTAAAACTGTTTAAAAAAGTAATGGTCATATCCAATACTCTATTGTTTGACATAAAATATACACCTTGTTTGATATTCATAATAATTTTATATAGATTTTATTCATTGATTAACTTTAAAAAAAAACTTTAGTCACTTTTTATTAGTTCTACACAATTTTTTTAAATTTTAGTTCTTAATTTAAAATCACAATATGATCTTTATCTGCTCGATAAACATTATAAATATAAGTTTATGGTGCTTCACTTTGTTGATTAATTACCATGAACACTTTTTTATAAATAAGTCTTATGCTTAAGTTGGTGAATTTATGCAAATTAATATGAATGATAGTAATTCTATTTCGTTCGTTTTCTAAATGCATAGAGGGTTTTATGGTACTAAACTTAGGTGCCGTGTTTTTTGAAATAAATCAATTTGTTTTATAATTCTTGCTTTAATTTTTAGCAAAATAAATATTTTCGTAAAAAAATGTAAAATTAATCAAAAAAAACTTAATTTATCGAAAATAATGTTATTTATTTGTAAGTTTTTTTATCATCTCTTTTCAATCATGTGCACGTGATTGATATTGGATATGATAAGGGTAATTTTATTAATATAAACTTAAAAATGAAAAAAAATGAAAAAAATGAATCTTTACAATTTAGAAAATGGCCTATCTAGAAGAGAAATGAGAAATATTATGGCAGGTAGCGGAGGAAATGGCACTTGGCAGGCTACACAGCCAATGTTATCCAGCGGGAGTGGCGGATATCCTCCCGCACCACAATATGCGCAGCCGATAAACAACCCTATGGGAGCCGGCACAAATGCAGCAAATGAACAGAACGAGCTTTTATACTTTGCTCAAGCTGTATCAAATGGAATTCAAATGGGAATTAACGCAGTTAAATCGTTAATTAAGTAGTAGATTAGTTTATAAAACTCTTAAAAAGAACAAATCTAGACCTGCAAATATTCTTTTTGCAGGTCTTAATAAATTAAGATATGTTTCCAAAAAATATAGTACAATTTGCTTTATTGCTCATTTTGTCAATGGTCATTTGTATGCCATTAAAATATTTTATATTAGACAGATTATTTAATCAAGATTTGGCAATGCATTTACTTTTTATTGGTTTTTCGATATTTTTTGTGCTATTTGTACACTTGATCAACTTTAAAAACAGAGTAAAATTAAACTATGTCATCATCCCATTTGATGTTAATTTTATATTATTTGTTTTAATAATTATTTGGACGCTACAAACCTTATTCATTATACCGATCAATCACTTTCTTTTTCCAAATAATAGTTTTCAGCCGTCACTATATTTTATTTTAGGCGCTGTAGTGGTTGCTCCCTTTTTAGAAGAAATAATATTTAGAAACATTTTATTAAACTCTCTTCTAAATAATTATAACAAAAAAAAGAGTGTCATAATTTCAGCTTTTCTATTTGGGCTTATCCATATACAGCCAATTCAAATTGTATTTGCTACAATAGTAGGGTTTCTTTTAGGAATGGTGTATGCTAAAAATAAAAATATAGCATACACCATTATTTTGCATTCTTTCAGCAATGCAATTGTTCTCCTCATAAATTTTCTGACTAATAAATTTTCTACCGCGTTATTTTTTGATATAAGCATAGGAGTAAATATCATTATCTCAATTTCTGTATTGTATTATATGAATATAAAATATGGCTTTTCGATACAAAAATTAATACAAGAAATAAACGATTAACTTAAATAAAAAATTAATGATAATACTATTTAGAGGATCCCAAATGGAAGTCATGAATATTAAAAATTTATTAAGTAATGCCGGCATTGAAAGCTTTGTCCAAAACCAGTATATGTCAGCCATAGAGCCTTGGTTAGTTACCGCCGGAGGCTACAATCCTGTAAATTTACAAATAAATGAAGCTGATTTCGCAGCTGCAAAAGAAATAATCGACAAATACAATAAAGGTGATTACAATATAGAGTGAGAAAATCTTTTAACTTTAAAAATCAAAGAATAAATAAAGGTATATTTTTAACCTATTAGCAATAATCAAGATCTCTTTTTATCAAAATTCAACCAAAAATAAATTCAAAAAGCAATTTAAATAAATCAATGAATGTTTTAGAAAAAAATACTGAAGGACTATCATCACTTGCTATAATAACCTTCTGGTATGGTAAATATCCATGGTACATGCCTTATTTTATTCATACCTGTAAATTTAATCCAACTGTAGATTTTATAATAATTACGGATAACACAGCTATTATACCTGATAAGCCAGAAAATGTGAAAGTAGTCTACAAAACATTGGAAGAGTTCAAAGAACGTGCATCAGTAAAACTAGGCTTTACGGTAGCTATAGAAACTCCTTATAAGCTCTGTGATTTCAAACCCGCTTATGGCTTTATCTTTCCGGAAATTATTCAAAAATATGATTTTTGGGGGCATGGAGATATCGATATGGCTTATGGTAATATTCGCAATTTTATGACTGCCAAAATTCTCAATGAGTATGATATCATTAGCAGCAGAAACGATATTACAACAGGAACTTTTCTTTTGTATAGAAATAACATAAAAATGAATACGTTGTTTATGCAGAGCCGTGACTATAAGCAGGTTTATACAGATCCAGAGCATTATTGTTTTGATGAATGCAACTTTTTGTTTACCGAACTGGATCGAGGTGATTCTATTTTAGACTATCCAAATAACGTACAGAGCATGACTTATCTCGCCGTAAAAGGGGATAAGGAAGGGCATTTTAGAGCTTTTTTCGATTACATAATTGTGCAAGGTATGTCAAACAATATAAGATGGGACAATGGAATAATAATATACGATGACCGGTTTGAATGTATGTTTTATGACTTGATAAAATATAAAGTAAAATGTAAGAACAAAACGGTAACCTATCCTATCCCCGAAGTTTTTTATTTTAATAAAAACGGAATTAACAAAAATAGTTTTTGGAAATTATTATCGTTAAAAATTAAAGCAAAGATATCTAAAAACGACAATAAAATTTCAGCATAAATAAAAACAAAATTGGCTAAATTTCCATATTACAAACAGGCTGACCACAAAGATTGCGGTCCTACCTGCCTGAAAATTATCGCGAAACATCACGGTAAATCCTTAAATATTCAAAAATTACGTGAATACACTGAAACTACCCGAGAGGGCAGTAATTTGATGTGTATGAGTGATGCTGCCGAAAAACTTGGTTTTAGGAGTATGGGAGTAAAAATAAACCTCTTAAAATTAGAAGAAGTTCCGCTCCCTTGTATTTTGCATTGGAATAAGGGGCACTATGTAGTACTATATAAGGTTCCAGAAAGACAAAGAAGCGAAATGTTTTCTAAATTATGGAAAAAAGATAAAACATATTATGTTTCTGACCCTGCTATTGGGTTATTAGAATACGATGAAAAAAGTTTTTTGAAATCTTGGATTGGCAATAATGCCAGTCAAACCACCGAAGAAGGCATTGTATTGCTATTAGAACCTTCACCTAAGTTTTATCAATCCGAGTCAGATGTAGATCCCAAAAACAAATTTGGTTTTGCGCTTTTGGTAAAGTATGTGTTGCCTTACAAATCGTTTATGATACAGTTAGCAATTGGTCTGTTAGTAGGGACGATGCTGCAAATTGTAAGCCCATTTTTCACCCAAAGCGTAATGGATATAGGAATACGTAACCAAAACATCAGTTTTGTCTACATGATGCTAGTGGCTCAATTGTTTCTTTTTGTTGGCACTACTACTTTGAGTATTATTCAAAGTTGGATTGTACTACATCTATCGGCACGAATAAATATTTCGCTCATTTCTGATTTTTTCGTCAAATTGATGAATCTGCCAATATCTTTTTTTGATACACGTATTACTGGCGACATCATGCAGCGGATAAATGATCACAGCAGGATAGAGAAAATTTTAACCACATCGTCATTAACCATTTTATTTTCATTTATAAATATGATAGTAATGGGAGGAGTTTTGGCGTATTACAATCTCAAAATATTTATTATTTTTTTTACGGGGAGTCTCTTTTATTTTTTGTGGGTAACATTATTTCTTAAACGACGGGAAAAACTTGATTATATACGCTTTGCCGAAGTAAGTCAAGAGCAAAGTAAGGTAATTGAGCTTATAAACGGAATGCAGGAGATAAAACTGCACAATGCCGAGCGCGAAAAGCGCTGGGGATGGGAGTTTGTACAAGCTCGGTTATTTAAAGTATCTATGCAGGGTATGATACTCGGACAGACTCAAGGAATCGGCTCATCAATTATTAATCAGGTCAAAAATATTTTTATCGCTTTTTTGTCTGCAAAACTGGTCATCGATGGGCAAATTACTTTAGGAATGATGATGGCAATAAGCAGCATAGTAGGGAGTTTAAATGGACCTATTGAGCATTTTATAGGCTTTATTCAGGAGTTGCAAGACGCCCGGATATCTCTATCCAGGCTCTCTGAAATTCACGAAAAAGAAGATGAGACCCAGCAAGACGAAACGCAGACACACGACATTCCTATGGATAGCAATATTGTTATACATGATTTGTCGTTTCGGTATATTGGGTCTGATGTGAATGTTTTAGAAAATTTAAGCCTTACTATTCCCACCAATAAAATCACAGCTATTGTGGGCACGAGTGGTAGCGGTAAAACTACTTTAATGAAGCTATTGTTGAAGTTTTATAAACCAAATGCAGGAACGATTTTAGTAGATAATACTGATTTAGAAAATATAAATCAGAAATCTTGGCGAAATCATGTTGGCGCAGTGATGCAGGAAGGTTTTATTTTTAATGATACGATTGCCAATAATATTGCTATTGGAATGGAGAGCATCAATAAAAAACGTCTAGTTTATGCCGCCGATGTTGCTAATATTACCAGCTATGTTTCAGGATTACCATTAGGTTATAACACCAAAATAGGAGTGGAAGGGGTAGGGATGAGTACTGGTCAAAAACAACGTTTATTGATTGCTAGAGCCGTTTATAAAAATCCTGAAATGTTGTTTTTTGACGAAGCCACATCTTCATTAGACTCCAATAACGAGAGAAAAATTATGCAAAAGTTAGATCTTTTTTTTAAAAATAAAACCGTGGTAGTCATCGCTCATCGATTGAGTACAGTAATTAATGCAGACCAGATTGTAGTACTGGAAAAAGGCAAAATAATTGAACTGGGAAACCATGAGGAGTTAGTGAAACGAAAAGGAAGTTATTATGAATTGGTTCGAAATCAATTGCAATTGGGAATATAAAATTTTTGTTTACTGATTTGCACTTATGACGCAAATAATAACAAATAAGAGAAGTGTTTTAGATTTAAAAATGAAACAAATGCCAAAGAATATAAGAATAGAATTAAGAAGTGAAGAAGTTCAAGAAATCCTAACCCGAGTGCCCAACTGGATGATTCGGTGGGGAACAGTGGCAGTTTCTGGGGTGATTGTGCTATTGCTTTTATCAACATGGTTCATCAAATATCCCGATATTGTCGCAACGTCAATTGTCATTACCACCCAAATTCCGCCCGAGAAAGTCTTAGCAAAAACATCAGGAAAAATAGAAGCTATTTTAGTACTAGACAAAACCATTGTAAAAGAAAACACAACGTTGGCAATTATTCAAAATTCGGCAGATTATAAAGAAGTGCTAAGTCTTTCCAAAGCAATAAGCTTCCCAATTTCTGAAGAAGGCGGTAGAAAAAGTATAAATTTTGAAGACATAATTAACCGTTATAAAGCATCTAATCTCGGGGAAATACAAGCCGCTTTTTCCCTTTTTGAGAAAGACTGCTTGGCGCACGATTTGAATCAAGAATTGCGGCCCTATCAGGTTCAGGCTACTGCACAGGGCTCTGAAGACATTCAGATTAGAGCCAGATTACAGCTTTTGCAACAGCAAAAAAGCTTGAACGAAAGCGAATTGCAATTGCAGAAAAATGATATCAATCGATATGAAACCCTGTTTAATAAAGGCATTATTTCGGCGCAAGATTTTGATAATAAAAAATTGAGTTACCTGCAAGCCGAGAAAAACTATCGAAGTTTATTGAATAGTATTTCGCAACTCCAATCGACTTTTATTGATAATACTCGAAATGCCAAAAGCAATCAAATAAACAGCACTAAAGAAAATGCAACTTTGGAGAGTACTCAAATACAATCGTTTTATAATCTCAAAAAAGCAATCAAAGATTGGGAATTATTATATGTTTTGAAATCGTCGATAGCTGGAAAAGTTTCGTTTTTACAAATCTGGACGGCCAACCAAAGCATTTCAATGGGAGAAGCTGTTTTTGCAGTTATTCCCAATTTGCAAAAAGGGTATGTTGGCAAACTCAAAGCTCCTGCACTCAAATCGGGTAAAATAAAAATAGGGCAGCAAGTAAATATTCGACTCGCTAATTTTCCAGATAATGAGTATGGAATGTTGCAGGGAGTGGTGCAAAACATTTCGCTTACGCCCAACCAAGAAGGAAATTTATTGATTGATGTTGTTTTGCCAAAAAAACTAGAAACTTCCTATCATAAAACTATTCCGTTTCAGCAGGAAATGTCGGGTAGCGCCGAAATTATTACCGAAGATTTGCGATTGACAGAGCGATTGCTGTATCAATTTAGGGATATTTTTAGAACAAATTAATATGGCTCTGCGGTATCTAAAGGTAAGTTTTACCTTTTTTAAATTCTTAAATTAATCAATACAAAAGGTTATTATTAAGCGAAGTCTATTATTCTGCAGACATTATATTTCAAGTTTAGGCTTAAGTTAAGCTATGAGATGTAGAAGATATAATAAAAATGTATGGAATTCAGGTTGATCATGCAGCAATTCGATGCTTGGCATATCAGTCTGTATCCATTATTGGAAATGCAAAGAAAGAAACGTAAATTAAGAGTTGGAATTAGTTAGAAAATGGATAAGATTTATATCATCCAGAATCCATGTTTTAATACCATGGGTGTTAGGACTTCATAAATGCCTCAAAAAAGATGCACCTACCTATAGGTGCACTTAATGTATCCACCGCCTAGTTCCGGGGCAATAGGGATGCAAGATGTCGGTTGTGATACAACTGGACATCTTGCCGTTAGCTTTGACAACAGCTTAAACTGCCCAGAGTCTTTTAATTTTCTATAGATTCTTGAAGTTTTGTCAAGTATTGAAGTCTGCAAATATTTGACAATAAAAAAGAGACTCAAAAGTTAGTCTTAGTCGGAAGATTTTCTTCCGAGTTTTTTTATTCTAATAATTAACGAGTATTTTCTTTTTTAATTTATTTTTTGTATATTTTTTACTTTAAATAAGTAGTTTATGGCAAATTTTAAAGACCACCAAGTATCCGTTAACGAGCAGCTAGGTTTTATTCCTAAAGCACTCCTGTCACATCTTTCCACCAGTACCAAAGTGGATCATTATTCAAAAGTACTGCACGGCAAAAAAGTATTCTACCTGCTTCTATTGGAAAGATCATGGAAATAGATGAACTTGAAAGACTAGAAAAATTTAAAAAACTGACTGCCAACTGCCTAAGCGCTTTGAAGCCGGTGAAAGATAAAAGCGGAATTCATATCGCAAAAATAAGAGTGTATGATTATTATGAACTCGCTTCTATTATTAGAAATCTGTTGAAATTATATATGGTGGCTCTGGATCAGGAGTGAGCAGAAGTTCCTAGTACGATAAAAAGTCAGTCAATTGACGTCGGACTTATACTGGGTATTGCTCTGCAGTTATTTCCAATAGATGAATTTGAATTGCTAAATGAAATAAGTATATTATTTTCTCCAGATTCTAGAAATACTGATTAAATGCCTAAAAATCACATTGTCAAACAACATGATTCCATTTGTAAATTTAACAAAAACGCCGACTTCTATGTTGTAATCAAAGTTTTTCTCCAGTTATTTTTATTTATATCAAAAATAATTTCCTTTGTATTAAGGAGTTGAAGAGGAAACAGGCTCTGCTGAGGAGCAACTTGTCAGCAATAGACTTCCTGCGTTACACTGTAACATTATTCTAAGGGGATGTTTTATCATCCTCTTTTTTTATTTATTACAAGTATCGCTCAATGGCTAAAAAAACCTTTTACTCATAAATAATTACTATAAAAACAACCTTCTATCAGTAGACATTAAATGCTACATTTCGCTTTTTCAATTTTTATAGTTGAGGGCCGCAAACTTCGGATAGTAATCTAGTTACAGTCGGGGATTAAGCGGTCACCTCATATTTGTTGTTGTTTTTATAGCTCTTATTACTTAATACCACAGGCATATATTTTTTCATTTTTCAAAACATAATAAATTCTGTTTAATAATTTTCGTGCAATTCTTATGATGGCTTTATTTGGCTGCATCCGTCTACAATATTCATTATAGGATATGGATAATGCAGGATCAAACCGGATAGTCATCCATGCACATTCTACCAGTATTCTTTTCAATATTTTTTGCCCTCTGAATGTAATTTGTCCTATACTTTCTTTTTCTCCGCTCGAATAAAAGTTGGGTACTAATCCAATATAAGAAGCAAATGAGTCAGTATTTTTAAAACGTGCTATATCCTCAATTTGAGTTAGTAAAGTAATTGCGCTAATTCTGCCAATTCCAGGGATACTTACCAATAAACCAAACTGTTTACTATAGCGTTCTTCTTCGCTTAGATCTCTGATTTTTCTGTTTACCTCAAGCAATAGTTTTCGTAGACTTTCCACCTCGGAAACAAGAAACCCTAAAGAATCTATACCGTATGGTGAAGATAGTTGTACATCTTCCTTAACCATTTGATAAAACGTTTAGTCCAGTGTGTATAAGGGCTCTTGAACTGTTCGGGCATGTCTATTCCGTAAAAGTGAAGAAAAGATTTAACCCTGCATTTTAATCTTACCAGATCCTTTACTAACATATCCCTTGTTCTCACCAGAGAACGGTCTTCTAAAGTTTTTATTTTCAAGACGTGAATTGCATTAAGCTGTCCCGCTCTTAAGGCTCTTGCAATTTTTCTACTGTCAATGGGGTCGTTCTTTTGAAAGAGTTCTTTTTGCGAAGTTGGAACATCAGCAGCGTTAATCACAATACTGTTTATTCCCAGTTCCAGTAATTGATAGTGTGCCCAAAATCCACTAAATCCTGCTTCATAAGCAGAATAGTATTCACAATCGGGAAAATTTCTTCTGAGATAATCCGCTAAAACAGCCGCACTAGGAGGCTGCGTAAAGGTTTTATGAACAATGTTCTCTGTTAAGATTGTCACTGTCCAGCTTTTTAGATGTACATCTATTCCAACAAAAATTTTTTGTTCATTTTCTGTAATTTTGATCATTAGTTCTTGCATAAGTCATTGTTTATTTGATATTTAGTATTCTATATCAAATTTATAAAACCAAATAAAGGCTTATGCCTTTTCTCTTCAACATTTGACAAACATAGCGACTTCGGAGGCGTTTTCCAGCCTCCGCAGGGGCAAGTGGTTTT
Organism: Flavobacterium aquicola; assembly: GCF_003385115.1. Taxonomy (GTDB): domain Bacteria; phylum Bacteroidota; class Bacteroidia; order Flavobacteriales; family Flavobacteriaceae; genus Flavobacterium; species Flavobacterium aquicola. Next base: position 78,709 of record NZ_QUNI01000003.1, read on the forward strand.
GAGATGCCGAATTCATTTCAAGCATCTCAAAACACAACTTGCCATTTTCTTTCGAAAATATTATTGGAATGGATTTATTGAAAGGGCTTGATGCCCTTTTTTTATTGTAGTGTGATAGAGTATTGTTTTAGAAATTATTTGGGATCCAGGATTATACAGGACAGTCCAATTATACAATTGTGTTTTTCTTAAAGTCTCAGGAATACTGACTCAATAATTAGCTTATATATCCCTATTTATGGATGTATGCAGGCAATCAGGCAGACAAGTACTCAGGAACTCTTGTATTCAAGCATGTAGGTATGTAAGCATGCAGGTATGTTGGCATGCAAGAATTCAAGAATTCAGGTTTTTATGCCTGCCTGCATTCCTGAATTCAAGAGTGCAGGCAGGCAGGAATGCAGGTGTAAAAGACTGTTATAATCCTGCATGTTTTGTAAAAGCGAGCCTTTAAGCATAAATGCTTTTAAAACTATAAAAGCATAAAACTATAAAAATGCTTTACTATAAAAGCTTAGATTTTTACATATATATTCCTGTCAAACCTCACAAGCATAATTGAACCTGTACAGAAACCAAGAAAAAATACATTTTCAAAAGAAAACAGAAAAACCGAAAAAAAGAAAAAGAAAGCAATTTCACTTGACGGGATTCATGCAAACCAAAAGGAATCGGAATAAGTCCCGAAGGGTGGTTTGTGAGGAACGAGCAAAACATTATGCCGAAGTCTTTTGGTTAGCATAAGAATCCCGTCATAACTTGGGTTTCTTTTTATTTATCTGGACAAAAGCTAAATACTAAATTGAAACTAAATCCAGTGATAGGGTTTGTCTTTGCGGTTCAAGTAACAGTACATTTCTTCTTTTTTAAGTTCGGGAAAGAATTTAAGGGCATCTTCAATGGCATAGTTAGGCAGAAAGTAAATTTCGTCACGGACAGTCGTAATCACTTTTTCCCGACCATAAAAACGAACTATTTCGTCAATTTGATCCTGCCCTCCACGCTCTACAATACGGGCAATTACCATTTTATAGGAACGCTCCCAATTAATCTTATCATAAATAAATTCCCAAAAGAATTTGGGATGAAGATTGGGTATTTCTTTGCCTTTTTTTGTCTTTTTCATACATTAAATATAATGATTTTCTGGGTCTTATACAATTGTTTGCCTTGTAAAAGAATGCCCTTTCCATTAAGAAACACTAAGCCGAACACTTCCAAAAACTGTCATAAATACTAGTCATTTTTGATAATAAAATATATTGGTTTTAAAATTTTAAATTATACCAATAGTCAATAAATGCTATGGAGAGTAACAACAAGACCAACCCGCACAAAGGTGGCAGGCATCCCAAGAAAGATCCCGCAGTTCACCGTTATTCCATCAGTCTCACAGCAGAGGAAAATGCACGTTTTTTGTCATTGTATGAAGCTTCACAAATGAATGTGATGGCACACTTCATTACAGCCTGCATTTTCCAAAAAGGTATTAAGACAATAAAGATTGATAAAGCGGGAATGGATTATTACATGCGCTTGACCACTTTATTCGGACAGTTCAGGGCTGTGGGAACAAATTACAATCAGGTTGTAAAAATACTATACCGCAATTTTTCAGAAAAAAAGGCTTCAACCTACCTGTATAACCTTGAAAAGCAAACTGCAGAATTAGCTGTTTTATCGCAGAAAATTATTCAGCTAACTACAGAATTTGAAGAAAAATACATGAGAGAATGATTGCGAAAATTGGAAGAGGAAGCAACTTATATGGGTCGTTGGCTTATAATCAAAGTAAAGTAGAAACAGGAAATGCCCAGATTTTGCATGCCGAAAGAATAATCCAAACAACGGATGGCAGTTATTCTCTTAGTCAAATACTGAAATCCTTTGAACCTTACTTAGAAGCCAATAGAAAAACTGAAAATCCAATACTGCACATATCCCTGAATCCCGATCCAAAGGATAAGGTAAGTGATGAGGACTTTAAGAACATCGCCCAGACTTACATGGAAAAGCTCGGTTATGGAGAACAGCCCTTTGTGTTATTTAAACATACCGATATTGAGCGCACCCATATTCATATCGTATCGGTTTGCGTGGATGAAGAAGGCAGAAAAATCTCTGATAAATTTGAGAAAAGGCGTTCGATGGATGTTTGTCGGGCATTGGAAAGCGAGTACGGTCTGCATTCAGCTATGGAGAAAAAGGAAAATTCTCAAAATCAAATATTCAAACCAGTAGATTATAAAGCAGGCGATATAAAAAGTCAGATGGCTTCTGTAATACGCCTTCTTCCAAAATATTATTCGTTTCAGACTTTCGGAACATACAACGCCCTGCTTTCTCTTTTCAATATTACTGCTGAAGAAGTCAAGGGCGAATATAATGGAATTCCAAAACAAGGAATGGTATATTTCGCATTAAATGAACAGGGAGAAAAGACAAGTAATCCCTTCAAAGCATCACTCTTTGGAAAAAGTGCAGGTTATATACAACTGCAATCCCATTACGCTGAGTGCAGAAAAAAACTAAAAGATAATCCTGCTAGGGATTCGGTTAAGAACAAAATTGAGCGGGTCATGCAGACTGCAGATAACCAGACTGATTTTAAAAAACAACTGATAAATCAGGGAGTAAATGCAGTACTGCGCAGTACTGCCCATGGGCGTATTTATGGTATCACGTTTATTGACCACGCTTCCAAAACCGTATGGAATGGTTCGGATTTAGGTAAAAACCTTTCAGCAAATGTATTCAATGACTGGTGGAATAACGCTAATAAAGTAAATCTGCCAATAGCTGAAAACATTCCTTTAAAGAACACCGATTCTTTAATCAGGGAAACAAAACAAGCTCATGACTTCTTGGGTTCTTTGGGTGGGGAAGAAATTTTGGAGAACCGTAAGGAAACCATACATATTGATGTATTTGGAGGATTATTGTCCAATCCTCAAGCAGAGGATTTTCAGGAGAATGCCTTTGCAAACCAAATGAAACGAAAGGTAAAACGCAGAAAATTATAGGCTAAAGTTTAGTCCCTAAATGGCTGTTTTTCTTCCAATGTCGGGCATACTGACCTAATAATTAGCTTATAAATCTATATTTACGGATATACGCAGGCAATCAGGTTGGTATGTAAGCATGCAGGAATGCAGGTTTTTATGCCAAAAGCAGTAAAAGTGTATCTATTTACAAGGAAAGAGAAGAATCTTTCAAGAATTCTTAACAAAGGAAGTGTTGAGGTATCCGTTTAAATTTGGCTAGTTTTTATTCTTTTAGGAAGCACTTTTCAAATACTCTATTTGACAACAGTGTGCCAAACAAAGCAACTGAATACAATATTGGAATGTTACATATAAATAACTTTTATTTTCGAATTTAAATTATTTAGATATGGAAATAACAGTTTTAGATATTCAGATTTTAAAGACATTGCATAAAGAAGTAAAGGAAGTTTCTAAATTGATCCAGGAAATCACTTCTCCATACAAGGCATTGCAACAGGCAACGAAATGGCTTGACCAGCAGGAAGCTTGCCAATTACTTAATATAAGCAAACGGACATTACAGACCTATAGATCAAAAGGCATTCTTGGGGCGACACTAATCAATCGGAAAACTTATTTCAGATTAGCCGATGTGGAATTACTGATGCAGGGAGAACAACTATAAAAAAAGCAAAAGAAATGAAACATATTGGAGATTCAAGTGAGAATATGCTTGCTTTATTGGAAGTAGTGGTAAACATCAAAAATGAACTATTGTATATCAAGGAACATTTTCACCCGCTTTTGCGTGGGGAAATTTACTTGAGTGGCGAAAAGGTCTGTGAAATACTTCACATTAGCAAACGTACCTTGCAACAGTACAGAGATGACGGATTGATTCCCTTTATCAAACTCGAACGTAAAATCCTGTTCCGAGAATCGGATATCATCAAGATATTGGAGGGTAATTACCAGAGTTCGATTGAAATCAAAAGAATACTTTAAAATCGTATTCTAAACAGCTAAATATAAAAAAACAGCCCATTGTTACACTTAAAACAATGGGCTGTAATGTATTATTGAAATACATTGTTCTTCTTATAAGCTTGTCACAAAAGAGCGTTCCATAGCTTCAAACTTGTGCGATACCTTTTGCATATCTTTTCCAACTTTCTCGTTAAGCACTTTTGCGTAAATCTGTGTGGTGGCAATGTTTTTGTGTCCCAACATTTTACTCAAACTTTCAAGGGGAACACCTTCGCTTAAAAAGAGAGTAGCAAAGGTATGGCGCGCCAAATGAAAGGTTACTTTCTTCTCTTTAAGGCAGTCTATTAATTTAGATATGACTCTTAATCGATTATTACAGGTAGCATTTGCTGGTACTGGGAATATTTTTCCATCTCTTGATAATCCTGCATACTTCCCGATAATCATTTTAGGTATTTCCAACAGCATTACATTGGATGATGTAGCTGTTTTTTTCCTGCGAACGATAATCCATTTATTACCATCAAAGAACTCTTGAATATTACTGTTTTTAAGTCCTTTTATATCCGAATAGCAAAGCCCTGTAAAGCAACTGAAAACAAACAGGTCTCTGACCAATTCATCATTTCCTTTTTCGCAATTGAATGTTACAAGCAGTTCCAATTCGCTGCGCAACAGATAACCTCTATCTTTATCTTTTTTTGTGTTCTTGTATTCACTGAGCGGATTAGAGAATAGATGCTTTCTGCCGATTGCCAATCGGCACACTGCTGTAAATCCAAGCATGTAAATCCAAATCGTGTTATGCGTTAAATTTTGGTCGTCACGCAGGTAATAATCAAAGTCCTGAACAAAATCAGGAGTAAGATTGTTAAATGATACATCCGAACAACCATATTTTTTAAAGACAAAACTCCTAAGATGCCTCAAAAGTGTTGTATACTTAGTATGTGTGCCTTTTACCCGAAGTCCGTTGTTAACTTTTTTCTCAAAGTCTAAAAGAAACTGTTCGAAGAATTTGAAAAAGGTCAGTTCTCCACTTTCCATACCGAGAAAGACATTTTTAAGGTTAGCACTATTTACAGCTCCTTCGTTATTTAGTATTTTAGAATAACATTCCTCAATATCCAAACGGATTCTATCAAGCTTGCTATTCATGCCTAGGGCTTCACGGCTTTTCCCTAAAACCCTACCGTACTTCAAGTCCCAATTTGATGCGGAAATATCTAATTTTGTACTGAATGCAGACTGGTTGCCATTTACGGTAATCCTGCACATAACTGTAATCATCCCATTTTTCTTTGGGGCATTCTTTTTAAGGTAAAACAATACCTTAAACGTTGATTTTTTTGTCGTTTTCATACTCATAATTCTTAATGTTAAAATTAAACTTATATGAGCTACGAAACAATACGAAACACAAAGCAATAGACTGAAAAACAGTATTTTAAAACAATTGTTTCATTTTTTAAGAGTAACGTTTTGGTAACCTTACTTTTTCAAAACCTTGCTTTTTACTGCTTTTTATCATATTACCAAAATCACAAAATGGCTGTAAAGCCTTTATTCTACAATCGTTTTGCCTGTTTTAATCTTTGATGTATTTTTGTAAAAACTTTTCTTTAAAAATAAAAAGATTACTTCACTACGCTTTTATTTTTATCGGTGTTCAGTGAATTTCGTTTGCAGCGGATAGCTAGAAATCGAAGATTCAGCGAAGCTAAATAGTTCCTAATAATGATTAAATTTTACTATAATTTCTTCACTTCGCTAGGCTTCAAGTTTCTTTGTTTTTTGAAGTAATTAGAAAGATGGCTTTCATCGGTGAAACCAAATTCAAAGGCAATTTGCTTCATCGATAATTGCTTATTCAGAATTCTTTTTTCAATCAATTGCACTCTCAATTTGTTGATGTAATCCCTGTAGCTTAGCGAAAAATTTCTTTTGAAATACGTTCCAAAATAACTTTGGGAAATGGTAAAATGATCAGCTATAGTTTTAATCTGAACTAGTTTTGGGTTGTAGATATTCTGATGAATATAGGAGATTATCTGATCGTTGTCTATTCCTGATCCTGTGATCTTTATGTTCTGTTGTTGCAGGCTTTCTTTTATTAACCCAAAAATGGATAGGATTTGATAAAAGGCAATCGGTGAAGTCGAAATATGGTCTTTGCAATTGTAAGTCCTGATGTTATCTATTGTGTTTTTTAATATACTCGCATGGGTTTTATCCAGTTTCAGCACATTTTCTTTGAGGGACTTATCACGCATGAAATTCTCGGGTGTATTGAGCAGAAATTCATCGCAGGACAATTTTTTATTCGAATTAAAATAGGTGTCGGTAAATTTTATAAAGAAAAAGCGAGTTCTTTTTTTAATGTCAAAATAGTGTTCATCATCGGTTGAGATTACAAATAAATCGCCTGTTTTGTAAGGAAGTAAGTTGTTATTCAACTGATGAATTCCACTGCCTTTGATGATGTAAATAATCTCGTAATAGGTATGACTATGAGTTGGCAGGTGATATTTGTCCTCCTCAAATTCATCAATCATTAAAGTGTCGAATTGATTTAATTTTTTCATAGCCGATTGTTGCAAGTTTATATTGTGAAGTTACAATTTATTTGATGGTTTTTGTGCCTAATTTTGCAAAAGACAAAAATTACTATAAAACGATATGAAAAAAAGCTTGATCTCACTCTCTTTGGGTGGTTTGACGATAGGGATTACAGAGTTTGTGATGATGGGGATTTTACCCGATGTTGCTTCGGATTTAAATGTTAGTATACCAATTGCGGGATACTTAATTTCGGCTTATGCGCTTGGCGTGGTTATTGGTGCACCTTTGTTGGTTATTGGCGCCCGAAATTATCCGCCGAAAAAAACGCTTTTGATTTTGGCAGCCATGCTCGCCTTCTTTAATTCCTTATCCGTAATTGTACCCAATTATGAATTATTTATTCTAACCCGATTGTTATCTGGGTTACCTCACGGAGCCTTTTTTGGTGTGGGTGCAGTGGTTGCCAGCCGACTTGCTGATAAAGGAAAAGAAGCTCAAGCAATATCCATTATGTTTGCCGGATTAACAATTGCCAATCTTATTGGAGTGCCTATCGGAACCTATATTGGGCATCATCTTTCCTGGCGCTATACTTTTATCCTGATAGGTATTTTTGGAATACTTACATTTATTTCTCTTTATTTTTGGATGCCAAATCTGTCTTCCAATGATAGGGTTTCAATGAAAACACAAATGCAGTTGTTTAAGAAAATCGAGGCTTGGTTGGTGATTCTCATAACTGCGATTGGAGTGGGAGGATTGTTTTGCTGGATTAGTTATATTGCACCTTTACTGACTGAAATTTCAGGTTTTGATGCCGCCAATGTGCCTTATATATTGATATTGGCTGGTGCCGGAATGGTTGTTGGAAATATTGTTGGAGGTAAATTAGCCGATACATTTCCGCCAAGCACGACACTTATCACTTTGTTTTTACTGATGGCTTTGGATTTGGCAATGGTATTTTTCTTTTCCTCAAATCCTTATGTTAGTTTGTTTTTGGTGTTTTCAACAGGTTGTATTTCATTTACTTTTATTGCCTCCATTCAAATGCTGATGCTTCAGGTTGCGGTTGGTGCCGAGATGATAGCTTCGGCAGCAATACAGGCATCATTTAATATCGGAAATGCTTTAGGGGCTTTCTTAGGCGGACTGCCTCTGATTGCGGGATTTAGTTATGCATCGCCAAATTTAATTGGAATAGGAATGTCATTAATGGGAGTTTTGTTTACTGTGCTGTTGGTGCAGCGAAAGAAAGCAGCATTAAAACTTCAAACGATCAAGATTTAATAAGCTGCTGAATTCGTTTATTAATTATTTGGAGCAGAAAGATTGGTATTTTCAAGAAGTATCGTCCCGCTTTTCGCTTCAATCTTATAAGTCGAACCCCGGCTTATAAGGATTTCCGGTTCAATCGGGGCTAACAATCAACATATTGCTTTTTTGTAATTTTCTAAAAAAGGCAAAAATGATCGAGTTGAGGTTCTATATAAAAGATATTAAATCACCTTTCTAATCTCATGTGAAAGGTGATTTTTTTATTTCAATTTTTATGATCTGCTGTTCTGAAAAACAAATTCCTTAGCCCAGATTGCTTCGCCAGTTCGCTTCGCTCGTGTGCAGTGGAAATCCTTTTTATTTTTTCTTTAAAATAAAAAGATTGCAACGGATAGCTGGAACTAGCTCCCAAAAATTATTTGAAAAAAGGCCACAAAAAAACCGCCAATCTTTCGAAAAGCGGTTTTTGTTTTATTCGTTGATAACATTTCCTTTTTTGTCATAGAAATGGTACTCTAAATACGTGTAAGCGTCACGTGGTATGATTTTTACCCATTTTTTGTGTTCAAAAAACCATTTTGAACGCAATGATGGAAAACCTTTACTGAGGTATGCAGCCACAAAAGGATGTACATTAAGCACTACGTTTTTGTGGGTTTTTAATACTCTTTCAAGATCGGAAGCGATTTTGTCAATGATTAAAATCGGCGCTTCAATTTCGCCGTTTTCATTGTTTGGATCTTCTTCTCTTGTTTTGATAATAACTTCTGGTCTTACGCGTTGTCTGGTAATTTGGACCAACCCAAATTTACTCGGTGGTAAGATTTTGTGTTTCGCTTTATCGTCGCTCATTTCTTCTCTCAAGAAGTCGAACAGGACTTTTCGATTTTCGGGATTCGACATATCGATAAAATCAACTACTATGATTCCGCCCATATCTCGCAGACGTAATTGTCTCGCTATTTCGGCGGCTGCAATCATATTGACTTCCATGGCTGTGTCCTCTTGGTTGGTGGCTTTGTTAGAACGGTTTCCGCTATTTACGTCTATAACGTGCAAAGCTTCAGTGTGTTCTATGATAAGATAAGCTCCTTTACTCATGGAAACGGTTTTTCCAAATGAAGTCTTGATTTGTCTCTCTATATTGTATTTCTCAAAAATAGGAGTGTCCTTGGACTGATAGAACTTAACAATTGATTGTTTGGACGGTGCAATTTCCTGCAGATAATCCTTTGTTTGGTGGTACAACTCTTCATCATCGATCTGGATACCGCTGAAGGTATCATTAAATACATCTCTTAATATAGAAGAGGCTCTGTTGAGCTCTCCCAAAATTTTGGATGGATGATGAGCAGTTGGTAATTTTTTACACATTGCATTCCATCTGCTTAGCAGGTTCTGCAAATCTTTTTCTAATTCTACTGTGCTTTTGCCTTCGGCTACTGTGCGAACAATAACGCCAAATCCTTTTGGTTTGACTGATTGTACAAGACGTTTCAAACGTTCCTTTTCTTTTTTGTCTTCTATTTTCTGCGAAATAGAAACGCGGTCAGAAAACGGAACCAAAACAATAAATCTTCCTGCCAGAGAAAGCTCAGCGCTTAATCTAGGGCCTTTGGTCGATATTGGTTCTTTGACGACTTGCACCAAAACAGACTGATTAGCACTGATTACATCTGTAATTGTACCGTTCTTGTCTATCTCTTTTTCAAACTGAAAGTTTTTAAGGGAGAAATCTTTTATTTTACCTGCGCTTACAAGTTTTATGAATTTCAGCTGGGAAGCTAAGTTAGGTCCTAAATCGTGATAATGTAAAAAGGCATCTTTCTCGAAGCCTACATTTACAAAAGCAGCGTTAAGTCCAGCAACGGGTTTCCTTATTTTGGCAATAAAAATATCACCAACCTGAAAGTTGCTTTTCTCTTCTTCCTTGTGTAATTCAATTAGTTTTCCATCTTTTAATAAGGCAAAATCTACGAAATCAGAACTAGAACGAATAATTAATTCTTTGTTCATTTGTAAATTTTTATCCGAACTTATTGGTTGTCGGTTGTTTGTTGTTTGTTGTTGGAAAATCCATCAACTATCAACTGCCAGCCATCAACTTTTCAAGCAAGGATGGATTAAACAATAATTAAACAGGTTTTGTACCCGGTGATTTTTAGTTTGCAGTATTCAGATTTAAGTTTGCAGTGACTAAATACTGCAGACTGAATACTGTTTTACTGAAAATCGATTTCAATGAACGTTTAAAAAAGAAAAAAGTAGTTTAAAACTACTTTTTCTTTTTGTGACGGTTAGCTCTCGCTCTTTTTTTGCGTTTGTGCGTTGCTACCTTATGTCTCTTTCTTTTTTTACCACTTGGCATATCTAATAGATTTTATAATTAATTAATAGTGTTATTTTGCTTCGTTGTTCACTTTTACACCTTCAACAAAAACTTTAGCAGGTTTGAATGCAGGAATGTTGTGTGCTGGAATTTTGATAGTGGTATTTTTGGAAATATTTCTTCCAGTTTTTTCAGCTCTTGTTTTAACGATAAAACTACCGAAACCTCTTAGGTAAACATTGTCACCAGTCTCTAGTGAGTTTTTTACTTCGTTCATAAAAGTCTCTACGGTTGCTTGTACATCACCTTTTTCAAGACCTAATTTTTCTGAAATCTTCGCTACGATATCTGCTTTCGTCATTTTCTTCCTTTTTATTATGTTGTAATAATTTTTTTGAGTTTGCAAATATATGAATTTAAAAAACAATAAATCAACCTAAATCGTTAAATTTTAATTACATAAACAATTACTTTTGTTTTCTAAAATATTAAGATGAATTTTTATAATACCTTAATTAAGTGGTACTTGCAGAATAAACGCGATCTTCCTTGGCGAAAAACAATCAATCCATACCCAATTTGGCTCTCCGAAATCATGCTGCAGCAGACAAGAGTTGCGCAGGGAATGCCTTATTTTTTGGCTTTTACAACTGCTTTTCCGACTGTTTTTGATTTGGCAGACGCCGAGGAAGAAAAAGTACTGAAACTTTGGCAGGGATTAGGCTATTATTCACGTGCCCGTAACCTGCACAAAACCGCGCAGATAGTCGCTCATGAAATGAACGGCATATTTCCAGATAATTATAAGGACTTATTAAAACTCAAAGGTATTGGCGAGTACACCGCTGCTGCAATCGCATCCTTCTCCTATAATGAATGTGTTCCAGTGGTAGACGGAAATGTGTTTCGAGTGCTTTCTCGTTATTTTGATATTGAAACCGATATTGCTCAGGCTTCCGCCAAAAAAGAATTCGCTGCTTTGGCTTTTGAGTTAATGCCAAAAGATAATCCTGCGCAATTCAATCAGGCGATAATGGAATTTGGAGCCCTGCAGTGCGTGCCGAAAAATCCTAACTGCACTGAATGCGTCTTTAATACCAGCTGTCTTGCTCTTAAGAAAAAGAAAGTGGATCAATTACCTGTTAAATTAAAGAAGACAAAAGTCCGAAACCGTTACTTTAATTATATAGTAGCTGTCGATGAATTGGAAAACACCGTCATCCAGAAACGCACTGCCAAAGGAATCTGGCACAATCTATATGAATTCCCTTTGATCGAGACCGACAAAGTGGAGGATTTCGAAATCGTAGCCCAGCAGATTAATCAGCAATTTTTTCAGGAAAATGCAATCGAGAGCCTGATGGAATATAATGAAGAAAGTATCATTCATAAACTCTCGCACCAGCATCTGCATATCAAATTTTGGAAAGCAAATTTAAAAGGCACAATCGAAAACGGAATGAACATCGAAACAGCCAAAACGTTTCCGTTTCCAATAGTCATTCATAATTTCATCGAAGAGGAGCTGTAAAATAATTTACTTCGTCAGTTCGCTAAAGCTCGTGTGGGGGTGACCCTATAAAACAACGGGGCCACTTTATAGGAACGCGTATTCGGCCCCATTGCTTTATAGCGTCGGGCTGTCCGCGTTACTTCGGTAACCAGCTTCCATCCCTCACCCGGAGTCAGAAAGCGACAAGTTTTTGTTTTTTAAATTGAAAATTGTGTAAAGTCAGTTTTGATTATTTCTGTAATCACTCAGATTCAGATGTAGATGAAACTTTTAAAACATATACTCTGATAAAACCTATAAAAAATGTTTCAAAAAATAATGTACCTTTGATAGAAATACCACAAGATTATGAACGGAACATTAAATAAAGTGATGCTTATTGGGCATCTTGGCGACGATGTCAAAATGCATTATTTTGAAGGAGGAAACTGTATTGGCAGGCTTCAATTAGCAACAAATGAGGTTTATATCAATAAAACCACCAACGAAAAAATCACTTCTACAGAATGGCATAATCTGGTTGTTCGTAATAAAGTAGCAGAAATTTTTGAAAAATATCTTTCAAAAGGGGATAAGATATATGTGGAAGGGCGCATTAAATCACGGCAATGGCAGGCAGAAGATGGCTCGACCAAACATACGATGGAAATTCAGGTAGTTGAATTTACTTTTTTGACAACCAAAAAAGATGCTGAAAGTAATAAGGCATTAAGTTCTTCAGAATCCCTAAAAAACACTAACTTTGACCCTCAAAATAACGGCTTGCCAATCAATGATTTGCCGTTCTGATTGTTTAACTAATTTATACCAATTTGGATCCAGAGCCCAGTTTTGAGATTGCTTCTCAAGTTGATCTTACTTTAATATTCGGTTTTATCGGAATTGTTATTCTGCTGTTTTGTTCAGCGATAGTCTCAGGCGCTGAAGTAGCTTTGTTTTCCTTGTCACAAAAGGATTTAGAAGATTCTATTTTAGAAAATAGTTCTAAGGGAAAAATTATTGCAAGGCTTTTAGAAAAACCAAAAAAATTGCTGGCAACTTTACTTGTGGCTAATAATTTCATTAACATTGGTGTGGTTATTTTATTTTCTTTTGTCGGTAAAGATATTTTTTCAGCGATAGATTCTCCCGTTTTAAAATTCACAATCGAAGTAATTTTAGTAACTTTTTTACTGTTGCTTTTTGGAGAAGTTTTGCCAAAAGTGTATGCCAGCCGAAACAATGTTAAGTTTGCACAATTAATTGCATATCCCATTTCTGGATTAGACAGGTTTTTATCTCCTGTAAGTACTCCAATGCGTTCAGTTACTTTGTTTTTGCAGAATAAATTAGGAAAACAAAAGACAAATTTTTCAGTAGACCAGCTTTCACAAGCATTAGAATTAACATCCAATGATGATACTTCAACTGAAGAACAGAAAATATTGGAAGGAATCGTGTCTTTTGGAAATACGGATACTAGACAAGTAATGAGTCCAAGAATTGATGTCTTTGCTTTAGAAATTACGGAGTCTTTTGCATCAATCTACCCCAAGATTATTGAAAAAGGATTTTCGAGAATTCCAGTTTATAGAGACAATATAGATCAGATAGAAGGCGTTTTGTTTGTCAAAGATTTACTTCCGTATATTAATAACGTGACTTTTGATTGGACAGCCCTATTACGTGAGCCTTTTTTTGTTCCCGAGAATAAAAAATTAGACAATCTGCTCAAAGATTTTCAAAGTATGAAAAGTCATTTGGCAATTGTTGTTGATGAATATGGAGGAACATCTGGACTGGTTTCTTTGGAAGATGTTATAGAAGAGATAGTTGGCGATATCAGTGATGAATTTGATGATGCGCCTGTTAATTTTTCAAAACTTGATGATAGAAATTATATTTTTGAGGGTAAAATAAATCTAAAGGATTTCTACAGGATTATTGATGTTGATGAGGATTTATTTGAAGAACAAAAGGGAGAAGCAGAGACATTAGCTGGATTTATTCTGGAGTTGTTAGGTAATTTTCCAAAAAAGGGACAGAAAATAGTTTTTGAAAACTGCACGTTTGTTATCGAATCTGTAGATCAAAAAAGGGTTAAACAAATAAAAGTAACGATTGAATAAAATAAAAAATGCTTAAAAAAATTACCTTTCTTGTTGTGTTTTTTGCATTCTTCTTGTTAATAGCCGGATGTAAAAAAGACGTTTTGCCTAAGCCTTCCAGTTATTTGCGATTGGATTATCCTGAAGCGGAATATATTGGTTTTAAAGGGAATTGTCCATTTGAATTTGATGTGAATTCTAAAGCAGTTGTGAAGGAAGATGCGGGCTGCGGTTATTCGATCACTTATCCAAAAATGAAGGCAACTATCTATCTTACTTATAAACCGGTACGTAACGATGTTAATAAACTGCTCAGAGATGCTCAAAAATTAACGTATGAGCATGTTATAAAAGCAGATGATATATTGGAACAGCCATTCGTCAACCCCGATAAAAAAGTATATGGGATGTTTTATGAAGTAGATGGAAATGCAGCAACAAACTCTCAGTTTTATGCTACAGACAGTATTAAGCATTTCGTGACTGGCTCTGTTTATTTTTATGCAAAACCTAATTTTGATTCTATTATGCCGGCTGCGAGTTATATTAAGAATGATATGCAGCGTTTGATGGAAACATTGAAGTGGAAGTAGTTATAGTATAGATAGCAATATTCAGAAAGCAGATAACAGTTAGTAGTTTTTAGGTAAAAATCGCAACCAAAGTCTTTGCGAGGAAGAAAGCAATCTTACTAAAATAGGATTTATACAACAAAGCCCACGATTTAAATCGTGGGCTTTGTTGTATTTACGTGTTTAATAATTTGTCGTTTTACGACTTCATATTAGAGACTTTGTACGTTTTTCCGTCACCAGTTGCCTGAACTACTTTGGTCAAGCTTTCGGGAGTTTGAACGGTTTTGTCAAAAGTTACGGTAGCTAGTTTTTTATCAAAATCAACTTTGGCTGTTTGTACGCCGTCAAGTACTGTTAATTCTTCCTGAATTGTTGCAGCACATCCTACAGCACAAGTCATTCCTTCGATACTGAAGCTAGCGGTCTGAAGATTTTCGGGAGCAATTTCTTTTTTAACTTTCGGTGCTGTAGTTTCTGTAGAAGCAGTTTCTGTTTTTACTTCGGTTTTATTTTCTTTACAGCTGGCAAAAAGCAGTCCTGAAAGTGCTATAATTGCGATTGATTTTGTGAAGTTCATTATGTTGAGATTTTACGTTTTAATAATTTGATACAAAAATAATTAAAAAGGAAGTGGTGATTGCTAAATTTATTACAAATTTGCATCAAAATTAAATTTATGATATCAAAGCAGCTGAAGTGGATTTATTTGTTGGTGTTGTCTCTTATATGGGGGAGCTCTTTTATATTGATAAAAAAAGGACTAATTGGATTGACTGCTTTTCAATTGGGTTCTTTACGGATTATTTTTGCAGCGCTGTTTTTACTTATAATTGGTTTTAAAAGTTTGCTTAAAATTCCAAGCCATAAGTGGAAATATATTGCATTAACCTCTTTGTTTGGAACATTTATTCCGGCTTATCTTTTTGCAATTGCCGAGACTCAGATTGACAGTTCAATTACCGCCATTTTAAATTCGCTGACACCGCTTAATACTTTGATTCTGGGAGCTGCTTTTTTTGGAATTACTTTCAGAAGAAATCAAATATGGGGCGTTGTTATTGGACTTGTTGGCTGTTTGCTTTTGGTTTTTAACGGAGCAGTTAATCATCCGGAGCAAAATTATTATTATGCTGTTTTGGTTTTGATTGCCTCTATTTGTTACGCAACAAACGTTAATTTGATTAAGAAATATTTATCCGATTTGACTTCTTTGAGTATTACAACGGGAAATTTTTTGGTATTGCTTTTTCCTGCTTTGGGAATTTTGTTTTTTACTGATTTATTCGAAATTGTTCATGTTGAAAAAGTACAGCATTCCCTTTGGTTTATATTGATTTTAGGTGTTGTTGGTACAGGAATTGCAAATATTATCTTCTTCAAATTAATTCAAATGTCATCGCCTGTTTTTGCAACATCGGTTACGTATTTGATTCCGATTGTTGCTATTTTTTGGGGAATGCTCGATAATGAGGTGCTGACATTTGTTCAATGTATTGGCGCTTTCATTATTTTGATAGGAGTTTATTTATCGGCTAAGAAATAATTTAATTATTACTGTTTAGGTATCTGAATTCTAAAAAATGAATTAGATATAAAAAAAATAGACTGCCAATTAGCAGTCTATTTTTTTTGCAAATAAATATTTAGTTATTGAAAATCGGTATCTTTTACACCTTCATTGATGGTGATTTCAGACATTTTGATGTTTAATTCAATGCCTACATTCTGAATGATAGTAAAAGGAACTTTTACGCTTTTTACTTCCTTGTAATCTTCAAAATTAGTTGTGACGTTCATCGTTTGTCCGCCTTGTTCTATAATTTTTGACTCAGATAATTTTAAACCTGTTTTAGTGTCATAGAAATAAGTAGTTTTTCCGTTTTTGATTGCATAGGCGTCATTGCCATTAATGTTTTCAATTCGGTCAATAGTAAGGGCTGGATTTTTTAACAGCAATACTTCCTCAAATGGAGTTGCAGATGCTTTCATTTCGGCTAATTCAGCACCTTCAAAATCTTTGCGCTGGCCTTGCTGGATGGCATAAGCTCCTTTTTGATTGACTACTTGTTTCATCACGCTCATAGGTCCCATTGCAAGTTCTACTAATGAATTTCCTTTTGTATCTGTTTTTGAAGTAAATGTTAGCGGAGACGGAGCCTGCGGAATTGAGGTCGATCCTTTCATAGCTATAGATTTTACTGATGTTACAGCTTTATCTCCTCCAATTGCTTTGATGTAGTTTTCAAGTACATTTTTGGCTGTAATTCCCGCTGGGATTTCTTTTTTCAAAACTGGTTTTTCCAATGGCGTGCCATATTTGTCAAAATAGAATATAGGAATGTTTAGTTTTTCTAATCCTGGTCCTATTTCCGAACCTTTTCCAGCAATTACAATTCTGGTGTTGTCAATTAAGAAGTATTTGTTCGCAACACGCAATACATCATCAGCTGTAACAGCATTAACTGTTTGGATGTATTTTTCATAAAAATCAGCAGGAAGATTTTCTGTCTCGATATTTAATGCATATCGTGCTACTGATTGCGGTTTTTCTACCTGCATAACAAACCTTCCAATATATCCGGCCTTTACAGTTTTCAATACTTCATCAGTTACTTTTTCAGTTCTGATTCTTTTTATTTCTTTGATGAATTCAACTACTGCACTGTCGGTTACCGCATTTCTTACAGCAGATTTAGCATAAAATTTTGTAGTGTATTTGCCGGCTCCAACATTTGATCTTGCTCCGTAAGTCCACGCGTGTTTTTCGCGCAGGCTCATATTTAAATAACTATTGAAATCGCCTCCTAAAATTTGATTAGCAATTACTGCAGGGAAAAAGTCAGGATCGCCCATTTTTAAATTTACAGTGTTAACCAATGTAATCTCTGACTGAACTGCATTTGGAACATCAACTAAATTGATTTGTAAATTTGAAACATTTACTGGTGCGTCATATGACGTTTTTGGAGCACTTCTTTTTTCCCAAGAGCCAAATAATTTTTCTACGGCAGTTTTTACATTGCTGTATTTAATATCACCGATAATTACTAAATATGCATTTTCTGGCACGAAATAGTTGTGGTAATTGGTTTGGACATCAGCTAGTGTGATGTTGTTTAATGTTGCTTCGGTGACAAATTCTCCTGATGGATGGTTTTTTCCAAAAGCTAAAGCATCAACAACTCGATTAGCAATTGCAGGAACGCTCTTTTCTTCGGCTTTCATTCCTTCAATTAATTTGGCTTTTTCTTTGTCAAATTCTTCTTGAGTGAAATTAGGATTCAGGGCTCCTTCTGCCATTAATTCTAAAACTCTTCCGCTGTATTTCGAAAGTGAATTTGCAGTAGCTCCTTGGGCACTAAAGTAGATATCGGCTCCCAAAAAGTCTATTTCTTCATTGAAGGCCGCTTTTGTAGTTTTCTTGCTTCCGTTTCCAATTAAATTGCTGGTTAATTGATCTACTCCTTTTTTATTTCCTTCGGCAAATGGTGCGTTGTCTAGGGTTAAGTTGAAGGAAACTCGAGGTAATTTATGATTTTCTACCACCATTACTTTCATGCCATTAGCCAGAACAAAAGTTTGTGGTTTTTTGATGTTGATTGTAGGTGATTTTCCGGGCTTAGGCTGCGTGCGGTCTTGTGCTTGCATAATTCCTGTTACTAACAAAAGGATGAATATTATACTTATTTTTTTCATGATATCAATTTCTTTAGTTAAGAGGTTTTGCTTTGGCTGGTACATAATCTAAAAGTAAACGCTGGTTTGGATTTAGGTATTTTTTAGCAACCTCTCTTATCTCTTCGCGTGTTATAGAATGATATAGTTCAATTTCGGTGTTGATTAAATTGACATCTTTGTAAAGAAGGTAAAAAGAGGCAAGATTATTAGCTATTCCTTCTATGCTTGAATTGGAATTCACAAAGTTGTTATCAAATTTGTTTTGTAGTTTTTGATAATCTTTTTCAGAGATCAGGTCAGTCTGTATTTTTACGATTTCTTCGTCTATTTCTTTTAATATGTCATTAGTAGTAAACGTGCCCATTGGCAAACCGTACAATATATACATACCATAATCTTCTTGGCTAAAACCTACCGCCCCGATTTCTAAAGCCATTTTTTTGTCATCTACAACTTTTTTGTATAGCTTAGAACTTTTGCCATCGCTTAAATAAGATGAAATCAAATCCAGTACTCTTGCATCTCTACTTTTCATTGAAGGAGTACGATAAGTTGCAACCAGCATAGGGATCTGAATGTTTGGATCCTCGTACGTTGCTTTGATAGTTTGAGTAATAGGTTCTTCGGTATACGTTTTTTTCGGAGTTACTTCTCCTTTAGCAATTACGCCAAAATATTTTTGAATCCATTCTTTGGCTTGTTTTTTTTCAAAATCACCTGCAACAACTAAAACGGCATTATTTGGCAAGTAGAATTTTTTGTTGAATGCTTGGAATTCTTCAAGAGTTGCAGCATCCAGATCTTTCATAGAGCCGATAGTTGTCCATCTGTACGGATGATTTTTGAACATGTTTTCTTTTACGGCAGTTAGAATATTTCCGTATGGACGGTTATCATAACTGGTTCTTTTTTCTTCTTTTACAACTTCGTTTTGTGTGTCAACTCCAATTTTGTTAATAATAGGATGCAGTAATCTTTCAGATTCCATCCAAAGTCCTAACTCCAGATTGTTTGACGGGAAAATTTCATAATAATAAGTTCTGTCATCTGTTGTATTCGCATTATTTGTTCCTCCATTTGAAGTAACAATCTTAAACCATTCGCCTCTTTTGATATTTTCAGTACCTTCAAATAAAAGATGTTCAAAAAAGTGAGCGAAACCTGTACGGTCCGGACTCTCATCTTTGGCGCCTACATGGTACATTACCGATGTTATTACAACAGGAGCTGAAGGGTCATGGTGTAAAATAACATGTAAGCCATTATCTAAATCGTATTCTTCGAAAGCTACCTTTTGAGCAGAAGCAACTCCTCCCAGCATTAATGCAGCGCTTAACATCATTATTGATTTTTTCATAAAGATTAATAATTTATTTATTGTTAGTCATGATTTTATTATAGTTGTTACAACAAAAATACTCTTTTTATTTTAGATTAGTAAGTAAATTCAGTATTAGTAAATGTAGAACTTGTTTTGTTTTATCACGGTAATTGTTTTAAATATGGAACAGAAAGATATCATATTTAAAGGTGTTAATATTTTTTTTGCAAAGGATTGCAGGGTAAATATTTAATTGTATATTTGCATCCTTAAAAATTATTAAAACAATTCAGTATGTATGCAATCGTAGAGATAGCAGGGCAACAGTTTAAAGTTAGCAAAGACCTAAAGGTTTACGTTCACCGTTTAGCAAATGAAGAAGGATCAAAAGTTTCTTTTGACAAAGTTTATTTGGTAGATGATAACGGATCAATCACAATAGGCGCCCCAGCTATAGAAGGTGCTTCAGTAGAAGCTAAAGTGTTACAACACTTAAAAGGTGATAAAGTTATCGTTTTCAAAAAGAAAAGAAGAAAAGGATACAAAAAAAGAAACGGTCACAGACAATATCTTACTCAAATTGTAATTGAAGGTATTACTGCAGGTGGAACAGCTAAAAAAGCAGCAGCTCCAAAAAAAGCAGCAGTTGAAGCAACTACAGAAGAAGCTGAAGTAGCAGCTCCTAAAGTGAAAAAAGCTCCAAAAGCTAAAAAAGAAGATACACAAGAATAATAACAAAATAAACTAATACGTCATGGCTCACAAGAAAGGTGTCGGTAGTTCGAAGAATGGTAGAGAATCAGAATCAAAACGTTTAGGCGTTAAGATTTTTGGTGGTCAAGCTGCTATTGCTGGGAACATCATCGTAAGACAAAGAGGTTCAAAGCATAATCCAGGTGAAAACGTTTACATTAGTAAAGATCACACCCTACACGCAAGAGTAGATGGAGTTGTTCAGTTCCAAAAGAAAAGAGATAACAAATCTTATGTTTCTATACTTCCATTCGAAGCATAATCATAAAGATTCTCAATTATACAAAACCCGTTTCGAAAGAAACGGGTTTTTGTTTTTTATGCAAAGATGACTTTTAATTGATTGCTGGAGCAAAGTTGTTTTTAAAATTTGGAGAAAAGCAACGGAGTCTTTGCTATGTTACATTTGAGCTGTTTTACGAATAAATGACTGGAAACGAGATTGGTGGTGCAATATAAAACATTTTTAGATTGCTCTGATGGCCATGATTTTTTCTTCGAATTTATCTTTCGATTTAGACTTGCTCTTTATTCTGGTCTTATAAGTGTAAATTGTTGCCACAGATAATTCCAAGAAGTCTGCCATCTGGTTAGCATCCTGAATTCCTAATCTGTATAATGCGAAAATCCTGAGCTCTGTGTTTAATAGTTCCCCTTTTTTAACGATTGATTTATGATCGTCAGAAAATAATTCGTTAAACTCAGTGATAAACGTTGGGAATAGCTTTAGGAAAATTTCATCAAATTGATGAAATAGGTGCTCCCGTTCATCCTTTACATTATATCTCTTTAGACTGGAAATAACTTCATCTGTTTTTTTAGAGATGATTTTTTGAATCGTGCTTTTTTGTATGTGGTCAATCTTATTTATAAGGTTTGAGGAGGCTTTAATAAAATACGCAATATATTCTTCTTTGATAGTATTGGTTTCGCTTAAACTGATGTTCATTTCCTGTAATTTGCTCAGTGCTTCTGCCATTACTTTTTTGGAGGCATTTTTTTCTTTTAATTGTTTTACGATAATAATAAGGAAAGCGATAATTATTAGTGCAAAAAGGGTTAGCAGAATTATAATGTTTTCGAGTAAGTCGTTTTTGCTTTTTACTTTGCTGAACTGTGCTTTTTCAATAATTGGCAAAATGAACGATATTTCTATTTTTCGATGCTTTGCATCATAAAAAGTTGCATCATCCATAGCAAGATTGACATATCTGTTTGCTGTTTCTATCTGTCCCATTTTGAACAGTTCATTGGCTAGATTGCGCAATGCAACAGTTTCTTTTGTAGCGTTTTTGATATCGGCAATTGCTGCTAGAATCAGATATTCTATAGCTTTCTTTTTGTTTCCTCCTTCTGAATAAATGTAGCCAAGACTTGAAGTGGCGATTCCATAGTATTTTGGCGGTAAATCATAGTGGTTTATCCAATAGCTGAATGCTTTTTTGGCACCTTCCCAATCTTGCTGCTTTAAGCGTTCAAGACTTTCTGCGGCCCAATATTCATTTGTGTTTGGTTTGGTTAAGGCTAATGCTTTTTTGAGAAATTCATTCCCCATCTGCACATAATGAATGCTGTATCTCTGGTCTTTGTTGTAATCTGTTAAGTCATAGTAAACCCGGGCTTTGATGGAGTAATATTCGTATCTGCTTCTGTTATCTAATTGTTCTGGCGTGATACTGTTTAATGTGTCGATAGCCTCTTTAAAAAGACCTGATGATAACAGTATAAAACCTTCTTTTATTCTTGTTTTTGCTAGTAATGCAGGGTCTTTTAATTTGATCGCCTTTGATTTTGCTTCTTCTAAATAATAATAAGCTGAATCGTATTTGAATGATTTGTATTCATCAAACAATAACATGTACGTGTTGTAAAGGCTTTTGTTGTTTTGGCTTAAAATGAATTTGTGAGCATCCGTTCGAAGGGTTTTTATTTTAGAATATTTTTGTTTGATATAGAAATCTTTTTTAAGTAATACTTTGTCAAGAATTTCTAAAGTAGGTGCTGTTTCTTGAGCCGAAATGACGGTATTAAATATAAAAAACAATAAAATTGCCAATCTGTGCATCTGTGTAGGTGTATTTTAGTTCTATAATTAAATAGGGTTGAATTTCAGGTAATTATAGATTAAGTATTTAAAAAATGTAAGATTTATATGTCTTGATTTTTTCTCTCTCTGTATAAATCTTAAATATACTTTAAAAAATCTTTATTTGATAAAAATAATGGTTTATTTATGTGCTATGTGAAAATATTTCTTCTTTTATATTGGATATTGATATTATTTTGTGATTTAAGTGTTTTTTTGAATCTAAATTTCATCTTGATTTTTTTTAATCAGCTTAAATTTCAACTGATTGATTTTCAATAATTTAAATTGTTTTTTACCTTTTATATATCTTGATTTTTCATAAATTCTTTTTTTGCCTGTTAGTATACTTCTAATTTCGACCCAATAATAACTAACAAAACCAAATTTATGAAATGTAAAATTATGTATGGGTTAGCCATTGTATTATGTTTATTAACCTTCGGGTGTAATGAATTTGATGATGGAAACTCAGTAGAACCAATCACGGTTTACGAAAAAGTAAATGGAGACTGGAGTTTAATGAATTTAAAAATGGTAGACGAATTTGCAAAGTCTAATGCCATTGAACCAAGTGAACAGAATTTAAGTACTCTGTTTAACTATCCAGACTTTAAAATTAATTTTAGTGTTGACGACAAAAATCAGCCTACTACTTATGAAGTTACTGGTAATGTTCCTCCTTTGTTTGCTCTAAAAGGATATTGGGAATTAAGTTCCAATTTTCAGCAGACAAATGGAACCGCATCAAAAATCTACTTGTATAGTGATGCTCAAAAAACACACAAAACAGACGAATTGCGATTAACGTCAGTCCCTGGAAGTAATGACCAAATGGAAATTCAATTGGTTCGAACTTCGGGAGGTACTGCTTTTGTGTCGTATGTTTTTAAATTAAAAGCAATTAATTAATAATTTGATATGAAAAAAATTATATATACAATTTTACTTGCGCTTTTTTTGATTCCAAATCTCGTTCAGTCGCAAGAACAAGCAGGTTCTGTTGGGAAAATCAGTTCTTATCCTGTAGTTTATAAATATGATGAGCAGGTTACTTGGTATTTTGATCTGTCAGCTACCACTTTTACGGCTGAAGAGGATATTTATATTTGGATTTGGTCTCCTTCTGAGCCGGATGCTGGGAATTGGGAGCATTCTTCTGATTTTGCAAAATTGAAGTCTGAAGGCGATGGAATATGGAGTTTTACTTTGACACCAACAGTCTATTTTTCTAAAACGCCAGCCGAGATTGCAGCAAGTGCAGGTTTCTGGTTTCGATTGAAAAATTTTAATGGATCAAAACAATCTGAAGTTGCGAATGTCCCTTATACTGATTTTTCTTCTTTCAGCACTGCTAATGAATTAATTAGAGCATACCCAACTAAACCTAGCCTGAATGAAGGTTTAAGTATTTTATTCAATGCAAATCTGCAGCCTGGTTTTGAGAATGCGACAAGTGTTCACATGCACAGCGGACTTAATGACTGGGATGTAAAACAGGAATATCAATCTTGGCTTCCAGAAATAGTTGAGAAAACAAAATTGAAAGATTTAGGAGGCGGGATTTACAAAATGGATTTAATCCCTTCTAAGTATTACAATACGCCAGACGGATACATTATGACAAATCTAGTCTTTTTGATGGTCAAAGATGATTGGGCGGGCACAACTCCCGATCAGGTTCTTATTGCAGCAGATTACACCCCGCCACCACCGCCGGTATTTAGTTTTTTCCCTCTGCAGATTAGCCAGAAAGACTTTCTTGGAGTCATGAGAAAAAACAACGAATCTGGTGTTAATAAACTTATTTATACAGTTACGGCTGGGGCCAAAATACTAACTGGAGAGTTTGCAGGGAACACTGCAGAGATTAAAGGATTCATAGATCTAGTTTCGGGATTGGCTGGAATAAAAAACTTAACCGAGATTCATGTTTTGATAAAAGACAATAAAGGGAAAGTTATTTCAGATACAACGATACCTCTGAAAACATTAGACTAAACAATTCATTATCAACTAAAAATATAAATTCTAATGAATAATAAAAATAAAAAAATAGTACTGCATCAAGTATGGGCTAACAAATCATTGCTATTAATGATTCTGATGCTTTTTCTTTCTGCAGGAGTATATGCGCAGGGAAAAAAGCTAATTACTGGTACCGTTTATGACAATTCGGGCGTTCCGTTAGCAGGAGCAACAGTTAAGGAATCTGGAACTAAGAATGCTGTATCGACTGATTTCGTTGGTAAATTTGTTCTTGAAGTGGCATCAGGAAGTACAATTGAAGCGGCTTTTATGGGTTTTAATACAAAGACTGCTCAGGTAGATGCCAATTCGAACGCGCCTATTAATTTTCGTTTGGACAGCAGTGTCAATATGCTTGATGATATTAAAATAGTATCTGTAGGATATGGTACTATGAGAAAATCAGATCTTACAGGAGCTATTTCGACGGTATCAGCAGATAATTTGGCCAAAGGAACTATTTCTTCTACAGAACAGGTTTTGCAGGGAAAAGTGGCGGGTTTAACATTGGTAAAAGACAGTGGTGATCCAAGTTACGGATCTTCAATACGACTAAGAGGCGGAACTTCATTGACAGCTAGCAATAATCCGCTTATTGTAGTAGACGGAATTGCAGGTGTAGACATCAACATTGTTCAGCCTTCAGATGTTAAGTCAATTGATGTTTTAAAAGATGCTTCGGCAACTGCAATTTATGGTTCTAGAGGTGCTAATGGTGTTATCATCATCACTACAAAATCTGGAGTTAGAGGAGTTTCTGTAACTTATAATGGGTATTCAGGAGTTGGAACTGCTTCAAACCATATCGATATGCTTTCTGCAAATCAATGGAGAGGATATGTTCGCGAAAATAATATGAAAGATGCAATCGATTATGGTGCAAATACTAATTGGCAGAAAGAATTGGAACAGACAGCAATTTCACATTCTCATACTTTAAGCATTTCGTCCGGTAACGGCGATAGTGGTTTTCGTACTTCGTTATCGTATTTAGATAATCAAGGGGTTATCAAATCAACTGATTTAAAACGCTTGAGTGCCAATTTAAATGCCTATCAGTATATTTTAAACAAAGCAGTAAAATTTGATACTGGTTTATTTGCCTCTATAGACAAATTCCATCCATTGGATTATAGAATATTTGAACGTGCTTTTAACTTGAATCCTACTATTCCTGTTCGTGATGCTAATGGAAATTTTACATCAGTAGGAGGGACTCTGTATGAAAACCCAGTTGAAATTCAAACGAACAGAACTGCGGATAATGACAGAAACAGATTATTAGGTTACTTTAAATCGGAAGCTAAGTTTTTTAATGATTTCAAAGCTGTAGTGAATCTGTCAATGGAATATAATGCCAACAAAGGCAACACATACAAACCTACTTATGCAGTTATGGAAGGACAGACAGAAGATGGATATGCACAAAAAACGTATGGGGAATATGTTACTAGTCAGGTAGAAACCTATTTGAATTATACTAAAACATTAGGAAAAAGCAACATCAACGGAATGGTGGGTTATTCTTATTTTGAAAATATTTATGAAGGATTTGGCGCTCAGAGAAGCGGTTTTGTAACAGATCTTTTTTCGTATAATAATTTAGGAGCAGGCTATAATTACCGTTTGGGGGATGTGTATTCTTATAAAGGAAAATCAAATTTAGTGTCACTTTTTGCCCGTGCTAATTATTCGTATGACAGCAAATACATGCTGACCGCTACAATTAGAAAAGATGGATCAAGCCGTTTTGGAGAAAATAATAAATGGGGAACTTTTCCATCGGCATCTGCAGCTTGGAAAATATCTAATGAAGATTTTATGAAATCTACAGAAAATTGGCTTACCAACTTAAAGTTAAGAGTAGGTTATGGAGTTACCGGTAATCAAGACGGGATAGGCGAGTACAAGTCACTTTCAATCTTGGGAGTGGGTCGTGACAGTTATTATGATCCAGCGACCGATAGCTGGAGTTTAGCATACTCACCTACGCAAAATCCAAATCCTGATTTGAAATGGGAGACTACGGAGCAGTTTAATATTGGTGTTGATTTTGGTCTTTTTAAAGGTATTACAGGTTCATTCGAATGGTATTCTAAAAACACAAAAGATTTATTATATACTTATGAAGTACCGCAGCCTCCATATTTAGTAGGTACAATGCTTGCAAATGTTGGTGAATTGTCAAACAAAGGACTGGAGCTTACATTGAATGCTAAAATTATGGAGCGCGAAAAATTTACTTGGAATGCAAATTTAACAATGGCTCATAATATTCAAAAAATTGAAAAACTATCAAATCCATCTTATAAAACAGATGTGATTTACAGCGGTTCTTTACATGGTCTTTCTGGAATGTCAAACCAATATTCGCAGATCATTGCCGAAGGGTATCCAGTTGGAACTTTTTGGGGTTACGAAGCTTCTGGTTTAGATGCTGATGGCAAATTTATCCTTGGCACTGAGAAAAAAGATTTAGGAAATGTACAGCCTGATTTTTCTATGGGACTTGGAATGGATTTTACCTATGGCAATTTTGATTTAGGTATTTCAGGATATGGCTTATTTGGGCAAAAAGTATTAAATGCTACTAATATGATGCTGTATGATCCAAATAGAATGGCAGCTTACAATGTTCCTGATGATTTTGTGGGTTCAGGTATAAAATCGCCTCCTACTTTCTCCAGTTATTGGATCGAAGATGCATCTTTTTTCAGGATACAATCTCTAACAGTTGGTTATGTAATACCATTAAAATCTAAAATTTCAAAATTAAGAGTGTACATGATGGGAGAAAATTTAGCTGTGTTTACAAACTATAGCGGTGTAGATCCCGAAGTTAATTTGTCAGGTTTAGATAATCCTGGGATTGATAGGTTTAATAATTATCCGAGACCAATGACCATTTCGTTTGGTGTGAATTTTTCGATAAATAATTAAACGATTTGCTAACTATAAAATATATAAAATGAAAATCAAAATAACAGCAGTATTAATCATAAGCATGCTTTTTACTATTTCATGCACCAATCTTGATGAAGAGCTATTTGATAAAGTGGAAGATACAAATTTTGGAAAAACTCCAAAAGAAGTTGATGCTTTAGTTGGTGGTGCTTATTCGTCCTTAAGAGGGTTTGGTGATGCGATTTCAAATTCATATCCAACTTGCGAATATGTTTTTTTCTTAAACGAGACTGTTTCGGATGAAGCTACTATTCCTACCCGAGGAACAAACTGGTACGATGGCGGACAATATCAAGATGCACAAAAACATACCTGGAATGCTGATAACCGTATGATTCTTTCGGCTTGGCGCTATAATTATGCAGGAATTGCTAAAATTAATTCGATAATCTATCAGGTAGATAAATCATCTTTGGCAGCAGATGCAAAAGCACCGATTTATGCCGAATTAAAAGGATTGAGAGCTTACTATTACTACAATCTTTTGGATTTATTTGGAAATGTGCCAATTGTAACCAATTTTGAGGATGTAGGCTTACCTTCAAATTCGACTAGAAAACAAGTTTATGATTTTGTCGAAAAAGAATTACTGGATGCCATTCCTCATTTAACTTCGAATGTGGTGTATTCTAAATTGACAAAAAATGTTGCCTATTCGATACTGGCAAGATTGTATTTAAATTCAGAAGCTTTTATAAGTACACCGCGCTGGCAGGATTGTATTGATATGTGCCAAAAAATTTCGGGTTATACGTTAGCACCAGATTTCTTTGCCAATTTTGCAACAGAAAATCAAAAGTCACCTGAAATAATTTTTGCAATTCCTTACGATTCAAAAGCTGGAACTGTTGGTAACTATATGAGTTCCATGTCCTGTCATTATCTGCATAAACTGACGCTTTCTGCCACAGGAGATTATCCTTGGAGCGCAAACGGAATGTGTGCACAGCCTGGAGTTTATTCGGCTTTTGCAGATACTGATAAAAGAAAAAAATGTATGGTTGCCGGCGATCAGATCAATTTGGCAACTGGATCTGTAATTATCATGGATAATGGAGAACCATTAACTTATACAGAGGAGGTAAATAGTGTGGCTGATGCTAAAGAAAATCAAGGTGTGCGTATTGGCAAATATGAAATGAAAGCTGGCGAAATGTGGGAACGTGACCACGATTTCGTACTAATCCGTTATGCCGAAATATTAATGATGCAAGCCGAATGTTATGTGCGTTTGGGTTCTCCAGATCTTGCAAAACCATTTGTACAGCAGGTTACTGCCCGTGCAGGAGAAGAAATGCCGGCGACAGTTGATCTTGCTTTTATAGATCAGGAGCTGTTAAAAGAATTCACTTTCGAAGGAAAAAGAAGAACAGACAATATCCGTTTTGGAACATTCTTTTTACCATGGTGGGAAAAAGGAGCAACTGAACAATACAGAGCAATTTTTCCAATTCCAAGTACAGTTCTTACTACTAATAAAAACCTAAAACAAAATCCTGGTTATTAGGTTCTTTTTGTCAGTCTCCCATGTTGGTTAGTCGTGGGAGGCTGATATTTTTTAAAATTCAATAATTAAATCAATGAATAAATACATCACCTTGTTCTGCATAGGTATTATCAATCTTGCAGTAACATCTAGCTGTAGTGGAGATGATAAAAAATCAGATACTTCTACTCCTCCAGTTACCGAGACTTTCGATCCTGTTCCTGTAGAAAAGACAAACAGCACCAAAATCTATATGCATTATATGGCTTGGTTTGAAACCAATGAAAGCAGCACTGATCATAAATGGGGCTATCATTGGACAATGGCAAACAAAAACCCAAATAATGCAGATGCTAATGGACGCAGAGAAATTGCATCGTACTATTATCCGCTTATTGGTCCTTATCATTCCGGAGATAAAGAGGTGATCGAAAATCATTTGTTAATGATGAAATACGCAGGAATTGACGGAGTTTTAATTGATTGGTACGGCACTTATGATCTTAATGATTATAAAATGGTCAAAGAAAATACCGAACAGCTTATTGCTATGCTGGACAAAGTAGGTCTAGAATATGCTATAGTTTATGAAGACCGATTTCTAAAAAATATTGTAGACGCAGGTTTAGCGCCTACAGTTACCAGTGCGGCAAAAACAGATTTAAGTTATATGCAGAGCCATTACTTTGGAGATTCTAATTATATAAAAATCAACAGTAAGCCATTATTAATGAATTTTGGACCAATCATTTTAACCACTGCCGATGAATGGACAAATGTTTTTAGCGGCTTGAGTACAAAACCAGC
Source organism: Flavobacterium aquicola (assembly GCF_003385115.1). Classification (GTDB taxonomy): domain Bacteria; phylum Bacteroidota; class Bacteroidia; order Flavobacteriales; family Flavobacteriaceae; genus Flavobacterium; species Flavobacterium aquicola. The sequence continues at coordinate 108,150 of NZ_QUNI01000003.1, forward strand.
ATTTTTAACCTTATGGGATCACTCTTCTAAAGCAGGAACAAATGCGTCTGGAGAATATGCATGGGTATACAAAGACAACACGTATCTAAGTAATTTTTACACCAATACACTCCCTAAACTTTCAGTTGGCATGGGTGGTGCTTATCCAGGATTTCATGATTTTTATAAAGATGGTGGAGCAGGAGATGATATTGGCTGGACTATTGATCATAATAATGGCGCAACTCTAGACGAGACATTAGCAATGGCAAAATCTGCCAAGGTAAATTATCTTCAATTAATTACATGGAACGATTTTGGCGAAGGAACCATGATTGAACCAACCAAGGAATTTGGGTATTCGTATGTCGAAAAGATTAAAACTTTTGCTGGAGTAAAAAATACCAGCAGTTCGTTTTCTGAAATCAGTAAACTTTACAATTTGAGAAAAGAAAAGAAAGGCAACACAGAGGCGCAGAAAAAACTTGACAAAGTATTTGGCTATTTTGTGTCTATGCAGCCCGACAAAGCAAAACAATTATTAAATGAAGTTAAATAGCAGTTATAATTAATGCAGATAAATAATGAAAAAAATAATATATAGATTTTACCTGATTGGTTTTGTATTTGCATTATCCTTGTCCTGTAATGCAAAGAAAATATATTCAATTACCTCCCCAAGTAAAAACAATGAATTGCAGTTTTATTTGACAAAGACAGGACAGCCTCAGTATAGTTTTTCCTCCAGCGGAAAATCGGTAATAGAACCTTCGTTATTGGGTTTTGAATTTGATGGAATTCAAAAGATGACGGAAGGATTTGAGGTGATAAAAGTCGATAAAAATACCGCCAATACTGTTTGGGAACAGCCTTGGGGCGAATTTAGAAAAGTTAGAGATTCTCATAATGAATTAATTGTTCATTTGAAAGAATCAAAGGGAGAAGGAAGATTAGTGGATATTATCTTTAGGGTTTTTGATGATGGTTTAGGATTTAGATATTCTTTTCCAAAACAGCCTCATTTGGATAAAATAAAAATTTCGAATGAAATTACACAGTTTTCATTTCCGTTTGATAACGATGTGTGGTCAATTCCGGTTCATAGAGATAACAGTTATTACGAAAGTGAGTATAAAAAAACGCTCATGAGTAAAACCGATACAATTAATACGCCTGCCACTTTTGAAACCAAAGACAAGCTGTTTGTCGCCATCCATGAAGCAAACCTTACCGATTTTGCATCGATGACTTTACTGAAGTTAAAAGGCAATCAATACAAAAGTGATCTTGTGCCGTGGGCTGATGGTGTCAAAGTATATGCTCAGACACCATTTGTAACTCCTTGGAGAACCGTTATTGTAGGTAAAACGCCTGGCGATTTGGTAACTTCTACTTTAATGCTAAATTTAAATGAACCTTCAAAAATTACTGATGAGTCCTGGATTGAAACTTCAAAATATATTGGTATCTGGTGGGGAATGCATCTCGAAAAATATACTTGGGGACAAGGTCCAAAACATGGAGCGACCACTAAAATTACTAAAGAATATATTGATTTCGCAGCCAAAAATAATTTAGACGGAGTATTAGTCGAAGGCTGGAATGTAGGCTGGGACGGTGACTGGACTGCCGATGGTGCAGCTTTTAGTTTTACAAAACCTTATCCAGATTTTGATTTGGATGAAATAACTAAGTATGCCACTCAGAAAAAGGTTCGTTTGATAGGACATAATGAAACTGCAGGAGCTACAAAAAACTATGAAAACCAATTCGAAGAAGCTTTCAAACTGTATAATAAATTGGGTATAAATGCTGTAAAAACAGGTTATGTAAATAAGTATTTGGATAAAAAAGAATGGCATGATAGCCAGTATGGTGTTCGTCACTATCGTAAAGTGATTGAAGTAGCGGCAAAATACCACATTATGATTGATAACCACGAACCTGTAAAAGGAACTGGTTTACAACGAACGTATCCAAATTTCATGTCTGCAGAAGGTGGAAGAGGACAGGAGTACAATGCCTGGTCCGCCGATGGAGGTAATTCGCCGCAGCATACTGTTATTTTACCATTTACAAGAATGCTTTCTGGTCCAATGGATTACACGCCTGGAATTTTTAATTTTGACTACAAAACACCAAATAATGCAAAAGTGCAGACTACATTAGCAAGCCAGTTAGCCTTGTATGTAGTGATATTTAGTCCATTGCAGATGGCTTCAGATCTGCCTGAAAATTATGAAGGAAAGCCAGAATTTAAATTCGTTAAAGAAGTGCCGTGTACTTGGTCTGAAACTAAAGTATTGGATACCAAAATTGGAGAATACACCACTATTGTCCGTAAAGATTGGGAAGGGAAAAATTGGTATTTGGGTTCTATCACGAATAAAGAAGCCAGAAAATTATCAGTTTCTTTATCTTTTTTAGAAGAAGGAAAACAATATCAGGCCGAAATATATGCTGATGGCCCCGGAGCAGATTATAAAACGAATCCTTATCCGGTAACTATCGATACTAAAACTGTAAACAGTAAAACAATATTAGATTTGAATTTAGCTTCAGGAGGCGGTACTGCTATAAAGTTTACGCTGCAAGAGTAATTATAAAGACCTTTATAGTAACAAAACCCGTCTCGAAAGAAACGGGTTTTGTATTTTGTATAATGCCAAGTCTTTTTTTTCTATGGATTAAGTGAAAAACCAATACTAAAGAACAATCTGGTTTTGTCAATATTATTTATCCAGGAAGTGTCAAAGTGAATAGGTCCTAAAATTGACTGATACGAAATAGCAGCTCCTCCGGACAATAACAGACTTGTCTCTAAATTTTGATCCCAGTTCCCTTTTGGAGTAAAGACTTTATCAATGTATTCATTAAAATTATCAAAACCCACTGAAGCGATATTAAAATGAGGAGTTACATATAATTTCCCCTTTAGATTCATTTGCGCACCAAGTCTAACTCCCATGAATTGAGTAACATTGACTTCGTCTTCATTCAGGCCAGGAAAAGAAAAGCGGTTACTGCCCGAACTTGGTATGATGCCTCCCAAGAAATATTTGGCTGCATAGCCATAATCCGAAAAAGAGGCTTGGTCATTTTTAAGTTTATCTTGGAAAATGAAATACGAATCAAATCCTACCATTCCTGTAATTTTTCTTTTTAGAACTGCTCTTTTTTCAAATGAAAATCCAAATTTAGTATAGCCGTTTGTTGAGCTGGAAATGTTTGTTATGGCTGGGTCAGAAAATGAGATGTTGGCGTTTGTAAACAATGAACGGCTTATATTGGATTTTAAAATTGTTCCATTTGTGGCAAAGAAAACCTTATCCATGTCATTATAGGAATAATGCAGATTTATTTCTGAATCATTAAAGTTGTAGCTGCTGATGTTAAAAACATTAGGGTTGTAGTCAGTATCGTATTTTGGTTTTAAATTAGTATAGTGGTAATTTAAACCAAAACCGATGTAGCTTTTTAATGAATTTAAATTTCTGTTTATTTCATTGTTGAATTCAAATGCATTATAAAGTATATTGTCTGCCGACTTACCATCTATAAATATTTCCTGTCTTAAAAAGGCTCCATAAAGTTCAGATCCCCACCACCAGTCTTTGTTCTTTCCGAAATTTTTCTGAAAATCGATTCTAACTTTTGGCTGCTCGGCAATGTCTCCTGTGATAATTAAGCGTGAAGATTCGGCAAGAACATTTCTGGCGGTATAATTAAGAATTAGCCCAACACCTCTATAAGTGTCATAATGCAGCGATGCATTGACTTGGTTTTTGGCAGTTTCAAAACCGGTCAGTATAATTCCCAGTTTATCTTTATCGGTAATGAAATAGCTGTATGTGATCTGACTAAAAAGATTTGTCCCCATAGCTCTATTTAGCCCCGATATTAAATCTCTTGTAGTGTATTTTGTATGTGTTTTGAGGTTTGCTCTAGCTACTACCAGTGGAATATTTTCCTTGCTTATGTTTTTATAGACAATAGTATCAAGGACAAATTCGTTAGGCATTTTTGGGAGTTCGTGAGTACGCTGCGGAAATGGCTTTAATTTTTCTGCTAAAGCGATTAAAGCTGGTAAATTTTGAGCTGTTGCAATTTTACCGTCTTTGTAAATTTTGTTACTTTCAGCAAAATCAGCCGTTGAAAAACGTAAATTAGGAAGATGATCTACTAATATATTGCACAGAGAGCGATTAGCAGGATTTTTTATGTTACTAGGAAACATACTAGTTTGCATTAATACTGTTGCAAAACTATTTAGTTTTTCTATAGGTTCCATTCCGCCGCCTACATCACTGCCTATGATGATGTCGGCACCCATTTGTTTGGCAATGTCGGTCGGGAAATTATTCATAACACCACCATCGACTAAGACAGTTTTTTCATAATTCATTGGATTAAAAACTGCGGGTAATGACATACTGGCTCTCATTGCAAAAGCCAGACTGCCACTGCTTAAAATAACTTCTTTCCCCTCTACTAAATCAGTAGCCATAGCTCGAAACGGAATTGGGAGTTTGTCAAAATCTTTAACATTGTAAACAGGAAAGGTCAATTCAGAAAGGTATTCTCTCAAGTTTTGATCATTCAATATAGAGCTAATACTGTTTGGTTTTCCATCCTTAATTCCTAGGCCGACCAAATATCTTTGAAATTCTCTTTTTTCCTCAACGCTTACTGTCTTTAAGGACTGGCCACCGCCTAGTATCTTGTCCCAGTCGATACTTTTTGTAATTTTTTCGATACTGTCGCCTGAATACCCCATGGCATATAACCCCCCGATGATACTTCCCATACTATTCCCTACGATAAGATCTGGAACAATGTGTAAAGAATCCAGTTTTTGTAAAAGCGGAATATGCGCTACTCCTTTGGCACCGCCACCGCTTAATACTAAGACAACTTTTGGCTTTTTTTCTTGTGCGAAAATAATTTGGCTAAAAATAAAAACAAATAAAAAGGAGAGAGTGAGGGATTTTTTCAAGGCTGTCAGTTTTGAATAGGTTGAGTAATAGTGGTTTGTTTGTGATTTTAAAAATAGTCAGTTATTTGGAAACGGACAATTATTTTTAGAGAAATGTTTCCTGTTAAAAAAATGGGGAGATTAACTTATTGTAGAACCGGTTGACGGTTATTTAACATTGAGAAATTACAGTATTTCATGAAATAATGTGACAAAAAACACATCGCTTGACTGCATTGAATTATTTATGTTTAGGATAGTTGTTCAGCTTTTTATGGATAGAAATTTTTAATTTTTTAAAATATATTTTAAAAGCACTGTCTGTTAAAATTTATTTCAGGCAGATTTAAAGTTCATTTTTGTTAAGTGAAAATTTAAATACAAAATCCAATGAAATTACATGTTCAAATTGTGAGTTAGAAGAATCATTTAGATTCAGAAGGCTTTGATTATAATTTAATCCTAAATAAAATACTGGACTAATTTGATAATAACTATTTATTGTGGCGCCTAGTGCCTTATTAGTTTTGGTAGTAGTTTCATAATCTTCATAGTTTTCATCATTTTCAATATCTTTACTCCAGCGATTTTTAGTATAATTTACACCATAGCCAACTGAAAATCTTTTGAACTTATGATTGTGTGTTAAATTAAAACTAACAGATCTTAATTCACCAAAACTTATATCCGGAAACGGCACAGGAATTGGCAGTTCATAATCAAAAGCTGCTCTAAAATTAGCTGAAAAATAGTTTTTGTTAGTGTAGAAATATTCAACACCAGCAGAAAATCCAAAAAAGCCAGTGCTGTTTACTGCAGATTCACCCACCGGTTCCGCATAAAAATTATTTACATAGGGAATCCCTGTTATGAAGTTAATTTGACCTTTTTTAGTTGTATACTCTTTAGTTAAATAATGTTTGAAATTTTCAAAACGCTTTGCTCTGTCTGTTTTAATAATGCTAATAGAATCATGAATATCTAAAAAAATACTATCTTGATATGAGAATCTCTTCTGATTTGTGAAATCAGTTATGTAACCAAGGGCAAAAAAATCAATGAATAGCAAATTTCCGTATAAAAACTTAGCATTTATATATGGTTTAAGAGTATACTTTTTATTCAGGCTATCCGAAATTAATTCAATTGGTAAATCTTTTTTAGATCTTTTAACACGTATTTGAGCAGGTAAGTTATAGACACTGTCATTAATTTTTAAAGTAGCATTTGATGCATTTGTTGCTATCGATAACATGTGATCTTTTTTATTAAAAATAGTAGCACACGAACCTAATGACAGCATGAATAATAACAATGCGATTTTTTTCATACTTATTAAAATAGAGGTAGAGGTTTTTTAAAAATTTTAGACTGCTAAAATATAAATTTTCAACTCTAAATACGCTACCTGCTTTTTTATTTAATAAAAAAACCCTCACATCACTGTAAGGGTTCTATATCTTAAATCATAAATCGCCAATCAGCAATCTAAAATCTTCTAGTATCTATAATATTCTGGTTTGAAAGGACCTTGAACTTCAACGCCGATATAAGCAGCTTGATCGTCACGTAAAACTTCCAATTCAACTCCTAATTTAGCCAAGTGCAAAGCAGCAACTTTCTCATCCAAATGTTTTGGTAACATGTACACTTCATTTTTGTATGCAGCACTGTTTTTCCATAATTCGATTTGAGCCAAAGTCTGGTTTGTAAATGAGTTACTCATTACAAAACTTGGGTGACCTGTTGCACAGCCAAGGTTTACCAAACGGCCTTCAGCCAAAATGATAATGTCATTTCCGTTGATAGTATATTTGTCAACTTGTGGTTTGATTTCGATTTTTGAAGCACCGTGAGTTTTGTTCAACCAGGCCATGTCAATTTCGTTATCAAAGTGCCCGATGTTACAAACAACAGTTTTGTCTTTCATTTGTTCGAAATGACGGCCAAGAACGATATCTTTATTTCCAGTAGTTGTAATGATGATATCAGCATTAGCAATTACGGTATCTAATTTTTTAACTTCATAACCGTCCATTGCAGCTTGTAAAGCACAAATTGGATCGATTTCAGTAACAGTTACGATAGAACCAGCACCTCTAAAAGAAGCAGCAGTTCCTTTTCCAACATCACCGTATCCACAAACGATTACTCTTTTTCCAGCTAACATTAAGTCAGTTGCACGACGAACAGCATCAACTGCAGATTCTTTACATCCGTATTTGTTATCAAATTTAGATTTAGTAACAGAGTCATTAATGTTGATTGCAGGCATTGGAAGAGTTCCAGCTTTTACTCTTTCGTAAAGTCTGTGAACACCAGTAGTAGTTTCTTCAGACAATCCTTTAATTCCAGGAACCAATTCTGGGAAACGATCGATAACCATGTTAGTTAAATCTCCACCATCATCAAGGATCATGTTCAATGGTTTTCTGTCTTCACCAAAGAATAAAGTCTGCTCGATACACCAGTCAAAAGATTCTTCGTCAAGACCTTTCCAAGCATAAACTGAAATTCCAGCAGCAGCAATAGCAGCAGCAGCCTGATCCTGAGTAGAGAAAATGTTACATGAAGACCAAGTAACTTCAGCACCAAGAGCGATTAAAGTTTCGATCAAAACTGCAGTTTGGATAGTCATGTGCAGACATCCAGCGATACGCGCACCAGCAAGTGGCTGCTCATCTTTATATTCAGCACGAAGCGCCATTAAACCTGGCATTTCAGCTTCAGCCAATTCAATTTCTTTTCTTCCCCAAGCCGCTAGAGAAATGTCTTTTACTTTGAAAGCCACATATGGCGTAGTCGTTGTACTCATTTATAGTATATTTGTATAATTGTAAAATTTTTGCAAATTTACATAATAACTTATGATTTAAAAAGCGTTCGGGAATATTTATGATTTGTTTAATTTCGTAATCTTTTGAATTTTAAGGAAATAATTTTATTTGAAGCTAATCCTGCTGTCCACTATATCTTTTGTGGTCTCATTAGAAAAAACGATACCATAAAAGGGAATTGTGAAAACAATTCAAGCATCAGGGCTAAAAACACCAGATAGTCAATAATAAGTTTTGTTTCAAAAATGATAATTTATAATTCACCATTTATAATATTAAAAAAAGAATGCCTTTATTCAAAACTATAAACGTCAATCCTACAACACAAATCCTGATTTGGAAAGTTACTGAATCCTTTGATGAATTAGTGGACAAAGTAGTTTTAAAAGAAAAAACACAGCTTAGGCTAAACGGAATGAAATCCGAAATGCATCAACGTGCTTTCTTAAGTGTGCGTATGCTGATTCAAGAAATAGGAATTTCAGATTATGATCTGCATTATGATGAATTTGGGAAACCGTATTTAGATGACCATCGTTACATTTCAATTACACATTCTCACAATTTTGCTTCGATAATCATAAGTGAAGAAACGGTTGGAATTGATATGGAACTGCAGCGTGAAAAAATTATCCGCATTGCCGATAAATTCATTGATTATGAATTCGATTATTTAAAAGGAGAACCTTTAGAGCAATACATAAAAAAACTTACCGTAATCTGGGGCGCCAAAGAAGCGATCTTTAAAATTAGGAACGAAAAAGGCATCAGTTTCAAAGATCATATTCGGGTAAAACCATTTGCTTTATCCCAAAAACAAACGCAAGCTTGTCTTCTTTTTGATGATTTAGAGATAAAGTTTCAGGTAAATTATCTGGAAATAGAAAACTTCACTTTGGTTTACGCTTTTGAAAAATAGTTATCAGTCAGAAATACTGAATTTCTGGAAGAAAATATTTTTGTGCATCTTTGCGTTACCTTTGAGATCTTTCTGAAATAATTTATGACATCAATTTATACCCAAATTCTTCAATCCAAGCTTGAAAAGCGAAAATTGCTCGCAATACTTTTAGATCCTGATAAAATTCATTGGGATGATTTGGGATATTTAATCGAAAAAATCAATCAGTCGCCAGCAACCCATATTTTTATTGGCGGAAGCCATGTTGAAAATAATATTCTGGACGATCTGATTATTACGTTAAAGCAAAAAATAAACTTGCCTATTGTTCTTTTTCCTGGAAATCCATCTCAAATTTCAAATCACGCAGACGCTATCTTGTTTTTGTCTTTAATTTCAGGGCGAAACTCAGATTATTTGATTGATCATCAAGTAGAAGCTGCGCCAATTTTAAAGAAAACAAAACTCGAAATAATTTCAACAGGATATATGCTTATAGAAAGCGGGGGAGAAACTGCTGTAGAACGTATTAGTAAAACTAAACCGCTGGACAGAACCAATCTCGATTTCGCTCTCGCTACCGCTCAAGCAGGAGAAATGTTGGGCAATAAATTAATTTATTTAGAAGCAGGGAGCGGGGCCAAACAAGCTGTTCCTTTGGAAATGATTCAGAAAATCGCACAAAATATTGAAATTCCGCTTATTGTTGGCGGCGGGATTATAGAATTGCAGGGAATTCAAAATGCCTACAAAGCCGGAGCTGACCTAGTTGTTATAGGAACAGCGTTTGAAAATGATGCCGATTTTTTTAATATGGATAAAAAATAAAATATATGTTTGACTACTTGTTCGCACAGTACAATGAATATCCAATTCACGAAGTTTACTTAGAACTTACTGCAGTTTTTTTTGGGCTGTGGAGTGTTTGGTGCGCCAAGAAGGATCATATTTGGGTTTTTCCAACAGGGCTGATAAGTACATCAATTTATGCATATTTACTTTGGCAATGGAGTCTTCTGGGAGATTCTATGATTAATGTGTATTATTTTATAATGAGCATTTATGGATGGTATCATTGGACTAGGAAAAAGGATAATATCGATGAATTTCCAATTTCAACGATGAACGGTAAAGAGAGGATAATGGCTGTGATTATTTTTGTATTAACTGTTGTTTTTGTGGTCATTGTGTATCTTTATTTTAATAAATTTGCCAGCTGGTATTCCTATTTGGACACCATATTGACAGCGATATTTTTTGTTGGAATGTGGCTGATGGCCAAAAGAAAAATCCAAAACTGGATTTTTTGGATTGTAGGAGATTTACTTTCTATACCGCTTTATTTGGCAAAAGGATATACCTTTACAAGCTTTCAATATATAATATTTACAATTATTGCCGTTTACGGTTATTTAGAATGGAAGAAAATCTTAAACAGCTCACAAAATCTGGAGCTTCACCAATAATAAAAATTGCCGTTTTTGGGCCGGAATCTACAGGTAAAACTACTTTGGCTACACAGCTTGCAGAGTATTATCAAACAGTTTGGGTTCCCGAATTTGCTCGTGGCTATCTACAGGAGAAATTAGATAGCGGCCGTGGCATTTGTGATATTGACGATATGCTGCCTATTGCTTATGGACAGACAAAACTGGAAAATGAGAGTGCATTAATTGCGAATAAATATCTTTTTTGTGATACTAATTTGTTAGTAACAAAAGTCTTTTCTGAACTGTATTATAATTTTTGTGATTCGTTATTGGATAAGGCTGCCCGTACGCATCAATACGATTTGTTTTTTTTGACGGATATTGATGTGCCTTGGGAAGACGATGGTTTGAGAGACAGTCCAGAAGGAAGGGAAAGCGTTTTTGAAGTCTTTAAACAATCTTTGATTGATAATAAAAAACCTTTTATTACTATTTCTGGAGATAAAGAAACCCGCTTAAAAAAAGCTATCAGTATTGTAGAGGATTTAACGATGGCTTTGCAGATGGGATTTACCTCTACTGATTTTTTACAAATTCATCACCACGGCATTCCGCTGGAAAATGTAAAAAGACAGCTTCGTATTTTCAATGAAGGAATTCAGAAAATTATTTTGGTAAATCCTGCAACTATAAATAATGGGATTCTAAAATTATCGGATACTGATTTTGAACAAAAAGTCAATTTTTTTGATGCCAATAAATCAAACCTAAAATTGCAAAAATTTGTTCCTGCATCTGGTGCAGCCACAAGAATGTTTAAATTTCTAAATACTTTTTTGAATGATTTCGATTTAGGAAATGAAACTATTAATGCTTACATCAATAGAAAAAAAGATACTGAATTGTCTCTTTTTATCGTTGGGATGGATAAGTTTCCTTTTTTTGCAGCAGTAGATAAAAAATTACAGGAAATATATCCTAATTTTAATACGTTAGCTCGTGACTATAAAAATTATTATTTTATAAAGACACTTTTGTCGGCTCAATATTTTGATTTTGCTAACAAGCCTAAGGGAGTTCTTCCTTTTCATAAGTACCCTGCATCAATTGCCACTCCGATTGAAGAACATTTACATGAATGTGCTTTTTATGCTACAGCTAATAATGAATCAAGTTTGCATTTAACGGTTTCTGAGAATCATCAAGATCAGTTTGAAGATATTATAAAAGAAGTAAAAAATAAAATTGAAATAAAATCAAATTCAAGTATTGAAGTCAGTTATTCGTTTCAAAAAAAGGGAACTGACACTATTGCTGTAGATTTAAAGAATAAACCATTTCGTGATGAGAGGGGAATGTTAGTTTTTCGGCCTGGCGGGCACGGAGCTTTAATTGAAAATCTAAATGGAATTGATTCTGATATTGTTTTTGTTAAGAATATAGATAATGTAATTCAAAATAATGTTCATAAGATTTCCTTCTATAAAAGAGGGTTGGCTGGGATTTTATTAGAACTTCAAAATCAAATTTTCTTATATTTAAAGGAATTAGATGAACTTGAAATAAATTGTGAAAAAATAGATGAGATTTTGATTTTTCTCAAAGAACAATTAAGTATTGAGGTGAATGAAGATTTTTATAAATTCAAACTTAAAAACCAAGTCAGTAAATTAAAAGAAATATTGGATAAACCTATTCGTGTTTGCGGGATGGTCAAAAATGAGGGAGAACCTGGCGGGGGGCCTTTTTGGGTAAGAGGAGTTGATGGCAGGCTAACATTGCAGATCGTTGAAACTTCGCAAATTGATTTAAAAAATAGTGAACAATCGAAACTACTCGGAAATGCTACTCATTTTAATCCCGTAGATTTGGTTTGCGGATTAAAGAATTATCAAAATCAAAAGTTCGATTTACGACAGTTTATAGATCCAGAAAGTGGTTTTATTGTATATAAAAATCATGCTGGGATTGATTTAAAATCCTATGAACTTCCTGGACTGTGGAATGGTGCAATGGCCAATTGGCTTACTGTTTTTGTTGAAGTTCCTCTGTTTACTTTTAATCCCGTAAAAACAGTTAATGATCTATTAAAACAGGCTCATCAGCCATTATAGGAAATGGAAATTCAAGCCATTCTTTCAGAACTGAAATATAGAGCGGTTAGAAGCAGCGGTGCTGGAGGACAAAATGTTAATAAAGTTTCGTCCAAGGTTGTGCTGACTTTTGATCTGCGCAATTCAATGGCATTATCCGAAGAGGAAAAATTAGTTTTGGAAACCAATTTAAAGCACAGATTAACTTCAGATTTGATTTTGATTCTGAATTGTGATGAAGACCGAAGCCAGCTCAAAAATAAAGAAATAGTTACCAAACGATTTTTGGATATTTTAAAGAAAGGATTGTATGTCCCGAGAGAACGCAAGCCCACCAAAATTCCAAAAGCTGCAATAAGAAAAAGAATTAAAGACAAAAAGAATATTTCTGAAATTAAGCAGTCACGCAGAAAACCCAATTTAGACTAATGTTTTTATTGGAATTTGATTTTTGAAATTGTTATTGATTTTTGCAATTTTTAATATTACTTTTGCATTGTCTCAAAGGGGTGCTCTAAATAACGAGCTGAGATCATACCCAAAGAACCTGGGCAGGTAATGCTGCCAAGGGAAAAAACGACAAAAAAATAGCGTTTACACTATCTATTTGCCGTAGAACAGCCATTTATTAATTTAAACAAAAGAATAATTACCCCTTTTATTCGTAAATCATTTACGGATGAAAAATCTATTTTTTAAAAAGAATCAAAGGTCAAAAGCTGAAAAAACAAAGAAAATTTTTTTTTTAATATCTTGTTCGTTTCTTCTGGTTTCTGCTTTATCTAGTGCGCAGCAAGCCCAAAAAGATACAACAAAGGTCAATCAATTAGATGAAGTGCTGGTTTCGGCGCTGAGAGTTACTACAAAAACACCAGTAAGTTTTTCTAATATGAGTAAAGAAGAATTGGCAGCGCGAAATCTGGGTCAGGATATTCCGGTGTTAATGAATTACCTGCCTTCTGTGGTAACGACTTCAGATGCTGGTAATGGTCTAGGTTATACAGGAATTCGTGTTCGCGGCAGTGATGCGACTCGTGTCAATGTAACGATTAACGGAATTCCTTATAATGATTCAGAAAGTCATGGAACTTATTGGGTAAATATGCCTGATTTTGCTTCTTCGGTACAGAGTTTACAGCTGCAACGCGGTGTAGGAACTTCTACAAACGGTGCTGGTGCTTTTGGAGCGAGTCTGAATATGCTGACAGATAGTTATTCCCAGAAAAGTACAGGAGAAATTTCGAATTCCTTCGGAACTTTTAATACACATAAACATACAGTAAAATTCAGCACTGGTCTGATGAATGATCATTTTGAAATTGCGGGACGTTTATCGGCTTTAAAATCGGATGGTTATATAGATAGGGCAAGCAGTGATTTAAAATCGTATTTTCTGCAGGGAACTTATGTAGGGAAAACTACTTTGATAAAAGCCTTGACCTTTGGCGGTACCGAAAAAACGTATCAGTCATGGAACGGCATTGATGCCGATAAATTGGCAGATGATAGAACTTACAACTCTGCTGGAGAATTTATTGATGAATTTGGAAAAACTCGTTACTATGATAACGAAACTGATAACTACCAGCAAGATCATTATCAATTGCATTGGAACGAAAAAGTATCTGATAACTGGAGCACAAATTTAGCTTTTCATTACACTAAAGGAACAGGTTATTATGAGAATTATAAATATAATGAACCAGTAGAAGGATATGGAGCAATTGAGCCTACTAAAATGGTTGAAAATAGTGATGGAGATTTAGTCCCAGGTACTGATTTAATTCGTCAAAAATGGCTGGATAATGATTTTTATGGAACTACTTTTTCGGTAAATTATAAAGCAGATAAACTAGATGTAATTCTAGGGGGCGGATGGAATAAATACGAAGGAGATCATTTTGGAAAAGTAATCTGGTCTAGATATGCTTCGAAAAGCGAACTGGGAGATCATTATTACGATGATTTTGCCACCAAAAGTGATGGAAATGTTTTTGCAAAAGCCAATTATCAATTGTTAGAGAATTTAAGTATTTACGGAGATCTGCAATACCGCAATGTACGATATAAAGCTAATGCAGCAGAAACGGGTTTGGTTGATGATAATTTTAATTTCTTTAACCCAAAAGCTGGATTTACATTTAATGTTAATGAAAAAAACGCATTATATTTTTCATATGCCACAGCAAATCGTGAACCTAACAGAACGGATTATGAAGGAGGTACTGGTGTAAGGCCTGAAAAACTAAATGATTATGAACTGGGCTGGAGATTGAAATCAAAAACGATTCAGATTAATTCTAATGTATATTATATGAAATATAAAGATCAGCTGGTTTTGACAGGAGAACTGGATGATGTTGGTTCGCCAATACGCAAGAATAGCGGCGATAGTTATAGATTAGGATTGGAAGTTGATGCGGTTATTAAATTTGGACAGAAGTGGTCTATTTCACCAAACTTTACACTAAGCAGTAATAAAAATGTTGATTTTGTTTCTGATGCCACAGGAAGTTTAGTTGATTTAGGGAATACTAATATTGCTTATTCTCCTGATTTTATTGCAGGAAATATTTTGACTTTTGCGCCAATAACTGCCTTAAGAATAAGCTGGCTGTCTAAATTTGTAAGTGAACAATACCTTAATAATATTGATGATAAAAGCGGTAAATTGAAAGATTATTTTGTAAATGATTTAAATGCTTCTTATGAAATAAAAATGAATTCAGTTTTCAAATCGATAGGAATTAATGTTTTGGCTAATAATATATTTAATGTTGATTATGTTTCTAACGGAGTTGATTATGGAGGAGGTTATGTTTATTATTTTCCGCAGGCTAGAGCTAATTTCTTGGCAGGATTAACTTTGAAGTTTTAAACAGGAAAATTTAATAATCTTCAGGATTTTTTAAAATTAGAAGAATGCTGTGGGTCATGGGTGAGGGATAGAAGCTGGCTGCCGAAGCAGCGCGTATAGCCCGACAGTATACAATAAAGGGAGCGGATCACCAGTGCGATGATTTGCTCCCTTTATTGTATGGTGGCACGCCCTAGTAGTATTAATTATACACCCGGACAAGGGTTTCACTTACTACCTGGACAAGGTATTGCTTCATAGGATAGGTTACGGCTGTAGTTCCTTGACCTGTAAATAGATTATATTCTTTACTGTCACACGCACAAAGCGCATTGATTCCTTTGAGGGTCATAGTAGAACAGCTGCTTATTTCCTGATTAGGACAGGCAGCATCAAAAGCATTGTATCCTGTGCCAGTATTAAAAACGAATATGCCTTTTACACCTGCATCTGAATAATAAATACCATTACCAGGACTTTTAAGGTTTGCATACAGCGGCAAATTCAGGTTAAGATCTACTGAAAAAGTGTAATTTGGAATATAAGGATTTTTATTAGAGTTTTCATTGTCGCTGCATCCCAGGAAAAATAGCGATATGATAAGCAGTAGAATGTATTTTTTCATTATTTAAAATTAAGTCCGAGGAATTAGTTAAACAAATTTAATTTATTTAACTTTGAAATTATTATGATTAACATATTATTGTAAACTAAAAATAAAAATACACTATCTTTGTGAAAAGAAATCCCGTCCTGATGGGATTTTTTCTATTTTATATAAATGAGGAAATTATGAGCGCAATATCGTATTACACAGCGGACGGATTAAAAAAATTAAGAGAAGAGTTAGATTATTTGAAAAGCGTGATGCGTCCAAAAGCATCGCAGGATATAGCAGAAGCAAGAGATAAAGGAGACTTATCAGAAAATGCAGAATATGATGCAGCCAAAGAGGCACAGGGAATGCTTGAAATGAGAATTGCAAAACTGGAAGAAATTCATGCCAATGCAAGATTAATTGATGAGTCTAACTTGGATTTGTCAAAAGTATTGGTTTTGTCAAATGTGAAAATCAAGAACCAGACCAACGGAATGGAAATGAAATACACATTGGTAGCCGAGAGCGAAGCCGATTTAAAAACCGGTAAAATATCAGTTACTTCTCCTATCGGAAAAGGTTTGTTGGGCAAAAAAGTAGGCGAAGTTGCCGAAATTACTGTGCCTAATGGTGTTTTGAAATTTGAAATCCTTGAAATTTCAAGAGAATAGTTTTTTTAACTGTTTAACCGTTAATTTGTTTAATCGGTTAAACGCTTTAACGATTAAACAAATAAATAATGAGTACCATTTTCAAAAAAATAATTGACGGAGAAATTCCTTGCTACAAAGTGGCTGAGGATGAAAATTTCTTAGCTTTTTTGGATATAAACCCAAATGCTAAAGGGCATACGCTTTGTATTCCAAAGAAAGAAGTGGATAAGTTTTTTGATATGGAAGATGATTTATATCTAGGTTTGATGGCTTTTTCCAAAAAAGTAGCGATTGCACTAGAGAAAACAGTTCCTTGTTTACGAGTAGGAGTGGCTGTAATAGGTCTCGAAGTGCCTCATGCACACGTTCATTTGATTCCGTTGAATGAAATGGGCGAAATGACTTTCAGACACAAAGTAAGTTTAACAAAAGAAGAGTTTGAAACATTAGCGAGTAGTATTCAAGCAAATCTGTAAAAAATATAAAGGCTCAAAACACAAATCTTTTTAAGAAATATTCTAAAGGTTTGTGTTTTTTTATGCTTAAAAATGAATGATTATGAAGCGTATATTTTTGTTTTTACTATTTACGAGTATGAGTTTTGGTCAAACGAAGAATCCTTATGTTTTGATTGATGCAAAAATGGACAAAATTCCGTCGGATTTAAGTACTTCAACAGATGGAATTGCCAAATATATTAATGAAAACTTTAAATCGGAAAATGATAAAATCCGTGCTGTGTTTTATTGGACTGCATCAAATATCAGCTATGATATTGAGAACATTGCATCCATCGACTTCTCTGAAGTTTCTCCAGATAAAATTAAAAATACATTACTAACAAAGAAAGGTGTCTGCATTCATTATGCTGAAGTTTTTAATGATATTGCTCAAAAGGTGAACATCAAATCCTATATTGTTGGTGGATATACTAAGCAAAATGGTAAAGTAGACGTACTGTCACATGCTTGGTGCGCCGCAAAAATTAATAATACTTGGTGGCTGTTTGATCCAACTTGGGGTGCAGGTTATGTTCAGAATATGAAATTCTTTAAAAGACTAAATAATCTCAATTATAAGGTGGCTCCAAGTCAATTTATTGCAACACATATGCCGTTCGATTATTTATGGCAGTTTTTAAATTATACCGTCACCAATCAGGAATTTATCGATGGAAAAACTGAGATAAATAAGACCAAGCCAAAGTTTGATTTTGCAGGTCAAATTGAAGAATATGACCGAATGTCAGAAGTTGATAAGGCAAGAACTGCTTTGATCCGAATTCAGAATAACGGTGTCAAAAACAAATTGATTCAGGAAATGATTCACTTTAAAAAGAGTGAAGTGGATGCTGTGCAAAATAACGATGCAATGGCAAAAATGAAGGACATCAGTGATGAATATAATCAGGCGGTAGCACAGTTTAACGATTTTATTATGTATAGAAATAATAAATTTAAACCGGTTTTACCTGATGAAGCGATCAAAGAAATGATTCTGGCTCCAAAGCAGAAAATACTGGATTGTCAAAACCGAATTTATAAGATTGGTAAGTTTGATGATAATAATCTGGCGTATGTAAAATCATTAAAAAAATCAATAATCGATATTTTAAAGCAGATAGAAGAACAGGAAAAATTCGTAAATGATTATATGAGTAAAAGTAAATCGGCTCGAAAAGGGATGTTTACGAAAATAACGTGGTTTGGAGTTCCTTTACGTTAATAGTAGTTTTGTTTAAGAGTTGTTATTTTTTAAAAATACAATCTGCATAGTAGTTCCTTTCCCTATTTCAGAGTGCAGTACTTTCACTGAGCCTTTGTGATATTCCTCAACAATTCTTCGGGTTAAAGAAAGCCCTAATCCCCAGCCTCTTTTTTTGGTAGTAAACCCCGTTTCAAAAACCCGCTGAAATTCTTTCTTAGGAATGCCGTTTCCAGTATCAGTTACGTTTATCTTTATATGTCGATTGTCCTCTTCAATTACTAAGGATAATTTTCCTCTTCCCTTCATTGCATCAATGGCGTTTTTAACTAGATTCTCTATCGTCCAACTGTGTAAAGTTGGATTTAAAAAAATGTTTAAGGGTGTCGTTGGACCTTTAAAAGAAAAGTCTATTTGGTTAGAAAAGCGGGAAATTAAATAATTATAGGATTGTTTCGTTTCTTCAACGACGTCTTTTAATTCTAATTTGGGTTCTGAACCAATTTTAGAAAACCGATCAGTAATGGTCTGTAAGCGTTCAATATCTTTTTCGATTTCTGTAGTGATAGATTCATCGATATTATCCAGTTTCAAAATCTCCAGCCAGCCTATCAGTGAAGAAAGTGGTGTCCCTATCTGATGTGCAGTTTCTTTGGCCATTCCTGCCCATAATTTATTTTGAGTAGCAACTTTATGATTGAGATAAAAATTGTAAATCAGGATGCCGCAAAGAATAATAATCAGCGATAAGGCTATTGGATAATATTTCAGTTTTGCTATTAAGGAAGAATTCCCGTAGTACAATTCCTGGTGTTTTCCAGGGGCGTAAATGATTTTGATAGGGTCGTTTTCGTTTTTTAATTCGTTTAGATATGCGGCAGTCTTGGTCTTATTTTTAAGGATGTCTTCGTCAATATTTTTAGAAGTAATAATGCTGTCATTTTCGATCAGAATCACTGGAATAGTAGTGTTGTTGTCAAAAATTTGAAGAGGTAAGTCAACCTCAGTGTTTTCCTGAGCATTGATTAAAGTTTTTGTAGCAGTTGCCCAAAGGTTCATTTTTATCCGTTCCTCATTTTTGAAAATCTGAAAAAAAGTATAAGTGTTCCAAAGGATAATCGTAATTATCGCAAATGATATAAAAATAATAATCCAGCGGATAGGATTGCTGTTTTCCGTAAAATTCATAACAGTAAATTTGTGGTATAAATATAACGAAATAATGAACTTCAGATTGTGCTTGCTTTTAAAATCACTATTATTTGCAGCTAATCCTGCTGTCCACTATATCTGTTGTCCCGAACCCCGGGACAACAGGATGCCGTTCCCATCAGGGCTAGGGCATTTGTGGTCATAAGATATTTATATTTTATCCAGAATCCTGATGCTAATTTGTTATTTTTGTTCAAATAAAAAGTTATGATTAGCATTGATCCAAAAAGCATTGATACGGTTAAATTACAGGGCTATTTACAAAGTTCAGTAGGACCTCGGCCTATTGCTTTTGCGAGTACAATTGGCAAAAACGGGATTCCAAATTTGTCGCCTTTTAGTTTTTTTAATGTGTTCAGCGCGAATCCGCCGGTACTGATTTTTTCGCCCGCAAGGCGTGTAAGAGACAATACAATTAAGCACACCCTGATCAATGCCGAAGCTACAGGCGAAGTCGTTATCAACGTGGTAAATTATGATATGGTGCAGCAGACTTCATTGGCAAGTACTGAGTATGCCGAAGGAGTTGACGAATTTTTAAAAGCAGGTTTTACACCAGTACCTTCAGTTGCTATAAAACCTTTTCGGGTAAAAGAATCACCAGTACAATTTGAGTGCAAAGTGACCCAGATAATTCCTTTGGGAACAGAAGGCGGAGCAGGAAATCTAATCCTTTGCGAAGTAGTTCATATACATATCGATGAAGCCATTTTAAACGAAAATGGAACTATCGACCAGCATAAAATTGATTTGGTTTCCCGATTGGGTGCCAATTGGTATTCCCGTTCCAATCAGGGACTGTTCGAAGTGCCGAAACCGCTTACAACACTAGGGGTTGGGGTAGATGCTATTCCTGATTTTGTTAAAAATAGCTCTGTTTTTAATGGAAACGATTTAGGAATGTTAGGTAATATTGAAGCCTTGCCTACTACTGAAGAAGTTAGTATATTTGTAAAGCAAAATTTTGCTGTAAAGGCAGTTTTGAGCTCCGATGACCTTGAAAAACAGCACTTGGAAGCCAAAAAATATCTTTTACAGAATGATGTAATTTCGGCATGGAAAGTGCTTTTAGCCAAAAAAATAAAATCAAAGTAACAATAATTAAATAAAAAAGAAGATGGAAGTAATTGGGAAAATTAAAGTTGTAAATCCAGAGCAACAAGTAAGTGCGGCATTCAAAAAAAGAGAATTGGTTGTTACTACTGATGAGCAATATCCACAGCATATTTTGGTTGAATTCACTCAAGATAAATGTGATTTGTTAAGTAATTATAATATTGGTGAAGCGGTAAAAGTTTCAATCAATTTAAGAGGAAGAGAATGGGTTAATCCACAAGGAGAAACTAGATATTTTAATAGTATTCAAGGTTGGAGAATCGAAAGATTAGCTGCAGAAGCACCAGCTCAGCAAGCACCTCCAATGCCAGCTGCTCAAGCTTTTGCTCCAGCAACTAACTTGAACGAAGAAGAAGCAGACGATTTGCCATTCTAAGAAAAAAGAAGGCAGAAATCAGAATTTAGAAATCAGAAGTTTGAGTTTACTTGAATTTCTGATTTTTTTTATTTGAATTTTCCATTGCCATTGCCATTGAAATTGATTTTTAAAATTGAAAATGTATTACCTATCACCTGATTTGTTTTTTCCTCCCGTTTCCCACGCCAATAGTGATGGGATACTTGCCATTGGTGGTGATTTGTCTCCAGAGCGATTGCAGCTTGCGTATCATAGTGGCATTTTTCCTTGGTTCAATGAAGGCGAACCCATTATTTGGTGGTCGCCCAATCCCCGAATGGTATTGTTTTTAGACGATTTGATTGTCTCCAAAAGCATGCGAAATATCCTCAATCGGGATGTCTTCAAAGTGACTTTTAATCAAAATTTTCGGGATGTCATTTCCAATTGCCAGCAAGTAAAACGCGACGGACAAACAGGAACTTGGATTACTAATGAAATGATCGAAGCCTATTGCAAACTCAATGAATTAGGAATAGCAAAGGCGGTTGAGGTCTGGCAAAACGATGAGTTGGTTGGCGGTTTGTACGGTATCGATTTGGGACATGTTTTCTGTGGTGAAAGTATGTTTTCGTTGGTTTCCAATGCTTCCAAAGTAGCGTTTATCAGTTTAGTTAATCAACTCAAAGAAAAGAATTACAGCTTATTGGATTGCCAGGTTTACAATGAACATTTGGAAAGTTTAGGCTGTAGGGAAATTAAACGGGAAGATTTTATGTCAATTTTAAAAAGAAAATGACTTTACCATATAAGGCATGTAAGGTCATATAAATTATCGCTCTTTTGCATACCAACTTAAATGAACTTATATGCCTTATATGGTTAAAATTTCAGTTTCGTAAAACTCCAATTCAAAGTGCTGAACAATACTAATTCATTTTTCAATGTTGGTAAATCCATAATCAGTTTCAAAGTTTCGTGTGCCATCATCGTTCCAATCATACCTGGCAAAGTTCCCAATACACCATTAAAACTGCAATTAGGCACATCATCAGGATTAGGAGGTTCCGGAAATAAATCCCGCAAATTTTTACTTCCCTGATGATTAAAAACTGCCAACTGACCTTCAAAACCTAAAATACTTCCATAAACCAAAGTTTTTTTTAGAGCCACACAAGTGTCATTTACCAAATATCGGGTGGCAAAATTATCGGAGCCATCTACTATAAAATCAAAACCATCAATAATTTTTGAAGCATTAGCGAGTGTTATTTTTTCTTCAAAAGCTAAAACAGTAATCAGCGGATTTAACTTTTCGATAGTCGCTTTGGCTGTCGTAGCTTTAGGCAATCCCACTTGGTCTTCAGTATATAAAATTTGCCGATGCAGATTATGAATCTCAATTTTGTCAAAATCAACAATGCCTATAGTTCCCACTCCAGCGGTGGCAATGTATTGCAAAATAGGGCAACCCAAACCACCGGCACCAATTACCAAAACTTTGGATTTTTTGAGTTTTTCTTGTCCCAAATCACCTATTTCTGGCAGTATCGTTTGTCGGTTGTATCGTAAAAATTCTTGTATAACACTCATTTTGTTTAAGTCTTAAAATTAGGAAAGTCAAAAGTTGGAAAGTCTAAGTATTAAAGCTTTTTTAGGCTTTAAGGCTTTCGACCTTTGACTTTTGACTAAATGTTCTGTCCCAATCTTTCCAAACGGGTTCATATCCTTTTTGAGAAATGATTTCTGCAATTTCAGCAGCCGAACGTTCATCACTAATTTCGAATTGCTCCAGCGATTGCGGGTCAACTACATAGCCTCCTGGATTGGTTTTTGATCCTGCACTCATACTCGTTGTGCCAAGCGGAATAATATTGTTCCTGAATTTTTCATTCTCGCGAGTCGAAATGGAAATTTCCAAATCTTCATTCCACAATCGATAGGCGCAAATAAGCTGAGCCAAATCTTTGTCATCCATAATGAAATTGGGTTCAATGATGCCTTCTGCAGGGCGTAGTCTCGGAAATGAAACCGAATATTTGGTCTGCCAATACGTTTTCTGCAAATAATCCAAATGCAAAGCATTGAAAAAACTATCGGTGCGCCAGTCTTCCAGACCTAGTAAAACTCCTAGACCTATTTTATGGATTCCAGCTTTTCCAATTCTGTCGGGTGTGTCCAATCGAAAATCAAAATTTGATTTTTTGCCTTTGGTATGGTATTTTTTATAAACTTCCTGATGATACGTTTCCTGATACACCAAAACTGAATACACTCCGACAACTTGCAAACGCTCATATTCTTCTTGTGAAAGAGGCTGTACTTCGACCGAGATTATCGAAAAATCATTTCTGATTTGTTCAATAGCGTTTAGAAAATAATTGATATTTACGGTATAATTGGCTTCTCCGGTAACCAGCAATACATGATCAAATCCTGCTTTTTTTAAGGCTTCCACTTCTAATACGATTTCATTTTCGGTCAATGTTTTTCGTTTGATTTTGTTGTCTAAACTAAAACCGCAATAGGTGCAGATATTTTGACATTCATTACTCAAATACAAAGGCGCATACATTTGAATTGTTTTGCCAAAACGCTTTTTGGTAAGCTCGTGGCTTATTTGTGCCATTTGCTCTAAATATGGCTGTGCAGCTGGTGAAATCAGAGCCAGAAAATCATCCAGATTACGTTTACCTTTTGCCAAAGCCTGTTCGACTTCTTTCGCAGTAGTTTGATATATTTTGGATTGGATAGTGTCCCAATCATATTGTTCAAAAACCGATTTAAATGTTTTCATATTGTGATGGTTTTTACCGCAAGGTTCACAAAGTTTAATGTCTAAAGTTAAGTTCGCAAAGCTTTGCGAACTTTGCGCAAGCCTTTGCGTTCTTTGCGGTTAAATATTTACTCATATAAAAAAGTCGTCAAAGGACTAGAAGCGATAGCGTGTTTATATTGTTGTCCCAGTTTGGCTTCGAAAGCTTTTCGTCCTGCAATAACCGCTTCTTTAAACGCTTCGGCCATTAATTTTGGGTTTCCGGCAACGGCAATCGCAGTATTTACCAAAACGGCATCAGCTCCCAATTCCATCGCTTTTGCTGCATCTGATGGAGCGCCAATTCCAGCGTCAATAATTACTGGTACATTACTTTGGTCAATAATAATTTCTAAAAAATCTACTGTTTTCAATCCTTTATTACTTCCGATAGGCGAACCCAAAGGCATCACAGCTGATGTTCCGGCATCTTCTAAACGCTTGCACAAAACAGGGTCTGCATGTATGTAAGGCAAAACAATAAATCCTAGTTTCGCCAGCTCTTCAGTTGCTTTGAAGGTTTCGATTGGGTCGGGCATCAGATATTTTGGATCTGGGTGTATTTCTAGTTTCAGCCAATTGGTTTCTAATGCTTCTCTTGCTAATTGAGCTGCAAAAATCGCTTCCTTGGCATTTCGAGCACCAGAAGTATTCGGCAGTAAATTAATTTGCGGATGTTGGAGATGCGCTAGAATTGCATCTGTTTCGGTTTCTAAATCGATACGTTTCAAAGCCACCGTGACCAATTCGCTTTCTGAGGCCAAAATAGCTTCTTCCATTTGCAGATTGGAACCAAATTTTCCAGTTCCCAAAAACAGTCTGGATTGCAGTGTTTTGTCTCCTATTTTAAATAATGACGTTGCCATATAATTTTTCGTTAAGTTCTGTAATGAGTTTGCTTTTTTGATCGCTTTTGGTGATAATGCCCGAAATAGCAATACCGTGAATCCCAGTCTGTACTAGGTTTTCTAAATCTTCAAGGGTTATGCCTCCAATAGCGTACAGCGGTATTTCAATTCCTGAATCTTTCATTTTGTCGATGATGGAGCGGTAACCATCTAAACCAATTATCGGACTCAAATTACTTTTGGTTTTGGTAAATTTAAATGGGCCTAAACCAATATAATCACAGCCATTATTTACTTGTTTCACTATGTCTTCAAATGTATTTGCCGTAGCGCCGATAATTTTGGTTTTGCCCAATATGGCTCTGGCCTCAGCAACCCCCATGTCAGAAAGTCCCAAATGAATGCCATCAGCATTGAATTGTTTGGCCAGATGAACATCGTCGTTGATGATGAAATTGGCGAGGTATTCTTCGCATAAAAATTTTACAGATTCAGCCAAGGCAAAAGCTTTTTTTGGCTTTTGATGTTTAAATCGCATTTGAATCCAATCGCATCCGTTGTCTAATGCGCTATGAATATTATACAATTGCTCTTCGACGCTTTCTCCTTGAGAGATATATTGCAGTTTGTTATACATGGTGGAATCCTAGTTTAGTTGAGTTGGATAATAAATAGTTTTCAGTATATATTTTTGCTTTTTCGCAAGCTGTTTTTAAGTTTTGTTCCAATGCAATGTTGGCGGTTATTGCCGCAGATAATACGCAACCCGATCCGTGTTTTTCATAGCATTCAATAGTTTTGGGTAAAAGCTGATGAATTTCATTATCAATGTAGAGATAATCAACGCCCATTTCATTTGGATTGTGACCTCCCTTCAATAAAACTGAACAGATAAAATCTTCATTTGACTCTCTTCGTATGGGCGACAATGAACTGATGAAGCAGGAGAGCCGTGTGAAGTCTGGAAAAATGATTTTGATTTCATCATAATTTGGTGTAATTAAATCAACCTGATTTAGAATTTCATTCAAATCCTGACGATTTCCAATAGTTGTAAAATCAAAATTAGTAGAGGATTTTAAAACGGTATCCCAGACAATTTTTGTTTTTGGTGAAAGTCTTTTGATGGCAAAAACTATTTCTTTCAAATACTCTAATGAAGGCACGATTCCTATTTTAACTGCATTAATTGTATAATTCATAAATAGTTTTTCCAATGATTTCAGAACAAATGCCAAATCTGTCCATTGCATTTCAAAGAACTCGTTTTCGGTCTGGATGGTATTGCCGGTATTAATAGCAAAACCATATACACGATGCTGTTCGAATGTTTTGATATCTGCCAATACTCCAGCTCCGGCTGAAGGGTCAAAACCAGCGATAGTTAATACGATTGGACGATTTGCTGACATGATTTAAAGTTTTCGATTGGATTATTTCGATTCCAAATGGTTCCTAACAGGGCTACATTGTCGAATCCGTTTTTTAATGTTTGTTTTATGTTTTTTGATTCTATTCCCCCCAAAGCAATAAGCTTTGTGGTATAATTATTTCTGTTTTTAACAGCTTCAAACATATCTGTTTTTGAGAAGTAATTTTCTTTAGAAATACTTGGATAAACTGGGCTTAAAAAAGCATATTCAAAAACGTTTTCCAAAGCATTGAAGTCTTCAATAGTATGAACGGAAGTTGATAAATGAAAACCGTTTCTTGTATAGGTATCAAATGGTAGTTTGCTAGGTAACATTAGGGTTACTTTTCGTTTGCTTTCACTTATGTGGATACGTTTTATATTGAATTTTTCGGCTAAACAATGGTAATTATGCAATACTAAGCGTTCTCTATAATTATGATTTATATCAGAAAGAAATTGTTTCATTTCTGTTTCACCAAAATTAGGTTTCCGAATATGAAGTAACTCCAATCCGTTCTCAAAAAGAGAATGAATAGTGCAGATTTCATTAGCTATTGAAATTGGATTGGTGATTACGATCATTTTTCTACTCAGATTTAGAAAGTTTAATTTCTTTTTTCTTTGCTCTATTTTCTATTTAAATATAAATCTCTTTTCCTTGTTCAATAAACTCTTCTGATTTGGCCGCCATACCTTTCTCAGCTTCGGCAACATCACGGATTTCCTGTGATATTTTCATTGAGCAGAATTTTGGTCCGCACATTGAACAGAAGTGTGCTACTTTGGCCCCATCAGCAGGTAGGGTTTCATCGTGGAATTCTCTTGCCGTATCAGGGTCTAACGATAAATTAAACTGATCTTCCCAACGGAATTCGAAACGGGCTTTGCTTAAGGCATTGTCGCGATATTGCGAGCCAGGATGACCTTTGGCTAAGTCGGCGGCATGTGCAGCAATTTTATAAGTGATAACGCCGTCTTTTACATCTTTTTTGTTAGGTAATCCAAGGTGTTCTTTTGGAGTTACATAACACAGCATTGCACAGCCGTACCATCCAATCATTGCCGCTCCGATTGCCGAAGTTATGTGGTCGTAACCTGGAGCAATATCAGTTGTTAATGGTCCTAAAGTGTAGAATGGCGCTTCATCGCAATGCTCTAATTGTTTGTCCATATTTTCCTTAATCATGTGCATCGGCACGTGACCTGGTCCTTCGATGAAAACTTGTACATCGTGTTTCCATGCGATTTTTGTCAATTCACCAAGAGTTTCCAATTCGGCGAATTGTGCGGCATCATTGGCATCTGCGATGGAGCCGGGGCGTAAACCATCTCCCAAAGAGAAAGCGACATCGTATTGCTTCATTATTTCGCAGATTTCTTCGAAATGGGTGTAGAGGAAGTTTTCTTTGTGATGGAATAAACACCATTTTGCCATAATTGAACCGCCTCGGGAAACAATTCCGGTAACACGATTAGCAGTTAAATGGATGTAACGCAATAAAACTCCGGCGTGAATAGTGAAATAAGAAACTCCTTGTTCGGCTTGTTCGATTAAGGTGTCACGGAATACTTCCCAAGTCAGGTCTTCGGCGATTCCGTTTACTTTTTCGAGGGCTTGGTAGATTGGCACAGTTCCAATTGGTACTGGTGAGTTGCGGATGATCCATTCTCGGGTTTCGTGGATGTTCTTCCCGGTGGACAAATCCATAATGGTGTCGGCTCCCCAACGGCAGGCCCAAACGGCTTTTTCGACTTCTTCTTCGATGCTTGATGTTACGGTGCTATTTCCAATATTAGCATTGATTTTCACCAAAAAATTACGTCCAACAATCATTGGTTCGCTTTCGGGATGGTTGATGTTGTTTGGGATAATGGCACGACCTCTGGCTACTTCGCTACGAACAAATTCGGCTGTGATTTTTGATTTTGGTGTATTGGCCCCAAAACTATGACCTGCGTGTTGGCATTGCATGGCTTTCGTTTGCTCATTCAATTGCTCGATGCGTTGGTTTTCACGAATGGCAATGTATTCCATTTCGGGAGTGATGATGCCTTTTTTTGCATAATGTAGTTGGGAAACGTTGGCTCCTTTTTTGGCACGCATTGGTTTATGTAAATACTCAAAACGTAAATGATTCAATTTTTCGTCATTCAAACGCGATTTGCCATAATCAGAAGTGATTTCGGTTAGTTCTTCTACGTCGTTACGGTCTAGAATCCATTGTTCGCGGATACGTGGCAATCCTTTGCGGACATCGATGTTAATGTTTGGGTCGGTATATGGTCCCGAAGTGTCATAAACAGTTACAGGTGGGTTTTGTTCGATTCTTCCGTTGGTTAATTTGGTGTCGGCTAGTGAGATTTCACGCATGGCGACTTTTATCGGGTGGATTTCTCCTTCGATATATACTTTTTTGGAGTTTGGAAAAGGCGTTATTGAGATTTTTTCTTCGTTGTTCATAGTTTGATTTTTTATGTCTGATATGTAGTTTCTTGTACTGAAAATATAAAGTTCTTGGTTTGCAGTTGCCCGCGTGAGGGATAGGAGCTGGCTACCGTAGTAGCGTGGATAGCCCGACCGCATTGAGGAAAGGGGCTGTATAAGCGGTGCTATGTTTTAGCCCCTTTTCTCAATGGGGTCACGCCCGAATTATCCTCCTTGTGTGGCGGAAATGATTAAGATGTCGTCGGTTTCTTGAATGAGGTGGGTATTCCAATTGGATTTTGGAATTACGGTATTGTTGATGGCTAGGGCAATTCCGTTTTGTTTTTCGGGAATTTCCATGTCAAGAAGTGCTTGTACAGTGAGACTGTCAAGAGGGAATTGTTTGGTTTGATTGTTGATTTTCAGTTCCATTCCTTTAGAATTTAGTATGTAATTATACTTTAGGAATGGCTGTAATTGCGCACAGATGTGCGGCAAAGAAGTCATCTTACTTTTTCCTACGCTAGTATGAACTAGATCAGGTTCGAGGGTAAAATCTCAGCCTGCGATTGCAGACACCCCTAAAGTGTGAAGCAAATGTATATAATTTATTATAAAGAAATGCGTATGAGATTATTTTTTAACCAAAAAGCATGCTAAAGTTATTTTTAGCATGCTTTTTATATAATTTAAAATTGAAACCTTTTAAAGATTCTTTCGCGTTTTACTATTCGTAAAAATATTGTGTAATGAATGTAGTTGGGGTATTGTTGAGATTTATGTCGTTGTATTTTCTCTCTTTTAAAAAATTGTTGGCATCATAAGATAAAATATAATTTCTTGTTTGGTCGGGATGATGTGTAAAATGAATGCCATCTGTTGTGCTTTTAGAGGAAATAGTTCTTTTATTGATATTGTTTAATGAAGATGTATCGCTGAATTCAATTTTATTAAGTCCTATAGCGGTTGCTGAAGGATTTTTTTTATTATCATATTCATAAATAGTAGTAGTAATGCTTGTTGTTCCGTCAAAATAAGTGTAAGTACTAAGTTCTTTTATCAAATTACCATTTGTAAAGGTATATATATTGTTGGCAGTTTTTGTTTCTATATTAGTGCTTGGGTCTATACTGAAGCGTTCTTCTAAGATGGTTCCATCAGATTTAGGGGTATAAACAGTTCTTAATTTACTGTTAGTTGAAACTCCATTTGACTTACTTGTATAGTTTTCAACACTGCCTCTAAGATTGTTGTTTTCATAAGTGTAATCGATAATGCTTACGATTGTACCGTCTTCATAGCCCGTTACCTTTGTGATTAGGTCGCCAGTGTAAGTATAGATATACTTGTAACCATTGGAATAAGCTATCTCTGATATTTTATTGCCGTTGTAATTAATGATGCCAGTTTGGGTATTTGAGCCTTCTATATTAATGAACTTTTTAAGAAGGATTGTTTGTTCTGTATTATTGTCGTCTTTGGTACAGGCTGTGATAGTGAACAAAAAAATGCTGAGAAGTGTAATTGCTTTTTTCATAAAGGAAGATTGTTTTTTTTTGCAAATGTAGTCTTTTTTTGTAAAAACAAAACTCTGGTTAGATGTGATTATTGTTTGTTTTCTTCCAGCAATCTTCCACGTGATCGTTGACCATTCCAGTGGCTTGCATATGAGCGTAAACTACTGTAGAGCCTACGAATTTGAATCCGCGTTTTTTTAAATCCTTGCTGATTGTATCGGAAAGTGGAGTAGTGGCTTGGACTTCTTTTAGTGATTTACGTTGGTTGTCAATTGGTTTTCCGTCAACGAAACCCCAGATGTATTTAGAAAAACTGCCGAATTCTTGTTGAACTTTTATAAAAGCCTGAGCATTTGAAATGGCGGAATAAACTTTGAGTTTGTTTCTGATAATACCTACGTCCAGTAGTAATTCCTGTATTTTATCTTCGGAATAGCTGGCTATTTTTTTATAGTCGAAATTGTCAAAGGCTTTGCGGAAATTTTCTCTTTTGTTGAGTATGGTAATCCAGCTTAAACCGGCTTGGAAAGTTTCCAGAAGCAGGAATTCGAATAGTTTGGTGTCCTCATACACGGGAACGCCCCATTCTTCGTCATGATATTTTTTATATAAATCGCTGGAAAGACACCAGCCACATCTTATAGGTTCTTCCATTAGTCCTTACCAATTTGCCAATAGTATCCTTTTACAGTTGGAATATGAGCAGAACGTCCTATTAGGTATAAATCGGTATATAATTTCTTTTCATATTTGATGCCTATGGCACCGCCTGATGTGTACATTCTGTTTTTTTCAAAACGCACTTTGAGCCTTCCGTCATTAAATTTTGCATCTGACATTTTTTCAACAAGCCAAGTAGTTTTCCATTTAATGTCCAGTTCATTATCTGATATTTTGGTAACAGTTTTAACTAACTGTATTGCTTCTTTGGGAATGTTAAATTGGCGTTGCAAGTCTTCCTGCGTCATTACTTTTCCGATTTCACATTCGTTTAAAATCTTTTTGATGTAAACAAAAGACGGTGCTTTCGCTTTCTTAATTGCGGGTTTTTGAGAAGGAATACTATTATCGGGTGTCTTAGCTGTGTTGTCTATAGGTGTTTCTACAGACGTTTCGGCAACTGTTTCTTCTTCACCTCCAGTTTCCTCTTTTTTCTTGAATTTTTGTTTTCTTAAAATGGAGTTTTTGACAGCTCTTACACTGTCCTCTTTCGATTTATATATTGTGTCATTTTTTTGAGACTCAGGAATTGCAGGGGCGGTCTGCTCGTAATTTGGTTCTTTTTGCTGTTCTAATTGGTGTTCTTCAGTTTCTTTGTTTTTACCACAGCTAAATAGTACTGTAAGTATTATGAAGGAGAATAAAATTTTAAAATTTGACATAGCTAATGTGTTAAGATACTGTAACAATTTTTCAAAAATAATCTATTTTTTGAATCTAATATAGTGCATTGTAAAAAAAAATCTTAGGCTTGCTTTAAATAAATAAGGCTGTCTTTTTTAAGACAGCCTTGAATTTGTTTTTCTATAATATTTTACGATACAGCTAAATTAATAGATTTGTTTAACTCCTTTAGCACTGTCGAATACATAACTTACTAACCAGGCAATCTGACCTTGTTTAGCAAAAAATATTTTTTTGTTTTGTATGTTTGGCAGAACTTCTAATGAAGTTTCCAAAAGATTAAATGCTGCAATTAAATATTTTTGTTGGTATGTTTTTAATACTTTTTGCATTTCAGGATTCGTTTCTGCATTTGTCACGAATCTTTGGTAATTATTCTCTGCAATTGTTCTAATTGCTAAAATATCATCATATTGTATTTGCGTGAAGTTTTCTTCCGCTTTTATTCCTGTTAAAAGTGTGTAGAATGCCCAAGCTGCTCCACCAGAGATGTATACATTGCTTTTGTCTTGTGATTCTGCACGGCTGGTGTACATTTTTTTGAAACTCTCTCTGATAGTAGGTAAATAGTCAAAAAGATTTTCATTAAATTCAAAAACAGTTTTTTGTTTACATTTTTTATTGATAATCTCAGTCAAAGTAACAGTTCCTAAATCGCAGGAAATTGGGAAGAATACAGAAGCACCGTTGATGTCTTTTGCATATCCTCCTTTTGTATTACCTCCACCTATATCGATAATAACAGAGCTTAAATAGTTTTTAGGAGGGATACATCCTCTTAAAAGTAATTTTGCCTCTAAAGAAGAAGAGATGATTTCTATCTTTTTGTTAGTAAGGGTCTTGATTTTTACAACTAAATCATTCGTATTGTTTGCTAAACCTACCCCAGATGATGCTACAATAAAGATATTTTTGTCTTCAATTTTGTATTCATTAAGCATTTTTTTGTAATTGTTGTAAACTACATCTCCTGCTTTTTCAATATCTTCCTGTAATAGAGATCCTTCGATCCCAATACCAGCAGCAATTCCAACGTTTTCAGTCCAAAACTCTTTTACATCGTAAGTATTCCTTTTGATGCTTTCGACATCGAGAACAGTCATTTTGATTCCTTTACTTCCTATTTCTATTCCTCCATAAAGCTGTGCTTGTGTAGAATAGGAAAGCACAAAGCAAATTATTAAATAGTAGATTTTTTCTTTCATATTGTAATTATTTTGGGGTTTCTTAGAATTGCAAATCTATATTAAAAATTGAATAATCCGCTTGTTTTGTGTTTTTTTTTAAAAAAAAAGTTTTTGTAAAATTTTTCCAAACCTTTTCTATTTGTTTTTAAAATGTTTTGTGAATGTTTACAAAATGTTTTGTTTTTTAACTGTTTACTTGTTGCTTAATTCAAAAAATAATATACTTTTGCCTCTAACAACAAATTTTTTGCCCCAAAAAAAATTAATTATGATAAAAAAATACTTCGACAATTTTAAAGGTTTTCCGAAAGAGGTTTGGATTTTAACTTTAATTACATTCATTAACAGAGCAGGGACAATGGTTATTCCGTTTCTGTCAAAGTACATGAAAGAAAATTTAGAATTTACTTATAGCCAGATTGGCTGGGTAATGGTTTTCTTTGGAATAGGTTCTATAATAGGAACTTGGTTAAGCGGTAAGCTGTCAGACAAAATTGGCTTTTATAAAGTCATGGTCTTTAGTTTATTTGCAAGTGGTATAGTATTTATTTTACTGCAGTATGCTACTACTTTTGAGGAGCTTTGCGTTGGTATTTTGATTCTTACTACTATTGCGGATATGTTTAGACCTGCAATGCTGGTATGTTTGAAAACATTTACAGAGAAAGAGGATAGAGCTCGTGCCTATTCATTAACTCGTGCAGCTATCAATTTAGGATTTCTTTTTGGTCCTGTATTGGGCGGTCTGATTATTATGCAGATGGGTTATGAATACATTTTTTATGTAGATGGGATAACTTGTATAATGGCAATTATTGTCTTTGTTCTTTTCGTTAAAGAGAAAAAATTACCAATTAAAGTACGCAAAGAAAGTAAGGAAAAAGTTAAAGTTTCAGTGATGAAGGACAGACCATTCATGCTGCATTTGGTTATCTGTTTGATTACAGGTATTCTTTTCTTCCAGATTTTCACTACTTTGCCGTTGTATCACAAAGAGCGTTTTAACATGACAGAATTTGATAGCGGATTGCTATTAAGTTTAAATGGATTGCTTATTTTGCTTTTTGAACTTCCTATAGTGAATTATGTAAGCAGAAATAAAATTAATAATCACAAAGTTATTTCTTTCGGTTTATTGTTAATGGCAACTAGTTTCTTGTTGTTATTGCTTCCTTTTGAGGTAGTTTTGATTCCAATGATGTTCTTTATGACTTGCGGTGTAATGCTGACTTTTCCATTTGCTAATTCATTTGCAATGGACAGATCGCATATGCAGGAAGGGAAATATATGGCAGCTTTTACAATGAGTTATAGTTTTGCACATATTTTAAGTGCTAAAACGGGTATGGAAATTATACAGAATTCAGGGTACGAGTCCAATTGGGTTTTCATGACTTGTTTAGGAGTTGTAGGTACATTGCTTGTTTTTAGACTTTCTAAAATGGTCGAAAAAGAAGAATTGAAAGATCCTGCAATGGTAACTGTAGAGGTTAACGACAGAAAATAGTTAATTCAAATAGTGCTCTTTTGAGTATTTAAATAGTATCAAATTACAATTAAACAACAGCGGTAAGATTTTCTTACTGCTGTTTTTTTATAGGTCAAATTTTCTATTTTGATTATAAAGGAGTTTTGAAAAATTAAAATTGTTCTTTTATTAAAAGTTTGCGCATCATATAAAGTCATTAAGCAGTCTTTTTTGCGGTCAAAAAGAGAAAGAAGTGTTTTGTTGTTGCTTTATGCCTCATCGTGCTGTTTTAATCCTGTCGTTAAGGATAGAAATCTTATGGTAGGGCATTATTGTGGTTTAGCTTTCTTTTTTAGAAATAAAGAAGATTAGTTGAATTAGTGAATTTGAAATAATTGTATGCGTTGCAGGTAACGCTAAGTTTAATCAAAAGGCTTGATTCATAAAAAAAAATCCCATCTTGAAGAGACAAGATGGGATTTTTTATGTAAACCGAAATCTTAATTATAATTTCGTTTGTTTAAATCAATAGGTATTATCCCAAAGAAACTCTTTTGAAACCTGAGATTTCAACATTGAATCCCTTAACATAATCGCCAACTTTTTTACTGTCATCTTTTATGAAGTTTTGGTCTAATAAAGCTTTCTCTTGATCTAAAGTAGTATTGTCAGAGATGAAACGCTGAATTTTTCCTGGAATAATTTTGTCCCAAATTTGTTCTGGTTTACCTTCAGCTTTTAATTCAGCTTTAGCATCTTCTTCAGCTTGTTTCAAAACTTCTTCAGTTAATTGAGAGAAAGAAATGTATTTAGGAACATTTTTTAAAGTTTTTCCTAAACGTTTTGCCTCTTCATTTTCTTTTTCGATTATAGCAATACGAGCAGCAAGTTCAGAAGCAACGAAAGCAGGATCAAAATCTTTGTAAGATAATGTGTCAGCTCCCATAGAAGCAACCTGCATAGAGATGTCTTTGGTTATAACGTCACCATTAGCAATTGGTGCAGAAATTGCTGTTAATGCAGCAATTTTGTTAACGTGAACATATGATCCAACGAATGCGCCTTCTAAAATTTCAAAGCCACCGATTTCGATTTTTTCACCGATAACACCAGTTTGCTCGATTAATTTTTCAGCAACAGTAAGTCCATTGAAGTCTGAAGCTAAGAATTCTTCTTTAGAAGAGAAGTTGATAGCTCTTTCAACTAATTCTTTAGCTAAAGTTACGAAAGCTTCGTTTTTACCTACGAAATCTGTTTCACAGTTTAAAGTGATGATAGCTCCTTTAGTTTTGTCAGCATTGATAAAAGAAACAGCAGCTCCTTCAGAAGACTCACGGTCAGAACGGTTAGCAGCAACTTTTTGTCCTTTTTCTCTAAGGTTTTGTATCGCTTTATCGAAATCTCCATCAGCTTCAACTAAAGCTTTTTTACAGTCCATCATTCCGGCGCCTGTAGTTTGTCTTAATTTATTTACGTCTGCAGCAGTAATTGTTGCCATAATATTTTTTGTTTTAATGTTAAAAGTAAAAATTCCAATCTTCAAATCCCAAATTCCAACGTTATCAGATAGTTAAAAATCTAATTATGGAATTTGGAATTTAAAATTGGAATTTAAAATTTGATTTATTCTTCAGTTGCTGGAGCTGCAGGAGCTTCAACAGCTGCTACTTCAGCTACAGGAGCTTCAGTTTCAGCAACTTCAGTAGCATCTGTTTCTTTGTCAGATGTTCTGTTTGCAAGACCATCAATAATTGAAGCAGTTACTAAAGATAAAATTTTATCAATTGATTTAGAAGCATCATCATTTGCAGGGATAACATAATCTACTTCACGTGGATCAGAGTTAGTATCAACCATTGCAAAAACTGGAATGTTTAATTTTTGAGCTTCTTTTATTGCGATGTGTTCAGCTTTGATATCTACTACGAACAATGCTGCAGGAAGTCTAGACATATCTGCGATTGAACCTAAGTTTTTCTCTAGTTTAGCACGAAGACGATCAACTTGCAAACGCTCTTTTTTAGAAAGAGTCATGAATGTACCATCTTTCTTCATTTTATCGATAGTAGCCATTTTTTTAACAGCTTTACGGATAGTTACGAAGTTAGTCAGCATTCCGCCAGGCCATCTTTCAGTGATATAAGGCATGTTTGCAGCTTTTGCTTTGTCAGCAACGATATCTTTTGCTTGTTTTTTGGTAGCAACGAATAATATTTTTCTACCTGATGCAGCGATTTTTTTCAAAGCTTCATTAGCTTCTTCGATTTTTGCTGCAGTTTTATATAGATTGATAATGTGAATACCATTACGCTCCATATAAATGTAAGGAGCCATATTTGGATCCCATTTTCTAGTCATGTGTCCAAAATGAACACCTGCTTCTAGTAATTCTTTTACTTCTACTTTGTTTGACATTTTTTGTACTAGTTTACGTTCTGTTGAATTAGCAATGGTCCTTATGGCTTTAAGCTTTAAGCTTTAGGCTCTAGGCTTCATTTAGATGCTAAACTAATTTCCCACCTCGATGGGACAACAACAACATTGTTTTAAATTTTTTAATACATTCTAGAATGTCTTGTACGTATTGCACAAGACAGGCAATATTAACGTTTAGAGAATTGGAATCTCTTACGAGCTTTCTTCTGACCGAATTTCTTACGTTCAACCATTCTTGGATCTCTTGTTAACAAACCTTCTGGCTTCAAAATTCCTCTGTTTTCAGCATTTACTTCACACATAACGCGTGCCAATGCCATTCTTACAGCTTCTGCTTGACCATTTGAACCACCTCCGTAAACGTTTACTTTTACGTCAAAGTTACTTGCATTTTCTGTCATAGATAATGGTTGTAAAACTTTGTATTGTAAAGTTGCAGTTGGAAAGTAAGTTGCGAATTCTTTTTTGTTTACAGTGATTACTCCTGTTCCTTCAGAAACATAAACACGTGCAACAGCGGTTTTTCTTCTACCGATTTTGTGAATAACTCCCATTACTTAAGATCGTTTAGGTTAACAGTTCTAGGTTTTTGAGCTCCTTGTTTGTGCTCAGATCCTACAACAACATTTAAATTTCTGAAAAGTTCAGCTCCTAATTTGTTTTTAGGTAACATTCCTTTTACTGCTTTCTCTACTAATAATGCAGGGTTTTTTGCTTGCAATACTTTAGCAGTTAAAGTTCTTTGTCCTCCTGGGTAACCTGTGTGACGAACATATGTTTTTTCGTCTAATTTGTTACCTGTAAGGTTGATTTTTTCTGAGTTGATAACAATTACGTTATCTCCACAGTCTACGTGTGGTGTGTAACTTGGCTTGTACTTACCTCTTAAAATCATAGCGACTTTAGTAGCAAGACGTCCTAAGTTATGACCATCAGCGTCTACAACAATCCATTCTTTTGTAGAATTGGCTTTTGTTGCTGAAATTGTCTTGTAGCTTAATGCGTTCACAATAATATATTTTAATTAAACATTCCATCCCCAATAAAGGGGTTGCAAAAGTACAATTAATTATTTTAAATCCAAATAGCTTAATTGATTATTTTTTTAGTGAGTTTATGCTGATAATCAAATATATATTTATTGAATGGTAAATTCAGTTGCATCGACGTTTCATTCTTTTGCAATAATTTTGATTTTTTTTTTTTTGATGTTGCATTTTTTTTGTACTTTTCCGTTTTATCGAATAAATGCCTGCTTTTTTTTATGTTTTTTAGTAAAAAATTAGGTATGTACTGTTAAATACGGATAATTTTCAATTTTAGGACTATTAATTTAGTTTAAATACCACCCCTCTCCAATGAAAGCAAAAGCAACATTAAAACAAATTGCAAAAGAACTTAATGTTTCGGTATCTACTGTTTCTAAGGCGCTTAATGACAGTCCTGAGATTAGCGAACAAACGAAAGTAAGGATTAAAGAATATGCAAAATTAAAAAATTATAAGCCCAACGTTATTGGTCTGAACCTTAAAAATCGTAAAACTAAAACGATCGGCGTTATTATACCTAATATATTAAATTCATTTTTCGCCAAGGTTTTCAGCGGTATTGAAAAGGTGGCAGATGAAAGGGGTTATAATGTTATTATGTGTATTTCTAATGAGTCGTTAGACAAAGAGGCGCATACAATGGAAATGCTGAGTAACGGAACTATCGACGGTTTCGTTTTGTCTATTTCTGAAGAGGCGCAAAAACTGAATGATTACAGCCATTTTAATTCGATAATAAATGACGGTACGCCTATCGTTATGTTTGACAGAACCACAGACGAAGTAGAATGTGATAAAGTGATTGTTGATGATTTTGATTCGGGTCAGAATGCTACCCAGCACCTGATTGATTTAGGCTGTAGAAACATTGCTTTAATTTCGTCTTCAAATAATTTAAGTGTTGGTAAATTAAGAGCTGAAGGATATTTAAAAGCCCTGCAGTTAAATAATATAGCAATCAATGAAAATATTATTATCCGAACAGAATCAGAATCTGATCATGATTTAGCGGAGAAGATTGAGGAATTGTATTCTAATAATCTTGTTGACGGCGTTTTTGCATTGGAAGAAAATGATTCAGTTGCAGCTTTAAAAGTTGGAGTAAAGAAAGGATATAAAATTCCGAAGGACCTAAAAATTATTGGTTTTGCTGATGGAATTCTTGCTTCCAGACGTTTATCACCTAGTTTAACTACTGTCAGCCAGCATGGAATTGAGATTGGAGAAGAAGCTGTAAGATTGTTAATTGACCGATTAGAATCTAAAGAAGAACACAAACCTTTTGAAACAGTTGTCATCAAAACAAAATTAAAGGAAAGAGAATCCACTACATAATAAAAGAGCCATTCGTATTGAATGGTTTTTTTTATGCTATTTTTTTAGAAATGATTGCAAATGATTAATCGTTGTTGTGCTGTAAAGCCTTCCGATTGGCAGCATTTTATTTTTTATGGTTACAGAACGGCTGTTGAACTGTGTGACTTTTTTCAAAGGAATCAGGAAGGAACGATGAATCCTGAGAAATAATCCTTCGGGCAGTTTCTCGATTATTTCTGTAATAGATTGATGGGTTTTAAAACAATCGCTTTCGGTATGAATGAGCAGATAATTCCCCTGTGCTTCGAAATAATTTATTTCACCCAGATATAATTTGAGTGTTTTTCTTTCACATTTTACAAAAATAAAAGGACGCTCGGCTTCCGCTTGTGTCAGCTGTTCGAATTGCTGATTCGTTTTCTGAATTTTACAGTATTTGTGTATTGCTTTCGAAAACCGTTCGAATGAAATTGGTTTCAATAAATAGTCGATTGCTTCCAATTCGAATCCGTCTACAGCATGCTGTGGATTGGCAGTTGTAAAAATAATTCCGATATCTTCCGGCAATGTTTTTGCAAACTCAATTCCGGATTTTCCAGGTAAATTGATGTCTAAAAAAAGTAAATCAATTTTTTGGGTTTTCAAAAGATGCAGTGCAGTATTTGTGCTCATGAATTTTCCTTTCAAATCCAGAAAATCAAATTTGGCAATATGCATCTCAAGCAAAATTGATGCCGGGAGTTCATCTTCAATTATAATGCAGTTGATTCTAGTGGGTGTCATTTGTTTTTATTTTTAATGAAACAAAAAAAGAATCACCTTCATTTTTTACTGTCAAAATATGCTGATCCGGATAAAGCAGTTCCAGTCTTCTTTTTACATTATTGATTCCGACTCCGCTGTATGGATTCTCCGTGTTTTCATTATTTGAAAAATCAGAAGGCAGACTATTTTCAATTTTTATCACCAGCCATTCTTCTGAAGCGGTAATCGAAATAGTAATCCATGCAGTTTCATTGGCATCATCCAGACAGAATTTGAAACTGTTTTCAATAAAAGGAAGAATCAGGAAAGGTTCGATAAATTGATTTTCTGTAATTCCGTTGGTGCTGAAACTAAGTTCAAGCCGGTTGTCAAACCGTAATTGCTGTAGTGAAATATAATTTTTTAAATATTCTATTTCTTTTTCCAAAGGAATAGATTTCGTATTTATCTCATAAACGGAATACCGCAGGAAATCTGAAATTTTAAGCACAATATCTGCAGAATCATCTGACTTGCTCAGGATTTTAGAGTACAGACTATTTAGCACATTAAATAAAAAGTGCGGGTGAAATTGATTCCGCAGTGAAAATAATTCGGCTTGAAGTTTTTCGGTCAAAATGGATTGAACCCTGTTTTTCTCTTCTGCGAGATAATAAATCAATTTTATGGCTAACGGAATGGTAACAACAAATTGTAGTTTGATTACATTATATAGGTAAGCGGGTGCATAAAACAATGGTTCGGCTTTCCACTCGGTCAGATTGATGGCAATAATAATATAATTATCGATAAGTCGCTGAATAAAGGCGAAGAGCAGAATCAGGAAAAGATAAGTAAAAAGGAACAGCGTCTTTTTCTTTTTGAAGAATAGAAAAGGCATTGCCAATTCAACAATCAGTAAAACGAACAATATTTTGGACGGAGTGCTGTAACATTCATTGGATAAAGCTCTCCAGAAATCGGAAGTTGGTAATCCCTGAATTAAACTGAAAAGCAAAATATATCCCAACCAATAAAATGTATACAATTTTATTTTCTGTGAAGTCCTTTCAGAATATATACTTACATCGCTCATCATGTTTTTTCTAAAATGTAAATCTAAGAGTTTTGTTTTAGAATTTAAATCAATGTGGTTTAGAAAACACGTTTTCATATTCAGATGACATGCGGTCATAATGGTTATTTACAATAGAAAACAGGTCGTTTAAATAAGTGGCTTTCTGATGCCGGAAAAGGAAAATACCTTTCGCCAACTATTTAAATCACAAATAACTATTATGAAAAAAACAATTTTACTGCTGATGCTTGGTTTTTCTTTGGTAACCAATGCAAAGAACACCGAAGTCTATCCGACAAACTGGTGGACAGACATGAAAACCAATGCCATTCAATTGCTTATCCGAACTACTGATGATGTTTTTTTATCTGATAAAGTAACCATCAATTATCCCGGAATAACTGTTGCAAAAACCTATTCTTTTCCAAACCAAAAATACATTGCTGTAGATATTGTCATTGCACCAGAAGCTGTTGCCGGTGATGTAATTATCGAACTGAATCAAAAGGGAGGAAAACAAAAAATAAAATGGCCTCTTTACAACCGAAGATCTGGCAATGGAACACAATACGCGCAGGGCGTAACTTCCAGTGATTTTATTGATTTGATTATGGTAGACCGTTTCAGTAACGGGGATGTGACAAATGACAAAGTAAAAGGAATGAGAGATCAATCTCTTAACCGAAACGAAATGTACGATCGTCATGGCGGGGATCTGCAGGGAGTGATCAATAATCTGGATTATATTCAGGGGCTTGGTGTTACTACATTGTGGTTTACTCCAATCATGGAAAATGATATGGAAAAAAGAACCGAACACGGATATGCTATTACTAATCATTACAAAATTGACAAGCGATATGGTGACGATGCTTTGTATGAAAAATTGAGTAATCAATTACATCAAAGAGGGATGAAACTTATTTTTGATGCGGTTTACAATCATATGGGGTCTTTTCACTTCTTAGAACTGGATCCGCCGGCGAATGACTGGGTACACCGATGGCCGGCTTACACGCAGACAAATTACAGAGAGATTACTTTGTTTGATCCTTACGGAACAAAATCTGATAAAAAAAGAATGAGTGACGGCTGGTTTGATTCTATAATGCCGGACATCAATCAGGACAATCCGTTTATGGCTAATTTTATTATTCAAAACTGCATTTGGCATATCGAGAAGTTTGGAATCGACGGAGTTCGTCTGGATACATACACTTATAATGATTTGGATTTTGCCAATCGCTGTAATAAAGCAATTATGGATGAGTTCCCGAAAATCAGCATTTTTGGAGAAATCATGGTTCATGGCGTGGCCAATCAGGCGTATTTTGAACAAAATAATTTGGATGTCAGTTTCAAAAGCAACCTGCCTTCGGTGGTGGATTTTCAAGCATTGTATTACGGAATTATTCCAGCCTTGACCGAGCCTTTTGGATGGAAAGAAGGAGTGAACAGATTGTATTATACTTTGAGCAGTGATTATTTAAGCAAGAACCCGATGCAAAAAGTACTGTTGCTGGACAATCATGACGAACCTCGTTTCTTTTCATTGGTAGGAGAGAATGTCGAAAAGCAAAAAATGGGTTTCCAATGGTTGCTGACCTGCAGAGGAATTCCGCAATTGTATTATGGATCCGAAGTGCTGGCAAAAGGATTCAAAGCTCCTGATGGTTTGGTTCGTGCCGATTTTCCCGGCGGATGGAATGAAGATACCAAAAATGCATTTACTGGAAAAGGAATGACAGATGACGAAAAATCAACACAGGATTTGGTTCGGAAACTGGCTAATTACAGAAAGAATTCCTCGGCACTAAAAACAGGAAAAATGATGCATTATGTTCCTGTTGACGGATTGTATGTGTATTTCAGATATGATGAAAATCAAACAATAATGTGTGTGATGAATACAAGTGATTCCGAAAAAGAAATTGACTTTCAGAAGTATGACGAAAGAACGGCTGGTTTCGCTTCCGCAAAAAATGTACTGACGGATGAAATCCTGAAAACATCAGACAAAACAACTATCCCAGCAACGAAAATGTGGGTTTTGGAACTGAGTAAATAGTTTAAGATTTCTTGTGATGCAGTTTAATTTACCAGAAATCTGGAAAACGATACATTCTAAAAGGGACGTGCTTTTACTGCTGTTCCTTTTTCAAATTAGTTTTGGACAGCAGGCGCCAAAAGTGGAAAGAAAAATATATACCACCAAAGCATTAGGAACGCAGGCACCGCCAGTTATTGACGGGCTTTTAACTGATGCTGGCTGGGATATTGTAGATTGGACGGGAGATTTTATCGAAAATCTTCCCGATGAAAATACGGCACCTTTGGAACAGACCAAATTTAAGGTGGTGTATGATACCGAGTTTATTTATTTTGGCTTTCGATGTTATGACAGAGATCCAAAAGGAATCGTAAAAAGATTATCAAGACGAGATGGTTTTGAAGGAGACTGGATCGAAATAAACATTAGTAGTCATAACGATAAGCTTACCGCATTTTCTTTTGCAGGGTCTGTTGCCGGAGTAAAAAGTGACGGTTTTATTTCAGATAACGGAAAAACTTGGGAAGGAAACTGGAATCCAATCTGGTACCTGAAAACCAATGTTGATGAGGAAGGCTGGACAGCAGAAATAAAAATTCCGCTGAGCCAGTTAAAATTTAGTGATGCTTCGGAGCAATTCTGGGGATTAGAATCTACCCGAAGATATTTCAGGACAGAGGAGCGTTCGGTCTGGCAGCGTATTCCTCTCGATGCTCCGGGATGGGTAAGCGAGTTTGGCGAATTACATGGTTTGAATGGTTTGTCTCCAAAACGCCAGATAGAAATACAGCCGTTTGTACTTTCCAAATTAGAAACATATCCGCCTGTAGCGGGAAATCCATATAAGGACGGTAATGATTTTAAAATAAATGGCGGACTGGATGCAAAGATTGGCATAACCAATGATTTAACGTTAAATATGACTATCAACCCAGATTTTGGTCAGGTAGAAGCCGATCCTGCTGCAATTGCGCTGGATGGTTTTCAGATTTTTTATGAAGAGCGCCGTCCTTTTTTTGTGGAAAACAAAAATATCTTCGATTATATTTTTGCAGATAATCAGGATAATTTATTTTATTCCCGAAGAATTGGCGGTAATCCGCATGGTATTCCAAATGTTTCTGACCAGGCTTTTGTTGAAACTCCCACTAATTCAACGATTTTGGGAGCGGCAAAATTTAGCGGAAAAACAAAAAGTGGCTGGTCAATTGGAGCACTCGAAAGTGTAACGAAAAATGAATTTGCCAGAATTCTGGAAAACGGCGAAGAAAGAAAAGAATTAGTAGAACCTTACACCAATTATTTAGTGGGCAGAGTTCAGAAAGATTTTAATAATCGCAATAGTTATATAGGTGGTATTTTTACGGCAACAAATCGGAACGTGGATGAAAATAATCTCAATTTTATTCATAAATCGGCATATACATCGGGAATTGATTTTATGCACAATTGGAAGAATAGAAAGTATTATTTTAAAGGAAATGTGGTAATGAGCCAGGTAAATGGCAGTGAAGAAGCAATAATAATTACACAGCGAAGCATGACACATCTGTTTCAAAGAGCTGATGCTGATTATGTTTCTGTAGATCCAATGAGAACTTCGCTGACGGGAACGGGAGGTAAATTCGAAATTGGAAAAGCAAGTGTTGGAAGCTGGCGTTATAATACCTCGTTAATGTGGAAATCTCCTGAGTTAGAGCTAAACGATATTGGGTTTCTGCGTCAGGCTGATGAAATTAAGCAGTCTGCATTTTTATCCTATCAGACTTTAAAGCCATTTGGGCAGTTCAGAAAAATAACCACACAATTGGAGCAGTTTACCAATTTTGATTTTGGAGGGAATTACAATAAAATGCAGTATACTTTGGGCGCAAGCTCCGTTTTAAAAAATAATTGGGAAGCAGCTGTCTCCCTGATTTATAAACCAGTAAATTATTCGAATTCTGTTTTGCAGGGCGGACCGCGATTCCGTTATTCGGAGGAGTTTTTTAAATCAGTCAGTATTACATCCGACAGCAGAAAAAAACTAAAATTCAACACAGCTGTTTATGATTCTCAAGGAAAAGACAATTCATTTTCTTATACAGAGTTTGGTTTGGGAGTTATTTATCAGCCGATTAATGCTTTTACGCTATCATTGAATCCCAGTTTTTCTGTCAATAAAAATAAACTGCAGTACATTACAGAATCCAATTTTAACGGTGACCCGCGATATATTACAGGAAATTTAAATCAAAATACATTGAGTGCTTCTATCCGATTGGATTATAACATCAATCCCAATCTGACAATTCAGTATTACGGACAGCCTTTTATTTCGAAAGGAAAGTATAATCAATTCAATAGGGTGACTAATCCATTGGCAGATTATTATGGTGACAGGGTTAGTTTGTTTAATGAA
Organism: Flavobacterium aquicola; assembly: GCF_003385115.1. Lineage (GTDB taxonomy): Bacteria > Bacteroidota > Bacteroidia > Flavobacteriales > Flavobacteriaceae > Flavobacterium > Flavobacterium aquicola. The sequence continues at coordinate 152,995 of NZ_QUNI01000003.1, forward strand.
AATCAGATTAGTTTTGATGAAGCTCATAATAGATACCAAATAGATGAAGACAGCAATGGTGAGGCAGATTATACGATTCACAATCCTAATTTTTCTGCCACTCAATTTCAGTCTAACTTAGTAATGCGCTGGGAATATATTCCAGGTTCCGAGCTGTATTTGGTTTGGTCACAAGCAATAAAATCTAACAGTATTAGTGATGAAAATTTATTTAACGAATTGAACTCGCAGCTTCTTGGTAGTAAGCCCGCCAATATTTTTTTGATAAAAATGACGTATCGATTTATGCTTTAGAAATTTCTAAATGGTATTATTTAGCTGCTACTTTGATGTCGAAATTTGACAAGAGGCTATTGCGCAACAATTTTATAAACAGGTTTACTATGCAATTAGATTTGATTCTGTCGAAAAATTCATCGAAAGATCAAAAAAGTCCATTCGAAAAAGGTGAGAGGTTGTTCGAAGTTTATAATTGAGAATCAGAAGTATGTAATCTGCGTTCCGAAGATTGTGTGATGTATTCCGAAGCATGTTTGACAGAGTCCGAAGACCTTTTGATGCAGTTCGAAGCTCGTTTGATGGCACTATTTTTTCTACGAATGCCCAATTTTACTAGGCGGAGCGTAAAAAGAGCATAAATCAACAAAAATTACTTTTACAGGTTTGTAATTTTAAATTTCTATATTTGAGAGAAGAATAAAACGAGGCAAACTTTCGTTGATTTACCCGATTTTGGAGGTATTTACGAAGGTTGTTTCGTGTATGAACTAGTTGGCAGTAATCGCAAAAAAATAGTAGAATTCAGAAACTTATGAAGAAACCATATTTGTATTTTATCTTTCAATTTTTGATATTATCTACAAGTTTTGCTCAACAGAAATTGTATGATGAAAAGAAAATAACAAAAGAAACTGAGTTGAATTTAGCAATCTCAAATTATAGAGGAATTGAAAATAAATCTATTATCTATTTTTTAGAAAACGACAACCAAACTTTGTCTGCTTATGAAAGTGGAAAACTAAAATGGAAAACAAATGTTATTAAAGTTTGCGGAAAGCCGAAAGTTGGAGAAGCAAAAATCCGTTATATTAAACTTAATGGAAAAGTTCTTAATGTTACTTTTGGAAAACATTCTTGGGCTGAAGTTGATGTGAAAAGTGGAATAACGAAATTTATTGGTTCTGATTAAAAGCGACTACTGCTAACAGCCACTACAACGGATTTGGGCATTTGGTTTAATGGAAAAATGGTCTTGTATTTGGATGATTTGGCAAATCCGAAGAATGGGCTTAATTTAGTCCTAAACTACTATGGTAGTGCGAGAACACTGGTAAAAATATTTGACCAAAATCGGAAAAAAGTATATCTTTGAATAAAACAGCACAAAAATGACTTTTACTGACAAAAATATAATAGAAAATTACTTCGGATTATTCGAGAGCCTAAACTCAATGAGCAAGCTTGAACTAATTGAAAAGTTGACAAAATCATTAAAAGCAGAAACCAAAAGTAAAGAGACTAACTTTTATAAATCTTTTGGAGCATTTTCAAGTGAAAAAACTTCTGATGAAATAAATACTGAAATCAAATCAAGTAGAAAATTTAGAACAAAAGATATTAAATTCTAATGAAATATTTACTAGATACTAATATCTGTGTACATTTTCTTCGTGGAAAATTTGAAGTTGACAAAATATTCAAATCAAAAGGTTTAGAAAACTGTTATATTTCAGAAATAACTGTTTTAGAATTAAGATTTGGTGCAGAAAATAGTGCTGATAAAATAAAATCACATAAAGCTGTAGATATATTTTTAAAAGGAATTGTAATAATTCCAATCTACGGTTCAATAAAAAAATATGCTGAAGAAAAAGTTCGTCTAAATAAACTAGGTAAACCTCAAAATGACGAATTTGATTTATTAATCGGTGTAACTGCAATAGAAAACAAATTAATTCTTGTAACCGAAAACACCAAAGACTTCGAAAGATTAAAAGGTATTGAAATTGAGAATTGGATTGTACGTAAATAATACTTCTGCCGACAGTTGTTACACGAGATTGGGGTTATTTGCCAAATTCGAATAATGGGTTTAATTTAGTCGAAAACCCGCTAAAACATTCACAAAAAAAACTTAGGCTTCAAAATTAATAATCTCATATACTGTGCAAATAAAAAAAGCAGGAATCGATACGGTTATTTACGTAACGACTTCTGCTCTTTTTTTATTAAAAATAAAGTACTAGGAGTTTGCAGTCAATTCCTTTAAAACATAGACGAAAAAAAATAATACAAAGAACAGTTCTGAATGTTTTCTGCTGTTTCGCTTTAAGGATGTATCCATCTTTTTTTAATTCCCAAGTAAATAAAAGTTCAAATAGAGTGCTTTTTGGTTTTAAAATGAAATCTGAAATTTGATAACTTTTATTCGCTTTTTTTAAAATTTCCAATTCTACTTGTTTTTTTTCAGTCCTTTGTGCTTCTTCAATTTGGGAAGTGTCAACTTTTCTGTTATGGAGTTCATCAAGAGCTAATTTTAACGCTCTTGGATTCCATTTTTTTGGAGCTCCTGCTATTTCTAACAATTCTTTAGTTGTTCTACTGTTAATTGGAGGGTTGAAATCATCAGTCATTCTTATTTTTTAAATAAAGTTGCATAATATTCTAATTTGTTAATCGGTCTTTATATACTTGCAAAATAGTAATTACTGAATACTAAAATCTGTAACCTGCCAACTTAAAATCAATGCGCTTCCAGCCAATTTCTTCCCATTCCAATTTCAACATCCAATGGTACATCCATTTTGAAGGCGTTTTCCATTTCGTGTTTAATCATCGGCTGGATTTTTTCGAGTTCATCGTTGTGAACATCGAACACAAGCTCATCATGTACCTGCAGTAACATTTTTGATTTCCAGTTTTCGGAAACTAGTTTTTTATGAATATTAATCATCGCAATTTTGATAATATCGGCGGCAGAACCCTGAATTGGTGCGTTTACAGCATTTCGTTCGGCACCGCTTTTTACCATCATATTGGCAGAATTTATGTCTTTCAAATAACGTCTTCTTCCTAAAACCGTCTGTACATATCCATTTTCTCTTGCAAAATCTACCTGATTAGACATGTACGATTTCAGTTTTGGATAAGTCGCATAATAGGCATCAATTAGCTCCGCGCTTTCTTTTCGCGAAAGCGAAGTCTGATTTGACAATCCAAAGGCAGAAACGCCATAGATAATTCCGAAGTTTACAGTTTTGGCATTGCTACGCTGTTCTTTGGTCACTTCTTCTAAAGCAACGTTGAATACTTTTGCAGCAGTACTTCTGTGAATGTCTTCGTTATTTTGAAAAGCTTTAATCATATTTTCCTCGCCGGATAAAGCGGCAATGATACGCAATTCTATCTGAGAGTAATCCGCAGAAACCAAAGTGTAATTTTCATCTCGGGCAATAAATGCTTTTCGGATTAATCGTCCTCTTTCGGTACGGACCGGAATATTCTGCAGATTTGGATTATTAGAACTCAAACGGCCTGTTGCGGCAACAGTCTGCATATAATCGGTGTGAACGCGTCCTGTTTTGGAGTCAACCTGATTCGGCAACGCATCAATATAAGTACTTTGCAGTTTTACCATCTGACGCCACTCCAGAATATCACGGACAATTTCGTTGTCATTGGCTAAATACGACAAAACTTCTTCGCCGGTAGCATATTGACCGGTTTTGGTTTTCTTTTGTTTTGCTCCGCCGATTTTTAATTTGTCAAATAAAATATCGCCGAGCTGTTTTGGTGAAGCCAGATTGAATTTCTCGCCAGCAGTTTCATATATTTTTTGTTCCAATGCATTGCTTTCGGCAGCCATGTCAATTGACATCGACTTTAAGAAAGGAACGTCAAGGTTAATTCCTTCCAATTCCATTGCAGCCAAAACAGGGATTAACGGAATTTCGATTTCGTCAAATAGTTTTTTGGTTTCGGCTTTGTCTAGAATCGGACTGAAATTCTGTTTTAACTGATAGGTAATATCAGCATCTTCGGCGGCGTATTCTTTGATATCTTCCAATGGTACGTCGCGCATTGTTTTTTGCCCTTTTCCTTTTTTACCGATTAAATCTTCAATTGATTTTGGTGAATATTTCAAATAGGTTTCTGATAAAACATCCATATTGTGGCGCATATCGGGATTGATCAGATAATGCGCAATCATCGTGTCGAATAGTTTTCCTTTTATCTGAACGCCATAATTTGAGAGAATCTTTAAGTCGTATTTTACGTTTTGACCAATTTTTTCGATGTCTTCATTTTCGAAAAAAGGCTTGAATTTGTCAACCAAAGTCTGAGCTTCTTCTCTGCTTTCTGGAAACGGAACATAAAATGCTTTTCCTTTTTCGAAAGAAAATGACATTCCAACCAGTTCGGCGTTTAAGGCATCAATCCCTGTAGTTTCGGTATCAAAACAAACGGAAGTCTGCTGAAGTAAATTTTGCAAAAGCAATTTTACGGCAAAATCACCTTGTATGATTTGGTAAAAATGTTCAGTATTTTCAAGAGTTGCGTAGAACGAACTGTGTTGTGCTTCGCCAGTTTCTTCTTCAGAAAATCCAAATAAATCGAATTGTTCTTCGTTGGATTTTTTTGCTGGTGCTTTTTTGGCAGTTGCAGTTTCTGGGCTTGTTGTAGTTTCTTCTTCAGCAGATGGATTGTACAATTTGTCAAACTGTGCTTTCATCTGGCGAAATTCCAGTTCCTGAAACAGCGCATCGGTTTTTTCAACATCGGGTTTGGATAATTCATACTCTGTCTCGTTGAAAGTTACGGGACAGTCGAGTAGGATAGTTGCTAGTTTTTTAGACAATAATCCCAACTCAGCATTGGCTTCGATTTTTTCTTTTATAGCGCCTTTCAGTTGATGCGTGTTGGCCAAAAGATTTTCCATTGAGCCATATTCTTTTAAGAATTTTTTGGCTGTTTTTTCTCCAACTCCTGGTAATCCTGGAATGTTATCGGCGGCGTCGCCCATCATTCCTAGAAAATCGATTACTTGCTCAGGACGCTCTATTTCAAATTTTTCTAAAACTTCGGGAACTCCCCAGATTTCGATTCCGTTACCCATTCGCGCGGGTTTGTACATGAAGATGTTTTCGGAAACTAATTGTGCAAAATCCTTATCGGGTGTTACCATGAAAACCTGATAATTTTGTTTTTCGGCTTGTTTGGCGATGGTTCCAATTAGGTCGTCAGCTTCAAAACCAGCGACTTCTATAATTGGGATATGCATTGCTTTTAATAATTCACATATATATGGAACAGCTATTTTTATTGCTTCGGGAGTTTCGTCACGGTGTGCTTTGTATTCCTGATACATTTCGTAGCGGTAAGTACTTCCGCCTTTGTCAAAAGCTACGGCTAAATGATCTGGTTTTTCACGTTTGATTACATCCATCAGGGCATTCATAAACCCCATAATAGCCGAAGTATCCATTCCTTTTGAATTGATTCTTGGGTTTTTGATAAAGGCGAAATAACCACGAAATATTAGAGCGTAAGCATCGAGAAGGTAAAGACGTTTTTGAGTTGACATATTGAAAAAATTAGTCCGTAAAAGTAGGGAATTGAGTTTTAAAAATGAATTTGTTGTTTAAATTTATAATTGGTATTCTAGAAGTTTTAGCGCAGTTTTGTCATCTCGACGAAGGAGAGATCATATAACGTAAGCAACTAGTGTGATTCCTCGTTCCTCGGAATGACAAACTGTGCGGAGAATTCATTGTCGATATAGCAGATTTTATGAAAACGAAATGTTGTCTTTTAGCCCCGATAGAAACGAAAATCCTTGTAGGCCGGTGTTCGGCCTGCAAGATTGTAGTGGATAGCGGGAGGGAACTTGTAATAAATCACAAATGTTCTGCTCCAAAAAATAATTAAGGAAAACGAAATCAGTTAAGGGAAAGTTAAACTTTTTGGGAAAGATCAATCTTCATTTCTTCTTCATTTTAGGGTTATACATTTGACCTATAAATAAACAGTTAATAATTTAAATTTTAGAAATCATGAGAAATTTATTGATGTTATTAGTAGCAGTTTTAGGAACAAGTGCAATGGTTCAGGCATTCCCTGCGAAAGATGTAAAAGCAACTTCGACAAAAGAGATTACCACCAAAAAACACAAACACAACAAAGCTAAAAAAGAGCAAAAAATGGCAACACCCGAAGCCTCAAGTGCTAGTGCAAAAAAATAATTGATGTTTTTGTTTTGCGTGCATTTGAGGATGGGAGTAAAAGAAAAGGGTTGATTATTTTATCAAAGTCAGTAGAGCGATTTACTGGCTTTTTTGTATTTTAGATACGTCAAATTTTAAAAAGTATATGATTTTTAATCGTAATCAGTTATGAAAATTTTAATTGTTGAAGATAATCCCGAATTGGCTGTAGAGGTGAAAGAGTATCTTTCGGGAAGTGGTTATATCTGTAAAGTTTCTAAGAACTGTGAAGAGGCTTTGGAGGAAATAAATAGCAACGATTATGATATTATGCTTTTGGATTTAGGCTTGCCAGACGGAAGTGGTTTTGATGTTTTGAAAGAGATTCGGAAAACAAAATCTAAAGTTGCAGTAATCATCATTACTGCCCAAGGAGAACTGGAAGACCGCATAAACGGCTTACAGCTTGGCGCTGATGATTATTTGACAAAGCCGTTTGCTTTGACAGAATTGGGTGCGCGGTTGTTTGCGATTATCCGAAGAATGCATGGCTACACGGTCAATCAGTTGGATGTTCATGGATTTAGTCTGAAACTGCAGGATTATAAAGTGAGTTATGCCGAGATTCCAATTAATCTCACCAAAAAGGAGTTTGATATTTTTCAGTATTTGGTTTTGAATAAAAATCGGGTCATAACGCGTCTACAATTGACTGAACATATTTGGGGAGATATTCTGGAGGTGAATTCGGATTCGAATTTTATTGATGTTCATGTGCGGAATCTTAGAAAGAAACTGGATAAACATTCCAAAATTGAATGGTTTGAAACGGTTAGGAATGTTGGTTATAGGATCAATGTTTAAGCAAAAAACAAAAATCAAAAGGCAAAAATCAAATTCAAAAGCAAATAATAAAAGTCTAATAGAAGTAATTTTTTTAAAACAACAAACATTCTTTAAACATGAAAATCAAACATCAGCTGGCTATTTTTAATGCATTATCGCGTTTACTGCTGATATTGGTTTTGTGGTTGATGCTTCCTGTTTTGGTCGAAAAAGTGGTTTACAATCACATCAATAAAAGTCTGCTGGAGAAAAAGCAGAAATTCATTGACCATTTGGACAAGGAGGAAATAAATGATTTTATTGTTCGGAATGATACTTCGGAGACGTATGCGAGTTTTTCGACTTTGCACAGTGAGTTTCTTTTGCTTTCCAGAATGCCTTCTGCTATTAAAATTAATCAGACGCTTTTTGTTACTGAGCCAAGAATTATTGAAGAAGAAAGTAATGATTATAGAATTCTTCAGTATTATTTTAAATATGAAAACGAAAATTATCTCTTGGAAATAGGGAATAATTTGAGTGAAATTAATGATCTAACCTTTGTGATTAGGCTTTTCTTTATTATTGTTTTAATCATAATTGTTGTGATTACTTTTGTAGCTGATACTTTTTATATCGAATATTTATTAAAGCCATTTTATAAAATCATTGACACTAAAATTCGGCATGTCAATGAACCCGAGGCTTTTGATCACACGCCGATAAAAACACATTCGACAGATTTTCAGGAATTGGATACGGTTTTAAATCAAATGATGGACAGGATTACTGAATTGTTTAAAAAAGAAAAACAGTTCATTGCCAATGTTTCCCATGAACTGCTGACGCCGATTGCGTTGTTAAAAAATAAATTTGAGAACCTGTTGCAAAATGAATCTTTGGATGATGGAGCCGTGGACAAAATTGTGAGTTCATTAAGTACATTGGATTTGTTGAAAAAGATAATTGCTAATTTACTGCTGATTTCAAAAATTGAAAACAATCAGTATGAAGCGAATGAAGAGATTGATTTTGATGCAATCATTACCGATTTGGTAAGTGATTTGCAGGACCGAATTGATGATAAAGAATTGTCTTTTGATAAAAAAATACAGCATCATTTTAATTTTAAAGGAAATAGAACACTGATACACATTCTTTTTTATAATCTGATTGTGAATGCCATTAAATACAATAAACCATTGGGTACAATTGAAATAACTGATGGGTTTTTGGATGGGAAATATTTTATTTCAGTTTCTGATTCTGGAATTGGAATGAATGAAAAACAACAGCAGAATGTTTTTAAACGATTTACTAGAGTGAGTACAGATCAGGAAGGGCAGGGTTTAGGGCTTGCCATTGTTGAAAGTATTGCTTTGTTTCATCATATTGTGATTGAAATTTCATCTGAAATAAATGTTGGTACCACTTTTCTTTTATTGTTTGCAAAAGAGCCAAAATCTAATTAAATGTTAATTTTTTCAGACAGGTCAAAACTTCATCTAATCTTCATTTGGCATACGTAGTTTTGACCTATAAATAATAAACGAATTAACAATTTTAAAAATTTAGAATCATGAAAAAATTATTGATGGTATTGGCAGTAGCTTTAGGAACAACAGTTATGGTAAGTGCACAAACTGCGCCAGCTCAAACTGCTCCAGCTAAAGAAACAAAAGCGGTTAAAAAAGAAGCTAAAAAAGAAACCAAAAAAGCACACAAAGCTGAGGCTGGTAAAACTGCGGCTGCAGAAACTTCAACAGCAAAAAAATAATTGTTTTTTCAGTCAGTGGTTTATTAGATCATTGACTAAAAAAGCATTAAAAGTTGGTTTTAATAGATGGAAAGGGGAGATAAAGAAATTTACTCCCTTTTTTTGCGTTAAAATTATGATAATATAAAACCTTAACGTTTTCATTAGTTGTTACTTTGTGTAAAATTTTTTAAAATAATGATTCTACGTTTATTTTTTTTCGGGGCTGTTCTTTTTATTATTGAGCTTTATGCATTCCAGGCACTCAAAACTTTGATTAAGATGCGATGGATGCTGATTTCTTATCAAGTAATAAGCTTTCTTCTTTTTATATTTATTATTTATTCTTTTACACAATTTGACCGTTCAGTTGGGCAGACCAAGCAGACTATGTTTACGATGGGACTGCTGCTTATAGTTTATGTTCCAAAAATTGTAGTGACAATAGTTTTATTAGGAGAGGATGTTTTCCGCTTAATTTCAGGATCAATTTGTTATTTTATTGATAATGATGCTAAGTCAACTTTTTTGCCTTCCAGGAGAAAATTTGTTAGTCAGATTGGTTTAGGACTTGCCGCTGTTCCTTTCATGTCATTGATTTATGGAATTTTTGAAGGAAAATATAATTTTAAAGTAATCAAACAAGCAATATATTTTCCTGATTTGCCAGCTGCTTTTGATGGATTTACAATAACTCAAATTTCTGATGTACATAGTGGCAGTTTTGATAATCCCGAAAAAATCAGTCATGCTATTGATTTGGTCAATGAACAAAATTCGGATCTGATTTTATTTACAGGTGATATTGTGAATACTCACGCCAAAGAAATGCATCCTTGGATTGAAACTTTTAATAAAATCAAGAAACATGAATATGGAAAATATTCTGTTTTAGGGAACCATGATTATGGTGAATATGTGACTTGGCCTTCGCAAAAAGCAAAAGATGAAAACTTTGAAGGAATCAAAAAATTGTATGGAGATATTGGTTTTCAGCTGTTATTGAACGAACATACTTTTATTGAAAAAGATGGTCAAAAAATTGCATTGGTAGGAGTAGAAAACTGGGGTAAAAATTTCAAGCAGGCAGGTGATTTAAAGAAAGCTTCGCAGTATTTAACCAAAGAGGATTTTAAAATTTTAATGAGTCATGATCCTAGCCACTGGAACGAAGTAGTGCAGCATGATAGCAAACACTACCACTTGACACTTTCTGGTCATACTCACGGAATGCAGTTTGGTATCGAGATTCCTGGTTTTTTTAAGTGGAGTCTGGCGCAATATGTTTATAAGCAGTGGGCTGGTTTATATGAGAATCTGGGCAGATATGTATATGTAAACAGAGGGTTTGGATTCCACGCTTATCCTGGAAGGGTGGGTATTATGCCCGAGATTACAGTAATTCGACTATTAAAGGGAGAAAAATTAGCATAATTGGTTTAAAATGCTAAATTTGTAAATGAATATCTCTTTTTGAAACTAATAAAAATTTAATATTTTGGTTTTATGTCAAAATTTGGAGAACTTATAAATGCACAAGTTCCTGTGTTAATAGATTTTTACACAGATTGGAACGAACCATCATTATCAATGCATCCTGTTATAAAAGATGTAGCGGCGGCGCTTGGAGATAAAGTGAAAGTTATTATGATCGATGTAGATAAAAATAAAGAATTAGCTGATGCTCTCCGTATAAAAGGACTGCCTACCTTAATGATTTATAAAGACGGCATGATGATTTGGAGACAATCAGGAGAGCTTGATGCAAATACCTTAATAGGAATTGTGCAAGAGCAGTTATAAAGGATTCCTTATCTTTTATTCGATTGTATCAAATGTAAAGCCTCTTTCTTTTAGAATTTGTAATGACTGAGGGAGTGCATATTTCAGATTTTTATATGCTTTTACACTGTCATGAAAAATGATTATACTTCCAGGAACTACATTTTGAAGTACATTTTCTAGACATTTCTCAGGTGTTATGGTTTGATCAAAATCGGCACTGAGAACATCCCACATGATTATTTTATAGCCTAATTTACGCAATTTTTTGGATTGTGATGTTTTTGTTTTTCCGTATGGCGGACGAAATAACTTATTGCCAGTTAGGTTCAGATTGTTTATCTCCGCTTGACATAGCGAGGTGTTTTTTAAATAATCTTCTGAATTTGTTTTCCATCCATTTAGATGATTAAAGGTGTGATTTCCTACCACATGTCCCTCACTGATTATTTTCTTGAATAGATCGGGATTGTTTTTAATGTTTTTTCCAATACAGAAAAAAGTTGCCTTTGCCTGATATTTTTTTAATTCTTCCAAAACCCATTCTGTTATATCAGGAGTCGGGCCATCATCAAAAGTGAGATAGATTTTATTCTCTACGTTAGGAATGTCCCAAGTGAAATTGGAGAATATTTTTTTTATAAAAGTATTTGTCTTTATCCAATAGAATTTCATAATTCAATAGTACAATTAAATTCAATTTTAAGCAAAAAAAATGTAGTGCATTTTTACATTGCACTACATTTTATTCGGTTGAATTTGTATAAAATATCTACTCTTTTTTGCGTCCAAAACGGGCGAAAATTTCAATATAAGTGTTGAATGTTTTTTTGCTGGAATTATAATATTCAGCATCTTTGCTTTCCTGCATTACAGTCAATAGACTTCTATAACGTTCAAGATCTGTTACAATTTCAATACTCACATCTGATTGTTCTGACGGAGCCAATTTAGCGTAGTAATTTAGGTTTTCGTGATACTTATTGATTAATTTTTCAAGTAAATCATGTGCTTTAGCTTTTTCGCCAACATCATAATATCCTTTAGCAAATGGTTGAACTAATGCATAATAGCCAAATTTATCCAAAGGCATTTTTGTCATTGCTAATTCAATGATTTTTTTTGCTTTGTCTGTCTTTCCTTCTGCGATAAGCTGTTTCATCAATCGTGCCAGATTCATTCTGTAGGTAAGACTTTCTCTTCGGGTTTCTGGATCGTGGTATATTTTATCACTGTCGCTGTTGCCCCAGTCCCATGCCATCACTTTGGCATACATATTATCAGTGTCAATTCGTCCCATATCCATTTGACTAGAATCTTCTGGTAATACTGTTTTTATTGGAACTAATTTATATACCATGCCTTCTAATTGAAGATAGTCTTTCATCCATAAATAATCTTCAGGGTCGAAAGCTCCTCCACTAAAATAAACGGGTCTTTTCCAGTTGTTGTTGTTGATAAGATCCAGCATCATTAGTCTATTCTTGTAAATAGCACCTCCTTTTATATCAATGTCAATGTAAGGAACAATAGAATCGTATAATTTTGGATTAACAACCTTATTTTTTATAATATTGGCTTTGTCTATAGGGATTCTTAATTTATTGGTTGGATAGTAGTGTATAGTCTGTCCGTTCTGCATTTCTACAGTAGATCTTGGATCTTTTATAAATGTTAGAAAACCTTTTAAATCCCAGCGGTTTTGTGTTTTATCAATGAATGCAACATAATCGAGTTTGTCACCTACATACTCATCGTGTGTAAATGAGATAGGCAATGCATTTGATTCGTATGCTTTTCTTTTCATTTGGTCAATATACCAATCGGTCATGAACAAGCTGGTGTTTACAATTTTAATGTCGGTGCGGATTCCTTCTATCTCTTGGGCATACCAAAGCGGAAAGGTATCGTTGTCTCCGATAGTGAATAAAATTGCGTTTGGATCACAGGATTGTAAATACGCTTTGGCCATTGCTGTTGCTGTGTATTTGCCAGAACGGTCATGATCGTCCCAGTTTTGGTAAGCCATTAATATCGGTGCGGCTAATAAAGATGCTCCTATAATGGCTGGACCGGCAATTTTTGAGGAAACATATTTTTGAAAACTTTCATATAGCGAATACACGCCAAAACCAATCCAGATAGCAAATACAAAAAAAGATCCTACTAAGGCATAATCTCTTTCGCGTGGTTCGAATGGTCTTTCATTTAAATATATTTTTAATGCAATTCCCATAAAAAGGAAAAGAGCAAAGAGAACATAAAAGCTTTTTCTGTCTTTAGTGGCATGGTACATAATTCCAATTAAGCCAAGTATAAATGGCAAAAAGAAATAGACGTTTCTGCCTTTGTTGTTTAAAGCGTCTGTTGGCAGATTGTCTTGCGAAATGATGTGTGTATTATCTACGAATGGAATACCGCTGATCCAATTGCCGTCAATATAATCATATCTTCCTTGTTCATCATTTTGCCTTCCAACAAAATTCCACATTAAATATCTCCAGTACATGTAGCCAAATTGATACTCAAACATAAAGCTGAAATTGTCTGCAGTAGTAGGTTTTTCGATTATTAGGTAATCTTTATAATGCTTTAGGAAAGAAACATATCCATCATTGTCAATTTGTTTTTGAGCATAGGCTTGTCTGAACTCAGATACGGTTTTTTCGGTTTCGTTTTTTAACTGAGCAATTGCTTTGTTGTAATCTTCTTCACTTAATTTACTAGGGTCTAAACCATATTTTACTAAATCCTCATCATAATCATGATTAGGGTCTATTCTAAATGCTGGCGGATGAGTAAAGTTTATGTAGTTTTCAATATGTTCTGTACTCCACATTCTTGGTAAAATAGTTTTTTGACTATCGTCCGAATTTTGCTCGGCATTTTTATAATTGTTTACAATTACATATTTACCTGTTTTGTAATCTCGTTCGTAGTTTGGAGCTTTGTCTAAATACGGTGTTTCTGGGTCTAGGCCTGTGAAGGCTTCGGTGTATTGAGGTCCGTAAAATAAAGGATTTACTCCGTATTGTTCTCTGTTGTAGTAGGCTAAAACTTCAGCAGCATCAGATGGCTTGTTTTCGTTAATGACAGTATCTGAGTTGGCACGGATAGGTAGCATTAACCAAGTCGAGAATCCGATAAGAATAAAAAGGATACATAGAATAAGTGTATTGTAGTGTGTTAGTCCTTTTTTGCGAGTGTAATTTAATCCAAAATAGAAGAAAGCTATTAGTAATAATGTTACAAAAATAGTTCCTGAGTTAAATGGCAGTCCCATTGAATTCACCATGAATACTTCGGTTTTACCAAAGAATGCCATTGTTAACGGTAATAATAATTTGAATATGAAAAGTAAAACAGAAACAACTACAATGTTAGCGATTATGAAATTTTTTACTGTTACTACTTTATAATTTTTAAAATAATATAAAAATCCAATCGCAGGAATAGTTAACAAGGCCATGAAGTGCACTCCAAATGATAATCCAACTACAAGTGAAATTAAAAGTAACCATTTATGCCCTCTAGGCGTGTCCATTTCCTGCTCCCATCTCAGACCTAACCATAGTAGTAATGAGATTAGGAAGCTTGCCATTGCATATACTTCGGCTTCTACTGCATTAAACCAAAAACTATCTGAAAAAGTATACGCAAGGGAGCCTACTAATGAGCTTCCTATTATTACAACTGAATTACTGCTGTTGATTTCAGAATACTGGCTAATGATTTTTTTTAAAATCATCGTAGATGACCAAAACATAAATAGGATAGTAAAAGCACTAGAAAAGACAGAAGTCATGTTTACCATCAGTGCAATATGTTCTTTGTCTATTGCAAACATTGCAAAAAAGGCACCGATCATTTGAAACAAAGGAGCTCCTGGCGGATGTCCTACTTCTAGTTTTGCAGCAGTAGCAATATATTCCCCGCAATCCCAAAAGCTCATGGTTGGCTCAACAGTAAGCGTATAAGTTATTAAAGCGATTGAAAAGGCAAACCAACCTGTAATGGTATTCCATTTGTTGAAATTGAATGATGTCATATACTTGTCTTCTGTTTTTTTTATATGTTTTAAAAGCGATACAAAGAAAATGTTTTTTTTTTTAAAGTGAAGTCGCATTATTATAATTTTAATGAAAATAATCATTTTGCTAAACGGTTTGGAATTCAGTATTTTAATCAGATTTTGATTTTTAAATTGAAAATTTCTTTAATTTTTTTGAAGAAAAAGAGCAAAAAAGTTTGCACAACTAGGAATTTGTTCTAAATTTGCACTCGCTAAGCAGAAATGCTCGCAGTAAAGCTGGTCTATGGTGTAATGGTAACACAACTGTTTTTGGTGCAGTCTTTCTAGGTTCGAGTCCTAGTAGACCAACATAAGAAGCCTCTCAATCGAGAGGCTTTTTTTATGGAATAAATTTAAGCTGTAAATAATAAAAACAAAAGCCTCTCGATTGAGAGGCTTTTGTTTTGTATTACAAAGGTTATATTTTAAATGTCAGTACTGGTTTAGAAGAATGATTTACTAAATCTTCAGAAATACTTCCTGTAAAGAAATGACTCAATGCAGTTCTTCCATGAGTGCAGAAGGAAATTATGTCTCCGTTATTTTCATTTGAATAATTTATTATTCCTTTTTCAATATTGCTTTCGTTGTATATTTCAAAAGAATATTCTGGCATGTCAAATTCGGATACAAATTCGTTTACGATTTTATGTGCAGCTGAAGTGCTTTTGAAGCTGTTTGGCGTGCAGATCATTACTAGATTTAATTTTGATTCAAATAATTTAGAAAATTCCAGGACTTTCTTGAAAGGCTTTTTGATTTCGTTTGAAAAGTCAGAAGCGAAAATTAGATTTTTGGCTTTAAAGTTTTCTATTTTGTTTTTAATAACTAATACTGGGATTTCTGATTCTCTGACTACTTTTTCGGTATTAGATCCAATAAAGATTTCATCTATGCCTGTTGATCCGTGAGAACCCATTATGATTAAATCGAAATCATTGTTTTGTTTGATGTAATTGTTGATTCCTTTAGAAGCACCATCCAATCGCACTATTTCAGTAACTTTAATTTCCGACAGATAAGGGCGAGTTTTTATGCTTTTTAGTGTTTCTTCTGCTTTGCGTTTAAAAAGCATGATCTCTGGTATGCTTGTTTCGTTTGATATTGCATCGTTCATGTGAGTAGGTAATTCTAACATGTGAATTAATACAATTTCGCTATTATTCTCTTTTGCAATTTGTGCTCCAACTTCTATGGCTTCGTCAGCATATTTTGAAAAATCAGTTGGGATAAGAATTTTTTTCATGGTAATTTGGGTTTGTTTAAACTGTTTATTAATTATAGTTTAAAGATATATTTTTTTTTAATAGTAATCAATTTTTTGATTTATAAAAAAACACTATATTTGCACCGTTATTTAGTAAAGTTTAAATAATGAGGGGACTAATGTCCCCTCTTTTTATAAAGATATGACATTTAAAGAGAAAGTAAAGCAAGTAGTAGAAGAGGCTCTTCTGGAAAAACCATCTGTTTTTTTAATTGACTTGACTGTAACGGATAGTTTTAAAATTATTATTGGGATTGATGGAGATAATGGAGTGGTTTTGCAAGACTGTATTGATTTAAGTCGTGCTGTTGAAGGAAATTTGGATAGAGAAGAGCAAGATTTCTCTTTAGAGGTAGCTTCGGTAGGAGTTGGTTCACCTCTAAAATTAGTTAGACAGTATAAAAAGAATATTGGCAGAACTTTAATTGTTAAAACCAATAGCGAAAATATTGAAGCAGAATTAGTTGAAGCTAATGATCTTTTTATAATTTTGTCTTGGAAAGCTAGAGAAGCCAAAAAAGTGGGTAAGGGAAAAGAGACGGTTCAAAAAGAATTGCAGCTACCTTACGCAGACATTAAAGAAGCAGTTGTTACAGTAACATTTTAATTTAAAGAATTCGCATGGAAAATTTAGCATTAATCGATTCATTTTCAGAGTTTAAAGATGATAAACTTATTGATCGTGTAACGCTTATGGCAATTTTGGAAGATGTATTTAGAAATGCATTGAAGAAAAAATACGGTTCAGATGATAATTTTGACATCATCATAAATCCTGATAAAGGAGATATGGAGATCTGGAGAAGAAGAGTAATCGTTGCTGACGAGGATTTGGATTTTGAAAATGAGGAAATTACATTAACTGAAGCTAGAAAAATCGAAGCCGATTTCGAAATTGGTGAAGAAGTTTCAGAAGAGGTTAAATTGATAGATTTAGGAAGAAGAGCGATATTGGCTTTAAGACAAAACTTAATCTCAAAAATACACGAACACGATAATACTAATCTTTACAAGCAATTTAAAGATATTATCGGAGATATTTATACTGCGGAAGTACATCATGTTCGTCCAAGAGTTGTAATTTTGGTGGATGATGACGGAAACGAAATTATTTTGCCAAAAGAAAAACAAATTCCTTCTGATTTCTTCCGTAAAGGAGATAACGTTAGAGGTATAATTGAAAGTGTTGAACTAAAAGGGAACAAGCCTCAAATTATTATGTCTAGAACTTCAGATAAGTTCTTGGAGAAATTATTTGAACAAGAAATCCCAGAGGTTTTTGACGGTTTAATTATGGTTAAAAATGTAGTGAGAATTCCTGGTGAAAAAGCAAAAGTAGCTGTAGATTCTTATGATGATCGTATTGATCCAGTTGGAGCATGTGTTGGTATGAAAGGATCTCGTATTCACGGAATTGTTCGTGAATTAGGAAACGAAAATATCGACGTAATTAACTATACAAGCAACGTTCAATTGTATATTACCAGAGCGTTAAGTCCTGCTAAAGTTTCTTCTATCAAAATTAATGAAGAAGCAAAGAGAGCTGAAGTGTTTTTGAAATTGGAAGAAGTTTCTAAAGCAATCGGTAGAGGAGGTCATAACATTCGTTTGGCTGGACAGTTAACAGGTTATGAATTAGATGTAATTCGTGAAGGTGATGTTGCAGGAACTACTGCTGATGATGATGATGTTGAATTAACCGAGTTTTCAGATGAAATCGAAGAGTGGGTTATTGAGGAATTTGCAAAAATTGGTTTAGATACTGCAAAAAGTATTTTAAAACACGACGTTGAAGACTTGGTTAGAAGAACAGATCTAGAAGAGGAAACGATTTTAGATGTAATAAGAATATTAAATGAAGAGTTTGATAGTTAACAGGCTGTTAATTCCTCATATAAAATAAATTTCTATTTTTAATGTAAAGTAAAAATGGAACAACGAATAAGGTAAAAATAAAAAGATTTTATGTCTGAAGAGAGAATTATTAGAATAAACAAGGTTTTAAGGGAATTAAATATTTCGTTAGAAAGAGCTGTAGATTATCTTAAGGATAAGGGAATTGCTATTGATGCAAATCCAAATGCTAAAATTTCTGACAATGAATTTAATATCCTACAAAGTCAGTTTGCAGGCGACAAGGGGAATAAGGAAGCTTCTAAAGAAGTTGGTGAGGAGAAAAGAAAAGAAAAAGAAGCGTTGCGTATTGAGCGTGAAAAAGAAGTTGAAGATAAACGCAAACTAGAAGAAGAGCGTTTGAAACAACAAGAAGTAATTAAAGCCAGAGCTACATTGTCTGGACCGGTTCAAGTTGGTAAAATTGATCTTAATCCTAAAAAAGCCACTCCTGCACCTGAACCTGTTGTTGCTGAAAAAGTAATTGCTCCTGTAGAGGTAACTTCAAACGAAACGCCTGTTGTTAAAGAAGAAGTTAAGAAAGAAACTGAGCCTGTTGTAAAAGTTGAAGTTCCGATAGAAAGCAAAAAAGAGGTTCCTGTTTCTAAAGACAATGAGGTTAAAGATAAACCGAAGTTTAAAGAAGTTAAGAATGATGTTAAACAACCGGAAGCTGTTATTGAGAAAAAGGCAGACGATTCTGTAAATGAATCTCCAGTTGAGGAATCTATAACTACTCAATACCAAAAACTTTCCGGTGCAACCTTAACTGGTCAGGTTATTGATTTGTCTCAATTTAATAAACCTAAGAAGAAAAAGGAAGATCCGAAAATTACGCCTAACAAACCTGGTGCTACTGGAGTACCTGGTGCAGGTAATGCTAATAAAAATAAGCGCAAGAGAATTGCTCCGAAACCAGGAGCGCCAAAACCTCCTGCAACTCCTGGTGTTCCTGGGGCACCAAATCCTAACAAAATTACTCCAAATACTGGAGGTGGCGGTTTTAATGCGAATAGAAGCGCAAGGCCTGGTTTTGTAAAAGGGAATAGACCTGCAATTGTTGCAAAGGTTGAGCCTACAGAAGAAGAAGTTAAAAATCAAATTCGTGAAACTTTAGAGAAACTTCAAGGTAAAGGAGGTAAATCTAAAGCTGCAAAATATAGAAGAGATAAAAGAGATACGCACCGTCAGAAATCTGATGATGAGCAAAGAGCTTTAGATGAAGGAAGTAAAACTATTAAAGTTACTGAATTTGTTACTGTAGGTGAAATTGCAATCATGATGGATGTGCAAATTACAAAAGTGATTGGAACTTGTATGTCTCTTGGAATCATGGTTACTCAAAATCAGCGTTTGGATGCAGAAACATTAACAATTGTTGCAGATGAATTTGGATATGAAGTAGAATTCATTACCGTTGATATTGAAGAGGCGATTCAGGTTGTTGAGGATAAAGAAGAAGATCTAGTTTTCAGAGCGCCGATTGTAACTGTAATGGGTCACGTGGATCACGGTAAAACATCTTTACTGGATTATATTCGTAAAGAGAATGTTATCGCTGGAGAATCTGGAGGAATTACACAGCACATTGGTGCCTATGGAGTAACATTGGATAACGGTCAAAAAATTGCATTCCTTGATACACCGGGTCACGAAGCCTTTACGGCGATGCGTGCTCGTGGTGCTCAAGTTACAGATATCGCTATTATTGTTGTTGCAGCGGATGATGATATTATGCCACAAACCAAAGAAGCTATTTCTCACGCACAAGCTGCTAATGTGCCAATTATATTTGCTATCAATAAAATTGATAAACCAAATGCTAATGTTGAGAAAATTAAAGAGCGTTTGGCAGGTATGAATTTGCTTGTAGAAGATTGGGGTGGAAAAATCCAATCACATGATATCTCTGCAAAAGTTGGGACAGGTGTAAAAGATTTATTGGAAAAAGTGTTATTAGAAGCTGAAATTTTAGATTTGAAAGCGAATCCAAATAAAGCAGCCCAAGGAACGGTTGTAGAAGCATTTTTGGATAAAGGAAAAGGATATGTGTCTACGATATTAGTGCAACACGGGACATTGAAAGTTGGAGATTACATGTTGGCAGGAAAACATCATGGTAAAATTAAAGCCATGCATGATGAAAGAGGAAATATTGTGAAAGAAGCTGGACCTTCAACTCCGGTATCTGTATTAGGATTAGATGGTGCTGCTACTGCGGGTGACAAGTTTAATGTTTTTGAAGACGAAAAAGAAGCAAAACAAATTGCGGCTAAGCGTTCTCAATTAATGCGTGAACAATCTGTTCGTACACAACGACACATTACCCTAGATGAAATTGGACGTCGAATTGCTTTAGGTCAATTTAAAGAATTAAATATTATCCTTAAAGGAGACGTGGATGGTTCTGTTGAAGCTTTATCTGATTCGTTCTCTAAATTATCTACTGAAGAAATTCAAATTAATATCATTCATAAAGGAGTTGGAGCGA
Source organism: Flavobacterium aquicola (assembly GCF_003385115.1). Taxonomy (GTDB): domain Bacteria; phylum Bacteroidota; class Bacteroidia; order Flavobacteriales; family Flavobacteriaceae; genus Flavobacterium; species Flavobacterium aquicola. The sequence continues at coordinate 173,284 of NZ_QUNI01000003.1, forward strand.
TTACTGAAACTGATGTTATGTTAGCTTCTGCTTCAGATGCAATTATTATCGGATTTAATGTTCGTCCTGCAGGTAATGCGAGACAGCTGGCTGATAAAGAAGAAATTGATATCCGTTACTACTCTATTATTTATGCGGCTATCGATGACTTGAAAGATGCAATGGAAGGAATGTTAGCTCCTGAGATGAAAGAAGAAGTTCTTGGTACTGCAGAAATTAGAGAGATATTCAAAATTTCTAAAGTTGGTTCTATCGCTGGTTGTATGGTTATGGATGGTAAAATTGCCAAAAATGCTAAAATCAGAATTATTAGAGATGGAGTTGTTGTGTTTACTGGAGAACTTCTTGCATTGAAACGTTTTAAAGACGATGTGAAAGAAGTTGCTAAAGGATACGATTGCGGTATTCAGATAAAAGGATATAATGACATCGAAGAAAGGGATGTTATTGAAGCTTATCATGAAGTTGCCATCAAAAAGAAATTGAAATAATAATCAGTTTATATAATTTAAAATCCCAATTCGTTGGGATTTTTTTGTTTATAATCTGAACTAGATCGTTAATTTTTTTGAGGCGAATAACAAGATGCTTTTATGAATCGAGTTTCCTGATATATGTTACGATTTCTTTGCGAAAGCTGCGATGAATTTTGTTCACTTAAAAAATGTGAATTTGCAAAAGATTGGTGGCTAAGGGTAGGTGTATTGTTTCTTTGTGATTATTTGTAACTGTACTCCCGTCTAGATTAAAAGTTTAATAATTTAAAATGATTTTTTTATAATGAAAGAAAAACGAATTGGAATACTGGGTGCAATGCCCGAAGAAATAAATGGAGTTGTTTCCCTGCTAAAAGATAAAAAAGAAATAGTAAAAGGAATGCGGACCTATTATACAGGGACAATCAATAATGTTGAGGCTGTAGTAGTGTTTTCCCGTTGGGGTAAAGTGGCTTCTGCAACTACGGTAACTCATTTAATTGTTGAATTTGGTATTACTGAATTAATTTTTACTGGAGTTGCGGGAGCAATTAGTAAAGATCTTAATATTGGTGATATTGTTATTGCAAATAGTCTGGTGCAGCATGATTTGGATGCTCGGCCAATTATGAAACGATTTGAAATTCCGCTCCTAGGTATAACAGAGCTCTATCCTCCAAAAGAAGTTTTGGATAACACAATTGTAAGGATTGGTGAGTTAGTTGAAAATGGAAATCTGATTAATCTGCTTTCTTTAATACAACAGGAAAAATTTTCATTGACAAGTCAAAAAGTAATGATCGGGAAAATTGCAAGCGGTGATCAATTTTTTTCCAGTAATCTTGAAAAAGAAAATATTTTAGCTGTCCTTCCAGATGTTTTATGTGTAGAGATGGAAGGAGCAGCTGTGGCTCAGGTGTGTTTTGAGTATGGTATACCTTTTGTAATTATCCGCACTATTTCTGATGCTGCAAATGAGAATTCTGTAATAGATTTCAATGAGTTTATATCGCAGGTCGCTTCTAAATTTGGTTTGGAAATCATTAAAAAACTTACAAAATAAGAATGGCTTTAAGTGTTGCTTATTGCTTAAAATCTATTTGCTGGGCTTTATTAAAAAAACGTTTTTATATCTTTTTTTAATATCAACAAGATTGCGTTCTGCTTCCATTCTAGTTCTGAAATTTCCAACCCAAACTTTATAATTAGGTGTGTTGAAAATAATAGTTCCGTCAAGGTTTTTGAATTCTTGTTTGAATTCAGATAAAGTTTTTTTTGCAGTTTCGCTTACTCCATTGAAAATTTGAATTTTGTATCGATCGTTATAGGATAAATTAGGGTTCGATTTTCTTTTTTCTGTCAGTAATTGTTCGAATTTTTGATCCTGATTTAGTGTTAAATTCGAATTTTGGGCTACAGTTTTCATAGCAGTGCTGCAAAATAAAACTGCTGATAATAATGGTAGGGCTGGTCTTAAAAATCTCATAATCTGATTATTTATTTTACAAAAGTAACATTTTAACAGGAAATTGAAATTACATTTCTTATTTAGATTTGATATAAATTATAATTAAGATTATTTTAAGGTTTTGAGAATAGTTCTTAAGTCGTATTTTTGTCGCAGTTTTTAAAATAAGGAGGGTTTCGTCTTCTAGTTTATTTGACAATAAGCGAACAATTTTTAGTAGATAATCAATATATTAATATGAAAAAGGTGGGTAACCATAATTCGAATTCAAGGAAATTATTTTTAAGCTTAGCATTAATGTTGAGTATTTCCGTAGCTTCATTTGCTCAGGATGCAGCTCCAGCGGCTGCGGATGCTACAGCAGCTCCAGCAGCGAGTTCTGGAGGTGATGCGGCAAAAGGTAAAGAACTTTTTAACACCAATTGTGCTGCATGTCACAAGCTTGATGCTAAATCAACTGGTCCTGCTTTAAGAGGTATATCTGCTAAACATGATATGGCTTGGATTTACAAGTGGGTTCATAATAGTGGAGATTTAATTAAATCTGGTGATGCTGCTGCTGTTAAAGTTTTTGAAGAAAACAATAAAGTTCCAATGACTCCATTTCCTCAGTTGTCCGAAGGAGATATTGATAATATTATAGCTTATACTTCTGAGCCAAAGGCAGAAGCTGCGGCTGCTCCAGCTGGTGGTGCTGCAACTGTTGCTGTTGGTGCTTCTCAAGAAGATGGTGTTTCTAATAATGTTATTTTAGGTGCATTGTCATTAGTGATGGCAATACTTATTGTAATGTTGGTTTTGGTAAACAAAGTACTGCGTAAAGTAGCTGCTGCAAATGGTATTGAAGTTGCTAAAAAAGAGCCGACATTGCCAATTTGGAAAGCTTTTGTGAAAAATCAATTTTTAGTTCTGGTATCGGCAATATTTATGCTGCTTGCAGGGGCTTATTTAGTGTATGGCTTTTTGATGCAGGTTGGTGTAGATCAGGATTATCAGCCTATTCAGCCAATTCACTACTCTCATAAAATTCATGCTGGTGACAATGAGATTAACTGTAAATATTGTCACTCTGCTTCTCGTGTAAGCAAGACTGCTGGTATTCCTTCGTTGAATGTTTGTATGAACTGTCATAAAAGTATCAGTGAAGTTGCTGAAACTACTGCGACTCCAGAATACAGCAAAGCTTTTTACGATGCTCAAATTCAAAAACTATACAAAGCTGTTGGCTGGGATGCAGGTACGCAGTCTTATACTGGAAAAACTGAACCTGTGAAATGGGTTCGTATCCACAACTTACCTGATTTTGTTTACTTTAATCACTCTCAGCACGTTACTGTAGCTGGTATTGAATGTCAAACTTGTCACGGTCCTGTTCAGGAATTTGAAATAATGAAACAGTTCTCTCCATTAACAATGGGATGGTGTGTTAATTGCCACAGAAAAACTGATGTTAAAATGGAAGGTAATGAGTATTACAAAAAAATACATGAAGAACTTTCTAAAAAGTATGGTGTCGACAAGCTTACAGCTGCGCAGATGGGTGGTTTAGAGTGTGGTAAATGTCACTATTAAGAATTTAATTGTATCACGTAAAAGTGATTGAAATTAAAGGAAAGAGCAAAAAAGAAATTATTAAGATTAATATTTATATATAATATGTCATCAAACAAAAAATACTGGAAAAGTGTTGAAGAGCTAGACGGAAATAGTTCTATTGTTGAGGCGCTTAGAAATAACGAATTTGTTGAAGAGATTCCTACTGATGAGTTTTTAGGAAATGAAGCGGCTTTGTCTTCTTCTTCAACTACACGTCGTGACTTTTTAAAGTACGTTGGTTTTAGTACAGCTGCAGCTTCTCTTGCTGCTTGCGAGGGTCCTGTGCATTTATCAATTCCTTATGTTTTGCAGCCGGAACAAATCGTTCCTGGAGTAGCTGATTATTATGCAACTTCAGTTTTTGATGGTTTTGATTTTGCAAATCTATTGGTAAAAACTCGTGAAGGACGTCCAATTAAAATAGACAATAACACTATTGCGGGTGCTAAATTTTCTGCAAATGCTAGAATTCATGCTTCTATATTGTCTTTGTATGATAATATGCGTTTGAAAGAGCCTAAACTTGATGCTAAAAAAGCTTCTTGGTCTGCAGTAGATTCAAAAATTAAATCTAGTATTGTTGATGCTAAAGCAAAAGGAGGACAAGTTGTATTTTTAACAAATACATTGGCAAGTCCATCTACTGAAAAGTTAATTGCTGACTTTATTGGTAAAAATCCAAATGCTAAACATGTTGTATATGATGCTGTTTCTTCTTCTGAAGCTTTAGATGCTTTTGAAACTGTATACGGAGAAAGAGCTTTAGTTGATTATGATTTTTCAAAAGCTTCATTAATCCTTTCTGTTGGAGCTGACTTCCTTGGGGATTGGCAAGGTGGCGGATATGATGCTGGTTATGCTAAAGGTAGAATTCCATCGGGTTCTGCTGGAAAGAAAACAATATCAAAACACATACAATTAGAGTCTAATATGACTTTATCTGGTGCTGCTGCTGATAAGCGTATTGCAATGTCAACAGCTAATCAAAAACAGGCATTAGTTCAAATATATAATGTGGTAACTGGTGGATCAGTTGCTAGTTCATTGGATGCTGCTTTCAAAGCAGATGTGACTAAAGCAGCTCAACAGCTTAAAGCTGCTGGATCTAAAGGGGTTTTAGTATCAGGTATTCAGGATAAAAATGCCCAATTATTAGTATTGGCAATTAATCAGGTTTTGGCAAGTGAATCTTTTAGCACTTCTGGAACGAGACAAATACGTAAAGGATCAAACGAGAAAGTTGCTCAATTATTAAAAGATATGAATGCAGGAAGTGTTCATACATTAATTATGAGCGGAGTTAATCCAGTATATACTTTGGCAGATAGTAAATCATTTGTTGAGGGATTGAAAAAAGTAAAAACTTCAGTTGCATTATCATTAAAAGAAGATGAAACTGCTTCTTTGTCTACAATCGCAGCTCCAGTTCCTCATTACTTGGAAGCTTGGGGGGATTTAGCTTTGACAAAAGGTACTTATAGTTTGACTCAGCCAACTATTCGTCCATTATTCGATACAAAACAATTTCAAGATATCTTATTATCAATAAACGGTATTTCTGGTACATATTACGATTATTTGAAAGCTTTTTCAGCTTCAATAACTGTAGGTACTTCTTGGAATAAAGTTTTACATGATGGTGTGTATGTTGGTGTAGTTCCTGCTGCTGCAGGTGGTACTGCTGATTATACTGGTGCAGCAAATGCATTGGCACAATCTAAATCTGCTGGTTTAGAATTAGTATTGTATACTAAAACTGGAATGGGAGATGGGCAGCAAGCCAATAACCCTTGGTTGCAAGAATTTCCTGATCCATTAACAAGAGTATCTTGGGACAACTATGTTACTGTTTCTAATGCTGATGCCAAAAAATGGGGATTGACAAATGAAATCGTTGCTAATGGAGGATTAAACGGTAGTTATGCTACTTTGACTGCTAATGGCGTAAAACTTGAAAATGTTCCTGTAATTGTACAGCCAGGTCAAGCTGTTGGTACTATTGGTATGGCTTTAGGTTATGGTCGTAAGGCAGCTTTAAAAGAAGAAATGCAGGTAGGTATTAATGCCTATGCTTTATATGCTGGTTTCAATAATGTACAAACTGCTACAATTGTAAAAGCTGGAGGAGAACACGAATTTGCTTGTGTTCAAGGTCAGAAAACATTAATGGGTAGAGGAGATATCATTAAAGAAACTACTCTTAAAATTTTTAATGAGGAAGATGCTGAGATTTGGAACGAAAAACCTATGGTGTCTTTAGATCATAAAGAAGTTCCAACTACTTCAGTAGATTTATGGGGTTCATTTGACCGTTCTACTGGACATCATTTTAATCTCTCTATTGACTTAAATGCTTGTACTGGTTGTGGTGCTTGTGTAATTGCATGTCATGCTGAAAACAATGTACCTGTAGTTGGTAAAGATGAAGTAAGAAGAAGCAGGGATATGCACTGGTTGCGTATTGATAGATACTATTCTTCTGAAAGCACTTTTGAAGGTGATAACGAAAGAAAAGAAAATATAGCTGGTTTATCTAGTTCATTGTCTACTTTTAATGAAATGGAAAAAGCAGGAGATAATCCACAGGTTTCTTTCCAGCCAGTAATGTGTCAGCACTGTAATCACGCTCCTTGTGAAACAGTTTGTCCTGTTGCTGCAACTTCACACGGCCGCCAAGGTCAAAATCAAATGGCTTATAACAGATGTGTTGGTACTCGTTACTGTGCTAACAACTGTCCTTATAAAGTACGTCGTTTCAACTGGTTCTTATACAACAAAAACAGTGAATTTGATTATCATATGAATGATGATTTAGGACGTATGGTTTTAAATCCTGATGTTAATGTTCGCTCTCGTGGAGTAATGGAAAAATGTTCTATGTGTATTCAAATGACACAAGCAACAATTTTGAAAGCTAAAAACGAGGGAAGATCAGTAAAAGATGGTGAATTCCAAACTGCTTGTTCAAATGCTTGTTCTTCTGGAGCAATGATATTTGGAGATGTTAATGATAAAGAAGCTGCGGTTGCTAAATTGGCAGAAGACGAAAGAAGTTATCATTTATTAGAGCATGTTGGTACTAAACCAAATGTTGTATACCACGTTAAAGTTAGAAATACCTAGTACAAAAATTATTAATTAAGAATCAAATAAAGGATTATGTCGTCTCACTACGAAGCAGCCATTAGAAAACCCTTAGTTATAGGTGATAAATCATATCACGATATAACTGTTGATGTAGCAGCACCTATCGAAGGTAAAGCAAACAAACAATGGTGGATTGTATTTTCAATCGCATTAATAGCCTTCCTTTGGGGATTGGGCTGCATTATATACACAGTGTCTACAGGTATTGGTACTTGGGGATTAAATAAAACAGTTGGTTGGGCTTGGGATATTACTAACTTCGTTTGGTGGGTTGGTATTGGTCACGCAGGAACACTTATTTCTGCAGTACTTTTATTATTCCGTCAACGTTGGAGAATGGCGATTAACCGTTCTGCAGAAGCGATGACAATCTTCTCTGTAATTCAAGCAGGTTTGTTTCCAATTATTCACATGGGGCGTCCTTGGTTAGCATATTGGGTATTACCAATTCCGAACCAGTTTGGATCTCTTTGGGTGAATTTTAACTCACCATTGCTTTGGGACGTATTTGCAATCTCTACTTATTTATCTGTTTCGTTAGTTTTCTGGTGGACTGGATTATTGCCTGACTTTGCAATGTTGCGTGATAGAGCAATTACACCTTTCAATAAGAGAGTTTATTCTATCCTAAGTTTTGGATGGAGTGGTAGAGCTAAAGACTGGCAGCGTTTTGAAGAAGTTTCATTGGTTCTTGCTGGTTTAGCAACTCCTCTTGTACTTTCTGTGCATACTATTGTATCTATGGACTTTGCTACTTCGGTAATTCCTGGATGGCATACTACAATTTTCCCTCCTTACTTCGTTGCAGGAGCGGTATTCTCTGGATTTGCGATGGTAAATACTTTGCTTATTATTATGAGAAAAGTTATTAATCTTGAAGCTTATATCACTATTCAGCATATCGAATTGATGAACATTGTAATCATGATTACAGGTTCTATCGTTGGGGTTGCTTACATTACGGAGTTATTCATCGCATGGTATTCTGGAGTAGAGTATGAGCAATACGCTTTCTTGAATAGAGCAACTGGACCATATGCTTGGGCTTATTGGGCAATGATGACTTGTAACGTGTTTTCTCCGCAATTCATGTGGTTCAAAAAATTAAGAACAAGTATTATGTTTTCTTTTATTATTTCGATAGTAGTAAATATTGGAATGTGGTTTGAAAGATTTGTAATTATCGTAACTTCATTGCATAGAGATTATTTACCATCTTCATGGACTATGTTCTCTCCAACTTTTGTTGACATCGGAATTTTTATCGGAACAATAGGTTTCTTCTTTGTGTTATTCTTATTGTATGCAAGAACATTCCCTGTTATTGCACAAGCAGAGGTTAAAACAATATTGAAAGCTACAGGAGAAAATTATATTAAAGAAAGAGAAGCTAATAAACATTCACATCATGAGTAATAAAGTTATATACGCCATTTATAATGACGATGATATTTTGATGGATGCTGTAAAAAAGACACGCGCAGCTCATCATCATATTGAAGAAGTATTCACGCCATTTCCAGTTCACGGGTTGGATAAGGCAATGGGACTTGCACCTACACGTTTAGCTATATGTGCTTTTATTTACGGGTTGTGTGGTTTGTCTTTTGGAACTTGGATGATGAATTATATAATGATACAGGATTGGCCTCAAGATATTGGTGGAAAACCTAGTTTTAGTTATATTGATAATATGCCGGCTTTTGTGCCTATTATGTTTGAAGAGACTGTATTTTTTGCAGCTCACTTAATGGTTATCACTTTTTATATGAGAAGTAGATTATGGCCGTTTAAAGAAGCTGAAAACCCAGATGTAAGAACTACTGATGATCATTTTTTAATGGAAGTTGCCGTTAATAATAATGAAGAGGAATTAGTTTCTTTTTTCGAAGGAACAGGTGCAGTAGAAGTTAAAGTAATTGAAAAGCATTAATTGTAGATATGAAAAGTTTATATAAAATAACATTTGTATTTGGTTTAATGGTAATGGTTTCGTCATGTCGTCATAGTGACAGTCCAAATTATCAATATATGCCTAATATGTACGAGGCAGTAAGTGCTGAAACTTATAGTACGGCTCCAGTTGATGTGTTTAAAAATGGTAAAGAAGGGCAGCTTCCTGCTGCAGGTTCTATCAATAGAGGTTTTGAGCCTTTTGAATATGAAAATACTCCAGAAGGATATGCTTTAGCTAAAGCCAATTTAAAATCTCCTTTAGATTCATTAGATAGAAACTCTGATAAAGGAAAAGAGCTTTTTGAAATTTATTGTATTAGCTGTCATGGTGCTGCTGGTGATGGTAAAGGGAAATTAGTTGAAAGAGAAAAATTTCTTGGTGTTCCTAATTATAAAGATAGAGAGCTTACTGAAGGAAGTATTTTTTATGTAGAAACTTATGGCTTGAATGCTATGGGTTCACATGCTAATCAAATGAGTGCTCACGAACGCTGGTTAGTAGCTGACTATGTTCTTAAACTAAAAGCACAATAATAATTGTTGAACAAACTGATCGTAATAGATATGTATACATTTTCAAGTAAATTAAAAACTTTTTCTTTCGTCTTAATGGCCGTTGGTCTTTTAGGAATTGGATATGGTTTTTTGAGTGCACCTAAAAATATTCAAGAAGTTGAAGCTCTTCTTGCAGCTGATTCACATGGAGGGCATCATGAAGCAGTTTCTTCTGCTCATGGTTCTGAAGCTGCTCATGAAGCAGAAGCACCAGAACACGCAAAAGCTGAGGCAGGAAAGCATGAGGTTAAAGCTGATACTGAGCATCAAGAGCATTTAGAGCATGTACTTCATCAATTAAGTAACAAACCTTGGGCAGCATTATATGTAGCTTGTATTTTCTTTATGCTGCTTTCTTTGGGAACTTTGGCTTTTTATGCTATTCAACAAGTTGCACAAGCTGGATGGTCTCCAGTTTTGTTTAGAGTAATGCAGGGGATTACTGCTTACTTGCCAGTAGGTTCTGTTATATTCTTTATAATACTTGTACTTTGCGGTCTTCACTTTAATCATTTGTTTATTTGGTTAGATCCTGAAGTTGTAAAACATGACGAATTAATCCAAACTAAATCTGGTTTCTTGAATTTTCCTTTTTGGATAGTTAGAGCAGCAATATTTTTAGCTGGCTGGAATGCATATCGTTATTTCTCAAGAAAAAATTGTTTAGCTCAAGATGAGTCTAATGATAATAGTTTCTATAAAAAGAATTTTAATTATTCCGCTGGATTTTTGGTTTTCTTCATCGTTACTGAGTCTATTATGTCTTGGGATTGGATTATGTCAATTGATCCGCATTGGTTTAGTACATTGTTTGGATGGTATGTATTCGCAAGTTTCTTTGTAAGCGGTATTACTATGATTTGTATGGTTACTCTTTACTTGAAATCTAGAGGATATTTAGAGCATGTAAATACTAGTCATGTTCATGATTTAGCTAAATTTATGTTTGGTATTAGTGTGTTTTGGACTTACTTATGGTTTTCTCAATTTATGTTGATTTGGTATGCTAATATCCCTGAGGAGATTACTTACTTCATTACAAGAATTCAAGAGTATAACTTGCCTTTCTTTGGTGCTGTTGTTATGAATTTCTTATTCCCTGTTTTAATTTTGATCAATACAGATTTCAAACGTATCACTTGGGTTTTGGTTATGGCAGGTATTGTAATTTTATTAGGTCATTATATTGACTTCTTTAATATGATTATGCCTGGTACTGTAGGAAGTAGTTGGTTTATTGGTATTCCAGAAATTGCATCCGTTTTATTCTTCCTTGGATTATTTATTTTTGTTGTATTTTCAGCATTAACTAAAGCTCCTTTGTTGGCAAAAAGAAATCCATTCATTGACGAGAGTAAACATTTTCATTATTAATATTTAAAGGATAAACAGATGACAAGTTTGTTGGTAGTTATAGTTTTAGTTTTATTAGCTGTTGCAATATGGCAATTGACGAAGATATTCGATTTGACGCAAGTTTCTTTGGATTCGGACGATTCACAGGTTGCAAATGATGATGATAATAATGTACAAGGGTATTTGATGTTTGGATTTTTAGCATTCATTTATATCTTTACAATATACGGAGTTTATACATGGGGGCACTTAGTGCTCCATACTCCAGCTTCTGATCATGGAGCTACAATTGATCGTCTAATGAATATTACCTGGGTGTTAATTTTTACAGTTCAGGCAATTACACAAGTTTTATTGCATTACTTCGCTTTCAAATACAGAGGTAATAAAGATAAAAGAGCCTTATATTTTGCTGATAACAACAAGTTAGAAGCAATTTGGAGTGTTATTCCTGCAGTAGTATTGGCTGGATTGATTCTTTATGGATTATATGCTTGGACAAATATTATGTTTATTGATGAGGATGATGACACTGTAGTGATTGAATTATATGCTCAGCAATTTAAATGGACTGCAAGATATGCCGGTGCTGATAATGTTTTAGGTAAAGCAAATGTTAGATTAATTGAAGGAGTTAATACTTTAGGTGTTGATTTGTCAGATCCTTATGCTCAGGATGATATTGTAGTTTCTGAATTACATATTCCTAAAGGTAAAAAGATACATTTCAAGATGAGATCACAAGATGTGTTGCACTCAGCTTACTTCCCTTATTTCAGAGCGCAGATGAACTGTGTTCCGGGTATGGTTACCGAGTTTGCTTTTACACCAATTTATACAACGGCAGAATATCAAGCATTACCTTATATGGTTGAGAAAGTTGCTAATATTAATGCAATCAGAGCTAAGAAAAGTTTAGAATTAGTTGCTAAAGGTGAGCCAGGTTTAGATCCTTACACTTTTGAATATTTGTTATTGTGTAACAAGATTTGTGGTTCTTCTCACTATAACATGCAAATGAAAGTTGTAGTTGATACACCTGAAGACTATAAAAAATGGTTAAGCGAAAAAACTAATTTAGTTGCTGAAGTAAAGGCTTCTAAAGCTGAGCCAGCTGCACCTGATGCTTCTTCAGCGAAAGATACAACTGTTGCAAAGGATACTGCAGCTGTTGCGAAAATAGCAATGAAATAATTATTATTAAGAAAATTTAAAGTATAAATATATGTCAGCAGAAGGTCACGATCACGGACACGATCACGAACACGAACACCACCATAAAGACACTTTCATTACTAAATATATTTTTAGTATTGATCACAAAATGATTGCTAAGCAATATTTGTTAACTGGTATCATAATGGGTGTTATCGGTGTAAGTATGTCTTTGCTATTTAGAATGCAATTGGCTTGGCCAGAAGAGTCTTTCAAAATTTTTAATGTTTTGTTGGGTGATAAATTTGCGCCAAACGGTGTAATGGCTAATGATATTTATTTGGCCTTAGTTACAATCCACGGTACTATAATGGTATTCTTTGTATTAACAGCCGGTTTGAGTGGAACCTTTAGTAATTTACTGATACCACTTCAAATTGGAGCCCGAGATATGGCTTCCGGTTTTATGAATATGATATCGTATTGGTTATTCTTTTTATCAAGTGTAATCATGATTTGTTCTCTTTTTGTTGAAGCTGGACCAGCTTCTGCAGGTTGGACGATCTATCCTCCATTAAGTGCTTTGCCTCAAGCTATCCCTGGTTCAGGACTGGGTATGACTTTATGGTTGGTTTCTATGGCAATATTCATTGCTTCTTCTTTAATGGGATCTTTGAATTATGTTGTTACAGTTATTAACTTAAGAACAAAAGGTATGTCAATGACAAGAATGCCACTTACTATCTGGGCTTTCTTTGTAACAGCTATTATTGGTATTGTTTCTTTCCCTGTTTTATTATCTGCAGCTTTATTATTGATTTTTGATAGAAGTTTTGGTACTTCATTCTTCTTATCTGATATTTATATTGCTGGTGAAGTTTTACATTACCAAGGTGGTTCTCCAGTACTTTTCGAACACTTGTTCTGGTTCTTAGGTCACCCTGAGGTATATATCGTAATCTTGCCTGCTTTGGGTATTACTTCTGAAATTATTGCTACAAACTCTCGTAAACCTATCTTTGGTTATAGAGCGATGATTATGTCAATTATAGCTATTGCATTTTTGTCAACAATCGTTTGGGGTCACCATATGTTTATTTCTGGTATGAATCCGTTCTTGGGATCTGTATTTACCTTTACAACATTATTGATTGCGATTCCATCTGCTGTAAAAGCATTTAACTATATCACTACACTTTGGAAAGGTAATCTTCAAATGAATCCAGCGATGTTGTTTTCTATTGGTTTAGTTTCTACTTTCATTACTGGAGGTTTAACTGGAATTATTCTTGGAGACAGTACTTTGGATATTAACGTTCACGATACTTATTTTGTTGTTGCTCACTTTCACTTGGTAATGGGTATATCTGCACTATACGGTATGTTTGCGGGTGTTTATCACTGGTATCCAAAAATGTTCGGAAGAATGCTGAACAAGAATTTAGGTTATGTTCACTTCTGGGTAACTGCGGTTTGTGCTTATGGAGTTTTCTTCCCAATGCACTTTATTGGATTAGCTGGTTTGCCAAGACGTTATTATACAAATACAAACTTCCCACTTTTTGATGATTTGCAAAATGTAAACGTATTGATTACAACTTTTGCTTTGATCGGTGGAGCTTTCCAATTAGTATTCTTGTACAATTTCTTCGTTAGTATTTTCTACGGTAAGAAAGCAGTTCAAAATCCATGGAAATCTAATACTTTAGAATGGACTACTCCAGTAGAGCATATCCACGGTAACTGGCCAGGAGAAATTCCTCACGTACACCGTTGGCCTTATGATTACAGTAATCCTGGACATGAAGAGGATTTTGTACCTCAGACAGTTCCAATGAAAGAAGGAGAAGTAGTTTTACATCACTAAAATTTCAATAAAATTATATAAATGCCTTTCATTAAATGAGAGGCATTTTTTTATTACAATGATTACTTTTTTTATCTTTATCAAATGAACGAGAACTTAGATCCTACGAATAATAATTTTAGCCCAGAAGAGATAGATATTGAAAAAAGATTAAGGCCACTGTCTTTTGATGATTTTTCGGGTCAGGATCAGGTATTGGAAAATCTGAAGGTTTTTGTTGCAGCTGCTAATCAAAGGCGAGAGGCACTTGACCATACTCTTTTCCACGGACCTCCAGGTTTGGGTAAGACAACTTTGGCGAATATTTTGGCTAATGAATTAGAAGTAGGTATTAAAATTACTTCTGGCCCTGTTTTGGATAAGCCTGGTGATTTGGCTGGATTGCTTACAAATCTTGAGGAACGGGATGTTTTGTTTATAGATGAAATCCACCGTTTGAGTCCAATAGTTGAGGAATATTTATACTCTGCTATGGAGGATTTCAAGATCGATATCATGATTGAGTCTGGGCCAAATGCCAGAACAGTACAAATTAATCTGAATCCTTTTACGCTTATTGGTGCGACAACCCGTTCTGGACTTTTGACAGCTCCTATGCGTGCCCGTTTTGGTATATCATCAAGATTGCAATATTATACAACTGAACTTTTGACGACTATTGTTGAACGAAGTGCTATGATCTTTAAAATGCCAATTACTATGGAAGCGGCGATAGAAATTGCAGGCAGAAGCAGAGGAACTCCGCGTATTGCTAATGCATTATTGCGTCGTGTTCGTGATTTTGCGCAGATAAAAGGAAATGGAACAATCGATATTGAAATTGCAAGATATGCCTTGAAAGCATTAAATGTTGATGCTCACGGTCTTGATGAAATGGATAATAAAATTCTGAATACTATTATTGATAAATTCAAAGGCGGTCCTGTAGGTTTAACGACTTTGGCAACAGCCGTATCCGAAAGCAGTGAAACTATAGAAGAGGTTTACGAACCTTTTCTGATTCAGGAAGGTTTTATTATGAGAACCCCTAGAGGAAGGGAAGTAACTGAAAAAGCCTATAAGCATTTGGGTAAAATTAAAACTAATATACAAGGCGGACTTTTTTAAAATTTAGTATCATTTGCAATGAATAAGAAATATAATTATCCTGAAAAACTTTCAATAGTTAATTTCTTTTTAGATGCAGAAGGTATTCGAAGAAATCCTATTCCGTTTCATAAAAAATATTTTGATAAATTAGGCGATACTTTTTCTGTAAGAATAGGCAGGACTAAGCATTTGATGCTGTCAAGGGATAATGAAGTAGCGACTTATATATTACAGAAAAATCATAAAAACTATCATAAGTCTAATATTCAAACAGTGTATTTGTCAAAATATCTTGGTAAAGGACTTTTGACATCCGATGGAGACTTTTGGCTAAAACAAAGAAGATTGATTCAGCCTGCTTTTCATAAACAGAAAATGAATCAGCTGGTTGCCAATATGGAACAGATTATCGATTCAGAATTGAAGGAACTTGCTGAAGAAAAACCAGTCGATATATTTCCTGTAATGAGTCAGTTGGCGTATAATGTTGTTGCCAAATCATTGTTTCAGCTTTCTACTTCTGCTGAAACATTAAATAGAATAAAATTTATTATAGATGAAGTACAGCAGTTCTTAATCAAAGAAGTAAGACTTCCTCATAAAGGCTGGTGGTTTTCTTTAAGCGGGCAGACTAAAAAGCATTTTCAATTGTCTTTAGAAAATAACAACATAATTAAGGGAATTATTGAGGAACGAATTGCTTCAGATGTGCAGACTAATGATTTGCTGCAGATGCTTCTTGAAACGAGATATGAAGATACAGGTGAAGGGATGCCGGTGACTCAATTAATTGATGAGATAAAAATTCTTTTTGTAGCAGGTTATGAAACAACTGCAAATGCTTTGACTTTTACGCTTTACCTTTTAGCAAAGCATCCTGATGTTCAGCAAAAAGTATGGCAGGAAATTGCAGAGATTGAATCACAAGAAGGCGAAACTGTCGATAAGCTGCAGAAAATGACTTATATCAATGCAGTTTTGAATGAATCAATGCGTTTCTATCCGCCAGCTTGGATTGTTGACAGGCAAAATGTTGTGGATGATACTATCACTTCTTATTATATAAAAAAAGGAACACTCATTGGTATTTCATTGTATGAGTTACACCGCAATCCAAAATATTGGAAAAATCCCGATGAATTTAATCCGGAGCGATTTTTGGGTGAAGAAAAAAAACATTCTATGCAGTATTTTTATCCTTTCGGGGCAGGTCCCAGAATGTGTATAGGTACTGGTTTTGCTATTTATGAAATGTGTATAACGCTTTTTAAAATTGTAAAAAAGTACGAGATAAAACCAGTTAGCGGTGAGGTTCAATTTAATCCGTTGGTTACTTTAAAACCAGTTGGAGTTGAAGTTTTATTTGCCAAAAGATAATGATAAATTCCAAAGAATCATATTCAAAGTTTATAAAGTCCGAAGCCAAGCGCCTCGGTTTTTTATCTTGTGGTATATCAAAAGCTGGCTTTCTGGAAAAAGAAGCACCGCGTTTGGAAAATTGGCTGAATAATAATTATAATGGGCAGATGGCCTATATGGCAAATCACTTTGATAAGCGTTTGGATCCAACTTTATTGGTAGATGATGCCAAAAGCGTGGTGTCACTTTTATTAAATTATTATCCCTCAGAAACCCAAAATCCTGATTCATATAAGATCTCTAAATATGCTTATGGACAGGATTATCATTTCGTCATCAGAGAAAAACTCAATGAATTCTTGTTTTCAATTCAGCAAAATATTGGTGAAGTTTCAGGGCGTGCTTTTGTAGATTCAGCTCCTGTTCTTGATAAAGCTTGGGCAGCCAAAAGCGGTTTAGGATGGATTGGCAAAAACAGTAATCTGCTGACTCAAAAAACAGGCTCTTTTTATTTTATAGCTGAGCTTATTATTGATCTTGATTTGGAATACGACCACGCAGTTACGGATCATTGTGGTTCCTGCACCGCTTGTCTGGATGCTTGCCCTACACAGGCAATTGTTGCTCCGTATGTGGTTGACGGCAGTAAATGCATTTCTTATTTTACAATTGAACTGAAAGATAATATTCCAATGGAAATGAAAGGCAAATTTGATGACTGGGCTTTTGGATGCGATGTTTGTCAGGATGTTTGTCCTTGGAACCGTTTTTCAAAACCGCATGATGAACCTTTATTAAATGCAAACTCCGAATTACTTTCAATGTCCAAAAAAGACTGGATAGAAATTACCGAAGAAACTTTTAAAAAAGTGTTTAAGGATTCTCCTCTTAAACGATCTAAATTTAATGGTCTACAGCGGAATATTCTTTTCTTAGAATAAATCGTAATATTGATGCAGCTTTATCATTATCTTTTATGGTATTAAAGACTGTTTTTATTTAAGGTTTTATAATTTTTTAAGTCTCAGCTATGTTTTAAAGGGCTAAATAATTTTATTTTTTTGCTTTTTGTATATCTTTTTTTTCTAAATTTAACTTTCTAAAAATCATCTATTATGACTGTAAATCAGATATTAAGAACAAAAGGAGCGGAAGTTTATTCTATTATTTCAACCATTACTGTATTTGAAGCGCTGAGAGTCATGGGTGAAAAAAATATAGGAGCTGTCCTCGTAATTGAAAATGGTGAGTTAAAAGGAATTTTATCGGAGAGAGATTATGCTAGAAAAATAGTTTTAAAAGATAAGTCTTCCAAAAAAACACCAGTAAGTGAAATCATGGAGTGCGATGTGGTAACTGTCAAACCTTCTGATGATTTGGAATTTTGTATGGAGATAATGAGTAAAAGAAGAATTAGACATTTGCCAGTGATTGAAAATGGATCAATAATTGGACTTGTCTCTATTGGAGATGTGGTAAAAGCCATAATTGAAGTGCAGAAAGAAACCATTAAGCATTTGGATTCTTATATATCGCGTTAAGTAGTTATCGATCATATTGTTTAAAAAAAAGTGGCTGCGGTATTACGCAGCTATTTTTTTTAAAATAGATTATCTGAAAATAAAATATAAGAATAGGATAATATAATAGTGCCTGTTTTGATTGAAGTAAACTATATTTGTTTGTTGAAAAAATAAATTAAAAAAATGGACAAAGACAGTAAAAGAAGAGAAGCGTTATTGTATCACGCTGAGCCAACTCCAGGAAAAATACAAGTAGTCCCTACCAAAAAATATGCAACCCAAAGAGATTTGTCTTTGGCTTATTCTCCTGGAGTTGCTGAACCGTGTTTGGAAATCGCCAAAGACATAAATAATGTTTATAAATACACTGCAAAAGGAAATTTAGTTGCTGTTATCTCAAATGGGACAGCTGTTTTAGGACTTGGTAACATTGGACCAGAAGCTGGAAAACCAGTAATGGAAGGAAAAGGCCTTTTGTTTAAAATATTTGCGGATATCGATGTATTTGATATTGAAATTGGTACCGAAGATGTTGAAGAGTTTATACAGACTGTAAAAAACATAGCGCCAACATTTGGCGGAATTAATTTAGAAGATATTAAGGCTCCTGAATCATTTGAAATCGAACGCAGACTAGTTGAAGAATTGAATATTCCTGTGATGCATGATGATCAGCATGGGACGGCAATTATATCTTCTGCAGCTTTAATTAACGCATTGGAATTGGCTGATAAAAAAGCTGAAGATGTAAAAATGGTCGTTTCTGGGGCAGGTTCAGCAGCGATTGCTTGTACTGATTTGTATGTTTTACTAGGAGTGAAAAAAGAGAATATTTTAATGTACAACAGTAAAGGACTTTTAACTAAAGATAATTCGTCTTTGTCTGAATTACAGCAAAAATATGCAGTAGAAGGGGAGCGAATTAGTTTAGAATCGGCTGTAAAAAATGCTGATGTTTTTATTGGTCTGTCTTCTGCCGATGTTTTGAGTTCTCAAATGTTATTGTCAATGGCAGACAATCCAATTGTTTTTGCTATGGCAAACCCAAATCCTGAAATTGCCTATGATCTTGCCGTTTCTACCCGTAAGGATGTAATTATGGCAACAGGACGCTCGGATCATCCTAATCAAGTTAATAATGTACTTGGTTTCCCATATATTTTTCGAGGAGCGTTAGATGTTCGTGCTACAAAAATAAATGAAGCCATGAAAATGGCTGCTGTAAAATCTCTTGCCGCACTTGCAAAAGAGAATGTTCCAGAGCAGGTGAATATTGCTTATGGTGCTAAAAAACTGGTATTTGGCAGAGAATATATTATACCAAAACCTTTCGATCCTAGATTAATATCTGAAGTTGCTCCTGCGGTTGCAAAAGCGGCTATGGACTCTGGTGTTGCATTAAATCCAATAACAGATTGGGATAAATACAAAGAGGAATTATTGGAACGTTTGGGGAACGATAACAAAATGGTTCGCTTAATTACTAACAGAGCCAAAACTGATCCTAAAAGAATTGTTTTTGCCGAAGCAGAACAATTGGATGTTTTAAAAGCAGCTCAGATTGTTTATGAAGATGGTATAGGTTTCCCAATTTTATTAGGAAATAAAGAAATTATCTTAGAATTAAAAGAAGAGTTAGGGTTTGATGCCGATGTGCAGATTATAGATCCAAAACTGGAAGAAGAACAAGAAAGAAGAACCAGATACGCTACCGAATTATGGGAGTCAAGAAAAAGAAATGGTACTTCGCTATTCGATGCTGAAAAGTTCATGAGAGAGCGTAACTATTTTGCAGCTATGATGGTCAATACAGGAGAGGCAGATGCAATGGTTTCCGGACATTCTAGAAGTTATCCATCTGTGGTTAAACCGTTATTGCAGATAATAGGGAAAGCACCTCATGTTTCGCTGGTGGCTACGACCAATATTATGATGACCGCCAGAGGTCCAATGTTTTTATCGGATACTGCAATAAATGTTAATCCAACGGCAGAAGAATTGGCAAAAATTGCTGTTATGACTGCTAATACTGCAAAAATGTTTGGTGTTGAGCCTGTGATAGCTATGGTATCATATTCTAATTTTGGCTCATCGGCAAATGTAAGTGCTTCAAAAGTAAAAGAAGCAGTTGCATATCTGCATCAGCATCATCCCGAGATTATTGTAGACGGCGAAGTTCAAGCTGATTTTGCTTTGAATCCAGATATGCTGTCTGCTAAGTTTCCTTTTTCAAAATTAGCTGGAAAAAAAGTAAATACTTTGGTTTTTCCAAATCTTGAATCGGCTAACATTACTTATAAATTAATGAAAGAACTGAATAAAAATGGATCAATAGGACCAATTATGATGGGAATGAAACACCCAGTTCATGTTTTTCAATTAGGCGCCAGTGTTGAGGAAATGGTGAACATGGCTGCTATTGCAGTTATCGATGCCCAAGAAAAAAGCATGAGATTAAAAGGGAAATAAACTCGAAATTCCGACTTACTAAGATTTGAGATTTTAAGATTAGAAATGCGTTATATTGGTTCGTGCTTATAAAGTGTAGACCATTAGTGTTTTGATTATCTTTTAATCTCAAATTTTATTATATTTGGGCCTATAATTTATTTATGATAGCACATTTACAAGGAAAATTAGTAGAAAAAAACCCTACAGAAGTTGTGATCGATTGTAGTGGAGTTGGTTACCATGTGAATATATCTTTGCACACCTATTCTTTACTGCCTAATACTGATTTTATAAAGCTGTTTACATATCTGCAGATAAAGGAAGATGCGCATGTATTGTTCGGTTTTGTCGAGAAATCTGAAAGAGAAATTTTTAAAATGTTATTGTCAGTATCTGGTATTGGTGCTGGTATTGCCCGAACAATGCTTTCTTCTTTGGAACCCAAACAGATTATTAATGCAATTGCATCTGGAGATGTCGTAACTATTCAGAAAATAAAAGGAATTGGAAGTAAAACTGCACAAAGGGTAATTCTAGATTTAAAAGAGAAAGTGTTAAAATTGTATGATTTGGACGAAGTTTCAATGCTGCAAAGCAATACAAATAAAGATGAGGCGTTATCTGCTTTAGAAGTTCTTGGTTTTGTTCGAAAAACTTCTGAAAAAGTTATTGAAAAGATCATCAAAGAAGATCCAGAGGCTACTGTGGAAACTATAATTAAAAAAGCTTTAAAAAATTTATAAGAGGTCATTTACTAGCCTGATTGATATGCATAAAATCTACTTTTT
Source organism: Flavobacterium aquicola (assembly GCF_003385115.1). Taxonomy (GTDB): domain Bacteria; phylum Bacteroidota; class Bacteroidia; order Flavobacteriales; family Flavobacteriaceae; genus Flavobacterium; species Flavobacterium aquicola. The sequence continues at coordinate 194,070 of NZ_QUNI01000003.1, forward strand.
TTTGCTGGTGTTTTTTTGTGGCTTTGTGTCTCAGGCTCAAGTGCAAGATGCTGTTCAGGATACGATAAAAAAAGGATATGATGTTGGTGAAATTCAATTAGCAAATCCTCAGAGCATATTGTCTGCTTATACTTATGACCCCGTTACTAATACCTATATTTATACCAATTCAGTAGACGATTTTAATATCAATTACCCAATTGTACTGACTCCAGCAGAGTATGAAAAAATTCGGCTGAAAGAATCAATGAGTCAATATTTTAATCAAAAACTGGATGCAATTGATGGTAATAAAAAAGGAAGTGACGCTGCTAAAAAAGATTTATTACCTCGTTATTATATAAAATCAGGATTGTTTGAATCTATTTTTGGAAGTAATACTATTGACGTTAAACCTACAGGGTCTATCGAAGTGGATTTAGGATTGCTTTATACCAAACAAGATAATCCTGCATTTTCATCTAGAAATCGAACCAATACCTCATTTGATTTTAATCAGCGAATAAGTATGAGTCTGCTGGGGAAAGTTGGTACAAGACTTCAGGTGAATGCTAATTTTGATACTCAGTCTACTTTTGCTTTTCAAAATTTATTAAAACTGGAATACACGCCTGCAGATGATGATATTGTCCGCAAAATTGAAGTTGGAAATGTCAGCATGCCTTTGAATAGTACTTTGATTCAAGGGGCGCAAAGTTTATTTGGAGTAAAAACCGAATTGCAATTTGGAAAAACTACTGTAACAGGTGTTTTCTCGGAACAAAAATCACAGGCCAAAAGCGTTACGGCACAAGGCGGCGGTACTATTCAGGAGTTTGAAATGTATGGATTAGATTATGATAATGACCGGCATTTTTTCCTATCTCAATATTTTAGAGATAAATATGATGCCTCTTTAAAAAGTTATCCGCTAATTAGCTCTAGGGTTCAGATTACAAGAATAGAAGTTTGGGTCACCAATAAACAGAATAGGGTAAATGCAACAAGCAATAATTTACGAAATATTATTGCACTTCAGGATTTAGGGGAAGGGGAGTTGGCAGACTCGGAAGGTAATCCAATAATTGGCAGGCAAAATGAGGTAGTAGTTTTGGATCCTATTCCGTCAGATTTTTTCATTAACCAGCCAAATTTAAAAAAATCCTATCCATCAGATAATAAGAATAATAAATATGACCCAGCTTTAATTAGTTCTAATACAGGATATCTAAATAGTAATATTCGTGAAATTGTTACGGCAAAATCTGGATTCTCGCCTTCAATTGATGTTAATGAAGGACAGGATTACTCAAAATTAGAAAACGCAAGGAAGCTATTGCCAAATGAGTATACTTTTAATGCGCAATTGGGTTATATTTCTTTGCAGCAGCGATTGGGAAATGATGAAATTTTGGCTGTGGCATATCAATATTCCATTGGCGATAAAGTATATCAAGTGGGAGAGTTTGCAAATGACGGAGTAGACGCAACAGTCGTTGGAGGAAATCAATCTTCTAATCAAACGGTAATTTCTCAGACTTTAATTTTGAAAATGCTAAAAAGCAGTCTGACAAATGTAGCAAATCCTGTTTGGAATCTGATGATGAAAAACATTTATCAGATACAGGGAGCTTACCAATTGATTCAGGAGGATTTTAGATTAAACATTTTATATAAAAATCCATCGGCATTAAATTATATAACACCTGTTGCAGGAACTCCTTTTCCTGACGAGGATAATCAAAATTTAAATCCGCCAAAACCTTATACTGTTACCAATACTACCTTATTGAAAGTATTTGATGTAGATAAACTTAATTATAACAACGACCCGCAAGCAGGAGGAGACGGTTTTTTTGATTTTATTCCTGGTATGACCGTTGACAGTCAAAATGGAAGATTGATTTTTACCACTAAAGAGCCTTTTGGTGAATTACTGTTTTCTAAGCTGGGAACAGGTGACCCTACAGAAAATTATAATGATGTAACGACCTATAACGATAATCAGAAAAAATATGTAAATCCATATATGTACCGTGTCACGCAGGCCAAAGCTATACAATATCCTGAGCTGAATAAATTCCTTTTGCGGGGAAAATATAAATCTGTGGGCGGGGACGGAATTCCAATAGGTGCGTTTAATGTTCCGTTAGGTTCTGTTAAAGTTACAGCTGCGGGCAGGGTTTTGGTCGAAGGAGTAGATTATAGCGTAAATTATCAATTAGGAAAAGTTCAGATTCTTGATCCTTCGCTGCAGGCTTCGAACACACCAATTGAAATTTCATTAGAAAATAATTCAATATTTGGCCAGCAGACCAGAAGGTTTTTTGGTGTGAATGTAGATCATTTAATTTCAGAAAATTTTATGGTCGGTGCTACTTTTTTGAATATGAAAGAAAAGCCGTTTACTCAAAAATCCAGTTATGGACAAGAATCAGTTAATAATAGTATTTTTGGGTTTCATGGTAATTTTTCTTCTGAAGTTCCATTTTTTACACGTTTGGTTAATAAACTGCCTAATATAGATACGGATGCTCCCTCATCAATTGCTGTTAGTGGTGAATTAGCTTATTTAATGCCAAACGCATCGAAAGGAGATAGTTTTGAGGGCCAATCTACAATCTATGTTGATGATTTTGAAAGTTCACAGACATCAATAGATTTACGGTCTCCTTTTGCCTGGACTTTATCTTCCACTCCTGAAGATAACAATATCAGTACTTATGACTTTAATGGTAAATTAGATGGTCTTGATTCTGGTTTTAAAAGAGCAAAATTAGCATGGTATTCTATAGATCCCGTTTTTTATACCTCAAAACCATCGGGAATATCTAATGATGATTTGTCTACAAATGCCACAAGGAGAGTTTATAGTGAAGAATTGTATCCGTTAACTGATATTGCTCAAGGACAGTCCCTTGTGGTAAATACATTGGATATGAGTTATTATCCTAAAGAACGCGGTCCGTATAATAATAACTTAAATGTGGCCGATGCTCCGAATGAAAATTTTGGAGGAATTGTAAGGTCATTAAGTGCAACGAATTTTGAACAAAGCAACGTAGAATATATCCAATTCTGGGTTATGGATCCTTATGTGGGACAAGGTAAAACATCAAATACTAATACAGGTAAAATTTATTTTAATCTTGGAGAAATTTCCGAAGATGTGCTGAAAGATGATTATAAAGTATATGAAAATGGTTTTGGACCTGATCAGGTGATGGTAAATCCGGCTCCGGCTTGGGGTAATGCTCCAGCGTCGCAATCATTAATTTATGCTTTTGACAATAATGAAAGTAATCGTGTTAATCAGGATATAGGTTTTGACGGGCTTGCTTCAGGCCAGGAAGGAAGTAAGTATACAAATTATGCTTCAGATCCTGATCCTGCAGGAGATGATTATATTTATTATTTAAATACTTCGGGAAGCGTACTTGACAGATATAAAAATTATAATGGAGTAGAAAATAACTCCAATGTGAGTATTAATTCGCCAAATAGAGGTTCTACAACAATTCCTGATGTAGAAGATGTCAATAGAGATAATACCATGAATACCATAAATGCTTATTATGAATATAGCGTAGACATAAATGCAAATATGGATATAGGGCAGAAATATGTTTCGGATGTGCGTAACACGACGGTTACTCTGGCAAATGGTACTACGACCGAAGCGAGATGGATTCAGTTTAAAATTCCTATTTCTCTGCCACAAAATAAAATCGGAAAAAATGTAGAAGGGAAACCTGTAGATTTAATGTCTATCCGTTTTATGAGAATGTTTCTGACCAACTTTACGGATCAGGTTACGTTGCGTTTTGGATCTTTAGATTTAATGCGTGGAGAATGGCGTCGTTATGCAAATTCATTAAATCCTGATGATTTGAATGTAAAGGATGATGCCGTTGTTTTTGAAACTGCTTCGGTCAACCTTGAAGAAAATTCCAATAAATGTCCTATAAATTATATCAGTCCTCCAAGTGTACAAAGAGAGCAATTGTACAATAATAATACTGTTATCAATCAGGATGAGCAATCACTATCTATGCGGGTTTCAGGAGGTGGTTTAAAACCTCTTAAAAGCTTGTCGTCTTCGGAAAATAGTCGTGGTGCTTTCAAAAATTTCAATATTGATATGCGCCAGTATAAAAATCTTAAAATGTTTCTGCATGCAGAATCTTTAAAAGATGAAATAGAATTAGATGATAATCAGATGGTTGCTTTCCTGCGTATTGGTGCCGATTATTCTACAGATTTTTATCAAATTGAAATTCCTCTAAAAGTAACTAAGTCTTCAGGTGGTTGTAGTGTAAGTGCTGATGCAGTGTGGCCATCAGAAAATGAAATAGATTTGTCATTAGCATCATTAACGAACTTAAAATTAAAATATATTAAAAAAGATAAGTCCAGTTTGCCGGCAGATGGAATTTATTATGCAGATGATGATCCTGATTTAGCAGGAGAAGATGGAGATGGAGATAACAAGTTACGATTGGGTATAAAGGGTAATCCCAATTTAGGTTTGATTCGGAATATTATGCTTGGGCTAAAAAGTAATGAGCCAGAAAAGAATATAAAGGGTGAAGTATGGTTCAATGAGCTTCGCTTGGCCGATATGGATAATAAAGGAGGTATGGCAGCTTTATTAAATATTGATACTAATTTTGCTGATTTAGCTACAGTTTCAATGACCGGGAATATAAAAAACTTTGGTTTTGGAACTATAGAGCAAGGTCCAAATGAAAGAAGCAGAGAAGATATTCAGCAGTATAATATCGTGACTAATATTAATCTTGGAAGGTTTCTGCCTAAAAAATGGGGGATTAATTTACCTTTTAATTATTCTATAGGTGAAGAAATTATTAAACCGGAGTATGATCCTATTTATGAAGATATTAAACTGAAACAAGTTTTGGATGATGCTGATTCTAAAGAGGAAAGAAAATCTAAATTGAATCAGGCTATAGATTATACTAAACGAAAAAGTATCAACTTAATTGGTGTGCGAAAAGACAGAGATGCAGAGAAAAAACCTATGCCTTATGATGTGGAAAACTTCACTTTCTCGCAATATTATAATGAAGTAGCACGCCATGATTTTGAAATAGAAAAAAATATAGATCAGCAGTCAAGAACAACATTGGATTATGCTTTTGCATTTCAGCCAAAGCCGGTAGAACCTTTTCAAAAAACGAAGTTCATGAAGAAAAGCAGTTACTGGAAGTTTTTAAGTGATCTTAATTTTAACTATTTGCCTTCTAATGTCACTTTTAGCACCAATGTGGTTAGACAAAGTAACGAACAGCAGTTTAGACAGGTTGAAGACATTGGTATTGGCTTTGAACCTTTGTTTAGAAGAAATTTTGGATTTAATTATCAGTACGGATTTAATTATAATCTGACTAAATCTTTAAAAATAAATTATACAGCGGCATCTCGTAATTTAGTGAAAAATTATTTGGATGAAGATGATAATCCTATTGATGGTGTAACGATTTGGGATGGATATCTGGATACAGGAACGCCAAATTTTCATATGCAGCAGTTTATTTTAAATTATGAAATCCCTTTGAATAAAATCCCTGTTTTAGGATTTATCAAAGCGAATTATTCCTATACAGGAGATTATAGCTGGCAGCAGGCTTCTACTGCTTTAAGCAATGCTGTTATTGAGGGAGTGTCCTATAATTTAGGGAATACTATACAAAATGCTAAATCCACTACTTTTAATACGACCTTCAATATGGAGACTCTGTATAAGTATATAGGGATTGGTAAGGGTTCTGTGAATAGTGCTCCTAAACCAGTGGCACCGCCTAAACCCGGTGAAAAAATTGTCAAAAAAGACCCTCTGAAAAAAATTAATCAAAATCAGTTTGTCGAAGGTTTGAAAGGAGTATTAACAAGTGTAAAAAGTATCCAGATGACGTTTACGGAAAATCAGGGAACTGTTTTGCCTGGATTTACGCCGGGTATTGGTTTTTTCGGGTCATCTAAACCAACATTAGGTTTTATTTTTGGAAGCCAAAGTGATATACGGTATGAGGCAGCTAAAAAAGGCTGGCTGACAAACTATGAAGAGTTTAATCAAAATTATACAACTATAAATACTCAAACATTCAAAGGGTCTGCCAATTTAGAAATAATTCCAGATCTTAAAATTGACTTATTAGCGGATCGTTCCTATTCTGAAAATTTTTCAGAACAATATGATGTTTCAGAGGACGGTACTTATAACCATCGATCACCATATAATTATGGTATATTTTCGATATCGACAGTATTGATTGGTACTTCATTTTCAACAAGTAATGAAGTGAGATCAACAGCTTTTGATCAGTTTAGAAACAACAGGCTCTCTGTTGCAGATCGCTTGGCTAATGATCATTATGCTGGAGAGCCAGTACCTCGATATGATATTACTTCACTGCCTCCGGAAGATAATACTGCGCCGATTGATAGTCCGGCAAATCCAAACAATCCATTTAGAAAAACCACTATCGCAAATAATGGCTATCCAGTTGGATTTGGGAAAAACAGTCAGGCTGTCTTATTACCATCATTTTTAGCCGCCTATTCGGGAACAAGTGCTAATGATGTTTCATTAGATATATTTAAAAAATTTCCAATTCCCAATTGGGCAATTAAATATAATGGATTAATGCGGTATGAATTTTTTAAGAAAACCTTTAAACGATTCTCTTTGCAGCAAAATTACAGAGCGTCTTATACTGTCAATTCATTTAGATCGAACTATAAATATGATGATAATCCAAATGGGGTAGATGACAGTAATAATTTTTTCAGTCCTACTATTATGTCTAATGTTACTTTGGTTGAACAGTTTAATCCTTTAGTCCGTATTGATTTTGAATTAAAAAATTCATTTAAGGTGTTAACTCAAATAAATAGAGATAGAGCTTTGTCTATGAGTTTTGACAATAATTTATTAACAGAGGTACATGGTGTTGAATATGTTGTTGGGCTGGGATACAGAATTAAAGATGTAATTTTTTCTTCTAAACTGGCAGATAATCCAACAGGAATTATAAAAAGTGATATCAATATCAAAGCTGATCTAACTTATAGAGACAGCCAGACTATTGTTCGCTATTTAGATTATGATAACAATCAATTGGGAGGCGGACAAAATATCTGGACATTGAATACTACTGCCGATTATTCTTTGAGCAAAAACCTGACAATCATTTTTTATTACAATCACTCTTTTTCTAAACCAATTATTTCGACTTCATTTCCTTTGACTAATATTAGTTCAGGATTTACATTCCGCTATAATTTTGGAAATTAATTTTTTGAAAATCTAACCTATAATTGTACATAAGATTGTTACATTTGTGCAAAAAATAATTATTAATTATCAATTATCATTTTATGAGCATACCAGCAAATTTAAAGTACACAAAAGATCACGAATGGGTTAGTCTTGAAGGCGATATTGCTACAGTTGGAATTACACATTTTGCGCAAAAAGAATTAGGAGATATTGTATATGTAGAGGTAGAGACATTGGATCAGACTTTAGATAAAGATGAAGTTTTTGGTACTGTTGAAGCAGTAAAAACAGTATCTGATTTGTTTCTTCCGTTATCTGGAGAAATTATTGCTTTTAATGATGCTTTAGAAAGTACTCCTGAAAGTGTAAATGCAGATCCATACGGTGACGGGTGGATGATTAAAATTAAAATTTCTAACCCTTCAGAAATAGAAGAACTTCTTTCGGGTGAAGCTTATAAAGAACTTATTGGTGCCTAAATATTTTCTGCTTATAGCTGCTTTATTATGGACAGGAATAGTTGCTTATTTTTGTTTGGTACAATCAAGTGATCTTCCTACCGTAAATATCCCAAATTTAGATAAATGTATTCATGCTTTTTTTCATTTCGTGTTTACATTTCTTTGGTTTTTGTTTTTTTATAAACAATTAAAATCGGATTCTATATTCAGACCTTTGCTGATTTCGTTTCTATTTTCATTTGTGTTTGGAGCAGGTATTGAAATATTGCAGGGAATTATTACAACAACAAGGAGTGCAGATGTATTGGACGCTGTTGCTAATTTAGTTGGAGCAGCAATGTCAGTTTTTACAGTTGTAATTTGTTATAAAAACAATGTTTTAAATATAGTATTGAAAAATTAAGAACCCACTTCGGTGGGTTTTTTGATTCAAGTGGTATTTGATAGATGTCATTTCACTCGAATAATGTAATTTTACGCTTTTTTCCTTTTTAAATTATAATGATAATGGATATTAAAAAATATTTGGATTCTACGTATTTAAAAACAAATAGTCAGGCTGGTTTGACAGAGAGTGAAAATGAAGCTGTAGCCAAAGGTTTTATTCAGGAAGCTATAGACGAAAAATTTAAGCTGATAATGATTAGGCCGGACAGAGTTGCTTTAGCAAAAGAATTGATTGAAAACGCTGATTCAAAAGTTTTAATAGGTACAGTTATCGATTTTCCGGGAGGTACGTCTTCAGTCGCTGGAAAATTAAAGGAAGCACTTGTATGTATTCAAAATGGTGCTGATGAATTAGATTTTGTATGCAATTATGAAGCTTTTAAGGCTGGTAATATTGATTTGGTTGAGTATGAAATTTTGAAAGGGACTCAGCTCGGTCTTGATAATAATCGAATAGTAAAATGGATTATCGAAGTGGCAGCTCTTAATAATGCACAAATTGCAGACCTGACAGCGCTTATTAGAAATGTTGTAGTTTCTAATTTTAAACCAGAGGAATTCAGTTCAGTCTTTGTAAAATCGTCAACAGGTTTTTATAAAACAGAAAATGATTTACCAAATGGAGCTACAGTTTCAGCAATTGCAATCATGCTTGAAAACGCATCGCCTCTTCCCGTAAAAGCTGCAGGCGGGGTGCGAACATATGAGGAAGCGAAGATAATGATTGATATGGGTGTGCTTCGCATAGGAACATCGGGAGCAAAAGTTATCGCAAATGGAGATAAATCCTCTCTAGAATATTGATTTGATACAAAATAAAAATGATTAAAAAAGCCCTAATTCTTCTTTTACTTTTTGCTGCATCTGTTATGGATGCACAGACATTGAATACAAAATCCTCCGAATCTTCAGATGAGCGTTTTCCTGTTTTTCCGAATTGTAAAAATTTAGAAAGACAAGAGTTAGAAAATTGTTTTTATTCTGAAGTGCAGCAATTTGTATATCAAAATTTTAAAGTATCCGAAAATTTGAAACAGAATCAGTACAAAGGAACAGTAAAAGTTCTTTTTGAAGTGGATGCAGCTGGTACTTTTAAAGTGTTATTTGTGAATTCAAATAAGGAAGATTTAATTGCTGAAACAAAAAGAGTTTTTGGCAGTCTGCCAAAAATTGAGCCTCCTACTTATAATGGCAATCCTACTTATTCTAAGTTTAATTTTAGTATTGCGATTCCATTATTATCACCTGAAGAAATTGCAGCTGCCGCTAAAGCAAAAAATGATAATATCAATGTTAATGCCGGATTGACAGAATTAGACAGTATAGTTTACAAGCGATTTGATAATCCGCAATTTACAAGTCACTTAAATATTCCTTTTTCTCATAGTTATTACGCCGAATTTGATATGGAAATGAATAAGGTGGGGAGTAATAATCATACGGCTTCAAAACCTTATACATATGCTGAAGTTGAAAAATATTATAATTTTCAGAAGGTTAATGCCAGCTTAATGAAGAATAAAACAAGCTGGTTAGGAAGAAAAACATGGAATGAAAATCTGGCAGAAATACAAGGTGAAGGATATTGGTTTGCTCTGAATTTTTTATTTAATGTTCAAGGCGGAATTTCTAATCCCAGCAAAAGTGATTATACATATGTAAATACTAGAGCTCTTAATTTTAAAGGAGGTCTTGGTGCTCGATTGAATTTTACAACAACTTTCTACGAAAGTCAGGGGCGTTTTGCTGATTATTATAATGCTTACGCAAATTCAATCAAGCCTTCAGGTGGTAATCCTGCTATTATCCCCGGGATAGGAATAGCGAAACAGTTCAAGTCAGACTCTTATGATTTTCCTTTGGCAGATGCTAATATAACTTATAATGCAGCTAAGTTTTTAGATCTGCAATTGGGATATGGGAAAAATTTTATTGGTGATGGATACCGTTCCTTACTTTTAAGTGACGGAAGCAGTCCTTACCCATTTTTTAAGATTAATGCTAATTTCTGGAAAATAAAATACACAGTAGATTATGTTTGGTTAAAGGATGTGCGTCCCGAAGTCACAGTTGATAAAACCTATGCTTCGAAATATGCTGTAAACCATTATTTGAGCTGGAATGTTTCAAATAGATTAAACTTGGGTTTCTTTGAATCTGTGGTTTGGACCAATACTAATGGCAGAGGTTTTGATGCTAATTTTGTTAATCCAGTTGTTTTTTATCGTGCAGTTGAGTTTTCGTCTTCTTCTAAAAGCGGTAATGCTCTTTTGGGGTTGACTTCTAAATACAAATGGAATAATCAGGTTAATCTCTATGCACAGTTTCTTATTGATGAATTTTCTACTAGCGATATTGCGGGGGGAGAAGGGAGCTGGAAAAATAAATTGGGCTATCAGTTTGGTGCCAAATATTTCAAGGCATTTAATGTGGATAATTTGACATTGCAATTAGAATTCAATCATGTTCGTCCTTATGTGTATTCACATAGTGAACCCATTACTAATTATGCCCATAATAATCAGAGTTTAGGTCACCAATGGGGCGGAAATTTTCAAGAATTGATTCTGTTAGGATATTACAATAAAGACCGTTTTTATGCCAATACCAAATTTACTATAGGTACTCGCGGGTTTGATTTTGATACAGCTGATAATACATTCAATTATGGGCAGAATATCTATAAAGATTATGATGATAACAAGCCTTATGAGAAAGATGTAAAAGTGGGGCAGGGAAATAAAACCAGTATTTTTATTGCTGATGTTCAAGTAGGATATTTAGTAAATCCGGCTACTAATTTTAAGTTTTTTGGGAACTTCCTATTTAGAAATTTTGATCCAACAACAAATACTGCTGCTGTTTTTAAGGAACAGACTACTTGGTTTTCTGTAGGTTTTAGATCGGATGTGTTTAATTGGTATTTTGATTATTAGTGTTTTAGATTTTAATTTTTTGTTTTTCTAATTATGCTGTAAAAACCGATTAAAAAAAATACTGTTATTTCAAATGTTTAATTCATAGACTATTTTTGAATCTTACTTTGTATATTTGCAGCAGTTTTCAAAAAATACACCAATTTAATCTGCATTGAGTACAACATCAAATCCCACTTCGTTCAAGTCTATTTATATTGATTTTAAGGCAATTACTAAAGCTGGATTGGCTATAAGTGTTGTTTTTTCATCAATTGCAGGTTATGTTCTTGGTTTTAATGATGCACATCCTTTTAGCTGGTTTGTGTTATTGAAACTAGCTATAGGCGGATATTGCATGGTTGGTGCTTCAAATGCATACAATCAGGTTATAGAAAAAGATTTAGATGCTTTGATGGACCGTACTAAAAACCGTCCTGTAGCATCTGGAAGAATGTCGCCTCGTTTGGCACTCTTGGCAGCAAGTATGCTGACTGTTTTTGGTTTAGTGCTGTTGTATACAATTAATCCAAAAACAGCTATGTTTGGTGCTGTTTCTATTTTTTTATATACAAGTATTTATACACCGCTTAAAACCATTACACCACTTTCGGTTTTTGTTGGTGCTTTTCCTGGCGCTATTCCTTTTATGTTAGGCTGGGTTGCTGCTACAGGTGAGTTTGGAATCGAAGCTGGAACTTTGTTTTTGATTCAGTTTTTCTGGCAATTCCCGCATTTTTGGGCAATAGGATGGTTTTTATATGAAGATTATGAAAAAGCTGGGTTTTTTATGCTGCCTACAGGTAAGAAAGATAAAGGAACTTCACTGCAGATTATTTTATACAGCGTTTGGCTGATAATTGCCTCATTGCTGCCAGCATTGGGCCGTACCGGGCATTTATTTCTTTCTCCAATTGCTGCTGTTTTAGTGTTGCTGCTTGGGCTTTGGGTATTATTTTATTCAGTTCGTTTGTATCAGATAAAAACAGCAAAAGCGGCACGAACATTAATGTTGGTTAGTGTTTCGTATATATCGCTGTTACAATTAGTATATATAGTAGATAAATTTTTAAGATAATTATGGAAGTTACAATGACAGCCGAAGATTATAAATCAAGAACGGCAAGATCCTACAAATTGATTTTGTTATTTGCAATGGTGAGTATGACAATGATGTTTGCTGGTCTCACAAGTGCCTATGTAGTAAGTCAGTCAAGAGCAGACTGGCTGAAAGATTTTCAATTGCCATCTGGTTTTTATTTTAGTACTATTGCTATTATTGGATGTAGTATTACATTTCATTTGGCCAAAAAAGCGATTCAAAAAGACAACCAAAGTAAAACTACCGTACTTCTTTTGGCGACACTAGCTTTAGGGATTTCGTTTGTGGTACTGCAGTTTGTCGGTTTTAGGCAGATAGTTGAAAATGGATATTATTTTACTGGAAGCGCTAGTTCTATAACTACTACGTTTTTGTATATTGTAGTAATTGTACATTTACTGCACTTGGCGGGCGGTATGATATCATTGTTAATTATTATTTATAATCATTTTAAACAAAAATATAATTCAACTCAAACTCTTGGAATAGAACTAGGTGCGATGTACTGGCACTTTCTTGATTTCTTGTGGGTTTATTTATTTTTATTTTTATATTTCTTTAAATAAGAAAAAAACGTAAATTTGGGAACTTTTTAACGAATAACTTTTATGGGAGCGACAGTTACTACTGCAAATAATGAAAAAACTTGGGGAGGCGGAAATGAGCCAATGGGAGCAAGTTATGGTAAATTGATGATGTGGTTTTTTATCGTATCAGATGCCTTAACGTTCTCTGGATTTTTAGCAGCTTACGGGTTTTCTAGATTTAAATTTATTGAAACTTGGCCTTTGGCCGATGAAGTGTTTACACACTTTCCATTTTTACATGGTGTATCTGCACCTATGTATTATGTAGCGTTAATGACTTTTATTTTGATTTTTTCGTCTGTAACAATGGTTTTGGCTGTTGATGCTGGTCACCAAATGAAAAAAGATAAAGTAGCCCTTTATATGTTTTTAACTATTATTGGAGGTCTTATTTTCGTTGGTTCTCAAGCTTGGGAATGGAAAAACTTTATTAAAGGAGAATATGGCGCTGTTGAAACTGCTGGCGGAAGTTTATTACAGTTTGTTGATAAAGAAGGACACCGTGTTGCTTTAGAAGATTTTGCAGCTAAATTGCCTGTTGAAAGAGAGCAGTTGTCTAGAGATAAAGCAAAATGGTTTATGTCAGAGGCTTCGATTCCTGCATATACAGTTGCTGAGGTGCAAGCTGGTTTTAAAGCACACCCTGATGTTTTGGTGAGAATTGAAACACTAAACAAAAACAAAGAGAAAATTGTACTTTCAAGAGAAGAATCTTTAGCGCGTTTAGATCAAGCTAAGTTAGTTATTGAAGGAGCTAATCTAACTCATAATGAATATGGAAGTAAGCTTTTTGCTGATTTCTTTTTCTTTATCACTGGTTTCCACGGATTCCACGTATTTTCAGGTATCGTAATTAATATCATCATTTTCTTTAATGTTCTTTTAGGAACTTATGAGAAAAGAGGAAGTTATGAAATGGTTGAAAAAGTGGGATTGTATTGGCACTTTGTTGATTTAGTTTGGGTATTTGTATTTACATTCTTCTATTTAGTTTAATTTTAGATTTATTATTATGTCACACGAACATGTTTCTAACACAAAAAGAATTTGGACTGTTTTTGGTATCCTGTCTTTAATCACTACTGTTGAGGTTGCTTTTGGTATCATTAGACCAGATGCTTTATATATGCACAATTTTTTAACAATGAATTTGTTAAACTGGTTGTTTATCATATTGACATTAGTTAAAGCTTACTATATTGTATGGGCTTTCATGCACATGGAAGGTGAAGAAAGATCATTAAGAAATGCAGTTGTTTATCCTTTAATTTTCTTAGTTTGTTATTTGCTTTTTATTTTATTAACAGAAGGAGATTATGTATTTGAGGTTTTTAAAAATTCTACAATTAAATGGAATTTTTAACTAGATATTAATTCAACATTAAAGGTATCCGTTTTGGCGGATGCCTTTTTTTATTTTAATGCAATAAATATTATAATATCTAATGAAAAAAAATATTGTTCTTTTTGTGCTGTTTATATTACCTATCGTAGCATATTTGTTTTTTGCCTCGGGAATTAACAGCTTTACAAAACTGCCTGTAATAACACCGAAGATTCCTGATTTTGGTGAATGGAAATCATTAAATGGTGAAAAGGTCACTTTAAATAATAAAATTACCATTCTTGGTTTTTCGGGAACTGAAGTTCTTAAAAACAGAGGGAATTATTTTAATTTAAACGAAAAAATTTACCAGCGTTACCATGATTTCAAAGATCTGCAGTTCGTTGTTTTAGCTCCTTTAGGAACCGAAGAGGATGTTAAAGGTATACTCGGTTCTTTAGGTACTTTTACAGATGTAAGCCATTGGCATTTTGTTTTTACCACTCCTGCAGAAATTAAACTTTTCTATAGTCAATTAAAATTAAAAGGAACTTTGAATGCTGATTATGGAACTCCGAATGTTTATATTGTAGACAAAGAGCGGAATTTGAGAGGCAGAAAAGAAAAGAAAGAATATAAAGAAGGATATAGTACATTTCATCCTGCTGAATTAAGCAATGAAATGCTGGATGATTTTAAAATTATTCTTTATGAATATAGAGCTGCTCTCAAAAAGAACCATAACGCAACAAAACAATTAGATGTTAAAAAATAAATCATACATAGGAATTTCGTTTGTAATTCTGGTTTTTGGAATATATGCTATTCCGAAAATTGTCGATAGAGTTCAAAATAATAGTATTGTTCAAGGGGATCGTTTGGATAAAGTGAGTGGTTCTAAGGAAGTTGATCAAAAGCTTGTTAAAGTAGGCCCTGCCCCAAAGTTCGAACTGACAAATCAAGACAATGTAAAAATTTCTAATGATTTTTATAAAGGGAAAGTGTATGTGTTAGAGTTTTTCTTTGCAACTTGTCCGTCTATCTGTCCAAAAATGAATGCTAATATGGTTACGCTACAGAATGCTTTTTTTGGAAATCCAAATTTTGGTATTGTCTCAATTACTATAGATCCATTGCATGATACTCCAGCTGTGTTAAAAGAGCATGGTGAATTATTAGGTGCAAAATCGGCAAATTGGAATTTCTTAACAGGTGATAAGGATTATATCTATAATTTGTCAAATAAAGGTTTTAATATCTACGTAGGGGAAAATAGCAAAGTGAGCGGTGGTTTTGAACATTCAGGACTTTTTGCTTTAATAGACAAGAAGGGTAACATTCGATGTAGAAAAGATGATTATGGAAATCCGATTTTATATTATGACGGGCTGGAGAAAAAAGGAGTTAGGGAAATTCAGCAGGATATTCAGGCTTTGCTGAAAGAATAAATTGGGATTGAGGAGATAAAAATTTAGAATAAAGAAATTAAAATTAGAATGGAAAATAATACCGTAGAACAAAAATATAATAAATGGATTGTGTTATTATCAATCGCAATTCCTGTTGTAGTCGCTGTTCTTTTTAAAGTAAAGTTAAGGGATTTTGGATTTGATGTAGCTCCATTAACGTTTTTGCCTCCTATTTACGCTGCAATAAACGGAATAACAGCAATACTGCTAGTGTCAGCTGTCATTGCAATTAAAAATGGAAATAGAAAACGTCATGAACTATTAATGAAAATGGCTATTGGATGTTCAGTTGCTTTTTTAGCAATGTATGTTGCCTATCACATGACCGCCGAATCTGTTAAATATGGTGGAGAAGGGATATTGAAATATGTGTATTTCTTTATTTTAATTACGCACATCTTTTTGTCGGTTGCTATAATTCCATTAGTTCTTATAACTTATGTTCGTGCATTAGCAAGTAAATTTGATAAACATAGAAAAATTGCAAAAATCACGTTTCCAATTTGGCTTTATGTTGCCGTGACCGGAGTAATTGTGTATCTAATGATTTCCCCTTATTATGTTAGTTAAATCTAAAGTTAAAAAGCAGGCGCAATTTGTTTTGTGTACAGTTCTATTTTTTCTGTTTTCAGTTAGTTCTTATTCGCAGTGTGCTATGTGCCGTGCGGCTTTAAATGGTGAGGATAATAAAGTTAAAGCCGAGGCAATAAATGACGGAATCGTTTATTTGATGATTATACCCTATGTACTTGTTGGCGCACTTGGGTATTACATTTATAGAATGAAAAAGAAAAAGCAGTAAGGTTATTACAATATCAAAAAATCAATTGCAGTTTCCATAAAAAAGTCGGTGTCAAATAACATTATTTGACACCGACTTTTTTATTACTGCGAATAAATACTGAAACCTGTTTATTCTTACTTAAGTCCGTCAATTGAAACGTTTATAACGCCGTTAACTTTTATAAAAGCAATAATCGCTTGATTTGTAAGCTGTGTTTTTTCAAACTGAATATCATCCATTTTTCCGTTAATGAAAACACCAGGCATAGGAGAATAGTTTTTTAAATAAACAGCCATATTTTGTTTAGCCTCATCAAGATTCTGCTTGATAGAATATCGGCAGCTTTCCTGCATTTTCTTCAGTATAATTCCTTGAGCCAGCCAGTTTGCAGTTCTCATTAATCTGCTTTTGGTGTCCAAAACATAATCTAATTTGTCAAAATAGATTTCTTTGGTAGTCTCATTATATTGCGGAATTCCATTTAGATAAATAGTTCCGTTTACTGTTCCCAAAAGATCCAAAGCAATTACAATTTTGCCGTCTTTGTGCCAAATAGCCACATTTTGAACTTTTACTTTTTTGCTTCCTGATCCAAATTCCTGTCCGGCAAAATTTGCAGTCATTATGCTTGAAGCTTCTTGGTAAGTAGAAACGGCAGCAATATTGGCTGTTATTTGTTCTGGAATTTTATCAGCAGCTTTTAGTATAATTTTGTTTTTTTCAAATTTAGATTCGGGTTTTTTGCCAATCAAAGTTTCCATATTGCATTTCATTCCCATATTGAGTAAAAATGCATCATTTTTAAGTTTAGCATTTGTTGAGTATACTTCTAATGGAACAATTCTCAGCCAGCTTTTATACTCCGGACTCATTTCAAAAGGTGTGCTTATTTTAGAAATTGCTTCTAAAACATTCGGTTTGAAATCCATAGATTCTTCTATAGCAGTGTCAATGCTCTTTTCAATTTGAGATTTGAAAAGGCTTACGGCTGGATTAATAAGGTAAGTTACAGGCATATTTTTTCCAAAAACTGTCATTGATGGGCTTTCTACCCAATCAAGAGATTTTAGATTTGTTTTTGAGCTGAGTTTCCAATTATTTAAACTTACACTGCTTAGCAATGTGATTACTCCGTTTAGATTAAATTCCTGGTTTTTGTATAAATCTACACCCATTGTTTTTGTCCCAATTCGGTATTTTACCCAAACCTTTAACGGTAAAACAGTTTTTATTTTTTCGCCCTCTTTGCCATGATCATTGACGATGGTTATTGGAGCCTGTTTCCAGACTTTTATTTCAATATTGTCATCTTCAATCTTGTTGTCTTCATAGATTAATCCGTTCAATAAAGTGTTTGTTTGGTTTTCAATATCCTTTAGTTTAACGCTTACCGGAAGATTAATGAATGAAGGGATACTTGTATATGTCAGTGGCACCGCATCATCAGGTTCAGGTTTTAAAGCTTCAATTTTTTGTAAAGTAGAAGAGCAGCTTGTTGTTAATATTAGTATTGATGTGAAAATAGTTAGATATAAAAAAGATTTTTGCATTTGTTCCGATTTTTTGAGAGCAAATGTAACCAAACAAATATATTTTTTAAATGTAGGTGTAACATTTTTGTCGGAAATAAGTCTTATATATTGAATTGATAAGCAGATTGTTTTTTCTCTTATTATTTTTTAAGAAGATACTATTGTTGATTTTAAAATATATGCAATTATGATTGAAATTAAAGACTTACATAAATCATACAAAATGGGACATACAGAACTGCATGTCTTAAAGGGAATTAATTTCAATATTCAAGAAGGTGAATTGGTTGCTATTATGGGGTCATCAGGATCTGGTAAATCTACATTATTGAACATATTAGGGATTCTTGATGAAGCTGATTCTGGGGTTTATACTTTGGATAAAGTGCCTATTAAAAATCTAAACGAAACTATTGCTTCCAGATATAGAAATAGATTTCTTGGTTTTATTTTTCAGTCTTTCAATTTAATTAATTATAAAAGTGCACTGGATAATGTGGCTTTGCCCTTGTATTATCAAGGAGTAAAAAGAAAAGAGCGCAATGCTATTGCAATGAAGTATCTTGAAAAAGTTGGTTTAGCTTCGCATTCACATCATTTGCCAAGTGAACTTTCCGGAGGGCAAAAACAGCGTGTAGCAATTGCCAGAGCTTTAGCTTCTGATCCAAAAGTATTGTTAGCCGATGAACCTACCGGAGCATTGGACACACTAACTTCTTATGAAGTGATGGAATTGATACAGGGGATTAATGATGAAGGTAAAACTATTTTGATAGTAACACACGAGCCTGATATTGCCGCTATGTGCAAAAGAAATGTAGTCTTAAAAGATGGACTAATCATAGATGATAAAATGGTAGAACAAGTTAGAGCTTCATCATATGTTTAATATTGAGCGTTGGCAGGAAATATTTGAGTCAATTTCTAAAAATAAGCTGAGAACATTTCTTACTGGTGTTTCTGTGGCTTCGGGTATTTTTATTTTGGTGATTTTGTTAGGTGCCGGTAAAGGCCTTCAAAACGGAATTGAAAAACAATTTGAGCGTGATGCTGCGGGAATTATAGAAGTTTGGAGCGGCGTAACGACAAAAGAATATAAAGGATTAAATCCTGGACGTCAAATACAGTTTAGAAATAGTGATTATTCCCAGTCTGTCCAGAAATTTGATGATAAGTTAGATATAAAAGCTTCCACTTATAATTTTTGGGGAGGATTGATTTCATATGGAAAAGAATCAGGGACTTATCAATATCGAGGTGTTGATCCAGAATACGGACAGATAGAAAATCTTACCATTGTAGAAGGACGATATATAAACAGTAAAGATCTTAGCAACTATGAGAAGGCAGCTGTTATTGGGATGAAAATTAAAACCGATTTGTTTAAAGAAAAAGAGGCACTCGGAAAAGAGATTTTAATAAACAATATTAATTTTAAAGTAGTAGGTGTTTTTACTGATCCAGGAGGGGAAAGGGAAGAAGCTAGAGCTTATTTGCCAAAAAGTACGGTTCAGAGAACTTTCGGGGGAAGCGATAAAATCAGTAATATGTTTTTTACCTTAAAAAAGACGGATGATTATGATGAAGCTTTGGCTCAATCGAAAAAATTCACACAAGATTTAAAAGATCTTTTGAAAGGTAAAAATGTAATTGCGCCTGATGATGACAGCGGTGTCGGTGTTTATAATTCGGTTGAAGATGCAAAACAATTTTATGATTTAAATCTTTATATCCGATTATTCTTTTGGTGGGTTGGTATTTGTACTATAATAGCCGGAGTCGTTGGTGTCAGTAATATTATGCTGATTATTGTAAAGGAAAGAACAAAAGAAATTGGTATTAGAAAAGCACTGGGAGCATCACCATTTTCTATCATTTTTATGATTCTTCATGAGTCAATTTTTATAACGACAATTTCTGGTTTTGCTGGTTTATTAGCAAGTTTGCTGTTACTAGAATTTGTAGGGCCAATGGTTCAAAGTGAATATTTTCAGCATCCTGAAGTCGATTTTAACGTGGCTTTATCAACATTGTTTTTGCTGGTTTTTGCCGGAGCGATGGCTGGATTTTTTCCAGCATTCAGAGCAGCCAAAATTAAACCTATTGTAGCACTTAGAGACGAATAATTATGTTTAAAAAAGATAATTGGGATGAGATTTTACAGGCTTTAACTGCCAATGTTTTCAGAACAATTCTGACTGCTTTTGGTGTTTTTTGGGGAATATTTATTTTGGTAATATTACTTGCGGCAGGAAAAGGTTTAGAAAATGGCGTAAAAAAAGGTTTTGATGGAATAGCAACAAACACAATGTTTATGTGGAGCCAAACAACATCAAAAGCGTATAAAGGTCTGCCAAAAATGCGTCGCTATGATTTTAGAAACAGTGATGTCATGGCTTTAAAAGAAGCGTTTCCAGATTTATTATATGTTTCACCACGAAATCAATTGGGAGATTTTAATGGTACAAATAATGTCGTTCGAGGAACAAAAACTTCAGCCTTTACTGTTTACGGTGATTATCCAGAGCTGATTAAACAGCAGCCGATGGATATCATAAAAGGGCGTTTTATAAATCAGCAGGACATTCTGGAAAGAAGAAAAATAGCAGTAATTGGTAAAGGAGTTATTTCTGAACTTTATGGAAAAGAGGAAGAGGCAGTTGGGACTTATGTGAAAATTAATGGAATTAATTTCATGGTAGTTGGAGTTTATAATTCTAAACAGCAAGGCGGGAATGCTGAGCAGGAACAGAAAAATATTTTCACGCCTTTTACAACTTTTCAGCAGGCATTTAATTACGGTGATAAAGTGGGATGGATGGCGCTTACAGCAAAAGATGAAAAATCAATTACTGATTTGAAGCCCATGATTTTAGATCAGATAAAAGCGCTGCATTCTATTAATCCTGAAGATGATCGGGCCGTTGGGAATTTTGATCTATTCGAACAATTTAGTAAAGTGCAGAGTTTGTTTAATATTTTAAAAATAATTGCATATTTTGTAGGAACATTAGTTTTGATTTCTGGTGTAATCGGAATTTCTAATATAATGTTAATCGTAGTAAAAGAACGTACTAAAGAAATAGGTATCCGTAGAGCATTAGGTGCAACACCAGCTGCTATACGAGGACAGATTCTATCAGAATCTATATTTCTGACTATTATTTCGGGTATGTTTGGAATTGCTGTTGCCACTGGAATTATTGTCATTTTGAATATGATATTAGATTCCATGCCGCCTGGAAACAATACGATGTTTGCTAATCCAAGTGTTGACTTAGGAGTTGTATTTGTTGCATTATTAATATTAGTAGGATCAGGTTTATTAGCAGGATTTATTCCAGCTCAAACTGCTATCAACGTAAAGCCTGTAGATGCCCTACGAACAGAATAAATTTTCAATCAAAAAAATAATCGATTAAACCAATAACAAAATGAAAAAAGGAGTAACCGTAACCATTTTAATTTTTATCGCTTTAGTTTTTTTTGGCGCACTATACTATTTGTATGCTAAAAATCAAGAATCACCTATTGTCTTTAAAACTGAAAAACCAGAAATTAAAACAATCGTAAAAAATACTATTGCAACAGGTAACATTCAGCCAGATGAAGAGGTTTTAATTAAACCTAATATTTCGGGTATTATTGAAGAAGTATACATCAAAGCCGGAGAGAAAATTAAAGCCGGCGATATGATTGCAAAAATTAGAGTTGTTGCTAATGTTTCTAGTGTAAGCAGTACACAAAATCAAGTGCAGACTGCTAAAATTGCTTTAGACAATCAAGAGAAAATTTATCAGAGACAAAAAACATTATTTGATAAAGATGTAATTTCAGCAAACGATTTTGATGCTGCTCAATTGGCATACAAACAGGCAAAACAAAATTATCTGTCTGCCAAACAAAGTTTGGATATCGTGAAAACAGGAACAACATCATCATTAGGAAGCTATGCAAATACTTTAATTCGTTCTACAGTAAACGGAATGGTTTTAGATGTTCCTGTAAAAGTAGGGAATCAGGTTATTGAGAGTAATAACTTTAATGAAGGAACGACAATTGCGAGTGTAGCAGATGTTGGGAGAATGATTTTTATTGGTAAAATTGACGAGTCAGAAGTAGGTAAAATAAAGGAAAAAATGCCTATCGAAATTACTGTCGGTGCAATTGAAAATAAAAAATTCGTAGCCGAATTAACTTATATTGCTCCAAAGGGTGTTACAGAAAATGGTGCAATCCAGTTTGAAATTAAAGCTTCTTTAGAGAATAGAGATGCAACCTTTATCAGAGCTGGATTAAGCGCAAATGCTTCTATTATTTTAGAAAAAGCAGATAAAGTTCTGGCAATAAAAGAATCATTGGTTCAATTTGATAAAAAAACACAAAAACCATATGTGGAAGTGGAAACTGCTTTGCAGAAGTTTCAAAGAAAAGATCTGGTTTTGGGAGTTAGCGATGGAATTTATGTTCAGGTTAAAAGCGGTATCAAAGCTTCTGATAAAATAAAAATTTGGAATCAAGGTTTAATCAATGAAGCGCCAAAACCAAATTAAGAGGTAAGAAATAGTTTTGAACAAACAAAATAAGTTAATTACGCATAGTATTTTGACTATGCTTTATTCTGATAAAAAATGAAAAAAATAAATTACATAAATATAGCTTTGTTCTTGCTGTTGGGATTTTCCTCGCAGGCGCAGACTAAAGTTTGGACTTTAGAAGAATGTGTGAGGTATGCATTGGAAAATAATATCACCATAAAAAACTCTGAATTAGATTTAAAGAATGCTGATATTGATAAAAAAGATGCTTTTGGCAGCTATCTTCCAACTGTAAACGGTAGTGCATCTCATTCTTGGAATATTGGTAGGAATGTGAATCCAGTTACAAATATCGCTACTACACAAACGACACAATATTCACAAGTAGGAATTGGTTCAGGTGTAGATATATATAAAGGTCTGCAAAATCAAAATACATATAGAAGAGCAAAATTGGCAATTATTGCATCACAATATCAATTATTAAAAATACAGGAGGATGTTTCGCTGAATGTAGCAAATGCTTTCCTTCAAATTTTGTCTTTTAAAGAAGATTTAAAAGTAAAAAAAGAGCAATTGTCTATAGATGAAAAACGTTTAAAACGTTCTGAGGAAATGGTAACTGCTGGAACAATTCCACGAGGTGATTTATTTGATTTAAAGGCAACTATAGCAACAGATAAGCAGAATATAACGGTTTCTGAGAATAATCTGCTTATTTCTAAATTAAGTTTAGCGCAGCTTTTACAACTAAAAGAGTTTGCCGATTTTGATGTTGTAGACGATACAAATGTTACTGATGAAAATAACATTATGTCTCAAAAACCAATCGATATTTATAATAAAGCAAAAGAAACAAGAACTGAATTGAAGTTGGCACAGACTAATCTTGAAATCGCTGAAAAGAATGTTGCTATTGCTAAAGGAGCATATCAGCCAACACTTAGAGGGGTTTATTCATTTGGTACAAGTGCTAGTTACAGTCATATACTATCTGGAGTAGATGGTGCCGGTAATCCAACTTATGTAGCTGCAGATCCTATATTTGATCAATTTAGTGATAATAAAGGACACAATTTTGGTCTTCAGCTGAGTGTGCCAATTTTTAATGGATTTTCTGTTAGAAATAATGTAGAACGCAATAAAGTAAGTTTAGAAAAATCTAAAATTGATTTGGAGCAGAAAAGTTTAGACTTACAGCGTAACGTTTATACCGCTTTTACAGATGCAAAAGGGGCTTTGAATACTTATGAGTCGGCTACAATAACGCTAGAAGCGAGACAGCAGTCATATAATTATTCAAAAGAAAAGTACGATGTGGGATTAATGAATTCTTTTGATTTTACGCAGACACAGACATTATTGGCTAATGCTCAATCAGATGTTATTAGAACAAAATATGAATACATGTTCAGAATAAAGATACTTGAATTTTACTTTGGTATTCCAATTGTTCCAATTATCAAAAACTAAATTTATTATGTCAAAAAAAACAATTTACATTTTATTAGGAGCAGCATTAGTAATTATAGGGTTATTAATTGGACTTACAAAAGCAGGAGTTATTGGAAATAAAGACTCAGGCAAAGAAGTTGAAATTACTAATGCAGAAACTGGAACAATAGTTGAAACTGTTTCGGCAACTGGTAAAATACAGCCTGAAATTGAAGTGAAAATTGCATCAATGGTTTCTGGTGAGATCATAGATTTACCTATTAAAGAAGGGCAGGTAGTAAAAAAAGGAGAACTATTAGTGAAAATAAATCCTGATTTGTATACTTCTGGACTAAATAGAAGTGTAGCAAACTTGTCTGGTTCTAAAGCAGGATTAAGCCAGTCTGATGCATCGTATAATGAAGCTAAGGCAAATTACGAAAGAAATAAAACTCTTTTTGAGAAAGGGATTATTTCCAAATCAGATTGGGACAAAGCTGTTTCTTCTTTTGAAGTAGCAAAAGCTAATAAACAATCTGCTTATTATAATGTACAAAGTGCCTCTGCTTCTGTAATTGAAGCTAAAGATAATTTGGGCAGAACCGTAATTTATGCTCCTGCAGACGGGACAATTTCTGTTTTAAATGTTGAGCTTGGCGAAAGGGTTTTGGGAACACAGCAAATGGCTGGTACCGAACTTTTAAGAGTAGCTAACTTAAACAATATGGAAGTTGAAGTTGATGTGAATGAAAATGATATTGTAAAGATTAAAGTTGGTGATTTAGCTAATGTTGAAGTGGACGCTTATTTGAAAAAACAATTTAAAGGAGTTGTTACCAGCATTTCTAATTCAGCCAGTACCGCTTTGACAGCAGATCAAGTTACTAATTTTAAGGTAAAGGTGAGAATTTTAAAAGATTCTTATAAAGATTTGATTGCTGGGAAACCTGCCACTTATTCTCCATTTCGCCCTGGAATGACGGCTACTGTAGATATTATTACCACAACAAGAACAAATGTTATTAAAGTTCCAATTAGCGCTGTTGTAGTGAAGTCTGATACAACAGCGGTTAAAATTGGTCAGATGGAAGGTGCAGAATCTGAAGGAAATAAACCAGCTCCAAAAAGTGATAAAAAACTAGAATGTGTTTTTATAAAAGTTGGCGATAAAGCTAAGATTAGAATTATAAAAACAGGTATTCAAGATGATACAAATATTGAAGTATTGACCGGACTTAAGAAAGGTGAAGTAATTATCACAGGACCTTATACAACGGTTTCTAAGGACTTGAATTCTGGTGATAAGATATTTGTTCAAAAAGACGAAAATCAGAAAAAATAATATTAGATTTTTAAAACTGTTTTTTGTCAATTTCAGTTTTTTAAATATGTGAAACACGTGTAGATTTTTTTCTACACGTGTTTTTGTTTTTATTAAGGATTTTTGAAAAATCGGTGTAAATTTGCATTTGTACCAATAAAGTTGACCACTATGTTCTAGTGTTGAAAGGCTTTATGTTAAAAAAAACTAAAAAGTGTCCTATATCCTCAATATTGAAACAGCTACCAAAAATTGTTCTGTTGCTTTGGCAAAAGATGGAAAAACTGTATTGTGCAAAGAAATTGCCGAAGAAGGTTATTCTCATGCTGAGCGATTGCATGTATTTATTGAAGAAATCATTAATGAAGCTGGAATTCAAATGAAAGATTTAGCAGCAATTGCCGTAAGCCAAGGACCTGGTTCCTACACTGGGCTTCGAATTGGAGTTTCGGCTGCTAAAGGTTTATGCTATGCTTTAAATATACCATTGATCGCCGTTGATACTTTACAAGCGCTGGCTTCAAAGGTTACTATAACGGAAGGATTAATTGTTCCAATGATTGATGCCCGCAGAATGGAAGTATACAGCGCTGTTTTTTCTGCTGCTCTAGAAAAAAAGCGGGAAGTTTTGGCCGAAGTTATCGATGAGGACTCTTTTAAAGATTTTGCAGAAAAACTATATTTTATTGGAGACTGTAATGAGAAATGTAAAATTGTCTTGGCAAAGGAAAATTTTATCTTTTTAGATGAAATTAAGTATCCATCAGCCAACGAAATGAGTTCTTTGAGTTTTGATAAATACAAAAAAAGCGACACAGTAGATGTCGCTTATTTTGAACCTTATTATTTGAAAGATTTTTTGATAACCACTTCTAAAAATAAAAAAGCAGAATAAATTTTATTGTACTATTTGTTGTTTTTAGATACCTCCGTAACATAAGGCTGAAAAGTAATTCCAGCTGTGTCGAAAGCTAATTTGCAATTCTCTAATGTTTCAGATACAACCGAACTAAAATCTTCATTTTTTGCCCAAGGTCTTACGGCTATTTGGATAGCGTTGTCAGTTATATTTTTTACAGATACCTCTGCTATTGGGGAGGTCAGTACTTTAGGATTGTTTTTTAGCACTGCCGTTATGGTGTCTTTTGCTATTTTTAAATTCGTCTCATAAGAGATTGAAATTGTTAAATCAGCTCTTCTTGACCCCTGCATTGAATAGTTGATGATTGTGCCATTTGATAAAGTACCGTTCGGAATAAATATGGTCTGATTATTTGAAGTGATTAATTTCGTTACAAAAATCTGAATTTCCAAAACAGTAGCCTGCACACCCTGCGCTTCTATCGTATCCCCTACTTTAAAAGGCTTGAAAAGAATGATAAGCATTCCTCCGGCAAAATTAGACAGCGAACCTTGTAAAGACAGACCCACTGCAAGTCCCATCGCCCCAAGAATGGCCACAAATGAAGAGGTTCCAATTCCCAGTTTGTCGATAAAGGTCACAAACAATAATACTCTTAAGACCCAAAGTAAAATATCGGCTAGAAACTTGCTAAGAGTAGCATCTAAGTTTCTTTTAACCATTATCTTTCGGATAAGTCTATTGATTATTCGAATGGCATATAAGCCAATAAACAGAATAATTAAGGCAGAAATAACCTTTGGAGAATAATCAATCAGTGTTGTAATAAAAGTATTAGCGTAATTGGCAATGTAATTTGGATCTAAAGTCATATTTTAATTCATGAAATTCTCTATAATGAGAGTTGTATTTTGAACTGCAAAAATACGATTTTATATTTTTTATAAAAAGCTATTCGGAATCTTCTTCTTCCTTTTTTGCTGTAGTTTCAAGAGTGTCAGAATCAGAAGGAACTGACTTTTCTTTTAGGTTATTCAAGACTTCAGCACCTTTTGCTTTTGCATCGTCTATAATAGATTCCGCTTTTTCGATATACGGACTCGCCGTTTCTTTTGCTTTAGCAACAGCATCTTCTACAAAGGCTTCTGCTTTTTCAACATGAGGACCTGCAGTTTCTTTTACCTTGACTGCAGTTTCTTCGATAAAAGCCTCAGCTTTTTCTAATATGGGAGCCGCAGTTTCTTTTATTTTAGTCACTGCTTCGTCTACAAATGCTTCTGCTTTTTCTGCATGCGGAGTTACTGTTTCCTTTATTTTGTCTGCAGTTTCTTCGATAAAAGCTTCAGCTTTTTCTACATAAGGCTGTGCATTTACTTTGGTCTCGTCAATAGCTGCTTCAGCATGGTCAATTATTTCGTTTGCTGTTTCTTTGGCCGAGCCAAATAAATTTTTAAAAAATGATGATACTCCCATTGGTTTTTTAATTTTTGATTAGGTTATCAAAAATAAGTGTTTTTTTGTTTAAAATATTGGAAATCAGTATTTTTTATTTGTTAGTTTGGTGTTTAATGTTTAGGCTAAGACAAAAAAAGCGTTTCCAAAATGAAAACGCTTTTACTATTTTAATTTGTTCAGCAATTAAACAGCTTCTACTTTAATTCCTTCATCATTCAGCATGCTCTTCAGCATATTTTCGATACCGCTTTTTAGGGTAAAAGTAGATGACGGACAGCCATTACATGCTCCCTGCATAATTACTTTTACAGTTTTTGTGGTGTCATCATAAGAGTCAAAAAGAATATTTCCTCCATCTGCAGCAACTGCTGGTTTTACATATTCCTCTAAGATATTGATGATTTTTTGTGAAGTTTCGTCAAGGGAATCAAATGATTCGTCTTTCGCTTTTTCGTCTTTAACAATAGTCTGAATTAAATTTTCGTCAAGAACGGTTCCGCCGTTTTCAATAAACTGCTTGATAAAAGTTCTTAATTCTAATGTTATGTCCTGCCATTCGTTGATGTCATATTTTGTCACCGAAATATAATTTTCATCAATAAATATTTCTTTTACGTAAGGAAATTTGAATAATTCCGTTGCCAGCGGTGAAGGTGCGCTTTGATCAATGTTTTTAAATTCAACGGCATTTTTTGTAATCATTTTGTTAACTACAAATTTGAGTGCGGCAGGATTGGGAGTTGACTCGCCATAAACAGTAATCGCCTGTTTTTTTGGTTTGTTTTCATCAGCAATAATGATAACACCGCCTTTATTTACATAGGCTTCGATTTGCTCGGCAACCGCTTCTTTTACATCATCCCATTCTACAATGCTGAATCGTTCAACGGCAATAAAATTCCCAGAAATATATACCGTTTTTACAAAAGGTAAATAGAAAAGCTGCTGTGCCAATGGAGAGGCTTTAGCTTCGTCTATATTTTTAAATTCAAAGCTTTCATTTTGAGTGATAAAGTCTGGAAATTCAAATTTTATTATAGTAGGGTTTTGCGTGTCTTTTATAGTAACTTTAGTCATGAGTTTTGTTATTTTTTGCAAATTTACTAAAGTTATTTTCTACGATTAACTATATTTGACTTTTTAATGAATAAATTAACAAAATGTTTTTCCTGCACAATTAATTTTATAAATCATTCTATAAATGTATACTAGAATCAAGTTAGTAATTGTTCTCTTTTTTATCAGTTTAAGTACTTTTTCGCAAGAAGGAATACCAGTATATTCAGATTATTTATCGGATAATTATTATTTGATTTTTCCATCTATGGCAGGTGCGTCAAATTGCAGCAAACTGAGGCTAACTGCAAGAAAACAATGGTTTGATCAGGAAGATGCTCCGGCTCTTCAGACATTGAGTTATAATGGTAAAGTAGGCGAGCGGTCTGGAGTTGGCGCAATACTTTTTAACGATGTGAATGGATATCATTCGCAGTTTGGTTTTAAAGCTACATATGCCCATCATATTTTGTTTTCCCGAGATGAAGTCGATTTGAATCAGTTGTCTTTTGGTGTTAACGTTGGCGTTAATCAAAGCCAGTTAGACGAAACCGATTTCCAGAATTCTGGGGACTATGATCCGGCTTTAGGGAATATAGAACAGCGTGCTTCTTATTTTAATTTAGATATTGGTGCATCATATAATCTGCTTGATTTTAGCTTTAATGCAGTTGTAAAAAATGTTTTAGAAACTCGTCAGAAACTATATACTGAATACGAAAGTGACAATTTAAGAAAATTTATTGTTAGTGGCGGCTATGTTTTTGGTAATGCTGACAAAATTTTATGGGAGCCTTCTTTACTGTATCAATATGTAGATAAAACAAGGGAAAGTGCCTTAGATATGAATTTAAAAGCTTATAAAAATCTTGAATTGGGACAATTGTGGGCAGGTGTGTCTTATAGACAAAGTTTTGATGGTGCCGAATATCTTAACGGAAGCGGAACAGGCAGTCAAAAATTAAACTATATAAATCCTCTTGTCGGGTTTAATTATAAAAACTTTATGTTCGCTTACTCTTATACGCATTTGCTGGGAGAGGTACAATATGAAAGTTCGGGATTTCATCAGCTAACTTTAGGTTTCAACTTTTTGTGTAAACCTCAAAAATATGAGTGTAACTGTCCTGCAATTAATTAATTACAATTTTCACAATGATAATAAAACCTGTTAACGGAAAATCACCTACTATACCCGAGGATTGTTATGTGGCCGAAAATGCTACAATTGTTGGTGATGTTACTTTTGGCACTGAGTGCAGTGTGTGGTTTAATGCAGTAATTCGAGGAGATGTAAATTTTATTACTATTGGCAATAAAGTAAATATCCAAGATGGCGCAGTTGTTCATTGTACCTATCAAAAACATCCTACCATTATCGGAAATAATGTTTCTATTGGGCATAATGCAATCGTTCATGGATGCACAATTCATGATAATGTGTTAATAGGTATGGGAGCTATTGTTATGGACAATTGTATTGTAGAAAGTAATTCAATTATTGGAGCAGGATCTGTAATTACACAAAATACAGTTGTGGAATCTGGTACCATTTGGGCTGGTGTGCCAGCTAAAAAAGTTAAGGATATTGATCAATCCAATTTTGCTGGAGAGATAGAACGCATATCTAATAATTATGTGATGTATTCGAGCTGGTTCAAAGAGGACAACTAATTTTTTGCTAAATATTTATTTTTTCAAAAAAGGAAGCCTTATAGCTTTCACTAATTGGAATTCTTTTTTCTGCAATCAGCACTTTGTTTTTTTGAATAGATTTTACATGTTTAATATTGATAATGTAAGATCGGTGAATTCTGGCGAAGCCTTTGGAAGATAAGAGATTTTCTAATTTTATTAAACTTATCAATGTTAAGGTATATTTATTATCGGTAGTGTATATTTTGACATAATCTTTCAATCCTTCGATAAATAAAATATCAGAAAAGTTAATTTTTACATTTTCGTATTCAGCTCTGACGAACATAAAATCATGCTCAATTTCGGGAGAACTTATTGCTTGATTGGTTTGCGGAAGACTTTTTGGAGTAAATGCCTGCTGCGCACGCAATACAGCTTTTAAAAATCGGTTAAAAGGGATTGGCTTTACCAGATAATCTACTGCTCCAAGATTAAAGCCTTCGACTGCATAATTAGAATAGGCAGTTGTAAATATTAGTAATGGTTTTTTTTCGATTGCATTTATAAAATCAATTCCAGTAAAATGAGGCATTTCTATGTCTAAAAATATTAAATCAATCTCTGATTGATTAATCATTGATATTGCATCTATTGCATTTGTAAATGTAGTCACTAGTTCCAGCGAATCTACTCTGCCAACAAATTCTACCAGTAAATCTACTGCTAATGGCTCATCGTCTATAATAACACATTTCATGTTTTCCTTATTTATAATATTGTTACAAATGCTTAATTTGCCTGCGACTGAATTTGATCTAATTGCAAAACTAAATTAACCGTGTAATTTGAATTTGCTGTTATTAAATCCAGCTGATGTGTGTTTGGATAAAGCAAAGTAAGTCTATTTTTGATGTTCGCCAAGCCAATTCCTGAATTTTCAGGATCCTTCCTGATGTTTTCAATTTTGTTTTCTATCCAAAAGGTAAATATGTTTTCTTCGATTTTTATTACAATTTTGACATAAGCTGTTCCTTTATAATCGGTTCCGTATTTGAAAGCATTTTCTATGAATGAAATTAACAGCATAGGTTCTATATACTTGTCTTTGGTGTTGCCGTGTATATTGATACTGATATTTTCAATATTGTTTAGTCTTAATTTTTGTAACTCAATATAGTTTTTAATGTAGTCAATTTCTTTTTCGAGTAAAACATGTTTATTATCAGTTTCATAAAGCATGTACCGCATCATTTCCGATAACGTAACAATAGCATCAGGAACCAAATCTGATTTTTTATGAGCTAATGAATAAATGCTGTTTAATGAATTAAATAAAAAGTGAGGATTTGTCTGAGTTCTTAAATAGTTCAATTCTGTTGCCGTTCTTTGGCTTTCAGCGATCAGTTTGTTTTGCTGGTCATTATAAAACTCTGATAAAATTTTAATGATTGTGCTGATAGCAACAATTAATAAATAAAAAACAGAGGGTACAATTTTAAAGAAAAAAGGCTGCTCTCTCTTATGGATTCGATGATCAAAATTTCCATTATTATATGGTATTTTTGGAAAATTTCCACCATTTTGAATTCTGATTTCTCTAAATTCAGGTATGAAAAAGGCATGTCTAAAAACCATGAAAATTATAATCAAAAGCAGTATGATACCTATAAAATACGCATATTTTTTTTGTAAAAGAAAATGTGTTACAAGGTAAATATAGTTAAGATAAAATAAAACTATTCCCGTTATCCATTGGACATAAAAATCAGTGCTGATGCGGTAAGGACTTTCGTAAAATTGAATAAGCGAGGTACTAATAAAAAAGCACCAGATGATAGTATGAAGTGGTATTTTATTGGAGGCGCTGTTTTTTATTGACACGAAGTTCATCTACATTTTTATTTTTAATAAAATTAAATCATTTTTTGTAATGGAGGGCGATTTATTAGAATCCAGTTTTTTGATGACCAATTGACCTACAGATAAAGCTTCATCCTCGGTTTTAAAACTTTTGGATTCACTGATTACGGGTATAATTGTTTGTTTTATAATTATTTTATCGTCGTTTTTAATTATGTAGCCCCAGCCATCGCCACATTTTATAGAATAAATTTTTAAGTCTTGTTCTTTGGCCCAGAAAGCTTCTGCCAGTATCCCGATCAGAAATAGAATCAGTACCATGGTTAGAAATAAATTTAAAGTAAAAGACAAATTCTTCTGGATTCTGTTCCAGAAGAATTTGTTATTGGTATTAATTATCATCGTCATTTTGTTCTTCTTTTGGTTTAAATTCCCAGACATCATCAAAGTATGAAGTTCCCGATTTTCCAAGTAAAATGAAGCCTCTGCTTCCGTTTATGGTTATCCCGACAGCATCAGATCTGCCAGATCCTTCCAGAGATGTTTTGGAATCCCATATATCGGTGGCTGGATTGTATTCCCAGATTGTATTTCCGCTTGATCCGCAGGCAATGTAACCTAAACCATCCATTGAAAAACTCGAAGCATTGGCTCTTGAGATTGAATAAGTGTCGTGATCGCTTTCGTCGTCATCTAAATCTCTTTTTCTGGTCCATACATCAGTACTCGGGTCAAAGGCCCAAAAATCAACCTGATTCACGCCGCTGTTTATTCCTGTTCCCAAATAGGCAATATCGTTAATTACAAATACTGTGGCATTTCTTCTTTTATTACCGCTAAATCCATTTACTTGTGTCCAGGTATTATCTGCAGCATTGTATTGATAAAAATCTTTTAAATAATTACCATCATATCCTGTTCCAAAAAAAGCTTTACCGCCAACTTGAAAGCCTACTGCACCATATCGTGCAGTGCCTGCAAAGTCTGTTTTTTGTGACCAGGAATTAGAGTCTGGATTGTATTGATAAAAATCTTTTAACTTATTGGTTCCGTCATAGCCAAGGCCTACATATCCCTTTCCATCCAGTTCAAATCCTGATGCAGAACTTCTCGCTATGCCTATAAAATCTGCTTTTTGTTCCCAATAGTCGCCTGTAGAATTATATGCCCATAAGTCCTTTAAGTATTCATCTCCAGTATAGCCTGTAACTACATAAGCATAGGTGTCAATGACAAAACTAGCTGCGCCAGATCGTGCTGGACCGTCAAAGGCTGATTTTTTTACCCAATTTCCTAATGTATCATCATCGTCATCATCATTACTGCAGCCAATGAATAGTAAGCTAATAAGTAATGTGGTAATAAATAGACCTTTTTTTAAATGTTTCATAATGTGCATGGTGTTTATTAAAGTTTGTATTTAATGCTAATCGAAAAGACACTTCCGTTTTTTAAAGCCTTATTTATTTCTGTTGTTTTATTTTCGTCTGAAAATTTAAATTCTTTATTGGCCGAATACCCTCCTTTGAAAGTAACAAACCAAGAAGTATCAATATTTCGCTCATATTGCAATGTGGATTCTATCTGTGAAAATCCAACTTTGGTCATGGCATTTTTGTCATCCGAAATAATGGAAGGATTGAGATTATAAATGCTCCCGCTAAAGTCATTTCTTAAACTAAAGGAATCGTGAATGGAACTGGAATATGATAGAACGGAATTTGGAAATCCTAATTGCAAATATGCATCTTTGCTAAATTGATGGCTGAGTGAGAATGTTGGCAGTATTTGCGGTTTCCCGAAAATTGTCATCCTTTTTAATCCCACATTGAAGCTGCTGTTTTTATTTATCTGTTGACTAACTTCTATTCCTCCCAAAATAGTAACATCAGCAATGCTGATAGTATTTACGAAATTAATGGTTGGTTCAATGGTTAAATTTAATTTTGTTTTTTCCGTTAGCTGATGTGAAAACTCAAAAGCATTTCCTAAACTATTAAAATGAGTACTGATGTAATTGGAGCTGTAATCTGCCAATAAATAGGTTTCTATTTCATCAGTAATAGTTGTGCTTTTATATTTAAAAGTATTTACCAGTTTATTAGCATTACTAATATCTTTAAAAAACTGCATTCCAATTTCGGTTTGTTTTATAGAGCCATTATCAATTGGTTCCGTTTTGGTATTAAATTCAAATGTATATCCATTTTGTGCATGCATGCTAAATATTGGAATCAGAATCAAAAGCGTAATAAATTTGTTTATTCTCATTATTTAATTAATTGGTTCAAAAGTAGCTGTGTTGTCAATTAATAAAAAAGAATATATATGTATGGCGGTATTTCATAGACAAACTGGCAATTACTTAGGCTGAGTCTCGATTTGAAACTTAACTGTGAAATGTAGACTGTTTTTTTGCTTTTATAGATCAATTAAGCCAAGTGGTATATGTTATTAGGACTGCTTGAATGGCGGCTTATATATTTGCGGAAAAAATAGTTATGTACAAGTTTTTGTTTTTAATTTTTTCCGGGTTATTAATTATTTCATGTGATTCTGATATTGATACAGGTGAGTTTACTGTTGGATCCGATTACTTAGCGCTTAAAAATAAAGTGCTTTTAATAGATACACTTACTATTGATGTTTCAACTGTAAAATTGGACTCTTTGATTACTTCTAGTGAAAGCAGAATTTTGGTTGGAAATTATGATGATCCTCTTTTCGGGAAAGTGAAATCTGATAGTTATTTTCAAGTTGCGACAGATTATTTTAATCTGTATAGTCAAAATTCAGATACTGATGCTACGGGATATGTATTCGATTCCATTGCTATGATTATGAGGTATGATAATTACTATTATGCCGACACGACTAAGGTTCAAACTTTAAATATTCACAGGGTATTAAAGAATTTTAAGCCTACTGTAAATGATAATAGCTTTTATAACAGTTCTAGTTTATCCTATGATGAAATTAGTCTTGGAACTATAGCTTACAGGCCTAAACCAAAAGGAGGGGACAGTATTAACATAAGATTAGATAATGAATTTGGAAAGGAACTTTTTAATAAGTTTAAAAATAATCAAATTGAAAACGCCACAGATTTTACGGATTATTTAAAAGGCTTCGTGATTAGGTCGCCTTCTAATGCGTCTTCAAGTGTTGTGGGATTTAATTTATCCAGCGTACTGCGGTTGTATTATTCAAAGGGGATAGGCGGTACTGATGATAACTATACAAAGGATTTTACAATTTTAGATTTAAGCAAGCAATTTAATGCTGTCTCATCTGATAGAGGCGGAACCTTAATTGAAAATTTACTCTTGTCTAAAACAAGTTTGTCGAGTGTTTCTACCGGTAATAAGAGTTTTATTCAGTCAGGTACTGGTATAGCATGCAGAGTAGATTTTCCAAACATCAAACAATTACAGTACCTAACAGAAAAAGGTGCTATTGTAGATGCAAAGCTAATAATGAGGCCAGTCAAAAATTCGTTTTCAGACATGTTTCCTTTACCAGAAAAGTTGAGTGTCTATGTAGTTGATAAATTGAATCGATATAAAACATCCTTGACAAATGCAGATGGGACTACTGCTGTAGCGACACTTACTAATGCGAATGATGAATTTGATGAAAATGTAACTTATGAATTGTCTTTAGGAGCTTTTCTTCAAAAAGAAATGCTTAAAGAATCTGATTCTGAAAGCGGTTTGCTTTTTACTCTGCCCACTTTGTCCAAAATTGTAGATAGAGTTGTTTTGGGAGATCAAACAGAAAAGGAGAGTAAAATGAAATTACAAATTTATTATATAACATATTAAATGAAAAATAGAGTTTCGTTTTTGGTTTTAGTTTTTTTTACTTGTTTTTGGTCCTATTCCCAAAGCATTGCAACATCGCCTTATTCTCTTTACGGCTTGGGAAGTTTGTATGAATCTAATTTTGGATTTAGTGCTGCTATAGGTACGACTGGAATAGCATTATCTTCGGATAGTTTTATTAATAATAAAAATGCGGCTTCGCTAGTTGATATTCCTGCAAATAATTTCTTTTTTGAGATTGGCGGTACTGGAATTCAATCCTCTTTTGAAGATAATCTTAAAAAAGAAAATAGAAATAATTTTCAGTTTTCTCATTTTGCTTTTGCTTTTCCAATAAATAAGAAATCTGCATTCAGCTTAGCACTGATGCCTTATTCAAGTTCTTCTTTTAAAATTTCAGGGTTAAAAATTCCAATTATAGACAGTAATAATGAGTTTTATTATTTGGATGTATTAGGAACAGGAGGATTAAATAATTTGGATTTGTCCTATGCTTACAGATTGGGAAATAAATTATCTCTGGGATTTTCAGCTTCAGTCCTTTTTGGCAGTACTACAGATGAGAGAACTTACGTCATTGGGAGTTCATCAGCAAGCATTGATAAAAAAGTAAGTTATAGCGGTATACGGCCTATCCTAAGTTCACAATTTAAGATGAATCCATCTCTAACTTTTGGAATGAATGTAAAATCTCCCACACGAGTAAATGCATCAAAAATTCAGTCGGTTACTGTCTCAAATTCCTCTGATTCTTCTTCTTTAGAAACCGATGAGCAATCTGATACAGATGATTTTTACCTGCCTTTAAATATCGGATTTGGAGTCAATAAATCATTTAAGAACAAATTTAGTATGACTTTTGATTATGAAAAAAGTTTTTGGAATGCTGTCAATCAATCTGATTTATATGGCGGTTTTTCCGATCAGGAAAAATTTTCGCTAGGATTTTCATATCAAAAAACAAAAGTATCCCGAAATTATTTTGATCGTATAAAATATGGAGTAGGGGCACACTATGATACGGGCTATCTAGATATTGGAAATAAAAAAGTAAACGATAAGAATCTTTCCATAGGCGCTTCTTTGCCTTTGGATCATCTATCTTCAGCTTTATTTATTTCGTATACTTATGGAAGCAAAGGCCAAATTACCAATTCACTAATTCAGGAGAATTATCATAAATTGACACTAAATCTTAATTTAGATGGTATTTGGTTTATTAGAAAGAAATTAGAATAGTTTAAAAATTTTTTATTTCGACTTTGTATTTATTTTCTAAGATGTCGCTTAAAACTTTAGGATTAGCGTTGGTGTAAAAAATAGAATTTCCTTTTGTTCCACTTGAAAAACCTGTTTTTTCTCTGAGTATATTTTGGGTTTGTTTTGCTACTGCTTCACCCGAATCAATAATCTGGATATGCGCGGGAATGATTTTTTTTATCTGCGGAATTAAATATGGATAATGACTGCAGCCCAATACTAGATAATCGATATTTGCTTCAATCATTGGGGTGAGATAGGAATACAGTAATTGAGTCATTTCGAGAGAATCGATTTTGCCTTCTTCAATCAATTGAACTAAGCCATGACCTATTTGTTCGATAATTTTTGTGTCTTGAAATTTTTCTGTTGTTTTATTAAAAAGTTCACTATTTAATGTTCCTTTGGTGGCCAAAATTCCTATTGTTTGAGTCCTGGAGTTTGTCGCAGCTGGTTTTATGGCAGGTTCTATACCAATGAACGGAATACTATACTTTGCTCTTAATTCCTGAATAGCATTTGTTGTCGCAGTATTGCAGGCTACTACAATTAATTTACATCCCATTTTAATCAATAAATCCGTGTTTTTCATGCTTAATGCAATGATTTCGTTTTTTGATTTTTGTCCATAGGGAGCATTCTTGCTATCCGCTAAATAAATAGTATCTTCATTAGGCAATAAATCATGAATAGCTTTCCAGATAGAGGTTCCTCCAATTCCAGAGTCAAAAACACCAATAGGATTATCGTTTATCATGCTTTTATGTTTAAGATAAAGTATTGTTTATAGATACTTTATTAAGGATTGTGTTTTTAAGAAACGATGCTTTTTTAATTTGAAATTTCCGAAATTAAATATACTACATTTTATAGTGTAAAAAAAAACTGCTCATTCTAAAAATAATCTAGAATGAGCAGTTTTAAATATTCTTTTTAGATTAAAAACCTAAATCTTTTTTTACATCAGCAGTAATGTTTGTTCCGTCTGCAAGTAAAAGTGTAGAGCTGTCAAGTACATATTGGAATCCTTTTGCTTTACCAACTTTTTGGATAGAAGCTTTCACTTTTTCCATAATTGGTTTCATGATTTCAGATTCTTTATTTTGTAATTCTTTTTGAGCATTGTCTCTAAAGTCAGTAATTCTCTTCTGCATGTCTTGAACTTCTTTAGAACGTTCTTCGTTTACAGCATCACCAGCTTTTGCAGATTCTTCTCCGTATTTTTTTAATTTTGTTTGATATTCATCTACCATTTTTTTGTAATCAGCGTCGTAAGTAGTGCTTAACGTTTGTAATTGCTTTTGAGCATCTAATATAGCTGGCATTTTCCCCATAATTTCGCTTACATCAACATGAGCTACTTTAGTTTGAGCTTTTGTAATTTGGGTAGCTCCTATAATAAGTATTGCAGCAATTAGTAAAGTTTTGAATTGTTTCATTGTTTTAAAATATTTAGTAATTAATTAGTATTTGTATTTTTTTATTTTACTTCATTAGTTTTTTTAAGCGCTTCTTTTTCTTGAATTTCTTTTAATCTTTTTTCTTCAAGAGCCTTTTTGTTTGCTTCTCTTTCTTCTAGTATTTTTTTTCTTTTTTCTTCTAGAGCTTTCTTACGTTCTTCCTGTGCATTTGGTTTAACCTCCTCAGTTACTGTCTTAGATGTATCTGTAACAGTATCTGCTGTTTTGGTTTCTGTACTGGATGGTGCAACAACTGTGCCATTTTTTTTAGCTTCTCTTTCAGCTAATAATTGTTTTCTTTTTTCTTCGTATTTTCTCTTTGCTTCTTCTTGTGCCGCTTTTTTATCAGCTACTAGTTTTTCACGTGATGCTTGTTTATCTAACAGTGCTTTTTCTCTTGCTGCCAGTTCAGGATTTTCATCTAAAGCATCTTCTTTTTCTTCCTTTAACTGTTCTTCTTTTAACTGTTTTTTAGTTAATTGTTCTCTTTTTTCAGTTCGATTCAATACTCTAATTACCTGATCACTAATATCGAATCTTTTTGCAGCAAATAGGATAGTTAAATGTGAAGATTTGTCAAATATAAAATCATATTTTTTGGCTTCAGCAATATCTTGAACAGCAGTAAATACTTGGTCTTGTATGGGTTTCA
Organism: Flavobacterium aquicola; assembly: GCF_003385115.1. Lineage (GTDB taxonomy): Bacteria > Bacteroidota > Bacteroidia > Flavobacteriales > Flavobacteriaceae > Flavobacterium > Flavobacterium aquicola. The sequence goes on from NZ_QUNI01000003.1 coordinate 233,333, forward strand.
CTAAACCCGCCTTTTGTATTATTAAATCTCCATTCGCACCAAATCTTTTTTGCTGATAATCTAATTTTTCCGTTTCAAGAAACTTTATTTCGGTTTCTCTTTCTTCTATCAATTCAGCTGTCAATAAAGGTCTTTCAGCTTTTAATGCTTCAGTTAGTTTGTTTATTTCTAGTTTTTTAGCTTCTATTTCTTGTTTCCATTTTAGGGCTTTTTGCTCTAATTGAGATTTTGCTTCGGTATAGTTAGGTACATTTTGCAATATGTATTCCATGTCAATGTAGCCGACCTTATTTCCTCTGGTTTGTGCGTTAATTGCCGTTGAAACAATTGCGGATAAAATTATAAATAAAAATTCTTTTCTCATAATTTTTAATTTTAGAAATTTTAAACCAAATTTTTTAAAACTGCTGTCCTATTATGAAATGCGGTTGCCATCCGCTTGGGTTTTTCTGCCCGGGAACAACGTCAAATCCATAACCGTAATCTATCCCCAATAAACCAAAGGCAGGCATAAATACTCTTAGTCCTATTCCCACGGAACGATTCAAATTAAAAGGTTGATAGTCTGATAATGTTGCATACGCCTGTCCGGCTTCAGCAAAAGTTAACGCGTAAATTGAAGCAGAAGCTTTTAATGTAATCGGGTAACGCATTTCTAATGAAAATTTGTTGTAAATAGTTGCTCCATACGAGTCACCATTGGTGTTTGCCGGCGTCAATGACCCGTTTTCATACCCTCTTAATCCTATATTTTGTCTTCCATCGATCGAACTTCCAGCCATACCATCTCCTCCTAAATAATATCTTTCAAAAGGTATAACTCCTCGGTCTTGATTGTATGCTCCTAGAAATCCAAATTGTGCCACACTTCGTAGTACGAGTTTTTTATATAAAGTGGTATACCAATCGCCAGTAAATTGAACCTTATAGTATTCCAGCCATTTGTATTTTTCCTGATCTACTTTTCCGGGATCGGCTACAGCATCTTGATAATTGTCTACTTTATTTGCTACAGTTGTTGAGGAAGGCAGTTTGTCTAAGTAATCACCTGAATTAACCACTCTGTAATTGCTGTCTCTGTATGAGTTACCAGTATATTTATATTTATATTTTTCTTGTTCCCCTAATGTCGCATAATCAATTCCGTTGAAAAGTGAATATGGAATAGTAAATTCACCCGTTACTGAAAATTCAGCACCATATGTCGGGAATATTGGATTAAGACCTTTGCTGTTACGGGTTAATCCTATATTGTAAGATAAATTTTTTGAGCTTCCATTGGCAAAAGTAAATAATCCATAATAGTAATTATGCAGATCATACTGTTGGAACCTAAGTGATTGTGAAAGTGTGAAAAAATCATCTGGAACAGTCAGCCTTTTTGCCAATCCGACAGACAATGATATAATGTTAATGTATTTTGATTTATCAATTCTTTGTGTTTGATAATTTGAGCTGTATTGCTGACTAAAAGCAAATGAAGTACTGAATGAAACAGGTTTTTTTCCTCCAAACCAAGGTTCAGAAAAAGATAAACTATATGTTTTATAGTATGAACTTGCTTGTAAACGTAATGCTACTTTTTGACCATCACCCATTGGAACTGGACGGTAAGCGTCTTTATTAAACATATTTCTTGCTGAAAAATTGTTAAAAGACAATCCCAAAGTTCCTACGAAACCACCTCCTCCGTATCCTCCTTGAAGTTCTATCTGACTAGCTCCTTTTTCTACAACATTGTATTCAATGTCTACTGTACCAGCACCAGAATCTACATTTTTGAATTTTGGTTCTATTTTTTCAGGATCAAAAAAGCCTAATTGACCAATCTCTCTGATTGTTCTAACCAATTCTCCTTTGTTGTATTTCTCTCCCGGTTTTGTTCTTAACTCTCTGTAGATAACTTCGTCATTTGTTTTGTCATTTCCAACTACTGTAATTTTGTTAAAATAAGCAATTGGACCTTCGGTAACCCGAATTTCAAAATCAATTTTATTATCTATAGTTTTGGTTTCTACTGCATTTATGTTTGAAAATAAATATCCATTGTTTTGATATAAGTTGGTTATGTCTTCACCATCTGGTTTTGATTTATCTGCAATTCTTTCCTGCAGTAATACGCCATTGTATACATCGCCGGTCTGAATACCTAGGAAGCTTTTCAATAATTCATCTGAATAGACCGTGTTACCAATAAATTTGATATTTCCAAAATAATATTTTAAACCTTCTTCAACTTTTATTTTAATGTAAATTGCATTTTTTTCTTCGTTATAAGCAACTGAATCATTTACAATACGCGCATCTCGGTATCCTATTTTTTTATAGTCGCTAACTATTTTTTCTAGGTCTTCTTGATATTTATCTTCAATATATTTTGATCTCTTTAAAAAGTTAATTGAGTTTTTAACTTTTGTATTCTTCATTGAACTCAGAAGCTTACTACTTTTGATTTCTTTATTTCCTTCAAAATCAATTTTGTATATTTTTATTTTTTTACCAATGTCTACCTTAACAAGCATATTAACTTGGTTGGACGCCAAGGTGTCTTTGGTTGTTGTTATGTGAACTTTTGTGTTGAAAAAACCATCTTTCTTATATTTTTTCTCAATATAGTTTTTGGTAGTTGTCAAAAGGTTTTCGGTTACAATTTTGCCATTAGTAAGACCATTATCTTTAATAAAAGTTTCAGTTTTACTTTTGGATACTCCTACGAATCTTACTTCATTTATTTTAGGTAATTCTTTTATGTTTAGATCAAGAAAGATGCTGTCATTTTCTATTCTGTTTACATAAAAAGAGATTTCATCAAATAGACCAAGTTTTCCTAATTTTTTTATTGAATTACTTATTTGTTCTCCAGGAATAGTGATTTCCTGCCCTTTTTCTAAGCCAGCAAATGTAACAACAGTCTGAGGGTTGAAACTGATATCTCCAACTACTTTTACATCTCCTAAGATATATTTTTTACCTTGGTCAAACGGTACTCTGTCTTGTGCTTTAATTTGAGTAAAAGATCCTAATATTATAAAGGTAAGGACTAGTTTTATGCTTTTATGTAACACTAAAAAATTATTTAATTTGTTCACTTGTTTTTCCAAATCGACGCTCTCTTTTTTGATAACTAATAATAGCCTCATGTAAATCTTGTTCTTTAAAGTCTGGCCATAGCACATCAGTAAAGTATAATTCCGAATAGGCGATCTGCCATAACAAAAAATTACTTATTCTATGCTCTCCACTGGTTCTTATTAATAAATCAACATCTGGTAAATTATGCGTGTAAAGATGCTCATTAATAATTGAATCGTCAATACTGTCTATTGAAATTATATTATTTTTAACTTTATCGCTTATTTTCTTTACAACATTTACTAATTCTTCCCTAGATCCGTAGCTTAAGGCAAGAGTTATTGTCATTTTGGTATTTTCTTTTGTTTTATCAATAACATCGAATAACTGCGTCTGTGCATTTTTAGGCAACTGCTCTAAATTGCCAATCGCATTCATTTTGATGTTGCCTTCCTGCATTGTCACAAGTTCTTTCTTTAATGATCTTATCAATACTTTCATTAAAGTTTCGACCTCTAATTTTGGTCTGTTCCAATTTTCTGTGGAGAAAGTATATAATGTTAAGTATTCGATTCCGAGAGAGTTGCATTCTTTAATAATTTTTTTTACAGATTTTGAACCGCTCTTGTGTCCAATCGCTCTAAGAAATCCCTGCTGTTTTGCCCAACGGCCATTGCCATCCATTATGATGGCTATATGCTTGGGGATATTGTTTTTATTTATTTCGTCTTTTAACATCTTTTTAATCTGCGCAGTAACATGGTTTTTTTCCAAAAGTGTAAGTTAATGTTATACCCGTGAAAACATACCAGTCATTATTATTTAAATTTCCAAATTTTGGCAGACTGCTGTCGCTTGGGTTGCTGCCGTCAATATTATCAGTAAACGTGTATCTGGCTCCTGTCTCTAGTCCTAAAACAAAATTTCTTGCAAAACTTGTTTTAACACCCAAGGTCATCGGAATTGCAATAGCACTTTTGGTGCCTTTTTTTTGGGTTTCTCCAGCGTTTATATATAGGTTGTTATACATGAAATAGCTTAAGCCTGAATATACATAAGGTGTAAATTTTGGTCTTTCTTCATGCAGATTGAAATCAAAAAAATTAAATTCTAATCCAGCTGATAGTTCTTTTATATTATTTGTAAAACTATATCCTCTATTGTGTCTGCTAGGCTCTTTAGAATCATGGTCATTTCCTGAAATTTGTGACTGGGTATACGAAAATCTATAAGCATGTCTTGGACTCTTATTCCATTTATATAAAATTCCAAACGCAGGTTCATTTGGGGAGATATAAGTTGTCGAACCTACGTCTCCTATATAGTTACTGCCTCCCAGAAAAAGTCCTATTTCATGAATTTGAGCATGAATGGAATTGAATGTGAAAAAACATAAAAATGAAATAAAAATCTTGCTCATAAATTTTTAAATTGCCTGCAAATATAATAATAATCAATAGTATTCAATACGCATATAAAGAATACTGTCTTTTTTTGAAAGATGAATTCTTTTTATAAAGGTATCATTGAGGTTATAACGATAAAAAAGCAGTAATCTGTATAGTTATTATGTAATTAATTCCTTCTGTCTTCTCCCCAAAGTAATTTTGTTCTCAGAGTTTTAAAGAATGTTTCTCCCGGTATTTCAACCATGTTTATTTCAAAATCAGTTTTTTTTATGCATAAAACAGAATCATTATTAACACTCATTATTCTGGAATCTAAGGAAACTAAATATTGTTCTTCTCGGCCAGAGACTTTTAACCTGATTTCGGTTGTGTCAGGAACTACTAGTGGTCTTGCATTTAAATTATGCGGAGCTATAGGAGTAATGACTAAGCTTTTTACATCGGGAGTCAATATTGGTCCGCCACAGCTCAAAGAGTAACCGGTAGTTCCCGTGGGAGTGGCTACAATTAGTCCGTCTGCCCAGTATGAATTTAAAAACTCTTCATCAAGGTACGTGTCAATAGTTATCATCGATGTAGTATCTTTCCTGCTGACTGATATTTCGTTTAGAGCAAAATTAAGTCCCTCAATAGCTGTGTTTTCGGGCAGACAGCTTATGCTTAATAGTGTTCTTTTTGAGATTTTATATTTTTTGTCAATAACAATCTGCATAAACGCAGCTATATTTTCTTTTTGTACAGTTGCCAAAAAGCCTAATCGGCCAGCATTTATTCCTAAAATCGGTATTCCGGAATTACGTACAAGCGTAACCGCCCTTAACATGGTGCCGTCGCCGCCAATACTAATAAGCATGTCAAAACTGGAATCTAATACATCCTGTGAGGAAAAGGTTTTGTATTCTTTTTGGATGATTTTTTTTTCATATAACATGTTTAAGAAATCGGATTCAATAGCCATTTCTACATTATTATTGTTGAAAAACACGAAAATGTCTTTTATAATTGGTTCTGTGCTTACCAAATAATATTGGCCATAAATAGCTACTTTCATTTTTTTGATATTTTTTTGTTTGTTATTGATTTGGGGTTTGTATTCAATAACTACATATTCAAATATTTATCTAAATAATCTGAACGTTCTTTCAGGCTGTTAATATAATTGTCTTCGTTATGCTCCGAAATGATATCGTAATTGTATCTTCTGAAAGTTTGGATAATTTCGTTTAATGAACCAACACTTATTTTAAGGGTAACTTCGATAGTATTTAAATCTGAATTGGAAATAAAAAGACCTAAAAGTCTGCCGTTATTACTTTCTACAATCTGTGCAATTTGGCTCATCGAGTAGTCTATTGCATTTTTACTCACAATAATAATAGCTCCCTGTTCTTTTAAAAAGGTTGTTTCGTGAAAAAATTTAATGACATCCTCAATTTCATAGTAGCCAATATAGGTATTGTTTTCATCTAATATCGGTACCAAATTAGTGTGGTTTTTGGCAAAGACTTCTAAAACATCTAACCAGATCATATTGGCTCTGGCAAAAAAATGCTCTAGCGTATATTTATAATCAGTGACTTTTTTATCACCGTCAAAAGTTTCAATATCATCAGCAGAGATGCTTCCAATATAAATTCCTTCTTCTGTAATAGGAAAATGAGAAAAGGTTAAATCATCAAAAAAATCTTGAACAGCCTCGATAGTTTCTTGGGTGTCAATTGCTTTGTAGTCGTTTGAGATGTAGTCTTTTAAATCTGTCATAATCATTGATCAATAATCGACGCAAAATAATCAAAAATATACAAAATATGCTGCCTTTTACTTTGTATTTTTGTCTTCGCAAAATAATAATACTTTCAACTAATACTTGTTTTTATGACAAAACTTAGCGTTAATATAAATAAAATTGCCACGTTGCGTAATGCCCGAGGCGGAAATGTGCCTGATTTGCTTAAAGTTGCTACAGATATTCAGAAATTTGGAGGTCAGGGAATAACGATCCATCCGCGTCCAGATGAGCGTCATATTCGCTATCAGGATGCACGGGATTTAAAATCGATTGTCACTACAGAATATAATATTGAAGGAAATCCGCAGCATAATTTTATTGATTTAGTTTTAGAATGCAAACCAGACCAAGTTACTTTGGTTCCTGATGCCATTGGAGCAATTACCTCGTCTGCGGGCTGGGACACTATAAAAAACCAATCGTATTTGGCAGAAGTTATTCAGGAATTTCAGCGAAACGGAATTAGAACTTCTATTTTTGTTGATCCAATCAATGAAATGATTGAAGGAGCTAAAAAAACGGGAACTGACAGAATCGAATTGTACACTGAAGCTTTTGCACATCAATATGCTTTAGGAAATGAAAATGGAATCGAGCCTTATGTTAAAGCATCAGTTTTGGCTAACCAATTAGATTTAGGAATAAATGCCGGACATGATTTAAGTTTGGATAATGTTAAGTTTTTTAAACAAAATATTCCGGGATTATTGGAAGTTTCAATTGGACATGCACTTATTTCTGAAGCAATCTATCTTGGTTTAGATAATGTTGTGAATATGTATTTGCAGAAATTAAAATAGTTTAAATTAGTTTTAGAGGATTGTGGAGTCAATATTTAAAGAGATTGGTTTTGGATTGTCTATGTTTTTTCTTTTATAAATGTAATATTTTGAAATCCATTCTTCTTTTTTTTTTATTTTGTTTTTCTAATTTAATAGCACAATCGAAAGTTACGGTAAATGGTCTTGTAAAAGATAATACTGAGCAAATTATTGTTGGTGCTGCTGTCTCGTTTTTGACACACACGAATTTAAAATTTCATGCTTTTACTGATGCACAGGGAAAGTTTTCTATTGTGATTCCTTCTGGCGAAGTAAAAATTGATGTTGAAAATATTGGCTACACAAAAGAGTCTCTACAGTTCGAGATAAAAAAGGATACATTGCTTTTTTTTACCTTAAGGAAAAGTGAGTTAGAATTAAAAGAAGTCATAATTAATAACGACAAAAAGCCAATTACTATTGGGATTGGGGGCAAATTATCTTTTAGTCCCCAAAAATTGAGCAACGTCCCATCTCTTTCTGGAACACCAGATATTGTAAAATTACTGCAGTTAACACCTGGCGTACAAAATTCTGGTGATGCAAACGGTTATTTATATGTTCGTGGCGGGGATCCAGGCCATAATTTAATGCTGTATGCAGATGCTCCAGTTTATGGAATGTCACATTTATTAGGTGTTTTTCCGTTTTATAATGCAGATCATGTTACTGAGGTTCAGTTTGATCGAAACAATTTAAATTCCAAATATGGAGGGCGTTTGAGTTCTACTGTATATGTTTTGCCTTATCAAGTTGCTCCAAAAGAATTTTCTGTGCAGGGCAATTTGGGTTTATTATCTTCTCAGCTTACATTTTCTTTACCCATGGGTAAAAAAACTGGTTTGTACATTTCGGGAAGGAAAACATATATTGATGAGATAGTTGGGACACTTTTAAAATCGGACAGTAAAGAAGGGGAAAAGGAGAATGACGATTTCGGATATGGATTTTTTGATAGTAATTTGACTTTTGTTACAGAAATTTCAAAATCACACATTTTAACGATTGATGCTTTCGTAAGTGGGGATAAATTTGAAGCGATCGATTCAAAATCTTCGTTAAATGCCAATTTGAAATGGAGTAATCAAGTGATATCTCCTGCGTGGACTTACTTGATTAACGAAAAAACGACTTTAAGAAATTCTTTTTATTTTACCCGATATGAGAATGTTTTGTCTATGAATCAGGCAGATATACAAATGAAAATTTCATCCAATATAAAAGATATTGGTTATACGGGTTCAATTCAGTATGCTCTAAAAAATGTTCCTGTCGAGTCGGGATTTGAATTTGCATTCCATGATTTGGTGCCACAAAAAATTGAGGCTGATAATCTGAGTGTTATTGTAAATGATATAAATTCATCAGGGGTTCATGCCAATAAGATTGCTTTTTTTACAAGCCTAAAACCTAAGTTTTCTGATAAACTAGGTGCTGAATTTGGGCTAAGACTGAATTATTATGCTGCCGATTCAAAAGCTGTTTCTTATTTAGATTATGAACCCCGAATAATGCTTAATTATCTGCTAAAGCACGATTTATCTTTTTTTGCTTCTTATACACGGCAAAATCAATATATAAATTTAATAACGGCTTCAACTGTCGGTATTCCAACCGATTTTTGGATTGCAGCTTCAGATGGTATTCCGCGCCAATCGTCTAATAATTATTCTGTAGGATGCAACAAAATAATTTCAAGGCAAATTAGTACTTGTTTAAATGGATATTTTCGTTCTATGAACAACTTAATTGAGTATCCTTACGGACTCACTCAATTCAATGAAACGACTACTTTAGAAAACGATATTTTGATTGGAAACGGCGAAGCTTATGGACTGGAGTGGATGTTAAAAAAAGATAATGGAAAATTTAACGGATGGATAAGTTATACTTTAAGCTGGTCAACACGTCAATTTGATGAACTTAATAATGGCGAGACATTTTATTCGAAATATGATAGGAGACATAATCTTGCTATTGTTGGGACTTACAATTTTAATGAGAAATGGAACGTTGGTTTAACACAGCTTTTTAGCTCAGGGAATCGGTTTACAATGCCTGACTCCTGGTATTTTGTAAATAATACTCCAGTAAGGGAGTTTGGAAGCTATAATAATGCACAAATGCCAAATTACATTCGTACAGATGTTTCTGTTAATTATTCTTTTTTGAAAACCCAAAAAAAAGAAAGTATTTTGAACTTTTCTATTTTCAACACTTTTAATATTAGCAATCCTATTTATGTTATTCAGCGTGTCACTGTGAATGGAAAAAAAATTAGTGTAGACACTGATGAAAAAAAAATGTACTCAATATTGCCTTCAGTTAGTTGGAGATTTAAATTTTAAGTCATGAAGAAAATTTGTTTGTTATTATTGCCTTTGTTGATTGTAATGATTTCGTGCAGCAGAGAGAACTATGTGGAAAGTACTGAAGGAGAGTCGAAAATAGTCATTGAGGGCTGGATTGAACAAGGTGATGTTCCTCAGGTAATATTGTCTCGAAGTATTCCAATTGATGCTGTTATCGATTCGACAACTATTTTTGACTATTTTATTCGTTCGGCAAAAGTCACCGTGTCTGATGGTGAAAAGGAAGAGGTTTTAAGCGTGAAAAGCAATGAAGACAGAGTGCCTCCTTATGTGTATTCTGGCTCAAAAATGATTGGTGAAGTAGGAAAGACCTATGTTTTGAAAGTACAGTATCTCAATAGAAACATAGAAGCAGCTACAAGTATACCTTCTGTAGTGTCAATTAAATCAGCAAAATACGTAAAAGCGAATCCGGCAGATACAACTGGCTTTGTTTATTTGGAATTCGACGATCTAGTAAATGAAAAGAATTATTATCAAATAGAAACTCGACTGGATACTGTTGAACCCATTTTTGTGCCCGCTTTGTATGGTAATTTAAATGATGAAAATTTTTCTTCTTCATCCGTTTCATTACAGGTATCTCGTGGAATTTATGTTTTTTCTAAAACTAAATATAAACCTTATTTTACAGATGGAGATTTGATTTATGTAAAATTAAGGACTATGAGTAAACCAGGTTTTGATTTTTGGAATAGCTGGCAAAATGAAGTAGTTAATGGCAGAAGCCCCATATTTCCTGCTAGTACTAGCTTGAAATCCAATATTAAAGGAGCAATAGGTATTTGGGCTGGTTATGGGCAAAGTACCGTAGTTGTAAAAACTCCTCCAAAAAAATAAAGCCAGTTTGAAAATTATCAAACTGGCTTATAAAACTTTTTAAAAAATATTATTTTTGAAATGACTGTATGAAATCATCAAATTTTGATTTGAAAGTATCGAATCCAGTTGAGAAATAAACGCCCATTTCTACTTCAGTGTTATCACCAAATTTTAAATAGCTAACTTCTGTGTAATATTGTTTGGTAAAAGCTTCTCCTTCGTCAGTCCAGTTATACCAGAAGTTATCATCTGCACTCCAAACTGGTAAAGTGATTTGGTCTGTACCATCACTTTCTGAACGCTGAACAATGTCTGCAATCTTAGTTCCGTCTTTTTTAGAAACTAAAATTAATTTCATGTTTTTATTATCATTTGCAACTGTTCCTTCAGACAGCTTTTTACGGTATGCGTTTTCAGCATTGAAGAAAGCTTTGAAATCAGAGTTAGGATCTGTATTATCAGGATATTCAGGATAAACATTGCTAGTCTTTAATGCAGCTTTATCTGCAGCTTCAGCAGCGAAATCCATTTCAGCAACAATAACAAAATTGTCCATCAAAGTGATTAATCCATTCGCTTTGCCTCTATATTGAGCAAGAGCATCTCCTTGTAATAATTCATCGATATTAGCTGTACTTCCAGAATTAAATTCAATTAAATTTTTACCGTTATAAGCGAATAAAGCTTTGGCAGTATTTTCAGAGGCTTTTTTGCTGCTGATTTCCCAAGAGTATCCATCGTTAAGGCTCATTTTGTACCCAAACTCATTAGGAGTTTCATTACCGTTTGTGTACTTTGCATTTTGAGAGAAAGTCGCTGCTTTTACATTATCGATAGTAAGTACGGCATCTGCAGATGTTGGTAAAAAGAAATAGTCATTTGTTTGAGTGTCAGTCTGCCAGTTATAACTGTCTTCAACCGCAACTTTTATATCAGAAGAAACACTGTTTGTAGAAAAACTTGCATTATTTGCAGTCTGAGATTCTTTAGCAGGGAAAACAAATTTTAATTCAGATGTTGAAGAAGTTTTAATCCATGTTTCTTCGGTGTTATTCCAAGTATAAATACCGTAAACACCTGCAGTGTTAATGATATCTTCTGCTTCATTATCGTTTAGCCCACTAAAAATGTCTGGTGTACTTATGTCAAGTAATCTGTTTAAGTTCTCTATTGTTTCAAGAGCACTTAAATTTTTTGTTTTATCTAACTGGACTAACATTTCATTAGCTTCAGCCTCTAGTTTAGTTTTTTGATCGGCAGGACTTAATTTGGAATACGGCTGCTTCACAATGTTGGCAATTTGCTCTGATAATGATTGTTCTGTTTCAGTTGTGTTTCCGTCACTGCTATCGTCGCTAGAGCATGATATTGCTAATTGAGATAGAACTAAAGACATTAAAGCGATTTTTTTAATCATGATTTAAGTTTAAAGTTTTTTATTTAATTTTTTAGAGGCGAAAGGTAGGAATTTTGGCTAGTTGTTTTGTAAAAAAATGAATAATTTTATATATAATTTTTTAGTAATCAATAGGAACTGTTTCTATGATTGTTTTTATGAAAGATTGAATGATATCTCTTTACCTTTGCAGAAATTAAACATATTAAAATGCTCTACTCAAAAATAGAAGGTTCTGGAAAGCCTTTGCTTATAATGCACGGATTTTTAGGAATGTCGGATAATTGGAAAACATTAGGGACACAATTTGCAGCCGATGGTTTTGAGGTTCATATGCTGGATCTCCGCAATCATGGACGCAGTTTCCATTCGGATGATTTTAGTTATGAACTGATGGTTCAGGATGTTTATGACTATTGCCAGGCAAATGATCTGCAATCGCTTGATGTTATTGGTCACTCGATGGGAGGTAAAACGGCAATGCTGCTGGCAGCTTTATATCCAAATTTGGTTGATAAGTTAATAGTTGCTGATATTGGTACTAAGTTCTATCCGCCTCATCATCAGGATATTTTGGCAGGATTGAATGCAGTAGATTTTTCTATAAAACCTAGCCGCAATGATGTGGAAGAAATATTGAAAAGTTATATTCCCGATTTTGGAACACGTCAGTTTCTGATGAAAAGTTTATTTTGGTTAGAGCCGGGACAATTAGGTTTCCGATTTAATTTGAAGGTTTTTAATGAAAAGATAGATGAAATTGGTAAAGCATTACCTTCGGGATTAGTCTTTGAGAGACCTTCGCTTTTTATCCGTGGCGGGAATTCCAATTATATATTTGATACAGATTTTGATGGTATAAAAGAACATTTTACTAATTCTTCATTTGCCACAATTCCTAATGCCGGTCATTGGTTGCATGCCGAAAATCCTAAAATGTTTTATGATTTAGTAAGTGTTTTTTTAAAAAAATAAATAATGCTATTAAAAAATTATTATATTTATTGAAATTTTAAAAGACGTAGTTATGAATTTGATTATACGTATAATTATTACCGCTGGACTGGTTTTTGGGATTGCTCATTTTTTACCGGGAGTCCATGTAGCCGGGCCTTTTACAGCAATGGTTGTTGCGGTAGTTTTGGGATTGCTTAATATTTTTATTAAACCCATAATGGTATTATTGACGCTGCCTTTTACAATACTAACCTTAGGATTGTTCTTATTGGTAGTGAATGCATTGGTGATTCTGCTGTGTACCAAAATTGTTGGCGGTTTTACTGTAGATACTTTTTGGGTAGCAATGTTTTTTAGTATTGTATTATCCTTGACACAGTCAATTGCTTATTCTATTATTGGAGGCGATAAATAGATTTTTTGAGTGGCAGTATTTGTATATTCATCAGTATAAATAGAAAAATCAAAATGAGATAATTTATTAGTTTAGCTGTATTGGGTTTCTATTGATGCCAAATACAGCTTTCTTTTTTTAGAAAATATAAAGTAACATGAACAGTGTTTTAAGACTATAAATCATAAAAAACAGAAATAATGAAAACAGTATTTATTATATTAACGGTATTCTTTGCAATGGGAAATATTGTTGCCCAAACAACTGCTTCTCCTAAAAAAGAAGTTCAAAAAACAATGTACACTTGTCCAATGCATCCTAAGGTCATTAGCGACAAGAAGGGGGAATGTTCTAAATGCGGAATGGATTTAGTACCAGTCAAAGGGAAAGCGCCTGTGGCTAAAAAAAGCAAATATTTTTGTACTATGGATGATTCCACATCTGAAAAACCCGGAAAATGCCCTAAATGCGGCATGGCGATGATAGAAAGAAAACCTGAAAAAAAGTAAAAAACACAATTCGATAAGTTTTACAGCAGCCTTTTTATAAGGCTGCTTTTTTTGTCGGTTATGCCAAAGACATAGAGGGGAGTTAATTTGTAAATTTGAATAAAAGTATAATTATGTTGAAACTTTCGGAAATTTGGGTTTACCCAGTAAAATCATTAGGAGGTATTTCATTGCAGAAATCTCAAGTTACGGATCGAGGTTTAGAATTGGATAGACGCTGGCTGCTGGTAGATGATGATGGCCGGTTTTTGTCGCAGAGAGAGTATCCCGAGCTGGCGCTTTTTCGTCCAGAAATTGCTGGTGATAATTTAAAAATCACACATAAAGTGCTTTTAGAATCTATTGATATACCGCTTCGGCCTGTCTTTAATGATTCCGAGGCTAAAATCTTAGTAACTGTTTGGGATGATACTATTGATGCTTTTGAAGTAAGTCCTTCAATTACACAGTGGTTTTCGAAGTTCCTGAAGATTTCGGCTCGATTGGTCTATATGCCCGAAGAAAGTAAACGAAAATTGGATCCCGATTACGCAATTTCTGGAAATGAAATTACTTCATTTTCGGATGCATATCCTTTTTTAATTATAGGACAAAGTTCGCTGGAGGATTTGAATGAACGTTTGGGAGTAAAAGTTCCTATGAATCGATTCAGGCCCAATTTTGTTTTTACTAATGGGAAAGCTTTCGAAGAAGACTTTTGGAGAGATTTTACTATTGGAAATCTTTCTTTTGTTGGAGTAAAACCTTGTGATCGCTGCGTTATGACTACCGTGGATCAGGAAAAAGGAATTGTAGCTGGAAAAGATCCCTTGAAAACCTTAGCAAAGTATAGAAATTTTGGCAATAAAGTGCTGTTTGGACAAAATGTAATTGGGCTTGAAGTAGGAATTGTATCGGTTGGAGATGAAGTTAAGGTGCTGACTAATAGTAAACAGAAATAATTTAGAGTTGTTAAAACAAACAAAAAAGGAATACAGATTATTTGTTTTTTCGTAACTTGTAGTTATCTGCGAGAATTATAAATTCTGGTTTGCTTCGTTTTGTATAAAATAATTGACGGCGATAGACTGTTATAATCGGCAAAACCAAAAATGCAAAAATCGCAAACAGGTTTCCCTCCAAAAATACAAAAAGAAAGCTCTCGATTTGAGAGCTTTCTTTTTTAGTTTAAACATGGTTTAAAACCTATTTAAATTCATAATTTACCTTGTGCAGCATAATGTCGGTATAACTCGCACTGTAATTAACTTGGTTATTGACTGTACTGGTAGTTGACCCAGCGAAAGGATTGTACAATGCAGGCTTATTAGCCATCCATTCGCACAACTCAATTATGTTTGATTTGTTGGATGTAAAATATATGTAATTCGTGCCGTTTAGCACGTCAAGAACATCTAGGTAATCCTTTAGTTTCCAGTAATTCTTATACGTCCCGACCTCTGTACTAAGGTATGGTGGGTCAACTAAAAACACCACATTATTTTGATATTGGTACTTTGAGAAAAGTTCTTTGTAATCGAGGGATTCGACAATGACTCCATCAAGATAATTGTCAGCATTGTAATCACTCATTCTAATACAATTATACAGCGTTTCCTTTTCCAGTTCTGCGCATGATTGCACGTACTTCATACTAAAAAGCACATTACTAGACAAAGTAATGTAGTCAACATAGCCAGTAGTTTGCTCTTCCTGCTGTACTCTTTTAATAATCAAACTCCTTTGAGGTTCTAAAATCCTTTTATCCTTTGGACATTCAGCAACAATTGCCCGAATGTCACTTATTAGCTTATTGGTATTGCTAACATTGTCAAGCCGTAACCTATAATTATCATAGTCATTGTAAACCACATTTGCATTAGGGTAATGCTGTTTGATTGTATGGGATAATAGCCCCGAACCACCAAATAAATCAACATAAATTGCATTGTCCGGGCAATTGCTTAAAACTGTTTTAACTTGGTTTAAAAACCGTCTCTTTTGCCCCATAAAAGGTAATGGGGCTTGTGTAAATCTTTTGCTTTTTAGCGTCATTTTATTAATTAAATATTAGTGTAATCTGTTGTTTTATTGTATCTTTATGTAGTATTCTAGCAGTTAGAAAACCACTGATTTTTTATTTCACTTGCTATATGTGCGGTCATTAATGGCGGTACACTCATTCCTAAAACATATCTAGCGTCCATATCGTTAAAATCATAATCTTTAGGAAAACTGCTCATCCTTCTGTATTCTTCATCATTTAAGTTCCTAACCTCATCATAATACACTGTAGTTCCCGAACTCGTTAAGGTAGGTGCTACAACATTATCATAAAGTATTGTTGTACTAAAGAAAGCATTATATGTTGTTTTGTTTCGGTATTTAGCATCGGCAAATTTCATATTCTGATCGCCTTTTTCTATATACGGCCATCTTATGCTAATTGATGGCCACAAAGGCTTATGAGTTGTCGAATTCTTTTCAACAATATCACTAAAGAGTATTGGCGGTTCTTGGAAGTCCAACACCAATGGACTGAAACCTAAATCCTTTCGTCTAGCAATAAAAAACACTCTTTCACGCGCTTGAGGAACTCCCATAGTAGCACTATTTAACTGGAATATCTGAACATCATAGCCCGATTCATTAAGCCTTTCCACTATTTCAATGGTATAGCCTTTGGCATTTCCAGCTACAATGCCCGGAACGTTCTCAAGTATAGCGACCTTTGGCTTTAGCTTGTCAATCGTTTCGCAATAAACAAATACCAAATCATCTAATGTCTGTAGTTTTTGCCCTTCTTTAAATACCTTTTCAACACCCCAGCCTTTTTCACGCTTTCCACACATTGAAAACGTACTGCAAGGTGGCGAACCGTCCAGAATATCCAAATCGTAAAGTACTCTAGGCAGGTCAGTTCTATTATTGAATTCTCTAATATCTTCAAGATAAAAGTATTTTGGATTATGATTGATTTGATATACTAAAGCCATTCTTTTATCAATTTCAACACCCCCTAAGTGTTCGAATCCCGCTAACTTATATCCCATAGTAGAGCCACCTCCACATACGAAAGTACCAAACACCTTGAGTCCATTTAACTTAGGATAATCATGGCTTTTTGACCAATCGTAATTTAATTTTTTCATAATCTTTTCTAATGTTATCAATGTAAATTTCTTTATTTACAAATGCTTTTTGTTTTAATCTTCTTTTCATAAGTAGTATATTTGCAGTCCGAGGGATTAATTATAATAGCAAAGCCACAGCACTAGAAGACTTATTTAGTCCTCCAACGCTGTGGCTTTGTTGCTATTTAAAATTACCCTCGGAAGTTTTTTTAAATGTTGGAGGGCTTTTTTAACCCGCCTATTGTCTTGAATAATGAAACAAACTTATCAGGAAGTTTGAACTTTTTTGCAATCCAAGAAAGAATTATTATTACTATAATCAGCACTAATAACCATACATAGAATCCAAATTGAAAACCTTTTGTTTCTGCTTTTTTGGCTTTGTCTAATTTAAGTTTATCGGTTGCTTTTTTCTCACCGACATCAACCTCAATCCTGCCTTTTTCTACTTTGGATTCCTCCTTTTTTTCGGTTGCTTTTGTTTCTTTGGTTTCAGTTTGGGTGTTGATTTCGCCACCTTCTAAATAGATTTCTTCTTTTAAATCTCCATCAACATAATGTTTGAAATGGAAAGGCTTTCTATTGCCTGAGCTATCCAGTTCCACAAAACTTGTTAAAACCATATTGCTGTTAACGGCTAATTGGCTTTTCTTCCAGTCTAATTCATGTTTTATTGACAATCGAAACATAGAATCGAAATGCCGTTTCATTTCTGAAATCTCTTTTTCTCTAGTTTTTTCAAGTGTAACTGTTTTAGTTTTACAGCTGAAAACAAATAATGCTAATAGTATATATTTTAATGTTTTCATATTATTTAATGTGCTTTACAATCGATTTGGACACCGCTTTTAAAGTGTCTGCATAATTAGGATCAGTTGCATAACCTGCTTTGGCTATTTCTTCGAAAAACCTGTTATAGTCGTTCTTAACAGTCAAAGCTTTTACATATCTTTTATTCTTTAAAAAAAACTGAGCATGATCATTAAAACATTCTTCAGGTGTGGCATATTTTCTAAAATAATCCTTCCCTTTATGCTTAAACATTTTAACACCATTTTTAATAATTGGAGTTGATGAGATAGGGAAAGGCATCGGGTTTTTGGCACTTCTTGTATATTCACTAGTAGTAATTAATTGCTCATTTCCGTTAACGCCATCAGTGTCTTTAACGCCAAAAAACATATTCCCTGGTGCAACATCACCCCAAGCACTTTCAAGCGCTGCCTGCGTTAAAGTGGCAACTGCTAAAATTCCTGTTTTTGCTTCCACTTGCTTTGCGTGTGGAAGATTCATTTTTACAAATAATTCTGGTTTCATTCTATATGATTTTTATAATAATAATATTTATCCTCCTCACTAATTGCCTCAATACAATGGTTTTTTCCTAAGACTTTGTCCAGGAATAACCGAAGCTTTATATCCTTTATATGAAGTAAAAGCAAGCCAGTAACAGCCGAAATAGTTTGATACCATTTACCATACTTTATTGATCCACTTACTTTGTAAACATCGTTCATTAATTCTCCAGCTCCTGCATTGGCTAAGCCGTCAAGGATAAGATTGATACTTCTGATTATTGGCACAAGTTGTTTAGATAAAGAATAATCTAAATAGTAGAAATGCTTACCCAATGTATATAGTAAGCCAACTACAAACAGCAAAGGAAAAACCACTGCTGCAACAACTAAAAACAAGATTTCAATAAATAATTTTTTCATTACTGTAAATTCATAATTATTAATTCTTTTATTGTCATTGGCTCATAGCCAAAAACTTCATTGTTGAAAACTGCATTAATAGCCGAATCACTTTCAGCGTTCAAAGCAGTTACCAAACTGGTTTTATTACCAGTTCTCAAATATCTGTTGTATTCATCGGTGTACCTGTTATACAATAGATCATACAACATTGGATTTTTTGACTGCAAATAATCATCTGCAGCAAAACGTTCCTCTTTCATTGATTTACGCATTTTTTGGCTTGAAAATCCGATAATCGTTTCTGTGCCATCGCCAATAAAAACAGGCTCTAAATTGAAGAAATACGGCTGCATTTCTTTTCGAACTGCAATTTCGCCCGCCCAATCTATCCAGCACATAAATTTTTTCCAGCCTAGATAAGTGTCAGGATAAGTTACTCCGTTGTATTCGTGATCTCCAACAATCTTAGAATACTCAATTCTGATAGCTTCTTTTGTGTTCTTGTAATAATAAGACTTGGAGACCTTTTCGCCTTTCATGTTTGAGACAGGCTCACGTTCGTTAAGCCAAGAAAAATTACCAAAATCCTGATCGGTCAAAGTATTTAAATTAATTCCGTGTTGCTCTACTATATATTCTATAACTAATTGTGCGCTCATGGTTTTAAGTTGCTAGTTCAATGTATTTTATTCCCTTAATATCAAATTGCTTTAAGCTAACAGTAATAAATAAATCATCGATTACTGTTTGTGTCCATGTTTTAACTAGAGTATTATCAATGTATGTATATAAAATACCACTTATAAAACGTATTTGAATTGTTTTAGCTTCAAAAGCGATTAATCTATCAATGTCAGCTCCGGGTACGGCAAATTGTTTTATAATTGAATTAGATTCTGTTGCAGTTGCACCTGTTACATATATATTTCCAGCGACATGATTTACATAAAAAGTATGGCGAATAATATTGTTACCAACGCTATTTTGTAAATTAAACGTAAACTCATAAATCCCGTACGCAGTTTGCACATCACCTAAAGGACTTCTTTGAAATGAAAATCTAACTTCCCAATTCTTCAAATGATTAATCGTTATATTTGTAGCTTTTGCAGTACCTAATGAATTATAAGTAGCTATTTTTGCTACTCCAGTATCAGAAACATCTATATTAATTTGACTGGTCCAATCACTAAATTTTGGAGTAAAAACAGTTCCCAAAACTATCAATAAAGCATTGGCTTTAGTAATACTAAGACCATTATTACACGTAACCGAAAAGCTTCCCTCTGCCGAACCAGTCGTTACATTCAAAAGTATTTTTTGAGAATTTACAAATGTGGCATAGTTTATCGTTTGACCTGTTATTTGAATGCCATTTCCGTTATTCAAATTAACAGACAAGCACATTGCAGGAATGAAAAACTCACCTAGCAATTGAATATTACCAGTTGTAGAGGGTAAATATGAATCAGGTATTAATTCTGCAATATATGGAGCAGGCAAAATAGCCATCGAATATAATTTCAAATTGCCGGTGCTATCGACAGAAAAAGTCTTATTAGTCGGCAAAGTGCCATCATTCCTAGTCGATGGGTAATTTGTCAACTTTATATCTTTTTCAAAACCAACATCGCCAGTAACAACCCATGTATTTGTTGCTGTTTTAATAAACCGCATCATTTGATTTTGAGCTGATGTCAGCGAAACATGATTTAGAATAGTTACACCAGCTGCGGGTGTAACAGTTCTTAATCCAACACCTATAGAAATAGACTTTATTTCAGTTCCAATAGGGAGGGCTACTGTAGCATTAGCGGGAATTGTTTCGGTAATTGCTGAGGCGTTATTGTGCCGAATCAATGTGTTTTTTGTTCCATCCGAAAGTTGAAGCGTGTAAGCAGTAGTTACATTATCAACAATAGTTACATATCGATCTTTAAAAAAAGAATCAAGCCACACTTTTAAGACCGTTTTAAAATTCGATAATTTGATAGAAGCCTTTGCGTAACTGTTTTGTGAATTATCAAAAACAATTCTATCAGTATCAATAATAGTTGATTTTTCTTCAGCTGGAGCACTTCCAGAACCTAGAACCGTATTGCCCTGCAGAAATATATAACCTAGCCTAATAGTTCCTGCAGGAGGTGCTTTTTCAGTAGCACCCGCACCCGTTGCGGCTTCATCTCCTGTGATAATATCATAACCTCCTGTTTGTGTACCGACAACTACATCGGAGCGATACATTCCAGTAGTTGCAGCGTCTAAAGTGTCGTTAAAAACAGCAGGAGTTAAAAACTCTTGCTTATTCAAGACCCAAGAAAAAGCATTGCTGGCAATATCAACGTTAAGTCCTGTAACGGTAATTGTTCCAAATTTCAAAACACGGTCAGGGTTTTCAATAGCTGCTATTCGGCTGTCTAAATCTCCCGATGTGCCTTCATAATCCCCTTTATCGGTTTTCATTCCTATAGACTCAGCGTGTGCATTTGGGTCTATTTTATGAGCATCAAACTGTGTCTTTTCTGATTTTGCATTCAAAACAGTTGTAAGATTTGAAACCGCACTTTGTGGTATTGGTTCGCTCTTATTCCAAAAACTACCCCACGAAGCCCAAAATTGTGCTTGTGTAGGTTTCTTTCCGGTCATAAACCAGTTGTATATTTCTGATATTGTTGCCATAATTTTTTAACCTATAAATTCAATATATGCTGCTACTTTGTAGGGGTTAAGAATTGAGAAAGACTGACCGCCACCCGTTTTGTCTGTTTTTAATGCGCCATCTCCAGCACCATTCGATCGGTCATAAAATCCATGAGTACCAAAGTTTGAAGTGTAATTTTTTATTTTTGACAATCCATGATCATGTTCAGGTATTTCTGCTATACTAAGAGTTTTGTTTTTTTGCCCCGCCGCTTTACCAATTGAATTAAATTCAGTTTGAGTAGGGTCATATCCAATGATGGTTCTACCACGGATATCGATTATTTCCTGAAATCCTGCAGGAATTTCACTAATAGGTCTAAACCACGGAAAAGCTGCACCGCCCGCCGTAAAAATTGCTGTCTTTTTTTCAAGCAATGCAATTTTACCCATCATCACAGTAAGTGGATCTACTTTTTTAAAATTAGTCCACAGCCAAGACGTTCCCGCCGTGCCAAATGTGGCATAACGAATTGCATGCACCTGCTTGGAGATACCATTTTTAAAAGCTCTATTAACAGCTTCTTCAATTATGATAACAGTAGAACCTACTGCTACAGTAGCCTCCCGAAATTCTAGTAGTTCCCCATTTATATAAACAAAACCGTTTCCTACAGTAGTACCAACGGTTTCACAACCCGAAATAATGGTCAAGTTACCCGCCAATGCTCCCAACGAATTGAAAATTGAGTAAGCCGTTTGCATTTCCTGCAATCTTTCGGCATCTAGTGGCCAACCCCCAGTTTGTATAAAATTTGTACTATTCATCTATAAAAATATTAAAGCGTTTTCCGCCAGCTTTGTAAAATTTGATATGAGCCTTTAAACCTTCCATTATATAAACATCATTATATAATTCTTCAGGAACATAGACAATGAAGTCTAAACCCGTATCAGCCGTTTCAGATTCGGTTCTTAACCATAGCGTTTCGTTTTCAGATTCTGTATGCAACCAAACCGTTTTTTCTTCAGCTTCAGTAAAAATGTACAGCGTTTCATAAAACAGACCATCACCTATATAAATCCGCCTTTCTATCGGGTCAAATCTGTCATTCAATGAACCTCTTAAATAGCATATTTGGTTTGTATGATCTAATTTGTAAATGTTGTCTATTCGCCAATTGTACCACTTGTAATAAAGTTCATCAATAGGACGAAGCAGTATTTTTAAAAAAGATATAGAATGAACATCACGCCATTTATTAGGAAGGTTTTGCACTCCAAATACGTTCCAGTTAATTTCAAACCACATAGCTTATATTGTCAAATGTTACTATTTTGAAATAACCGCTTTCGGCTACCTTTGAAATGAAAATAGGCTGAGGGATTCCATAACCATCTAGTTCGGGCTCAATCCAAGAACTTTCTGCACTTAATATGGTGGCATCTAAAACGCCTGGTACCAATTGTATTTTGTCTATCAATGCCGACAGCTGTAATTCGCCATTAAATTTCAATTCCTTCATAAACTCCTGCAAGGCTTCATTAATTGGATAGTTTCCGTTTAATTTACTCATGCCAGTATCCGTAAGAATTAAGGCATCCCGTTTAATTCTCAGGTTTAAAAATAGCTTGTCAGCTTTATAATTGATAATCGTTATTTTAGTACCAGCCACTTTAATTTCTTCGAAATAGGCTTCAATTGCTTCTACTTGTGCTGGGTCTGTAAAATCTGAAAGAACTCCGTCAACTTCACCAGCAATTTTAATAATTACACGACTGCTGTCTGTGGCTTCATTCACAGCACAATATTTGATAATTTTAGAATTTTCAATTTGTTCTGTATTAGCATAATCATTATCAAAATAATCTTTGTCCTGGACTAAATCAAAACCATATTGAAATCGTAAAGCCATAGCACGATACCAAGGCAATGTACCAGCTTTTTGATTGGCTAATTTGTCATTGATTTCAAAAAAATGATTATCTAAAATGTTTTCAAAAACCCAAAGAGCATAAGCAATAATGAACGTAAATAGCCTATAAATGGCATAGATGCTATTTGAGTTTAAATACTCTGACAAAACCTCGTTTGAAGTAATATCAGTAAGCATTCCGTCATGTATTTGTGTTACCGTTCTAGCCATTATTGTACTATAAAATTGTTTTCTATTTCCCAAAACCCAATACCTGAATTACCTTCTATTAAGGCTTTGTTTTCATCTGTTAATGCGTTAGCGGGGTCTATTTTATTTGCACTAAAAAAATTAATCACTTCCTGAAAGCCATAATCTTTGGAAGGAATCTGTATGATTTGTCCAGGAACTAAATCAGGTGTCCAACTTAAATTGTTTAGTTTCACTATATCGGACATAGCTTCGATTGTGCCACAACGCTGTAATGCTATGTCTTGTAATGACTGATTATGTAATACTGTTATCTTGCTCATCTAATTCAAATTGTTTGTAAAACTTTTTATTGATTATTCGAATTAATGTCTTCGCATAACGAACTCCTAAACTGTCTAAATTTTCCAATAAACTAACCAACAACTGCCAAATAATACCCAGTAAAACAGCCCAATACAACCACGCAAACGGATCTAATTCAATATCCACTATTTTGATAAAATCGGCATTTTTAGCAAAAGTGTTCAGGATGTAAATCGGGACTAAATAGGTCGCTATTTTCAAAATCATTCTGCCAAACTTTCTGCTTTCGTGGCGTTCGCCTCTTTTCATTGAAGCCTGAACTCCTGTGTACCATTCGGAAATTAATAAGACTACATAAGCGATTAAAAACAAATGATTGAAACCAAACAAGAAACTAACAGTTGAGAAGATAAAAGCCACTATTAAATCGATTTTAATGATTGAAGTTGATGTGTAAATGAACCCGAATGCACTCTTTAGAAACTCATCCAAGGAGACAAAACCGAATCCTTTTAAAAAATAATTTATCATTCTCATATTTCAATGTTTAAATTTTCAATTCCTTTACTGGTGTCAATGGTTGCATTGTTATAACCATCATAGTTTAACTGAAGTTTTAAATCACGTTTAAACTCATCTGCAGTAATTGTTCTTTTGATATAATTGATAGCTCCAAAACCCGCTAGAGGAAATTCTTTTAATTCCCCTGGCTGTAAGTCCAGAATGTCCATAACGTGTTGCTGATCGCTTTGGCCAGTAGCAAAATCGCCATTAGCAAAAGCCAAAGCTCCGTTTTCGTCTCTCAATATATCCTGTCTCATTTTTAGCTTATTGCTCCAGTTCCTGTTCCTGTATGATTGGTTGCCGTTCCTGTAGTGGTTACAGTTACGCTAACAGTTCCTGACATTATGTATTCTTTTATTGCTAGCATCAATTTTTCAGCATATACAACCTTTGCGGTGTCATAATCATCAGCCTGAATCATTTCATCTTGCAGAGCGATTATTTTGTTTTTAAATGCGATATCGTTTAATGCCATTAGCTTAGTAATTGATTTGTTTTATCCTTTAAATCAGCAAATACTAATTTGTCTGCAGCTGAAAATTTCCCTGGTCCGGATGGTGTCATTATTATAGCTTTACCCAGTTGGTCAAAACCATCGTTTAAAATCGATTTAAGACTAATGTTTCCGCTTTTAATCGTAAACTTTCCATCCTTCATTTCGAATACCTGATTATCAATTTTAATAATCAGTTTTTCAATCTCCGAAACCCCAACAACAAAGGCGTTATCTTCATTTTCTAAACGCCCAATAATCACTTTCGAGCCTAATTTTGGATAAACTGTAAATTGGCTATTTGTATCTTCAATTATGGCATTCAATCGAACATCCTCATAATTATCGACTGTACAAGTATCACCTTCGACTGCTTTAACAGTTCCAACAGTTAAGGTAAATTTGCCTTTTCGTTTATTATTCCTTGAGCCATTTACGGCTAGTTTAAATAATTCGTCAAATTCACTCATAGCTTATAACTCAATTTATTAGTCCGTTTTATGCCGTCACTACCATTCACATCAATGGTTACACTTTCAATAAAATACCTGCCATCTTGATGTCTGTCTTTATAAAAAGGTCTGTACAATTGCGCTGCGTGTCCGGGCTTGGTTCTTGGCTCACACCAACCGTCTAAACTTCCTTCGAAACCACTATAAGAAACGCTCGTTTGTTGCTTGTTTGCCCAAAGTTCAAGCTCCGATTTAGTCATATTAGGCCAAAGCTTCATTTTCTTTTCATCGCCTCCTTTTTCGCCAACCGATACCGTTAGAACCGAACCATTGGCTTGTTTGCTTTCGACTGTCAAAAAGATAGGTTTACTCTCTTTTTGCTCGAATTTCAAACTACTGCCACGTCTCACATTTTCGCTAAAATTGTATTTATGAACCGTTTCGGCTTTAAAATCTACAATCATCCCAACACACAAAGTAGTAGGATTTTTGAAGTAGGCTCTGATTCCTGCTTTGTCCCGAAGCTCCTCCAGAACGTTGTAAGGAGTTGCATCTTCGATAAGCCATTTTCCTATACTGTAATCTCCGTTACACTCAATTTTATATGTATCGGGTACTACGGCTTTCAAGATGTCAATTAGCTTTCCGGACTTTATAAACTTTGTAACTCTAGGAGCTTTCTTGAGTTGAAACATTTCATCTTCGCATTCTAAAAGCAAAGGCATTTCTGCCCCAATTTTCGTAATATAGCCCTCGAATTCTGTCTCAAGCTTTCCATCATAACCCAATTCAATTTTAACAGCATCGCCACGTTTCATAAAATCCAAAATAGATTTTCCCGAAATATTTATAGATTTACCCACTTTGTCAACTGCATTTCTAAATTCCCTAGGCAATTCCAGTTTAGCATTATTAGCCAGCACTTGTACGCTGGATTCGATGTGAATAGACTGGCAAACCGTAAACTGTAATTTATCAGCAATCGTAATTCTCAAACTGATGTTGTAATACAGATAATTCATTAACTATTCGGTTTCAAAAGCGTGAAATTCACGGCTTTTATTGAACTTGCATTTATCGAAAATTGTACCGTGTCTTGATAACCTTCTACTGAAGTAAAACTTATGGAACGGAAATAGATACTATCAATATCTCTCTCTTCAAATTGAAGTCCAACCACTTTAATCACTCCATTAACTTTCCAGTTTTGATTTAACCTTCGTACTTCATCCGTTGGATAAATCCGATGATCTAAATCAATCAACAAACCGTTTATTGTGATATTCCAAGGCTTTGTACCCCAGAGTTCCACTACTATTGGATCATCATCATTGACCTCGGTTTCGATTAGTGATTTTTCTTGGTCAAAACCCATCAATAAAGGAGGAGCAAAAATTGTCCCTCTAGCACCGTGTAACAGTGCATTAAATTCTAAAGGTTCGAGTCCAGGAACATAAAACTTTACATATTCTATTCCTCCATCTTGCAAAGGCAAATACTTGAAATTGTAATCTCTGTTTTCCTTTTTCTCAATAAAAACCTTTTCAATCGCTTTGCCCGCTGCCATCATCCCGAAGGCAGCAGCATAGCGAGCTACTAAATCAATAGTGATATTTTTAGGAAAAGCCGTCACATCATCAAAGACGTGTTTATAAGCATCAGTTATAGGCATTAC
Organism: Flavobacterium aquicola; assembly: GCF_003385115.1. GTDB lineage: Bacteria > Bacteroidota > Bacteroidia > Flavobacteriales > Flavobacteriaceae > Flavobacterium > Flavobacterium aquicola. The sequence goes on from NZ_QUNI01000003.1 coordinate 259,943, forward strand.
ACGGGTTGTTTAGGAGCGACCATCTTGTTTTCAATTAACCATTTTACTTGAGCCCATTTTTGAGCCCAAACAACATCATCCAACTGTTCAGGAAATGGAATGTGCAGAATGTGGCTAATCATAGCATCAATTTTGAAAGAGTTGTCAAAGCCATCATCCTGTATAAGTCCTGTACAGTCGGCTAGTACTTTTTTATTACCTTCTGTCTAATTGGAATCAGTTCTGCCAATGCACTTACACAAGTCAAGAATAAAGCATCATCTGCCAGCACTTGCTCTTTATCTGTAAGCAGGCAGTTTTTAACCAAAATATCTTGAGCTTTGGCAGGATTGACATTATTGTACTTTAGATATTCTCCCATAGTCGCACGGGTTGGAATACAAACAATAACCTCAATGAAATCATTACCATCATCATCTAATGGAAGTTCAATACGCTGTAATCTTTCAACGCCGCCTACTCTCTCAATCACTTCTTGACTGACTTGCTTTTTTGTATCTTTTTTAGCTTCTAAATTTGCCATTATATTATTGTGTTTAAATTTGATTTAAAAAAAGCCCTCCCATAATTCAAGAGGGCTTCGAGTGAAAAATGAAAATGAATGTGTAATTATGCTGCTACGTTCAATTCTACTTTTAGAGCGAACATTGTGTATTCTTTTTTAAGCCCCATTTCGCCAGTAACTTCACGACCTTCGTTTTGGAACTTGACCAAAACACGATCGGTAACAATGATGTTGAATTCGTTGGTAAATGTGAAAACCATGTAGAAAGGCGCAATATTCAAGATACTGCCACCTTTAGCCGCTAACTCAATAGGCGTGATGTCGTGCATCATAATTCCTATCGTACAACTTGGTGTTATTTTGCCTCTACTCCAGCTGGATGCGTTAGACCCTAAACCGTGGTTTAATTGATGTTCTTGCTCGTTTCCGTAAGTAGCTGTAGTGATTTCAATTGGTACAGCATTCATAAAACATTCACAATCGGCACTATCGTAGGCTTTTCCGTTTCTTGTAATTGTAGCCATTATTGTTTCGCTTTAAGGTTAATAGTTCCGTTTAAGTAGCCAAGAACACCAGTAGGCTGTATATTGAAAGCTACTTTCAACTCTTTAGCTACCAGCAAATCACTTTCAGGATCAACGGTTGTTTTTCCTGCAGACAATTCTACAGCGTTAACCATATCAGCAAAAATATCATCGCCAATGGTTTCCAATGTAACACGTACACCAGTAGGCAATTTTCCCGCAGCGTTTACTGGATAAGTCTTTTTGATTTTTGGCAAATAAGCCGTTCTCAACTGTCTAGCACAATCATCCATCACACGACCGTAAGCAATGGTATGCTCATTCATATTGCCTTCGCTGTCAATTTTTACAGGAGCGCAAACGTGATCATTGTTAATTCTCACACCCGCTAGACCAGGATAAGTAACCCCGAATACATAACCTTTGTTTTCAAAAGTCTGTAATTCGGCATACACCTCTTTATTGGTTTTGTGATTTGATAGTCCAGGGACCAACCAAGCTTGTTTGGTTGCATCGGTTAAATTGAAAGCTTCATTGTCACCGATATTTTGATTAATAGCAGCAGCTGCGCAAACTCCTAAAATTGTACCTACATCGGCAAACTTTTGAGCATCGCCTGTTTTGGTTTCTGCATATTGCCAGTCCTGACCAATTACCAAGGTTACTTTTGTTGCTTCAACATTTTCAATATCTCGCAAATCAGGAACTACAGAAGCTAACCCGTTAAGGTTATAACCCTCAATAAAAATGTGAGTAGGCATAAACTGATCATAAGCCCATTCTGCAGTTCCTTGTGCCAATGGAATGCTATCGAATACTTCAGGAACTAAACCGTCAACGTGAACGATTGGATTTTCTTCATCCTCGATAGGATTAAAAGCAATCGCCAATTGACGTACTTTGTAATCCGAATCGATAAGCAAACGTTTCAGTTTATCGCCTGCAGTATCTTGAGCAATTGTTTTCAACGTTTCCGTTTGCGCAACTGCCATAAAGTTTAACGGAACACCTTCGCCTGCGTTTCTATAAAACTCACGCACGTGTCGATACACGTTTACGTTGTTTTCTTCATCAAAGGCAGGAGTAATTCCATTTTGTTCAGCATCGTATAAACCAAAAAATTGAATAGTCTCTTTGAATGCTAAACCCGGAATAGCAGGAGACCCCACAATGATAGCCGAAACCCGTCTATCATTGTTTAGTCTATTAGCACCTACTTTGCCCTTTCCTATATTTACACCGTCTAAATTTGACATTGTTTAAATTGGTTTTAAATTTACTTTTTGGTGTCGGTGTCTGTGTTTCCGTTCCCTGCAACTGCAGGTGCAGTTCCTACCGTTTTTGCACCAACTACGTTAATAGCTTCAGTAAGTTGTTTTTGTTTCCAGTCATAAACTGATTTAACAGATTTACGCTCATCGCCTTCAAACTCTTTCAAAGCTTCTAATGAAGTCACTGCTTTAATTTTAGCAATAGTGTCGTTTGCGTTCAACTCTTTTGTTTCTGTTTTTTCAAACTTAATAAGCTTTTGACCTTCCTTTAGGCTCAAACTTCCAATTTTTTCAGAAGTAAAAAATTCGCCTGCTGGACTTCCCCACAACACTTCGTAGGATGTAGAAGCAAAAAGCTTATCAGCTTCTTGCTTCAATGTAGTTTTATCTATCATCTTACTTACATGAAAATTTAAACAACAATACCAGAAACTAACGCACCCACACCATATTCCTGCTTTTTGTCTGTAAGACCGTAGCAATGCAAACGTAATTCAGATTGCGGGTCAGGATTTCTCGTATCTTGAATCATCGGTTTGTAAAGCACTTTGACCGCTTCGATGTGATGCACAATATTTGGAGCGTAATAGAACAAAGAACCATTTCTATGTGTGGTTTGAGAAACAGCACCTACAGAAACAGGAGCATCACCCGCAGTAAATTTCACAGAGCTATTATTTTCAAAAAACTTTAGTTTGAAAAATCGCTTTAATTCTCCTGTATTCTTGTCAATTTCAATATCACGAATGTTATTTGTACTTCCTCTGTCTTCGATCAAATCTTGACGGTGCTCAGCGCAAAGAATCATAAAGGCTTGAGCCCAATCTGTAAGATTCAAACCTTCAAGGACGCTGTAATATTTAATCATATCAGAATACGTCATTCTTTTTCTACCAGTCCCATCATCTACTCCAGTTGTTCTTAAAATTGGAGTTCCTGAAGTATTCGCTTTTGGAGCAATTTTTCTCAACGCATAATCTCGAACACCCATTCTAAAGGCTTCATTATGCAATCTTCTTAATTCACTTTCTTTATCAAAAGCTAAAGCTCGCATTGATTTATCAGATACTACAGTTAAGTCTGTATCTAATTTATCCCATTCAACTAAACCCTTTTTATTAGGGATGTCAACTGGTTCAAAAGCAGTATCCTTGTTAACATGAAATTTTATTTCATTAATTAACTTATTGAACTTGATACCATCTTTATCAATTGCATCCTCAGAAGGCGCTTTGAAAGTCCCTATAAAGTCATCCTTATAGTTTCTAAATTCTTCTAAAAGCTGAGGCTCTACAAATTGCTCAAGCCATAATCCATCAACTAAATCTGCCATTATTTTTTATATTTTGCGTTAAACAATTCTTTGAATTTTTCCGGTTCTTTTCCGGCCATAGCTTCTAAGGCTTTTGGATCTTCTTTCTGCCATTTGTCAAAATCCCAGTCATCACGACCTACTGGAGCGTTATTAGCACCTCCTTGATTTTGTATTTGCGAAGTGATAGGATTGCGTGCTGGAATGGCACCAAGAACCGTATTCAAAGCATCAATACCTGAAGCTTCAGCAATACTTTCATAAGTAGCCACTTGGTCTTGAGTAATTTTACCCGCTTTTTTAGCTGCTTCAATTACTGCAGTAATAGCTGTTTTGCTTTGTTCTTTTAATGCAGCTTCAGCAACTACAACTTTTTCATTGGCAATTCTCAAATCAGCTTCTGCTTTTGTGATTTTTGCATCGTAGTGATTTCGTACAGCATCAATAACTGCTGTATCTGAACTGTTAGCATCTACACCTATTAGGCCTAGAGCTTCAATTATTGGTTTTTTCATAGTATCTGATAAATTATTATGTAAATCATTTTTTGGATTTAGTAAAGCAGAAAAACGGTTATAGGTTTCGGTCATTCCTAATTGTTCAGGATTAAAATCTTCCGTTTCAGTTTCAGGGTCTAAGAAGTCTTTAATTAAGCCTTCTTTTTTAGCTTCTTCAGCATCCATCCAGTTGTCACCTACAAGCCATTTCTTTACATAGCTTTCTGTTTTCCCTGTTTTCTCAATAAGAATTTTGATGAAGTTTTTTTCAATGGAACGCAACAACTTAGCATTGTTTTCATGATCTAATGCTGTTCCTTCTGTATATCCAGAGGGAGCATGTGCCATTAAATAACCATTAGAAACCATGTAAACATCTTTGAGATATAATGATATTACAAAACCCATTGATGCAGCAATACCAACAATTTCCAGTCTTATTTTAGACTTAGAATCTCTTAGTGCATTTGCCATTAGGTTACCATCAAAAACTGAACCTCCATAAGTATGAAGCTTTATAGTGATCTCTTTATGTTTGGCTTCTACTAGAGAAAGTAATGAAACAAATTCCATCCCATTTCCAGACCATATTGTACCGTAAGCTGTGATAGTATTTTCTTGGACTCTAAAAATCATTTTCTAAAACTTTTCAGCAAAGATGTAAGGATAAAACAGGGCATAAAAAATTGTTCGCAAGGGTTGCAACAATTAAGGCTTAACCCTTTATTTAATGGGATTTTTGCATTTAAATCACTATAAAAACATGTCAAATTTGCTTACCAATCAGGCTAAAAAAGTTATGGCCGAAAAGATGTTTGTTGAAGACGGAATGACGGCAAAAGCCATTTCCGAACAACTTGACGTATCGGAACAAACTTTGTCAAAATGGAGAAAAGACGGCCGTTGGGAAGACAAGCGTGCCGAAATGTTAGCATCGCCCCATAAAATTCGGGAAATACTAATTAAAGAATTAAAAACAGTTGCTGAAGGCGGCGTTTCGCTTATAGATGCTGATGCACTAGCAAAGATTAACAAGGTAATCGAAACATTATCCAGTAGCACAAGTGTGCAAATTGTCTTTTCTGTATTCAAAGAGTTTGATAACTGGATGGCAGACCAAGACCCAAAAACAGCCGTGTTATTTACAGAATATCACAAACAGTTCATTTTGTTTAAAATTAATCAGGAAGGATAATGGCAATGAGTCCAAAATGGGAAAAACTGATAAAGGAATACGATGCGCATTGTGTTAGGATCAAGAAAGCCACAACCATCGACATCAATGAAAAGCCTAAGGATAAACTAGACCGTATCAAAAGACTTGAAGGCGATTATATAGCGTGGTTTGAATATTACTTTCCCAACTATGCAAAAAGTCCGTGTGCGCCTTATCATAAAGAAATGGCGTTCTTAATCATATTTAATAAAATTATTAGCCTTCTTGGCGAAATATTTAGATCAGGTGCAAAAAGTGTGCATTTAGGGATGGGAATTCCTTTGTTTTTATACTACACAAAAGATTTGTTTTATATGATGCTTATAGGTCAAACTGACACAAAAGCAAAAAAACTGATTGGTAAAATTCAGGCACAATTAAAATCGAATACCCGATTAATCAACGATTATGGTAAGCGTTTTAATTATGGCGATTGGACATCAGGCGATTTTACCACAACAGACGGTGTAAAGTTCAAAGCAATGAGTATCGGACAATCACCTCGTGGAGAAAGTGAAGAAGAAAACCGTCCCGATTACATCTTAATGGATGATGTTGACACTCGTAAAAGAGTTAAAAACGATAAGCTTTCTCGTGAAGCTTACGAATGGGCGTGGGAGGATTTAAGAGGTTGTTTTGACGAAGGAGGTGAAAGACAACGCTTTATTGTGGCTAATAATAACTTTCATAAAAACACCATCATTAATCAATTAAAAAAGGAGTTTGAAAAAATTAATGAAAAGGCATTAAAGGCAAAACGAAAAATAAAACACTTTATAGTTACTGCCAAAGCCGTAAAAGATTTACACACTTTCGAACCTACTTGGCCAGAAAAAACAAACTCCCAGTATTGGCGTGATAAATACGAAGAAACTCCTTATCGCTCCTTTATGCGTGAATATATGCACGTCCATATTCAAGATGGAGAAATGTTTAAACCTGAACAAATCCAATGGAAAAGGAGATTAGAATGGGATAAATACGAAGGAATGTGTTTCTATGGCGATTTAAGTTATAAAGATGCTGGAGATTATAAAGCTATGATTCTAGTGGGTAAAATTGGGCGTGAATTTCACGTTTTAGCCGCTTATGTTCGTAAAACTTCGAGAATGAATGTAGCTAAATGGCTGTATGATTTTGTACAACAAAACGACTTTTTAAAATACAATTGCCGATACCGAATTGAGGGTTTATTTGCTCAAGACGAGTTTGTCAATGATTTCGACCTTGAAGGCGATGAGCGTGGCTGGTACATTCCAGTTGCAGCGGATAAAAAAAGTAAAGACGGCAAATTTGACCGTATCGAAAGTATGATGGGCTATTTTGAACGTGCTAATATTTGGTTTAATGAAGAATGCAAAGAATCAGTTGACTTTGATATGCTACTCGAGCAATTGTATGCTTTTGAAAAAGGAAGTGGTGCAAATGATGATGGTCCCGATGCGTTACAATCTGCAATAGTAGAAGTAAATCAAATCACTTTCGTAACCAAATTTGAACCCAAAACCAAAAGCAGACAGGAATTATTAAAAGACAAACCAAATAGATACTAATGAGCAGATTTTTAAAAGACACCGATTATGCCGTTTTGATTCGAACCGAAATCAAAAACATATTGCTGGAAAATTACAGCGAAACCAAGCTATTGAGTGCCGAACAAATGGCAATTGCTCAAATCAAAAACTATTTAGCCGGGCGTTATGATGTGGCTTTGATTTTTACACCGCTTCCAGAACCAATTGAAGACGACAACAGCGAACAACTGGACAGCCGTAACGCCTATGTCGTAATGATAACTATTGATTGCGCTTTATATCATTTGTATTGCTCGATTGCTCCAAACAAGATTCCAGAGCATCGCTCGAACCGATACCAAGATGTTATCGAATGGCTCAAAATGATGGCAGAAGGTAAAGGCTACGCTGACCTTCCATTAATGAAAGACGAAACTACAGGCGAAGTCAAAGACAATTTTAGATTATCCAGCAAAAACACATACAACGATAACAAATGGTAGATAAAGCGATTTAAAACACGTTTAAACTCGATTGTAAGACATCAAAATACATTTTATGAAAAGAAACGCATTGAATAAAATTAAGAACAACCAACGGCTAAATTTTGCGCCTGTAGCAAAAGCCGATACCCAACCGCTAAAATCAGGTAAGCAAAACACCAACGGCATCATTATGCAGGTTGCGAAAGCCTATAAAGACCGAAGCCGAAAACAAATTCAGTCCTGGCGAATGTCATTGACGGCTATCGAGCATATCGAAACGCCTCGTTATAATCGTTATTTTGATTTACAGGATGATTTGGTTACTGATGGCACATACAAAACACAAGTGCTTTTGCGTAAATCGGCTACTTTGAGTATCAACTTTCAAATTAGAAATAGAAAGACCGGCGAAATTAACGAACTGGGTTCTGAACTATTTCAGCAAAAATGGTTTTACAAATACTTAAACACGGAACTTGATTCTATCATTTTAGGAACTCGAATTATTGAGTTTTTAGAGTTCAATGGTCATAGTATCAAATTTGCAGTTGTACCACCTCGTAACACCGTACCGAGCCAAAAGCGGATTTATCCTGATTTGGGTAAAGACAAAAACTTCATTCAGTATGATGATCCAATTTACAAACCGTGGGTTATAGAATTGAATCCCGACAATCATTTGGGATTAATCAATGATATCATTCCTAACTTGATTTGGAAGCGAAACGTAGCACAATCGTGGGCGGAATTTTGCGAAAAGTTTGGTATGCCATTAATTTCAGCAACCACTAATAATAACAACTCTACACACATTGACAATGTTGAAAAACAATTACTGGCATTAGCTGAAGCTTCAGTCGGAGTATTCCCTGAAGGAACAACAATCAAGTTTGACGAAGCCAACAGAACCGATGCGTTTAATGTTTATTCAAAATTCATTGAACATAATAGCAATGAAATTGCGGGTGTGCTTGTAGGTTCAAATACACTTGGTTCTAATGAGTCCAACCGCTCGAATACTGAAGTACACGAACGTTCCTTAGATTATAAAATCAGTCAGGCTGATAGACGTGATATTACGTTTACAGTTAACGATGAATTGATTCCGTTATTGAAATTGCAAGGTTATAACTATTTATCCGATGATGATGTTTTTGAATGGATTGAAAGCAAGGAAGAAATAGACTTAATCCAATACTGGACTATTGTTCAGGGATTGATGCAAAATTATGAAGTAGAACAGGATTGGATTTCTGAAACTTTCAATATTCCAATTGTGGGTAAAAAGCAAATGTCAGAATTTGAAGGATTATCCCAATCAGAAATAAAAGCAAAACTCGAAAACGGCAAATTTATGGCAATGCTTACGCCAATTTTAGAAGCCGTTTCAAAACTAAAAGAACATGAAATATCAGATACCAACAAAGAAATTAACAATCCAGCCAATAAACCTTGGAAAAAAGATTACTCATCATAGCTGTTGTGGTTCTAGCGTACCTACAGCATCAGCCAGTTCAAAAATAATTGATGATTTAACGAATCAATTGATTGGTCAAATATGGAATAAAAAGAAAACCATAGGAACAGAAGGACAATTAATTGTTGCTGAAGCTTTGGAACTGGTAGGCGGTTTAAAATCGGGTTACGGCACTATTGCAGGGTTTAATACACCCGATAGTCTAGCATATCAATTGATGGAATACAATCTTTTTGAATTTTCTGCATCGAAGACGGAAGCACGTTTGGCAGCAATGACTGACTTGCTAATAGACCAGGAGAAAAACGAAATCCGATCAGAATCCGATTTTAAGAAACTGGCCAATGAACGAACAGCCAATTTAAACCAAAACTATCTAACTACGGAATACAATCTTTCCATTGCAGTAGGTCAAAATTCCGCAGCGTATCACCGCTTTTTATCCGAAAAGGACACTGTAACATCATTTGTTATATATCAGGATGCAGGAGATTCCAAAGTAAGAGACGAACACCGCAAGTTAGATGGCAAAATATTCAATTTAAGCGACCGTGAAGCTATGAAGTTATTCCCGCCAAACGGTCATGGCTGCCGTTGTGAGTTTTTGCAATACAATCGCACACCAAAGGAAGGCGAAGTCATGAGCGGAAAGACCGCACAAGAAATGCTGAACGCTGAAAATGCGAAATGGTCAGAAAGTCAATTCAATATTAATCGGGGTGATATAAAAGAAGTTTTTACGAAAAAACAGTTTTACAGCGATATTAAAGGTTTACCCGAAAAGCTAAATGACATGACTTTTGACAAGTATGATCTAAAAAAATGGGACTCGTTTAAATCAGATTTAAACCCTATTTCACTTGACGAAAGCATTACTGCAGACAATGTAAAGGAATTGTTTAAAAAGGACAAAACAGGGGCTTTTATGGGCTTTAAAGATTACTACGGACGTAAGATGATCTTAACTGAAAAGAACTTTGATTTTCACACAAAAGGGAAGTATGTAAAACCGAATGAGAACAGACACCAGTTATTCCCGCATATCAAAGATGCTCTTAACAAACCTGACGAAGTTTGGTATAATACTCAAGATAAAGTAGACGGGAAATTTCAGTCCAGGTACTTGAAGTTTTACAACGATAAAATTTTAGTAATTGATTGCGAAATGAACGCAAAAGGATTGGAAGTAAAAACTTGGTATGAAGCAAAAAAAGAAGACCTAAACTTACGTAAAGGTCTGCTTTTAAGGAAAGCGGTAAAATAACACCCTCAATTAAATTGAACTCTTCACGCTTTGCATTCCTTATCTCAGTGAGCGCTAATGTTAGAGGCATAATTTTACTTGCTGACACAAAGATATAAAAAAATTAAAATACAATGGCAAAACAATCAAAATTAGAGCTATTGATGGAATTGAGCGACAAGCTCTTTAACAACAAGCTGTCACAAGTACAGGCGAAGTTATCCGCTGCAACTGATAAGATGGAAGGAAAACTCCAAAGCTTCAATATGCAACAAATCAGAGTGTTTTCCAATATTGGAGAAGCTTTTGACCCTGTTAAAATCAATCAAATGACGGAGTTGTTTGATAGCGTTTCTGAAAAACTTGATTTCACTAATGATATCAGCAACACTCAAACAGCATTGTCGCAAATGGATGTTTCTAATATTGAAGAAATGGGGGCTAAAATCCATGAAATAAGCAAAATTTATAATGAAGACAGTATTGAAATTGCCAAAGCGGCCAATGCGATGACTAAACAAATTGGAGGCAGTTTTGAAAGTAATTTGGCATTGCTTCAGGCGGGTTATGAAAAGGGCGCAAACCTTAACGGCGATATGCTTGACCAGTTCAAAGAATATGGTCCACAAATAAAAGAACTCGGTTTAGATGCCTCACAAATGCTCGCTATTATGGCAAATGCAGGCAAACAAGGCATATTTTCGGATAAGGCCATCGATTCGATAAAAGAGGCGAATTTGAGTTTAAAAGAAATGGGACCCGCCCAGCTCGATGCATTAAAAGGCATCGGTTTAGGTGTAAAAGATTTAGCAGGCAAAACCTCTTTTGAAGCTGTACAAATGATTACCAAAGCAATGAACGGAGCAACTGCACAAGCTAAACAATTAGCTCTAACGGATATCTTCAAAGGAGCTGGAGAAGACGCAGGTATGTCATTTATTTTAGGCTTAGGAACGATGGAACTAGACCCGAATAAATTACAATCATTTAAATCAGCTGATGAAGGGTTTAAAACTTGGGTAGCAAACTTACAAAGCTCTATTGCTGGAAGCGTGGGCGGTTGGATGCCATTAATTCAGGCTTTAGGCATGAGTAGTATGGCTATAAGCGGTATAATCAGTTTAGGAGCTTCAATGATTCCAATGCTGACTAGAATTGGATTAACAACCAAAATTGTAACTGCAGCACAATGGCTTTGGAATACAGCTATGACTATGAACCCAATCGGATTAATTATAGTTGGAATTGCCGCTTTAATTGGAATTGTGGTTGTAGCAATAAAACATTGGGATGATTGGGGTGCATCATTAATGTTATTTTTAGGGCCTGTGGGTATGGTAATAAGTGCTTTCAAATCACTCTACGACCATTGGGAAAGTATTAAAAAAGCTTTTCAAACTGAAGGTATTTTAGGAGGATTGAAGCGTATAGGCGTTGTATTACTAGATGCTTTATTAATGCCTATGCAACAGCTTTTAGAACTTGTGTCTAAAATACCGGGTATGGGAACTATTGCTAATTTTGGAGCAAAAAAAATAGAAGACCTGCGCAAAAGTTTAGACTTAATTGCGCCAGGAGAAACCGACCCAAAAACTAGACCAACATCACCAGTAAGTAATGCTCCTGCAAGTCCGCTTTTAAAAGCTCCAGTTCTTGATGGTAAACTAACGCCATCGGGGAAAAAAGACAAAAAAACAGGCGAAAACATCAGTAAGGTAGCAGGTCAAGCCAACCAAGTGCGTAATATTACTATAAACGTAGATTCGTTCAATAAAGGCGGTATCAATGTAGCTCAAAGTGCTTATGCTGGAATGACCAAGGATGATGTAGAAGCGTTTATGAAAGAAATGTTTATACGACTTATTATTAATGCAGAAAACGCTTAATTATGATTAGTCCAGATTTTTTAAGAAAATTAAACCTCCTTTCAAAACTGTATCGAAAGTTTCCTGAAATGGCCGCTATCGAAGCCGTCAATTTCACTAAGGAAAGATTTGTCCGTAAAAATTGGGTTGACAAAAGTGTTACTCGTTGGAAAGCTCGTAAACCATCGCCTGAATGGCATAGCGAAGAGCAAAAAAGAGCCGCTTCACGAGGCTCATTAATGGTAAAGTCCGGGCGTTTGAAACGTTCCATTCGAAAGATAAAAGTAACCCGCAATAGCGTTACCATTGGCACTGATGTTCCGTATGCTGAAGCTCACAACGAAGGCGCTGTTATCAATACAACTGTCAATGTAAAAGCCCACAGCCGTAAGCGAAAAGGGCGGGAACATCAAGTAAAAGCCTTTAGACGTAAACGTAAAATAACGCTTCCTGAAAGGCGATTTATAGGCGAATCAGCCGTATTAGGAAGACGATTAGAACGATTGATACAACGTGAAATAACTGAAATTTTAAAGTAATGAATACATTTTACAAAAAACTCATAGCCGAATTTGGCAAACAAGAAAACAAGGATAAGTTTACGGCTATTGGCATCGCACCAAACCTTTATATCGACATTTATGCAGGACAGGATCAGTTTGAAGAAAACTTTGAACTCTTTAGCCAACCCGCTTTGTTAGCCGATTGGGATATAGATTATAAATCACAACCGCCAACCGCCACCGTAACGCTCTATTGCTGTTATGAGCAATTGCGTGATACGTCTAATATTTCGCTTAATCGTGATCTTGGTTTGAAGTTCCTAGATTTCATTGCCACTATAGATGCAATAGCCAGCACCATCGAAAGTGAAACTACTGGAAAACTCGAAATTGTTTCGGAGGGGTTTAATAAAATGGATAGCATTGTTGATATTTATTTATTGACTTATGAATGCTCATTTAAGGGCAGAAAAAACCCGCTTGATAAGTACCAAGCGGGTGATTATGATAAACTGGATTTAAATAAAAATCTAACGTATGAATTTGATTAGTTTGGCGTTTTTAAAGCTTCTTTTGCTTTGTTAAAATCCTTTATAAAACTGGCAGTATCGCCTTTGTATTTGGTATTTGTGATTACCATTGAAGCTTTCAAAGTGTTCAGTACCGTGAATACTGCATAATCTTGTTTGTACGGTTTTGAAGCTTGATTTATTGGCATTTCATTAACTGAATAATTAGTGTCGTACATATAAACAAACAACTTCGCCACATCTTTAAAATCGCCTGTTATTTCGATAGATTTTACAACCTCCAAGCCATAAGCCGTAAATGTATTATACTTCACTTTTAGCGGTTCTCTATGCGTTGGGTTGGTGTAAATTTCATATTGAAATCCTAGTCCCGATGGTGCGTTTTGTTTTGAGTACATTTTTAACTGATCCGTTACCAGCTTTCTAACGTTATTCAGAGTAACATTTAGCTCATAATAGGTATTTTGCAATGGCAAATACTCATTGTAAAAAGGGAGTTTTTGCGGAAAATCAGCACTTATTGGCTGTTGTACATCATAATCCCAATCAGGGCGGTTTTGCGCTATTAAAAGCGTTGGAAGGAGTAGTAATACGAGTAGTAATTTTTTCATTAGTTATAAAATTTATATTCCGAACCATATTTAAGCACGTTTGATGGTGTGTTTTCGGTCGGTAAATGTTGAATTATTAAAGTGTCGCCACTCATTTTATTGGTAGCTTGGTAACTTCCTTCATCATTCAAAATTATTTGTTCATCAAAGCCGTTAATCTTGATTTCGTTTGCTATTTCAATGGTGTAATTGCCTTTTGTGGTATCAATTTCAACTACTTTATTGATAGCTTCTTTGTTTAAATTGAAAGATGTTTCGATGCAATTAGTATATTTTGGTTCTGAATTACAGAACAAAAAGAATGCCATTAATGGAAGTATTAGTAATTTTTTCATTTGAATATATTTTAAAGGTTATCAAAAATAAATAAACCGCTTGAATTACAAGCGGTTTTAAACTATTTATAAAACAAAAAAAGTAAGAATAGTGAGAAAAGAAATCCTGAAAGGCTAAAACCGATTAATAATCCTTTCGAAAAAGATTCTTTTTTTTCTGCTTTTATCAAAAGTTGAGTATGTTGTTCCATTTGTTTAAATGTTGTTTAAATAATGTATATAAAACCCAACTTTTGTTTCATCATACCCAAGCTCTTTAAGATTTCTTATTAGCTCCCACATTGTTTCAGAAACAATTTTGTGAGCTTTGTTCTGTACTTCAGAAGGTGGATATTTATCTCTTAAATTGACAGTTTCATGAGTCATAAAGCTCTGATGATTCACACATCCTTTTCTTGGTGGCTTGGTTTTAAAAGTGAGTTTTGACATAGTATTTAGTTTTAAATTTTAAATTCATCGTTGTATCGTTTTTGATTAATCCAAGTGACTAATAACTGTTTGTTAATGCCTTTTGCTTTGACATAAGCATCATAACTGGTTAGTTTATCGAAGCAGGCTATTTTTTCGACTAATGTTAGTTTGTCGTATGCCTTTTCTGCAAATTCTTTCTTTTGCTTGAGGTCATATTTGTCCCAAAAAGTTTCAAACTTATAATCATCCAGCACAAGCTTGATGTCTATCTTTTTTTTGTATTTAGTCCATTCTTCCATCATTTTAGTACTTTCAGGAAATTGGTTATTTGCCAATAATGATATAATTCTATTCCCTTTTAGATTAATGAAATTGTAAATTATACCGTCTGATTTTCGGTACTGAAATAACCATTCGTCTGCTGTCTCTTTAAAGATTACTTTGTAAGTGATTAAATCCATTTTCTCGCTATTTTAATAAATACTTTACTGGTTTGGTGTGAACGAAATTCTTTGCTATTTCAATTGCTTCTTTCTTGAGTCGTGCCTCGTATTCGAATATTGATTCTGATTTGTCGAGAGGTTTTGACCTTATTTTTTTAGTATGCATTAGGCTGTTTTTTGATGTAAAAAGTGATATAACATTCTTAAATCATTGGTTGCTTTAACATCGTTTACAGTTTCTATTAAGTTGGAAATGATTTTTCGCAAAGCAACCGCTTCATGATATTTTAGGCTCAATTCATACTCTTTACCTACATCAAAAAGAGTATTTTTCTTTAGCAATACTTTACGTTTAGCTGTGAATTTCTCATCTAAATCAAAAGCTATTGAGCGTACTGATAATTGTTCACAATTAACAGAAGGAAACAAGTCGTACACTTGCTGTAAAAGTTTTGCAACGGCAAAAACTTGATCGGCTGTTAGGTTTAATTTTATTTTCATAATGCTTCACTTTTATAATCTTCAAGAGGGCAATTTTCAGGTATGAGTAATGCAGTAGAAACCTTTGAAGTTGTCAATTCTAATAAAAAAGGTGAATGAACTTTACTATCAGTATCACTCGCAAAATCACAAATTTTAGTAGCCGTATAGTTGTCTTTTTGTGCTAAAAATGCTTTGCAATGAAAACAATCATGGCATGTATCTATTACTTTTAATATTTTTCTCATCTTACAAAGGTTTTGAAATTTGCATAATCACATAACTAGAAGCTAAACCCGCCACATCACGAATGATGTAATCCACTTTTCTAATTTCAAAACTGCCTGAATATTTTTCTGTTTTTGGGTCAAATTCATTGAGAATTAAGAGGTCGCCTTCTTGGTAATTACGATCATTAAATCGGATTTCTACTTTCTTTAATCCTAATAGAACATCTTTGTAATATTCAGGATGTATTTTGAGTTCGTGTGTCATTTAAAAAAGGGTTAATTGGTTCGTATTTTGCTTCTTTTCCCGCAGTTCCCGCAGTTCTTTTTTGGCATTGATCCCCATATAAGAATCGAAGGTTCTTTTACAGATGTGGTACTGATTTTCAATATGCTTATGGAAAATTTCTTTGAAAAACAGTTCTTGCTTGCGATGATGCAAGACAATAGTCTGAATTTCAAGAACTCTTTTTAAAAAATTTTCTTTGGTATAAGCCATTTAATACTATCTTTGAAGCTTACAACCGCCAAGTTGATAAGGCTCTAGATAGTATTATTTAGGGCTTTTTTTATGCCTAATTAGTAGATGGTTTCGGGATTCCTGTAGCGTGATGCCACGCTTTTGTACCCATCTTTTCGGCACTATTTTCAAAGTTTACCTTCAATGCCTGAAACTGTTTTGTTAAATCATCCAGTTCGTCATAATCGTAAGCATTAAGGGTTTTTTTGTGAACTGATGAGTTCAGCATCCAGTTATTAAACTTTGTCCAGCTGTCAGCCTCTTTTATACCTGTATGAGTTGCAATCGTTAGAATAACACTACGCTTACGTTTCATTATCAGTTCCATTTCGGCAGAAAGAGATTGCTCGCTTTCCTTTTTTGGAGCTTCAACAACCCTTTTTTTGTTGTTGAAATAGTTATTTACAGGACTATCTGAATCTGTAAAAGTGTTGAATGTTTGTTTTTTTGCTCTCATCTTAAAAAAGTTTTCCTTGTACTGGTGTATTGTCTTTTTTATCCCAAATCACAAAGGTTTTGTTGCCTCCAAAACGGCTACGAGGATACGCTTTATAATCCTTTACAAACACTTTGATACAAGACATATATTCAATGTCTCTAGCTGCTTGGTTCTTTGGTTTTTCGTTCTTTGCCCAACTCACTACAATGAATGATTTTTTAGGAAAGATTTTGATAAGCTCTTTGTACTGTTTGGTTGATAATTCAGAATAATCCTGACTATCAATTATTACAATTTTTGCCGAAGCTCTACGCTTTAACCTTGTTAGAAGTTCATCAAAAGTACCGCCTGTAATAAACATTACTTTTCCTTTTACATCCTCCATGTTATTGCGTTGGATAGCGGATTGCAACGACTTGGAATGCCCTTGCTCATAAGAGAAATAATCTGCTTTGGTTTTGAATTTTAAGCATAATTCCTTGATAAGTTTGACAACCAACTCGGTTTTACCGCCACCTGATTCACCAGTTACAGACATCTTGAAATTTTTTTCAATTTGCCCGAAACTGTCTAACCATTCGCCTTCCAATTCATAAACATCGAAGGACTTTTCCAGAAATTGTGTGATTCCGATTGCTTTCATTTGTATTAATTTTTCATTTTTCGCTCCCGCTTACGACTCGAACGTAAGTGTATGCCCTTCGGGATTGTTTTAATCTTACTTGTATATTTCGTTTAAAACTTGATTTAGCCGTTCAAACTCAAGGCTTTTATCAATACATTTACTATGAATTTGACTCTCATCAAGGTCGTACCAATCATCAGCATTTTGTTTAACTATTCTATTTTTTAAAAGCTTCATTCTAGCTTCTATAACAGGAGCTAAAAAATCTATATGATGCTTCATTAGGTGTAAAAAAACTGTTGTTCCCATCTTTATTATTTTTTAAATTACAGGCTAGAGAAACTCAAGGAAACATCTTTCCAGCGGTTTTTATCATCCTTGGTATAAACTCTCACATACTTTGCAGTTCCGACCACTACAAGACAATCGTTCAGTTTGTCGAATTCCTCCATTAATGCCTCATCTCCTAATTCTTTGGCTTGACGGCGGGCTTTGTTTAATAGTTTGGCATCGTATTCTCCTTTTGAATTTTTCATTAGAATTGAATCTAAAAGATTGTAAAAGCCTTTGTTTCTAGATTCGAATTTTTCTCTAAAAATGTCCTTGATGGCATTGATATGAACGATTGCGGTGTCATTGAAATCAAACTTATCTTGATTTTCGACTACAATTTTTACATTGTCGTTTTTAAGTTCGAAACTTTTGGCTTCTTTAACCGCTTTATCTTCTAGTTGGTACTTCAATGCATTGAAGTTTTCGGAGTGGCTAATGGTATCGTTTTTAAGTGATAAAAGGATTCCTTTTACCTCTGTAAATTTTGTGGCAACCTCGTTTAAAAAGTTCTCTTTGTCCGTATCGTAGGCTTTTTTACGCTTAATTTGTTTTTCTTGCTCTACAGCTTCTTTTTGTTTTGCCAGTTCTTTTAATTCGGCTGCTGTGTACTCTGATATTGGTTTTGTTGCTTCCATTTTTGTTATTTTATGATGTTAAATTCGTATTCTCTCAAGTCTAGGGTATCGGCTTCTATCGGCCATTCGGTTTCTGATTCTTTCAGGAGTTCTAAATCTGAAGGAGCAACTCCGTTTATGTGTATTGCGCCTTGTTTTACGTTTAGATAAAGACGGTTTCGGCAATTTTTACCTTCAATAATTACCGTAGTTCCTGCTTTGATAGTTTCTTTGCCAATGTTGCTGATGTCATTTAAAACTTTGGCTTTTTTGCCTTCAAAAAAGGCGTTGGATGATTTTTTTACAAATGATTCTCTCATAGACTAAACTTTTATCGTTCCCAGTTGGTTTTCTTCGAGTTCTATCAGCTTTCGTACATAATAATCTCGTTTATGTTTGTTGGGAGCATATTCAAAATGATTGCCTTTTTCATTATCAAAAAGCCAATCATTGAGTTCCTTAATTTTGTTTTCTAACCATTGTTTAGTTACTGTCATAGCTTGAATTTTAGGAGTTATATCATTCTTTGTTTCACTTTGCCACATTGTTCTTGCAATTGCACCGCTGTAGGCTTTTATTATTTTGCTTAAATCATTTCTGATGATTAATAGATTGCTGGAGGGATAGAATGTTATCATAATGGGTATAATTCGTTTAACAATGAGATAGTTACTTCTTGACCTGTTATTTCGGCTTCTTCGAGTGCCGTGGTACAAATGTTTTTAAGCGAATCAAAGTCTTTTACTCTTTTTAAAAGCCAGTTGATTGTGGGTTTATTATTTATTCCCAATTCGTGGCAGATAAGCGTGATATCCTCCTCAATGGATGGGTCTAAATTTGTCCAGCCAAATGACCAGCGACGGTTAGTTTGGATAAATCCGTTTTTGCGACTTTCAGACCCTTTTTCGAGCATTTTTTGAACATCAATACCAATAACAACTACTGCAGCATAACCTTGTAATTCGTCTGCAATGGTTTTAACGGTTGGGATGTTTCCTGCTTTGGAGTTTTCGAATTCGTCAATAATTAACATCGGGTTATTGCCTAGATTTTTGATTTTCTCGCACACTCTTTTGATAATTGCGCCTTTAGTTCCTGTAGTAGTCACACCTACTTCGGTAGCTAAATTGATTGCGAACTCTTTGGAGTTTTCGATTCCTGAACATTTAACTAGGAATACTTGTGAAGGAAACTTTTGTTTGTATTTAGCAGCTGCGTAGCTTTTTCCAAGTCCTGTATCGCCATCAACTCCTAATCTAATTTTCTTTTCACGTGCATTTTCAAAAGTGATAATTGATTGTTTGAAATTGAACGTGTTGAAGTGTTGCCAATAGGTTTTTTCTAATTTGAAACCAATTGCTAGAGCAATAGCTTCATAATACTTATCGGCAATTTTTGCTTTGCCAATGTTTTCATTTCCTTTTAAAATGTGATTCACATAGGCTTTATCAATGCCTGCCAATTTTGCTAATGCTACTTGATTAGCGTTGTTTTCGGACAAATACACCTCGATTGCTGTAGGTATTTGTTCAAGTTTCTGAATTTGTGTTAACTTTGCCATAGATTTGAAATTTAATGTTACCATTCAGAGTCGTTAAAGTCTCTATTTACTCTCTGTTTGGTAGCTTTTTTAAGGTTAGTATTCTCGTTATTTAATTTTTCTGAATTATAAGTTTCTTTATTTCCACCAAGTGCCATAGAATGCACGTAGTTCAATCCTTCTGTAACTTCATTTAAACTCGTTGCAAAATCATCTACAAATTGAGTTTGCTCTTTTTTTCTATTCAACAATCTACCTAATGCATTAGTTCCAGATTCCGAAGATTCGGCATGTGATTGGCTTGCACCAATAACACGAGGGCAACTCATTATAAACTTACCGTCTAGCGTGTAGAGGTCTGCCATTTCTTCATCCCAAACCACTTTTAATTCCGCTCCTGTGGTGTAACCAGTTGCTTTAGCAATAAGTTCAGTTCCAGCACCGCTATAGCTTGGTATTTCGAATTGGAATAATTGACTATCTGAATATCCTTTGGTACGATACACATTTACATAACCACGCATATAGCTTACATCGACTTTGGTATGTTTAGCGAACAAATAGCGTAGTACTACAGGTTCTAATGGTTGACATTGTGGGTTTTTGTTTAAAAATCTTTCGGTTGGTGTTACCTTATCACGAAGTGGAGTTTGATTCCAACGTTTGATTAATTCGTGCATTTGAATTACGGCATCTTCAAAAGTTGGTAAATCTTTAATATCTAAATGATCGGGATTTACTTGACCTTCTATTCCTGCATCCCACGAAGTTGAAAGGAAGTTTTTAATGTCTTTTAAACTACGTTTAAACAATCGGAATTGGGTTTCTGCTGGATTCGCTTGTGAGTTACCCGCTTCAATAGTTCGTCTTTTATTGAAAGCAAGGTTTAAAAATGCTTTACTTTCTGCTGATGTGAAAGCCCCGTGATTATCGGATATGAATTCGAACATCGTTTGATTGCCACCGTTTTGAATTGCCATTTTTACAGCATCTTTGGTCATTTTTTCAGTCTCTTTGTGTGAACCCATTGGGGCGTGTGACCATCCCGCTATGAATTTGCTTGCTACATCGGTAATCAGAATAACATATAGTTTCATTGTGGCCCATTTGCCGTCTGCTTTTTGGTATTTATAATTGATAGTTCCCGAACCATCGCCAGCAAATAATGAGTGAGCGAATTTTAAAGGTTCGGAAGTAACATAAGTCTGTACGTGTTTTTTATAGTATTCCTCACCGTGACGTGCTTTTGCTGTCAAAATTTGGTTATTGAAGCGTGTTAAATGGTGGCAAAAAGTACGATAAGCCACAGGCTGTAAGTCGAATTCTTGCACATCCTCGCAATAATCACGCTCCCAAAGTGTACGGATGTACTCTTTTGATGATGCACCCGGATTCATATACAAATTGAACATCATTGCTTGGTGTATATCGAACTGGAATATTTGCCCTGTTGATTCGTCTAGTAAAGGGTATTTACCCACAACTAGAGCGTTGTCGTTTCCGTATTTGCTAGAAATAAAGAAGTTCAATTGTTCCAAGCCATCCGTTAAGGCGAAATCATTTAGTTTGTTACGCAAATAAGCGGCTGAATTGATTTTGAAACCTTCTAGTTTCATTGGTGCAACTATATCCGTGCAAACTTGATAGAAGTCTTGTTTTTTGTTGATGCCTAAAGCCTTGAAATTGTCGTTTTCTAATTGTTGATTCATCCACACGCACCAAGCTTTAGCGGTTGCCATTTCTTGTGCCTGATTTTGATTGAATGCTACAATAGCTTTATACATATAATGGTGTATGTCAGTATTGTCAAGGAACGTTTTTACTTGTGCCTGAATGGCGTTAGTAATTTGGTTTTGCTTGTTTGATTTATCGGAACTTTGCAGAGCTTCATACGCTTGTAGAAGCTCGTGCTTTGTACCAAATTTTGAACGGTAATGCGTAGGTTTTCGGTCGGGTAAACATTCGTAGTCGTAGTAGAACGTTCCGTTTGCTTTGCCCCAGCGCCATGCGCTTCCTGTATTGGGTAAAAAGTCACCGTATTTGTAACCTTTTTGAATTGATTTTTTGAATAATGCTCTAGCTCTAGTTCTTAAATACTCCTCAGTTACCTGACAAACTTGTAATACAAGGCGTTGTGATACCCATAAGGTTTCACCGTCTTTATAATTACGAATTAGGATGTCGTTAGGTAAAAGTTGCATCTTTTAGAACTAGTTGATTAGAATTTTTTCTAGCTCAGCAAACTTTTCCATGATTAGTTTGGCTGCAGTTGAATCTTGCTTTCTTTCATTTATCACCACTTTTTTGCAATAAACTTTGCTCTTACCTGTCATACTATGAAGCAGTTCCCACGTTTTAAATTTTCTCGCTTGTGTTATTAATATGCTCATATCTTAAAAATTATTATACATTTGTATCGTTAGAGTGATACAAATATAGATATTTTTCAATACGAACAAACAAAAACATAGACTTATTTCAATATGAGTATAGAAAAAATTACACATAGACTATGCAAATACATGGAATTCAAAGGTTTGAATCCTAATAATGTTACTGTAGATGCGGGTCTATCTGTAGGCTTAATTGGTAAAGCAATTAAGAATTCGGCTGGTTTAAACTCTGATACTATAGAGAAAATTCTACATGCTTATATAGATATAAATCCTATTTGGTTTGTTTTGGGAGATGGCGAAATGCTAAAACCAAATGTAAAGGATATGTCACAGTCTGAAAATGTCACAAAAACTGTCACATTTTCGGAAGAAACGAAAAGTAAAGAAAATGTATCACTTTCAGTAAATGAGGGACAATCGCCTCTTTACAGCAAGATGCCAAAAGTTGTTACTGTAGATACTAGCGGAAAAGACAATGTTGTTTTAGTTCCAGTTAAAGCAGCCGCTGGATATTTAGCAGGGTATGGCGATAACGAGTTTATACAAACGTTACCAACGTTTAGTTTGCCAAATATCCAAAACGGAACTTTTAGAATGTTTCAAGTTTCAGGACATTCGATGTATCCAACGTTATGTGATGGATGTTATGTTGTTGGAGAATGGGTGGAGAACTGGATTAAAGATGTGAAAGATAACCGTATATATGTAGTTGTCAGCGATAAAGGTGTTCTAGTTAAACGTGTTTTAAATCGTTTAAAAAAATACGAAAACTTATATTTAAAGTCAGACAACAGAAAAGAACACCCGAATACAACTTTAGAACCTTCACAAATAAAAGAGATTTGGGCGGTCAAAATGCATCTTTCCTTTGAGTTACCCGACCCGACTGTATTATATGATCGTGTGGGCGACTTAGAAGCGGAAATCGATCATATTAAATCCCTTATAAAGTCCAAAAATTAAACCTTTTTTGGAATAAGTTTAATTTTCGAACCTTTTTATTAAAGAAGGATTAAACCTTTTTAAACCTTTTTTGGTTAGAATGTCAATGTTTATGGTGTATGTTTGGTTTAGCCCCTTATACTGTTTGCTGTAATTCGTGATAAGGTAATTTAAATATTTAAAGCAGATTTTTTTATTAATTTTTGTAAAATACTTTAGGACAGATAGTAAAACTTAGTATTTCATCTGTTAGAATTTGAAATAAAGTATAGTTTGTATAATTAATTGCCCTTAAATGAAATCAATTTCAAATCAAATCTTAACCTATATTTCCATCTCTTTGTGTGTTGTTTTTATTGGACGCTATTTTTACGGTATCCATTTTAGAACACAATTTGAAACAGAAAGATTAGAGCGAAATAGTATTCTCGTATGCGAACGTTTGGCTAGTTTTTCTGTAAGGCCGATTTTAAAGAATGATTATGCATCTATTCATTCTTATATTAATATTGAAGCATTGGATGAGAACATTCGCTGCATAAAAATTTTGGATAAAAATAACCGCCTTTACGGTGGTGTGCTTCGTACAGATAATAAAGTCCGACCAATGCAGCATAATCAGCTGCTGGATTTGGATCAGGATTCAGTTGTCAGGCCAGTTTTGCACCAAGGTAAAATGATTGGAAAAGTAGTTCTTTATCCAAATAGAAATCCTTTGGAACAATATATTAGAGAGTTAAGACTGCTCTTTTTTCTAGAATTAGGAATGTTTTTTTTAGTACTTGCTGTTATACAGTTTTTTATATTAAAAAAAGTAGTTATCAATCCGCTGATGTCTTTGAAGGATTGGGTATCATCCATTAATACTGATGAAAAAATTACTGAACCAAAATTATTTCACAGTACTGAAATAGATATTGTTATCGATTCTATTTCCCAATTGGCAGATCGCATGACTTCTATGCTTAAGGAGAATATTAGTAAAAATAAGCAAATACAGGAAAAGGAATCACTAATTACAGCGATAGGAACTAATCTGACTGGAGGAATGATTTTTCGACTTACTACTCGTGATAATGGTTTAAGAAAGTTTACCTATTTAAGCGGTTCATTCCAGAAATTATATGGATTTTCGCCAGAAGAAGGGATTGCTGACCCTTTAATTATATTTGGCAGTGTGGTAAAAGAAGATATTCAGTTTTTATTGGATGCTGAAACAGCAGCCAAAACAAACCTGTCTACTTATAGATGTGAAGTCCGCATGATTAATCCCGATGGTACTATCCGAGTTTCCAGATTTGTCTCAACTCCAACACTTATGGAGGATGGTTCGATAAACTGGGACGGAATTGAACTTGATATTACTGATTTAAAAAAGGCTCAGGCCGATTTAAAGCAAAATCAGTTCTTACTGGAAAGTATAACCGAAGGGCTGCCAGATAGTATTTTTGCAAAAGACCTTAACGGATGTTTCTTGTTTGTAAATTCTGCACTAGCAAAACGGGTAAATAAAAAACCTGAGGATTTTTTAGGAAAAGATACTAATGTTCTTTTTTTACCTGATGAGGCAAATAAAACTTTGGAGAAAGATTTCGAGATAATGAAATCTGGTAAGATTCAGACTTATGAAGAAGAAAAAACGACAGTGACAGGAAAAGCTGTCTATTTAACTACCAAAGGACCTATTATGGATGGGGAAGGTAATATTGTCGGGTTGTTTGGCATAGGCAGGGATATAACGCATCAAAAAAGAGAAGAGGAAGCTTTGAGAGTTTCGCAGGAAAAGTTTGAGTTTGCTTTTGATTCTAGTCCTAATGCAATTTTGATACAAGATGAAGAAACAGGAAAATATCTAGGAGTTAACGCTTCTGCCACAAATGTTTTTGGATATAGCAAAGAGGAATTTCTTGGTAAAACGCCTGTGGAACTGAATTTGTACAAAGATGTGTCTGTTCGTAAAGAAGTGATTGAAGCCTTGAAGAATGTCGATATTGAAGATATGGAAATCATCGGCCGTCACAAATTGGGAATGGATTTGAATTTACTGCTTACAGTAGTACGGCGTTATATTGACAATAAGCCCTTTTTATATATTAATGTACAAGATGTCACCGAACGTAGAAAGGTGGAATTGGAGCTGCAAAAATTAAATCTAGATAAAGACCGTTTTATATTTATTCTTGGGCATGATTTAAGAGGTCCGGTTAACTCAATCGTTGGTCTGCTGGATATTGTAAATAGTAATATCAGTAGTATGCCAATGGATGAAATCAGAGAAATACTGCTTTTAGTTTATCAATCCACTACGAATACTTCTAGATTATTGGATGATGTATTATTATGGGCAACAGCAAAGTCCGGCAAAATGGAATTTAATCCCCAAAAAATTAATTTTACGAAAGACTGCCAGGATATAGTGGATTTACTTCAATTTACGGCAATTGCAAAAAATATTGAAATACAATTGCTTTGTGAGGATTCATTGGAGGTTTTTGCAGATAAAAGCATGCTGGATACTATATTAAGAAACTTGATTTCGAACGCTATAAAATTCACTCATGTGGGAGGCAAAATCACGATATCTGGTAAAAAAAATCCAGATGCAACGGTTATTTCCATTGCTGATGACGGAGTAGGAATTGCGTCCAAAGATATTAGCAGAATTTTTGACAAGGCACAGCTGTTCACTTCAATAGGAACTAATGAGGAAAAAGGAACTGGTTTTGGTCTCAAACTATGTCAGGAATTTATTGGAAAACACGGTGGGGAAATTTGGGTTGAAAGTGAGGTAGGAATAGGGACTACATTCCATTTTTCATTGCCAAATGGCAGAATAATATAATTCTCAATTAATGAAAAATATAACGCAAGGCTGACAAATTTTTTGTTAGCCTTGCGTTTAAATTTAAAATCAATCTTTTTTATGCTGTTCGGTATGATTTTGATTTTTAAGAATCATATTCTCTCCAGTATTCATGCCGTTTGCCATTCCAATCATGAATGCGGTAATAATCATCATGAGTTTTCTTTTTAGCCAATGATTTGGCTGTTTGGATTTCTCCAAATGTGTTTTGTTATTGTTTTTATACATTTTGTAAATGATAAATGATTATACATTTTTTATCATCGTTATGCGCTGAACCGCATAAATATGCTTAGAAAGGATTTTCTACGCTATGTATAAATTAGAAAAGTGATTGCTGGAAGTGATGACTTTGCTCAAAAAAGCAATTTGCGCTTTGGTTGCGCTTATGTTTTGATAAAGTGAATTTTGTAGTTTTAAAAGTATTCTGGTTTGAATAGTGTAAACATCCTGAAGCTTGAAGTGTGCAAAAAGAATCGGTAATGCAATTCTTTCGGATGAACGTATTTGATGGAAAACGTATGATTTGGAATCTTTTTGACCAAATTCATTTCTACTCTTAAAATACGAAACCTGATAATACTCCGCAGAATTTGATTCAGAATGTAAAATACCGTCATTCACTATCAGACCAAAAGCCAGAAAGAGTGAAAGGAGATATTTTAAATACTTTGTCAATTTTTTAATTTGAGTGATTTGTTAAGCGAATATAGGAACAATTGTTTAGAATTCAATAAAAGCATTTTTTAGGATGAAGTTTTTATAACAGCATAACTATCTTTTGTCTGCTGAATCTGCGAGAGGGATAGGAATAAGCTACCGAAGTAGCATGGATAGCCCGACCGCATCCCGATAAAAGGGCGTGTACCCGCAAAGAGAATAGCCCTTTTATCGGGATGTGGTCTCGCCCACACGATCTTTTGCGAACTGACGAAGTAAATGACTTGTATTTATTTGGTTATTTAGAATTGGATTTAAGCTCCTGATTTCTTGAAATAATCGGCTAAAATTCAAAATTTTAAAATACTTGTTTGGGTTGCAAAAGTTTTGTAATTTTGCGACCCAATTTTATAATGTAAATTAAAGAAGAAGATGGATATCAAAAGAGTAGCAATAGACGCTGTGAATGAAACGATTGTGATGACAGTTGTTCACATGGATTACAAAGGACAAGTAGCGAAAAGAATAAACGAAAAAATGCCTTTGGCGACTGTAAAAGGTTTTAGAAAAGGACAAGTACCAAAAGACCTTGTTGAAAAACAATACGGTAAAGCTATCAAGAAGGAAGAAGTTAAGAAAGTAGTGGATTTGGCTTTGGAGCGTTTTGTACAGTCTGAAAGATTGAACCTTTTGGGAACTCCTCTTGCTAAAGAAAATGAAGAATTGGATTGGGATGCTGAAGAATTAGTTTTCGAATATGAAATCGGTTTAGTTCCTTCTTTTGAGTTGGATCTTGAAGCTAAAAATGATATCGTAAAATATGTTGTTACTGCTGATGATAAATTAATTGACGGACAAGTAACACGTATCCAAAAACAATTTGGTGTAGCAAATCCAGTTGAAAAAGTTACTGCTGATGCTGATATCGCTGGAACTTTTGTAAATGCAGAAAACGGAATTGATAACCAAACAACTTTCTCTTTAGACGTATTTAAAGATAAAGCTACTGCTGATTTGTTCATTGGAAAAGAAGTTGGAGATGTGGTTACTGTAAATACAAAAGGTTTGTTCCAAGACGATCACCAATTGATGGATTACCTAAAAGTTGGTCACGATAATGTACATGATTTAGCAATTGATGTTGAATTCACTATCAGTGCTATCAATGTTTCTGAGCCAGCTGAATTGAACCAAGAATTGTTCGACAAATTATTCGGAGAAGGAAATGTAGCTTCTTTGGAAGATTTGAAAGCAAAAATCAAAGAAGATGCTGAAGCACAATTTGCTCAGCAAGCAGACCAAAAATTATTGGCTGACGTTCAAAACTTTTTAGTTGAAAATACTAAATTCGATTTGCCATCTGAATTCTTAATCAAATGGTTGCAGACTGTTGGAGAAAAACAATTAACTCCAGAAGAAGCAATTGTAGAATACGCTAGATCTGAAAGAGGTTTACGTTTCCAATTGATCGAAGGAAAAGCAATGGCTACAAGCGATATCAAAATTAATTTTGAAGATTTGAAAGCATTTACAACCAATGCAATCAAACAACAAATGGCTCAATTTGGACAAACAAACCCAACTGACGAAGAAGTTCAAGGAATTGTGGCTAGAGTATTGTCTAATCAAGAAGAAGTAAAAAGAATTTCTGATCAAGTAGTTGCTGCTAAATTATTGGATTTATTCAAAGAAAAAGCAAACCCAACTACTAAAGAAGTGACTTACGAAGAATTTATCGCTGCGTCTTACGGAGAATAAATTTTAGTATTTAAAGACAAAAGTTTAAAAGCCGAATGTTATAATAACGAAAAGCTTTTTAAATTTTATGCCTTTATTACTGATATTAAATTATTAAAAAGGTTTATATTTGAGCGTCAGGAAATTTTTTTTTGACGCTCTTTTGTTTTAATTGGCCTGAATTGTTTTCAGGAGCTATTCCAGCTATTCGTTACAAGTTTTTTCATGGCTTCCTTTTTTTGTAAGGAAAAAAAAGAGCTTCCGCTGGTCGCTTTTTTTTACCAACAAAAAATAGTCAGCCATTTCAAAAACTTTTCACTGCTATCTGGGCTAAAAAAGTAGACATATTGACATTCCAGTAAATAAGGTATGGTCTTTGTATACTTCTTTCAAACTTTTAAACTTTAAACCTTAAACTATTTTATAATATGGACTACGGAAAAGAATTCAAAAAATTTGCGATTAAAGGTCAAGGAGTAAATGCAATGTACTATGATAAAATAGTATCGGCAATGAATCCAAAAGGTATGACTCCCTATATAATTGAAGAGCGTCAGCTGAATATTTCTCAATTGGATGTTTTTTCAAGACTGATGATGGACAGAATTATTTTCCTTGGCACAGGAATTGATGATCAGATTGCAAATATCGTTCAGGCACAATTATTGTTCTTGGAAAGTGCAGATGCATCAAAGGATATTCAGATTTATTTGAATTCACCAGGTGGAAGCGTTTACGCTGGTTTGGGAATTTATGATACGATGCAGTACATCAAACCAGATGTTGCTACAATCTGTACAGGAATGGCAGCTTCTATGGGAGCAGTTCTTTTGTGTGCAGGTGCAGCAGGAAAACGTTCGGCTTTGCCACATTCAAGAGTAATGATTCACCAGCCGTCAGGAGGAGCACAAGGAGTTGCTACTGATATGGAAATCAACTTACGGGAAATGTTGAAACTGAAAGATGAGTTATATCATATCATTTCTCAGCATTCAGGACAGACTTTTGAAAGAGTGCACAAAGACAGCGAGCGTGATTACTGGATGATCGCTGATGAAGCCAAAGAATACGGAATGATTGATGAGGTTTTAAGAAGAGGATAAATAGTTATTGGTTGTCAGTTGATAGTTGTTGGATTTTAACCATCAACTATCAACCATCAACTATCAACCAAAAAGAGAATGGCAAAACAAGTATTACAATGTTCTTTCTGCGGAAGGAAAAAACCGGAAACCAATTTATTGATCGCTGGAATCGATGCGCACATTTGTGATAAATGTATCGAACAAGCGCACGGAATTGTTCTGGAAGAATTAAAAACAAACAGAGGTTCGAAACTCGTTGGTGATTTAATTTTAAAGAAACCAAAAGAAATTAGAGCTTTTCTGGATCAATATGTAATTGGACAGGAGCAAACCAAGAAAGTGATGTCGGTTGCGGTTTACAATCACTACAAGCGTTTGATGCAGCAGCAATTGGACGATGAGGTAGAGATTGAAAAAAGCAATATCATCATGGTAGGGCAGACTGGTACAGGAAAAACATTGGTAGCAAAAACAATTGCCAAAATGCTGGATGTGCCTCTTGCTATCGTTGATGCAACGGTTCTTACCGAAGCTGGTTATGTAGGAGAAGATGTTGAAAGTATTTTGACTCGTCTTTTACAAGCTGCCGATTATGATGTTACCAAAGCTGAAAGAGGAATTGTTTTTATTGACGAAATTGATAAAATTGCCCGTAAAAGTGACAACCCTTCAATCACTCGTGATGTTTCTGGAGAAGGAGTACAGCAGGCTTTATTGAAATTATTGGAAGGAACAGTGGTTAATGTACCGCCAAAAGGTGGACGTAAACACCCAGATCAAAAATTTGTTGAGGTAAATACGCAGAACATTTTGTTTATTGCCGGTGGTGCTTTTGATGGAGTAGAACGTATCATTTCAAAACGTTTGAACCGTCAGGCAGTAGGGTATTCGACTTCCAAAAATGTGGATAATATCGATAAAGACAATTTACTGCAATACATTATCCCAAAAGATATCAAAGATTTTGGATTGATTCCTGAAATCATTGGACGTTTGCCAGTTTTGACACATATGGATCCTTTGGACAGAGAAACGTTACGTGCGATTTTGACGCAGCCAAAAAATGCTTTGATCAAGCAATATCAAAAGTTATTTTTGATGGACGAAGTTGATTTCACTATTACTGACGAAGCTTTGGATTTTATTGTTGAAAAAGCATTGGAGTACAAGTTAGGTGCCCGCGGATTGCGCTCATTATGCGAAGCAATTTTAACTGACGCTATGTATGAATTACCAAGCTCAGATGATAAATTGCTGACAATCGATAAAGAGTATGCTGAACATACATTAAACAAAAATTTACTGAAGAGAATGGAAATTGCTTCGTAAATTCTAATAATAAAAAATACTAAAACCTGCTTTGTTAATAGAGCAGGTTTTTTTGTACTTTGTTCTGAAATAATTGTTATAAATGAAAAGTAAAAATCTCGAAATTGCTTGTTTTAATCTAGAATCGGCTATTATAGCGCAGCAGTATGGAGCAGACAGAATTGAGTTATGCGATAATATATTGGCAGGAGGAACTACTCCTAATTTTGAAATTGCTCGGAAAGTACGTGCTGCTGTCAATGTAAAAATGAATGTAATGATTCGTCCAAGAGGGGGCGATTTCGTTTATAATGATACCGAGTTTGAACAGATGAAATCAGAGATACTACAATTCAAGAAAATGAATGTGGATGGATTTGTATTCGGAATTTTGGATGCAAATAATTATTTTGATTATTCAAGAAATAAGGAGTTGGTGACAGTTGCAAGCCCGTTTCCTTGTACTTTTCACCGTGCATTTGATGAGGTTTCAAATGTTTATGAATCTTTAGAGTTAGTAATAGATTGCGGTTTTAGAACGGTGCTTACTTCTGGACAGGGTAAAAATGTGATGGAAGGAATAGATGTTTTAAGAAGTTTGGTTACTAAAGCCAATGGAAGAATTGTGATTATGCCTGGAGGCGGATTACGGTCTTCTAATATCGTTCTGTTAAATCAAAAAGTCAATGCATTATTTTACCATTCTTCAGCAATTATCGATTTGAGTGAAATCGCAGATGGTAATGAAATTGAACAAATAAAATGTTGCCTTCAATAATTTGAAGTGTTATATTAATGTTTTTAAATGGCTTTTTTATTGTTTAAAAAGTGTTTTCTTTTAGATTATTTGTTAAATTTATAGGAAAAATAATTTGTTATGATAACGGTTAAATGCAAGGTAGAAACTTCAATTGATGAAGTTTGGAAATTCTGGACTACGCCAGAACACATTACAAAATGGAGTTATGCGTCCGACGACTGGCATACTCCTTATGCGGAGAATGATTTGCGGGTTGGAGGAAAATTCAAGTCGACAATGGCTTCAAAAGACGGAACTATGAGTTTTGATTTTGAAGGAGAATATACAAAAGTTGAGAATCACTCCATGATAGAATATAAAATGGCTGACGGCCGAAAAGTGGATATTTATTTTATCAGCTTAGAGGATGGAGTTGAAATAATCGAAAGTTTTGATCCCGAAAATGTAAATTCGGAAGAAATGCAGCGGGAAGGCTGGCAGGCGATTTTGGATAATTTCAAGAAATATGCAGAGTGCCTTTAAATATAAAAAAACAATAGTGATGGCAAAACAGATTTGGCTTAATCTGCCAGTAAAGGATGTAAAAAATGCGAAAGACTTTTTTATTAAAATTGGTTTTGTTTTTAAAACAGAAAAGGAGACTACGTCTTCAGCCTGTATGCTGGTTGGCGAATCTAATTTTGTAGTAATGCTTT
This sequence comes from Flavobacterium aquicola, assembly GCF_003385115.1. Taxonomy (GTDB): domain Bacteria; phylum Bacteroidota; class Bacteroidia; order Flavobacteriales; family Flavobacteriaceae; genus Flavobacterium; species Flavobacterium aquicola. The sequence goes on from NZ_QUNI01000003.1 coordinate 291,909, forward strand.
TTGAAGAAAGTTTATTTGAAGGTTTCGTTCAAAACAAATTGACAGATACTCAAAAAAGTTCAGAAGTATTAATTTCTATTGATGCTCAAAGTATACAAGAGGTCGATGAACTTGCTGTCAAAGTTAGAGAAGCTGGAGGAGTAGTTTTTGCAGAACCTGCCGGAAATCAAGGCTGGATGTATGGTTTTGGCTTTGCAGACTTAGACGGACACCGCTGGAATGTTCTGTATATGGATTTCAGTAAATTGCCTAAATAAACTAACTAGCAGAATTAAAATAGTTACTAAGTCCTAAGTTGCAAAGTTCTAATTTTTTTTGGTTAGACTATTTTAGCATAGAAGCTTAGTATCTTAGTTACTCAGAATCTTAGAGAAAAAAAACAATTAAAACTTAAAAAATTATGGCAGCAGTTAATCCGTATTTAATTTTCAATGGGAATTGCGAGGAAGCATTTCTATTTTACAAATCTGTTTTTGGTGGAGAATTTCCGTATATCGGAAAATTTAGTGATATGCCTTCGGATGAGAATAGTCCAAAATTATCAGAGGCAGATGCAAACAAAGTTATGCACGTATGTCTGCCAATTGGTGATACCATTTTGATGGGAAGTGACAGTAATGATGCCAGTGGTGAGGTTGTTTTTGGATCCAATGTTTCGATTTCGATTAATGCAGAAAGTACTGAGGAAGCTGACAGAATTTTTAACGGACTGTCAGCAGGAGGAAATCCTTATATGCCAATGAATAAAACCTTTTGGGGTGCTTATTTTGGAATGTTTGTGGATAAATTTGGAATTCACTGGATGGTAAATTTTGATGAAAATCCTACTAAATAAAAGTCTTTAAATATGAAAGCGCTAAAATTTATAGGAATTGGGATAGTTGGAATTATTGCTTTGCTTTTGATTATAGCAATGATTGTTCCGAAAGATTACACCATATCGGTTTCTACAACAGTTAATAAACCGCAGGCTGTGGTTTTTGATTATGTAAAAATGATTAAAAATCAAGAACATTATAGTGTTTGGGTAATGAAAGATCCAAATGTAAAAATCGAATATACCGGCATTGACGGAACTGTGGGTGCCAAATCGTCTTGGGTGAGTCTGGATGATAATGTGGGTGTAGGCTCACAGCAGATTACTAAAATGACAGACAGCAGAATTGATGTCGATATTCATTTTGAAAAACCGATGAAAGGCGACGATTCTGGTGCTACAATTGTCGAAGCAATTTCTGATAATAAAACTAAATTGACCAGCGAATTTTATGGACACGCTGATTATCCGATGAATTTAATGAGTTTGGTTTTTACGGGTTTTATTAAAAAAGATATAGCCCAAAATTTGGCGAATGCGAAAAAGAATTTGGAAAGTCAGCCTTGATTTTTTTGAAAATTATATTTTACCGCAAATTTCACAAAGATTTCGCAAAGTCCGCAAAGCTTTGCGATTCTTTGCTTTTAAAAAGTTAAAGATATTTTTTCTTTGCGAACCTTGCGGTTAAATTTACAATTACTTCATCATTCCGCCACCACTTTTTACTTTTTCGGTTTCAATGTTGGTGTTTTCATTCTGCATTTTCAAGTTTCCGAAATTATATGTTAATGATATACGGAACGTTCTGGAATCTTGTTTTTGTCTAAAAGAAGTATTTAAATTTTCTCCGGCAATTAATGCATTCACTTCATTCTGATTGAAAACATCAAAACAATGCAGACCAATTTTTAAATTCTTATCCATGAAATCCCTGTTGAATGAAATGTCAAACTGCTGAATAGGTTTGGTAATTTTATAAATCTGCCAATTTCCTGGAGGAAGGTAGAAATACATCATTGAGTTCTTGATTTTCCATGGAAGCATGATCTGCGACTGGAAGGCATAATTAAAAATAGCCTTATTGGTATATGGGAAGTCATAACCTTTTATATCTGATTTGATATAATTAAAGTTCACAAAAATGTAATTCATCTCGTCGATGTTTCCCATACGTTTTTTAAATTCTTCTTTTCCTTTAAAGATATAATCTAACGGAATCGGGAAATTTGCATAAGCACTAAAAGTATTAAAATGATCAAACTGCTGATATGTCTGATTGCTCACCGGCTCGGTTGCATCGGCATCGGCACTGAAAACAAAAAGGTTATTGTCTTTTGATGCAGTGTAATTCATTCCCAATTGAATAAACTGCATTGCTGTGATTTTGAACTCATAGTTGTTCAAATACGTTGGATCCAGAAACAGATTTCCCTGTGAAGTGTTGTATTGGTCAAATGCATTCCCGTTATTTGGATCCAAATTATTGTAATTAGGCTGATTGATTTTTTTAGAATACGAAGCCGAAATATTTACATTATCATTCACTTCATAGATAGCACTGGCATTCGGGAACAAATTGGTGTTTTTGAATTTTATTGGCTCTGTCAGAGTGTTTGTGATTCTTTCTACATGGTAATCTTCAAAACGCAGTCCGGCGGTAAAATTGAATTTTTTAATTTTTTTTCGGGCTTCGGCATAGAACGCCAGATTGTTTTCCGAGTAATCGAAATCAATCATATTTGTTGCTGAATTGGTGTAATAATTCCCAAGGTCATTTACTTCCAATACGTTGAATTTACCACCAGTATTGATTGAAAAATCCAATTTTTTAAACGGAATTGCAAAGTCATATTTTAGGTAATAATTTTTTAAATCAAAATTAAGATCGCTGTTTGCAAATGAGTTTGAATTAGAAATATGATCAATGGCATTCGATTCAGTAATTGGTTTTTTGTCAAATAAATTACTGAAAGCGGTTATATCAAGCGTTCTTCCTAAAGTGTCAAGTTTGGTCTTGTACTGCAGACTGATCTCGTGATTGTTGTTTTTGTTTTTGGTCGTTCCCTGATTGAAATAATCAATGTCATCGCCCATTGTTGTAGCATCAAAAACAGAACGATCATTAGCGTAATTTCCGTTGTAATTGAATAATAAATTCGATTTTTCAGTCAGTTTGTAATTGGTACCTAATCTAAAATACAAGTTTCTGTTAGTGTTTACGGTAAAATTTTCCTGCTTTAGATACTGCATTGGATTAAAAGCGGTAAACTCCTGTAAGTTGCTGGTTTTTTGCTCGCTGTCAATATAATTATAACCCAGCATTGTCTGCCAGCTTAAGTCTTTTTCTTTTCCGTTTAAAAGAATCTGCGGACTTGGTTTTTGGTATTTGTTAAAATTATAATTGATGTTGAAACTAGCGTTTACACCTTTCATTCTTTTGGAACTGGTAACGATATTAATTACTGAACCGCTTGAATTGGCATCAAATGAAGCACCAGGATTATAGATTAATTCTACTTTTTCTATGGCATTGGCCGGCAGCGTGTTTAGGTAATTTTGTAAATCATTACCAGATAATGTGCTTGGAGCACCGTCAATATAAATAGTAACCGCTTTTCCGTTTAGAGAAATGCCACCAGTTGGCGAAGTAATTACGCCAGGTAATTTTTTTACGGCTTCAAGACTGCTTCCGCTGTTGAGCATGCCGTTGTCTTTTACGCTGATTGTCGTTTTATCCGAATCTACCTTGATGTATTTTTTTTGGGCAGTTACAGTTACTTCGTTAAGAGCATTGACTTTTTCCTTTAAAGAATCTTTTTCGACTTTTGGAGAATTTTCTCCATTTGTCTTGGCTTCCTGCGCAAATATAAAAGTTGTGCTAAGAAGAAATAAGGCTAATACTGTTGATTTCATTGATTAAATGATTTTGATTGATGATTGCATACAAGACTTTCAAAATCAAAAAATGTTACAACAGAGATAGAAATATTTAAGAAAAGTTTTGAGAATTGGACGGATTTGCTGTTTGCACGCATCTTTTTCCGCCGCTTCCGCCGCATACACGATTAGAAGAACAGGAGACAGCGGTTAAAATTATTAATAGAAAGAATAGTTTTCTCATTAGAAGCTGACAAAGTGCTGCATTTTTTTCAATTGCTCGAGATAGTCTCTTTTGTTAGATAAGCGGGGGATTTTGTGTTGGCCTCCCAGTTTATTGCTTTCTTTGAGCCAATCATAAAACAAACGTTCTCTGGCAACATTAATCACCAACGGATTCAGTGTCATGTTGTTGTAGCGTTTGGCTTCATAATCAGAGTTTAAAGATTGCAAAGTTTCGTCTAAAATCTTTTGAAATGCATTGATGTCTTTTGGTTCCTGCTTGAATTCAATCATCCATTCATGAGCTCCTTTTTCTTTGTCTTTCATGAAAATAGGTGCAACGGTATAATCAACTACCTCGGTTTGGGTTATTTTGCAGGTTTTGGCGATAGCCTGATCCGTATTTTCAACCATTAATTCTTCGCCAAAAACATTGATGTGGTGCTTGGTACGTCCAGTCACGCGAACACGATAAGGATCCAAGGAGGTAAAACGTACAGTGTCGCCAATTAAATAGCGCCACAAACCGCCATTGGTTGTAATGACCATAGCATAGTTCTTGAACAATTCAACATCGGCTAACCGAATCGCTTTTTGGTCTGGTGTGCCAAAGGTGTCCATTGGAATAAATTCATAAAAAATTCCGTAGTCTAGCATTAACAGTAAATCACTCGAATTATTTAAATCCTGAATGGCAAAAAAGCCTTCGGAAGCATTGTAAATTTCGTAGTATTTGAATTGGCTTTGCGGAAGAATTTTTTGGTATTGATCACGATACGGATCAAAACTCACGCCTCCGTGAAAGTAGACTTCCAAGTTAGGCCAAACCTCCATTAGGTTTGTTTTTCCTGTTTCTTCCAATACTTTATTCATAAGCACTAGCATCCAAGAAGGAACACCAGCGAAACTCGTCACATTTTCATTTAGGGTTTCCTTGATGATAGCGCTCATTTTGGTTTCCCATTCGCTCATTAAGGAAATTTTACTGCTCGGCGTACTGCTGAATTCGGCCCAAATTGGCATGTTTTCGATCAAAATTGCCGACAAATCACCAAAAAAAGTATTGTTGTTTTCATAAATCTGGGAACTGCCTCCAAGACGCAAGCTTTTGCCCACAAACATCTCCGATTCTTCATTGTTATTCAAATACAAACACAGCAAATCTTTACTGCCTTTGTAATGACAATCTTCAAGCGCTTCATTACTTACGGGGATAAACTTGCTTTTGGCATTGGTAGTACCGCTGGATTTGGCAAACCATTTTACGGGAGTGTTCCAGAGCACATTTTGTTCTCCCTGACGCGTACGTTCTATAAACGGTTCCAAATCTTCGTAGGAAGAAATCGGAACTCTTTCTGTAAAAGTTTTGTATGATTTTATAGAGGAATACTCGTATTGTTTCCCAAAAGCCGTTTCTTCCGATGACCGAATTAAATTCATCAGTAATTCTTCCTGAACCTCATTTGGATACTTCAGGAAAAGCTCAATTTGGTGAATTCTTTGTTTCAAGAACCAAGAAGCGATAGAATTTATAATTGATAAAGGCATGGAGTTTTTAGATTTTAGATTAACGATTTTAGATTTCTGATTTTCTCCATAAGAAGAAAAGATAGAAATTTAAAATTTGAATATCGATTGACAAATGCTAACTTTGCTCTTGTCCCAAAAATAGTGTTTTTTTGTAAAAAACAATTCGATTTTTATCAAATATTCAAAATTCGAGCGAATAGTTCTGGCATTTGCAATCATAAATCAACAATTTAAAATCCCAATGACATACCAAGGAGTACTTTCTAAAATGCAGACCGAATTTGGAAATCCCATCCAATATTATCTGGTTTTCGAAAACAGTTTTTTAAACATGAATCAGCTGTTGAACAAGGAGCTGGAAATTAATTTTGAAGGCTACCAATGTTTAAACTGCAATAAAAAGAAAAAAATATTCCGGCAGGGATTCTGTTACGACTGCTTTTATTCGAGTCCGGCTGTGGGCGACTGGATAATGAAACCTGAGCTGAGTACCGCACATCTTGGTATTGCCGATCGTGATTTGGAATACGAACAAAAAGTGCAGTTACAGCCTCACATCGTTTATTTGGCTTTGTCGAGCGAGGTCAAAGTAGGAGTGACGCGCAAAACGCAAATGCCTACGCGATGGATCGATCAGGGGGCGACTCAGGCGATTTCAATCGTCGAAGTGCCCAATCGATATTTGGCAGGAATTACCGAGGTAGCTCTAAAAAATCATTATGCCGATAAAACCAACTGGCGCAAAATGCTTCAAAATGATGTTATACCTGTCGATTTGATTGCCGAAAAATTAAAGCTTGAAAATCTAATTCCAGCCGAAGTGCAGGAATTTTATCATTTGGACAAAAACGACTTGTACGAAATGCATTTTCCCGTTTTGAATTATCCCAAAAAAATAGCCAGCCTAAGTCTGGATAAAACTCCTCATTTCACAGGAAAACTGACAGGAATCAAAGGGCAGTACCTCATTTTTGAAGACGGAACCGTTTTCAATGTCCGTGGTTTTGAAGGTTATGTTGTCTCAATTAATGTATAAAAATTATTGTTATTTGGGCGTGCCACCCACCAAGAAAAAGGGCTATCTACTTTGCGGTGATAGCCCTTTTTCTTGGTGGGTGTCGGGCTATTCATTACAAGTCCTCGACAAGTTCCGCTCTCGCTACACTTGTCTGCGGGCTTTTCATTGCTATCCCTCACGCGGTTTAGCGGTATAAACAAGATTATTTGTAGGAATAAATTAATATATTTGAGGAGTAATATGTGAAGTAAAACTTTATGAAACTATTTATTTTTCTTGGATATATATGAGAAAGTTTTGTGTATAAACATATTGAAAAAAAGCAGAATTAATATAAAAAGAATGACAGTACATCTCCAAAATAAATTGAAAAATACAATTCTACTTCTGATTTTTTTATCTTTTCAATACTTAAATGCTCAAATAACGCTGAGTAATAATGTTGGAACAACACTGGTTAAGACAGATATGCTGGCATGTGATGACAGTGAGGGTTGGTCAAGATTGTTTAAACTATCAGATTTTGGCATAAAATCAGATGAACAATTTATCATTAAGTCTGGCGAAATAGGAATTAGTAAATCTACTATTAGTACAACTTTATATGTTATGGTTTTTAGTGTTGATGTAGATTATCCTGAATTTGCCATTACTCCATATCATACAAAGTTGTTGGGAACTGGCAGTCTCGGAAAAACTCCAATTATTAATGGTGCTCCTGAAATTGTTCAGGCAAAATTTGATACACCAATAATTGTTCCTGCGGGTACAGATAGAATTTTGGTAAGTGTGTCGAAATTTAAAGATTATTATGATCCAACATTTGCAGAAGTTCTTGTTGCAGGAACTGCTGTAGATACTGGAGAATCCGTGTATTCTGGATGTGGTTCAAGTTATACTTATGTTTCTACTAAAGATTTACCTATTCCTGTTCCAAATGCAAATTTTTACATTAATGTTACTGGCGAAGTATTTAACCCAAAAAGTACAGGATCAATAACTAGACTCTCTCACAACGTCTGCGATGATGTTGCAGAAACAGGTATATATTCATGTTCTTCTACTTACATATATTGGGCAAGAGATTTTAAATTAAAAGATTTTGGCATATCAGATAATGAAGAATTCGTAATTAAATCGGGTCAGGTTGGAATTAGTGCTACTGGTTCCTCTCATTCAGAAGTAAGTTTTAATGTGTATAAAATTGATGACAATTTTCCTGCCTCTTTTTCTCAAACTGATTTAATAGGAAGTAGTCAAATCCACAGTCTTCCAACTAGCATAGGTTATGATCATGGATCTCAAGTTGTACAGGTAGATTTTGTTACACCAATAACAGTTCCAGCAGGGGTCAAAAAAATTCTGGTAGAAGTTTTTAAAGGAATTGGTTGGGGAGATGGAGTTGCGTTTATAGCTGGTTCAGCACAGGATAATGGTGTTTCATGGCAAAGAGGTTGTACCATTAATCGTAGCACTGGTTACAATTTTGATAATAAATATGTTTCTACTGCTGATTTTGGATATCCTAATGCAAATTTTTATATCAATGTAACAGGAAATGTGAAAAATGTTTCCAATCATTTTGAAATGAATTTTTCAAATATCTGTTCTGAATTTTTAAAGGAATTTAGTGTTGATGATCAGGCAAAAGTAGCTTCAATTGCATGGGATTTTGAAGACCCAGCTTCGGGAGTAAATAATACATCTACAGATTTATCTCCCTTTCATGATTTTTCTGCAGATGGAACATATACAGTTACGGCTACAATTACAGCGAAAGATGGAACAGTTGAAACTTTAACAGAAACAATTGACGCAAAAGAACCGCCAAAGGCTTATGGTATTAACAATATCTATGCATGTGAAAGTGATGCAGGTACAGGGATTTCAAAATCATTTGATGTTTCTACGATTACACAGCAGGTTTTAGGAGGACAAACTGATAAGGATGTTACTTTTATAGATGGAAAGGGCAGTAAATATACTTCATTACCAACTCCTTTTACTAATACGATTAAAGACAGAGAAACAATAACGGTAAGAGTTAGTCATAAAGATAACCTTTGTTGCTATTCTGAAACGACTTTTGATTTAATTGTAAATCCAAAGCCAAACTTATCGGCTGTTTCTGATTTAATTGTCTGTGATAATGATACAGATGGTTTTGGACAATTTAATTTAAAGTCAGTAGAAACTTTAATTGTAGGAACTGCAATAGATATAAAAGTGGAATTTTATCATCAAAATGGACAGAAAATACAAACTGCATTAAATGCAATTACAAATCAAATTGTCAAGGAAGAAATAATAAAAGTAAAAGTCATAAATACTAATACAAATTGCTACAATGAATCAACTTTTAAATTAATAGTAAGTCCATTGCCAACAGCAAACTCTTTGCTGGAACTTCTTGGATGTGATAACAATAATGATGGAATTTCAGAATATTTTGATACTTCAAATATTGAATCGACTGTTTTAGGAAATCAAATCGGAATGAAAGTTTCTTATTTTGATGCTATTGGAAATCAATTACCAAGTCCTTTACCTAATCCCTATACAAACTCGACTAATAACAAGGAAATAATAGCCGTTAGAGTAACAAATAGTTTAACTAATTGTTATGCTGAGACGTCGTTAGTTTTAAAAACATCTTCACAACCCCAAATTAATAAACCAGCCAATAGATATGCTTGCGACGAGGGTAATGGTTTTGCCAGTTTCGATTTGTCTAATATAGGAACTGAAATTGTAGGGAATCAATTAGGTTTGAAAATAATGTATTTTGATAGTAATGGAAATAATTTATCTAGTCCTTTGCCTATTTTATTTAGAAATACACAATCAAAATTCCAAACTATAAAAGTAAAGGTGGAGAACGAAAAAAATAGTCTTTGTAATGCTGAAACAAGTTTCGATATAATTGTAAATGACTTGCCAACTGTAAAAATAGAAAAGTCGTATATTTTATGTGATCTGGAGCCTTCATTACATGTAAACGTTGATAATAATTTAGATAATTATAGTTGGAAGTTTCAAGATGGGAGCATTATTTCAAATACTTATGAAGCCGATTTGGTTAATGATGGAAATTATATACTGACAGTTAGTAAATTTCAAAATAATATTTCTTGTGAAAATAGTTTTGATTTTAAATTAATACGGTCAGTTCTTCCAGCTATTACAGAAGTAAAATATAAAGAGTTGTCAGAAAATAATTTTATTGAAATTATTGTAGCAGGTGATGGTGATTTTGAATATTCTATAGACGGTAAAAATTATCAGGATAGTAATTATTTTTACAATATTCAAGGAGGAAACTATGTAGTGTTTGTAAGAGATAAAGAAGGTTGTGGTGAAGATTCTAAAGAAGTTACTATAATTGATTATCCGAAGTTCTTTACTCCAAATAATGATGGTTATAATGATTTTTGGCAAATAAAAGGCATAAAAAAATATCCGAGTTCTAAAACATCAATTTTTGATAGATATGGGAAGTTACTTTTGATATTATCTTCTAATGATTCGGGATGGAATGGTTTTTACAATGGAAAAGAATTGCCGTCTGATGATTATTGGTTTAAGACTTATCTTGATGATAAGACAGTTTTTTCCGGACATTTTTCACTAAAACGTTAAAAGTTAGTGTGACAGCGTATTTATAAATTGTACACACATTCAAGAAATGACAATTGAATAAAATATAAAAACACAAACATTATGGAAGATTCAAAAAACAAACCAGAAGACACAACTCCAAAAGTAACAGGAATCGGCGGAATATTCTTTTTCTCTGATAATCCAGCTGAAACCAGAGAATGGTATGCAAAAAACTTGGGACTTGATGTCAATGAATGGGGTTCCACTTTCGAATCCCGAAATATCAACAAACCCGATGAAGTGAATCAACTGCAGTGGAGTCCCTTCAAGAGCGGAAGTGAGTATTTCGCTCCTTCCAAAAAGGAATTCATGATTAATTACAGAGTTCAGAATATCGAAGAACTTGTAAAAAATCTAAGAGCCAATGGTGTGACCATCCTCGATGAAATGGAAACCTTCAATTATGGGAAATTCATTCACATCATGGACTCCGAAGGGAATAAAATAGAACTTTGGGAACCTGTTGATGAGGTTAAGTTATAGAATGGATAACAATTAAATTCGTCGAATTCACCAAATTGTACGCACAGTTTGTCATTCCGAGGAACGAGGAATCTCCGTTAGGAGCTCGATAAAGATTGGGTATTTTTGATTAGGGAATTACTTGCGAAGATTCCTCGTTACTCGGAATGACAATGTTATGTAAACAGGGCATTTTTTTTACCTTATTTAGTTCTTCTGAACAAGCTTGTAAGTATAAATGCTTTTATAGAAAAACCTACAAGGTTTCGAAAAAGACCTTGCAGGAATCAAAAAAAAAAGCCGTCTCCAATTTTGTTGTGAGACGGCTTTTCTAATTTAATTTTGAGGAGTTGTAGGCTCTGCTGGTTTTTTCTTTTTAAATAAACCATTTAGTAAATCGCCGGCTTTCTTTTTAATATCTTCTTTTTGAGCACCAGTTTTAGTAGTGTCAGTATCCGTTTTTTGGTTTTTGCTCAATAACTTATCCAATTCTGAAGTTCCTTTTTTCAGCAGTTTATCCGATTGCTGTTTGGCTAATTCTTTCGTCAGGTTAGTCATAACCGTTTTCATGTCTGTCGAAATTTTTGGATTGCTGAAATTACCGGTCATCAATGCAGTTACTGGAATGTTTTCAAATTTAGCAGCATCGGCAGGAGACATTTTAGAGATAAAAGCATTGGCTTCTTTGCCCAAATATTTGGCAGGAACATTAAACTTGATGTTGTAATCCATATTTTGATCAAAACCATGACTTCCGCCAACAGTCGCTTTTATATCCTGATATTTTATATCGAATGGTTTTACATTTACCTTACCGTCTTTAAATGTCAAATATGCTTTGATGTCGTTGAGGTTTACTTTGTTTAAATCGACAAATTTAACATTGGAAGTCAACGCTTTTAAGAGAGTCGAATTATTCGAATTTATAGTTGTTGAAAGCAATTGTCCAATCAAATCTCCTGAAATTGTTTTCAAATCCGGAGTCATTTCAGCAGCATCAAGATTTCCGTTTAACTTGATAGCGGTGTTTATTTTTCCATTTACGACACCTGCAATTGGAGCTATTTTTTTCAGCATATCCAATTGGGTGAAACTCTGCTGAATATCAACTTGATTTAAATTTAAATCCATATCAAAAATCGGTGTTTTTCCTTTGGTAGAAACAGAACCATTGGCACCAATTGTTCCTCCAAAAATGGATGTTTTTACATCAGTCAAGGAAACTTTTTCATCTTTAATGGTCATTTTACCCGAAACAGCTTTTAATGTCAGGTTATCGTACAAAACTGTATTGGCTTTTGCGGTAAGCGTGCAGTTTAAAAAAGCAGGTATTTTTAGTGGTTCAGCTTTCGTAGTTTTTGCAGGCTCTTTAGTTTCTGTTGTAGTTGGCGCAGTGCTGGTAGCCATGAAATCGCTTACAGCAAGCTGGTTTGAAGACAAGTTGAAATTACCTTTCAGCTCTTGTTTTCTGAACATAAAACCATAAAAATTATCTAAAACACCAGTTACGCTAAGGTCGCTTTTGCCCGTTTTAGCATTGAACTGTTTCAGGTTAACCTGACTTGGATTGAATTGTACCAAAGCATTGCTGATGGTCATGTTTTTGCCGTTTCCATCATCATAATTAAATCCTGTCAAGCCGATAGTTCCTGCATTGTTAATATTTTGGTACTGGCTTTTTTCAACCGAAGCCATATCAAATTTGGTAGTTACGTTTGCTTTAAGAATACCAGTAAGCGGTTTTTCAAGTTTTATCGGATAGGCTTTAGAAAGATTGGCTAAATTTATAGTTCCTTTCAAAGCGGCGTCAACAAGTGCGTTAGTACTGATGTTTTTTATATTGGCTTTGGCATCAAAAACATCTTGGTCTATTCTAAATGAAAGCTTGTCCAGATTAACGTAAGTGTCATTCATGATACCTGTTTCATTTACGATTTTAGTATCAATTACAATACTTTGCACCGATTTTGGCAGGTTCGGATATTGAAATGATCCGTTATTGGAAGCAATTGCAATATTGAATTTCGGAATGGTAGTGTCTGTAAGTGTGCCTTTCGCAAAACCGTTAACAGTAAAATCTCCTGTAGTTTTCACGCCTTCTAAACTAGAAGAATAAGCAGCAGGAATCAGTCCCAAGAAGTTTTTGAACGAAGAAGTCGGTGTTTTGAATTTCAGGTCATACACTTGTCCTGTTTCGGCCATTTGTATAAAACCGTCAAATTCCAACGGCAGCTGATTGATTAAGGCTTTGTTTTCTTTAAACGTGTATTTGCTTTTTTCTAAATCGATTCCAAGGACAGCATCCAATGACAAAGCAACATTTTTCATATAATTGATTTTGCCCATGTCGAATGAAACTTTAGCAGTCGACTTCGTATCTAAATCCAGTTTTGAACCACTAAAATCTCCTGTTCCTTCATGGTTTAAGCTGTCAATGACCATTCGCATCTGTGAGCCCTCATCAAAGTATTGGAATTTGAAATTCTCAATTTGGTACTTCTGAATTTTCAATGACATTGGGTCACTTTTTGAATCATCTTCTTTTGGTTTGTTGTCTTTTAATGCAATATCAAAATTTCCAATTCCGTCTTTATTGAATATAATATTGATAAAACCATTTTTCGAAGTTATTCCTTCAATTTCCATGGCTTCTTCTTTGCCCTTAAATAATTCTTTTACAGACATTTTTAAGTTTAGTTCGCCCAAAGAAACCAATGTATCTCCTTCAAAAGGAGCTTTGTTGATAATTAACAGTTTGTCTAAAACAACTGTAGCCTTCGGGAAATTTTTGAATAAACTCAAATCAGCATCTGCAAAAGAAACTTTGGCGTCTACTTTTTCGTTTATAGCCTCAGTGATTTTGGCTTTTATTTGGTCTTTAAAGAAATAAGGAATTGCAAATAGGGAGATTGTCAGCAGAAGCAATACAATTCCAACGATTTTTAGAATTTTCTTTAGCATATAAGTTTAGTAATTTGGGTTATTGTTTACAAAAATAAGTGTTTATTAATTAGTTGTTCTGTTAAAATTTATAAAAAAAGAAACCCTTTCAGTTTAAAACGGAAAGGGTTTGGGTTTTATTATTTTGCAAAATTACTGTATCGAAATTTCAAAAGGCATTCTGGCTTGGATTCCTTTTTGAAGCTGTACTTTTTTAACCTGCTGTAAAAGGAAATAGTTTTCTTCGCCTATTTCTTCTTTAATCAAAGCTTCTTTTGATTTGGCAAAAGGAAGTTTAGCAAATACATCGGCAAAATCTTTTTCGTATTCTGGGAAGTTTTGAGTAGAATAGTCTTTTATTTTGGCCAATGAAGCAGCTTCTTTTAAGGCGTCATTTAAATTCCCTATTTTATCTACTAATCCAATTCTCTTTGCTTCAGTACCTGTCCAAACACGCCCTTGTGCGATTGAATCTACTTGAGCAAAAGTCATTTTTCTGCCTTCAGCAACATGTGTTACAAAAGTTTTATATACTCTTTCAATTCCTTCTAAAGTTACTTTTTTATATTTCTCGTTCAAAGGAACAAACGGACTGTAATTAGCATTTTCATTTGTTGTTACCTGCTCAGTATTAATTCCGATTTTGCTTGACAATTGACTAAAGTTTGGTAAAACTCCAAATACTCCGATAGAACCTGTTATGGTGTTTTTTTCAGCAAAAATTGTGTTGGCATTGCACGCAATATAGTATCCGCCTGAAGCTGCGTAATTTCCCATCGAAACCACAACTGGTTTTATTTTTTTGGTTAGTTCGATTTCTCTCCAGATTAAATCTGATGTCAAAGCACTTCCTCCAGGGCTGTCCACGCGAAGAACGACGGCTTTGATATCTTTGTTTTTTCTTGCTTCTTGAAAGGAACGGCGCATAGAACCTTCGCCAATTACGTCAACATCACCTTCACCGCCTTGGATTTCGCCTTGAGCGTAGATAATAGCAATTTGATTATCTGTTTCTGAAAGTATTGAAGTAGTTGCTACTTTTTGAGCATAATCAGTTATAGAAACTTTATTGTAATCTTCGTCTTTTGCAACTTTCAAAACATTTTTGATTGCCTGATGGTATACATCTTCGTAAGCAACAATATCGATAAGTTTATTTGCTTTGGCCATTTCTGGCGTGCGGGCTAATAAACCGGTTGCGATTTCATTCAATTTAGCAACTGAAATATGACGACTTGTCGAGATATCAGCAAGAACCGAACTCCATACAGAATTTAGTAAAGCGGTAGTCTGCTCTCTATTGGCATCACTCATTTTATTTTCAAGGAAAGGTTCAACGGCACTTTTGTATTTTCCGTGACGGATAACTTCCATTTTAACTCCTGATTTTTCTTGTAAATCCTTAAAGAACATTATTTCGGTGGATAATCCTTTGAAATCGAGGTCTCCAGCCGGATTTAAATAAATTGTATTGGCAACTGAGTTTAAGTAATAATCTCTCTGTGAATAATCATTGGCGTAAGCCATAACGAACTTCCCAGATTTTTTAAAATCATCCAATGCTTCTCTAAGTTCTTTGCTTTGCGCCAAACCCAAAGAAGAATTTTGGTTTAAAATTGATATTCCTTTGATGTCGCTGTCAGTTTTTGCAACAGCAATAGCATTGATAATATCGGTAAGTCCAATGTTTTTTTTCTCTGAAAAGACATCCATCCACGGGTCTTTATATTTTCCGGCATAATCATTGGATATATCTTCTAAGTTTAATTCTATAACCGAGCTGCTTTTAACTTCGACCCCTTCGGCTTCGCCTCCAAAAAGCGCACCAATGAGTACAATGCCAAAGAAAAACAGCATAAAAAAAACAAAAATACCAATGATGGTAGCCATTACATTTCCTAAAAATCTCATAAATTCTATTTTATTGATATGTATTTAAAAGTGCTGATTTGTTACAGGTAGTAACGAAAATAAATTGCAGTACTGAGGGCAAATATACTGTTATTCTAAAATTCTTTTAGTTAATTTGCGCTTAATATGGAACTACAGCATCAAGTCATTTTATCTCTGGGAAGTAATCAGGGCGATCGGTTGAAAAATATCGAATTGTGTCTGGAGTTAATTCATAAGGAAATCGGAACTATTATAAAAGTGTCCAGTTTGTATGAAACGCCTTCTTGGGGATTTGAAAGTGAGGCGTTCTATAATTGTGCTTTGGTTCTGCATACTTCTAAAAAAGCGGAACAGATTTTGGACGAAGTTTTGGCAGTTGAAAAAAAGCTAGGCCGAATCCGAAGTGAAAATGCAGGTTATCAATCCAGAATTATTGATATTGACCTGATCGCTTTTGATTCTGAAATCATTCATGCTGAGTATCTTCAGATTCCGCATCCTTTGATGCAGAACAGAAAATTTGTTTTACTTCCTTTTCAGGATTTAAAGTTAGACTGGATTCATCCTATTTTGAAAAAAACGATTCCAGAATTAATTCAGATAACTCCTGATGACAGCGTTTGCGAAATAGTGCAAGAATTGGAAAACCCTTTGAATTCAATTCGGTTAAATCAATATAATTACATTGCCATTGAAGGAAATATTGGTGCTGGAAAATCGACATTGGCACTAAAAATGGCTCAGGATTTTAATGCTAAAACAGTTTTGGAGCGTTTTGCAGACAATCCTTTTTTACCCAAATTCTATGAAGATCAAAGCCGGTATGCTTTTTCGTTAGAAATGTCTTTTTTGGCTGACAGATATCAGCAGCTGTCTGATGATTTATCGCAGTTTGATTTGTTTAAAGATTTTATTATTGCCGATTATCATATTTTTAAATCGCTGTTGTTTTCTAAAATCACGTTAGAAGCTGATGAATTTAGGTTGTACCGAACCCTTTTCGATATCATTTATAAAGAAATGCCTAAACCTGATTTGTATATTTATCTGTATCAAAATACCGACCGCTTACTGCAAAATATAAAAAATCGCGGCAGAAGCTATGAACAGCATATTACCGCCGAATATTTAGATAAAATAAATAAAGGCTACTTAGAATACATCAAGACCCAGACAGATTTGAATGTTTTGGTAGTTGATGTTTCCGACCGTGATTTTGTAAGCAATCAGGAAGATTATATTTTTATACTAAGTAAAATTCAGGAGAAGAGTAATCTGTAATTATCTCTTCAAAGAAAAATGACCTTTTAATTCTGGAATATCTTTGTCTAATTTTAGCACATACCAATAATCGGATGCAGGCAGCGGGCTTTTGTTAAAACTGCCATCCCATCCTCGGTTAGAGCTATTAAGGCGTGTGATTAATTTTCCGTAGCGGTCAAAAACAGTTACTTCTCCAGATGGATAATCTACCATTCCTTTTATTTGCCAAAAATCATTATATCCATCGTTATTTGGCGTGAAAAATTTAGGAATAACAATTACTATAAATGTTTTTTGATCAGTGCTGCATAAATTAATTTCTCTAACATATGCTGTCTGTAGTCCGCTTGGCACATTCGTGAACACATTAGAGCTTTGAAAATTTATTCCGTCTATTGAGAATTCAAAATAATCTTCGCTTTTTACCAGCTCAATTATAACGGTTGTTTCGTCAACTTTTATGTTTTTTATTTCAGGTTTGATATTTTCTACAACATTAACTGTTTTTTTACTTGTGCAGTTTTCGGGAGCAGGGCTTGTTACAGCTACTGTGTAAATGCCTTTGTTTGTAACGTCAATAGTTTGTGTTATAGCTCCAGTTGACCAAATATATGTCATGTCTGGAATGCCGGCATCTAAAGTAATGGTTTGCGACACACATTTTTCGCGAGTCTGGTCACTTACAGCAGGAAGCGGATAAATAATTATGTCAACTGGAGTCTTCGTGCTATTAATACAGCCGTTATCAACAGCTTCGGCGTAATAGGTTGTGTTGGCAGTAATAGCTGGAGTTGTATAAGATGAACCATTTCCAACAATGGACCCGCCATTTTGTGAATACCAGTTTATTGTTCCAGCCGTAGCTGTAGCCGATAAAGTGACTGTTCCTTGTCCGCATCTTGTGGCAGGTGTGTTGGTTATTGTAATGGATGGTGTTGTTTTTACGGTTGCAATTACTTCCTTTCTTGAATTAGGACAGCCAGCATCAACATAATAGGATGTAGTTGCTGTCAATGTTGGGGTTGTAAAACTGGTTCCGCTTCCTTGTAAATTGCCTGCTGTTTCAGCATCATACCAATTAACTGTTCCATTTGAAGTCTTTGCCTGCAGTGTAACAGTTCCTGCATCACATCTTGAGGAAGGGGTAGTGCTTGTTATTTCTATAATTGTCAGTGTAGTACTGGCAGAAAGCTTTAAAACAGGATCGCCCGCTGTTCCGCCATATTCAACAATATAACCTTTTGGCTGATAATCTCCACTCGGAGACCCTGAATCGGCCAAATCATTCCATGATCCTGCAACTCCAATTCCTGGGGCAGTAATATGTGCATAGTCTTCATCACCTGACTGATTCGGCTCACCGCTATTCCAAAAAGCGAAATTTGGGCTTGAACCATTTGCAAGACCATTCCAGAATATAGTGCCAGCTTCTGGACCTGTCATCCATTTCCATGTTCCTTCAACTTGAGAATCAGAACCGCCTATCCATCCTGCTCCTGGAGCTTGTTTTCCTGCCAGTTGTGCTTCATCTGCTGCTGTAATGGTAGCTAAGTAGCCTTTTAGTCCGTAGTAGGTTTTTAAATCTGCTGCAGCTCTTGCATCAGTCCATGAGATTCCTAAGTTAGGTACATATTCGTAATAATGACCGTTTCGAGGTAAAAAATTAGCTTGCCCAATACTGATTGAAAAGTTTCGAATTCCACTAGGTGAAACTGATGAATTGTTAAATTGAACGTCTTTTATTGCTTTTTCAAAATCGATATACGTTACAGGTAAGCCTGTCGGGCTTTTTAATGTTAATTTGCCTTCGTTTGCATTCCAAGTGCTTTGAATTGCAGGATGGGATAAAGGATTGTTTAACGTTAATTGATCCTCTCCCTTTATATAGCCAGATGAAATTTGAATATAAATAGCATCAGTACTGGAGTCATCTGGGTCAGTTATAGTAATGGTGCTTACTATATTAGAATAAGTCAAAGGACAATAAGATTGATTTCCTGTTGCAGTAAGTATGGGAGCAATGTTACTAGCTGCCGGCGTTGTAGTACTACAATTTTCAGAATAAATAGCTGAAGCATCTTTTTTATCAACCCATTTCGTATTAGAATATGTAGCATTATCAACTAGGATACAAGTAAGTTTTGGGTTGCTTAAAAAGGAGATAGTATTAAAACTTGAATTATTACCATTCTTTATATTTAAATAACTCAACTGATTTGAAGCGCAGGAAAAATTCCATAAAACCTTATTTTTACTTACATCAAGTGATGTCAATTGATTAGAAGAGCAATCAAAATACTTCAATTTTATTTGATTATTTATATCTAATGAGGTTAATTGATTTGAAAAACAATATAAAGCCTCTAATTCTGTATTTACTCTTATATCTAATGTGGTCAGTTTATTTGAATCACAAGATAATGACCATAATACTGTGTTATTACTAATATCTAATGATGTTAATCTATTTGAAGAACAGCCCAAGTACCATAATTTTTTTTGATTAGCAATATCTAGTGATGTTAATTGATTTGAAGAACAAATCAAATCTGTTAATTCTGCGTTTTTACTTAGATTTAATGTCGTTAGTCGATTGGACTCACAATGAAGTGTAAACAATGCTGTGTTGCTACTTGTATCTAATGTTGTTAATTGATTTAAATCACAATATAGTATTTTTAAAGATGTATTTTTACTAATATCTAATGTTGTTAATTGATTTGATGAACAATATAAGATGTTCAAAGCAACAAAATCCTCAATCCCAGATAAACTAATAATGCTGCTATTTGAAACATTTAAAGTAGTTAAATTACTGATTTTTGATGTGAGTACTTTTCCGTTTAATCCGTCTGTATCAATTCCTAAATCGATCAAAGCTTTTTCAAAATTTGAATCAGGAATTGAGGTATCTTGAGCAAATCCAAAAAAATTTGAAAACAGTAAAAATAATAGTGCCAATTTTTTCATAACAATGCGAAGTTTTCGTAACTCTTTAATAGAATAATTAAGAGTCACGCAAAATAAACAATGTAAATCAGTTTTTTGAAAAAAAAAGCGATATTTTTTATAAAAGTTATAAATTCCAATTCATTTTTTTAAATAAATCCCAAACTACAATTCCTGCGCTTACTGATATATTTAAAGAATGTTTAGTTCCCAGTTGTGGAATTTCGATGCAGCCGTCACATAAAGCCACAGCTTCCTGAGCTACGCCATAAACTTCGTTTCCAAAAACTAAAGCATATTTTTGATTCTTTTCTACTTTAAAATCTTGAAGAAATATGGAACTTTCTACTTGTTCAATCGCAAGAGTGATTATGTTTTCCTTTTTTAATTCTGATATAACTTCCAGCACATTTTCATGATGTTGCCATGCTACTGTTTCGGTTGCGCCAAGAGCTGTTTTATGAATTTCTTTATTGGGAGGAGTGGCAGTTATACCGCACAAAATTATTTTTTCAATCAAGAAAGCATCTGCAGTTCTGAAAACAGATCCAATATTATGCAGACTGCGAATGTCATCCAAAACTAAAATTAAAGGAGTCTTTTCGGATTTTTTAAAATCGTCTATTGATTTTCTTTCCAGTTCGCTGTTTTCGAGTTTTCTCATTGTTTGAATTATGTTTTATAAGAAAGGCTTCCTGAAATCAGGAAGCCTTTTCTTTTATCTTGTAAAAAATGGTATTAGCTTTTTGTTGCAGCTGGTGCAGCATCTGGTAAAACAGTACCTTTAATTGTAAGTGTTTTAGTTGGCTGTCCTTCTGCATTTGAAGTTACAGTAACTGTTTTTGTAAATGGACCAACTCTGTCTGTAGCATATCTTACTCCAATAACTCCTTTAGCACCCGGAGCAATTGGTTCTTTTGGTGTTGTAGGGACAGTACATCCGCAAGATCCTTGTGTGTTTGTGATGATTAATGGTTTGTTACCGTTGTTAGTAAATACAAACTGACGGTTTGGCTCAGCATTGTGAGCGATAGTTCCGTAATCAATTGTTTCGTTTTCAAAAACCATACCTGCACCATCTACTTTTGGTAAGGCAGCAACAGTTGTTTTTGCTTTTTTTGCTTTTTTAGAAGATTCCTGAGCATTAGAAAACGTTGTTCCTAAAACGGTTAGCATAGCTAATAGAAATATTTTTTTCATAGTTTTTTTTAGATTATTGGACAAATTTATACAAAGAAACAAAATTGTATTCTAAAATTTTCTTAAAAGAGATTTAATTTTTTTTCACCTTAGTTTTTTGCAGTATAAAATTATAAATTCGCTGAGTTTTTTATTCATTCAAATACGACAATTTTGGCAGCAAAAGATAAGATAGTTAAAGAGACTCCATTAATGAAACAGTACAACGAAATCAAAAGGAAATATCCTGATGCTTGTTTGTTGTTTCGGGTTGGGGATTTTTATGAAACCTTTGGAGAGGATGCAGTTCGGACCTCAAAAATTCTGGGCATTACGTTAACTAAAAGAGGTGCTGGTTCTGAAACTGAAACGGCATTGGCAGGTTTTCCGCATCATTCGATTAATACTTATCTACCTAAGTTAGTAAAAGCAGGACTTCGGGTTGCTATATGTGACCAGCTGGAAGATCCAAAAATGACCAAAACCATAGTGAAACGTGGAGTTACAGAGCTTGTTACGCCCGGTGTTTCCATGAATGATGAGGTTTTGCATTCAAAAACTAATAATTTTCTTGCGGCAGTTTATTTTGCCAATAAAACAATTGGAGTTTCTTTTTTAGACGTTTCTACAGGTGAATTTTTAACCGCTCAGGGAAATGCTGAGTATATTGATAAACTGCTTCAGAATTTCAATCCAAGTGAAGTTTTGGTTCCAAAGAATAATAAAACCGAATTCCGTGAAACTTTTGGAGAGGATTTTCATAATTTCTATTTGGAAGACTGGATTTTTAAAGAAGATTATGCAGTCGAAACTTTAACTAAACATTTTCAGACCGTTTCATTAAAAGGTTTTGGAGTAGAAGAGTTGAAAGAAGGAATTATAGCCTCCGGTGCTGTCCTTTATTATTTGTCCGAAACACAGCATAATAGAGTACAGCATATTACCGCTATTCAGCGAATTGCTGAAGATGCTTATGTTTGGATGGATAGGTTTACAATTCGCAATCTGGAATTGTATCACAGTTATAATCCTAATGCGGTTACTCTTTTGGATGTGATTGATAAAACGCTTTCGCCAATGGGTGGCCGTTTGTTGAAACGATGGCTGGCATTGCCGCTAAAAGATGCAAATAAAATAAAAAGCCGTCATCAGGTTGTTTCCTATTTCAAAGAAAACCAGGATGTTTTAAAAAATATTCAAAATCAAATTAAACAGATTTCAGATTTAGAGCGTTTGATCTCCAAAATTGCTACAGGAAAAGTTTCGCCGCGTGAAGTGGTGTATCTCAAGGAATCGCTTGATGCGATAATTCCGGTAAAGACACTGGCTTTGTCAAGTCCTCAGGAAGCTGTTAAGGTAATTGGAGACAGTCTGCATAGTTGTGATTTGCTGCGTGAAAAAATACAAACAACCCTAAATCAGGATGCTCCGGTGGCAATTTCTAAAGGAAATGCAATCGCTTCCGGAATCGATGCTGAGTTGGACGATTTACGTTCGATATCAACTTCTGGGAAGCAGTTTTTAGAAGGAATCGAGAAAAGAGAGTCAGAGCGTACTGGTATTTCATCGTTGAAAATATCATTTAATAATGTTTTTGGATATTACATCGAAGTTCGAAATACGCACAAAGATAAAGTTCCAGAAGAATGGATTAGAAAGCAGACATTGGTAAATGCAGAGCGCTACATTACGGAAGAGTTAAAGGAATATGAAACTAAAATTCTTGGTGCTGAAGAGAAAATTCAGAAAATTGAAAACGATTTGTTTGAGCAATTGGTGAGTTGGATTGCGACTTACATCAAACCTGTTCAAATGAATGCTAATTTGGTTGCTCAATTAGACTGTTTATGTTGTTTTACACAATTATCGATTGAAAACAAATACGTTTGTCCAGAAATTGATGAAACTTTCGAACTTGAAATAAAAGAAGGAAGACATCCAGTAATTGAAAAACAATTGCCAGTTGGAGTTCCGTATATAACTAATGATGTTTTCTTGGATAGAGAAACACAGCAATTGATTATGATTACGGGTCCGAATATGTCGGGTAAGTCGGCTATTTTGAGGCAAACAGCTTTAATTGTACTGCTGGCGCAAATGGGAAGTTTTGTTCCTGCTGAAAGCGTAAGAATGGGAATTGTAGATAAAATATTTACTAGAGTAGGGGCTTCGGATAATATTTCGATGGGAGAATCTACTTTTATGGTCGAAATGAATGAAACGGCTTCTATTTTGAATAATATATCTGATCGCAGTTTGGTTCTCCTGGACGAAATCGGTAGAGGAACGAGTACATATGACGGAATTTCGATTGCGTGGGCAATTGCAGAATTTTTGCATGAGCATCCTTCAAAGGCGAAAACATTGTTTGCGACGCATTATCACGAATTGAATGAAATGAGTGAAACAATGCCACGCATCCAGAATTATAATGTTTCTGTAAAAGAATTAAAAGACACTGTGCTTTTTATTCGAAAATTGGTAAAAGGAGGAAGTGCTCATAGTTTTGGTATTCATGTGGCTAAAATGGCGGGAATGCCACAGCTTGTAATTTCAAGAGCGCAAAAAATGCTTAAGAAATTAGAAAAAAACCATTCGAGTGAAGTTTTGAATGGAGTAAAATCTGCAAATGAGGAAATGCAGATGAGTTTCTTTAATCTAGATGATCCTTTATTGGAAGAGATCAAAGATGAGATAGTGAATCTGGATATAAATGCAATTACCCCTGTTGAAGCATTAATGAAACTCAATGAAATTAAAAGAATGCTGTCAAGAAAATAATTTTTGATTTAAAGCTATCGTTGTCAGAACGTTAAATTTTATCTTTAATTTTTTTGAAAAAAAGGTTTGTGTAATTGAATAAAAGTTCTAAATTTGCAACCGCAATACTAAACAAGTAGTGCGGTTCTTTTTAAGAATGAAATGCGAAAATAGCTCAGTTGGTAGAGCGCGACCTTGCCAAGGTCGAGGTCGCGGGTTCGAGCCCCGTTTTTCGCTCATCGTGTTACGCTCGGATGGTGAAATTGGTAGACACGCTGGACTTAAAATCCAGTGAACAGTAATGTTCGTGCGGGTTCAAGTCCCGCTCTGAGTACAAGAAAGCTTCAAACAATGTTTGGAGCTTTTTTTATTTGTATAAATTGCAATAGTTAATTGGTTTGGATTTCAATATTTTGAAATCTAAAATCTGCAATCTGAATTCTTTAATCTAAAATTATATGGGTGCTTTTGTAATTAGTAAGAGATTCGATGATCAGTATAAATTTGTATTTACTTCTAAGAAAGGCAAGGTCATTTTTACAAGTATGAAATATGAATTAAAATTTGAATCAGAAGAAGCTATTGAGTATTTTAAAAGTAATATTGGCTTGGCGGTTTTTGAGAAGCATAGATCAGCTGGAGGGAAATATTTTTTCAGGCTGTTCTTAGATGGTGCGCCTTTTGCTTTGAGCAGAAAATATACTACTGAATTAAGAGTTCAGAAGGGGATCGATGAAATCGTTAAGCATGCTTCGGATTCTGAAATTTTGGATTTTTCAGATAATGACTTGGTTTTTGCAGATTGATTTTTTGAATTTTATGAGTTATAAAAAAAAAATACCATCTTTTGCGGGATGGTATTTTTTTTGTGAAATTAATTAAATTTTAATTTGAAATAATTCCATAAAAAAAAGCTGCATAATATGCAGCTTATTTTTTTCTAGTGTAATTTAAAATTACTTAGCAGCTGGAGCTTCAGCAGCTGGAGCAGCAGTAGTGTCAGCTGGAGCAGCAGCAGTAGTGTCAGCAACAACAGCAGTAGTATCAGCAACAACAGCAGTAGTATCAGCAGCTACAGCTTCTTCAGCAGGAGCTTCAGTTTTTTTACATGATACAACAGTTAATACAGCAACAACAGCTAAACTTAAAAATACTTTTTTCATCTTAATTTAATATAAAGGTTAATTATTAATTCGTGGCAAAGATATAAAATTTTTAATATGTAAAATATTTTTTCATTTATTTTTTGAAAATAATTTTCTATCAGAACTTTAGCTTTTTCATTTGTCAAATTAAAAAAGAATCAAAAATAATCTTTTTTGAAACAGTCTTTTGGCTTACAAGGTTTTGCATTTTTGATTTTGTGACACATTTTTCATGTTTGAAATGTCTTTTACAAGCTTTTAATGTTAGCTATTTGTGCCAAAATATAACCGGTAGCTCCCTTATTTTTCTGCACAAATTCAGAACAGATTTTTCCTTGCTGATGCCTTGTTTCTCTGTTTTGAATTAATACTGAAAATGCAATTCTAAGTTCATTGGAGTTTTTTATGGCAGTGCAGCCTTTATTTTCGACCAGTTTGACGGCTTCATCAAAATGAGAAAAATTAGGGCCAATTACAATAGGAATTCCAAAAGCAGCTGGTTCTAAAAGATTATGAACGCCTGGATTTCCAAAACCGCCGCCTACATAAGCAATGTCGCCATAGCTGTATATTTTTGTCAAAATCCCTATTGTGTCTATTATAAAGACTTCAAATTGTGATAGATCTTTGTTTTCCTTTTCTGAAAATAGAACCGTTTTTTTTGAGATGTTATTTCGTAATTCCTGAATTTCTTCTGGTTTAATGTTGTGAGGTGCGATGATGAATTTTACATCGTCTTGGGAGCAATTAATGTATTCTGTTAGCAACGATTCGTCTTTTGACCATGAACTGCCAATTACTATTGTTGTTTTGCCATCTTTGAATTGTGCAATAAATTCCAGCGTATTGTCTTTGTCTAAAATGGCAGCAACTCGGTCGAATCGAGTGTCTCCAGAAATGGTGACATTGGTTTTTCCCAGCTGGGTGATTAGTTTTTTTGAGTTTTCATTCTGCACAAAAAAATGTGTGAAGGTATTTAGTGCTTTTCGGTAAAATCCTCCATACCATTTAAAAAACAATTGCTTTTCTCTGAAGATGCCGGAAATTAAATAAGTAGGAATTTGCTGTTTTTGAAGCGCATCGAGATAGTTGATCCAAAATTCATATTTAATAAAGAAAACAAGATCGGGATGTACTAGTTTTAAAAATTGCTCTGCATTTTTTGGAGTGTCTAGAGGCAGATAGACAGTTACATCTGCAACTGCATTGTTTTTACGGACTTCATATCCGGAAGGAGAAAAAAAAGTAACAATAATTTTGTGATTTTGGTATCTTTCTTTAATTTTTTCTATTACTGGCAAGCCCTGCTCGTATTCACCAAGTGAAGCGGCATGAAACCAGATAGTGCGGTCTTTTGCAGTGATTTTTTGTTGCAGAATTGAAAAAACATCTTTTCTTCCATCTACAAAAAGCTTCATTTTTGGGCTGAAAAGAGCGATAATTTTTAGTAAAATGTGGGCTAATTGAGTGATTAAATTGTAAAGAAAATGCATCTGTGTTTTTTTTGTAAAAATACATTTCTTTATGTTATTTTGATTGCTTAGAACTCATTAAATAACTATTTTTGTTGTGCTTGTCCAGATGATGTTAGATTATAATATAATTTAAGATTACGGTAAGCTTACTTTAATTAATTGTTCCTGTTAAGAGACAGGATACTAAAAAAGAATACATGAAAAAAATACAAATGGTTGACTTGAAAAGTCAATATGATAAAATCGCTTCTACTGTTAACGCTTCTATTCAAGAAGTTTTGGATACAAATACTTATATAAACGGACCTCAAGTTCATCAATTTCAAAAAGACCTGGAGATATATCTTGATGTTAAGCATGTAATTCCTTGTGCAAATGGAACTGATGCCTTACAGATTGCAATGATGGGACTGGATTTGAAACCAGGTGACGAGGTAATTACTGCCGATTTTACTTTTGCTGCTACTGTCGAAGTTATTGCTTTACTGCAGTTAACTCCAGTTTTAGTAGATGTTGATGTGGTAAATATGAATATTTCTATTGAAGCAATAAAAAAAGCAATCACACCAAAAACTAAAGCAATTGTACCAGTACATTTATTTGGACGTTCGGCTAATATGGATGAAATTATGGCAATTGCAAAAGAGCATAATCTTTATGTAATTGAAGATAATGCACAGGCTATTGGTGCAAATTATACTTTTGCCGATGGAACTAAAAAGAAAGCGGGCGTTATTGGCCACGTGAGTTCGACTTCATTTTTTCCTTCTAAAAATTTAGGATGCTATGGTGATGGTGGTGCTATTTTTACCAATGATGATGCTTTGGCTCACAAAATCAGAGGTATTGTAAACCACGGAATGTACGAACGTTATCATCATGATGTAGTGGGAGTAAATTCAAGATTAGACAGTATTCAGGCTGGTGTTTTGAATGCAAAATTACCTTTCCTGAACGAATACAATACAGCGCGCAGATTAGCAGCTTCAAAATATAATGCAGCTTTTGAAGGAAATAAAAACATTGTTACTCCAGCATTTGATTTAAATGGAGACGACCACGTTTTTCATCAGTATGTTTTGAGAATTCTGGATGCCGACAGAGATGCATTAATGCAGCACTTGCTGGATAAGGGAATTCCTTGTGCTATTTATTATCCGATTCCATTGCATTCGCAGAAAGCGTATCTGGATGTGCGTTACAAAGAAGAAGATTTTCCAGTAACAAATCAGTTAGTAAAAGAGGTAATAGCTTTGCCGATGCATACGGAATTAGACGATGAGCAAATCAAATTTATAACAGACAGTGTTTTGGAATTTTTAAAATAAATTATCATGAAGTATGTCTTTACAATTCTTGCAGTAGTTTTATTTCTGTTTTCAGGATCGGCTCAAAGTATTGTTAAATCTAAAGACGAAAATGCTGTCGCTGCTCGTGTTGAAACATTTAGGGAAGCCTTGATTGATGCTGATGGAAGTAAATTAAAAGAATTAACTTCGGATAATTTAAGTTATGGACATTCAAATGGGAATATTCAAAATCAGGCTGTTTTTATAGAAAAGATTGTAAATGGAGAATCTGATTTTGTAATGATTGAATTCCAAAATCAGACTATCGAAATTGTGGGTGATATGGCTATTGTCCGTCACAATTTGGCAGCTCACACTAAAGACGGCGGAGTAGATAAAGATATAAAAATTGGTATTATGCTCATTTGGCAGAAGCAAAAAAATAAATGGCTTCTTGTTGCAAGACAGGCTTTTAAATTACCATCATAAATAAAATAAGATGAAAATATTAGTAACGGGAGGTTTAGGTTTTATTGGTTCTCATACTGTTGTTGAATTACAAAATCAAGGTTTTGAAGTAGTTGTTATTGATAATCTTTCGAATTCTTCATTGAAGGTTTTGGACGGAATTAAAGCAATCACGGGAATTGATACTGTTTTTGAAAATTTGGATTTGCGTGAAAAAGAAAAAGTACAGGATTTTTTCAAAAGACACAATGATATTTCTGGTGTAATTCATTTTGCAGCTTCAAAAGCTGTGGGTGAGAGCGTTGAAAATCCATTACTGTATTATGAAAATAATATTAACACTTTGGTTTATCTGCTTCAGGAATTACAGCAAAAACAAGAGGCCAGCTTTATTTTTAGTTCATCCTGTACCGTTTATGGGCAAGCTGAAAAAATGCCAATTACCGAAGATGCTTCTGTTCAGCCGGCAATGTCGCCTTACGGAAATACCAAGCAGATAGGTGAGGAAATTATAACAGATACAGCTAAAGTAACTAATATCAATGCAATTTTACTGCGTTATTTTAATCCAATTGGGGCGCATCCTTCAACAGAAATTGGTGAACTGCCATTAGGAGTTCCTCAAAATTTAGTGCCGTTTATTACTCAGACTGCTTTTGGATTGCGAAAAGAATTATCCGTTTATGGAGATGATTATCCTACCCCAGACGGAACAGCGGTACGGGATTATATTCATGTAGTCGATTTGGCGAAAGCCCATGTTATAGCTTTACAGCGTTTGCTGAATAAGAAGAATTTAAATAAAGTAGAAATTTTCAATTTAGGAACAGGAACAGGAAGTTCAGTTTTAGAAGTGATTCAGTCTTTCGAGAAAGTCAGCGGACAAAAGCTTGCTTATAAAATTGTAGGCCGCAGAGAAGGAGATGTTATTTCGGCCTATGCCAATACTGATACAGCGAACAATGTTTTGGGATGGAAAGCAGCATCTACATTAGACGAAGCAATGGCAAGCGCCTGGAAATGGGAACAAAAAATCAGAAAACAGTAATTAGAAAGTAATTTTCAGTTAACAAAAATCCCAAATTATCGGTCGATAGTTTGGGATTTTTTGTTTTACTGTAGAGATGCACTGCAGTGCATCTCAACAATAAAAAAATCCCCAAAAACATAAGTTCATGAGGATTCTGTTTTTATAACTGAAATCTAAATTCTGCAGTCTGCAGTTTAAATTTTAAGCGTTCGCAGTCACCGCTTCTTTATTGATTTTTCCAATTAAACCAGCCAATACTTTTCCAGGACCAACTTCGGTAAACAAAGTTGCGCCGTCAGCAATCATCTGCTGAACCGATTGTGTCCATTTTACAGGAGCTGTCAATTGAATAATTAAGTTTTTCTTGATCTCGTCAGCGTCAGAAACGGCAGATGCAGTTACGTTTTGATATACTGGACAGATAGGAGCAGAGAATGTAGTCGCTTCAATAGCTGCCGCCAATTCTTCTCTTGCCGGTTCCATCATTGGTGAGTGAAATGCTCCTCCAACAGGTAATAATAGCGCCCGTTTTGCGCCAGCAGCTTTCATTGCTTCACAAGCTTTTTCTACAGCAGAAAATTCTCCTGAGATTACTAATTGCCCAGGACAATTGTAATTAGCAGCAACAACAACTCCGTCAATAGAAGCGCAAACTTCTTCAACAATATTATCTGCCAATCCAAGAACTGCAGCCATTGTAGAAGGTGTTATTTCGCAGGCTTTTTGCATTGCCAAAGCTCTTTGCGAAACTAATTTTAATCCGTCTTCAAAAGACAAAGCGCCATTGGCAACTAATGCCGAAAATTCTCCCAAAGAATGCCCAGCAACCATTTCTGGTTTGAAATCTTCTAGAGTTTTAGCCAAAATAACCGAATGCAGGAAAACTGCTGGCTGAGTAACTTTAGTTTCTTTCAATTCTTCGGCAGTACCTTCAAACATAATGTCTGTGATGCGGAAACCTAAAATATCATTTGCTTTTTCGAATAATTCCTTTGCTAATGGTGAGTTTTCATATAAGTCTTTGCCCATTCCTGTAAACTGTGCGCCCTGACCTGGAAATACGTATGCTTTCATAAAATCTTGTTTAAGTTTAAGGTTTCAAGTTGTGAAATTTGAAATCGGATGCAAAAATAGTGTTTTTTTAGGATTTATGTCAAAAGATAAAATTGAGATAAAAACAAAACCTCCATACTTGCTAATTAAGTATGGAGGTTTTGTATGTATAGAAAATCAGTTTTACTGAATGAATTATAATTTTATCAATTGCAGTTCGATGTTCAATTTTACTTCTTCACCTACTAAAACACCTCCGGTTTCAAGAGCTGAGTTCCAGTTTAAACCCCAGTCTTTACGGTTAATTTTTCCAGAAATGTTCAATCCTGCTTTGGTATTTCCCCATGGATCTTTCATCAAACCGCTGAATTCAGCTGGGAATTTTACAGATTTTGTAACGCCTCTCAAAGTTAAATCACCAGTCAATTCATAATCATCACCATCTTTAGTAAAAGAAGTCGCTTTGAAAGTTAATTTTGGATGGTTTTCTGCATCAAAAAAGTCACCGCTTTTCAAGTGATTGTCTCTATCCACATTATTGGTATTGATGGAATTAATGTCTGCAGAAAATTCAATAACTGCATTTTCGAAGTTATCATCTTCAGTAGTAATTGTTGCATCATAAGTTCCAAAAGTACCTGAAACATTAGTAAACATCATGTGTTTTACTTTAAAACCAATTTCTGAGTGAGTCGGGTCAATTGCCCATTTTGTAGTTGCCATAATTTTATTTTTTATTAATTAAAAATTTATTTGTTTCATTTTGATAAGGCAAATTTACAGCGATACTACCGATGGGGCACTTAACCTAGATTAAGAAATAAAACCGGCAGTATTAATTTAGTGAGTGATTTTCAAATTAGATTTTATAATTAATTTTTGGAGCAGAAAGATTAGGCATTTTCAGCCAAGATTGTTCCCGCTTTCCGTTTCAATCTTTTTGGCTGAACCCCAGCCAAAAAGGATTTTCACTGCAATCGGGGCTAAAAGGAAACATTTTTGCTTTTTTGCAATCATTCAAAAAACAACAGTTTCATTGTATAAATAAACGATTTCGCAGTTCTAATTAAAAGTTTCTACCAAAGAGAATTTTTCCAGCCACTTATTCAGGTTCAAAGAATAAATCTCGCGGTATTTAGAGATGATGTCCTGATGTTTCAGCTGAAAATCGTTATTCATCTCGTAGTTCCAGTTATTGTCTCTAAAAACGGTTTCGAAATTAAAAACATTTCCAGCCAGCATTTTATAATCGGTAACTAATTCCTGATGCAGTTCTGAATCCAGAATAGGTTTGATTTCGGCATCATAAAAAGTCATAGCCGTTTCATTTACTGCCAATCCTTTTTCAATCCAATGCTGTTCCAAAGCATCTTCTTCATACTTAAAAAAGTCAGTAATATGCTTGTCCGAAAACCAATCTGGAAGTTTTACATTAGGCTGATTTTCATTCGATTCATTATTGTCAGCATGCACTTGCGCATTTGGAATCATCGAGGAATTGTATAAATACCATTCCGAATCCATAATTAAATAAATGAGTTTTTTGGTATTTAATTTGGCAAGCCAAGTTCTGTATCTAACAATTCCATTTGGAAACAATCCCACATCAATAACCATTTTGCGTGCCTTGCCATTAATTTTAACCTCAATTATGGGAGCAACATGATAACCCCAATCGATTGTTCCGGTTGGAGAACTATTTTTTTTATCAATAAAAGAAATCTGCTGGCTGTTTGTAGAGGAATAAACAACAGGAGCAAAAACCCAGATTTTGGCACATTGAAACCCTTTAGACGCTAATAACAATCTGATGTAATGCGAAATATTATGACAATTAGCCTGCTGATAACCAAAAGGAAGCCCTGATTCTTTAATTTCTGCAAACAAAGCATTTGCTGTATCTTGATCAAGTACAGAAGTTTTTCCAGCCGTTAAAAGAGGATGCTTTTTGATAATCTTTTTGTTAAAATAATTAATGCGACACTTTATGTTATTGTGGGCGAAGTTATAAAAACTATAAAGGGGAGAGCTTATACCAAAATAAGAAATTGTTATAAAATTTCAATCGAAAATCAAACCAGCGGTATCACATCAACCTCAACTTTTACTTTATGATCGCCAGTACTAAAAATAATTCCCTTCATTGGTGACACATCGGCAAAATCTCTTCCGTAAGCCGTTACTATATGGCGCTGTTGCGGAATCATATTGTTGGTCGGGTCAAATTCGCACCAGCCCATTTCTGGAATATAGACTGAGATCCAAGCGTGCGAAGCGTCTGAACCTTCTAATTTTGGTCTGCCCACTGGCGGTAATGTTTCAATATAACCGCTTACATAACGTGCAGGAATCCCCACGCTCCGCAGACTGGCAATTGCCAAATGAGAGAAATCCTGACAAACACCTCTTCGCTCTTTGAGAACTGTTTTTAGCGGTGTATTGACATTGGTAGAACCGGATTTGAATTGGAATTCAGTATATATTTTTTTGATTAAATTTAATACAGCATCAAAAAGAGGCATTTTTGGAAGCAGACAGCTTTCTGCAAATGCGGTAATTTCTTCGTCCCAAGTAATGAATTGGCTTGGAAGCTGATATTGTAAAACTTCAATTTTGAGAGTGCGGTCGATTGTGAATTTTAATCTGGCTTCTTCGCAGGTTATTGGATTTAAAGTTAACTGTGTAGCATTTTTCAATACTTCGACCTCACTGGAAACCGTAACTTTTAATGATTTATGCGATTGATGAAGCGAAAAATAATGCTGGATGTTTCCGAAATAATCCGTGCGGGAATATATTTTGGAAGGTTTTGGCTCAATTTCTATATTGAAATTTTTGCATATCTGTTTCGCAGAATTTTGAGGCTGAAGACACAAAATACTTTGGTAATTATGAACCTCATTGACGTAGGTATAAAGTGTCTGATGTTTTAGTTTATATTTCATCGGATTCGCTATTTTCAAGTGTGTCTAAAACGGAATGCTGGATTACAGAATGATTAAAATATAGGCTTGATAAATTGTTGGAAACATCGCACATCAATTCAAAAACATCCGAAAGCGTCTGGTCTAATTTAGATCGGAATTGTGTTTTTTCATCAACTTGTATCAGGCTGTCGGCATCAATTAAATTGATAATTGTGCTGGCTTTCAAAGCTGATTTTTCGGCAATGCTCAATCGGTTTGGCTCATTGGTTTTTGGTAATTTAGAAAGATAATGAGTGAGAGTATTTAGTAAAAAAGAAAGCGTGTACGTTAAGTTTTTTTCTAAAAACACCATATTAATCACGGCTTTCAGACTTAAATGCGATTTGTATATATTCCTGTATTGTGCTAGTAAATGATGATTTTCTAATATAGCTTCCATCAGAACGGCTTCATCTTCCTCGGCTTTTTTGTAATTGAAAGCCGTACGAAAAACCGAAATTAAAGATAAAATTCGTTCTACATTTTTTCCGGCTTCCATCAGATAGAAACCATTATCACGTGGTAATGTTTCGTAAATATTGCCATAAAATGAAAAAAGACGAATGTGCAGTTTATCTAAAGAATGATTAACGTGATTGATGTTATTTGTTTTTTTAAGCGTAAAATGAATGTCTTCCAGTAAATTGATAATCTGCCGGGTGTCGTTGTTCCATTTTTCACTAACCTGATTAATGGTATTGAGCAATGACTGCATATTATAAACGACCGAACCTACTTTTTTGGAATCATTAATCAGTAAAAGCAGTTCCGTAATCGGATTTACAAAAATAGCATCGTTGTCAAATACTTCTCCGTCTTTGGCTTCTTTTCCAACAAATCCTGGATAAGTCTGTGTAAGATGCGTAAGTGATTTTAATAAAACGATTAAAAACTCAGGCTGTTCATTGCCGTGTTTAACCACATTTTCGTTGAGTCTGTTCAGAATGATTTTCAGGAAACTGCGCAAAGCCATTGTTCTTTCGCACAAACGGCCTAACCAAAATAAATTTTCGGCATTTCGGCTTGTCAGAGAATTATTGAGCTGGTTGTTAGTGTTTTTTCGTTCAACCGATTTTTCCTGATATTCTGTCGGCGTATCTGTAATAATCCAAGTATCTTTTGAAATACCGCCTAATTGATTTGAAATTTCAAACTTGTCTTTGACCGCCGAACTTCTGGTCAAACCGCCCTGCATGACTTGGTAATCATCTCCGTCTGCTATCAAAAAAGCACGGATTGCAGCATATCTGGGTTCTATAGTTCCATTGATAAAAGCCGGAGTTGTTGATAAACTCACTTCTTCCTGCGCCACATATTCTTTAGGATTTTTTTGAATCTGTTTTTTTAAATCTTCCAGCTGTTCAATATTCAGTAAACGTGCATAAATGGATCTGAAGCCTTGTTTTCGGTTGGTTTTTTTTATGATTAATTTAGGCAGATTAGTTAAGACATAATCCAATTCTTTGGTATGTCCGCACCACCAAGTAGCAATCGAACTGATTAATAAAGGTTCTTTCAGCAGAAATTTACAGGCATTCTGCATAAAAGCCATCAGGCCGTAATTTTCTAAAATACTGGTTCCGGGAGGATTCACAACTGAAATATTTCCTAAACGGATTACCTGCAGTAAACCGGGAATCCCAAGCAAAGAATCTCTGCGAAGTTCCAGCGGGTCGCACCATACATCATCCAATCGTTTGATAATTACATCAACTCGTTCCAGCTGATCGATAGATTTTAGCCACACAAAACCATCCCTAACCAATAAATCATTTCCCTGCACTAAAGTATAACCTAAATAAGAGGAAAGATAAACGTGTTCAAAATAGGTTTCGTTTCCGGGGCCAGGAGTCAGGAAAACCACATTTGGATTTTCATTGGAGTTGTTTCCTAATGAATCAACGGTTTGCTGTAATTGGCTGAAGTAAGGCGAAAGTTTTTTTCGATAGGTTTTTTTATTGAGTTCAGGGAAAACCTTACTCATTACAACTCTGTTTTCGAGAGCATATCCCGCACCCGAAGGCGCTTGAGTCCGGTTGTCCAGCAGCCACATTTTTCCGTCAGGACCTCGGGCCAAATCTACTGCGTAATTCAGTAAATTTTTGTTGTGCTTCTGTT
Source organism: Flavobacterium aquicola (assembly GCF_003385115.1). Classification (GTDB taxonomy): domain Bacteria; phylum Bacteroidota; class Bacteroidia; order Flavobacteriales; family Flavobacteriaceae; genus Flavobacterium; species Flavobacterium aquicola. Next base: position 327,023 of record NZ_QUNI01000003.1, read on the forward strand.
TAATATCAAAACAAGGCAGCAGAAAACCAGCATTGTCAAAAACTAATTCGGCAGGTATTATCGCATTTTTGATTAAGGTTTGGGGACCGTAAAGATCTTTTAAAATTAAATCTAATAAATGAGCTCTCTGTTTTAATCCTTTTTCAATAGTTTTCCACTCCGACTCGTGAATTAAAAATGGAATAGGATCTAGTTTCCAGGCACGATTCGATTCCTGATTAGAATCATAAACATTATAGGTAACTCCGTTTTCTTTTAATTTTTTTACAATTTCCTGATTGCGTAATTCTAATTCATCAATTCCAATGGATTCTAAGGTGTCAAAAAGCCCTTTCCAATACGGTTTTATCTCTCCGTTTTGGTCAAGCACTTCGTCGTATGAATTTATTTTTTCTTTATATGATTGGAGCAGTCCCAGTGAAATATCTTGAATCATTTGTTAATTGTAAATGAATTACGTTTTTATAATTGACAAAATAATGGTTTTTAGAGCGAACAGCAATGCAATTGTTCTATTCTTTTGCTTTCCAATAATGTCTTAAATCCAAAGTGTAAGGGTATTCAGGGTTAATGAGTTCTATAGGCGTATCCAGCCGCAGTTCCGATTTAGATTCTACTAAAAATCGGGAAGTTGCATTGCTGTTTGAAATCATTTCTTTCTCCTTTTCTACATCTTCAAGACCAGCTGAAGGTGTGTGTCCAAAATCCCAAAAACGGCTTATTTTTCTTGATTCTGCTTCAAAACTATTTACGGGAAAACTGTCAAAGCTTCTTCCGCCGGGATGGGTTACAAAATAAGTACAGCCACCAATTACTTTATTGTTCCAAGTATCAACTAAGTCAAAAACCAGCGGTACATCAATTCCGATATTAGGATGCAGTGCCGATGGCGGATTCCATGATTTATAACGGATTCCTGCTACATATTCTCCTTTTGTACCAGTGCTTCTTAATGGAATTCGGCATCCTTTGCATAATAAAATGTGACGTTCGGGCACAATTCCAGAGACTTTTACCTGCAGTCGCTCTAGTGAAGAATCGACAAACCGTGAGGTTCCAGAGCTGGAAAGTTCTTCGCCAAGTACGTGCCAAGGTTCTATTCCCAATCTTATTTCCAATTGAATATTATCAATTGTCACATTTCCATGATGCGGATATCTAAATTCGAAGAAAGGATCAAACCATGAAATATCAAAATTATATCCGGCATCTTTCAAATCATTAACCACATCAATCATATCCAGATAGGCAAAATGAGGTAACAAAAATTTGTCATGCAGTTCAGTTCCCCAGCGGATCAGTTTTTTATCGTATGGGTTTTTCCAGAATTTGGCAACCAGTGAACGGACTAATAAATTTTGAACCAAATTCATGTGCTTGTGCGGAGGCATGTCAAAAGCTCTTAATTCTAATATTCCCAAACGCCCTGTTGACGAATCGGGAGAATATAATTTATCGATGCAGAATTCTGTACGGTGCGTATTTCCAGTAATATCAGTTAATAGGTTTCTAAAAATCCTGTCCACCATCCAGAAAGGAACTTCTCTGTCTTTTGGGATTTGTTCAAAGGCAATTTCCATTTCATACAAGCGCTCGTCACGGCCTTCGTCAATTCGTGGTGCCTGACTTGTTGGTCCAATAAAAGGTCCGGCAAAAAGGTAGCTCAAAACAGGATGATGCTGCCAATAAGTAATTAAACTCTGCAATAAATCTGGTCTTCGTAACAGCGGACTGTCTTCAGGTCTTTCTGCTCCTAAGGTTACGTGATTTCCTCCACCAGTTCCAGTATGACGGCCGTCAACCATGAATTTGTCGGTGCCTAAACGGGACAGAAATGCCTCTTCGTATAATGCTGTTGTGTTATCTACAATTTCCTGCCAGGATTTTGCCGGATGCACATTCACTTCAATTACACCAGGATCCGGAGTAACCATCATTTTCTCCACCCTGTAATCGGTCTTTGGCTGATAGCCTTCAATTCGTACAGGCATCTGTAATTTTTCGGCAGTATTTTCTATCGAAGTTATTAAGTCGATATAATCTTCTAAATAATCAGTTGGCGGCAGAAAAACATAAAGCATTCCGTCGCGTTCCTGAATGCACATTGCTGTAATGAAAGTATCCACTTCAAACACTGAAGGGTCTACTTCCTTTTTAGTCTCTTTTTTGGTCGAAACTTTTTTGACTGCTTCAAAAATTTTTGAAATAGTTCCGTAGCGTTTTTTTACTTTTTCGGAGTAATCCCCTAATGGAGGGAGATCTTCAAATAAACTTCTGTCAACAACTGTTTCTCTTTTGTTTTTCGAAACCTTTGGCAGGGAATCTAACGGCAGACGCAGACCAATTGGAGAATTTCCAGGAATTAAAAAACAATTCCCTCTCCTGAATTCCCAAGCACAGCTTTCCCAATTGTCCTGACCATAATTTTTCCGTATTGGCAAAACAAAACCTGACGGATTGTTTAAACCTTTTTCTAAAACCTTGGCAAGATTATGACGTTCAATAGAATCCTTTAGATTTACTTTCAAAGGATCTAAATTCACTGGTAGCTTGCCTTCTTCAAGAGCCCAATAGATTGGGTCTTCGTAAGCAGGCAATATATTTTTAGTATCAATTCCTAAAAATTTTGTCAATTCGACAGCAAATTTTTCAGCATCGTGAAAAGTAAATTGAGTTTCACCTTCTTTGGCTACCAGAGCATCATTTTTCCAAAGAGGAAATCCGTCTTTTCTCCAGAATAATCCATATTGCCAGCGGGGAAATAATTCTCCGGGATACCATTTTCCCTGCCCAAAATGCAGTAAACCTCCGAAAGCAAACCGTTGTTTTAAACGAAGGGCCAAATCGTAAGCCAGTTTTCGTTTCAGCGGGCCATCAGCAGCGGTATTCCATTCGGCACCTTCAAAATCGTCAATAGAAATAAAGGTTGGTTCACCGCCCATAGTCAGGCGGACATCCCCTGCAATAAGGTCGTTCTCAACAACATTTCCAACGGCCATGATGTCTTCCCATTGTCTGTCAGAATACGGTTTGGTTACCCGCGGATCTTCATGAATTCGGGTCACTTTGTTTTCGAAATCAAAAGTCACTTCACATTTTTCAGTAGCCCCAGTTACAGGCGCTGCGCTTAGATAATGAGGAGTACAGCACAACGGAATGTGTCCTTCACCTGCAAAAAGTCCCGAAGTAGGATCAAGTCCAATCCACCCTGCACCTGGCAGATACACTTCTGCCCAAGCATGTAAATCGGTAAAATCATTTTCGGGTCCGGAAGGGCCGTCAAGAGATTTTATATCTGGCGCTAATTGTACAATATAACCGGAAACAAAACGTGCTGCTAAACCAAAATGGCGTAAAATATGAATTAACAGCCATGCAAAATCCCTGCAGGAACCGCTTTTCAGCCTTAATGTCTGTTCGGGTGTCTGCACACCGGCTTCCATCCGCAGATTATAAGTCAGTGTTTTATAAACCACTTGATTCAGATAAACTAAAAAATCATTTATTTCTAAAGAGTCATTTACTTTTATGCCTTCAATGAATTTTAAGAATGTCGGACTTTCTTCGCTTAGTTTCAAGTAAGGAACCAATTCCTGTTCGAGGAGAGTGTCGTACTTAAACGGAAACTTCTGAGCATATTCTTCTACAAAATAATCAAATGGGTTAATGACCTGAAGTTTTGCAATTACTTCGACCTCGACTTTTAATTCTTTGATTTTTTCGGGAAAAACAATTCTGGCCTGATAGTTTCCAAAAGGATCCTGCTGCCAATTAATGAAATGATTTTCTGGACTGATTTTAAAAGAATATCCCTCTATGGCTGTTCTTGAATGCACTGCAGGACGAAGTCTGAAAATATGCGGGAATAATTTAACGCTTTGGTCAAATTTGTATATTGTTTTGTGGGAAATGGCTATTTTTATTGACATAAGAAAGTTTTTTTTATGACACAATTCCGTTTATACAAATATTGAAAAAAAATCACTGTTTAACGAATTTTAATGATAATAATTTATTAAAAATAAACTTAAATACTGTTTATTAAGTAATTTTAAATCTTTTTATTGATAATATCTTAATGTTTGATATTGAAAAACAGTTTCAAAAAGTATAAAATGTTACCATAAAGTATATTTAAGTTTAATACTGCTTTATTTCATTTGGGCTTTGTAACTTAGTATTTCGATAATTATCACAAATTAGTAAGCTGACTGACCAGCATTATTAATATCAGAAATTCAAAAAAATAGATAAACATGTCAAACATTGGATTAATTATAGAAGAACGTTCGGCTGATATTGGAAACTTTCTTGTGGGCAGATTGCTGCCTTTTCGTGAAAAACGAGCAGTAGGGCCTTTTGTGTTTTTGGATCACATGGGACCAGCCTTTCTCAAAGATTATCAAAATTTAGATGTGCCTCCGCATCCGCATATCGGACTTTCGACACTTACTTATTTGTTCGAAGGTGCCATACTGCACAGAGACAGCGTGGGAACCGAAATGGAAATTACGCCAGGCGCGGTCAATTGGATGACAGCAGGAAAAGGAGTAGTGCATTCGGAACGGACACCGGAATATTTGAGAACGACCGATAAAAGTCTCCACGGACTGCAGATTTGGGTCGCATTGCCAAAAGAAAAAGAAAATATTGAACCGTCGTTTGTGCATGTAGAAGCCAAAGATATTCCCGAATGGCAGCAGGATAATGTTACTGTAAAACTAATTGCCGGAGAAGCTTTTGGAAAAAAATCGCCTGTGCCAGTTTACAGTCCGCTGTATCTGATCGAAATTAAAAGTACATCCAAAGCAACGCTGAATATCGGTAAAGATCTTTTTGGAGAAAGCGCTTTGTATATTTTGGAAGGCGAAATTATAAATGATGGAAACACCTATGGTTCAAAACAAATTTTGGTCGCAAAGGAAAGCAGTCTCTGCCAATTCGAAATGAGTGAAAACAGTACCGTCTATATTTTTGGAGGCGAACCATTTCCCGAAGAACATTTCATCTTTTGGAATTTTGTGCATTCGGATAAAGCGGTAATTGAAAAAGCAAAGCAGGACTGGACCGATCAAAAATTCCCAAAAGTTCCCAATGAAACGGAGTTTGTACCCCTGCCGCAACCAAGAGTGAGATAGTTTATTTTTATCTGCTGACTATTAAAAATTAGGGCATGACCGCAAGGGTCGGGCTTTCCACTGTATTCCCAATTAACAAAAACTACGGCAAAAAAAGCCTTGTTTTTCTAAATCGGGGATGCCGTTTCAATCCCTCATGCAAATTTAGTTTTCATAATAACTTTTCCGAATGGCAGAGAATATGAGGTGTATTTAAAAAATGGATTCATGTTTTTTCCAAATTCTTAGGTAAATAAGTCAAGGGGTGATTGGATGTAAATCTTAGCTGTGGTTGATTTTAATCAGTTTTATAATTTGATTATTTTGTATATTTGATAACACACTGCAATCGAAAATGTAATTTTTTCTTCATGCAGTGTTTTTTTAATAGAAAGATTATTTAGAATATAATGGATTAAAAATAAACTTCCGCTGTGATTTAATTATATGATGTAGCAGCAACAGGAAGTTATAATTGAGCTGTTTTTACAATAAACAGAAAAATATTACCGTTGAGTTATAACTAAAAGGAAAATCTATGAAAGTCTCTGTTACTCGAAAAAATATAAAATTCACACCTGATTCTAGCAGAGTTGTTGCTAGATATTTTATGAACGGAGAAGAAAGGACCAAAGAATTGATTGGCCGTATATTGATGATGAGTAATACCGAAGTCAATAATACTTTGGAACAAATAAATAGAGAATTTGCAAGACGGCATCGCAATCTTTCGGCTTTATTTCACAGGCACTATGATAAGTCCAAACATATCCTTAAGCACATGCAGGTCAATGATTCCGATCTTTCAGAGGAGCGAAAGATGCTTATTGGCTCTTATCTTACTATGGAATATTCCATTGAATCTGCTGCATTTTTCAATCCGTCCATAGTCGAAGATTTTGATCAGTCTGGTTTGGAAAAGGGAGAGAAACGCGTCGTTATTTCGTTTCGGGCAACTGGTGAGGGACACGTTTCATCGATTGTATTTAGAAGAGGAATTATCGATAAAGACAATAGTCTAAAGATGATGCGAATTGGTGATAGTATTGATAAAGCTGAGGTGCTGCATAAAATGATGTTCAATAAAAAGCGCATTCTTTCCAAGCTAGCAGAACTTCATACTTTAGATATTTATTCTTCAATCCTGCTTGATCTGCCGGAAGTATTTGAATATTCAGTATTCAAAAATCTGCTAAAGAAAGAATTAGAAAATCCAAATATTAATAAAGAAAAGAAAGAAGCTTTCGAAGAAGTGCTTTGGGTGATGAATTCTTTTTATGATATACAATTCAAACATGATTCGGATATTTCAGAACGTGTTATATTTCCAATTTCTGAAGCAGAAAGCCGCGGAATTGAAGATGCCCGTTTTGTGCGATTTACAGATGATGATGGTTCAGAAAGTGTAATCGGAACCTACACTGCTTATAACGGACATGCTATTCTTCCTAAATTAATTACTACCGAAGATTTTTATACTTTTAGAGTAATGCCTTTGTACGGCGAGGGGTCAACTGGTAAAGGAATGGCTTTGTTTCCTAAGAAAATTAAAGGGAAATATGCAATGCTGGGCAGAATGGACGGCGTCAATAATTATTTAATGTATTCATCAAAAGTGAATGAATGGAAAACTCCACAGCTAATTCAGAAACCTGAATATGCGTGGGAATTCACGCAAGTCGGGAATTGTGGTTCACCATTATGGACAGAGCAGGGCTGGCTTGTTATAACCCATGGTGTAGGAGCGATGAGACGGTATTGTATTGGAGCTTCATTATTTGATTTGGAAGATCCATCAAAAGAAATTGGAAGACTTCCTGAGCCTTTATTGGCTCCTTTAGAAGAAGAGCGTGAAGGTTATGTGCCAAATGTGGTTTATTCCTGTGGTTCTATAATTCACAATAACAGTCTTATACTGCCTTATGCAGTTTCCGATTATTCCTCTACTTACGCCGTAATTGATATGGCCGAATTGCTTGAAGCGTTGCTGGACAGCAAGAAAATAAAGGGATTATAAACGGTATACTATTTTTATAGTTTTCAAAAATATAATTTTTTAAAATGACCGAAAAAGAAAAAATGCTTTTGGGTGAAATTTATTTTGCCAATGATAAACAGCTGACAGAAGAACGCACCAGAGCAAAAAAATTATTGCACAAATTGAACGTTACCGAATATCTGATGAATGGAAAATCACGTGCAATTCTTAGAGAACTGATGCCTAATTCTCATAAGCGATTGTACATAGAACCGCCGTTTCACTGTGATTATGGCTATAATATCCATTCGGGCGAGAATGTGTATTTCAATGTCAATTGTGTCGTTTTGGACACGATGAAAGTAACTATTGGAAATAATGTTTTCTTTGCGCCTGGAGTACATATTTACACGGCAACACATCCGCTGAATGCCATTGAAAGAAGAACAGTTGAAAGTTCAAAACCTGTCTCAATAGGTGATGATTGCTGGATAGGAGGGAATTCTGTAATTTGTCCGGGAGTTACTATCGGTAACGGTTGTGTAATCGGTGCTGGATCTGTAGTAACCAAAGATATTCCCGAGAATTCTTTAGCAGTTGGAAATCCTGCCAAAGTGATTCGGAAATTGAATGAGGAGTAAAAGTTTAATCGTTTAATTGTTTAAGGACTAGGAACTAATTACTTTGTATTAATTCTTTTTGTTCATATAAAAACTCAAAGCTCCCGATGGACATTTGTTGACAGTTTCTATAATTTTTTCAGTAGTTGAGTTATCGGGTAAAATCCATGGTTTTTCTTTTGGGTGAAAAACATCGGGATTATTTTTAACGCACATAGCAGAATGTATGCATTTTCCGGATTGCCAAACAATGGTTACTTCACCATTGGAGTATTCTTTTTTGATGTCTTTTGGGTCCATGGCTAAATAGTTGTGTTAATGATTGTTTTTCCTTTTAGTAATTTTGAGATCGGACATTTATCGGCAATGATTAACAATCGGTCTTTTTGCTCGGCACTAACTTCTCCCGAGAAAATGATGTTTCTTCTGATTGTTGTCGTCAATTGACCGTCTATAGTTTCCTGATATAAATTTAATGAAATATTTATTTCTGGAATAATCCATTCTTTTCGGTCAATGTACATTCTCAAAGTCGAGAGTGTACAGCCTGCCAAAGAAGCCAGTAATGTAGAAAACGGATCCATTCCTAAATCCCTTCCGCCAACATTTTCGGGTTCATCCATAAGAAACTGCCCGTTTCTCCAAGTGATGTTGCACAAATACTTTTGCGTACCGATACGCCCAAGTATGTCATTTTCAAAAAGCTCTTCCATTATAATACGTCTCTAAATTCGGGAGTTTTATCAAATACTTTTTTAGCAAAAGGACAAAGCGGAATAATTTTGATGTTTTTTTCTCTTGCAAATTCTACTGCTTTGGCTACCATTTTTTTGCCGTATCCTTTTCCGTTATTGCCTTCGTTTACTTCGGTATGGTCAATGATGATTTTATCAGGACCAGCGAATACAAAAGTCATTTTGGCTTCGGTTTTGTCATTAATATCGATGTGGAAAAAACCGTTTTTGTCGTTTATCTCTAATTGTACTTCTTCGTTCATTTTCTTTAAGTTTCTAAGTTACAAAGTTGCTGAGTTTCTAAGTTTTTTTAAGTTTAAAGATTCTAAGTTACTAAGATTCTAAGTTCTTTCTTAGAATCTTAGAGACTTAGCAGCTTCATTAATACCCCATCGGAATTTCCATTAACAGAAATTTCGCGTCAGTGGTTGCTTTGATGTCCAAAGTTTTGAAATCAGTTATACCTAAACCATCACGAGTTTCCAATTCCTGACCGTCAATAGTGATAGTTCCAGAAATTACAAAGGCATAAAGACCGTTTCCTTCTTTTTTCAATTCGTATTGTTTTTCAAACCCAGCCTCAAAATCGGCTAAATGAAACCAAGCGTCTTGGTGAATCCAAACTCCGGCATCATCAGGATTTGGAGATAATATTTGAGCAAAATTGTTTTTTTGTTCTGTGGTGTCCAAAGTGATCTGCTGGTAACGAGGTTCTACATTTCTCACTTTTGGGAATAACCAAATTTGGAAAAGTTTTGTTCTTTGGTCGGTGTTTGGATTGAATTCACTGTGCTGGATTCCAGTTCCTGCGCTCATCACCTGAACATCACCGGTTTTGATGGTTTCAGCATTTCCCATGCTGTCTTTGTGAGCCAAATCACCTTCAAGTGGAATAGTGATAATTTCCATATTGTCGTGAGGATGTGTTCCAAAACCCATTCCCGCTGCTACTGTGTCATCGTTTAAAACGCGTAATGCTCCAAATTGTACTCTATCCGGATTGTACCAGCTTGCAAAGCTAAAGCTGTGGTATGCGTTTAACCATCCGTGATCTGCGTGTCCTCTTGTATCTGCTTTGTGTAAAACTGTAGTTGCCATGATATAAATGTTTAGTGATTTTTGTTATACAAATTTACGTCAGATGTAAGCAAAAGGCACTTAACCTAGATTAAGAAATTATTTAGCACTATCAGCAAGTCTTATGAATTCGGCTTTATATCCATCTTCATCATTAGATAAGCCTGATTTAGCTAGGTTTTTTATTGCTTCAATAGAAGTGTTTGTAATTAGCTTTGATTCTTTTAACTTTAAGCCAAACCAAGCTACAGCAGTACTGAATTTAAAATCTGAAGAAGCATTTCTTAATCCAATTGATGAATTAGTAATGGTTTGAATCATTTCTATGCTTTTTTCTCCATCGGGTTTTTTATATCTGAATTTTACGGTTGCCAGTTCATCATCATAGTTTGCTGTTGCCGTTTTATTTTTCGAATATTTTAATTCATCAGGAATAAAGTTACTTTGAACTCCTGTTGGAATTATTTCGTATAAGGCGGTAACCGTATGTCCGCTTCCTAATTCACCAGCATCAATTGCATCATTTTTAAAATCTTCGGCTTTCAGTTTTCGGTTTTCATAACCAATCAGTCGATACGCCTGCACATGCTTTGGATTGAATTCTATTTGAATTTTTACATCTTTTGCAATAGCAAACATAGAACCTTTGAATTCTTTACCTAGAAAACGGCTGGCTTCTTGCATGTTATCAATATAGGCGTAATTTCCGTTTCCTTTATCCGCCAAAATTTCCATTTTACTGTCTTTATAATTACCCATTCCAAATCCTAAAACGGTCAAAAAAACGCCTGATTTTCGTTTTTCTTCAATCAAATCTTCCATGTCTTTATCCGTAGAACTTCCCACATTGAAATCCCCATCAGTTGCAATTATCACTCGATTATTTCCTTCTTTTATAAAGTTTTCTTCTGCTAATTTATATGCCAATTCTATTCCTTCGCCGCCTGCAGTGATTCCGCCGGCATGTAATTCGTCAAATGCATCCATAATAACTTCTTTTTCATCACCCGATGTTGGAGATAAAACTACTCCGGCAGAACCAGCATAAACCACAATAGAAACTTTGTCTTTTGCTCTTAATTCTTTGACTAAAATCCGCATTGATTCTTTTAGCAACGGTAGTTTGTTATCTTCATCCATCGATCCCGAAACATCAATAAGAAATACCAAATTAGATGTTGGTAAATTGGTCATTGGGATATTTTTTCCTTGTAAACCTATTTTTAATAATTTATGATTTTCATTCCAAGGACAGGCGCTGTATTCTGTGTTGATAGAGAAAGGGTTATTGTCTTTAGGCTGAGGATAGCTGTATTTAAAAAAGTTTACCATTTCTTCTACGCGGACAGCATCAGCGGGAACTTTTTGCCCATTATTTATAAATCGTCGAATGTTGGTGTAAGAAGCATTATCGACGTCTATCGAAAAAGTGGAAAGAGGAGCAGTTTTTGGAGATTCAAAAGGGTTTTCTTCTACTTCTGCATAGCTTTCATCATTTGTTTCAACAGTGTATATTTCTTGATATTCCTCGGATGGAAGAGGTGCAGACAAAGTTATATTTGAGACTTTTTCTTCTACACTTTCTGTTTTTTTACAATTGGTTAATAGTAGCAATACAAATGACACTAAAATAAAATGTTTTTTCTTCATTTAGGAATGTTTTAGGAGTTAAAAAAAGATGGTTTAAATAGGGATTAATCATCAAAATTTATAAACAGAATTGTTTTAATAATATTATATTTTAGTTGTTAAATCTTGTTAAATTATGTTTGAAAAGAACAGGCATATATTTGCTCAATAGATGAGTATTAAGGATGTAATCGTTTTAGTGCTATTTTCGCAACATTTTACTTTTCATTTTACTGAAAAACTCTGGTGTAACTCCCAGATAAGAAGCAATTTGTTTTTGGGGGACGCTATAAATTAAATTGGTGTATTTTTTGCAGAATTTTTCAAAACGCTCTTCGGCGGTTAAACTTAAATTATCCATTAAACGCTGCTGATTTGCTACTAATGAATTTTCGGTTAAAATTCTGAAAAAACGCTCTAGCTGGGGTATTTCTTTATACAGAATTTCTTGATTCTCTTTGGATAATATGACAACTTCGGCATCTTCTATAACCTGAATAAAAAGGTTTCCAGGCTTTTGCGAAAGCAGACTATACATATCACTGATCCACCACCCGCTGCACGCAAAACTCAAAACATGTTCTACAATATTATCATTAATATTGAAGCTTCGCAATATACCCGAATTTACAAAATAGGATTGTGTACAGACTTCTCCTGCATTAAGTAAAACGGTTTTGGCTTTGTATTGCTGTGTTTCTGTTTTAGATAAAAAAAATTCTTGTTCTTCTGGCGTTAAAGTAACATGCTTATTGATGTTTTCGAGGATAGAGTTCATTCTTTCAAATGTACAATTATTTAGCTGTCTGTAAAATAATAAGCATAAAAAAACCTGCAGGAAACTCTGTTCCTGCAGGTCTTGGGTGAAGACACAATTATTTAACCTATAAAATATAATAGTCTTCTTTTCTTTTTTTTGTTTGTATGCGATGTGTGTTCGACTCGAAATGTTCTGACGTATTGGAATATTCATCATTGTATTCATTGACCATCTGCATTAAATTTTTCTCAATATTCTTGGCAATTGTAGAAACAGGAGTATCAGTCGGTTTATTTTCGAAAGGGTCCTGTAGATGAATTGCCATTTTTTCTACCAAGAAAAATGCAGCCGCTATGATAGTTACAAGTGGTATTTCTAACCATCGCAGCATGGTAGGTAAACTAAACGGCAGCAGTATGATGAATAAATAGATGGTCATGTGAATGTACAATCCGTATGTTGTTGGGAAAATTGTTGTTTTTATACGTTCGCATTTTCCCATGTGGTCGCAAAAATTGGTTAACGTTCTATCTAATTCAATTTGCTGAAAAGCATTTATTTTTTCTTCACGAAGAGCATCTTTCAGGTCTTTTCCGTGCAGCATCAACAATGCATTGGGTACGTGTTTGTGTTTTTGAACATAATCAAATTCCTCTGGCGTTAATAACCCTTTGATGGGTTTGTATGCATTTTCCCCTCTTAAGGCATTTCCTAAGGCATAACACCATGCAGCTTGTCTTTTTGCCATTTTTTCTATGAAATTAGTGGCTTCAATCGAAAAAACAGGATCTTTGTAATAGGTGGCAAGCTGTCTTATAAACGATCGAGAATCATTGGTTATGGCTCCCCATACTATTCGTGCTTCCCACCAACGGTCATAGGCCTGATTGGATTTGAATGCAAGCAATAATGAAATAACCGTTCCGATTACTGAAGGAATTGCTATTGGGATTTCGGTATTCAGCTCTGGATTTAACCGGTGAAAAAGATCAAAAAGACAAGTGTATACCAATACTATTACAAGTTCAAATTTAATTTTACCCAAAATATAGCTTAGCGGTATTTTCTTTTTTAGCAGCATAATGTAGTTGTATTAAACGGTTTCTTCATGCAGTGACAAAACCGGTATGTCTAAATGCTGATTGATTTCGCTTTGTTTTTTGTTTTTAATCTTTGACCTTTCGGAGGTGCGGGTTTCAATAACAAAATCAATGTCATTTTCTTTTAAAACTTTGGATAATAGTAAGTTGATGTATTCGGCAGTTTCCTGTTCTTTTTTTAGAACCTGACTAATTTTTTGCAACGGAAATTGGTCTTGCATATATTGCTGGATATCATCAATGTTTAAACGCGAAAGGGCATTTTCCAGATAAATTGCTTTTTTCAGCTTCGTGGTGTTGTCGTTGATAAGGCGTAAAATAGGTGTTTTTTGATTTTCAATAATCTGAACCAGATTACTGTGAACTGTTTTTTTACTGGTGATTATTGATTTTGTCAGCAGAATCAAATCAACGGAATGAAACTGCAGAAAGTTTTTTAGTAGTGGTGCTGTGATTCCAGACTGGCGTTTGAATTCTAATTTGCAATTAGGAAAGTGTTCAATTAAATCACGACAATTGTCTAAAACGTCCAGCTCTTTGTGGGTTATTTGACTGTCTTGCTCTCTCAGGTATTGAGCCGCCGAGAAGGAACTAATTTCATCAGTAACTAAAAAAAGAATAATTTTGGTATTTCCATTTTTAGAATGATTAATGGCTGTTTGAACTGCTGATATTGTGTCAGGAGTTAGTCGTGTTGGTATTAAAAAGTTTTTCATAAGTACATCTGTTTTTTGTACTTACAAAGTAAATCCTGCTACATTAGAGTCAGTTTAAAAGAAGATTAGAAAATTCTAAGAATTAACATTAGAATTTTTAATGTTGGTTTTTTTGAATAGAATAGTCACAATAGTTCCTTTGTCTTTCTCGGATTGAATCTGTAGTTCGCCGTTATGCATTCGGATGATTTTCATGGCCAATGGCAACCCAAGACCGTAACCGATATATTTACTGCTGGCTTCTTTTCCTCTGAAAAAAGGCTCGTAAAGATGCGGAATGTCTTCGGATGGAATCCCAATCCCGATATCGCTGATTACAATTTTGATAATATCCTTGGTTGCACTTAGATTAACAAAAACTTCCTTGTTGTCCGAGTATTTTACACCATTTGCGACAATGTTATTTATGGCTAATTCCAATAAATTTTTGTTGCATGGAATTGACAGATAATTGCTGTCTCTTGCAGAAACATCCAGTTTGATACTTACTTTATTATCTGGGAAAAAATTGTCTAAATCGGTTTTTACTTCAAATAGTAAATCGTCCATGCGAACCACATTCTGCACTTGTTTCGTGCCGTCGTAACCAGTTTGGGTAAGTTTTAGAAGACTCTCAGTCAGGCTTCCTAATTTGGACGACTGCCTGTAAATGTTTTCCAATGAAGTGATGTATTCTTCTTTTTCTCTTTCTTTCAGAAGCATAATTTCTGCTTCGGCAATGATGGTAGTGATTGGTGTTTTAAGTTCGTGTGAAGCGTTATTAATGAAATTGGTCTGAATTTCAAATGACGTTTCCAGCCTGTCGAGCATATCGTTGAAAGTCGAAGTTAGATCGGCTATTTCACCAGTGTTTCCCTCATTCTGCAGTCTTCGGGATAAATTGGAAGCACTGATTCTTTTTACCTCTTTTGCAATGTTTGAAACTGGAATAATTACTTTTTTGGCTAATAATCTTCCTAGAAAGAAGGATATAATCAGGAAAACGACAATTCCAAGAATCATAATTCTTGTAATATAAACCGTTGTGAGATGGCCTTTTCGGTCAACTGCTGCAATAATAACAATGTATTTTTGACCGTTTTCGGTAAAAATCTGGCCTAAGTAATATTTGTTGTCTATTTCAAAGGATTCTTTCCCGTTTTTTAAAACATTGGTATAAAATTCGTTGGGCAGATTTAATTTGGTATTGTATTCAAAAGTATCCTGACTATTTACCTTAAGCACAAAATCTTCTTCTTGAATTAATTCTTCCAGCCCATTTTTTTTAAGTTGTTTGTAATACTTGATTTTTTCAGGATCCTTTTGAAAATGAATCGAAGCAACAATTTTTGCACGGTCTTCCAAACGCTTCAAAAAGTAATATTGATTATTGCTTCTAAATAAGAAAAACACCAAAATACACAACAAAACGGTGCTTATGGTCGAAAGAATAACGTACGAATAAGTAATTTTCTTTTTTATATTATTCATTTTCAGTTTGTAATATATAACCAAAACCTTTGATGGTCTGGATCATTTTGGTGTTATAAGGTTTGTCGATTTTTTTACGAAGATAGTTAATATACACATCCACAACATTGGTGTTCATGTCAAAACTGATGTCCCAGACATTGTCCAGAATCTGATTTCGAGAAACGATTGTTCCTTTGTTTTTGGCCAAATAATAAAGAAGTCTGAATTCTTTATGCGTCAAAAGTATAGGTTTGCCGTTTCGGTGTACCAATTTGGTTTTGCCGTTTATTTCTAAATCTTCGAGTTTTATGATGTCTGGTTTTTGAGTGTCGAGATTGGCTCTTCTTGCCAAAGCCATTACTCTCGCATTGAGTTCGGTGAATTTAAATGGTTTTACCAAATAATCATCGGCACCGTTTTCCAATCCGTTTACGATATTTTCCGAAGTTCCCAATGCAGTTAACAGCAGGATGGGAACAAAGTTCTTGATGGCTCTTAATCTTCGGCAGATTTCGATTCCGTTTACTTTTGGGAGCATGACATCCAAGATCACAACGTCAAAATCGTTGTTTTGAATCATTTCCAAAGCAGTTTCTCCGTCAAGACAGACGCTCACCTCAAAATTATTTTCGGTAAATCCTTTTCTTAAAACGGATAACAAATTGGGTTCGTCCTCAACAATCAATAATTTCATTTACAAGTGTTTGTTTTTGCAAACATAAAAAAATGTAAATGTAATTTTCAGTAAGTTGGGATTTCTTAAGGTTTTTTTTAGAAAGTTTTTTCGAAATGGTGGTTTATTGTGCAGTAGTTTCCGCTATGACTTGGGGAGGCAATCTCATTAAGTTAAGTTTTGATTTGCCCTCGCAGAGGCGCAAAGGCGCAAAGTTATGACAGGTCTTCTTTGCGTCTTCGCGCCTTTGCGAGAATTAAATTTTGAAAAAACTCCAGTAAGAAACCCTTAATGTAAAGGCGCTGACAGCTTAGGTAGTGGTTAACTTTTTTTGAGTCTTCCCTTTAAATGGAATAATTTTTAAACATATAAATCCATAACAACCTTGAAAGGCGAATGTTAAACGAAGCCATCACTAAAATCACTGCAGTTATAATGCCAATGATTCGTAAATCGAATGTTTCAGTAAAAAACTGATGTGCAATTAAATAAGTTGCAATTCCTTGGGCTACAGTCAGGCCGTAGTTTACATACATCGCACCAAAAAAATAACCAGGTTCTTTCTCGAATTTAAAATGGCAATGCGGACAATATTGATTCATTTTTGGAAAGCCAATATTTAAGAATATGTTTTTTTCGTTAAAAACTTTTCCTTTAAGGCAATGAGGACAGTCGTTATTCAGAATATGCAGCAGTGAGTGTGACATGTTTTAATTTTTTTTCAAAGGTATTTCATATTCGTGACCCAGAAGTTTTCTATATTCGCTAATTATAGCACAAAAAAGACATTAGGAATTATGCAAAAGTATCCCGTATATTCTATCGAACGGTTCAATTGTAATGCTGTTGGCAGTGATTTTTATATTAATACCTTCAAAAATCATTTGGTTGACCATAGTTTTGTCGAAGAACCGCATAGACATAATTCGTATGTGTTAGTACTTTTTACTAATGGATCAGGTACGCATGATATCGATTTTGATACTTTCAGGATTCAGTCTGGAAGTATGTTTTTCCTCCAGCCAGGGCAGATGCACCATTGGAATCTGTCTGATGATATTGATGGTTTTGTTGTTTTTTATTCGCAGGAAATGTACAATCTGTATTTTGGACAAAAAACAATAGAGACATTTCCATTCTATTCTGCACTGGGGAATTCGCCTGAAATGATTTTTGATTCCAATGAATTGAATGGGATCGTTCCTTATTTTTATGCGATGCTGGAAGAATATCAGGGAAATAGAATTATGAAACAGGACAAAATTCTGAATCTATTGGACAGTATTCACATCGAAATCACAAGGAAATATAATGATCAGTATATCTTGGAAACACATTCGTATAATTCGAGAATCCAAGATTTTTATCTGCTTTTGGAGAAATTTTTCTGGACCGAAAAAGCACCTTCTTTTTATGCTTCCCAGCTTCATATTACGTTAAAGCATCTGAACAGAATCTGCAATGAAATCTTAAAAAAGACCACAACTCAGGTTATTACCGACAGAATTATTCTAGAAGCCAAAAGAATGCTGATGGATAAAAAAAGAACAGTCAGCGAAATTGCATCAGAGCTGGGTTTCGATGACTATTCTTATTTTGTAAGGCTATTTAAAAAGCATGCAGGAATTACACCGACAGCTTTTCGAGCTTCCAAATAATATTTTTTTATTATCAATCTATAGGAAAAGAAAATCCAGCAGCCAATGCTCCGGATACTTGGTTGGCAGCTGGGGTAAAGTAATAAGTTGCGGCAATTTCTATATTATGTTTAGGGCCTAGAAGAAGGCCAAAACTCAAAGGGATATGTAATAAAGCGGTATTTTTTTTGTAATTAATTGAAGGTGTGAAAGTTTGAAATGAACCAATTGAAGTTCCAATGCCTGTCTCGATAAAAGGTGCTATCCAAGGAATTGGTGCGCAAATACGTGCTTTTCCTCCTAGTAAAAAAGCTTCTGTTGTGACTTTATAGTTAGGCTGGTTATGTGGATTACCACCATCTGTTGATGTTATGACAAGTCCAGCGTAAGGTCTTAATCCAAACCATTTAGTTATGCCGAAAATATATTCACCTTGTGCATAAAAACCACCTCCGTCAACATCCACTTCATTCTGATTTCCGTAACCCTCCATTTTGTTAGAAGTACTAAGTCCGAATCCTATTGAAGCTTTAATAGAGTTGCCAACTCTTGGCTGTCCTTTTGCTGGATTTGAAAAAACAAATGTGAAAATTATAATAAGTATGAAGCTGCGCAAAGTTGAAATCATAAGGCTTTTTATTTTTTGTGAAAGTAAGAATTAATTTTCAATTATTTAAATAAAAAGGAGTATGATTATTAAGTTAAAGTCCTGTAAAAGACTGTTTAAAAAACATGCAGAAAAGACACCAACTGCTATTCGAGGTTTAAGGTAAAATTATTGCCAACTATTTTATTTTCTCACTAATCAGGCTGCTCAGCATGTCACGCTCCCGTTTGAGTATTATGATTTCGAGTTCTAGGGCGCTAATCTGTTCATCCTTAGTTTTGTCGGTCACTTGTTTTGACGAAAACTCCTTAGGCAGTGTGGTTCCAATATCGGTAAAGAAATTGTGATGAAGCAGGTGGCTTATCTTTAATAAAATATCGGTACGAATCCACGATTGCTTAAGGCGAGTCTCAAAATTTGCTGAATTCAGATCCAAAGCCCTAGATAATGCAGCTTTTGATACATTATTTTCTTTAATATAATCTTGCAGAAGCTTTCCAATGTGTATAGTGTTTTTCATCGTTTGATTAAAATAGGAATGTGGATTATGAAATTCATATATTAAATTGTTAAATATATTAATTAAATTGTTTTAAATAATAATTTAATAGTTTTAAAAAACAATTCTATTGTTATAAATAATAATTTTATAGTTAAAAATAACAATTTAATAGTTGTATATGACTATTTTGGCTGTTTGTTTTTCAAACTATTGTCCGTTTTTCTTCCAGTATTCTTTTTAAACCTTTGATTGAGTTTTTCAAATGAAGTTTGAGATCCCGCCACGCCCGCTTGTGCGGCAGCTTCGTACAATTTGTATACCTGCAAAGCAGTGTCGTAGGCTTCTTTTCCTGCAATACGCTGTGCATCATCGACCTGATTGATGACTTGATTGAGAATGGATTTAAGTTCGTCGAGCTGATTGAATAAACTGAAATCAGAAATAATATTTTCGATTTTAATGTAAGAGGGCATTGTTTCGGCACCATTCGAGCGAAGCAGCTGGATGCAGTCCTCGGTAAAAGCCTTATTGGCAACATCCATACCGCGAAAGGATTTTTTTTCATCAACAGTCAGCCCAATATAAGGAAGCTGGGAACTAATGTGGCGTAAATTGGTTTTGATGGACTCGATAGCCGTTTCCGAAATCACGGTGTGGATTCTGTTATAAGTAAGATTAGCCATATATTTTGGTCTTTTGGTTCGCTGACTAAGATATTGAAATAATGCAGATATATTGCATCTTTTTCCTACTTATTGCTGTTTGGAGTTTTTAACGCAAAAAAAAATACCCACAACAGCGGGTATTTTGGTAAATCTATTGTAGTAAAGAATTATTGAACGGTTATTAATCCTGCGGCAGCTTGGGCTTTTTTTACTATTTCTTCAATATTAGCGTCAAGAGTGTCATTAACTAAAGCAACGCCCATTCGGCGATAGGGTCTTGAGGTTGGTTTTCCAAAGATTCTAAAATCGGTTTTTGGTAAAGCTGCGATTTTTTCTATTCCTGTAAATGTTGGATTTTCTGAATTTTCAGAAGCTAGAATTACTGCACTTGCACCAGCTTTTTCTAAAGTGATTTCAAAAATTGGCAGACTCAGAATAGCACGCAGATGCAGTTCGAATTCATTAAAGTTTTGAGTTCCTGCCAAAGTTACCATACCGGTGTCGTGTGGCCTTGGTGATAATTCAGAGAAATAAACACCGTCATCGGCAAGGAAAAATTCCACGCCAAAAAGTCCCGCTCCGCCCAAGGCTTCGGTTACTTTTTCGGCCATGTCCTGTGCTTCGTATAAATCCTTGTCGGATACCTTTGCAGGCTGCCAGCTTTCCTGATAATCGCCGCGCTCCTGTCTGTGACCTATTGGCGCACAAAATAGGGTAGGGTTGCCGTTTTGAACAACTGTCAATAAAGTGATTTCCGAATTGAATTTGACAAATGCTTCGACAATCACTTCTACCACATCGCCACGGGAGCCTTCTACAGCATATTGCCATGCTTTGTCGATATCGGCTGCAGTTTTTATCGTCGATTGTCCTTTTCCAGACGAGGACATTAATGGTTTTACAACGCAGGGCATGCCCACGGCTTCCACGCCTTTGTGCAATTCCTCGGCAGTTGTGGCATAGCGGTAATTAGCGGTTCGCAATCCCAGTTCTTTAGCAGCTAAATCACGTATTGCTTTACGGTTCATCGTAAAGTTGGCCGCTTTCGCAGAAGGAACTACGGTAATCCCTTGTTTTTCGTAATCATAGAAACGCTCCGTTCTGATCGCTTCTATTTCGGGAACGATGAAATCAGGCTGATGTTTGGCAACGATTCTGTCCAAAGCTTCGCCGTCAAGCATGTTGATGACTTCGTAACTGTGTGCAACCTGCATAGCAGGGGCGTTTTCGTAGCTGTCGACAGCAATTACGGTTTGCCCGATGCGCTGTGCTGCGATAGTGAATTCTTTTCCTAATTCGCCGGAGCCTAGAAGCATTATTTTCATTGAAAGTAGTTTATTGGGGTTGTGATGATGGGTTTAGTTGGTTGTGAATTGTTGTAACAAAAATACGGTTTTGTGTGGAATTCTTTTAGAATGTGTTTTGGTATTTTGCTTCTTGTTTTTGAAAAAATTGGGTCTTTATGTTTAGCAGTTTGCTTGCGTGAGGGATAGGAGCTGGCTACCAAAGTAGCGCAGATAGCCCGACCGCGTTGAGGAAAGGGGCTGAATAAGCGTTACAATAAGTAAGCCCCTTTTCTCAATGGGGTCACGCCCAAATAAAAAAATCCCAGATTTCAAGTGGTAAACCTGAAAACTGGGACTTTAAATTGTGAAGAAATATATTATGCTGTTACTTCAGAAAAAGATAAAGCTTCTTTAATTCTGCGTAATGCTTCTTTCAATAATTCGTCGCTGGTTGCGTAAGAGAAACGGATACAGTTTGGATTTCCAAAAGCGTCTCCTGTTACGGTTGCAACACAAGCTTCTGCCAAAAGGTACATAGAAACGTCATTTGCATCTTTGATTTCAGTTCCTTTTAATGTTTTTCCAAAGAAAGAAGAAACGTCTGGGAATACGTAGAAAGCTCCTTCTGGAACGTTGATTTTAACTCCTGGGATTTCTTTCAATAAACCAACAACTAAATCTCTGCGGCTGTGGAAAGCCTGAACCATGTGGTTTAATACGCTTGGATCAGCATCTACAGCAGTAATTGTAGCTCTTTGTGCCACAGAATTTGCTCCTGAAGTTACCTGTCCTTGAATTTTTGTACATGCTTTTGCGATGAATTCTGGTGCTCCGATGTAACCGATTCTGTATCCTGTCATTGCAAATGCTTTTGCAACTCCGTTTACAGTAATTGTTTTTTCTAACATTCCAGGAATAGATCCAATACTGCAGAAAGTTCCTGAGAAATTGATGTGCTCATAGATTTCATCAGCAACTACATAGATATTTGGATGTTTTTCCAATACTTTAGCCAAAGCTGTCAATTCTTCTCTGCTGTATACAGATCCAGATGGATTACAAGGAGAAGAGAACCACATCATTTTTGTTTTTGGTGTGATAGCTGCTTCTAATTGTTCTGGCGTGATTTTGAAATCAGTATCTACAGAAGTTGGAACTTCTACAGGAACACCGCCTGATAATTTTACGATTTCAAAATAAGAAACCCAGTAAGGTGCTGGTAAGATAACTTCGTCACCGTCGTTAAGCATTACCTGCGCAATGTTGTATAAAGATTGTTTAGCTCCTGTTGAAACAACAATTTGTGATGGTGTGTAATCTAATCCGTTGTCTCTTTTGAATTTTCTGCAGATAGCTTCTTTTAAATCTTGGTATCCATCAACTGGTGAGTAGGTGCTGTAGTTTTCATCGATTGCTTTTTTAGCAGCTTCTTTGATGAAATCCGGCGTGTTAAAATCTGGTTCACCCAAACTTAAACTGATGATGTCTTTTCCTTGTGCTTTTAATTCTCTTGCCAATGCAGCCATCGCCAATGTCTGCGATGTAGCTAAATTGTTAATTCTGTCTGAAAGTGGATTGCTCATTAAATTGTGAATTTTTTGGTTTATTCTATTAGATAATTATTTATAGTGCGGGCTCTAGTCCCAATGTTCTTAAATGCTTGAAGTGTGCAACAACAGCTGCAGACATTGTTTTGTATTCGTAATATGGTAATTGGCATTCCTTAGCTGTTTCTTTTACGATTTTTGCAATTTTACCATAATGTACATGACTGATATGCGGGAAAATATGGTGCTCGATCTGGTGGTTTAAACCTCCAGTGTACCAGTTTACAATTTTGTTTTTTGGCGCAAAATTTACCGTGGTATATAATTGGTGTATTGCCCAGGTGTTTTCCATTTCGCCAGCTTCATTTGGCTGTGGATTGGCTGCTTCATCAACTACGTGTGCTAATTGGAATACAATGCTCAGGATTAATCCGGCAGTGTAGTGCATTACAAAAAATCCAACCAAAACTTTCCACCAAGTGATTCCAATGATCATTGGCAAAACCATCCAAATGGCTAAATAAATGATTTTTGTAATTATTAAAGTCGTCCAAAGTACTTTTGGGCTTTTAGGTTCGCCATAAGATAATTTTCTTTTCAGATAATTTCTCATCTGTTTAAAATCGGTAGTAATTGCCCAATTAAAAGTCAATAAACCATATAAAAATACAGCGTAATACTGCTGAAATCTATGGAATTTATGCCATTCAGCTTCTTTGGAGAAACGCATAATTCTTCCTGCTTCTAAGTCCTCGTCGTGACCTATGATGTTTGTATAAGTATGGTGTAAAACATTGTGCTGTACCTGCCAGTTGTGTACATTTCCGGCCAATACATAAATGGTTCCTCCCATGAATTTATTAACCCAGCTTTTGGTTGAATACGATCCGTGATTAGCATCGTGCATTACGTTCATTCCTATTCCGGCCATCCCGATTCCCATAACGATAGCAAGCAAAAGATGCACCCAGAAAGGCATTTCTAAAGTAAGTATCAAAAAATAAGGAACAAGGAAAACTGTGAATAGAATTATGGTCTTCAAATGGATTTTCCAGTTACCTGTTTTCTCTATATTATTTTCTTTAAAATAGCTGTTAACTCTTGAGTTTAGGGTTCTAAAAAACTTTAAATTGTCTTGCTTTGCAAATGTAGGCGCGGTATTGTTCATATAATTTTTTGAATATTTGCAAAGGTAACCAATATAAATTTTCAACATACAATATTGAGTTAAATATTTATAAGTGAAAAGCAGTACTTTTGTTAAAAATTTTTAAGATGGACGAGATTATAAAGTATTTTCCCAACCTATCTGATAACCAGATAGAACAGTTTCGAAAACTGGATTTTTTATACCACGATTGGAACGAAAAAATCAACGTTATTTCACGCAAAGATATTGACTCTTTATACACCAAACATATATTGCATTCACTGGCTATTGCCAAAATAAATAAGTTTGAACCCGGAACTTATGTGCTGGATGTAGGAACAGGCGGCGGATTTCCTGGAATTCCATTGGCTATTCTTTTCCCAGAAACAAGGTTTTATTTAATTGATGTTATTGCCAAAAAAATAAAAGTAGTAAAAGCCGTTGCCGAAGCATTGGAATTAAAAAATGTAAAAGCTGAACAGCTTCGTGCTGAAAATGTAAAAGGTGATTTCGATTTTATCGTAAGCCGAGCTGTGACCAATATGCCGGATTTTGTTTCTTGGATAAAAACAAAGATCAAGAAGCAAAATAAACATGAGCTCAAAAACGGAATTCTCTATTTGAAAGGAGGCGATTTAACAGAAGAATTAAAAGATTTTCCAAAAGCAACAGAATATAATATTTCTGATTTCTTCGAAGATGAGTTTTTTGAAACCAAGAAAGTGGTGCATCTGCCGTTGAAATTTGTCGTGTAGCGGTCCAAAGTTAGAAAGTCACTAAGTCGAAGAAAAATAAAAATAAATGATTAAAAGAATACAATTATTAAGTTTTTTGGTGGTGTTTTTTATTTCTGCCAATGGAAATGCTCAAGATTCAGATGTTGGAAACTGGTTTCTATATTTTGGAAATCAAAAGATAAATAACCGTTGGAATTTTCACAATGAAGTGCAGTACCGTAACTATAATTTCGCAGGAGATTTAGAACAATTGCTTTTAAGAACTGGAATTGGATATAATTTATCCGAAAACAATAATAATGTATTACTAGGTTATGCTTTCGTTCATTCAGAGCCATATATTGCGGGGACTGATGATAAGTTAAAAACTGATGAACATAGAATTTTTCAGCAGTTTATAACCAAACAGCAATTTGGAAGAGTAAATATTCAGCACAGATATCGTTTCGAACAGCGGTTTATTGAAGATGATTTCAAGATGCGTGTGCGTTATTTTTTGTCTTTGAATGTCCCGATTAATAAAAAAGAGATGGATAAAAATGCAATCTATGCTTCAGCCTACAATGAAATTTTTATCAATACAGAGCCTAGCTATTTTGATAGAGACCGTATTTATGGAGGACTTGGCTATTGTTTTAGTAAAAGCTTAAAAATGGAAGTGGGTGTAATGTCGCAAGTTCTGCAAAATTCCAGCAGGACTCAATTTCAGATTATGCTTTTTAATAGTTTGCCTTTTTAGGTTTTTAAATATTTGAAAATATAAGACCCCGCAGGATTTCAAAATAATTTGAATCTTGCGGGGTTTTAGTTTTGTGGCCTTTAGAACTTTCGCCTTTTCAGCTTTAAGACTAAAATCTATTCTCCCAAAAACGGATATCTGTAATCTGTCGGAGTCACAAAAGTTTCTTTGATTGTTCTTGGAGAAGCCCAACGCAATAAGTTCAATGCAGAACCTGCTTTGTCGTTAGTTCCTGAAGCTCTTGCTCCGCCAAATGGCTGCATTCCTACGATAGCTCCAGTTGGTTTATCATTGATGTAGAAGTTTCCGGCAGCGTTTTGTAAAGCTGTTGTTGCTTCTTCAATAGCGTAACGATCTTGACTGAAAACAGCTCCAGTTAATGCGTATTCAGATGTAGTGTCAACCAATTTTAATGTTTCTGCCCAGTGAGCATCTTCGTAAACAAAAATCGTCATGACCGGTCCGAATAATTCGGTTTCCATTGTGGTGTATTTTGGATTTGTCGTTACGATGATAGTCGGTTCAACAAAATAACCAACAGATTTATCATAATTACCTCCAACGATAATTTCGGCATCAGTATCTTTTTTGGCTTGGTCAATAAAACTGGCCAATTTATCAAAAGATCCTTCGTGAATAACTGCAGTAATAAAGTTTCCAAAATCTTCTGGAGACCCCATTTTCATTGATTTCACATCCGTAATCAATTGTTCTTTTACAGCTGGCCATAAACTTTGTGGGATATACGCTCTTGAAGCTGCAGAACATTTTTGTCCTTGAAATTCAAATGCTCCACGGACAATTCCAGTCGCTACTTGTTTTGGATTAGCACTTGGGTGAGCAATGATAAAATCTTTACCGCCAGTTTCTCCAACAATTCTTGGATATGTTTTGTAATGGTGAATGTTTGTTCCAATTTTTGCCCAAATATCTTTGAATACATGAGTTGATCCTGTAAAATGGATTCCAGCAAAATCACGGCTTGCCAAAACAGTATCGGTAATCATTAATGCATCTCCAAAAACAACGTTGATAACACCGTCTGGAACTCCAGCTTCTTTGAAAATATCGATAATAATTTTTGCAGAGAATACTTGGCTGTCACTTGGTTTCCAAATAACTACATTACCCATCATTGCTGCGCTTGCAGGAAGATTTGCTGCGATAGCTGTAAAGTTAAAAGGCGTAACCGCATACACAAAACCTTCAAGCGGTCTGTATTCTAAACGGTTCCACATATCAGATGACGATTTTGGCTGGTCTGCATAAATCTGAGTCATGAATTCTACGTTGAAACGTAAAAAATCAATCAGTTCGCAGGCAGCGTCAATTTCGGCTTGATGAATATTTTTGGACTGCGCAATCATAGTTGCGGCATTTATTTTTGCTCTGTAGGGACCAGCGATTAATTCGGCTGCTTTAAGGAAAATGGCAGCTCTTTGTTCCCAAGCCATATTTGCCCAAGCTTCTCTAGATTCTAATGCATTCGCGATGGCATTTTCAATATGTTTTTTTTCAGCTAAATGATACGTTCCAACGACATGTTTGTGATCGTGTGGAGCAGTCATGTTTCTGGTGTTTCCAGTTCTGATTTCTTCGCTTCCGATATACAAGGGAAGATCGATTTTGGAATTCCACATTTCTTTGTAAGTGGATAAAACTGAAGCTTTTTCCGGAGAATTTGGAGCGTAACTTTTTACAGGTTCGTTTACCGCTTTGGGTACATTAAAAAATCCTTTTAGCATGTCTTTTATAATTAATTAGTAAGCAATTATATAATTTGATGCAAAAGTACAAAGGAAAGATTGAATTTATGCTAAAAGAGTCATAATTAAAGTCAAATTAATTCAATGCAAAAGGAGCGCACATCCTAAATGTAGGAACAATTACTCTAAAAGATTTTGTAGAAGTGAAATTTATCATATTGAAATAGCCTTTCATCGCTCCATATGGGGATGATAGTAAACATCCTGAACTATAAGTGTGCTGTTCCCCAGGTTTTAAGACTGGTTTTTTTCCTATAACGCCTTCTCCGTCTACATATTCTAAATCATTTAAAGAATCGTAAATTTCCCAATGGCGTGAAGTCAATTGGACAGAGTCTTTACTATGGTTTTCAATTGTAATTTCATAACTAAAGGCAAAATGAATCTTGTAGTTTTTGAAGTACGTTCCTTCAAAACTAGTCAATACCGAAATTTTAATGCCTCTTGTTATTTGTGAAACCATGTTAATTAGCTAATTACGTGCTATATGTCAGCAAATCTACAAAAAAAATGAATAATCTTTTAAAAATTTTTTAAGTTTTCTAATTTGTTATGTTTAATGAATTTGCAGCACCTTTTCCAACAACTTTTACATATCTGTCTGCAGTTCCTTTGTAGTAAACCAATACTGTATAATCGTTTTCTGTCTGGTAGAAATTGCCGTCAATAGCGTTCTCTAAGTCAATTAATCCTTTATTAGTTACTGTGAGATATTGATAGTTAGTAAAACCTTGCTTGATGAGAATTGCCTTTTCATAAAGGCCGTTTTTAGTATTAAAATCCATTTTGTTTTCCGGTGTAGTCATGTAATTATTAAACATTCCCACAATATAAACAGAGGAATTAGGATTGGCCAAAGGTGCTGATAGGCTAAAATAAACCCATGAATAATCGGCTTCAATTGTGTTGTTTTCACCATCCAGTTTTCGGATAGAAAAATTTCCGTTAAGATCAGAATAGTTAGAATACGGGAAACTGGTTTTTGCATTATTTGTATATAAATGCGTATTGTAAATACCATTTTCTGAGCTGACGAAACTCACATAATTGTTCGCATTTTTGATGTCTTTAGAATCAAAATTTAAAAACTCATTACCTGCCCAAAATTGAGTTTCCATATCATATTTATAAACAAAAACGTTCCCTACATTGTATTGAGGAACAATGTTTTTAATAGCGGTATTAAAATTACCATTTTGAAGCAGCACAACTTTTAAATTTTGAGTCGGATTCTGCAATAGAAAATCATCCGTATTAATCTCAAAATTCAGATTGTGTTTTGAATAAATGTTTTTAACGGTTCTTGGCCGCCTTATTTTTAAAGCAACAGGGAGTTTTTCTTCATATAAAACAAAATACCTTTTTAAAACTACTTCTTTATCGGAATTTAAAATAGTAAGCACATAATTACCGCTTAATTTTATTTTGGTGTAATTATTTGGAATAGACAGCCGGTAATGCGTGAAAATCTGTAAAGTGTTAAATGAGTTTATATATTCCTGTATTTTTTGACTGTCAAAACCTGATAGGTAGTCACTTTTCGGAATATCAGTTGGTACCCAATTATAATCACAGTGCGTGATTTCGTAATAGTAGTCAGCTTCATTGCCAAATAAATCATCAAACTGAAAATCGAACGATTCTCCTAATCTAAAAATGGGAACTACATTTTGACTGCTCTGAACAAAAGAAGCTGTTTTAATATTGTAAGGCGGAGCTATTTCGGTTTCCACTTGAGCTGTTACGCTTAGACAAAAGAAAGAAAGAAGTAAAACGGCTATTGTTTTCATTGGAGACTTTGTTCGAATGTCGTAAATATACAAATTATTATGGAAGGCTTTAGGCAAGATGCAATAAGCTTTAGGGAGTGGCTGATAGCTTATTGCTTACGGCTTATAGCTATTCCAATATAAAATTCAAATTCTCCTCAATATCAGTGCTGATATAATTTTCGTCCAAAAGCGAATCCGCTAATAGCTTTTTGCTTTCCTGCAAACGGATAATTTTTTCCTCAACAGTATTTTTAGTAATAAACCGAACTACGTTGACTTTATTCATCTGACCAATTCGGTGCGCACGACCAATACCTTGCTTTTCGGCAAAAGGATTCCACCAAGGATCAAGAAAAACAACATACGAAGCTTTGGTAATATTGAGCCCAACGCCACCAGCTTTTAGAGAGATAAAAAACAGCAAAGGTTCTTCCTGATTTTGAAATCGTGAAACCTGATATTCTCTGTCAGCGAGTGATGTTTCTCCTGTGAGTTCGCAAAAGTCGATTTTGTTTTCCTTGCACCAGTTTTTGTAAAAATTCAAATTGGAAACAAACGAACTGAAAACAATCGTTTTTTGATTGGATTGCACCAAAGTTTCCAGATAACGGGTAACGGCAATATATTTTCCTGAATCCATTTCGGATTTGGAATCAATCATTTTCGGGTGGTTACTGAGTTGTCTCAAGCGCATCAAAGTATTTATAATGCTGATTTTATCTACTGCAGAACCATCCGTTTTCAGTATAGAGTTTCGGGCTTTCGATTTTTCCTCTTCGTATAATTTCTCCTGTTCTGGTTCCATTTCGCAGTAGAAAATTTGTTCCGAAAGCTCAGGTAAATCTTTTAAAACCTGTTCTTTCGTTCGTCTTAAAATAAAAGGAGCGATGAGATTTTTTAGTTCCAATAAACAGTTTTCGTCCTGCTTTTTCTCGATTGGAAGTTTATAATTCTCTGCAAAAAAGGGATAACTCCCTAAAATATTCGGATTGATAAACTGCATTTGCGACCACAAATCATCGAGGGAATTTTCTATCGGCGTTCCGCTCAGCGATATTTTATGGTTTGCTTTTATCTGATTGATCGCTTTGAAAATCTTAGAGTTTTTGTTTTTGATGTATTGACTTTCGTCCAAAATCAAATACCTGAAATTGTATTTTTCTAAAATCGAAATGTCTCTCGAAATAATAGAATAACTCGTAAAAATGACATCGTATTTTTCCAGTTTTTTCGAAAGCAGTTTTCGGTCGTTGCCAACGTATTGCACTCTGCGGAAATGCGGAGTAAATTTTCGGGCTTCATTATACCAGTTGAAAACCAGTGAAGAAGGCAGAACGATTAGAGCTTTTAGATATTCTTTTGGAACTGGAATTTCGTTACCAAATAAATCCAGCTGAACATCTTCGGCTTTTTGATGTTCCAATTGTTCCTGCACCGCAACAAGAGTCGATAGGGTTTGCAAAGTCTTTCCCAATCCCATATCGTCAGCCAGACAAGCGCCCAGTCCATTGTTGTAATGCTCCAAAAGCCATTGAACTCCCTGAATCTGATATGGTCTCAAAGTGGCTTTTACCAATGGAGACGGCTGATATGCTATGTTTGCCAGTAAATTTGAAGAATTCTTGAGTTCCGGAATATCATCCAAAACTGCAAAATTACTTTTAAGCAAAGTAAGATTTCCGTTTTGGATTTTAGCCAATTTCGCCATCGGACCGTAAAGTGTCATCCACTCGATCGGAATCAAAAAGTAGTCACCGTCAGGCAAAAGAAACAGTCGGTTTCGGTTTTTTATGTTCGGAACAATATCACTGAAATTAAATTCAAATGCATTGCAAACGACAGTCATTTTGATGTCAAACCAATCGCTTTTTACTTCATTCGAAAATTGAATCGCTACTTTTTGAGTATTTATTTTTTTGCTGTCAATTTTTAAATCTTTAATCGAAAAACCAAAAGATTCCAGCGTTTCCTGATTTTCAATTGCCCATTGAATATTGGCGTAGGGATCTTGTTTTTCTTCCTTTGGCGAAAGCCCAAACAAACCAGTGTCAGTTTTGCTAAAGCCAAGTTCCAGTAATTTGTTTTCAAATGAAGCTTCTTCGGAAGTCCTTTTGTATTGAATCACTTTGATTTCATCCAAATTACGGGTGTCAATTTCAGAATGGATTTTCTTGGTTTTACTATTATCGAAAGTGAAACCGTTATAATCGAATAAAAAATTGAGATAGTAAGTGTTTTTAAAAAAATCGTGCGCCAGCTGAAGTGAGCAGGCAGTGATTATGTCTCTGAGCTCGATTTCAAATCCATTAGCTTTTATATCTGCTTTTTTTGCTACATCCTTAATGAATTTTTCAAAATATTCAGGAACCATTTTCGAAGGAATTTCAACGGTTTTCTTCTTCAAAAATGGAATTATTTTTTTAGTGTTAATGTCTTTTAAAAGATACAATTTATGATGAGCAACCAACCATCCCGGCTCATCCAAAAGAAGTGTGATTGTTGTATCTGATGGGTAGAATGTTGTTTTCTCGTCCTTTAAAAGCAAGGTATAGGAAATCCCATTTTCGTGTTTATCAAACTGAAGACTGGTTTCTAATGCTGGATTTTTAGCAGTAATTCGGCTGATACGGAAATCTTTTTCTTTTCCCAGATTCAGCGACAACGGGAAATCCTCTTGAGAAACTAAACTATAAAACTGCTCTAAATTGGTTTTTATGAATTGTCGGATTCCAAATTCAAGTTTGCTGTCTTTCAGTAAGTCCTCAATGTTCTTTGATGATTTACTGTTTTTGCCGAATTTCTTAAAAATAATTTCAGGTTTGAGTGCTTCGCAAATCGATAAAACTTTTCTGGTGTTGTTGTCTAAATTTTCAACAATCACACCAAGACTTTGAACTACCTCGGGACTTGCTTTCTTGTCTAAATACGTTATCGCTTCAGAATGATCTACTATATAAGCCGTCGGAATATATGAGTTTAGCCTTTTTTCTAAGCTGATATCAAAGCAGAATTGAAAGGGGGCGGTTTTCAAAATGATTTATTATTGAATTGCTTCCAGCTTTAGCTGGATGGGTATGAAGTCAGAAATTAATGGCTTTAGCCAAAAAAAGTATTCGGCTAAAGCCAATTTGATTATTATCTATTTTTTCCTCTAGCTAAAGCTAGAGGCAATTCAATTCTATGTTATTTAAAACAAACAGGAATGATTTCGCCTTTTGCCAAACAATATTTTTCTACTAATTCTGGAGCAATTTTATTGGTGTAATCTTCTTCGACAACTTTGAAACCAATGCTTCTAAGTTTGCCAAAATAATCACGCCCATAAATACGAACGTGGTCGTATTGACCAAATATTTTGGCACGCTCTTTTTGGTCGGTGATGGTGTCATCGGCAAAAGTGACTTCTCTTTTCAAATCTTGTGGAATTTGTAGAATTGCCATTCCGCCAGGTTTCAAAACACGGTACAATTCCTGCATCGCTTTAGTATCATCTGGAATATGTTCCAAAACGTGATTGCAAAGAATTACGTCATATTGGTTGTCCTCAAAAGGCAAATTACAGATATCCGCCTTAACATCCGCCAATGGCGACAATAAATCGGTTGTGGTGTAATCAAGGTTTTTTTGTTTGCGAAACATTTTGTAAAAAGCCTGTTCTGGTGCAAAATGCAAAACTTTCTTTGGAGCGGTAAAAAAATCGGTTTGCTCATTTAGATACAACCAAAGTAAACGGTGTCTCTCTAACGAAAGCGTACTTGGTGAAAGTACATTATTACGCTGTGTTTCGTAGCCGTAAGGCAAGAACGATTTGAAACTTCTTCCGTCGATCGGATCGGTGTATTTGTCTCCTTTTAAAGTAAATGCGATAAAAGGGCGAACTACATAACTCAGCCTTATTAATAAAGGGCGGGGAACGATATTAAGAATTTTTTTAAAGGCTTTTTTCATAATTGTTACGCAAAATTTTGCCAAAAGTATTATTTAGTTTTTCTTAAATGACCTTAAATGCCTTATATGGTTTGTGAATTATTTAACCATATAAGGCATTTAAGGTCATTTAAGGTTTTTATGAATATGTTTAAACCACCAACGGCACTTTTCTAAATTCATCTTCTTCATTACTCACGATTCCTAATTCTTTGTAGATATAATAGAAAGTCGATAAAATCTCAGGTTTTCCGTCGATGATCGCAACATCGTGCTCAAAATGAGCAGATGGTTTTCCATCAGCGGTGGTGATTGTCCAGCCGTCTTTGTGCTGTTTGATGTTTTTGGTTCCCATGTTGATCATCGGTTCGATTGCAACAACCATTCCTTCAACAAAAAGTTTTCCGCGTCCTTTTTTACCATAATTAGGCATTTCCGGATCTTCATGCATTTTTTGTCCAACACCGTGACCAACCAATTCCCGAACCACACCATAACCATGTGCTTCAGTATATTTTTGGATAGCGTTACCAACATCTTCCACACGGTTTCCAATGCGCAATTCACGGATTCCAACGTATAAAGACTCTTTGGTAATTTGAAGCAGTTTTTTAGTTTCGGGAGCAACTTCGCCAATTTCAAACGAATAGGCGTGATCTCCGTGAAAACCATTTTTGAAAGCACCGCAATCCACCGAAATTACATCACCACTTTCCAATGGCTTGTTGTTCGGGATTCCGTGTACTACCTGAGAGTTTGGACTCATACACAATGAATTCGGGAAATCGTAAAGTCCAAGGAAACTTGGAACAGCTCCATGGTCACGAATGAATTCTTCGGCTCTTTTGTCCAGATATAATGTGGTAACTCCTTCTTTTATTTCAGAAGCAATCATTCCTAATGTTTTTGATACGATTAAGGCACTTTCGCGCATTAATTCTATTTCCTCACGGGTTTTTTGAATAATCATATTTGAGAATTTTCAGTTTGCAAAAGTACAATTTTAAAATTATTTTTTTTGGGTTGGACTAGTTTTTAATTTTGACTGCAGATTCGCAGATTTTAAAATAAAAAAGCATTAAAGTTTTTGCCTTAATTGAAATTTCCGCAAATTAATTTCTCTTCAGTAATACAATTTTGTTTTACAAAAAAAATCTGCTAATCTGCGGTTGATTCTTTTGCGAAATTCTTTGCGTTCTTAGCAGTTAAATTTCTGGATATAGTTTCTTAAATTAGCAATAAATCAATCTTTTAGATTATGAGCACATCATTAGATCAGGAAAATAGTAAAAAAGAACAGGATTTGGTAAAAATGAAAAGAGGCGCGTTAGTCCTTTTGGGCATTGCTGTTGTTCTTTTCGTGCTTGCCAGTTATTATAAAATAGGATGGCTGAAAGCTTTTAGTGAAGCTGCAATGGTTGGCGGTATTGCCGATTGGTTTGCTGTTGTGGCACTATTTCGGCATCCGCTTGGGATTCCGATTCCCCATACGGCTTTGATTCCGAGCAATAAAGATAAGATTGGAGAGAATTTGGGAAGTTTCGTTTCGGATGAATTTTTGACGAGGGAAAAATTAGAAGTAAAAATTGAACAATTCAATGTCGCTGTAAAAGCTTCGGATTGGTTAATTGAGGAGAAGAATGCTAATCTTGTGGCCGGTTTAGTGACCGATAATGCGATTCCCCGCATTTTAAAAACGATCGATGATGAGGAAGTGAAGCATTTCATTCAGGAGCAATTCAGTGCTAAGCTGAGTAAATTGAATTTTGGTGAATGGCTTGCACTTGGTTTGGAAGCTTTGGCAAAAAGTAAAAAACAGGAAGAATTGGTAACCAATGTTTTGAAAACGCTAATTGTAGAATTAGAAAATAACAAACATCTGATAGAAGAGAAAGTCAAAAGTTCAACGCCATTTTTGTCTTTTGGCTTGGCCGATAAAAAAATAACTGAAGGCGTTTTTAATGGGCTGTATGATTTCTTGGAGCAGGCTAGTCATCAGGACAGTGCCATCCGAAAAAAAATAAATGAGTATGTACTGCGCTTTATAACTGAGTTGAGACACTCATCCGAAATGCAGCAAAAAGTTAATGAATTGGTTCTTGCTTTTGCTAGTAAAAAAGAAGTTCAGGATTACATCAGCGGTATTTGGCTTGAAATTAAAATGGCTATAGACAATGATTTGGCACAAAAAGAAGAATCTGCAATAAAAAAGAGCATTGCCAATATGATTCAGGGTTTTGGAAAAGGCATACAGGCAGATCAACTGATGATGGACAAGATTAATGATTTTATCAAAAATGATGTTTTGTCTGTGCTTATTAATAATAAAAAAATGATTGGCGATTTAATTTCTTCGACCGTAAAAAGCTGGGATACCGATGAAGTTGCCAAAAAACTGGAACTGGAAATAGGAGGAGACCTTCAATTTATCAGAATTAATGGAACGCTCGTTGGCGGATTTGTTGGGCTGTTGATTTATGGCTTTGATTGCCTTTTGCTATATTTTATTTAAAACAAAATGATCAATTGCAAGATGATTGGTTTGGTTTTGCAGTTTGCTCATGAGTATTGTCATATTTTGTCTTTTTTAATTATTTTACTTTTGTTCCAATTATAACATTTATGGGAAAATATATTACCGCCGAAGAAGCAGTGAAATTAGTAAAATCGGGCGATCGGGTTTATTTACAAGCGGCAGCGGCAACACCTACATTATTGGCAAATGCATTAACTGAAAGAGCTTCGGAGTTGAGAAATGTAGAGATTTGCCATTTGCATACAGAAGGAGAAGCGCGTTATGCTAATCCGGAATTGGCTGAGAGTTTTCATGTAAATTCTTTTTTTATTGGAGGCAATGTTCGGCATACTTTGAAAGCTGGAAATGGTTCCTATACGCCCGTTTTCCTTAGCGAGCTGCCTTATTTGTTTAGAAATAATGTTATCCCACTGGATGTTGTTTTTATTCATGTTTCTCCGCCGGATAAGCATGGATATTGTTCGCTGGGTGTCTCTGTAGAGGCTTCGGTTGCGGCAATTGAGAATGCTAAAATTGTCATTGCTCAGGTAAATCCCCGAATGCCGAGAACTTTTGGCGACGGAATTATTCATATCTCGGAGCTGAATTATCTGGTTGAAGTTGATGTGCCCATTTACACTCACGAAGTAGAACCGTTTACTGCTGAGGAAGACAAAATAGGAAGTTATATTGCGTCTTTGATTGATGACAGAAGTACGCTTCAAATGGGGATTGGTTCTATTCCTAATGCTGCTTTGAGCAAATTGACAAATCACAAAGACTTAGGACTGCATACCGAAATGTTTTCGGATGGTGTGATTGATCTGATTGAAAACGATGTGATCAACTGTAATTATAAAGGATCTTTGAGAGGGAAGGTTTTGTCAACTTTTTTATTGGGTTCAAAACGCTTGTATGATTTTGTAAATGATAATCCTTTTATTGAATTGAGAGAATCATCTTTTGTGAATGACACCGCCCGAATAAGGAAAAATCCCAAGATGATTGCAATAAATTCTGCGATTGAAGTCGATTTGACTGGTCAGGTTTGCGCAGATTCTATCGGTCCGCAAATGTATTCGGGTGTTGGCGGGCAAATGGATTTTATACGTGGTGCTTCCTTGAGTGATGGGGGAAAAGCCATTATTGCTTTGCCGTCGACAACTAAAAATGGACAAAGCCGAATTGTGCCTTTTCTGAAACAGGGTGCAGGAGTGGTAACAACCCGCGGTCATATTCATTATGTAATTACCGAAAACGGAATTGCCGACCTGAAAGGAAAATCATTAAAACAGCGTGCTGCCGCATTGGTTTCTATTGCTCATCCCGATCATCAGGAAAGAATCGAGAAAGAGTATTTTTATTTGTTGAGCTAAGCTCTATTAAAAAAAATCCACAAATTAAGTACTTATAATTTGTGGCTGTTAATGATTCATTTATAAGTTATTAATCAGGATTGGCTATAATTTTAAAAAGGTCTGAATTGGAAATATAATAGCGATTTTCTAATGCTATTTGAGCAAGCTGTGAACTCACTAAATTATTTTCTCTGGAATTGATTAGAAACAAAGAACTTTCACCAATGCTAAACAAACGCTCTTCTGCTTTTAGCATAGTGTTATTATCTTTAACTAGGGTTTTGGCCAAATCCTTTTGTTTGGAAAGCGATTGGATTTCTATTTTTTGAGCAGTAATTTTATTTTTTAACTGCTGTTTTTCGAGGCTCATTGCAAATTCGGTTTCCTGAACTTTGTATTCTGCCAGTTTTATACTTCCTCTTTCTTTTCTCAGAAAAATGGGGAAAGAGAAATCTAAACCAATTTTATAATCTTCAAATTGGTAATTATCAATATAACTCGGTTCGGATAAATAATAATAACTCACATCAACTTTTGGAAGCAACATGTTCGATTTTAATTTTTTATCGACGGTAAGCATGTCAATTTTACTCTGTAAAGCATTTATTTTTGGATGCTTTAAGATGTCGAAATCCTGATTGAGTAATTCGTTCGTCTTTAAGGTTTCCTGTATGGTGCTTTCCAGATTGGTATCGGGAATTAATATATCAGAAAGCTCAAGAGGAATATTATTTTCTAACCAAAGAAAATTAGATAATTCCAGCTTCGCTTTGTTCAATTTCAGCTTAGAATCTTCAAGGCTCAATTGTCTGTTTTTTATGTTGATGCCTGCTTCAACGCTGTCTATTGCTGGTTTATCCCCATGCTGAATGGAAGTAATAATTCCTTTGTACCGAATTTCGGCATTGGTTTTATAACTTTCATACATTTTAACTTCGTTATAGTTTTTTTTCCAATTGAAATAGGCGATCGAAGCGTCATACAAAACGCTGATGGCTTGCAGTTTTCTTTCAGATTGGCTTAATTCTATCTGCATTTTTGCTTTACGAATATCAGCCATTCTTTGATTGATAAATAAACCCTGCCCGAGCGGAACACTTATCCCGAAAGAAGTCAATCCAGCACTTGGAGTCGTATTTTGCGGATTTAAATAATAGCCCTGATTGTCATCAAAACTGGCTTTAAGTTCAATTCCGTACCAAGTTGGAATTTTGAAGCTACTGTTTAAAATAGAGTAATATTCCTTGTCTTTGAATTGTTTTTTATCATAATCAACTTCTATTTTTGGATCAAATGCACCGCGGGCTGTCATCAGATTAGCTTGCGATTTACTCACTTCCAAATTGGCATTCTTCACCATTGGATGGAATTTTTTCACATAACCCAAAAATTCATTATAGGTAAATTGCTCGCTTGGTTTTTCCTGTGCGTTCGCCAAAAATCCAAAACAAATTAAAAGTAAATATAGCTTTTTCATTATTTCTTTTCTTTTGTCGTTTTTGTTTCTTGTTTGTAATAATTTGGAGGGAATCCATTTAAAACTCGCCAAATTTCAAACCAAATGGGCACATTGTCCAATAAAGCCAAAGTTTGCGCACCAGAACCAATGCTTAGTTCTTTTGGCCATTTTGCTTCTTCTTTATCGGGAGCAATTAGAACTCTGTATTTTCCGTTGGGACTAATGAAATTTTCGATAGCCACTATGGTACCGCCAAAGGTTCCGTATGAAATATCAGGCCATCCAGAAAATACGATTGTTGGCCATCCGTCAAACCAGACACGAACTTTTTCGCCTCTGTGAATCAGCGGTAAGTCGATAGGATCAACATAAGTTTCCACCGCAATTTCATAAGACGAAGGCATAATCGTAGCAATTGCAGTACCTTCTTTTACTGTTTCTCCAATCCCCGATTGCAGTGCTCTGTTGATGTAGCCGTTTTGAGCCGCTTTGATGTAGTACATGCCATTACGGATGCTGTAATTAGCATACTGGTTTTCTAATTTATTAACTTGAGCTTTTGCATCGTATTGACTGCTCAGCGCAGTAAACTTATCACTTTGTGATTTTGAAGCTTTTTCAGAATACTCAGCAGTGATTCGGCTAATTTCAACTTTGGAGTTAATTAAATCATTTTTACTGCTCAATAATTTGTTTTCCTGATTGATTATTTTAGCTTCTACTTCTTGTAATTTCAAGCGTTTTTCTTCAACATCCGTTAAGGGTTTCAGTCCCTCTTTATTGAGTTGAACCGTACGATTAAACTGGGTATTAGCAATTTTTAGCTGGGTATTTACTGCAACCAAATCTATACTGTCGCTTTTTATTTTTAAATAGGCTTGTTTAATTTTATTTTGCGCCTGTTCTAATTTTAATTTTTTTTCAGCTTCAATAGCACCTAGCTGATTAGATAAGCTCACAACTTTAGCCTCATACGATTCTACAGCACTTTTCTTAGCTTCTACTTGGTTTTTGGTGTTTTCCACTAAATTTGGATCCATGTAGTCCTCCTTGATTTCAGAAATAAATAAAATGGTATCTCCTTTTTTTACATAGTCTCCTTCCTGAACGTACCATTTCTCGATTCGGCCTGAAATAACACTTTGTATCGATTGCGGGCGCTGGTTCGGCTTAAGGGTTGTTACCGCTCCAGATCCGGAAATATTTTGTGTCCAAGGCAAAAATAATAGCGCTATTGCTAATATTGAAACGCCAAGTATAATTTTGTTTAAAATTTTATAAGGCGCTTTATTTTCAAGTGTCTGAACGGTTTTAAAATGTTCAGACGATTGATTTGGTTTTCTGTTGTCGGATATATTTAGCATTTTTTATTTTTTTGAGTCAGATATTATTTTACCATCTTCCATTGTTATAATACGATTGCTCTTCGTTTTCCAATACGGATTTTTAGACGAAACAACGATGGTCCAATTATGTTCCTTGGATGTTAAGAAATCAATAATTTCTTTAGCAACATTTTCATCCATTGTATCGGTTGGATCTTCGTAAAAAAGAACTTTAGGCTTGTGTATGATACTTCGGGCTAATAATATTTTCTGAACATTTGAAGAGCTCAACTGTTTTGCTTCGGGGAAAATTTGGGTTTCAATACCATTTGGCAGTGATTTAACCAGACTGCTTAGTTGTAATCCGGTGACTACCCATTTTAAATCTTCGCTGGTTATTGTTTTGTCTTTAAATGTAATATTATCTAAAATACTTCCCTCAAAAGGCGTCTCACCATGAATAATTGTACCAATCTGCGAGCGGTACTGTCTTAGATTTATCTTTTTGAAGGTGTCATCATTAATGTAAAAAGAACCTGCAGTGTGCTGTAATAAACCTGAAAGTATTCTCATTAATGTCGTTTTACCTGAACCGTTTTTTCCGTCTAAAAAGATATGTTCCCCCTGATCAATTTTTAAGCTGACCATGCTTAATGTTTTTTGTTTTGAATCGGGGAATCGAAACATTAGATTTTCTGTCTCCAGACTAATATTAGTATAACAATTGTCATAAGGTTCAGCTGTTTCTTCTTCTAATTCCATATCGGATACCTGCCCAATTTTTTCGGTAGCAGTCAGTACATCATAAAAAGTTTCTAAACCCAAAATGATTTTTTCAACAGAATTAATTACCAATAAAATAATGATTTCTGCAGCCACAAACTGACCGATATTCATTTGTTGTGATAATACTAAATAGCCTCCTAGAGACAATAAAGTAGCTGTAATTAAAACTTTAAAACCTATCAATTGAATGAATTGTCTTTTGATTACATTGAAATGTTTTTCACGATAATCAATATAACCGGAAACGATATCATCATTTTTTTTCAAAGCATAATTGTAATTCAGATCGTTTCTGAAACTGAAATTATTACGCGCAATTTCCTGCAGCCAGCCAGCCACTTTGTATTTGAATTTAGATTCTTTCAAACTGGTATCAAGTCCGGATTTGTAGGAGAATTTAAAAATGAAGTACAACAAGAAGAATAAGAGTATTCCAAAAACAATAAAGTACGGATGATACAGCGACAAGAGGATTAAGCCAAATGCAATTTGTAATAAAGCAGCCGAAAAATCAATTAATAATTTTGAAGTTCCTTTTTGAATCGTTAACGTATCAAAAAAACGATTGGCAATTTCTGGCGGATAAGAATTGTATAATGCTTCGAATTTTATTTTAGGCAAACGTGTTGCAAATTCAAAAGAGGAACGAATGAATATTTTTTGCTGTAAATTTTCTGTTATTCGAAGCTGCATTAATGAAAGCACCCCTACAAGAGCAACACCAACTATCACAATAATTGTTAGAACAATCCAAGAAACACTGGCGTGACCTGATTGTATGAAATTAATAATTGCCTGAATGCCCAAAGGCAGTGATAAGCTCAATAATCCTGCAAAAATCGCGTAGAAAAAAATTTGAACGACGTCTTTTTTGTCTAATTGAAGTAAATTATAAAATCGCTGTAGTGGTGTCATAGGAAAAAATTATTATTTTATTTTTGTAATGCT
Organism: Flavobacterium aquicola; assembly: GCF_003385115.1. Taxonomy (GTDB): domain Bacteria; phylum Bacteroidota; class Bacteroidia; order Flavobacteriales; family Flavobacteriaceae; genus Flavobacterium; species Flavobacterium aquicola. The sequence goes on from NZ_QUNI01000003.1 coordinate 367,605, forward strand.
CTGGATGCTAAATCTAAATAAAACGAAGTCACTGTTGTAGTTTCATTACAGTCAGTGATTGTTTTTAAATGATCATTAAGGAAATGCTGATGTAAACTTCCTTCGACAATTGTCGAGGCTAAACTTTTAGAATAAGGATAATCCGGATTGGTCTCATTAATAAAATTTGCCAGTCGGTTGATTATACTTTTATATACTAAAAAATAGCCTTCTTTGTTATCTTCATCAACTTCTTTGGTGTACAAAGCTTTGCTGAATTCAGATATAATAATTTTGTTTAAAATGGCTTCGTTGATATGTTTTGTACTGTCATCATCTATAATTTTTTCGGTAACAACGGTAATGGCTTTTGTTAATTTTTCGCTAGAATTCTGAATGTTATTGGTTGCAAAAATGAGTTTGTATTCCATCCAGCTCCAATACCAAGTTGATAAGTAAATAACGAGTTTGTGTTTGTTTTCAAAATACCGATAAATTGAACTTTCGTTGGATTGTATACGCTCGCCAAGTTTCTTAAAAGTAAAATGTTCCAGTCCAATTTCTTCAATTAACAAAATACTGTTCTGAATAATTTTTCTACCTAATTCTGATGTTTCAGGATCTTTGATATACAGTTTCTCATTGACTTTTATTTTTAAATTTTCTAACAAAGCGCTCATGGTCAGTTGTTTTTTATACAAATTTAATAGTAATACTTTTGACTTAGTGATTTTAACATTTAATTATATGAAAAATGACCATTTTCTAATGTTGCTCTAATGTTGAGTTGTTTTTGTATGAAAATTACTTTTACTACAGACAGATTAATTGATAAAGAATAAAATTAATGATTTTATTAAAATGATGTTTTGTCTGTAGTTATCAATAACAAAAAACGGGTGCTGAAATTAATCAGCACCCGTTTTTAAAATTTAGGTATGAAAACCTTTGGATTTTTTTTAATTATAATAAAGAATGACAAGTCATTGCAGCTGGCTGTTCAACTCCCATCAGGGCAAGAACAGTAGGAGCAATATCACCCAAAACTCCATCATTGATGGTTTTTAAATCTTTATCTACCAAAATGATTGGCACCGGATTAGTTGTGTGGGCCGTGTTTGGAGAACCGTCAGGATTAATCATTGTTTCGCAGTTTCCATGATCAGCGATTACAATTGTAGTATAATCATTTGCAAGAGCAGCCTCGATAACTTCTTTTACGCAGGCATCTACAGCTTCACAAGCTTGGATTGCCGCACTCATGATTCCTGTATGTCCAACCATGTCACCATTTGCAAAGTTTAAACATACGAAATCAACTTCTCCTTTGTTCAATTCTGGAACCAAAGCATCTTTTAATTCGTAAGCGCTCATTTCTGGCTGTAAGTCGTAAGTAGCAACTTTTGGAGAGTTTCTCAAGATTCTGCTTTCGCCTTCAAATGGAACTTCTCTACCACCAGAAAAGAAGAATGTTACGTGAGGATATTTCTCTGTTTCAGCAATACGGATTTGTTTTTTGTTGGCTTTTTCTAAAACTTCACCAAGAGTTTCAGTGATGTTATCTTTGTTATAAACCACTTTTACATTTTCGTACGTTTCGTCATAATTAGTAAGCGTTACGTAGTACAACTGTAATTTGTGCATGTTCTGCTCGTGGAAATCCTGCTGAGATAAGGCTTCAGTCAATTCACGTCCTCTATCCGTTCTAAAGTTGAAGAAAATAACAACATCATCTTTTTCTATAGTAGCAATTGGTTCGTTGTTATTGTTTACAATTGCCACTGGTGCAATAAATTCATCGGTTACATCTGCTTGATAGCTTGCGGTAACTGCAGCAACTGGATCCAAAGCTTTGGCACCTGTTCCGTTTACAACCAAGTCATAAGCAAGTTTAACGCGTTCCCAGCGTTTGTCACGATCCATTGCATAATAACGGCCAATTATTGAAGCTATTTTTACAGGAGTATCTTTTATATAATTTTGTAAATCCTGAATGTAGTCTTTTCCAGATTTTGGATCTACGTCACGGCCGTCAGTAAAGGCGTGAACGAAAACTTTGTCTAATCCGTATTCTTGAGAAGCATCGATTAATCCGCGTAAATGAGAAGTGTGAGAGTGAACTCCTCCATCAGAAACTAAACCTAAAAAGTGTACTTTTTTGTTGTTTTCTTTAGCGTAAGTGAAAGCATCAATTAAAACTTGCTCTTTTGCAAGAGTTTTATGAGCTACGGCCAAATTAATTTTAGCTAAATCTTGGTATACAATCCTGCCAGCTCCAAGATTCATGTGTCCTACTTCGCTGTTTCCCATTTGTCCTTCCGGCAAACCAACGTTTAATCCGTCAGTGCGAAGCTGAGCGCTAGGATATTTTGTATAAAGACTATTTATAAATGGAACATTTGCATTATCAATTGCAGAAACTTTCGGGTCTGGAGATTTTCCCCAGCCGTCTAAAATCATTAAAATTACTTTCTTATTCATGGTGTGAAATTTTTTGCAAAGATAAGGCTTTCGCAAAAAATAGAAGTCAGTCAAAACCACTATTATACATAAAAAAGAGAAGTGCAACAAATACTTAAAATTGTGTTGCAAAAAGCTTTTTTTTATAAAAAATATGCAAAAAAAATCCTCAAAGAACTGCCGGCAAAAACAATTTTTTTGAGGAGAATTTTATCCTATAAATATTAAGAAAGTTATGATAGTATGATTTGATGTCTGATAAGGCAATCAAAGCATTTTTTTGACTTGATTGTAATCTATAAAATATTTTACGCTTACTGACAAAACATGATTTAAATCTTCATTATTAAGCAGGCTTGTATAATTATTACCAAAATCTTTATTAATTAAATTGTCATATTTTGCGGCATTACTCCGGTATAAAAGAGTTAATTGACTTCCGGGAGCAAACCACCAGTTATAAGATAAATCCAAATTCCAAGTATTTAAATTTTGATTTTTATTCTCGATGTAAGTGTCATTGGAACTTAATCTTCCGTTTTCTTCTAAATTATAAAAGTTTAGATTCTCAGTATAAGACCAATAATATCTTGCAGAGAGGTCAAAATTCATTTTGCTGTTTAATGAATATTTTCCATTGATATTGTTGGTGTAATTTACCACATTTCTGTTGGCATAAATTATAGTATTTGGAGGTAAATCATCGTTATTGGAACTGCTGTCTACATATCCTTTGTTGTTGTTTTGACGGAAGAAATTAAACTGATAATTTAACGCAAAGCGGTCATTGAAACGGTATCTTGGACTTAAAAAAAGACCATACGATTTTCGGTTATGTTCATTCAATGCTGAGAACGAAGGTTCAAAATCAAAGGCAAATTTGTTGTTGTAATTTGTTGATATAGAAAACCAGCTTCCAAATCGGGTAGGGTCGATACTGAATCTTCCTTCAGTTCTAGGTTCGTAGTAATTATAGGTTTCTACTGGGCGGAATTGCAGTCCAAATCCAACATAATGATTCTTTTTGGTTGTTGTGTTTACATTCCAATTGATTTCGTCAGACTGCACTTTACCCGTTTCTTTCTGAAATTGGGTATAAGCATTAATATTGGTGTTAAATGAATTGAATAATTTTGTTGGATTAAGAATTCTGTAGCTCGTAAAACCATTAAAACTGTAATAATTAGTTTCGAAAATAATGCCTAAATCGTTATTATCAAAGTCTTTTGTGACCAAGTTGGCGCCAAAATTATATCGGTATTTCCCGCTGGTTTCTGCAAAATTCAAAGTGGTATTGATTCCGTCTTTTTTTTCTTCAATGTCATTTACATAGCTGTATTCAAAATTACCAGATAAATTATAAGTGTTTTTTGCCGTGTTTAAATCCCAGACCAAAGCCGAAACGTTTCCATCTCTAAAAGAGCCATCTCTTGTAACATTGGTATTTACAAAAGTCAGTGATGAGTTTTTGTGAAAGCGCTGATCAAAAACCATGACATTGTAATTAGTAAGTGGTTGTACTAAAACGCGGCGTGTTTCCTGAGTGATGGTGTCTTTAATTGTTGCATATGTTTTTTGTGTAATAGCATTCAAATATCCAATTCCTAACCCGCCTTTAGTTCTGCCTGAAATTTTGGTAGCGTTATAGAGATCGACAGCTGCAGGTTTTTCTATTATTTTTTCATTAGTATTTTTTTTTGGAGAATAAGAAGGAGCTCCGCCTATTCTTCTGGAATAGAAAAGATTTCCTTTGCTGAACAAATCGGTTCCTTCGGTAAAAAAGGCGCGGTTTTCGTTGAATTGCTGTTCGAAAGGACTTAAATTCAAAATACGGTCATCATATTTGGTCTGCCCAAAATCGGGAATCAGCATCGCATCAAGCGTGAAAGCATCGTTTATTCCGTATTTGATATCCAAACCGCCTTTTAATTCACCATACGTCTTTTGTTCAGCATTTGCATAAGTGTAAAAAGAGGCGTAAGGCAAAAAGAAAAGCCTTGTAGGGGTTTTTATGTTTTCGATGCCCTCGACAGTTCCATTCTGCTGGGTAAATGTTCCTATTTTAGTATCGATTAAATTCCATGAATATTTTTGGCGGTCTCTTCGTATTTCTCTAAAAAAGTTAACTCCCCAAGTCTGTCTGCTTTCGCTTGAAAAACGGAGTGCTGCATAAGGAATCTTCATTTCTACAGTCCATCCAAATGTTGTGATTAATGCTTTACTATCCCAAACTGCGTCCCACGAATAATCCTCTCCATTGCTGTCAGTTGCCAGACAATCGGCCTGTCCATCAGCCGCGTTTACAAAAAACTGAAAATTTTGCTGTCCGTCGTTATAACCATTAATGAAAACACCAAAAAAATCAGCAGCGCCAAATTCATCTCTTTTATTTATTTCTCTTAAAATTTTATCAGGTTCATTATCATACATTAAAGCACTGATATATATGGCCTCATTGTCATACAGAACTCGAACTTCAGTTCTTTTATTTTCGGGAATAGCCTTGCCGTTATCAGGCTGAAACATAATAAAGTCTGTGGCAATAGGAACTGACTGCCATATTGCTTCGTCTAATTTACCGTCCAAAGTAATTTTTTCGGAAGTGAATTTGGTCTGCAAAGATTTCTTTTGCCCATAAAATAATGTGCAGAGTAATAATAAAAATAGGGTGTAACGATTTTTCATTAATAGTGCTGGTTATAAACGTATTATCTTTTAAATCTGGGTTTTTATTTTAATAAACTGCGAGTTAAAAGATTGATGTATTTATAGACTGCCGAATGGAAGTAATGTTACAGTTTTTAGAAAAGAATGATTAAAATTTGTTTTTTATAACATTATAGTCAATATAATAACGTACGCTTAAGGATATTATATTGGTTAAATTGCTGCTGAAAATATCAGACAAGTTGTTTGAGATATTTTTTTCAACTTGATTAGTCTGTTCCAAGGCATAATTGCGGTACAGTACAATTATTTCGCTTCCGGGAGCGAACCACCATGAATAGGAAAGATCTAAATTCCAGGAATTGAAGTTTCTGTTTTTGTTAAGATTGTAATCGGGATTTGGAGTGAGACTTCCATCCTCCTGTAAAGTAAAAAAATCATGATTATCAGCATATGACCAATAATAGCGGGCATCTAGATTTAATGCCATTTTGTTGGTTAAGGCAAATTTTCCAGTGACAACATTCGAAAGTATTTCTCTGTTTCTTTCTGCGAAGACTATACCGTTAATGTCATACCCAACAAAACCTCTGTCGTTTTTTCTGTTAGAGTATTCTAAAGCATATTCTAAAGAGAATTGGTTGCTGAATCTGTATTTTGGATTGATATAAATACCATAGGTCTGCCTGTTCTCTTCATCGTATTTTGCAAAATTAGCAGTCGCATCTATTGTAAAGGCATGGTTTCTGTTCCATTCGAATCCAAAGTACGAATATATTCTCCTAGGGACATATACATAGCGGCCATATTCTCTAGGTTCATAAAAATCATAAGTTTCATGTGGCGAATACAATATAGAGAATTCGTAATACGTATTATTTAAAGAAGAGGCTTCAATAGTAGTTTTTAGATAAGCTTCTTGTGTTTTGGCAGTTGTATTTTGAATTTCTAAGTTTGCTTCCTGCTTTATTTTGAAGGTGTTAAAAAATTTTGTTGGATTCAGGATTCTGTAACTGATATTGCCATAAGCCGCGTGATAGTTAGTGTAATAAATCAATCCAAGATCATTGACATCATAATCTTCGGAAATGTATTTTCCTGAAACCTCATATCGAATTTTTCCGCTTGTTTTTTCAAAATTCAGAGCAGTTTTATATCCGTTGTAATCTTCATAAGTATTTATAGTACTGTATTTAAAATCTCCATTTAAGCTGTAACTGTTCTTTTTTGTATTTAAGTCAAATAAAAGCCCGCTAACGTTTGCATCTCTGAAGGTTCCGTTTCGAGTAGTATTAGTATTGATAAATGTTACCGACGAGTTCTGATTAAAACGCTGGTCTAACACAACTATATTGTAATTAGCAAGCGGTTCAATTACTTCTTTTCTTACTTCCAAAGACATAGTATCTTTTATGGTCGCAAATGTTTTTTCTGTTACAGCATTTAAAAAACCAATTCCTAATCCTTTTTTGGTACGCCCGGATATTTTAACTGCGTTGAGCAGATCTACAGTACTTGGATAATCGGTTATTTCTTCATTATCTTCCAGAGTTGGTTCTCCCGTAGGGAAGCCTCCAATTCTTCGGGAGTAGAACAGATTTCCTTTTGAAAACAGCTCAGTTCCTTCAGTAAAGAAGGGCCTGTTTTCATCTAATTTTTGTTCGAAGGGTTCTAAGTTTAAAATAGCATTATCAAATTTAGTCTGACCAAAATCAGGAACTAAAATAGCATCCAGCGTGAAAGCATCATTGATTCCATATTTAATATCGAGACCGCCTTTAAATGTATTGTCAGACTGGTTATCATCTTTTTGATTATAAAAAGATGCGTAAGGAATGAAGAAAAGGCGGGTAGGGGTCTGAATATTTTCGATTCCTTCTAATAATCCATTTTGTGTAAGTTCTGCACCAATTTTGGTATCTATCAGATTCCAGGAATAAACCTGTATGTTGCGTTCTATGTTTCTAAGGAAATTGATGCCCCAAATCTGTTTGTTTGAACTTGGAAATCTTATTGCGGCGTAAGGAATTTTTATTTCGACATTCCAGCCTGTGTCTGTAATAACAGCTCTGCTGTCCCATATTGCATCCCAAGAAAAATCTTTATAGTCTTCTGTTGCTACACAATCTAATTGAACGCCAGCAGCAGTAACATAAAATCTAAAATCTTGCTGTCCATCATTAAAACCATTGATGAATACTGAAAAATAATCGCTGACTCCAAAAATATCTCTGTTTGTAATTTCTTTTTTTATTTTTTCCGGTTGATCATCATACATGACCGCATATATATAAACAGCATCATTATCATAGAGGACTTTCACTTCGGTTTTTGTATTCTCGTTTATAGGTTTGCCATTATCAGGCTGATACATGACGAAATTGGCCGCTGTTTCTGCTGATTTCCAAGCTTCTTCATTCGATTTGCCATCAATAGAAATTCTCGAAGTAATAGAATTCGTATGAAGAATTTTCTTTTGCCCATAAAATTTGATGCAGCTTAAGATTGTTAAAAACACAAGAAAATTACGAGATATAATCATAAAAAGAAGTGATTTGTAACAAATATAGATAATTTTGATATAAAAAATCCATTTTATAGTAAATGTTTTTGTTTGAAAAAGTCGACTAAGTGTTAAAGTTTATCGATAAAATACATTTTATATTTTGATAAGTGATTATTAATTGTACTTTTGACACCCCTAATTAATTATAATGAATAGATACACAGTAGGTTATAAGTCGATTTTGGCGTTGGTTATTGTTTTTATTATGTTTTCATTTACAGGAAAATTAACTAACACGCATAAAAGTATTACAAAAAAGAAAATTGCTTGGGTTTTGAAATCTAATATAGATGTCAAAATTGAAAATATTTACAGTTCACTGCAGGCAAATCGCTTTGAATTGCCAAATCTAGTATGTTTTGGTGAAGCTTTGAAGGGGTTTTACTCTTTGAAGGAAAAAGGAAAAATAAAAAGCAATATTTTGACTCTTGTTGACTTTAGTTTGTCATCAAATGTAAAGCGCCTTTGGATTATTGATCTCTCCAGTAATATGGTTTTATTTCAATCATTGGTTGCTCACGGACGAAACACAGGAGATGAATTTGCTACTAATTTTTCAAATACTCCCGAATCATTCAAAAGCAGTCTCGGTTTTTATGTAACCGGAGAAGTATATAATGGCAAACATGGTATTTCTTTAAAATTAGATGGTTTAGAAAAAGGGATGAATGATAATGCACGCGACAGGGCTGTTGTTATTCATGGTGCGGATTATGTTTCGGATTCTTTTATAAAAAATCATAAAAGATTAGGCAGAAGTCAAGGATGTCCTGCGGTACCGGTACAGTTTGCTTCAGAAATTATTACGATGATAAAAGGTCAGACCTGTTTGTACATATATCATCCTTCAATTAGTAAATCAAAAGAAAATAATAATTTAATTTCGTAATTGAGCATATAGATCAGCATCCAGATTGTAAATGTCTTTTCTAAAAATCAATTGGTTATCTTCACTCCACGCTGTCCAATACCATTGGTATATTGAATAGCGTTTTTTTATGCCTATAAACAGCGTTTTTTTGGTAGTTACAATCGAGTCTATTTTTTCTCTGGAGTACTGTTTTGGATTGTCTAATATTAACTCGACTAGTTCTAGAGGTTCTTCTACACGTACACATCCAGAGCTTAAAGAACGATTATTGCGTTCAAATAAATTACGATGATTGGTGTCATGGAGATATACGCTTCGTTTATTTGGGAAGTTAATTTTTACTACTCCAAGAGAATTATAATAGCCCGGTCTTTGTACATAGCGATAACCATTAGGTCTTTTTTCATTCCATTTTAGAGGATCTACTTCGTTGTTTTTGGAATCATAAATTGTGATGCCTTTATTTTTTAAAGCGCTCCTGTTCTTTATCATTTCAGGTATAAGATCTTCTTTTAAAATGGTTGGAGGAACTGTCCATGTTGGATTAAAAACGACCGTTTGTAAAACAGAGGTTAATACAGGCGTTTTTCTTTTAATTCGGCCAACAACGATGCGTTTAGTCATGGTTACGTTCTGGTCTTCGACTACATCTAGACTGTAATTGGGTATATTGATCAATACATAGTTTTGAGCGAATGATTTTGAAAACCATCTCCAGCGTTCCAGATTGGCTATGATTTGATGTTTTCTCTGTTCTTTGGTAAAATTTAATGCCTTTATTGTTGATTTGCCAATAATTCCATCAGAAATTAAACCATGACGGGCCTGAAATTTTTTCATGGCTTCAGCAGTCTTTTCATCATAATGAGATGTGATGCTGTCATTACTTTCTAGGTCTTTCCAATACAATAGTTTTTTCTTGATAGCGATAATAGCTGGATTGATGCCGTTAGGTTCTATTTTTAGCAGGGTGTCTATTGGTTCGGTTTTATCTTCTGGGAATTCATTAATGAGATGCAGTGCTTTTATTAATTTTCCGTAGGTCAATGCTCTAGGCTGGCATTTTTGTATTTCACCTGCTAAAGAGTCTTTTTCTATGGCGTTATTTAAAACTGATTTTGTGTCCAATTCATTAATGCGTAAATCCCAATTGCTATAAATTTTATTGGGGTCCAGTTTTCCGTTATGAAGATGAGTAAGGTATTTTTGAATGTTGTAAGTTAGCAGTAAATCGTAATTTATTTGTTCCGATTCATCCAGTTCTGTGAATTTTTTTTCTAATTCCTGCAATTTTGAAATATTGTAATCTGACGGATTCAGTCCTTCTGAGTCGCAGTTTTTAATGGTTTCAAGAATGATTTTTCTGTTTTTTTCTGCTTGCCATACAGTTTGATTATCTCTGGAATTATAAAAATCGGCAAGGGATTTGTTTTTATAAGCGCTGATCATCAGTGTATCTATTTCAATAATATCTCCTTCCTTATCATTAGAATTGGAAATTGTGAAAGTTTCTAAATCAATGACAGGTTGTTTTTTGCAGCTTACAAATATTAATAAGACAATAAATAAGTAATATTTATTCATTTCTACTTTTTGCTTTTTTATTATTACTCAATGCTTGTATTTATACAGATCATTATGAAAATGAAACTTATGTAAAGCATTACTTTTTATTAAATAGCTGTTGATGATTTGGGGATTTATCAAATAGCTATAGTAAATGCTTCTTTTGAATTTTACTTTATCTAGAAAAAACGATGTTTCATGTATTAGTAAATTTTCAGATGCAAAGATGCTTCAATTATTTCGAAACAAATAAACAATTCCTGTTAAATTTTTAAAATGTATGATACTGAGATTGTTTTATATGAGTGTCTATTTGTATTTTTTGATTAACTACTTATTTTTTTGATAAAATTAGAACCAAGGTAGATGTCAATGAAAGGCATCTGTGTTTTGTTTTGCTGAATTTTTTAAAAAAAGTAAAAGCATAACTTTTTAGTTTTAAAACGGTTGTAAATATTATTGAAAAATGTCCATTTATTTTTGAAAAAAAATTTGCAATTAACTGTTTTTATTATTTATCTTTGCACCTCAATAATGCGAAAGTAGCTCAGTTGGTAGAGCTCCAGCCTTCCAAGCTGGTTGTCGCGAGTTCGAGCCTCGTCTTTCGCTCAAGAATCAATTTTTTGATTTAAGGGTAAATTTTAATGATTAATGCGAAAGTAGCTCAGTTGGTAGAGCTCCAGCCTTCCAAGCTGGTTGTCGCGAGTTCGAGCCTCGTCTTTCGCTCCAAAACCTCAAATTTTATTTGAGGTTTTTTTTTGCTCCAAAAACATCTTTTTAACCATTAAGATATTAAGAGTTTCAAAAACTTAATTATTCTTAATATCTTAAATGGTTTATTTTTTTAATTTAAAAAACTCAAATCAGTTCCGGTTTCTAATTCTTGGGGTAATTGGTTTTGCCTAAACAGACGGGCTTGTAAATTTCCTCTCAAAGTAATTTTTTCTCCTTTTACATCCAGCCAGCTTCCTTCTCGAAGTCCTAAAACTGGTAACGAATTAAAAGCATGAAACTCTTTTATTCTTGTTTCCCTTGTTTCTCCCATGTGTTTAGACTGATCGTCAGGATCTAAATAATGCGGATTCAGATTGAACGGAATTAATCCAAGTGTTTGAAAACTTGGCGGATAAATTATAGGCATATCATTTGTTGTCTGCATCGTTAGTCCGCAAATGTTGCTCCCTGCACTTGTTCCTAAATACGGGGTGCCTTTTTTAACAGTTTCGGCAAGTATATTCATGAGGTCATTTTTGTACAATTGAGTAACCAGCAGGAAAGTATTGCCTCCTCCTGTAAAAAAACCTTCGGCATTTTGGATGGCTTCCTTTTGATTCTCAAATGTGTGAATGCCTTTCAAAACTATATTTATTTTAGCAAAAACTATTGCTGCTTTTGAAGTGTATTCATCATGTGTAATACCTCCTGGCCTTGCAAATGGTATAAATAACACCGTTTTGCAATCCTTAAAATGTAACTGTAGTTCTGGTAATAAATAGTCTAAGTATTCTCCATTATATAAAGTTGAAGTACTGGCAATAATGCAATTTTTCATTTTTTTTATTTGTAAATATTCATTGTAAAGGTATAAAATGATTGCTTTTTAGTATGTTGATACAGTATTTTAATTAACAAACTTTTACAAATGCATTAGTAATTATTTTGGATAGGTTTGAAATACTTTTACATTTTGTAGATGAAGTTGGGATTAAGTTTTTTTTGTATATCACCTAACAGATTGCTTGTGAAGAATAATTTTACTTTTTGCTTTATTTCTTTTTTTACTGTTCAGTTTGCCATTTCTCAGACAAATGTTGAGAAATGGATAAAAGGACAAGTTACTATTAATAATGTATCTCCGGTAGAAGGAGTAAATATTACAAATACTTCCAGTAAAGTCATGGTTGTTTCTGATGCTTATGGCCATTTTTCTATTCTTTCTAAAGAAGGAGATATTCTAAGTTTTTCAGCTATTAATTATGAGCCTTTGCGGAAGTTTATCAACAGGCAGGAATTTAATTTAGGAAGTATTACGGTTAATCTGACTCTAAAAACCATTGAATTGAATGAAGTGGTAATCAATAAACATTCGGACATAAGTGCCGAAAATTTAGGTATAATTTCAAAAGATCAAATCAAGTTGACTACTGCCGAAAGAAGACTGCAGACTGCCGGAGACTTTAAACCGATACATTTGTTGGCTTTATTAGGTGGTAAGCTGCCTTTTGATCCAATTATAAATGCTATAAACGGGAAAACAAAAAGGCTGAAAAAAGAAGTTTCTGTCGAAAAGAAAGAGATTTTGATGGTGAAAATAGAAAATTTATTTGAGAATCAGTATTATATAGAACCTTTAAAAATCCCCCAAGAACTTATTAAGGGTTTTCAATACTATTGTGTTGAGAATCCAGATTTTGCTAAATCTTTAAACGATAACAACAAAACATTGTGTAAATTTTTAATTGTGGGATTGGCTTCTGAATTTAATGAAAATCAGCTGTACAATGAAAAATAAAGTAATTGTGTTTTTTATTTTCTTGGGACAATTTCAGTTTATAGGCGCTCAGACAAATGTTGAAAAATGGATAAATGGACAAGTTACTACCAATAATGTATCTCCGGTAGAAGGAGTAAATATTACAAATACTTCCAGTAAAATTATGGTTGTTTCTGATGCGTATGGCCATTTTTCTATTCTTTCTAAAGAAGGAGATATTCTAAGTTTCTCAGCTATTAATTATGAGCCTTTGCGGAAGTTTATCAATAAGAAAGAATTTAATATTGGTAGTATTGCTGTCGACTTAACTCCGAAAAGGATTGAACTGAATGAAGTGATTGTTAATAAGCATTCTAATATTACTGCCGAAAATTTAGGAATAATACCAAAAGATCAAGTGAAATTAACTACTGCCGAAAGAAGACTGCAGACTGCCGGCGATTTTAAACCTATACACTTGCTGAGTCTCTTGGGTGGTGCTTTAGCAGTAGATCCTATCCTGAATGCTATCAGCGGAAGAACCAAAATGCTTAAAAAAGAACTTTCTATCGAAAAAAAGGAATTTTTGATGGTCAAATTAGAGAATTTGTTTGATGATAAATACTATATAGAAACGTTAAAAATACCAGCAGAATTTATAAAAGGATTTCAGTATTATTGTATTGAAGATGTTGATTTTGCAAGGTCTTTAAAGGATAAAAACAAAACGATGAGTATGTTTTTGATAGTTGGACTGGCTTCGGAATTTAATAAAATGCAGCTACAAGATAAATAATAACAGGTGATTTCTATCGCCAAATTAAGAGATTATACTAATGAGAAATAATTTAATGGTATTGTTTGTTTTTGTGAGTCAGTTTCATTTGCTGAATGCCCAGAATAATGCCGAAAAAAATATAATAGGAACTGTAGTTTCGGATTCAACAAAGCTGGAAGGCATCAGCGTGATTAATTGCATGAATAAAATGATGACAGTTACTGATAGAGAAGGCTGTTTTTCTATTCAGGCGAAGGAAGGTGATATTCTGAATTTTTCTGGAATTGATTATAAATATTTGAAAAGGTATGTTTACAAGTATGAATATAGTTCTGGATTCATGGAAGTAAACATGGTCTTTAATAGTGTTGAATTGAATGAAGTTGTTATAAATAAAGATGCAGGTATAAATGCAGAAAATCTGGGAATAATTCCGCACGGACAAATTAAACTGACACCTCAGGAAAGAAAGCTGTATGCTAGTTCGGGCGGTATCCTGGGGATTTATAGTTATCTGTCTGGGGAAAGAGAAATGCTTAAAAAGAATATTGAAGTCGAAAAGAAAGAACTGCTGATGAAAAAGCTGGAGTATTTATTTCCCAATAAATATTATATAAAAACTTTAAAGATTCCGGCGGATCTCATCAAAGGGTTTCAATATTATTGTGTCGAAAATTCTGAATTTGCAAAATCATTAAATGGCAAGAATAAATCAATGAGTTTATTTCTAATGACTAATTTGGCTTCGGTTTATAACCAAAAAAGATTCGAAAATTAAGGCTGGAAATGAAATTTTAAGCTGCGGGTATTGATTTTGAAAATGTCTGAAAGGTTTCTGGGTAAAATAATTAACATACATGAAGGCAAAGTTTTAAATAAATGCGTAAATTTAATAGTTAAAAATAATGTAGTTTTGACTATATGAAATCTTTAAACGTGTTAATGCCTTAAGTAGTTATAAATGAGAAATATATTAAAAATACTGATTCTGTGTTTGAGTTGTCAATTCTGTTTTAGTCAAATGCTGACTCGAAAAACGCTGCATGGAAAAATAGTTAATGAATCTTCTTCCATAGAAAGCGGGCTGGTTTTTAATATAAATTCACATTCAGGGGATTTGGTTGATAATAAAGGATTGTTTAGTATCTTGGCCAAAGTTAATGATACTTTGCTTGTTACCAGTCTGGGGTATAAAAGTGAAAAAATTGTGATTAAACAAACTGACTTTTCTTCATCGTTTTTCACTATAAAATTACACGCCGTAGCGAACGAATTGCTTTCAGTCGTGGTCTATGCTAAACATGTGCCGCATACCGAATTCGGGAGCACTCAAAAAATTGTGGATACCCAGTATTATGATGATGCACAATCTTCTCCAAATAATATTACGATGATGCCGTCTGGAACTGGAGATCCTAATGCGATGGATGTTATTAGGGTTTATAATAAAATCTTTAAACATTTATTTAAAAGTAATCCTGAAAAGTCTGATTTTGTTTCGGATGTAACTTTCACCAGTGTTGCTATGCATAGTGTGAGTTATTCATTTTTTACAGATAAGTTGAAAATTAAAGACGATCAGATTGGACTTTTTCTGTTATATTGTGAAAATGATCCAAAGTCTAAAACTCTGCTTGATCCTAACCAGCAATTTGAGATTATGGATTTTTTAATCAATAAATATGATGCATACAAGCATATTGCTTCTGTAGAAAAATGAAAAGAGGAATAGTTGCGGGATTGGTAATATTTGTTTTGGTCTTTTCCATGAGCAGCTTTGATATGCATAAATTTTATATGGCGATTTATCAAATCAATTATGCATCCGAAAAGAAAATGTTGCAGGTTACAACTCGAATTTTTGTCGATGATCTAGATAAAGCATTGGAAAAAAAATACAATAAAAAGTTTTTTTTAGGAACAAATAAAGAAACTGCAGAATCTGTTGATTTATTGAAAAAATACTTAGCAGAGAATTTTTATTTGAAGGTTGACGGACAGTCAAAAGCAATGAATTTTTTAAGTAAAGAAATGGATGGCGATGTGCTGGTCTGTTATTTAAATGCCAAAGAAATCTCAAAAATAAAGACGATAGAAATTAATAATTCGGTATTAATTGAAAGTTTTCCTGAACAGCAAAACATTGTGCATATAAATGCATTTAATATCAAAAAAAGCTTTCTTTTCACTGAAACTTCAACGAAAGAAGTGTTAAAATATTAGAGGTTAATACGTGTTTTGTTAAAAAAACGCTATTTTCACCGCTTAAACGCAACTCTAGTAATAATTTATGAGAAAATTTTCACTATTATTTATTCTTCCAACTGTTTTATTGGCACAAGAAAAAGTGGTTACTCCTAACGTTAAAGAAGGAAGTAAGTATGATACTAACAAGTTTAGTCAAATGTATGATTTATTGGCAACGCCAAATATGTTTCGTACAGCTTCAGGTGCGCCTGGCCCTGCATATTATCAGCAGCAGGCTGATTACAAGATTGATGTAGAACTTGATGATAAGAAAGCTAAATTGAGTGGCTCTGAAACAATTACCTACTACAATAATTCGCCTGATAATCTGGAGTATTTGTGGATACAGCTGGATCAAAATCAAGGTGCGAAAAACTCTCAGTCACCATTAGCTGAAAATAAAAAAATAGAAGCCGTTTTAACTCCTGCTAAATTTACAGAGGAATATCTAAAACAGGATCCAGAACGCGGCTTTAATATTGAATACGTAAAAGATTCGAAAGGAAACTCAATGGCATACACCATCAATCAGACTATGATGCGTATCAATTTGGTTACTCCTATGAAGCCAGGTGAAAAACTTGTGTTTTCTATAAAATGGTGGTACAATATTAATAACTATCAAAAAGAGACTGGCAATGGCCGTTCTGGCTATGAACTGTTTGAAAAAGATGGAAATAGATTATATGTTATTGCCCAGTTTTATCCTCGAATGGCTGTTTATAATGATGTTGAGGGCTGGCAGAATATGCAGTTTTGGGGTGGCGGTGAATTCGCCTTGCCATTCGGTAATTTCGATGTCAATATAACTGTTCCTGCAGATCACGTTGTAGATGCTACCGGAGAATTACTCAATAGAAGCGAAGTTTTTACTGCTGAGCAGGTGAAAAGATATGAATTGGCTCAGAAATCTTTTGATAAACCTGTGGTTATTGTAACTCAGGCAGAAGCTGAAATAACAGAAAAAGGATTTTCAGACAAGAAAAAAACATGGAAATTCAGCGCTAAGAATGTTAGGGATTTTGGAATTGCCAGCTCTAGAAAATTCATTTACGATGCTATGGCAGTTCAGTTGAGTAATAAAGTAGTGATGGCTGAATCGGTTTATCCAAAAGAAGCTAATCCGCTTTGGGGAGAAACATCGACAAAAACAGTTGCGCATACATTGAAAAGTTATTCTTCCCATACTTTTGATTATCCTTATCCAAAAGCAGTATCAGTTTCGGCTGCAGATCAGGGAATGGAATATCCTATGATTTGCTGGAATTTTGGGCGTCCAGATGAAAATGGAGTGACTAGTGAACAAGTAAAAAACGGAATGATTGGTGTTGTGGTTCACGAAGTAGGGCATAACTTTTTTCCAATGATTGTTAACTCAGACGAGCGCCAATGGACTTGGATGGACGAAGGATTGAATTCATTTATGGAATATATGGCAGAGCAGGAATTAGGAACTAATTTTCCTTCCCGTCGTGGTCCAGCCAAAAATATTGTTCCTTACATGAGCGGCGATCAAAATTTTTTAGAGCCTATTATGTCAAATTCTGAAAGCATTCATCAATTTGGAAATAACGCATACGGCAAACCAGCAACGGGTCTTAATATTTTAAGAGAAACTATTATGGGGCGCGAACTGTTTGATTATGCTTTCAAAATGTATGCAAACAGATGGAAGTTTAAACATCCAACGCCGGAGGACTTTTTTAGAACAATGGAAGATGCTTCTGCTGTTGATTTGGATTGGTTTTTTAGAGGCTGGTTTTATACTACAGACTTCGTAGATATTGGAATCAAAGATGTAAAACAGTATTATGTGACCGAAACTCCAACTGTAGCTTTGAAAGATGCTAAAATTAATAAAAAACGTTTTGGTACAGAAAAGGGACCATTTGTATATTTGGTTGCTGGAGATAATGCAGAATTAAATCCCGATTCGAAAAAATCATTGAAGCTGGAAGAAGTAAAATTGCTTTCAGTTTATGTTGATCAGAATATTACTCCAGAGGAAAAAGCGAATTTAAAAAACCCTAAATACTTTTATGAAGTAGAATTCAATAAGCCGGGAGGAATGCCAATGCCGATTATTGTCCAAATTACTTATGAAGATGGAGCTGTAGAAAATTACAAATATCCAGCACAGATCTGGAGAAAAAATAATGTGACTGCTAAGAAAGTTTATGCTGTTGCAAAAGCTATTAAACAAATTCAGATTGATCCAAAATTAGAAACTGCCGATATTGATGTAACAAATAATACATGGCCGAAAGCAGAAGTAAAATCAAAGTTTGATTAATTAAGAAATACGATATTAATTTTCTGAGACGCTGCGTTTCTAAGATTTTGAAAGCTAAAAAAAGCTTAGAACCTTAGAAAATTAGCGTCTCTTTTTTTAAGACAATTTTAAAAGACAAAGTTTTAAAATTTAATATCTTTGCTTTATTAAATGAAAAAATTATGTTTGGAATAGGAGGAGGCGAATTAGTTTTTATTATGTTTATCGTATTGATGCTTTTTGGATCTGATAAAGTTCCAGAAATGGCGCGAACAATGGGGAAAGCAATGGCACAGCTTAAAAATGCAACCAACGATATCAAAAGTGAAATTCAAAAAGGAGCCGAAGCCAATGGTTTTGATCAAAAGACCTTGAATGAATTGACAGGCGGTATTAATTCGGAAATTAATAAAGCTAAAAATAGTCTTTTGGGTGATACATCTAGTGCATTTAATGGCATTGAAGATACTTTTACTTCCGAACTCAATAAAACAAAAGAAAGTGTAGCGAGCGGTACAACAAATCAAGATGGTTCCTCAATTTTAGATGATATAACAGGACCAGTAAAACGCCAAATGTAATGCTGGAAAAAATACTTGCTTTAGATACCCAGTTGTTTATTTATCTTAATAGTTTAGGATCCGAAAGATATGACGCATTGTGGCTGATTATTACCAAACAAGTCAATTGGATTCCCTTTTTTTTACTATTATTTTATCTCATTTATACTAAATTAGGTCTCAGGAAAACAGGTTATTTATTATTATTTGTAGCCGTTCTTGTATTGGCTACCGACCAAATTACAAACCTCTTCAAATATACATTTCAACGTGCAAGACCTTGTAATAATCCCGAAATAAACACTATTATAAGAGTAGTTCAATCGCGTAGTTCTTTCAGTTTTTTTTCTGGACATGCGGCTAATACTATGGCTGTTGCGACTTTTTTATATTCTATATTTAAGAAGCAGTTTAAGTATTTTGGACTATTATTTCTTTGGCCGTTAATCTTTGCTTACAGCCGTATTTATTTGGGCCTGCATTACCCGCTGGACATTCTTTCAGGGTATCTGTGCGGATTTATTTTGGGATATCTTATGTTTAAAGGATACCAATTTACTCAGATAAAGTATTTTCCACTATAAATTAAGCAGTTTTTTCAGTTCTGCATTTCATCTCGATTTAGAAATTATTTATCGTTATGTTTCTGTACATCTTCCTCTATAAAACTCTGCTAACAGTCAGGCCATCACGAATAGGAAGTAAAACAGTTTCTATTCTTGGGTCATTTTTAAGAAGCAGATTGTATTCTACTAGAATTTTGGTGCTATTGTCATTTGGGTGTATTGGTTCAAGTACTTTACCGCTCCACAAAACATTATCCGATAAGATTATACCGCCTTTATTCATTTTTGGAAGAATCATTTCATAATAATTAAGGTAATTTTCTTTGTCTGCATCTATGAAAACTAAATCAAATTTTAAATCCAGATTGGGAATAATTTCAATGGCTTCGCCCAGATGCTGTACAATTTGTTTTCCCCATGGCGATTTGTCAAAATGCTTGCGCTGAAAATCAACTAATTCTTCCTTAATGTCAATGGTATGCAGCTGTCCATTTTCCTGCATGCCTTCACATAAACACAAAGCTGAATAACCAGTGTAAGTACCAATTTCCAGTATATTCACAGGCCGGATCAATTTGGCCAGCATGCTCAAAACACGGCCCTGAAAATGGCCGCTCAGCATTCGCGGTAATAATATCTTCTGATAGGTTTCTTTGTTTAAAGCAGCTAATAATTCAGGTTCTTTTTCAGAATGCTGCTCAATATAATCTTCTAAATCTTGTGAAATGAAATGCATTTGTTCGTTATTGAATTTGATGCAAAGTTATTCATTTAACATTTATAAAAAAGGAGTTGTATTTTGATTTTATATTTGCAGTATTTGGTCCAAAACGAATTATTATCATTTAAAGATTCACTTTTACCTGAAAAGTTCTTATGAAAATCAAAATCATAGCCCAGATAGCAGTGGAAATCCTTTTATTTTTTCCTTTAAAAAATAAAAGATTGTAACGGATAGCTGGAAACAGCTCCAAATTTTGAAAAATATTCGATATAACGATTGTTTGGGTTGAGAGTCCTTTTTAGGATCAGTTTTTTAGAATCTGTTTTAAAAACAAAAATCCCAATAGAGCACATTGTCTTTAGGATTTATATTGTGTAATTGAAAATAGAATTTATATTTTATATAGGACAAAATGAATTACAAACTCATTTTTTACCTTGATGACACCACCCATTTTTGTTGGTGGTTCAAGTCCTAAATCGGTAAATTTTACAGCTACAGTTCCATCAAGAAATTCTTTTGTATTGGTGAGGCTGAGGTTTTGGTATGAAAGTGTTTTGTCAGTAATACGTAAATTTAAACTGCATTTATAGCTGTTTCCAGAAGGCTTTATGTTGCTTATGGTGACAGTACTTTTTGGAAATTCCTTCACTTTGATTGTCGTTTTTAGATCTTTGTTCATAATCCTGTTGCCACAATCAAAATTGTTAGTTGAGATTTCAGATTTTAAACTGTTTTTTGTAGCCGAGTTTAAATAAATTGTGTCTCTGAAAGGATGCGGACAGTTACACTTGTATTTGCCTACTGTGGAATTTCCCAGAATTTCTATTTTTATCTGGTTAATTATTATAGTATTTGAGTCTGTAAACAAAGAAATGGGTTTAGCACTCCCTAAAAAAAGGAAAAGTGCTAAACCTGTTACTATAAAAATTATTTTTTGTTTCATATTAGAAAGTGATGGCTGCTTCAAACATTATTCCATTAAAATTACCGCCGTACAAATCGTTTAAGCTGTTTGTGCCGTATTGTGCATAGTCAGAATAATTTTGGTTTGTATAGGCTAATTTAGCAATAATATTTTTAGTCATAAACCAGCCTAAACTAGATTCAAATCTGTTTACTTCTACCTCACTTGTGGCATTAGACAATTTACCTGATACTATATTGTATCTAGCTCCTACATAGAATTTTTCTTCTTTCCCGAATCGGTACACTAAATCAGCAGCGTATTGATCTACTTTACGGGTTTCGTCAGTTCCTTTATGATCTCCACCGCTGGTAAATTCAAGTGTTCCGAAAAATTCAAGCCCTTTGTATTTTACAAATGGGTTAACCATAAATGCTGTATACCAGTTTCCGTATCCAGGACTGAATCTGCCTGTTGTAGCATTTTTCTCTGGGTCAAAGTTGTTTGGTACAGGAATTGCGTTGTAGTTATAGTCTTGGTGAGACATAACCCCAAAATAACGGCTTCCGGCTCTGTCTGATCCCCAAGGGTTTGAACTCATGTTTGCGTTATGATTATATGATCCTGTAATCCTTACTCTCAAATCTTTATCTAATTGTTTATCGTATCCAAGTTTTGCCAATATAGTTGGACTTACTGTTGTGTTTTGGTTTGGAGAGGTTGGAGTTGCAGATTCAGAAACAAATTCGGCAACACCTTGATTTAATTTACCGTTTGTGATACCAATCATGCTTACTAAGCCTTCTCTTTGGTAGTATACTTCCATTCCCATGTCAGTTTGGAACGAGTCCATGATATTGGCTTCAATAAAAGGATTTAGGAGTGCGTTACCGTTATCAGTTCTTCTAAAGTGAGAATCCCCGTAGTTATTTTCCATTTGTCCTATTTTGATGGTGGTATATTTCATTATATCCTCCATGAATCCTTTTTGAATGAAATCCAGTTTGTCAATTTGTAAATAACCGCCTTTTACCCATGTTTCGTTATGATGTCTTGAAGCAAGGTAAAGGTCTAGATTCACGCGTACTCCATCAGCTAATTGAGCACCAAAAGTCAAGTTTGCGGCAGGTAAATTGAAGTTGTTTTCCAGGCCGTTAAGTCTGTAATTTGTAATTACTGCTCCGTTTGAAGCTGTATATGATCCTTGCTCTTGGTCATTAAATGATTTTAAACCTTGGAACTGCATAGCAAATGCGCCTCCTAGATCAACACTCATACCTTCATACTCAACGTCATCTTTCTTAACATCAAACACGTTCAATCCGTCTTTGCTCCTCGGTATCTGATTCTGCATTTTTCTAAAAGATACTTGTTGCGCATTAACGGCAGTAAAGGACAATGCTCCTGCTAATAAAAATATTATTTTTTTCATAGTTGGTTATTTAAAGTTTAAGTTAAATTTCACAGTTAAGTCTTCACCTGTTTTTATTGTTCCAAGCATTGCTGTTGGAGATTTCATTCCAAACTGTTTGAAAGTTATCTTATTGGATCCCTGAAGTGAAACAACTCCATTTGCCACAGTTGATTTTACCTGTGTTTTTATTTCTTTTGCAACACCGGCTATAGTATAAGTACCAGTAAGATTCCAAGTGGTTTCGTTTACTTTTTCGGCAGACTTTAAAACATATTTAACGTCTTTATTTGCTTTTGTTTTTAATGCTTCATAAGCAACTTTGTCCATGCTTTTTTTTTCGCTTTTTATTGTTTCGGCAGGAAGGGTAACTGATAAACTGGTAATCTTTTCTAATTTTGAATTAGTTATAGTTAAATTTGCTGTCCCAGTTGCTGTAGCTGATTTCATTGTCCAGTCATGCATGGTTGAAGTTCCTGATACAGAAAAATTTGATGGTGCACTTAAAGTGTAATTTTTTTGGGCATTTGCAGTGAAGACCACTCCAAGCATTACAAGAACGGCTGAAATTTTTTTAAAAAGTGTTTTCATGATTTTTTTTAAATATTAGTTAGTAATTGCGGTTAAAATATATTGGTTATATTATAATTAAATTAACAAACAGATACGTTCATAAATATGAATGCAAGCTTAATCTTGTTAATGCAAATAAAGAAAATATTTTATTAATTGCATGCATCGGATATTAATATCTTTTTTTTGAAAAAAAACATTCTATGTAACTATCGAAAATACTGATATTGCTTTAAGATATAGTTGCTCTTTTGTTATTAAAATGTAATTATATTAAATTTTAAAAATTAATTAAGATAATTTTCCTTCATGCATTTACTGAAAATACTTGTACTGTTTGTAGGTGTTTTTTGATTTGGGTAGAAACAAATTTAATAAAAGTAATGATAAATATCATAGGGAAAATCAAATTAATTACATATTCACTGCTGTTTTAACAGTTTTCTGTCCTTTCATCGATACTTTTAAATATTTTTTTTATGCTGAAATTATAAAAACTAAAGGATTTTTAAATTTCTGAGCAGAGAATTTAAGGTAACTCTTTAACGTCTAAAAAAAAGGTTTTGAGACTTATTTAAAAACAAAAAACCTAATAAAAAACGCAGTGTTTTCTATTAGGTTTATATAAATGTGAAGTTACGAAATTACCCTTTGTGTAAATTAAAATGAATTATAAAATCATCTTTTACTTTAATGATACCGCCCATTTTTGTCGGAGGTTCAAGAGCAATATCTGAAAATTTAACTGCAACGCTTCCTTCAATTGATTCTTTATTGTTTTTCAGAACCATATTTTGAAAAGAAAGAGTTTTGTCAGTAATTCGAAAATTTAAGGTGCATTTGTAATTGATTCCAAATGGCTTTATGTTGGTTATAGTAACAACGCTTCTTGGATATTGGGTAGCTTTGACTGTGGTTTTTACATCTTTATTCATGATTCTGTTGCCACATTCAAAGTTATTCATTGAGATTTCAGACTTCAGGCTGTTTTTGCTAGTGGAGTTCAAATAAATGGTATCTCTGTAAGCAAAGGAATTGGAACAATTGAATTTTCCCACTGTGGAATTTCCAAGGATTTCTATTTCAAGTTTGTCAATAATTATGGTATTGGAATCAGTAAAAAAGTAAATGGGTCTAGCACTTCCCAGTATGAAGAAAAATGCTAAACCCATTATTATATTAACTAATTGTTTCATCTTTTTAAGAATGAAATGCCGTATTAGAATGAAATTGCTGCTTCAAATACTAAACCGTTGAATTTACCACCGTAAAAGTTATTCACGTATGCAGCATTAGTAGCACTTTGGACTCCTGAAAATTGGGAGTAATCTTTATAGTTTTGGCTAACATAATTTAATTTTGCTACAATGTTTTTAGTCATGAACCAGCCAATACTTGACTCAAATCTGTCTACAGTAACTTCTTTTGCATCAGCATTAGACAATTTTCCAGATACGGTATTGTATTTTCCGCCGATATAAAACTGTTCTTTTTTTCCAAATCTGTACACAAGATCTGCAGCATACTGGGTAACAGTACGTTTGTCATCAACACCAGCTTTGTCACCTCCTGAAGCGAATTCGGCAGTTCCAAAGAATTCAAGACCTTGGTATTTTACAAATGGGTTAATCATGTATGAAGTAGCCCAGTTTTTAAAGCTAGGGTCAAAGGTAGCTTCTGGTGTAGATTTTGAATTGTAATTAGCAGGAGCAGTGTGTAAATCAGATGGTTTAGTAGAGGCAGGATTAACATAAATTGGATTATTATAAGCTTTATTGTTCAATACTCCCCAAAAACCAAATCCTGATCTAGATGAAGAATATAAGTTTGAGTTGCCTAAGTTTGCATTGTGATATAATGAACCTGTAAGTCTTACTCTCAAATCTTTGTTAAGCTGTTTGTCATAACCTAATTTAGCCAGAACTGTAGGGCTTACTACAGTATTTGCTCCTGGAGCGGCTGGGTACATTACTTCCTGAGTTCCCTGATTCAAATTTCCATTTGTAGCACCTAACATACTTACCAGTCCATTTCTGTTATAATATACTTCGATACCCATTTCGGTTGTAAAGGCATTCATGATGTTGTTTCCTACGAATGCATTTCTAAGAGTACTTCCGTTATCAGAACTTTTAAAGTGGGCATCACCGTAGTTGTTCTCCATTTGCCCGATTTTAATTGTAGCATATTTCATGATGTCAGCAAGGAAATCTTTTTTGATGAAGTCCAGCTTGTCAATTTGTAAATAACCTCCTCTTGCATACGTTTCATTGTGGTGTCTTGATGCTAAGTAAATATCTAGATTTACTCTTACCCCGTCAAACAATTGTGCTGCAATAGTCATATCAGCTGCTGGAAGCACGAAATTGTTTTCAGTATTCATTAATTGGTAACCTGTAATATTTGAAGGTTCACCAAAACTGTTAGGCTGGTCATTGAATGAATTTATTGCCTGGAAATCCATATTGAATGCACCTCCCAGATCAACGCTGAGTCCTTTAAATTCTCTGTCATCTTTTTGTACATCAAAAACGTTGATTCCATCTTTGCTTCTTGAAATTTGATTTTGCATATCGCCAAAGGTTACTTGGGCATTTGCAGCGGTCATAGATAATAAACCTGCTGCTAAGAGATAAATTTTTCTCATGATAGTGGTATTAGTTAAAGTTTAAATTGAATTTTATTGTTAAGTCTTCTCCTGTTTTTATTGCTCCAAACATGGCAGTCGGAGATTTCATGCCAAATTCGGTAAATGTTATTTTATTTGACCCCTGTAGATTTACGACACCATTTGTAACGGCGGTTTTTATTTGCGTTTTTAGTACTTTGCTTACTCCTGCAATTGTGTAAGTTCCAGTAAGATTCCAAGTGGTTTCATTTACTTTTTCTGCAGATTTTAAAACATATTTGATGTTTTTAAATTTGTCTGTTTTTAAAGTTTCATAAGCTACCTTGTCCATGCTTTTTTTCTCGCTTTTTACAGTTTCAGCAGGAAGCGTTATGTCAATGCTGTTAATGTCTGTTAATTTAGAATCGGTTACCGTAAGATTCGCCGTTCCTGTTCTTGAAGCTGATTTCATTTCCCAGTCATGCATTGTTGATGTTCCTAGTACTGAAAAATTTGTTTTTACGTCTAAAGTGTAGCTTTTTTGAGCATTTGCTGATAAGACTATTGCAAATAATGCAATTGAAGCAGTGATGGTTTTAAGTGTTGATTTCATAACTTTTTTTTAAAATAATTGTAATAAAACATTTCTGTGACATCTGGATTTTTATTTCAAAATCTTTCTTTGTTTTTACTTGTACAAATGTATTATGGATTAAAAACTGATGATATGATAAAAATCATGTAAATTCAACTATAAAAATTATACATTTCTTAACATTCAGAGGTGAATTTTGGACTATATCGTTTTCTTTATTATTATTATCACTGTTTTTATTAACAGTAAATAATGTTAAAGTGCTGTATATAAGGGAGTTTAAGGTCTTTAAGTGTGTTTCGAATAACAGATAAATTCCTCTTTTAAAGGGCGTTTATTTTTGTTCTCAAATTTTTAATTTTTTTTGCTTTTGCTGCCAAATTGTCTTGTATTTCCTGCATGTCTTTTCAAGAAAAACAAAGTCAATGTTTTTTTAACATATTAAACTGGTTGTGTGACTTTTTGAGATGAAAGATTTCAATTAAAATTTTGAGATATTTTAATTAAACTAAAGAAAAGACAGAGTCTGTTTGAATCACATTATTTAAAATTCAGTTATCAAAACAGCTATTCAATAAATAGTCACTAAATTTGCGCCATGCAAATTGAGAAAAAAGACATACGGGCATTATCAAAAGACCAGCTGAGGGATTTTTTTGTATCCAATGGAGATAAAGCATTCCGAGGCAATCAAGTCTATGAGTGGCTGTGGAGTAAAGGTGCACACAGTTTCGAGGACATGAGCAATGTTTCCAAGCAGACACGTTCTATGCTGGAGAATAACTTTGTTATTAATCATATCAAAGTGGATACAATGCAGCGCAGTGAAGATGGCACAGTGAAAAATGCTGTCCGCCTCCATGACGGTTTAGTGGTAGAAAGCGTTTTGATTCCTACTCAAACCAGAACAACGGCTTGTGTATCGAGTCAGGTGGGCTGTAGTCTGGACTGTAATTTTTGCGCTACTGCAAGGTTAAAGCGTATGCGTAATTTAGAACCCGCCGAAATTTATGATCAGGTTATTGCGATAGATAAAGAAAGCAGACTGTATTACAATCATCCATTGTCGAATATTGTTTTTATGGGAATGGGTGAACCGCTCATGAACTACAATAACGTTTTGAAAGCGATTGAAATGATTACCTCGTCAGAAGGTTTGGGAATGTCTCCAAAACGAATTATGGTTTCGACTTCGGGTATTCCTAAAATGATAAAAAAAATGGCAGATGATGAAGTGAAATTCAAATTAGCAGTTTCTCTTCATTCGGCAATTGATGAAATCCGATCCAGAATTATGCCTTTCAGCCAAAATTTCCCTTTAGCAGATTTGCGTGAAGCATTAGAATATTGGTACCGAAAAACAAAATGCAAAATATCGTATGAATATGTAGTCTGGAAAGGAATCAATGACGACAAAGCTTCGATAGATGCCTTGGTAAAGTTCTGCAAATATGTTCCCTGCAAAGTCAATCTGATTGAGTATAATCCAATTGATGACGGAGAATTTCAGCAGGCTTCTGAAGAAACTATAAATGCTTATATAAAAGCACTGGAATCTATTGGGGTAGTTGTAAAAGTAAGAAGAAGCCGAGGTAAGGATATTGATGCAGCCTGTGGACAATTGGCTAATAAAGAGGCTTAGGAAATACAATAGTGAAATATTAAAAAAAGGATTGAAAAGAACATAAGAACTCTTTTTGATCCTTTTTGATTTTAATTTTTTTAATGTTTTTATTTTAAAATAGTATATTTGGAATCTAAATGAATATTACCACACAAATAAAGCAGCCAATAGTTAACGAAATGGAACTTTTCGAGAAAAAGTTCTACGAATCGATGACCTCCAAAGTGGCGCTGTTAAACCGCATTACTTACTACATTGTCAATAGAAAAGGAAAACAAATGAGACCTATGTTTGTTTTTCTGATGGCAAAAATGGTTTCAGAAGGTGATGTTAATGAAAGAACTTATAGAGGTGCTTGTGTAATAGAATTAATTCACACGGCAACATTAGTTCATGACGATGTAGTGGATGACAGTAACCGCCGTAGAGGATTTTTCTCTATTAATGCACTTTGGAAAAACAAAATCGCTGTATTAGTTGGTGATTATTTATTGTCTAAAGGATTACTGCTTTCGATAGATCATGGTGATTTCGATTTGTTGAAAATTATTTCGGTAGCGGTTAGAGAAATGAGTGAAGGCGAATTACTTCAAATTGAAAAAGCCCGAAGACTTGATATCACAGAAGATGTTTATTATGAAATCATCCGAAAAAAAACGGCTACACTTATTGCTGCCTGCTGTGCTCTTGGCGCACGGTCTGTTGCGGAGGATGATGTTCAGGTAGAGAACATGAGGAAATTTGGTGAACTTATTGGAATGGCATTTCAGATAAAAGACGACTTATTCGATTACTCTGAAGAAGCTATTGGTAAGCCAACCGGAATCGATATCAAAGAACAAAAAATGACACTGCCTCTTATTCATGTTCTTAATAATTGTACTCCAAAAGAAAAAAGCTGGCTTATCAACTCGATAAAAAATCACAATAAGGATAAAAAAAGAGTCAAAGAAGTGATTGCTTTTGTAAAAAACAATAATGGTTTGGCTTACGCCGAAAATAAAATGGTAGAATTTCAGCAGGAAGCACTACAATTGCTGAACGATTATCCCGAATCCGACTATAAAGCGGCGCTTATTCTAATGGTTAACTACGTTATTGAAAGAAAGAAATAGTTTTTAATATCAATATTAAAAACCAATTTCAATATCAAAATGCAATAGCAATTTCAAAAATTAATTACTATTGAGTTTTAATTTTTTATTGCCATTACTGGTGTAATTGCTATTTTCATTGCCATTGATTTTTTGAAATTGCAATTTTTTTTTAAACCCATGCAACCTTTTTGGGTTGATTCTCGTCTATACTTATAGAAACACTTTTTAAACGATTTTGAAGGTAATTAATTTACATCAGGAAGAAAATGAAATAATTGCATTGGCTGTCAAAAACAACCGACAGGCACAACAATTGATTTATTCCAAATACTCGCCAAAGATGTTAAGTGTGTGCCGGCAGTATATTAAGGATTTACAATTGGCCGAAGATGTTATGATTACCGCTTTCATGAAAGTGTTCGTCAATTTAGGGAAGTTTGAACACAAAGGAAGTTTCGAAGGCTGGATTAGAAGAACAATGATTAATGAGTGCATTTCATTTATTAGGGTTCAAAAAAAGGTTCATTTTATAGAAGATTCAGTTGGTTTTGAAGAAGCAGATAATGAAACAGATATTCAGTTTTCTACCGAAGATATTCAAAGTTTAATAGACAGCTTGCCAGAAGGTTATAGAATAGTCTTTAATTTATTTGTCATAGAAGGGTATAAGCACAAAGAAATTGCTGATATACTGGGAATTAATGAAGGAACTTCAAAATCTCAGTTTGCCCATGCGAGAAAGATGTTGCAGGAACAGATTAATAAGTTAAAAAATTATTGTTATGGAACCGAATAAAATTGAAAAAGAATTCAAGGAGCAATTAAATTCTCGGAAAATAAAACCTTCAGAAATGGCGTGGGACAAATTAGAAGCACTGCTTGATGCTACAGATGAGAAACCAAAACGCAATTTTAGATGGCTTTATGCAGCAGCAGGTGTTTTAGGGTTTTTATTGGTTAGTACGGTTTATTTTAATCGTTTTGAAAGCGTAAAAGTGAATAAGGATTTGCCAATAGTTCTTGAACAAAAAACAGATGTAAATCATTTAGAGGAACTGAATGTAATCAGCAAAAGCGTTTTGCATGAGAAAATTCAAAAAAAACTAACGAAGAAACAAACAGTTGTGGCTTCTAATAACGCGCCTAAAAAACAGCTTAATGAACTCAAAAATAAAGAAGAACTTCCAGTTATCAATAATTTAAATGAAGATAGTGCTATGGTTAATTCTTCTGAAGACAAGAATTACCAGCCGACAGCCAAAAATAAATACATTTCAGCTGAACAATTATTAGCAGAAGTCAGTAATACTAAATTTGAAGCAAAAGTTACGAACGAAACTATTGAAACCAGAAAAGCTATTTCTGTAAATCCAAATGATCTATTGCTGAATGCTGAAACTGAATTAAATCAATCTTACAGAGAATCAGCTTTGGACAGATTTAATAAAAAATTAAATGCAGTAAAAACTGTTTTAGTTAATAGGAATTACGAAAAATAAATCAAAATCGTCAATCATCAATCAAAAAACGAAAATCATGCAAAAAATTATGTTGTTTACAATAATAACGATAGTTGCCTTAGCGACTAAATTAAGTGCCCAGGAGAAAGGCAGCTATAAACATGTTTTGGACTGGAGTTATTGGCAGTCTGAGTCACCAAAATATGAGATGAATCTTGAAAAAAATCCTGAATCCAGTGATCAAAACATTTTTACAATTAAATCAGTTCAAAGTAAAATTAATGGTTTTGGAACTCTTATGAAAACCGCCAAAACTGATTTGTATACGGGGAAAACTGTAAAAATGTCTGGTTATGTCAAAAGTGATGATGTGAAATCTTGGGCTGGACTTTGGATGAGGGTTGATTATTATGATGCTCGTGTGCTTGCTTTCGATAACATGCAAAACAGGCCCATAAAAGGATTCACTGATTGGACAAAATATGAAATTGTTTTATTTGTGCCAAAGGAAGCAACATCAATTTCTTATGGTGTTTTATTAGATGGAACTGGTAAGGTTGGGTTTAAAGATGTAAAACTTGAAGTGGTTGATGATAATGTTCCTGAAACTGGTTCGAATAAAGGGAGGGAGCACAAAGTAATTTCATTTGAAACAAAAGCAAAAGCAATTGGCGATCAAATTAAAAAGATCTCTGACGATGAAAAAAAAGCGTTAAAAATTGATATTGAAGGTTTAGACGAACAAGTTGCAAATGGTTCTATTTCTAAAGAAAGAGCAGATGAGTTAAAATTAAAAAAAGCTCAAGAACATGCAGCTAATATTGACATTAAAATAGCTGTTGAAGAAGAAAAATTAAATCAATTAGTTCAAGATAAGGTTGATGGAAAAGTTGAGGAGGAAAATACAAAAAAAAGAGGAGGTACAAGTATCATAATTGGTGGTAGTAATGATTCTATTGCCCTGAATGGAACAGAAATTAATCTTACATCGATGAAGGTGTATCATGGACAAAAGGATAAAGAAAATCGCCAATCTAAAAGAACGACTTCACAATTTGTGTTTGCGTTTGGAGCAAATAACTTAGTAACCGATAAGCAAGTTGCCAACTCCGATTTTAAATATTTGAAATCTCATTTTTATGAGTGGGGATTTACTTTTAACACTAGAATTTTGAAAGAAGATAATTTACTGCATTTTAAATATGGGATGTCATTGATGTATAATAATCTAAGAGCAACAGATGATCGTTATTTTGAAAAAAATGGAGCACAGACTAATTTAGTTACAAGTGCTGTACATTTGGACGAATCCAGATTTAGAAATGTATATATAATGGCACCTCTGCATTTAGAGTTTGATTTTACTAAAAAGGAAATCCGTGATAATGCTAATTATTTTAGAACACACGAGAGTGTGAGAGTTGGATTGGGCGGTTATGCAGGTTTTAGAGTGAAATCCAAGCAGATTCTTTGTTTTGATGATGCCAGCGGAAATGACGTGGAGCAAAAAACAAAAGGTAATTTTAATGTAAATGATTTTAATTACGGTTTGAGTACTTATGTCGGTTATAAAGCAACAAGTATTTATTTAAAATATGATTTACAGCCTTTATTTGAAAACAATGCTGTTGATCAAAACAATATTTCATTGGGACTTCGTTTCGATTTTAATTAAAAAAGTTTTAGTTAGTTTTTTTTAAGGACCCTTTCAGTTTCAAACTCTGGAAGGGTTACTATTTTAAAAAAGATAGTAACTTAGCGACTTAATAACTTAGCAGCTTAGAAATAAATTGATATCACAATCCACAATAGACACAGTTTTTGAAACCGCTCGAGTAGAGGAGGTTATTGGAGATTTTGTGCAGTTAAAAAGAGCAGGAAGTAATTTTAAGGGGCTGAGTCCGTTCTCGGATGAACGCTCTCCATCGTTTATGGTGTCGCCTGCCAAAGGGATTTGGAAAGATTTTAGTTCTGGAAAAGGAGGCAATTCTGTTGCTTTTTTGATGGAACATTCTCATTTTACCTATCCGGAAGCTATACGGTATTTGGCAAAAAAATACAATATCGAAATTGAGGAAACGGAGCAGACTGATGCAGAAAAAGCAAATACAGATGTTCGTGAAAGTATGTATCTGGTTTCTGAATTTGCGAAAGATTATTTTCATAATACACTTTTGCATTCCGAAGAAGGAAAGGCTATAGGGTATTCTTATTTCAAGGAAAGAGGTTTTACAGCTGAAACGATAAAGAAATTTGCACTTGGATATTCTCCCGAAACTTGGGATGCTTTTACGAAAGAAGCATTGGGGAAAGGCTATAAAATGGAATTTCTGGAAAGCACCGGATTAACAATCGCCAGAGAAGATCGTCCTTTTGACAGATTTAAGGGCAGAGTGATGTTTCCTATTCAGAGTATGTCGGGAAGAGTGCTTGGTTTTGGCGGTCGAATTTTAACTAATGATAAAAAAGCGGCTAAATATTTGAACTCACCCGAAAGTGATATTTACCATAAAAGTAAAGTGCTTTACGGTATTTATCAGGCGAAACAATCTATAGCAAAATTAAATAATTGCTTTTTGGTTGAAGGATATACGGATGTAATTCAGTTTAATCAAAGTGGTGTTGAAAATGTTGTTGCATCTTCTGGAACAGCTCTTACGCCAGACCAAATTCGATTAATTAATAGATTGACCAAAAATATTACGGTTCTATTTGATGGAGATGCTGCTGGACTTCGTGCTTCTATTCGTGGAATTGATTTAATTCTCGAAGAAGGAATGAATGTTAAAGTATGCAGCTTTCCTGATGGAGAAGATCCGGACAGTTTTGCAAGAAAAAATTCTTATGAAGATTTAGTAGCGTATTTAGATGAAAATGCTAAAGATTTCATTCAGTTCAAAGCTTCTCTTTTGATGAATGATGCAAAAAACGATCCGATTAAGAAAGCAGATTTGATTCGTGATATGGTTGCCAGTATTGCGAAAATACCAGACAGGATTCAGCGCGAAATTTATATTCAGGAATGTTCTCGAATAATGGATATTTCCGAGCAGGTTCTGACAAGTACTTTGGCACAGCTGGTTCAAAAAGATGTTGCCGAAGTAGGGAAAAAAGCAAAACAGGAACAAAAAGCTTTTGAAGTTGTAAAAAATGAAGCCCCCGTTCAAGCTGCAAAAGTGGATGTTTTGTACCGCTTGGAGCGAAAAATTATTGAAATTCTTTTGTTGTATGGAAATAAAACGGAAGAATTTGAAGATGTCTTTTTAAGAACAAATGAATCCGGTGAAATTGAAACTGTAACCGAGATGAAAGAATATAAGGTTTACCAGAGGATTTATCTGAGTCTGCAGGAAGATGAGGTAGAACTTGCAAATCCTTTGTTCCGCGATATTTTTAATGACTTAATTCAATATTTTCTGCAGAATGAAAATTTGGAATTTGAAAAATATCTGATGCAGTTAAATTCCGATTTTGCTCAGGAAGTGACCGATATTTTAATGGAAGATGAAAGATTGGTACTCCATAACTGGATAGGGCAGAATATTATTCCAAAGACTAAAAATGAGACTATTAGTCAATATGTGTCAGAAACTATTTTGACAATGCGCTGGTATCTGGTAGATAAAATTATAGATGAATTAAAAAACTCTGTATCAAATGAACCAGGTTCAGATAATACAGAGTCAATGTCAATGGCGATGGATTACTACAAACTAATTAATTCGTTTTCAAAAAAATTAGGAAGAGTAATGTCACGCTACAGTTAAACGATTTCTAAAGTTTTAGCTTTATTTACTAAATCTACTAGATTCGTAACGTTTAATTTAGTCAACAATCGTAGTTTGTAAGTACTGATTGTTTTTTCGTTAAGCGATAAGATTTCAGCGATTTCATGGTTTTTCTTTCCATCGCTTAAATAACGCAATACTTCAACTTCACGATTGGAAAGTTTTCTGTACAAACGCTCGCTTTTGCTTTGTTTTGCAATCAAAGCAATGTTTTTCATAACGGCTTCATTCATGATGATTTTGCCTTGGTTCACTTTAATGATCGACTGACCCAAAGTTTCCAGCTTTTCAGTTTTGTGAACAAATCCAGAAACTCCTGCTTTAATAGCATTTGGAGCGTAAATCTGTTCTGAAAGACCGCTGTAAAAAACGATTTTTGTTTTTGGAAAATTTTTCAAAACCGATTTGATTTCGAAAATACTTGATAAGCCCTCAAGTTCTAGGTCCAATACAAGCACATCTATTTCTTTACTAAGAAGGATGTCTTTTACCATTGCAAAATTACCTACATTGGCTACAATGGAGATTTCTGAATGGTCTTTGAAGTACGATTTTATTCCAAAATGTACTACAGGATAGTTATCTGCTAAACAAACTTTAATCATGGTATTTAGTTTTAGGATTGTTTTTGAATACAACAAATTTAAAAAAATATATCGATATAAGTCTGCTTTTTCGGACAAATTATTTTTTTTTAACAGTTTATTATACAAACTGGTAGTGGATTCATTTTATGCTGGTTGTTTTTGTTAAGTTTTTTGTAAATTTCGTATACGGTTTTTTGACGTTCAGAGAATGTGTTAGTGTCTGTTTCTGAATCATTTACTTCCATTGCCCATTCTAATTCGTCATAACTTGCACCCAATTGATCTTCATCAGATCTCTCGTCACCAAATAATCCATCTGTTGGAGCAGCCGTTAATATAGAGTCAGGAATTTTCAAATAAGTCCCTAATTGATATACTTCAGACTTCATTAAATCAGCTATTGGACTCAAATCAACGCCACCATCTCCATATTTGGTATAGAAACCAACTCCAAAATCTTCTACTTTGTTTCCTGTCCCAGCAACTAATAAACCATGAATACCTGCAAAGTAGTATAAAGTGGTCATGCGCAAACGTGCGCGGGTATTAGCAAGAGATAAATTTACAGTAGCTTCATTGCTGGTTGTTGGAACTTCTTTTTTGAAAGTTTCAAAAACCGAAGTTAAGTCGGCTACCGCATTAGTTACATTTGGGAATCTGTTTTTTAATTGCTCAATATGTTCTCTGGCTCTGGATACATGGCTGGGAGCTTGGTGAATTGGCATTTCAACACATACAACTTTTAGGCCTGTCTGTGCACAGAGTGTTGAGGTTACTGCCGAATCTACACCGCCAGATATTCCTATAACAAATCCATTAACCTTTGAATTTTCAGCATAATTTTTTAGCCATTCTACAATATGTGTATTTACTTTTTCGATTTGTAAGGTTCTTTTTTTAGTCATAATAGTTTAAGTTTTAAAAAAGAGGGATGTATATTTGCAAAAAAAATGAGTGCAGTGTTATCTAATTACTCTTTGGTAACAAATTTAAATAAAATAATAGAATTGAATAGAGGATGTTTGGTTTAGGTTGAAAAATCTTGTGAAGATTTGTGAATTATTCTCTAAATGTCTCTGAAAACTGATAATAAATAAAAATATATATGAAAATATTTCTCTTAACGATAGTTTGCAGTTTGCTTTTGATATCCTGTGACCAAAAGAGCAAAGTCGAAAAGGCTATCGAAGAAACACCAGTTAAAACTATTAAGGTAGAGCGTTTTGATAAGGAATTCTTTGAAACTTCTCCAAAAGATTTATCTAAATTAAAAAAGAAATATCCTTATTTTTTCTCACCGAACATTAGTGATACTGTTTGGGTGAATAAAATGAATGAGCCTATATGGAGAGAAGTATACGCTGAAGTTCAAAAAAAATATCCTTCAACTGGGGAAATCCAAAATGGTGTTGAAGCTTTGGTACAGCATATGAAATATTATTTTCCGAAAACCAAAACACCGAAAGTGATTACTTTAATTTCGGATATGAATTATTCAAATAAAGCCATTTATGCAGATTCTTTGGTAATCATTTCATTAGAATTGTATTTGGGTGCAAACCATAAATTTTATACTTTTCCGAAATATATCAGGCAGAATTTTGAAGAAAGACAAATGATGCCAGATTTGGTGAGTAGTTTCTCTACTGGTAAAATTGCGCCTCCTACTGAGAAAAACTTATTGTCACAAATGATTTATTTTGGTAAAGAGCTCTATTTGAAAGATATTTTGCTTCCAGAATATACCGATGCTGAAAAAATGGGATATACTCCAGAGCAGATAGTTTGGTGTCAGGAAAATGAGAGCTATATTTGGCGTTATTTTATTGAAAAAGAAATGCTTTATAGTGATGAACAGAGACTTATTTCTCGATTTATTGATCCATCTCCGTTTTCTAAATTTTACTTAGAAATTGATAATGATTCTCCAGGACGAGTAGGAGTATGGATTGGCTGGCAGATAGTACGGTCTTACATGGAAAATAATAATAATGTTAAGGTAGATGAGCTTTTGAAACTTGATGCCAAAGAAATTTTTGAAAAATCAAAATACAAACCCAAGAAATAATGTCAAAAGATAATACCTCAGAAATTAAATTTTTAGTAGAATTAGATGAAAACCGCGTACCGGAAAAACTTTTCTGGACAGCCCAAGACGGCGGTATAGAGCTTTCAGAATCAAAAGCAATAATGCTTAATGTTTGGGATCACAAAGCCAAAGAAAGTATGCGAATTGATTTGTGGACAAAAGACATGCCTGTGGATGAAATGAAAATTTTCTTTCACCAAACGTTAGTGTCAATGGCTGAAACTTTTAAAAGAGCTACAAATGATGAAAAAATGTCGGATACAATGCTGGATTTCTGTGATTATTTTGCAGAAAAATTAGAATTGAAAAAGTAGTTTTCGAAATTTTTGGAAACAAAAAAAATCCCAAAACTGTCAAAAAAAATGCAGTTTTGGGATTTTTTATATGTAATTAAACTTTTTTAGAACTCTGAATTGTTTTTAAAAACTTCCTGATTAACTTCGTCAATATAGTTTAGCAATTCTTCTTTTCCTATCGATTCTGTTGATGATGTTACAAAATATTGTGGCATTTCGGCCCAATTGTTGGCAAACATTTGTTTCTTGTAAGCAGCAATATGTGAGTCGATTTTTACTTTACTGATTTTATCAGCTTTGGTGAAAACAATGCAGAACGGGATTTCGCTTTCGCCCATATAGGACATAAACTCAACATCGATCGTCTGTGCTTCATGACGAATGTCAATTAGGACAAAAGCACAAACCAGCTGTTCTCTATTTTCGAAATAATCAGTTATGAATTCCTGAAAAATTGATTTCGTTTTTTTAGAAACTTTAGCATATCCATAACCTGGCAGATCGACAAGAAACCAATTGCTGTTGATTAAAAAATGATTGATAAGCTGTGTTTTTCCAGGTCTTCCCGAAGTTTTTGCTAACTTCTTCTGGTTAGTCAGCATATTTATTAATGAAGACTTACCAACATTCGATCTGCCGATAAAAGCATATTCAGGCAAAAAATCCTTTGGACATTTACTCACATCAGAGTTGCTGATAACGAATTCGGCTGTATTAATTTTCATGTTTTTGAGTATAAAATTCTCCGATCGATTAGTGTTCTGCTAAATGAGTGTGAGTAAGCCAGTCTTCCAAATGTGCATTGAATTCTTCCGGCTGTTCCATCATAGCGGCATGTCCGCATTTGTCAATCCAGTATAAAGTCGAATTTGGTAATAATTTATGGAATTCCTCGGCTACATCCGGCGGTGTCACTTGGTCATTTTTCCCCCATATAATACAAGTCTGTACATGCATTTTTGGTAAATCTTTGGCCATATTGTGACGAATTGCACTTTTGGCAATAGTCAGAGTCTTGATTAATTTTATACGGTCATTTACAGTTGCATATACTTCGTCGATAAGTTCTGGTGTTGCTATTTTTGGATCATAAAATACATCTTCGGCTTTTTTCTTAATGTATCCGTAGTCACCTCTTTTTGGGTAACTGTCTCCCATAGCGCTTTCATAAAGTCCTGAACTTCCTGTGATAACTAGTCCGGATACTTTTTCAGGAAACATTTTAGTATGGTACAATGCAATATGTCCTCCAAGTGAATTTCCTAAAAGGATTACTCTGTCTAATTTTTTGAACGTAATAAAGTTTTTTACATAGACTGCAAAGCTTTTTACATTTGTTTTTAATATGTTTTGTGTGTAAATAGGTAAATCGGGAATGATAATTCTGTATCCTTTATTAGAAAAATAATTGGCTACTGCATCAAAATTACTAAGTCCTCCCATTAAACCATGTAAGATAACAATCGGAATTCCTTCGCCTGCTTCGTAATATCCGTATTTGCCTTCTTTTTTGTAATATTTTTCCATGTTTTAAATGACAATTTCAATTTGTTACAAATATATGGTTAAAAAAATTAAAAATAATTTTAGTGGCTTTTTTTTAACCTTTTATTCTTATGCATCTATCCTAAGGTGCGAATTCTTTTTTTTATTGCTTTTTTAACGGTTATCTGGTATTCTTTTTAATCTTTTAAGAGTATGCATTAATAATAAGGAATGGTTCCTTTTTAGTAAATCTCGCGCTTTCTTACAAAATCTCAATTTTACGGCTAACGTTCTGATAGTCTATAAACTAAGCGTTTTTGGTCAAAAGTGGTTAAACTTATTAACAAAGTGGTATATTGTGGTAAAATGTGGTAAAATTTTATATATTTTTGCTTAATACAATTCAATACAAATTCACTTGGACACAATTATAGGAACATATGAGTGTAAAGTCGATGCTAAAGGACGGGTTTTATTACCAGCTCCTTTAAAAAAGCAGTTGGCTTCCTCGCTTCAAAACGGTTTTGTTTTGAAGCGTTCTGTCTTTCAGCCCTGTCTGGAATTGTATCCTATGGAAGAGTGGGATTTGATGATGAAAAAAATCAACAAACTTAATCGATTTGTAAAAAAGAACAATGACTTTATTCGCCGTTTTACCGCTGGTGTAAAGGTAGTAGAGATAGATGCACTGGGCAGGTTATTGGTTCCTAAAGACTTAGTGACTTTTGCCAGCATTGATAAAGATGTAGTTTTTTCTTCTGCAGTTAATATTGTGGAGATTTGGGATAAAGATTTGTACGAAAAATCAATTGACGGTGCAGATGTTGATTTTGCAGATTTAGCCGAAGAAGTAATGGGTAATTTAAATGACGACGACAATGGAATATCATAATCCTGTTTTGCTTCATCCTACAGTGGATGGTTTGGATATAAAACCTGATGGGATTTATGTGGATGTGACTTTTGGCGGTGGCGGTCATTCAAAAGAAATATTGAGAAGGCTGGGGCCTGATGGAAAATTATTTGCTTTTGATCAGGATGAGGATGCTTTAGCAAATGCTTTGCCAGACGAAAGATTTACATTGATTAACGAGAATTTTAGATTTATAAAAAGATTTATGCGTTTTTATGGCGTGAAAGCTGTGGATGGCATTTTGGGAGATTTGGGAGTTTCATCTCATCAGTTTGATGTGGCCGAAAGAGGTTTTTCGACCCGTTTTGATGCAGGGCTGGACATGAGAATGAGTCAAAAGAATGACTTAAATGCTTACAGAGTTGTTAATGAATATGATGATGCCAATTTACGCAGGGTTTTTTATGATTATGGAGAACTGAAAAATGCACCAGCTTTATCAAGAACAATTATTGAAGCCAGAGAGCACAGCCCAATTAAAACTACTGAAGAATTGAAAGAAGTTTTGGCTAAATATTTACCAGAAAGACTTAGAAATAAAATTTTGGCACAAATCTATCAGGCGATCCGAATTGAGGTTAATCAGGAAATGGATGTTTTGAAAGAGTTTTTGGAGCAGTCTCTTGAAATTTTGAAACCGGGAGGAAGATTAAGCGTGATTTCTTATCATTCATTAGAAGACAGATTAGTAAAAAGATTCATAAAAAACGGAATGTTCGAAGGGGAGCCAGAACGTGATTTTTATGGTAATTTTTCTGTTCCTTTTAATACAGTTGGAAAATTGATAGTTCCAGATAATGAAGAAATTAAATTGAATAACAGAGCCAGAAGTGCAAAATTGAGAATTGCAGAGAAAAAGTAATATATAATGAAGGGCGGAATTTATAACATATTAAAAGCACAATATCTAATTGATGATAACGCAGTTAAAAACTGGCGTTTTATCGTATTTGTGATTTTACTTGCTATAATAATGATTGCTAACACCCAGCGTTACGAGCAAAAGGTGTTTAAAATTGTTGAATTGACAAATAAGGTAAAAGAATTGCGCTCTGAATTTGTAGACAGACGTTCGGAGCTTATGAAGCTTAAAATGGAATCTACGGTTTCGGCTAAAATGGAAGAAAAACAAATTTTCCCATCCACAGTTCCGCCTGTAAAAATTGAAGTGGAAGAACCTGAAGAGAAAAATTTCTTAGAGAAGTTATGGCAGTAGAAGATAAATATATATCCTATAGAACCTATCTGGTAGCCTTTTTCATCTTTGTGATGGCAATCGCTATTGCTGTTAAGTTAACTAATATTCAATGGGTCGATGGAAATCATTACAGGGAATTAGCCAAAGAAAGAACGGTAAAGAATTTTGTTATACCTGCTAATAAAGGGAATATCTATTCGGCAGACGGAAGTCTTTTGGCTACTTCAATTCCTAGTTATGCTATTCGTTTTGATGCTGTCGCGCCAAAGACCGAAGCATTTGAGAAGAATGTGAAACTGCTTTCGGATTCATTGGGAATGATTCTTAAAAAATCAAGCAGCGCAATTCAAAATGAATTAAGAAAAGCCAGAGAGCATAAAAATAGATATTATCTGATTGCTCAAGGGTTGAGTTTTACTCAATATATGAAGATTAAAGGGTTTCCTCTGTTTAACCTGGGAGCCTACAAAGGAGGAATTATAGTTGAGCAGAAAACAATCAGGGAACATCCAATAGGTCATATTGCCGAGCGTACTATAGGTTATGAAAGAAAATTAACGGGGTATTCAGACGGGAAAGGAATCGAGTGGGCTTACCGAGAATTTCTTAACGGTAAAGACGGCAAAATATTAAAGCAAAAAATTGCTAAAGGGCAATGGAAACCTATTCGGGATGTAAACGAAGTGGAACCTCAAGATGGTTATGACGTAATTTCGACTATAGATGTTTACATTCAGGATATTGCACATCATGCGTTGTTAAAACAGCTGGAAGAATATGAAGCAGATCACGGCTGTGTCGTAGTAATGGAAACTAAAACTGGACAGGTCAAAGCAATTTCCAATTTAGGGAGAGGTAATGATGGTATTTATTATGAGACTACAAATTACGCTTATGCAGAGTCTCACGAACCGGGATCGACTTTTAAATTGGTTGATTTAATTGCAATATTAGAAGATAAGGTAGCAGATACCAGTACTGTTTATGATAGTCATAGAGGTATAATTACCTATTCTGGCCGCAAAGTGAGAGATTCTCATGAAGGAGGTTATGGTAAAGTATCGTTGGCTAGAGGTTTTGAGCTTTCTTCAAATACTGTAATGGTTCAGGCGGTATACAATAATTATAAAAACGATCCGACAAAATTTGTAAATCATATTAATTCATTTGGTTTAAATAAAAAATTAGGATTGGCTTTTCGAGGAGAAGGAGTTCCTTTTATACCGCAGCCAAGTGATAAAAGCTGGTCGAATATTTCGCTTCCGTGGATGGCATTTGGATATGGAGTTTCGGTTACACCACTACAGACTTTGACATTTTATAATGCTGTAGCAAATAATGGTGTAATGGTAAAACCAATGCTGGTTACGGAGATAAAAGCTTGGGATAAAACTATAAAAAAATACAATACCGAAGTCATGAACCAGAAGATCTGTTCTGATGAGACATTAAAAAAAGTACATGCTGTTCTTGAAAATGTGGTAAAAAAAGGGACGGGTTCTAAGCTGTATTCTAAAGATTTTTCTATGGCAGGAAAAACAGGTACAGCTGCGGTAAATTATGCTCAGAACGGAGGACAGGATAAATATTATGCCTCATCATTTGTTGGATATTTTCCTGCTGATAATCCAAAGTATTCCTGTATTGTTGTTGTTCATGAACCAAATACAGCAAACAATAATTATTATGGTGCCGATGTTGCTGGACCAGTTTTCAAAAGAATAGCACAAAAAATATTTACAGACACGCCTTCAACTAATGTGATTAAAAAATTGGACCGTCCTAATCCAATACAGGATGGTAGTTATAACAGCTATTATGCAAAAGCACAAAAAAAGCAAAATGTAATTCCAAATGTCCGAGGGATGGCCGGAATGGATGCAGTGGCTTTGTTAGGAAATCTGGGGTTGAAAGTTAAAGTTGTCGGAGTTGGGAAAGTTAAAAAACAATCCCTGCAGGCGGGTCAGAATATTGTAAAAAATTCATCAATTCTATTGGAATTATCATGAGTATATTAAAAGACATATTATATAAAGTGGCGATAGAATCTGTAACAGGTTCTACTGAAATTGTTATAAACCAGCTGCATTTTGATTCAAGAAAAATTGAAGCAAATGATGTATTTGTTGCGATTCGCGGTACTATTTCGGACGGGCATGATTTTATTGAAAAAGCAATCGGTCTTGGAGCAACAGCAGTTATCTGCGATACGCTTCCAGAAAATCTGATAAATGGGATAACTTATGTCTGCGTAAAAGATACGAATGCAGCTTTGGCTTTTATGGCTGCCAATTTTTATGGTGACCCTTCGCAAAAGCTGAAACTAATTGGTATTACCGGGACAAATGGTAAAACTACTATTGCTTCGCTGCTGTATCAATTGTTTAAAAAAGCTGGCTTTAAAGTAGGGTTGCTGTCAACAGTAAAGATTTTGGTTGATGAAATAGAGCACAAAGCCACGCATACAACACCAGATTCTATTACGATCAATTATTTTCTTAATGAGATGATTGAGGCTGGCGTTGAGTATTGTTTTATGGAAGTGAGTTCTCATGGAATTCATCAAAAACGTACTGAAGGATTGCATTTTAGAGGAGGGATATTTACAAATCTGTCTCATGATCATTTGGATTACCATCCAACATTTGCCGAATACAGAGATGTGAAGAAATCTTTTTTTGATCATCTGCCTAATTCTGCTTTTGCATTGACTAATAGTGATGACAAAAATGGTCCGGTAATGCTTCAAAACACTACTGCCCGAAAATTGACATACGCTTTAAAAACATATGCTGATTATAAAGCACAAATTCTGGAAAATCAATTGTCTGGCTTGCTTTTGAAAATAAACGGTAATGAGGTTTGGGTAAAACTGATTGGAACTTTCAATGCTTATAATCTTTTAGCAATATACGGAACAGCTGTTGAACTAGGCTTGGACGGTTTTGAAGTGCTTAGACTAATGTCGGAATTAGAAAGCGTATCAGGAAGATTTCAATACATTGTTTCTAATGCAAATATTACGGCTATTGTAGATTATGCGCATACGCCGGATGCACTCGAAAATGTTTTGAATACCATTAATGATGTCCGTACAAATAATGAACAATTAATTACTGTTGTGGGATGCGGAGGCAATAGAGATACTGCAAAACGTCCTGTTATGGCAAATATCGCCACAGAGTTAAGCGATAAAGTAATTTTAACTTCTGACAATCCTAGAAATGAAGAGCCAGAAGCGATTATACAAGAAATGGAAAAAGGGGTTCAGACTCAAAATTTCAAAAAAGTTTTGTCAATTACTGATAGATTTCAAGCAATTAAAACGGCTTGTCAATTGGCACAACCTAATGACATTATATTGATTGCTGGAAAAGGACACGAAACTTATCAGGAAATCAAAGGGGTACGTCATGATTTTGACGATATGAAAAATGTAAAAGAAATTTTAGACCAATTATTAAAATAGAACAATATGCTATACTATTTATTTCAATATTTAGACAAAGTAATGGATGTTCCTGGTACAGGAGTTTTTCAGTACATCACTTTTAGATCCTCTTTAGCATTATTGTTGTCATTATTGCTGTCGACCATTTATGGTAAACGTATAATTGGCTTTTTAAGCAGGCAGCAGGTTGGCGAAACGGTTCGTGAACTGGGATTGGCTGGTCAAAACGAAAAAGCAGGAACTCCTACTATGGGAGGAATTATTATCATATTTGCGACTCTTGTTCCAGTGATTCTTTTTGCAAAACTGCATAA
The DNA here is from genome assembly GCF_003385115.1 of Flavobacterium aquicola. Lineage (GTDB taxonomy): Bacteria > Bacteroidota > Bacteroidia > Flavobacteriales > Flavobacteriaceae > Flavobacterium > Flavobacterium aquicola. The sequence continues at coordinate 411,730 of NZ_QUNI01000003.1, forward strand.
TATTTATGTCGTTTTATTAATTGTTACCACATTATGGATGGGTACTATTGGTTTTATCGACGATTATATTAAAATATTCAAGAAAGATAAGCAAGGTCTTAAAGGTATTTTTAAAGTTTTTGGCCAAGTCGGTTTAGGATTGATAGTTGGTTCGGTACTTTATTTTAGTCCTGCGGTTACGGTTAGAACCGATACTGGTAAAAGAGATATTTTTAAGACAACTACTGAAACAGTAATAAAACAAACCCCTGTAGAAGAAAAATCTACGGCTACAACTATTCCTTTTTTCAAAAATAACGAATTCGATTACGCTGAAATATTAGCATGGACGGGTGAAGGTTATGAAAAATGGGCTTGGTTGATTTTTATTCCTGTTGTAATTTTCATTATTACAGCTGTTTCCAACGGAGCAAATTTAACTGATGGTATAGATGGTTTGGCAGCAGGAACTTCGGCAGTTTCCGTTTTTGCATTAGCAGTTTTCACTTTTGTTTCGGGGAATATTTTTTTCTCAAACTATTTAAATATAATGTATATACCCAACTCTGGAGAGATGACGGTTTTTATAGCTTCGTTCCTTGGAGCGTTAATTGGTTTTCTCTGGTACAATTCTTATCCAGCATCGGTTTTTATGGGTGATACTGGAAGTTTAACTATTGGGGGTATCATTGCTGTACTCGCAATTGCAGTTCGTAAAGAAATGCTTATTCCTTTATTGTGTGGGATATTTTTGGTCGAAAACTTCTCTGTTGTTTTGCAGGTCAGCTATTTTAAATATACCAAAAAGCGTTTTGGTGAGGGACGAAGGATTTTTCTAATGTCACCATTGCATCATCATTATCAAAAGAAAGGATATCATGAAAGTAAGATAGTCACGCGATTTTGGATTGTTGCAATTATGCTGGCCATTTTGTCAATTGTAACACTGAAACTGAGATAATATATGAGGCTAGTAATATTAGGAGGAGGAGAAAGCGGTGTAGGAACTGCAATCCTTGGTAAGAAACAAGGCTATGATGTTTTTGTTTCTGATTTTGGAAAAATAAAAGACAGTTATAAAGAGGTACTGGTTATCAATGAAATTGCTTGGGAAGAAGAAAAGCATACTGAGGAGTTGATTCTGAATGCTGACGTTGTGATGAAGAGCCCGGGTATTCCAGATAAATCTCCGATTGTAAAGCAGCTAAAGAGCAAAGGTATTTCTATAATTTCTGAAATTGAATTTGCGGCCGCTTTTACAAATGCAGTAACCATTGGAATTACTGGAAGCAACGGTAAAACAACAACAACAATGTTAACACATCACGTGTTGAAATCAGCAGGATTAAACGTTGGATTGGCCGGAAATGTTGGTAAAAGTTATGCCTGGCAGGTGGCAGATAATAATTATGATTACTATGTTATTGAGTTAAGCAGTTTTCAGCTGGACGGCATTGTGAATTTTAAACCGCATATTGCTGTAATAACAAATATAAGTCCAGATCATTTGGATCGTTACGATTACAAATATCAAAATTATATAGATTCAAAGTTTAGAATTACAATGAATCAAACCGAGGAAGATTTCCTCATTTATGATGCAAATGATGAAGCCATTTTAGAATGGCTAAAGAATAATACAGTAAGAGCTAAATTAATTCCTTTTTCGTTAACCGATGAATATAGCGAAGGAGCGTTTATAAAAAACAACACAATGGAAGTTAAGATCAATAAAGAAGAGTTTACAATGGATACAGAACATATTTCATTAGAAGGAAAACATAATTTGAAAAATGCAATGGCTGCAAGTTCAGTTGCCAATATTTTGAAAATTAGAAAAAGTACTATTCGTGAAAGCATGTCTGATTTTCAAGGTGTTGAACATCGTTTGGAAAAAGTGCTCAAAATCCAGAATGTTCAGTATATAAACGATTCTAAAGCGACCAATGTGAATTCCGTATTTTTTGCTCTGGAAAGCATGAATTCACCAACAGTCTGGATTGTTGGGGGTGTGGATAAAGGAAATGACTACCATGAATTAATGTCACTTGTCCGTGAGAAAGTGAAGGCTATTATTTGTTTAGGAATCGATAATAAAAAAATTATAGATGCCTTCGGGAATGTAGTTGATATTATGGTTGAAGTTGACAATATGAGTGAAGCTGTTAAAATGGCACAGCGTTTATCCGAAAAAGGAGATACTGTTTTATTGTCGCCGGCATGCGCAAGTTTTGACTTATTTGAAAGCTATGAAGATAGAGGGAAACAATTTAAGCAAGCGGTGAAAAATTTATAATTAGCCAATTAGATGATTCGCAAATTAGTCAATTATCAAATTGACACATTATCACATTAAGAAAAAATGAAAGAACTAATTAGCAAGTTAAAAGGAGATAAAGGGATTTGGTCATTTGTGGCCTTATTAGCCCTGTTTTCTTTTATGCCTGTTTTTAGCGCCAGTAGTAATTTGGCGTATTTAGGCCATGGTACGGGAAATACTTTGGGTTATCTGGTAAAACATTTTTTGCACATTTGCTTTGGTTTTGCAATCATTTTTTGGGTACACAATGTACCATATCATTATTTTAGAGGAATCTCGAAAGTAGGATTGCCTATAGTTTGGGTTTTATTAGCTTATACTTTAATTAAAGGAACAGTAATTGCTGGTGCAAATGCCAGCAGGTGGATTCAGATTCCGTTCGTGGGACTTTCTTTTCAGACATCTACTTTGGCTGCTATTATTTTGTTTGTTTTTGTAGCTCGTTATTTGTCTAAAAGCAGAGAAGAACCAATTACATTCAAAACTTCATTTATACAGCTTTGGATCCCTGTTTTTATAACATTAATGTTTATTCTGCCAGGAAATTTTTCTACTACGGCTCTGATTTTTTCTATGGTTGTTATGCTTGTATTTATTGGAAAATACCCAATAAAATACATCTTCATTATCATTGGTTCTGGAGTGGTTATGTTAGCATTCTTTGTGCTGATGTCAAAAGCATTTCCAGATTCTAAATTCTTTAATAGAGTAGGAACATGGCAAAGTCGAATTGAAAATTTCACAAGCAATAAAGCAGATGAGGACGATTATCAAATTGAAAAAGCCAAAATTGCAATTGCTTCTGGACAGATATATGGTTTAGGACCTGGTAAAAGTGTTCAGAAAAACTTTTTGCCACAGTCTTCTTCCGATTTTATTTATGCCATTATTGTTGAAGAATACGGATTAATAGGAGGACTTGGAGTTTTGGTTTTATACCTGCTTTTGCTATTTAGATTTGTTGTTGCTTCTCATAAAGCGAATACTCTTTTTGGAAAACTAGTGGTAATTGGCTTAGGTTTTCCAATGATTTTTCAAGCGATGATTAATATGGCAGTTGCTGTTGAATTATTGCCGGTAACGGGACAAACGCTGCCTTTGATAAGCAGCGGGGGAAGTTCTATTTGGATGACTTGTTTTGGACTCGGAATTATTTTAAGCGTGACCAAAAAAGAAGAAGAAATTGCTCAGGAAAAATTAGATAAAGAAAAAAGAGAAGAAATTCTTCAAAAGCTTATAGACAGAGAAATGGAAGCAGATCTCGAAGAAGCAGATTTTAAAAATGTAAATGACAATTTTGATGCAGGCAGTTATTCAATTACGGATAATTCAAATAATCCAATGAACGCTGTATTGAAATAATTCGATTTATTAGTGTGTAATGTAATAATGCAGTTCATTACAATTTAGTGTTAAAAGGAGCAACTTAGAAATTTTCAAAATGACAAAGCATAAATTTATCTTAAGCGGAGGCGGTACAGGAGGTCATATTTACCCAGCCATTGCAATTGCAAATGAATTAAAATCTCGTTTCCCAGATGCTGAGATTTTGTTTGTTGGTGCCAAAGACAAAATGGAGATGCAAAAAGTGCCTCAGGCTGGATATGAAATCAAAGGACTTTGGATTGCTGGTCTGCAGAGAAAATTAACGGTTCAAAATGCAATGTTTCCTTTTAAACTTATTGATAGTTTGTGGAAATCACGAAAAATAATTAAGGAGTTCAAACCCGATGTGGTTATTGGAACAGGCGGTTTTGCCAGCGGACCATTATTAAATGTGGCTAACAGCATGAATATTCCAACAGTGATTCAGGAGCAGAATTCTTATCCAGGAATCACTAATAAATTATTGAGCAAAAAAGCAAACAGTATTTGTGTTGCATACGAACATTTGGAAAGATTTTTTCCTCAGGAAAAAATAAAGATTACCGGTAATCCGGTTCGTCAGGATTTATTAGATATTCAGTCTAAAAGAGAGGAAGCTATCACTCATTTTAAATTAGACAGAAATAAAAAAACATTATTGATTCTTGGCGGTAGTCTTGGAGCGAGAAGAATCAATCAGCTAATTGAAAAGGAGCTGGACAAATTCCTTTCGCTGAATGTTCAGGTTATCTGGCAGTGCGGGAAATTTTATTTTGAAGATTATAAAAAGCACAATAAATATAATGTTCAGGTAATGGCTTTTATCGAAAGAATGGATCTGGTTTATGCTGCCGCTGATGTGGTGATTTCAAGAGCTGGAGCTTCATCGGTTTCTGAGCTGTCTATAGTGGGGAAACCAGTGATTTTTATTCCGTCACCAAATGTTGCCGAAGATCACCAGACAAAAAATGCTCAGGCAATTGTGGATAAAAAAGGAGCAATTTTACTCAAAGAATCACAGTTGGACGAAGACTTTAGTTTGGTTTTTGAATCATTGATAAAAGATCAGGGAAAACAAGATCAGCTGTCTCAAAATATCAAGTTATTGGCTAAACCAAATGCAACAGTTCAAATTGCTGACGAAATTGTCAAGCTTATTAAATAAGGAAATTTATCATTTGACATTCTGTTAAATGTAAACGAGGATGGTAAAAAAATAAAACAAAATGAATTTAAATCAAATACAAAACGTCTATTTCATAGGAATCGGTGGTATCGGGATGAGTGCTTTGGCTCGTTATTTTAAAGCTATTGGCAAACAGGTTTCAGGTTATGATAAAACTCCGTCAATGCTTACTAGTGAATTGATTGAAAGTGGTATTGATATTCATTTTGAAGATAATATTGGTTTGATACCCTCTGATTATTACGCTGAAAATACATTAGTTATTATAACTCCTGCAGTTCCTGTGAAACATTCGGAATGGAATTATTTTTTGGAGCGTGAGTATCAAGTTAAGAAAAGAGCTGAAGTTCTTGGAATTATTACTAAAGATACTTTTTGTTTTGCAGTCGCAGGAACTCATGGTAAAACAACAACCTCTAGTATTTTAGGTCACATTTTATATGAAAGCGGTGCCGATGTTACTGCTTTTATTGGAGGAATAGTTGAGAATTATGATTCTAATTTGATTGGAACAGGTAAAACAGTTACTGTTGTAGAAGCTGATGAGTTTGATCGTTCTTTCCTCCATTTGCATCCAGATATTGCTTGTGTAACTTCAATGGATGCTGATCATTTGGATATTTATGGCACAAGTGATGCTATTGAAGCTTCATTTGTAGAATTTGCAAATAAAGTTGAAGATAAAAACAATCTTTTTATAACCAGCGAATTACCTATAGAAGGTGTTGTTTGCGCGGTTAATGAAGAAGCTGTTTTTAAAGCTTTCAATGTAAGAATAGAAAACAGCAGTTATGTTTTTGATGTAAAAACCCCAAACGAGCTTATTAAAGATCTGCGTTTCGGATTGCCAGGCAAGCATAATTTGATGAATGCTTTAATGGCATTAGCCATGGCAGTAACATATGGCACCCCAACCGATGTTATTGCCAGAGCTTTAGATTCTTTCAAAGGAATAAGAAGACGATTTTCATATCAGATTAAAGAAGAAAAGTTAGTATATATTGATGATTATGCGCATCACCCTACTGAAATAAATGCCGTGCATCAAGCAGTTCGTGAGTTATATCCGGGCCAAAAAGTTCTTGCTGTTTTTCAGCCGCATTTATTCAGCAGAACAAGAGATTTTGCTGATAATTTTGCCAAAAGTTTATCAGCTTTTGATGAAGTGTTCCTGATGGATATTTATCCTGCCCGCGAATTGCCAATGGAAGGGATTGATTCGCAATGGCTTATGGGTAAAATGACAAATAAAAATAAAAAAATCGTAAGCAGAGAAGATTTAATTTCTGAAATTTTAGCAAATGATGCCACTGTAATTGTAACGATTGGAGCGGGTGATTTGGGTGAAATGGTTCCTTCAATAAAAAAAGCATTATATGAAAGTCTTTAATTGGAATAATATAAGATTAGTATTGATGTTTTCCTTGGTGATATTTCTTTTTTCGTTCACGTCGAAAAGGAATTCTAAGAGAAAATTGATTAAATCTGAAGTTGTTTTCATAGGAGATAACTCTCTTTTTTTGAAAAATGAAACGGTTAATAAATTGTTGATAGAAAATAATCCCAATGCTAAAACTATAAGAAAAGATAGGCTAGATTTGAATAAATTGGAGCAGGTATTAAATGCTCAGGAAATGATCGAGAAGGCAGATGTTTATGTGAGTATCGATGGAGTTCTAAAAGCAGTTGTAAAACAAAAGACGCCTATTGCTAGAGTCTTTAATGATGAAGGTTCCTTCTATATTGACAGTGAAGGGGATACCATGCCTTTATCAGCAAATTTTACAGCTCGTGTTCCACTTGTTTCTGGGGAGATAAACAAGAAAAACAACAAAGATTTATTTAAATTATTTAAGATAATTTATGATGATGCGTTTTTGAGAAAAAACATCATTGGCATTCAAATTATGCCTAATGGTAGCTTATTAATGCAGAACAGAAATTATAATTATCAGATTGACTTCGGTGGTATGATAAATATTGATCGAAAATTTCAAAACTACAAAGCTTTTTTTCAAAAAGTAAGTTTAGATAGTTCTTTGGATAAATATAAGAAAATAGATCTCCGGTTTACGGAACAAGTAGTTTGCACAAAATAATAGAAAATGGAAAAAGAGAATATTGCAGTAGGTCTAGATATTGGGACAACGAAAATAGTTGCCATGATAGGCAAAAAGAACGAGTATGGAAAACTTGAAATTTTAGGTGTTGGTAAATCTAAAAGTTTAGGTGTTGCGAGAGGTGTTGTAAATAACATTACGCAGACTATTCAATCAATTCAACAAGCAGTTCTTGAAGCAGAAAATAATTCTGGTTATAAAATAAAAGATGTTGTGGTAGGCATCGCAGGACAGCACATCCGCAGTATTCAGCATAGTGATTACATCAGCAGAAGTAATCCTGAAGAAGTAATAGGAGGAAATGATATTGATTTATTAATCAATCAGGTTCATAAATTGGCCATGCTGCCAGGAGAAGAAATTATTCACGTATTGCCGCAGGAATTTAAAATTGACGGGCAGTCAGATGTGAAGGAACCGATAGGTATGTACGGCGGAAGACTGGAAAGCAGTTTTCATGTAGTGGTAGGACAAGCATCATCAATTAGAAATGTTGGAAGATGTATTCAAAGCTCTGGTATTGAGTTGTCTGGTTTGACATTAGAACCGTTAGCTTCATCTGATGCTGTGTTAAGTCAGGAAGAAAAAGAAGCAGGAGTTGCACTTATCGATATAGGAGGAGGAACAACAGATTTAGCAATTTTCAAAGATGGAATCATTCGCCATACTGCAGTAATTCCTTTTGGAGGAAATGTAATTACAGATGATATTAAAGAGGGCTGTTCTATAATAGAAAAGCAAGCTGAATTATTGAAAGTTAAATTTGGTTCTGCATGGCCGGGCGAAAATAAAGACAATGAGATTGTTTCTATTCCGGGATTGAGAGGAAGAGAGCCTAAAGAAATTTCGTTAAAAAATCTTTCGAAAATAATAAATGCCCGAATTGTTGAAATTATTGAACAGGTTTTTACGGAAGTAAGAGCTTATGGTCATGAAGATCCCCGCAAAAAATTAATAGCAGGTATTGTTCTTACAGGCGGCGGTGCCCAATTAAAACATATCAAGCAATTGGTGGAATATATTACTGGAATGGATACTCGAATTGGTTATCCAAATGAGCATTTGGCAGGCAATTCAGATCAAGAAATTTCAAGCCCGTTATATGCTACTGCCGTAGGTCTGGTAATGAACAGTATTGAAAATAAAACCCAGAGCGCTGTAAAAATGCAGGCAGCAATAGTTCCGGAAAAAGTAAGTTATTATAGAGAGCCTATTGTTGAAGAAAAACCAGAAATAAAAGAAGAGGTATATGTACAGCCTGAAAAAGTACTTCAAGTTGAATCTGTAAAAGAAGAATCAACAGAAAATAAAATTAGAAGATCGTTTTTTGATAAATATGTGGATAAGATTAAAGAATTTTTAGATAACGCAGAGTAGTAAATTATTAAAGTAAGAATAACAAAGAATAAAATAAATTATCAAAATTCCTTTTTGCCCCAAGCCTAGAGTAGTTAGTGATAAAGTTAATAGAAAAATTAAAACCCCATATGATGCCAAGCAACACAGAATTTGGAAGTATTTCATTTGATTTACCAAAAAATCAATCAAATGTAATCAAAGTAATTGGAGTAGGTGGAGGCGGCAGCAACGCCATAAACCATATGTTTAGACAAGGTATTAAAGGCGTTGATTTCATCGTTTGTAATACAGATTCTCAAGCGTTAGAGAATAGTGGAGTGCCAAATAAAATTCAGTTAGGCGCAAATTTAACCGAAGGTTTAGGAGCTGGTGCAAATCCAGATATAGGACATCAGTCCGCTATAGAAAGTATTTCTGATATTGAAAAAGTATTGGATGTAAATACTAAGATGGTATTTATTACAGCTGGAATGGGTGGAGGAACTGGTACAGGAGCTGCACCGGTTATTGCTCAGCTAGCCAAAGAAAGAGATATATTAACAGTTGGAATCGTAACTTTACCTTTCTTATTTGAAGGGAAAGTGCGTCAGGAGCAAGCGCTTATCGGTATCGAGAAATTGCGCAAGCAGGTTGATTCATTGATTGTTATCAATAATAATAAATTAAGAGAAGTATATGGAAATCTTGGTTTCAAAGCCGGGTTTTCAAAAGCTGACGAAGTTTTGGCAACGGCCTCAAGAGGAATTGCTGAGGTAATTACACACCACTATACTCAGAACATCGATTTACGTGATGCCAAAACTGTTTTATATAACAGTGGAACTGCTATTATGGGATCTTCTGTTTCATCTGGTGAAAACAGAGCTAAGGAAGGTATTATTGCTGCTTTAGATTCGCCGCTTTTAAATGATAATAAAATTACAGGTGCCAAAAATGTATTGTTGCTTATCGTTTCTGGAACTAATGAAATTACTATCGATGAAATTGCTGAAATTAATGAGCATATCCAATATGAAGCAGGTTCAAATGCCAATATTATCATGGGGGTTGGTGAAGACGATTCACTTGGTGATGCCATTGCAGTAACTATTATTGCTACAGGTTTTAATGTAGAACAGCAAAATGAAATCGTAAATGTTGAGCCTAAAAAAATAATTCATACTCTTGGAGAGGAGCAAAGAGGTGTTTTTGATTTATCAGCTAAACCAGTTGCTGGTTTCAGTTTAAATAATGAAACAGCCACAGCTACTGTCGAAGACAGAGTGGTTTTTGATTTAGTTGAGGATGTTACTGCCGTTATTCCAGAGCCTGTTATTTCTTCTATAAATGAAGATGAATTAATTGGAATGACCGAATTTATTAGAAATTTGGACGTGACTTTCGAAATCGTTTCTCCAATGAAAGAGATTGATTTTGTAGTTACAAATCCAGTAATTGAATCTGTTAGAGAAGTAAAGCTGGAGCCAGTACGTTTTGAAGAAAAACAGGAACAGACAGCTTTCTCATTTGATTTGCCAATGAGTAAATCACAGCCTGTTCAGGTTCACGAGGAAACAAATACTTTTTTATTCGAATTAACAAGCGAAACCCGCAATATTAAAGTTGTAGAGCCAGTTCAATTTGTTCCTGTAACTGAATTGTCGGATAACGGAGTTATTAAATATTCGTTAGAGGAATATATGGAAGTGGAAAATGATTTTATAGAGTCTAAACCTGCAGCCAAAATTGAAGAGGAAGTGATTCCTGCAGAAATGAATATTACTATAAAGCAAGTGGCAGAGCCAGTTGCTGAAATAGTGCCGACTTTAGAAAACAACTCTCCGATTGATATGACTATCGAAGAAACATTACGATTTAGAGCTGAGGAAAGAAGAAGAAAATTAAAAGATTTCAATTATAAATTTCATGATAGTGTGTCAAGAGTAGACGAACTTGAAAGAGAGCCAGCCTATAAAAGATTTGGTATAGATCTTAATAATTCGCAAACTAACAATTCAACTTCAAGAATATCAGTAGGAACAGATAGTAATAATGATTTGCAATTGCGTTCTAATAATTCATATCTGCATGATAATGTAGATTAAAAATGCCATTTTTTTTGAAGATAGCCCGAAAATTTCTTTGAATTTTCGGGCTGTTTTTTGAATATAAAGCATCAAACAAGTAGTTGGTATTGCGAGTAAAATTTTCTAAATTTGTCGGGCCTTACCAAGCTGTGCAAGGTGATTTGAGATTGTAGATTTGAAATTGCAGGTTTTGTGATCGAAAATCCTTTTTCATTTCAAAAAAATAAATGATTTTTGATTTATAAAATCAAGAGTCTAAAATCAAAAATCTAAAATAAAAATCTATATGAGTTTATCAGTTCAGATCATGGATGAAATTAAAAACGCCATGAGAGCCAAAGATACTGTTGCATTAGAAGCACTAAGATCTATAAAATCAGAGCTTTTGTTAGCACAGACTGCATCAGGTTCAAAAGAAGAAATATCGGCTGATGATGAGATTAAACTGCTTCAAAGATTGGTTAAAACCCGCAAAGAGAGCGCCAGAATTTTCACAGAGCAAAATCGATTGGATTTAGCAGAACCAGAATTGGCTCAGATAGAGGTAATCGAAAAATTCCTTCCGGCTCAATTAAGTGAAGCTGAAGTAGAAGCAGTAATCGTAAAAATCATTGCAGAAACTGGAGCGTCAGGAATAGCTTCTATGGGGAAAGTAATGGGATTGGCGTCAGCTCAGTTGGGCGGAACCGCCGAAGGAAAGACCATTTCTACTATCGTCAAAAAATTATTGACTTAAAAAATAAACAGATTTCTGATTTCAAAGGCAGAAGTCTAAATTTACTGATCGCGTAGTTCAACTGGATAGAATATCAGATTTCGGCTCTGAGGGTTGGGGGTTCGAACCCCTCCGCGATCACAATGAAAGCAAAATTGTAAATAAGTTTTACGATTTTGCTTTTTTGTTTTATAGAGATAAACTAATAAAAAATTGCTGGTTCTGTTTTTTATATTGTAATTGATTTTTATTTAGTTGCTTCATTTACAGTCTGGCTGTCTACAAACTGCTCAAAACTTACAATTTTACGGTCTTTCAATTTCCAAACGTGAGCTACTCTGGCTGTGAATGATTTGCCTGTGATCTTATAAGTTCCCGTGTAAGTTCCGTAAACGACAACTTTATCGTCGCTGGTAACATAATCTTCAGGAGTGAATTTGTAGTCAATCCATTCACTTCCTAATCGGCTGAAAACATTTTTGGTTATTTCTTCTAATCCAATATAAGTTCCTCCATACGGAAAACCTTTGGCTTCTGTCCAAGAGATATTTTCAGCAGCATATTGAGCTAGATTTTTACCGTTTTCTTCCGAAGTTTTTCCTTCGTAAGTACTTTTTATAATATCAAGATTTGTCATTGCCTTTTTTATTTAAAGAACAGCCTGATAATACAAAAAGCAGCGTCAGGCTGTAAATCATTAGTTTTACCATTTCATTTCTCCTGTGTTTACTTTTGCGCCAATCTGTAAGGCGGTTTCAAAAGTTAGCGCAGGATATTTTGCTTTCAAAGCAGCAATTAGAGCTTCTGATGTTTTGTTGGTTTTCAAAGCTTCTTCGTAGAATTGTATATAACTTTTGGTATGATTTACAGAAGTGATATCAAATGGAGAATTTGAATTGGCGTGAGCCGGAATTACAATTTCTGGATTCCAAGCTGTGATTTTGTCCAAAACAGAAATCCAGTTTTTACGCGCTTCTGCAGTTTGCGCATCGGCCATCCAAAGATGAAAAGTTGTGCCAAAAATATTGATGCCGCCAACAGCTGTTTTGATAGAAGGAATCCATACAAATGTTTTATTCGGGAATTCTTCCAAACCAATAATTTCTAATTTATGACCTTCTAATTCAATACTGTTTCCTTTTAAAACCTGTGGTAAAATTACGTTTGAAGTAATGTTTTTACCCAATCGTTCGCCCCAGACTTCCAATTTTTTTTGGGCCGTAGCTTTAATGTGTTCAATTGTTGCAGGAGAAGCATAAGCGGTAACTTCAGGAAAATGTTTTTTGAATACTTCCAGTCCGAAGTAAAAATCTGGATCGCCGTGAGAAACAAAAATTGTGGTTAATTTTTTACCGCTTGTTTTAATTTTCTGTGCCACTTTTTCGGCATCCGCCAAAGTAAATTGTGCGTCAATTAAAACCGCATCTGTTTTTCCGGATACAATTACCGATGCTACACCAAAACTATTTTCTGATGCGTTGTAAACTTGAAGTTTTAAATCTTTAGTTTCAATAGTTTTGAAACTTTGTGCTTGTGTTTCCATATTAAATAAAATTAAAATTGTTATAAATACTGTTGAGATCCTATTTTTCATTTCCTGTGGTGTTATAAATTTACACTGCAAAGATGAAACGATATGCTGTCTCAAAACATTAAACTAGTTTAAATAATTAAAAGGAATTCTTATTTTTTGACAGCAATTTTCTTTCGAATGTTACTCAAAAAAACATTGGTAATGCCCAAATAAGCTGCTACTTGAATGTTGGAAAGACGCTGAATAAGCTGCGGATATTTTTCTGCAAATTCAATATAGCGGGATTCAGCTGTTTTACTCAGATTGTCTATCATTCTGCGCTGCAGGGCGACGTGAGTTTTTTGAGTCATTACTCGAAACAGCTTTTCTATTTTAGGCAGATTGGCATAGGCAAATTCCTTGTCTTTTTTAGAAATGACGAGCACTTCACTATCTTCAATAGCTTCTATAAAAAGCTGTGATGGCGTTTCGGTAGTAAAGCTGTCAATATCGGTAATCCACCAGTTTTCAATAGCAAAATAGAGAACTTGTTCAAAACCGTTTTTGTCAATATGATATACCCGAAAAAGCCCTTTGGTAACAAAACCTTCAAATCTGCATACTTCACTTTCCCGCAGCAAAAAACTTTTTTTAGGGATTGATTTTTGTTCAAACAAATTGCAGAATTCCTCCATTTCAGTATCAGAAAGTGAAATATGTGCTGCAATATTTTGTTTGAGAAGTGTAGTCATTTTGTGAGATGATGTTTTTACTTTTTGTAGCTATTAAAAGGATACGTAATTCAGATATAAATGTACTTAATTATCAATTAATTATTTTGAAAATCAAATACTTAAAAGACATTGTGCAGGTGTTAGGTATTTTAAAAGCAATATCTGAAAAAGAAAATAAGCAGTGGAACTATTGGGCATGCTTCAGCTCAATTAGTTTCATTGTATTTATTGTTAGTTTTCTATAGTAAATTGATAGGAACCAGAAAGTAATGTAAATTCTAATCTGTCTCCTTTTTGGCCTATGAATGTTATGCCTTTTGCTTGTTTTACTTTTTTACCGCTTTCGGTTACTTTGTTTATATTGGATGCTTTTAAAAATAGCGTAGCTGTTGTGTTTGCTGGGACTTCCATCGTATAAATTGTCTGTCCTTCGGTAGTAACTTTCCATTCGCTTTCGATTTTTCCATACATGGAATCATAATGCCCTTTTGCAAAAGTTATTTGTCCGGTTGGGTCAGGTGTAGGCTGCAGAATAAATTTTTTAAAACCAGGTTCATCACGGGCAATACCAATAGAATTGTTTATCATCCATGCACCAACCGAACCGAATGAATAATGGTTAAAAGAGTTCATATTGTTATTACCGCCAAAGCCGTCTTCTTTTGTGTATGAATTCAGTCGTTCCCAAATAGTGGTTGCACCATTTTCTACGGAGTATAACCAAGAAGGGTAGGACGTTTGCTGTAATAGTTGGTACGCTTCTTTATCCTTGCCATTTTTAGAAAGAGCATCGCTAATCGCAGCGGTTCCAATAAAACCAGTCATTAAAGAATATTCAGGACGCATGATGTCTAATTCGTCCTTGTTTTTGCGTTCCAAAGCTGTTACAAGATTATTTGCGGCTTTATCTTGGGTGTTTTTGTCAAATAAATTAAACGACAGCGGAATCGCATAAGAGGCTTGTGTATCACTGAAACTTCCTTTTTTTGGAAGCTGCTCTTCGGATACTATGTAACCCCAAGGAAAGCGGTGTCCAGAATGTATTGTTTTGCCTGTTATAGTATCAATATGAGTTTTGTTAAAATGATCTTTACGGATTGCATATTCTTTCTCAAAAACTAGTGCGTCATCAGTTTTCCCAAGCAATTTGGCAGTTTTTTGCATGATTTCAAGGTCGTAGGCATAGTAAGCATCCCACAAAATAGTATCGTCATTTTTGTAGCCTTCGGGACTCAGCCAGTCGCCAAGGAGAGATTCCGATTGTATACCGGTTGCTGGGTTGAGGTGTGTTTTTAGAAAATCTGTATAGTGTTTCATGGCTTCATAATGTTCTGCAAGTAGTGAGACATCTCCATACTGCAGATACGACTCCCATGCGACTATAATTCCGGCACTTCCCCATAGAATTCCGCCAAAGGCATCTGTTACAGGAGCTGTGTCTGTAAATCTTCCGTCTTTTTCCTGTAAATCCCGCATGGCAAGCATATGTCTTCTTAAAAAAGGTCCTGCATTGGCAAGGTAGGTCGCCGTTTTAGAAAACACACTTATATCACCGCTCCAGCCCATGCGTTCATTGCGCGCAGGAGTATCTGTGGGAATGTATAAAAAATTAGAGCGGGTAGACCATTCTATATTTTTCCATAATTTATTAACCAATGGGTTTGATGTTTCATAATCAGCAGTAATTGAATCGATAGAACTTAGCACCAATCCTGTGATTTTATCTAATGGCAGTGCTTTTTTTATGCCGGTAATTTCTAAAAACCGAAAGCCATGAAAAGTAAATCGTGGCTGAATAATGTTATCACTGCCTTTGCAGTAATAAATATCCCGAACCATGGCAGCTCTCATGTTTTCGAGCATAATCATGTTTTTATTAGTGCCGTATTCTTCGGTGTCAGGATATTTTACTTCGGCGTAACGTATCATTATAGTGTCGCCTTTAGCAGTATTTTCCAATTCAATTTTAGGGAAACCTACCATATTCTGTCCCATGTCATATACAAATACGCCGGGACGCACTTCTTCTACACTGACAGGTTTTAATGTTTTTGTAATGGTGGCAGTTACACCAGGCATTCCTTTTAATTTTAATGCTGAAAAATCAAGATTTGGATTGGAACTTGTTTCTAATTCTATGATTTGTGTATTAGTCCATTTGGAATCATTAAAGTTAGGTTTAGACCAATCCTTAATTACTGATTCTTTTGTGGCATCATATACTTCGCCCTGAAAAAAACTGCCGTATCTTACAGTACCATCATTGCAGTATTTCCATGTTTTTGGATTTGTAGTTATGATTTGTTCGCTTCCGTCATTATAGGTAATAACTAATTTGGCCAAAAGCGACTGGCGGTCACCAAAAAAGTTCCAGTTTTCGCCAGTAAAAGTAATATTACCGCTCCACCAGCCTTCGCTTAGAATGGCACCAAAAGCATTGTCTCCATTTTCTAAAACCATAGCTGTTACATCATAGGTTTGATAAAGCTGTGTTTTGTTGTATTGTGTTAATCCCGGGCTAAAATATTCTTTTCCAATTCGGTCTCCGTTGAGGTACAGTTCATATATGCCACGGGAAGTTGCATACAGTCTGGCTTTTTTAATTTTTTTGCCATCTGTTTTAAATTCAGTCCGCAGTATTGGAGATGAGTTTTGGGTTGGATTTGCAATAATCAGTGCGTCTTTTGATGTGGCATCAATGACGTATTCCCCGTTTGTAACTGAAAATATTTTGTTATTTGCCGATGAAAAAATTCCGTTATATGATTTCTCCGAAAGATTTTCATTAAACAGCGTATTCGAAGGTGCTCTGAAATTCATAATCCTAACGTTCGAAAAATTGGCTTTTTCTCCTTTGTTTACAGCAAAACCAATATCACCCACAATTGGAAAAGCAATATAATCAGCACCGCGTCCCATCGGATTTATATTTACACTGGTATGACCTGAACTGTCGGCAGTGATATTATGAGAAGCATCATTTCCATCTACGTAAAAATTAAATACGCCAAAAACAGATGTTGCAAAAATCGCATGTTTGCTGTATTTATTGTTTTGGTTAATGATGCCCAATGGTATTTCAAATGTTTTAAAAGGAACAGAAGCATTATCGTTTTTAGTATAGCCTACACGGTAAATATTTAATTTTGCTTTACCATTTTGGGTGGTGCCGATGTCTGAAATATTTAATTCTACTTTTATATACGAGCAGTCTTTTTTATTTTCAACGTCCAGAATGTTCATGTTTCTATCCATAAGACGTTCGTCATTTGCTCCAAAAATAAAACTGGCTTTATCTGATTTTGATTTTTGATCGAGCTGAATATCATAGCTAAATTGAAAAACAGTAAGATAATGGGAATACAGTACCATGTCTTTATCAGTACAGCCAATCCACTTTGCTCCATTCCAGCCAGATAATTCTGGGTCAGGATTCATCAGCCCAGTTTCAAACCAAGATGAGAAAGAGGATTCTTTGCCATCTTGATTCCAAACAGTCACATTCCAATTGTAACGTGTAGCAGCTTTTAAATCTTCACCTTTATAGGGAATTCCTACTGAAATACTGCTTTCTGTTTTATTCGAATTCCAAGCAACTTTACCGTTTTCGTCTGTGACTTTTATCTGGTAACTCTTTTGTGATAAAGATCTCAGGTTTGAATCTGCTTCCATCTTCCAGCTGAAAACAGGTTTCTGTATATCAATTCCCAGTGGTGTCGTCTGGTATTCAGTCTGCAGTTTTGTAATGTTAAACTGTGCGTAAATTATTGAATTGACCATCAGGAAGACAGTTGCTAATAGATGGCTGGTAATAAAATATTTTTGCATTATTGTATGTTTCAGATTAAACTTATTTTCAAAATTAGAACATAAGTGTATAAAACACAATTATATTTTATGTGATATGGAAAAATAAATCAAGTTATGATTTTGTTTGTGTTTTTCTCCTTAGGCCGCAATTAGTGGCTTTTATTTATTTCCCTTAAGAGTTCTGAATTATTAAATAGTAATGTATCGAAAAAGTTTTGAATGACACCTGATAATCATCATATTTTTAGCCAATTTTCATTTTTAAATTTGTGTATAATTTAAAAAGAGAATGTTATGAGACAGCATGTTCCAGTGTCTACAATTATGACCAAAGATCTAATTAAGCTTACGATTAAGGATGATTTGACGAAGGCTGAATCTCTTTTTAAGCATTATAAAATCAGACATATTCCCGTGGTGAACGGAGTTACAATAATTGGAATATTGAGTTATACTGATTTGCTGCGGATTTCGTTTGCGGATGCAGTTGATGATGATGAAGAGATTATTGATACCACCGTTTATAATATGTTTACGGTAGAACAGGTAATGGCCAAAAAGCTAGTGACAATTACACCAGAAACTACTATTAAAGAAGCAGCTGAGATATTAGCAAAAAAAGAATTTCATGCCCTGCCTGTATGTGAGGATCATATACTGGTCGGAATAATAACGACAACTGATTTGATAAAATATTTAATTAATCAGTATAATTAAAAATTAAGTGTTTACTAAAGAAGAAAGTCCCAATGAAGTGTGTTTGTTACTTATTGGGACTTTTGGTTTTATTAAACGGCTAGTAAATCTTTTAAATCGGCTACTGTCTGGATTGGATCTTTAGCTCCAAATACAAAACTTCCGGCAACAAGTACGTCAGCTCCAGCTTCGGCTAATTGCACTGCATTTTTGTTGGTAACGCCGCCGTCAATTTCTATAAGAGTTGATGCTCCTTTTCGAGTAATCAGATCTTTTAGTTTTTTTACTTTTGCATAAGTGTTCTCTATGAAAGACTGTCCTCCAAAACCTGGATTTACACTCATGATGCAGACCATGTCAATATCATTGATTACATCTTCTAATAAATCTATACTGGTGTGCGGGTTTAATGCTACTCCGGCTTTCATCCCTTGTGCTTTAATCGCCTGAAGCGTTCGGTGTAAGTGCGTACATGCTTCGTAATGTACAGTTAAAATATCAGCGCCTAAATCTTTAAATGTTTTGATATATTGATCAGGGTTTACAATCATCAAATGCACATCTACCGTCTTTTTGGTGTGTCTTGTAATAGCTTCAAGAACCGGCATTCCAAAAGAAATGTTTGGAACAAAAACGCCATCCATGATATCAATGTGAAACCAGTCGGCTTGACTGTTGTTGATCATTTCGATATCACGCTGTAAATTGGCAAAATCTGCTGCTAGTACTGAAGGGGCAATAATTGTGTTTTTACTCATTTCTTCTTTTTTGTATTTGTGAACCGCAAGAGCGATTACAGGTTGAGATGCACTGCAGTGCAGCTTTACGTTTTTTTTGCAAAGGTAATATAAAAAATAAAACTCCGGAAAACCCGAGAGTGAAACTCGAACTGACCGGAATTTTTTGCCCAATAAGCAAAAAACTCCGGTAATCAGCCGGAGTTTCAATCATCAATCAAAAAACGAACAGTTAATCAGACTGTTGTTCACGTTGTATTAAAAGATTTAAAAATTAGTCAGTTTAAAAATTTTAATTGGGGATATTTTATATTAACCTAAATAAGTTTTCAAGATTTTACTTCTAGAAGTATGTTTCAATCTGCGGATTGCTTTTTCTTTAATCTGACGAACACGCTCACGAGTTAAATCAAAAGTTTCGCCGATTTCTTCAAGAGTCATTGGGTGCTGGTCACCAAGACCAAAGTATAAACGCACTACATCAGCTTCTCTTGGAGTTAATGTCTCTAGTGAACGCTCAATTTCAGTACGCAATGATTCGTGAATTAATTCTCTGTCAGGATTTGGAGATTCACCAGAACGCAATACATCATAAAGGTTTGAATCTTCTCCTTCTACAAGAGGCGCATCCATAGATAAGTGACGGCCAGAGTTTTTCATAGACTCTTTTACATCATTTACTGTCATGTCAAGTTCTTTCGCAATTTCCTCAGCAGATGGCGGACGTTCATTAGATTGTTCTAATAAAGCGTACATTTTGTTGATTTTATTGATAGAACCAATTTTATTTAATGGTAAACGAACAATACGGGATTGTTCAGCCAAAGCTTGAAGGATAGATTGACGAATCCACCATACAGCATAAGAAATGAATTTGAAACCACGAGTTTCATCAAAACGCTGTGCTGCTTTTATCAATCCTAAATTTCCTTCATTAATTAAATCGGGAAGTGTTAATCCTTGGTTTTGGTATTGTTTGGCTACCGAAACAACGAAACGTAAATTGGCTTTTGTTAATTTCTCAAGGGCTCTTTGATCCCCGGCTTTAATTCTTTGAGCTAATTCTACCTCTTCGTCTGCAGTAATAAGGTCAACTTTTCCAATTTCTTGTAAATATTTGTCTAATGAAGCGGTTTCACGATTGGTTACCTGCTTGGTGATTTTAAGTTGTCTCATGTTTTTGTCTCCTCAATTTTTTAAGTGTACAAGTTGTTATACGTATGGAGTTTCATAAAAGTTACAAAAAGTTTATTTTTTTTTAATCAAAACGTTCTTTATACTTTTTAAATAGGCTGTTCATTATCAATAATACAATTCCGACTCCAACAAGTACCATAGCCCGTATTAAGAAATTTGAATTAGATAAGTCGAAGAACATCAGTCGGATAAGGCAAATTCCGACTAATGATAAAGAAACGTATCGAAAGTATTTCTCTTTTAGAATAATTCCTAAAATTAATAAACCGAGCGCTTCCAAAATCTAGAAAAAAGTTTGTATTCCTTTATCAAACGACAAATGTCAAAAAGTATCCGATATAAAATAAAAAGTGTATATAAAGACTGGATTTTGTATCTCTAGGATAAAGGATGTAAGCTGTTTTAAAAAATAAAACCCCTGTTTCGGCATTGCGAAACAGGGAGTTCTAACGAATTCAGATGTATAAAATGATAAATATGGGGTCGTAGCAAGATAATATGTATTCCTAAAATTGAAATTCAATTGATTCTAAAGATTCGTTAAGTTTCTTCCAGATTTTGATTGCTCAATATCTTTGTTTTTTATTGCGATATATAATGAAGAATACTTGCTGGTTCCTTATAATGATGGCTGTTTTTGTTTTAAAAACAATTAATTAATTTGAGTTTGGAATTTAATCCATTCCTTCTAAATTAACAATTCGATCAAAGATTTGTTTTAAAAATACAATAAAAAAGAACAGACCTCCTGCTAGAATGAAGTGGTCATTTGTAATTATTAGAGGAGTATCGAGGATGTTGTACAAACTAGGTATAATAATGCATAATGATGCTAAAAGCCCTATCCAAGGATTAATTTTGTTTAAAAAGTTTCTTAATTGCATGTTGATGGAGGTATTAAGTTCTAGTCTCATGATAAATTTAGATTGTTTTTGTGATCTAAAGATATAATGAAAGGTTTCCATATTTCATGCTGATGTTGTGAAGCTGGGTTTTATTGTTATGAAATCCTTATAGTGGACGCATCAGTATTTTGCTTTTTATCATGTTGTTTTAAATGTAAAAAAAAATCTTCCCAGATTACGAGAAGATGTGATTTTATTAATAAAATGATTTTATGATAATGTCTTAATTTTTTTTATGAAATCTTTGTAATTGTCACTAAGATTAACTTTGTGATTTCCTTTGAGAATGACAAGATTGTCTGCAAGGATTATTTCTTCAATTGTGTCGGAGTTTACCAGATAGTTTCGGTGAGTTCTTATGAATTTGTTTTTATCGAGCAGTGCGCTGATTTTAGTTAACGAAATCAAGATGACAAATTTCTCTTTTTCGGTAATGATATTGCAGTAACGATCTTCTACTTCGATGTAAAGAATGTCCTTTAATGATACTTTTTTTAGTACATTTCTCTTTTTGATAAACATATAATCATTACTGATTATAGTGTCCTGGTCTTCACTTAAAAAGACGTTGGTTTGGTCATAGAATTTTTCGACAGCCATTTCTAAAGCGTAGATAATTTCTAATTCATTGAAAGGTTTCATTAAAAAACTAAAAGGTTTGGTAAGTTTGGCTCTTTCAAAAATCTGCCGGTCGTGGGAACTAGTTAGAAAAACAAAAGGCTTAGCGGCATTTGGCACAATACTGATTGTCTCGGCAAAGGTAATGCCATCTGGTTTTCCATCTAAGAAAACATCAATGACTACAATATCGACAGGGTTCTTATAAAATAGAGTGAGGGCATCTGTATAATTTTGGGCAACACCTGCGATATTATAATTGTTTGCCAACAACACTTTGCTTAAGGTATCGCTTTGCTCTGGTGTGTCTTCTATAATAAGTACATTAATGTTATCCATTCTGTTCTGTTTTTGGGAACGAAAGTATCATTTTGGTTCCTTTATTGAGTTCGCTTTCTATAGTTATAGAACCTCCATTTTTCTTAATCATTTGTTTGCATAATTGCATTCCTAATCCTGTTCCTATAATTTCTGAGTTTTTTTTCTTGGCCAATAATTCATTATCTTGGAGAAGTTCGTCAATCGTGTTCTGTGACATTCCTAAACCGCTGTCGTGAATTACAAGCTGACAAAAATTAGTATTTGTCTCAACCGTATAAAAACATATTTTACCATTTTCTGGGGTAAATTTTATAGCATTATCCAGCAGGTTACGCAGTACAATTTTCAATGAATCGAGATCTACCCAAATAAAATTATTTTTGGAAACAGAATTCTCAAAGGTAATGTTTTTATCAGATAGTAAAGATTTATAGTTGAATTCTATTTGCTGCACAATAGAAAATAAATGAACGGAGTCTTTATGGAAATACAATTGTTTGGTCTGCAGTAATGCCCAATGCAATAAATTGTCGAGCAGGCTGTAGGCACTGTTTGCAATTGCGCTATTTTGATTTAGAAGATTGTCGAGTTCGTTGTAGTTTTTGGTTTCAAGAGAAGTGGTTAATTTGCTGTTACTTGTTTTTAAAGCATTGACAGAAGAACGTAAATCATGACTCACTATAGAAAACAATTGATCTTTGGTTGCGTTGAGTTCGTCCAGTTTTATTTTTTGAGATAGTATGATTTTGGTATTTTTCACTTTTTGAGCATATGCATAAACACCTCCTGATAAAACCAATAACAATCCAAGTGTTGAAAGAAACATGGTTTTTCGCTGTGTGTCTTTTAGTTTGTTCTCTACTTTAAGTACTGAAATTTGCTTTTGCTTTTGGGCTATAGCATATTTTTTTTCATAATCGGCAACAGCCCAGACTTTGTTTTGGTTATTTATGGAGTCATTCCATTTCGATGATTCTTTTCTATACGCTAATGCTTCTTTAAAGTTACCTCTGTTTTCTTCGACAATTGCCATATTTAATGATGCATTTTTTTTTGATTCAAAATGATTTACTTTTTTCGACAGATTGTATGCTTTTTCGAAAAAAGTAATAGCTTGTAAATCTTTGTATTGTTGATAGTATAAACCAGCAATATTCATGTTTAAACCAATTAATGATATCAAATCTTTTTCTTTTTCTTGTAATTCAAGACTTTTAAAAAAATATTCTTCAGCTTTGTTAAACTGATTGAGATGTAAATAACAAATGCCTAAATTTTCATAAATTATGCTTATTTTGTATCCATGATTGTTTGAAAAAGGCAGCTTTTCTACTTCTTTGAAATAATAAATCGCTTTTTCAAATTCTTTTAATTCTAATGAAATTTGGCCTAGGTTTTTGTTTACTAGAGGATAAAGTATGAATTTGTTGGATATTAAATGCATTTCTGATTGGGCTTCTTTGAATAGTTTTTTTTCTCTAAAACTATATCCTCTAAAAAAGTGGCAATAATCCATTAATTCTTCGTTTTTACTGGAAATTAGCTGTTTCATAGAATATACTAAAGTAGAATCCCAATTATTTTTAATAAAGAAAAGATGGGCTTTATTAAAGTTAGTTTCGTTTTTGAACTCGATAGCTTTTTTTTGTAATATTTGATTTAAAGCTATACTGGTTGGTTGTACTTGGGAGAAATTGTATAATGGAAAAAAAAGGAAAATTGAAAGAAAAAATAATTTTAATTTAAACATTTTACAAATTCGTTAGTTTTTAATCTATATTTCAAAAACAACATCATTTTAAATGATGTTGTTTTTTTACTTTATTGGCTTCAGATTCGGGGTTAAAACCCTGAAGTTTACTGCAGTACTTTAAGTAATGTAGGAATATCTAATCTTTGACTTTAGTATTGATAAATGGTTTTCAAAATTGAGAGACTTTCAGTCCCTCAACAAACAAACCTTTGCACTGAAAGTGCAGAGTGGTTTAGTTAGTTTCCAACTTGCGTTACAGTCCCCCTAGATAATTCAGGGTCAATATCTCGTAAGAAAGAAGTAACGCTAGAGATATATCCAACAGATTCAGAAATATAATCTAATTCGATGTACCAAACATCTAAACTCTTAGGGGTTTCTTCTGTAAAATTGTAATCAAAATACAATTGTAAGGAACCGCCAAGTACTACTGGATTTATTTCAACAAAAGGATCAACATCATTTGCGGAGTCTATGTATAAGGTAGCTCTTATTTTTAAAGCTAAGACATTGTAGCTGGTAGTGTATAATTTTGCTGAGATAAAAGGGGGTACTGGGTATTCTACATTTTCTGTTTCGTCGAATGTGAAAGGAACTGCATTGAGTTTTGTAACTTGAATAGTAGGGTAAGACATATAGGTTTATTTTATAAGTTAATAGTTATTAAATCTTCAGGATAAAGATATTTTTTTTTCTTGAATATTGTGTAAAGAATTTATTGTTTTTTCATATTTTTTTCACATTTTATCTTAAAAATATGTTAGTTTTTTTTAATTAGTATTTACTTATTGGTTTATAAGTTGAAATTGAATAATTTTTGTAATATATATGATGGTTGCTAAAGAAAGGCAGTTTTATTGTTTGAAAACTGAAAAACCCCGTTTCACAATTGTAAAACGGGGTTCTTTCTATAAATAAACCTTTAGTAAACTAAGATTGGATTACTCTTTTTTCTCCTCACGAGGAGGTCTTTGTAAAAGTGCTTTTCTTGACACTTTTTCTTTTCTGGTTTTTGGGTCAACCCCTAAGTATTTCACTTGGAAAACATCTCCCATGTTTACTACATCAGTAACATTTTCTGTGCGTTCCCAAGCTAACTCAGATACGTGTAATAAAACTTCGTTTCCTGGAGCAGCAGTATATTCTACTACAGCACCAAAATCTAACATTTTGATTACTTTCACTTCGTAAGCTTCTCCCATTTGCGGTTTGAAAGTGATAGAAGCAATTTTTGCTAATACCGCTTCAATTCCAGCAGGATCTGTACCTAAGATTTCGATAACTCCTTGCTCATCCACTTCGTTGATAACGATTGTAGTTCCAGTAGCTTTTTGTAATTCTTGAATAACTTTTCCGCCAGGTCCGATTAATGCTCCAATAAAGTTTCCAGGAATAGTTCTGGTAATGATTTTTGGTGCGTGTGCTTTTACGTCAGCTCTTGGTGCAGCAATAGTTTCGGTAATTTTACCTAGAATGTGCATACGACCGTCACGAGCTTGAGCTAATGCTTGCTCCATAATGTCATAACGTAATCCATCAATTTTGATGTCCATCTGACAAGCAGTAATACCGTCTTTTGTTCCGGTTACTTTAAAGTCCATATCTCCTAAGTGATCTTCGTCACCTAAAATATCTGAAAGAACAGCGAATTTCTCACCATCAGTGATTAATCCCATAGCAATTCCAGAAACTGGTTTTGTCATTTGAACTCCAGCATCTAATAATGCCATTGTTCCAGCACAAACTGTTGCCATAGAAGAAGAACCGTTAGATTCTAAAACCTCAGAAACAACACGGATTGTATAAGGACAATCAGCAGGAATCATATTTTTCAAAGCTCTTTGAGCCAAGTTTCCGTGACCTACTTCTCTTCTTGAAGTTCCTCTTAGCGGTTTTGCTTCACCAGTTGAGAAAGGAGGGAAGTTATAGTGCAGGTAGAATTTCTCTTCACCTTGCTCGCTAGGCGAGTCGATTTGGTTTGCTTCTCTAGAAGTTCCTAAAGTTACTGTAGCCAAAGCTTGGGTTTCTCCACGTGTAAATAAAGATGAACCGTGAACTCTTGGTAAATAATCAGTTTCACACCAGATTGGTCTGATGTCTGTAGTTTTTCTACCGTCTAAACGAATTCCTAATTCTAATACTACGTTACGAACCGCTTCTTTGTTGGTTTTGTAGAAATATTTACCAACTAAATCACCGTCAGCAGCTAATTCTTCTTCAGTAAATAAAGCTTTAACTTCTTCTTTTACTTCAGCAAATGCAGCGCTTCTTTCGTGTTTAGCAGACCCAACTTTAGCGATATTGTAAATTTTATCGTAAGCTGCAGCTTTTACTTTTTTATAAATTTCTTCGTTTTCTTTCTCACCTTCGTAAGTACGAGTTTCTTTTTTACCAAAAGCTTCCTGTAAACGATATTGTGCTTGAATTTGAACTTTGATAGCTTCGTGAGCAAATTTAATTGCTTCCACCATTTCAGCTTCTGAGATTTCTTTCATCTCTCCTTCTACCATCGCAACAGAATCCATAGAAGCTCCAATCATCATATCGATGTCTGATTTTGCTAAGTCTTCTCTGCTTGGGTTGATTACAAATTTTCCGTCGATGCGTGCAACACGTACTTCGGAAATTAAGTTGTAAAATGGAATGTCTGAAACAGCTAATGCTGCAGAAGCGGCTAAACCAGCTAATGCGTCTGGCATAACTTCTTCGTCATGAGACATTAATTGAATCATAACTTGTGTTTCAGCATGGTAATCGTCTGGGAAAAGCGGACGCAATACGCGGTCAACTAATCTCATTGTTAATACTTCGCTGTCGCTTGGACGAGCTTCTCTTTTAAAGAAACCTCCAGGGAAACGACCTGCTGCTGCAAATTTTTCGCGGTAATCTACCGTTAACGGTAAAAAGTCAACCGCTGGATTGGCGCTGCGTGCTGAAACTGCTGTTGCAAGAATCATCGTGTCGCCCATTCTTACTACTACAGAACCGTCTGCTTGTTTTGCTAAACGTCCTGTCTCGATTGTGATGCTTCTGCCATCACCTAAATCGATTTTTTCTACAAATAATTGTGGAATCATAATTTTTTCCTTTTGATTATACAATGGGTTTTAGTTGTGTTGTTAGTTGTAGTTGCTGCGTAGTTAATGCCTAAAACCCAATGAAAAACCAAACTTTTTTAATGTAAATGTATTAATTTTTGAAAATTAATTTATGGAGGAAGAATTTAAAAATTGATCTTAAACTCTAAAAATAAAAAAGAGGCACTTTCGCACCTCTTTATTATATTGATTATTTTCTAATACCCAATACTTTGATAATCTCACGATATCTGTTGATCTCTGTTTTCTTCAAGTAATCCAACAAAGCTCTTCTTTTACCTACTAATAGTACCAATGAACGCTCAGTGTTAAAATCGTGACGATTTTTTTTCAAGTGCTCAGTAAGGTGGCTGATTCTGTAAGTGAATAACGCGATTTGACCTTCTGCAGATCCTGTGTTTTCTGCTTTTCCTCCGTGTTTAGCGAAGATTTCTTCTTTAACTTCTTTAGTTAAGTACATTTTAATATTATTTAAATGATTATTATGTAGCCGTACATCTATTGTAAGACGGGTGCAAATGTAGAAAATAATTATGACTCGAACAAAATAAAAATTTCTTTATTTGAGAACTGACGAAGCAATTATAAATTATGAATTTTGAATTATTTTGATGGGTCTCTTTTTTATTTTAAGCCCGCTAGAGTAATTGGAATTTGGTACTTGACTCTTACATATTGTCCTCTCTGTTTACCCGGAATCCATTTTTTGTAACTGCTTATAACGTCAATTGCTTCATAATCTAATGTGTCCTTTATGGATTTTATGGTTATTGGTTCAGTTATCTGACCATCTTTGTCAACAATAAATGACGTGATTATAGTACCTTTTATGTTTTCGTCTTCTTTGTATATTTTAAAGTTTTTACCAATGTATTTATAGAAATTTTGAATACCGCCTTTTGGTTCTGGTTTGCTTTCAAATTCGTCATATTGATATTCTTTGTTGTTTTCATCAGTGCTCACTCCTGTGACTATTTTTCCTTCTTTGTAAGTTTCAGTGTATCTGCAGTTTTTATTGAATTTTCCTTTCCACGTTCCTTCTTTTAAACCATTTTTTATATTTCCTGAATCAGAATGATCTTTGTCCGTTTCTTCAAAATATCCATTTCCGTCAGTTACAGTTTGTTTGCCGTCAGGATTCCAGTATTGATATATCTTTAGAGTATTAAAAATACCTTTTTCTGATTCGATATATTCACCTTCGGATTTTTTTGTGCCGTTTTCATGCCATTGTTCAGTTTTTCCTATTGGTTTATTGGATTTGCCGTAATTTACAATGTCTTTTTTATTGCCATTTTCGTAATAAGATACAAACTCTCCTTCATAGCTTGAAAAGTCTTCAGTTTTAGAATTTCCTTCCATTTTCAAAATACCAGATTTGTAATAATCTTTGATTGAATATAGTTTTGTTTGTGAATCATAAGATTCTATAATTCTGTAATATTTATGATTCCCTTCTGTTGTTTTTCTCCATAAAGAGTCCAGATAAGTTTTTTTTTGATTGTAGTCTTGGGCAAAGATTATCAAAGGCAGGAACAAAAGAATGAATAAAAGTTTTTTCATATAAATGGTTTAATAGGTTGGTTAATAGTTTTTTGAATAAAAGACAAAAGTAAATAAAGTAATCTTTTTATGCTAAAAAAAACAGCCTGCAAATAAATTACAATTTATTGCAGGCTGTTTTTAAGATTTTGCGAAAGGTTTAATATAATTTTGCAATCTCCTGATTTACAAATTCCAAAAAGCGTTCGTCTTCTTCTGTAAACGGATCGATTACATGGCTGTCAATATCAATTTGGCCAATGTTTTCGCCGTTCACAAAAAGCGGTACTACGATTTCAGATTTTACTGTAAAACTGCAGGCGATATAATTGTCTTGTGCGCTTACGTCAGGAACAACAAAATTATTATTGGAAACTGCAACCTGACCACAGATTCCTTTTCCGAATGGAATGATAGTATGATCGGTTTCGGCACCTACATACGGACCAAGATGTAATGTTTTGGTTTCATGATTGGCAAAATAAAAGCCTACCCAGTTATAGTAAGAAATGGAATCGCTCAAAAGCTGGCAGATCGCCAATAGTTTTTGGTCTCTGTTAAGTGATGTATTTGCTGTTATCTCGGTTACTTTAGGCTGTAATTCTTGAAAAGTCATATTATATTATTTTTTTACAAAAGTATTTAAAGCTAATTCTTTAATTGCATAAATTTGGCAAAAAAATAATTTTGAAAAAATACTTTCTCGAATACAAACCCTTTTTAGTTTTTTTAGCTAGTTTTTTCGGCAGCTATATTGTACTAACATTTCTCTACCAGATTTTTTTGAATGGCTTTGAAAATAATACTGTCGATACAATAACAAAAGCAGTAGCCCAAAATACTCAAAAAATAATTTCATATTTTTTTATGCGTATTCAGGATGAAATTGTTGTTAATGAGCCGTTTGTTAGGATGTATTTTCAAAATGAATATATTGTTCGAATTGTGGAAGGCTGCAATGGGATAAGTGTAATTATTTTATTTATTTCTTTTATTATTGCTTTCTCAGGAAGTTTAAAGAATACTTTACTTTTTATTTTTGGAGGGGCTTTATTGATATATATATTGAATGTACTACGAATAGCTGTCTTGATTGTTGCAATGTATTATTTTCCAGAGAAAAAACATCTTCTGCACAGCGTTTTATTTCCAGCGGTAATTTATGGTGCAGTTTTTATATTATGGTTTATTTGGGTGAATAAATTTTCGAAATATGCTAAATAAAATACTTCAAAACACAATGCGTATTTTTTTTATACTCGTATTCGTGTCTTTGCTAATGCTTGTTAGGGCTTTTGAAAGTCAATTGTTTTACGATCCTTTTTTGGTTTATTTTAACGGCGATTATTTAAAACTGGCTTTGCCGCATTATAATTCAGGTTTGCTTTTTTTAGGTTTGCTTTTTCGTTTTAGTTTAAATACCGTTTTTTCGTTAGGTATTATTTATTTTGTTTTCAAGGATAAGAGAATGATTTCATTTGCTGCTGTTCTGTATATTTTGCTTTTTGTAATTCTAATAATTGCTTTTTTCTCTATTATTTATTTATTCAAAAATCATGAAAATCTGATGCTTTTCTATGTTAGGCGTTTTTTGATTCAGCCTTTGTTTGTGTTTGTTTTTATTCCGGCATTTTATTTTCAAAAATTAAATAAGTGATTTATATTGTTTAAGATGGTTTTTTATAGCTTTAGGTTCATTTTATTTTCTTTCCTAGGAAAAGATATAATGGACAGCAGGGTTCATAGAGTATGTTATAATAGAATAATTGTTTTACCCAATTTTTATATCTGATTTTAAAGTTTAACAAAGAGTTTGGTTTTTTGGCAAATAATAATGGTAATTTTGCATCATGAGAATTAAGAAGCATATAAGTATACTTTTGGCGTTTCTAATATTGGGTTCCAATGTTGGGTTTGCTTTTAATGTACATTATTGCGGAGGGATGATCTCTTCGGTTTCTTTGAATTCAGTTTCTTTGCAGAATGAAAAAGGCTGCTGCGAAAAAAAAGCAGTCAGCAAAAAAGACAAATGCTGCAAAGACAAAAAAATCCTCATTCAGAAAAAATCGGATGACGGGATTGTAAAGTCTTTTTCTTTTCAGATAGACTATGCTTTTGTAATTCCTGAAACGCATTCGTTTGTTTTTACTTCTGTTGATAATTTCAAAAATAATACTGCATTAACTTATTACTGCGATGCCAATGCACCGCCGCTTTTTAAGCTGTACAGCCAATACCTCCTTTATGATAAATTGTAATGTTTAATTAGAGCTGAATCCTTGTTTCTGGATTTGGCAGTATTAATCATTATAATTTTAATCATGAAAACAAATGTAATACTAGTTTTATTGCTCTTGTTTACTGTTTTTGATTCCTATTCGCAGGATACTTTACGCGAAATCAAAGTGCAGTCCAAACGTAAGAGCATGCAAAAATCATATACGCTTACCGGTAACACAACTTTAGTTACCAAAAAAGAACTGCTCAAAGCAGCCTGTTGTAACCTTGCCGAAAGCTTTGAGACCAATCCTTCAATAGATGTCAATTTTTCGGATGCGCTGACTGGAACCAAGCAAATAAAAATGCTGGGTCTTACAAGTCCTTACCTGATGATGACGCAGGAAAACATTCCTTCTGTACGCGGGGCTTCGCAAGCATACGGGCTGTCGTTTACGCCTGGACCTTGGATAGAAAGTATTCAGATTACCAAAGGTGCTGGAAGTGTGGTGAACGGTTTCGAAAGTATTTCGGGACAAATAAATACTGAGTTGATAAAACCAATGTCGGAAGTTCCGTTTTTGCTGAATCTTTATGGTTCGACTGATTCCCGTTTTGAACTGAATGCCGATTTTAATCAAAAGATCTCCGATAAATGGGCAACCAGTTTATTGCTTCACGGCAATATGCGAAACTCCAAAATGGATAACAATGACGATGGGTTTCTGGACAATCCGTTGCAGAAACAATTCAATGTTCTCAACCGTTACCAATATTACAATCCCGAAACAGGCTGGGTGAGTTTCATTAATCTGCAGTATATGAATGATACCAAGCAAATGGGGCAGATAAGTTTTAATCCTGATACTGATAAAGGAACAACTAGTTCGTGGGGTTCTGAAATTGATACCCAAAAGATTGATGTTTCTACAAAAATCGGGTATGTTTTTAAAGACATGCCTTTTCAGAGTTTTGGTTTCCAAAATTCCTTTTCCAGCTACGATCAGGATTCGTATTTTGGTTTGAGAAATTACAATATCAAGCAGAACAGTTTTTATTCAAACCTTATTTTTAATTCGATTATTAATAATGAAAAAAACAAGTTCGCCACGGGTTTGAATTTTACCTATGACAGCTATAGTGAGTTTCTCAATGCCACAGATTACAGCAGAATCGATAATACAGTCGGCGCTTTCTTTGAATATACTTTTGATAACCAAGATAATTTCAGTCTGATTCTTGGCGGAAGAGTAGATTATGGAAATCGTTTGGGTGTTTTTGCAACGCCGAGAGTGCACATGAAATACAATCCTTGGGAGAAAGGAGTTTTGAGAATTTCGGCAGGAAGAGGAAAACGTTCAGCAAATATTTTTGCCGAAAATCAAAACTTATTTGCCAGTTCCAGAACTTTTAATATTGTAAATGCCGGTGGCAAATTATACGGTTTGGATCCTGAAATTGCTTGGAACTACGGTTTGAGTTTTATGCAGGGTTTTAAATTGTTTAACAGAAACGGTGATATTACCGCTGACTTTTACAGAACCAATTTTCAGAATCAGATAGTGGTCGATGTGATGCAGAGTCCGCAACAGGTGATTTTTCATAATTTGGACGGCGCTTCGTTTGCTAATAGCTTTCAGCTGGAATTCAATTATGAATTGGCAAAACGTCTGGAATTGCGTTCGGCTTATAAATACTATGATATTAAAACCGATTATTTATCTGGAAAATTTCAAAGACCTTTGCAGGCCGCTCATCGTTTCTTTGGAAACTTAGGTTATGAAACTGGCAGAACAGATAAAGGACAGCAATGGAAATTTGATTTCACCTACAACTGGATTGGTGAACAGCAACTGCCATACACAGCCTCAAATCCTGCAGAATTTAGACTTGACGAAAATTCGCCAGCCTATTCTTTGATGAATGCACAAATCACCAGAGTTTTTTCTTCTAATTTTGAAGTGTACGCAGGAGGGGAGAACATTGGGAATTATACTCAAAATCCAGCAATTGTAGATGCGGAAAACCCTTTTGGTCCTAATTTTGATGCAACAATTGTCTATGCTCCTGTATTTGGCCAGATGTATTATGCGGGGTTGCGATTTAAAATAAAATAAGTATCAATGGCGATGTCAAAAGACAATGGCAAAAATCAATATCAATAACAATAACAATATTAAATTTTAATACTAAATAAAATGAAAACAAATATTCAAAAAAACAGCAACGGTAATATGATAAAAAATGTGTTTTTAATTTTACTAATGACAGTCTTTACATTTTCGGCTCAAGGCCAAGAAAAGAAAAGCAAAAATACTAAATACACAACCGAAGTAAACGGTAACTGTGAGCAATGCCAAAAAAGAATACAAAAGGCAGCATATTCGGTTGCGGGGGTAAAATCAGCATCTTGGGATGTTGCGACACATCAATTGAGTTTGATAATCAATGAAGAAAAATGTTCTTTGATGGATGTTAAAAAAGCAGTTGCCAAAGTTGGTCATGATACAGATAGCGTAAAAGCTACTAAAGAAGACTATGATAATCTTCATTCATGCTGTCAATATGATAGATTGTAATTCGTTAAAAAAAACTGTTCATTGTGAATTAAGTGAACAATTTTATTGATTATTTAAAAAGCATCAAAATGATAAGTCAATTTGGTGCTTTTTTTATTGTTTTTTAGCGTTAATAAAACTTTAAAATAAAGTATTATATTGCCGTTCAACTAAATTATTATTACTTTCACAGCCTAAACAAAAACACAGATAATTTATGAATAATTTTGAATGGACCCAATTAGTAAATCCTGAATTTTATATAACATTTACAATTGGTGGCATTCAACTGGGTTTGTATATTGTTTTGTTTATTGTTTTTGCCGAAACTGGTCTTTTTGCCGGTTTTTTTCTTCCTGGCGACAGTCTGCTTTTCCTTGCTGGAATTTACAGCCGTGATTTGATCCAAAATGTAGTTTATATCGAAAGTGATTTTCTAAATCTTGTAATACTTTCATCATTGGTAGCGCTTTCGGGTATTCTGGGAAATATGGTTGGTTACTGGTTTGGAGCTAAAAGCGGTTATTATTTATACAATAGAGAAGATACGCTTTTGTTCAAGAAAAAATATTTACTTCAGGCGAAAGAGTTTTTTGATAAACATGGTGGGAAAGCTATTATTTATGCACGTTTTTTACCTATAGTGCGGACTTTTGCCCCAATTGTGGCAGGTATAGGAACTATGGACAAAAAGAAGTTTATGTTTTTTAATATATTGAGTTCGATTTTATGGTCTTTCATTTTGATTTTCTCTGGGCATTATCTTTACGGAATGTTTTTGGAAATGGGAATTGATTTAAAAGAGCACATTGAGAAAATTGTCATCGGAATTATATTAGTATCCACTTTACCTGTTTTCTTAAAGATGATAAAGAAAAAAGTGGTTCATCATGAATAATTCTAAACTTTAAAAAATAAAATAGACCGTCTTGTTTTAACTAAAGCAAGGCGGTTTTTTTGTATAAATTAGCGATAGTTATTAATTAGTTGCAAGCAAACCAAAAAAAAACGCCGAAAACCGAAATATGAAAATTAGAATCTTAATAGTTGTTTTTCTAGTTTTTATTTCTTGTAAAAAGGAAATAGAAGAAGAATCCGAAAAAGTCCAAAATAAAGAATATTACACGGTAGAAAAAAGAGAAACTGAAGTTGAAAATATTGATACAATTGAAACTTTTAAGAAATACAAAACTAACAAAATTCTGTGTGATTTAGACGGAGATAATTTAAATGAAATAGTTGAAATCGTTAGGGGTAAGAAAAATGGAAAAAGTGGTTTGAGAATAATCTTCGGCAACGGAAATAGAACTGATTATTTCGGAATGGGAAATAATATATTAGAACAAGGTTTCGACGAACTTGATTGGGCAGGAATTTTTGAAAAAGCACCGAAAGATGGAATCTATTGGAATAATGTAAATGAAGAAGGAGAAATATTATCCGAAGAAGAAATAAAAGAAACAGATAAAATAAAACTATTAAATGATTGGGATATACATACACGCCGAAGAAAGCTGAGGAGGCGGAATAATATATCTTAAAAATGGAAAATATGAATGGATCCAACAGGAATAAATTACCAGTCGCTAACGATTACTACAATGAATTTGAACAATTGGGTTAATGGAAAGGTGGTTTTTGTTTGAATGATTTGGTAAATCTTAAGAATGGATTAATTTAGTCTGAAACTCGAAGTAGTAGCGGGAAGTTAGTTAGAATTTTAAATAGACAACGTAAAATGAAATACAGCCAAAATTTCACTTTCATAAAAACTGACAAAAAATTAATCAAATTAAATTTTGACGACATTTTATTTGTAAAAGGATTGGGGAACTATGTAGAGATATTTGTAAAAAACAACAAAAAGTATGTTTACTACAAAACTTTAAAGGATTTGATTGATAAGCTGCCTGATGAGTTTATGAGAGTCCATAATTCCAGTATTGTAAATTTGAAAAATGTAGAATATATAGAAAATAATCATTTAATTATTGGTGAACATAAAATTACAATAGCAAAAAGTTACAAAGATTGTCTGTTAAATAGTATTGACAAATTACTGCTCTAAATAAGATATATGATAGATTACATACAAACCAAAACGAACTAAATAATTTGTTTTTTTGGTTAAAATTATCTGAGTTGCTTTGTAAAAAAAAGATTATGAGACAATTTTTATTTTATTTAACAACTACATTATTTATGATAACATTACATTCAACAGCACAAGACAAATCATTTGAAAATGATGTAAAAACGATCGATGCATTAATGAAAGCCAGTTATAAGGTTGTTTCAGGAGAAAAGGGCGCAAAAAGACAATGGGACAGAGATAACTATTTACATCATCCAAAAGCCGTATATTCATACTTTGACAGAGAACAGAAAATACAAGCAACACTGACGTTAGAAGAATTTCATAAACAAACTGACGTAATGGTTTTTGGTACAGCTTTTTATGAAAGTGAAATCAATCGTGAGGTTAGATTTTTTGGCAATATTGCACACGTTTGGAGTACTTATGAAACGAGATTAGAAAAAGAGGGAAAAGTCGAAAGGAGAGGAATAAATAGCGTTCAGCTAATTTTTGAGAATAATCGCTGGTATATTATTTCTTGGACATTTTGTGGTGAAACCAATGAAAATAGTATTCCAAAAACATTTGACCGGAATTAATGACTGAAACTAAACGACAAAAAAATCCGCCAAGAAAAAATTTCAAGGCGGATTTTATATTCAAAATCGGGATGGATTACATCATGCCTGGCATACCTCCACCCATATGGCCTCCGCCTGCTGCACTTTCTTCTTTAATATCGATCAAAGCACATTCAGTAGTTAAAATCATTCCTGAAACCGAAGCAGCATTCTCTAATGCGATACGGGTTACTTTTTTAGGATCGATGATTCCTGCTTTTAGCATATCAACATATTCATCAGTTTTTGCGTTGTACCCAAAATCTCCTGAACCTTCAGTAACTTTAGCTACAACAACAGAACCTTCTAAACCTGCATTTTCAACAATTGTTCTTAAAGGAGATTCAACAGCTCTAGAGATAATTTTAATACCTGTAGCTTCATCAGCATTGTCAGCTTTTAAAGCGTCAAGTGAGCTTTTTGCTCTTAATAAAGCAACACCGCCTCCAGCAACAATTCCTTCTTCAACAGCTGCACGAGTTGCATGAAGCGCATCGTCAACTCTGTCTTTTTTCTCTTTCATTTCCACTTCTGAAGCAGCACCAACGTAAAGAACCGCAACACCTCCGGCTAATTTAGCCAAACGTTCCTGTAATTTTTCTTTGTCATAATCAGAAGTTGTAGTTTCCATTTGACCTTTGATTTGGTTTACGCGATTTTTGATCAAATCGGCATCACCAGCTCCGCTTACAACTGTAGTGTTGTCTTTGTCAATGGTTACTCTTTTTGCAGAACCAAGCATTTCGATAGTTGTATTTTCTAGAGTATAGCCTCTTTCTTCAGAAATTACAGTTCCGCCAGTTAAGATAGCGATATCTTCAAGCATTGCTTTTCTTCTGTCTCCAAAACCTGGAGCTTTTACAGCAGCGATTTTTAATGCACCGCGTAATTTGTTTACTACCAATGTTGATAAAGCTTCTCCGTCAACATCTTCTGCAATAATCAATAATGGTTTTCCTGATTGAGCAACTGGCTCAAGAACAGGTAATAATTCTTTTAAAGAAGAAACTTTTTTGTCATACAAAAGGATATAAGGACTGTCTAATTCTGCTTCCATT
Organism: Flavobacterium aquicola; assembly: GCF_003385115.1. GTDB lineage: Bacteria > Bacteroidota > Bacteroidia > Flavobacteriales > Flavobacteriaceae > Flavobacterium > Flavobacterium aquicola. Next base: position 448,294 of record NZ_QUNI01000003.1, read on the forward strand.
TTTTCTGGATTGGTAACAAAATATGGAGAAAGGTATCCTCTGTCAAACTGCATTCCTTCTACAACATCTACATAAGTATCAGTTCCTTTGGCTTCTTCTACAGTGATAACGCCTTCTTTTCCAACTTTTGCGAAAGCGTTAGCGATTAATTCACCAATCACTTCGTCATTGTTTGCAGAAATAGATGCAATTTGTTTTATTTTTTCAGAATCGCTTCCTACTACTTTTGTTTGTTTAGCAAGATCAGCAACAATAGCTTCAACAGCTTTGTCGATTCCGCGTTTCAAATCCATCGGGTTTGCTCCTGCAGCAACGTTTTTCAAACCTTCTTTTACGATAGCTTGTGCCAATACTGTAGCAGTTGTGGTCCCGTCTCCTGCTAAATCATTAGTTTTAGAGGCTACTTCTTTTACCATTTGAGCTCCCATGTTCTCCAATGGATCTTTCAATTCGATTTCTTTTGCAACAGAAACTCCATCTTTAGTAACTGTAGGTCCGCCAAAAGATTTCCCGATAATTACGTTACGGCCTTTTGGGCCAAGAGTTACTTTTACTGCATTTGCTAATGCGTCAACACCGCGTTTTAAACCGTCGCGTGCTTCAATATCAAATTTTATATCTTTTGCCATTTTATTGTTTATTTGTTGATTCGTTTATTTGTGTATTTGATTTTAGATAATTGCTAAAATGTCGTCTTCACGCATAATCAAATAATCTTTTCCTTCTAGTTTTAATTCTGTTCCAGCATATTTTCCATAAAGAACTGTATCTCCAACTTTTACAGTTAAAGGTTCGTCTTTTTTGCCGTTTCCAGCAGCAACAACAGTTCCTTTTTGTGGTTTTTCTTTGGCAGTATCTGGAATAAAAATCCCTGACGCCGTTTTAGTTTCAGCCGCTACTGGTTCGATAAGAACTCTATCCGAAAGTGGTTTAATGTTTAAAGCCATGATTTTATATTTATGTTGTTTTTTTTAATGTTTATTTTGATTTCAGAAATTATGCCAGAGCTTATAAACTGACATTTTTTCTTATAAAAAATGCCAGCTTTGACAGGCTGGCATTTTATGTGTTTATTTGAACAAATTATTTTGCTGGTGCTGGAGCTGCAGGTGTGTTTTCTGCAGGTGCATTCTGAACTGGAGCATTAGTTTTTGGTGTTGCAGTTTCGGTATTGTCAATAATTTTTGAATCTGAATCGCTCAAAGTTCCTGTGAAACTCAAACCAGAAAGCAAGATTAATGCAATTAGTATAGTTGCCAATGTCCAAGTGCTTTTGTCTAAGAAGTCAGTAGTTTTTTGAACACCGCCTAACATTTGAGAACCGCTTATTGTAGAAGAAAGTCCGCCTCCTTTAGGATTTTGAACCATGATTACTACGATCAATAGAAAACATACTATTGTAATTAAAACTAAAAAAATTGAAAACATACTATTTATTATTAATTGTTATTTTGTTGAATTATCCTGATATCTTTTATACGGTCTGCAAAGAAACTACTTTTTTCTGGATATTTCAAAATTAATATTTCATAAGCTTGTATCGCTTTTTGATATTTTTTTTGTTCCAAATAAACTTTGGCTAAAGTCTCCGTCATTAAATAAGAATTATCTTCTTTGTTGAGGTCCAGGTTAGGAGTAAATACAACTCCGGGTTTTATCGGCGGAATTTTTGGACTGGTTTCTATAAACTTATCAATTAATTCTGCTTTTTTCTTTTTGCTGTCTTCAATAATCGGATCGGGTTCTATTTTTACAATAGGCTCCTTTTTTGGTTCTTCTCTTATTATAGGTTCTATTCTCGAAATCTGAAGCCATTGATGAAATGAATGTGTTTCTGATTTTGAGAAATCGATTGGTTTTCCAGCGTCTAATTTCTTTTCTGTTTCTGTTGTTTCCTCTTCAATTTTTGAAGGTAGAGCTTCTTTAATAGAGTCAAGAATTGATTGTTCAACATTTTTATCAATGTCTAATCTGTCAATAAAGAGAGAATTGTTATTAGCAGAATTGATATTGGCCTCTTTTATAGAAGTAAGAATAGAATGTTCCAAAGGAGTTGTCCTGATTATCGGGGTTTCTTTTTCGATAACTTGACTGGCGACTACAGTTATATTGAGTAATTCTTCTAACTTTTTTTCGTAGGTTTTCTTTTGAATTGCTGTAAACGATTCTGAAGTTATAAAATCAAACAAAACGCTACGGTCCGTGGTATGAGCAGCAACTATTTTTAGAGCAAAATTGTATTTATAGCTATTTTGATTGTAAAGCCCCTTTAGTCGTAACGCTCGCGCACTTTGAAAGAATGGAAATTCATCCAGTACTTTTTCTAAAGCGACAGTTTGAGTTTCGTCGATTTCTTCAGGTTGGTTTAATAAATAATTATAGCTGCTAATGTTCATTTGTTTAATATTCTATGTTCTAGAATTTAGTTTTCCATGTTAATAATCTAATTTTTTTCTGCTAACTGAAAACTACTTACTGATTACTCTTTTTAAAGTTACCATTTAGCTAATGATTCATTAAAAATATCCTGTGTAATTCTTTCAAAAATTTCTTTTACGGCTTCATCTTTTTTTGCTCCAGTCAATTGTTGGGTAGCAGGATAGTCGTGATAAAACTCAAAAGATTTTTCGAAATCATCTGCCTCTTTGTTCTTATTAGTAAACCTAACCTGTACTCTAATTTTTAATCGGTTTTGTGCTGCTTTTTGATCGGCAGTCGCTGTCATTGGACTAATGCGGTAATCAGTAATTTCTCCTTCATATGTTAAATCACCACTATTTTTTACTAATTGCAGATTCGTCTGATTCTGAATCAAGTCCTGTAAAGTTAAGGTAAAAGTTCGATCGATACCCGGTTCGATCAAATCGGAATTATTTGGAAAAAAGTTAACTTGATACGTTTTAGCATCGATTTTGCCTGTTCCTGTAAAGTTGTAAACGGAACAGCTATTGGTGATGAACAAAGTAACCAGAAGTAATAATGAATATGTTTTTTTCATGTGTGACAGTAAAATTCTAATTTAATGTGAGTTACTTAAAAAGTAAACTGTTTTCAAAAGTAATCTTTTTAGACCTTCTATTTTGTTTTTTACAAATCGAATTGTTTGATTTTTCGATATAAAGTGCGTTCCGAAATGCCTAATTCATCTGCTGCAGCTTTTCTTTTTCCTTTGTTTTTTTCTAATGACTTTTTAATCATTTCGATTTCTTTTTGCTCAAGCCTTAATATTTCTTCCTCTTCGATGGTTTCCGCCAGTAGATAATTGCTGGAATCTTGTTCTTCATAATCATCTTCTCGATTAGAATTAGGTAAGAATTGAGTTCTTGGTTCTTCTTCAAAATCTATTTCACTTTCCTGATCATCGGAACCGTATATTTTTTTGATAAGCGATTTATTAGTTTCCTGAACTTTGGAACTTCCGTTCTGCATTAATTCCAATGTCAGTTTTTTAAGATCGTGCAGATCACTTTTCATATCAAAAAGGACTTTGTACAAAATCTCTCTTTCGGTATTGAAATCGCTGTCGCCCTTTTTATCTTTTATTACTGAAGGCAAAGTGTTATTGTCTTCTGTAGGCAGGTAGGATTGCAGTGTGGCAGCATTAATATCTCTGTTAGTTTCTAATACGGATATTTGTTCGGCAACATTTCGTAATTGTCGAATATTACCGCTCCAGCGAAATTTTTGCAGAAGCAAAATAGCACTTTCGTCAAGTCGTAGTGGAGGCATTTTGTATTTATTGGCAAAATCGGCAACAAATTTTCTAAACAGTAAATGTATATCTTCCTTGCGTTCTCGCAATGGAGGCAGGACAATATCAACCGTACTTAAACGATAGTACAAATCTTCACGGAATTTACCTTTTTCGATGGCCTTAAATAAATTGACGTTGGTTGCAGCTACGATTCGGACATTTGTTTTTTGCACTAGTGACGAACCAACTTTTAAAAACTCACCATTTTCTAAGACACGCAGTAAACGTACTTGAGTAGTCAGTGGTAATTCACCTACTTCATCAAGGAAAATAGTTCCGCCATTGGCAACTTCAAAATACCCTTCACGCGTGCTGGTTGCACCTGTAAAAGCACCTTTTTCGTGTCCAAAAAGTTCACTGTCAATAGTTCCTTCCGGAATAGCTCCGCAGTTTACAGCAATGTATTTTCCGTGTTTTCGATGTGATAAGGAATGGATAATCTTTGGAATGCTTTCTTTTCCAACACCGCTTTCTCCGGCTACCAACACCGAAATATCGGTAGGAGCAACCTGAATGGCTTTTTCTATCGCACGATTAAGCTTTGGGTCATTCCCAATAATCTCAAAGCGCTGTTTTATTGATTGTACTGTATCCATTTTTGAAGGTTCAAAGTTTAAATGTTTAAACTGCTTACTTTAATGATTTTTATGTTTAATGAATTAAAAATTGCTCTAATTCGTTGTTTTTATTCTTTAATGAAAGTTTTTTACTGTTTTGGCTCTGCTAAAGTGTCTTTTTGAACGGTAGTTTTTTCAGTCTTATGTTTTGGGAAATAGGTTCTGATTAGATAGAACGTTGTTCCAAAAGCAACGATGAAAGTAATTAAAGCGATAAGTATATTTTTTCTAGACATATGAATGTTTTTTTATCTTTTGCCACAGATTAAAAAGATTAGCACAGATTTTTTAATCTTTGTTATAAAGCGTATCTTTTATATTGTAACGATTTTGTTTGAAAATTTACTAATAAGCCAATTTCCGATTCAGCTAATTTTAAATAATTTAGAACTTGAGCAATATGTTCATTCGTGAATTCTTTTACAGCTTTTACTTCCAGAATTTATGTCTTCATTTACAATGAAGTCGGCGTAGAACTTATGAGGCAATATTTTACCTTTATATTCAATCGCAAATTCTTTTTCTCTTTCAAATGGGATGTTATTTTCCTTAAATTCTATTTCTAAAGCATCTTTGTAAATAATTTCAAGTAAACCAGGTCCTAGAGTTCTATGAACTTCCATACAGATTCCAATAATATTATAAGTTTCATCTTCCCTGTAACCGTTCATACATGTTTATTTTTTAGCCACAGATTAAAAATATTAAATGGATTTTAAAAAAAATCTGTGAAAATCTTTTTAATCTGTGGCAAACTTTTCTAATTCATTTCACTCAATCCCACCGCTTCACCTTTCAGAGTTCCAGAGGTACAGGAAGTAATCTTCACATTTACAAAATCTCCGATTTTAAAATTCTCTTTCGGGAAAACCACTGTGATACTTTGTGAATTTCGTCCAGAAAACTCTTCTTTAGATTTCTTTGAAACTTTCTCAACCAATACTTCAACTGTTTTTCCAATATATTCTTCCGAACGGCTCCAAGCGTGTTTTTGCTGTAAGTCCACAATCTCTTGTAATCTTCTCGCTTTTGTTTCTTCAGGAACATCATCCTCCATTTTTCTTCCTGCCAAAGTTCCCGGACGCTCCGAATAACTGTACATATAACCAAAATTATATTTTACATATTCCATCAAACTCAAAGTATCTTGGTGATCTTCTTCTGTTTCTGTTGGGAAACCTGAAATCATGTCCTGTGAGATAGCACCATCTGGAATAATAGAACGAATTTTATCAATAAGAGTCATGTATTCTTCTCTCGTGTGCAGACGGTTCATTTCTTTCAAAATTCTGTTGCTTCCTGATTGAACTGGTAAGTGAATATGCTTGCAGATGTTTGGGTATTTCGCAATAACATGCAGAATGCTTTCATGCATATCCTGCGGATTTGAAGTCGAAAATCGAATACGCATTTTAGGAAAACCAACCGCAACCATTTCCAATAACTGGTCAAAATCTACTGCCGTTGCTTTTTGCATTTCGGTTGCATTGACAAAATCCTTTTTCAGTCCGCCACCATACCATAAATAGCTGTCTACGTTCTGTCCCAGAAGCGTAATTTCCTTAAATCCTTTATTCCACAAATCCTGAATTTCGTTCATGATACTTTGCGGTTCACGGCTGCGCTCACGTCCGCGGGTAAAAGGCACCACGCAAAATGTACACATATTATCACAGCCTCTAGTGATAGAAACCAATGCGGTAATTCCGTTGCTCATCAATCGAACAGGAGAAATGTCACCGTAGGTTTCTTCTTTAGACAATACTACATTTATCGCATCGCGGCCGTCTTCAACTTCACTTAATAAATTAGGTAAATCTTTGTATGCATCTGGGCCTACAACAAGGTCGACTATTTTTTCTTCGTCAAGAAATTTCTCTTTCAAACGCTCAGCCATACAGCCTAAAACTCCAACTTTCATCTTCGGGTTTGTACGTTTTACAGCATTGTATTTCTCTAAACGTTTACGAATCGTTTGCTCGGCTTTGTCACGGATAGAGCAGGTGTTTACTAAAACTAAATCAGCTTCTTCCAAAACTGAAGTTGTATTATAACCGCCATCCGACAAAATCGATGCTACAATCTCGCTGTCCGAAAAATTCATCGCACAGCCGTAACTTTCTATAAAGAGTTTTTTGGAATTCTCTGGTTTGTGTTCTAGGACAAGGCTGTTCCCTTGTTTGCTTTCTTCAATTATCTTTTCCATAAGGCATTTTCAAACCGCAAATATAAGGCAAAAACGATGATTATGACAAGATGTCAGCCTAAGAATTAACAAAAAAATGTAAAGAGAAAATAGAATAAAGAAAATAGAACAAGGGGTTAAGAATAAGAATTACTAATCGTTACACACATCATATGTCAAAATTCTGAAAATTGAGAATTTTATTTTTCAGATAATAATTTATGCAGTATATTTCGACAAAATATAATAATGAAATTTTCCTCCAAAAAAACACTGTTTATTTTTCTTTTTAGTATCACACTATTTGGACAAAAAAACATAGAACCTACCTTAGAAGATATCAGTTCGGCTAAAACCCTTAGGGCAAAATATGACAAAGACGATATTGCCATTTTAGAAAGCACCGAGAACATTTCTTTTGATTTGAATAAAGCCAAAACAAAAGTACAGGTCAAAAACTCCATCAAGGAACTTTTGATGAACATTAATCATAGAGCCGACATCAATAAATATGAGTTCTATGACAGTGAATCAAAAATCGAATCTTTCAGTTTAAAATACCGAAATCAGAAAGAAGCTTATTTTCCTGTAAAGGATGAGTTCTATAAAGATGATGACTTGTTTTATAACGATGCCAAAGTAATGTATATGACTGTCGATTTTCCGGTTCAGGGATATACTTATAATTATTCGCTTGAAAAAAAATATGAGGATGTTAAATATTTTACTTCATTGTATTTTAATGACGAGTATCCGGTTATCAAGAAAACGATAAATATTACAGTTCCTAATTGGCTGAACTTAGAACTCAAAGAATTCAATTTTGAGGCCGGTTCCATAGTGAAAACCGCTGTTCCCAATCCAGCTAACAGCACGACTACTTATACGTATACTGTGAGCAACATGCCTGCTTTTACAAAGGAAGAAAATACTCCAGGAAAAAGTTATTTGTATCCGCACATTTTATTAATTGCTAAGTCTTTTAAAAATAAAGAGACTGTGACGCCACTGTTCAATTCTACCGCTGATCTTTATAAATGGTATAAGTCATTGATCGATATGATGAAGGACGATCCAAATGTCATGAAGGAAAAAGTAAAAGAATTGACTGCCAATGCCAAAACTGACGAGGAAAAAATAAAAAATATTTACTACTGGGTTCAGGACAACATCAGATACATTGCTTTTGAAGACGGAATTGCAGGTTTCAAGCCTGATGAATCTAATAATGTTTTTGAAAAAAGATATGGTGACTGCAAAGGAATGGCTAATTTGAATAAGCAGATGCTAAAACTGGCAGGTTTTGATGCCCGATTGACCTGGATTGGGACAAAACATATTGCTTATGATTATTCCACGCCTTCGGTTGCGGTTGATAATCATATGATATGCACTTTGTTTTATAAAGGAAAAAAGTATTTTATAGACGGAACCGAAAAGTACAATTCGCTTGGTGAATATGCCGAACGGATTCAAGGCAAAGAAGTAATGATCGAAAACGGAGATGATTTTATAATTGAAAAAATTCCTTTATCGACGAGCGAAGCAAACAAAGAAGCTTTTACAGTTAAATTGAAAATCGATGGCGAAAAATTAGTTGGTACCAGTCATAAAGAATTTGTTGGAGAAAGCCGGACACAGTTTTTGGACATTTACCAATCTTTTCAAAACAATGATAAAAAAGAGACCTTAGAGCGTTATTTGTCCAAAAGTGATAAGAACATTGAAGTCAGCGCCATCAAAACTTCGGATTTAAAAAATAGAGATCAAAAGTTAACGCTCGATTATAATGTGTCAGTTTCTAATAAAGTTTCGGGTTTTGAAAATGAAATTTATGTTGACTTGGAATATATGAATGAATATAAACTGTTTGATTTAAAAGACCGAAAAACAGATTACCAGTTTAGATATAAAACGGATTATGAATCGAATGTAACATTAGAAGTTCCAAAAGGATATAAAGTAACAAAGCTGCCAGAGAATTTAAGTATTCAGGAAAAGGATTTTTCAGTACAGATAACATTCCAGCAAATTGGAAATTCCATTGTGTACAAAAAGGTGTTTAATTTTAAAAATGCAGTCATAAAAGTGAGTGACATTACCAAATGGAATAACTTCAATAAAAAATTAAATGCTATTTACAATCAGCAAATTACACTTGTAAAATAATAAGCTTACTATAAAATAACAAACCTACTATGAAAATTAAATTACTTTTACTTTTTACTCTAATCTGCTCGGCAATTTATTCTCAAGACAAGAATGAAATAAGGGAAATGTTTTGGGGTAAATCTGATATTTATAAAAACGAAACCAATACTCCAGAGAAATGGAAAAACGAATCGGCGGTCGTAATTTATAAATATGAATATTATAATTACAAAAACTCTGGGTCCAGTGTGGTTTACACTTCTGCAATTAGAAAAAGGCTAAAACTCCAGGATCAAGCCGCAGTAAAGGAATTTTCGGAATTTTCATTTAATGATAAGTTCTATTCAAAACTGGGTTATTCTCACAAAAAAGGGAGCGTTTTTTTTGGTGTGAAAATCATCAAACAAAACGGAAAGGAAATTGAAGTAGATGTGGAAAAGGAAGCAAAAAAGCTGGATGATGAGAAAAAAATAGCCATTACCAATTTGGAAATTGGCGATATCTTAGATTACTATTTCTACAGTCTTGAGCCTTTTGTGGCCACTTATAAAACATTTAATGCTGTCGAAAATACTTTGGGCGATGTTTATCCGGTTATGAATAAGAAGATTTCTCTTATTGCAGAGAATGATTTCTATGTAAATCTAAACAGTTATAATGGTGCTCCAAAATTTAAGGAAATTATAGGAAAGAAGAAATATATTAAGGAATATGTATTGGAAGCCAAAGACATTGAAAAAAATGATTTTCCAAGATGGTTTTATCCATTTGTAGAATTACCCTGCTATAAATTTCAGATTTATTTTGCCAGAAATGGCGGGTTTGCCAGTTACAAATGGGCTGATGTCTTTTTGCCGGAGGAAGATACTTATTTGAAACAAACAGTCAGCAAAGATGATATTTTTAAATATTACAAAGAAAAATATTCGGCATCTGGAGAGTTAAAACCAGTAGATGTTTTTCTGAAAGGCAAAAAATTTGACAGTGATGAAGATAAAATAAGAGCGGTTTACAATTTTGCAAGACACAGTTTTTACACACAGTATATTGAAGCAGCAATCATTGAAGATGCAAATATTTTTTATCCTTTCGGTTTGTTTAAAGATGAGGTTTATTTATCCAGTCAGCAGAGGTTTATTCAGTATTTTATGCTTTTTCTTAAAGACAATAAAATTGATTACGATATTGTTTTGGGAACCGGTAGGGAAAATGGCGCATTAGAAGATTTGCTTATCCGTGAAAACGTGAAGGTATTGGTGAGAGTAAATACCAAAACACCTATTTATTTGGAGTATTTTGATTCTTTTACTGATGCAGGAAGTTTTGACCCTAGTCTGGAAAACACAAAAGCTTACATATTAGAAATAGAAAAAAATAAAAAGATCACAAAGGCCGATTTTACCACTTTACCATCAACAACTGCAGATGATAATGTGACTAAGGTAGTTTCTGAAGTTTCATTAAATGGAGATTTTTCTGCTTTGAACGTAAAAAGAAATTCATCTTTTTTTGGTCATTTTAAAAAGGATGAGCAGAATGAAAAGGTGAAGTTTTATGATTTTCTTGATGAAGATTATTCGAAGTACGGAACAGAAAGAATTTTGGATAGAGTAGGGAGCAAAAAGAAACAATTACAATACAAAAAGGAATTTGATGCCTTAGTTAATAAGGTAAAAGATAAAAATAAGGAAGCTTATAAAAAGTCTCTTTCAGAAGAGTTTGAATTTGAAATTGAAGATCCAATACTGAAAGTTATTAATACTGGAAGATTTGGAGACAAAACTCCTTTGGTTTGTGAGGAAGAATTTGCCATAAAAAACAATTTGCTCAAAAAAGCTGGAAGCAACTATATTGTTGAGATTGGAAAAATATTGACAAACCAAATTGAAATTGACAAGAAAGAATTGGAACGTAAGAACAATGTTTATATGCCTTTTCCAAGAAGATTTGAAAATCAGATAGTTTTTGAAATTCCAAAAGGATATTCTGTTTCGGGAATAGATAAATTGAATAAGAATGTAACCAATACAACTGGTAAATTTACTAGTAAGGCTGTTGTAAAAGGAGATAAGCTAATTATAGATGTTGTAAAACAGTATGATAATTATTATGAATCCAACAGTAATTGGAGTAAAATCATTTCGTTTCTAGAGTCTGCCTATCAGTTCTCTCAGGAAAAGATTCTGTTAAAGAAAATTTAAGTTTATACGGTCAGATAATTTAGTAAAAGCCTCAATTTATTGGGGCTTTTAATTTTTAAACAAGACTTTCTGTTAGGTAATTAGGGTTAATTAAACCCGAAATTCTTTCAATAAAAACCCATTTGCCAGAGTCTTAAATTGGGCTAATTGATTTTGAATCCAATTTTCATCATGACCTAATTCTTCTGCTAATAAATACGCCACTTTATTTGAGCATTCAATTGAGGCTCGTGCATCCAAAAACAGCAGACGCACACGTCTAGCCAAAACGTCCTCAATCGTTGCTGCCATCTCATTTCGAATAGCCCAGACCACTTCGGCTAAGGTGTGATCATAGTTAGGGTGAAGGTTTTGTTTGAGTGCTGGTTCGCTTTTCTGCAATTGAAGAATAGCTGAGGCATCCGTACCATAAACTGATAGATGATTTTTAAAATCGGTTACACGGTTTTTGCTATTTCCATGAATGTGCAGATTTTTGGTTTTGCATTTACGTTTTGGTAATTTGTGTACTTCTATTGTTTTGTCTATAATATCTTCAGCAATTTTTCGATAAGTGGTCCATTTACCGCCAGTGATAGTGATTAATCCAGTTTTAGAAACTATAATTTTATGGCTTCTGGAAACTTCTTTAGTGTTTTGCCCTTTTTTTTCGGGTGCGACCAAAGGTCTTAATCCTGCAAAAACAGAAAGAACATCAGCCCTTGTTGGTTTTTTTGTTAAATATCGTTGTGATGTTTCCAGTACAAATGTAATTTCTTCTTCTAAAGCTATTGGTTCAAAATCTGATTTTTTGACCAAGGTATCGGTAGTTCCAACTACAATTTTATCATGCCATGGTACTGCAAAAAGAACTCTTCCGTCACTCGTTTTCGGAATCATTAAAGCATGGTCACCAGATAAAAATGATTTGTCAAATACTAAATGGATGCCCTGACTAGGAACAATATACTTTTTGTACACAGTATCGTTCATTTTCATGATTGCATTAGTAAAAACGCCCGTTGCATTAATTACAGCTTTTCCTTTAATTATATATTCTTTTTGAGTTTCCTGATCGATAGCTATAATGCCAATGATTTTGTTTTTGCTGTCTTTTAATAGTTCACTAACCTTAAAATGATTGAGGACACAAGCTCCTTTTTCTATTGCAGTCTGCGCGAGATTAATTGCCAGTCGAGAGTCGTCAAACTGACCATCGTGATAGAGTACACCGCTTCGCAGGCCTTTTTGTTCTATCGACGGCAGCTGTTCTATTGTTTTTTGTTTGGATAAATATTTTGAAGTCCCAAGACTTAAGTCGCCTGCTAAATGGTCATAGAATTTTAATCCCAAAGTATAAAATATACCGCCCCACCAGTTGTAATTTGGAATTATAAACGATTCATTTTTCGCGAGATGTCTGGCGTTTTTCATCATCAACCCCCTTTCTTTCAGAGCTTCTATAACCAAGGCTAGATTTCCTTGTTCCAGATAGCGAACACCTCCATGAATTAATTTGGTGCTGCGGCTTGAAGTTCCTTTTGCAAAATCTATTGCTTCCAGAAGTATTGTTTTAAAACCTCTGCTGGCAGCATCAACAGCTGTGCCTAGTCCATTTGCACCTCCGCCAATAATTATGATGTCCCAAGTTACTTCTTCCGCGAGTTTGTTTAGCTGTTCCTTTCGATTCATTCTAGTTTTGTGTCAGTTTAGGTTTGGCTGTTGGTAGTAAATTTAATGAAATAATTAAATGGTTTTGCTTTTGGAAAAACTAATTCTGAATTGGGTATTATATATAGGTATAAAGATTTACCGATTATAAATTAAAAATTAGGCCTAAAAAAATATCTGGTGAAACTAATTTTGAAATAAACTATCTAAATTTCTTCAAACACACATGATAATGTAATTACAATAATAGTTTTTCTATTTGATGTTTTTACAGCAGTGCCTCATGTAGGACGTCAGGAACCCCATGCATGGGGTTCTTGACGTCAAATTTGGCGTTCCAGACGTCAAAAATGGGGTTGTATAACGCCATGCATAAGGTTCTCGACCTCAAATTTGGCGTTCCAGAGGTCAAAAATGGGGTTGTATAACGCCATGCATTGGGTTCTCGACGACAAATTTGACGTTCCAGACCTCAAAAATGGGGGTTATTTCGATACAGAATGATATTTTTTAAAAACAAATAGTACAGTTTTCAGTTTGTTATTGTTTTATAAATATAATTAATGCGTTTATGGCTGTAAGTTGATGAATAATTTGTTTTTGGTACTAAATATTGATTGTTTCTCACATTTAAAGTGCATTTAAAATCAATGAAAGGCTGATATTTAAAAAAAAAAATTACTTTTGCGATTCAAACAAAAGCAAAATGGCAAAGAATTTAGTGATAGTTGAGTCCCCCGCTAAAGCGAAAACAATCGAGAAATTTTTAGGAAGTGAATATCAGGTGGAGTCTAGTTATGGTCATATCGCCGATTTACCTTCAAAAGAAATAGGTGTTGATGTAGAAAACGGATTTACACCCAAATATGAAGTTTCCTCAGATAAGAAAGCATTAGTGTCCAAGTTAAAAACTTTAGCTAAAAATGCCGATATGGTATGGTTAGCAAGTGATGAGGACCGCGAGGGTGAAGCTATTTCTTGGCATTTGGCGGAAGAATTGAAACTTAAAAAAGAGAAAACCAAACGTATTGTTTTTCATGAGATTACTAAGACCGCAATTCTTAAAGCGATTGATAAGCCTCGTGAAATTGATTATAACTTAGTAAATGCGCAGCAGGCTCGAAGAGTATTGGACCGTTTAGTTGGGTATGAATTGTCACCGGTTCTTTGGAGAAAAGTAAAAGGCGGTTTGTCAGCTGGTCGTGTGCAATCGGTTTCTGTTCGATTGATTGTAGAGAGAGAACGTGAAATTCAAAATTTTACCCCTGTTGCATCTTATTCAGTTGTGGCTGAGTTTACAAATGAAAGCGGGAAATCTTTCAAAGCAAAACTCCCAAAAAATTTTAATACTAAAAAAGAAGCCGAAGATTTCTTAAAACAAAATATCGGTTCTAAATATAAGGTAGCAGATTTAGAAACTAAACCTACCAAAAAATCTCCGACAGCTCCATTTACGACTTCTACTTTACAGCAGGAAGCTGCCAGGAAATTATATCTGCCTGTTGGAATTACTATGCAGTTAGCTCAGCGTTTGTATGAAGCTGGACTTATCACCTATATGAGAACGGATAGTGTAAATTTATCCAAGGATGCTATGGATGCGGCTCAGGCAGAAATCATTAAATCTTACGGAAAAGAATTTTCGTTTCCCCGTACTTTTGTAAATAAAAGCAAAGGAGCACAGGAAGCGCACGAAGCGATCCGTCCTACGGATATGTCTCGCCACACTGTGGATATTGACAGAGATCAAGCCCGTTTGTATGATTTAATCTGGAAAAGAACTTTAGCTTCCCAAATGAGTGATGCTAAGCTGGAACGTACTAACGTTAAAATTGAAGCCAATAATCACGATGAAATTTTTACTGCTTCGGGAGAGGTTTTGCTTTTCGAAGGGTTTTTAAAAGTCTATCTTGAAGGACATGATGACGATGAAGAAGAGCAAGAAGGAATGCTTCCTGCGATGAAAGTGAATGAGAAACTTCAAAATAATTATATTACTGCAACCGAAAGATATTCCAGAGCTGCTGCCAGATACACAGAAGCTTCTTTGGTGAAAAAATTAGAAGAGCTGGGAATTGGCCGTCCTTCAACTTATGCACCAACTATTTCTACTATCATCAACAGAAATTATGTTGAAAAAGGAAATTTAGAGGGTCAGGAAAGAAATTATACTCAATTGACTCTGCAATCCGATAAGATAAACGAGAAGTTGCTAAAGGAAAATACAGGTTCTGATAAAGGAAAGCTTGTGCCTACTGATATCGGAACGATTGTTACCGATTTCTTAGTTAAGAATTTTGGAAACATTTTGGACTATAATTTTACTGCCAAAGTAGAACATGATTTTGACGAAATAGCCGAAGGAAATATTGAGTGGACTAAGATGATGCAGGAGTTCTATAATCAATTTCACCCTACGGTAAAAGATGTTGAGGCAAATGCCGATAGGGAAAGCGGAGAACGCATCCTAGGTGTCCATCCAGAATCGGGTAAGCCAGTTTCGGTTCGTTTAGGTAAATTTGGACCAATGGCTCAAATTGGAGATGCAGAAGATGAAGATAAAAAGTTTGCCAGTCTTAGACATGAACAAAATATTGGTAATATTACTTTGGAAGAAGCTTTAAACCTGTTTTTGCTTCCAAAGAATTTAGGTGTATATAAAGGAGAAGAAGTAGAAGTTAGTAATGGTCGTTATGGTCCTTATGTGAGACACGGAAGTGTTTTTATTTCACTGCCAAGAGGAGAAGACCCGCTTGATGTTTCAATGGTTAGAGCTCAGGAGCTAATTGATGAAAAAGCTATTGCTGATGCGCCGATTGCTGTTTATAAAGGAGAAGGTGTTCAAAAAGGGACTGGCCGTTTTGGTCCGTTTATAAAATGGAATGGTATTTTTATAAACGTAAGCAAGAAATATAATTTTGATAATCTTTCACAATCAGATGTAGAAGCTTTGATTGAAGATAAACTGCAGAAAAATATTGATAAAGTGCTTCATAATTGGGAAGAAGAAGGGATACTAGTAGAGAAAGCACGCTGGGGACGCTCAGTGATTACAAAAGGGAAGATAAAAATTGAACTAAGTAAGGATGTCGATGCAACAAAATTAACATTGGCTGAAGTACAGGAAATGATTGCTAAAAAGACTCCGGCAAAAAAGGTGGCTGCAAAAAAAACAGCTGCAGCTAAGAAGCCTGCCGTTAAAAAAGCAGCGGTTAAAAAGAAATAAATAAGTTAGATTCAATTAATCTTAGATTTTTCTAAGGCAATAGAAATAAGTATAAAGATGGAGTTTGATTTTTTAGTACCATTAAATAATGAAATACTAAAGTACATACACGAATTGTCTGCGCAGCATTTGGGCAGTAAAATTGTATTACATACAGATGACTCAGTTCCTGATTTAGATAGAATTAGTATTGCAATTATCGGTGTGCTTGATAATAGAGGAGACCGAAATGCAAAAACAGATGTAGATTTAAATGCTGTACGAAAAGAATTGTACGGTATGTTTCCAGGTAATTGGAAGGTAAGTATTGGTGATTTAGGCGATGTCCTTGCTGGTAATTCAGTAGAGGATACCTATTTTGCAGTAAAAAAAATAACTTCTGGTTTAATAAAAAGGAAAATTATTCCAATAATCATAGGCGGGTCGCAAGATATAACCTATGCGCTTTATAGAGCTTATGATGATTTGGAGCAAATGGTTAACTTGGTTTCTATAGATAGTAAGTTTGATTTTGGGAAAGAAAATCAAGATATCAGTGCTAATTCTTTTTTAACAAAAATTATTATTGATGAACCCAATAACTTGTTTAATTTTTGTAATATTGGATATCAAACATATTATAATTCCCAAGAGGAAATAGATTTGATTGAAAAATTGTTTTTTGATGCCTATCGATTAGGTGAGGTTTCAAGTAACATTTCGATTTCAGAACCCGTTTTTAGAGATGCTGATTTAGTGAGTATCGATTTAAATGCTGTAAAATCTTCCGATTCGGGTAATTTTGCTGCTTTTAATCCAAATGGTTTTAATGGGAAAGAAATATGTTCTTTGGCTAGATATGCTGGTATAAGTGATAAAGTAACGTCATTCGGTGTTTTTAATCATAATAATTCACGGCAGGAATCAGTAATTATTGCTCAAATTTGCTGGTACTTCATTGAAGGGTATCATTATCGTTCAAATGAATACCCTTTTGGAAGCAGAGATAATTATTTAAAGTATATTGTGCCACTGGAAGAAGAGGATTTAGTCTTTTATAAAAGTGATAAAACAGATCGATGGTGGATTGAGATACCTTACATAGTAAGTGTAAGCAATAAATTAAAGAAAAACACGTTATTACCGTGTTCGTACGAGGAATATTTGGCAGCTTGTAACCAAGAAATGCCAGAAAGATGGTGGAAAGCACAGCGTAAAAACAACGTATAAAAATTTAACATTTTTTAAATTAACAATTTTTTATTAAAAATGTTAATTTTATGGCAATAGTTAAAATAATTACGTAATGCTTACAATTTTTTTAAAAGTGTGTTTTTTGTCGTTCTTTTTTAACGCTTGAGCGATAAATTATTTTTTTTTAAGAATTTTTAACATACATTTGACCCAATAATTTTAGACTCTAAAAAAAATTGTTTTTTAAATAAAAAATAAATAGGTTTACAGTCTGATAATAATGAATAGATAACCCCAATTTTTATGAAGAATTTCATTGCATTTACGGCAATTTTAACAGTGTTAATTAGCTGTGGCAGATCAAGCGACAAAGGTGAGTTGGTTGGTGTAAAAGGAGCAAAATGGCATCCTGAAAAACCTTATGGAATGACACTAGTGCCTGGTGGATCGTATATCATGGGTAAATCTGATGATGATGTCGCTAATGTTGGTGATGCGCCAACAAAAACAGTTACTGTTAGGTCATTCTATATGGATGAAACAGAAATTACAAATAATGAGTACCGTCAGTTTGTGGAATGGGTAAAAGATTCTACGATCCGTCTGCGTTTAGCTATTTTGGCGGAAGACAGCGGTCAAGGTGCTGCGACAGGTGCAGCTGGTAAAGGAAAAAACACTGGAAGCATAGCAGATTATTCATTCAAGGACTCTGATACAGAAAAAATGACAGCGTATGATAAATACATGTTTGACAACTATTATAGTATCGGAACAGACAAGGATCCAAATGCTTATAAGAGATTAAATAAAAAGACAAAACTTATAAAAGATTCTAAAAAATTCCCAGATGAATATTATGTTGAAGTAATGGATTCTATGTATTTGCCTTTAGAAGCTTCCTATAATGGTTTACGAACTATGGACGTAAATAAGCTTAAATTCCGTTATACTTGGATGGATATACAAGCTGCCGCTAAAGCTAAAGTCGGTAAAAGACAAGATTTTCTAAAAACTGAAGAGGTTAAGATTTATCCTGATACTACTGTTTGGATAAAGGATTTCAGCTATTCTTATAATGAACCAATGCATAATGATTATTTTTGGCACAAAGCTTACGGAGAATATCCTGTGGTAGGTGTTACTTGGAAGCAAGCCAAAGCTTTTTGTGAATGGAGAACATTGAATAAAAATAGTTATTTAAAATCTAAGAAAAGTCATTATGATAATGTAAATTCATTCAGACTGCCTACTGAGGCTGAATGGGAATATGCTGCAAGAGGAGGTTTAGAATCTGCTACTTTTCCTTGGGGTGGACCATATACAAAAAGTGATAGAGGCTGTTTCTTAGCTAATTTCAAACCTAATAGAGGAGATTATGCAGCTGATCAGGCATTATATACTGTTGAAGCGAAGTCTTACGAACAAAATGGTTATAATTTGTATAATATGGCAGGTAATGTTTCTGAATGGACTGATTCTGCTTACGATTCAAATTCATATGAATTCATGTCTACTATGAATCCAGCAATTATAGATAATTCTAACAAGCGTAAAGTTGTAAGAGGAGGATCTTGGAAAGATGTTTCTTATTTCTTACAAGTTAGTACCCGCGCTTTCGAGTATTCTGATTCTGCAAGAAGTTATATTGGTTTTAGAACCGTGCAGGATTATATGGGAACTCAAACAACTAAAAACGGCAAAAAATAAATATTCCCTTAAATCAATTAATAAAAATAACCTATAAATTAACTTTAAAATTTTTAAAAGATGGCATTATTGAGCAAAAAAGCAATGAATTTCACCTATGGTATGGGAGCGGCAGTAGTAATTATTGGAGCACTTTTTAAAATACAGCATTATCCTGGAGCAAGTGAATTATTAATAATTGGTCTTTGTACTGAAGCTTTTATTTTTGCTCTTTCAGCATTTGAACCTGTTGATCACGAATTGGATTGGTCTTTAGTATATCCAGAATTAGCTGGTGGTGAAAAAGCAGTAAAAAAAGAAGTTGTTTCTGACGATGCAGATGGAATGTTATCTTCAAAATTAGATGCTTTATTAAAAGAAGCAAAAATCGATGGTGAATTAATGAATAGCTTAGGAAGCAGTATTCGTAATTTTGAATCAGCTTCAAGAAATATTTCTCCAACTGTTGATTCAATCGCTGCAACAAAAAAATATAGTGAAGAACTATCTATGGCAGCTGCACAAATGGAATCTTTAAATAGTCTTTACAAAGTACAATTAGAAAGTGCTTCTAGAAATGCTGAAGCAAATAAAGAAATAGCTGAAAATGCAAGTAAATTAAAAGAGCAAATGCAATCTATGACTGCTAATATTGCTTCTTTGAATAATGTTTATGGCGGAATGCTTTCTGCAATGAGTAATAAAGGATAATTAGTTTTTTAACTATATTTAATTTTAATAATAAACTAATTAGAAAAAATGGCAGGAGGAAAATTAACCCCTAGACAGAAGATGATTAACCTTATGTATTTGGTTTTCATTGCAATGTTAGCATTAAATATGTCCAAAGAAGTTTTATCTGCTTTTGGATTAATAAACGAAAGATTCGAAACTGCAAATGGTTTAGCATTAACTTCAAATGAAGCTATTTTAGCTGATTTAGATCTTAAAGCACAAGATAAACCAGAGCAATATAAAGTACCGAATGAAATTGGTAAAAAAGTTGCAAGTGCTACTACTACTTTCTACAAATATGTTCAGTCTCTTAAAGTAGACTTGACTAAAGATGTTGAGAAAGAGCCAGATGGAAAATTGCCATATGAGAAAATGGATAACTCATCTAAGTTAGATGAATCTTGGTTCAGTGGTGATGGTTTATCAGCTAAAGGTAAAGAAGTTGCTGCTGCTGTAGAAACTTATAAAGCATCAATTAAAGCCGCTTTAGGTACAGATCCTAAATTTCAAGACATTTTAACTGAGTTTAATACTAAGTTTAATACAGGTGATGTTAAAGATAAAGAAGGTATTACTAAAAATAATTTAGATTATAATTTTAAACATTTTCCATTAATTGCTTCAGTTGCAAAATTAACAGCTATTCAAAATGATGTTAATACGATTGAAAACCAAATTTTAGGAAGATTAACTGGTTCAACAGCTGTTGCTGCTGCATCGATGAAAAATTATACTGCTATTGTTATCCCTGAAAAATCTGCTTTCTTTGCTGGAGAAGCTGTAAAAGGAAAAATTGTTTTAGGACGTTTTGATAAATCTACAGTTCCAACTAAAGTTGTTGTTAACGGAGGGAATTTAAATTTAGCAACAGCATTGCATGATGGTCAAGTTGATTTTAGTTTTGGTGCTGGAAATGTTGGAGAACACGACATCAATGGTAACTTTACTTTTATGGAAGACGGGAAACCAGTTGCAATTCCAATTTTAGGAAACTATGTAGTTGTACCAAAACCAAACTCAGCTACTATTTCTGCTGATAAAATGAATGTAGTATACAGAGGTGTTATTAATCCGATGACAATTTCTTTCGCAGGAATTTCTCCTGATAAAGTTAGTGCTTCTGCACCAGGATTATCTTCTGCTGGTAAAGCAGGAAGTTATAACATGAACCCTGGTCAAGGTTCTGAAGTTGTAATTAACGTTACAGGAACATTGCCTGATGGTTCAAAGGTGTCAGATAAAAGATCTTTTAGAATTAAAGGTATTCCTGCTCCAGTTGGTGCTATTGGTGGTGAAATGGGAATTGTTAAAGGAGCTAAATCTCGTTTAGAAGTTTCACAAATCTCTGCTAAATTACCAGATTTTGATTTTAATGTTAACTTGAATGTTGTTGGATTTACTTTAAAAGTTGCTGGTCAAGCGGCGGTAATCGTGTCTGGTGACAGAGTTAATGCACAATGTAAAACAGCTTTAGCAAGAGCAACAAGAGGAGATCAAGTTACCATTTCTGATATCAAAACTAAATTGGTAGGTTCTGATATTATGCTTTCAAGAACAGCAGTAGTAATTTACGAAATACAATAATATTTAAGTTGAAATTTCAAATTTCATTAACTTAAATAACTTAATAATTAATAAGATGAAGACTAAAAATTTAGTAGTAGTTATTGCATTAGTTGCAGGGAGTTTTTCTTCATTTGCACAGTCTAATTTGCTTAATGCTAAAACACCTGAGCAAATTGGTGTAAAAACTAAATCTCAAGTGTCTCTTGATAATGATAAGCCTTTAGCTTATGGTTATGTAGATGATAGAGATATATTAATGGGAAAAACTACTTGGGAAATAGTAGATTTGAGTGAAAGATTTAATTTCCCTCTTTATTTTCCAATCGATTCTACTAATATAGGAAAAGACAGAAGATCATTATTTGATGTTTTAATTAAAGGTATTAAAGCTAATAAAATAACTGAAGTATATGCTGATGATTATTTTAATACAAAAAAAACATTCAAAGATATGAGCAGTTCTTTTACTTACATTGATACCACAAATGCTGGTAGAGAAGAAGTAAATGCCAATAGAGATTTGTATTATCCAAAAGCTAAACCCTCGATTACTTATAAAACTGTTAAAGGTAAAAAAGTAAAAGTTGTTGGTCCTGCTACTGTTCCTGTTGCTAAAGTTTTAGATCCGCAGTTTATTGATAAAAGAGAACTTACATCGCAAGATATTACTGGTTATAAATTAAAAGGATATTGGTATTTTGACAAACGTCAGAGTGAATTAAAGTATCGTTTATTAGGTATTTGTCCAATTGCTCCTGAGGCAAGAGAGGTTGGAAGTGAGAATCCTGATTATATTGATTTATTTTGGATTTTTTATCCATCCATTCGCGATTACCTACACCAGTATTTAGCATTCAATGAAAAGAATTCTTCTATGCCGATCTCTTTTGACAGGATTTTAGATTCACGTCAATTTAGTGGTGTCATTTACAAAGAAGAAAATGTTTATGGTGACCGTTTGATTACAGAGTATGTGAATGAAAATGCTTTGAACCAATTATTGGAATCAGACAGAATTAAAGATAAAATTCGTGATTTTGAGCACGACATGTGGAATTACTAATTTCATAAATAATTTTGAAAGAAACTCTTACTTTATTCAAGTAAGAGTTTTTTTGTTTGTTTAAATATTTTTTATTATTCATGATTGATTATATAATTGTTGGATCTGGTTTGGCTGGGATTTCATTCTGTGAGACTGCTCTTAAGCAAGAGAAAAGTTTTGTAGTTTTTAATAATGACTCTCAAAATTCGTCTAAAATTGCCGGAGGATTATATAATCCTGTTATTTTAAAACGGTTTAGTGAAGTATGGGGAGCTCAGGAACAATTGGAATTAATGGCTGATTTTTATTCTAATTTGAGTAATAGAATACATGATAAGTTCGATTTTAAAACACCTATATTAAGAAAGTTTTTTTCTATTGAAGAGCAGAATAATTGGTTTGCAGCTTCTGACAAAGTAGCCCTTGCTCCCTTTTTATCTACTTCTTTATGTTTTAATAAATACGGTGGCATCGATTCTCCCTATGGTTATGGTGAAGTATTGCAGACTGGATTTGTTGATACAGCATTATTATTATCCAAGTATCAGGAATATCTCGAGTCTTTAAATCTTTTAAAGTTAGAATCGTTTGATTATGATGCTTTAATTATTGAAAATGACAGATTGATATATAGGGATCTTGAAGCTAAACATGTTGTTTTTGCAGAGGGTTTTGGTCTTCATGCAAATCCTTTTTTTAATGAACTTCCATTAGATGGAACGAAAGGAGAACTATTTATAATTAAAGCACCTAATCTGGAACTTGATGTTATAGTGAATACCAGTGTTTTTATTTTACCATTAGGAAATGATTTGTTTAAAGTGGGAGCAACCTATAATTGGAAAGACAAAACGGATCTACCTACTGAGGAAGGAAGAATAGAATTGACAGACAGGATTAAAGAGATTATTTCCTGTGAGTTTGAAATAGTAGAACATTATGCAGGAGTCAGGCCAACTGTAAAAGATAGGAGACCTTTAGTAGGAACTCATAAGGATTATAAAAATGTGCATGTGTTGAACGGTTTGGGGACACGGGGAGTAATGCTAGGACCAGCAATGGCTAAAGCATTATTTGATAAAATCGAAAGCGATGTTTCGCTTGATAAGGAAATTGATATTCTTCGATTTTACAACAAACGGAAAAAGTAGTTTTTAATTCTTTTTTGTTGTTGGATCATAGGAAACAAACATATTGATATATATATTCCTAGATAAACGCAAAACAATCGGGAATAATAAAATTAAGGTAACGATAATTGTAATGAAAGAGGTTTGAATGTCTGCTCCCAAAAATAGATAAGAAACTATAAAAGCAGCAATTCCGACTGCAACATTCAATCCGTAGCTGACATACATTGCTCCATAAAAGAAAGAAGGCTCAATTTGGTATTTCAGTCCGCAATGGCTGCATTTTTCATGCATTTTGAGCACTGAACCAATATGTAACAGGTTTTGATCTGTATACATGCTCTCATTCATGCATTTCGGACAAGTTCCTGTTAAAATGCTATATAATTTGGATCCTTTTTTTAACATTTGCAAAATAAATAATTTGTTGTATCAAGTGATGACAAATTTACTAATACATAAAGGAATAAAATAATTAATACATGCTTAATATACATAATTTATCGGTTTCGTTTGGTGGCTCTTATTTGTTTGAAGAAGTAACTTTTCGTTTAGGAGCTGGAGACCGAGTTGGTCTAGTGGGGAAGAATGGTGCAGGAAAATCTACTATGCTCAAAATGCTGGCAAGAGATTTTGCGCCAGATTCAGGGGTTATTTCTCAGGAGAAGGATATTCGAATGGGGTTTCTGCGTCAGGATATTGATTTTGAACGCGGACGTACTGTTTTGGAAGAAGCCTACGAAGCGTTTACAGAAATTAAGATAGTTGAGAAGAAGCTCGAAGAAATTAATCACTTATTAGTGACCCGTACCGATTATGAAAGTGAAGAATATAGCCAAATCATAGAGGACTTGTCGGACTACACACATCGTTTTGATTTGTTGGGCGGTTATAATTATGTAGGTGATACCGAAAAAATATTATTAGGATTGGGTTTCAAAAGAGAAGTTTTCAATAACCAGACTGAAACTTTCTCTGGAGGCTGGAGAATGCGTATTGAGCTGGCAAAATTGCTTCTGCAGAATAATGATGTACTGTTACTGGATGAGCCAACGAACCACCTTGATATTGAAAGTATCATTTGGTTAGAAAGTTTTTTGCGTAATTATCCTGGTGTCGTAGTAATCGTTTCACACGATAAAATGTTTTTGGATAATGTTACCAACAGAACAATTGAAATTTCGTTAGGAAAAGCATACGATTTTAATAAACCATATTCTGAATATTTAGAACTGCGCCATGAAATTCGTGAAAAGCAATTGGCAACTCAAAAGAATCAAGCCAAGAAAATTGAAGAAACCGAGAAGTTAATAGAAAAGTTTAGAGCAAAAGCTTCTAAGGCTTCTATGGCACAGTCTTTAATTAAAAAGCTTGACAAAGTCGAACGTATTGAGGTTGATGAAGATGACAATTCAGTAATGAATATTTCATTTCCTGTTTCAAAAGAGCCTGGAAAAGTTGTTGTCGAAGTAGAAAATGTGACGAAAGCGTATGGTGATCATGTAATTATAAAAGACATTGATTTATTAGTAGAAAGAGGAAGTAAAATTGCTTTTGTCGGTCAGAACGGCCAAGGGAAATCTACTTTTATTAAAGCTATTGTTAATGAGTTCGAATATGATGGAACTATCAAATTAGGTCATAACGTACAGTTAGGATATTTTGCTCAAAATCAGGCAGAGTATCTTGATGGCGAGATTACTTTATTGCAGACAATGGAAGATGCTGCAACTGATACTAACCGTATGAAAGTGCGTGATATGCTCGGTTCTTTTTTGTTTCGAGGGGATGATGTCGAGAAGAAAGTGAAAGTGCTTTCCGGAGGCGAACGAAACCGTTTGGCACTTTGTAAATTATTGTTACAGCCTATCAACGTTTTGCTGATGGATGAGCCGACGAATCACTTGGATATTAAGTCCAAGAATGTTTTGAAAGCCGCTTTGCAGAAATTTGGCGGTACTTTATTGCTGGTTTCTCACGATAGGGATTTTCTTCAGGGGATGTCTAATATTGTTTATGAATTTAAAGATCAAAAAATCAAAGAATATTTAGGCGATATTAATTATTTCTTGGAACAGCGCAATCTTGAAAACATGCGTGAAGTTGAGAAAAAAGATATTGCAAAAGCATCAGCTTCCAAAGAAAGTAATAAATCTTCCTATGAAGATCAGAAAAAAGGTAAAGCTTTGCAAAATAGATTGAGCAAGGTTGAAAGCCAAATCAAGCAATTGGAAAAAGATATTCAGCACGATGATAAAATGCTGGCTTCGAATTATGATAAGCATATAGAAGACGCTTCTTTTTTTACTGCATACAACAAGAAAAAAGCTGATTTAGATCAATTGCTTTTGGATTGGGAAATTGTTCAGGAAGAAATTGATAATGCAGGTTTATAAAATCAGTCCAATTGATTTAGAATGCATGATGGCTTCACTACTGTCTTTAAAATAACAAACAGAAACTTCAAGGTTTTCTAAGTTCTTTAGAATTGATCTTGTGGTTTCTTTTTGATTTTGGCCCGTTTGTCTAATGTAAACCGCTTTTACGGTAACAGGGAATATTTTGCAGATTCGTTCGTATAGCATCGGATCGTGTTGCGAGTCATCTCCTAATAACACATATTTCAGATTGGGATAGAACTCCAAAACGTGTTTTATTTTTTCAAATTTATGATTGTGATCCCCTCTTCCGCTCATAAAAAAATCGGCAAGACCAGTTTTAATATCTTTTAATAAAATAACAGCTCTTGGCAGTTGATGAATTTTTGTGAACTTTACAATAAAACGATATAAATTCCATTCACTGCTAGAAATATAAAAAAAAGCATTTTGTTCATCATTGTTGTTTCTGCCGGCAGAACTCAACGCTTGGTAATGAGGAACAACATCTTTGAATATTTTACGTTTATTCACATTTCGGAATAATAAAATGTAAATTTTTCTGAAGAAGTTATTCGTGTGCGAAACTAAAAAAGTATCATCAATATCAGATATAATTCCAAGATTTCCTTTGTGAGGTCTAATGAAACTGCCAGTTGAACTAATATTTTGATTTGCATGTTTAATGCTCACTTCATATTCCATCCATCCAAAACCAAATTCTTTTTCAAGCGGAATACAAAAATTAAAATAACCGTCATCTAAAGTTTTAGTATGGATTGTTGAATCTCCATATTTGAGATAAACATCAAAATTTTTAATCGTTTTGACCTGAAAAAGATTAACTATAGAGGTGGCATTTTTAAAACTTTTTTTTTGGAAATCGTAATCGTATCCTTTTTTAAAAACATGTCCCATTACAATTAATTCTTGTTCATTGGCATAACCTCGATATAATTGTAAAATTGGTTTCATTAATTATGTACTTTTATAGAAGTTGTAAATTAATTAATTTTAATCAATTAGAAATATAAAATTTTGAAAAAGAATATCATATTCGTTGTAAACCCCATTTCGGGAGATATCGATAAATCCGATTTATTGCAGGCTGTACAGGAATTTTCAGCAGTACATAATTTTGATTTGGTGGTTTATGAAACTGTTGGTGAAAAAGATGTTTTTGCGATTCAATCGCTTTACAACGAGTATAATCCCGAGCGGATCATTGTAGCTGGAGGTGACGGAACTATAAAAATGGTTGCCGAAGCGATGGAAAAGCATGATGTTATTATTGGGATTCTGCCTGCTGGTTCTGCCAATGGATTAGCCGTGGATCTGAATCTGCCAACTACTTTGGAAGAAAATTTAGAAGTTGCTTTTCTACATCATTATATCGAAATGGATATGATTTGTATCAATGGTAAAAAGTGTATTCATTTGAGCGATATTGGAATTAATGCCGATTTGGTTAAGAATTATGAAGAAGGCGAAGTGCGTGGACTTTGGGGTTACGCTTTGCAGGCTTATACCACGTTAAAAGATTCAGAAGAGCCTTTTTTAGCTTCGATAACAGCAAATAAACAGACTGTAGAACATACTGCCAGAATGATTGTGATTGCCAATTCTCAAAAATACGGAACGGGCGTTACCATTAATCCAAACGGAAGTATGAACGATGGAAAATTTGAACTGATTATTTTAAAAAGCCTTGATTTAGTGTTGCTCGGGAAAATTATCATCGGAAATATGCCAATCGATTCGGATGATATTGTAATAATTTCAACTGAAAAAGCAATAGTGAAAACTGACCGTCCTATTAATTTTCAAATTGATGGAGAATACTGTGGTGCTCAAAGTGAGCTGGAAATTCATATTCTGCACCATCAGATGAAAGTAGCAATTCCGTAAATAAGTAATTATTTAAACGGATTACGTTCCTGCCATACAACTTTTGGTTCAAGCGAATTAAATGCTTTTTCAAAAACAAGATCTCCAACAGAACTGCTATGCTTTGCAAAACCAAACATTTTCATTGGCTTTGCCCCAACAGAACTTTTGATTTCCAATGCAGTTCTGGCAAAAATGATTTCCTTAAAACCTTTGTTAATTGAATAAGCAATCATATCATACAGCATATTCAGATACAGCATCTTTTCTCTTTGAATAGTATCGTCATAACCTAAAAAATAGGTGTCAATTGTATCGCCGTTTTTAATCAAAGTATTAAACCCAATCAGTTTTCCGTCTAGGAAATAACCATAAAACAGAAATTTATCCTGTAAAGTTTCCTTAAAAATCCTAAAATGGTTTTTGGTTAGAAAGAAAGTGTTGAAAGGCGCATTTTTGGCAACGTGATAGTACAAATTATAAATTGTCTCTTCGTGAACGATAATATCCTCCAAATGTAGTTTTCGTTTCTCGATTCCTTCAGCCTTTTTTCGGGCTCTTTTGTACTGATCGCGGTATTTTTTGAGCAATGAATTTATATAATCCTGTTCCGATTTCCATTCAAATGGAATATTGAAAATCATATTAGGCTGTGTACTGTATTTGTAATTGTTTTTAAAGAGGTTTAAATCAATGGCAAATTTCTCAATATCTTCTTCAGTATAATCTTTAAAAGTAATTATGTGTACTTTTTTGCCCATTGATTTAAATTTATGTTTTAAATCAATAGACGCTTTTTTCAAAGCTTTTATGCCTTCAGGTTTTGAAATACTATCCGAAAAAACAAATGAATTCTGACCAGTAAGCATGTTATTGCCTATGAGCAGAACATGTGAAGCAAAATTTTTTAAAATGAATTTCCGTGCAGTAGTTTTTATGCATCGGTCTCTTTCTCCAAAAGATTCCAGCTTGTTTAAATCCAAAAATTGAGATATTGCAACACCAACTAATTTTTGTTCTTCAAAAAGACCTATATAATGACAGATCATATTATTTGGAGCCGATTTATCGAGGATTTCAAAATAATCTTTCGATAAAAAAATATTCTGACAGCCAAGTTCTTCCCAATTTTCGGGAAGCTGTTCTTTAGTTTCGTAAATTTGATAAGAAATAGCAGTTTTCAATTCTGAAAGTATATAATTCAAAATTAGCTAATAATATTAAGTTAATATACAATTGTTTTTATTTAACTATTTTTATGAATAATTATTACTCAATAAAAATGTTTTTTGAAGCTATCACATAACGTGAGATTCCTCATTCTTCGGAATGACATAACAATGATTTTATGTCCTTGATATTGATCGATCGGGTGGCATTTTTTTGGTAGAATGTTACTTGATGCTTTATTGTATTTATATCCAATTCATTTAAATAGAAAGAGATGACAACATTTACAGAAGAATCAGTAAGTCCTTTTTTGGATACCTTGAAGGATTGGCATTTTAAGGAAAATGCCATTGAAAAGAAATTTAAATTTAAAAATTTCACGCAGGCACTTGGTTTTATTGTGCAGGTGGGAGTTTTGGCCGAAAGAATGAATCATCATCCTGAACTTTATAACGTGTATAGCAAAGTCAAAATACGGTTAAATACGCATGATTCAGGTGGCGTTACTACAAAAGATATTGAACTAGCCGGACAAATCGAAAATTTATTTTAATGAGAAAGCCATATTTCTAAAGTGTGGAAATAAGGCTTTCTTTATAATAAACAAATGGTTAAACCCATCCGCAGATCAGCGATCCTATAATAGTTAAACTTGCAATCCAAAATCCGGCATGTATCCAGATGTATTTCCACGATTTTCTTTCAAATAGTCCGTTTATTGCAATTATTGGGAATGCAAATAACAAACCTGACATGAATCCATGTAGTGCTCCATGTTTGAAGGTTCTATAAGCTGTTCCGTAATCTGCCATAAAAGCTTTAAAAGAAGGAAGTGCTTCGGCAAGTTTTGGAGGTCCGCCGATCATGCCAAGAGCTCCTGTTTGATGTATCGTAAGAGACGATTCTATTATAACTATAAAAAGAGAAAAAATGTAGGTAAGCCCGAAGATTTTAAGCATATTTCCTTTCGCTAATTCTTCTTGAGTGAGCCCCGTTTCCTTCATCCATGCAGTTCCAAATACTTTTGGATGGTACCAAACAAATCCAACCACTAATGTTGCTAATGCGCTTACAAAAATTGCAATCCAATTCATTTCCATAATTTAGGTTTTTAAGGTTATAACTTCAAATGTAATTAATTTTTAAATAACATTTTTTAATAAGTATTATAAATTTAATATTACAAATAATAAAATAAAGTGTATTTTATCGATAAAATTTGCATTTAAATGTGTTTAAGAGTTACTTTGTAGTGTCAAATCTAAATATGAAGGATTATGAAAAATTTTACTGCAGTATTTTTAACAGTTATGTTTTCTATTTCTGTTCTGGCGAATGTATCAAGTACTGAAAAAAAGATTCTGATTAAATTATATCAGAATACAAATGGCAGTCAATGGAATGTAAAATGGGATCTTGATGCTCCGGTTTCGACTTGGTACGGTGTTAAAATTGAAAATGATAAAGTGGTTGGAATAAACCTTTCTAATAATAATCTGGCTGGAATTTTACCTGCTGAAATTACTGATTTGAAAAATTTGGTAGAATTGGACTTATTTAAAAATCAAATTTCCGGAACAATACCAGTAAATATCGGCCGATTAAAAAAACTGCAGGAACTTAATCTGGCGTTTAACAAACTGACAGGTTCTATACCAAATTCCATCTGCGAAATTCAAGATTTAAAAACTTTGAAACTTTTCATGAATAAGCTTTCTGGTGAATTGCCAAGCCAAATGGGGAATTTAAAAGAATTGGAAGTGGTGTCTTTATTTAATAACCAATTATCGGGAGAACTTCCAGCATCATTATATCAATTGAATAATTTAAAAGAACTGGCATTAAGCAGTAATAATTTCTCTGGAAATATTAGCAAAAATGTTGAAAATTTAGTTTCATTAGAAAAATTAATTTTATTTGATAATAAGATGAGCGGACAAATTCCTTTCAATATTAGTAAATTGGAAAATTTGGAGAAAGTAAATTTAGCGTACAATTCATTTTCAGGCTTTGTACCAAATACTTTGGCAAAGAAAGATGGTTTTAATCTTATGATGAGAAACGAATCTGGCGTTGCTTTTAAATTAGAAGTTTTAAATACCGGTAAAGGAACTTTTGCTGCAGACGAATAAACGTAATAAATAGTATAGTCTTATAATTTATTTAAGCGCAATGATTTTAAATCATTGCGCTTTTTTGGTTTATGAAATTCATTCGAATTATTACGCATTTTTAGTAATTAACAATTCTTTGGTAAAAAAGTTATTTTAAATTTTGGTAGTTTGATGTTTTAACATACTTTTGTCTATAGGAATAGTAGAGTTTTAAAAAACGATAGTAATACTAAATTCAAACATTTTGGAAACACTCAATAACATCTTTTTTTCAATCAAGCAAAAATCTTCATCATTCGAAAATTTTAATCCGATGTGCTGTTGCCGCTAGTTTTCCAATTATTTCAATTTACATTCTCAAATACTCTTTTGAAGATAATTTATAAAAGCAGATAAATTATTTTAACTTTTTGTTATATGCCCTTTCCTGAAATTAGATAGATCAAATAGTAATAACTAAAAAATAAAAAAATGAAAAAATGTCTATGTTGTAAATAATAAAAAAGCCATTTCTGCGGCAACAGAAATGGCGAGGCTTAAAAAAGAAATGTTCATCTCAGAAAAAGGATAGAAAGCTGATTAATCAGCCTTCAGGGATCCTTATTTATTAAACCAAAAACAAAGTAATGAAAAAGATATTAAACATACACGTGTGGCTGTATATTTTACTAGTTTCAATAGGAAGTTATGCGCAAAATACCACACCGCTCATACAGTCGAAACTCAATGGAACTGTTGTAGACAAAATTACTAATGAATCCATAATAGGGGCTTCCGTACTCATCAAGGGGACAACACACGGTGTCAATACAGATATAGACGGAAAGTTTTTCTTTCAAACGGGACAAAAATTTCCATATACTTTAATAATAAGTTATTTAGGGTATAAAACCCAAGAGCTTATTGTAGACGGAAGTCCTGTTGTTGTAAAATTAGCACAAAATGTCGAAGAACTAAATGAACTGGTTGTTGTTGGTTATGGAGCCATCAAAAAGAGCGATATAACAGGAGCCGTTTCATCGTTAAAGAAATCTGACTTTAATATTGGTGCTAATGTATCTATCGATCAAATGATTCAGGCAAAATCTTCTGGTGTACAAATAAACCAAACCAGCTCAGAACCTGGCGGAGGATTATCGGTTAAGATTAGAGGTCAGGGCTCTTTAAATGCCGGCAGTGAACCATTGTATGTTATTGACGGTCTTCCAATTGATAATTCGAACTTACTTTCGGGTTCGGGCGGAGAAGCTGGAACAGGAACAAACTTAAACCCTAGAAATCCTCTTAATTCAATTAATCCCAATGATGTAGAATCGATTGAGATTTTAAAAGATGCATCAGCTACCGCTATTTACGGCTCCAGAGGTGCTAACGGCGTAATTTTAATTTCTACCAAAAAAGGTAAAAATGGAAAAACTTCAATAACTTATGATTTGAGTTCGGGCTTTCAGACAGTGAATAAAACTATAGATATTTTGTCAACATCTGAGTATATTTCTGCAATGAATGAATTATCTGTAGCCGAAGGAAGAGCTCCTGAATTTACTCCGGCACAAATTGCTTCAATTGGAAATGGTACAGACTGGCAAAAACAGATTTATCAGACAGGAGTAATTAACAGTCATAATATTTCGGCTTCGGGAGGAGATGACAAAACAACATTTTTTGCATCATTAAATTATTTTAATCAGGACGGAGTGGTTAAAAATACGGGTATCGAAAAGTTTATTGCTCGTGTAAATTTAGATCGAAAACTAACTGATAAATTAGATTTTGGAATTAATTTCAACACCAGTTTAGTTAAAGACGGAAATAATTTAGATGGTGTCAGTATAAATGAAGGAGCTGGACCTATCAATGCAGCACAGCAGTATGACCCAACTGAACCTATCTATTCAGCAGATGGAACTGCCTTCAGCCAATCAAAAAATTTAACGATAAATAATCCTCTTAGTCTTATTGATGGAGTAAAAAGCAATAGTGAGACCAATAGAACGATTGTAAATCTTTTTCTTAATTATAAGATAACCGAAGCATTAGATGCCAAACTAAATTTAGGTTCTGACAGACAGCAGACAAGAAGAGATGTTTATAATTCTACCAAAACGTTAGCCGGTTCTGCTGCAAAAGGAATTGCAAGTATTGCAGAATTAGAAAAATCAAATTTTCTTTTTGAATATACGATGAATTATAAAAAGAAATTAGGCGAAAAAAATAAAATCAACATTCTTCAGGGATTTACTTATCAGTATTTTAACAGCAGATCTTTTGCGGGGGATATTCGAGGGTTTCCTTCAGATGCATTAGGAACTGATAATCTAGGTTTAGGAAATACTAATAATGACAATTTGAGCTCTAATCAAGAAGATAACACACTTTTGTCATCTATAACCAGAGCAAATTATTCTTATGACAACAAGCTGCTGCTAACGGCAAGTTTGAGAGCAGACGGATCTTCAAAATTTGGAGAAAATAACAAATTCGGATATTTTCCATCTGTAGCTTTGGCGTGGAGACTAAGTGAAGAAAAATTTATTCCAAGCGTATTTAGTGATTTAAAACTGCGTACCAGCTGGGGTCTGACAGGAAATCAGGATATTGCTAATTATGCTTCGTTAACCACTTATAATTCTGGAGCAAGTCCTGTTTTTAACAACACAGTTGTTGCAGGAACCAAGCCTTCCAGAATTGCAAATCCAGATTTGAAATGGGAAACAACGGAACAGTTAAACTTTGGAATTGACGCAGGTTTATGGAAAGGAAGAGTAAATATCACTGCCGATTATTTTATTAAAAATACACGGGACTTACTTTTGAATGTGCCTTTGCCTCAAGCTACAGGATATTCATCTATTTTGAAAAATGTAGGTGAAATGCAGAATAGAGGATTTGAATTCTCCATAAATTCATTAAATATAGATTCCAAAGATTTTAAATGGAGTACTAACCTAAACATTACCGCTATAGAAAATGAGGTTACAGATTTAGGCGTGGTAAATGAAATTATTACGGGTAATATTCAAGGAGTTGGGAACACTTCAATTGTTAGGGAAGGTTCTCCGGCGTACTCTTACTACGGATATATAGTTGACGGGATTTTCCAGAATGCGCAGCAGGTAAGCGGTTCAGCGCAGCCAACTTCTAAACCGGGTTATCCAATTTTTAGAGATGTTAACGGTGATAATAAAATTACGCCTCTTGATCAGGTTATTGTTGGAAATCCTTACCCAGATCTTACTTACGGAATCCAGAATACATTTACTTACAAAGACTTTCAGTTTAGTTTCTTTATACAGGGACAAGAGGGAGGCGAAACATTAAATATAAACCTTTTGGAAAGTATGTATCCTAGTAATTTTAGAAGAAACAGAATGTCTGAAATGATTTTGGACAGATGGACGCCTGCTAATACAGATGCAAAATGGCCGTCAGCTGTTAACCCAACTTCTTACGGAGGAGGCAAAATTAATAGTCTGGTACTGCAGGACGCTTCTTATGTGAGATTAAAAAACGTGAATTTATCGTATGATCTGCCACTGGAAAAAGACAGTTTTATTAGATCATTAAAAATCTCTTTTACAGCTCAGAATTTATACACGTGGACAAAATACATCGGATTCGATCCTGAGTCAAGTGCATTAGGAAGAGGAAATGTTAAAGTGGATTATAACGGTTATCCATTGGCCCAAACCTTTTTACTGGGTTTAAATGCTAATTTCTAACAATTAAAATTTATCAAAGATGAAACTTATTAAAAATATATTTTACATATCAATTGCTCTATTGTCACTTTCCAGCTGTGATGATTTATTGGAAGAGAATGTGTATTCAGAACTTACGCCTGGTAATTTCATAAATACCTACGACGGAAAGAATGCGGTTTTAAATTCCGCTTACGGAAATGCTCAGATCAAAGGGTTTTATGCTTTTTTTCTGTCTCCTTATACCTCAGGAGAGCAGTGGAATAGAGGCGGGGCCATAGAATCTGTAATTACTCCTTTAAGTAATTTTACCTGGGATAGTAATCATGAGTGGTTCAGCCAGTCATGGGCACAATTATATGCGGCAATCCGCGATGCTAATATCGTGATTGACAATACATCAACAATAGATAATAATGAAAAATTATTAAATGCTGAGGCACGTTTTATTAGAGCGCTGAGTTTGACTTATTTGTACAATTGGTACGGTTCTGTTCCATTAGTAGTGTCTTCAAAAAATGAAGATTTACTGCTTCCAAGAGCGAGTGATGAAGCAATAAAATCCTTTATAGAAAAAGAATTTTTGGAAGTTTCGGCTCTATTGCCGGTAAAGGCGGCTCAAAATGGAAGAGCAACAAAAGGAGCTGCTCTTGGACTGCTGTGTAAATTTTATTTAAATACAAAACAGTGGCAGAAAAGCGCAGCTATAGCCAGTCAGATTATTGATTCTAAAACTTATATTTTACTGCCTGACTATAAAAGTGTTTTTTCATTGACTAATGAATGGAATAAAGAAATTATTTGGGCAATATCGGCTAATCCTCAATCGGGTCATAATTTGGTTGCTTTGACCTTTCCAACAGATTACCCATTACCATACAGCAACAATCAGGTTTTTGCAGCGAGATCTTATTTCTTTGACAGTTTTGTTAATTCTTTTGGAGAAACTGATGTTAGAAAAAATTTAATGATCAGACAGTACACGAATACTTCTGGTGTTACATTTCAGCTTTTAGGAAATAATCAGACCCTTCCGTATAAGTATGAGTTTGATCCTAATTCGGTTGGTGCTGTTCAGGGTAATGACCTTCCCGAAATTAGATATTCTGATATTCTGCTTTCGTATGCTGAGGCTGTAAATGAATTAAATGGTCCAACTGATGAAGCAATCGATGCTATTAATAAAGTTAGAAACCGCGCTGGAATTAATTCGCTGAACAAAGCAGATTTTAATAAAGAGTCATTGAGAGATCAATTATTAGTAGAAAGAAGCTGGGAGTTTTACAGCGAAAGCAAAAGCAGAGAGGATCAAATCAGACAGGGGAAATTTATCTCGGGAGCAATTGCAAGAGGTAAAAGCGCGGCCAAGCCTTTTCATGTCTTATTCCCAATTCCGCTTACAGAGATAAACGCAAATCCGAATTTGGTTCAAAACACCGGTTATTAATTTATTTCCAAATAATTAAAATAGTAAAATAAATAATTTCAAAGGGTGGAAAATCCACCCTTCACAACAAATAAATAGAATGTTTTATGAAAAAAACAATAATTTTTATAGGAGCATTATTGCTGACTCTAAATGCTGCACACAGTCAGAAAAAAAACAGTAAACCTAATTTTGTAATCATTTTTACTGATGATTTAGGGTATGGAGATTTAGGGACTTATGGAAACCCTTCAATTCTGACTCCCAATTTAGATAAATTGGCAAGCGAGGGTCAAAAATGGACTAATTTTTATGTTGCTGCAAATGTCTGTACACCATCCAGAGCGGCATTATTAACCGGAAAGCTTCCTGTTAGAATTGGAATGGAAAGTGATACTAAACGTGTCTTGTTTCCTAATTCGTCAGGAGGGCTGCCAGAATCTGAAACCACGATTGCCGAATTATTGAAAACAGCATCCTATCAGACGGCAGCAATTGGTAAATGGCATTTGGGTCATTTAGAGCCTTATACACCATTAAATAATGGATTTGATTATTATTATGGAATTCCATATTCTAATGATATGGACCGTGATGATAAAATTCCTTACCAAAAACTTCTTGATCCTGATTATAATACGGGTATTAATGATTTCAATGTGCCGTTAATCAGAAATAAAGATATTATTGAAAGACCGGCTAATCAGGAAACAATAACTAAACGCTATACCGAAGAATCGGTTGCATTTATAAAGAAGAACAAAGACAAACCTTTCTTTTTGTATTTAGCGCATTCAATGCCTCATATTCCTCTTTTTAGATCAAAAGATTTTGCGGGAAAAAGTAAAGGCGGAAAGTATGGCGATGTAATTGAAGAATTAGACTGGAGCGTTGGTGAAATTATTAAAGCGCTAAAAGAGCAGCATTTAGATGAAAACACCTATGTGATTTTTACATCAGACAACGGCCCTTGGAAACTATTCAAAGAACAAGGTGGCTCATCAGGCACATTGTATGGTGCTAAAGGAACAAGTTATGAAGGAGGAACACGCGTACCGTTTATTATTTGGTCACCAAAAAATCTGAAGCCAAAAGTTGAGGTTAAAATAGGAAGTACATTAGATTTATTAACTACAATAGGCAGTCTTGCTCATGTACAGTTTCCTGAAAATCTAAAAACGGATGGATATGATTTATCCCCAGTGCTAAAAGGGGAAAACAGTAATCCAAGAAATGAAATGTTTTTCTATCATGGCACAAAACTTTTCGCTGCGCGTTTAGGAGATTACAAATTATACTATTATAAAAATGACCCGGTTGGATATCCTCAAAAACTGGAGAAATTGGAAAAATTACAGTTATTTAATCTTGCTGTTGATCCATCTGAAACTAACAATATTATTGATAAGAAATCAGATGTTGTTGCTCAAATTGAAGAAGCAGTTGCAAAACATCTTGCTACAGTCGTTCCAGTTAAAAGTAATCTTGATGGCGTAATAACCGCAAAAAATTAATTATATCTGAAAAAATCATTAGAAAGCTTTAACGACTTTCATTTAATGAACGGTTTAAAAATTTAATACAATACTTTTATTTTTTTTTTGACAGCATTATCATTAATCAAAATGATAATGCTGTTTTTTTTATTTGTTAAAAACAGATGATGAAGTATGCCTTTTTTAAATGTATGAAAGCTAACTTTCAAAATAATTTGCAGTTATTTTAAAATTTTATTTTATTTAATATGTTGATATTCATTGTTTTGAATACTGTTTTAGTTTTAATTAACATATTTAAAATAAAAAGTTAAATTATTTTTTGGCAGTTAACATTTTTAACTTACTTTTGTCTATAGAAATAGTAGAGTTTAAATAATATAAACACTTAATACTAAAATCGTGAAGACTTTCAAAAACATCCATTTTTTGAGCATGCAAGAATCTGTATCATTCGACACTCTTCGTCGAATGTATTGTTGCTGTTAGTGTCTTCAAGTTATTACCTTACATTATTCTTGTGTTCAGTTTCAAAGTGATTTATCCGATTGATAAATTATTTTGACTGTATGATGTATATCTTTTAAAAATAATATCCCAATTACAAAAAATAATACTAATCAATAAGCAATAAAATAAAATGAAAAAACAAATATGCTGTAGTTAAAAAAAAGCCATTTCTGCGGCAACAGAAATGGCGAAGTTTAAAAAAGAAATGTTCATCTCAAAAAGGATAGAAAGCTGATTAATCGACTTTCAGGGATCCTTATTTATTAAACCAAAAACAAAGTAATGAAAAAAAAATTATATAATGTTTCATGGCTCTTTATTTTTCTGATTTCATTTGGAATCAATGCACAAGATACAAAGCCTTTAATTCAGTCCAAACTCGATGGAAAAGTAATTAATAAAATCACAAATGAACCAATATCAGGTGCTTCGGTAACTATTAAGGGAACTACTCACGGAGTGGTGACTGATGCTGAAGGAAAATTTTATTTTCAAACTGGCCAAAAACTTCCATATACCTTAATCGTAACTTACATTGGATATAAAAAGACTGAATTTATTGCAGACGGAAGTCCGGTTATTATTAGTCTGGAACAAGATCTTCAAGAATTAAATGAGTTAGTCGTAGTTGGATATGGAACTCAAAAACGAAAGGATATTACAGGTGCAGTATCTTCGGTTCCAAAAGCTAATCTAAAACAAGTTACTTCTTCGGCAGATAATTTACTGAGAGGCGCTGTGCCGGGTGTGGTTGTGACTCAAAGTTCGGGACGGCCAGGTGCTACTTCCAGTGTTCGTATTAGAGGAGGAAACTCAATCACGGCAGGTAACGAACCGCTTTATGTTGTAGACGGAATATTGATTTATAACGACAATAATAATGGTACAGCGGGAGTGGCAAATGCTGGAGCGGGTGTCAATGTATTATCAACGATTAGTCCAGGTGATATTGAGTCTATTGAGGTATTGAAAGATGCTTCGGCAACTGCTATTTATGGTTCACGCGGGGCGAATGGAGTAGTTATTATTACTACTAAAAAAGGAACCAAAGGGCGGGATCAGATTTCGTATCAGGGTTATATTGGGTTTCAGAAGGTTTCGAAAACACTTAATTTATTGAATGCCAGCGAATGGGCCAGCCTTCGCAATGATGTTCAGGCAAGTATAGGGCAGGCTCCTTCTTTTACCGCTGATCAAATAGAGGCTCTCAGAATTTCAGGCGGTTATGACTGGCAGTCGGCTGTTTTTAGAACTGCTCCGGTTCAAAATCACCAATTGACATTTTCCGGAGGTGATGACCGTTCCAGATACGCTGTTTCGGCTGGTTATTTTGATCAGGAAGGAGTTGTAATAGGCTCAGATTTCAGAAGAATTTCGCTTCGTGCCAATTACGAACGAAATTATTCTCAAAATTTTAAATTTGGTGTGAATACCAATTATACAAATTCATTGTCAAATGGTATTGGAACAAATGGCGGTGCTGCTGCCGGCAGACAGCCTAACCCATTAGTTGTTGCTTTGTATCAGCCGCCTGTAGTTCCTATTAAAAATGATGACGGGTCTTATAACTTGACAAATAATCCTTATTCTACTGCAGTTAATGGAATTATAGGGAATCCAATCAATGATTTGGAGAACACTATCAACGAAACTAAAATCGATAGAGTCTTGGCCAGTTTATTTGGTGAATACAAAATAAACAAAGAAATCACGGCGAAAGTGGCTGTCAGCGGAGATGTGATTAATACCAAACAAAATTATTATGCTCCGTCTACAACTACAAGCGGCGCAGGAACCAAAGGACTTGCTTCGGTTGGTGACAGGTTAGTGAGCACAGTGCTAAATGAAAACACCTTGAATTATAATACTCATTTTGGTGAGGACCACAAGTTTTCAGCTTTGGCAGGATATACACTTCAATACACTCAGGGTGAAGTAGTAAATGCAGGAGCAAACAGTTTTGTAAATGATAATAATACTTATGACGCTTTGCAGGATGGTGTGGCTGTCAAACCGTATAGTGAAGCATTCGAAAGCGTTTTAAAATCTTGGCTGGCTAGGGTGAATTATTCTTATAAAGGAAAATACAATTTAACAGTATCAGCACGTGCTGATGGTTCTTCAAGATTTGGATCAGAGTCACTTTGGGGGTATTTTCCTTCAGCAGGTTTTTCATGGAATATTACCGATGAAGATTTTGCGGAAAGTATTAAAAGTGTTGTAACTGATGCAAAATTAAGATTGAGTGCAGGAACAACAGGAAATCAGGAGATTGGAAATTATCTTTCTCTAGCTTCCATAGGTTCTGTTAATTATGCTTTTGGAGGGACATTGCAGACAGGATTGACACCAACGCGTCTGGCAAATCCGGATTTAAGATGGGAGAAAACAGATCAGTACAATATCGGTTTGGATTTATCATTATATGACCGAAAAATAAACTTCGTTTTTGACGCTTATTATAAAAAAACAAACGATCTGCTTATCAATGTGCCAGTTCCATTAACATCTGGTTATGCTACTGTTCTGCAGAATATTGGCGGAGTTGAAAATAAAGGAATTGAAATTGGTTTGATTACAGAAAATATAAAAACAGATAATTTCTCATGGAATTCCAATTTTGTGTTTTCTGCTAATAGAAACAAAGTTGTCGAAATTGGAAATGGGGTTAATCAATTCTTCCCTGTAGTTCCAAATGGTTCATTGTTGCAGCAACAGCCTGTAACGGTAAAAGTAGGACTGCCTTTGGGAACTTTCTGGGGATATCGTACTAACGGTATTTTTCAGACTCAGGAAGAAATCAATACACAGCCTAAAATTAACAGTCTTGCCAATACAAAAATTGGAGACAGAAAGTACGTAGATACCAATGGAGATGGGGTAATTACAGCTACAGATAAAGGTGATCTTGGAACTTCACAGCCAAAATTTGTTGGAAGTTTTAGCAATACGCTTGCTTATCAAAACTTTGATTTGTCCTTTTCTTTCCAAGGTGCTTATGGTGGAAAAATATTTAATGCTTTAAACCAGCAATTGGAAATTTCTACCCTTGGAACTAATGCTGCTTCTACTTTATTAGACCGCTGGACGCCAGCGAATCCAAGTAACGAAATTCCTAGAGCTACAAGTTCACCACTGGGAATAGTTTCGGAACGCTATGTAGAAGATGCCTCTTTTTTAAGATTAAAATTAATCACTTTCGGATATACATTTCCTAAAAGTCTTACTTCAAAAATTGGTGTTCAAAGTTTAAAACTATATGTATCTGCCGAAAACCTAATTACATGGACTAAATATACAGGCTATGATCCAGAGGTAAGTTCTTATGAACAAAACAATTTATATCCTGGAATTGATTTTGGAGCTTATCCAAATTCTAAAACGTTCATCACAGGATTAAACGTAACTTTTTAAGTAAAATAAAATATTGAGCAATGAAATAAGCATCAATATACATTAGCAGTAAATGCCAATGACACTATGCGAATTACATGTGGCCAATTAAAATAATAAAATAGCAAAAGATGAAAAAGATAATAATAACATTCATATTAAGTGCGGGTCTGTTTGTATCGTGCACCGACTTGGAGGTCACACCAACCTCTTTTACAACCGAAAATAATTTTTTTATAACTCAGGATGATGCTGTTGCCAGTGTAACTGCAGTGTACGCTTCTTTGAGTCTTGATCCGGGAGAGCAGAGTTTATTCGGAAGAAACCTTTATTTCCTTACCGATATGGCTTCCGATTATGCTGCAGCAGGAGTTTCGGCTACAAATCCTCAGGTAAGAGCATTGAGCAGTTTGACTCATGATGCCACTTCAGACCGTGTTCAGGTAGCTTGGCGCCAAATTTATGCCGGAATAAACAGAGCCAATGTGGCAATTGATAATATTCCAAAAGTAGCAGGTACCGATGCTGTAAAAACACGACTGATAAACGAAGCAAAATTCATCCGCGGACTGCTGTACTTTCAGGCAGTTCGTCTATGGGGCGGTGTGCCAATAGTTTTACACGAGCCGACTTCGATTGATGTAGAAAGTCTAAAATCAAAAAGAGCCACGGTAGATGCTGTTTATGCACAGATTATTTTAGATTTAACAGCTGCAGAAAGCCTGCCTGCTGCTTATCCTGCGAATGAAGCCGGACGTGCCACTTCGGGAGCTGCAAAAGCGATTTTGACAAAAGTCTATCTGACTAGAAAAGATTGGCCAAATGCTATTCTTAAAGCTAAAGAAGTTATCAATGGAGGTTACGGATATGCATTATTTGAAAATTTTGGGGATATATTCAATAAAGCAAAAAAGAATGGGAAAGAACATATTTTTTCTGTTCAGTTCGAAAGGAATCAGGCAGGAAACGGTTCCAGCGGAAGTACTTTTCAAGCGACTTCATTTACTGGATTCACTGCAACAGAACCAGCTGATATTATTTCGGATGTAGCTTTGTTTTATGACATTTATGATGCAGAGGATACCAGAAGAGATGTGACTTATAAAAAGCAATTATTGAATCCAGCCACGGGAACATTGTATACTTTCCCAAAGCCAATTTTTAGCAAATATCTTGATTTGACAAATTTAGCAACACCGGGAAATGTGGCGATCAACTTCCCATTAATCCGCTATGCTGATATTTTATTGTCACTTGCAGAAGCTATTAATGAAAAAGACGGAGCAACTTTAGAAGCTCATGAACTTGTGAATCAGGTAAGAAGAAGAGCTTTTGGAAAAGCAATCTCAACACCGGATGTAACAGTAGACTTAGTTGGTCTTACAACTGCTCAATTAAGAGATGCCATTCGAGAAGAACGCAAAAAAGAATTTGTGCAGGAAGGACAAAGATGGTTTGATTTGGTACGCTGGGGAACTTTGGTTACCGAAATCAAAAAAGTAACAGCAAAAAACTCTGTTTCTGAAAGAAATAATTTGTACCCAATTCCTCAGAGTGAGCGAAATATAGATCCTGTAGGGTTGCCTCAGAATCCAGGTTATTAATCTTTTAAGTTTCAAAAGATGAAAAAAAACAAATACAATAGTACTATCAAAAGCCCGCAGAAAGGGCTTTTGATTACCGCTTTGCTTGTGGCTCAATTTGGCTTTGCCCAAAACAAACCCGATGCTGATTACAAGGGAGTTATCGGTAAAACATTGGCAGAATCAAAAGAGTATTGGCCTGAACCGGTTACAGCACCAAAAGGCGCGCCGAATGTTGTCTGGATTGTTTTAGATGATG
This sequence comes from Flavobacterium aquicola, assembly GCF_003385115.1. Taxonomy (GTDB): domain Bacteria; phylum Bacteroidota; class Bacteroidia; order Flavobacteriales; family Flavobacteriaceae; genus Flavobacterium; species Flavobacterium aquicola. The sequence continues at coordinate 491,330 of NZ_QUNI01000003.1, forward strand.
TAGGATATGGAGCGTCAAGTGCTTTTGGAGGGCTGATAGATACACCAGTACTAGAGAGTCTTGCCAACAATGGACTGAGATATACTAATTTTCACACTACAGCTATTTGTGCTCCTACACGCTCTGCTTTATTGACAGGAAGTAATTCTCATAAGGTCCATGTTGGCGGATTCTCACATACAATTATGTCTGCGGGATTTCCGGGCTGGGATGGAAGACTGCCTTCAAAAAACGGAACAATTGCCGAGATTTTGCGTGACAAAGGATACAACACTTTTGGCGTAGGCAAATATGGTATAACTCCAGATGAAGATGCCACAGATGCAGGACCGTTTGACAGATGGCCGACTGGTAAAGGTTTCGATCATTTCTTTGGTTTTTTAGGGTCGGCAACAGATCAGTATAAACCGGATCTGATAGAAGATCAGGCACACATTACGCCGGACGGAAGACACCTGAGCGAACAGATTACTGATAAAGCAATCAGTTATATTACAAAACAGCAAAAAGCCGCTCCGGGAAAACCATTCTTTTTGTATTATTCTCCTGCAGCAGTTCATGCACCGCATCAGGTAGCAGCAAAATGGAGTGATGCTTACAAAGGAAAATTTGATGATGGCTGGGACGCTTACCGCGAAAAAACATTGGCCAATCAAAAGAAATTAGGAGTTATTCCTGCCAATGCCGAACTGCCTGAACGTAATTCGCTTATTGCTGACTGGAAAAAACTAACAGCGGATCAAAAGAAAGTATATTCGAAATTCATGGAAGTATATGCCGGATATTTAACGTATACTGATTATGAAATTGGAAGATTGGTTAATTATCTGAAAGAGAGTAATCAATTGGATAATACTGTTGTTTTTGTTTTAATAGGTGACAACGGAGCCAGTAAAGAAGGGACATTGCAGGGAGCAGTTAACAGACAGACTTATGTAGCCGGAGAAACTGAAGAACAGGTTTTCCAGAATAATTTAAACCGAATTGGCGAAATTGGAACTCCTCAAACTTATGCAAATTATCCTTTGGGCTGGGCACAAGCAACGAACACGCCTTTTAAATCTTGGAAACAGGATGCTAATTCTGAAGGTGGAACGCACAATCCACTGATTGTTTATTATCCAAAAGGTATTAAAGAGAAAGGCGGTATCAGAAATCAGTACAGCCATGTAATTGATATCCTTCCGACTACTCTTGATGTTGTTGGGGTGAAAGCACCAGAATCTATCAGAGAAATTAAACAGGATACCATTCAGGGCTATTCATTTTATAATTCTTTGAATGATGTCAAAGTGGTTTCGTCTCATAAAATCCAGCACTATTACATTTTTGGAGCCAGATCAATTTACAATGATGGCTGGAAAGCGGCAGCAGCACATCATCCAAACTCAATCGAAGTGAAAGAGGCATTGAATGATAAAACAAAAGCAAATGTTTTGAATGCTGATTTTGACAAAGATGTTTGGGAATTATACAATATCAATGAAGATTTCAACGAAAGAAAAGATCTGGCTAAGAAATATCCTGAAAAACTAGCTGAATTGAAGAAACTGTTTGATGAACAGGCTAAGAAAAACAATCTGTATCCATTAATTGACTGGTCGGATGTTTACCAAAGAAAAATACACAGAACACAGGCTACAGAAGGACAGTCTGCTGTAGAATTACTGTACAAAGCAAATAAGTAAAACTGTTTTAGAGCTGTAGAATTTAAATTCGACAGCTCTGAAATTTAAAAAAATAAGATATGTCAACAACAAAAAACATAACAAGAAAAGGTATCTACGGAGTAGCTGTCGTTCTGTTAGCGGTAGTTTTTTACTACCTCACGATTTGGGTTACGCCTTATTATGTGCAAAATAAAATTGCATCGCAAAGAAGTCCTGATGTTAATACTTTGAGATTTGCAAAAAGACCTTCGCCGGAAAATAACAGGGTAGTTCCTCTGCCTAATCCTGATTTTTTATATTCTTCTATCAATTACGATATTAAGGACAGTGTTTTAAAAATTACAGGAAAAGTTCCAGATTCTACTTATTGGTCTATAGCAGCTTATCAATCTAATACAACTAATTTTTTTGTTGCAAATGACAGTCAGGCTGATGGTAATTTTGAATATTATTTGGCTGAAGAAGGAAGTACTTCTGCTTTGCTGAAAGATATTCCGAAAGAAAAAATAATTTACAGCCCAACTGCAAGCGGATTGATATTGTTTCGCTATTTAATATCAAAAGCATATCCGTTTAATACACTTGTCGATTTACAGCACAGTGTTAAAGCAGAAAAATTAGCTGAATAATTTTAACTTAAAAACATTCAAAATGGCTTTAAATACAAAAACACAAAAACGTATTATCTTGTCTTTATCCGTAATTGCAGCAATAGCTGCGGGGATTGGGAGTGCTGTTTACAGTATTCGGACTTGGAAAAACAGTTCACAGGACAACATAGGAAACTGGCAGACTATAGGAAAAGACAAAGATGTAAATAACGCCGATTTATTGTCGATAGCACAAATATCAGTTTATGCGACTTATCCATTGACAAAGAAAGAAGTGATTTATCTGAACACAAGTACAGACAGCGATGGGAACGTGATTGATCCAAAATCAGATTACGTTATAAGCGGGAAAAAATTCGATGCCAGATATTGGAGTATTACAGCGTATGATCAGGATGGCTTTTTGATAAAAAATCCTGTTGAGAAATACAGTTACAATTTTGAGGATGTAAAATATGAAAAAGACAGTACTTCTTATAAAATAAACTTATCAGCTGTTAAGAAAGATTCCAATTGGCTTCCGACGGCCGGAGCTCAAAAAATAGGTTTGGTGATACGATTGTATCAGCCATCAGATGAACTTAGAAATAATTTGAATAAGGAAAGTCTTCCGATAATTCAAAAGGTAAAGTAGTTTTAAAGAATCAACCTTGAAATCGAAGAAAATGAAATCTATTTGGACAATTGGTTATCTGTTTCTCTTATTGGTTTTGATGGGGGTCTTTTCTATAATTCGTTTTTTGGAAAAGCACTAAAATTCACCGCTAAAAAATAAATTAACAACAGCTGTTATTGTTCTATATTTTTTAAAGTTGCCGTAAATTTATTATTTAAAATTATACTAAATCTATAGGATTAATTAAATTAAAATATCTGATTGCCTAAAATTAATGAAACAACAGCCCGGAAGTGGGTTTACTAATAATCTATAACAAACAAAACCATGAAAAAATTTAAACTTAACACAAAGCTGAAAACTCCCCAGAAAGGATTTTTATTTACAGCTTTACTCGCTGCCCAGCTGGGTATTTCACAAAATAAGCCGGACGCCGATTATAATGGAGTTATTGGTAAAACATTAGCTGAATCCAAAGAATATTGGCCAGAGCCTGTAAAAGCTCCAAAAGGTGCTCCTAACATTGTCTGGATATTGCTTGATGACGTGGGTTTTGGAGCTTCAAGTTCTTTTGGAGGTTTAATCGAAACACCAACTTTTGATGCTCTTGCAAATAACGGACTGCGTTATACCAACTTTCATACGACAGCAATTTGTGCGCCAACACGTGCAGCATTATTGACAGGAAGAAATTCAGGAAGAGTTCATGTCAGCGGATTTTCACACACCATTTTATCAGCAGGTTTCCCAGGCTGGGACGGAAGAATTCCATCTGATAAAGGTACAATTGCCGAGATTTTAAGAGAGAATGGATACAACACTTTTGCAGTAGGTAAATATGGCGTTACACCAGATGAAGATGCTACTGATGCTGGTCCATTCGACAGATGGCCAACCGGAAAAGGATTCGATCACTTTTATGGTTTCTTAGGTTCTCAGACCGATCAGTACAACCCGGATTTGGTAGAAGATCAGACACATATCAAGTCTGATGGACGCCATTTAAATGAACTGATTACAGACAAAGCGATTAGTTATATTACTAAACAGCAAAAAGCAGCACCTGGAAAACCATTCTTTTTGTACTATGCACCGGGAGCAGCTCATGCACCGCATCAAGTGGAAGCTTCTTGGAGCGATGCCTATAAAGGAAAATTTGACGAAGGCTGGGATGTTTACCGTGAAAAAGTATTAGCAAACCAAAAGAAATTGGGTGTAATACCTGCTAATGCTGTATTGCCAGAACGTAATCCAATTATTGGAGAATGGAAAAAATTATCTCCGGACCAAAAGAAAGTATACGCCAGATTTATGGAAGTCTATGCAGGATACCTTACATACACAGACCACGAAATTGGAAGAGTTGTAAATTATCTGAAAGAAACCAATCAATTAGATAACACTTTGATTTTTGTTGCCATTGGTGATAACGGAGCTAGTAAAGAAGGTAGTCAGGTAGGTACAATCAGCCAGAGTCTTTTTTCTCAGGGAGTTACTGATGAGCAAAATCTTCAGTCTAATTTGGCTAAAATTGGAGAGATTGGTACTGCAAAAGGGTTGAATACAAATTATCCGTTAGGCTGGGCACAGGCTACGAATGCACCGTTCAAAAACTGGAAACAAGACGCACAGTCAGAAGGCGGAACGCGTAATCCGCTGATTGTTTTTTATCCAAAAGGAATTAAAGATAAAGGAGGAATCAGAAATCAATACAGCCACGTAACAGATATTCTTCCTACTACGCTGGATATTGCAGGAATCAAAGCACCTGAAACAATCAAAGAAATTAAGCAGGATATTATTCAGGGTTCGTCTTTATATGCTTCTTTAAATGATGCTAAAGCCGAATCATTACATAAAGTGCAGTATTACTATATCTTCGGAAACAGAGCTATCTACAAAGACGGATGGAAAGCGGCTGCAGCACATGCAAATCCTTTTACTTCTCCAAGTGCTGCTGGCAAAAATCAAGTACCGTCACCAAGCAATTTTGACACTGATGTTTGGGAATTATACAACCTGAACGAAGATTTTAACGAGCGCAATAATTTGGCTAAAAAATACCCTGAAAAATTGGAAGAACTTAAAAAACTGTTCGAGGAGCAGGCCAAAGAGAATAATGTTTATCCATTAATCGACTGGCAGGATGTATTAGGAAGAAAAATACACAATCCTACAGGAGACAAAAATCAAAATCTTCAGGAACTGATTCATAAAGCAACTCAGGCAGGAAGCAGTAATTAATTAGATTGGAGACCTAGCAGGTTTTTAAAACCTGTTAGGTCTAATCGGAAGAAAGGAGTGATATTTTCATTTTTGATTCTGATTAATTGTTATACACTAATCATTAAAATAAAAAAAATGAAACTAATAGATTTTCAAATAATAGGAAAGAAGATTATCGTAGGACTGATTGTCTTTTTTGTGCCGCTGCTCATTTTAGCAGGCGGTTTAGCATTAGTAAATCAACTTTTAAAATAAGGAATCATGGCATTAGATAAAACAAAATTAAAAAGAGATTTAGGCATCAGTCTATTTATTTACACCTTGCCGGTTTTGGCAATCTACCTTTATTTTAAATTAAATAATGGTATAGCTGCAGAATCACATCTTACCTTACCATCGTACTTAGAATTTCTCCAGCCTGTTTTTACCAATATAAGAAGCTGGGGATTAATTGTATTTGCGATTGTTTTAGGTATTATCGAGTTTGGCGCAGGTTTATATGATGACCAATGGACAGGAAGAGAGCGTAAAATAGATATTATTTGTTTTTTGGCTCCTAAATTACTTCTGCCGCCAGTAACAGCTTATTTTAGCTTAACGGTACTGCCTTATTTGATTCCAAATCTGGCTAATACGCTTTCTTGGGTTCCTTTTTGGGGAGGCTTTTTCCTGATTGCCATTGCCGATGATTTAACGCAGTACTGGTACCACCGTTTACATCATCAAGTACCTTTTTTATGGCGTTTTCATAGAACTCATCATTCAGCTCCGTACATGGGAATGGCAATGGCGTCAAGACAAAACTTCATTTACACGGTGTTTTTCTCCCAAATTTACTTAACGGCTACATTGACGTATTTGGGATTGGGACTTCCGGCCTTATTTGTTTTGGTAGTGAAAAGTTTTATCACTTTGGGAGCGCATTCCAGTCTTGCTTGGGACAAACCTTTTTACAAATACAGAATTTTACATCCAATTGCGTGGGTTTTGGAACGCCTAATTTCGACTCCTGCAACACATCACGCGCATCATGCTGATACCAGCGGAGATGGTGTAGGACATTTTAAAGGCAACTTTGGAAACATGTTTTTCCTATGGGACGTAATGTTCGGAACAGGTTTAATCACTCGTAAATTCCCTGAATCATATGGAACTAAAACATACAAAAGCGAGGAATGGCAGGCACAGTTTCTTTGGCCGATATTCAAATCTAAAATTGAAGGAAGCCCTTTGGCTGATGGAGTTCTTTCTCTGCCGGTTTCTCAAAAAGGAGAGACTGTTTCAACAAATAAAAACATTTACGAACCAGTTCAATCGTAAAAAATAAACATATTCAGAGTTATTAAACATTCAGTTTGATAGCTCTGTTTTTTAAAATAAGAAATCATGGCATTAAGTTCGAAAACACAAAAAACATTAAAGAGAGATTTAAGTATTAGTTTATTAATTTATACTTTGCCGGTTTTGGCGATTTATCTTTATTTTAAATTAAATAATGGAATTGTAAGTGAATCACATCTTACGTTACCATCCTTTTTAGAATTTGCAAAACCTGTTTTTGCCAACTTACAAACTTGGGGACTGCCAGTTTTTATGATAGTTATTGGAATTATCGAATTTGCAGCAGGTTTATATGATGATGAATGGACAGGGGAAGAACGCAAAATTGATATTGTTTCTTTTTTAGCTCCAAAATTAATTTTTCCGCCTGTTATTGCTTTTTTTAGCTTAACACTTTTACCGGTTTTGTTTCCAAATTTTGCAAACACACTTTCATGGGTTCCGTTTTGGGGAGGCTTTTTTTTGATTGCCGTTGCCGATGATTTAACGCAGTATTGGTACCACCGTCTGCATCATCAGGTGCCTTTTTTATGGCGTTTTCATAGAACTCATCATTCAGCTCCATACATGGGAATAGCCATGCTGAATAGACAAAACTTTATTTACACTGTTTTTTTCTCTCAAATTTACTTAACAGCCACTTTAGTTTATTTAGGATTAGGACTGCCCGCTTTGTTTGTTGGAGTTTTAAAAAGTATAATAATTATTGGGGCTCATTCGAGCATAGCTTGGGACAAACCTTTTTATAAGTACAAAGTACTGCATCCAATTGCTTGGGTTTTGGAACGTTTAATATCTACTCCAGCTACACATCATGCGCATCATGCCGATACGAGCGGTGACGGAATCGGAAATTTCAAAGGCAACTTTGGGAATATGTTTTTCATTTGGGATATAATTTTCGGAACAGGTTTAATTACTCGCAAATTTCCAAAATCATACGGAATCAGATCTTATAAGCAGGAAGAGTGGTATGCACAGTTTCTTTGGCCGATATTCAAATCTAAAAAAGAAGGAAGCGCTTTGGCTGAAGGCGTTCTGTCTATACCAGTTTCTCAAAAAAAGGAAACTGTACTTGTAGATTCAAATGTATATGAACAAGTTCAATCTTAAAAATCATGAAGAAAATTAAAATATTAAAAAATAGTATCAAAACGACGGCTGTTTTGGTTTTTGGCGTAAGCCAAATATCGATAGCTCAAAGCGACCCTAGACAATCATTTAAAGGAAAACTAGGAAAAACTGAAAAAGAAACTCAAACTTGGAAACCAGAAAGTATAAAAGCTCCCGCTAATGCGCCGAATGTAGTTTGGATTTTATTGGATGATGTAGGTTTTGGCGCATCAAGTGCTTTTGGAGGACTCATTGAAACACCGACATTTGATGCTTTAGCGAGTAATGGACTGAAATATACCAATTTCCATACAACAGGAATTTGCGCTCCTACTAGAGCCGCTTTGCTTACGGGCAGAAATTCTCATGCTGTAAGTATGGGATCGTTTACCGAAAATGCAATTGAAACTCCGGGATACAACGGCCGCATTCCTCTTGAAGCAGGAACAGTAGCTGAAATATTCAAAGAAAATGGGTACAATACCTTTGCTCTAGGCAAATGGCATTTGACTCCTGTTGAAGATGCTACAGCCAAAGGACCATTTAACCGTTGGCCAACCGGAAGAGGTTTTGAGCGTTTCTACGGATTTTTGGGAGGCGAAACTGATCAGTGGCATCCGCAGTTATGGAATGGTGTCGAAAAAATTGACATTGAACCAAACAGCAAACACCTGACAGAATTATTAGCTGACAAAGCTATTAATTATATTGCTAATCAAAAGTCATTATCACCTGAAAAGCCTTTCTTTTTATACTTAGCGCCAGGCGCAACTCATGGTCCCCACCAGGTTGCGAAAGAATGGTCTGATAAATACAAAGGAAAATTTGATAAAGGATGGGATTGGTACAGAGAAGAAGTCTTTGCCCGTCAGCAAAAATTAGGATTACTGCCTGCAGGAACAAAATTAGCAAAACGGAATGATGATATTGTTGCCTGGAATACTTTAACACCGCAGCAAAAAAAGGTGTATGCACGATTTTTTGAAGTTTATGCAGGATTTTTGTCCCACACAGATCACGAAATCGGACGCGTTGTTGATTATCTGAAACAGATTAACCAGCTGGATAATACCATAATTGTAGTTGTAATTGGCGACAACGGAGCCAGTAAAGAAGGAACTTATAACGGAACAAGTTTAGGATTAAGCGCTATTTTTAATGCTTCTGAAAATTTAGAAGAAATCGAAAAAAATATCGATAAAATTGGTACCGAATATTCTTCGCCAAATTATCCGCTTGGATGGGCGCTTGCAGCAAATGCTCCTTTTCACCATTGGAAAAGTGATGCGCAGACAGAAGGAGGAACTCACAATCCACTTATTATTTCGTATCCTAACGGAATTAAAGAAAAAGGAGGAATACGCACACAGTATGGACACGTAATTGATCTTTTGCCAACGACAGTAGAATTGACAGGAGTTAAAATTCCGGAACAGATCAACGGTTACAAACAAGATGAAATTCAAGGGGTAAGTCTGGCAAATTCTGTCAATGATGCCAAAGCGGTTTCAAAACATACGCAGCAGTATTATGAAATATTTGGTAACCGGTCTATTTATAAAGACGGCTGGAAAGCTGCTGCAAGTCACAGTGAAAACAAAACAGCCGATAAAGACTTCGCTGCTGACAAATGGGAATTGTATAATTTGAATGAAGATTGGACAGAGACAAATAATCTGGCAGCAAAAAATCCAGAAAAGCTAGCCGAATTAAAAGCTTTGTTTGAAAGTGACGCTTTGAAATACAACGTGTATCCGCTTAAGGACAGCCGTTCGCAGAGTGCTTTTAGATTTGTTTCAGGTGCCCTAGGCAAAAACAGTTATGTATTATATCCAGGAGCAGGCCAGCTGTATGCACCGGGTTCGCCGTCATTAAATTTTAATTCATATTCAGTAACCGCTGTAACCGAAGCAGCTGCAAATGGAGCAGAAGGTGTTTTACTGGCTAGCGGCGGCCGATTTGGCGGCGTTAGTTTGTATGTGAAAAGCAACAAACTGCATTTGTCTTATACAGATGGAATCAAAAGAATACATCTTACTTCTGATAAAAACATTCCGACAGGTAAAAATGAGCTGAAGTTTAGTTATACAGCTGGTTCGGCTGCATCACCAGACGGGCAGTTTCAATTATTTATTAATGGTGAAAAAACAGCTGAAACTGCTGTTAAAAAATCAGGTCCGCTCTTGTTTGTTACTTATGATGAAGGATTGGATGTCGGAAAAGATTCGAATACGCCGGTTGATGACGAGCAGTACAAAGTGCCGTTTGATTTTACAGGGAAATTGCAAAAAGTAATAATACAAGGGATATAATCTTTAATAAAATATGAAAAATAAAATAATCAAAAACAGTATCACAGCAATTGTATTTTTAATCACAATTGCTGGCTTAGCTCAAAATAAAAGCTCAAATACAGTCTCATTAGACGTTTATTATGCCAAAATTCAAAGTGAGAAGAATCCGCAGATAATAGATGCCCGAGGTCCTGAGGAATTTGCTTTAAACCATATTAACGGAGCAGTAAATTTCAATTTGGAATCCAAAGATTATGCCCAGCGTATTGCCGCTTTGGATAAGTCAAGACCAGTATTTACCTATTCTATCGGAGCGGGAAGAAGCGTGTGGCTTGCAGACGATTTATTAAAAAAAGGTTTTAAAGAAGCTTATAGTCTGGAAGGTGGAATTGCAAATTGGATTGGTAACGGGAAGCCATTTTATGCCAATTCAAAAAGTAAATTGACTGTAGCAGAATACAATAAAATTATAGCCGATAACAAAACAGTTTTAGTAGATATTGGGTCACGTTATTGTGCTGGCTGTAAAATAGTAAAACCTGTTTTGGAAACGATTAGAGCTGAATATGGGACAAACTTAAAAATAGTCGAAATTGATTTAGAAGACAATCCGCAGGTTATCGCCGATTTGAAAACAGTAAAGGTCTTTCCAACTTTGATTTTGTACCAAAACGGTAAAATCGTTTTCAAAAAAGACGGTGCAGCCGATTTGAAAAAAGATGTTGATGTTGCTTTGGCTCATTAAAAAAAATCAAAAAGATGGCACGATTTAAAGTAAATAAAAAAATAGTTTTTTCAATTCTTGGGGTAATTTCAGTTGCTGCCGTGTTTTTATTTTATCCAATAAATACAGATGGAACCTTGATTCTGCCCGATAAAAAACTAGCCGAAGGCAAAAAGCAATTTTTGGATTCAAAAGATTCTTCTGTTCAAAAGAAACCCAATATCATTATTTTATTGGCCGATGATTTAGGGAAATATGATATTTCGCTCTACGGTGGAAAATCCACACCAACTCCTCAAATAGATGCTTTGGCAGCTTCGGGAGTTACTTTTACTAATGGATATGTTTCGGCTCCAATTTGTTCGCCTTCAAGAGCGGGATTGCTTACTGGACGTTATCAGGAACGATTTGGTCATGAATTCCAGCCGGGCGACCGTTATCCAAAAAACAACTTGGAATATTATGGTTTCAAATATTTAATCAATACCAATAATTGGAATTTAAATCCAAAAATTGAATATCCCAATGAAGCTTCAATAGCAACTCAGGGACTGCCCCAATCTGAGATTACTTTTGCAGATTTAGCCAAAAAAGAGGGGTACAGCACTGGTATTATTGGAAAATGGCATTTGGGACATAACAAAGGTTTCTTTCCATTGGACAGAGGTTTCGATTATCATTATGGATTTTATCAGGCGTTTTCACTTTTTGCTCCCGAAGATGATAATCCGGATATTATCAATCATCATCATAAAGATTTTACCGATAAAATGATTTGGGGAAATGGCCGTGTTGGAATTGGACAGATTCGCCGCGGTAATACAATTATAGACGAGAAGGCCTATTTAACCGAGAAGTTTGCTGAGGAAGCAGAAACTTTTATCGATAAGAATAAAACGAAACCATTCCTGCTTTATGTTCCTTTTAATGCGCCGCATACTCCTTTTCAGGTTCGCAAAAAGTACTATGACCGCTTTCCTAATGAAAAAGACGAAAACAAACGGGTGTATTTTGCTATGATTAGTGCACTGGATGATGCCGTCGGGCGAATTAGAGAGAAGGTAAAAAAGGAAGGTCTAGAAGAAAATACACTTATCTTCTTTGCAAGTGATAACGGAGGTGCCGATTATACTTTTGCCACTACAAACGCACCGTTAAAAGGCGGTAAGTTTTCGCATTTTGAAGGCGGAATCAATGTACCGTTTGCTTTGTCATGGAAAGGAAAGATTAAGCCAAATACAGTTTATAAAACGCCGGTTATTTCGCTGGATATTTTTAGCACGATTGCGGCGGCGATACATTCAAAATTGCCATCAGACAGGGTATATGATGGTGTAGATTTAGTCAGTACTGTCAATAATAATAAAACAGCACATCAAAATCTGTATTGGCGTTCCGGAGATGCGAAAGCTATTCGAAGCGGCGACTGGAAATTAATCATCAGTGGAAAAACGCATGAGCAATGGCTTTATAATTTGGTTAATGACAAATCTGAATCAACTGATTTAGCTTCAAAAAATCCGGAAAAAGTCAAGGAATTACAAATCGCTTTGCAAAATTGGGAGAAAGATTTGGTGAAGCCTTTATGGCCGAATTTGACCTATTATGAGTTTGATTTTGGGGCGCAAAAATATTTTGTGGATTTGTAATTTTAATTTTCTTACAAAAAAAAATAATTTAAAATTTGGAAGTCTGTATATTTAATATATCTTTGTTCTATGGAATAAGTAGAATTTAAATTCTGCTTAAACATGATAAAAATTATGGCAATTCAATACATCTCTTTAGAGAAAAGGCAAGGTTTGTTGGCATTTGGTATTCCTTGCCTTATGTATTGTTATTGTTGCTGATTTTTAATTATTAATTTTTTTTATAGAATAAATTCCAGATTATTTTGAGTTTACATATCATGAATAAGTATATATATAGTTTAATTGCTGCAGTTGGTTTTACAGGTTTTTTATCAGTTTATAGTCAGGAAAATAAAACATTAGCCGCTGTTACAGAAACTAGCTGCCAAGCTATGTGCAAGGCAAATACATCCAAAAAAGCATTGTTGCTGCAATCACTTAATTCAGTTTCTAAGGGAAATAAGACCAGCTCTGTATCTGAAATGGTATGGATTGCCGGAGGCGAATTTAATATGGGAACTAATGATTATCCAGATGCAAAACCTATTCATAAAGTAACAGTAAAAGGCTATTGGATTGATGAGCATGAAGTAACAAATGCGCAGTTTGCCGCTTTCGTGAAGGAAACTAACTATGTAACCATTGCTGAAAGACCATTAGATCCAAAGGATTACCCAGGCGTTCCGCTGGAAAATTTAGTGCCGGGTTCCGCAGTATTTGTACCACCAACGGGAAAAGTAGCTTTGGATAATATACAGCAGTGGTGGCAGTATGTTCCGGGAGCCAGCTGGAAGCATCCTACTGGACCGAAAAGCAGTATCATTGGTTTAGAAAATAGTCCTGTAGTGCAGGTTAGTTATCTGGATGCTAAAGCATATGCCGACTGGGCAGGGAAAAGACTTCCAACGGAAGCCGAATGGGAATTTGCAGCCAGAGCAGGAAGACCTTCTACTAAGTATTATTGGGGAACGGAACTCAAACCAAACGGGAAGTGGCCAGCAAATATTTTTCAGGGATCTTTTCCGGATAATAATACTGCCGAAGACGGTTTTGCAGGAGCAGCTCCCGTAAAATCGTTTCCAAAAAATCCATATGGAATTTATGATCTGGAGGGAAATGTATGGGAATGGTGTAACGATTTATACCGAGATGATTATTATAAAAGCAGTGCAGATAATAACCCTACCGGACCTTCGACGAGTCATGATCCTGAAGAGCCAGGAGTTGAAAAGCGCGTTCAAAGAGGAGGTTCTTATTTGTGCAGCGATCAATACTGTATCCGATATGTGGCGGGAAGCCGCGGAAAAGGAGAAACGACAAGTGCCTGCAATCACTTAGGATTTCGCTGTGTGACGGATAAATAATAAAATGTGTTTAAAGAAATAAAAATGAAGAGAATTATACTGCTGCACTTTCTAATAGCATTTACTGTTGTGGGTCAGGCACAAAATAAAAATGCTAGTAATTCATCAAAACCAAATGTGATTTTGATTTTGGTTGATGACATGGGATATTCTGATTTAGGAAATTATGGATCGGAAATCAGCACGCCGAATTTGGACAGACTGGCGAAGGAAGGACTACGATTGAGAGAGTTTTATAATAACTCCATCTGCGCGCCAACTAGAGCTTCACTGCTTACAGGGCAGTACCAGCACAAAGCGGGTGTGGGTTATTTTGATGTGAATTTAGGTCTGCCGGCTTATCAGGGTTATTTAAATAAAGAGTCATTGACTTTAGGAGAAGTTTTTAGAAGCGGTGGTTACAGCACTTTGTTATCTGGAAAATGGCACGTAGGTTCCGAAGACCAATCGCAATGGCCGAACCAAAGAGGATTTGATAAGTTTTACGGAATCCTAAAAGGCGCTTCCAATTATTTTGACACTAATCCTCTTCCATTCGGAAAAGGATATCCGGTTACTCTTTTGAAAAATAATGAAAAACTGAATCCAAAACAGGATTCTTATTATTTTACAGATGAGATAGGAAAAAATGCCGTTGAATTTTTGGAAGAACAAAACAAAGAAAACAAACCTTTTTTCTTGTATCTCGCTTTTACAGCACCGCATTGGCCATTGCAGGCAAAACCGGAAGATATTGCTAAATACAAAGGGAAATTTGATAAAGGCTGGGATGTACTGCGAGAAAACCGAATCCAGAAATTAAAGGAAAACGGAATTATTCTGCCTAATCAAACCATAGCAAAAAGAGATGAAGAAGTGCCGGAATGGGACAAACTAACCTATGACGAAAAGCAGTTCTGGAAAGTCAAAATGGAAGTATATGCTGCTATGGTAGACAATATGGATCAAAATGTAGGCAGGGTTTTGAAGAAACTGAAAGACCTTAAGAAGGATCAAAATACCATTATTGTATTTATTTCTGATAACGGAGCGCAGGGCGGTTTCAATACGTATAATCCGCTCAAAAGAGGTTTGGTGAAAAACGACGGACCAATAGGTACTTCGGGTTCATTTGATTATCAGGAGCAGAATTGGGCATCATTATCAAATACGCCTTACCTTCAATATAAAAATGATTTGCACGAAGGTGGATTTAGTTCTCCTTTTATAGCTTGGTATCCTTCTAAAATAAAAGGCGGGAGAATTGACAAAGGAACAGGGCACATCATTGATCTGGCACCTACTTTCTATGAAGTGGCTGGAATTGAATATCCAAAAGAATACAACGGAGTAAAAACAAATCCATTGGCTGGAAAAAGTCTTTTGCCAGTACTGTTCGATAACAATTCTGAAGTCAATAGAGGAGAACCTATTTTTTGGGAAAGAGCAGGAAACAGAGCAGTACGAGATGGAAAATGGAAAATTGTTTCTATTTATCCTAAATATAAGTGGGAACTGTATGATCTGGAAAGGGACAGAGGCGAAACTCAGAATATTGCAGATGCTAACCCAGATGTTGTTAACAGGCTTTCTAGTGCTTATGCTATTTGGGCAGATAAAACAGGAGTTGTGGAGTTTAGTAAAATTAGTCCGGGAAATGAAAATATTCCAGGAGCAGCTGCAAGTAGAAATTAATTTTTTTTTAAAATGTCACAGCAAACAAAACAATTTACTATACACGAAGATTGGGCAGTAGTAGTCTTAGGCTTCTTGATAATTGGAATCTCGCTTTTTATTTATCTGCCGTCAGTTCCTGTTTTCAAATGGTCGAATACCACCAGTTTACAAAATGATGTGTTCAGCATTAAAAACATAAAGGAGCTTTTCCTGCAATTTCTTTATTTTTTTGGTATCGGAATTATTGGTGTTTTTTTGGTTGGAAAATCGGTTAAGAAATTTTTATTAGGCTTTCCTATAGTTTTTGCGTTAACAGTTTTGGCATTGATTATAGCGGGGAATACTGTAATCAAAGGGCTCAATTTGGAGGCTGTTATTTTCAGCTTGATTATAGGATTGTCTATAGGGAATCTTTTTAAACTCCCAGAGTGGTTTCGTACTGCGCTGTCAACTGAAATTTTTGTAAAAATCGGGTTGGTTTTACTAGGAACAAGTGTCATATTTTCAGATATACTAAAGGCAGGTTCTTTGGGGCTGATCCAGGCTCTTGTAGTTGTTTTATCCGTTTGGTATTTTGCTTTTTGGGTGTGTAAGAAGTTAAAAGTAGACGAAGAATTAGCTTTAATGATTTCCAGTGCCGTTTCCATCTGCGGTGTTTCGGCAGCAATTGCAACATCTGGAGCAATAAAAGGAGATTCAAAAAAATTGTCATACGTTATTTCGATGGTATTAGTAACAGCCATTCCAATGATGATTTTTATGCCAATTATTGCCAAGCACTTCAATTTTGCAGAAGAAGTTACCGGAGCATGGCTCGGTGGCAGTATAGATACTTCGGGAGCTGTTGTGGCTTCGGGGACATTGGTCGGAGAAACAGCTTTAAAGATTAGTACAATCGTGAAATTCTCGCAGAATGTATTATTGGGATTAGCCGCTTTTGCAATATCTGTTTATTGGACATATGCCCAGAATAAATCATCGGATGCTGTTGTAGCCAAACCAACTTTAGGAGTTATCTGGGAGCGTTTTCCAAAGTTTGTGATTGGTTTTATTGGAGCTTCTTTAGTTTTTTCTTTTCTGATTCCAGCCGAAACAAGAGATACAGTAAAAGATAGTCTGAAGAACCTTCAGGGACTTTGGTTTGCTTTGGCTTTTACGAGCATTGGATTGGAAACCAATTTTAAAGATTTGTTTAATAATAACAGTAAAAAACCATTGTACGCTTTTTTGACAGCCCAGCTGTTCAATATTGTAATCACGCTTTTGATTGCCTTTTTATTGTTTGGCAAATAGATCATGATTTCAAGAATAATTAATTAAATGATGTTTAAAATATAAAAGCAGCCAATATGAATTCTTTTTATCAGGAAATAGCCAAACAGCATCAGGATTTATTGATTCTGCCAAAGAAGAAATTAATCCATCATTTTATAGATGAATTGTTTTCTGTTTTGTTTTCAAATACATCAAAATCTTTTGGGGATGTGACTATTATTCAGGATAAATTCAAAGAATTAGAATTGCTGTTTAATGAGTTGGTGTTGGATTTTACACCTAAAAATGACAAAAGCCAGCAGCAGACTAAATTTTTTTTCGATGCATTGCCAAGTTTGTATAAACAGACTCTAAACGATGCTAAAACTATTTTAGCAAAAGATCCGGCGGCAAAATCTCTAGAGGAAGTTTTGTATACCTATCCGGGCTTTTTTGCTATAGCAATTTACCGTTTTTCGCATCAGATATGGCAGCAGGATTTGAAACTTCTTGCACGAACTATTTCGGAATATGCGCATAGCAAAACCAGTATCGAAATTCATCCCGGTGCTGTAATAGGAAATGATTTTGCCATCGATCACGGAACAGGAATTGTAATTGGCGAAACAGTAATCATTGGAAATAATGTGCAGATATATCAGGGAGTTACGCTGGGTGCCTTGAGTGTAAAAAAAGGAGAAGCCTCTGTAAAAAGACACCCAACGATTGAAGATAATGTAATTATTTATGCCAATAGTACAATCCTTGGCGGACAGACTACTGTAGGAAGGGATTCTATTATAGGAGGAAATGTCTGGCTGACGTATACGATTCCTTCAAACTCGGTGGTGTATCACAAAAACGAAATAAAGATTAAGGATAACAATCCTTTTCCAGAACCTATTTTTTATTCGATTTGAAATAATGAGTAATGAAGAAGATTTTGCCACAGATTTAAAAGATTCTCACAGATTAATAATACTGGTAAATACTTTAAAATATCAGTGAAAATCAGCGAAATCAGCGTGCTAAAATTTTTCTCGCAGATTAAGCAGATTTTAAAGGATTCTACAGATTGCGTAATACTGATGAGCATTTTTAGGAAAAAATCTGTGAAAATCTTTTAAATCCGTGGCCCCAAAAAAAAAGATAGCCTTCGTGAGAGAAATTAATTAAATGAAAACTACATTATGAAATATCAAAGTATTTTAGAAACCATAGGGAATACGCCCCATGTAAGACTGAATAAATTATTTAAAACGCATCAGGTTTGGGCAAAATTAGAGAGAGCAAATCCGGGTTCAAGTATCAAAGACCGAATTGCGCTTGCAATGATTGAAGATGCCGAGAAGAAGGGATTGTTAAATCCAGATTCGGTAATTATAGAACCAACTTCTGGAAATACTGGAATTGGACTGGCTTTGGTAGCTGCGGTGAAAGGCTACAAAGTGATTTTGGTAATGCCGGAATCGATGAGTATTGAAAGAAGAAAAATAATGAATGCTTATGGTGCCGAATTTGTCCTGACTCCAAGAGAAAAAGGAACTGCAGGTGCTGTAGAAAAAGCACATGAATTAGCGGCTTCAACTCCAAATTCATTTGTGCCGTTACAATTTAATAATCCTGCAAATGTTGAAGTTCATGAAAGAACAACGGCTCAGGAAATTTTAAATGATTTCCCTGAGGGAATTGATTATCTAATAACCGGCGTAGGAACGGGAGGACATATTACCGGAGTTTCAAAAATTTTAAAACAGCATTTTCCAAAATTAAAAACTATTGCAGTAGAACCTTCTTTGTCTCCAGTTTTGAGTGGCGGACTGCCAGCTCCGCACCCGATTCAAGGGATTGGCGCGGGATTTGTTCCAGCTGTTTTTAATAGAGAATATATAGACGAAATTATTACAGTTGAAAAATCAGATGCTTTTGCTTTTTCAAAAAAACTGACCAAAGAAGAAGGAATTTTTGCGGGTATTTCTACAGGAGCAGCATTGGCAGCTGTTGCTAATAAGTTGAGTGCAATACCAAAAGATGCCGTAATCCTGACTTTTAATTATGACACAGGAGAACGATATTTATCGATAGACGAGTTATTTGATACCGCTTTATAATCGTTTATCGGCTTATTTTAAAGATTAAAAGAAGAATTAACAGTGTTGCTAATTGATTGAAATACATTAAATTAGAGTGTTGATTTTTGTAAAAAAAGAATTTCAAGTATTACATAATAACCTAAAACCAAGAAAAAATGGCAGAATTAAAAAAACAGCAGACTGCGTTAGGAGACGTAGCAGCAAGACAATTAGCAATCGCTACACGTTCGGTACCGACAATGGCAACAAGCCCAAGATGGCTTACACATCTTTTGCATTGGGTTCCTGTAGAATCTGGAGTATACCGTTTGAATAAAGTAAAAGATGCTAACCACATCGAAGTTGATTGTTCCGCGAGAGACGAGAGAACTTTGCCTAATACCTTTGTGGATTATATTGATAATCCTCGTGAGTATAATTTGGCTGCAGTTCAGACTATTGTTGATGTACATACCCGTGTTTCTGATTTGTACAGCAAACCGTATAATCAAATTTCTGAACAATTGCGTTTGGCTATTGAAACTATTAAAGAGCGTCAGGAAAGCGAATTAATCAACAACAAAGAATATGGTTTATTGAATAGTGTTGCGCCTTCGCAGATTATAAAAACAAGAACAGGAGCACCAACACCGGATGATTTAGATGAATTATTGACAAAAGTATGGAAAGAGCCAGGTTTTTTCCTTTTGCACCCGTTAGCAATTGCTGCGTTTGGACGTGAGTGTACGCGCCGCGGTGTACCACCTCCAACAGCTTCTTTGTTTGGATCTCAATTTTTGACTTGGAGAGGAGTACCGCTTATTCCTTCGGATAAATTACCAATTAAAGACGGTAAATCTAAAATCATTTTATTGCGTACAGGAGAAAGCCGTCAGGGTGTAATTGGTCTTATTCAGCCAGGTTTACAAGGAGAACAGTCTCCAGGATTATCTGTACGTTTCATGGGAATTAACGAAAAAGCCATTGCTTCTTATTTAGTATCACTGTATTGTTCATTGGCAGTAACTGTGGATGATGCTATCGCGGTATTAGAAGACGTAGAAATAGGTAAGTACCATGAGTATAAATACTAATACAGCAGGACTGCCGAATATTGATGACTTGGAAAAGTTAGCCAATGAGCTGTTCAGTGCATTGCCCAATGAATTTCCAAAAGAAATCTCGCTAAGCCCAAATGCAAGTGAACATCCTCGTGCCACCAAAATTGCCGAAACGCTTTTATCAGCTGGCAATTTAGGAGGTGTAGATGCAGTTTTTCCGGTAAGTAATCACGATACTTTGGCGGGGCAGTCTGGTTTTGCACCATTGGCGACGCCGGCAGTTTCAGCCAGTCCGATAGGGTCAGTGCAGACACCGCCTTCATTTGGCGGGTTTGGCGGATCGCCTTCGGTGACGCAGTACGGAAAGGCACCTGCTTTTGGAGGATATAATAATGCTTTTTCAGATCCTAGTATCGAAAATATTTCGCAGTTGGGTGATTTGAATGTTGATATCAGCGAAGGTTTTGCTTCAGCACCTGCTGCAGGGAGCGGGGTTTCGCCATCGGGAGTTCAAACGGGAAATAATGTCAATCTTGATAATCCTCAGACGGGTTTCAATGATGTGAATCTTGGAAAAAATGATACTAATTCATCGGCTTTGAATCAGAATTATCTGCCGTTCGAATTGGAGCATTCTTCTTTTGAAGCTGAATTAAAAACAGCTTTAGAAGCACTTAATTCCAGTTTTGGAATTCCTTCTTTGGTAACGACTCCAGGTATTATTGACACACCGGGTTCTTATTATTTTTTAAATCAGAATCCTTTTGGTTTTGATTCTAAAAAAGCAGATGTAACTCCTGTAAGCCACAATGAATTTGAAGGTTTTGGAGGGGCAAATTTTGATCCGCATATCATTAAGAAAGATTTTCCAATTTTGAAAGAAACTGTAAACGGCAAGCCATTGATTTGGTTTGATAATGCAGCAACCACTCAAAAACCGCAATCAGTAATTGACAGAGTCAGCTATTTTTATGAGCATGAGAATTCGAATATTCACCGCGCGGCACACGAATTAGCAGCCAGAGCTTCGGATGCGTATGAAGCGGCCCGCGAAAAAGTGAAAGTATTCCTGAATGCGCGTTCTGTAAACGAAATAGTTTTTGTCCGCGGTGCAACCGAAGGAATCAATCTGGTAGCTCAAAGCTGGGGAAATCATAATCTAGTGGCAGGCGATGAAATTGTTGTCAGTAATTTAGAACATCATGCGAATATTGTTCCCTGGAAACGTCTTGCCGATAAAAAAGGCTTGAAACTAAGAGTGATTCCTGTGGACGATGACGGACAGATTCTGTTAGACGAATATGCTAAACTGCTGAATTCTAAAACAAAACTGGTTGCTTTTACTCAGGTTTCAAATGCTTTAGGAACAGTTACTCCAGCAAAACAAATGGTTGAGATGGCTCATGCGGCTGGAGCCAAAGTACTTTTGGACGGCGCACAGTCTGTTTCACATATGAAAGTAGATGTAAGCTATCTAAATGCAGATTGGCTGGTTTTTTCTGGACATAAAATATTTGGTCCTACAGGAATTGGTGTTGTCTATGGCAAGGAAGATTTACTGAACGAGATGGAACCGTATCAGTCTGGCGGAAATATGATTCAGGATGTGACTTTTGAGGAGATAAAATACCACAAAGCACCGAATCGTTTTGAAGCTGGTACAGGAAATATTGCAGATGCCATCGGTCTTGGCGCAGCACTTGATTATGTTTCGAAAATCGGAATAGAAGTTATTGGGCAGTATGAGCATTTTTTATTGGACTATGCAACCAATCTGCTGAAACAGATTCCAGGCGTTCGATTGATTGGAACTGCTGCCAATAAAGCGAGTGTTCTTTCTTTTAATCTGCAGGGTTTTACTAATGAAGAGGTTGGTCAGGCGTTAAACAAAGAAGGAATTGCCGTAAGAACAGGACATCACTGCGCACAGCCTATTTTGAGAAGAATGGGTGTAGAAACTGCTGTCCGTCCGTCATTAGCATTTTATAATACAACTCAGGATGTGGATGTTTTTATAGAAACACTCTGGAAGTTAAAAAATAAAAAAGTATAAAAAGTTAAATACAAAAATGCCTGTTTATTTTCTTTTGATGAAACTAAGGCTAGTAAAAAATATTTTTTGTGATTAAAATATCCAAAACAGGAAGTGAAAATTTCCTGTCTAAAGTTTAAACTTGGTTAGTTTATTTTACTTGATTTTTTTTTTTGTAGGTGCAACAATTCATTTTTGAATCGTTGCACTTTTTTTGTAAGATATTTTTTAATTGTAATTTTATTTGTGTTAATTAATCGATTTTTTTTGTTTGTTAGCGAAGTTTTTAATTATTTTGGACTAACCAACTTTAAATAAAGCAAATGAGTAATAAAATTACACTACTAATTTTTACTGTATTTTTTTCGTTTTCTGTTTCTGCTGTTTCTAAAGCTGAAAAGGAAGTTCTGATAAAATTGAACCAAGCTACCAACGGCGGTAAGTGGATTAACAAATGGGATCTTTCTGCGCCAATGGAAAAATGGTATGGAGTAAAAGTGGTTGATGACAAGGTAGTTTCCATAAATTTGAAAAATAACAACCTGACAGGCCGCATACCTGTTGAAATTACTACTTTGCTGAATTTGCAGGAACTCAATTTAAGTACCAATTTATTGAATGGAGAAATTCCGCTCAATATAGGCAACATGAAAGCGCTGGAATTATTAGATCTTTCGTTTAATAAGCTTACAGGTTTTATTCCGGTTTCGATTTGTACACTTCCTAATTTACAGGCGCTTATTCTTGATCGTAATATTTTATCTGGTGCACTGCCTCCGCAAATTGGTAAACTGTCTGCACTTGAAAATTTTTCCTTATATGAAAACTCTTTTCAAGGTGAACTGCCTATTTCTTTTTATGAGTTAAAATCGTTAAAATTTCTTTCATTGTACAGCAATAGATTTACTGGAAAGTTAAGTCCTGCCATTGGAAACCTTATATTATTAGAAAACTTAAATCTTTTTGATAATGATTTTAAAGGGCAGGTGCCTAAGGAATTGGATAAATTGATCCATTTAAAAAAAATGAATATTTCTTATAATTTGTTTACGGGCATGGTTTCTAATAGATTATCACTATTAGACAAGCTGAATATGACCATGAGAAACGAGATAGGAAATGTAGTTTCTTTACCGGTTATTAAAGGTTAAATTTTAATAACTGCGAGTAGAGAAAAAGAAGATTGTTTGTTTTATACATTAGTTAGAATACCCTGTAAAAATCATACGTTACAGGGTTTTTCGTTTTATAGAATTTCATACTTTTCTGCAGCTATTAGTTAAAATAATTAAAGCAGAAATGTTTCCATTCAGGTCTGTTTATTATTCTGCAAAAATGGAATTCGAGGATTGATGATGAAACTCAGCTGTCGGCAATTTATTCTTATAATGCAATCCGAAAAATGGTCTGATTAGGATCCATCTTCTAATTAAAAACTCATAAATCACCCAAGAGATTGCAAATGTCCCAATGGACATTATTGAGAATTTATAAAAAGAATTCCATGGTAAATTCATTAAAAAATAACCCAAAATTACTGTTATTGTTTGATGTAAGATGTAGAACGGATATACAGCTTCATTGCAGTAGCTTAATGTTTTGCTTGGCTTGTTGAGGTATTTTGAGGCATGACCAAACAGTGTGAGAATCCACGACCAAAATGAAAAGACCTTGATTAAAGCTTCTGTAAAATGCCTTACATATCCGTCTTCAAAAGCAGTGATGATAAATAGCAGCGCTGTAAAGCCAGCAATACCGCATTTTAAATAGATCGTTCTATTTTCTTGTACCGTTTTCCAAAAGGTTTCTTTCACGGAGATTAATAAAAATCCGATAAAGAATAAAAAGATACTGCTCGTGATAACAAACCAATCACCGACCAAAGCGTGAGTCTCTTGGTAAAACGGTTCTATAAAAGCTTCAGCTAAATACAGCGGTGTTATAAACCAGTATAATTTCCATCTGTTTTGGCATATTTTTGCAGTGGTTTTAATAATGATATTATTGGGATTGTTTCTTAAAAATATAAAAACAGGAATCAGTACCAATGAAAAAAGCAGTAAATAGGGAATAAACCATAAATGATGCCAGCTTAAATTCCCCGTGGGATAGGTTCCTATAAAGGCTTGTGCAGGCCAAAAGTTGAAATAACTAACACTAATGAGTCCTTTGGACAGTTTTTCGAGATACACCTGTGGCGGTACAATTACTAACATTCCAAAAACTAGGGGAAGCAGTAATTTTTTGGTTCTTTCAAAAGCAAATTGAATGGCAGTTCTTTTCGAAAGAGCATAAGATGTTCCCATGCCTGAAATTACAAAAAGGATAGGTAACCGCCATTGGTTTAAAAATAACATGGGATATTTAATCCATTCATAGGTGATGTTGTTTTTGATGTGCCATCCCCAGTCTGGAGCCACAAAAAACATTCCTACATGATAAAAAATGAGTAATCCAAATACTATTACTCGAAGCCAGTCTAAATCATATCTACGCATAGTTCTAAAGTTTTTTGCAAATGTGTGAGCAAAAAAAGAACACTGCAAATACTTGTTCTGAATCGCAAGATTATGTGACGAAAGGCACTGTTTTGGGACAACTGTCACTTATTTGGGATAACTAACAAGCTGTTTTATCGCTTTGAAGTTGCCAAATCGAATGATTGAATGAAGTTTCTTGATACTGGAACCGTCTCGGGGCAGTCTTTTAATTGTACTTTATATCCCTGCGCATTTCCCGAAACATTTTCTATATAATTGAGATTTAATAGAACTGACCGATGAGTTTTAATTATAAATGGAAAGCTACTAAGCTGCATTTCCAAATTTTTGATTGGGATTCTTTTAATAAGTCTGTTTACTTTTTCTTCTTTATGCAGGAATATTTCGGCATAGTTTCCTTCAGCTTTTGCATAAATAAAACTATGGCTTTCAAAAATAAATTTTTCTGATTTTACTTCCGTTTCAATAGTTATCAGCGTATTATGTAATGGCTCTTCAGTATTGGTTATCGAAGATGAAATCTGTTCTGCTTTTTGTCTGTTTTTAAGCTGCTGGCGATTTAAATTAATCGAAATGATTATGGGGCAAATGAAAATACCTGCGATAAATGAATTAGATATTTCTTCTCCAAAATACCTCCAGGACCAATTCATAGGATTATTATAGATCAAGTCCCGAATTAAAAATTGAGTTATTCCCGTAAAAAGCACTAAAAAGAAAACCAAAATGAATTCATTTTTAATTTTCCAGTCATCAGTGGCTTTTGGGAAAAATCTGCAGATTAATGCGGTACACAAAAGAATGAATATTGGTGATGCTGAATGAATAAAGCAAATCCAAAAGTAAGGCATTTTTTGCTCCATCGGGTTCACCTCAAAAGGCTGGAGCATATAGTTGAAAAAAAGAGAGATCAAAAAAATGATACCTACAATCTGAAGGAGTTTTTTGCCTTCATAATAAAACGGATACGGCTGATTCAAAAAGTCTTGCAGTGATCGCTGTTGATTCATTTTTTATTTATCTTGAAAGTATGATGTTAACTTTTTTCCGTTCTGCAGAATCGTTAATTTATTTCTAAAGCAAATATATGTATAATCGTACTGACTACAGCTCTTAATTGTTTTTCAAGACCTAATTTATCTCCTGTATATTTTATGAAAAATTTAGCCCTCAATATCGGTTTCGAATAATTTTATTAAGTAGCTTTGTGATGAATTGATGATTTAATGGTTGTTATTATATCAATTTCATATTTTTAAAAGCTTAAATAAAGAATTCAGCAGAAAAATAATTTTAACTTAAAGTTTAATTAACCGCATTTTAATACATAATAGTTATGGTAGTACAATATCAAGGAGAGCAAAATGGTGTTCCAACAACTTTTACGATAAGAATCATTGGAAATAATCTGTCCAAAAGCAGTTCTAATTACCAGATCGATTTATTGGCAGGAGATAAGCCATTGCCAATTTTTACAAGTTTAATCCATCAGAGTCTGTCTAATTGTTTGAAAGAGATTTATTTATTTAGGAAACATAATAACATAAAATTTAATGCTTCCTCAGAAAAAATAGCTGCAAAATTAGTTCCTTATGATTTAGTATTATACAATTATAATAAGTATGCCTTGTTTATGGCTTAAATTATTTCTTTGAAGTAAACAAAAAAGACTATTCAAACGAATAGTCTTTTTTTGTAATTACACTTTTTTGACAAAGTTTAATTTTACTTTTTATTTGTGGCTAAATTTTTAGTGTCCTGCAAAAGATCTTCCTGATGGTTTTTTATATTTTTATAAAGATCCTCGAACTTTCCTTTTATTTCGCCAGCAAAGTCATTTCCTTTATCAGCGATTTTTTTTCTTGTTTTTTTGCCCTCTTCTGGAGCAAATAAAACTCCTAGTATAGCTCCTGCAGCAACGCCGCCCAAAATCCCTAATATTAATTTACCTGCGCTCATAATTTATATTATTTTATAATTAAACGTTTCTTCCTTGAATAAGTCTCAATAAAACAGCAACAACTGCTATGACAAGAAGAATATGAATGATTGATCCTGCACTATAGGCAAAAAATCCAATTGCCCAAAAAATGACTAAAATAACTGCTACGGTATAAAGTAAATTGCTCATGTTTTCTATTTTTTAAGATTAATTTTTATTATCAACTGTTAGGTCTTTAAATGCATTTCCTATTTCGTCCATATCGTGGTTAAATTCACGCTTAAAAGATTGCCAATCGGAGTGTGCATCATTTTTATATGTTTTTATCTTAACTTTTAGCTCCTCATTTTTTTCCTGTAAAGCATCAACTTTCTTTTGATATTCTGCACTGGCTTTTTTGCCTGATTTTTTTATGTTTTGCTGTAGAACTTCAATTTTGGCATCATTTTTTTCAATGATAGTGTCCACGTTTTTCTTGAAGCTTTCCCATTCTTCAGCGTTCGCTTCTTCTTTGGCTACAGCAAGATCTTCTTTAGCCTGCTGCACATTTTCTTTTGCTTCTTCGACATTTTCCTGTGCGGCTTCTTCTTCTTTTGTAGAAGGTTTACAGCTTACAAATAGTGCTGTACTAAATGCTGAAATCAGCAGAATAGATATTATTTTTTTCATTTTTCACTAATTTAATTGTTTAAATACTTCTTGTTTTTATCCAAATTGCTGGTGCTCTTTTACCGAACAGCCTTGAATTTTATGGTAATATTCCTGATCTACTTGATTGATTACTTCGTTATATCCTAGTGTTTCTTCACGATATTTTACAGTGCTGTGCTGCACTGTAATTTCTTTCGGGTTTTCAATTATAGAATTATTTTCCATAGCTGTAATTAGTCGGTTTGCCATATTTAGAGTTTTAGAAGTTACTGGAGTACATTACAAAGATGAACCGATTTAAGAAATAAAGCCTTACATAACTTTTTAGATAAATTATATTATTTCCATATTCTATTACTAAATTTTTAAAATTTATTTTTTATTGATGGAGTCGGCTTTCTTTTCTGCCTCTTCTTTCTTTTTCAATTCCTGTTTTTTTAACTCTTCTTTCTTTTTCGCAGCCTGCTTTTCTTTTTTGTTGAAATAGCCTTTCAGTAAAAAATTATGTTTTGCCGCTTCCATATTTTCGCTCAATCCTTTTGTTCCTGATTGAAGATTTGACATAGTAGCATCCAGTTTTTTTGCAAAATCTTTGTCATTCATTAATTTAGATAAAGTACCTTTTCCGTTATTCATGTTGTAGGTAAATTGCGCCAGCTGGCCGGTAATAATTTCGGCATTATCCACACTGGATTTAACGCTTTTCATTAAATCGTCCATTTCTATTGGACTTGTCGACTGGATAAAAGCATTGTCTTTAATGATTTTATTGGATGAACTTCCGGGTGAAATAGCAAGTATTTTATCTCCCACTAAACCATCAGAACCTATACTGGCTCTTGCATCTGTTTTAATATATTTTTGTACATTTTTCTGTATTGTCAAAACAACGACAACGCTGGAATCATTAACCAATTCAATTTCGCTGACCGTTCCAACATTTATTCCAGAAAAACGCACATTGTTGCCAATTTTTAAACCGCTGACTGTTTTAAATTTTGATTTTAATTGAAAGTTGTCGCCAAATAAGTTCTGCTGTTTTCCAACAAAATAAATAATCAGGATAAATAGTATCAATCCTATGGTTACAAACATTCCTAATTTCCAATTTGATTCGGCTTCTTTATTCATGACGTAAGTTTTTAATATTTAAATAAAAAAGGAACGTACCCATTCGTCCTTGCTTTTTTCCAATTCTTCATAGGTTCCTTCGGCGATGATTTCTCCTTCTTTCAAAATCAAAATTCTATTTCCGGTAATTTTTGCACAAGCCATATCATGTGTAATTATTAAGGAACTTGTTTTGTATTTTTTTTGAACATCTAGTATTAATTCACTGATTTCTCTTGACGTGATAGTATCTAAACCGGAAGTTGGTTCGTCATATAAAATAATCTCCGGTTTGATGATTAGTGCTCTGGCCAATGCAATTCTTTTTTGCATACCGCCTGATAATTCGGCGGGCATTTTATCTATTGATTCTTGTAAACCAACGCTTTCCAGCGCTTTAATAATTTCAGGTTCAATAGCTTCTTCCGATAGGTCGCGCGTATGATGCTTTAAGGTAAATTTCAAATTTTGTCTGATAGACATGGAGTCATACAGCGCTCCATTTTGAAACATAAAACCAATTTTGACTCTTAGATCATTAAGTTCATCATACTTTAAATTTGTAACTTCTTTGCCGGAAATTTTGATGCTTCCTTTGTCGGCATTTACTAAACCTACAATACACTTAATAGTAACAGATTTTCCAGAACCTGAGCGTCCCAGAATAACTAAATTTTCACCTTTATTCAGCCGAAGATTAATTCCTTTTAGGATATTATTTTGACCGAAGGACTTATGTAAATTTTTGATTGCTATGATTGGTTGTGTTTCCATAATTTTTCAGAAAAATAAATCAGTTATCTGGACAGCCAGCATATCTATAATGAAAATGGAAAGTGAAGCAGCAACAACGGCTTCATTTGCTGCAATACCAACACTTGCAGTTCCATTGGAAGCGTTAAATCCTTTGTAACAGCCTATTACTCCAATAAAAAAACCAAAGAAAAAAGTTTTTATAGTTGCCGGAAAAATGTCAAGATATTTAACACTTTCAAGCATTTCAGAGAAATAGAGCGAGATGCTCATGTCGCCATGAATATTATAACCAATATAGCCTCCCAAAATCCCAATAAAATCGGCATAGAAAACCAATATGGGAATCATGCATGTAGTTGCAAGAATTCGCGTAACTACTAAATATTTATAGGGATTAATTGCCGAAACTTCCATCGCATCTATCTGCTCTGTAACTTTCATAGAACCCAGTTCGGCTCCAATCCCCGAAGCTATCTTTCCGGCGCAGATTAAAGCAGTAATTACTGGAGCTATTTCTCTGATTAAAGACAGTGAAACCATACTGGGAAGCCAGGATTCGGCTCCAAATTTCAGCAGAGTAGGGCGTGACTGAATGGTTAACACCAATCCCATTATAAATCCTGTAATAGTGATTAATGGCAAAGTTTTGTATCCAAGAGCAAAGCATTGTCTGGTGAATTCCCGAAATTGAAAAACAGGTTTAAAAAGTTCTTTAAAAAACCTGCTGATAAATAAGGAAATATTACCTGTTTCTTCAAAAATATTTTTTAAGTATGGTGTCAAGATAGTATAGTTTTATATATTGTCGCTTTAATTAAATTAATACTCTATGGTGTTAATAGTCAGTTGACAGCGTTATAAAATTAAATCTATTATAGAAGAATTACTTTATAAAATTTTTACTTAAAGCTGCATTATTCACACTTGATTTTTTGCTTTTAAAATTATAAAGCGCATAAAAAAATGGCTGCCTTACCAGGGCAGCCATTAAACCAAACCACAAATTAATTTAACCAAATTGACTAAGCTAAATATCTTCTCAAGACCCAGGCAAATGTCTCGTGCTGCTGTAATACTTTTGTAAGCAGATCTGCTGTTCCTGCATCATGAATTTCGTCAGCAGATTCGTCTATGTCTTTTCGTAATTCACTTATAATCGTTTCATGATCTGCTAACAGTTCAGAGATCATACTTTTTTGGACAGGATATTTTCCTGGATTTTCTTTAATTCGAGAAAGATTCGAAAATTCATTCATCGTTCCGATTGCTTTTCCCCCTAATTTACCAATCCGTTCTGCGACCAAATCTATTATAAGTTCAAGTTCTGTATATTGTTCTTCGAATAATTTATGTAATTCCATAAAACTGTCGCCTGCCACATTCCAGTGAAATTTTCTGGTTTTGACATACAGCGTCATTTCATCTGATAATACAACCGAAAGAAGGCTGTATGCTTTTTGCAGATGATCTTCAGTAATTCCAATTTTAGGTATCATACTTTTTCTTTTTTAGAATAAAAAAATATCAATGTCATTTGTTAGGACCAAAAAAATATTTTTTAGGTGATTAGCTTCTTCTCTTGACGAAACAACATTGATTATTTTTATTGAAATTAAATGTCAATAACCCCCATTATTTTATTAATTTCTTTAAAGTAAAATTCTACAAAAACGTGTATTAACTTCTTATACAATTTTCATAAAAAGTTATATAATTTCTATTTATATGCTCTAACGTAGGATATGCTGTTATCGATTTTTATGCCTGATCTCAATTTGTTTGCTGATATCATTGCGCTCTCCTTGTTTTTTCGAGCTTTTTGGTTCAGGTGTTTCTGTATGGTAAGTCTAGCCATGAGATAACTTACTGTCGATTCTGCACCTTGATTCAAATTAATGTAGTCTTCCTCCAATCCGTCGTAACAGCCTCCTGTACATGGATTATAAATAATCTGATGTAAATGATTGTTTCCTAAAAACCAGCTGAATCCAATATCCATTTTTTGCAGGTATTCTTTTTCTCGGAAAACTTCGTAAAATTTACTTAGAGCAAGTATTGTATAAGCAACATCTATCGGCTGTTCGCCCCCGATTGGTTCTTTTTCCGACTCGTGCCCCTTGATAAGCCAGCCTTTATTTGAAATTACTTTAATACTGTTGTTTTTGTAAATTTTGGACAATAAAAAGTCAAAAGATTTTTTGGCAATTAATTTATAGCTGTGTTCTCCAGTGGCTAAATAGGCGCAAAGCATTGCTTCCGGCAAGATGCTGTTGGCATAGGTAAGATAGCCTTCAAACCAAAGCCAGTTTTCTTTGGACTCATGCTTGTACATTTGAACTAGTTTGTCTGCAAAATGCTGGATTAATTCAGTTTTTTTAATTGACTTATGATTTAAATTACTGTAGTAAAGTCCTTTTATAATAAAGGCCATTGCTCTGGTAGAATGAATTTTGTTTACATTAATTAATGCTGTCTGCATTGTTAAATCGGCATCTTCTTTTAATGATGCAGGCAGTAAATCCCCGATAGATATTAAATATCCTAAAGCCCAGACAGCTCTTCCGTTAGCATCTGCTAGGTTTTCGCTGTTTTGTTTGGTGAAATTCATATCCTCGTCTACATAATTTAAAAAATAACCATCTGATTGAAAACAGAATTTTATAAAATTGAAATATTTTTTGATGTATTCTAGATCAGCAGGATCATTTGTCAGTTCAAAATGGTGGCACATGGCTACCAAAGCTCTTGCATTGTCATCCAAAGTATATCCAGAACCCAAATCAGGCTGATTGACTACTGAAAATTGAATCATTGCAAATGATGTAGTAAGTTTTTTGAAATGACTAAGATTGATTTTCGGAATTTTATATTGCAATGCTATTTTTTTAGCACTTGTTTTTTCAAACAGTTTTCCATGAGCAATTGCCGAATTCTCCCAGGCGGTTGGTGCTAATTTGTGAATTCCGTTGAGAGCAATTTTTTTTCGGAGCGGTTCATTACCCAATAATTTTATAACATTTTCTGCTAATTGCTGCGGATTTTCGAAATCGACAATTATTCCGGTTCCGTTTTTTAATACTTCGACAGCATGAGGAATTGGGGTTGATATAATAGGACAGCCACAGCTTATCGCATAGGAAAATGTGCCGCTGACCGCTTGATTTCTGTCTTTGGAAGTAAACAGATAAATATCCGTTAACTGTAAATATTCAAGTAAAGATTCTAATGGCAGATAGGCATCAACAAATTTGACGTGATTTTCAAGTTTGAGCTCTGTAATTTTGTCTTTGAGAAAATTTCGATACTTTTCTCCTTCATTTCGAAAAACGCTGGGATGAGTTTTTCCAATAATTAGAAATAGAATTTCGGGTTCTGCTTTTGCAATGCTTTGTAAGGCGTCTAGTGAGGTTTCAATACTTTTTCCAGAACCTAACAGTCCAAAAGTGGATATGATTTTTCGCCCTGATAAATTATATTTTTCTTTGAGAACTTCTTTGTCTGAATGCTGTACTAAATGCGTTCCATGCGGAATTACAGTAATTTTATTCTGAAGAACATTATAATCACTTTCTAATAATCTTGCTGAATTATTTGTCATTACCACAAAAGCATCTGCTATAGAATCGATCTCCAGAACATGCTGTCTGAATTTTTCGTCTGGACGGGGCAGTACAGTATGACAAACCATAATTATTGGTTTATTGACTGATTTTAGAAAAGAAATAAAATCTTCCTCATTTCCTCTAAATAATCCAAATTCATGCTGAATTAAAACTATTTCGATATTTTTATTTCTATTAATATTTTTGGCTAATTCTACATACGAGTTCTGATTATCTGTTTCTAAAACGGCATATATATCATCCAAATACGTGTGCTTTTCATTTTGCAGTTCCAAAGCTGTAACTTTTATAGCAAACGATTTTTTAAACTTGTTGTTTAGTGCCAAAATCAAATCTTGAGAATATGTTGCTATACCGCATTCTCGTGGCGGAAATGTGGTAAGGAACAAAACCTCCGGCAGTTTATTTTCGTTTTTTTGAAAATCTGCTATTGTCTTAGAACCAATTTTGAGCTCTTTATTTACATTTGTCGAAAATAATGGGATGTTTTTCATGGTGTGTAATTTTTCAATTGGTGTATAATTTTTCTACTTGGTGTATAATTTTTAATTTATTCTGTATAAGAGTATTTCTTTTAATAATTGGGATAAGCTCATTGATGCACATCCAATTCTTTCATCTGCAGCGCCATAATAAACATATAAAGTATCATCAAAAACAGCAGTACCAGTTGGAAAGCATACATTATTTACATCACCTTTCAATTCCCAGATTTCTTCCGGTTTAAACAGCGGATAAGGTAGGCGCGCAATTTCTTTCTGAGGGCTTTCTAAATCAAACAATGCAGCGCAGGCGGCATATATATAGGTGACCGATGAACTATGAACACCGTGATAAATAATAAGCCAGCCCGATTCAGTTTCTATTGGCGGACAGCCGCCTCCCGCATAACTTATTTCATGATCATGACTGGGTGAAAACAATATGTTTTCTTTGAAATTCATCAAATAATTATGCCAAAATTCTTCGGTTAAATCTTCTAATGATTCAATCCCTGTCACTATTTGTATTTCAGGTTTGATGCGGTGCAGAAAACAAAATTTACCATTTATTTTTCTTGGAAAAAAAATAACATCCTTATCCCAAAGCAGTACTTTCAGTCCTTCTTTTTCAAGAATTGTATTGTGCTGATTATAGCGATAATATTTTTCATCCGTTGGTTCATTGAGATCAGTCAGCTCATCAAATTCCTTGTATTCAATCTGTGGAACAATAATTCCTAATTTTTTAAAATCTATTAGATTTTTAGAAGTTGCCAAAGCTCCTAAGGCATTTACGCCATCATAAGCCGTATACGTGAGATAATATAAATCTTCGATTTTTACAATTCTGGGATCTTCCATTCCATGACTTTCAAAATCAAATTCTGGCGAAAGAAGAGGTTTTTTCATTCGCTCTTCGACTTCCAAAGGCCCCATTAATCTGCAGTATCCTATACTGGAATAGTTACTCTTACTCACTGCACGGTAAAACATATGAACAAAATCTCCTTCTCTAATTACAGCAGGATTTAAAACACCTTCATTTTCAAAATCCAGTGATGATTGTTCAAGTATTATTCCATGTTTTTTAACTTCTATCATAACTTTTATTCCACAATCAGGCTTATTAATTTGGGATTATAAAGTTCAATTTTAAAAAACAGAAGTAATTATATTACTTTTTCAAAAAGTTATAATATTCACACTTTTTGCTTTTTTTGAGAAAAATAAAAGAATCAATTTATTGATAATCAGTGCTGAAAAATGTTCTAAAAGTTACGGATAAAAAATAAATGAGCGGGCTAAGATGCCGTTAATAATTTATTAATTATCATTTCAAAAAAAGGCTGATTTTTTATAAAAAAGTCCGAAAGTAATAGTAGAAACCTAATAGGAATAAGACTAGTGGATATGTTTTAATTAATATATTGACCAACAGATTTTAAAATGATATAAGTTGTTTCTAATTAAAAGGAATTTTGTTTGGCTTATAACAGACAGAAAAGAGTGAACCAGATTTATTACAATATGATTCACTGGGAAGTTATTGTGTGGTGATGGGATATTTGGAAAGAATCTGCTAAAATCTGTAAAAAATAGAGTATACAGATTTTAGCAGGTAAAATGAGGTCTAAATTAAACCTATATCATTGAGCGAAGACTGCACAATGCTTTTTCCAAAAAATAATTCTCGCAAAGACGCAGAAGCACAAAGTTCAGAACAGATTTCTTTGCATCTTGGCGAAAAAAAATCAAGTTTATAAATGTAATCGGAAAAGATATTGGCTTATAATCCTAAATATTTTGCTATTTTATAGTATAATCTTTAGCGTTAACCTCCGATAATTTAAAATAGCCAAAAGCATAATTCTTGCTGTCAGTCTGGTTGACGATATTCCCCCGAACGCCGACCGGAGTCGTTGGAAATGGATTTCCGCCATTGCCCGATGCCTGTGAAATTTTTTTAAAATACTCTGAATATCTTTTTGAAATTCCGTAGAGCTTTATATTGATCACATCGCCGGATTTTAAGTCTTCGTTGGAGTAGAACACAGGAGTGCGGTTGCCTTGGGTATTTTCGTCATTTTCCACTTGAAATTCGGGGTAGGCCACGCGGGGATTTACAAAACTGTGCAGGTAGTAATTGTCCTGAGCGCCGTTGTCCTGAAAATAATAGGTGATTTCGACTTCATCACTCCCAAATCCGCCTTTGTCGTTTTGGTCGATTTGGTCTTCGATATCGGGTGTATTGATAAGCGTTTCGGTGGCGGTGTAAGTTTGACCATTTAAGCTAATTGTCAGGGTGTAGCTTTCGCCGATAACGGGTTCAAAATTAACGCAGACATATTCTCCCTTAGTTGTCGTTTCAGTAAATTGGAAAGCCTTTTTAGTGGAATTGGTCACCACAACGCTTGCTCCCGAAACAGTTGGAAATGCCTCATTGTAATAGCCTGTTGTGGTCGATAATGTGATTTTTTGCTCGTTGCCGGCGGTATTTTTTACCCAATCAATCGATGCATCAATTACTAATTTTGGAGGTGCGGTGTTCAGATCTACTTCGATTACGTCTTCACAGCCTGTAAGGAACAATCCTATTGTGACGATTAATGTTTTTATAAATAGTTTCATTTTGAAAGTTTTAGAATTTAAAATTGTAGGTTACGCTTGGGATGATTCCAAATATGGAAATTCTTCTTGCTTCGCTGTCTCCAGTGTCTGGGTTTTGCCCGAAAGTATAAGAAGCGGCATTGCTTCGGTTGTAAACATTGTAAATGCTGAAAACCCATTCGCTTTGCCAGCCTTTTTGCTTTTCAGGTTTTGGAACGTAAGTGGCAGATAAATCCAGATGATGATAGGCCGAAAGAGAGTTTTCGTTTCGCAGTCCGTAACTTGGAACGGTCATTCCCTGATACAGGTATTTGCCGTTCGGGAAAGTCGCTGCCTTTCCTGACTGATATGTGAAAATCCCGCCGAGCGTCCATTTTGGAGATAAAGAATAAGCCGAAGTAACCGATAAATTGTGCAGTTTGTCATAATTGGCTCTATACCACTGGCCGGCGTTGATTCCGGGTTCATCAGCATTTCGGCCGGGTGTTCTTTGCTCCGCTTTCGAGAGGGTGTAGGAAATCCATCCGGTTAGTCTTCCGCTGTTCTTTTTGAATAATAATTCCAAACCGTAGGAACGTGCCTCGCCGTTCAGGAGCACTCTTTCGATGGCATCATTGGCAATCAGTTCGGCGCCGTCTATATAATCTGCTTTGTTTTTGGTCTTTTTATAAAATGTCTCTGCTTCGATGGAATATTTGTCATCTTTAAAATTTTGGAAATAACCAAAAGCTACCTGATCTAAAATTTCGGGTTTAAGATATTGATCGCTCGGTGCCCAAATATCCAGCGGTGATGCTGATGCCGTATTCGAAATCAAATGCAAATATTGGCTCATTCGGTTGTAACTCGCCTTGATAGATTGATTATTGTTGAACGAATAGGCCACAGCCATACGCGGTTCAAGATTATTGAAGCTTGCAATTTTTTGATTTTTTTTATAACTAATGGTTCCCGTTGGAGTTGCCTCTTCATAAATTTGGAAATCTTGATTGAAAAGAACCGCCTGATTGTTGGAATAAGTGCTTATTTCCTCTGGACCTAGGCGGTGAAAATCACTGAAACGAAGTCCGTAGTTGATGGATAATTTTTCGGATAGTTTTTGTTCAGCACTGATGTATAAAGCGTTTTCGAAGGCATATTTCTTGGGAATTTGTTTCGGGTTAATGCTTGATGTTTCACCAAAAGCATCAATCGTTCCCGGATTGAAAGTGTAGTAAATCGAATTCAGACCATAATTCAAAGTCAAGTTATTTGAAACATAATGTTTGAAATCATACTTGAAGTTATAGTTTTTGACATCCGATTTCCAATCAATTCCGACTGAATTGATTTGTAAACCATAATTATAATCGCTGTAAATAGCCGAAGCATTCGAAAATATTTTATCCGAAAATATGTGGTTCCACCTCAAATTAATAAGAGAATTGCCGTAATCATTGATGATGGCGTTGTTTAAATTGGTATTGTCTTTTCCAAAATAGCCCGAAACGAAAACGCTGTTTTTATCATTTAGTTTGTAGTTTAGTTTGGCATTGATATCATAGAAATAAGCCGAGTTGGGTTCGTCTGCGAGTTTCATAAGCAAATGTGCATACGAACCTCTGGACGCGATGACAAAAGAACCTTTTTCTTTTACAATCGGGCCTTCTATCAATAATCTGCTAGAAATGCTTCCGATTCCGCCCGTGGCGTGGAATTCCTTGTTGTTTCCTTCTTTTTGGTAAATATCTAAAACCGATGAAACTCGTCCTCCAAAATTAGCTGGAATTCCGCCTTTGTATAATTTCAAATCTTTAATCACATCCGAATTGAAAACGGAAAAAAAGCCAAACAAATGCGAAGTATTGTAAACCACCGCTTCGTCCAATAGCACCAAATTTCCATCGACCGAACCACCGCGAACATTAAATCCCGAAGCGCCTT
The DNA here is from genome assembly GCF_003385115.1 of Flavobacterium aquicola. GTDB lineage: Bacteria > Bacteroidota > Bacteroidia > Flavobacteriales > Flavobacteriaceae > Flavobacterium > Flavobacterium aquicola. Next base: position 528,590 of record NZ_QUNI01000003.1, read on the forward strand.
CCTGAGCGTTGGTCACACCCGGAAGTTGTAAAATCGATTTCAGTACATCGACTTCGCCCATCACGGCCGGCATTTTTTTGATTGTGGCAATCGAGAGTTTATTGGTACTCATTTCGGGTTTGCGAATGTTGGCTTTGGTTTTGTTCGAATGGACAATAACTTCCTGTAGAGCTTTGCTGTTTTCGATCATCACGAAATTCTTTTTGGTGTTTTCTGTCAATGAAATGGATTCTTCGATTGTGTCAAAACCCATAGAACTCATGATGATGGTGTAATTTCCTTTTGGCAATGTAATGGAATAAAAGCCATAGGAATTAGAAATCACCGAAACATTTGCTTCGGGAATTGTGATGTTCACGCCGATTAAGGTTTCGTTGTTCTGTTTGTTGGCAATGGTTCCGCTCAGTGTTACTTTTCCCTGCGAAAAAGCGGTAAATGCCGTCATTGAGAGCAGGAACAGGTATAGGATTTTGTTTTTCATTTAGTAGATGGGTATAAAGATTTTTGGCGAAACTAGGTTTTAATGGAATTCGTCTTTTTTGAATTATACCAAAGTGATTATTTTTTATATCAAAATGGCTTTTGGGTGGTTTTTTGAAGTTTAATGAAGTATGGCTTAGACAAAGAATATCACGCAATATTGTCATCCCGAGGAACGAGCGAACTGCGCCTGCTACTCTGCACACTTAAGGACTTTGATTGTGGAGCTACTTACGAAGATCCATCCTCCGTCGGGATGACAAACTTGATGGGAAAGCCAATCTATTTACCTTTTTCGTATAAAAACAAAACACTTTTGTATAAAATACGATCAACTACTTTTTTTAGTTTTTACATTTGTGGTAAGCATTGTAATTATTCGGTAATCAGTGAGTTCCTGCAAGGTTTTTTTAACCTTGTAGGTATTCGTTTTTTAGGAACATTCCTAAAAGCTTATGAAAAGCAGATGCTGATTTTTAGCCCCGATAGAAGTGGAAATCCTTATAAGCCGGGGTTCGGCTTATAAGATTGAAACGGATAGCGGGACGAATGTTGATGAGAGAGCTAAATATTCTGCTCCTAAAAAAAAAAACAATAACTAAACTGCGTTTGAAAGCTGAATATTTACACTAAATTTATGATATGACTAAACCATTACAAGAAAATTTTATTAATGAAAATTGGGCGATTCAGTTCCTGACTTCGGCTAAACTGAGGCTGTATAGGCATTTGTTTTTGATTGCTTTTTTCGGATTGGCATTATTCAACAGTGATCCTGAATATACGGAACCGACCGAAACCATTAGCCGAATTGTTTCGATGATCATGTTTTTGGCATTGGTTTACGGCAATATGTATGTTTTGGTTCCGAAGTTTTTATTTGGGAATCAGTATAAAAAATATGCAATTGCAGTATTGGTTATTATTATGGTTTCGGTTTTGATTCATAGGAGCAATCGCTATTTTTATGGGGCTGAGGTCCGGCTCGATACTGCGGATGATGATATAAATATTTTTTCTTTTTCGTTTGTTTTGATAGTAGTAATTTTGGCTTCATCGGCGATAAAATTATTTCAACGATGGAAGTTGGATATAGAACTGATCAGCAAACTGAAACAGGCCAATGCTAATGCCGAGCTGGAACAATTGAAGAATCAGATTAATCCGCATTTTCTTTTCAATACACTGAACAACGCTAATGTTTTGACCAAAAGAGATCCTGATAAAGCGTCGCAGGTATTGATGAAATTAAGTGATTTGCTTCGGTATCAGTTGTATGACAGTGCGAGGGAGAAGGTTTTTTTGACTTCGGATATTCATTTTTTGGAGGATTTTTTGAATTTGGAGAAAATCAGAAGGGACAAATTTGATTTTGTGATTTCAAAGGAAGGCGATTTGAACGGTGTTCAGGTTCCACCCTTGCTGTTTATTTCGTTTGTTGAAAATGCCGTGAAGCATAATAACGACTCCGAAAAAGCTTCGTATGTGAACTTGGAATTTAAAGTGTATAATGAGGAACTTGTTTTTAAATGTATAAATTCGAAACCAATTTTGAAAGCAGTGAAAACCGCTTCGGGAGGTTTGGGGCTGACGAATATAAAACGCAGGTTGGAGTTGTTGTTTCCAGCCTCGCATTTGCTGAAAATTGAAGACAGTGAAACAACTTTTAGTGTAACCTTAAGCATAAAATTATGAATTCTATCATTGTAGATGACGAACCATTGGCGAGAGAAGCCATTGAAATGTTGATTGAGAAAACATCTAGTTTGGTGTTGTTGGGTTCGTTTAACAGTGCCTTGACAGCTTCTAAATTTATGCTTGACAATTCGGTTGATTTGGTGTTTTTGGATATTCAGATGCCGGGGATAAATGGAATTGAATTTGCCAAAACCATCCCGCAGACTACATTCGTAATTTTTACAACAGCTTTTTCTGAGTTTGCCCTCGAAAGTTATGAAGTCGATGCGGTCGATTATTTAATCAAACCGATAAAATTGGAACGTTTCCAAAAAGCTGTTGATAAGACTGAAGTGTATTTAAAGCTATTGCAAAAAGAAAATACAAGACCTAATATTGGACAAATCACAGATGATTATTTCTTCATTAAAGCTGATAGGAAAATCATAAAAATCTACTTCAACGACTTGCTGTTTATCGAAGGTTTAAAGGATTATGTGGTGATGCACACCGAAAACCAAAAGGTCATCACCGCGATGAACATCAAAACAATTCACGAACAATTACCCAAAAAAATGTTTGTGAGAGTGAGTAAATCGTTTATTATAAATGCCAAAAAAATTGATTCGGTTGATAACAATACTGTCAATATTGGAAAAAACGAAATTCCGATTGGGAATATTTACAGGGATTTCTTTTTTGATGAATTTGTGACTAAGAAGATTTTGAGCAGGTAATTTTTTATGGTTTCTTTCCGAGCGTATTTTTCCTGTGTTCTAAGCCCCATTCAAGCATTACATCCAGTACTTTTCGGAATTCGTGTCCTGATTTTGTCAATTCATATTCTACAGTAATAGGGATGGTGCTGTACACTTTTCGCAGAACAATTCCGTTGGATTCTAAATCCCGAAGTTCTTTAGAAAGCATTCTTGGGCTTATTTTCGGAATGTCTCTTTCAATTTCGCCATAGCGTTTCTTTCCGAAGAATAACGATGATATAATCGCCGCTTTCCACTTTCCGTTAATAACATTAATGGTGTCATTTACTGCCAATATATAAGTGGAAGAACAATCCTTCCAACCTTTTAGTTCTGATATTTTGCCCATAAAATGTTGATTTTTATATTGATATACTTTTGTATAGCGCTATACAAAAGTATAGTACTTATCTTTTTATAGCAAATGTAAAGTAAATTTGCAATATAAATTTTAAACAGAAACAGTAATGTCAAAAAAAGTATTACATATCATTTCCAGTACTAGAGGTGCTGATTCGCTGACCAATAAATTGGGAGATTTGATTGTTGAAAAAATAAGAGAAAATGAACCAGAAGTAATTGTTGAGATCTTGGATTTATCCAAAGAAACTTTTCCGCATTTAAGCCAGCAGCAAATCAACGCATTTTTTACACCGCCTGAGCATCGAGTGCTGGAATTAGTTACGGCTATAAAGAAGTCTGATGAAGCCGTTGCCCAAATACAGAAAGCAGATTATATTGTTATTGGTGTGCCAATGTATAATTTTGGAATTGCATCCAGCCTGAAAGCCTATTTTGACCACATTGCCAGAGCCAAGGTTACTTTTGCCTACACAGAAAAAGGTTCTGAAGGTTTGCTGAAAGGAAAGAAGGCATTTATTGCTGTTGGATCGGCGGGGCTTTTTACTATAGGGCAAAACGAACCCTTTGATTTTGCTGCGCCATACGTCAAACACTTCTTGTCGTTTATTGGTATTACCGATACAACTGTTTTTCGCGTTGAGGGAACCGCAATTCCCGGAATGCAGGAGACAGCTTTTAACAGTGCTGTCGAAAGTATAGAAATTGCTTTTGCAAATACGATGGCTTAAACCGTAAATTATCAACGTAAATTAATCTCTGTAGAAAATTTTACAGGGATTTCTTTTTTGATGAATTTGTGACTAAGAAGATTTTGAGCAGGTTAAATGAACTCTCACTTTTGATTATCTTTTTAAAGAAAAATGTCCTTTTATGATTCGTTTGTCTTTCAATTGCATCGAATACCAATAATCTGAAGCAGGCAGTGGCTGTCCATTGAAATTTCCATCCCAGCCTTGATTTAATGGGCTGATTTGTTTGATCAATTTCCCATAGCGATCAAAAATGAAAATGAAGTCATTGGCAGCGACAGAATCATTTATGCCTTTGATGTTCCAATAATCGTTAAATCCATCATTATTTGGTGTAAAGAAGCGGGGAAATCCCAATACGGCAACTTCCATTGGAACCACACCACAACCGTGTAAATCTTTGACAAAGACCGTATGAATTCCTGGGGAAACATTATTGAAAATACTTCCTGTTTGATAGCCGCCATTTGCTTCATCAAGACCAAAAACATAATCTCCAGGACCAGTTACGCTTATTGAAATGTTATTCGAATCCGACAAATCCACAATATTCACATTGGTTATTTTGGCAATATCCGAAATGGCAAAGGCAATTTCCTTCGTTCTGGAACAACCTTGAGAGTTTGTTGTTTTTACGGCATATATTCCAGCCGTATTTGCTGTTAAACTGTAATTGGTTTCTCCTTCAATCGGTTTTGCATTAAATGACCAGACATAAGAATAGTCGCTCGTGGATGAACCATCTAAAAGACCTGCATCTATAATCTTGGAAAAAGGGGGTAAATTACTGCATAATAATTCATCGGTTTTTAAAGCAATTTTCGGAACACGATTTACGGTAAAAGGCAAAGTTAGGGTAGCTGTACAAGTCTTATTTATGGGATTGATGACTTCTATTTTTATGTTTTGGGATGAGGTCAAAAAAGGATTGGGTAATGGGCTAGGCAGAGGATTGTTACTTTCGTCAAAATAGTTGACCGTCATTCCAGTTTGTATGCCCAAAATAGTGTTTTGAAAAGAAGAAGTGTCAAAAGCAAATTTTCCGTCTTGCAGACTTGGGTCTTCTTCGTCATCACAAATTGTGGTTAAGGATGTTGGCACAGGAAACGCTTCTGGTAAATCGTTGACAACAAATTGCATCGAAGTTTCAAAAGAACAGGCTTTTAGGGTGTTATTTGTCGCAATTACTTTCAGTGTTTGTGAATCAATATCGAAGGGATTTGGCAAAGGACTTGGTAATTCAATATTGCTTTGGTCAAAATATGTCAGGGAAACGTTCGACAATCCGTTTAATAGTTTAGTCTCCACTGCAGAAGTGTCAAAAGCAAATTTTCCATCTTGATTATCATCACAATGAGATTCAATGATGGATTTTGCTACTGGAATTGCTTCCACATTCAGCGTGATTGGACTTCCCAATCCTAAACAATCATTATTGGCTTGGTTGTCGACCCGAATGTAGATTTTTTGGGTATTGGGATAATTGATGTTTCGATAATTTGAAATATCTGTTATGGCATTTTTCTCGGCCAAAGCATCGTCAAGGTTTTTAAAATAGTAAATATCCAACAATTGTCCAACTGGGAAAAGAGCGCGAATATCGGCTGTAACACTGCTAAAATTGAAAGTAGCAATACCATCGTCATTGGCTCCTGAAGCCGTATCATCACATTCTGTAAATGTTTTGGAAAAGTCTAACGGAATTTGCGTTGTGGAAACTGATAAATTGACTTTGGAAATCCGAAAACAATTACTGGCATTGCTTACATTGGCAAAAACCACATCGTTATTCACGGCTTGATTTGTGTAAGTAATTGGATTCGCAATTGGGTTTGTGCTATTTTGGGCATCCGTCACGGTTTTGTAGAAAACAATCGTTTCAGTGGCAGCGTTTGCAGAAATTTTTCTATTGGTTTCTTCCAAATTAAAAACGCTAAAACCATCAGTGTTGTCGTCGCATTGTCTAAGGGAAACTTCATTAGTGATTATTGGTAAAGGTAAAACTTCGATCAGAAAGGAAGTCGATGCAGAACAAGTTGAGTTTTCTTTATTCTCCATTTTTATATATACTGTTTCTGAAGCATTGGTGTTGACATATGCTGTTGGAGTGGAAATCACCTGGCTTAAAGAAGCATCTTTGTAATACGTAAGCACAAATTGGCTTGATGATTGCCCGTTTAAAATTGAACTGGCTCTTTCGGTTAAATCAAAAACAATGCGGGCATCGGCATCTGTCCCATTGCTTGTGTTGTCACAACTGCTGATTTTTGGAATGGCTGCACTTGGTTTTGGAGAGTCAAATACATCAATGTTGAAACTGGTGGTGCTTTTACAACTTGTATCAGTCTTGTTCGAAACTTCGGCAATGATGGTTTGTTGTTCATAGGGAAGTGCATTGGAATAATTGTTTGGGGTGGCAATTTTCACCTTATTGTTGTAATCTATTACATTGGCGAAATAAGTCACAATGTAATTATTGGAATCCTGTCCATTCAAAATAACCGTGTTTTGCGTGGTTAAATTGAAATTGGCCATGCCATCATTATCGGTGTCACAAATCATAATGTCATTGGGTTTTGTGGCCGTGGTAGATTGTGAAATAATAATGTCTCTTGTTTTTTCGGCTGTCGTTCCAGTTGCATCGGTTGCTTTTGCCGAAACGATATAAGTCCCTGCGGTGGCATAGGTATGTATTGGGCTAATGTCAGTTGATGTGTTGCCGTCTCCGAAATCCCATATGACCGCTGTTATTCCTTCTGTGGAAGTCAAAGTAAATTGTGAACTTTGAAAGGAACAAGTATTGGTCAGCTGAATTTCTGGATTAAATAAATAAGAACTCACAAACTGAGGCAGCCCCATATTTGATATTCGACCAGCCAAACTAATCGAACTCATTTGGAAATCACAGTCAGAACCTATTGTATTCGGGTTGTTAATGACTCCTAAATGTTTAAAAGCAGTTTGAGCGATATAAATTTTTCCATTTGGACCCAGTTGAAGTGCACAAGGCATCATTGTATCGATTAAAAATTCTGTATATGAAAGATTATTTTTATCTAAGGTCAAATCAAATTGTAATACTTTATGAGAAAAAAACTTTATTATGGAAAGATATAAAACAGAGCTGTTAGGTGAAAATTCAATTCCATAAAGTCCTTCTCCCAAATACAGGTCACGAACATTGGAAATTTTTCCCGTTGCATTGTCAAAATCAAATAACTCTAAATTTGTTAAGGAGTTGCACATTGCCAATTTTGAACCATCAGGAGATATTTTCATGTATCCACGAGCGTGTTCACCATCAATTCCTCCAGTTGATTTGCCGATGTCGGATTTCACGGAAACCGCATTTAATCCAGAAGAAGTCAAGAGGTGGCTTTGGAAAAAATTGTTCCTCCAACCATGTGTGACTACCCAAAAATCTTTTCCATTTTTATGTTTTACAATCGATAACTTTTCAGTAGAGGGTTTGTAAACCAGCACATTTTTATCGGTTGTTACCGCTCCAAGACCTCCATCCAAATTAATGTCAACGATGGAATATCTAAATCCATTTTGATTAGCTTCATAGTCCAATGTAAAAACATAAAACAAATTCGAAGAACCGGGTTTGGGTACTATGGTTGCAGATTGTGTGCTTGAAGAATGACCAAATAAGCCCATACCATTTTTCATTACTTTGTGGTTTTTGTTCCAAATGGTTACGCCATCAGTATAAAACAATAAATCTCCTTTGCTATTTGACAAAGTGGCGCATCCTTCATCTGTGTTGAGTTCTCCGTCTGTAAGTACTGTTACGGAACCATCAGGATTAAACTTGATTCCCGCCTTGTTTCCAAAATACCAATTGCTGGCCTCTTGGGAGAAGGCTAAACTTGTAAAAAAAAGAAAACACAGTATTGCTGTTTTAATTATTACATTATTATTCATACTTTTTAGTTCGGTTTAATAATAATTGGCCGTTCAGAATAGCTAAACTCCTAGAGTCTTCATTTTTTACTGTCTAATTCTCTTTTGTATAGCTATTGAAAAATTTTTTCAAATATAGTTTATTTACTACAATAAATTCTTCCAACTCTACTTATTATGAACTTTTATTCTGAATGAATACTTTGGTAGTCAGATATATACTTTAGTGTTTTTGGATTTAAGTCATTTTGCAAAGGTTTTAGAAAATTGGATATCTCAAAATCATTCAAAAAAAAATCGCTGGCTTTACTTTTTCACCGCAATACATTCAATTTCAATTTCTGCCTTTTTTGGTAATGAAACCACTTCAATAGTGCTTCGGGCGGGAAAGTGGTTTTGAAAGTAATTTCCATAAATTTTATTGACCGTTTCAAACTGATTGATGTCCGTAATAAAAATGGTCGTTTTTGCAATGTGATCCAAGTCGGAATTATTGTTTTCCAGAACGGATTTTAAGTTTTCAAAAATCTGAACGGTTTGTTCTTCAATTCCGTTTTTCAAAGTATTTGTTTTTGGATCAATACCAATTTGTCCCGAAACAAATATCAAATCTTCAAAACTGGTCGAATGACTGTAAGGTCCAATAGGTTTTGGTAAATTGGAATGATTTACAATAACTATGGATTTGGTATTAGTACAAGAAACGAAAAGTATTGTGACTAAAAATAATACAATCTTTTTCATTTCTATTTGATTTTAAAGGATAAAAAAGAAGTTAATTTTCTTGAAACCGCATTTTATATTTAAACATATAAGCCATTTAAGTTTTTTTTTCTTTTACTGCTTAAATAATTAAATTTTTAACCATGTAAGGCATTTAAGGTCATTTAAGTTTTTTCTTTTTGTAAATTCTTATATGGAACTTACATGCCTTATATGGTTGATTTTTTTACTTATATAGAAGAACTTACATGACTTATATGTTTTAAAAAATGGTTGCTGTTATTTTTTTACAAATTTCAACAACTCTGAGTTGAATTTGTCTAACTCTTCGATGAATAAGGCGTGACCGCTTTTTTCCAAAGGAACCAATGTAGAGTTTTTTATCAAAGCGTGCATTTGTTCAGCTAACTCATAAGAACATATTTTGTCTAATTTTCCGTGAAGGATAAGAGTAGGAATTGTGATGCTTTTTAAGTCGTCTCTCAAGTCACTGTCTCTAAGCGTTTTTAATCCTTCGGCCATTGCATAAGGTGAAGCTTGTGCCTGAATAGTTCCTAACCAAGCGCCATAACCTGGAGAAACGCTGGTTTCGTTAGCAGGGAATATTTTTCCAAAGTTTTCTAATAATTGAGGTCTGTTGGTATTGTTCAATTTGATTAGTCCGTCCACATCTTCTTTAGTCCAAAAACCATAATTGAAATCGGCTCTTTTTGTCCATGTTGGTGCTGCTGCTCCGAATAATGCTAATTTAGAAACGTGTGCCGCTTTGTATTTGGCCACATAATGAATCACAGTTGCACCTCCCATAGAAAAACCTCCGATTGTTGCATTTTGAATATTCAATTTGTCAAGAACTACTTTAATGTCATCTACAAAAACATCGTAGTTGTATTTTCCTCCTGGTTTGTCAGATAATCCAAAACCTCTCAAAGTAATTCCGATTACTCTGTAACCTTGTTGAGTAAAGTAAGCGTATTGATATTCATACATCGCGTCACTCAATGGCCATCCGTGGATTAAAACGATTGGCTGTCCTTCGCCAAGATCGGTAACGTGAAGCTTAACATTTTTTTCAACTTCTATATATTCTTCTCTTCCATAAGATGCTGGAACTCTTTTTGTCTGTGCAAATGAAACGCTGCTCACTAATACTGCTGTAAATAAACCGATTGATAAAATTAAATTTTTCATGTTTTCTAAATTTTAAATTGTTATTTTTTTAAAAATTGTTTGTTGTTATTTGATGTTACAAAGTTGGGTTTTATCTAAGTGCTCATCAATGGACGCATTTCCCTTTGAACTGCACTTTTTTCCCTTTCTTAATTTATGATTGAATGAATTCCAAAATGTCTTTATTGATAGTATCCGCTTCAGTAGTTGGCATACCGTGTGAGAAGCCAGGATAAATAATCAATTTTCCGTTTTTCAAAAGCTCCGCCGCTTTTACCGCGGTTGTTTCATAAGGCACGATTTGGTCGTCGTCACCGTGTTGAACCAAAACCGGAACATCAATACTTTTAAGATCTTCGGTAAAATCAGTTTCAGAGAAAACTTCGATACAATCGTATTGTGCTTTGATACCGCCCATCATTCCTTGTCTCCACCAGTTGTCCTGAATTCCTTTTTTTACATTCGCGCCTTCTCGGTTATAGCCATAAAAAGGAACAGTCAAGTCTTGGTAAAATTGTTGTCTGTTGTTTAGTGTGTTATAACGAATATCATCAAATACAGCCAATGGAACACCGTTTGGATTATTTTCGTCTGCAATCATATAAGGAGTAATTGCACTGATCAAAACCACTTTTGATACACGGCCTTTTCCATATTGAGCTGCATAACGCAAAGCTTCTCCGCCACCTGTTGAATGCCCAATGTGGATGGTATTTTTAAGATCTAAAAACTCAGTCAATTCAGCCACATCCTGTGCATAAGTGTCCATATCATTTCCTTTATATGTTTGAGTAGATCTTCCGTGACCTCTTCTGTCGTGAGCGATTACTCTGTATCCTTGGTTTAGGAAAAACATCATTTGAGCATCCCAATCGTCAGATGACAATGGCCATCCGTGGTGAAAGAAAATTGGTTGTCCTGCTCCTAAATCTTTGAAATAAATTTCTGTTCCGTCTTTTACTGTAAACTTGTTCATTTTTTTTATATTTAAATGTTATTGTTATTTTGATAAGGCAAAGTTGGGATTAATCTAAGCGACCATCAATGGATGTATTTCCCTTTGAACTGCACTTTTTTCCCTTCTTTTAAATTTTGTTATTTTTTAGAAGCAGAACATTTGCCTTTTTAAGGAAGATTGGTCCCGCAATCCGTTTCAATCTTGTGTGCCGAACCCCAGCACACAAGGATTTCCACTTCTATCGGGGCTAAAATTCAACATTCTGCTTTTTTACAATCATCTGAAAAGGAATAATAGTATTCAACTTCAGATTTTAATATGATTTGGGTATTTATTTTTTCATTACAAGAAGTGGCTTATTCTTCTCAACAATGTAAGTAGCAAGCTCCGTAGCTTTAACATCACCTACATTTCTTGCGGAATGATTCTTTCCTGCAGGAATAAAAAGTACATCACCGGCTTTAAGGACAATTGGTTTATCTCCCTCGATTTGATATTCAAATGTTCCTTCCAGCACATAAATCACCTCTTCGCCAGGATGATTATGCATTCCAAAAGCGGAATTGACTTCGAAGTCTATTCGAGCCTGAATAGTTTCATATCCCAAAACTGAAATATCATGTCTTTGCAAATTGGTACGGCTAATTCCTAACTGTTGTGCAAAAGCTAATTCTGGAGTTAAAAATGCAGTCAGTCCTAAGAAAGTAACTGCTCCTAATAAAAAATTCTTTTTCGTTTTCATATGTAATATTTATTGTTTGTTATTTGATACTGCAAAGATTCTCCAAATGTCCTAGCGCATCAATGGACGCATTTCTCTTTGGATTGCACTTTTTTCCTTTATTCGAAAAAATCGGCGGTTTTGAAGTGATTTTGAAATTATTTTTAAATAGTTTGCATAAAAAAAGCACGGCTTAATAGCCGTGCTTTGTGTAATTTATTGGTCTCAGATTCGGGTTTAAAACCCTGCAATTTATTGCAGTACTTTAGTAATGCGAAAAAATCTTTACCTTTAGATTATGAGCACAGATTTAAGAAAAGGTTCGCAT
>NZ_QUNI01000004.1:0-192687 GCF_003385115.1 Flavobacterium aquicola
ATGCGAACCTTTTCTTAAATCTGTGCTCATAATCTAAAGGTAAAGATTTTTTCGCATTACTAAAGTACTGCAATAAATTGCAGGGTTTTAAACCCGAATCTGAGACCAATAAATTACCCCGAGGCAGAGCCTCGAGGTATCGCGTTACTCAAAAGACAAGCGTAGCTGATTTTTGTTAAACGTTTTGTAGACAGTCTTTTCTTCTTCTTGATTTTGAATGTATTTCTGAATCACATCCTCATTACCATATTGACCAACAGTATTTACATAATATCCACTCGTCCAAAAATTACCACCCCATAACTTACTTTTAACTTCTGGATGCAATCGAAAAAGCTCTTTGGCTGTAATACTTTTTACAGTCCTGACAATAATTTCAACAGAAATCTTGGGCACACTTTGTATCAAAAAATGTACGTGATTTTCATCTGCTCCTATTTCAACAAAATGAATTTCATACCGTTCTGAAATATTTCTGCAAACTTCAACTAAACTCATTTCAACATCATCTGATAAAACATTTCTTTGATATTTTATCGGGCAAACCAAATGGTAAAGCAACAAGCTTTTACTATGTCGTTTGAAAATGTGTTCACTCATCAAACAAATATACTAATCTTTGCCCATCACCCCGAGGCAGAGCCTCGAGGAATTCTTTTGATTAAAGTAGCTAAATCAAAATAACTAATAATCGTAATTTTTGTACTGTACTGTCTTAAAATCTTCGAAACGGCAATTTCATCATATTCGTAGAATCCACCTATAACTCCAATCAATTTTATTTCGTTATTCACTTCAATGCCGTAATTAGATTTCGCATAATCGCGATTTTCACTTTCTTCAAAATATCTTTCGTAATTTATTAATTGTGCAACCAATTCAGCAACATAATCAATAAATCTTTCTCTTTCAATTTTACCCTTGACTAATTTTCTTCCAAGAAAACCTTTTTTCAAATCAACTATATGATACGTTCCATCTTTTGATTCCATTAAGTAGTCGGGAATGGCCGAATACCAATTTTGACTTTTTTGAAAGTTTAAAATAATCTAAAATTCAAGAGTATTTTACCCATAATTAGGTATTTAATATTTTACAAAAAAATATTGTTCCTTTTCTTAATCAAAATATGATCATCTTTTTTGGGATGCGTATCGTGTCTCTTTTCTTTTTATAATTAAATCAAACTTCTTTAAAAAGAGGAATCCTTACAATCCCCTTTTACAGTATTTAAAAAAATTGAGTAAAGTTATAAGTCAAATTAATTTAGTTTAAATATCATCATGGTCAAATACCTTCGCCATTATCAATTATAAAAATAGTATCCGTTTGTTTTATTAGCTTGAATTTGATTTTCTTAATCTCATTTTTGATTATTTCCTTATTCAGATCAAAATGCTTTAACTAGTCTTTTAATAATGCTATTTTGTATTGCTTTCATAATCTGTGAGTATTAAAAAACTTGAGCTTACTTTATCTCTTAAAAATATCTCGAAACTGATATAACAAGCGTTCTGTCAATCTTAAATCTTCGGTAACAATTTCTGCTGTTCCAGACATTTCTTGCTGAAAAACAATTTGTTTTTTATATGAAGTTTCTAATGCGTTAGGTAACGAAACATCAATCAATAAATTACCGTCTTTATGAGGGGTTAAGGAAATAGCTTGTACTAAACCTTTCAATATTCCAAATTCTCTATCTGGATAATTAGCAATTCTAATATTTACCTTTTGTCCAATTCTTATTTTTCCAGAGTTAAGTGCAGGAGCTTTTACCTTTCCAATATACCCTTTTTCATTATTTGGAATAATTACAAACACATTTTCTCCAGCGTTTACCGTTTGGTTCGCTGACCAAAGTTGCATAAAACTAACTTTCCCATTTATCGATGAACGTAAAACATAAGTCAATTCCCAATCTTTAATGGCTTTTTTCAATTGATAAAAAGACTGAATCACATTGCGTTCTAAATTTACATTCTCTTTACTGCCATTAATTTCATTCGTTTTACTAGTTTTATTTAATTCATTTAATGATGATTTCAATGACGAAATAGAACTTAATAAATTTTTATAGTTTTTTTCAACTTGAAGATAAGTTAATTTATGTTGTTCTAATTCTTGTGTAGCTATGATTCCTTTTTTGAATAAACCTTCGTAACGTTCTAAATCATTTTTTTGTAAAACAATTTCATTTTGATTTATACTCTTTTGTGAATATAATAATTTTAGTCTCTCTCTAAGTTGTATAGCTTCGTAACCTTGAGCATTACTTTCTACAGTAAACGGCTTTAATTGTGCATTTAAATTATTAGCAATATTTTCTTTTTGGAATACGGCAAAATAACTTTCAATATCCCCTAATTGAGTATTTTTAAAAGTGGAAAAAGGAAAATTCTTAAAAGATTGTTCTTCTTGAGAGAGAACTTGTGAAAGCCTAAAAACATCCTTGTAGTTAGCTGTATTTTCGATTACCGCTAAAGGCGTGTTCACAAGAACTGATTCTCTATTTTTAACTAAAATAGTTTCTATTCTTCCAGAAGTTTTTGCAATTAATTTTTCAGGTGGGATATTAGTAGTAATTGTTATTTGGGCTGTTATAACATCAGGATATTTTATAAACCAAGCTAAAAATATCAATAATAGAATTACTGCAGAAACGGCCATAGTTCCCCAACGAATCATCCAACTAGGAACACGAGTAAGAATTTCTTGAACCTCTTCACTTCTTAATTCGAATGTGGTAATATTTTTAGTCATATTATTAATTTCCTATTTGTAACTGATTTTTTACTAATTCAAAATAATTCCCTTTTTGTTCGACTAAAGAAGAATGGCTCCCTACTTCAATAATCTTTCCTTTATCCAAAACAACAATTTGGTCAGCATTCATTACGGTACTCAAACGATGAGCGATCACTATAACTGTCTTATTTTTGAAAAAAATATCTAATTTTTGCATAATTTCTTTTTCATTATTCGCATCTAATGCAGAAGTGGCTTCATCAAAAAATAACATTTCAGGATTTTTATAAACTGCTCTTGCAATCAATAATCGTTGCTTTTGACCTGTACTCATTCCGACCCCTTCTATACCTATTTTTGTATTGTATCGCAAAGGCAAATCGTTTATGTATTCGGTAATATTTGCGACATCCGCAGCATAAACCAATCTGTTTTTATCAATACAGTCCACACCAATAGCAATATTATTTGCAATTGTATCATTGAAGATAAACCCTTCCTGCATTACAGCACCAAAATGATTTCTCCAAGATTTTTGGTTTATATTTTCTAAATTTATATTATCAATTTGAATTTCTCCTGCATTTGGTTTGTAGAACTTCAATAATAACTTCATCAAAGTGGTTTTCCCACTACCACTAGTACCTACAATAGCTGTAATTTTATGTGCTGGAATTATCAGATTCAAATTTTCCAAAACATTCATCTCTGATCCAATATAACGAAACGATAAATCTTTTATCACAATATCACTATTAATGGGAATTTCTTGTATTTGAGTTTCGTTTTGTTGAGTTTCGTCTTCTTTTTCGTGAATTTCAGACAGTCTCACCAAAGATATTTTAGCATCTTGTAATTCACGAATAAATGATATTAGCTGAGCTATGGGGCCATTCAAACCTCCAACAATACTGCTTATAGCAAGCATCATCTCAAGAGTAATTTGCCCATCAATAACCAGTTTTGCAGAAAGGAAAATAATAATAATATTTTTGAGTTCATTAATAAAACCAGACCCAATCGTTTGCGTTTGTTCTAGCACTAATCCTTTCATCGAGACTTTGAATAATCGTGCTTGAATATACTCCCAACCCCAACGTTTTTGTTTCTCAGCATTATGCAATTTTATTTCTTGCATACCAATGGTACAGTCCAAAATGAAAAAGGCAGATAAAGTAAAAGTAACAATCGATTCTGAAATACCACTAAGAGGTGTTGTGAAATGCCATTGTGGTGTTCCGCTTACAGGTGCGCCTTCCCGCGGTAAGTCTGGCAAATATTTCTACTATTATAAATGCAAGCATTCAAAACATAATAACATAAGTGCTGTCAAAGTGCATGAGCAATTCCTAAACGCTTGTGATCTTATGAGTGTTTCTGAAAGACGAATTAAAGAGATAAGAAATAAAACTTACACTTCAATCGAACAGGGAATCAAAGAAAACAAGAAAAAAGCGGAAGATAAGAAACATGAACTGGAAGAAGTACAGCAACGATTAAATGCAGTAGAAGAAAAATGGTTTAGGGATGAAATAAATAAAGATACCTATGAAAGATGGTATTCTGCCTATTCTGATAATATATTGACACTAACATCTGCAATAGAAAGATTAAGTATTAATCAGGGAAAAGCCTTTGATGTTTTGGATAGCAAGCTGGATTTATTGGGTGATATTAAACATATTTATACAGAGTCAGACATTTTACAGAAACGTGAATTTGTAAACATGGTGTTCGATGGCAATTTATACTATGAACAGGGTATCTATCGAACACCTACAATGCTGGATATATTTTCTCATAATGCCAGTAAAATGGAGGAAAGAAGTTATCTTATATACAAAAAAAAGAGGGATAACATTTCTGTTATCCCTCACAGTGGGCGATGAGGGGTTCGAACCCCCGACCCCCTCGGTGTAAACGAGGTGCTCTGAACCAGCTGAGCTAATCGCCCTTTCGGGTTGCAATGTCTTGCGTTATTGCGAGTGCAAATATACAACTACAACTCGTAATTGCAAGCAAAATTTAAAAAAAAATCTAATAAAAAATTGCTCTGTTTTTTTAATTGCTCATAAACAGTGTTTTATTCAATAATGAATATCGATATTTTTTTTGCTGCGCACTCCTTATAGCCTTACATTTGCGTCATAAAACAAATACAATGGCACGATTCCAAGAAAATGATTTACCTAAATCAAAAATTACTGCAACATCACTGCAAAAAGCAATCCTGATATTTAAATATGCCGATAATCACAAATGGAAGTTTTATTTGGGATTAGTTTTTTTACTCCTTACAAGTGTTACTGCCCTAGCCTTTCCTAAATTTATGGGAATGCTGGTGGATTGCGTAAACAAAAAGGATGCCCATCTTGCGAATCAGATAGCATTAGGATTGGGACTTGTCTTAGTATTGCAGTCCTTATTTTCTTTTTTCAGGCTTTCATTATTCGTTAATTTCACTGAAAATACATTAGCGAACGTTCGCTTGGCTTTGTACACTAATTTGGTCAAACTGCCAATGTCTTTTTTCTCCCAAAAGCGTGTGGGTGAACTAAACAGCCGTATCAGTAACGATATTACTCAGATTCAAGATACATTAACGACAACAATAGCCGAATTCTTAAGACAGTTTATATTAATCATCGGAAGTTTTGCAATGCTGGCCAGCATCAATATCAAACTGACGATTATGATGGTTTCGGTAGTGCCTTTTGTTGGAGTTGCTGCTGTGATTTTTGGAAGGTTTATTCGAAAATATTCAAAAAAAGTACAGGATCAGGTTGCCGAAAGTCAGGTTGTTGTAGAAGAAACGATGCAGGGAATTAGTATTGTTAAGGCTTTCGCCAATGAATGGTATGAAATCGCACGTTACAGAGAAAAAATAAAAGAAGTAGTTAAAATGGGAATTAAAGGCGGTCAGTTTAGAGGATTCTTTGCTTCCTTTATTATTGTATGCCTGTTTGGAACTATAGTAGCAGTTGTTTGGTACGGAGTACAATTGAGTATTGCAGGCGAAATCACTGTTGGGCAATTGTTTACATTCATATTATATTCGAGTTACGTAGGAGCTTCATCAGGTGGAATTGCCGAATTATATGCCCAAATGCAGAAAGCAATTGGCGCTACTGAAAGAGTGTTTGAGTTATTAGATGAAACACCTGAAAAAATAAATTCAAACTTACATGTTCCTTCAATAGAAAAAATCAAAGGAGATTTAAGTTTTAACAATGTAGCCTTCAGTTATCCGTCAAGAAAAGAAGTGAAGGTTCTGAAAGATATAAACTTTACCGCTGGTTTTGGGCAAAAGATTGCTCTCGTTGGTCCAAGCGGTATGGGAAAATCTACAATTGCTTCATTATTACTCCGTTTTTATGATATCGAAAGCGGTGAAATCTTAATTGATGGGAAAAATATTTACGATTATGACTTAGAAAATCTTCGCGGTAATATGAGTATTGTTCCTCAGGACGTTATTTTGTTTGGCGGAACTATAAAGGAGAATATAGCTTATGGTAAACCCAATGCTACTGATGAAGAAATCATTTTGGCGGCCAAACAAGCAAATGCTTATGTCTTTATTGAAAGTTTTCCCGAAAAATTCGACACGGTTGTTGGAGAAAGAGGAATTAAGCTTTCAGGCGGTCAAAGACAGCGTATTGCTATTGCGCGTGCCTTACTAAAAAATCCTTCGATATTGATTTTGGATGAAGCGACTTCATCATTGGACAGCGAAAGCGAAAAATTAGTTCAGGAAGCTTTAGAAATTTTAATGGAAGGAAGAACAAGTATCATCATTGCTCACCGTCTTTCTACGATTCGTTCAGCCGATCAGATTTTAGTGCTTGACAATGGAAAAATCAGCGAAAAAGGAACACATCAGGAATTAATTAATCTGGAAAACGGCTTGTATAAAAACTTGAGTAATTTACAGTTCAGTAATTCATAATCAATAGATTAGTTTAAACAAAAAAAATCCATTTGTAGTAAAAAACAAATGGATTTTTTTATAAATCTCAATTAACCACAGTCTGAAATCTGAATTCTGCGTTCTGAATTCAGCTGTCTAAAAACTAAACCTTCCCTTTTCTTCTATTACGCTCGGCTTTAATCATAGATAGCTCACGGCTGGTTTGTCCGGCAACTGAAGTATTCTCTTCGGCACGGCGGATTAAGTACGGCATCACATCTTTTACTGGTCCAAAAGGCAGATATTTAGCAATATTATAGCCATTAGCAGCTAAATTATAACTGATATTATCACTCATTCCATATAATTGACCAAACCAGATTCGATCATCATTTGACGAAATTCCTTTGGTTCTCATTATTTCCATTAATTTATAGGTACTCTCTTCGTTGTGAGTTCCCGCAAAAATGGACATAGTATCTAAATGGTCTGCCATATATAGAACAGCTGCGTCATAATTAATATCCGAAGCTTCTTTAGAAGCACATATCGGCGTTGGATATCCTCTTTCTTCGGCACGCAGGTTTTCTTTTTCCATATAAGCACCGCGTACTAATTTCATTCCAATAAAGAAACCCTCTGCATTGGCTTTTTCGTGCAGCTGTTTCAAATAATCAAGACGATCCCAGCGGTACATTTGGAGCGTGTTAAAAACAATAACTTTCTCCTTGTTGTATTTACGCATCATTTCGGTAACCAAATCATCTGCCGCGTCCTGCATCCAGCTTTCCTCAGCATCAATTAATAAGGCAACATTTTTTTTATGCGCCTCGCTGCAAACCTGATCAAAACGTGCAATTACCCTATCCCATTCTGCTTGTTCCTCTGAAGAAAGTATTTGCTTCTCCCCCACTTTTTCATATAGATCCAATCTTCCTAAACCTGTCGGTTTAAATACTGCAAAAGGAATTGCTTTGCGTTCTTTAGCAAACTCAATGGTTTTTAAAGTCATTTCAAGTGCTGCGTCAAATTGATTTTCCTCTTCTTTTCCTTCAACAGAATAATCCAGAACTGATGAAACTCCTTTGGTAAACATTTTATCAACAACAGACAAACAGTCATCTTCATTTACGCCTCCGCAAAAATGGTCAAACACAGTCGCTCGAATTAAACTTTCAACCGGAAGATTTGCTTTTATTGCAAAATTTGTAACTGCCGTTCCAATGCGTACTAAGGGCTGGCTGTTAATTAATTTGAAAAGAAAATAGGCTCTGTCAAGTTCAGTATCGCTTTTGAGAGCAAACGCAATTTGTGAGTTATTGAAAATATTATCCATTTTTTGTTATATTTTTTGTGCAAATATAAAGAGAGTAAGTCATAATTATTAGCAAATTTTGCCTTATTTTGCGGTTTTAATTAAAATAAAATGATGCAATCTATTGAAGCAAATAATTATCCTGTTCATTTCAATGAAACTGGATATGAAAGACTAAACCAGCACTTAAAAGATACTAAATATTCTGGCCTTTTTATTATTGTTGACAGCAATACAAATGAGTATTGTCTGCCAAAATTACTTCCTTTATTAGAAACAGATCTGACTATAGAAATCATTGAATTTGAAGCGGGAGAAATCAATAAAAACATTGAAACCTGTATCGAAATCTGGAATGTTCTGACAGAACTTGGAGCTGACAGAAAATCACTTGTTATCAATATAGGAGGCGGTGTTGTAACAGATTTAGGCGGTTTTGTGGCATCAACTTTCAAAAGAGGGGTTGATTTTATTCATATTCCGACAACTTTATTATCTATGGTTGACGC
Organism: Flavobacterium aquicola; assembly: GCF_003385115.1. Lineage (GTDB taxonomy): Bacteria > Bacteroidota > Bacteroidia > Flavobacteriales > Flavobacteriaceae > Flavobacterium > Flavobacterium aquicola. The sequence continues at coordinate 8,480 of NZ_QUNI01000004.1, forward strand.
TTCAGTTGGAGGAAAAAATGGTGTTGATTTAGGAAATTTAAAAAATCAGATAGGTGTTATAAATACGCCAAAAATGGTTTTGGTAGATACTGCCTATCTTGAAACGGTTCCTCAAAACGAAATGCGTTCGGGTCTTGCCGAAATGCTGAAACACGGCTTAATATTCGATAAACCGTACTGGGAATCATTTTTGGACATTAAAGCAATTGATTTTGACCAATTAGATACTTTAATACATCGTTCTGTTGAAATCAAGAACATTATAGTAATGCAGGATCCTACTGAGAAAAACATCAGAAAATCATTGAATTTCGGACATACACTAGGACATGCTATTGAAAGTTATTTTTTAGAAAATGAAAATAAAACTACTTTGCTGCATGGAGAAGCAATTGCAGTAGGCATGATTTTGGAAAGCTATATTTCTTTGCATAAAAATTTGATTACCGTAGAGGAATATAATCAAATAAAATCAACGCTGAAATCAATTTATGAGGATGTGGTTTTTGAAGAAAATGATATTGATCCAATACTTGAATTACTGATTCACGACAAGAAAAACGAGTATGGGATGATACAATTTGCATTAATTGAAGGCATCGGAAAAATTAAAATTAATCAATCTGTTGAAAACGAATTAATTCTAAACGCTTTCGAAGATTATAAATCTTAGCTATTTTTTAATAAAAAGGATTGCTTTACGTTTATATTATTTTTTACATTTGCCACAATGAATAAAAATAAAAAAACCAAAATGTTTTCTACGAATAGAAATCGAAACAATAGAGCTTTTTTAAGCATGTTGAAACGTTTCTATGGCATAAAAGGAAATTTTAGTTTTGATGTATTTCAATATTTTAAGGCAGACTATGAAGAACTTCAGCTAATCTACGCCAATATAAGAGTTTGATTTTATGTTAATTCTATTTTTTAAATACAATTAATGCATAAAACTCTAAAAAACAAATGAATACAAAATATTCTGACTTAATAAATCAAACGTATTACTTTCCGCAAGAAGAATTCAAATTAAACAAAGATAATCTTCAGTTTCATAATATCGATTTAATGAAATTGGTTGAACAATACGGTACGCCTTTAAAGTTTACATATCTGCCACAGATTTCTAATAACATCAACAAAGCCAAAAGCTGGTTTCGTAAATCGATGGAAAAAAATAAATATGAGGCAAAATATTATTATTGTTACTGCACAAAAAGTTCTCATTTTGAGTACGTGATGAATGAAGCTTTCAAGAATAACATTCATGTTGAAACTTCATCTGCTTTTGATATAAATATTGTTGAGAATTTATTAGAAAACGGAAAAATAAATAAAAGCACTTTTATCATTTGTAATGGTTTCAAAAGAGATCAATACATTGAAAACATTGCCCGATTAGTTAATAATGGACATAAAAATACTATTCCAATTATTGACAACTATGAAGAGCTGGATTTATTACAGGGACAAATTAATGGTAAATTTAAAATCGGAATCAGGATTGCTGCTGAAGAAGAGCCTAAATTTGAATTTTATACGTCTCGATTAGGAATTGGATATAAAAACATTGTTCCTTTCTATAAAAAAGAAATAAAAGAAAATAAAAATCTGGAACTTAAAATGTTGCACTTTTTTATTAATACAGGAATAAATGACAATGCATATTATTGGAATGAGCTTGTAAAATGTATCAAGGTTTATGTCGCTTTGAAAAAAGAATGCCCTACTCTTGATGGCTTGAATATTGGAGGCGGTTTTCCAATCAAAAATTCATTGGCTTTCGAATACGATTACCAATATATGATTGATGAAATTATCAATCAGATTAAAATTGCATGTGACGAAGCAGAGGTTGATGTTCCAAATATTTTTACGGAGTTTGGTTCGTTTACAGTTGGAGAAAGCGGTGGCGCCATTTATCAGGTTTTGTATCAAAAACAGCAAAATGACAGAGAAAAGTGGAACATGATTGATTCCTCTTTCATTACAACTTTGCCAGATACTTGGGCAATAAATAAGCGTTTTATCATGTTAGCTATTAACAGATGGAATGAAACTTACGAAAGAGTTTTATTAGGCGGGATGACTTGTGACAGTGATGATTATTACAACTCTGAACAGAACATGAATGCCATTTATCTGCCAAAATACAATAAAGAGAAACCTCTGTATTTAGGATTTTTCAATACAGGAGCATATCAGGAAACTATTGGTGGTTTCGGTGGTTTACAGCACTGCTTGATACCACAGCCAAAACATATTCTGATTGACCGCGATGAGAATGGAATATTGGCAACCGAAGTATTTTCTGAACAGCAGACCGCTGAAGATGTACTAAAAATATTAGGTTATAATAAATAATAAATATAAATTGGGAGATAAGAAATTTGATATTTATAAATTTCTTTTATTTGTAAATCCAAATCTCAATTACCCTTTTGAACACTAAACAAAAAAAAGAAAAAAAAGAATATGAGTAAAGGACCAATCAGTCAGTTTATTGAAAAGCATTATCTGCATTTCAATTCTGCATCTTTAGTTGACGCTGCAAAAGCTTATGAGCAGCAATTAGCCAATGGTGCAAAAATGATGGTAAGTATGGCTGGTGCAATGAGTACCGCTGAAATTGGAAAGATTTTTGCCGAAATAATCCGTCAGGATAAAGTTCAGATTATTTCTTGCACAGGAGCAAATCTTGAAGAAGACATTATGAATTTGGTAGCGCATTCTCACTACGAAAGAGTACCAAACTATCGTGATTTAACTCCTCAGGATGAATGGGCTTTATTGGAAAGAGGTTTGAATAGAGTTACAGATACTTGTATTCCTGAGCATGAAGCTTTTCGTCGTCTTCAAAAACACATTTATAAAATTTGGAAAGATGCTGATGACAAAGGAGAAAGATATTTCCCTCATGAGTTCATGTACAAAATGTTACTTTCAGGTGTCTTAGAAGAATATTATGAAATTGATTTAAAAGACAGCTGGATGTATGCTGCAGCTGAGAAAAATTTACCTATTATTGTACCAGGCTGGGAAGATAGCACAATGGGAAATATTTTCGCATCATATGTTATAAAAGGAGATTTGAAAGCTTCAACAATGAAATCTGGAATCGAATACATGACATATCTTGCAGATTGGTATCCAAAAAACAGCAGTAATGGTATTGGTTTCTTCCAAATTGGCGGTGGTATTGCAGGAGATTTTCCAATTTGTGTAGTACCAATGTTATATCAGGATATGGAAATGCATGATGTACCGTTCTGGAGTTATTTTTGCCAAATCTCAGATTCTACAACTAGTTACGGTTCATATTCCGGAGCAGTTCCTAATGAAAAGATTACTTGGGGTAAGTTAGATATTAACACTCCTAAATTCATTATTGAGTCTGATGCTACTATTGTGGCTCCATTAATTTTCGCATATTTGTTAGATCTATAATAATTATTTATGAAAAGAGTAATAGTTGATTACGCCAAATTGACCAACGAAATTTTAAATCTTTTGGTCGAAAAATTCCCTGATGGATATGATGATTCTGATATCATTCGATTTAGAAATGCTAAAAATGAATTGGTAGAAGCTGTCGAAGTTAGAACTGAAGACACTATATATTTGGTAAAAGTAAGTACTAAACTTGCTGATAGAATTGGGAATTACGATGAAGATGATGAAATGGATGATGTTGTTGAACCAATCAGCGGTTTAGAATTAGATGTAGAAGATGCTGACGACGACGATGACGAAGATGAAAATCTAGACAAACCAGATTTAGATGGAGATGATGATGATGAAGACTCTGATGGTAAAGATATCTCAGACGAAGATGACGATGACGACGATGAAGATTAATTTTTAAATTTCATTAAATATAGAAAAGGAACTCAAATTCGGGTTCCTTTTTTTATTACATTTATTTTTCTAAATATACGCCAAAATGACAACACAGATTTTACGAGCCAAACTTAAAGAAAATTTTGGGTTTGAAAAATTCAGACCCAATCAGGAAGAAATTATTAATTGCATTCTTAGCGGAAAAGACACATTGGCAATCATGCCAACGGGAGGAGGAAAATCTATATGTTTCCAGCTTCCGGCTTTAGTTTTTCCAGGAATCACAATTGTGATTTCGCCATTAATTGCTCTGATGAAAGATCAGGTGGACAGTCTGAAAGCAAACGGAATTGATGCCTGCTTTATTAACAGCAGCCAGTCATCTGAAGAACAGCAATTTCATATTCAAAATTTAAAAGACAATAAAGTTAAATTGGTCTATGTTGCACCGGAGAGTTTATCATTTTTAGAAAATGCGTTTAGTCAGATAACTGTAAGTCTTATTGCGATTGATGAGGCACATTGCATTTCTGCATGGGGTCATGATTTTCGTCCGGCATATACCAATTTGGGATATTTGAAAAACCGCTTCCCTTCTACTCCAATCTTGGCATTGACTGCAACTGCCGATAAAGCGACCCGTACCGATATTTCGGAACAGCTAAATTTAAAAAGTCCAAAAATTTTTATTTCTTCCTTTGATAGAAAAAATTTAAGTTTGGAAGTGAGACCTGCATTGGATCGTGTAAAGCAGATTATTGATTTTATAAAAAATAAACCAAATGAATCCGGTATTGTATATTGCCTTAGTAGAAAGACTACAGAAGAACTTACCGAAAAATTGCAAAAAACTGGTGTAAAAGCCAAAGCATATCATGCTGGTTTAGACAGTAAAATACGTTCTAAAACTCAGGATGAATTTATAAGCGATGAATGTCAGGTAGTTTGTGCAACTATTGCTTTTGGAATGGGAATCGATAAATCAAATGTTCGCTGGGTTATTCATTATAATCTTCCAAAAAATATTGAAGGCTATTATCAGGAAATTGGAAGAGCCGGTCGTGATGGTTTACCATCTGAAACTGTTTTGTTCGAAAGTTATGGTGACATGATTCAGCTGCAGAAATTTGCTTCGGAAGGATTAAACGCCGAAGTACAGCTGGCGAAATTGGAACGAATGAAACAATATGCAGATGCACTGAGCTGCCGCAGAAAAATTTTACTTTCCTATTTCGGAGAATTGGTTTCGGAGAATTGCGGTAATTGTGATATCTGCAAAAATCCTCCAGCTTTTTTTGACGGAACAATTATTGCTCAAAAAGCATTGTCTGCAGTAGCACGTTTACAGGAATCTGAAGCACTGCCAGTAATTGTTGATTTTTTGAGAGGATCCAAAAACGCTTCCATTTATGACAAAGGATATCAAAATTTAAAAACCTATGGAGTTGGAGCAGATATTTCTTGGTATGACTGGAACCAATATCTTATTCAATTGATCAATTTGGGATATTGCGAAATTGCTTTTCATCAGCAGAATAAAATTAAATTGACTCCTTTTGCAAAAAAAGTTTTATTTGACGGAGAAAAAGTAAAACTGACGACAGTTCAAAAAATAAATAAAGAAAAAGCTGAAACTAAAACTGTTAAAACAAATTCAAATGCAAATACAAATTCTCTTTTTGAGTTTCTTAGAAAACTTCGAACAGAAATTGCTAAAGAAGAAGCAGTTCCAGCTTACGTAATTTTTAGTGATGCAACTTTAAAACAGTTAGAACTTCACAGACCAATGAGCGATTCCGATTTTTTAGCGATCGATGGAGTCGGAAAAGCAAAATTAGAAAAGTATGGTGACGTTTTTATAAAAGCAATTATTGAGTTTCAAAATATAAAAAACACAAAACTAAAAAAAGAAAATACAACTTATAAGGAAACTTTAGAATTATTTCAAAACGGAATGGCTGTTGAAGAAATCGCACTAAAAAGAAAATTGAGAGTTCCAACGATTATTTCACATTTAGCTAAATTATACAGTGACGGACATCCGATTGATTTAAGTGTATTTATAACGGAGCAGGAAATTGCCAAAATCGCTGATGCAAAAATAAAACTAGAATCTCCAAATGCTTTGAAACCTTATTTTGAATTTTTTGAAGAACAGATTTCTTATGATAAAATTAGAGTTGGTTTAACAATACTTGAAAAAGAAAATATAGTAATATAAATTTATGGCAATATATTCTTTCCCATATTTTATTGATTCAAATGCCAAAGTTTTAATTTTAGGAACTATGCCTGGCGCAATGTCTCTTGAAAAACAGGAATATTATGCGCACCCAAGAAATCATTTTTGGAAAATAATATACACACTTTTTGATGTATTGCCAATTCCCGAAAATTTTGAAGAAAAAATAAAAATTTTAAAAGCTAATAAAATTGGGCTGTGGGATGTGCTTGAAAATTGTGAAAGAAAAGGAAGCTTAGATATTCATATCAAAAATCACAAAGAAAATGATTTCATAAGTTTGTTAAAAAAATTCCCAGCAATTAAAAAAATTGTTTTTAACGGGAAGCAAAGTCATGCATTTTTTATAAAAAGATTTGGACAGCTAGAAGGCATCACCTATTTTGTAATGCCTTCAACTAGTCCTGCTAATACTATGACTTTTGAAAATAAGTTAAAAATTTGGGCAGAATGTTTTAAATAAAACTAATTGTTTAAATATCTTTCTGCAAAAACTCTTTTATGATGTTTGAGATGCCCAAGGAGTATAAACCCAATTGCTCTTACTGAAATTTCATGATTTGATGCTGTTCCAATTCTTCTTAGCTGTTCGTTAGAAAAACTTTTGAACATGAGTAAATTAGAATGTCTTACTGCTGAAAACTCAGTCAATAAATCTTGGATACTTCTGCTTTTGGCATCTGTATTGTTTGCATAATCATTTTCTTCAAAACCAGGTAAAGGTGTTTTATCATTTCTAGAAATTCTCAGTGCGCGATATGCAAAAATTCTTTCAGTATCAATAATGTGCTGAATAATTTCTTTGATGGTCCATTTACCTTCAGCATAACTATAATCAAATTTGTCCAAAGGAATGTTTTGGACAAATTTGATAAAGTCATGTAAACTAATTTCTAATTCTTCAAATAATTCAACATTTTCCAATGTCTGTATATAGGTAGCATTAAATTTTGAATATTCATCTATTGGCAGTTGATTAGAATTCATAATGACTATTTTTAGAAATTTAGATTATTTTTTTTTGTTTTATATGTTAAGCTGAGTTTCTGCTTGCATTTGTATTTCCAAAAAGTGAGCGGGTCACAATTTTCTCATATACTTTTATCAAGTTCAAATCTGGATTTTCTGCTTTGTTAAGCTCGCTGATTTTTAATAATGCATATTGCTGTATTGTTAACAATGGCAATACAATACGCTCTCTCATTTGAATAGAAGCTATACCATCAGGATAGTTTTCCATCAATTCAGCATGACCAGCAATTTTTAATAATAATCTTTTTGTTTCCAAAAATTCATCATAAATAATTTGCCAAAAAGCACCAAATTCGGGATCCTTACTCATGTAAGCTGTCAAAGGAAAAAATGATTTAGCCAATGACATCATACTATTTTCAAGTAAAGTTTTAAAGAATAAAGAATTATCATACAAGGCTTGAACTTTTTCCCACTGATTAGTATTTTCAAAATGTTTTAAAGCAGTACCTACTCCAAAAAATCCAGGAACATTTTGTTTTAACTGGCTCCAAGAACCAACAAATGGAATCGCTCTTAAGTCTGCAAAATCAAGACTTTCTGATTTACTTCTTTTCGAAGGACGACTTCCAATATTAGTTTTTGCATAATATTTTAAAGTACTCATTTGTTCCAAATAAGGAATAAACTTCGGGTGGTTTTTAAAACTTAAATATTTTTCATAGCCTAATTCAGCCATTTGATCCAAAATGTTTTTTTCATCTTTGCTTAATTCATTTTGTCCTTGATTGAATACTTGATTAGCAACTCCCGCACTCAAAAGATTTTCCAAATTATAACGGCATGAATCTAATGTTCCAAAATTAGAACTAATAGTTTGTCCCTGAATGGTAATTTGGATTTCATTATTTTCAATATTTGGTCCTAAGGAAGCATAAAATTTATGTGTCTTTCCTCCGCCACGTGCCGGTGGCCCGCCACGCCCATCAAAAAATATAACATGAATTCCATATTTTCTAGATATTTCGGTCAAAGCTTCTTTTGCTTTATAAATACTCCAGTTGGCCATCATGTATCCACCGTCCTTAGTACCGTCAGAAAAACCAAGCATAATTGTCTGTCTCTTATCTTTGTTTTCTAAATGCTGAGCATATTCAGGATTTGTATAAAGCTGCTCCATCACTAAATGTGCATTATGCAAGTCATCTACTGATTCGAATAATGGAATAATATCTACTGTAGCATTTTCCCAATTACACAATTTGAATAGAGCAAAAGTTTCCATTACATTGAGTGCGCTCTCATTATTACTTATGATGTAACGGTTTGCACCAAATTCTCCATTATTTTTCTGAATTGTTTTAATTGCCTGAATTGATTCGATTGTAGATCTTGTCATTTCATTTTCAAAATCAGCAGCATCCAGATTTCCTTTTAATGTAGATAAAACCTCCAGTTTTTTATCATCTGCTAGCTGAAAATAATCTTCAGGAAAAATATTTTCTTTTGATTTTGAGTAATAATCTACAATATCATAAAAAACGCTTTGGTGAATTTTACTATTTTGTCTAATATCTAAAGTAGCAAAATGGAAACCAAATAAATTGATACGGATAAGCAATGCATCAATTTGATCAACATAAAGTGACTGATGCTGATCTATAACTATAGTTTTTATTTTATTTAACTGTAACTTGAATTCTTCAAGTGTAATAAAAATATCTCCTTTTGAATAAAAAACTGAACGATATAACTTTTGCTCTAATTCCATTACCAAGGAATCCACAACAGGGAAAGTCAATTTTCTTTTTAGACTTCTAATTTCAAAATAATAGCATTTTAAAATAGAAGTTCTCAAACGCTCTGCAACTTTCAGCGTGATTTCTGTTGTAACAAATGGATTTCCGTCACGGTCACCACCTGGCCAAAAACCTAATTTAATCAAAGGATTTTTTATCGATTCGCCTTCAAAAACATTCTTTTGCAAATAATGAACCATTTCTCCCGAAGTGTTATAAAAAACATTTTCAAGATACCAAATCAGACTAACCGCTTCATCATAAGGATTAGGTTTTTCATTTTGAATAAAAGGAGTTTTCCCCAGCTGCGCTAGGAGCTGCTTAATTTCCAGCAGATTATTGGTTCTGATAGCTTCCGTCAAGTCATTAATAATACCCAAAACTGATCCCGGATAAAATTGAGTTGGATGCGCCGTTAAAACAGTGCGGACATTAAAATTTTCTAAGAAATTAATTAATTCCTCTTTATTTCCTCTAACATCTGATTTCTCTTTTATATCTCGCAAAGAACCTCTTCCTTCCATATTGTTAACCACAGGAAAAGCAGCATCTTCGATAGCATCAAACAAAACAATCTGGCGTTCAATATATTGTATAAAATGAAACATCAGATTTATTTTATCTTTTTCAGAATCGCTGTGCATATATTTATCTGAAAAGAAATCAAAAATTTCGGTTGGGGTCTTTTGTTTTTTAAAACCACTGTCACAAAGTTCAGTAAAAATAGGCAATAAAACACCTGTATTATCTACTGAATCAAAAGGTAATGTTATAAATACACTATTATATATATGGTATTTTGATAAAACATTTTGATTAAAACGTTCTAGTTTGGGTAGCGTGTACATAATTATTCTATTAGGTGGTTGGTTAATCTGGCATAAAAAAACCTCAAGATTACACTCTTGAGGTTATATTTATTATATAATCATTCAAGGTTTTTACATTTCTTTAAAAATGGTATGCATCAAACGCTTTTTGTCGTTGATACTTTCCTCAAGAGAAATCATAGTTTCTGTTCTATATACACCCTCGATATCATCGATCATGAATATAACATCTTTTGCGTGCTTAGTGTCTTTTGCTCTAATCTTGCAAAAAATATTGAATTTTCCTGTAGTTACAGATGCTACAGTTACAAATGGGATCTCATTTATACGCTCCAAAACAAATTTAGTCTGTGAAGTATTATTAAGAAACACACCTACATAAGCAATAAATGAATAACCCAGCTTATCATAATCAAGGACTAAAGAAGATCCCATAATAATACCAGCATCTTCCATCTTTTTTACTCTAACATGCACCGTTCCAGCTGAAATCAATAATTTTTTAGCAATGTCAGTAAACGGAACTCTTGTGTTGTCTATCAACATATCTAAAATCTGGTGATCTACTTCATCTAAACGAAACTTACTCATAATTCTTTTATTATACGGTTATTTGCTACTAAAAAAGTTAAAATTATAAATAAAAATTAAATAAACAGCAAAAAAATCAATTTTTTAATTTTCCATTAACGAAAAACGCTTTTCCATCAAAATTGAAATCTGCTCTTTGATTCTCTTTTGGTATATTACTTTGACCGTCTTTATATAATGCTCCTTTTGCATCATATTCATAATGACCATAATAACCTTTTAAATCGCCTGCTTCAATTATGTAAGCATTAAAATTTATTTTATTGCCAATTAACTCCTCTTTATATTGAGCAACAAAATTCGTGATAATTTCATTACCATCATAATTTATTTTGACATTTTTATACATAAAATCAAAAAAACTAACATTATTCTGAGGAATATTTAAATATTTATCATTTCTATTATGAACTATATCGTTTTCGTTGAGAATAATGAAAGACGCAAGTAACGACATAAATACGAATTTTCTTGTTTTTTCTCTTTCATAATCATCTGGATAATGACCTGCTTCAAACAAGATTGTTGGAACGCCTAAATATTGAAAAGTATCACCAATACAATTAATATTAAAAGAGTCATCAAATCTGCCTACCTGTCCGGGGATATAATGCTGCAAAACTTCATTAATACCTGCAATCAGGTTAATTGCTTTTAATCTAGTTTCGTTTATTTCTCTCTCTTGATTATAAGAAGGTGCCAAAAAAGAAACTGTTGCAGGCTTTCCAGTATCGGCAACACCAAAAATAGTACGCTGATCATGGAGATTAAAGCAATAATCCGGCTTAAAATCTTCAAAAATTGCTCTTAATATTTTGCTTTCCGGCTGAGTAAGATCCTGAGAGTCTCTATTTAAATCAATAGAATTTGCATTGGCTCTAGTATATAATTTCGCTCCGTCAGGATTTAGCATTGGAATACAATAAAAAGTAAAACTGTTTAAAAGCTCCTTTGCTAAGTCCGATCCATTATTAAGAAGGTTTATGAAATCGAATAATGCTTTTGTTGTGGTACTTTCATTTCCGTGCATTTGTGACCAAAGGTAAATTTTGGTTTTACCGTTTCCTTTTGTATAACTGTAGATTGGTTTTCCTAAAACGGATTCACCAATAATCTTCACGTCATTTTTCAAGGATTCTTTATTCAATAATGGTTCTATATTTTCTAAAGTAATATATCGCCCCTCAATTGTCTTTTCTTTATTTTGATCGAATAGCTGTTCTAAATTCATGATTTAATTTTTGATTTACAAAAGTAAACATCTTTATATTTACAATTGTAAATTGCTGTTTTTTGAAAAATATTAATTTTGTAAACTATTATTTTAATATTTGAAACAAACAAATTATCTTCATTATTATGTGTTTTAATTATAAAGTTAAACTACAGCTATAATCATTAAATCAGATACTTAATACATATTATTTTAATTAAGACATTACGTTAAATTAAATCAGATTTGTATTTTAACATTGTAAATTAGGCTGTTCCGCAATGTTTAATTACATTTGTAAATACTTCACTTTGAGATACAATTTACAATGGTAAACACAGATGATTTCATAAAAAGATTAGAGTTTATACTCGATTATTATAGCCTTACTGCTTCTTCTTTTGCAGATAGAATTGGCGTACAGCGCTCAAGTATGTCACATCTTCTTTCAGGCAGAAACAAACCCAGCTTAGATTTTATTCTTAAAATTATTGATATTTTTCCCGATGTAGATTTGTATTGGATACTAAATGGCACTGGAACTTTTCCTAAAAATTCCGAGGCAATCGAAAATACAAATCAAAATATCGGAGTTTCAAATATAGATACTCCTACCCCAATCGATTTATTTTCTCAAATTACGATTCCATTAGAATCCACTACTAATCGTCCAAAATCAAAACAGATTGAAGTTGCTGCGGAAAATGAAAATTATGACGAAATAGAAAAAATTGTGTTTTTTTACAAGAATGGAAGTTTCAAAATTTATTCACCTAATAATTTGGCCTGAAAATATATTCGGCGAATCTTTTAAATGATTCTTATCTAATATCGATTTTATGAATCTTCAAAAATACATATAAATCAAGATTCACGAGAATTGAATATTCTGGACGAAGATTCGGGAAAAATATTTTATGCGATTCTCAGCGTGTTTAATTTACAATACTTTTATATCCGTTTTCGGGAATTTTGCCTTTGGCATTTACAAAATGTTTATTTAAAATATTTAAATCTGAATCAATATTGCCTGTTGGATAAAATGCTTTTCCAAAATCTACTATTTTTTTTTCAAAATTTATTGATACAGGAATGATTGGAACATTTGCCTCTAAAGCTATGTAGTAAAAGCCCGTTTTAAGCTGTTCCACTTTTTTTCGCGTTCCTTCGGGAGAAAGTCCTAATCTAAATGTTTCTTTAGAATTAAATATGCTGACGATGGCATCTACTTTGTTTAGCCCTCCTGTTCTGTCTAATGGAGCTCCTCCCAAAGATTTGAAAAAAAATCCAAAAGGAAAACGAAATAGTTCTTTCTTTCCAACCCAATTAATATTGACTCCCGTTGCTCCTCTGCAGATAATAGCTACATAAAAATCATGCCAGCTGGTGTGCGGCATTACCATCAAAACACTTTTCTTTATCTGCTCATCGATACTGCCTTCTATTTTCCAGCCCATTATATTTCCAAAAATCCATCTATAGATTTGTTTCTTCATTTGTTGTCAATTTTGCACAAATTAAATAATTAATATCTTATTTTTGATAAAAACCAAAAATTAATGCTTCGGAAATTATTAAGTTATATTATACCTATTAAAATTTATAAAACTAATTCTGCACTAAGTAAAACTATTGAAGTCACGTGGGCTAATGGTGAGTTAGTCCTCGACTCAGAAAACACTAATTACTCTTATGGCAGCCTGCAGCGGATACTAAGAAAGGGGTTAAAACATTTTGGATTTGAGAAGATTGCAAAAATGAATAATGCACTAGTACTTGGTGTTGCAGGCGGAAGCGTGATTAAGACACTGGTAGATGAAATTCATTTTGAAGGCAGAATTACAGGTGTTGACATTGATCCTGATATTATAAAAATTGCAAATGAATACTTTAATCTTAATAAAATCAAAAATCTAAATATTGTAATTGATGATGCTTTTGAATTTGTATTAAAAACAAAAGATCGTTATGATTTGATTATTGTAGATATTTTTCAGGACACCAAAATGCCAAACTTTCTGTTTGAAAAATTCTTTGTCAATAGAATTTGCTTTTTACTCAAAAGTAAAGGTATCATTCTCTTTAATACCATGTGCCTGACTCCAAGTGATAATGTTAGAAATTATGATTTCATTAAAGAGTTTAATGATCAAGGTTATAAAATCCAGTCTATTCCTAGAGTTGAAATTCACAATGAATTGATTATTATAGAAAAACTAGATTGAAAAAATGCTTCTTTAATCTAAATCAAAGAAGCATTTTTCTGGCTTTTTCTAAATCTTCGGCAGTATCGATTCCAATTCCGACGTGTGTCGTTTCGACCATTTTGATGCGTTTTCCAAATTCAAGGTAACGTAATTGTTCCAGTTTTTCCGAAGCTTCCAATGATTTCATTGGCAAACTGTAAAAATCTAATAACGCTTGTTTTCTAAAAGCATATATTCCGATGTGCTGCATATAACGGACACCAACATTTTTTTCTCTTGGATACGGAATTACCGATCGGGAAAAATACAATGCAAATGCGTTTTGATCTACAACCACTTTTACATTATTTGGATTATTGATTTCGTCTTCACTTTTTATTTCTTTCATTAATGAAGCCAAATCAACTTGTTTAGCAGTATCGTTTCTAAAGACATCGATTACTTTTGCTAAAGGCTCTGCATCAATAAATGGTTCATCTCCCTGTACATTAATCACAATATCCACGTCTAGATTTTCAACAGCTTCGGCAATTCGGTCACTCCCAGATTCGTGTTCTTTAATGCTTCTAATGGCTTTTCCGCCGTTTGAAACAATTTCATTATAAATTAATTCTGAATCGGTTACCACAAAAACATCATCAAACAATTGAGTGTTTACGGCTGCTTCGTAAGTTCTTAAAATTACCGTTTTACCTCCCAAATCCTGCATTAGTTTTGCAGGAAATCTTGTGGATGCGTAACGAGCGGGAATGACTGCTATTATTTTCATTATTGTTTATTCAATTATTTTTTTCGACATCAAATATATGTTTTCTAATCTTAAAATCAATTCGAAATTTTCACCGAAGTCATACTCAATGACCCACCAACCAATTTATCATTAAACAGACTCAATTCTTCTTCTTTTCCTTTTAAACCTAAAGTATAAATCAAAGGCAGATAATGTTCCGGAGTAGGAATTGACAGTTGAAAAGCATTGCTCTGTTTTTCAAAATCAATAAGTGGCTGAAAATTGCCATTTAGCAGATAATTATTAATATTCTCTCTGGCTTCAAAAGCCCAATCAAATCCATAATTATCAGTATTAATGTTTCTGAAATCTACCAATCTTAAGTTATGAATAATATTTCCGCTACCTACAATCAGAATTCCTTTGGATCGCAGTGCGCCTAATTTTTGAGCCAATTCAAAATGATATTGACCAGATTTTGTATAATCGATACTCATCTGAATTACAGGAATATCTGCATCAGGATATAAATGTTTAATTACACTCCAGGCTCCGTGGTCTAAACCCCAATGATGATCTAATTCTACTGCTGTTGGTGATAATAATTCCTGGGTTGCTGTGGCTAATTCTGGGCTTCCATTAGGAGTATACTGCACATCAAATAGTTCCTGCGGGAATCCACCAAAATCATGAATTGTCCGAGGCATTTCCATAGCGGTAACTTTTGTTCCGTTAGTAAACCAATGTGCCGAAATACACAAAATAGCATTTGGCTTTGGTAATGTTTTTGCCATATTTCTAAAACCAATAACAAACTGATTTTCCTCAATGGCATTCATTGGACTTCCATGTCCCAAGAACAAAACTGGCATTTTTTCGGTATTCGAAAAAGTACTTGAAATACTGTGCAAATCGTTTAGTGTGTTCATAGTTATTCTTTTTTGACGGCAGATTCGCAAATTATTTATTTAAAATTAAATTGAAGAATTTGCGAATTTGCGGTTATTTTTAAAATCATTCCACAAAACTATCATCTTTAAATCCTATCAAATATAACTTATTTTTTGCTCTCGTCATAGCGGTATACAGCCATCGAATATAATCTCTATCGATACCATTGGGCAAATACGGCTGCTCGATAAAAACAGTATTCCACTGTCCTCCCTGTGATTTATGGCAGGTAATTGCATAGGAGAATTTAACCTGTAAAGCATTGAAATATTCGTTTTCTTTTACCTTCTGAAACTTTTTATATTTGGTTGTTTCGCTTTCATAATCTTTCATCACTTCCTGATACAATCGATTTGATTCCTCAAAAGTTAAAGACGGCGATTCACTTTTTATAGTATCCATCAAAAGCACGGTTTCAAAAGGTTTTTGATCTGGATAATCAATCATCCGGATTTTGACTTTTGCAAATTTAAAACCATACAATTCTTTGATTCCAAACATTTCTAAAACTTCGATAATATCACCATTGGCTATAAATCCAGCTTCGTCAGAATCTTTCAGCCAGAAATAATTATTCTTAACCACCATCAGGAAATCTCCTGTTGATAATTCACTTTCTTTATCTAGAATTTTTGTTCGGATTTGCTCATTATATTGATTCGCCCTTTTATTGGAACGAACAATAAAAGCGGTATCTTCGATACTGAAATTACTGTAGGCCGAATGAATCGCATCCTGAATATCATAGCCATCAATTAAACGTACAATATCTTTAAATTTTCGAACATTAAATTTGAATTCGGATATGAAAGAATCTTTTAATAATTCTCTTAATTCGGTAGCATTGTGTAAAATTCCTGAGTTTTCTTCCTGACGCATTACTTCATCAAGTTCAATGTGCTCAACCTCTTTGTTATAATTTATGCTAAGCGTATGAATGTCCAAAGCCGGACTTATATCTAGATTTACTGGCGGTAACTGCGCGGTATCTCCAAGAAGAATCATTTTGCAATTGGTTCCTGAATACACATACGAAATCAAATCATCAAGCAAAGAACCGTTTTCATATAATTTGGAATCCGAATTCGTGTCTGAAATCATTGACGCTTCATCGACTATAAAAACTGTATTCTTGTGTTTATTTTGCTGTAAAGTAAACGAAACCCCGCCACCCGAATTTTTCTTCGGGAAGTAGATTTTTTTATGAATCGTAAAAGCCGGTTTATTCGAATAATTGGCAATTACTTTGGCTGCCCGTCCAGTTGGAGCAAGCAATACGGATTTTTGATTGTTATCCAATAAACTATTTACAATTGTCGAAATCACTGTAGTTTTTCCAGTTCCTGCATATCCTTTCAGCACAAAAATGGTGTCATTATAACTGTCGGTCAAAAAAATGGCTATTTTTTGAAAAAATATATCCTGATTGTATGTTGGCTGAAAAGGAAATTTTTTCTGTAAATGGCTATAAAAAGAAGAGGAATTCATTTTTAATTGGTAATTGTAATATGAAATTCAAAGATAGGCTTTAGATTTTATATTGACCGCTAACCGTTGTTTTAAATTATTTTTTATAAATATTATAATTCTCAAAAGGAACAGTACCAAAATCTTTTTTAGTTAAAATAGTTTCACTTGTTTTGATTATTGCTTCACCATTTTTATCACGATTCCGGCCAAAAAACTCCATAGCATCCTGGTCTAAAAACCAGCTGTCTTTTAAACTATTATATTTAAAAGTAATTATTCTTGACCATTTATCATTACTGCCAATAGTATGGTGTTCAATAAAAAAATACCCGTTTTTGATTATTACATTTTCATAAGAATCCTTGTGAATGACTCCTGAACAAGTAATACACAAAACTGAATTATCATTTCTTCCTTTTAAAACCAAATTATTTTCTGAATTTCCGACTAGAATTAGCAATGGTCTTTTTAGAATTTTAATATTAGCTGTTTTAGATAATTCCAGTTCATTGTTTTTCTTTAATACCATAATATAGTCGTCATAAACATCATTGTTTAGATTTCCCCTGACCGTATCCAGAATTCGATAGCCGGCGGGAACAAACTGTAAAATCTGATCTTTGAAATTGTTTTTATTTTTTGAAATATACGTCGCTATTAAAAAGGAAACTCTTTCAAAAACAAAATCACATTTCGCCTGCGTTTTAGCAATCAGATTGTCTTCATTGTTTACTAATTCTTTATTTTGAATATCAATTTTTTTAAATTGAATATCTCTGCTTTTTATCCATATTTGCTGTCTATTCTGTAAATCCTGCTTCTTTGTTTCATTTAAATTTTCTTGAATATTTTTATAAACTACATTTAATAAACTATCCAACTGTTTGTAATATTTCTGGGAACATTCAAGTACATTTTTCTCAGCATCTAGACATTCCAGGTTTTGACTGCTTAATTTCATTAAAGTTTCATGCAAGGTCTGGGCAGAAATATTAAGCGTCAGCAGGAAGGTTATCAGCAAAAGTCTCATTGTTTTATGTGTTTAAAAACCAATTACTTCCAAATATAAAACTTTTCTACCAAAGGTAAATTATATTAAATCCTGCAATTACTATTGAAATTGATTTTTGCCATTGATATTGCTATTGGTTTTTTAATTTGTAAGTTTGCATAGTTGAAAAAAATCCTATGAATATCAATATAGCAGATAAGAAATATAAAAAACTCTCGTTACAAGTTTCGCTGACGGGACTTTCTTTTTGTTGTTTTGATACGCTTCACAACAGAATTGTTTCGATAAATGAGATTAAATTTGATACGTTTCATAAATCGACCAAGATTGAGGAATTGTTTTCGGATGCTTTTAGAAATTATCCGGAACTGAGTGATAGTTATGATGAAATTCAGGTAATTCATAATAATAACCTTTCGACATTTGTACCTACTGCCCTATTTGACGAAAATTTCCTTGGCAGTTATTTGCAATACAACACCAAAGTTTTTGAAACCGATTTTTTTGCATTTGATGAAATCACTAATTATCAGATGAATGCGGTTTATATTCCTTATGTCAATATCAATAATTTCTTCATAGACCAATTTGGTTCTTTCGATTACAAGCATGCCAACACGATTTTAGTTTCAAAGCTTTTGGATGTTTCCAAAAACAATGACACTAAGAAAATGATCGTTCATTTTAATCCTGGACATTTTGAAATTATTGTAATTCAGAATCAGAAATTACTTTTATTCAATTCATTTGAATACAAAACTCCTGAAGATTTTATTTACTATCTGCTCTTTACAGCCGAACAATTGAATATGAATCCCGAAAGTTTCAAGCTTGAATTATTGGGTGCCATTTCCGAAGAAGATGATTTTTATAAAATTGCCTTCAAATATATTCGAAATGTATCTTTTCTGGATACAAGCGATTTACAAAAAAACAATACTTTCTCAGCAGGACAAAATCTGCAGCATTTTATACTTTTTAACTCATGAGAATCATATCTGGAAAATACAAAGGAAGACGCATTTTTCCGCCAAAAGGACTGCCTGTTCGACCTACGACTGATATGAGCAAGGAAGCATTGTTTAATGTTTTGAACAATCATTTTAGTTTTGAAGGCTTGAAAGTGCTGGATTTATTTGCTGGAACAGGAAATATCAGTTACGAGTTTGCTTCGAGAGGAAGTTCTCCAATTACTTCTGTAGATGGTGATTTTGGCTGTGTGAAATTTATTAAGCAAGTCGCAGCCGAATATGATTTTGATATTGCGGCGATTAAAAGTGATGTGTTTGCTTTTATAGACAAAAACAAAACGGCTTACGATATTATTTTTGCCGATCCTCCTTATGGTTTAGACCAAAAAACTTTTGAAAAAATTGTACTTTCAATTTTCGAAAAAGGATTATTGAATGATGAAGGGATGATGATTATTGAACATTCAAAATATACCAAACTAGATCATCTGATAAATTTTTCTTTTCAGAAAAGTTACGGCGGTTCTATTTTTAGTTTCTTCGAATTGGATTCTACTGAAGAGGAAGAGATTGGAGATGAATCAGATAATAAAACTACCGAAGAAGACGAAGGCTAATTTATCTAAATATAAAAAAAATCCCTTGGAATTCAAGGGATTTTTTTTTATTTATCTGATTCTATTGGAGTTCTCATCAATATCTTTTTCTTTAAACTCTGTAGATTTTATTTTTCCAAAAGAATATTTGACTGCTATGGAAATTTCATGTGCATCAACCAAATACCTGGCTTTTGAACTAATGTTATTTATCGTAAATTGTTCTTCATAAATCGTATTTTTAAAAATATCATTGTAACTCAAAGTACAGTTCCAATTGGAAAAAAATGTTTTAGAAACTCCTAAATTCATTATGAACCAAGCTTTTCTTTCGAAAACTCCTTCTTTTTGATCGGTTACACCATAGGCCGTCAGTACAAACGAATAGTCTTTTGGCAGTTTAAATTCATTGTTTGAATAATAATACAAATACGGTTTTGATTCCATAAACAGTGCCGAATCATCTTCGATTTTGTTCAATATACAGCTTAAACTATTGGTTGATGTCCAGATTTTATATGTAAATGGTAAACTAAATTCTAAATTAAATCCTGATTCTTTTTCAAAATTAACTTCTTTAAAAGTCAGTATATTATTTTGATTATCAAATACAAAGCTACTGTAAACAGGATCTTTGTTTACATAATAACTGAGTTTCACCGATTTGTCTTTGTATTGAAAACTGGACGAAATTTGATTATTGATGATTGGATCTAAATTAATATTCCTGGAATATAAATAATACGGATTGATATAAGTGGCTCCCTGGCTTGTCGATGAATAATTAGGTCTTGAAATACTTTTCGAATAATTTAGTGTTACCGATTTTGTACTGTCAATCGGGATGTCAAACTGAACTTTCGGGAAAAAATCGGTATAATTCTTTTTAATTAAAGGCAAATCATCATTCCTGAATTTTCCCTCGATATCAGTGTTCTCAACTCTAAACCCAACTGAATAGCCAATCTTTTTTAAATTTCCAGATAATTGCGCATATCCAGCACTATTTTTCTCGTCGAAATCATAAACCGAACTGATAGTACTATTGCTTTCAAAGTTTAAAGTTTCGAAATCAGTTCGAGCATCAGCTGATAAATAAAGCCCTCCATACTCAAGTTTAATTTCATTTTTAAATTTCTTTTCGAGATCAATTCTTCCGGAAAATACATTCACTTTAAATTTTTGATCACTGTTTTGTGTCTTTTCAAATTGAGTTTCATTATAATTATTCTGCACGAAAGCTTCTGAATCCTGATCAAAAGCGGAATATTGAAAACCTGTAAATAACTGTGTATCTATCGATTTTATTTTCTTCGAATAATTGACAAATGAATTGATAAAATTCTTCTGACTCTTATTGTGACTGTAGGTTATCACATTATTTTCTACGTCACCGTTCTTGTTGTAGGATGTGGTGTTGATGTCGAAAGGTTCGCTTTGCAGCTTACCATTCATATTAATCGAAAAATAGTCTTCTTCATTAATTTTATAAAAAAGACCTCCTCCAAAAATATACTGCTTCCTTTTGGTATTTGCGGTAGCAACATTATAATTGGAAATAATATCTTCATCAGGAATCAGATAATCGATGCTGTGGCTTTCCCAAGGACTTAATTTATTGTAATTGAAATTGGCTTTCCATTCAAGTTTATTCTTTTTGAAACTTGAATTTATCCCGAGGTAATTATTAAATTCTTTCTTAAAGGAAGCTACCTCAGTTATAGTTGTCTGTGAACCTTCTTTTTTACTGAACTTTCGGGTAATCAAAATAACGGCTCTCCCTTCAGCTTCGTATTTTGAGGATGGATTATTGATGATTTCGATGCTTTTTATGTCATCAACAGACAAAGCATTCAAATCGTTCATTCCAATTTTTTGATTATCCATATAAATTAAGGGAGTTCCTTTTCCAATAAGAGTGATGTTTTCCTTGTCGGCGCTGATGGTAACATTGGGTAATTTTGATAACAAATCCAATGTGTTTGGAACTGAATTAAGAATCGAGTTAGCCACATCAACTTTGATATTACCATTTTTAGTGGTAAACATTTTCTTTTCTTTGGTGACAACTACTTCGGTCAATTTATTAGATATACTGTCTTTTTCGATTGTGTTTTGTGCAAATCCAAAGGCTGAAATTATTAGGCAAATAATACTAATTGTGTTTTTAAATTCTAATCTATTTTTCACTGATAACATAAATTGCAAATTTTGAGAATTGCAAAAATGAGTCTAAAAACACCTTCTATAAGTTAATCGAAGGTTAATGCAGGGTTAATGACGAATTTGAATAATAAAAGAATTATTTTTGAGCATAATTTTTTTATCGAATGAACAAGAGAATCAATTTATTAATCGCATTTTCGGTAATCGCTCTGGTTACTTTATCCATCGTGCAATGCTATTTGGTAAAAACCACTTATGATTACAAAGTGGCTCAATTTCACTCCGAAATCAAAGAGAATATTGCCAAAATAACCAATGAGTTCAGCGATATTGATTCGGCATACGTGAACAAAAAGGAATTGCTTTACAATCAATTGGCACAAAATTATGTTTTGTCTAAAAAATCAAAAATTGACATTAAAAACATCGCAATTGAAAATGAATCCAGCGACCCATTAACCCGAAAAATACAACTTAGATTTAAACGAGATTTTCCAAATATCGACATTGATTTTGCTATAGTTCTGAACAAATTTGTCATATATAATAGTCTTAAAAAAAGTGATACTATTTTTTCAGAAAAACCTCTTATACAGAACAAAATGTTTGGTCATTTAAAGTCTTTGGACAATGCATTTTTAGTCAGAAATTATGTGAGTACGACAAATGGCTCTTCAATACTGAAAGATTATAAATTACTCACCGAAGACGCCATGTATGTTTCTGTAGCCGATTGGGAGATGATTATTTTTGAAAGGATGAAAATGGTTTTATTACTGTCATTGGTATCCATTCTTACTTTGATAACTCTTTTTGTTATTGCGATAAAAGCATTAATAAAACAAAAGAAAGTAAGTGATGTCAAAACCGATTTTATCAATAATATCACCCACGAACTCAAAACTCCTTTGACAACTTTGGGAATTTCGACCAAAATACTGGAACGAAAGGATATTCGCGAAAATGACGAACAATTCGATAGTATTTTGAACACAATTTCACGCCAAAATAATCGCCTGCAAAATTTAATTGATCAGGTAATGGCTAATTCGCTGGGAGAAAACGAGATTGAACTGCAAAAAGAAAAAATCATGGCAGAATCTTTTCTGAAAGTTATTATTGCCGATTTTAAGGTTGCGTTTCCAAAAGTTACGCTTCAAACGCAATTTAATACTGAAGAAACATTTTTGGTTTTGGATAAATTTCATTTGACAACAGCTATTTTAAATGTGTTCGAAAATGCTGTTAAATATGGAAGTAACACCATTACCATTAAAACCGAATTAGTCAAAAACCAATTTAACATCAGTATAAAAGATGATGGGATTGGAATTTCAAGAAGTAAACATTCGTTGTTGTTTGATAAGTTTTACAGAGTCGAACAAGGTAATTTACATAATGCAAAAGGATTAGGCTTAGGACTTTATTATGTAAATCAAATCATCAAAGCGCATCAAGGTACTATTGGAGTCATAAGTGATTTAGGAAAGGGTTCGGAATTTACTATTATGTTTAAAGTTTAATTATTTTCCGTTGAAAAAAATACTTTTAGCCGAAGACGATCCTGATTTTGCCGGGATTCTAAAACAATATTTAGAATTGCACCAATTTGAAATCACTTGGGCAGAAAATGGCGAAGAAGCATTGCAGCTGTTCCAAACAAAAGCTTTTGACATTTGTGTTTTTGATGTAATGATGCCAAAAATGGACGGCTTTACCCTTGCCGAAAAAATCATTGCAATCAATCCCGAAATTCCTTTTATTTTTCTAACCGCCAGAAAATTAAAAGAAGACAAAATAATTGGTTTGAAATTAGGTGCCGATGATTATATCGTAAAGCCTTTTGAAGCGGACGAACTTGTTTTACGCCTGAATAATATCATAAAAAGAAGCAGTCAAAACCATTTTCCGAAAACAGCTGATGAAGTGCAGATTGGTGTTTATGTATTTGATACAAAAAGGCTCAGCCTAAAAAATGATACTTCAACTCAGCAGCTGACTGAAAAAGAAGCGAGTTTAATTCATTTCTTTTACACCCATAAAAATCAGATGATAAAAAGAGAACAGATTTTAAAAACGATTTGGGGTAATGATGATTTCTTTTCGGGCAGAAGTATGGATGTATACATAAGTAAAATTCGAAAATATTTCAAAGATGATTCCAGAATAAGTATTGAAAGCGTCCGGAATATTGGATTGGAATTTAAAATTATTATTTAATAGATTCTTTTTCAGTTGAAGCAATAACAATAAGTCCCAGAATTAGCGCACAACTGTATTCCATTCCTCCTTCACCATGCTCGCCTACCCACCATCCATTTTCATAATGAATGATTATATTTCCCATTATCAGCATTAAGATAAAACCAAGTGATAAATATTTTTTATAATAACCAAAGGCTAGTGCTATTCCTCCAATAATTTCATAAGCTGTAATTCCCCAAACCATTACAGTAGTTGCAAAGAATCCTTTTGTAGCTAAAAAACCGGCAAACCGATCTATTGTCCCGTTGGCAATTCTTGTAACGGCATGAGCTACAAAAAACAAAGGAAGTAGTATTCTAAAAAGTAAAAGTGATTGTGAAAGTGATGGAAAAGGAAAGTTTTTCATATTTTTTTTTACTAAAATACTAAAAAACGCGTAAAAAGTAAAAAAAGCAGACCTATAAGCCGGATTCTGTTCTCGCTATTGCTAACGATACCTTATCATTTATCTAGATCTTGAATTACTCCAAGACTCAAGCTATCTACCCTTCAGCAACGGACGAGAAACCCTTAAATGCTGATATACTTGATATTTCACCGCATAGAGTTTACCTGGTTTCACTACAGCATTACCTGTACATACTTTCTGTTGCACTTGTCCTAATCCGGTTTCCCGAACCGACGGGTGTTACCCGTTATGCTTCTCTATGGTGTCCGGACTTTCCTCCCTCCCGATGAATCGGAACGACGATAAGGCGGTCTGCGATGCAAATCTACAATAATAATCAAGGTTTATCAAAATTTCAGATTTTACTTTAACAAGTGTTTTGTAATGTCTTATAAATAAAATGTTTACCTTTAAATATAACTATCATTATTTCGAATTATGAAGCCGACTTATCATTATACCACTGTTTTGGAAGCCTTGCAGGATTTGAAAAGCAAAGGATTTCATCACGATTTTAACCTCAATCCTGAAGCAATAGTTGAGAATCCCAATCACTATTCGGTAGTGCACATTTATCGTTATGAGGGCGATTCAGATCCCGATGAAGAATCGATTGTCTATGGAATAATTTCCAATGCTGGAATTAAAGGTGTTTTTGTGGCTGGCTTTTCGGCCAATTCCGATAATGAAGCACGATTGATTTTAGAAAAATTATATATAGAAAATAAATATCAATAATTTATTCTAGCAAAGACGCCAAGCCACAAAGTTTAAATCGATTTTCTTTGCGACTTGGCGTCTTTTCAAAAAATTGTATTTAAATAATTTAGTTTGGAATTTTCAACTTAGTAAAGTTTCAAAATTCATTACAATCTGCTGATATAACTTCCGAAAATATCTCTGAACTGATACCCTACTGATACACGGTCTTTGCTGAGTTTTTTGTACTCGACTAATCCCCACAATACAAATTCTTTCATAAAATCGCGGTCCTTTTTGTCAAAGTTGGGCTGGTATTTATCGATTAATTTATCGAGAGGCGTTATGCTGTCTAAAATCGATTTGTATTCGTTATCTGAGCAGTCGTCTAATAATTCAAAACCGCTTTCGGTGAAAAACCAATCCAAAATATCCGAATAGGTATTTTTTTCTCCCTGCTTTTCCAGTTTTTCTATTTTTGGAAAATAAGCAGGAAATAAGGTATGAATCGAATCGCTAATTAAACGCTGTGCTACAAATGAAGCTCCCTCCTGCTCTCCTTCGTAAACCAATTCGACTTTACCAGTTATTGATGGAATTACTCCCATAAAATCTGATAAACGCAAAGTTGTTTTGTCTGTTCCTGATAGCAAGGCACGGCGTTCTGCAGTACTCAATAAGTTTTCATAAGCCGTAATGCTCAATCTTGCGCTGACACCGCTTTTATTATCAATGAATTCGCTTTCGCGGGCTTCAAAACTGATTTGCTCCAATAAATCTTTTGCTAAAGAAGGAACATAAACAGAATCACTTTGAGCAGTATCAAGCTTGGCTTCCTGCGCAGTTATCGTTTTGGCGACATGGATGTCCTGCGGATAATGCGTCAATATTTGGGAGCCGATTCTGTCTTTCAAAGGTGTGACAATACTTCCTCTATTGGTGTAATCTTCGGGATTTGCGGTAAAGACAAACTGCATATCAAGAGGCATTCTAAGCTTGAAACCGCGAATTTGTATGTCGCCTTCCTGCAGAATATTAAATAAAGCTACTTGAATACGAGCTTGAAGATCGGGTAATTCGTTAATAACAAAAATACAGCGATTCGCTCTCGGAATCATTCCAAAATGAATTACACGGTCATCGGCGTAGGACAGTTTTAAATTGGCAGCTTTGATTGGGTCAACATCACCTATTAAATCGGCTACTGTTACATCTGGCGTAGCGAGCTTTTCAAAAAAACGTTCGCTTCTGTGCAGCCACGAGATTGGAGTTTCGTCACCTTTTTCGGCAATTAAATCTTTTGCAAAACGGGACAAAGGATGAAAAGGATCGTCATTGATTTCAGAACCACTTACATACGGAATGTATTCGTCCAGCAATTCGATCATTTTTCGTGCCAATCTAGTTTTTGCCTGTCCGCGAAGTCCCAACAAATTGATATTGTGGCGTGACAAAATTGCTCTTTCCAATTCTGGAATTACAGTATTTTCAAAACCATGAACTCCTTCGAATGTAGGTTCTCCTGATTTTATTTTTTCTCTTAAATTATGACGCAATTCGTCTTTGATGTTCTTGCTTAAATATCCTGATTTTTTTAATTCTCCTAAAGTATTTATGTTTTCTATTTTCATGTTATATTGAAATTGCTTTTTGCCATTGATATTGCTATTGAATACTATTTTATTCTTTTCTTTCTATTGGTTTCGTAATCGTGAAAAATCATCTCTCCCAGACCTTTTAAACCTGTATAAAAAGCTTTTCCCTGATTTGCTTCGGTAAAATGATCTACAAATCGCTGCAGATAAGGATCATTTGCAATCATAAAAGTGGTGATTGGGATATGCAGTTTTCTTGCTTGCTGTGCCTGAGTATAACATTTATCTACAATGTATTCGTCCAGACCATTGCTGTTCATATAATAGGTTCCATCTTTCTCTATGACGCAGCTTGGTTTTCCATCGGTAATCATAAAAATCTGTTTGTTGGTGTTTTTCTTTCTTCGCAGCAAATCCATTGCCAATTGCAAACCAGCAACGGTATTGGTGTGATAGGGACCTACTTTTAAATACGGTAAATCCTGAATAGAAATCCGCCAAGCATCATTTCCAAAAACTAATATGTCCAGCGTGTCTTTTGGATAGCGGGTGGTGATTAATTCGGCTAATGCCATTGCAACTTTCTTGGCGGGAGTAATACGGTCTTCACCATACAAAATCATACTGTGACTGATGTCAATCATTAAAACTGTACTCATTTGAGATTTATATTGGGTTTCTTCAACCACCAGATCATTCTCAGTGAGTATAAAATCGGATACACCATTGTTGATTTGGGCATTGCGTAGACTTTCTGTAAGCGAAATACGCTCTAATACATCTCCGAAATGAAATTCCCGAAATTCTCCAGTATGCTCGTCTCCATTTCCTAAATGCTTAGTTTTGTGATTACCCGCTCCCGATTTTTTTAAATTTCCAAAAATAGTTTCCAAAGCCTGCTGTCTGATGGCCCGCTCTGTTTTGGCAGTAATTCCTGTTCCAGAAGTTCCGTCATCTTTCAGTTCCTCACGGATGTAACCTTTTTTCTTTAAGTCTTCAATAAAGTCGTCGATGGTGTAACTGGAATCGGTTAATTTGTATTCTTTGTCCAATTCCCGCAACCAGCTTATAGCTTCATCAAAATCACCCGATGTGTGTGTGATAAGCTCTTTGAAAATTGCAAAAAGTTTATCAAACGGTGATTGAAACGGAGCTTCGTAAGTCTTAAAATAAAAACCTTTTTTTGTCGTATTGTTCATAATCATAAATTTAGATTATTTTTAAATGAACAAACAACAAACGATTTATAATTTTAAGTTAAAAGGGAGGCTATTAAAAAGTGAATGCTACCATAAGATTTATATCGCTTTGCTTTTTTTTTTAACCATTAAGATATTAAGAAACATAAAGCTTAATGAAACTTAATATCTTAATGGTAAAAAACAAATTAATGTTTTTAAAATCAATCTACTTTTTTAAAAACCAATTTATTACCTGAAGAATTGGTAAGTGTTAACCGCAGGTTTTCTACTTTATAGTGAGTTGTGCTTTGCAAGGTTTTTAGAAAAACAACTTCTTTATTATTTTCACCACAAGCCATTTTTGTCGTTACTACATCAGTGAAA
Organism: Flavobacterium aquicola; assembly: GCF_003385115.1. GTDB lineage: Bacteria > Bacteroidota > Bacteroidia > Flavobacteriales > Flavobacteriaceae > Flavobacterium > Flavobacterium aquicola. The sequence goes on from NZ_QUNI01000004.1 coordinate 36,582, forward strand.
CGAAGCAGTCCTTTTTCAAAGAAAATAGTTCCATTCATTCTATTACAGCCCGCAAACCCCATAAATGTATTGGAAATGCTGTTTATTTCAAGATTTGGTAATTCTCGGGCGAAATTTTCTGAGGTGACAATTTCTCCATTGAGTTTTTCTAAAACCCAAATATCATGTAACCTGAAATCGGTGATATAATTCCCGCATCCAGATAATTTTATTGATTGACCCTCTTTTACAATTTCTATTCTAACAGAGTACGGTAATTTATCACCAGACATTGTATTAATGCACTCCTACTGCATAATTTGTATTATCATAGTACCGCCAACTATCGGAACTCGATACATTTTTACACTGGCATCCATAGCTCGAATTGGTTCAGCATGGTCAGCTGTCAAAGTTTCATAACCCTGTTTTAAAGAAGTAAACTTGATAGTTTTTTCAGATATTTTTAAACTCCAATCAGGTTCATTTCCATTACCTCTGAAATAAAACCCTTTCTCTAAATTTTCTATCTGCTGTTTATAAGCTAGGGACGGCTCGTTGTTTTCAGCCACATTTGAAATGAGCGGATTACTTTTACAGCCAATAAAAAACAATGCAATCATTACAAATTGAATTCCTTTTATCATAAATCTATTGTAAGGTTATTTGAATTTTCCGTCTAAATAAAACCAGCCGTCATTCTCTTTTTTAAAAGATGACAGCTCATAGTGGACTTGATCAGCATTATTTTCGTCTTTATAATAGGCTTTAAATTCTACTGTGTCTTCAGTAAACGATATAATTTCCAGTTTTTGCCATTTATTGGAAACAGCCCATTTCAAAATTTCTTCTCTTGAATAATATTTTCTTTCTGAAATATGCGTCGTTGCCAATAAATAATCAGCCTGATGAGCAGCATACGCAGCATAACGTGATTTCATTAAGGCTAAAGCAGTTGGTGTTTTTTCGATTCTGCTGATGTAAAGATGACAGCATGATTCAAAAGGTTTGTCAGAACCGCAATAGCAATTTTCAGCAGTCATGATTTAATTAAGCTGTGCTTTTAGCAGCACTATTTTTTGCTGCAATTGATTTAATAAAACCTGAAATTTACTAATCTCTCTCAAATCTTCATCTTCATCTGTATGATCCAAAATTTCGTCTAGTTCTTCGCTTACTTCCGCTAATTTATTAGAAGCTTCTTTTGCATTTTTATTTGCAATAAAATCTATAATTTCCTGAACTCCGCTTTTTAATTCGTCAAATTTGCCTGTATCCATTTCAAAATATTTATATATTCTTTGAAGCTTTATCTTCATTGAACTTTTTAGTAATTTGTTTTAATTTTTCTTTACGGTCCATTTCAGCTTTTTTTGCTTTGTTCTGGGCTTTATGTAATTTATCATTATGTTTTTTGATATTTCCTTCATTATTTCTGCTCATAGCATTTTATATCTAAAATTAATTTCTGCGTACAAATTTCGGCTTTATTATTTAAATCAGAACAACTATTTAACATTTGCCGTATGCTTTTAGAGCTAATTAAAATTTATACTGGCTTTTTATCGTTTAAACTATTATTAATATCTTTATTGTTTGAAATTTCGCAATTAGTTTGGATTGCAATCTTTTTTTACATTTATTTATAAAACTTATGGAAGCTCAAAATAAATGGCCTGATTATTTCCGATGGTTTTTAAATAGACCCAAGACTGTTGGATTTTTATTTTTCCTCGTATTAGCTTTTGGTGTATCCCTTCTGATTTTTCAAAGTGTTCAAATCATCATTAAGAATAAAAATTATGAGATGCAGACTACACTTGATATTCTGCATCAAAATATTGATCAAAATCTCAAGAGCTGTTATACTACTACCCTCACACTCGCATTAACAATCGATGATAACGGTATTCCAGATAATTTTGAATCTATAAGTTCAAAACTTTTAGCTTCAAATAAATGTATTAATGCGGTGCAGTTAGTGCCTAATGGAATAATCAAATATGTTTATCCTTTAAAAGGAAATGAATCTGCATTAAATCTAAATCTTCTTAATTCCCCTCTTCTCAAAAAAGAAGCTTTAGAATCCATAAAAAATAAAAAAATGTATTTTGCCGGTCCACTAAATTTAGTACAGGGAGGCACTGGTATTGTTGGCAGGCTGCCTATTTATAAAAGAAATAAATTCTGGGGTTTTTCTGCAGTTATTATCAAATTAGATACTTTATTAAAAATGTCCAGGGTAAATTCCATAGACACTAATAAATATTATTTTCAAATTTCAAAAGTAAACCCAAATACATTAAAAGAGGAGTTTTTTTTAGGAGGAAAAAACAAGGACAACAACAGCCGATATATTTCTGAAAGAATTCCAGATGGCAATTGGATCTTATATTTAATTGAGAAAAATGATACTAATAATTATTCGACACTTTTTTTACCCTCCATTTTAGGCTATTCTTTGGCCATACTACTGGGTGTTTTGATAACAATTTTACTGGATCGGCCAATACGGCTGCAGCAATTGCTTTTAGACAGCGAAATAAAGTTTAAAACTATTTTTGATCAGGCTCCTGTAGGAATTGCATTGGTTAAAAATGATAATGGAGATTTTATAGAAATCAATAAAAAGTTCTGTGAAATAATTGGTTATGAAGAGCAGGAAATGAAGTCGAAAAGTTATCATTCGATAACACATCCTAAAGATCTGGCCGTGGATGAATCTGTAACCCAAGATTTTATTGATGGCGAAAATGCTAATTATGCTTTAAAAAAACGGTACATTACTAAAGATGGAAAAACTGTCTGGGCTAATTTAATTGTATCATCTCTATCTGGAATAAATGAAAAACTGGATACAAATATTGCAATTGTAGAAGATATAACTTTGCAGAAGCAAATTCTGGACGAGCTAAAAGAAAGCGAGAAACAATTCAAAAGTTTATTTAAAAACTCTCCTGTGCCGCTTTGGGAAGTTGATTTATCGCTGGTAAAGAACCATCTTATCAGTTTGAATTTAATTAACAAAGAGCCTTCTTTTGTGATCAATTATTTAAAGGAAAATCAAGAAGCTGTATATAAATGCTTCACTCTTGTCAAAATTATTGCTGTCAATTACAAATGTCTAAAACTGCTTCAGATAAAATCTAAACAATTATTAGCAAACAACTTAAGGCAAGTGCTTGATGAAGTTACTTTAAGAGATTTTGAAAACCAGTTGTTAGCAATTACCCAAAACAACAATCAATTATCTTATGATTCTAAAATCAAAAACGGAAATGGCGAATCTATAGATATTGCCTTTAGATGGAATCCAATAAAAGGTCATGAAAAAACAATGGACCGAATGATTATTTCGACTGAAGACATTACTTTTAGAAAAGAACATGAAAAATTAATTATTGCTTCTCAGCAAAAAGTTGAATCACTAATAAATACTATCGATGGAATTGTCTGGGAATGCTGTATTGAAACTTTCAGATTTACTTTTGTCAGCAAAAAAGTAGAACAGATTTTAGGCTACACTTCGGAAGAATGGCTGGAAAATCCTAATTTTTGGACAGAACACATCCATCCCGAAGACAGAGCTTGGACGCTTGAATACTGTACAAAAAAAAGCAGTGAACTTTTAAATCATGACTTCGAATATAGAATGATTTGCAAAGACGGATCTGTAATATGGCTACGGGACATGGTGAATATTGTTTTCCAAAACGGAAAAGCGACAAGTCTCCACGGAATAATGATTGATATTACAAAAGCTAAAAATGTAGAAAACGACCTCAATAACTCATTCAATCTGGTATCCAAGCAAAATGAAAGACTTTTAAACTTCTCTTATATAATTTCTCATAATCTGAGATCTCACACCAGCAATATTGCATCAATTGTTTCATTAATTGAAGATGCTGAAACAGAACAGGAAAAAAAACAGTTAATGGATCTGCTTGTTTCTGTATCGGCATTACTTAACGAGACAATGATTCATTTGAATGAAGTGATTGACATACGCACGAATATAAGTTTAGTATCAGAATCATTGAACTTAAATGAATGTGTAGAGAATGTCATGAAAGTTTTTTCTAAACAAATACTTTCAAAAGAAGTTAAAATTACTAACTTAATACCGAAGGATCTGTTAATTAATTATAATCCAGCTTATTTGGAAAGCATCTTATATAATCTTATTTCAAATGCAATCCGTTTCAGCCATCCGGACAGAAAGCCGCATATTCAATTAGAATGGATTGTAAAAAAGAATAAAAATACCCTTAAAATTTCGGATAACGGAATAGGTATTAATCTGGAAAAATACGGGAATAAAATTTTTGGTCTTTATAAAACCTTTACTAATGATAAGGCGTCAAAAGGAGTTGGCTTATTTATTACGAAAAATCAAATTGAAGCAATGGGAGGAACAATTACTGTAGAAAGTAAACTAGACCAGGGAACAACCTTTAAAATCGAAATTTTATGAAGCAAATATCAATATGGGTTGTTGACGATGATCCTATTTATCAAATTATTGTGAGTAAAATGATTAAAAAATCAGAATTACTTTTAGCTATTTTAAGCTTCAAAAATGGAAAAGAAGCTATAGATGAATTCAAAAAAAGATTAGAAGAAAAAGATACTCTTCCTAATATTATACTTTTAGATATTAATATGCCAATTATGGACGGCTGGGAATTTATGGATGAAATAACTCTTCTAAAAAACCAGATTAATGAAGGTATACACATATATATTGTAAGTTCTTCTATAGCTGTGGAGGATAAAAACAAAGCAAAGAATTATTCAGAGATAATCGACTATTTAGTAAAGCCACTTAATAATGACGATTTAAAATTAATAACAGCGCCTTTTATTGATTAAGCTCTCTCTTAATTTCTTCCAATGTTCTATTGGAGAAAATTAATTCATTGATAATTTCTTTTCGCAATTCATCAATATCATCATAATCAAAATACTTTGCCCATGAAGAGAGATCAAATAAATTCCTAATCTGTTTGATCTTTTTTCCTGTCGCAAAGCTGGTTCTAAGTACAGCTTTACCATCATATTCAGGATTATTTCTATGCTGATAGTTTACTTTTTTCTTTTCAAAATCGGCCTGCAGATAATATAATTCTTCTTCAGCATTATCAGGATAGAATTCATTCCAAGACGCAAAACCTATTTTAAACTTTGATTCGGTCTCTGGTTCCATGGGTTCTAACCGCCATTTGCTGTTAGCCAGACGACCCCAATGATTCGACAAGCGGTACATACCTTCCTTGGTATAAAAGTACTTGCTCCCCGATTTGCTGTCATACTGTACCTTCATTCCTGCAATCTCTTCGGGCAGTACTTCATGAAAAACACAGAATGTATTTTTGAAAGATTTTGGACTAGGACGAAACAATTTTTCCATGTGCCAAAGATAATCACAAACTTCATTAACTGCCAAATCAACTGCTAAATCTAAAATTCCGTTTTCTTTTATAGAAACTGCTTTGGAATACTGTTTCTGTACATTGCCCGCAGACGGGTATTAATCAAACTCAACTTCCTGCCATTCTAGAATATCAAAAGCAATCATAGTATCAATCTGTTTTTAGTTTCCATTAATTATGTAACTTTGCGACAGAATTTAAGATAAAATATAAAAGAGTATGACTAAATCAGCAGACAATAAAATGCCGCAAAAAGGTGTTTTCACAGGTATAATGGAACAGGACGAAAACAAAAACTACTTTTGTGGAGAATATCTTTTAGATTTTAAAATGGCTCAAAAACATGAACTTGGAGATTGGATAACCATTAAAAGTATTATCGAAAACCCAAGCGACATCAGTTACAATAAATACCCTAAGAAATCTAAAAACTTCGACAAAGCCAATAGAAAAGCTGAATAAAAGCAAATTAACAAAACAAATCACCGTAAAAATCAGGAAATACACTTTTGCTGATTTTTTTTTTGCTCTAAACTGAAAAGTTAAAAAAAAGTGTACCTTTGCAAAAAATTGTCAATTTTCAACCAGTTTAGTTTGGTTCAATAGTAAAAGACAAGCAGTTACCTTATTTATGAAAAAAATAGTTGAATACCGCAAACTACTTAATGTAGAAAAAACAGTAGATCTTAAATCTTTAAAAGCCATTTATCGTAATGCGATGAAAGATGCGCATCCTGATAAATTTCAAGGTGATGATGAAGGTTTAAAGCAAGCTGAAGAAAACAGTAAAAAAATAATTGAAGCTTATCACTTCTTAGTAAGCATCAATGCAGAGACAATTAAACAGCTTTTACCTGAATATACTGAGACAATTGCTACATCAACAATTACCGATTATAAATTTGTTGAAGGAAGATTGATTATCAATTTCTCTAATGCGAGTGTATATGAATACATAAGTGTACCAAAAGCTATTTATATCAAAATGGTGAATGCAGATTCCCCTACCCGTTTTGCAAAAAGACATATATTAAATGCTTACCCTTGGAGAAAAACAATTAACCAAGAATAGTCAGCAGTAAAAATATTTAGAGAAACACCCTTATTCAGGGTGTTTTTTTTTGTTTTATACAGTAAAATAATGAAAACCCAAAATAGATTATAGTTAACATTTTTTTAACAGGTTTTTTAATAAATTAGCAAACCCAAAATTAACTTAACCACAAAAAATGAATGACAATATCAACAACTATCATAAGCAGTATGAAAATGCTTTGAAAACAATTGAGAGGCTAAAAGAAATAAAAGCTGAAATCGATTTAAAATTAAAAGAAAACCCCGTATGTTCTTATTTGCACAAAGACCTGCGAGGCGTAAATTTAGATATCACCATAACTCAAAATGAAATTGAGCATATTGAATCTCATTTACCTGAATATAACTCTTAATTTTTATAACCATTAAAAAAAGCAGCCTATTAAGAAAAAATACTTTTATCTTCCAAAAAAGAAGCTCACTTTAGAAGTTTAGAGCGGCTTAAAATTTTAATTATCATAAAATTATAACACAGGTTTTCTAGTTTTAAATCACTGCAAATACTAGAAAATTATAACATAAATTTAGGCTCTAAAGTTATTGTTAGTATATAATTTTAAATACTTTTGTAACCTTAAAAACAATTAACTAATAAAAATGAAAAAAATTATTTTATTTCTTACCGCTACAGCTTTACTTACATCTTGTAGCAAAGACAAATACACTATCTCAGGAACTGCTGCTGGATTTGAAAATGGAAAAACAGTTATCCTAGAAACTCAAGATGAGAAAGGAATGGGATTAATTGCTGTAGATACAGTAAAAATAGAAAATGGCAAATTTGAAATCAAAGGAAAAGTAACTGAACCATCTTTTCACATGTTACAAATCGAGGGAGCACAAGGTAAAATTCCATTCATCTTAGAAAATGGTGATATTACTGTTGTTGTAAACAAAGATACTATTCAAAAATCTAAGATTTCAGGTACTTACAGTAATGACGAGTATGTGAAATTTAATGAAGAGATTACTAAGATACAAAAACCTTTAATGGACTTTCAGTCAGCTAACATGCAAAAAATGCAGACAGCTCAACAAACTAAAGATACTGCTACTATCAATGGCTTGATGAAAGAATATACTAAAATCCAAACTGAAATTGGTGCTTCTTCAAAATCAAAATATGAGGATTATGCAAAATCTCATCCAAAATCTTTTATCAGTGTATTAATTATTCAAGGAATGAGTAATGACCCTTCTGTAGATTCTAAAAAAATTGAAACTATGTTCAATGAGCTTGATGAGTCATTAAAAAACTCTAAACCTGGTAAAGCTGTAAAAACAAAACTTGCTGAATTAAAAACTCCTTCAGCTGGTACTCCTGCAGCTCCAGCCGGTCCTGCAGCTAAATGAAGAACAGAATTTTCTGCTCCTAATACAGAAGGCAAAACAATCAGCCTTAAAGAAAGTTTAGGAAAAGTAACGATTGTTGATTTTTGGGCATCATGGTGTGGTCCATGCCGAAGAGAAAATCCAAATGTAGTCGCTATTTATAATGAACTTCATTCAAAAGGTCTTAATATAATAGGTGTTTCTCTAGATGAAAATCCGGTAAAATGGAAAGAAGCTATTGCCAAAGACAAATTAACATGGACACAGGTTTCAAATCTTAAAGGCTGGTCAGATCCTATTGCAATGCAGTATAAAGTAGAATCAATTCCTGCAACATTTATTCTTGACCAGTCAGGAAATGTCGTTGCACAAGATTTAAGAGGTGATGAACTTAAAGCAAAAATCATAGAATTACTTGGGAAATAATCCTTTTTAGTATTCAAAAATAAAAAATCTCCCTAGTGGAGATTTTTTATTTTATTCAATACCAATACATTAAAAATAATACTAAAATAAAGTTCAAAAAAAGTTTGCAGAACTAAAAACTGTGGCTATATTTGCACCCGGATAACGCAATAACCGTTACCCATTAAGGCCTGGGGAGATACTCAAGCGGCCAACGAGGGCAGACTGTAAATCTGCTGTGTGAACTTCGCAGGTTCGAATCCTGCTCTCCCCACAAAAAGGGTAAAAGAGACTAAAACGAAAGTTTTTCAATCTTTTCAAAAACCCATAAAAAACGTGGTAAAACCTGCAAATCCTAGGATTTGCAGGTTTTTTTTATTTTCTGCACTTTTCAAATTTTATAAAAACGCTCAAAGTTTCTGTGGCAAAATCGTGGCACATCGGCGTTGGAGCTGCCTCTAATTTTGCCACAAAAAGTTAAGGCGGTTTTTAAAGATATTTCACTCGTATAAGTTTTGTGTCAGAATCGTGGCACAAACAATTTTTCAAAACTAAAAGTCCAGCAAAATCAAGATCAGCCAAACTTAGGTTCGAAACTTATTTTTCTTAATCCTTCCCCACCAAATTAAAAAGCCGCTAACAGGAAGAAAAGCACAAAATAAAGAAACAAATGATGCTAAAATTTTAGTAGGGAATCCATAGATACTACCTGTATGAATAGCATAATTACTGTTTCTCCACTTTGCTCCAAGCGTTTTATCCTCATGCCTAACTGTAGAATAATTTTCAGCTGTTCCACTATTATAAATGTAAACATCCGACTCATCCCATCCTGAAGCACCTGAATGTTTTATAAATGAATTAACAGGTACTGAAACTCCATCCAGTTTTTCTGGAAGTGATAACCCTATAGCCGACCAATTTGGAACTTTTACCTTAATATCAGTTACAATATACTGTAACGGATCAACAATTTTATTAGAATTCTCTTTGCTTATTGCAGGTGTTTTACTCCAGACCTTTTCAGGGTCATCTCCTAAAAGAACATAAATTCCATTTGTCCACCACTCAAAGGTCCAGACAAGCCCAGTAGCGGCAAAAATTAAAATAAGTAAAAAAGTATATATACCACTGATATTGTGAATATCATAATTTTTGCGTTTCCATTTTGTAGTTTTTTTCCAGCGAAACCAAACTCTCTGCTTTAATGCTGCTTTATTTTTTGGCCACCATAAGTAAATACCCGTAATGACTAAAATAAAGATGAATAATGTAGAAAATCCAACCAAATAATGTCCAATATCATAGGCAAGCAGTAAATTTTGATGCAGAACTCTCAAATTAAATATCCAATCATATTTTAAATCTACTTCTCCTAACTCTTTTCCTGTATATTGGTCAATAAAAATATAGCTGTAAATTTCGTAATCATCTGCCGCAGTCCAATGCGGTTTAGTATTTTCTACATAAGTGGTGAAATGGTAACTTCTCTGTGGATCTCTGCTGATTTCAATGTAATCTGCATCAGGATGTTTTTGCTTAACAATAGAATAAAGTCTGTCTAAAGGCAGAATAGTATTTTTGACCTCAGGCACATAATACTTTTCATTGTGATACCATAAACAAAGTTCTTCGTCCCAGACAAAGAGACTTGCTGAAAGCATACTTATAAACACTATCAGACCTGTCACAAGACCAAGCCATAGGTGTATTTTACTAAAAATCTTCCTCATTTTTTTTTAATAAATTTTTTAGAAAGTTCACCCAACATTTTTATTGATCAGTGAAATTTCTGTACTCATCTTTGATGTTCTTATTTTATCCACCAGTGTGGTGTTTCCTGCAATACAAAAGCGGCTTATAAAACTTAAAAGATTACTTAAAGAATTTTTTATAATTATTGGCTTGCAAATTCCGCGCAAAAATATATTATTTTTATTCATTCTTAATTAAATTTAGGTAAAAAATAAAAACAAATTGTGTTACTAGTTTGAATCCGAAATAATCCCTACAATAGCATTTGGCAATCACTATTCAAAAAATTTACAGCTATCAAAAATCTATTTTGCCCTCCTAAAAAAATTGGGGACTCCCCTACTAATCCTATTCGTTTAAATGTCAACTAATTAATATTAATTTATTTTTATTTAGAATAATTAAAAATAATATTGTTTTTAAAGAGTTTATACAATACTTTTGCATCGAATTCATTTAAAACCCTTTTTAAATAATGCGTGCACATAGAATTTTACTTTTAATTGCCTTTTTTGTAACTGCAACAACCGTTTATTGCCAAAATAATAAAATCAGAATTTCGGGAATTATATTAACAAACACAGGAACCCGGGCTGAGGGCGTTTCTATAGTCTTAAAAGGAACTCCTTACACAGCCTTAACAAATGCAGATGGTGAATATATCATTACTGCACCATCGGGAAAGTATATTTTAGTTGCAAGCTTGATAGGTTTCAAGGTAAAAGAAATCGAAATTACTGTAGAGCAGTCAGATAAAAAACTAAAAAACATCAGTATTGAAGAAGATACTGCTGCTTTAGATGAAGTAAAAATTGCAGGCAAATCCAAAGAGCAGCGTGTCCGCGAACAGGCATTTAATTTCAACTCTATTGAACTTAAAAATCTGTACAATACCTCTACAGATATAAATCAGGTTTTAAACCGTTCTTCTGGAATCCGAATCCGTGAAACCAGCGGGCTGGGCGGCGATTTTAATTTTTCTGTAAACGGATTGTCAGGCAAACAGATCAAATTTTTTATTGACGGTATTCCGATGGAAAATTTTGGAAGCACCATGTCTTTAAATAATATCCCGATAAATTTAGCAGAACGCATTGAAGTATACAAAGGTGTAGTGCCTGTTTCTTTAGGGGCAGATGCACTGGGCGGTGCCGTTAATATTGTTACCAATCAAAATATCAATACCTTTTTGGATGCAAGCTACAGTTACGGATCGTTTAACACTCAAAGGGCAGCATTATCAAGCAGATATACCGGCGAAAAAAGCGGGTTTACAATTGGCGTGAATGCTTTCTATAACTATTCAGACAATAACTATATAATGAAGAATGTGACTTTGTCGGGACAAAGCACTCCAGGCAATTTCAAAAGATTTAATGATGGTTTTGAATCCTCTATGGTTCAGGTTGAAACTGGTTTTAGAAATAGAAAGTGGGCAGATATCTTCCTTATCGGATTTAATTATGCAGACCGTTACAAAGAACGCCAGACCGGTGCCACTCAGGAAAATGTCTTTGGAGAGGTCCATTCAAAGGGGGATTTTATTCTTCCGAGCGTCAAATACAAGAAAGACAATTTTTTAACTGATGGACTAAGCGCCAATCTATATGCTTCTTACGGAATTGATAAAAACACCACGACCGATCTTTCGACAAATAAATACGACTGGAATGGTGAAGTGATTGACACGCATCCAAATTTTGGAGAACAGGGATCATTCCAGATCTTTAAATATGAAAATAAATCGGCTATTGCCAGAGCAAATTTTGGTTATAAGCTAAACGAAAACAATGCTTTAAGCTTTAATTACAACTTGAGCAACAGCACCCGAAAAGGAATCAATTACTATAACCCAAACAACCAGGATTCTAATGCCTTGGATGTGCCCAACAAATTAAATAAATCCATTGCCGGACTTGGATGGGAAAATCAGGCATTTAATGATCGTCTAAGCACTTCTGTATTTGTAAAAAATTACCGCCTGCACACTTATATAAGAGAAGCAGTATTTTACAACGCCACAGGTTATGAAAAAGAAGAGTCAGAACTTACTGATAATTATTTCGGATACGGAACCGCTTTAAGATATAAATTCAGCGATAATAGTGGCATAAAAGCTTCTTTTGAGCATACCTACAGAATTCCAGAGGTAGAAGAATTACTTGGAGACGGAATAAATATACTCGCTAATCCGAAGCTAAAACCTGAAAGCAGCGATAATTTTAATTTAGGGGCCTACTATAAATTTATTCTGCAGGATTATCATACTGTTTCGATAGAAGCTAATGGTTTTATACGAAAAGCGCAAGATTTTATCCTGCTTCTTCCCGGCGGTATTTTCTCTACTTACAGCAATGTTGGAAAAGTAGACATTACAGGTGTCGATACAGATATCAAATACCATTTTAAATCATTTAACGCCTCTTTGAACGCCAGCTACAATAACTCGATAAATAGAGATAAAGCTTCTTCAGCTTATCAAGACCGCATTCCCAATCAGCCTTGGCTTTTTGCAAACGGAAGCATAGGTTACGGAAAAGAAAACTGGCTGGGGAAAAATACTAAAATTCAGTTTGACTGGTATTCGCAATACATCCACTGGTTTTATCTGACATGGCCAAGCAAGGCATTTGAAGCTGGCAAAAGCAGGATTCCAACTCAGTTTATCCAAAATGCAAGCATAAGCTATTCTTTAAAAAACGGAACCTACAATATCGCACTGGACTGCACCAATATATTTGATGCTGAAGCTTATGATAATTATAAACTGCAGAAAGCAGGAAGGGCATTTTACATCAAATTCAGATATTTTATCAAATAATAAATCGTATAAATAATTAACTTAAATAAATCATAATGAATACAAAACTAAAATTCCTTGGACTATTGGGCATGGCAGTTATGTCTCTGACATCCTGCAGCAATGACGATAATAAAGAAACGGATGAAACAACAACGGGTGAAGAATTCGTTTTTGCCGGCGGTGTTAATAATCCTTCAGCAGCCTATATGCTTACTTCGGGTACAATTTCAGGCGGTACAGTTTCTGCAAATGGCAACGGTTCGGAAATTACTGGAAACGGAAGATTATTTAAAAACGGATTTTACTACAATCTTGCTAACGGAAAACTATCTAAATATAAGTTTGAAAAGAGCATCCTGACTTTATCAAAAGAAATCACCCTGGCTGGTAACTCCCTATGGTCTTACTGGCTAAATGACACTACCCTTATAGTATGGAACGGTTCAACATCTGCGCCAAGTGCAGATCTTACCTACAATATCGTCAATACAGATGACTTGTCGGTAACAAAATCAGGAACTTTGACTGTTACGGGTTTGCAGGCTACGGACAAAGCTATTTACCTTTCAGGCTGTGTGCTGAACAATGGCAAATTATATTTACCCTATACTGTATACCATTCTGGATGGACCAGCACCTCTGTGGCTTACCTTGCTTCTGTTGATTACCCTTCAATGGCTAATTTAAAAATTGACACCGATACACGTTCCGGCGCTTTGGGTACATTTTCCACTTTAATGGGCGGTACCATAAAATACAATAACGATCTTTATATTATTACCGATTGCGGTGAGCGCTGGGGATCTGTATCTGATAAGCCAAGTGCTATCTTTAAAGTAAGCAATGGCGCTACGGAACTTAATGCAGACTACTTTTTTGATTTAACGGCTATTAGCGACGGAAACAAAGAATTTTACGGACTTTACGATTTAGGAAACGGAAAAGGAATTAGTCGGCTTGGAAGAAAAGATGTCCTCTTGACCTTTGATGATTACAACGGTTCAGATGTTTTTGAATATTATGTCATAGATGTAGCGGCCAAAACCAAAACAAAATTGAATCTGCCACTGAGCCAGTACACAAGCTCTTCTCCAGTTTTCGTTGAAAATGGAAAAGCTTATATTTTAGTATCTACAAAAGCAAGTGGAAGTTTTGTCTATACTTATGATATCAATTCAGGCAGTTTGACAAAAGGCATTGAGATCAAAGGTTTGGACTATGTAAACTGGATTTCAAGATTAAACAAATAATAACTTAGAGGAAACTTTAAATTACAAAAAGGTCGAAAATAAAAAATTTCGACCTTTTTTATAGATTTTTTCCACAACTGAGATTTTACTTTAAAAAACAAAGTGGTTTATAAATTAAATTAAGTTGACGTGAACTGGAGCATCCGATGATCTGGCAACGATGCCTGCTGCAGATTTTACAGCCGGAAAAGTATACACCGTTTTTATTGCTGGATCTTCTGCATCTGGATACAGAATCGAACAAATTTCGCATAATTAATTTTTTGTATAATGTCTGAGCTAATGTAACGATCCCGTATCTAATCTCATTTTAGTACAAAATGTTCTTTTCACTACAAAAATTATCTTGATTTACTTTTCTCTTTTTTCCGGGACGACAATTCTCTGAAATTAGAAAGATCACTAAGGTATGAAAATCTTTAAAAGAGAACTCAATATTAAAACTAAAACTTTAATACAATTAAAATTTGGCAGCTGTTTTGAGAAATTCACTCCTTATAAATTGTCCTTTAGCTTATTATTCTCCCCATACAGCTCTTTATAATTAGTGATGATTACACTAATTATTCAAAAAACTGCATCTATTTAAACGGTACCCTCTTATTTAATTTCTAAACTATAACTCAAATCTGCTAAAAATTAATTCTTTTACTTTCTTCAGGAGTTCTATCCTGCTTTTCTTTTTCTTTTGATTTTCCCTTTTTAAAATTGTAGTTAACAGAAATTCCTACTGCGGTTTCATCATTACGTATATTACTGAAACCTTTTACGGATCTGCTTTCAAAAGCCGCTTTTTCACGTATAGACCTAAAAATATCGTTGAAATACAGCTGAACATTAAGTTTTTCGTCAAGCAATTTCTTTCGAATCCCTCCTGAAACAGACCAGATATCAGGAATGCTTAATTGCCCAAATGCCATCTTTCCGTTGTAATATCCCGTTAATTGTGCAGTCCAGCCCTTTCCAAAAATAAATTGATTACTACAGTTTGCTAAAGGCGTAATTTGCGTGTTCTTTTTTGTCTGATCGAAATCAATCCACTTGTTTTCTGTATAAAATATAGAAATGCCTGCGCTCATTTGCCACCACTTTAAATTTATAAGCTCGCCAGCATCCAACTTAAGACCAAAGCGCAGGTTTGATGCATTGTTTTCGGTTGTTATAAGGAGTCCGCCCTTTTCGAAATCTTTAAATCCTGTTGCAATAGCATTGTTGGAAAAAGTGTAAAAAATGGTGGAACGATAGGTCTTTCGAAAAACATAAGCCAATTCAATATTATGTGTCAGTTCAGCTTGAAGCTTTGGATTACCTCGTATTATTGTAACCTGATCTACGATGTAATCAAACGGACTTAAATTGCGGTAATTAGGTCGGCTAATACGGCGATTGTATCTTATCGATACGTTTTTGTCATCATTTATGGCGTAAAGAATACTGGCATTTGGAAAAAGTTTAGTGTAAACAATCTGATAGGAAGAATCTTTCTCTATCTTTTTAATATCAATGGTGGCTGCATCGATTTGGGTGTTTTCTGCCCGTAATCCAGTCTGGAAATTCCAGCGGTTCATTTTTCCGCTCAATTGAATATAGCCTGCATTGATAATCTCACTATACTCATACTGGTTGCTGCTGTTAAAAATAGCATCATAACTGCCCCCGGAATCCCTGTAAACAGCCTGATTATGTATGTTAGTACTAGATAATTTGGTTCCTGTCTGAAATTGTGTTTTCTCTGATAAAGGAATTGAAAAATTACTTTGCAGAGATAACATCCTAATATCACCTTTCAAATTCCCTGATACACTATCCGTACGAGCCTGTATAAATGAAGGATTGAAATGTGAGCTATACAACTGGGTGTTTTCGTTGTGATCAAATGAAAGATAATCTGCTGAAATATTGGCCTCACATTTTTTTTCATCTTTGTAATCTGCACGAATACCGCCGTTTAGCGTTTTTTGTTGTAAATCACCTTGGGTTGTGGTATTAAGAACCGAATCCTTAATGGAATTGTAACTGGAAAATAATGCGATTGAATTTCCGGGAGTATTACGATGGAAAAAATTACCCGCAAAATTAGCCTCCAGACTTATAGATTTTGATAGCTCGAAATCGGCAGCAATTTTTAAGTTTTTGGTATTATCCTTATTTCTTGTTGAAACATTTTGTATTGTTGTTTTGGTAAAAGTTGTCTCCTTGTTTGCGAATTCATATGCTCTAAATAGTATTCCCTTCTTTGCCTTATCACCCTGAAAGTGAAAAAAATCTGCGCTAAATCCCATTTTATTTTTTCGCATTGTGCCGCGTGTCCATATATCACTGCGGGCATCTTTGCCCTTTTGATAGTTTAAAGCGGAAGAAAAAGTAAGATCCTGAACAGATATTTTTTTCAATCGAATATTAATAATTCCGGCTTTTCCTGAAGCATCATATTGAGCTGATGGGCTTGTTAAAATTTCTATTTTTTCAACAGAAGCAACAGCGGTTGATTTTAAAATATTGGCCAATGCAATCCCAGAAAAGTAGGTTTCTTTTCCGTTAATCTGTACATTTACACCTTGTTCCCCATTTAATATAATGGTCCCATCGTCGTTAACGATAAGCCCGGGTACGTTTTTTAGAGCTTCAAAAACAGTTCCCTGAGCCATAACAATTGAAGTATTGGGGTTTATTATGGTTTTTCCTGCTTCAAATTCAATGCCTTTTTTGGTTCCGACAACCCTAACTTCCTTCAAATGCAAAATGTTCTCTTGGAGAATAAAAGGCTCTAGTAAAAGGAGGCTATCAGTAGACACATCTATCCTCAATAGTTGTTTCTGAAATCCTGGCATCACGACAGACACAACATAATTTCCCTGTTTTGCTCCTAAAGAAAATTTTCCTTCATGATCCGTATTTGTTTTGTATACGTATGATGAATCAGTTGCATTTAACAATACTATCTCAGCACCAGGGACCGGTTGCTTTTTATTGTCTAAAACTATTCCCGTAATAGTTCTGTTTTGGGGTTGTGCCGAGATACTAAAAATGTTCAGGGCAATTGCAAATAATAGAATGACTTTAAATTTAGATTTGGACAGCATAAACATTTGACTTTACTTAGTTTTTAGTACTGCAAATGTCCAAGCTAAAAGAGCTTTAGAACGAACGAGCCAATAAGGCAATCGTTCGCGCTTATCGGGACGAACAGTTTTACCAATAAAAAGTCAAGTAATACTATTGAACTTTTAAATTTTTCCTGTAATCTGAAGGAGTGACAGAGGTATGTTTTTTAAATGCTGTATTGAATGAGGATTTAGAGTTATAACCGACCTTATCGGCAAGCTCCTCAGTGGTCAATTTAGAATTTTCGTCTCTTTGTATCAATTTTTCTGCATATGCGATTCGATAGGATGCTAAAAGTTCAAAGAAGTTTTTGTTCAGTCGTTCGTTAATTACCTGAGAAAGATGGTGCGTTGGCTTATTAATTTGCCTGGCCAGATCTTTAAGTGATGAGAGATTATTAGTAAAATAGAGATTTACTTCCATTTCATGTTTTACTTTATTCAGTATTTCGTCCTTCTGTTGCTCGGTAAGCGACGATTTTTGATATTTTGCTGTTGGAAAATCTAAGATAAAGAACGGTTGATTAAAATAATCCGAAGAATTGGTAATCCGATAGCTAATTATACATACATAAATACAATAATACGGTACTACTATCATCCCGATATCGCTTTTCATACCCCATAACAATTTTATAATGCAAAAAGCCAAAATCGTTATAAAACTATGGGCAAAACTATTTCGTACGATAGTTACCTTGGGACATTTTACATTAAAAAATGACTGATTAATACTTTTAAGTTTTTTCATTATTAGGAAAAGTGAAGCGCTGTAATATAGCAGAAGAGAAACAATTGTAATCTCGTTAGCATATTCCTTCACAGATAAAGGATCGGAGGAAAAAGTGGTAACAGCTTTAACCTCTTGCCAATCGGGATGTTTTAAACTGATATAGGAATTATACTTAAAGCCGTCGGGTTGGGCAAGATAAAAGCCAATATAGAAAAACCAAAAAAAGGGTACTATAAAATGATACCAATTTTTACTCTTTTTTTCAGGATAAAGGGTGTATTGAATGTATAAATAGAAAAATGGCCCCAGAAGAAAATTGAAGGGCTGGCTAAAGTTAGTCAAGTACAATACTTTTACTATATAACCGGTATTGTTAAGAAATTCTTCTAAGGCCAAAAAAGCAAAAGAAATAAGGAATAATCCCTGATAGATATTGGCTTTACTATATTTCCTACCGTTTTTAATAATAAAAAAAGAGATATAAATAGCCAGAAAAACAGTTAAAAACACAAAAATGTCTAATAAGTTAACATTTATATCTTCTTTCATTTGTACCTTTTTTATTGTTTTACATCAATAATAAAAAACCTTGTTTACTATTCTCAAATTAACGTGAGATAATATAATACAGCACCGAATTTCAAAGTACTCTCTAAAAATATTTGAATGTAATTGCTAAAAGAATGTCCTGTAAATTGTGATGTAAATATAAATAATCAGATGGATTTATACCATGACTTATTACTACAATCGGCTCATAATTTCTGGAAATAATGATTTTAATGTAAAAAAAATGGATAGTATATCCAATAATATTGTTGACGAAATCAACAAAATAAATTCAAATAAAAAAAAGGATGGATAATCGATTTACGGATAAATACCGGTGGGAATATGTATCCGATGATTGCTGGGATTAGTGACCTTATTGGTGATAATGAAAAATTAGGCGGATTTGTAACATCTAATAATCGATCAGATGGAGAGTGGTTATTGAAAAACGGTAATTTTTATGTAGATTCTAATCAGGTTTTAGATAGAAAAAAATTAAAAAAGCCAATCAAAAAACAATTACCGATAGCAGTTTTAATAAGCGGCTATACTGCAAGCTCAGGAGAGATGACTGCAGTTGCTTTAATTGGGAGAAGTAAAACGAAATTATTCGGTGAAGAATCTGCTAATTATACTACATCAAATCAGGGATTTAAAATTGATAAAAATTCAGAATTAAATTTAGCAGTAGGTTATGTGGCCGATAGAACTGGTAAAATTTACATTAAAAACATAAAACCTGATTTTGAGATAACTGGCGGAGATAATTTTGAGGATTTAAAATACGATGAAAAGATTATTCAGTCGATTAAATGGCTTAAAAATGAACCAGCGAACCGCTGAGGCGAATTTTGCTCCAGACAGGCTGCCTTAAAAACTGAAGTTTTCTACTTCTACTGAATTTAATGACGACAGAACGTTTCAGACTTTGAAGGCCTGGTCATCGTAAAGCTACTTAGCGGTAAGAGTAATAAAAAAAGAAGAACAGAACAGAAAATATTGTGTCTATATCATAAAGAAAATAATTCCTGAATTATATCCATCCCTCTTTCCCGTTACTGCAAAGTTGCCGGCTTGTCCATAAAAATTATTTTACTCAAATGGTGAATACTTTCCCGTGGTAAATTTCACTGCCATTAATGTTCGCACTCATAGAAACCTGAAAATAATTATGAATTAAGCAAAAAAATATCAAATCCAGTTTCAAAAGCGAAAAACAAAAAGCACAGGGATGCAATTAGGCTCATTTTAAGGAAACTAACACCATTCCTATTAGACGACAGCCTCCTATTAGCTTGTGCATATCATCTGTTCATCTTTGAAAACACCAACTATTTATCAGTTTCATCTAATTAAGAATTCTAATGATATAAAACTATTTTTAATAAAACTTCTTTAATAATTTCCATCATAAATAAATAAATAAATAAATAAATAATTATTTATTTTATCTTAATTCTATACCTGAAGACAAAAGAGAAATGCTTAAGATGGTTAAGAAAGACAAAGCAGCTTTTATAGAAAATCTTACCAGGATACTATAGAACAGGCATAAAATTAACAGCTTTCCATATTTGATGAGATGCCTGCTAACTCTTTTGCATACAAAACCCGTAATTTATATTTTACTTATTTGTAGACACTTTATTTTCATATAATTATATAAAAAACTTATCTTATTTTAATGTTACTGACTCGTCCTAAAATAGATTGACAAGTTTTACAATAAATTAGTTAAAACCAGTGGAGAAAATTTCACTGGTTTTTTCATATACAAAATTAGGTGTTTTCATCATTAAACTTAAATGTGGTCTTTTAGTATTGTAACATTCAATGGATTCTTTAATGAGCTTACTGAGTTCTTGACCATTTTTGCATTTATAAATCAAAAACTCATGCTTTAAAATACCATTAATCCTCTCGGCTAAAGCATTTTGACAACAATCATAACCATCTATCATTGAAGGGTTTATATTATTTTCTTTTAATACATTTTGATAAGTTTGTGAACAATATTGTAAACCTCTGTCTGAGTGATGTATCAAAGGAAGATTGTTTTTCCTATTTCTAACAGCCATTTTTAAAGCTTTGACCACATTTTGCGCACTCATATCATCACTGAGCTGGTAGCCTACAATTTTTCTGCTATAAGCATCGGTCACTAATGAAAGATAATGAGTTCTTTCTTTTGATTTTATATAAGTGATATCGCTAACGAATACTTGCTCACTTCTGTAAATAGACGTCTCTTTCAATAGGTTCGGATATTTATGTAACCAATGTTTAGAGAAAGTAGTTTTAGTATAACTTTTTACAGGTTTAATAAGCATATTTTCTCGTTTTAGATAACTAAAAAGGGCATCTCTTCCGATTTTTATTCCATTTTCAACAAAAACATTTTCCAGTAAAAAATATAGTTTTCTTGTTCCCAGGCGAGGCATATCCCGTCTTTGCTTTTCAACCAGTTCTTTTACTTTTATTAATTCTTTTTCTCTTTCAATAAAATGTATTTCTTGCTGATATATGGATTGTCGGCTTATCCCAAACAATCTACAAGTTTTAGAAAGGCTCACGCCTTCTTGCTGGATGCCTCGGATGGTTTGGGAGAAAACTTTTTTCTTATTTGAGTCCCGTATTGACTATCAGATATATCAATCATTGTGTTCAAAACTTTGTTTTTTAGCTTTTCATCTGCTAATTCTTTTTCAAGTCTTTTAATGATTTGTGCAGGAGTTTCGATGGATTTGGACATAAACAGAATCTTTGGTTTGCTCCAGTCTAAATTACCAAATTTTCTTAACCATACCAAAACAGTGCTTCTGCCTTGAATTCCGTATCTTTTTTGGGCTTGTTTATAGGTAAACTCGCCTTTCTCTACTTGAGAAACAACGGATAATTTAAAGCCTAAATTATAATCCCGTTGGGTTCGCTTTTCCTCTGTGTTGTCTGGGTTATTCATAATAAGTCGATTTTGTGTCAACTTATTTCAGGACGATACATACAAAAAAAATAAAGCCATTGAAATACAATGGCTTTATTTGTTCAAATTGGTATTTGCAAAAAAATAAAATTGGAATTCATTTCCACACTTCTATTGCAATCAAGCTGATTCAGTACAATAGTAATCTCGCCTTTATAAACCTTGTCAGCGGCTATTATCATTATTTTTGTTCCTTCTAAAAATTCACAATAAATACCTGAACTAACTTCCTTCAGGTCTTCCCTTAACCAGAATTCATCATAATTATCCTTTATATTTACCTTAAAAAAATAAATGTCTTTAGATTCTAGCATTATCTGGCGGTTACCTGTAAATATATTGTCAATGATATTCTGTATTGGCTTTTGGCCTCAATGAGTTTGTTTTTTGTATCAATCTTTAATGCCTCTGCTTCAAGAAGATCAGACAGCTGTAATATACCGTTAGTATAACCCTTTTGGCTTACCAATAAATTTTCCTCTGTTTGCAGCAGTGCTGCCTCCATTAGATGTATTTTATCATTTAGTTCTGTTAGATTTGTCCATGCCTTTTCCATTTGCAGACTCAATAATCCTTTATTGTCCTCTAAGGTATTTTTAGCAATTGATTCTCTGTTTTTAAGTTCTTTAAGTTTGTGTTTTGCCCCCCACCACTCAGATATTGGTATGTTCAGGGAGGCATAAACCATTCCGTTAGCAGCCCCGTCAAGATTAGATTCAAGCTGATCCATATAATAGCCAACGGCACCAACTCCAAAACTAGGAAGATAATCAGCCTTCTTCATTTTTGTTTCCAGTTTTGAAGCTTCAACCGCCTTTTCAAGAAGCTGATACTCTGCACGATTAGGAAGTGCGGTATTGCGGTCAACAAAGTAGTTTTCCGGTGCAGAAAAATCGGTTAGATCACTATTTAGCATTATATCAGAATTATAATCTGCACCTATTGTCTGACAAAGCTGCATAAGAGCCAATTTTCGACCGTTTGCAAGCTGCATCTTGCTGACTTGTAGTTCCTGCTGTTTGATTGTTACTTTAAGCAGGTCATTCTTTATGATGATGCCGCTTTTGAAAGCGGTATTTACCTGCCTGTAAAGTGTATCCAAAAATCGAATGTATCCTTCTAGTGTTTTTTGTTTTTCCTGTAATATTATCACTTGCCAATATTGCTGTTCCGTGATCAAAATTACTTCATTGGCCGTTAAAACCTGCTGCTGTTCTTTTACTTTTACATTTAAACTTGTAAGATTGTTAGCTGTTTTAATCTTTCCGCCAGCATATACCGGCTGCAAAACACTTACATATCCCAATCCCACTTGATTAAACAATCCCATATTAACATCGGGCATATAGGCAAATTGGGCCGCATTTGCCAAACTGGCCGGATTCCCGTCATATATTGGCAGGTTACCCCCTTTCATTTTAATTTCAAGCAATGGGTCTAATGCCTGCATACCAATGGCTGACGCAGTGACTTTTGGGAAATAATTGGTAAACATTTCTTTTTTAGACTCCTTGGCTGCATCTACTTCAAGTACACTGTTTTTGATCTTATTGTTATTCTTAACCGCCATGCTTTTGCTCTGCTCAATGCTAAGCTGTGTCTGACCATACCCATAACAAGAGATACAGAACATTAATATTATTATTTGTAAATTTCTCATCTTTAGTTCTTTTTATAGTATTCAGTGTTCCTTGTCAAATCTTCATTTTTATAAGTTATCCAATAAATCAAAGGCAGCATCGTAAGTATAAAAACCATTGAAATTAATGTCCCAAAAAATATTACTGTTCCCATAGGTCCCCAAAGCGGACTTTTACTGATAATCATAGGTATTACACCCATTGAGGCAGCCAATGAAGTAAGGAGTATGGGCCTCATTCTTCTCTTTCCTGCTTCTATACAAGCCTCCAGAACCAGCATTTTAGAGTGACTTCGAAGCTCTTCTATATAATCATACATAATAATTCCGTTCCTTACAATGATTCCTATCAAGCTCACCAGCCCTAATACTGCCGTCATGCTAAATTCCATATCCATCAGCCAAAGTCCGAATGCTGCACCAAAAAAACTAAAGGAAGTTGATGCAAATACCAATGTGGCAAGGCTTACTTTTTTGAAGTGGAAAACCAGTATGAAAAAAATAATAAGGATTGAAATAAGCAGCCCAGAAATTATTTTAGGAAGAGTTTCATCAGTATCTGCCTTCACTCCCCCATAAGAAACAGTGATATTCCTATCACCTATTTCTTTAGACATTTTTTGAACAATTTCCTCGACCTTCGACTGTGTTATATTCACTTTTTCTCCTCTTTTTAGGTCCACATATACCGAAAGTGTCCGTACTCCATTTCTGTGGACAATCTGTCCCTCCTGCCAGCCATTGGTTACCTTTGCCACCTGTCTGAGCGGTACTGCAGGAGTAAAAAGTCCGGATACATATTCATTTTCTACATCGGAGCCTTTAGGGTCTTTATCCTGCCATTTTGATTTCAATACTACAGGAACTTTATAATCGCCTTCCCAAATGTTTGTAATAGGCATCCCTCCAAATCTTGAAGTCAGACCAATTCCCAATATGCCTTCATTAATTCCTAATCGGTTGGATTCTACAGGATCAACACTGATTGTGATGTCTGGAAGTATTTCTTCATAATTAGTATAAACTCTTGCTTGTGTATTGAGCTTTTTAATATCTGATTGCAATTTTGCAGCAGTTGCTTTTAGATCCGAAATACTGTCACCGCTTAGCCTCACTTCAACATCAGCATCTACGCCGGCCTGATAGTCTAGCTGCTTGAATTTGATGTAAGCTTCTGGATAGTTTCGGGCGTACTTTTCAGAGTACTCGTCCAGAAGTTCGACGGTTGCTTCACTAGAAACCGTATTAACAATAAACTGTGCAAAATTGGGACCACCAATTTTAGGTGCATAAGTGGTATGAAACCTTGGGGAGCCTGTCCCCATAAAAGTAGTTATAGAGGTTATGCGTTTGTCTTTTGAAAGTACTTCAGCCAAATCTTTAGCAACAATTTCTGTTTGCGCTAGTGCACTGGCCTGCGGCAGAAATATTTCTACTGCAAATTGATTTCTTTCCGCTGTAGGCATTATTTTCAAAGGGAGATTAACAAACATGGCGACTCCCAATACAACAAAGGCAACACCAATACACAATGTTATTTTAGGAAAGCGGAATACATTTTCAAGCACCGCATTATAAAAAGACTGCACATAATCCATAAAAGATTTATAACGCTTTTCTCCATTTGGTGCTGAGTGAATTCCTTTTTTGATAAAAAAATACTGCAGAAAAGGAACAAACAATATTGCAATAGCCAGCGAAATTGACAAAGTAATCAGTATCGTCCATGGAAACGCACTCAAAAAATCATACATCATTCCGGTAAAAGTGATCAAGAAAGGAAAAAATGTAATTCCAATAGCCAGGGTTGCCGAAAATATCGCTTTGAAATACTCGCGGGCACTGTCGATTGCTGCTTTTTTTCTCTCAGCGCCTTCATCCAGCTTCTCCAGATAACTGTCAACTATGACTATAGAATTATCGACTATCATTCCAAGCACAACAATTAATGCAGCAAGGGTTACGGTATTTAATTCTATTCCTAGAGCAAACATCAGCCCTAAAGAAATGAAAATGGTAATTGGAATCGTTGAAGCGGCAACACCTGCTACACGAATAGGCAGAAAAACAACGGTTACTAATATCACAGCAATAATTGCAATACCAAGTTCCTTTAAAAAGGTATTTATTGAAGCATCAACTACCTGTGGCTGATCGGCAATACGGTAAATTTTTACATCCGGAGGAAGTGTCTTTTCAAAAGCCTTCAATACCTTATCTACATCAGTTCCGAACTGTACAATATTATATCCCTCACGCATTTCGGTAGAAAGAACAAGACACTTTTTATTGTTACTTATCGTATAACTCGAAGCTTTAGGATATTCACGAACCACTTTGGCTACATCTTTGAGCCGTATATGGTTACCTTGAGGATCGGAGTAAATAATCTGTTCCTCCAAATCTCGTTCTGAAGAAAATGGCCGGGCAATATGAATAGGCACAACCATCTCATCATTATCAATTACCCCTGCAGGTCCGATCATACCTTTAGTTAGCAGTGTTTGGTACAGGCTGTAAATATTAATACTGTAACTGGCGACCTTTTCTTTATCTACATAAATACTCAGCTGCTCATCCTGAACACCATAACGCCGAAGATTTGATACAGACTCTACGCCTCTTAATTTGTTTTCTAACGCTTCAATATAAATTTTAAGCTGACGATAAGTCTTTGTATCTGATTCCAAGGCAATAAGCAGCGCAGAGGTGTCACCAAAATCATCATTGGCAATTACTGCAAGCACGCCGGAAGGCAGCTGCATTTTAAAGGCAGTAAGACCATGCTTGATTTTTGACCAGACTTCATCCTTATTACTCACTTCATCATTTAGCTCCACAAAAACATAGACGATTCCGTCCCTTGACTGCGAATAGGTCTTTGCCTTTTTTACTTCTTTATACGTAAACAGAAATTTTTCCAGTGGTTTGGCCAGCTGCTCCTCCACTTCTGCTGAAGTAGCTCCCGGATACACTCCTGCAACTACTCCCTGCCGTATTGTAAATACCGGAAATTCCTGTTTAGGCATCTTGTATAAACCGTAAATTCCAAACAATACCATCGTAGTAATGAGCAGCAGTACAATCTTATTATACTTTATTGCCCATGCAATAATTCCTTTATCTTCATTCATCTGCAATGCTTATTAATTGTTAGCTTTTACTGTTATCCCTTCACTAATATTCTGATATCCTGCCGTAATCAGCTTATCGCCTTCTTGAAGACCGCTAAGTACCTGAACACCGTTTTGCGAAAGACTTCCAAGCTTTAGTTCTCTGTAAACTGCTTTGTTATTTTTATCTTGGAGCCATACGAATCTTTTTCCCGAATAGTCCACTTGTACCGCACGCAAAGGGACTATAATATTGCTTTCGGAACTGCCTGTGCCCAAATAAGTACGGCAGACCATTCCTGGTATAATTTTGCCCGATGGATTATTTACCTGCAATTTTATATCATAAGTATGTGATACCTGATTGGCTAAAACCCCTTTTTCTACAAGTGTCCCATCAAAGGATGCATTGTCCAAAGCTGAAACAATCACTTTAGCTTTAGTCCCTTCATGCATGTTAGAAATTTCACCTTCTGGTATTGCTGCCTTGATCTTCACGTTACGGATATCCATTATCGTAAAAACTGGACTTCCCGGCATTACATTAGCCCCTGTTTCGAAAAGCTTTTTTCCAATGACACCTGTAAACGGTGCATATATAGCGCATTGATGGAGATTTTTTCTTGCAATCTCTTCGCTGGCTCTGGCTTGTTCGAGTTTTGTTTTAATATCGATAAACTGAATTTCCGGAAGACTGTTCTGTTCGTACATTGATGAAAATCTTTTGTAAGCATCTTTAGCCTGCTTTAATGCCGCTACCGATAAGTCATGAGAATTCTTTACAGAAGTAGTATTAAGCCTGGCTAATAATTGCCCTTTAGTTACCTTTTGACCTTCACTAACAGCTATTTGTTCAATAGTTCCTGGTAAAATAAAACTAATCTCTACTGTTTTATCACTCTCCACTGTCCCAATGTATTCTTGTTTATAGACATTTTTGTCTGCTGTAATATTCTGAATTCTGACAGGAATAGTATTCACCTCTTTTGGAGTATCCTTAGTATTACAAGAGAATACAGCCAGTAATACCGATAACGCCCCCCAAAGTTTAACCGAAATAGATCTTGATTTGTTCATTTTTTTCTTCAATTATGTTTAGTAACAAATATCTATTATAGACAGCATTCGGCAAGAACCAATTTATCTTCAAAACTGTTCAAAATTTCGCTATTTTTATATCTTTACCAAAAACAATATTTTTATTAATTATGAATAGGGAGCTCTACAATAAAATTTCTATAGAACATTTTGCCAAGCAGCTGCATGTCGATGTACTTATGGATATAGATGATTTTATAGTCTCACGGAATGCCACAAAGATTGAGGAGCATGCCATTGATGCTAATCATCCGCATATAGTTGATGGTATTGCAATTGTATTTTGTAAAAAAGGATCTGCTAAAGTCAAAATAAATCTCATTGAACATGATGTTGATGAGAATACATTAGTAATTATTCATCCTAATAGCATTATCGAGATAAATGAACAAGGCAAGGATTTAAGAGTTGACTTCCTGCTTTTTACATTCGACTTTGTCTCAAATATAAAGCTCTCTACAGAAATGGGACACATTGTAAAATTAGTAGAAGAAAAAGCATGCTGGCATTTAGAAAAAGAACAGTTTAAAGAAATGCTGGCGATTCATGAATTGGTTGTACTGCAGTATCAAAAGCAGGATTTATATCGGGAACAAATTATCAAGAGTTTTCTAACGGCATTACTTTATAAAATACTGCAGTTGTATTTTATAGAAAATATTAGTTCTGTGCCAAAATATAAAAATCGTCAAGAAGAAATTCACATGAAATTTACTGCACTCCTTTATGAGCATTATAAAAAAGAGCGAAGCATTCAATTTTATGCTGATAAACTCCATCTGACACCAAAGTATTTTTCTAAAACAATCATGGCGGTCAATGGAAAATCTGTTACGGAATGGATTGATGAAATCGTAATTATGGCAGCCAAAGCACTTTTGAAAAGTTCCAATTTGACAGTATCCCAAATTGCAGATGAGTTAAATTTTGCCAATCCTTCATTTTTTGGGACATATTTTAAAAAAAGAGCTGGGCTTACGCCTTTGCAATATAGAAATTATTAACATCTTAAATGATGCAGAAAACAAAAGCAGAAAGTATATCAAGAAAGAATGGAGTTATTCATAAGACCTATGGTCGCAAAGACTTTTACCGTTGGGCTTTATCCTAATATTGTAAACATTATTGCAAGACCTGCTTTGCTTTGCATCTATTTGATATCGGTACTTGTTATGCTGTTTCGTTTTTGATCAAAGATGAATACCAACAAGCGTATTCCAAAAACACAAACCCGCAATGTGTTAATATGGCTTTTTAGCTTTGTGTTTGCCATTTTTTTAATAATTATTTGTTTTGCTGTACTTTTCTATTCCTTTTTGAAAGAACCTAATCCAGACTTGACACAATTAAAAACAAGTTTACCAATGGATATTATCAGTTTCTGCTTGCTGACGATTCCTCTGAGTTTACTCATTTTTCCAGAATTACTCTATGGGATTCCGCAAAGGAAAAAAAATAAAAAAGTTAATTTTATACAACGAGAAGAAGCAGATACAAATAATGAAGAAATAAAACTATCAGAAAATGACAGTATAAGCAACAAAGTAACTGCCTCCAAAAAAGAAGAAAATAATCCAATTCAATCAGAACTTGAGCTAAAAGACATTGAACCAAGATTTATAGAACTATCTCAGTCCATTTTAGCTTATATCAAAAAAAGTAAAATCTTGCTAAATCCGAATTTTTCGATGGAAGAACTATCCCGATCTATGAACGTACCCAAACATCACCTTTACTATTGCTTCAACAGTGTATTAAAAATTAAGCTGACAAAAATACGAGCTGAACTTAGGATTGAATATGCAAAAAAACTAATAGAAGATGGACTACTAGATTCATTAACGCTAGATGCAATAGTATCTACAGATTCTATAATACAAGGATCTTCTATAGATTTCCAATCCATCTTTTTTTATAATCCTCTTTAAATTCATGTTTCCATCGTCTATGGCTCCATAGATAATTTTCAGGATTCTCCAGAATTACATTTTCCAATTTTTTAGCAAAATGATTTGTAATTGTACCTAGTATATGTGGTTTTGAAAAATCACTTATGGGACTTATTGTAATTTTATAATAACCTCTTTTTACTTTTGTAATATTTGCAAAAAAAACGGTTGTTTTATTTGACGTTGTATAAAGTTCTGGTCCGTTCAAAAAAGCAGTTTTTTGCCGTAAAAATGAGGTCCAAAAGCTTCTTTCAGGAATTTTAGGATTTTGGTCGGCAACCAAAATTAAGACATGTTGTTCTTGTGAAAATCTTTCAATTTCACTTTTCATGTTTTTTGAATTCACCATTTTAGAGCCAAAACGACTGCGCAGTTTTAGCATTAAATAATTAATTGTTTTATTCTTAATTGGTTTGTATGCTACGACAACTGTGCTGCTTAAAGTGGAAGAAATATGAGCATTAGCCAACTCCCAATTGAATTGATGCCCTAAATAAATATGACAATTTTTATTTTCTGAAAGCGTTTTTTCAAGTTCTGAATAGTCGCAGATTATATGCGATTGCAAATCCTTTTGGGAAATGGATAATAATTTTAAGGTTTCAATAAAATTGTCACAAAAATTTTTATAGAATTTTTTTTCTATAAAATGCCGTTCATTTTCGCTTAAATTGTAAAATGCCTTTTTTAAATTGAGATATACAATTTTTCGTCGGTATCTGATACCATAATATAAAAAATAATAGCATAGCCGTGAAATACCATATAGTAACCATAAAGGTAACAGTGATAAAGAATAAAGAAAAAGCGAAATCATTTGTAGAAGTTATTTTATTTTTGACGAAAGTTTCAGGAATACAATTAGTATAATTTTTGATAAATTCAGATGGATAACAATTTTATTTATCACTGCTGTTTTCAAAAAAGAACTCTATACTTTTACAAATAGTCACATCTTTTATAATACGGTATGTATAAATTTCGAAAACAGTATTTGGTTTTTATAAACAATGAACGGCTTTTTTTAAATGCAGATATGATGTGTTTATTTCATTCATAAAACCCTCCCATTTCATTGTGTGTCTTTTTTCTTTTTCTGGGATTTTATGTATCAGCCCATTTGTCTTTTCAAAAGCATTTATGATTTCGTCATTATACTTAGCTGTTATTACAGTTTTTCCTTTTTTAAGATTTTTTTCTAAAATCTCGAATTGTAAGCATACTTTAAATGAAGCGAATGTGAACTGGCATGCAAGTTTTATAATTGCAATATCTTTTTCAATTTCGTTTTCTACATTGCTTAACTTTTTCAGAATATTTTTCATTTGAATGAGGATCATTTCATTAGTTCTGCAGCTTCCATCTTTAAGTTCCATCTCCAAATCACCCAATAGGCCATTGATATAAATGTATTCTTGATCAATTTGCGAAGCCAGTTCCATTCTAAAATCATTTATGCTATTCTTCATTTTTGACACAGCACATTCAAATTCTTTTTTTATATCTGCTTTATTCATAGACAGTTGAACAACTAGAAAATCGACATCTTCGATATCCCTTAGGCATTGTTCCGTAATCATTGCTAAGAATAATTTTTCATTTGTTTTTTTTATTAATTCCATTTTGCTCTACTCTTTTTATTTTAATTTTCTAATTCCTTTTTGATATTTAGCCACACAAATTTTAAATTCTGCTTTAGCTTCAATCAAGACATTATAAGGCCAAAGGAAACCGGCAAAGTCCAATAAGTTTTTTTAAATGCCAATCTGGATATCTCCTCTGTAAGGTATAGGCGGCCTTCGACAGTCATTTCTTTTATAGTAAAGCTTTATCCAATGCCAGCGGCTGAAAGAGTGGGCTTAGCAGTGCTGAATTTTCCACTTCTGGCAGATCAGCAAAAAAACAGGCAAAATATTTAGGACCACTGCCGTACTGAACAAGTCTATTTTCATATTTTTTTATTTTCTCAATCAAACTGCTGCATAACAATATTAATAATTTGGCAGCGATAGTAGAGGAATCTCAAGACCTGATGCTAATACTCTGGTTTTACTCCGATGAACTAGAGAATCCCAAAAACCATACTTTTGTGGCACCATTATCAAAAGATCTGCGTGATAAATCTTAAT
This sequence comes from Flavobacterium aquicola, assembly GCF_003385115.1. Lineage (GTDB taxonomy): Bacteria > Bacteroidota > Bacteroidia > Flavobacteriales > Flavobacteriaceae > Flavobacterium > Flavobacterium aquicola. The sequence goes on from NZ_QUNI01000004.1 coordinate 67,933, forward strand.
TTCTTTTTCTATTTCATCAATTACTGCATTAGACCTGACGGTTTTATACAAATATTTTACATCTTCAAATTCTTTATCAATATTCGAATTTTCAAGAGCTCTTTTCCGCTCTTTCTTAAGAGTATCAAGATTCTCCTCTACACTGAAAAATTCAATTTCAGCCTCAAAGTCAACTAGTATTCTCCTAAAACTGCTGAACCTTTTAATAGCAGAAAAACTTAAACTGTCGCAGGCGTATAGGACTTTTTCAATATTTAAAAATTTTGCACTCTTCGGCACAGCCAATACTGGGATTTGAAGATTTTTAATGACAGAAGTTGTTGAATTTCCCAACAGTTCCTGTTCAAACGTACGCTCGGCCATCCCCATCACCACAACATCTGCTTTTTTATCATCTATTATCCTTAATAGCTCGTCTTCAAGGAAAGAATACGTACATATCGATTCTGTTTCAATTTTAAACATAACAGCAGTCCTTACTGCTAAATCTTCTAGTTTTAAGATTGTCCTGTTAATCTGCTGTTGGACCGCATCTGCTGTAATATGAGCGTTTGAACTATGTACACTAAGTGAAAAAGAATTAAATAAGATAAGTTTTGCTTCTGTCTTCTGTGCCAGACCAGCTGCATAAGCAACAGCATTATTAGCTGTGGGAGAAAAATTAGTTGTAGCAATGATAGTAAGTTTTGTTTTCATGATAGTAATCTATTACTTATTTAATGTAAAAATGGCTAATTTAAAATTGCGCCGAATTTTAAAGTTACCGAACTCACATTATTTGCACCTCAAACGTAAATTTCGGTTTCTGAAATAATCAAAAAAAACATATGTTTAATCTATTATTGATAAAAAGATGTAAAAGTTATCCTTGACAATTATTAAATAAGGTAACGGCATAAAAAAAGCAAAAGTTTGAAAACAACTTTTGCTTTTTTTAAAAGATCTAACTTTTTGCTTTACATAATTCCACCAAATAAAATTTCATTTAAACGCAGTAATTGGCAGTGTCGATTTCAAATAGAGTAAAACCTACTTTAATAAGAAATAAGTCTTATAAAATTTTCAAAACCTAAACTGCCAATTATTTTATAGAACTAACGCCAAAGAGGAGCTATAATCAGTCTTTATTTTAAATTTTCAACCGCCCATTGCTCCATAGTCAGTCCAGGACGTCCCAATACAGTAAACACATCATCTTTTACAATGTTCTGGGCTTGCATTTTACCTCCTTTTGCCAGCTGCATAGTGATTTGGGCACTTTCCATATAATTTTTCACAGATGCAGATGGAATTTGATCAATCATAGCAGTCATATCTTCAGGATTAAGCATAATACATTTAATATCTTTTCCAGATCCTTTTGATAGACGGGCAGCAACTTCAGTACCTGTAAGTACTTCTGTGCTTAAGTAATAATTAGCTCCTGCATGTTTTTGCGGACCTGCACGCAGCACTTCAGCTGCTACAGCAGCAATATCGGAAGCAAACACCCAACCTTGAGATGCATCGCCCCATAATACTGTAAAATAACCAGTCTCACTTATCGGCGGGTCTACCACCAAGATAGAATCTGCGATTACATTTGGGTGAATATGGGTCCATGCCATGCCACTAGACTCAATATAAGTTTCTATTAAATCATGCCAAATAAAATGAGGAATTAAGTCTCGGCGAGATGTAAATACTCCCAAATGAACAATATGGCCCACACCTGCTTCCCCTGCGGCGTCTACCAGCATTTTACTCTGGCGAAGCATGTCAGAGGTATAACTCGTCAAAAGAAATACTCTGTCTACGTTTTCTAATGCTTCAGCAAAGGTTTCTGGTTTATCTAAATCCAGTACTGCAGACTCATAACCTTCTTTGTTCCATTTATTGACTGTGGCGATTTCAGTTGAAGACAGACGAATTACCGTTCCTTCGCTGTTTTTTTCAAGCTCTTTAACTATATGTGAACCAACGCGGCCTGTCGCGCCAATAATTAATATTCTTGCTTTTTTATTAGAATCTGCATGCAGATTGTCATTACTTTCCATAAATCTAAAATTTAATATTAATAAATATACAAATGAATTAGGCACCCAAACATAATTAAGTAGATACAATTAATTTCATCTATGTAAAATTAATAAACAATACTATACTTTTACAACCTGTTACCTAAAGGATAGTAATAACATAAAGAATAGTATCTAAAGAAGTTAAAATATGAAATACAAACATGCAAGATTATCAATACAAGATACAATGGATGTTGTTGGAGGAAAGTGGAAATTAATTCTAATTTTTGTACTCTTCGACGGGAAAAAAAAATTTAATGAACTTACAAGAGAGATTGGTATAAGTCCGAGAGTTTTATCAAAGGAGCTGCACGAACTGGAAGTAAATGGTTTGATAAAACGCAGGGTTTGTGATACCAAACCAGTTACCGTTGAATATTCGCTCGCTCCATATAGTGAAAGCCTGAAAGATGTAATTGTAGCATTGTGCAAATGGGGAGAAGCGCACAGAGAAAATATAATTGCCGGGAAGTTCGATATGTCGCCAAAAAGTAAATCCATTTTATAATTACATAAAATCCTTAGTAGTTATGCTCAAAACAGTAAGTCGCTGTCAGAGGAATGGCGGGGACAATTTTGGGCTTCGTAGAAAGAGGTCTTTCAACTGAATATCAATACAATATCCAAAGGACATCTAAAAAGTAACTTTGGAGCAGGTAAATAACGCTGTAAAAATACTTTTACTTACAGCTTGAAAAAATGATTATATAAAACCTGGTTCGATATAAAAACCAGATAAATTCAGCAATTAAACAACTATATTTCAATATTTTATTTTGGGTATATTATAAATAACTATTTCTAATAAGAGCACCTGATACTGCTTTCTATTTGCAGCTCGATTTTTTTGTAATATAAATCTATTTAGTCCGGAGTAGAATTTGACAGCAGATCAACATCATTTTATAATTCTTAAAAAGATAAATCCCTAACGTTTTATTTCCATGAAAGCAATACATATGCAAACTGAAAAAATCAAATTAATCTGCCCGCATAAATATTGTAACGGCTTTCTTTTTGCCACGTAAAAATATAGTATCAGCTATTTTGAAGTTTTTCATTGACTTTACAGGTAGCTGCTCATAAAATGAACTTGTAATTAAAAAATCTGTATTGAAACTGCTGCATAAATCCCTAACTCTTGCCGCTGTGCTTAATACTATTCCGTGATAAGCAATCTCTGTTTTAATTCTTCCTACTTCTGCAACCGTAACCAGCCCTTCATTTACAGAAGCTTTAAACTTAGGAACTATACCATACTTACACTGGTAAAAACCCTTTTTATTATCAATTTTAGTACAAAAATCTTCATAAATTGCAATGCACTTTGCCCTATCAAATCCCTGCGAAATTTTCCATGTTAAAACTGCCTCATCACCTACATACTGATAAACTTCTGCATTGTACTTAGGGAGTAAATCCGATAAATCGCTAAAACATTCCTGAAGTAAAAGGCTGTAAGTGTAATGCCCTGCTTCTTCTGCTGCAGCTGTTGAAGAATACATATCTAAAAACATAAATATCCTGTATTCGACAACAGGAACCAAGTAGTGCCCCGTAAGAATGCTTCCAAAATATTTCTCACCCATCCTACGTCTAAAAACCAGAAAAAGAGTAATTAAAACATGAACAGTAAGACAGTAAAACATAAAGCAGAAAATCCATAAATTTTCAATCTGAAGCACAAAAATATTATGATTAATTAGAAAATTAGTATTATTTAACTGGATAACGATAAAAAGACCAACAAAGCATGTAATGAAAAACAAAAGACTGCGCAGTACAGCCGTGAAAAGAATTCCATAGCTCCTGAACAAATATGGATAAACAAATTCCTGCAGAAGAAAAAGTATAGTACCTATAAAAAAACCTATAAACAAAACTCCAAATAATTGTAATCTTAAAAAATCCAGCAGAGTAACTCCATGTACTCTAAAATAAAAATAACCCGCCATGCTGTAGGCCGTAAGAGCGAAGAAAAAAACAGCTATTACCCACAGCAGAATAATTTGTAAATATTCGCGGAACTTCAAAAAAAATAAAGAGTATCTCATTTTAGAAATTTTGATGCAGAGTAATACTTTGAGGTAACCTTAGCGCTCTAAAAGTATAGCTGTAGCAAAATTAACACAACAAAATGCTCAGATCGTAAAAGTATTCCCCAAACGTCTATAATTATAACCCAACCGGAAATTATGACAGCTGGAATGCAGACATTTTTCAATGGTCCATCCATTGTTTAAACAATGGTGCTTTTTCCCTGCTTATTATCACATCACGTTCAGGAGCCAATTTAAGCTGTATTTTAAGTTTTGAATTGAAGTAGTTGGTAATAGATTTAATACTTTCTGCACGAATTAAAAACTGCCTGTTTACACGAAAAAAAAGGACAGGATCAAGTTCCTGCTCCAGCTCCTCCATTGACTGGCTAATTTGAACTGTATTACCATTTAAAAGGAATAGATTACTATTTTTAAATTCAGAAAATATAAAATCAACATCATTTACATCGATACTTTTGTAACCATCTTTGTATGTTACCAAAAAGCGTGATCTAAAAGAGCGGCTATTTATTAAATCTTTAAGAATCCCCGGCAGATCTGAAACATTATTTGCTGCTTTTGAAAATGACTTAAACTTTTGTAAAGCAAATTCCAGTTCATTTTTCTCAATAGGCTTCATTAAGTAATCAATACTATTTACTTTAAATGCTCTTATGGCATATTCATCATAAGCGGTTGTAAATATAATCGGAGATATAATATCAACTTCATTAAAAATAGAAAAACTTAGTCCATCTGCCAGACGGATATCCATCATGATTAAATCTGGTGCAGAATTTGAATTCAGCCATTTGACTGAATCTGCGACCGTGTCAATAATCGCGAGAATCTGACATTGGGGTTCTAACTCTTTCAGCAGCCTTTTTAAACGGCTCGCATTAAGAGCTTCATCTTCTATTATTAAAATCTTCATATTACTTTGTTATTAAAGGCAGATGCACAAAAAAACAATTATCAGATTCTGAATAAACAGGAACTCGGTCATGCAGAATTTTATACCTAAATTCAATATTTTTGTGTCCAATTCCTGTTGATACCAGACTTTTTTCGGATGTAGGCTGCAGATTATTACGTACTACAATATCACCCTTCTCGGAATAAATAAAAATTGTTAGAGGCTGCGATACTGTTGCCATATTGTGTTTCACTGCGTTTTCAACCAATAGCTGTAATGTTAAAGGTGGTAAATGAAGACTTAAAATGCTCACATCAATTTGCAGCTTTAATTTAACTTTTTCACCAAGCCTTTTATTTAAGAGATAAAAATAAGCATCCAAAAAGTCAAGTTCCTCTTTTACTGTAATAGTATCTTTATTTAGATTCGAAATCATGTAACGGTAAACCTTAGTAATATTTTCTAAAAATGAAGCTGCCGCTTTGGGATCTTCATGAATCAATTCTGTCAGAGCACTGAAATTATTAAAAACAAAATGCGGATCCAGCTGTAGTTTCAAAGATTCTAATTTAGACTTTGCAACAGTTTCCTGCAACTCTGATGCCTTAATTTTTAATTCTGCGGCTTCTACAGATGTGATTCTCCATTTATTCAGTAAAAAAATAGCGGTATGAAGTAAACTTATAAAAAAAGACAAAATAAAAGCCACAAGATGAGACTGCCAGATCATTAACAGTTCTTTTTCTTCTACGGGAACCCACGAGTAGAAATACTGCCACAAATAAGAAAAAAAATAATTTAGGAGAATGTTGCCGATGATTAAACAAACAAACTGTGCAATAGCTCTAAAAATTGGTTTTTGCCACGAAATCAAGTAGTTTAGTTTTCTTCCTATGTAAAGACCTAACTCGGTCAGTGTGCCACAATATAATAAAATGATAAGAACATCAAGCGTCCAGTCTAAAACCACTGGAGAATCATCACTTTTCCGATAAGGATTTAAAAAGTAATATGATGAAAGATAAACCACAAAAACCACTGGTATTACGACTACTCTGTAGTATTTGTAGAAAAAATTCTTTCCCGTATTATCTTGATTTTCTGAATTCATTTGTGAATAATTATATTATTAAATGATATAAGTTCGGCAAAAAAATATTAAAATAAAAAAAACAAACATTGCAATCATTCCTCTTTTTATTTTCAATTAAAGCATGAAATGAATCTGTGAGAAAGATAAGAATTATAATCTGCGCTCATGGAATATCATATCTGAAAAAACAAAGAACTTTAAAATTAAGCCTGCTACTGTTAGTAATGCAGGAATTTGAATAAATCCATAAAATAAACCTGAAATAGTCATTATTATTAAAGCTAGTAAAAACTCCAATAATATAAATTAGTACCTACCCAATTAACTGCAAAATATAAAATCGTAATTAATAAATGTCTAAAAAAATAAGTTTATAACAATGAATAGCAATTAAATTAATTATAAAGTCAATATATATGTATAAAAAGATTATTATTTCGTGACTATTTCTAAAGTCTGAGGTTTAAGATCAGCAGATTTTACTTTTAACTTAATAATTCCCTTATCACGTGTGCTTTTGATAATAATAATTGCACGACCCTTCCAAGCTTTTCTCTTATTTAAAACATAAGAATTTGTATCCTGCAAATTTGCATTATCGACCGCAGCAATAGTACCCGGCCCTTCAATTTCAAAACTAAGCTCATTTTCAGCATTTGGTTCTTTTATTCCGTTCTCATCTGTGATTTCAATAGTAATATACGACAAGTCCTGTCCGTCTGCATTTATTTTATAATGGTCCGCTTTTAGAGAAATTTTTGAAGCCTTCCCTGATGTTTTCAAAAATGCTGATTCAATTTCTTTTCCATCATTTACTCCCACTGCCTTAATCTCACCATTTGTAAATGGAATTGAAAAGACAGCTTTAAATTGTTCTTTTTCAGTTGTAAATTGTTCCCCAATTAATGTACCATTTAAATATAAACGCACCGACTGATATCTAGAATACACCTCTACCTCTATATTTTTGCCCTCATGTCCTGGCCAGTTCCAACTTTCCCAAGTTGGCCAAACTGACCATAATGTTTCTTTTATTTCGCCAAAATAACCATTAGGTTCCTTTACCGCCATATATAGCTTTTTATTCTCATTATATAATAAATCGCGATAATGAGAAATAGGTTTTCTCCAGCCGGTTAGATCTATATCGCCACAATAAGCACCATGCCAAGGAAAAATATCTCTCTCGTAGTGTTCTCCTTCAGTTTCTCCCTTATAAAAATAACGCCCAATTCCTGATTCCCCCAAGTAATCAATTGCTGTCCAGACAAAATCACCAATAATATATTTATTGTCGTGTACAGCTTTCCAATTTGTAAAAGCATCTCTAGGATAAGATTCCGTCTGTAAGATAACACGTGAAGGCACACGCTTATGATCCTCCGCTGCATGATGCATCTGATAATTATAACCTCCAATATCATGAACTTCAAATAAAGGATCAAATATTTCCCAATCTTTATCCCAGGTCGTCATTGCAGATGTGACAGGACGGCTGGAATCAATTTTACGGATCAAACCTGCAAGCTTCTTTGCCGTCTCGATGGCTTCAGGTTTCTTGCGCTCTATAATTTCATTTCCAATACTCCAGAAAACAATTGAGGGATGATTTCGGTCACGCAAAACCATTGCTTCAATATCTTTTTGCCACCATTTATCAAAATATATCGAATAATCATATTTATTTTTTGCTTCTCTCCAACCATCAAAAGCCTCATCCATAACCAGTAAACCAATTTTGTCGCAGGCATCAAGAAAAGCTTCAGATGGGGGATTATGAGAGGTGCGCACTGCATTGAAGCCAGCCGCTTTCAAAGCTTCTGCTTTTTTGTATTCCGCCCTGTCATAAGACGCTGCCCCAAGGGAACCATTGTCGTGATGAACACATCCTCCATTTATTTTAATTTCTTCTCCATTCAATAAAAAACCATTTTCTGCGCTGTATCCAATTGTTCTAACTCCAAACGCTACCTCTTGCTTATCAACTTCTTTTTTGTCATTAAAAACAGTAACTTCTGCCTGATAAAGCTCCGGAGATTGTGGTGACCAAAGTTTCGGATTTTTCAACAAAATTGTTTGCTGCACTTCTTTTTCATTTTGTGCCTTAACCACTATTTTTTGAAAATTACTAGCTATTAGCCTCCCCTTATGAAGTATTTTAGTTCTAACACTCAGTGCCTGATCTGATTTTGATTCATTTTTTAAAACCGTTGCGATTTTCACATTGCATTTCTCTGTATCAGCTTCGGGCGTTGTTACTGCAATTCCCCACGGATTTATGTGTACTGAATCAGTCGTCAGGAGCCAAACATGTCTGTAAATACCAGATCCAGTGTACCAGCGACAATTTTTTTGCTGCGAGTTATCCACCCTCACAGCTACAACATTTTTCTGTCCAGGTTTGATATAGGGAGTAATATCATAATAAAAAGTAGAAAATCCATAAGGCCAAACACCTACAGAAACTCCGTTTATGAAAACCTCAGAGTTCATATAAACCCCTTCGAAATAAAGTGTGAGTTTTTTATTCTGATAAAATGCAGGCAATTCAAAACTTTTTCTATACCATCCTATACCCGAAGGAAAATAACCTCCATCATTTCCCATCGGATTTTTTAAATCAATATTTCCTTCTACGCTCCAATCATGAGGTAAATCCAATTTTCTCCATCCTGAATCATCAAAATTCTCAGCTGAAGCTTTACTATTATCTCCAAGTTCAAAAGTCCAGCCGTAATCGAATTTTTGTTTTAACTGGCTGCTTTTTTGATTTTGCGAATATGAGGTTAAACAAACTAGAATGTTGCAATAAGTGTAGATAAAAATTAAAAATTTATTCATTGGAAATACAAATTATAGTGATCAGTAAAGATAAGTGTTTTTTATACATTTATAAAATTATTCCCTTCATTTCATTATTGCTGTAATCAAGGGAAATTATATTTGATGAATTTATGGTTATACTTTTTTAGTATTACTTGGGACTTGTAAATTAGAATCTAGATCTTGTTTACTGCTTATCAGACCAATATTGCTTTAAATTCAGCAGGCTTAAGAAAAAGATAAAAATGTCATTCAATTTTATATCTAGTCTCCACAGAAGCATTAAGTCTGCTGTAATTAATAAGCTTTAACCCTGATTAAAATTTTCAGATTTACAGTTATTTATCCTTCAGCTATTGTACTCCTCCGCCTAAGGCGCGGTAAAGATCTATAGATGCATTTAGCTTTTCGAGTTTTATATTTACAATATCAAGATCATTTTGAAGCGCACTGTTCTGTGCTACAATAACATCCAAATAAGATGCCATACCGCTTTTATATAAAAGTGATGAATCTGATATCGCTTTAACTAATGACTCTGCTTTTTGAATCGCTGTTTCTAATCTTTCATCTGAATACTTTACTTTGGCCATTGCATTTGAAACTTCCCCAACAGCAGTCATAAATGACTGTTTAAATTCAATCGCCGCTTTTTCCTGTTCAATAGAAGCAATCTCATAGGCAGTTCTCAGGGAGCGCCTTTTAAATATTGGCTGAGCTAAATTTACCGCCAAACTTTTAGTTAATGAACCAGGAAAATTAAACCAGTTTTCAAATTGAAAAGTATTTGCTCCAATCGATGGATTAATACTGAATGCCGGATACATCTGTGCTTTTGCCAATCCAGTTTTAGCAGTAGCAGACATAACAGCATATTCTGCAGCTTTGACATCAGGTCTGCGGCTCAATAATATAGCTGGCACCCCAGCTTCTAACTCCGTATTGAGTTCTTCCTCGTTTAAACTGCCTGTACGGGTAACGACATCCGGATATTCGCCACACAAAATCTGTAATGCATTTTCCTCAACAACAATATTTGCTTTCGCCTGGGGTACCAATAGTTCTGCTGTCTTTTTTTGAGCTTCCGTCTGGTTTAATGCGAGTGAACTAATTGCGCCAGATTTAAATTGAAGCTTCATCATTTCCAATGTGTTTGTACTTAACTCAATATTTTTTACTGCTATTTTAAGCTGTTCGTCTAAACCTAAAAGATTAAAATATGACTTCGCCACTTGGACTATTATTCTAGTTTTAAGAGCAGACAAATTTTCTTTTTGTGCAAAGTAAGAGGCTTTTGCATCTCTTTTCTGCAATGCTGCTTTACCCCAAATATCCGCTTCCCATGACAACTTAAGAGTAGCATTGTAGTCATCGATATAATCCTTATTTGTAATCTGCGAACTTAATGAACCGTTCAGAGAATTTTTAGACTGATAGCTGCGCGCGGCTCCAACATTTAAATCAAGCTCCGGAAGTAAAGCTAATTTTGCCTGTTTGTAACTAAGATCAAGCTGCTCCATATTTTTAACTGCGACAAGCACCTCGTTATTTTTAACGAGGGCTTTTTCTATCAATTGAACTAATAATGGATCTTTATAATAAGTCTTCCATGGAAGCAGAACCGTATCGCCAGTTACAGCAACCTCTTCTCTAAACTTTTCCGGTGTTTTCAAATCTGTTCGAGTGTATTTCTTCCCTACAACACAGGAACTCAGCATTAAAATACTGCTTAAAGTTATAACTATATGATATTTTATTTTCATTACTATTCCTTAATGGTTTGAATTATATTTTTTCTGCCTGATACTTTTTCCTGCAGGTATTGGAATACTATGTAAAGCAGCGGAATTACAAACACCCCTAATAATACCCCACTCAACATTCCTATTGCCGCGCTGACACTGATGGATCTGTTTCCAACTGCTGTTCCTCCATGTGCAATCATTAATGGAATCATACCTACAATAAACGCAAGAGATGTCATGATAATTGGTCGTAACCTAGACTTTGCTCCTTCAATAGCTGCTTCAGTAATTGAAAATCCTGATTTTCTTCGCTGTACAGCAAACTCTACAATAAGAATTGCATTTTTAGCCAAAAGTCCTACAAGCATGATTAATCCAATCTGAACATAAATATTATTATCCAAGCCCACTAACTTTATTCCAGCAAAAGCACCTAAAACTCCTGTAGGAATCGAAAGCAAAACAGCTAATGGCAATAAGTAACTTTCATACTGTGCCGCTAATAAGAAAAATACAAACAGCAGACATAAACCAAAAATGGCTATAGTCTGGTCTCCACCAGCTTTTTCTTCAAGGCTTAATCCTGTCCATTCATAACTATAGTCACTCGGAAGCTGGTTTAAAACTGTTTCAAGATTGCCCATTATTTCTCCGTTGCTGTAACCCGGCTTTGCTATTGCAGTGATATTTACAGAATTGTAAAGGTTATAACGGCTTACAGCTTCTGGCCCATAAACTTTACGAAGCTTTACTATTGCTTTTACAGGAACCATTTCCATTTTGTCATTTCTAACAAAAATTTCATTAAAAGCATCCTGATCCGTTCTAAAAACTCCATCTGCTTTTACGTTCACTCTGTAAAACTTTCCAAATCTGGAAAAATCTGCTGACTGGTCTCCTGCAAAATAAGTCTGAATATTGTTAAGCATCTCACGAACGCTTACACCCATTTGTCTGGCTTTTTCTTCATCCACTTCTAATTCCAGCTGGGGAAAGTCAGCTCTAAAAGTGGTATATGCGTACTGTACGCCCTCCTGCTGCATTAATTGTCCGATTACTTTATCTGTCATCGCCTTTAGTACTGCTGGATCTTTGGCTGTTCTGTCCTGAAGCACTATCTCTGCACCATTTGTTACACCAAATCCATCAACTGGCGGCATACGGAGTGCCATTGCAGATCCTTCCTTGATTGTGGAAAGTTTTCCGCTGATTATATTCATAATGGTCTCTATATCTTTTACCTCACCTCTTTCCTTTTGTGGTTTTAATTTAACAAACCCTAATCCATAAGCCGAACTGGCACTATTATTTAAAATATTAAATCCTGTAATACTTGTGTTTGTCTTAATCGCTTCAACAGTTGCCAGCTGTTGCTCAATCTGTTTCATTGTCGCATTTGTTCGGTCCATTGCTGTCCCAGGAGGCATTGCTAAACTGTAAAGAAAAAAACCATCATCTTCCATCGGTACAAAACTCTTAGGTGTGGAGTTCATTAAAAACACAGCAATAGCAGCGATAATTGCTACAAATCCAGCTGCTATCCATCTTCTCGAAATTAAGTAGCGGACTCCTTTTATATATCTATTAGTAAGATTAGTAAAACTGCTGTTAAAACCCGTGAAGAAACGTTCTTTAAAACTTGGAATACTTTCTTTTTCTCCATGCCCGCTATGATTATTTCTTAATAGTAAAGCGCAAAGTGCAGGTGTAAGCGTTAAAGCATTTACTGCTGAAATAATAATGGCAATAGCAAGCGTATAAGCAAACTGTTTGTAAAAAATTCCTGATGATCCTGTCATGAAACCAATCGGAATAAAAACTGCTGACATCACTAAGGTAATCGAAATTACCGCTCCAGTGATTTCTGACATGGCACTGTGGGTAGCTTCTTTTGGTGTAAGCCTAGCGTCATCTTCCATTTTACTGTGCACGGCTTCTACAACCACAATTGCATCATCGACGACAATCCCGATTGCGAGCACTAGTGCAAAAAGAGTTAGAATGTTTATTGTAAAACCTAAGACAAGAAGGAAGAAAAAAGTTCCAACTATGGCTACTGGTACTGCAATGGCAGGAATAATAGTTGATCTAAAGTCCTGAAGAAATATAAACACTACAATAAAGACAAGTCCGAAAGCTTCTAATAATGTAGATTTTACCTGACCAGTTGCTTCATCTAATTTGTCTTTGGTGCTCATCACATTGACATACTTAATACCTGGAGGAAATGATTTTGATAATCTTTCCACCTCTTTATTAATTCCAATTTCTATGTCATTTGCATTGGAACCAGAAGTCTGCAGAATTGCCATAGTTACAGCATTCTTACCATTAGACTTATTATCGCCGTTGTACGATATCGCACCAAATTCAATTCTTGCAATATCTTTTAGTCTTAAAAGACTGCCTCCATTCTTTTTAACTATAATATTTTCGTACTGCTCAGGCTTATTTTTCTTCCCTTTATAGCGAATAACATATTCAAGGGCCGCTTTGGACTCTTCTCCCAATTTACCTGGAGCAGACTCCAAACTCTGATCAGCTATCGCCTGTGTTACATCTGAAGGGATTAATCCTGCATTTGCCATTTTTCTAGGATCCAGCCAGACACGCATCGAATAATCTTTCTGTCCGAAAATTTGGACTTGTCCAACTCCTGGCACACGTTTTATTTGAGGTACAAGATTTATGTTGGCATAATTTTGAAGAAACAGCTCGTCGTACTTTTTATTATCATCCGTATAAAGATTAAAAATAACAATCATACTGTTTTGCTGTTTCGAAGTCGTAAGCCCCATTCTAATTACTTCTTGAGGAAGCTTTGGAGTTGCCTGCTGTACTCTGTTCTGAACATTTACAGCAGCCTGATCTGGATCTACGCCCTGTTTGAAAATTACACTTATTGAAAAAGTACCGTCATTACTTGCAGTAGATTTAATATACTGCATATTCTCTACTCCATTAATTTGTTCTTCTAACGGAGTAACCACCGAACGAATTACAGTTTCGCTGTTACCTCCCGGGTATGAACCGCTTACCATAACAGTTGGAGGCGAAATATCTGGAAATCTAGTTACAGATAATCTGGTAAGTCCGATAAGGCCTAAAATAACCAGGACTATTGATATAACTGTGGCCAATACCGGCCTGTCTATTATTTGTTTTAACATGGAAAGTTTCTTAAGATTTTTAACCAAAAATTATTTTTTGCTCATCATTTTTTTTGACTGAGCCGTTTTTGCAGTTACTTCCATGTTGTCATTTAGGATATCAATAGAGTTCAAAGCAATTTTATCTCCATTTTTAACACCACTTTTTACATAATAATTTACTCCTGCACTTCCTTCAATCTCGATCGGAACCATGGCAACTTTACTGCTGTCTTTTAGGACAAAGACAAAGAATTTATCCTGAATATCTTTTACACTTGCCATTGGAACTGAAACTACGGAGTCTAAACTGCTGTTAAGGATAATTCGTGCAGACCCCCCAGATCTAAGAATTTTTTCAGAATTGGGAAATACCGCTTTAAAGGAAACTGTTCCGGTAGCTGCATCAACGTTCCCGCTTGCAATTTCCAATGTTCCCTGATGATTATACAAGCTGCCGTCGGCCATAATAAGACTGGCTGTTTTTTTAGACTTTGACTCTTCTTTAATAAATGAAAGATAATCTGCTTCACTAAGTGAAAAATATACAAAAACAGTGTTTATATCAGAAAGGGTAGTTAAGGGAACAGTATCTGCAGGAGTGACAAGATTCCCCACCCTATTTGGTATTCTGCTGATGTAGCCGCTTACAGGCGCTTTAATAAGAGAAAAATCAGCGTTGATTTGAGATGAACCCAAAGCAGCTTTGGCTTGGGAAACTTGAGCTTTGGCAGCTTCGTAGCTTGCCTGCGCAGTTTTTAACTGTATATCAGAATAAACATTTCCTTCTACAAGAGGCCTTATTTTTTCGACTTCTAACTTTGCAGTTTCAAGATTTGCCAAAGCGCTCTTATACGACGCTCGGCTGCTGTTTACCTGTTCTCCATAAACATCTCCTTTAATTTTAAACAGAGATTGTCCTTTCGTAACGTACTGTCCTTCTTTTACATATATAGCCTCCAAATAACCCGTTACCTGAGCTTTAATATCAACATTTACAGCCCCCTCGATTATACCAGGATATTTTTTTTCAACCTCACCTGTAATCGCCTCAGCTGTGAAAAAATCTACTTCAGGTTTAGGAGCTCCATAAGCTTGTGCCTCTGCATCTTTCTTTCCACATGAAGAAAAGCTAAGAAAAATTAATAAAACCACCACCAAATGAAATGGTGTACTGTTTTGAAAAAGTTTTTTTGTCATTTTTATTATATTAAATAAATAGTGTATTATTTAATGACAAAATAAATTCATATAAAGTCTCTTTGATTTTAAAAGTTACCCAAGCGTAAATTTTTACCGCCCAAACGGATAAACTAATCACCGAAAAACAAATACAAAATAGTTCTACAAAAGAAAAAGCAAAAGATTCTATTTCCGGCTATATAGAAAATTTTTATAACAAGCAGAGGAAGCATTCTGCTCTTGGCAATTTGACAATAGAGGAATTTAATAATCAACAGCTTGTTATATGATGGTTTATCCTATTTTTCTATCGCTCTATTTGATTTCGTCTGCTCTTATTACTTTTTTGTATGTTTGCATAACTACAGCTAACCTTTTTACCTTTAAAAAAGACTTCAAAACCAATCTGTAATTCCTGATATAAGAGCGATAATTGAGAATTCAAAAGAGAGCGCTATCAGAGCTGTTGACAATGAAAGAACTCTAATGTATTGCACTATAGGAAAACAAATTGTCGAGGAAGAGCAGCAGGAAAAAGAAAGAACTGATTACGGAACTTGCTTCATCAGATATCTTTCAGAACAGTTACAGCCTAAATATGACAGTGGATTTTCATACCGACAGTTAAATTGGTATCGACAGTTTTACAGGACTTTTCCAATTGTGTCTACACTGTGGACACAATTGAGTTGGAGTCAATACAAGCTACTATTAGCAATTGATAATCAAACCAAAAGAGAATTTTACATTGCAGAAACAGTAAAAAATAATTGGACAGTTCGCCAACTGGAACGACAGATAAACAGCAGTTTGTACGAAAGTCTTTTAATGAGCAGTGATAAAAGTGTACTGGTGTCAATAGATAAAGAAAAAAGTATAAAAAACAAAGCCAATGTCTTCCAGTGGCTTTGTTTGTCTTTCTGTGGGCTGTCAGGGTTTACAATCGAAGAATTAATACTTATTTTGACATTTTTTAAAGCTATAAAATACTTTGAAATCTTTCGACTTCTGAATAATTCCAATAAATTGTAAACACAACCAGCAAAATAAGTTATTAAAGCTGCAGTGGCATATAGTTGTTACTATTTCACAACTTTTTAGCTAGATTAGTTATATTTTGTTTCATTTTTTCCGAGGTCATAAACTATTGGAAATTAATAAATTTTGTTTTAAAATTCCAGCCTTATTTATATTTTTTTGCTAAAATAAAAAACTATTCCCACTGTTTTTGGGATAAATACAACAGTGTATTTTTTATTGCTTTTTCAGGCAGGATAGGATTGAAGCCTAGTTCAATTCTCGCTTTTGAAATATCAATCTTAGAATTTGCATTATAATATGCTTCAACATTGTTTACCATTAAAAGAGGTGCTGTTTTGGTAATAACACTTTCTTCTTCCATTTTCTTAGCTATTTCAATAAGTTCTGATTTTAGCAATTGAGTTGGTATTTTAACTTCAGGAAATATTTTTTTTGCCATTGCAAAAACATCATTTGTGGTAATGGATGGTTCTGTTGCTAAAATATATCGTTCACCTATTCTTCCGAATTTATCGGCCAGAATTATCCCTTTAGCAACATCTTTAACATCTACAAAATTAAATGCAAAGTTTGGGTCGATAGGCAATTTGTTCCTAAGTACCATATCGAAAAAAAACATTGTTGGTGTTAGATGTCCAAATATCTCTTTTCCTATTATAGATGAAGGAAGTACAGTAATTAAGTCAATATTCAATTTTTTAGATAAATCCCAAGCCAATTGCTCTGCTTCCTGTTTTGATTGATAGTAGGCATTAGGGAAATGTTTATTCCAAGTGTTTTCTTTCATAGGAACCGATGTGTGGTCAAGCGCAGCTATAGAACTTACCAGTATGACTTTATGAACATTACACTCTGCTACGGCTTCAATAATATTTTTAGTTCCAATAACATTTGGCTCAATAATGTCTTTTTGAGGATTTGGTGACCAATGCTTAAAAACAGATGCCACATGAAACACAATTTCGATATCTTTCATTGCCTTCTTCAAAGAAGCTTTATCCAGCATATCCGCATAAACCACTTCGCATTTTACTCCCTCAAAAGGCTTTCTATTATTTATGTTTCTTACACTTGCTCTTACCTGATAGTTTTGATTAACTAACTCTCTTACCAGATTATTACCCAGATGACCATTGGCTCCGGTCACTAAACATTTAGAATTTTTATTCATAGTCCGATTTGTTTTTGATTTAATAATAAAATTGCAGTAACTAAAAAATTATTCTATGTCGTTTGCAGCAAAAGGATTATCAACCAACCACAACCATATACCATCAATATTACGTTTCATTATACATGCAGTGACTCCTTCGATTTCCATTGGTTCTCCATTTGGCATTTTAGCTTTCACATGGTATTTGTCTATCCATATAGCAAGGTCTCCAACAATGGTCACCCGTTGTTTGATTCCTTTAATTTCTGGTTTCCATGAACAAATGCTTTGTAATGCTTTTTCAATATTACCTAAGCCTTTGATTTCCTGACCATTTCTTTCAATATATGTTGCTTCTGGATCAAAACAGCTTAAAGCTCCTTTTAGGTCACCAAGGTAAATACAATTGCGAAAATACTTAACGGCTCCTTCTGGACTTGTTCTATTAAAGTTCTCTATCATTTTTTATTTGTTAATTAATACAGCGCAAAAGTATTAATGAATTAATTATTAAAAAATGAACCTAGGTTAAGAAATTCGTTTACGTATACGACTTAAAGCTTGTGGAGTAACACCTATGTATGATGCTAAATATTTTAAAGGTATATTCTGTATAAGATGCAAATGCTCTTTAAATAACATTAAGTAAAGTTCCTCTGCTGTATCTGTTAAAAGAGCAATTTTTCTTTTAGCTGCAGTAATAAATAAGTTCTCAGAAGCAAGTCTCCCTATTTTTTCTCCAGTATTTGTTTGTTTATAAATAATTTGCAGATCAGCATAAGAAATCCGCCATAATACAGTAGGAGTCAGTGTTTGTATATTCCAATTTGTTGGCTCTCTAGTAAGAAATGATATGTAGGCGCTGAAAAAACTTTTCTCAAAAGCAAAGTCAAACGTTACTTCATTATCCCCCGTCCTTATCCAGAAACGAACAATACCAGTTTCGATAAAGTAAAGATAATTTTCCACTTCTCCTGACACAATTATAGGGATGTTTTTTTTTAAAATCTGTTTTTCGAATTTAGTAGAGAATATATCCCAATCTTCGTCAGATATTGGTGTTAGCTTTTGAATATGATCTTTAATCAATATCATTATTTAGATTTTTAAGGTTTAATAGTTACTGCTGTTATGTACAGTGTTTGATTTTTTGGTTTAATTTATAGATTTTTTTATGCTTTTAAATATTTTATATTGTGTTTCTACAACTGATTGATTAAAGCCATGTGCAGATTTTGGTAATAAAAAATACTCTTTTTTAGGAGCTTGAATTTTATCGAAATATTTTTTTGAGCTTTCTTTTGGTGTCAAAATATCTTCATTCCCTTGTATTAAATATACTGGAATTTTAAAATCTATATTGTCTTTTTGTAAATTGATTGAGGCACTCATTGATAGAACATCCAATTTAGAATCTCCAACATAATTTACAAACGAATAATCATCTCCATCACTTCTGTTTTTATTATCAATGTCGTTATTATAAGCAGGAGAAAGTACAAACCAATTATCTGGTGCTGGTGTTGAATTTTCTCTTTCATATTTTTTTACAATTCTAAATAATTGCCCTATATTTTTTGCTCTACTGTATGGCGGTTTGCCAATAGTATTTAATATTTCTAGTGCTTCCTTATCATCTTTTTCTACTGCCATTTTATAAATTTTACTATAAAATTCTATATCAATTGCTGGATTAACAATTTGAGAATGTCCAACATAAGCATAAAAAAGATCTGGTCTCTTGGTAGCTATTTTTACTCCAAGTGCAGAACCCCAAGAAGTACCAAAAAGAATGATTTTTTGTTTAGCTAAATGTTTCAATAAATATTCTGAAACCTCAATTCCATCGCTGGCCATTTGTTCCAGTGTTAAAGGATTTGATTTTAAATAGTCAGGTGTAAGCTCTTCTGGCGGTGAATTTTGCCCATAAGTTCTTCCTGTTCCTCGCTGATCCCATTGAACTATAATAAAATCTTTTTCTAAATCTTTATACATGACATCAATATATGGACTTATCGGACTTCCCGGTCCACCATGAATAAACAATATAATAGGTTTTGAACTATCTCCCTTTATTGTAATCCATTGTTCAATACCATTTATTAAAACGAATTTTTCTTCAAAAAATTTATTTTCGAATTTAGAAATGCTTTTGGTATTTTGGGAATGCACATTTATAATTTCCAAAGGATTTTTTCTGGTTTTTACATTTTTTTTTGATTG
Source organism: Flavobacterium aquicola (assembly GCF_003385115.1). Taxonomy (GTDB): domain Bacteria; phylum Bacteroidota; class Bacteroidia; order Flavobacteriales; family Flavobacteriaceae; genus Flavobacterium; species Flavobacterium aquicola. Next base: position 87,360 of record NZ_QUNI01000004.1, read on the forward strand.
TGCTAAGCATATAAAAGACAATAGAAAAAAAATAAATAAGGATGTAATTTTCATAATTTCAAATTTTTAATTGTTAGTTTTAATTTGAAACAAAATTGCATCATAACTTTAATATTGAAGACCGAATAAAAAAAGTCGAACCAATTTTAAGCACTTAAATTGGTTCGACTTTATTTTAGTAGCGTTCGACTTTTTGCAAAACATTAATAATTAATGATTTATGAACTCTGTAAGCGTTTTATTGGTGTGTTTTTTGAAAGCTGTATTAAAAGATGATTTAGAATTAAAGCCTACTTCATAAAGAATTTCTAAAATAGTGAGTTTGCTTTTTAAAGGATTTTTTAAAATTTTCATGGCTTTTTGGCTTCGATATGCATTTATAAAATCAAAAAAATGCTGGTTTATAGGATGATTAATCAAAATAGATAAATCACGAACTTGTATATTAACTTGTTTTGATAATTCTTGTATCGTCAATGACGGTTCCAGATAGGATTTGTTGTCTAAAATATACTTTCATTTAGGCTAGTTAATAGTTTGGTCATTTTGAGATTCAAATAATTTAATAGATTTGTGATTGATTATATTTAAGAAATTAAGATTCTGAAATAATTAGTCTGCAGAAGCTATGTGAAATTATATCTGCTCGAAATAATTTATCTAGCCTCCTAATAAATATTCAGAGGCTAGATTTAACTTATTTAAGTTTAAGATTATAACCTAACTGTATATAAATTGGAATAGTTGGTGATGTTTTAAAATCCTGTGCAATAGTTTTTCCTCCTTTTAAATAGATATCACTTTGATCAAAAGAGTAACCAATCTGCATCCCAAACTGAACGTTACCACCTGTAGTTTCATACCAACCATCTTTAACATCAGGAAAGTTACTTTTGTAAACATCTTTATGTTCAAAATGAGTAACAATGGCTCTGTCAAAACCAAACTCTCCGTTTACATACCATTTTGGGCTATAATAACCAATAATAATATTCCCAGAACCTCCGAAATTTGAAAGGCTCACCAAAGTATTTTCATATCTCCTGAAAATGCCGTTAATATTTAAACTAACTGCAATATTATTCATTTTAAACAACTTCGCATGCGCACCGATTTTAGTTTTAAAATCATCAAAAAACTTATTTCCGGATGGTATTGAAAACTCTGCGTTTAATAACAGAGGTAATTTTGACTTGAGGTGATAGCTATAACCAAGACCATAAATTACACCATAATCTATTCCTAATTGTAGGTTTACCAAGTGTCGATGTTCTTCTTTTAATCCCGCCCAGTTTATACTTTGCGCTTGACAGTAATTGCTCATTGAGCAAAATAATACCGCTATAATAATGATAATTTTATGTTTCATTTGAATATATTTTCTTTGTAGAGCTTATTTTAATGTGTTGAAATAGTTGAGAATTACTGGAAAAGTATTGTTCCAGCCAGTTGGAAAAGAAAGCATGTCATGTCCAGCTCCTTTTGTTTCAAACAACTGAACATTTGGAAATGGCGATGATACTTTTTGTGCGTGGACTACACCATAAGTTTTGTTTCGCTCGCTATAAATAAATAAGATCTTTGTGCTAAACTGGTCTAAATGGGTTGTCCAATCCGAATTTTCTTTTTTAATAATGTCAAAGTAGACATCCTGTAATATAAAACCAGGACGCCAGAAAGGTAATAATCCCTCATTGCCTACATTCTCGTTTTCGTCCCCAGTTGAGGCCAGTAATTTATACTTATAATCTAAAATGGCATGTTCATCTTCTTTACCTGTAAGAAATTGATCCATATAAAGCGCATTATTTAATGCTTCTCCAGTAATGTCCATCTTACGGGAGCGTTTGACATAGTCTTCGATATCTTTCCATTTTAAGCCACCAGGTTCTGCCAGCACGGCACCATTTACGGCATTTGGATATTGGTTGATGTAAGCGCCAGCCAGCATAGCACCCCAGGAATGCCCTAATAAGAAAATTTTCTGAACTGGGGATTTTCTGTAATAGGCAATTACACTACTTAGGTCATCGAAAGAGGTTTGAATACTTGTGTAATACGAACGCGGAAAGCGTTGTGATAAACCCGTTCCACGCTGATCATAAAAGACCACAAAATATCCATTATCTGCAAATTCTTTACAATTTAGCAGGTATCGATAATCTGATGCAGGTCCACCATGCAAAATGAAAATAATTGGATTGTTTGGATTTCCAAAAGTTTCGGCATGTAGTTTTGCCTCATTAATCACAATTGAAGGAAGACTGGAATCCTGATCAACTGTTTTTGGAACTAAGTTACCAGGCTCATCAATTTTCATTTCGTTTTCACAAGAAAATACAAAAATTGAGAGAAAAAGAACGGATGAAAGTAATTTGTTTCGATACATTTTTTTGAGTTTTAAATAATGCTGCAAAAATGAACTAAACATCGTACCCCACCGTTCCAAAGGGTAAGTTGGTACTTATTCTAACTGTATTTTTTGTTCTTTTAAATACATAGTAGGGGTTTGTCCAGTTATTCTTTTAAAATTCCTATTGAATGAGGTCTTAGAATTAAAACCAACCTCGAAAGCTAAAGAAAGCAAGGTGAATCTTTGGTTCTCCTGCAGGACAGAAATCCTTATAAATTCAGCAATTCGCTGTTCATTGATATAATCGAAAAAATTTTTGTTCTCAATGGAGTTAATTACTTGTGACAAAGTATTAGGATTAACTTTTAACCTTTGCGCCAATTCTTCTAAATTTAGTTCAGGATGTTTATACAGCTTTTCTTCTTGCATTAAGGCTTGTAGATCCTGATGAATTTTTAATAGTAAAGACTCATCTGCAGTAGAACTTTGGTACTTTGTTTTTTCTACAATATTAGTAGCGTCCACTTCATCTTCTTTCTCATTAATTGACTGACTCGTCATATTGCTATTTGTAAAAATCCCAACTTGCTTTACTCCAAAATACCCAACAAATAGGATAAAAATATCGAGTATAGTAAAAGTATAAATGTCATTGGCAAAAAATACAGGTATCCATATTGCGCCAATTCCAAGAATTAAATACCTTAACCAGTTTAGATTTATTTTTTCCAGGTCTGAAAACTGATTAGAAATATATTCAGAATATTTTTTTAGCAGTGACAACGATAAAATAACATATATCACGCCTGATAACAATGTAGCTAAGTACATCCATTTCATGACATTCTCAAAACCAATACCTGCATTTGCATATACCTGAATTCTCTCATTAAAAGAAAGGAGAAAGAATTTATATAACAGGCCATTTGCAACAATAAGTGGCAAAAAATGAATTACCCAATGTTCTTTTTTATTATTTTGACTTGTTAAAGATCTTGTATATAAATACAAAAAGGGTCCATGTATTAGTGGCAGAGGAATTTCAAAGCCAAGAAAATATGGGAATCTAACATATTGACCGGTAATATGAATGTAGAATAAAGATAAATGGGTACCAATAAAAAATAACCAAAACGAGAGAATAAGATCAGCTTGCGATTTTCCTTTTTTCGTAAAAAGGATGAGCGATAGAAAAAAGGAAATGATGATTCCTATTAGATGCAACATAATATGGTCTGATTATTTTGATAGGCTCTGCATCTTTTTGTTTGAATATGGATTAGTTGTTTGACTTAAACCTGCCAGCTGCGAAACTACAAAAAAGTCCTGATGCAGGCTAAATATAAGTTATACTTATCAAAAATTATTTTACAAACAGACATTAATTTCATCATTTTCAAGATCTGCTGTTTTAAAAAAACTAACACGTTCAAGAAGCTTTATTGCTCCGTCGTTTTGTTTGGATTTAATCGTTATTGTTTTTGTCAGACCACTATTTGTCAAACTAAATTCGATAACAAGTTTCATTGCACTAGTCATAAAACCTTGTCCTTGAAATTCTGGTTTAAAACACAGCCAAGTTCTCCAATCCTTTTGTCAAATCCACAATAATATCCTAAAGTTCCCATAATCTTATTAGTGAGTTTGTTAGCAATTTCCCAATTAATTGAATTGCCGTTTTGATAATCAAGGCTAATTTTATTTTGCATTTCTAATGCATCTTTAGCAGTCAAAGCTGGTTTTGAATCATAGAAAGATATTTCAGCGAAATCATTGATATCTTAAGTTTCAATTTATCGTAAAACAATAGCCTCAGAATAGATTTCTGGAAATTTATTGTATGGTGGTAGTTTCAATTTTTTTTGTCTATTGTAACCAGTTATTAAATTTTTGACAAACCTTATCATCATTTATCAATTTAAATTTAGTGATTTAACTGTCTAAAAAAACAAATCAGGAATCTTAACAACCAACGGATCTATTGAATTATACTGACAGCTGCAATTAAAATCTAGAAGAACTAAAAAAACAGCATTAATCTACTATTAATTCAAAATTTTATAGCTAGTGCTGTAACTTTTTTTTTATAAACCGACTAAATATAAACCTAAATAATAAATCAAATGAAGTCAAAATTTTTTTACCTGCTAAGTATTTGCAACCTGTTAGCTTTTAGCTTCTATCTATTTTCATTTTCTAAGAAGGAAAACACTAAAGTTATTGATTTTCAAGATAAAATAATAAAAGTCAGGGGTATTGTTGTTGTTGACTCATTTGGAGTAGAGCGGGTTATTATTGGTTCGCATTTGCCTGAACCTAATTTGAGTACTTATGGCAGCAGAGCAAATTCCCGAGGTAAGCTTGGGGTTTCTGGCGTCATGCTATATGATGCAGAAGGACAAGAAAGAGGAGGATATGTTACAGATGACAATTTAGGAAATGCTTTTCTGTCTTTAGACTCAAAAACACAAATGCAATTGTTATTGCTGTCAGAGCCACAGGGCGCTGCAGCAATAATGTTAAATAGCCATGATAGGAAAAATACAATAACACTATCGACCAGTGATGAAAATGCATCTGTAAAATTGAAGAAAAATGAGAAAAATATTAAATTATATGAAAATGAAAAATAATAAAATTCTATCAACGCTCATTTTACTTTTTGCAATACTGTGTTGTAAGGGGCAAAATATTTTCATTCCTAAACTAACAAATATAAACCCAGTATCCTATACGGATGTTATTTTTACAGGTATTAAAGATACTGTCCTTATTTCTACTTTCAGTGGACGGATTTCCAAAAGAATAAATGGCAACCCAAAAGAAATTGTTATTGCGAAAATTGATGATGAAATTTATTCCCTGGCTTATCATTCCCAACGAAAAGATATTGCAGTGGCCACTTTAGAAAATGGCATCCTTTTACTCAATGAGAAAAATGGAAAAATCATAAAAAAACTGCCTTTAAAAACTACTTGGTCTGTGGCTGTTTTCTTTTCAGATAATTTCAATTATCTGTTTACTCAGGACCAGAAAAAAAACCAATATGTCTGGGATGTAACCAAAAATTATCAAGAATTGATTTTACCTTCTGATTTTTCAAAAGGAGCTATTGTAAAAATTGACAAGCAAAACATAGCAACAATTGTTGCTTCAAATAAAATTGTTTATTGGAATATGAATAACAATACGGTAGAAAAAGAAATCTTGGTTGACCTGAAGAAATTTACTGACATGGATAGTGAAGGAAATTTTCTTTATCTAAATTATAATGAATGTACCAAATACAACAGCAATACACATCAATCGGAATTTAAAGTAAAGCATCCCAATTGGATTACGCATGATATAGAAGATCCAAGCAAAGTATACGAAGATGATTACAGCATGAATCTTACTACGGCAAAATTTGCTAAAAATAAAATTTTCACAGCCAGCATTGACCGTTCTATAAGAATTTGGGATAAAAAAAGCGGTGTGCTTTTACAATCACTAACAGATCATAAAGCAACTGTGAATAAATTAAAAGTATCAAAAGATGAAAGCCAGCTTGTATCAATTGACCTAAAAGGCGGAATCCAGTTTTTGAATATAGAGTAAAGAACTATGGCTACCAGGGTTTATTAATTGGATTGTATTAAAGCTTTTGAAATTGATGTTTTTATGCTATCCAAAGTATCTGAAGATTTATCTTGTACATTTAGTTTAATGATAAAATAAGCTAAAAGATTGGAATCGGTAAACTTATTAAATATTAAAGGTTTTATAATCAATCAAAAATATTAATAATTTTACGGAAACAGAAAAAGCCTTCAAAATTAATATTTTGAAGGCTTTTTCAAATTATATTGTGTGCTAACAACTTCGAATTTTTATTAGCAGATTTAAATTTGTTTTACCGTCATATTTCAAAGATTAACGGTAAGATTTCTTGCAGCAGCACTTTATGCCTACTTTTTTTCGGGTGTTGGACGAAAGGCAGATCATTTGTGTAAGATCTTTGAGTTTAATGTGTTTGTTTATCTAATTCAAAAAACAATTGTCCTGAAAGTCAAATTCACTCTTGGTTTTGTGATCAGCTTTGCAGGCGGTAATCTATGAAGCCAGTTTGTTTGTGTCGTGTCTTTCATAACCAATAAACTTCCGTGTTCTAGGATTAATGAAACAGTTTGTTTAGTTTGTTTGTGTTTGAAAGCAAATTTTCGCTCTGCTCCAAAGCTCAATGAAGCAATTGCTCCATTCTTTTTTAAGTCTTTTTCTGCATCACTATGCCAAGCCATTCCTTCATCTCCATCATGATATAAATTGAGTAAACAAGAATTAAATTTTTCTCCAGTTTTATTTTCAATGATGTTTTTCAATTCTAACAATTCTTTTGTCCAACTCAATGCTTGTTTGGTTGTTTTAGAATAGGTGTAATTAAAATTAGTGTCTCCATACCAACCAACTTTGCGTTTAGTGATAATACGTTTACCAAAAATAATGGCTTCATCATTTTTCCACTCAATAGTATTAAGAAAACAGTCTAAATAATTATGAGCTTCTTTATGTGTAAATAATTTCCCAAAATAATTTACCATTCCATCACTCGGTAATATATTTTCTGTACAGTTCTTTTCGTTGCTAAATAAATTCATTTTTCCATTTTTGATAGTTCGTTTTCATACAATGCCCACAAGGGCGAAAACCATTTTTGACAGCTTCTTCTTTAGAAATAAAAAAAACACGATTTTCTTTTTTCATCCGTTTACCAGATTTGCACCTTAGTGTTCCATAGATTTTTAATTTGCTATTACCGCCAAAGCAGATTTCTTTTTGCTTTATTTGATATCGCAAATCATTATCGTTTATTGAAAGATGTTTAATCATTTTTTAAGTCAAAGCATCGTGAAAAATAATTCCTAAAGTATGACGTTCACCACTATGAATTTCACTTACTCCGTGTTTCATATTTACACGATAATAACCTTTAGTACCTTTAACGGGTCGAAAGTTGGTTGTAAAAATAAGCATATCTCCTTTGTTTGGTTTTAATACAATGGCTTTTGATTGTGCTCTTGGTATTTGTTGGGTCAATACAAATTCACCACCTGTAAATTCTTGATCCGGCTCATTAAGAAATAAAACGGTTTGAATAGGGAAATACACATCTCCATACAAATCTTGGTGTAAAGTATTGTGTCCGCCTTTACCATATTTCAAAATCAAAACAGTTGCTTTTAGTTGATTATTTGCATTACATTGTTCCAAAAGTTCTTGATGTGTCTCTGGAAAAACGGTATCAATACTCAGTACTTTCATCCAGGTGTTTGCAATGGGCGCAAGTTTAGGGTATATGCTTTCTCTAATGGATTGAATCAGATTTGGTAATGGGTAATTGAAATATTTATATTCACCCAAACCAAAACGGTAGCGTTCCATTACTACCGTTTTTCTGTAAGCATTTAGGTTTGTATAATTGTCAATTATCTCATTACATTGATTATTTGATAATAACCCAGAAACAATTGCAAATCCTTTTTCATTCAATTCTTCTGTTATTAACTGCCAGTCAATATTGAATATTTTGTTTTTTATATCTTGCATTATCTAATTTTAGGAAATCCACCATCAACAAATATTTCTGTTCCGTGCATAAAAGAGGCGTCTTCGGATGCTAGGAAAGTTATTGCTTTTGCTACTTCAAGAGGTTGCCCGAAACGAGCAAGTGGAACTTGTGGAAGTACTGCTCCTGCAATACCTTGTATTTGTTCTGTTGTTAAATTTGAACGGTCAAAATAATTAGTTGCAATTGGTCCAGGACTAACTGCATTAATTCTAATTTTTTTTGAAGCTAATTCTGATGCAAATGTTTTTACAAAAGATTGAACTGCCGCTTTTGCAGCCGAATAGACAGATGAATTCTGCATTCCTATTTCTGTTACAATGGAAGTGTTCAAAATAATAACACCGCCTTCTTTCATTAATGGCAAAATTTGCTGAACAGTAAATAATGTTCCTTTTACAATTACATTAAACTGCTCGTCAAAATGATTTTCGTCTATTTGTTCAATTGAAGCATACTTTCCAAAACCTGCATTTACATACAAAATATCAATTTGTGGTGTAATTAATTTTACTTTTTCTCCTAATTTCAAAAGGTCTACCATTTTTCCTGCATCAGAAACTATGCCTTTGGCATTTTTTCCAAGTTCATTTATAGTTTCGTCAATAGTGTTCTGAAATCTACCTGTAATAATCACAGATGCACCATTTTCTATAAAATCAATTGCTGTGGCTTTACCAATTCCGCTTGTTCCACCTGTAATTAATGCTACTTTGTTTGTTAATTTTGTCATCATTTTTTTTAAAATTTATGATGCAAAATTGCAACTGTTCCTTATTTTAAAAAATCCGTTTCTTGCTCAATATTTATTTTTGCTGCCTCCCAGCCAATAATTGCTGTTTTACGAGCTGTACCCCACATATAACCACCCAATTTTCCTGTTGATTGAATTACGCGATGGCAAGGAATAAGAAAAGCAATAGGATTGTCCCCAATTGCTGTACCTACTGCTCTTGAAGCATTTGGTTTGTCAATTTGCTTTGCAATACTTCCATAAGAAGTAAGTTGTCCCATTGGGATTTTGAGTAAAGTTTCCCAAACTTTCAATTGAAAGTCTGTACCTTTTAAATGTAGTTTAATTTGATTTAGTTTATGCCAATCGTGATTAAAAATAGATAAAACAGTTTGTTGAATAGGATCTATTTCTTGTTTAAAATTTGCATTAGGATAATGATTTTCTAATACTGAAAAGGCTTGCAATTCGTCTTCAACAAATGCTATATGACAGATGCCTTTTAATGTGGAAGCTACTAAAATAGTACCAAAGGGGCTATTTGCAAAACTATAATTTATCGAAAGATTTTTACCTCCGTTTTTATATTCGGCAGGAGTCATCCCTTCAATGTTAATAAACAGGTCGTGTAGTCTGCTTGTTCCCGAAAGTCCTATTTCGTAAGCTGTATTGAATAAGGTAGATTTGTTTTCTTTTAATAATTTTTTTGCGTATTCAATACTTGTGTATTGTAAAAATTTTTTCGGACTAGTTCCTACCCATTCAGTAAAAATACGTTGAAAATGGAATGGGCTTAAATGCAGTTTTTCTGCGACTTTATCTAAATTTGGCTGCTCTTTAAAATTAGTATTTATGTAATTAATTGCCTCTGCAATGCGTTTATAATTTAGATCTTCCTGTGTATTCATTTGGTCAAATTTTATGAAGTAAATGTCGAGAGTTTTTTGCGGTCATAAAATCCGATACTTGCTATTTTTATTTGAATAAGAAGGCTCATTAACTGTCTTTTGATTTATTATTTCAAAGTTACAAAAACTTATTTCAAATGGATTATTGCTTTATATTATTAGCCTTCTTTAAAAGGGTAACAAAAATTTAATACAAATCGAAAAAAAACTGTTTTTTGTATTAAACAAAAATAAATTTCCTATAGACGGATAAAAGAAAATGCTAATTTTTTCATCTTTCCAGAAATAAAATTTTAAACCTAAAGAGCACCATCAAAACATTTAAATTTCAGGCTAATTAGCGCAGCAGGTATAAAAAGCAGGAAGCACCATTGTTTTAACAATAGTGTAGCTGAGTTCAAAAAGCAGACTTGAAATCAATTCGCCGCGGTAACAGTAATCAGAAAAGGCTTCAGACCTAATACGTGCGAATGATGTAAAAAGCCCTTGTCTAACTTTGCTGTCTTTTATAGGATACTTCTGCTGAAGTAAAGGCCCAAATTGCTCCAGCAAATCAAACTGAAGCAGTGCTTTTTTAAAAAGTATAGATACTTCAGTTTTTCTGTCATTGTAATTCCTAAAGATCGAAGCGCCTGACAAATCAAGCACCAAAGTATTTGCAGCTATTATTGTATCATTTACAGACTTGCTTTCCAGCGCTGAACCAATTGTGATTTTATAGTATCCCTCATAGCTGATTCCCTGATCTATCATCAGATAACATATATTTTCTGCATTTTCATTATACATAAATGGTGCTTTTAATGAACTCATATAAACCAATTTAAATGTGTTTTGAAACCGCTTTTCAAAATTTAAAAATCTTTTTTCAATCAGACTTAATTTATCTACGCAGCAGTCATATTCTTCATCTCTGACTGCTTTCTTCCAAGCCAAATGCTCAATAAAAGACAGATGATCGAAATTGGCCTTTCCATAGATGTCTATAATGGAAGCTGTAATGATACGTTTTACATTATGTTTTTTAATCACTGCCAGAATATTTTTGATAGCATCGTAATCATTCATATCATTGAGATTCACCACGTCAACACCTTCCATTGCTTTGAACAGTGGCTGCTCATCATTAAAATCCCCGTCAACAATCTTAATACGTTCAGAATCAGTCAGGCGTGCATTGGCGTTTCTCGCATACAATTCCAAATTGTAATTTGTCTGGGCAAGTAAATCATCGGTCAGCATTTTTCAAATCTGCCCTGCAACACTTAAAATTAACACAGTCATTTTTTTATTTTCCTTAATCTCTGGGACATTCAGCCTGTCCTTTTTTAGGAGAGCTGCACACTGAGAAGATAACATTTGAACTTTAGAATAAGTGCGAACAGAAAACTCATGCTCCTGTTCTGTACTAAGAATCTTTTCAATTTTTTCATCCTACAATTTATTCTTTTTATTTTTTTTAATTTAGTACTCACACTAACTATTAATCTTTTAATTAAGTAAGGTCCATAACTAAGCCAGATTACACTTTAGGCTTTGTTTTAAAAAAAATTCGCGCCACCTGGCGCGAATTTCCACCAATAACAATCTTGATTCGAACATCCTCCAAAAAAAAAGATGTCCATTAATGTAATTAATAAAACTGCAAATATTTGTAAGGCCTTTCAGTTCTTACTTAAGATACTGGGCAAAGAACTTTTCTAATCTATCAAACGGAATCAATTCAACACGGTCATATAAATCCACGTGACCTGCGTTAGGTACAATTAAAAGTTCTTTAGGCTGGGCTGCACGCTTGTATGCATCTTCGCTGAATTCTCTTGAATGGGCATGATCACCGGTTATAAATAATAACGGTCTAGGCGATATTGTTTCAATATCATTAAACGGGTAAAAGTTTACAAATTTTGTTTCACCGCTTAACGTTCTGTTAAGGGTCTGCTCTAAAGTTCTTCCTTTTGGAATATGGATTCCACGCGGCGTTCTGTAAAAGTCAAAAAATTCGCGTCGTATGGAATCGGTATCAGCACTTAATTCTTTAGGAAGGTAGTTAATCCATATCTGCTCTCCTGTTGTGTATTCTTGATAACGCTGTTCTGCAGCTGTCACAAGCATTTCTTTACGCTGGGTAAGAGATTGGGATTTTTTTAACCCATTTCTTGTTACAGATCCCATATCGTACATACTTACAGTAGCCACTGCTTTGAGTCTCGGATCAACTTTAGCCGCACTGATGGCAAAGCTTCCGCTTCCGCAGATTCCGATAATTCCAATGTTATTTCTGTCAATAAAAGGACGTGTGCCTAAAAAGTCAACTGCCGCACTGAAAGTTTCAGAATACATGTCCGGAGATACTGCGTTTCGAGGCTCCCCCTCACTCTCTCCCCAAAAAGCTAAATCCACAGCAAGAGTAATAAAACCTTTTTCTGCCATTTTAGATGCATATACATCAGCAGCCTGCTCCTTTACAGCTCCCATAGGATGGCCTACAATAATGGCTCTATGTTTCTGTTTCTGATCTAAATCTTTCCTGATAAAAAGATGCCCAACTATATTCATCTTGTACTGATTCTTGAAAGATACCCCGTACATGGCAACACTGTCACTCACTTTAAAAGTTGTGTAATCGGCGGGCGATATTTCTTTCATCTCCTCTCCTCCCTTTTCCTGGTCTGCTTCACCAGCCTGCCGTGCTGTGTCTGAAGTGTTTTCTTTTTTCTGGGTACATGCTGATATTGCAATAAGCAGCATCAGTACCAATAAGTGTGTTTTTTTCATTTGTTTTTTATTTAGATTATGGAATATGCGTCAAATCATTACGATTTGAATTTTAAACTGTTTTATTAAAAAGTCTTTGCATCGATAACATATCTGTATCGTGCGTGTTTATTTAGAATCTTTTCCCATGATTCATTAATCTCGTCTGCTTTTACAACCTGTATTTTAGGATAAATTCTGTTGTCTGCACAATAATGTAGCACTTCTTGAGTCTGCGGGATTCCACCAATAAGGCTGGCGTTAAAATTCACCCTGCTCGAGGCAAGTTCTATGTTGCTTACATTGATCTGAAAACCAACAGGCATTCCAATCTGGGTAAAATGTCCGCCAGGTTTTACAATAGACGGATAGGCCCCCAGATCAAATTGTGCAGGTATCGTTGAAATCATATAATGAAGTTTCTTTTTATACGGTTTGAGTTTCTCCATAATTACATTTTTAACTAATTGAATTACTGGTACAAATTTAGATCACAAGAAAGCCTTGGGGGTAATAGTTTTCAAATCAATTATTATGATTTTCAAGTCGTATTTAAAATTTAGTATCTCTTCTTTAGTATTGCTGAAAATTATTTGGTCTGAAACTACAGGTATAACAGAATAAATTAATGCACAGATGGAAAACTGCTGTTCTTAGCTCACAGAGAAACAACAGTATTAAAGACATAAAAAAACACAGAAAACTATAAAGTCCTCTGTGTTTTAAAAAAAGTAAGTATGTTTTTTGTTATACCCCCCCCCTAAATATAGAAGGAGTAATCCCTGTGTGTTTTTTAAAATAATTATTAAAATAAGTAGGATATTCAAAACCAAGACTAAATGCAATATCAGCAACGTGCCAGTCTGTATAAGAAAGCAATGCCTTAGCCTCTGTAATAATTCTATCTGAAATATGTGAACTGGTTGATCTTCCTGTTACCTCTTTAACTGATTTATTTAAATGATTTACATGCACAGCAAGACTGTCTGCAAAATCACTTGCATTTTTTAATTTAAGTGGCAAATTTGGCGATTCAATAGGAAACTGGCGTTCCATCTGCTCTAAAAATAAAGATGCGATCCTTGAAGAAGCATTTTTTGACCTGTTATAGCCTTCAGAAGGCTGCATCTGAAGAGCAGAATGAATTAAAAGATTAATATAATTGCGGATTAATTCTTCTCTAAATTCATAATTAGTCTGGCTGGCAGCAGTCATTTTTTCAAATATCTCCAGAATTTCTTTCCCTTGTTCTTTTGTCAGACTGAAAATGGGTGTTCCACCTATCTTAAACAAAGGGGACTGCTGCAAACTTTCCGAATTATTATTTGTTTTTAAAAATTCTTCGGTAAACAAACCTGAGTATGACATTTTCTTATCAATATCATCCCAAGAATAAGGGATGTGCGGTGTTCCGAAAAATAAAATCATTCCGTCCAGATGTATGCTTCGATCTGCATAATCAATAATACATTTACCCTCATAAAGACAGACTTTATAAAAATCTTTTCTGCTGTATGTTAATACAGGATTACCATCTCCTTTATTGCATAAAACACTGTATTTCATGTTTTTTACAATATTTGGTTGTAATGCAGCCTCTTTCATAATATATATTTTATAGCTAGATTAGTTAGTTATTCATTATCTTGAAATTCATATTGCAGCCAAAGCGCCTGTGTTTCGGTTTTTTCAAAACTTTTAATTTAAAAGTGATGCAGGAATCTTTAAACTTTTTTCTTTTATCACAAATAATATTCTTGATTCCGAGCCATATGGTAGTTCTTATACAAATGGCATATTGTTTTCGGTCTCTTATTTATATTACAGCATTAGTTTTCAAACGTTTAGGCATGCTAAGTTAATAAACTCTTCCTAATTAAACTCTTTATCTGAGGCACAAACAACTGAAACAGTAGCTAAGAAGAATACAGCACAACTGTAAATAAATCCCCCTTCAACTCCAACTGCATCAAAAACAAAGCCTCCGCTTGATGCGCCTACCATAATTGCAAGCTTTATTACGGCAATCTGAATTCCGCCAGCACTTTCAGCCTGATCAGGCGCTGTCTTAGTAAGCCATGCAATCCATCCCAGATGTATTATGCCGATAGCCATTCCCTACAAACCAACCAATAGTGTATCAATAATTATTAAATTGGTATAGACAGCTAACCCTGCGGTAGTAATTCCTAAAATTAAAGCAATAATGGTAAGAATATGGTACAGATCCTAGCAGATATCTGGCAAAGGCCCGCACCCGCAAGATTTACAAGACCAAATATAAGAAGTATAAATTACGGTAAATGCTTTGCTATTTTAACTTCTGGAACCAAGCGCATTGCAGCTACTGCCAGCATGGCCCAAAAGCCACCAATTCCTGCTCCGAGCAAAATCCTTCCTATCAGCAGAACCGTAAAATTGTGAGCATAGTATACGGTAAAATTAGAAACAATCTGAAGCATCCCAAAGAAGAGAAATACTTTACGGCGGTCAGCTCTCCCAGTCAGCACAGAAATAAAAAGACTCGAAACCATTGCAATTCCCGCTGTTACAGAAACTGCCTGCCCTGCAAGACCTTCTGAAATACCTAGATCCTGTGCTATTGGCGTTAAGAGGCTTGCGGGAAGAAATTCTGAAACTATTAGTCCCATAACAGCCAGTGCAATCGCAAATACCGCATCCCACACCGCCAGTTGAGATCCTGATGCAGATGACTCTAAATCAGCCATATAATTTTTATAATTCATAATTTAAAAATTGTTTTTTTTACAGGCTGTATTAATCTTTTTAAATCAATTATTACTGCCAAAGAATTTTATTGTCTTAATTCAATAGTTTCATTTCACTTAAGCTTTAAACTCTAAACTTTTTGAGACGCCATTAAACCATACACCGCTATATCAAATACATACAAAAACAACATCTCTAACCGACAGCTTTTAATTCGCAAAGTTACTGTCCGATGTAATGAGCTGATAACGATTTTCAAGTTAATTGTTAAGAATTTCAAATAATTTTCAAATTGGTAAACTCTTTAATTTTATATCTGAAAACTATATTTTTACAATTCGATTTCTCCGGGACGATAGACAGGATAAGGAATCCATCTAAAGTTTTCTTCAGCTTTTGCTACATTTCCCAGCCCCGGCCATGGAAGATGATAGCCTAATGCTAAATTTCCATTTTCAGCCAGCTGTCCGCTGATATCTCTCCTAGATCTGGCAGCCATCTGAATATCAGTATCCGCGAAAAAGCCCCATTCAGGATGAGAAAACAAAAGTACATCGCTGTGAGAGAGATCAGCAATATAGGTCAGCTTTTTGCCGGCTACCTGAACAGATATCATAGTCATTCCCGGAGTATGCCCTTGTGCAGACTCAAAACTGAAATAGCTGTACAGCGTACTTGAAAAATCAAAGAAGGTAGTCTTGGACTCTATAACTTTTAAAACTTTCTGCGCACCCTGAACTAAAAATTGTATTTTTTTAGGCTCGTTTATTAGATAACTGCTTGTAAAATCAGACTCTTCTGCATTCATCCAAAAATCAAATTCTCTTTTAGAAATATGGTATACCGCATTAGGATAAACCAGAGCATCATTTTTATCTATCAGCCCTCCAATATGGTCAATGTGTGCATGTGAAATAAATACATCCGTAATATCTTTCCTTGCAAAGCCAGCCTTAGAAAGACTTTTTTGAAGAAAACCAGTTCTCTCATCAGCAAATATCCCCATGCCCGAATCAAATAAAATAAGCCTGTCTCTGGTCTGCACCAATGGAACATTTATTGCCATATCTATATGATCAGCAGGTCTGAAATTAGCTTTCAGCAGGTTTTTAAGTTCTTTTGCATCAGCCTTTGGCGCATAGGTTTTAATATCATCTTCCCTGAGATAACCATCTGACAGTATGTAAATGGTTAAATCTCCCATTTTTACTTTTTGAAAACCGGAGAAATTGTCCTTAACTTCTTTTTCCTTCTCTTTTTCTGCACCGTAGAACTCTGAAAAGGGAACTGCTGTCAATATACCTGCAAGGGCTACTTTTTTTATTAAATCTCTTCTATTCATGTCTTGTCTTTTTTTGTTTCTAATTTCAAATAATTATCATCCAAAATTATCTACTATTGGTAACTCTGAATTAATGATTTCAAAGTGATTATTATGAATCTCAAACTAAATGAGGGCCGATTCTCATCTTTAATCCGAACTGAAGCTATTGTCCTAATTCACAATCTTGATTGCTTTTATTGATTCCAGCCTCTTCCCAGAGCCCTGTACAGCTCTACTACTGCATTCATTTTTTTGTACTCTGCATCAATTATTTCTAGCTGTGCATCAAGTTCATTCTCCTGGCTCCTTATTACTTCGAGATAATTAGCCAGTCCCATAATTCATTAATTCCATTGAATAAATTGTTGCGGACAGATATGCTGAATATTCTTTTATCTTAAAAGACTCGATGCCACTCCGAGCTTCTATATTGAGTAAGGCATCGGAAACTTCTCTGTCTGGGGTCAAAATAGATTTACGCTAATTTAAATATGCGATTTGTTTATTGACCTCGATTATTTCATAAGCAGTCTTTAATTTCCTCTGATTCCAAAGGGGCTGGGTAAATGATGCTATAACGTTAGCAAATAATGCTGCGGGGCTGAAAATCTGATCAATATCTATACTCTGGAATCCAGTTCCGGCCGTTAATCTGAAACTTGGGTAAAAATCTGCCTTAGCAGCAGTGACAAACTGAAATGTTTTTATTAAGTCATACTCAGCTGCACGGATATCCGGGACGGTTAGCCAAAAGCTGGTAAGGAACTCCAATAACTAAATCTGTAAGAATCTGCTGTTCTTCTAAAATTCCACGCTCCACGTTCCAGGCTCTTCTGCCAGCAGTAGTCTAAAAGAATTCTCGCAGACTTTAATTTGAGAATTAATGAGATCAGCGAAGATTCTGCATTATACATAAGCGCTTCGGTCTGTTTTAAAGCTGTTTTAGTAAGCATCCCTGCCTGCTTTAAAGCTGCAGATGCCTCCAGTAGCTGCTTTCTTTTTATAATGGTCTGCTCTACTATCTTCTTTTGCGCATCCAATCCAAGAAGCTGGTAATAAAGCGAAGCTGTATTGCTGACAACAATCGACTGTAAGGCCTAGTATGCTGATTTTTTCTGTTGCAGATCCGCAAATGCGGCTCTTTTTGAACTTGTAAGTTTACCCCCTATGTCTGCTTCCCACGAAAATGATGAAAAAAGATCATATTGAACAATAAATATGAGTCCTCTGTATCATCAGCTGTCCAAATTGAGTCAAAATAACTCAATCATAAAACACCTATGGGGGATTTTTCAATCAAAGTATTCTATTTTATCTCATCAATGAAGGAGCATAGCAGAATCATATATTTTAAAATTATCGTGCTAAAACCTTCTTGCTCAATAAAAAAAGGAAAACAGACAAAATAAGAAAATCTTCTGGCAATCATCTTCTCAGGACAGTTGGAAAGTAATATAATTAGTGCTTTTTTTTTAATGTCTTAGAAGCAGGCAGAGGCAATACCCATCTAATTAGTTCTTTTATAACCAGTTTGTATTGAAGAGATCACCTTCTCTACTCTCATTAGCCGAAAGTTTTAGCTTATTACTTTTAAAACCTATTATTTATCTTCAGTTTTTATTAGATTTTCAGTGCTCCATGACATTATATTTTCCAGAAGACTAAATAGTGTTTTTCCTTTTGTTGTCAAGTTGTATTCGACTTTTGGAGGTACAACGGGATAAGAGATTCTATTTATAATTAAATCTTCTTCTAAACTTTTAAGCTGCTGAGAGAGCATTTTTTGAGTTATGCCACCTAATGCTCTTTCCAGTTCACTAAATCGCATTGTCCCATTTGCCAGAAGCAGATAAATAATTACTGTTTTCCACTTCCCTCCAATTTTCTCCATAAATATAGTAATGGGGCAGTCATTAATATTTTTAATTTTTTTTTGCATTTTTTTATTTTAAAGTATTGATTTACAACAAAAGTATATTTTAGTATAGTATATTACAATTTAGTAAGTTCTTGCTTCAAAGATAGTAAATATCTACTTTTGACCGAACAAAAATGTAAAATTATATATGGAAACAAATAAAAAAATTTTAATCATACATACTCATCAGGTGTATGAAGGAATATCTGAAGGAAAGCTTAATAAAACATTAGCGCTCCAAGCCAAAACATTTTTCGAAAAAAAAGGTTATGAAGTTTTGGAAACTATGATTACTGACGGTTATAATCCCGAGCAGGAAATAGAAAAACATGTGCAAGCTGATTTGGTCATTATTCAAACTCCAGTAAATTGGTTCAATGCTCCTTGGATGTATAAAAAATATGTGGATGAAGTATTTATGATGTGTTTAATGACGCAGAAAATAGTTTCTAATGACGGAAGATCTACAGAAGATTCTTCAAAACAATATGGAACTGGAGGTTTGTCGCAAGGTAAAAAAGTTATGATTTCCGCAACTTGGAATGCTAACAAAGAAGCATTTAACGATACCACTCAATATTTGTTTGCAGGAAAATCTGCAGATGATGCTTTATTCAATATTACTTTGAATTATAAATTTTCGGGATATGGCTTATTACCCAACTTTCATTGTTATGATGTTTGGAAAAACCCACAATTGGATTTATATAAAACTGAATATGCACTGCATTTAGAAAAAACATTTCAAAATATGTAGATATTCTTATAAAATGCACCTATGCAAATAGTAAAATAAAACTGCATTGGTTATGCAGCCAATATTGAGTTAAATTAAATTTTTAATAATATTAGAAAAACTGTCAGCTAAAGCATAGCACCTCAAATCGAGGTGCTTTCTATTTTGAGGTGAATACTGAAGCATGAGCGGAAAAGGAAATTGTTTTGACAACGCTGTGACTGAGAGTTTCTTCAAAACTTTAAAAGTTGAATTAGTTTACCATAACACATATGCTACAAAAGAAAAAGCAAAAGATTCTATTTCCGGCTATATAGAAAATTTTTATAACAAGCACAGGAGGCATTCCGCTCTTGGCAATTTGACAATAGAAGAATTTAATAATCGACAGCTAATTAAATGATGGAATTGACGTAGTTTCTGCTGCAAAAAATCATCATATCGGATTTTACATATATTTCTCCTGCTTAAGTTTTATGCCAGGATAATGTCTCCATTTTTTACGGAGATAAACATATTAAATCAGCACCTTATAAACTTAAGTTCAAATACGTATTAGGTTTTTTATTTAGAAAAAATGATGAGACTGACCAGTGCAAATTATTAACCAGCACTTTAACAAAACAAAGCTATCATCATAAAAATCTATCAATTACAATTAGGCTTCAATTGGAAACTATATTGAAATTAAAGGTCAATTGAAATTGGTAGCAGGTAGCCAACGATACTGGAATTTGAACCCTACATTGCTTTTTATTAATTTGTAATATTCTTCTACTCCCCAACGTTTTTTTGTAGAATGTAGTAATTTGTCCATACGATAAGTTTAAATCGTAACTATTCAAATATACCCATTACTATATACTGATATTCAATAATTTAATAACACAGTCAATAAATATGTTGAAAATTCGTAATATTTAAAATTATTATTTTTATTTATTCTAAATAAAAATATACATTTGCTGAAATTTTTAAACCCTCAAAAATGAAATCATTGTATATCCTTGTATTTGTAGCCTTTTTTAATTTAAGTCAGGCCCAAAACACCGAAATCAAGGGAAAAATAACACCCGAAAATAATATTGAAAACTTCTATGCCACGGTAACGATAAAGCAAACCGGCGAAAAAACAACCACAGACAACCTAGGAAATTTTGAATTCTATAATTTAAAAGCCGGCAAATACACTCTTTTATTCACATCATTGGGATATGCTCCGCAGACAAAAGAAATAGTATTGCAGGATAACGAAAAAATGAATCTCTCCATCTCAATGGGAGAAAATATTAATGAACTGCAAACTGTAGAAATTACCGGGAGAAAAGAAAAATCATATAAAAACACTAAATCTTTTATCGGAGCAAAAACAGAAATTGCATTAAAGGATTTGCCTCAGGCAGTTTCTTATGCAACCAAAGAATTAATTGCAGACCAGGGCGCCATTCGTGTTGGAGAAGTTGTGAAAAACTTTAGCGGTGTGAGTCAATTTACTTTT
Organism: Flavobacterium aquicola; assembly: GCF_003385115.1. Classification (GTDB taxonomy): domain Bacteria; phylum Bacteroidota; class Bacteroidia; order Flavobacteriales; family Flavobacteriaceae; genus Flavobacterium; species Flavobacterium aquicola. The sequence goes on from NZ_QUNI01000004.1 coordinate 107,922, forward strand.
TACGATGATATTTCTATCAGGGGGTTTCGTATTAATGGCCAAAGCAATACGCAGCTTCTTAACGGATTACGAACTTCAACCGGATTCTGGAAACAGCCACTGGCCAATTATTTAGAAAGGGTCGAGGTTTTAAAAGGTCCATCATCTGCACTGTTTGGCAATGCTTCTCCGGGTGGGGTTGTAAACAGAGTAACAAAAAAACCGCTCGACAAAGCAGCAAACAGCATTAGTTTTTCTACCGGCAGTTTTAATACACTCAGGGCATTGACTGACTTTACTGGTCCGCTAAACGAAAAGAAAACACTTTTATACCGTCTTAACCTCGGTTATGAAAATGCTAATTCTTTCAGGGATCTGCAATTTGATAAAAACATTGTAATTGCGCCTTCCCTGTCTTTTTTACCAAACGACAAAACACGTGTCAATCTTGATTTGATTTATACCAGCTCTAAAAGCATTTTGGACCGTGGCCAGTCTACTTACGAAAATGATTTATATTCTACGAAAACAAGCCAATCGCTCAATTCAACAAATGATTATTTAAATGAAGAAACGTACATTTTGACAACATCCTTGAATCATCAATTTACAGATAAACTGAGTTTTTCAAGTTCTTATATCAGAACAGGTTACAGTGAAGATTTATTAGAACATCGCGGGGCTAACAAATATGCTGTAGATGGCGACGGAGCAACTATTCCTACCCAAATCGAGATGCAGGTTTTTATGCGAAAAAGAAAACGCTACATTGACAACATATCCAGTTTTCTGAATTACAAAGCAGAAACCGGAACCCTTACCCATAATTTAATTTTAGGTTTTGATTACGCACAGGAGCAGGTTCCTGCCGGAGGATCCCAGCTACAGGCAAGAGGATACAGAAATGCCACCAACACCGGAGCTATCGCAACCTACAATCCAAATAATAAAAATGCTTATTTATTAGATTCAAAAGGAAATCCAGTTCCCAATGTCGCACATTTTGATTTGGCAAACCCTTCTTCATCCCAACAATTGAAGGATATAAGCAAATATTTTTATACCACAGTACCATTCGAGCAGTCCTACTATTCTACTTACGGCGTATATGTGCAGGATCATATAAAATGGGGGGAATTGCAGGCTTTAATTGGTTTTCGCTATGATGAATATATCGACCGAACGAATTATAATAAACCAACCGAAGAAAAAGTCAAGCAGCACTCTCTTCTTCCCCGTATCGGACTTACGTACACTATAAGCCCTAACATTAATCTTTACAGCACCTATGTAACGGGATACAACCCGCAAACAGCATCTGTTATTGCAAATCCAAATGCAGGAGGTCCTTTTGATCCTTTAGAAAATGACATGATCGAAGCAGGCGGGAAATCATCTTGGTTTAATGACAAATTATTTGTTACCCTGGCACTTTATAAAATTGAACAGAAAAACACATTATATACTGCCAACGATGCAGGCAATCCTGATTTAATGAGAGCCATAGGAAAAGAAGAGTCCAAAGGTATCGAAGTTGACATTACAGGTAACATTTTACCTCAGTGGAGTATTTCGGTTGCCTATTCCTACAATGAATCCCATATTACCGACAGTCCTGTAGCCGAAGAAATTGGCCGACAAAAGCCAAACACACCAGCCAATCAGGGTAATATCTGGACGAGATATAATTTTACAAACGGAACCCTGAAAGATTTTGGAATTGCCTTTGGGGCAAACTATGTTACCACAAGGACAATGAGCCAGACCAATACACAAACCTTACCGGGTTACGCGGTTATGAATGCAGCTTTATACTACACTATTGATAAATTCAAACTTCAGTTAAATGCCAACAATCTTGCCAATAAAACATACTGGGTTGGAGGCTATGATTACATACGGCTATTCCCTGGAGCGCCAAGAAATTGGATGTTGACACTTGGATATTCATTTTAATTTATCCCAAAAAAAGATTTTTATGTCTAAAAGAGTAAAAAAAATAATTTCTCAAATTCACTTATGGCTCGGACTTGCATCCGGGCTTATTGTGTTTATTGTGGCTCTCACGGGAAGCATATTAGTTTTTGAAGAAGAAATTGAGGAAATTCTGCATCCAGAATTCTATACAGTTACAAGTATTGCCAAAGAAAAAAAAGCTATCGACTACAGCATTGAAATATTAGAAAAAAAATATTCCATAAAAACAATCAATAGAATATACACCTATAATGACCCTAAACGAACATCCCTTGTAATGGCTAAAGATAGCAATGATGAAACACAAATTTTTGCCATTAACCCATATACTGGGAAAATAATAGATAAGGTAACTATGAAAAGTCGCTTTTTTTCTATTGTCAACAATTTGCATCGAAACTTATTAATGGGAGAAACGGGAAAGTTAATTACTGGTTACTCATGCCTGATATTTGTTGTTTTATTAATTAGCGGTTTGTTTCTTTGGTGGCCAAAAAAAATTAAAACCCTTAAACAACGATTAATTATCAAATGGAAAGCTTCATTTAAAAGAGTGAATTGGGATTTTCACTCAACTTTAGGATTCTATAGTTTTCTTTTCCTTTTGATAATTTCACTAACAGGTTTGACATGGTCATTCAAATGGTTTGAAAATACTATTTACTATTTTTCAGACGGCACCTCAAAAAAAACAAGTGTAACTGTAGAAAATCCTACAAAAACAGAACCTAAACTAAAAAACACCGTTTTTTATCAGACTATTTTAGATGTAACGAACCGTGTTTATCCCTTCAAAGGAGATATTCAAATTCGAATGCCAAAAGACACCATTAACAGTATTTTTGTAACCAAGGAAAATTTAGAAAAAAACATCCCTAATCAATCATCTATTGCATATTTTGACAAATACACTGCAGAAATTTTTCAAATAAAACCATACGAATCTTTTACTCTTGGCGACAAAATAAGACGAATTATTTTTCCTCTGCATACGGGTAGTATTTTGGTCTACCCAACGAAAATAATTGCTTTTTTAGTTTGTCTCATAGCTGCGACAGCTCCAATAACAGGTTTTTTAATTTGGATAGGGCGAAAAAAGAAAAAAAATCATTTTTAAATTAATTATGGTCTTATGTTTAATCCGTTTGCAAAAAAAAGACTATAATTCGAAAGATTAAAAGAAACAATACTTTCTAAATTTACATCTATGAAAAAGATGGTATAATAATTGCAAAAATTGAAAACTACATTTTTATATGTGAAAACATATAAAAATATCATATAAAGCAAAATTATATCTATTTGCATATAATTTAATATATTTATTTAAAATCAATGCAAAAACATATAATCATGAACACACTGGCTAATTTTGTAAAGGAGAAAAGAAACGAGGTAAAACTCACACAGGAGGCCTTTGCCGAACGCGCAGGAGTGGCGCTGACTGTTATCCGAAAAATAGAGCAAGGTAAAGAAAACCTGAACCTTGAAAAGGTAAACCAAGTGCTCAAAATGTTCGGACATACGCTGGCTCCTGTAAATGCAAGAGAATTATCCAAAAATGAAGAATAATAAGCATGAGAAAAGCGGCGATATATTATAAAGAATTCCAAGCCGGAACACTCACCGAAACGGATGAGGGTGATTATGTCTTCCAATATGAGGAAAAGTATGTTCAGGAGCATTCTAAAGAAAGTATCTCGCTGACTATGCCTGTCACTGCCAAAGCCTATACTGAAAAACGATTGTTTCCTTTTTTTGAGGGCTTAATACCCGAAGGATGGTTATTGGACATAGCCTCCAAAAACTGGAAAATCAATCCAAACGACCGGATGGGATTATTGCTGGCCTGCTGCCAAAACTGCATCGGAGCCGTAAGTGTTCAACCAATACCAAATGACAATGAGTAAAAAGTGTCTATATTGCTATAAATCTATGGACGATGCAATTGCTGATGACTTCCACGAACAATGCAGTCTGGAATTTTTTGGAACCAAACAGCAGCCCGTCTTCGAACATTCGTTACAGCAAATGGCAGAACTGGCTAAAAATGTAGTTGAAAGAAGCGTGGCCGTTCCGGGAGTGCAGCCCAAATTATCCTTATCCATCGTAAACGACACCATACAAGACAGCAATAAAGGGAAACTGACGGTTGTGGGTGCCTTGGGAGGAAATTACATTTTCAAACCTCCCTCCGACCACTTTCCCGAAATGCCCGAAAACGAACACCTAACGATGCGTATTGCCGAAGCCTTCGGAATCAATGTGGTAAAGTCAAGTCTGATACGATTACAGTCAGGGGAACTGTCGTATATCACTAAACGCATTGACCGCACAGAATCTGGAGAGAAAATCCACATGCTTGATATGTTCCAAATCACAGAAGCTTTTGATAAATACAAAAGCTCTATGGAAAAGATTGGCAAAGCCTTAGACATGTATTCAGATAACACTTTGCTGGACAAACTGTATTTTCTGGAAATCGGTATTTTTAGTTTTCTGACCGGCAACAACGATATGCATCTAAAAAATTTCTCAATGATCCATTCCGGCGAAACATGGACACTGGCTCCTGCATATGATTTATTAAACCTGGTCATTGTCAACCCTGACGACACGGAAGAACTGGCCTTGACTTTGGAAGGAAAAAAGAAAAAACTCAAATGGGAACATTTCGAAAGACTGGGAATCGGTCTTGGTCTTAACCAAAAACAGTTAAATGGAATTACAAAACGTTTCCAAAAAAACAAAACAATTGCTATCGGATGGATAGACAATTCATTCTTGTCTGATCATTACAAAGAGAAATACAAAACGCTTTTAGAAGAAAGATATCATATACTGTTTAAACAAAAATAAGAAGCAGATTATTATATAATTCCTCTTTTTTACTTATTTTTGTTTAAAAGAATTATAGTTTTCATATTAAGTAACTTAAGTCTTAAAATCCACGTTAAAAGTGTTAAAAAATTAACATTTGAGTTTCAGTGCAAAATCGTGGCACTCTAGTTTTTAAAAATTAAAAATGCAGGAAATATGCGGGTTCCGAGTTTATAGTTCGAATCCTGCTCTCCCCACAAAAAACGTTTCAAGTAATTGAGACGTTTTTTTTTACTCTCATTCTAAAATTTCAATTGTTCTATACTATCTTGATTTGGTAAATTGAAATATCAAAAAAATCGAGGATTTCCAGGTTTAGGTTCGAATATATTAACTTTAGATTGAATTAACCTTGAATAATTTGAGCGCGATGGCTAATCCCCCATTTGGTAAGGTGCTCAATAATAATTTGCAAAGATCTACCGTGTTCCGTAAGCTCATACTCAATAGTAACTGGATGAGTTTCAAGAATTGTTCTTTTTACTAGTTTATTAAGCTCCAAATCTTTTAAGTCTTTGCTAAGTACTTTATTAGATATTCCTTTTACATCATTTAATATATCCGAAAACCTTCTTGTTCTGTAATAACACAAAGAAGATATGATTGCTATTTTCCATTTCCCATTCAGCACATACATAGAGTCCTGAACTGCCCTCATTTCTTTTTCATGATTCTGCCTTAATCCGTTTTCAATACAACCCATTTTTTTTGTTACCTAGAGGTTACCATTACTTTTTGATACTAAGTTACAAAAGTAAACAAAATGCTCTTAATTTTGTTCAACATTCGAATGACATTAAAAGATCTATAAAGCAAACAATTAAATAATTTTAAAATGAAAATAGGAATTATAGGAGCCGGAGCAATTGGTTCTACATTATCAAAAAAACTAAGCGCAAACGGCCACGAAGTAACAGTTGCAAATTCTAAAGGGCCTGAAACTATTCCGGGTGATGTTTTAGTATTCGGCGCAAAAGCTGGAACAGCAAAGGATTCAATTATTGATAAAGATATTTTAATCTTATCCATACCATTTGTTCAAATCAGCAATATTGCTGCTATCTTAAAGGAAAATATTGACAAGAGAACTATCATTATAGATACAGGAAATTATTACCCCGTTCGCGACGGAAATATTGAAGAAATTCTTGAAGGCAAGCCAGAAAGTATCTGGGTTTCAGAAAAGCTTGGAAGGCCGATAGCTAAGGCGTGGAATTCCCTTGCCGCTTCTGTATTAAAAAATAATGGTTATCCTGCGGGCATGCAGGAGCGAGTATCTGTTCCTTTTACAGCAGAAGATGAGAAAACTACAGTCATTATAAAACAGTTGATTGAAGAGACAGGATTTGATCCCTTCTATGCAGGAGATTTGCAAGAATCCTATCGATTTCAACCTGGTCAACCCGCCTATTCTACTTCACTAAATTTACCAGAAATTAAGAAGGCTATAGAAAAAGCTCACAACTCCTTCGATGCTGCTCAGCGCAGGGAAGAATTCATAATAACAATGATGAAACTGGCTTGGCCTTCTGATGATGAATCTATTGTTAAAATCTCACGATTTCTCAATAATTAATAGTGACAAAGAATCTATTATTGGTAACAATACCTCAATCTTTTAGAATAAAATTCATATTAACCAGTCCGGTTTTCTTGGCTGGTTTTTTTGTGATTGTAATCACATTTCAAAACTTTATCATCTAATAGATTTGCAAAAAACATTATATGAAACAAACTATCATTTTACTGCACGGTCTTTTTGGAGGGTTAAGCAACTGGAAAACCGTAACAGATCATTTTCAGGAATATTACAATATCTATGTTCCAACCATGCCACTATATGACGACCATAAAATTGATGAATTAGATTATCTTGTCACCTGGCTGGAAAATTATACTGAAAGCCTGCAGTTAAATAACATAATACTTGTTGGCAACTCACTAGGCGGTCACGTTGCATTCCTGTACACACATCGAAATCTATCAAATGTTAAATCACTGATTCTAACAGGAAGTTCGGGGTTGTATGAAAACAATACATTAGGAAGTTTTCCTAGGCGACACAGCTATTCATATATCCGCGAACATGCTGCAAATACTTTTTATGATCCCGCAATTGCCACAAAAGAACTTGTTGATGAAGTTTTTGAAATTGTGAATGATAATAGAAAATGCTTTAAAATCATCAAAACGGCTAAAAGAGCACAGCGAAATCAAGTTACAAATCTTCTTGCTGAAATAAATATTCCTGTACTTCTTATCTGGGGAAAAGAAGATAGGATAACACCATTACATGTTGCAAAAGATTTTCACAAAATGCTCCCTAATTCTCAGCTGGTAGAAATTTTAAATTGCGGACATGCTCCAATGATGGAACATCCCGTGCAGTTTAATGAAATTCTGGAAGATTTTCTAAATAAAAATAGAACCTTATAATAGGTTGTTTATTGCAGAGAACCTTCCTTATTTTTCAACAAAAGCCTTGCCCTGCTTATTGCCTCACGGCTGACATATAAATACTTGGCAATATTTTTTATGGAGATTTTTCTAATAATTTCAGGCCTTTTTTCCAATAAAAATTTATAACGCTTTAAAGGGCTCTTGAACGAAAGCATGTATTGATGCTCAAATGTCTGCTGGGCAGCCTCTTGATAAATAGCGAGATTTACGTCAGCAATACACATATGAATAGTATATAAAGGCTGTAACTGCTTAATATTCATACTGCAGATTAGAGAATCTTCTAAGGCAGTAATATTGATAGCAGAAGGTTTTTTTTGATAAAAACTTTCACAATTTGCAAGAAAATCGTTTGCCAAGCCAAATTTAATAATTTTCTCATTTCCTTCATCGTCGATAATGGTGTAGGCAAACTGACCCGATATCACAAACGCAGCATATCGGGCAACTTTTCCTGAAGACAGAAAACTATGGCCTTTTTTCACTGTTTTAAACTTTCCGTACTTATCCAGCAAAAGCCATTCTTCATCTGAAACATTAGGATATTTATTCTTTAAAGGCAGATACCATTCTGCTGCGGAATTTTTCATATAATTAATAAAATAGTATTTTTTAGATATAAAAAAAATTAAAATACAAACTGTATTTAAACAAATATAAAAACATACCTAACTTTGCACAAGTACCTACCATTCAGTAAGGTACTTACTAAAAAGTAAAAATTACTGAATATCAATGAAAAAAGAAAAAATAAATTTTCATCCATCAGACGAGAAATGTCCAGTAAAAGCATCTTTAGCTTTACTTGGGGGCAAATGGCCACTGATCATTTTGTATCAGATAAACAATCAGATCATCAGATATGGGGAACTTAAAAGATCAATACCCGGCATTTCAGAAAAAATGCTGATTCAGGAATTAAAAGCATTAGTCAATCATGATCTGGTGAGTAAGAGAGCCTATCCGGAAATTCCTCCAAGAGTAGAATATAGCTTAACTCAAAAAGGGCTTAACACACTTCCAATTGTAGCGCAGTTAGCATTATTTGGCAGGGAAAATCTATTTTAAAGCAAAATAAATGCACATCGTTTTTTGATAAACAAAAAGCTTACAATTCATATATGATAAGTTCTGATTCGAAACTGTATTAAACATAACTCTTTTTCATACATTCTCCATACACTATCTATGCTTTATCTATGCTTTATCTATGCTTTATCTATGCTTGAAATAACTATACAGGTTATTAAATAAACCCCAAATATAGTGCATCAGAGAATTGCATTAGCTGTTCAGCGTTCATTAAAGAGCTGTGATACTCCGCAGTACTTTGGCAATTCAAACAAAGAATTATTTTGGCAGTACATCGAGTATTTTATTCATTTTTTGCGTTTCTATTTTGTATAACCCCAATGTATTCATATTCCATATTCCAATAGCAACAAGAGAACCTAATAATGTTTTAATTTCGCTGTCTTCGTCCAAATTTTTAATTATGTGTTCTGAAAACCATTCATTCCACAGCTGGCAATATTGTTCGTTGTTCACTAAACATTTATAGATTACCTTCATCAGTCTGCGGTAGCTTTCATCATTGCATTTTTTTAGGGTAATTCTTAGAAGTGCAATAGCCGGATTTGGTAAATCTTCTGAATTTAATTCTTCTTGAACCCAGATTTTGTATTCTTCGAAATTTTCTTTGAAAAGGGTATCAAAAATAGCTTCTTTCGTTGGGAAATGATGGATAATGCCACCTTTACTGAGACCGCATTTTTTTGCAAGAGCATCAAATGATATCTGGCTAAGTTCGTACGTATTTGCCAATTCAATTGCAGTTTCTAAAATTAGTTTTCTGCTTTCAATAGGATCTTTTTTCTTCTTATAATTATTCATAACATTTTATATTATGCAGCGCAGACTGCTTTTGTATTTTAATCGTAAAATTCTATTTACATTATAAAATTAGGTTCTTTTCATCTTCTATCATAAAATATTTTAAAGTTTAAAATAGTAAAGATACCAAACGTTTGGTATCTTTGTAAAACTAAAGTTTCTTTTTAGAAAAAAAACTTTCACTTTCAAATCATTTTATCAATTATATAAAACAAAATAGATTTATGAAAACAATACTTGTTGCTACAGATTTTTCACCAGAGGCCAGTAATGCAACTGCCTATGCTTCTCATTTTGCTGCTGCTACAGGAGCGAAAATCATTTTATTCCATCTCTATCATGTTTCTATACATGCACTAAATGCCCGCGTACAATCTTCTACAATAGATGAATTAAAGGCTGACAGCGTAAAGAAACTCTCTGATTTAGCCAAGAAACTTTCTGCCGATTATAAAATTGAAGTGACACCGATTTTGAAAATGGGAGATTTTGAGAATCAGCTTCAAAAGACAATTGATTCCACTCAAGCTGATATCGTTGTTATGGGAATGCTAAAAGACTCAATAGAACAGGATCTGCTGGGTAATACAACTACAGCAGCTTTGCAAAAACTTAAATTTCCTGTGCTGGCAATTCCTCTTAATGCCAAATATAAAGGGCTGAAAACAATACTTTTTGCATGTGATATTACCCGTGATATACATAAAACTATATTGGAGAAAGTAAAAAATATTGCTGTACAATTAGGCGCGGCTGTAGAAATGTTTCATGTAAGCAACAAGCCTGATGAGCTGGATAACGAGCAAAAAGAATCGAAAGTGACTGAACATTTTGCAGATGGATTAAACGGGACAAGTTATAATTATAAAACTGTTTCATCTACCGCAATAATTAAAGCCATTCACGACGAAATAAACCAAATAAATGCCGATCTATTGATTATGATTCCTCATAAATATGGTTTTTGGGATTCATTAATCCATATCAGTAAAACAAGAATGATGGCTTCCAGAAGTGAAATTCCTCTTTTATCACTTCCTCTTTAAAAGTATCAGCACTGCAATTAATTCAAATTACAAGACAAAAACACACAAACAGCTGTTTGTGTGTTTTTTTATGTCTCGTTCTAATAAATTATCCGGAATCTACAAGAACACTGATTACAAAAATGTATTCTTTACGCAGCGCGAGTGTAATCTTTTCCTATATTCAGTTTCAAAGATCTTCGTCCTCTAGTAAATATAATTAACCATTGATAAGAAAACAATATATTTGCAAAAGTGCATGAGTTAAATTAAAGCGATTTGGATTTATTGAAATCAAAATAAAACTGCACAAAAAGAAATTTGATACTAATAAACAAGAAGCCATTTGAGGCATCAGCAAAATAAATGAGCAGTATAAAAAAAGGATTTACCACTACACTATTACATTCAGACCGGCTTTTACAACCGGAATTTGGGGCATTGCATCAGCCAGTTCATACTTCCGTTACGTGGGGATTTGAAGATGTTAACGGTCTTGTTGATGTTTTTCAAAATAAAAAGAAAGGCTATGCTTATTCAAGACAGGGGAATCCAACCGTAAATGCCTTGGAAAACAAAATAACGCAGATGGAAAATGGTCTTTCAACTGTTGCCTTTTCCACTGGAATGGCTGCAATAACGGCAGCATTTCTTTCTCTTTTAAAAAAAGATGATCATGTGATTGCAAGTTCATTTCTGTTTGGCAATTCAAGGAGTATCATGCAGACCTTGACAGAAATTGGTATAGAAATATCATTTGTAGATGCAACCAATGTTAAGGATATAGAACAGGCTTACAAGCCTGCTACCCGAATGGTATTTGTCGAGACTATTGCCAATCCAGGTACTCAGGTAGCGCAGCTCGATCAAATTGGTGATTTCTGTCAGCAGCATAAACTAATCTACATTGTGGACAATACGATGACATCGCCTTATTTATTTAAACCTGTTAACGTAAAAGCAAGTCTTGTCATTAACTCGCTTACAAAATATATAGGCGGTCATGGAGATGCTCTTGGCGGCAGTCTCACTGACACGGGACTTTATGACTGGAATACATTTGCAAATATTGCACCACTTATACGGGAAAGCACTGCACCTGCGATGCATGGAATAACTCAAATCAGAAAAAGAGGATTGCGTGATGGCGGCGGTACTTTATCTCCAGAAGCAGCACATGTTATTTCGGTTGGATCAGAAACTTTGGCTTTAAGATTAGAGAGAACTTCAAATAATGCGTTGCTGCTTGCTAATTTTCTCAGCAATCATAAGTTGGTAAAAAAAGTTAATTATCCTGGGTTAGAAAGCCATCCTCAGCATCAAACGGCTTCAGAATTATTTAAGGCTTTTGGAGGTCTAATGAGTTTTGAATTAAGTGATGAAATTGACTGCTTAACATTTCTAAACCGTCTTAAGGTTGTTGTTAAATCCAGTAACCTAGGCGATACGCGAACTCTTGCAATTCCCGTAGCAAAAACCATATTTCACGAACTGGGAGCTGAACGCAGGAAAGAAATGGGTATTGATGATTCTTTAATCCGTTTGTCAATAGGAATTGAAGATATCGATGACCTTCTGGAAGATTTTACTCAGGCATTATATTAAACCATTTATCGTTTCAAGCAAAACTGATTACATGTTTATCCAACATGCGTGATTTGTAAGTTTAATAATCATACCGCTAAAATAAAGCCAAGCAAAAAGCAGGACGGCATCCTTGGCTTTCACATATATAAATAAAACTGTGGAAACTCTATTAAATAAAGGAAAAAACTGCCTATTTGAAATTTACCAATAACAAAAATAATTGAAAGAACACATTACGTATGTTTTAGGCTTGCCTTTATTCATCATCATATTATTATGACTCCTTTGCAGTCTTTTAGTTATAGGTTTCTCAAAGTTTATCGATTTCTTGTATCCTTTTCATTTAAATGGAGCCATCTTTGGTCAATTCAACAGGCAATTCACCTTTTATCTCGACATATTGTGCATATAGATCAATGACCTCATAATAACCTTTAAACTGGACAAATTTTGAATTAACAGCACGTATAGTAGTATAAACATTATCAAAAAAGACCGACCCTTTAAACAAAGCAATTCGGACTTTATAACAAAGTCATCCCGCGAGATGCCAATTACCTTTGTATCAATAAAAATAAATAAAAAATTATTAGAAAATGAAACAAAGTAATTACAACGGAGCATTACAAAAACCGATAGGTTCTGGCTTCAACGCAGCATCTACCACTGCAGATGTTATTAAAGGAATTGATTTAACTGGTAAAATTGCAATCGTTACAGGAGGCGACAGCGGAATTGGATTAGAAGTTACAAAAACGCTGACAGCTGCGGGTGCAACGGTAATCGTTGCCACAAGGAATACAGAAAATGCCAAAAAAAATTTGGAAGGTGTATCGAATGTAGAATTCGAAAATTTAGAATTAACAAATCCAGATTCTATTAACACGTTTGCTGAAAGATTTTTGGCTTCAAATAGATCTCTAAACTTTCTAATCAACAATGCGGGTGTAATGTGGACACCATTGAGTCGTGACGAAAGAGGCTATGAATCTCAATTTTCAATTAATCACTTGGGGCATTTTCAACTTACAGCTAAACTTTGGGAAGCTTTGAAAAGAACTGAGGATGCTAGAGTTATCAATGTTTCCTCCTCTTCTCACCATTTTTCACCAGTATTGTTTGATGATGTAAATTACAACAAAAGGGAATACAATAAGTTTGAAGCATATGGACAATCAAAAACAGCAACAATTCTTTTTACTGTAGAATTGGATAAAAGAGCCCAGGAATTTGGCGTTAGGGCATATGCTTTGCACCCAGGTTTAAGCTTAGATACTAAACTAAGCAGACATTTAGGATTTGAGGATATGGTTACCTTAGGTTTGTATAATGCTGATGGAACTCTGAACGAAGCAGCAGATGCAGCTATGAAAGAAATACAAAAAACAATTCCACAAGTTGCAGCTACAACAGTCTGGGCAGCTACAAGCCAACAATTACAAAACACAGGCGGTGTGTATTTGGAAGATGTGGAAATAGCTCAATATGATGAGGCTAATTATGAAAATATCGCTGCCGCCTATAAAAACCCAGGTGGATTTGGAGGTGTTGCGCCATTTGCTTTGAAAGAAGAGACGGCTAAAAAACTTTGGACGCTGAGCGAAGAATTAGCTCAAATAAAATTTGACATATAATAATTGAAAGAAATAAGATTCAACGATATGAATCTTATTTCTTTTTACCTTTACATTATGGCAGTAAGACAAATTAATAATTACGCAGAAATTGTTTTCACATGTAGTGGATCAACTCATCACAATACAGAAATGATTGCTGAAGAACATTGCGTTGTTCGTGTGTTATCAGGAGAATTAAAAGTTATTCAGTCAAACAAAACCTATGTTTTTGGCTTGGGTGATACGCTTCTTTTTCCAAGAAATCAACTATCAACATTAATAAAATCTGAAAAAGACGGCTTGCCCTACAGAGCCATTATTGTAAAACTCACACAAGATGTTTTAAGGGCATTTTACGAACAAAAAAAATTACAAACCACATTGGTTTCAAAAACCGATTCTATTATTCCATTGCCTCAAAATCCTTTGCTTGATAGTTTTTTTGCTTCAATGCTGCCTTATTTCGACCTTAACTACAAATTGCCCCAGGAACTTTCTCAATTGAAAATTCAGGAAGCAATTACTGTTTTACGCTCCCTAACCAAAGATATTGACACTGTTTTATCTGACTTTTCGGAACCACATAAAATCAATTTGGTTGAATTTATGGAACGAAATTATATGTTTAATATGCCAATAGAAAAATTTGGTTACTTGACAGGCAGAAGTTTAACCACATTTAAAAGGGATTTCAAAAAGGTATATAATACTACTCCGCAAAAATGGATTACCCAAAAAAGACTTGAATTAGCTCGTTATCAAATAACTAAAAAGAACAGAAAACCTATTGATGTGTATTACGAAGTGGGTTTTGAAAATTTATCACATTTCTCATATGCGTTTAAAAAACAATTTGGTAAGAACCCTACAGAATTTTTAAATAAAACCAGTAATACAGCCAACTAAGTTTAGACAAAATATTATTGCCGCGATGATGGAAAATAGGACATTAATTTCTAAATAAGTCTGCAAAATAGAGTTATCTATTCTTTCACATAAACAATCAAAAAGGCAATCTTCAAATAGCAATCCTATAAGAATTGAAAAATCAAAATTGCCTTTGCTTTCAAGTTTAATTTACATTAACAGTAGTAATTTTAGAAGAAAGTGTACTACTTTTTTTTTAGGAAAAATACGTTTTGTTCTCTTTCGCCCATTGTTCCAGAGAGGTCATTTGCACTGGTAGTTTTTCTAATATATCATGCATATTAGGATTAAATTTTGCAGGGAACTCTGTAGTGTTTTGAAGACTTTCATAGTAAGAAGTCACTCCGGCCGCAGCTACTTCACCTACTAATGGCTTTAATATTTCACCAAATTCCTGGGATGGCTGCATATAATAAACTACGCTTTCACCCAAACCTTTAGAAAATTGTTCAGCCAAATCATTTCCTTTTAAGTTTTCTAAACCACTAATTTGAAAGGAATCTGCTTTTAGGCTGTTATTGTAAATTGCTTCCACAACAAAAGCACTCACATCTCTGGAGGCAATCCACCCAATAGACATACCTTCTGGAGTAGGATAAGCAAGTTTTTTTTCCTTTTTTACAAAAGGTGCACAAAATGGCCCCATCATATTTTCCATATAAATTGTGGGTTCAAGTATTACATAGTCCAATCCGCTATTTTTCAGATAATCTTTAATGTCCAATTTTACATCTTCACCAGAAATTCCAATTTTTTGAGGTAATAACCAGGCACTGGTATTCCATACAATTTTTTTGACCCCATTTGCTTTGGCGGCATCAATTACATTTTTAGCATATTCCAAGCCTTCAAGTGGGCTAGGCAAAGAAACAGGAACCATAAAAGCTATCGCATCTATGCCAACGGTAATTTCCAACATTTTTTTTGCATCACTCATATTTGCCAAAATAGGTTTTGCTCCTGCCTGACTTAATTTTTCAAAACTTGTTGCTGAACTTGTTGCAGCAACTACTTCTGCTCCTTTTTTTATTCCCTCTGATATTACATTGAATTGTTGTGAGCCTGAAGCTCCAAATACTAAAATTTTCATTTTTATTCTGTTTTAATTATTATTTGCTTTTTTAGAATATTTAATTATTTCTTGCACAAAAATATATTACTACTTACTTTTGCACAAGTACTTACTCATAAGTAAAGTACCTACTAAATGGTTATAATAATTGAATATCAATGGAAAAAAAATCTAAAATAATTTTGCCTTGTGATGAAAAATGTCCAGTGAGAGCATCTTTAACGCTTCTAAGTGGCAAGTGGACTTTGTTGATATTGTTTCAAATCAACAAAAAAGTAATGCGGTATGGTGAATTAAAAAGGGCTATACCTGGAATTAGCGAAAAAATGTTGATACAAGAATTAAATATGCTTGTTGAAAATAAATTAGTCAATAAAAAAGCCTATCCAGAAATTCCACCCAAAGTTGAATATACTTTGACTGAATTAGGGCTGAAAACTTTGCCGATTGCAGATAAATTGGCAGAATTTGGTTCAGAAAATTTAATTTAAAGAGGATTTAATCTTCTGTCAGAAGTTAAAAATCTATCCGTTCCAGAAATTGGTTACGCATTGGGTTTTTAAATTTCACCCTGTTTTTCAAATTATTTAAAAAATGATATCGGTAATACTGCGAACTCCATTTTCAAAATTCAGCAGCTCACCAAAAAAATTCCCATTCCGCAATTTGTATCACATCTTTCGCCTTTTGTATATCTAACAAGAGTGTTTAACTCCCCAACTTTGCATCATCATTTAACAACAAAAATTTTAAATAATGAGCAAGAGAACAGATACAAAAAAAATATCCGAAACGTTTACCTTTAAAAACGGAATAGAAACCAAAAACAGCATTGCGATGGCACCCATGACAACTTGGGCAAGCAATGATGATTATACCATATCTGATGATGAAATAAAACACTACGAAGCTCGAAGCGGAAACGTTGGCTTGGTAATAACTGGCTGCACCAGAGTAATGGCAAACGGCATTGGCTTTAACAATGAATACGCTTCTTATGACGATTCGTTTTTACCGGGACTTAAAAAGCTGGCCACAGCCGCAAAAAAAGGAGGTGCACCTGCCATACTTCAAATTTATCATGCGGGAAACAAAGCCGTTTTAGACCTTATTCCAGATGGTATTGCCGTGAGTGCAAGTCCTGTCGCATTAGTACCTTCAGCATTTTATGCAGGTGGGATCGCATCTCGTGAACTATCTCACGAAGAAATTTCGGAAATGATTAAGGCTTTTGGAGAAACTACGCATAGAGCAATAAAAGCTGGTTTTGATGGAATAGAGTTGCACGGAGCTCACGGTTTTTTACTGCAAAATTTCTTTTCACCTTATTACAACCAACGAACCGATTATTGGGGTGGAACTGCCGAAAAACGAATGAATTTTGCCCTAGAAGTAATCAAAGAAATTCAAGATGTAATCAAAAAATATGCAGACAGACCATTTCTTGTAGGTTTCCGAATTTCGCCAGAAGAACCTGAAAGTTACAGAACTAAAGATACCTTTCCTCTGATAGATAAGTTGATAGAAAGCGGTATGGATTACCTACACCTATCACTTGGCAATGTGCTTGCACAAAAACCAATGGATGATGAAAATGGGGAGGTTACTATTTTAAATTTGATACTAAATCACGTGCAACAAAGAGTACCTGTGATTGCTGCTGGAGGTATCAAACAAGCGGATGATGCAACAGAAGCATTAAAAACAGGCCTATCATTGGTGGCAGTAGGTCACGGTCTTATCATCAACCCGAATTGGGTGGAACTTGCAATAAATGGGGAAAAAGCGAATGAAGTTTTGAGTATGTCTAAGGCTGATGAACTTGTAATTCCTAAAAAGCTTCAAGGATTTATCAAGATAGCAACAGGCTTTTTTCAGGTAACGGATTAACCTTCCTATTTCTTACAAATTAATCAAAAATAAAATAAAAATGAGTAAAAAAATAACAGTAATTGGAGCAACAGGTATGATAGGAAAACCTGTAACCAAAGAATTAATTAAAGCAGGTTTTGAAGTAACTGCTTTTGTAAGAAGTATTGATAAAGAAAAGCATATCTTCCCATCAGGGGTTACTTTTTTTGAAGGCGACCTAAAAAGTAAATCTAATATTTCCGAAGCGATCAAAGATGCAGATGCCGTTTACATCAGTATTTCAGCTTCACCAAGCAATAAGGAAGGCGAATTTAATCCTGAAAAAGAAGGTATAGAAAATATTGTATCGGCATTACAAGGTTCTTCTGTAAAGCAAGTAGGTTATCTTTCTTCGTTTTTAGCCCGAAATTATACCGGTAATTGGTGGGTTATGAATGCCAAGAAACAAGCTATAAATAAAATAAAAAACAGTGGTATTCCTTATACAATCTTTTATCCATCAAATTTTATGGAAAATTTTAATGGCGGTATGAGAGATGGCAATAAAATAAACATTATTGGTACTTCAAATGAAAAATCTCGATGGATAGCTGCGTCTGATTTTGGCAAACAAGCAGCTAAATCTTTTGAAACTGAGAAAGCTTTAAATAGAGAATATGCCGTTCAAGGATTAGAGTCTTTGACAACTGAAGAAGCATCAAAAATTTATATTGAAAACCATACAAAAGACAAATTAAAAATTGCAAAATTACCAATGGGAATGGCGAAGTTTTTATCTTTGTTTATAAAGCCTTTGAAATTTGCAGTGCCTTTGATTGATGTAATGAACAAGAATAAAGAAACATTTGAAGCTCAAAAAACTTGGGACGAATTAGGCAAGCCAACTATTACATTAAGCCAATATGCAAAAATGTAAATAAGTAAACCTAATTTAAAATAAATGCAAGATGACACATTACAAAACAATAAGCGAATTACTTAAAGCCAACGGATTTCCACCACCTGAGAATCCGTTATTGGGTATATTGACTTTTGAAGAAGATGAAAAATGCACATTTTTAGAAAAAGAATTTACGACGGATTTTTATACCATTGCTTTTACAAAATTAAAATCGGGCTCTTTTCAGTACGGCAAAACAAAGTACGACCACGACAATGGCTCAATGGCATTTTTAAAACCGCATCAAAAAATCACATTGAATGGCATAGAAAACAGTGAAAAAGGTTTTTTACTATACCTTCACGAAGATTTTTTGGTAAGCCATAACCTATATAAAGAAATAAAAAAATATGGTTTTTTTGATTATGAGGTAAACGAAGCGTTGCATTTATCTCCCAAAGAAGAAACTATACTTTGGGAGCTATTCAATAAAATTAAAGGTGAATATTACAACAATCAAGATGAGTTTAGTCGAGATATTATGCTCACCCATATTGATTCTATTTTGAAATATTCGCAACGGTTTTACAAAAGGCAATTTTTAAATAGAGCTGTTTTATCGGGTTCAATCACTTCAAAGTTTACCGAGATATTAAATTTATATTTTGAAGAAGGACAACTCCAAATAAAAGGCTTGCCAACAGTAAAATATATGGCAACCCAATTAGCCTTGTCGGCAAGTTATTTAAGTGATTTATTGAAACAAGAAACAGGCAAAACTACTTTAGAGCATATTCACATAGCCCTAGTTTTGGAAGCCAAAAATATTTTGATGAGTACAGATAAAACGGTTGCAGAAACAGCCTACCAATTGGGTTTTGAAAATCCACCTTATTTTTCAAGACTTTTTAAAAAAGAAGTTGGAATTACACCTACGGAATATAGGGAGCAGTTTTTGAATTAAAAAAAATGTGTAGCATTGGAGTTTAGACAGTTGTTTAACTGATTAAAATGATAAACAATAGGGCACGACTGTATCGTACCAAAATAGAATTAGTAAAAATATCTTGATGAGGAGAATAAAAACACTCCCTTAAAAAAAGTTATGGATATAGAAGCGTTAAGGACATTTTGTTTATCATTTCCTGATACACACGAAGGGATGCCATTTGCAGGATTTTTCAAAAATTCGAGAGCTATCTTGGTATTTTATGTAGGCAAAAAAATGTTTTGCTTTTTTGATATTGATCGATTTGATTATTGCACCTTAAAGTGTGATCCTGAAAAGATTGAGGAACTCAGTGATCAAGAAGGTTTTGAAAGGCCTTTTAATTTGAGTCGGAAATACTGGATAAATGTTGAATTGCAGGGCAAAGTTTCCGAGGAAGTGTTAAAAGATTTGGTTGAGAAATCATATAAATTGGTTGTTGCTGGTTTACAAAAGAAACCCAAAACAAAATAAAAAAAACAGCTATGTCGGTTATCTGGAATTTATGGTACGATCGGCAATGAAAATGAAATGGAATTTTTACTTTTCAGCTAATTTTGCGGATTCAACGATTGCATCTCCGTCAATATAACGGACAGCATTGTCATCTTCAGACCGCCAAGCGCCACTTGAGGATTCATAAACAGCATTCTGGGCTCCTAATATCATCTTTTGCGAACGTGATTTCATAAGCAGAAAGGAACGCAATAAAAGCACCAATAATGCTAAACTTGCATAAGGTCCCGTTTTTAATACAAGGTCAAGATCAGCTTCTGTTATATCTTCCAAAAAGTATGTCATACAGCTATGGCATTATTAACTAAGATGAAAACGTCTCCAAGCTCATTCTAAGTTTTCTTTACCGCATCAAAGATCATTGCGGTTACTGATATCACGTTACACAGCAACCACTTTTCCTCCAAAATCTTCAGTTTCTTTTACAGCTTCCTGCGCAGCCTCAAGGTTAATATCAACCGCTCCTATGCTTGCATCAGATTTAGCCAACGCTATTGCCACGCCTTTTTTCCAATACCTTGACCAACTCCAGTCATAATTGCTACTTTACTTTCAAGCATTTTCATATTTTTGAAATTTAATTAATTAACTTTTTATTCTTCTATTTGTACTGTTGGCATTACCAATTTGCCTTCTATTACAAGTTTTACCAAAAGTTCACCTGCTCCAATCTGGCCTATTTCACCTAATTTTTTATCGTAGATCTGATCTACGAATTCTATTGCTTCTACCAAATATTGAGCTCTTTCCTGATCGGTAGCTCTTGGAACGCCTTGGAAATATTTTACTGCAATATCTTTGAAACCTACCATTGAAAAAATATTGTCCCATAGGTATTCAATGCCTTTATATTGATTTGCAAGGGTTAGATAAGGATCTTTAGAACCAAAGGTAAAAAGCGAAAAAACTCTCTTGTTCTGTAATAAACCACCGGTATAGTCATAACCAAAACCGGTAATAAAAACCTTATCGAAATAGGCTTTCAGAAATCCAGGTACTGATCCAAACCAAATAGGACAAATGGTAACAATCGCATCTGCCCAAAGAACATCCTTCTGTTCTTGTTGTACTTCAGCAGTATAGGTTTTTGTTACAGTGGCCTTTAGATCTTCCGGTCTCATTGTTGCATCGAAATTCATTTTAACGAGATCCTTTACTTTCACGTTTGCTCCTCTGGCTTCCATCGCTGGTACGACAGTATCTAATATGCCTTTACAAAAACTGCCATCGTATGGATGGGCATAAATTACTAATATGTTCATAATCATCTATTTTTAATTAAAATTTAAACTTTACTTTTGTTAGTTGCAAAATTAAGTGAAGTTGTATACATTTGCAATAACTATACAAATGGTTAGTATCATGTTTGAACATAATGACAAAACATTTCCTTGCGCTACAAGCTTAACAATGAGCTCTATAGGAGGTAAATGGAAAGCGGTGATTTTAATGTATTTAATTTCAAAAAAGAGACGTTATAGTGAACTTCATCAGGGAATGAAGAGTATTTCTGAGCGAACTTTAAGTCTGCACCTGAAGGAAATGGAACGTGATGGCCTTGTTAAAAGAAAAGTCTATTCAAAAAAACCTCCGTTGAAAGTGGAATACGAATTAACAGAATTCGGGAGAACCTTGATACCTGTACTTAACGCCATTTATGATTGGGGTACGGCTGTAGGCGAAGCAGAAAATAAAGTTAAAAAGGTTTCTATTTAATTTGTTTTTATTATAGTTTATAATGGTTCCATTCGAACAAACAAAGGATGCACTTGTATACTTAGAATCAGGTCGATCAAAAGAGAAAGTGGTTATCAAAATGAAATAAATTACTTTTTATGTATTAAAATTGATGACACTGAATAGAAACTCAGTCGTTAAATCGCTAATTATTTCCTCAAAACCCAAAGAATAATTAAAAAATACAAACCATAAAAACGCAGTAAAACAAAGGCTTTTGGATTACTGCGTTTATTTTTTACAAAAAAAATGAACGTTGTTCAAAAAAAAATACATACATTTGCAAAAGAAATTATAGTTATGAGTGTAGCAGATAGAAAAGCCAGAGAAAAAGAAGCATTAAAAACTCTTATCCTAAAAGGAGCAAAAAAGCTTTTTATAGAAAAAGGCATTGAGCAGACCACCATTAGAAATATTGCCGATGAAATTGATTATAGTGTTGGGACAGTATATGTCTATTTCAAAGATAAAAACGCGATTTTGCACGATTTACATTCCATAGGTTTTCAGGAATTGGGTGGTTATTTTCAGGAATTGTTTACTATTGAAGATCCAATGGAACGCATCCGAAAAATGGGATTCATGTATATAAAATTCGCTTTAGAAAATTCTGAAATGTATGATTTGATGTTTAACCTCAAAGCACCAATGGAATTTCTGGAAAACTCTAATAATGAAGATTGGGATGAAGGTGTAAAAACATTTGGTCTCGTTAAAAAAACAATTCAGGAATGTATTGATAAAGGGCATTTCGTCGGACATAATGTAGAACCGCTGTCATTCATGGTTTGGAGTTTAGTTCACGGTATGTGCTGTCTCCAAATTCGTCAGAGAATCACAGGCGTTAAGTTTACAAATCCAGAAACCATTCTTTTTGACGGCTATAATGAGTATTTAAAAATAATAGAAAAACTATAATATTTTTTTGACTAAAAAAATGAACAATGTTCAATTTAATAACAATGTAATGATAAAAAAAACACTATTTCTGACACTAATCTTATCAGGATATCTGGGATATTCACAGACTAAGCTTGACGGTTATATTGAAACCGGATTAAAAAATAACGAAGTAATAAAGCAACATAATTTTGATATTAACAAAAGTATGTATGCTTTAAAAGAAGCTCGATCCCTCTTCTACCCTACTGTTTCTTTAAATGGAAATTATACAAAAGCAGACGGAGGAAGAACAATTGACATTCCTGTAGGCGATATGCTGAATCCTGTGTACAGCACACTGAACCAGATAACCAATTCGAATGCTTTCCCTTCTTTGCAAAATCAGTCTGTTTTGATTAATCCCGATAATTTCTATGATGCAAAAATTCATACTACAATGCCTTTGCTGAATTTTGAAATTATCTACAACAAGAGAATTAAAAACCAGCAGACTTCATTGCAAAAAATTGAACTGGAAATATACCAAAGGGAATTAGTCAAGGATATAAAAATTGCCTACTACAAATACCTTCAATCGGTTGAAGGAATTAAAATTTATCAGGAAGCATTAGTATTGGTTAAGGAAAACAAAAGAGTAAATCAATCATTGTATAAAAATGACAAGATAAACCGTACCGCTGTTCTGCGAAGCGATAATGAGGTAATACGCATTGAGGCAAATTTAGAAACGGCAAAACAAGTCAGTAAAAACGCTCAATCGTATTTTAATTTTTTGCTGAATCAAAAATTAGATACTCCAATTGAAGTGGATGAAAGTAAATCGCTGCCAACTGAGGCATTATCAGAGAATACCCAAAACAGGGAAGAATTACAAAAACTGACTCAGGTAAAAGAAATAAATGAAACTGTCGGCAAACTCACGCAATCCTATTGGTTTCCGAAACTTGGCGGTTTTGCCGATGTTGGATTTCAGGATTTTGATTTTAACGTAAATAAAGACTCACGCTATTATTTCGCAGGAGTAAGTTTAGAAATGAATATTTTTTCGGGAAATAAAAACAAATACAAACTGAAACAGGTCGAAGAAGACAGTAAAAAAATAAGTTCACAGACAGACAATGTGAGACAACAATTATTGCTTCAGTTTCAGGTTGCACAAAATAATTTGAAAGCTGCTTTAGAACAATACAATGCCAATAAAAATCAAAAGGAATCTGCCAAAAAATACAATGACGATATAACCAAATTGTATAAAGAAGGTCAGGCCATCTACATTGAACTTCTGGATGCACAAAACCAATGGGTAAATGCCCAGCTTAACACTAATATATCGCTCTATATTTCTTGGATAGCTTATGCCGAATTAGAAAGAGCCAATGCCACTTTTACTTTAAAATAACTTTAAAAAGAAACTATTATGAAAACAACAAAAATACTGATATGCCTTCTTGCCATTCCACTTTTTTATGCGTGCAAGGAAGAAAAAAAAGAGAACCCATTCGAAACAGCTGATATTATTCCAATAAAAACGGCTACTGTTCAATCTTTGGCAATGGCAGGAAATATAAGTGCATCGGGTTTAGTAACAACAGAAAACCAAGCGCATTATGGTTTTAAAATTGGCGGTGTCGTTAGCCGAATTTATGTAGAAGAAGGTCAGTTTTTTAAAAAAGGCCAGCTGTTGGCAACTTTGGATGAAACTGAAATTAATGCCGGTTTAAACCAAACCGATCTGAACGTAAAAAAATACGAGCGCGATTACAACCGTGCCAATAATCTCTACAAAGACAGCGTATATACTTTGGAACAGCTTCAAAACACAAAAACTGGTCTGGACATTGCCAAAAAACAGAAAGATGCCGTTGCTTTTAATGCCCGTTATGCCAAAATATATGCTGCTGCCGATGGGTTTGTTTCCAGTAAAATAGCTAATGAAGGAGAAGTTGTCGGACCTGGATCCCCTATTTTGGCCATAAACGAAACAAGTAAAAACAACAATTATTTATTAAAAATAGGTCTGACAGATACAGAATGGGCATCGGTTAAAATCGGTCAGAAAGCAACAGTTACCCTTGACGGATTTCCTGATACCCTTTTTGAAGCTTCCATTTTTAGAAAATCACAGGCAGCAGATGCTGCACTGGGTTCTTTTCAGGTAGAATTAAAACTGGATATGAAAAACAGTAAACCGGCTGTGGGTATGTTTGGAAAAGCAGACATACAAGCGAATAAAGCCGAAGATTTTATCATCATTCCTTATAACTCACTTTTAGAAGCCGACGGAAATAAAGCTTTTGTATTTATCGTAGTCAATAACAAAGTAAAACGTCAGCCTGTTACGATAACTAAATTTGAAAACAACAAGGTATTCATAAAAGACGGTCTTCAAAAAACAGATCAGATCGTCATATCCAACAGCGCTTATCTAAACGAAGAATCAACGATTAAGATCATTAAATAATTAATAGTATGAAAATCACGAACTTTTCAGTTAAGAATTATCAGTTTACACTGATTCTCGCTCTTTTGGTTGCTGTGGTAGGAGTCCTTACCTTATTCACGATGCCAAGAGCAGAAGATCCTGCAACACATCCTCCACAATATCTGATTACGGTTATTTATCCTGGAACCAGTCCAAAAGATATGGAAGAACAAGTCGTAAAACCTATTGAAAATAAAATTTATGGCTTAGAAAATATCGAAAAAATACTCACGACTGTAGAAGATGGTGTAGCCGCTTTTCAGGTAAAATTCAAATACGGAGTTGATGTTGATAATAAATATCAGGAAATCTCTACCGAAATGAATGCACTGAAAAACAGTGAACTTCCAAAAGATATTTATCAGATAAAAACAGAGAAAATTTCGTCTTCGGATGTAAAAATTCTTCAGATCGCATTGGTTTCCGAAAATGCATCTGACAAAAAAATGCAGGATGAAGCGGATAAACTAAAAACCAGAATTGAAAAGATAACCAATCTTAAAGATGTAAAATACTCCGGAATTCCGGAACAGGAAATCCGAGTGGATTTGAATTTAGAAAAATTGGCACAATTAAAAATCCCATTGAATGTAGTAATGGGAAGTTTGCAAAGTGAAGCTGCCGATATTCCCGGTGGAAGTATTGATTTGGATACCAAAGTATTTAATGTAAAAACCAGCGGTAAATTCAAAAATGCAGATGATGTTGCCAATACGGTTGTTTACAATGCCAATGGAAAAATCATCTATATGAAAGATGTATCCGAAGTAAGCTACAAATCTGAAGTAGCATATCATATTACAAGAATCAATGGATACCGTTGCGTTTTGGTTACTGCCGGAATGAAGGACAATGTAAATATTAGTGATGTTCAGAAAGAATATTTACCTATAGTAGAGGCATTCTCTAAAGACTTGCCTGCTAACATTAAACTGGTAAAAAACTTTGACCAAGCCGATATGGTATCAAAACGTTTGGGACATTTAGGTTTTGATTTTGGATTGGCCATTCTTTTGGTTGTCATCACATTAGTGCCATTAGGTGGAAGAGCATCTGCTATTGTTATGATTTCCATTCCTTTATCCTTGGCTTTGGGATTAATTGCAATGAATGCTTTAGGCTATTCTTTAAACCAATTGAGTATTGTAGGGTTGGTCGTTGCTTTAGGACTGTTGGTTGACGACAGTATTGTGGTGGTCGAAAATATCGAGCGATGGCTTCGAGAAGGTCATACCAAAATGGATGCCGTTTTAATGGGAACAAAGCAAATAGGTATTGCTGTTGTCGGCACTACAGCCACTTTGGTTATAGCCTTTATCCCATTAGCTTTTCTTCCAGATATGGCAGGTGAATTTATCCGAAGTTTGCCAATGGCGGTAATCACAAGTGTATTGGCTTCTATGATTGTTGCTTTGACATTGGTGCCGTTTTTGGGAAGTCGCTTCTTGAAAACACACGAACACGGTGAAGGAAACATTTTTCTTCAGTATTTGCAAAAATTCCTTACGAGAGCCTACAGGGATATTATGCCCAAAGCATTAAAATTTCCAAAAACTACGATTGCCATTTCAATATTTTTAAGTGTTATTGCCTTTGGATTGTTTTCGGTAGCCGGATTTAAGTTATTCCCAACTTCGGAAAAACCAATGTTTTTAATCAACATAAAAATGCCCCTTCAAGCCAATATTTCGGAAAGTGACAGGGTAACAAAACTTGTGGAATCTGAGTTAAAAAACCACAAAGAAATTGTGTATTTCACTTCAAATGTGGGACACGGAAACCCGCAGATTTACTACAACGTGCATCCACAAGATAGAAAATCTGATTTTGCTCAGATTTTCGTGCAATTGGAAGATGAAGCTACACCTACTGAAAAAACGGCTTTGATTGAAAAATTGCGTGATATCTTTAAAACAATGCCTTATGCTAAAGTGGAGGTAAAAGATTTTGAACAAGGAACACCATTGGAAGCCAATATCGTTGTGCGTTTATTTGGCGAAGACCAAGAAGTTTTACGCAAATTATCTTCTCAGGTAGAAACTATTTTACGAAATCAAGAAGGAACGGTTTACATCAACAACGAATTAAATACATACAAAACCGATGTCAAAGTAAAAATTAATAAAGAGAAAGCGAGAACATTGGGCGTACTGACAAGTGAGGTCGATAAAGTTATCCGTCTTGCTGTTGCAGGTTTAACAGTTGGGGATTATATAGATGACCGTGGCGATGCAAGAAATGTAACCATCACTTTACCAAGAAATAAATTCTCTAATCTTGATGCGCTGAAAAATTTATATGTAAATAATGTTCAGGGAACACCAATTGCATTAAATCAAATTGCAACCGTGTCTTTTGAAACGGCGCCTACAGCCATAAATCATTTCAACAAATCACGTTTTTCAAAAGTCAGTGCCATGTCAAAAAAAGGTTATTTAGCAAATGACCTGCTGGTAGATATTATTCCAAAATTGAATAAACTCAAAATGCCAAAAGGATATTATTACAAACTGTCTGGAGAAAAAGAGTCAGAAGGTGATGCATTGGGAGGCAATTTCCTGTCCGTAATTATATTGAGTGCCTTTTTGTTTATTGCGGTTTTATTGCTTCAATTTAAAACGTTTAAAGGAATCATCATTGTTATGTCCATCATCCCTTTAGGAATTTTAGGAGGTGTATTATTTTTAATAGCTACAGGAAACCCAATGTCACTGGTTTCTATTATCGGTTTCATCGGATTGTCTGGGATTCAAGTGAAAAACTCTCTTCTTCTGGTTGATTTTACAAACCAATTACGACAAGAAGGAAAATCCATTGATGAAGCAATTGCTATTGCTGGTGAAACTCGTTTCCTGCCCGTAGTTTTAACATCTGTAACTGCAATCTGTGGACTGATTCCGCTGGCAGTAAATCCGAATCCACAAATATCTCCGCTGGCTATTGTATTAATTGGAGGGCTTATAAGTTCAACCATTCTTGCAAGAATTGTAACTCCGGTAATGTATAAACTGATTCCGCCATCAATCGAAATTGAAAATAAAGAACCGCTTAATTAAATTCAAATGAAAAATATAGTAATTACAGGAGCTTCAACTGGTTTTGGGCTCCTTTTGGCCACAAAGCTTCATGAAAAGGGTTTTAATGTTATTGGAACCAGCCGTGAGCCGGAAAAATACAAAAACAAAATTCCTTTTAAACTGCTTAGTCTTGATATTTCAGATGACAATTCTATATCTTCCTTTACAAAAGAGCTTTACACCCATATCGATAAACTGGATGTTCTGGTTAATAATGCAGGCTTTTTTGTTATGGGAATTGCTGAGGAAACCCCAATTAAAATAGGATTACAGCAGTTTGAAACTAATTTCTGGGGGACTGTTAAACTTACCAATGCACTGCTTCCAAAAATGAGAAACCAAAAAGAAGGCAAAATTATCACTGTTGGTTCTTTTTTAGGATTGATTGGTCATCCAAATTTAAGTTATTATTCGGCTTCAAAACATGCATTAGAAGGCTATTTTAAATCACTGCGTTTTGAAACCCATCAGTTTAACATCAAAATCAGTGTAATTGAACCTATGTTTCACAAAACAAATTTTATTAATAATGCTGTTGCCACTCATGGAAATATTAAAGAGTATGATATTTTTAGACAAAAGCTTCAATCCTTCTATAACAATGAACTTCAAAAAGCACCACTGCCGACTGCGGTGGCTGATACCATCATTAAAGTTATTAATTCAAGAAATCCAAAATTCAATTATCCCATTGGAAAAGGCACATCAATGATTCTCGCTCTTCAGCAGTTTTTATACAATGCTTTTGAAAGTGTTGTTTTAAAAGGAGTTGAGAAGCACTAGTAAGCAATAAATCTCAAAGGATTTATTTTAAGTTCAGTAAAAAACGTTTCATTATTACCCACTTTTGTATCATAATAAAGAACAAGAATAAAGTGAGATTTATATCAATATTTAAAAAAAATAGTATAAAAAAAAGTCAGTTACATGACTAAAAATCTGAATGTTTACCAACACTATCTAACCTATTTGCTTAAGCAGGAAACCGAAAAAACTGTATTGGAACTTATTCATCTCTATTTGATTTCATAAGCAAAAAATTTATTGAAAGAGGAAAAAATGAATATTACTGAAATTTCTGTTTCGCTGGGATTCGAAAACCCAACTTATTTTCCCGTTTATTTAAAAAAGAAGTTGGAATTACGCCCAAAATATTTAGAGAAGAAAGTTTAAATTAAATAATCAAGTCAGAAATCAAATCTTTTTGGATTGCTTAATTAATTACTTCAGTTCTTTGTTGTAAATCCACTTTTAAAAGTCCGTCCCATTAAACCCATGGCGTCATGGGACGGATTGCTTTAAATAATAAGTCAGTAGGCTTCTTAGAAAAAAACAGCATGGATTTTAATCTTTACAATTTGTCCTATAGCGCATGAGATTCCTTTACAAAAGGCTATTTCATATTAAATTATCTCCAAAGCATTAGCATAAGAAGCTTCTGGTTTTTGACTAGGGAAGTACACTTCAAGCACATCTGAATTCTGCTTGAATTTCAATTTCTGGCCTGTGCTGACTAATTTGATCTCTGTTATTTTCTCTCTATGATACGAATTAGATTCTCCTAAGTTTTTAATAACTGCAGTCCCTTTTTCGGGCCAGCCCATTACAAAAGCATACAGTATTTTATCTTTTTGCACAAAACGAATGTCCTTGGATGTAAAAGGTTTTCCTTTTCCTTCGTTAAAACCCTGAGCTTTTAAAGCTCCTGCACTTCCCAGCTGAGGACCTTCTCCAAATATTTTCCAAGGACGCGTACCGTAAATACTTATGCTGTTAAGTTTCATCCAGACACCTATTTCTTTCACAACCTGACGTTCTAATTCGTCTATGCTTCCATCCCCTCTCACTGGAATATTAAGCATTAAATTACCATTTTTACTTACTGCATCTATCAGGGTATGAATCACTGTTTTAGCCGACTTATACTCTTTTCTTTCGTAAACTCCACGGTCATAATGCCAGTTTCCTAAACAGGTATCTGTCTGCCAAGGCAATGGTTCAATATCATTTCCCTGCCCCTTTTCGATATCCCAAACAATAGCTTTCTTTTGCTGTTCGTCCAGTATTTTACCCGTAATTACTGTCTGAACAGTTTTATTTTTCTGAAAGCTTTTATTGTACATATGTGCTGCTATACGCAAACCCGCATCACTAACAGGCCATAACGGTAATGCAGTATCGTCAAAATAAATCATATCCGGATTGTATTTATCAATCAGATCAATGGTTCGGTCGTGAAAATTTTCCACATAAGCTTCTGATGGCTTTGCAACTCCATTTCCCCAGTTCCACTGGCTGTGTATCGTGCCATCATCCAAACTATTTTTACTTAATGGATGATTTTGTGCATATAACTCCTCAGGATCTAATCCTTCCCACCACGTTCCTTTTCCATCCGCTTTCGTTAGTTTTCCATCATAGGGAACTCCGGCAAGCGCTCCTTTTTTATCTGAACGCTGTGAAGTTTCAAACCAGCTCCAGGCATGTGCCGCGTGAACACTAACCGCAAAAGGAAGACCTGCTTTGCGGGCAGCTCTCTCCCATCCTGCTATAATATCTTTTTTCGGCCCCATTTTGGTCGAATTCCAATTCGGCTGATATTTGCTGTCATAAAGATCCAGATTATCATGGTGATTGGCCATTGCCATAAAATATCTTGCTCCCGAATCTTTATATAAATTAACTAAGTCTTCTGGATTCCAACTGTCTGCTTTCCATGTATTGATAACATCTTTAAAACCAAATTTTGAAGGATGGCCATATTTTTCAATATGATATTTATATTGCCAGGAACCCTCCTGATACATTCCTCTCGCGTACCAGTCACCTGCTTCGGGTTCGCACTGAGGCCCCCAATGCGCCCACATTCCAAATTTAGCATCACGAAACCAATCAGGAACCTGATACTTTTCAAGCGAATCCCAAGTTGGTTCGAAAGGTCCTTTGAAGGCAGGAGCATTAAGAACCTTGATTTGTCCTAATAAAGGCGATAGGTAAAGTCCTGCCAAGGCGGCTGTGCCTAATTTTAAAGCATTTCGTCTGTTCATAATTTGTGATTATGTAAATAATTTATATATTTCCGATTATTATCGATATTCTTTAATTTGTTTATTTTAAAAGATAAGCTTACTGTTTTACTATTATTTCATCTTTTAATATATAAATTGATCATTAGTTTTTTTTTGTTATTAATTTCAGAACAATCAGCAACAAATATAACTTAGCTTATATCTTTTTTTTTATTCAAAAACGAGTTTTTATTATTCAAAAGCGGTATTTCACAACAATCTCATTATGCCCAGCACTACTTTTAAATATTCTTTTTCATTATTACATATCGATCATGTAAAACTCAATCATAAGTGGAATTATAGTAATGTAATTAGCCCTTACTATCGAATTTATTATATAGATGAAGGAAATGGTTTTATTTCAGACAATTCGGCTCGATGGGCTTTAGAACCAGGCAATATCTATATAGTTCCCAGCTTCACGATGTGCAATCTAAGCTGTGAATTGTATTTAAGCCAATATTTCATTCAGTTTTTTGAAGAATTTCCAGACGGAATTTCTCTATTCAATAATAATAGAAAAATAATTCGATTAACAGCAACAGACCTTGATGTACTGCTTATCAAAAGAATGCTGCAAAACAATCCGGGACGAGGCATTAACAGATCAAACGATCCTAAAGTATACGAAAAAGAAGCTTTTTATAAAGAATACCGCTCGTTAAATAATGGAATAAAAGCTCATCTAAAATTTGAAAATCAAGGGATTCTTTTACAGTTAATTTCCAGATTTCTAAATGCTAAGGATTTTAGTTCAGACAAACCGCAAATTACATCTTCAAAGATATTGGATGCAATGAGTTATATACAGATTCACTTGAACAAAAATATTACAGTATCACAATTAGCCCAGAGAGCCAATCAGAATCATGATTATTTTTCTAAACAATTTCTGGCTCATACAGGTCAAAGACCTTTAACCTATATACACGAAAAAAAAATCGAAAGAGCACAATACCTTATTGCTGCCACTGACAAAACGTTTCTGGAAATAGCTTTAGACACGGGCTTTTCAAACTTACCTCATTTTTCGAAAATCTTTAAAAAAATAGTGAACCTTACTCCTGGTGAGTACCGGCATAAGAACAATACTATGTCTATGTAATTTCATCAAAAAAAGGGTTATCTACGATCACCGCGAGCAGTCTAATAATCAAAAAAAATGATTCATTTAAAAACTAAACTAAATTTTCCAGTCCAAAAGCTCTGATCAATCATCGCAAAAGAGAAAGATATAGCATTTTTTTACTCCTAGGCCAAACAAACAATCCAAAAACATTTTGCTTTATAAATTTCATGGCATATATTTACATAGCAGTTACAATCGAACTATGTAGTCAGAAACTTTCAATTAGTTTTTGATTAAATGTAAGAACTGACTAGAGAGCGAACATATTAACAGCAGAAATGTGTTCGAAAAGATACAAATTCCTGTCCGATGAAATTTAAATCACAAGTAATACTGCTTGTATAATCGTCATTTCTTATTCTATTGTAAATTTTTTAACAATTTAATTATAAACAATGTCAACAACAAAAAACTTAAAATTCGAAACACTGCAGGTACATGCAGGGCAAATCGCAGATCCAACTACAGGCTCCCGTGCAGTTCCTATTTATCAAACAAGCTCTTATGTGTTCGAAAATGCACAGCATGGAGCTAATTTATTCGCCCTGAAACAATTTGGAAATATCTACACCCGTCTTCAAAATCCAACTACAGATGTTTTTGAAAAACGTGTGGCTGCGTTAGAGGGAGGTATTGCAGCACTGGCAACTGCTTCTGGTCAGGCAGCACAGTTTATTGCGTTAAATAATATTTTAGAAGCTGGAGATAACTTCGTATCCAGCAGCAATATATACGGCGGTACTTACAATCAATTTAAAGTAGCTTTCAAAAGAATTGGTGTTACAGTTCAATTCACAAAAGAAACAACAGCCGAAGCTTTTGAATCACTTATCAATGAAAATACCAAAGCATTATACTTAGAAACAATCGGGAATCCAAGTTATGATATTCCAGACTTTGATAAAATTGCGGCTGTTGCAAAAAAACATGATCTGCCTCTGATTGTCGACAATACATTTGGAGCGGGCGGTTATTTATTTAGACCCTTGGAACACGGTGCCGCAATAGTTGTAGAATCTGCAACAAAATGGATAGGCGGTCACGGAACAAGTATAGGCGGTGTAATCGTTGACGGAGGGACTTATAATTGGGGCAATGGCAAATTCAAACAATTTTCTGAACCTTCTGAAGGCTATCATGGACTCGTTTTCGCTGATGCATTTGGTGTAGACAGCCCGTTTGGCAATATACAATTTGCGATCCGCGCCCGCGTTGAAGGTCTACGTGAT
The DNA here is from genome assembly GCF_003385115.1 of Flavobacterium aquicola. Classification (GTDB taxonomy): domain Bacteria; phylum Bacteroidota; class Bacteroidia; order Flavobacteriales; family Flavobacteriaceae; genus Flavobacterium; species Flavobacterium aquicola. Next base: position 141,222 of record NZ_QUNI01000004.1, read on the forward strand.
TTTGGTCCAGCTATCTCGCCATTTAACTCATTCCAGCTTATTCAGGGTTTAGAAACATTATCTCTTCGTGTTCAGCGCCATGTTGACAATGCATTAGAAATTGCCAAATGGCTGGAAGGGCATCCTCAGGTTGAGAAAGTAAATTATCCTGGTCTCGAAAGTTCGCCAAGTTATTCGAATGCACAAAAATATTTTAAAAAAGGCTATGGTGCAGTTCTTTCCTTTCAAATAAAGGGCGATGTAACAAAAGCAGATGCCTTTATTGACAGCTTAGAATTAATCAGCCATCTTGCAAATGTGGGTGATACAAAATCGCTGATCATCCACCCGGCAGCAACAACACATCAGCAGTTAAGTGCAGAAGAACAAATAGCAGCTGGTGTATTCGTAGGGCTTTTGCGTTTATCTGTCGGAATTGAGCATGTTGATGATATCAAAGCAGATTTACAGCAGGCTTTTGATAAAATAAAATAATCTGAATTTTAACGAAATATCAGTAACAAAAAAAAGCCTGCAGAATATAACTGCAGGCTTTCTATATAAATATCATATGCAGGAACTAAAAATTTAAGCTGTATTTAAAAGCTGATTCTGTACTATTTTTTATAAAAATGACATTATTATTTTTCTAGATAAAGGTAGCTTGTACCACCACTCCCCGTCTTTCTCAAGCGTATTTTTGAATTATTAAACTCTAATAATTCCCAGTTAACAGCATTCAGTTCTCCAAGTGATCCTGAACTGAAATTTATTTCTAACTGCTGTACTCCATACACAGAAGTAATTTCCCATTGACCTGTTTCCGAAACACTTTCTTTTGAAGCAACAACTGATTTATCACTTTTAAATACAAATGAATAACCGCTGTAAGATGAAGTTTTATCGGAATCTGCAAAGAAATACGGTATTATCCAAGAACCCATTGAGAGTGTCTGCGCAAAATTATATGAAGCAATATTATTTTCCGGACAGTTAGCTATTGCATATTTAATAGCATTTTCGAAATCAAGATTACTTGTAATTGATTTTGTCTGATTATTATAATCTTTTATCGAAATTGGATACTGCAGGGAAATATATTGGTTGTCATTCATGTTTTTTATAAAACTAAAAAATGACTGATCACTTACTATTGAAACAGAACTTCCTATCTGATTGGAACTGTTATAAATATTTATAGTTATAGGATATTTAATATTTAGTCCGTTGATTTTTGCCAAAAGATCAGGATAAAGATTCCAATAATCAATCAAGTCATTAAAATCAGCTTGATTGGGAATAAATTTTTCGATGTAATTATAATACACCATTGTTACCGGAAAATCTATTTTTACAATATCATCATCTGCGCCACTGGCATTTATATTATCCAATACTTTTTGATAATCGGCTGAAGAATTAAGTGCAATCTGTTCATTATTGACAGTAACCGTATATGGAAACTTAATCGTGCAGTAACTAGAATCATCAATTACATTGTCCTGCACAGTAGGAACCATAGCAACTCTCTGCAGATACGTTGTTAATGGAGAAACGTTCGTTACTGTGTCCTGTGTATTAGTAGTCTGCTCATCGATTTCATTTTGACAAGAGAATAAAAACAGAAAGATAAGTATAGAAAAATATTTTTTCAAAGACAGCATATTTATATTTTTACAAAGGTAGTAAATTTTAAAGAAACTGGTTTTCAATAAATTCAGCAGCAGGAATTTCTTTCTACCTTTCAATACTAAATTATCAAAAGCCAATAACATTTTATTCTTTTATAAAACAATCGGCTTTGCTTTTACCCTACTTAAATAAAAACAAATACTTTTGTATTTTACAAACTGTTAAAACTAAATGCCAAATAACCCCGAATCAAATACTTGTGACGAAATCATTTTTTCGTCTTTTTTCAAAAGTCATATAAAAGCACTTCGCAATTTTCTTTTTTACAAATTTGGTAATTTAGAGAAAGCAGAAGATGTGGCGCAGGAAGCTTTTGTAAAACTTTGGCAAAACTGTTCTGCTGTACCACTGGAAAAAGCAAAATCATATGTTTATACGATTGCAAATAACAGCAGTCTCAATGAAATTGCACATCAGAAAGTAGTTTTGAAATATGAAAAAGATTTCAGCGGTTTGGATAGAACAAACCAGAATCCTGAATATTTATTGGAAGAAAAACAATTTCAGGACAAACTTCTGAAAGCCATTGGAAACTTAAACGAAAAGCAGCGAACGGCCTTCTTAATGAATCGGATTGACGGAAAGAAATACAGCGAAATTGCCACAGATTTAAATATAAGCGTAAAAGCTGTTGAAAAACGTATTCACTTGGCTTTAGTAAGCTTACGCAAAGAAATTGATCTATTAAAGTAGGGTAAATTTAGTTCTAACTGTTTTAATTACATAATACCAGCACAATGGAAAAAAATCACTTATTGGCTAAATGGCTTAACGATGATTTATCTAAAGATGAATTAGCAGCATTTGAAGCGAGTCCTGATTTCGAAAAATATCAAAAAATAAAAAACTATACTAATCATCTGATTGTTGATGATCTGGATGAAAACAGTATGCTCTCCAATATTCTTAAACAGAAAAAAGAGGTTCCAAAGGTAATTCCTTTGTATAAAAAATGGGTTTTTAGAGCTGCCGCTGTTTTTGTACTTGCACTTGGAATTACATTTGCATTTAAAACTCTGGGGCAACAGACAGAAACTGCTGATTTTGGAAAAAAAACAACTTTCTCATTACCTGATAATTCTGAAGTGGTGCTAAATTCTGGTTCAGAAATACAGTATAAAAAATGGAACTGGGATAATCACCGTCATCTTGAACTCAAAGGAGAAGCATATTTTAGAGTATCAAAAGGAAGACGTTTTGAAGTACAGACCAGATTAGGGAAAGTATCAGTTTTAGGAACTCAATTTAACGTTAAAACCAGAAAAAACAGGTTTGATGTAGTTTGTTATGAAGGACGTGTCAAAGTAAATTATGCAAATACTGAAATCCTTTTAACACATGGACAAGGCGTTAGTTTTGAAAACGGAAAACAGCTTAACCTGAAAATATCCTCATTGAAACCGGAATGGATTGACAATCAAATTTGTTTTTACAAGGACAACATTACAACTCTTTTAGAAGAAGTGGAAAGACAATACAATATAGACATTCAATTAAACACAAAGGATACCACTTCATTATTTACAGGAAAACTGCCCGCTAAAAATTTGGATACAGCTTTGCATATTATTGCTGTAACCTATCATTTGAAGGTTCAAAAAGTCTCAAAAAACAAAATAATTATTGACGAACAATAAATGTTGCTGCCCAAACAATTTCATTTTTTGTTTATCCTATTTTTCTTTGTCCTTGGTCTTTATGCTCAGGACGAAGAAAAAACTGTGCCTATTAATAAAGTTATAAATGATATTGAAAAGCTGCATCAGGTGAGTTTTAATTATCTGGAGGGTGATATTGCAGGGCTTCAATTAACTCCTCCAAAAAAAACACTTTCTTTAGATCAAAAACTGCATTATCTGGCAAAAAAAACAAATTTGTCTTTTGAAAATATTGGAAACAAATTTATTAATATTTATAAAAATAAAACTGAGGCCCAAATATTATGCGGTTACATATATTCTGCTGCAGATCGAAAACCTATTGAAGATGCCAATATAATTTTAAACAGCAAAATCCAGATAACAACGGATTCTAAAGGATATTTTGAATTCAAAAAAGAGAACACAAACACACTTTTAATCAGCCATATCGGATTTACAGCCAAAAAAATTTCGGCTGACAACCAAGATTCGAAAAGCTGTCTTCAAATTGTATTAGAACCCGAAATCACAGAATTAAAAGAAATAAAAGCTAATTCAATTCTTGCCTCGGGTATTTCAAAAAACACTGACGGCGCGTTTGAAATTAAGCCTAAAAAGTTTGGTATTTTACCTGGACTTATAGAACCCGATGCTTTGCAGGCCATGCAGCAGATTCCCGGCGTGAACAGTATCGATGAAAGTGTTTCAAGCATCAACGTGCGCGGCGGTACACATGATCAGAATCTATTTTTGTGGAATGGAATCCGAATGTATCAAACGGGGCATTTTTTCGGATTAATATCTGTTTTTAATCCTAATCTGGCACATACTATTTCTATTTATAAAAACGGAAGTTCAGCATTTTTTGGAGAAAGCGTGTCGAGTGTCGTAGCTATTTCTTCAACACCCGAAACGCTGGAAAAAAATAGTTTCAGTGCTGGAATAAATATGATTAATGCTGATGTTTATGGGAAGTATAACCTTTCCAAAAAGAGTTTTATCGAAATTTCGGCACGTAAATCCATTACTGATTTCGCAGAAACATTAACATATAAAGAATATTTCGATAAAGTCTTTCAAAATACAACAATCACTGATTTTGCGAAGAATCAAAATGTAGATTATCAGAGCGATAAAAAATTCGGCTTCTATGATGCTACTTTCAAATATGCTCAAAAAATAGGCAATAAAGACCAAATTATACTCGATTTAATAACGATTCAAGACAAGCTGAAAGTTTTTCAGAGTGCAACGGCAAATAATATATATAAATCTGAAAACAATACACTGCGTCAGCAAAATTATGGCGGTAATCTGTCGTGGAAAAGAAACTGGAACAGTTTTAACACCACAAAAATTAATATTTATAATTCCGCCTACGCACTTTTGGGTAATCAAAACAACAGCGTCGGAAATCAAATCGTTATTCAGGAAAACACAGTTAACAATAATGGAGTTAATTTAGAAAATCAGCATATTATCAGCTCGAAATTCAGTTTAAGTGATGGATACCAATTTAATGAAATGGGTATTACAAATTTAGAGCAGGTAACTAATCCGGATTTCTATCGCAAAGTGAAAGACGTTCTGCGAACCCACGCCCTGATTGCAGAAGGAAAATACAGAGATACAATTGCCAGAATATATTTTAAGGCTGGGACAAGAATTAATTACATCGAAAAATTTAAAAAATACATTGTTGAACCCCGAATACAATTTAGTTACGGTATCAATAAAAATCTAAATTTAGAAATACTGGGAGAGCTGAAAAGCCAAAACTCTCAGCAGATTATTGATCTGCAGAAAGATTATTTCGGAATTGAAAAAAGACGCTGGATTGTTTCCAATAACACAACAATCCCTATCCAGAAAAGCAAGCAGATATCTTTTAGCCTATTTTATAAAAAAAATGACTGGCTTCTAGACATAGAAAATTTTTATAAAAAAGTTAACGGAATAACCACTGCCAGCCAGGGCTTTCAGAACCAGTTAGAATTTATCCGGACTACTGGTGATTATGAAATTTTAGGAACTGAAATATTAATTCAAAAAAAGCTGAATCATTTTCTTACTTGGCTGAGTTATACCTTTAACAACAATAATTATCATTTTGTGAATTACGAATTCAGCAGTTTCCCTAATAATTTTGAGTTAACTCACACTCTTTCATGGGCGGTAACGTATGAAAAAAATAATTTCAAAATTGCCTTGGGGACAAAATGGTCTTCAGGCAGGCCAAAAACTTCTCCAGACATTTCAAAAATTGATCTTTCGGATCCTGTAATAGTCTACAACAGGCCTAACAATACTAATCTGCATATTTTTTCGCAGGTTAATCTTTCCTCGACCTACAAATGGGAAACCGCAAATGGGATTCAGTACAAAGTTGGGCTGTCTATTTTGAACATCTTAAACCGAAAAAATGAAATTAGCGAATACTACCGAATCAGTTCGTTAACAAATTCTATCGAAGAAGTTGAAACTTTTGCACTGCAGAGAACTCCAAACATGAGTTTTAGAATCTCGCTATAACTCTTTCAATGCAAGATAGATAACAAAGTCCTGCTCTTCTTATTTTATTTTTTTTCAAAAAACAACAATTCTTTGGTAGGGTAATCTGCATCAAAGCTGTTTTACAATTGAATCAAATCAAAGAATAAAATGAAACAAAAAAAAACAGCAATCGCAATTGCAGTGCTGCTTATAGCTGTTTCCGGAGGCATTTATTTTTATTACGGCTTTCTTTTTAAAGAAGCCCGGAACATAGAGACTGAAACCCCGGATGTAAGCTTAACCGCAGCACAATTAATTGAAGTTTATAACTCCGATCCAGAAAAAGCGAATTCATTGTATCTCAATAAAACAATTGAATTAAGAGGACAGGTAACCAAGGAAGCTGATTCGGTTATTACACTTGATAAATCTGTTTTTTGTCTTTTTACCAAAAAAATAAAAAAACAGCTTTTAAATAAAAATGCAGTTCTGAAAGGCAAATGCATCGGGTATGACGAATTATTTCAGGAAATCAAACTAGACCAATGCACCATTATTAAATAAAACAATTAATCAATTTATGAAAAAATTCCTAATCCCGCTCTGTCTTTTTTTTGCTGTAGCAGCACATTCGCAAGATGATTTACTAAAAAGTATTGATTCTTCTCAGGTAGAAGAAAGCTACTCTACAGCAACTTTCAAAGCCTTACAGCTTGTAACCCTGCAAACAACAAAAATGCCGGCAAAAAAAGAATTCTATTTTGTTGTTTCACATCGCTTTGGTACTGTTAAAGATGGTCTGGACAGTTTTTTTGGTCTGGACAACGCTACTACTAAACTTGGAGGTATTTACGGAGTTACAGATTGGTTATCTGTCAGCCTTTCGAGACACACATTAAACAAAATGTATGAAACCGGAGCAAAATATCGAATGGCGAGACAAGACGCTCATTTTCCTGTAGACATTGTTGGTTACAGCGTTGCGGATATTAATACTTTTTTGGAAGAAGATCAATATCCCGGTTTAGAATCTAAGCACCGCATGACCTATGTACAGCAGCTTTTGATATCCCGAAAAATTAGTCAAAAACTGTCATTGGAACTAGTACCGTCATTTATACATAAAAACCTTTACAATCCCGAATTAGAAAATGATAACCAGTTTTCTTTCGGAGGAGGCGGGCGTTATAAAATTACCAAAAGATTATCAGTGAATTTAGAGTACATGCACAACTTTGACAACCCTGGATTTTATGAAAACCCTTTATCGGTAGGTCTGGATGTAGAAACCGGCGGGCATGTTTTTCAGCTGATATTTACTAATTCACAATCTATGAGCGAGAGCGGATACCTCACAAATGCATCAGGTGAATGGAATAAAGGAGATTTCTTTTTTGGATTTAACTTATACAGAGTATTCTAATAACTATAAATAACAAATTTTATGAAAAAAACAATTGCACTTACTATTTTACTGGCTGCACTTGCCAGCTGCAGCGATTCTGATACTTATCAAGAGATCGAAAAACCGCCAACTGATCCAGGAACTGGAACACCTCCAGTAACTACAGTTAATTATACCAAAAATATAAAATCAATTATTGATGCCAATTGTGTTCCCTGCCACTCAAATGGAAGAGCCGCCTCTTTTAGACCTTTAACAACCTATGCTGAGGTTAAAGCGGCTATTGAAACCGCAGGCTTATTAAACCGTATTCAGCTGCAGAACGGACAGCAGGGACTTATGCCTCAAGGAGGAAGAATGTCTCAGACAAATATTGATTTAATTGTAAAATGGAATACAGACGGACTAAAAGAAAAATAATCAGAATGAAAAAAACATTTATCAATTTCTTTGTATTACTGCTGATTACTGCAGTACATACAGATTGTTTTGGACAAAAGCTGATAACTAAAACAGGCAGTATAAAATTTCAGGCATCTATGCCCTCGTATGAAGAAGTTGCTGCCGAAAATAAAAGTGTTTCTGCCGTTTTGGAACAGTCGACCGGCGATTTTGCCGCCTTGGTTCTCATAAAAGGTTTTAGGTTTAAAGTGGCTTTAATGGAAGAGCATTTCAACGAAAATTACATGGAATCCGAAAAGTTTTCGAAAGCAACATTCAAAGGTAAAATAGAAGATTTTAATGTTTCTGAAATTACAAATACTGCTAAAAATTTTACTTTAAAAGGAGACCTTACCGTTCACGGAAAAACAAAAGCAGTATCCGTAATTGTAAAAGTTTCTAAAACCGCTAGCGGTGTCAATGCTGTGGGCTCATTTGAAGTAAAACCCGAAGATTTTGACATTGAAATTCCCAGTGTGGTGAGTAAAAAAATAGCAGACAAAATAAAGATTGCTTACAATTTTACATTGTCCAAATAAACCCGTCTCGATTTAAAGAATTGATTAGAAATTTATTATGAAGCCGGTTTATTTTTGCCGGCTTCTTTTTTTATAAACCTTTAACTAAATTAAAATGATCTCTAAAAATTATACTGTTTCAGGGGAAGATGTAAATGATGTCATGATAATGGAAAGCAGCGCTTATAATTCGTACACTATAAGACTATTATATAGTTTTTTATTTGATAACGGCTTTACGAGAGAGAAACTAAATTCTTTAAATTTAGGTTTACAGGAAGGACAGGAAGAATTTGTCTGTTATAAAAATCTAATGTTTACCGAATCTTTTTTCATCGAGATGAAATATTGTAAAATAGACGACAAAATCAGTGTTAAAAGCTCTTTTTTCAACTCTAAAAACGAACACTGTGCAGAAGTAACTAAAGAATTGCAATGGTATGATAACTTTAAAAAAGAAGTAATAACCACACCAGTTAAAATTCAGAATCATTTCAACTTAAACATAAGAGCATAAATTAAAAATCGGCAATTAGAAAAATCCCTATTCGCAATTTTTGCCCAGCTTAAAACAATCAAAACTTGATTCCAGTTTAGCAATTTCATACGCCCAAACGTCATTTCTCCTATCATGGCTTAAAATTATATAATAGAAAAATTCAATTATATAATAGAAAAAAAAGTATTCACTTTAGTTTTGAAAGTGTAAAATTTTAGGAAATGAAACTCAAGAATGATCAGGATCTTATCAATGAATACCAATCTAATGAAAGAACATTATTAGCATGGATCCGTACTGGAATGGGAATAATGGTTTTTGGTTTCGTAGCTGTTAAATTCTCATTATTTATAAAACAATTACCCGCAAAATATCTGCCGGACTCCACAGTACCAGGCAGTAATTTTAGTATTTACATCGGTATTGGACTTCTTATTGCGGGAGCATTGACTATTCTCCTATCTTACTTCCGGTATATGCAGACAGTAAAACTGCTGCAGCAGGGCAAATTTCAATATTCGACCCGCCTGCTTACATTTATTGCAATGACTTTATTTTTTATGAGTATTGCACTAATAGCTTATTTGATTGTGGCATCGTATGAATAATTAATACTCTAAAAATTATTATTATGAGATCAATATGGACAGGTTCTATTAGTTTTGGGTTAATAAACATTCCCGTGAAACTATTCTCTGCAGTACAGGAAAGTACTCTGGATATGGATATGCTTGATAAAAGCGATCATTCGAACATAAAGTTTAAAAGAGTAAATGAAACGACCGGCAAGGAAGTGACATTTGCCAATATCGTAAAAGGATACAAAATAGATGATAAATATGTGATTCTGGATGACAAAGATTTTGAAGCAGCTGACGCCAAAAAAACTAAGACTATCGACATCCTTAATTTTACACTTGAAAAAGAAATCGACAGTCTTTACTATGAACAGCCATATTATTTGGAACCAGATAAAGGAGCTATGAAAGCCTATGCGCTGCTAAGGGATGCTTTACAGGCTTCGGGAAAAGTTGGTGTTACTAGTTTTGTTTTACGCAATAAAGAAGGATTGGCCATCCTAAAACCTTACAAAGACGTTATTGTTTTAAACCGAATCCGATTCCAGCAGGAAATTAGGGACACATCGGAATTGAAACTGCCTACTGTATCCAAAACAAAAGTCAAAGAAATGGATATGGCGCATAAACTGGTTGAACAGCTTACTGAAAAATTTGATATTTCAAGTTATAAAGATCAATACACTGATAAACTTCTACAGATCATTAAAGATAAGGCTAAAGGCAAAAAACAAGCCCCTCCAAAACTCAAAATCGTACACAAACAAAGTGATGATCTTATGAGTATGCTAAAAGCCAGCCTTGAAACCAAAAAGAAAAAATCTTCTTAGCGGTTTCAAAGGTCTACGCATAAACACATAATAATTTGTACCGCAGATTAGCAAATTTTACTAAAAAGTAAATCTGTGAATTTGCGGTTATTTTATAATATACCGCTATTTACCATATAAAATTATGACATACTTGAAATTATGTAATATTATACCAAAATATTATAAAAGCAAAATACGCTTTGCGTCTAGCTTTGTGATTATGAAACAATTATATGAAATGCAAAACATATCATTTTTTTCGTGATAGAAAGATCTGTTTCATTAACTAACTAATCCATTCTGAAAATTATAACTATGAATACAGCACACATTATAAACGATACTGCAAGGAGAACCTATCCGCTGCCAAACAGAACTTGGAATTACTATCAGCAATGGCATGATTCGATATTTTTACATTGGAGTATTCCAGCAGAAAAAATTGAAGAACTTCTGCCTCCGGAACTCAAGCTTGATAAATTTGAGGGCAGAGCGTGGGTTTCGCTGGTTGCTTTTGAGGTGCAAAAAATGCGCGTTCATTATCTTCCTACATTCCCTTATATCTCTGATTATAAAGAAATAAATGTCCGGACATATGTAACCCATAAAGGCATCAGAGGCACATATTTGCTTTCGATAGAAACTGATAAATTGATAGAAGTATTTCTAACCAAAGCCTTTATTGGTCTGCCCTATATTAAGTCGGATATAAAAACTTACACCAAATCGGATGTGCCAAAAAAGGACACCAATTTTTTATCAATTAATGATGATAATGAATATTTCCTCGACATGTCATTTCAGCCAAACGGTTTATCAATGAAAAAAAAATCAGAGCTCGACTGCTGGCTTACTGAAAGACACTGTTTATTTACCTATCAGAATAATACGCTTTACAGGCACGATATTCATCATAAAGAATGGGATTTTGAAGAAATAGATATTTCAATCTGGGATTTGGATTATGATTTTAAAAATTTATCTCTAAATATAAATCCAGATAAAATTCATTTTGCAAAAAAAACCGAAGTACTGTTATGGAGCAGAAAAATCATGGACTAAATTTGAAACGGTTCAGTAACAAAATCGGTATTGTGAATTATAAAATGCCCTGCCTTTTGTAAAAGTCTTGTCAAAATTTTAATCTATCAAAATTAAAACTAAATAGTATGGAAACTTTAAATCACAACAACATTAAGCGCCATTTTAATTTCAATAAACTATCAAACAGCAACCTGATAGAAGATAATTGCCCTTACACAAACGAATATAAAGATTGGGACGATGTTCTTAAATATGGCTATAGTGCTATACAAAAAATAGACGATCCTAATGGCAAACCCGAAATAAATGAGGAAGAAATTATTACAAATGATGAAGAGGAAGATATTATAACTAATGATGAAGAAAATTTAAATCGTGATATTTTAAATGCTGTAGATAATAATGAATATGATGAAAATGCACTGCAGGACGAAGAAGATTACACAGACGATAATCCTGCTGAAGACGACATAAATAATCCCGATGAAATAGATGAAAATGATCCGCTTATAAATTTAAAAAAATTATAATCATTTATAAAAAACCCGTTTTGGAAGATAATCCTAAGCGGGTTTTTAAATTAATTCTTCTTTACGATTATAATTTCATCTTCCCTGCCGGCATGAATAGATAATCCTGTTTTGAGTTTATACTCGAAAAGTCACACGTTCATTATTTTTTTTAAATGTAGAAAAAGTCATTTCAGCGAATTCATATCAACTACATATCGAAACCGAACTTCTTCATCTTTTAACTTTTCAAAAGCTCTATTGATATCCTTAATATCTATTATTTCGACATGAGGTAATATATTATGTTCTGCACAAAAATCAAGTACTTCCTGAGTTTCGGCTATGCCGCCAATTATGGAACCGGCTATGGAGCGTCCGTATTTTGCAACTTCCATATTGTTTGTTGCAGATTTATAAGGTCCCAGCAACCCAACTGTAACAATAGTTCTTCCTCTGGGTGCCAGAAGATCTACATAAGGAGCTATATCAAAACTGTACGGAATGGTACAAAGCAAAAAATCAAAAGTGGTTTCCGATGCTTTCATAGCTTCTTCATCTTCAGAAATCAATATAAAATCGGCACCAAGTTCATGCGCTGCCTGGCGTTTTTCTTCTTTGGTTGTAATAGCAGTTACCTTTGCCCCCATCGCTTTTGCAATCATAACGCTCATATGTCCCAGACCTCCAATACCTATTATTCCAACAGAATCCCCTTCTTTGATTCCCCAATGTTTTAACGGAGAATAAGTGGTTACTCCAGCACATAAAATAGGTGCTGCATTAGAGTATTTTAATGTTTTTGGAATTCGTAATACAAATGAATCTTTGACAACAATATGCGTAGAAAATCCTCCAAAAGTGTTGTAATTGGAACCGTCCGGCTTGAAATAACCATTGTAAGTCATTGTTTGAGCAACCGGTCCAAGACAATACTGCTCTTCACCATTCATACACGATCTGCAGTTCTGGCAAGAATCTACCATACAGCCCACCCCCACAATGTCATCCAAATAAAATGCTGAAACTTCCATGCCTATTTCGATTACTTTCCCAATGATTTCATGTCCTGGAACACAGGAATAAATAGTATTTTTCCAATCATTATTTACCTGATGCAGATCGGAATGACACACACCGCAGTACATTATCTCTATAAGTACTTCGTCTGCTTTTGGTTGGAATCTTTCAACTTCGACCGGATGAAGTGTTTTTCCTCCAATAAGATTACCTGAAGCTCCATACCCTTTGGCGACAAACTTTTTAGTTTCATCATATATAATTGGATTTTTCATAGCGAATGTTTATCAGTGAACAATGCAATTTATAAGTATTTTTAGCTTTTTAAAATTAACACATAATGCTACAGAGTATTTTACAGGATTTGTATTTGTTATTACAAAACTTCAATAATACTTCGCTAATGAATTACCCCGAGGCAGAGCCTCGAGGTATCGCGTTACTCAAAAGACAAGCGTAGCTGATTTTTGTTAAATGTTTTGTAGACAGTCTTTTCTTCTCCTTGATTTTGAATGTATTTCTGAATCACATCCTCATTACCATATTGACCAACCGTATTTACATAATATCCACTCGTCCAAAAATTACCACCCCATAACTTACTTTTAACTTCTGGATGCAATCGAAAAAGCTCTTTGGCTGTAATACTTTTTACAGTCCTGACAATAATTTCAACAGAAATCTTGGGCACACTTTGTATCAAAAAATGTACGTGATTTTCATCTGCTCCTATTTCAACAAAATGAATTTCATACCGTTCTGAAATATTTCTGCAAACTTCAACTAAACTCATTTCAACATCATCTGATAAAACATTTCTTCGATATTTTATCGGGCAAACCAAATGGTAAAGCAACAAGCTTTTATTATGTCGTTTGAAAATGTGTTCACTCATCAAACAAATATACTAATCTTTGAGCATCACCCCGAGGCAGAGCCTCGAGGAATTCTTTTGATTAAAAGTGTTACTGTTCATACCAATAAAAAAAATCCCATCTTATTTTTTACAATAAGACGGGATTTTAAATTTCTAAAATCAATGAAATTTATTCCAATTTAAAACTCACGCTTACATTAGCTGTAATTTCAATTTCACCAACAGCCATTGTCTCTCTTGGTGCACTGCTGTCGGCTTTCATTTCCATATTTCTCATGGCGCCATAAACTGGCTGCGGATAGTAACTTTGCGAGTTATCAGTAATAACAGTGGCTAAACCTACTTTTTGTCCTAAAACAGACACATAGTCTTCTGCCTTCATTTTTGCATCTTTCATAGCCAATTTTCTAGCATCTGATTGGTATTGTGCCAATTTTGAAGATTGAAACGTTACATTGTCAATTCTGTTAATTCCCTGATTAACCAAACCTTCCATCAATTCGTCATACTTTGACAAATCCTTCAGAAGAATTTCAATTGTCTGTGAGGCATTGTATGTATGCTTTTTTTTCTCATAATCATATTGCGGATTCAGAGACACTCTTTTTGTTTTATAATCAGCAGCAGGTAAATTCATGCTTTTAATTAATTTTATAACAGCTTCCATCTGCTGATCATTTTGCTTTTTGACATCTTTGGCATTAGTTCCTTTTGTCTCTACAGCTGCTACTATAGTCACCTGATCTGGTGCAATTTTAATCTTTCCTTCGCCAGAAACATTTATTTGAGGTATTAACTTTACTTCTTGGCTATACCCTATCATTGTAAATAAACAGACTAAGAATACAATTGATTTTTTCATACTTTTTTTAAAATTAAATTATTATTACAGTTTACCCGTTTTTGCCATTCCAAATAGAATAACGATTGGTATTGCTAATAGAACGGTCATTAACGTATGTTCTTGTATTAATTCAGGATTTCTTACCAGCGTAATTATATATCCTCCAATTGCTCCGCCAAAATGAGCTGTATGTCCTATGTTATCATTTTTGGCCCGCATTCCATAAATTGAGTACAATAAATACAGGATTCCAAATAAATACGCAGGAACAGGAATTATAAAATATAGTCCCAGCATCATATCGGGCTGCAGTAAAATAGCCGAATATAAAACTCCGGTTACAGCACCCGAAGCACCAACCGCTCTATATCCGTAATCATCCTTATGAAATACCATAGTCAATAAACTACCAAAGATTAAACTTCCAAGGTAAACAAGAACGAATGAAAAACTTCCCAAGAAACTAAAAACCACTGGTGCAAAAAAATAAAGCGTCAGCATATTGAAAAACAAATGTCCCATATCTGCATGCAGAAATCCAGACGAAAGCATACGAATCTGTTCTCCTGCACGTATGCTTCCAACATGAAATTCATATTTTCTAAAAAAATAAAGATCATTAAACCCCTTATAACTAATTAATACATTGGCCACAATAACTGCAATCAGAATGATATTCATAAATTGATTTTTTTTTAAATTTTAGCGTAAAGCTACTATATTTTGATTGACAAACTGAAATGTTTATTCAATGAATTAATGCAAGTTCATTGCATTTAAAGAGCTATTTGGACACAATTTTAAATTTAGGCATGAAAATTGATTAAAAATCGACAAAGTATATTAAAACATCGTTTAAAAAACTATATTTGGCCAAATTAAAAAAAATGAAATATGTAATTTATCTACTAATTTATCCTTTTTTATGGTGTATTTCTATACTTCCTTTTCCGATATTATATCTTTTTTCAGATTTTGTATATTTAATTTTATACAGAACAATCGGATATAGAAAAAAGACCGTTCGGGAAAATCTACGCTTAGCTCTACCTCATTTATCTAAAAAGGAACGTTTAATTATTGAAAAGAAATTTTATAGTCACTTATGTGATATGTTTCTGGAAATGATAAAAACAATGTCTATTTCAAAAGAAGAAATATGTAAAAGATATGTATTTAAAAATTTTGATTTATATCAAGAATTAGAAAAACAGGATAAAAGCATTGCTATAATGTGCGCGCATTATGCAAGTTACGAATGGGTCGTTTCTATGAACTATTATACAAATTTTAAAGGATACGGAATTTATAAAAAAATTAAAAATCCCTATTTTGATAAATTGGTGCACTCCATTCGTTCCAAATATAATGCGGCTTTGATTACAACCAAGGAAGCTATTCCGACTATTGCAAATAACTACAGAAACAAAATTTTGTCCACGTATGGATTTGCGAGCGACCAGTCTCCAAAAGAAAATGTTACTAATCACTTTTCAAAATTCATGGGGATTGAAGTGCCTGTTTATACCGGAGCCGAAATGTTATCAAAAAAGTACAACATGAACGTAATTTTCCTGAAAACAAAAAAGGTAAAACGCGGTTATTATGAAGCAACTATGGAAATCCTTTCTGAAAATGCTAAAGAAGTTCCGAACTATGAAATTACAGATCAATTCTTAAGACTTGTAGAGCAGCAAATTTACGAAGCACCAGAATATTACCTGTGGACTCATAAAAGATGGAAACATAAAAAATAATAGTAAAAAACGATTATTAAATCTTACCTTAATGATAATTCTAAATTTTGAGAAATAAAAAATATTATCTGCTTAAGATTTAATTAAATTTTGACCGCATGCAATACCTTATATATTTAATTGTTTATCCTCTTGTCTGGGGAATATCGATGCTGCCTTTTCGGTTATTATATATTTTTTCTGATCTAATTTATTTTGCTGCTTACAGAATAATTGGATACCGAAAAAAAACAGTCCGTGAAAATTTAGCTTTGGCACTTCCAAAACTTTCAGATAAAGAACGGCTGATTATCGAGAAAAAGTTCTACCATCATATATGCGATATGTTTCTTGAAATGATAAAAACAATGAACATATCAAAAGAAGAAATCTGCAGAAGATACGTTTTTAAAAATTTTGAAATCTTTACCGAATTAGAAAAACAAGACAAAAGCATTATTTTAATGTGCGCTCATTATGCAAGTTATGAGTGGGTTATTTCGATGAATTACTATATAAAGTTTCAAGGTTTTGGAATTTACAAACAAATTAAAAATCCTTACTTTGATAAATTAATACATTCAATTCGGTCAAAATTTAATGCACGCTTGATTACAACCAAAGAAACAATTCCAACAATAGAAATGAACTGCAAAAACCAAAACCTTTCTGTTTATGGATTTGCGAGTGACCAGTCTCCAAAAGAAAATTGCGCTTACCACTGGGCCAATTTTATGGGACATGAAGTGCCTGTACATACCGGAGCTGAAATGTTATCGAAAAAATACGATTTGAATGTCGTTTTTCTTAAAACAAAAAAGATAAAACGCGGCTATTATGAAGCAACTATGGAAATCCTTTCTGAAAATGCTAAAGAAGTTCCAAATTATGAAATTACAGATCAATTTCTAAAACTTGTAGAACAGCAAATTCACGAAGCTCCAGAATATTATTTATGGACGCATAAAAGATGGAAACACAAACGATAAAACTGCTGAATCACCTTTAAACGCAGAAGAGACGCTTATTCTGAATTTTCAAATTTTAAGAAAATAATTATTTTTCTTATATTTGCATAAATTTAGACTTAATGCAATACATCATATATTTACTTGCTTATCCCTTAATTTGGGGAATATCGATGCTTCCTTTTCGATTATTGTATCTAACTTCAGATTTGGTTTACTTTGTTACTTACAGAATAATAGGTTATCGCAAAAAGACTGTCCGTAAAAATTTAGCGTTAGCTCTTCCTAATTTATCAGATAAAGAAAGACTTAATATAGAGATAAAATTCTATCACCATATGTGTGATATGTTTCTTGAAATGGTTAAAACGATGAATATTTCGAAAGAAGAAATCTGTAAAAGATTTGTTTTTAAAAACATAGAGATGTACAAAGAAATCGAAAAACAAGGAAAAAGCGTCGCTATCATATGTTCCCATTATGCAAGTTACGAATGGATTATATCAATGAATTATTATTCAGATTTTGTTGCATACGGAATTTACAAACAGCTAAAAAATCCTTATTTTGATAAATTAGTCCATAAAATACGTTCAAGATTTAATGCCAAATTAATTACTACACGACAAACTGTACCAACAATAATCAACAACAATAAAAATAATATTTTGGCATTGTATGGTTTTGCCAGCGATCAATCTCCAAAAGCAAAAGGCGCACTTCATTGGTCTACATTTATGGGAATTGAAGTTCCAGTCTATGTCGGTGCCGAAATGCTTTCGAAAAGATACAATATGAATCTGCTTTATCTTAATACAAAAAAAGTAAAACGCGGTCATTACGAAGCTACTCTGGAACTTCTTTCAGATAATGCAAAAGATGTTCCGGACTTTGAACTGACAAACCAATATTTACACCTTTTGGAAAAACAGATCTATGAAGCACCTGAGTTTTATCTGTGGACACATAAAAGATGGAAATACAGAAGAGAAGAAAGTATTTAAGATTTTAGAATTCAGATCGCAGGATTTAGAAATTTATATCAATAAAAAATCACCTAAATAAAACAACTTGTTTTGATTAGGTGATTTTTTATTTTCTCAGTCGCTTAGAAATCTTAACAACTTAAAAAGAAAACCAATTTTGCACTAATTTATCTTCAAATGCTTGTGCTTTTTTATGAACAAACTCATTGGTTTCTTTATTGTAATCATAATCCAGTGACCAGCTTTTATGACTTTCAGCTAATGATTTTATGCTGCTACATACATATTCAATTTCATCAGTTGTAGTTGTTGGATGGATAGACATCCTGATCCAGCCTGGCTTTCTTATTAAATCACCTAAACTAATTTCATCAATTAATTTATTCGAAGCTTCCTGGTCTACATGCAGTAAAAAATGCCCATAAGTTCCTGCACAGCTGCATCCGCCGCGGGTTTGAATTCCAAATTTATCGTTCAATAATTTTACGCCAAGATTGAAATGCAAATCTTCAATAAAAAAGGAAATTACACCCAAACGATTTTGATGCTGCGAGGCAAGAATTTTTATGTTTGAAACAGGATTCAATGTTTCAAAAACATACTCTACAATTTCATGCTCACGCTTAAGAATGTTACTAATTCCCATTTGTTCTTTTAATTGAATGGCCAGAGCGGTTTTTATAACTTGCAAAAAGCCTGGAGTCCCACCATCTTCCCTGTCCTCAATATTGTCCAGATATTTATGCTCTCCCCACGGGTTCGTCCAAGAAACAGTTCCGCCTCCGGGACAATCGGGAACCATGTTATGATATAATTTTTTATTAAAAATTAAAACTCCAGAAGTACCTGGGCCACCTAAAAATTTATGCGGTGAAAAGAATATAGCGTCCAAATAACATTCAGGATCTTCAGGATGCATATCAATTTTCACATACGGTCCAGAACAGGCAAAATCGACAAAGCAGACACCATTGTGCTGATGTATAAGCTTTGCAGCTTCATGATAAGGAGTTGTAATTCCTGTTACATTCGAACACGAAGTTATTGAAGCAATTTTATAGGCTCTATTTTTGTGTTTCTCTAATAATGCAGCAAGATTCTCAAGACTGAAAAGACCTTCACTGCAGGAAGGAATCACTTCTACGTCGGCAATGGTTTCCAGCCATGAAGTCTGATTAGAATGATGTTCCATGTGCGAAATAAAAACTATTGGCTTTTTTTCGGCTGGAATATTGAAATATTTATTCAGGTTTTCAGGAACTTTTAAACCTAAAATTCGCTGAAATTTATTTACAACTCCTGTCATTCCAGTTCCATCTGTGATTAAAACATCATCAGAATTAGCGTTGACATGATTCTTAATAATATGGCGGGCCTGATGATAGGATTTGGTCATAGCCGTCCCCGAAACAGTAGTTTCGGTATGGGTATTGGCAACAAAAGGACCGAACTCATTCATCAGTTTTTCTTCAATCGGGCGATACAAACGGCCGCTTGCTGTCCAATCTGTATAAATAATTTTTTGAGTTCCGTAAGACGATTCAAACTCTTGATCGATTCCTATAATATTATTTCGAAATTTATCAAAATACTGTTCTAATTCTGAAGGAACTTTTGCTGTGGTCATTACATTTAAATTTGACTTCAAATATATTATTTTTTGAGTGAATTTAAATTTCAATCTTTACATTTTTGCAAATCTAACCACCAAAAACAATAATTATTCTCAAATTTATCTTTACAAGATTGTAATTTCCAACAAATATTCAATAAAAACCTGATTTTATTAATTTCCTATTTAACCTATTTAATCTATAGATTATAATAAATAGTCATAGTGAGATAGCATAAAAAAACCCGACTTTCGTCGGGCTTCAATTATATTTCAGCTACAGCTTTTATTTCATCGATAATTCGTAAAGCTAAATCATCAGCTAGTTTTTGAGAAGCGGCTTCGGTATAAATACGAATAATAGGTTCTGTATTTGATTTTCTTAAATGAACCCAATTTTCAGCGAAATCAATTTTCACTCCGTCAATTGTGGTAATGTTTTCGTTTTTATATTTCTCAGTCATTGCAACAAGAATTGCATCAACATCAATCTGCGGAGTCAATTCTATTTTGTTTTTACTCATATAATATTCAGGATATGAAGCGCGCAAAGCCGAAACTGATATTCTTTTGTTTGCCAAATGCGTCAAAAACAAAGCAATTCCCACCATACTATCGCGGCCATAATGTGATTCTGGATAAATGATTCCGCCATTTCCTTCACCGCCAATAACTGCGTTGTTCTTTTTCATCAATTCCACAACATTCACTTCGCCCACAGCACTTGCTTCGTAGCTTCCGTTATGATTATTTGTTACATCGCGCAAAGCACGGGAAGATGACATATTAGATACTGTATTTCCGGGAGTTTTGCTCAATACATAGTCTGCACATGCTACCAAAGTATACTCTTCGCCAAACATTTCTCCGTCTTCGCTGATGAAAGCTAAACGATCAACATCGGGATCCACAACAATTCCCAAATGGGCTTTTTCAGAAACTACCAACTCCGAAATATCGGTTAAATGCTCTTTTAAAGGCTCTGGATTGTGAGGGAAATGACCATTAGGCTCACAATATAGTTTCACTACTTCAACACCCATCAATTCAAGTAATCTAGGAACAATAATTCCTCCTGATGAATTTACACCATCAACCACAACTTTAAATTTTGCCGCTTTTACAGCTTCAACATCCACTAAAGGTAAGTTCAATACTTCGTCGATATGAATATCCATATAAGCATCGTTTTGAGTAATAGTACCCAAATTATCTACATCGGAAAAGTCAAAAGCTTCATCTTCGGCAATCTGAAGGATTTTTTCACCTTCAGCTCCATTTAGGAATTCGCCTTTTTCGTTTAATAATTTCAAAGCGTTCCATTGTTTTGGATTGTGAGAAGCTGTTAAAATGATTCCACCATCTGCTTTTTCCAAAGGAACAGCTACTTCAACCGTTGGTGTTGTAGACAATCCTAAATCAATCACGTCAATTCCCAAACCGATAAGTGTATTAATAACTAGATTGTGAATCATAGGCCCCGAAATACGGGCATCACGACCAACTACAACTGTGAGTTTAGCTTTTTTTGAATAGTTTTTCAGCCAGGTTCCATAAGCCGAAGCAAATTTCACTGCATCTACAGGAGTTAAATTATCTCCTACTTTCCCTCCTATCGTCCCTCGAATTCCGGATATTGATTTTATTAAAGTCATTTTATATTATTAAATGGTTATTTGTTACAAATATAAAAAGTTGTACAGTAACTAAGTGTCCCGATAACTAAGTTTTTGAAAAAAGATTCCTATTTTTACTAAACACAAAGCCTCAGAAGCTTTCATTTTTATTAATTCACTCTTTCAAAACGATGAACTTTCTAGCCCATATTTATTTATCTGAAGACCATGAGTTAATAAAAATTGGAAATTTTATGGCCGATGGAATTCGTGGGAAACAGTTTCATAGTTACCATTCAGAAATACAAAAAGGTATTGTTCTGCATCGGTTTATTGATACTTATACTGATGCTCATCCCATTTTTAGAAATAGCACCAAGCGTCTGCATCAGCAGTATCATCATTATGCCGGAGTTGTTGTCGATGTTTTTTATGATCATTTTTTAGCCAAAAATTGGAATCAGTATTCTGACGAAAAACTGGAACTTTACGTTGAACGTTTTTATCAATCCTTAAAAGACAATTACGGTCTGCTTTCGGACAGAGCCAAAGGAATGATGCCGTATATGATTGAACGCAACTGGCTAGTAAGCTATAAAACAGTAGAGGGAATTCATCAGATTCTGACTCAGATGGACAGCCGGACAAAAAACGAATCAAAAATGCGATTTGCATCTAACGAACTAAAAGAACACTATACAGAGTTTGAAAACGAATTCACTGCTTTCTTTGAAGATATTAGAACTGAATCTCATCAAAAATTACTTTCCTTATGAAAAAAATAACACTCTTATTCATTGCTATAGTAACAAATTGCCTGGCTCAAAATGAAGCTAAACATGTCACAGGTCTTATCGCAGATAAAGCGATGGTTGTTTCCGCGCGCGAAGAAGCTTCAAAAATCGGGATCGAAATTATGCGCAAAGGAGGAAATGCTTTTGATGCTATGGTTGCTACCGAATTAGCTTTGGCTGTTGCTTATCCTTACGCAGGAAACATTGGCGGAGGCGGTTTTATGGTATTTCGCAAAGCGAATGGACAGGCAGGATGTCTCGATTATAGAGAAATGGCACCTTTGGCATCAACCAAGACTATGTTTTTAGACAAAGACGGAAAAGTTATTAAAGGAAAAAGTACTGAAACAGCTCTTGCAATTGGAATACCAGGCACCATCGCTGGCATGTTTGCAGTTAATAAAAAATACGGTTCTATGCCAATGTCCGAAATTTTAAAACCTGTAATTGCATTGGCTGAAAAAGGAGTTATTGTTACCAAAAAACAAGAGCGTACACTAATTAATTATAGAGATGCTATCATTAAAGCAAATGCAGAAAATTCTACATTCAATACTAATTCTAAAGAAAATGATACGGTAAAATACCCCGCTTTAGCAGCAACTTTTAAGCGCATTGCCAAAAACGGAAAAGATGAATTTTACAAAGGACAAACTGCAAAAACATTAGTAAAATATCTTCAGTCAAAAGGTGCTGTCATCACCATGAAAGATTTAGCAAAATATGAAGCAAAATGGAGAACGCCGCTGTCCTTTAACTATAAAGATTTAAAAGTTATTTCGATGTCTCCTCCAAGCAGTGGCGGTATCTGTCTGGCTCAAATTATGAAAATGACTGCTCCATTTGATTTATCAGTGATGGGACACAATTCGGCAGATGCTATACAAGTCATTGTAGAAACAGAACGAAGAGCTTATGCAGATAGAAGTTATTTTCTAGGAGACCCAGACTTTGTAAAAATTCCGCTGAAACAACTAATGGATGATGATTATTTAAAACAAAGAATGTCAAGTTTTGATAAAAATAAAGCAACTTTATCATCTGACATTAAAGAAGGTAACATAAAATATAACGAAAGCACAGAAACGACCCACTACTCTATTGTTGATCAATACGGCAATGCAATAGCAGCTACCACCACTATAAATGATGCTTATGGCTCAAAGTATTATTGTGATGAATTAGGTTTTTTTCTCAATAACGAAATGGACGATTTTAGTGTCAAACCAGGCGAACCCAATATGTTTGGTCTTGTTGGTAATGAAGCCAACAGCATTGCACCGCAAAAAAGAATGTTAAGTTCCATGACTCCAACAATTATCGAGAAAAAAGGAAAACTTTTTATGGTTGTTGGCTCGCCGGGCGGATCGACAATTATCACTTCGGTGCTGCAGACAATTCTTAATGTTTACGAATACAAACTTAGCATGCAGGAGGCAGTAAACGCACCAAGATTTCATCACCAATGGCTGCCTGATGTTATTACATTCGAACCCAATACTTTTGATACAGACACTTTTGAAAAATTAAAAAATAAAGGATACATTATCAATGAAAAAACAACTCCTGTCATTGGAAAAGTTGATGCCATTTTGATACTTCCTAATGGAAAACTGGAAGGCGGTGCCGATTTTAGAGGTGATGATAAAGCTTCAGGCTTTTAAGTGGCCGATCTAAATTTAACATGCCATAAAAAACTGATATACAATTAATTAATTTTAATCTTTAAAATAATTATATTAAAATTATAGTTTCATAAAATTAAGTACGTTTTCTTTTACTAAATTTACTTCCAAAAAATTAGTAAAATGTCGGAAAACAATACTTCAGAAGAAAAAAACAACTCAAATTTAATCACAACAAATACCAAATCCAGAAAAAAAAAAATGGCAGTAGGAGCTGCTATATTAATTGTTTTAGGAGTAATAATAATTCCTCGCGTTTGGGCAAAATTTCACAAGAAAGAAACTACATGTCTTAATAATCAAACCCAGATTTACGAAAAATATAAAGATGCTGTTGTCCTGGTAAAACATACTTACGCATTGCAGATTTCTATTAAGGGCTCAGAGCCATTCCAGATAGAAGTTGATGATAATTCATTTGAAGAAAAAACAATTTCGGGAACTGGTTTTTTTGTTTCTGAGGATGGAAAAATTGTTACCAATCACCACGTAGCTGAACCATGGAAATATTCTGAACCAAAGACTGACGATTTTACTGAACTAAAAAGTCATATTGCGGCTATTTTACCAGACTCGATTGATAAAAAAGATTATAAGACCTATCTGGAATCTCATTGGGATGATTATTACGGTGATGAAGAAGGTGATTATTCTGAAGAGGAAGCAGCTGCAGAAAACACTGCACCAGTTGCAAATGTAGATTCAACTAGCGTAAGCAGTGAAGTGAATGATTTAATAGCTGATAATAAATCCGAAGAAACTGCTGTTACCAGCCAAGTTATTTATATGAATCCGGATGATATAGAAATTGTACCAAATACAATAGAAATCAGTATAGCACTGCATGGCTCAAAAGACGATTGGCTGCAATGTAAAGTTCTCAAGACTGCCGATGATGAGGAAGTAGATGTAGCAGTTTTACAGCTTACGAGTGAAAAATTACCTTCATCAGTAAATGACATTGTAGATTTAGACAATGCTGTAAATGATGACACAAGTTTAAAACCTGGTACAAATGCGATTTTGATTGGATATCCGATGGGAATGCAGCTCGCAAATACCCGCAAAGGCATAAAAGTCCAAGTTTATGAAGGCCAAATAAATAAGGAATCTGACGGTGTAAGCGTACAGTATAATGTTACTTCTACACACGGTGCCAGCGGTTCGCCTGTGTTTAATGAATGCGGACAGCTCATTGCAGTAAATTATGCCGGATATGATCAGGCGCAGGGATATAATTTTGGAATTGTTGCCAAACACGCTATGACTTTGATGGAATAGTTTATCATTTTTTACAGTAAAAAGCCTATTTTTGTGATAAATCAATTCAAAATCTATTATGATTAAAAAGTTTTTTTCAAAAATAGAATATTTACTCGCTTTATCACAGTCGGCTCTTACTCCAAAGCAATTTATTTTTTTGTCCAGTGTTATAGTTGGAATTTCATCAGCTCTGGCGGTAATCGTTTTAAAAACCTTTGCGCACTGGGTTTTCAGGTTTGCTACTTATGTTACCATTCACACCAATTTCTTTAATGTAGGAATTGTCAAAATAATGCTTCCTGTTATTGGGATTATGCTGACCGTATTTGTTGTCAACCGATTTTTAGGAGGTTCTATTGAAAAAGGCACTTCTCAAATTTTATATGCTGTAGCCAAAAAAGCAAGTATTATTCCCAGAAAGCAAATGTATGCGCAAATCGCTACTAGTTCGCTTACAGTTGGTCTGGGAGGATCTGCCGGATTGGAAAGCCCAATTGTCATTACAGGAGCTGCTTTTGGTTCCAATTATGCCCAAAAATATAAATTATCATACAAAGACAGGACATTACTTATAGGCTGTGGAGTCGCAGCCGGAATTGGTGCCGCTTTTAATGCACCTATTGCAGGAGTTTTGTTTGCTGTCGAAGTTTTATTGGTAGATGTCAGTATTTCTGCATTTACACCAATAATGATTGCGGCTGCAACCGGAGCATTGGTTTCTGCCATTGCATTGGATGAAACTATTTTATTAAATTTCCCAACTAGGCAAACATTCGATTATCATAATATCTTTTATTATATATTTTTAGGCGTATTTACTGGATTTATTGGTGTTTATTATGCACGAAATTTTCAAAGAATCGAGCACTATTTTGCGCATATGCGACTTTCATCTTATAAAAAAGCATTTTTTGGAGCATCAATTTTAGCATTGATGATATTTATTTTCCCAACGCTTTTTGGTGAAGGATATGAAACCATCAGAACGTTGTCTGAAAGTGATCCTGGTCAATTATTAGATGATACACTTTTTAAAAGTTTTAGAAATAACAATTGGGCTTTACTGGCTTTTGTTGGGTGTTCGTTTATGTTAAAGGCTTTTGCTTCGGGGATAACATTGGGTAGTGGCGGAAACGGAGGGAACTTTGCTCCTGCTCTATTTTTAGGTTCTTATGTTGGCTTTTTCTTTTCCAAATTATTAAATTTAACTGGATTGACTCATCTGCCTATCAGTAATTTTACAGTTGTGGGAATGTCAGGAATTCTGAGTGGTTTATTTCACGCACCTTTGACAGCAATATTTTTGATTGCAGAAATTACGGGAGGTTATGGCTTGATGATTCCTTTGATGATTGTTGCTTCCATTAGTTATGCAATTTCCAAACGATTTGAAGTACATTCATTGGATGTGAAGAATCTAGCCAAAAAAGGGCATGCCTTTACCAGTAATAAAGACACTAACGTGCTTTCGACTTTGGATACAAATTCAATCATTCAAACCGATTATCTAACCATTTCACCAGATGAGAATCTTGAAAAATTAGTGGATTTAATCTCTCATTCCAATCAGGTTATTTTTGCTGTGGTTTCATTGGATAAAAAATTATTGGGTATTGTTCATTTTAATGATATCAGGGAAATTATTTTCAATCCATATCGAGTAAAATATACTTTAATCAAGGAGATTATGGTTCAACCCGTTGCTGTTGTTCACCCAACCAATAGCATGGAAATTGTAATGGATAAGTTTGAAACAACGAAAAAAGCATTTCTTCCAGTAATTAGAGATGATAAATATTATGGTTTTATATCAAAATCCGTAGCACTTGAAGCCTATAGAACAAAATTAAAATCAATGACCATAGAATAAATTAATATCGGATTTCAAATATTGTTCAAGAACCCGATATGGCTTACGGTCAGGAATACATTAGCCTACTGGCACGAACAGGCAAAATTGACGCCTACAAAGAAGGCCGAAATTGGCTCACAACCCGTGAAGCAATTGAAGATTATATTGCCAACCGCAAAAGAAAACGCTAACTTCGATTAGCGTTTTTTTATGGCATATTTTAACACAAACTTCTATGGTGTTAGAGTAAAAGAATCAATCAAAATGGTAACTTTGCTTTTTTGCAAAAATTATGCTAGACACAGACAATATCATAGAAGTTCAAGGCGCACGCGTACACAATCTAAAAAACATTGATGTTTCCATTCCCCGTGAAAAATTGGTGGTAATTACAGGGCTTTCGGGTTCTGGTAAATCTTCATTGGCTTTTGACACGATTTATGCCGAAGGTCAACGACGTTATGTAGAAACATTTTCGGCTTATGCAAGACAATTTCTAGGCGGTTTGGAACGTCCTGATGTCGATAAAATTGACGGTCTTTCTCCTGTAATCGCTATCGAGCAGAAAACCACCAGCAAAAGTCCTCGTTCTACTGTTGGAACGATCACCGAAATTTATGATTTCCTTCGTTTGCTTTATGCTCGTGGAGCCGATGCTTATAGTTATAATACAGGCGAAAAAATGGTTTCCTATTCTGATGAGCAAATTAAAGATTTGATTACAAAAGATTTTTCTGGAAAAAGAATTAATATTCTGGCACCAGTAATCCGCGCAAGAAAAGGTCATTATGCAGAGTTATTTCAACAAATAACTAAACAGGGATTTTTGAAAGTTCGTGTAAATGGCGATATCCTTGACTTAGTTTCGGGAATGAAATTGGATCGTTACAAAACCCATGATATTGAAATTGTCGTAGACAGAATGGTCATAGAAGACAATCCTGACAATGACAAACGTTTATCCGAAAGCATCAATACAGCGATGCATCACGGAGAAAATGTTTTGATGGTATTGGATCAGGATACGAATGAAGTACGTTACTTCAGCCGAAATTTAATGTGTCCTTCCACCGGCATATCATATCAAAATCCTGAACCCAATTTATTTTCTTTTAACTCACCAAAAGGTGCATGCGACCATTGTAATGGTTTGGGAACAGTTAATGAAATTAATGTTGGAAAAATTATTCCAAATCCTAAATTATCCATTAAAACGGGCGGATTTGCTCCTTTGGGCGAATATAAATCATCATGGATTTTTAAACAATTGGAAATTATCGGTGAAAAATATGGTTTTAAATTGACTGATCCTATCGAAAATATTTCCGAGGAAGCTATGCAGATGATTTTGAATGGAGGTAAGGAAAAATTCACTATTAATTCCAAAAATTTAGGAGTTGCCCGTGACTATAAAATAGATTTTGAAGGTATCTCCCATTTTATAAAAAACCAGCACGACGAAAGTGGTTCAACAACAATCAAACGTTGGGCTAAAGAGTTTATGGACGAAATAAAATGTCCAGTTTGTGAAGGGTCCCGTTTGAAAAAAGAAGCCAATTATTTTAAAATTTTCGAAAAAAACATATCCGAGTTATGTGCAATGGATATTTCGGATTTGACGGCTTGGTTTTTGGATTTGGATAATCATTTATCGGATAAACAGAAAAAAATTGCAACAGAAGTCATTAAGGAAATCAAAGATAGACTCGCTTTCCTGATGAACGTTGGTTTGGATTATTTGGCCTTAAGCCGAAGTTCAAAATCGCTTTCGGGTGGTGAAGCACAGCGTATTCGATTGGCGACTCAAATTGGCTCGCAATTGGTTGGTGTATTGTACATTTTGGATGAACCAAGTATAGGTTTACATCAAAGAGACAACGAGAAATTGATTAATTCTTTGGAACAATTACGAGATATTGGGAATTCGGTTATAGTGGTTGAGCATGATAAAGATATGATTGAACAAGCCGATTACGTGATTGATATTGGTCCAAAAGCAGGGAAATACGGCGGTGAAATCATCAGCATTGGAACTCCAAAAGAAACTTTGGCATCGAATACTATTACTGCACAGTATTTAAATGGAAAAATGAAATTGAATATTCCGGAAAAACGCCGAGAAGGAAACGGAAAATTCCTAAAACTAACTGGCGCAACTGGAAATAATCTAAAAAATGTTACTATCGATTTGCCTTTGGGTAAAATGATTTGCGTGACAGGCGTTTCGGGGAGTGGAAAATCGACTTTGATTAATGAAACCCTCTACCCTATTTTGAACGCCTATTATTTTAATGGTGTTAAAATTCCAAAACCTTATAAAAAAATTGAAGGTTTGGAGCATATTGATAAAGTGATTGATATTGACCAAAGTCCAATTGGACGTACACCTCGCTCCAATCCTGCAACATATACTGAAGTTTTTTCGGAAATACGAAACCTTTTTACAATGACTTCCGAGAGTATGATTCGCGGGTATAAAGCGGGACGTTTTAGCTTTAATGTTAAAGGCGGACGTTGCGAAACCTGCGAGGGATCTGGTGTGCGTACTATAGAGATGAACTTCTTGCCGGATGTTTACGTTGAATGTGAAACCTGCCAGGGAAAACGATTTAACAGAGAAACATTGGAAATTCGCTATAAAGGAAAATCCATTTCGGATGTTTTGAATATGACGGTTGACGAAGCGGTTCCTTTCTTTGAAAATATTCCAAAAATATACCGCAAAATAAAAACAATTCAGGATGTTGGTTTGGGATATATTACACTTGGGCAACAAAGTACGACACTTTCGGGTGGTGAAGCTCAGCGTATCAAACTGGCCGGTGAATTATCCAAAAAAGATACAGGAAACACTTTTTACATACTAGACGAACCTACAACAGGTTTACATTTTGAAGACATTAGAGTTTTGATGGATGTGATTAACAAACTGGTTGATAAAGGAAATACTATCTTAATCATTGAACATAATATGGATGTAATCAAACTTGCTGATTACATCATAGATATTGGTCCTGAAGGCGGAAAAGGAGGCGGAACTCTTGTTGCCAAAGGAACTCCTGAAGAAGTTGCCAAAAATAAGAAAAGCTATACGGCTCAGTTTCTGAAAAAAGAGTTACTTTAGTTTAAAAAACAACTTCTTTTGAAAATTGATGCCCTAGCCCTGATGGAAGCGACATCCTTTTGTGCCGGGGTTTGGCACAAAAGATACAGCGGACAGCAGGAACTAGCTCCTAAAAATTAATACTAAACATATATGAAACTAGAAGATTTTGATAACGACGAAGACAAAGTAATTCAAGATAGTTTTAAACAAAAAACTTGGAATGAGATACGATCCAATGACAGTTGGGGAATTTTTAAAATTATGTCCGAGTTTGTTAATGGTTATGATACTATGGGGCGCATTGGTCCTTGTGTGACTATTTTTGGATCGGCGAGAATAAAACCTGAAGATCATTATTATTTATTGGCCGAAAAAATTGCTTATAAAATCAGTAAAGCTGGTTACGGCGTGATTACGGGCGGTGGTCCTGGAATTATGGAAGCTGGTAATAAAGGAGCACATTTGGGTGGAGGAACTTCGGTAGGACTGAACATAGAATTGCCTTTTGAACAGCATTTTAACCCATATATTGACAGGGATAAGAACTTGAATTTTGATTATTTCTTTGTTCGAAAAGTAATGTTTGTAAAATATTCACAAGGATTTGTGGTAATGCCGGGAGGTTTTGGAACTTTGGATGAGTTATTTGAAGCAATTACCTTAATCCAAACCAAGAAGATTGGAAAATTCCCAATTATATTAGTTGGAAGTACATTTTGGTCAGGTTTGATTGATTGGGTAAAAGCAGTGCTTCTTGAAAAGGAACACACTATAAGCCCAGATGATTTGAATTTATTTAAGATTGTAGATTCTGAGGATGAAGTGGTTGAAGTTCTTGATAAATTCTATAAAAAGTACGATTTAAGTCCTAATTTTTAATAGTAAAAGCCGTTTTCGAAACGGCTTTTTTATTTCAACGTATTTCGGTGCATTTCGCCCCATTTAATACTGAACTTTTCTTAATTCTTTGTAAATTGTATTAGTTTTATACCTTAGTAAACTTATACAGTCCCAAATTGAAAACTTTCGGTAAAATTATTCTGTTTCTTATTGTTTTTTTTATAAATCAAAAACAATATGCACAGCATCATTCTAAGATGGCTGTTGACGCCGATATGGATTCTAAAATTTTAAAAATTGATCAGGAAATTACTTTTTATAATCAGTCTCCCGATACTTTAACTTCAATTGTTCTGAATGATTGGAACAATGCTTTTGCGGAAAGAGAAAGCCCAATGGGAAAAAGATTTTCTGATGAATTTTACAACAAATTTCATTTAGCCTCCGAAAAAGAACTTGGAGGAACATTTGGTTTAAGAATTGAAGACAATGATCAAAAATCTTTTACTTGGGAAAGAACAAAAAAAAATCCTGATTACATCACAATTCAGCTGGGTAAAAACTTACTGCCCAACGAAAAAATAAAACTTCATCTTACCTATACTGAAAAAATCCCTAGTGACAAATTTACTAAATACGGTTATTTTGAAAAGTATGGAATGCATCTTAAAAACTGGTTTCTTACACCGGCACGCTATGAGAACAGGCAATTTATAAAATACAGCAATGAAAATCTTGATGATATTGCCAATGCTGTTTCTGATTTTGATATAGAATTAAAAATTAATAGCAAAAATAAAATTACTACCGACTTAGCAATTGAACAGCTCAATCAGACTGCCAAAGAAACAAATATCAAATTAACGGGGAAAAACAGAAGTGATTTTGATCTTATTATAGAAAAAGAATCAAGTTATTCTAGTTTTAGAATTAACAATTTGGAAGTTTTTACAAATATTAAATCTGGAAAGTTTAATGATTCCCTAAAAAGCCAGATTATAAAAAGAGTTGTGGATTACAGCAGTAATAATATTGGGCAGTATCCATTTGAAAAAATAATAATTTCTGAAACTGATTATGAAAAAAATCCTTTTTATGGACTTAATCAACTGCCTCATTTCATGCGTCCTTTCCATACTGATTTTCTTTTTGAGATAAAATTTTTAAAGACCTATCTGAATAATTATCTCAAAAACAGCATGCGGTTAGATTCTAGAAAGGACAACTGGATTTATGATGGAATCCAAATATTTACGATGATGAATTATATTGATGAATATCATCCTAATAGTAAAATGCTGGGATCTATTTCAAAATTCTTTTTACTGAGAAATTTTAAAATGGCTCAAACTGATTTTAACGAGCAGTACAGTTATTATTATATGCTAATGGCTAGAAAAAATCTAGACCAGCCACTGAATGAACCTAAAAATGTACTTATAAAATACAATGTTCAAATTGCCAATAAATACAAAGCTGGACTTAGTTTTCATTATTTAGATGATTACCTCGGAGAAGATATTGTTTCATCTGGAATTAAGCAGTTTTATGCTCGTAATACGCAGGAACAAACTGGCAGAAGCGATTTTGAAGAGCTGTTAAAATCAAAAACTACAAAAAACATTAATTGGTTTTTTAATTACATTATAGACTCCAGAATGCCTATTGATTATAAATTTGATGCCGTTACTAAAACCAAAGACAGTATTACTTTTTCTGTAAAAAACAAAGGAATACCATTAGTGCCAATGCCTATATTCGGAATCAGAGACAAGCAGGTTATTTTCAAAAAATGGTTAGAAACCAAAGACATTGACACAGTTATAACTTTTGAAAGAAAGAAAATAGACAAGCTGGTACTTAATTACAACAATGAAGTTC
The DNA here is from genome assembly GCF_003385115.1 of Flavobacterium aquicola. Classification (GTDB taxonomy): domain Bacteria; phylum Bacteroidota; class Bacteroidia; order Flavobacteriales; family Flavobacteriaceae; genus Flavobacterium; species Flavobacterium aquicola. Next base: position 173,912 of record NZ_QUNI01000004.1, read on the forward strand.
CCGAATTTAATTTGCGGAATAATTGGAAATCTCTAAATGCTTTTTCATTAAACCGTCCGCTGAAAATGACTTTTTTTGAAGATTTAGAAGACCCTCATTATTCACAATTGTTTTACGTGCCTACACTGTTTTACAACAAATACGACGGCTTTGCTCCTGGAGTAAGTTTATATAATTATAGTTTTTTTGATAAACCATTCATGTTTATTTTAAATCCGATGTATTCTATCAATACGAAATCGCTTGTAGGCAGTTACACCTTTGCTTATAATCAATATTTAAGAGAAGGCAATTTATATAACATACGCTATTCATTAAATGGTTCTTATTATCATTATGCGTCAGATGCCGCTTATCTAAAATTATATCCAAGTGTATCTTTCTTTATACGAGAACCAAATTATCGGGATAATAGAAAACAAGCAATAACTTTAAAATATAATATTATTTACAAAGAGCCGTCAGCAATTGTAATAGACAGTACAGACAATTATTCTATTCTAAATTTAAAATATTACAATATAAAAACTGAGGTTACAAGCCATGTTAAATTCTTAACGGACGTGCAGTTATCCAGCCCTTTTGGTAAAATATCAGCAGAGATGGAGTACCGCAAATTATTCAATGACAACAGATATTTTAATGCTCGGATTTTTGCTGGAACTTTTTTATATAATACCAATAATAATCAAAATTACAATTTTGGTATTTCCCGAGTAAATGATTACATGTTCGATTATGCTGTTTATGCGCGATCGGATACTACAGGAATATTAAGTCAACAGTATATTCATGCCCAGGGAGGTTTTAAATCGTTTTTAAGTCCTCCCGAAGCCAATCAATGGTTAACAACAACAAATTTGAGTTATTCACTGCTATGGAACTGGGTTGATGCTTATGCAGATTTTGGTTTGGCAAAAAATAAAGGAATTTCGAATACGTTTCTTTATGACAGCGGTATTCGGTTAAATTTGGTGCAGGATTACTTCGAATTGTACTTTCCGGTATATTCTTCAAACGGATTTGAACTGTCAGAAAAAAATTATGGAGAGAAAATACGTTTTATCTTTATTTTTAACCCAAAATCATTAATTAACCTTTTTACCCGAAAATGGTTTTAATTCAAAATAAAAACTTTAAAATATTAAACTATTATTAGAAAATTTTAGGTAAAATTATTTTTTTAATAAAAATACATTCGTTTTACTAAAAATTATTTGCCAAAAAAATATAAAAATACAGAATTGCACAATGCTATCTAGATAGTTTTAATTAAATTTGTCGCATTAAAGTTATACTTCTTAATTATGATTACAGAAAAAGTCGATACTGGTTTAACATTTGAAGACTTCAAAACTGAGGTATTAAATGATTATAAAATTGCCCTAATAAGCCGGGAATGCAGTTTATTAGGCCGTAAAGAAGTATTAACTGGAAAAGCCAAATTTGGTATTTTTGGAGATGGCAAAGAAGTTCCGCAGCTCGCCATGGCAAAATGCTTTAAAAATGGTGATTTCCGTTCTGGTTATTATCGTGATCAGACTTTTATGATGGCGATTGGTGAACTAACCATCGAACAGTTTTTTGCCGGTTTATACGGACATACCGATATTGATTTAGAACCAATGTCTGCAGGAAGACAAATGGGAGGACATTTTGTAACCCATAGCTTAAATGAAGACGGATCATGGAAAAACCTGACGCAGCAAAAAAATTCCAGCGCTGATATTTCTCCGACTGCAGGGCAAATGCCCAGACTGCTTGGACTGGCACAAGCTTCGAAAATTTACAGAAACGTACCGAATATTCCAAATGCAGACCAATTCTCTGTAGAAGGAAATGAAATCGCTTGGGGGACAATAGGTAACGCAAGTACTTCTGAAGGATTATTTTTTGAAACCATAAATGCAGCCGGAGTACTTCAGGTTCCAATGGTAATGAGTATCTGGGATGATGAGTACGGTATTTCAGTACATGCAAGACATCAGACTACTAAAGAAAATATCTCTGAAATATTAAAAGGTTACCAAAAAGAAGAAGGTACTAATGGTTTTGAAATATTAAAGGTAAAAGGCTGGGATTATGTTGATTTGGTTGCAACTTATGAAAAAGCTGCTGAAATAGCACGTGAAAACCATGTTCCAGTTTTAATCCACGTAAATCAATTAACGCAGCCACAAGGACATTCTAGTTCAGGTTCGCACGAAAGATACAAAAGCGCTTCCCGATTAGCATGGGAAAAAGAATTTGACTGTATCCGTCAGATGAAATTATGGATGATTGCCATCAATATTGCTTCTCCTGAAGAACTTGATGCAATTGATCTGGATGCTAAAAAAGAAGTTTTTGAAGGTAAAAAAACGGCTTGGAATGCTTTTATCAATCCTATTATTGAAGAAAAAAATGAATTAATTGCCATTTTAGAAAGAGCTTCAGAAGTTTGCGCTAAAAAGGACGAAATTCTAAGAAACATTTCAAGTTTAAAAAACATTAAATCTCCTTTAAAAAAGGAAATAATGATAATTGCCCGAAAATCACTTCGTTTAATTATAAATGAAAGAGACAAAGCAGAATTATCTAATTGGATTACCTCTTACATCGCTATTACACAGCCAAAGTTTAGCAGTCATTTACTTTCGGAATCGGACAAAAACGTGTTTTCAGTAAAAAAAGTTCTACCTGAATATCCAAGTAATGCAGTTGCAGATACTGACGGAAGAATGATTTTGAGAGATAATTTTGATGCTCTTTTTTCTAAATATCCTGAAGCATTGATTTTTGGTGAAGATGCCGGAAATATTGGTGACGTAAACCAAGGCCTTGAAGGAATGCAGGAAAAATATGGTGAGTTGCGCGTTGCCGATGCTGGAATCCGTGAAGCTACGATTGTAGGTCAGGGAATCGGAATGGCATTAAGAGGATTGCGTCCAATTGCCGAAATTCAATATTTGGATTACCTATTATATGCTATTCAAATCATGAGTGATGATTTGGCCACTTTGCAGTACAGAACTGTTGGAAAGCAAAAAGCGCCTTTAATTATCCGTACCCGCGGTCATCGCTTAGAAGGCATCTGGCATTCAGGTTCTCCAATGGGAATGATCATCAACGCTGTCAGAGGAATTCATGTATTGGTTCCAAGAAATATGACGCAGGCTGCCGGTTTTTATAATTCATTATTAGAAAGTGATGAACCTGCATTAGTAATCGAATGTTTGAATGGTTATCGTTTAAAAGAAAAAGCACCTTTAAATTATGGTGAATTTAAAACTCCAATAGGTGTTGTTGAAACATTGAGAAGTGGAACAGATATAACGCTTGTTTCGTATGGTTCAACTCTGCGGTTAGTAGAACAAGCTGCTAAAGAATTGTTCGAAGCAGGAATTGACTGTGAGATTATCGATTTGCAGTCGTTGCTGCCATTTGATATCAATCATGACATTGTAAAAAGTATTGAAAAAACGAATCGATTATTAATCATAGATGAAGATGTACCTGGCGGGGCAGCTGCTTACATTCTGCAGCAAATAGTTGAAGATCAAAATGCTTATATTCATCTTGACAGTAAACCGCAGACTTTGACTGCCAAGGCTCACAGGCCAGCCTACGGAACAGATGGTGATTATTTTTCAAAACCTTCTGCCGAAGATATTTATGAGAAAGTTTATGAAATAATGCATGAAGCGAATCCTTCAAAATTTCCTTCTTTGTATTAATTTTAAAAATACTATTTCTAATCCCAATCTTGACGGTTGGGATTTTTTTTTATCTTTATTCCAACTTATCATATGCAGTAATGAAATCCTTAGAAACATTATTTTTAGATTTAAAAGACATTAAAGTAATTGACAACTCAATCCCCTACTCTCTGTATACGCCTTTGGATCTGTCTCCATCCAATACTGATCTCGATCAACTGAATGTATCTGATGCTAATGAACTTCAAGAATATATCAACCAAATTTTAATCAATAATAATGCTAAAGCAGCTTACGGAGGTTATAATGAAGTTCGCAATTTGTACAAGAGAAGTACTGTTTTTAATGATTTAAAAACTGAAGAACGCAATATTCACATTGGCATGGATTTGTGGATTGAAGCTGGAACTTCAATATTAGCAGCATTGGATGGAAAAGTACATAGTTTTCAAAACAACAATAATCTTGGCGATTACGGACCAACAATTATTTTGGAACATCAATTAGAGAATTATGTTTTTTATACTTTATACGGGCATTTAGCACTAGAAAGTATTCAATCAATTAAAACGGGTGATTTTTTTGCAAAAGGACAGCAATTAGCATTACTTGGAAGTTCTGAGGTAAATGGAAATTATGCTCCTCACTTGCATTTTCAAATTATAAAGAACATTGAAAATAATTTTGGAGATTATCCGGGCGTCTCCAGTAAAAGCAAATTAACTTATTATCTAGAAAACTGTCCCGATCCAAACCTGCTGTTGAAAATCTTCTAGATAATTCAAAAAATTAAAATAAACTTTCAATTGAGCAGCATTTGCTGTAAAACAGTTCCTTTTTTTGTTTAGAAAAAATAACTATTTTTACTTTCTAACTTTATCAAAATGAATTCAAACGAACAATTAATTCATAAATTTTATTCTGCTTTCGCCAGTGCTGATGCGAAGGCAATGTGTGAGTGCTACCACCCAAACATTCAGTTTCAAGATCCAGCTTTTGGTGTATTGAAAGGCAGCGATGCATGTCAAATGTGGAAAATGCTTTTGGAAAAAAGTAAAGGAAACATAAAAATTGAATTTTCAGATATTACCGCTGATGAACATACTGGAATCGCAAAATGGATTGCTACTTACAATTTCAGCAAAACAAATCGAAAAGTAGTCAATCTTGTTCATGCACAATTTCAGTTTCATGATGGCTTAATTATAAAGCACACCGATTATTTTGACATCTGGAAATGGTCTAAACAAGCTTTTGGTTTTAAAGGATTTTTATTGGGATGGACTGGTTTCATGCAAAAGCAGATTCAAAAACAGGCTGTTGCTTCATTAAAAAACTATACAAAAACACAATCCTAATGACTGTAGAGATTTTAAGAACATTATTCAATCGCGATCTCAATAAGCTGAAATTGGAAATTGACTCCTACTCTGATGAGACTAAAATATGGCACATTGAAAAATCGATATCAAATTCCGGCGGTAACCTTTGTTTGCATTTAATAGGTAATCTGAACACTTATATAGGTGCACAAATCGGGAATACTAATTATGTTAGAAATCGGGACTTAGAGTTTTCTAATAAATTTGTTCCAAAAAACACGCTCATTGCTCAAATCGATGCTACAATTGTAATGATTAACAATACTCTTGATCAGCTTTTGGAAGAAGATTTAAAACATAAACACCCTTATTTGGTTTTCGAAAATAAAACTTCTGTTGAATATTTATTAATTCACCTCACAACACATCTGGCTTATCATTTGGGACAGATTAACTATCACAGACGATTATTGGATAATTAGTGTTCTGAAAATTCAAGAAAAAACGTTTTGTAAAAATCATTATACATTATATTATTAGTAATTCTTTACATAATAAGAATAAATTTATTTAAATATGTATATTTTAACAATATTAAACCGATTAAAAAGCAGTTGAATAAGTTTTCTCTATAACGTAATAGTCATAAAGAATAGTCATCAAAATAAAGAAAACTGTACACAAATAACTGGTTAGCTGTAAATACTTTAATTATTTTCTAAAAATAAACATCACCTTCCAAATGGTCTGAAAATTGCTTAAATTTACTAGTATAAAACAGATTAATAAATCAACACACGTTAACTAAATAATTTCTATAAAATGAAAAGTACGATTGAAACAACAAATTTTAAAACAGGGAATTGGAATAATGCAATTGATGTTTATGATTTTGTATTGCAAAATATTTCTCCGTATGAAGGTGATCAAAATTTCTTAGCTGGCCCGTCTGAAAAGACTAATAAGCTATGGAATGTTTGTAAAGAGAATTTACTTGAAGAAAGAAAGAAAAACGGCTGTTTAGCCATTGATACCAATATTATCTCTAATCTTACCTCATTTGGTCCTGGTTATATTGATAAAGAGAATGAAGTAATTGTAGGTCTTCAGACTGATCAGTTATTAAAAAGAGCAATGAAACCTTTCGGAGGAATCAAATTAGTTCAGTCAGCAGTTGCTGAAAGAGGTTTGACAGTTTCTGATGAAGTAGTTAAAATATTCAATTATGCTAAAGATCATAACCAGGCAGTATTTAGTGCTTATGACAGCGAAATTAGAGCATACCGTTCAAAACACTTATTAACAGGACTGCCTGATAATTATGCTAGAGGAAGAATCATTGGTGATTTCAGAAGAGTTGCTCTTTATGGCGTTGACCGTCTCATCGAAGCTAAGAAAGAGGATTTTACCGCTGTTGCCGGCGAAATGACTGATCATAAAGTACGTCTTAGAGAAGAAATCACAGAGCAGATAAAAGCTTTACAAGATATGAAAATCATGGCCAATTCTTATGGTATTGATATTTCTGTACCTGCTGTAAATGCAAAAGAAGCTGTTCAATTTACTTATTTGGCTTATTTAAGTGCCGTAAAAGAACAAGACGGAGCTGCAATGTCTTTAGGTAATGTTTCATCATTTTTGGATATTTATATTGAAAATGATTTGAAATCAGGTTTAATAAATGAGGAAGAAGCTCAGGAATTTATCGACCAATTCGTCATGAAACTTCGTTTGGTGCGCCATTTACGTCCGGGCGCTTATGATGAAATTTTTGGAGGAGATCCAACTTGGGTTACCGAAGCTATCGGCGGACAGCTTAACGATGGAAGAACAAAAGTTACCAAAACTTCTTTTAGATTCTTACAGACATTATATAATTTAGGAGCTTCTCCTGAACCAAACTTAACTATTCTTTGGTCTCAAAGTCTGCCACAGGGTTTTAAAGATTTTTGTGCCAAAGTTTCTATAGACACTTCTTCTCTTCAGTATGAGAATGATGATTTAATGCGTACCAACAGAGGTTCTGATGATTACGGAATTGCCTGCTGTGTATCTTATCAAAAAATTGGTAAAACAATCCAGCATTTTGGAGCTCGTGCAAATTTACCAAAAGCACTGCTTATGGCTTTAAACGGAGGACGCGAAGAAGACAAAGGATCTGTTGTTATTAAAAACATTCCTCAAATGGCTGATGGTGTTCTTGATTATGATTCAGTTATGGACATATTCAAAACTACCTTGGCAGAAGTGGCAAGAGTTTATGCAAAATCAATGTATATCATTCATTATATGCATGACAAATACTATTATGAAAGAGCACAGATGGCTTTGATTGATAGTGACCCAAATATTGATATTGCTTATGGTGCAGCAGGAATTTCAATTATTGCCGATTCATTATCTGCAATTAAATATGCAAAAGTAACTCCAGTTAGAAACGACATCGGATTAACTGTAGATTTCAATATCGAAGGCGATTTTCCAAAATTCGGAAATGATGATGACAGAGTAGATACTATCGCTCAGGAAATCACAACCATATTTATTGATGAATTAAGAAAACATACCGCTTACAAAAATGCTACTCCTACCCTGTCTTTATTGACTATTACTTCAAATGTGATGTATGGTTCAAATACTGGTTCAACACCAGACGGAAGAAAAGGCGGTGAAGCTTTTGCACCAGGAGCAAATCCAATGCACGGCAGAGATACAAATGGAGCTATTGCTTCTTTAAACTCAGTAAGTAAATTAAAATATCAGGATGCTCAGGATGGTATTTCATATACTTTTACTATGGTTCCAAAATCTTTAGGATCTGATAAAGAAGAACAGGTTAATAATTTAACAACCATATTAAACAGTTACTTCGGAAGAAATGCGCACCACTTAAATGTGAATGTGCTGGATAAAGAAACATTAATGGATGCTTACAATCATCCTGAAAACTATCCGCAGTTAACAATAAGAGTTTCCGGATATGCAGTTAATTTCGTTCGATTGTCTAAAGCACATCAGCTCGAAGTTATCACCAGAACTTTCCACGAAAATTTGTAAATTAACCATTAACCATAGATTATTAAACCAATTAACCTGTCTAAAAAAAACAAATCACGTTTAGTTTAGACAGGTTTTTTTTAAATCTTTTACAGAATGTATTTTCCACAGCAACACTATACAGACGATTCAATAGACGCTCATAATCCTGACCTACTTCGAATACATTCAATTGAAACATTTGGAACTCACGATGGTCCGGGAATCAGAATGGTTGTTTTTGTTCAGGGATGCCAGTTTAGATGTCTGTATTGCCAAAACCCCGATACATTGGATATTCATGGCGGTTCTTTTCTGCCTATTGAAGAACTAGTGGAAAAAGCACTTCATCAAAAATCCTATTTTGGCAAAAATGGAGGTGTTACCGTTTCCGGAGGCGAACCTTTACTGCAGAGAGAAAAATTAATTCATTTTTTTGACCGTTTACACGAAAACGGAATTCATACTTGTTTGGATTCTAATGGAAGAGTACTAGACTCTAAAACGGAACAACTGCTGGAAAGAACCGATTTACTGCTATTGGATGTCAAACACATCAATAAAGAATGGCATAAAAAGCTGACTGGCGTAAAAAACAAAACAACTCTCCGATTAGCCGAATATAGAGAAAGTACTGGAAAGCCTATGTGGCTGCGCTATGTTTTAGTGCCAGGCTGGAGTGATCAGGAAGAATATCTTCACGAATGGGGACAATATTTTACTTCTTATAAAACAATAGAGAAAGTAGAAATTATTCCTTTCCATCAAATGGGAAAAAGTAAGTGGGAATTATTAGGCTTAGAATATCAGTTAGCAGATACAAAACCGCATACAGCAGAAGAAGTAAACAAAGCTGCTGAAATATTCAGGCTGTACTTCAAAAATGTAAAAGTTAAATAAAATTCAAGACTATTTTTTACGATAAAAATTAAACAATTATGTCAAAAAACAAATATTTGATAGTATTGGCAGGAATGATTATGCAGTTATCGATCGGATCAATTTATGCATACAGCAAGTGGATCGAACCTTTAACCAAAGAATTAAACTGGGATGCTCACGATACCAAAACAGGATTCAGCCTTGCCATTTGTTTCCTAGGACTAACAGCGGCTTTCATGGGGAAATTTGCTCAGAAAATTGGCCCGATGAAATCAGGATTAATTGCGGCTTTGTTTTTAACAATCGGATTACTAGGCAGTGCTTTGGCTGTCAAAATAGATTCCATGAGTTTATTTTACCTGACATACGGAGTTTTACAAGGCATCGGTTTGGGATTTGGATATATTGCACCAGTCTATACAGTTGTAAAATGGTTTCCTGACCGTCCGGGATTGGCTTCCGGAATTATTATTATGTCATTTGCATTAGGATCTTTATTGGCTTCTTTTTTAATTGGACCTTTATATACTTCAATGGGATTGTCTGGCGCATTTACTGTTTTAGGAATCGGTTATGGAATCTGTATGCTTTTGAGTGCTTTATATTTAGCAAATCCAATGAGTACAGCTGAAAATGAGCAGGCACATATCGATTTAACCCCAAAACAAATAGTAACAGACAGACGTTTTATCGCACTTTGGTTATTATTATTCCTGAACGTATGTGGCGGAATAGCTATAATCTCAAAAGCGGCAGTTTTAGGAGAAGAAGTTGTAGGGATGACTACAGCACAGGCAACTATCTTTGTCGCTATAATTGGCTTATTCAATGGAATCGGGCGTTTATTTTGGTCAAGTATTTCAGATAAAATTGGCTGTTGGTCTACTTTTATGATTTTCATTGGAATCAACGCAATTTGTTTTGCTTTGATCCCTACTTTTTCAACCAATCAAATTTCGTTTCAAACATTGACTTTCATTATTATTGCGGGTTATGGAGCTGGTTTTGCCACTATGCCTTCTTTTGTAAAAAGCATTTTTGGTGCTGAAAAATACGGTCAGGTACTTGGTTACACATTAACCGCTTGGTCTGCAGCGGGATTTGCTGGTCCGTTGCTATTAGGATTAACTGCTGATATTTCAATTTTTTATTTATTTGCAGTATTACTGCTCTTCGCTTTGTTTGTCGGACTATGGCTCAAGACATTATTGCTAAAACCTGTCACTGCTTAATATAAAAAAGGCTCAAACTAATCTAAGTTTTGAGCCTTTTAAATTTTATTTAAGCTGTGTTCCCAATTGAAAAATTTTATGCAGCCATTTTTCACGCTGTTTTTCATCAGAATTTTTAACTATACCTACGTAAGTAACTTTTACAGGTTTCACTCCGCAAAATTCTAATACTGCCTTTTTTAATTGATTGACGCTCGGTTTTGAATTGAATAAATAATAATACCAGCTTGGCTGATCGAGTGTAGTTATGATACGAGCCGTTTTTCCTTTCAATAATTTGTCCCACCAAACCGAATTTTCACGGTATTGAAAAGCCATTCCTGGCAAAAACAGCCTATCAATAAATCCTTTGGTAATCGCAGGCAGACCGCCCCACCAAACAGGATGTACCCATACCAGATGATCGGCTTTTTTAATTTTTTCCCAAGCCTCAATCAAGTCGGGCTCTAAATCTATTCTTTTTTGATAGCCGTAAGCTAAATTTGGATTGAAGTTCAAATCTGCAATGACAATGGTTTCAACATTTGCTTTTGCTTCCAAAGCGCCGTTTTTGTAGGATTCCGCTAAAGCAAAATTATAACTTGCAGCATTGGGATGTCCGTTTATTATCAAGATATTTTTCATAAAATTTATTTTTATCAAAAATATTTTATGCTGATTTAATACAACAGGACAAATGTCTTAAAATACAGCAGTCTGTCTTATTCTGCTCAAATGTCTTGTTGAAACTCCTAAGTAAGAAGCTAAATAAATCAGAGGAATATATTGGATATATTTCTGATGATTTACAAATAATGCTTCGTATCGTTCTATTGAAGATCTTTTTTGCAAAGACGAGATGCGGTTGTGCAGATTGACGACTTCATTTTCGGCAATTCTCCTGCCAATATCAGCCCACCTGAAACTAGAACTAAAAAGTTTTTCGACAGCCGCTTTGTTAATTACTTCCAATTCACAATCAGTAATAGCCTGAATATTTTCATCCGTTGGACTCTGCGTAATGAAGCTCGAAAAAGCAGTCATAAATTCATTTTCAAAAGTAAAGCAGTTGGTTATTTCATCTCCTTTTGAATTGATAAAAAAAGAGCGCATAATTCCGGCTTTCACAAATACAATTTCATTGCAGACCTCATTTTCAGAAATTAAATAATCCGATTTTTTAATTTTTCTGTAAGTGATTAAACTATTTAACAGCTGACATTCTTCTGAATTTAATTGAAATAAATATTGAAAAACTTCTATCATTTTTGATTAATTCTGTTCAATTTTATTTCAATTAAATTTTACCATAATACATCGCTTTCACAATACCGTCAGAAAGTCCAATTTTTGGAACATAAATTTGTCTGGCACCGCTCCATTTCATTGCATTTAGATAAATTCGGGTTGCCGGCACAATAACGTCTGCCCTATCAGGATTAAGACCTAACTGCGAAATTCTTTGCTCATAAGTCAAGGAATTCAAATAAGCATATTGCGAATTTATATAAATGTATGACAAAGGTTTTTCCTGCAGCTTCCCTGACATTTTAAATAATTTATTGATATTCCCGCCTGAACCTATCAAAGTAACTTCTTCGTAATCGGCGGTGTTCTGCTTGATCCATTTTTCTATTTCTTCCCAGACAACATCACAAACCATTTCATTTAAGAGCCTAACAGTTCCTGCTTTGAATGATCTTGAATTCACCATTTTACCATTTGAAAACAATGTAAATTCGGTACTTCCACCTCCAACATCAACAAATAGGTACGTTTCGTCGGTTTTTAATAAATGATGCAAATCGGTTGAAGCAATTATAGCTGCTTCTTTTTTACCGTCAATAATTTCTATTTTGATGTCTGCTTTCTTTTTTATCAAAGACACAACTTCTTTGGCATTATATGCCTCACGCATAGCAGATGTAGCAAATGCCATATAACGTTCTACTTTATGCACTTTCATTAACAAATTGAAAGCCTTCATTGCATCGACCATTCGGTCTATATTCTCAGGAGAAATTTCCCCAACTGTAAATGCATCCTGTCCTAAACGGATAGGAACGCGGACTAATGAACTTTTATTAAACTGTGGGTCTTTATCATCTTCTTCTACAATATTGGCAATCAATAAACGCATGGCATTCGATCCAATATCAATAGCAGCATATTTTTTAATTTTAATCATATTTCTCTAGGATGCGATTTAATTCTGTACGTTGTGTTTTTTTTAATCTTCTTTCAGTTCTTCAATCAATTCAGCTTTTCGCTGGTAATATTTATAGGTTTCCCATTGTGCTCTAAAAATTGGATTATCACCCCTGACCCTATATTTATTATCTAATTTATAAGAATGAAATCTGGCTTTTACATTTCCTTTCCAGCCAATATCAAAATTATCTATCAGTTCATTTTTTATTTCCTGATCATAAATCGGACAGGTTACCTCAACTCTTGCATCGATATTTCTGGTCATTATATCGGCAGAGGAAATATAAACATCTGTAAATCCAGCATTGCCAAAAATATAAACTCTTGAATGTTCTAAATAGTTATCAACTATACTAATAGCTTCAATATTTTCACTTAATCCTTTAACTCCGGGAATTAATGAACAAATACCTCTTACTTCTAACTGAATTTTCACTCCAGCATTGCTAGCTTCATATAATTTATCAATCATAGCTAAGTCTGATAAGCTATTCATTTTTAATTTCATGTATGTTTTTCTTCCTGCCAAAGCATGTGCAATTTCTCTGTCTATTAATTTAATGAAACGGTTTCTAGTGTACTGCGGCGAAACAATAAGGTGTTTATAACGCTGCACTTTATAATTTGTATCAAAAAAATCAAATATTTTAGAAATGTCTTTCAATATTTGAGGATGACATGTAAAAAGTGTCACATCGGTATAAATCTTTGCTGTAGATTCATTGAAATTCCCTGTCGAAATAAAACCATATCTTTTGATTTTATTTTTTTCATGTCTTTCAATAACACAAACTTTACTGTGAACTTTTAATCCTTTTATTCCAAATATAAGTTCGATGCCTTCGGTCTGCATCTGCTCGGCATAAGAAATATTTGAGGCTTCGTCAAAACGGGCCTGCAATTCGATCTGGACAATTACTTTCTTTCCATTTTTAGCAGCATTAATCAATGAGCTGATAATCTGCGAATTTTTGGCTAATCGGTATAATGTAATTTTAATTGAACTCACCTTGGGATCCAAAGCCGCTTCACGCAAAAATTTAATTAAATAAGAAAACGATTGATATGGAGCATTCAATAGATAATCTTTCTCAGCAATTTTGCTTAAAATACTTCCTTCTAGACTTAGTCCTGGTACTGGAAGCGGATCATTTTTTTTATATAACAAATCAAATCTTCCTAGATTTGGAAAATCCATGTAATCTCTTCTATTGTGATATCTTCCGCCGGGAATAATACTATCGGTAGAATCAATATTCATTTTTTCAAGAAAAAATTTAAGGGTATCCTTGCTTATTTCCTGATCATAAATAAAACGCACCGGCTCCCCTATCCTTCTATCCTTTACACTCGTTGATATTTTTTCAAGCATACTTTTGCTCAAATCACTGTCAATGTCTAATTGCGCATCTCTTGTTATTTTTATCATATGAGCTGAAACGCTTTCATAATTAAAAATATTGAAAATACTGCTCAAATGCATTCTTATGACATCATCTATCAAAATAACATACTGCTTTTCATTGCTTGAAGGCAATACAACAAAACGGTTAACCATTTTAGGAATTTCAATAATGGCATAGCGTACTTCCTGATTTTTTTTCATCACGAGTTTTACGGCCAAATATCCTAATGAATCTTTCAAAACAGGAAATTCTGCTAAATCATTTAAAATAATCGTAACAAGTTCAGGGCTTAACTTTTGTATAAAAAATTCTTTTAGAAAAACTTCCTGCTCTTTATTAATATCATTTTCATGAATAATAAAGATATTTTCAGTTTCTAGCTGTTCTTCTATATTGTTAAGTATCCTTAAACTTTCGGACTGTTGCTGTATAACAATTTTAGTTATGTCTTTAATCAGCTGCTGTGCAGTAACTCCTCCAAAATATTTTTCGCCTGAAATGCCGCTTAAACTTAATCGTCTTATTGCTGCAAATCGTACTCTAAAAAATTCATCCAAATTATTTGAAAATATCCCTAAAAATCTTAATCTGTCTAATAACGGGACCGAATCATCTGCAGCTTCTTGAAGAACTCTGGCGTTAAAAGCTAACCAGCTTTTCTCTCTGTCAATATATTTTTGTTCAAACACTTTTTATTTATTTTAAATCTCGGGGAAATACTGTTTTTTTTGTTTGGCCATTACTTATAGAATCCCAGCTTTCATTATCAAATTCTATATGTACAAATCCTGCTGTAGGAACATTATCAATGTAAACATCTCCAAATTTATTAACAAAATTTGTAATAGCCTCGTTATGCCCGAATATTATTATGTTATCATTTCCGTTGCTCTCAAGCTTGATAATCTTTTCTAATTTTCTTTCGTCGAAAGTATATAGTTCATCTTTGTAAATAATACTTTCCAAAGGAAAATTTATATTCTGAGCAAATATAATAGCAGTTTCAGTAGCTCTCTCGGCTGTACTGCTCCATATGGTATATGTTTTAGGCAACACTTTAGCAATATGGGAAGAAACCAAATGAGCATTTTGCATTCCTTGTGAAGTTAATGGTCTGTCCTTATCATGTAAAGGAGCTTCCCAGCTAGACTTTGCATGCCGAATTAAAATTAGATTTTTCATATATTATTTTTTAAAACACATTACCAACATTAAAACATTATCGATTAAATAAAAATAAATTTCAGAAATTAATACCTTTTATAATTTACAGAAAAAAATAGGAAAAATAATTACGAACCTACAATTTACAAAAAGTTTAGAATACAGACCTCATTTTTTTTACATGTAATATCATATTTTACCATAGCACTCTAATTCATACGTTTTTAAGAATGCTATAATTTTCATTTGACTTGAAATATTAGTGTCATATCAAGGAAAGATAAAAAATTAAATAATTAAAGATAATTTAGTTAAAAAATTAAATAAACGATTTATTTAAACTTCATTTTTGAAGCAAATTACTTATAATACAACTCTTCAACGAGTATTTAGGTTTTTCAAGGGATAAACCAAGAGTAATAAAAACATTCTTTCTAAATTTGATATTACAAATAACAATTAGCTTTTTTCCCAAATAAAAACTAGTTTTTGTTATAAAATAGTTTAATAGTGTTCTTTTATAATTAATAATACACAAAATTAATTTATAGGGAACTCAAGATGCAACTAAAAACCTGCTTCAATTTATTTTTTATTTTGCATGTTACAATTTGATTTAATTCCCAAATCTGAATCAAAATATAGTAAACCTACTTTTGTTTAGCGATTTTTTGCATATTACAATTTTGATTTAATTCCCAAATCTGGATCAAAATATAGTAAACCTACTTCTGTTTAGTGATTTTTTACATATTACAATTTTGATTTAATCCCAAATCCGAATCAAAATATAGTAAACCTACTTCTGTTTAGTGATTTTTTGCATATTACAATTTTGATTTAATCCCAAATCTAAATCAAAATTTAATCAAATAACCTACCCAAAAAATACATCGTATTACTTATTAAACTAAATCTTTTACCCGAAATTAAATTTTGAAATTAAACAATAGCAATGCCATTAACAATTGATTTTGTCTTCAATCGACACTAATAAAATAAATTATCCCCAACAATAAATTAAAAAAATTAATTGTATGAAAGCTAAAACTACTCTTTTTATATCAATCCTGTTTTTGTTTATTGGAAATATTTATTCACAAAACTCCGAAGATCTAGATAACTTGGGAACCCCTGTCTATGTTGGTAATGTAAAACCTTTTTCAATACCCAGCAGTGCTAAAACAAAAACATTAAAGACCAGTACTCAAACTTTAAAATCTTTTGCCACAAGACAAACTAACATTGAATGGCCAAATCCTGGCGCTGTTCATATTGAAAAAACTGCTGAAGCAACAACAACCTTAGGCAAATGGAAAATAAATGTTTTAGTACAAGGAAAAAATGTCCCAAAAACTACAGATGTTGTTTTAGTAATTGATAATTCAGGAAGTATGGTCGGACCTAGAATTACAAGTGCAATAGCAGCCGCCAACACATTTGTAAATGAAATATTAACTCAATCTATAGACATACGAGTTGCAATTGTCACTATCAATGGCACAGCTGTAGGTGTTCCTACAGTGAATCAAGGTTTTACCGACGACGCAGCTTTATTAAATACAGCAATTAGCAGCATAACAGCTCATGATGGCACAAACCTGCAGGGGGGATTTTATGCGGCCAGACAATTAATGAATTCAAGTACAGCAAGCAGAAAAGCAGTTATATTATTATCCGATGGAAATCCTACTTACAGTTACAGTTCAGCAGTTACAACTGATTGGCTGCTTTCTTGTGGAAATATTAATGATTTTAATATCTCTGATATTGATTTTGAAGAAAATCATTTAACCGTTACTTCAAGTAATTATAGCTCTGTAAGCGGCGATGGTCAAAATTTTGGTACCGAATTATATTCCCAAACCATTAGATGCAATAATAACGACAGGACTTTTATAGCTGGACATCATGGCCTTCCCACAAAATATGAAGCAAGATTACTTATTGACAGCGGAGTTGACGTCTACACTATTGGTTTTGAAGTATTGCCTGGAGGTATTGCCGAAAAAACACTTTCTGGTTCTCAAAATAAAGGATATTTCACAGCAACTACAAGTAATATAGAAAGTGTCTATTCCCAAATAAGATCAAATATAGCTTATGCTGCAACTAATGCCGTATTTAGTGATCCAATGAGTACCTATATTGTACTAAATTCAAACACAGTGCCTACTTATTCGACATTTCCAAATAGTACTGGAGACGTAGTTGTTTCTAAAGGTACAGTTTCATTTAGTAACAATGGTTATGTGCTAAATGATCCGGATATTCCCGGAAGCGGTAACAGCTCTTTAATAAAATGGAAAATAACTTGGAATATTGGTACTGTTTCAGAATTAGGTGATCAGATGTATTATTTTGTTGATATGGCACCCAATATTACACCATCCGTTTTGTATGATGCCAATGAACAAACCTACATGGATTATACGGATGTAAATGGAAATACAAATGCCCATCAACAAACTCCTGAGCATTTTACTATTCCAAAAGTAAGCGGAGGAAAAGGTTCTATAGAAATTTATTATTACACAGTAAACGAAGCTGGACAGCCTATTAATAGCAGCGGAACGGTAGTTCCTGTAGAAAATGCCGTAAAATTAATCCCTGGAAACAGTAAATATTTTGTCTTTAATGGCAGTACTGCTTTAGATCTTAATCAAGCATATACTGTCGAGCCTGAATCAGCTTATTCCTCAAACAGCATATTATATCAATTATACTGTACTTTCGGAAATGTTTCCATTACTCCAACAAGTGCTGATCCAAATAAAAAAGTATGGTTTGGTTACATTGTTAGTACCCCTCCAATTGCAGCAGACGTTCAATATTGTCTAAACAAAACTGCAGCTCCATTAACAGCAAGCTTGTCTGGCGGACATACATCACCGAATTACATTTTATATTATTTTGATTCATTAAACGGACCCGCTCAAACAGCAATAACACCATCAACAGCTGTAGCAGGACAAACTACTTATTATGTCGCTGAAGGAAAGTCCTTGACTTGTTTTGGTGAAAAAGTACCAATTACAGTAACTATTTATCCCGAAATAACTGTAAGCGCAGGAACCCCATTTACTAAAACCTGCACTGCTAATATTAATGGTGCTTCCATAGGAGAAACTGCCGTAACAGGAAATACTTATTCCTGGACTTCCGTTCCTGTGGGATTTACTTCTGCTGACGCTAACCCAACGGTTAATCCTGATCAGACAACTGTCTATACTGTAGTTAAAACAAATTCCGCAAGTGGCTGTACTGCAACTGCAAGTGTGACCATAACTGTGGACAACAGTCCAATAACCGTAAGCGCAGGAAATCCTTTTACGAAAACCTGTATCACTAATATTGCGGGGGCTTCCATCGGGGAAACTGCCGTAGCAGGAAACATCTATTCCTGGACTTCCGTTCCTGCGGGATTTACTTCTGCTGACGCTAACCCAACGGTTAATCCTGATCAGACAACTGTCTATAATGTAGTTAAAACAAATTTCGCCAGTGGCTGTACTGCAACTGCAAACGTGACCGTAACTGTGGACAACAGCCCAATAACAGTAAGTGCGGGAAATTCATTTACTAAAACCTGCACCGCTAATACTGCGGGTTCTTCCATAGGGGAAACTGCCGTGATAGGAAATACTTATTCCTGGACTTCCGTTCCTGCGGGATTTTCTTCTGCTGATGCTAGCCCAATTGTAAATCCAGATCAGACTACTGTTTATACTGTCGTTAAAACAAATTCCACCAGTGGCTGTACCGCAACTGCAAGTGTAACTGTAACTGTGGACAACAGCCCAATAACAGTAAGTACTGGAAATTCTTTTACTAAAACCTGCACTG
>NZ_QUNI01000004.1:192785-194359 GCF_003385115.1 Flavobacterium aquicola
ACCAGTGGCTGTACCGCAACTGCAAGTGTAACTGTAACTGTGGACAACAGCCCAATAACAGTAAGTACTGGAAATTCTTTTACTAAAACCTGCACTGCTAATACTGCGGGTGCTTCCATAGGAGAAACTGCCGTAGGAGGAAACATCTATTCCTGGACTTCCGTTCCTGCAGGATTTACTTCTACTGAAGCTAACCCTATGGTAAATCCGGATCAGACAACTGTCTACACTGTCGCTAAAACAAATTCCGCCAGTGGCTGTACTGCAACTGCAAGTGTAACTGTAACTGTGGGCAACAGCCCAATAACAGTAAGTACTGGAAATTCTTTTACTAAAACCTGCACTGCTAATACTGCGGGTGCTTCCATAGGAGAAACTGCCGTGACAGGAAATACTTATTCATGGACTTCTGTTCCTACGGGATTTTCTTCTGCTGACGCTAACCCAATTGTAAATCCAGATCAGACTACCATTTATAATGTAGTTAAAACAAATTCCGCCAGTGGCTGTACTGCAACTGCAAACGTGACCGTAACTGTGGACAACAGTCCAATAACCGTAAGCGCAGGAAATCCTTTTACTAAAACTTGCACCACCAATACTGCGGGTGCTTCAATAGGAGAAACTGCCGTAACTGGAAACACCTATTCGTGGACTTCCGTTCCTGAGGGATTTACTTCTGCTGACGCTAACCCAACGGTAAATCCAGATCAGACTAATATATACACTGTCGTTAAAACAAATTCCGCCAGTGGCTGTACTGCAACTGCAAACGTGACCATAACCGTGGACAACAGTCCAATAACCGTAAGCGCTGGAAATCCATTTACTAAAACCTGCACTGCTAATATTAATGGGGCTTCCATAGGGGAAACTGCCGTAGGAGGAAACATCTATTCCTGGACTTCCGTTCCTGCAGGATTTACTTCTATTGAAGCTAATCCGATAGTCAATCCAGATCAGACTACTATATACACTGTCATTAAAACAAATTCCGCCAGTGGCTGTACCGCAACTGCAAGTGTAACTGTAACTGTGGACAACAGCCCAATAACAGTAAGTACTGGAAATTCTTTTACTAAAACCTGCACTGCTAATACTGCAGGAGCTTCCATAGGAGAAACTGCCGTAGCAGAAAATACTTATTCCTGGACTTCCGTTCCTGCGGGATTTACTTCTGCGGATGCTAATCCTACGGTGAATCCGGATCAGACTACTATCTATACTGTACTTAAAACAAATACCGCCAGTGGCTGTACTGCAACTGCAAGCGTAAAGGTAACAGTAAACAACAGCCCAATAACCGTAAGTGCTGGAAACCCGTTTACTAAAACCTGCACCGACAATACTGCAGGAGCTTCAATAGGAGAAACTGTCGTGACAGGAAACACTTATTCATGGACTTCCGTTCCTGCGGGATTTTCTTCTACTGACGCAAATCCGATAGTCAATCCAGATCAGACTACTATATACACTGTCGTTAAAACAAATTCCGCCAGTGGCTGTACTGCAACTGCAAGCGTGACCATAACCGTGGACAACAGTCCAATAACCGTAAGCGCAGGAAATCCTTT
>NZ_QUNI01000004.1:194458-493849 GCF_003385115.1 Flavobacterium aquicola
CGTTAAAACAAATTCCGCCAGTGGCTGTACTGCAACTGCAAGCGTGACCATAACCGTGGACAACAGTCCAATAACCGTAAGCGCAGGAAATCCTTTTACTAAAACTTGCACCACTAATACTGCGGGTGCTTCAATCGGGGAAACTGCCGTGACAGGAAATACTTATTCCTGGACTTCCGTTCCTGCGGGATTTTCTTCTGCAGAAGCTAATCCGATAGTCAATCCAGATCAGACTACTATATACACTGTCGTTAAAACAAATTCCGCCAGTGGCTGTACTGCAACTGCAAACGTGATCGTAACTGTGGACAACAGTCCAATAACCGTAAGCGCAGGAAATCCTTTTACTAAAACTTGCACCACTAATACTGCGGGTGCTTCAATAGGAGAAACTGCCGTAACTGGAAACACCTATTCTTGGACTTCCGTTCCTGCGGGATTTACTTCTGGTGACGCTAACCCAACGGTTAATCCTGAGCAGACAACTGTCTATACTGTAGTTAAAACAAATATAGCCAGTGGCTGTACTGCAACTGCAAACGTGACCGTAACTGTGGACAACAGCTCAATAACAGTAAGTGCTGGAAATTCTTTTACTAAAACCTGCACTGCTAATACTGCGGGTGCTTCCATAGGGGAAACTGCCGAGATAGGAAATACTTATTCCTGGACTTCCATTCCTGCGGGATTTACTTCTACTGAAGCTAATCCGATAGTCAATCCAGATCAGACTACTATATACACTGTCATTAAAACAAATTCCACCAGTGGCTGTACCGCAACTGCAAGTGTAACTGTAACTGTGGACAACAGCCCAATAACAGTAAGTACTGAAAATTCTTTTACTAAAACCTGCACTGCTAATACTGCGGGTTCTTCTATAGGGGAAACTGCCGTAACAGGAAATACTTATTCCTGGACTTCCGTTCCTGCGGGATTTACTTCTACTGAAGCTAACCCAATTGTAAATCCAGATCAGACAACTGTCTATACCGTGGTTAAAACAAATTCCGCCAGTGGCTGTACTGCAACTGCAAGCGTGACCATAACCGTGGACAACAGTCCAATAACCGTAAGCGCAGGAAATCCTTTTACGAAAACCTGTATCACTAATATTGCGGGGGCTTCCATCGGGGAAACTGCCGTAAAAGAAAATACTTATTCCTGGACTTCCGTTCCTGTAGGATTTACTTCTACTGAAGCTAACCCTATGGTAAATCCAGATCAGACTACTATATACACTGTCTTTAAAACAAATTCCACCAGTGGCTGTACTGCAACTGCAAGTGTAACTGTAAAGATGGATACTGCTATTCCGACATTAACAATATCAAACCCTCTTGTAGTATGTTCACCCGCTACTGTGGATATTACTAGTAATAAAATTCAAACAACAAATAATGGAACAACAACCAAATATTACACCACTTTAGAACTAGCCAATTTGGGAGGTGTTTCTGATTTAACCACTCCATCTGCTATTAACAGCAGCGGTATCTATTACATTAGAAGTGAATTTACAAATGGATGCTTTATTGTAAAACCAGTAGAAGTGTCTATAAATGCATGCTCAATTGCATTGGTAAAACAATCAGAATTACATAATACAGGAAACTGTACCGCTGTTGGAGATAAAATAACATACACCTTTACTATTACTAATCCTGGGACTACACCTATTTCCAATATCACAATTACTGATCCATTATTAGCCTCGCCTAACCCAAATGTTCCTATACTTTATGTCAGTGGAGATACAGATAGTGATGATAGTCTAAATTCAAGTGAAACATGGACATACAAAGCTGATTATTCTGTAAATCAGTCAGATATTAATGTTGGAAAAATTATCAATCAAGCTGCTGTAAACGGAATGGTTTTAGGAACTAACAATATAAGCAGTTTATCTGGAACAGATATAAGTAACCATAATCCAACAATAACAGAATTATGTCAATCTCCAAGTATAAAAATTACTAAAGATGGTAACTATGTAGACAGCAACCAAGATGGAATAACTAATGTGGGAGATATCGTTTCTTATAATTTTGTAATTGAAAATACTGGAAATGTACCTTTGACCAATATTACCGTTACAGATAATAATGCAGTAATTACGACAGGTTCCATTACTACATTGGCTGTTGGAGCAATAGATACAAATACATTTTCAGGTTCACATGCTATTACTCAAGACGATATTAATATTGGATATGTATACAATCTGGCAATTGTTACTGCCAAAGACCCAAATGACAATCCCGTTACAGATACTTCTTCAGACCCAACACCCTGTACTACATGTCCAATCGATCCTAAGTGCCCAGATTGCACTATCACTCCTTTAACTCAATCTCCGGGACTAATAGTAATAAAAACAGCAGTAACCGAAAGCTATAGTAAAGTTGGAGACATAATTAATTATTCCATTATTGTAAAAAATACTGGCAATCAAACTTTACATCAAATAATTGTAAAAGACCCGCTTACAGGTTTAAACACAACTATAGCAATTTTAGAGCCAAATGCAAGTTCCGAATATTCACAAAGCTATTTAGTAACTCAAAATGATCTGGATAAAGGTTCGGTAACTAACGTAGCAACTGCAGATGGTTTAACGCCAAACGGCACTCCTATAAGTGCTTCCGATGATGAAATAGTAAAAGAAAAAACAAATCAAATCGATGCAGTTGATGATTCTGCAGGACCAATAGACGGCATAAATGGTGCAGTAAATGTCCTTAATGTATTTAATAATGATACTTTAAATGCAATCGCAGTAAATCCAGCTGATGTTAAATTGACTTTGGTAACACCTGATGCTGCAGGCTTTATGACAATGAACACAGACGGTTCAATAGATTTAAAAGACGGTACACCGGCAGGAATTTACACACTAGTATATCAGATTTGTGAAAATGCAGACTTAGGAAATTGCGATACCGCTGCTGTAACCATAACAGTTATTTGTAACAATACTGCAAAAATCTCCGGACATGTTTTAAATTTAGGAACAAACACACCTTTGGCAAATGTTCCAGTGACTTTAATTCCGCAAAAAAACACAACTGGGCCAATTCTTATCCGAATTACAGATGCGCGAGGATATTATAATTTTACAGGAATGATTCCTGGTGATTATTTAGTACAAGTCCAAGATGCCAATTTAAATAGCGCTTACGGATTATATCCTGTAAATTCCAGTCTCTTTTTTACAGCTTTAGAATCATGTAAATATCAATCACACGATTTTGGATATGATAAATCTGATTTACCAGTCTTAGGTGATTTTGTATGGTATGACGTAAATAACAATGGCATTCAAGATGAGTGGTTTGATGCTAATAATGATAATTTGGTTACTAAAAACATTCCGAATCAAGATGGTTCATTCGATTACAGCAAATGGGAATGGATTGATCTTAATGGTGACGGAAGTTACACCGGAACACTTAATGTTGGGGAATTAAATGCAGCTGGTTTTGGCAATGCAAAATCTGAAAATATATTTGTAACAGGTCCAAACAGTTATTCTGACAAGGTTATTATAGGTATTCAAGGTTTTTGGAGAAACAGACCAGACGCTGGAGCTTATGGTGATTATACTGTAGAATTAAAAATGGATGCTAACTTAGAGGCACAAGCATCTGCTATGGGAGCCACGGGATTAGTAAAAGTTCTGCCAAGTGATTCTAAAAAAACTAGATTATCAAAAATTGCTAAACCAGCAAGTGTTGAAATATGTGGCCTTACAAATGAAAACCCGCAAACTGCTGTTGTTACTGCTGTTGATCCTGTTCATCTAGATTTAGACTTTGGCATTAGCTGCAAAATGTTTGCTAATATCCAAGCTGTAGATGATGTTTATAATGTTACGCAATGTTCCATAGCAGATGAAATTCGAAATGCGGTAACTAACGATTTACTTGATGGATTACCAGCATCAATTAGCGCATTCAAATTTAAGTTATTAACAAGTTTACCTCAAGATATAGATATCAGTATTGATGAGACAGGAAGTATATCTTTTTTAAACGGTGTTGCGGCTGGTCAATACATATTTGATTATGAAGTCTGTGAAGCTATAAACCCTGCAAATTGTGCGACAGCCACTATCACAATAAATGTTGCTCCGATAGAACCAATTACTATTGCTGGTCCTGCTGCTTGTAACGGTGATACAACTCCTGTTGATTTATCTAAATTTTTACCCGAAGGAACTCCTACAACTGGTACTTGGAATGACAGTGATAATACCAGAGGACTGGTTGGTAATATATTAAGCACAGCTGGAATACCTATCAGCACATACAAATTCGAATATAAACTGGAAGGCGAATGTCCCAGAAGCATATTCTTGAACGTAGAAATTAATGATGATTGTACACCTCTTGCCTGCAAAGCTATTATTATTCACAATGCAGTTTCTGCAAATGAAGATAACAAAAATGATTATTTCGAAATTGAGAACTTAGAAAGCAATGATTGTTATAAAAATTTCAAAGTCGAAATCTTTAACCGTTGGGGAGTCTTAGTTTTTGAAAGAGAAAATTACAACAACGATGCTAATGCCTTTAGAGGACGATCCGAAGGCAGAACTACAATTAATAAAAATGAAGGCTTACCAACAGGAACTTACTTTTACATAGTGAGTTACGACACCGTTGACGGAGTAGGCAAAACCTTAAGCATTAAAAAAGACGGTTATTTATATTTAGTAAATAAATAACGAAGAATGCTCTAGGCTAACAATACCCCTAGAATTTAAACCTTAAAACATTTCAATTTCAATATAAAGCCTCAAAACTAAGCTATTGCAAAATAGCCATTTTTAACCAACAAACTGCTAACTATGAAAACAAAATTATTTTCACTCGTTTTAATGTTTACAGCTATTGCAAGTTTTGCACAACAGGATGCACAATATACTCAATATATGTACAATACAATAAATGTAAATCCAGCATATGCGGGTTCAAGGGGAGCATTAAGTTTTTTTGCTCTGCATCGTACACAATGGGTTGGCCTTGACGGAGCTCCTGTAACAAATACAATTTCTGTAAATACACCTTTCAATAACACTAATCTGGGAGCTGGTCTTTCAATTGTTAATGATGAAATAGGCCCATCGACATCCAATTCCATATCTGCTGATATTTCATATACTATTTCAGTATCTGAATCATATAGATTATCATTTGGAGTAAAAGGAACTGCTAATCTTTTTAATATTGATGTTAATAAATTAAATCCTGGGGATCAGACAGATGAACAATTTCAAAATTATGATAATAAATTTTCTCCAAATATAGGTGCAGGTATTTATTTGCATTCCGGTAAAGCTTATGTAGGATTTTCTATTCCTAACTTTATTGAAACAAATGCTTATAATGATAATGATGTAGCAATTTATAAAGAAAAAATAAATTATTATTTAATTGGTGGTTATGTTTTTGAGCTATCGCCTTCAGCAAAATTCAAACCTGCATTTATGACTAAACTGGTAGAAGGCTCTCCGCTGCAGGTTGATCTTTCTGCAAATTTTATGCTTATAGATAAAGTAGTATTGGGTTTAGGTTACAGATGGAGCGCTGCGATGAGTGCTATGGCCGGTTTTCAAATTTCCGATGCTTTCTATGTAGGATATTCGTATGACTTTGAAACTACAGCATTGAACAATTATAATTCTGGTACACATGAGTTATTCTTACGATATGAAATATTCCATAAAAACAGCCGAATGGTAACTCCGAGATTCTTCTAAAATAAAAATGTCTGTCTTTTTAAAGAGTAAGAGAACTAACATCAATTATCTGGTATTAACTCTAGATAATTTTACTGAAAGATCTAAGTCGATTGATAGATTTATAAAAATAAATATTATGAAAAACATTACTTTACTTTACCTGACTATACTCCATCTTTTTGCTTTATCTCTATGTGCTCAAAAGGCAAAAATAGCCCGAGCAGATAAAAAATACGATAAATATGCCTATATAGATGCTATAAAAACGTATGAAAGAGTGGCTAAAAAAGGGTATGAGTCACCGGATATGTATCAAAAAATTGGCAATTCATACTTCTTCAATTCAGAGTTGACAGAAGCCTGTAAATGGTATGACCTTCTATTCGCATTAACAACTGATGTTGATCCCGAATATTATTATCGATATGCCTATTGTCTTAAATCTGACGGGCAAAATCAAAAAGCAGAAGAAATACTAAAAATTTACAATGAAAAGACTCAAAATAACGGGAAAGGAAAATATTATGTAAAGGAAGTTAATTATCTGGAGAAAATAAAAGCAAATTCTGGAAGATACAAAATAAAAAATGCAGAAATAAATTCTAAATATTCCGATTACGGAAGTGCATTTTATGGTAACAAATTAGTATTTACAACATCAAGGGATACTGGAGGTCTCGGCCAAAGAAGACACTCATGGAACGATCAGTACTTTACAAATTTGTATGAATCAAATTTAACAGGTGATTCATTAACTCCTGAAAAAGCAGTTAAATTTTCTAGAAGTGTCAGATCAAGATTTCATGAAGCAAGTGCTGTTTTTACTAAAGATGGCAAAACAATGTATTTTACCCGAAACAACTATTTGGACGGAAAAAAAGGAAAAAACGAAAATAAAATTACTCTAATTAAAATATACAAAGCCAGTTTTGTAGAGAATGATTGGACAGACATTAAGGAATTACCATTCGACAGCAATAATTATAGAACTGCACATCCAGCGCTTAGCCCTGACGAAAAAACTTTATATTTTGTTTCGGATATGCCTGGAAGCATTGGTGAATCAGATATTTACAAAGTCAGTATTAATGATGATGGATCGTATGGAATACCCGTAAATTTGGGAAATATTATAAATACTCCTGGGAGAGAAACCTTTCCGTTTGTAAGCGATGAAAATGAAATTTACTTTACCTCAGATACACATGCAGGACTTGGAGGTTTAGATGTTTTTGTTTCCAAAATAAATGCTGATGGAACATTTGGCGAAGTACAAAATTTGGGTGCAGAGGTAAATTCACCTAAAGATGATTTTGCTTATTTAATTAATACAAAAAACCGAATTGGATTTTTCTCTTCCAATAGGGATGGCGGAAAAGGATTTGATGATATCTATCAATTTTTAGAAACTAAAAGACTTGCTCCAAAGTGTAAACCCGAATTGAAAGGGACAATTAAAGAATTAGCCTCCGGAGTAATCATCGTCAATGCAAAAGTAACTCTTTATGATGATCTGCATAATGTAATAAATTCTACGGAATCAGATGAAAATGGAAACTATTCATTTAATGTGGATGAGAAAAAAACATATAGTGTAAGAGCTGAAAAAGATAATTATACTCCTGCAGAAAAAACCAAAACAATACAAATTGGAGACTGCCAAACTCAATTAGACTTAGATATTGAAAAAACGATATGCAAAGTAGCTGTTGGTGATGATTTAGGGCCTTGCTTTGGTATAAAATGGATTTATTTTGATCTGGATAAATCAGAAATAAAACCAGAAGCAGCATTAGATTTAGCCAAAATATTAGATGTTCTAAATCAAAATCCGAGCATGAAAATAGATATTCGTTCACATACAGACAGCCGTGCTTCTGCGAAATACAATCAAAGTCTATCTGACAGAAGAGCAAAATCAACTCACGACTGGCTAATTCAAAATGGTGTTAACCCAAACAGGCTTAGTTCTAAAGGTTATGGTGAAACTAAAATAATTAACAGATGCAAAAACGGGGTGAAATGCACTGAAGAAGAACATGGAAAAAACAGACGCAGCGAATTTATAATAACTGCTTTATAAAATATAACCCTAAAAACAAAAAAACTGCCCAAGGGCAGTTTTTCGCTATTTATTATTTTAAATTTTTACAAATATATTAGTATAATACTTTTTACCGTTTGCAGGATTCTCTCGTATTGAAATACCAAAATGAGTAAAATCTCCTTCAATATTTTCTTTGTGGCCTTTACTTTTCATCCAGGCATCAAAGGCACCTTTGGCACTATTATAGTTGTAAGCAATGTTTTCACTTACATTTTTTGCACCTAAAACTTTTATTAAATTGGATGATCGAGATTCAAAATCATTATGATTTACAACATTATTTGCAATCATATATTGATCATGCTCTTCTGATTTATATGAAATATGATTGATTCTCTCCAAAGCATTTAAACCAATGCTTACTCTATAATTATTTATTAAAGTCATCGTCTCTAATTCGACTTGACTATAATCATATTTCAAAACAATTTCTGGTGTCTTAGCAGTTTCTGTCATTGCGGAATCCTCTTCAGCAGCACAAGAAATCATAAAACAAAAAAGGAGAACAAAAAAAGGAGAACAAAAACACTTCAATTTCATAGTATCTAGCAGTTAAATTTAAAGCAGATTGTGGGGCAAACTTCTTTAATATTAGGACTTTAGTAAATTTATCTTTTAAATTAACTAACAATTCCTTAAACTACAAAATAAAACCGATGAAATACATCAAAACAAATAAACAATATATATTTTTCTTATATTATGGAGCTAATCGAGAAATCGTCCACGAAAAATCTTTCTCCAGACTGTATCGAATGCGGTCATGCAGACGATTTGGTCTTCCCTGCCAAAATTCGACTTCTAATGGTACTATCAAAAATCCTCCCCAATGTTTAGGACGTACTATTTCTTTTCCTTCAAAATCTTTTTCTAGCTGTTTTAAATTCTCTTCAAGATAATTTCTAGAAGGCACAACTTCACTTTGATTTGAAACTATTGCTCCAAGTTTACTTCCGTCAGGCCTGGATTCAAAATAACCATCAGAATTATTCTCAGCCGTTTTTTGGGCAACTCCTTTTATAATCACCTGACGCTCCATGCTTTCCCAAAAAAAAGAGAGACATATATTTGGATTATTGGCTATAGCCCTGCCCTTTTCAGAATTATAATTAGTATAAAAAGTAAATCCTTCTTCATTGAATTTTTTCAATAAAACAACACGCGATTTAGGAAATCCATCCAATCCAATCGTAGAAACTGTCATTGCATTAACTTCGCCGCTTCCTTCAAAATCCTCGACCTCATGAAACCATCTGTTGAAAAGATTTATCGGATCTTCAGGAATTGAAGATTCTAATAATTCACTTTTTTCATATGATTTTCTATAATTGCTTAAATCGCTCATTTTCTTTGATTACTTATTGTTAGATACTAAGGTTTTAAGTCTCTAAGTTACTTAGAATGTTAGGAACTTAGGAACTAAGCAGCTTTAAAAATTAAAATTCAAAACTTTTGCCGTCATCAGCTAATTCTACTTCTTTAAAGATCGTTTCAGCTTCTTCTTTAAATAATTCAATACCATCATAACGTGTGGAATAATGTCCTAAAATTAATTGCTGTGCATTGGCTTTCAAAGCAATTCTAGCTGCTTCTTTGGCCGTCGAATGCATTGTTTTCGAAGCCAGGCTTTCTTCTGAATCCAAAAATGTAGATTCATGATACAACACAGAAACATTTTCAATGATTGGAATTATGTCTTCATTGTATTTGGTATCCGAACAGAAAGCATAACTCAAAGCGGGATCAGGATCAAAAGTTAATTTACTGTTTGCAATAACCCGTCCGTCATCAAGAGTGATGTCTTTGCCATTTTTTATATTCTGGTAATAACAGGTGTCAATTTCAAAATCCTGAACGGCATTCAGATCAAGTTTACGCTCTCCTATTTTTTCCTGAAATAAAAATCCATTGGTATAAACACGATGTTTTAACGGAATCGTTTTGACAATTACTTTTTCATCTTCAAAAATAATTTCACTTTGCTTTGATTCCAGTTCATGAAAAAACAATTGATAATTAGTCCATGAATTTGACAATCTTAATTGCAGGTTAATTATTTCTTTAACTCCTTTTGGACCGTAAATATGCAGATCATTCGTTCTTCCCAAAAGTGCAAAAGTTGATATCAAACCAACTAGACCAAAAAAATGATCCCCGTGCAGATGAGAAATAAAGACATGATTAATTTTTGAAAACTTTAATTTGTTTTTACGCAGCTGTACCTGAGTTCCTTCTCCACAGTCAATTAAAAACAATCTGTTTTTTATTTCTAAAACCTGAGAAGTCGGGTTCGTTAAAGTGCGGGGAGTAGCGGCATAACAGCCAAGAATGGTGAGTTTCAATTTTTTTTGTTTAATCGTTTATATGTTTAATCGCCTAAAAGTCTGTTTAAAAATAAAATTATAGCCTTTTTAATTGTAAAATCATACTCAAAACGAATGTAGCCAAAAAACGATTAAACAAATAACCAGTTAAACGATTAACCGTCTTAAACAATTTAAAAACCTAAATCTCTTTCAATTTCGTCCATTTCTATCAAATCATGAGCTTCCAATTGAGTTGGAACAACAATAATAGATTGAGGAACTTTGTTAAAATCTATATTCTCAACAACCAAGACTAATGACTTTTTTTCTTTTTTATGCTTTTTTGCTAAATCAGAAAAAATTTTAATTGATTTCACATCAACTGTTTTATCTTGAGTAATATCTAAAATAAGATTATGCTCTTTAAAACTGCTGTATTGATTATTTATCTTTTCTAGAAACGCAGCAATATCTCCTTCGGTATCTTTAATTATTATGGTATGCCCTTTAGTAGTCACTTTCATATGCGCTTTTTATTGAATTTTTGAAGCTAAAAGATAGATAACTGCCATTCTGATGGCAACACCATTCTCCACCTGATTTAAAATCACAGATTGTTGCGAGTCGGCAACATCACTTGTAATTTCTACACCTCTATTTATAGGACCAGGATGCATAATAACAATTTCTTTGTCTAATGAATCTAGTAAAGCTTTATCGACTCCATACTGCTGTGCGTACTCTCTGGTTGAAGGAAAAAAATTAACATCCATACGTTCATTTTGGACTCTTAGCATATTAGCTACATCACACCATTCAAGCGCTTTACGTAAATTAGGCTCAACTGTTACTCCAAGTGATTCAATATATCTCGGAATAAGTGTTTTGGGTCCGCACACTTTTACTTGGGCACCCTGCATCTGCAAAGCATATATATTTGAAAGTGCCACTCTTGAATGAAGAATATCTCCAACAATTACCACTTTTTTTCCAGCTACATCTCCTAATTTCTCCCTGATAGAATAACTGTCCAATAAAGCCTGCGTAGGATGTTCGTGAGCTCCATCTCCAGCATTTACTATACTTGCTTTAACATTTTTGGATAAAAAATAAGCTGCTCCCGGATTTGAATGTCTCATGACAACCATATCGACTTTCATCGAGAGAATATTGTTTACAGTATCAATTAATGTTTCTCCTTTTTTCACTGAAGACTGAGCTGCTGAAAAACTAATTACATCAGCTGATAATCTTTTTTGCGCCAATTCAAAAGACAGCTTGGTACGTGTACTGTTTTCAAAAAAAATATTAGCAATTGTAATATCGCGTAATGAAGGCACTTTCTTTATAGGTCGATTAATAACTTCCTTAAAATGATCGGCAGTTTCAAAAATCAGGTTAATATCATTTTCATTAATATATTTAATACCTAATAAATGATTTACACTTAATTCGCTCATTATAATTTATTTTCAGATTTTATTATTAATAAGGATTTTTCTGGATTTATTTGGTCAATAAATAAACGCCATCTTCTCCATCTTGTTCTGCCCAGCAGACTTTTACTTTTTCGCCGTTAATAGCATCTACCTGTCGTCCTCTAAAATCAGGCTGAATGGGTAAATCTCTGCTAAAACGTCTATCAATTAGTGTTAACAATTCAATTCCAGAAGGTCTGCCAAAAGACTGAATCGCTGTTAAAGCTGCCCGAATACTTCTGCCCGTGTATAGTACATCATCAATAAAAATGACTTTTTTATCTTCTACCAAAAAATCAATTTGTGTTTTATTGGCCTCCAAAGGTTTATTGGTTCTGCGGAAATCATCTCTAAAAAAAGTGATATCCAAATAGCCTAAAGCTACGTTAGGCAAATGATATTCTTTTTCTAATAATTCTTTCAAACGTTCTGCAAGAAAAGTACCTCTAGGCTGAATTCCTATCAAAACCGTATCTGAAAAATCAAGATGTTTTTCAATTAACTGACAAGCCAATCGATTCAAAATAATATTGACTTCTTTTGAATTGAGTAACACTTTTTGGTTCATACACAGCAATTATTTGTTTTTAAAAGTTTACGGATTTAGTATCGTTTTAAAAATGTCTTTTTCAATTTGTGCCTTTTTAAAACATCCGCAAATTTGGTCAAGCAAATATACAAATTCCGATTTAGGATTTCTTCATTAATAGTCTTTAAAAATTTTTATTCTTCCCAAAAGAAATCCATGTGGCTTTATGCCAAATATATTCTAATGGTCCCTGTTTATGTGTTTTCATCCACCATGTACAGAACGATATTTGCAAAATAAATAAAGTGATTCCAATTAATAAACTGTAAGTTGCACCAGTATACTCAACCATTCCCAATCCGTATCGGTAATAAATGAAAGCTCCCACTACAGATTGCATGATATAATTAGTAAGACTCATTTTTCCAAAAGGAATAAGTTTTGACAAGAGTTTATTCACTCGCTCTTTTGGATAAATCAAAATAAAAGCAGAAACCAAAACAGCCATAAAAGCAAAATTTGACCAAGAGGATATAATTATCGAAAGACTTGTCAGTTCTGCTTTTCGCAGTACAATTTCGGGCAAAAAAGTTTTCAGGACAAATAAAGGAATGAAAAGAATAACAGCATACTGCAGTGCTTTTTTCCAAAACTGATTACTTTCGGCTGAAGTAATAAAAAGCTTCTTGCGTCCCAGCAGCATTCCAAGCATAAATAAGGAGGGTGCCTGAAAAAAACGCCCGTTTTCCCAAGACCACGCTATAGATGCAAACCTGCCAATACTAAGATTACCAATTACATAATCCAGAAACGAACTGCTTGTGAGATATGCCCCCATACTCCCAAAAAAACTATCAGACAGGTTGGGTCCAAATACATACTCCGGGTGCAATAGCGCGTAAAAATATCTAAACCATTCCACAGGCTGCAACATCAATATAACAGCTATAATAAAAACTGTTTTATCATTCCATTTACAGACTGGAATCAGAATGATCCCCAACACAGCATAAATCATCAAAATATCACCTTCGTAAAAAATTGTGTTTATGAATCCAAATCCTAACAAAAGTATTAAACGCCACAAAAATCGTCCTCTGAAGTCCTTGTCCAGTTTCTCCTGATTATCATTTTGGATGTAAAAGCTAAAACCAAACAGCAGCGCAAATATCGCATACGATTTTCCGCCAAATAGAAAAAACAAAGTTTCCCAGATTATTTTGTCCAAAACTTTCATCCATTCCGGTAATGCTTCGGGAAAATTATAATAATCAAAATGCTCAATATTATGCAGCAACATAATAGACATGATAGCAAATCCTCTTAAAGCATCTACAACTTCAATGCGGGGCGCTTTTAAATTTAAAGTACTGTTTGACATAGTTATAATAGAAAAATCATTTTGATTAAATATCTTAATTTTCTAACAAATATTAAAAATTATTTTTAATACTCTGAAACTTTACTCTAAATTAAAAATGAATCTCGAAATATTTTACTTGTAATTTAAAATTGAAATGATGTAACAACTTTGCTCAATTGTATAATTCTAAAAGTATGCAAATCAATTAATTTTGATTTCGATAAACTAAATCAAATTTCCAATGAAAAATATATTAAACAGAATTTTAGCACTTACAATAGTACTATTTTCATTTACAAGCTGCGAAGTCATAGGCGACATTTTTAAGGCTGGAATGGGTTTCGGAATATTTATAGTCGTTATTATAATTGCAATCGTAATTTATATCATCAGTAAATTTCTA
The DNA here is from genome assembly GCF_003385115.1 of Flavobacterium aquicola. GTDB lineage: Bacteria > Bacteroidota > Bacteroidia > Flavobacteriales > Flavobacteriaceae > Flavobacterium > Flavobacterium aquicola. The sequence continues at coordinate 208,391 of NZ_QUNI01000004.1, forward strand.
GGAAAAAAATAGACGAAAAAAAAATCCCGTTATGAAAATAACGGGATTAAAAAATTTCAATTTATAGATTGTACATTTTCTTTCTTTGTTCCTGAATTTTTTCATCATCAAGATATTCATCAAAAGTCATGTAACGGTCGATAGCTCCGTTTGGCGTTAATTCCACTACTCTATTACCAACGGTTTGTGCAAATTCGTGGTCATGTGTTGTAAAAATAACCGAACCTTTATAATTTTTCAATGAATTGTTGAAAGCCGTGATGGATTCCAAATCCAAGTGATTGGTTGGTTCATCAAGCATCAATATATTTGCTCTTTCCATCATCATACGGGAAAGCATGCAGCGAACTTTTTCTCCTCCAGATAACACACGGCTCGTTTTTAAAGCTTCTTCTCCAGAGAAAATCATTTTTCCAAGGAAACCTCTAATAAAAACTTCATCACGCTCTTCTTCAGTTTTCGCCCATTGACGTAACCAATCTACCAAAGTCAAATCATTTTCAAAAAAAGAATGGTTTTCTGCCGGCAAATACGCTTGGTTTGTAGTAACTCCCCAGTCAAATTCACCAGAATCCGGCTGTTGATTACCGTTTAATATTTCATAAAATGCTGTTGTAGCACGAGAATCTTTTGAGAAAAGAACAATTTTATCGCCTTTGGCCATATTCAAATCAACTCCTTTAAACAAAGTTTCTCCATCAATAGAAGCACTTAAGTTTTGTACATTCAAAATTTGATCTCCCGCTTCACGATCCTGATCAAAAATAATGGCAGGATAACGGCGGCTTGAAGGTCTGATTTCTGAAATATTTAATTTAGAAATCATTTTTTTACGGGAAGTCGCTTGTTTAGACTTCGCCACATTCGCAGAAAAACGACGGATAAATTCTTCCAGTTCCTGTTTCTTTTCTTCTGCTTTTTTGTTTTGCTGCGCACGCTGTTTTGCTGCTAATTGGCTGGACTCATACCAAAAAGTATAATTCCCTGAATAATGGTTTATTTTTCCAAAATCAATATCCGATATATGTGTACAAACAGAATCCAAGAAGTGTCTGTCGTGAGAAACTACAATTACAGTGTTTTCATAGTTAGCCAAGAAATTTTCTAACCAAGCAATGGTTTCAAAATCCAGGTCATTGGTAGGCTCATCCATGATTAACAAATCTGGATTTCCAAAAAGAGCCTGAGCCAAAAGTACTCTCACTTTAATTTTCCCTTCCAAATCACCCATCATTGTATAATGGTTGTCCTCAGTAATTCCAAGATTTGAAAGCATTGAAGCCGCATCTGAATCGGCATTCCATCCGTTCATTTCTTCAAACTGTACTTGTAATTCCCCTATTCTGTCAGCATTCGCATCATTATAATCCAAATAAAGCGCATCCATTTCTGTTTTAACAGCATACAAAACTTTATTCCCCATCATCACAGTTTCCAGTACTGTATGTTCGTCAAACATATTGTGGTTTTGATTTAAAACCGACATACGTTTTCCTGGTTCCAGATGAATATGTCCCGAAGTTGGGTCAATATCACCTGATATTATTTTAAGAAAAGTAGATTTTCCAGCACCATTGGCTCCAATTACTCCATAAATATTTCCGTGTGTGAAGGTTGTATTTACTTCGTCAAACAAAATTCTTTTGCCAAACTGAACTGATAAATTATTGACTGTTAACATGAATGTCTCTTTATTAAAATTTTGCGCAAAAGTACAAAAAATAATGGTATTTTTTATACAAAAAAAACCTGATGAAAATTATCAGGTTTGAATATTTGAAAGAAACATTTACTTCGAATTCTTAATCTCGTTTATCACATCTACCAATCCATTTTGCTTTTTATCCAAGGTAAGTTCCCAAAACATAATTCCTCCTAATTTCTTTTGTATTACATAATTTGTTTTTTCTTTTACAGAAGCAATGTCATCACCTGTGGCAAATAATTTTTCTTTTTCATTGTACCAATAAGGAGCTTTGGCTTTGTCATCCCAGTAATAATTCCAGCCTTTTTCTTTAGTAAAAGCTGTTTCAAAATCTTTAAAATCAATTCCATTTTCTGCTTCACCAGACTGATACAGTCCGTTATTTACATTTGCAACCTCTTTCCAAACACGGGTATAAAATGCGGCTCCAATCACAAGTTTACTTGAAGGAATTCCCAATTTTAATAAATATTCAACGGCACGATTTGTAGATTCGTCAGCAGCATTGGCACTGAACAAAGGGGTATGATGCCCAGTAACTTTTGAAAAACCATTCACCAAATCATAACTCATGATATTAACACGATCTACCAATGGCATTACTTTTTTCCATTCAATGGCTTCATCCAGGTATTTTTGAAAACCGCCAGCTGCAAAACTGAGTTCATTTTTTGTTCCTAATTCTTTACGAAGTAATACAACAAGTGCTGTGAAATTTTCCCTGTCCGCCTTTTGGTATAAATGCCCCGGATAACCTTCAATAGCAGGATATTCCCAATCCAAATCTAAGCCATCTGTTTTAAAATAAGTATTAATATCTTTTACTGATTTAGCAAAAATGGCTCTTTTTTCAGCAGAAGCAAAAACGGCTGAACAAGGTTCGCAACCGCCCCAGCCACCTAGAGACAGCATAATTTTCAGATCAGGATTTTTACCTTTTAAAGAAACCAGTTTTTTAATTGTTAAAGAATCCTTTGCACTGTCTACACTTAACTTCCCCTCTTTCAGATGACAAAAACTAAAAATAATATGCGTCAATTTTGAAGAATCGAATTCATTAATCTGTTTGTCATCACCCATATAATAAGCAATAACAGCTATTTTTTTATTGTTTTGCCCTAAAGCAAATACCGGAATAAGAATGGCTAAAAAAAGGAGTTTTAAACTTTTCATATTTTTAAATTAGATTATCAATGACTATTTTAAACAAAAAGACTAAAAAAACCTGGTAAAAAATTACCAGGTTAAGATTATTGTTTTCACAGAAAAAACAATATTAATTCAAAATAAAGAGATCGTAGTAAAATATAAATAACCAAACTCAATCTTAACAAATACAACTTTAATTTTTGAATTTAATTTTATGCCTGAACTAATTTTTTCAAGCTGTTATATACAGCCAATTCAACATCAGCATGTTCTTTTGTATTACATTTTTCAAGTAAATTATTTAATACTGAAGAATCTACATTTTCTTTTTTATCAATTTTAAGCAATAACTGCTGTGAAATATCTTTTAATTTTTTGGACAACGGCAATAACGGTTGAACAAGCGGTGCATTGTTACTCAAAACATTTAAATCAGAATCCATTTTAACCCATTTGTTTAAATAACTAATAACCACAGATTGATTTTCAGCTGATTTGTCTTTTAAAAAGTTTAAAACTGCCTGATCGAAATCTACCGCATCTGATGCATCCGGCGTACAGACATCTGCAAATAAAGTCAGTGGAGAATACATTTTATATTCAGTTCCATCGCTGTTTCTTGTATAGCCTTTTAGCGGTTCACAAACGTTAGACAAATCAAGTAAAGCATCACTTTTTTGATTGTTGCTAATGTTTCTCAATAATCCTTCTTTGCTTTTTAGATGTGTCAGCCCTAACTCTTCCAATCTAAAAGAAACGGTTTTCAGTCTTTTGCGTAAGCTGTTAATATCAGTTACATTTTCACTGGACCATAAGCGTTCTGCAATAGCTGCCGTTCTTGGCCAAATTCTGCTGTCTATTGTAGCAGGTGTAACTAATTCGGTCCACATTGGTGCTTCTCCTCCCAGAATTCTTGCTTTTTCTTCATTAGTCAGAGCCACATTTTTAGGCATTGGATCTACAGCATAATGATCTGCAACTTCATACATCAAGTCAATATAGTATCCATTGGACAAAACGGTTTTGTACCCTCCTTTTACTGCATCTACTAATGATTGCCCAGCCATCTGTCCTTCATTTGCTCCTTTCCAAGAATGGATTATAGCATCTTTGGACATATTTTTAGTCATAATTTCTTCCCATCCCATTAATTCCTTATTGTGCTTTTTCAGCATCGGAATTAACTGCATTGTAAAATAAGTCTGCAGTTCGTGATTATTGGCTAATTTATGCTTCTTTTTGAATTCCTGAATTTTTGGATTAGAATCCCAGTCTTTGCCTTCATTTTCATCTCCTCCAATATGGAAAAACTTCCCAGGAAAGAGCGGGCAGACTTCATCAAAAATAGAACTCAATAACTCATAAGTTTTCGGATTTGAAGGATCAAGCGTAGGCGTAAAAATTCCCGCATTTCTTTCTAAATCATACTTTTGTATTTGTTTCAATTGTTGTCCTTTTTCCCCATTGCCAACATTCAAAATTTCAACTTTACTTCCTATTTCTGGGTAAGCAGTTAAAATTGCCGATCCATGACCAGGAACATCAATTTCGGGAACTACTAAAATTCCTCTATCCGCTGCATATTTTACTATGTTTTTAATTTCTTCCTGAGTATAATAATTTCCATCCGATGCCATTTGGATTAACTTCGGGTGTTTTTTCATTTCGATTCTCCAGCCTTGATCATCCACCAAATGCCAGTGAAAAACATTCATTTTTACCGCAGCCATTCCGTCCAGATTCCTCTTGATAACATCAACAGGCATAAAATGTCTTGCTCCGTCAATCATTAAACCTCTCCAGGTAAATCTTGGAAAGTCCGAAGTTTTTGAAACTGGGAAATAAAATGAATTATTAGTGTTCTGCAAAAGCTGTAATAAGGTTTCCATACCATGCAATGCTCCAACATCGGTAGTAGCATTTAGAGTAATTTTATTTGGGGTTATATCCAATGAATAACTTTCATCTTCATACAAATCAATTTTTCCGCCTCTCACACAATTAATCTGTAATTGGGCCTCTGGAACTTCATTTAAACCAGTTATAAATCCTTGGTTAAAAAACATACCTGTTCTTCCGTCCAATCGTCTCAAAAAATTTGTCGCACCAACAAATATTCTCTCGTTTGGAGCACCAGTAATATTTACTTTAAAATTCTTTGTTAGTGCAAAAGAACCTTCGCTAAGACTAATATTTTGAGGCCAAGGCATAACATTCAACTGCTCTTTAGTAACTTGAGCTGTAGAAAAAAAAGAGGCAAACAAGAAAAAAAGGATATATTTCATTTGATGGGAAAAAGTAAATTAATAAAAATGTGAAAAGTGCTAAACCTAAGTTTTAAAGTTTATAAAAAACTTAAAGCCTAGCACTGAATTTAACACAAAACAAAAACTACAGTACTAGTATTCAAATCGTTTAAAAGCTTCAATTGCTTCATATTCTGCAAGACCTAAATCATCATATAACTTGGCTGTATGTTTATTTCGATCCTCAGCCCTAACCCAAAATTCTCTTGAGTCATTACCTTGGAACATTACCCTGTCTTTCTGAGACTGGTGGTATAAAATTGCTTGTCTTTTTAACAGCACTTCATCTGGACTTAATGGAACCGCCATATCAATTTCATGTATGTCCCATTCATGCCAGGCACCTCTGTACAGCCACAACCAACAATCGTTCATAAATGGTTTAGATTTTAATGCTTTCATAGCTGCGAAAATAGCATTCAAGCACACTTCATGCGTACCATGCGGATCAGCAAGATCTCCCGCAGCAAAAACCTGGTGTGGTTTTATTCTCTCAATAATTTCTTTTACAACTGCAATATCATCTGGTCCTAAAGGCTTTTTTTGAACCATTCCAGTCTCATAAAATGGCATGTCCAAAAAGTGTGTGTTTTCATCTTTTAAACCAATATATCTAGTAGCTGCATAAGACTCGCGTCTTCTTATCAGTCCTTTTAATTTACGGACTTCCAAAGTGTCGCTTTGCCCTATTGGTTTTGAATTAATAGAATCAATTACGGATTGGAAATTAATTCCTGAGTTCTTCCCTTCTGCAAAATCATTACATACTTCGGCAAATTTTAATGCTTCATCATCTGTAACTGCGATATTCCCAGAAGTCTGATACACTACGTGAACATCATGTCCCTGTTTTATTAATTTTGCAAAAGTTCCTCCCATAGAAATCACATCATCATCCGGATGCGGACTGAAAAGAATTACTCTCTTTTTAGCTGGATTAGCTCTCTCTGGACGGTGCGAATCATCTGTATTTGGTTTACCGCCTGGCCATCCTGTAATAGTATGCTGCAGTACATTGAACATATTAATATTCAAATCATAAGAAGAACTGCCCGAAGCTAATAAATCAGACATTCCGTTGTTATTGTAATCTCTGTCAGTCAGTTTTAAAATCGATTGGTTTGTATGCTGACAAAGCCAAACAATTGCCTTACTTTTTAATTGTTCTGTCCAAATACATTCCCCTACTAACCAAGGTGTTTCCAAACGAGTCAACTCAGAAGCTGCGCCTTCATCTAAAACGAAAGTGGTATTGTTGTGATTCTGCAGAAAAGTAGCCGGAACTTCGGAGCTGATATCTCCCTGAATGGTTCTTTTTATAATAGAAGCTTTATTTTGTCCCCAAGCCATCAATACAATTCTTTTAGATCTAAGAATTGTTGAAACTCCCATCGTAATTGCTTTTTTTGGAACATTGCTTATTCCGTTAAAATCCCCAGAAGCATCTACTTTTGTAATGTGATCTAAAGTAATAATTCTAGTTCCTGAATTGATGTGTGATCCTGGTTCATTAAAACCAACATGACCCGTACGGCCAATTCCTAATAACTGAAAATCCAGACCTCCTGCGTTTTTAATATTCATTTCATAATCAACACAAAACTGGTTCAAGTCTTCTAATGCGACAGTACCGTCAGGAATGTTCACATTTTCAGGTCTGATATCCACATGATTAAACAGATGCTGGTGCATGAAATAATGGTAACTCTGATTACTTTCCTTTGGCATTGGATAGTATTCATCTAAATTGAAAGTAATAACATTATCAAAACTCAAACCTTCTTCTTTGTGCATACGAACCAATTCCTGATACACTTTTATTGGAGATGATCCCGTAGCCAAACCTAATACACATTTTTTATTCTTTTCTTGTTTGGAATGAATTAAATCCGCAATCTCTTGAGCAACGATTATGGAAGCATCTGCTGCATTTTTAAAAATTACGTTATGGATTTTTTCAAAGCGGGTATCTTCAAACTGACCTGCTTTTTTGAAGCTGATGTCATTACCTAAGTTTGATGTAGTTCTCATGTTTTTTGTTATTATATATTTTAAATTGTACAAAAAGTTACCGTATCTCTAAAATTTAGTGTTAATTTTTATAAAGATACACATATCTATTTCATTTTTTATTAATTCTTAATTAGGTTTTTTTGAAACAAAACGGCTAAGCTTTGTTTATATATAAATTTTATTTTCTAGAAAATAAAAGAAATTTCGATAGTAATAAGCCCGTGAAACAAAGTAGAATTCTTTACAAATCGGAGCAGATAGCTTTATAGCCTTTTTAATTCTGTAATTATATTTTGTGCATTTTTAAACTCTTATACAAAAGTATAAGTCCTGCATTTTTAAAAAAAATAAATTAAACCAACACCCCTTTTTTTTAAACCAACGACATCTTTCAATCAATGATGTGGTTTTAATGATAATCTATTTCTTTTTTAAACGTTTAATCAATTAAAAAATCTTGCAGTATCATTTTCAATTTTTCATTTTTATATCCAGACAGGCGGTATGCCTGTCTGGAATAAAAAATAACTATTATTAATTATTAGAAATTAGGTCCGGTAGTATCCCACCAAAGTCTAGTTGCACCATTGTCTTTATCTTTGCCTCCAATTAATTTTTCACCAGAAGCAAAACCAACAGGGTTACCATTTTTTTCAGAAGAAACAAAATTTATTCTTCTAACACCAAGATTCGTAGGTATTATATCTGGACTAGTGTTTTTAACAATCTTAAACAATTTAGGATATCCAGTTCTTCTCCATTCTGTCCAAGCTTCTTGGCCTTCTGGAAAACCACAAATCCATTTTTGTGTAATAATTTGTTGAAGTTGTTGTTCATTCGTACCTGCTGCATTATATTTTACAGGAACTAAATTGACAGCCACCGCATCGTTTACAGTAGAAGTAGGATCATCATAGTCTTTTGCAACAGCAGTGGTTTCAATATAGGCAGCAGCTCCTGAAACACCGTGCTGATTAAAAGAAGCAGCAATACCATCTTCATACAAAGCTTGAGCAGTACCTGACATATTCCAGCCTCTCAACGCACCTTCTGCACGTAAAAAATAAACTTCAGCAGTCGTCATCCATACGGTTTGTTTAGCATCTACTTTTGCAAAATCTCTGTAATGTGCATCAACAATATCAATTCCATTACGGACACCTTTATATTGACCAGGATAAGCTGGCGCTGTTTTAAAATATGCAGCCAGTCTAGGGTCGTTATATCCTCCCATAATGGATTCCATATCTGCAGACATATTAATATCTGTCCATACTTGACTAATAGCGGTAACTGGATTACTATAATTTGCAGCATTTAAAATCAATGCATCACTAGCCACTTTCATTACTCCAATAGGATGGCTAACCGCTTTTTCTGCTTGAGTTTTAGCTAAAGCTGGGTTTATCTTTACAATATGCATTGCTAATCTTAAACGCAATGAGTTTGCATATCTTGCCCATTTTTCATAACTACCTTTATATATAGAAACATCAGTTGCTTCAAACAAAGTTGCTTCGTTAGCATTTACTCTTTTAGTCAAATCGTTTACTGCATAATCCAATTCAGTAAACATTTGATTATAAACAGACTCTTGAGAATCATACTCCCATGCTGTGCCGGGAGTACCGTATTTTGAATAAAGAATTGGTCCGTAGATATCTGTAATTCTACTCATTCCTGCAACTTTTATAATTAATGAAATAGAATAAAATTGATCATATTTACCTTTTGCTCTTTGCTCAACTCTCAAAGCATTTGCCATAATTTCTCTGTAAGCAGTATCCCAAGCTAGAACATTCCAATCATCACGAAATGAATAGGTGTGATTATTACCTGTTGCAAATCCCGAACCAGATGCCATATAACCAGACCATACGTCTGCCTGCAGATTCTGCTGATATTGATAAGGCCAAGCCGTAAGAACAAGCACATTAGAAAACATTGGACCGAAAGGTGCCTTAATATTATTATAATCCTGCTCCAGATCTTTGTTTGAAGCACCGTATTCATTTTTATTTATACTCTCAAAATCATTTGTACAACTTACTGCGGTAAGCAAAGAAATACAGATTGCTGATGTTTTTAATTTATTTATTATCATGATTTTGTTATATTAGAAAGTTACATTTAAATTAAGACCAACACTTTTTGTAGATGGCATTCCATAGATATCAACACCTTGCAAACCTTCTCCTGAACTTAATGAAACATTAGGGTCGAATGGAGCGTCTTTATAGAAAAAGAATAAGTTACGTGCGATTAATGACAAACTAGCTGAATTTACAAAAGGCAGCTTTTTTGTATTAAAAGTATACCCAAGAGATATTTCTCTCAAACTCACATTAGTTGCATCATATACATATTCACCACTTGCACCGCTTCTACCTCCAACTTTATCATAATATTTCTGCGCATCCATTTTAGTAACAGCAGTTACTCCGTCAGAAGCAAGTGCATTAACAGCAACAAAACCACCTGCATCTCTAACATCGCCAGATGCTTTTGACACACCTGCCTGATCTAGTATACCTTGAGTAACACTCATTACTTCACCACCAAATCTAGCATCAATAAGGAACCTTAAATTAAAAGAACCATAATTAAATGAATTCTCTAGACCCATCAAGAAATCAGGATTTGCACATCCTACTTTTTCAAAATCAGTTAATTGAACATCACCAGCTTCATTTAATAAAATTCTTCCTTGACTATCTTTTACAATATTTTTACCCATTATTTGTCCAAATGGCTGTCCTTCAATTAATGCGTACTGATAGCTATTTGATCCAGAAGGAGTCAAAACCAATACATCATCTAAACCTTCTGGAATTCCAGTAACTTTATTACGGTTATGAGAATAATTCAAAGTTGCATCCCATGAGAATTTTTCGTTTTTAACAATTGTACCATATACTACTGCTTCAAAACCTTTATTCTGAACAGTCCCTCCATTAAAAGCATAATTAAGATAACCGTTAGGATCTGAAGATGGAGCTGTAACAGTAATTAATTGATTATCTGTTTTTGAATCGTAATAAGTCAATTCAAAACCAAGTCTGTTATCAAACATTTTCCAATCTGTACCAAATTCGATTGCTGTTTGATTTTCTGGTTTCAAAGATTCTCCTGGTCTAGGACCAATTGGCGGAGCTACAATGTTTCCTCCAAGAATTGTATTTGCTGGGGAAGTAATATTAGCATCAATATCATTACCAACTTGAGCATAAGAAGCACGAACTTTTCCGTAAGTTATCCAATCTGGCATCGCAACCATTTCGCTTACAATTCCTGACAGACCTACAGATGGATAAAAATAAGAGTTTGTGTCTGTATTTGATAATGAAGATGACCAGTCATTTCTACCTGTTACATCAAGATATAAGTAATTTTTATATCCAAAAGTCAAAGCTGTAAAAACGGATTGAATTTCTTTATTCCCACCTGAAACCTGCTGATTTGAAGCATTATTAATAAAGTTTCCTAATGTAAACCAGTTAGTATATTTCAATCCTCCTGAATTAATTCCTGAATCAAGAATAGTACCATTAGTAGATGAAAGTTTTGAGAAACTTGTACCAAAAATACCATTGAAACTAAAATCAGAATTTATTTTAGTATTAACTTTTGCTAAAAAATCACCATAATTAAATGTACTCAAACTATTTGTATGAACGTATCTACCATTTTGATGAACAAGTGCTGCCGCCGAAGTGGCATACATTTCTTTATCAAAAACACTTTCGCTAGAGTTATAACTATATCTAGAAGTAAGAGTTAACCAATTATTAACGTTAAGATCAGCAGCAACAGTACCTTTGAAAAAAGTATTTTCATTAACTGATTTATTTCTGTTGATTAACCAATATGGGTTTTGTGTATATTCAGTAACCAAACCGTTTACCCAGTTTTGCTTATAAATATTTCTAGCTTCATCAAAAACTTCAAAATTATTTTTAAATTCATTAAAATCATTTCCTCTAGGAAAAGCATACAATCCAGGTAATGGGTTAAAATAAAGTCCATTCACAGGTCTATTATTAATTGATTGTGAAGCGTAATTTGCAGATGCATTTACAATTAATTTTTTATCAAAAAATTTAGCAGTCTGATTAATCCCAAAGTTGTTTTTATTCAACTTATTTCCTTCGATAATCCCGCTTGCAGTTGTATTAGCATAAGTTAAATTAGTTGAAGCAACATCTGTCCCTACAGAAAAACCTAATGAAGATATCTGAGTTACACCTGTATTAAAAAAATCTTCCACATCAATTCCGCTAGCGCCTTTTTTATAAGTTCCGTCTGGATTTTTCCCCCATGTTACAGGACTTTTATCTCCAGCTACATAAGAATTTTGAAATTCAGGTAAATAAGCAGCGTTTTCAACAGAAGTAACCGAAGAAAATTTCGCTCTTGCAACACCATCTTTAGCTTTTTTAGAGTTTAACATTACAACTCCGCTAGCCCCCAAACTACCATACAAAGCAGAAGCAGAAGCTCCTTTAAGAACAGTCATGCCATCGTAATCATCTGGATTCAATAAAGACACAACATCACCTCCATCATTATTTCCACCAGCTGTACTACCAAACGGATCATTTGGCTGTGCTGCAGAAATATTAATAAAAGGAACCCCGTCAATTACATAAAGCGGCTGATTATTACTCACAGAAGAGTTTCCACGAATTACCACTTTAGTAGAACCTCCAACACCAGAAGAACTTCTCGTTACTGCAACTCCAGCAATTTTTCCAGCAACAGTATTCATTAAGTTGGCATCTTTAACTCTTGTCAACTCTTCCGCTTTTAATTCTTGTGCCGAATAAGTAAGTGATTTTCTAGATTTTTTTAAACCTAATGAAGTTATAACAACTTCTGTCAAAGCTGTAGACTCAGCTGAATTCAACTTTACATTGACTGTAGAAGACTCTCCTACTACAACGTTTTGCGATACATACCCTAAATAGGAAATCACCAATGTTGCTCCAGAATTAACTTCTATCGAAAATTTACCGTCAAAATCTGTTGAGACTCCGTTTACTTCGCCTTTTACGTTAATATTCGCACCCGATATCGGTGTCCCCGTAGCATCAGAAACCAAACCCTTGATTGTTTTTACCTGAGCAAGAGTAATCTGCGCAGTAAAAATAACCATTACGATTAAAAAAATTTTTCTCATTTTTAAATTATTTTTGTTAGTTATAGCGTAAAATTATTCTTAACGTATTGTTAAAAAAAATAAATTAAACCAACGGCATTGTTTTTTAAACAAACAGCATGTTTCATTCAATAATGCGTTTTCCGAAAACGTTTTCCTAATATATAATATTCATGTTTATTCCAATTTTGCATTTTTTTATTCACCAAAAGACCATTTTTAATGACAAAATGATTATTGTTGCAAAATATTATGCCTAACAGATGACTTTTTAATTCTTTAAAAATTAAAACAAGATTAAAATGAAGAAAATAAATTTCCATATAAAACTTCAAAACCATATATGGTTCTGGCTGATTTATTTCATGCTGAATTTTTTAAGATGGGGAGCTTATTTTAATGACTATAAGTATTCTTTCAAATCGAATTTGATTGAGTTTGCCCTGCACATACCGCTGGTCTATTTCAATTTATTGATACTGATTCCAATGTTTGTATTAAAATCGAAATACATACAATATACATTCTCGCTTATTGCAAGTTTAGGAGTTGTTTACTTGCTAAAAACAGGACTGACTTATTACATCATTTCAAAAAATATATGGCCAGAAGCAAATAGAGATTACAGCCCATTCGAGATTAACCATATTGTAGCGGTCTGTATAGGAGAACTTTATGTATTAGCAATTGCTTCGTCAATCTATTTGATGTTAACATGGCTAAGAGAAAGGGACCGCAACAAAGCTATAATGGAAAATCAGAATAAAATAAAACTGAAGTATTTAAAAAATCAGATTCAGCCACACTTCTTTTTTAACACCTTAAATAATCTTTATGCTCTTTCTCTAGAAGCTTCAGATAAAGTTCCTGATGTTATCATTAAACTTTCAAATCTGATGGAATATGTATTATACGATGTTGATAATGATAAATTTGTTCCTTTAATTAAAGAAATCGATTATATTCAAAATTATATAGAAATTGAGAAGCTTCGTTTTCAAGATGTAGAGGTTAGGATTAATCTCGAATCCGATATCGACAATATAAATGTTCCTCCCTTATTATTCATTTCACTGATAGAAAATGCATTTAAGCATGGTGGAATAAATAACGAAAAACTCAAAATTAAAATCAATTTCAGAGTCAGAAATTCCCAGCTCGAATTTGAAATAATAAATAATTTTGTAATTTCACCTCCAATAACAAACAAAAAAGGAATAGGTTTATCGAATACCAAAAAAAGATTAAAACTTATTTTCAAAAACAATTTTATTATTCAGCAAAAAATAAAATTCAACTTTTATAGTATCAAAATGCAAATACCTTTATATAATGAAGATTAAATGTGTATTAATAGACGATGAACCTTTGGCTATAAAAGTCCTGCTAAATTACTTTGCTAATTTTACGGATTTTGAGATAATTGGAACATTCAATAATTCATTAGAAGGGCTTGATTTTATTAATTCGAATACTGTTGATGCAGTATTTCTTGACATAAATATGCCAATGATGACTGGTTTTGAATTAATAAGCCTATTAGAAAAAAAGACTAGAATTATTATTACTACTGCTTTTAGAGAATTTGCTGCCGAAAGCTACGATCTTGAAGTACTTGATTATTTAGTAAAACCAATTCCACTACCGCGCTTCATAAAATGTATCCACAAAATTGAAGCTGAATACAATTTAAAAAACAATATTAAAATTGAAAATCATCGTATCGAGCCACACTTATTTATCAAGGTGGATAAAAAAATGGTTAAAATTAATATTGATGAAATTCTTTTTGTGGAAGGAATGAAAGAATATATTAAAGTTATCACCCCTGAAAAAACCTATATCACCCACAAATCATTAACCTCCTTGACAGATGAGCTGCCATCTGATCGCTTTATGCGTATTCATAAATCGTATACAATTGCATTAAACAAAGTTAAATCAATAGAAGGAAACAGAATTCAAATTTTTTCTTATACGATCCCCATCGGAAGGAATTACAGCAAAGAAGTAAAAACAAAAATCCTAGAATAAAATTCGCATTAAAAATATTACTTAACTCAGGTTAAAAAGTATATCTAAATTACTACCTAAAGCCTTTACATAAATGTGTATTTTACATTTATTTTTTTAATAAAAAACATCAATTTTCGTTACAAAAAGTACATTCTACAACGATTTTTCACCTACAAAAAAGCAATAAAAACGCCATTTGTTGACAAAATAATGTCGTTTATATAAAAGTAAAAAACTTTATATCTTAAAATTTTTTTTTGAAATTCTTAACAAATATATTTACAGTCTTGCAGCATCAAAAAATTAATAATAACCAAAAAAATTAAATTTTAAATTATGAGTTCAGAAAATGTGCAAACCAAATGGGGACAGTTTATCTCATTGATAATCGTCTTCTTTTTTTGGGGTTTTGTTGGATCTGCCAATGACATCCTAATTCCTGTTTTTAAAAAAGTATTTACATTATCTCAAGTGCAGTCACAATTAGTTGCTTGGGCATTTTATGCTGCTTATTTTGTAGGATCAATAATATTCTTCCTAATTTCTTTAAAATCCGATGTTTTACAAAAATTCGGATATAAAAAAACACTTTCTGCTGGTTTATTACTTTCTGCTGTAGGTTCCTTTTTATTCGTTCCCGCTGCAACAATGGAAAGCTTCCCTTTCTTTCTAACAGCTTTATTTACTGTTGGTTTAGGATTCTCTATTCAACAGATTGTTGCTAATCCGCTAGCCATTAAAATGGGAAGTCCAACAACTGGAGCTCACCGTTTAACATTAGCTGGAGGTGTAAACTCTTTCGGTACAACAATTGGTGCAATTTTATTAGGAATTGCTCTTTTTGGAATGGGAGACAATAAAAAAACAACTCTTTCATTAGAAGACATCAAATTACCATTTATAATCTTAGGTCTTGCATTTATCATAGTTGCGGTTTTCATGAATTTTTCTAAAATTGAAGACCCTGCTAAAGCTGATGAAGAAGAAGCTATAATTGAACACAAACATGCTAAATTCAGCATTTTGGATTACCCTCAATTGTATCTTGGAATGTTAGCAATCTTTATTTATGTTGGAACAGAAGTTACTATCATAAGTAATCTCCCGGCTTTACTGCACACAAATGAATTTGGCAATATCTTAGAAGATGCTATTGCTCCATTTATTGCTCTGTACTGGGGAAGTTTAATGATTGGACGCTGGAATGGCGGAGTGAATGTTTTTAATACCTCTAATTTAGTAAATATCGCTCTTAAATTCATAGTGCCTGCTTTAGGTTTTGGAGTTATTATTGGTGCAAACATTTTTGCAGCTCATGATGTTTCTTCATTTTATATCTATCCAATCTGGATATTATTATTTATAGCAGTAAGCTTTGCAGGTGGTAAAAATGCTGGAAAAACATTAATGCTTTTCGGTGTATTTGGTTTATTAATGATGGTTGCCGGATTAGTTTGGCCAAATCCTGAAATTGCTAAATTCTTTTTTATCTCTGGCGGATTATTTTTATCTATCATGTGGCCATCTATTTTCGACTTAGCCATTGCGGGTCTTGGAAAAAACACTGGAAAGGCATCATCTTTCTTAATTATGATGATTCTTGGCGGTGGAGTAGTTCCGCTTTTGCAAGGAAAAATATGTGATTTAGACTTAACTAATCCAAATGGAATATTTGGTATTACTTATACACATTTCTCATATATAGTTCCGCTTCTTGGCTTTGCTTATTTAGCATTTTATGGTTTCTACTGCCCTAAAATATTAAAAAAACAAGGCGTGAGTCATGTTGTAAGTGAAGGCGGAGGACACTAGCCTTCAGTTTTCAGACTGCAGTATTCAGTAAAATGAATTCAAAAAAGTCCCATTCTAAAACCAGAATGGGACTTTTTTCATATCTCTGATTCAAATCGCTGAGAATCACATATAATATTTTTATTGAATCTATAATCAAATACAGAATTTTTAAAAATTAATGTAAAAACAAAAAAAGTCCCATTTCACAATGAAATGGGACTTTTTTATAAGTTATCCTGACTGAATACTGCAGTCCGAAAACTGAATACTTTTTACTTATTTCCTTTTTCGAAATCAGCAACAAACTGAGCCAATCCAATATCTGTTAATGGGTGTTTCAACAAACCGTAAATTGCAGATAAAGGTCCTGTCATTACATCTGCACCAAGTTTAGCACAGTTTACAATGTGCATAGTATGACGCACAGAAGCAGCTAATATTTCAGTTTCATAACCGTAGTTATCATAAACCTCTCTAATTTCGCTGATTAAATTCAAACCATCAGTTGAAATATCATCCAAACGGCCAACAAAAGGAGAAACATAAGTTGCACCTGCTTTAGCAGCCAACAAAGCTTGACCTACAGAGAATACAAGAGTTACATTTGTTTTAATTCCTTTGTCAGAAAAATATTTAGCAGCCATTACACCCTCTTTAGTCATAGGCAATTTTACCACGATTTGGTCATGTAATTCAGCCAACTCCTCACCTTCTTTAACCATTCCTTCAAAATCCAAAGCATTTACTTCAGCGCTTACATCACCATCAACCAAATTACAGATGTCAACATAATGTTTTAGAATATTGTTTTTCCCTGTAATTCCTTCTTTAGCCATCAATGATGGATTAGTAGTAACTCCGTCTAAAACGCCTAATGCCTGTGCTTCTTTAATTTGAGCTAAATTAGCTGTATCAATAAAAAATTTCATAATATAGTATTGTTTAATTGTGTGTTTAAAAAATTCGGTGCAAAATTACGAAATCAATATCAATAACAGCGGTAATTTCAATGGCAATTTCAATTTCAAAAAACAAAATTCAAATTCTCATTGTTTCTTTATTTTGAACAGCTAAAGTTTATAATGATTCATTAGCATTTTTTCATATACCTTGTCGGGCAGAATCCTCTTTAATACAATAGAAAACTTCTGCATGAAAGCACCAACTTTATAATGAATTTTTGGATTTGGATTTTGAATAACCGCATAAACAGCTTCTGCCATTTCATTTGGATTGCTTCCGCTGTCTACATGTTCGTCCATAGTTCTTAGATTATTACCGTAAGGTATCTCATAAGCTGAACCTTTTATAACTGGCGCATGGAAACGTCCGGCTGCAATATTAGTAGCAAAATCACCCGGCGCAATATTTGTAATTTGAATTCCGAACGGCTTTACTTCCATACGCAAAGCTTCGGTTATTAATTCCAAAGCTCCTTTTGATGCTGAATAAACACTGCGATACGGCAGACCCATATATCCCGCGATGGAAGTAACATTAATAATCAATCCCGATTGCTGTTCCCGCATTTGTGGCAGCGACGCTTTCATTACTTCTATTGGTCCAAAAAAATTGGTTTCAAAATTATTTTTAATTTCCTCCATCGGAATTTCTTCCAAAGGACCTGTAATACCAACACCTGCATTATTAATTACAACATCAAGTCTTCCTGATACTTCAATAACTTTGGCTACAGCCGAATTAATAGAATCTGCATCCCTCACATCCAAAGCAATTAATGGAAAAACCGAATTAAGTACTCGTTCTGGGTTTCTGCTCGTTCCATACACCACAAAACCTTTATGATGCAAAAATTCACCGATAGACTTCCCTATTCCTGATGATCCTCCTGTAATTAATACTACTTTGCTCATTATTAAATTTATTAATTGTGAATTATTCACAGCCAGCGTTATTCGCTCTTTGCCTTTTGTCTTTTGAATTTTGCTTTTTTGAATTTTGGCAACGGGTAAAAATAAAAAAATCCTCCCGAGGGAAGACTATATTCACAAAATTATTGGATTAAAAAAAGAAAAAATGGCAAGCGATCTACATCGCACCGCTCAACCACGTACCCTTGCTATGTTCCCATCCTGGGGGAGTCTGCAGGAGCTGGTCGTGTAGGACTTGCCGATGCAAATATACAACCTTTTTATATTTTTGCAAGCGCTTTGCTCTAATAAAATAACGTTGTATATTGGTCTTTTTAAAAATCAAATCATGAAAAAATATAACTTCTTAATTGCCATTTCATTAGGAATAGCATTAATTGGATGTGGAGACACAAAAAAAGGTGAAAATTCTTTATTTACTATTGATGATTCTGCTTTTCCTGCGCATTTTACATCTCCAGAATCGATTTCAATCGGTATTTTAAATCCAAAATCGAAAGAAATTGACAGTATTACTTATTTTGTAAACGATAAAAAAGTTGGAAGTACTAAAGGGACTGAAAAATTCAAGTTTGACTTGAAAAACCAAATATTAGGATATCAATTCCTGAAAGCAACTGTTTATTTTGGTTCAGATTCATCAGATGCAACCAAAAGAATTGAAGTTGTATCTAATGTCACTCCAAAATTACTGAACTATAAAATCGTTAATACATTTCCACACGATACCGCTTCATTTACCGAAGGCTTAGAATTCCATAATGATACTTTATACGAAAGCACAGGTCAACATGGAACATCTTATTTTAGAAAATACGATTATAAAACAGGAAAAATTTACAAACAGATTGATTTAGATAAAAAATATTTTGGTGAAGGGATTACCTTTATTAATGGCAAATTATACCAACTGACATGGCAGGAAAGAACAGGTTTTGTATATGATGCCAAAACATTGAAATTAGAAAAAACCTTTACGTATGAGAAAGATATTGAAGGATGGGGAATGACAAATGACGGTACTTATATTTATCAAACAGATAAAACAGAGAAAATTTGGAAAATGGATCCAAAAACTCAAAAGATGATAGATTATATCAATGTATATTCAGGAGAATCTAAAATAAAAGCTATCAACGAGCTAGAATGGATTAACGGAAAAATTTACACCAACGTTTGGCAGAAAGACGCAATTGCTGTTGTAAATCCAGTTACTGGTGCTGTTGAAGGAATATTGGACATGTCGGGTCTTCGTAAATTCATGAAAGATATTACCATTGATGATGTTTTAAACGGAATTGCTTACAATCCAAAAACTAAAACCATTTTTGTTACGGGTAAAAACTGGAGCAAAATGTTTGAAATAACTGTTTCGGAATAATACAAAACCAAGCAATTTTACGAATTTCACAAGTTTTCATACATTTCTAAATGAAAATTTGTGAAATTTGTTTTTTATATAATATTCAACAAAAATGACTACTCTTATTACCAATATAAAAGAACTGCTCCAAATTCGTGAAAATTCAGTTTTAAAAGTTTCTGGAGCAGAAATGGCTGTTTTACCAACAATCAAAAATGCATTTTTACTCATTAAAAACGATTTGATTGCCGATTTTGGCTCTATGGACAATTTACCGAAATTGTCTGCTGATCTAACTATTGATGCCACTGGCAAAATAGTACTGCCGTCTTGGTGCGACAGCCACACGCATATTGTTTACGCTGGTAATCGCGAACAGGAATTTGTAGACCGCATTAACGGAATGAGTTATGAAGAAATTGCCAATCGTGGCGGCGGAATTTTAAATTCGGCCAAAAAGCTGAACGAAACCTCCGATGAAGAAATCTACAAGCAATCAAAAGCAAGACTTGAAGAAGTGATGCGCTTAGGAACTGGAGCAGTCGAAATTAAATCAGGCTATGGTTTGACTGTTGAAGGAGAACTCAAAATGCTTCGTGTTATTCAACAATTATCTCAAAATTACCCTGTAACAATAAAAGCAACTTTTCTTGGCGCACACGCCTTCCCTAGTGCTTTTAAAGACAATAAAAAAGGATATATTGACTGCATCATAAACGAAATGCTTCCCGAAATTGCTAAAAATAAATTAGCCGACTTTATTGATATCTTTTGCGAAAGCGGGTATTTCTCAGTCGAAGAAACAGAACAGATTATGGAAGCGGGAATTCAATTTGGCTTAAAGCCAAAAATCCATGTTAACCAGTTTAATTCAATTGGAGGAATTCAAGCTGGAGTAAAATACAATGCGCTTTCTGTAGACCATTTAGAAATTATGAATCCCGAGGACATTGAAGCTCTAAAAAACACCGAAACAATGCCGGTAGCTTTACCTTCTTGTTCATACTTCATTAGTATTCCATATACTCCGGCACGAAAAATGATAGCTGCAGGGCTTCCATTGGCACTTGCAACCGATTTTAACCCCGGCACTACTCCATCCGGCAATATGAATTTTGTAGTGGCCACAGCTTGTATTAAAATGAAAATGACTCCTGAAGAAGCTATAAATGCCGCAACAATTAACGGCGCTTATGCAATGGGAATCTCCAATACGCATGGAAGCATTACAATTGGAAAAAAAGCAAACCTAATCATTACCAAAGAAATCCCTTCTTACTACCAATTACCCTATGCCTTTGGCAGTAATTTAATTGATACTGTAATTCTGGACGGAAAAATTTTTATTTAATTTTATAAAAAAATTTAAAGCATAAAAAAAGCGGTATTCTAGTTGAATACCGCTTTTTTTTGAATATTAGTTTTATATTATCTCAAAGAAAAACTTGTAGATGAAACTAATTGATCTTTATCAAAAACGTTTACCGCATATAGACCTTTTGCAAAATCTTTTCCTGCTAAATCCTGAGAAACCTGAACTGTTTTGTTTTCATATTTTACACTTGAAATAAAACTATAAGACAATTCTTTTTCTCCAAAAGTAACTTTTTTAGCTTCGCCCAAAACATTGTTTTTACTATCAATTACCTGCACATAATAATCTTTATCACCTGATTTTGCAATTGAATTTTCAGCAATAGTGAAGCTTATTTTAAGAACATTTGCTCTGCTTGCTTTGTCTGTCGCAATTTCTTTTCCAGAGCTTTTTAATTTATAAGCAGCAGTCTGCAGATTTAAAACAGATAATTTAGCTCCCTTTTCAACCGTTTTAGATAGTTCTTCATTTTGACCAACCAAAACTTCATTGAATTTTTTTGATTCTCCTAAAACAACAACAGTACTGTCTCGTTGAGTAGTTAATGTAACATTTTGCTTTTTTAAACTTTCATTCTCAGCCATCAATTCTTTCATATGACCTTGTAAAGACTTCACTTGGTTTCTGTATTTTGACATGTCACCATTTGATTTTTTAAGCTCATCCATCAAATTTACTACTTTATCTCTTTCCTGAAGTAACTCCTCAGACATAGAAGTGTTTTCTGATAATGCAGCATCATAAGTTGCTTTAAGATCCTGAAGATCTTTCATCACAGACTCTTTCTCAGAACCTACTTTCACAATTTCAGTATGAACAGTTTCAACCTCTGAAGACATTTTGAAAATATAAACTAAACTCCCTACTAATAATATTGCCAAAACAGCTATTACAGCTTTTAGACTTGAATTGTTTTTTTGATTTTCCATGTTGAAATATAATTGTTTTTTACAAATTTAATAATATATATAACGCAACTTAAATCAATTATATTATTTTTGAGAAATATTTTTTTTATGGAAAAACTTATTACATTCAATATTAACGACCTAGCAAAAATAACAAGCCATAGAAGCGGTGAGATTAAATTTGGAGAAAAAATACTTGTTGTACCCAAAGATGCAGAACCATTTAATTTTATAAAAAACAGTGAAGCAAAATTCGTTTTATTTGGGATACCGGAAGATATAGGAGTTAGGGCTAATTATGGAAGGCCTGGAGCCGCATCTGCATGGCAAAGCGCAATCCAAAGCATTTCCAATATACAGCATAATCGTTTTTCAAAAGGAAATCAAATTATTGTTTTAGGCCATCTGGATCTAAAACAAGAAATGAAAGAAGTCGAAAATCTTGACTTTAATGATATTGATGACCGATCAAAATTAAGTCAATTAGTTGAAAAAATTGACAAAGAAGTTTCACATATTATCTGCAAAATTATTCAAGCCGGAAAAATTCCTATAGTAATTGGAGGAGGGCACAATAACTCATACGGAAATATCAAAGGTGCCGCTTTGGCAAAAGGCAAAGCCATCAATGCTGTCAATTTTGACGCTCATTCTGATTTTAGGATTTTAGAAGGACGACATAGCGGTAATGGTTTTTCATATGCATTTGAGGAAGGTTTTTTAAAAAAATATTTCATTTTTGGTCTTCATGAAAATTACACTTCGAAAAGTGTTTTGGATATTATAAAAAAGATCGAAGATCGGGTTCGATACAATACCTACGACAGCGTTAACATCAGAAAAGAAAAAATCTTTTCTGAAGAAATGGTTACTGCTCTTGATTTCATTAAAAATGATCCTTTCGGGATTGAAATTGATTTAGATGCAATTCCTAATATTGCAAGCAGCGCAATGACTCTAAGCGGTTTTTCGATTGAAGAACTCCGTCAGTTTGTTTCTTTTTTTGCTAAGAATAGAAATGCTGCCTACCTGCATATTTGTGAGGGAGCTCCAGATTTAGGAGAAGAAAAAAACAATCATTTAATTGGAAAGCTCATAGGCTATTTAGTAACCGATTTTATGAAATCACATAATTCAATTGAATTATAATTTCAGCAAAGAACACTTGCTAAAATCAAAATAATTTTCATCCAAAATAATAACACTATCTTTGCGCCCTTATCTATGTACTAAATACAAGATATTTTAATATCAAAAATATGTTATTCGAAGATTTATCACTTTCAAAAAGTATACAAAGAGCCGTATTTGAAGAAGGCTATACAGAAGCAACACCTATCCAAGAACAATCCATTCCAATTGTATTGGCTGGAAAAGACTTGATTGGCTGCGCACAGACAGGAACAGGAAAAACGGCAGCATTTGCCATTCCAATTATTCATCAGCTGCATAGAATTGTAGGTTCTACAAAAAAAGCTAAGGTGATTCGAGCACTTGTTGTTACTCCTACAAGAGAATTAGCTGTTCAAATCGGACAGAGTTTTGATACGTATGGCAAATACACCAATTTGACTCAATTAACTCTATTTGGCGGTGTATCACAAAACCCGCAGGTTGATGCATTAAAAAATGGAGTTGACATCGTAATAGCAACGCCAGGACGTTTATTAGACCTGCACAAGCAAGGCTTTCTTGATCTTAATCATTTACATACTTTAGTATTAGATGAAGCTGACCAGATGCTGGATATGGGATTTGTAAATGATGTCAAAAAAATTGTAAAGCTTACGCCAAAAAACAGACAGACTCTTTTCTTTTCAGCAACAATGCCGATAGCAATCAGAGAATTGGCCGAAATGTTTCTGACAGATCCAGAAACCGTAACAGTATCGCCTGTTTCATCAACAGCAGAAAATGTCGAACAGCGCGTTTATTTTGTTGAAAAAACCGAAAAAAGAAATTTACTCTATCATCTGATAAAAAATGAAAATTTATCAAATGTTCTAGTTTTCTCCAGAACAAAACATGGCGCGGACAATGTAGTTAAAGCTTTGAGAAAGAAAGATATTCCTGCCGAAGCCATACATGGAGATAAATCACAGAATGCAAGACAGCGTGTTTTAGATGCATTCAAAAATAAAGAAGTAGGCGTTCTCGTTGCAACGGATATTGCAGCCCGCGGTATAGATATTGATCAATTGCCTTTTGTTATTAATTTTGATCTGCCTAATATTCCTGAAACATATGTACACCGTATTGGAAGAACGGGCCGTGCAGGAAACGGTGGTATAGCAATTTCTTTCTGCAGTAAAGATGAAAAAGACTATTGGAAAGACATTCAAAAGCTGATAAAAGTAGATGTAGCAACTGTAGATAATCATCCATATCCGTGGCATTCCGGAAATCCAGCAGCTGAGAGCAGTCCGCCTAAAAATTCAAATCGCAGCGGAGGTGCCCACAAATCGAGAAAATCAAATGCATCGAAACAAAACAAAAAACGCTGGTATTAATACTATACAATAATTAAAAAAGCATCTTTTAAAATCATTTAAAAGATGCTTTTTTTATGTTAACCATTTAAATCAAATCAATCAAACAAGGCTTTTTGATTTTAAAATGAGGCTGTTCATAATTTTAAACAACTGAATGGATTCGAATGGTTTAACAATAATATCATTCATTCCAGCCATTATAGCTTCATCTGTTATTTCGTTTTTGTCAAAAGCTGTTAACGCTATTATAGGAGTATCAATTCCTTCTGCTCTTATTCGCCTTGAAGTTTCAAATCCGTTTATCACAGGCATATTGATATCCATTAAAATAATATCAAATTCTTCTTGTGCCAAAATTTCCAAAGCCTTAAAACCATCATCAACTACTTGGCAGGAATAGCCATTTTTCTCGATAGTTTTCTTAGTGATCAATTGATTAATAGGATTATCTTCGACCACAAGCACTTTAAATATTTCATTAGATGTTACATCCACTTGTATATTGTTTATTATTTCATTAGTTACCATAAAATTACATTCAAAATTAATACAAAAAGCAAAAACAGTTCCTGATCCCAATTCGCTTTCAACAGTAATATCACTGCCAAAAAGTTCTAACAATCTTTTTACAATAGACAATCCCAAACCTGTTCCTTGATAATCAAGCTCTTTCCTACCTACTTGAACAAACTTATCAAAAATTTTATTTTGATCTACATCGGCAATACCTATCCCATTATCTTTTATTTTAACCTCAATAGAATGCATCTCTCCTTCTACTGCAATTTGTTTAGCTATAATATCAATCTTTCCATCCTTAGTAAACTTCAAGGCATTGCTCACCAAATTCATCAAAATCTGGGCAAATCGAAGTTTATCCCCAATAAGACTTTCTGGAATTAATGGATCAACGTGTATGTTTATGATGTTATTATTTTTTTTTGCAATAAAAGACAATGAATCTTTTATCATATGAAACTCATCAGTTAAATTGAATATCAATCTGTCCAAAACTATTTTATTTTCTTCAATTTTATTAATCTGCAGAATATCATTCACCAATGACAATAAATAGCGTGCAGAAAATTTGAGTGAATTTAAATGCGGACTATGGGATAGTTCTTTGTGTTCTTCCAAAAGCAGATCAGCTATACCGACAACTCCATACAGCGGTGTTCTCAATTCATGGCTTATTGTAGATACAAACTGTGTTTTCAATAAGGCTGATTCTTCGGCTTTTTTATTTGCAATAATCAGCTCCTTATTTGCTGTTAACAGATCAGAATTAGATTTTAGTCTAAATTTATTGTTTTTGATTAATGAATTCAGAAAAAGCAATAAAACAAAAATGGCAATAATAAACAGCAGAACAATAATTCGGGATTTTTTTAAACTCTGAAACTGCAGATCTTTTTCATATTCAATTTTATCAATAGTTCTTTTATATTCATCTAACTGAAAATTAATTCCCTCAATATTCGCTTTTTCTAATTTTTCCTCTGCATAAAGCTCATCATTAAGACGGGTATAAATCTCCAGATGATCATAAGCATTTTTATAATCTTTTAGCTTCATCAGTAGCTTTGAGTACTCTAAATGCGAATAGGACAAATCTGACTTTCCCTGCTTGTCATTTCCCAGCCATATAGCTTCTCTAAAATAAAAATCAGCTGTTGAATCTTCATTTTTAAAATTATAATACATGCCGTTCAGCATATTCAGCACTACAGCTAAAGATCCATTTTTATGATTTTTATAATAGGAATTAATGAGTTTCAAGCTTTCTTCTCCTTCATTAAACTTGCCTGTATCAAAAAGAGCCCAGGTTAAATTAAGATTAGTAAAAGCCAGCTGTGTGGAATCTGAAATTTTTTTACCGTATTCAATAGCGGTTTTATAATAAATAATACCAGTAGAAAATTTTCTTTTTTCAAAACAATACATGTTGCCCAGGTTGTTATTTATCCTTTGCTTTATGGTATCATTTTCAGTTAAATCAGCATAACTTAAAGCTTTTCTGTAGTAAAAAACAGCCTTGTCAAATTGAGCCAACGCATTAAAATTAGCGGCGACATTATTATAATTTTCAGCAATAAGAATATTGTCTTTAAGAAAAATTGCCTTGCGCAAAGCTATTCTAGAGATCAGCAGCGATTTCTCAAAATCACCAGATTCTCTATGTCTAACTGCAGATGAATTTAATTTTAAAATTTCCTTTTTGGGAGATAGCTGAGTTTGCCCAATTACAGTTGAACCAAAAACATTTAACCACAAAGCAAATAATAAAACTATCCTTATTCGGGGCATAATAGAAGTTTTTTTTCAAATATACATCAAATTATAAATTTTTGTGACACTTTTGTTAAGAATATTTTGAAATTTAACTTTACTCTTAAAACAAAAAAGCAACTACTTTTTTAAGAAGTAACTGCTTTTATTATTTCAACAAATATGATTTTATAAAAACATTAAAAATCAAATAAGATATCTAACTAAAATCTATTTTTCATCTTCCCATTTACCAACTACAGATGTGGCTAAAGCGTTCCCTAAAACATTTGTAGCACTCCTGAACATATCACAAAAGTGATCTATCGGCAATATTAATGCAATACCTTCAACAGGGATTTTAAACATACCGCAGGTCGCTGCAACCACTACCAAGCTCGCTCTTGGAACACCGGCAATTCCTTTACTGGTTAACATCAATACAAAAAGCATGGTAAACTGGGTTGGATAATCAAGGTGAATTCCATAAGCCTGAGCGATAAAAATACCTGCAAAAGTCATGTACATCATACTTCCGTCAAGATTAAAAGAATATCCCAGCGGCAGCATGAAAGAAACTATTTTATCTTTTACTCCAAATCGTTCCAGCTCTTCAGTAAGTTTTGGAAAAACTGCCTCAGAACTTGTAGTTCCAAAAGCAATAATCAAAGGACTGATGATATGTTTTAATAATGTTTTCATTCTATTGCCCAGAAAAATAAATCCTATTGCAATAAGAACTACCCATAACGTACTGATTCCAATAAGAAAAGAACCAAAAAACTTGAAATAAGTAATAGCTAATTCTTGAAAATCCCTAACAGCAAAAACACCTGCAATTGCTCCAAAAACTCCAATTGGCGCAAATTTCATTACATAATTCACCATTTTTAAAACAATGTGCGAACTTCTGTCCAAAAAATCTATAACAGGTTTTGCCTGCTCTCCCATTGAAGCCGCTGCTAATCCAAAGAATATTGAAAATATCACAATCTGCAAAATTTCATTGGTAGCCAATGCTTCAAAAAGACTTTTAGGAACAATATGCTCTATAAAATTTTCAAAAGACAAACTCTGGGTTTTAGCAGTTACATCTGTAACACTTGCCATATCAACATTGGATAGATTTAACCCAACACCCGGCTGTAATAAATTCACATACAGCATTCCGATTAACAATGAAAAGAAAGATGCTGTAAAAAACCATCCCAGCGCTTTTCCGCCGATTCTCCCAACTGCTTTTATATCACCCAATTTTGCAATTCCTACTACCAAAGTGGTAAAGACTAACGGTGCAATAATCATCTGCACAAGCCTGATAAATATAGTAGCCAGCATTTTTATCTTGGTACTAAATTCTTTGGTAGTTTCTAATGCTACCGAATTATGAATTATAATACCTAATACCGCTCCTAAGAGCATTGCAATAAGAATTTGACCAGTTAATCCTTTAAAAAAAGATGGTTTTTTGGTTTCAATTGTAGTCATTTAATTAATTTCAAGGTTAAAATTCAATATTTAGCTCGTCAAAATACTGAAGATATTTTTCCTCTCACAGCATCATTTCAGAATGCAGCGGGAAGTAACATTTGCTTTAAAAGTTTTCGCCACGAATTACACAAATAAACACAAATTATAATTGTGTTTAATTACACGAATTATTAAAAATGATAGAATTCGTATAATTAGATTTCAATTTGGATAATAATTAGTGACAATAGGTGTAATTCGTGGCTAACTTTTTCTTAAAGCAAATACTGTGATTTGTTTTTGAAATTATTTTTTCAGTTACAAATATGTTTTATTCAAAAGAAAGAAATCAGCCAAAACTATTGCTGCCATTGCTTCTACAATAGGCACTGCTCTCGGCACAACACATGGATCATGACGCCCCTTTCCTGTCATTGGTGTAATATTTCCTTTATTGTCTAATGAATCCTGAGTCTGCATGATAGTCGCCACCGGCTTGAAGGCTACTCGGAAATAAATATCCATTCCGTTGCTTATACCGCCTTGAATTCCTCCCGAAAGGTTGGTTTTAGTAGTTCCGTCAGGATTGTACAAATCATTATGTTCGCTTCCTTTCATTTTAACGCCTTCAAAACCGCTTCCAAATTCAAAACCTTTTACGGCATTGATAGAAAGCATCGCTTTTCCTAATTCGGCATGCAGTTTATCAAATACTGGCTCACCAAGACCGATAGGCACATTTTGAATCACGCAGGTAACCGTTCCTCCTACTGTGTCTCCTTCTTTACGAATCTGACGGATATATTCTTCCATAACTGCTGCCGATTCTTCATCTGGACAGCGAACTGGGTTACTTTCAATTTTAGAAAAATCCAATTCGTGATACTCTTTATCTAAAAAAATCGGACCAACAGAAGAAACATAAGCATTGAATTTAATCTCAGGCAGCATCTGCTTTGCAATTGCACCTGCTACTACCCTGCTTGCTGTTTCACGTGCCGAACTACGGCCACCGCCTCTGTAATCACGGAAACCGTATTTTTTATCATACACATAATCAGCATGACTTGGTCGGTAATTATCTTTGATATGGGAATAATCGTCTGATTTTTGATTGGTATTCGGGATAATAAAACCAATTGGAGTTCCTGTGGTTCTTCCTTCAAAAATTCCAGATAAAAACTGTACATCATCTGGTTCCTTGCGCTGTGTAACTATTGCGGACTGACCTGGTTTTCTTCTCGACATTTCAAATTGAATTGCCTCTAAGTCCAGCTGTATTCCTGAGGGGCAGCCGTCAATAATTCCGCCCAATGCTTCTCCGTGTGATTCACCAAAAGTGGTTATTCTATATAGTGTTCCGTAGCTGTTTCCTGCCATTGTTTTAAAGTTTTTGGCAAATGTAAGTTTTATGAATTAAACTAAAAATTATAAGTTGGTAATATTCATAATAATTCAAAACTTTAATACTAATTTTTTGGAGCAGAAATGTTGGCTTTTTTTACAAGTTTCCTCCCGCTCTCCGCTGCAATTCCCGCTTAAGTAAAACTACGGCTAAAAAGCCTTGTTTTTCTAAATCGGGAGATTTCCACTTCGATCGGGGCTAAATGACAGGATTCCTGCTTTTTTAGAGATTATCAAAAGCTGAAATAAAACACTGCTGTTCTATTGAAAAAACCTAACAGGTTTTAAAAACCTGTTAGGTCTGTGCCGAAAATCAATAAAAACAAAGGGGTTTATCTATAAACTACATCTTTACAATGCACGGCTGGCCCGATTATAAATGATATAATCATTGTACTTGGCGACACTGCTCGTTTCCCAGATTGCAAACCCAACGGCAGTATATCTAGTTAATACTTCATAAATTGAATTGCCCTGCTCGATCCGATTCTCTTTCAGGAAACTGCGCTCCCATATTTTATCATGCTGCCTGTGCACCAGTTCTTCAAAATCAATGCTTAATGCAATAATGGCGTCCAGCTTAGCAGCCGTAATCCCAGTCTCAATAAGCTCCTCCAAGTATCTTTTGCCTGCATGTGCCACAACTTTTGCAGTTATCATTAAGTCCGAATCGTTTTTTTTGCTAATCCCGCTGGTGCAAAACAATCGGTATCTGGCACTGTTTACCCCAAACACCAGCTCAACGCGTTTCATCACCTCCCGAATGGCAGTGCGAAGCTCCTCGCCTTTTTCATTTTTAGTCTTCGTTACAGCCGTCTGGTCACTTTTGGCTTCTATATCGGTTATACTGTTGCCAAAAGCGGTCAGCGCAGTCTCTAATTCTGCAATCATTATTTCAGTAATACCAAATTTAGCAAAAGCAGTTTTGTCCCTTCGCATAAAACGTATCTTTTCCTTCCCCTTTACTATCAAATCAGCATCCGTAAGTTGATATTTTCTCAAAACATTCTGTTTTCCCATGGTAGAATAGCTTTTTTGTTAGGTCAGTATAAATTTGAATAAGATAAATTTTATATCATTGAAATTAAAAGAAAGAAAAATCTAGTTTTTTCAAATATACTATTTATTTAGATATGACAAAAGGCATAGAAATTATCTAAAATCATCTTATGTTGTACGAATTATTGAGTTAGTTGTAAGAACTCCACGATTAGTTGAGGCAAATCCGTAGTTAGTTGACTTAAATCCTCAGTTAGATGACTTAAATCTTCGGTTAGATGACCTAAATCCTTAGTTAGTTGACCTAAATCCGCAGTTAGATGTAGTAAAGTCACTGACATTATCATAACTAACTGCGGATTTAGGTCAACTAACAGCCAATTACGGTCTTCTGACTGTAAATTGTAATCTTCTGAGGCTGTGGACTAGTTTTTAGAACACAAAATAATAGCAGTACGAACAAATAAGCATTTTATAGGATTATAATTATTATTTTTTATATTTGGATTAAATGAAATGCGACGGTTTATCACGCCTACTCATCTGAATTTGGGTGTATTATGATGGGCTTGTTACGTATATAAATGAGTTGGCAAACATTAAAGACAATGACTGAAATCCAAGTAGAAAAAAACGAAGAAGAAGAACTTCCAATACCACACGTTTGGAGACCAATTTTTAAAAACATAGTTAAGGCATTTGTAAATAAGGATTACCATCTAAGCTTAGGAGTAAATAATGTAAATCCTGTTTCAGATAAAACTGCGGAACAAATACAAGAATATATCGAGGACTATGGAGAAGAACTCATTGATTTATCCGAAGAAACTTGGGATACTTCTGTTTACATTTGTTATGGTAGCTATTGGAATGTGTTAATTGACCTCTTCACTAAAAATGAGGGCTTAAGTGATTTAGTACTTAACGCTGAGGTAAGGGAAATAGACAATAATTATGTTGTTTACGTCAACTTGGTTTACGTTCCATAACACAAATAAAAAAACGTTTGCTAACAGCTACTGCAACGGATCTCGGCAATTGGTTTAATGGAAAGTTGGTTTTTTATTTGAATGATTTGGCAAATCCGAAGAATGGGCTTAATTTAGTCCCAAACCCGCTAGTACCAGAAAATTCCCTGCAATATTATGACAGAAGAACAGATAAACCAATTTATTAGAATTCAGAAAATCGAAGATGAAATACAAAGGTCTTTTGAATGTTTACTTAATGATAATACTTCTGAGGAATTAAATATAAATATCAAAAACATATCTATTGACCCCAAAAATATAAAATATAAACTAACTGAAGTTGATTTTCATTCTTTTCAAACTTCAATAAATAACGGCGAAAATGAAATTGGGTATTATGCTTTACTATATGATTGCGAAGGCAAAATAATTGATGACTTTTTTGTAATTTACTGATGAATCTAACAGAAAAAACAATCAATAGAATATCACAAGATAAAATAGTTTTTAGTCTTGGTATAAAGTTATTATTGGAAGATGAAAAATATAATTTTGATGAACTTTTTATAACTTTAAGAAATTATATATTTAACTCTATTCCAAACAAAACAGATTATAATTCAGAAGCATATAAAAACGCTATTAATACAATTCCGTTAAAACCAACATACACTCCAATTGTAATTCTAAAAAGCTATTCTACAAAAATTGCATTTAATAAATTAGTTGAACTTCCAAAAAGTGAAAATAAAAAAACAATAACTTCACTTGTTTGGATTTTCAAAATAACAGACACTGAAAGAAGAAATACAGAATGTAAAAATGGTTGTGGACACTATTGGCATAACACTGACTAAAAACACTACAGTAACAGCTACTAGAACGGATTTGGGCAATAGGTTTAAGGGAAAGATGGTTTTGTATTTTAATGATTTGGCAAATCCGAAGAATGGTCTTAATTTAGTCCCAAACCCGCTGTAGTGCCAGAACGTTATGCGACATTTCGGCTAAGACCGTAATTGATTATCTAAGAATTATGAAATATTTGACCTTGTTATTATTGGTGTTTTTAAATACTGGATTTTCCCAAACCAAATCGGATACAATCACTATGCAAAATGTTCTTGCTTGTAATAATGAGACATGGAATGTAGAAAAACCGATACAATTAGATTGGGTAAATACTGATATTGAAAACGTAAAAAAATTAAATCAACTTAACAAACGATCTAATTCTATTGCGGACATAGAAAAAATATTCCCAGGTTTTATTAAGCCAATTGGAAATTGTAGAAGTACAACTTATGATTGCGGATATAATCTAAAGTCTACAGATCATGAATTTTATGGAGGATATGGTACGGTTCATGTAAGTGCATTATATTTTGAAGATAAGATTATTAAAATACGATTCACAATAAACTGTCCTGGACAAATAGTTTACAACTCTCTTTCCTCGGTGGTTCAATTTCCATTAAAGTGTAAATACAATAATCTTATCTATGACAAAATCATCGAAGATAACTTGAAAGAATACGAATCAAAATTTGGCGCACTTTCATTGGAAATAGCGGACAACAATACTAAAAGAAAAGATGTTTTTGATTTCTTCGCTGATGTTTTGAGCGGTAGTCCACTTCAACAGCCTTTTTATATCCTAAATGGAATTGGTTATCCAACATTTGATCTAATTAGGTATCTCATTGTATCAAATGATATTGACTCTCTTAAAAAATTAATTTATTCACCAAGTCCAACAGCACGATTATTTGTTGCAAATACGTTGAAGCATATAGAAAAGAAACAGAAGATTCATCTAGATAAAAAAGATAATCAACGTATTGCGGAGATATTCAAAAATTCTGAAAAAGTTAAAGGTGGTGTTATAAGTTGTTGGGTAGGAAAATTTGGTTATGATTATTACGATGTAACAAACAACTTTGAGGAATATCTTCTTACCAAGTAGAAACGTCTCATAACAGCTACAACGGATTTAGACAATTGGCTTAATGGAAAAATGATTTTGTATTTGAATGATTTGGCAAATCCGAAGAATGGGCTTAATTTAGTGCCAAACCCGCTGTAGTACCAAGACGTTAGTGGTCATTGTCACGCAGAGTCAATAATCTAACGCAATTTCATAACAAAAAACTATAACCAAAATGAAATACCTAAAAGTTTTATTTTTCTTAATTACATATTTGAGCTATTCTCAAAATACTAAAACAAATAATCTTTTCTTTAAAATTCCGCTTAACGAATCAAGAGACTTAATTTATAAGTATTGTGTTGAATCTAATCTTTTTATAAAAGAAGAGTCTAAATATGAAATCACAAAAAAAGGAAAAAAAATAAAAGTTTTTAGTGGGTATCTGAAAAAACTAAATCCCGAATTAATGAAAAGAAAAATTGATTCTGTAGAAATTCAACTATCAACAGGAAGAACATCAAATGAAAACGAAAAAGAATCAAATGAATTATTAATTCTTTGGAGTTACTATTATACCAGTGACAGTATATCTGCTAAAAATCTATACAATGAATTTAAGAAACAGATAAGCGAAATTTGCAAAGAAAAACCATATCACTTTCAGAATTTTGTAAAGGAAGAAAATGATTTAGAAGAAAGATTAGTTGGATGTAGTGAAAAATGGTACTTTAAAAATGAAGAAAACTTAGAAATGGAATTGAAATATGAAATTGTAGAGGATAATAAAAAATATCTAATTCGCTTACAATATTCACGTTTTGAATAAAGACACTACCGCCAACAGCTACAACGGATTTGGGCAATTGACATAATGGAAAGATGGCTTTGTATTTGAATGATTTAGCAAATCCTAAACTCATAAAGTTTGTCCTTCCGACGGAGGAGGAATCTCCGCAAGTAATGCCACAATCAAAATCCTCAATCTTTGTCGAGCTACTACCAGAGATTCCTCGTACCTCGGAATGACAATATTGGGTGTAAAAAGTGTGATTATAGCTTCCTCTTACGGATTTATAATACGTGCCTGTTGAATTCT
The DNA here is from genome assembly GCF_003385115.1 of Flavobacterium aquicola. Taxonomy (GTDB): domain Bacteria; phylum Bacteroidota; class Bacteroidia; order Flavobacteriales; family Flavobacteriaceae; genus Flavobacterium; species Flavobacterium aquicola. The sequence goes on from NZ_QUNI01000004.1 coordinate 242,700, forward strand.
TTATTATGAATACAAAAAAGCGAAATCTTCCCCGTTTAGCCCCGATAGCGGTGAAAATCCTTGTTGCCTGGAGTTCGGGTAACAAGATTACTTCGTCAGTTCGCTATCGCTCGTGTGTAACGAAAAGCGGGACGATGCTCACTAAAAATGCCTCATCATCCCGCTCTTAATTATTATTAGTAATCAACTATTTGTATTTATTAATTGCCTTTTGGTATAACGCTTCGTAAATTGGCAGAATGTTTTTTATGTCAAAACTTTCGGCTACGTGTAAAGCATTCTTTTTAAACTCGGCAAGAACTGCATCATCTTTTATTATTTTCAATGCATTTTCTGCCATTTCGTTTACATCTCCAACATCACTCAAATAACCCGAAACACCATCACTGTTTACTTCCGGCAAACCTCCTGAATTACTGGATATCACGGGAACTCCACAGGCCATTGCTTCAAGAGCCGCTAAACCAAAACTTTCTGTTTCGGAAGGCAGAAGAAACAAATCGGTAAGCCCCAGAATCTTGTCAATCTCATTACTGTTACCAAAAAATATGACTTTGTCCTGTATACCAAACTTTCTGCATAATTTTTCAGCCTTTTCTTTTTCGGGCCCGTCCCCTACCATCATTAACTTAGACGGAATTTCTTTTTGAATCTTATAGAAGATTTTAATGATATCTGGAATTCGCTTTACCTTCCTGAAATTACTGATGTGTGTAATTATTCTTTCTTCGGGCTGCGCCATAACAGAACGACGGCACGGAATCGTCGGATCATAATTATTTTTGTCCAATTCAATAAAATTAGGGATGACCTGAATCTTATTTTTGATATTGAATAACTTCAAAGTATCATCTTTCAGGCTTTGGGAAACCGAAGTCACATAATCTGATTTATTAATGCTAAAAGTAACAGCAGGCTTGTAAAATGGATGATTCCCTACCAAAGTAATATCGGTTCCGTGCAGTGTTGTCACCATAGGAATGTCAATTCCTTCATCTTTGAGCATTTGTTTTGCCATATAGCCTGCATACGCATGCGGAATTGCGTAATGTACATGCAGCAATTCTATTTTGTACAATTTAACCATATCGACCAGCTTACTTGACAAAGCCAGCTCATAAGGCTGAAAATGGAATAATGGATATTCAGGAACGATTACTTCGTGATAATGCACATTTGGATTAAGAAGTGCCAAACGTACTGGCTGACTATAAGTTATGAAATGTATTTCGTGTCCTCTTCTAGCTAATTCCAAACCTAATTCTGTTGCAACTACACCACTTCCGCCAAAAGTTGGATAACAAACAATTGCTATTTTCATATATGTTTTTGATTGTTTTTTATTGATTCTATTTAATCTGCATATCAATATGAATACTTCCTTCACATCAATTTTATGCCGATTTAATATCTATTTTTAAGCGTAACGAATGTAAGCAGATTAGGAGCGGTTTTCTATGAAAAAAAAGTTAAATTTTAACATTTTTAAAGTTACTTTCAATTCTCTTTATTGACAACTTAACTTGCAGTAGAACTAAGTATTCGACCGAAACAATTGATAAAAAAAAAGCGGGAAAGGAAAACCCGACCCGCATATAAAAGTTTAAATTACATATATTACTCCCAAAGCTTTTTTTGATATGGCTTTCTTTTTTTGTTAATCCACTTATTCAGTTTATAACACAAAAAAGCGGAACCGCTTCCTACAAGCGCACCCGCCAAAACATCAGTTGGATAATGCACGCCCAGATACATGCGCGAATATCCAACTGCGCCTGCCCATACAAAGGATGGAGCAATTACATACCATTTAGGATATGCCATACTTAATGATGTTGCAGTCGCAAAAGCCGAAGAAGTATGAGCCGAAGGAAATGAAGAACTGGATTCCTCAGTAACATTTTCAATTTCTGTATAGGTTACATAAGGGCGGTCTCTTTTGGTAATACTTTTTAAAGCTACAGAAATGAATACCGAAGCGGCCAAAGACTCACCCATGAATATCGCTTTTTTCTTTGTAGTACTATCCTTTTCAATCAATCCAACGGCATAGATAATCACCGGAGTACCAACACTGACAGGCATTGCACTATTTGTAATCCCAATCATTGCTGATTCGAGATTAGTATTTCTATTGAGATTGATTTTTTTTAAAAGATCAATATCTGCATTTTGTGCATTTGAAATCGAAAAGCAAAACAGGAATACAATAAAATAAATAAGTTTAGCCATTTTCGATTCTTTATTCAGTTAAAAAAAACGGCTGTGCCAGCTGTCCAAAGCGGGAACTTCCCAAGATTCGTTGAACTCTTCGATATTATTAACCAGATTATTAAAAACAACTGTGTTTTCGGTAACTGATTTATCTTTTACCATTTTTTTGAAATCTATCAATGGTTTATATGCGATATGATCTCCCTGCTTGAAGGTTACATTCATTTTATCTAATAAATCCACATTGTATTTTTTTTCCAGCCCTTGGATAAATTCTACAGAAGAATCAATAGAACAGCCTGTAGCTGCCTGAACTTCCTGATTAACTGCGATTATAACGAACCGATTGTATTTTAGTAAATAAGAGGACTCTAAACTTGTCCCATGCGCCGCCCATTCGTTAAGAAAAGACTGCAGATCAGTTTCAATTTCGGAAAACTCTGCATCCGAAAACTTTCTATTCGATTGATAAATCCAAATTCTAGATTCTCCAGGTAAATTTTCAAAAGGAACGTACATATTAATTATGAATTATGAATTGTAAATTATGAATTTGTAATTACGAATTAGAACTTGGCTAGTATTCGTAATTCCTAATTCGTTATTGATTTATAGGTCTTGAGCATTTGCAATTAACTCAGCGATGTCCATTACTTTAACGTCATCTTCTCTTTCTTTATTTTTAACGCCGTCTGTCAGCATCGTGTTGCAAAAAGGACAACCAGCTGCGATAATGTTTGGTTTGGTTTCCAGAGCATCTTCTGTTCTTTCAATATTGATTTCCTTATTTCCAGGTTCAGCATCTTTAAACATTTGTGCTCCGCCGGCACCACAGCATAAACCATTTGCTTTTGAGCGTTTCATTTCAATTAATTCGGCATCCAGTTTCTGAATTAAATCTCTTGGCGCTTCATATACATTATTGGCTCTGCCTAAATAACAAGGATCGTGAAAAGCAATTCTTTTTCCTTTAAACTGTCCTCCTTCAATCGTTAATCGTCCAGAATCTAATAATGATTTGAGAAATTCGGTGTGGTGTACTACTTCATAGTGACCGCCGAGTTCTGGATATTCATTTTTTAAAGTATTGAAACAATGCGGACAAGCAGTTACAATCTTCTTGGCTTCGTAGGCATTCAAAACTTCAATGTTCATCATGGCCTGCATTTGAAACAAAAACTCATTTCCTGCTCTTTTTGCGGGATCTCCAGTACAGCTTTCTTCTGTTCCTAAAACGGCAAAAGAGACATTGGCACGATTCAAAATACGCACAAATGCCTTAGTGATTTTCTTTGCTCTATCGTCAAAACTTCCTGCACAACCTACCCAAAATAAAACTTCTGGCTGTTTTCCCTGGGCTAGCATTTCGGCCATTGTTGGCACTATTAAATTTTCTGACATTTTTTTATGTTTAATCGTTGATCTGTTTATTTGTTGAATTGGTCAATCTCCTAATCGTTGATTTTCAAATCGGTTAAACAAATAACCAAATCAACGATTAAACCACTAATCATTTTTCCAATTCAAACGGTCCTGCTGGCTGTATTGCCAAGGAGCGCCATTATTTTCGATATTAGTCATCATCGCATTTATAGGCATCGGAGCTGCGCTTTGTTCCATTACCAGATAACGTCTCATGTCCATAATAATAGAAAGCGGGCTGATATTTACCGGACACTCTTCAACACAAGCATTACAGGAAGTACAAGCCCATAATTCCTCTGGAGTAATATAATCGTTTAATAGCGTTTTATTGTCTGGTACAAAAACACCTTTGTTAGCATCGATATTCTTTCCAACTTCTTCCAGTCTGTCTCTTGTATCCATCATAATTTTACGAGGAGACAATTTTTTACCAGTTTGATTTGCTGGACAGGATGACGTACAGCGTCCGCATTCGGTACAAGTATAGGCATTCAATAACTGAACCCAATTTAAATCCTGTACATCACTGGCGCCAAATTTACTCGGAACTTCATTCTCCGTAACCGGCGCTGCTGCAAACGGATCAGCATTTGGATCCATCATCAGTTTTACTTCCGCAGTAACCGAAGCCAAATTGTCAAATTGTCCCTGTGGATTTAAGTTGGCAAAATAAGTATTTGGAAAAGCCAATAAAATATGGAGGTGTTTCGAAAAATATAAATAATTCATAAAAACCAAAATTCCAACAATATGCAGCCACCAGAAAGCTTCATTCAGCAGCATTACCAATTCATTTGACAGACCGTTAAAAACTGGAGCTATAAATTGGCTAATGGGAAAAGAACCTGCTTTTATGAAATGTGAAAACCCTCCAGGTACATTCTGCAAATGCAGATCAGAAGCATTCATTAATAAAAATAAAGTCATTAATGTAACTTCAAAATATAAAATGTAATTGGCATCCCCTTTTGGCCAGCCTTTCAAATCCGAATGAATGAATCTTTTCAGCTTAATGATATTTCTTCTTATCAAAAAAACGGTAACCGAAAATAAAACTAAGACAGCAAGGATTTCGAAAGAGGCAATTAAAATATCATACACAACTCCAATCGGAGCAAATATTCTATGAGTTCCAAACAAGCCGTCAATAATTATTTCTAACAATTCTATGTTGATGATAATAAAACCTGCATAAACTATAATATGCAGTATTCCGGCAACTGGTCTTTTTACCATTTTGGACTGCCCAAGAGCAATCATAGCCATATTTCGCCATCTTGCTTTTGCATTATCTTTACGATTTATATCAATGCCAAGATTAATATTCCTAATGATTTTTTTTACATTCAAATAAAAATATCCGAATCCAATAATCAATACAATGGCAAATAAAACATTACTAAGATAACTCATGAAATTAGTTTTTTACGTTTGTAATAGAATCTTTTGGAGCAACGTATGGTTTGTTCTTTTTACCAAAAACGGAAACATTTACATATCGGGTTGGGTTTAGTCTCACATCTTGTAAAAGCAGTTCTAACTCTTTTGAAGTTTTGGACAAATTAGCATACAAAGCATCGTCTTTCATTAACTTACCCATTGTGCCTTTACCAGACTCTATGCCTTTCATTATTCCGTCAACCTTAGCTAATGTTGCGTTCAGATTTCTAACTGTAAGACCTAAATCTGCCTTGTTCAAAGAATCTGATATCTTTACAAAATTATCCGAAACTTTATTGAAATTAGAAACTACGCCTTTCAGCTGTCCTTTATTTTCTTCCAAAATTACATTTGCATTTGCTGCAACTTTATGAAACTGCTCCATTGTAGCACTAAGTTCAGCTAAACTCTTTTTTAAATCTGCTTTTCCTTTGGCATCTAAAACTTCATTGAAACTAATAACTAATTGATCAGCACTGGTCATTAATTTTTCGACTTTGGCAAGAGCCGGACTAACTTTATCTCCTAACGAGTCCATTAGACTTACCTGTACGACACCTTTTAAATAATCGCCGCTTTCGGCAATATTTTTATCGTTATAATTAGGGCGAATCGATAATTGCTTTCCTCCAATAAGGCTGGCATCATAAATTGCTACTGTACTTGATTTAGATATGGGAAAATCGGTGTTAACTTGTAACTCAACTAGTAAAGTACCATTTTCAGTAATTGTTATTGTTTTTACTTTCCCAACAATAAGTCCGTTAATCGTTATAGGAGCTGATGGTGCAAGTCCTTCTACATTTTCATATACTGAATAGAAAGTTTTGTAACTATTAAAAAGATCTTTTCCTTTTAAATAACTATATCCCCAAATGAATAATAAAATTGATGTAATAACTAATATAGCAGTTTTTATTTCTCTTGTAATTTTCAAAATTTTTCTTTTTTTAATGTGTAAATTTAATGTAAAATATTCGAACTGAAATTATTTGATTGCTTCTTGGATGCTTATTTTTTTGCCGTTTTTAAAGGCTATCATAAAAGCAGAATCATATCCTTTGGATCTAACTTCCTGCAATTGATTTTTTGCCGCTTCATAATCAGCAGTTTCTCCGTAAGTGTACTTATAGATATTATCTTCATAAACGGAAGATACATTTTTTAATCCTTTAAAATTTTTGGGTTCCAAAGCTAACTTCTTTTTACTTGCTGAAAGCTGGATTTTGAAAATCAGGCCTAAAGTATCTTTCTTTTCAATTGTCTTATTAGTTTCTTGGCTTTTTACAGGAGCCTCAGGAGTTTTTACAGGAGTTTCGGCACCCTTTACTGGATTGTCCTTCAGTATTTCCGAAGGTTTTTCTCCGTAAGTTTCTACTCCGCCATCTCCAAAATATTCATTTTTGTAACTTATAATTGCATTGGCAATAGCTTTCGCAATATCATTCTGACCTTGTTCTGAATTGAGCTGCTCTCCTTCGACCGTATTAGAAACAAATCCAGTCTCAATTAAAACTCTAGGCATATAGGCCTTATGCAAAACCATAAAAGGAGCTTGTTTCACGCCGCCTTGCCGCAATCTTTTTCCTAAAACAGCAAAAGCTTCTTCAACTTTAGTCGCCAGAGAAATACTATTTTCTAAATATTCCTCCTGCATCAAAGTCATGCCTATCATTGTTTCTGGGGAATTAGGATCAAATCCTTCGTATTTTTGCTTGTAGTCTTTCTCTAAAGTAATTACAGCATTTTCCTTTTTTGCAGCTTCCAAGTTAGATGCAATTTTATTCATACCCATCACATAGGTTTCAGTACCATCAGCAGCCAAATTTTTATTTGCATTACAATGTACAGAAACAAAAACATGTGAATCTGCTCTATTAGCTATATTAGCCCGTTCGACTAAATCTATAAAAACATCAGTTTTTCTAGTATAAATAACATCTATTTTAGGATATGCTTCCAAAATTTTTCCAACTTTTAATACAATAGCTAAGGCAATATTTTTTTCGATTCTTCCGCTGTAAACAGCACCAAAATCATGAGCGCCGTGACCAGCATCTAAAGTAACTTTAAAATTATTGGATTGTCCATAACTATCGACTATTGACATTGCTATTAAAAATATTAATGCAATTTTTATTTTTTTAGATATATCCATCTAATAGTTAATTTTATTACAAGAGTTCTAGTATAAATTTATGTTTTGATTATTTTTGCCAAAAAAATATAGTAATTTTGGCCCAAATATATTCGAGTCTTCACTTTACAAAAATAGTATTTAAACCTTTGCATACAAACTTATTTAATATCGTTTTAATATCAATTTTCCTGTCATTAGGTTGTTCTGCTTTATATTCCCAAGATATAAAAAAGAAACAGCCGACTGTCACTCCTAATACACAAGATGTTAAGAAAGGTGCTGAGAAACCGCTCGACACTAACCCAGTTGCCGAAACACCAGCTGACACAGTCAAATTAGATACAATCAAAGTAAAAAAAGCTTTCTTAAACGGACAGGTAAAGTACAAAGCAGAGACTTATGCTAAAATCCAGCAAAAGAAAAAACTTATTACTTTATACGATAAAGCAGAACTATATTACCAGGACGTTGAATTAAAATCGGGTATTATAGTCATGGATTATGAAAAAAATGAGGTCTATGCAGGCCGAATTAAAGATTCTCTTGGTAATTACACCCAATTCCCGAATTTTAAGCAAGGTTCGAATGTTATTGAACCAGATTCTATCCGTTTTAATTTCAAAACTAAAAAAGCTTTAATATGGAATTCCAGGACAAATCAAGGCGAATTTAATGTAAAAGCCGCAATTACAAAAAAAGAAAATGATTCAGTTTACTTCCTTAAAGGGGCACGATTTACAACTGCAAAAGACGTTGATAACCCAGAATATTATTTTCAGACCAATAAAATAAAATTTATTCCCGGCAAAAAAATTGTTACTGGCTCAACTTACATGGTAATTGCAGGAGTTCCAACTCCAATATACTTACCTTTTGCTTATTTTCCATTATCAAAGGAAACAAGTGTTTCGGGAATTATCCTTCCTTCATACAACGATTCAAATACAAAAGGTTTTTCCCTGCAGAATGGAGGATATTACTTTGCATTAAGTGATCATTATAATTTAACCGTGGTCGGAGATTATTATACCAACGGAAGTTATGCTTTAGGAATGCAGTCATCATATGCAAAAAGATATAATTTTCAAGGAAACGTTAATATTAGATTTGAGAATAATATTATAAGTGAAAGAGGCTATCCAGATTATTCTAAAACAAGGATATACAACATTCAATGGTCGCATTCACAAGACTCAAAAGCCAATCCAAATTCAACATTTTCTGCCTCAGTGAATTTAGGAAGCAGTGAATATTTTAAACAAACTATTAATCAGGTCAATGTAGGATCTTCATTAAACAATACATTGAGTTCCTCTATATCTTATAGTACAGTCTTCCATTCGGTACCGGAAAGCAGACTATCGCTTACAGCAACACACTCTCAAAATACTAATACTAAAGTGATCAATATGACACTGCCTACACTGCAGTTTAGTGTAGATCGTATTTATCCTTTTGCAATAAATGATGGTGCTAAAAAAGGTTTTTTCAAGAACATTAACCTGCAGTATAATTTAAATGGAAAAAACAGCTTTATAACGACCGATTCATTATTTTTTAAACCCGAAATGTTTCAAGATGCTGATATTGGATTCCAGCACTCTATTCCTTTAAGCACTAACTTTAAAGTTTTTAAACATTTTAGTGTCTCTACATCTTTGAACTATGATGAAGTATGGTATTTTAAAACTATCGAAAAACACTATGATGATCAACTAGCAACTGTTGTAACTAACGATGTAAAAGGTTTTGATGCTTTTAGAACTTATAGCTCTTCAACCAGTATCGGAACAACTATTTATGGTACATTTAATTTTGGCGCCGATAAAAAAATACAATCTATCAGACACGTGATGAGGCCAGCAGTTTCTCATAGCTACACTCCCAGTTTCGAAAAATATTATGACACATATGCTATAGATGGCAGCGGTAACATGCAGACTGATAAATATTATACCCGTTTTGAAGGAGGAATGTATGGCGTACCAGGGCAGAATAGGTCAAATTCAATTGGTTTCAATTTAAGCAATACATTTGAAGCAAAAGTTACTGACAAGGACACGACCAAAACTGAAGCAAAAAAAATAATGCTGCTGAATAACTTGAATTTCTCAACAAGTTATAATGCCGATGCTAAAACACTTGCATGGGCACCCGTGAGAATAAGCGGCGGAACACAATTTTTCGACAATAAATTGAGTGCAAATTTTGGAACTACGTTAGACCCTTATGCTATTGACAATTCTGGAACTAGAATAAACACTTTCAATATTGACAATGGTGGCAGCCTTTTCAGAATGACAAGTGCAAATTTGACCATGAATTATTCTCTCAGCAGCAAAGGATCAGAGAAAAAGGACAAGCCAGATTCACAGGCTGCGAGAAATGGCGGACGCGAAGATGATTTATTTGGGTCAGATATTGACACAGGCAGCTACCGAAAAAACAGTCAATTTACTGATGATGACGAGGAAAAGGAAGATGCTGTTGCTGAATTTTTCAAATCAAAATTACCATGGGATATGACTTTTGCGTACTCCTTAACGTATGGAAATAACAATAGAGAAAAGAAAATAACTGGAAATTCCATCATGATTTCGGCTAATACTGATTTAACTCCAAAATGGAAAGCCGGTGTCTCAACAGGATATGATTTTGTTCAAAAAGGTGTTACTTTCACTCAGCTGCGTTTTGAAAGAGATTTAATGAGCTGGAGAATGGATTTTAACTGGACACCGTTTGGTCCAAATGCAACTTGGAATTTCTATATTGGTATCAAATCTGGTATTCTTAGTGATATTAAATGGGAGAAAAGAAATCAAAACTTCTAGTCTAAACTAATTTATACAACTGCTTTTAAATCAAAAGTATTCTAAAAACATAACATATATGAAAACAATAATCTATACCGAAAAAGCTCCTGCTCCAATCGGACCATATAATCAAGCCGTTTTAAGCGGAAATATTCTATATACATCCGGCCAAATTGCTTTAAACCCTGAAACAATGGAATTGGTAGTAGAAAATATCGAATCCGAAACTAAACAGGTTATGGAAAACATGAAAGCAGTTCTTGAAGCTGCTGGAATGACTTTTGAAAATGTTGTAAAATCAACTATATTCATTATGAACATGAGTGATTTTGGAGCGATTAACACTGTTTACGGATCATATTTTAATGAAAAAACCGCTCCAGCTCGTGAAACGGTTCAAGTGGCTGGTTTGCCAAAAAATGTAAATATAGAGATATCTATGATAGCTGTCCTATAGCATTGATTAATAATTGTGCCGTAGCTTCATTTGTTGCTAACGGTACATTATGCACATCGCAAACGCGAATTAACATATTAACATCCGCTTCATGCGGATGGCTAGAAAGCGGATCTTTGAAAAATAAAACCATTTGGGTTTTTCCCTCAGCAACTCTACCCGCAATTTGCGCATCACCTCCTAATGGACCGGAAAGCATTCTTCTGGTTTTGAAACCAGCTTGTTCTGCCCTGCCTCCTGTAGTTCCTGTTGCTATAAATTGTATTTTTTCCTGCTGTAATATATCACGGTTTTTAATCAAAAATTTGACAATGTCTTCTTTTTTACCGTCATGAGCAATTATTGCAATTTCCATACCTTAACTATTAGCTACGTGATAAGCAATTAAGCCGTCAATAGGCCTTCTTAATACATTACCCAGCTGTAATTCATATTTTTCGAAAATTTCAGCTAATTCCTCTTTTAAGTAAAAAGCAATTGAACCCACAAAATGAACAGGCACTTCTTTGCAATTTTCAAATTGTTTAATATAATTTTTAATAAATGATTTCATTGCTTTAAAAATTATCTTACGGCAGAATTCATGTTCTTTGTGCTGAATTAAGAATTTAGCAAAAGTTGCAAGATATGCATTTGGATTTGGCTCTTTGTATAATTTGTTTTTAATATAATCCGGACTCAAATCATATTCTTTTTCAAATACTTCAGCCAGTTCTTTTGGCATTTTATTAAAGTAATATTTCCTGATTAACTCTTTTCCAAAAACGTTACCGCTGCAGTCGTCCATTGCAATGTAACCTAATGACTGTACTTTTTGCTCTAAAACTTTACCATCAAAATAGCTGCAATTTGAACCAGTACCTAATATTCCAACAATTGCACTTTCTCCTTTTGGAGTTGTCGCAAAAACTGCTGCATAAGTATCTTCCTCAACAACCACTATAGCATTTGAAAAATAATCTCTAAAAATTTCAGAAAGCATACTTTTCATTCGATCTGTTCCGCAGCCTGCACCATAGAAAAACAAATGGGTGGCTGTACTTTTATTTTGTAATATATCAAAACGGTCATTTAGACGTTCAACGATTTCATCACCGTTAAGAATTTCTGGATTCAGACCTAATGTTTGTGTGGTAAACAAAACTTTTCCATTTTCATCTATTGCAATCCAATCTGCTTTAGTAGAACCACTATCAACTATTAATTTCATGTTATTATTTGGTTTATTTGGTTTATTTGGTGTGATTATTTGTTTCAAAGCTATTTGGTTACTTAAAGAAACAAAATAACAAAATCCCATTAAATCAAATTAATGGGATCTTGCAAAATTTTAATTTTTATTTTAATGAAGTGATATGAACAGCCAAATCAATTAATTTACTTGAATATCCATACTCATTATCATACCAAGATACCAATTTGAAGAAAGTAGAATTCAATCCAATACCTGCAGTAGCATCAATGATTGAAGTTCTTTTGTCAGAAATAAAATCTTGAGATACAACAGCATCTTCAGTATAACCTAAGATACCTTTTAATGAAGTTTCAGAAGCATTTTTCAATACTGCCATGATTTCTTCGTAAGAAGTTTCTTTAGCAACTTTTACAGTTAAATCTACTGTAGAAACGTCAGCAGTAGGAACACGGAAAGCCATACCAGTTAATTTTCCGTTCAATTCTGGGATAACTTTTCCAACTGCTTTTGCAGCACCTGTTGAAGAAGGAATGATGTTGATAGCAGCAGCACGTCCACCTCTCCAGTCTTTTCTAGAAGGTCCGTCAGCTGTCATTTGAGTTGAAGTTGTAGCGTGAACAGTTGTCATTAAAGCTTCAACAATTCCGAAATTATCGTGGATAACTTTAGCTAAAGGAGCTAAACAGTTTGTTGTACATGAAGCATTAGAAACAACTAAATCAGAAGCTTTTGCAGTTTCATGGTTTACTCCCATTACAAACATTGGAGCATCTGCAGAAGGAGCAGAAATAATTACTTTTTTAGCACCACCTTTGATGTGCTCGTTTGCAGTTTCGATAGTTGTGAAGATACCAGTACATTCAGCTACTACATCAACACCAACTTCGTTCCATTTTAAATCTGCTGGATTTCTTTCTGCAGTAATACGGATGTTTTTTCCGTTTACATAAAGTTTTCCTTCTTTTACTTCTACAGTTCCGTCGAAACGTCCGTGAACTGAATCATATTTTAACAAGTAAGCTAAATGATCTACATCTAATAAATCGTTGATTGCAACTACTTCAATATTATCTCTATTAAAAGACTCTCTGAAAACAATTCTTCCAATTCTACCAAATCCGTTTATTCCTAATTTTACTTTTGACATTGTATTTAATTTAAATTATTTATTTTATTCTTTTTAATTTTTGTTTTAAATCGACATTATATCTGAAACCCGCAGTAATTCCGTATCAATTTCAGAGTCTCCCTTGATAGCTTGTTCTAGAGGAGTAAGAACAATTTTGTCGGCTAATATACCAACCATATAATTAGATTCACCTTCCAGTAATGATTCAACAGCTTTTACTCCCAAACGGCTAGCCAAAACTCTATCAAAACATGATGGTGCGCCTCCACGCTGCATATGACCTAATACAGATACGCGCACATCGTACTCAGGGAAATTAGATTCAACGTAATCTTTTAATTCGAAAACTGTTTTACCAATTTTATCTCCTTCAGAAATTACTACTATACTGGATGATTTACCTGCTGCTTTACTTTTTCTTAAAGAGTCTAACAAACGGTCTAATCCTAAATCTTCTTCAGGTATAAGAATTTCTTCGGCACCAGCGCCTATTCCTGCATTCAATGCTATATGACCAGCATCACGTCCCATAACTTCAATAAGAAATAATCTGTTGTGAGAACTTGCTGTATCACGAATTTTATCAATTACTTCAACAACCGTATTTAAAGCAGTATCGTAACCTAAAGTATAGCTTGTGCCGTAAATATCATTATCTATCGTTCCAGGGATTCCCATTACTGGAAAATCATATTCAGAATTAAATAACAGGGCTCCTGTAAAAGAACCATCCCCGCCTATCACAACTAAAGCATCAATACCTGCCTTTACAAGATTTTTATGAGCTTTCTCACGACCTTCAGGAGTTTTAAAATCCATCGATCGTGCTGATTTTAAAATAGTACCTCCTTTATTAACAATGTTATTTACACTTCGGGGTCCCATTTCTTTAAAATCCCCTTCAATCATTCCTTGATAGCCTCTATAAATACCAACACATCCAATGTTATGAAAAGCACATGTTCGTACAACAGAACGAATAGCGGCATTCATTCCTGGAGAGTCTCCTCCAGAGGTAAGTACACCTATCTTTTTTATTGTTTTTGACATTTTTTTAAGTATTAAAGTGTAAAATTAGCAAATATCCAAGATATTTTTGGGGTGCTTTCTAACATTTTAATAAATAATTTGAAATTCAAACGTTTTCGTTGATAAGTTTTTTACGCGTAAAAATGCTAGTAATTATTTCCCTTTTTAAATCCAAAATATCGGCTGTAGGATTAACTTTCTATATAAAAAAATTAAACAGATTGAAATCGATATCGTAAACATTTTACAGTTGCAAAACTGAAAATAGCATACAAAATTAGTCCTCTTCAGGAAGAGTTGCATCCTGATTAACTTTTGGTTTATCAGCTTCCGGAGTAGTTGGTTTTTTGAAATTTATAAAATCTGGATTCAAATTAGAATCAGAATCTATTTCTTTTTCGTTCTGCTTATTAAGTCTGTTTAAATTATTACTATTAAACATTTTATCTACTAACTCGCTAAAAGTATCAAAATCCACTTCATAAGAAATACCAACACCTTGGGTATATCCAATATCCTGCCCTATATAATTGATATCGTTTTCTTTGTTAAAAAAATGCAGATTAAATGAACCATCTTCATTCATTCTATATTTGATATCTATATCTCCTACTACAGAAGATTCATGAACGCCTCCAAATGGAACACCAATTTTTCCATTTATAGTAATTCTTTCATTTACTTTTGAAGAAACAATTGCCTCAAATCTGCCATCGGTCTGCGAACTTGGCCTATTATCCGGAGAGACAAAATTAAAATTCATTTCAAACTTTTCATCTGATGAATGCACAATATCACCCAGCATACTAGAAGCCGTTTCATACAAACTTGACGACACTGCCTGACTGGATCCGTCTTTGCTTAAAAAACTCCCTGTTGACAATAGATACAAAGCTTGTGTCTGCCTCACATCCTTATCTGACAATTCTGCTTCAAGTTCTGATTTCATTACGCTTTTAATCGTTGGAAACTCAATCATAAAATCAGGTTCCGGATGTGCTAAATCGCCATGAATCCCAATTACAACTTCAACATCAATTTTTTTATTGACACTTGAATTTTCTAGCAGTACGGCAGGATTTGCAGATGTTTTATAAACTGCTTCAAGATTCAATTGTGCCCTCATAGGATTGCCTTCCCAGATGATGGAGCCCCCTTTTTTAACGTTAAACTTTTTATCAATAAGTCCGCCGTATTTAAAATTATAAGTTCCATCATAAGGCAGGAAATCTCCCCACATTCCAAAATTACCCAAAGTGTTTATTTTAAATAACAGATTTCCATTGCCCCTGCCTTTCATTCCATGTCCTGAATTCCTATCCAAAATAACTTCAACCTCTGCATTTGGCGTAATTTCTAAATCGAAATCTAGTTCAAGTCCATTATAATTCCTAGTTTTTTCTACTATTCCTTTTTGCAGATTGAATTTTTCCTTTGGAGTAATAAAGTGAATAAAACTATTTTCACTGACACTCTCAGCATTGTTTATTGGTATTTTTAGAATTGTTCCTTTTTCGGATTTAGCATCAACCTTTATAACCAAAGCATTTGTAGGGCCTTTAATTGTTGCATTTCCGTTAATAAAAGCCGTACCAAAATAAGCAGCGTCTTCCGTATCTTGAGTATCTAGCACAAGAAATCTTTTAGTATTAACGGCCAAATCTAACTTCCAATCTGAAAAATTCTTGTGCTCCACTACCCCATTCAAAGTACCATTTGTCTTGTATTTTGTATCGGTAAGCGTATTATTTCTAAAAAGGAATTTCTCGTCAGTTAAATCAATTATTGTTCTGTCTTTTAAGGCATAATCAACATTTAGATATGGTATGCTCAAACCTCCGTCATTCACAAAAAGCCGTCCATTGATATCAGGTTTTTTCACAGATCCTCCAATAGTCGCATTTCCCGATACCAATCCTCTTATATTAGAAATTACATCGCCTCCTAAAGAGCTTAAGGTAGCTAAATTAAATCGGTCAAATTTAAAATTTAAGTCGAATAACGTTTCTTTATTTACAATTTCAAAATTTCCATCTGCACTAAAAGATTCAAAATCTTTGTTCTCAATGGTAGAATATAAGGTGAATTTTTTTAAATTTTCATCTCCCTTTATATCAAATTTTAAAACTCCAAGATCATAATTATTAACTTTCAAACTATCAATTACTAATGAGGCTGTTGGTTTATAGACGAGCTTATTTTGATTGAAATTAATTTTACCATTTAAATTTCCATTGACATCAAAACTTTCCTGAGCCGATGTTAATGCATTTATATCAAAGTCTTTAAACTCAAGATTTACATCCTTATAGGAACTTCCTTTAAATTCCCCATTAAGTTTTATTTCCTGCTCTTTATTACTAAATATAAAATCATCAAGTTTAAAATCACTTAATTTTTTATCAAAAACCAATCTATTATTTGTAGAGTTTGACTCATTTAAGAACCATAAATTGTTTTTTAGTTTAATTTCTGATTTACTGAAACCTATAATATTTCTATTCTCTTTATCAATAGTATGATATAAGTCCAAATTAAAATAGTCTTTCCCTTTTGTACCTCCTTTAAACTCAGTACGGAAAAACAAAGTATCTTTTGAAGTAACATTAATCAAACTAAAATCTCTTATTTTATACATTTTAGTTTTAATACTGTCTAATTCAATATAGGCGTTATACAACGGATTTTTATTATCAATAGACACCCTAATATTATCAAAAGAATTATCAGAGGCAGTTATCGTTGGAGAATTAAAATTAAACTTAAATTCATTATTATCTGAATTAATAATTCCTTTAACGACTGTATTTTCACTAATTTTCATTTCAGGAAAAAATAGTTCAACAATTTTATTATAAACTTCGAAATTAAATTTTAGAAATTGTCCTTTTCTAACTTTTACAGGCCTGTAGTTTGTATAAAGACTTCCTAAAGAATTTGCAATCAGACCTCTCAATTCTGCAAATTTAAAATTCCCTACAATTGTTCCGTTAGTAATATCAGGAGCCGTAATTTTTATTGTCCGAATCCTTTTTTCATCAAAACTTGAGTTTAAATTAAAATCATTAAATTGATATATATTTTTTGAATTAATATACGTAGCATTATTAATGTAAATATTACCATGAAGATTCTCAATCGAATTTCCCTGTACATCAACGATAGCGTCACCATTAAATTTAGAAAGTGTATCGCTAACAAAATTTAATTTGTGAAGTTCGGCATTATCAACTTTTATCTGAAAATCATATTGGCTTTCTTTTTTACTCAAATTAACCAATCCGTCAAAATTCATTTTCAAATTAGGATCATTTACAATAATTGATCCTTTATATAACGGCAGTTTAAAATTGCCATTCACTTTTATATTTTTATAATTATAGCCATTATAAGCAAATTTAGACACATCCCCTTTTAGAGAAGTATCCAAATATTTCTCTGAAAATCCTTTTCCATCAATATCTAAATTTAAACTTACTAAGGATAAATCTTTATTATCTAAAAGATTGCCAATATTAAAGTCATTCAAAACAACATAGCCGTCATAGGCAGCTTTGTCGCTTTGATCCATATCTAAAATTGTAAATTTGGAAGTTACAGCTCCTAAATCAGTTTTTGCTTTAAGGTTTGCATGAATTGAAGTGGTAGTAAGCTGTGTATTTCCAACCAATGACACGTTTCCGAATTTCTTTATAATAACAGGAAGCTTTTTACCTAAAACATTTGGCAAAATACTCACTAAATCATCATAATTAGAGTTCAATTGATCAAACTTACCATTCATGTAAAATTTTTGATCTTTATTTCCCAAAAGGTTTTTGAAATTTATAAAGCCTCTCAATCGTGTACCTCTGTTATCTTTAAGACTTAAATCCAAAAACTTTAGATTATTCAAAGGGCCAGTGATATGGCTTCTAATCTTAAAAATTTTGTTTTTTCCTAATTCATTATAAAAACAACGAATATCATTCGAAGCTATTTTTGCTGATTTAAATTTAAAATCAAATTCTACTTTGTTCACGAAATCTGAAAAATCTTCAATTTCATAATTCAAGGCTGCATATCCTTTAATACTTGACTCTTCGGTTTTCAGCTCCATTTTATCAAGTATCATGTGTTGCTGCGTAAAGCTGTAATTGCCTTTTAAATTTTTTATGTACACACCTCGGTGATCCAAAAAAGACATTCTTTGGATATTAGCATAAATTTCTGGACCGTAGACTTTGAAATTAGTAACTGAAATTTTTAGTCTGGTAAAATCAACAGATTTTGGAGTTTCATGATTTTCATCAGACAATATAAATCTGCCATTTGATAGATCAACACTTGAAGCAGTCAATAAAAACTTTTTCTTCGATGGCGTTTTACTTGTGCCGAAAGCATCAATAAAATGATCCAGATTCGTTTTTTTTTCTTTTTTGTAGGTCTTTAAATTAAAAAGAACGCCGTCGAGAGCAATGTCTCCAAAAACCAAATCTGCATCCAGCATTTTTTTAAATCCAAGAATTGTAGTATTTATTCTTTTGGTATAAATTAAAGTATCTTTGTGATGATCAATAATTAAAACTTTTTTGAGCTTTACGCCTCCAAAGATGGTTATCTGAACTTCGTCAACATTCATATGAATACCAAAGTCTTTATTCATACTTTTCATGAAATACTGTGCCAGCTGTGTTTGAACAAAAGGCGTAGTAAGTGCTATAAAAAGTACTAACAGAAGTAATATTAATCCAACGAAAGTACGGAATACTATTTTTCTAATCTTTTTGATACGTATTTTGTTTTTGTATTTTTTGCAGAAATAAATAATTTGCCTTTAGAAATGGTAATATCTTAACTAAAAACTTTAATTTTGGCACAGCTGTAAAAATACTATTTTTATAGTAATTCATCAAATATACTTCAAAAATTCATCTGTTTATATGCAAATTCCTGAGGTTTTTATACTTGCCATAGAAAGTTCCTGTGATGATACTGCCGCTGCTGTATTGTGTAACGACAAAGTATTATCAAATGTTGTTGCCAATCAGTTAATTCATAATCAATATGGAGGTGTCGTTCCTGAATTGGCTTCTCGTGCTCATCAGCAAAATATTGTTCCAGTCATCGAAGCTGCATTAAAAAAAGCAAATATCAAAAAAGAACAGTTAACAGCTATAGCATTTACACAAGGTCCTGGACTTATGGGTTCACTTTTAGTAGGGAGTTCTTTTGCAAAATCAATGGCTTTAGCATTAGGAATACCTCTGATAGCGGTAAATCATATGCATGCTCATATTTTGGCTCACTTTATAGATGAAGAAGGTTTTGATAAACCTGAATTCCCTTTTTTAGCATTAACCATTAGCGGAGGCCACACACAAATTGTTAGAGTTGATGACTTTTTTGATTTAACAATCATTGGCGAAACTACTGATGATGCTGTGGGAGAAGCTTTTGACAAAAGTGCCAAAATATTAGGACTTCCCTACCCTGGCGGACCTTTAGTTGATAAATACGCTCAGTTAGGAAATCCAAAAGCGTTTCCCTTTACCAAACCAAAAGTTCCAGGATTAGATTTCAGCTTTTCTGGACTTAAAACAGCTATTTTATATTTTATTCAGAAGAAAAAAATTGAAAATCCTGCTTTTGTCGAAGATAATTTAAATGACATCTGTGCATCCATTCAGCATACTATTATTGAAATTTTAATGGATAAGTTAAAAATAGCCGTTAAAGAAACCGGCATCAGGCAAATTGCAATTGGCGGTGGTGTTTCTGCCAATTCTGGAATTCGTAATACTCTAAAAGCCACAGAAAATAAGTACGGATGGAAAACATTTATTCCTAAGTTCGAATACACAACAGATAACGCTGCAATGATTGGAATTGTAGGTTACCAAAAGTTTTTATCACAAAAATTTGAAACAGCTGATGTCGTTTCTAAAGCAAGAATACAATTTTAATTATGCAGTTATTTTATAATCCTACCATCGATGAAGCTACAACATCTTTTTCTTTTGATAAAGAGGAAAGCAAACATATAATTAAAGTATTACGCAAAAAAGACAGCGATATTCTTCATGTTACTAATGGATTAGGATTGTTATTTAAAACTGAAATTACTTTAGCATCAGATAATAAATGTACTGTTCAAATTCTATCTTTTGAAAAAACAGAAGTTCCCAAATACAAACTGCATCTTGCGGTTGCTCCAACAAAAATGAACGACCGATATGAATGGTTTCTTGAAAAAGCTGCCGAAATTGGCATACATGAAATCACGCCTATTTTTTGTGACCGCTCTGAAAGAAAAGTAATTAATATAGAACGATTTGAAAAAATTATTCTTTCGGCAATGAAACAATGTAATCAAATGTTTCTTCCAAAATTAAATCCTGCCATTTCACTGAAGGAATTTTTAAAGATTGAACAAACCGGAACATTATTGATTGCGCATTGTGAAGAAACCAATAAAAAATCATTAAAATCTGTAGTTATTCCAAACACGGATTATACAATACTAATTGGACCAGAAGGTGATTTCTCCAGCAAAGAAATTGAATTAGCTCTTGAAAATAATTATATTCCTGTATCTTTAGGTGAAACCAGATTAAGAACAGAAACTGCTGCTGTAGTAGCTTGTCATAGTGTTGTTTTTACAAATGAAGATTAGATTTTTAGATTTTAGGTATGAAAAAAATACTGGCTGTTTTATTATTTATTTCCCTCCCTTGTTTTTCTCAGGAAATTGCTTTGCTAAAGTACAATGGCGGCGGTGATTGGTACTCAAATCCAACCTCTTTGACTAATTTAATAAAATTTTGCAATGCCAATATTCATACACAAATAAAACCAAAGCCCAGAACAGTTGAGCCAAGCAGTCCTGATTTACTTTCGTATCCTTTTGTACATATGACCGGACATGGAAATGTTGTATTTAACGAAAATGATGTAAGCAATCTTCGAAAATATCTAACTGCTGGTGGATTTCTTCATATTGATGATAATTACGGAATGGACCAATATATCCGCAAGGAAATCAAAAAAATATTTCCAAATGTAAACTTAATCGAAATTCCATCAAGCCATCCTATATTTCAAAAACCATTTGTTTTTGCTAACGGATTACCAAAAATTCATGAACATGATGGCAAAAGGCCTCAAGCCTATGGAATTTTTATAGAAAACAAACTTGTATTGCTTTATACATACGAGTGTGATCTTGGTGACGGCTGGGAAGATCCTGAAGTTCACAACGACCCATTGGAAGTGCGTGAAAAAGCCTTAAAAATGGGAGCAAATATCATAAACTACATCTTTACGAATTGATCTCTTTCCGTTTTGCATATTAAACTTGTATACACAGTAATTTCCTTATTTTATATTTTTATTGATGCAATTTTAAAATAATTTGTAAAAGCCTATATATTAAAATTAATTTTAACAAATAATATATTACATACAAAACTTTTTAAACCACTGTGTGATAACTAAAATATAAATTTAACATAAATAAACCTACGTATTTATCCCTAAATCACTATAATTAAACCTAGTAAATACGATACTTCCTGAAAAATTGACACTAATAATGTTAAAAAATAATTGCAAACAACATTGAATTGTTATAAAATTGTAAAATAATTAATCAAACAAACATTTTTATAACAAAAAAAACCACTTATGAAAAAATTAATTTTATCAGCCACAACTATATTCCTAATGTTTTCTTGTCAAAATGATCAGAGCGAAATTTCAACTGAAAAAAATGCTGTTGTACAGCGAAAATGTGCGACACAAGATGTTTTTGATGAACAATTAAAGGCAGATCCGATATTAGCAATCCGAATGAACCAAATCGAAGCTTTTACAAAAAATGCATTGCTGACAAAACGACTAGTTAATGGAAAAGTAGTAATTCCAGTAATTGTAAATGTATTGTATAAAACTGCTGCCGAAAATATATCCGATGCGCAGATACAATCGCAAATTGATGTTTTAAACAAAGATTTTACCGCGACTAACTCAGATTTTTCAAGTACACCATCAGAATTTGCACCAGTTGCAGCAAATGTTGGAATAACATTTGAATTAGTACAGATCATCAGAAAATCTACTACAAAAACTTCATGGGGCACGAGAGATGCCATGAAAAAGACCAAACAAGGAGGACTTAATCCTACGTCTCCTACAACGAATTTAAATTTATGGGTCTGCACTATTGGAGGAGGCATATTAGGCTATGCTCAATTCCCTGGAGGATCTTCTGCAACAGATGGAGTTGTAATTGATTCCCATTACTTTGGATTGTCGGGAACGGAAAATTATCCATATAATTTGGGAAGAACTGCAACTCATGAAGTAGGACACTGGATGAACCTCAGACATATTTGGGGTGATGCATCTTGTGGAAATGATTTGGTAGCTGATACGCCTGTGGCAAAAACTTCAAACTTTGGAGTACCAGTTTATCCATACGTGAGCACTTGCCTTCCGGCGCATAATGAAATGACTATGAACTACATGGATTATACCGATGATAGAGGAATGTGTATGTTTACTAATGGTCAAAAATCAAGAATGACAGCTTTATTCGTTTCTGGCGGAGCAAGATCAGCTTTTGGAATATAATCCCTTAATTTATTTTAGTTTTAAAAACTCGCTGCTTGTTAGCGAGTTTTTTTATCTTTATAACCTGAGCAATTTAATAAGTACGCAACAGGTCCAGAAAATAAAGCGCACTTTTTCTTTTGAAATAAAGCTCAGATATATAACTAAATACAACTATATGATTACATCAAAAATTATATCAAATGGTATTATAAGAGCTGTTGCAGTTTTAATCTTAGTGGCTTTAGTACTTTATTTTCTGTTTCAAATTCAGAATATATTAATTTATCTTTTGGTATCATTAATATTAACTTTAATTGGCACTCCAATTCTAGATTTTTTAAAGAAAAAATTAAAATTCAAGCACACAATAGCAACAATAACGGTTTTATCTATTTATTTCCTATTGATATTGGGTTTTATAATGATGTTTATTCCTCTGATAATTTCACAAGGCCAGAATTTATCTCTCTTAAACACCGCCGAAATAGAGAGAAACAGCTTAGAACTGATTCAAAAGATAAATATTTTCCTTGAACAGCATCATATTGATGCTGCCAAAGTTTTTAATCCTAATAGTTTTAAATCCTTCATTAATTTTAATACTGTACCCAATTTTTTAAATTCGGTTATCGGAACAATCAGCGGTTTTGGAATGGGATTTGGTTCTGTTTTATTTATCACGTTTTTCTTTTTAAAAGACAGATCCGTTTTTTTAGAAGGCGCAAAATTATTAATACCTGATTCGCATGAAGAGAAAATATTAAACTCAGCAGAAAAAATAAACCTATTACTTTCCCGATATTTCATTGGATTATTAGTACAGCTCTTTATTGTTTTTATATTATATACCATCGTTTTATTTATATTTGGTATACCAAATGCTTTAGTAATTGCATTTTTATGCGCTGTCTTAAATATCATTCCTTATTTGGGACCATTAATCGCTTCTGTATTTGCAGCAGTTTTGACGATGCTTAGCAATTTAGGTTCTGATTTTCAATCCGAAATTCTGCCTACAACTATTTATGTATTAATAGGTTTTTGGATTGTGCAGTTAATCGATAATAATTTTTCTCAGCCAATTATTTTCTCCAAAAGTGTAAGTTCCCATCCCCTCGAAATATTTCTTGTCATACTGATTGCTGGTTTCTCATTTGGAATTTTAGGAATGATTATAGCCGTCCCTTTATACACCATTTTGAAAGTAATCTGCAAAGAATTTTTCCCCGACAATGAGTTTATACAAAACATCACAAAAAATATATAAATTGAACTTAGACATTTTAAATCCTAAAATACAGGAATTTATAAATTTAAACATTGGAGTTTCTGTTTCAAAATTGGCACTTCAAAAAAATCCGTTTCCAACTGTCGAATGGATTTTAATTTTAAATCAGATTGCAGCAAAATCAAAAGCAAAAGACAAACTGCCAACATGGTTCTCAACTCCAAATATTATTTATCCAAGTAAAATTTCGGTTGAGCAGACTTCTTCGGAAATAACCGCATTGTATAAATCATCGATTATTTCAGGCGAAAATTTAATTGATTTAACCGGAGGTTTTGGTATTGATGATTATTATTTTTCTAAAAAAATAAAAAATGTTGTGCATTGCGAAATTAATACTGAATTATCTGAAATTGTACAGCATAACTTTAATCATTTAAACAAAAACAACATCACCTGCCATGCTGGAGACAGTAATGAAACATTATCACGATTAAACACAAAATGGGACTGGATATATATTGACCCTTCAAGAAGAAATGATACTAAAGGAAAAGTCTTTATGCTAAAAGACTGCCTCCCTAATGTACCCGAAAACCTTGATTTTTATTTTGAAAAAACCAATTCAATTTTAATAAAAACCGCACCGATACTTGATATTTCAGCAGGAATCAGTGAATTAAAACACATCAAAAGCATACATATAATTGCTGTTGACAATGAAGTAAAAGAACTGCTCTGGGAATTAAACAAAGATTATAGCGGAACAATTACTATTAAAACGGTTAATCTGGCAAAAGAAAAAACCGATACTTTTGAATTTGTTTTGGATGAAAATCAGCTTCAGCCAAGTTTTAATTTACCGCAAAAATATCTTTACGAACCGAATAGTGCCATAATGAAATCTGGAGGTTTTGACCAAATTGGACTGTTTTATAAACTGAATAAACTACAGAAACATTCACACCTTTATACATCCGATGATTTGATACCATTTCCTGGCAGAATTTTCGAAATTGAAAAGTGCATTCCATACAGAAAAAATGAAATGAAGAACCATCTGGAAAACCAGAAAGCAAATATTACTACACGAAATTTTACAGATTCGGTAGAAAACATAAGGAAAAAATGGAAAATAAAAGAAGGCGGAAATTTATATTGTTTTTTTACCATTGATGAAAATAACAGTAAAATTGTTTTAATTTGCACCAAAATAAAATAAAGATGAAATACATACTGATTCTGGCATGCTCCCTTTTAAGTTTTTCTATTTTCGCCCAAAAACCTTGCGAATACTCCGCAAACGTTACTGATTCTATTGGCACATACAAATCCACAAAAGAATATTTACTGTACGAAAAAGTGTTTGGAGGAAATTCGAACTATATTTTTGGATCTCTAGCATTAACAGATGGATTACCAACATTAACTTTACAGTTTATTCAAAAAAGCAAAGATTTTGTAAAAGCAAATTGCTTTGATAAAAATTCAAAAGTATTTCTGCAATTGCAAAACGGCAAAATCGTAACACTTATACATATTGACCAAGAAAGCTGTGGCAGTTTACTTCGAGACGACAAAGGTTTTGACAATAGAGTTAAATCCGGAATTTTTATGTTCGGCAAAGAGAACTATGAAGAACTTAAAAAATCACCTGTAATTTTAATGCGTATAAAATACCTGACAGATACTGAAGATTATATATACAAAAACGAAATTACTGCCGAACTAGACGGAAAAATCTACAAACCAGAAACTTATTTCATGGACAATATACGTTGTATTGAGTAAATATTACAACAAAAAAAATCATCTTTAAAATGAGTATTTTTCATTTAAAGATGATTTTTTTATACTTTAAAAGTTTGCTGGTCCTTATTATGTTTATCAATATTGATTACATATTTTTTTACATTTCGTACCACCTTAGGAACTAATACTCCAACAACCATAACTTCAACAAATGTAATTCCAGATTCATTCTCTGGCGCGATGCATTTTTCTAATATTCTTTTCATCTAACAATTTCTATATGTTATTTCTTTGATAAATGAAAAAGTTAGGTCTTTTTCATTTATAGCAATAAAATTGAATTCAAAATATTTACAAATCCAATAAACTATTACTTCAAATCATTGTTTTTAAATGATTTGCGACGCGAAAGTAAACATACAATACATTAAAACAACAATATAATCGATAAAATGCACAATTTTGTCTATTTTGAAAATAAAATCATACAGAAAAGCATAAAACCCACGCTGTAAAACACTTATAAAATTCCATACTAACACAGAAAATTAACATCGATTTGTATTATACGCAACTCTTTTAACAATGAATAGTATAAAAAATCAAAATCATTCATAAAAAAGAATTAACAAATCATAAGTGAATTTTATTCACATTCCCATTTAAAATTAGATACTTTATCATTTAAACCGGCTTTCAAATTGTAATGCCACCACTCCGAATCAAAAGAATTAAAATGTTCTTTAATCATATTTTTTTTTAGCAAATTTCTGTTATTCAAAATTTCATTTGAAAAACCAGCAAAATTATGACCGGCCTCTTTTCCAAAAAAGTCAAAAGAAGTTCCCATATCCAATTCTTTGCCATCAAAGTTAACTAGTGTTAAATCCACGGCTCCTCCTCTATTGTGAATTGAGCCTTTAGCGGGATTTGCAACATATTGAGGATTTGAAACAATCGCCCACATTCTCTTTTGGATATCCAGTGGCCGATAACAGTCAAATAATTTAATTTTGAACCCTTTTTTCATAAATCTTTTATTGGCCAAAATCAGCGCTTTTACGGTCTTATAACGCAAATAACATTCAGCACAATCATAAACTTTTGATTTCAAAAAATTGTCATCAGAAGCGTATTTCATATCATATACAAAATCCTGACTGTAATCCTTTAAATTGACAAAAACAGTATCATTGATTGGTTCAGCAGGTAAGACTCTGCTATTTAGAGTTTGAGAGCTGCAGTTCACAAAAGACACAAAACAAATTAAAATAAACAGTGGTTTCAAATAGGATATCATATCAAAATAAATTTTCATAAAAATAAGTAATTAAAATTTGGAACAAAAATTATAGTAATACCACTCTTTTCTTAAATAATTGACCAAGTACGCCGTTTTGAAATACATTCTTTATATTGAACGAAAATGAAAATTTACAAATCCAAATATTAAATAGTGCAGTATTTAATTTCTTGTCATTTGCCAAACTAGCATAAATCAAAAAAATAGGGCTGAAAAATTTAAAATTCAGCCCTGTTTTCTAAACGCAACCAATCAATATTGTTTTTAAATATATTGATTAATAATATTTTCGAATAATTCCTGTTTACCACTCTGCAGATTTAATTCACCATTTTCTTGAGCAATTTTATATAAAGCCTGCAGATCTAATTTTCCTTCTTCGAACGCTTTTCCGTTCCCTGAATCAAAAGAACTGTATCTTTCAGTTCTTAGTCTTTCATAAGGAGACGAAGTAATAATTTTATCAGCTGTCAATAAAGCTCTTGCAAAAGTATCGGCTCCTCCAATGTGAGCATGGAAAACATCTTCCATATCGGTAGAATTTCTTCTGATTTTAGCATCAAAATTTACTCCCCCACCCTGTAAACCGCCAGCTTTTAAGAATACCAGCATGGCCTCGGTAGTTTCTTGGATATTGTTTGGAAATTGATCTGTATCCCAGCCGTTTTGATAATCACCTCTATTAGCATCTAAGCTTCCTAACATCCCAGCTTTGGCAGCCACTTCAATCTCATGCTGAAAAGTGTGCTGAGCCAAAGTAGCATGATTTACCTCTATATTCATTTTGAAATCTTTCTCTAAGCCATATTCACGCAAAAAGCCAATAGCGGTAGCACAATCAAAATCATATTGATGTTTTGATGGTTCCATAGGTTTAGGTTCTATAAGGAAATTCCCTCTGAATCCCTGTGCTCTCGCATAATCTCTAGCTTTCGCCAAAAATTGTCCCATGTGATCCAATTCTCTGCCCATATCAGTATTGAGCAAAGTCATATAACCTTCACGTCCTCCCCAAAACACATAATTTTCACCGCCCAAAGCAATAGTAGCATCTATAGCTAATTTTATTTGTCCTCCAGCTCTTGCTAATACATTAAAATCTGGATTAGTTGAAGCACCATTCATATAACGCGGATTGGAAAAACAGTTTGCCGTTCCCCACAGGAGTTTTACTCCAGAAGCTGCTTGTTTTTCTTTCAAATAATCTGTGATAGCAGCCAATCTGCTTTCCGATTCTGCAAAAGTAGCTCCTTCTCTAACCAAGTCATAATCATGAAAACAGTAGTAATCAAACCCCATTTTAGTCACAAATTCGAAAGCGGCATCTGCTTTTTGTTTTGCTGCTTCAATAGCATCCGCTGGCTCATCCCAAGCAAAATGCTGTGTTCCTGGTCCAAATGGATCGCTGCCTTGTCCGCAGAAAGTATGCCAGTAAGCAATCGCAAATTTAAAATGCTCGCGCATTGTTTTCCCAGCTACTATCTGATCTGGATTGTAATATTTAAAAGCCAAAGGATTATCTGATTCTTTTCCTTCAAATTTAATTTGTCCTATACCTTTATAGTACTCTTTATTCCCTAAAACTATCATTTCTCTACTATTTATTTGTTAATATTAATTCTAATTCCTGTTTCCATTTTTTATAAGCGTTTCGATATTGTTCACTATTCTGCAGTGGCAAAAACGTCATTACATGATCATTTTTTGAAATATTCGAACCAAACTTTTCAAAATCCCCATCGGTTAATCCTACAGCTCTTGCTGCTCCTACTGCTCCTGTTGTATTATAAATTTCAATTTCATGCCCAATTAAAGATGCAACTGTATTCGAGAATATTTCTGAACGGAATAAATTATCGTTTCCTGCACGTATAACTCCAATAGCCGCGCTATCATCTTTCAGAAATTCCATCCCGTATACAAATGCAAAAGCAATTCCTTCCAAGGCTGCTCTGAATAAATGAGAACTACTGTGAATATTTAAATTCATATTTAAAAAATGAGTTCCGATATTCTTATTGTTAAACATACGCTCTGCGCCATTTCCAAACGGAAGTACTATCAAACCTTCTGAACCAATTGCAATTTTAGCTGCCTTGTGATTCATAGATTCATAAGTTTCGCCGCACATGTTGTTGCGAAGCCATCTGTACTGAATTCCTGCACCATTGATATTTAATAATTTTCCAATTCGAGGATTATTCTCTCCAAAATTTACATGCACAAAATTATTTACTCTAGTGCTTTTTCCGCTAACAGCATCGGTTACTGCATAAAAAACACCCGAAGTTCCACCCGTTGCTGCCACTTCACCAGGATTTAAAACATTCAAAGATAATGCATTATTTGGCTGATCTCCCGCTCTATACACAATAGGAATTCCAAATGGAAGACCTGCTTCCCGAGAACCTTTTTCGTTTACAACTCCTTGACTGGTAAAATTCTCAACAATAGTTGGTGTCATAGAAGTTTCTATTCCATAATACTCCAGTAGCCAGTCAGCAGTTTTATTCTCTTTATAATCCCAAAGCATTCCTTCCGATAAACCGTTTTTGGTTGTGGTAATATCACCTGTTAATTTATAAGCGATATAGTCTCCTGGAAGCATATACTTATAAATTTTAGTATAGAGCTCTGGTTCATTTTCTTTTACCCATTTTAGTTTTGAAGCTGTAAAATTCCCAGGTGAATTCAATAAACGCGCCATGCATTTGGCTTCGCCTAATTCTGCAAATGCTTTGTTTCCTATGTCTACTGCTCTGCTATCACACCAAATAATGGAATTTCGTAAAGAATTTCCATTTTGATCCACAACAACCAGACCGTGCATTTGATATGAAATACCTATTCCGCTTATTTTTGAAGCGTCAATATTTGACTCGCGGATTGCTCTTTTTGTTGCTGTACAAATATGTTCCCACCAAATTTCAGGATCTTGCTCTGCCCAATCAGGATGTATGGAAATAATCTCCATTTCGTTTTGAGGTTCATTCAAAACAATTATTTTTTTTCCTGTTGCTTCTTCCACCAAAGCCACTTTGACCGATGAACTTCCAATATCATACCCTATATAATACATAATTTACAATCTTTTTTGAGCATTGTATAATGCTGATTTTTTATATTTTTGGAAAACTTATCAAATACAAAGATTTTTATTAGCTGTAACCAAATTACTCTTTTTTGCTTTATGCTATTTTTTTATCAAAAACAAAATTAAAATCATTGTTAGGAAATATTTCATGACATTGTAATCTTAGCGAATAAAACCTTGCTGCCCGATGAGAAACATTCTCCTCTTTCTCATTCAAATCCTGAACTAATCCTAACTGAAGTATCTTTCTTCTGAAATTAGATTTATTGATTTCAATTCCTAAAATTTTCTCATATAAATGTACAACTTGTAACAACGTAAATTTTTCTGGTAATAAATTAAAACCAATTGTACTTTGACAGATATTTTTACGAAGTTCTTTTAAGCTAAAATCTAATATTATTTTGTCCTTATCATTTAGACCTTCAATTTCATTAATATCAATCCACTTCATATCAATGTTTGTAGGTTCTCTGTCTAAAACATTCTGATCACTTTTTATCAGTCCGTAATAAGCAATTGAAATATTTTCCTGCACCGATGGAACAGGAGAATATCCAAAAGCCTTTAGCTGATCTATAAAATAACGATTAGAACCAGTATGCTTTTTTAAAATAGTATCAGCTACGCCTGCAATGGTTTCACCTTTCTTTAAACAATCATTAGCAAACCTCCACTTAACTATTCCCTCGTTATCTGTTTGTTTTACAAGTAAAATTTTAAGACTGTTATTATCAAGGTTAAAAATTACACAGTCAATTTCTAATCTCTTTGGACTATAATACTTGATTCCATTTATCTCATTTTTGTCGCTGTTTTTCATATCTGTGAAAATTATATATTAGAGGTTAAATAGGGTATCGCTTCAAATCAGTCGGAATTTATCTCAACAATTATTTTTTATTTTTTTTTATTTCATTTATCACAACGGCGTTATGCCTTATCTTCATTATTATAAGGACCTATAGTAATGATAGAACCATCTTCTAAATAATCTATTTTGGTCATTTTCATGCTTCGCAGATGGGTCACCCCCTTTGACAAGCTCGAATCATGATAAAACAGGTACCACTCATTATTAATCTCGCATATAGAATGGTGAGTAGTCCAGCCTACAACAGGATTAAGAATTCTCCCTTGGTACACAAAAGGTCCGTAAGGGCTGTCCCCAACAGCGTAGCAGATAAAATGCGTATCGCCTGTCGAGTACGAGAAATAATATTTTCCGTTGTATTTATGAACCCAAGGTCCTTCAAAAAAGCGGCGCTCATTGTCTGATGCAAGCAGTAACTCCCCTTTTTCATCGAGGATCTGGATTTCTCTCGGCTCTTCGTCAAACTCCAGCATATCATCTCTAAGCCTGGCAACTATTGGACCTAATGCCTTCTCTTTTCCAATAGGTTCTTTGTGATCATGACTGTATACATTGTTTCTGTATTTTTGAAGCTGTCCGCCCCAAATTCCGCCAAAATACATATAATGTATCCCTTTCTCATCCTCAAAAACAGCTGGGTCAATGCTGTAGCTTCCTTTTATTGCTTCCTTCTCTGCAGTAAAAGGTCCTGATGGAGAGCCACTGAGAGCAACGCCAATCTGAAAAATTCCATCGTATCGCTTTGCTGGAAAGTACAAATAGTACTTACCGTTTTTATGAGCAGCATCAGGAGCCCACATTTGTTTTTCTGCCCAGGCTACATCATCTACATGCAGGGCAACACCGTTATCTACCACCTCAGATGTCATATTTTCCATTGAAAATACATGGTAATCTACCATACCAAAATGGTCTCCATTATCATTAAATGGAATTGCCGCATCAATATCATGCGAAGGATAAATATATATTTTTCCATTAAATACATGTGCCGACGGATCAGCTGTATACATATGTGATACTAATGGCTGTGAAATGGCTGTTTTATTAATCTCCTCGAAATTAATCTGTTCAATACTATCTTCGGGCATACTCTTTTTTATATTTACTATTTAACTTCTCCTTTGTTTTAATTCACTCTCAATCTGAATTTCCATTTTTTTGTCTATTCTGTAGAAAAAAAGCAAAACACATCCTACTAAAAATGGGAGTGCCGGAAATACACTGACTAATAATTTTATACCATTTATAGTTACATCTGTTTGAGTTAAGGAATTGGGAACGTATTGAAAATAGCCTAAGAATAAAGTCGTCAAAGCTCCCCCAATACTCAATCCTGCTTTGAGACCAACCATCATTGCAGAAAATATAATTGCTGTAGCACGGCGATTATTCAGCCATTCTGAGTAATCAGCAACATCTGCTATCATTGCCCAAAGAATCGGAATTGTTATTCCATAGAAAAATCCGTGAAGAATCTGCGATAAAAATATAAACAGAATATTATCAGACGGAAAGAAATAAAAAGCAAGAATAAATAGAGTCGAAACAAATAAAAATAGTCCAAAAATATTTCTCTTACCATATTTATCAGCCAAACTTTTCGAAAGCGTAATTCCAATAATCATAAAAATAATCCCTCCAGCATTAAACAATCCAAATCCTGCCGAAACCGGATCATTCCCAAAGTGATTTAATCCTATACTTGTTAATGAATCTAATATTGGCTGAATAAAAAGCGCCAATTGTTTTTTATCTACATAGTTTTCAAAATAATAGACATAAGAACCGCCTTTCAAAGACAAAGTAATAAATACCAAAGTAGTGAGGCTTAACATAATCACCCAAGGTCTATTTTTCATCAAATCGGTCAAATCTTCCTCAACACTTGATTTCTGTTCTGGTTTTGGAATTATACGTTCTTTGGTCGTCAAAAAAGTTATTAAAAGCATAATAGTACCTATAATAGCCAATACCGTCATTACTTTTTCAATACCTATTGCTTTGTCGCCATTTCCTGCACTTTTGATAATACCAAGCATAAAAACCTGCACAAAGAATTGTGCAAACATCACTGCTACAAAACGATAGGACGACAAACTGTTTCTTTGAGACATATCTCCAGTAATTACACCACTTAGAGCAGAATAAGGTAAATTATTACCTGCATAAAAAAGCAGCAATAATGTATATGTAACAACAGCATAAATCATTTTCCCATTGTATGAAAAACTTGGAGTTGTAAAAGCAGCCAATGCTACGCATCCTAATGGAACTGCTGTTAACAGAATCCAAGGCCTAAACTTTCCCCATATTGTATTTGTTCTATCTGCTAAAACACCAATTATTGGATTAAAAATAAACGCAGCTATCAAACCGACCACCAGCATAATAATTGAAGAATGTGTTGGCGATAATCCATAAATGTCGGTATAGAAATAAGCCAAATAAGTCATCAGAGTCTGGAAAACTAGATTTGCGGCTAAGTCGCCTAAACTGTATCCTATTTTTTCTTTGATGGATAATTTTTGAGAATTGTTATTCATTAATTGTAAAGGTTAATTGGTGGTTTAAATCAAATGTTTTTTCACTGCTTTTGTTTTTCCGTTTGATGAAGTATTGCTTTGTAACTCTTTCAAAACAAATACAATTCATTTAGACAATCGGTTGTGCAAACCTAATAAAAAAAATCAATCTGCACAAAATCTATTCTACTAATAAATTTTAAAATGATGTTTAATTTTTTAAATCAATACCTTTATTGTTAATTCTTTGTTTTTTTACTTCCTTTAATTCTACTACCTTATAATATGCTTTCTTAGGTCTTAACTTTGAATCAAATAACAATGGATAATTAGTCCTTTCTTTTATAGGCCAGTCATTTAACCAGGATTGCCCATCATGCACCCCCCAAAATGTAATCCGGCTGATTTTGTCTTTATATTTTAAAAATAATTTAAAAATAGAAGCGTAACGATCGGCTAGTTTGGCCTGGATAGAATCCGGAAGCTTTTCTGGATAAGGATTCATTTTGGTACTTCCCTCAAAATTCTGATTTACATCTGCTCCTTTCAAATCCCATGGATTTGGTAATACTGTAATATCCAGCTCAGTAAAAGCAACTTTTAAACCAAGTTCCGAATAGGCTAAAATACTTTTTTCGATTTCCTCTATTGATGGACTTTCCAACCTCCAATGACCTTGAATACCGACCCCATCAATTTTCCCTCCATGTGCTTGAATGTTCTTCACCAATTCAATTACGCCTTCTCTCTTTTTTGGCTCACAGATATTATAATCATTATAATACAAATCAACCTTCGGATCAGCTAGTGCAGCAAGTCTAAAAGAATCTGCCAAATAACTATCTCCAAGGGTATTATAAAAAACAGATTTCCTCAAAGTTCCATCTTCATTTAATGCTTCATTGACAACATCCCAAGAATTAATCCGGCCTTTGTATTTTGAAACAATCGTAGTAATATGATCTTTCATAAATATTTTCATTTCGGTATTGTCTTTAATCTCAGCCATCCAAGGTGCTAGCTGGCTGTGCCAAATCAATGTGTGCCCATGAATGAACATTTTATTTTTCTCGCCATAAGCAACAAACTTATCAGTCATCGCAAAATCATATTTATCTTTTGAAGGATGAACAAACATAGACTTCATACAATTTTCGGCAGTGATAGCATTAAATTCTTTTCGAATCAGCGCATCTGCTTTAGCATCTTTTTCTTCAATTTGATTAATATTTAAAGCAGTTCCAATATAAAAATCACCTTTAAAACTATTTTTTAAAGAAGACGAACTCGACCTTGTATTTTGTGAATTACAACTGCCAGATAAAACAAGAAATACAAATATTAAATAGCTATCTATTATTTTCATTACTTATAATTTTAGATAATCAGATTTTTAAAAATTTTAAAACTCAGAAGCTTCTCTAAACTGGATTACCTAATTTATAAGCAATTCCCATTTCCAGCCCTCTTAGTTCAGCAAGACCTTTCAGCCTTCCTATCAAAGAATAACCCGGATACTGTTCCCTTGCACCTTCTATTGCATGCAGAAAACCATGGTCAGGACGCATTGGTAAACTTTCTTTTCTTCTATTCATCAGCGCGATTAGCTTTTCTACAATGACCTCCATTTTTGTATCTCCAATTAAATGCTCAGATTCCCTAAAAATACTTTCATTTTCTCTAATAGTATTTCTCAAATGCAAAAAATGAATTCTATCTCCATAATTATCTATGATTTTTTCCAAATCATTATTAGGATTTGCGCCTAATGAACCTGTACAATAACACAATCCATTTGCTGCTAAAGGCACAGCTTCGAAAATGGCTTTGATATCACTTTCTACTGAAAGAATACGTGGCAGTCCCAAAACAGAAAATGGAGGATCATCCGGGTGAATGGCTAATTTTGAACCATATTGCTCAGCAACTGGAGCTGTTTCTGATAAAAAGAAAATTAAATTTTCTCTTAGTTTTGCATCATCTATTGTTGCATAATTATCCAGTAAATCGAGTATCTGCTTGGCTGTAAAATCTATTTTGCTTCCCGGAAGCCCTAATAAAACATTTCTGAAAAGCAATTTTTTATCAGATTCTGACAGCTTGTTTCCAAACTCTAATGCTTTTTCTTTTTCAATTATAGAATAGCTGTTTTCTGAATTTGGCCGTTTTAATAAAAAAACATCAAAATAAGTAAAAGCTTCTTTATTGTATAAAAGTGCTCTGCTTCCATCCTGATTAACAAAATCATGATCTGTTCGTACCCAATCTAAAATGGGCATAAAATTATAAGTGATAATCTTAATACCGCACTCAGCAAGATTTTTTATACTAATTTTATAGTTCTCAATGTATAAAAGATAATCTCCGGACGCTCTCTTTATCTCTTCATGAACAGGCAGACTTTCTACTACTACCCATTCCAAACCTGCATTCCTAACGATTTCCTGTCTATTTTTAATTTCTTGAACCGTCCAGATTTCGCCAACAGGAATATGGTGCAATGCAGTTACAACTCCCGTCGCGCCCGCTTGTTTAATATCAATTAGATTTACCGTATCCTGAGGTCCAAACCATCGCATAGTTTGCTGCATTTTTATCATAGTCTTTTAAATTTAAAGATTAAAACCCGATTCTGTTTCCACCAGTAACTATTACTATTTTTGTATTCATCTCTTTTTTCTATAATTAGTTTCCTGGTGCAAAAGGAAACTTTAAAGATTCAAAATATTCTAAAGACTGACTAGGTTTTTCAACACCTATTGGCAGTTCCTTTCCCGAAAACTGCTGAAAATACAGCAAGCAGGCGTCCCGCCACCATTTTGCTTCTTTATATTGAATATTCAGTAGCATTTGTACTTCTTTGAAACGCTCGCTGTCAACATATTTTTCAGATGCATTCCAAGTTTTCTGCATTGCTGCAACCTGATTAACTCCCTGCTGATATTTTAAAGCCATTCCATCCCAAAGAGTGTGACCATCTTTTAGTTTATAATCCCAAGAAACATGGTGAAACCAAAGTAAATCTTTTTCAGGACAAGTTTCTAATTTATCAAAAATAACCGCCACTTCAGGTGCATACTGCGAAACAGCATTTGTTCCAGATTTTGATCTATCAAAACCAATTCCATTTTTATCTGCTTTATGGTAATAAACCGGATTCCATTCTGGTCTTGAAAGATTACTTACCCAAGGTCCTGGTCCATAATGATGCCCTGTATCCATAATATGATGCAGTCCCAAGGGCGTCATATAATTTACAACTGCCTCACGTGATTGAATTAACATTTCTTTTATTGGAGCAATAAATTTTTTATCATTAGAAAAAGTACATCTTAACCATTCATCTGCTATAGTTTCTGAATCTAAATAGGGATTCCATGCCAATCTCCCAAAGCCATACCAATTTGCTTGCGCAAAAGGATGTCCAGTCCAATTCAAATCATTTCCTATATTGGCCACACCGGCAATTCCTGTAATTTTATTTTTATAAATCGAACCATCAATTACTTTTGTCACTGTAGAACCTTTGCCTTTTTGATAAGTATCTGATTCCAATACTTCCTGAAATAATTTAGGAAGAAATACCAAATGAGTACTAAAACCTAAGTATTCCTGCGTTATCTGAAATTCCATCATAAGTGGCGTTTTTGTCATCGCACCAAATAATGGATGAAATGGCTCTCTTGGCTGAAAATCGATGGCTCCATTTTTTACCTGAACAATAACATTTTCTCTAAATTTTCCATCGCAAGGCTGGAATTCAGCATGCGCCTGCTTAGCGCGGTCATTCGCATCATGCTCAGAATATACAAATGCTCTCCACATAATAACACCTCCAAAAGGAGCTACTGCATCAGCCAGCATATTAGCGCCATCAACGTGATTTCTACCGTAATTTTGGGGTCCTGGCTGTCCTTCAGAATTCGCTTTGACAAGAAATCCGCCAAAATCAGGAATCCTTACATATATTTCTTTTGCTTTTGCTTTCCACCAATTAGCCACATCAGCATCTTTTGGGTCGGCAGTTTTTAAACCTCCAATTTCTATTGGGGCAGAAAATCGTGCCGTTAAATACACTTTTATTCCGTACGGTCTAAAAACATTAGCAAGAGCCTCTACTTTTTCTAAATATTGCGGAGTCAAAATCAAAGCGTTGGCATTAACATTTGTCAAAACGGTACCATTAATTCCTATCGATGCATTTGCACGGGCATAATCAATATAACGCTGCTCAATGAAATCAGGTAATTTTTGCCAATTCCATAATGAAAATCCAGCATAACCGCGTTCTACTGTGCGATCTAAATTATCCCAATGGTTTAATATACGGATATTCGTTTTTGGTGAATCAGCTATATTCAGTTTTTCAATGCTTTTATTGGTCTGAATCAATCTTAAAAAACTGTAAACACCATACAAAACACCAACTTCCTTTTTTCCAGTTATAACAATGTGACTTTTATTATTGATGACAATCGATTTAATTATAAAACCCTCATCGTTTATTAAGTTTAAATCAGATTCCACCGTTTTTTGAATTTCAGCATTTAAATGCGTTTTAGAACCTATTACAATACTTTGGAAAACTTCTAATTTAGTGTTAACAGTGATTTTTTTTTCAAGCATATCTTCCAGTGCTGATTGTAATTCATTCCCAGCAATGCTAATTGTTTCGGAATTACCCAACAGGGTTATTCCCTTAATATGTGATAAATATTTTGCTTTTAAATCCAGATTCGTCAGTGTATTATATTGAAGCCATAATTTATAATCTTTTTGAGAGAATCCAGACCATGATATACCTAAGAGGAGAATCATCAATCTTAAAATACTCATTTTATTATGTTTCATTTTTTCTGTTTTGTTAAAACTAATTTAAGCATAAATCAATAATTTTCGTTTAAATCCAATTATTTAATAATAAGCTGTATAAAAAAGTAAATTTATAAAAACAAAAGCATTTATGCAATCGGTTGTGTGTTATATTCATTTTAAATAACAATAAATTTATTATTTGTAATAAAATTTCAAACAAATATTGTTTATTTCATATAACATCGTTGGAGTTTGAAAAAAATATTTTTTTTATAATATATCAATATACAATTTGAATAGATAAATTATAAATGTGATGATCAGTCAAAAGACAACAACTGATCGTGTTTGATTAATATTAAATATCTAAAAACTGTATATTTGTTTAAATTTAACGTGTAAATGGAAGAAAATAAAGATATCACGATTTATGACATTGCTAAAAAATTAAATCTTGCAACTTCTACAATCTCAAGAGCTTTAAAAGATCATCATAGCATCAGTGCAAAAACAATTAAAAAGGTCAAAGAGGCTTGTGCAGAATTAGGATATCGGCCGAATAGTCTTGCAGCAGGGTTACGAAGCAACAAAACTCAAACTATTGGTGTTTTAGTACCAACAATTGACCAGCCATTTCTATCATCATTAATTAGCGGAATTGAGACTACGGCTAAAAAATCGGGATACAATATCCTCATTACACAATCAGGAGATTCTTACCAAGAAGAAATTAATATGACCCAGGCTCTCTATGCCAGCAGAGTGAGCGGTATAATTTGTTCCTTAGGTATGGGAACAAGAGATACATCACATTTTCAGCCTTTTATTGATGCTAAAATTCCGTTAGTTTTTGTAGACAGGGTTCCCCATGATATAGATACTTACAGAGTTATAATTGACAATTATGCAGCTGGCTATAAAGCTACAAAACATCTTATAGATCAAGGCTGTAGCCGGATTGCGCACTTTTATGCCGGTATGGAATTTGGCACATTATTTAGTGAAAGAAAAAGAGGCTATTTAGACGCTTTGAGAGCTCACAATCTTCCTATTGAAGAAGACTTAATAATCAAATTAGAATCGCTGGTCTTTACTGAGGGAATTAAAGCAACCAATAAACTATTAGACCTCAAAAACCCTCCTGACGGAATTTTTTCATCAGTTGATATCATCGCAATAAGCGCCATACAATGTGCAAAAAAAAGAGGTGTAAAAATACCCGAAGAACTTGCAATAATCGGATTCAATGATGATCCAATTTCAGCAATTATCGATCCCGGTTTATCAACAATATCGCATCCCGCATTTAAAATGGGACAAATTTCTGCAGAAAAAATTTTAAACCACCTACTATTACCAAAAAAGGAAAACATTAAAGAAATCACATATTTAAATACAGAAGTAATAATTAGAGAATCTACAAAAAAAAGCTAAGAATCAAAAACCAAGGCATGAAATTTTGTAAAATTCTATTGCACAAAAAAATACCATCACTTTTCCTTAAAGTAATGATTGAGGAAAATAGCATATTATAACAGTAAAGCTGCATAAAAAAAAATTAAAGATTTTCATTCAAGCCAGCAGACACAATGGATTTTTAATTTTATACTCTGACTTTTATCCACATAAAAAAAGGCACAAAAACAAAAAACCCTTTGAAATCAAAGGGTTTAAGAGTGAACGCAGAAGGAGCTGTTTAAATTTATAATGTTAAGAAGTTCATTTAATACAGTCTTCTTTAGATTTCTAAAGTTTCAACACTATTTTTTTTCCGTTATAAGAAATATTCTTTCCCTGCCCGCCGGAACTGTCACCAACTGCAGTGTTCGGACCGGCAACAGTAATTTTAAAATTACGTGATTTTAACATTCCTGGAAAAGTACCTTCTCTGTTTTCAATAGTAAGTGTTTTTGTTTTATCAGTCCATTTTAATTTGATAATCGAATACATTTTTTTCTCATAATTGTAATTATCATTTTCGTCCTCATACAGCGTAAATTCACCATCGGCGCCAGGGTAGATACGTATTTCCAGATTGTCCCATTTTTTTTCAGTGGAATATTGAACCTTAGGTCCAAAAGGAAGAATTGTACCTGCTTTGATAAAAAGAGGAATTTCATCTACAGCTGATTCGGACACAATAGTTTGCCCGCCTTTGATATATTTATTAGTCCAGAAATTGTACCAGTCAATTCCATCAGGAAGGTAAACAGACCATTCTCTTGATTTATATTTTGTTACTGGAGCCACGAGAATCGAACGCCCAAATAAATATTCATTGCCAATACTGTGAGTAGTTTTATCAGATACAAAATCCATAATGAGCGGACGCATAAAGGTTCCATTATTGCTGCTTACATCCCATGATGTACTGTAAATATAAGGCAACAGACTGTACCTAAGATTAATTGATTTTTCCTGCGCATCAAAACACCATGTTCCTCGTTCACCAAAATTCCAAATTTCACGTGGAAGGTCAGTTCCGTGAGAACGCATCATGGGACAAAAAGCACCAAACTGCATCCAGCGGACATACAATTCCTGAAATTCAGGATTTTTATTTCCTCCATCTTTTATCCATCTATATGCAAAAAAGCCTCCAATATCACTGTTCCAATTAGGAATTCCCATCAAAGTATAATTCAGCGCTGCAGGAATTTGCCTCTCCAGCATCTCCCAGGAAGAAACCACATCGCCACTCCATGTATTTGAGCCATAAAGCTGCTGTCCTATAAATCCTGAACGTGTTAGAATTACAGCTCTCTTGGTATCGTTGGCTTTACGCTGGTTAACCGCAATTCCTTTATTATGCATAAGACTATATCCATTTTTTACACTTCGATAACTGCCTAAATGGGTTGGAAGATCATAATCAGAGTCTTGTCGATTAATGTGGTCAGGTTCTGTTGAATCCAGCCACCAGCCATCGTTTCCAATATAACTGAATATACCTTTGTTTAAATAACGCCAATAAATATCCAAAGCTTCCGGATTGTATACATCATAAGGTCTTGCACCGCTGTTTGGTGGCCAAGTATCAAAATTGATAATCATTTTTTTGCTGTCAAATTCCTTACGCTGCTCTGTTTTCGGACCAAATCCAGGCCAAGTGACAATTAATAATTTTGCATTTAACTTATGAATTTCGTCTGCCCATTTCTTTGGATTTGGAAACCTCTGCTTATCAAAACTCTGCGAATTCCATAAACTATCTGTTTTGTTGAATTCAGGCCAGTATCTCCAGTCCTGGATAACGACATCTATAGGTATTTTGAGAGCGCGGTATTTTTTTAAAACATCAAGGCTTTCATTTTCTGTATGATAACGTTCCTTACTTTGAAAAAAACCATAAGCCCATAATGGAAGCATAGGCGCTTTTCCAGTAAGATCACGGACTTGAGTTATAACGCCGTCTGCACTTTTACCATACATAAAATAATAATCGGCACAATGACCTAAACCTTCAAAAGAAAGTTCCTGCGCATTATCGTTAAATTTAGAAATAGAGTAATTATCCCAAAAAACAGCATAGCCTTTCACAGACATAAAATACGGTGAATAAGTAGACATGTTTTCATTCTGCATATTATGGGTTGAATTCCGGCGACTGAATTTATTATCCATGATTTGCCCTACACCGTAAATAGCTTCATCTCTTTCAAGCAAAAAACCTTCACGAACATTATAAGACGGCGTTCCAGCATCATCTACAGCTGAAAACTGCGTACCGAAATCCTTATCTTTAAGCAGGAGTTTCCCGTTAGAGTCGTAAAAGATTATACCTCCAGTTTCAGGGTTGACTTCAACTTGTATGGAACTGCTTTCTAATACCGTTTTATTTCCCTTTTGTGCTGACTTAACAGATATGGTTTCGGGTGATTTAACTACCGAAAGACTTTTTTTATTATATGGAAAGCCTTGCGGAGTTTTGTACACACGTACAATATTGTTCGAATAGAATTCGATCTGAATATCCATATTCTGTGTTGCAAATTTTACTCCCTGTCTTGTTGTTTCAATAGACTGAGCATTTAAATTCACTGTTATGAAGACTGCAATAGTCAGCATAAAACTGGTTGTTTTTGAAAATTTCATGGTTGTTTATATTTTGATATCTAGAACATCAAAAGTATCCCAGAACCACCATATTTAAACAGCAGTCATGTTGAAATAAATAACAATCATGTTGATTTCTTAATCATTTCTGCATATTCAGAAGGACGGCAGCCATACATTTCCTGAAAGCATTTACTGAGATAGCTGGAACTGCTGAAACCTACTCTTTCTGTTATTTCTGATATACTGAGTTCGCCTTCAAGAAGTAATCCTGCTGCTTTCTGCAGCCGAATATTTCGGATAAACAAAGATGGCGGTTTGTCCAGCAATGCGATCAATTTTCGATAAAGTCCTGTACGGTCCATACAAAGATCACGGCTTAGATTTTCAACAGAATAGTCCGGTACATTCAAGTTTTTTTCTACCAATTCTAAAGCTTTCGCTAAAAACATTTCATCGACCCTGTTTTCATTTCTAGTTTCCGCAGATTGTACCGATTGTAAGTTTGTTTGCGCAAGATAATTCTCCTTTTCTGTCTCCAGATAGCTGCACTGGTCAATTAGGTTACGTATGCGGAGTAACAAAATATCCTCTTTATGATTTTGTTCAATTTTTTTGCGGCTATAATAAAGATATAAAAAGATTCCTCCAGCAATTGATGCTGTGAAAAGCAGTATAAATAATACATATGCGGTAGTAGTTTTCCACCATGGCGCTTTAATGTTAATTCTTAACTCAGAAACCGCTCCATCCCATTTTCGGTCATTACCAGACGC
This sequence comes from Flavobacterium aquicola, assembly GCF_003385115.1. Classification (GTDB taxonomy): domain Bacteria; phylum Bacteroidota; class Bacteroidia; order Flavobacteriales; family Flavobacteriaceae; genus Flavobacterium; species Flavobacterium aquicola. The sequence goes on from NZ_QUNI01000004.1 coordinate 285,560, forward strand.
CATCACCAGAAATGTATAGTTGCCATGCGGAAGGTTAGTGTATGAAGCTGTCAAAATACCGTTATTCCAGTTTTCATTTCCTCCTCCAGTTGAAGTTTCCCGCCAGTCATTATCTATACCCTTCAGCTGATACCTGTAATAAGTTTGAGACGGGTTTTGATAATTTAATGCTGAAAACTCTAAGGTTAAGAAATTCTGATCATATGAAAGTTCTATTTCTTTTGTGTATGGCGCTGCTTCAGGCATAATAACTCGCCCATCATATCGGACACCTGCCTCGATTTTTTCTCCTTTTAAGAATAAATTTGTAAAAACGGGCTTAAAAGGTAATTTTTCCTGTGATACATGATTTGTTTTTAATGTATTAAAACCGTTAATACCTCCAAAATATAATGTTCCGTCCACTGCCTCAAATGCAGCTCCATCAGAATACTCTCCCTGCAGCGTTCCTTCATCTGAACCGAAAGTAGTGAAACTAATTTTTTTGTTTACAGAATCTATTTGCATTTTTGTTATTCCATAACTTGTTGTTATCCAAATATTATGATTATGGTCTTCTAATATTGCATGCACAAAATTATTAGACAAACCATCTTTTGTATAAAAAATCCTCTTTTTTTTCTTTTGAGGATCAAAGAGCTTTAATCCGTCCTGCGTTCCTCTCCATTCCCAGCCGCGTATATCCTTTAGAAATGCAGTCTCATTATTTTTTCCAATAAAAGTGCTTGTCTTATGGAGTTTTTTTAATATTTCTAATGGTACAGACGACGGTTTTACAACAGTCAATGTCTTTTCATTTTCATGCATGGAAGAATAATGATAAATAACTTCTCCTGCTTTAATGTAAATAGTACCATTTTTCTCTTCTGCAAATGACTGCACTGTAACATCTCCCTTTTCGGCTGACTCGAAAGCGGATCGCCCAATATATTTAAACTTGTAACGTGAAGGATGATAATATAAAAGTCCCTGATTTAAAGTACCCAGCCACAAGCCGCCTTGTTTATCATAAAAAAGCGTACTTACCTCTGTTTTCAAAATACTCCCATCTACTTTTTTAAGTATTGGAAGATATTGTTTTTGCCCACTTTGAGAGTTAATTATCCAGATCCCATTGGTACAGCTGATGTAGGCAATATCATCTTTAGTAACTGCCAGAGTATTTAAAGTATAGGAAGTCTCAAGTATTTTTTTCCAGACTTTTTTCTGAATATCAAAATAGAAAAAACCGCCTTTAGATCCGTTTCGCAATTGAAAAAAGCCATGCTTCCCTTTTACCACCATCGAAGTGTAGTTAAAAAAATCATGCTGTGAGACAGGGTAAGCGGCACTATTGTATAATTTTCTTCCTGTCTTTAAATCATGACAAACTACCTCACCAGTGCTAAAAAACAGATATAAGATGTTGTTATGAGAATCCAGATCCTGCAGTTGCCCCTTATTTGCTTTTATATCTATAAAATCAGAAGAATTATATTTCCATAATCTGCCAGAAGACAGAAACCACAGCTGTTTGCCTGAATCTAGGAAAAGATCATCAACAGATTTTTTGAATCCTTTTTTCTTAAAATAAATATCAAGGTCTGGCAAATATTTTTCTGTACGGAGATCAACGCACATTAATTTGTATGCATCTTTTATCCACAGGAGAGAATCTTTTCCCTGATAAATACGATAAAAGCCATTATAACTTTTAAGAGGATAGATATGATGTGTATTATGATGAATATATTTAAAGTGTTCTCCATCATAAAGGTTAATATTACCACTGGTTTTAAAAACCATTCTTCCATCAGAAAGCTGTAGAATAAAACGTATTTGATTGTCACTTAGTCCATCTGAAACGTTGATTGGAGAAAAGACCAAATCAGTAGTCTGGCTGGAAACAGTGCTTACAGAAATGAGGAAGATTATTGCGATCCTAAATATATGATTTATTCTACTCATTCATTTTACTTCTGAATTGAATTAGACTTGCTTTTGTAAATAAAGGGGATGGATCAAAAGTAACTATTTTACTAAAAACAAAAAATCCTCAAAATCAAAAGATAATGAGGATTTTTGTGAACGCAGAAGGATTCGAACCTTCGACCGCCTGCTTAGAAGGCAGGTGCTCTATCCAGCTGAGCTATGCGTCCATTATTTTTATTTGTCGGGGTGGCAGGATTCGAACCTGCGGCCTCCTGCTCCCAAAGCAGGCGCGATAACCGAGCTACGCTACACCCCGAAAACAATCTATAAATTTACCTATGAAAATATAATAAAATATTGAATCTTGCTATGATTCTTAATCACAAATAAATTGCGGAGAGACAGGGACTCGAACCCTGGCGACGGTTACCCGTCGACAGATTAGCAATCTGCTCCATTACCGCTCTGGCACCTCTCCAAAACCTCAGGAAACGTGTCCTGATTTGCGGTTGCAAACTTAAGACATGTTTACGTTTCTCACAACTATTTCAATACTTTTTTTTAATATTTTTTAGCATTTTATCAAAATGACTTCACAATCAAAGATATAGCTGACATTAAAAAAATAAATAAAACCCTTACGCCATCCGTTAGAAAAGCTTTACTAGAATATCACCTCAAAAATTAAAATATACGATAGCAAAATCACACAATACTAATTAATCCAAAATTCAAAAAATGCATCTTATTGCATATTAAATTTAAAAAAAACTCAACAGATCAGCAATTCTTTTTTGAAGAACAAAAAAAAAACTTTTAATAATTCATTTAAAAACACCAGTAAAAATATCAATTCATTAAATATATCCTAATTTAATTTTGCAAAAAGCTTTAAAATTATAAAAATATTTTAAATTTGCTATACAAATCAATATCGTATTAAACATGAGCAAAAGAGTTGCGATCGTTTCTGCTGTTAGAACACCTATAGGCAGTTTCATGGGAGGATTATCTACAATAACAGCACCAAGATTAGGTGCAGCAGCCATAAAAGGAGCATTGGATAAAATACAATTAGCCCCAAATTTGGTTGACGAAGTTTTTATGGGCAACGTTATTCAAGCCGGTATTGGACAGGCTCCCGCCAGACAAGCATCTATTTACGCTGGTCTTTCAATTGAAACTGCATGCACAACAGTTAATAAAGTCTGTGCTTCTGGAATGAAAGCCATAATGCTGGGCACACAAGCCATACAATGCGGAGATGCTGAAATTGTAGTCGCTGGCGGAATGGAAAACATGAGTTTAATTCCTCATTATATAAATTTAAGAAACAGTACTAAATTCGGTCCTGCTACAATGCTGGATGGATTACAAAAAGATGGATTAACCGATGCTTACGACAACAACGCCATGGGAGTTTCTGCAGATCTGTGTGCAGCCGAATATAAAATCTCAAGAGAAGAACAAGATAAATTTGCCATTCAATCATACGAACGTTCTGCAAAATCATGGAATGAAGGTAAATTTGATAATGAAATAGTTCCCGTAGCAGTCCCGCAAAGAAAAGGAGATCCAATTATTTTCTTAAAAGATGAAGAATATACCAATGTAACACTCGAAAAAATCCCTACTTTAAATGCTGTATTTACAAAAGAGGGAACTGTAACAGCCGCAAACGCATCAACAATAAATGACGGTGCCGCTGCTATCATATTAATGAGTGAAGAAAAAGCAATAGCATTAGGTTTAAAACCATTGGCATTTATAAAAGGATATGCCGATGCAGCCCAAGAACCAAAATGGTTTACAACAAGCCCTGCAAAAGCACTTCCGAAAGCATTAGCAAAAGCAAATTTAACATTAGATGAAATCGATTATTTTGAGTTCAATGAAGCCTTTTCAGTAGTAGGATTAGCCAATTCAAAAATACTTGAATTAGACAATAGTAAAGTAAACATAAACGGCGGAGCTGTTTCATTAGGACATCCGCTTGGCTGTTCGGGTGCGCGCATTATTGTTACCTTATTAAATGTATTAGAACAAAACAATGCCAAATATGGAGCAGCAGCTATTTGTAACGGTGGCGGCGGTGCATCAGCTTTAATTATAGAAAGGAATATTTCATAAATCCCCTTTTAAATAAAAAAGAAATAATTAAATAATACGAATTGAAAATTACTATTTTTACGATAATTTTTGATTCGTATTTATTTTTAATCTAATTTATATAAATGTTTGGAATTTGTAATCTAGCCATGATTCCACTTCGTGCAGAAGCCAGTGATAAAAGTGAGATTGTTTCCCAAGTTTTATTTGGTGAGCACTTTGAAGTTTTAGAACAACATAAACAATGGACACGCATTAAAATACAATATGATCAATACGAAGGCTGGATAGATACGAAACAGTTTCAAAGCATTTCAGAATCAAACTACATCCAACTTTCCTCAGATGCAATAATTTTGAATGCCGATTTGATAGATTATATTCTAGCACCATCCAATTCATTGATCCCGATACCTCTTGGAGCATCCTTATCTTTTTTGAATTATCCTGAAATAAACACAAGCCCTTTTGATTTTGAAGGCACCAAAACAAGTGGTATAAAAGCAAAAAACAATATCCTTACTTCTGCTTTTATGTATTTGAATGCTCCTTATTTATGGGGAGGAAAAACGCCTTTTGGAATAGATTGTTCAGGTTTTACACAAATGGCATACAAACTAAATGGATACAAACTGCTAAGAGATGCATCACAGCAAGCAACTCAAGGTGAAGCCTTAAGTTTTATTGAAGAAAGTGAAGCCGGAGATTTAGCTTTTTTTGATAACGACGAAGGAAATATTATTCACGTAGGGATAATAATGGAAAATAATTATATTATTCACGCTAGCGGCAAAGTCAGAATCGATCGTTTAGATCACTTAGGAATTTATAACGCCGAAACCAACAAACATACCCATAAACTTAGAGTAATTAAAAAAATAATTTAAAAGAAAAAACATTCTTTGAGATGACACTATAAGTCAAACTAAGAATGCAATATGAAAAAGGCCAGAAAAACTCTGGCCTTTTTTATTTCTATTACATAGTTGCTTTGAGCGCATTATATTCATTTGTCATATCAAGAGAACGATAAACTCCCATTAATGATTTTATCACGTCTTGATTTTTCGGATCTATATCCAATGCTTTCTTTAGATAAGGAATAGCACTTTTAACCAAGTTATCTTTTTTAATTTTCAATTCATCATATTGCTGCATTTCTTTTGGAGTATTACCCAAAGCAGACATCTGGTCCATTAATACTTTTTTTGCTTCCAGCTTAACATAAGCCAGATTAATATACGCATCAATATATTTAGGATCTAATTCCAAAGTTTTATTATAACAGATCTCTGATTTTTCGAAATCATTTCTTTCTAAATAGATATAAGCTAAATTTTTATTAATCTCAAATCTTTTAGAAGATGAAAATTCATCTCTAGGTTTTTCATAAAGACCAACTTGAATTCCCGATTCTCTAGCTCCAGCGGAAACAAAACTATCTTCTTCTTTTGTTTTCTTATTTGTAGCATAATATACAATCCTTTTTCCAGAATAATTAATTTTTTTTAATTCTTCATAATATTTAATTGCAGAATCAAAATCTTTGGCCACCATTGATGCGGAAGCCGCATTAAATAAATTCAAAGTATCTCTTTTATCAAATAAATAAACTTTGTAGCTTTTTTCAGCACTCTCTTTAAATTTATTTGCTTTATAATCTTCGACCGCACCATTCACAAGCTTAGATTTCATATCTTTTAATGCAGTATTTGCCTGCAAAGTGTATTTATACTTCCCAACTTCATTTTCCGCTTTAAGCAATTCTTGATAAGCTTCGGAAGCCAATGAAAAATTATTAGCTGCATCAATATTTTTTGTTGCTAAATCCTTAAACGCATTACCTTTCAAAAAATAAAAATCAGATTTATCCTCATCAGTTGCATTTACAATAAGGTATTCTGCTTTTTTAAGAATTGCTAAGGCTTCTTGAGATTTACCGCTCGAGAAAAATGTTTGAGCTTCTTTTATTTGTGTTTTTTGGGCATTAACAACGACATTTATCAATAACACCATTGATAGTATTACAAATTTTCTTTTCATGAGGTTAAGTTTAGATATTAAACAAGATTATTTTATAGGGTTTTGGTTTTTTAAAGGATATGATAATTACAATTAAATCAGCTTACTAAAGAAATATAGCCAAAATGTATTTTTATTTAAAAATCCTAAAATTTTAATTAATCAGTAACGATTAATCACGAAGTGTAATTTTATACCATGTTTTATTAAATTTGGTTAGACAATATTCAATTAATTATAATTTTATTTGATTTTACCAAAAATGCATTTTATTAACAATATTTAATTTACAGTTGTTTTTTTTATTGCATTTTTTTTGTAAAAATTTTAATTTGCCTCTAAAATAAAATTAAAATTTGATAACACAAATAATTTTCAAACAATTTTTCAATTTAATTATAACGATTTCGTAAACAGATTAAAAAACTTTCTAAATCACATTACAAACTGATAAGCAGATTGCATTCCTAATCTCTCTCGAACAGATTTTTAGAGACGATTACAATCCATTAATTCTGAAACACAGACATACAAATACAAAAAAAACCTGCCACGATTATAATAATCAGGCAGGTTTTTTATTTTTATAAAAAATTACATTTTAGCCTTCAATGCTTTATATTCTGCAGTCATTTCTAATGCGCTATACACGTTTAATAATGTTTTAACAACATCTTCATTCTTAGGATCTAATTCAACAGCTTTTCCTAAATATGGTATTGTACTTCTAAACAAGTCTTCTCTTTTCTTTTTTAAAGCATTATACTTTTTCATATCATCAGCAGAAGTTCCTAATTTATTCATAGCATCAATGATACTTTTTTCATCCTCCAATTTCATCGCCGCCATATTAATATAGGCATTAGTGTATTTTGGATTCAATTCAATAACTTTATTATAAAACTTTTCAGCTTCAGTATAATTTTTTGCCTGAGCACTTATCACTCCTAAATTAAAAATTAAATCTACATCATTTGGATTTTTTATTAATGCTTCAGATATCAAAGACTTGTACATATCCATATCTTTAGTTTCAAGATACAAATTAGCTTCAGTCAAGATCAAAGATGTATCGTCAGGATTTGTTTTTCTAGCATCAGAAACTGCTTTTTTAGCTTCATCCATTTTCCCCTGCTGCACATAAATCAAAGCCACATTTTTATAAATCTCGCCTCTTCTAGAAGGAACGTTTTCAGTTCTCGGCTTTTCATGGGTTCCCATCTTAACCATTCTATCTCTCTCCGCAGCAGTCGCAAAAGAATTTTCCTGACTATTAACCTTATTTACAGCATAGTAATAAGTAGCTTTACCAGAATAATTCAACACTTTTAATTCTTCATAAAGCTTTAAAGCATTGTCATAATCTTTAGCATTAACATACGTTGACGCAGCATAATAAAGATTTATAGTATCTTTTTTCTCCAATAAATAAGCCTGATACAATTTTTGAGCTCCTTCTGCATTTTTATCAACCTTAGTATCATCAATAGCAGAATTAATTAATTTTCCTTTAATCTCAGCAATTGAAGTTGCTGCTTGTGCAGAATATTTTGATTTACCCGATGCTTTTTCAGCAGCGATTAAATCTTGATAAGCTTTTGCAGCTAAAATTAAATTTTTATCCGTTTCAACATTCTTATTAGACAAATCCAAATATGCATTCCCTTTTACAAATAAAAACTGTGCTTTTTCAGCATCAGGTGCATTTGCTGTTAAATACTCAGCTCCAGTCAAAATTGTTATAGCTTCGGCAGAATTCCCAGATTTAAGTGCTTTTTCAGCAGCTTTTATTTCATTTTTTTGAGCGAAACTCGTTACTGATAAAAATAATGCTGACGCAATTATTACATATCTACTTTTCATATTTATAGTTTTTAATTTAAATTCAAAATTATCAAGAAAAACATTGACACTTAATGACTTTTATCATAAAGCGTCAATGTTTAAAATTACTTCAATTATTTATTTGTCCTCATCAGAATCATCATCGTCATTTTCTTCCAATTCTTCATCTGCTGCCTCATCATCCTCGTCTTCATCTTCTTCTACTGAACCATCATCTTCAAGAACTTCTAAATCCGGCTTAACTCTTTCAATAGCAGATTCAATAACATTACCGTCTTCATCAACAACAACTTCTTCAACATCATCTTTCATTACTTTTGTAACAGCTGCGATTGAATCTTTACCTTTTAAGTTAATCAATCGAACTCCCTGAGTAGCACGGCCCATTACACGTAAATCTTCAATAGCCATTCTGATTGTTAATCCAGATTTATTGATAATCATCAAATCATCAGCATCAGTAACAGCGTTAATCGAAATCAGTTTTCCAGTTTTTTCAGTAATATTAAGTGTTTTCACACCTTTACCTCCACGGTTCGTAATTCTGTAAACATCTTCACCGTCTTCGTCAACTAATTTGGTACGTTTCCCATAACCGTTTTCAGTTACAACTAAAATCTGAGAATCATTAATATCGTTTTTATCGACAGTAACCATACCGATTACTTCATCAGTATCATCTTTTAATGTAATACCGCGGACTCCAGAAGCTGTTCTTCCCATCGGACGCGTTTTAGTTTCTTCAAAACGAACTAATTTACCTGACTTAACAGCCAAAATAATCTGACTTTCGCCATTGGTCAACTGAGCTCCTAAAAGTTCATCACCTTCCTTAATAGTAATAGCAGCAACACCATTTACCCTTGGTTTAGAATACTTCTCAAGAGATGTTTTCTTAACTTGGCCTTGCTTAGTTACCATCACAAGATTATGACTATTGATGTAATCTTTATCTTTTAGATCCTGCGTACAGATGAAAGCTTTCACTTTATCGTCACTTTCAATATTTACTAAATTCTGAATTGCTCTTCCTTTTGCAGTTTTACTTCCTTCAGGAATTTCATAAACACGCATCCAGAAACATTTTCCTTTTTGAGTAAAGAACATCATATACTGGTGATTTGTTGCCACGTACATGTGCTCCAAGAAATCCTGATCTCTTGTTCCTGCACTTTTCTGACCTACTCCTCCTCTATTCTGTGTTTTATATTCAGTAAGGTTTGTACGTTTGATATAACCTGCATGAGAAATAGTAATAACCACATTTTCATCAGCAATTAAATCTTCAATACTTACATCTCCTCCAGAATATTCTATCTGCGAACGGCGCTCATCACCATATTTCTCACGAATCTCTTCAAGTTCTTCTTTAATTAATGCTGTTCTTAAATTAATATCTGCTAATAAAGCCTTCAAATGCTCAATTAATTTCATCAATTCTTCGAATTCTGCTCTTAATTTATCCTGCTCCAGACCAGTCAGCTGACGCAGACGCATCTCTACAATCGCTCTAGCCTGAATATCTGACAGATTAAATCGCTCGATTAATTTATCGCGGGCTTCTTCAGTGTTTTTCGACCCTCTTATTAACGCAATAACTTCATCAATATTATCTGACGCAATAATTAAACCTTCTAAAATATGTGCTCTTTCTTCCGCTTTGCGTAATTCAAATTGTGTTCTGCGGACAACTACATCATGACGGTGCTCAATAAAATAATGAATCATATCTTTCAGATTCAGCATTTGCGGACGTCCGTTTACTAATGCAATATTATTTACACTGAAAGAAGATTGTAATTGCGTGTATTTATATAAGGTATTCAAAACAACGTTTGGCGTTGCATCGCGTTTCAATATATAAACGATACGCATACCGTTTCTATCCGATTCGTCACGAATATTAGCAATTCCTTCTATTTTCTTTTCGTTAACCAAATCAGCTGTACGCTTAATCATATCAGCTTTATTGACTTGATACGGAATTTCGGTAACAATGATTGATTCTCTTCCGTCCACTTCTTCAAAACCAACTTTGGCACGCATAACAATACGTCCTCTACCGGTTTTAAAAGCTTCACGAACGCCTTCATAACCATATATCACACCTCCAGTTGGAAAATCAGGAGCTTTGATGTAATTCATCAATTCATCAACTTCAATATCATTATTATCAAGATACGCCAATGTACCATTGATAACTTCAGTTAAATTATGAGGAGGCATATTTGTTGCCATACCTACTGCGATTCCTGTAGCACCATTAATTAATAATGTAGGAACACGTGTCGGCATTACTTTTGGCTCATATAAAGTATCATCAAAGTTCAATTGAAAATCAACTGTTTCTTTTTCGATATCGGCCATGATTTCTTCCGAAATCTTTTTCATTCTAGCCTCAGTATAACGCATTGCTGCTGGACTATCACCATCTACAGATCCAAAGTTACCTTGTCCGTCAACTAATAAATAACGCATACTCCATTCTTGAGCCATACGTACCATTGCATCATAAACTGAGGTATCTCCGTGAGGGTGATACTTTCCTAAAACTTCCCCGACTATTCTTGCAGATTTTTTGTGGGCAGATCTTGAAGTTACTCCTAAATCATACATTCCGTAAAGTACTCTTCGATGTACTGGTTTCAAACCATCTCTTACATCAGGAAGTGCTCTTGAGACAATTACTGACATCGAATAATCGATGTAAGCTGATTTCATTTCATCTTCAATGTTAATAGGAATTAACTTTTCTCCTTCAGACATAAATATATTCTTAAATTAATTATTTTGTATTAAAAAATCCCGCTAATATAAGCTTTCTCAATATTTTTTCGGTCATAAAATATGTATAAATTTATCTGATTTATTAACAAATTATTATTGCCTTTTAGTTGATAAATTAAGTTCCTTTTAACTGTTTATTCTTCATTTTTTTTGTCAATTAGCATTAATAGATTTATCAGGTATGATTTTTGCTTTTAAACTTCATGTTTACTAAATTTACATAAACAACAATCAATATTATGGATGATAATTTTTCACCTAGAGTAAAAGACGTTATTACTTATAGCAAGGAAGAGGCTTTACGTCTTGGACATGACTTTATAGGTACTGAACATTTGATGCTTGGCATTCTGAGGGATGGTAATGGTAAAGCTATTCACATCCTGAACAACCTCGCTATTGATCTTGATCATTTAAGACGAAAGGTTGAGATACTAAGCCCCGCCAGCCCTAGCATTGATGTCAGTGTAGAAAAGAAAAATTTACATCTGACGCGTCAAGCTGAACGAGCTTTGAAGACAACTTTTTTGGAAGCAAAAGTTTTCCAGAGCTCCTCCATTAGCACAGCACATCTGCTGTTGTGTATCTTAAGAAATGAAAACGATCCTACAACCAAGCTGCTGAATAAACTAAAAATAGATTATGACGTAGCAAAAGAACAATACATTAATATGACTCCAAACGAAGAAGAATTTTTAGAAAACTTGCCAAAAAACGAATCATATAATGATGATTCAGGACAAGATGACAGTCTCAAAGAAGGCAGTTTTAATAATCCCGCCAATAAATCAAATAAAAAATCAAAAACTCCGGTTCTTGATAATTTTGGAAGAGATTTAACAGAAATGGCCGAGGAAGGAAAACTAGATCCTGTTGTTGGACGTGAAAAAGAAATAGAACGTGTTTCTCAGATTTTGAGCCGACGCAAAAAAAACAACCCATTACTAATAGGTGAACCTGGTGTGGGTAAATCAGCAATTGCTGAAGGATTGGCTTTGCGAATTATTCAAAAGAAAGTTTCGCGTATTTTATTCAACAAACGAGTGGTAACTCTAGATTTAGCCAGCTTAGTTGCCGGCACTAAATATAGAGGACAGTTTGAAGAACGCATGAAAGCAGTTATGAATGAATTAGAAAAAAATGACGATATCATTCTTTTCATAGACGAGATTCATACTATTGTTGGTGCTGGCGGTGCTACTGGTTCGCTTGATGCTTCAAATATGTTCAAACCTGCTTTATCAAGAGGAGAAATTCAATGTATTGGAGCTACTACTCTAGATGAATACAGACAATACATCGAGAAAGACGGCGCACTTGAAAGACGTTTCCAAAAAGTAATCGTAGAACCAACATCTGTTGAGGAAACTATTGCGATTTTGAACAACATCAAAAACAAATATGAAGATCATCATAATGTGATTTACACTCCTGAAGCTATCGAAGCCTGTGTCAAATTAACAAACAGATATATGTCTGAACGTTTCTTACCGGACAAAGCTATCGATGCACTGGATGAAGCCGGATCTCGAGTTCACATCACCAATATTGATGTTCCTAAGCAGATATTAGACTTAGAACGACAATTGGAAGAAGTTCGCGAATTGAAAAATCTGGTTGTTAAAAAACAAAAATATGAGGAGGCGGCTAAACTTCGTGACGATGAGAAAAAAATAGAGAAAGACTTAGCCATAGCACAAGAGCAATGGGAAGAAGACTCTAAAAGCAACAGAATTGTTGTTACCGAAGACAATGTAGCTGATGTAGTCTCTATGATGACTGGCATTCCTGTAAACAGAATTGCACAGACTGAAAGCAACAAACTGGCTAAATTGCCTGAGCTGATTCAGGACAAAGTAATTGGACAAAACGACGCTGTTTTAAAAATTGCGCGTTCTATTCAAAGAAACCGTGCTGGATTAAAAGATCCTAACAAACCAATTGGTTCGTTTATTTTCTTAGGTCAGACTGGTGTTGGTAAAACACAATTAGCCAAAGTTCTTGCCAAAGAATTATTTGATTCTGAAGATGCTTTGGTTCGAATTGACATGAGCGAATACATGGAGAAATTTGCAATTTCAAGATTGGTTGGAGCGCCTCCAGGATACGTAGGATACGAAGAAGGCGGGCAATTAACTGAAAAAGTAAGAAGAAAACCGTATTGTGTTGTATTACTTGACGAAATTGAGAAAGCACACCCAGATGTTTTCAACATGATGCTTCAAGTATTGGATGACGGTTATTTGACTGATAGTTTAGGACGCAAAATTGATTTCAAGAATACGATAATTATCATGACTTCGAATGTTGGAGCACGTCAGTTGAAAGATTTTGGACAAGGTGTCGGATTTGGCACTGCTGCCAAAATTGCTCAGGCAGACGATAACTCTAAAAGTATTATTGAAAATGCTTTGAAGAAAACTTTTGCTCCTGAATTTTTGAACAGAATTGATGATGTAATTGTATTCAATTCTTTGGAAAAAGAAGATATCAATCTTATTATCGAAATCGAGCTGAAAAAACTATACAGCCGAGTTAATGAATTAGGATATCTATTGAAATTGTCTGAAAAAGCAAAAGCATTTATTGCCGATAAAGGATTTGACAAACAATTTGGAGCGAGACCTTTAAAAAGAGCAATTCAAAAGTATGTTGAAGATGCTCTAGCTGAAGAAATTATCACTTCAAAAATCACTTCCGGTGACGAAATATTCATGGACATTGAGGATGGTTCTCAAGAGTTAACTATAAAAGTTCACAAAGCAGAAGAACCTACAAATCAATAATTTAAAATAATACATCCATAATAAACCCGTTACGTTTTAATAACATAACGGGTTTATTCTTTATAGGATAATGTCGTATTTTTTAAAAACAAATATTTACATTTGATATCACATATAAAAGATCAACCAAAATTAATTTATGGTACAAAATAAAGTCATACTGGGCAGCGAAGAATGGTGCTCATTTCCAGAATTAGGAATTCCTACAATAAAAGCCCGTGTCGATTCTGGCGCCAAAACATCTGCTTTGCATGCTATAAATATTGCACCATTTATAAAAAACGATGCCAATTGGGTTAAGTTTGACATTAATCCAATTCAAAATAATAACAAAACGGTTATTCATTGCGAAGCCCCGCTGGTTGGGAAACGTATTGTAAAAAGCTCCAGCGGTTTTAGAGAACATCGCTATGTAATTCAAACCAGCATTTCTATTGGTGAAACAAGATGGCCAATCGAAATGACATTGACCAATCGAGATTCAATGGGATTTCGAATGCTTTTAGGAAGAGAAGCTATGAGTGGCAGAATCCTCGTTGATCCTGAACAAAAATACCTACTAGGACAGCCAACTGCTGAAAGTCTGAAAGAACTGTATATAAACTCAGAGAAAGCCAGTTCTGGCCTTAGAATTGGGCTTTTGGCTAGTAATCCTGAACTATACAGCAACAAAAGAATAATGGAAGCCGGTGAAATGAGAGGCCATGAAATGCATTTCTTAAACATCAAAGAATGCTACATGAAACTGGACGCCAAAACTCCCGAAATACATTACCGTGGCGGAAAAATATTAAATCAATTTGATGCTATTATCCCTAGAATCCGTCCAAGTATTACCTTTTATGGCTGTGCTTTAACAAGACAATTTGAAGCTTTAAAAGTGTTTTGTCTAAACTCATCAACTGCCATCACACAATCGAGAGACAAACTGTTTTCGCTGCAGTTATTACTGAATCACGGTGTTGATATTCCAACGACAGGATTTGCTAATTCGCCTTTGGATACAGACAATTTAATCAAAATGGTTGGCGGACCACCACTTATTGTAAAATTACTGGAAGGAACTCAGGGAAAAGGTGTCGTATTGGCAGAAACTAAAAAAGCAGCCGAAAGTGTAATCAATGCATTCAAAAGCCTTAATGCAAACATCTTGGTTCAGGAGTTCATTAAAGAAGCAAACGGTAAAGACATTCGCTGTTTTGTGATTGATGGCAAAGTAGTTGCTGCAATTCAAAGAGAAGCGATGCCAGGCGAATTTAGAGCTAATATTCACTTAGGAGGAACTGCATCTGTAATAAAAGTAACCGCCGAAGAAAAAAAGATTGCCATAAAGGCTGCTAAAGCAATGGATTTAAAAGTTGCCGGCGTAGACATTATTCGTTCCTCAAAAGGACCGTTATTACTGGAAGTAAATTCGTCTCCGGGGCTAGAAGGAATCGAAGGTGCTACCAACAAAGATATTGCCGGAGAAATGATTAAAGCAATTGAAAAAAACTTTAAGATTAAGTAGCTATAGGCTTTACACAATAGCAGCTTATAGCATATTGCCTATAGCTTAATGCCATCAAAAAAATGAATCAGTATTTAGATATCATCATCCGCAGTGCAGCCGTATATTTATTTATGGTTGTTGCACTGCGTCTTTTTGGCAAAAAAGAATTATCACAGCTTAACACCTCTGATGTGATTTTGATTCTCCTGATAAGCAATTCGGTTCAAAATGCAATGGTAGGCAACAACACAACGCTTTGGGGCGGTTTGGCAGCAGCTACAATTCTGTTTGTAATTAATTTTATATTGAAGAAATTAATATACCGTTATAAAAAATTCAGTGATTTATTTCTCGAAAAACCAGAGATTTTAATTCATAACGGAACTCTGGATTTTAAAAACTTAAGCAAATTAGGCATTACTTCGGATGAACTGAAAGAAGCGATGAGAGAGCACGGCGTACAGCACTTTAAAGATGTAAAACTCGCCATGCTAGAAATTGACGGAAACATAAGTATCATTACTGGTGACCAGACTTTAAAACAAACCCATTACAAACGAAGAAAAAATCATAAAAATCTAGTTCGAGGCAATTAGCCCCCTACTCAATGTCATTAAGTTAAAGATTTCTCACTAGTGTTTATTTAAATATAGTTCTCGCAAAGGCGCTAAGACGCAAAGAAATCCGATCATAACTTTGCGTCTTAGCGCCTTTGCGAGAGTGAATTAAAGCTTAACTTAATGACATTGGGACTATACCCAAGAACTACACATTTTTTTTAAAATTATTTAAATGAATTCATTTTAAGGAAGTTGAAATAAAATACTAAACTTCTAATCTAGCCCCGATCGAAGTGAAAATCCTTGTGAGCCGGGGTTCGGCTCACAAGATTGCAACGAAGAGCGGGACAACTGCTGATTCTAACCGAAAACTTCTGCTCCTAAAAATAATATAATTCATTTTACAGCATAAAAAAACCATTCGAATTGAATGGTTTTTTCGTTATTTATTAAGTATAGATTTTACAAAAATACTTTTAGAATCCAATATACTAATGAAGCCAGTAATGCAGAAACCGGAATTGTAAGTACCCAGGCCCAAAGCAGACTTACAGTTACTCCCCAGCGTACTGCCGAAACACGTTTTGTTAAACCTACTCCAATAATCGATCCTGTAATAGTGTGAGTTGTACTTACTGGTACTTTAAAATGCTCTGTGAAATAAAGTGTCAAAGCCCCTGCTGTTTCCGCAGCAACACCTTCAAAAGAAGTTACTTTGGTAATTTTGGAACCCATTGTTTTTACAATTTTCCATCCTCCGCTCAATGTTCCTACAGCGATTGCAGTATAACAAGCCAATGGAATCCATTCTGGCATTGCACCTTTTATACCTTTATCATCATCTGGAAGAACTACCTGCAGCCATTCTGGAAGATTCATAATATCGACACCGCTGGTTTTAATATAAACTGCTACTGCCGCAGCAATAATTCCCATTACTTTTTGAGAATCATTTCCTCCGTGACCTAAACTAAATGCCGCAGAAGAAAGCAACTGCATTTTTTTCAAAACCGCATCAGCCTTGTGAAGATTTAAACTACTGAATATTAAAGCAAATGTCGAAATTGACAGTATTATAAAAGCGACCAAAAACCACTTAATATTATGCGATTCAAATACAATACTCCAAAAATGAGATTCAAAACGTGGTTTTTCTATTTTTTCAAATGGAACCATCTGGCCATAAACAAACCAAATTGACACTATCATTAACCCAATAGTAAACAGTTTTGGAAGAATACTTTTTCTTGAAGCATTCAGTAGCCAAATAGAGATTATATACGAAATTAATGCTCCCAATAAAGGCGCAAGAACAATAAATGCAATAATAATTACAACTCCGGAAGGCATACCGCCGTCTTTACCAGCTTTGTACCAGCTTACAATATCATACCAGTGTTTAGTATGCTGTACACCATCTTCAAGAACAGTATAATCAGAAAATCCGTGTATTGTAATTGCATGAGCAATCGCTGCTCCAGCAAAACCACCAATTAAAGTATGTGAGGAACTGGAAGGAATTCCCTGCCACCAAGTAATTAAATTCCAAATAATAGCTGCAACAACACCTGCAAGAATTACTGTCAAATCAATTTCGCTTGTGTTTGCAGTTTTTGCAACAGTATTAGCAACACCTAAACCAAAAACCCAATAAGCTAAAAAGTTAAAAAAAGCCGCCCAAAGCACCGCCTGAAAAGGAGATAAAACCTTGGTTGCAACAACAGTAGCAATAGCATTGGCAGCATCATGGAAACCATTGATGTAATCAAAAATTAATGCTAGAACTATAATAATTAATAGTAAAGTCATATCAATATCTTCAGAATGAATAGATTAAATTAAGAATGTTTTACTGTAATAGATTCTAACACACTGGCAACACTCTTGCATTTATCAGTTGCTGATTCTAAAACCGACAATACTTCTTTATATTTAATGATATTTTTAGCATCAGTTTCGTTTTCAAAAATTTCAAAAACTGCTTTATTGTAAACCATATCCGATTTATTCTCCAGCTTGTTAATTTTAGCACAAGCGTTGGTAATCGTTTTCATGTTGCTTAAGTTTTTTAGTTCTTTTACAGCAACATCGATATTCTGACAAGCCTCAAGATTGATTTCTGTCATTTTTCGGATTGATTTTGTGATTTTATCCACTTGATACAAACGCATTCTTGAAGCAGCTCCGTGAAGGTAATCCGCAACATAATCAATAGAAGTTACTAAAGAGTGAATATCTTCTCTATCAAAAGGAGTGATAAAGTTTCTGCTCAATTCTAAGTTGGTCTGACGGGTAATATCTTCACCTTTTTGCTCTAATTCATCTATTTTATGAAATAAAGCTTCTCTTTCTTTTAAAGGAAGATTTACAGCTTCGTGCAGATTTGAAGCTAATTCAATTAAATTACTTGATGCTTCTTCAAAAAGAGGGAAGAATTTTTTGTCCTTTGGAACCAGAAATTGAAAAATACTATTTAATGACATTTGTTTATTTTTTATTAGTGCAAAATTACTTCATTATTTAAAGCTAATGTTAAGCCAATGTTAACAAATCATCTTCAATTTGAAAACTGTTTAGGAAGCCCACTGTTTGCTCGATGTCATAATGTAAAATTCTGTCTTCCTTAACCAAAGGCACTTCATTTCTGTAAGATTTTAAAAACATTTCTATAAAATCACTTGATTTTAAAGGTCTTCTGTATTCAATTGCCTGAGAAGCATTCATCAGTTCAATAGCCAAAATACGTTCCAGATTCTCCATAACCTTTAAGCATTTTGTCGAGCCATTCGCTCCCATACTTACATGATCTTCCTGTCCGTTGCTCGACACAATGCTATCAACACTGGAAGGAGTTGCCAGCTGCTTATTCTGGCTTGCGATGCTTGCAGCTGTATATTGCGGAATCATAAATCCGGAATTTAAACCGGGATTATCTACCAAGAAAGCAGGAAGATTTCGCAGTCCCGAAATCAGCTGATAGGTTCTGCGCTCCGAAATACTTCCTAATTCTGCCAATGCTATTGCCATGAAATCCAAAGCCAAAGCTAATGGCTGTCCGTGAAAATTCCCGCCGGAAATAATCTGATCACTTTCTATAAATATATTAGGATTATCGGTTACCGAATTGATTTCTGTCTTAAATACTTTCTTTACATAATCAAAAGCATCTTTGGAAGCACCATGAACCTGCGGAATACAGCGGAACGAATACGGATCCTGAACATGAGTTTTCGGCTGTTCGATGATTTCACTGCCATCTAGAAACTCTTTTACTCTTTTGGCAGTAGCAATCTGTCCGTTATGCGGTCTTATATAATGAATCAGTTCATTAAAAGGCTCTATTCTCCCGTCAAAACCTTCCAATGAAATTGTTCCGATTAAATCTGCCAAAAACGAAAACTTATTCGCTTTAATTACAATATAAGCGCCATAAGCACTCATAAACTGCGTTCCGTTTAACAATGCTAAACCTTCTTTGGATTTTAAAACAATTGGTTTCCACTCAAAACGTTTCAAAACTTCTGCGGAATTTACTTTTTTACCTTCAAACCAAACTTCTCCTTCCCCTAATAAAGGCAGTGACAAATGTGCCAAAGGAGCCAAATCCCCTGATGCGCCCAAAGATCCCTGCGTGTAAATTACCGGCAAAATATCATTATTATAAAAATCAACCAATCGCTGTACTGTTTCCAATTGTATGCCCGAATGTCCATAACTCAGCGATTGTATTTTAAGCAGTAACATTATTTTTACAATCTCATTCGGCACTTCTTCACCAGTTCCGCAGGAGTGTGATTTCACAAGGTTTTCCTGGAGTTTTGACAAATTCTCATTTGAAATTTTCACATTACAAAGCGAACCAAAACCAGTATTAATTCCGTAAATAGGTTCCGAATGCGAAGCCATTTTTGCATCAAGGTATTTTCTGCACTTTAGAATATTCGTTTTGGCATTTTCGGAAAGCACAATGGATTTATGATGGGAAATAATCTCCTGCAGTGTTTCAAAAGAAAGCAATTCGGTACTTATATAATGTGTATTCTCCATTTTATTTGATTTTAAGTGTTCAAAATTCCACAAAACCTTATTAAAAAACAATGTTTTATAACAATAATTTAAAGTTGAGACGAAATAAAGTCTAGAAACCGCCACAGATGCTGATTACTACTTAATTTTTTTTATGACTGTCCACAAAGAGTATCATGTGTGTTTTGTTTTGCCACTGATTACAAAGATTCTCACAGATTTTATTACACTTTTTTTTAAAATCTGCGTAAATCTTTTTAATCTGTGGCTAATTTATCTGCTTGGTGTTAATTACAGGTAGTCATATAAATTTTTATTATTTTAAAAATTTTCAAAGACCAGATTATCGTTTTTAAAGTAAAACTGCTAATGTTCGATCATTAAATCCGGTACAAAACCACAAAAAACTTCAGCAGAAAACAAAGATAATCTCAATAAACAAATGAATAAATTGCGCAATATTAAATTTGTACCAACATTGAATTTTAATTATTAAACTATTCGCAAAAACGAACAATATAGCTTTCTTTTTTCATAAAAAACAGTACTTTTGGAAAATCAAAATGAAGAAATTTAACAGCACATATCATCCTTCGATAACAACTCAAATCTGGGTTGCTCTTGCTGTTACAACTACATCTACTACAATTACTACCCCTTAGGGGTATACATTTTACATATAATCCAGCTATTGTACTTTTTTCTTTAAAGAAAGAAAGTCATGGGTGTATAGAAATCATTTTACAATCAAAAATAAAAACACAAAATTGCTGATTTTCAAATAGTAACAATTAAAACAGCGGTTTAAAATTACATAAAACAAATAAACTTCTTATGAGAGTATTAAAATTTGGCGGTACTTCGGTAGCCAATGCAGAAAACATAAAATTAGTTTTAGACATAGTTCTTAATAAAGCACAAGATGAAAAGCTTGTTGTTGTTGTATCCGCTCTAAGCAAAGTAACCGATTTATTGCAGTTAGCCGCTTCCAAAGCCGCTGCAAACGATGAAAGCTTTAAAGAAATTGCTGCCGAAATCGAGAAAAAACATTTAGAAGCGCTTAAACAATTGACTCCTGTTAGCGAGCAAAGCGGTTTATTAAGCCATATAAAAAGAATCATCAACCATCTGGAAACACTGCTTGACGGCTGTTTTCTTTTGGGTGAATTATCCCCGAGAACTTTGGATACCATCTTAAGTTTCGGCGAATTATTATCATCATACATAATTGCTGAAGCTTTAAAGCAAAAACTAAAAAACAGCAGTTACAAAGACAGCCGTGAATTGATTAAAACAAATAATCAGTTTGGTAAAGCTGCCGTGAATTTTGAAGTTACAAACAAACTAATAGCTGATTTTTTTGCTTCAAACGAAAATCAGGTTGTTGTAATGCCTGGTTTTATTGCAACTTCCGAAGACGGAATACATACTACTTTAGGACGCGGCGGTTCTGATTATACTGCAGCAATTATTGCAGGAGCATTAAATGCAAGTGATCTGGAAATCTGGACAGATGTAAACGGAATGTTTACTGCCAATCCAAAAATTGTAAAACAGGCACAGCCAATTGCAACTATTTCATACCAGGAAGCAATGGAATTGTCTCATTTTGGTGCCAAAGTATTATATCCGCCAACAATTCAGCCCGTTTTAAGAAAAAATATTCCAATTTATATCAAAAATACTTTCGAGCCGCAAGCCGAAGGAACTTTGATTTCAAACAACGTTACTGACCACAGCAATCCGGTAAAAGGAATTACACATATCGACAATATCACTTTGATTACTCTGGAAGGTTCCGGAATGATTGGTGTTGCCGGTTCTTCTAAAAGATTGTTCGAGGTTTTATCACATGAAGGTATCAACGTAATTTTTATTACTCAGGCTTCATCGGAGCATTCTATATGTATTGGTATTTCAAATTCGGATGCCGAAACAGCTGAAAATGCAATCAATAAAGCATTCCAAATTGAAATCGCACAAAACAAAATTGATCCTTGTATCGTAGAACAAAACCTTTGCATCATTGCTTTGGTTGGCGAAAACATGAAAAATCACCAAGGTTTAAGCGGTAGAATGTTCAGTACTTTAGGAAAAAACAATGTAAATATCCGTGCGATTGCTCAAGGTGCTTCGGAAAGAAACATATCAGTAGTTATCAATGAAAGAGATGTTAAAAAAGCACTGAATACTCTACACGAAAACTTCTTTGAAGAAAATACTAAGCAGTTAAACTTGTTCGTAATGGGTGTTGGAAATGTAGGTGAAAAATTCATCGAACAAATCCACCAACAGAAGAAATTCTTAAAAGAAAATTTAAAAATAAACCTAAGAGTTATTGCCGTTTCCAACTCCAGAAAAATGCATTTTGACGAAGACGGAATTTCTTTGAAAGAATGGCAGTCACTTTTAGAAAAAGGAGAAACAGCCAACAAAGAAGAATTTATTTCGAAAGTAAAAGCACTGAATTTGCGTAACAGTATTTTTGTAGATATTACAGCTAACGAAGAAGTTTCTAAAACTTACGAGCAGTATTTAAAACAAAATGTCGCTGTTGTAACCTGCAACAAAATTGCCTGTTCATCGGCTTATGATAATTACAAAAAACTAAAAGGTCTATCACGCCAATTCAATGCGCCTTTCCTTTTTGAAACGAATGTTGGAGCTGGATTGCCAATCATCGATACGGTAAAAAACCTAATCGCTTCTGGCGATAAAGTACACAAAATTCAAGCCGTTTTGTCAGGAAGTCTGAATTTCATTTTCAATAATTTTGATGAAAATAACACTTTTCATGACGTTGTAAAAGAAGCTGGTGTTCAAGGATTTACAGAACCAGACCCAAAGATTGATTTAAGCGGAATCGACGTTGCCAGAAAGATTCTGATTTTGATTCGCGAAAGCGGTTACCAAATGGAAATCGAAGACATTGAAAACAAAGCCTTCCTTCCAAAAGAATGCATGGGAACAACTAATAATGACGCGTTTTTCGCTTCGTTAAAAGAACACGCAAGACACTTCGAATCGATTTTAGCAGAAGCGAATTCAAAAGAAAGCCGACTGAAATTTGTCGCTCAATTCGAAAACGGAAAGGCAAGCGTAGGTTTACAGTTCATCCCAAAAGATCATCCGTTTTACAATCTGGAAGGAAAAGACAATATCGTTTTATTCTACACGGATCGTTACGTGGATCAGCCATTATTGATAAAAGGTGCCGGTGCCGGTGCAGCAGTCACAGCATCAGGAATTTTTGCCGATGTGATTAGAATAGGAAATGTGTAAAAAGAGTTTCAAAGTTGCAAAGCTTCTAAGTCGCTAAGTCGTTTTAGAAACTTTGAAACTTTGCGACTTAGAAACTTAGCAACTTAAAAGAAAATGAACGAAATAAAAATATTCTGCCCAGCTACTATCGCGAATCTTTCGTGCGGTTTTGATGTACTCGGACTTTGTCTGGCTACACAAGGCGATGAAATGATTGTCCGTAAATCAGATGTGAAGGGGGTTCGTATTACCAAAATCGTAGGTGCTGATTTACCAATGGAAACCGAAAACAACGTTTCCGGAGTTGCAGCTTTGGCGATGCTTGAAGAAGTCGAAACCG
This sequence comes from Flavobacterium aquicola, assembly GCF_003385115.1. Classification (GTDB taxonomy): domain Bacteria; phylum Bacteroidota; class Bacteroidia; order Flavobacteriales; family Flavobacteriaceae; genus Flavobacterium; species Flavobacterium aquicola. Next base: position 308,699 of record NZ_QUNI01000004.1, read on the forward strand.
AATTTGGTTTCGAAATCGAAATCTACAAACACATCAAAGCGGGAAGCGGCATCGGAAGCAGTGCTGCCAGTTCTGCCGGTGCGGTTTTTGGCATCAATGAATTATTGGGAAGACCTTTCACCCGAAAAGAATTGGTAAAATTTGCAATGCAGGGAGAAAAATTAGCCAGCGGAAACGCTCATGCCGATAACGTTGCCCCTGCCCTTTTGGGAGGTTTTACATTGGTAAGAAGTTCAAATCCTTTGGATATCATCAAAATCGAAAGCCCTTCTGAATTGTATGCAACGGTTGTTCATCCTCAAATCGAGTTGAAAACATCCGATGCTCGTTCGGTATTGAAACAAACCGTTTCGCTAAAAAGCGCCATTACCCAATGGGGAAATGTAGGCGGATTGGTTGCGGGTCTTTACACTCAGGATTACGAATTAATCGGACGTTCACTACACGACGAAATCATCGAACCTATCCGCTCTATGCTAATTCCAGGATTCGATTTAATCAAGCAGACAGCGTATGAAAATGGAGCCTTGGGTTCTGGAATTTCAGGTTCTGGTCCTTCTATTTTCGCTTTAAGCAAAGGAAAAGAAAACGCCGATAAAATCGCCAAAGCCATGAGCGCCGTATACGAAGAAATGAATCTGCCTTACGAAATTCACGTTTCTAAAGTGAATGACAAAGGAATTAGTGTCCTTTAAGGACGCTGTAGGCAGTAAGCTTTAAGCAATAAGCTAACTAAAAAGCGTAAAGCCTATCGCCTAAAGCAAAAAAATATTGACAAAGGTAAAAAAGCGTAAAGCTTATTGCCTAAAGCATAAAGCAAAAAACTATTGACAAAGGCAAAAAGCGTAAAGCTTACTGCCTAAAGCCTAAAGCAAATAAAAAAATGAAATATTACAGCTTAAACCATAATGCACCAAACGTTTCTTTTCAGGAAGCGGTAATTCAGGGATTGGCAACCGACAAAGGATTGTATTTTCCGGAAACCTTAACGCCGTTGGCACCAAGTTTTTTTGAGAATATCGAAAATTTATCACACGAGGAAATTGCTTTTGAAGCGATCAAACAGTTTGTGGGTGACGAAATTCCGGCAGACACTTTAAAACAAATCATAGCCGAGACTTTATGCTTTGATTTCCCTTTGGTGGAAGTTGAAAACGGAATCTATTCCCTTGAATTATTTCACGGTCCAACGATGGCTTTCAAGGATGTTGGAGCTAGATTCATGTCGCGCTGTCTGGGTTATTTCAACAAAGACGATAAAGATGCCAAAAACACGGTTCTTGTTGCCACTTCCGGCGATACGGGAGGAGCTGTAGCAAGCGGATTCCTGGGTGTTACTGGCGTTGATGTAGTGATCCTTTACCCATCCGGAAAAGTGAGCGACATTCAGGAGCGACAATTAACGACTTTGGGACAAAACATACGCGCGCTGGAAGTAGACGGTGTTTTTGACGATTGTCAGGACATGGTCAAAAAAGCGTTTCTTGACGAAAGCCTGAACCATATGCGATTGACTTCTGCGAATTCGATTAATATTGCGCGCTGGCTGCCCCAAATGTTTTACTTTTTCTTTGCTTACAAAGCATTAAAAAGCCAAAACAAACCATTGGTTTTCTCTTGTCCAAGCGGAAACTTCGGGAATATTTGTGCCGGAATCATTGCAAAAAAATTAGGATTACCTATCGAGCATTTCGTGGCTTCGACCAATGTGAATGACACGGTGCCGAGATTCCTCGAAAAAGGAATTTACGATCCAAAACCGTCTATCGCAACGATTTCAAATGCTATGGACGTAGGAAATCCAAGCAACTTCGTTCGTATTCAGGAAATGTACCAAAACGATTTGGAGCAATTCAAAAAAGATTTCACTTCGTACACCTTTAATGATGCCGAAACTTTGGTGGCACTAAAAGCCATTCATAACGAGAGAGGCTACATCGCAGAACCGCACGGTGCCGTTGGGTATTTAGGATTGAAAAAAGAACTGCAAAACATTCCAAACGCGATTGGTGTTTTCCTCGAAACCGCACATCCTATCAAGTTCTTGGACGTGGTAGAACCTGCTTTGGGCGTAACCCTGCCTCTTCCTGAGCAAATCGAAAGCGTTATGAACAAGGAAAAAGTAAGCGTAAAAATTTCAACTTATGAGGAATTGAAAGCTTTCTTGGGATAGCAAATTGACAACAACACACACAAAACGGCTGAGAATTATTTCAGCCGTTTTTTTTTGGAGCTAATCCTGCTGTCCGCTGTATCTGTGTGCCTGAACCCTAGGCACACAGGATGTCGCTTCCATCAGGGCTAGGACGAGATTTGTGTATTTAAGAAGTAGTCGGTTTTAAATTAGAGTTTTATTCGTTCTTTGATCAAAATTTAAAAGACGATCATTCAATATGAAATTTTAAAAATTGGGAAGAAATAAAACATATATTTGAAAGCAATAAAACATATAAACTTTCGATTATACTCTGTTATGCATTAATATTTACAACTATGGCATTAAAATCAATTAGCGAGAATAAATTTAATAATTACGAATTTGAAAGATTCCCAACATTTGCAGCCGTTGAACATTATTGGTATGCAGATGACGAAACAAATATTATAGGGACAGTATTACTCGATAATTATGATAAAGACTGGAGCTATGTTATATTAGCTAAAGAAGAAAATGGGTCTTATGCACTCGTTGATGTTTCTGTTTCTATTGAAAGCGATACAAAAGCAATTCATCAAATTACCTCCAAAATGCGCGAATCAGCACGAATTGGTAAAATTGAAAAAATACTCTACCATTCGACCTTATTCGATTCAAAATCTGTTACCATTATAAATGACATGGATGAAGTGGTTAAAAATTATTTTAAAAGAAATCCAACAAAATTATATGAAATGCATCCACGAAAATTTGAAGAATTAATCGCCAGCATTTTCAAAGATTTGGGATTTGATGTCGAATTAACAAAAGCTACTCGAGACGGTGGTAGAGATATAATTGCTAATATTAGAACAGCTGCAACAAATTTTTTAGCGTACGTAGAATGCAAAAGATACTCACCTGATCACAAAATTGATGTCGGAATAATTAGAGATGTGGCCGGGGTACAATACTTGGATAGACCTTCTAAAAGTATAATTGTAACAACCAGTTATTTTACGAAAGATGCACAGGAAACAGCTAAGAAAATTGAAAACCAATTAGATTTAAAAGATTTCAATGATATAAAATATTGGCTAGAAAGATACTGAATTATAACTGCGCATAAGAAAACAAACAAAATCCATGCATACTATAACTTTCATTAGCACAATCCATGAGGAGACTGGAAACTGCAACGCTGAAGAACTATATAAAATTATCGAAAAACTAAGTCCTGAAGTTATTTTTTTGGAGGCCGTTGAAAAAACTTATTCGGAATATGAAAGATATTTGTTTTCCACATATGGAGTATATCATAAAAAATTGGAAATAGCCGCAATCCAGAAATATCATAAATCAAATATCCTTTTCGAATATGTTCCCGTGTGTGAAAATAGTCTATCTGATGCTCTTAATAGAAAAAACAAAATAGTCCATCAAAATAGAGAAAGACAACAATTGATTAATAATTTCAAGTTCTTAGCAGAGAAATATGGATTTAAATTTCTCAATAGTTTAGAAAGCATCATTCTTTTGGAAGAAATTCGAGTATTGGAAAGTCAGCTTTTAAATGACAATGACGTGAACGAAATACTTAAAGCAGACATTGAAGCCTACGAAAACCCAATGATTCGGAATATATATTCATATTGTAACAACAATCATTTCAATTCAGCAATTTTTATGTGTGGTGCCGCACATAGAAAATCAATTATTGAAAAGATAGACAGATCTAAGATCGAGGAACAAGCGAATCTTACTTGGACTATTTTTGAAAGTTGAGCTAAACCCGATCGCGCAAATATGTCTCACACGTATGATAGCGCGGATTTGCAATCCGTGCCCTCAAAGACAAACCATAAAGCTAATTTCTTCATCACAAAAAAGAACGATAAATATAAATTATTCCAAACTTAACGAAATGAATAAAATCATATTTCTAACTTTTTGTCTTTTACTTTTATCTTGTCAAAAAGATGAAAAAAGAACTCTAACTTTTAGAGGCTGTAAAATTGAATACATGAATTACGGAAGCGGTCAAGATGAATCTGATCCAGATAATTTCATATCAAATCAATGGTTACTTGAATCAGCAAAACGCGAATTTGCATTATGTTTATGTGATGAATATTTAAAAAAGCTAGATGCAGAAATCAAAAACAAAATTTTAGAAATATACAACGCAGAAGAAGAATATTTTGAGAAAGATTACCCGAAAAATATAGCGTTTGACACCATTTTAAAAAAAAGAAAGGAAATTTTTAACCCAACAATTTTACTTGATTAAAGTTATCAGTAACCAAAATGCCAATAGGAAAGTTCACGAGCGTGACGCTCACACTAGCAACTATTATTAACATTTTCAATTAAAAAAACAAAGCCTTAAACCAATTATGAATATAAAAACGCTAGTTCTTTTAGCAGTAATAATCATTTTAATTTTAAATTATAAAAGAATATTGTCTTTGATTGAACATTACCAAGAACAAAGAGCTGCTAAATTTAAAAGAAGAACTGGTCTTGATTTATTTACACTTACACGAATATCTGCTCGTCCAAAAAACTTTTTATTTGGTTTGGAAATGTATATATTTCCAAAGCCTGTTTTTTATTTTGATGACAATAATTTGTACCGCATAAAATTAAAAGAGCCTATAATTAAACATGCTCTTTCTACAATTAACGAAGTACGGAGGACTTCCATTACAATTAACGAAAGAAGAGTTTGGGAAATAATCATCAATGATTCCGGCAAACAAATAAATTATAGGCTTAGAAGTAATTATGATAAATTTGATTTGTTTTTGGAAAAAATAAAAGAAAATCCAAACGCAATCGTGGATTCAAAATATGTATGGGGTATTTTTGAATAATATCACAATATAAAAACTTAAATGATTTTAAAATTAGAAGCATGTCAATGAAGGAAGAACACAAACTTATACTAAACCTAATACAGTCTTATTTAGAAAAAAATCCAAGCCAAAGATTTGGGCAAGCACTTTTTAATCTTGGCATTAATGAATTTCAGGAAACCATAGATCCAAGAAATCCAAATTATAACATAAGAGACATTCATGGGGATAGTGATTTAAAAATCGTTGAAAGGATTAAAAACAGATTGGATCTTTTTGAATCTCAAAAAAACAAAAAATAAACTTTACTTCTTTACCTGTACCCGCTAGCGCGAGCGTCACGCTCGTGAACGCAACGAAAAGACATAACAAAACATCCTAAATTTATGAATACAATTACCTACTTAAAAGATGTGCCATTATTTAAAAAAGTTTTAGGGTTCGCTCTATCTTTTTTTGGTCTGTATGCATTTTTATTACTCAATATTATATTTGGAGCAATTTTTCTCACATTAGGCATAAACTTTTTGTTGACCGAAGGTTCTGAAATCAATTTACAGAATAACACCTATAGAAATATAAAATCATTATTCGGTTCCCATTTTGGAAAATGGCAACCTTGCCCAGAATTTGAATACGTTTCAGTTTTTAAAACTAAAGAAAACCAAACAATTAGAGTTGTAACTGCGGAAACCACAATGCAGAGTGATGTAATTGTATTGAATCTCTTTTACAAAGGCAATAAGCATATTACTTTTTACAAAACTCAAGATAAAACAGACGCTTTTAATGTAGCAGAAAAGTTCAAATCTATTTTTAAAATTGATATTCTTGATGCCACTGGAAGTGAAAAAAGATGGCTGTAAAATAATAGAAATCTAAAACTTTGAATTGAATTCATTAGGTTTTACGTGTAGTTTGTCATTCCGACGTAGGAGGAATCTCCATTAGAAACTCGACAAAGATGGGCGATTTTGATTACGGAATTACTTGCGGAGATTCCTCCTACGTCGGAATGACAAACTTTGTGAATAATATAATTGATTGGGCACACACTACTGCCCAGCTAGCGCGAGCGTCACGCTCGTGAAAGCAACGAAAAGTATTTAATTCGAAGAAAATGAAAAACCTTTTGCTTATTTTTAAAACAAGAATTTGGCAAAATAACAGCGATGCAATCGTTAATAGTATACATATAACAAAATGAATCACAGCAGTATTCAATCATCAGAAAAGGAAATTTTATTTCATTTTTTTAATCAGGTTCACCCTATTTCAAAAGAAGACTTTGAACCCATTGCAAATGTCTGCAAAAAGAGTACTTATAAAAAAAATGAAATAATTTTAGATTTTGGGCAAATTGAGACTAAAACCAGTTTAGTATTAAAAGGTGCTGTTCATCAATATGTAATTGTAGATGATAATTTATGTACAATCGATTTTTCGCTTGCCGGCATGAGCTATAACTGTTTTACAAGTTATGTAGAAAACTCACCTTCAAACCAAATACAAGAAGCTCTTACCGATGTAGAAATTATATTTATCGAAAAATCGGACGCTGAAAGATTGTTACTGGAAAATCATGCTTTCTGTTACATCTACACTAAATTATATGAACAGGTTCATTTGGAACGTGAAAAGAGATCCTTGGTATTACAGCATAAAAATGCTTATAAAAAATTTGAAATGTTCTTGCTTTCAATCGCAAAATCGGAAGACTTTTTAAAAGAAATTCCTCAAAAACTAATTGCCAACTACCTCAGTATAACCCCTGAAACTTATAGTCGAGTTAAGAAAAAATACCTTAAAAAGACTTAGCACCTGATCTGAATTTCTTGATTTAGAATAAGTTTTACTGTATAGAGTTACTTTATTTTTGTAAAAAAAATATTAAACTTTATACATATGCGGTATTCATTATTACTACTATTTTTATTTATCAGCTGTAGTAAAGCTGACGATTTTGAGATTATTGGCACTACGGAGCAGTTTGTCTTACAATCAACCATACATAAAGAAGATTACGTTATTTATGTGTATCTGCCACAAAATTATAGTTCGGAACCCATTAATCAATTAGTAATTGGTTTAGATGGTGATTTCCAATTCAATACTATTTCTGAGTTAATTTCAAATAAAGTCCAGAATGGCAGTATGCCGCCATCTGTATTTATTGGTATTGGCAATGGTAAAGAACGAAATAGAGACTACACACCCACAGTATATGAAAAAGGTTCAGGCGGGGCTGACAATTTTTATTTGTTTTTAAAAGAGGAATTAATTCCTGAATTAGAAGCAAGATATAATATAGACAAGTCTAACAATAAAACATTAATTGGTAACTCCTTTGGCGGGTTATTTACACAGTATGTTATGGCCAAGGACAGACTGTCAAATCCCTTTGACAAATTTGTGGCTATTGGAACATCTTATTGGTATGATTCGGGCATAATTTTCGAATACGAAAAAAAATATGCAGCTACACATACGGATCTGCCCGTAAAATTTTTCAATGGTATGGGAACCTTAGAAGGAGGTGTTTCACTGGGATCGTTTGAGCAAATGAATAAAATATTAGACAGCAGGTCTTTTTCAAACTTTAAGCACAAATCAGAGTATATAAAAAAAAGCGGCCATTCAGAAGCAGCTAATGAAGGATTTAAAAAAGGATTAGATTATGTATTTAGCAATTAGAAAAACCGTTCTTGTTATTTTTATTTTATTGTATTGCAATTTTGCTTTCTCTCAAAACGGCAGAAAAAACAATAATTCGCTAGAAGGAGGGGCAATTATTGCCGGCGATGAAACTATCTATTATGGTATATATAGTAAATATACCGTGCCTTTATCCCAGCACAAACATTATTTTACATTAGGAATGTCATTTGCAGCTTATTTTGATTTTAAAGGCGAATCAGAACCATTAGCTTATTTAAAAAATGATGTTGATATGCGGTTGATACCGACAATAAATTTAGGCTATTCTTTAAATTTCGGCAAAGTACAGCTCAATTTTGAAATCCCAGTGGGTGCCAGTTTTGCATATACGAAGGGAACCTTAGTAAATGAACGTGCAGGATTCGAAATAGATTATTCGAACAATGAAGCATTTATAAATTATGGTTTACTTTTTGCTCCAAAATATAAGATAAATGACACCAATTATATCGGTCTGTATGGTTTTTTACCTTTAATAGATGACAAAGCACAATCAGGTTATCAATTTGGAATAGGATGGACTAAAACTTTTGCTAATTAGTTAGAGCATTCTCTCCCGCTAGCGCGAGCGTCACGCTCGTGAACGCAACGAATTGAATTCATTAGATTTTTACACATAGTTTGTCATTCTGAGGAACGAGGACACGAGCGAAAGCGAATTAGCGAAGCAATCTCCGTTAGAAACTCGACAAAGATTAGGGATTTTGATTACGGAATTACTTGCGGAGATTCCTCCTACGTCGGAATGACAAGTTTGAGGATTATTGGGATGTTAAAAAAGTCCTCTGCTAGGCGAGCAGCAGGCACGTGAACGCAGGATTGTGCGTACGAGCGGGACGCTCGCACCAGCGCTAACGACTACAATGGCAAAAAAATATGAAAAACTAAATTTCTCGCTTAGCCCCGATTACTTCGTCAGTTCGCTATCGCTCGTGTGCAACGAAAAGCAGGACTGAATTTTTTATGAAAATGAATTTTCTGCTCCTAAAAATTAATCCGATAGCGCAGATACAATCCCTTCCTTCAAAGACAAGCTATAAAACTATTTTTGCGACAAAAAAACTGTAAAACATAAAAAAAAAGAAAGGCTCTCTTTATCCAGAGAGCCTTTCTTTTTATACAAAAACATATACTTTTTTGTTTTTATATATTTAAGATTTTACTGTTTGATACGCTAAATTCGCAGCTGCAGGTAATTTCTCTTCTTCTTTATCTTTAACTAAAAGTTTTATTGCCAAAACTACAACTCCTGTAAATAAAATAATGAATCCTAATACATAAAAAGCACTAGTGTAATCAATTAAATCCTTAGTTTGTGATATTCCGCTTTCGTCAATTACATTTTTAGTAAATTTAACAGCTTTAGCTTTGAACAAGAAAGCAATCAACATTGCTCCAATATTCCCGCCTGCTCCTACAATTCCGGCAACACTACCTACTGCTTTTGGATTTACGAAAGGCACAAGACTATAGGTTGCTCCATTTGCCATTTTTAAACTCATTCCAAACAAAAACATTAAAAAGATTGCAAGCCCTAATTGATTTGTCATTCCAAAGAAAATAACGCCTACACCTTCTATAAGAAGCAGTAACGCAAGCAATAAATTTTTTCCCGAAAAACCATAACTTTTACCTACTTTGTCGGCAACAATCCCTCCTAATGGTCTTGCAAAAATATTGATCAATCCAAAAATACCTGCACAAATTCCTGCTGTTTTCAAACTAGCGCCGAAAGTATCTGTAAAATAAATTGGGGCAAAATTATCAATAGTGATTTCAACTCCAAAACAAGCTGCATAAGCAATGGTCAAAACCCAAGTACGATAATCCTTTACAGCCAGCATAAATGTATTTTCTTTATTCTCTGTTTCTATTCCAAGTTCTTTATAATTACCATTTGGCAAATCTTTGGTAAATCTGAAATATAAAAAAGCAAAAACCAATAACATTACTCCAGGAACAATCATAGCATATCTCCAGCTATCCTCTTTAGTACACACTCCTAATCCCACAAATCCAGCTGCAATAAGAGGCATGGTAATATTAGCTAAACCAGCACCTGCATTACCGAATCCTCCTGCAGTAGCGTTGGCAGTTCCTTTAATAGATGGGGCAAACATTACTGAAGTATGAAATTGTGTGATAACAAAAGAAGCTCCAATAACTCCAATAGCTAATCTAAAAAATAGGAAACTTTCATAAGTTTGTGAAGTACCAATTAGCAAGACTGGTATGGAGCAAATCGCTAATAACCATGTATAAATTAGTCTTGGTCCAAATTTATCTACCAATCGGCCTATTAATAATCTGGCGATGATAGTTGCCGATACCGACGCAATTTGAATGTTACCCAATTGGTCTTTTGTCAGGTGCAATTGCTCTTTAGCGATTGGCATAAGTGATGCCATACCAAACCATGCAAAAAAGCAAAAGAAAAATGTTAACCATGTAATGTGGAAGGTACGCATTTGAACTCCTTTGCCACTAAAAATGTTTAAACTCGAAAGCGGTTGATTTGTTGAAATTGAACTCATATCAAAAAAATTTTATCGTTTAGTATTTTTTAATTTTTCTAAGCTTCAAACTTACGTCTAAGTATTTTACTTATTTACAAAGCAAAATTAAGAGCTTTGTTTGGAACAAAAACTGCCAAAACGCAGTTTTTAGAAAAAAATTAAGTATTTATACGTAAGTATATTAATTTAGGTAAATTTCAACAGCCTTCCCCGCTAGCACGAGTGCAATGTCATTAATGTAAAGTTTTTTTTGACCTCAGAGAGGTCTAATGTTTACAGAAATAATATTCGATTTTTGATAATGACCCCAGCGGGGTCGAATGTTTCTGAGTAACGTACAACCCGATAGGCGGACATAGTATTGAATTCATTAGATTTTTACACACAGTTTGTCATTCCTAAGAATTATTAGATACTCGACAAATATTGGATTTTGATTGCGGAATTATATGTGAGATTCCCCCAACGTTAGATTATTATTGAAGAAAACATTAAACGACCGAATAATTTCAGTCGTTTTTTTATAATTTTAATCTACGGGGAAAATCCCAGTTATTGTTATCTATAATTTATCAAATTAGAATAAAAAATCAACTTAAAAAATTAAACTATGGCAATTATCAATCCTTCTATTAACTTCAATGGAAATGCCGAAGAAGCATTTCTATTTTATAAATCAGTATTTGGCGGAGAGTTTGCAACAATCATCCGTTTTAAAGATATTGCAAGTTCTGAAAATCCAGTTTCAGATAATGAGGCAAATAAAATAATGCATATTACCTTACCCATTGGGAATAATATTTTAATAGCCAATGATGTTCCAGAAATATTAGGCAAAGTAAACGAAAATGAAAACAGATCTAAAATGGCAATTACCGCAGAAAGTCGTGAAGAAGCTGATCATTTATTTAACGGACTTTCAGCCGGAGGTACTATTGAGTACCCTATTGGCGACAGTCCATGGGGATCTTATTTTGGTATGTTTAGAGATAAATATGGTATTGAATGGATGATTGATTTTAATCCAAAAAAATAGCAAAAATATATAAATAGAAATCAGTCATCATTCCCCGCTAGTGCGAGCGTCACGCTCGTGAACGCAAGATTTGAATTTAATTCGTTAGGTTATACCTGCAGTTCGTCATTGCTGAGGAACGAGGAATCATGATTACGTTATTTATTTTACTTCGTCCGTTTACTGAAAGAACAACCTGATTTAGTGTTTTAGCTACTTCATTTATAGTTATGGCATTCACATTTATAAATAGAGCATCCGAATTTATGAATATAGCATTCGTATTTATAAATATAGCATTCGCATTTATAAATAAAGCATTCGCATTTATGAATAGAGCATCCGAATTTATGAATATAGCATTCGCATTTATAAATAGAGCATTCGCATTTATGAATATAGCATTCGTATTTACAGTTGGAGCAACTTTACTTAAGGTTCTCACTCCCGCTATTGTAAGCGTTACGAACGTAAACACAAGAACAATTAGAGCAGGCACGCATTACAAATCCGCAATCTGCTTACAAAATATATTTTCTGCTTTTTTACAGCTCATCCAAAAAAACATACAATTCAGGAATAAAATTTTCATAAAGTGAAGTTTTCTCACGAAGTTTGAACCGTTGAACTTATCAAAACAAAAAATGGAACAAGCTATCAAGATTTTAATTTACATCCATGCCTTTTTTGGCGGACTTGGATTAATCACAGGAATTGGGAGTATAATCGTCAAAAAAGGACAAAAGCTACATCGAAGAATGGGCAGACTATTCTCCATCGGGATGATAACAAGTTCACTGCTGTCACTGCCTATTTGTTTCATGCCAAAACACCAAAACTTATTTTTATTTCTAATCGGGATATTTACTATTTATCTTGTACTTGCAGGAAATAGAGCAATAAGTTTCAAATTTAAATCAAAAACACAAGCTGATCTTACCGACAAATTGATTTCGGGAATCATGATGTTTTCTTCAATTATCATGATTTTGATTGGGATTTACTGCGTTGTCAATGCTGTAGCAAATGGAGTTTTGTTTGCTTTCTTCGGCGGTTTCGGATTGTATATGACCGTTAAAGATTTTATCTTTTTTAAAAATTTCACAACCACAAAAAACAGCTGGCTGACCAAACATATCGGCAAAATGGTTGGCGCATTGATTGCTTCCATTACCGCTTTTATTGTTGCGGGATTAGGATTGGGAAATTTAATCGCCTGGATGACTCCATCGATTATAGGAACTTTATATATCATTTACTGGAACCGAAAAGTAGATTCTAAAATCAAATTACAGCAGGTAATCGAATAAGAAAATAGTCAATAACTGCAGCTAAACAATTGATTTTGTATTTGTAAAGGTTACCGTAATTTGATACATTTGGACAAATCAAAAAAATAATGACATTAATCGCAATATTTTTTCCGTTTCTTTCCTTCTTTTTACGAGGCCGAATACTAACGTCTATTCTGTGCTTAATCCTGCAGATAACTTTAATCGGCTGGATTCCGGCAGCTATTTGGGCAGTTATATCACTGCAGAACTCCAGAGCCGACAAACGCAATAATAAACTGATTAAGGCTATGAAATCAAGGTAGCAGGCAATTAATACAATCATTATTTAAAACTCACCATATGTTTATCGTTTCATTATCGTATAAAAAAGACCCGAGTGAGGTCGACAAATTTATCGAACCACATCTTCAGTTTTTGGACAAATATTATTCTGAAAAGAAATTTATTTTCTCGGGAAAGAAAAATCCAAGAACAGGCGGCGTTATTTTAGCTCGGAACGTGAATAGAGATGAACTGCAGAAAATCATTGAGCAGGATCCTTTTTATCAGAACGAAATCGCTAATTTTGATATTACCGAAGTAATACCATCCAAATATGATGAAGATTTTGCTGTTTTTATAGAAAAATAGTTTTTTTACTGCCTTGCCTAAAATACGTTTTACACGAAAGTGTCCTTCAGAAAGAGGTATCAAAAACAAAAATCTTCTGCTCAGCGATGACAAAATATTCCTGAGCATTCATCTCCTCCTCCACCGCATAATTTTGCAATACTTATTGATAATTCTATAAGTCGAAAAAGCATTGACGAAGTTAATTTTATGTTCTACTTAAAAAAGGAAATCATGGAAAAGAGGATGTATCATTATACGACAGTTTCGAAAGCATTGGAAGAATTAAAGGAAAAAGGTTTTATGATAGATTTTAATATTCAGGAGTCTAAAATCATAAATAATCCCAACGATTTTGAAATCGTGCATATTTATCGCTACGAAGGAGAATCAGATCCTGGCGATGAAGCTACGGTATTCGGAATAAAATCAATTACTGGCGAAAAAGGTGTATATGTGGCTGGCTTAGCGGCTTCGGCAGATAAGAGTGCAGCATTGGTTTTGAATGATTTGGCCATAAAAGGCAAAGAACAGCAATTCTAATTACTTTTGGGATGAAGCGCCTGCAGTCTAAACTCGAAAAAATAGGGAGAGATTCTAAAATTGCTGCCAAATCCATTGGGCTGCGCTATGCCATAAATACCAATACCGGCTATTACCGCCTGATAAAAAATGACGGTTTTATATTTGTCGATCATTACAAAAAAGTTGTGCGTGACAAACAAGTACTCGAGAGAATTACGAAACTTGTGATTCCGCCCGCTTGGCAGACGGTCTGGATTTCTCCTTATGACAACGGTCATCTTCAGGCTACCGGTATTGATGCCAAAGGAAGAAAACAATATCGGTATCATTCGCAATGGAATAAAATTCGGAATCAATCCAAATTTTACCGACTCCGCAGTTTTGCCAATGCTTTGCCATTGATACGCAAACAAGTCGATAAGGACTTAAAACGAAGCGGGCTTCCGTATGAAAAAGTGATGGCGCTGGTCATCAGATTAATAGAAGAAACCAATATCCGAATTGGAAATGAATCGTATAAAAAGCTGTACGGTTCCTTTGGACTGACTACTCTGCAAGACAAACACGTAAAGTTTAGGGATTCCAAAATCTATTTTAATTTCGTTGGAAAAAAAGGCATAACACATAAAATCAGCCTTGGGAGCAGAAAACTCGCTAATCTTGTAAAAAAATGCAGGGACATTCCTGGTCAGGATTTATTCCAATATTACGATGATAATGGTAACCATCACGCAATTGGATCGGCAGATGTCAATAATTATCTCAAAGAAATAACACAAGAGGATTTTACCGCTAAAGATTTTCGGGGATGGTCAGGAACTGTCAATGCGTTGACTGCTTTTCAAAAAATGACTCCCGCCGAAAACCAAACCGACTGTAAACGAAAAACGATTGAGGTTCTCGATGAAGTAGCTTCCAAACTAGGAAACACACGCACTGTTTGCAAAAAATATTATGTGCATCCAACGGTGATTGCTTCATTTGAAAAAGGTACTATTTGGAAATACCAGCCCAATTCTAATAATTCTGAATTGCGTCCTGAAGAAAACGCTTTAATTGAATTACTGGAGAATGAAGCAATTGCGGAAGTTTATTGTTAATAGAAATAATAAAGTTTTTTTTATTTGCCACAGATTAAAAGGATTTCCACTGATTAAATCTGTGTGAATCTTTTTAATCTGTGGCAAACCATTTTTAGTAGTTAGTTTGAAATACGATTACAAAACCAACTCTTCAAACAATCGCTGAATGGTTGCATCCAAATCAGTACAAAATCCTGGATGCGGTCTTGAAGTCTGAATCCCTGAACTTCGGATAGCTGTTAACCATCGAAAACGGGACGGAATATCAAACTCACCGATAGGACCGCCTGCTCTGCCTCCGTGGGCAATTTTCTGAAAAGATTCTAAATTCAGTTCAAGCTGTTCCAAATCGAAATCTTCTGAAAACATAAGTAATTTAGTTTCATTGACTGAATACAGCATCTTTATGTATTTTGTTTTTTTGCAAAACAGAATAATGCCTACGTTCAGGAATTCTTCGCGCTCCACCCTTGGCACAACGCGGATAACGGCGTACTCATATAAGTTTTTCTCTTGCATTTTCGGCTTCGTTTATAAAAATTTCTGAATGATTCAATCTAGTCCATAAAAACTGAAAGTAAACAGCTCTGATTTCGTCTGGAGTCTGCTCGCTGTCTTCCCAATGGAGCCAGTCTTCGGGGATATAATTGACAATATCCTGCAGGATTTCTTTCGTGAGTATTTTTTTAAAAGCATCATCAGTTTCTTTTAACAGACTTGCTTCCGGCAATAAAACATGGTCTTTTATCAATGCGAAAGGACTTTTGGCATGCGTTTCCCAGCTGTTCCAGGAATGATGGAAATACAGCGACGCACCGTGATCGATAAGCCATAATTCTTTGTGCCAAATAAGCATATTTGTATTTCGGAACGTACGATCAACATTCGTAATAAAAGCATCCAGCCAGACAATCTGCGAAGCTAAATCCGCAGGAAGTTTTGTCACCACTGGATCAAAAGTAATCGCTCCCGACAAAAAGTGCAGTGCCAGATTCAGCCCCTGACTGCCCTGCAGCAAGTCCTGAATTTCCTCATCGGCTTCAGTGCGTCCAAAAGCTTCATCGAGATTAGCAAACACCAGTTCGGGCATTTTTAGGTTTAGAACTCTTGCGATTTCACCGCCTATCAATTCGGCGATTAAAGCTTTTACGCCATGTCCGGCACCTCTAAATTTTAAAACATATTTAAAATCATCATCAGCTTCAGCAAGAGCCGGCAATGAACCGCCTTCCCGCAACGGTGAAATGTAGCGCATAACATTTACGGTTCTTAATTCAAGTGGTTTTCTCATAATTCAATTCATGAACTACAAACTTACAAATAACTATTTTCTTTTGAGATGCTAATCTGCAAAGAAACTCAGATTCTAAAATTTAATTAAATTATGAAAATCATTATGTAATTAAACTATTTACCCCTTCAATTAAACGGTTTTCTCCCCCTTAGCATTCTTCAAAAAACTTATATTTGTAATTCATACACTTCTAAATATTTTCTTATGAAATATAAACTTACAGCATTGTATCAGCAGTGCTTTCTGGCTGTAGTGCTTCTTTTAGGCACTAATTCATTTGCACAAAAATTAGAGAAATTTTTCCCTGCAAAAGATTTAACTTCTGTGGGAGTTTATTATTATCCTGAACATTGGGATCCTTCGCAATGGGAACGTGACTTTCAAAACATGGAAAAAATGGGATTTGAATTCACTCATTTTGGAGAATTTGCTTGGGCACAACTGGAACCGGAAGAGGGTAAATACGATTTCAAATGGCTTGATAAATCATTGGAACTTGCCGAAAAATATCATCTAAAAGTTATTATGTGTACTTCGACCGCTACGCCTCCTGTATGGCTTGTCCGCAAACATCCTGAAGTACTTGCGACCAATGAAGACGGCACCAAAATGGATCATGGAACACGCCAGCATGCCACTTTTTCCAGTAACTACTACCGCTCCTACTCTATGAAAATGATTGCCGAATTGGCCAAAAGATACGGCAATGACAAACGTATTATGGGCTGGCAGGTTGATAATGAACCGCGCCGTTTTCTGGATTATGGGAAAGATGCTCCGCAAAGATTCCGTGATTGGTTAAAAGAAAAATATAAAACTATTAGCACTCTCAACGAAGCTTGGGGAAACAACTTCTGGAGCGGCACTTACAGCAGTTTTGACGAAATCAACATTCCGCTGCATGCTGAGTGGGGAATGAATCTGCACTCACAGCTTGATCATTATCGTTTTGCCGATAATGAAACTGCAACCTTCTTGGACGATCAGGCCAAAGAAATCCGTAAATTCTCAAATCCAAATCAGTGGATTACTTCCAATTATATTCCGATGTATGATGTGGGGTATGTAGGACAGAGCAAGGAATTAGACTTTGTAAGCTATACCAGATATATGGTTTACGGCAGTGATCTTGGCATTGGTCCAAAAGGCTATCGCGTTGGCGAGTATTCCCGTATTCCAATGTCCAATGATTTTTTCAGACCAATAAAAGGAGTTTATGGTGTGATGGAATTACAGCCAGGACAAGTAAACTGGGGAAGCATCAATCCGCAACCACTGCCTGGAGCCATGCGTTTATGGCTCTGGAATGTTTTTGCCGGTGGAAGCAAGTTCACCTGCACGTACCGCTTTCGCGCGCCTTTATACGGCTACGAACAGTTTCATTATGGAATCGTAGGAACCGACGGTGTTACTCCAACTACGGGTGGATTGGAATTTAGCCAGTTCATCAAAGACATTAATACGCTCCGCAAAAAATACGATGCAAAAGCACAGCTGCCAAAAGATTACCTGCAGCGCAAAACCGGAATTTTATTCAATGCTGATAACGTGATGGGGATTGAATTAAACAGGCAGACCAACCAATGGAACACAATAGACCATTTTACCAAATACTATAAGGCCGTAAAATCATTTGGAGCTCCTGTAGATTTTGTACGTGATACCACAAATTTCTCGAATTATCCTGTACTAATTGTTCCTGCTTACCAAATGATTGACCAGCAGATGATTGATAAACTGACTGCATACGCTGAAAAAGGAGGAAACTTAGTATTGAGCTGCCGCACAGGAATCCAAAACCGCAAAGGCCATCTCTGGGAAGCTAAATTTTATCAGCCAATGTGGAAACTCATTGGTTCTGAAATTGAATCCTACGATTTATTAATGCCTCAATCTCCAGATAAAATTAAATTCAACGATCAGGAATTTACTTGGACAAGCTGGGGCGATTTACTGAAGCCTAACAAAGCAACAGATGTATGGGGAACTTTTCAAGGTGATTTCTATGCTGGAACTCCTGCCGTTACTTCCCGCAAATTGGGAAAAGGAACCGTGACTTATGTTGGTGTTGATTCAAAAAAAGGAGATCTTGAAAAACAGGTGCTGACTAAATTATACAAACAGCAGAATATTCCGATTGAAAATTACCCAGAGGGCGTTACAGTGGAATACCGAGATGGTTTCGGAATCGCTGTAAATTATTCTGACAAAGTGTATGAAATGAAACTTCCAACAAACACTGAAATTATCATCGGAACACCATCGATGAAAACCGCAGATGTATTGGTTTGGAAATATAAAAATTAATTAAAAAAATTTACCATTAAGATATTAAGAATCATTAAGCTTAATTTTTCTTACTATCTTAATGGTAAAAAAATGGTTTTATTTGTAACTCAAAAAATCATTTCCCAAATTGGCTTTTATCTATTGGTTCAAATAAAAAGTTCGAATCTTTAAATTCTAATGTTCCTTTTACATAGAAAGGTATGGTCATATAAGTCGAAATTAATCCTGTTCCCTGTTTTAGTTTTTGATTACTTTCCAACAAAACAAAAGGCGCTCTTTTTATATCACCACCATACGATCTGTAACAGAAATCGCCCCGCAAAGTATCACCAATACGATTACCGCGAACGGCTCCAGAATCTTTTCCTAAAAGACCGTATCGGATTTCATATTCTCCATAAAAAGTATTTTCTGTAAAGACCATTGACAGGAAAGCTGTTGAATCTCCTTTTGAAGCTTTGTAAAATTTTCTAAAGGTTTTGCTCTCCCTTTTGTTGCAACTATGCAGTAAAAAAATCACAGCTGCTATAAAGAACAGCTTCTTCATTATATGTTTTTTTGTTTCCATTCCTTTCAAATGCAATTGACAGGACAAATATAAAATATCAAAATGCAAGCCAAGGCTGTTTTTCATAATTTTCGATAACTTCTTTCGAAAAAATTAGCATCAAAATCAATTATTGACAGTTATAGAAGTTTTATTAATTTCCAAGTTAAGCATCGCAGCAGAATTTAACTAGGGGTAAAGTTTAAATTTTACAATCATTTTAAATAATACCCCTATTTTTATGAGGGTATCATTCTCAAATCAAGACCCTTTTCTGAGCCTTCAAATATCACTGCTCTAAATAGTCAAAATTCTGTTAAAACCTTTGATTTTATTGGACTTTCCTATAAATTTACCAATATGAAAACAGCACGCAAAATAGCATTTTACACCCTTTGCTTACTGCTCACCCTTACTTGGGCAGCGCCGTCTGTTTCTACAATTATAAAAACGGCTACCGAAAGAAAAACTGCTGATAAAAAAGAAGCATTGCCGGAAGGAAAATCAGAAGTGGAAGAAAAAACATTTGAAATTGTTTTAGATTTTCCAGCTCCTTTCAGTATTCCTTTTCATAGTATACCTTCGACTGAACTGCACTTTAGCAAAGTGGATGCCATACCACAATCAGTATTTTTGGATTTATCAAATCCGCCTCCTGAATTTTATTTATTTGCTTAAAATCAGCTTTCGAAACCTATTGGGTTTGGAACAAACTTTTATACAATTAAATCTAAATTCAAACATACATATGAAAACGATATTCACACTTGCACTTGCTTTATTTACCTCTTTGATATTTGCTGATTCTCACATTATTGTAAAACAAAATGGAGAAAAACTAGAAGTAAATTATGTTACTACAAAAGATAACACCGTTTTTTATTCGCTTCCTGGAAACAGTGCTGTGAAAGAAATAAGCCTTTTTGCTATTGACAAAATAATCGATAAAAAAACAAATTCGATACTTGTTGACAATCACAAAGCAGATGTTTCTGGTAAAACCGGATATAAAAATGTGCAGATAATAACAAACAGCCAAGCCAATGGTCTGCATCAGGGAACTGCTTTGAAAACTACAATCCACAAGCCAAAAGGACAGATGAAATCAGATTGGATTGCAGATGCTTCAACCAGAATCAAAAAACAAGCTGCAGAACAAGGTTTTCCTTTTGTTGTGATTACCAATCAAACCGATTCTAAATTAGAAGCTGTTGCATACAATTATTAAACGGCAATTTTTTATAAAACTCGAAAAGACAAGTTAACAGCTTGTCTTTTTTTTGTCCTTAATCAATCAAAACATAGAGTATGCTTTCCCGCAAAAAACAATTAAACAATTAAACGATTAAACATCTAAACTCAAATACGCTTTCCCAAGATACTCAATAATAGATGAAGCGACAAAAGACTGATAACCTGTTTCGGGCAAAGCAATATCAGCGGTCAGTCCGTGGAGATAAACACCTAATATAGCCGCATCACAAGGTTTATACGACTGTGCCAAAAGGCTGGTAATTATTCCTGTCAGCACATCACCGCTTCCGGCAGTTGCCAGCGCAGCATTTCCAGTAGTATTTAGGTAAACCGTTTCGCCGTCAATAGTATAGGTTGGCGCTCCTTTCATCACAATAATCACCTGATTGACTAACGAAAAAGCAATAGTTTTTTGAAACATTTCAGCCTCCGAATTCCATTTACCAATCAGCCGTTCCAATTCTTTGGGATGCGGTGTCAAAATGGTTCTAGGCGAAACCAACGCCATCCAAGACGGATTGTACGCCAAAATATTCAAAGCATCAGCATCAATAACCATTGGGACACTTGTATTCGACAAAAAATCATGAAACGCTTTCTGAGTTTCAGTATGCAGTCCCATTCCAGGACCGATTCCGATGGCATTTGGTTTTAAATCAAAATCAATATCCGAAAGATGTTTTTCATCAGCATCGGTTATTACCATTAGTTCGGGATTTGAAATTTGAACAATCTGATAACCACACTCCGGCACAAAAGCAGTTACAAGTCCGCAGCCTGTTTTTAGCGCCGCTTTTCCGGCCAGACACACCGCTCCTATCTTTCCATAACTCCCGCCAATTATCAGAGCGTGTCCCTGCAGGCCTTTGTGCGTATGCTTCGCAATAGGTTCATAGCGTTTTAAAATTTCGTTTCTATCAATTGAAATTGGAGTATTCATAAGATTGATTTTCTATTAAAAGTACAAAATTCTAAAACTCAAATTTCAAATAGTAAACTTTAACTTTTCTGGGCGTGACCCCAGCAGGAAAAGGGGCTAAATCACTGTTACGAGTACACAGCCCCTATCCCTGCTGCGGTCGGGCTATCTGGGCTACTTCGGTAGCTTCCGCCTATCCCTCACGCAAATCACCACAACTTTTAAGAAAAATGAGAGGATTATTATTTTAAGAAATATTCAAAATACACTTACAATTATTTACTCAAAAAAACTAAATTAGCTGAATACTAAAAAGTTGTTTTTGTAGCATAAAACCAACCCAATATGTATAGATTGGTGTCATTTTATGACACATATAAAGTAGTTACCTGCTATTTTGCAGAAAAAGAACGTCTAGCAAAATAACTAGATAATTATAGCAGACAATAAACACTTTAAAAAAACATGAATAATTGAATAGATGAATAAAATGGAATTTAAAAGTAGTAGAAAGAAGATTTATTTTTCGATTATAGGTTGTATTATATTTACTTCAGCATTTATACCATTATATCTTTATCCGACTTATTTTATTTCACCTATTTTTAGAAATATATTTTTTATCAAAATCGTTGGACTTATTGGTTTTTTATTGTTTGGATGGGTAACATTAGTTCTTATAATCAAAGAATACGAAAATAAAATTAGCCTAACAGTTGATGATTTTGGAATATTAGACAATTCAAATTTGGTTAAGACTGGATTAATTGAATGGGAAGACATTGAAGAAATTAAAACAAACAACAGGTTGATTCTAATTAATGTGAATAACCCTGAAAAATACATTGAAAAAGCAGAAAGCAAATTTCAGGCATTCCTTATGAAATCAAATACTAAAATCTACGGTACTCCAATTACAGTTTCATCAAGTTTATTGAATTGCGATTTAAATAAATTAGAGAAAATATTAAAGGAAGAATTTGAAAAACATAATTCCGACCGTTCGAATATTACGATATAGTCCAACTCCGAAGAAAATTGAATAAAAAAACAGCAGGTAACAGCCACTAAACGGATTTGGGTATTTGGCTTAATGGAAAGATAGTTTTGTATTTGGGATGATTTGGCAAATCCGAAGAATGGGCTTAATTTAGTCCCAAACCCGCTGTAGTGCCAGAACGTTAGGCGTCATGATGAGAAAAAATAAAAAAACAACTTTTTTGTGGATATTTATATTATTGTTCTATTTGGGATATACATGTTTTATTTTTTCTAAACCCAATTTAATTGACAGTGAAAACTTAATTGAAATTAAAGCTGAACTAGCTGGACTGCCAATTTATTACAAATCTACAGGAGACAATGTCCCTTCACTCGATTTTAAAATTGTGGGAACACCAACTAATTTTACGATAAAAACTTGCGGTTTGCAAAACTTAAATTTGAGTCGATTTGAGAATATGAAATTTAGAGATTCAATATCATTTCTGACGAATAAGGAATCAACTCTATATGAAAAAATAACAAATGAGAAAGAAGTGTTTTCTTTTGCTATTAGGAAAAATAATTCTGAATTATTAAAACTAAGTGATTATAATATTTGTAAGAAGTCAGTTTGGAAAGAATTCTTTTTATTAACACTATTAATGATTATCACATTGATATTTAGTATTGTTAGAAAAGATGAAAACACAAACGAGGAATAATTACGAATGCATGACTGCTGTATAGGATTTAGGTGGCTTATTTAAAAACGGTCCTGTATTTGGGAAGATTAGGCAAATCCGAAGAATAGGTTTAATTTAACCCCAAAACCGCTGTAGTGCCAGAACGGTATAGGGCATTTTAAGAAGACATTATTGAAAATTATGACATCATATAAAGGAAGTATTTTTTTAGTTGTATTGATTACTTTTCTCTCTTGCAATTCAAACAAGAAAGAAAATAAAAATAACATCCATCATAGTAGCACTTTACAAAAAACAAGTAGCGAAGTAGTTGACGACAACAGTAGGGAAAACTTCAAATTCTCAATCGCAGACACAATAAAAACTTCAAATTCATACTTCTTTTCAAATCCAAATTCAAAAGACATATTCCAATTAATTATCGAACCAGGTTTGGCTAAGGACTCAAAAGCAAAATTGCTAATAATGACAGCAGACAAGAAAATCATTTACACACAATCTTTTGGAGCTTTTTATTTTTTAAAAGGGATTGATGAACCTGAAACTGTACCTACAGGAAATCAAAAGGATTATGAAAAATATATTGAAAAATACAGAAAGTCATTAACACAAAAACAATATCAGGCTTATTTTAAAAAGAGAATTGATAGTTTCTTTGAAGAAATTTCTCTAATAGAAAAGAATAAATATGACGACTTCAAAGAATGGGAAGAAGACATTAGCGATAAAGATTTTTTAAATGAAGCTTTATCAGATTCAATAATAAAATTAATGGATATTACCTGCTTTGACTGTGATGAAGGCGGAACAGTAATTGGATATTCACGGAAACAAAATAAAGTTGTAACCCTTCTAGAGCATGACTAAAAAAACTACTGCCAACAGAACTACAACGGATTTGCGCAATTAACTTAATAGAAATATGATTTTGTATTTGGGATGATTTAGCAAATCCGAAGAATGAACTTAATTTTAATCTCAAACCCGCGGTACTGCCAGAACGTTAAGCACAACCTTAAAAAAAACAACATTGAAAATATTAGACAAAATATTTAACAAAAAAGATAACGAATCAGAGTTTGAAAAATCATTTTCAGATTTGAAAAGAATGGGGGATATAGTACCAAGTGCAAAAAGAACTTATGAACTATTAAAAGACTTAAACTTTGAAACTAGTGAATTAGATTCTGAAAAGTTATTGACAGAATTTAATAAAATCCAATACGCTTCAAATACGAATAGTTTTTTTTACTTTTATTTTCCAATTGTAAGTTACATTTTGTATTACAAACCATATTTTGAAAAAGATATATTGAAATATTTAATTGGTCCAAATTTCGCAAATGGAACAACAGAAAAAAAAGAGATGATGCAAATGATATTAGGTGCAATGAATTTCAAATTAAAAGACAACATATATTATCTAACAAAAGAAAGTAGAGATTGGGTTATTAATGAATTGCCAAAACTTGAAAGACAGGTAGACCGTGAAATTCAAATTTGTTGGAAAGAACTAAACGAGTAAAAAGCCTGTGCATAACGTTCTGGTACTACAACGGATTTGAGTTATTTGTCTTAATTAAAAAATGGTTTTGTATTTAGAAGCCATTCGGCAAAGTTTCCCAACTCTCCACTCACTCTTTGTTTTTCAACATCTCCACCTTACACAAACTTGTCATGCTGTCGAAGGAAACATTCCCGCAAGACACAGGCGATAAGTGCAATGGCATTAAGTTAGGGATCATAATGTAAAATGATTACTGATTTTTGATTAACAATTTTTGACCCGAACTTTAGAATACAGCCCTATTATTCAATATAGGGCTTTTTTGTGGCTGAAAGGAACCAAAAAACAGTCTAACACCATTTAGAAATTAACCTCACCCCAGCCCTCTCCAAAGGAGAGGGAGACAGAATTGGACTATTTTATATTCTAAAATGGTTCAATAGGGATGGTTTTGGTACTGTTACCCCCCACAAATACCCATCATACCCCCTACAAACAGGGTGTATTGCATACCTTTTTCAGGGGGTTACCACCCTGTTTTGGTTAATATTGTTACCCTTTTACACAGTATTACCCCCTAAAACATGGGGCATTAGGGGGTAAAACACCTCCTAGACCATACCATTTGTACCCCCTCTGCTACCGTTAATACCCCCTGCTCTGCAAAATCTCCCCACCTTTGTGTTTTTATTAAAATGCCTTTAAAAATTGTAAACTCTCTAAAAGTCTCACGCCTTTTGGGTGAATGCTATTAAAATGATATGCATCTTAATAATCAAAAATGGTAATACATTCAAAAAAAATCCCTTAAGGCTAGAAATCTTGGAATATTTATAAGACCTTTGCACGCTTTTTAGAAATTAAAAAAATCATCGACTGATGAAGAAGAAAATAGAAATTTTAGCCCCTGCAAAAGATTTAATTGGCGGAATTGCAGCCATTAATAGTGGTGCCGATGCCGTTTATATCGGAGCACCTCAATTTGGAGCACGTTCCAATGCCACCAATTCCATTGAAGATGTTGCGGAATTGGTCAAATATGCGCATTTATTCCACGCTCAGGTTTTTGTGGTGATCAATACCATTTTGTACGACAACGAACTGGAAACCTGCCGTCAGATGATTTGGAAATTGTACGATGTTGGCGTTGATGCCCTTATTGTACAAGACATGGCTATTATGGAAATGGACTTGCCTCCTATCGTTTTGCACGCCAGTACACAAGCCAACAACCGTGATACAGACAAAATTAAATTCCTGAAAGACGTCGGAATGAAACGTGTGGTTTTGGCCCGCGAATTAAACCTGCATCAAATCAAGGAAATCAGCGAAGCTTCGGATGTTGAGCTGGAATTTTTTGTAACCGGTGCTTTGTGCGTTTCTTTCAGCGGCAACTGTTATATGAGTGTTGCCAATGGCGAACGCTCTGCAAACAGAGGTTCCTGTGCACAAAACTGTCGTCTACCTTACAACTTAATCGATGGTCATGGCGATACTTTAATCAAAAACAGCCACTTGCTTTCTATCAAAGATTTTGATGTATCGGATCAAATTCCAAATTTGGTAGAAGCTGGAGTTATTTCGTTTAAAATTGAAGGTCGCTTGAAAGACATCGTTTATGTAAAAAATAACGTTTCGTATTTAAGACAAAAACTCGATTCCTTTTTGGAAGGAAGCGATAAATATACTAAAGCGTCATCTGGAAAATGTACTTATCTTTTTGATTCTGCTTTAGACAAAAGTTTCAACCGTGGTTATACTGACTATTTTGTTAACGAAAGATACCAATCGATTGGTTCTTGGGAAAGTCCAAAATCGAAAGGACAATACATTGGTAAATTAATAAAAACCATTGGCGGTGCTTACCAAATTGAAAATGGAGAGCTTCTAAATAATGGCGACGGACTTTGTTTCATCAACGAAAATAATGAAGCCGAAGGGATTTACGTAAACAAAGCCGAAAATGGTCTGGCATATCCAAATGTGCTGAAAGAAATCAAAGACGGTACTTTTATTTACCGAAATAATGATGCCGCTTTCATCAAAATTGTAGAAAGAGAAGACAGCGCTGTCCGCAAAATAAGTACAACTTTATTGCTGACCGAAAATGAAAATGGCTTTGAATTAATTGCAACTGATGAAGATGGTTATGTAAGCATCGTTAAATTAGATTTTGCGAAAGATGTAACTAAAAACAACCTTTCGATTGAAGATAATATCAAAACACAATTGGCCAAAACTGGTTTTACACCTTATACAGCTGATGAAATTGATATTATGTTCACGCAAAACTGGTTCTTGCCTATTTCAAAAGTAAACGAGATGAGAAGAACGGTTTACGAGCAATTATCCGAAATTCGTTTGGCAAATTACAAACGCGAAGAACACCAATTAGAGAAAACATCACATCCTTATCCAGAAACCAAATTGGATTTCATGTATAATGTTTCCAATAAAAAAGCACGTCAATTCTACGAACGTCACGGTGTTACCGAAATTGAAAAAGCTTTTGAACTGCAATGGGATCCGGGAAAATCCCGTGTGATGACAACCAAATACTGCATTAAATACGAATTGGAAAAATGCCCAAAATACCATAAAGACACCATGGAGACTAAGCTAAAAGAACCATTAGTACTGAAACAGGGAGAATTGGAATACAAACTAAAATTCAATTGCAAGCCCTGCGAAATGGAAATTTGGGAAAAAGACGCTGAATTTGAAATTGAGGAAGATTAACAAATAATCTTGCCCAGAAATATAATTAAAGACTACAAGGAAAAGGAAACTTTACTTTGTAGTTTTTTTTTATTTGTTTGGCAGAATGTCACACAATAATTACACCAATATTGTCATCCTGACGAAGGAAGGATCACACACGGAACTCGATAAAGATTGGAAATTTACTTTGCGGAATTTCTAATGTGATCCTTCCTTCGTCAGGATGACAAGTTTACGACCATTTAAAACTCAAAAGAGACACAAAATTTAACAGATTAAAAATCAAACGAATACTATCTTTTCAATAACTTTATAATTAAAAAAAATAAGATTTGCTTTATAATAATTTTAAAATTGAGATAAAATGAAAAAAGTATTGTTCTTAACCGGTGACTTCACCGAAGATTATGAAACTATGGTTCCGTTCCAAATGCTGGAAATGGTTGGTTACACTGTTCATACTGTTTGTCCCGACAAAAAGAAGGGAGACACCATAAAAACTGCCATTCATGATTTTGAAGGCGATCAGACTTATACTGAAAAACCAGGACACAACTTCGCTTTGAATTACAGTTTTGATGACGTTAATGTAAATGATTATGACGGATTAGTTATCGCTGGAGGAAGAGCTCCGGAATATTTGAGATTGAACAGCAAAGTAATCGAAATAACGAAACATTTTTTCAGTGTCAATAAACCTGTTGCAGCTATTTGTCACGGCATCCAGATTTTGACAGCTGCTAATGTCGTAAAAGGACGAAAACTGACTGCCTATCCAGCTGTTGGCCCTGAAGTAACATTGGCTGGAGGTGAATTTCAATCTATTCCTGTTGATGGTGCTTTTGTGGATGGAAATCTGGTGACTTCACCGGCTTGGCCAGCACATCCAAGTTTTATCAGAGAGTTTCTAAAAATTATGGGAGCAAAAATTGAAATTTAAATCCAAAACTATAATATATATTCATTTAAGAAGTAATACAATAACAATTCTAAAACTACAGCTTAAGACAATTTCGCTGTAGTTTTTTTTATCTTTGGACAAAATAATATGCACACAATAAAATTTCTTTAAAAAATTATTCTTCATGATTACAAAAGCAACCTCAGATGATATTCCGGCATTAGAAAAGTTAATCAATTCGGCATATCGCGGTGAAACTTCTAAAAAAGGATGGGCTACCGAAGCAAATCTTTTGGAAGGCAAAAGAATTACTTTAGATCAACTGGAAGAAATTTTTGGAGACAAAAACAATACAATTTTAAAATTCACAGAAAACAATCAAATCATTGGATCGGTTTTACTTACTGACAAAGGAGAGAAATTGTACTTGGGAATGCTGGCCATCTCACCTGAATTGCAGAATAAAGGCATTGGAAAGAAAATTTTACAGGAGGCAGAAATTCATGCACGTACATTAGGTTTATCCAAAATCGTAATGACTGTAATCACGATCAGAGAAAAATTAATTGAGTGGTACAACCGTCATGGCTATGCCGATACCGGAGTAAGAGAACCTTTTGCGCTCAATGATGCAGATACCATAATTACAGACCAGCATTTGGAATTTGCAGTCTTAGAAAAAACACTTTAGCATTTATCAGCATTGATTATTATTTTATAAATTAGTAAAAAATATCAATTATGAAAACACTAGATCAATGGTTTGAAGAATATGCCGTAAGTCATCAAAACCCAAAAAACAAAGCAATACACTATATCTGTGTTCCTGCAATTTTCTTTTCTATCGTGGGATTATTGATGAGTATTCCAAGCGGTTTTCTAACTAATTTACTGCATTTGAACCAGCCAATAATTGAAAATTGGGCTGCAGTTGTTTTGGTATTTGTATTGATTTTCTACATCCGATTATCTGTTTCGATGGCGGTTAAAATAGCGATTTTTTCAATTTTGTGCTTAGTCATTAATTTTTATATTGGGCAGTTTGTACCACTTTGGGCATTTTCTATAGGTGTTTTTGCTGTGGCTTGGATCGGACAGTTTTATGGTCACAATATCGAAGGCAAAAAGCCGTCATTTCTTAAAGACATTCAGTTTTTATTGATTGGTCCTGCCTGGGTTGCTGAAAATTTATTTTCTAAGAAATAATATAAAATTCCATTTTAAAAAATTAACAAAACAGAAAACATAATATTCCGTGACTAGCACCATTTCACAGAAAAATTAGTTGTTGAATGCTTTTCCTTTCAATCCTTTGCGCCTTTGCGCCTCTGCGAGCCCAATTTCACGCAAAGGCGCAAAGTACATTTTGAATATTTAGCTCTTGGTATGAGTTACGGATAATCCTAAAACATAAAGCTGATTTACTTATATGGAAGAACTAAAAGCACTGCTGA
The DNA here is from genome assembly GCF_003385115.1 of Flavobacterium aquicola. Classification (GTDB taxonomy): domain Bacteria; phylum Bacteroidota; class Bacteroidia; order Flavobacteriales; family Flavobacteriaceae; genus Flavobacterium; species Flavobacterium aquicola. The sequence goes on from NZ_QUNI01000004.1 coordinate 338,028, forward strand.
CCGCGTTAGAAAACCAAATTCAAAATCAGGAGATTCTTAATCCATCGGTTTCTAAATCATCGGTGGGCTGGCATATTGAACATGCATTATTGGTCATGAATTTGACTATTGCATCAATACAAAAATCAAATCCTGAGAATTACAAAAGGACTTTTAACTTCAATCGGTTTGTAGTATTTGTAATAAATAAAATTCCAAGAGGAAAAGTTCGCGCACCAAAAGCAGTTCAGCCTGCAGCAGATTTTACTTCGGATTCATTAAAAGCACATATTGAAAAGAGTAATCTTAACTTAGAGAAATTAAGCACTTTAAATTCCAATCAGTATTTTGACCATCCCTTCATGGGACATTTAAAATTAAAACCTACAATCCGTTTTATAAAACTACATACACAGCACCATTTTAATATTATAAGGGAGATTATTGAAAGTAAAAGTTAAAATAATATAGCTTTTCTTCATTTACGAAAATTCTAAATTTCATTTGATTTTTGAATAAATAATCACTTTACATAAATGACTATATATTTCTGATTTTTAAATTGTGTGATAATAATTCCACAAATTTTTCAACTGAAATACTTAGCGTAAGGGATAGAGGCGATATCCTTTATTTTTTTCCTTTAAAAAAATAAAGATAAAGCCGAAAGCCCGACCCCATTGCTGAAAATTAAAGGAGGTACGACTGCAATTTTCAGCAATGGGGTTACGACCAAAAACATAATACTGAACTCTTCTAAAAAGCTATATTTTGAATATTTATAACCTTTGTCAGGCAAAATAAAAACTATAAATTAGCACTTTAATTTTTATATAAAAAAACAAATGAAAAATACTGCTTTAACGCACATACATGAGGGTTTGGGAGCGAAAATGCTGCCGTTTGCCGGGTACAATATGCCTATTCTTTATGAAGGGGTAAATGCAGAACACGAAACGGTTCGAAATGCAGTAGGTGTTTTTGATGTATCGCATATGGGCGAATTTATACTTTCGGGTCCAAATGCTTTGGCTTTGATTCAGAAAGTGACTTCGAATGATGCTTCGGGTTTAACTATTGGAAGAGCACAATATTCTTGCCTGCCAAACAATGAAGGAGGAATTGTAGATGATTTGATCGTCTATAAAATAAAAGAAGAGCAGTATTTACTTGTGGTAAATGCATCGAATATTGACAAAGACTGGGATTGGATTTCGGCACATAACGATTTGGGTGTTGAAATGAAAAACCTGTCTGATGATTATTCTTTACTGGCGATTCAAGGACCAAAAGCGGTTGAAGCGATGCAGTCTTTATCTTCTATAGATTTATCTGCAATTGCCTATTACCATTTTGAAGTAGCTGATTTTGCAGGTTTCCCGCATGTTATTATTTCGGCAACTGGTTATACCGGTTCAGGCGGATTTGAAATCTATTGTAAAAACTCGGAAGTTGAAACAATCTGGAACAAAGTTTTTGAAGCCGGAGCTTCATACGGAATCAAACCAATTGGTTTGGCGGCCAGAGATACGCTGCGTCTTGAAATGGGATTCTGTTTGTACGGAAACGACATCAACGATACTACTTCTCCTCTTGAAGCTGGATTAGGATGGATTACTAAATTCTCTAAAGAATTCACCAATTCGGATAATCTGAAAAAACAAAAAGAAGAAGGTGTTACCAAAAAATTGGTGGCTTTTGAAATGCAGGAGCGCGCTGTTCCAAGACACGATTATGAAATTGTTGATGCATCAGGAGAGGTAATTGGAATTGTAACCTCAGGAACGATGTCTCCTTCAATGAATAAGGGAATTGGACTTGGTTATGTTACTACTCCAAATAGCGCCGTAGACAGCGATATTTTTATCAGAATCAGGAAAAATGATGTTCCTGCCAAAGTGGTAAAACTTCCTTTTTACAAAAAATAGTTTCTTTTTTAGATGATTCTAAGAAGCAAAGGCTGACTTTTATTATAATTTCATAAATAAACAACAACTTAAAAAGGATATTTTTTTTAAACTTAGAAACTTATTAACTTAGAGTCTCGGTAACAAATAAAAGAAAGATATCCATATGAAAAAAATTACACTAGCATTACTGTTCTGTTCATTTTCTCTATCTGCTCAAAATAGTGGTGCTAATTGTGAAATTTTACTCAAAATAAACAGATTACTTCAAAACGAACATTATAGTCCAAAGCCGGTGAACGATAGTTTATCGGCTTATGTTTTTGATGAATTACTGAACGATTTAGATCCTGCGAGAAACATTTTTTTAAAATCACAAGCCGACTCACTTTCCAGTAAATACCGTCTTCAGCTGGATGATCTTATTTTAAAAGATGATTGTTCCTTTTTGGACGATATTAAAAGCGAATACAAAAAATCTCTTTTAAGAAATAAGGTTATATTAGAAAAATTAAACGCACAAACCATTGATTTCAAAATAAAAGACACTATCCGCTTCAAGGAAAAAAGTTTTAATTTTTATCTCCAGGCAAACGAAGCGGAGAAAGCCTGGAACAAAAAAATACGATTCGAAATATTTAACGATATTGCTGGAAAAAGCAAGAATCTCGATTCCTTAAAACTCAATTTCAATTTAATGAGTCAAGAATCAAAAAAGGATGTCATAGAAAATGAACTTTGCAAAATCAACTCGTCGCTTTCTAACGATAAGTTTTTTGAAGATAATTTTTACAATATATTTTGTATTTATTTTGATCCTCATACCAATTACTTTAACAATGATACAAAATCCAGTTTTGTTTCCACTTTGTCTAAAGAAAAACTCTCATTAGGATTAGAGGTCAGCTTAAATGAAAAAAACGAAATTAATATAATTGAAATTGATCCAAACGGTCCAGCTTTTAAGACTGGTAAAATCAAAAAAGGCGATTTGATATTAGCCATTTCCAATCAAAAAGAAACTCTGGAAGTTTCGTGTTCCTCTTTAGAAGCTATATCAACGATGATGTCTTCAGAATTAAATACAATACTAACCTTAACACTTAAACGAAATTCAGGAAAAAGCTTTAAAGTTACTATTGAAAAGCAAGTTTTAAAAGATGAAGAGAATACTGTTTACAGCTTTATAGTCGAGAAAGATGTTAAAGTCGGCTATATAAAAATACCAAGTTTCTATTCCGATTTCGATGGAGAAAACAGTAAAGGATGCGCACAAGATGTTGCTAAAGAGACCATAAAGTTAATGCAGGATGACATTAAAGGATTGATTCTTGATTTGACTGATAACGGCGGAGGCTCCATGGAGGAAGCTGTAAAACTAGCAGGATTATTTATTGACCGAGGTCCTATTTCAATAGTTGCTGATAACAAAAAACAATTATCAATAATAAATGACCCCTACAAAGGTGTTATTTACAAAGGCCCAATTGTTATTATAATTAATGGGAATTCAGCATCTGCAAGCGAGTTTTTTGCTGATATTATGCAGGATTATAACCGCTCTGTTTTAATAGGAAGCACCTCATTAGGAAAAGCAACTATGCAGGCCATACTGCCTTTAGAAAAAAATGATGATCAGCACTTTGTAAAATTAACTGTCAGCAAGTTTTACAGAATTACCGGTAAAAGCCACCAAGCAATCGGCGTTATTCCAGATGTGCAGATCCCTACAGTTTATCAGGATGTTTTTCAAAAAGAGAGTGATTTTCCAACAGCATTGAAAAATGACACCTTAAAATCCAGAATTCGCTTTAATCCATATGTAAGTAATGAATTAATTGAATCTCTTGCTCAAAAAAGCAAAAAGAGAGTTGCGCAGGATCCTTATTTTAACTCTATAATTGCACTCAATAAAAATATTGACGCAGTTATAAACAAGTCAAAATTAGAGATTCCAATGACTCTAGATGCTGTTTTTGAAAACCAAACCAACATTATGGCGTTATCTGAAGAGATTAATAATTTTTCAGCAAATGACCTAAATCTGAACGTATCAAATTCTGAATATAACAAATCGCTGCTAATACTTTACCCTGCGTTATTAGGATACAATAAAATACAGCTCGATAATTTAAAATCTAATCATTATCTTAATGAAGCTATATCGATTATAAATGACTATAAAGCATTAAGACGAAATAATTAATATATTTTGGAAAAAGATTTCTATAGGTTTTGGATAAATAAGGAATAGCTGTATTTTTGTATTCCAAAATAACAATAAGAAATGGGAAGAGCATTTGAATTCCGAAAAGGTAGAAAAATGAAACGCTGGTCTGCAATGGCCAAAGCCTTTACCAGAATTGGTAAAGATATTGTGATGGCTGTAAAAGAAGGAGGTCCAAATCCTGAAGCCAATTCAAGATTAAGAGCTGTTATTCAAAATGCTAAGGCGGCCAACATGCCAAAAGACAATGTTGAAAGAGCCATTAAAAAAGCAACTGATAAAGACACTGCAAATTATAAAGAAGTACTATTTGAAGGATATGCACCTCATGGTATTGCTCTTTTGATAGAAACTGCCACAGATAACAATAATAGAACAGTTGCCAACGTAAGAAGTTATTTCAACAAATGCAATGGCACATTGGGAACTCAAGGATCTGTAGAGTTTATGTTTGATCATACCTGCAACTTCAGAATTCCAAAAGAAGGCATCGATCCAGAAGAATTAGAATTAGAACTAATTGATTTTGGTGCAGAAGAAGTTTTTGAAGACGAAGACGGTATCTTAATTTATGCACCATTTGGCAGTTTTGGAACAATCCAAAAAGAATTGGAAAGCAGAAGTTTAGAAATATTATCTTCCGGATTTGAAAGAATTCCGCAGATAACCAAAAAATTGACTGAAGCTGAAATGGCTGATGTGGAAAAACTAATAGAAAAAATGGAAGAGGATGATGACGTAATGAACGTATATCATACTATGGAAGAATAATAAAACATACATTGAAACAAACAAAAGCTCTAGAAATAGAGCTTTTGTTTGTTAAATACTTAACAAAAACACTTAAAACAAAAAAGCTTCAGTTTATTCTGAAGCTTTTTTTTTATATAGAACCAATGGATTATTTAGCTTTTACAACTAGTCTAAATCCTTCTCCGTGAATGTTTAAAATCTCAACATCCTCGTCTTGTTTCAAATACTTTCTTAGTTTGGCAATGTAAACATCCATACTTCTAGAAGTAAAATAATTATCATCTCTCCAAATTTTTGTCAGCGCTAACTCTCTTGGCATTAAGTCATTTTCATGAAGAATCAACATTTTAAGCAATTCATTCTCTTTTGGAGATAGCTTAATAGGTTCTTCGTCTTTGAATGTCAAGAAACGAAGTTTTGAATTCAGGTGAAATTTACCAACATTAAATTCAAATTGAACTACTTCTGTTTTCACATCAGATGCCTTTCTTTGAATGATAGCTTTAATTTTCATCAATAAAACTTCAGAATCAAAAGGCTTATTCAAATAATCATCAGCCCCAGCTTTATATCCTTTTAAAACATCCTCTTTCATAGATTTTGCCGTAAGGAAAATAATAGGCACTTCATTATTTTTCTCTCTTATTTCTTTTGCCAAAGTATAACCATCTTTGTACGGCATCATTACATCCAGAATACACAAATCATAAGTATCCTTTTTGAATTTCTCAAATCCCTCCATACCATTTTTAGCTAAAACAACTTCAAAATCATTTAGCATTAAATAGTCTTTTAGAACTGCACCAAAATTAAGGTCATCTTCTACTAATAGTATTTTTTTATTCGTGTTTTCCATACTCTAATTTATTAAAGGTAATTTTATAATGAAGGTACTTCCTTTTCCCTTTTCACTCTCTACATATATTTGACCATTATGATCGTCTACAATTCTCTTTACATATGCCAGACCTAATCCGTGGCCTTTTACATTATGTATATCTCCTGTATGTTCTCTATAAAATTTTTCAAAAATTCTTTTTTGAGCCACTTTACTCATTCCAACACCATTATCTTTTATTTTAATAAGGACCATGTCCTTAATATTTTCAGTATAAATTTCAATCTTAGGAATATCTGGAGTGTACTTTATCGCATTTTCCAAGATGTTAACGATTACATTTGTAAAATGAACATCATTCAATAAAACTATTTTTCTGATCGCTCCAAAATGAGTCGAAATTGAACCTTCTCTATCCTCAAGAATTAAATTTACATGCTCAATAGCATCATTAATGACTTCCTCAATATCACTGGATTCTTTAATAATATTCAGTTCTTTCTTCTCTAATTTTGAAATTCTTAATACATTTTCGACCTGGGCATGCATTCGTTTATTTTCGTCCCTGATCATTTCCAGATACTTAAACACTTTGTCTTTGTCCTCAATAATTTTAGGATTTCGGATGGCATCCAAAGCTAAATTTATTGTCGCAATTGGAGTTTTAAATTCATGCGTCATATTATTAATAAAATCATTTTTGATTTCAGAAATCTGTCTTTGACGTATTAACTGATTTAACGCTGATGTATAAGCTATTATAATGATTAAAGTAAAAATTATAGATAATATTGTAATACTGACCAATTGGGACAGCAAGAACTTCTTTTTGTGCGGAAAAGAGACATATAATTTATATTTTTCATTTCCTTCATTATCAGTAAACACTGGTATAGAATAAGTTATAGCTTTATCGTAAACAAAATTATCCGATTTTATTTTTGTTACTATTCCATTACTCAGAATTCCAAACTCAAATTTGGTTTTTACACCATATTCCTCTAACTCTTTTCTAATTAATTTATCAAGTTCATCATTAGATACTCTGTCTTCAAGAGGCATAGCAGATAAGATATCTTTATTTGAAATTTCGAAAATAAATTTATCTAAAATGCCTAAACTCCCAACTTTTACACTTTTAACATCAGGAACTAAACTTTGATTAACCGCAGAATTATCAATTGAATTATTATTATAAACTTCTGTTAATCTGCTTGAACTAAAACTTTTAAATTTATTGCTGTCAAATTTTTTATCAAATGAAGGTAAAGAAATATTATACTGTTTTGATTTAACATTATTAGAATAAACAATAGTTTGATTTGTTTTTGGGTTCTTTTGAACATAATAGAATTCCATTAAATCTTCCTCTTTAGGAACCACACCTGCACTATCAATTTTTTTGTTGATTTTATTATAAAAGCTATAGAGCTCATGCTGCTCTAATTTTTGGGCAACATTTCCTAAAACCTGCTTAACATGAAACTTAAATTGTTCGTCATTATTTCGAAATGAGGTATTAAACCAATACACCTGCACAAGAATTATCCCAATAAGGGAAAGACTCATTAACATTACAAGCAATCTAAAAAACAGTTTATTCATTCAAGCAAAATTAATATTTTAACAATATAATAAATAATGCATTAACCAAAGATTAACATTTAAGAGTTCATTTGTTTAATTCTTAAAAAATTAAGAATTTTAACAATTCCTAACTTTAAAGCCTTCATACTAGTGTTATCAATAATAAAATCACTTTTTGATGATTTTTCCTCATCATTCCATTGATTTTTCATTCTATCCAAAACTTTTTCACGTGTTGTTTTATCTCTTAAAATTACTCTTTGAATTCTAATTTCGAGAGGAGCAATTACATTTATAATGAAATCACAATCTTTATAACTCCCACTTTCAAACAAAATTGCACTTTCATAAATAATGAATTGCTCTTTTGAATGCTTTGCCAGCCAATTTTGGAAATGTTCTTTAACAGCGGGGTGAACAATACTGTTCAATATTTTTAAACTTTCGGGATTATTAAAAACAATTTCAGATAATTTCTCTCTATTCAAAACATCATTTTCAAAGACAGAATCATCAAATGCCTCTCTTATTTTTTTTAAAACAACATCTGACTGCATCAGTTTTTTAGCTTCCAGATCAGTGATATAAATTGGTATTCCATGTGAAGCAAATTCATTGGCAACTGTAGTTTTACCGCTTCCAATTCCTCCTGTTAAACCAATTATCTTTGTCATATTATATTTTAAAAAATAATTCGGGGAATGCTTTTTTCGGATCCTGCTTTAATAAAATTACCTTAATATAAGATTTTAAAAAACCCATTCCGTAACCATAAAACTGCTTCCATGCTGCAACTATTGACAAATAACCTATTTTAATGCTCTTATTCTGTAAAGAAGACACCAAAAACAATGCCAAGAAATATGAAAAATAAATTTTAAGAAGAATATCTTGATTAAAAATCAACAATATTAAAGATACAAAAAATCCTATTATAAAAAACGTTGGGAAGAAAAAAGTTAATTTATTGTATTGAGGATACCAACTATTGAGTATCGGTCGGGCTTTACCAAATTTACTTACTTGAATCGTAAATTTATCCCAATCGATTCTTCTCTTGTGATATACGAACGCATTGGTAAAAAGTCGGGTTTCATAACCCATTTCCCATAAACGGATCGATAAATCAGGATCTTCGCCGGGATGAATATTTCCAAAACCGCCGGAAGCCTTGAATGCTTTATTAGACAGTCCCATATTAAAACTCCTTGGCTGAAACTTTCCAATTTTTTCGGAACCTCCTCGAATACCTCCTGTGGTTAAAAAAGAAGTCATCGTGAAATTAATAGCCTTTTGAATATCCGAAAAACTGTCTAACGCCTTATCGGGACCTCCAAAACAATCCACATAATCTTCCTGTAAAGCTTTTTCAACTTCATTCAGATAATTACTTGGAATAATACAATCGGAGTCGAAAATTAAAAAATAGTCTCCCCTCGCCTTCTCCATTCCGTAATTTCTGGAATCCCCTGGCCCTGAATTTTCTTTGTAGTAATAGGAAATATCAAGTCTGTCACCGTACTTTTGAGCCACATCTTGACATCGAATTGTAGAACCATCTTCAATTAGCACTATTTCGAATATTTCATCATAAGTTGATTTTGCTAAACTTTCTAATAATTCATCAACTTCATCAGGACGATTATAAACAGGAATGATCAATGAAAACAACATAATAGTAGTGAGTTATTATTTTTTATTAAATTTCGGCAAAGGTACTTCTTTATAAACAAAAAAACCATCATAAAAAATGATGGTTTACATAACAAACGTCTTATTTACACTATTCAAACATTTCCATTACTTCTTGGCTTACGCCCATATTCGAGAAGCCTCCGTCATGCAGCAAATTTTGCAAAGTCACTTTTCGGGTCAAATCCGAAAACATAACAACAATATAATCTGCACACTCCGCAGCAGTAGCATTGCCTAATGGAGACATTTTATCAGCGAAAGCAATAAAACCTCCAAATCCCTTAACTCCCTGTCCTGCCCTAGTCGCTGTTGGTGACTGGGAAATAGTATTTACTCTCACTTTTTTATCTCTGCCGAAGAAATAGCCAAAACTGCGGGCAACTGATTCTAAAAACGCTTTATTATCAGCCATATCATTATAATCAGGAAAAACACGCTGTGCAGCCATATATGACAAAGCAATGATACTTCCCCACTCATTCATGGCATCTTTTTTATACAATACCTGCATCAGTTTATGGAAAGAAACCGCTGAAACATTCCAGCCTTTTTCAGTAAATTCATAATTCTGATTTGTATAATGATTTCCTTTTCGAACATTGACCGACATCCCTATAGAATGCAGAACAAAATCTATTTTACCGCCAAGAATCTCAACTGATTTATCCACCAACTCTTCCAAATCAGTAACCGAAGTCACATCTGCTGGAATAATTTGGCATCCGATTTTTTCTGCCAATGCATCAATACTTCCCAATCGCATTGCAGCAGGTGCATTTGTCAAAACAAAAACACCTCCTTCATCATGAATACGTTCTGCTGTTTTCCAAGCGATTGAGTTTTCATCCAAAGCACCGAAAATAATTCCCCTTTTCCCTTTTAATAAATTGTACATAAAATGATATTTTAATAGTTGCTAAGACTCTAAGTTTCTAAGTTTAGAAAGGCTCTTAGCGACTTAGTAACTTAGAAACTATTTACTAAAAAACACCTTATTTCCTTGATTTTAAACCAAGCCATAAGGTGTTTTTAAAAATTATAAAATTTGATTATCTAATTAAGAGATACTTGGAACTTTAACTAATTCATTCGTGTCTGCTTTGTAATCTACTCCGTCAAAACCAAAACCAAATAAGTTATAAAAATCATTTCTGTATCCTTCTAAATCTCCAATTTCGGCAAGATTCTCAGTTGTAGCCTGCTCCCAAAGCGCAGCCACTTGTGACTGAACATCCTCACGCATTTCCCAGTCATCAACACGGATTCTTCCTTTTTCATCAGTAATCATTGGTTCTCCAGTATATAATCTTTGCTGATACAAACGCTGAATCTGCTCGATACATCCTTCGTGAATACCTTTTTCCTTCATTATTTTATACAATAAAGAAATGTACAATGGAATTACCGGAATTGCAGAACTAGCCTGAGTTACCAACGCTTTGTTAACTGAAACATATGCTTTTCCGTTAATGTCTGCTAAACTGTCAGAAATTGTAAATGCAGTTGCTTCCAAATGATCTTTTGCACGGCCGATTGTTCCTTTTCTATAAACAGCTTCAGTCAATGATGGTCCGATATATGAATAAGCAACTGTTGTAGCTCCTTCAGCCAATAGATTTTCAGCTTTCAAGGCATCAATCCACATTGCCCAATCTTCACCCCCCATTACAGCAACCGTATTCACAATATCCTCTTCATTACAAGGCTCAATAGAAACTTCTGAAACTTTTCCTGTGTGAAAATCTACTGTTTTATTGGTAAAAGTCTGCCCGATTGGTTTTAAAACAGAACGGTGCAAAACTCCTGTATTCGGATTTAAACGTACTGGCGAAGCAAGACTGTATATGATTAAATCAACTTGGCCTAAATCAGCTTTGATAAGATCAAGTGTTTGTCTTTTAACTTCATTTGAAAATGCATCTCCGTTGATGCTTTTTGCATACAAACCAGCTTTATGAGCTTCATTTTCAAAAGCAGCCGAATTGTACCAGCCTGGAGAAGCTGTTTTTCCTTCTGAAGCTTCTTTTTCAAAAAACACGCCAATTGTAGCAGCATCTGAACCAAAAGCACTTGTTATTCTAGAAGCCAAACCAAAACCAGTTGAAGCTCCAATAACCAATACTTTCTTAGCCCCAGCAATAGTTCCTTTTGATTTTACATATTCAATTTGATTTTTTACACTTTGCTCACTCCCTTTTGGCTGGGCAGTCAAACAAATAAATCCTCTCATTCTTGGTTCTATAATCATAATCCTTTGTACGTTAATTTATATTTTAATCTAAAGATTTTTAAATTTAATGGGCAAATATAGTCCAATTATTTAGTTCAACAAGGCTTTTGCATGATTTAAGGCAGAATCCGAAATGACAGTTCCTGAAAGCATTTGTGCAATTTCGACAACTCTTTCGTCAGTGGTAAGTAATTTCAATTCTGAAAGAGTATCTTCTCCAACAGTAGATTTGAATACTTTGAAATGCTCATTACCTTTAGCAGCAATTTGAGGCAGATGCGTAATTGCAAATATCTGCATCTGCGTACTCATTTCTTTCATAATCTCACCCATCTTATTCGCAATTTCTCCAGAAACTCCCGTATCAATTTCATCAAATATTAATGTTGGAAGTTTTGAATATTGTGCTAAAATAGCTTTTACTGCAAGCATAATTCGGGACATTTCTCCTCCTGACGCTACTTTTTTCAATAAACCAAAATCAGTTCCTTTATTAGCCGAAATCAAAAACTGCAGTTCATCTTTTCCATTATCAAGATAAGCTGAAGATACATTTAATTCCATTTTAAAACGGACATTCGGCATTCCTAAAGTTTCTAATATTGTAATTAATTTTTGCGACAGCAAAGGAATAGCCTCAAGCCTATTATTATGTATTGCGTCACAAATCTGATCTAATTCTTTTGTTGCATCATCAACTAATACCGTTAATTTGGCAATCTCTTCATCAATATTTCCTAATTCTAATACTGAATTTTCCAAAGCATTCTGAACTGCAATTAACTCATCAACTGTAGCCACCTGATGTTTCTTCTGCAGATTATAAATCAGCTGCAGTTTTTGATTAATCAGATTTAATTGCTCTGGATCATTGATTAATTTTTCGGAACAGCGGTTTAACTCAATTGCAATATCTTCAAACTCGATTTTCAGACTTGTAATTCTTTCGAACAATAAAGTATAATCAGATGAAAAAGGAGCAATTTTATGAATCGCATTTTTTATTTCATTCAAATTATGCAAAACACCAATCTGCTCTTCATTAGCAATAGCTAAAGATTTATCAAGCGATTCTTTGATAATCTCAACATTATTCAGCTGCTCATAATTTTCTTCTAGAACTTCCTGCTCACCAGATTTCAATTTAGCTCCAATCAGTTCCTCCAAAAGAAAAGTATTATATTCCTGCTCTTTCGATGCTTCGCCCTTTCTTTTAATCAAAGCATTTAATTTGCTTTTATCAGCTTTATACTTTTTTAATTCCGATTGATAGGAATTGAGTATTTCCAAATTATTTGCAATCGCGTCAATAATTTGAAATTGTACCGCTTCATCAGACAATTCCTGAGTTTGCTGCTGTGAATGAATATCTATTAAATGCAAACCTAACTCTTGCAATTCCTGCAAATTAACCGGGCTGTCATTTATAAAAGCTCTTGATTTTCCAGAAGGCAGAATTTCTCTGCGGATAATAGTTTCATCTTCATAATCCAAATCGTTTACCTCAAAAAAAGAACGAAGATTGTATTTAGATATTTCAAAATGTGCTTCAATAACACATTTCTCTTCCTTATTTTTAAGAGAAGTCAAGTCAGCTCTTTTTCCTAAAGCCAAACCTAAAGCTCCTAATATTATTGATTTTCCAGCACCCGTTTCTCCCGTAATTATCGAAAAACCTTTCGAAAAATCGATTGTTAATTTCTCAATTAACGCATAGTTTTTTATAGCTAGTGAAGTTATCATTAATTAATTTTATAAGTATAGATTGGGTTAAATGAAGAGAAACAATAAAAATCTAGTATTTTAATGACTGCCACTTATTTGAATTTGACGGAGAAGTTCTATTTAAACTCTCTACCAAATCATTTATAGCAATACTTGGCCCTCCAGTAAATACAGAAACAATTTCATCTGATTTCGAATCCATAAAAACACGCAATAAATAGGAATTGGGTTTGGTTTCATTCAATTTAGCCAGATTCAATAGTGAGCCTTTGATAGTTTCTTTAGCTTTTTTCAGGTCTTGACTCATGATATCAAGTCCAGAATAATACTGCTGGCTTGACTGTCTAATATCAGCATAAGTGGGAGATAATAAATCATAAATTAAAAAATAGCGACTCATTGTTCCATCTGCTTGATTCCAGCCTTTATAACCGCCCTGCTGCGCCAAATTGGCAATATTTTGTGCTTCTTTAAAATAACGATCACCTACAAAAGGAAGAAAAGTATCTGCATCCATTCCTAGAATTATATAAGAATAAAACGAGAGTACAGAAATTAAATTAGATCCGTAACTCGTAGGTATGTAAGTCAAATTCTCAAATTCGGTATAAGTAAAAGTAAAATCCTTGTCATTTATATTCAAAACCGGTGAAGAATAAGTAGAATTATAAATGTTTCTTGAGGACTGCACCTGAATGTTGGCAACAAATTGATCTGAGCCGTAACTGGATAATGTAATATACATCGAACAGTTTATCCTTTCCTTTTGCGGAAGCATCTGCCCGGTCCAGTCGGTTTTATTTACAAATTCACCTATAGCTGTTTCTAATGTTTTAAAAACCTGCTGATTAGCATTATTTACTTTTTGGGTATTTAAAGTTACTGTACAATTCAATTGCTGGGCTTGAATAAAGCCACACCCTAAAAATAAAAATAAGACAAATCTAATCATAAAAATGAGCTATTACTTTATTCAAAATATCTTCGGCTACAGCTTCTTTAGACTTTAAATCTAAAGGTTCGATATGAAAAGCATTATCAATAAAGGTAACTTTATTAGTATGTTTACCAAAACCTGCTCCTTCATCCTGCAGCGAATTTAAAACTATCAAATCTAAGTTTTTTTTCTGAATTTTTGCTTTAGCATTCTCAATTTCATTTTCTGTTTCTAAAGCAAAACCAATTAGAAATTGCTTTTTCTTTAACTCACCAAATGAAGCTAAAATATCTTTAGTTTTCTCTAATTCAATCGTAAAATCATTAGTGTTTTTTTTAATTTTCTGCTGTGCTACATTTTTAGGCCTGTAATCTGCGACAGCAGCCGCAGCTATTACAACATCCATATCCTGATAATAGAGATGGCAGGCTTCATACATTTCCTGAGCAGAAACAACTTGAACTATCTGAACTGAAGGATTATTAATGCGACAATGCGTAGGACCCGAAACTAATATTACTGATGCACCTAAATTTACTGCGCTTTGGGCAATATCAAATCCCATCTTTCCTGAAGAATGGTTTCCAATAAAACGCACAGGATCGATAGCTTCGTATGTAGGACCGGCAGTAATTAGTATTTTTTTTCCTTTTAAAGGTAATTTACCTTCTAAATCGGCTTCTAAAAAAGCGACAATATTCTCAGGTTCTGCCATTCGGCCTTCACCAGATAAACCACTGGCTAATTCTCCATTTTCGGCAGGGATCATTGTGTTTCCAAAAGATTTCAATGTGGCAAGACTTTCAATTGTAGAAGGATGAATATACATATCTAAATCCATTGCCGGAGCAAAATATACAGGACATTTTGCAGACAAATAACAGGCAAGTAACAGATTATCACATAATCCGTTTGCCATTTTAGATAAAGTATTAGCTGTTGCTGGCGCAATAAGCATTATATCTGCCCAAAGACCTAACTCTACATGATTATTCCACTGCTCATTTTTTTCATCTGAATTATAAAATTCAGAAAAAACAGGGTTTTTAGACAGTGTAGATAAGGTAAGCGGCGTTATAAAATCCTTAGAAGCAGGTGTCATTATCACTTGGACATGTGCACCTGCTTTTATGAAGAGTCTAACTAATGAAGCCGTTTTATATGCAGCAATTCCGCCAGTAATGCCCAGCAAAATCTTTTTTCCGCTTAAAACTGACATCAGCTAGGATTATTTATTTGAATCTCTGTGGTAAATTTTGCCGTCTAACCATTCTTGCACAGCCAAAGCATGAGGTTTTGGAAGTTTTTCATAAAATTTAGACACTTCGATTTGTTCTTTATTTTCAAAAACTTCTTCTAAACTATCATTATAAGTAGCAAATTCTTCTAATTTCTCAGTCAGTTCTTTTTTAATTTCAGAATTGATTTGATTTGCTCTTTTAGCCATAATTGTTATCGCCTCATACACATTTCCAGTAGGTTCTTCAATAACAGTTTTATTATAAGTTATTGTATTTACCGGAGCATTTGTCTTTTTTAAATCCATGACTTTATTTATTTATTAAATTTTTGTAGTTCCTCATCAATTTTAGCCAACTTATCGTCTGCTTTACTTTTGAATTCAGTATTTGGTTTAAATTTAACCAAATTATTATAACAGGTCTTAGCAGTTATTAATCGATCCTGCATTTTAATAACAATACTATTTATTGCCAACAAATATGCTGCATCTAATTTATAATACAGCGCTTTTTCTTTATATGAAGTTCCAGGATAATCAGCAATAAAATTATCAAATGCAATTAACGCTGATTTGTAATTTCCAATTCTATAATATTCAAATGCATTTTCATACACTTTACGCTCAATTTTTTCATTTAACTTTTTCGATATTTCATTCGCTTCAGTGATATATTGTGAATTAGGATATCTATCAATAAACCCTTGAACCTTTTCAATAGCTTTAAAAGTATCTGTTTGATCTATACTATAAACAGGAGATAACATTGCATAACTTTTAGCTCCTAAATAAGAACATTCTTCTGCTTTTTCACTTTTTGGATAACCAGAATTAAAACTGTCAAATTGATATCCTGCTAAATAATATTGCTTTGTTTTATATAAAGACTGCGAATACATATAAAACAGCTTTTCACCCTGTGGTTTTCCTCTATATGATGGTGCCAATTGCTCAAAAAGACGAATTGCTTTTGAATACTTGCCTTGTTCAAATAATTTTGTTCCAACTTCAAACTTTACAGCAACATCTTCTTTCTTTAATGCTTCCTGATATTCACTGCAAGAGCTAAAAAACAAAACTACAAGTAATACAGATATTATTTTCTTCATTATATTCACTGATTTTAATTTTATTGCCAGATATATGCAACAAAAGCCACCCAAGTTAGGTGGCAAATTTAGTTATTAATTTAGCTAATACAAAATATTTCTTTAGTTAAAAAAACGGGGCAGATTTTAAGAATTTTTTACCATTTTTTTCACAAATACGCTTAATCGGCTAGATAGAGATTCGTCTACAGAAACTAACGGTAAACGCAATACGTTCTCTGAAATACCTAGAATTTTAAAGACTTCCTTTATTCCTGCTGGATTACCTTGTTCAAAAATCATATCAATGCAGTCAGCTAATAAATACTGAACCTTATATGCGTCATCTACTTTTCTATTCAGTCCTAATCGGATCATTTCAGAAAATTCTTTTGGAAAGCCTTGCCCAATAACAGAAATAACTCCTGATCCGCCAGCCAAAACAACTGGCAAAGCAATCATATCATCACCGGAAATCACTAAAAAATCTTTAGGTTTATTTTTTATAAGAAGCATTGCCTGAACTAAATCTCCAGCAGCTTCTTTTATTGCAACAATATTTTCAAAATCATTCGCCAGTCTAACAACTGTTGAAGGAAGCATATTACTAGATGTTCTTCCAGGTACATTGTACAAAATTATCGGTAGAGGAGAAGCTTCAGAAATTGCTTTAAAATGCTGGTATATCCCTTCCTGAGTTGGTTTATTATAATAAGGCGATACAGATAAAATAGCATCAAAAGCAGAAAAATCTCTAGTTCCTAACTCTTCAACAACCTTTAATGTATTATTCCCCCCAACACCAAGAACTAACGGTAACCTACCTGCATTAACATCAACAACAGTATCAATAACCAGTTCTTTTTCTTCTGCTGATAATGTAGCATTTTCTGCTGTAGTGCCTAGTATAACAAGATATTCAACCCCGCCATCTATCGAAAAATTCACTATTCTTCTCAGAGCTTCAACATCAATTGAAAAATCGTTTTTAAACGGTGTTACTAAGGCAACTCCAGTTCCTATTAATGATTGCATAATTTAAATTATATTTTATTTAATATTTTTAAGTATCGGAATAATTCATAAACAAAGCCTTTATAATCATCTAAAGCAATGTTTATAAGCATATGATTCAGTCTTTGATCTACAGTTGAAAAACCAGCTTTAAATTTAGCTTTCGAATTATGTGTCAAAAGCATCAAAAACGGCTTTTCTTCAGCATAATAATTAATCAATAAATCAAATTCATCTGAAATAAAGTCATTTATCTCCTTCTGAGTAAACTCACATTTTAGATTTAGATCTTTTAAGCTGAACACTGAATAAGAAAACACTTCTTTACTGTTTAAATTATCACGGTAAGCAATAATTTTGATATTATCCTCAACAATTCCCTTCAGAATTATTTCCTGTTTTAATGCATTTGTTTCTAAAAAACGACTTTCATCTACAACCAGACCTATTCGTACAACTGGAGAATTTAAAGACTCTTCTTTAACATTCAGTAGTTGCTTCTTCAAAGTCTTTTTTAATAAAAAGTTCTTTATAAAATTTAAAAACATAGCATTTTACAAGATTACAAATTTACTTATTTCAGTTACAATTGAGTTGACAAATCTAAAAAACTATAGCAAGCTTTTAAAACTTTTTGTTATATTCTTAACAAAAAGCCTAGTTAAATAATTTACAAATCCTTGAAATAATCAATGCCTTCTTTCTTTCTCCAAAAAATAATTCACCATAAAGAAATAAGACGAAAATTGAGTAACTAAACTAACTAGGGTTAATAAATAATTATAAAAATAGAATTTATACAATACAAAAAAAACATCAGAAATTACAAAACTGACACACATCAGCATACCATTAAAAAAAACTAAACTCCCCGCTTTTATATAATTCAATATCGAAAACACTGTCAACAAACTCAAAATCAACCCAAAAACAACATACAGAGAAAAATCAAGCTCTAGGTTCTCTAATTTTAAATTCAATACTGAAAAACAAATTGCCCCCATACCAATAAATAAAAGAGAAATAGAAAAGATGTCGTTGTATTTATATTTTAAAAATGCAGAATCTCTCCAAGCGAAAAATAATAACAAAATATAAACCATTAATACACATAAAAAGGATCCCATAGGAGACTCGATAATCCTCAAAGTATTAAAAACTTCTCTCACAAAAAACAACAAAAAAATCAAGGCATTCAACAATTTTGTTTTATAATTATTGGACACCAGATAATATATAAATAAAGAGGGTACCACAACCGACTTTGTATAAAGCATTAACATATCGGATTGCAATAATTTGAATATGATAGCCAAAACTGAAGTGACAAAAAACAAAATAAGTGACGGAGTACTAGCTTTCATTCAACATTTTTACAAATCCATCTTCAGAAATTATTGAAATATTCAGCTTAGTAGCTTTTTCCAGCTTAGCAGGCCCCATATTATCACCAGCGACAACAAAATCAGTTTTAGCCGAAATTGAACTTCCCACTTTCCCCCCATTATCTTCGATAACTTTTTTAAGTTCATCTCTTGAATAAGTCGAAAAAACACCCGAAACCACAAATGTTTTCCCCAAGAATTTCTCGGTCGCATTTGGATTTACTTTTTCGATAATCTCAAATTGCACGCCATAACTTTTTAATCGTTCAATTATCTTCCTGTTTTCTTCATTCTCAAAAAACTCGATTACGCTTTTGGCAATTCGTTCTCCAATTTCATCAACCAGAATCAAATCCATAAGAGTCGCCTGCTGCAATGCATCAATACTTTTATAATGCTTCGCCAGTTTCTTGGCAACAGTTTCTCCAACAAAACGTATTCCAAGTGCAAATAGGACGCTCTCAAACGGTATTTCTTTTGATTTTTCAACACCATTAACCAAATTCTCTGCCGATTTTTGTGCCATTCTTTCCAAGTGCAGAATATCTGCCACTTTTAATTCATACAAATCGGCATAGTTATGAACCAAGTCGTTTTTATAAAGCAAGGCAACTGTTTCACCACCAAGACCTTCAATATCCATAGCTTTTCGCGAAATATAATGCTGAATTCTGCCAATAATCTGAGGAGGACAACCGTAAAAATTAGGACAATAATGATTTGCTTCTCCTTCGCTACGAACCAATTCAGTTTCGCATTCAGGACAATGTGTTATGTATTTTGTAATTACTGAATTTTCTGGGCGTTCAGCTAAATCTACCGCAATAATTTTCGGAATAATCTCACCGCCTTTTTCTACAAAAACAGTATCATTTATTCTGATGTCTAATTTTTCAATTTGATCCGCATTGTGCAGTGAAGCACGCTTTACAATTGTCCCAGCCAATTGTACCGGTTCAAGATTCGCAACTGGCGTAATGGAACCTGTTCGTCCCACTTGATAAGAAATAGAATTTAATTTTGTAGAAACCTGTTCTGATTTAAATTTATAGGCAATGGCCCAGCGCGGGGATTTTGCAGTATAGCCCAATTCCTGCTGATGAAGAATACTGTTAACTTTTACAACGACACCGTCTGTCTCATAAGGCAGATTATGACGATGCACATCCCAATAATCAATAAAATCGAAAACCTCTTGTATATTATTAGCCAATTTGGCTTCGCTTGGTACTTTAAAACCCCATTTTCTTGCAGATTCCAATCCTTCAATTTGCGAAGAAAAAGGCAAATTATTACTAATTACCGAATATAACAAACACTCCAAAGGACGTTTGGCTACTTCGGCACTGTCCTGCAGTTTTAAACTTCCTGATGCTGTATTTCTCGGATTCGAATATGGTGTCTCGCCAATTTCAATCAATTCCTGATTCATTTTCTCGAATCCTTTCAACGGCAGAATAATTTCGCCACGAATATCAAATTTATCAGGATAATTACCTTTTAATTGCAAAGGAACTGATTTGATTGTTTTAATGTTATTAGTTACATCATCACCCTGAAAACCATCGCCACGGGTTAAAGCCTGAGCTAATTTTCCCTTTTCGTAAGTAATACTGATTGAAGCTCCATCGTATTTTAATTCACAGGTATATTGCAAATCGACATTTCCTAATCCTCTTTGAATACGTGCTTCCCAATCCAATAAATCTTCTTTAGAATAAGAATTATCCAAGGAATACATACGATATTCATGCGGAATTGTTTTGAAATTTTTAGTAACCGTACCTCCTACCCTTTGAGTTGGCGAATTGCTGTCAAAAAATTCAGGATGTTTGTTTTCTAAATCCTGAAGTTCTTTTAATTTCATATCAAACTCATAATCAGATAACGTTGGATTATCCAGCACATAATAATTATGATTGTGAAGATTAAGTTCTTCCCTAAGCGTTTGAATGGTATCCTGTATATTCATAAACAAAAAAAATGGCTATTCTAGCCGATTAAATAATCTACTAAAATAACCAATTTAAAGTTTATAAATCAAATTTTACGACTCAATAATTGTATTAATTTGATTATATAATTGCCCGTCACTCAAAATAGATCCCTGCTGGATTAATTGAAAAATAGAAAGATTACGTTCCTCAGTAAATTCTTTTTTACCCACTTTCATTTCGATAGTATCTGTAAACATATTATCACTCAGCCATTGCAAGCCTTCTTTAGTCAAGAAATCAACATCAGGAACCAATGATTTTAAAACAATTGATTTCACATAGGTATCAAAACAATGAAATAAAAAAATATGATTTTTGGAGAAAAATTCCAAATATGTAGCTCTGGTCAAAACGCCCTCCCAAACTAAATCTGAAAAAACATCCAGTTCCTGCTCTGCCACTTCTGGTTTATCCGTTTTGATTTGATCCCATTCAGCCTTATCAATTGCCTGAGTCGCCAAAAAATTAGTGAACTCCTGCGTTAATTCTTCAAATTGCTCTTTGGTTAACCTAGAATATTTCATTTTTTAAAGCTTTATGCTCTAAGCTATAAGCCGTAAGCCTAATTCATGCTTACCACTTAACTTAAAGCTATTTGATTAAACAAAAAAATCCCGACTTTCATCGGGATTTCAATATATACATTTAAAAATTATGCTTTTTCAGCAACAATTTCGTATGCTAATTCAACGATTACATCTCTGTGTAATCTAACTGAAGCAGTATATTTACCAGTACGTTTAACGATACCAGAAGTGATAAATTTTCTATCAATTTCTTGACCTGCATTAGCTAAAACTGCAGCAATATCAATGTTTGTAATTGAACCAAATAATTTTTCACCACCTGCTTTTGCAGAAATTTTAATTTCGATAGCTTTTAAAGCCTCAGCCAATGCTTTTGCATCTGCTACAACTTTAGCTTCTTTGTGAGCTCTTTGTCTAAGGTTTTCAGCCAATACTTTCTTTGCAGAAGAAGTAGCTAAATGAGCAAATCCTTGTGGGATTAAAAAGTTACGACCGTATCCGTTTTTTACAGTTACTACATCATCTTTAAATCCTAAATTCTGAACGTCTTTTCTTAAAATAAGTTCCATGTTGTTGTCCTTTGTTTGAGAAGTTAGGTTTCATATTTCAGAAAACCAACAACTGTTAATTTTTAATTATTTCAATAAATCGGCCACGTATGGCATTAAAGCTAAGTGACGAGCTCTTTTCACAGCTACAGAAACTTTTCTTTGGTATTTTAATGAAGTTCCAGTTAAACGACGAGGAAGAATTTTTCCTTGCTCATTAACGAATTTCAATAAGAAATCAGCATCTTTATAATCGATATATTTGATACCTGATTTTTTGAAACGACAATACTTTTTAGTTTTGTTAGTTTCTATGTTCAAAGGCGTAAGATATCTGATATCCCCGTCTTTTTTTCCTGAAGCAGATTGTTGTAATGTTGCCATGATAATTAAGCTTTTTGAGATTTAAGTTTTGCTCTTCTTCTTTCAGCCCAAGAGATAGCATGTTTGTCAAGACTTACAGTTAAGAAACGCATAACTCTTTCGTCACGTCTGAATTCAGTTTCAAAAGCAATAAGAACTTCTCCTGATACTTTAAATTCGAACAAATGGTAAAAACCACTTTTCTTATTTTGGATTTCGTAAGCCATCTTTTTAAGACCCCAGTCTTCTTTAGATACCATTTCTGCTCCTCTACTAGTAAGAAAATCTTCAAATTTGCTTACTGTTTCCTTTACCTGAACTTCAGATAAAACGGGATTTAAAATGAAAACAGTTTCATAATGATTCATAAAAAATTTATTTATTTGTTAAATTGGGTGCAAAAGTAATCTTTTTTTTCAAACAAACAAACCTTAAATAACTATTATCGATGAACGGAGAAAAAAAAATTGAATTTTTAAAATTAAATCAAAAAAAAAACTATTTTTACTCTACCAAATCAAAAACTTGATACTATGAAGCTAAACTGTGTTGTTGTTGATGATAGTTCAATACAAAGAATGATTATTGCGAAGCTGGTTAATAATCATACCAACCTAAATTTAATTGGTGATTTTTCAAATGCGATTGAGGCAAAAAGCTGTATGACTGTTCATACTGTCGATTTAATATTTCTTGATATTGAAATGCCAGTAATCAGTGGTTTTGATTTTCTGGATGGTTTAAAGACCAAACCTCAAATCATTTTCATTACTTCAAAAGCAGAATATGCTATGAAAGCATTTGATTATGATGCTACCGATTATTTACAAAAACCAATTTCTATTGAACGTTTTAACGCTTCTGTCCGCAGAGCGATTGACCACTTTCTTCTCAAAAAAGAAAACAAAGAAGACGAAGGAGAACATATCTTTATTAAGAGTAATCTAAAAAAATTAAAGATATTTACTTCTAAAATCAAATGGATTGAAGCTTTTGGTGATTATGTAAAAGTAGTGACCGAAGATGACAGCAATCTTGTCCTTTCTACAATGAAATCTTTTGAAAATGATTTATCAAAAGAAAAATTTATTAGGGTACACAAATCATATATTGTGAATATTGATAAAATTGACCGTTTCAACAGCAAATTTGCTGAAATCGGAGTGACTAAAATTCCTTTGAGCAGAAATAAAAAAGAAGATTTAGTAAAAGCACTTGCCTATTCGTAAAAAACTACTCTTTAATAAAAATCGACATTTACAGTAACCTTAATAGATCTGTATTGAGAAACAGCCTCAAAACTATTCAGTATCTTCTGAATAGTTTTTTTTGTACCTCCAATAGAATTATTTTGAGGAATTTTAATAATTATAGTCCTTATATATTCATTTCGGATTCTGCTGATTGCAGGCTCTTCGGGACCCAAAACCGGCATGGCAAGATTCTGACTCAGCACTTGGTACAGCCACATTGCACCTTCTTTTAACTTATCAAAATCACGTTGTTTCAAGGTTAGTTTTATAATCCTGAAATAAGGCGGGTACTTATATATCTGTCTATCGTACAATTGCTCCTTATACATTCCTACATAATTTGAATGGGTAACCTGCTGTATTGTATTGTGATTCGGATTATATGTCTGAATAATTACTTTTCCTTTTTTATCAGAGCGTCCTGCACGTCCTGCAACCTGAGTCATCATTTGAAAGCTTCTCTCGAAAGCCCTAAAATCCGGATGATACAGCATCGTATCGGCATTCATGATTCCAACCAGATTCACATTATCAAAATCCAAACCTTTGGCTAGCATCTGAGTTCCCACCAAAATATCAAACTCCCGATTTTTAAAACTGTCAATTATTTTTTCGAAACCAAATTTTCCACGTGTTGTATCCTGATCCATTCGGCCAATTTTAGCATTTGGAAAAATAGTTACCAACTCCTGCTCTATCTGCTCAGTTCCCAAGCCTTTTGTAGTCAAATCAACACCATGACAAGCGTGACAATGGGTAGGATTTGCAATAGAATAACCGCAGTAATGACAACGAAGCTGATTTTTATGTTTATGATAGGTCAAACTCACATCGCAGGACTGGCAATGAGGAACATGTCCGCAGGTAATACATTCTATAATCGGTGAATATCCCCTTCTGTTTTGAAACAAAATCACCTGCTCTCCCAATGATAAAGATGCCGTGATTTCTTCTACCAAAACGTCACTGAAATGGCCGTTCATTTTTTTTCGAAAGTATTTATCTTTCAAATCAACCAGAAAAACTTCAGGCAGGCTTGAATTTCCAAAACGCTTCAAAATCTCAACAAATCCAAACTTACCCGATTTAGCATTATAATACGTTTCAAGACTTGGCGTCGCCGAACCTAAAACCACTTTCGCCTTATGAGCATTCGCCAAAACAATAGCTGAATCACGGGCATGAAACCTGGGAGCAGGATCTGACTGTTTAAAAGTCTGTTCATGCTCTTCGTCTATAATTATAAATCCTAAATCATAAAAAGGCAGAAACAGAGCTGATCTGGCACCAATTACAATCTGAGCTTTTGGCGCATTCAATAAAACCTGATTCCAGACTTCTACTCTTTCGTTATTACTGTATTTAGAATGAAAAACAGCCACCTTATTTCCAAAATGCGCTCTGATTCTGGAAACCAATTGAGCAGTCAAGACAATTTCCGGCAACAAATACAGGACCTGCTTTCCCGTGTCCAGATATTCTTCAATAAGTTTAATATATATTTCAGTCTTTCCGCTTGAAGTAATTCCGTGTAAAAGACAAACTGATTTTTCTTTAAAACTTTCTTTTATCGATTCAAAAGCTTTTTGCTGATCCGAACTCAACTGCAGTTCATCTTCCCTTCCTTTTCCGGAAAAATTAATTCGGTCTTCCTGCAGGTAATACTCTTCTAAAATTTCTTTTTCGATCAATGCCTTTACAATCGCAGGAGAAGATTGAGCAGATTCTACCAATTTTTTAACGGTAATCGGCTTTTTTTCGGAAGCACTTAACTGGAAATAATTCAGAACTATTTCTTTTTGTTTGCTGGCACTTTTTAAAATTTCAAGCAGGTCTTTTAAGCCATCATTAGAATCGTATTTCGGATGCAATCTGACATATCTAACCAATTTTGGTTTGTACGTTTCCTGCAATTCTTCCTGCAAGATCAAAATATTTTTATCAATCAATTTTTGAATAACAGGAAAAATATTTTTCTTATTCAAAATCGAAATAATATCCTGAATTTTTAACGAACTCTGTTGCTGTAAGGCTTCATAAATTAAATACTCATCATCCGAAAGCAGACTTTCATCAACAGATAAGTCATTTTTTCTTGTTATCAGCGTTTCACTTTCTAACAACAAAGCACTTGGCATGGCGTTACGATACACATCACCTATGGCGCACATATAATAATCGGCAATCCACAACCAATGCTTGATTTGAAAATCTGTTACTAATGGAGCTGTATCTAAGATTTGATGTATTTCCTTGGCCTCATATAAAGCTGGTGTGTTATTGTGAATTTCAATAACCAAAGCCGTATAAATTTTGTTTTTTCCAAAAGGTACCGTAACCCTCATTCCCTTTTTTATAAAAAGAAATTCAGCCTCCGAAACTCTGTAGGTAAAAGTCTTGGCTAGAGAAAGCGGTAAAACAACTTCAACGAAATGCATGTAAAGAATTTATGGTCTGTAAAATTACTTTTTATTTAATTTATTATCAGACGCTTTTTTAGTTTTATATTCCTGAACCATTTTTAAAGTATGATTCAAAGACTCTGTATTAGTCCAATCATCATGACCTGGAATAATATATTTTGGATTTTTAAATTTTGCCTGAACTTTTTTAATGGATTCTTCCCACTCATTTACATACGCTTCTCCCAAATAACCTAAGTCTTTGGCTTCTGCGCTTTTGATAAAACATCCTCCATAAAGCAGTTTTTCTTTATCAAACCAAACAACTATATTGTCTGACGTATGCCCTTTTCCCGGATAATAGACCTCAAATTTATATTTTCCAGAACTGAAAACAGTATCATTAGGAATTACAAATTTGGCTCTGCCTTCATTTTCATTTTTTAAAATTTCGTCTGTTAGTTTTATAGTATATGTTTTAATTCCTTTTTGTCCATAAAATTCTAAACCTCCTGCCCGATCTTCATGAGAATGCGTTACAA
This sequence comes from Flavobacterium aquicola, assembly GCF_003385115.1. GTDB lineage: Bacteria > Bacteroidota > Bacteroidia > Flavobacteriales > Flavobacteriaceae > Flavobacterium > Flavobacterium aquicola. The sequence continues at coordinate 364,265 of NZ_QUNI01000004.1, forward strand.
AATACATTACTACATCCTTTTTATGTTTAGATTTTATACTGTCTAACAAAGGCTTAAACTGTGATTCATCCCACGGAGCATCAAACAAGACAACACCTTTCTCAGTAACCAGATACATTGCATTTGCAGAAACTAAAACTCCATTATATTCATGAAAAGTTTTATAGATGTAAAAGTCACCTGCAAGATGAGTTATTTGCAACGGCGAATTTTTAGACTGCCCAAAACTTTTTGAGCATATTATAAAGACTAAAATTATCGTTGCAAATTTTCGCATTTGTAATACTAAAATTAATTTTTGACTCTTATCCAGTATTGAGTTCTTCCAACAAGTGCAATTCCAATGTAACCACGAAGTTTCAATTTATCAGGAGATTCCAATGTGATATAGCATTTGTATTTTTTTCCGTTTTCAGGGTCTAAAATTGTGCCTCCATTGTATTCTTCACCATCTTTTTTGAGGCCGTTCATTATAACCATTCCTAAAATTGGTTTATTTTTCTCAGCACCATCACATTTCGTGCAAACATCTTTTTTGTGTTCTGCGCGAAGTATTTCTACAACTTTGGCATACACTTTTCCTGATTTTTCGTAAACTTCTACAATCGATTTTGCTTCTCCGGTTTCATCATCAATGGTTTTCCATTTTCCTAAAACTGTCTGTCCCTGAGCATTAAAAATCATCGAAAAACACATAACCAAACCAAATACGATACTTCTTTTCATTTTTTCTTAAATTATTAATGCAAAAATTATATTATTCGAAATTAACTCATCGAATTACTCATCGCAAGAATACAAAATTCCATTTAAACAATAACAATTTATTATCAAACTTTAGTTCTCCGATCTGCTCTTTTTTAATTTACGAATAGTCGCATTCAATTCAAACCCTAATAATAAAATCATACAGTTAATCCAGATGTAAAACATCATAATCAACAATGTTCCAATCGAACCATACAGCTCATTATACTTTGAAAACCGCAGCACCCAAATTCCGAAAAAATAGGATGAAATAATAATAAGCACTGTAGTAAAAACTGAACCTACACTAATGAATGGCGGTTTATGTGACTGCTTAGTCCCGTATCGCAATAAAACAGAAGATGTAATCAAAATCATTAATATTACAAGAAGGTATCTTCCTAAAATTATCAAAGGAATTTTATCATTCAAGACATCTTGTATTGCTGTGCTTTGAATCAAAACCTCAAAAACTACAATAATTGCAACTGTCAGAAGTAGAAGAATAGAAAGCAGTAACGAAATTCCCAAGGCAACAAAATACTGATTCAAAAAACCTCTTTTTTCCAAAACATGACGGGAAGATTCAAATCCGCCAAGGATTCCGTTTATACCATTTGCCATCAGGAAAATAGACAAGAAAAATCCCGAAGACACTAATCCGGTATGACTGTTGTTAAGAATATCGTTTACAATATTAGCAATTGCATCATAGGTATTTGGCGGAACTCCCTCTCTTACAAATTCCAAAAAATCGTTTTGAAAACCTTCTATAGGAATGTAAGGTATTAAGTTTAAAATAAATAAGGCAAATGGAAACAGTGCCATAAAAAAGCTGAATGCAACTGCACTGGCATGATATGAAAATGCTCCGTCGATGATACCTTCAAAATACAATTCCAATAAATCATAAAAAGAAAATCCTCCCAAACCTGGCATTTTAATCTTCTTCAAGATATGCATCAGATTTCTGATAATTGGGATTTTTTCGATTTTTGCCTCGATCTTAAACGTCATAACCTTAAATCGCTTTCAAGCTTAAATCCATATTATAAACGGAATGTGTCAATGCGCCCGAAGAAATATAATTAACCCCGCATTCTGCGTAATTGCGCATTGTTGTCTCATTAATATTTCCCGAAGATTCGGTTTGGCATTTGCTGCCAATTAAAGCTACAGCTGTACGCGTATCTTCATAATTGAAATTATCAATCAATATTCTGTGTACTCCGTCACTTTTTAAAATCTCTTCAATTTCAGAAAGATCTCTGGCTTCAACAATAATTTTTAAGTCCAAATTATTTTCTTTCAGATACGCTTGTGTTTTGGCTATTGCCAATGTAATTCCGCCAGCAAAATCAATGTGATTATCCTTTAGCATAACCATATCATACAATGCAAAACGATGATTTTCTCCACCTCCGATTGTAACTGCCCATTTCTCGGCAACACGAAATCCTGGCGTTGTTTTCCTTGTATCTAATATTTTTGTATCAGTTCCTTTTAACAGCTGTACATAACTATTTGTTTTGGTTGCTATGGCACTCATTCTCTGCATCGAGTTTAAAACTACTCTTTCGGATTTTAAAATCGACTGCGAACTACCCGAAACATGAAAAACAACATCTCCTTTTTTGACTGGTGTGCCATCTTGAATGAAGGTTTCAATCTTCATATTTGGATCCACATATTCAAATATCATTTTTGCAAAAGCCACTCCGGCGATAATACCTTCTTCTTTTACCAATAATTTGGCTTTACCCATTGCATTTTCTGGGATACAAGCCAATGAACTATAATCTCCGGTTCCGACATCCTCTCTAATAGCATTTGCAATCAATACTTTTAGTTCGTTTTGAAACTGCTCTTCAGTAATCATCTTTTTATTCTTTAATTTGGATTGCTAAAATAAGATTTATTTTGTGCAATAAAAAGCAAGTGAGTTTGAAAAATTAAGATTTTTACATTTATTTATGACTAAATCAATATTTCAATTATTAACTTTTCAAGCATCCCTGATTTTACTTTTAAACAAAAAACCTGCAGGAATTAAATTCCATGCAGGCTGTCATTAAAATCATAATCATTAAAATTATTCTATCCCTTTTTGATCTATCAAATAAATAAGTGACGTCATAGTCGCTGCACCAAGTTCTAACTCTCTTTTATTAATTGCATCAAACTTATCATTTGCTGCATGATGGTAATCAAAATAACGCTGAGAATCTGGCTTTAATCCTGCTTTGACAATTTTATTTGAAGTTAAGTGACCAATATCCGCTCCAGCGTGACCAATTGTAAAACTATGAACTAAGTAAGGTTCAAAAAAATCTTTAAAACCTTGTATCTTTTTAAAGTTAACATCATCCGCTTCAATAGAAAAACCTCTTGGAGTAAACCCGCCAGAGTCACTTTCTAAAGCAAAAATATGATTTTCATTCTTTTGTTTTGAAGCTTCTTCATATTTAGCACCGCCTTTACCCCCATTCTCTTCATTCATAAACAACACTACACGAATGGTGTTTTTTGGCTTGTAATTTAGGTTTTTAAGAGTACGAATTACTTCCATACTCTGTACTACTCCTGCGCCGTCATCATGAGAACCATCAGCTAAATCCCATGAATCAAGATGGCCTCCTACTACCATAATATTCTCAGGATGTTCTGTACCAGTTATTTCACCAATTACATTATGAGACAAAACATCAGGTAATGTTTCGCAGGATTGTTTGAAATAAAACTTTAATGCTGGATTATTTTTTAGTGATTCACTCAATAATTCAGCTCCGTTTGTACTGATAGCTGCAGTCGGGATGTATTTATCTTTTGGCAAATCACCATAACTTTGTGCTCCAGTATGCGGGAAATCATCTAAACGCAAATTCATTGAACGAACAATAGCACCAACAGCACCAAATTTTGCAGCTTCTTTTGCGCCAGCAAATCTTTGATCTACACAAGCTCCATAAGAGATAAACGTTTCAATATTTTCAGGATTCATAGGTCTGTTAAAAAACACTATTTTTCCTTTTATTTTATCACCTAATGCTTCTAAATCCTTAATTCCCTGCACCTCAATAACCTCTGCAGTAAGGCCGGTTTTTGCAGTGGCAATGGAACTGCCTAGAGCGCAGATCGGCACCGTAGTTTTGGTTTTATTATCTAAAATATATGCGGTTTCCTTTTCTCCTCGCACCCAATGAGGCACCATTACTTCCTGTAGATAAACCTTGTCAAGACCTAATCCCTCCAATTGCGATTTTGTGTATTCAACAGCCAGTGCTGCATTGGCAGATCCTGACAAACGGCTTCCAATATCATTAGATAAATATTCCAGCCAAGAATAACATTTTGATTCGGTTAAGGCTTTTTTATAAAATAGTTTAATGTTTTTTTCATCATTTGATTGTGCAAATGAGGTCAATCCGTTTAAAACTAAAGCAGTTAAAAGAATTGTTTTTTTCATAGGTAATGTTCCTTTATCGGTTATTAAGACCCTTTTTTGGGGTAAGACAAAGAAACGAAATTAAACAACCAAAAGGAATTTATCCGATGACTTTTCTCAAAACCTAAATTTATTTTATCTCAATAATCTTATTTTTTAATCCAATACCATTTTCATTAAAAGCTTCAATCGAGAAATAATAACGCGTCCCTTTATCTAAACCTCTAAAATCATAAGAGCTGTATCCATAAACCATTATATTATTGTATAATTTATCTGGAGCGATTCCGTAATAAATAGTATAACCGACAGCATCAGTCTGTTTTTTCCATGAAATGATAGCGTTGCGGGAATCAGTTTTATTTCTTTCTACTTTAAAATCAGAAACAGGCTTGGGTTTTTCTAACAGTCCATTTCCGAAAACTCTAAAATCGGAAACTGCAAACAGTCCTGAAGCATTATGAATATTGACCATTTTGATATAACGGGCTTTAATTGATTTTGTTAATTCTACATAATCGTGAGGAATGTCTTTATCGTTTTTTGATTTATCAATTACTAGTGTCCAGTTTTGCGCATCATCTGACATATAGATTTTATACTGATAATAAATATCCATAGCTTTATTGTACTGAGTTGCTTTATGATCGGCATAATTGATCTGCAGTGCCATAATTTCCATATTTCTGCCTAAATCAAGCTGTAACCACTCACCTGCTTCATTTGTAGTTGCCGACCAATAGGTCTGAATATTTTCATCGGTTACATTCGAAGCGTCGTAACAGATTTTTTCAAAAACTTTTTTGCCTCCATTATCCATTCTGTGTGTTTCGACATCTTTACATTCCTCGGAAGATGAAACTGTCACCGGTTTTTTATACGATAGCAGCATCCAGCCAGAAGAAGCTCCTTTGGTCTGGTCACGCTGTCCTGTAGGTAGTACAATTGGAAAATCACCATAAGAAGTAATAGAATACATAACATCATCTTTGTCAAATCCAGCAGGAAACATATCAATTCTTCGTTCGAAACGGTCTTTAATTGAAATTTTACAAGTTCCCGTATTCCAGTAATTACCATAATTATCGGCAAATGTATTTCCGTGTCCGGCACCAATTACAAAACCTCCAGGTTTATACGACATCGGATTATGTTTTTGATAAATAAATGGTCCTAAAGGATTATCTCCCACATGAACACCATTAGCATACCCTTTAAATTCGGTAGCCGGAGCGCCATACTGCATATAATATTTTCCATTGTGTTTGGTCATCCACGCGCCTTCAATAAAATTTCCCCAAGGTGCCGGTTCCATATCATTATTCGGGCCAAAGCGCTCCCAGCCATTTGACGCCGGATCTAAACCCACAACTGCTTTTGCCTGTCCATACGGTTTCTGGATATCCTCCACTTCGGTTGCTGTATAAAGTTTTGCATAATCCTCCTGATTTCCTTTTGGAAGCCAGGTATTATAATCAACCTCAACACCAACCAGAGGCAGTTTTCCGCTTGAACCGTAATACATATACACTTTTTTGTCATCATCCTGAAAAATAGCAGGATCCCATGTTGGCAGCATTGCGGTGTTTACATGTCTTGTCCATCGTCCTGATTTTGGATCGGCTGTTTTCCAGATCGGGTGATCTTTTTTCCATGTTGAACCTACATAAAATAAAGTGTCGTTTACAACCCAAGCCGCAGGCGCACACTGGTCATCATCACCTGGATTTCGCTGAAAACTACCATAAACGAATTTCCAGTCTGACATGTCTTTGCTCCAAAAAAAACCAGCCTGATTGGTAGCAAACAGATAATAATCTCCTTTGTAAGTAATAATCACAGGATCGGCACTTGAACGGCGGGATTCGGGAATGCCATTGTGATTTTGAGTGGTGTAATTGTAACCAATGTTTATTGGATTACAATACGTTGTGGCTGGTTTATTAGGATCAAACCAGTCTGTTTTTCCGCCAACAGTATTATTTTGAGCTTCTGTACTGGCTGTAAAACCAATCAAAAAAAGCAAAAGCATTATCGAATACAATTTATCCATTTTTGTTCTATTTATATTAATGACTTTATTTTGGGCTTGTCCCTCCATAAAAAACTACGGGTCGGGCTTTCTGTTCCCGCTTTTTTTCTTTTCAATTGCCTCGGGTTTAAACCCGAGGCAATTGAAAAGAAAAAAGAGCTCCACTTCAATCCCTCACGCGAAAAAAAATAATCTGAAACAATCCAGTTTGTTATAATTGAAAAAAAGCCCTTCGTCTAACCAAAACGAAGGGCAAATCAAACTACTAACTAACCAAATTTAATCGACCAAATTGAACTTAACTTTTTTATCTGCGTTTGAGTTTCCTCCAATAAAAACTTCAAACTGACCTGATTCAGCAACAAATTTTAAATCTGAGTTATAGAATTTTAAATCTTCTATAGTGATATCAAATGTTACTGTTTGTTTTTCTCCCTTTTTAAGCGTTATTTTCTGGAATCCTTTAAGTTCTCTAACGGGTCTGGTTACAGATCCAACAACATCTTTAATATACAATTGTACTGTTTCTTTTCCATCATAATTTCCGGTGTTGGCAACTTCTATACTAACAGTTACTTTTCCATCAGCATTCATTTTATCCGATGAAATTTTCGGGTTTGAATATTCAAAATTGGTGTAACTCAATCCGTAGCCAAAAGGAAATAAAGGTTCATTTCTTTCGTCCAAATAATTAGATCTGAATTTCTCGAATTTACCTTCTGTGTTAGACAAAGGTCTTCCTGTATTTTTATGAGCATAATAAATCGGCACCTGACCAACACTTCTTGGAAAAGTTGTCGTCAGTTTTCCTGAAGGATTTACATCACCAAACAAAACATCGGCGATGGCGTAACCCGCTTCGCTGCCGGCAAACCAAACATTTAAAATTGCAGGAACTTTAGCATTTTCATCATTTAAAACCAATGGACGGCCGTCAAATAATACTAGCACTACAGGTTTTCCTGTTTTCAATAATTCGTTTAATAAATCTTTCTGCGCCTGCGGGATTTCCAGATTGGTACGGCTACTGCTCTCTCCGCTCATCTCTGCAGATTCGCCAAGTGCGGCAACAATAACGTCGGCTTGATTGGCAACTTTCAAAGCTTCGGCCAGCATTTCTTCTTTAGAGCGTTTGTCTCTGTTTAAGGTTTTGCCAAACATTGTGGCATTTGTCTCAAAAGTTTCATCATAATCCAGATTGCTTCCTTTGGCATACAGTACTTTTGTCGATTTACCTGCTACTTCCTGAATTCCTGCCAATAATGAAATACATTTTTCTCCATTTGTAGCCACGCTCCAAGTTCCTGACATATTGTTTTTAGCATCCGCCAATGGTCCAATAAGTGCAATAGTTCCCGATTTTTTCAGAGGCAATAACTGATTTTGATTTTTTAGCAAAACCAATGACTGCGAAGCTGTTTTTCTGGCTTCATCTCTGCTGGAAGCGGTAAAAATTTCAGTTTTTGCTCTTTTTTCATCACAATATCTATAAGGATCTTCGAATAATCCTAAATCATATTTGGCATTCAAAATAAGAGTTACCGCATTATCGATCTGCTCAATAGTAACTTTCTTTTCATCTAATGATTTTTTCAAAGTTGTCAAGAATCCTTCACCAACCATATCCATCTCAACTCCGGCATTCAAGGACATAGCTGTTACAGTCTGCAGATCGCCCATGCCATGTGCAATCATTTCGGGAATACCTGTAAAATCAGTCACGACAAAACCTTTGAAACCCCATTGTTTTCGCAAAACATCTGTCATCAGCCATTTATTTCCAGTGGCGGGAATTCCGTCAACTTCATTGAAAGAAGCCATAACCGATCCTACTCCGGCATCGACTGCCGCTTTATAAGGCGGAAAATAATCATTGAACATTCTGATATGGCTCATATCAACTGTATTGTAGTCACGACCCGCTTCTGGCGCACCATACAAAGCAAAATGTTTAACACATGCCAATATTGTATTATTCTTCGAAAGGTCATGCTGCTGATATCCATTTACCATCGCTTTGGCAATTTGGCTTCCCAAATATGGATCTTCCCCAGAACCTTCAGAAATCCTTCCCCAGCGCGGATCGCGGGAAATATCTACCATAGGAGAAAAAGTCCAGTTGATTCCGTCGGCACTTGCTTCCTGAGCGGCAATTTCAGCACTTCTTTCAATTAAATTCATATCCCAAGTACAAGAAAGTCCAAGCGGAATCGGGAAAGTAGTTTCGTAACCGTGAATAACATCCATACCAAAAAGCAGCGGAATTTTTAAACGGCTTTTTTCAACAGCTATCTTCTGTACTTCTTTAATTTTCTGTACCGATTTTATATTGAACAGACCGCCCACTTTTCCTTCTGCGATATTTTTTGCAACATTAGAACTGTTTGCCTGTCCAGTTGTAATATCTCCCGATGTTGGCAGATTCAATTGTCCCAGCTTTTCTTCCAAAGTCATTTTGGATAACAGCTCGGCAACGAATTCGGTTTTAGGTTTAATTTTTACCGCATTTTTGGTGCTCTTTTTTTGGGCATAACCCAAAACAGCACATCCTAAAAAAAGTACGACTAATGTATTTTTCATTCTGAAATTTTTATTTATTTATTTTTTATCTGTTTAAACATCCAGTTGTAAATCTCCGGACTGTCGTAAACTCTTGTCCAGCTATCGTGACCGGCATCATCAAAAATGGTCAGTTGAACATCTTTGGCACTGCATTTTTTTAACTCTTTGTAAACCGAAATGGCATAATCTACTTTTACAACATCGTCAAGCAGGCCATGAAAAATCCTAGTTGGAATATTCGCAATTTTACAAACTCCTTCAAGCTGAATCAGATCTACAAATCCTGAAATTGGTACAATTGCTGCAAATTTATCAGGATATGAAAGCGCAAGATTCCAAGCTGCCCAGCTTCCAGAACTTAAGCCTGTAACATAGATTCTATCTGAATCAATATTATTTTCTTTCTGGATTTTTTCAATCAGTTGATAAATCGATTCGATATTCCAATTTTCATCTTCTTTGCATTGCGGTGCTAAAACATAAGCATCCAATTCATGAGTTTTCAAATACTTTAAAGGCCCGTGAATTTTGACTTTTTCAATGTCAGTTCCTTTTTCACCGTCTCCGGAAATAAAAACTATTAATGGCTTCTTATCTTTTATATTGGCCGGTTTATGCAGTACAAATCCTAGCTCATACTTTATTTCAATTACTGTTTTTATCTTTCCTGTAGTTTCGCTCTGCGAAAAACCCAGCAGTGAAAACAACAATAACAGCAGCGTTATTTGAAATTTCATCTGCATCTAAAATCCATATTTACCAGAATGAAATCCAAGATTTGTCAAGCCTTGTTTTACCTCTGGTGCATTCATAAATAACTTCCATATTATACCTGTGCGGTAGTTCTCAATCATTGGCGCTATTGTTCCTTGATCTATTGCGAGATAACGAGGTGTAACCCAATTATACTGCGGGGAGAATGCGTCATAAGGTCCAGCAATTCCAACATAAGTACTTTTCTTTTCATCGTATAGATAATGCAAAAATTTCATGCTCTCTTTTGGAGTATATGGAAAAGAAGACAATGCTGCTGTCGGCGTAATTACTCCCAAATCATTATCGGTATCATGAGCTGAATAACCTGTTGTTCCGTCTGGATTTCGAGAATAACTGGCCGTAAGTCCCCAGCATTTTTCAGAGTAACCGTTCCAATTTTTTGGATTTGCGACGCAGTGGCTGTAAATGATTTTTGCCTGATTTTGAGTTAATTCCCAATAATTAGCATATTTATCAGACAATTGCGAAGGGTCTAATCCTAAATACGAATACTGCGCCCAAAACAATGGTCCTGCATTTCCGCTGACAGTATTATATTTGAAAACCAATGGAATTCCGTATTGTGTTTTTCCGGTTGCTATTGTTCCGTTTCTTGTCCAGCCTTCGTGATAAGCTGCTGCAGGAATTGGATGAGTTGTTGAAGCGGCTCCCAAAATATAAGCGATTAAACACTCGTTGTATCCTTCTAATTTGAATTTCATTTCCCATTGATAAGTAGGAGACCAATGCCAGTACATTGCATTTTCGCTGTTTGTGTACCAGCTCCATTCTACACCTTTCCAAAGATTATCAGCTTTTGAAGACAATGCTTTTTCCTGAATGCTACCATTTTTGAAATATTCCCGTACGGCAATCAATCCTTGGCACAAAAAAGCAGTTTCAACAATATCGCCGCCGTCATCTTTATTCCCAAAAGAAATAGCTTTCCCTGTAGATCCATCTATCCAATGCGACCATGCTCCGTGAAAACGATCGGCTTTTTCGAGAAAATCCATTGCTGTAGTCATTCGGGTAACGGCTTCGGCTCTTGGAATAAATCCTCTTTCTATTCCAACTATCAAAGACATTAGTCCAAAACCTGAACCTCCAGTGGTTACTTTATTAGCTTCGAATCCAGGATTATCAGTATGATAACGTTCTCTTCCCAATTTTGAATTGGATTCTGCATAATCCCAAAAGTACTTTATAGCATCTTTTTGAACCTGATCCATTGCTTGTTCATCTGTCAAAGCAGTTATTGGTGCTGTTGGAGTCGTAGGCAAAGGCGTACCTCCAGTATTCCCTTCCGATGGAGTTGATGATGAGCATGAATTAAAGAAATTCAAAAAAATCAATACGAATAAATGACTTTTCATTTTTATAAAATTTAATGGCTAAAAAAATACACACCTGATTTCTGAACAGAATCAGGTGTGTAAAATGAATTCTTATCTATTATCTTTTTCTAATTTGTATAAAAAGCGAACATCGCTTGGAATAAGAGCAATATTGTAAATTCTGAACTCATCTAATAGTCCAGCGTAACTAGTCGCCCAATCTTGCTGACCTCCATTATTCTGAGGTGGCGTCGTTTCAAATTGATGTGTCCCAAAAACAATTTTCCCGTTGGTTCCAACCATTTGAAAATCACCGTACTTCGGAGCACCATTCATATTATCAATACTTCCAGGATTATCAGCATACAAAACAGCTGTTCCATTTACTCCCTCGGCAGGTGCATACGGGAAACTGCCTAAATTACTTGCTAACTCACCGTTTATGTATGCAGATATTGTACTTTTTGCTGCATCATAAGAAAAAACAACATGTATCCATTTGTTTAAACTATTATCGATATTGACAATAGCTCCCTGTCCTCTCCACGCAACACCATCTCTTCCGTTCTCTAAACTGAATTTCAAACGAATACGATCTGGATGAGCTCCGTCCGGGTTTTCTAAAAATACGTTTAATCCTCCCCAAAACTCAGTTGGACGAACTACTGTAAAAATACCCTGAGCACCTTTTCCCTGACCTGGTGTAGCGGGATCGACTGTATTGGCTGTATTCATCCAAAAAGAAAACGTAAAACTATTTAAGGAAGTAATTGCGGTACTGGCATTACCAACAAAATAACGGTCTTGGGAACTTGACCCCATGTATGCATTTCCTTTTGCCCCTTCAGCATAACCAATATTTGTTTCCAATGGATTGCTGATATTACCTTTACTGTCAGTCAAATTGTTTTCGAAGCTAAATTTGGAAACTAGATTTTCAGCAGCAATTTCATCAGAGCTGTCATAACCTCCAATTGGCTCGTAAGGAATTGGATCATTTACCTTATCAATACTTTCCTCGTTACAGCTTACAAAAAATTGCATGGCTATAACCGAAGCAAACAAGAAAATATATTTATTTTTTTTCATTTTACTTTTTTTTAAATTAATTATAACCAGGATTTTGCTGAGATAATCCGCCTGCTTGTCTAATAAATGTTGCTGGAATTGGAAACAGTTCATTTTTCCCTTCGGTAAAGGTTTTGCCATTAGGAAAACTAGGACTGATATCAGCAGCAAAAGCTGCTTTAGCCTGCCCTGTACGTACCAAGTCAAAAAATCTATCGTGCTCAAAAGCCATTTCTACTCTTCTTTCTCTCCATATTGCCATTCTGATATCTGACTGAGAACTAAAAACCGTATTTGCTAATCCTGCTCTATTTCTAATTTGATTTAACAACGGTATAGCCTCATAAGTTTGTCCTAATTCATTAAGAGCTTCAGCTTTCATTAATAAAACTTCAGCATATCTTAAGTATTTAATATTGGTATCAGTTTCCCAAGCATCAGTAAAAGTAGATGAGTATGCTTTATAATTATATCTTGGATTTTCAACCGTTAATGGTACGAATCTTCCATCGTATAATGTAGTCCCTGCGAAAATGATTGTAGCATTTTTTCTTTTATCTCCTGCTTCATATGCATTTACCAAACTTTCTGAAGGAGTATTAAAACCCCAGCCCCATCCACCGGCACCTCTCGCACCTTGTGTATTGGAATATCCTTCAATTCCTTTAATTGGTACAGCCCCAACTCCATTAATTTCAAAAATTGACTCAGGGCCATTTTCTCCTGCCAATTGAAACATTGAAGCATAATCCGGAACAATAGAATAGCCGGTAACTAAATTACAGTTGTCTATTACTTTTTGCCAATTTTTTTGATATAAATTGACTTTTGCCAGTAAAGCATAAGCAGCACCTTTTGAAGCTCTGGCTTTTTCAGAAGATGAATATTGTGATTTTAATGGTAAAGCAGCAATTGCATCATTAAGGTCATTTTCGATATACGCATAAACTTCAGCAGATGATTTTCGCGTTGACAGCATAATTCTATCTGCTTCAGATGATGGATTCGGCAAATGATCTATAATAGGTACGCCTCCATAACATTTAACCAAAGTAAAATACATAAAAGCTCTTAAGAATTTAGCTTCTCCAATTAATCTGGTACGCAGAACTGGATCTGCCTTATCCAATTGAGGAATTATATTTAAAGCCTGATTACATCTGTTTATTCCAGCATAATTAGCAGTAAAAGTACTTTCTGCAGAAGGATTTGATGCGTCATATGTTAATGCATCCAGTACATCTTTATCAGTACCTGTATCACCTGGAGACGATCCTTTATCAGCATCATCAGAAGTAATACTTGAAAGACCTATCCATCCGAATGAAGTCATATCCCAATTTAAAAACTTATTATAAATTGCTGTAACAAACGTAGTGGCACCTGCATCATTATTAAACAATTCTGTATCTTTTGTAGAAATAGACTCGGTTTGGTCTACATCTAAATAATCGTCTGCACAACCTGCAAAAAAGAATGTTGAAAATACAAACGCTGCTATATATATCTTTTTCATTGTATTAAAATTTTAAATTAGCACCAATAACAAACGATCTCAAAGTAGGATAAGCATCCAACTCAACTCCTTGTGTTTTAGTAGGTTCCCCGTCACCTACTAATTCAGGAGAGAAACCAGAAAATTTTTGGGTGATAAAAGGATTAATTGCATTTACATATAATCTGCAGGAACTAACCCAGCCATCTTCTTTTATTGGCAGTTTGTATCCTAAAGTTATATTGTTAATTCTAAAAAAATCACCTGATTCCAGATAATAAGTAGATGCAACAGGAACTTGATTGAACGGTCCAGGATTTGTTGCTGAGGTATTATTAACAGTCCAAAAATCTGTTGCTAATGAATCTTCGATATTTTCTCCGCTAAAACGCTGTGCTTTTTTTCCATTATATACCTTTGCTCCAGCAGTACCATAACCATCCACTGACAGGTCAAAGTTTTTATAGTTTACCCCTAATGTAACTCCATATGTAGATGTCGGCATAATAGAACCTACATATATTCTATCAGTGTTTAAATTCAAAGCATCCTGAGTAACTTTAGCTCCAGCTGCATTATAGTACAGCATTTTACCATTTGCTGCATCTATACCTGCATACTCATACATATAAAAACTACCTAAAGGCTGCCCAACAGAGGTATCATCTAAAATCTTGGTGTTTTGTCCATTTCCTAAATTACCACCATCCTGAATTGATAAAAAGACTTTTTTTGTCCCTGTTAATTCATTCTTATTGTTTGAATAATTTCCACCGACCCAATACGATAAATCATCATTTATTTTATCATCCCAGCGCAAAGAAATTTCATACCCTTTGTTCGAAACTTCGCCGACATGTCCTGCAGATTCATAAGTGATTCCACTTGTAGTAATGGGCTTAGTATATAAAATAACATTATTGGTATTTTTATCATATACATCAAATGTTCCTTTTAATCTGCTATCTAATAATTCAAAGTCAAGACCAATAGAAGTTTCTTCTGTTACCTCCCAAGATAAGCTTGGGTCAATCTGAGAATTAATGGTTGTTCCTTCATTTAAAATTGAACCTCCTAAATAACTGCTTAATCCGGATGCATACGATTGATTGTTAAGCGGTACATTTTGATTTCCTAATCTACCCCAGCCTCCTCTTAATTTTAACACATTAATTGCTTTTATATCTGCCATAAAACTTTCTTTGGTAATAATCCATCCTAAACCAAAAGCAGGAAAATTACCCCAACGATAATCTTTTCCGAAATTTGAAGATCCATCACGTCTGATTGTACCTGTAAGTAGATATCTATCTTTCAATTTGTATTGAAAACGTCCAAAGTAAGAAGCCAATCTTAATTCATTAAATGTTTCATCTCTATAATTAGTTATATCATCTCCTGCGTAATTCACATCTTTTAAAGACCAATAATTAGCATTAGGATTCACATTTCTTCTCCCTATAGTTAATTTCTCTCTAGATCCTTTAACTGATGTCTCAATTCCAGCTGTTACCTCAACATCATGAATGTCAGCAAAAACCTTATTATAAGTCAAATAGTTTGATAAATTCCAATTAAAATATTCTTCTCGTCCTTTTGTTAAGAAATTAATATTTTTATCAGCCGGATAAATAATTGTGCTTAATTGCCCAGGATTATTACTTGATTCCCAGATTGCCTTAGTATCCTCATAATTATAATTTTTCCAGTTATAATACTCCCCATTAAACTGAGAAGTAAATTTCAAGGATTTAATTATTTCATAATCTAATTTCAATCCGCCTTGTAACAAAACGCTTTTTTGCTTTTCATCAAAATAATTCAGTTGAGCGACAGGATTTCCAACATTATTGAATGATGAACCAGATGTACTTGCAAACCCGTCAGCTCCAACCCATGAAACGCCATACTGGCCATTTGGAAAATAAACTGGGACAATAGGAGATTGTTTATAAGCATTTGTAAACGCACTCAATGGTTTTGGGACCGATTTAGTAGAACTCAAACTAAAATTTTGATTAATAGTCAACTTTTTAGAAAGTTTAAATTCATTATTATTTCTGAAAGTGACTCTATCGTAATCTAAGCCAAGCAGAATACCTTTTTCAGAATAATTACCTAAACTGAAAAAATATTTAATATTCTCCGTAGAACCAGATATGGAAGCATTATTTTGAGTATAAGTCCCTGTTCTGGTAATCTCATCAAACCAATCTGTATTCACTGGCTGATCCTGAGAAAATTTGGTGGACTGTAAAGCGACATTTGAATAATGTGAGTATTTATTACTTCCTGCCATTTTTACTTTCTTCAAAGGCTCTCTAATTCCAGCAAAACTTTCAATTTCTACAGAAATTTTATCACCCTTGCCCTTTTTAGTAGTAATAATAATCACACCATTTGCAGCTCGAGTCCCATAAATCGCCAATGCTGATGCATCTTTTAAAATTTCATACGAAGTAATGTCATTTGTATTAATATTATTGGTATTCTCTGTTGGCATTCCATCTACAATATACAAAGGGTTTTTTCCTCCCAATGCAGTACCTAATCCACGGATTACAACCGAAGGCATACTTCCCGGTGCATCTGAACTGATTACCTGAACTCCAGCGGCTTTTCCCTGAATAGCCTGCGAAGCATTCATTACTTTAGTTCTAGTAATCTCCTCCGCTTTTATAGAAGAAATAGCAGTCGTATTATCTACCTTCTTTCTTGTACCATATCCAATAACTACTACTTCTTTAAGAGCAGTGTCTTCGGATTCTTTCATTGTAATAGTCATTAGCGTCAGTTTTGCTGCCACTGATACAGACTCAAAACCCACTAAACTAATTTTTAGTATATCGCCTTCTTTGGCATTGATACTAAAACCACCATCAAAATCAGTATCGGTTGAAGCATTTCCCGAGACAACAAATGCTCCAGGAACTCCAAGTCCGGTCTGATCTACTACTTTTCCTTTGATTACTTGACCAGACATATATGCTGGAAGCAGAATGAGTGCTAAAAAGCTAAAAATAAAATTTCTCATAGGTTTGTTAAACGTTTTAAGTTAGTTCAGCTAAATTAACTAATTACAACGTTGTAGTAGAAGAAGTGACACTACTACATGAATACATCAAAACATGTTTTTATTTTCATAAAGCCTTGTTTTAAAGGTGTTAACAAACCTACCAGAAAGTACGTCAAAGAACAATGATGTAGCAATGATGTATTGTTTTAATGCAAAAATTATGCAAAATAAATATATTATTAATAAAAAAACACTGATATTTATATAGATAATAAAAATTTAGAAAGTATTTCTTCTTGAGAAAGTCCAAGTTTCTTCCTTAAACGGTAGCGATGCAGTTCTACTCCTCGAAAAGAAATATTCATCATAGGAGCAATTTCCTTAGAGGAAAGATTCATTTTAAGGTAAACACAGAGTTTAATATCCTTAGAAGTCAAATTTGGATATTGTTTCGAAAGAGCAATAATGAACTCATTATTTATCTGATTTAGATTAGTCTCAAAGACCTCCCATTCATGCTTATTAACAGCATTAATCTTTATCGCTTTTTTAATTTCGCTTTTTAGCTTATTGAAATCTGATTCGGAGTCTAATATATTTTGTATGTTTTCAATCATTTCACTCTGCTTAGCAATAGAAAGTGATTTACCTGCTACTTCTGAAGATTTGGACTGAAGTTCCAGTTCCAGAATGTGTTTTTCATATTCCTGTCTGTTTAACTCATTCTCGGCTTTCAATTCCATTTCAAGAATTTCTCTTTGATGCTTTAACTCTTCTTTCTGCAGTTTAAGCTTCTGAATGTATTTCATCTTATTCCATTTGTAATAAAGATATAAAATGAGTCCAACCACAATAAGATAGACACAAATCATCCAAAATGAATAATACCAGGCATTGGCTACCGAAAATTGAAAATCAGCAGCTTTATTATAGCGCAGTCCGTCATTATTATAAATCGTCACTTCATGAGAACCACTGGTAAGATTGTTCAAAAGCACCAATCCTTCTTTTATTGGCACATATTCCTTTGTGCCGTTTAGCCTGTAAAACAAATCCGGTTTCGAAGCTCCGTAAACCCCTGATATCACATCAATTCTCAACTCTGAATTGTGTTTAATTTTAGAATTGTTTTCGACTAAAACACCATCATTAAAAGCTTCAATCTTTACATTAGCTTTTTCATTAGTATTATCCTTTAAATCCAAAGAAATAAAACCGTCATCGAGATTCAGCAGATAGTTATTTTTATCTTTAAAAATCTTAAGATTGTCATTGATGATTTTTCCTTTATAATATTTCTCCTGAATACTGTTTCTGATGAACTTAGATCCTTTAGCATAAATATGATACAAAAGCCCATCCTGAAGTACCATAAAATGGTTTTCATCGATAGAAACAATATTGGAAACATTTTTGAAATTATCATTAAACAATTGATTAGCTTCCAATTGATTAGTGAGAGAATTAAATGTATACCAGGAATTATTTATCAAAAAGAGGATTTCATTTCTAAACTCAAATATTTTAACCCCAAAGTCATTGCTTATTTTACTGCGCTGAGTTACATTATCGGGTTTTATGGTTTCATAGGCATCATTGTATAAAATACGATATAAACCTCTATTAATATCTGCTGCCCAAATTTCATTCTTCCTGTTTTGGGCAAGATATTTAATTGGTCTCAGCAATCCTTTTATAGCTTGCTTTTCCTGTAGATTATTGGCATCATTATAAATAACAACACCGCTGTAAGTAGCCTGCAGATAGGAATTATTAATAGCACTTTTAGCTAGATTCCATCCGCCGTTTATTGTACTTAGTTTGCTGAATACACCATTTTTATAAATATATGTTCCTTCATTATGTCCGATAAGATACTGATTGTCTATTTTACTAATAACCCAAGCCTGTCCTTGCGTACTGGGAATTAAAGAAAGCTTTTTCCTTTCATACTTAAAAACACCATGATTAGAAGCCATCAAATACCCCTGCGGCGTACTCGCTACTGAATAAACCGAACCTAAAATACCTGAACTGTCATAAAATATCGAAATCGGGGAATTTACTTCGATGTGAGCGATTCCGTTATCAAGACCCAGCCACAAATCATTTTCCTTGTCCTGCCCAATACTCAAAATAGAATTATTCATCAAAACATTATTCCTATTGATGTTTTTATGAGTACCGTCTGTCAAGTCCAGGATATAAACACCATTATTTGCGGTACCAATAATCAGTTTGTTGTTTTTGATGAATTGAGCAACATTAATATTGGCAGATTTTAAAATTTCATTTAATTCATTTTTCCAAGGACTCAGAATATTATTATCTAAAACATAAACTCCATGCTTTTTGGTAAAAAAATAGGTTTTTCCCTGATGCTTCTGAATAGCATGTATCACATTGTTTTCTAAAAGTGATAAGCCTTCTACTTTTTCAATCTCTACATTATTTAGTCTGTAAATTCCTTTTTCTACAGATGCAATCAACAATTCATTGTCAACAACAAAACAATAGGAAACCAAAAAAGGGAACTTTATTTCTTTAATCACTTTTCCGTCATATGCAAAAAGACCATTAAAGGATTGAAAATAAATTTTATTATTAAACTTAAATATCTTCCATATTTCGTCATTATTATTCTTTTCATCAAAGACTTTCCTTCCTTTGGAAATAGAAACATAATGCATCTTGGCATCTTTTCGGTACCAGTAGCCGAACTCCTGATAAGAACCCGAATAAATTTTATCTCCTTCGACCATTATAGATCGGATTATTGTTTTATTAGGCAGTTTATATTTCTCCCATTTTACACCATCATACCTAAGTAAATAATTATTGTTGGCAAAATACATTACATTGTCTTTTCCCTGCACAGCATTCCAAATCTGGTTATCACCCTGATAATCCGATTTGCTGTAATTTTCAACAAAAGGAAGCAGTTCCTGGGCAGTAAGCTGTATTGACAGGAAACAAAAAAAGAATATACAGAATAATTTAGTTTTCAAAATGTTAAAGTTTTTATCAAATATAATTACATTTCTTCAATTAAAAACACAAAAAAAGCCTCTGTAAACAGAAGCTCTTTGTTGAAACATTTATTATCTTTTACTTTAAAAGCAAACTATATACCTGATTAGCAATTTCGATTTCCTCATTCGTAGGAACAACCAAAACTTTTGTTTTTGATTCTGGTAAATTAATTTCCCTGATCTCTTTAGAACGAATTTCGTTTTCGGCATCGTTCAATTGGATACCAAAAAAGTCCATATCGGTACAAACCAGCTTTCTCATATTGGCTGAATTTTCACCAATTCCTGCAGTAAAAACAATTGCATCTAAGCCGTTTAGAGCTGCAGTATAGGAACCAATATATTTTTTTATTCGGTAGGCATTCATTGCCAAAGCCAATTGGCAATCCTTATTTCCCTGCTCGGCATTGGATTCAATATCTCTTAAATCGCTATATCCCGTCAATCCAAGCATTCCGCTTTGTTTTTGCAATAAAGTACTAACTTCATCTACAGTATAATTCAATGCTTTCATCATATAAAACAATACAGATGAGTCAATATCCCCACTTCGAGTTCCCATAATCAATCCACTAATTGGTGTAAAACCCATCGAGGTATCAATACATTTCCCATCTTTCACAGCAGTAATACTACAGCCATTACCCAAATGCACAGTAATAATATTTTTGAACGGTTTATTTTCTGATTTTAGATATTGAATTGCTTTTTCTGAAACATATTTATGAGATGTTCCATGAAATCCGTACACTCTAAGTTTATTCTCTTTTAAGAAATGAGTAGGAATCGCATATTTATAAGCCACTTCAGGCATAGCCTGATGAAAAGCAGTATCAAAAACAGCAACTTGTTTGGCATCTGCAAAAATTTCTTCGGCAACAATAATTCCTTCTAAATGAGCAGGATTATGCAGAGGAGCTATATCGCATAACTTTCTTATTTCTTCTTTAACTTCGGGAGTAATCAAAGTTGTATCCGAAAATGAGCTGCCACCATGCACCACTCGATGCCCTACAGCTATAATCTCTTTAGTGCTTTTTATAACTCCTTTCTTATCATCCATCAGCAATTGAGCGATTTTATTGAGCCCAATTTTATGATTAGCGATTGGCAGAATTTCTTCTACTTTATCAGTTTTGGTTACATAACTAAAATTAGAAGTTTCCAGACCAATTCTGTCAATCATTCCTGAACAGACCACTTCGCCAGAAGGCATTTCAATTAGCTGATATTTTATAGAAGAACTCCCTGAGTTTATTATTACTACTTTCATTTTTTTTTTAAGTTGGTAAGGCACTAAGCCACTAAGTTACTGAGCTATTTTTAAAAACTCAAAATATTTTTTAATTAATTATAATCCTTGTGCCTGAATTGCCGTAATCACAACAGTGTTAATTATATCGTCTATTGTACAGCCACGGCTTAAATCATTTACAGGTTTATTTAATCCCTGTAGCATTGGACCGATAGCTAATGCTCCTGTTTCTCTTTGTACTGCTTTGTAGGTATTATTTCCTGTGTTCAAATCAGGAAAAATCAATACACTGGCATGACCTGCTACTTCAGAATTTGGCATTTTGCTTTGTCCAACTTCTAAATCGACAGCGGCATCGTACTGAATTGGCCCTTCTATTTTGAGATCTGGACGTTTTTGCTTCACTATTTCAGTTGCAGTTCTAACTTTATCCACTTCATCACCTTTTCCAGACGAACCTGATGAATATGACAACATCGCAATTTTTGGTTCAATTCCAAAACCGATACTTGAATCTGCGGACGAAATTGCAATTTCTGCCAATTGTTCAGCAGTAGGATTTGGATTGATTGCACAGTCTCCAAAAACAGAAACACGATCTTCCAGACACATGAAAAATACTGAAGATACTACTGAAGAATTTGGTTTGGTTTTAATAAACTGCAACGCTGGTAAAATAGTGTGCTGTGTCGTATGTGCAGCACCTGAAACCATTCCGTCAGCATGGCCTTTGTATACCATCATGGTTCCAAAATAAGAGACATCCTCCATTAAATCCCTTGCCATACCTGGAGTTACATTTTTGGCTTTACGCAATTCATAATACGTATTTACATAATCATCATAATTTTCAGACTCGATTGGATTGATAATCGGCACTTTGGCAAAATCAAAATCTAAACCTAATTCTGCCACTTTATTTTCTATTTGTTTTTTATTTCCAATAATAGAAATATCAACAACATCCATTGCTAACAGACGAGAGGCCGCAATAATAATTCTTTCATCACTTCCTTCAGGCAGAACGATATGCTTTCTATTTGCTTTGGCTCTTTTCACCATGTTGTATTGGAACATTTTTGGTGTCATTCCTTCTGATTTGAAAGCATTAAATTTATCGATTAGTGTATCTAAATCAACATATTTGTCAAATGTATTTATCGAAGTTTCTATTTTTTGAATATTTTTAGCATAAATTTTCGGCTTAATATTCCCTATTTCATTGGCAATATGATAAGTACCTCTTTCTACTGTTATAATTGGTACTATAGATGAAAGTCCTTCTATCAATTTCAAAATACTGTCTTCGGGTATTATATTTCCTGTCAAAACAATCCCCGAAACTGTAGGGTAATTTGCAGATTCATTTGCCTGCAATGCTCCAAGAATAATATCGGCTCTGTCTCCTGGAACGATAACAAGTGCATTGTCTTTAAGATGCAGCAAGTAATTTCGCAACTGCATCGCTCCAATGCTATAATTACCAATCTGATTGTTTAAATACTCTTGACCAAACAATACTTTGGCATCCAATGCTTCAATAATTTCCTGTATTGTAGGATTACTCAAACTGCCAATTATTGGGATGGAGTTGATAAGAACTGAAGGCGGTAAACTTTTCTGCAAAGCCGTTGAAACCAATTCCAGATTCTGAGGCTGTACTTTATTGGCAATAACTGCCAAAACTTCAACTTCTTTTATTTTAAATGAATTATAAGCTAAATTCAGATTATCAACTAATTCCTCCAGAGTTTTTCCTTTTCCAGAACCTACAATAATAGTTGGGACTCCAAGATTTTTGGCAATGAGCACATTCATATCCAGCTCAATAACTGTCCCTTCGCCTGTAAAACTGGTACCCTCTACCAAAATAAAATCAAAACGGTCTTCCAGTTTTTTATATTTTTCAATAATTAAATCAACAACATCACCTAATTTCCCGTTATTTTTTTTCTTGATTAATTTACTTTTTGTAATTGCATAAGCATCTTCATATTTAATATCCAAATCGAAATGAGAAAGTACCATCTCGATATGAGTATCTTTTTTCCCCTCTTCATAATCTTCAATAACTGGTCTAAAATAACCCACTTTTGCAGTCTTCCCCAAAAGCATTCTCAATAACCCTAAAGTAATTATTGTCTTGCCGCAATTCTCTTCAATAGTTGCGATATATATAGCCTTCTTCATATTATAAATTTTATTTTTAACCTTTATATTTGTTGCAAAATTAGAAGTTTAATTTCCTTATAAATATGACCAAAATCAGTTTAAAATATAAAATTAAAGAAATTAAAACCATTTTCGTCTTTTAAAATAAATTACCATGCCCACTACTGTCAAAACCATAAAACCAATTACAAAAAAATAACCATTAGGCTCGCGCAGTTCCGGCATATTATCAAAATTCATCCCATAGACTCCCACAATAAATGTTAAAGGGATAAATATGACCGAAATAATGGTAAGCGTTTTCATTATCTCATTCATCTTATGCGTTTGTGCTGCAAAGAAGAAATTAGATGCACTTTCCAATGATCCCATATCCGATTCTATCTGCTCCAAAAGCTCTAAACATTTTTGATGTAATCTGGAAAAGAAAGTAAAATTTTCTGAATCAATTTCATTAAATACATCGTCTTCCTGAATACTTTTAATATCGTACAAAGAATCCCGTAACGGAATAATAGAGCGTTTCAGAAAATTAAAATTATCTCTGTGCTTTTCTATTTTTTCTAAAATAATAGGATCTGCACTGTTTTTGGTAAGATCAATTAATTCTTCTATTTTATCCTCTTCATTTTCAATCGTTATGTAAAAATTCCCAATAATTGCATCCAATAAAATATACAGCAAATAATCGGCTCGTTTGGTACGGACTATTCCAGAATTGGTTCGAATTCGTTCACGGATGTGGGTAAAAAAATCACTCCGCTTTTCCTGAAAAGACAACAGAATTCCTTTTTTCAATAAAAAACTAATCTGCTCAACCCTAATTTCATCCGAATCCTCTTTTGGCAGCATCGATTTTATGTTAAAGAACAATACATCTTTCTCCTCTTCCACTTTGGTTCTTTTGGAAGTGTTTAAAATATCGGCCAGCATAAAATTGTCGATTTTAAAATAATCAGCCACTTCTTTAAGCAAGCCAACATCATTTAAACCATGAATATTCAGCCAATTCGTTTTATTTAAATCAATGTGTTTTTCTAAATTACTAATAGTTCCGTTCTCGAATTCAGAAACCATACAATCGTTATATACAAACAACTGCATTTCAATCTCTTTGTTTTTGTGCAGACCGGTATACTCAAGTGTATAAGGCTGTAATCGTTTGCCTTTCTTATACTTTATCTTTCTCATAAACTATTTTGTGTAGTAATATTACGAAAAACATTCCGAAAAGGAAATAGCAATTAGCATTTTGATTGAAAGGTTTGAAAATAATAGCTACATTTATGAATATAAATCTGCTTTAAAATTTATTCTGCAAATGACTCACAAAATAAAAATTTCGATTCCAAAACCCTGCCACGAAAATTGGCTTGAAATGTCAGTAACAGAAAAAGGCAGATTTTGTGCCAATTGCCAAAAAGATGTTATTGATTTTACATCCTGCTCTGACAAAGAAATTTTGAAATACTATAATCAAAATTCCAAAATATGCGGAAGATTTAATAACAACCAAGTGAATCGTCTTATTAGTATTCCCAAAGAAAAAAACACTTTTTGGCTGATAACTGCTTCAATATTTGCCTTTTTTGGACTTGGCAGTCCAATTGTAAAAGCTCAAGAATCCATTAAAACGGAACAAGTTGAAAAACAAGAAACAAACGAAAAGAATGTTGAAGTTCAAGAGGAAATACCATATCATGGCATAGTTTACGATGAAAACAAACTCCCACTGCCTGGAGTAAATGTTATGATTAAAGGAACCAAAATTATAACACATACTGACTTGGATGGAAAATTTTCAATAAGTGCAAAAAAAAGAGATATTTTACTATTCTCTTATATTGGCTATAATACTGTAGAATTTAAGGTTAAAAATAATCCTGAAATTGCTATCAAAATAAAAGCTACTTCAATGATGCTGGGTGAAGTTGTAATAGAACAATAATACACTAAATTTGTTCAACAAAAAAACCGAGCCATTTCTGACTCGGTTTTTATATTATTTAAAGAGTAAATTATTTTACTTCTTCGAATTCAACGTCTTCAACATTGTCTCCTTGCGATTGAGCTTGTGGCTCAGCAGCAGCTTGACCTTGTTCTCCTTGAGCATACATTGCTTCAGTAGCTGTTTTCCAAGCTACGTTCACATTGTCTAATCCTTTTTGGATAGCCTCAAGATCTTGAGATTGGTGAGCCATTCTCAATTCTGTTAAAGCATACTCGATAGCTGTTTTGTTTGTATCTGAAATTTTATCTCCCAATTCTTTCAATTGACTTTCAGTTTGGAAAATAGTACTGTCAGCTTCGTTTAATTTCTCAGCTCTTTCTCTAGCGATTTTGTCAGACTCAGCGTTAGCTTCAGCATCTTGTTTCATTCTTTCGATTTCTTCAGAAGTTAATCCAGAAGAAGCTTCGATACGAATATCGTGAGATTTACCAGTTCCTTTATCAGTAGCAGTTACTTTGATGATACCATTAGCATCAATATCAAAAGCAACTTCAATTTGTGGAACTCCTCTTGGTGCTGGCGGGATACCATCTAAGTGGAAACGACCAATAGTTTTGTTATCAGCAGCCATTGCTCTAGCTCCTTGCAATACGTGAAGCTCAACAGATGGCTGAGAATCAGAAGCAGTAGAGAATACTTGAGATTTTTTAGTTGGGATAGTAGTGTTAGCTTCGATAAGAACAGTCATTACACCACCCATAGTTTCGATACCTAAAGATAATGGAGTAACGTCAAGTAACAATACATCTTTTACATCTCCAGAAAGAACTCCACCTTGAATAGCAGCTCCAATTGCAACAACTTCATCAGGGTTAACTCCTTTAGATGCTTTTTTACCGAAGAATTTTTCAACTTCTTCAACGATTTTTGGGATACGAGTAGAACCTCCAACCAAGATAACTTCGTCGATATCAGATACAGATAAACCTGCATTTTTCAACGCTTTAGCAACTGGTGCCATAGAACGTTTAACTAATGAATCAGTTAATTGCTCAAATTTAGCTCTTGATAATTTTTTCACTAAGTGTTTTGGTCCAGAAGCAGTAGCAGTTACGTAAGGTAAGTTGATTTCAGTTTCAGCACCAGAAGACAATTCAATTTTAGCTTTCTCAGCAGCTTCTTTAATACGTTGTAATGACATTGGGTCAAGACGCAAATCAATACCTTCTTCAGCTTTAAATTCGTCAGCTAACCAGTCAATAATTTCGTGGTCAAAATCATCTCCTCCTAAGTGAGTATCTCCATCTGTAGACAATACTTCGAATACACCGTCTCCTAATTCAAGAACAGAGATATCAAAAGTACCTCCACCTAAATCGTAAACAGCAATTTTTTGATCAGTTCCTTTTTTATCTAATCCATAAGCAAGTGCAGCTGCAGTTGGCTCGTTGATGATACGCATAACTTTAAGACCAGCGATTTCACCAGCTTCTTTTGTAGCTTGACGCTGTGCATCATTAAAGTAAGCAGGAACAGTAATAACTGCTTCAGTAACTGTTTGACCTAAATAGTCTTCAGCAGTTTTTTTCATTTTTTGAAGAGTCATTGCAGACAATTCCTGTGCAGTGTATAAACGACCGTCAATATCAACACGCGGTGTATTGTTGTCTCCTTTCACTACAGAATAAGGAACTCTTTTTGCTTCTTCAGTAACTTCAGCAAAAGTGTGTCCCATAAAACGTTTAACAGAAGCAATAGTCTTAGTTGGATTAGTTACTGCTTGTCTTTTAGCAGGATCACCCACTTTAATTTCTCCACCTTCAACAAAAGCGATGATAGATGGTGTAGTTCTTTTTCCTTCTGCATTAGGAATAACAACTGCTTCATTACCTTCCATTACAGAAACACAAGAGTTTGTAGTACCTAAATCAATTCCGATTATTTTACCCATTTTTAATATATTTAATTTTTATTATATACTTAGTTTTATAACTCGAAGACTCAAAAGCAATCACTGTGCCAATATAAAAAACCGAGTAAATTGTCAGTTTATAATAAAATTGGCCGAAAACAATATGACAACATGACATTTTCAAAACATGACATGCTATTTTGAATTGTCATTGTGCAAGAAATGAATCTGCTTGAGCTATTGTTTATGTACTTTTTTTAATTCAAAAAAACATTGACTATATCACAACTTAATTTCTTTTCCATAGAGGCTTAATAAATCTAATTGATAATGTGAAATTCTTTTCAGACAGATTATAATTTAAAAACACCAACCATTATCTAGACCTACTTACTTCTAGTGAAATAGTATCATTTAAACATCCAAAATTTACATAATTACCACAAAAATCACTCACTGACAATATGTTATAAAAAATATATTTAAATTTGTTTATAACCTTAATAAAAAAATATCATGAAAAAAATAACTTTATTATTTGTTTTTGCATTATCGTTTAGCCTTTCAAATGTTTACGGACAAGCCAGAGAAGAATTAAACTTTGGACTCTTAGGTATTAATTATGAAATTCCTGTCCATAAAGATATTACTATTGCTCCTGGCATTGGAACCAACTTTGATTTAGATTGGCTGAATCTAGGCGTTAAAGCAAACTATTATTTCGATAATGTATTTGAAATTTCAGATCCTGCATGGGATGTTTATGGCGGTGCAAATCTTGGATACTCCGTTTACATGGGCGACAACGATCACGACGAAAGTAATATTAATCTTGGGCTTCAGGTTGGCGGACGCTGGTTTTGGAATGATAAATGGGGTGTATATGTCGAGATTGCCGGTGGAAATGTTTCTGGTTTATCACCCGCAATTGGATTGACACTTAAGTTATAAAACAAATCACTTGTTAACACAATAAAGCTTTGACATGCTGTCAAAGCTTTATTTATGGAAAAAGATGACACCTCGAAATTAAATTTGGCATATTATCAAAGCATTCCCAAACGATTATTTTATTAAATTTGAAATTCAAAGACAAAAGAATCTTTAAAAAAAAATAATATGGCTGTTAATATTTCTAAAATTAAAATTAATACTGCCAAACAAAAAGTTTGGGACACTCTAACAAAACCTGAATTTGTAAAATTATGGCAATTTGGCAGCAAATTACAAACAACCTGGGAAGTAGACAGTCCAATTAAATTTATAAACGAATGGGAAGGAAAAATATTTGAACAATTATGGAACCGTTTTAGAATTTACGCCAACCGACAAATTGCGATATTCACTATTCGCACCAAGACCTGACCTAGAAGACAAACCTGAAAATTATTTTGAAATGATTTACATTTTGACAGACAGCAATGAAGCTACAGTACTCGAAATAATACAAGAAGACAATAGACCGAATGCAGTTCAGGAAAATAGCCCGGATGAAGAAAATCCAATTTTACAAACGCTAAAACAAATCGCTGAGAATCATTAAAAGAATACCAAAGTTCTTTTCAATGCAAATTTTAAATAAGATGTAAGGCAATCCAAAAAGCAATAACAATGGAGACAGAAATTATAACAGCAACCCCAGATAATGAAATAGTAAACTCAAGGATTGTAAATGCATCCAGAAAACTGGTTTACCGTGCCTGGACAGAACCTGAACATTTAAAGAATTGGTGGGGCCCGGCTGGTTTCACAAACACTTTTAATGAATTTGATTTCCGAATTGGCGGAAAATGGAGTTTCACCATGCATGGCCCTGACAAGGGAAATTATCCTAATGAATGTGAATTTATTAAAATTGAAGAGCCATCATTAATAGCATGGAAACGTCATTCTAAACCATTATTTCAAATACTAGCAACATTTGAAGAAATAGCTGATGATAAAACAAAAATTATTTTCAAAATGCTTTTTGATACAAACGAGGAACGAAATAAATTAAAGCCATATGTGGTTGATAAAAATGAAGAAAACTTAGACAGACTTGAAAATGAATTAAAATTAATGACTCTTTAAATTAAACATCATATAAAAGTTTAATATTCCCATCTCTATAAGTTTTGATTTCAATAAAACGACAAAACAGATAGTAATCCCTTATTTTACAAGCATTACTCCCCTATTAATTAGTATTTGAATCAGTATATAACCTACAACGTTATTTTTCTTAACAAAAAATTAACTAAACATTTGTATATACAAATATAATTAGTGTTACATTTGTATCAACAAATAAACATTATGACGCCATGAAGATTGAAGATGAATTAAAAAGCACGGTTGAATATAGTAAATCAAAACAAATTGTTTTGAACATAATGTACACTGTAAACGTAATCACAGAACGCTTCAATGATATTATAAAACCTTATGATATCTCCAGTGAACAATTTAATGTATTACGAATACTAAGAGGACAAAAAGGCTGTCCTGCCAATATGTGCATAATACAGGAACGAATGCTGGCAAAAACTAGT
This sequence comes from Flavobacterium aquicola, assembly GCF_003385115.1. Lineage (GTDB taxonomy): Bacteria > Bacteroidota > Bacteroidia > Flavobacteriales > Flavobacteriaceae > Flavobacterium > Flavobacterium aquicola. The sequence goes on from NZ_QUNI01000004.1 coordinate 393,579, forward strand.
AACACAACGCGATTAGTAGACAAGTTATTATTAAAAGACTTAGTAACCCGGAATGTGTGTCCGGATAATAGACGAAAAATTGAAGTCTTAATAACCGCCAAAGGACTAGATTTATTAGCAGAATTAGATCCTAAAGTACAAGAGCATGAAGAGTTTTTTGCTAAAAATTTAAATAACGAAGAATTAGAACAATTAAATACTTTACTAGAAAAATACAGAACTAAATAAACAATTATAAATCATGAGCAATTTTTTAAATAATCAGAATTGGAGATACGCAACAAAGAAATTTGATGCCACAAAAAAAGTTTCAGCAGAAGACCTAAATACATTAAAAGAAGCTATTCGATTGAGTTCTTCTTCATACGGCTTACAGCCTTACAAAGTAATCATTGTTGAAAATCCAGAATTAAGAGCAAAATTACAGCCTGCTGCTTGGGGACAATCACAAATAGTAGACGCTTCTCATTTATTCATTTTTGCAAATGACACCAATATTGGAGATGAGGCTATAGATTCATTTTTAAATACAATTAGTGCCGAAAGAGAAACTCCGCTTGAATCATTAGCAGGATATGGCGATTTTATGAAATCTAAAATCTCAACTTTGGAACCATCTGTTAAAAACATCTGGACATCAAAACAAACCTATTTAGCTTTAGGAAACTTACTAAATGCTGCTGCCGAACTAAAAATTGACGTTACTCCAATGGAAGGCTTCGTACCTGCACAGGTAAACGAAATATTAGGCTTAGACAAACTAAATCTAAATGCTTCTCTTATCGCAACAGTTGGATACCGTCACGAGGAAGATGCAACCCAATTCTACAAAAAAGTTAGAAAATCTCAAGAAGAATTATTTATCACTTTATAACATTAATAATAATTACTAATTCAAATTAAATCCATTTAACAAATTTTAAAATTATGAAAAATTTAAAAACTATTGCATTAGCATTCGTAGTAGCATTGTCTACATTAGCAGTAACTGCACAAACAAAAAAAATTGATATAGCAAAAAGTAACATCAACTGGGTTGGGAAAAAAGTAACAGGACAGCACAGTGGAACTGTAGGATTCAAAAGCGGTGCTTTAGTATTCAAGAAAAATGTATTAACAGGAGGAACTTTTGTTGTAGACATGAATTCATTGACTGCTACAGATCTTACAGGTGAATACCAAGGAAAATTAAACGGTCACTTAAAAGCTGATGACTTTTTTGGAACTGATAAATTCCCAACTTCAACTTTAGTTTTCAAAACTATTGCTTCAAAAGGAAATAACGTGTACACAGTAACTGCTGATTTAACTATCAAAGGAATCACTAAACCAGTTACTTTTGACATCACTGTAAAAGGAAACACTGCTACTACTGCATTCAATGTAGACAGAACTAAATATGACATTAAATACAATTCTAAATCATTCTTCGAAAGCATTGGTGACAAAGCTATTTATGACGAATTTGAATTAACAGTAAACTTGAACTTTTAATTTTAGAATTTAATTGTGGAAAGTACCCTCAGCATTTTTTGCTGGGGGTATTTTTTTTTTGATAAATTAAAACCAAATCTTCACTTTCAGCAATCATACCAGTCCTCTTATTTATTTTTAGGAGCAGAAAAATTGGTACTCTTCAAAAACATTACTCCTGCTCTTCATTTCAATCTTTTTATTTTTAAAGAAAAAATAAAAAGGATTTCCACTGCGATCAGGGCTAAAGAGAGAAATACAGATTCTTAATTAGCATTTAAAAAAAATGTTTTAACTTAAAAATCACGAATCCATAACACTAAGAAAATATCGCTAAAACATTGTAATGGTAATTTTGAAAAATAAAACTATAAATCAAAAAAAACCAACAACCATTACTGCTATGAAAGCAAAACTACTTTTAATCGTTATTATATTATTTTCGATTATTCCACTAAATGCACAGCAAACAAAAGGAATTACTGGTGACACCAACTGGTTCAGCAATTGGACAAATTTTACTCCAGCCTCTACTATTTATAAAGATGCAAATCAAATTATAACAGGCATTATAGACACAGATTTAAAATTAACAAAAAACAATACTTACAAGTTAATTGGAACTGTGTACGTAACCAACAAAGCAGTTTTAACGATAGAGCCTGGAACAGTTATTAGAGGTGATAAAGAATCATGCGGAACACTTGTAATTACAAAAGGCTGTAAAATTATAGCTGAAGGAACTGCTGCAGAACCAATTGTATTTACTTCAAATAATTCTAATCTAATGAGAAAACCGGGCGACTGGGGAGGCATTATTATATTAGGAGAAGCTCCAATTAATAAAATTGGAGGCGTTAGTTTTTTAGACTTTAATCTGGATCCTGCTGTTAGTTTTTATGGAGGAGAAAATCCAAATAGCAATTCGGGTATTCTAAAATATGTACGAATCGAATATTCAGGCCACAAAATCAATGCACTTAAGGAACTGAATGGATTGTCATTGGGAGGCGTAGGAAACGGCACCAAGTTTGACTTTATCCAAATTAGTTTTTCAAATGATGATTCATTTGAATCTTATGGAGGTGATGTTAATTTCAATCATTTGATTTCGTATCGTGCAACCGATGATGATTTTGATTTTACACAAGGTGTCCAATGTACTATTTCGAATAGTATTGCTATCCGCAATCCATATTCATCCGATATATCAGGTTCCCGCTGTTTTGAAATTGATTCATACGACAAAATAGAAAATGCAGATGTAACCAAAAAATTAACCAAAATCACGGCAAACAATATGACAATGATAAATACCGAGGATAACAATCAAGGATTGGTCAGAGAAGCGGTATATATCAAAGAAAAAAGCTGTTTTAATCTTAACAACAGTATAATTGATGGTTTTAGCAGCTGTGTTTTACTCGAAAATAAAATAGGCGCATTTCCAGCTAATTTGGCAAAAATAAATATTCAAAACATACAGGTAAACAGATGTGCCGGAGTGGTTTTAAGCGAAAGTACAAACTACAACCCGGAACTGAGCGCTTGGTATAATAGTGATACCTTTTCATTGGAACTTACAAAATCCAATAGCTCTGCGCTGTTCATACAATCCGACGTTAAAAATTCACCCGATTTTAGAGCCAAAAACACAAATCCGATAGTGAGCATAAAATAAGAAATTCTTTTTAAAACCTCTAAAGCCTGATATTATATCGGGCTTTTTTGTTTTCAAACAAATTCTAAAATAATATTTTAAACCACTTTTATAGATATTTAGAAAGTTAAAAATAGAACTACAAAATAAAAGACCGAAAATAACTGATTTACATAATTTTAAAGTAACTTTATAGGAAGATATATAATCTGCGCTACAGCATTATTACATTTCAATCGATTTCGTTTTTATTAATTTAATTTAGAGACTTATGAGAAACTTAAAATCACTTAGCATTGTTTTACTTCTTCTTTTTTCTGTTTACGAAGGAAATGCACAAACATCTAAAATTGATGTTTCAAAAAGCAGCATCCATTGGATAGGAAAAAAAATAACTGGTGAACATGCAGGAAGCATCAAGTTTAAAGATGGCTATCTTGTATTTAAAGATAAAAAATTAGCGGGAGGAAGTTTTACGGCTGATATGACTACCTTGTCGAATGATGACCAAACAGGTTCTTCAAAACAAAAACTGGAAGGACATTTAAAATCAGAAGATTTTTTTAGTACAGCTGCTTACACAACTTCTACATTAGTTTTTAAAAGTATAGCCAGCAAAGGAAACAACACCTATCTCGTTACTGGAGATTTAACGATCAAAGGAATAACAAACTCCATACAATTTGATTTGGTTGTTGCAGGAAAAAACAAAGCTACAGCCACCTTAAATATCAACCGGACCAAATATGACATTAAATACGGTTCAGGAAGCTATTTTGATGATTTGGGAGATAAAACAATTTACGATGATTTCGAACTAAACATAGTTCTAGTCTATTAATAGCTACAATTTAACAAAAATCTAAAAAAAATATCTTTTTTTTTACTTCGTAATCTTTGTCAGAACAAATATCATTTATATATTTGCAAACAACAAAAACAGAATATGATAACTATAACAAACAATACTTGGTGGTGGAACAATTTACGTCAAACGTCGTGAACTAAGCTCCTATAGTATTATTTAAACTATAAATATAAAAGGCTTGTCATCACGACAAGCCTTTTTTTTAGTTCCAAACTGAAGGAAAGAAATACCAAAAAGAAAAAATAAAAAATTCATTGTACCAAAGCACATAAAGAATGAAAAACTATAAACTGCAGACTAACCATAAACAAATTCTGGCCGACACTATAACGCCAGTAAGTATTTATTTCAAAATCAGGGATAAATTCCCAAACAGCCTGCTTTTGGAAAGCAGTGATTATCACGGAAACGACAACAGTTTTTCGTATATCTGCTGTAATCCGATTGCTTCGATTAAAATTGAAAACGAAACCATTTTCAAAAACTTTCCTGATGGAACATCTGAAACAATTGCCATTGATGCACATACCAATATTCCTGAAGTTATTCAGCAGTTTTCAGGGCAATTTCAGTCTGATAAAAATAATTTCAAATTCATCAATAACGGATTGTTTGGTTACATTTCGTATGACGCTGTTCGTTATTTTGAAAAAGTGACCATTGCCAAAAAAGAAAACAGCAACACCATTCCTGATGTGTTTTATGCGGTGTACCAAAATATCATTGCCATCAATCACTTCAAAAACGAAGCATACATTTTCTGCCACAGCCTTGACGGAAGAAACAATATTTCAGAAATCGAACAACTGTTGCAGTCCCAAAACATAGCTTCCTATAAATTTTCAAGAGAGGGTGAAGGTTTTTCGAATTTAACAGACGAAGAGTTTAAACAAAATGTGGCTCTGGCCAAAAAGCATTGTTTCCGTGGCGATGTATTCCAATTGGTTTTATCCAGAAGATTTACCCAAGGATTCAAAGGTGACGAATTCAATGTCTACAGAGCTTTAAGAAGTATCAACCCATCCCCTTACCTATTCTTTTTCGATTATGGTGATTTCAAAATATTTGGCTCTTCTCCCGAAGCCCAGATTATCGTAAAAAACCGCAAAGCTGAAATCCATCCAATCGCAGGAACTTTCAGAAGAACAGGTGATGATGAAAAAGATGCTGATTTAGCAAAAAAATTATCCGAAGACAAAAAAGAAAACAGCGAACACGTAATGCTTGTTGATTTGGCCCGAAACGATTTAAGCCGTCACGGACACAACGTTAATGTGGAAAAATACAGAGAAGTTCAGTTTTTCTCCCATGTTATCCATTTGGTTTCAAAAGTGACCGGACATTTACACGAAAAAGCAACAACGATGCAAGTTGTAGCCGATACTTTCCCAGCTGGAACCTTAAGCGGAGCGCCAAAACACAGAGCGATGCAATTAATCGAAGATTACGAAAAAACAAATCGCAATTTCTATGGAGGTGCCATTGGTTTTATGGATTTTGAAGGCAATTTTAACCACGCAATTATGATCCGAACTTTCCTTTCCAAAAATCACCAACTGCATTGTCAAGCAGGTGCCGGAATTGTCGCCAGTTCAGACGAAGAAAGTGAAATGCAGGAAGTTTACAATAAATTACTTGCTTTAAACAAAGCATTGGATTTGGCCGAAACAATTTAAAATTCTGAAAGATGGGACAGATAAAAATATTTGGAATCAAAAAAGAGCTTCATCCGATAAGAGAAAAAATATCCAAAATTCTAAGCGAATGTATGTTTGAAGCTTTTCAGTTTCCGAAAGAAAAAAAGGCACATCGTTTTATTTATATCGATGAAGACAGTTTTTTCTATTTTGAAGGAAGAACATCAAAACATACAATTATAGAAATAAATGCTTTTGAAGGAAGAAGCATCGAAGCCAAGAAAAAGTTGTATCAGCTTATTTTTGAGAAATTTGAAAAAGAATTACAAATTTCGGCCATGGATGTTGAAATAACAATATTTGAAACTCCAATGCACAATTGGGGAATTCGAGGAAAAAGCGGAAATGAATTAATGTTGAATTACAAAGTTAATATTTAGACAAAATGAAAAAAATACTAGTCATAGACAATTACGATAGTTTCACTTACAACTTGGTGCATTATCTGGAAGATTTAGATTGCGAAGTTACCGTTTACAGAAACGATGAATTCGATATTGATGAAATTTCAAGTTTCGAAAAAATATTGCTTTCGCCGGGTCCTGGAATTCCAGATGAAGCGGGATTATTAAAAGCGGTTATTGCAAAATATGCCCCTACGAAAAGTATCCTTGGTGTATGCCTTGGACAACAGGCTATTGGGGAAGTTTTTGGCGGAACATTATCCAACTTGGACAAAGTATATCACGGTGTTGCCACCTTGGTAAAAAAATCGGTAAACGATGAACTTTTATTCGAAGGATTGGAAAACGAATTCGAAGTAGGACGATACCATTCGTGGGTTGTTGACGCCAATTTACCTGATGTTTTGGAAGCCACTTCTTTTGACGAAAACGGTCAGGTGATGTCTTTGCGCCACAAAACATACGATGTTCGAGGCGTGCAATTTCACCCTGAAAGCGTGTTGACGCCAAACGGAAAAAAGATTTTGGAAAATTGGTTGAAATCGTAACCGCATTGTAGAGACGTTGCAGTGCAACGTCTCTACTACGAAACGTAAATAAAAAATTCAATGAAAACAGTCAAAACCCATCTTATCCTCTCTTGTCTTATTTTTTGCTTCCTTTCCTGTGACAAACAAAAGGAACATAAAACAGAGCAAACCGTTACTGTCCAACCTGAAATGGTTTTGGATCTAGTTGCTTTGCAGACAAAAAACAAACTCGGAAAAGATACTGTTGTCACTGTCATCAATGATCCTGTTTATCACAAAACGAAGAAATATCAGGCTGTAGATGCTTTGCTTCTTCTAAAAAAAGAAGTTGATTTATCAAAAGTTGATATTAAAAACACACTGATTGTTTTTGAATGCATTGACGGATACAAACCCGAAATGCCCCTTGAATTATTTTTGAAAACAAAATCATTTTTGGCGTTCAAAGATGTGGACGCACCAAAAGGTTCCAATTGGGAAAAGATTCTCAAAAACGGAAACGAAATGAATGCTGATCCTTTTTATTTGGTTTACACATCAGTTTCTGCGGATAATCAGGAATACAAATGGCCTTATAATGTGATTAAATTTCATTTGGAATCGAAGAACAAAAACATCGAAGCCTTGCAACCAAAAGATGATAAAACGGCAATGAAAGGTTTTGGATTGTATCAAAAACACTGTATTACCTGTCACGCGATAAACGGAATTGGAGGCGAAATGGGACCTGAATTAAATTATCCAAAAAGCGTAACCGAGTATTGGAAAGAAAATGAATTGGTCGATTATATCGTAAATCCGGCTTCTTTCAGAAACAAAGTAAAAATGCCAACACTTGGAATCACAAAACAGGAATCTCAGAATATTGTAGACTATTTGAAATACATGTCTGAAAAGAAGGCAGAGATTAGAAATTAGACGTTAGAACAAAAATCTTAGAATCTTATCAACTTTAAAAAAATGAACATAACAATTTCCGAAACAAGAGACATAAATCTCGATGACATATTGGTCTTGTACAAAGCAAATGAATGGAGTTCAGCAGAGAAACCAACACAGCTGTACAATGGTTTATTGAATTCCGAAACGCTGATTACCGCTTGGGAAGACAAAAAACTAATCGGACTTGGGAATGCCATTTCTGACGGACACTTGACGGTTTATTATCCGCATTTATTAGTGCTTCCTGAATATCAGGGAAAAGGAATTGGTAAAATGATTGTTGAAAAAATGCAGGAGAAATACAGCCACTTCCACATGCAAATGCTCACCGCAGACGGAAAAGCAGTCGAATTTTATAAAAAGAATGGTTTTGAACGTGCCGGAAACACCGAACCAATGTGGATTTATCAAGGAAATGAACACTGAAAAAGACAGTCGTAAAGTCTTAATGTCGAAAGTCATAAAGTCAATGCGCCAATAAAAATATTTAAAACAGAAACAATACAAAAAATTAGAAGTCAAAGACTTTAAAACTTTCGACTTGGGACTTTAAGACTAATACCAATGAAAAACATATTAAACAGATTAATCAACCACGAAATTCTGACCAAAGAAGAAGCCAAAGATGTTTTGGTAAATATTTCCAGCGGAAGTTACAATCCAAGTCAGATTTCGGCATTCCTGACCGTTTATATGATGCGAAGCATCAGCATTGAGGAATTGGCGGGATTCAGGGAAGCACTTTTGGAATTGTGCATTCGGGTTGATTTATCCAATTATAACACCATCGATTTGTGTGGAACGGGCGGTGACGGAAAAGACACTTTCAACATTTCTACTTTGGCTTCTTTTGTTTCGGCAGGTGCAGGAATAAAAGTTGCCAAGCACGGTAATTATGGAGTTTCCTCCATTTCGGGTTCGAGTAACGTGATGGAAAAATTGGGCGTTAAATTCAGTAATGATGCTCAGTTTATCGAAAAATGCGTGGATCAGGCCGGTATTGCTATTTTGCACGCACCTTTGTTTCACCCTGCAATGAAAAACGTGGGGCCAATCCGAAAAGAATTGGGCGTTAAAACCTTTTTCAATATGCTCGGCCCAATGGTAAATCCATCATTCCCGCAAAATCAGTTAGTTGGAGTTTTCAACCTCGAATTGGCCAGAATGTACAGTTATTTATACCAAAATACCGATGTGAATTTTACCATTTTACATTCGCTTGACGGTTATGACGAAGTGTCTTTGACAGGACCTACAAAAATCATTACCAGCACTCAAGATAGAATGCTGAATCCTACTGATTTTGGTGTTCGTCTTTTAGCGCAAAGCGAAATTGAAGGCGGAAAAACCATCGAAGAATCGGCAGAAATGTTTATGAATATCATCTCCGGAAAAGGAAACGAAGCTCAAAACAACGTGGTTTGTGCTAACGCCGGAATTGCGATTGCGACCGTTACCGGATGTACACCTTTACAGGGATTTGATCAGGCCAAAGAAAGTCTGCTTTCCGGAAAAGGACTTTCGGCTTTAAAAAAAATACAAGAATTAAGCAAGGACTAAATCATGGCTTTTGAATTAAAAAATGTAGTTCCGTGGGGACGGACTTTAGAGGAATATACTAAAATTTTCAAACTGACGGATTCTGATTTGGATAACCGAATTATCAGTTTTGGAGATGGTCCTGCAAGTTTCAATTCGGAAATGACAAAACTTGATAAAACAGTTGTTTCATTAGACCCGATTTATCAATTCACAAAAGCGAAATTAAAGCAACGAATTGACGAAACCAAAGAAACCGTTATGGAACAAATGAGAACGAATCAGGAAAAATTCGTTTGGAAAAACATCAAAAACGTTGATGAATTAGAACAGATTCGTATGGGAGCGATGTCTAACTTTATCAATGATTTTGAATTGGGAAAAGAACAGCAAAGATATGTGTATCACGAGTTGCCCAATTCAACAAAATATAATACACAAGAATTTGATTTGGGTTTAAGTTCCCATTTTTTGCTTCTTTATTCACAACTAGGATTGGATTTCCATATTCAGTCAATTACCGAAATGCTACGCATTAGCAAGGAAATACGAATATTTCCAATATTGAATTTAAATGCAGTAAGATCAGAGGTTTTAGAAGGTGTCATTAGTCATTTTGAATCTGATTTTGATGTGAAAATTGAATCTTCTGACTATGAATTTCAGAAAGGCGGAAATGAAATGCTGATAATTAAAAGAAAATCTATTAAATAAAATGAACATACTAGATAGAATCATAATCGACAAAAAAAGAGAAGTAGTTTTAAAGAAATCCATCATTCCGGTTTCGCAATTGGAAGCTTCGGTTTTCTTTGGCAAACAAACCATTTCTTTAAGCCAAAATCTAAGAAACAGCAACACAGGAATCATCGCCGAACACAAACGCCGTTCACCATCTAAATCAATTATCAACCAGAACTTCACTGTTGAAGAAGTGGTTAAGGGCTACGAAAGTGCCGGTGCTTGCGGGATTTCTGTTCTTACGGATGGAAAATATTTTGGCGGTTCTTTGGATGATTTATTATTGGCGAGAGCATCTGTAAATATTCCGCTGTTGCGAAAAGAATTCATTGTTGACGAATACCAAATCTTGGAAGCCAAAGCCCACGGAGCCGATTTGATTTTACTGATCGCTGCGGTTTTAACACGTGAAGAAATAAAGTCATTATCCGAATTTGCCAAAGGTTTAGGATTGGAAGTATTGTTGGAAGTACACAACATCGAAGAATTGGAAAAATCGATTATGCCGACTTTGGACATGATTGGGGTGAACAACCGAAACCTAAAAACTTTTGAAGTTAGCCTTGATTTCAGCAAAGAACTGGCTTCAAAAATCCCTAATGATTTTGTAAAAGTCTCAGAAAGCGGTATTTCATCAATAGAAGCCATCAATGAACTGAAACCTTATGGTTACAAAGGATTCTTGATCGGAGAAAACTTCATGAAGACCGATGATGCAGGAAAAGCGGCAACGGAATTTATTAGTCAGCTGTAAGCTTTAAAAAATCATTAATTAGCATAAAGCCTAAAGCTTATTGCTTAAAGCATTAAACGAATGAAACTCAAAATCTGCGGTATGAAATATCCCGATAATATGCTCGAAGTAGGTTTGCTCCTGCCCGATTATATGGGATTTATATTTTGGCAAAAATCGGCTCGATATTTTGACGGAGAAATGCCCGATTTGCCAAAATCAATTAAGAAAACGGGAGTTTTTGTAAATGAAAGTATTCAGGGAATCGAAGAAAAAGTAATCAAATATGATTTGCAGGCCATTCAATTACACGGTCAGGAATCGGTTGCATTTTGTTCGGAAATAAAAACTAAATTTGGTGCTTCCGTCGAAATTATCAAAGTCTTTTCAGCAGACGAGAATTTTGATTTCAGTGTTCTGGAGCCTTACGAATCCGTTTGTGATTATTTCCTTTTTGATACCAAAGGAAAACTGCCAGGAGGTAACGGAACTACTTTCGACTGGAAAATATTGGAAAACTATCCATCGTCAAAACCATTCTTCCTTAGCGGAGGCATTGGGATTGAAGAATTGGATTCGGTAGCAGCAATTTTGAAAACCGATTTACCTATTTATGCCATCGACGTAAACAGTAAATTTGAAATTGAACCAGGATTAAAAAACATCAATCTTGTACGGACAATTCGCGAATTGTCCCTACGCGAAAACAAATAAAAAAAATAAAAATGTCATACAACGTCAACGAAAAAGGATATTACGGAGAATTTGGAGGTGCCTACATTCCCGAAATGTTATATCCAAATGTAGAAGAATTACGCCAGAAATATTTAGAAATCACAGCCGAACCAGAGTTTAAAGCTGAGTTTAATCAATTACTAAAAGATTACGTAGGACGTCCAAGCCCTTTGTATTTTGCAAAAAGACTTTCTGAAAAATACAACACCAAAATCTATCTAAAAAGAGAAGACTTAAATCATACAGGTGCTCATAAAGTAAACAACACTATTGGACAGATATTAGTTGCAAAACGTTTAGGTAAAAAACGAATCATTGCCGAAACAGGTGCAGGTCAGCATGGAGTGGCAACCGCTACTGTTTGTGCCTTAATGGGTATGGACTGCATCGTGTACATGGGCGAAATCGACATTGCGCGTCAAGCTCCGAATGTTGCCCGTATGAAAATGCTGGGTGCCGAAGTCCGTCCTGCACTTTCTGGATCACGAACACTGAAAGACGCAACAAACGAAGCCATCCGCGATTGGATTAACAACCCTGTAGACACTCATTACATCATTGGATCTGCCATTGGGCCACATCCTTATCCAGACATGGTAACCCGTTTCCAAAGTATCATTTCCGAGGAAATCAAATGGCAGTTAAAAGAAAAAGAAGGCCGTGAAAACCCAGATTATGTTGTCGCCTGTATCGGTGGAGGAAGCAACGCTGCCGGAACTTATTATCACTTTTTACATGAACCAGAAGTTGGAATTATTGCTGTTGAAGCTGCCGGAAAAGGTGTAAACAGCGGTCACAGCGCGGCAACAAGTAAACTAGGAAAAGTGGGCGTTATTCACGGCTGCAAAACCTTATTGATGCAGACTCCAGACGGTCAGATTACTGAACCGTATTCGATTTCTGCGGGACTTGATTACCCTGGAGTTGGTCCTATGCACGCTCATTTGGCACAAACCGGCCGTGGAGAATTCTTTTCAGTAACCGATGATGAAGCCATGAATGCAGGTTTACAGCTTACCAAATTGGAAGGAATTATTCCTGCAATCGAAAGTGCACATGCTTTTGCCGTTTTAGACCAGAAAAAATTCAAACCAACTGATGTTGTTGTAATCAGTCTTTCTGGCCGCGGTGACAAAGATTTGGACAACTATATTGATTATTTCAAATTGTAGCATAATAATTTTGGCGTTCCCCAAGGGTCGGGCTGTACGTTCCCGCTTCCCGATGAAAAATCGGGAGAGCTCCACTGCCATCCCTAACGCGCATTCGAGATAAATTCAAATTTAGTTTTTTAACATTTTAAAATAGATTCTATGCAAAAATTATTCGCTTACGGTACTTTACAAGATGTTGATGTGCAACAAGACCTTTTTGGGCGTATTCTTGAGGGAACGCCGGAAACATTGGTGGGTTATGAACTAAATGAAATTCAAATCGAAGAGGAGTTTGGAATAGTACACTACCCTATTATTAAAGAAACCAACGATCAAAACGACACCATTAGCGGAACCCTGTACGAAGTAACACAACTGGAACTTCGTCAAACCGATTTGTATGAAGGTCTGCATTACAAACGTGTAGAAGTACATTTGCAATCGAATCAAAATGCCTGGGCTTATAGTGCAGCTATTTAATTTGGAATGAATTTATAACAACTGAAAAATGATTTTAGCAGCTTCACAAACCAAGCCGAAACGAAGAGATATCGATGCCAATCTTTTGGATCATTATCAACTTATAAAATTGGCGGTGGCAAATGGTGCACAGCTGATTGTGTTTCCGGAATTGTCCATTACAGGTTATGAAAGAGAAGATGCATCCCGATTGGCTTTTACAGAAAATGATTCCCGATTGGATGGTTTGAAAAAAATGGCTTCCGAAAATAGCATCACAATAATTGCAGGAGCTCCAATACAAATAGAATCAAATTTATTTTTGGGTGAATTCTGTATTGCACCTGAGAATACTGTTTCTATATACACCAAACAATTTCTGCATACAGGCGAAGAAATTCATTACCAGCCTTCATTCGATTACAATCCAATGCTTGAAATTAAAGACGAACGCATTTCATGTGCAATATGTGCTGACATCGATAATCCAAAACATGCAGAAAACGCGAGTAAAAGAAACAGTTCCACTTATATTGCCAGTATTTTCTTTTCGCCAAATGGTATTCCGCAAGCGCATGAATCTTTACAGCATTACGCTTCGAAATACCAAATGAATGTATTGATGGCAAATTTTGGAGGAGATTCATACGGATATCCTTCCGGCGGGCGTTCCGCATTCTGGAACAATAAAGGAGAATTAATTGCTGAAATGGAAAGTTCTGGTGCAGGACTGCTGCTTGTTGAAAATCAAAATACCGAATGGACAAGTAAAACAATAAACATATAAAACACAACTATAGGATTTTGAAAATCCCAAGATAAAATACTTTAAAAATGAACAGAATTAGTCAAAAATTACAAGAAGATAAAAAGATACTTTCCATCTATTTTTCAGCTGGATATCCTAGCTTGAACGATACGGTACAGATCATTCAGGATTTAGAAAAAAGCGGTATCGACATGATAGAAATCGGGTTACCATTCAGTGACCCTTTGGCCGACGGTCCAACTATTCAGGCGAGTTCGACAACGGCTTTGCAAAATGGGATGACTACTCAAATTCTCTTTGATCAACTGAAAGACATCCGCAAAAGTGTAAATATTCCGCTGGTAATTATGGGATATTTTAACCCGATGCTGCAATACGGAGTAGAAGCTTTCTGCCAAAAATGTGCAGAAATTGGAATCGATGGCTTAATCATTCCTGATCTGCCCGTAGATGTATATGCTGACGAATACAAAGCAACTTTTGACAAATACGGATTAATCAATGTATTTTTAATCACGCCGCAAACATCAGAAGAACGTATTCGATTCATTGACAGTGTATCTGATGGCTTTATTTACATGGTAAGTTCAGCTAGTGTTACGGGTTCACAATCTGGTTTCGGAAACACACAGGAAGCATATTTCAAACGCATTGGTGAGATGAATTTAAAAAACCCGCAGATTGTTGGTTTTGGAATCAGTAATGCCGAGACTTTTAATCAGGCCACACAGTATGCTAAAGGCGCAATTATCGGAAGTGCTTTTATCACGCATTTGAAAGAAAACGGAAGTTCAAAAATTGGAGAGTTTGTGAAAACGATTCGATAAATCCAACTTACTATATAATTGTAAAACAGCGTTTAAACTTAATTTAAAAAAGTTTAAACGCTGTTTTGTTTTATAATATTTTCAATAGATCTACAGATATTTTTTTTTATATTTACTCTCATTGAAGTTGAATTATTATATGCCAAAAGCGGGTTAATCAAGCTAAGAAACTTAATAAAATTTGAGAAAGAAATTTTAAAAAAAATAAACAAATGAAATCAATCATACCAATATTTTTGTTCTTGATATTAATCAGCTGTTCAAAAAGTGTCATTACAACAAAATCAGGACTGCAATATCGTATTCTAGAAAAAGGAAGCGGAATTAAAGCAAAATCAGGTGATGAAGTATTTATATATGAAACCACGAGTTATAGAAACGGAACTGTATTATACTCAAATTATAATTCTACTTCGTCGGTTAAGGTTCTGATAGGCGGCAACCAAGCTACTGTAGCAATAGATGAAGGATTAAGAGGGATGCGTATGGGTGAGGTTCGAGAACTTGTTGCTCCGCCATACCTCGTGAAACGAAAAAGTTATCCTCCGAATGTTTCTCCAGACTCAACTCTCGTAATTAAAATAAAACTGGACAAAATTAAAAGGAAATAGAATTAAAACTTTCTGTGTCTTTTATCTCTAACTTACAATTTAATTTCCTTATTAAATATTTTTCGCTTAAAACGTCATTTTCAACAGTATATTATAGAAAAAAGACAATGCAAATTATATAAGCTTTTTTAAAATTTGTATAATAAACTATTTTAATTACGATGTTAACTTTCATTATTGAAATAAAATTTCAATAAATAAAAAGTTAATCAAAATGAAAAATAAAAAACAGACTCAAAGTAGTGCTTTTGAAAAATTTGCCTCAAAAGTTTCAAAAGCAGCCGGCAGTACACCAGCATTTATAACCGCTTTTTTAATTGTTCTAATTTGGGCAATCTCGGGACCTTTTTTTGATTATTCTGAAACCTGGCAGTTAGTAATTAATACCGGCACAACAATTATTACTTTTTTGATGGTTTTTTTAATTCAGAAAGCCCAAAACAAAGACTCCCTTGCAATACAATTGAAATTAAACGAACTGGTAGCATCCAATGAATATTCCAGCAATAGTCTCGTCGATATTGAAAGCATGACTGAAGAAGAAATGATTATTGTTCAAAAATATTACCATAGACTTAGTGAACTCGCCAAAAAAGACGAGAGCATAAGAACATCACATTCAATTGCCGAAGCACATCAGCAGCACGAAAAAAAAGATCAAAACAGAAACAAAATGCGTACTAAAAATAACAGTAAAAAGAAAGCTCAATAACAAATTGAAATACACTTCGTAACACAAATTGTTTTGTCTTCTTATACAAAAAATGAACCAATAAAGCAGTGAAACTAACAGAAAATGGTATAAAAATCATCAAAGAAGCAATCAAAACGGTTGGAACTTTTGATAAGACTTTTTTTGAAATTCTTGTTAACGAGACAGGATCTTTCAATCATCAACTATTAACTTTACTGAAGCAGAAAAAATAAAATCACATTACCTCTTACCCCGATTACTTCGCCAGTTCGCTTTGCTCTGATACAATGAAAAATCATTTTATAGAGACAATTTTAAACACGCATCTACAAAAAAAGTAACGAAGAGCGGTACGTTACTTAACTTACTGGTGGCATACGCAACCATTTTATTCCAAAAAAATAATAATTCAGTTCTAATTATACCGTACTCCTCGGGCTGTGATATAATCATTGATCCTAATTATAAATGGTATTTTATTTGCCCAATGAATCTTCCCATTGGTAAATCGTCAGTGCCAATTTCATAGATAAATAACTGACTGCAATAACAATATGAACTCCAATATTGTTCGCAATAAAAGATAAAATCTAAAATTCTGAATTTATCTTAAAAAAGCACCGATTCCACACTTATAACCTTAATTCCCCTCTTTATAACTTAATAATTAAGGTTAATACTATTTTTTTTAAAATCCATAAATCTTTTTATCACCTTTGATTAGCAATATAATATCAAATAAATTCATACAAGAATGCTATTTCTATTAGTTCCTAAAGCCAATAAAAACCTCAAATACTAATTATGAAAAATTCAGTTAATTTCTTTCTAAACGGTAAACCAGTCACTATAGAAAATCCTTCACCCGATTTACTTTTAATTGATTATCTGCGATCTCCTGAAGTGAGTCTTTCCGGTCCTAAAAAGCCATGCGGTCAGGGAGGTTGCGGCGGCTGCACTGTAATAGTATCTGAGTGGGATGATAAAGAAAAAACACCTAAACATTTGGCTATAAACTCCTGCCTTAGACCTGTATGCGCCATAGGCGGGCTTTCTGTTACTACAATTGAAGGCACTGGTGCCGCCCGTAAACCCGATCCAAAATTTCTATTACAAAAATCCAGTTCTACCCGTGCTAATGTTCCTATTGATGAAGACGATTCTCCAGTATTGGATGCAGCAATGAAAGAAGCAGGTGAAAAACTGATTGCTGTGCAGGAAAAAATCTCTCAGAGTCTTAACAATGGTATAAGTTCTGCAGAAATAAAAATTATAGACGAAGTTTCAGAATATCCTTCAGAACAGTCACATTTAGGTATGAATCCGGTGGCATACCAACTGGCTTTAAACAACGGAAGCCAATGCGGTTACTGCAGTGTGGGATTTGTAATGAATATGTCTGAATTCATACATAACAAACCTGAAGCAACTAAAAAAGAAATTGAAGAGGCTTTTGACGGTAATTTATGCCGCTGCACTGGTTACCGCTCCATTCTTACCGGTATGAAAACTTTTGCTTCGGATTGGAGTGCGGCTGACGAAAAAAACAGAATGCCTTGTAAACTTGATCCTGTTACTAAAGCCCAGCTTCCTGCCAATGTTGAGATTCCTTTTCCTAATGCTGCCCAGCAGCCAGCATCAGGAGTTTCTACAGACCGCTGGCTGACTCCAAAATCGCTGTTAGAACTTGCAGACATTTTGAAAAACAAAAAAAATGTGAGACTCGTACATGCAAACACTTCTTATGGGATTTATAAAAACGAGTATCTAGACACTACTTTATATGCTGATATTCGATTTATTCCAGAACTGAATACCAGCTATGAATTAACAGATAATTATCTCAAAATAGCGGCGAGCACTACTTACAGCGAACTGATTGAAATTCTGTCTAAAGGCATTGATAAACTAAAACAGATTAATAGAAAAACTGCTATATCTGATATTTCAATTTTAGAATCATTAGACTATATGGCGCGCCGTACTGCTGGGCGCATTGTTCGTAATGCAGCAACAATTGGCGGTAACACAATGCTAGTACTTAAGCATATTCCAATTCATACCGGAGAACCGTTTCCTTCGGATCTCTTTACTGCGCTATTTGCTGTAGAAACAAAAATCAGCTATTTAGCATTAGATAAAAATGGCAGTTTCAAAGAGCATACAAAAACAGCCGAAGCACTTGTTGAAGCTATTATAAAAGATCCAAAATTAGCCGATGAAATTGTGCTTACTTCCTACACAATTCCTTTGAAAGACACGAATGACGTTGTGCTTGCACAGAAAGTAGCCCTTCGTGAAGTGAATGCTCATAGTATTGTGAATTCAGCTATTAATTTCAGTATTAATGATGACTGCGTGGTAAAATCAGCTATTCTGGCATTTGGCGGAATTGCTCCTTATCCATGGAGAGCAACTGAAACCGAGAAAGCAATGAAGGATAAAAAACTGAGCTTAGCGGATGCAGAAAAGCTTTCAAAAATACTAGCGAAAGAAGTTATTTCAGAACTTGATGCTCAGAAAAAAAGAATGGAAGAAGTTCCAAACGAAGACTTTACTCTGGAATACCGCACACAATTAACTGTTTCTTTTTTCTACAAAGCCATTATAAACGCCTTGGTTGTAAAAGGAGTTTCTGTACCTGAAAACCTAATTTCAGCAGCAGAAGTCAAATGGGGCAACTGGCCAGTAAGCGAGGGAATCCAAACTTATAAAACACAGGATTATAAAGCTCCGGTAGCACAGCCTTATATCAAAGTTACAGCAATGTACCAGACATCTGGACAGACCAATTACACTCACGAATTGGCAGTACCGCCACTGACTTTAAATGGCGCATTTGTACAAAGCCAGAGCGCGCTGATGAATTACTCTTTTGTAAATCCAGACAATAAAAATACAATCACAATACCAGAATTGCGAGCTTTCCTAAAAGAAAAATTCCCATTCTTTACAGATATTATCACCGCTGAAAATATTAAAAACGGTGGCCGTAACTATCAGGGAATGGGAAGTGACCAGCCACTTTTTGCAGAACAATTAGTCAGCTATGTGGGGCAGTCTATTGCTATGATTCTTGCTCCAACTGAACAGGAAGCTATTAAGATTGCTGCTTTCGTATCTGCAGAATGTGTTCAATATTCTAAACCTGGAAGTCCTTGGACAGAACAATGGAGCGAACCTATTATAGATTTATTTGATGCTATAAAAAAAGGAAGTATCTTCCCTGATGCGCCAGTTTCTGCTTCTTTTGCTTCTCATATTTGGAAGATAACCCGTCCCGGAAGTCAATTTGACTGGGCCACAAATGATGATTCCATCGCACCTAAAGTTCTTTTGCGTGATCAAAAAATAAATACTCAGGAAGTCACTGTTGACAGCGTGCCTTGTACAGTAGTCAGTTCTTCACAGCTTTGTGGCGGGCAGGCGCATTTTTATATGGAACCGCAAGCCTGTATTGTAACTCCTATGGATGAGCACCGTATGAAAGTACAGCCATCCGTACAGAGTCCTGGAGGAATGCATGATACGGTTGCTTCCGCATTAGGAATGTATCATCATCAAATCGAAGTTGAAGTACCGCCTGTTGGTGGAGGTTTTGGAGGAAAAACGGAACAGACCCGTTTTATTGCCGGACCAACAGCAGTTGCAGCAAAAGCAACTAAAAGACCTGTTCGTCTTGCGGTTCCCCGTGATGAAGATACAGCAATGATAGGAAAACGTCATGCGTATTATGGTGAATACCAGATTGCTGTTGATGCTGGTCTGCATAACGAAAATAACAAAGGAATTATTCAAGGATTCCAATTAAAAATGTGGGGAGATGGCGGTGCTTTCTATGACTGCTCCTTTATCGTATCCAACTGTATTCAGCTTCGAACAGATAATGCTTATAAAATCAAAAATTTCGAAAGTCAGATTGATGTATGCCGAACCAATACAGCTCCTAGTACTGCAATGCGTGCTTTTGGTGATGTACAAGGCAAAAACATAGTCGAAAATGCCATCGATGACGCTGCTATATCATTAAACATGAGACCGGAAGATTTACGTGAAAAAAATCTATACGATCGTGGTGATGTTACTCCATTCGGGCAGGCGCTTACTTACTGCTACATGAAGCAAGTATGGGCATACGCTAAAAAGGTTTCCAATTTCGAAGCTAAATATCAGGAAGTTCAAAAATTCAACAAAGAAAATAAATGGCATAAAAGAGGTATTTCTATGATACCTGTAAAATATGGATCAGGATACAATTTACTTGCATTAGAACAATCTGCCGCTATCGTGGTTATAAATCCAAGTGACGGAACTGTTGTCATCCATCAGGGAGGTGTCGAAATCGGACAAGGCTTGGTTACTCAGGCACAGCAGGTCGCTGCTTATGTTCTGGGAATACCAATGGAAATGATATTCATTGATAATGTAAATACGAGCGTAACTCCAAACCCGACAAGTACAGGAGGTTCTACCGGAACACCTTATTCCTGTGAAGCTGTAAAACAAACCTGCGAAGAAATGCGCGCCCGACTTATGGAATTTGGTTATCAAATGCTAAAAGAAAACGGTGAAGACTGGTGCAAAAGCAAGAACATCGACTTTTGGAACTATGGTGCAGGAGAAAATAAAGGCTGGGCTAAAAAAATCAAAATCAGCGAAGGAAATGAATTAATGATTTGGCAGCACCTCATCAATTTAGCAGCTTCACAAAGAGTAAATCTTATTGCTTCTTTTAATACGAAAATAAAAGGCGGTGAAGTTCAAATACCAGCCATGACATTCAAAACCGAAGCCGATCAGCCTAATATTCCAGGTGTAGAACGTGTAAAAGATGCTAAGCTTGGCGGTGGCGTTGATTCATTTGTCGGCTTTACTTATTCGGCTGCATGTTCTGTTACCGAAGTTGATATTCTTACTGGAGAAGTCAAAATTATTAGTTCAGATATTATTTATGATATGGGATGGAGCATGAATCCTGCCATCGATATAGGACAAGTTGAAGGAGCTTTTGTTCAAGGCATCGGCTACCTGCTTACTGAAAAATTAGTATCAGAAACAGAAGGAGCTAATAAAGGAAGATTAAATTCAACCAACACCTGGCGTTACAAGATTCCAGCTGTTACTACCATTCCGTTAGAAATGAATACGTTTCTTTTCCCTAGAAATGAAGAATCTGTAGAAAGTATTCCTGACGATCCTAATCAAATCTTTTCGGCAAAAGAAGTTGGTGAACCTCCCCTAGTGCTTGCCAACAGCGTTTTCTTCGCCATAAAAGATGCGATACGTGCTTCAAGAAAAGATCGCAAACTATCCCCTCTTTTCAGATTAGATGCACCTGCAACTGTCCAGGAAGTACGCAGAGCTTGTGAAATCACCGAAAAAGATCTGGGCGAATAACAAAACAGTATATAAAACAAACATTCATAAATACATTAACCAAATTATCTACCAATGAAACAGCTAAAACCGCTTATTATTGCGAGTTCTATTCTTCTTGCTTCGTGCCACAAAAAAGAAGAAACTCCAGTTATTGAAAAAAACACTACTGTACTGACTGCATTAGAAAAACAAAATTATGAAGAAAACGGATTTCCTGATTTTGGTTATATGGTAACTCCTAAGGAATACAGGGAAAAATATGCTGACCAGCCTATATTTCGTCTAAAAACAGATTTCCCGACAGAAATGCCTGAGGAAATGCCTAAATTTCTTGATATCGATTTCAAAAAAGATCCTTTAAAATACATTGAAGCCGTTCGTGATTATGGTTTTGAAGGAAATACAGAAGACTGGAATCCTTACGAAAATAAAATTCGCGACTGGTATCACATTCCGTGGCTTCATCCAAGCGTTGAAGGCGAAGGGGCTTATCCTCCAAATGGAGGTACCGAAGGTTTTCATGGTCTTATTAAGGAAGCACCTCTGGGACCTCTTCAATTAGGACCTGGACTTAAAGGTATTGATGGTGACTATTCTGTATATGCGATTACATTAATTAATGATAAGGCAGCTTATGCAATGGGTAAAATGTGGAAAGATCCGCAGCATCCAAATCTTAAAGTATTGGATAAACGTTATGATAACGGCGGATTTCCAACAGGAACTGTTTTCGTAAAATTATTATTTACTGATGCGCCAAAAGGAACCGACTTCGTAGATTATCTTGTAAATCCATTGACATGGAAAGCATATATTACTGAAAACTTCTGGAAATCAAGCACAAGAGTCGTTTCTGATGTACATCTTTTGCAGATGGATATTTCCGTTCGTGACCCAAGAGCAGACAGAAGCGCAACTAATCCTGAAGGAACAGGCTGGGTATTTGGAACTTTCTGCTACAACGGAAAGCTGAATAAGAAAAATAAATTAATGAATCTTGTACCTGTTGGACTAACTTGGGGGAATGATCCTCAAAACAAAATCAACAAAACATCACCATATCCGCCAATTAAAACAGAGGTTAACAAAGACCTGAAAGAAACAGTTATTTTCGAAAGTCCAAACCTTCCGCCTCAGCACCTTGGATGGAACGGAAGACTAGACGGTCCTGCCGATTTAAATACGGTTTCCTGTATGTCATGTCATAATGCGGCGCAATACCCTGCGGTTACTTCACTTGTTCCGCCTAATGCAGCACCAGATGGCGGTCAGGCTCCTCCAGTAGGCGGCGGCGGACATGAGTGGATGAAATGGTTCCAAAATATCGACTGCGGTACTTCTATGAATCAAACAGTATATTCTACGGATTTCTCATTTCAGGTAGCTATTGCATTGGAAAACTTTTTCACTGCTAAAGAAGCGGCAGAGAAAGGAAGTTTTGCTTCCCAGTACAAAGCTGTTCAGGTTCCTATCCGACGCGGTGATAT
The DNA here is from genome assembly GCF_003385115.1 of Flavobacterium aquicola. Classification (GTDB taxonomy): domain Bacteria; phylum Bacteroidota; class Bacteroidia; order Flavobacteriales; family Flavobacteriaceae; genus Flavobacterium; species Flavobacterium aquicola. Next base: position 416,281 of record NZ_QUNI01000004.1, read on the forward strand.
AGCTCCTAACAAATAATTTACAGCAGAAATTATTAATTCATAGTTAAAATACCGATTCAAGTCATCAAAAATTTGAATCGGTATACTACTTAGTACTATTAAAAACTTTAAAAAATATTAAATGGCTAATACAATTTCTGCATTAGATGAAAGCGGCTGCCCTGTTGACTGGTGGTTTGCTTATAAAGTTCCAAAACTTGGTAAAACCGCAGACGAACCTACCGCTACAGGTTATGAATATATTTATTATGACCCTAATATAAAAAAGGTTGTGCAATCCCCTAACCTGCTTACAGACGGAAAAGGAGCACTGGATCTTACACTAAAAGCAGTCTTCGATAACCCATCTCCGACTACCGGATGGATCCTTTACAATGACGAAATGCCTGCCGATGCCAATAGAACTGACAGCAGTACATTTGGACATACCAAAGGTGTTTTAGCTTTTGATACCGATACAAAAACAGCTTTATGGCTGCTTCATTCATGGCCAAAATATGCAGACGCCAAAGCCACATCAATGCCGACACCTGAATACGGACAGACTTTTCTCTGTATTTCTTTAGATATTGAAACAGCTGGCCAAATTGCTGCACAAATGGCAAACCATCAGGTACCACAGGTATATTTACCACAGCTGCCTGAATCATTAGATAAAAACGATCCGCTGTATATTCTCAGTCAGCCCTTAAACCCAAATCCTACTGGAGATTCGGATGTATTGGCGTATAAATCCCGAGGAGGATTTGATTTCAAGGTCATTGCAAAAAATCAAAAATGGAATAAAGATTTTTGGAACGATTTAGTTGGTCCAGCACTTGGAACAGACATTGATGTCGAAACCTGGATCAGAGGAAAAATCCCTCCAACATTAGACAGTGATGGTATTCACAAAACTTTCGATGTTAAATATATTGACCTGAGTCCGCTTGGAGTGCCATGGAACTGGCCGGAAACACACGATCATGCCAAATGGGCTGTTAGTGTGGACTCTGACTGGGTTTGTGTTGGTGATATCAATCGTATGGTATCTCAGGAAAAACGCGGAGGCGGTACTATTGCATTTCAGGACAATACGTTATGGGCAGCATTATCTAAAACAGATCTTATAGTAGCTCCTCCTGGACATTCAAGAGTCGATGCGCAAAACTTAATCAAAGCGACACAGTGAACCAGCCCTATTACCAAAACTAATGTAAATCAATTCAGTAAGATGAGCCAATATCTACAGCCAAACAAAGAGAAACTACAAAATACAATTAAGCACATTGTGGTACTTATGCTGGAAAACCGGTCTTTTGACAATCTATTAGGTTGGTTGTATAGTGACGAAAAACCACCTCATAACCAGCAGTTTGAAGGACTGACAAAAGACTTATGGAATCCGCTTAATAATATAGATTCTGATGGTATTCCTTTCATCGAAAAAGTAATGGTCGAAAAAAACGGTCAGCCTAAAAAACACAGAGGAGAACTTATTCCGAATCCTGCCGATTTTACGCTTCCAAATCCTGATCCGGGAGAAGGTTTCAAAGACACCAACCATCAATTGTTTTCAAAATACAATGTAGCCCAGCAATATGCACCGCCGGCGATTAATATGGGTTTTGTTCAAAATTATCAAAATGCCATGCTGTACGGTGCTTTCAGTTTTGGTGATGACCCGACTAATCCCCGCGATATAATGAAATGTTATACGCCCGAACAGACTCCGGTATTGAGCCAGCTGGCAAAAAGCTTTGCAGTCTGCGATCATTATCATTGTTCTGTTCCGAGCCAGACAATTCCTAACCGTGATTTTGTACATGCTGCAACTTCGACAGGACATGTCAATAACAATCCGACTGCTCAATGTGATGCAAAAACGATCTTTAACCAGATACAGGACGCGATAGATGGAGGCAGACAAGATCTTAGCTGGGGAATTTTCGGTAATAATGATTTCGCTAATTCCAAAGATAAGGACGGTGAATTTGGAGACAATCATTTTTCACTCACAAGGCTAATCATGACGCAATTGCACGATTCAAAATTCAACAACAATTTTGGAACATTATCTGATTTTGAAGCCAAATGTAAACAGGGTAATCTGCCAAGTTATTCTTTCTTAGAACCTAATTATGGCGGAGAAGAGCAAAACGATCAGCATCCGCCAACGGATATTCGGGCTGGCGAAAAACTTATCGCCGATCTATACAATATGATAAAATCGTCACCGGTTTTTGACAGTACCATGTTTATTATCACTTATGATGAGCATGGCGGTACTTATGATCACGTCCCTCCTCCTACAGGTGCGAAGAACCCTTATACGGATGAACGTGCGGGTCAGGATGGATTTCTTTTCAACCGTTTTGGGGTACGTGTGCCTTGTGTGGTCATTAATCCATACATCAAAAAAGGACTTATCGCAAGACCAGACGGTTATACGCCATTTGACCATTCGTCCATTATCAAAACTGTTCAAAATTGTTTTAACCTCGAGGGCTCTCTTACCGAAAGAGACAAAGCAGCACCTGATTTTTCGTCATTGCTGGAACTCGAATATGCCCGCAAAGATGATATTCCGACGGTAAAACCATTAGAATGGAATTTGAAAGCGGGTGAATTACATGTAAACGACCTGCATCACCTGATAGCAGATGTTCTGGAAGATATGACCGGCAATCCAAAACCTTCATCAAGCGAGATTTTGGAATACATTCAGTTAAACTATAAAAATCTTTTCGGGAATAATTAAGTATTCCAGAAAAGCTTAAATCATAGCATCATGACGCACGAATTTTTGAAAATAATAGAGTCTTGCAAAAGAGCCCGCCAAAAGAATATACGAACAGTTCTGGCTACGATTGTTCATACAGAAGGTTCTTCTTATCGAAAGGAAGGTACTCAAATGCTTATTGATGAATACGAAAATATAACCGGAGCATTAAGCGGAGGCTGTGTCGAACAGGAAGTGATACGGCAGTCCATTAGTGTGTTTGCTTCGGATTGTCCGAAAGTTTTCAAATACGACGGGCGTTTCCGGTTGGGCTGTGAAGGAAGCATTTATATTTTGATAGAAATGTTCCAGCTTGACGATGAACTCCTTCAGCAAATTGAACAGGCAATTGAACAAAGACAGCCGTTTTCATTGTCCAGCTCTTTTCTGGCTGAAGAAATAAACCAGCCCAATTTTGGAACTTCTTTTGAATTCAAAGACATTAAGATTTATCATTCCAATTACGACAAAGTCTCCAATAATCTAGTTTTCAAACAGCAAATTCAGCCACTAAACCGATTGTGTATTTTTGGAATCGAACATGATGCGGAAAAATTAAGCCAAATGGCATCGTTCTTAGGCTGGGAAGTTATCGTTATAGGCTCTGAATACAGTACTGTGAATGGCAGTGATTTTCCATTCGCAAAATCGGTCTTAACGATGAAACCGGAAGATCTGGATCCAAATCTATTCTGCAAAAACACTGCAGTTGTGGTGATGAGCCATAATTTTTCTAAAGACCTGCGTTTCCTGCTGACTATGATTACCTCAAAAGTAAAATACATTGGTCTTCTTGGCCCCGCACACCGCAGGGAAAAATTACTGAACGCTATTCTTGATACCGATCTATTTATTGATGATGAAGCTTTTGATAAAATTCATGGACCAGTTGGATTACCTATTGGAAGCCAGACTCCCGAAGAAATAGCGTTATCTATTATGGCGGAAATTACCAGCATCTGGCGTAGCACCAATCAGAAACAAACAGAATTTGCTTGTTTTTCAAGTGAAAAAGGTTTGTAATTAAAATTGTATCTATTTGAATTCAAATGATGTACTATCAAGTCCCACATAACTATTCCGTTTTAGGAATCACTTAATCCTTAGGATTTTATAAAATCAAACAAAACATTGACTATGAAAGTATTACGTAATAAAAACATATATAAATATTTTAATTACATCGGTATTAATAGAGTATCCAGTATTTTTCCTACTTCAACTTGCAGTACTTCATCTCTGCCTTGCCTTTTTCCTTCTGTAAAAACCGATCGGGTAAAATACAGCGTTTTATTGTCTAAAGAAAAACGAGGCTGGTATTCCATCGCATTAGTATTTATTTTTGGACCTAGATTGATAGGTTTTGACCAGCCTGCTTCTGTTTTTCGAGAGAGAAATAAATCATAAGCACCATAAACGCCTGTACGGTTAGAGAGGAAAACCAGCCATTTTCCATCACGGCTGACAGCCACATTACTTTCGGAAAAATTACTGGTGTTAAGCTCTGATACTGCTATTGGATTTTTCCATTGTCCATCTTTATACTCAGCATAGTACACATCACCATTACTGGAATAATAAAGGTGATTATCTGCTGTCAACTCAGGATAATACTGATCGATAGCAGTGTTTATGTTTTCAGGCAAAAGAACAGGTTTCTGCCAATTTCCCTGAACATCTTTTTTAGATATGTATAAGTCAGGATCTTTACCAGTTTCCGAAATGCGGAGCAGTGCAAATGTACCATCATGGCTGATTACAGGATTGGCAACATTGGATGTTATCTGCCAGATATTCATTTTTAAAGGATTGCTAAAACTGCCATCCGAACCAATATCTAAACGATAAGTTTCGCAGATACTTCTATCTGTACTGCTTCTGGTTGTATATGCATAACTGCCATCAGGCGAAAAAGTGATTCCATATACATCACCATCTGAAAATGCATTGTCAAAAACAACTTTTGGCTGAACTGATGCTAATGCTTTGAGAAATGGAAGATTTATTGTTGCAGAATAAATATTTTCTACCAAAATATCACCAGTTTTTTGTGAACGGGCAAATAGCAGCGTAGCATCATTGAAAATGAATGGACAAAAATCGTTCTGATCCGAATTGATTTCTGCTCCAAGATTCACAGGGACTGACCAGGTACCATTTTGGTTAAAACTGATGTAAAGATCGGCCTGTCCAAAACCCGATGTATTGCCATCTGACGAAAAAATCATATAACTCTCATCAGTCGCAATATAACTGTTCCCTTCATCGCTTTTTGAATTTATCGGATAACCCAGATTTTCAGGTTTCTGGTATTTTCCGTTTATCAGGCGGGAAACATAAATATCATTTCCTCCATATCCTTTTTTATTACTTCGCAAACCAAAATAAATATTTCCATTGGCAGCCATAGTTGCATAAGTTTCATTTTCGTCGCTGTTTATTGCAGTGAGGGGAAAAGGTTTTCCCCACCTTCCATTATTTCGTTTTACCATCCAAATGTCTAGATCCTTATCATCATTACCATTTTTATGGAAGCTTTTTCGGCTGTTATACAGAATACTGTTTCCATCGGAAGAAATAACTGGGTCAATTTCTCTAAATTTCTGATCAGAAAAAAAAGCAGCTTTTGGTGTCTGCCATTTTCCATTGATCATTTCACTCTGCATAATCTGGAGCTTTTTTCTTCCTCCGGAGGAATTTACAAAATAGACATGATTGCCATCTGGCGAAATGGTTAATCCAAAGACTTTATTATTAGAAATAATTTCGGGAGCAAATATTTTGACTTCTGAATTGACTTGAGCATTTACAGCACTATCAAAAAATATACAGCTGGTCAATAAAATCAGTTTTGTGATTTTTCTCATAAGGTTTTCTATTTAAATTCTTGAAAAAAGAATACTATTCAATTATATCTCTGATTTAATAGACTGAATATGTTTTTCCAGAATATCAACATCTTTTTTCATTCGTCTACGCTTGATAACGAAGGTGTAAATTATCATCCAGACGATAAAAGCTCCCCAAACCCACCAAAAACAAAGAACAGTACGGCCTGTTTTGTCCAGCAGAAATTTATCCAAAACTGGCCTTAAATACAAATACACGCCAAAACCTAATACCAGAACATACAAAACCTCTCCGTAAGTGTGCATCCAAATATTCAGTTTTTTATATTCTTCTAATTGCACGATGGTTTGCAAAACGCTTTGCGTCGGTTTTATTTTATTCAATCGATACAGCAGATATGTTTTGCTTAATGCATAGTACAATGAACAACCGATTAAAATCCAAAATCCATAATCAGAGGTGTTTAATTTTTGAGCATTTATTTTGTCAATATAAATAATTGCTAATGCAGTTATTATGAACGTAATTATTGTTTTAAGATGATTTTTTTTCAGCAATGCAATATCATCCTTTGCTTTTTGATCAACAACCTTTTGAGAAAAGGTCATTGAAGCTTTCTTCTGTTGAAACAGCGTTTTTAGTTCTTCAAAATCCTTTTCCATATCAGTTGTTTTTTGATAATAATTCTTTGAGCTGTTTCTTGATTCGAAACACTTTTACATTTACATTATTTTCGGTAATTCCCAATACCTCGCCAATCTGTTTTTGAGAAACATCCTCTAGTACCATCGAAATAATAATACGGTCTATTTCATTGAGCTGGGCAATAGCTTTGTACAAAACAGCCGACTGGTCTTCATTATCATCATATTTTTCTTCAATACAATTATCCTTTATCGTTTCATGATATTTTACGGGATTGTTCTTTTCCTTACGGAGCAGCATAAGGCAGGTATTAGCTGCAATCCTGTAAATCCATGTACTATAATCCGAACGATGCTGAAATGATGTGAGATTTATCCAAACTTTAGAAAAACATTCCTGCATCAAATCTTCTGCCTGTGTTTCACTTCTGGTATAGCTATAACACAAACGGAAAATCCAGTCTCTATATTCGGTAAAAAGCTGATCGAATATTTCCTTTTTATTTTCCAACAATATGCTGTTTTAAGAATTTATCCATTTCAATAATAAACCATGCAGGCTGGTCATTTGCTATAAAATCCTTTGCTTCTTCTGTAACGGCATGAGTAATATTTGGCGTATCACCGTACATTTCTTTTATTTTTTTATCCGCTTCCGAAATTGGCATGTTTTTATATTTTTTTGCAAAATACCAAGTGGTAAAAACCAGCATTGGAATTTTATTATCTTTCAAGTCGGGAATTAAATTTCCACGCAGTTGTTCGCAAAGTGTTTCCGCCAATGTCTTTCTGTCTGATTTCTGCTGCCATTGAACAAAACGGTCAACATCTGCCGTATTATTAAAATTCATCATTTCGGCAGTCTGTTTCTGACTTGCGGCAAAAGCATCAGCATTCATTTCGATTAATCCTTTACGGATACTATTTTGCATTGCTTCCAATTTCTCAGCTGTTATTGCTGGATCCAGCACCATACTCAGTTTAGGGTAAAAATCAGAAGCAATGATGGCTTTTATGTCCAAGCTTTTATCCGAAGCTAATGTTACCGCTACAAATGCACCATAATTTTGACCAACTAAAGTAATATTTTTCAGCTTTTCTTTTTTGATAAATATTCTCAAATCATTTACATAATTATCTGTATATAAATTATCAATAGGTTTTAAGCCATTAAATCCTGCAAAATCTGCAAGATAACATGCATAATTTTCAGCATAGTTTTTAACAATACCGTCCCACATTTCTGATGAACAGCCAATGTGAGGAAGAAAGATAATAGGATTTCCTTTTTTACTGATTGCTGAAACCTTAACTGAGGTTTGCGCAAAAGAAGTGGAAGCAAGAATTAAGAAAATAAAAACGATAAGGCGGTTAAGAGATAACTGTTTCATAGTCTAGTAATATTTATCATTGTTTACAGTTTAGATGCAGAGAAAACTAAAATCTTACAAAACAGTTTTAAATTATTTAAAAAAGGGGGGAATAACAAAAAGAATAATAAATTTACTCCAATATAAAAAAAGAAATAATGACCAGTATACAAAGAACAACAGCCGAAAACAAAGACTTTAGAAAACTAGTCGTTTTACTTGATGAATTTTTGGCAAAATTGGACGGTGAAGATCATGCTTTTTATGCCCAGTTTGATAAATTGGATAAAATCAATAATGTTGTAGTCTGCTATCATGATGATATTGCTATTGGATGCGGTGCTTTCAAGGAATTTGATACTGATACCGTCGAAATAAAAAGGATGTTTGTCCATCCAGATTTTCGGGGAAAAGGAACTGCAAGCGCGGTTTTGAAAGAACTAGAACTTTGGGCAGGCGAAAATAATTACTCCAGCTGTGTTCTGGAAACAGGAATAAACAATCCAAAAGCAATTGCTTTGTATCGCAGATCGGGTTACGAAATTATCCCAAATTACGGTCAATATGAAAATGTAGAAACCAGTGCGTGCTTAAAAAAACAACTATAAAAAGAGAGCAGTAACTTTAGACGAAAAGTCCAATGTTACTGCTCTTTAAAAATATATAGACCTTAAAAAATTACTAGCTGATCAGCTTAAATCCAACAAAAAACAGCATAACTGCAATCGCATTTCTAAGTAATACATCCGGCATTTTTCCGCTTAACATACTTCCTAAATAAATTCCAGGAAGCGATCCCATCAATAATTGGCCAAGTAATGCCAAATCTAAATTTCCCATTGAGGCATGTCCCAATCCAGCAACTAGAGTCAAAGGCACAGCGTGAGCAATTTCGGTACCAACCAAACGAGGTGTTGGCAAAAGCGGGTATAAGAAAAACAATGTAACTGTTCCTAATGCTCCTGCTCCAATAGAAGTCAGCGTTACTGTTGCTCCCAATAAAACACCAATGGCGATGGTCAATAAATTTTGTGTTCTGCTTTCGCTATGAAATTTATCGCCGGCATGCTTTTGAGACAAAATCAACAATTTCTTTTTGAACAAAATTGCTACCGAAGTAAATAGCAAAGCCCATCCCAAGCTGTATTTTATAATATTATTTAAAGCTGTCGTATCAGCATTCAGGCTGTGCAGAATCCATAATGTCACTAAAGCCGCAGGCACACTTCCAAGAGAAAGCCAGCCAGTGATAGTCCAGTTAATATTCTTCTTTTTATTATGAACCAAAACACCTCCAGATTTGGTAATCGCTGCATATAATAAGTCTGTTCCAACCGCTGTAGACGGCGGTATATTAAAATACAATAAAATAGGCGTCATCAAGGACCCTCCTCCTACTCCTGTCATACCTACAATAAAACCTACAACCAATCCGGCAATAATTAAACCTATCTGAAAATCCATAAAATTGAAATTTTTTTTGGCAAAAATAGAAAAAACTCCTCAACAATATGCATCAAACAGCTTCTCGACAGCCTCTTCAATCATTCAAATTCATTGCTTTAGTGTCAAAAAAGCATCATTTCGGAATGAGTATTATCGCCTATAAAAGCAATTTGCTGCCAAAATCATTTTATATCCGACTATAACCATAGAAATTAAATACATTTCAAGCATTTTTTTATAAATTTAATAATAATCCTATGGACTTACTAGATTATACAAAAATTGATGAAATTATTTTATAAATAAATATTTTTCTTACGCAAAAGAAATAATTTTCGGGAATAAAAAGTTCTGACAAGCAAAAAATTCAGATTTAAAATTGAAATAAGTCAATAAAGAAAACATCAAAAGTATTCCTGAGAAGAATTTATCATAAATCTAAACACAAACTGCTTTTTTGTAACTTCGCCATCTCAAAAAAACGGATATGAACATCAAACTTATCGCTATAGGCAAAACCGACAATAAATCATTGCAAACCTTAATTGATGATTATACCAAAAGATTGTCTTTCTATATCAAGTTTGATTTAGAGATTATTCCCGATATTAAAAACGTTAAAAACTTATCTGAAAGCCAGCAGAAAGAAAAAGAAGGTGAACTCATTTTGTCAAAAATAACTCCGACAGATCAGCTTATTTTGCTGGACGAAAACGGAAAAACCTTTAACAGTGTAGCTTTTTCAGCCGAACTGCAGAAAAAAATGAATTCCGGTATCAAAACACTGGTATTTGTAATTGGCGGACCTTATGGTTTTTCGGATACGGTTTATGCAAAAGCAAATGGCAAAATCTCGCTTTCGCTAATGACATTTTCCCATCAGATGGTTCGTTTATTTTTTATTGAACAATTGTACAGAGGATTTACCATTTTGAGAAATGAACCTTATCATCATCAGTAAAACTCACATTCATTGCTTTTTTATTCAAAATACTGCATCAGTCTTGAATTCACATCATTTTTTCATTAAACAAACAATCCTTATAATCAATATTTTACATCAAAAAGAGATTTAATTAAAAATATAAATCGTAAATTTATCATATTTTTATTAAATCTTAATAAAATTTAATAATTGTATTTTTTTAACCTTTTTTTAATCCTAAAAAATACATAATTATGAAATCTTTACTTTGTTTTACAGCAGTTTTATTATTGTTTTTCATTGGAATTTCTTGTTCCAATAGTGACGACTCCCCAACTCCGACTCCAACTCCTGTTATTGTAACTTTTAATGCTGCATTAACACCAGTATCTGGTACAGGCTCAATGGCATCAGGAAATGCTGAGCTTAAATACAATCAGACAGCTAAGACATTTGAAATTACTGTAACTTTTACAGGAATCACACCTAAGCATGGTCATATCCACGCTGCAGACGGCGCTATAGTTTTTCCTTTCCCCGATGCAGTTGTTGGGACTTCTCCAATAAAACTAACATTTGATATAAATGATGCCCAAATTACGGAACTGATGGCCAATCATTACTATGTAAATCTACATACTGATGCTTTTCCAACGGGCGAAATCAGCGGAACACTGATCAAAGCTGGAACTTCCGGAGGCGGTGGCGGTGGAGGTTACTAGTTTCTAGAAATATTATAACAAAACCCGTTGGATGTAATTATTGCGTAAATAAGTTAACCAGATATTAATATAAACTGAAAGACAGTATCTTGAAATTCACAAACAAAATACCTCTCAAACATGCAGCAAAAAATTTCATCTAACGGATTTTCAAAAAAAACAATGAATATACATTTACAATATATTATTCTTACATTTGTTTTATTAATAAACTAATTTAATATGCAAATATGAAGATTAAACTTTTACTTCTCATCTCTCTCTTAATCTCAAATTTTTCATTTTGTCAAATTAAAAAAGAACTCTTTTACGACTATAATTTAGACGAGATATCACAGGAGAAATTTATTAGTCAAAAAAACTCAGAAAATTATGCTTTGTCTTATGAAAATGAAACTTCAATAAAAACATATTTAATAGAAATTGAAACTTATGGAAAATTAAATTATTTCCTTTTTGAGTCTATAAAAAAATATCTTATCACCTTAAAACCAAAAACAACTTTTAAAAAAAATAATTATATCCTTATCAATTACATAGACAATGATCCAATTCCATATAGAGAAGGAGCCCAAGTTCCTTGGGACATTATGGAAAATAACATTTCAAAAGCATTTAAAAAAAAAGACAGTGTTAGTCAGTTTTATATAATAAATCCTAATGCTAAAGATTTATATTATTATCATGGTGATAAACTGAAATGGGAAACTGACAAAGATCACTTTTTAAGAGATAAATTTTTCACCTTTCAAGGATTAAATGGAGGTTTTTTAATAATAGACAAAGAAGGAAATTATTTTTCTCAGAAAGGAGAATATTCAAAAAAAGATGTTCTAGACAAAATGAAAAAAATGCACAAAGTGGAAAATTAATATCTAATTAATAAATTCTTGTCCATTATTAATTTTTAAACTTTGAAGATAAATTTCATACTGAATATAATTTCCGAAACTTAAGTCCTCTGAAAAACAAAATTGATAATTCTCTGACTTTTTATCAATAAATTCATTTATAAAATTTTTGAATTTATCATTCTTAATCATCAAACCATTAACCCAAATTTTATTGCTTTTATCAAAAAAGACGATTACTTCAGCTTTTGGTTTCACCATTTTGTAATGCACATTTGTAAAAGGAATAAAAGCCAGATTCTTACCAATGCTGTCTGCATACGAATAATAATTTTGGGCAGCTTCATTTTTATGTGCGCTATCTCCCCTTCTTTTTTCCTGCAGTTTCATTACTTCCGGAATTACCAATCGCAATGGCAGACGTTTATCAATGTTCAAAATCCAATTCGTTGTACTAATACTGTTTTTCCTGTTTACTTCAGCCAAAGTATCTTTGCCGTTCACTCTGAAAAAAATGTAAATAGGAGACAAATCCATTACTTCTTTTACAATAGTCCGATCTGCCTTTGGAAGCAGAATATCTTCTTTATTACCGCAGGAAAAAAAGAGCAGCGCAGCTATTCCTAATATATACTTCATCATCTTTAACTTAATTTACTATATAATCTTATACATTCCATTGCTTCTTTCACATCATGAACTCTCAATATCTTTGCTCCTTTGGACAAAGCAACTGTATTCAAAACTGTGGTGCCATTCAAAGCCATTTCGGCATTTGTGCCTAGTTCTTTATAAATCATAGATTTTCTAGAAATCCCTGTCAATAAAGGTAATTCAAGCATCTGAAACAATTCCATTTTTTTCATCACATCATAATTTTGTTCCAATGTTTTGGCAAAGCCAAAGCCGGGATCTACAACTAAATCATTAATTCCCAAAGCTCTCGCAGCAGCAATACGCTCCGAAAAATAAAACAGCATTTCCTTGATAATATCATCATATTGGGTAAATGTCTGCATCGTCTGAGGTGTTCCTTTCATATGCATCATGATATACGGAACCTGAAATTTCGCAATGGTTTCCAGCATTTTATCATCTAGTTTTCCAGCTGAAATATCATTGATGATGGCCGCTCCGTTTTCGATACAGGCCTTAGCCACTCCAGCACGAAAAGTATCTATGGACAATATTATATCTGGAAAATGTTTCTGCAGCAGATTCACCACAGGAATTATTCTCGAAATCTCCTCTTCTTCCGAGACAAACTCTGCATTCGGTTTGCTTGAATAAGCACCTACATCAATAAAAGAAGCACCTTCATCGAGCATTTTACTTACCCTTTCCAGCAGTTCTTCTTCGTTTTTATATTTTCCTCCATCAAAAAAAGAATTTGGAGTTATATTCAAAATCCCCATTACTTTTGGAGTCGACAGATCGATAAGCTGGCCTTTACAGTTCATTTCTTTTAAATTTCAGAGTTACTTAGTGGCTAAGTTTATTGTTTATTGTTGAAAAATCCAAGTCTAACTATTCTAATTACTTAAGAACTTAGAAACTCAGTAACTTTGCAGCTTAAAACTTTATGCTTATTTTTGACACAATTTTATACAAATATACACCAATAATGAAGAAAACTTCGCAAGAATATGACGGCGTGATCAACGTTTGCCGCACACTATTTATCAATAAAATGAAAGATTACGGAAGTGCCTGGCGTATTTTAAGGCTCCCTTCCCTAACCGATCAGATCTTCATAAAAGCGCAAAGAATAAGAAGTCTACAGGAAAATGAAATCCGAAAAGTAGACGAAGGTGAAACCGGCGAATTTATTGGTATTATAAATTATTCGATTATGGCGTTAATTCAATTGGAATTAGGCGTGGTCGATCAGCCCGATCTGGACACTCAAAAAGCAATCCAATTATATGATGCAAAAGTTGCGCTGACCAAAGAATTAATGGAAAACAAAAACCATGATTATGGAGAAGCATGGCGCGAAATGCGGATAAGTTCATTAACGGATTTGATTTTGCAAAAACTGCTCCGTGTAAAGCAAATTGAAGACAATAAAGGAAAAACAATAGTGTCCGAAGGAATTGATGCCAATTATCAGGACATGATTAATTATTCGGTTTTTGCCTTAATTTTAAGCAACAAGGAAATCTAACGAAACATTATATACAACTAAAAATAAGCCCCAAAATGAAAAACATCATCACCCAATTCTCCCGAATTTTTGTCGGAGTATTGTTTATAATCTCAGGTTTAATCAAACTAAATGATCCAGTTGGTTTCTCTTATAAACTAGCAGAATACTTTAGCGAGCCTGTTTTCAACATGCCTTTCTTTGTTCCGTTTTCTTTGGCTATAGCTTTATTTATAGTAATCTTAGAAGTAGTTTTGGGAGTAATGCTTCTTATTGGTTACAAATCAAAACTAACGATCTGGCTTTTACTGCTTCTTATTGTTAAATTTACTTTCCTTACTTTTTATTCTGCCTATTTCGATGTGGTTAAAGACTGTGGCTGTTTTGGAGATGCCTTACACCTAACTCCTTGGCAGTCCTTTACAAAAGACGTTATTTTACTGTTCTTCATATTGATTCTCTTTATTAATATGAAATTGGTAAAACCTCTTTTCTCTGATAAAATTCAAAATAGTTTAGCAATACTGACTGTTTTACTATGTGGTTTTATGGGTTATTGGGTTATTAATCACTTACCGTTGAAAGATTTTCGTGCTTACAAAGTTGGAAATAACATTCAAAAAGGAATGGAAATTCCCGAAGGTGCTCCAAAATCGGTAGTCGAAATGATTTTCATCTATAAAGTAAACGGAGTCGATAAAGAATTTGGTGAAAAAGATTTAGCTAATATTCCAGCTGGTGCTGTTTTTGTAGACCGAAAAGACAAAGTAATTACTGAAGGGTACGTTCCTCCAATTCATGATTTTATTATGGAAAAAGATGGCTCTGACTACAAAGAGGAACTGCTTCAAGAGCCAAAATTACTAATGGTAGTTGCTTATGATTTGACGAAAGCCAATACTGATGGTCTGGCCAAAATAGAACTAATAAACAAAAAAGCTGCTGCAAAAGGATACAAAGTAATTGGCATGACAGCTTCGTCACCTGATGAAATAACAGCTATCAAAAAACAATACGGAATTACTTTCGATTTTTATTTCTGTGATGCCATTCCGCTGAAGACAATTGAAAGAGCTAATCCAAGTTTTGTCATTCTTGAAAAAGGAACGGTAAAACAAAAAGTGCACTATAATGATACCGAAGATTTAGTTTTCTAATTATTATTTTAAAACGACCCATAACCTTGCGGAAATCTCATTTTCTGCAAGGTTTTTTTTTCGACTTTTCATAATAGACTAATTCAACAAAAAGAAAATATTAACTATAACGATATTGTAGCAGTCTGTGATGTTTTTTATCATAAAATTATAAAATACGCTTATCTAATTTACAATTGTTTGGTTAACTTTGTGAAAACTTAATTTAAATGAAAAAAATCACTCTTTTAATTATTGCTTTTGTAACATTTTCGTGCTCTCAAGCCCAAAAAGCTCAAAAAACAGAATTCTCTGAAAAAGCACTTTCTGAAACTTTACTGGCTTCTGACGGAAGTCAAATAAAATTTCAAGATATACTAAAAAAACAAAAAGGAAAAACTACTGTAATAGAAATCTGGGCCTCCTGGTGCGGGGATTGTGTAAAAGCAATGCCAAAATTAAAAGAACTTCAAGCCAATAATACAAATGTTTCGTATGTATTTATCTCTATGGATAAAACTGCTGACAAATGGAAAGAAGGTATCGAAAAACATCAGATAAAAGGATCTCATTTTATGGCAAATGACGGTATGAAAGGTTCTTTTGGATCTGCAATTGACTTAGATTGGATTCCGAGATACATTATCATTGACAAAAAAGGAAAAATCGTTGTGTACCGTGCCATAGAAACCGACTTTGCACAAATTGACGAAACGCTAAAAAAAATATAAATAAATTATTTACACAAAAACCATAAATACTACAAAAATGAGAAAGAAGATTGTTGCAGGAAACTGGAAAATGCATAAAAATGCTGCACAAACAAAAGAGTTATTAAACGAATTATTAACTCAAATTCCTGCTGAAACTGTTGCACAAGTAATTGTTGCACCTACCTTTATAAACTTAGCTTCAGCAGTAGACAACTTAAAACACTCTAATATAGCTGTTGCTGCACAAAATTTACACCAAGCAGAAAGCGGTGCTTTTACAGGCGAAATTTCTGCTGAAATGATTACAAGCGTTGGCGTTAAAAACGTAATTTTAGGTCACTCTGAACGCAGAGCCATTTTTAATGAAACTGATGCAATTATAGCTAGCAAAGTAAATACAGCTTTGAAACATGATTTAACTGTAATTTTCTGTTTTGGTGAAGAGCTAAAAGACCGTCAATCTGGAAACCATTTCAACATCGTTGAGAACCAATTGAAAGATGGTTTATTTCATATCGAAGCTAAAGACTGGGCAAAAGTTGTCTTGGCTTATGAGCCAGTTTGGGCTATTGGAACCGGAGAAACTGCTTCACCGGAACAAGCGCAGGAAATGCACCAATTCATCAGAGAAACAGTTCGCAAAGCATTTGACAGCGACATCGCTGAAGATGTTACAATCCTTTACGGAGGAAGCGTAAAACCAGATAATGCAAAAGAAATTTTCTCTAAACCAGACGTAGACGGTGGTCTTATTGGCGGAGCTGCTCTTAACGCAAAAGATTTCATTACAATTGTAACGTCAATCTAATACTATTTTCAATTTTCCAAAATTGAATTATTAAATACTAAAGGCTATTTCAAAACTATTTTGGAACAGCCTTTTTTTATTAACCATTTGGGCAAGACCCCAACCCGACAAAAGGGCCGAATTTATATTACGCCTATTCGCCCTTTTATCGGGCTGCGGTCGGGCTATCCGCACTACTTTGGTAGTTTGCTTCTATCCCTCTTGCAGGCAGAGAAACTTCATTTGCACGAAGAAAATCAAGTCAATAAACAAATACGTTAAAATATTTTAAAATTCAAAAAAGGAATGCACACTATATTGTTACCTTTGCAAAAAAATTAAGCATGTCAAACATATACATAGGATATCATTTTACAATCGAACCAAAAGAACCAGGATCGGAAATATTAATTGCCGAATTAGGAGAAAAAGCTTTTGAAAGTTTTACCGAAACGGAAACTGGAATTTCTGCTTTTGTACAAAAAGATCTCTGGGACGAAATGATTCTTGAAGACATTAATATATTACATTCAGAAGAATTTAAAATCGATTATAGCTACGAAGAAATCGAACAGATAAACTGGAACGAAGAATGGGAAAAAAACTTTGACCCAATAGATGTAGATGGAAATTGTCATGTCCGCGCTCCATTTCACCCAAAAACAAATGCCGAATATGACATTGTTATTGAACCGAAAATGAGTTTTGGAACTGGTCATCATGAAACAACTCACATGATGATCCAGCATTTACTGGAAACAGATGTTACTGGAATGAAAACACTAGATATGGGCTGTGGAACAGCTATTTTGGCTATACTTGCCGAAATGAAAGGAGCTCAGCCTATCGATGCGATCGATATTGACAATTGGTGCTATTTAAACTCAATTGAAAATGCCGAACGCAATAATTGCAAACATATTACCGTTTACGAAGGAGATGCAGCATTGTTAAAAGACAAAAAATACGATTTAATCATAGCTAACATCAATAGAAATATTCTGCTTAACGATATGCAGAGCTACGTAGACTGTTTAAATCCGAAAGGAACTATATTATTCAGCGGATTCTATGAAGAAGATATTCCTTATATTGATGCTTCCTGCGTAGAAAAAGGATTAACTTATGTAAAAAAGTTTCAGAGAAATAATTGGGTATCGTTAAAATACATCAATTAATACAATTCTTTATAAATTAATAATGTACAAAATCTAAAAACATGAGTACAATAGAAAAAGTAAAAGAAAAAACAAGAGAAAAGGAAGTTACTTCTATGAACAACGAAATCATAGTGTACAATGATGATGTAAATACTTTTGATCATGTTATTGATACTTTAGTCCGTGTTTGTGACCACACACTAATTCAAGCAGAACAATGTTCATTAATCGTTCATTTTAACGGAAAATGTACTGTAAAGACCGGTGAATATGAAAAACTAAAAATACAATGCACAGGACTATTAGAAGCTGGTCTAAGTGCAGAAATAATTTAAACAAAAACCATTTCCAAAAAATGTTTTTTTCGTTAAGCCTATTTGAGAAGTACAATCTTAAATAGGCTTTATTATTGATGCAGCTTATAATTTCATCCCAATAATGTTCTGTATCTAATGTGGCAGTTTACTTTTTAAAGCACCATAAATAATTGTTCCTATCAAAGCTCCAATAAGTACAAAGATTACAGGCAAAAAACCTGCTCCAATCAATATAAAAATTGGTCCTGGACACGAACCTACAAGCGCCCAGCCGAGACCAAAGGAAATGCCGCCAATTAAATATCGGGCAGTTCCTCTGTCTTTTTCGTGAATTTCAATCGGCAAACCTTTGATATCCTTGATATTTCTTCTTTTTATAATCTGAACACCTAGTATTCCTGTTGCAACAGCCACTCCAATGATTCCATACATATGGAAAGACTGAAAATGAAACATTTCGTAAATACGGTACCAGGAAACCGCTTCTGACTTGGTCAGCACAATCCCAAAAAGAAATCCTACTAGAAAATATTTTAATACATTCATAATCTAAAATAATAAGGGTAATAAAAAATGTGCCATAATTAATCCGCCAATAAAGAATCCTATCACTGCTTTCAACGAAGGCAACTGAAGGTTACTCAAGCCCGAAATCGCATGTCCAGACGTGCATCCACCGGCATAACGAGTTCCGAATCCAATTAAAATTCCTCCGCCAAGAAGTATCAGAATGCTTTTAGGCGACTGCCAGATTTGATCACCAAATAAAGCTTCTGGCATTAACTTGCCATTCGGAGCATCAATTCCAAGTTGAGAAAGCTGTGCAATTGTTTCTGGATTGATTGCTGCATTTGAAGAATCACTCATAAAATGAACTGCCACAAAACCTCCTGCCATTGCGCCAAGCACCACTACAAAATTCCAGCGATTTGCTTTCCAGTCAAAATCAAAATAAGAAATACGCTTTCCTAAGCCAGTCATAGAACACAAAGACTGCAGATTGGTAGACATACCAAAATTCTTTCCAAAATAGATTAGTGCAAGCATCACCATTCCTATTAAAAAGCCCGAAACATACCATGGCCACGTTTGATAAATAATATTCATAGAGTTTATTTTTAAACAAAGATAAATAGGATAAAGCTATCCTAATGTGAGAATTGTTACATTTCTGAAAATAATATCGAATATAAAGTACTGCATTGAATGAAATGATAATTACAATTTGATTAATTTTGAAATTATAATTCAAACCATTAAAATTAAAAAAATAATTAACTCTAAAAATATGAAAAAAACAGTTCTTTTTATTGCTCTGCTGCTTATAATAACTTCATGCGGAAGCATTAAATCTTCATTAAAAAATGTAGACAATTCTGCGCCGGTACCTGTTGTAAAAAACAATGCCTTTGTAATTACAGCTTACAGCAAAGACAAAAAATATGGTTACAACAAAGATTACCCAATAAACATCTTTTACAGAGGAACAAAAAACGACAGCATTAACCAAAAATACTTCTTGAATGCTTTGGCTGGACCAAAAGGCGAAAAAATAACTTTCACTAAATTAGAAAACTGCTGTCCTTTTCCAACAAAAAATAGTGATATGGGAGCCGGATTTCTTGATGTATATGAATTGAAATGGGACGGATTAAAAAAACCAGTCATTTTGTATTTAAATATTTACGAAAGAGGACAATTGATGATTCCTGTAGGTCTTAGTTTAAAAAAATTATAATTATATCACTACTCTCCTAGCCCAGACAGCAGTGGAAAGCCCAGACTGAAAAAAACTATTTTTTCTAGGAATAAAAGAGCGACCGGCAGGAAGCTCCTTTTATTACTTTGGAAAAAAAGTTTTTTGAAGGAGGACTTGTAACGAATGGCTGGAATCAGCTCCCGATTATAGCTTTAGTACTTTTAAAAATAATTGAAAAATCTAATTCGGAAACCGCAAATTCAGGCTATCTTTGCACTTTCAAAAAAACATACTATGAATATACAAAATATACCTCAAATTAAACATACTGAGAGCGGTAACTTCTTTTTATTGGCTGGACCATGTGCTATTGAAGGAGAAGAAATGGCTTTGAGAATTGCTGAGCGATTGGTTGGCATTACTGATAAATTACAAATTCCTTATGTTTTTAAGGGATCTTTCAAAAAAGCAAACCGTTCCAGAATTGACAGTTTCTCTGGTATTGGTGACGAGAAAGCGCTTAAAATTTTAGAAAAAGTATCTAAAACTTTTGGAGTGCCAACTGTTACGGACATTCATACTAATGAAGATGCTGCAATGGCTGCCCAATATGTAGATGTTTTGCAGATTCCAGCATTCTTAGTTCGTCAGACTGATTTAGTTGTGGCAGCTGCAAAAACTGGAAAAGTAGTAAACTTGAAAAAAGGACAGTTCATGAGCCCTGAAAGCATGAAACATGCTGTACAAAAAGTATTGGACTGTAATAATCAAAGCGTAATGGTTACTGATCGCGGCACAATGTTTGGTTACCAAGACATGATTGTAGATTACCGTGGTATTCCAACTATGCAGCAATATGCTACTACAGTTCTTGATGTTACACATTCTTTACAACAGCCTAATCAAACTGCAGGAGTTACCGGCGGAAGACCTGATATGATTGAAACCGTTGCCAAAGCTGGTATTGCTGTTGGTGTTGATGGTATTTTCATCGAAACGCATTTTGATCCTGCTAACGCCAAAAGTGACGGAGCTAATATGCTGCATTTAGATTACTTTGAGCCATTGATGAATAAATTGGTTGCCATTAGAAAAACCATTAATCAATTTTAATTAACACAGAATACCAATACATTGAAAACATTTTTAAAAACTGCGTTCTTAATTTTATTTATTTCATTGAATACATTCGCACAGAATGACTCTGTAAAAAAAGAACGATATACTGCACATAATAAAGGGAAATTCTTCATTTCATGGGGAGGTAACAGAGAGAGCTATACTGACTCTGATGTGAACTTCAGAGGAAAAGATTACAACTTTACAGTTGATAATATGGATGCTCACGACAAACCAAAAGGCTGGCACATCGATTATGTTAATCCAGCCAGAATGACAATTCCACAGACTAATTTCAGAATGGGATATTTTATTAATGACCACTACAGTATTGCTATTGGCTGGGATCACATGAAGTATGTAATGACACAGACTCAAACGGCTAACGTAACTGGTTATATTAATTTACCTGCTGATCAGTCTGGATCTTACTACAACGGAGATTATAATAATACACCTGTAGATATGTCTCAAAATGGTGCTGAAGAAGGCGGTTTTGCGGAAGGTACTACTCAGGAAGGCAATCCTGCTTTTTTAATGTACGAACACACAGATGGTTTGAACTACGTTAATACAGAATTTTCAAGACATGACGATATTTCAAAATGGTTTGGTTTGCCTAATACAGATAAAGTTCAGATTAATTTAACTGAAGGTTTGGGTGCAGGAGTTTTATACCCTAAAACAAATGCTACCGTTTTAGGAAAAGAACGTCATGATGATTTTCATATTTCTGGTTATGGCTTATCTGCAAAAGCGGGAATTAACTTTACTTTCTTCAAATATTTCTATATTCAAGGTGAGCTAAAAGGCGGATACATCAATATGCAGGATATTAGAACTACTAAAAGTAACGATGATAAAGCTTCGCAGGATTTCTTCTTTTTCCAAAGAATTATTGCTGTTGGAGGTATTTTTAGATTATAAAATACTTTAATATAAAATCAAAATCTCCTTCGGGAGATTTTTAGTATAAGATAGATTTTAATTATTTTAATATAAATTGTAAATCAAATTTAAATACATTGAAAACAAAAAATTTACATGCTGCTATTTTAGTTCTTTTCTTTACTGTTAGTGCTTTTGCACAAGATAATACTCCAATGACAGAAAGATATACCGCACACAATAAAGGAAAATTCTTTTTCCACATGGGAGGAAATAGAAGTTATTATACTACTTCGGATATCCATTTTGAAGGAGCAGGATACGATTTCACAGTAGAAAATGCCCAAGCACATGATTTACCGAAAGGATGGAATATTGATTACATCACGCCGGGAAAACTAACAACATCGCAGACCAACTGGAAAGCCGGCTATTTTTTTCATGATAAGTTCAATGTTTCTCTTGGAATCGATCATATGAAATATGTGATGACACAAAACCAAACCGCAATGATTAATGGAAATATTAATCTGCCTTCGAGCGAAGCCGGTTCTGTATTTAACGGATCTTATACTAATGAGCCAATAGATTTAACTGACGGTAAATTTTTAAAGTTTGAACATACCAACGGACTAAACTATGTCTTTGCAGAAACCGCTTATTACACAGATATCTCTTCAATTTTTGGCATTAAAAACACAGATGTTTTTCAATTAAACTTCACGCAGGGAGTTGGTATAGGACTATTAGTTCCTAGAACTGATGCTACGGTTTTAGGCAAAGAAAGACATGATGAATTCCATATTTCGGGTTACGGATTCTCGGCAGATGCAGGTTTAAACTTCACTTTCTTTAAGCATTTTTACATGCAAACCGAGATAAAAGGTGGCTATATCAATATGACCGACGTAAGAACTACTTATACTGACGATCATGCGCAGCACCATTTTTGGTATGGGGAAACTATTGTTTCTTTTGGTGGTATCTTTAGATTGTAAAATACTCTTATCAACAAATAATAAAAATCTCCTTCGGGGGATTTTTTTTATGTATACAGAGCAACTACTTCCTGTATAACATCTATCAAAACGTCATTGTCAATTTCTTCCAAATCATAATAACGAAGCGACTTAACGGTATTTCTTTTTTCGCCGATAAGAATCTCCTGATTTCTTTTTAATTCAAAACCTCTGGCAAAACCCGCATCAACAAAACCTTTTTTGGAGTTGGCAATAAGGTAGCAGAACATTCTTTTTTTATAATATAGATAAGGCATCCCCCATTTAAAATGCATTTCTAAATCTGGAATCTCCCGTTTAAAAACACTGATTAAATGCAGTAATATCGCTTGATACTTTTCGGGCTGGCGGTATATGTATTCGTCTGTCATTTTCATTTCATAAAAATAATTAAAATTAGTATTGCATTTCATGAATTTTATTATTTACTTTGTAATTCAAAGTACTTTACATATGGAAGATAAATATTTACAAGATATCAGCGACATCAAAAACATGATGAATAAATCCTCACAGTTTATCTCTTTGAGCGGTTTGGGTGGTATACTGGCTGGCGTGTATGCTTTGATAGGTGCGTATATTGGCTATGAATTAATCCAAAATAACGATAACCGAATCATTACTTTAGAAAGTACAACATTCAAATGGATTTTGTTAACGGCCCTACTTATATTAGTTTTATCGATAGGAACTGCTTTCTTGTTAACTATTAGAAAAGCTAAAAAAGAACAGGAAACCATCTGGAACAGTACATCCAAAAGATTATTAATCAACTTCCTGATTCCGCTGGTAACTGGAGGAGTTTTCTGTTTGTTATTGCTTCGTCATCAGGTTTATGGGCTGATTGGTCCTGTAACACTTATTTTTTATGGATTAGCCTGTGTAAATGCAAGTAAATATACCTTAAGAGATGTTCGTTATCTGGGCATTACAATCATCATTTTAGGACTCTTATCAACTGAATTTTCAGGATATGCACTGGAATTTTGGGCCTTGGGTTTTGGAGTCTGCCATATCATTTACGGAAGCATGATGTATTTTAAGTACGACCGGAATTAGAAGGCAGTATTCAGAATTTTTATACAGATAAAAAATAGTAAAGCAGTAAAAAACACAGAAATGAAAAAAACAAAGTATCTATTCGCCATTATTACCTTCCTAATGAGTTTTGGCTGCGCTTTGTTTATTGCCAATTCTATGTTTGGGAATATTCTCTTTGGCAAAAGGCCCGAGAATATATTGAATAAAATTCAAGAAGGTGACATGATTTTTCAAACTTCACAATCCAAGCAATGCGAAGCAGTCCGGATAGCAACCAATTCAAAATTCTCTCATTGCGGCATTGTTTTTATTGAGAAAGGAAAAAAATATGTTTTTGAAGCTGTACAGCCTGTAAAATATACTCCTCTCGAAGAATGGATTACCCACGGAAAGGAAAACCGTTTTGTAGTTACCCGATTAAAAAATGCTTCAGCATTACTTAATGAGCAGACACTGCAAAAAATGAGAGCGTACGGAAAAACGCTAAACAACAAAGACTACGATTTATATTTTGAATGGTCTGATGATAAACAATATTGCTCTGAATTAATCTGGAAAATATATAAAAACGGAGCTGGAATCGAATTGTGTCCGCTTAAAAAAATGAAAGATTTTAATTTAAAAGATCTTCGGGTTCAAGCGATATTGGCAGAAAGATATGGAACGAAAATTCCGCTGGATGAAAATGTAGTCGCTCCTTCTGACCTTGAAAGTTCCAAAATAGTTACAACAATACTAGATACATACTAAGATTTGAAAAATATTATTCAAAATATCAATAAAGCGTTTGATCATCGCATCCGGCTGGGAATCATGTCTGTTTTGATGGTCAATGAATCTGCCGATTTTAGTACTTTGAAAGAATTATTAGGAGTGACTGACGGAAATCTTGCCAGCCACACCAAAGCTTTAGAACAAGAAAATTACATTGCTATTGAAAAACAATTCATTGGCAAAAAACCGAACACCAGTTATAAGGCCACAAAAGACGGACGCATGGCTTTTCAAGATCACATCAGTGCCCTTGAAAAACTGATTCAGAAACGATAACCTATTTTTTTATTTACTTACTTTGAAATTCAAAGTACTTTATATTTAGTTATTAAAACAAAACAATTAAAATTAGAAAGTATGCAGCTCATAATTAAACTTTTCAACAGCAACCGCAAAATCAATAGTATTTTGGCGTTATTTACAATTTACAATTTGTTTTTGCTTGTAATTAGAGTCAAACTAACCAATACTGCCTTTTTGTATTATTTAGTATGGAACCTGTTTCTTGCCTTCGTCCCTTACTTTTTAATAAGCTATTTAAATATTCAAATTTTAAATCAAAAAAGCAGAATAAAATCATTTTCAATCCTATTTATCTGGCTTCTATTTCTGCCAAATTCTTTTTACATACTAACCGATTTAATTCACCTAACCCAATCAGGTACTCGTTTATTTTGGTTTGATTTGATTGTCATAAGCTCCTATGCTGTAATCGGGTTTACAGTAGGCATTATTTCACTGATAAAATTTGAATTCATTTTAAAAACCTATGTTTCTGCCCTTATCACAAATTTAATAATGCCAATAATTTGTTTTTTATCAGGTCTCGGAATTTATCTGGGCAGAATTCTACGATACAATAGCTGGGATATTTTGAGTAACCCGATTGAATTATTTAACGATATTTTAACCTCGTCATTATCTCCGCATTCACTGCTGTTCTCCCTTTATTATGGAGGTTATATTTATCTGCTTTATTTCTTAAAAAAAATCTATTCAACTATAAATCAATAAATAATTATGGAAACTACCTTAACACAAGAAGAGCCATTTGATGGCCGTGCTGCTACCGAACTCGCAATTGGCTGTTTTACAATTGGCACTTTGTTTTTTATTCTTTTTCTAACACTGCAGGACACTTCTTTTATTCTGATAATTGGTTTTATCTTCATTGTACTGGCATCAATTCTTAACATTATTATGCTCACCAACCTGCTCTATCATTTTTACATACAACCACAGCAGCGGAAATATATTGGAACAAAAATCTTAATGCTGCTGAGCAATATACCAATAGCATTCTTGTACTTCGGAATAATAATTTATTTGGCTTGCGCTAATTCACCTTTTTAATCAAAAAACTTTAACAACAAAAAACATGGAAACACCAGAAAATCAAAACCCAGCCCCAACTCCCTTTTTCCAATCTAACACAGCCAAGATGATTATGGTTGGCATACTTACTTTTGTATTGCTTATTCCGCTGGAATTTGTAAAAAGCCTAATAACCGAACGCTCTTTACGTCAGGAAGAAGTCATCGCAGAAATCAATGATAAATGGGGCGAAAGCGTCTATTTTTATGGTCCGATACTAAAAATTCCTTATACTGTTTTTGAAGAAACATTGTCTATCAACCAAAAAACAAATGAGACGGTAAAACAGCAGAAAGCAATTACCAAATACGCCTATTTCTTTCCAGAGGATTTAAAAGCCAAATCCAATGTAACTACCAAAGTTCTGAACAGGAACAATTATGAATCGGCGGTTTATAGCTCTAAAATGAATTTTGAAGGACAGTATATTCAGCCTGATTTTAGCAGCAAAAACATTCCTGCCGAAGCCATTCAGTGGAACAAAGCCACCATTTTAATCAAAACAACTAATCTGAAAAGTATCAAGGACGAAGTAAAAATCAATCTTGGCGGCACCAAATTCACTTTCGAACCCGTTTACAGCAGTAATCTAAACGATTCTACACAAGCCTTAGAAACCGGTTTTATTGACCTGAAAGCTATTTTAAAAACAGACAAAACAAACTTTGGTTTCGACATCACTTACAATGGCAGCAAGCAGATAAAAATGATGCCTATTGGCAAAACCACACAGTTAAGCATGCAGTCCAACTGGAGCTCGCCAAGCTTCACAGGCAATTTTCTTCCAGATGATAAAACCAAAAAAATCGATGCCAATGGATTCACCGCCAACTGGAAAGTACTGCACATTAACAGAGCTTTTTCACAGCAGTTCTTCGAAAATCTGCCGGATTTAGGAACCTATGCATTTGGAGTAGATTTTGTAATACCGGTAAACCAATACCAGCAGAACGAAAGAGCTTCAAAATATGGCTTTCTTGTAATTGGATTAACATTTCTTATTTTCTTCCTGATTCAGTCAATCAGTAAAATCCGAATTCATATTTTCCAATATTCTATGATTGGTCTGGCGCTTATTTTATTTTACACCCTGCTTATCTCCATCACCGAGCACAGCAGTTTCATGAAAGCCTATTTAATAGCAGCCACTGCCGTTATTACGCTGATATCGCTGTATTCAATTTCGATTCTAAAAGGCAGCAGATTTCCGCTGTTTATTGCCGGTTCGCTCACAGGGCTCTACACATTTATCTACGTCATTATCCAATTAGAAAACTACGCTTTATTAGTAGGAAGCATAGGTTTATTCAGCATATTGGCAGCGGTAATGTACTTTTCCCGAAAAATTGACTGGAATAAGTAAAATTAGAAGCTATTTCTTGCTATCCTTTACAATCTTGCTGGCTGAACCATAGCCAGCAAGGATTTTCACTACTATCAGGGCCAGGGTTTTTCGGTAGTAAAAACATTTGCAGAGTCATTTCGAGAAATGAAGCACCCGCGTGAAACGAAAATAGGCGATAGCGAATCTCACTATCAAAACAATTTTTAATCAAATTAAACCAGATTGCGTAATTACATTATACTTTTCAATTAAAAAAACTCAAAACAAATGAAACAGACTATCACAATATTCTTTTTAGCATTTTTATCATCTAATTCATTTTCACAAAATTTAGAATATCGAAGTGTCGATTATTATTTTGATATAGTTGAAAAATTGGAACTTGATGAATTAAAAAAAGAAGGAATACTAGATGATAATTTAAAAATTGCCGACAAATATAAGGAAGCTGGAAAAGAGGCTTTAAATAAAAGTGGGTTTGATAAATATGCTGATATAAAAGTAAAAATATTACGATCAATTTTTAAAGATTATTTATTTCAGCAATGTATTGAATATAAAGATGATGTTTATGTCTTATATTTTTCAATGGCAGGCTTTGACGATACAGAATGGCAGATTCTTAAGTGGCGAAAACAAGATTGGGATAAAAGCGACAAAATAGATTTAAGATTAGTTGAAGATTGTAAATTTAAATTTGAAAGTGACAAAAAAACTACCGAATGTAATTTTAAACCTATTGCTTTCAATTACGATGAAGGTCCAAAAAATTTAAACAATGTGAAAATTTTTATAAAAAATGATTTTTTAATTATGGAAAGAGGAAATCTATATCACACTTTATATGATTTAAAAAGCGAAAAATTAATTCTCAACGAAGAAAGTCCTTGGACAAAATGCCAAGCAAAGAACAAAGAAGAAATGAATAAATGGATTAAAGAAAATTTACACAACAAAATAGAAAAGTTAATTAATAACTAAAAACTATACAAAATGGGATTGCTTCGTTCCTCGCAAAGACATTCTAACGAGAATAAAAAACGAATTTTGAAAATCCCAGCAGCTTTCACTAATACTCTGCTAAAGTTTAGTATTTTTGAAGCCTGAAAATGAAATGATGAAAAAATTTGTAATTCTGATAATGGTTTTAGCCATTGGCATTGCTTTCTACGAACAGACAAGTGCCGACAAAAATATGTATGTAATGGTCGTAGCGATAGTCATTTTCATGATGGGAATGATGCGATTAAGCAGTAAAACTCCAAGTAAAAATCAAGATAATAACGAAGACGATGTTCAATAAAGGAGATAAAGTATCGGTGCTGGATGATGCTGTCGACGGTATAGTTTTATCTGTCAAAGACAAAGTAGTAACGATAGAAACGACAGATGGTTTTGTGATGAATTATGGTTCCAATGAGCTGATTAAAATAGGCGAATCAGACAATTTAATGCAGGGCATCAAAGGGATTAATATCAATGAGATCAAGAAAGAAAAGGAAATCCCAAAACCCCGCAGTTTTGTAAAAGAGAAAAAAGACAGAAATGAACTGCCAGTCCCGGAATTTGATCTGCATATAGAGAAACTGGTTCCCAATAAAAGGGGCATGTCTAATTATGATATTCTGACACTGCAGGCAGAAACCGCCCAGCGACACATTGAATTCGCCATTCGAAACCGCATTCCAAAAATTGTGTTTATTCATGGTGTAGGCGAAGGCATTCTCAAAGCCGAACTGGATTTTCTTCTTGGACGCTATGATAATATTGTCTTTCAGGAAGCAAACTATCAAAAATACGGTCAAGGCGCTACCGAAGTTTATTTTAAACAAAACAAGTAAGTAGCATCAATTTTAAACATAAAAAAACGTCAAGAATTATTGACGTTTTTTTTTTATGGATTTTTTTCTTTGTTCTTTTACGGCACAACAGTTAGTGATCCTAATTGATAAATCTTACCCAAACTAAAGCTATTATTCCCTTTTTCGAGATTCACGTTTTTAAGAACAATAGTATGCTTAAAATCATTACCTACCGTAACTGTAGTAACTTCAACAGTACCGCCCGCTCCTAGCCATTCCTCTTTAATTTCTGGTTCAGCGGGATCCTCATCTTTACAAAAATAAGTATTATCCACAAAACCACCATAAAACCGATAAACCAGTTTATTTATATCTATTCCTATATTTCCTATTCTCGGTTTTCCTTCAGGAGTATCTTCGTTTTTTAGCAATTTTTTATCTATATTAAGACTAATCGATTCGTCGCTGTCACTAGTTTTATAGACATAACGTGTAACATCATCGGTTTCAGGACAAGCAGACAATACTTGTTTAAAGTCTAATTTCAGTGGAGTAATTGACTGGAGATAATCACCAAAACTGAAAGTCTTGTAAAACTGTTCTGTACCATTTTCTTTAGTAAAAGTAATGTTCTTAAAAACTATAGTGTTTTTATAACCTGTTATTTTTGTACTATTATTATTTTCATCCACAGTTGTTTTAACGGCTACCGTTGTAATTTCAATAATACCATCAGAAGCTTTCCATTGTGTTTCTACATTAGGACTCGATGGCGGGATTAAATCACAAACATTATTAGTAGCCACTTTACCATCATAAAAGTTATAAACTACTTGATTTGTTGTATTAATTACTAATTCCTTGGGATTGTCTGGAGGTGTTGCATTTTCATCAAAGGAATTTTTAGGAATATTTAAGATTAAAATTTCGCTTTCTTTCATTTTAAAAAGCAGATTATTCGCAGAGCAGCTACTGGTAGTCACTTGATCAAAATTAATTGTCTCAACTATTAAATCGCCGTCATCACAAGAGCTAAAAGCAATTACACAGCATAAAATTCCTAGAAATCGTTTCATCATTTTCTTATTTTCAACAAAAATATACTATTTAATTTATTTCATAAACTTTACAAGCCAAAAAACATCCGATTAAGCGTCACTTTTTATCAGTATTCTTATTGGCGTTTACTGTCAATTTGCAGTCACACTCATTTCTTTGATTGCAGAATTCCTATCTTTGTACCGAATTTTACTTTTCATGAAAAAATACAATTATTATTTAGCCGCTTTCACTGCATTTTTTATCTGGGGATTTTTCAGTTTGGCTTTAAAACCAATCGCCAGCTATCCATCGCTCGACATACTATTCTATCGTGTATTTTTCAGTGTAGTTACATTGACAGCCATCAATCTTATTTTCAGAAGAAAAAATATCAAAAAAAATTGGGCTGATTTTAGTGCAATGCCAAAAGAAAAAAAGCAGAAGATAACCCTGCTAACTTTAGTAGGCGGTATAATTTTAGCTTCAAATTGGCTGATTTTTATATATGTGATTAATCACGTAAATGTCAAAGCAGGTTCATTGGCCTACTTGATCTGTCCCATTTTGACTACCGTTTTTGCATTTTTTCTGCTAAAAGAAAAATTAAACAAATGGAAATGGATAGCGGTGTGCATCAGTACTATAAGCTGTATTTTGTTGTCGCTAAATCATTTCCAGGATATTCTTTACAGTTTACTTGTGGCATCTACTTATGCGCTCTATTTGGTTAGTCAGCGCAAGAATAGTGAAATCGATAAGTTTTTAATTCTAAACATACAGCTGCTTTTTATTGCATTACTTATTTTGCCGTTTTATCCAGCATACAGCGGAGCAGTTCCCACTGAACCTGTGTTTTATGTGTGCTTATTTTGCATTGTTGTGCTTTTTACGATTATTCCGCTTTTCTTAAATCTTTATGCTTTAAAAGGACTCGACTCTTCTACAGTAGGAATTCTGATGTATACGAATCCTATAATCAATTTTACATTGGCTGTCTTTTACTTTAAGGAAGAAGTAAGTGTACTCCAGATGATTTCCTATTCTCTTATTCTAATCTCCATTGTTATTTTTAATAAGAAACTATTATTTGGCAAAAAAAATAAATCCAAAGCAATTTTTGAGGATTCAAAATCTAAATAGCATGAAAAAAGTATATCTCGATAATGCATCTACCACGGCACTTTATCCCGAAGTGATTGCGGAAATGACAAAAATACTAACCGAAGATTATGGCAATCCCTCCTCTACTCACAGTTTGGGACGCAATGCCAAAAGTATACTTGAACTCTCTAGAAAATCAATAGCCAAGCACATAAACGCTACAGCATCTGAAATCATTTTCACTTCCTGCGGTACCGAAGCTAACAATTGGATAATGCGTTCGGCTGTAAAAGATTTAAAAACCAAGCGAATCATAACCAGCAAAATAGAACATCACGCGGTGCTTCATACAGCGATGGCACTTCAAAACGAATACGCAATTCAGGTGGATTATGTAAAAGTAAAGCCCAATGGCGAACTGGATTTGACACATTTAGCTGAATTATTATCTGAAGAAAAAAAGACTTTGGTTTCATTAATGCATGTAAACAATGAAACTGGAACTATTTTGGATCTTGACAGAGTAAGCCAGATTTGTCAGGAGCATAATGCATTGTTTCATTCAGATACCGTGCAATCTATTGGAAAATCCAAAATTGATCTGCAAAAGACACCTATTGATTTTATAGTGGCCAGCGCTCATAAATTTCATGGCCCAAAAGGAACCGGATTCGCTTTTATACGCAAAAATGCGGGGTTACAGCCTTTGTTTTTTGGAGGCGAACAGGAAAAAGGCGTCAGACCGGGAACCGAAGCCATACATCAGATTGCAGGAATGGCAAAAGCCTTAGAACTTTCCAATCAAAACCTAGAAACCGACAGCGTTTATATTGCCTCACTAAAAGCATATACCATTGAAAAACTAAAAGTAAATTTTCCTGATTTTAAAATCAACGGAGAAAATACTTTTTACAATCTGCTTAATGTAACTTTACCTTTGGATGAAAGCAAAACATCTATGATTTTATTCCATTTGGATATGAAAGGCATTGCCGTTTCAAGAGGAAGTGCATGCCAGTCCGGAAGTATCAGACCTTCGCACGTATTGGCTGAAATGCTGTCGCCAAATGATTTAAAAAAACCAAATATCCGAATTTCTTTCAGCCATTTTAATACTATCGAAGACATTGATTTATTGATTGAAGGTTTGAAAAATTGCTGAACTAAGACTTAATTAAAGTAAAAAAACATTTACTTTAATTTTCCTAACTTGTTATACCAAGGGTTAAAAATACTGATATAGATATTAAAAAATAACCAGCCTGCTGTAATTAATAATAGCAGGACCGCTTTCTTTTTAGCTATACTTTCGATATTGATTGCTTTGGATAAAAATTTAGATAAGAAACCTGTTAAAAAAACAATTAGCGTTACTCCGATAAAATTATAGGAGATATCAATTTGATAAAAAGGTTTAGGATTGCTCCAATTACAAATTAAACCAAATAAGATAAAAATTAATACGATACTGCCGATTCCTAACACTGCAAAAGTTAGGATTTTTGACATCCTGACAATCTTGAAAGGCACATAACTACTTACCTTCAATTGTCTTACAAGCGGCATTTCTTTAGCTGGAAAAGTACAGCTGTCTGCTACTTTCAGAAAATTCCAATTTTCATTTTTCATAATCGCTGCACCTTTTTCGTGCATCATCTGTTTGTAGCCGCTGTACATCAAAGCATAGGCCTCAAGATCATTGAAAGAATCCAAATCAGTTCTCACTTCACTGAGTCCTTTCTGAATTTTCTTCATCATGCCATATTTTAGCAGTGCATTTTCATCCTCAATTTCCTTATCATACAAAATGCCTCGATTTACATCGGTGCAGTCAATCCAGCTCACAGGAAGCTGCTCCAGTCCATTTTTTAAATGAACAATCGAAAGCTTGTTTACAATTGAGGTATATTTTCGTGATTTTAAATCCAGCAGCTGAATCTCGCGCAGACGTTCCTGCAAAATAGTATCTACCCTAAAAAAGAGTGACATTGCATTTCCGGTATGAATTGCATTATCAGGCATTTGAGCACTGGCGTCGCTTACAATAATTTCATTGCATTCCTGTTCCAGGATAGATGCTATACCTTGATTATCATGTACCCCGCCGTCAATTAATTCGAGATCAAAATTCTTATACAATCCTTTCAAAACTAAAGGCTGAAACAAAACCGGAACACAGGATGAAGCTGCTACTGCATAACCCAATCTAAAATTTTGATACTGCTCAGGCGCATTTTCATAATACATTCTTCTTAAACGCGGTTTTACATCAAACTCATCTGAAATATAGGTTGGCGGTTCTCCCATCCAGGAAGCTGTAAACTGCCAGTTGTGTCCTGTATTCACAGCGGTAGCATTTAGAATTAACTGAGGCACTTTATTTATTCTTTTCCAATTATCATCATTTAATTTGAATGATTCCTTTCCAAATGGAAGAATGAATAAATCATTCATAAAAATTGGTGAGGAATCTTTCTTGGATAACAAGGGATTATAAAAATACTCTTCATAAAGCTCCCCCAATCTATTAGACCGTGAATACGAACTTCCCTTCCACATCTTTAAATTTTTAGAAAAGTTAGTCAGCAGACGCATCCGAATATTCTTTTGAACGGCATCCAGAAATTCTGTTTCAATTTCCTTTACAATTTGGATATAATCGGCCTGAAGAATGTCTTCATCTGTTTTGCTTTCAAATAATTGCTTAACTTTTAAATAATAAAAAGCACCAATAATAGATCCACCAGAAACACAGGAAATCACTTCAATGTCTTTCAGTTTATCCTTTTCGGCCAAAGCTGCCAAGACACCAATATGAAATAATGAAGCTCTAAATCCGCCTCCCGAAAGCCCTATTCCTACTTTATTCTGCGGTTTTTGTTTTATGCTCTTTTCATCATTATTATCATCTGCCTGAAGATTTAAAGCAATCAAACAGCTGTTTTGCCCTTCCTCTATAATTTCCTTTTCCTGAAAGGGATCTTTATTCGTAGATTTTTGACATTTCTCTGTTCTTTGATAATTAGCCAAGTTATAAATCTGCTTGCTAAAAGATTTAATCTGCCAGCTTTCTTTCTTGTCTTGAATATGCAGTTTAATAAAATAGAGTGCTTTATTGTACATTCGCAGACCAAAAAAAGCTTCAGCCAAGGCGGTATATAATTTTTCTTTAGCTTCAATTCCTTCTTTAAAAATTACTTCATCAGCATCTTCCAAATAAGCCTGTATTATTTCATTTCTAGTATTTTGAGCCGTTTCAAATCTTGTAATGGTTTCACTTGTAATTTCGCAGGTTTCAGAAAGCTGTTCTAAATTTTCAATTACAATTAGCTCATTAAGATTAGCATAATTTACCGCCGTATTTATACAATCTGTTTCGATTTGAATGGATTTGTGCATTTTGTTTTTCCATATCAGATATCCCTTTTTATAATAAGCTCTCGATTGCAGTAAGTTATGAAACTGGTGATCAAACTTCCACTTGCTTCTGTATATTGCACCAGCAATGCCAAGCGTTTTCGAATTTTTTGTATGTTCTAAATCACAAAAAGATTTGAGCACATTTATTGCCTTATCAAATTTAAAATAAGAAGACAGCGTACTGTCTTTATAAATATTATCAGCTAAATCCTGATATTTTGACAGCTTTATTTCAGCACCTTGATCCTCATTATCAGCTATCTTTTTTAGTAATATTTCAGTAGCATATCCATATTGCTCATACTGTATTAAACTTTGGTACAAATCCTCAAAAGGGACAGTATTAGAAATATCTTCACCTCTTAAATAGTTTTTTGCCCATGCAATTACCCTTTTTTTATCTTCCATAGCTACAATGATTCTGATAATCAATTTAATACAACAAAAATTTGTACAATAAGAAACATTCAATAAATTTAAAAAAATTATAAAATAAACAGTATAATAATGTTAAAACCATCCTTAATTTTTTATAAATAAACGATTATTCTTTCAAAAAATAGAGATTCTTTCTCATAAATAATCTTACATATATTTAAAAAAAGTAAAAAAAAAGATTGAATCTCTTATTAAAAGTAATTACAGTTAGAGGCTTATTAATAAAGCTTCCTACTGTCATTACCTTTTTATATTAATCATGGGAAGAAAAAATTAAAAAAAGACGTAATTTTATTAGATATATTTTACCATAAAAAAAAGCAAAAATGAAATATCGAATTGAGAAAGACACTATGGGAGAAGTTGAAGTTCCTTTTGACAGATATTGGGGAGCACAAACCGAGCGCTCTTTAAACAATTTTAAAATTGGTCCATCTGCTTCGATGCCAAAACCGATTATTGAAGGTTTTGCTTATCTAAAAAAAGCTGCCGCTTATGCGAATTGTGAACTGGGGGTTTTATCTGAAGAAAAAAGAGATTACATAGCTTTAGTATGTGATGAAATTTTAGAAGGGAAACTCTTTGATGAATTTCCTTTGGTGATCTGGCAGACTGGTTCAGGAACACAAAGCAATATGAATGTGAATGAAGTTATTGCTAATCGTGCCCAAGTTTTAAAAAAGCGCAGTATTACAGAAGACGAGCCTTTTATCAAAGCTAATGATGATGTCAATAAATCACAATCATCTAATGACACTTTTCCAACTGCAATGCATATTGCTGCCTATAAAATGGTAGTAGAAAACACGATTCCAAATGTTGAAAAACTAAGAGATACTCTTCAAAAAAAGGCAATCGAATTTAAATCGGTTGTAAAAATTGGACGAACCCATTTGATGGATGCTACTCCCTTAACTTTGGGTCAGGAAATTTCGGGTTATGCTGCGCAGCTGGATTTTGGATTAAAGGCTGTCAAAAATACATTACAGCATTTATCTGAAATTGCTCTAGGCGGTACTGCTGTAGGAACTGGCTTGAACACACCGAAAGGCTATGACGTAAAAGCAGCAGAATATATTTCACATTTTACCGGACATCCATTTGTGACCGCATCTAATAAATTTGAAGCTTTGGCCGCTCATGATGCTATTGTAGAAACTCACGGTGCTCTAAAGCAATTGGCCGTTTCTTTGAATAAAATTGCTAATGATATTCGGATGCTGGCGTCTGGACCGCGTTCTGGCATTAGCGAAATACATATTCCCGAAAATGAACCCGGTTCCTCTATAATGCCCGGAAAAGTTAATCCAACTCAATGCGAAGCTCTGACTATGGTGTGTGCACAGGTGATTGGAAATGACACGGCAATTACTGTTGGCGGGATGCAGGGACACTATGAACTGAATGTTTTTAAACCAATGATGGCTGCCAACTTTCTGCAATCGGCAGAATTACTTGGTGATGCCTGCCACTCCTTTGACATTCATTGCGCACAGGGAATTGAACCCAATTACAAACGAATTGAAGAATTGGTTAATAATTCACTGATGCTTGTTACGGCTTTGAATACTAAAATCGGCTACTATAAATCGGCAGAAATTGCACAGACTGCTCATAAAAATGGAACTACACTCAAACAAGAAGCGGTTCGTTTAGGCTATGTAACTCCTGAAGAATTTGACCAATGGGTGAAACCTGAAGATATGGTTTGAATTTAATTATAAATTATGAGTTATTTTAAAATTTATAACTCATAATTTATAACTCAAAACTTAGAAAAATTATTTCCCATCAACATAATCCTGCAGATAGCTGAAACGCTCGGTAAGCTTACCGTTTTCGGTCATTTTGGCTCTTTTAAGAATACCGTCTTTGTCTCCGTTGAAAAAAGCGGGAACAACATGTTCCGAAAACATTTCGCCAAAACCAATACTGGCATCTTTTGGCAATTCGCAAGGAAGATTGTCCACAGCCATTACAACAATTGCAGCTGGATGAAAAACATCTACTTCTTTATTTTCGCTTGGCAGATAACCGTACAAAGGCTCTGCAATAGTCGAAGACCGCAGTGTACAAGCAATAGGACCATTGACATCACAGGAAATGTCTGCTACTATTTTTATTTTACAATCGCTAGCCTGCAGCATTTCGCGGGTCAATATTACAGGTGCTTCATTGGCATAAAAATGACCTGAAATATAAATATCTGACACCTTTGTAAATTTCTCAAAATCGGAAACATACTCAGTCGGATTATTATGAAAATCAGTAAAATCAAGAACCTGACCGTCTTTTCTTTTATTATAATCCAAAACGTCAATCTGTGTATAAACAGCCTGCGTATAATTCTTAGTCAAATAATTCTCCGCCGAAACTTCTTTAACCTTCATTGCATCTAAAATTTCTTTGGCTCCATTTCCTACTTTTCCAGTTCCTGTTACAACAATTTTTAAAGGCGGCAGAACCTGTCTTTTTAAATGTGCAACTAAAGCATCTTTTCCTGAAAGCGTTTCTGCTTTTGGCATTTTGAACAGTTCAAATTTTAACCCAAAAGCACGAAAAGCATTGTAAGTTCCCACTATTCCCGCATATCGGCCAAAGCCAATTAATCTCCTGTTATGCGCATCAATAATAGTTTCATGATCATACAAATCAATATTTTTTTCTAAAACAGTCTGCAATAACATTCTATTATGAGGCTGTTTCTTAATGGTATGCGAAAAAAAGAAATACGATTTGTTAGGAATCAAATCGTTCACTGGAACTTCTTTTACACCAAAAAGAACATCACAGTCACTTATATCATTAACTACTTCAATTCCCATGCTTTGATAATCTAAATCAGTAAAAATTCGAATGTCTGAACTTTCTACTTTAACTGTACAGCTCGGATACAATTGCTTAATTTTAGTTAGTTCATTTGGAGAAAAGACAACTCTGCGGTCTGGCGGATTTTTTCTTTCTTTGATAATTCCGAATTTCATGCTTTGATTTTTTTAGATTGAAAAAATATAACTTTATACGTATTATTTGTTACAAATATAACAATGTTTTTTAATTTACAATTTTTTTATAAAACATTTTCTCATGTAGAGAAACTTAATCCTATGACGATTAATTAAATATATAAATACATTTCTTAAAGAATTATTAATTAACATAACTCTTAAATAAAAAAAAACAATAACAAACCACAGGATTATATATATTTGCTTTTCTAGTACTTCGAAAATGAATTTAACAAAAAAGGCAAATATACTCTATTTACTGCTGCCAATAGCGGTACTGGCTTCCTGTAAAAATGATTCCGTATCTAAAAAGAAAGATACAATAGAAATAAAAGATGCTGACCTTCCCAAAAACGTTTTACCCAAAATGAAACCAATGGGTAAGGAAACACCTCTTACTGCAGATTATATTGCTGAAAAAAAACGCTATATAGAATCTTTTTATAGAAAAAACTGGCCAAACAACAGCATGAACGGCAGTTTTCTTGTGGCCAAAAACGGCCAGATTATTTATGAAAAATATGAAGGTTATTCTAATTTAAGAGACAAAACACCAATAACTGACACCACTTCGATCCATATTGCATCCGTTAGTAAAGTGCTTACCGCTACGGCTGTATTAAAATTAGTCAATGCCAAAAGAATTGACCTAGATCAAAAGGTGACCGACTTTTTACCGGAATTTCCATATCCTGAAGTTACTGTAAGAATGCTGCTCTGTCATAGAAGCGGTATGCGCAGTTATGCTTATTTTACAGATCGTGATAAAAATGTCTGGGATAGACATAATACCTTAACCAATCAGGACATTTTGACTATTATGGGTACCAAAAACATTAAATTGGAGCAAAAAACCGGTACCCGATTTGCCTATTGCAATACTAATTATGCAATGCTGGCTTTGATTATTGAAAAAGTAACCAAGCTTTCGTACAGAGATGCTATGGCACAGATTATTTTTAAACCATTAGGAATGACTCATACATTTGTATTGGATTTTGATAAAGACAAACATAATGTAGCGCCATCCTACAAAGCCAATAGAGTCGAAATCGGTATTGATTATCTAGACAAAATATACGGTGATAAAAACATCTATTCTACTCCGAGAGATTTATTAAAATTTGACAGAGCGAGGAATTCCCCGTCTTTCTTAGAACCCGAACTGCTTGCACAAGTATACACTGGATACAGTAACGAGCATAAAGGAACTAAAAATTACGGATTGGGTATTAGGATGATTAACTGGGAAACCGGTAAAAACTTCTATTTCCATAATGGCTGGTGGCATGGTTTTACCTCATCCTATATTACTTTAAAAGATGAGAACGTAACCATAATAGCATTATCCAATAAATTCAACCGAAGTACATATGCGGTTCGTAAACTTTCTGTGATATTTGGTGATTATCCGTTTAAGGTTAAGGATGTTGAGTAAACAGCAGCTATTAGTCGACAGAAAACAGGTTACAACTGTCTGACCTTACAAAGTGAAATTAATTTTTGGTTTTATATTATCATTGACATTGCCAATAAATTAAACTATCTTTGCAAAAGAAATTCTTTTCAGCCAAGAATCTAAAAAATGGGGTCGACTGGTTTTGACAGCAAGTCGAATTGAAAAGTAAGCACGTCGAGAACTGGGACAATTCTCGTAAATAAAAGGTCTCAAACTTTTTACACGGCGAAGGAAACTACGCTCTTGCTGCATAATCTGAATTATAGTAAGATTAGCCTCGTCCTACAAGGTAGGAAAGCAGGATTTACCTCGAAAGCTTTGGTTTATAGCGGTCGATTAAGGTAAATCGTAAAGATAAACCTAGATTTCTGCAAGCTTTGGGCGGATTTCGAAATTAAAGAAGCTAAGCAAAGAGCGGTTGTTCCTGACCTAACTCAGCGTCGAAAATCTATTCAGGAAATAAGCGTGTAGAAAGCTCTTTAGTTGCTTGTTTGGACCCGGGTTCGATTCCCGGCGATTCCACTGGGACGGTTTATAGCCAGCTTTTCAAAGTTGTCAAAAACACACAAAATGTCCCGAAATCCTTTAAAATCCTGCAATTTTTTGAATTTGCAGGATTTTTTATTTCCCCTTCAATTATCAAAATTTTCAAAAGTGCTCCAAATT
Source organism: Flavobacterium aquicola (assembly GCF_003385115.1). Classification (GTDB taxonomy): domain Bacteria; phylum Bacteroidota; class Bacteroidia; order Flavobacteriales; family Flavobacteriaceae; genus Flavobacterium; species Flavobacterium aquicola. The sequence goes on from NZ_QUNI01000004.1 coordinate 456,303, forward strand.
TTTATGGCAAAATTGTGGCACTTTGCCATTGGAGTTGATACCTTTTTTGCCACAAAAACTTAAGGCGTTCTATCTTTGACATTAAAAATCTTTTTAATAATGGAACAAACAAGAAAAAGATGGCCCTTGGAATTTAAAATCTGTGCCGTCACCATCAGCAGGGAGTACAAGAGCGTACTTCGCGTAGCACAAGAGCTCGGTATCAGTAAACACAGCCTCCAGCATTGGAAGAAACTTTACACGGATGGAAAACTCACCCTACAAAAAACATCTGATTCACATACAAACCGAAAAGAATTATTAAGGTTAAAAAAGGAAATTAAGAATATCAAGCTGGAGCGCGATATTCTGGAAAAAAGTGCTGGGCATCTTCTGCAGAAAAGACGGGTACAATATCAATTTATTAAAGAAAACACTGATGTGTTCCCAATTATAAAGATGTGCAAAATTTTCAAGGTGGACCCTAGCTGTTACTATAAATGGCTAAAAGGCCTCCCTACGAGCAGAGCGGAACGCAAAGTTTTTGTAACATCCGAGATTTCAAGAATTTATCATTGGAGTATGGGCAGGTATGGAAGCGTAAGAATCACTAAAGAATTGTCAACAATAGGCATAAAAACATGCCGGTCTTTTGTTGGAAAGATAATGCTGGAGAATCATTTACAAAAGATCCCAAAACTAAAATTCAAAAGAACTACAATCTCTTCTCCTAAATATCCTGTAGCGGAGAATCTGTTAAACCAGAAGTTTAAAGTGAGTAACCAAAATCAGGTATGGGTATCTGACATCACATATATCGGGACTAAAGAAGGCTGGACTTACCTTACTGCGGTTATGGATCTATTTGACCGCAAAGTAATAGGCTGGTCGTTAAGTGAAACCATGAAAGCAAGGGACACCACAATTGTCGCGTTCAAACAAGCCATGCTGAATCGCCCTTTAGATCGTAACCAGAAATTGATATTTCATTCAGACCGAGGAATCCAATATGCCTGCAAAGACTTTGTTTACCTATTGACAAAAAGAGAGCAGATAGCCCAAAGCATGAGCAGAAAAGGCAACTGCTATGACAATGCAGTTGCTGAGAGTTTTTTCAAGACATTAAAAACAGAATTAATTTATCAAAACAAATACACCACGATAAAAAAAGCAAAAAAATCAATCATTGACTATATCAAAAATTTCTATAATAGCTGTAGAAGACATTCCGCTCTTGGAAATTTAACAATAGAGGAATTTCATAATCAGTATAAAATAAATAGTTGTACAAATGTTGTTCATACAGCTAAATAATTATGTACCTGTTCACGAATATCAAGCGTTCACGTTTTCGTGAACATAAATATAACGTGAACAATATGAACAAACAGTAATTATACAGAACGCAATACAACCTTCAATAATATTTTCACAATTATTTCTAGTGCTATTATTTAAAACGATTCGCATTATTGATATGTCTAAAATGTTATTTTTTGAACTTAACAAATCTTTTGTGCTGACTTGCAACTTCCATTTTCTACTATGTTAATATTTATTTTGCCATTAAAATTGACTGTTAAGTTTTCAATGCGTCTGAAATTCTTTATATGTATTTTTGATAAATGCTTTTATTTTACTTGGTTTATTTTATTAAATTGAGTTATACACTTAGTTATTGCTTGATAATCAGTTAATTGAAGCTGGTTTTTTCATCTAATATTATAAACAACTATAAAGATTGACATTAAAACAGCACTATAAAAATAATAAACTAATAATGAGTTCTTTATAAAATTACTTAAGCGTATAACTCAATTATTAAATATCAAAAGCCCTAACTAACACACCAAACAACTCTTTTACATCAATATTTCCTGCCCCCATTTCTTTAAAAATTTGTTTATCAGGTAAGTCATCCTTTACGGTTTCTGTAAAAATTATTATGTCCGATTTAATACTATCTGCAATGATAAAACTATCTTCGGGAGTTAGTAATAATAACAATCTGAAAACATCCATTTTATGCTTACGCAATTGCTTTTCATCAATTTTTTCTCCGTTTTCTTTTCGGGCTTTATAGTCTAGAAATGCTTTAGCTTTTAAGCCTATCAAAGCTTCTGTATTTGCCAAATGTATTCCGTTATCAAATTGGCTGTGTTGAATAGTAAAATTGTAATAATCATCATCCATTAGTATAGCTGATAAACTCGGAATTTCTGTATCAACTGGAATTGGAGTTAAATGTGTTCCCTCCTCCAAATCTAATAAATCGGGTATTCGTGAAAACAATTCAATTTGAAAAGGAAATTCTTCTACTTGTGGTTTTATGAAACGATAGTATTTTCGATCTTCCTCACTTTTTTCCTTGACTTCATAATTTCCTTGTCCTATAAATTCCCAAAAATGTGCTACAAATTTCGGACTTAATGCTTCGATTACTAAAATAATATCAATGTCTTTTGTTGCTCTCGGCGTTAAACCAACACTGTCAATGATGATGTCACAAGCAGTTCCTCCTATGATGATATAATTATCTGTGAAATCTTTAAAATGTTGTCTAAATATTTCTAAACCTCTTACCATATGCATTTTTCTATTATTTGGTCTAATGCCATATCCGTTCTTTCGTCAATAAATCCATCTTTCAAACTTATGTATAGAGATAATGGATCTACATTATTTTTCTTTGTTATTCCTTTTGTGATTAATTCTGGATTGTATTTCCAAACTTCTAAAGCGTAGTTTCCGCTTTCTTTGTTTAGATTTATTAATTGGTTTGTTTTTTCTAACTCATAGAATTTGTTTTTTTCTATAGCAAAATATTCCAATTTACTAGGATTCATATCGCTATATTCTTCTAATGCTGTAGCGTTAGAACAATGCATTTTTATTGATGGTTTTTCATCTACATAAACTGTTTTTAGCACTGGATTTATAATATGTTTTTCAATGCTTTTCCAAAGTTTTGGGATATCAGTTTCGAATACAATATTTTTTTCTTTGGTTCCAACAACCTCAGCAATAGCTAATCGTTTTAAATTTTCTATCGCTTTTGTTATCCCCATTTGAGTGTACTGGAATTTTTCTGCTAATTCTTTGAAGGTATATTGACTTAAATTATCTTCTCTGTGCAGTATTTGATATAGCAAAATTAATTGAGCGGAAGGTAGCAACAGAAATTCTTTTTGATATGCTTTCTCCTTATTGAAATCTTGAATATCTATAAGTAATTCTGCGAGAAACATTTGTTTTCCGGGAACGATGAAACTAATTTTTTGGTCAATAAGTCTTTTTCGATTTATAGCCGTGATGTCTTCGGTAACAATAATAATTCTTTTGTCTAATACCTTTTGGATTGCTATCACTTGTTGTCTTAATTGTGCAGCATTAAAAGCATCTTCTTTATTTACCTTTACTAAAATTAATTCGTGATTATGTAAATGAGTTACATAAAAATTAAAATTGTTCCTGAAAAGGAACGGTAATTTATTAGTGTACTCTTTTGACAACTCTTTTATTTCAAGGTCTTTCCCTAGTATTTGATGGATATATTCTTTTAATTTTTCCATAATAAACTAATAATTGTTATAATAAACTAGATAGGTTTATTGTGCAAATATAGGTTTATTATATTAAATATCAATTTATTAATGTATATAATACATTGAACTATGTATAAAAATAAACTTATTTATACTTTAAGATAAGTTTTGGAATTGAAACCAATATTCTCATTGTACTTTATATATCCCAATTGGTTAGTTACTAATTTAGTATTTCCGATTTGGAAATTACCAACGTTAGAATGATGATGGCCATAAATCCAATAATCAATATCGTTCTCTTCAATTAAGTCTGTTAGGTTGGTTGCAAAAGCCTCATTGATTTTACTATTAGCATATTTTTCTGGATAATTTACGAAAGTTGGCGCGTGGTGTGTTACAACAATTGTTTTATTATCTGATTTTATTGCAAATGCTTTTTGTAGAAATTCGAGACTCTCTTGGTGTAGCAGGTTGTAATCATCAACATTGAATAATCGATCATTATACTTGATTACTTTAAAATCGGATATTGCTTGTTGAATTGTCCAATACTTGGCTTGAGAAATATTTGACCATAATGTTGAAAAAATCAAATTAACTCCGGTAACTTCTTTAATGCAATTGTTTACTAAAAAGATATTCTCCCTAATTTTTGTATCTAAAACTACATCATTATCAATCCTGTCATAGTAATACTCGTGATTTCCTGGTATCCAAAAAGTCGTTTCGAAATTTCTTGAAATGTAGTTGAAGAAATCTTGATGGTCTTCCATTATTTTAAAAGGTACAATGTCTCCAGCTAAAATAAGTATGTCAGCAATTGACTCAATTGGATTATCCAGAATGTATTGTTTGTTGTCAGGGAATTCGAGATGTAGGTCGGAACAATATTGGATTTTCATAATTGAGAATGTCTTATGTTTTTACTTTATGGGTTTAATCTATTTAACAAACCTACAATTAATCCCATTCACTAACAAATTCACTTTTTCTTTCGCTTTCAATACTCATTTTAGAATACATAATATTTCGATTAATGATTTCTATAAATTCGTAGTAGTTTATTTTATTTTGTTCTACAAGAAAATCTCTTACTTTTTCTAATTGAGATAATTCAAATTGCATATTTGGTAACCTACTACCCATTGTAATTCCAGCAGAAGTATAAAAATCGAGTCTTTTGAAAAGTTCTGCATCACAATCTTTATCTAAAATTATTTTGAGAAAATCTAACATTTTATCTCTATAGATACTGGTAACAATATTGAAAATTAATTCAATCATTTTTTTATTTTCAGTTTTCAATAATTGATTACGTAAAAAATCAATTTCTTTCTGGCTATCTCCTCTAAATGCAGTTGAAAATTCTGAAGCACGATGAAGAAAAATACTTTTGAAATTCACTAAATAATTAATCATATTTTCAAAAACAATTCCATAATTGTCCAAATCCCAAAGTTTCTTGAAATCATTTTGATCAAAATCTCTTCGAGATAAATAGTCTTTATCGTCAAAATTATATTTCAATAAATCAATTATAAAATTAGGGTTTTGTGATAAAATCATCTTTAATACTTCCAAGCTATAATCGAAATGTCTTCTGGAGTTATCTAAATACAAATAAATTCTTTCAATTTTTTTTAAGTATTTTATGAAAGAGGATTGGTATTGGTCATTAATGATTTCAAAAAAGTGACCATACATATAGAGGTTATCATTTAATTCAGTTTTTCGAATTATTATATCGAGTAACTTTTCAATTTCAATTTCAGCATTCAATTGTAAATCTGAAAGCCTTTTTATTATATCATCAATGAACCAAATATTTTTGAAATCATCTTTTTGTAGTATTTCTATAAGATAATTGTAGTCATCTATTTTTACATACTCACTTGGGATTATCGTAAAAAGCTCTAATAAATTAATCTCACTATTTATATTGTTTTTGAATACTAATGTTAGTATTTCGACTTTATCTTTATCAAAATCTATATTTGATATTATTTTTGCAAAGTATAATTTTTTTGAATATTCATACTGAAATACATTTTCTAGTATTTTAATAAATAGTTTAAAATCTTTTTTGGCAAGATTTCCTAATATTTCTGAAACGGGATAACTTATTGTCTCAAAACAAGAATGATCCCCACTCTTATTCTCGAAAATTATATTCACTGACTGCAGTAAATCTATATAATCATCAAAAGTATAATCTGAAAAATTATTAATTATCTTTTCATTTCTTTCAAATTTTTCATCTAATAATAACCATAATTTGAATTCTTTCGAACTAATAAGATTTTTCACTTCTTTTTTCACCTTAATTTTTAAATAACCAAGTTTCCTTATATAATTATGTACAATTGAAGATTCTCTAAATTCTCCACTATTGAAATTTTCTTCAAAAAACGGAAGTATTAGTTTTTTCTCAAAATTGATTATTCTTTTTTCATTTTGATGGCGATGTGAATACCTATGTTTATCAAAGAAGTCATATACACTATTTTTTAATTCGGTATTTTTATAACACTCAAAAATGAACTTAAAAAGTTTAGTTCTAAAATTCTTTTGTTCTACAGTTAGTACAATGTATTCTTGATTAAAGTAGAATTGTCTTCCGTTTCCACTATAATTACACTCGTAACTCTCAATTAAATATTTATTCGCTATAAAGAGAATAATTTTAGAATAAAAAACACTATTTTCATTAACCTTTGAATATAAAAACTCAAAAAGTTTTATTTGAATTTTATAACCATATTCATAGCTAAACCTTTTATAGGTAAATGATTGTGTAAAAACTTTTAGTACTTTTGTAAAGAGCAGTTGACTTGATAGTCCGTACTTTAATAATAAAGTCAAAGCCACTTCAAACTTATCCGGTAGGTTTTGGAAATTTACTAAAAGATTGATTATTTTATCATCATACGATTCAATAGAATTGTCTTTGTAAATTTCAAACTTGAGAGTATCTATTTCAAAATCCGTTTCTGAACTTATAATTTTGTTTATAAATACTATTGTTTCAGTTTCTAAATAAAACCAAAAGCTTTCTAAAAATTTTATTGATCTATCTCGGTCTTCTTGAATAGAATTCCATTTTTGGTTAACATCATACAATATCAAATCTTTTATTTCATGAAAACCATAATTGCTAATTATTGGATTTAAAAGAGACATCAATGAAATTTTGCGGTCATCAAAGTGTAAATTCAATAGTTGTTTAAATGAAATATGTTGCTCTTTAATGAAAATCAAATAGAAAATATATTCTCCAAGAATTTGGTCAGCAATTTTATACGTTTTTTTGTATTCGTCAGCAATTTCATTTTTTACTAGTAAGCTTAATTTTTCTACTAATTCATTTTTGTTAATGTCAAAATGATTTGAAATTTCATTGATAACACCTGAATTAGAAATATCAATAGATCTAAATAGTGTTAGTATTCCAGCAGTCTTTAATAAAACTAAATCGTCTTTTATACTATTATTAGCAGAAGAAAAATATTCTTCTAATATTAATGATGCTTTAGTAAGTTTTTCGATTTCTTTATTTAATCCAGCGATGGCTCCCATTAGGGCAATTCTTGGATTTCCTTTTGAAATTGAATGTATTCTATCAGTATAATAATCATTAATATTAAATTCAGGGGATTGCAAGATTTTTGCTAATTCAGATTTCTCAAAATTTGCTAATTCAATTAAACCATTTTCTTTGAGCTGATATTCAATTTCTTGTTTCAAATAATTTCTAACAGTCATTATAATTTTAATGTCACCAGAATTGAATTCATTTTTAAAATTTATAATTGATGTTAAATTACTTTTGAGTTTATTAGCATCATCAACAACAATTATATATTTGTTGTCTTTTGTGATTTGTATTTTTAAATCATCCCAAATTAGTTGATTATTGTTTCTAATATATTTTACAATATATCCTGGATTACTTTTCAAATAATTTGAAACTAACTGAATTGAAAATTTGGTTTTTCCAACTCCTGCTTGTCCAGTAATTAGTAAAAAATCATGTTGCTTTAGAAGTTCTATGCTTTTATCCAATTCTGATTCTCTATTAAAAAAGGCATTTGATAATGGTGTAGCAAATTTTGATTTTTCATACTGAATTATAAATTCACTCATTTCTAAAATTTGACCTGTATCTATATTCAATCCTAATTCTCTAGACAAAGAAGGAAAGTCTCTAAAAATAATAGTTGCAAAAGCATCTAAACCAATCACTTCTAGCTTAGTGAATTTATTTATTGAGTTTTTGTGTTCATTCAGTTCTTCCTGAATTTTAGTTGTAATTTCTTGATTACAGATTAAAATAATTCTAATTATTTTGTCTGAAGAAACATCATTTTGATTAAAGCAATGTTCAATATCCTTTTTTAGTTTTGGAACTAATTGATTTTTATCAATGGTTGTGATTTCACTAAATATATAAGAATCATTATCCGAAATAAAATTATCTGGAGTTCCTTTCTTTGATTTTTCTTTTCCTACAACTAAACCAGTCGGATTTACAATTGGATATCTATAACCTAGGTATAATCTACAAATATTAGCAAACTTATCTGGATTGCAACTTAGTAATGCTTGTTCTATACTTGTTATCATTGTAATTGTTTAGATTACAAAAATAACTATTTCCTTTTATCATTTACATCTCTTTCAAACCCAATAATTCTTGACTTCTAATATAAGTTATGTCTGTATTACTACATTTGCAAAACAATCAAATTAAACTTTTATTTATTGTTTTAAATTGTTTTTTAGAAGTTTCAAAATATTCCTTATCTCTTCACTTTGGTATCTCTATCAAATGCAACTAAATTGACTTTTTTTTTAACTAAGAACGCTATCGGTTCCCATAACTATTTTACAATTCGAAAGCTGATAATTTGATTGTGATGTGAGTAACAGACCTCTTTTTGACAAACTGTCCATAGCGTCTGATTAGAATTTCGGCCATCACAATTCTTTAGCATTTTAATGTACTATGCACGGACTTTGAGTGACTAACAACGTCCTAAAACACCACTTTTAAGCAACGAGAAAGATAGGAACATAACTTATTATTACTTAACATCAAAGAATAGGAGGCACAAAAATGAACGATAATATAACTAAAGATGATTTAAAGCAATTTAGTCTATTGCTAGTGGAGCAGTTCAAACAAATTATAGAGAAAAAGGTGGCTTAAATCGAGAATGGCTTAAAAGCCGTATTGTGAGGAAAATAATGGATATGTCTGCTGCATCGTTACTGAACCTCCGAATAACGGGTAAAGTTCGCTTCAAAAAAATTTTAGGGTCATATTATTACAATAAATCAGATTTAATGAATCTTTTAAATGACGAACACTAATATGAGACTGCAAAAACTTTTAAAACACATTTGCATTATAGAGCAGGATCCTAGACTTAATGTTTGGCATTTCGCTCTTTTAAGTGCCATTCTTTGCCAGAATATTAATAAGCGCATCAACTGCTGAGTTAACCTCGAGCTTATTATTTGGATCAAATTTTATTCCAGCATTTTCCGGAACTTTAATGAAAAAATTGCAGTAAAGTGGAATGAAAACATTTCCTGCTCCATCACGCAAAGCTATATGAGCACCTTTACTGTTTATTGGAAAACCATCTTTGTCCTTATCTTCATTATTATCTATAATCAATTCCGTGTTCATAGTTCAATCATTTAACTTCCTCTGTATATTCTGCAAGCTGAAAAGTCTTGTTTAATTTTCTGTCTGTGATATACACACCAAGTATGTAATTTTGAAAATTTCCGGCAATAATAATCATTAACGGCTCGGGGCAGTAGTATTTCTCACTTTTTGATATTTTCTTCATCTGCTGAAAATCCTGCGGACTTGGCTCCACGGTTCCATTTGGATGAAAATGCCATTCCCCGAGGTAGTACTGGTTCTGGTTCCATGCTGCATTCAAAATTGATTTTAAACCTTTTATCCCTCTTTCAAACCAATATCTGCCAGCTCTGCTGTCTGAAGGCGGTCCTAGAATTTCACTTACTTCTGCCGTCGTAAAATCCGGATAACTGCCAAGGATTATACCTCCAGTTTCATTTAGTCCCGCCGTCTTGATAAGCCTTTCCATTTTTTTAATGTGATGACTTTCTATTACAACTTTTATCCCAGTGCTTTTTAATATAAAAATCATATTACACTTTCAATTGATATGTTATAATTATCATCACGCTCCATTATGACTAATTTTGACTGGTCATTTGATTTTAAAAACATTTCCAGCTGGCGAATAGTGCAGGCAGCAAGGCTTTGAATGTCATCAATTCTTGCTGGAAAAACTGGATGCCAGCAGCCTATGCCCTCCAGGGGAAACTGCGGATTTGGAAATTTCTGTTTTTGGTCTAATGACCAGTTTTTGGTTTTATCCTTAAACTCTGAAAACAGATTCTGTAGCGGACTGCGCTTCATAAATGCCAGCAGACTCTGCGCTTCAATTCCAAGTGAAACAGAAAATACAATTTGCTTCTCCCCTGTGCAGTGTTCCGATAAGAGTCTTAACACACCATCTTCCGCTGTACAGTCCAAGACGAGATCAAACTGGTTCAGAAATTCAGGTTCTTTGTCAAGAACTTTTTCAATTGTATATATACTTGACTGCGCTTTTATAAATGGAAAAATCTGGTTTGCTTTCATGGCAACTTCATCTGATTTATACCTTGCCACGGACTTCATATCAAGGGTATGTCTTGAAAAATTACCCGCCGAAGCACCGTCATCATCCACTATTATCAACCTGCTGCAGCCCATTCTTACCAACAATTCAGTCAGATACGAGCCGACTGCACCTGCACCTATAACACATATTTTAAAATCCGCTAACTGTTCATCAGCCGATCCGCGAGCAGTTATCTGATCCTTTATCCAGTTTTCTGAATTCAGCCATTTAATAGACTGATGGCCTGCATAAATTCTTGAAAACTGTGCTTTTCTCCACTCTCCGGTATTTACTCTGTACCCAGTGAGCGATTTTTGTGAACCAGGAAGCCGCAATGCATACCAATGCATCCTTTCAGGCTGCTGTCCGAAAAATGGTGCTACTGGAAATCCGATAGAAAGATATTTTGTTTTGTCAAGAAGTTTGCCGCTAACCAACTTATCTACCAGAAATGATCTTAATGGCCAGCCCTTCCTTTCAAATAATGTAAAAAGCTCACCCCACGTCAATGGAATCTGCCAGGGTTCAATAACCGGTATTTCAGGAACCCTGAACCAAAATGCGGGCTCTCTGTTATCTTTTGCATTAGCAAGCAGGCTTCCCCATTCATATCTAAGATTAGATCCATTATCATCACTATAATTCAAAACTACTGCTAAATTAGTATTAATCGCAGGTTTATAAAATTCAAGAATCCCCGTATGTCCCGAAGTCTGCCAATTTTGAAACATCTCAGGACTTTCAGCAAAAATCCAGCGTGTAATAATTTTACTCTCCAGTGGGATATGCGGAAATTCAAAAGGATCACCCTCAGCCTGGAGGGTGCCTTCAGCTGCTGCCTTGATCCACAATAAGCTCCTTTTGATGCACCATTGCAGACGGTACGCATCAAAAGGCTCCTTGTTAAAATACGAACTCTTCCATGCTCCGTATTGTGTTTTAATACAGATATCTCCTGACCGCCATGATTTCCCCGTATCTCGATTAAGATTCATGTGAGGAAAAGTGGATTCTATGCCTCCTTTAGCTGCGGGATAAATATTCAATGATCCGTAAGGATAGTTTTTTGATATCAGCGCATACCAAACTGTTTCAGCCGGCACTTTATCGGTCGGTGGAAAATTTCCGGAAAGCGCGAACTTAAGCACCCATTTTTTTTCAGAGGCTGACCATGTCAGGTCCTCAAGTAAAGTGTAAGAATCAATGCTGTCACAAAATCGCCTGCCCTGCACAATAATTTCAGATGGTTCTTCCATTTAAGCAAATCTTGATGATTCCGGTTCCGTTATTCCAGATCTCGGGGTAAAGCTGGTTGGACCTGAATTTTTAGTACCCCCATCATCATCGTCATCGGGTGCTAATGGAAATTTTGGACCAAATATTTCCTGCCATTTCTCTGTGGCTTTCCTCAAGGACTTTTCATCGTATGCCTCCCTCGCTTTCTCCGCATAATTTTTCATATGGTCGTAAAACGTTTTGAAATCGTCAGAAGTGATTCTATGCCAGACGTTATGCGAAGGAACGCCTCTGTCAGGAAACTCCGGTACAATTCCCAATGACCTGTTTGTAGAGAACGTATCAACAAAATTTTCAAACGTAAGCATAACTCCCTCTGCCATACTTGTGACACCGTCAGGACAGCAGTCACCCAGCATATGCTCAATTGGATAGCCTTTAGGATATTTCAAATCCGTAATCCTTAGTGTTCTCCACCACTTAAATGCCTTAACTATGTTAACGTAATAACCGTTTGTTGATTTGTTTTTATCACGTGTCCATCTGATCTGCTCCAGTGGATGTGTTTCCTCCCAAATATCAGCATCACGATCCGGTATCCAAAGTGGCTGCAGTTTCCATTCGGCTTCCGCACGTACAGACTCAGACAAGTAATTGACCGCCTTCATCATGTCAGGCTCATTCCATCCCTTCGAAAGTCTCCAGTCATAAGAAGTTGTCATTAAATCTTCTAAGGTTAAATCTGTAGTCACGCTCTTTGAGCGAAGACCGCTCTTGTCAACCTCAGAGGGTGCAGAAGTAACCACAATATCTAAGTCGACATATGACAGCGAAATCCCTATAGACCTGCCCTGCTTAACCCATTTTCCTTTGTAATGCTTCTCTGCAAACGGTTCGAATTTCTCTAATGCTTCTTCTGGTGATGTATTACTCTGGTCAAGGGTAGTAACAACAATCACATCAACATCTGCTCTCTTTTCTCCGTTTGGACGTACAGCTGTTGATCTTCTGTAGCTTCCCTGAAGAAATGTTGTAACGATGATATCTTTTAAATCATCGTCTGCCAGCAGCCTGTTTCGCAAAGTGGTATGTCCTCGTTTGGCATCATCTTTCTGAGTCTGCGTTAACCTGATACCGCTCAAAAAATCTGTAAAGTAACTGTTTATATTTCCCATGTATTATTTAAGGTAAATTAAGAGATTGCACATAAGTTCCAGTACGAATACCTTCAAAATCATATTCATAAAGAGAAATCCTGCCATAACCCGAACCATGCTGGCCAAGAAAGAAATTAAATGAATTAGGCGCTGAGATAAAGATGTGGATTTTTTTCTGGGTTCCATTGGCAATCCTCCATGCACGAATTTTTCTATTTAAATATACGATATACTGCAGTATATGATCAGCATCCTTAATGGCACTAAAACCGCAGCCAGAAATTGCTTTGGCATGCAATACGGAAACAACAGTAGTTAATTGCGAACGGATAAACAGATCCACTTCAACCGATATGTCATTGGTAATGCTGATCGAGAGGGCTAAATCATCTCCGTCAGAATTAACAGAAATCTCTGAAAAGTCCCACTGCTCTGTCTCTTCTCCCGAAGCTGTTAGTTTAGGTTTCCACAAAGCACGTCCTTTCGGAGATTTTTGCACAATTGTTATCTCAGTGCCTGACTTGTTTCCTATGTAATAACCAATTGCAAATGCGGTTGATATATGAGTATCCAAATGCAAAATAATCGGTTTTTCTAAATTAATTAGTTCCTGCGAAAATGCCTGCACAGCAGGCAGCACTTCTCCCTGCCACAATGACTCATCCAGAATATATCGTGATTCAAAATGTTTCAATAAACATAAAAATTTATCTGTTTCCAAACCCAGATTTTCCGCACCTTTTCTAAAAGTTCGTATTCCTGCAGATGCTTCGGCCTTTTTATTGGTAGTAGTGGTAACCCACAAATCTTCCTGTTCCAATATCGCATATAAATTGTCTTTATGGAGCCTGTTTGATTTTTCTTCATGCAACCGGACAATTAATGACGAATACGGATTAGTACGCTTATCATCATAAAGAGGTTTAAGATTTACCGCTGACAGTCCATAACTTAAAGTTTCATCAAAAAATTCTCCAGAAGGTGAATTGGCGCAAATTCTCAGCTGCCTGAGCACCTTCTTTAATTCATCATCTGACAGGCCAAGATGTTCCTTCCATTTTTTTCTGATTTTACCCATTTTTGATCGGTCTGTGGTACCGTCAAACAGCCTTTTAAAGATTATCGCTCCTTCATTGTTTAGCAGGTAATTTAAATCATCATTTCGATCCACTCCCCACGTATTTATGATATAATAATTAGTTGTAGCATAATCTTCCTCAGAAGCCTGAAAGTTTTTATACAGTTTCTGAAGCAGTGATTCAGAAACAGCTCCAATAAAGGTGGGATCAGTAAGAGCATCTACGTCGAATGCCCTAGAATGGTCTACATGAAACTTTACCTGGTAACATTCTCTGCTGACGCTGTAGCCATACGTGCTTAATCGCGGTGGATCAAATGAAATGGTTACATCATCAAATCCGGGAACGCTCTCAGCTTCATAAGTTATTTCTACAGCTGTTGAACCTGGACGATATAAAGAACAGGCCTTATACCAAAAGAACTTTGCCTGAAATTCGAATCCTTTCTGGATAGCTAAAACTGAATCTGCCATTTGTATATTTTTTTAAGCTGGTTTTGCAATTTACCTCTTTTTTTAACACAAATTCTTCTAAGTTTTCAACATAAATATTAGGATTATTATAAAACTTCCCAGAATGTTTCTCTCCCGTAAAAAATGATTTTTATTTGTATTAACAGCTGTTAATTTTCATTTTCTTATTCGAAATTTTTAGGCTTCTCAGACAAAAGATTACATCAAATAACCTAATTAAAGCCTAAACTTCATTACGGAAATCCGTAAAGCCTGACCTGAATCGAATAAATCCTAGCTGGGTCTAATTCTGGAAGATTGGAATTTACATTATTTATAACACAATGCCTCTTCTTCCATATGCAAAAAAGCTGTCTATTTAGACAGCCCATAATTTCCTAACTTATTTTTTTCAAATCCAGATAAGAGGATGATAAGCCACAATTTTTTTTGATGTCGATTCCATATTTTCGCATAAAAGCATCAACAACTTCGTGACCTCCATTGATCGTTATCGGATTGGAATATTTGGATGCAACCTCAACAGTCATTCCTTTTTCCAGACGGATTCCGTTTGTATAATGATTTTGTTTTACCGTGATTAAAAATAATGCCATAAGTTTGATTTATATTGTGCTTACTCTATTTTGGTTTTCGGCTTCCCCTTTGTTTGACAAAGAAAAGTGTTGGCTCTGCCAAAACAGGACAGTGCTAAAATCCAATTTTAGTGGTAATGGTATTAGTTTGTAATCTAAAACGAAACACTACAGTCATATGTCCTTGGAGGATTTATAACTTATATTTTTATTTAAATAATAATCGATGTTTTTTGAGTTCTCTAATTTGATTTCCAGTAGCTCTTTTTTTATTTTCTTTATTTCAGTCTTACTATTTTTAACTAGCTTATAATTAAACAATGCCCAAATGCCGTTTGATTTTTTTTCAAGCAGTTTAAGGCGATTTTCTAATTCAATTTGTCTTTTATCCAAAGCTATTTTCTTTTCAGCAAAACCCCAGCCATAATAGCATAGCAATGTGCTGAATTGAAGTTTCATTTCTTTGTCGATGTACTCTGGAAATGTATTCATACTTTCAAAAAACTCTTTTAGTAAATTTTGCGATTGAATTTCGATCATTTGCAATTCATCTTCACATATTTTGACCTCTTGATTTTGGTTTATTTTTGAGAAAAAACTTTTATCCTTTTCTATAATAGAATGTCTTTCTTTCAGAACATTCAAACAAAACAAATTTGCGCTCATAATTCTTGGCTGTATTTGAAACTTTTTTTCTAAAACAGCCAACCGATTGGCATATAATCGGGTTTCCAAATGATTGTTTTTTGTTTTTTCTTTAAACTCTTGAATGTAATGTTCAATTTGTTTTTTAAGAACTTTTTTCCTTTGTTCTAATCTCTCCCTCTCATCATAACTTTGATAAAAACAGGCAAGATTGATTTCATATTGCCTGATTTTTATTTCAAAATTGTTAATCACGATAATTAATTCTTCAATAGTATGGATCATAATATTAGTTTATGCCCAAAAATAAAACGACACACTGCCGGAGTGTGTCGTTTTAGGATTTAATTTAAATCTCCTTAATTTTAAAAGTAGTAATATTTCTATTTTTTTAATAATTCAACAATATCGGATTTAACGCAAATTAAGTGAACCAATATCGTTATAAACTTTTTTTTCAGTGTCATTTTTTGATAATTCATGCCGATTATATATAATTTCAATTAGCTCAGAAATTTTTTCATTGTTTTTTTTAATCTGCTCTTTTGTTCTGTTTTTTTTATCAAAAGCAATTTCCGAAAACGGAGTATCAATTATTTTTGGATTAAGCCAAAAGTCATTATTGGTATAATGAACATAATTTCCAGAGCCAAAGCCACTTCTTACTCCAAATCCGCAAATTGAATTGCCCCATGAAAAATCCTCAGTTGTAATCAAACGATTTGAATTTTTATCTACGTAAGCAGAGACCCCCGTTTCATTACCATCATAAAAAGCAAGGCAAACATTTTCATTTTCTGCATTAACAACTTTTAGGATTAACCAACCTTTAATAAATTTTTCAGTAGAGAATTCGTCTAATTTAAAAATTTCATCATTTTCAGCTTTACCAAAAATTTTATTCTTACAAAAATCAATTAATATTCTCTCATTATTATCTAAAGAACATAATTCTTTAAAATCCTCTGTATTTAAATGGTTTCTGTTATTGATTAGTGAAAATAAAACCCCTTCAAATTCCCATGAAGCCCTCCGAATATGCCCGACTTCATTACAATTATTCATTATTAAAAGTAATCTGAGGTAATTTGTTAAAATTGGTTTTTCTTCAATATACTTTTTTCTAATTCGATCGATTGTGTCTTTATAATTATCGAAGTACTTTCTTATATCGGCACAACTGATTTCTGTTTCTATTTTATGAACTTTAAACAAGAAAAAACTCAAATCTCCCATAAAATCTTGGTGATCTTCTATTTTTTCAATCAATTCTTCATTTAGAATCTTCAGATTCGCTTTTAATTGCTCTTCTATGTTAAACCAATTTTTTATATTGTTAGGAACATTCGGAATATCTTTAAAGTTAAAAACGTCCTTAAAGCTCAATAAATCTTCAATGTTTTTTGATTTATCTATTAGTTGTATTATGTATCTCCAGTCAGTATAATTTTGTTTTCTTTCTTCCCATTTTTTATCAAAATAATTTTTGCGAAGCCTACGCAAAAACTGGTAAACATCAGTTTTTTCATCGCTAATTTCTGTTATAAATAAAAGCAAGGGCAAGATAATTTCATTTATTCTATCCTTAGTCAACAAACGAATATTATACACAGCTCCTCCATTAATAAAATTCAATTGCTTTTGAATTTTTGAAGATTCAATTAATCCTAAAAGTTTTTTATATGCTTCAAATAAATCATTAATTTTAAACAATATCTTTTCATTTTCATTGTCTTTCAAAATCCTTTTAGTTATTTTGACTAAATCTATTTCTTCTTGTATTTCGATAATCTGAAAACACCAAGTCATAAAATCGTTCACGCCATTATCCGCAGTAGATTCTTTCTCTTTTATTCTGTTTTTCCAAAAAAAGGTTTCACGCTCTTCCCATTGTTCTGCAAAACAAACATTTTCAACCGTTCCTAAAAAAATTGGTTTAATATTTTCCGTTGTAGTCAATCCTTTACCGGTTGTATTGATAATTACAAATCTTTCTTCTCCGTGTTTTCTGTCACTTACATCGTGATATTGAATCTTTATGTCTTCCAATATAAATTTGGAAAAAATATCAATCTCATTTTCTTTCCTGTTTTTTAATTTATCTTCAATTGTATTTAATGCTTCTTTGAAACTTTGAATAGTTGGATCTAAAGAATATTCATCAAAATGCCACGGTTGTTTTTCAATATCTTTTACTTGCAAATCTGTATTTCCAATAAAGAACTCATTTACCAAATCTCTCAAGAAAAAAACACTGCTTTCCCTTATCGAATATTGTAAATAAGGCTCTTTATCATCTTTTTCTTCAAATTCAGAAAGTAAACATTTTTTCAATTCTATTTTTTGTTCTGCACTGGCTTTTCTGTATAACATTCCAATTAATAGATAAATTGTCGTAAGCCGTTGTTGACCATCCGTAAGATAAATATGGTTTTTTGGATTCTCGTAAACGTCAATTTTTCCTAATATTGTTTTTCCTTTATTTTTTTCTTCCAATAAAGTGTCTATAAAACCCGCAACTATGTTAATGTCTTTTTTCTCCCCATAATGTTTATTTCCCCAACAATAATCTCTTTGAAAATCAGGAATTATAATTTTTCTATAATCTGTACAAAACAATTCCTTTATAGAATACTCGCCATTTTTAATAGAACCCATTGTAAATATTTTCAAGATTTTTAATAATTTTTATTTTATTTCCTGCAATTCTTTCTGCATTCCATTCGCTTGATGCAAATATTGAAAAAGTATGTAATAAACCTCTACTTTCAAATTTCAAATCGCTACTTGTTTCAAAGTAAGTTTGTTTTTTTTCCTCAAATGTTTTAGCTCCAAAAGAAGAGTTGTTTTTTCCGTAAAGAAGAACCAAATTACCTATGCAGTGTTCAGAACCATTTTCATTGATTTCGTCACGATTTAGCCACTCTTTACCATTAGGTTTAGACGAACCTAAATCGTTATTATTTCCATCTTTGAAATTCCCTCCATCTTTATAATATGCTTTAGATTTAGGATGAATATGTTCTAATGATCGTTCATTCCATATATTAAAATTAAATTTTCTATTTAATTTATTATCTTCAATAACATTTAGTAGTAATAAAAACCTAAAAGCAAATTCATTTCCGGCACTATTATATACAAACTTCTCATTAACTAAATTAATAGCTCCTTTAGCCTTTAGAATCCTTATTTCGACATCTTGGTCTTTTTCTTTTGTCTTATTAATACTTTCAAGATGTGTTGAATTAACCAAAACAAATAAGGTATACTCTTCTCGCTTTTTTTCATCTTTTTCATTTAAAAAATAAGCAATTGTCTTTTCTTTTTCAGTTGTTGTTTTTAAAGCAATCCCTAAGTAATTAAAAGAGATTGGATTGTTGTATGTATCTTCAAAAGACTTCTGTAGTTTTCGCAATTTTTCGAAAGTGTTTTTTGCGCTAACGTTATCCTTTATAAATTTTGATTTAAAATTATCAAAATCAAATTTCTTATTTTCATCTGAATTTTCACTATTCCAATATGTAACCAATAAAAAATACAATGGATGTCTATTTTCTGTGCCAAAATATTTTTTCACATCTTCCCGATTCCACCAATATAACCATTTATCCCAGTTATGTGCCAATCTACTTCTGTCTTCATTGATTTTCCATTCAAAACCAATTAATTCTTCTTTAGAGTTACTCTCTGGTTTATTATAGCGGGAGGATTTAATTAACAAGTCTGATTTGATTAATTCTTCATCCTTCATTACAGCTTTTAATCCGTTTAAAGAAATAAAAGTTGTAATCGCCTTTGTTTCTTCAATCACATTGTATAACAACCAAACTTTATCATTTAAGAATTTTACAAAATCTCCAATCTTTCTTTCTTCCTCTAATTTTTTGAATTTTTCTCTAATTTTTTTTAAAGCTGTCGTAAAATAGTGAATATCCTGAGTATTTTCATCTTCAATGATAGTTTTTTCAGAATCTCCCAAAAGCAGGTTATTCAAGAAATTATCTGAATCTTTTCGCACATCATAAACTAATTTAAATTGGATTGATTTCAAATATTCAATTTGTTCTAATGCAATGAAAATTAAAAACAGAGTAGTTGTTCTTTGTTGCCCATCAACTAAAATAATTCTATTGTCATCTTCAACAGCTGTGATTGCTTCAATAAAATACTCTTCATCATTCCTTTTAAACGCTTTTATTAAACTGTCACAAAAAAAGCCTACTGAACACTCCTTTAAATGATCATTGTTTGGTTCTCCCCATTTAAACCCTCTTTGATAATTAGGAATCACGAATTTACCTTTTTTCAAATATTTTTTAATTGTTAATTTATTATCCATTATCTCTCCTTTTTTAATTTCATTAAATACAACTCCCCACAAGCCCTAGCATCGCTCAACGCATCGTGATGATTTAGTTCTATTGCGTATTTTTCGCACAAGTTAGCCAAATTGGACTTATAAATTTTATACGTGCAAAATTTATTGTATTCCGGTACTTCAATCCCATAATATTTCAAAGTTTTGTTTAAAACCGGAAAATCAAAACCAAAGCCGTTGTGTGCCACTACGCTCTGATTTTCGATGTAAGGTGCAATTTGATGCCAAATTTTGTCGAATGTAGGTATGTCTATCGTGTCTTTGGCGGAAATGCCGTGAATGTCTGTAAAACGGCTCCAATAATAATTATCGGGAGGTTTAACCAATAAATTAATTTCTTTAGTAATGATTCCATTCTCTACCCGAACCAAACCAACCTGACAGATACTCCAGCGATAACCTTGTGCGGTTTCAAAATCTATTGCAGTAAAGGACTCCATTATTGATATAATTTTGCCATTCCTAAAATCCTGCTCTTCATCTCGTTTTGAAGCGAAATTGGAGAAACTACTTTTACATTGGATCCGTGCTTCAAGAGTTCCATAATAATGTCGTTGGTAGGATGAATGTAGATCTCAATCAAAACCCTGTCCGCATTATCTTCTAAAATACGTTGGGATTCGTGCAATGGAAAACTTTTTATATAATTGCCTTGTTGCCACGAAAATTCCAAAACAATTTTCACTTCAGCTTCGTAGGTTTCCACTCCGAAAGCGTGTTGGAAGGCTTTTTCTACATTGTATGGAATAGGTTTGAATTTTGTATCGGTTATGATCAAACTGGATATTCTGTCTAATCCAAATGTTTTGATTTTTTCGTCTTTTTTGTCCAAGGCAATCAAGTACCATCTTTGCTGTGATTCCTTGATGGCTATGGGTTTTACCTCTCGTTGGGTAATGGAGTCTTCCCAATGTTTTTTGTGGGTAAATTTTAGGATATAAGCATTCTGAATGGCGTGAATAATTCCGTGTATGTGTTCTGTTCCCAATGATTTCCGTTTCTCCAAAAAAACGCTTGGCGATAATTTATTTCCCTCCTGCAGTGCGTGATGGATAGAAAAAGCATCTATCATTCGGGTTACCGACTGGTCTTCAATTTCTTCCTCGTCAATGTTATAAGTTTTGTCTTTTCGGTTGTATTCTATGGAAATTCCAAAAAGGGTCAAAATATCTTTTTTGTCACGCTCAAAAGTACGAATGGCATATTCAAAATTGGTGTCGATATCCTCATTTTCAAGTTTACGAATTACATATTCCTGCAATTCTGTAAAATTGCTAGGACGGCTTCTTAGACGGTCTATGATGTATAAATACCTCTTAAAATAGATTAGCTTTGACATAATGACTTCAATTTTTTTTGTCAAAGATAATTTATTTGTCTGCCATTTTGTGACGCAGTAATGTATTGTTCTTTTTTCAGAATAAATTAATTTCTAAATTTTAAGGTGACAAAAAAGAGTGAGGAAACAGAGTGAGGGCGATTCAAAAAACTTAATTTATAAAGCAAAGACAGATTCTTTTTAAGCATTTTAATATTCTCCACAAGCCTTTGAATGCCTACCAGTACCTCAAAGTACCACTTCAAAGCAACGAAAAAGATTGCATTATATCTTAGATCATTACTTAATATTAAAAGATAGTAGGCACAAAAATGAACGACAATATAACTAAAGATGATTTAAAACAATTTGGTCTATTGCTAGTGGAGCAGTTCAAACAAATTATAGAGACCAACCAAAATAAAGAAAACAACAACTTAAATCCAGAATGGCTTAAAAGTCACGTTGTCAGAAAATTGATGGATATGTCTGCTGCATCGTTACAGAATCTCAGGATAACGAAAAAAGTGCGCTTCAAAAAAGTTTTAGGATCATATTATTATAACAAATCAGATTTAATGAATCTGTTCAACGATATAAAATAATATGAAACTGAAAAAGCTTTATAATTACCTCTCAATTTTGGAAGAGGATCAAAGCCTTAATGTTTGGCACTTTGCACTTTTGAGTGCAATTCTTTGTCTCGGATATAGACAGGGTCACACAAAGACAATCAAAGTAAGTCGCAGTAAAATAATGTCGCTTTCACATATCCGTACCCTACCAACCTACCATAAATACTTTAAAGAGTTACAGAAAATGGGGTACATAAATTACATCCCATCCTACCATCCTGGATATCGAAGTGAAGTAGAAATAACAATAAAGCCTTATAAAGAGTAATAAGGTTTTTATCGCATAAACCTGCAATCAAAATTATATAGCACAAGTTATATCTATATGTCGGAGAACCTATTCTAGGATTTATTCTGAAGTAGGCACAACACATTGAATACTACAAATCTCAAATTTGATTTTAATACACAAACCACTTATCGGTAAGTTTATAATTCCAAAATAATGTTTACTTTTGTAGCAATCATTATGAATTATGCCGTTCTTATAAAGTCATCTGTTAGTGCAGGAAAATATAAAATTATAAAGATTCCGAGACCCTTAGAATTTCTGGCAAAATCGTGGCACACCAGATCTTTTTCAAAGTAAAACACCAGTAATAAAGCGGGTTTTGAGCTTATGTTCGATTCCCGGCGATTCCACTGGGACGGTTTAAAGCCAACTTTACAAAGTTGACAAAACATACAAAATGTCTCGAAATCCTTTAAAAGCCTGCAAATTTTTGAATTTGCAGGCTTTTTTATTTTTCCTGCAACTATCAAAATTTTCAAAAGTACTCCAAATTTATATGGCAGTTTCGTGGCATTTTGCAACTGGAGTAAAAAGTGCCCCAATTTTGCCATATAAAAGCAATTAAACAACTGATTTACAACATGTAAAACAGGTTAACGACTTGACTAAAGAGCGACATAATTCTATATTTATTAACTTAAAAAATTGAATTATGTTAGAAATATATTCCACGCATTTTCAGTATTTCCACAACATCCCTATAACTCAATGTAAACCTTAATTTGAAATAGACCGCCTGAAGAATAGCTTTCGGATAACAATGACCTTTGGTATTCATTTAATATTTTTTGAATCTAAGATAATAACTTGCACAGATGCGACAAAGCCACAAAAAAATTCTGTCGCATATATGATGAAGAAAAAATTAAGATAAATTCTTTTTATTTCTATTTCACAAAATCAATATATATATATATATATATATTGATAGTGAATATTAACTTAATTTATTTTATCCTGATTAATAAAATATAGTTGCTGCGGATCATTTGCAATTGTCACTAAAGCATTGTAAATATATTGAGATACCAAAGCACCTCCCTTTATATTTATTAAATCAATATCATCTTCAGGTGTATGATATTGCGGATGGCCTCCTGTATGAAATCCCACTGCAGCTATCGAAGATTTATAAAATGAAACATGATCAGATCCTCCAACATCACCAGCGTGTATAACTGGATTAAGAGTACTGCCTTCGCCTAATTTCATCATCAATTCTACTCCATTTGGAAAAGTTCCAGCTCCTCCCATATAAATTTGCTTCTCCTCATTTAGTCTTCCAACCATATCCATGTTGAGCATTACTTTTACAACGTCCTTTTTAACCGGCAAATGCGAAACAAAATATTTAGAACCAAGCAATCCTTCCTCTTCACCACTAAAAGAAATAAAAATGATACTCCTTTTGGGTTTCACAGTAGCTCTTGATAATTCCTGCAGTATACACAGCAATGCCGAAACTCCGGAAGCATTATCATCTGCTCCGTTATGAATAGCGAAAGCTTCTTTCTTTTTACTGCCTGAGTTTTGCCCTCCCCATCCCCAGTGATCATAATGAGCTCCTATTACTATAAATTCATTTTTAAGTTTCTCATCTGATCCTTCGATATATCCGACAACATTTTGAGTTGTAACACTATCTGAGTTCACTTTATTAATTCCTTCTTTTACAAATAGGTTAAAAGGTTGATAGTAATTTTGGTTAAATTTTTTTAACCCAAACTTTTTAAAATATTTTTTAATGTAAGAAGCTGCATCATTATTCCCTTTTGTACCTGGAAAACGACCTTCCATTTTATCAGAAGAAAGATATTTATCGTGTTTGTAAAAAATTTCGGCATTAATTCCCTCCTGCGCACTGCTAGTAATATTAAAAAATAGTACTCCAATGAAAAAGACTTTAAATTTTAAGTTTCTTAAAAATAACATCATTTCTTTTTTATAAATTTCAAAATTAATTAAGTTCAAAAATTTTAGCCATCAATATCCATTTTTCTCCTGGTTTTGAATCTGGTAAGGCTTTTTGAAATTTCCACATCAACGTTTCCCATTCCTGAACTTTTAAATTTGCAGTGTCCAATTTTGATTTTTTTTCAAAAGAAAAATCGGAATCTGTTTCTATAATCATAAATAAGCGATTTCCAACATTATAGATTTCAAGATTAATAATTCCAGCATCTTTAATGCTTTGAGTAATTTCCGGCCAAATTTCCTGATGCAGTGCTATATATTGGTTAATTAAATTGGGATCATCTTTTAAATCTACAGTAAGACAGTATTTTTGCATAATTTTATTTTCTGTTTATTTTTCAATTTTTACTTTGATAAGTTGTACAAGCTTAGAATTATTTTATTGAGTTATATTGTTAGCCTCCATTTCGGAAGTGCTGATTTTATTGATTTAGTTATCAAAATTATTTAAATATTACTGAAACTGTCATCTTATTCAACCTTGTTCTTATGTATCAAAAAATTAAAAATCTTGTTTTTAGACACTTGAATTTTAAATTCATGTTGCTTAACTATATGACTCAATTATTTTAATAGCAAACTTATTTTTCCAGCTCAAATGTTACATGCTTAATATATCTTCTGTTAAAAGTATACAAAATATGAATTTTACCCTCACTGGTTTGAATAATGGCCGGATAACTGAATTCTCCTTCAGTCTGGTTTTCTAGATCAAATAACTTTTGCCATTTTACCCCATCTTTTGAATATTCTACATCCAATACATTTCGCCCATTGAACCAATCTTTCCCTTGTGGCAATGGATTATTTACTAATAAAAATGATTTTTTAGCTAAAGTAACAGCATCAATTCCTGAATTAGAATTTACAACATGTATACTATCTGTTCTTTCCCAGGTATTTCCATTATCCTCAGACCAGCTTGAAATTATTTTATTGTGTCTGCTTCGGGACAGCATCTGAATCTCATTTGGAGAATGAACAAGAAATGTTGGCTGAATAATTTCAAATTCCTTATTGTTTTCAATGGCTATTTTCTCCCAAGACTTAGCTGCTTCGGTGTACTTTTCTACGTGGACTCTCCATTTATTGTCTCCAATACTTTCTATACTGCTTCCGCATAAAATAACTCCCGGAGTTTTTTCTATTGGCTTGTTTTTGATGGGACCAAGAATACTATCGGGAAGATATTCGGGAGCGCTCCAGGTGTTTCCGTTATCATTTGAAATGATCATGGCGCCAAACCATTCTCGTGGATTTCTTCCGACTTTATAGAATAAATATAAATTTCCACTTTTACTCTTAAAAAGTACCGGATTCCAGCAAGGCAAAGTATCTCCTCTTATTATTACAGGTTTGATTAGATTTTGCGGTGCTGACCATTTTTTTTCTTTATAAATTGAAAAATAAATCCCTACATCTTTGGCTCCTTCATGTTTTCCTCCAAACCAAGCAGCCATCAGTTGATTTGGGTTAAGTTCTACTAATGTTGCAGCATGGCTGTTATTGGTTATTGGCTGATTTGTTATAAAGCCATTAGTTATGCTGCTTACTTTTAATTTCTTTGTTGAAGTGCAGGAAACACTAGCTAAAACTAATAACAGCATTAAAGAATTAAATTTTAAAATCATTATTTATTGTAAATTTAAAGATTTTTAATGTTTTTATTCTACCTCTCATTTACAGTAATTAAATTGCTGAATCAATAAAAATAACAACAAAAGCATTTTTTTAAAACAATTAATTTTTCAATTGACCAACCAGAACTCCTGAAACATTCCAATGGTTTGTACTGGGACCTTCATTTGGACCTTGTTCTATAACTACCTCTATCACATGACTGCCCTTTAGCAGCTTTTTCAACGGAATAATATAGGGAAAGGTTAATGTTCCCGGACACCAATTAGAACGACTTAAATCACTAGAAGATAAACCATCAGAGAAATTCCCTGAAGCCGGATTAGATAATCGATACGCTGCACAATCAGTTCGCCAGGGAATGATTTTAAAAATCTCTTGACCATCAATAAACAATTTATTCATCCTAGGTACAAACTCATCTCCGTTTTCCCAGCCTCCATGACCTGTTGTCGTGTATAAAAGCTGTAAATTTTGTATCTCTTCCTTAATTTCAAAATTTACTTTCAAAGTATCATTAGCAAAAAGGCCTCCATAATTTTGACCTGACATTTCCATAGTATTAACTGTTGAAAATAAAGGCACTATGTACTTTTTCTTATTTAGTCTGTCTTCGTTATCGTTCATCAATGGATAAACATCAAGTTCCAGACTTATTGTGTGGCCTCCTGCATCATAATTGCCAATAAAAACACCAATCCAGATTTCATCTTCATCAGTAGGAATAAGAGAAGTGACATCTTCTTTATAAACAACTTCTTTTGCCCAGTTATAATTATTTATTTTTCGTTTATCATTAAAATAATTAACTCCAAATGGCGTAAAAAACCTAAGTATTTCGATTGCCGGTGTATAGTCATCTTCTTTTTTAATTCCCTGATATTTATTTTTTTTATTATCTGCATAAATTGGTAATCGTTCCAATCCATGTAAATAAGCATCTAATAATGTAGTCGTGTTTTCTTCTTTTTTTACTGGAATAATGAATACTGAACCAGTCCTGTCATACGCATCACCATTAGATTTACTAATTAGTTTTGCAAAAATGGCACTGCTGTTTTTTAATTCGTGAGTAATTTTTATTTTTTTCAGAACTACACTGCCGTTGGAAAAATGATAAACCTTATCTGCAATAAGGTCTTTTTCTTTTGGTATTATTGACTTAGGATCGAAGTTTATATTTTCATTCTCAAAAATATGCAATTTTGTATATCTGGAATTAATGAGTATCTCTTCAAATTCTGACTTATCAACTACTACTGTCTTATCATCATAATTAATAAATGGCTTATAATTTTTAACTTTAGTTATAGAATTCGCTGTCAAAGTCTGATTTCCATTATAAACCATTTCCAGTACAAGTGCATTTTTATTTGGCAGATAATTACTGTTTGGAGTTCCTTTTACTGCAGCCTTTTCAGTATACCAAACATCAATTCTATTTGAAAAATAAGAAAAAGAAACATGTTTACATTCATAACCCAATATCATACGGGCATCATTTTCTTTTTTAGGAATTGGCAAGCTGTCAAATGGAATTATTTTTTTGAAAACAGTATTTCCATCTTTAATAGTACTAACATTATAATTGTTTTTTAAATCGATGTATTGCTGTATTTTATCAGTTGGTTTTGATAAAAAAACCATTTGATTATATACATAAATTTCGGTATTCCCGTCTGTTTTTTTTCCATTTTCAAATTTATCATATTTAATTTTATACGCCTCAGATTTGGTTTGAGCAGCAAGCACTATAGAAAATAGCAGCAATATGGCATTGAAAAATTTTATCATGTATTTACAAATTATTTATTTTTTGGTAAAAACTAAAATTGGAATTTTTTTTTAAAAACAGAGGTAAGAATAACATCTTACCTCTGTTTAAATTAGTACTTTAACTGCACTTTTTAATTATTGGAATTTTATTGCAGCTATCATTACTTTATATCCCAGAATATTTTGGTGCTTAAATTATCATTTGCTTTTACAGCATTATAATTAACCGTATTATTAACACTCTCTGAAGTTGGATATGTCCAGCGTGTTGGCGGTGTTTTTCTCACACTGCTTGTTTCATCTTCACGGAATTCTAATGCAGGAAGTTTCAATCTTCTTTGTTCAGCCCAGGATTCATCAGCCTGCATTACATTGTAATGAATGTACTTTTGGAAAGCAATCAGCTTCAATTGATCGGCAGGTGTCGTAGCAGCAGCAAAGTTTATAGCAGCTATATAAGCATCTATTTCAGCTGTTGTAGGCTCTGTAGTTGGTTTCCAAGTAGTATCATCAGCTTTATCACCTAATCTTACATAATATTCAACTGATTGTCTGATAGCTTTCTCAAAATACGTTTTTGCTGAACCAGCATTACCTGTTCTTGAATAGTACTCCGCAAGAATCAAGTTTACCTCGGCAGCATTGATCAATGTTCCTGGTAACCAATCGTTTCTACTGATAACTGAACGATTGTAAGTCGAAATTTTAGCATCAGTTATTAATTGATTCTGATCCGAAGAAGTCAACAATGGATCAAGACCTGTATAAACACCAGGAGTAGCAAGTGCTGCCTCAAACAGCCAAGGTTTACGAGGATCATTATTAGCATTCATGTGATCAATCATTGCTTTTGGAGCAATATCGTTTCCTCCCTCCATAGCATCATGAAATCCAGAAGTATCTAAATCAGTCTCTTGTGTATAAACTCTGAAAGCAATATTTTCAGTATTCTCATCTACAATTTTCCCTTCAGTAATGATTGCAGCCATTTCAGTATTTGCTCTTGCTGCAAAAGCAGGAACTGCAGAAACTCTGTTCAGCATTTTTAAACGCAAAGAATTGCAGTAGTTTTTCCAGCTAACCAAGTCTCCTTTATTAATCAAATCCTGATTTTTGAATTCTAATGCCACACCAACGGACAAAGTAATCGAATTCAATTCAGCAGAAAAAGCTTTCAATTGATCCAACATAAGGGTATATAGTTCCGTTTGGTTATCATACTTTGCCAATGCTTCAGTATAATTACCGCCAGTTAAACTAATTTTACCTGCTTGAGAAAAAGGAATATCTCCATAGTTATCAATCATTTTTTGAGTATGATCGTACAAATAAATTGTTGAAGTAATGGCATAGATTCTATTTTCAGTCTGTGTATTTGCGGGCAAAGAAGCCATTACTTTTTCTAACTCTCTATATTGGGCAATAAATTTATAAAATCTATTCCATCGATAAACCGTTGCGGCTCCCGGAATATAGCGACCAGATGAGTTTATAAATCCGTGCCCCTGAGTGTAGGTAAGAGAAGTAGATTGTAGAACAGTAAAGTAATTCCAATAGGAAGGAATTACATCCTCAAAGTTAATTTTCATGAAACCGGCAAACTGCTTAGGGACAGTAGTCGTTTCAACCGTAGACGGATTTTTGTACGCATCGGCGAAATCGTCTTTGGAACAAGAGCTTAAAAAAACAGCAGCAGTTGTCAGCGATATATATAATAATTTTCTCATGTTATATTTTTTTTTAAAAAATTATGAATTATCAAATTAAAAAGATGCTCTCAACATACATCCAACACTTCTGGTAGCAGGATTCGTTCCTGCATTGTTTATATTTTGAGACCATTGAGAACCCGCAGTAGTTGCCTCAGGATCCATATCCTTAATTGATCTGTAGATAAAGAACAAATTACGTCCATAAGCAGAAAAACTAAATTTAGAAGCACCAATTTTATTAGCCCAAGCAACTGGTAAATTATATGTTAAAGATATTTCTCTCATTTTTATATAATTATTTTCCTTAATATACAATTCATAACGTGAACTGCTGTATTGAGGTCCTCCCCAATTGTAAGTCGTATTATAGTAACCAGCCTGAGATATAATATTAGTATTGGCAGAACCATCTGCAGTCACGCCATTCATCAGCATACCGTCACGGTATAATGTTTGACCACCTGGTCCATTTACAGCACTATTAGGAACTTGAACCCCCTTGCCATTAGCATCCATATAATAGGTAAGACCACCACGCTCATTAGTACTGTAGTTCAAACTTTCCTCTGTTAATCCTCTTGCTGTCATCCAATTAACCCCTGTTGGCATCAAGGAGCCTCCATAAGAATAATCAATATTAACATCTAAAGTAAAATTTTTATAAGCGAATGAGTTCAACAGACCTCCTACACCTTTTACCATAGCTGAACCATATTTTTCCCATTTATCTCCGTCAATCATATAAAATCCATCAGAGTCAACCATTTTATTGCCATTAGCATCTGTCTTAACAGGATGTGCATAAATACCTCCCATTGGGTCACCTACTACTGATTTTAATTGAGCAGCAGATCCATCATAGTCAGCATGTACTAACTCAGTTGCACCGTTAGCCAATTTCACAATTTTGTTTGTATTTTTAGACCAGTTCAAAGTAGCGTCCCAAGAAAAAGATGTCGTTTTTATTGGAGTTCCAGTCAAAGCAATTTCAACCCCTTGGTTTCTCAAATTTCCAACATTCGCTACGATTCTCTTTGCCCCCGTTGTAGGTGCCAAATCCAGTCTTAAAATTTGATCATAAACTTCTGCATTATAATATGAAAGATCTAATCCCAATCTTCTGTCAAAAAATTTGATTTCAAAACCAAGCTCATATTCGTTTTTCATCTCCGGTTTTATGCCTTCATTACCATACGGATCATCATTAGAATTTGTAATCAATATTGGAGATGCTGTCCCCTGAGTACCCAATGTAGTTTGAGTGAAAGCTACATTAGACTCATACCTACTTGGGTAGTTACCTACAATACCCCAGGAAGCCCGAAGTTTTGCATAACTGATTACTTCTGGTAATTTAACTGCTTCAGACAATACAAAAGATGAATTTACAGAAGGATAGGTAAATGCATTATTATCAGGATGCATAGTAGAAGTACGATCCCTTCTTATTGTGCCTTCAAGGAACAAGTAGTTTTTGTAGCTGCCGTTCAAAGTTCCAAATACAGCGTCTTTTACCTCTGTATATTTTAAATCAGAACTTTTTACAGCGTTCACTGAAGAATTCATATCGTACCAGCCTTCAACGCTCAAACCACCATCAGTAAATCTTGATAAAGTAAAACCGGTTTGTTTTGATGCGGTATAGCCCGCTGAAGCACCAATTTCGAAAGCTTCATTAATTTTTTTGTTGTAAGTCAGCATTACATCTCCATAAAAAATATTATAGTCATTAGCATCCATTTGATAAGAACCAGGACCAACTCCATAAACCAAAGGTTTATCAACTGGGTTTTTAGTTTCTATATTTACTGAAGTTAAATCAGTAGAAGCACGACCGCGTAATTTCAAATCTTTATAAATAGTATAGGTTTCAGTAACACTGGCAATCAAACGATTTGTAATTTCGTCTTGCTGAATTGCATTTGTATTCCAAAAATAATCGCCAACATCTGTCTTAAAGCCATTACGGATAATGTTTTCACTTGGAGTCAAACTTTGATTTGTACCGGTAACATATTTGTATCCTAAACTGGTCTGGTATTTAGCTTTGTACCAATCACCATTATCAAACGGGCTTATCATTCCGCTAAAGTTATTTATCAATCGATCTGTAGCAACAGCACGGTTATGAACATTTTGATTCATATAACTCACAATCACATCCGTTTTCAAATTTTCACCAGTTTTGAAAGATGTATTCAGGTTAAGTGTATTTTTTTTATTCATGTTACCCATACTCAAACCTTGTGATTCATTGTGTGTGTACGAAAAACGGATATTACTATTATCTGTATTGTTAGAAAGTGCAATGTTTGTTACTCCATCCCATGAATTCTGGAACATGTTTTTGTATCCGTCTTTTTGAGCCGAATAAGGACGAACAACTCCATCCCATGACATAATAGGCTGACCATCAAACCACTGACCAAAATTAGATTGACTTGCGTTCGAGACACCTCTCGTTTCATTGATGCCATCACCATCAGTATCATAATGAGCAAAACCGTCTGGAAGGACAAATCCAGACGATGCATAATTATTATTTGAATACCCTGGACCTCTTTCATATTGAAATCTTGGCAAGTATGCAATTTGGTTAGTTGCATAACTGGTGCTAAAGTCCACACCAAATCCTTTTTTTCCTTTACCTGATTTTGATGTAATCAATACAACCCCGTTTACGGCTTCAGAACCGTATAATGCAGCAGCCGAAGCTCCTTTAAGAATGGAGATATTCTCAATATCTTCAGGATTAATATCTGCCAGACCATTGCTTCTAATACGCTGATCAGTCCAATAATCATTATTCGTAGCCGCTCCATCGCGAATTGGTACACCATCTAAAATAATAAGTGGCTGGTTTTTACCTGTAATGGAGTTAATCCCACGAATCTGGATATTGATATTTCCAGCGCCTCCTGGAGTAGAAGTGATACGAACCCCTGGAGCTTTCCCATACATAGCGTTAGCAATAGTAGGTGAACCTGTCTTAACAATTGCATCAGACTTAATCACACTGGTAGCATATCCTAAAGACTTTTTTGCTTTAGATTGCCCAAGTGCAGTTACAACAACTTCATTAAGATTTTGAGAGGATGATACCAATGTTATATTAAGGGCAGCAGAACCTTTAAGCGTAACTTCCTTTGTCACATATCCTACATAAGAAACTACTAATACCGCAGACAAACTTGGCACCTTAAGACTATAGGCTCCGTCAAAATCTGCTGTAGCACCAGTTGGAGATCCTTTAACAACAATAGTGGCTCCTGGCAAAGGCATACCAGCCGCATCTGTAATTTTACCTGTAACTGTATCGTTTTGTGATTTAGCATGTTGAAAACTAAATAAACAGAACACAAGCAGTAGTTTTAATACTTTTTGAATCATAATTAGGTTTTTTGTGTTAATATTTTCTTCAAATAAATTAACCAGAGGTTAATAGTTTGTTAAATTTAAAACTATATTCTGTCATCGTAATATAATTTCGACCAATGACTTATTTGAAAAGGTGTTAGTCTATTTTTTCCATTTTTTTAAAACAAAAAAGCTTTATTTAACAACTTATTACTAATGAAAAACCCAACATGCTAATTATTCAATAACGATTTGGCGTATCTCTTAAATAAAAAACATCAACCTTAAAATAAAGGTTAATGTTTTTGTTGTTTGCTTAAAAATGCTGATAACGTTTTGATCTACCTTTGCATATTTAATTGGAATTTAAAAAATTATTCATTTACAACCTTAAAATTTACTTTTAACAAATCTGTAGAATTTCCGCCAATCATAACTTCGAAGTCACCTGGCTCTACCACTCTCTTCATTTCTCTGTTCCAGATAGATAATTCATCAGCCGTCAATGTAAACTCAACCTTTTTTGTTTCGCTTTTTTCGACGAATAACCTTTTAAAACCTTTTAATGTTTTTCTTGGAGTCGTTACACTGCTGTAAACATCATTGATGTATAACTGCACTACTTCATCTCCATCATAACTCCCGATATTTTTAACATTTACACTAACTTTTAATTCTCCATCAGCTTTAATTTCTTTGGCATTGATGACAAGATTTGAATATTCGAATTTTGTATAACTCAAACCATATCCGAATGTGTAAAGCGGATTTTCACTTTCTGAAACATATCTGTGAATAGCAGATGGCTTTTGGTTATAATATATAGGCAGCTGTCCAACAGATTTTGGAACAGAAATAGGAAGTCTTCCTGCAGGATTGTAATCTCCAAATAAAACATCAGCTACTGCTTTTCCTCCAAATTCCCCCGGAAACCATCCTTCAACAATGGCAGGGATATTCTCGCTAATCCAGTTTGTAGAAAGCGGACGGCCGTTTAACAACACACAAACTACAGGGGTTCCTGTTTTTTGAATTGCCTCGATCAATTCCTGCTGCATTCCGTGTAAGTCTAACGAAGCTACATCACGATTTTCTTCTACTAATTCATTTGATTCTCCTAAAACAACAATCGCTACATCTGCTTTTTTAGCAATGTCGATTGCCGGCTGAAAGTTTACTTTTTCCAAATTCCAGCGTAAGTGTGCTCTGGCTCCCCAGCCTCCTTCCCACATTTCAATACGGACTTTATATTTTTTTCCCGCTTCAATATTTTTTGGAGTTGTAACGATACTTGTAGCTCCTTTTGTCCAGTTGTCAATAACCAATTGATCGTCAATCCACATTCTGATTCCATCATCAGAACTTAGACCTAACCATCCATCAAATGATTTATCTGATTTAATATAACCTGTCCAGCGAATGGAGAAATCGTCATCTGTAATACCTGTTCCTGGAGACCATGGCCAATCAAACTCTAATTGATTGTCAATACGAGTTAATGCAGGAGTTCCTTCAACATTTCTGTTATTAAAATATTCTCCTTTTAATCCGTTCTGAGATTCATCCGGAGTAAATAAATATTTTGATGGAATAATTTGTCCTTTTACAATTAAAGGAACTCCTTCTTCATAAAGAACATTTGCCGTTTTTCCCACAAGTTGCTGCACACCTTCTAAAACTGTAGTTCCAACTTTATTTTTAACTGCATATCCTCCAAGTCGTGAAGCATTTGCATTGGGTCCGATAACTGCAACTGTTTTAATATCTTTCTTTAAAGGTAAAATGTTGTTGTCATTTTTCAATAAAATCATCGATTTATGTGCGGCTTCTAAAGCAGCATCCTGATTCTCTTTGGTATGAAAACGCTCTTTAATTAAGTTTTTATCTATGTACGGATTTTCAAATAATCCTAATAAGAATTTCAATCTTAAAACTCCTCCGGCAGCACGATCTATCTGCTCCATTGTGAGTTTCTTTTCGTTTACCAATTCAATAAGGCTGGTCTGCCAAAACTCATTTGTAAAATCATAAAACTGCATATCAACTCCAGCTGTAACTGCTTCTCGAATACTTTCTTTTGGAGAAGCAGTTACATGATGTGTTGTCTGCAAATATTTAACAGCTCCTAAATCCGAAACTACGATTCCCTTAAAACCCCACTCTTTTCTCAAAACATCAGTCAGCAGCCAATGATTAGCTGCACAAGGAATTCCGTCTAATTCAGAATACGCACACATAGTTCCTAGTGCACCGCCTTTTCTAAATGCTTTTTCAAATGAAGGAAGATGATCTTCTCTAGCCGAACGCTCTCCCACTAAAATTGGAGAAGAATTTCCTCCCGCCTGCGGAATACCGTGAACAGCAAAGTGTTTAGGCTCAGCAATTATAGAACGATCTGAAGTTAAATCATCGCCCTGCATTCCTTTGATCATCGCTAAACCAATTTCGCTGTTTAAATACGCATCTTCACCAAAAGTCTCCGCAACTCTTCCCCAGCGCGGTTCACGGCCTAAATCTAAATTTGGACCTAACCCAAAATGAACTCCATGCGCTCTTGCTTCCATCGCAATTACTTTTCCAACTTTATCCATTACATTAACGTCCCAAGTTGCTCCTAAACCAATATTCATAGGAAAAGCCGTACTTCCGTCATCTAAATAACCATGAAGCATCTCGCACATAATAAGTGCTGGAATTCCCCAGCGGTTTCCTTTAATCACTTCATTTTGAAGATCGTTGATCATTATTGCAGAACGCGGATAAACGTCATGAATAGCTCCAATTCCTAATTTTCCAATTTTAGCTGTTGATTTTGACTTCGAAAAATTTTCTTCATATTTAAAAAATTCTCCTTTGTACATATCCATCTGACGTACCTTTTCTTCCAGGCTCATTCGGCTTAATAAGTCTTGCACTCTTTCTTCAACAGGTAATTTTGGATCCTGATAAGGGTATTTTTTTTGTGCTTCGGCCTGGTTAAAAAAACCTACAGCCATTACAAAAATAATGGCTGTTTTTTTCATTCTTAGTTGTAACATAGTTGTGTTATTTTTTAATTTTGAATCACTTTCAGCGTTGTTCCATTCACAAAATCATCATGCGTGATAAAAAAACTATTGACCGTTTTTCCGTCGAGCTGAATTTGTTTGATTCTGCCATCATTATTGATCTCCCGTTCAATTACTATACTTTCTTTTTTATAATATTTTGAATCTAATTTGATCCTTATTTTATCAAACATTGGCGTTGTAATTGTATAAATTGGATCTCCCGGAGATATTGGGTAAATTCCCATCATAGAATAAACCAGCCAAGCTGACATTGTTCCTGTATCATCATTTCCAGGCAGTCCTTTTGGTTTGTTTTGAAAATATTCTCTAACCAATTTTTCAACCATCTTCTGGCTTCTCCATTCTTCTCTTTTGATGTAATTAAACAAATAAGGATAAGCAATATCAGGCTCATTTGCCATATCAAATTGTTTGATATCAAATACTTTTTGCAGCTGGTTGACAAAAGCTTTTTCACCGCCCATTAACTTTATAAGCCCTTTGATATCATGCGGCACCATAAAAGCATACTGCCATGCATTGCCTTCGATAAAACCAATATTTTCTTCAAAATTTGCCCCGGATACAGGATTAAATGGCTCGTACCATTTTCCCTCAGCTGTTCTTGGGCGAAGTAATTTTAAATTTTTATCGAATAATTTTCGGTAGGATAATGAACGGTTTCTAAAACGTTCCTGATCTTCTTTTTTTCCTAACGCTTTCGCTAAAAGTGAAATCGAATAATCTGATGCATTGTATTCCTGTGTTGTAGAAACAGGTCCGCGGTCATTAGTTGTTATAAAACCTTTTTCGATATAATCTTTAAGTCCCGGACGTAAAGGATTATTTTCGATTTGATCTGCTCCTTTCAACATCGCTTTATATGCTTTTTGAACATCAAAATCACGGATTCCTTTTAAATAAGTATCAGCAATAACAATACTTGCAGGATCGCCAACCATTGTAAATGTTTCGGTAGAATTTAACTCCCATTTTGGCATCCAGCCGTTTTCATCGTACATTTCAAGCATACTTTTAACCATATTTGATTGTTGCTGCGGATATACCAATGACATTAGCGGATGTAAATTTCTATAGGTATCCCACAGCGAAAAAACGGTGTAACGCGTTCCGTCAGTTTTACCAATTTTACTACTTTTAATTTCTGGAAATTCTCCATTGAAATCATTTAATGTATTTGGATGAATTAAAGTGTGATACAAAGCCGTGTAAAAAATCGTTTTGTCCTCTTTTGAATCGCCTTCAACTAAAATTTTAGAAAGTTCTTCGTTCCATTCGTTATATGTTTCTTTGTAAACAGCTTCAAAAGATTTGTTTCCTGTTTCTTTTTCTAAATTCTCACGTGCATTTGCGATACTTACATACGAAATACCAACTTTAACTTCAACGGTTTCTTCTTTATCAAATTTATAAGAGAAATACGTTCCTATGCTGTCGCCAACAACCGTTTTGATTGTATTTTCCATCATTCGGGTTTTACCGTTATACGTCATCCATTGCGCTTCAACACCTTCATATTTTGATGGTTTTTTCCAAACTCCTAATTTATTGGCAGGTTTAGAAAATTTTGCAACAAAATATACTGGATAAGCATCTTCGGGACTATTATAACAAAACGAACCAACAGAACGCATTCCTTCAATTTCTGTTGATGATACCACTTTTACCATAGCACCTTCTTCATTTGTCAAACCTAAACCTAGATTTAATAAAATATTAGATTCACCTTTCGGGAAAGTAAATTTACTTACACCAACTCTTTTCGATGCTGTAAATTCTGCTTTAATATTATATTTATCAATGTTTACGCTATAATAAGCTGTTTTGGCTACTTCGTTTGAATAAACAGAACCATATTTTAAATGATTAGTTTCTACAACTCCGGTAGTTGGCATCACTAAACCACTCTGCACTGAAAGTGCAGAGGTTTGTTTTACGAGGGACTGAAAGTCCCTCATTTTTTCATTCGAGAATGAAATTTGAATTATCAT
>NZ_QUNI01000005.1:0-4350 GCF_003385115.1 Flavobacterium aquicola
CCGGTAACGGTAAACTTAGCTGAACCATTATTGTTCGCTCCGTTTAAGGCGTTACATGAAATATCACCTGCCAATGTTCCAATTATTGCAATTGGGGTTACCGCTTTAACGGTATACAATTCTTGATATGTACAGCCATTAGCATCGGTTACCTGGAAGGTATAGTCGCCAGATATAAGACCACTGAAAAGTCTTGATATCTGTTTGGCTATAACCATCGGTGAACCTGGCAGAGTTTCATACTGCAATGGCAGTACGCCTCCTGTTGCCGTTAGACGAACTGTAGCAGTTGGTAATGGACACGTTGGCGCAACTGTAACTGTAAAGCCTAAATTTGTCGGTTTGTTCAACGCATTAATCGTTTTTGAATCACTTGCCACACAAGAATTTGTATCTCTTACATAACCAGTAACATTCCCTGCTGAATAGGTGTCATAGACGTTTTGGCTGGAATAATTAATTCCGTCAAGACTATACTGATAAGTACCTGTACCGCCACTTCCTGTAATAGTAATTACAGCTTTTTGTGGTACATTGCCCACGCCACATGTTAAATTTGTAACTGTTGTAACCGCTGCAATAGGTGTAGCTGGAGCAACAACCACATTAGCAGGTGTTGAACATCCTCTTCCAGAATTTACTTTTACAGTATATGTTCCTGGAGCTAATCCTTTAAACACATTAGAAGACTGAGCTGCACGAATTATAGGAGCAGTTATTTCATATGTATAACTAGGATTATTATTTCCAGCACTTAAGTTAACTGTAATACTGCCATCAGATTGACCAACGCATAAAGCTGGTGTTGTAGTGGTTGTAAAAGTAACTAGAGTAGGAGCAGTTAATGTAACCGAAGCAGTTGTAGTACAATTAGCAGGTACAGCTGTATCTCTCATTGTTACAGTATATGTTCCTGCTGGCAATTTTGATATTACATTTGCTACAATAGTAACACCTACTGGCATTGGAACTATTGTGTACGAATAAGTACCTGTACCTCCTATACCTGACATTGTAATCACCCCATCATTATCAGCACAAGTTGGTAATGCAGTAATTGCTGGAGTAGCTGTTAATGGTTTATCTATTATAATTGATTCAGTATCAATACAGCCATTAGCGTCTTTAACTACAATAGTATGTGAACCAGAATTCAATCCAGTAACAGTATGAGGCCACGCCCCTACACTTGTAAAAGTACTGTTATCAACGCTGATTGAATGAGTACCAACTCCTGCAGTAGTTCTGGCAACACTGATACCAAAAGCTCCTTCGGCAACACATTTATTTACTACTGATAAATCAATAACTGGAATTGGGTCTTTAATTAAATTAACTACGGCACTTGGCTGTATACAATTGTAAGCGTCCTTTGCATGAACGTAATATGTTCCTGCTGCTCTAGTGAATGTACTTGTCGAATTCCAAGCAGGGTCTGTTGCAGAAGGTGCAAAAGCTGAACTTGTGATCATATACAAATATGGAGCTGTACCGTCTTTTGCCAAAGCAGTAATAATTCCTAAATTATCACAGTTTTCATTTTTAGCAACTGAAGCATTTATACTTAGAGCCACAGCTGATTCTTTAATATCAAAATCTTCAGAAGCAGATTTACAACCATTATTTACACCACCGTGCTCTGTAAAAACAATGTAATATCTACCTACTGGCAAAGTACCTGGGACTGGGTATGTTTTAGTAAATGAAACACCTGAGCTTACTGTTTGTGTTAGTACTGCAGAAATCGGCGCATTTGATTGCGATGCAAACAACTGATAGTCAATACTAGTTGTACTTGTATCAAAACTAGAAACAGTGAAAGTAACACTACCATCCATTGATCCTTTACAAGAAATGTTATTTGCAGTTACAACAGATTTTAATGATGAAACTGGAGCAATTGGAGAACTCGCAGTATTAACATAATAACAATTTGTTGTTATGTCGTGAACTACAAAAGAGTAAGTAACACCAGAAGTCAAATGATCAAAAATATAAGAATATAAACCTGAATTAGCAGGATAAAAAGTTGATGCATAAGGCACCGTATTACTTGTCAAAATCCCAAATTCATAATTACTACCCAAAACTGGAGCGGTTACTGTAACTTTTGCTGAACCTCCATTTGTACAATCAGCTGCAATAGTTGTTACATCAATTAACAAATCACCTGGAGGCGAAGACATTGTTATTTGTTTTGATAAACTACAACCATTTGCATCAACTACATTAATCGTATAAATACCAAAATCAATGATAGTAAAAGTAAAGTCTTCATTGCTAGCCGCAACGTAAGGATTTGGTACAATAACACTGCCAAAATTATTTGATATGAAATATTTAAATGGAGCAGTTCCTCCCGATACATTTTTTACAGTTATTGATCCTAATGAGTTACCAGCACCTGTACATTGTATGTTAACAATCCCTAAACTGAAAGCAATCGGATTAGGTTGTGCAATAGAAAAAGCATAAGGCACAAGATTTACACAGCCTTTACTGTCCTTTACAGTCACAGTATGAGAGCCAGCAATAAGATCCGAAAATATATTAGAAGATTGATATAAACCACCATCAATACTATATTGGTAAGGACCTTCTCCCGTTGTAGGAACAGTAACTACTATTCTTCCCGTACTGTCACCATTACATTTGATATCTTGTGTTTGCGTAATACCTGTAATTACAGGATTAACGATTGGATTAACAGTGATTACATTGGTTTCTTTTTTACAGCCATTTGCATCTGTAATTTCAAACTGATAAGTTCCTGCTGCTGATGGATTCGTGGTAAATGTATTACCTACTACAGCTGTAGAAGTTCCATAAGCACCACCATTAAATTTAACTTTATAGCTAAAGTTAGGTTTTCCGCCAGTAATAGTTACATCAATTTGAGCATCAGCTGGGAGAGAACAAGTTAAATCTTTCTTTTTAATAGCATCTGCATCTAAAACATCATAAACCGTAACAGAAGTTGTATTCGTACAGCCATTAGCGTCTTTTACTGTAATTGTATAAGTTCCTGCTGCTACTGTAAAAGTATCTGCTGGACTTGGCGCAACACCTGTATTGATTGTGTAAGTATATGGCGCAACACCAGCTGCTCCAACAGCTTTAATCTGGAATGTGCTTCCTGATGCACCACATTGATTCAATACAGAAGCAGTTACCGTTGGAACTAAATCCTTAACAACTGCAACATCTAATTTTACTGTACAGCCATTAGCATCTTTCACCCAAACATCCCAATTAGCATTTACAGCTGGATCAAGGTCAGCAGTATTACTAATAATATAATCCGCAGCTGCTGGTGTTATATTATCTTGCTTGTAGGCATATGTATAAGTTGGTGTACCGCCTGTAGCAGTAATAGTGACTTTAGAAGTTGTAGTAATACAATTCGCATTAACTTTCGCCACATTAGCTGATAAAGCCACTGTAGGCTCAGTAATAATAATAGTTGTGCTTGCTTTACATTGTGTAGCAGTATCTGTTACTTCAACTGTATAAGATCCTACCGCAACATTAGACAAGGTCAGGGTATTATTTGATTTTGTCAAGGTTCCTATACCAGACGTTAATACAAACGTATAGTTTCCAACTATCGCATTGCCAGACACGTTATAAGTACCAGATCCTGTAGAACCTCCATTACAGAATACATCGTTAATTTTTGTTCCGGACACAGCAATCGGAGTAACTGTATTAATAGGATATGATTCAGTATACGAACAACCATTGGCATCAGTTACTTTAAAGTAATAAGTACCTGGTGTAAGTGAAGCGAAAGAATTAGATACTTGTTTGGCTCTAATTATTGGCGAAGGAGTAATTGTCTCGTATTGCAGCGTTCCAAATCCACCTGTAGATGCTAAATTAACCGTAATTGAAGTTACAGCACATGTAATAACTCCTGACGGTGTGAATGCCAAATTAGTTGGAGGATTTAATTTTTTAACCGTAATATTTTGAGAAACCGTTGTACAGCCATTGGCGTCTCTTACCTGATAAGCGATAACCTGATCTGATAAACCGTTATCATTAACCGGATAAGTGTTAACTCCTGTAAATGCTCCGCCATTAAAACTATAACTATAAGCTCCTGTTCCTCCTGCAGCCGAAACCGTAACTATAGTTGTTCCATTACAGGTAGTAGTAGCCGGTGCAGCAGCCGAAGCTGATAATCCAGTTGTTGGCTCCAGAATAGTAATCGGTGTAGATGCCGAAGTACAGCCCAATGCATCAGTCAGCACAATGTCATAAGTGCCTGCTTTTAAACCTGTAGTCAAAGCAGTTGTTGAAACCGGTAATCCGCCTTTGGTTACGCTGTATGTATAAGGTGCTTTG
>NZ_QUNI01000005.1:4445-400562 GCF_003385115.1 Flavobacterium aquicola
CAGCACAATGTCATAAGTGCCTGCTTTTAAACCTGTAGTCAAAGCAGTTGTTGAAACCGGTAATCCGCCTTTGGTTACGCTGTATGTATAAGGTGCTTTGCCTGAAGTCGCAGTAATGCTGATGCTTCCTGTAGAATCACCTTTACATTTTACATCAACTTTTGTAGTAGTCAATGTCAAAACTGTAGCCTTGGTGCTCACAATTATATCTGTCGAAAATGCCTGACACGCTGGTGTAGCTGAATCAGTTACCCTAAATCTATAAGTACCGGCAACTGAAGTCACATAAGGGTTTGATGATGTCCCATATGAACCGCCATTGAAAGAAACTGCATACGTATAAGCACCAGTTCCTCCACCTGCAGATAAATTAATAGTCGTATTTGGTGTACATGTCACGTCTACAGCTGGTGTAGCGATTAGCGCCAATTGAGGAGCCACCACATAAGGTGTAGAAGCCACACAGCCAAAACCATCTTTTAAATATAAAGTATAACTGCCCGGCGTCAAACTAAAAGTTGGACTGCTTACATAATTAGTACCATCTTTACTGTATGTTTTAGTCCCTGTTCCTGTTCCTGTAATAGTCACCGAAACTGCTGTTCCTGTATAACATTGTGACGCTGGTGTAACAATTGTCGGTATATTTTCTGAACCAATGGTAACCGTTTTTTTCACGAAACAGCCATTATTGTCTTTTACATAAACATCAATACTGCTTGTCAAAACAGCAGTATCAACTGTTGCGGAAGTACCGTATGCAGTACTTGGAACCGTTGACGGGCTTGCAGCATAAGCATAAGTATATCCTGGTGAACCTCCTGTTATACCAGTAAATGTTAAAGTCGAAACTGTTGTTTTACAATTAATTTTAGTTCCTGAAACTGTATAATTAATAACTGTCGCCGCACCTACTGTTACTGGATTTGAACTACTGCTGCATCCTGTTGTCAGGTCGGTAACTGTTAAAGTATAAGTATTAGCCCCTAAACCAGTAACTGTTACTGTATTTCCCGATTTAGAAATTTGAGATACAGGAACAGTCGGGCTTATTGTGTAGCTGTAATTACCTGCACCGCTTGCTCCTGTTACTGTAAATGTGGCCGTTCCATCATTGGCACCAAAACATTTTTCATTCGTTTTTCCTCCAGCAACTGTTATTGCTGCTGCTGCATTTATTTTTTTAGTTGCCTGTTTAGTACAGCCATTGGCGTCCTTAACCTCAAAAACATAATCCCCAGGCAGCAGTCCTGTAAATGTTCCGCTTGATGCACCGATTGTATTTATGGTAGGTCCTGAAACGATAGTGTAACTAAATGGTGAAACTCCACCAACAGAAGTCAAAGTAATACTTGTTGTTGTAGCCAGACAGGTAATAGTAGCTGGTGTTGAGAAATTAATTCCCGTTGGAGGATTTAATTTTTTAACGGTAATATTTTGAGAAACCGTTGTACAGCCATTGGCGTCTCTTACCTGATAAGCGATAACCTGATCTGAAGTGCCATTGTCATTTACAACATAAAAATTATCTGGTCCAAATGCTCCGCCATTAAAACTATACTCATAAGCTCCAGTTCCTCCTGCAGCCGTAACCGTAACCGTAGCTGTAGTGCTGCACGTAGTAGTAGCTGGTGCAGCTGCCGAAGCTGATAATCCAACCGCTGGCTCTAGAATAGTAACCGGTGTAGATGCCGAAGTACAGCCCAATGCATCAGTTATCACAATGTCATAAGTGCCTGCTTTTAAACCTGTAGTCAAAGCAGTTGTTGAAACCGGTAATCCGCCTTTGGTTACGCTGTATGTATAAGGTGCTTTACCTGAAGTCGCAGTAATGCTGATGCTTCCTGTTGCATCATCTTTACATTTTACATCAACTTTTGTAGTAGTCAATGTCAAAACTGTAGCCTTGGTGCTCACAATTATATCTGTCGAAAATGCCTGACACGCTGGTGTAGCTGAATCAGTTACCCTAAATCTATAAGTACCGGCAACTGAAGTCACATAAGGATTTGATGATGTCCCA
This sequence comes from Flavobacterium aquicola, assembly GCF_003385115.1. GTDB lineage: Bacteria > Bacteroidota > Bacteroidia > Flavobacteriales > Flavobacteriaceae > Flavobacterium > Flavobacterium aquicola. The sequence goes on from NZ_QUNI01000005.1 coordinate 6,469, forward strand.
TATGAACCGCCATTGAAAGAAACTGCATACGTATAAGCACCAGTTCCTCCACCTGCAGATAAATTAATAGTCGTATTTGGTGTACATGTCACGTCTACAGCTGGTGTAGCGATTAGCGTCAATTGAGGGTAAACTGTAACAGCTGCTGCTGAAGCAGTACACTGATTACCATCTTTTACCCAAACGGTATAATTACCAGGAGCTACTGTAAAAGTATTTCCAGGCTGGAAAGTACCAGTTTCGCCATTGATCCCGTAAGTCAGTGTTCCTGTTCCTCCTGTACCAGTAGCGGTAATAGTGAAATTGCTTCCTGATGCTGTACATTGGTTGCTCACAACCGCAGTCACAGATGGTATAGCATCTTTGATAATAGTTACAGTTCTTTTTGCAGTACAGTCATTAGCATCTTTAACATATACATCCCAAACTAAATCAGCTCCTGAGTTAGTATCTACAATTAAAACTGCACCAGTCACATAAGCTGATGTTGGAACAGTAGAAGGGCTTTTTGCATAAGCATAACTATAATTAGTTGTTCCTCCTGTTACAGCAACTGTAATTTTTGATTCGTCATTCTTACAATTTACATTCGTTCCTGCAGCACTTGTGATACTTAATGCAACGGCCGGCTGGGTAAGATTTACAGTATAAGTAGCAGGACAAGAAGTTTTTCTGTCTGTTACTGTAATAGTATAAGCTCCTGCTGGCTGAGAAGCAGTAACATTAATAGTGGTAATTGTTTCGCTTACGTTATTTGCACTTTGAATAATTACATTGGATGCATTTTTAATCACATAATCATATCCTCTGTCTTTTACACCAGTAACTGTAAACTGAATTGAACCTTTGTCTCCAAAACATTTAATCGGGGTAAGTACACTGCCTCCGGCAGCAATATCTGGTAAACTTTTTACATTATAATCTAAATCGAAACTACAGCCGTTTTTATCAGTAGCTCTGAAAACATAATCCCCTGGTTTAAGATTTTTAAATTCTCCATCAGAAACTACAGCAGAGCTATAACCAGCAGGTCCTGAAACTATTTGATAACGGATAGGTGACAATCCTCCAATAGCCTGAAACTTAACGTGTGCTTCGTAAGCTGGACATTCCAGACCTGTCTCGAACATTACATTAATACCAGTAATAAGTGTTTTAGGCGCAATCACTGTCGATAATGGACCAAATTGACAGCCGTTTTTATCCTTGATATAAGCAGTTACAGTTTGTGCAGTAGTTGTAGAAAAAGTGTTGTCAGGTCCAAAACTAGAAGTCCCGTTAAAACTGTATTCATAAGGTCCTACACCACCAGAGCCATTCACGGTAACTACAGCCGGAACCGTACCAGTACCGCTACAGCCTAATTCTGTTGCACCAATAGTTCCTCCAACAACAGCTGGATTTACAATTGTTACATCAGTCACTGCTGATTCGCAGCCTTTGCTGTCAATAACCTTAATATTATAAAGACCAGCAGCTAAACCTGTAAATTGATTTGTAGTTTGAGTAGTATATGTTGCTGCAGTGTTTAATTTAATTGCATACGTATAAACAGCGGTAAAACCATTAGCAGCAGTTACTGTAATAGTACCGTCGTTTTTATTATTACAGGTAATATCTGTTTTATCTGCCGTTAATGTTGGCGTTGTTTTTGCAGAAACCACAATGGGAGTACTCACTGCAGGACAGCTTTTACTATCTTTAACTGTAAACACATAAGATCCTGCAAGTGCCGTTGTATATGGAAAAGAAGCTACAGCGGCAGGAGTGGCTCCATTACGTGAAACTGTATAAGTATAAGGAGTACCATAGCCTCCTGTTATTACAGGATTTCCAATAGAAGCATTAACCAAACAGGTTAAATCCTGAATCAGAGAAAGATTCAATGTTAACTGTGGCTCTATTTTAATGTTGTTAATAGTAAAAGTACAATTATTGCTATCAGTTACAACAATAGTATGTGTGCCCACTCCTACCGTGTTAAAAGTATTGCCAGTTTGTGAAGCGCCACCATTTAAGCTGTAGCTGAATGGATTTAATCCTCCTGAAACTGTAACTACTAATTTGGCTTGATTGGTCGTGTCATAACACAAATCAGATGTTGCATCTATACTCGCAGTAAAACCAGAAGGATCTACAACATTTACAGGTGCTCCAATAGGACTAACACATGAATTAGAATCTCTTGCAAATACAGTATAATTACCAGCAGGCACATCTGTAAATTGAGCATTATTTTGAAATACTCTCACTACCGCACCGCCAGTAGTATTTCTTAATTCATACCAATACCCTGTCAAAGTTCCTCCACCGCCTACTGCTGTTATTGTTGCTTTTGTAGTACATGTTGGTTGTTTAGTTATAGAAGCTGTTACCGTCACAACAGCTGGTGCTTTGATTTCCTGTTTTAAAGTATATTGACAGGTACCTGTAGCATCACTACGAACAATAATCGTATGAGTACCAACTCCAAATCCTGGTATTGTTAAAGAAGCAAGTGTTGTTGTTTGAAAAGCAGCGCCGTTTACAGAATACTGATACCCTGAAGCACCAAAGTTTTCAGCAGCAAGAGTGATTGTTCCATTGTTTCCACCAAAACAGCTTACATTAGAAAACGTAGGTAAAGAAGCTTTAAATGCTTTACCTGCCTCAATTTTTACAGGAATTGAACTTTCATTACCGCATGCTTTTGGGACCTGATAAACATGAATATCATCGATTGCTAAATCATTTCCGCTTTCCTCCTGCAAATTTGATAAAATCTGAAATTCTAAAGAAGTATTATTTCCTGGGTTTAATTTAAAGATTGTACCTCCAGCTAAATCTGTAGTCGAATGCCATTTTTCATCCCTTGGAATTTCAGGAAAATCTACAGGAGTTCCTACTACAGCTCCATTTTTCACTAACTGAACCGTTAACTGTGGTGAAGCCAAACCATTAGAACTTTTCAACAAATTAATCATGTATAAGGACACGTTAATTTCTTGATTCGGTAAAACGTCATTGATAGTCTTACTGTATAAAACTGCACCTTTTGGAATAAGTTTACCAATATTAACTGCTAAAAATCTTCCATCTGTAATTGTTGGTGTACTATTTAAAACTGCTGTATGGTCTTTAGGCAAAATCCATCTAAAATCTGGATCATGATCAGGTAATAATGCTTTTGTAACAACATAATCTCCATCGTTCAGCAGCCATGGATTCCAATCTTCTGGAGTACGTCTGCAATCAGCAAAAGCAAGTGTATTACCATCCTGTTTTTCCCAGCAGTATGCAGTATTAATCCCTGGTGATTTGGTATCATTTCCTCTTCCAAAATCCTCCTGTAGTAAATTACTAAAGCTGGATACTGTTTTAACATTATATTTTACAATAATCGTGTGATCTCCAGAAGGAACATTATTAAAGATATTGCTGGTGATAGGCGTATTTGCTACTGGCGGATTAGTTCCCGTTTTTAAATAATACTCATAAGTATAAGTAGTACCTCCAGTTGATGTTGGATTACTTACTATTACTGTTGCAGTAGCGGTCCCATCACAATTATAAACTGTATTTATGTTATCATCAATATCTGGATCGGCTGGTTTTGGATCAAGAGTAACTGTATAAGGAATTTTAAATATACAGCCTAGAGCATCTTTAACAGCTAAATTATAAGTTCCAGCTTTTACATATTTTTGAGTGACATTTTCCCATAAATTACCACCATCAAAACTATACTGGTATGGAACTGTTCCTCCCTCAACATTAGTTATACGCAAAAGCCCCGTAGGCTCCCCTCCTTGTAAAGGTCCACAGCCTGCCAATTCACCAACACCTGCTGAAGCGGTAACTCCCGAAGTAGGACCATTAATCGTAACATTTTTAACTGGATCTAAAGGGCATATAACTGTTTCAGTACCTGGCCAGTTATTAATTGGATACGTGACACTAAAACGAACCAAAACTTTATACTGTCCTGCATATAGATTTGCAAATTCAATGCCAGTAGCACTGCCTTCAACATAAGTCGCTCCATTATTTATACTGTACTCCACTTTATAGCCCGCACTGCTGCCATTAAGGTCAATATTGATTTTAGCCTTCTCATCGTAACAGTTCGTGTTAGTATTTGTTACAGTATAAGTTGGTTTAGGCAATAAATCAACTTGCTGAGTTATCGTTTTTTCGCAATTATTTAATCCTACTACTCTGATTGTATATAAGCCAGAAGCTGTAACTTCAATTTCATTAGAGGTCTGAAAAGTTGAAGAACCATTTACGAAATAATAAAAAGTATTGCCATAATTTCTATCTTGCTGCGTCTCAATTTTAATAATTCCCTTATTACAAGCTGTTAAAGGAACTTTTATAGAAGGAGTTGCTTTTATTTCTCCTGCGGGATCGTTTATCGCAACATCATAATTAGTATAAGTACAACCGTCAGCTGTAGTAACTGTATATTTATATCTTCCTGATTCTAAACCTGTAAAAGTATAATCTGCGTTAGCTGTGTTCTGAAGTCTATCAACTGACACACCATTTTTAAAAATCTCGTAAGTATATGGTCCTCGCACATCATTTGCAGCTACCTTAATCTTCCCCTTATCATTAAAACATACCGGATGAGTTACAAACTGATCTACAGTAAAGTTTCTTTGTCTGATTACAATGTCTTTTATTTCAAAAACACATGGGTTTGTGCTTACTCCTTTTTGTTTAATAAAAACAGTATAAGACCCTCCTGCATTTATAGTAAAACTATTGCTGTTTTGATATGGCACAGATGGAGTATTACCGTTTGCACTGCTAATACTATATTCATAATCTGCAATCGGAATACCGCCTACTGTAATATTTCCTTTTGTATTACAGATTATATCCGAATGCGTTTCAGTTGCCTTCAGCGTATTTTGATATACATTAAAGTAAAAACGGTTGAAACAGTTTCCGGGATAATTTAATGTGAGTCTATATTCTCCAGAACTATCACCAGTAAGAGTATATGTGGAGCCCTCGCCCATTTTTTCCCAATTGCAGCTAGTATCTTCGTTAGCACAATTCGGATCAGTTACTGCGGAACATTTTGGATCTGTTTTACTTAATCGTTCCCAAACAATGGTAGCTCCATCAGATATATTGGCAGTAAGTAATCGGGTTGCATCTGCGCCGCACAAAAAGAAATAGGGCAATTGTTTTCCAGCACCACCACTTATACAGGTAACAATTTTATCTGGAACATTTGGAAGCGAAAGTAAAGGATTAGTAGTAGTTGTACCAGCACGGGCAACTGTTACTACTTCAGTTATAGACAAACACGGTGCTACAGCAGTATTGTAAACATAATATTTGCCAGGATTCGTTACTGAAAGAGTTTGCTCAATACCAAGTATTGTTCCAGTCGTTACACCAAATTTATCAAATGCTGCCGTAGACCATTTATAAGAAGAGTATCCGTTGGAAGCCTTAATGATCACACTATTCCCACACAGTACTTCACTCTTAGTAAATTCACAGTTATCAACTCCTACTAAAAAATTAGTAGCTTGTGGCACGCCTAAATTACAAGCTGTAAAGGAAGATAAACTAGGATCATCTGTAATTTGAGCTTTATTATCTGTTCCTGTATAAGTAGCATAAGCAGAGTTCCTGATTATATTGGAACAAGCATCACTCAACTGATTACAGAAATCAACTACTTTAACTTTTAATTCTATTAGATAACGAGGATCACTTACTTCAACATACTGCTTTGGAATGGTAAAAACAATTGTACGGGTTGCAGCATTATAAGTGTGAGTTACATTATACGTAACACCTCCAACAGTAATAGGCGCTGGCAACGAAGTAATATCATCTGGATATTTAAAGTTGATATTAATAGGCAGAACATCTTTGATCGTAAAATTTTGCGCTGGGTCATTTCCTATATTTTGAAACCCAATCACATAATTTAACTGCTGACTTAAAGTAACATCTTTATCCCCCATATTGACACGAGTGGGAGATGAATTATCAAAAACTTCTTTAGTAAGTACAATTTTAGGTTCAATAACATCAACTGCGAAAGCATTAAAATAAAAATAATATACATCTAAGGTACTTTCCAGCCTTATGCTTGCACTTGTATCACCATTTTTTATTACCGTATTTCCCCCATTTGGAATATTCAAAATTCCCGCATCAAACCCTAAGGTATTTGAACTTTTTGGTAAACGATCTGTAAAAAGCTCTGGAGTATTTGTAGCTGTTTTGATGTAAGATACTGAACTATTAAAAAAATTATTAGCGGGTCTGATAACAGTTCCTGCACTATTTGTAGCACTAATAGTTGTACCGTTAATTTTCAAAAGATCACCTGGAACACTATTGTCTCCCTCAATTGAACTAAAAGCATACTTGGCATGAACAGATCCGCTCGGAATCGTTTTAAAACCAGATACTGGAATTGTTAAATTATTATTTTGATCAATCGAAGCAAAACCATCAAACGAAGTAATATATTTACTAGGCATTGTTGGATCCTCATAAACAACGAATAAAGACCAACCAGCCGACAATCCTTCAAAATTTGGTCTTGCTCCTGTTGCAGATGAAACATTCCCAACTGTATATACCCCTTGTGGATTCGTTGGGATGTATGAAGTCACATTCGCATACGATAAGTACGGTGTTGAACCATTGGCATTAGCAGTAGTGGCAGAATATATTGAAGTCCCGGTTATATCTACGTATGACCCATTTGGCACTTTAAATTTAACTGCAGTGGTCGAAGCTGTTCCTTTTACAACAGCGCTCCAATATAAACCAGCATAGACCACCTTATAACAAGTAGTCGTTGAAGGAACTGTTAAAGTCGCACTGCTGGAATTTGTAGTTGAATTATCTCCATCAATATCAACATTAACCATTGGATTAATATCTCTATTTTGAGTTCCTGTCGTAGTATAATCATTTGATACGTGTCTGCTCAAAATATTATTACCTATTAAAAGCATATCACCTTTAATAGTTTTGTCAAATCTCGTAGCAAATGGCTTTTGAATTTGACCAAAACTGTAATTACTATTTAATAAAAACAGAATAAATACAAAAGAAAAAACTCTAAAATTGGAAGCTAATAAAAAATTTCTACTAAATAAAACCCTTTTAACTGCAACAGTAAAGAGATTATCAATTGCATCAAACAATTTATTGAGGTTTGAAATAAATTTCTCTGATACAGTATTGCTGCTGCTAGATAACCAACCAACAATTTGAAATTGGAAAGTTCTTATAGGCAAAAGCTTCTTCTTTGAACAAAGTTCTATCACATTTACATTTCGCAGGTTCTTCCACTTTTTTAATAGTGAAACACACAAAAATGAAAAGTTTTGGAAGAAAACTTCTAATAGGGATAATAGCCAATAACTAAATTTAGAAAAAGTAGGTTTTTTCATGTATTCATATATTTAATTCTATTCGCTATTAATATATTCATTGTGAGGCTGTGAATAAATTAAAAACGAATAGAATATTTTAATAATGTTGTTTTTTAACTCAATTTTTATAAAAATCCTTTAAAAAAGTGATTTTCTGTAATGAAAATTTGAATTAACGTCAGTTAAAATTGTTTCATTAACAATTATTTTTTATGATTTATATTACAAATAGTGTCTTAAAAAAATCTAAATTAAACATTTTAAAACAATATCAAATAGAAATACTAATTATTTTAATTTAATTAAAAATGAACCCCGAATTATTTATCAATTCTAACAATAACCATCTTGCCATTATAAGGTTTATTTCCTTTAGCTGCTAAGGCTTCTGTTGCTTCCTGAATGTTATCAAACTTGTCAGTATATATAAAATATTTACTAGTATTTATATCATAAAAGAAATTCACATTCGACTGTCCGGAAGCAACTGTTTTAGTAACAAATGTATCTCTTTTCGACACATCGCTGTGAACTGCCAATATCATATAATAGCCAGGTTCAAGATTTTTATTGTTTTTAATAATCTGCATATTTGCCTGATTATCTCCAAAATCAAAGTCATCAGCTTTCAATGGAACACTGCTCACTTTAGTAGTTGCCTTAATTTGTTTTAAAGTAGCCATATCTTGAGCTAAACGATCTTGATCATTTGAAGAAACAGCACGCTTGATTCTACGTTTTTTCTCAATTTCCGTCTCCACTTTGATTTTCTCTAAATTACTAATTAAGGCAGCATTAGATTGTTCGGCCTTAACTTGCTCTGCTTTTAAAGCTTCAATAGTTTTTAAATAATTTTGGTTTATTAGATCATTTTTAGGAGTCTTTTTAAGTCTTTCATTATAAAGCCTATTGAACTCAGCTAAATTATTAGCTTGAGCTTTATTTATTTCAGCAATCTGCGCTCTAATAGATTCTAACTCGGCATTCTCACCTGCAGTACTCTTGAACTCAACTGTTGTATTTTTAACTATTCCTTTATCACTCAAATCATTTTCTTCACGCATCTCTTTCAATGCTTTTTCTTTACTAGCTACCGATGCATCCAAACGATTCAGCAATTGTTCCTGTCTTCTTTTTGAATCTTCAAGAATATTTGTCAAATTATCCATTGATTTGCCATATTCATCTTTAGGAGTAGCATCTGCTTTAGCTTTGGCAAGCGCTTCAATTGCTAGTTTCGCCGCGGCCGCTGCTTCAATTTTATCTTGTTCTGCCTGAGCATCTGCTTTAACTTTAGCTGCAGCTGCTAATTTAGCTGCAGTAGCTTCTGCTTCTGCTTTGGCTTTAGCATCAGCAATTAATTTGGCTGCAGCTGCATCGGCATCAGCCTTAGCTTTCGCAGCTGCTGCAACTTTAGCTGCTTCAGCATCCGCTTTGGCTTTGGCATCTGCAATTAACTTCGCAGCTGCTTCGGCATCGGCCTTAGCTTTTGCATCTGCCGCAAGTTTTGCTGCTTCAGCATCTGCTTTGGCTTTGGCATCGGCAATTAACTTGGCTGCAGCTTCGGCATCGGCCTTAGCTTTTGCATCTGCTGCAAGTTTTGCTGCTTCAGCATCCGCTTTGGCTTTGGCATCGGCAATTAACTTGGCTGCAGCTTCGGCATCGGCCTTAGCTTTCGCATCTGCTGCAAGTTTTGCTGCTTCAGCATCTGCTTTGGCTTTGGCATCGGCAATTAACTTGGCTGCAGCTTCGGCATCGGCCTTAGCTTTTGCATCTGCTGCAAGTTTTGCTGCTTCAGCATCTGCTTTGGCCTTAGCATCGGCAATTAACTTCGCTGCAGCTGCATCGGCATCAGCCTTAACTTTCGCATCTGCTGCAAGTTTTGCTGCTTCAGCATCTGCTTTGGCTTTGGCATCAGCAATTAATTTTGCTGCAGCTGCATCGGCATCAGCCTTAACTTTCGCATCTGCTGCAAGTTTTGCTGCTTCAGCATCTGCTTTGGCCTTAGCATCAGCAATTAACTTGGCTGCAGCTGCATCGGCATCAGCCTTAACTTTCGCATCTGCTGCAAGTTTTGCTGCTTCAGCATCTGCTTTGGCTTTGGCATCAGCAATTAATTTTGCTGCAGCTGCATCGGCATCAGCCTTAACTTTCGCATCTGCTGCAAGTTTTGCTGCTTCAGCATCTGCTTTGGCCTTAGCATCAGCAATTAACTTGGCTGCAGCTGCATCGGCATCAGCCTTAACTTTAGAATCTGCTGCAAGTTTTGCTGCTTCAGCATCTGCTTTTGCCTTAGCATCAGCAATTAACTTCGTTGCAGCTGCATCGGCATCAGCCTTAACTTTCGCATCTGCTGCAAGTTTTGCTGCCTGAGCATCTTCTTTAGCTTTGGCATCGGCAATTAACTTGGCAGCTGCTGCATCGGCATCGGCCTTAACTTTCGTATCTGCTGCAAGTTTTGCTGCCTGAGCATCTGCTTTGGCTTTTGCATCGGCAATTAACTTGGCTGCTGCTGCATCAGCATCAGCCTTAACTTTCGCATCTGCTGCAAGTTTTGCTGCTTGAGCATCTGCTTTGGCTTTATTATCTGCAGCAAGTTTTGCCGCAGCTGCCGCTTTCGCTTTATTTTCAAGAGCTAATTTTGCATCAGCATCAGCTTTTACTTTATCGGCTGCCAATTTCTCCTTAGAAACAGGTTCCGTTTTCTTAATAGCTAATGCCGCCGCATCTGCTTTGGCTTTCGCATCAGCATCTAATTTCTTTTTATTTAAAATAGCAGCATCAGATTTGGCCTTTGCCAAAGCTGCCGCATCCGCTTTTGCTTTAATAGCAGCATCTAACTTTGCCTTATTTGCAGCAGCAATCTTAGCTTGCTGAGCTGCTTTGGCATCAGCGGCTGTTTTTGTAGCTGCTTTTGGAGTAGCCGCTACTTTCTTCTGCACTGGTGCCGGTTCGATTAAAGCACCTTCTTCTTCATCATCTCCGTAATCAAAATTTCGGCTCTTGATTTTATAAGCCAATACAATTATATGAGAAGCACCTAGCTGTGATATATCTCCTAGACCCATACCATACGAATATTCAAGTGCAATTTTTGGTGTAATATTAAGTCCAAAACCAGCTGTTGCTCCTAAAACAGAATTATATCCTGCTTGAGCCCAAACACCTTGGGGAATGGTAAACATAGCCGATCCAGAGAAAACTGTTTCTTCCTTATTTACTTCCGTTTTAATTAAACCTGAAAATTTACTTTTATCAAAAAAACCATAAGAATCAAGGAAACCCGTATACATTACGTGACCTGCGATTCCTTTATTCGGGTCATCTTTCATAATTCCGGAACCGAAATTATAAGTAACTAGATTATTAAATGCTACACCGAAGTCAAGAAAAGCAGTCCCATAGTTAATACCCGGACTGATTGTTAATAAAGTATTTGAAGGAATATTGTCTAAAGAAGGGTCTGGGAAATTTGAAACTACTTTACCAGAATTTAAACCACTTTTATAAGCGCTTAAATTAATACCGAAAGTCAAGTTATTATCTTCCTGTAGAAGAACATTATGAGCAAAATTAGCCACTAAACCAGTAGTGCTAAGTACACCTTGAGTCTGCTGAAAAACACCTAAACCAACTCCTTCATTTTCTTTGAATCGGCCAGAATAACTCAGCAAATAGGTTTTTGGAGCGTCCTCAAATCCTGCCCATTGGGTTTTGTTAAACAAAGTTATGTAAGCACTCTGCTGTCTTACAAAACTAAAAGTAGGATTAATAACAAACGAATTAAATTTTAAAGAGTTTCCTGGCGGTATAACATAAGATACGACACCGTCTTCTTTTTGTGCATAGAAAACATGGGTAAAACAGCAAAGAAAGAAAACGCTTAGTAAAATTTTTTTCATATTATTTCAGAAGAGTTATCGAACCCTTTTTGGCTGAATCGCCATTTGGAGTAATTATGTAATAAAAAACAGGATTAAAATTCTTGAACTCAATAGTAGCTTGAGGCCAGCCATTATAATTATCATAGTTGTCTGTTTCAAAAACGATCTCACCTAAAGAACTTAAGATAGCAACATGAGTATTTGTATTATTATAAACATCAGGAATAATCCAAGTATCATTTTGTCCGTCATTATTTGGCGAAACTACATTAGGTATTTTTGGAACATTGTAATCAATTACTGTACTATAATTAACTTTAAAAGACATTTCACAGCCGGAAATATTGACTTTATAATTACCTGAGACAGTTATGTCCAGACTACTCTGTGTAGCACCATTAATAGCATTATTATTTAGATACCATTGGTATGTGGGATTTGAAAAAGTACTAGTTGTAGTTACATTTAACGTTTCACCTTGTTCAATCGAAACAGTCTCACCTTCAGCAATAACATTTCCATTTGCACTAACAGATCCAGCAGATTTCAAATCTATTGTTGCGGTGTCATTACACCCTCCAAAATCTATAGTACAGCTATAAACTCCAGCAATATTAGTTTGATAAGTCTGGCTTGTAGCATTGGGTATTATGCTGCCGTCTTTACTCCAAATATAAGTATTACCAGCAGAAGCAGTCAACGTGGTCATATCGGAGTCTAAACAAAAAGGATTTCCTAAACTAGATGTGATTGAAACTCCACCAGCGCCACCAGAAGAACTTGTTACAGTAACACCCTGAGATCTAAAATTCTCATCAGTACAAGGCCCATAATTTAATTCTGCATAATATGATCCGCTTGTATTCACTACTATTGAACTACCTGTTTGTCCTGGGATTAAAACATCATTTTTGTACCAATTATATTTTAACTGCGAAAAATTAGCCGGAGATGAACCAGGATCTGCTGGCGTAGGATTGTATACTGCTAAAACAACACTTCCTCCGCTGCAAAAATTAATAGAAGATTTTTTATCAGCAATATAAAAAGATTTATTATAAGCCTTAAAATATGCTGGTAAAGATTTATCACTAGGTGTCCCAAATATTGTAAAACTGGAGCTTGTCTGACCCGTCGTAGTACACTTTACTCTCAATTGATATTTATCAGATCCTATTAAATCTGTAGGAACAGCAAAAGTTAATGTTTTATCTGTTGACGTATCTGGAGGAGTTCCAGCTAAAGGCTCCAAAGGAATTGTAGCTGTAGTAGTTGTAAATACTCCAGATGGATTAGATAACTCAACAACAAAAGTTTCATTTCCATTAAAACCAGTAAGTTTAAATTGCGCCTGATATTCATTAAATACTTTATTTGGATCAGTAGGATGCGGACCGCCTGCACATATAGAGTAGAAAGGTAACTTTTGAGGCGTAATAGTCTGCGCAGACAATATTGCCATTGAGGGCAGCAACACCAGCATTAAAAAAAACAAAAATGAATTAAAGGAAAATAAAAAAGTAGTTTTTCTATTCATAGGTTGATATTTATTGCATTTCATGGGGAGAAATGTCCAATTCGCTACACTTTAATAACGAGTCAACCAATAATTGGACATGTTCATTTCTTTTAATAGGATTTGGGAAACAAATGAAATAAACTCATTAAAGTAATAAAAATGAAAGCCAAACCAAAACTAAGGTTTAACTTTCATTTTTTATATTAATTCAAATACGAACTTTTATTTTGTAGAAGCAGTAATCTTAGTAAGAGCTAATCTAAAGTCAGGTCTCCTAGGATTTGCAAAATCATTAAATGTTTCAATATTTGAAGTTTTTGAATAAACAATAAAGAAAAGACTATTTCCATAATAATTTTCAAGATCCTCATTATTCAATGAACCTTCAGAAAATATATTTCCAATACAATTATTTATATACATTTCTTCAATTCTGATTTTAGCCAGATTTTTAGTATTGATCTCAATTTTAGAATCCAATACAACAGCTGGTTTAAAACCTGAAACTACACTTTTTTTAAGTACTAAAGTAGTATTTTCGGCAACATATACTGCTTCTTTTACTAAACCTGCTTTAATATCAGCTTCAATATTATCACTATCATTAGCCAAAGTAAGGTTGGAAGCTACAACAGAAGTCTGTTTTTTTGTAAAATCGATATTTTCTTTTTTAATATATGAAGAGATATCTAAACAACGAGAACCACTAGGATCACTTATATATGAAGATCGAATTGCTAATGAATTATCAATTTTAGCTTGTGTTCCCAATGAGAATCTAAAATCTGTGCCATTACACTTATAAGAAACTAATTTACTCATTATTGGTTCGCCTCCAAAAACTTCAAAAGCATCACCAGACGCATAACTCACCATTATATTTTCTAAGATTGTTTTATTACCAATCCCTCCAAGCAAAATAGCATTAAAATTGTCTGCACCTCTGGCTTTTTTACCAGCATATTCAACTCGAACAAATTTTAAAACTCCAGATGAACCTCCTGCGTTATCACCGCCGAACGTTGTCAATGATGGATCTAAATCGTCGTAATTATAAGAAGTATATAATCCAAATTTATTAATAGGAGCATCACCAAGAATTACAATTCCTCCCCAATCACCTGCTTTTTTAATACTTTTATTTGAGGTAAAAACTATAGGATCTGTCTCTGATCCTTCAGCTATAATTTTAGCCCCCTTTGTAATTATTAAAGTTCCTCTAGAATCAGAGTCCCCAATAATTATAGTACCTGGATCAATTGTAAGTACAGCATTATTAGTAACATATACATTTCCTTGGATAATGTAGACGTCTTTTTTAGTAAGCCTTGTATCTGACGAAATACTACCTGCAAGGATTTGAGTTGCCTCGCCATAATCAGCTTTTGCCGGTTTAAATTCAGTCCAGTTGTTCAACCAATTGCTTGGTCCAAAAATTCCTCTTTCTTGTTGAGCACTTACGTTACTAACAAGTGCAAGAAAAACCCATATAAATAGTAATTTAGTTTTCATAGGTTTGGGGATGTATTAAATTTTATTCTCAATGTAGGTGAGAGTTGAATACTCATAAAAGAGTTTAAGTGCGAACTTAGAAAAAATTAATTCTCTAAATATTTTTATTGTGCTTCTAGTTCTTTTAATGCTTTTAATGTCTGCTCATAAAATAAAATTGCAGAAACAAGCTGGCCTTTGTCACAGAATGGCAACATTTTTCTTAAATAATCAACAGAAATATCTAAGTAAGTTCCTGTTGCATCTTTTTCTAAATCTAAAGCTTTTTTATTGTCAGAAGTTTCAGGAATACCAAGATCTGCCATAGTTACCCCAGGCTTAGTTGCCATACCGATTTTCGGCATTATTCTTACAATAACCTTCATGCGCTCTATGTATAATTCTACCAATTCTCCTTTAGACATAGCCTTTAATGTTTTATCATCATTATACGTACGAATAGAAGCATTTGTACTGATAATACTTTGAGGCATATTTGGTTTTGCTTGTGCTATACATTTTGAAGAACTTAATGCTAACATGAAAATACTGAAACAAATAATTTTACCTTTCATAACTTGGGGTTTATTAATTAACTGAAACAAAACTATACAATTAACATTGAATTTGCAAGCCCCAAAAAACAAAATAGAAACAAATAAAAATTGAAACTATAGAAATATTATACATTACACCCATTAAATCAGCACTTTATACAATCATTTGTAATGTTAAAAAAAAACAAAAATATTAAAAAAATTAACTGATTAATAACTTAATACTTGTTAAATATTTTGTAAAAATTACAAAAACTATTATTCAGACATAAGTTACACAAAAGTTATTAACATTAAATAGTTGAAAAAAATCTAAATTCAAGACCCGAAAATTGATTCTAAAAAGTTGACTATTTAAAAATTCAAAGATTAAAGTTTACAGCATAAAATTTTTGAAACTATCATTTTCTTATATCTTTGCCGAATGCAATTCTCTAAAATTTTAGGTCAAGAATACATTAAAAATCATTTAATAAAAAGTGTCGACTTAGGCAGAATTCCTCATGCTCAATTGTTTATAGGCCCCGAAGGCAGCGGTACTTTAGCAACTGCAATAGCCTATGCGCAATATGTATTGTGTAATTCTCAGCAAGGTCTCAATGAATCCTGCGCAATTAAATTTGAAAAAATTTCTCATCCTGATTTACATTTTATATACCCGACAGTAACGACAGAAGAAGTAAAACAAAAACCAAAAAGTATTGATTTCATCACAGATTGGCGACAATTTATTTTAGAAAATCCTTACGGCGGATTATTTGATTGGTATGCCAAATTAGGTGTTCAAAATAAACAGGGAGAAATTCGTGTGGACGATGCACAAGAAATTTTAAAATCCCTTTCTCTAAAATCATATGAAGGCGGTCATAAAATTATGATCATCTGGATGGCAGATAAAATGAATATTGCTGCATCCAATAAACTGTTAAAATTACTAGAAGAACCACCTGAGAAAACAATTTTTCTTCTGATTACTGAAAACGAAGAAGACATTATTCAAACGATCAGATCTCGATGCCAAATCACCCATTTTAATCGATTAAGCGAGCAGATAATTGCAAATGCGCTTATTGAAAAAGAGCAAATAGAACCTAAAGCTGCGTTAAAAATTGCACATCAGTCACAGGGCAATTTTAATAAAGCACTCCAACTATTAAAAGAGGATGACGAAGCAACTCCTTTTGAACAGTGGTTTGTCACTTGGGTTCGGGCTGCATTCAAAGCGAAAGGAAATGCTGCCGCCATACAGGACTTAATTGAATGGAGTGAACAGATAGCGGCATTAGGAAGAGAAACTCAAAAAAAGTTTCTTCAGTTCTGCATCGAGATGTTCCGTCAGGCATTACTGCTCAATTATGAAGCCAAGGATCTTGTATACATAGAAACCAAAGTAGAGAAATTCAAACTGGCTAACTTTGCTCCTTTTGTAAATGGCAATAACATTAATGATATATTCAAAGAAATATCTGATGCGATGTACCATATAGAACGAAATGGTAATGCCAAAATAATTTTAACCGATTTATCCATAAAGCTTACACGTTTAATTCATAAAAAATAAACCCCATGAATAATATTGCCTCAATCTTATTATTAGTTTTTTTAGCAATTACTTTTCTTCAATCTTCACAAGATAAATTATTTCATTGGAAAGACAATTTAGACTGGTTAAAAGAACACTTTAAAAATACCCCATTAAAAAATCAAGTACCATTAGCTTTAGTTAATGTATTAATATTAGAATTAATTTCTGGGATTTTATGTACTGTAGGTTCCATAGAACTAGCATTAAACAGCGGAAGAATTTATGGATTATATGGAGCCATTTTTTCCAGCATAACTCTAATCATGTTGCTATTTGGACAGCGCTTGGCAAAAGATTACGATGGAGCCAGAACAATTGTTTTGTATTTTATCCCATCAGTAATGGCGGTGTACTGGCTAAACTAGATCAATATTTATGGCAATTCAATTGCTGTCGAAAACAAAAAAAAACACAATCACAAAACTAAATATGACGGCAAAACATCCTTCTGAATCCTTAACAATTTTAACCGATCTGGTTTTACCGAGCGAAACCAATCCTTTGAACAACTTATTTGGAGGAGAACTATTAGCCAGAATGGATCGTGCTGCAAGTATTGCTGCAGGAAGACATTCGCGCCGCATAGGAGTAACAGCTTCTGTCAATCACGTTGCTTTCAACAAATCTATTCCCCTTGGAAGTGTTGTCATTATCGAAGCCAAAGTATCACGAGCTTTTAAGAGTTCCATGGAAATTTATCTTGATGTTTGGGTTGAAGACCGTCAGTCTGGAAACAGAACAAAGGCCAACGAAGCAATTTATACTTTTGTGGCAGTAGACGATACTGGCAGACCTGTTGATGTTCCGCCAATTGAACCAGAAACTGAACTTGAAAAACTGCGGTATGATGCTGCTTTGAGAAGAAAACAATTAAGCTTAGTACTCGCTGGAAAAATGAATCCCAACGAAGCCACTGAGTTGAAAGCTTTGTTTACTCAATAAAAAACGTTTATTGCGACTTCAAAAAAAAGGAGTATTTTTACGAACACTAAATTAAATCTATACCAGTATTTTTGATTAAAATATTTGGCAAATCATATAAACAGAAGAAAAATGAAAGAAAAAGCTAGTTCAGAAAAAGTTGGTTCAGAAAAAGAAGCTAAATTAAAAGCATTACAACTTACTCTTGACAAATTAGACAAAACCTACGGAAAAGGAACTGTAATGAAAATGGGCGATAAAGCCATTGAGGAAGTAGAAACAATTTCATCTGGTTCATTAGGAGTGGATTTAGCATTAGGAGTAGGCGGTTACCCAAAAGGACGAATTATAGAAATATACGGACCAGAATCATCTGGTAAAACGACTTTAACATTACATGCAATTGCTGAAGCTCAAAAAGCAGGAGGAATTGCAGCTTTTATAGATGCTGAACATGCTTTCGACAGAAATTATGCTGAAAAATTAGGTGTTGATATCGAAAACCTAATCATTTCCCAGCCGGACAACGGAGAACAAGCCTTGGAAATTGCAGAAAACCTAATCCGTTCTGGAGCTATTGACATCGTAGTTATTGACTCGGTTGCGGCATTGACACCAAAAAGCGAAATTGAAGGTGAAATGGGAGATTCAAAAATGGGTCTTCATGCACGTTTGATGTCTCAAGCTTTGAGAAAATTGACAGGAACTATCAGCAAAACAAATTGTACCGTGTTTTTCATCAACCAATTAAGAGAGAAAATTGGAGTAATGTTTGGAAACCCTGAAACGACTACCGGTGGTAATGCCTTAAAGTTTTATGCTTCGGTACGTTTGGACATTCGCCGTTCTACTCAAATCAAAGACGGAGAAAATGTTTTGGGTAACCGTACAAAAGTGAAAATCGTAAAAAATAAAGTTGCACCGCCTTTCAAAGTAGCTGAATTTGATATCATGTACGGTGAAGGTGTTTCGAAAACAGGTGAAATACTAGACCTTGCTGTTGAATTTGAAATTATCAAAAAATCAGGTTCTTGGTTTAGCTATGGTGAAACTAAATTAGGCCAAGGCCGTGATGCTGTTAAATCATTGATTAAAGACAATCCTGAATTGGCAGATGAACTGGAAGAAAAAATCAAAACTCAGATTAAAGAGTTAGCCAACGAATAAAACTTAAAGTCCGCAGCCGCGGACTTTTTTTTTTAGAATTATTTTTAAGAAAATCTATAATTTACAATCTTTGTATAATAAGCCGAGGGCGAGAAATTAAATTTAAAAATTTCATTACAAAACTTATTTTCAATTCATTAAGAATAAAATTATATTTACATTAAAAATTAATTGGATGGAAAATTTAAAAGTAAAATGCCAGTTTATCACCTTACTACTTCTGATCAGTTTCAGCAGTTATTCACAATTCAGCGGTTGGAAAGATAAATTATCAGAAGCAGGAGCAGCACTTGGCGCAAAGACTTTAGGACTTGATAAAATCTTGAAAAAACCTGCAGCAATCAGCACCTCATTCGAAGATGTAAATAAAACC
Organism: Flavobacterium aquicola; assembly: GCF_003385115.1. Taxonomy (GTDB): domain Bacteria; phylum Bacteroidota; class Bacteroidia; order Flavobacteriales; family Flavobacteriaceae; genus Flavobacterium; species Flavobacterium aquicola. The sequence goes on from NZ_QUNI01000005.1 coordinate 25,372, forward strand.
AATTCTAAACTTCCAGACTTTTTCCTGGTAAACAATCTTCAGCCATTATACCTTCTTCCTAAAGCACCGACAGGAGGCTACATATTATGTGACGGTTTTTATGAAATGACCAATAAAAGTTATTGCTTACATGCAGGAACTTTTGCTCCCTCAAAAGGAGATGGTTATATGTACGCACCAACTCTTGGTCCTAAACAAGAAATCGTAACTTCGATACTAAAAAATGCCGAAAAACACCCTGAAATAAATCAGCATGATATCCAGATACTTTTATGGACTATTATTGCGAGAACCCGTTTTGCTGATTACTCGGGCCAAGTAAAACTAACTGCAATTGCTTTACTAAGCACTCTTGAACTAACTCATCTTGAAGGCGGCGTGCTTGGAGTACTGCCTGAAAGTGTAATGAATAAAGCAAAATCTACTCTGCCAGAAAATATACAAGCTATTTTTCAAGCCGAAAATCAAATTCGCCAGCTTGTAGCTTCCGGTAATTACACATATGCCGAAATGGAAAAATATGCAATTCTGGCGGGCATGGCACCAGAGAGAACTGACGTTCCTAGCGGCATTTGGACTTTACACCCAGATGGTTATTATATCCGCTATTTCCCGTCGGGTTATTCTATTACTAAAGTTCAAATCTATGTTCCTAGAGAAATTATAGCTGCTGGTAAAACTGTAATATATGATGCAACAAATGATATTGCATGTCCAGCAAATACAGGTTCACAGCGACTGGCTCAAACAAATGAACCATTGAATCCTGATTATAAAGTTAAAATAAAGATCAATTGCAAATAAAACTAAAAAAGGCTGCAATAGCAGCCTTTTTTTATTCGAATTTAGAAGCGTCTTTCTCTTTAAACGCCATTAATTCATCTAAAATTATTTTTCGGACCTTTTCACGAAGTTCTTTTCTGTCTAACGGTTCGCCAGCTACGGAAACGGTTTCAACCGGCGATAAAATTTTTGCTCTCATCAAACCAGGACTTCCGCTATAAAAGGTATAGGATAATCTCTTTTTATTATCTGGAAAAATAAGGGGAACGATCGGCAGATGATGATCGGCTGCCAAACGGAAAGCTCCGTCTTTGAATGCATCTAATAAAATAGACTCATCATGCGGCACACCGCCTTCGGGGAAAATACAAATACTAAGACCTCTGTTTATTCTTTTCTGAGCCTGATCGAAAACTTCCATTCTGCTTTTAGAACAGCTTCTGTCTACTAAAATACTGGTTCTTTTATAGAAAAAACCAAACAGCGGAATTTTTGCCAGTGACATTTTTCCAACGAATACAAAAGGATTATCTACAACTGCAAGCATCAGCATAATATCAGTCATCGATGTATGATTGGCAACAAACATGTAACTTTTTTTAGGATCCAATTTTTGGACTTTTTCTACTTTATAATAGAAACCCATTCCAAAAAGAACACACTTGGCCCAAATACGGGACATTTTAAAAAAATATGGATAGCCGCTTTCGGTCAATATAGAAGCTACCAAAAAAGGAAGCATAATTAGTATAGGAATAAGCATTACAATGTAAAACCATACCCGCCAAACGGACCACAATATTTTTTTTATTCTTTTCATGTGTTGTTATAATTGTTCTATTTTGTCACATGTAATTCGCATATTACCGTCGGAATTGCCGACAAGATGACAATAATGCTCATTTCATACCGCCAAAAATAGGGAAACTTGTGGAAAATTTAGCAAAAGAATTAACTTTGCGTAAAAATAACATCCTTCATTATAATCATACGAGATTTAAAAAAATAAAAATGGCAAAAATACTTACAGGCGTTCAAAGTACAGGTACACCTCATTTGGGCAACTTATTAGGCGCAATTATTCCTGCAATCGAACTATCCAATAAACCAGAAAACGAATCATTTCTTTTTATAGCCGATTTGCATTCTATTACGCAGATTAAAAATGGTGAAACATTAAGAAGCAATACCTACAGCACTGCCTGCGCATGGTTGGCCTGCGGGTTGGATATCGATAAAGTTGTTTTTTACCGCCAGTCAGATGTGGCACAGACTGCAGAACTGTCTTGGTATCTAAGCTGTTTCTTCCCTTTTCAGCGTTTAACATTGGCACACTCTTTCAAAGACAAGTCGGATCGTTTGGAAGATGTCAATGCAGGATTATTTACATATCCGATGCTTATGGCCGCAGATATCTTATTATATGATGCAGAATTTGTTCCTGTTGGAAAAGACCAGTTACAGCATCTAGAAATCACCCGTGATGTTGCGTCCCGATTCAACCACCAAATGGGAGAAACCTTTGTCATCCCAGAAGCAAAAATTCAGGAAGACAGTATGCTGATTCCAGGAACAAACGGCGGAAAAATGAGTAAGTCAGCAAATAACTTTATTAATATTTTCTTGGATGATAAAGCACTGCGTAAACAGATCATGAGTATTGAAACAGATAGCACACCGCTTGAAGAACCAAAAAATCCAGATATCTGCAACTGCTTTACCTTATATAAGCTGCTTGCAGATGAAACTCAAATCGAAGCCATGAGAGCCAACTATCTTGGCGGTAATTACGGTTATGGCCATGCCAAACAAGCATTGTTTGAATTGATTCTGGAAAAATTCAAAACCGAAAGAGAAAAATACAACTACTATATTAATAACCTTCCCGAAGTAGATGCTCTATTGAAAAAAGGCGCTGCAAAAGCGGGTCTTGTCGCTGATGGCGTTTTAGCAAGAGTTCGAGAAGTTTTAGGCTTTGAGGTTTAAACAGCATTTCAAAAATAACACGAATTTCACTAATTGGCACGAATAGATTTGTGCTAATTAGTGAAATTCGTGTTTTATACTATATAGGTAAGTTTTTCTCAAACGCAGACCCAAAAGAAATAAACGAATCCGTACCTCCTACTCCTTCTATAATATGAATTTGTTCGTAGATAATTTTACGAAGTTCTTCATTATTGGCTGCAACAATTTTGATAAACAAAGCATATTTGCCCGAAACCCAATGACATTCTACAATCTCGGGAATTAATTTTAATTGTTCCGCTATTGAATATGAAAAACGGGCTTCTTTGGTCGTGATTCCTGTGTAAGTAATTGTTTCAAAACCATAGGTTTTAGCATTTAATTTTACCGAGAAACCAGCAATTAATCCCGATTCCTGAAGTTTTTTTACACGTAGATGCACAAGCGAATTGGACACTTTTAATTCCTTGGCTAGTTCAGAAAAAGGAATTCTTCCATTCTCACTCAATTTTCTTATGATTTCCTGATCTAAATAATCAGTATTTTCATTGTTTTTGGAGTTTAACATCGCTTACTTTTTTATTGGAAAATATAAAATTGACAATTCTAAAACATAAAACACTTTTAAATATGTCAAAATTACATATTTATTTCTCACAAAAGTCTAATTATAAATAATCGAAACACAAATATGTCATTTTATTCTATTTTTATCTAGTTTTGAGTCATAATAACAATTAAAAAATTCAGACAGAAATGGACAAAAATCAACTGCTTTCGAAACTTTGGGAACAATATGCAGCAATAACCCCATCTGCAAAAAAAATACATACTTTATTAGCAGATAAAGGTGAAACAATCCAAAATGATCATATTGCGATCCGTACTTTTAATGACCCTCGCATTAATATCGCTGTTTTGGAAAAACCTTTCTTAGCAGTTGGTTACGAAGCACGAGGTGAATATATTTTTGAATCCAAAAAACTGTTCGCGCAGCATTACGAACATACCACTGACAGCAGTGCACCGAGAATTTTTATCTCTGAACTGGAATTAGAAAAATGTTCTGATGAATTACAGCAAACCGTTAAAAACATTTTAGACGATTGTGATCAGAACGAATTTAGCAACCCAGAATTAGTACTAAGCGGTTCTATTTGGAAATCCAATTCTCATGCAATTTATACATCACTGCTGGAGGAATCCGAATATGCGGCCTGGATGTACGTATATGGTTTCCGTGCAAATCACTTTACTATTAATCTCAATGCATTGCAGCATTTTGAAAAATTGGAAGAGCTGAACAGCTTTTTAGAAGAAAACGGCTGGAAACTGAATGCTTCGGGAGGAAAAATTAAAGGAACTCCTGAACAGTTATTAGAACAATCAAGTACTTTGGCAGATTTATATTCAGTAAATTTTGAAGAAGGTCTATTTGAAATCCCATCCTGCTATTATGAATTTGCTTTGAGATACGCTATGGCGGATGGAAATTTATATCAAGGTTTTGTAGCTTCATCAGCCGATAAAATTTTTGAAAGTACAGATGTGAAACTACAGAAATAAAACGCACCAAAAATCTTCAATAACTTGTCAGATTTGCCGTTTATAGGGCTGGATTATGACAAGTTATTGTCTTTTTTAAAAATAATTGCGATTAAATTATGAAAACACCAGCCGAAAAACACTTTTTAAAATAAATAAAACAAAATTTAAAATTGCTTTTCGAGGATTAAATTTAATAATACTCGGTCAAAAAGACTATTTATAACAATAACCTCAATTATCGTTAAACGCGCCAGTATTATACCAATATATTTTCAGAATAGCAATGGAGGTTTTATCTTTGTGCAAAAAATTTACAAATATTTTTTATTTGTGACAAACACTAAAAAGATGACAGAAAATCAGGAAACATTTATATTCGATTTTGACAGTACGTTTATGAAAGTCGAGGCACTAGATGTATTATGCGAAGTAATTTACCAAGATAGTGCCGCTGGAACTCAAATTTTAAGCGAAATTCAAAGATTAACCGATCTTGGAATGGAAGGTAAATTGTCATTGAAAGAATCTTTGACTCAAAGAATTCAATTATTGCAGGCCAACAGAGATCATATTGGAACTGTAATTGAGGAGCTGAAAAAGAAGGTTACAGCATCTGTAATCCGAAACAGAACTTTCTTCAAACAGCACTCCGAAAATATTTATATCATTTCAAACGGTTTTAAGGAAATCATCATTCCAATCGTTTCAGAATACGGAATCAAACCAGAGCACGTTTTGGCCAATACTTTCAAATTTGACCATGACGGAAAAATTATTGGTTTTGATGAAAAAGACGAATTGTGCGAAAACCAAGGAAAAGTAAAAAAAATCAAATCATTGAATCTTAAAGGTGAGGCGATTATGATTGGTGACGGATATACTGATTATGAAACTCTTGAGGGCGGTGCTGTTTCTAAATTTTTCGCCTTTACAGAAAACGTAAGCCGTAAAATTGTAGTTGAAAAGGCCAGCCAGATAGCGCCGTCATTAGACGAAATCCTTTATGAACTGTCTTATAAAGCCTCTGTTTCTTATCCAAAAAATAGAATCAAAGTTTTATTGTTAGAAAATATACACCAAGATGCTGTTAAAATCTTTGAACATGAAGGTTACAGCGTTGAAACTATGAAAGGTTCGCTGAATGAAGACGAACTAATCGAAAAAATAAAAGGAGTTTCTATTCTTGGAATCCGTTCAAAAACAAACCTTACAGCCAAAGTTTTGGAACATGCCAATAAACTGCATGCTGTTGGAACATTCTGTATTGGAACCAACCAAGTAGATTTGAATGCTTGCAGCATGAAAGGAATTTCAGTTTTCAACGCACCATACAGCAATACTAGATCGGTTGTGGAATTGGCTTTAGGACAAATCATTATGCTGGTTCGTAATACTTTCGAAAAAAGTATAATGATGCACCAAGGTAAATGGGACAAATCAGCTACTAACAGTGTTGAAATTCGTGGAAAGAAATTAGGTTTGGTTGGATACGGAAGTATCGGATCACAACTTTCTATCGTAGCCGAAGCATTGGGAATGAAAGTATATTTCTATGATGCAGTTGACAGACTGGCTCTTGGAAATGCTAAAAAATGTTCTTCATTAAAAGAATTATTGGCACTTTCAGATGTGGTTTCTTTACACGTAGACGGACGCGCAAGCAACAAAAACATAATCGATGCTGATGCTTTCGAAGCAATGAAACCAGGCGTTATCTTCCTGAACCTTTCAAGAGGTCATGTTGTAGATATTCCTGCATTGGTTGCTAATTTGAAAAATGGTAAAATTCACGGAGCTGCAGTCGATGTTTTCCCTGAAGAACCGAAAAACAACGACGAGCCTTTCGTTTCTGAATTAATCGGAATGAAAAACGTAATCCTGACACCGCACATCGGAGGCAGTACTGAAGAAGCGCAGGAAGATATTGGACATTATGTAGCTAATAAAATTATCAATTACATCAATACTGGTACGACTTACGGAAGTGTGAATCTTCCTGAAATTCAGCTTCCTGAATTGCAAAGTGCACACCGTATCATGCATATCCATGAGAATGTAAAAGGTATTTTGGCACAAATCAACAATATCCTTTTAGAATATGACAACAATATTTTGGGTCAATATTTAAAAACAAATGAAACTCTTGGTTATGTGATTACCGATATCGATAATTTCCATAACCCAGATTTGGAGAAAAAATTAAAAGCGATTCCAAATACTATTAGGTATAGAATTCTGTACTAAAGATTTCAGATTGTCGATTAACGATTTTTGATTTTATGAATTCTAAAGTTTAAAATCCAAATAAAAAAAACTTTGCGCCTTTGCGTCTTTGCGAGAATATAGCTCGCAAAGACGCTAAGGCGCAAAGTTGCTAAAAACAAAAAGATTATCCATTTGATTTAAAGTTTCAGATTCCATAAATCTAAAATCATAAATCATAAATCTAAAAATAAGATGAACCTTGAAAGTCTTGAAAAGCAATTAGCTGGAAAATTATTGTACGACCACACGATGCGTACGCTTTATTCCACTGATGCGAGTGCTTACAAAGAAATGCCGTTGGCAGTAGCCATTCCAAAAACGAAAGAAGATATTCAAAAAATTATCGCTTTTGCCCGCGAAAACAAAAGCAGTGTAATTCCGCGTGCCGCCGGAACTTCGCTTGCCGGACAAGTTGTTGGAAACGGAATTGTGGTTGATATTTCGCAGGAATTCACCAAAATCCTTTCGGTTGATCCAGTTGAAAAATCGGCTTGGGTAGAGCCAGGGGTGATTCGCGACGAGCTGAATTTACATTTAAAATCCTATAAATTATTCTTTGGACCTGAAACCTCAACCAGTAACCGTTGTATGATTGGCGGAATGGTAGGTAACAATGCCTGTGGCGCGAGATCTGTGATTTATGGTTCTACACGCGAGCATTTATTGGAAATCAAAGGATTTTTGGCTGATGGAAATGAAGTTACTTTTGGCGCTTTGACCAATGCCCAATTCGAAGACAAATGCAACGGAATCAATGTGGTCAGCCCTTTGGAACAAGCTATTTATGTTCAGACCAAAGAATTATTATCATCGCCTGCAAACAGAGCTTTATTCGACGAAAATTACCCGAAGAAAACCATTCCGAGAAGAAATACAGGATACGCCTTGGATTTATTGGCCGACAGCCAGCCTTTTGGCGATCCGACCGAAAAATTTAATTTCTGTAAATTAATCGCAGGTTCAGAAGGAACTTTGTTCTTCTCGACAGCTATTAAACTGAATTTGGTTGACGCATTAAAACCATTTGCAGGTTTGGTTTGCGTACATCACAACAGCATCAACGAATCGCTGAAAGCTAATTTGGAAGCCTTGAAATTCAAGCCTGACAGTGTTGAGTTGATCGACCGTTATATCTTGGAATGTACCAAAGAAAATATCGAACAAAGCAAAAACAGATTCTTTGTTGAAGGTGATCCACAGGCAATTTTGGTTGTCGAATTTTTAAGAGATTCGAAAGAAGAAATTATCGAAGCTGCCAAAGAAATGGAAGCCTTGATGCGTTCCAAAAATCTTGGTTACCACTTCCCTATTGTTTGGGGTGAAGACACCAATAAAGTATGGAACCTGAGAAAAGCAGGTTTGGGATTGTTGTCTAATATTCCAGGCGATGCCAAAGCGGTTGCCGTTATTGAAGACACGGCGGTTGATGTAAACGATTTACCAGATTTTATCGAAGATTTTAATGCAGTTCTGAGAGAGCGCAACCTCAGCTGTGTGCATTATGCTCACGCTGCCACGGGAGAATTGCACCTTCGCCCTATCATTGACTTAAAAACCAAAGAAGGAACAGCGCTATTTAGAACCATCGCTACCGACATTGCTCATTTGGTTAAAAAATATAAAGGTTCATTGAGTGGAGAACACGGAGACGGAAGACTTCGTGGCGAATTTATTCCGCTGATGTTGGGAGACGAAATCTACCAAATGTTTATCCAAGTAAAAAATACTTGGGATCCTTGGGGAATTTTTAATCCAGGAAAAGTGGTAAATACACCTCCGATGGATACTAACCTGAGATATAATCCAGGTCAGGATACTCCAATGCCGGAAACCTATTTTGATTTCTCCGAGCACAACGGAATCGTGCGTGCTGCCGAAATGTGTAACGGATCCGGTGACTGTCGTAAAACCGAGAAAAGCGGTGGTACCATGTGCCCAAGTTATATGGCAACACGTGATGAAAAACATACCACTCGTGCGAGAGCCAACATTCTGAGAGAAACCATCACTAATTCGACCAAAGAAAACAAATTTGATGATGAAGGTTTACTCGAAGTATTAGATTTATGCTTAAGCTGTAAAGGATGTAAATCCGAATGTCCTTCAAATGTGGATATGGCGAAGCTAAAAGCCGAAACCTTACAGCAATACCACGATAAAAACGGAGTGAAATTCCGTTCCAAGCTTATTGGAAATACACCAAAAGTGAATCAAATATTTGCTTCATTGCCTTGGCTATATAATTTTGGAACCAAAGGATTCATTGGAAACATTGTGAAAAGTGCAACCGGTTTTGCTACTGAAAGATCACTGCCACAAATGCACAAAGTCACTTTTGCCAAATGGATAAAAAATTACAAGCAAATCGGAAATTTCACCCAAGGTAAAATCTATCTATACAACGACGAATTCATGAATTTCTATGATGTAGAAATTGGTCAAACGGCTGTAAAATTATTCAACCGTTTGGGTTATGAAGTGGTTGTTCCCCAAATCGGAATCAGTGGAAGAACGTATCTTTCAAAAGGAATGCTGAAAGAAGCGCGTGAAATTGCCGAAAAGAATACTCAGGCTTTCGCCAAAGAAATACCGGCAAATGCGATTTTGGTTGGAATTGAACCTTCGGCAATATTATCGTTCCGTGATGAATATCCGGATTTATGCCGTGGTGATTTAAAAGAGAAAGCCAAAGCGCAATCAGGCAGAGCAATGCTTATAGAAGAATTTTTAGCCAAAGAATTAGACGAAAACCGAATCACATCTGATTCATTTACCGAAACCACCGAAAGAGTTCGTATGCATGGTCACTGTTTCCAAAAAGCTTTATCATCATTGGTACCGCTCAAAAAAATCCTGATGCTGCCTAAAAACTACACCGTTCTGAATATCCCAAGCGGATGCTGCGGTATGGCGGGTTCTTTTGGATATGAAAAAGAGCATTACGATATTTCGATGAAAGTTGGAGAATTGGTTTTATTCCCAACCATCCGCGCCGAAGAAGAAGCGACCTTGATTTCTGCCTCCGGAACGAGCTGCAGGCACCAAATTAGGGACGGAACCAGCCGAAAAGCATTTCACCCTGTTGAAATACTTTATAAGGCTTTAAAATAGAGATATTCGATTTTAGAATTTTGAAAAGCGATTTTAGATTGCAGATTTTGTAAATCTTATATAGAAATTCCAATCTGCCAAAATATAACCATGTCACAAATACAAAACACAAAGCTCACGGTTTCAAACGTGGGCTTTGTGTTTTAAAATGCAAATCTAAAAGATCAAAAAATCTTTAGTTCTTATAATTTTACTTAGCTATTGCTTCTTCCAACTGTTGTATTAATACTTCTCTTTTCATCGGATATTTTGTTTTGGAAAGCTCGTAACTACCATCTTTACTTACCACGATATAGGTAGGAAACCCAGTCCCTTTGGTTTTACTCATAATATCTTGTGTCAAACCTTTATTGGCAAGAATGTGATAACCTTCCATACTTTGAGATGAAATGATTTTTTTCCAGTTTTCATAATTGTTACTATCAAGATTGGCAACATACAGGAATTCCACATCTTTACCCTTGAAATGCTCATGTAAAGCTTGGCTGTGCTCGGCTATCTCTTTTCGGCAAGGTGCACACCAAGTTCCCCACATGTCAATTAAAACGGTTTTCCCTTTAAACTGGCTGATGACTTCCTCAAAGGTCTTCAACTGATCTCCTTTGTCAACAAAAATCATTTTATTACTCAAGGTTTTTTTATTGTTTTCAATGATTGCATTAATCTTGGGTTCAAATTGAGCAATATAGTTACTATTAGGAAACTGCTTCTTGAAATTCTCAAAGATTTGTGGCAAATTTTCATTGATTTCCTCATCAAGAGAACTTTTAAAAAACACCACATAAGCATATTCAGCTGATTTTCCTGTATAATATTTTTGGATAATTTTCTCTGTTAATATATTTGTCATGTCATCCATAAAAAGTTTAAGCCCTTCTTCAACTGAAACATCACTATACCATTCTTTTAAAAAAGCCTCTGGATTTTTGTTATAACTTTCTTGCCAAAGCTCATACTTGGTACGCAATATAATTTCCCAAATAAAATTCAGATAAAATGGAGCGTTCATTGCTTCATCATTGCTCATTTTAATTTTCGAAAATAATTCCTCTCGGCGTTGTTTCCATTTATCAAAATTACGGGCATAAGCCTTTTGATTAGTATATTTATTATTTTGTTCAAATGAGTAGAAAGTTTGAGGAGCAAAATATTCCAGATTAACTTGCCATGCTTTTATAAATTCTTTCGAAGGTTTGTAGGTTTTGATATATGTATCCAATATTGTTTTATTGTTTAATGCAATGTTTTTGATTTCCTCATAGACCCTATCTGGAAGAGTATCCCCACTAAATTTTTCAGTATTAAACTTTGACAAAGAATTTTGTAACTGTTCATCTTCTGTAAGGGTGCCTAGTACTTTAACATTTTCTGGTGTATACATGACAAACTGGGCGAAAGCTGAAAAAGAAAATATAAAAAAGAAAAGCACGAAAAAAATATCCCGAAAAAATAAAAAAGATAGTATTTTGTTTTGTTTCATGGCAGTATTAGTTGTTTAAGAGATGTATCAATCAAATCTATACAATAAATTCTTACATACTTTTGTATTTATGAAATTTTTAAGAAAGTAATTTAGAAAAAATCAAGAAGTATTAATAATCTAATGATTGTGATCACAATCGTAACTCTCGATGACTCGATGGCTGGATATATGTCACCGCAACAATATTTACAACCCTGTGGAAATACTTTATAAGGCTTTATAATTAGAAATTCAGAATACAGATTTTAGATTGCAGATGTTTTTAAGGAGCATCTGCTATTTTTTTTATACTATGTTTTCAAAAAATCTTTTTAAACTGCTCTGAAAGAAAAACTTGAAGTAAATTTAATTACAGCCAAGCCATAAATATTTTATATTTGATAAAAAAATCCTATGAAAAAATATAGTTTTCTATTATTAATTGTGATTCTTTCTTCTTTCACAACTCCAAAAGCAACAATTACGCTTTCAGGTAAAATTACAAATACCGAAGACGGAAAGATTTGGATCAAAGGCGAGTCATTTGAAAAAGAAATCAGTTTAAAACCCGACGGAACTTTTTCTGAAAAACTGCCTATTAATTACGAGGGAATTTATTCCATTGAAACTTCAAAAAATCGTATGCCTATATATTTTTCAAAAGATTCAAAAATTAACTTAACTGCTGATGAGTCCAACTTTAATACTACCCTAAAATACACTGGTAATGGAAGTGTCGAGAATCAATATATTGCTGGAAAAACAATTATTACTTCGCAACTATCAGAGGAAGAATTATACAAATTGAATGAAGAAGAATTTTTAAAAAAAGCCAAGGAAATCAAAAGTTCTGTTGAACTTTTATATCAAAAAACTAAATTTTCAAATGCCGATTTTAAACAAAGAGAATCTTTTAATTTTCATTTTTTAGAGCAAAAACATTTCCTGTTTTATAAAAAACTTCATAATTATTACGCTCGTGCATATGATTTTAAGCTTTCTGAAAAATTTCCAAAATTTGACGAAAAAATGGACTTAGACAATGAATCTAATTTTTTATTTTCAACAGAATATCAAGATATTGTAATGACAAAATTCTTCGATAATATCAAAGGTGATGAAGGAAGTTTTTTTGTTTCAGCAAAAAATGCAATTCCTGAAATTAAGGCACTAAAAAGTCAAAGTATTAAAAACAGATTGATTCAAAATGGAATCAATGATATTAACATTGAAAATGCAAATTATAAAAACACATACAACGACTTCATTTCTATTACAAATGATCCAAAAATTAAGGAAATCCTAACTACCAATTACAATAATACCATAGCGGTAGAACCAGGCAAACCATCACCAGTTTTTAATTACGAGAATCAAAAAGGAGGAACAACATCCTTAGAAAGCCTGAAAGGGAAATATGTTTATATAGATGTTTGGGCTACTTGGTGCGGACCTTGCCGTCAAGAAATACCATCTCTGGAAAAAGTTGAAGAACAATTTCAAGGAAAAAATATTGTTTTTGTAAGCATCTCCATTGATAATAGTCAAGACAGGGAAAAATGGAGCAATCTTATAACCAAGAACAAAATGAGCGGAGTTCAGTTATTAGCTGATAAAGAATGGGATTCAAAATTTATAAGAGATTATAACATTAGAGGAATCCCGAGATTTATCTTAATTGATACTAATGGCAATATTGTAAATGCACAAGCTCCCAATCCTTCAAATCCTAAACTAGTAGAATTATTGGGCGGTCTGCAATTATAATTTCTCAATAACGCAGATATACTTATTCGTGACAATATCACAAATTTACTAACCTACCCGTAAAAGACAAAACACAAAGTAAATTTGATTACAAAAAAAGCTACAAGAATCAATTGCTTCTTGTAGCTTTTTTTAAATTATCACTAATAATTTATGGTCACGGTTTTCGAAACAGTTATCGTTGTCAACTAAAATCTCCTCACCTCGATCACTTTTGCCTTTAATATTGATTTCCCTCTTTCTGTTCTTGTTCTATATAATATTGCTGCAGAATATAAAAAGCTTTCTTTTTATTCCCATGCTCATCAATCAGTCCTTTACGATTAAAACCATTTTGATAGTCAGGATTATTTCTTTTCGGAGATTTAAAATCAATAAGAATCCAAGGACTTACACCAACGTAGTTTTTTGGGAATCTGTTTTTAAACATATCAATCTGTTCCTTATAAAACCACTCTTGGTACTCTTCGCTAAAACGGCTTTCTTTGCTGTCATTAAAACCAGTTTTTGCTTCCGCTCCGGTTTCACTAATAAAGAAAGGTTTCTTATACTTGCTTCCCCATTCTGCAGTTTTGCATCCATCCGGTGTTGAACCATACCAGCCTAGATATTCGTTTAATGAGACAATATCAGTATATTCACCCAGCGGATCATCAACATAATTAACGCCAGCGTTATACCTCACTTCCAATGCTGCAGAGACAAGCCTTGTAGGATCCAGTTCTTTTGCATTTTTTACCAGCGTGCTCATAAACAGATTTCTCTTTTCACTCACTGGCGTTTCATTTCCAACAGACCAAATAAATACTGATGCCCTGTTTCTGTCTCTTGCAACCATTTCTTTTAATTGTCGCTGTGCTTTTTTAAGCACTTCGGAATTTCCAAAATCAATCGTCCAATAAACAGGAATTTCATCCCATACCAGAACTCCAAGCGAATCTGCTGCACGAACCATATTTTCATTATGAGGATAATGCGAAAGACGCACCATATTGCCATGCAGCTCTTTTACATAACCAAAGAGTTTTAACGCATCTTTCATGCTGTGCGCGCGGCGTACTTCGGGAATTACTTCTTCATGCAGACAGATTCCTCTTAGAAAAAGATCTTTGCCATTAAGCAAAAGCCTTTCTCCCTCAACTTTTATAGTGCGGAAACCTATTTTGTCGATCAAATCAACATTTTTATATTTCAGATTTACATTGTATAATTTTGGATTTTTTGTTGACCATAAACTCAAATTCTTTGCATTAAAAGCTATTGCAACTGAATCGCCGCTCACCTTAAACTCTTTGTTTATTTTCAATTCTGGAATTTCGATAAGAATTTTATCATTGGCAGCTGCTTCGTTAAGTTTAACCCATCCTTTAATCTGCCACATATTGCTTTTTGTAGATACAGCAATATCCGTTTTCTCATCCAGCTGAATATGATACTGTTTTACAAACTGCTTTGGCAAAATAAGCAGTTTTACATCTCTGGTGATACCGCCGTAGTTCCACCAATCGGTATTTGTTGTAGGGATTTCATCAATAAAGCGCTTGTTGTCAATCATAACAACAAGGTTATTGTTTGCCTCTTTTAACAATTCTGACGGAACTTTAAAATTAAAAGGAGTAAATCCGCCTTTATGCATTCCAAGCTTTTTTCCATTGAGATATACGGTGGTTTTATAATTTACAGCACCAAAATAAATGTACGCATCCTCTGTAGCACTTATTTCAGGTTTATCAAAAGATTTATGATACCATACAACACCTTCATAATATTTTAATGCTTCTACCTGCGAATTCCAATCACCCGGAACCTGAATGCTGTATTTATCACTGTACCCATGCTCTGTCCAGTCACTTTTCTTTGTGAATGCCGGCACGTTCCAATAAGCACCTGGATCATTTTCATTTCTTTCTTTTAACCGATAATCATAACCTCCAGTTTCATAAGGATCGACTATATAATGCCATGTTCCGTTTAACGAAACTGATTTTCTGCTTTCCGTATTGATTATAAGGTTTTCCTGTGCTGTTAGGCCGCAGAGCGTAAATAAATAAAGCAGTGTTGAAAGTTTAATTCTCATTGAATAAGTATTTTTTGGTTGAAGGAATACAAATAAATTATAACGTTTTTACAATTCATTTTATAAATGTAATAAAAACACTTATTTTTTGCAAAACTTTTGTTCATTCTCTGCGATAAAGGGAATTTTAAAGTAAATTATTCTAAGAATACTAAAAATAAAAGTTACCTTGTCGTATTCTAAAATATAAAATTCTGTAAAGCTTCGTTATATAATACAAATCCAAGCCCAATGAAAAAAATAATCGCAGCAATCAATATGACACTAGACGGGTTTTGCGATCATACTGCCGTAATTGCCGATGAAGAATTACATCAGCATTATACTGAGTTATTAAAAAACGCAGATACTCTTCTTTACGGAAGAATAACCTATCAGCTTATGGAATACTGGCGTCCATTTACAGAAAATCCAACCGGCAATCAATCAATGGACGACTTTGCTGCTGTAATGGACAATACACCGAAAATAGTTTTTTCGCATACGCTAAAAAGTGTCGATTGGAAAAGCGCAAAGTTAGCAGCTCGAACACTTGAAGAGGAAGTCTTGGAACTCAAAAAATCCAATAATGACAATGGAAAAGACATCTATGTTGGCAGTCCAAGCTTGATTGTGGCTTTGACAAAACTTAATTTGATAGACGAATACCAAATTTGTGTCCATCCAGTTATAGCGGGAAGCGGTTTACCATTATTTAAAGACATCAGTGACAGAATTGTTCTTAAACTCCAAAAAACAAAAACTTTGGGCGCCGGCGCGGTAATTCTTTACTATGAACCAATTAGTACAAAAAACTGAACAATGGTAACAATTGATTACCTCCGAGAATTAGCGCTTTCATTTTCCGAAGCAACGGAAGAACCGCATTTTGAGAAAACATCTTTCAGAATAAAGAAAAAAATCTTTGCTACTTATGATGAAAAGCTCAAAAGAGCCTGCATTAAATTATCAGAAATTGATCAAAACGTTTTTTCGTCGGCAGATAAAACCATTATTTATCCAGTTGACAATAAATGGGGAAAACAAGGCTGGACTTTGATTGAGATGGAAAAAGTGCATAAAGATTTATTTACCGATGCATTGACAACAGCTTATTGCGAAACAGCTCCAAAAAATCTTGCTGAACTCCTAAGGTCAAATAAAGAGTAACAAAATAAATAATTATCATCATTACAAAAAATGACTCCAAGAATAGTAATATTAAACGAGAAAAAATTAATTGGAAAACGGCTTGTCATGAGTTTTACAGACTATAAACCAAGCCAGCTCTGGAAAAGTTTCATGCCAAGGCGAAAAGAAATCAGCAACAATGTTTCTAATGATTTAATTTCAATAACGGTTTATAAACCCGATCATTTCTTAAATTTTAGTCCAACAAACAAATTTGAAAAATGGGCAGCCGTTGAAGTCACCAGCTTTGATAATTTACCTGATGAAATGGAAACATTCACTTTGGCTGGCGGGCTTTATGCCGTTTTTAATTATAAAGGTTTAAATACTGATGATACTGTTTACCGCCATATTTATGGCGAATGGATTCCAAATTCAGATTACGGCTTGGATGACAGACCGCATTTTGAAATTTTGGGAGACAAATACAAAAACAGCGATCCGGAATCTGAAGAAGAAATCTGGATTCCGATAAAACAGAAACAATAACCTATCAGCTCATAATTTACTAACCTTCCATATTTGAAAATTTGACCCATATTCAATCATTACCTGCAGACTTACGATCCGTTATTGGAACAGAAAACATTGATTTTTCTATCATTGCGAAAAGAAAACAACCGCTAAAAAACTCTTGGGGTCTAATTATATTTGGAACCATCTGGTCGGCTTTCATCAGTATTTTTGTAATTGCCTTTTTGGGTCCGCTATTAAAAGGCGAAGAAGTTCATTTTAAAGTAAATGATGAGCCGACTACTGGCAGCTGGGAAAATTTTGAACCATTACTTGTCCCAACTTTATTTATTGGTCTTTTTGTTATAATTGGAATTGCTATTTTATGCAGCGGATTATATTCTTTCTTTCAAAAAGGCGGAAATTTTGTAGGCACCGAAAACAGACTTATTCACTACCGAAAAGGAACTATTAAAACCTATGATTGGGAGCAATTCTCAGGTAATATGGAAATAAATAGTCAAAAAGAAGACATTTCAATGGAACTCCGAACTGGTAAAATGGTAAGCAGAAAAAACAAACCAGATGAATATGTCCCAGATATCCTTTATATTTCGGGGGTTCCAAATGTTTTAGAAATTGAAAAAATATGCAGAAACAGAATTAAGGAAAATGATCCCATTCCTGCAGTTACATCAAATACATAAGAACTTAAATGGCCTCAAACATTTTCCCCGGCAAAGGTCTAATCACTCCCTTTAATTCCATATTAAGAAGCAACCCCGAAATCCTGTAAATAGGAAAATCACAATGCAGCGCTATAATGTCCATCTGTTCTTTCCCTGTTTTTAAAAGGTAATCGTAGACTTTTTGCTCGTCGTCTTCAAGAGTGACAAACAATTGTTTTTGAATAGGTGCAGTCTCCTTACCGATATCCCAATTCAAAATATAAATAAGATCGGCAGCTGTGGTAAGTACATTTGCCTTTTGGGTCTTAATCAAATTATTGCAGCCTTGGCTGAATTTATCAGTAGTACGGCCAGGAACTGCAAAAACATCACGGTTGTAATCATTGGCCATATTTGCAGTAATAAGCGAACCTCCTTTATCTGCAGATTCTATCACAATCGTTGCTTCGCTGATTCCAGCCACAATGCGGTTTCTGCGTACAAAGTTTTCTTTGTCTGGATTAGAATTACTCCAGAACTCCGTCATGAAACCTCCGTTCTGCTCCATTTTGGCCACATATTTTTTGTGAGGTTTCGGATAAATTTGATTCAAGCCATGTGCGACAACACCAATAGTCTGCAAGCCATGATCCATTGCCAGCTGGTGCGCTACTATATCAACGCCGTAAGCAAAACCGCTTACAATTATGGGATCCAAAGGAACTAAATCCTCAATTAATTTTTTGCAGAATTCGGTTCCATATGAGGTAATCTGTCGGGTTCCTACAATGCTAATTATTCTCCGGTTTTTCAAATTAATGTTTCCGGAAGAAAATAATAAAACCGGGCTATCAATACAGTGTTTTAGACGATCCGGATAGTTTCTGTCCTGAAAAGAAAGCACCTCAACATTATTCCTTTGAATAAAATCCAGTTCTTGTTTTGCTTTTTCAAAAACGCTTTTGTCTTTAAAATTTTTCAATAAAACACTTCCTACTCCATCAATGACGGCAAGCTGTTGCTGCTTGGCATTCAAAACATTTTCGGCGGTTCCAAAATGAGTTAGCAGTTTTTTAGCCATAATATCGCCAACTCCTTCTATCCGCAGTAAAGCTAACAAGTGATATATATTTTCTTCTGACATATCTTACAATTATACGATAAATATTTGAAAACGAAATAACCTAAAAGCTCCAGACATTACTCTTTTGCAAAAAAAACAGTCAAAAAAAATAAATTAAGAATAATCATTTACTAAAAATAAAATCATAATTCATTGATAATGTATAAAATGCAGATTGTTAATAAAAATTGTGAATAAAATTTTGATAACTATTACCGTTGCATAACTTTGTTAACATGAAAATAGAACTTTACATCGCGCAGCTTTTATACCGTTATCAATGTGTAACCGTTCCTGGTTTTGGAGCTTTCTTAGCCGAAATTCAGTCAGCTCATCTGCTGGATAACTCGCATTCTTTTTTCCCACCCAAAAAGTCGATTTCATTTAATTCGCATATAAAAAATAATGATGGCTTATTGGCCAATCATATTGCCCAAGCCGAAAAAACATCATATGATTATGCGGTAAGCGCAATCGAATATGAGATTTTAAATTGGAAAAAATCATTACAGGAAAACAGAACTTTTTTGATCAAAAACATAGGAACTTTTAGTCTGAATGCTGAAAATAATATTCTTTTCACACCAAACGAACAAACCAATTACAATGCAAAATCTTTTGGATTGACTTCGTTTGTTTCTCCAGCCATAAAAAGAGAAGCCGAAATTCAAAAACCTGAATTTACAGCTGAATTTAAAATTGCACCAGCTGAAGAAGAAAAACCTGTTTTCAATTTCATCCCTGAAACTGCCGAGACCAGAAAAACAAGTCCGTATTTAAAATATGCTGCTGTTTTTGTAATTGGATTGGCTGCTACAGGATCTGTCGGATATCCTTTGTACCAAAATCAGATCGCCTCCGAAACTGTTTTGGTAGAGACAGCTGTCCAGAAAAAGGTTCAGTCAAAAATACAAGAAGCTACTTTCTTTATTCAAACACCAATACCTGCTGTTACTCTTTCTTTAAAATCAGAAAAGAAAGAAGCTGTAAAACTTCCTTATCATATCATGGCCGGCGCTTTTAGAAGTGAAGCAAATGCACAAAAAAGATACAGAGAATTAGTTGCAAAAGGTTATGATGCCAGAGTATTGGGCATTAATAAAAATGGACTTTATCCTGTATTATACGGAAGTTATACAACTTTCGCAGAAGCAGAAAAAGAGAAAAATGAAATCATTCAAATCGATAATCCCCAAGCTTGGATTCTGATCCAGTCGCTGTAGAAATTTCATCTAGTTAAAATATATAAATCACGAATAAAACCAGCAAAGTTTGTTCGTGATTTTTTGTTTTCTATAAACTCTGGTGCATTCCTTCGCTTAAGCAGATTTTAATGCTGTTATTGGTCTGTTTTTTCAAAAAGCAAAGCATTACACAGGAATCAACATAAACACTCTTTAAACAAAAGAAAAAGTGCTTTTGTCTCTGGAGCAAATACACTCTCATAGCAGCGTATTTTAAAGCCCTAAGTAAATTTTCCTTTAGAATCAAATTAATACAATTTAAACTACTGAAATATATACAGTTATAAAATTTTGGCTAAATTTGATAAGAGAATACCATATAGTTTTCATTTATTATTTTAAATAAAAAAATTATGAAAAAAGCTGTTTACACCATACTGACGGTTTCCTTATTTTACTCTCACGTTAATGCGCAAAAAGACGAATCTAACAAAACCATGGAAATAACTGGTCATGTGATGATGGACAGCGGTTATGATTTTGGAAAAATGGATCCGGAATGGTTTGATATGATGAGACCAACAAAAATTCTGGATAATGAGGGAAACGAGTTTCAAAACCAGGGTAATGTTTTCTTTGGGGTTCGCCAGTCGACTTTAAGCTTTAAAAATTATTTTGATACTTCATTAGGCACAGTAAAAACGGTTTTTGAATTTGATCTCGTCGGTTCGGGTAAAGATGCTGGAGCAACAGCTTTTCACTTGCGTCATGCTTATATAAAATTTGGTAAATTTATAATAGGCCAAACCAACAGTGTGTTTGCAGATATGGAAGTATACCCAAACCTGATCGATTTTATGGGACCAAATGGCGCTGTCTTCACTCGAAATATACAAATTAGATATACACCAATTTCAACCGATACACAAACCTTTGCTATAGCATTAGAACGTCCGGGAGCCACTGGAGATAAGGGAGAATATGGTGAAGACTTTGTTTATGCATCAGTGCTTGATGATGTCGCATTCCGTTTTGCAGTGCCGGATCTTAGTGCCGAATACCGATATACTGATTCATGGGGCTATTTAGAACTGGCCGGAATTGTGCGAAGCATAAGATGGGAAGATAACAATAACGATGCATATGATATTCATGGAAGCACGACCGGATGGGGATTCACATTAAGTACCAAATTACAAATAACAAAGAGTATAATATTTAGAGGGGCATTTACAAAAGGGGCCGGAATACAAAATTACATGAATGATGCTGATGCTGATGTTGGAACTAAAAGGCAATATGACAATCCTCTTACCCCGATTGATGGTGAGGCAATACCACTTATTGCATTGGCTTCCTTTTTTGATATAAATTGGAACAAAAAATTAAGCACAGCTTTTGGCTATTCTATTATGGATAACACCACTACTGATGCGCAGTTATCGACGGCTTATAAAACTGGTGAATATGCAAGTATTAATTTGCTGTATTCGCCGGTGAATAATTTAATATTGGGGCCAGAACTGCAATGGGGCAAACGCCAAAACAATGATTTTGCCGGTGACCCTGTTTTCGGTCTTTCGGCAGCTAAAGGAAACGTTGGGGAAGATATTAAAATTCAATTTTCTGTTCGTTATTCTTTTAATAATACCTTTTACAAGAATCATTAACATAATCACAAACAAACTGATTAATCAGTCAAACATTTAATTTGCTAATCTTGAATCATTTTCCACAGCATTTCAAAAGTGTCTTCTGTTAATTCGTCAGTACGTTCGCTCTCAATAGTATTATTCAATAAATAATAATACAAACCGTTTATCTGAGCATTAAATAAAGAAAAAACGAGCGCTGCCGGCATTGGTTTTAAAACAACTAAATCAATACCATTTTTTATCAAAACATAAAGCGGATGTTCTTCCTGTTTTAAAGTTTTAGAAATTGCTGACTTAGCGAAAGGAGAATTATTAAATTGCTGCATGTATTGAAATGCAGCTGGGTTTTCCAAATTCCAGCGCAATGATGCAACGAAAAGTGATTTGAAAGCATTTTTAGAAACAGAATTTGATGCAATCCCTTCGATTATAAAATCATCCATTTTCTTCATTATGCTATTATATATGCTAACAATAAGAATCTCTTTCGTAGCAAAATAATTAAACAGCGTTCCGTTTGCAACGCCAGATTCACTAGCTATTCTGCTTGTTGCTGTTCCATGGAATCCATTCTCAACAAACAGTTTAAGTGCCGTACTTATAATTAATTCTTCTTTTTTCATATATTCTAACTGACTAATCAGTCGTAAAAATACATGTTATTAATTAGAAAATAAAATATCTTTAAGGAAAATTTATAAATCTAGAATTCTTTTGCCTAAGCTAAAAGCGGATTTAAATTAAAACTGTTCAAGCACATCAATCCGCCTTTCCAAAATCGAGAAATTTATTCAGCAAAAGAAGAGCTGATCCAATGCTGCTGCCTAAAATCAGTACTTTCTCATAACTATCTTTATTAAGATACATCAATAAAACCAAAAGGCTGATTGCAACAATCAAAATCGGCAGTTTAAACCTGTCAAAAGTTCCATTTTTACTTTCATCAACAAATTGTTTGACAAATTCGGGATCTTTCAGGCTCTTGGACAATAGATATACACGGAAACTGTAGCTCATCACTTTTAGCCTGCCCGTTAGCTTATCGTGGTCAATTAAACCCAAATCCATAAGCTGCATCAGAATATTTTTGTTTTTATAATTTAAAAAATGATCCTGTGCAAAATCATAAAGTACATTCTGCATTTCTTTAGTTGGAATTGAATCCCAGATTTCTGAATAGATTTTATCAAAATTCCGAAGATTAGAATTTAAAATGAATTCCATTTTTAAATCAAATGATATTTCATTATAAACATCACTTTTAAAAACATCCTCCAGCACCACACTCCTATCTGGCCAAATACTATCTATCTCATCTTTTTTGTTCAAATCTTTTTGAATCATATTTTTTATGTCTTCATCATTAACCATTGCAATAAAAACATAATCATTGCTATAAGGATTTTTTTTACCCGGATAATAGCCTTCGTATGAAGCCTGCATGAGATCAAAAAAGAAAAACCGCTGACAGTAGTAGTTCAACATAGAATAAGCTAAAATCACAATTAGAGTAAAACACAAAAAGAAATAAAATATGTGCAGCCCATTGCTAAAAAAAACAGTGTTTGTCTTGATATAACTATTTTTATACAACTGCTTTAATTTGAACTTATTGACTTCGCTCATAGTAGGCAGCTGAAAACCAAAGTTTAATTTATGTATCACTCCTTCGTTGTTCTTACTCAAATCGAATGCCCACATTGATCTGCAGTCACAGCCATATGTATTGATAACTTTATGATTAGCTGCTGTGCTACCCGACTGTGAAGATGAACAATAATACCGCGCATAATCATTTATTTCATTAGAATAAAAAGCGCAAACTAGTATAAAAGGAAATAATACAAAGTAATTAAGCAGCCCAGAAGTCAGAAACTTCAAATAAACCTTTCGCTGCACTCCTTGGTTTTTTGCGACAGCATTTATTATCTCGGCGCTGCTGTCAGTATCCCAGGTTCTCCAATTTCTATAATAGAGTATCAGCCCGATATGAGATCCTATAACCAGGATAAAAGATAAATACATTAGATCATTATATAACAATAGCAGCGGTAAAACAATGCCTAGTAAAAACACTAACACATAGAGTTTTATGAACGGGCTTTCAAGTTTGTTAGAACGGATATTCAAAAGAACTACGTGCACAAAAGTCATGTTGATACCAATCAATAAGCAAAAATACAGTACTGTGATTGGTGAGGAGAAGAAAAAAACCACAACAACAGCCAAGAAGCAGATAATATTCGCAGTAAACATATTTTGATATTCCTCCTTCCTGCTGCTGTCAGGAAACAGATGGTAAAAATGATGTTTAGAAAATAAACTCAACCGGCCATTATAAAACAGAGACGAGTACAATAAAATAAGCAGAACGATACTAAAACCATACAAAATGGTAATTAAGAAAGCGTTATTGAAAGTAAACAGACTCAAATAATCCAGATACGACAAATTTCGCATCCCCAGAATATAAACAGGGAGATCTGCAGAGATACTCAGTCTTTTGGCAAATACCTGATAGGAATTCCCCTGATAATCCATCCTAAAGTTTTCTATATTGCAGCCCGCTAAAATACAGGCTAATACAAGATTATTATGAGATCCTGAAAGTACATTTTGGTATAAATTTTTATCGGGGTTATTCTGCATTAAAACAAAACCTTCACTATCAACAAGCATATAATCAGTGTCTGGCGGCAGCTGTATTTGTTTCGAGAAATATTCCCGAAAAGCAATTCCTTTTATAGCCGTTTTTTCTGAACCTTCCGCTTCATTTTTCTTGGTATCTTTTTGGGCATAAATCCACTGATATTGATTTGACTCCCTCGAAAAAACTCCAGTCAATATCGTGTCAATCTCTTTGTTTTGAAGCAGTTTAAAATAATTTCGATCATTATATTTTCTTGCAAAATTGATATTGTCTTTGGTGAAGCTTGTCGTCAGGAGACCATCTTTATCCATCCAAAAATAAGAATCCAAATACCGTATCTGAATCGGTCTTACATTCTTCTTGAAAAAATTGACCTTCGGTTTTCTTTCTTGTGAGATGGAACTGCTGTCCGCAACATCCTGCCCATCAATAAGACTGACTTCTGAATCATTTTCTATATGTAGTTCTTTAAACGGAGAATTAGAATCACTTGTGTCAATTTCAACGAGCATTTTTTTCAGATTCTGTAAGGTATCTATCTGACCTTTAAATGAATTGTCAATATGCTCTACTAATTGTTTTAAATCAGATTTATTTCTGTTAGTGATGCTCTTTTGCCAATAACCAACCATTCCGTAAATAACAAACAAAGAAATTAGCGCACCAATCGAAAATGCTACTGTTATCAAATCCATCTGCGAAAGCCTCTCTTTATCGCTGCTCACAATTGGCTTAATGAAACAGATGCTCAAAAACAATACTCCCAATAATAACAGGCTGAATATTAAAAGGTTTGGCTTTATAAACTGCACATTCGATTTAAAATAAGAAGAACTGATTCCTGCGGCGACGAACAAAGTAAAACTAGAATCAGGTATTTTAATCTGACCGGTATAATATCGCTTATTTGACTTTTCGAATGCAATGAAACCACTATTTCTATTTTTGATACGAAGACTGTCTTCATCATTTAGACTGATATTTTGAGAGATAAGAATATCTTTGGCTAAGCATTCGCCTTTACTGCCAGCATTTACCGGACAGATAAAAAAGGATTTAAAATTTGAGGAATTATCAAGTCTTTTTATAAATTCATCCAAATCAAATTGAACGGTATCTGTCACGGCAGCATAAATTTCGGGGCTTCCCATTTTTTTAAAAACGATCTTTCTTGTCAATTGGAGTTTTTTCCTAACCGAATCCAGCCGTTTCAGATTTATAATTTCGATTTTATCAATAAAAACCAAATTATTACGTAATTCAGGGTGATGATCCGCTATTATACTGTCACGTTTTCCAGAACTGATTTCTTTGAGCTTATCATCAAAAAAACCTTTTAACTGGACTTCGATTCCTTTGAACACGGCCAAATTATTTGCATCTTCTTTTATTTCATTATTTGGTACAATAATCAATAAATACAAAGCTGTTAATATACCGATGACCACAGCTGTTATAATTGAGTAATTATGAGATTTTAGCTTATCAAAAAAAGGGGTAAAAAGACTCATATGTTTTACATTTTAGGTACTTGTATATGATAATCTAATAGTCATTTTCAGCAAACCAAATAGCAGTTTAAGCTGTACGTAAATATGTCTTTTACGATTGTCTGTCCTGATAAATTACAGAACTAAAAAATGCAATAAAGTCAATTTATGAATAATAAGCAGGAAGCTGCTAAAGAGCAGCTTAGATTGGGGAATCTCCTGATACTGTGGCTAAATTAAGAAAAATATTGTTACAGAATTAAAAATACATCCATAAACAATTCATTTTAAGATATTTAAGTATTACGATAAACAAAAAATTCCTTTATTGAAAAAACAGCTTACTGAAGAATTAAAATAAGAAGAGTGTAAAACAAAATAATACAGCTTTCCTAAAACCTATTGATCGTACAATACTGCTAAACAAATATTTTTTACACTTAATCAGATTATGATGCTTGTCATCTGATTTATTTTTATTGAAAACCAAGTTAGTGTAGGTTTGTATTAATCTTATTATCAGAAAGATAAAAGACAATTTTGTAATTAATATCGAATTAAAATCAAAAAATGATGAAAAACAATCCAATTTCCAACAAAGAATATATTTACCTAGCCTATTCGTATGCCAGCATCTCAACATTTCTATTATTGACAATTAGCAGAGTTACTGAAACGCTGGAAAAAGCGCTGCATTTTAATCCAATAGTTTCTGTAGTAATTGTTTTAAACATGATTACGTTTATTACTACGTATGTAAATAGAAAAAACATTCTTTAATTCTCAAAGAAATTAAGTTAATTACATCATTTGTATCTGGAAATTCATCTTTCCATTAAACCAATTCCCAAACCTATTAGGGCTTTGGTGAGATCTTTAATTTAGTAAATAAAGTTTGGTTTTTCGTTAAAGCCGTTTTCTCGTAGTATTTTGCTAAAATGCTAATGTTAAACAAAATAGGATAGAATCTTTCTTTTCAACCTTTAGAATTTCAGTTGGAGATTTTTTTAGCTAATAATTCTTCTATAACTTTTTCAATAAATAAAGGTGTTTGCTCCGTATATCCTTGGAGATAAAGTTTAGTTACTCCCTCTTTGTCAATTATTACACTTTGAGGCATAAACCCTTGAAATATCTTATTTGTACTTTCATTTCCAAGTACTTGATTATATCTAAATTCGTGTTTTTCCAAAAATTTAGTAACTCTTTCTCTATTGTCATTTGTAATTGCTAAAAAAAGTACATTATTGTTCGATTTATATTTTTCAGCAATTTTGTTTAACTCTGGAATTTCCTTTACACAAGGAGCGCATCCGGTGGACCACCAGTTAATTATTACAATCTTATCTTTAAAATCTTTTGTCGAAATAGTTTTTTCAGAAATAGAATTCATAGTTATTTCTGGAAATTTTTTCCCTTCTTGTATCGGTTTTTCAACTTTTTTAATTGATGCTGTATGACTAGAAATTCCATTGTTGAGCCACAAATATTCAACTTTATTGGTCGATGGTTTGTACAATATCCGAAG
The DNA here is from genome assembly GCF_003385115.1 of Flavobacterium aquicola. GTDB lineage: Bacteria > Bacteroidota > Bacteroidia > Flavobacteriales > Flavobacteriaceae > Flavobacterium > Flavobacterium aquicola. The sequence continues at coordinate 52,274 of NZ_QUNI01000005.1, forward strand.
AGAAACACTTAATGGAGAAATAGGATCAAAAGGATTAAACTCAAAAGTTAAGTCATCAGTTAGAAAGTTTAGTGAATCTTTTGATTTTAGTGAAATTTCTCTAGTAAACTGTTGTCCCTTAAAAGCTGATGATATCCAATAATCCGTTTTATTATTTTTTATCATTGAGCCAAAAAAGATATGGAGAGAATCTGATCCAGTTTTTAATTTACTGAATTTCAATTCATAATCACTATTTTCTTTTTTAAAGTTTTCTAATTCTTTTGGGCAGTCAGAAGTTAACTCACTTGTCAAATATTCGCCTTTTACATTGAAAGCGTAAACTGATGCTATTATTAAAATTAAATATATTTTTTTCATATTATAAATTATCTGTTTTTTTGGCTAAAACAATCTTTCCATTAAGCCTAATGCCCAAATCCGTTGTAGCTGTTAGCAAACGTTTTTTTAGCCCTAATTTTCACTTCCAAAAAACATTTATTTTGCTGAATTGTTCTTCGTTATTGCCTTGATTTTCATATTTATATAAATTATCCCAATATATTTTTCCACCTATTTTAACGAATACTTTATAATATCCTTTTGCAAGAGTTCCTATGCTCATTTTAAAACTGTTTGAAGATTGTCCACTAAGAGAAAATTTTGAATTTGAGTTAATAGATGGTTCGCTATACAAATTTGTATTCAAAACATTGCTGAAGTTTACATCTTGATGAATTTTTTCTGCATTTGCTGATACAAACCAAACATCTGTAACATTTTCTTCTGCTAGAATATAAACCGATTCGTTTGCAGGATTAGGATAAAGTAAAAACTTATTATTTACTAAAACATTTGGGTTTCCGAGTTTTAATCCTTTATCGTTTGTGTCTTGTCTAAAATTAACTCCTGTGACTAAATTTATTGAACTCTTATCAGTTTGAACATCAACTTCATCTTTATTACAGCTTATTGCCAAAATAGAGATAAGGAGAAAAAGTCTTTTTTTCATATTAATTTTGCTATATTTCTGTTTTACAGTTTATTGTGGTAAAATGTTTGCTAACGTTCTGGGACTACAGCTGCTTTGCAACTAAATAAAGCCCATTCTTCGGATTTGCCAAATCATTCAAATACAAAACCATATTCCCATTAAGCCTATTGCCCAAATCCGTTGTAATGGCTGTTGGCAATAGTTTTTTAATTTTCAATTTTTACGATTACCTTTTTTTCAAAATTTCTATTGTCGGATGTCCTACAACTAAAAGTTACTTCATAATCATCCGAGGTAAATACACTTTCTTTTTTGAATTCGGGACTAAATAAAAATACCTTATTAGCACCTTCGTTACGACCTTCATAAATTTTTATTTGATTTTTTATATCGTCAATTTCAAATAAATTTTGATTTGCATTTATAGTCAGATTTTTATAAATAAAAGGATGGTCAAATTTTAGTGAATAAGTGTCTTCTAGTAAGTAATTGTCAATAGATTCACCTTTTGTAAAGGCATAACATTTTTCAGATAACCCAAAATCTAGACTTGCTATAGACTGGTATCTATATCCAATTGTAAAAACTATATCATCTTTTAATATATCCGTTTTTGTAAAGTAATTATAATTTTTTTCTTTATCTGTTTCACTCACCTTTGCTCCATTAAATTCAATATCTGAAATGTAATAATGGTCAGGCGAACAACTCTGATTTACGACAATTAAAAAAAGATAAATTCCTATTATTTTGAGTGCTTTTCTCATAGTTTAAAATATTTGTTTTGAGTTTTTTTGCAAAATTACTGCCAACCTTCTGGGACTACAGGAGGTTTGGGACTAAATTAAGCCCATTCTTCGGATTTGCCAAATCATCCAAATACAAGACCATTTTTCAATTAAGCCAATTGCCCAAATCCGTTGTAGTAGGTGTTAGGCGTTCGCTTTTTTATTTTTTAAATCAATTTTGCTTATTAAATTTATCTTGCATTTTTATAAACTCTTTTTTTGAAAATTTAAATTTTGAACTTGAAAATGGACTTAATTGATTAAGCATAAAATTTTTAACTGGTTCGCTTCTAACTACGTCATAATAATACCCTTTGACTAAAACATTATCATTTTTGTGTCTATTCAATATTTTTCGAATATTGATGTATTCTTTTTCAACTAAAGTTTTAAAAGCAATACATCGTAACACAGGAACTTCACATTCAGTTAGTTTTATTAATTCTATTTCATTTAGATTGTTACGAAAAGATTCATATTCTTCATTTTGTTTTTGCTCTCTATTAATTGCAATATTGGTCAGTCTAAAATCCCAAATTATTTTCTCTAGCCTTTCATCTTTTATTATTTCCTTCAAAGTAATAGTTGGTTGAAATTCTTCTTGTTTTTCCTCTTTCTTTGAACAATTAAAAAATAACAAAACTATTATTGCGAATAAAATTCTTTTCATTTTAGTAATTAGATTTAAATCAAAACTTATTAATCGTGATTTCAAAAATGATGCATAACCTTCTGGCTCTATAGCGGGTTTGGGACTAAATTAAGCCCATTCTTCGGATTTGCCAAATCATCCAAATACAAGACCATTTTTCCATTAAACCAAATGCCCAAATCCGTTGTAGTGGCTATTTATTATTCATCAATATCTTCAAATATAATTTCGTCCTTGCTTTTTTTAATTGTTACGACTTGATACGTTGGCGCATTATCTTTTCCGTTAGGTTGAAATGTTTTTCGAACGTATTTATCTTTGGTTTCATAATTTTGGATAACCTTTTGTCCGAAATGTCTATCTGTCAATTCTGTGATTTCAGGAATAGATTTTTCATCAACAATAGAATTGCTATTATTTCCAATTTCCATCATGATTTTCGTCTTATCTGCTTCCGAAATTTTTAGAATAAAAGTGTGATAATAATCTCCAATACCAGAAATTGATTTGTTTTCTGAAATTTCAAAATCGTCATTCAAAATTATGTTTTGCTTTTCAAGCAAATTCCTAGCATCTTTTTTTGAAAATAGTTTGTCTTCGAAAAACATACTAAAAACTATATAAATAAAAAACAGTCCAACAATTGAAGAAAGGATTATTCCTGTAAATTTTTGGCCGTTTTTTTTGGGAATGGAATATAAAATATAAATGAGCCAGGCACAAAAAGCTATAGGAATTAGAACTGCCAAAAATAAAATTATCTTTAAAACTATTTCATCCATTTTTCTAGAGTGATTTTTGAAGTTCTGTGCTGTTAAATAGACACTAACGTTCTGGCACTACAGCGGGTTTGGGACTAAATTAAGCCCATTCTTCGGATTTGCCAAATCATTCCAAATACAAAACCATTTTTCCATTGAGCCAATTGCCCAAATCCGTTGTAGTAGCTGTTAGCAACAGTTATTTTAGGCCAATTCAATAGATTTTTTCTTCGCGTGATTCCGCAATTCTTGAAAATAAGCTTCAGTTTCTTTTGAATAATCAGAGTCAATAAATAAGCTTTTGGCTGAAATGCCATATACAATATCCAATTCTTCTAAGATTGATTTTTTAAAATTTTTGTCTATTTCCTTAGATGCTACAAAAATATAGTCTTGCTTTTCTTCATTTTTTTTATTGTATTCATCTATGTGTTTTCTTTGTTCTCTTATGTATTTATTAAAGGTTAATAATTCATTATCATCGGAATGAAATTTCCACGGAAAGAAGGTAAAACATCCATCCTGAACTCTAAGTCGTGGATTTCTGATTAAGGGTTCTACGACATAAATATTATCGATTTCTAATCTTTGTGAATATTGCTCTATTTTTTGAGGAGATAAAGGTCTGTTATACTCTCCTAAATCTATACTATTTGAATTAAAGTTGTTAAAAATACTTTTTTCAACAAGTGTAAGTCGGCCGTTTTCGTTTAAATTCTCGTTCTTAGGATCGTAACATGCGAAAAACAACCCAACTAAAATATCATATGTCCAATCTATTAAACGTGTTGGTACTCCAAAATGTTGAGCAACAATTAATTGGTTTAAAGGATCATAGCTGTGGACATATGGTGATTTGTCTTCGAAAAATAATTGCCCCATTGTTACTGCTTCGAATAATGTAGCTTGTCGGAATTCAATAGATTCTCTAAATAATGAAGGTAATATGTCCCATTTTGAATTGGTTTGACCTCTGAAAATTAATTGACCTCTTTCAAAATCACAAAAGTGAATTGAATTAATGGCATCACTTACTTTTCGTATTAAACTATCTTCGTTCATTATGTGATAATTGTTGCTAACTTTTATATACCCGCTATAAACTAGCGTGAATATACCCACATAGCGGTGTATATGCGCTACTGGGTAGCACTTTTTTACAAATATAACTGATTTATCTCACATATAATCATCATTGTTTTTTTATAAATTCCCGCAGGGTTTCAAGCTGGATTTCTAGTTTTTCAATTATCGCTTCCTTCTCGGCAAGCTGTTCTTTCAGCGCTTTTTCGCGAATGGTTTCAAATCGATACGGCAGGTATTCGCCCAGCTGCGCTATGAAATTGTGTTTCAGCACCAGACTCAGCTTCCACAAAACGGCAAACTGCAGAGTGTCTCTTTTGTAATAATCATTCAATCCCGTGGGATTTATGCCTAGCGAACGGGCCAGATCAGCTTTCTTGATTTTGTTCTGGATAATATGGTAGTGAATAAAATTACCTATCAGCGGGTATGTCTTACCGAGGTCTAGCGAATATTTTTTGATGTTATCTTTCATGCTTTGTTTACTATAAATTGATTTTTGTTTGAAAAACAGGTGTTTTGTACCTCTATTGCAGGCTGTTTCTACCTCTGTTATTGGTGTTTTATACCTCTCTTATTGGCTGTTTCTACCTCTACTATTGGTGTTTTGTACCTCTATTACAGGCTGTTTCTACCTCTATTATTGGTGTTTTGTACCTGTCTTATTGGTATTTAATACCTCTATTACAGGCTGTTTCTACCTCTGCTATTGGTGTTTAGCACTATTTTTTGAGTATCTCACCGCCAAAGAGCGGCATACTGCACGACGGCGGCAGCCAAAAAAAACCGCCTCTTCTGCATTGAAAAGAGACGATTCATAACTAATATCCTGATGGTAGTTTATGGTATTTCTGTTGGCACCGGTGGTACTGTCACACTATTGCCGGCACTGCTGGCAAAACGTTTTTTGAGCTGATCCACAATACTGTCTGCACCGGGAACTCCGGCATCGGCAGCGCCGCCAAAGGCTTTATACAAAGCTAGTGCCGATCCATAGGATTCGCTTCCCGCCAGCATTTTAGTATCTTCAATGCGCTCACAGAGCTGGTTAGCCAGTGCCCCGATTTCGTCCATTTGGGAAAAAAGAGTAAGATCATTTTTCATGTTGGCCACCGAGAGATAGGTCGGAACAAGCGTTGGGTTGCTTACACCCGCATTGATGGCATCCTCAGTAAAAGCTTTGTTGCTCACATCAATAGCGTTTAATGATTTTCGCTCATCGGCAGTCAGTCCCACCAGAAAAGGAAGGTTGGTCAGGATGGTTTGAAACGCAGCTTTGACAGCTGTAACCTGTGCCGCCGTTGCAGTAACGTTAAGACGGTTGTTGAGTAAATTTGACATAAATAGTTGTTTTAATGGTTATTACATTGTTATTTGTAATCCAAAACTAAACTATTCTTACTTTTTTACATAGCTTTTTTCTTTCTAAAAAGAAGAATTTTGTTAAATTTATAAGGAAAAAACTACTGCAGTTTATGAAATGAAGATAGCAAAGAACCCATTGGTTTAAAAAATAGAACGCGGATTAAACGGATTCACGCAGATATTATTTATCTAAAGCTATTTTACATAAAGAGACTAATCCTTTGGTCTGAAAATAGAACGCGGATCACGCGGATTAAACGGATTTACGCAGATACCATTTATCTAAAGTTATTTTACATAAAAAAATCCGTGCCAATCCGTTTAATCCGCGTCATCCGCGTTCCATAATAACAGCAGATACTATTTATCTCAAAACATTTTTACATAAAAAATCAGTGGCAATCCGCGTCATCCGCGTTCTATTATAACTGCTAAAGATTAAGACTCGCCTTAAACATCCTGAGTTCTTCCCAGGAGAATTTATCACCGTATTTTTCTTTTAACGGAGAAACCGATTCTTCTTTGTATCCTTCAAAGGCATCACTGAGTGCGAGTACTCTCTCTTCGGGCAGGACTTCGCTGATGGTTATAGTTCTCGACTGAATGAGTTTTGTGAGATGAGTCATTATCGTTTCCTGATTGTACTTTCGGATGATGGCAATTTCCTGAATAGTCTTTTTTTCCAGCCAAAGTTCATACGTAAGATCGACCGTCGATTTTTTTGGTTCCTTGCTGCCGGTTTTTTTCGTACCATAACGTTCGGCATCCTTTTCATCTTCAATCAGGGTGATGTTCAGTTTTTTGAAATCTTCAAAAACCCTTTCCATCTTGATGGTTTTGTACTGTTTGATTTCGGGCGAGGTTAATTTTTCCTTAGAAATCGCTTCACCGCTTACCAATGTAGCCACCATCAGTTTGGCTTTCATAAGCTGCAGGACGGCCTTAGTCTGTAAATCTTCCAGAACAACCAGTTCGTCATAAAAGGCTTTGGCTTTCTTGAGGCGCTTTACTTCTTCAATTTTCCACAGAATTTCATAGACCAGCTGATCCATCGGAGCCATGAAGTAATTGAAAGCAGCATTGATCCGCTCCGAAATATGATTGAATTCCAGCTGTTCGCTGTGGAACAATTTGTCCAGCTGCAACAAAAACCGTGATGATGGGTCCAGCAGCTGCCAGATGACTCCCGCCTGATTTTGGGCCCAGACAGCATGCTTCGATTTGGCTGAATTTTCGGCATCCTCGTTATAACTGAACTGGTGGTTGCGCCATTCCTGCGCCAATATATTCCAGTCGAAACTGTTTTTCAGATAGTTAAGAATAAAGTTTTTGGTTTCTCTCTTTAAGGCATTCGCCAAAATTTCCTCCGATGCTTTATTCTCGGCATAATCCATCACATCCTGGTCGTTTGAAATCCCATTCATACGCAGCGGAGAAAGCAAAATAAGCCCGTTTAAGGAACGCAAACGCGATAACGCAACATAGGCCTGCCCAGGCAGAAAAACTTGCGATACATCGAGCGCAGCTTTGTCAAAAGTTAGTCCCTGGCTTTTGTGAACCGTAATCGCCCACGCCAACTTGATGGGATAATGCACAAAAGTTCCCAAAACTTCCTCTTCTATTTCCTTAGTCAGCTCATTAACAGTATATCTGATGTTTTGCCATTCATACCGGTCAACTTCTATCGTTTTATCCTCGTCAGGAAAGTGAACCCAGATTTCTTTGGAAGTCATATTTTTTACCACACCCATTTTTCCGTTGAAATAGTTTTTCTCCTGAGAAAGGTCGTTTTTAACAAACATGATCTGTGCGCCTTCCTTCAGCACCAGATTGGGATCAACAGGATATATCTTCTCTGGAAAATCACCAGTAATTACCGGCAGAAAAGTAGTCTGCTTTCCCTCTAGATCTTCCAGCGACTGGGTATTCATAACATCGGCCTTGGCATTGTGAGTGGTCAGCGTGATGTAACCTTTGTTAGCCTTCAGGTCAAAATCTGGTTTTACAAATTCATTCAGCATCTGGATATCCACGGGAGTTATCTCGTTATTACGCAGATTATTCAAAACCGAAATGAAACGGTCATCTGTCTGGCGATAAATTTTGGACAGTTCTATATACAAAGGCGGATACCGCTGTATAACATGGGCATGAAAAAAGAATTTCCCTTTGTAATACGTGCGCAGCGTACGCCATTCCTCATCCCGGATAATTGGCGGCAGCTGCAGTAAGTCGCCAATAAACAATACCTGCACACCCCCAAACGGACGGGAATTTTTCCTCACGGACTGCATCATGAAATCCATAGCATCGAGCAAATCTGCACGTAACATACTGACTTCGTCAATGATAAGCAGCTGCATGTTCTGAATAACGGCGCGTTTCTGTCCGCTCATTTTAAAATGCCTGCGCAGGGTGGCTTTGGTTTCAAACTTAGTAGTGTCCGAAAACTGCGGGGCTGAATTATCCGGTATAAAACCGCCAAAAGGCAGCTGAAACATAGAATGTATCGTAACACCGCCAGCATTAAGAGCGGCAATTCCAGTTGGTGCCACTACCACCGTATTCTTGTGCGTAGTAGCAATAATTTCTTTTAAAAGCGTGGTTTTACCCGTTCCTGCCTTCCCAGTAAGGAATACAGACTGCTGTGTCTGGTTAATAAAACGCAGCGCATAAGAAGCGGCTTCTGAAATTGATTGCATGGAGCGTAAATTTAAACGAATAAAAAAACCTTCAACTATAATAAGATGAAGGTTTTATGAATTTATTAGAACCGAAAATTACTTTTTATCTTCTTCAGTTTTAGTTCCTGATTTATATTTATCATTCAATAATTTGATGATGTCTTTTGTAATGTCATAAGAATCCTTAGCATACAAAACAGTAGCAGCATCACCGGTACCGTAGATATAGTCATATCCTTTTTCTTTACCGTAATCTTTGATGAATTTTTTAACTCCTTTTACAAGAGAATCCATTTCTTTACCGCTTTCCTGCTGCAATTGCATCTGAAGACCTTGCTGTGCTTGAGCTAACTGCTGCTCTCTGCGCTGTAATTCAGCTCCTTTCTTTTGAGCCCATTCTTGACCGTTAGCCTGAGCATTTTGCTGAAAACTAGAAGCTTCCTGCTTAAATCTTGAGATTTCAGCTTCTAATTGTCTACCTTTTTCTGCTGCCTGTCCTTTATATTTTGCTTCTAAGTCTTTAGTTTCATTGTATTCTTTCATCAGCTCTGCTGTATCCACATAAGCCGTTTTAAAATCCTTTACTTCTGGAGCTTTTTTATCACAAGAAATAAGTGATATTGAGATGGCGATAAATAATAATACTTTCTTCATTTTAGTGTATTTCTAGTTTTTTTAGGTATGGGTGACAAAAATATAAAAAAATAGATAGGATTGATAAAAACTTTCACAAAAGCACAAAATAATATCCATCGATTTTAATTATAAATACATTTAATTTTAATAAATTTTAATTATAAACATTAATTAATGACCTATTCAAAAATAGTACAGATTTGAAATTAAAAAAATTACGGTCAATAATTTTTTCATTAAACCACAAAACTGCCATTTAAATTCCAGCAAAGATTAATAATTTTAATACAATTAAATCCTTCTGTTGTAATCACAACTGCACAGTAAACATAATAAATCTAGCCAGCATCTGAAATTAAAATACTGCTTTTAACATTAATTTAGCCTAGTCAAAAAAAAGAGATAAATTACTATTGAGCAGTTTATAAACTCCCGCCAGACCACGGTTTAGCTATTTTTACTTATTGTGTATAATGTAAATATGGGAAGAAAATTCCATATTTTTCTTTGCTTTCCAATTTGACTTTAGTCCAATAAAAAAAGCTTTCAAATAATTCATTTTTCCGTTTTTGTATTTTTCAGAAAGCAAGCTTACGTAAAACGAATCAAATTTCATTGGCAATACTTTTTCAAGTTTCATATTTTCTTTAGCAAAAAGTAATTCGATTGCCTTTTTCGAAAAATGCCAAAAGTGAATCGGCACATCATATGCCGCCCAGAAATTTCCGTAATGCTTTGCATCAAAAGATTTGAAATTAGGAACTGCGACAATCAAAGTACCTGTAGGCTTTAATAATCGCTTCAATTCTTTAATTTGTTCTTCAAGATTTGGAACGTGTTCCAAAACATGCCACATCGAAATAATATCAAAAGAGTGACTTTCCAGTTCGGATGTATTTTCAACAAAAGATACTCCTTTACTTTTTGCAATTGCTTTTGCTTTATCACTTGGTTCGGTTCCCATAGTTTTCCAGCCGTCTTTTCCAGCAACAGCCAAAAATTCTCCAGTACCCGCTCCAATATCCAAAATAGACCCTTTTGAAGGCTGATACGAATTAATTAAATCTAGTTTATTTTTTAGAGCAATATTTTTTACGAAATGATACGCTTTTTCAAATAATGATCTTTTTGAATCAGTGTGCGAAATATAATCGGCACTTTCGTAATAGCTGCCTAAAATATCTAAACTTGGCTGCGGATGCGTAACCAGCATATCCAAAGTTTCGTCATGATACAAATCGAAAGTTTCCTGAGAAACGGAATAATCTTTTACAGTAAGAAAATGTTTTTTGTTTGTAATATCCATTATTGTTTTTAAATAAATAATTTCAGCACTATCGAAAAGCTGAAAAGAAATTCTTTTAATTTTATTGGGTTTGAAAAATATTAATTTATTATGTTCTCTCCCATCTTATTTTTACAGCAGAAATTTTTTCATTTTCCAGCCGTATATTCTCGTTCACAATAAATCCGCACTTAGTATAAAACGCTAATGGAGATAAATATTGTTTTTTATTTCTTTTGAAATAATTCTGATGATCAGTCACCCAACCGTTCAAAACTAAATTATCCTTTTTCAATTCTTCAAGCAAAAGTATTCCAAAACCTTTTCCTTGTAATTTGGTATCAATTATAATTCCGAACCAATTTTGATCTTCTCGTAAAAAGGTAAAAGCCCAGCCCATCAATTGTTTTAAATCGTCAATCAGCAAATAATGTTTTAAGTTCGAAAGATCTGCTAAATACTTTTCAAATTCTTTTAAATCATTATAACAGATTCTCTCAGGATATTCAGAATTCCAAAGTTTAAATAACCTTTGCTTCTGTTCCAAAGTTAAAATACTTGTTTGAACAATATTCATTTTTTAAATCATTAAAAACCTATTAACTCAACAAATATAGGCAATACAGCAGTAGTTTCACGTGGAACATAAAGATTTTAGATATATGATTAATGAATGTTGATTTTAGATTTAAAACTAAATTGTTACAAATGATTTAAACTTAAGAACCAGATATCAGAAATTTAAAAAAATCTCAATTCTGAAATCTCATTCTGAAATCTCATTCTGAAATCTCAATTCTGAAATCTGCAATCTAAAATCCCTATCTCCCCATATAAATCAAAAGCACAGAAATATCACTTGGCGAAACACCGCTGATTCTTGAAGCTTGAGAAATAGTCACAGGTTTAATTTTATTCAATTTTTGCTTTGCCTCGATCGACATCGATTTGATTTTATTATAATCAAAATCTTCAGGGATTTTCACATCTTCTAATCTTGTCAGCTTATCAGCATTATTTCTTTCTTTTTCGATATAACCGGAATATTTAACTTGAATTTCGGCTTGCTCTAAAATTTCCTGATCAAGATCATTCGAAGCAACATATTCCTTTACTTTTTCAAATTTTAAAATATCTTCCAAATCAATTTGTGGTCTAGAGAATATTTTAAACATTTTATCTCCCTGCGAAATTAAAGCAGATTCTTTCTCTTCAAGAATCGGATTTGTTTCTGCAACCGAAATACTTGTCTCTTTGAAAAAAGAAACCATTTTTTCAGATTCATTCAATTTACGTTCCATTCGTCGTAAACGCGCTTCTGAAGCCAAACCAATTTCATACGACAAAGGCGTTAATCTAAAATCGGCATTATCCTGACGAAGTAATGTTCTATATTCCGCTCTAGACGTAAACATACGATAAGGCTCTTCAGTTCCTTTCGTAATCAAGTCATCAATCAAAACTCCAATATAGGCTTCGTCTCTTTTTAAAATCAACGGCGCTTTGTCATGCACTTTCAAATGCGCATTAATTCCAGCCATCAAACCTTGAGAAGCCGCTTCTTCATAACCAGTTGTTCCATTAATCTGTCCAGCGAAATATAAACCTTCAACTAACTTCGTTTCCAAAGTATGTTTTAATTGCGTCGGCGGGAAATAATCATATTCGATTGCATAGCCAGGACGAAAGAATTTTACATTTTCAAAACCGGCAACTGTACGCAACGCTTTAAATTGAATATCTTCCGGCAACGAAGTAGAAAAACCATTTACATAAACCTCACAAGTATTCCATCCTTCTGGCTCTACAAAAAGCTGATGGCGCTCTTTATCAGCGAAACGATTTATTTTATCTTCAATCGAAGGACAGTATCTTGGACCAATACTTTTTATTCTTCCGTTAAACATCGGAGAACGATCAAATCCTTCTCTCAAAATATTATGCACCTCATTCGAGGTATATGTCATGTGACAAGATTTTTGAAATTCCAAAGGCTTCGTCAAATCTGAATAAGAAAACTTGTCTGGCTTTGCATCCCCTTTTTCTTCATTCATTTTAGAATAATCCAAAGAACGTCCATCAACTCGCGGAGGTGTTCCTGTTTTCATTCTTCCCGCTTCAAATCCTGCTTGAACCAAATCTTCAGTAATCCCGAAAGCTGCGCTTTCTCCAGCACGACCTCCGCCAAATTGCTTTTCTCCAATATGGATCAAACCATTCAAAAAAGTCCCGTTTGTCAAAACCACAGATTTTGATCGAATCTCCACTCCCAACGAAGTTCTGATTCCTTTTATCTTTCCGTTTTCAATTATCAAACCTTTTACCATTTCTTGATAAAAATCCAAATTCGGAGTTCCTTCCAACATCATTCTCCATTCTTCGGCAAAACGCATTCGATCACTTTGAACTCTCGGAGACCACATTGCAGGACCTTTTGATTTATTCAGCATCTTGAACTGAATCGCTGTTCGATCTGAAACAATTCCGGAGTAACCACCAAGCGCATCGATCTCACGAACAATTTGGCCTTTTGCAATTCCGCCCATTGCAGGATTACAGGACATTTGTGCAATGTTCTGCAAACTCATTGTAACCAATAAAGTTTTAGATCCCAAATTTGCTGCCGCTGCCGCGGCCTCAGAACCTGCGTGACCCGCACCCACCACAATTACATCATACTCTTCTAAAAACATTTTCTTTTATATTAATCCTTTTCAAAAGGAATTATGAATTTTCAAATCTACGTTCCACGTGAAACACTTTAACTACTTTACATATAAAATTCTAAATACGTTCCACGTGGAACACAAAAACAAAACTTAAATTTTAATCTAAAATTTTTCAAAAAAAACTTAACGTTCCGCGTGTAACGTAATACTTTTTATATAATTTTGATAGGTTTGAATCTACTGTTCCACGTGAAACATAGCAATTTTTTCATCTTCTTTACTTCGCATTAAAGCTTCGTCTCCTTCCGATTTATCTTTATATCCACAGTAATGTAAAACACCATGAACCAATACACGTTTCAATTCATCTTCAAAACTTGTATTATAATCCTTTGAGTTATCTGAAACTCTTTCTACAGAAACAAAAATATCACCACTAATTTCGTTACCCATTGTATAATCGAAACTGATAATATCTGTAAGCGTGTCGTGATTAAGATACTCAAGGTTAATCTTGTGAAGGTATTCATCATCACAAAAGATGTAATTGATTTCACCCTCAGTTTTATTTTCTGAAACTATTACGGAACTTAACCAAGTGGCTATTGCCTCTTCATTCTCTAACGTGAATTCCGATTCGTAATTAAAATTGATCATTTGTTATTAAAATATATTTGAACTTTTTGATTAAAATTCGAGCGCAAAGGTAGCGATTGTCTATTTAATATCTCTATGCTATTTAAATAATCTGAAAGCGCCTTTGGTAAAGGACTCGCCTGATTACTATAATTCTTTGTATTAGTTTCAGACTGGCGTTTAGGATCTTCACCTTGTAAACGAATTGCCGTATCTAATTTTAAAAGTTCTTGTTTAATACTGTTTGTTCTTTGCAAAGATTCATTATTGAAACCCTTATTGAGCAACTGCTTTTCCAATTGTTTCATTTGTTCCAAAGCATTCTGACCGCTATTACCAATTCCCTTTTTATTCAGTTCTTCCTGCAACGCTTCACGTAATTGCTTTTGTTCTTTATAAATATCCATAGTTGCTTTTGCATCTCCTTCACCGTCTCCATCAGAATCACCATTCTCGCCTTGCCCTTTACCAGATTGAGAACCCTTGTTTTTACCCTCACCTGGCTTAGTTCCCTCACCTGGTTTATTACCAGGTTTCATTCCCTGCTTCATCTTCTCGCTAAGTTCTCCTTGCTTTTTGATAATATCTGGCAACTGCATTCCTGAACCTTGACCTGGTTTTGGTTTACCTCCGCTACTATTTCCGGACATCTGCATCTGCATACTATTTAGAGAATCACTCAATAAATCAGCCAGTTTATTAGCTGAGGAAATCGCATATTGCTGTTGAGAAAAACCTCTTTGCAGTTGAGAATCCGATAAACTTTCTAATGATTTATCGATGTTGTATTGAACATTGGCAACCTCTTTTGTAACTTGTTCGGCTATTTTGGGCTGACGCAAAGACATAGCAAACAAGCTGTCATCGATGTGTTTGAACTGTGTTTTTAAGTTCTGCTGGTTACGAATGTATTTGCCAAAAGAAGGCGAACCTAACTTGGTTGCTTTAAACTGATTCATCACATCTTCCTGTGAGAACGAATAAGCCAAGAGATTATCCAGTATCTGACGTAACATTTTCACATCCTCTTCTATCTGATCTTTGCTGGATTCTTCCATTGCCTTATCAATAGCTTTGGACATTTCCTTCATCTTCTTAGAAGCACTTTTTTGACTTTGTTTTGCTTTGGATTTATTGTTGTTTTGTAAATCACTACCCGCTTTATTCAAATCATCCTTGATACTTTTTTCCTTATCCAAATCTGAAGGGATGTCCATAGGTGATTTTAAATCTTCATTATCCTTATCCAATTGCTTCAACTCCTCCTGAATCTTTTCGAATTCTTCAGTAAGTTTCTTTTGTTCTTGCGCTGAATTCTCCTTTTCATTCTCAGATAATTTATCCTCTTTTTGAGATAACTTGTCTAATTTATCAGCTAACTGTTCAGCCTTTTTTTCTACATAATAACGTTTAGTTAATTCAACCAATTGTGCCAGATTCTTGTTTTGGCTTTTACTATTCTCTTTGAATTTTTCCAACTTCTGAACAAAATCTTCGTCCTTGATTTTATTGTTTAAGTCATTCAATTCATCCAATAACTTTTTGTTTTTATCCAATTCCTTATCAGTATTCTCTAAACGTTTTTGCAATAAATCTTTGGTTTCATCCTGCTGTTTTGGATTGGATTTATCCAAATTGTTTTTCATCTTGTTGGCAAACTGCTTCATCAAATCATTCTGTTGTTGCTGTTGCTTTATAAAATCATTTATCTTCTGACGATCATTAAAGTCCAAACCTTCTTTCTCCTTTGAAGTTTGTTGCAGTTTTTCCATTTGAGAAAACTGTTTATCCTGCTTTGATAATGTTTTTTGCAAACTGTTTATAGTGCTGTTTTGTTCCTGAAGCGTGTTGTTTTGCTTTTCTTCATCAGATAAAATTCGGTTTGAAAAGATAACGGAACGGGTACTTTTGAAATGATGAATAGCATCGTTATCAAAAACCTCAAAATAAAAATCATAGTTCTTGCCCTTTTCTACATCAAGATTACTTGGAAAATTAAACACAAACTGATCGAAAGTATCATGCTTTACAGCTATGGTTCCACGTTTTCCAGTCACAGGTTTTCCAGATTCATAGTACACAATCTGTAGTCGTGATACACCATAATCATCAGCCAATTGACCCACAAAATAGGAACTTTCGACACCCAAACTATCTGGAGCTTTTGTAATATTGATGGTTGGAAACTTATCTTTGACAACATTCAGCAGATAAGACAACTTTTCGAAGTTTTTTACTTCATTATTTGATGTAATTATTTGATATTCTGTATTTTGAACTATATTTTTAGTCAAATTAAAGGTGTTTTCAGACTTTGTGAATGGAAAAGCCTGAGAATCATTTTTCCACGTTACATCCTGCGTTCCATTTGTATTCATTATCCAAGAAACCTGAGTTCCTTCAGGTATAATTCCGTTACCGGTTCCTTTGACAATTGTGCTTTTCATATTCAAATATGATGGATATACAAACTTCATTTCAAAGTTGGAAATCGTTGGAACAGCAATCACTTTCAATTCATAATCGGGAGAAATAACTTTATTTGCTTCCAAATGAAAGGAAACATTGTCCATTGGTTTCGTTATTTTAAACTGAAATTCTCCTTGACGAACGGACTCTAGAAAATAACTTTCATCACCAATGATAATCATAACATTTTCCGGAACTATTTTTCCTTCGGATTTTACAGAAAGAATAAAATCTTTGCCCTGTTCTGAAACCAAATTAGGATTCAAAATCGTAAACTTAAACGGAGCCGGTGGCGTAAATGCAGAATTAAAATGCACTACCCTATCCAAACTTTGAGAAATAATTCGGCTATTTCCTGAAAGAAAAAAGAACAGCAAAAACAAAACCGGCAATATCGCTAACGGCAAATATTTTTTATTAGTACCAAAATCAATCGCTTTACCAAAAGGAACCGGACGCAAAGAATTAGCCTTTTGTTCGATGGAAGCCAACAATAATTCGGAGTTATAAACACTAGTATCCGACTTTGAAAGTTGCAGATAGTTTATCAAAGTATCATTCACTTCCGAGAAATGATTTCCAATGATTACTGAAGCCTGAGTATAATCAATTCCTTTCTGAAATTTGAATAATTTGAATATTGGAAAAAGTATAAAACGCAACAGCAGAAAGGTTTCAACTGCTATGAAAAACCAAAATAACAGCGTTCTTCCTTTTGGTTGCAACCAAAGAAAATATTCTATAAATAGCGTAAACAGAAAATAAATCAGTCCGAGACCTATGAAAAAAAGGACGCCACGGATTAATTCATTGGCATAATACTTCTTTATAAAATCTTCAAGTTTTTGATGTATCGAATAAGACTTTTCCAAAATATCGGTATTAATTTAATAACCAATAAAAGTACTAATTTTAATTAGATAAATATCAATTAGAAAATTGGTCAATTAGGGTTAAACTTGAAATTATCTCATTGAATTCATTTTCTAATTTTCTAATTCAGAGTCGTATATTTGCAAAAAATTTACAAGAATGTCAAGACCAGTACGCGTGCGTTTTGCACCTAGCCCAACAGGGCCATTACACATAGGCGGAGTTCGTACCGCTTTATTCAACTATTTATTTGCAAAAAAAAATGGAGGAACTTTCTATCTTCGAATAGAAGATACCGACCAGAATAGATTTGTTCCAGGTGCCGAAGAATATATATTGGAAGCTTTGGAATGGTTAGGAATTGCTCCGGAAGAAACTGTTGGAAAGAATGAAAAATTTGGACCTTACAGACAAAGCGAAAGGAAGCCTCTTTACAAACAATATGCTGATCAATTGATTGAATCAGGAAATGCTTATTACGCTTTTGATACTGCAGAAGCATTGGATGCTCACAGAAAACAGCACGAAGCAGAAGGAAAAACATTTATTTACAATCATCATAATCGTGAAAAACTAGATACTTCATTGGTTATTTCCAAAGAAGAAACTGCCAAAAGAATCGCAAATAACGAAGATTATGTTATCCGTTTTAAGACTCCTCAAAATGAAACTTTGCATTTGCAAGATATCATTCGCGGTGAAGTAAAATTTGAAACCGGTCTGTTGGACGATAAAGTTCTTTTCAAAAGTGACGGAATGCCAACGTATCATTTGGCCAATATTGTTGATGATCATTTAATGGAAACCTCACACGTAATTCGTGGTGAAGAATGGTTACCTTCTATGCCTTTGCACGTGATGCTTTACAGAGCATTTGGATGGGAAGCACCAGAATTTGCACATTTGCCTTTGATTTTAAAACCAATTGGAAATGGAAAATTATCCAAAAGAGACGGTGATAAAATGGGATTTCCTGTATTTCCTTTGGAATGGAAAACTGCAGAAGGCGTTTCATCTGGCTACAGAGAAAAAGGATTTTTTCCTGAAACTGTTGTCAACTTTTTATCACTGTTAGGATGGAATGACGGAACCGATAAAGAACTTTTTTCATTGGAAGAACTTACACAAGCTTTCGATTTAAAAAGAGTTCATAAAGCCGGAGCTAAATTTGATCCAGAGAAAAACAAATGGTTCAACCATCAATATTTAATGCAAAAAGAAGATTCAGTTTTGGCGGAAGAATATTCAAAAATCATTGAATTGAAACATTTAAACAGACATTATTCATTGAACGAAATGACCAAAATTGTTTCGTTGATAAAAGACAGAGCTGATTTTGTTTCTGATTTTTGGGAAATGAGTGACTTCTTTTTTATAGCGCCAACAGCTTATGATGAAAAAGCAAGCAAGAATTGGAAAGCTGAAACTCCAGCTTTAATGCAGGAATTGATTTCGGTAATTGAAGAAATAAGTGATTTTACTTCTTTAAATATTGAAACAATCGTTAAAGACTGGATGACCAAAAACGAAATTGGAATGGGTAAAGTAATGCAACCTTTCCGATTAAGTTTAGTCGGAGCGCTAAAGGGTCCTCACCTATTTGACATTGTCGAAGTCATAGGAAAACAGGAAACTGTTTCACGATTACAGAAAGCAATTGCAACGATATAAAACTAAAAAGCTCCCATTAATTTGGGAGCTTTTTTTATTTTCTATTAATAAAATAACTTATCAGATAAGGAACTATCGTCTGAAAAATAGATCTGAAAGGATTTGGAAAACGCTCTTTGTAAGGAGCTAAAAACCCAGCAATTATATTTTCAGGAGTTACAGAATCTTTTGTTTTTTGAACACTTAATATTAATTTTTGATAGCTGATCTGTTTTTCTAATTTCAGAATTTCTAAATCACGATCAATAGAAGCGTAGGAAGAATATTTTTTGTTTTCCATAAATATTAATCATTAAAAAAGATTTCTGAAAATTTCTCTAAGATTGGTCCTTCTATTACTTTGTCTTTAACCAAAAATAAAAGTAACGTAGAGATCAAATACATGCCACCAACAGAAAGAAAACCAAGCGTGTAACTGCCAAAATAATTACTTAAAGCAAAAGCAACTGCAATAGATCCAAATAATAAGACCATACTAAAGCACAATAAAATCAAAACAAATTTCAAAATCATGGTTGTTGATTTCATTGCAACCTTGAAACCCCATAATTTATAATATGAAACAGATTTTTCAAAATAAGCCTGGGCTTGATTTTGAATATCTTCTGAATTTTCTTTTATTTTATCGAATGCCATAAATTAAATTTTATTACTTCTGAAATTTAGCATTTTTTATTTTAAGTTCTGCCAATTTATTTTCTAAAAAAGTTATTACGTCTTCCGACTTATGACTTAAGTTGGAAACTAATTTTTCATAATTATGATCAATATCGTCTTTACTTAAAATTCCGTTATTTTTTATTTTCTCAGTTACTTCATTTAATTTATCAGTTAAATTATGTTTGGCTTCATCAAAACCATCCTTAATTTTTTCTCTGGTTTTAGAACCTTTTTCCGGCGCAAACAAAATTCCTATTCCTGCTCCAATTGCTACACCTGCTAAAACAGCTACTATTGTACTTCCTGTATTATTTGACATAATTATAAAATTTTAAAAGTTACTATTTACTAAATTTACAACTTTATGAACAAACATGTGTTAACAAGCCGTTAAACTGCAAAATAATGGGTCAAAAACTAAAATAAAGCCCGTATTTCAATTAAAAATTATAAACGAAGTATTGATATAGAAACTATAAAAAAATGTTTTAGAACAAATATATGAATGTCAATTTTAATAAATAAAATAAATTAAAATAATTTTTAAAATAGATTTAATAAATAATAAATATAATCTATTAAAATTTTAAACAATATAACTTGTTTTAATTATAAAAAAGGACCAAAAAAACAGAAAACTACAATTTTTAGCTAAAATTAAAATAAGAGCTTTTAATAAACAAAAAATAAAAAAACATAAATTGGTATAAACAAAATTTTAAAATCTATTAAAATCAATTTATGAAAGTCACTTTTAATAAATAAAAATTATTAAAATTCAAAAAATAATCAAAATATTATATAATAAAAAAGCGCTTTATAAAAAGCGCTCTTAATAGATAAAATTTATATTTTTTATTTCAACAGAAATTTTTCAATAAATTCTATTTCACGGTCTGTTGTACTTTTTGAAGGATTGGATTGTAGTTTCAAAACTTCCTCTTTAAAAGAATTTACAAAATCTGATTCATAATCTAAATTAGATAAATTTAAAATTGCTCTCGAACGAACAAAAGTAGATTCACTTCGCAGAGACATTAAATACAATTTAGATAAATCCTCATTGTCATAATCCGAAGGTTTCAAATTGGCATACTTCAGAATAAAATTGGCAAACAATAAAGAACTTTTATTATTGTTAATATTCTTTCTGAAAGAGTTTTGCAATAAACTGTAATTAGAAATTCCTGATAGCGTCTCCCCTATTGCTTTTCTGATTGCAATACGTTCTTCTCTTGTAGCAACTTTAAAATATTTATTGATTTCTTTCAGCGAATTATTAATGCTGTTTTCATCCTTTTTACCTTTCTCTTCCCAAGCATCTTTAAGCCCAACTGTCTTGTTAAATACTAATTTTGAATCAGTTGCATCTTTATCAACAACAAAATAACCCAAACGCTGAAATTGAAAATGATCACCAATTTTAGCTGAAGCTAAACTAGGTTCAACATATCCTTTGACAATTTCCAAAGAAGAAGTATTCATAAAATCCAGGAAACTTTTCTCTTTGTGGCTGTCTGGTGCTTCGTCAATAAACAAACGATCATACAAACGAACTTCAGCCTCAACAGCATGAGAAATAGAAACCCAATGCAATGTTCCAGCAACTTTTCGCTTACTAGCCTCACTCCCACTTCCACTCAAAGAATCCGTGTCATAAGTAACTTGAATTTCGGTAATTACACCATTAACATCTTTCGTAACACTTTCACCTTTAATGATATAACCATTCTTAAGACGCACTTCATTTCCTATACTTAAACGGAAAAATTTAGCTGGTGCTACTTCTAGGAAGTCCTCTCTTTCGATATATAATTCACGGGAAAAAGGCACTTTTCTATAACCAGCAGATTCATCTTCCTGATTATTTTCTGCATCAAGCAACTCTTCTTTTCCTTCCGGATAATTGGTAATAACCACTTTTACAGGATCTAAAACAGCCATAACTCTTGGAGCTGTTTTGTTTAAATCCTCACGTAAACAAAAATCTAAAAGTGATACATCAATGATATTTTCACGCTTGGCAACACCTATAACATCACAAAATTTACGGATAGCACTCGCAGTATAACCGCGTCTTCTTAATCCGGAGATAGTAGGCATTCTAGGATCATCCCATCCGCTCACAATGTTTTCCTGTACCAATTGCAGAAGCTTACGCTTGCTCATTACAGTATAATTCAAATTCAAACGAGCAAACTCATATTGATGCGGACGAACTCTGTTTTCATCATAAATCTGATCCAAAAACCAATCATATAATTCACGGTGCATTACAAATTCCAAAGTACAGATTGAATGTGAAATTTGCTCCACATAATCGCTTTCACCATGCGCATAATCATACATTGGGTAAATATTCCAATCATTTCCTGTACGGTGATGATGACGATGTAATATTCTGTACATCAATGGATCGCGCATTAACATATTTGTAGAAGCCATATCAATTTTAGCTCTTAAAACGTGACTGCCTTCTGGAAAATCTCCATTTTTCATTCCTTCAAAAAGAGCAAGATTTTCTTCAACAGAACGGTTTCTGTACGGACCGTCAACTCCTGGTTGAGTCGGTGTTCCTTTCTGAATTGCCATATCTTCAGAAGACTGGCTGTCAACATAGGCTTTACCTTTTTTAATCATTGCAACAGCCCATTCATATAACTGCTGAAAATAATCAGAGGAATATACCTCTTCAGACCAGTTGAATCCTAACCATTTCACATCTTCTTTGATTGAATCCACATACTCCTGCTCTTCTTTGGCTGGATTAGTATCATCAAAACGTAAGTTAACAGGCGCATTGTATTTTAATCCTAAACCAAAATTTAAACATATAGATTTGGCATGGCCAATGTGCAGATAACCATTAGGTTCTGGTGGAAAACGAAAGCGTAATTTATCTTGGGGAAAACCGTTTGTTAAACTGTCTTCTATAATTTGTTCAATAAAATGAAGTGATTTCTCTTCTGATGCCATTTTTAAAAATTTTAGCAAAGATAAAAAATTGAGGACAGATAATGGGCAATAACAATATAGACTTTGAATTAAATTTATTAGTATTTTTGCATAAACACTGAAAGTTATGAGACAATTAACAGTAACAATTCCAGACGATTTTTATGAAACTTTTGTTAGTTTTTTCAAACATATTCCTGATGTTTCCATTGATGAAAATGTAAAGGATGAAGTTCCGCTCTGGCAACAGGAAATGGTTTTGGAACGAATGAAAAATGCTAAGCCAGAGGATTATATTAGCTGGGAAGAATCGAAGAAAAGACGTGATGCAAAATGGAATAAATAATGTATAAAATAATTATTCTTATACGTGCCGATTTAGAATTAGATGAAATTATTGAATATTATGAATTGGTTTCTAAAGGTTTAGGAATAAAGTTTAATAATGAATTCGATGATTATGGAGAAACCCTAAGAACCTTTCCTTTTTTTGAAGAAAAATATAATATTGTCCGCACTCTTCCATTGAAGAAATTCCCATACACTATTCATTTTACAGTAGATGAAAATGAAAAAGTAGTTACTATTCACGCAATAACTTCAGATTATCAAGATCCAAACACTACAAAATTAAAATTTTAAAAATGGGCATAATAAAATTAAAAAATATACGCACTTTCTCATACCACGGCTGTTTAATAGAAGAAGGAAAAATAGGTTCAGATTACTGTGTTGACTTAGAAATAAGCACCAATTTGAAACAATCCTCCGAATCAGATAACTTAAAAGATACTGTAGATTATGTACATTTAAACAAGATTGTGGTAGAAGAAATGGCCATCAGATCGAATTTATTGGAGCATGTAGCCAAAAGAATCATTGATAGAGCCTTAGCGGAGCTAGAAACAGTTTCAAGAATTAAAGTAGCTGTTTCAAAAATAAATCCTCCTATAGGCGGTGACGTTGAAGCTGTTACAATTGAAATGGAAGAAGAACGCAATTTTAAATTGTACTAAAAAAAATAAAAACTTAAAAAAGTTAAGATTAAACTTTAGAAATTTAAAAATTTGAATTACTTTTGCCATCCGTTCAAACAATGGCGTCGTGGCCGAGCGGCTAGGCTGGGCTCTGCAAAAGCTCCTACTCCGGTTCGAATCCGGACGATGCCTCAACAACCTCTAAAGCAATTTAGAGGTTTTTTTATGCCTAATTTAAAATTTTAAACCATTAAGATATTAAGTTTCATTAAGTAGCTATCTTAATTTTCTTAATATCTTAATGGTTAAAAAAAAAAGGAACCTAAACAGTTCCTTTTTTAAATAATTATATTTTTCTACTCCTTCTCTATCTTTTCAAATGCTTTTTTAACCATTTGTTTTTCTTCTGGGAAACAGCCTTGAATGATTAATGCGAAACCGAAAATCATTAAAACAATACTAATTCCTCTTTTGATTTTGTAGATATTAGTCGGCGTCATTTTGTGTTTTAACTGCTTGGCTAAAACTATTTTAATACAGTCTATACCAAGATAAGTCAGTATAACCGAAATGAAAAATGTTAATACTCTTGAAGTTTCCATTTCTAATTTCGGTCCTACCGAAATTATTACGGCAAGCCAAAAACCCAGTACACCAATATTGATGATATTTAAGAAAAAACCTTTGAAAAAAAGACCTAAATAATTCTTTTTTATAATCTCATTATCGATAGTTTTGGTATTTACTTTTTTCTCTTTTTTTGTTCCAATAAAAGAAATAAAGCCATAAGCCATCATGATAAAACCTCCAAAAATAAACAAAGAAGAATTATCATTTAAACTCTGAATCAGTCTGTAACTTCCTAAATAAGCAATTGTTATAAAAAAAACATCTCCTAAAACTACACCTAAATCAAAAACTAAAGCGGCTCTGAATCCTTTAATTATACTGGTTTCAATCAGAATAAAAAAAACGGGGCCAATCATAAAACTTAATAATACTCCCCACGGAATACCTGTCAAAATATCGTTTATCATTAAAAAATGACTTTAAAAATTGATTACAAATTTACTATTTCTGAACTATTGTTCCTCCCATAAAAGTTTCCTGTTTTATTTCTTTTGGCTTGCCATAAATAAAAATAGTACCGCCGGCTTTTACTTTTGCGTCCACAAGAGAACTGGCTCTTACATCGGCGCTTCCTCCTGCTGACAAACTAACTGTTGTTTGAGAAGTTTCTAAATCTCCAGCTTCTAAAATCCCTCCAGAATTAATCAAAACCGACTGAGTGACTGCTTTCCCTATAATTTTTATAATTCCGCCAGAATACGCTTTAATAGTAGCTTTTTCGACCTCAAGCACTGCAGTAATCTTTGCTCCTTCTTGTGTTCCCAAAGTAATAGAAGTCTGCTTGAAAATATCAGCACAAGTTACACTGCTTCCTTCATTGGCATCAATACTCTGAATTTTTTTGAAATATAAAGTCACTTTAACTTCGTCACCAGACATTATTTTTGTCAATGGCATTCTTATTTTCAAAAGCCCGTTTTTATTAACAACTTCAACTTTACTTTGGCTTGTTCCAGTAATAACTGCTTTATTTTCAGTAGAAGCAATTAAAGTAACATTCAGTTTATCAAACACTTTTACTTCATCAAAATCCTTTAGCTCTATCGTAGTTTGTGCAAAAGTGAATTGTGCTAAAAACACAAAACCTATCAAAATTATCCTTTTCATGTTCTATAAATTAATTGTTAATAATAAAGATTCTAAGATGCTGAGTTACTAAGTTGCTAAGATTTAGATTAAAATCTTAGCAAATATCTTTAAAAAAAACTTATTCGTTTCTTTTTATAAAATTGAAATCCAGCTGTTTTTTGACCAAATCGGCGTTTTTAACTTTTACATAAATCTCATCACCCAATTGCAATAATCTGTTGGAATTAGCTCCTACCAAAGCATATTGTTTTTCATCAAAAGTGTAATAATCCTCTTTGATATCGCGGGTTCTCACCATCCCTTCGCATTTATTTTCGATGATTTCTACATAAATTCCCCATTCGGTAACTCCGGAAATAACACCTAAAAACTCCTGATCCTGATGATTTTGCATGTATTTTACCTGCATATATTTTATAGAATCTCTTTCGGCATTGGTAGCTAAACCTTCCATTGTTGATGAATGTAAACATTTGGTTTCATATTCTTCTTCATCGACAGATTTTCCTCCATCCAAATAAAACTGCAATAAACGATGCACCATAACATCAGGATAACGGCGAATTGGTGATGTAAAATGCGAATAATAATCAAATGCTAATCCGTAATGTCCAATATTGTCAGTAGAATATTTGGCTTTGCTCATTGATCGAATAGCCAAAGTATCAATTAAATTCTGCTCTTTTTTACCATTCACTTCTTCCATCAAGGCATTCAATGATTTTGAAATATCGCCTTTATTTCTGAAATCTATTTTATAACCAAACTTAGCAATAACGTTTTGCATCGCTATTAATTTATCTTCATTAGGTTCATCGTGAATTCTGTAAATAAACGTTTTCTTTTGTTTTCCAATGTATTCCGCCACTTTTCTATTGGCTAATAACATGAATTCTTCAATCAGATGATTGGCATCTTTAGAAACTTTAAAATAAACGCCTTCTGGTTCTCCTTCCTGATCTAAGTTGAATTTTACTTCGACTTTATCAAAAGAAATTGCCCCTTCATTCATTCTGTTTCTTCGGAATATTTTCGCTAATTGATCCATTTTCAATGTAGCCTGAACTATTTCATCCGAAACTACATAAGAACTTCCCGTTATAGAAGTTTCAACTGGAATGGTATTATCTTTGGTTTCAATAATGTACTGAGCTTCTTCATAAGCAAAGCGCTGATCAGAAAAGATGACAGTTCTTCCAAACCATTGATTTACAACCTGACATTTTTCTGTGATTTCAAAAATAGCCGAGAATGTATATTTCTCTTCCTGAGGACGCAAAGAACAAGCAAAATTAGAAAGTACTTCAGGTAACATTGGCACTACCCTATCCACCAAATAAACTGATGTTGCTCTTTGAAAAGCTTCATCATCCAAGATAGTTCCTTCTTCCAAATAATGTGAAACATCGGCAATATGAATCCCAATTTCGTAATTGCCATTCTCTAACTTTTTGAAAGACAATGCATCATCAAAATCTTTAGCATCTTTCGGATCAATTGTAAAAGTCAGCGTATCACGCATATCACGGCGCTTGGCTATTTCACTTTCTTCAATCGAAGTATCTATTTTTTGTGCATAAGTCTCAACCTCAATCGGAAACTCTGCAGGCAAACCATATTCGGCAAGAATTGCATGAATTTCGGTATCGTGTTCTCCAGGCTTTCCAAGAACTTTTATCACTTTTCCAAAAGGACTATCAGCTCTCGCAGGCCAATCTTCGATATGAACCAAAACCACATCTCCTTGTTCGGCCTCCCCTATTTTATCTTTTGGAATAAAAATATCCGTATACATTTTTGGATTGGCAGTCGAAACAAAAGAGAAATTCTTCTGAATATCAATCACCCCGACAAAGTCGGTTTTGTATCTTTCAACTATTTCAACCACTTCACCTTCAGCTCTTCTTCCGCTTCTTTTGTTATAAACATACACTTTTACGGTATCTTTATCCAAGGCGTGATTCAGATTGTTGGTTGGAATAAAAACATCTTCTTCAAATTCAGGACAAATAAAATAGGCACTTTTACGGCCCGTCATATCAATTGTTCCTTCGTAATATTCTTTACTGCTGGCTTTTATCAAATATTTACCAGGTTCTGTTTCTATAATTTTTTTGGAACCGGCCAAAATCTTTAGATCTTTTATAATCTGATTACGGCTTTGAGTGTCGTCTAATTCTAATTTTGACGCAATCTGCTTGTAGTTAAAGGCTTTATTGGCACTATTCGATAATATTTTTATAATTTTATCCGAGAAATCTTTGTCTTTCTTAATCGGTTTTCTTAATCTTTTACCCATGTATCTTTTCTTAAATGCCTAAAATTACGAAATTGTATTCACTATTCCGTATTCCAAAAGAGTTTTAAACTAATAATAACTTCATTACATTTATAAAAAATTCTAAATGAACGGCTTCAAAACAATCGCTATTTTTAATTATCCGCATGAAATTGTGGTACTTAAACATATTTTGGAACAGGAGGAAATTCATTATTTTTTCGAAAACGAACACCTTGTCTCCGTAGATCCATTGGCAAGCTTTGCCTACGGAGGCATCCAGCTAAAAGTACATCCAAACGATTTTGAACAGGTTCAGGAAATTCTAGATAATTTGAATCCAAAACTTTCCATCGTTTAGAAAACTTCGCAATTCAATATTTTTTTGGGCGTGACCCTCCCGAAAAGGTCGGGTCGGGCTATACGTTCCCGCTTCCCGATGAAAAATCGGGAGAGCTCCACTTCCATCCCTCACGCAGATCCTGCAAAACAAGAACAAAAACAGTAAAAAGAAACAACTTTTGAAGAAACAGAATATTTTAAAATTTTTTCTTTGTTTTCAAATTTCAAAGTTGTCAACATATATTAAATACAACAAAAAGAAATTTTAAAATTTTAAAAAATATTTATGGTTATTATAGCTTGTTAATTGTTGCTATAAATTTCTAAAAAAATGTATTGAAATCAAGTTTTAGGTTTTTATCTTGAGTTATCAACAGTGTTATTTATATGTAAAATCCTGTCTTTTAAGATATTTTTTAAAATAGTTAACAACTGTTAACATTTCAAAATTGAGATAAATTGTAAATAAGTGTTTTTTATTTTCTTGTTCAAAAACTAAAGTTTAGTATTGATAACTTTTCCAAAAATTCCTCAAACTTTATTAGGTTTTTAAAAATAGGTTTTGGATTACATAATTTTTTCAAACAAACTAAAAAAACTTCTAAAATTCTTTTCAAAGTTATAAACATTTTGTGTTAATTTAAGGTTAACTGAATATCAAGCAGTTACGTTTTGGTATTAACATTACAAAATATTAACATTTTAATTACATTCTCTTTACTGGTTTACAGTCAGTTGTAAATAATGATACATGTTAATAACCTTAAAAATTTCTTATAATCAGCGGATTATAGATGATTATAAAATTTGTCTTTTTTCGTATTTCTTAATCTATCAGTAATATAAAGTGAAAAGGATTTTTGTATGCTATCTTAAATAGATTGGCTAAATTTGCATTTCAAAAACTAATACAAAAAAAATGAAAATTTCAATAGGAAATGACCACGCCGGACCGGATTACAAAAAAGCAATTGTTCAGTATTTAGAATCAAAAGGACATCAGGTTACTAATTATGGAACAGATACAGAAGCTTCTGTGGATTATCCAGATTTTGGGCATCCAGTTGCAAGTGATGTAGAAGAAGGAAAAGCAGATTTTGGTATCGTAATCTGCGGAAGCGGAAACGGAATTGCAATGACTGTTAATAAACATGCCGGAGTTCGTGCAGGTTTGTGCTGGACCAAAGAAATTGCCTATTTGACCCGCTTACATAATAATGCCAATATTGTTAGTATTCCTGCCCGTTATACTTCTATTCAGCAGGCGGTAGAGATTGTTGAGACTTTCTTAGAAACTAAATTTGAAGGAGGAAGACATCAAACCAGAGTTGATAAAATAAGCTGTTAAAATATTTTGTAACTTCGCAATATGCTGTCACAAAAAGAAATACAAATTATTATAGAAATCTTAAAACCATACAATCCAAAACGTATTGGATTGTTTGGTTCTGTGGCTAGAAATGAAGAAAAAGAAACAAGTGATATTGATATTTTATACAATTTTAATACTCCAATTTCTCTTTTTGGACTTGTTGATATTCAAAACGCATTACAGAACGTATTGCATAAAAAAATAGATTTAGTTTCAGAAAATGCAGTTCATCCATTATTGAAAGAAAGAATTTTTAATGATTTAAAAATTATTTATGGATAAGGATAAAAATATTTTCCGGCTTTTGCACGTGATTGATTGCATAGAGAAGATAGAAATAATTATCAAAGATTTGTCTTATGAAAGTTATTTGGAAGATTGGATAAAACAAGATGCGATCTTTAGAAATATTGAGATTATTGGAGAAGCAATAGTAAATGTTGAAGAAGAACTAAAGGAAAAATATCCAGATGTTCCGTGGGTTCAAGCAAAAGGAATGCGAAATTTTTTGATTCACGAATATTTTAAAGTAGATCAGAATGCGGTTTGGGAAACCGCCCATAATCATCTACCCAAATTGAAATTTCAAATACTTTCAATTATCAACGACATTAAATAAACTTCAAAATGTCGCACAACCACAATCATAGTCATGACCATCATCACCATCCTGTAGAAGGTAAAAATCTGCTATTTTCGATTGTCTTGAATATTGTGATTACGGTCGCACAAGTTATTGGCGGTATTCTTTCGGGAAGTTTGGCTTTGCTGTCTGACGCACTGCATAATTTTTCCGATGTACTTTCTTTGGTATTCAGTTATGTTGCTCATAAATTATCCCGAAAAAAAGCTTCCAATGATCAAACTTTTGGTTACAAGCGAGCCGAATTGATAGCCGCTTTTATCAATGCAATGACTTTGATAATAGTGGCTTTGTTTTTGGTTTATGGAGCAGTAGAAAGGTTTTTCAATCCACAGCATATAGAATCGGGATTGGTTATTTGGATGTCAATTATAGGTATTGTTGCTAATGGTTTGTCAGTAGTAATGCTGAAAAGCGATGCCGACAAAAACCTGAATATGAAATCGGCCTATCTGCATTTGTTTACAGATATGATGGCTTCTATTGCAGTGTTAATAGGCGGTCTGCTGATGAAATATTTCCAATGGTTTTGGGTTGACAGTTTATTGACTTTGATAATTGCTATTTACCTGATAATCGTTGGTTTTGATTTGTTAAAAAAATCAACCCAAATGCTAATGCTTTTTACACCAAGTCATCTTGACATTAATGAAATTATCAGCGAAGTTCATAAAATATCAGGAGTGCGCAAACTGCATCATATTCATCTTTGGTATCTCAACGAAGAGGAATTGCATCTTGAAGCGCATCTTGATTGTTCTGAAGACATAAAAATGTCCGAATTCAATGAACTTTTGGATAAAGTAGAACACGTTCTGTTCGAAAAATTCCATATCAATCATATCAATATTCAGCCGGAATATAAAAAGGAAGAAGAGTCGAAGGATTTTATAGTTCAGGATTAAGTTAAAAAAAAAAAATCGGGTGCTGCGCACCATACAATTTAGAGCTCGTTAATAAAACAGGGCTTTTTTTGATTTCTATTGACTGTATTTACATTAATTCAGTCAGTCAATTGACGCAATTAACATTTTTTACCTGTTTAAATAAAACCAGCCTATCAAAATTTGTAAAATTAAAATCAGCCAAAATTTTAAAAGATAACTTTTTTTGGCTGTTTTATGTCTGAAAGTCAACATTCCTAAACCCGAACCAATTGTTCCTCCCAAAAAAGCTGAACCTAAAAGAGTCCGTTCAGGAATTCTTTGTTTTTGAGTTTTTGCCAAATGCTTATCATAAGCCATTAGGATAAAAGCTATTCCATTTAAAATCAAAAAATAGTAGAATAAAATGTTCATTTAACTAAAATTAATCGTTAAAGATATTATTTTAGCTGTCCAAAATATTAAAAAATGACCAACATACAATTCATTTCAAAATCCGTTGCAACATCAGCAATAAATATTCAAAACACGGTTCAATTACTTGAGGAAGACTGCACCATTCCATTTATTTCCCGTTATCGAAAAGACAAAACAGGGAATCTGGACGAAGTGGTGATTGAACAAATTGCAAAATTGCAAAAGGATTACGAAACGATTGTAAAGAGAAAAGAAGCGATTTTAAAATCCATTCAGGAACAAAATGCGTTGACTCCGGAGTTGGAGAAAAAAATTCAGCAAAGTTTCGATTTACAGGAATTGGAAGATTTTTATCTGCCTTATAAAAAGAAAAAAAGAACCAAAGCCGATGTAGCGAGAGAGAATGGATTGGAACCTTTGGCTAAAATAATTATGAACCAAGGGAAGGATGATGTTGATTTCCTGGCGACACAATATTTGAATGAAAATGTTATCAACGAAGAATCAGCTTTGCAGGGAGCAAGAGACATTATCGCTGAATGGATTAATGAAAATATTTACGTAAGAAAACAGTTGAGAAGATTGTTTGAGCGTAAAGCGACAATTACAACCAAAGTGGTTAAAGCCAAAAAAGACGAGGAAGGAGCCCAAAAATTCAATCAGTATTTTGAATGGGCAGAACCATTGACCAAAGCTCCATCGCATCGTTTATTGGCTATTTTGAGAGCCGAAAATGAAGGATTCATCAAGTTCAAAGTAGATGTAGAATTGGATGATGCCTACGATATTATTGACGAATTAGTTATAAAAGGTGACAACAGTACCACACCGCACATACAATTAGCGATTGAAGACAGTTACAAACGTTTACTGAATCCAGCGATTTCTAATGAAACATTGCAGGAAGCCAAAGCTAAGGCTGATGCCAATTCGATTCAAGTATTTGCTAATAATTTAGGGCAGTTGTTGCTGGCACCACCATTGGGCGAAAAAAGAATTTTAGCAATAGATCCAGGATTCCGTTCGGGTTGTAAAATTGTTTGTTTGGATGAAAAAGGTGATTTACTGTACAACGAAACCATTTATCCTCATGCTCCTCAAAATGAAACGGCAATGGCGATGAAAAAGATAAAATCGATGGTAAATGCTTATAATATTGACGCCATTTCAATTGGAAACGGAACAGCTTCGAGAGAAACGGAATTCTTTATCAAGAAAATTGCTTTTGACAAACCGGTTCAGGTTTTTATAGTTTCGGAGGCAGGAGCGTCGGTTTATTCGGCTTCGAAGATTGCGAGAGAGGAGTTTCCTAATTATGATGTGACGGTTCGTGGTTCGGTTTCTATCGGGCGAAGACTTTCAGATCCCTTGGCAGAATTGGTAAAAATCGACCCAAAAGCCATTGGAGTTGGACAATACCAACACGATGTGGATCAAACCAAATTAAAAGAAGAATTGGATTCGACAGTAATCCGTTGCGTGAACTCGGTGGGGATAAATATCAACACGGCGAGTAAACATTTGTTGAGCTATGTGAGTGGAATAGGAGAGAAGCTGGCCGAAAACATAGTAACCTATCGTTCCGAAAACGGCCCTTTTACCGATAGAAAACAACTGAAAAAAGTGCCTCGTTTGGGTGATAAAGCCTATCAGCAAGGAGTGGCTTTTATCCGAATTTCGAATGCCAAAAATCCTTTGGACAATTCCGCAGTGCATCCCGAAGCGTATGCTATTGTGGAGAAAATGGCAAAGGATTTAAAACTTTCGGTAAATGATTTGATTGCCAATAAAGAGAAAACAGCTTTAATTAAGGCCGAAAATTATATCACACCAGAAATTGGTTTATTAACCTTAAAAGACATCATCAAAGAGCTTGAAAAACCAGGATTGGACCCAAGAAAATCTGCCAAAGTTTTCGAATTTGATCCAAATGTGAAATCAATAAAAGACCTGAAAACCGGAATGATTTTACCCGGAATTGTCAATAACATCACCAATTTTGGCTGTTTCGTAGATATCGGTTTGAAAGAAAGTGGATTGGTTCACATTTCCCAACTGAAAGCCGGTTTTGTAAGCGATGTCAATGAGGTGGTTAAATTACACCAACATGTTGAAGTAAAAGTGACTGAGGTTGATGAGGATAGGAAACGAATTCAGCTGACGATGGTATTATAGAATAATTTCAATTTGAAAATTCCAAATTTTATAAGCTAGAATATTACAAACAAAAAACTCTCAAATTGCAACCGTAATTTGAGAGTTTTTTGTTTGTAATCAATTGATTATATTTTTATAAATTTTTGAGATGTTTCTCCGCTTTCGTCTTTTATTTTTATTAAATATATACCAGAATTAAAAGGGCTTACATCTATTGATGAATTTGCATTTTCTTTGGTATAAATTAACCTTCCCAATAAATCATAAATTTTTACAGAATAATTGCTTTCATTTAAAGAATTGATATTTAGCGTATTTTTTACTGGATTTGGCCAAAGTAAAAAAGCTTTTTTTTCTATACTGAATTCTTCGTTTGATAAAACTACTTCATTTCCTTTAAGTTTAATCAGGTAAGCGGATCTATTATCGCCTTGATAACTCAAAAATAATCCTCCTACATAGATTTTTCCATCAGGTTCTAAGACTACAGAACGGACATTAGGAGCAGTTGTTTGAAATGATGGTCCAACATTAAAACTTTGATCTTTAGTTCCATCAGAATTATAACGAGCTAAATTATATAAAAAATAACCTCCAACAATTATTTTTTTATCTTTTTGTATAACTATAGAATAAATTCTATTCCCTAATTTAATTACATTATCAAAAGAAGTGTCTCTGCTTCCATCTTCATTTATTCGAAATAAACTACCAGAAGAACCGCCTGGAGAACTAAAAGCAACCATTATTTTTCCGTCTTCTTGTACAGTTAAAGTTTGTACAGCAGACATAACAAATTCAGTTGTTAATTGAAAAGAGTCATCAATACTTCCATCAGTATTTAAGCGTACTAAATATTTTGCATCTTTGCCTTGATATTTAGTAAAATCTCCCGCAACTAATATTTTTCCATCTGGTAATAAAACTAAGTTAGTAACTCTAGCATCAAACCCTGTTCCAACTTTAAAAGTTTTATCTATAGATCCGTTAGAATTTAAACGTATTAAATTGCTACAGAGCGTACTTTGATATCTAGAAAAATAACCTCCTACAATTACCTTACCATCAGGTTGAACTTTTATGTTATGAACAGTTAAGTAGTTAGGAAATCTATCTCCTGCATACAGTCCAGAACCAGTGTTAAAAGTCGTATCTGGAGTTCCGTTGGCATTCAATCTAATTAAAGCAGGATATTCTTTACCTTGATAAGTTCCAAAAGTACCTCCAATAAGCAATTTCCCGTCAGATTGCTCGGTTACAGTTAAAACCCTGCAATTACTGCCAGAAGTTGCTGAGGTTGTGAATCCTTTTCCAATATCAAAATTTTTGTCCTTAGTTCCATCAGTATTAAATCGAATTAATTTTTTTTGAGAACTTTCCTCGTAACTGGTAAAATCTCCTCCAACAACAATTTTTCCATCAGATTGACGCAAAATACATTCTACTTCTCCATCAAGACCATAACCTAATTTAAGCGAAAGGTCTTTAGTTCCATCTACGTTTAAACGAATTAATCCTTTTTGAGGATTACCTTCAAATTTAATAAATCCTCCACCTGCAATAATTTGTCCATCATTTTGTACAGCAATTGTTTTAACATCAGAAAAATCAAATTTATCCTCAATTTTGAAAGTTTTATCATTGGAACCATTAGAATTTATACGGACCAAATGACTTTGAGAAGATCCTTGATATGAATTAAATTCTCCTCCAACAAGAATTTTTTCGTCACTTTGAAGTTTAATAGTTGTTACGTTGCAAGTGTAAGGATACATATCGTAGGAGAAACTAACTTGCGATGAAAAAAGATTATCTTTTGTTCCATTACTTCTTAAACGTGCTAAATAACCGCCAAAAGTTCCTCCAACAAGTATTTGATCATCCTTTAGAACATTGATAATATTAACAGTATTATTGAATGTATTTCCAACACTAAAAGTTTCATCTTTACTTCCATCTATATTAAGTCGAATTAAACGGTCTTGCTGCTGGGTTTTGTTCTTAAGATATTGTCCACCAATAATTAATTTTCCGTCAGATTGTAAACCAATTGTATTAATAACTATATTCGGGTTTTGGACAATAAAAGAAGTATCTTTACTTCCATCACTGTTTAAGCGGATTAAAAAATCCTGACTTTTGTCCTGATAATAGTTAAATCCACCGCCTAAAACTATTTTCCCATCAGGTTGTACAATCATTGATTTAATACAATTGTCTTCAAAATAATTTTTAAGAAAACCAGTTCCTATATTTAATGAAGTATCTTTACTTCCATCAGGATTTAAACGAATTAGACCACGCTGAAGTTTGCCTTGAAAAACATTAAAATCACCAGCGACTAATATTTTCCCATCATTTTGAAGTAAAATAGATGATACTGAATTATCAAATCCTGTCCCAATGTCAAAGGAATCATCTTTACTTCCGTCAGAATTTAAACGAATCAGACAATTTTGAGACCCATTTTTAAAGGTAAAGAAATTGCCTCCAACAAGTATTTTTCCATCGGGCTGTATAACAATGGTTTTAACGCTTCCGCCAAAACCTGTGAGACTACCAAAAACTTGGGAAATATCGGTTGGATTTTGGCTGAATACTGCAAAGAATTGTAAGAAGAAAATTAAAAAGAGTAGAGTTTTTTTCATAAAAATAAATTTCGTCAAATATAAGTATATTTTTACTTCAGAAATATTTTAAGAAAATTGATTCTTTTTCTTAATTAAGTTTGGTTTTTTGAGCTACGTAAAAAAAGCGGTAAAACTACACCTGCAAGTTGAGGTAAAAGTCACAGAAGTGGATGAAGACAGAAAACGTATTCAGTTGATGATGGTTTTGTAAAATCATTTCTTATTTTTCCATATAAATCCATCCAACAAATAATGAGTAAACTGTGGTACCGTTAATAGCGGTACCACTAAAAAATACCAATTCGAAAAATCTTCTATTGAACCCGAAAATTGTTCGTTCCAAACTAATATTTCCCAAAAATATTCTTCCGAAAAAGCAATAAACAGTAAGATTGCGATAAAGAATAAAAGCCCTTTGAAATGTTTGAAATAATGGAGCCAATCCAATTCTGCAACTGTTTTTTTGTCAATCTCTTTCAGATAAATAAGAGCCATATAAGGAATTCCGTGAGAAACGACATTAAGCAGGGTAAAAATTAAATCATTATTAAAATATACAATTCCAAAATACCAAGACAAGATAGTTCCTACGATTATCGCATTTTTTGGGATATTGAAATAGTTGGTTTTTATGAATAAATAGATTGTTCTAATGGCATAAAAAAGAATTATTAAACCATAAAGCCAGCTTAAAATCGTAATTAAAAATGGATTTTGGAAATGTAAAAATTCATTTTCCACAAACCAGTTAAATTTTCTGGGCGCTGATAAAAACCAATACAACATTGGATAAATTGTGGCGGTATAAATAATTAAATTGTCGATCCACGCCCATTTTTTGGATTCATTTCGGGCATATAAACGCATAAAACCATATTGCTGTCTGATGAAGTGAAAAACGGCTATATAGGCCAAAACAGACCAAAAAACACCGCTTCCAAAAGAAAACAGAAACATCCCAATTAGTAAACATAAAATTGGTAATCCAATCAATAGTTTTTTTCTTTTTTGAAATTCCTCAGCAACAAAATAAGTTTTAAATAAAGTGGCGTAAACGTGTGCCACATCAATAAAAACGATTAGAAAAAGCCAGGTATAAAATGAATATTCTTCTTCTATTTTCTGAAGTTGATTTTGGAATAAAAACACAATGGCTACGACCACAAAGGACGGTAACAGAATAAACAAACTGTCAGTTTTCGTTTTATGAATCCAGGGCTGTTTCATCGATCATTGAGTTTACTGCGTTAATTCCCTGATAAAAGGCTTCTTCAAAAATGGAGATTCCAGACAAATCACTGTGGGCAAAATAGATTTTGTCTGCAATGGGCTGAGAGGCTTCTTTTTTGGCTTTGCCATAAATAAAATTCGGCACAGGACTTATCATTCCATGTCCCAATAAATGAATTTCGATGTTTTCTGTAGCCGATTCAATAGCTGGATGCGCTATTTTTAAATCATCAAAAACCATTTGTTTCCAATATTCTTTAGGCTTTTTGTACAATTCC
Organism: Flavobacterium aquicola; assembly: GCF_003385115.1. Classification (GTDB taxonomy): domain Bacteria; phylum Bacteroidota; class Bacteroidia; order Flavobacteriales; family Flavobacteriaceae; genus Flavobacterium; species Flavobacterium aquicola. The sequence continues at coordinate 89,361 of NZ_QUNI01000005.1, forward strand.
CTGCGTGTCTTTTTCAAGTCGGATGAAGAAAAACTATAGTAATACGTAATTACTTTTTTATCCTGAACCTGTTGCAAAGACTGATGTTGGTCATAAACGTATCCCAAACCTTTCGAGCCATAAATTACATTGTCCCAACACAGCGGAAAACTGCCATTATCCGTTAAATCGGAAACTACTAAAGTGGCCAATAACCAAGGCGTGTAATGAAAATGTGAGGCCAAACCTTTTCTGTTTTCTAATAAATATTGGTTTACAAATTGAGGCGTTGCCAGCAAAATTTTATCGGCTATTATGGCAATTGAAGTTTTAGTTTTATTATCAAAAACTTTGGCAACTGCTTTATTATTGTGGTTTTCAATTTCGTAAACCAAATGATTTTTTAGCGATTTTCCTTTTACATATTTTTGCAAATGATGGGTTAACCTTGAATTTCCTTCAGGCCAAGTGAGAACGCTATCATGTTTGTCTTTGGAAGCATTTTGTTTTCTTCCGGCAAAATAATGGATTCCGGCATAAGCCGAAACGTATTCTATTCCCAAACCAAAATCATCTTTGCAACAATAATCAATGTAATTATAAAGCGGTTTTGATGTAAAATGATTTCGATCAAACCATTCTTTCATAGTGATCGAATCAAGTTCTTTTACGTCTTTATTTTCAGAAGAATCAGCAAGCGGAATCATAAACCAATACTTTCCTTGTTCATCTTTTTTTATCCTAAAATCATCCATTAATTTAAAAAAACGGATTAATTCTTTGTCTTCCTGAGCTGTGTTTCCCTCTTTTGGAACAACACCTTCCTGCCAATTGTTTTTTATATATAAACGTTCATCGGGAGCAAAGGTGAGTTGTGTTTCATCAAATTTTGGGAAGCCGTTGGAGTCATAGCCTAGTATGATTTTTTCTTCTTCCAAAAATTCCAATAAGGCTTTATCTTCTAAATTTGGTAAAGGAAGATAATGGGCACCTAATGGATATTTTGAGTATTTATTTTCGCCGTTGGATGAATTTCCGCCCAAATGATCTTCTAATTCCACCATCAGAAAATCTGTAATTCCTTTTTTGGTTAATTGTCTGCAAGCACTTAATCCTGAGATTCCTCCGCCAACAATTAAATAAGGAATAGAAATTTCCTTTGTTGGTTTAGGAAAATTTTTGACACGCAGTCGATGTCCCAAAATATGATTGGTTCCGGATAATCGAATTAATAAAGTGATGGCTTTTTCTTTGCAGGCATCCAAAAACGGAATAACCAATAAAGAAACAGCTATCGTTTTGAAGAAGTTCCTTCTTGAGTTATTGTAATTTTCCCCATTCTTCATCGAAATAGCGCACTAAAATTTGGTTATCTAATCGATTGATTTCTATGTCTTTTGAAATCATATCCTGAGAGAAATAATTGAATTTATCAAACTGATAATTGTAAAAACGGAGATTATTCAATTTTCGGTTTACGGTATTGAAAGTGGTTCCAAAACCATTAATGGCAATGGTAAAGCCCCATTCACCGAAGGATGGTACATAAGCGTGATAAGCATCCACCTGCGGAAAAACCTGCATCACGGTTTTGTTGATACACCAAAAAGATTTCGGGGCAAAATAAGGAGATGTGGTTTGGATTACGACAACAGCATCCGGTTTTAGTAATTGTTGAATTGTGGCATAAAAATTAAGCGAGTATAATTTGCCTAAACTGTAATTGGAAGGATCCGGAAAATCGACAATGACAACATCAAATTTTTCGGAACAGTTTTTTGCCCAGATGTAAGCATCTTTGTTGAAAACGCTGACCTTTGGATTGTTGAGTGAATTTTTATTAAAACCGGTTAATATCGTATTGGTTTTAAACATGTTGGTCATGCCTTCATCCAGATCGACTAATGTTATTTTTTTAACGTCTTTGTATTTTAATATTTCTCTGACTGCCAGTCCATCACCACCGCCAAGAACCAAAACATTAGTCACATTTTTTGCCATCGAAAGGGCAGGGTGAACCAAAGCTTCATGATAGCGGTATTCATCGGCAGAACTGAACTGTAAGTTGTTGTTGAGGTACAGTCTATAATCGCTTTTGTTGTGTGTTAAAACTATTCTTTGATAAGGAGTTGTGTTGGTGTAAATGATGTTTTCGCCATACAGTTTTCCTTCAGAAAAGGATAAAATTTTGTCTGAAAAAATAAATACTACCAATAAAATTAGAAACGACAGTATGGCTTTGCTTCGTAAAAGGTGTATTTTTTTTAATTCGTTTTTAAGCAAATAACACAATGCTATAGCAATGGAAACATTAATCATTCCGAAAAAAAGAGAAGTACCCATAATACCTAGTTTTGGCACTAAAATGAGCGGGAATAAAATGGATGCCAACAATGCTCCTATATAATCAAAGGTAAAAACATTAGAAACCAAATCCCGAAATTCGACTTTGTCTTTCAGGATATTCATCAATAGCGGAATCTCCAATCCTACCAGACAGCCAGTTATAAACACCAGAAAGTAAAGTATGAACTGAAAGGAATAAATACTTTCAAAAAGCAAAAATAAAATTACGGAGCTTAATCCTCCGATTAGCCCCACCAGAATCTCAATTTCAACAAAAGTGTTGAGTAGATTTTTGGTTAAAAATTTAGAAAAATAGGAGCCAATACCCATCGAAAAAAGATAGACTCCAATGATGAAAGAAAATTGCTTTACCGAATCGCCCAATAAGTAACTTGCCAAAGTTCCTGCGACCAGTTCATAAACCAATCCGCAGGTGGCGATAGTAAATACGGCGAAAAGCAGCAAATATTCAAATTTTAAAAACTTTTTACCCATGAATCGCAGCACTGATAATCATTGAAATACCAATGATAAAAGCTCCAAAAACAATTGCTAAAGCCACATTGTTGTTCTTTGAAATTTGATCCCAGGTATTTTCCGGAGTTAATTTTTCGATGATAAAATAAGCAATCAGCAGAATTACAATTCCAATTAAGGAAAAGACAATTGAGGCTAAAACAGGTTTCATAGTTAGAATATCCATAGTATTTTGGTTTTGATTATTTGTGGTAAAAATGATTTGTACCAATTCTTCCTGTAGAATTAGGTTTATAATTTTCAGTCGATTCGCAGTCACAAATTCTGTTGCCAGTTGCGTTATAATAAACAAATAGGCCGTAGAAAAATACTCCTAAGAGAATCGCGAGGTAATTGGATTTAATAAAAGGTATAATTTTTTCCATACAATTAGTTATTATTCATTCCATCTTCTTTCTTCAAAATTTCTTTCAAGAAAATACATTCCGATTACGAATACTGCCATAAAAATGAAGACCATCCAGACATTTCTTGTAGAAGGGCTTGACCACGATGCCTGAATTTGAAGTGACCGATTTAGAGTATCTTCTGTCGCTTTCATTGGGGTAACAGCTAGATGGTATTTGCCAGCTGCAACTCCGCAAATGTTAAATTCTTCGGTTGGGTCTCCTTCTGTCCAGTTTTCTCCATCAGTGTAACCATGATAATATTCGATATCTTTATTGGCATAAATTTCTTCTCCTGTAGTTTCGTTGATCAAAGCCACCTGCACATTGGCCCACGAATTATCCACATTCGAATGCACTCTTACTGATAGGGGTGCAGCGCTTCCGCTTAAAGTAAAGGATGGTGTTATATAATCTTTAGATACAAATTGGTGAAAGAAAATTTCAGTATTCAGCACATTTTGCTCAACACGGTCTTTATTAAGATACCAATTGGTTAAAAGAATTAATACAGCAACGCCACAAAAAGTCAATGCTAAATTTCTGATATTGAATATAAAAGGCTGTATTTGTCCGATACCTTTTTTCCAAGGCAGATTAGTTATTCCAAACGCTTTCTTAATTTCACTTTTTGATATGTGTTTTCCCAAGAAAGCAGTCTGCTCATGACCACATTTTTCAAAAGAAAGCATCAATGGTGGGTTGATGAATTCTATGAGTTCGATTTTGTCAAAAATATCAAAATCAAAAAATCCTTGGGCTGCAATTAATGTTGGATAATAATAATCGTATCGGTCGTAGGTTACGTCTTCATGTTCAACCGTTAATGGATGATTGCCTACTTTTTTTTGGAACTCGATTTCTGTTAAAATTATCCAATGTCCTGCGGCTTCAGACAGATACAAATAATCGCCTTGTTTTCCTTCCAGAATATATTCAGCCCATTCGAAACCGCTGTTTTTCTTGATAAGAATGCCGGTAATTGTATATTGCTTATCATCAAATGTGGCGGATTTTCCTAATTCTAATTTTTCATTAAAAGAAAAAGGCTTGTGTTTATTGTGAAATTTTAGACCTGCTTCTGTGTTTTTGTAAACAGAAGTACAGTTGGGACAAGCAAAAGTTGTTACTTCAAAAGAAACATCCAGAGCTGTAGTTGTATTGCAGTTATAACAAGGTACCGTCATATACTATCGGTTAATTTCGAAATCTTTTAAAACTTTGGCGTCAAAATAGCTGATATATGCAGCTGTAATTTCTTTGACTTTTTCTGTATTGTCCTGAAGATAATTACACAAATAAACATCTAAAGTCAATTGTTTAAATTCAGGCCAGGTATGAATGCAGATATGCGATTCTTTCAAACATATGGCAATGGTAAAACTGTTATTTTCGAAATCATGAGTATTAATGCCTACTGTTTCTAGATTGTATTTTAAAATTAAATCTTCAGAAAAAGCTATGAAACTCTCACTGGAAATTAATTTTTCTTCTTGTTGGACTTCAAGCGTGACAAGTTTATGTAAACCAGGAGAGTAAAGGGGTATTGTCATTAAATAATAATGGTTTGAATGTTTGCTTTATTACCAATAAATAGCAGTAAAAGGCGGCAAAATAGTGAATTTTATGGTAAAAGTTAAATTTTTTATAAGGAATAAAACTAAAATTAATGAAATTGAATCGATCATATAGATAATTCCATGGAAGATGATTTTATAAAAAACAAAAACTCCTAAATTACATTAATAGTTTAGGAGTTTTTCAGTTTAAGTATTATTTCAAAATAACTTTTTTGATTACACTTTTAGTATCATTAGTGATTTTTATCAAATAAAGTCCTGAAGAATGATTGCCTAAATTAATTTCAGTGGTTTTGGAAATTGTTTTTTGTTTCGAAACTATATTTCCCAGAGGGGAGAAAACCATAATTATTGAATTTTCAGGAGCTGAAACTGTAAATTTATCCGAACTAGGATTTGGATAGAGTGAAATGGATGAATTTTCTATATTAAAATCCTCACGCGCCAAAGTCGCGGTAGGGGGAAGGTAGAAATTACCTGTTAGCAGGAATAATGTCAATGTTTTCAGGGTTTGGTTAAAATAACTTTTGGGTTCACCCAATCCTTTTAAATCGTTATAAGAAGTATCCAAATGCGCCTGATTTTCTCCTGCCATTGCTGCACAGGCAAATGGCCCCACAAAAGTAGCGTTGTGCCATGGCTCAGTTACAGTTCCATTTTGGTTGTAACCACTTTTAATGTTTGCCGATCCTCCCAAAGTTACACGAACAAAATCAGATGATTTTTTGGCATAAGCTTTTGCATCTGCATTCCCGTACCAAACATAATCCATCGTAATTCTCCAAGGTGTTCTTGCGGCGTCATAAGAATAAAATTTTCCCTGATTTGCATATCCACTGGCTTGTGAAGAATAATTCCCAGAAGCCTCACACCAATCGGATACCAATCCGCCAACGGCATTATTTTGGGTCAAATTGTTATTGATAACGGTATAAGCTTTGGTGGCAACTGAATTCCAAAAAGAAACATCATTCGTAAAAACTCCGAATGCACGATAATAAGCTGGTGAAAAATAAGAAGGATTAGTTAGAGAGCTTCCGCCAAAAGCATCTCCTGGCTTTAGCACGAAAGTGTTGGCCTCAACTTCATTAGCTTTAATAGAAGCAATTAATGTTTTTGCATTAGCCTTATAATTGATTGTTCCAGTACTGCTCCACTGATAATCGGCGACAATGAGTGCAAATGCTACGTCAAGATCGGCATCAGTTGCTCCGTTATCACCTTTTTTTCCTGAACAGCCGTTAATTTTCCAATTCATCAGTCCGTTGCCGTTTACATTGTCTTTGTAATATTGCCAAAGTCCGTCAAAAAGTGCTTTATCGCCAGCATAGACAGTTAACAGCATTCCGTAACCTATTCCTTCAGAAACGGTTTCAGTTGGATTATCAAATTTTACTCTGTAGCGGCCATTGGTACAGTTCTCAAGAAAATTGAATTTCCAAGTGTTGTAGTTATTTAAAGCATCCTGACTGTTTTTTACTGTAGGCATCAGACCATTTCCATACGTTTTGTTGGCTGGGAAAGGCTGCTGGGTTTGAGAATAATTGTTGATGCAAAAAAAGATACTCATTAAGATAACTAGGTTTTTCATATCGGTAAATTTAGGAATGCTAAAAGTAGGATTTTTATATAAACGAAAAAATATTTTTATATTTTATTTAAGTAAAAAACTACAAATTACAAAAACTACGTATTTTTACTTATTAATGAATTATTATGAATAATTTGAAAAAGTGAGTTTCTAAGTAGAGGAAACATTCAATGATGCCGTTTTTTTGTATTTATTTATAAAAAATACGCAAAAAAAGGACTTTTTCCTAGCTGTTTTTTTGCATCTGGCAAAAGCCGTATATTATTATTTATTGCGAAAAACTTATACATTTACTTCAAATAAAGATTGTTACAGTAAAATTTTTACTGATTTTGTTATTTAACCAAGATTTATTCATAGCATTGAATTTGTGATTCATATCGAAATAAGGAATGAAATATTGGTTTGGATGTATTACTTAGAAATTAATAATTAGCTACAGATGAAAGAGAATCAGGCTATTTGCAGTAGCTGCAGTAATGAAAATTGTTTTATCAAAAAACATATTCATTTGCCCAACATGCAAAGTTATATAGAGAAAAAACATAGTTTCAGCTGCAAGAAAACACAGCAGTTTATTATTGAAGGTGCACCTATTCAAGGACTTTACTTTGTGCAGAAAGGTAAGGTGAAAACGGTAAAAACCGGTATTAATGGCAGAGAACAGATTGTTCGTTTTACGACAAATGGAGACACAGTGGGTTTTAGGGGGTTTGGAACTAGCAATCGTTATTTAATAGGAGCATATGCACTGGAAGATACTGTTTTGTGTAATTTTAATAATGAAGTCATGATGGACATTCTTAAGAACATTCCAGAGTTTACCTATGATATGATGCTTTTTTATGCTGAAGAGCTAAACAAGAGCGAGAACAACATCAGGAAGATTGCCCACATGAACGTGAGAGAGCGAGTGATTGATACCTTATTATATATACATCGAAAATTTGGTCAAACGAATGATTTAATTAATCTGGATTTGTCACGAAAAGAGATAGCCGATTTTGCCGGAACTACCGAAGAGCAGGTGACCAGAGTGATTTCTAGTTTGAAAAGAGAGGAATTGATCAAAACAGTAGGAAAGAAAATAGGCTTGCACCAAATTAATAAAATGCAGTCAGAAATTATGGAACATAAGTATATCTAAGTAGTTTTTTGATTATACATTAGATTTAAAAGCCCTTTTAGGGCTTTTTTTATGGAAATAAATGACCATTTTTTGAAATTTGGAATAAAAAAGTTTTGATATTTTTTTTCTACGTAAATGGTTTAGGCAAAACATAAGTATTATAAAGTCAATGAATACAGTATTTTGCATGTAAAATTTGCCAAAACGCAGTAAATTACCTGTCATCATCAGATTTTTTTCTGCGTAAAAAAGAGGTTTTGAGCTGTAAAAAGTAAATACGTAAGTATAAATACGTATGTATATTTGCTTCATACTAATCAAAACCTATTCATCATGCAAAAGATTACAACAGGAGTACAAAAAATAAAAGCATTAAAAGAAAGCAGAAATTCAAAATCAATTTTATTAGGACTAGCCATAACATTGTTTGGTTCGTCAGTAGCAAATGCTCAGCTGACAGCGACTGGACAATTCAGACCAAGAGCAGAATTTAGAGACGGATATAGTACGTTACAAGCAAAAGACGCAGAGACTGCTGTTTTTACTTCACAAAGAACAAGGCTGAATGTTGGGTTCACAGGATACAGATTCAAATTTTTTGTTGCTCTTCAAGATGTTCGTGTTTGGGGACAGGATGCTTCAACAATAAATAGAGTAACAACTGCAGAGAACAATGGAGTGCAGTTACACGAAGCTTGGGGTGAAATTATGTTGGTGGACACTACCAGTACCATTCAAAATTTATCTTTAAAAATAGGACGTCAGGAGATTTCATATGATGATCAAAAAGTTATTGGAGGTCTAGATTGGTTACAGCAGGCACGTTACCATGATGCGGTTGTCTTAAAATATTTTAACAAAGGATGGACAGCTGATTTTGGAGCCGCATTTAACCAAAACAAAGAGTTATTAGCAGGAACAATTTATAACGGTGTTCCGGCTGCAACAGCAGGATATCCTGCAGGGACTAATGGTTTGGGAACCAATTATAAATCACTTGAATATGCTTATCTGGCTAAGAAGTTTTTCTTTGGAGATATTTCCTTTTTATTTTTAAGCGATAACTTCAATAAATATACCAATGTAACTGAAGGAACTCCGCCGGTTACAACCAAAGTAAATGAGCAGGGAATCTGGACCCGCAACACTACTGGTTTTTACTATAATGTGAATGCAACTAGAAAATTGAAATTCGAAGGAAGTATTTATCATCAATTTGGACATGACAAAAACGGACGCAGCTTAAACAGTAATTTGGCTTCTATTACTTCGACTCTGCAAGTGGGAAGAAAATTATTTGTAGGTCCTGGAATCGATTATTTATCTGGAACTGACGGAACAAAAGCTGTTACAGCAACTTCAGAGAACAATCAATTTGATCCGCTTTACGGAACACCTCATAAATTCTGGGGAACTATGGATTACTTCTACGCTTCAAGCGGTTTTGGCTCACAAGGTTTGTTAAACTACTTCCTGAAAGCGAAATACAACATGAAAGACAACCTGACTCTTTTTGCTGACATCCACTGTTTTGAAGCAGCAAACAAATTATCTAACGGAGCGGGAGGAACACAAACAAGTTATTTAGGTACAGAGCTTGACTTAAAAATGAGCTACAACATGACCAAAATGATCAATATCGAAGCTGGATATTCAGTAATGCAGGCTACAAAATCAATGGCTTCTGCACAAGTTAAAGCAGTTGCCAATGCAAACCTTACTCCGCAATGGGCATATGTAATGGTAAATATTAAACCAAATTTTTTAAATAAAAAGTAATTGAATTAACGATTTAAAAACTAAAAAAATGATACAGACTAAAAAACATATAAGAACTCTTTTTGCCCCATTGATGTTGATAATGTGCGTGGTTTTGTTCTCTTCTTTCACGACAAAACCAAATCCGCCAGCGAGTGAACCTGTAAAACTGGGTTTCATTCCTCTGACCGATTGTTCACCAATCGTTATGGCCAAAGAACTTGGTTTATTCAAAAAATACGGTGTTGAGGTTGTCGTAACCAAAGAAACATCTTGGGCAAATGTCCGTGACAAAATCCTAACAGGCGAATTAGACGGTGCTCACTGTTTGTACACCATGCCTTTCTCAGTGTACACCGGAGTGGGAGGGAAAGCAGGATCTGAAATGAAAATAGCCATGATGCTTAATGTTAATGGGCAAGCGATCACTTTGTCGAATGATTTTTGCGGAAAAGTTTCATTCAAACAAATGAACAAAGTGACGCCTGTCGTGGCTGCTAAATTAAAAGCCGAAAAAGAAGTGACTTTCGCTATGACTTTCCCAGGAGGAACTCACGATTTGTGGTTAAGAAACTGGATGTCATTGGCAGGTTTAAACCAAAAAGCGGTAAAAATCATCACTATTCCGCCTCCGCAAATGGTAGCCAACATGAAAGTAGGTAACATGGACGGATACTGCGTTGGTGAGCCTTGGGGCGGAGTTGCCGTAAAACAAGGAATTGGTTTTACGCAAATCGCTTCTCAGGATATCTGGAAAGATCACCCAGAAAAAGCGTTGGTTGTCAACAAAGACTTTAGCGCATCACGCCGCGAAGATTTGAAGAAAGTAATGAAAGCCATCATGGAAGCATGCATCTGGTTAGACAATCCTGCCAACCGCAAGAAAGCTGCTGCCATCATCGGGAAAGCGCCTTATGTAAACGCTCCAGCCGATGTTATCGAAGCAAGATTGATGGGAGATTACAACTTGGGCTGTAATCAAGGAACCGAAGTGTATGACAAAGACTATATGCTTTTTTACAAAGGCGGAACAGTAAATTACCCTCGTAAATCCTACGGAATCTGGGCAATGGCACAATTTGTACGATTCGGATATTTGAAAGAAGAACCTAATTATCAAGCAATCGCCGACAAATTAATTCTTCAGGATTTATACGAAGAAGTGGCCAAAAGCATGAAAATCAAAATCCCTGCAGACGACATGAAACCGTTCTCTCTTACGATGGATAAAACAGTTTTCAACCCAGCAAATCCATCCGCTTATTTAAAAGTGGTGAAGCGTTAGAAAAAGACGCTAAGACTCTGAGTTGCTAAGATTCTAAGTTTTTTTAAAATCTCAGAAACTTTGAGTCTTAGAAACTAAAAAAATAATTTGGGCGTGACCCCGCGGAAAAAGGGGCTTACTTTTAGGAATGAATATTCAGCCCCTTTTTTCCGCGGGGTCGGGCTATCCGCGCTACTTCGGTAGCCAGCTCCTATCCCTCACGCACTCGCAGAAACTTAGAAACTCAGCTTCTCAGCAACTTAGTAACTTAAAAAAAAATAATTATGTCAAATTCAACAACAGCAGCAATAGAAACAGATGAAGTAGCAGGAAGCTATTCTCTTCAAAAGACTTTTGGTAAAGTAATTAAGAAAAAAAGCCTCAAAAAAGCCTCACGTTATTTAATTGAAAAAGCAAAATCAATTGCATTTGCCTGTATTGGTTTGGCTATTTTTTGCGGATTTTGGAGTGCGTTAAGCATTTATACTAAAGAAGCGCTTCCAGGACCAACGGCAACTTTGAAAGTATTGTACGAAATGTTAAGCGACCCGTTTTATGATTACGGTCCAAATGACAAAGGAATCGGATTACAGTTATTTGTTTCGATAAAAACAGTTTTGACTGGATTCTTGTTAGGTTCTTTGTTTGCAATCCCTTTCGGAATCTTAATTGGAGCAAGTTCTTTCTTCAAGAAAATATTTTATCCAATTGTTCAGTTTCTTAAACCGGTTTCGCCTTTGGCTTGGTTCCCAATTGGATTAGTTGTTTTTAAAGACACAGGTTTGGCTACAATATTCATCGTGTTCATCACTTCTTTATGGTCTACTTTGATTAACACTGCTTTTGGAGTTGGAACGATTCCGCAAGATCATAAAAACGTGGCGAAAGCTTTTGGTTTCTCAAAATGGAGATATTTGACCAAAGTTGTTTTCCCTTACACATTGCCTCACATCATCACGGGATTGCGATTGAGTATAAGTGTGGCGTGGTTGGTTATTGTTGCTGGCGAAATGTTATCAGGTGGTGCAGGAATCGGATTTTTTGTGTGGGACAGCTGGAACGCACTGAGTTTGGAAAAAGTAATCTCAGCCATCATCATCATCGGATTTGTGGGAATTATTTTTGACGGATTTTTTACAATGATTGAAAACAAGTTAAAATACTAAGTTTCTGAGAGGCTAAGTTCCTAAGTTTTTAATCTTAGTGATTTAGAATCTCAAAAACTTCTAAAAAAGCAAAATGTTGTCCTTTAGCCCCGATAGAAGTGGAAATCCTTGTTTGCCGGGGTTCGGCAAACAAGATTGCAACGTAAAGCGGGACGAAACTCTCAGATAAAAGACAAATGTTCTGCTCCAAAAAAACTTAGAAATTTAGAATTTCAGAAACTTAAAAACTAGAAAAGATGAGCTATTTAGAAATAAAAGATTTGGAAATTTCTTTTCCAACTCCAAAAGGAAAATACATTGCAGTAAGAGACATCAACCTTTCGATCAAAAAAGGTGAAATCATATCAATCATCGGGCATTCGGGCTGTGGAAAATCGACCATTATGAACGCGATAGGAGGGATGCTGACTCCAACAGGAGGGTCTGTAGTTTTGGATAATAAAAACGTAAAAGGGCCAGGGCCGGATAGAGGAATCGTTTTCCAGAACTATTCGTTACTGCCATGGCTAACGGTGGAAAACAACATTTTCCAAGCTGTAGATTCGGTTATGGATTGTTCTACAGCAGAGAAACACGAAATCGTGATCAAGAACCTGAAAATGGTGAATTTGTACCAGCATAAAGACAAACTGCCGGGACAGCTTTCGGGCGGGATGAAACAAAGGGTAGCGATTGCGAGAGCATTTGCTATCAATCCGGGAGTGTTATTGATGGACGAACCTTTTGGCGCATTAGATGCTTTGACCAAAGGCTCTATGCAGCTTGAAGTTTTGAAATTATGGAACCTGAACAACAGAGAAAAAACTATTGTAATGATTACGCACGATATTGAGGAAGCCTTGTTTTTATCCGATAGAATTGTGGTTTTGCATAATGGTCCAGCCTCCACCATTCGCGAGATTGTACATGTAAATCTGCCAAGACCAAGAAATAAAATAGAAATCGTAAAAACTCCCGAATATATTGAACTGAGAGATCATTTATTACACCTCTTGACCGATCATTTTTCTATTGAGGATATGGGCGTTGCTTATAAAAGTTAGTTAATTTTGTTTGCCAAAAAATGGTCTTTTTAGTATTGAAAAGGCCTTTTTTAAAAAATAAAAATTCCAAACTCCATTATAAAATATTGGAATTTGGAATTTTTATATTGAAAGAATTTCTAAGAAAATTTATTCTTTAGTTTCTTCTTTTTTATCAGCTGGCTGATCGTCTTTGGCTGCGTTTTTAAATTCTTTAATACCGCTTCCTAATCCTTTCATTAATTCTGGAATTTTTTTACCTCCAAAAAGTAATAAAAGAACTCCAATAATCAAAAGTATTTCTGGTAAACCTAATCTTCCCATGATTGAATATTTAATGCCGGAGCAAATTTGTAATTATATAATGGACAAAGGTATATAGAATAAATTTATGAGCATTGTTTTTAAACTTTTTTTTGTTTGAGATAGCGTTAAATATTTTATAAAATTAAGTAGTTTGTAATATAACTACCTGTATTACGCTAGTGTTGGCAACACTTTAAATCATTATATTTGTGACTTAAATATAAATCATGCCTAAAAATCGGTTAAAAAGGAAAAAGTTTTGGGACAGATTATTAATCAAAAATCGATTAGTAATTTTGAACGAAAATACTTTTGAGGAAATTTTTTCTTTTAAATTGAATATAATGAGCGTTTTTGTTACGCTTACTTTGGGTGCCATTTTTCTGATTTCTGCTACTACGATATTGATTGCTTTTACTCCGCTGCGGGAACTTATCCCAGGCTACTCATCTTCGGAACTGAAAAAAAATGCGACAGTTCTTGCTTTAAAATCGGATTCGCTTTCGAAAGCGTTAAAGAAAAACGAAATCTATATCAAATCAATTCAAAAAGTACTCAATGGTGAATTAGAATATGCCAAATTCAGCAAAGATTCTATACTTTCATCTGCTGATGAGGTAAAGGAAGCAGTAGATTTGTCTCCTTCTGAAACCGAAATTGAATTGAGAAAAAGAGTGAAGGAGGAAGAGAATATCTCCACAGCCACACCAAACGGAAAGAGCCAAAAAACTAAAAAATAATCCGGATGTTCCGTATTATAAACAATAGTACAACTTTATAATAAATTCCAAAGAATGTCACTAAAATCACTTGCGGCAAAAATATTTGCCCAAAGAATATATAAAAAAACACAAACCTGGGCCAATTCACCTGTTGAAACCCAAAAAGCTGTTTTCCAAAATTTAATACAAGATGCTAAACAAACTCAATTTGGGAAAGACCATTCTTTTGCCCAAATAACGACATTCGAAGATTTTGCTAATCGGGTTCCTATTAGAGATTATGAAGCTTTGAAGCCTTATGTAGACAGAGTTGTAAAAGGTGAGGAAAACATTCTATGGAAAGGAAAACCGCTTTATTTTGCCAAAACTTCTGGGACAACATCTGGTGCAAAATACATTCCGCTGACCAAGGAATCAATGCCGTATCATATCGAAGCAGCGCGAAATGCGATTTTGCATTATATACAAGAAACCCAGAATGCCAGTTTTGTAAACGGTAAAATGATTTTCCTGCAGGGAAGCCCTATATTGGAAGAAAAATACGGAATAAAACTAGGAAGATTGTCTGGAATTGTGGCGCATTTTGTTCCAAAATACCTGCAGAAAAACCGACTGCCGTCTTGGGAAACCAATTGTATTGAAGACTGGGAAACCAAGGTAAATGCAATCGTCGGAGAAACGATCAATGAGGACATGACCGTGATTTCGGGAATTCCGTCATGGGTGCAGATGTATTTTGAAAAACTGCAGCAAAGAGCAGGAAAGCCAGTTGGAGATATCTTTAAGAATTTCAATCTATTTATTTACGGAGGCGTTAACTACGAACCTTATAGAGCTAAATTCGAAAATTTAATAGGCAGAAAAGTAGACAGCATAGAATTATTTCCCGCTTCGGAAGGTTTTTTTGCTTATCAGGATTCTCAAAAAGAAAAAGGAATGTTGCTGCTATTGAATTCAGGGATTTTTTATGAGTTTATAAAAGCGGATGAATTTTATTCTGAAAAACCAAAAAGGCTTACGATTGGCGAAGTAGAGTTGGGCGTAAACTATGTTCTGATTATTTCTACTAACGCCGGACTTTGGGGCTACAACATTGGTGATACAGTTCAGTTTACCTCTTTGAAACCGTACCGCGTCATCGTTTCGGGACGAATTAAGCATTATATTTCTGCTTTTGGAGAACATGTAATTGGGAAAGAAGTGGAACACGCTCTGCAGGAAGCGATGGAAGGAACAAACGTAAGAGTCAATGAATTTACCGTTGCACCACAAATCACGCCGGCTGAAGGATTACCGTATCACGAATGGTTTATCGAATTTGAAAACGAACCAGCCGATTTTAACTCTTTTGCGGAAGCGCTGGACAATGCCATGCGAAAGCAAAACATTTATTATGACGATTTGATTGTGGGTCATGTTTTGAAAAAATTGGTTATCAGCAAAGTTGCTAAAAATGGTTTTCAAGACTACATGAAATCGATTGGGAAATTGGGCGGGCAGAATAAAATTCCGAGATTATCGAATGATAGGAAAATTGTGGATATGTTGACAAAATTTTAGTATTCGATGAAGTAGATTAAATTATAAATTGATGAGTCAGGTAAAGTTTCAAAACAAATATCGCATTTCTTCAGCAAGAGCACAATGGTGGGATTATGGCTGGAACGGCGCCTATTTCATAACCATTTGTACCCAAGATCGAGAACATTATTTTGGAGAAATTCAAAATGATAAAATGGTTTTGTCTCAGGTTGGTGTTATTGCCGATATATTGTGGCATCAGATACCGGCACATCATAAAAATATTGAATTGGGCGATTTTGTAGTTATGCCAAATCATATTCACGGAATTTTGATTATTGACAAACGGGATAATGTCATAGACGACGTAGAGACAGGGCATGCCCTGTCTTTACCATCCCAGCCCGAGGTGGGTTCGCATCGTTTTCAAAACATTGGCAAAAATACCATTTCGTCTATTATTGGATCCTATAAATCAGCGGTAACCAAACATGCTAACAGATTAGGATATCCACACCAATGGCAAAAATTATTTTATGACATTATCATTCGAGACAATAACGCATATCAGCAAATTTCTGATTATATTGTTTCAAACCCAGAAAATTGGGGAAAGGACAAATTTAAAACCGATGATAAATCAAAATTAAAAATATAATTTTTCGTCGATTATATTGTAGTCAAAATGATATCCCAAAACTTCAAAAGATGTCCTCCAAAAGAAATAAATCTTCCAATATTTATAGTTAAAAAAGCAAAATCCTTACATTTGATTATATTAAAGAGAACAGCATGAAAGACGCAAAAAATATATCCAGATCCAGAGCGCATGAATCATCGGCGGCAATTGAAAAAATGTACATTACGATGCGTCATCTTTTTAATAGAGGTTTTTACAAACCGATGGGCGTTTCAGGCGACACATTAAGAGAAGCTTTGTTAGCTTTAAGACCCGAAATATATGGGAATATTGCCGAAGAGAAAGTAGAACTAAATGGTTTGTTATATGTTATAGAACGTCTTCCAATAGGGATTGAAGAGTGCCGTTTTATTAATCTGACGTCGGATGAAGGTTATTCTAAATCTCATTTCAAAGCTATTGTGCCTCCAAAAAGACGCCGTAACTGTTATCGTATAGACGAAGAGCAGATGAATGTTGAAATTACCAGAGGGCGATCAGATATTTATGATATTCTGACGCACTTAACATTCATTTTTATTGAATCGCACAAAATCAAAAATAGAGTGTTACAGGATGAGGTTGGTGAAGTTTCCCGTGATTGGATTAAGCTGGAAATAGCAGTTTCTCAAACCAAAAAATTGACTTTGGTAGAAAAGGAAAAAGCGATTTCTCATGCAGCCAACATTCTTGGGCGAACATTTGAGGAAGTTTTGAATATCTATGATGATTTTGGAACAGATACAGCTCCAGACCGATTCCTGCATGTAATTTATTGGCTTGGAAAATTAGCAATCGAAGAAGTTAATGATAACCAGAAAAGAACGATTACTTTTAGTCCGGTTTTGAGAGAGCGTTTGGGACACCACATTCATGGAGAAATTTGGGCAAATAATATCAAGGAAGTACTGAAAGATAATCAATTGTTGGACAGGCCTATTCATGTGATTAGTGCCAATATGCATTCGGTGATGAACTCTATTTTTGCCACACCTCATTTAAAATCGAAATTCAAAGACAAATCGGATTTCTTTATTTATGAAGAGCTGAGCAAGTCGGGTGCTAATGAAGTCCGCAGTCAGGTGGAAGCTCTTGCATTGAAACAAGGAATGATTTTTCTTCCGGATACGTCGGGAACTAACATAGACGTGCAGATTTTTGATACGGCCAAAATAGATTGGCCAAAAACAGCTTTTCCTAAGGCAGATTTACCAGAGAAAAAACCTGTGATTATAGTTATGGATTATGCTTTTGGAGAGCAGGCTTATGAAACAATCGATGAGCTGTTAAGACCTTATAAAAAAGATACGCTGCTTAGGGTAGAATCGGTTTCGATTATGGGTAAAGCAGGAATTCTGGAAGGCGGAAAGGGAGATATCATGATTCCGAATGCTCATATCAACGAAGGAACGGCTGATAATTATTTCTTCGAAAATGAATTAACTCCCGAAATGTTTGAAGGTAATGACATCGCAATTTATGCAGGACCGATGGTTACTGTCCTTGGAACCTCATTGCAGAACAAAGATTTATTAAAGTTCTTTTATGAATCGACTTGGGGAGTTATCGGGCTTGAAATGGAAGGGTCTTATTATCAAAAAGCCATTCAGGCAGCATCTAAAATCAGAAAAAGTGTTCCGCATGATATCAAAGTCAGGTATGCGTATTATGCATCGGATAATCCATTGGAAACAGGAAGTACCTTGGCTTCGGGAGGACTAGGAACAACTGGTGTAAAACCGACTTATCTGATTACAATAAAGATATTAGAACAAATTTTTAATATAAAATAGTTTAAAAAATGAGTACAAAAGTACCACAGAACAATGATGATCAGGAAATTGATTTAGTTCAGATTTCAAAAAAAATAGGCAATTTTTTTGATGGGATAAACAGGTCTATTTTTAGAGGGATTCAATTTTTTGTTCGTAATTGGGTAATTGTTTTACTGTTGTTTATAGTTGGATTTGGCGTGGGTTTGTTTTTGGACAAAACACAAAAACAATTTGATAATAAAATAATAGTAGAGCCAAATTTTGGAAGTGTTGATTATTTATATTCCAAAATAGATTTGATTCAGTCAAAAATTCAGACAAACGATACTGAATTTTTTAAAGCTATTGGAATATCTAATGTTCCAAAAATTTCAAAAATTTCAATTGAACCTATAGTTGACGTCTTTAAATTTGTTAATAATAATGAACAAAATTTAGAAGTATTAAAATTAATGACTGCCAATGGCGATTTAAAATCTATTATTAACGAAACTACAACTGTAAAAAATTATCCATTTTATATTATTAGTTTTTCGACAGATGGCTTATTAAGAGATCAAAGCACTGCTACAGCATTATTGAATTATATCAATACCAGTAAATATTATTCTGAAGTCCAAAAAATAAGACTTAATAATATTCAGCAAAGAATTAAAGAGAATGATGAAGTAGTAGCTCAAATTGATGGAATATTGAACAAGTTTTCTAGTTCAGAATCTACTGGTAATCAAAAGAATGACAAATTAGTATATTATAATGAAAATACGCAGCTGAATGATATTATCAAAACCAAAGATGGCTTACTAAGAGAAAATGCAGGTCTTAAATTAGAATTAGTGAATTCTGATAAAATTGTAAAAGAGAGTTCCATTGCGACTAATATAGTGAAGACAGAATCTTTAAAAGGAAAACTGAAATTTGTTTTGCCTTTCTTATTAATACTGATTTATCTTTTTACGCTTCGTTTTATGAGCTTTTATAAAAGACATTCTGCTTTTGATAAAATTAATAAATCCTAAATATTATCATAAATGAATTCAAAATCACTTTATATTTATTTATTTTTATTTTTCACGCTGGTTTCCTGTAATCAGAAAAGTGAAAATGATATAGAATCAAAAGATAATTTTTCAGTTGTTATCGAAGGAATCTTTGGAAAAAACGATAAACTTCAAATTTATTTTCTCACAGAAGATAAAGACTGGAACGATGAAAACTCAGTAATTGTTCCGGTTTATGCATCATCTGAGATGCAAAAATTTGAAGTACAGCTTCCTGACAAAATTACTCCAATTAATATTAGAGTTGATGTAGGGGAAAACAAAACTCAATCAAATATAACCATAAAAAACATTTCGATTCTTTATAAAACCAAAATTATAAACGGGGACAATAATAATTTTACTGAGTTCTTTTATCCTAATGAATTTATTGCATGGGATCCTGATTATTTTGGATATAAGCTTAATAAAAAAGATAATTCCTATGATCCTTTTTTTATGGGTAATGATCTATTAATTGGAGAATTAGAACAAATAAAAGAACAGCCAAATGAATAAACACCTGAGTTTTTCAATTCTAATTTGTAGAGAAAGAAATTAAAATGTGTTTTAATTATAAAATAAATTTAAACAATGAAAAAATTAGAGAATATCTTTTTTTAATTGCTGTTATACTTATAATTCTAATACCGAAAGGAGGGTTTAAGCTGGCAGGGATTCCAATTACATGGGGATATTTGTATTTAGGATTTCTTTTTCTTCTTTCAGTAGTACTATTATTTAATAAAAGAAAATTTTTAGTTTCTTCTAAGCACTTTTATTGTTATTTGGCAACTTTGCCTTTTGTTTTGTATTTTTCAATTAATCTGTTACTTAGAGGTTATGATGGATCATTTGGGAATTTAATTGCTTTTTATGTAAGTTTTGCATTTTTACCGTTATCATTTTTATTATTCAGTCCTTTTTTGAAGAAAATAGATGTTGTTTTTTTAGATAAATTGATATGTAAAGCTGTTTTTTTTGTTTCTCTTTATGGATTACTATTATTCACTTTTAAACAGATTACCGGTCATTATATTGAAATTCCGTATATTACTGTGAATTCGGGTGACTTGGGAACTTTAGAAGGAAAATACAACATGCGGGGATCATTGTATAAGTTAATTTCTACCTATAATAACGGTAATATTTTTGGGGTCTGCATTTTATTATTGTTTCCTATATTTCACAAAGAAAATAAATCTAACTTAAAATTAGCGGTGGTAATTTTGGCTCTGCTGCTAACACTTTCAAGAACAGTCTGGTTAGGATTGCTTTTTTATTTTATTCTTATTTATAGAGACAAAATTTTCAAATTAATAAAAATATATGCTTTTTTGGGATTTGTTTTTTTTCTCTTTGCTACGCTTTTAATGAATAAATATTTTCAATATAAATCTTTTTCAGGATTCATTTTGGATTCTAATTTAGGGGGAAGAATTAATCAAATACGGCAGTTCACCGGATTAAGTTTTTTTGGAAGTCAGACATTTGATTTTATTGAAGAAATTGTTTATTTGTCTATATTTAAGCAATTTGGAATTGTGGGTTTATTATTGTTCTGCATTTCATTTTTTTTTCCAATTTACATTGCTTTAAGCACTAAAAACAATAATTACTATTATCTATTAGGGAGTATAACTTATTTGTTTGTCTGTTTTAGTGATGGCTGTATGCTGTACATACCAACTTTAGCTTTTTTCTATTTCGTGAATACTATGATCTTTATTTCTAAAAACAGCGCCTAGCAGCAAAACATCACAAACAAAATAAATATAAATCCCGTATTGACGAACCAGTATATTTTCTGTGATAAAGGAAATTAGAAACAAAATTGTTATTGATAAATATAAATATTGCTGTTGTTTCAAAGCTTCTTTTATTTTTAAAAAAAGGGTCCATAAAAAAGTAACCAGCAGCAAAAAGCCTCCTTTTAGCAAAAAATCTAAATATTGATTATGAGAATTTATTCTAAATTTTTTTAATTCAAAATTATCAAAAGACTGATAACATTGATCTAATCTTTGCTGTATTAAACTATAATCCATTCCCAAAAAATGTGATTCGTTAATGAGTTCCATACTGCACGTCCAACTTGCATATCTAGTAGAATTTGCAAAAGAGTCATTGGCTATAAAATGAAAAGCGTCAAGGTATCTCTGAGATAATAAAACGACAGCCGCAATAATAAGTCCGGTTATAACTTTGAGTTTAATAGGAAGTACTATTTTTTGCTTTTTTAAAATAGTAAAACGAATAATAACTATTACAAGAAGTCCTAAAATTATATTTCGGGAATTATAAATAATCAGCCCTAGCAGCAGGTTTACGAATAGTAATAGGAAACATAGTTTGAGACCCTTAGAATGATCTTTAATATCTGAAATATAATCTACTAAGAATAAAAGAGCAATTCCAATCCAAAGACATATATAAGTGCCATGAATTTTACAATAAAATTCCAAGTTATAACGTGCCAAGTACCAGTCAAAATGATGATTTGGAATATCAATTATATAAAAGCCTATAAAATACATGCATAACAAACTTACTGATATTGAGTAAGCAAGTTGAATCCTTTTTCTGTGTCTGATAAATGAATCTATTTGATACAAATAGTAGCTCCATAAGGGTGCCAAAAACAATAAAAAACTTTCACCTATCAGTTTTAAGCTTGAACTGCCAAAATAAAATAAATAATAAAAAGTCAGGATAAAAAAAGAACCTATAAAGGGAACGTTTTTAGCCGTAATTTTTAAATCACTAAACTTGGTTAATGACAATAATTGCAAACCAGTTAAAATCATCAGAATTGATTGAATTGCCTCTAAATAGTAAATAAAAGGAGAAATAACCAGTAAATAAAATGTTGGAATCAGTAGAGTTTTTGCAGTAACTTTCATTTTAATTTAGTCAATTTGAGATTTAAAGAAGTTGAGTTTTTTATCTGAAATAATTGCAAAATTCAGAGACACTGTGATAAATATTTCAGTGAGTATTAAAGCAATTATGATTCCGTAGACCTTTAGAAAATAACAAAGGATACTTCCTAAAAAAACATTGAGAAATAAGCCAACAAGATGTGAATAAAAATAGATGTTTTTTTTATGATGCAAAATTAATGTTATATACGCTGATTGATTTAAAGAAGCAATAAGAGGAATGGAAGCTAATAAAATTAAGTAATGACTGGACTCACTTGTTCCTTCGTTACTAAAAATTTGAATAATTAAACATGGAAAAATAAGTAACAGTAGAGTTCCTAGACCGTAAATACCAAAGTAAATAATAAATACGGATTTTAAAAATCGATTGAGCTGTGCTGTTTTCAAAATGCCTATAGAACAGGCTTTATAATAAATGCCCTGAAATAGAACGCTGATGGATTGTTTACAAAGCATAACTATTTTTTCGGCAACATTGTAAATCCCCGCTGTTTTAGTGTCTAAAAAAAAGCCTAAAATCACGGTGCTGGAATTTAGCATTACACAAATGGTTAAGTTGGTTAAAAATAATTTAAATCCTTTTTGAAGTTCTCGGTAGATTTCTGATAAAGGAGAAAAAGAGTAGCAGAAATTACAATTTTTAATTAAAAATAAAGTAGAGAAGATAAAAATTAAAATATCGGATATCCCTAAAAAATAAAAAACATATTGAAAATCAGTCTTTTCTGCTAATGTTAAAATTATAAGACCAATACATGATATTTTAATGATAGTATTGATTGCAAAATAAGGAGTTACTTTATTTAACCCAATAAAAAAGCAAAGGTTATTTTGCGATCTGGAAAACAAGAAAACTAAAAGAGAAAATGAAAATAATGTTTCGTTTCTCAGATTATCGAAAAAGAAAATAAATAATCCTAAAATAATAAGAGATGGAATGAATAAAGTAATTTTTGTATTGATGACTTTTGAAATGTATTGATTTAATAAAGCTATATTATTTTGTGTTTTCTCGATTTCGATAGGCGCAAATGCATACCATGAATAATCATATATCACAGAGATCATATTGATTAACGCCATTGAAATAGCAATTAACCCATAGTTTTCAATCCCAAACGTTTTTATATAAAACGGAATTAAAAACAGGGGGAAAAGTAAATTGACGAGATTTATTCCAAAACTGAGTGAAATATTTTTAAACACTATTTAGATATGGATTGCGTTTATAAAGTAAAGTTTCTTTTATTTTAAAACTTTTTACAAATTAAAATTTTATTTTTGAAAAAATCAGAAAACATTAGCTTTTTAATGAATAAAATAAAAGAAGGATATAGTATTGCAATTCCCGCGTACGGCAGACCCAATGAATATTATGAACTACTGCAGTCTATTCTTGATATGAATTTTTTGCCTAACGAAATTATCATTTGTGAAGATTTTTCAAAGGAAAGAGAGGCAATAAAAGAAATAACAAATAAGTATAGATTTTATTTTGATGAGCAAAAGGTTATTATAACTTATGTTGAAAATGAAACTAATCTGGGTTACGATGCTAATATTCGAAAACTAGTTGATTTAGCACTTTATAAATGGGTGGTGCTTATTGGTAACGATGATTTGTTTTTAAAAAACGGATTGAAGGAAATTGATTTATTTTGCAAAAAAAACAATTCTGTGGCAATGATTTCCAGGCCCTTTGTCAGATTTGAAAAACAAATAGAGAAACCTATCGGAGTTTCGAGGATTTTAAATGAAGAAACTATTATTAAAAAAGGTAATTCTCCAAAATTAATTTTTAGATCCTGTGGTTTTGTGGGAGGCTTAGTTATTAATAAAGAATGGGCACAACCATTAGCAACGAATAAATATGACGGTACGCTTTATTATCAAATATATCTTGCGACACATGCTTTTTGTACCTCGGGAATAGGCTATTTATTAATGCCTACGGTAGCAGGGAGAACGGGTAATCCTCCTTTATTTGGAGAATCTGTAAAAGATGGCAATTTGCATATTCAGGGAGCATATTCTGCTAAAGCGAGAGCAGCAATGTGGAAAGGTGTATTGGATATCGGTCAAGATGTAGGTACAGAATATAATATTAACTTAGTTAATGAATTAAGAAAAGAATTAATGATTCGACAATCATTTCATGTTTTTGAAATGAATGTTGGGGTATCAAAAATAACTTTGTTAGAACTTAAAACTGAATTAAGAAAGCTTAATTTATACAGTCATTGGATTCCAAAATTTTTGTATTTCATAAATTTAATTTTTGGAAAATATGCATATTATTTTTATTACCTTACCCGAAAAATAGTTCAATAAACTTCAATGAAAAAAGCACTTATCAGTGATTGGTATTATGTAAACGGGGGAGCTGAAAAGGTAATTCATTCCCTTAATCAGATATGGGATGACTTTGATCACTATGCTTTAATCGATTTTTTAAATGAAAAAGATCGAGATTTTATTTTGAATGGCAAGAAAGCTAAGACGAGTTTTATTCAAAATTTACCAACCGCGAAGTCGAACCATCGAAAGTTTTTACAGCTATTTCCCTATGCAATTGAGCAATTTGACCTAAGTCAATACGATTTAATATTAAGTTCTTCATCTTCTATCGCAAAAGGAATTCGAACAGCACAAAATCAGCTGCATATTTGTTACTGTCATTCTCCCATGAGATATGCGTGGGATTTACAGCAGCAATACCTAAACGATTCCGGATTAGATAAAGGATTAAAAGGAATTTACGCAAAATATGTTTTAAATAAGATCAGAAAGTGGGATGTTATAAATTCGGATAATGTTACTTATTTCATTGCAAATTCAAAACATATTGCCAAAAGAATAAAAAAAATATATAATCGCGATTCAATCGTAATTTATCCGCCTGTTGATGTAGAATTTTTTACTTTAGAAGAAAATAAAAAAGAGTATTACTTTACTGCTTCGAGAATGGTTTCATATAAAAAGATGCTTTTGATTGTTGAAGCATTTAATGAATTGCCACATTTAAAATTGATAGTTGCAGGCTCCGGTCCCGAATTAGAAACAATAAAAAAAGTTGCTAAAAGCAATATCTCTATAATTGGAGGTATTGATTCACTAGAATTAAAAAAACAGATGCAGGGAGCAAAAGCTTTTGTCTTTGCGGCCGAGGAAGATTTTGGAATTGTACCTGTAGAAGCACAAGCATGCGGGACTCCCGTAATTGCTTATGGAAAAGGAGGGGTTCTAGAAACTGTAGTTGATCACAAAACAGGTATTTTTTATAAGGAACAAACAGCTCAAAGTTTAAAGGAGGCCATTCTTTATTTTGAAAAGCAGCTGTTTGATCCAAAAGAAATAAGGAAACATGCTTTGCAATTTTCAAAAGAAAGATTTGAAAATGAAATTAAAGCATTTATAGATGAAAAATATAAGGGGCATTAAAACTTGAATTAGATTGTTTATCATAAAAAGTTCAATAATAAAGCCCATTCTTACTATATTTGGCGTCTATAAAATACATTTATGAAAAGAATACTTATCACTGGAGCGGCAGGTTTTTTAGGATCTCATTTATGTGATCGTTTTATTAACGAAGGTTATCATGTAATAGGAATGGATAATTTAATCACAGGTGATTTAAAAAACATAGAACATCTTTTTAAATTAGAACATTTTGAGTTTTATCATCATGATATCACAAAGTTTGTTCATGTCCCAGGAGAGTTAGATTATATTTTGCATTTTGCTTCACCGGCAAGTCCAATTGATTATTTGAAAATTCCAATTCAAACCTTAAAAGTTGGTTCCTTAGGGACGCATAATTTATTAGGTTTAGCAAGAGTAAAAAAAGCTAGAATTCTTATAGCTTCTACATCCGAGGTGTATGGAGATCCTTTGGTTCATCCGC
This sequence comes from Flavobacterium aquicola, assembly GCF_003385115.1. Taxonomy (GTDB): domain Bacteria; phylum Bacteroidota; class Bacteroidia; order Flavobacteriales; family Flavobacteriaceae; genus Flavobacterium; species Flavobacterium aquicola. The sequence continues at coordinate 115,014 of NZ_QUNI01000005.1, forward strand.
AGACAGAGGAATATTATGGAAATGTAAACACGATTGGACCACGAGGTGTATATGATGAAGCCAAACGTTTTCAGGAATCTATTACGATGGCTTACCATACTTTCCATAATGTAGAAACTAGAATCGTTCGCATTTTTAATACGTACGGACCAAGAATGCGTCTCAATGATGGCCGTGTTATTCCGGCTTTTATTGGACAGGCAATTCGTGGTGAAGATTTAACTATTTTTGGTGACGGAATGCAGACACGTTCTTTCTGTTATGTAGATGATCAAGTAGAAGGAATATTTAGATTATTACACTCAGATTATGTTTATCCTGTAAATATTGGAAATCCAGATGAAATCACGATTAAGGATTTTGCTGAGGAGATTATCAAATTAACAGGAACTTCTCAAAAAGTAGTTTATCATCCATTACCAGTAAACGACCCTTTACAGCGCCAGCCAAACACTGATAAGGCTAAAGAATTGCTGGGCTGGGAGGCCAAAGTAAATCGTGCCGAAGGAATGAAAATTACTTATGATTATTTTAAATCTTTATCAAAAGAAGAACTATCTAAAGAAGAGCATAAAGATTTTTCTAAGTATATAAATTAGCGAAATAACTAATAAGAAAGACTTTGCGTAAGCAAAACCCAATGAATAAAAGCGATACCATATGTGACCGCTAGAAAATACTTTTACACATATGAAAACCAAAACAGGAAGATACTCGGGCTATATCCGCCCATTTTCACGCATATTAGATTTGATTATTATCATTTTTTTTATTGCATATTTTTCGGGTTTCCCTGTTTTTCAAGATTTTTATGCTTTTTTCAGCAGCTGTGCTTGGTTTATTATTGCGGCCAATTTAGGCTTTTATGAAGTCTATCGTTATACCAAAGTCATTGCAATTTTGAATTGTACTTTAAAACAGACGGTAGCTTTTGCCGTAAGCTGTCTTGCTCTCGCTTATTTTTATCCTGAAAGACATAGCTTGAGAACGATACTGGTATTTACATCAGTCTCTGTCTCAGTAATACTTAGTTTTAAATTGTTTATTTATTTCTTTTTAAGGAAATATAGAATATTATTTGGGGGAAACTTTAGAAGCGTAGTTCTTATAGGCAGCGATAAAAACATTAAACCTTTACGGCAGTTTTTCGAAGAAAATCCAGATTATGGATACAAATTGATTAAGGTATTCGATGTAAATTCTCTTAAAAGCGATTGCTGTAAGGACATGTTTGCTTTTATTTTGGATAGTAAAATAGATGAAATTTATTGTTCAATGGAAGATTTGTCCAGTAAACAAATTGAAGATTTTATTTTCTTTGCTGATAATAATTTGAAAACGCTCAAATTTTTGCCAGACCAAAAGCAATTATTGTCTTTAAATGAGGTCTTCGAATATTATGATTATATTCCAGTAATTTCGCAGCGGACAATTTCCCTTGATGATTCCCTTCATAAGATAATTAAACGCATTTTCGACATTATTTTTTCGCTCATAATAGTAATAGGTCTACTGTCCTGGCTGACACTTATTTTGGCAATTATTATAAAGCTGGATTCCAAAGGCCCATTATTTTTTGTACAGAAAAGAAATGGTTTAAATAATAAAGAATTTAATTGTTTCAAGTTTCGTTCAATGAAAATCAATGAGCTGGCTGACATTGAACAGGTTTCAAGAAATGATTCTAGAATTACCAAAGTTGGTAAATTTATTCGAAAAACCAGCATTGATGAGCTGCCGCAATTTTTTAATGTTTTGATGGGAGATATGTCTGTAGTAGGTCCAAGACCTCACATGGTAAGTCATACAAATATGTATGCAGAGCGGATAGATAAATTTATGGTGCGTCATTTTATAAAGCCAGGGATAACTGGTTTGGCTCAGACTAAAGGTTTTCGAGGCGAAGTTGAGTCAGATAAGGATATTATAAATAGAGTGAGATATGATATTTTTTATATAGAAAAATGGTCATTATTACTTGATTTTAAAATCATTTTCAACACTGTTTATAATACGGTAAAAGGAGATAAAAAAGCCTATTAGCATGGAACTTTTAGTATCAATAATAACACCTTCTTTTAATTCCGAAAGGTTTATCACCGCAACTATTCAGTCGGTGCTAAATCAAACTTATCAAAATTGGGAAATGATTATTATTGATGATTGTTCCAATGACAATACGGTATCAATTATAGAACAATTTACTGCCAATGATATAAGAATACGTTTTTTTCAATTAGAAAAGAATTCTGGTGCCGGAATTGCCAGAGAAACGGCTTTATCAAAAGCCAAGGGTGACTACATCGCTTTTTTGGATGCAGATGATCTTTGGAAACCATTAAAACTCGAAAAACAGCTTCAGTTTTTGAAAGATAATAAAATCCATTTCACGTTTTCTTTCTATGACTGTATTGATGAAGTTGGGAATTCTTTAAACAAAAGGGTAGAAGCACCAAGAAATCTTTCCTATCTTCAATTGTTTTTTTGCAATTATGTTGGAAATCTTACAGGGATTTATGATGTAAATTATTTTGGAAAAATAGCAATTTCATCCACTAGAAAACGCCAGGATTGGATGGTTTGGCTTACTATTTTGAAAAAGGTTAAGAAAGCAAAACCAGTTCCTGAAAGTTTGGCTTTTTATCGCATTCGGGAGAATTCATTATCTGCCTCCAAAGTTGATTTATTGAAACATAATTTTTCCGTTTACAGACGTTTTCACGGTTTTAATTATGTGACTTCTCTGTTTATTATGATTGGGTTTTTATTTACTCAATTGTTGATAAAACCTCGATATATCAAGAAAATTTAGAATTATTTCTTGTATCCAATTTTTACTCTATCAATTTCATTTTCCTTTTTATCGGTCAATTCATCCAGATATGAAAATACCAATTCGATATTTTTATCATGATTTTCCAGCTTTTTCTGAATTTGAAGAATGTCAATTTTAATTTCGGTAGTGTCCAAAAGCATTTGTCTCACTTTGGTAAATATCCGCATAATTTGAATATTCGTTTGAATGGCTTTGTCGCTATTGAGAACACTTGATAACATCAGGACCCCATGTTCGGTGAAAACAGAAGGGAGATATTTCAAATTAGACCCTCGGCCATTCTTCAAGATCACAAATTGTGATCTTGAAGAATCGTATTCTGTTTTTGTAAGCTCAAACATAAAATCTTCAGGAAATCTTGATATATTCCTTTTCACAGCTTGTTTTAAAATCCTTGTTTCAATTCCATAGAGCGAGGCTAAGTCACTATCAAACATTACTTTTTGATTTCTAATGAAGTAAATTTTGTTAGAAATTAATTCTTCTGAAAGCAGTATTTCGTTTTCCATATATTATATTTCATTTCTTTAAGGTCGCAAATTGCGACCTTGAATGTCTTGAAGTCACAATTTGAGACTTCAAGATTGAAATTTGAAGTCACAATTTGTGACCTCCAATTTTAAATTAAAAACTAATATACGATTTTATTTACATTACAAAAAAGAAGTAAACTGCTTCAATTTTCCACGTTTGCTTCTTTCTAAGGTTGTTTTTCTGTTGAAAGTAAAAAGTAAATTGGGTTCCAAATACAATGCAACTGCTTGATTTATTTTATCAATTTGTTCCTCATTCAATTCAGAATCACTCACATATTCCACTTCAAATTGATTGATTTTGGTTTGTTTGATGACAAATTCTTTTACATTTCCATCGTCTTCTATGATACTTTTTGTTACATAATAAAAGGTAAGTCCAGGAGACTTTTTACCGCTTGGCAAGATTGCCACATCATTAGTTCTTCCAATTAATTGTTTAAGGATTGGTTTCTTTGGAGTGCTTTTTTCGTCCAAAATACCGATGTCGCCAAGGTCATATCGAATGAAAGGATGCGCTTTGTTGAAAAGAGAAGTAATCACAATCCGGCCTGGAATTCCATTGGGAACTGCCTGATTATTGTCGTCCAAAATTTCTACAAATAATGTTTCTGAATTAACCTGCCATTGACCATCAGTATTTTGAAAAGCAATTAAATCCAATTCCGAAGCTCCATATTCATTGACAATAGGAATGCCAAATTGTTTTTCCAATAGCAGTTTGTCTTCTTCAAAAAGCATTTCGGAAGTGACCATACATACTTTTAGAGTTGGACAGATTTCCTTTAAAACGATATTTTTTTTCTGCAAAAATTTGGCAAACAAAACTATCGATGAGGTATAGCCGTTGATATAATCGAATTTCTTGGTTTTAAAATCTTTCAGAAAACCTTCCAATATTTGATCTGACAAATTGAAAATTGAAAACCGAAACCGATGAGTCAAAAAATCTTTAAAGCGTTCTTTTTTGTTTCCAATAAAATCTAGTGGAATACCATAAAAACGAGCCTGATAGGACGAATTAAAATCAATTCCGTACCAGCCAAAACGATAAATATTGGAAGCCCAAGTTAGTGCATGACAAAATTTATCTTTAGCAAACACAAAAGGATGGCCACTGGAACCAGATGTTTTGTTGAGGTAAACTGATTTTTCGTTGTAACCCAAAGAAAGTCTTTCTGCTAAAGGTTTCTGTAAGTTGGTTTTGTTTAAAATGGGTAAATCAGACCAGTTTTTAAAAGAATCGGTTTGTGCTAATTCTTTGTAAAAAAGGTTATTATTCAAATGAAAATTGACAATTTCTGATTTTTTTTGTTCGATATAATCACTGAAATTTTCTTCTGGAATTGCAATAATTCTCTGCAATTCGGCTTTGGCTTCCTTCATCGGGAAACCATTAATTTTTAGTGTTAAGTCGAATAGTTTGAACATCAGCAAGAGTAAATTTTGTCAAAAATAATATTTAGCTGTCACTATTGAGGATTAAACGTTAAGTTTTTAGAATATAATTATTTTTTACGTTCAAAACGGATTATTTTTGCACCACAACTTTTATAAAACAACACCATGAATATTTTACTATTAGGATCAGGAGGAAGAGAACATGCATTTGCGTGGAAAATGATTCAAAGTCCGCTTTGTGACACCCTTTTTGTAGCTCCTGGAAATGCAGGGACTGCTCAAATTGCAAAAAACATTGACATCAGCGCCACTGATTTCGAAGCTATAAAAGCATTGGTTATCAAAGAAAATATCGAAATGGTAGTTGTTGGGCCAGAAGATCCGTTGGTAAAAGGGATTTATGACTTTTTCTTAAACGATCATGATTTAAAAAATATTCCAGTAATTGGTCCTTCACAAGTTGGAGCGACATTAGAAGGAAGTAAAGAGTTTGCCAAAGAATTTTTGATTAAACATAAAATTCCAACAGCAGCTTATGATAGTTTCACAGCTGAAACGGTTGAAAAAGGATGCAAGTTTCTAGAAACATTACAGCCACCTTATGTATTGAAAGCAGATGGATTAGCAGCAGGAAAAGGAGTTTTGATTATTCAGGATTTGGCGGAAGCACAAACTGAATTAAGAAACATGTTAGTAGGTCAAAAATTTGGCGCAGCAAGTGCTAAAGTAGTTATCGAAGAATTTCTTGACGGAATCGAATTGAGCTGTTTCGTTTTGACAGATGGTAAAAGCTATAAAATTCTGCCAACTGCCAAAGATTACAAACGCATTGGTGAAGGTGATACAGGTTTGAACACAGGCGGAATGGGAGCTGTTTCTCCAGTTCCTTATGTGGATGCGGTTTTGATGGAAAAAATTGAAACTCGTATTGTAAAACCAACTATCGAAGGTTTCCAAAAAGATGGAATCGCATATAAAGGTTTTGTATTCATTGGTTTAATCAATGTAAATAACGAACCAATTGTTATTGAATATAACGTGAGAATGGGTGATCCGGAAACGGAAGTGGTTGTTCCAAGATTAAAATCGGATTTAGTGGAATTGTTTTTGGCTGTGGCCAATGAAAAACTAGACGAATTCAATCTGGAGGTGGATGAAAGAAGCGCTACTACAGTGATGATAGTATCTGGAGGGTATCCTGAAGATTTCGAAAAAGGAAAAGTAATTTCAGGTTTAGAATCAGTTACAAATTCTATCGTTTTTCATGCTGGGACCAAATTAGACAATGGAAATGTGGTGACGAATGGCGGAAGGGTTATGGCAATTACTTCTTATGGAGATAATTTTCAGGAAGCTTTGAATAAATCATATCAAAATGTAAATAAACTGCATTTTGATAAAATGAACTTCAGAAAAGATATTGGATTCGATTTAATCTAAAACAAAAAAAACACGGATTGAACAATATTAGAAGTTCAATTCGTGTTTTAATTTTTATTTGGATTGGAGATTATTTATCGTCACCCAAAAAAGAATGTGCAGTTGTATCTTGATATTCTTCTCCGTTTTCTTTTTGTAATTTCAATTGTTTAATCCAATAAACGATAGCAACTGAACAGATAATCATAAAGATCCAGTTGATAGTATTGGCACCAAACCAAGTTTTAAGTTCTAATGAACGCAAAAAGTCTAGGGGAGCGAATAAAATATTTACGAATAAGTATTGAATTCCTTCAAAAAATGATGTCATAATATATCTCTTTAATTTTTTATTATTTTTTGTTTTGGAATTTTGAACGTTAAAAAAAAGAATTCATCAGAATCTTTTTTAATCTTGCCTAATTCCTTTTTAAACAAGTATTATATTTACAGTCACAAAAGTATAAAATATCCTTATGATAACAAGTGTTTTTAAAAAATCTACACCATTTAATTTTTCTTTGGTTGTTATTTTAATGCTGGTTTTCTTTTTTCTATATCAAATCCAAGATGTAACCTGGACTAATTCTGTTATTCTTATTCTTCAAAAAACAGGTTTATTTCTGGTTTTATTTGCAACGGTTTTTCTCAATAGTTTTATTTCTAAAAAAAACGGATTGAGCAGGGACAGTACTTATACGGCTTTTTTTACTTTTTTATACCTAGTTTTTTTTCCGGATTTATTTGACAGTCCGAATTTAATTCTGGCTAATTTTTTTGTGCTGTTAGCCATTAGAAGACTTGTTTCTTTGCAGACGCTGAAGGAGTCAAAAGAGAAGCTTTTTGATGCATCATTATGGATTTTTATTGCAGCTGTATTTCAATTTTGGAGTATTTTATATATTCTGTTGGTATTTATATCTGTTATATTTCATGTTTCTAGAGACTATAGAAATTGGTTTATTCCATTTATAGCTCTTTTTGCAGTTTCTATTTTGTTTACAGCCTGTTCATTAATTTTTGATATAGACAGTATTGCATTTTTAGAAGGGAGCAGTAAAATAGATTTAAGACTAGACTATTTTACCAATAATTATCAAAATGCAGCTTTTGCAATTTACACGACGGCAGCATTATTTTTTGTAATGTTAACTTTTTCTAACTTATCAAGCAGACCATTGGTATTGCTTTCTTCTTATAAAAAAATCATCGCATCGTTTTTTATCGGAATCTTAGTTTTTGTTTTATCTGCTAATAAAAGCAATGAGGTATTAGTATTTACTTTTGCGCCTTTGGCGATATTGACAACGGCCCAGATCGAATTGTCTCAGCCCAAATTGAAGGAAGAAATAATTATATTTGTTCTTATGGCATGCAGCTTATTTGCTTTTTTCTCTCAGTTATAATTTAGTACCATAAGCAAGATCACCGGCATCTCCCAGTCCGGGAACAATGTAGCTTTTATCATTAAGTTTCTCGTCAAGCGAAGCAATCCAAAGATGACAGGTGTCGGGTAAGTTTTGTTTTAGATAAGTAACACCTTCAGGAGCAGCAATAATCACGGCAATATGGATTTCTTTTGGAGTACCCCGCTCAATTAGTTTATTAAAAACAGCGACTATAGATTGTCCGGTTGCCAGCATGGGATCAACTAACAATATGTTTTTGCCATTAATATCTGCAATAGCTTCGTATTCAACACAAATATCAAAGCATTCATCATTATTAGGGTGGTGTCTGTAGGCCGAAATAAAACCATTTTCAGCATTGTCAAAATAGTTTAAAAAACCTTGGTGTAAAGTCAGTCCAGCTCTTAGAATGGAACACACAACCAGCGGATCTGCAATTTCGGTAGTTTTTTTAAGACCAAGAGGCGTTATTGTTTCAACATCTTTGTATTGAAAAGACTGACTCATTTCGTAAGCCATAATTTCGCCAATACGCTCAATGTTTCTGCGAAACCGCATACTGTCTTTTTGAATATCGACATTGCGGATTTGGCTTAAAAAATGATTCAGCACACTATTTTTTTTCGATAAATGATGAATTTCCATAGATCTGTTATTAAGAACTTAATTTGTAGAGTTTTTTTTAAACTATAAAAGTATAAAAAGTATCTTTGTGTTTCTAAAATCATAAGATATGTTTTCAAAATTAGCTTATTCAGTATTTGAGCAAAGTATAAAAGATTATCATCAATTTGATAATGTTGACCAACCAATAAACAATCCCTTTCCAAAAGATAAATTTGAGCATTTGTTATATCTAAAAAACTGGATAGATACTGTGCAATGGCATTATGAAGACATTATTCGTGATCCAAATATTGATCCGGTTGCCGCTTTGACTTTAAAAAGAAAAATCGATGCATCTAATCAGGAACGTACTGATATGGTAGAATATATTGATAGTTATTTTCTTCAAAAATACAGTCACGTTATAGCAAAAAATGGGGCAAAAATTAATTCTGAAAGTCCGGCTTGGGCATTTGACAGATTATCTATTTTGGCACTAAAAATTTATCACATGAATGAAGAAGCCACTCGTACGGAAGCTTCACAAGATCACAGAGATAAATGCCAGGCGAAGTTGAATATCCTTTTAGAACAAAGATCAGACTTGTCAACTGCAATTGAAGATTTATTGACAGACATCGAAAACGGTGATAAATTCATGAAAGTGTACAAACAAATGAAAATGTACAATGACGATGATTTGAATCCTGTTTTGTATCAGAATAAAAAGTAGTTTTTGGAGCTATTCCAGCTTTCCATTACAATTCCTCACAAAAAAAGTATAGTTTCTATTGTTCTAAAAAGAGCTTCCGCTGGTCGCTTTTTTAGAACAAGAAACTTTACTTTTTTTGTTCCGGGATTTCCATTTCAATCTGGGCTATAAATCCAAACCACAAAATCATAATAGAGTAAATTGTCTAAAGAAATTCAACATATTGCCGTAATGAGACTCTCTGCAATGGGAGATGTTGCCATGACTGTTCCAGTTTTGCGTGCGTTTGCGAAACAATATCCCGAAGTAAAAATAACGATGGTTTCCAGACCATTTTTCAAACCTTTTTTTGAAGGAATTCCTAATCTTTCTTTTTTTGCTTTTGATGAAAAACAAAGACATAAAGGTTTCTTTGGACTATTGCAGTTATTTCAGGATTTGAAAACCCTGCAGATTGACGCTTTTGCTGATCTGCACAATGTTCTGCGTTCCAAAGTAGTTCGTACCCTTTTTGCCTTGAGCGGAAAAAAAATTGCTTCAGTTGACAAAGGTAGAGAAGAAAAAAAAGCCCTTACCCGTTCCGAAAACAAAATTTTCAAACCACTGACAACGATGTTTGAAAGACACGCCAAAGTCTTTGAAGAACTTGGATTTCCAGTAGATTTATCAAATCCGGAGTTTCCTAAAAAAGCAATTTTAGACCAAGAAGTGATCGGCATAATTGGAGAAAATAACCAAAAACTGATTGGAATTGCTCCTTTTGCGCAATACGATTCTAAAGTATATCCTCAAGATTTAATGCAGGAAGTTATCAATCAATTAGCAGAAAATAAAGCTCAGAAAATATTGCTTTTTGGAGGAGGAAAAAAAGAAATCGAAATTTTAAACCAACTAAGTGCTGGTAAGGAGAATGTTATAAATATGGCTGGGAAAATCAAGTTTCCTCAGGAACTGCAACTGATCAGCAATCTTGATGTGATGCTTTCTATGGATTCTGGAAACGCTCATATTGCGGCTATGCTGGGAGTAAAAGTAATTACGCTTTGGGGCGCAACGCATCCGTATGCTGGTTTTTTACCTTTCAATCAGCCACTTGAAAATGCTTTGGTGTCGGACAGAAATTTGTATCCAAAATTACCGACATCCGTTTACGGAAATAAAATTGTCGAAGGTTATGAAGATGCAATGAGGACGATTCCTCTAGAGGAGATAGTTTTAAAAATTCAGTCTTAAGTTTAAAAAAAACAATAAAAAATTCCAAATCCCAATTGTATTGGAGTTTGGAATTTTTATTTTGAGAGTTATAATATTTGTAATTTTACTATAAATAAATCTTTTCGTCTTGACAGCGCCTCAAAATATAACCTTTTAAGTTGGAAATAGTCTCCTGATAATTGGGCACATCATAGCCAAAACGTTCGTGTTCCATCTGTTCTTTTTCGACAGCGTTACATCCTTTGATAACTTCTTTGAGCATATCAAGCATTGCCAATTCTTTGTTATTGGTTTTTGCAAATTTGAATTCAACGATTTCATCCTGAAGTTCTTCGCAATATTCTAATAGTTTTGCGACTTCGGGTTCGTCCAAAAGATATTCTTTGCCTTTAAAAAGTTCTCGCGTAGATTTCATTTTCAATGCATTTTAAAAAATAAACTCCAATATTAGAATTTAGAATTTTAATATTGGAGTTTTCGTTTAGTGACTAAATCATTATTCTATACATCGTCATAATCTACTTTTATAGTAGCTGTAGTTGGATGTGCCTGACAAGTTAGGATTAAACCTTCTGCAATTTCACTGTCGGTAAGGATAGAATTTTTTCTCATTTCGGCAGCACCTTCTGTAACACGGGCCAGACAGCTGCTGCAGATACCGCCTTGGCAGGAATAAGGAGCATCTATTCCTTGTTTCAGGGCAGCGTCTAGAATGCTTTGTTTTTGAGACATTTCAAAACTTGTCTCTTCATCATCTACAATAACTGTGATTTTAGAATGACCGCTTAACGATTCTTTGATAGGATTTTCTTGAGTTGAAGATGTGAAAAGTTCGAATTTGATAGCCGATTCTTTCACATTTTTTTCTTTCAGAACATTGGAAACGGTATTGATCATTTCTTCTGGACCGCACAAATAGAATTTATCAAATTCCAATGAAGAATGTTTGTTGTTCAAGGCATAATTTACCGTGGATTTATCAATTCGGCCAAATAATGTATTTTCAACATTTGCCTGGCTGTATACAAAATGAACAAAAAGACGTCCTACATACTGCAGCTGTAAGTCGTGCAGTTCCTGATGAAAAATAGTTTCTTCGGGAGATTTGTTTCCATAAACCAATACAAAAGAACTTTTGGGTTCGCTTTTCAAAACCGATTTTATAATGGACAAAACAGGTGTAATTCCGCTTCCTGCCACAAAAGCTATATAATTTTTTTGACGGTCAATTTCAGGTTCAAAAATAAATTTCCCTTCTGGTTTTCCTACTTCAAGGACATCGCCGGCTTTTAATTTGCTGTTCGCAAATTGAGAAAAAGCACCGTCTTTTACGGCTTTCACCGCAATACGAAGTTCACCGCTTCCTGGCGCTGAGCAGATGGAATAAGCTCTTCGGATTTCGGTATTGTCTAATGTCAAACGTAAATTAATATATTGACCAGCTATAAAAGTATAATTAGATTTTAATTCTTCGGGTACATTAAAAAGTACGGAAACAGCATCTTTGGTTTCACGTTTTACTTCTTTTACTATTAATTTAAGAAAATTTGGCATGAGAATGTTTTTTTGCAAAGATAGTAAACGATAACGTTTTCTAAAAGTGATGCAGTTTGAAAATTTTAATACCTAATTTAATTATGTATAAGAATCTTAATATTTGCAGAAAATGCTTTTGTTTTGGCGGTACTGCTTGTTTTTATTCAGATAATGATTATTCCTAGGAGAGTTGCTGAAGATTTATCAAAAACATATCCAGAATATTATTTGCAAAAAGCGTAACGTTTTCCTACTCCAAACTACTAATTTACAAAACCAAATAAAAAACCATGTTTGCAAAATTTATTTATCTTGAGTGGAAATCTTTTACAAGATCAGCTTCTTTCGCTTCCAGTGTAGCCTTGAAAATTCTAATGGGTTTGCTTGTCCTTTATTTTACGGTACTTTTTTTAGCAATGGGGGTTGGAGCATTTTATATCCTTAAAAAAATGCAGCTGGATCCATTGATGACGGTAAACAAGTTCTTGATTTATTATTTTGTTTTGGATTTGATTGTACGCCTTATGCTTCAGGCAATTCCTGTAATGAACATTCGGCCATTGTTGACAATGACTTTTAAGAGGCCAACTATTGTACATTTTTCTTTGGGCAAAACTGCTTTGTCATTTTTCAATGTTACTCACGCTTTTTTCTTTCTCCCTTTTTCTATTGTTTTATTGTATGAAGGATATGACCCATTAAGTGTTATACTTTGGAGCACTTCAATGTTTGCATTGGTGTATTGTAATAATTTCTTGAATATTTTGTTGAATAATAAAGATAATTTATTGGCAGTTTTTATTGCGATTGCACTGATTTTGGCGGGCTGTCAATATTATAAACTTTTTGATATTACGAATTATGCACTTCCATTTTTTGAAGCATTATTTCATACCAAATGGGTCTTTATATTCCCAGTCTTAGTTTTGGCAGGATTGTATTATTGGACTTTTAATTATCTGAAAGGAGATTTGTATCTGGATGCGGGCTTGACTATCAAAAAGGATATTGCAAAAACTGAAAATCTAACGTGGTTAAATCAGTTTGGAACTTTAGGTACGTTTCTTAAAAATGACATTAAATTAATTAAAAGAAATAAGCGTTCGAAAACTACGGTAGGGGCAAGTATATTATTTTTGTTTTATGGTCTGATATTTTTTAATAATCCTACGCAGCCCGAAGTGATGCATATTTTTGCAGGAATATTTGTGTCGGGAGGATTTTTATTCACTTTTGGACAGTTTGTACCAAGCTGGGACAGTTCTTATTATCAATTGATGATGACTCAGAACATTCCGTATCGCGGTTATCTGAATTCTAAATGGTGGCTGGTAGTTATTGCCACCGTTATTTCTACCATTTTGGCTTCGTTCTATTTGTATTTTGGCTGGAAAATATACCTGACTATTGTAGCGGGAGCCATTTATAATATTGGCGTAAATTCACATTTAGTGCTGTTGGGTGGTGCTTTTACGAAAACTCCAATAGATTTATCAATGTCAAAAGGGGCTTTTGGTGACAAAAAATCATTTAATGTAAACACCATGTTGCTTACATTGCCTAAATTATTTCTACCCGTGCTTTTATATTGGTTAGGTTCCTATTTAATGAACCCAAAACTCGGACTGGCTTTTGTAGCTTTGGCTGGAGTACTAGGGTTTATGTTTAGAAATGTTGTTTTTTCGATGATAGAAAAAATTTATAAAAAAGAGAAATACAAAACCATCGAAGCCTATAAACAAAAAGCTTAAAATCTATTCTTTTAATCAAATAAACGGTTAAACAATTTAACAGTTAAACTTATAAAAAATGATACAAGTTAATAATCTTACCAAAAAATATAACGACACAGCAGTTTTAAATATCGAATCATTAGAAATTCCAAAAGGGCAGAGCCTTGGGCTGGTTGGAAACAACGGGGCAGGAAAAACTACTTTTTTCAGTTTGTTATTAGATCTGATTCAGCCGTCTACAGGAAATATTTTAAACAACGGAATTCAGGTGAATACTAGCGAAGACTGGAAACCTTTTACGGCTTCATTTCTAGACGAAAGTTTCCTGATAGGATATTTAACTCCCGAAGAATACTTCTATTTTATTGGGGATTTGAGAGGGCAAAACAAGGCAGATGTTGATGTACTGTTGGCGCAGCATGAAGAATTTTTTAATGGTGAAATCCTTAAAAATAAAAAATATCTGCGCGATTTATCCAAAGGAAATCAAAAGAAAGTTGGAATTATTGCAACTTTGATAGGAAATCCCGAAGTTATTATTTTAGATGAGCCTTTCGCTAATTTGGATCCAACGACTGTAAACAGATTAAAAAAAATCATCAAAGAATTAGCCGATAATCCAAATGTTACCGTCTTGGTTTCAAGCCATGATTTGCAGCATACTGTTGAAGTCTGTGATAGGATTGTTGCTTTGAATAAAGGAGAATTGGTAAAAGATATGCTAACTTCCAAGGAGACGCTGCAGGAATTGGAATTGTTTTTTGCGGTTTAATTTATATATTTCAAAAAGAAACGTATTTTTACAAGTCATTGTACTAAAATACTTTTTAAAAAGTTTAATGATTTAAACGTTTTCCCTTGAACAGCAATACATCAAAATACATTTTAGCCTTACTCATTATATCTTTCTTGATAGCATGTTCTACCAAGAAAGATACTTTTTTGGCTAGAAATTCGCATGCTTTGAGTACAAAACTCAATATATTGTACAATGGTCAGATTGCATTAGACAAAGGTGTTAAAGGAATAAACGACAATACGACCGAAAATTTCTGGAATCGCCTGCCTGTCGAGAAAATGCAGATTACTGATGATGTTCCAGCAGATGGAAAATCCAAAAATGCCGATTTTGAATTAGCCGAAGCTAAAGCTACCAAAGCGATTCAAAAACATTCCATGAATATTGGCGGGCACGAAAAAAACTATCAAATTGATGAGGCTTATTTATTGCTGGGAAAATCGAGATATTACGATCAAAGATTTATTCCTGCCTTAGATGCATTCAATTATATTCTGTATAAATATCCTAATAGCAGTAATATTTATGACGCTAAAATGTGGCGCGAAAAAACGAATGTCCGTTTAGGAAATGAAGCAGTGGCTTTAAAAAACATTTCGAAACTCATTAAAGATAATGAGTATATGAAGAAAGAGATTAAAAAACAGAAGTTAAGCAGACAGGAATTTGCCAATGCCAATGCGATATTAGCCAGTGCTTTTTTAAATTTAGAAGAAAAAGACAGTGCTGTGATAAAACTAAAACTAGCAAATGAATACACTAAAATTCACGAAGAGAAAGAGCGTTATTCTTTTTTGCTAGGCCAGCTGTATGAAGAAGCAGGTCAAAAAGACAGCGCCGTATATTTCTATCAGACGGTCATAGACATGAATAGAAAAGCTGAAAGGAGATTTGTGATTCAGGCTTATGCAAAAAAAGCACAGCTTTCAGATTATAAAGATGCCGATTATGATTTGTTTGTCAAAAAATCTAAAAAGATTATGGAAGACAGAGAGAACAGGCCGTACTTGGATGTGATTTATCACAGCATTGGAATTTTTTATGATCATCATAATGAAAAAGAATTGGCTTTGGATTTTTATAATGCTTCTTTAGAAAAAAAATCTGCTGATTCCTATTTGAACGCTTCTAATTATAGAAACATTGGAAATTTATATTTTAAGCATACCGAATATCTTAGTGCTGCAAAAAATTATGATAAGTCTTTAGAATTATTAGACCCAAAATCCAGAGAGTTTCTTCAGATTTCAAAAATCAGAAAAAATTTAGATGAAGCTATTATTAATGAGACAATCGCCAAAAGAAATGACAGTATTATTTATGTATATAATTTAAAGGAACCGGAGCAGGTTGTTTTCTATGAGAATTATATTCAAAAGTTAAAAAGCAGTGATGAGCTTAAAAAAATGCTTGATGAGAAGCAAAAACAAATAGACAATAACATTTTGTTAAATGGCGAAGTGAGTAAACCTGATACTGCAGTTCCGAATCAGAATATGCAGACATTAAATCCTCCAACAGATGCGCCAAATACAAATCCATCAGCGATTGCCAATACATTTTATTTCTATAATCCCAATACTGTTGCGTATGGAAAATTGGAATTTAGAAAAATATGGGGAAATAGAGTTCAAAACAGTTATTGGAGATTTTCATCAGGAGCAAATTTAGGGGCAAATGCTCCAGTAGCTGCAACTGCTGCAGTTACAGCACCCGATGATAAACTAACCGCTCCTGTAGCAGTAAATGAAAAATATACGACTGATTATTATTTAAAGCAATTGCCAAAATCACAAAAAGCAATTGATAGTATCAGCAAAGAAAGAAATGCTGTTTATTATGAATTAGGTATTATTTATAAAGAAAAATTTAAGGAATATAATTTGGCTTCCAATAGATTGGAACAATTGTTATTGTATCAGCCGGAAGAAAAATTAATTCTTCCAACGAAATACAATTTGTATAAAATCTATGAGATCACTAATCCAGCTAAAGCAGAGGCTATAAAACAGGAGTTAATAAGTCAATATCCTAATTCCCGATATGTGCAGATTATTACAAATTCAGGTTCAAATGAAGGGGCAGGCATAGGAACTCCAGAAGGGGAATATGATAATTTATATCGTTTGTATAAGCAGGAATCTTTCGCGTCTGTTTTACAGCAAGTTGATGGTTTAATCAGCAATTTTACAGGAGAAGCTATTGTGCCTAAATTCGAATTGCTAAAAGCAAACACTATTGGTAAATTATACGGACTGGCACCTTACAAAAAAGCAATGCAATACGTTGCTGATAATTATTCTAATAGTAAGGAAGGAAAAGAAGCTATAGAAATTCTAAAAACCCAAATTCCGCTTTTGGAACAAATGAAATTTAGTACAGCAGAAAGCAGAAACTGGAAAGTGGTTTTTAAAATTGACAAATATGACAATAAAGCGGAAGCAGCTATTGAAAGTAAAGTGATCTTGTTTTTTGCCAATGAAAATGTTGAAAAACTAAAATACACTTGTGATTCCTATTCTGAAAAGGAAAGTTTTGTTTCAATACAAGGAATACATTCACAATCGTATGCTCAATTCGTTGCTGCTCTTTTTGCTGAGAATGAGAAATATAAAATCAGCCAGCCAGGAATTATCATTTCAAATGAAAATTATAAAATAGTGCAAATCAAGAAAAATTTCGACGAATATCTTTCATTAAAAAAACTGTAATTATGTTTGATAAAAAACCAAAATCGTACACAGATCTTTTAGGAAAGACCAACAGAATTGTAGAAGGTACGACGATTCATGGAGATATTATTTCACCAGCCGATTTTAGGCTAGACGGTGAGCTGATAGGGAACTTTACATCAAGCGGTAAATTAGTAATTGGACCTTCTGGAAGTATCAAAGGAAATATTATTTGTAATACAGTAGATATTGAAGGAAAATTTGAAGGCAAAATCAAAGTAGAAGGCCTTTTAAATATAAAGGAATCAGCCAGTATTATAGGTGAAGTCGAAATTGGCAAACTGGCAGTAGAACCAGGCGCTGTCTTCAATGCTTCCTGTGTTATGTTTAAAACTGCAGCTCCAGCAAATGCCGACGAATAACTCCCCAAAAAAGAACAACTATAATAAATGGTTGGCCTTGATAAATATTCCAATTCAAATGGGAGTTATCATTTTCTTGTTTTCTTATTTAGGAAACTGGATGGATGAGAATCATCCAAGCCCCAAAGTATATTATGTAAAAATTATGGTGATGGTTGGGGTGTTTTTGGCACTTTATAATGTTATCAGGCAAGTAAACGAAATCAACAAAAAACAATAAATCAAAGAATAATGAGCTTTAAAAAAACTTACCCATTTTTAGTTTTAATGGGTACTGCATTCCTTTTATATGCAATCCATAAAATGGTTTTTAATGTTTTAAATATTCAAGAAGAGACTTTTCATTATTCTTTGGAAACACTTTATTTGTTTTTTCTGCTTTTATCTGCGATTATTTTCAGGGTTTTATTAACAGTCAGAGAAAAAAGTTTTGACAATGTGGGAATGTCGTTTCTTTTGGCTACCAGTGTAAAAATGGTTTTTTGTTACTTGATTTTAAGACCATTATTGCAGACTCCAAAATCAGATAATCCTGTCGAACGAATAAATTTCTTTATTCTGTTTATTGTCTTTTTAACAATTGAGACACTTTTTACGATACGCTTAGTAAACGAAAAGCAATAATCAATATCCCTGTGAATCAAATTCTCAAAAAAATACTTTTATAATGCTTTTGAGTATTAATAAAAAATGTACCTTTGCACCAAATTTTAGAATCGTTAAAAAATAAGATATTTAAGAGATATGGTGATTTCCAACAAAGCACTTAGATTTATTATAGCGACTTTCGTTATATGTCTTCCTTTTATTAGTTTTGCAAACCCTGAAACAGCTACTACAAATGCTCAAAATGTAGAATCTCAAGAAGGTTCGAAATCAGGTCATGAAGCTCACGCTGAACCAACAGATGTTAAATCTGAAATTAAGGAATTTATTAATCACCACCTTTTAGACGCTCACGATTTTACTTTCAATGCTAATAAAGAAACTGGAGAGCATTATGGATTTTCATTACCAATCATTCTTTGGGACAATGGACTACAGATGTTTTCTTCTTCTGAATTTCACCACGGACCAATTGCTGATGTAGCGGAGCATAATGGGAATTTCTACAAAATACACCACGAAAAAATTTATAAAACCGATGCTTCAGGTGAATTAACAGAAGAGCACGGTCATCCAACAAATGTTAGGCCTTTAGACTTATCTATTACTAAAAGTGTATTTGGAATTTTAACAGTAGCATTAGTAATGTTTTTAGTATTTGCAGGTTTAGCAAAATCGTATGCTAAAAATGGTGGAATTTCTTCTGGAGTTGGCCGTTTCTTTGAGCCACTTGTACTTTATGTTAGGGACGAAATTGCTATTCCAAACATTGGAGAAAAGCATTATAAAAAATATATGAGTTATTTGTTGACTATATTTTTCTTTATTCTGTTTTTAAACATATTAGGATTAGCTCCTTTTGGATTCAATGTGACTGGTAATATTACAATAACTTTATCTTTGGCGGTATTAACTTATTTGATTACTACTTTTACAGCTAACAAAAATTATTGGTCACACATGCTTTGGATGCCAGGGGTTCCTGTAATTTTAAGACCAGTATTGGCATTAATAGAATTATTAGGAACAATTATTAAGCCGTTTTCATTAATGATTCGTTTGTACGCTAATATGATGGCGGGTCACGTAGTGTTAATGAGCATTATCGGGTTAATGTTTATTTTCAAAAGCTGGATTGGAAGTTCTTTATCATTTGTATTAGCATTTGCACTTTCTATTCTAGAAATATTAGTTGCCTTTTTACAAGCATATATTTTCACGATGTTATCATCATTATATTTTGGAGCTGGTAACGAAGAGCATCATCACGAAGAAGCTCATCATTAAAATTTAGATTTCAGATTTAGATTTCAGATTTTCATAATCTAAATTCAAAAATCTAAACTCAAAAAAGAATGTTTAATTTTTAATATATATATTATGCAAATTCCAGAAATTGTTGGAGCAGGATTAATTGTAATCGGAGCAGGTTTAGGTATTGGTAGAATTGGTGGTTCAGCAATGGACGCTATCGCTCGTCAGCCAGAAGCTTCAGGAAAAATCCAAACAGCTATGATTATCGCAGCTGCTCTTATTGAAGGTATCGGTTTCGCTGCTTTGTTCGCGAAATAAGAATCAAAAGCAATGGTTGCAACGGTTGGTTGCAACTATTGTTTTAAAATTAAAACATTAAAATTAAATATATAGATATAAAATGGATAAGTTAATAAATGATTTTTCGTTTGGTTTGTTTATTTGGCAAGTATTAATCTTTGTTGGGTTAATATTTTTATTGAAAAAATTCGCTTGGAAACCAATTCTTGATGCTGTAAACGATAGAGAAGAAGGAATTAAAAATGCTTTGCTTTCTGCTGAAAATGCAAAAAAAGAAATGCAGAATTTACAAGCTGATAACCAGCGTATTTTACAGGAAGCTAGATTAGAGCGTGACAACATGCTTAAAGAAGCTCGTGAAATGAAAGACAAAATGGTTGACGATGCTAAAACTGAAGCTCAGGCTCAAGGTCAAAAAATGATTGACCAAGCAAAAGCTGCAATCGAAAGCGAAAAAAATGCAGCTATGGCTGAATTGAAATTGCAAGTTTCAACTTTGTCACTTAGTATTGCTGAAAAATTATTAAAAGAGGAATTGTCTAACAAAGAAGCTCAGACTAAATTAGTTGAGAAATTGTTAGGTGACGTTAAATTGAACTAATCATGGCAAGTACTAGAGCAGCAATTCGTTATGCAACCGCAATTTTAGATTTATCCAATTCAAAAGGGGTATCTGAAGCTGTGAATAATGACATGAAATCTATTGCTTCAACGATTAAGGGAAATGAGGAATTGAATACTTTTATTCAAAACCCAACCATTAAGGTAGAAGTGAAAGAGAAAGCACTTTTAGAAGTTTTTGCTACTGTTGACAATGTAACCAAAGGTTTGCTTCATTTGTTGTTTGAAAACAAAAGATTTGAAATCCTTGATGTTATCGCAGCAGAATACAGCAAATTGTTTGATATCAAGAATAATGTTGAAGTTGCTAAAGTAACAACTGCTGTTGCTATGGACGCAGCACTTGAAGCTAAAGTTCTGGCTAAAATTGCAACACTTTCTGATAAAAAAATTACGATAGTAAATACTGTAGATCCTTCTATCATCGGAGGATTTATATTAAGAATAGGCGATCAGCAGTACAATGCTTCTGTTGCCAACAGATTACAAATATTAAAGAGAGAGTTAAGTAATTAGTTTTATTACACATAAGTGTCTAAATTATAATTTAAGATGGCGGAAATCAAACCAGCTGAAATTTCAGCGATATTAAGAAAGCAAGTAGAAGGTTTTGAGTCAGGTGCTACACTAGAGGAAGTGGGTACAGTACTACAAGTTGGAGATGGTATTGCTCTTATTTATGGGCTTTCAAATGTTCAATACGGTGAGTTAGTTGAATTCGAAAACGGATTAGAGGCAATCGTTTTGAACCTTGAACAAGACAATGTTGGGGTGGTACTTTTAGGACCTTCAACAGGAATCAAAGAAGGATCTACTGCAAAAAGAACACAACGTATCGCTTCTCTTAAAACAGGAGAAGGAATGGTAGGACGTGTAGTGAACACTCTTGGTTTTCCAATTGATGGAAAAGGACCAATCGGTGGTGAATTATTCGAAATGCCTTTGGAAAGAAAAGCTCCTGGAGTTATCTTCCGTCAGCCGGTAACTGAACCATTACAAACAGGTGTAAAAGCAGTTGATGCTATGATTCCAGTTGGTCGTGGACAGCGTGAGCTTGTTATTGGTGACCGTCAGACAGGTAAATCTACTGTTTGTATCGATACCATCTTAAATCAAAAAGAATTTTACGATGCAGGTAAACCTGTATTTTGTATATATGTAGCAATTGGTCAAAAAGCTTCTACTGTTGCAGGAATTGCAAAAACACTAGAAGAAAAAGGTGCAATGGCTTATACAGTGATCGTAGCAGCAAATGCTTCTGATCCAGCTCCAATGCAGGTTTATGCTCCTTTCGCAGGTGCGGCAATTGGAGAATATTTCAGAGATTCAGGACGTCCAGCTTTAATTGTTTATGATGATTTGTCTAAACAAGCTGTGGCTTACCGTGAGGTTTCTCTTTTATTAAGAAGACCACCGGGACGTGAAGCATATCCTGGAGACGTTTTCTACCTACACTCTCGTTTATTAGAAAGAGCTTGTAAAGTTATCGCTGATGATGGAATTGCTAAAGACATGAATGATTTACCAGATTCATTAAAAGGAATCGTTAAAGGTGGAGGTTCATTAACTGCATTGCCAATTATCGAAACTCAAGCGGGTGACGTATCTGCATATATCCCAACAAACGTAATTTCGATTACAGATGGTCAAATTTTCTTGGATGGAGATTTGTTTAACTCAGGGGTTCGTCCAGCGATCAATGTAGGTATTTCTGTTTCTCGTGTTGGAGGTAATGCTCAGATTAAATCAATGAAAAAAGTATCAGGTACTTTGAAATTGGATCAAGCACAATTCCGTGAATTGGAAGCGTTTGCTAAATTTGGTTCTGACCTTGATGCTGTTACTTTGAACGTAATTGAAAAAGGAAAAAGAAACGTTGAAATCTTGAAACAAGGTTTGAATGATCCTTTTACAGTTGAAGACCAAGTTGCAATTATCTACGCTGGATCTAAAAACTTATTGAGAAATGTTCCTGTGAATAAAGTAAAAGAATTTGAGAAAGATTTCTTGGAATTCTTAAATGCTAAACACAGAGCTACACTTGATGCTTTGAAAGCAGGAAAATTAACAGATGAAATTACAGATGTACTTGAAACTGTTGCAAAAGAAATTTCAGCGAAATATAACTAATTTTAGTTGATGGTTGTTGGCTGATTGTTGTTGGATTTATCCAAGTAAACTATCAACCAACAACTAACAACCAACAACTATAAAAAAATGGCAAATTTAAAGGAAATCCGTAATAGAATTACTTCCATTTCATCAACGATGCAGATTACATCGGCAATGAAAATGGTTTCTGCAGCAAAGCTAAAGAAAGCACAAGATGCGATCACTGCAATGCGCCCTTATGCCGAAAAATTAACGGAATTATTACAGAATCTATCTGCGTCGCTTGATGGTGATGTTGGTGGAGAATTTACTACACAGCGTGAAGTAAAGAAAGTTTTAATTGTAGCTATAACTTCTAACAGAGGTTTGTGTGGTGCTTTTAACACGAATGTAATTAAGGAAGCTAAAAGCCGTTCTGAATATTATGCAGGTAAACAAGTGGATATTTTTGCCATTGGTAAAAAAGGAAACGACATTTTATCTAAAACTTCAACGGTAATTGATAATCAAAGTGCAGTTTTTGATCAATTGACTTTTGATAATGTGGCTCTTATTGCAGAGGCATTAACTCAAAAATTTGTTTCGGGTGAGTACGACAAAATTGAATTGATATACAATCAATTTAAAAATGCTGCGACACAAATTGTTCAAGTTGAACAGTTTTTGCCATTAGCTCCTATTCAATCAGACAAAAGAGTTTCTGTTGGTGATTATATTTTTGAACCTGCAAAGGAAGAAATTGTAATGACTTTGATTCCAAAAGCATTAAAAACACAATTGTACAAAGGTATTCGTGATTCATTTGCATCGGAGCATGGAGCACGTATGACTGCGATGCACAAAGCAACTGATAATGCTACTGATTTGAGAGATCAATTGAAATTGACTTACAATAAAGCACGTCAGGCAGCAATTACTAACGAGATTCTTGAGATCGTTGGTGGAGCAGAAGCTTTGAAAGGATAATATTTTTTATTCGAATATATTTAAGAGTCCCGCAATTGCGGGACTTTTTTGTTAGCAATTATTTCAGTTTACTGGGAACATAACCAAAATATTTTTTGAATGCTACTGTAAAGTGCTGGGGATTTTTATATCCAACTTCATAAGCAACTTCAGAAATGTTCATACTTTTTTTAGAGAGAATTTCTTTTGCTTTTTCCATTCTAAGACGAGTCAGGTATTGAAATATTGGCTCGCCATAAACGTGCTTAAAATTGCGATTGAGTTTATAGCGGTTGATTCCTATGGCAAAGGCTAACTCTTCAACAGTTACTGAGGCTTGAATATTTTTCTGGAGCGTAGTTTCAACTTTTGTTATTTGTTCCTGTTCTATTGCGCTAAGATAGAGTTGTGAATTTGTTTTCTCTTTGTTATTAATTTTAGAAAACATATAAAGGAATATTTTAATTATTTCTGATTCCAGATAAGGCAAATCAGTTTCTTTCTCTTGCGATTTTTTAATTATGTTATCCAGAACCGGTTTCAAAGTTTTAGGAATTTTTTCTCCTTCTTCCCACATTTTGAAAGCTGTTTTTTCTCTTAGTGCTTTCCCAAAGATGCCACTTATTTTATAAAAGTCATTTTTGAAAATTTTGCGTATAAAATCTTCCGTGCATTCTATTTCTACTGATTTTCTTATTCCGGAATACCAATTTAATACACCATCTATTATTGGCAAATAGAAAAAATTGTATTGGTCATCTTCTATGGTTATCGATATATCGTTTTTGTTATTGGGCTGAAAATCAATTTTTCCTTCCAATTCAAAATGTAATTTAATGAATGGAGAATCCTGTTTTATATCAAATGTCAATTGTGAAGCGATATTGAAATTATTTACAATGATTACAACCCCATCCAGAAAAATTTTTTTGTTCAACATTTTGAAATAATATAATAGTAAACGAATTTAAATAAAATTGTTTTTGATAAGTTGTAGTTACCCAAATGCGTATGTAATAATGCGTTTTGCGTTGGTTTTTATTTATGCGAAAAATATAATTTCGCACACCAATACTTATTTAAACTAAATAAAAACAAATGTATGTAAAAATACAAAAGTTTGGCTTTTTATAGGTTTAAATTTTAACTCTGATTTGTATCAATAATGATTTTTAAAAGGAAAAGTGGCTTAGTCTTTTTTGCAATTATATTGTCAATCCAATTTTTGTCGGCTCAAACTAAAATCGAAAAAGATACAATCAAAAAGGATGAACTCAATGAAGTTAAAGTAGTAGCCAAGTCCAGAGCAAAAATTGTAAGTGAAGAAGCCATAAAAATTGAGGTTTTGGATGTGAAAGAATTACAAAGTAGTTCGACTACATTAGGTGATGCTATTAATAGAATGTCGGGAATCAGAGTGCGTCAAGCCACTGGTTTAGGTTCGGCAAATAGTATTATAATCAACGGATTTACAGGTCGTGCAGTAAAATATTTTAAGGATGATATTCCCTTGGATTATCTAGGTGAGTCATTTAATGTTTTGACTTTACCAACTACAATGCTTGATAGGGTAGAAGTGTATAAAGGAGTTCTACCAACGAATTTAGGTGCAGATGCTTTAGGCGGAGCAGTGAATTTTGTAACACAGAAAAACAAAAAAGAGCATTTGGAATTGAGTTATGAATATGGTTCTTTCAACACACAGAGATTCACTTTTAATTCGTATTCGATAAGTAAAAACGAAAAATATTTTGCCGGAATGGATGGTTTTATAAATCATTCCGATAATGATTACTGGGTTGATGCCAAAGTGATTGATCCGGAAACCGGTACTTTATCTGAGAAAAATGTAAAGCGTTTTCATGATAAGTTTACCAATGGGTATGCCGAAATTTACGGAGGAATCAAAAATTTTTCATTCGCAGATGAATTGAAAATTGGAATTACTTTGACAAAAGTCAAAAAAGACCAACAACATGGGGCTTTAATGACTAATCCTTATGGCGAGATTTATATAAAAGAAGCCGTAATTGCACCAACGCTTAATTACAGAAAAGCATTTCTTGATAATAGACTGATTTTTACCAATTTCAACACCTATTCTTTGATAAACAGCCAAGTGATTGACAGTTGCGGTTGTGCTTACGATTGGTATGGAAACAAAACTTTGATTCCGGCACGGGAAGGGGAAGCAGATGCCAATGGTTCATTGGCAAATATTGATTTTAGGAATTTCATCAACAGAACTTTTTTGAATTATACGATCAATACAACAAATTCAGTTTCGTTTAATCTTGTGTATTCAGATCAGATTCGTGAAGGATCTGATCCTTATGGTCCGGTTTATTTTCATTCAGGCAGAGACATTTTATCGGTTCCGGCTATTTATAAAAAACTGGTTGCTTCCTTAGGTTGGGAAAGCAGGTATTTTAATGAAAAACTAACCAATAATTTTATTGTCAAAAACTATCATTTTGAAACCAGCGGAACCGATGGAGGCCGTTTGAGTTATACTGAAGAGACAATTAAAAATAAAGGAAAAAACTATGGTTTTGCAGACGCTTTGAAGTATAAAATCAATAAAAAATCCTTTATTAGAACAGGAGTAGAAAGCGCTTATCGATTACCGGAACAAGGCGAAATCTATGGAGACGGACAATTTTTGTTATCCAATTTTAATTTGAAACCCGAAAAGAGTTTTAATCTCAATCTTGGTTATCGTTACGATGCAATAAATAAATACTATTTTGAAACGAACATTTTTTATCGAAAAACCGAAAACTTAATTATATTGGTTCCGGTTCTAATGCCTTTTTCTCAATATAATAATGTGAATAAAGTCAGAGGATATGGAGTGGAGCTTGATGGAGGATATCACTTTACCAATTGGCTGAACATCTCAGCAAATCTTACCTATCAAGATTTACGATTGTTCGGAATTACGGATCCAGCAGAAGTTTTCCTGAACGAAGCCCGATTAAGAAATACCCCTTTTCTATTTGGAAACATTTCGTTGAACTTCAATAAAAACAATGTTTTTAAGAGTGATGATACTTTCAAAGCTTATTATAATTATTCCTATACACACAATTATTATTTAGCCAATGTGCCAAAATCTTCTGAGTCGTCAAATATTTTTGATACTCCAAAGATTGATACAGATTTGGTTATTCCTACCCAACATTTGCATTCAGCAGGAATTGTTTATTCCTTAAAAAAAGAAAAAATAAACTTTGGCTTCGAGGTCAGAAACATATTCGACGAAAAACTATTTGACAACTTTAAGGTACAAAAAGCAGGAAGAAGCTTTTACCTTAAAATCAGATATTTATTTAACTAAAATTCATTATTAAAAAACAAATTATGTATCAAAATTTTCAAAAAGCATTAGTTGTATTAGGTCTTGCAACTACTTTATTTACGACATCCTGCTCAGACGATAACAATGATCCTGAAACACCAGCAACAGTAGCTGAAAATTATGTCGTTATGTCAGGAGAATCTAAAAATCCATTTTCAGGATATATTACTTCTTTCGGAGGGACTTTGCCTTCAGGTCAGATTTCCAATATTAAAACTTCTTCGAAACAAGTTTTGGGTAGTTTAGGAATGCGATCTATTGGAAAATATTTTTATAAAATGGCTAATTTTCAATATGAAACCGGAGTTCAAAAATTTAGTATTACGGCTTCGGGAGAAATAAAAGACGAAGGTTTTATTGCTTGCGGAAAAGCTATTTTAGGTTCTGCTCAATATACTGTTGTCAATGAAACTACAGGATTTTATTTTGATGGTGACAGAGGATTACTGAAAATCCAAAAATTTAATCCTTCAACAATGCAAAGAACAGGGGAGATTGATTTGAGTACGCAATTAGCCAATAATGCTATCGAATACATATCTGTTGGGCAAAATTGTTTGATGGTAAAGGAAGGAAAACTTTTTGCAAACATTCATTACGGAAAATCGGCTTCAAAAGGATTTTTGGATGCTGTTGATGACAAAATTCGTTTTGCTGTAATTGATATTGCTACAGCAACTTTTGAAAAAGTAACTACTTTCACGACAGGAACTCCGCAACAAGTATGCTGGTTTACTGATAATTCAATGTGGGATTTGGGTGATGATGGCGCTTTGTATTTCTGTACTTTAGGAAAAGTAGCTGGTGGAGCATCAAAAATTTTGCGAATCAAAGCTGGTGCTACAGATATTGATACCACTTGGAAATTAGAAATGGATGATTATAAACTGAATGGTTGTTTTGTAAATGTAATTGCCAAAGGAGGAAAAATCTATACCCGAATTCCAACAGAAAGTTTAAAATCAGATTTCTCTAATCTGTATGGTGATATTTGGAGTCCAACAGTTATTGATATCAATACTAAAGTTGCCACAACTATTTCTGGAATTCCGGTTTGTGAATTTAAAGGAAATGAAGAGGCAATGGTAGAAGTGGATGGTAAAATACATTTCCTAATTTCAAATACTAGTTTAGGAACTAATGGAGTTTACAAAGTAGAAGGGACAACAGGAACACAATTGTTTAATCTTACCCAAGGTGGAAGAATCGTTGGTTTTGGAAAATCTAAATAAGAAATCTATGAACACAATAACAAAAATTACTTTTTGCTGGTTGCTAATCGTAGTCGCATTGGCCTATCACGTACAATATGAAATGTCGGGATTGTTTTTTGGTAAAGACATAAAATCTCCTGAAGCTACAGGTGAAATGCCTTATTTTCTGCACTATTTTAATATAGCTGTTACTATAATTCCGTTATTTTTTGCTTTACTGACACCGTTTGTAAACCACAAAATCTTTGTAATGGTTTCACTCGTTTATGCAGTTTTATATTTATTGTTAAATGCATTTCACGTTATAGCCACAGCTATGGAAGATATTTTTAATTTATCACAAATGACTCTGCTGACTTTTGTTGCTGTAACTAATATCCTTTTGGTGCTCTCAATTAACAAATGGAGGAAAGAACAGATGATTTAAAGTGATTGAATTTTAATTATAAAATACATAAAATGAAAAAAGAGCCAATTGGCTCTTTTTTATGCTTGTTTTTAAAGGAACAAATAGCTTTATAATCCTTGGCTCTTGTTTAAGGGTGACTCTTAGCTTTCCCTGAGGCTTGTTTTATAAGGGAACAATAGCTTTATAAACCCTATGCTCTGTTTTTTTTGTGGGTAAAACTTAGCTTCGCCCGAGCTTTGTTTTGTGGGGACAAATTAGCTTTATAAAAACCCCTTTTCTATTTTTTACATTACAAATATCTATCATAAAAATCGTTCCTGCAATACCCACTTTTAGTGATTTTTAATAAATTTTATTCAATTTTTTTTTCTTTATTTTTGTTGTTCAATTCTTAAATTCTATTCAATTGAGACTCTCGGAACTTACTACTGTAGCGGAAATGCTGGCGCAAATTGAAACAATGAAACATTTGTATCCAAAAATGACTTTAGAAAAATACGAATTCCATTTAAAGGAAATGGTTCCGCATAATTATAAGCAGGTGGCCGTTTTTGATGGTGAAGTTTGCGTAGGTTTATCTGGTTTTTGGACAGCAGTCAAACTTTGGACAGGGAAGTATATTGAAATAGATAATTTTATTGTTCATTCTGATTACAGATCCAAAGGAATTGGAAAGATGATGACCGATTATATTGATACTAAAGCTAAGGCCGAAGGCTGTAACGCTGTTGTATTGGATGCTTTCACGGGTAATTTTATTGCGCATCGTTTTTATTACAATCAAGGGTTTGAGCCAAGAGGCTTTCATTTTGTAAAAATGTTAAACGAAGAGGGATTGACATAGGATAAAATGCATTTTGTTTATTGAAAAAGTTTATATTTATATTTTATTTTTTAGTAACTTTTTAACAAGGTTAGCGTATAATAGTAGAAATTGTTTTACAACATCTATAAACTAAGATTAAATAATATACAAAATGGCAAAAGAAAGTTTTAATTGGAAAAGTCTTTTTATTAATGAAGAAACTGAATCACCATCAGAAACAAATACACCGCAGACTCCAATAACTCCACAACCTAGCGAGGTTACCAAATTTCCTAACCATGCCACTCAGCCAATCTCTTCGGAATCTTTATCCAACCCATTTTTAAAAGAAATTTTTGAAGTATATGATAAAGGATTTGAATCTTTAAATGCTTCGGGTTTTGATTTTTTTGAATTGTATAAATCTGTTGTAGCTGTTGGGATTTCAAACCCTCAGAGTTATCAGATGGCTTTCACAATGGGAAAAACAATTCAGCCAGATTTGAGCAAACAATTTCTTCTTGAAAAAGCAAATTTTTATATTACTGAAATTGAAAAAGTCTATTCTAAATACGACACTATTGGAAAAACAAAAAAAACGGATTTAGAAAATAATCTGACGAAAGAAAAATATAATCTTTCCAAAAGCATTGAAGAATTGAATACCAAGATTCTTCAGCTTCAAAATGAATTGGAAACTAAAAAAGCAGAATTTCAAAAAATAGATTCTGGTAATATAGAACAATTTTCGGAAATAAAATTAAAGATGGAAGCTAACGATTTAGCCAAACATAAAATCATCGATTCAATCAACACAGTAGTAACAGGAATTAATCAATATCTATAATTAATGGACAAATTCGAACAAGAGAAGAGTGCACTATTATCACTTCCAATATTAAAACATTTTGACGAATCAAAAGGTGAAATAGCCTTAAAATCCGGAACCTTAAAAAAAGGAGAACAAACTTTATTTTGGGGTTTGGCTTTGGGTTTATTGGGTGTTGGAGGATATTTAACTTGGACATATATTATTCCACCGCTTTTTACAATGCTGGGTCAGGCAATTGCTTTATCGGCGACCGGTGTTTTTTTGGTTTTTTTAGTAATGATGTTTCCTGTTATTATGAAAGGATTGAGATTTGCTACCAAAAATCTTCACAAAGCATTAATTCAAAGCAATCCTTTTAATGAATTGGAAGAACAAAAACAAAAAATGGTAAAAAACCGTGAAGTTTTTAAGAACACTAAAGCTAAGTTGAAAGGTCTTAAAAATGAAATGGAAATTGAAGCCAGCAAATCTGAAAAAGAGGCCAAAGGTTTTCAGGAAGATGTTTTAAGTTTAAAGCGCCAATGCGAAAAACTGAAATCGGCAATGGATGAAATGGTTAGGTTGAACGGAGCTGGTGCCAAAGATACTGATGAGTATGTAGCGCTTCAAAGTGAGCTGGCCAGAAAACTAAGTGATTCCCAAAGGATTTCTACACAATATGAGCAAAGCAAAAATTTCATTCAAAAGTATGGGGTTCGTGCCAATGTTTTAGGAAAAATGGACAGAAAATTGACGTTGGCCGGAACAGCAATTGACATAAAAATTGCCGATTTTGACGCTACAGTTACGATGCTTCAAAAAGAATACGAGTTTGCCAGAAATGCTAAAGAAGCAACAGAAAGTGCCAAAAGTGCGATGATGTTCACCAAAGATTGGGAACTGGAATATGCACTGGAGGTAGTAACTTCGACAATTGCACTGGATATTGCCAGAACTTCTGAAAACCTGATTGATATTGATTCTCTTACTTCTAAATATTCTGTAGATAATGATGAGTTGTATTCCAGATTAGATTCATTGGCAGATGAAATTAAAACGGGAGACAACACCATTCCTGATTCAACAAAATATTCGAGTCCAAATTATAAAATGACCAAAGAAGACAAACTGTCAAGTGGTGGTTTTGGAGATATTTTTTAATAAATAATTTAAATTTTAAAAATAAAATGGGAAAAATTTTAAGAACGGAAAAGCTAACCACTTTTTCAGAATTATTGATTGTTATTATTGCAATAGGAGGAATTTTAGGAGCAGTATATTATATTTCTCCTGGAATCAAAACTGCTATTTCAAAACAATTGAATGGAATGGAATTGAATGGAACAGATGTAAATAATGTTACCAATGCCGAAAAAATTGCACTTCCTACTACTGACATCTCTTCTGAAGTAAGCAGTAAACCTTTAGTAAGAATTGGAGGATATGCATGGAATGCTCAGTCAGGAATCATTGTTTCTAATGGAGGACCAAAAACAACAAAAGGATCCCTGATGGAAAAAAACGGAGTTAATCTTGAAATTGTACGTCAGGACTGGCTTTCGGAATTGCGTAATATGCAAATGAAATTCATCGAAGAATTCGATAAAGGAGAAGCTTTCCCTTCATCTGATAAAAGTGTTTTTGCAGTTATGATTATGGGTGACGGAGCGCCTTTTTATATTAGTTCTGTTCAAAAATCATTAGACGAGAAATACGGAAAAGACAAATATCATTTACAGGTTATGGGTGTAGTTGGTATGAGTTATGGTGAAGACAAATTAATAGGACCACCAAGCTGGAAATCTGATCCAAAATCTATGAAAGGGTCTGTTATTTCGGCTGTTCTTGGAGATGGTGACTGGGTTACAACCGTAAATTATTGTTTTGCAAATGGATTAAAAGTAAATCCTGATCCAACAACGTATGATGCTGAAGCAGTAAATATTTACCCTTCAGAAAATGACGATTATATCAAATCGGCTGAGGAATTGATTAAATCCCAAACAACAGGATGGACTGTTACTTTGAAAGAAGTGGTAAACGGAAAATTAACCGGAAAATCGGTTAACAGAAAAATTGATGGTTGTGCAACCTGGACGCCTGGAGATAAAACGGTTTTTGATAAACTTTCTGGTTTTGTTGATATCGTTTCTACGAAAGAGTTCAATAATCAAATG
The DNA here is from genome assembly GCF_003385115.1 of Flavobacterium aquicola. Lineage (GTDB taxonomy): Bacteria > Bacteroidota > Bacteroidia > Flavobacteriales > Flavobacteriaceae > Flavobacterium > Flavobacterium aquicola. The sequence goes on from NZ_QUNI01000005.1 coordinate 146,922, forward strand.
CCAACAGCACTTATTGGTGTGAAAGAATGGGCTGTAAAAAATCCTGATATTGTTTCCAATATTTTGAAATCGGCTTTGACAGCTTCTAATCAAATGAAAAATTATGAAGACTGGAAGGTAAGAGCTTCTCAGGCAGTTAGTGATACTTATAAAATGGAAACTCCAGAATATTGGTATAAAATGTTTAAAGGACAGCAAGGAACAAAAGGCGGATTGACCTATAATATGGGAGGATCAAAAGTGTTTAATTATGCTGATGCGATGCAGTATTTTGGAATGTCAGACGGTGTAAACAGATATAAATCAGTTTATAATCAAGTTTCTGGATATTTAACAGAATTGAATCCGTTTGGATTTAATGAAAATGTAGGCGCTGTTGTTCCTTACGATCAGGCAGTAAATTTATTTTTCCTTAAAAACATTAACGATATCGAATCGACTTCTGCAGATAAAGCAGATTATTCCATACAAGCTACAGAGGTTATGGCTTCAGGCGAATGGAAAATCAATTTTAGTTCAGGAAGCGCTTCAGTTCAAAGCAGTTCAAATAAAGATTTAGAGAAAATTTACAATCTTTTGGTACAGGCAGAAAACAGCAAATTAACGGTTGTTGGGCATACTGATAATGTTGGAAACAGTGATGCGAATTTAGCGTTATCAAAAAGCAGAGCGCAAGCTGTTGTAGATTATCTGAAACAAAAAGGTATTCCGGAAAACCGTTTCCAACTGATTGATGGTAAAGGTCAAAATGAGCCAGTTGCTGACAATGGTACAGAATCTGGTAAATCGAAAAACCGTAGAGTTGTAATTACGTTCTTGAAATAAACTTTTCCATAATAGCAAAGACACAGGAATTCATTAATGGAAAACTGTGTCTTTGTTTTTTAAAATATTTTTTATGATAAAAATTTTTACCCCTTTTGAGAAATTATCAAAAAGCCACAAAACGTTTATTTTATTGGGCTGGCTGTTTCTTTTGATTGTAATTTGGTTTGTTGGAACTTCTGGGACAAAACATCTTTTTCCTTCGCCAAGTCAGGTTTTGACCGGTTTCACGGATTTGTATAATGAAGGTCTGGTAGTACATATTTTCAATTCTTTGCAATTGTGTTTTATCTCGATTTTTTTGGCTACAGTAATTTCATTGATGTTTGCTTATACATGGCCAATTCCGGCTTTAAAATCTATTTCGGAATTTGTGACTAAATTTCGTTTTTTGCCTTTTACGGGATTGTCATTTTATATCACGATGGTAATCCACGAAGCAAGAACAATGCAGGTCTGGATTTTGGTGATATTCCTGACCACTTTTCTGACTACCTCTTTAATTGCGGTTATCAAAGATATTCCTCAGGAAGAATTTGATCACGCCAAAACTTTAAAATGCAGTCGATTGGAAGTGCTTTGGCAGGTTATTATTTTGGGAAGACTGGATTATGTTATGGATGTAATCAGACAAAATCTGGCAATCACATGGATGATGCTTGTTACAGTAGAATCAATAGTTGTGGCATCAGGCGGATTAGGATTTTTAATAAAAAACTCCGATAAGTTTATGAACACAGGACGAATAATAGCACTTCAAATTATTATTTTATTAATTGGTTTGGGGCTTGACGCCGGCATAAATTTTTTAAGAAAAACAATATTTAGATATTCAAAAATATAAATTCAGATGAAACACGAATATAAAGAAACGCTTTTATATGTTGAAAATCTTAGCGTTGCCTATGATGACGCAGTTATTATAAAAGACATAAATCTTACCGAAAAAGATGTTATACGCGAGGGTGTAGACTGCACAGGTCAAGTGATTGCATTTGTAGGAAGATCTGGAAGAGGAAAATCTACTTTTTTTAAAGCTTTAACAGGATTGGTTCCTTGTACTGACGGAAAAATATTGATTCGTGATTTTGAGAACAGTGAACCAAATTCCGCTAAACTTGTTAAAGAAGGGGATATTGGTTTTGTAGATCAGAAATACACTTTGTTCAGACATAAAACAGTTTATCAGGCATTGAAATTTTCATTGAGAAAAACAACTCTTTCGGATACCGAAAAAGAAAGCAAAATAAAAGAATATTTGAAAGTATGGGGATTGGAAAACTGTGCTGACAAATATCCAAATGAACTTTCCGGAGGACAGAGACAAAGAACGGCAATTATAGAACAGCTTTTTTCTTCGGATAATTTTATTGTTTTGGATGAACCTTTCTCTGGTTTAGATGTTGGAAATATTGAAGAAGTGAAAAAATCTTTTGACTTGCTATGTAAAACTTCTGATTATAATACAGTAATATTTTCTACCCATGACATTGAATTGGCTTTGGAATTGGCACAGTCTATTTATGTAATCGGACATCCAACAATCAATGGGAAAAAAGAAAAATACGGAACGATAGTGGCGAAGTATGATCTTAGAGATATTGGATTGGCTTGGACAGAATTTGGTGAGGAGCATAGAAAATTATGCAAAGAGATTATACATCAAATGATGATTTCGTAATAGAGCAAACTTTTAAAAATGTAATTTGGTCTGTTGCAAAAGATTTTAGAACCAGAAAATAAAGATAAAATAATGGCATTAACTGCTTCATTTATTCAAGAATTAAGAGAAGAAACTTCCAAAGTCCTTGCCATTTGTTCATCATTAAATAAAGAAAATTTATTTATTCAAAAAATAAATCAGCTGGAGGTTCCCAATAATCCAAATGGTTTGCTGATAAAAACAGAGCATTTTTTCCTTTCAGATTGTATAGAAATGTACAATCTGTGTTTGGGGAAAGAAAATGATAGAGCCAGATTTACATTGGCCTATTATTATGATGCTTTGCGTAATGCCAGTTTTGCCGATGAAAAAGAAGCTAAGTCTTTAAATTCATTAGTAGCTACCGAAAATTTTAAAAAGCATATTTTAAAAATCAGAAATGAAAACCGTTTGCTATGGTCAAAGCCGAGTGACAAAAAATATTTCATTCCGAGTGTTTTGTTAGAAATCAATAATCCTGACTACGAAAGAATTTTAGAGAAATATCAAAATTTCCTGCAGTATTCTTATGAAGTTAAGTTTAAAAAAAGAGAGGATTTCGGAGCATTTATTGGATTAAAGGCGAATGATAAAAAAAATGAAAATTCGGATGTGACTTTTGTTTCAGAGAACGATTCTTTAGAAATTGTGCTTAAGGAATTAGATCAGTTAATAGGATTGGACGAAGTAAAAAAAGATGTTTATGAACTGATAAACCTTTTGAAAATTCAAAAAAAGCGTTCTTCCGAAGGATTAAAAAACATTGAAGTTACTTTACACACCGTTTTTTTGGGGCCACCTGGAACAGGAAAAACCTCAGTAGCTAGACTTTTGAGCAGGATATTCAAGCATTTGGGATTTTTATCAAAAGGGCAAATGTATGAAACCGACAGAGAAGGAATGATTGCAGGCTATGTAGGACAAACGGCTTCTAAAGTGGATAAAGTAGTAGAAGAAAGTTTGGGAGGCGTCTTGTTTATTGATGAAGCTTACGCTTTAACCCAGAATGCTTTAGGAAACGATTATGGTTCTGAAGCGGTAAATACACTGTTGAAAAGAATGGAAGATCATCGGGGTGATTTGGCAGTGGTTGTTGCCGGATATACAGAACCAATGAAAGGCTTTGTAGAATCCAATCCAGGATTGCGGTCTCGTTTCAACCGTTTTTTTAGTTTTAACCATTTTACTCCTGAACAATTATTCCTAATCTTTGAAAATTTTTGCAAAAACTCTGATTTTATAATTGATCCAGATGCTAAAGAAAAATTGACCGATACCTTTGAATTACTATACTCCAAGAAGGATGAAAATTTCGGAAATGCCAGAGTAGTCCGTAATTTATTTGAAAAATGTGTTCAAAATCAAGCCAATCGAATAGTGAATTTATCATTGCTTAATCAGGAAGTATTAAAAACTTTTACAGAAACTGATGTGCCAGAACCTAAAGATACTCAAAACCAAATCAGTTTTTTTCAGGAATAATTTTGATTTTTTGCTAATATTAAACAATCTGAAATTACCTTAGCGATCGAATTATTCAATTACAAAACACAAAAAATAACCAAAGAATTGGTTATTTTTGCTTTATAATAATTAACAGACAACTCATTTTGGGATTATATAAAAAGCTTTTTCAACAAACAGCCATATATGGACTTGCGACAGTAATACCAAGAATGTTCAGCTTCTTGCTGGTGCCACTTTATACCGGTTTATTGCCACAAGCGGAATACGGAAAGGTATCTATAATATTCGCTTGGATGATCTTTTTCAATGTAATTCTAGCATATGGAATGGAGACAGCTTTTTTTAGATTTTACAATTCCGAGAAAAACAAAGAAAGTGTAGTTGAAACAACCATTATATCTATTTTTTGGTCTACGATTCTTTTTATTTTTATAGCGTTATTATTTCGAAATTCCTTAGCTCATTGGTCAGGTGTAGATACACAATATATAACCTATTCGATTTGGATCTTAGCATTGGATGCTCTCGTTATTGTACCTTTTTCTAAATTAAGAGCGAATCAAAGGCCCATGTTTTATGCTGGGATTAAAATAGGAAATGTTCTGGTCAACCTTTGCCTGAATTTATTTTTCCTGATGTATCTGCCAAGTGTTTCAGTATCTCAGCCTGACAGTTTTCTAGGTTCTATTTACATAGAAAATTTTCAGATAGGATATATATTTCTTGCTAATATCATAGCGAGTTTTCTAACTTTTGTAGTGCTGTTTCCGGACTATTTTACGATAAATTGGAAATTTGATTATGAACTTTGGAAACGGATGATCCGCTACGGATTACCCATAATGATAGCAGGAATTGCATTTGCCATCAATGAGCAGTTTGATAAAATCCTTTTAGGTAATCTATTGCCAGCCAATATCGCTGCTGAACAAGTTGGGATATATTCTGCATGTTATAAATTAGGATTATTTATGGTTTTATATAGAACCGCTTATACCTTAGGAATTGAGCCTTTCTTTTTTAGCCATGCATCCAATGAAAATGCACAGCAGACTTATGCAACTGTTACCAAATATTTCGTGATTTTTGGATCTTTAATTTTGTTATTCGTAATTGTATTTGCTGATCTTTTAAAGCGGGTTATGATTCCAAATCCTGCTTATTGGGAAGCCATGAAAGTAGTTCCGTTAATCATTTTGGCCAATTTTTTCTTGGGGATTTATACCAATCTTTCCGTTTGGTATAAACTCATTGATAAGACTTATGTAGGTGCTTATATTTCTATAGTCGGTGCGGCTGTAACTTTAGTTTTGAACTTTTTACTGATTCCGAAATACAGCTATTATGGTTCGGCAATTGCTACTCTTTCGGCTTACGGAAGCATGATGTTCATTTCTTATTATTTCGGGAACAAGTACTATCCAATTCCATACGACAAGAAAAAAATAGGCGGTTACCTATCGTTATCGATTGGGTTTTCATGTATTTCTTTTTATGGATTTAATCAAAATTATTTTATCGGAGTAATACTTTTAGCTGTTTTTATGGGTTTTATTTATTACAACGAAAAAGAAACACTTTTACGAATTTTAAAACGGCCTGTTAAAAATTAGGAGCTATTTCCTGCTGTCCGCTATATCTTTTCCTTTTTAAAGAAAAAAGGAAAAGGATGTCGCTTCCATCAGGGCTAGGGCATTCTGCAATTAATACAATTTATATTTAAAGAAATAATGACAATAAACATCATCAATAAATCACAGCATGCATTGCCAAATTACGAAACAATTGCTTCGGCAGGAATGGATTTGCGGGCAAACTTAACCGAATCAATAATTTTACAGCCGTTAGAAAGAGCCATTGTAAAAACAGGCCTTTTCATAGAATTGCCAATAGGTTATGAAGCTCAGGTGAGGCCTAGAAGCGGACTTGCTGCCAAAAACGGAATCACAGTTCTCAACGCACCGGGAACGGTCGATGCGGATTACAGAGGTGAAATTGGAGTAATTTTAGTAAATTTATCCAATGATCCATTTACTATTCAAAATGGAGAACGTATTGCACAGCTTATTATTGCCAAACACGAACGTGCCGAATGGATCGAAGTTGAAGAATTATCTGAGACATCAAGAGGAGCAGGAGGGTTTGGAAGTACAGGAGTAAAATAATTTAATAATTTAGCGATTAATAATTGAAAGATTTTTTTTAATTTTTCAATCTTTTTAATTTTTCAATCTTTTAATAAAACACATGAAAATAATTGTCCCAATGGCAGGACGCGGTTCACGCCTTCGCCCACATACATTAACAATTCCTAAGCCTTTAATTCCAGTTGCAGGAAAACCAATCGTGCACCGTTTAGTCGAAGACATTGCCGGAGTTTTAAATCAGCCGATTGAAGAAATAGCATTCGTTATCCACGAAAGTTTTGGAAAAAAAGTTGAAGAAGATTTAATAGCAATTGCTGAAAAATTAGGAGCAAAAGGAACTATTTATTATCAGAATGAAGCACTTGGAACTGGTCATGCAATTATGTGTGCCAAAGATTCACTGAGCGGACCAGCTGTTATTGCTTATGCTGATACTTTAATTCGTGCCAATTTCGATTTAGATGCAAATGCGGACAGCGTTATCTGGGTAAAACAAGTAGATCAGCCAGAAGCTTTTGGAGTGGTAAATTTAAACGAAGCAAATGAAATAATTGAACTGGTTGAAAAACCAAAAGAATTTGTTTCGGATCTTGCCGTTATCGGAATTTATTATTTCAAAGATGTTGCCGTTTTAAAAAATGAACTGCAGTCAGTACTGGATAACAATATTATTCACGGCGGCGAATATCAGATTAATGACGGAATAAAGCAGATGATGGCAAAGGGAATGAAATTCGTTCCTGGAGAAGTAGACGAATGGATGGACTGCGGTAACAAAGATGTTACGGTTGAAACCAATTCAAGAATGCTTGGTTTCCTTCAAAGTGACGGAATTAATTTAGTTAGTCAAAATGTCAAATTAGAAAATTCAACTATAATTCCTCCTTGTTATATTGGAGAAAATGTAATTCTAATCAACTCAACGGTAGGGCCAAATGTGTCTTTAGGAAATAGCTCTCATGTACAAAACACTACAATACAAAACAGTTTGGTGCAGACACATTCACACATCAAAAATGCAGTTTTAGATAATGCAATGATTGGAAATCATGCCAGTTTTGATGGAAAATTTACCAGTATAAGTATCGGAGATTATTCGGTTTTAGAATAATTTAAAAACAATATAAAAATAACAAGCAGCATTATTTAAGTTTTTATTATGCTGCTTTGTTGTTTTTTTAATTTATTTTGCATTTGCTGACAAATAGTAATGAATTTGTTTTCCAACACTTTTTTTCAATGATAAAAAAATGGCCTTTCATATTAGCTTTTTCTATTTTACTATGCAATACAGTCACAGTATTGGCACAGACAGAACCTGAAGAAATTAAAGTGGATGGTGATAAGTTTCAGGATTTTTTTTATGAATCTATATTTCAAAAAAGTATCGAAAATTATGATAAATCGCTGGTAGCCTTAGATCAATGTCTAAAGCTAAAACCAAATAATGAAACCATTTATTTTGAGATGGGAAAGAATTATTTGGCTTCCAAGGATTATAAAAATGCATATTCTTCCTTCGAGCGTGCTGCACAAATAGATGCTAATAATAAATGGTTTTGGGTGGGATTGTATGATGTGTGTTACGAGACCAAAGATTTCAATCAAGCTATAATTATTGTCAATAAAATTATTCCTTTTGATGCAGAATACAGAGAGGATCTGGTTTCGCTTTATATGATAACTAAGCAATTTGATAAAGCTTTGGCAGAAATTAATGATCTGAATGAAAAAGTTGGAAAAACCGAAAGAAGAGAGATGTATAAAATGGAAATCTTATCGGAAAGTAAATTTCAAAATTCCGAAGTGGGTACGCTAAAAGGTCTTATTGATAAAAATCCTAAAGAAGAATCCAATTACATAGCATTAATTTTTTTGTATTATAATAGTAATGAAGAAGATAAAGCACAGGAAGTTGCTAAAAAGTTAGAAAGAGAAATACCAGAATCGGTTTGGGCACAAGTAAGCTTGTTCAAAGATTATATCGAAAAAAATGACGGCATCAGTGCAGTAAAATCTATGAATACAGTGTTATCAAGCCCTAAAGTTGATTCCAAAATAAAACACCGGATCTTTAATGAGTTTTTGCTTTTTTCGAATGCAAATCCTCAATTCACACCAGATTTGGATAATGCAATAGGTTATTTCAAAAATGACAAAGAGGTAAATGTTGCCAAGGAGATAGGGAAGTTTTATCATAATAAAAAAGAATGGATTAAGGCCATTAAATATTATGAGATGTCGGAAAAAAATAATTCTGAAGTTGATCTGGAGACCAATTTGCTTTGGCTTCAAGCATATACTGAACTCAAACAGTTTGAAGCTGTAGTAAAAAAAGCAACGGCAATGATTGACACCTATCCTGCCGAACCTCAGTTTTATTATTATTCAGGAATGGCAAACAATCAATTGCAGCTTTTTAAAAAAGCCAAAGAGATTCTTGAAATGGGTCTAGATTATGTTGTTGAAAATAAAGATTTAGAAATTAATTTCAATATACAGCTTGGCGAAGCTTATAACGGCTTAGGCGATACAGCCAAAAAAGAATTATATTTTAACAAAGCCAATCAATTATTAAAAGAGAAAAAATAATGAATCGATTTATAGTAAGACTACTTTTTGTTTGCATGATTTGCTTTGGCAGTTCACTTTTATTAGTGTCTTGTAAAGCGAAGGGAAAAGTAGTGGAAGTAAGTAAAAAAGAAGATTCGGACAGCATGTCAGCAGATCGAATTCTAAAAAATTATTATGCCAATAAAAGTGATTTCAAAACACTATACATAAAATCCAATGTTAAATATGATGATGAAAAACAATCTCAAAATTTAACTGCCGAAATAAAGATAAAAAAGGACGAACAAATTTTGGTAAGTATTCGTTTTCTTGGAATTACTATGGCAAAAGCATTGATAACACCAGCTACTGTAAGTTATTATGAGAAGTTAAACGGCACATATTTTGAAGGAGATTTTAGTACATTAAGCAAATGGCTTGGGACTGATTTGGATTTTACTAAAGTTCAAAATTTATTAGTTGGGCAGGCAATGGACGATTTAACCAGAGGAAAGTATCAAGATTCATTAGTGGATCAATCGTACCGATTAGAAGCTATTTCTAAAAATAATACTAAAAAGTACTTCTTTTTTGATAAAGAATCATTTTTACTAAACAAGCAGGAGATTACACAAACTGCTGAAAATAGAAAGATAGAGGTTTTATATTCGGATTATAAAAAGTACAATGAATCGCCATTACCATCAAAAATTGATATAAATGCAGTCCAGGATAAAGGCAAAACAGAAATTAATTTGAACTATAATACTCTAACCATAAACGAAGAACTTAATTTTCCATATAGTGTGCCAAATGGCTATAAAAGAATTTTAATTAAGTAAATTTGTACCAATATAATTGTAAAATGCAAAAATTTCTCTTAGGACTATTTTTTTTATGCACGACCTCAGTAATCTGGGGGCAAGAGTCGCAACAGGAAAAATTAGAAAAGCGTAAAGCCGAAATTCAACAAGAAATTTTGGATAACGAAAAGATGCTTCAATCGGTAAAGAAAAAGGAAAAATCTGCCGTAAATGTGATTATTTTACAAAACAATAAAATAAAACTCAAAGAAAAATTGATTTATACTACAGCGAAACAAACTAAGATTCTTAGTAACGACATGTATATTAATCAATTAAAAATGAATAAATTAAACAGAGAGCTGGTCGTTCTCAAAGAAGATTACGCTAAGATGATAGTGAAATCATATAAAAGCAGATCAGAACAAAGCCGTGCGATGTTTCTGCTGTCATCAGAGAACTTTCTGCAGGCTTATAAAAGAGCCCAGTATATGAAGCAGTATACCGGATTTAGAAAAATGCAGGGTGAAGAAATCAAATCAAAATCGGATGAACTTTTAGGTTTTAATGAAAAGCTGAATGCTCAAAAAATAGAAAAGAAAAAATTATTAGCAGAAAACACCAAAGAAAAATTATCTCTTGAAAAGGAAAAAAGAGAGCAATTAAAATTGGTAAATTCGATTAAAAAAGACAAGAAAAAAATCACTTCCGAAATTAAAAGGAAACAAACTGAATCACGGGCAATTGACCGCCAGATTGATCGTTTAATTCGTGAAGCTATTGCTGAGGCCAATAGAAAAGCAGCAAGTGAAAATCCAAATGCACCAGTTACTGCGTATTCATCTGCAAGGATTGTGTTAACCGCTGAGGGCAAAATATTAGCTGATAATTTTAGAGCCAACAAAGGACAACTGCCTTGGCCAGTTGAAAAAGGCTTTGTATCACTTGGTTACGGCGAACAGCCACATCCAGTTTACCCAAGTCTCGTGATTCATAATAGCGGTGTCGAAATTACAACAGAGCAAGGAGCTAATGCTCGAGCAGTCTTTGGAGGTGAGGTATCTAGTGTGATCGTTTTGTCTCCAGTAAATAAAGCGGTAATGATTCAGCATGGAGATTATTTTACGGTATATCAAAATTTAAGTTCTGTTTTTGTTTCCAAAGGGGACAAGGTTTCTATCAAACAAAACATAGGGAAAATAAGAACAAACGGCGAAGGTAAAACGGTTTTAAAGTTTACAATTTCACAAAATACTTCGTATAATAACCCAGCATATTGGTTATACAGAATGTAAGTTCTTTCAAGAAAAATTATGTACAGCACTATTTATTTGTAAAAATTTAATAGTGCTGTTTTTTATAAAATCATTCATTAAGTTTGCATTATATATAAAATACGATGTTAAAATATTTTCTAAGTTTTATTTTTCTAATAACAGCAGCTTCGCTTTGGAGCCAAGACAATCAACAAAAAAAATTAGAAGAGCGTAAAATTAAAATTCAGCAGGAGATTCGTGAAAATGAAACGAAACTTCAAACTGTAAAGAAGAAAGAAAAAACAGCTGCAAAAGCAATCGTTCTGCAAAGCAATAAAATCAAACTTAAAGAAGAATTAATTGCTACCACTGAAAAGCAAAAAGCACTCCTCGGAAATTCAATATCTATTAATCAAGCGCAGATAAATAAACTCGAAAAGGAACTCGAGCTGCTCAAAGCAGATTATGCCAAAATGATTGTGCAATCGTATAAAAGCCGATCTGAAGAGAGCCGTGCGATGTTTTTATTGTCATCAGAAAGTTTTCTTCAGGCCTATAAACGAGCACAGTATATGAAACAATATACTAATTATAGGAGAGTTCAGGGGAAGGAAATACAAGCAAAGACATACAGTTTGTATACTTTTAATGCAAAATTAGACGTTCAAAAAAGTGCCAAAGAGCAGCTTATTGTTGAAAATGATAAAGAGCGATTATCTTTAGAAAAAGAAAAGCAGGAACAAGAAAAATTGGTTGCCTCATTAAAGAAAGATAAAAATAAAATTATTGCCGATAATAAGAAAAAGCAGCAGGAATCTAAAGCAATTGATAGAAAAATTGATAAATTAATTCGTGAAGCAATTGCCGAGGCTAATAGAAAAGCGGCTATAGAAAAAGCAGCTAAAGCAAAAGCAAAAGCAGACGCAATTGCGAAAGCTAATGCCTTGGCAAAAGCGCAGGCATTAGAAAAGAAAAAAGAGATTGAAAAAGCAAATGCACTAGCAGCAGCAAAAGCTAAAGCAGCATCTAAACCAGCTCCAAAACCAATTCCAGTTCCAAAAGAAGTGGAGAAAGCAATTGCAAAAGTGGAAACTGCACCTACAGCTGTACCCGTTTCCGCCACCAAAATAGATTTGAGTCCGAGCGGAAAAGTAGATTCAGATAATTTCAAAGCCAATAAAGGGAAACTGCCTTGGCCTGTTGAGAAAGGGTATATTTCGCTAGGATTTGGTGATCAGGCGCATCCTGTATATAAAGCATTAGTTATTCATAATAGCGGACTGGAATTCACAACTGATTCTGGTGCCAGTGCAAGAGCAGTTTTTGGAGGAACAGTTACAAGTGTAATTATTATTTCTCCAGTAAATAAAGTTGTTATGTTACAGCATGGAGATTTTTTTACTTTGTATCAAAACCTGAGTTCAGTGAATGTAAGTAAAGGAGACGAAGTAAATATTAGGCAGTCATTAGGTAAAATCAGAACTAATGGCGAGGGTAAAACAATATTAAAATTTGCTATTACTCAAAATACGACTTATGCTAATCCAAGGGCTTGGCTGTCGAGTAAATAGCAGAAAAAAATTAATAAAATTTTAAACTATCTTGTCAAAATTATAGTATATATTTGATAAAATTTAAACTAGAAAATTATGAATTCGAATAATCCATTTTTAAATAACAAAACATTTTCTACTGCTGTTTCAAGAAAAGACAATACGTTTAATGCAGTCACTATTGATGACAATCAAGACATGACATTGTCTGGAACAATCAATAGAAGTTTAATTCTTTTTTTGTTATTGATTGCTTCAGCAACTGTGATCTGGTGGGCTACTTCTAATGAAATACTGAATCCAATTGTTCCAATAATTGGCGGTGCGGTTGTAGGATTGATTTTGGTTCTAATAGCATCATTCAAACCAGAATATTCGTCTTATTTAGCTCCTGGCTACGCTCTTTTTGAAGGACTGTTTATTGGTGGAATATCTGTTATTTTCGAAGCAATGTATCCTGGAATCGTAACTCAGGCAGTAGGAGCAACCTTTGTTACTTTTGCTGTTTGTCTTGGTTTGTATAAATATAAAATTGTAAAAGTGACAGAACAATTTAAATCTATTGTTATTGCTGCAACTTTGGCGATTGCAACTTATTATTTGTTTTCTTGGGTATTCTCACTTTTTACAAGTTTTGTACCAGTACATTACGGCAATTCTATGATGAGTATAGGAATCAGTGTATTTGTGATTGTAATTGCGGCTATGAACCTGTTCTTGGATTTTGATATGATAGAAAAAGGAGTTCAGCAAAGAATGCCAAAATACATGGAATGGTACGGTGCTATGGGATTAATGATTACATTAGTATGGCTGTATATCGAGTTCTTGAGATTACTGTCAAAACTGTCTAAAAAATAGATTAAAAAAATATTTCATATTAAAGAGATGCCTTTCAGAAACGAAGGGCATTTTTTTTGCGTGAGGGATTGAAGTGGAGCTCTTTTTATATTTGGCACTTTTACCAAATATAAAAAAGCGGGAACGGAAAGCCCGACCCAGAGTTTTTACGAAGGGGCACGCCCAAATAAACTTTTACGGACTGATAAAGTAAATTGGAAGATCTACGTTTTATTTTGTCTACGATTAAAGGAATTGTAGCTGTCAAATCATTAAATTTGCAGTCTTATTTAGAGACATGTTAGAAAAAGAAACAATAAATTTTGAAAAAACGGCCATTGTTGGTATCGTTACCCAAAATCAAAGCGAAGAAAAACTCAATGAATATCTTGATGAATTGGAGTTCTTGACATTTACCGCAGGAGGCGAAGTGGTGAAACGTTTTACGCAAAAAATGGAGCGTCCCAATCCTAAAACTTTTGTAGGGACAGGAAAATTGGAGGAAATTTGTCTTTTTGTAAAAGAGAATGATATTTCGACTTTGATATTCGATGATGAGTTGTCACCTTCTCAGCAAAAAAATATTTCTAAAATAATTGACTGCAAAATACTAGACCGTACAAATCTTATCCTTGATATCTTTGCGCAAAGAGCCGAAACCTCTTATGCGAGAACACAAGTGGAATTGGCACAATGCCAATATTTGCTTCCTAGACTTTCTGGCATGTGGACGCACTTGGAACGTCAAAAAGGGGGTATCGGAATGCGTGGTCCTGGGGAAACTGAAATCGAGACGGACAGACGTATCGTTCGTGACCGTATAGCATTATTGAGAGAGAAGATTAAAACCATCGACAAACAAATGGGGGTGCAGCGAAGCAACCGCGGAGCAATGGTTCGCGTTGCCTTGGTAGGTTATACTAATGTTGGTAAATCAACTTTGATGAATGCTATTGGGAAAAGTGATGTGTTTGTCGAAAACAAACTTTTCGCAACATTAGATACAACTGTTAGAAAAGTAGTGATTAAGAACCTGCCTTTTCTGCTTTCGGATACAGTTGGGTTCATAAGAAAACTGCCAACTCAATTGGTTGATTCTTTCAAAAGTACCTTGGACGAAGTTCGCGAAGCCGATTTGTTATTGCATATTGTTGATATATCGCACCCCGAATTTGAAGATCATATTGCGTCTGTAAATCAAACTTTGCATGATATCAAGGCACATGATAAACCAACGATTATGGTTTTCAATAAAATTGATGCCTACAAACACCTGACAATTGACGAAGATGATTTAATGACTGAGAAAACTCCAAGGCACTTCACATTGGAAGAGTGGAAACAAACTTGGATGCACCGTTTAGGAGAACAGAATGCTTTGTTTATTTCGGCAACACAAAAAGAAAATTTTGAAGATTTTAGAGAACGCGTTTATGAAGCCGTTCGTCAAATACACATTACCCGCTTTCCATACAACAAATTTTTATATCCGGATTATAAGGATGCTGTTGAGAAAGAAGAAAAAGAAGATAATGAATAAACAAAAAGACCTTTCGGCAAGCTGCTAAAAGGTCTTTTTTAATTTAAAAATTATAATTCAGCCCAACGCCAAATACTTCTTTAGTTTGAAAACCTGGAAAAGCATCATCATCATAAATAGCTTGAAAATTTAAATTGGCCGATAATATTTTGTTGATTTTCATTATAATGATCAAGTTGTAGTTAATGTCGATATTTTGCGGATCCTTCAAATAATTAGAATATAAATTTAAAAGATTTTCGGCTGTTACATTTTCCATAATTTGGAATTTATAATAGGCAGTAGCATTGAAACCCAATTGATATAATAAACTTTTATTGGCATCCACACCAAAATAACTACCATCTACATAACCAGGTATTGAAGTGTAAAAACTATCTACAAAAGTAAATTTAGATGTTAATGGAGCAAAATTAATTTTTAGGTTTTCTGTCTTTTTCCAATATAGACCAGGACCAAATAATAGGTAACCAGGTGACATAAAGTTGGTGTTTTCTTCTCTAATTTCAGCTCCATTTTCATCTTTAGAATATAAATATCCTTTTGAGAACTGTGTTCTAAAATTGACTAGAAAGGAGTAGTACCAATAACCTTTCGTTTTTTTGGCAACAATTGAATTAATTTCAAGCTGATCATCAGTCTTCTTTTCAAAATTCGCACTTTGTGTTTGAAGCAGACCATAGGAAGCCATGATTCTGTTTTCCCAAGTATAATCATCTTTTTTATAATCGATTTTATAATCAAGACCAAGGTTGCCGGAGAAGCTGTTTTCACCGCCTGCTACCCAGTTGCTAAAGTTGGCCTGGTTAAAGAGAAACGTAATTTTACCTGTAGATTTCCATCCATTTTTAATAGTGTCATCTATAGTTTTGGCTGCGTCTTGTGTCTTTTTTATTAGATCTTTTTCGGCATCTTGAGCATATAGCAGTGTCGAAACGGGAAGTAAAATCGTTATTAATAAAATAATTTTTTTCATTGTAAGAAGTATTGGTCCAATACAAATATAACGAAAAGAATAAAGTGTTAAAAATGAGGATATTAAAAAATTATTTTTTAGTTTTTTTGTATAAAGGAACTGCCGAGCAGGCCTCGCCGTACATTATACTCCTTGCATATGGCTGCAGGTAGTGTGCTGCCAAAATATAAGCCCGCATTGGAACTGGTTTTTTGGAACAGCCTTTTATGATAACGGGTTTGTCTTTATAAACTGAATAGTCAATTTTAGGAAGCAATTCTTCGTAGAAAGCGGCATCTAAATCTTCGAGTGTTCCATTTATAATTTTTTTGGCATAAGGAGCCAAATGCATTGTTATCAATATAAAAGCCCAACGCGGAAGAATCGCATCTGTACTGCATGAAACTGCTACAAATTGATCTTGATATTGTGACCAATCCTGATTGTTGAGCTGTTCTCTAAAGTCTTTTTCCTTTAGCAAAAAACCTTCAATTAGCCACTGTGAGATATCAATCTGCGTACGCATTCCGGCTGGATAATAGTCTTCAAGATCGAAAACTTCCAGAACACTATTGGCTACTTTATTGATTATTTCTTCCATTATAAAAAGTTTATTGTTTGTTGTTTATAGTTTATGGTTCGAAAACAACAAACTATAAACAACAAACCCATTAACTGATTTAAAGCATTCCTAATTCTAATTTTGCTTCTTCGCTCATCAAATCTTTACTCCAAGGCGGGTCAAAAGTGATTTCCACTTCAGCATCTTTTATATGCTCGATTGATTTTATTTTTTCCTCAACTTCTCTTGGTAAACTCTCTGCTACAGGACAGTTTGGAGATGTTAGAGTCATCAATATTTTTACTTCATAATCAGTATTGACCATTACGTCATATATCAATCCTAATTCGTAAATATCTACTGGAATCTCTGGATCGTAAATTGTTTTTAGTTTTTTTACGATTGATTCTCCTAAGTCTTCGGTGTTTATTTCTTCTGTCATAATTTTTATTTTTAAACCAAAATAGATTTTAAGTTTTTTTTAAACCATATAAGGTCATATACGGTTTTGATTTGTGTTTTATTCGGTAATTTTTCGGATCAATTTTATTTAATCGGATTAATTTATTATGGTCTCAAATGCCTTATATGGTTGACTTTTTATTCTTCTTCTAAATATCTGTATAATTCATTTACGTATGATTTCTGTCCTTCTTTAAAGATGTGAGTCACATTGAAATTTATGATTAACCCCATTGGAACTTCTAAAAGTTTCATATAAGTTAAAAGCTGTGCTTCGTGAATTGGTAAAACTTTTTCAACAGCTTTTAATTCTATAACTAGACTTTTTTCAATAAATAAATCACATCTCAATCCAGCTTCAACCTCTAATCCTTTGTAATTTACAGGTATAATTAATTCTGTTTGAAAATCAATTCCTCTAATCGTTAATTCTTTTTTCAAACAGTTATGATAAACACTTTCTAAAAGACCTGGACCAAGATGTTTGTGAACTTCGATCGCACAACCATTAACTTGATAGACTAATTCTTTAAGATATGTTTTTGTCATTAATTTTATTTTTCGCTTATATGACCTTAAATGCCTTATATGGTTTAAGATTTATTTTTTAGCATCAAATGCCAATGCATACATTTTAATATTTTTTATCATAGAAACCAAACCATTGGCTCTTGTTGGCGAAAGATGCTCTTTCAAACCTATTTCATCAATGAAATCGGTATCTGCGTTTAGTATGTCAATTGCTTTTTGGTTGGAAAAAGCTCTAATTAAAATCGCTATTATTCCTTTGGTTAAAATAGCATCGCTGTCGGCAGTAAAGACAATTTTGTCCTCTTTTTGCTCACCTTGAAGCCAAACTTTGGATTGACACCCTTTAATCAGATTTTCGTCTGTTTTTGCTTCTTCTTTTATTAGCGGAAGATTCTTTCCTAATTCAATGATGTATTCATAGCGCTGCATCCAGTCATCAAACATTGAGAATTCATCTATGATATCGTTTTGTATTTCTTTTATTGTCATTCTTCTTTTTTTGAAAAGGATAGTATTGTATTTACTAAGTTCTTTATTTTTTCGGGAGGAAAACCATTGTCGAAAGTCTGGCTTTCATATGTTTTTCCTTTGTATGTTACTTTTAAATTTGCCATTGCAGCGCCGTCATGAAAACGTTTCTGTGTAGGCGCTTTCAAATTCGGAATTTCTTCCAGATTCACTTTTTGAAATTCTTTTATCAGAGCATTCCATTGTGCGTCCGTCAGAGAATTTGAAACTGGTTTTCCGTCTCTTGTTTTCGTCACGAAAACTGTTTTGTTTTCCACAGCAATGTTATTATACATACCTCTTGAATTGGCTGTGTATTCAACCTTGGCGTCAGCCAAATCTACATTTTTTTGACCTTCGCAGTTGTTACCAAGGATTATCGTCAAAAACAAGAGTGCTATGAATTTCATAATTTTACGAATTTAAGAAAGCATCATTTGCGCTTTTTTCACGGCTTCAACCAATGCGTCAATTTCTTCTTTGGTATTGTAAAAAGAAAATGAAGCTCTTATCGTTCCTGGAATACAGAAGAAATTCATAATCGGCTGAGCGCAATGGTGACCGGTTCTTACAGCGATACCCAATTTGTCAATTATTGTTCCAATGTCATACGGATGAATACCATCAATATTAAACGAGACAACTGAAGTTTTTGTTTTACTGTTTCCGTAAATTTTTAGTCCTTCAATTTCTGATAATCGTTCTGTGGCATATTCCAGCAGTTCCAATTCCTGTTTCTGAATGTTTTCAAAACCAATTTCATTCATATAATCAATGGCCGTTCCCAGAACAATTCCGCCTGCAATATGTGGAGTTCCTGCTTCAAATTTATGAGGCAGATCGGCATAGGTTGTTTTTTCGAAAGTTACCTCTTTGATCATTTCACCACCGCCTTGATAAGGAGGTAATTTATTCAGCCAAGCTTCTTTTCCGTATAAAATTCCTGTCCCCGTTGGACCGCACATTTTATGTCCCGAAAAAGCATAGAAATCACAATCCAAAGCCTGAACATCTGGTTTTAAATGCGGAACTGCCTGCGCTCCGTCAATTAAAACTGCTGAACCAACTTCGTGTGCTTTGTCGATCATATATTTGATAGGATTGATAATTCCCAATGCATTCGAAATATGATTTACGGTAACGATTTTGGTTTTGGCAGAAAGCAATTTGTCGTATTCAGCCATTATCAATTCGCCGTTTTCATCCATCGGAATTACTTTTAGCGTTGCTCCTGTTTTTTCGCAGAGCATCTGCCAAGGCACAATATTGCTGTGGTGTTCCAATGAAGAAACAATCACTTCATCACCCGATTTTAAAATCGAAGCAAATCCATTAGCGACCAAGTTGATACCAAAAGTAGTTCCCGAAGTGAAAAGCACTTCGTGGGCATATTTGGCATTAATATGATTTTGCACTTTTCCGCGTGAAACTTCATAAGCATCAGTTGCCAATTGGCTCAATGTATGAACGCCTCTGTGAATGTTGGCATTAATTTCCTGATAATACTTTGCAATCGCATCGATAACCACTTGCGGTTTTTGCGAAGTGGCTCCGTTATCGAAATATACTAGTGGTTTTCCATTTACTTTTTCTGAAAGAATAGGAAAGTCGGCTCTTATTTTTTGAATATCTAACATTGTTTTATTTAGATTTTTTCTAAATACAAAAGTAACACAATTGATTTAGTTTTCTAGGAACAATAAGGAATAATTGTGAAATCGCTTTGGAAGAAAGTATTGTTATTGATATAAAATCAAACAGAATTTATCAGTCTTTATTTTTGTGTTCCTTTTTTTATTAAATTAGGATAAATATATCCTGTTATGAAAAAATATTTGAAAATAATCGTCTCTTTGGTTCTTTTGTTTTTGATTTATTTTGGCATTACAACTTTCCGAAGGCTGGAATTAATTTCAGGATTTTCGGCCAAAAGCGTTGCAAGCTGTCATTTCATAGCCAATCGTTCACTGGAAAATATCGAGGAAAGTGATAATGATTTTGACGTTATTCGTTGGGCTTCCAATGAAATAAATGAATCAGAAAAATTTGCAGCGGCTACCGTTTTTGGGTTAAAAAAACGAAAAGCAATTTATAGAACTGAATTGGGTGCTACATTAATTGATGATAATTTTGATGTCAATAAACCGTATGAAATTCCCAAAAGAACGAAATCTAAAAAAAATTATCTTCCTTTTCCGTATGGAGATGCAGAACCCAATGACACTGTTTTTGCCAATGTAGATTATACCAAATTGAATGAGGCTGTCGCCAATGCATTTGATGTGGAAGAAGATAATATCAAAAGAACGCGTTCTGTTTTGGTTATTTATAAAGACAAAATCATTGCTGAGAAATACGCGAATGGCTTGACAAAAAATAGTATTCTTTTGGGCTGGTCAATGACTAAGAGTATCACAGGAACTCTTTTTGGAATACTTCAAAAACAAGGAAATTTTGATATCTACAAGCCAGCTCCAATTCCCGAATGGCAAAATGATGACAGAAAAAACATTACGACCAATGATTTGCTTCATATGAATTCGGGTTTGGAATGGGACGAGCATTATGACAGAATCTGTGATGCAACTGAAATGCTTTTTCACGATGAAGATATGTCCCGCTCACAATTGTTGAAACCAGCCGTTTTTAAGCCTAATACCCATTGGAATTATTCTTCTGGAACGACTAATTTGCTTTCGGGTATTTTGCGGAAGCAGTTCAAAACGCATCAGGAATATCTGGATTTTTGGTATTCAGCATTGATTGACAAAATCGGAATGCACTCAATGATTGTAGAAACTGATATGGCAGGTAACTATGTAGGTTCGTCCTATGCTTGGGCAACAACAAGAGATTGGTCAAAATTGGGATTATTATATTTGCATAAAGGCAATTGGAATGGAGAACAACTATTTAACACCAGTTGGGAGAAGTATGTTTCAACTCCTACAAACACTTCAAATGGTAAATACGGAGCGCATTTTTGGCTCAATGCAGATGGATTTTATCCAGATGCTCCAAGAGATATGTATTCCTGTAATGGTTTTAACGGACAAAAGGTATTTATTATTCCGTCAAAGGATTTGGTAATTGTGAGATTGGGATTGACAGGTGATTCTAAATTTGATTTTAACGGGTTGTTGAAGGGAGTTGTGGGGAGTGTGAAGAAAGAATAATATGGGAAAGAATAAATTTTTAATATCATTTCTATTAATGATAATTGGTTTTGTTTTAAATGGAATGGCTTGGTCAACAATTATTAGCCATCCTTATAATTCCATTTGTCTTGTTTTAGGTTTAGTATTATCTTTTCTTGGATTTATATTGTTTATTTATTGTTTAGTAAAAAAATAAATAAAAAACCCGACAGGTTTTTAAAACCTGTCGGGTTTGAATATAATTTGTGGTTAAAAACTATAAATCAAATCCAATTTTTACGCCCAATTTATTAGCGATAATAGTCGTGATTCGTTGTTTCAATTCAGGTATTTTGATGTTTTCAATTACAGAATTCGAGAAAGCGTACATTAATAATGCTTTGGCTTCTTTCTTTGGAATTCCACGTTGTTGCATGTAGAACATAGCAGTTTCGTCCAATTGTCCAACAGTACAACCGTGAGAACATTTTACATCATCAGCAAAAATTTCCAATTGTGGTTTAGCGTTGATAGTTGCTTTGTCGCTCAAAAGGATGTTGTTGCTTTTTTGGAATGCATTTGTTTTTTGAGCTTCTTTTTCCACATATACTTTTCCGTTGAAAACTCCAGTAGAACGATCAGTGAAAATTCCTTTGTAATCTTGAAAACTTTCGCAATTTGGCGATGCATGGTTTACCAAAGTGTAATGGTCAACGTGCTGTTTGTCCCCTATAATTGTGATTCCGTTTAAAGTGCTTGTCAATCTTTCTCCAAAGTGGTAAAAGTTCAAATTGTTTCTGGTCAAGTTTCCTCCAAAAGAGAAAGTGTGAACCGAAACGTGGCTTTCCTGTTTTTGGGAAACATAAGTATTGTCAATCAAATTGGCTTCCAGATTGTCATTTTGAATTTTGTAATAATCCACAATGGCTCTTTTTTGAGCAAAAATCTCAGTAACCGAATTGGTCAAAACCGGATTGTTATTCAGGCTTTGGTGACGTTCGATGATTTGAACATGTGAGTTTTCGCCAACAATAACCAAGTTTCTTGGCTGTACCAAAAGTGCGGTTTCGTTTCCTGTAGAGAAATACATGATTTCGATAGGCTTATCGGCAACTTTGCTTTTTGGGATGTTGATATACGCTCCTTCATTGGCGAAAGCCGTATTTAGAGAAGTCAAACTCTCATCTTTACTGGCAATTTGATTGAAGTAAGAATCAATAACCATTTTGTATTTTGGCTTGTTCAATGCCGATGACATTAAGCAAACATCAACTCCCTCGTGAGTCGTTGAAGATAAATGCGAGCTAAAAACACCATCAACAAAAACAACTTTGTAAGTGTCTATTTCGTGTAAAAAGTATTTTTTTACGTCGCTATATTGAATAGCGTTCTCAGTTTTTGGAAAAACGGTAAAGTCATTTTTTAAAATGGCACTTAGCGAAGTGTATTTCCAGCTTTCTTCTTTTTTGGTTGGGAAACCTTTATTTTCAAAGTTTTTTATTGCTAAAGTTCGCACGTCATGAAGTTCGGAATGAACATCGACACGCTCTTCAAAAGCCATAAAAGACGATAGTAATTTTTCTTTTAATTCCATTTTTTATTTAGGTCTTAAAGTTGAAAGTCAAAAGTCGAAAGACTCAAGATTGTCAACTATTCTTTATGTTTATAAGTCTTAAAAGTTTTAAAGTCAAAGCAAATTGTTTTATGACATTTGACATTATGACTTTGGACTCAAATATTTAATAAAACCACTTAACAATTTTGATATCTCTGTTATTGATTCTAAAAGTTTTTCAAACTCTTCTTTTGTAATATAATTTAAATCAAAGGCCAAATATAATTGAGAACGAACTTCACCTGCCGAAGCTTTGGCAACATATAAAAAATAAATAAACTCCTTATCTGTATTTCTTTCAAAACCTTCAGCAATATTGGAAGTTATCGAAATAGATGCTCGTCTAATTTGTCTGGTAAAATCAAAGTCTTTTTTAAAGTTTGAATTTTCAGTAATTATGTAAATTCTTTTGTTTAAAACTCTTGCCTTTTGCCAAGAATTAATTTCTTCAAAAGAATTAAACTTACTCATTTACGGTTTTTTTACTTTACAACTTTAGACTTTACGACTTTGGACTTAATTTAATTCTCTGCTTTAATCCAATCGTATCCTTTGTCTTCCAATTCGTGTGCAAGCGATGCGTCACCAGATTTCACGATTTTTCCGTTGTAAAGAACGTGAACAAAATCAGGAACGATATAATCCAATAATCTTTGATAGTGCGTGATTACAACTACTGCATTTTTCTCGCTTTTCAATTTGTTTACACCATTGGCTACAATACGAAGCGCATCAATATCTAATCCAGAATCGGTTTCGTCAAGGATAGCTAATTTTGGCTCTAACATTGCCATTTGGAAAATCTCGTTACGTTTTTTCTCTCCTCCAGAAAATCCTTCATTTAATGAGCGAGAAAGAAATTTCCTGTCGATTTCCAATAATTCAGATTTTTCACGAATCAATTTCAGCATTTCATTTGCTGGCATTTCTTCCTGACCTTTAGCTTTACGAGTTTCGTTAATTGCAGATCTCATAAAGTTGGTTACCGATACACCTGGAATTTCTACAGGATATTGGAACGAAAGGAAAACTCCTTTGTGTGCTCTTTCTTCTGGAGCTAATTCGGCAAGATCGTCTCCGTCCAAAATTACTTCACCATCAGTTACTTCGTAGTTTTCATTTCCTGCAATTACAGCTGATAAAGTACTTTTTCCGGCACCATTAGGTCCCATGATGGCATGAACTTCTCCTGCTTTTATTTCAAGGTTTATCCCTTTTAATATTTCCTTGTCACCTATTGAGGCGTGTAAATTTTTTATACTTAACATTTGTTTTTTTAATTTTAAAAGAATTTCAAATTCTCTTTATGACAAAATACTATTTATGTGTTCCTGGTCTTTTATTGTTTGATAGGAAAAATGTTGTTCTCCTAGATATTTCATTCCTAAATAATTTGCAGATAATCGAAAGGGTAAATGAAAATCATAATCTAATTTATCATCATCAGAATTTGAAATAACAAACATTTCTTTACCTCTGAATTTTCGACCTATTTCCTTTTCTGTTCTAATTAAATCTGAAAACCGATCGAAAAATACTTTCATTATACCACTCATAGCATACCAATATACAGGTGTAGCAAAAATTATGGTATCATATTTTTCCAGTATCGATTTTATTAAACACAAGAAATCATCTTCGATATTCTTACTTTCATAATCATAGTAGGAAATAGAATAATCTTTTAAATCAATAATATCTGCATTTATTTGATTAGAAATTTTATCTGCTATTTTAGAAGTATTTCCATCACTTCTAGAAGAACCTACTATAATAACTTTTTTGTTTTCCATTTTCAAATTAACCGACACTTCCTTCTAATGAAATTTCCAATAATTTTTGAGCTTCAACAGCAAATTCCATTGGCAATTTGTTCAAGACATCTTTACTGAAACCGTTTACGATAAGTGCAATTGCTTTTTCGGTTGGGATTCCACGTTGGTTGCAATAGAAAACCTGATCTTCACCAATTTTACTGGTTGTCGCTTCGTGTTCTATTTTGGCCGATGGATTTTTACTTTCAATGTATGGAAAAGTATGTGCGCCACAATTGTTACCCATTAACAAAGAGTCACATTGCGAAAAGTTTCTGGCGTTTTCAGCCCTTGCACTAATCTGTACTAAACCTCTATAGCTGTTTTGTGATTTTCCTGCAGAAATTCCTTTGGAAATAATAGTTGATTTACTGTTTTTACCCAAGTGAATCATTTTGGTTCCTGTATCTGCTTGTTGGAAATTATTGGTAACGGCAATTGAATAAAATTCACCAATTGAGTTATCACCTTTTAAAACAACAGAAGGGTATTTCCAGGTAATTGCAGATCCTGTTTCCACTTGTGTCCAAGAGATTTTTGCATTGTTCTCACACAATCCTCTTTTAGTCACAAAATTGAAAACCCCGCCTTTACCTTCTTTATTTCCTGGATACCAGTTTTGAACGGTAGAATATTTTATTTCAGCACCTTCCAATGCAATTAATTCAACAACAGCTGCGTGTAGTTGATTTTCGTCACGGGTTGGAGCGGTACATCCTTCTAAGTAAGAAACATAACTGCCTTCGTCAGCAACTAATAAAGTTCTTTCAAATTGCCCTGTTCCTGCCTGATTGATTCTGAAATAAGTGGAAAGTTCCATTGGACAGCGAACGCCTTTTGGAATATAGCAGAAAGATCCGTCTGAGAAAACAGCTGAATTCAATGCTGCATAAAAGTTGTCTTTTTGAGGAACAACTGTACCAAGATGTTTACGAACTAATTCGGGATGTTCTTTAATAGCTTCGGAAATACTCATAAAGATTATTCCTTTTTCAGCCAATGTCGCTTTGAAAGTTGTTGCTACCGAAACGGAGTCAACCACAATATCCATAGCGATATTGTTCATCTTTTTTTGCTCATCGATTGAGATTCCTAATTTTTTGTACATTTCCAAAAGTTCTGGATCTACATCGTTAAGAGTTTTGTTTGGGTCTGCTTTTTTAGGAGCTGAATAATATGAAATAGCCTGAAAGTCGGGCTTTATATAGTTAACATTTGCCCATTCCGGCTCAATCATTTCCTGCCAAGCGCGAAAAGCTTCAATTCGCCAATCGGTCATCCATTGTGGCTCGTCTTTCTTTTGGGAGATTGCTCGAACAATATCTTCGTTTAGACCAATAGGAAAAGTTTCAGATTCTAATTCAGTATAAAATCCGTACTCGTATTCTTTGGTCTCTAATTCGATTTTTAAATCGTCTTCGGTGTATTTACTCATTTTTAAGTCTTAAAGTTTGAAAGTCAAAAGTTTGAAAGTCAAGCTAGTCTTTCGACTTTATGACTTTCAACATTGGACTAAAGGGAGAATGATTCTCCACAACCGCAGGTCCTGTTAGCATTTGGATTATTAAAGACAAATCCCTTGCCATTTAACCCTCCAGAAAACTCCAAAATTGTTCCTGCTAAATAAAGGAACGATTTTTTTTCGACTGCAATTTTTATTTCGTTGTCTTCAAATATTTTATCATCTTCGCCTTTGTTTTTGTCAAATTTCAAATCATATGACAAACCAGAGCAACCACCGCTTTTTACACCTACTCTTACGTAGTCTATAGCAGCATCATAACCATCATCTTTCATCAAATCGATGATTTTCTTTTTGGCAGTATCAGAAACTTGTATCATCTTAGTTTTTTTTATTTTTTTAGAATTAAATAACTTATTGTGAGTTCTGTAGTCAGCACAATTTCTGTAAGCTTCTTTATATTCTAATATTTATTTCGTCTAAATTAACTGCAAAGATACTATATAAAATGCTTTTTTTCATAACTGATAACATTTATATAACTAATATCAAAATAGGAATTTGTTATATAAAATTAGATTTCTCAATTAAAAAAGATATATTTATGTCCTATTAACAAACAAAATAGTACTAATAAAGATGGAAGAAACATTACACACCCCAACAAACTATCAGCTTGAGTTTAATGGAAAAGGAAGCGAATTTTTTAGCGTTATTATTGTCAATTGGCTATTGACAGTTCTTACTTTAGGGTTTTATTACCCATGGGCCAAAGCAAGAAAATTGCAGTTTTTATACGGCGAAACGTCTTTGAATGGCGATTCTTTTTCATTTCATGGAACTGGTAAGGAAATGTTTAAAGGTTTTATAAAAGCAATACTTATAATAGGAGTTCTTTACGGATTATTCTTTTTATTCCTTTATCTCCAATTACCAATTTTGGGAATTGGAATTCTTTATTTAGGCATTTTGGCGCTATTGCCATTTGCAATCCATGGTTCTTATAGATATAGAATGTCCAGAACTTCTTGGAGGGGAATCCGTTTTGGCTATAGAGGAGACCGAAAAGAGTTTAGTATAAATTTCTTTAAATGGCTTTTGTATACTATTTGTACTTTTGGAATATACGCCTCTTGGATGTCTATTAATATGAGAAATTATGTATTAGGAAATATCCGATTCGGCGATGTTGAATTTAATAGTAATGGTGATGGCGGTGATTATTTTATGCTGAATCTTAAGGGGTATCTCTTAACGGTAATTACTTTAGGAATATACTCTTTTTGGTGGCAAAAAGATCTTTTTGAATATTACATCAATAATTTAAGTCTGAGTAAAGACGATAAAGAAATAGCCTTGAATTCAACCGTGACAGGTGAGGGTTTTTTTGGTCTTGCAATTGTAAATATATTAATAATCATTGGCACGCTTGGCATTGGTTATGCATGGGTGGTTACCAGAACGATGAAATATATTTTTGAAAATATTGAGATGGAAGGAAATATTGATTTGAATCTATTGCTGCAGACCGAAGAAAATTATAAAGATGCTACAGGCGAAGATATAGGTGATTTCCTCGACATGGATTTTGTGATGTAATAGGATGAAAGAAAAAACTAATGCAGTCTTCTTTGACGGAGAATCAGCAATTCCGAAGGATATTGAATTAATTCTCGACATTGAAAAAAATGTTCTTGTTTTTGAAACGGAGAATAATCAGCAGCACACTTGGAATCTGAATGAAATTAATTTTCAAATAAAATCAAAGAATATGAACATTGAACATGGAAATGATCCTGTTCAAAACATCAAAATTAATAATAGCGATTTTACAGCAAAACTTCAGTATTTAAGAAAAAAACGCGGCAATCAGAGCTGGTATCATAAATTAATGGATATGGGAATCAAAGCCCATATCCTTTTTACCGTTTTCATTTTTGCGATTATTGGATTGGGCTACTTGTATGTCATTCCTTGGGCAGCAGAAAAAGCAGTGATAATCATTCCAGAAGATTATGATTCTAAGTTAGGATCCACCTTTTTTGATCAGAATATGCTGTTTAGCGATGTTGATGCCGAGAAGACAAAAGCATTAAATTTATTTGCAAAGGAGCTGCATTTAAAAAACACAAAAAAATTAAAATTCACTGTTGTAGATTCGCCAATTGTAAATGCTTATGCACTGCCAGACGGGAACATTGTTGTTTTTTCAGGCATACTTAAGACCATGAAAAATTATGATGAATTAGTGGGTCTTATTGGTCATGAAACGGCCCATGTGAATCATAGGCATTCAATGAAAATGGTATGCAGAAATCTATCTGGCTACATATTTATATCAGCTATTTTAGGAGATGCGAATGGGATTATGGCAACAATTGGAGACAATGTAAATAATTTGCAGTCACTGTCTTATTCAAGGAATTTTGAGCATGAAGCAGATGTTGAAGGTTTCGAAATTGTTGCTTTAAATAAAGTAAATCCAAAAGGGATGTCGAATTTATTCAAACGGCTGCAAGACGAAGAAGTTGTGACTATTCCTGAATTTTTAAGTTCGCATCCAGTTACAACCGACAGAATTAACGATATCAATGAATTGATTAAAACAAGACCTTTTCAATTTGAAGATAATTTAAAATTAAAGAAGCTGTTTTTAGTCATTAAAAATTAAAGTAAGCCTGAATTCAAAAATGGATTCAGGCTTTTTTTATTGGTTTGATTTTTGAATTCGTTCCAAAATAGTTTTAGATTATTCTTGAATCGCATACATTTGGTATAAATTCAACACTAAGTATTATGAAACTTTATCCAATAGAAACAGGTAATTTTAAACTAGATGGCGGCGCAATGTTTGGCGTGGTACCAAAAACCATTTGGAACAAAACCAATCCCGCCGATGAAAATAATCTCATTGATATTGCCGCACGCTGTCTGCTGATTGAAGATGGTAATAGATTGATTTTGATTGACACCGGAATGGGGAATAAACAGTCAGAGAAATTTTTTGGATACTATTCGCTTTGGGGAATGCATTCTATGGATAAATCTTTGGCGCAGTACGGTTTTCACCGAGACGATATTACCGATGTTTTTATGACGCATCTGCATTTTGACCATTGTGGCGGAAGTGTGCAGTGGAACAAAGATAAAACGGGTTATGAACCTGCTTTTAAAAACGCTAAATTCTGGACCAATGAAAACCATTGGGAATGGGCGACAAAACCAAATGCACGAGAAAAAGCATCTTTTTTATCCGAAAATATTCTGCCGATGCAGGAAAGCGGACAGCTTCATTTTATTTCAAAACCAGAAAGTGATTTTGAGATTTCTAAAGAGCTGGGATTTGGAATTTTTTATGTTGATGGTCATACCGAAAAAATGATGATTCCGCATATTCAGTATCAGGACAAAACCATTGTTTTTTGTGCCGATTTATTGCCTACAGCCGGACACCTGCCCTTGCCGTACGTCATGGGATATGACACGAGGCCTCTGCTGACAATGCCTGAAAAATCAAAATTTCTGAACACCGCCGCCGATAATAATTACTATTTGTTTTTGGAACACGATGCGCATAATGAAATTATAACTGTTGAGCATACCGAGAAAGGGGTGCGATTGAAAGAGCGGTTTAGCTCTTCGGATATTTTCTAAGACATAAAAAAACCACATTTTCATTAGTTAGAAAATGTGGTTTTTTTGTTTAACAAAATAGAATTACTCTACTATAACTTTTTTGACAGAAGCTGCGTCCTGATTAATTAGGTACACGAAGTAAACTCCTTTTGGAAGCCCTGATAAATTAATTGTATTATTTGTATTGGCAGAATCTAAGGTAAATGTTCTTACTAATTGTCCTGATACATTATAAACTGTTGCTTTTTCAAGGATAATATTATCAATGTACAATTCTTCTTTGGTAGGATTTGGATAAACCGCTATTTTGTCAAAAATGGCTTCAGAAATTCCTAGCCATGAACAACTTGTACTATAAGTAGCATAGAAATTTTTTTTGTTTGGCCAGTTTAAATTCGAATAGTCAACATCATCTACTTGAATGCAGATTAAATTTAGATTTTCTGTAAAATCAATGTGAGTATCACCAAAATTAACATTCTTTCCGTTCTTCAAATTTAGGTTTGCTAATCGATTTGAATTACAAATTAAGTAATTTAGATTAGTATTCATAGAAATATCTAAACTCGTTAATTGATTATAACTACAATTTAATAAATCTAAAAGAGTATTCTTAGAAACATTTAAATTAGTTAATTGATTAGCTATGCAAAATAAATCTTTTAAAGTGGTATTCTTAGAAACATCTAAATTTGTTAATTGATTATAATCACAAGATAGACTCCGTAACGCTATATTTTTACTAACATCTAATGCTGTTAATTGATTAGAATTACAATTTAAGACACTTAAATCAGCATTCTTTGAAATATCTAAATTCGTTAATTGATTAAAATCGCAAAATAAGCTCTGTAAAGCCACATTCTTTGAAAAATCTAAATTCGTTAATTGATTATAACGGCAAAATAAGTTCTCTAAAGCAACATTTTTGGAAACATCTAAATTCTTTAATTGATTATTGTCAAAAAGTAAGTCCTTTAAAACAGGATTATTGGAAAGATTTAAATTCGTTAATTGATTAGAATTGCAACTTAAACTTGCTAAAGCAACATTTTTAGAAACATCAAGAGTAGTTAATTGGTTTTCCTCGCAAAATAAATGTATCAAACTCACAAAATTCTGAATTCCAGTTAAATCTGTAATATTGCTACTTGAAACATTCAAATAAGTTAATGAATTGATACTAGAAGTCAATACTTTCCCATCTGCCACACCAGAGTCGATCCTAAGTGCAATTAATTTGTTTTCGAAATTCACATCTGGAATAAGTGTGTATTGTGCAAACGAAGGTAATGATACTAAAAATAGCAAAAAAAGTAATTTTATTTTCATAGATAAAGGTTTTGGATAAATTTTAACAAGAATACGGAATATTTTTTTCTTACAAAATTCATTTATATTGATTATAATTTCATGAATTTTATTTTACAATAAAAAAACGCAGGAGTTGGCGGCTACTTTAAGTATATAAAAAACCACATTTTCATTAGTTAGAAAATGTGGTTTTTTTGTTTAACAAAATAGAATTATTCTACTATAACTTTTTTGACAGAAGCAGCATCCTGATTAATTAGGTACACGAAGTAAATTCCTTTTGGAAGATCTGATAAATTAATAGTATGGTTTGTATTGGCAGAATCTAAAGTAAATGTTTTTACTAATTGTCCAGACACATTATAAACTGTCGCTTTTTCTACAGCAATGTTTAGAATATTAACTTCTCCTTTTGTTGGGTTTGGATAGACAGCCGCTTTATTAAATTGAGAATCTTCAATACCCAAAGTACAAGTTTCAGAATAACTGGCGATAGCGTCTTTTGCTCCTGCCCAATTGTTGTTTGAATATGTTACATCATCAACTTGTATGCAAGTTAAGTTTGGATTCCCTGACAATCTTATATTAGGATTTGTTAATAAAGTGTTTTTTGAATTTTTTAGGTTCAGATTCGAAAGGTTGTTTGAAGAACAATCTAAATTAATTAGAGTTACATTTTTTGAAACATCTAAAGTAGTTAATTGATTTTCTTGACAACTAAAAGTATACAGAACTAAGATTTTAGAAACATCCAGAGTGGTTAATTGATTTTGATAACAAGTAAAAGTATACAAAGTTAAGTTTTTAGAAACATCAAGTGTTGTCAATTGATTGGAGTAACAGTGTAAGTCTTGCAATTTTACATTATTAGAAACATCTAGAAATGTTAATTTATTGATAGAGCAATCTAAATAGCCTAAATTCAAATTGTTAGAAACATCTAGAGAAGTTAATTGATTGTGGGAACAAGATAACCAATTCAAAAGTACATTTTTAGAAATGTCTAGAGTAGTTAATTGATTGAAATCACAGTTTAACTCTGTCAGAGCTACAAAATCCTGTATTCCAGTTAAATCTGTAATATTGCTACTAGAAACATCCAAATAAGTTAATGAATTGATACTAGAAGTCAATACTTCCCCATCTGCCACACCGGAGTCAATCCCTAATGTAATTAATTTATTTTCAAAATTCACATCTGGTATTGCGGTGTATTGAGCATAAGTTGATAATGATACTAAAAACAGTAAAAGAAGTAATTTTGTTTTCATAAATATTTTGGATTTTTTTTGCATTTAAACAATTTTGCAATAGTATTATTTTTCAGCAATATATTGTTAAAAGAACTCAATCTATTTAAAGTTTAAAATGTATTATTTGAAGTTTGTAGAACAGAGAATTATAATATTAGTATTATTATTTTAATAAGATATTGATGAAAGTAAAATTCATAAGCATTGAGCATAAAGAGAATGGCTTGTGATTAAAAGAGCGATTCAGTTGCATGGATATTTTATAAAACTAAAAACAACATTTTCATTAGTTTGAAAATGTTGTTTTTTAGTTTTACTAATTTCATTACTCTACTATAACTTTTTTAACAGAAGCAACATCCTGATTAATTAGATACACGAAGTAAACTCCTTTTGGAAGCCCTGATAAATTAATAGTATTATTTGTATTGGCAGAATCTAAAGTAAATGTTTTTACTAATTGTCCAGATACATTATAAACTGTCGCTTTTTCTACAGCAATGTTTAGAATATTAACCTCTCCTTTTGTTGGGTTTGGATAGACAGCCGCTTTACTAAATTGAGAATCTTCGAGACCCAAAGTGCAAGTTTCAGAATACATAGTTGTTGTTTCTTTAATCTTGGACCAATTTGCGTTTGAATAATCAGCGTTATCCACTTTTATACAGCCTAAAGTAGTAATTCCCAAAAAGGTTGTTCCTCCGGTGCTGGACAATTTTTTGTCTGTTATCGATTTCACGATAAAATTATGGTTGTTTCCATTTTGCAGATTTATGTATACAAGCGGGTTACCAGTGACATATAGAATTTGAAGTTTAGTGTTTTTAGAAAGATCTAAAATAACCAGCTGATTATTACTGCAGTCTAAAATGTTTAGTGCTGTAAAACTTTCAATTCCGGTTAAATCTTTGATATTACTATTTGAGAGGTCTAAAGTGGTAACTGCGCTTATGTCTGCTATAGTAATTTTTCCGTTTAAGCCATCAGTGTCAATTCCTAAATCAATTAGCTTTTGTTCAAAATTTGAATCGGGAATATAAGTAAATTGATTTGAATTTTGGCAGTCTGTATTAAAATTAGCCGTAGCATCTTTTTTAGTAGACCAATTTTCATTAGAATAATTAATATCGTCAACTTGAATACAGCTTAAATTCGGATTTATTTTAAAATTTAGATAGGCAAGGTTGGTATTGTTCCCATTTTTCAAATTCAAATTCGTTAATTGATTAGAATTAGAATATAAACCGACTAAGGCTGTATTGACGCTTACATTTAAAGTGGTTAACAGATTTTTTGAACAATTTAAAAATTCCAAAGCTTTATTTTTGCTTATATCCAAATTTGTTAATTGATTAGACTGACAATACAGCTCTGTAAGAGTACCGATAGTCGAAACATCCAAGTTGGTTAATTTATTTTCGCGGCAATCAAGAAGTTTCAATGCAGTATTTTTACTTACATCCAAAGTGGTTAGCAGGCTGGTATTGCATCCCAAAAATATTAAATCAGTATTTGCACTTACATCCAAAGTACTGATTTGGTTTGAACCGCAATCTAATTTTTTTAAAGCCTTATTTATTTTTACATCCAAAGCCGTTAATCGATTTGAATAACTGCTTAAAGTATCCAAAGCAATATTTTTACTTACATCTAAAGTCTCTATTTTGTTGTTGTTACAATCTAAAGTTTTCAAAAATGTATTTTTGCTTACATTCAATGCTGTTAATTGATTTTGATTACAGTACAGATCCGTTAATTGTGCAAAGTCTTGTATTCCTGTTAGATCTGAAATGGAACTATTGCTAACGTTTAAATGTGTTAAGGTACTAATTTTGGATGTTAGGACTTTCCCATCGGTACTGCCGCTGTCGATTTCCAAATCAATTAATTTTTGTTCAAAGTTTGAATCAGGAATTAAAGTAAAAAGATCATTATTTACAGGTGCAGGTGTATATAAACCTGTTATTTCTTCCTGTGTAAGCACGCGATTCCAAATACCGATATCATCAATAGCACCTTCAAAATAGTTGTCTAATTTATTTCGTCCTATTCTAAAAAAAGTATTAAAACCGTTTGTATATAAACTGGCTGTTCCGCCCATTTTATATACTCCGTTTATATATAAGGAGTAATTGTTATTTGTTTCATCAAAAGTCATTGCAAAAAATGTCCATTCATCGTTAAAATAATTTTCCTGAGATGAAAAAGTTTTAGAATCAAATTGCATATCTAAATAGCCTTTTCTATAAAAACTGATTTTAAACCAATAATTAGGGTCATTTATATTTCCATAATTTAAAAGACAAAAATCTGATTCTGCAGAATTAATTGGATCAGCCATTTTAAACCAGCCTGTAATTGTCCGCGATCCTCCTTTAAGAGGATAATTAGCAATATCGGATTCAATGTTGCTGCTTGTACCATTAAAAAAGTAAGCACTATTGCTTTTACCGAATCTATCTTCTGTTAGAGTAACATCGGTGGCAATTCCATTATTTCCTTTTCCGCTTGTATCATTAGCATTTCCGGTAAAAGGATAATAAGCAAGCAAGCCATTTGTTGGAATTGGTTCATTTGCTGACACGGTTGTTATTATTACATCGACAGCTGTTCTTGAACTTTCGCAGCCGTTGATTGTTTGCGAAACATAATATTTACCTGTCTTCAGTGCAGCCGATAAATCTAAAGCTGTCCCATCTGTAATGTCATTATACCATTGAATATTAGCTCCGACAGCCTGTAAATTGGTAACTGTGGCGCCAGTATTGAATGTCTGTGCAGCTGCGGTAGGAGGAGGTGTATAATTTACCGTAATAATAATAGTATTTGAAACTGTACAGCCATTGAAGTCTTTTACGTATAGTTCATAAGTTCCTGGCGATAAGTTAGTGAATACATTCGAAGGTTGAAAAACCATATTCGAAATTCCATATTGATAGGGTGCCGTTCCTCCATTCGCAATAATGGTTATAATTCCGTTATTGTTCCCATTACAGTCTGTATTTGTACTTGTTGTTGTAGCAAAAAGAGGACTTGGCTCTATAATGACAAAACTCTTAGTGATTGATAACATATTAGCATCTGTAATCGTACAAGAATAATCACCAGCTTTCAATCCAGTAATTGAGGCTGTTGTATCTCCATTTGACCAAAGGTAGGAATAAGGTGCTGTACCGCCCGAAATGGACGCTATATATGCCGAACCTCCGTCATAATTTATACAGCTTATGTTAATTTGCTTTGTCGTTACTATTAATGAACCTATACAATTTAATACTGTCGGTACATTTTTATCAATAGACGTTTCGTCACCCAATTGTCCTAAGGAATTGCTTCCCCAGGTCCACAAACTTTCGTCTGTTTTTATAGCCACTGTGTGGACAGAGCCTCCATCAATCATTTGCCAGTTATTTTCTGTTCCTATTTGTAACGGAACAAGACTATTGATCTTTGTGCCATTCCCAAGTTCTCCATCAGAGTTAAAACCCCAAGCCCATAAAGTACCGTCTGTTTTTACAGCAATCGTATAGTTAACTCCTCCGTCGATAGTTTTCCAATCGGCAGATGATCCTATTTGTGTTGGCACAAGTTTATTCGTTGTAGTACCATCTCCTAATGCCCCGTAAGTATTATCTCCCCAGGCCCATAAGGTTCCATCTTTTTTTATAGCAATTGTATGATCACTTCCTGCACTTATTGTTTTCCAATTGTTTTCTGTTCCTATCTGTACTGGAGAAGTTTTTTTTGTTGTAGTGCCATCTCCTAATGTTCCGTATGTATTATTTCCCCAAGTCCATAATGTTCCGTCTTTTTTTAAGGCAACCGTGTGAAGTTTGCCAGCTGCTACTAACTGCCAATCATTAGCTGTCCCTACTCGTGTTGGAGTATTTCTGTCTAAGCTGTTACCAATTCCTAATTGACCAGAAAAATTATTTCCCCAAGCCCATAAGGAGCCATCTGTCTTTAGTGCGGCTGTGTGACCATGCCCAGTCACTATTGTTTGCCAATTCTTTGCTATTCCTATTTGCTGGGGAGCATTAAAATTGGTAGTAAACGAACCATTACCAATTTGCCCTAGTCCGCCATATCCCCATGCCCATAATGAACCATCTGTCTTTAGTGCAACTGTATGACCCCATCCTGCAGCGACTGTTTCCCAATCGTTATCTGTTCCCATTTTTGCGGGGGCATTTTTACTTGTTGGTGAACTATTTCCTAATTGTCCTTGGTCATTACTTCCCCATGTCCATAAGGTGCCGTCTGTTCTTACCGCAGCTGTATGACTGTAACCGGCAGCCATTGTTTTCCAGCATTGCGCTTTTGTATGAAAGTATGAAAGCAGGATAAGAATGAATAGTAAAGTTTTTTTCATAGAATAAAGATTTGGGTTGTTTAATAGTATTTTTAATATTTGGAGTTTGTATTTAAAAAGTAAATCTATTGTTTGGAACTAAGTTGATTAGAGAGAATAAATCGATAGTAAATAATGTAAATATAATGAGTAATTTTGTTTTCATATATACAGTTTTTTTGCATAGCAATAATAAGAAATATATTTTGTTTTCCTACAAAATACCTTAGGAATAATTCATATGTTTTACTTTAAAAAGCGATTTTTAAAAGTATTTTATCATAAAATACCGTTAATGACTGCATAATTATTAATTTACTCCATTATTTTTGGACTTTATTATTAAAACCGAAATCTATTTACTCAATGAAAAATATATATGTAGGATCATTAGCATTATTTACTGCTTTGTCTGTATGCTTTTCAGCTAATGCGCAGACATCAGTACCTTATACTGCCAAAAAAGGAAAACTCAGCACACCCGAACTGCAAAGATGGTCGCATCTGGATTTGGCCAAAGACAGTGTTCCAGGAATGAGTGTAGACAAAGCTTATGCAGAATTATTAAAAGACAAAAAAGGAGTAAAGGTAATTGTGGGAATTGTAGATTCTGGTGTCGACATTGACCATGAAGATCTAAAATCAGTTGTTTGGACCAATAAAAAGGAGATTCCTGGAAATGGAATCGATGATGATAAAAACGGTTTTATCGATGATATTCACGGCTGGAACTTTCTGGGAGATGCAGTCCATGAAACACTCGAAATGACCCGAATTGTAAAAAAAGGCGATGACGGATCAGCAGTTTATAAAAGCGCTTTGGCCGCTTATAACGAAAGATACAATAAAGCTGTCGAAGGCAAAGAGGTCGTTGATATGATTATAGCCAGTGACAAAGCAGTTCAGGCCCGCCTGAAAAAAGAAAATTACACGCTTGAAGAGGTAAAAGGCATCGCAACAATTGACCGCGAGCTGTACAGAAATAAGATGGTAATAGCCCGCGTTATGGAAGATTCAGGGCTGGATTTTAGAGCCAATATCGAAGAGTACAGAAAAGACGTTTATGACCAGCTTAATTTTAATCTTAACAAAGATTTTGACGGCAGAAAAGCAGTTGGAGACAACCCGGACGACATTAAAAACACCAAATACGGAAACAATACCGTTTATGGCTCGGACAAAGAAGAAGCACTTCACGGAACCCACGTTGCTGGTATTATTGCACAGGTGAGAGGCAACAATATTGGCGGAGACGGAATTGCTGATAACGTAGAAATCATGGCTGTGAGAGCAGTTCCAGACGGAGATGAGTATGACAAAGACATCGCATTAGCAATTCGTTATGCCGTAGACAATGGTGCCAAAGTCATCAACGGAAGTTTTGGAAAAAGTTATTCGCCACACAAGCAATGGGTTTATGATGCTATAAAATATGCCGAAAAGAAAGATGTATTATTTGTACATGCAGCCGGAAATGACGGAGATAATATTGATTTGCCGGAAAATGCAAATTATCCAAATGACTCTGATGACAATAAAAAAGAATTTGCTTCGAATGTATTGACTATTGGAGCTTTGAATAATAAATACGGAGAAAATGTAATTGCTCCATTTTCAAATTACGGCACTTTTAATGTAGATGTTTTTGCGCCGGGTGACGAAATTTATGCAACCATTCCAAACAACAAATACAAATATCTGCAGGGAACATCAATGGCATCGCCAAATGCAGCCGGAGTTGCAGCTTTGATCCGTTCGTATTATCCAAAATTATCTGCCAGACAAGTGAAACAGATCTTGATGGATTCTGGGACACCGCTTCCGGATAATGTAGTTGTGGGCGAAGAAGAGCATATAAATGTAAAAGCTGACAAGTCATCAAAATCGGCCAAAATGGTAAACGCTTATAACGCACTTTTGATGGCTGAGAAAATGTCTAAAAAATAAATTTAATTTTTATTAATCCGATGGAAGAGACTTTTGACTCTTCCATTTTTTCATTTTAATACAATGCGAAAACTCATTTTATTCCTCTTTTTTTCTGTAAATCTTTTTGCCCAGAAAC
Source organism: Flavobacterium aquicola (assembly GCF_003385115.1). GTDB lineage: Bacteria > Bacteroidota > Bacteroidia > Flavobacteriales > Flavobacteriaceae > Flavobacterium > Flavobacterium aquicola. The sequence continues at coordinate 185,272 of NZ_QUNI01000005.1, forward strand.
AGGGCTACTGGCAGCAGCATGCCGATTACAAAATGGACGTCACTATGGATGTCAAAACCTACCTGTACAAAGGAAAACAAGAACTGATTTATACTAACAACTCCTCGGATACACTCAAAAAAGTATACTATCACTTATATAATAATGCTTTCCAGCCGGGCAGTGAGATGGATGCCAGAATCCAAACTATCAAAGATCCCGATCCGCGTATGGCAGCCAAGATAAAAGTGGACGGAAAAGATGTGAAAGAAAGCCGGCTCAAAAACCTCAAGCCAAATGAAATAGGGTATTTAAAAATCTCTAATTTCAAACAGGATGGCGTTGCTGCCACGGCAAAGGAATCGGGAACGATTCTGGAAGTGACTTTGGCCAAGCCAATCTTGCCTAATTCAAAAACAGTTTTAACTCTGGATTTTGACGGTCAGGTGCCGGTACAGATTCGCCGTTCGGGACGAAACAATTCAGAAGGTGTCGAATTATCGATGGCGCAATGGTATCCAAAAATGGCCGAATTTGATTTTGAAGGCTGGCATGCAGATCCGTACATCGCTAGAGAATTTCACGGTGTCTGGGGGAATTTTGATGTAAATATTACTATCGACAAAGAGTATACGCTGGGCGGAACGGGTTATCTGCAAAATCCAAACGAGATAGGACATGGATATCAGGATGCAGGAGTAAATGTGGTATATCCCAAAAAAGCCAAAACGATAACATGGCATTTTCTGGCGCCAAATGTTCATGATTTTACCTGGGCAGCCGACAAAAATTACCAGCACGATATAGTAAAAGGAGCAAACAATGTCGACCTGCATTTCCTTTTCAAAAACACGCCTTCGGTAGTAGAGAACTGGCAAAAAGTAGAGCCGCTGCTGGTAAAAGTGCTGGATTATTACAATAAAACAGTAGGGGACTATCCGTACAAACAATATTCATTTATTCAGGGAGGCGACGGCGGTATGGAGTATGGCATGTGTACCCTTATGCTGGGCAACGGAACTCCCGAAGGGATTTTCAGTACCGCCTCACATGAGTTTGGACACTGCTGGTTTCAGCACATTCTGGCGTCCAATGAATCGAAACACCCCTGGATGGACGAAGGCTTTACCACATATATCGAATATTTGGTAAAAAATGAATTAAAAACCAAAAAAGAAGAAAACGCATTCACAAAAGTGTATGCATCCTATTATAATTTAGTACAGTCCGGAAAGGAAGAACCGTTAAGCACCCATGGAGACCACTTCAATGAAAACCGTTCTTACAGTACATCATCTTATTATAAAGGATGTATATTCCTGTCGCAGCTGGGGTATATAATCGGTCAGGATAATTTGAACAAAACGATAAAAAGATATTACCAGGACTTCAAATTTAAGCACCCGGGGCCAAACGATATTAAGAGAACCGCCGAGCGTGTTTCGGGAGCCAATCTCGATTGGTACCTGCTGGAGTGGACACAAACCGTAAATACCATCGATTACGCAATTAAAGATGTTAAAGAAGATGGCGAAAAAACCACGGTAGCACTGGAAAGAATCGGCCGCATGCCAATGCCTATTGACCTATTAGTCGAATATACCGACGGAACAAAAGAAAGCTTCTATATCCCATTACGAGATATGAATTTCGAAAAAGAGAATCCCAATCCAGCCATTACCCGAACTGTTCTTAACGATTGGACATGGGCCAGTCCTAATTATGAGTTTAGCATTTCTAAACCTAAAACTGCAATTAAGAAAATCACGATCGACCCAAGCGGCATGATGGCCGATGTCAAGCAGAGTGATAACGTTTATGAAGTGAAATAACCATTCCCAAAAATAATCAGGGCGTGCCACCATAAAGAAAAGGGGCCAAATCATCTAGACCGGTGATTCGGCCCCTTTCCTTTATGCTGTCGGGCTATCCATGCTGCTGCGGCAGCTTATTCCTATCCCTCACGCGGGTTCAGTATTCAGGTTTCAGATTACAGCAGTTGCCGTAATACTAACAGCCCCATTATTAATAAAGGGCTTTTTTGTGGCCGAAAGCAACTAAAAAACAGTCCAATAGGGATGCTTATAGGCAGCGTTACCCCCATAAAAACCCAGCATACCCCCTATAAATAGGTAGTATGGGAGGTAAAATAGGGGGCATTAGGGAGTATTAATAGGGGCAAAGGGGGTGTTTATGGTATATCTAGGGGGTATTAATAGGGGCAAAGGGGGTGTTTATAGTATGTCTAGGGGGTATTAATAGGGGCAAAGGGGGTGTTTATGGTATGTCTACGGGGTATTAATAGGGGTAAAGGGAGTGTTTATAGTATAGTCTAGGGGGTATTATACCCCCTAATAACAGATTCTTTTCACAAAAAAGCACTAAAGGAAATTCTTTCCATTAAAAAAATAAGAGCTATGTTTGTAAGACAAAGCCACCGTTATTGGGTGGTTTGTTCTGATTTTATCAGGGCTATATGTAAGTTGGCAAAAAATTTAAAAACACAAAACTTAAAATAGAGTACTCCGTGAAAGAGCAGCATTATAAATATTTAGCAATAACATTTTTCCTTATAATCATTTGGATTTTGGTTGGACTTTTTAGTTCATACGATAATCAAAATTCTATCTTCAGTACTTGGTCTTTGTACTTTTATTTAGGCGGAAGTATGATGTTGGGAATAGCTCTTACAATAATTGTTTTAGCATTGAGATTGATCTTCTTTAAAAAAGAAAAGTTTAAAAATAATTTATTTTATGTTTTCTGTGGGTTCCTGAATATGATAATTTGCATCATTTGGTTTGTAACACTGTTAATGAAAATGATATCGATTGATTATAAATTAACCGAATTAGGAATCCCAAGTTTTTGTTTAGCAATTATTATTTTGACAGACTTATATTTTCCAAAAAGTCAATAAAGTAGTGTCAGAATAAAGCATATTGCTAACAGCTACAACAGATTTAGGCATTTGGCTTAATGGAAAGATGGTTTTGTATCTGGATGATTTGGCAAATCCGAAGAATGGACTTAATTTAGTCCCAAACCCGCTGTAGTACCAGAACGTGGTAGCAAATTAAACATATAACGATTAAAAAGAAAATGAAATTTGAATTAAAGTTTGATGAGAATATTTATAGAAATCAAATGGATTTGCTTCGGGATTTAGCTTGGAAAGATAAAATCGCGTACTATAAAAACTCACATTTTCTTGGCATAATTTTACTTATAATCGGTTCTTTACTTTTTTTTGACAGACCTAGTTTTTTTGGATTTGTATTGATAATTTTTGGTTTAGGAATTTTAATTCCATACTTCTATTATTATTTTAAGATAAAGTCCTCATATAAAGGATTTGAAGAAGTAAAAACTAAAGAAATAGAGGCGTGTCAAAACATAGCAACTTTTACTTGGGAATTTACTGAGCAAGGTCTAATCTCCAAAGTCCAAGACAATGAAAGAATGCTTGAATGGAAAGAATTTATAACGTATTTAATAAAAGAGAATAACTTGTTCCTTATTACAGAAAAATACGAACCTATGATTTTAGGAGAAACTGAAGTTGGCGAAGAAAACTTTAAGAAAATATTAGATTTCGTTGAAAAAAGAGTCACAGAAAAAAAATAATATGCTGGTAACAGCCCACTACAATGGATTTGGGCAATTGGTTTAATAGAAAAATGGTTTTGTATTTGAATGATTTGGCAAATCCAAAGAACGGGCTTAATTTAGTCCCAAACCCGCTGTAGTACCAGAACGTTATGCAACATTTTACAAAATGAGAATATTCGACTTTCTTAAGAGAAAAAACAACTGTCAAGACAATATATCGGAATCAGAAGCCGAATTTGAAATGCATAGTGCTAAACCCCTTTTCAGTTATCTCAGCCTGAAGTTAGAAAACGCTGTGACCTATGAAGACTTATTTAATTTGTGCTTTGCTCTGTTTTGCACATTAGATATTCTACCTGAAAATCTAAAAACTTTGAAACTTTCGAAAGAGGTTTTAGCTATGACTTTTGCAAAATTAGCAAGAGAAAGGAAAATCATTAATTTTAATACAAACAAATCAATCGAGTTAATGTTTAACGACATTTCGGATGAAAAGCATTGGATAGAACAAATTAAAGTACATATGATTGCTAACAAATGGCCTAATAAAGAAAGTGCTAGAATATTACTGGAAAGAAGTTGACCTTGAAAGAAAAAACGTTGCATAACAGCTACAACGGATTTGGGCATTTGGCTTAATTGAAAGATGATCTTGTATTTGTGATGATTTGGCATATCCGAAGAATGGGCTTAATTTAGTCCCAAACCCGATGTAGTACCAGAACGTTACTGGCAATTATACAATGAAAGAGAAACTTATAATTTTAATCGGAATATTTTTTTTATTTATTGGTTGGAAAAAAGAATCAAAACCTAACCTCCTGCAATACATAAATCGCGTAAACAAATTGGAAATCCTAACTGTTGACGATAAATGCGGAGAATGGGGCGGAAATGAAAGAATGTTAACAATTTATCGAGACGATTTAAAAGGACAGCTTTTAGGTGATTACATTGAAAAAGTGAAGAATTGTAAAGACAAAAAAGAAGCGCAAATCACAAAATCTATTAAGCGAATTAAACTTACTCAACAAGAAACCGAATTAATTCTTGAAAGTGTGAATGAACTTTGTGAAAAAAAATTAAACAGAGAAGATTATCCAAGCCATAGCGGAATATTTAACCGAATTATGCTAAGCGATTCTTCAATAGTAATAAAGGATTTTCCTTCTGTTGAGTTAACGAGCTTAAATAAATTAGTTACTGAATTGAAGAAAAAATAACTGCTGTTAACAGCTACTACAACGGATTTGGGCAATTGGCTTAATGGAAAGATGGTTTTGTATCTGGATGATTTGTCAAATCCGAAGAATGGGCTTAATTTAGTCCGAAACCCGCTTCAGAAGCGGGACGTTGTACGACAGTTTAAAAGACCATCATCAAAAATTCACCAATGAAAAAAAGTAAAACGAGAATAGTTCTAATCGGCTTAATCATTTTGGTTTTAGGTTTTGTTGCCATAAAAAACTTGTTTGAAATTCCAGAAAATCCTCATACAGAATTTATTGCTCGTCAAAAATTCTCGGGAATTATTCAAAAAAAATATACTGATACAATTTCTGAAGTACAGCAAATTTTGGTAGATGGGAAAAAGTATTATGTGGATAAAGAGTTTTACAATCAGTTAAATATCGGGGATTCAGTTTCAAAAAAACTGTATGAACTTAATGCAATAATTTATAAAACTGATGGAAGAATAATTCAATACGACTTAATAAATACTAAAAAAAAGCAATAGATTAAAAAACCGTCGCAAAACAGCTACTACAACAGATTTGGGCATTTGGCTTAATGGAAAGATGGTTTTGTATTTGGATTATTTGGCATATCCGAAGAATGGGCTTAATTTAGTCCCAAACCCGCTGTAGTACCAGAACGTTGTGCGACATGTTACTTGAAAATCAGAATAAACAACATGAAAAACTTACTATCTATAATTCTTATTATCTCGATTGTTTTGACATCGTGTGAAGATTCAATGCCTGTAATCAACAAAGAATATAAACTTCAATATGATAGAAATAGTAACATATATTTGGTTAAAATTAAGAATGAAGAAGCACTTATAGGAGGGCATATCATGTTTTATGGTTACAACAAAAATTTTATCATTGTTCAACAAAAATTCCCGCAGAATATAACAGAAGCAAATCTAGCAAATAATTATAATGATAGACAAAAGGCTGTTTTTAAAAGTAATTTGTCTGAATACTATATTTTTAAAATTGATACCGACAGTGTGTTTGGACCTTTTGATAAAAAGGAATATTTAAGTGTACGCAAAAGCCTTAACATACCATCAATTTTAAAATTAAATCATTCAACACTTTCGCATTATACAAATGGACAACGTAAAGATGTTGGTTATAAAATCATGGATGAAGATGTGATTGACATTAAAAATTTGGAAGGAAACGAAAGCGTCTATTTTTAATGAATAGAAAAACACGATCGCACAACAGCCACTACAATGGATTTGGGCAATTGGCTTAATGGAAAGATGGTTTTGTATCTGGATGATTTGGCAAATCCGAAGAATGGGCTTAATTTAGTCCCAAACCCGCTGTAGTCCCAAGACGTCAGGCTGTGAAAAAACCTCCTCAAATTTAGAAAGTATTCGGAGGGCTGCCAAAGAAAAATCTCAAACATGAGATTCTCACGAGGCAGATTTTAGTTTTTTCACAGTCTGACGTTGGGCGACATAATATAAATAACAAATCGGAAAAAAACAATGAATACATTTCAATTACCTGAAGTTTGGATTTCATCAATTGAACATCTTGATAAAACAACTATAATAAATTCTGAAAATAAGTGGTGGAAACAAATTATTGGAATCCAAAAAATTGATCCTGAATTTCCACAAGTCAAAGCTTCCGCATTTACTTTTCCGTTAGTCTATTTTTCAATTGGCGAAATTAAAGTTATTCCAGAAAAATTAGAATATAGTGCGAAAATATTTGAAGCTAAACCAAACATGCAATATAAAAATATCCAAAATGATTTAAATTTTGATTTACTATTCAATCAAATTGATAAAATTTCTATTTATAAATATCCAAAACCTTATCTTGAAAAATTTAATTATCCTTGGATAAAAATAAGATTGAAAAATGGGAAAACAATTTTAATTTCAAGCGCTATGAAAATTGGACAAATTGAAAATGGACTTAAAGAAACAACTGCTCTATATCATTTCTTACAAAATTACGTCGCCTAAAACGTTAGTGGTAATTTTAGTGAGCCAACTAAAAAAAACAAAAGGCTCGCTGACAGCAAATGAATCCAATTTTCGTCAAATATGTCTGCAAAGAGTTAGTTTAGCTCTAGCAGTGAATTACCCCCCCCCGCTAGCGTGAGCGTCCCGCTCGTGAACACTAACACCAAGCTAAAACAATTATAAATTAGCAATAGGTGCGAGCGAGACGCTCTCACTAGCGGAGAGATGCTGAAATAGTAGTATTAATTTGGAAACCATCTATCAATCAAAGTTTTTATTTCCAATTTCGCATTTTCAAGAATTGAATTTAATTGGTCTCTATTTTGGTCAACCCCAAAAGCTGAAATCTGTTCTGAAGAGATACCCATAAAATCAAAATTTTGTTTTAGTGTAGATGAAGCAAATTCCTTGATAGTATCAGAATTATTATAATCGAATCCACTAACGACTATTGATAAGGCTTTTTTATCTTTACAAAGACCGCTAAAGCCTGTTTCAGGGCTAAAAGAAAATGTCTTATCACTAACGACAATAGCATCTATCCAAGCCTTTACTGTTGCTGGCATTGTAAAATTGTAAATAGGAAAAGCCAATACAATATTATCAGCTGCAATAACTTCATCTATAAGTTTATGATGATTAGACAGCGTTAAGAGTTCTGTTTCCGAAAAGTCTCTTTTACCCATATTCCATTCCATTATTAAATTTAAATTTTTTTCTAATAATAATTCTGGTGGAGTTTCAGCTAAGTTTAAATGTGTTATTTCTGTTTTTCCTTTTGCTAGTTCCACAAACTCATCAAATAAAATTTGGGTATAAGAGCCTTTTCTAGGGGTGTAATTTATTACTAATGTTTTTGTCATTTGTTCTATTTTTTTACAAATATAGAATCAACACATTGATAATTTTAATTATTTTTGTTTGCTTATTTATAATATATGTTATGATTAATTTAGAATGGCTGCGCACATTCAGCGTTATATATGAATGTAAAAATATAACTGAAGCTTCAAAAAAATTAAATATGACTCAACCTGGAGTTAGTAAACATTTATCTGCCCTGGAAAGCCATATTGGAAAAAAACTATTTGAAAGAACCACCCGAAAATTAGAACCTACCGAATATGGAAAATTTTTATATTCACAAATTAATAATCCATTAAGTGAATTAGAAAAAGTAGAATATTATTCAGGTAAAAGAGCAAAAAAACAACGATCTGCAATAACAATTGGCTGTACCACAGACTTTTTCAAGAAAGAATTAATACATCATATTTATACTTTTGACATGTATATAGTGACCCATTTTGGAAATGAAAAAGAATTGATTGAAGCTCTTGAAATGGAAAAAATTCAATTATTGGTTGGAATAAAAAAACACGATACTTACGATCATGAATTCACATACATAAAGAATGAAGAGTTAGAATTAATTTGCTCCAATTCTATTGTTATTCCAGAAAATATTGAAAAAGATGATACGCAATTCATCACATGGCTGCAAAAGCAAACTTGGTTTACATATGACAATAACCAAAATGATATAAAAAAGTTCTGGGATTCCAGATTTCATACCAGTCCCAGAATAGTTCCAAGATATATATTACCCTCTTATCTGGACATAATAGAAGCTTTAAAAAATAATAGCGGATTTAGTATAGTTCCTAAACATTTATGTGATGAAGCGTTAGAAAAAAAAGTAATTAAAGCACCAATTAAGTCTTCTAAAATAATAGAGCAAAAACTATTTTATTCATTCAAGCTGAAGAATAATAACCTGAAAGAAATTAAGCTTTTTATAGAGAACATGAAAAAAACTAATTGACCTCCTTATTAAAATGGCTTTTCTTTAGCCGACAATTCTCATCAAAACATAAAAGACAATTTAGAGAATAACATAGAAGCGGTAAAAGTTTACGCATATTGTTACAAGCACTAACACACGTTTGTGGCTATTGCGCAATTTAGTGGAATTATCGTTTTCAATTCGTATTTTCGTTTAACCGAAAATACTCGTCTTCGAAGTCCGCAACATCCAGAAGCACGAGAGCGTTAGACCTAATTTTATAAAGATGAAAAGACATATTATTGTAATAATTTCTCTGATTTTGTTTTCTTGTAATAGTAAGCAAGTGAAAAATGAAAACACAATAAAACAAGAAAATTTAAAAAATGAGAAAATGAAAAATTATGCCTATTTAAAAGATATGTATGCGGATTCATATTTTCCGAAATTTCTGGTTGACAAAGTGAAAACAATTCTTATTGAACTATGCATTAATATTGAAAAAACATCTCCGAAAAATCTTGACGAACTTTATAAGTTAACACATACAGCTACTATAAAAATAAATGATTTACAAAACGAATTCTTTGAGCATAACAGCGAGATTGAAACTGGTGCTAGAGAATCGATTGGGGCAGACTTTGACTTTATTGCTAAAACATATGGATTCAATGCCGATGTAGAAGAACTGATTGCTCCCAGAGAATGGTAAAAAACGGTTACTAACAGCAGCCACAACAGATTTGGGCAACTTTAAACAAACATTATCTATATGAAGAATTTTCTTTTCATTTTACTACTATCAATAACATTGACAAGTTGTGCATCAAGAATGACAGATGAGAAAAAGTCTGCGCTTAAAAATGAATTAAAAGAAATTGTAAAAACTGATCAAATTGCTGCTTCTCGTTGGGAGCAAAAATGGGAAAAATATAAAGACAGTGTTTTTACAAATAATAAAATCAAAGTTGAAAAAATGTTCAATGATTATGGCTTTCTTGGCTTTGATAAAGTTGGCACAGAAGGATCAAATGATTTTTGGTTAATCGTTCAGCATAGTGACAAATTTCCAGAGTTTCAAAGAAAAGTATTAAAGGATATGAGCAAGCAGGTCAAGCGAAAAAATGCAAATGCAAATAACTATGCATATTTGTTTGACAGGATTCAAGTCAATGCTGGATTAAAACAAAGGTTTGGTACACAGCTTACTTACAAAACAGAAACAACCGGTAGAGCAATTCCAAAAATTGGATTACTTGACTCAATAAATGTTGACAAAATTAGAAAGGAATATAATTTAAATCCTTTGAAAGATTACTTAAATCAAATGACAGCAATGCATTATGAAATGAATAAAGAACACTATCAAAAAATGGGAATAGCGGAACCAAATCTTTATTAACCAAACCTGGACGGAACCCTAGTTTTAAGAACTTACCTGTTTTTTGGTAATTTTAAAATTTTGTTTTCACGAAGAAAGTTCGATCTTGGCAGAGAGGACTCAGTCCGCTCCTATCGGCAAATTTGTGAAGCGAAATAAAGCTAGAGGTAATTTTAGTGAGCCAACTACAAAAAACAAAAAACTCGCTGACAGCAAATGAATCCAATATTAAGTCAAATATGACTGCAAATAGTTAGTTTAGCTGTAGCACCGAATTACCACCTATGAAAATAAAAGCTTATTCCCCTTTAAATCCTTTACTTAAAAAATACATAGAGTGCATTTATATACTTACACATACATCTGAAGAAAAACCTGCCAAATACATAACCTTTCCATCTATTTTTACCATTGTTTCAATAAGTGAAAAATCAAAAACTATTAATACAGGAAATAAAATTATAATCGAGCAGTGTAATGACAATAAGATTGAAACAAATTTGGTGTCTAATTTCAATAAACCGGTGTATGTCCAATACGAAGGGAAAATAAACGAAATTACTATCTACTTTAAGCCGTTAGCTATTAATTCATTTTTGGAGCATGAATTAAACCATTACAACAGTTCGAACTTTTCTGAATTTTCACCTTTTGAAGATTATAAAAAAGCTATGATTGAAATTCTGTCTCTGCAAAATGAGAGCGAAAAAATTGAAGCTGTTGAAAGTTATTGGTTATCCAAATTAAAAGGGTTTCAGCATAATTTCCTCGAAACTATTTTGTCTGAAATGATGAGTGAAGAAAATGACGCTTTAACAATTACAGAATTATGTAAAAAAAATGCTATTTCACGTACAACATTAAACAAACACTTTGGCAGACATATCTGCAAAACACCATCTGAATTCAAAAAGATACTACGATTTAGAAATGCGGTTAATAAATACGCATCAGATAATGCAGGAAACAATTTAACGGATATTGCATATGGTGTTGATTATTTTGACCAGTCGCATATGACAAGAGAATTCAAATCAGTGACTGGGTTTTCTCCAAAGGATTTTTTTAAAAAAACTACTGCGCTGGAAAAAAAACAGATTCACTGGCTGTTTTTATAGATAGGTTTACACTTGTACAATTTTTCCTTTTATGATTAAAGTACTTTTGGCACTTAAACATAAAATGATACCCATTATGACAACTCGTCAAATATATTTTATTACCGCTATTTTCTTTGTAGCTCTTTTACAGCCTATCGTGGTCCGATCACAAAATTTGGAAAGTATAGTTAATCCAATAAGTTCTCACTTAAAAAATCTTGAAAAAGAAAATAATTTAAGCGGCGTTGTTCTTATCGCAAAAAATGGCAGACCAATATATAGAGAAGCATTTGGTTTTGCCAATTTGCCTGATAGTGTTAAAAATAAGCCAGATACGAAGTTCAATTTAGCTTCTATAAACAAAATGTTCACAGGAGTGACTATTATGCAATTGGTGGAATCTGGCAAAATTTCACTTCAGGATAAAGTAGGCAAATATCTTTTGGATTATCCTAATAAAACTGTTGCCGATTCTGTGACAATTCATCAATTATTAACGCACACTTCAGGAATGAGCAGTTTTTGGGAGGACTACGACAAGCTTGCAAAAGTAAACTTCAAAGCTGTTTCTGATTACCTTCCGTTGTTTGTTGATAAAAAACTTGCCTTTGCTCCAGGCAGTGGCTTTTTGTATAGTAATTCAGGATATATGGTTTTAGGCTTAATCATTGAAAAGGTGTCGGGTCAAAATTATTTTGATTTTGTAAAAGAACACATATATAAACCTGCAAAAATGATTAATACTGATGCTTACGAATTGGGGAATGCTATTCCAAATTTAGCTACCGGGTATACAATGTCATTGGAAGAACCGGGGCAATGGAAAAACAATATTTTCTCAAATCTGGCCAAAGGAACTCCTGCTGGAGGAGGCTATTCGACAGTTGATGACTTATTGAATTTTGCCAATACTTTACAGAACGATCGTTTACTTAGCAAAGAGAGTACAGCTCTTTGTACATCAGGTAAAGTGAAGTATAGAGAAGGAATGTATGGCTATGGGTTTGAAGAAAACACAATAAACGGGCACCGCATTATTGGACATACTGGTGGACACGATGGCATTGCTTGTGAACTGATGATTTATCCAGATTTGGGATATACTGTTGTTATTCTAACAAATGGAGAAGTCGAAAATTATTGGGAAACGAGTAATCTAATTAAAAAACAATTAGTGGGTTCATCACCATCAATTGATAATTTTTTTTACACTAAAGATATAATTAATATAGTATGTGATAAAGGTTACGAAGCTGGTATTAAGGAAATAGAACACAATTCAAAGAAATATTCAGTAAGAGAGAATCTTATTGAAAGATATGGTTATAAGCTATTGTTCGAAAAAAATAATAATCAGGCAATAGATTTATTTAAGTTAAATATTCATCTTTTTCCCAACTCAGCATATAGTTATTATTATATAAGTGAGGCATATAGGTTTTCAGGTCAAAAAAAACAAGCAATTGAATATCTAAAGTTATACATTGAAAAAGAGCCAGAAGACAATGATGCTAAATTAAAATATAGATTGCTAATAAAATAACTGCAGATAACAGATGCCGCAACGGATTTGGGCAATGGGCTTAAATTATTAATTTGATAAATATGAAAATCTAAATAATTAAAATTTACTGTAAAAAAATATATATTTATTGTTTATCAATAATTATTTATTATATTTGAACATAATTTTAAACTTAATAATTATGTCAAAAACAAACAACTTCGTATTTTGGGGTCTTTATGTTGTGGCCTGGCTCATTTTTGTCGGCTTGTCGATTGAAGCAGGAGGATTAATTGTAAATTTCTTTTTTAGTCTGTATAACCCTGAATTTGTCCAAAATCTTTATCAAAAACTGGATTTAATTGAAATGTATAAAGACAATAGATCAGCTTTTTTTGGCGTCTATAGTTTTATTCTAATCATTTCAATTTTAAAAGCCTGCCTGTTTTATACAGTTATCAGACTAATGCACAAAATGGATTTGTCAAAACCATTCAGCAGTTTTGTTGAGAGACAAATTTCACAAGTGAGTTATTATACCCTTTCAATTGGACTGCTAAGCTACATTGCCAGACAGTCAGTTAAAAATTTAATGCATCACGGTTTTGTTCCCGACAACTTAAACCAATTTTGGGCAGACAGTCAGGCATTTATTTTAATGGGAGCTGTAATTTATATTATTGCGACTATTTTCAAAAAAGGAGTAGATATTCAAAACGAAAATGATTTAACTGTATAAGCTATGCCAATAATTGTAAACTTAGATGTGATGATGGCAAAGCGAAAAATTTCTTTGAATGAACTTTCTGAAAGAGTAGATTTGACATTGTCTAACCTTTCCATCTTAAAAACTGGAAAGGCAAAAGCAATCCGTTTCAGTACTTTAGAATCAATCTGTAAAGCACTGGAATGTCAGCCTGGTGATATTTTGGAATATGTAGGTGACGAAAAAAAGGATAGCGAACCATGACAGCATTGTGGCTAAATGGCTGTTTCTTATTCTTTCATTTTCCGAAAAAACTCATATCTTTAACAGAAAATAATCGTTCCGCTGGCGCCAATTATTGCCAAACTGCGGAACGCTGATTACTATTTTAGAGAACCCATAAACCATAACAGCAACAAGATAAAAATGAAAAAAACAATCTTAACAACAGTATTACTTTTACTATTAGGTCAAATAGGATTTGCTCAAACAAATTTTGACAAAATAAAATTGGATAATTACTTTAATGCACTTGAAGCGAATAATAAGTTTATGGGAAGTGTTGCCGTTTCACAAAATGGTGAGATCATTTACACAAAATCAATGGGATTTGCTGACGTTGAAAAAAATGTTAAAGCAACCAAAAATTCGAAATACAGAATTGGTTCAATTTCTAAATCGTTCACGACAGTTTTGATTTTAAAAGCAGCCGAAGATAAAAAGCTAGACTTAAGCCAAACTATTGATAAATGGTTTCCAATAATTAAAAACGCTGATAAAATATCAGTAAAACAATTGCTTAGTCATAGAAGCGGGATACACAATTTCACAAATGATAATGACTATCTTACTTGGAACACACAGCCAAAGACAGAAAAAGAAATGCTTGAAATTATAGCAAAAGGAGGCAGCGATTTTGAGCCGGACAGCAAAGCAGAATACAGTAATTCAAACTTTGTGCTTTTGACTTATATTTTAGAAAAAACGTATTCAAAATCGTATTCTGACTTATTGCAGCAATATATTGCAAAGCCACTTGGTTTGACAAATACGTATGTTTTTGGAAAAATTAACACCAGCAAAAGTGAATGTAGATCATACAACTTTGCAGGAACTTGGAAGGTAGTAACTGAAACCGACTTTACAATTCCGTTAGGTGCGGGGGCAATAATTTCCACGCCAAGTGACTTGACAAAATTCGCGGATGATTTGTTTGGAGGTAAACTTTTAAAACCGGAAAGTCTTGAAATAATGAAAACTATTAAGGATGGTTACGGAATTGGTTTGTTTCAAATGCCTTTCCATGAAAAGATGGGTTATGGACATAATGGAGGAATTGACGGTTTTAGTTCTGTTTATTCTCATTTCGCAGAGGACAAAATTTCATATGCTTTAATTACAAACGGAACAAAGTTAAATATGAACGATATTTCCATTGCTGTTTTAAGTGCAGTTTACGGCAAACCTTACGACATACCAGTTTTCACAACGTACAGCTTGACTTCGGAAGAAGTTGATAAGTATTTGGGCGTTTATGCTTCCGCAGAAATCCAATTTAAAATTACATTCACAAAAGATGGAAATGCTTTAATCGCACAAGGCACAGGACAGCCGGCATTCTCTCTAGAAGCAACAGAAAAAGACAAATTTAAGTTTGACCAAGCAGGAGCGAAATTTGAATTTAATCCGACAGAAAAGACAATGATTTTATTTCAAGGCGGTGGGCAGATTAAATTTACGAAAGAATAAAAAAAGCATCCATAAGCTGCTTCAACGGATTTGGGCAATAAATATGATGGAACGCTAGTTATATATTAGTGATGATTTGCTTCTTCTGCTCGTTATCGTTCAGGTTGTAAATCCGAAGAAGAGGCTTATTTAATCTCAGTTTTACAGCAGCAGTTGGTACATTATAAGCCATGTTAGATGATATTTAAGTTTCCCGGATAATCAAAAATTTGAAAGATTAATCTAAAATTTAGCGTTATGACAAAGTTACAATACACAATAAATATCAACGCACCTGTTGCCAAGATATATGATTTAATGCTTGGTATTAGCAGTAAATCAACTTATGAAGAATGGACATCTTTGTTTAACCCTACATCTACCTATGAAGGAAGCTGGGACAAGGGAAGTAAAATTCTATTTATTGGAGTCGATGAGAAAGGAGAAAAGGGAGGTATGGTTTCCAGGATAGCTGAAAATATTCCCAATAAATTTGTTTCTACTCAGCATTATGGGCTTTTAAAAGCTGACAAGGAAATTACGGAAGGACCTGAAGTAGAAAAATGGGCAAATGGATTTGAAAAATATACTTTTGAAGAGAATAATGGGACTACCAAAGTTATTGTTGACTTAGACACCTCTGAAGATTTTTTAGATTATATGAACGAAGCCTATCCAAAAGCACTCGACAAGCTGAAAGAAATTTGTGAAAAATAAAGAATTGCAAGAATATTTTAAAACATAAAAAAGAAACACAGCCTAATAACAGCCACAACATCGGATTTGGAGAATTTGATTAATTGGAAAGGGATGTTTTTTTTGGGAGATTATGTAAAGAGATTTTAGTCCAGCATATATTTTATAAACTATAAAAAAACCACCAAGTAAGACACATAAATCTTATCTGGTGGTTTTTAAATATTATATAATTTATTTTTTCTCTTCACTCAAATGCCTGATAATTTCGGCAATCAATCCAGTCCATCCTGTTTGGTGATTGGCTCCTAAACCTTTGCCGGTATCTCCGTCAAAGTATTCAAAAAACAAATGATTTTTATTGAAGAGCGGATCTTCCTGAAACTTTTTGTATTCGCCGTACATTGGAATTTTTGTATTGGTATTGGGTACAAACAGTTTTAATAAACGCTCGGCTACACCTTCGGCTGCTTCCTGTAAATTTACTAATTCACCAGATCCGGCAGGGAATTCAACTTTGAAATCTTTTCCGTAATAACCATGAAATTTTTCTAGGGAATCCAATATCAGATAATTCATTGGGAACCAGATTGGACCTCTCCAATTGGAATTACCGCCAAACATATCTCCGGTAGCTTCGGCTGGCGTATAGTCTACTTGAATAGTTCCGCCGTCATGCTTGAATTTATAAGGATGATCTTTATGGTATTTAGATAAAGACCGTACACCAAAATCAGACAGAAATTCTTTTTCGTCAAACATACGCTTGAGGATCATTTTCATTCTATGTCCTCTAAGTGTAGAGAGTAAACGCGTTTCTCCTTTTCCGGGATTGTACCAGCTGGATACCAGACTTGCTAAGTCGGGACGGTTTTTCAAGACCCATTCTACACGACGCCTGAATATTGGGAGTTTTTCCAGCAGATCTGGAGTTAATACCTCGACAGCAAATAATGGAATTAATCCCACCATCGAACGAATTTTTAATAATTCGGCATCTCCATTTGCTTTGTGGAGCATGTCGTAATAAAATTGATCATCTTCATCCCAAAGGCTTACTTTATTGTCTCCTAAGGATTGCATTGCTCCAGAAATATGGAGAAAATGCTCAAAGAATTTGGAAGCCATATCCTGATAAACAGGATTTTTTAATGAAATTTCGCAGGCTATCCGCAACATATTTAAGCAGTACATTGCCATCCAGCCAGTTCCGTCGGCTTGTTCTAAGTGACCTCCTGTTGGCAGATCGGCAGATCGGTCAAATACCCCAATATTGTCCATTCCAAGGAATCCTCCTCCAAAAATATTGTTGCCGTTTTCATCTTTCAAATTAACCCACCATGTGAAATTGAGAAGCAGTTTGTGAAAAATACGTTCCAGGAAAACCGTATCACCAACGCCATTATTAGCTTCTTTATCAATCTCATATACTTTCCAGGTAGCCCACGCGTGAACAGGCGGATTAACATCCGAGAAGGACCACTCATAAGCAGGAATCTGTCCATTGGGATGCATATAATATTCGCGGAGGATAACCAGTAATTGCCTTTTGGCAAAGTCAGGATCCAATCTTGCAAGAGGCAGGCAATGAAAAGCTAAATCCCAAGCTGCAAACCATGGGTATTCCCATTTGTCCGGCATCGAGAGAATGTTGGAAGTGTACATGTGTTTCCAAGAGCTGTTGCGTCCTTCTTTGCGGTTGGCATCAGGCCGTGGTGTCGACGGATCGCCTTTTAACCATTCAAAAACATTATAGTAATACCATTGTTTTGTCCAGAGCATGCCAGCATAAGCCTGCCGCTGAATGGATTTTAATTTTTCATCTTTAACTCCTTTTTGGATAGTATGATAAAATTCATCCGCTTCATCTATTCTTTTTTTGAAAATAGCATCAAAATCTTCAAAGGCATCTTCTAGAGTAGTATTGACAAACCTCAGGCGGTATTCCTTTTTGCCGTTAGCAGGAATAATATCATTATAATGTGCAGCCGCCTTGGTGCCAATAGCTTCTGGATTAATACTGTTTTTTTTATTATTGATGATATAATCGTTAATTCCATCTTTGGCATAAGCGGATTGTGCAGGTGATTTATAAAGCCTTTCAAAATTAGTTTTATTATCGCAAAACAATAAATCTTTGGCATATTCAGCATATAAATTAAAAGAGCCGACCAAACGGTGCTGTACTTCAATATGTGATTTTTCTACTCCTGTTAAGGTAGGTTTGTGTTTGTAATTTTCGTATCCCCAGCTCCATGTGTTTCTAAACCAAATTGTTGGTAATACAGTAATAGGTGCAGCAATTTTTGAACGGTTTTCTACCGTAACCTTGATTAATATGTCTTGTTCGTCGGCTTTGGCATGTTCTATAGTAATGTCAAAATATTCGTCATTGTCAAAAATACCCGTGTCTAGCAGTTCGTATTCTGGTTCTTGACGGCTCCGTTTTTTGCTTTCCTGAATTAATTTTTCATATGGAAATGCTGCATGAGGATATTTATACAGCATTTTTTGATAGGAATGAGTAGGGGTAGCGTCCTGATAGTAATAAATTTCTTTAACATCCTCACCGTGATTGGTTTCGGATGGTGTTAAGCCAAACAAACGTTCTTTTAATATGTGGTCTTTGTGATTCCAAAAAGCAAAAGCCAGGCAGATATGCTGTTTGTTATCTGAAATTCCTGCTATGCCTTCCTCACCCCAGCGGTAGGCTTTGGAGCGTGCCATATCGTGAGTAGTGCTTCCCCATGCATAACCGCTTTGAGAGTAATCTTCCCTAACGGTTCCCCATTGTCTTTCGGATAAATAGGGACCCCATTTTTTCCAGCCTTTGTTGTCGGTTCTTAATCCTAATCGTGCTTTTTCAGCGCCTTTTTCTGCATCAATTTCTGGCATACCGTAACTAATTTGATTCTTAATTGCAATTTAAATAAATCGCACGTAAAAGTACCTATAGATTTGACAAAAATCAGCGGGGATAATT
This sequence comes from Flavobacterium aquicola, assembly GCF_003385115.1. GTDB lineage: Bacteria > Bacteroidota > Bacteroidia > Flavobacteriales > Flavobacteriaceae > Flavobacterium > Flavobacterium aquicola. The sequence goes on from NZ_QUNI01000005.1 coordinate 203,967, forward strand.
ACTCAAACGATATTTGTGAATAGTTTTATTTATTGAATTATAATAACCTCAGAATTTGCTTAAGTTTTTTAAATATGACAAATAAAAGATTAGCACAAACCTCACTATAAATTAGTGTTTTTCCTTTTATGCAGTACACTCAAATACAAGAAAGAATGTGTTACTGCAAATCAGTATTGTATTGCGGAGCGAGGTTTTTCAGCATTTCGGCAGTCATCGTTTCCAAATCAAATTTGTGATTCCAGCCCCAGTCTTCTCTCGCTCGGGAATCGTCGATACTGGCAGGCCAGCTGTCGGCAATTTTTTGACGGAAGTCCGGTGCGTACGTTACTTCGAGGTCCGGTATGTTTTTTTTGATTTCGGCAGCAATTTCGGTTGGAGTGAAACTGATGGCGGCAAGATTATAAGAAGAGCGGATCTTGATTTCTTCAACAGGAGCTTTCATGATGTTGATGGTAGCAGCAATGGCGTCGTCCATGTACATCATTGGCATTTTGGTTTCGGAGGTCAAAAAGCATTCGTATTTTTTATCAGAAAGTGCTTTGTGGTAAATGTCTACGGCATAGTCAGTCGTTCCTCCTCCGGGCAGTGTCGTCCAGCTGATTAGTCCAGGATAACGGATGCTTCGAACATCGACACCAAACATATTATGGTAATATTCGCACCATCTTTCTCCAGCCTGTTTGCTGATTCCGTATACTGTGGAAGGTTCCATTATGGTATATTGCGGCGTATTTTCTTTGGGAGTTGTCGGTCCAAAAACGGCGATACTCGAAGGCCAGAAAATCTTTTTTATTTTTTTTGCTTTCGCCAAATTTAAGACATGAAACAATGAATTCATGTTCAGATCCCAAGCAAAAGCAGGATTTTTTTCGGCTGTTGCCGATAGCAGTGCGGCCATCAGATATATATCGGTAATCTGGTGGATTTCTACTAAATGTTCAATTTGGTTAAAATCCAAAGCATTAATTACTTCAAAAGGACCCGAATTGACGACATCGTTATTCAGTTTTCGAATATCGGAAGCAATCACATTATCAGTTCCATAAATCGCTCTGAGCTGATGGGTCAGTTCTGTGCCTATTTGCCCGCAAGCGCCTATAATTAATATTTTTGGATTCATATCAAAAGGGTTTTATGTTGCAAATATAACGATTTCGCAAAATGTAACATGTAAATACTTTATTTTTTATGAATTTTATAAAAAAATAATCTAAAAATTTTTATATCGTAATTGTGATCCGATTAAGAGATGGGCTGTTTACTGGATATTTTAATGTATATTTAATTATTTGCATTGATTTTTGGAATTGGTTTTTGTCATTGAAATTGTTATTGATTTTGTCATTGATATTACTATTGTCATTGCCATTGATATTTGTAACTTTGCGTTCAAATAATTTAGGAAATGAACAATAAATTAGCACTGTTTTTTTTGGTGATTTTAATGCAGTTTTCGTGTAACAATAACGATACGCGTCTTGCTGATCAATTAAGAGATGCAAAAAAGAAAGAAGTAATTTTTACCAATATAAAAAAAGGCTGGAATTTTTTTGACACACCAATCAATGAAACCTCAGAAGCTACTGTAAAGACATGGCAGCAATGGCGTGAGTTTATGGATGAACTCGCCAAAAAACCAAAGAAAACAATTGGCGATTTCCAGAAGAAATCCAAAATGCTGTCAACTAAAGTAATGGCTTTGAATACTAATATTCCCGCTCAATTTGACACACCGCAGATAAGAAGCAGAATTGCTACTTTGATTACACAGGTCCGAATGCTGGATTTGTATATAAACTTGACTGATATCTCCGATAAAAAAGTAGTAAAACTTGTTGCAGAAATTAATATAGAACTGGTTTCTCTGCAGAGACAGATGGATAAAATCGTTGAGAAAAGCAAGATTCCAATGGAGACAGGAGAATCTGAATTGTTACAGATGATTATGGACACTACTAGAGCAATACCTTCTGGAAGCCCAATGATGCCTGGGAATCCTGGTAATAACGGAATACCTGAAAAATATCATACAATGCCTAGTAATCCTGGAGGAACAGCTAGTCCAAAAAATCCAAACTAAGCAAAATCTTGAGTAAAGCCACTTCTATATATTCGGTTTATGATTCTTCTCCAAAAGCGGCTCAAATTGTAGCTCGTTTGCAGGAAAATAATCAGGTAAAAATGCAATTGGACGGTCTGCTGGGATCGGCAGTTTCCTTTGTCATTCATTCGGTTTTCAAGAAATCAGAGCTTCCTTTTCTAGTGGTTTTGAACAATAAGGAAGAAGCAGCCTATTATTTGAACGATTTGGAACAAATGATAGGCGAGCAGGATGTACTGTTTTATCCGGGATCTTTCCGTCGTCCGTACCAAATTGAAGAAACGGATAATGCCAATGTTTTGCTTCGATCCGAAGTGCTTAACAGAATCAATTCCCGCAAAAAACCAGCCATAATTGTAACGTATCCAGAAGCACTTTTTGAAAAAGTCGTGACTCGTCAGAATTTGGATAAAAACACGTTGAAAGTTACTGTCGGGGATAAAATTTCTATTGATTTTCTGAACGAAATTTTGTTCGAATACGAATTCAAAAGAGTTGATTTTATCACGGAACCAGGCGAATTTTCTGTTCGTGGTGGAATTGTCGATGTGTTTTCGTTTTCGAATGATAATCCGTATCGAATAGAGTTTTTTGGGAATGAGGTGGAAAGTATCCGAACTTTTGATGTCGCAACCCAATTGTCATTGGAACAAAAGAAAAAGATTACCATTATCCCGAATGTCGAGAATAAGGTTTTTCAGGAAAATCGAGAAAGTTTTCTGGATTATATAGCCGAAAGAACGGTTTTGTTTTTTCAGAATACGGAGAATCTTTTATACGAATTGGACAAACAGTTTGCCAGAGCCGAAGAAGCTTTTGAGAAATTGTCCAAAGATATTAAACACGCCACGCCGGAACAATTGTTCTTGAACCAAAAGTCATTTGTAAAACGGGCGTTGGATTTTTCGGTGGTGGAATTCAATTCTAAACCGGTTTTTAAAACGACGAAGAAATTTGAATTTCATATTCAGCCACAGCCATCGTTCAACAAGCAGTTTGATTTACTGCTGAATAATTTGAGTGACAATCATTTTAACGGTTACCAAAATTATTTGTTTTGTTCGAATGAAGCGCAGACGAAACGTTTTCATGATATATTCGAATCGTTGGATGAAGCCAATTCCGAGAATATCCGCAAGCAATACAAAACAATCGTTTTGCCGTTATACCAAGGTTTCATCGATCAGGAAAACCAAATTACGTGTTATACCGATCATCAGATTTTTGAGCGTTACCATAAATTCAGCATCAAAAACGGTTATTCGAAAAAGCAGAATTTAACTTTAAAAGAACTTACGACTTTGTCCGTAGGCGATTATGTAACGCATATCGATCACGGAATCGGGAAATTTGGCGGACTGCAAAAAATACAAGTTGAAGGCAAGACACAGGAAGCGATTAAGCTTGTGTATGCAGATAATGATATCGTGTACGTGAGTATTCACTCGCTGCACAAGATTTCGAAATACAACGGAAAAGACGGAACGCCTCCGAAGATTTATAAATTAGGATCTAACGCTTGGAAAGCTTTAAAACAAAAAACCAAGGCAAGAGTCAAACATATTGCATTCAATCTGATTCAGTTGTATGCCAAACGCCGATTGGAAAAAGGATTCCAATTTGCACCCGACAGTTATCTGCAGAACGAATTGGAGAGTTCGTTTATTTACGAAGATACTCCGGATCAAATAAAATCGACACAGGAAGTTAAAACCGATATGGAAAGCGAACGCCCTATGGATCGTTTGGTTTGCGGTGACGTGGGATTTGGTAAAACCGAAGTTGCGATTCGCGCGGCCTTCAAGGCTGTGGATAATAGCAAACAAGTTGCAGTCTTGGTGCCGACGACTATTTTGGCGTACCAGCATTATAGAACTTTTAGTGAAAGGCTGAAAGATATGCCGGTTTCTATTGGTTATCTGAATCGTTTTAGAACTGCCAAACAAAAAGCTGAAACCTTAAAGCAATTAGCCGAAGGGAAACTCGATATTGTCATTGGAACGCATCAATTAGTTAACAAAAATGTGGTTTTCAAAGACCTTGGTTTGTTGATTGTCGATGAGGAACAGAAATTTGGTGTTAACGTAAAAGACAAACTCAAAACGATAGCGGCTAATGTCGATACTTTGACATTGACGGCGACGCCAATCCCGAGAACTTTGCAGTTTTCGCTGATGGCGGCCAGAGATTTATCGGTAATTACAACACCTCCGCCTAATCGTTATCCTATAGAAACGAATGTGGTTGGATTTAATGAAGAGCTGATTCGTGATGCAATTTCGTATGAAATTCAGCGCAACGGACAGGTCTTCTTCATCAATAACCGAATCGAAAATATAAAGGAAATTGCCGGAATGATTCAGCGTTTGGTGCCTAACGCCAGAGTTGGAATTGGTCACGGACAAATGGAAGGTGCCAAACTGGAAGAATTGATGCTTGCCTTTATGAACGGCGAATTTGATGTGTTGGTTGCTACGACAATTATCGAAAGCGGTTTGGACGTTCCGAATGCGAATACCATTTTCATCAATAATGCCAATAATTTTGGTCTGTCTGATCTGCATCAGATGAGAGGACGTGTGGGACGAAGCAACAAGAAAGCGTTCTGTTATTTCATCTGCCCGCCGTATTCGCACATGACTGAAGATGCAAGGAAACGAATTCAGGCTTTGGAACAATTCAGCGAATTGGGAAGCGGTTTGAACATTGCGATGAAAGATCTTGAAATTCGTGGTGCGGGAGATTTATTGGGTGGAGAACAAAGCGGTTTCATCAACGACATTGGTTTTGATACGTACCAAAAAATCATGAACGAAGCCATCGAAGAATTGAAGGAAAATGAATTCAAGGATTTATACCCCGAAGAGAATAATATCGAGACCAAAGAATATGTAAAAGATCTGCAAATCGACACCGATTTTGAGCTGTTGTTTTCAGACGAATATATCAATAATGTCACGGAGCGTTTGAGTTTGTATAACGAATTGGCCGACGTGAAAAACGAGGAAGAATTGGTTGTTTTCCAAAATAAACTGATTGACCGTTTTGGTCCGATGCCTCCAAGAGCGAATGCTTTAATGAACAGCATCCGCATCAAATGGATCGCAACTCGTGTGGGAATCGAAAAACTGGTGATGAAAAAAGGCAAAATGATTGGTTATTTTGTCTCCGATCAGCAATCGGATTATTACCATTCGAAACGTTTCCATAAAGTGATTCAGTTTGTGCAGACACATAGCAATATTTGTGTAATGAAAGAAAAGCAAACACCAAATGGATTGCGATTATTGCTGACTTTTGACAATGTCAAATCGACTAGAGTGGCCTTGGAAATGATGCAGAAGCTGGGAGGGGAGTAAAAGTTATAGCTGTTTAATTTTATTGTAATGATTCGATACTTTTAATGTTTACTCCAACAAAACAATCGTCTTGACAGTCATCTGCCTCATAACCACAAATTGAGATTAATCCATTGTTTTTAGTTTCAAAATGTATTTTGACATTATCTCTTTTTATAAGCCATTCTTGTTCAGCCTTTTTATATATTTCATCTAATGTTAGAGCAGGCTCACCATTTGTATGACTGCCAATTTCACTTCCCTTTTCAATCCATTCCAATTCTCCTTGAGGTATATTATTTCCAAATCCTTGAGTAATAGTGTATTTAAAGTGTCTTTCGGTTGCTTTTCCATCTACTATAATTATGGTGGTTTCCCAAGCAATACCAATCCATGATGCACCAGTGACAATATATTTATATGAATTATTGGTTGATTGTTTGAAATCTGACAGAGCAAGGACACTATTCTGAAAATCACTTTTATCTTCATCATCTGATTCACAAGAAGAAATTAAACAGCTAATCAATAATAATGCAATAATGTAAATTTTGTTTTTCATGGTTACTGTGTTTTATTATTATAGATGCAATTTTAATTAATTAGTTGCGTATTAATGGATGATATTTTTTTAAAAAGGTAAAAATAGTTTTAGAAGTAATATTTTAAAGACTTCAAAGGTAGCTGCCACATCAAATAAAAATAGGTTTAAAATCGATTTCTATTTTTGACAATTGAAAATGAAATGATTAGTTAAACTCTCGCATTTGCTTTTAAAAGCCATTCCAAATAGATATATTTGTTATACTAATATTTTGAGTCATGAATCTAGCTGCCAGAAAATATAATTTCATTCAGGAAATTACCGCTATAGACGAAGTTCTTTTGGAAAAACTTGAAATGGTTTTAAAAGCAAACAAAAAGGATTGGTATGACGATTTGAGTTCAGAAGAAAAGCAGGAAATAGAAATGGGTTTAAAAGAAGCCGATAATGACCAGCTGTTAAGTCATAAAGAAACAATGAGCCAATTTGACAAATGGCATTAGAAGTTAAATGGACTTTACAGGCAAATAAAGGTTTGGCAAAAGTTATTGCTTACTTAGAAGCAGAATGGACTTTTAGAGAAATTCTGCAATTAGAGAAAAATATTATTCAAGTCACAAGTCAGATTGTTCTTTTTCCGGATTTATATCCAAAATCGAAAACCTATACAAATCTTCACAAGGTAATTGTAGATAAGAATAATTACTTGGTTTATCGTGTAAATCATAAAAATTCTACAATTGAAATTATTAATTTTAGGGGAACAAAACAAAAGCCTAAACATTAATTTTTTGGCATTTTTATTTTTTAAACTATCTCAGGACTTTTTTTGTAAATATCCGTATATTTGATTTTTACAAATTAACTTTCAATGAAATCAAGATCAATAGAAAACTTTTACGAGGACATTTCTTCAGAATGTTTTATAGAAAAGAATGCATTGCTGTTGCCCAATGGTATTCAGAAAGAAGTGGGGCATTTCAATGTTTTCAGTATAAAAGAACTTTATGAAAGGTTAAAAGGTAAATCCTGTATGCCTTATGATAAAAGAGCTTATTACAAAATAAGTTTGATTCGGGGGAAGAATAGAGTGGAATATGCCGACAAGGTAATCGAGGTTGATCAATATGCTCTTTTATTTGCAACGCCAAAAATTCCTTATAATTATCTTCCTTTGGATATGCAGCAGTCTGGGCATTTTTGTGTTTTCACCAATCAGTTTTTGACGAAGGATAAAACCGGAATGGATTTGGATAAACTGCCCATTTTTCAAACTGACGGTTATCCGGTTTTTCAGCTGACCGAAGATGAGGTAGTTGAAATTGATTTGATTTTCAAAAAGATACATCAGGAAATTAATTCGGATTATGTTTATAAATACGATTTGATTCGAAATTATGTGGCGGAACTTATTCATTTTGGACAAAAACTGCAGCCTGTTACCGCTTTGTATTCCAAACATAATTCGGCAGCCAGAGTTTCTTCTTTATTTGTAGAATTATTAGAAAGACAATTTCCAATTGAGTCTTCCCGCCAGCGTTTGGAATTAAAATCGGCCAAGGATTTTGCCGACCGTTTATCTATTCATGTGAATCATCTCAATAAGGTTTTAAAAGAAAGTACAGGGAAAACAACCACTGTATTAATCAGTGAGCGATTGATTCAGGAAGCCAAAACTCTGTTGAAAGAAACCGATTGGAATATTTCGGAAATTGCGTATTCGCTCGGTTTTGAAGAACTGGCGCATTTCTCCAATTTTTTCAAAAAACAGACTGCACTGTCTCCATTATCTTTTCGAGTTTAAATAGTTTGATTTGAATTTCGCAAATTCTGGATTGATATTTGCAACAGCAGAACTTTACATCTCAATTAATTTTGTCTTATTAATTTAAAACAAAAACTTAAGATGGGAAATAAAATTGCTCTGGTTACCGGTGGAAGCCGCGGATTAGGAAAAAATATGGCTTTGAGTCTTGCCAAAAAAGGACTGGATGTTGTGCTGACGTATCACAGCAAAAAAGCCGAAGCTGAAGAAGTTGTGAGCGAAATCGAAAAATTAGGTCGAAAAGCCGTTGCATTGCAATTGAATGTGTCTGATGTAAGTGGTTTTGATTCCTTTTTTCAAAACGCAAAGTCAGCTTTACAAAACACGTTTGGTACTGATAAAATTGATTTTTTGATCAATAATGCAGGTGTTGGAGCTTATGCAAGTTTTGCAGAAACCACAGAAGCTCAATTTGACGACATGGTTAATATTCATTTTAAAGGAGCTTTTTTCCTTACACAAAAAGCCTTGGACATATTGAATGACGGTGGAGGTATTGTAAATATTTCGTCTGGATTGGCACGTTTTTCATATCCAGGATATGCCGCTTATGCAAGTATGAAAGGTGCTATTGAAACTTTGACGAGTTATCAGGCGCAGGAATTGGGCGCAAGAAAAATCAGGGTGAACATTGTCGCTCCAGGAGCGATTGAAACTGATTTTGGTGGTGGTGCTGTTCGTGATAATGAACAGTTAAATCAGCAGATTGCTTCTCAAACGGCATTGGGACGCGTAGGTTTACCTGACGATATTGGAAGTGTGGTAGCCTTTTTGTGCACACCCGATTCAAAATGGGTAAATGGACAGCGCATAGAAGTTGCGGGAGGAATTCATTTGTAATTGAATTTATCACAGAGGTATCTAATACAAAAAAGAAGCTTTAAAAAGATTCTTTTTTGTTACCAATAAAATGTCCTTGGTAAATTCCCAAATCTTTCTGTAAAAAATGTAATGCAAAGGCGCACAAAGACAAATAGTTTCGAAGTATTAAAAATTTAAACAAACCATACAATTAATTTAAACAAAAAGTTATATGAATTAAATTTTAGAAGTCTTTGTGGCTTTGCAATAATATGCTAAAGGTTTACGAATAGTTTTGTATAAAGATCAATCTATCTTACTGCAAATATAAGCAACAAGATTTGATAACACTATTGTGTAAACCAACAGTTTATGAAATTAGTTTTTAACACTGGATGTTGACAGGCTGCAAAGCTATTTTGATAAGAGAAGCAGGAACAATATTATTTTTGTAAAAATGGTTCGATGTTTTTTATATGTATTCCGATGAAGCAATCGTCTTGACATCCGTTTATAACATAACCACAGGTCGATATTAGTCCATTGTTTTCGGTTTCAAAATATATCTCAGCATTATCTCTTTTTATAAGCCATTCCTGTTCGGCTTTATTATATATTTCGTCTAATGTTAAAGGAGCAGCAGCTATATTTGTATGACTTCCAATTTTACTTTCATTTTCAGTCCATTCTAATTCTTCCTTTGGGATATTATTTTTTAATCCGCTGGTATTAGTGTATTTAAATTGTCTTTCAATTACTTTTCCGTTAGAAATGATTATAGTAGTTTCCCAAGCAAGACCAATCCAGGTCATGCCAGAAACGATATATTTATAGGAGTTATTGGTTGATTTTTTGAACTCAGACAAAGTCATATTACTGTTTTTGAATTCATTTCGATCAGTATTGTCTGATTCACAAGAAGAAATAAAACCACCGACCAATAATAATACAATAAGAGAAAATCTATTTTTCATGTTACATTTTTATTAGTATAGATGTAACTTTAATTATTTGGTTGCGTGTAAACGGGTTAAATCTTATAGGTTTGCGAAAAGTTCTTTAGTAATAGCAAAAAGTCTTAAACAGAAGTTATCAAATGCAAAAGAATAACTGTTTTTTACCTCGTCACTTCCTCAATCAGATAAAAAATAGATTTAAAATCGATACCGCTCATTTTTTCAAGTCCTATTTCGCAGGTTCTGCTGGTGGAATAACCCTCTGTACAGCCGTAAGGAATCTGTGCTTTTAATTCTCTTAATCCGTGTTCGTTTAATTCAGGAACTAAAAAACCTCTGTCTCCTGCAAAACCGCAGCAATTACTGTCTATAAGGGTAACATTGTCAGCACATAATTTAGACAGAGCAGTCAATTGTTCTGTCTTGCCAATTTTTTTAACGGAACAAACCGGGAAGACTGTTATTGTATCTTTTTTATTTTTTATAGTTAATAGCGGCATTACATACTCCAGCATAAATTCGATAGGATCAACTATTTTCAGGGCTTTAGAAAATTCTTCTTTCGAATGGTAAAAACATGGACTCATGTCGTACAAAATAGGATATTTACCACTTTCTGAAGCTTTCAGCAGTTCTTTTTCCAATGCCTCAGATTGTGAATGATTGGTTTCTGCAAAACCTTTGCTTGAAAAAGGCATACCGCAGCAATGATTATCCATTGATTCGGGATAAATTATTGTGAAACCGGCACGAACCAATAAGCGGTGCGTCAGTTCGGTCAACTGTAGATCATCTGAGTTCTGGAAACGGTTTTTTCCCATGCTTCTGTTGATGCAGGAAGGGAAGTAAACTACTTTTAAATCAGCTGTTGTATTCATTACTTTTTTAATTAAAGATTGAACCGCAGATTCGCAGATTTATAAATAAAAATTTAAAAAAATCAGCGAATTAGCGGTTAATTTTTCACGTTAATTTTATCGGCTCCTTTTGGCATTTCTGGAATCCATTTTGGCACTTTCCCAAAAGTGATAAAATGCGACACATGCGACAAGGCTGTCATAATAGTCGTTCCAAAAATGGAATGGAAGAAAGAAACAATTTTCAGCCCCGTTCTCATAATTGAAGTTGTTCCAGCCATGTGAGAACCAATGTAAGCAGCTGTTTTTTTATTGTTGGAATCCAGTTCATTGGCACGCCAGGTTTTTACAAATTTTCCGGTATCGATATGAACAGGGCAGGCCAAGGCGCAAAGTCCATCGGTGGCACAGGTTTCGTCCAGCTGATAGGTAACGTCTTTTCTAATGTCTGCCAATCGCTGCGGGTCATCATTGGATTCTTTCAATCGTGTTATTTCCCGTGCAATTACAATACGCTGTCTAGGCGATAAAGTTAAACCTTCGGATACGCAATGTGGTTCACAAAAACCACACTCCATACATTTGTCAACAATATTATGAGTTTCGGGCAGCGGTTTTAAATTTTTGAGATGTGCTTTGGGATCCGGATTGATTAAAACATCGGGATTGATTTTATTGTTTGGATCAAAAATAGTCTTGATGCGTTTCATGATTTGATAAGCTGCAGCTCCCCATTCTTTTTCCACAAAAGGAGCCATGTTTCGGCCTGTTCCGTGTTCGGCTTTTAATGAACCGTTAAAACGGTCAACAACCAAAACTGCCAATTCGGACATCAGTTTTTCGTAGCGATCCACTTCGGATTGGTTCGAAAAGTCCTGTGAAAACACAAAATGCAGATTTCCTTCAAGGGCATGGCCAAATAAAACGGCATCGTGGTATTCGAATTTTTTGAATAAATCTTTTAGTTCCAAACAGGCATCTGCTAGTTGAGGCAGAGGGAAAGCAACATCTTCAATAATTACCGTTGTTCCATTTTTTCGAAGCCCGCCAACTGTAGGCAGTAAGCCTTTTCGGGCTTTCCAGTTAAAATAATATTGTTTGGGATTGGATGTGAATTCATATTCTGCATAGGTCGGAATAGATTCAATTTCTAAACGGACTTTAAGCTGTTTCAACAGCATATTGTCCAAATCATTATCCCGGCATTCAACTAATAGAGCACAAGCAGACTCAGGCAATGTTTTGAAATAATCGGGTGCGTCAGGATCATTTTCTACGGAGCGAATGGATTCTCGATCTAGTAATTCTACTGCGGCAACAGGCGCTGATTTTAATAAAATAGTGGCATTGCAGGCGTCCTGAATTGTTTTGAAAATTAACAAAGAACAGGATTTATGTTTTTCGTCTATAACCGTTTTGAAAGTCACATTCGAAATAAAAGCCAAAGTTCCCTCAGATCCTACCATCAAATGTTTGATAATCTCAATCGGATCCTGATAATCGACCAGAGCATTGATACTGTAGCCAGTTGTGTTTTTTATCTTAAATTTATTTTTTATCTGATGATAAAGCGTTTCGTCATTTTTGATCTGATCTCTTAGACTTTCGATTTCCTGAATTAAGGCAGATTGATTTTTTTTGAAAGCTTCAACACTTTGTGTATCGGCGGTGTCAAGTATAGTTCCGTCATACAGTACAATTCGAATGTCGGCTATGGTTTGATAAGAGTTTTGTGCCGTTCCACAGCACATCCCGCTGGCATTATTGGCAACTATTCCGCCAATCATGCAGGCACCGATAGAAGCAGGATCGGGCCCGATTTTTAATCCGTGGGGAGCTAAGTGAATATTGGCTCTGGCACCAATAATGCCGGGTTCGAGCTTTACTTTTTCCTTGTTGTCAAAAAGTTCAAAGTTTTTCCAGCCATGCGTTGCAACTACCAAAACCGAATCCGTAATAGCCTGGCCTGATAAACTGGTTCCTGCCGCGCGAAAAGTTAGTGCAATATCGAGTTTTTTGGCTTGTTTTATAATTTCGACAATCTCGGCTTCGTTGTGTGCTAGAATGACGATTTTAGGAATCAGTCTGTAAAAACTCGCATCTGTTCCGTAGGCAAGTGTCTGCAAAGGATTGGTCAAAATACGTTTGGAATCAATAGAAACTGATAAAATGTCTTTTAACTTTTGGTAGGAAGGTGCTAACATAGCGATTGCATTTTATAAAGAGGGCTCAGATTTTTTTGTAATTAAAGTGTAAATTTAGGGATAAGTGTATGTTCTGCAATTTGAATTCTGTTGAATCTTTATAATTCTTATTGAGAAAAAATAAGCAATCAGATTTATGCAGATTTTTGAGGGATGCTTGCAAAAAAGCAAAATGTTTCTCGTTAGCCCCGATCGCAGTGGAAATCCTTTTGTGCCGGGGTTCGGCACACAAGATTGTAGCGGAGAGCGGGAGGATTCCGGCTGAAAAGGCCTAATCTTTCTGCTCAAAAAAAAACGAAGCCAATTAGCCTCGTTTTTTGAATATAAAAGATTCCTTTATCTAGTTTTTCAAATCTTTGATTACCTTGAAAGCTACATCTACTTCATTTTCGCTTACTAAAATAGTAAACTCATTAGAAGTTGAAATTACCTCGTTGATAATAATTCCTTCCCATGCCAAACGCTGGAAAATGAAATAATAAATCCCAGGAACTACTATATTTTCTTTTGGTAATTTAACAGTAATAGACGCCAGATTTTCTAGTTTTTGAATTAGTTTTTCTGATGAAAAATGCTTTTCCACCAAGTGATTTACGCTGTTACTCACAACAATATTTGTCTCATTAACTCCTTTGGATGAAGTATAAAAAATATCTGGCAATGAATTGATATCGGTGATTAAATCGGCCTGTTTGTTCAAAACAGTATCCGAAACTACATAGGTATAATCTGTTAAAGCTGAACGTACTGTGATTTCGCCTATGTTTTTTATTACTTTATTAATTTTGTGATTTAATCGAAAATCTAATTCTTCCGTTAAACGTTTTAGAGCCATTACTACAGCTCCCTGTTTTACTTCTTTTCCAAATTCACTTTCCAATTCTGTCATGATATTTCGTGACAAAGAAGTCAGATTGATAATGCCTAGTGACAATGCATTCAGCAAAAAAGGTTTTGTTTTGATATAATTTTCAACAATTGAGGAAACTGTTTTCATAATCTTTAGGGGTTATTACGTAGTTAGTACTTAGTTTTTGGATCTAAATTCTTTGCAAAGATACATAAAAAACAATTTGTTACAAATATAACATTGTTAAATTTTTTTAAAAATGATAAAAAGCATTTATAAGGTGCTCAATAACAAAGGATTTTTCTTCTTTGTGACCCGAGACCGAAGGACGGACAGACGCAGTAATGGCAATAATGTCAAAACGCACATTAATATCCAAGTCTCTTTGGGTTACGTAAGCATCTACAGCTTTTACTAAAAGCTGGATTTTTTTTGGTTTTACAAAATCTTGGGGCAGACCATATTCTAGAGACGAACGGGTTTTTACTTCTACTATAGCAAGAGTATCTTCTATCTGGGCAATAATATCTATTTCGGCTTTTTGAAACGTCCAATTTTTGTTTAGTATAGTGTAGCCATTTTTTTTGAGATATTCTACAGCAAGATCCTCTCCCAATTTCCCCAGTTCGTTGTGTTCTGCCATTTTTTGAAAATTAGAAGTTATATAGTTACCGGCAAATCTGATTGATTTAAACCGATGAACGCAATATTTAATTTCAATTTTTGATTCATATTAATTAAACATAATTACAAAAATTACAGCTATTTTGATAACAAAAATAATGTACCATCATTTTAATTGATGAAATTATAACAAAATAGAATTTTCAATTCCAAAGTTAAATGTTTAAATTTGAATAATTTTATAAATCATTAAACAACTATATTATGGCTTTTGAATTACCACAATTACCTTATGCGTATGACGCATTAGAACCACATATCGATGCCCGTACAATGGAAATACACCATTCAAAACATCACAACGCTTACACTACAAATTTGAATGCAGCTATTGCTGGAACGGATTTGGAAGGAAAAACAATTGAAAATATCTTAATTAATTTAGATAAATCTAATGCTGCTGTTCGTAATAATGGTGGTGGTTTTTATAATCACAACTTATTTTGGACTGTTATGTCAGCTGATGGAGGCGGATTACCAACTGGTGAATTGCTAGAAGCTATTGAAAGTTCTTTTGGAACTTTTGAAGAATTTAAAGCAAAATTTGCTAAGGCTGGTGCTACACAATTTGGTTCTGGATGGGCTTGGTTATGTGTACAAAAAGGAGGTAAATTAGATGTTTGTGGAACTCCAAATCAAGACAATCCATTAATGCCAGAAGTAGGATGCGGCGGAACTCCAATTTTGGGTATGGATGTTTGGGAACATGCTTATTATTTAAATTATCAAAACAGAAGACCTGATTATATTGAAGCTTTCTTCAGTGTAATTAACTGGACTGAAGTATCTAGACGTTTCGCTTTAGAGAAATAAAAAAATAGAATAAAGAACATAGAAGATAGACGGACGAACCTAGATTTTGTTCGTCTATTTTTTTTTGACACTTTTAATCTTTTTTCTATTCTCTCTTATTTCTATTTTCTTTTTTGACTTTATGCCAATAAAAAAGGTGAAATTTTACTTTCACCCTTTTTGCCCCAAATCTACCATAAACTTAACCTACTAAAAATTATGGTAGTCAAATATACATAGTAAAAAACTATTTCAATATTATTTTCGATAAACTGCTGATAAAATCGTTTAAAGTGTAATTAATTGATTATCAATGTATTTTATTGTTGTTTATTTTGAAATTGATTTTTAAAACGAAACAATAAATTGAAAACGCTGATCACACATAAATAAAAAAGGTGAAATTTTACTTCCACCTTTTTTGCCCCAAATCTACCATAAATTTAACCTACTAAAAATTATGGTAGTCCAAATATACGCTGAAATCAATTATATAAATATTATTTTCGATGAATGCCTGATAAAGTCGGTTAACATGTAATTGACTGATTTTCAGTAAGTTTTTATTGTTGTTTATCTGTTTTAACAAAACAAATTCTCTGCCAAAATAAAAACTGAGTTTATGCCAATAAAAAAGGTGAAATGTTACTTTCACCCTTTTTGCCCCAAATCTACCATAAACTTAACCTACTAAATTATGGTAGAGCAAATATAATTTAGTACTTATGATTTTAAAAATAAATTCGATAAAGTACCTACAAACTCGATAATCGGTCAATTTCATTAATATGCTCTTGCATCCTTACCTTCATAAAAATTCATAAAAGCTCTGTTAACCACGCGATTACCTCCTGGAGTAGGATAATCACCTGTGAAATACCAATCGCCTAAATTTTTCGGACAAGCTGTATGTAAATCTTCTACTGTTTGGAAAATAATTTTTACTTCTGCATTAATTTCAGGTGAACTAAGCATTTCAGCTATTTTATCTGAGATTTCTTGCGGAGTGAAAGAATCATATATTGCGTTAACATAGTTTACAACATCATTATCATGGAAGTTCTCCTGTGCTTTACATTTAGCATAAACTTCATCTACGATATGATATAAGTTTCTTTCTTTCAACAGTTCCAATGCCGCTCTAAAAGCAACTAATCCTTCTAGCTTCGCCATATCTATTCCATAACAATCAGGGAAACGGATTTGCGGAGCAGAAGAAACAATTACAATTCTTTTTGGTTTTAAACGATCCATCATTTTGATAATACTCATTTTAAGAGTTGTGCCTCTTACAATACTATCATCAATAATTACCAGATTATCTGTTGGCTTGATTACTCCATAAGTCACATCATAAACATGGGCAACTAAGTCATCTCTGCTGCTATCTTCGGTAATAAAGGTTCTTAGTTTAGCATCTTTTATTGCTACTTTTTCGGTTCTGATTTTTACCGAAAGTAATTTTTCTAAAGAGTCTACTGTTAACGTGTCTTTATTTTCGAGAATGAAATTTGTTTTTCTTTGATTTAAAAAATCTTGAGCCGCTTCAACCAAACCATAAAAAGAAGTTTCGGCTGTATTCGGGATATATGAAAAAACAGTATTATCAGTATCGTTATCTATAGATTCTAATACCGCTGGCAAAATCAATTTTCCTAGATTTTTTCTTTCCTGATAAATTTCAGCATCACTTCCTCTTGAAAAATAAATACGTTCAAATGAACATGCTTTTTTTACAGTTGGAGCTAAAATTTCCTTCATAGAAATATCCCCATTCTTTTTGATAATCAATGCGCTTCCAGGATCAATTTCTTTTACTTTTTCAAAAGGAACATTAAAAACCGTTTGAATAACCGGACGTTCAGAAGCTACAACAACTATTTCATCATCTTGATAAAAATATGCTGGACGTATTCCTGCAGGATCTCTAAATACAAAGGCATCACCATGACCTAATAAACCCGCCATTGCATATCCTCCATCTAAATTTTTGGATGAACGAGTTAATATTTTGGCAATGTCAAGTCTTTCAGCGATCACAGGCGAAGCTTCTCTTTTAGAGTAGCCTTCAGCTTTACAATCCTGGTACAGCTGCATTACTTCCTTATCAAGAAAGTGACCAATTTTTTCCATTACCGTAACGGTATCTGCCATTTCTTTTGGGTGCTGTCCCAGCTCTACTAAATTCTGAAAAAGCTCTTTAACATTTGTCATATTAAAGTTTCCAGCCAAAATCAAATTCCTGTGCATCCAGTTGCTCTGACGTAAAAATGGATGAACGCTTTCGATGCTGTTTTTACCAAAAGTTCCATAACGAACATGTCCTAAATACAATTCACCTATATATGGAATGTTTGCTTTAAGCTTAGCTACATCATCTGCATACTCAGGATGAGCGTTCATTTCTTCGTTTACTCTTTCGTTTATTTGTTTAAAAACATCTTGAATAGGCTGTGCATGGTTTGAACGGACACGGCTTATATATCTTTCACCAGGTTCTACATCAAATTTAATACTTGCAAAACCAGCACCATCTTGACCGCGATTGTGCTGTTTCTCCATCATCAAGTACATTTTTTGTATGCCGTAAAAAGCAGTTCCGTACTTTTCTTTGTAAAATTCCAGAGGTTTTAAAAGTCTAACTAAAGCTATTCCACATTCGTGTTTTAAAGCGTCGCTCATTGTTTTGTTGTTTGTAGTTGTTGGTATTTATTGGGTCTTTATTGTTTTATTTCAAAAATTAAATACTAAGCTAATTCTTATTGTTTTTTATAAACATAGCAGTACTAATTAAAAAAAGCCTCATAACGAGGCTTTAGAACATTATAATTCTATATCAAACTGGGTCAAAGATTTAAACTGTTTTAATCTTGAGACCACTTCATTCTCATCTAAATCAACCATCCTTTCTGTTCCAAATTTCTCTACACAGAAGGAAGCTAAATTCGAACCGTAAATTATTGCATTTTTCATATTATCGAAAGATACATTTTCACTTTGTGTAATATATCCTGAAAATCCTCCAGCAAAAGTATCTCCTGCACCTGTTGGATCAAAAACGTCTTCTAATGGTAATGCCGGCGCAAAGAAAATTTCTTTACCATGAAATAATAAAGCTCCATGTTCACCTTTTTTGATAACCACATATTTAGGTCCCATTTCATGAATTTTCGCAGCTGCTTTGACTAATGAATATTCACCAGAAAGCTGGCGTGCTTCTTCGTCATTTATCGTAATAACATCTACTCTTTTGATGATGTCTAATAATTCTGGCAGGGCACAGTCCATCCAAAAATTCATAGTGTCAAGAACTACTAATTTTGGTTTGGTTTCCATTTGATCCAAAACACTGCTTTGCACTAAAGGATGTAAGTTACCTAACATCACAATTTCGGCATTTTTATAATCTTGAGGTACTTTCGGCTGAAAATCTGCCAAAACATTAAGTTCGGTCACCAAAGTATCTCTTGAATTTAAATCGTTGTGGTACAATCCGCTCCAGAAAAAAGTTTTTCCGCCTTTAACAACTTCAATTCCAGAAATATCAATATTTCTATCTGTTAGCAAATCCAAATATTCTTGTGGAAAATCATCACCTACTACAGAAACTATCGCAGATTTTACATTAAAAAAAGAAGCTGATATCCCTATGTATGTTGCCGCTCCACCAAGAATTTTATCTGTTTTTCCAAAAGGAGTTTCAATTGCGTCGAAAGCTACTGTTCCAACAATCAATAATTTATTCATTATATGAGTTTCGAATTAGGGTGCAAAGATACTCCATAAGTTGCAATATTGCAAAGGGTGTTGCTCTCAAAGTTTTCATAAAAAAATAATGTCTTTTTTGAGGCTAAAACTATTGCATATTAGATGATTATAATTGATTTCTAACTCGCTTAAAGTGGAATTGCCTGGTATGAAAAACTACTGTTTTGAAAAATTTTATTATTTGAATGACTAATTTAAGAGCAATTTAAAATTGATATTTTTTATCAAAATAATTTTTCAATAATCCAATCTGAATCAAGATCATAAAAGGCACTATTAAAATGGCATACATAATGTTTCTGGAGAAATGGATTCCTGAAAAGAAAGCAGCAGCTCTTTCAGAATAGATTTTACCAATTTCCAGATTGTTTTCTGTACCAGAAAAAAGAAAAGCATAAACTCCGACAATAAGCAACATAAAGGCAATAAAAAACCATGTCGTGTTGGAAATCAAAGGTTTGTAAATTTTAGTTCTGTGTTCTTCAGCTATTAAAACCTGAGACATTATTTTTTTGGTAAAATCAATTGATGGTGACTCTAAAGTATCTTCAGCCATCATTTTTTCAATAAGATCTTCAATATTTTTATTGCTTTCTTTCATAACAATCTATTATTTCTGGTTCTAACTGCTTTTTTAAAATAACTGCTAACTTCTGTCGGCTTCTAAATAATTTTACTTTAACATTATTAGCTGTAATATTCATGACTTTGCCAATTTCGTCTAAATTCTGATCTTCGAAATAAAATAAAGTCAGTAAAAAATTCTCTTCGCTGGGCAGTAAATTTAAGCAATTTTGAATTGTTTGCTTTCGTTCTTTTTCTTCTAAAGCACTCAGCGCATTATCCATCGTTTTAATCAAATGTGCTGAAAATTCATCTATCGAAATATTATTTTCTTCTTTTTTGTTTTTCTTCAGACGGTCTAAACAGGTGTTGTAAGCTATTTTATAAATCCAGGTCGAAAATTTCGAATCCCCTTTAAATTTACTTAAAGAATTGTATATTTTGATGAAAGTGTCCTGCGCAACTTCTTCAGCTTCTTCTCTGTTTTTAACCATTTTAAGTGCCAAAGTAAAAATCAAGTATTTATAGCGGTCAACGAGTACAGCAAACGCATTTGTTTCGCCATTTATCACTTTATCTATATAGTGCTGATCGTTTTGAGTACTCATATTAATGTAAGACGATAATTTATTTGCATAGGTTACAACTTCTAGATAAAAACTCTAATCTTAAATTTTAAATCAAAAATTAAATTCGTACACCACATTAAATTTAAAACTTATTAAAGAGACAGTTGCTGCCAATCATATTTATTTTTTTTTCTAAAAGCTGTAACCTAAACAAAAGTCATCTCGTCATATGGAATATCAATCAATTAAAAAATATAAAATTATGGGACCAGAAATTTTAATTCCAATTACGCTCTTTATGATGATCTTCGGGATTTTCTATCTTATTTATTCAACCAGAAACAGAGAGCGGTTAGCACTTATCGAAAAAGGCATTGATGCCAGTATCTTTTTAAAAGGAAAAGAGAATGGAGTTCCGGCGTGGAAAATTTTGGTAGTGAACCTTGCCTTCTTATTAATAGGCAGCGGTATTGGGATTTTTATCGCCTTACTTATTACAACCTACACATCTTTAGAAAATGGTGCTGTTTATCCGTCTATTATTTTTATAATGGCAGGAGTAGGCTTGCTTGCAGGATTTAGGACCGCTAAAGATCTGGATAAAGAATAAGTTTTTTTAGCTAATACAAAAAATAACGTATCTAGAAAATTATTTCTTGATACGTTATTTTTTTTAATCCATTTTTGAACCGATGGTTTCATAATAAACATCGACAGAAAGTTTAGGTTTCATGGATGCCATAACGGCTAATTCATCACACCTTTCATTTTGAGGATGGTTATTGTGTCCTTTAATCCATTTAAAATCGACTTGATGCTTGCGGTAAACAATTAAAAAACGTTTCCATAAATCAGGGTTTTTTCTAGCAGAAAAGTTTTTTTTCTCCCAGCCAAAGACCCATTTTTTTAAAACCGAATCGACAACATATTTAGAATCTGAAATGACCAAAACCTTCATGTTTGGATTTTTAAGTTTCTCCAGACCGACAATTACAGCCAGAAGTTCCATTCTATTATTTGTCGTTAGCCGAAAGCCCTCATAGAATTCTTTTTTATGCGGTGTCCCAACTAATTCCATTACCACACCGTAACCGCCATTTCCGGGATTTCCTTTAGCGGCACCATCGGTGTAAATATGTACTTCATGTCCCATTTAGATTATTGTTCTAAAATTGTCTGAATAATTTCTGGAAAATACTTTTGTTCCAGTTCATGAATCTTTTCAGCCACGGTTTCTGGAGTATCACTGTCTGTCAGTGCAACATTTTTTTGGAAAATAATACCGCCTTCATCATAATGCTCGTTTACATAATGAATGGATATTCCGGTTTCTTTTTCCTTATTGTTAACTATTGCCCTGTGTATGTGCATGCCGTACATACCTTTACCTCCATAATTAGGCAATAGTGCTGGATGAATATTGATAATTTTATTAGGGTATTTTTCGATTATGTTTTCTGGGAACTTTAGTAGGAAACCAGCCAGAACTATCAGATCTGGATCGATTTTCTGTATTTTATGTAAGATAGTTCTTTCTGTTAAATCATCTTTTGAAAAAATTTCAATAGGAATTAGATGATTTTTTGCCCTTTCTATAACTTTTGCAGAAGCATTATTTGTAAAGACCGAAACAACACGCGCAATTTCAGTTTTTTCAAAATATTTAATAATGTTTTCGGCATTAGTTCCTGATCCTGAGGCAAAAACAATAATTTTTTTCATAATTGAATTAATTTTTAGAATGCAAAAAACGGAATAAAAAACGAAAATAAATAGTATCAAAAGAGCTTTCTTAGAATTAATTTTATAAATTAGTGTTACATTTATAAACTAAATCGTGGTTTTAAAATAAAGTTTTTTATTTTTGCCAACAAATTAAATTCTAAAATTAAAGATTATGTCAGACATTGCATCAAGAGTAAAAGCGATTATCGTAGACAAATTAGGTGTTGACGAAAACGAAGTTGTAACAGAAGCAAGCTTCACTAATGATTTGGGAGCTGACTCATTAGACACTGTTGAGCTTATTATGGAATTCGAAAAAGAATTTGATATTCAAATTCCAGATGATCAAGCAGAAAACATTGCTACTGTTGGTCAAGCTATCTCTTACATCGAGGAAGCTAAAAAATAATAATTATACACCCGATTTCTAAAATTTTTTAAAATTTTAAGTCGGGTGTTATTATTTAAAAAATTAAATTTTTAGATTGAACTTCAATCAAATTATATTTACAATAAAAACCCATGGCTCTTTTAGTTACTTTTTATAGTATAGAAAGCATGGGCTTTATTTGTTAAAAGATAACAAAAATAAAAACGTTTATGGTTTTAAGAAGAGTTGTTGTAACAGGCCTTGGAGCTCTTACTCCCATTGGAAATAATATCCAAGAATATTGGGACGCACTTGTGAATGGAGTTAGCGGAGCGGCTCCTATTACTTATTATGATACAGAAAAGCATAAAACGAAATTTGCCTGTGAAGTAAAAAACTTCAATATCGAAGATTTTATGGATCGTAAAGAATCTCGAAGATTAGACAAATTTGCTCAATATGCTGTTGCCGCAAGTGATGAAGCGATTAAAGATGCTGGACTTACTGATGGTAATATCGATAAAGAAAGAGTTGGTGTTATTTGGGGAGCAGGAATTGGCGGTTTAGAAACTTTCCAGGAAGAAGTAATTTATTATACAAAATGTGATGGAGCCCCAAAATTCAATCCGTTTTTTATTCCTAAAATGATTGCCGATATTGCTCCTGCGCATATCTCAATGCGTAATGGTTATATGGGGCCAAATTATACTACTGTTTCTGCGTGTGCATCTTCTGCAAATGCATTAATTGATGCTTTCAACTACATCCGTTTAGGAATGTGTGATGTTATTATATCAGGAGGCTCGGAGGCTGCAATTACTATTGCAGGTATGGGAGGTTTTAACTCAATGCATGCTTTATCTACCAGAAATGAAAGCCCTGAAACAGCTTCAAGACCTTTTGATGCAACTAGAGATGGTTTTGTCTTAGGAGAAGGGGCAGGAGCTCTAGTTCTTGAGGAATACGAACATGCAATAGCAAGGGGTGCTAAGATTTATTGTGAAATAGGCGGTGGCGGTATGTCTTCAGATGCTTATCACTTAACTGCACCGCATCCGGAAGGAATTGGTGTTATTGCAGTAATGAAAAACACATTAAGAGATGCAGGAATGAACCCGGAAGATGTTGATCACATCAATACTCACGGAACTTCTACTCCATTAGGAGATGTAGCCGAATTAAAAGCAATTAGCGCTGTTTTTGGTGATCATGCAAAATCCATTAATATCAATTCAACTAAATCAATGACTGGGCATTTACTTGGTGCAGCTGGAGCTATTGAAGCTATTGCTTCTATTTTAGCAATGCAGTACGGGATTGTTCCTCCAACAATTAATCATACAGTTGTTGATGAAAATATTGACCCATCATTAAACCTTACATTAAATACACCACAAAAAAGAGAAGTAAATGTTGCTATGAGTAATACTTTTGGCTTTGGTGGACATAATGCCTGCGTATTGTTTAAAAAATTAGATTACAAAGCATAAAATGCGTTTTCTAAAAAAAATATTCTCAAAATCCCGTTCTCTAGAAGACGGGATTTTTTTTAATTCTATCCAAAATATTCTTGGATTTGAGCCTATAACTATAGAATTTTACAAAAAAGCATTCACTCATCGCTCTTCAAACCGCATTGATTTAAAAGGAAATCCTGTTAACTACGAGAGGCTTGAGTTCTTAGGCGATGCTATGCTAAGTTCTGTTATTGCTGCTTATTTATTCAATGAAGCGCCCCTTGGAGACGAGGGTTACTTAACAAAAATGCGCTCAAAAATAGTTAGTAGAGAGCATTTGAATGAATTGGGCAAAGACTTAAATTTAATAGAATTTGTAGAAAGCAAGGTTCCTGTGCATCATTTTGGAGAAAATATACATGGTAATATATTCGAATCATTGATTGGCGCCATATATTTGGACAAAGGCTATGTGTATTGCGAGAAATTTATACAAAAAAGAGTAATAACACCGTATGTTGATATTGCCCGATTAGAAGGTAAAGTTATCAGTTATAAAAGTCTTGTCATAGAATGGTGCCAAAAAGAAAAAAAACAGTTTCACTATGATATCTTTGAGGACAATGCAATTGATGGACAGCGATTATTTGGAGTTAAACTAAGTATTGATGATAAAGTTATTGCAAAAGCGAGAGCTACTTCAAAAAAGAAAGCTGAAGAAAAAGCATCACAGCGGGCTTACTTCGCTTTTCAAGAAAAAATTGAAAGAAAATAGCTAAATGATTATCAATGCTACATCGTTTTCGTTAATAAAATATCATAATCCTAGAGCTTTAGCGTCCTTATACTAATTTAGAAATATTATATTTACAGCTTATTTTTTAATGACCATGGCAATTCATAAACTGAATTTTGGTGAATTTGATGAGATAGATTATGATCTTATCGCTATTCACACCACATTAGAAGATTACCGATTGGCTTATTTTATCAATCAAAAACTTCATGTAAACCTGAATAAATCTATCAAAGAAATTCAAATTACTGATAAAGAAGGGGAAGTTCATTTTTCTAGATTTCATTATTATGAAAAGAAAAAAGATATTTCGTGGGATTTGATACAGAATATAAACGAAGTCATTCAAAAAAAAAAAGAAGACAATCAAAGTTTGTTTACAAATTTTGACATAGAAGTAGCAAAAAAAGTGTACATGATTCCTGAATTCAAAAAAGTAAATTACTTTTTGAAAATAGAAAACAGCGAAGACGACACCAATCTTTTGAAAATTCAAAGTGAGCTGAATTCAATAGATCAAATAGCTGCCAGCTATATTGTTGAAATAAATAAGATAAAATCAAAAAACAATTTAATTTTTTAAGAAAAATGCTTACAAACAAAAAGACCAAAATTGTAGCCACACTTGGGCCTGCATGTAGTACACGAGAAATCATTAAAGATATGATTGAGGCAGGTGTAAATGTATTTAGAGTAAATTTTTCGCATGCTGATTATGAAGATGTTAAAAATAAAATCAACATTATCCGCGGTATAAACGAAGAATTTGGATACACTACTGGTATTCTTGGAGATTTACAAGGTCCTAAACTTCGTGTTGGGGTTATGGAAGACGGCGTTGTTGTAAACGATGGTGATTTAATCACTTTTACAACTGCTGAAGATATAATAGGTACTTCGAAAAAAGTATTTATGAAATACAAAAACTTCCCAAATGATGTTAATCCAGGAGAAAGAATATTACTTGATGATGGAAAATTAATTTTTGAAATCGTTGAAACAGATAAAAAATCAGAAGTTGTTGCCCGCGTTATTCAAGGAGGTGAATTAAAATCTAAGAAAGGGGTAAACTTACCAAATACAAAAATTTCTTTACCTGCACTGACAGAAAAAGACATCGCTGATGCCATTTTTGCAATAGAAATGAAATTAGACTGGATTGCTCTTTCATTTGTTAAGACTCCAAGAGATTTACAAGATTTACAAGAATTAATCGCAAAACACTCCGAATATAAAATTCCAATTATTGCCAAAATCGAAATGCCTGAAGCATTAGAGAACATGGATAGAATTGTGGCTTATTGTGATGCATTAATGGTTGCAAGAGGTGATTTGGGTGTTGAACTTCCTGCTCATGAAGTACCATTAGTACAAAAAGAGCTAATCCGCAGAGCTAAAACTGCTAGAATTCCAGTAATTGTTGCTACACAAATGATGGAGACTATGATTACAAGTTTGACTCCAACTCGTGCTGAAGTAAATGACGTAGCTAATTCGGTTATGGATGGTGCAGATGCTGTAATGCTTTCTGGAGAAACTGCTGCAGGAAATTATCCAGTACAGGTTATCCAAAAAATGACTCAAATACTTGAAGCTGTTGAAGATTCTCCGCTTATTCAAGTTCCTCAAAATTCTCCACAGGTAAGAACTAACCGTTTTATTACTAAAACAGTTTGTCAGCATGCAGCTACTATGGCTAATGTAATCAAAGCTAAAGCAATTTGTACTTTGACAAATAGTGGTTATACAGCGTTCCAAATTTCGGCATGGAGACCTTCTGCTCACATTTTAGTTTTTACATCAAACAAAAGAATTATCACTCAGCTTAATTTATTATGGGGAGTAAAATCTTTCTATTATGAAAAATCAGTAAGTACAGATGACACTGTTATTGATGTAAATAATATTGTAAAAGAAAAAGGTTTTGTAAAAAAAGGAGATTTCTTAATCAACTTGGCAGCTATGCCAATTGTTGAAAAAGGGATGGTTAATACCCTAAGAATTTCTGAAATAGAATAAATTTTTTAATGCCAATATATAAAACCGTCTTAAATCCTTTAAAGATTAAAGACGGTTTTTTTCATTTAAATTTTTGATTATTTTTACAGAAACAAAACCTCTTTGAATGAGTCGATTATTGTTATTTGTTGTTATTTTGCTTCTGCCTTATTATTCAATATCTCAAACAGATTCAGAGTCATTATTAGCTGCAATAGACCAAACTATTGAAAATAATTCCTTTTACACTCAAAAGAAAGAACGAGAAATTACGCAGCTTAAATCGCTTTTAAAAAGTACCAGCGCTTTTAGTTCTAAATACGAGATTACTCAAAAACTGTATATCAGTTACAATTCCTATCAGTCAGACTCCGCTTTAGTCTATGCTAGAAAAAACCTTAAAATTGCAGAAAGTCTTAAAAATTCAGAAAAACTAAACCAAGCTGAAATAAATCTTGTGTCCATAATGGGAACACTAGGAATGTACAAAGAAGGTATTGATGTACTTAATTCTATTGTTATTTTACCGGTTTCTTCTCTAAAAGGACCTTTTTACAGCGTAAGCCGGACAATTTATGGACAAATGGCCGACAATGCTTCTTCTCCACAAGAAAAAGAAAAGTATTTATCACTTGCAAAGAAATATCGGGATTCTTGCATTACATATTTTCCAACTAACACTGTTTCTTACATTACAGCTAAAGCCGATCGGAATTTAGACCATCAGCAGCCAACAGAAACCCTGCATTTATTACTTCCGTATTTTCCTAAAATTGAAGATAGTGATCCTAATCGGGCGATTATATCGTATCTCATTTCGCAAGCTTATAAACAAAAAAAAGACAGATTACAGCAGAAAAAATGGTTAAGCATTTCGGCTTTATCTGACTTGCGATTAGCTAAAAAAGAATATATTTCTCTTCGTTCATTAGCATTTTTGCAATATGAAGACGGCGATATTGAACGAGCTTATACTTATATCAAACGCTCTCTAGATGATGCAGTGGCTTGTAATGCACGTTTGAGAACCTACGAAATATCAAAAATGCTCCCAATCATAAGTGAATCTTATCAGCAGCAAAGCGAAACTAACAGATTTCAATTGGTAGTTTTTTTAATTAGTGCTGGTTTTTTGGTACTTGTTTTGTTAACGCTTTTGTTTTTGTTTTTTAAACAGATGAAAAAATTAGCAGCAGCAAAAAAAGAGCTGAGTTTGGCTAATTTTAAACTTTCGGAACTGAATGCTGAGCTAAATACTTTTAATGAAAAATTAAATCTGTCGAACAATACTTTGACTGAAGCTAATTTTTTGAAAGAAATTTATATTGGCCGTTACATGGATCAATGTTCGGATTATTTAGGAAAACTGGATGAATACCAAAGGAAACTAAATGTACTGGCTACCACTGGTAAAATAAATGATCTGATCAGTACCGCAAAATCAAAAGACTACATCGAAAATGAATTAAGAGAGTTTTATGCCAATTTTGACAAAACATTTTTAGAATTATTTCCTGACTTTATTCGTGATTTCAATATTTTGTTACTTCCAAATGAAACCGTCCATCCAAAAGAAGGGGAACAGCTTAACACCGAATTAAGGATTTTTGCTCTAATTCGTTTGGGAATAAAAGACAGTGCCAAAATTTCCGTGTTCCTTCGGTATTCTATTTCTACTATTTACAATTACCGTTCACAGCTCAAAAACAAATCCGCCGGACCAAGAGACGAATTTGAAGAAAGGGTAATGCAGATTGGAACAAGTACTAAGTAAATACGGTCTCTTTCTAACTTATTTAACTTAAAATTTACTTCCTCTTCAAGAAATTTCTTGTTGCTGAGCCACTTTTTTTTTAAATTAAAAAATAATAACTTATTGATTTTTAGTTATTTATTTTGTAATTTTAAAAAAACAATCTACTTTTTTTAAAAACCGAAATTTTCCGACCTGCAAAGCATATACTTTTACTTTTGCGGAAACGGTATTTTTATAAATGCTAAAGACCATATCATTTATCAGTTTAATGCAGATCAATGTTTGTAAAATAAATCGATTTCGTAAAACTATTTTGAAACAAAAAATAAATTTACTTATATGAAACACTTACTTTATACTGCTTTATTTTATTTAATAGCATTGCAGTGTGCCAATGCGCAGCAATTAAAATCTCCAAATGGAAATTTCACAATGGAGTTTACATTGCTAAATGATGGAACGCCAAGTTACAATTTAACCTATAAGGGTAAAACAGCTGTAAAACCTAGTAAATTAGGTCTTGAATTAAAGAATGACAACAAATCTTTATTGAATGATTTTACTCTTGCAGACAGTAAAATATCTTCATTTGACGAAACATGGAAACCTGTGTGGGGAGAAGTGGAATCGATCCGCAATCAATACAATGAATTAGCAGTAACACTTAATCAAAAAGGAACTGATAGAAAAATTATTATTCGTTTCCGATTGTTTAATGATGGTTTAGGTTTTCGCTATGAATTTCCAAGCCAAAAAAACTTGGTCTATTTTGTTATAAAAGAAGAAAGAACTCAATTTGCAATGGCAGGAGATCATACTGCGTTTTGGATTCCGGGAGATTATGATACTCAGGAATATGATTATACTACTTCTAAATTATCCGAAATCAGAGGACTATCCGAAAAGGCAAAAACAGCAAACTTATCACAAACTTCTTTTTCCTTAACAGGAGTTCAAACTTCTCTTATGCTAAAAACAAATGACGGCCTGTATATTAATCTGCATGAAGCAGCGCTGATTAATTATTCCTGCATGCATTTGAATCTTGATGATAAGAATATGATTTTCGAGTCATGGCTGACACCAGATGAAAATGGTGATAAAGGATACATTCAGGCTCCATCACATTCGCCTTGGCGTACAATCATTGTGAGTGATGATGCCAGAGAAATTTTAGCTTCAAAAATGACTTTAAATTTAAATGATCCCTGCAAAATTGAAGAAACATCTTGGATTAAACCTGTTAAATATGTTGGTGTTTGGTGGGAAATGATTACTGGAAAAACTTCATGGTCATATACCAATGAATTTCCATCTATACAATTAGGGGTTACCGATTTTTCTAAAGCCAAACCAAATGGAACACATGGTGCAAATAATGCAAATGTGAAAAAATATATTGATTTTGCTTCCGCAAATGGTTTCGATGCTGTATTAGTTGAAGGCTGGAATCAAGGCTGGGAAGATTGGTTTGGACACTCTAAGGACTATGTTTTTGATTTTGTAAGTCCATACCCTGATTTTGATGTGAAAGGATTACATGAATATGCAAAATCCAAAGGCGTAAAAATAATTATGCATCATGAAACTTCTGGATCTGTTCGTAATTATGAGCGTCATATGGATAAAGCGTATCAATTCATGAAAGATAATGGATATGATGCTGTAAAAAGTGGTTATGTAGGCAGTATTATATCTAATGGTGATAATCATTACAACCAATTTATGATCAATCACTATCAGTATGCAATAGAAAAAGCTGCCGATTATAAAATTATGCTTAATGCGCATGAAGCCGTAAGACCTACAGGTATTTGCAGAACGTATCCAAATCTTATTGGCAACGAAGCGGCCAGAGGTACGGAATATCAATCTTTTGGCGGATCAAAACCTAATCACGTAACATTGTTGCCTTTTACCCGATTAATAGGTGGTCCAATGGATTATACTCCAGGTATTTTTGAAATGGATTTAAGCAAATTAAACCCAAATAATAATTCACATGTAAACAGCACTATTGCCAACCAGCTTGCTTTGTATGTAACACTTTATAGTCCGTTGCAAATGGCTGCCGATTTACCAGAAAATTATAATAGGTTTCCAGATGCTTTTCAATTTATCAAAGATGTTGCAGTAGATTGGAGTGAAAGTAACTATCTAGAAGCAGAACCAGGTCAATATGTAACTGTTGCCCGAAAAGCAAAAGGAACTAACAACTGGTTTGTGGGGAATGTAAATGGATATGATTCTCGTACTTCAAATATTATTTTTTCTTTTTTAGAAAAAGGAAAAAAATATACAGCTACTATTTATGCTGATGGAAAAGATGCCAATTACAAAACAAATCCGCAGGCTTATACAGTCAGAAAAATAGAAGTTACCAATAAATCTAAGCTTTCACAGCTTAGTGCTCCTGGTGGCGGTTATGGGATAAGTATTATTGAAAACAAAAAATAATAGTATGATATTACCCTAACGGATAAACAAATAGACAACTATTAAAAATTAAGGCTCATTAAGGATTAAATACTTAATAAGCCTTAATTTTTTTAATGGTTTAAAATCTTACGGTTTTTCGCCAAAAATCTTAATGTCATCAACCATAAAAGCACCGTTTAAGGTTTTGTTTTTCCCAGAACCAATGTATTTGAACGCAATATTGATATTTCCTGAGTAGGCTGACAAATCGATCCCGCCAGAACTTATAAATTCACGGGAAGGGGTGGATAAAGATGATACTTTGGCTGCTAGTTTTGTCCATGTCGCCCCAGCAAGGGTACCTTCAAAATTGGTTGAAATATAGACTTCCAAAGTATTTTGAGGAGAATCGGTTTTTAAGTCGTGCTGTGCGCTTCGAAAAGACAGTACCGGATTTTTATAATCTTCCAAATTAATTTTTGGAGAAACCAGCCAAGCTATGTTTTCGGCTGCGCTGGTACTTGTGGTATTGAACTCAGCATAACCATTGCTGCTATAAACCATGCTTTTCCAAAGCTTCGAGGCTTTTTCGACAATATTGCTCCAGCCAGGCAATGCAAAATTTACATTGTGCTTAACGGACTGAAAATCTTCTGCAAAAAAAGGAATATTTCTGTTGCCACTTATTATAATATCTTTTTCGGATCGGACCATTAATTGATAATCGATGCCGAATTTTGTCAGGATTCCGCGAATATTTCCGTTTCCTTCGGGTACTAAATGATCTGAAAAAGCAGCATAACCGCTTGTTCTAAAGATAATCTGATTCCCTGTTTTGTCCCGCAGATTCCAATTCGTTGCTCCTCCAATGTCATTGGTTTCTTCATAATAATGCCGTCCTAATGCCGATTCAGTAAACTCTACATCTTTCAATTCGACTAGAGTATTTATCTTGGTATCATTCAAAGCTTCTTCGATGGTAATTTGCTTCACCAATTGGCTTTCTTCAATGATTGTGCAGGAGGCATTCAGTACTTTTTTATAGTCATTTTGAGGAATTCGGCCAACACCGCCTTCGTCGTAGCTGTTGACAAAAATATTTCCAATGCGCATTCCTCCAAAATAAAAATCAGTATACAGATCTTTCATTTTGATATAGACTTTGTTTCCAACTCTAAAATCGATATAAGTATTTGATGCATCTACTGGTGCACTAAATCCCAATGCAGGAGCAGTGTTTGTCTCCAAAGTTTGAAATGAAATTGTTTTAAAAAAATTCCCTTCTTCATCGCTGGAAACTACATAAGCTTCAATAATATCATCATATTTATATTGTGTTACTATAGAATTAGTACTCGAACGGATTTCTTCGACGGTACGATTTACTTTTAAATCAGGTTGGTTACATGAAAGTTTTGGCACACTAAACTCTTCGGCACAACTAGTTAAAAGTATCGCAGTTCCTAATAAAACAATAGTAATTTTTAATTTCATAATCTTTTTACTTAAAAATTTATAAATTGACATACAAATTCACAAAATAGGTTCTACCGTATCCATAAAAATATTTATTCCCAAAATTGGATGTTCCGCTGGAAACATCCTGATTGAGCTGTCTAAAATTGGCATTTCTTGCCTGTTCATAACCTCCTGTTTTATAAATCAAGTCTAGAACGTTATTCAGTGTTGCAAAGAGTCCAATGTTTTTTCCTTTTATTTTCCAAGATTTTCCGCCGGATATGTTTAATAATGTAATAGGATCAAATTTTTCCTGTGTTAGTAATTCACGAGCTCTTTCTTCTGAAGCTTCGGGAAAGTTGAAACCGCTCGCAGGGTTTTTATAGAATATATCGGTTCTCGAAATGGGAGAAACATCTATAAAGGTTTCAGCCAAATAATTAATATTAGCACCAATCCACCAGTATTTTGGATCGCGGTATTCGATTCCCAATGCGGCTGCCTGTTGTGGCATTCCCGCCTGATGGTAATTTTTCAAGGCGGAAGTTCCAAAATCGAATACTGGATTTGGATTTTCTTCAGTAGCTTGGGCGTCATTGGTTATCGTGACATTTGGATTGCTATTATAAGTATATTGACCGTAAACCATCGAAAAATTAGTCATCAGTGTCGGGCTCAATTGATATTGAAAACTAAACTCGGCACCAATATTCCTTTTGTCTAAATGCGTCAATGTTTGACTTACAAAAGCATCGGTGCTGGCATATCCTGCTCCGTCATCAAAAATCCCTTCGGCATAGAAGAAAGAAGTCTGCGTGATGTTCTTTATTTGGGCATAAAAAAGTGTGATGCGCGTTTGCCATTTTGGAGTTCGATAAAAATAACTCGCATCCAAACTGCTTATGTTTTCATTCTGCAATCCTGCAACCACCGAATTATTCAAACGGGAATTCGGAAATGTATTTCGTATTGTAGGTGCATTCGAAAGATAGGCTCCATTAAAATTCACTTGCCGTCTTCCCGAAATTTTAAATAATGCTCCTCCTTTGAAACCAAAATTATCAAAATGTACTTTCTCGCTTTTCCCAAAAGAATTGGCTGGATAAATTCCATTTTGGTACAAACCTTCGCGCTGATAAATAGTGCTTACAAAATTTTGTGCCAAATAAAAATCAACTTTGTTGTAGGTGAATTTAAAATTGGTAAACAGATTTAAAGCATTTGCAGCATAATTAAAATTGTAACCGTAAATATCTCCTTCAACAACTTGTCTGTCGGGATGATTCAAATCCGACTGTGCTTGGTCTCCATTATAAAAAACATCAATATCCTCAAAATACAAACCTCCCAATAAATCCTTTAATTGCTGGTAATTATGAGATTTTAAATGACTGTAAAAACCGCCTGCAGTTAAAAAAAGATTATCATTTATCTGCGTATTGAAAGAGGAAGTTGCCGTCATCGTTTGGTCATCGGCGTGATCTTCATACAAAACATAATTACTTTTCGCAGGTTTATAAGCTGTTATATTTCCGTTGTCATCCAAAACCGGTGACTGATTTGCATAATACAAAGCATTCCAATTGATCTGATTATTGGCTAGAAACTGCTCTTTGCTTTTCTGCGCTTCTTCATAATCAGGAATAAATGCTCCCGAAAATTCACCATTGTCTTTCGCATACATTGAAGTATAATAGCTTGGCATTTTTCTGTAATAAGTAGGGTCTGGACTATTTGCATTTTGATAGTCAATATTACTGTTGGTGATTTTTCCAAATTGATACGTCAAGCTCGAATTCAGCATTGTGGCTTCATCAATGGTAAAAAAATGATTCAGCATTAAGATGGGTTCTTCAATGGTTTTTATTCTGGCGTTGCGTTTTTTACCGTCAAACCAGCCCCAATAGGAATTGTATCTTTCGCTTGTTAATTCGGTAACTTCGGCAGTGTTTGGTGAATTTTTGGCTCTTGAATTTGGGGTGTAGAATCCAGAGAAATTCAAGGAATGCTGATCGTTTATTTTCTTTTCGACACTAATAAAACCAGCTATTGCATTATAATTTGTTCCTTCAAAATAGCCTTCTTCAGCCCAGCGTGTTCCTGCAGAAACTACAAATGCCCAGCCTTTGGCATTCATTCCTGATGCATAGGTTCCAGTCATTCGCCAAGAATAATTCGTATTAGTCCCTGAAAAAGAAAGTATAGTTCCCGGTCTGTAAATAGATGCTCGGGTATTGATTTGCTGCGTTCCCAAAATACCTCCAAAAACATAATCCGAAGGGAAAGAACCAATAGTAAATTCCTGATTCCGAACAGCATTATTCAATCCGCTCCAATCGCCCCATTGCGGACGGCCGTCGTACAATTTGTTCATCGTAACACCATTAATGGTTGTAGTGGCATATTGACTGTCCAAACCTCGGATTCTAAATCGGGCCTGTCCCCAATTAAAAGCAGCCGCCTGCTGAAAAGCATCTCTGGAAGACTGTAAAAGTCCCGAAGTGCTTTCGGAACCGCTGTTGTCGTCGCTCAAATCAGTTTCGAGAAGCGTGATTAGGCCCGTCTGCTGTTCGACCATTTGATTATCTTCCATCGGGATAACTCCTAAGTCAAGCATTTGATCTTTTGTAATAGCTACAGGAAGCACCAGATCTTTAAAACCCTGACTGTGTAAAAGCAGTAATTGATTGCCAGGCAGAACATTATAAAAACTAAAAACACCATCGTTAGAAGTAAGCTGCATTAACTGAGTATTTTCAATGGTAACAATTACATTTTCTAATGGTTTTTGAGTTTTTGAATCAATGATTTTCCCTTTAACGCCTGTTGGTTTCTGGGCAAAAACAAAAGTTATTTTCAATAAAAATATTATTCCGAACAAAAATTCCCTCATACTTATTTTACTAACTAATGGAATAAGTCATGTCAGGACACGACAAATCCAAAGATTAAATTCGTTTAAAAAAGAGGATAAAGAATGTTTTGGAAAAAGAGATGGTATTTTGAATATCAGCCAAATAGAAATAGCTTTCGATTGATTTCGAAAACAAACATAGGAAAAAAACTATTTAAAAAAATAAGTAAAAACCTGTTTTTTGTGATTATTCGCTGATTACTTTTATACGGCCTACCATAAAAGCGATGAAAAACCCAAAAATTCCAATAAAAGCAAAGGAAAAACGCAGACTAAAGAGTTCGGCAATATGACCTATTACAGGCGGTCCCATTAAAAAACCAAGGAAACTTACACTTGAAACGGTGGTCAAAGCTTCGCCAGTTGGGATTGTCGGATGCTTGCCTGCAATACTATACAAAGTAGGAACTACAGTTGAAACTCCCAGTCCAATTGCCATAAAAGCAATCATCGAAGGTATTATATAAGGAAAAGCTACTGCTGTAAAAAAGCCTGACGAAATCATAATCCCGCTGATCTGCATAACTTTTTTTCGTCCATATCTATTGATTAATTTATCTCCAAAAAAACGACCGCTGGCCATCATAATCATAAACGAAGTATAGCCTAAAATTATTAATGCACCAGGCGCTTTGACAATATCTTTAAAAAAAACGCCACTCCAGTCAAACATAATTCCTTCGCTGGCCATACTGCAAAATCCAATAACACCCAGTAAAACTAAAGTTTGGTCTGGTTTACGGAATCCTTTTTTCTTCTCAGTTTTCATTGTTTCCTTAGCTTTAATCAAGAGTTTGAAATTTAAAGCAATAAGTAAAAATGCTGTGAAGGCTACAATTAGGAAATGAGTATAGGTACTGAGCTGTAATGCCAGCATTCCCAAACCTACTAATGCACCTGTAAATCCTGCCAGACTCCACATCCCGTGAAAGGAAGACATGATCGTTCTTCTAAAAAGTCCTTCGGTATAAATGCCCTGAGTGTTTACAGAAATATTGGTCAGGTTTCCAAAGATTCCAAATGCATATAATGCAAGAGCCAGCTGCCACGCGTTTTGAGCCAATCCCAAATTCGTTAAACTCACTGCATACATTGAAATGGCAAAGGGCAAAATACGATGACTTCCAAAGCGGGTTACCAATTTACCAGAAAAATACATCATCGTTAACTGACCGACAGGAAGTGCAAAAAGTATAGTTCCTAGTTGTCCATCGCTTAAATGCAAAGTCGATTTTATAGTTGGAATTCGGCTTGCCCAAGTAGCAAAACATAATCCCATAGCAAAATAAAACATAGAAACTGCGAGCCGAATTCTAAGCAGATAAGAAGCTTTAGCATCGCGATAGTTTTTCTTGTATTTTCCTTTGGCTTTATACCAGCCTATAAAATTAAAATATTGCAAATTTCTGCTCTTTAAAAATGTAATACAAAGGTACTAAATGAATTTGTTTAAATCCGTTGCTAACAATTACTCCTTAAATTAAAACGTTATTGTTCATAATTTTGATTCTGATTAATATTTTTTGAAGCAGAAAGATTAGGCATTTTTAGGAAACA
The DNA here is from genome assembly GCF_003385115.1 of Flavobacterium aquicola. Classification (GTDB taxonomy): domain Bacteria; phylum Bacteroidota; class Bacteroidia; order Flavobacteriales; family Flavobacteriaceae; genus Flavobacterium; species Flavobacterium aquicola. The sequence goes on from NZ_QUNI01000005.1 coordinate 240,272, forward strand.
TTGGTCCCGCTTTCCGTTACAATCTTATTGCCCGAACCCCGGGCAACAAGGATTTCCACTACAATCGGGGCTAAACGACAACATACTGCTTTTTTACAATTTCAAAAAAAGGCAAAGGATTCGAGTTTGTAATCTGCCACCAGATTTAAGAGATTTCTATCCATTAATCTGGGGTCAAATATTTTTAAGCAGCAAAGTATTTAGTTTTATAAGTCGATTACTTTTTTCTGCTCACTGCTTTGAATTGATGCTTCAATAATCTGCATTACCCGAGTTCCATCCTGAGCTGTTACAGGTTCTGGTAAGTCATTGACAATTGACTTATAGACACCATCAAAATAATCATAATAGTTCCCTTGAAGTGCTGGTACTTTTTTCCTGATGATTTCACCATCAATTTCAGTGTGCAAAAATCCTTCCAATTCTTTTGGTTCTGTTCCCCAAGTATCCAAGTTTGGTTTTTTGCCTAATTTTAATTCATCTTCCTGTACATCCCCGCGAGGTTTTAGGAAAGAACCTTTTTTGCCGTGAATAACATACGCAGGATTGGCTTCTCTAACGAAAAAGCCAGCTTTTAACCGCACTCTAAAATCGGGATAGAAAAGCAAAATATCGATCCAGTCATCTACCAAAGAATGTTCTCTTGTTATTCTGATATCAGCAGAAACACTTTGAGGAAATCCAAACAGATATAAAGCCTGATCAATAATATGCGGTCCAAGATCTTTTAAAATTCCCGCTCCATCATTGGCAGTTTCTTTATGTGCTTTTGGACTCAAAATTGGATTATAACGGTCAAAATGAAATTCGGCTTCTACTATTTCTCCAAGTACGTTACTGGAAACAATCTGCTGTACTGTTTTTAGATCACTATCCCATCTTCGATTTTGAAATACTGAAAGTTTTACCCTTTTTTCTTTAGCCAAATCTGCCAATTCCTGAGCTTCAGCGACAGTGGCAGTAAACGCTTTTTCGACTACGGCATGTTTTCCAGCAAGCAAAACCTGCTTTGCATATTCAAAATGAGTTCCTACCGGTGTATTCACAATTATCAATGCAGCATCGCTTTGAAGCACATCGTCCAGAGAAGCAAAACTTTTTGTATTTGGATAATCCAATTGGATTAATTGTTTACTTCTTTCCCAAGAACCTAGTAACTCAAAGCCTTCATGAAATTCTAAAAAAGGAGCATGGAAAACTTTTCCAGACATTCCGTATGATAATAGCGCGGTTTTTATTTTTTGCATATTGTTTTATTATAGTTTGTTATTTTCCAATAACAATTGTTGTCAAAGTTTGTCATTCCGAGGAAGGAGGAATCTCCACAAGAAATTCCGTAATCAAAATCCCCAATCTTTGTCGAGTTTCTAACGAAGATTCCTCCTTCCTCGGAATGACAATATTGTGTAAAATAAGTCTAATAATCAAAAATAATTCGTAAAAATTAGTGTAATTAGTGTTTATAATTTTGCTCGTTCGTATTGCTTCGGCCATTGGACATCTGCCCCTAACTCACGTGCAAAATCTAATCCTAAATTTGGATTTCTAAGGGATTCTCTGGCGAACAAAACTAAATCTGCTTTACCGCTCGCTATAATATCTTCGGCTTGCTGGGAAGTTGTGATCAAACCCACTGCGCCAGTCAATATTGTACTTTCTATTTTTATTTGTTCGGCAAAAGGAACTTGGTAATTTGGACCTAAAGGAATCTGCTGATGTGATACCAGCCCTCCCGAAGAAACATCTATTAAATCGACTCCTTTTTCTTTTAAGATTTTGGATAATTCAACTGATTCTTCAGCATTCCATCCGTCTTCTGCCCAGTCTGTAGCAGAAATTCTCACTAGTAGCGGCAGTTCTTTTGGCCATTCTGATTGTACTGCTTTTAGAATTTCAAGTGTAAATCGGATTCGGTTTTCAAAACTGCCTCCGTATTCGTCGGTTCTTGTATTTGTTAAGGGTGATAAAAACTGATGCAGTAAATAACCGTGCGCTCCGTGAATTTCCAATACTTGATATCCTGCAATGACTGCTCTTCGCGCTGCTAATTTAAAATCATTGATTACTTTTTGAATACCCGCTGTATCTAGTGCCGAGGGTGTTTGCTCATTATCGTGATAGCTAATGGCGCTTGGCGCAAAAGTTTCCCATCCGCCTTGATTTTGAGCTAATTTTTTATTTCCGTACCAAGGTGATGAAACACTTGCTTTTCGGCCAGCGTGGGCTAATTGTATTCCTGCAACAGCGCCTTGGCTGTTTATAAATTTGGTGATTTTTTTTAATTTTTTGATGTGATCATCGCTCCACAAACCTAGGTCGGAGGGAGAAATTCTGGCTTCGGGAGAAACGGCTGTGGCTTCCTGAATGATTAAACCAGCTCCTCCTGTGGCACGGCTGCCAAGATGTACCAAGTGCCAATTGTTAGCAAAACCCTCTTCGGCAGAATATTGACACATCGGAGAAATTGCTATTCTGTTTTTGAGCGTGATGCTCTTTATTTGCAGTGGTGAAAATAATTGCGATTCCATAAGTGAAAGATAGTTGTTGTTTTTAAAAGTAAATTAGACTATGAAATAGAAACGGCAGTGTGATTGTCTTTATTGGAGTTATCTCTTCTAAAAAGCATAAATATTTTTGCTTATAAAACAATAGTATTCAAATTTTCAGCTATTTGTTAAAAATAACAGCACCTCCTTTTTCATTTACCTCGATACTTACGGTATTACCCATAATCAACGCTCTGTTATCATGGACATGTCCTGCGGGAAAATTATATAGAATTGGAATATTATATGTTTTAGTTACATCTTCGACAATTTGATTGGCATTTTTCCCCCAAGGAATATCATTGTCTTTCATTTTTGTCATGCCTCCTACAATGATTCCTTTGATGCTTTCGAGGCAGCCATTGCGTTTTAGATTCATCATCATACGGTCAATATGATAAAGATATTCATCTAAATCTTCGATGAACAGAATTTTATCGGTACAGTCAATCGCCGATTTTGACCCCATTAAACTATATAAGATGGATAGGTTTCCGCCCACTAATTCGCCAGTGGCTTTACCATAACGATTTAACGGAAACGAATCGATTTGATATTTTAAAGGGTCGCCAAACAAAGCGGTTCTTAAAGATGAAATCGATTCAGGTGCTGTCCTTTCGACACTCACCGGCATTGTTCCGTGAATGGATTTGTAGCCCATTGTGTTGAGATGATTGTGCAGAACGGTAACATCACTAAAACCTACAATCCATTTTGGATGCTGTTTGAATTTAGTGAAATCCAATAAATCAATCATACGCACTGTTCCGTAGCCACCGCGTGCGCACCAAATCGCTTTGATATTTGGATTGTCCATTTGTTTCTGAAAATCGGCAGCGCGCTGTTCATCTGTTCCCGCCAATTGATTTAGGTCTAAGCCAATGGTATTTCCAATAACAGCTTCCAAACCCCAGGAATGTAATAAATCGATAGTAGGTTTTAAGTTGTCATCGACATTTTTTCGGGCAGTCGCTACAATAGCAACAGTATCGCCTTTTTGTAAATAAGGTGGTGTAATCATAGTTTGAGCTTGACTGTTTATAGATTGTAAAACAAAAATAAGCAATAGCATCGGATACAAAACACATTGTTTTTGAATAAAAGATATGGAATGGTTTTGTATGCTGTACATTTAAAAAAAGATTTGATTTATTACTTATTTTGGGTAAAACAAAGATATGCATTTCTAAATGAGAACAAATGAATGTAATCAATTTACTATATTTACAAAAACTGGAATTCAATATTTAAAATAATGGTGTTCAAAAAGACATATTTATATCTGCTTTTACTTTTTGTCATACTTAAATGTAATGCCCAAACTAAGGCTTTTGTAATTCATACCGTGGCGTTTTACAACTTTGAAAATTGCTATGACACTATTAATGATCCGATGACTAATGATGATGAATGGACACCAGCAGGAACGCAGCATTGGAATAGTAAAAAATATTATCACAAACTGGAAAATTTAGCTAGAGTTTTATCTGAAATTGGTTCTGCAGAAAATCCAAATGCTCCCACCTTTATAGGAGGTGCCGAAATCGAAAATCGAGATGTTCTTGAAGATTTAATAAAACAGCCCAAATTGATTGATAAAAATTATGGAATTATTCATTTTGATTCTCCCGATAAAAGAGGAATCGATGTTGCCTTATTGTATCAAAAAAAGCAGTTTCAGCCCACAAGTTTCAGTAATATTCCTTTGTATGTTTATAAAAAGACACAGCCCGTTAAAGATGCAGAAAAAAACGAATCGGCCGAAAATTTAGAAACCGAAGATATTATTCAGGTAAATTCTAATAATCATAGGGTTTATACGAGAGATCAATTGCTGGTAACTGGTTTTTTAAACGGCGAAGAAATACATATTATAGTAAATCATTGGCCGTCACGAGCTGGCGGCGAAAAAAAATCAAGTCCATTTCGCGAATCTGCAGGCGCATTGAATAGGAAAATTATTGATTCTTTACAACGTATCAATCCCAATGCAAAAATTATTACGATGGGAGATTTAAACGACAGTCCATTTAATAATAGTGTGAAAAAAGCGCTGGGAGCCAAGGGAAAAATTCAGGATACTGGAACTTTTGGAATTTACAATCCTTTCGAAGAAATGGCTAATAAAGGATTGGGAACGATTGCTTTTCGGGATGCTTGGGATATTTTTGACCAAGTTATGGTTTCAGAATCATTGCTTCAAAAAGATTATAAAACTTTCCAATATTGGAAAGCTGGAATTTATAACAAACCTTTTTTAATACAAAAAAGCGGCAAATATAAAGGATATCCGTTACGGCATTCCCTGACTGAAATTGGTTTTAGTGACCACTTTCCAGCTTATATATATTTGATAAGGGAGAAAAAGTAAAAAACCGCAAGGTTCGCAAACCTGCGAATTTTGCGGTTATAACTAAAATCAATATTATAAATCGAAACGTCTTCCTTGTTCTGGAAAAATCAAATCAACGCCAAGAGGGTTTTCTTTTTTCAGCTGATCTTTAATTTTCTGAATATTTTTTAATGGCGGTTTTCTATGTGTTATGATAATTTTAAAATTTTGTAAGCTTCCTTTTCCAGCGAACTCCTCTAATTTGCCAAGTTCTTTCATTAAATGATTTGGTGTTAAATGACCATATAGTGCGTTATCAGGCTGCTCATTTGGAAACGAAACTTCAATAAAAATTCCTTTTAGCTGTTTTTCTTTAATTAATGGTGCAACAGCCTGCCATAGAGAACTTAAATCATCGCTCTTTTCTATTTCGTCCGGGCCTGTATCACCTAAATACAAAACCGCATTATCGCCATTATGAATTAAAAAAGCAGTACTCATATAAGGATTTCCATGACTTAAAGGAAATGTTTTCACAGTCATAGATGTATTGGATATTTTGACTTCCTCTTCAAGAGGAAGGGTTTGAAAATGATATTTTTTTATTTGATAACCAGGACCTTCATCACCAAAATTAGCCCAGGTTTCTCCATTAAAATAGTGGTTCTCCATCATCTGCATACATTTTTTTGCAGCATAAACTGTTTTGGAAGAATCGGCTGGAGCGTTAATTATCAAACCCGAAACATGATCTAAGTGAGCATGGGAAATAAAGTATCCTTTAATGTATTTTCGCAAAACTTCATTGGCAGAAACTGTAAAAACATTGTTTGCAACTGCCTTTTCAATTCCAGCATTTATTGTACCCGCATCGAGACAGATATAATCGTCTGTCTGCATAGGTGCAATTAAATAAGCCGAAAGGTTAGTTTCGTCAACCCCGCCTCTAACACCCAATGGAACTACTTTAAAGGCAGCTTTTTGCGCAAGTAATGGAAGTGATATCAAAAAGAGCATTACAAAGTGGAGAATAATAGATTTCATGTTCAAATATGTATTATGTTTTTATTTATAAACAGATTATAAAAATACTTCCTTCTTTTTGAAAGAACGTATTTTTTTCTAAAAATTGATAACAACACAGCAGAAAACAATAATTTTACTATTGTGAAATTTTGATTTTTTAGCTTTATGGATATCGAAGTTAATCTTAAAATAATATCTTTACACAAAAAATATAACAATTTTAACTAAAAAAGTTACAATGACAACAATAGCAGATCAATTTGGAATGAAAGAGGCATTAGCGCAATTGGGCGTTAAAGCTATAAACGAAGGGACCTCGACAGGAATTAGCCATTTTTCAAGCGGAGAAATTTTAGAGAGTTTTTCACCGGTAGATGGTAAATTAATTGCTTCTGTAAAAACGAGCACACCAGCGGATTATGAAAAAGTAATGCAGACAGCGGCCGAAGCTTTCAAAACATTCCGATTGATGCCAGCACCGCAGCGCGGGGAAATTGTACGTCAATTTGGAGATAAATTACGCCAAAATAAAGAAGCTTTAGGCAAATTAGTTTCTTACGAAATGGGTAAATCACTGCAGGAAGGATATGGCGAAGTTCAGGAAATGATCGATATCTGTGATTTTGCAGTAGGATTATCACGCCAATTGCACGGCTTAACTATGCACTCGGAGCGTCCTGGACACAGAATGTATGAACAATACCATCCGTTGGGAATTGTGGGAATCATTTCAGCTTTTAATTTTCCGGTTGCTGTTTGGTCATGGAATACGGCATTGGCTTGGATCTGCGGTGATGTCTGCGTTTGGAAACCATCTGAAAAAACGCCTTTATGCGGGATCGCCTGCCAAAATATCATTGCTGAGGTAATCAGAGAAAACAATCTTCCAGAGGGGATTTCTTGTTTAATCAATGGAGATTATAAAATAGGAGAATTATTGACTGCCGATAAACGCGTTCCTTTAATTTCTGCTACGGGTTCAACTCGTATGGGTAAAATTGTGGCACAGACTGTTGCTGGCCGTTTAGGAAAATCATTATTGGAATTGGGAGGAAACAATGCCATTATTGTAACGCCGGATGCTGATATCAAAATGACCGTTATCGGAGCTGTTTTTGGAGCAGTGGGAACTGCAGGACAACGTTGTACTTCGACCCGCCGCTTGATCATTCACGAAAGTATTTATGAAAAAGTGAAAGATGCTGTGGTTTCGGCTTACGGACAATTGAGAATTGGAAATCCATTAGACGAAAAAAATCATGTTGGACCACTTATTGACACGCATGCAGTTGAAATGTATAACAGCGCATTAACCAAAGTTGTTGCCGAAGGTGGTAAGATTTTGGTTGAAGGAGGCGTACTTTCTGGCGAAGGATATGAAAGCGGCTGCTACGTAAAACCTGCTATTGCCGAAGCGCAAAATTCATTCGAAATTGTACAGCACGAAACTTTTGCACCAGTTTTATATTTGATTAAATATTCGGGAACTGTTGAAAATGCTATCGATGTTCAGAATGGAGTAGCACAGGGATTATCTTCGGCGATTATGACCAATAATCTTCGTGAGGCAGAACATTTCTTATCAGCAGTTGGGTCTGATTGTGGAATCGCCAATGTGAATATTGGAACTTCCGGAGCCGAAATTGGCGGTGCTTTTGGTGGAGAAAAAGAAACCGGAGGCGGTAGAGAATCCGGTTCTGATGCTTGGAAAGTATATATGAGAAGACAAACCAATACAATTAATTATACTACAAGTTTACCTTTGGCTCAAGGGATAAAATTTGATTTGTAAGTAATTTTGAAATAGAAACTATTATTATGGCCAGCGGTTTTAACCGCTGGCTTTTTTTGATACTAACAAAGAGCAAAAGCTGTCGTTTAGCCCCGATAGTAGTGAAAATCCCTTTGTGTCGGGGTTCGACACAAAAGATTGCAACGAATAGCGGGACAACTGTTAATGAAATATTTAATGTTCTGCTCCTAAAAATTAATCGAGTTCAGTTTGTTCAGGCTTTGTTTTTGTGTCAAAGAAATACAAAATCAAACCTATTAAAATAATTGAGAGTCCGATTAAACTCTCTTTTGGATGTGCTACAAAAGTGAAATAACAGATGTAAATACCAAAGGCTAAAAACACCACTGGGAAAATCCAAAAATAGTTTCCTTTGAAAATGTGTCTTTTACAGGAAGGAATTGTAAAAACCGTTGCCACTGCCAGAGTAGCCAATATTTGAAGCAAAAAGGAAGAATAGATAAAAATCTCTTCGAATTCACCAGTCAAAATTATAGCAATTGCGATACAAGCGTGAACCCATAAAGCGATGTATGGAATGCCGTTTTTGGATTGATTCATAAAGCTCCAAAGTTTATTTTCTTTTGAAGTTGCAAAACTTAATCGGGAGCCAATCCATAAATAACCACTAATGGTAGCAATTAATTGTGCTGCAATAAAAAAGCAAATCCATTTTGCTCCATTTAATCCTAAAAAATTCTTTGCCGCAATAGAGGCAACATCTTCTTGATTTATCAATGACGAAATTGATGCATGTTTTAAAAAAACATAATTGATTAAAATGTAAACTGAAGTCACAAACAGCGTTCCGATAAGGAGTGATTTTGGAAGATTTTTTCTTGGATTTTTTATTTCTCCAACAATATATGAAGCAGAATTCCAGCCCGTATAAGCAAAAGAAACAAATACAAGTGAAGTCGCAAATTCGGGCATTTGAACTTCTTTTATCCAGCTATTATCAAAATTTAAACTATTTGGACCTTGGGGAGCATAATACAATCCGAGACCAATTAAAACCAAGACAAACACAACTTTTAGTAAGGTAAAGCCGTTTTGAAAATTACTGCTCGTTTTTAAACTAAAAGACTGCGAAAGCGTGGTTAAAATAATAATGGCTATGGCAAATTCTTTTCCTAGTTGGAGTCCAAAGATTTGTAAATATTTGCTCATCGCCAAAGCGGCCAATGCAACGGGTGCAGAAAAACCAACAATTAATGAAATCCAGCTGGTTAAATATCCAAAAAAAGGATGAAAACCGCGGGACAAATAAATATAATCGCCTCCAGATTCTTTGTAATAATTTCCTAACTCTGAATAGCAAAAAGCCCCGAACACTGCTAAAACACCGCCAATGAACCACAGTAAAATTATAGAATAGGTATTGGTCAAAGAAGCAACCTGATAGCCCAAAGAAGTAAAGATTCCTGTGCCAATCATGTTTGAAATCACTAATGCTGTGGCGGTAAGCCATGTAATCTTTTTCAAAGCTGAAAGTGTGTATTAAATAAAAAAAAATGCCAAGGCAAAAACCTTGGCAAAGTAATAAAAATAATGAATTATAAACGGTAACTTATTCTAGCAAAATAGTAAGCACCTGTTGTTCCCATTTGAACGGGAGCGTATTTAAATACATTGTAATAACTGTTTTCATAAACTTGTTTGTCTGGGAAAACATCAAATAAATTATTAGCTCCCAGAATAAGCTGCATTTGAGGAATAATTTTATAAGCTACGCTTAAGTCAGTAACGATTTTTCCCCTGTGTTCCTGTTCGATTCCAAAAGGGAAACCGTTACGTGTAACTTCTCCGAAATATGTATTTCTAAGTAAAAAATTGAATTTATTCACGCCATAATTTAAAGCTAAAGTTCCTTTATGCAAGGGTGTATTTGATTCAATCAAGCTTCTTTCCTGAGGTCCGTAATAAACATCTTCCTGACCAGCAAAAATTGCCGGTATATTATTTAAAGTTTTGTCTACTGTATTTTTATTGTAGTTGTATAACACTGAAATACCCAGATTTCCGCCTCCTAAATCCAAGTTGTAATCGGCTACAAAATCGATTCCTTTGGTTGTAGTATTTATAGCATTAGTAAAGAAACGGCCCGTTTGTGCGCCATATTGTTCAAATATCGCTTGGAGTTCTGGAATCGGATCACCGTAAGGATCATTTCCTAAATTTCCGGTAAGGATGATTCTATTGTCGATTTTAATTTGATAAGCATCAATCGTAAAGCTCAGTTTTTTTATTGGAGAATATACAATTCCAAAACTGTAATTCGTTGAGGTTTCTTCTTTTAATTCTGGAATTCCAAGCTGTTTTGCGACGTCACTGTCATTTCTAAATATACCTGAATTTAATAATTTTCCATCTACAACATCGGTGGCAATATTGTTGAAATAGTGCTGCTGCAAAGAAGGAGCTCTAAATCCTGTACTCGCCGAACCGCGAACAAAAAAGTTGTCTGTAATTTTATATTTAGCTGAAAGTTTACCATTTGTAGTGTTTCCAAAATCGGTATAGTTTTCGAAACGAAGCGCACCGCTAACTAAAAATTTATCGGTAATATTTAATTCCGTATCAGCATAAACAGCAAAACTGTTTCGGGATTCATTTACAACATTCAAAGGAGAAAAACCAGGGAAAGACTGCGCTCCGCCATTTTCATAAGAAGCTGGTTCGCCTTGCTCAATTTGATAATTTTCATACCTGAATTCTGCACCAAAGGCTACGTTTAATCCTTTCAAAACAGAATCGAAGGAGCGAGAAGCATCAGTATTTATCGTGTTTTGCATAAACGAGTGACTTCCTGCATCAAAATTAGTTGGACTCGCTGCTCCTAAGGAAACATTATTAGTATTGTTTACTTCGTATTTGAAATCGTTAGATCCATACGTATTACTAAAGTCTAATTTCCAATCGCTCAATTTAAATTTTATACCAGAAATTAAGGAAAGATCCAGAATATTTGACTTTAATTCGGGCTGAAAACCATTCGGAAATATTTCCGGGACTACATTTCCTGTTTCGCTTGGCAACCGTCTAAAACCATAACCGGTTCCATTTTTTTTATTGAAACCGCCTGCAGCGTAAAATTCAATATTTTCGTTTATTGGTACGGCTGTATTTAAAAAACCCTGAATGTTTTGAATTTTGGCATCGCCCACCTGGAAATTAAAATCATCTCGATGTAACCCTTTGGCAGCAAGCAAATCATCGTCTATTTTACGAGAAGCAGCAGGGGCTTCAGCAAAATCGTAAGCAAAATAATTATCATAAGCCGATTGGTCAAAAATAATCAGGTTGTGATTTTGAGAACGATTGGTATTTTCCCGATTGTTAAACTCAGCTGTTAAATTGATAAAACCACCTTTATCGCCCAGTTTATGACCATAATTCAAATTTAAATTGGTTGTTTCGCCATCATTACGGGAAGTTTGTCCGTAAGTGGCATTAGCTTCCAGTCCTGAGTTTTCTTTTAAAACTAAATTGATTACTCCTGCAATTGCATCCGAACCGTACTGAGCTGCTGCACCATCTCGTAAAACCTCAATCCGTTTGATCGCCGAAGCTGGAATAGCACTTAAATCAGTTCCAACCGAACCATTTCCAACCGTATTTTGATAGTTTACCAATGAGGTTGTGTGTCTTCTTTTGCCATTAATCAAAACCAAAGTCTGGTCTGGACCCAAACCTCTCAGCGATGCAGGATCAATATGTTCCGTCCCGTCCGAAGCCGATTGCCTGTTCGAATTAAAAGCAGGAATCATATATGTCAAGATATCGTTGATACTTGTTTGCGGTGTTACATTTTTGATTTTTGCCAAGTTAATGACATCGATAGGAACTGGAGTTTCAAGCTTACTTTTACTTGGATTCCTGCTTCCTACAATAATAATTTCATCTAAATTGTTTTGTTTTGAACTTAAACTGTCCTTTTCTTGAGCATTCTGCGAAAAAGCCTGATTAGCCGAAAAAAGTATAAGAGCAGTAAAGCTCAATTGTAAAATTCTTTTCATTTGTTGGTATTTATTGTTTTTTATTGATCCTATATTATTGCTTGGTGTATTCGCGATCGAGTTGATTAGATTCATTTAAAACAATAACCCTCTGAAATTGGGTATTAAATGTTTTTACTCATTTAAATGGCAGGGAGAAAGTTTATTTTTCGTATTCTCCATACTTCATAATTACAGTATAGAATATTAACTCTATAAATTTGGTCAAATTTATAATGCAAAATTTGTGATTTTTCCTCCAACTACAAAATAAATAATCATAAAAAACCATTTATTCTTGTTATATTGTTGGTATACAGTTATTTGTTATTCTTGTGTAACTGTGTTAAATGGTGCTTCGGCATCAAAACGATATTTATAATCTGTATCTTAAACTTTATTTTTTGGCATAAAAAAACGGCTTGTTTTCATTAACAAGCCGTTTTTATTTGAAATTTAATTCTTAATCCAAATTAAATGAAGCTCCAATACTAAACGTAACCTGATTGTTCAAATGATCAAATACATCTTTGTTGTCGCTATATTTTGCAATTGGGAATCCAAGTTCGGTAAAAACACCAAAGCCATCCGTAAAAAAGTAACGTCCTCCCACATGACCTCCAAAATTGTGTAATCCTAAACTTAGACCTGGGTAAACATCTAATTCTTTTACGCCAATTACACTGCTCAAATTCGCATTAATTCTAAATTTTGTATCAAAACGATCTTGAAATTCAGGTTTTTCATCAGCATAAGTATTTGCTCCATAAATACCTGAAAATTCATCTACTCCCAATAAATAAGTAAATACAAATCCATAAGAGAAATTTTCACCAAGACCAAAATCAGCCGATCCTTGGATTCCTGAACCGCCGTCTTGTAAGTTGGCACCAATATTAATTTTCGAATCTCCTTTTCCTTTAAAGGCTTGCTGTGCATTTGTTATTCCAAAAGTAACTAAGAATAAAACTGTAATAATTTTTCTCATTGCTGATAATGTAAATAGAATTTTTTTGGGCAAATATACTATTTAGATTCTATTCCGTCCTTTTTCTGTAGGATATAAACTTGGTAAAGGTTCGCTTTGCCAAAACTCTTTGGTATCGACGTCAAGTATTGTTAGTGATCCTTTGAAAGCTGCGCTGGTATCAATATTCCATACATTTGCTTTTTGTACTGGAACTGTTTCTCCAATGCGGGATACAGGTGTGTGACCAATGTAGATTTCATTGTACAGCGTAAATCGTTTGGGATAGTAGGGATGATCCGATTTCATTTTTGGATCTAATGACAATGCGGTTTCCCAGAGTGTTCTGTCCCAATAGAACAGCTTCGGAAAATATTCATAATCTACACCATTTATGTTCGTAAAACCTGCATGAATGAACATTCTGTTGTGTTCATCTAAATAATAATCTTTTAGAGACTCTAAAAACTCGACATGCCTTTTTTTTGTTTCGCTGTCTACACTTTCATAAGCCAAAACAGTAGCTTCTCCTCCATGCTGATACCATTGTTCATTATCCTTATTATCGGCGAGCCATTCTCTCAGCAGTTCATCATGGTTTCCGCGAATACAGATAACACTGTGAGTTTTTTGTAATGCAATCAAAAAATCAATTACTTGCGGAGACTGGCTCCAGCCATCTACATAATCGCCCAAAAAAATGAGTTTATCTTTTGTACTTACGTTTGCTCTTTCCAGGATTTGATGCAAGGCTCTCAAACCTCCATGAATGTCTCCTATTACTAATGTTCTCATATTCTCAATTTATCCTTTTACAAAAATAGCAGAAAAGTGATGCAGATTGATTTTTTTTAAAGAGATGAAGAGTTTTTTAACCGGCGCAGCATAAAAGATAGAGAGTGTAAATTAAACAGCTCAAGTTTTATAAAAAACTATGTAAGAATTAGATTTAAATAAAATTTAAGTTTTTATTAAGAATAAATCAGTTGAACGGGTGTTTTTACCTGTTGAATTTCAAGGGACTAATGTGTGAAGTAATGTAATTTTAGAGTACATTTGGTATTCAAAAAATATCACGGTTTTTATGTGATTGATTTTTTAAGAGATATTATAATTTATTTAAAGTTTTTAAAATGAATGCACTTCTGACTTTGATGCTTTTAATGACCAATTTTATTTGTCAAGTTATAATTGATGTGGTTACGTGGGCAGCGGGATTATTTAGCTAATTGCAATAATCATTTTATGATGAAATAAAACTTTTATTGAACATCATATTTCATTTTCCTTAAAATTCGTAAAGCTTCCTTAAACGAAAGATACACTTGCGTATAGGGTTTTAATAACGTTTTTGCATCTATCAGCTTTTGTTTTGCATCTTCAAAACCATTGAGATAGCAGATCATAAAGGTTGATGGCAAATGATTCAAATCTCTTTTTTCGTTTTCTGTTAGTCTGCTGTTTTTTTCCAGTTTATTTAGTAAGGCAATGTTTGAATTATAAATATGAAACAGCATTTTTTTATTGTATTCAGGCGGTTCAAATAGTATTTTTCGATCAATTTTATAATATCCATTATCGTGAAAATAGATTGTCTGCTGTTCAAGCGGATAATAACTGGTTCTGTCATTCAAACCCAGAGGCAGATATTCAATAATTGTAAAACTGTCTTCGTCATAGGTTATTTCGACAACATCTTGAGCGGAATAGAATAATTTAATCTGTTCGTTAATAAGTTCAATATCTACGCGGGACAAATATGTTTTGTTTCGTGATTTTTTAATAACTCCTGCCCAGCAGATGACAAATAATTCTTTGAAGACTTTGTATTTTGGCGACATGTCTTTATGCCGAAAATTCATAAAATCAATTACACCGTCAAGCGTATATTCGATACTGTTTCTCGAATTATTTTCGATACCAATAACGGTTTCAGTATTTTGAAAATTTTTCTCTATTTCGCCTTCAATCGGCATTGTATTGCTTCCTCTTCGAACAAAAATGGTATTGGCAGCAATTGTATGTATTCCTTTTTTAAAATAAGAAGTTTTACTATTGGGTTTTATTGTTACCAGACCAATAACTTTATCTTTTGGCAGATTGGGAAAAGGGACATTTTCATATTGAATTCTGGGAGGGTTTTCAAGAAAGGCATTTACTAAATTCTGAATTCGGCTGTCATCAAAAAAATCGTCTCCAACAATTTCATTGTTTTCATCTTCAACACCAACAACTATATAGGAATTATTCGTAGGATTAGAATTGGATAAGGCACAAATGTGTTTTAGAAACTTTCCCTTCCCTTCCCGAGTGTGCAGATTCAGCTGTCTTTTTTTATCATAAAAACTGCTCTCATCATTGTGAGCAAGCAGGTTTTTGATAAGAAGTCGTTTGTTGATCATTTGATTTTAGATTGCGGATTAACGATTTTAGACTGCAGATTTATTACCAAAAAACTATAAAATTAAAATGATTCACTTTCGGTTTTGACAAAGACATTAAGTTTCGTTTGTAAATACTAAACCTTTTTTATAATGTTTATGAAGATAAAAAGCATAAAAAAACTCAAATAAATTAAGCTGTGCGATATTCCTTTTACATATATCTGAAATCAAAAATCGTTAATCAAAAATATTTCATGGCACATCATTTCCTGTACTGGCAGTCCAAAGAGAAAACCAATCTTCGATTTCCATTTCAATTTTAGTAGCCTGCATTAAATTAGCCAATCTTTTTTTGTCGGAAGTACCGCAGACTGGCAAAATTCCGGCAGGATGTTTCAATATCCAAGCCAGCAAAATAATATCATTGGAAACTTCATATTTTGAAGCTAATTCATCTGCAGTTTTTTGAATGCGTTGTGACTGCTCATTGTCATCTCTAAAAACAGTTCCTAACGGTGACCAGCACATCGGAGTGATTCGGTTGGTCTGCATGTGGTCAAGGCTTCCGTCAAGCATTGGTTCCAGATTAGTAATTGAAAACTCAATCTGATTGTAATTGATTTTGGTTTTTGTCTCAACTAAATTGCATTGGCTGGGCGTAAAATTAGATACGCCAAAATCTAGAACCTTTCCAGTTATTTTTAATTTTTCAACAGCTTCTGCAATTTCATCGGCTTGCATTAATGGACTTGGGCGATGCAACAGCAGAAGGTCTAAATAATCGGTTTGTAAATTTTTCAAAGACTGTTCTGCCGAAGCAATAATATAGTCTCTGGAATACTGATAATGTTTGATTTTATTATTTCTGTTTTCAGATAACATTTGGATCCCGCACTTCGAAATTAACTGTATAGCACTGCGGTCAATTTTGCTTTGGCTGAAAGCTTTTCCAAAATCTTTTTCGGTTGTATATCCGCCATAGATATCAGCATGATCAAAGGCCGTAATACCGCTGTCTAGGCAGGTATTCATAAGCGAAATCATTTGTTCGGTGTTACAGTTTTTACCCCAAATTCCCCATGTCATAGTGCCGGCAATAATTTTAGAAAATGGAATTTTACTCATGGTTAATTTTTTAGTATCCTCTTTGTAATTAGAGGGTTAGTGCTATGAATTTGATGATTATTTTTTTTAGTTCTTAAAAATAGGTAAATGCAATCATAATTCGTCCTTAAAATTAGCGGTTTTACAGAAGTTTTAACCATTTTTTAACATCTTACGTCTAAAAAAAAATTCAATTTGCACCATCAAATAAAAGATGCCAAAAACAAGAGGCTTAAATATAATAATATGGAACAAAATTCAGCGACTTTAGACATTAGAGCAATCAATGAAAAAATCGAAAGAGAAAGTGCTTTTATAGACCTTCTCACAATGGAAATGAACAAAGTTATTGTGGGCCAAAAACATATGGTCGAAAGATTATTAATCGGACTTTTGGGACAAGGACATATTTTATTGGAAGGGGTTCCGGGATTGGCGAAAACATTAGCCATAAATACACTTTCACAAGCTATTCAAGGTTCTTTCAGCAGAATCCAGTTTACGCCGGATTTATTGCCTGCCGATGTTATTGGAACCATGATTTACAATATTAAAGCTAATGAGTTTTCTATAAAAAAAGGACCAATCTTTGCTAATTTCGTTCTTGCCGATGAGATTAACCGTGCTCCTGCCAAAGTACAGTCTGCTTTACTTGAGGCAATGCAAGAAAAACAGGTTACTATTGGCGATACTACTTTCAAATTAGACAAACCGTTTTTAGTTCTAGCAACTCAAAACCCTGTTGAACAGGAAGGAACATACCAATTGCCAGAAGCGCAGGTGGATCGTTTTATGCTGAAAACAGTTATTGATTATCCAAAAATGGAAGATGAGCGTTTGGTAATCCGTCAGAATCTTAAAGGAAGTTATGAAAAAGTAAATCCTGTAGTTTCTGTTGAACAGATTTTGAGAGCGCAGGAAGCTGTCCGTGAGGTATACATGGATGAAAAAATTGAAAAATACATTCTGGATATTATTTTTGCTACTCGTTATCCAGAGAAATATAAATTGGCTGATTTGAAACCTTTAATCAGTTTTGGAGCATCGCCTCGTGGAAGTATTAATCTTGCTACAGCGGCTAAATGTTATGCTTTTATCAAACGCCGTGGCTATGTAATTCCTGAAGATGTTCGTGCAGTAGTACATGATATTTTACGCCACAGAATTGGTATTACTTATGAGGCCGAAGCTGAAAATGTTACATCTGTAGACATCATCAATAAAATCATAAACGAAATCGAAGTACCTTAAAAGTTGATGGTTGATAGTTTGTGGTTGATGGTTTTAAACCAACAACCAACAACCAATTACCATAAACCAAATTAAAAATGGATACAAAAGAGCTTTTAAAAAAAGTACGTAAAATAGAAATCAAAACCCGAAGATTGAGCGATCACATCTTTTCGGGCGAGTACCATACATCGTTTAAGGGCCGGGGAATGACATTCAGTGAAGTTCGTCAATATCAATTTGGCGACGACATCCGTGCCATCGATTGGAATGTAACTGCCCGCTACAATGAAGCTCACGTTAAAGTTTTTGAAGAAGAAAGAGAATTGACCATGATGTTAATGGTTGATATTTCGGGTTCAGAAAGTTTTGGTTCTAAAAATCAGTTTAAAAAAGAAATTGTTACCGAGATTGCTGCTACAATGGCATTTTCGGCTACTCAAAACAATGATAAAATTGGATTGATTTTATTTTCCGATCAGATCGAATTGTACATTCCTCCAAAAAAAGGAAGATCACACGTGCTGCGTATTATTCGCGAGCTGATAGAATTTGAGCCAAAAAGTTATAAAACTGATATTGCACAGGCTTTAAAATTTTTATCGGGTACCCAAAAAAAGAAGGCTATTGTGTTTGTCATTTCCGATTTTATGTCGGCAGAATATGAACACACTTTAAAAATAGCTTCAAAGAAACACGATATTACGGGTATTAGAGTGTATGACATCCGAGAAGAGAAAATACCAAATTTAGGTATTGTTTCTATGCTGGACGCAGAAACAGGCGAGACAAGACTGATTGATACAGGATCCAAATCGGTTAGGATGAATTACGAGAAACATTACCACGATAATGTTAATTATTTCAAGGAAACTTTTAGTAAATCAGGTTCTGGTGTTGTAAATACTAGAGTTGATGAAAGCTATGTTACCAAATTATTAGGCTATTTTAAATCGCGTTAAGACAAACCAAAAAGTTTTAAAAACCTGTTAGGTTTAAATTGAAAACTAATGAAAATTAAATTTTACTTACTATTACTGCTGTTTTCAACTTCTATTTTTGCGCAAAAAAAAGTAGAGACAAGTATCGATACCACAAAAAATAAAATTGGAGCAGAGTTTAAATTAACTTTAAAAACTTCTGTAGATACTTTATCTAAAGTTGTTTTTCCAAAATTAAAAAACATTGGAGCGCTGGAAGTAATTCAGTCTTATCCAATCGATACTATCAAAAAAGACGACCGTTATGAACTAATTAAAAAATACGGTTTGACTCAATTTGATTCGGGCAGATATACCATTCCGAGTATCAAAATCTTAATTAATAATAAAGAATTTTTGAGTGACTCCCTCAAAGTTGAGATTGCCAATGTACAGGTCGATACATTAAGACAAAAAATGTATGACATTAAGGAGATTGTAAAAGCAGAAGATTCAATAGGAGACTGGTGGAAATATCTTTTGGGAATTATATTGATTTTAGGAATCGGAGCTTTTGTTTATTGGTACACCAAAATCCGCCAAAAGAAAAAAATTGAAGAAGAAGTTTATAAAACACCGATTGAAAAAGCGACAAGTTTACTTAATATATTAGAAAAGAAAGAACTTTGGCAGCATGGTGAAGTCAAAGAATATTATAGCGAACTGACTGATATTGCGAGAAATTATATTGAAGAAGCTATAGAAATTCCGGCAATGGAAAGCACGACTTCTGAGTTGATTGAGGGATTGAAAAAAGCTTCTTTAAAAAAGAAAATGAAGCTTTCACAGGAAACGATAGAAAATTTATTTGCTGTTCTAAAACAAGCCGATTTAGTAAAGTTTGCTAAGTCAACTCCTTTAGAATTTGAAATTACTGATGATAGAAATAAAATTCAAAAAGCAATTTTGACATTGGATGAAGCGATTCCGGTTGAGATCCCAATTGAAGAAGATACTATTTTGAATGAAGCTCAAAAGCAAAAACAGATTCAAATTTTGCTTAGAAAAAAGAGAAATCAGCGTATTGCAATATCAATTGGATCGGTTCTTTTCTTGCTTTTTGCAACTACAGCTTATTTTATTGCCACTAAGGGATTTGATTATGTAAAAGACAATATTCTTGGACATCCAACCAAAGAACTGCTGGAAGGAGAATGGATTAAAAGCGAGTACGGAAATCCAGGAGTTATTGTAGAAACTCCAAAAGTCTTGAAACGAATAGATTTGACAAAATCATTACCAAAAGACGGAATGGCACTCATTAAAGAGATGCAGTCTTTTGGGTATGGCAGTCTGTTAGACAATTTTTATATTATGGTATCCACTATGAAATATAAAAAAGAAGGTGAATTAGATTTGTCAAAAGCTATTGAAAGTTCATTGAAAGTATTGGAAACTCAAGGAGCACAAAATATGATTGTTAAAGAAGAAGACTTCCAGACCAATAAAGGAATTACAGGAAAAAAAGGATACGGAACATTTTCTAGAATTGACAGCAATAGTCAAACGAGTACAAAACTATATTATGAAATACTGCTTTTTGGACAAGAAGGAGGATTACAGCAGATTCTTATTCTTCACGAAGAAGGCGATAAATATGCTGTAGAATTATCAGACCGTATTTTGAACTCGGTAGAACTTAAATCAGCAAGTAACTAATGGAAAAAATAACCTTTTTAAATCCAGAATTTTTTTGGTTGTTTCTTCTTATGCCTGTTGCAATTGCCTGGCTATTTTGGAAAAGGAACCAGCAGACAGCAACCTTGAAAATGAGCTCACTTCAAGGATTCAAAGGATCAGAATCTTTATTAGCGAAATTAAAACCAGGGCTGGATGTTTTACGAATATTGGCATTATCATTATTAATCGTTGCATTGGCCAGACCAAGAACGGTTGATATTAGTAATAAAACCAAAACCACAAAAGGAATTGATATTGTAGTGGCTGTCGACGTATCAGGAAGTATGCTTGCTAAAGATTTTAAACCAAACAGAATGGAAGCGCTGAAAAGAGTTGCTGCTGTTTTTGTTGACGAAAGACCTAATGACAGAATCGGATTGGTAGTTTATGCATCTGAAGCCTATACAAAGTCACCGGTAACAAGCGATAAAGCGGTTATTCAGGAAGCAATCAAAAGTATAAAATACGATAATGTTTTGCAGGACGGTACTGGAATCGGGATGGGATTGGCAACAGCCGTAAACCGTCTAAAAGACAGTAAGGCCAAAAGTAAAGTAGTTATTTTGCTGACAGATGGAGTGAATAACGCTGGGTTTATCGAACCTGAAACAGCTTCGGATATTGCACAGCAATATGGTATAAAAGTATATACTATTGGTATCGGTACTAATGGAATGGCCGAGTCTCCATATGCAATCGGTCCAAATGGGCAGTTACTTTTCCAGATGATGAAAGTTGAGATTGATGAAAAGTTAATGAAAAATATTGCGTTGAAAACTGGAGGTAAATACTTTAGAGCAACAAGCAATGATAAATTAGCAGCAATTTATAACGAGATCAACAAGCTTGAAACTACAGAAATCGAAGAGTTGAAATTCTATGACTATGATGAAAAATTCAGGTTTTTTGCTTTATTGGCTGGTCTTTTGTTATTGATAGAGATAGGTTTACGAAATACAGTTTATAGGAGTTTTATATAAAAAGATTGATGAGTGTAGATTAACGATTTGTGATTTCTGATTTATTGCTTTCTGCAATCAAAAATCGTTAATCCAAAATCAAAAATTATTATGGAATTAGACGAACAAAAATATTTATACTTACTTTTTATACTGCCAATTGTAGCGGTACTTTTTCTGATAAATTTATATTGGAAAAGAAAAAAACAGCGTGAATTTGGAGACTTGGAGATAATTAAAAGACTAAGTCCAGAGCGTTCTGTTTTCAAACCGTTTTTAAAATTAGGTGTAACGCTGTTGGGATTGGCTTCGGTGATTATCGGGCTGGTAAACCCAAAAATTGGTACAAAAGTAGAAACTGTAAAAAGAGAAGGGATAGATATTGTCTTTGCAATGGACGTATCCAAAAGTATGCTGGCCGAAGATGTGGCTCCAAGCCGTTTGGAAAAAAGCAAGCAGATTGTGTCGCAGATTATCAATCAATTAGGAAGCGACAGAATCGGGATTGTTGCCTACGCAGGAAGCGCTTTTCCCGTGTTGCCGATAACTACTGATTATAGCGTAGCCAAAATGTTCTTGCAGAGTATGGGGCCTGGAATGGTTTCTTCACAGGGAACATCACTTGATGAAGCTATAAAATTATCAGGAACTTATTTTGATGATAAAAGCAAAACGAGCAAACTGCTAATATTGATTTCTGATGGAGAAGATCATTCTGAAGGAGCCGAATCTGCTGCAGAAGAAGCGAAGAAATTAGGAATGAAAATCGTAACTATTGGTCTTGGTACCGAAAAAGGAGGAACTATTCCATTGAAAAAAAATGGAAGAGTCGAAAGCTACCAAAGAGATAATAATGGCGAAGTCGTAATCACTAAATTGAACCCAAATAGTTTAGCAACAATTGCCAAAATTACTGGCGGTGGTTATGTAAACGGAAACAATACTCATGAAGTTCTTGACTATATAAAAGCAACATTGGATAAAATTCAGAAAACCGAATTTGAAGCAACACAAATGGCCGATTTTCAATCACAATTTCAATGGCTGTTAGGTTTTGGATTTGTGTTATTATTTGCAGATATTTTCCTTTTGGAAAGAAAAACCAATTGGGTGAACAAATTGAATTTATTTAACGAGAATAAATAAGGTATTAAAATCAGAGGGAGTTAACCAGTCGATTGTTGTCTACTACTTTGAAAAGGAACATTTAGAAAAAAATGAAACATAAAATTATATACTTACTATTACTGCTTTTAACTTTTGTGGCTAACGCCCAAGAGAAGGACAAAGTTCTGCCTGAAGCAAATGAGGAATATGTAGCCAAAAATTTTGTTGATGCAGAAGCCAACTACAGAATTTCGCATTCTAAATTTCCAAATAGAACGGTGGCTTCATATAATTTAGGTAATGCTATTTATAAACAGAATCAATTTTCAGAGTCAAAATTTGCGTACGCTAATGCATTGAAAAACTTAAAGACTAAATCACAAAAGCACAAAGCTTTTCATAATTTAGGAAATGTTTTCATGAAAGAAAAAAATTATACGCAGGCAGTAGAAGCCTATAAAAATGCTTTGAGAAATGATCCCGAAGATGAAGAAACCCGTTATAATTTTGCATTAGCCAAAAAAATGCTGAAGGACAATCCCCCTCCAAAAGACGATAAAAACAAGGATAAAAATAAAGACAAAGACAAGAATAAAGATAAAGATAAAAAAGACGACAAGAAAGATCAAGATAAGAAAGATCAGGATAAAGATAAAAAAGACGATAAAAAAGACGGTGACAAAAACAAAAAAGAGGATAAACCAAAAGATGACGGACAGCCAAAGCCAAAGCCAGGCGGAATTCCAAAACAGCGTATGGAAAACCTTTTAGATGCCGTAAATAATGAAGAAAAGAAAGTTCAGGATAAGGTTAATGCCAATAAAGTAAAAGGAGCTCCTGTAAAAGCAGAGAAAGATTGGTAGAATTTAAAGTTGATTTGTTTAATCGTTTATTTGTTTGTTCGGAACACTTAAGCGATTAAACAGTTAAAACGGTTAAACAATTTAAAATAAGTAATGAAACGATATTTAATTTTATTCCTATTATGTTTTCAAGGACTTTTTGCTCAAGTACAATTTGAGGCAAGAGTAAGCAAGACGACACTTGGACTCAATGAGAGACTTCGTATCGATTTTTTGATGAATATTGATGGCGATAATTTTGTTCCACCTTCTTTTGACGGCTTTAGAATTATTGCGGGACCAAGCCAGCAGGTGAGCCAGTCTTGGATAAATGGAAAAACGTCATTCGAGAAAAGCTATTCCTATTTTTTGTTACCTGCTCAAAAAGGTATTTTGACAATCAGACAAGCCGTTATCGAATTTAACGGTCAGATTTACAAAACACAGCCTATAAAAATAAATGTAACTGCCGCTACAGAACAGCCGAGAGATCCAAATGACTCTCAAATTTCTGCAGATGATAATCTTTATTTAGTTGCCGATATTACAAATACAAATCCATATATTAATCAGCCGATTACAGTGGTTTATAAATTGTATTTCAGCTATAATATTGGAATAAGCAATTGGAAAGAGCTTAGCAAACCCAAATACAATGATTTTTGGAGCCAAAACATTGAAATCAAGAATTTGGTTACCGAAGAAGGAATGTTTAAAGGCGAGAAGTATCGTTATGTTGTATTGAAAAAAGTAATTCTGTATCCGCAAAAATCAGGAAAATTAACGATTGAACCCCTGGCAATGGATATCGATGTCCAATTACCGACCAATCGCAGGGACTATTATGGCCGTGTAATAGTGGCTGATGGAAATAAACGCGTATCGGCTGGTGCCAAAACAATCAATGTAAAAGCTTTGCCAGAAGCAGGGAAACCAATTGACTTTACTGGAGCTGTTGGTAAATTTGATTTTAAAGCGATTCCTTCCAAAACTACTTTGAAAAACGGAGAAAGTCTGGATCTCGTTTTGAGTGTTGCCGGGACTGGGAATTTAAAATTATTTACGCTGCCAAAACCAGAAGTGCCAAATGCATTAGAAATGTATGATGCGGTTCACACTGAAAAAGTAAATACGCCATTATCAGGAATGAATGGCAAAATATCAGATTCTTATACTATTGTGCCACAATACAAAGGGGATTATATCATTAAGCCAATGCATTTTTCTTATTTTGATTTAGGTACAGGTACTTACAAAACGATCAGTTCTTCTGAGATAAAAATTAATGTGTTAGATGGTCCTACACAAACAGCAGAAACACATGAAACGGCAAGTGCTGGTAAAAATAAAATTGAACCTACTGAACAATTCAGATATATTGATTTAAGAACCGAACTTGTCTCCAGTAAAGAGCCAGCTTTTTTCGGATCTAATAAATTCTATTCTTTATTGCTTTTGCCGTTTTTATTACTTCCGATAATTGTATTATTTAAAAAGAAAAAAGAAGCAATCGACAGTGATGTTTTTGGTAACAGAATTAAAATGAACAATAGATTGGCTAAGAAATATTTATCTGAAGCCAAAAAACAAATCAATAACAAAGAACTTTTCTATGTGGCGCTGGAAAAAGCGATGCACAATTTCCTAAAAGCGAAACTACATATTGAAACTTCGGAAATGAGTAAAGACAATATTCAGGATTTATTATTGTCCAGAAAAGCCAGTCCAGAAGCAGTAAGCAGTTTTATAGCTCTTACTGAGAATTGCGAGATTGCGAGATATGCGCCATCATCAAGCGCAACAATACAGCATGATTTTGATAAAGCGGTAACTATTATTTCTGAATTAGAAAAACAAATCTAAGCTTTTAAGCCGCTTAGATAAAGCTGATGATTTTAAAAAAAAGAATATAGTTTTCTAAAATTCTTTAGATACAAACAAAACTTAGAATCTTAGTCACTTAGATTCTTAGAAACTTAAAAAAGGAAAATGAAAAATATTTTTTACATACTATTATTAATCTCACAAGTTTTCTATGCCCAGACAGGCTTTGAAAAAGGAAATGATTTGTATAAAAATGGCCAGTACGATCTTGCTGCCAAAGAATATGAATCTGTTTTGGCAACAAATAAAGAGTCTGCGCAGCTGTATTTTAATTTAGGGAACTGTTATTATAAACTGCAGCAAACAGCTCTTTCGATTTATAATTACGAGAAAGCCTTAGTTTTGGACCCCAATAATGCAGCCGCATTAAACAATATTAAATTTGCTCAAAAAAGAACTGTCGATGAAATTAAGGTAATACCAAAAGTTGGTTTTGGTAAACTTCTCCGTGATTTCACAGGAATTTATCCATTCGATACTTGGGCATATATTGCTGTTGGCTTTTCGGTATTATTTCTTGTGTTGTTTATCGGTTATTATTTTTCTCAAACAGGACTTATTAAAAGGCTTTTCTTTGTTGGAATGTTTATCGTTTTATTATTTATGCTAATGAGTGTTGCATCTGCCTTTTTCGAAAAAAGTCATTTTGAAAACGAAAGACCTGCGATCGTTTTTGCGCAATCTGCCGATGTGCGAAGCGAACCTCAAAATGCGAGCAGTTCCATTTTTATTTTGCATGAAGGAACAAAAGTATATGTGGAAGAAACTCTCGATAACTGGAAAAAAATTCAGTTAACAGATGGAACCGAAGGCTGGATTGACAGCAAAGCGATAAAAGAAGTGAAGAATTAGTGTTCAGTCTGTGAATTGACAATTTTGTTTTATAAAAGAACAGCCCATAGTTTCAACTACGGGCTGTTCTTTTGTATAATGTTTACTGCAATCTGCTTTCTGAAAACTACTTTCTTGCTTTATCGTACCATTTTTCGATAGAAGGGAATATAAATCCAGCGATTTTTTGAACAGGATTAAAGAAAATGGATTTGTCCAAAGTTTCTTTTTTGGCCAAAAAATTATGGTAATTTATTTTTTCGAAAATTGTAAAAAAGATACTGATGATTAAAATGGTTTTCAGTACTCTGAAAAAACCGCCGCCAAGACTGTTTATCCAGCCCAAAAAAGCAAAATCGGCTAAGTTGGTCAGGAATTTGCCCATCAGATAAATACCGACAACTACAATAATAAAAGTTAGGATAAAAGCAAAAATTTGAATAGTGTAAGGATTCCAATGCAGCCAGCCTGATAAAATATTCCTCAATATATCCGAAAATTTGATAGCAATGTAAATACCAAGAATAAGCGAAAAGAACGAAGCCATTTCAACAAATAATCCGTTTCTAATTCCTTTGAAGAGTGAATAACACAATAATCCACCTATAATAATGTCAAAAAAACTCATTTTTTTATTTTAAAATTAAAAGCGCAAAGATAAAAGAATTCATCGGTAACCATTGTCAATTTTCAAGTTCTTATCTTTGTAAATAATTCGATTTCATTTTTTGAAAATCTGTGGAATAAATCTGCAGTCAAAAATCTGCAGTCAAAAATCAAAAATCAAAATGTCAAGAGACACACAACTAAAAGAACGCTGGGAACGGCTTGTAGATATACTTTCCAATCAATTTTCGCAAGGTGAAGATTTGGATTTGGATGCCATAATTTATTTAATAGGAGTACAGGAATTAGGAAAAGTACACCGTGAATTCAAAAAAGACGAGAAGCTCAATTTAATGCATATTGCTATCTGCAGGTTGCTGGAGCCTTATGGATTCTACGAATTTGATTATTTTGACGAAGACGGCTGGCCTCATTATATCGTAAAAGAACAATTGCCGGCCCTAAAGGCTGGAGAACAATCTGTTTTGATGAAAGAAGCAATTGTCAATTATTTTCTGGAAAAAGAGCTTATCGATTAACGATTTAAGATTTTGGAACAGATGATTAGAAAAACTTCTAATTTCTAACTTCTAACTTCTAACTTTTCCTTAAATTCGCACTCTCAATTACGGAATGACAATGATAGACAAGATAAAAGAATATATTGGTGAAGCTCAGGCTTTCTCTACTCAAAATCCAGCAGAACTAGAGGCATTTAGAATAAAATTTTTGGGAACCAAAGGTTTGCTGAAAGATCTTTTTGCTGAATTCAAAAACGTACCAAACGACCAAAAAAAGGAATTTGGACAAGTAATCAATTTACTTAAAACTTCTGCCGAAGACAAGGTAAAAACCATTCAGGAAGCCTTAGCAAGCAAAGAAGAAGTTAAAGGATTTTACGGTGATTTAACCCGTACGGCAGAACCTTCAATAATTGGTTCCCGTCACCCTATTTCATTGGTAAAAAACCAAATTATCGATGTCTTTTCGAACATTGGATTCAACGTTTCAGAAGGTCCGGAAATCGAGGACGATTGGCACAATTTCACAGCATTGAACCTGCCGGAATATCATCCAGCTCGTGATATGCAGGACACCTTTTTCATCCAGACCAATCCTGATATTTTATTGCGTACGCACACTTCATCAGTTCAGGTGCGTTATATGGAAAACAATAAACCGCCAATTAGAACTATTTCTCCAGGGCGAGTTTTTCGTAATGAGGCAGTTTCTTCACGTTCACACTGTATTTTTCATCAAGTAGAAGGTTTGTACATTGATAAAGACGTTTCTTTCGCCGACTTGAAACAGACTCTTTTGTATTTCACAAAAGAAATGTTCGGGAAATCAAAAATCCGTTTACGTCCATCTTATTTTCCATTTACTGAGCCAAGCGCCGAGGTTGATATTTATTGGGGTTTAAAAACCGAAACCGATTATCGTATCACAAAAGGAACAGGCTGGTTGGAAATTATGGGCTGTGGAATGGTAGATCCTAACGTTCTTACCAATTGCGGAATCAATCCTGCCGAATACAACGGATTTGCATTCGGAATGGGAATTGAGCGTATCGCGATGCTATTATACCAAATTGGCGATATCCGTATGTTTTATGAAAATGATGTACGTTTCTTGGAGCAATTCAAAGCGAGTATATAAAGATTTAAGATTTTTGATCAACGATTTTTGATTTCAGAAGGATTGAAAAAAGTTAATCATAATCAATATAAGGAGCTATTTCCAGCTGTCCACTATATCTTTTATGCCGAACCCCGGCATAAAAGGATGTCGCTCCCATCTGGGCTAGGACATTCCAGATTTAAGATATTTAGTTTAAGGCCACAATAAATAAAAATTTAAGATTTTTTATTAACGATTTTTGATTTAGAAGTTTAAATCAAAAATCGTTAATCATCAATCAAAAATCAGAAATCCAATGAAATCCGACATTACCGTTCCAGAAGTAGAAAATGTATTCCTTGCCGCCGTCCAGGAATGGAGCGACGATTTTATGGAAAAAGTATGGTATGCTTACTTAATAAATGACAGCGATTTTCAGCTAGACAGCGTTATGGTTGTTTCCAAAGCCTTTGGAACCATCGACGGCGAAATGAAGAAAACCTCTCTTTTGCGTCATGCATTTATGGAAGTTCCGGCAGTTTCGGTGGTAAAAATCGAAATGATCGAAAAAAGTGTATTGGCACTTAATAATGAGTTTATGATAACCTATTTCATTGGAAACACTTTATATGACAAAAAATTTATCTTCAAAGCCAACAGCATCAATGAAACCGATGTGGAAGAAGTGCCGTTGCTGTTTGTTGATGGAGTGATGGTGAAATAATAAAATCGGAGACCTAACAGGTTTTAAAAACCTGTTAGGTCTTATGAAGATGAGAGTAAACTATTTCAGCTTTCTTTCATTCAATAATAACAAAAAAGGCATTTTCTTAAATTAGAAAATGCCTTTTTTTATTGTTTACTCAATCTGAAATCTGAAGACTAAAATCTGCGATCTAATCAAGCTCCTCAGTTAGTTTTTTAAATACTGCTTTGGCTTCTTTTCCTTCATACAAAATAGCATAAACAGCATCAATAATTGGTGTGCTGGCACCGTAACCTTGGTTGAGTTTATAGGCGCTTTTTACGGCATAATAACCTTCGGCAACCATGCTCATTTCCATTTGCGCCGATTTTACGGTATAGCCTTTCCCAATCATGTTTCCGAACATTCGATTTCTCGAAAAAACAGAATACCCTGTCACCAATAAATCTCCCAAATAGGCTGAATCATTGATGTTTCGCTTCATTTTATGCACTTTTTTGATGAATTTTTTCATCTCACGAATAGCATTGCTCATAATCACCGACTGGAAATTATCGCCATAACCCAATCCATGTGCAATACCTGCTGCGATGGAATAAATATTTTTTAGCATTGCGGCATATTCAGTACCTATGATATCATCTGATATTTTCGCTTTGATATAGTTTCCAGATAAATTTTTGGCAACTATTGAAGCTTTTTCAGGATCGCCGCAGGCAATGGTTAAGTACGAGAGTCTTTCCAATGCAACTTCTTCTGCATGGCAAGGACCTGTAATTACTCCAATATTGTAATATGGAATGTCGTATTTATAATGAAAATGTTCCCCAACAATTAAACTGGTTTCGGGAACGATTCCTTTTATAGCAGAAAAAATAATTTTATCTTTTAAAGATACCGTTAGTTTCTCTAATTCAGCATTTAAAAATGCGGAAGGAATCGCAAATATAATGTAATCTGCATAAGCAACAGCTTCATTAATATCGTTCGTAAGTTTTAGTTTTTTATTATCAAACTCAACAGAACTCAAATAATTTGGATTGTGTTTGTGGTTTTTTATGTGTTCAATGGCAGCGTCATTTCGCATATACCATGAAATCTCGGGAAGATTTACGCACAACATTTTAGCTATAGCAGTAGCCCAGCTTCCGCCACCAATCACTGCAAATTTTAAATTATCGGCCATTTTGTTATTAAATTTCACCAAAAGTACTTAAAAATACACCAATAACACAAATTAATTTTTTTGTCAAGTATGGATTTTACAGGGCTTTTTAATGTCTTTTGCCAAAAAAATAAATTATTTATATTTTTTTTTGATTTTATACAATATTTATACAACACTTACGTTGTAAGTGATTATAAATAAAATGTTTAAGTAAGAATATGAATTTTGAGTTAGTTAGTTTTGTTTTAGTATTTTAAAAAGGCGTCCATTGTGGTTAAATGAGCGCCTTTTTTTTATGAATAGCTGGAACAATCTGATTAGTAGCTTGCTAAAACAATTTCTTTTACTTTTTCTAAAGTAATATTTTGTTTTTCTCCCAAGGCTTTCCAGCCTCTTTTTTCAAAACGGTCAACAATAAAATCGGCAGTTTTTTCAATGTTTTCAGCGTTTTCAGAAAGCAGGGTTTTCATTCCCATAGTTTGGAAAAAAGTTATCGTTTTTTCTATGGCCTGCTCAGCAATTTCTTCCTCGGTTCCAGTTAAATTAAAAACACGTTTTCCGTATTGAGCCAATTTTCCTTTTTTGGTTTCAAACATTACTTTATAGAGGTTAGGACCAATAATTGCAAGTGTTCTGGCATGGTCAATTCCGTAAAGAGCAGTTAATTCGTGTCCAATCATGTGAGTAGCCCAATCGGTTGGAACTCCTTTTTGAATTAATCCGTTTAATGCCATAGTACAGCTCCACATAAAGTTGGATGCCAAAGAATAATCCGTTGGATTTTCTGCGACATCTGGGCCAATCTGGATTAATGTCTGTAAAATACTTTCAGCAATTCGGTCTTGTAAAAATCCCTCATGCACATAAGTCAGGTATTGCTCCAGCACGTGAGTGTAGGCATCTACAACTCCGTTTTGTAATTGTTTTTTTGGCAATGATTCAATTACGGTAGGATCGCAGATAGAAAATTTTGGAAATAAAGCAGAACCGCCAAAATCCAGTTTTTCATGAGTAGCTGCAATAGTCACCACCGAGCCCGAGTTCATTTCACTTCCTGTTGCCGGCAAAGTCAAAACTGTTCCAAATGGAACGACATTCGCACCTTCTTTGAAAAGAATTCTTTTTTTAAGAATATCAATTGGATCTCCTTCAAAAGGAACGGCTGCCGATATGAATTTCACGCCGTCAATAACGCTTCCACCGCCAACTGCTAGAATAAAATCAATTTTTTGCTCTCTGATAACAGCAACGGCTTTCATCAAAGTTTCAAAATTCGGATTGGCTTCTATTCCGCCAAATTCGACAATATCGTAACCTTCCAGACTTTTGCGCACCTGCTCGTGAACGCCGTTTGCAAAAATACTTCCGCCTCCATAAGCAAGAAGAATTTTGGCATTGGCCGGAATCAATGTGTTTAATTTTTCTATTTGTCCTTTACCAAAAACTAGTTTTGTAGGATTGTATAATTCGAAATTCAGCATGATGATTTTTTTTAGAGATACTAAGTTACTAAGTTTCTGAGATGCTAAGTTCTTTTAACTCACTTAGCATCTCAGAATCTCAGCAGCTTTGATTATTTTTTTGAATTCAATTGTACCAATAATTTTTCTGCAACTAGTTTAGATGAAGCTGGATTTTGACCTGTGATCAATAAACCATCTTCTACTGCGTATGCTCCCCAATCAGCTCCTTTGGAATATATAGCTCCATTTTTTTGTAACTCGTCTTCTAGTAAGAAAGGAACAATTTTGGACAATCCAACAGCATCTTCTTCAGTGTTAGCAAATCCGGTTACTTTTTTTCCTTTTACCAAAAATTCACCATTTACTTTTACATTTTTTAAAACAGCAGGAGCATGACATACAAAAGCAACTGGTTTTTTATGCGTATAGAAAGATTCAATCAAAGCGATAGAGTTTTTGTCTTCAACTAAATCCCAAAGCGGTCCGTGACCTCCAGGATAAAACACAGCGTCATAATCAGCCTGATTTACATCTGCTAATTTTTTGGTGTTTTTTAGTTTTTCCAATAAAACTTTATCGGCGTCAAATCGTTTGGTGTCTTCGGTAGCTGATGAAGGATCAGCACTTTTTGGGTCTATTGGAGGCTGTCCTCCCTTTGGAGTTGCAATGTCAATAATCACTCCTTTGTCCAATAATGCATAATATGGCGCAGCCAATTCTTCGGTCCAAAATCCTGTTTTTTCTCCTGTGTTACCTAATTGATCGTGACTGGTAACTACGAATAATACTTTTTTCATCTTTTTGTTATTTTGTTTTTGCGCAGCTGCTATAAAGGAACCTGCAATTAATAATACGATTGTTAATAGACTTATTTTTTTCATGATTTTATTTATTTGATATTTATCGATGAGCAAATTTATGACGAATATGGTATCAGTAAAAATAATTTAAATTATGTTTGTGATAAATTTATTTATATAATGGTTAATCTTGAATGGTACCGAACGTTTAAATCGGTGTATAAAAACGGAAATTTTTCTTTGGCGGCCAAAGAATTATTTATAAGCCAGCCTGCTGTAAGTCAGCAGATAGTAATGTTGGAGGCACATGTCGGTTATAAGCTTTTTAATCGAAAGTCCAAAGGGGTAGAACCAACGGAATACGCTAAGTTACTCAATAATCTGATTATAGATGCGTTAGACCGATTGGAAAATGTAGAGAACGGATTTAGAGCCAAAGCTTTCAATGCCAACCGATTATTGTCAGTTGGTATTTCCAAACATTTGATGAGCAGTATCGGGAGCGCATTGGTCGCAAAATTTGATTTTATCGATTTCACGTTTCATAATAACGATTCGCTTTTTGATTTGGTAAATACCAAAAAATTGGATTTTGCAATCGTAACCAAGAAGTTTGACACTTTTGATACGATTCAGAAAAAGGTCGGCGATATTAAACAAATTATTGTTGGATCCACCGAGATCGATTCTACCGTATTAAAAACAGCAATTAAAAATAAAGATTTTACGGCAATTGAAAACTGGCTGAATGAACAAAAGTGGTACAGCCACGATGCCGGAATTCCGCACGTTAAATTATTCTGGCTTCATGTTTTTGCTAAAAAAAGGCCTTCGATTGTGGCCAATTATATCATCCCATCCGAATATGAAATGCTCGAAATCCTCAGTAAAAATACAGGAGTTGCAGTAACTTGGAATTGCAATGCCAAAAATCTGATTCAGGAAAAAAAACTGCAGTTACTTTGGAACAGCAAAGAAATGCCAAGTACAGAAGTATTTTTATTATCTGGGAAAAAAGATAATATGAGTACTTTTTTTCAGGATATAGAAACGGAATTGAAAGGGGTTTTGGGGTAGTTACTTTCTATAAAAATTATTATGATCAATATATTCCCAGACTTTATTAGGCAATAAAGGCTGGACATTTTTCCCTTTCTTCACATTCTCCCGAATAAAAGTCGATGAGATCTCCACAATAGGAGCATCAATTAAATGGATTTTAGGATGATTTTTTAGTTCTAGATTCTCGGCTTCGGCAGAAATACGGGGATAAACGTAGATATCGCGGTGTTCCAAAATCACTTCATAATTTTTCCATTTGTGTAATGACTTTAAATTGTCTTCGCCCATAATTAAGGAAAATTCATGATTAGGATATTTTTCCTGTAAATGAACCAGTGTATTTACGGTATAATTGGGTTGCGATAATTTGAACTCAATGTCAGATGGTTTTATTTTTTGAAAATCTTCTGTGGCGAGATAAACCATCTGCAGACGATGATAATCATCAAGCAGAGTTGCTTTCTTTTTTAACGGATTATGCGGTGTAACCACCATCCAAACCTGATCCAAATCGGCATGTTCTGCCATATGATTGGCAATGATAAGATGCCCAATATGTATGGGATTGAACGTTCCGAAATAGAGACCGATTTTCATTTTTTAGTCCTTAGTTTTTTAGTCCTTAGTTTTTTAGTCCTTAGTTGCTATGTGCTAAAGATTGAAAAACTAGGGATTAACAATTACTATTTTAAATTTTTTGAAAAAGCATTTATCATTTTACCTTCTTCTTCAATTAAGAATAAAAGTTCATTGAATATATCTTCATTTTGAATAAATTCTAGTTCTTTTGCGATTATTAATTGTGTTTCTAATTCGTTTAAAGAACCTCTTGAAATATTCAAAAAATGATTGAATGATTTGTCGGTTTGTCGTCCAAAACCTTCTGCAATATTAGAAGGAATTGACACACTTGCTCTTTTCAACTGACTTGTTAGAGCATATATTTCTTCTTTTGGGAAATCCTTAGTGAGTTTGTAAATTAAAACAACAATTTTAATCCCTTTTTGCCAAATAAGTAATTCTTTGTATGATTTAATCCCACTCATAAATATCTCTAATTTTATATTTTGTTAAAGCAGTCCTTAGATTTTAGTACTCTGTCGTTTAGAAATAATCATGAGGGCTATGGACTAAAAATCTAATTACTAAGGACTATTTAGAAACAAAATCCTTCACCAGCTGATGCGCTTCTTCAAGAGCCACTTCCAAATCATAGTTTTTGATAATCACATCAAATTGAGGTGCAGTTGCCAGTTCTACCGAAGCTTTTGCAATTCGCATATTGATTTTATCTTCGCTTTCGGTGGAGCGTTCTTTCAGCCTTCTTTTGAGTTCATCGACACTTGGAGGTTTTACAAAAACTGCCAAAGTTTCTTCAGGAAATTTATGTTTAATGCGTAAACCGCCGGCCACATCAATGTCAAAAATCACGTTTTTACCTAGCGCCCAAATGCGTTCAACCTCGCTTTTTAGCGTACCGTAAAAATTATCGCGATACACTTCTTCCCACTCTACAAAATCTTCTGCTCGGATATGATTTTTAAACTCTGCCAAAGACATAAAGTAATAATCCTTTCCGCTTACTTCTTCTACACGGGCTTCACGCGTCGCGGCCGAAATAGAAAACTCCAAATTCAAGTCTTCCTGCTTTAATAAATGTCTAACTATAGTGGTTTTCCCAGATCCAGATGGCGCCGAGAATACGATTAATTTTCCTTTTTTCATTGGTATTATTGTAAATGCAAATGTTAATTTGCAGTTTCATTTTCTATTAATGGACTAAAATTTTTAAATCTTGTATAAATTTCTAAATCTTTAATTTTTTCTTTCTTTAAAGTCTTATGCTCTCCTTTTTTGCCAACGAGATAAACTTCTCTATAATTATCATATAGCTCAACTCCTGCAAATTCTCTCAAAGTATAGTGATCAATTTTTAAAAAAACTGTTGAAGTTCCTCCATAAACCATCCAAGAATCAATGCAATTTAAGACTTCATTATATTGCAAGTTTGGATAATTATCTGAATTTCTAATTAATTTCAATTTTCCAGTAGTTTTTTCAAAAATTAATAATGTCCGAATTTCATTTGCTCCACGTGCAGCAACAGATGACTGAAATGTAAAATCATTTAATTTATCATTATTAAAATCAGTAGTTTTTGGATCACAAGACACAACTCCGTCTTTAGGTAAAACTATTTTTTGTTTTTCAAGCCAGTGATTTTCTTGCTTTTCGGAGAATTTAATTTCGACATAAGTACTATCCATATTGTTATATGAATTGAGCTCTACTTTATATTTTCCTTTTTCTCCAATGTTTGTACTGTCAATAAAACTTTCTCTTAAAACAATTTCATTAATTGTTTTAACACTATCTTTTTTAACAATTATGGTTTTTTCTTTTTTTGTGATGATTGAATTCTTTTTTTCTTTTGGATTATTACAACCAAAAAATAAGAAGGCAAAAAATAAAATAAAACCATTTTTCATTAATTAAACTTTACAAAACATTTAACACCTGCTCCTTAATTTTTTCCAATTCATCTTTCATCTGAACCACTAATTTTTGCATCTGTGCATGATTTGATTTGGAACCCATCGTGTTGATTTCACGTCCCATTTCCTGTGTTATGAATCCAAGTTTTCTACCGTTGGCTTCCGTTCCGTTTATGGTTTCAAGGAAATAATCTAAGTGATTCGTCAAGCGGACTTTTTCTTCAGTAATATCAAGTTTCTCTAAGTAATAAATCAATTCCTGCTCAAAACGGTTCTCGTCAACATTAACTTTCAATTCAGAAATAGCAGTCTGCAAACGATCTTTAATCGCCTGAACACGTTCCGGATCAAGTTCCAATGCTTCATTCATAAATTGGCGAATGTTCCCAATTCTCAACTGAAATTCATTTTCCAATGATTTCCCCTCGTCTTTGCGAAAATTTAAGATGTTCTGTAACGCTTCTTCGATGGCAGTTTGGATTTGTGCCCAATCATTTTCGTCGATTTCCTCGCGTTCAATTTTCATCGTGTCGGGCATGCGTACGGCCATTTTCATCAATTCGGTTTCATCGGCATCGGCATAAACCTCTCGTAACTGACTGATGTATGCTTTTACGATAGGCACATTGACTTTGGTCGAAGTCTGTTCGGCAGTACTTTCGATAAAAATCGAAAAATCCACTTTCCCTCTCTCCAGTTTCAGGGCGATTTGGTTGCGCAAACCCAGTTCCATTTCGCGGTACAGCGAAGGCATTCGCACATTCAAATCCAAACCTTTACTGTTTAAAGATTTTACTTCTACCGTAATTTTTTTGGTTGGCAATTGCAAAGTCGCTTTACCAAAACCAGTCATCGATTGTATCATATATTTTTCTAAAAGTGTTCAAAGATAAGAAAAAAGTGGTCAGTGGTCAGTTTTTAGTAATCAGTGCGTCACAACACAGATTATTTTTCGAGAAGACGAAAATTGATTCTTTTTTTGGAGCAGAAACATTAGGCATTTTTAGCAGGCATTGGTCCCGCTTTCCGTTACAATCTTGCGGGCTGAACCCCAGCCCACAAGGATTTCCACTTCAATCGGGGCTAAAGAGAAACATTTGTAATTTTTTTAGGCATCTTAGACCTAACAGGTTTCAAAAACCTGTTAGGTCTCTATAAAAGACTTATTAAATTAGCCACAGATTTAAAAGATTAGCACAGATTTTCTCAAATATTGAGAAATAAAATCAGTGTTAATCCTTTTAATCCGTGGCAAAAAAAATACATTACCCCAGTACTTTCATCACCTGATGAATATTCTGCTGAGAATTGCCAATGTATATTTTGTCATCAATAATAAAAACTGGACGGCTCAGGAAAGTGTAATGTTCCAAAATGTATTTTTTATAATCATCTTCGGTAAGGGATTTGTTCTTTAAATCCATCGATTTGTACAATTGTGCCTTTCTGCTGAACAAAGCTTCATAACTTCCCGAAAGCTTATGCATCTCTTCCAGTTCTTCAACAGTAATTGGGTTTTGCTTAATATCGTGAAAAGCCAGATTATGTCCTTCCGGTAGTGATTTTATAATTTTTCGGCAAGTGTCGCACGAAGCGAGGTAGTATATTTTGTTCATTATTTTTTCTGTTTTCTAAATGCAAAGGAAAACATTTGATTTTAAAATGTTTAATTTTATGCAAAAATATAAAACAGATGAAAGATACATTTGAAGTTAACAGCACTAGCAGAAAAATGCTGAATGCTTATTTTGAAAACTATACGTTAGAACAGCTGAATAAAATTCCAGATGGGTTTACTAATAATTTAATTTGGAATATTGCTCATATTGTTGTGACGCAGCAAATATTGGTTTATAAATTATCAGGATTGCCAATGATGGTTTCTGACGAAATGGTCGAAAAATATCGTAAAGGAACAAAACCTGAAAAGGATGTAACTCAAGCAGAAGCAGATGAAATTAAAACATTGCTGTTTGATACCTTACATAAGTTAGAAGCAGATTACAGCAACGGTATTTTTGTAAATTATCAGGAATATCCAACTTCCACAGGATTTATTTTAAAAAGTGCAGTAGGAGCAATTGAGTTCAACAATTTTCATGAAGGACTGCATATCGGAATTATGATGAGCATTCGAAAGTTCGTGTAATCGGTTGAAAGAGTAAAACAAGTGTACTAAATTTTTGCCACAGATTAGAAAGATTAACACAGATTATTTATGTGTAATCTGTGTTAATCTTTCTAATCTGTGGCTAATTTTTTTGTCCCCAATAGTTAAAAAAGTTGAACAGTAGAAAAAAATAAAGCGATGAAATTCAATACCAAAGTCATTCACGGAGGCCAGCATCACGATCCGAGTACAGGCGCAGTAATGCCACCCGTTTACCAAACATCAACTTTTGTACAAAATAGTCCAGGAAAACCGTTGAATCCCGATTACGAATACAGCCGTGCTGCAAACCCGACACGTACAGCGTTGGAAAACGCTTTGGCAAGTATCGAAAACGGAACACGAGGATTGGCTTTTTCATCAGGACTCGCGGCTACCGATTGTATTTTACGATCCTTTAAAGCAGGCGATGAAATCATTGCGATGGACGATTTATACGGCGGAACATACCGTATGTTTACCCGAATTTACAAGGATTCCGGAATTAAATTTCATTTTGTAGATATGAATGATTTGTATAATTTCAAGTCACTTATTAATGAAAACACCAAATTAGTTTGGGTAGAAACGCCAACAAACCCTTTGATGAAATTGGCCGATATTCAGGAAATTGCCAAAATAACTACAGCAAACAATATTCTTTTTGCAGTCGATAATACTTTTGCCACGCCTTATTTGCAAAAGCCATTGGACTTGGGAGCTGACATAGTAATGCACTCAGCAACTAAATACTTGGGAGGGCATTCAGATGTAATAGCAGGAGCTTTAATTGTAAAAGATGATGCTTTAGGAGATCAATTGCATTTTCAGCAATTTGCAACAGGAGCAACCCTTGGACCAATGGATAGTTTTTTAGTGCTTAGAGGAATTAAAACGCTGCATTTAAGAGTACAAAGGCATTGCGAAAACGGAACTAAAGTAGTTGAGTTTCTAAATAATCATCCTAAAATAAAAACAGTTTATTATCCAGGATTGCCAGATCATCCGTATCACGAAATTGCAAAAAAACAAATGAGCGGTTTTGGCGGAATGGTTTCTTTCACATTTAGCTCTGGTAAAAAGGAAGATGCAATACAGTTTCTTGAAAAACTAAAAGTGTTTACGTTGGCAGAATCTCTTGGCGGTGTAGAATCATTAGCCAATCACCCAGCTTTAATGACTCATGCTTCTATTCCAGAAGAAAAAAGAAAAGAAGTCGGAATTACAGATGATTTGGTTCGACTGAGTGTCGGTATTGAAGACGCCGATGATTTGATTGCTGATTTAACTCAGGCATTAGCATAAAAACTAAAAAATCCAACTTTATAAATTAAAGTTGGATTTTTTTTATATAAATGGTGTTTTTTCTAATGTTCCAAATAGAAAATATATCCAATACTGATAGACGTCAGCCAATCGTTGTTTTTGTTTTCTTTAAACAAATCTTCATTAGGGTTAAGTCCATCAACCCAGTCTGAACTGAAATATTGAGCTCTTACATCAAATATAAGATCAGACATTGAAGTGAGTTTGTAGCGGGTCCCAAGATTTAGAGCTACAGAAAAAACCGCTTTACTCTCGTTAGAATATCCGTGAGGACGTCCGTCTGATGGGACTAAATATTTAGGATAAGTAGTAATTATATTTCCAAGTTCTCCTAATTCAGAAGTAGCTGTGGCGTTATAATAACTGATCTGTGGTCCTAAACCGATGTACGGATTAAAACTCCCAACTGTTCTCTCAAAATCATGAATATGAAGGAAGCTGTACTCAAGCTGAATACCCAAATTGATTAATTGAGTTGTTCCCCGCATCGCCTGCAGCTGTTTTGCAGCGGGAGTGTTTTTGTCTACCCATTCTCCATAATGCTGTAAATTTGTTTTACTGTACGAGAATTCATTTCTTACTTTGAAATGTTCTGCAAAATAATCATTTACAAAATCAGTATATGAGAAATTCAAATAGTCAACAAAAGCAATTCCAAAACCCATATTGTTTATATTGGTTTCTGCATCGTCGCGTTGTCCATAATCAGATCGAAATTGGACTGGTCCAGCAATAACACCTAATTCATGCGTGATTCCTGCTTGGGAAAAAGAAGTAAATGGTAAACCAATTAAGAGTAATAATGTGATTATTTTTAATTTAGGCATAAGTAGGTAGCATTTTCGTGGCTGGACAAAGATATAAAAAGTGCTAATATAGAATTTGTTAAACAGTAAAAAATAAATAATAAAAAAATAAAATTTAGAAAAAAGGGTATATCTTTATAATTTTTATCAATACTATATCGATTTCGTAAAAACATTATTTCATATATTGAATTTTTTATAAATGACTAATAAAAAGATAATTTTACTTAAATGTAGTATTAAAAAAGTTAAAATGTCTTAATAAGGTGTATATTTGCAAAACTAACGGAAGCGTTTCTCTAACGTTTATAATTTAAAAATCATGTCACAAAGTATTACCGATTTTATCGAATTAGTTGCCAAAAAAAATCCGAATGAGCCGGAATTTATGCAAGCTGTTACCGAAGTTGCTGAAACAGTGATTCCTTTCATCGAAGAAAATGAAAAATACCAAAACAAAATGATTTTGGAAAGAATGGTCGAGTCAGACCGTATTATTATGTTTCGTGTAGTTTGGACAGATGATAAAGGGGACACACAAGTAAATAGAGGATACCGTATTCAGATGAACTCAGCTATAGGTCCGTATAAAGGAGGAATTCGTTTTCATCCTTCTGTAAATTTAAGTATTTTGAAGTTTTTGGCTTTTGAGCAGACTTTCAAAAACAGTTTGACTACATTACCAATGGGCGGAGGAAAAGGAGGAGCCGATTTTGATCCAAAAGGTAAATCAGATAATGAAGTAATGCGTTTCTGCCAAGCTTTCATGACCGAATTATCAAAACATATTGGTGCTGATACTGATGTTCCTGCGGGAGATATTGGTGTAGGAGGAAGAGAAGTAGGATTCATGTTTGGCCAATTTAAAAGATTGAGAAATGAATTTACGGGAGTTTTAACTGGTAAAGGAATTTCTTTTGGAGGTTCATTAATTCGTCCAGAAGCCACTGGATATGGAGATGTTTATTTTGCACAAAGTATGCTCGCTACAAAGGGAGAAAGTTTTGAAGGAAAAACAGTAGTTATTTCTGGTTCTGGAAACGTAGCACAATACGCAGCCGAAAAAGCAACTCAATTGGGAGGCAAAGTAGTGACGCTATCAGATTCTGCTGGATATATCTATGATGCTGACGGAATTGATACGGAGAAATTAGCACATATAATGGAAATTAAAAATGAGCAAAGAGGAAGAATCAGCGATTATCTTGCAAAATATCCAAATGCAAAATATGTAGCCGATAAACGTCCATGGGAAATAAAATGTGATGTAGCGCTGCCTTGTGCGACACAAAATGAGCTGAATGAAGAGGAAGCCAAAATGCTTATTGCTAACGGTTGTATCTGTGTTGCCGAAGGAGCAAATATGCCTTCAACACCAGAAGCTGTTCACGTATTTCAAAAAGCTAAAATTTTATTTGCACCAGGAAAAGCTTCTAATGCTGGCGGCGTAGCCACATCAGGACTTGAAATGTCACAAAACTCATTGCGCCTAAGCTGGACCTCAGAAGAAGTGGACGAAAGATTAAAAAATATTATGAAGGACATTCACGCTTCGTGTGTAAAATATGGTACAGATGCCACAGGTTTTACTGATTATGTACGAGGTGCCAATATTGCAGGTTTCGTAAAAGTAGCCGATGCCATGCTTGCACAAGGAGTGGTATAAGGTCTTTTAGAATTCAGATTGCGAAATCAGTCTGCAGAATTTAATTATGTTTATGAATGCCTTTTTCTGTAAAGATTAAAGGCATTTTTTTTGCAGTCAACTAAAGTAAAAATCAAAAAAAACTATTTTTGCTTCATTCGGTATCTGAAATATAAAATCTCTTTCCCTTTGTATTATATTTGTGAACCAATTTGTTGTTCAATGCAAAAAAGACTGTTATATCTGCTTTTTTTATTTTTGGTCCAAATCACTTTTGCCCAAAGCAATCTGTCTTGGCAGGGATATTTTTCTTATACCCAAATCAAAGCAGTTTCCGAATCGCCAAAAGCTGTTTACGCCGCTTCCGAAAATGCCTTGTTTTCCAAAAATAACAGCACTAACATTATAAAAACCACCACAACAGTCGATGGTCTTTCGGGCGAAACTATAACAGCACTTTATCACAGTCCAGCATTCAATAAAACCATCGTTGGATATCAAAATGGATTATTGATCATCATTAACGAAGCCGATGGTTCGATGCTCAAAGTAGTCGATATTATCAACAAAAGTTTACCCGCCAATATAAAACGTATCAACAATTTTATTGAATATAACGGAATCGTATATGTTTCCACCGATTTTGGAATTGTGCAATACAATTTAAATACTTCCAAGTTTGGAGATACTTATTTTATAGGAGACAATGGAGCCGAAATTAAAGTTTTTCAAACTGCCATTTACAGCGGATTTATTTACGCAGCTACATCAAGCGGTATTCGAAAAGGAGATGCAGCCAATCCTAATTTAATAGATTACAACCAATGGCAAGTTACCGCAGGTGGTAATTGGGTTGGAGTCGCTTCACTTGATACAGCTTTATATGCTGTAAATACAGCTGGCTATGTTCATAAATATGATTCGGCCACAAATATATTTAATGGCTTTTTGCAATTGCCAGAGTCGGCGGTCAATTTTAGAGCTATTACCGATTATCTGATTATAACAACGCCTAATAGTGTCTTGATATATAACAAACAGATGGTATTGGAACGTCAAATAAATAAAGACCAGATTATTGGTATGAAATCCACTTTTAGCTGTGCAACAATTATAGGTAACATAATTTACATAGGCACAACTGAAAATGGATTGATTACAGCCTCACTTTCGGGCGATGCAGCCTTTGAAAACATAACTCCAATTGGTCCTTCCCGGAATAATATTTTCGCTCTGCAGGCATCACAGAATCAGCTTTGGACAGTATATGGTGATTATGATATTGATTATAATCCCTATGGATTGGATGATTATGGAATTAGCAAATATTCAGCAGCTGGATGGCTGAATATTCCTTTTGAGGAGGTGCTTGGTGCCAAATCCATGACGCGCATTGCAATCAATCCATCGAATGAGAGAGAAGTGTACGCGAGCTCTTATTTTTCAGGATTATTGAAAATTAAAGACGATGTTCCCGCAATTCTTTATAATCAAACCAACAGCAGTTTAGAATCTTTAACAGTTAGTCCCCCAGATCCCAATTACATTGATATTAGAATTGGCGGAACAGCTTTTGATAAATCGGGAAATTTATGGATTAATAACTCAAGAGTTTCCAATGGTTTAAAAATGATGAGTTCCAGCGGGCAATGGACGAGTTATGCAATGGGCAAAATTATAACAGCACCGGGCAGTAATGATTTTAACAAACTGGATATCGATAAATATGGGACAAAATGGATGTCGACCAACATAAATGGAGTGATAGGATTTAATGAAAGCAGTAATACGTTTAAGAAAATTACTTTTGGCACAGACCTTGGAAATCTGCCCGTGCAAGATGTTCGGACTCTTGCTGTAGATACTAAAAATCAGCTTTGGATTGGTACTACAAAAGGATTGAGAGTTTTGTATAATGTAAATGATTTTCAAACCGAAAGCCAGCTTACAACCGAAAGTATTATTATCATGGAAGATAATCTGGCTCAGGAATTGCTTTATGAGCAATTTATAACCGATATTGAAGTAAATGGTGCCAATGAGAAATGGATTGGAACTGCAGATGCTGGTGTATTCTTGGTTTCTCCAAACGGCCAGCAGACCAAGTACCATTTTACTTC
Organism: Flavobacterium aquicola; assembly: GCF_003385115.1. Classification (GTDB taxonomy): domain Bacteria; phylum Bacteroidota; class Bacteroidia; order Flavobacteriales; family Flavobacteriaceae; genus Flavobacterium; species Flavobacterium aquicola. Next base: position 283,900 of record NZ_QUNI01000005.1, read on the forward strand.
AGACAATTCTCCTTTGCCCAGCAATGTTATAAATGATATTAGTATTAATAGCAGTACCGGCGAAGTTTTTATTGCCACTTCCAAGGGAATAATTTCTTTCAAAGGAATTGCGACATCCGCTAGCGATGACTTAAATAATGTATATGTATATCCTAATCCTGTTCGTCCAGAATATCAAGGAACAGTAAAAATAAATGGACTGCTCAATAAAGCCAATGTAAAAATTACTGATGTTGCCGGCAATCTGGTTTTCGAAGCCACTACCGAGGGAGGAACTTTAGAGTGGGATACGACTGCTTTTGGTAAATACAAAGTGGCATCAGGAGTATATATGATTTTTGTATCTGCTCAAGATGGCGGAGAAACAAAGGTTAAGAAAGTGATGATTATAAGATAAAAAAAATTAAAATGAAATACATAATTATAAACGCATAGGATGCTTTTTAACTCTCTAAATTTTGCAATTTTTTTGCCAATCGTTTTTCTTCTTTATTGGTTTGTGACAAATAAATCACTCAAATTTCAGAATCTATTATTGCTTGCATCAAGTTATTTTTTTTATGCCTGCTGGGATTGGAGGTTTTTATTTTTATTGATTTTTTCCACATTATTGGATTATTTTACCGGAATAAAAATGTCTGAATCAAAAGATCAAAGAACTAAAAATTTTTGGTTTTGGTTAAGTATTTCGATAAATCTAGGTTTTCTAGGTGTTTTTAAATATTATAATTTTTTTATTCAATCATTTGCAGATGCAGTCTCTAATTTTGGGTTCCATGTAAATCCTTGGACATTAAATGTGATCTTGCCTATAGGAATTTCATTCTATACTTTTCATGGCTTGTCGTATGTAATTGACATTTACAAAGACAGAATAAAAGCAGAAAAAAATATTATTGATTATTCTTTGTTTGTTAGTTTTTTTCCACTGTTGGTTGCCGGGCCTATTGAACGAGCAACACATCTTTTACCTCAAATTCAGAAAAAAAGAACCTTTGATTATACCAAGGCAGTTGATGGCTTAAGACAAATTTTGTGGGGATTATTCAAAAAAATTGTAATTGCAGATCAATGTGCTCAACATGCCAATATAATTTTTAATAATTCATCTGAATATTCGGGAAGTACCCTTGTGCTAGGAGCAATATTTTTTTCATTTCAAATTTATGGTGATTTTTCAGGTTATTCAGATATTGCAATTGGAACAGCACGGCTTTTTGGTGTCGACTTATTAAGGAATTTTGCGTTCCCTTATTTTTCAAGAGATATTGCAGAGTTTTGGAGAAGATGGCACATTTCACTTTCAACTTGGTTTCGAGATTATTTATATATTCCATTAGGAGGAAGCAAGGGGGGTACGTGGATGAAAGTTAGAAATACCTTTGTTATTTTCTTAGTAAGCGGATTTTGGCATGGTGCCAATTGGACTTTTATTGTTTGGGGTTTGCTTAATGCCTTGTATATTATGCCTTCTATTGTTTTTAATACAAATCGTAATAATCTGGACATCGTGGCTCAAGGAAAATATTTGCCAACTGTCAAAGAAATTTTTCAGATGGGACTCACTTTTAGTTTAACCATTTTGGCATGGATTTTTTTTAGAGCAAATAATTTAGAACATGCTATTAATTACATCTCGGAAATATTTTCAAGTTCATTATTTACTTTTCCTAAATATGACCAAGATGATTCTAAAAAAACATTATTTATCTTATTATTTATTTTTATAGTTATTGAATGGATGGGAAGAGAAAATCAGTTTGCTATTGCAAAAGTGACTAATTGGAAGCCAGTTTTTAGATATTCACTATATTATTTGATTATAGTTATAATCTTTTGGTTCAGTGGTAAAGAACAGCAATTTATTTATTTCCAGTTTTAGTATATGAAAAAGTTTATTCTCAAGATATTTTATTTTGTCTTGCCTTTGTTAATTATATCTTATCCTTTTGACTATGTAGTTTCATATTTTCTAAGCCAATCGAATGAACCTCCTGGTGAATTTGAAGTTATGAATGATATTTATAATTCAAATGCAAATTGTGATATTGCAATTTACGGTTCTTCAAGAGCATGGGTACATATTGATTCTCAGATAATTACTGATTCATTGAATTTAAAAGCTTATAATTTTGGAAATGATGGACATAGTTTTGATTTACAATATTTACGTCACTTAGAATTTCTCAAATATAATAAGAAGCCTAAAACAATAATTCTAGCTGTTGATGTTTTCTCTTTGGAAAAAGGTACAGGTTTATATAAATCGGATCAATATCTTCCATATATGCTGTGGAATACTAATATTAAAAAATTTACAAGTTCATATATAGGTTATAATAATTTAGATTATTATATTCCAATTATCCGATATATAGGAAAAAAAGAAGTATTAAAAACAAGCAAAGAAATACTTATAAATGGAAAACCTGCAAAAAAATATCGAAAAAATGGTTTTTTAGGTATGGATAGGGAATGGAGTACTGATTTTGAAAAAGTTAAATCCAAACAAAAAGAGTATGTTGCAAAATTAGATAAGCAAAATATTGAGTTATTTGAGACCTTTATTCAAGAATGCAAGAGAATGAAAATAAATTTGATTTTGATTTATACACCTGAGTATATTGATGGACAAAAATTTGTATCAAATAGAAAGGAAGTGATTGCCATATATGCAAAATTTTCAAAACTTTATGATTTAAAATTTTATAATTATTCAAATGATCCAATATGTTTTGATAAAGCATTTTTTTATAATGCAAGCCATTTAAATAAAAGAGGTGCTGAAATATTTACTAAAAAATTTGCAAGTGTCTTAAAAGCAAACAAGTTGAACTAGCTTTTAATTAAAGTATCATTTTTTAGGAATTAAAAAGAATAAAAACTATGCAAATCAAAACAAAAGCCATAGTAATATCAGCTTTAAAATTTCAAGAGAAAAGCTTGATTGTAAAATGTTTTACTTTATCCAGCGGACTGAAATCTTATATTGTACGCGATGCTTTTTCCTCACGAAGAGGTAGTTCCAAAATAGCTTATTTTCAGCCTTTGACTATTATCGAAATTGAAGCTGTTCATAAAAATAAAGGGACTTTGGAAAATTTCAAAGAAGTAAAAATAGCTTCCCCTTTTCATTCGATACATTCGGATATTTTTAAGAGCACTATGGTTTTGTTTCTTTCTGAAATTCTGCATCATTCAATACATGAAGAAGAGAAAAATGAATCGTTGTTTACGTTTCTGGAAACAGCTCTGCATTGGCTTGATCAGCACGATGAAATTTCCAATTTTCATTTGATTCTGATGCTGGAGACCACAAAATATCTTGGTTTTTATCCTGATAAATCAGATATAGATATGCCTTTTTTTGAAATGATTGAGGGAGTTTTTACTCCTTTTCATGCTGTTAGTTCTCTTACTGAACACGAAACTCAATTGTTCAAAAAACTAATTCAGCTGAAATTTGAGAATGGTCAAAAAATATTTCATGTTATCGAAAGACAAGTACTTTTAAAGATTCTAATTGACTACTACAGCTTTCATCTCGACGGTTTCAAAAGACCAAAATCGCTGGATGTTTTGAAAGAAGTTTTTTCTTGATTTTTTAGGCTTATAAAACTATAATGGTCAATGAATTTTAGCATTATTCATTATTTGTAAGACTTCAAAAGACAAATATTAAAATAATATTGAATGTAAGAATTGAATGTGAGAATTGAAAAATAGTCTATTTTTACTTTTTAATTCTTACATTTTTAATTTATGCGACTTTTCCTTTCAAGCCTGTTTTGTATACTTTTTGTTTGTTTCTCAATGCAGTCGCAAAGTTTGCGAACTAGCAATGTAATTTTTGATAAATTAACTAAGCAGCCTTTAGAGAATGTAACTATCTTCAACGAGAAAGATAATTCCATTACAAATGCGGAAGGTTTTTTTTCTTTTGTTTCAGAAAATAACGCAATCAATATTAATTTACTAGGCTACGTCCCGATTAAAACCACTTTTGAAGAAATCAAAAAGCAAGACACTATTTTTATAGAGTCAAAAGTTTTTGAACTCAATGAAGTTTTTGTTGGTAATTTAGAGCCATTCATGAAAAAAGTATATGATAAAATGGGCGAAAATCCTATTCCAAATTACACATCAGACTTTTTTTTGAGAAATGTTTTAAAGAACGACAATACAATTGTTAAATTACAAGATGTTTATGGTAAAAGAAATAGAAATAACATTGAAAAGAACAGCACAAAGATTGAAATTTTGAATATGAGAAAAGTTAGTCTTTTCGAAAAAAAATATCGAGTAGAATTAAAATTTCCTGATTTTAATGAATTATTCACGACAACAGTTCCTCTAAGAGATAAATGCACTTTTAAAGAAGTAGCTTATAATGATAGTAATTATAAAAAAATTGAATTTGAGGCAAATGAAAAAGATGGCTGGGGGCAAACGATGAGAGGATATTTTATCATCAAACGTCAGGATTATGCTGTTATCGAGTTAAAGATAGAAATGATTGATAATCCTGAGACTATTCCTTACAAAGAAATAATGCTCTCAGGAATAAAAAATAGAACAATAAAATACAATAAATTTATGCAATTTAATAAAAGTGAATCTTTTAATAAATATTATTTAAGTAATGCAAAACTTGAGGCAGAATTGGAAGTGTTAGGCGAAAAAAAAATAGAGAAGACATTTTATTATAAGCTTGTTATGAATTATTTCTCTACAAATAGTCCAACAAATGAACAGATAAAATCTAATTTTCCTTCGGATAAAGATATATTCAAGGCTAAATTTCCTTATTCAGAAAATTTTTGGAATAATCAAAATCAATTGCCTCTAACGAATGAACTTAAAGATTTCTTGAATCGGGTTTCTGAAAATAAAGAGAAGGAAAAGGAATTTGAGGTTATTGGGAACTTTTAAAAAAGATTGAAGTTTGTCTTTAAAAAAGTAAAAATAGAGTTGAGAGCAGGAACCATATTTTCTAAAAATCCCTAAGATCCCTGCTTCTAAAAATTGATCATCAACTTTTGTTTATACTAAAGGTTCTATTGAAAAAAAGTCAATTTTGGATTGTTTAAAATTTCGAATTCGGTTCATGACTGCATTTCCATTATGAGAGCCATCGGAATTGGTGTTTCCTTCGATGGTTTCAATTATATCGCCATGAATGGCCGTTACAATTCCGGTATGAACCCAATCGTTTGGTGTTTTTTGCAATAAAAAAATGTCTCCTGGTTTTATAAGACTTGGATTTGTTCTCGCTGTTTGATAACGGGTGAGTAATTTTTTTTGAAGTCCAATGGTGCCTACAGTATCACAGCTGTACGTTAATGGAATCAGGGTTTTGAAGTTTTTTCCCTGAATAGATGCCGCTTGGTCAAGTATTGCCTGCACAAATCCCATGCACCAAAACCAGTCGGTTCCTTCATTTCCGTCCATGTAGCTGCGTACCCAAGGACCTGTATTGCTTTGATTCTTGATAACAAGTTCGAACGGGTGATTTTTGAGATGATTTTTGGCAGTATTTACAATTAATTCCCGAAGCGTATTCCCTGCGATAGCATCTTCAAAGGCTTTTTTTAGAGGGGCGGAAAGTAAAGCAAATACGGCTTGATCGACAATTCCTGTTTGGGGCAATGCATTGAATTTTTGATAATTGAGAACAGCTTTTTCAGTTGCCGGTCCAAAATCGCCATCAATACTGGCAGCTGTTCCCGAGCTTGGATTTTGCATTGCAAATAAATTCAGCCACGACTGAATTTTTTCAATGTCTTTCTTGTTGTTGTCAGTACCTTTTCGTTTTTGGGGACTCTTGATGAGTAACTCTTTTTTGTAGAATGTTTTTTGCATGGCTTTATTGTTTTAAATGTTTTTCCAAATTATCGCCTATAATCTCTTCTGTTTTTTTCTGTTTTCTAAATCAAAGCAGCCGTACTAAAACATCTTTCTTAGTTGAGACTATAGCATTTTACCTTCTTTAGCATATTCTTTTTTTATTCCCTGAATCAAATAGTTTAGCTGAATAAATTCGTTTTTATCTTCAATGGTTTTAAGACATGCATATTGAATTATATTGACAATATTTGAGCCTGTAATCTCATATTTTTTAGAGAGATCTTTTAGGTTAATATCATTTGATAATTTAATCCCTTTAGGCAGATTGGTTTCCCATAGCCGCAATCTTTCCGGATATTGGGGGATTTCAAACTCAATAATAGATTGAAATCTTCGGGTAAAAGCGGCGTCAATATTACTTTTGAAATTGGATGCTAGTATCACTAATCCCGGATGGTTTTCGATACGCTGCAGTAAATAAGAGACTTCCTGATTTGCATATTTGTCATGGGCATCTCGCACATTTGTCCGTTTTCCAAAAATAGCATCGGCTTCATCGAAGAATAGAATCCAATCTTTGTTAATGGCTTTGTCAAATAATGCTGACAGGTTTTTTTCGGTCTCTCCTATGTATTTTGAGACTATCATCGATAGGTCTATTCTGTAGACGTCTTTGTTTGTGTATTTTCCAAGCAAGGATGCGGTTAAGGTTTTTCCTGTTCCAGGAGCTCCATAAAACATGACTCTGTAGCCGGGTTTTATTTTGCTTTTCATATCCCAGTCGTGGAGCAAAATATCATTAAACCGCAGCCAGGTTTCAATTTCTTTTATTTCCTTTATGGTATTGCCGTTGAGTACTAAATCGTCCCAATTGAGCTTAGTTTCCAAAAGTTCGGCGGGGAAATTACTGCTCATTTTTGGTTTCAAAATTTTTCCGGAAATGAACAGCTCAATATATTCTTCGTCCAGAAACAGCAGTCCGCTCATTTTGGGTTCTCCCACAGGAACTTGGTCTATTTTGATGATGCCTTTTGTAAAAACATAGGATTCATCATTTAGAAAGCTGATGAAGGCTATCCGGGCATTTAAATCATTCCCGGCAATAAGAAACAGTGCTGTTTCGGCAGTTGGGAGTATGCCTCTGTGGTTTTTTGATTTTAGTCCTCCAAATTCGGCAATTTCTCCGCCATTAGGGAGGTATTCTGCCACAATCGAACTTAAAAAACTAGGAAGAATATTTGGAACCAATGCCAGCGCTAACAATAAAACATCATTATCTGATAAATGATTTTCGATGATTATTTTATTGACAGCATCCTGTGACTTTGTTTTTTTGAACACTGGTTTTTGCGACGGATTATCAACCATAAAAATAGTGTCCAGCTGATGGATGAATTGCAGTTTTAAATATTCGAATATGGTTTTCATTTTTGTATTGGTGATTTTGGATTTAATCGGTTATTTTTCTTTTATTCAATTTACTTGAACTCAGTAAAGAGAAATTTCATACTGTCTTCTTTTTTGAAGTAGATTTTATAGAGGAGTTTGCTAATTTATTGTGTTTTAATTTTTTTATACTAATGAGATATTTCTTTATTTGTGAGTAATTTATGTAAAAATTAATGATCACTTTTTGCTCTGTTTTCTGGTCCAGATAAAACTTGAGCATTAGAATAACTATTACTACCGCCCCTAGATCTCGCAAAAATATGATCAATATTTGGTTTTTTGTCATGTCCTACATGTAGTGAATTGTCTAATTCTTCTCCTGAAATATCGGACTTGTTAACACCATTATTTAGGTAACGATTATGATTCAAAATGTTTGTTTTCTGTGAATTAGAAAAATGTTTATAAGGAGCAACTTCACTTGGCACATCAACAAACTGGCTACCATATATTCCAGGATTGTCAGTGTTTCTATTGAGTTTACTGAATAATTCAACTAATGATGTAATTTTTTTACCACCAATCTCAATTTGACTTAAATTTGATAAATCAGTTATTACAGATGAAAGAAATCTATCTAAATGCACTGGAAAAGGCTGTCGTTGATGTTGTGTCCATGGCTCATAAACATTGCGTACAATAGAGTTATGTTCGGTTATATTTACTGCATGTTCTAATCTTTGACGTATTCTCGTTTTTCCAGTAAAATTGTCCATTGTATTAACTTCGTTTAGTGCACTAATGAGTCCAACGTTAACTACTATTTGTCTATTGCTGGCCATTAAAATTTCTATTGATCCATTTTGTACTCTAGCTGTAAGTGTATGACCTTCATCTCCCATGGAAAAATTTTGTTCTGTTGTAACATCTGGAACTTGAATTAATGATTGTTCGTTTGTAGCAGCAGCTTCAGGCGCACCTCTTCCCATAATCCGATCCAGCATATTCATTCCCGTATCCACCGCTTTATTTACCAGCCACGTAAGTGCCTCATCAACCATTTGCTGGACAGAAATAATTATTTCGCCAATTCGTCTGCCAATTCCCGAAAGTCCAACCTGATTGGCAAGGAAACCAATCACAACAGGCATGGCTTGTCCCATAGTTCTTTCAAGATAGTTGGCAGCTGTGGTTACATTTCCTTTGGCTACATCGGCAACGCCATTTACAAATGAGTTGACCACTTCGAGCATTTCACGCAGGTATTTTATAAAACTTTGTATGGCACTGTACAAAGCCATTGCTCCATTAATTACCGCCATGATTCCGGTTGGGTCTAGCATACTCAGCAATCTGGCGGTGATGCGGTTTACAATTTGCTCCATCACAAAGTTTTTCACTGCATCAAGAACGGTATTCCAAAGATTGCTCAGTTGTTCTTGTATTTTATCCCAAATGGCCGCCATTCCCCGTTCCTGAACATCTTTTATAAATGTCCAAATTCCTTCGAGAGTGTTAATCACGCTGCGAATTCTAGCGACTCTTGCTGGGCCTATGCGAGGATGTGCGGCCAGTTTCTCCCAGATTTTTTCCATAGAAATCCCTAGGACTTCTAGCACCCAAGAAATCACGCCTCTTAAAGAGAAATCAGTAAGCACTGGCACATTAGCATCTTTGAGTTCGCTCATGAGCCAGCCTGTGAGTCCGCCAACGAGATGTGTGACAATGTTGTCAAAGAACTGTTTGAATCCTTGTTTTATGGCTCGAAGAATATTTTTTAAGAAACCTATTGGATCTTTTTTAATATCCTCTATAGCTCCCATGGCCCTATTGATAATATTGCTGATGAGATCAAATGGGAAGTTCATTATTTCGAGAATCGCAACAATAATAATTCTAATGATTTCGGCAACAAAAGCAATTAGTCTGCCGATTGGTTCTCCAAATTTTTCGATAATTCTCAAGAAAGCATCCAGCGGATGAATCAAATCGTCAATTGTGAGTGAATTCCAAATATCTGTAAATAATTGGATAATGTATGCCGGAGTCATATTAAGAGTGGCTACAGCAGCTTCAATCTGACCTACAATTCTGGCAATAGCTCCAGTTTCTTCCATTTGGGCATATTGGGCATCGCCTCCTTCCATTAAACTCATGAACCCTTTGATGACGTTTGGAATTGTAAATGGAACAACTTCCTCGGTAAATGGATCCTTGCCAATGATTACTTTTATAAGGGAATAACCTTGTACTGCACTTGCTTGAGATGAAAGCCATCCTAACAGTGATTTTTTGACTAGTTCTAAAACTTTGAGTGCAACTCCTGCAGCAAAATTCCAAACACGCTCTAAGAAACTTCCCGCTCTGACTGCCAAAGCCGAAAGATTATCTGCAATATTGGCTAGATTTGAGGGCTGTATGGCATTCCAGGCATCGGTAATAAGCCCTCTTAGTTCTCCCAATAACGACATGAAAGTAACCACTTGAGTATCCATCCAGTCGGCTGTTTCCTGCAGTGTGCCTTTTTCGCGCATTTGCTCCAGCTCCGTTTCCTTACCAATTAATTTTAGGAAATCTTCGAGAATTTCGACGGTTGTTGCATTAACTTCTACACCTCGAAGCGGGTCGTATTTAATAATTTTTTTGATCAGTGCATACGCTTTGTTTTCGGCCAATAATGGTTCAGCAACATCAATTAATGCCTCTTTAATCCAAGTTATAATCTGGTCAACTAGAGAAGTGGCAAAATTAGTAACGCGGGCAACAACCGTATTAAATTTAGATGTAACTACATCTATAAAGGTGCTAAGCGAGGATTCGTTCCAAGCATCCTGAACCAGCTTAAGCAGCGAATCTAGAGATAAGCCCAATTCGCTCAATCTTCCATTGACCCAATTAAATACGCGGTCTATGATACCATATTCCTGTGATTTATCGAATATTGCTGTTCCAAAAGGAATTAATCCCATAAATCCTTCGATTAGATTAATGGCATTTCTATCAACATTTATGTCATTTAGAGGGTCATAACCAGCGACGACAGTAAGCAGTGTGTAACCCGGAATGTGTCTGACATTATTTTTTATAAAATCAGGAATCAGGCTGGATAATAATGAAGTCTGAATCATTTCGGACTTTTGTATTGTCTCTGGTTTTTTTCTGATGACTGCTCCCTGCTGTACCGTATGTGTGAGTTCGTGCGCAAGCAGGTGTTTGCCCGACTGTGTATTGGGATTGTATTTTCCTTCGTTAAAATAAATATTATTGCCCGTTGCAAATGCCTGAGAACCTAACTGCTTGTTCATCTGCACAGCATTAGAATCGTTATGGATTCTAACATTGCTAAAATCGGTTCCAAAACCCGATTCCATTTCTTTTCGAGTATTTCCAGATAGTGGAGAACCTCCGCCTTTGCTGCTGTTTAAATTGGATTCTAAATTAGAGTTATCGCTAGGATTGGCATCGCCGGCAGGACTTTTTTGTATTTGTTTTTCCTCGTCTTTGGTTTGTTTTTCTTCTTCTTTTTTTTGCTGTAAATTTTCTTCTTTGCCTTTATTTTGGATTAAAGGTTTGATAGAAGGGCTGTTTACTGAGCTAGTATCTGTTTTTTTAACTTCTGTTTTTTTCTGAATTACCTCTTCTTTTTTCTGGATTTTATCTTCGAGTTTATTCTGAATTAATGTTTTTGATGCGGAAAAAGCTGGATTGATTTCTCGTCTTTCTGGTATTCTGGAATCGAGTTTGTTTTGGATCGATTCACCTTTTAGCTGTATAACAGGCGTTATGGTTTCGGCTACACTTTTTTGCTGAATTTTTTTGTTCTTTTCTTCTTGTTTTTGAACATCGCGGGCCAGCTTTTTTTGCACTACCGGCGATGGCGAAAAGAACGCCCCCGTGTTTACCGTCTGTTTATTGGCAACGACTTGGTCTGCTACTCTATCGGCTTCTGCCTCAAACTTATCGTTAGGTTTTCCTATATTCAGTTTTGCCTGTATCCCAAAAAAAGATTCCTTACCCTTGTCATGATGTGACGCAGAGTGAGAAGGATTTGTATTTGTTTTTTTGGTTAGGACTGACATATTTTATTGGCTTACGCTGTAATTTGATTTTAAAGCCGAACTAGATCTTGAATAAATTCTAATGAAATATTTATCTCCAGGAGTAACACTTGCGATATTAAATTCTAAGGTTGAAGGGATGTTCTCCAGCGATATTCTTTTTGAACCTATATTAGTGTCATCTATAAGACCGCATTTAATAACCTGAGCACTGAAATCTTCTTTGATCCAAGAGCCAACAGGTTCCATATAATCTACATCAATAACTATTTTTAAAGCGTCACTCTTGGAAGGGACAAAAGTTTCTGTATAACAGGTATTGTGAAAATCATAGCATGAGCCGGATAATTTTAAATGTTTGGTTGAGCCGCAATCCGGATCGGATAGTTTTTGAACATTATTTGGAGTCTTGCTGCCCGTTTGCTGTATCGTATGAGTGAGTTCATGTGCAAGCAGATGTTTGCCTTCTTTGGAGTCTGGCTTGTATTTTCCTTTATTGAAATAGACATCGCTGCCATGTGTGAAAGCCTGTGCCCCCAGCTGTTCGCTCATTTGCACGGCTTTGCTGTCTGTGTGGATGTTTACACTGCTAAAATCGGTTCCAAAACCCGATTCCATTTCTTGCTTTGTGTTTTTGTCCATTGTACTGCCGCTTCCTTTTGACCTGTTGAGGTCATTTTCGATTCCTTCATTATCTGGGCTGGACTCTTTTAATTTTGCCTGAACTGGTTTTTTATCTTCTTCTTTTTCTCCTTTTTTCTGCACTTTTTTGTCTTCGCCCTCGCAATCGGCACATTTTTTTTGCACTTGCTTATCTTCTTCTTTTTCTCCCTTTTTTTGTACTTTTTTGTCTTCCTCCTTGTCGGATTTCTTTTGTACTTTTTTATCTTCTTCTTTTTCTCCCTTTTTTTGAACCGTTTTTTTATCTTCTTCCTTATCGGATTTCTTTTGAACCTTTTTGTCTTCTTCTTTTTCCTTGCCTTTTTTTTGCAGTGGCTGTTCCTGTGCCAGATCTTGTTTTTGAACCGTTGAAATGGTTTCTGAAATGGGTTTTTGCTGCACGCCTTCTTCTGTTCTTGATTGCAGCAGTCCTCCTCCTTTGCGTTTGTTAACTACTTTATCAGCAACATTATCTGCTTCTGTTTCATATCTGTCTCCTACTGTTCCAGTAGTTAGTTTTTTTTGAATTTTAGGTCCAAAAAAAGGAGTGGAGAAGTGGCTGCCTATTTTTTTTTGTTCAAATTCTCTCATGATCTTTATTATTTTGCCATTTCGGATTAATAATTCTTTTTACTAAACAAACTGCGGATTATTCGCCATAACGCCTTCTTTCTGCAATGCGCTTTTTATTTGCATATACCAATACGGAAATATTTTAGAGAGTCGAAGTTCAATTTCGTCAACAATGTATTTTTCATATTTTTTTGTACCATGAAAATGAGAGTATCCCATCTCATCTGCATCTTTTCCTTGTTCGATTATATTTTCTCCTTTTAGCAACAGTGAGGGTTCAATATTGTTATGATTAAGTAATGTGGCCAGTGTGTATTGTTCAATTAGGATGCAGGGTTCTTGTCCTTGTTCTTTTAAAACTATAAAGGCTTCTCTATTTTCGAGATATATTTTTTCTAAATCATAATAAGCACTTACAAATTGGTCTCGGAGTTCCAAATTATTAAAACCCAAAATACCGCAGTTGTACGTATATCCTAAATCATGATTCCAATAAAGCAGATTTTGGGTGTATTGATTAAAAAAATCTACTTGTGGCCTGTAATGTGTTGCGTAATCTTGTTCGCTTCGTTCCAATAAGATGTCACTGAAACTAAAATCTATTTTTTTCCTGATAAATACATCAGTGTCTAAGTGAACAAATGGCTTAGTTTGCTGCATCATCGCATTGATTTTTGATTTCATCCATAATTCTTCATTCTCATTTTTGGCAACTTGTATTACTTTACAAGGCAGCATATACAGAAATTTATAAGCCATTTCGTCAACATAAAGCTCGATGTCGCTATACCACAAATGACTGTACAATATGCTTAACGCCGTCATGTAAATCGTTTCTGTACTTTTGTTTCCCATTTTCCAGCGGTTGTTCATGATGGGATGTACATCGAGACTATATATTATTTTATGTTTGTCGCTCATGTTAATTATAGTTCTTGGTTTTAAGACATATTTTCTTTCTCTACCGCCGTCTTTATTTGTTCGTACCAATATGGAAATATTTTAGAAAGCCGTTCCTCAATGGCTCCCACAATATTTTTCGTATATTTTTTTTTCCCGTAAATGTGGCTGTACCCTATTTTATCAGCATGATTGCTCTGGTCAATCATGTTTTGCTGATACAGCAGTAAATTTGGTATTACACCTTTATGCTTTAGGAACGACGCAAGCATGTATTGTTCTATAACTACGCATGGCTCGTATCCCTGCCGTTTGTATGGCAGGTAACTTTCTCTGTTTTTTATATATATTGCTTCTAATTCGTAATAGGCATTTACAAATTGATTACGGATCTCCAGGTCGTTAAAACCTAAAATCCCGCAATTAAAACAATTGCCTACATCCTCATGCCAATAGTCCAAATGCTGTGTGTATTGATTAAAAAAAGGCAGCTGGTTTTTATAATGTCCATAATATTCGTCATCACTTCGTTCAACAATTACCTTATTAAAATTAAAATGTATTTTTTTCTTTATAAAAATATCAGTGTCAAGGTGCACAAACGGCTTGATTTGCTTATTTATGGCATGAATTTTTGATTTCATCCAAAGTTCTAAGTCATCATTATTTGGCACTTTTGTAACTCTGCACGGCAGCATATATAAATACTTATAAGCGATTTCGTCTACATAAAACTCAATGTCTTTATACCACAAATGGCTGTATAAAATACTTAATGCCGACATGTAAATAGTTTCCTTTAGTTTATTGCCGGCATTCCAGCGGTTATTAATAATAGGAAGCACATCCAGACTGTATATTATTCTTGGTTCTTCCTTCATGAAACATTTTTTTTAATGGTATGTATCAAATTTTTTTCTTCCAAAAAAGTTACATTGTTGTATAAAGATGCTTTTTTGCTGTGTTTATATAATCGTTTCCATTCGTAATTTATTCCTGCTATTTCCGAAGTTTTCAGGTGGATCTCATTGTTATGGAATTTTTTCATTTCATTAAATGAAGAGTGCCATACCATTTTGCCCAAAAGAGGAGATTGCGTAAGGGTTAACGTCGAAAAATCTTTTGGAAAATTATCTACATTTATTTCCTTGCCATAAATTTTGAATTTATAAACCAATGTTTCCCCGTTTCGGGTTCTGTAAAATTTAGAGATATACCTCTTTACGTCAACTTTATTCTTAATTGGATCTAAATCTTCTTCGTTTTCATAAATTATATCCAAATCATTTATGTGCATTTGATAGTACTGCCGAAGATTTAAATAATCTGCGACTCCCCCGCAAAAAGCAATTTTCGACAAATCAAGATTATCGAATATAAATCCGAGCGCTTTTTGCTGTTCAGTAAAAATGTTTTTTTTATCTATTTCTAAAAAAGGCGTTTTTTCTATTTCCATAATGCTTCTTAAATTTCGGGATTAGAATTCTAAAAGGGCTTGTTTGAAATAATCTTTACCAATCCACGTATATGATTCGTTTTTTCCAGGCCAATTTTATAATGCTCAAATTCCAGCTTAATTTGTCTAACAAAATATCTTGTGTTTTTCGTTCTATAATTATTTTAGAACTTTCATCGGCATTAGTACTCAGTTTTCCAGGCCGCTGCAGAAATTCGTTTTGCAACAGTCCTGCCGATGATGTTTTCATTATTTCCCAATTATTCAATACTGCCTGAAGCATTTCGGCTCCTTCTTTTTTCATTTCGTCAGAGAGTACAACGTTTCTTTCAATAGGTTTAGCGATGGGGATATTGCATAAAAATTTTTCGAAAGCCATAGTATTCTCATAATCCTGTTCTCGGCCCGTGGCTATATAATGCAGAAGATGCGCGGCAGTTTCTGGGTTATTTATGGTATTTTCTTTATCGAGCAGCTTACAATTTTCAAAAAGTGATTTCAAAAAAGGATGAATTAGCAGTAAACCTGCATTGTCAACATATAGATCACTAACATTTATATCTTTTGTTTCTTCTTCCTGTTCTTTTTCTTCTTGCTCTTTTGCAGCAGAAAACTCTTTTTTGCCACTGCTGCTTTCGGAATCATTGAGAGCTTTTTCTTTTAAATTATCTGATAAGGATTTGATGTTTTTTTCATCGCTGCGAACAGTCACATCTATGTTTTTTGACAAAATCAAATCCGAGTCGGATATTGTCTTTTCAATATTTTCCTGGATACTTTCTGTTGCTGTTTCCGTGTTTATTATTGCTGTGTTTGTGATTGTTTCTGTCCCCGTTTCTGTTCTCTTTTCTTTTTCTTTTAAAATAGATTTGTCTACTTTTTTTTCGATTACCAAAATAACAGCTTCAAGATTTGCCAGTAATTCTAATGCGTCCTGATTCTCTATCTGATTTTTAATTTCATTCACAAGAAGGTGTCTGTATTCTAAAACACTGCTTTTTTTATGAAATTCAAAGACATTATAAATCAATCTGGAAAGCTTTTGTTTAACAATTTCAATATTGATTTCCGCCAGACTTAAAATGGCTATTTCCCAAATTAAAAATCTTTGATTTGGAATAAATTGGCTTTTTGAAGTACTGGTTTCAAGATGTTTTTTTATTGCTTCAATCCTGATTATTCTGGCACTGCTGTCAGCATATTTTTTTTTAAGCAATATTCCTTTTTTAATAATTGTTACAATTTGGTTATCACTAAATTGTTTAATGAACCTTGTTCTTGCAATTGGTTTTTGAACCGAGTTTGACCATTTAAAGGCAAAGGTTTTATTGTTTAGGATTTTTTCAAATATAGTGTCATCAGCTATTCTGAAGTCATGATTGAATGTTGTCCACCAAGCGCTTGTACCTGTTTCCAAAAAATAAAAAAAGCTTTCTACTTCTTTTTCTTGTGCGTTAGTTACTTTATAACCTTCTATGTTTTTGTCTTTTTTTTCAAAGACTTCGTCAACTTGTTTTGTAATTTCTTTTAGAATCTGATTTTTGAAATCTTCTAAATCTAAATCTGGATTTATAGCAATATCAATGTTGAGTTTTTCTAATTGTATGCTTTGTAAAGGGTTTTTCGAATCCAATTCATTAAAATACGTTTCTAAAATTGAGAATATTTCCTTTTGTAAAAATGAATCAATATTATCCTTGAGATAATAGCCTTTCTCTTTAGAATTGGTATTTATCTCTAGGAAAACTTTATTGATAATATGTTTACTTGAATTTATCACCAGCAGTAAGATCTTCTATTTGTATATTTAAATTGGTCAGGATAAAATCTGTTTTTTGAAATACTTTCAACATACTTGACAAAAACTCTTTCAGTGTTCCGTCTTTATCGGAATTAAATTGTAGTTCTATGAAAGTTTTAAATAAATTGGTAAAAAGTAGTGCGGCTTGAATAATCCGTTTTTCAGATGCCTTAAGTACTTCTTGCTCTTGACATCTCAAAATAGTATAAAACAATGAAGTGTTTAGTGATATCAGTGTCTGTATCGCAGTAATCTGATTTGAATTTCGTAGTCTAATCGCAGATGCAACAACTGTGGATATAAAATTGAAATATTCCTGTGTAAATAATTCAGACAATTTAGCATTTAACTTGCCATTGATGTAACCTGGAAGATTATTATTAACCTCTTCAAATTTATTTTGAGTTTGAGAAATGAAGCTAATAGTGTTAGCATTGAATTTATTTAAATCGGAAATTTCCTTTAAATTGGAAGTAGTTTCAATTGATTTTTTTATAAATAGTTCCGCATTGTCAAGACATTTATTTACGACAACTTCTTTTCTAATTTCAATTGGCCTTGGACCATCTATCATTTGGCCGCATTTGCCTTGCGCAGTTAATGAAACAAAAATAGAGGATTCATTAAATATAGAAGCTGGTCTTGTTATTGGATCTTTTTTATCGGTTTTTACTACTTCCTTATTAATTTCCCATATGTAAGTATCGGCGTTTTGGGAATTGTTGTTTAAGGTTAAAATTCCCGCCGTAACGCTGGCAGTAAAACTGGCAACAGGCAGTTCCAAAAGCGTAATTACAAGATTGGATGGTTTGCCGTCTATAAAAATAGTTACGTTTGTGACAGCCGGAGCTACACTTGGTGGAGTAAACAGAACTTGCCCTCCTGCGGTTATAAAAATTCCTTCTCCTGAAAGAACTGCTCCTTTTGTATTTGGCTCAATTGTAAGCTCATGCGGTGTTTTATCATTTCTGCAAAAGGATATGCTGTTTACTAATTTGCCGTCTATTAGCACTTTTGAGTCTGCAATTTCAAAACTCACAGGATGAGTGACTTGAAAACCGCAGTTGCCATTGTTTACATTAAGCGTAACATCAAATGTGAATTTTTTTTGTGATTCACTATTATACTTGTAGAGGTGTTTTATTTCTGTTTTTTCATCTGTGACAGGTTCGCTTTTATCTCCAAAATTCCAAGTATATTTATTGCCGGTAAGATTTTCTCCGGTTACAGTGAAAGTAACTTCGGTTTCGCTAGTTCCTGAAGGTTTTAAAGGAATGGCAATAAAATCGAATATTGGTTTTTCAAAAATGGTTATTACACATTTTGTTTCAAAATTATTGACAGTAAATGTTATCGGTTTACCAATTAATGTTTTACTAACTAAATTAGGATCAAACACATATTCTCCTAATTCATTGAGTGTAACGCCTCCATTTTGACCTTTGTTAACATTTGCTTTTACAAAACCTCCTGTTGGTGTAACCCGAAATGGCAAAGGGATTGTTTTGCCGTCAAAACAAAGTTTGTCTTTAGGAAGTGTTAGGCTTATCGAGTTTTCGTCACAGCATAAGTAAGGTAATGTAAAATCGGCAACAACAGGATTCGAGATGATAGGCAGTCCTTCACTAAATTTTTCAAAATCACCTGTTAGTGATGGATTCAGTCTTGTGGCTCCGCTGTAGTAAGGCGGTTCTTCATTTTCTACATAAATCATTATAAATGTTCCTCCAGGCGCAACGCCGGCTTTATGCTCATAGCCGTGATTTTTGCTGAGGTAATATTTTGTAAAATGCTGTATGGTTTTGTCAGTTTCATTAGGGTTTACGGCTAAGATTACTACATTAAATCCGAGTCCGTTTTCAAATCGTATCTGCTGAATTGTTTTTAATGCTTCTTTGTAATTACGCCCTTGATGGCCTTCAATTCTATAAAAATCACTGTCAATATGAATTTCGAGAGGATTCTTGGTATTTAATAAATCGTCATGATAACTAATATTGTTTTTTTGTAATCCTAAGATAGTTTTATCAAAATCCCAAGCCTTAATTAGAGAATCGTTTACATTGCTGTAAAAAGGAATGGCTTTTTTGCCCAATTTACCCATTTGAAGGGAAGGCGTAATTTTTATAAAATCATATAAAGAATTGTAATTTTCTAATAATTGTGCACTTCGCAGGATAAGGCTGTACATTCTTTGTTCGGCTGTGTTTTCGCCGTAGCATATTTTTATTTCCTCTGCTGTTACCTCTTTTTCTTCGGAATCTTTACTAATTGTATTGTCATCACTAAGGCATTCATTGCAGGTGCTTAGATTTTCTCCTGTAAGTAATGGCGATTTATAAAAAGCATGACGAAATTCTAAACAAGGCTCGGTTTTTATTAATTCGCCCAGCATTAAATGTTTTGGAAAAGCATTAATATCAGGGCAGCAGTTACTATCAGCTATGGTAAACAATATCAGTTTGGTTTCGTTGTAAGTATCAACAAGATCGTTGAGCAGATCATATAAATACTGAAAATCTGGAGGCAGCACTGAGTCTCCTTCAAAATTAAATAATCGGGTTATGTTTTTTTGGATAGAATCTAAAATTAACGGCATTTTTAAGCCTGTCAGCAATTTATTGTAGCCGTCCTGCAGATTCTGAACAGTATTGTTTTTGAAAATCCCTTTTGTAAAAGTTTGTTTTATTGCATCAAGATGGACAAAATCTTCAGGTTTTAGAACAATTCTATTCGATTTTAGGTCCGGTAATTTATGGTATAGATTAGAATAGTTAATTTTACTGATGATGCTGTCATGATTCATTATTTGTACAGCAACTGCTTTGCTGACAATTAAAACTTTAAGATTGCCTACAATTTCCAGCCCCTGATTGTCGCACGAAAGACTTACACAAAGGTCAGATTCTTTTTCATACGATTCCAGATACAAAAGAATTACGGCATCTTTAAACTCAAATTGTGTATTTGATGTAAACTGTGTTAAAGCAAAATTAGGGTCTTTTTCTTTTTTTTGCTGTTCTTCTGTCAAGAGTTCAAAAAGAGGTAATTGTTTGCTGGATCCATCATAAAAAAAAGGTTTATAGGCTGCTTTTTTATTGTCATAAATTTTGCAGTGGGTATATGTTTTGGCGTCAAAATCGATTTTTTTGTTTCCAAATACATCTGCCTGATATAATTTAAAAAGATCACCATCAGTAGTTATACCAGTTCCCTGCGTTATAGAAATGGTTTTTTGAGCCGAATCATAAGCAGCATAAAACCCGCAGACTATGCCAACACCGTTCAGATAAATTCGCGAGAGTCGGTCTTGGTCGTCAAAAAAATCTACTACCTCATTAAGGTTTCCTTCTGTAAGTACCTGATTCTTTGTGAATCGGCGGTATTGTGTTGTTATTGTTGAAAGTTTTGCTGACATGAGAATAGTTTTTATAATGATCCTAAATTCGTTTTTCCTAATATAATTTTATCTGATAACCGTTCGTTTTCATCACTGCAGTCAAACAGTCGCCCTGTTGGGTAAACATTGTCTAGAACGGTGAGCGCCTTAATAAAACTGATTAATTGAGGTTCCGGCTGTTCCTGATTCAAATCAGTTTTGGCAAGAAGGTAGTCTTTATATGTTTTTTCAAATTGAACAAGCTGGTTTTCTGCGGGGTCTTTCACATCTTTTTCCCTATATCCGATCCAGCATATTTTTGCCAGAACGTGAGCGGGCAATTCTTCCTTAATTATTTTTTCTATATAATTTCTAAAGTCGGTATTGGCAAATCGCAGTGTATATCCTGGCAACACTACACTCACACGGTAGGAGTAGGGATCTATAGGTTCGCAATTGTCACATTCATCTGCACAGATAGGCATGAATGTGTCAGGATTTACTGTTGTCAGATTTACATCAGGACGAAGCATCATATGTTCTATCAAAAACATTCCTTCCTCGGTAAAATCTTCTTTCATGAATCGAATCAATTCCAGAATCGATTGTTCTAAATCTGGCAGATTTGCATAATATTCAAATCTGCGGGCAATAATACGTTGTGGATTTTTCTTGTCTTTAATTGCTGGATTTATAATGTCATAAGAATATTTTCCGGCATCTGACTGCTGTATTAAAATATTGTCAATAATGGATAAATCTTTTATTGTTCCGTTTTTAAAAGCTTCCTTTATTTTATATTCACGAGTCTGAATAATCTGCAGTACGGCAAAATAAAGCTCTTTATTTGCTGCGGAAGTATCGAAGTATTCTGCTGTTGAAGAAAGTACAATTTCATTATGATTGTCTACAATACGCCATCTGTAAACAGACTGATTGTCGGTGTCAATAAAATTGTACATTTCTACAAATGAATTAGAAAGATTCCTGCGGGTGTAATCCTTAACGCCAATAAGTCTCGAAATCCTTTTTTCGGCTCCCGAAACGTTATCAGTATCCCATAAATTGGCAATGGGCTGTCTGTAGTAATCAAAAGCATTTCCCCGCTCTTTGCTTACTGCTTTATAATCTTTCAAGAAGTTTTCTTTGTCACGCAAAACGACTTGATCTGCGGTGCTGCCATAAATGGTTTTGTTGACAAATACATATTCTGAGAAATTCTCGGCAAAACGTGACAAGAGGTGGTCCAGAATTTTATTTCTTCTCTCAATATTATTGTCCTGCTGATCAAAAAGCAGTTCTGTAATAGTTTCATCAGTGTAATTTTCATATCCATCTACAATATTGTCAGCCCCTTCAATGTCTTTAACGACTTGAGTAAACAGGGTTCGGGTCAAATTCCCGCTTACTGAAAGCAATTCGCTTACTTGTCCTAACTGTTTAAAATAACTTCCTAATATCTGATCAAAAAATAAAAGATATCCTTTTAATTGTTTTGCTTTAGATTTACGTTCAGTGGATGCTCTGGAAGGAAGCCCAACTTCACCAATACCATAGGTTTCAGGAAAATCATTTTGTATTGTTGTATAAATATCAGTGTTCAGATATTCACCATTTGGTACTTCTAATTCTTTATCGTGGCTGGCGTTGGTTGTAGCTTTGTCTTTCTCAGCCTTTATGGCGTCTAAATAAATTTTTACTTGTGCCTGATTGATATTGAGAGGCAATAATCCTTTGTTGTAATTGAAAACACTTTTGGTACAAACAATTGGTTTTTGATAGGCCGAAAGGCAGATAAGCCATTTGTTTTCCAGATCGTCGCCGCCACAATTTCCCAACGAAATATCTTTAATCAAAATCACATCTGGCACCGACATAATTATTCTCATGATGTCTGAGAGACGCACTTCGTTTCTCAAATCGGCGGTAAGCAATTCTTTGGTATCAATAAAACCGTTCTCTAAAGTTGGGCCATCAAAAATTTCCAAAGTTGAATATCCTTTGTCCATCATTTGCTTTAGCGAATAAAAATTGACTGTTGTCGATAAGTAACTTTCCAAAGCGTCAATGACATTTGCATGAACCAGTTCCTCATCGGCTTCTGTATCAACTTCAATATCGGCACATATTTTTATAGGGTAGTCTTCCACTTTTTTTATGTCAACAAGATCTTCGCAAAGGTTTCTGTTAGCATGATACTCTTTTCTTATTTTCTCTTTAACTATTTCTATTTCTGCAGGTTTTGAGCTTTCAAAATCTACATAAAGATCATATAAGCCATTGAGCCCAAAATATTTTCTTAAATTTGGTGTTGCTGCGAGATTTTCATAATCCGTAAAGTCATAAGAAAGCTGATCTTTTTTGCAATCTACATACACCTTTTTCTCATGTTTTGCAAGCCAGCAGTTTCTAACTCCTTTTATATCTATAAATAGTTTTCTGTAATCATTTTGTGTGACAGGACTTGATGATAATACTTCTGAGGCTTTGAAAAACTGTTTCGGAATCCCTTTACTGCTGTCATTCGATTCTAATATACTTTCTATAGGGAGATTGAGTCTCATGCCAAGATCCGAAATAGCGTAGCAAAGCATTTCCAGTATAGTTATTCCCGGATCATGCTCATTAAAATCGGTCCAAAATTTACTGCCAAAAGACTCGATGTATTCAATTCCTTTTTTTCTCAAATAAAGGAAATCCAAATCGTCCTCGGATGCTAATTTTTTAGGAATGGTGATATGCTGGTTTAGTATTGACATTTTTCAGGTTCTTCTGGTGTTGTTTTTTTGCAAGTTGTTATTTTGGTGCTTATAATATGGTTTTTAACAGAGACTAATATGTTTTTTGGGCTTGAAGGAGACAGTGTGGTTGAAAAGTCTAAAAATTCTACATTGGCCTCGTTTTTTTCTGTATCATCTAATAGTTTAGGCTTTTCTTTATTTGTCTGATCTTTATAAATGGCCATCTCCAGCTCTGAAATAAAATCAACGTAGTATAAATTTTCTATATATTCTATAACAATACTGCGCTGCAGCTCAACCCCAAATATGATCTGCTTGGAGGTATCAAATGCCCAAGGAGATAAAAATTTTATAATATCTTCATTCAATTGATTTTTATAAAAATTCTCATCATATTTTTGATAAAACTTCACATTCAGTTTTATTATAACTTTTTCATAATCAGGATTAATTGCTTTTGCATACACTTGCATGGAGTTTTTGGAGTTGATAAAATTCTCTATGCTGTTCAGTGTGGCAGTGCTTATCCGCGGTTCATAAATATCAAATACATTTTTGTTTACAATATCTGGAATGACTACCAGCGTCACGTTTCCTGGGGATAAAAACGAAGCAGCCGTACCCGAAATGAAAGTATGATTTAGACATTTTACTCTAAAAACGTTTGGGAATGCCTGCAAAATAAGATGCTCATAATCCCAGAGCGTTATGGCTCTGTTTTTGTGACGCAAGCGTTCGCTCACACGGAGATAATAGGAGAGGTCTGATTCCAGTGGTTTTCCAGAAAATGAATTAAATGGCTGTTCAACACTTTTAATCTGCGGAATCCTGGTAATTAGTTTAGATATTGTTTTAGCAGGCAGTGTGCTGTCTAAATGAGAGAGATTATTGCTGTTATCAAAAAATTCTGCGGTAACAACCTGCGTTTTCACATCGATAACTTTGCATACGGCATCATAGTCTTTGTGCATTTTTGCTTTTACCCAAATGGTATTGGCCGGAAACAACGTATTATGATTAGATGCCTGTTTTGGAATACTGAATTTTACGATACCCGATTTTAAAAAGTTATCAATACCATTGGCCAAAATATCCTTCTCAAGATTTTTCCAGTAATTATCGCATAATATATACCATTCTACTTTTTCTTTGTCTTTAAAAGTGGGAACATTAATATTTTCGCTTCCTTCCAATATTTGAAATAATAATGAAATCTGCTGTAATGCTTCGGCATCCTGAAGACCTATATAAAACTCGCCTCCTTTGCAATAATCGGGAACCAGACAATTGGTAAAAGGGGCAGCAGTATCTAAAATTTCTTTATTGGCAGCTTGCTGTTTCAAATAAGAATGTTCTTCTTTCTGACCAAAAGGAGCTTCATGAAACAATTTTATTCGGTTAGATTCGTAGGCAGAAACAGAAAAATCAATAGCTTCCTCGGCAGAATAATTCAGGCTTATGTTTTCTACAACAGGTGTGTAAGGCTCGTTTGGAATTAATGTTAATGGATTTGCAGCCACATTCATTATTGCCAAAGTGTACACCTTTGGAAATAACGAATGTAAAAATGATTGATTTAATGTCAATCGGATAGGACCGCTTTTGCCAAGCGCATAGTTCCCTGTTACATTAATATTAGATTCAAATAATTTATTACTATCATTATAATCAAATAGAATGACAGCGTTATTTTGCTCAGTCCAAATTTCTTTGTTTAAAACAGATAATGTTGCTTTAAAATAGTCCTTGGTGACAATTGGATCATTGGGGTTTATTTTAATTGATACGTTAGCTGCTGCATCAGTTTTTAATAGTGCTTCGTTTTTTTTGGCTGAAAGAGCTTTGTTTTCAGGCTGGTTTGCTTCCAGTTTTTTTTCATCTTCAACTTTGAGGAACATCGCATCAATAAAAATCTTTTTACTTATTGTTTCCAGAAAACTGTATTTGTATGCTGCATAGTGAGTTTCAAATGATACTGGTGTGTTTTTCCATTTTATTTTTATAGTTGCCCCGCTCCATTTTTTAGAAAAAATTTCGGGATAATTTATTATAAATGAGCTGTTTTTTTCGGGCTGAGTTGTAAACGGAAAGAAGGGTTTCGTCGCATTAAGCAAACCATTATCACTCTCGAGCAATAAAGATTTCACATCCTTAACTTCTACTTTTGCATGTATGCTGTCTATTGAACCTGTGACTAAAGTTCTAAAAAGAGTATGTCCTTTTTTATTTTGCGTGTTGATTAAAAATCGAATTACAGGAAGTTCTGTAGAGAAAAATTCGCCTAAAATTTTCTGATCGTAACCAACAATTGCAGGGTTATCTTTAGGTATCTCTAAAACCAATTTTAATTGTTTGCCTCCAATATCTGAGGATTCATTTACAGTCTTAAAAGCGACGCTTTTGCTAAGTGCAAAGTTTCCGATCCATCCTTTTTTACCGCTATATAAAATGCTGATATTTGCCAGAAGGTCGTCTGCAGTAAGAGGACTAGGAAAGATTAAATCAGCGACAAAATCTATAGTGACAGCAATATTTCGATCGCCTTCCTTGAGATTAAATAATTCTGCAGCAAGTGCAAAACCTAATTTGGCATCACCCAATTCTTGGTACTTGCTTTCATTTCCTGTATATCCAAAAGGAAACCAATATGGAGCGTTTTCTTTCAGCGGTTCTCCTTTTCCGTCTAGAGAATTTGCAATTTCACTGTATTTTATTTTGCCTCGATCAAGGTCGTTGTATACACTTTTTAAATAAGCAATACGGGCTTTATTGGCAATAAATTCTTCGGTAGTTTTGTATATCAGTTTTTTACCATCTGGATCTTTTCCTGCATCAAGTTCGGTAGCTGTGACGATTCTTTCTTCGGCAATTTTTTTTGCCAGTTCAAAAATAATATTGACCTTATCCGCTTTTGGAGGCAGTTTTTTGATCTGAAGTATTTCTTTATAGAAAAAATCTAAATGCTTTTTTGTAATACCATTAAGTTTGTTTTGGGATAATTCCAGTAATTTCAAGAAACACACAAACAATGTCATGTGAGGAGTGAGATCTTGATTTATATTGGCATCAGTTAATGTTTTGGTAATATTCTCTTTTAGGGCAGCATATTCTTTATCTGTTCTTTTTGGGATGCCATTCGAAAGATCATCTTTTGAAAAGCCGAAGTAATTAAAAAATTCCTGCCAGTCACCTTCTGGTTTTTTATCGTTATTCGTGTCGAAAAAGTTGACATGTTTTGCAAAATTAAAAGCAAACAGCAGCCAGTCTTCAATAGTAAAATCATGAAGTTTTAAGCTGCCCGGCTCTAATGCATCACTAAAGCGTTCTTCCTGATTGACTCCATTTCTTTTAAAAATCACATTATCTATTTGGCTGCTTTCAGTACTCATAGGTAATAAACTTTAAATATTAGTGCCTTCTCCTTTGTAAAATGGATAAACAAGATTGCTTCTTGAGTTTGTACTTCTTATTCTGTAATCGATTATGACCAATAATTCCCCTTCTAAATCATCACCTTGTGTTATGTCGATTTTTTCAGCATCAATTCTGGGTTCATAATATAAAATAGCCGTTTTTATCAGTTCTGAAACATAGGTTTTTAACGTTCTGTCTAATGTTTCAAAAAGTAATTCATCCATATTGCACCCATATCTGGGAAGCATAATGCGTTCACCGATTTTTGTAGATAGCAGTATCTCCAGACTGCTCTTAATATCTTCCTCGTCAGATGTCATGACAACTGACTTATTGTTCTTTTTAAACTCCGGTGGAAAACTCCATCCAGTACCTAAAAAAGCTTTTTTATTTTCCATAATCAGCCTATTAAAACGGTTGGGCATCCTATTATAATTGTTCCGCCATGAGCAGTTGAATCTCCCATTCTTGCGGCTGGTTTTCCTCCAATAAGCACTGTGCCCGAGCCAGCTATAATACTGTCTGGAGGCCCTGTGCAAACGATCATATCTCCTAAGCAGGCAGCTGGTACGCCGCCTATCATTACAGTAGGTGCGCCTGGCGGCAATATTGGTCCGCCTACATGCGGAACAGTTCCTGTTACCATTGGACAGACATGCATATCATTGATTCTTGCGGCTGGTGCTCCCATAATTATTATTTTTATTGCTAACCATTTTTCTTTCAGAGTTTAAGAACTGAAAGAAATAGAGGTGCGAATTAATTTATCTGAACTATACTGCCTTTTACAATCGCCACTGCAGCTGAGGTCATTTCTGCGCCGGCATTGCCTTCAGCTTTAAATTGGGCGGTTGCTTTTACGTTTACATTTGTGCCTTCAATTTTTACATCGCCTGTCGCTTTTATGGAAATATCGCCCGCACTTTCCATCGTTATTCCTTTACTGTCAATTGTAATCACGTTAGAATTTTCATCTTCAATAACTATAGATCCTTTGTCTTCGTCCAGCGTTATTTTCTTGCCTGCAGGAGTTTCAATGGCTATTGATTTTTTATCATCATCAAATAACACTTTCATCTCGCTTCTTGTAAAAATCCCTTTCTGATGGTTATCGTCTGCTGCTTTTAGCGGAGCAGGTTTTGCGCTGCTGTGGAGCATTCCTAATACAATCGCATCATTAGGATCTTCATTGATGAATCCAATAATTACTTCGTCTTCTATTTCGGGCCTAAAAAAAGTACCTCTGTTGTCGCCTGCATCTAAGGCAGCTACTCTGCACCAAATACCCTGTTCTTCGTTATTAATAATGGGAATTTTTACTAGAATTCGGTCTTCGCTGTCGGGATCGTCCTGAAGCTGGGTTACAATACCAATATGCAGTCCTTTTATGGATGGAATTATTCCCGAGGCCGATGGTGTATTGACATCATAAGTTTCAGAAAACCATTCAGGATTTAGGCCAAACTGTGCATTTACAGTCCAATTGCCATTTGCAATTTCATGGAAAACTCCTG
Source organism: Flavobacterium aquicola (assembly GCF_003385115.1). Taxonomy (GTDB): domain Bacteria; phylum Bacteroidota; class Bacteroidia; order Flavobacteriales; family Flavobacteriaceae; genus Flavobacterium; species Flavobacterium aquicola. The sequence goes on from NZ_QUNI01000005.1 coordinate 311,632, forward strand.
TGATGTATGCTTTGCCGTTAAAACGATCTCCTAAGCCTTCAAGTGTTAAAATGGTGTTGGGTTTTACTGCAGGAATGCCTTGAAATTTTACTCTTCCGCGAACTTTTGATAACTGCTGGAATAATAATTTTGCATCGGCCCAATCCTGCAGTTCGGTGTCGGTTACATGACCGCCGTGACGTAATTCTAAATTTTCTACCTTTACTACATCGGACAAATCTGAAGTAGATAAGTTCCCGTTTAGGTTTACACTGGGGTCTTTGGCTTCAATTTCTAATAATTCCTGATTGGAGGCATTCCAGCTGTAGGATGAAACTTTGGCAAACTGATTTCGAGCATCAATTTCGGCATCAAAATCCAGCATACTGGCACCAAAAGCAACTGTTTCCACTGAGGCTGAAGCCAAATCTGGTTTTTTTATCGAAATTTTGCCGTTTTCAACAAAACATAATTTTCCATTGGCCTGCGCACGAGAGACAATAAAATCCCAATCGGAAGTATTGTATTGTACTAGCTCTTTATGACTAAAATTAGTGCTTTCGACATCTTTTTGTAATCCATAAGTGCCTATAATATCTTCAAAAGCATCACTGTCTTTTACGTCATAAAAATATTTGCTTTTTCTTCCGATAGTCAGTTTTACTGCTTCGTCTTTGCATTCAACAATCAGCAGGGATGAATTGTCTTTTATTTTTATGGAATGTTTTACAACTATTCCTTTATATATTGTTTCCTCGTCACTGTGGTAACCTGCTTTTATTTCTATTTTTTTTCCTGGAATAAGCAAGTCTTCGTTGCTTAATTTAAAATCTCGTGTAGCAGCTTCCCCATCAGTCAAAATAATCTGCGCCATAGGTATTCTATTAACCTCATTATGCACCACAATGCTCATTACCTGGTATACGCCGGACAGTTCATTTCCTTCAATGAGCAGTTTGTGCGTTACTAAATCGGCACTTTGACTGGTTTGTATGACGCCGCTATTGTTCATTTATTGTTGTTTTTGTAATGGTGGGAAAAATATTTTTTGACCAGTCTTTAATTTTCTGAAATTGACAAGCTTGTTGGCTCTTGCTACCTCGAGATAATATTTTGAATCGCCATAGATTTTAAAAGACATTAAAGGAAGCGTATCGCCTGCTTTTACAATTCTGGTATGTGTTAAGTCAGGTGATTGATTATTTTGCTGTTTTGCTCTTAACTCATCTTCTACAACTCCTTTAAATTTTCCTTTTGCAATGGCTCGAATGGGCGTTCCATCCGGTCTGAAAAGTTTATACTCGATGGTCATTTCTGTGAGTGATCCTTTGAAAAGCAGACTTCCCCAAGCAATTTTTAAGTAGTTTGGCTTATGTTCTGTGCCGTTATATTCTAAAATTACTTTTCTAAAATGTTCAATGTCTTCAATAACGCCATTTTCGGTACTTTCTTTGCCGGCAATAACTCCTGTTCGGTCAAAAACAAAATCCAATTCTAATTCCTCTGGAGCAATTGCTGTAAACCTTGGAGCAGGACTGCTTGTTCCCGCAGCCTGTGTTGTATCTTGCTCTATTTTGTAATGAAAAATATATTTTTCAGGATTCATCAAAGTAATGAATTCTTGAATATCCGAAATGGGATTGTTAAATTGAGGATCGCTATAAGCAATGATCTTCAGTTTTTTTAATTCACCGGTAGTAGTTGTCATATCATCGTTCTTTTTTTCGTTCAATAATCTTCATTACCTGCTCGACGCATTCGGCCACAATGTCTTTTTCAGCAGCAGATGATGAAGAAGCCGGTTCTGCACCCGGATTTGAGTTTTCGTTGACGTTTATTTTAATGTGCAGCTCTTTAATTTCTATTGGCATGATAAAATTATTTTTTATGGAGGGTGAAATAATTATAAGCAAGCTCAAAGCTTTCAATAACAATTTTACTCTCTAAAGCGCTCAAATCTTCGACCGCCCATTTTACCGGATAGGCATGTATAACTTTCCAGTGCATTAATGGCTCATGGTCTTGATTCAAGAGTTTTACAGTTAAATCTACAGGCTTAAATTCGAAATTTTCTATTGCTTTTCTGCACCATTCAATTACGTCAGAATCAATAAGAATCCCCCTTTTTAAAACCAAATTGGGATATTTGGTTTTTACAGGAAGTTTGTGTTTGAATCTATTTTCTCCACCCTCGACAACTTCTTCTGTTTCAAGATCTACAGAAAGTCCTGATACTGATTGAAATTGATGGTCTTTTTCTTTTGTGCCCAGCTGATCAAATTCAACCAGAAAATGAAAGCCTACGGGTGGATAATAGTTAGCCATAATTATTCATTTTGAATGGATAATCCTTCATGAACCAATTCCATAGATTCGATAGCAACCTCATTGCCATCAGCTTTTAAATCGGTTGACTGTATTTTTGTCGGCCATGCATTTTTTACTTTCCAGGTTATTACCGGGTCATGTTCTTCGTTGAGGAGCATAATGGTAATATCTCTTCGTTCTATAGTGTTCAATTTTACGGTATTCCACCATTTGTAATACTCATTATCACTTTTGAAAGAACCTCTTTTTAGTGTGATATTGGCATATTTCTGCATGCCGGGCATTTTTATTTTGCTATATTCAGGACTTGCTCCCTGACGGTATTCTATAACTTCTGTTTCAACGTCTAGACCGGAAACTTCTGTGAAACCTATATTTGTTCCTCCCCATTCTACTCGGAAATGAAACTTGGATAATGGATAGCTCATAATTGATATTTTATTAGTTTATAAAGATTGATTTATTGATTATGATTCTTGCATTTTGTGTGAGAATCTAAGAATGATAAATTCTGCAGGGCGAACAACTGCCATACCAATTTCAATAATCATTCGGCCTTCAAGAATGTCTATTGCCGACATCGTTTGCCCCAATCCAACTCGGACGTAAAAAGCCTGATCTGGTTTGGCTCCAGCCAATGCTCCGGCTCTCCACTGCAAAATCAAAAAGTTTTCGATCATTGCGCGTACTCGTACCCATGTGTTGGCATCATTAGGTTCAAATACAAATTGTTCGGTTGCTTTTTTAATGGATTCTTCTGCCATATTAAAGAAACGTCTCACGGGCACATATCTCCATTCGTTGTCGTTTCCGGCAAGTGTTCTTGATCCCCAGACTAGAATTCCTTTTCCTGTAAACGTGCGTATTGCATTTATAGATTTTCCTGCTACGGTATCCACGTTCAATCCATCTTGTATATTATTAGTGATTTTTACGGTAGGGCTGATAACATAGTTCAAGCTGACATTGGCTGGTGCTTTCCACACGCCTCGATCACCATCTACTCTTGCATAAATTCCTGCTATGGCAGAACTCGGTGGAAGCGTTATTGAAAGATTAGAAATTTCGGCAAGTATTTTATTGTAGGTGGCATTGTCAAGCCCTGTGATGTCTCCTAAAAATCGGCCATTCATGGCACCGTTATTTTTATCGTTTGGTTTTGCAGCTGTAACAGTTGCAGTAATTGCATCAATACGGGATATAATGGGCGCAAAAAGATCAATATCAAAAGTGATAGCAGCTGGCAGGCCAAGGATAGAGGCGGGCGATGTGAAATGCAAAATTTTTGGAACTTCAGAAAGTACGGTAGTAACTCCTGCTGCTCCCTTAATATTAGCAGTTATTTTTACTGAGGTATTTGCTGTTTTTGCCTTGCCTAATAAATCTGCCAAATTGGTTTTAACGCTTTCAATTTTATTAGGCAGTTCAAAAAGATCAGTAAGATTTTTTAAAGCTGCGGTAATAGCATCTCTGGTTACTTGGTCTTCCTCATCAGAAGCTATTGCGGCTTTTGCAGCTTTTTTAATTTTTTCTTTTTCTCCAATAAGATTGGTTAAATCTAAAGTCAGTGTTTCTAATAGAGGTATAAAGAGAGTGTTTTTTGCCACCGAAAAATCTCCTGCTGCTGCATTATCAAAACCGGTTGGTGATTCAATAAAGCTCAAAACTGCTGCAATGCTTCCTGTTAGATTATCATTTGTGACAGGTACAGTTTTTAATTTGCTTATTAATGGTGTAATTGCGGCTTTTGAACTTGCTAAATCGCTTAATACTGTTGACATGGCGTCAGGAGCAGGCGAGGTAAAGTGATTAATTTTAATATCGCTTGCATTATATCTATAATCCAAAATTGTCTCTAAATGCGGATAGTAAGCAGCTCCATACTTTAGAGTATCTTTTTCTGAACTAATAACGCCTCTCAAATCATCAACGTTTGTATCTGTAGGGCTGGAAGCATCGTAGCTAAGTGTATCAATAATTGTAAATCGATCCTGCAATTTTTTGCATTGGTTCAAAGCATCATTATATAATCCATAAAAATCAGTTTTAGTAATACTCGTTACCTGAGTGGCATCAGGAAAAAGGATAAGTGTTGGTTCATCCATTTTTTCTAATTCAAGCAGACCCTTTTTTAATTGGCTGCTATCATTTATGGATGTTACTTTTGTATCAGCGTCATCTAAATCATCGCCATAACGGCCAACTGATATAATGTAACACGGGCCGCCACCATTTGCAAAAAACAGCTGCATCGAATAATACATCAAAAAAGGCTGTCTGCTGGACGGTTGGTTTACAATAACAGATCGTGTTGTAGTGCCATTATCAACTACATCATTGACAGTTACGCTAATAGTAGTTTCCGGCTTTGCAGCACCAAAAAATTTTTCATAGTCAAGCAAGGACGTAATTCTTGTTGGAACTAGTTTTAAATCTCCTTTAATCTTGTTGGTTGCTTTCTCCGTATATCCTATAAATGCAGGAATAGCTGTTTCAACTTGCGCTACTGAAGGTGGAAATTTTACAATTTCCTCAATGTAAACGCCGGGTGTTTTGTAAGTAGTTGCCATAGTCGTCTTTTTTTAAAGTATTATATAAATATTTCAGAATAAAATTTGCTCGCTTTTTTTGTAATCGATTTTACGGTAGGATTGGGATATTGTCCGGCTGGCGCCGAAGGTGTAAAATCTGTTGAGGGATCTATTTCTACAAAACCGGAATTAGTGAGAGGTTTTGCAGAATTGGTTTCCAGAGTTATCGGTGTTTTTTTATTGATGTATCTCCAAAAAGTTTTTCTGTTATCAAAATGAATTTTAAAATTAAGTTCAGGCGTTTTCAATTTGCCTGAAGGTGTCAAAACACTATTAGCAGGAGAATCCCCAGTCATTACTATTGATAGTATGCCAAAAAGACCTTTGGATTCAGTAAATGCAAGGGATGACAGCAAATTTTCTGATGTCTTTTGTGAGACCGAAAAGTCATTTGAGATAAAGATGGAATCGTCAATTTTGGGGATATATTTAAAAGTAACTGGCTCTGTAGCTGGTCTTACATTACTGAAATAAAATAATTTTGTGTTAGAAAACTCCAAATCAGTATAATTTTCAAACTGATAATCTTTGGTTCTCATTGTAAAATCCAATTTTAAGTCTGCAGGTATATTTACAAATGGATCAGCAGTATCCGATTCATTAATTTTGGTGTAAATACTAAAACCTTTTTTGTTTTTTTTATATAACAATTTAAGATTTTTCAATACCGTGACTGTTTCCATAGTTGGGTTAATTTCAATAAAGGAGTCGTGATTGTATTTGGATAACATTTTTATTTTATTATCATCAGCCATGGCATCAAAAGCCGTTTCTCCCTCATTAAGGAAATACCCATGCAAAATGGTGGCCTCAAAAAGCAGCGAATAGGATCCTAAAAAACTCATGGCTGTATTTTTGATTGTGTTGCAGCACCTATTTGATTAAGAAGATCACGTTCTCCCTGCGAAATATTTCTTTCGATCTGGATCATGCTCACTTTGTATAATGCTGATGGTAATTGCCTTCCACCAAGCGTTCCCCAGATATAATTGAGTTCTTCAAAAGTGGGAGTGTAAAGTTCAACCGTAAAACAAAAATTGTCAACATCGCTCATTGCAGCGGCATTTCTGTCAAAAACAGTATTGGATTGATTGAAGAGTTTTTTACCCTGAAAAAACTCTATTATTTTAGATATGTCTTTGAGTGACTTGCTGTAAGTGCTTCTATTTGCAGAAAAAAGTAAAAATAAATTGAGATTAATAACAGAATTTCTATAGACTATTTTATTGTTCTCATAGTAATGATTAGGAATGTTTTTCAGAGTTGCTTCTTCCTGAAGATTTAAAAGGGTCAGCGCCACTTTGTCTACTAATGTTGCAATATTTTCAGTTTGTGATTCCGGCAGCCCAATATTTTCAACAATAACCGATTTGGTTAATCCGCATTCTAGTAAATAAGAGTTGACTTGTTCCGTGATTATCTGTATAACTTCAAACAACATAAGGGTAATTGGTTTTAATTATAATTCTTAATATTCAGTGAGACAAATCACGGATGATTTTGATGCTAAAAATTCATTATGATAAATTCAAAAAAATGATGTTCTATAATTTCAATATGTATGACAAAGCATTTTCTGAAGCTGTTTTTGCCGAAAGTCTGGGCAGCAGCTTCGATAGGTTTAGTGTGTTAAAATATTTTAACTTACTGATTTAGAGGCTCAAACCTACAACTATTTTAAAAATTCAAAATGCGTATAATTACCTGTTTTTTACATGTAACAAACTAGTTTTTAGTGTTTTATTTATTTTTTGTTTCTTTTTCAGCCTAAAAAAAATTGTTTGGATATTAAAAAATGACAAATTGTAACTTTTACAGGTGCTAACTGCCTTTTTATTTTAAAATTTCTTACTTTCGCACCTCGATTAAGAAAAGGATAAAATGAGCACAAAATTTACTGAATACAAAGGACTTGACTTGCCTACAGTGGCATCCGAAGTGCTGGATTTTTGGAAGAAAGAAAATATATTTGAAAAGAGCGTAACTACCCGTGAAGGTGCTGAACCGTTTGTGTTTTTTGAGGGGCCGCCTTCGGCAAATGGATTACCTGGAATACACCACGTGATGGCACGTGCGATTAAAGATATTTTTTGCAGATATAAAACTCAAAAAGGATTCCAAGTAAAGCGTAAAGCGGGTTGGGATACTCACGGACTGCCTGTGGAATTGGGTACTGAAAAAGAATTAGGAATCACCAAAGAAGATATTGGGAAAAAAATAACCGTAGAGGAATATAACGAAGCGTGCAAGAAAACCGTAATGCGTTATACCGATGTGTGGAATGACCTGACCGAAAAAATGGGATATTGGGTAGATATGGAAGATCCATATGTGACTTACAAATCCAAATACATGGAATCGGTTTGGTGGTTACTGAAACAAATCTACAATAAGGATTTGATGTACAAAGGCTACACAATCCAGCCGTATTCGCCAAAAGCGGGAACTGGATTGTCTTCTCACGAAGTAAATCAGCCGGGAAGTTACCGTGATGTTACTGATACTACGATTGTGGCTCAATTCAAAGCGTTGAACGATACATTGCCTTCATTTCTTCAGGGATTTGGAGATATTCACATCTTGGCTTGGACGACAACTCCTTGGACATTACCATCAAATACCGCTTTGACAGTTGGTCCAAAAATCGACTATGTTTTGGTTGAAACTTTCAATCAATATACTTTCCGACCTGTTAAAGTAATTTTGGCCAAAAATTTGGTTGGAAAGCAATTCGGGAAAGGATTTTTTGCAAGTACTGAAGCTTCTGATTTTGAAAATTTCAAAGAAGGAGATAAGAAAATTCCTTATCAGATTTTAGCGGAAGCTAAAGGAGCTGATCTGGTTGGAATCCGTTACGAACAATTACTTCCATTTGTGTTACCATATCAAAATCCGGAAAATGCTTTTAGAGTAATTTCGGGAGATTTTGTGACTACCGAAGATGGAACTGGAATTGTACATACAGCTCCTACTTTTGGTGCTGATGATGCCAAAGTAGCCAAAGAAGCTGTTCCGGAAGTACCGCCAATGTTAGTTTTAGATGAAAACGGAACTCCGGTTCCATTAGTAAATCTGCAGGGGAAATTCATTGACGGATTGGGAACATATTCTGGAAAATACGTTAAAAACGAATACTATACAGCTGCAGACGGTCCTGCACCAGAACGTTCTGTAGATGTTGAAATTGCAATTCAGTTAAAAGAAGAAAATAAAGCATTCAAAGTAGAAAAATATGTGCACAGTTATCCGCACTGCTGGAGAACTGATACGCCTATTTTATATTATCCTCTAGATTCTTGGTTTATAAAAATCACCGAGGTTAGAGACAGAATGTTCGACCTTAACGAAAGCATTAACTGGAAACCAAAAGCAACCGGAGAAGGACGTTTTGGAAATTGGCTGAAAAATGCTAATGACTGGAATTTATCGCGCTCCCGTTATTGGGGAATTCCATTGCCAATCTGGAGAAACGAAGAAGGGACAGAAGAAATGTTAATCGGTTCTGTCGAAGAATTATACAGCGAAATCGAAAAATCAATTGCTGCAGGTTTCCAAAAAGAAAACCCTTTCAAAGGTTTTGAAATTGGAAATATGGACGAATCAAACTATGATTTGATTGATCTGCATAAAAATGTAGTTGATCAGATTACATTAGTTTCGGCATCTGGAAAACCAATGAAACGTGAGTCTGATTTGATAGACGTTTGGTTCGATTCTGGAGCAATGCCTTATGCACAATGGCATTATCCGTTTGAAAACAAAGACAAAATTGATGATAACAAAGATTTTCCAGCGAATTTCATTGCCGAAGGTGTAGATCAGACTCGTGGATGGTTTTATACTTTACACGCAATTGGTACGTTAGTATTTGATAAAATCGCTTATAAAAATGTAGTTTCAAATGGTTTGGTTCTAGACAAAAACGGACAAAAAATGTCTAAACGTCTAGGAAATGCAGCCGATCCTTTTGAAACATTAAAAGAATATGGTCCTGATGCTACGCGCTGGTACATGATTTCGAATGCGAATCCTTGGGATAACCTAAAATTCGATTTAGAAGGAATTGCTGAGGTACGCCGTAAATTCTTTGGAACATTATATAATACGTATTCGTTCTTTAGTCTTTATGCAAATATTGACGGATTTAAATATGAAGAAGCTGAAATTCCGGTAAACGAAAGACCTGAAATCGATCAATGGATTATATCCGAATTGAATACATTAATAAAAACAGTTGATGAGTCGTATGCCGATTATGAACCTACAAAAGCTGCTCGCGCGATATCCGAATTTGTGCAGGAGAATTTAAGTAACTGGTACGTTCGTTTATGTCGCCGCCGTTTCTGGAAAGGGGAATATGCACAAGATAAAATTGCTGCTTATCAGACGCTTTATACCTGCTTGGTCAGCATTAGTAAACTAAGTGCACCAATAGCTCCGTTCTTTATGGACGCACTTTACAAAGACCTGACAAAAGCTGCTGAAACAGAAAATTTTGAGTCGGTACATCTAGCTCAATTCCCGGTTTCAGTTGAAAAGTATGTTAATAAAATGTTAGAGAGCAAAATGCAGAAAGCGCAGACCATCTCTTCCCTTGTTTTATCACTGCGAAAAAAGGAAATGATTAAGGTACGCCAGCCACTGCAAAAGGTAATGATTCCAGTACTTGACGAGAGTCAGAGGCAAGAAATTGAGGCCGTTTCAGACCTGATAAAAGCAGAGGTAAACGTCAAAGAAATAGTGCTTTTAGACGACGCTTCGGGTATTTTAATCAAGCAGATTAAGCCTAATTTTAAAGCTTTGGGACCACGCTTCGGAAAAGATATGGGATTGATTTCCAAAGAGATACAGAATTTATCTGCAGAACAAATCGCACAATTCGATAAAGAAGGCACGCTAGCCATTGTTATTGCTGGAAATAGTGTAATTTTATCACTAGAAGATGTGGAAATATCGTCGCAGGACATCGAGGGTTGGCTGGTTGCCAATTCAAACGGAATAACAGTTGCGCTGGATATTACAATTTCTCCCGAGCTGAAACAAGAAGGAATTGCGAGAGAATTGGTAAACAGAATTCAAAACATCCGTAAAGATGCAGGATTTGAGGTTACGGATAAAATTAAAGTTCATTTGCAAAATAATGATACTTTGGAAACAGCAGTAAAAGCCAATGAAGACTATATAAAATCAGAAACACTGACAGAAAGTCTTGTTTTTGAGGAAGTTATAGCTAACGGCACGGAAATTGACTTTGATGGAATAACAACAAGTATAATAATTACAAAAAATTAGTATTATGGTAGATGAAGTTGCAAGATACTCTGACGCTGATTTAGCAGAGTTTAAGGAAATCATTCAGAATAAAATCGTAAAGGCTCAGGCTGATTTAGATTTGATTAAGAGCGCCTACATGAATGACCTTAACAACGGTACGGATGATACATCTCCCACGTTTAAAGCATTTGAAGAAGGCAGCGAAATCATGTCAAAAGAAGCTAACTCACAGCTTGCAATCCGTCAGGAAAAGTTTATACGAGATTTGAAGAGTGCATTATTTAGAGTAGAAAACAAGACGTACGGTGTCTGCAGAGTTACCGGAAAATTAATTGGAAAAGAAAGACTGAAAATTGTTCCTCACGCTACAATGAGCATCGAGGCAAAAAATCTTCAAAGATAAAAGTCTTTTATCCCACAATAATTAACGCTCCTTTTGGAGCGTTTTTTTTTCTTAATTTACTACTTTTACGCCGTTAAAATTTTTATAGATGTCATTAGTCAAAGCATACTTTCTGATTGTTCTTATATTATTAGTAGATCAGGTCTCTAAAATATATGTAAAAACCAATTTTATTTTAGGAGAAGAAGTCCATGTCTTCAATTGGTTCCAAATTCATTTTATCGAAAATGAAGGAATGGCCTGGGGGACAAAAATACCAGGAGAATACGGAAAATTAATCCTAACTGTTTTTAGGCTTTTTGCTGTAACAGGAATTGGATATTGGCTGTGGGATGCTGTTGAAAGAAAAAGAAGTTCTAATTATCTTATTGTTGCTATTGCTTTGATATTTGCCGGTGCATTAGGAAATATTATAGATTCTGTGTTTTACGGCGTTATATTTGATGACAGCCATCAGCAGATGGCTACTATATTTTCAGACAATCCTTATGGTACTTGGTTAAACGGACAGGTTGTAGATATGTTTTATTTTCCTTTTGTAAGAGACTATCCGATGCCGGAATGGGTTCCTTATTTTGGCGGGCGTAATTTTACTTTTTTTAACGCCATCTTCAATGTAGCCGATATGGCTATATCTACAGGTGTTGGAATTTTAATAGTTTTTAATAAAAAAGCATTTCATAAAAATCATTAATATTTTATTTAAAAAAAAAGAAAGAGGCTGGCCTATTTACGGGCAGCCTCTTTTCGTTTTATTTATTATGGCCGGGAGCATGATTTTTGGCGCTTTTTTGACCGGATACTTTTTTTGCTTGTCCTGGAGGAATCTTTTTTGTTTTGGTGGTACTGTGGTTTTTTGAGCCAACATTGACACTGCAGTTCGTTAATGTAATAGCGAATAGTGCAATCAGGATTTGTGTTGTAAATCTTGGAGTTTTAAATAATTTCATAATTAAATAGTAGGTTTTATAAGGGCAAAAATACGTCTTATAAACTAGAATTCATAAACTCTATTTGGTGTAACACAATAATTCAATATTACATCATTTTCAAAAATATCCAAAATTGATTCTTCGGGATCGAAGAAAGAAAGTCCAATTTTAATCGTTTCGGGTTTGCATTGCGAGAGGAATTTGTCATAAAATCCTTTGCCGTAACCTACGCGGTTTCCTTTTTTGTCAAAAGCCAAAAGCGGTACAAAAACCACGTCAATTTTTGCTGCAGGAACTTCAATGCCATCAACAGGTTCCGGAATATTGTATTCGTTTTTCTTTATTTTGGTATTATCCGTCAAAAGAAAATGAGTCATGTTTCTAGACTCGAAATCACTTTTTGAAATTACAATCTCCTTATCTTTTCCGGAAAGAAGATGCAGTATAAATTCGGTATTGACTTCCTTCTGCTCTTCAATGGGCAGAAAAACATGAAAATAAGTTTTGTCCCAAATGGGAAGTTTTAGTATTTCATTGGCAATAGCCAGACTCTTTTCTTCAATTTCAATTTCTGACAGCTGGTTCCTTAACGCTTTATACTTTGTCCGTAATGCTTTTTTCAACATAAAGTGATTCTTTTAGATCGGTTATAAAAGTACTCAAATGATCTACTTCTACATGATCCATAATCACAATTTTATACCAGGAATTATCACCGTTGTGTTTTTGGGGAACCAAATCGAACTTTTTGACCAATGCTTCTTGTATGTATTGGGATTGAATGGTAACGATATTCATGAACGGATCTCTAAAATAAGCTACTTTCAATTCGTCCAGCTGATCGCATAACCATTGGGTTCTCATTTGCAGTAATCGCACTTTTTCGCACCAGCCAAAAGGACCGTAAGTAAACAAAATCATCCAGACGGCTACAGCATTAGAACCCGAACGGCTTCCGCAAAGGGTTAAATCCATTCCTTCTATATATTCGGCTTCTCTGGTCAGAACGTTTTCAATCAATCCTTTTCGGCACAAAAAAATGCCAGTGCCATAAGGTGCCTGAAGCATTTTGTGGGCATCAATAGTTATGGAACTGATTTTTGGGTTCTCAAAATTTAGTTCACTTTCTTTATTGCTAAACGGATATATAAAACCTCCATAAGCCGCGTCAATGTGTATTTTATAAATTAAATGGTGTTTTTCCAGAACATGAGCATAGTCGTTGGGATTATCAATTGCTCCAAACATGGTTGTTCCCATATTAGAAACTACAATAAAATACCTTTTTCCTTTTTCTTTGGCTTTAATAATAATATTTTCTAATTGGAAAGTATCTATTTCTCTAGTTTCAAAATCAACGGGTACTTTGAGCCAATCGAGCATTAGGATGTTGGCTGCTTTTGGTATAGAATAATGTGTGTCTTCGGAAGCTAAAATTGCTATTTCATAAGGATTGGCCCCTAATTTATAACTAAAATAATTACGATACATCCAAATGGCCTGAATATTGGCTTCGGTTCCGCCGGGAGAAATATAACCATCATAGGATTGGGGCTGAGCTTTAAAAAGATCTACGGCGAGTACATCAAGAACTTCTCGTTCCATCTCCTGTGTGCCTTTAAAAGCTTTTTCGGAAGTGCCTAAGGTATGGCACCCAATGTGATTGGGATTAGCAACATAAGTTTTTAATGTGGGAGCGTCTGTCAGGAAAGAAGCTTCTTCATAATATACTTTACTGTCTAGTTTTGAGGCGGGATAACCCAGAGATGTGTCAAGACTAAAGTTGACATTTTCTTCCAAAGCCTTTTCAATTCGTGCTTGTCTTTCTTTTTGGGGTAACTTTTTCCAATACAGCATAATGTCTTATTTTTTTTCAAAAATAAGTGTATTGAGCGGGAGAAAATATGATAATTGTTAGGATTTTACTCTTCTTCCAGTTCGTCTTCTCCTGTATTGGAAAGGTGATAAATAGCATCGCCCTGATACACTATGGGAGAATGATTGGCATTGAGAATATAACCATCATTTGGAGCTTTTATTTTGCGTTCAAATTTTCCAAAAGGATCGGTTATCATACCCAGTACAGTTCCTTTTTTTACAAATTGTCCGACCAGATTATTGTCTATCAGCAAACCAGAACATTTGGCTCTTAGCCAGCCAGATTTTTCGATATAAATAGTTTGTTTTTTTGACGGCGGAGCATAGTGTTTCAGGTCCAGCATATCCAGATGCTTTAAAAGGCGTTTCACCCCATTTATACCTTCTTGGGCAACATCATGATTAATATCCAAAGATTTTCCTCCTTCAAAAAGAAGCATTTTTACATTTAATTTTTCGCTTGCGCTCCGGAAAGAGCCTGCAATATTTTTTGAAAATAAAGTAAAAGGAGCATTAAAAGCTTCGGCTAGTATTTTTACACTGGGGTTATTCGGCGTAAGCCTAATCTGAGGGGCATTAAATCTGCCGGCACCACCGGCATGAAAATCGACAGCATAATCCACAAGAGGCATAATGTCGGTGATGATATGATAAGCAAATCGGCTGGCCAAGGATCCTTTTCTGCTTCCTGGAAATACTCGGTTTAAATCTCGTCCATCTGGAAAATCCCTTGATTTATTGATAAATCCGTAGATGTTTACTATAGGAATACAGATAATAGTGCCTTTTTTTGGTTTGTTTATTTTTTTGCTAACAAGCTGTCTTACTATTTCTATGCCATTAATCTCGTCTCCATGTATGCCGCCCGAAAATAAAACCACGGGTCCTGCTATTTTGGAACGTTTTACAATAATAGGAATAGTGAGCTTAGTTGTAGTATGCAGCCGGGCAATTTCTAATTGAATGTTTTTACTTTCTCCGGGCAAAACACTTTCGCCAAAAATCACTAATGGTCTTGAGTCTCTCATGTGTAGGCACAATTTATTTTTTTATGGGGCATAGCAATTTACATAACTATTGGTGTATCTGGCCAATGTGCCGTCATGCTCATTTCATGTTATAAAATAAAAGCTAAATATAGAAATTATTATCAGGCAAAATTACCAGATGACAGATCAAAACATAAATATTTAAAAAAGTTAAAAAACAGCATCAGCAGGCATGGAATTTATTGTTAGCGTAGAATCTTAAATCTTCTTTTTAGTTATGCCTGTCCGAGGAAAAAAACCTATCATATCTTCAATTTTTCTTTCATAGCCGTATTCAGAAGCAAACCTGTTTTTGTATTTGGCATATTGATAATCTCTCAGTGCATCGGAATAATTGTCGTAATCGCCCAGTATTTTAATATTTATGAGCTGGTTTTCGATCGATTTTATTTTGGACAGCATCTGCGAAGCTTGGAAACGATTGTTGTAATCACGATTAAACTCATCCCAGTCTACCTCAGGAGAACTCAGTTGGGGTTCATTATCATGGTAGTTTTTTACCTTATCGATTAGTAATTTATTTTTCTCTTTTACTCGTCCATATTTTTGATGCTCTGACGGAGTCAGATTTACAGACATATTCTCCAAAGCAGCCGTTAAAACTGTCAAGGCTTGGTTTATATCCTGAATCTGTTTGTCCGAAAAATGGACTTTACCTAAATTATCTATTGGCATACGGTGCTGAATTTGAATATTTTATCTAAAATTAAAAAAAAATATTTAAAATTTTGATTGTTTGATTCAAAATTTTATTTTTCATAACTAAAATTTTAATAATTAATTTTAAAATTTATTATTTATCATTTAAAAATTTATTATTTATCATTTAAAAATTTAAATAAAGTAATTAAATTTTTAATAAATGTTATTAAAAATTTAATATTTGCTATGAAATTTTTAATTGATATATATAATATTTTAATGAAATTAATTAAAATATGGGGTATTGCAGCAGTATACTATGGAATTATCTTAAGAATGTTTTGGCAGAGGCGGAGTTCAAACCAAAAAAGATTAATGAGTATATTTGTATATTGAAAAGTTAATCTGCATTCATAAATACAATGGTCAATCCAACTTTAGCCCTGCAAATACAAACCCTTCCCGATGGACCTGGTGTATATCAATATTATGATAAAGAAGGGAAAATTCTATATGTAGGCAAAGCTAAGAATCTTAAAAAAAGAGTCTCTTCCTATTTTAATAAAATTCACGATACGGCCAAGACGAATGTGCTGGTTAAGAAAATAGTAACCATAAGACATATTGTGGTACCTACAGAAAGTGATGCGCTTTTATTAGAAAACAATCTGATAAAGACCCTGCAGCCAAGATATAATGTGCTGCTGCGCGATGATAAAAGCTATCCATGGCTGTGCATCAAGAAAGAACCTTTTTCCCGGATTTTTGCAACCCGAAGAATGGTCAAAGACGGATCGGAATATTTTGGTCCATACACTAGTTTCAAAACAGTGCACACCATTCTGGATTTAATAAAAGAGCTGTATCCATTGCGCACGTGCAATTATGATTTGAGCAAAAACAATATTGACAGCGGAAAATTTAAAGTCTGTCTGGAGTTTCATATCGGCAATTGCAAAGGCCCATGCGAAGGTTACGAAACATTAGAAGATTATCAAAAACAGGTAGATGCTATACGCGAAATTCTGAAAGGAAATTTTAAAGAAAGCATGAGAGATTTCAAGCGTTTAATGACCAGTTTGGCGCAGGATATGAAGTTTGAAGAAGCGCAAAAGATTAAGGAAAAAATAGAAATTCTCGAAAACTACCAATCCCGTTCTACTATTATAAACCCGAAGATTACCAATATTGATGTTTTTTCTATAGTTTCGGACGAGAGTGCGGCTTTTGTCAATTTTCTGCAGATTTCTCACGGTTCCATTATTCGTTCGCATACAATGGAAATTAAAAAGAAATTAGATGAATCTGATGAAGAATTGTTAGAACTGGCAATAGTAGAACTGCGGGAACGGTTTCATTTACTTTCTAAGGAAGTGATTGTCCCTTTTGAATTGGATTTAGGTGAAAAAATAAAGATTACTGTACCGCAGCTAGGCGATAAAAAACAAATATTAGATCTGTCTATTCGGAATGCTAAGTTTTACAGAATAGAACAGCTCAAACAATTGCAGATTGTTGACCCGGACCGCCATACCAACAGGATTATGGCACAGATGAAAAGTGATCTGCGGCTGCCGGTTGAGCCAAGGCATATAGAATGTTTTGATAACTCAAATATTCAAGGGACTAATCCCGTTGCGGCCTGTGTGGTTTTTAAGGATGGTAAAGCAAGTAAAAAAGATTACCGTCATTTTAATGTAAAAACAGTAGTAGGTCCAGATGATTTTGCTTCGATGGAAGAGATAGTTTATCGCCGTTACAAGAGACTGCTGGACGAGAATGAACCGCTGCCTAATTTAATTATAATTGACGGTGGTAAAGGACAATTGTCTTCGGCTTTAAAAAGTATTGATGCTCTTGGACTGCGTGGCAAAATAGCGATTATAGGAATTGCAAAAAGACTGGAGGAGTTATTTTACCCCGGAGATTCTATTCCTTTATATTTGGATAAAAAATCGGAGACTTTAAAGGTTATTCAGCAATTGCGGAATGAAGCTCACCGTTTCGGAATAACATTTCACAGAGATAAAAGAAGCAAAGCAGCACTAAATTCTTCGATAGAAAGTATTCCTGGAATTGGCGAAAAAACAATGCTGACTTTAATTCAGCATTTCAAAAGTGTTAAAAGATTAAAATTAGCTGCAGAAAAAGAAATTTCTGATGTTGTAGGAGTGTCAAAAGCAAAAAAAATTACCGACTTTTACAAAACGCAAAAATGATGTTTTCTAAAAGAAGAAGAAAAATCAAAAGTAAAGTAATTTGCCCCCTTATGTATAGAATACTGTTTTTTATTCTTTTGTTTTTTACCTGTCTGAATTCATTTTCGCAAGACCAGCCAAAAAGACCTAAAATAGGTTTGGTGTTGAGCGGAGGTGGAGCCAAAGGATTTGCACATATAGGGGTTTTGAATGTACTGGAAGATGCAGGAATAAAAATTGACTACATCGGCGGTACCAGTATGGGCGCAGTTATAGGAGGACTTTATGCTGTGGGATATAATGCAAAACAAATTGATTCTATTATAGATATTACAAATTTTAGTAATGTTATTAATGATTTTATTCCGCGGTCTTCCAAGAATTTTTATGAAAAGCGAAATGACGAGCTCTATGCTTTGATACTTCCATTTAATAAATTTAGTATTGGTACGCCCGAGGCATTGTCAAAAGGAATGTATAATTTCAATTTACTGAGCCGTTTGACATTTCCTGCCCGCCATGTTCGCGATTTTAGCGAACTGCCTATCCCTTTTTTATGCGTTGGGACCAATATTGCTATGGGAGAGCAGGTGGTTTTTGATAAAGGAATTTTGGCTCAGGCCATAACAGGCAGTGCATCTCTGCCTTCTATCTTTGCACCTATAATCATTGATAATAACCTAATTATTGATGGCGGTGTGATTAATAATTATCCTATAGATGAGGTTCGGAATATGGGTGCCGATATTATCATAGGAGTAGATGTCCAATCGGGATTATTGGGTAAAGACGAGCTTAGAAGCGCCTCAAAAGTTTTCTTTCAGATTACCAATCTGCAGATGATTCAAAGGATGAAATCCAATGCAAATCTGACAGAAATTTATATAAAGCCAGATGTAAAAAGTTATGGAGTAGTATCTTTTGAGAGAGCGGCCGAAATTATCAAAAAAGGGGAGGACGCTACTTTTTCTGTTTATGAAAAAATTGATCTTTTGGTAGACAAAGCAAATCCTTATCACAAGCCTAAATTAATAGTTAAAACGGACAGCTTGACTATTGTTGATATTAAAACGAATGATCTTAAAAATTATTCCAGAGATTATATAATCGGGAAACTGAATTTTAAGCCCAAGTCTAAAATAAGTTTCGGAGATTTAGAAACAGGAATTAATAACCTGAATGCCACTCAGAATTTTAGTAACGTAAGTTATTATTTTGATAAAAATGGAGCCTATGATGATTTGGTGCTTACCTTAACCGAAAGCCCCGTAAAGACAAACTTAAAATTTGGCCTTCACTATGATGGCTTGTATAAGAGTGCTGTCCTTGCCAATATTACCAATAAAAAAACGTTTTTTAAAAATGATTTTTTATCCGCCGACTTGGTTTTGGGTGATAATATAAGGTATTATTTTGATTACTATATTGACAATGGATTTCAGCTGAGCTATGGGTTCAAATCACAGCTGACCCAATTTAATAAAAATGTCCCTGTTAGTGTAATAACCTATAATACTCAGGGATCTAATAATATAAATATTGATTATTTAAATTTGTCCAATCAGGTATACATTCAATCTGTATTTGCTCAAAAATTCCTTATTGGTGTAGGAGCAGAGTTTGAATTTCTTGATATTGGATCAGAGACGCTTGAGGTAGACCCAACCATCACAAAAAGTACTTATGGCAGTGTTTTTGGGTACATCAAATATGACTCTTATGATAATAAATACTTTCCTAAAAAAGGATGGTACTTTTCTGCGAATCCGCAGTTTTATATGTTTTCATCAGAGAGTGAACAGAATTTTGCACCCTTTTTTATTGTAAACAGCGAAGCTGGTATTGCTAAGACAATTTTTAATAATGCAACTATAAAGTTCCAGGCTGAGTCGGGAATAACTATTGGAGATAAAACCCTGCCTTATTTTGATTTTCTTTTGGGAGGATATGGATTTAACAATTCTAATAATTTTAAGTATTTTTATGGATATGATTTCTTAAGTATTTCCGGTAATAGTTATCTGGAATCGACAATCACATTCGACTATGAAATTTTTAAAAAGAGTCACCTTAATTTTTCTGCTAATTATGCCAATCTTGCTGATGATCTATACAATTCATTAGAATGGATTTCATTGCCCAAATATTCAGGATATGCTTTGGGCTATGGATTGGAAACTGTTATTGGACCAGTTGAGATAAAATATTCATGGTCACCGGAAATCTCCCATTCTTATCTTTGGTTTTCTGTTGGATTTATTTTTTGATTTATATTTTTTATTAAAAAAAATTACGACATTTGTAATTATGAAAACAAATTGGAAGGGTTTATTAGAATATCTTCAATTCTTGATCAAGAGAAATCCGGAGTGAGTTCAAATTAGATAATGGATCATTAGATAATTTGAAAATACTGTATGGAACTGATTTTTGATAGTTTCATTTGTTGTTCAGTGATTTCAAAATAGCTTTAATTTTCAAATTAAGGCATTATCTAATTTTCAAATTTTTATATCGTTTAATTTCTAATTTGAAAAATCATGCCAATATATCATAAACTTGGAAATATCCCTCCCAAACGGCACACCCAATTTGAAAATCCAAAAGGAGGACTGTATTATGAACAGCTTTTTGGGACAGAGGGTTTTCATGGCAATTCTTCATTGTCATATCATATTCACAGACCTACTCAGGTCAAGGAAATTCTAAAATCATATTCAGTCGAACCCAAAATAGCTATTGGAAAAAATATAAAATCACTATTATTAAAAGGTTTCGAACTAAAACCCGAAGATGATTTTTTGGCCAGCCGTAAACCCATGCTGGTCAACAGAGACTGTATCATTGGATTGGCTGCGCCTAGAAAATCTCTAACCGCGTATTTCTATAAAAACGCCGATGCCGACGAAATGATTTTCATTCACAAAGGCAAAGGAAAACTCCGCACCATGCTTGGAAATATTCCTTTTGAATATGGAGATTATCTGATTATTCCGCGCGGGATTATTTACCAAATAGAATTTGACTCAGAAGAAAACCGCTTATTTTATGTAGAGTCCTATTCTCCGTTTTACACGCCAAAGCGTTACAAGAATGCATCAGGACAGCATTTGGAACATTCACCTTTTTGCGAACGCGATTTTATTTTACCAAACGAATTAGAATCTCATGATGAAAAAGGAGATTTTATCATCAAAATAAAAAAGGAAGGAATGATGCACGAAGTGGTTTATGCCTCGCATCCTTTTGATGTTGCAGGCTGGGACGGTTATAATTTTCCATACGGTTTCAGTATTCACAACTTCGAGCCTATAACTGGACGTGTGCATCAGCCGCCACCTGTTCATCAAACATTCGAAACAGGAACTTTTGTGGTTTGTTCATTCGTGCCAAGATTATACGATTACCATCCAAAAGCGATTCCGGCGCCTTATAATCACAGCAATATTGACAGCGATGAGGTTTTGTATTATGTAGACGGCGATTTCATGAGCCGAAATAATATCGAACAAGGACACATTACTTTGCACCCAAAAGGAATTCCTCATGGACCCGCACCCGGTGCAATGGAGCGAAGTATCGGACACAAAGAAACTCAGGAATTAGCTGTAATGGTCGATACTTTTCATCCGCTTATGGTAACCGAGGAAGCAATGGGAATTGATGATGGGAAGTACTATAAATCGTGGGCGGAGTAGTCATTGCGAGGAACGAAGCAATCTCACTCAGTATGTCACATTTAGTATATCAATATAAAACACATCACATTTAATAAATAATTAGGAGCTATTTCCTGCTATCCGTTGCAATCTCCCGAAGAAAAATCGGGAGGATTTCCACTACTATCAGGGCTAGGGCTTCAGTTCAATCAACAACATTTTCGGTTAAACACAGAAACAATTAACCGATTAAACAAATAAACAATCATGTCAAAAGAAATAAAATCAGTGGAATACGGATTAGAGAAAATATTCGAAGGAGCGCAGGATTTCCTTCCGCTTTTAGGAACCGATTATGTAGAATTCTACGTTGGGAACGCAAAACAATCTGCACATTATTATAAAACCGCTTTTGGTTATCAGTCATTGGCGTATTCCGGGCTGGAAACAGGAGTAAAAGACAAAGCATCGTATGTTTTAAAACAAGACAAGATCCGAATTGTTTTGACAACTCCTTTAACACAGGATTCTCCAATTCATGATCATTTGAAAAAGCACGGCGATGGCGTAAAAGTAGCCGCTCTCTGGGTAGAAGATGCCCGAAGCGCATACGAAGAAACCATGAAACGCGGTGCCCGTTCTTTTATGGAGCCAACAGTAGAACAGGATGAGTTTGGCGAAGTAGTGCGTTCAGGAATCTATACTTATGGAGAAACGGTACATATTTTTGTAGAACGTAAAAATTACAAAGGTGTTTTCCTGCCAGGATACAAGGAATGGAAATCTGATTACAATCCAGAACCAACGGGTCTTAAATATATAGACCACATGGTAGGAAATGTGGGCTGGAACGAAATGAATATCTGGGTGAAATTTTATGAAGAAGTGATGGGGTTTGTAAACTTCCTGTCATTTGATGACAAACAAATCAATACCGAATATTCGGCTTTGATGAGTAAAGTAATGTCCAATGGCAACGGAAGAATCAAATTCCCAATCAACGAGCCTGCCGAAGGAAAGAAAAAATCGCAAATCGAAGAATACTTGGATTTCTACGGAGGACCAGGGATTCAGCACATAGCAATCGCTACAGACGATATTATAAAAACAGTTTCGGAGTTGAAAGCGAGAGGAGTGGAATTTTTATCATCCCCTCCTCACGCTTACTATGAAGCCATTCCGGAGAGATTGGGCGTACATATGAGTATGATGAAAGAAGATTTGAATGAAATAGAAAAACTGGCGATTATGGTAGATGCCGATGAAGATGGTTATTTATTGCAGATTTTTACTAAACCAGTTCAAGACCGTCCTACCTTGTTTTTTGAAATTATTCAGCGAATGGGAGCCAAAGGATTTGGTGCTGGGAACTTTAAAGCGCTTTTTGAATCCATAGAGCGTGAACAGGAATTACGAGGAACTCTATAAAATTCAATTATTTTTGCATTATCAAAAAAAATAATAGTTAAAGAACCCTTAAAGGTGCAAATGTTGTGTTAAACTTGATTTTTTGTTGAAAATAATTCGATTTATGCAATAACTTTGCACCTGTAAACAACGAAGGGGTGGTTTCCTTCTAAGTTTCATATAAATTTTCATAATTTATAGTTTTTTGGTTAGTTAATAGCATAAAAACTCAGTCATTAATTTGACTGAGTTTTTTTGTTTTAATACATTTGAGATTTATTTTTTTATAATATATCGAATCCAATGAAAAAAATTGTAATTTTCTTTCTAGTAATTATTACTTTAGGTTTCGATACACAAAAGGAGGAAGCTTTTGCTGCAGGTGAATTTATAAAGTTTAGAGTTCACTATGGTATAATAAATGCTGGTTATGCAACTATCGAAGTTAAGGACGAAACACTGAATAATGAGCCAGTTTTTCATGTAATAGGAAAAGGCTTTTCCACGGGTATGACCAAATTCTTTTTTGAAGTCGAGGATATTTATGAAAGTTATATAGATAAAGAAACCAGAAATCCGTATCGTTTTGTTCGAAAAATCAATGAGGGAGGCTATACTAAAAATCAGGAAGGATTTTTTAACCAGAGAACTAACAGAATATTGGTAAAAGATTATAAGCACAAAACAGAAAAGGCTTTCGATTTTCCCAAAAACGCACAGGATATTCTTTCTTCATTTTATTATCTGCGCAATTATCCCAATATCAATAAAATTAAAGCTGGAGAATCCGTTATTATCGACATGTTTTTTGACGGAGAGATTACAAAATTTAAGTTAAAATTCATAGGTAGAGAAGATATTAAAACTAAATTTGGAGTCGTTTCAACCATGATTTTTAGGCCTTTGGTACAGTCTGGCCGTATATTTAAGGAACAGGAAAGTTTAACAATATGGATTTCAGACGACAATAATAAAATCCCCGTCAGAATAAAAGCAACACTTTTGGTTGGGTCTCTCAAAGCAGATTTAGAGGAATACAAAGGATTGAATAATCCGTTTAAATTAAAAGCAAAATGACAATAAATGATACCACAGCATCAATTTTAGACAAAATTGATCAAAAATTCCAACAGATTAATCAAAAAACGGAAACCCATCTTGAAGGATTGCTTTGGTCAAAACCAATAACATATTGGGATTATATACAGACAGATGCTTTACTGAATTTGC
The DNA here is from genome assembly GCF_003385115.1 of Flavobacterium aquicola. GTDB lineage: Bacteria > Bacteroidota > Bacteroidia > Flavobacteriales > Flavobacteriaceae > Flavobacterium > Flavobacterium aquicola. Next base: position 335,202 of record NZ_QUNI01000005.1, read on the forward strand.
AGATTCAGAGAACAACACTGCCCGATGAAATGGTGTTTATTATGTACCATCAAGTCAATGAACTGCTTTTTAAAATGATACTTTGGGAAATGCATCAGATTTCCTATGCTGAAAAATTGACATCAGATTTTTTTACTGAAAGGTTAATGAGAATCAGCCGATACTTTGATATGCTTACCACTTCTTTTGATATTATGGGTGATGGAATGGAGGTAGAGCAATACATGAAGTTTAGAAACACGCTGACTCCTGCAAGCGGTTTCCAAAGTGCGCAATACAGAATGATAGAGATTGCTTCTACGGATTTAATTAATCTTATCGATTACCGTTTTCGTTCTACTATTGACCGAAATACGCCTTATGAGCACGCCTTGGATCATATGTATTGGCAGGCAGCAGGAAAGGATCATCAAACTGGCGAGAAGTCTTATTTACTTTTAGAATTTGAGCGTAAATACAAAGCGGCATTTATAACTCAAATGAAAGAATACAACACAATAAATCTTTGGCAGAAATTTAAGCAGCTGCCTGATGCTGATCGTGAAAATCCCGAATTAGTTAAGGCGATGCGCCATTATGACCATACAGTAAATGTTACTTGGGTTATGGGACATTTGAATGCTGCCAGAAAATATATTGATAATGGTAAAGGAGACGGTGAAGCTACCGGCGGAAGCGACTGGAAAAAATACATGCACCCTAGATACCAAAGGAGGATTTTTTTTCCTGAGCTTTGGAGTGAGGAAGAACTTGCTAATTGGGGTGTAGAAAACTAAAGATAAAAAGAGATAACTTGAAAAAAATAATTGTAATTGTAGCAGTCCTTTTTTCCTTAATTTCTTGTAATAAAGATAAGGAAATTGTAGAAAGTCAGGTGATTCCAAAATCTAAAAAAAGTGATTTTGGATTTAAATTCTCTGATTTTAATATTGTTCAGGATTCAGTGAAATCTGGAGATACTTTCGGCAGTATTCTTCAGAATCAAAATATTGGTGATAAAAAAGTCTTTGATATTGTAGCTCAGGTAAAGGATACTTTTGATGTGCGTACCATTAGAATTAATAAAAAGTATACACTGCTGCGTTCTAAGAATAAAACAAATACCTTGAATGTTTTTATCTATCAGCCCGATGCACTTCATTATTATGTAATTGATTTAAGGGATTCAATTGCAAAAGCTTTTAAAAAAACAAAACCTTTAACATTAAAACGCAGAACTATTGGCGGTGTTTTAAAAGGATCATTATCAGAAACACTTGATGCGGCACAAGTTGAGGGAGCATTGGCCAGTAAAATTTCTAAGATTTTTGCATGGTCTATTGATTTCTTTAAAGTTAAAAAAGGAGATCGTTTTGGTTTGACTTTCACAGAGCGTTATATAAATGATTCTATTTATGACGGTGTTGACAGTCTTCAGGCTGCTTTTTTTGAATACAAAGGCAAAATTATTTATGCTTTTCCATTCGAACAAAATCAAGGTTCAGGAAGCGTTGATTATTATGATGAAGACGGAAAAACACTGAAGAATTTCTTTCTTAAAACGCCAATTAAATTTAGCCACATTACTTCTCATTTTAGTTCCAATCGTTTTCATCCTGTACAGCAAATCTGGAAAGCGCATAAAGGAACAGATTATGCGGCGCCATATGGAACACCTATCTCTACAACAGCTGCAGGAACTGTAGAACAGACGGGTTACACTGCAGGAAATGGAAACTTTGTAAAAGTAAAACACAACAAAGTATACTCGACTCAATATTTACACATGTCCAGGATATTAGTAAGACGCGGACAGCATGTAACCCAAGGACAGACTATTGGTTTGGTAGGAAGTACAGGTTTGGCGACAGGACCGCATGTATGCTATCGTTTTTGGAAAAATGGAGTTCAAGTCGATGCATTACGACTGAAATTACCTAATGGAGAACCTATGAATTCGAAAAATAAGGATCGGTTTTTAAAGAAAATTGAGCCTCTCAAATTTGAATTGGATAGTGTCTCTAATCTATAATTGAATAAATATTTTGGTTTGCTTTGATTATCGTTGAAATAATATGATTAAACTCAAATTTAGACTTATTTAAACTAAGTTAATTTATCATATTCTTTAATATTTTATTGTTATATAATTGCCTGATTTTAGTCCATTCAAACTTTATTCAGTAAATTTGCACAACATAAAAACAAAGAACAAAATGGCTTTAAATACAATAAACCCAACCGAAACTTCTGCTTGGAAAAAACTTCAGGCACACTATACTGAAATACAAAAGGCTTCAATGACAGCAATGTTTCAAGCTGACTCATCAAGAACCGAAAAGTTTCATTTGAAATGGAATGATTTTTTAGTTGATTACTCTAAAAACAGAATAAGCCAGGAAACAATTGATTTGCTGCTTGAATTAGCAGATGAAACAGGTTTAAAAAGTGCTATTGCTGATTATTTTGGCGGAGCAATCATTAATCAAACTGAAGGCAGAGCTGTTTTACATACTGCTTTGAGAGCTCCAGCATCTGCTGTAATTAATGTAGATGGTGTGAATGTGATGCCGGAAGTATATGAAGTGAAGAATAAGGTAAAATTGTTTACTAACGAAGTTACTTCAGGACAAAGAACTGGTTATACAGGAAAAGCATTTACTGATGTTGTTAATATAGGTATTGGAGGTTCTGATTTGGGACCAGTTATGGCTGTTGAAGCTTTGCAATACTATAAAAATCATTTAAACGTACATTTTGCATCCAATGTTGATGGAGACCACGTTAATGAAATCATCAAAAAGTTAAATCCTGAAACTACCTTATTTGTAATTGTTTCGAAAACTTTTACAACTCAGGAGACATTAACTAATTCTGAAACTATCAAAGCTTGGTTTTTAAAATCAGCGAAGCAGGAAGATGTTGCTAAGCACTTTGTGGCAGTTTCAACTAATATTCAAAAAGTAACTGAATTCGGAATCAATCCAGAAAACGTATTCCCGATGTGGGATTGGGTTGGAGGACGTTTCTCTTTATGGAGTGCAGTAGGTCTTTCAATAAGTCTAGCAGTTGGTTTTGACAATTTTAATGATTTGTTAGCTGGAGCTAATGAAATGGACGAGCATTTCAAAACAGCTGATTTTGACAAAAATATACCAGTAACAATAGCATTACTTAGCGTTTGGTATAATAATTTCTTTGGTGCCGAAAGTGAAGCCTTAATTCCTTATACACAATATTTACAGAAACTGGCTCCTTATTTACAGCAGGGAACTATGGAAAGTAATGGTAAAAGTGTAGGCCGTGACGGGAAGCCTGTAAATTATGAAACAGGAACTATCATTTGGGGAGAGCCGGGTACAAATGCACAGCATGCTTTTTTTCAGTTAATTCACCAAGGAACTAAATTGATTCCAACTGATTTTATTGGATTTGTAAAACCATTATATGGAGATGACAATCATCATGACAAATTAATGTCAAACTTTTTTGCGCAGACAGAAGCTTTGATGAACGGAAAATCTTCAGAAGCGGTGCAGGCAGAATTTGATAAGCAAGGATTAAGCGCCGAAAAAGCAAGTGCTCTTTTACCGTTCAAAGTATTTGCAGGAAATAAACCAACGAATACAATTTTGATTCAGAAGCTGACTCCGAAATCTTTAGGTTCGCTGATTGCAATGTATGAACACAAAATTTTCGTGCAGGGTTTTATATGGAATATTTTTAGTTTTGACCAATGGGGAGTTGAACTTGGGAAGCAGTTAGCCAATTCAATATTGGACGAAATTAATTCTAAGGAAGTTAAAAATCATGATAGTTCTACTAAATTTTTATTGAATCATTTTCTAGAAAACAAATAAATCAATTTTTGATTTAACAAATAATAAAAGCTCTGAATAACAATCAGGGCTTTTTTTTGGATTAATAAAAGGTTGATTGTAAGAAAAATATATTTTTATAAAATAATCATGTGATATTAAATTCGGATTATTTAGGGATAAAAATAACTTAATCAATAATAGATTAACAATATATTTTCAAAATAGCTTTTTTCACACAAACTATGCTTTAAAGTGTATTTTATTAAAGTTTTCTTAACATTAGTTCGTTTAAATGTTATAATTTTGCCAAAAATAACTAAACTAACAAGAATGAAAACAATGAAAAATTGGTTACTCTCTGGATTACTGTTTTTGGTGGTATCTACTGTATTTTCGCAAGGGAAAATTACAGGTACTATTACAGATGGACAAAGTACATTACCTGGTGCAAATGTTGCTATTGCAGGTACATCAGCTAGTGCTTCAACAGGTTTTGATGGTAAATTTGCTATTGATTCGAATACGAACTCTGGGCAATTGATTATTTCGTATATTGGTTATGCTAGCCAAACTGTTGATTTTACAATTTCAAACGGAACTGCTAATTTAGGAAACATCACTTTGGTATCCAATTCTAATGAATTGAGCGAAATAGTGGTTAAATCATCTGTTGTAGATATTGCAAAAGATAGAAAAACTCCAGTTGCTGTTTCGACTATCAAAGCATCTGAAATTCAAGCAAAATTAGGAACTCAGGAATTCCCTGAGATTTTAAAAAATACACCTTCAGTCTATGCTGTCAAAGGAGGGGGAGGATTTGGAGATTCAAGAATTACTATTCGTGGATTCAACCAAAATAACATTGCTGTTATGATAAACGGAGTTCCTGTTAATGATATGGAAAATAGTTCTGTTTATTGGAGTAACTGGGCAGGTTTGTCTGATGTTACTTCAGCGATGCAGGTGCAAAGAGGTTTAGGTTCTTCAAAATTAGCAATAGCATCTGTTGGTGGTACAGTTAATATATTGACCAAAAGCTCTGACCGACAAGAGGGTGGTTCTATTGGTTCTTCATTTGGAAATGCTAATTACCTAAAAACACAAGTATCTTATTCTACAGGTAAATTAGAAAATGGTCTTTCGGCTTCTGTTTTATATAGTCATACTCAAGGTGACGGCTACGTAGATGGAACCGAGTTTGTGGGAGATAATTATTTTATAGCATTGGGTTATACTACTAAAAATAATAAACACGATTTTCAATTTACTTTTACAGGTGCGCCACAATGGCATGATCAAAGAAACTCTAGTATTACAATCGCTCAGTATCAAAAATATGGTTCTAAAGAAGATCCAAATACTAGATACAACTCAGATTGGGGGTATTTGAATGGTAAAGCATTCAATATGATTAGAAACTTCTACCACAAGCCGGTTGGATCTATAAACTGGGATTATAATATTAATGAGACTTCTAAATTATCTACTGTTGTCTACGGATCATGGGGCCGTGGTGGTGGAGCTAGAGGAGCAGGAGGAGTTAGAGGACAGACCTATACTTCAGATGTTTTTAGAACAGTTGATGGTTTGGTAGATTTTGATAAGATTCAAGCATATAACTCTGGACAAGCAACTGTTTTTGCTGATGGAGCGAATACAACAAGAACCGAAATTAACGGTAATTATCAAAACAGTTCAAGTACTGGTAGAAGTGGTACCTCCGGTAATTATGTTTACAATACGACCTCTGGTATTTCTCAAATTTCATCAATCAACTCTCATGATTGGTATGGAGCTGTAATTAATTTCAATAAAAAATTTACTGAAAATTTAACTTGGGATATAGGACTTGATGGAAGAACTTACACTGGTATCCATTATCAAAATTTAAATAACCTATTGGGTGCAGATGTGTATTTTGACAATACAGATGTTAATAATCCAAATAGAGTTTTAACCAATACTTATACAACTAAACCTTCTGGAAATCCTTTTGCAAATGCAAAAGAAGGAGATAAAATCAATTTTAACAATGATGGGAATGTAAACTGGTATGGAGCATTTACTCAATTAGAGTATTCAAAAGATAATTTGACTGCATTTATTCAAGGTGCTGTTTCTCAACAAGGTTTCAAAAGAGTAGATTATTTTAAATATAAAACTACTGATCCGCTTTCTTCCACAGATTATGAAAATATCCTTGGAGGCAACGTAAAAGGAGGAGTAAACTATAATATTAATGAACAGCATAATGTTTTTGTTAATGGTGGATATTATTCAAAACAGCCATTTTTTAACGCAGTATATCCTTCAAATGCTTCTATAGTCAATCCATATTTGGTAAATGAGAAAATCATGAGTGTTGAAGGTGGTTATGGTTTCCGTTCTGGAATTTTTACTGCCAATGTGAATTTATATTACACTACTTGGGATGATAGAAATTTAAGAACAAATGATCCTAACACGGGTGCAAATCCTGGTGGATATTATGATTATACAGGTTTAGGTGAGACTCACATGGGGGTTGAGTTTGAAGGTAATGTTAAAGTTACTGATAAATTCAGAGTTAATGGAATGTTCTCTTATGGAAACTGGGAGTATAGTGGGAATGCAAATTCAACATTGTATAATAATGCCAACGAAGAATTGAGTAAAGCTCTTTTATACTTAGATAAAGTTAAAGTAGGTGATGCTGCTCAAATCACAGCTTCTTTGGGAGCTTCTTATGAGGTGTTAGAAAGAGTTACTTTTGATGCTAATTATAATTTTAATGACAATTTATATGCTGCAATTTCTCCTGACAAATTTACGAAGGAGAATAATAAAGGATCTTTAGAACTGCCTTCTTACGGATTGTTAGATGCTGGATTCTCTTATAAAATGCTTGTAGGTGCTAAAAAGAATAAATCAGTAAATTTTAGAATAAATGTGAATAATGTTTTAGACGAAGTTTATATTGCTGAGTCAAGATCTAACATCTTTGCAGATGATTTTATTTCAGGTACTTCAGGGCCAACTTATGCATCAGCAGGAAGAACATACGATGGAGTTGCGGATGCAAATCAGGTTTTCTTCGGATTTGGAAGAACTTGGAACTTTAGTTTACGTTACGATTTCTAATATATTTAGAATCTAAATAAATATCAAAAAACGGCATTGACTTTTAGTTAAATGCCGTTTTTTTATGCCCTTTTTTGTTATATTTGTTTAAATTAAAATTTTTTTTATGTACAACATTCTACAAAAAGCACACTCTGGATGGGCTTATATTGCATTGTTAGTTCTTGTTATAGCGGTCGTTAATGCCATAATAGGAATGTCTTCCAAAAAAGAATTTACTCCAAAAGACAGGAAAATAGCTTTGTTTGGATTAATTGGAACACACGTTCAATTAATGTTTGGTTTAATTTTGTATTTTGTATCTCCGCTGGGATTAGCTTCTTTGGGTCAAATGTCAGATAAAGCATTGCGATTAACTTCATTAGAACATCCTTTGGTTAATATAATTGCAGTCACTCTGATTACAATTGGCTGGTCAAAGCATAAAAAAGCAACTACAAGCGAGTCAAAATTTAAAGGCTTTGCTATATTTTACGGCTTAGGATTAGTGCTTATTTTAAGCAGAATTCCATGGTCCTTGTGGTTTTAAACCATTTATAAAGTCCTGAAAAGGACTTTTTTTTTCCAATTTTTTTTGCGCATCAAAGTTTCACCTAATAAACTCTAAATGAAAAAAATAATCACACTTTTATTTTTACTTGTCAATCTTGGCATAGTAAGCAGTCAAAGTACTATTATTAACAGCAAAAAATTTTCCATTAATAAAGACACTGTAAAAAAAGCGGCTAAAGTTGCTGAAAAAGTTGTTGAACCGGTTGCTATCGCCCCAGATACTGTAATTGTTGAGACTGGAAAATTTATGTTTTTTAAAAAAGATGCCCATGCTTCCTATTACCATGATAAATTTAATGGTAAAAAAACGGCTAGCGGAAAACGATTTGACAATAAAAAGTTAACAGCAGCACATCGAAAATTTCCTTTTGGAACCAAGCTTAGAATCACTAATGAAGCCAATGGTAAATCAGTAATAGTAGAGGTAATTGATAGAGGGCCTTTTGCCCGTGGGAGAGAAATTGATTTAAGCAAAAAAGCTTTCATGGATATTGCTTCCAATAAAAGCAGCGGAGCTGTAATTGTTAAAATTGAAGAATTACAAAAATAATTTTAGGCTTCAAGCATTAGCTTTAATTACCAATTTTTAAAGGGATTTGTACTTAGATACGCATTGTAAAATCGTTTGTCATTAGTAACTTCTTCTCCTAACCAAATTGGTTTTTCAAAGGATTGAGTTTCATATTGCAGTTCAATTTCAGCCATAATCAAACCTTCATTGTCGCCGTAGAATTCATCTATTTCAATAATATGAAGACCAGCTTTAACCTCAAATCTAGTTTTGTCAATTACGCCAGCTTCGCATAAAAGCAATAAACTTTCGGCTTCATCAACAGGAATTTCTTTTTCCCATTCAAAACGGGACAAACCGGATTCGCTGGATATTCCTTTTATGGTCAAAAAACCTTTGCTGCCTTTTATTCGCACACGGACTGTTCTTTCGCGAACGGAACTCAAATAACCTTGTTTTATTCTATTTTGAGTAAAAGCCTCTGTTTTAAAAGCCTCTGAAGTAACCAAAAATTTTCGTTCTATTTCAAGCATTTTGAAGATTATTTTTTATGAGAATAAGAAAATTTATTCAGCTGTTCATAATATCTTTTTCTTTTTAAAGAAAAGGCAAATGCAAAAGAGATTTTACATCTGAGCTAGTATGTTGGTCAAAGATATTCATTTATTTTACAGTAAAGGCGTTCCCTTTTTTTAAAACGGTCTAAATTTGCAGTATGTCCGAACCGCTTCCATATAGAAAAATCATACACATCGACATGGATGCTTTCTATGCCTCGGTGGAGCAAATGGATAACCCCGAACTGCGTGGAAAGCCTATTGCGGTTGGCGGAGCCGAAAATCGGGGAGTGGTGTCGGCGGCTAGTTATGAAGCCCGAAAATTTGGAGTCCGTTCAGCGATAAGTGGTTTTTTGGCCAAAAAGAACTGTCCAGAACTCATTTTTGTCCGGCCTCGTTTTGACCGATACAAAGAAATATCCAAAAAAATCCACAAAATATTCTCTGATTATACCGATTTGATAGAGCCGCTTTCACTGGACGAAGCTTATCTGGATGTTACTAAAAACAAAAAAGGAAATCCCAGTGCCAGTTTATTGGCACAGGAAATAAGGGAAAGAATATTTAATGAAGTCGGATTAACGGCTTCGGCGGGGATTTCGGTGAATAAATTTGTTGCCAAAATTGCGAGCGATTACAATAAACCCAACGGTCAGAAAACGGTTAGTCCAGATGAAGTCATTGCTTTTTTAGAACAATTACCAATTCAGAAATTTTATGGCGTAGGAAAAGTTACTGCCGAAAAAATGTTTCAGCTAGGAATATTTACCGGCATGGATTTGAAATTGAAGCCGATTGAATTTTTGGAAAAACATTTTGGTAAGTCGGGTAGTTTCTATTATAATGTAGTGAGGGGCATTCACAATAGTGAAGTAAAGTCAAACCGTATTACTAAATCCGTTGCTGCCGAACATACTTTTGATGTTAATCTTTCTTCTGAAATATTCATGATCGAAAGGCTTGAAAAAATAGCGCAGGAATTGGAACGCCGTTTAAAAAAATACCAAATTTCTGGTAAAACCATTACGCTGAAAATAAAATACAGCGATTTTACACAACAAACAAGGAGTAAATCTATGCCTTATTTTATTTCGGACAAATCACTGATTCTGGAAACCGTCAAAGAATTATTATATCAAGAGAAAATGAAAGACTCGGTACGGCTTCTTGGGATTTCTTTAAGTAACTTGAATAACGAAATCAAAAAAACAATTGTGGTGCAGCTAAAATTTGATTTCTAACCGAGCTATAATTTTTTTTTATTGCTATTGTTGCTGCTGTTCGATATAACTTATCTGCTCATTTATTTCCTGGGGGATTTTTTCGAGCTGTACATCATTCATTTCTTCAAAATGACGTCCATCTTCATATCGTATAGAAACACTGACAGACAGCGTCTGTCTTGCCAATCCTTTAAAAGTACCTTTGATTAATGTGCAGTCATAAAAATTTCGTCCAACAGATAATTTTACGTGGTTGTCCATAGTCCAGATATTATTTGTTGGATCCAATCCCAGCCAGCCTTGAATTGGAGAGTAAATTTCGACCCAGGCATGTGTGGCTCCTTCGCCTCTTAGTCCGCTTTCGTTCGGGCAGACATAACCGCTTACATATCTAGAAGGAATACCTGCAGTTCTTAAAAATTGCAGTAAGACGTGAGCAAAATCTTGGCAGACACCTTTTTTTAATTCCAGAATTTCATCAATTGTAGTTTCTATATTGGTGATTCCTTTAGTGTACGTAAAGTTGTTAAATATATATTCATTGCATAATTGTGCAACAGTTATTATTGAATTATTGGCAGCATCAAAGGATGCTAAAACAGCATCAATATCTTGTTGTCTTGCTATTGTTTCGGGATAACTGAGTCTTAATAATGTGATGTCATTATTTTTTTCTTCTTGTAAATCTTTTGCGGTTGTAATTTCGGCTTCTGGAATTTTAAGAGAATGATTTACACGAACTGTCATCCGGGATTCGATTGTCATTTCATTATGTGCTGCCAGATTATTGAAGTTTGCTACACGATTGCCGTAATAATCCCGAAAATATTCTATTTCAGGATCGTGCGAAATTAGCAGCTGGTGATCAAGTACTTCCTGATCCTTAAAATGATGAGGAAACAAACGAATTTCGTTTATACTTTCTTTTATGGGTAAGCTGTATTGATATTTAGTGATATGTGTTATTTTAAATATTGCCATAAGGTGCTAAGTATAGGAGAAAAATAATTTTGAAAAATCGACAGAAAATTGATTAAGCTGTGTTTTTGTTGTTTCTAAAACCTCTTCCAATTGTTTGTTGGTCATGTGATGGTAATCGGTATAAACGATATAACTTTTTAATCTTCCAAATTGATTATACAATGTTCGGGCTTCGCTTATTTCGCTGTCTTTTACAAGGCAGTCCAAATATTTATTGATTAAGTCTAATGTAAAAATCACAGAATGTGCGAAATCATAATTAAAAATAACGTGTTCAACTATTTTTCTGTTATGTTTAATGTTGCTGTAACTCTTGAGGTACAGTTCATAACCGGATAAGGAGAGCAAGAGCCTTTTCCAGTACATAACATCCTCGTTTCCGTCCAGATTATAATTGATCGGAATGTAATAAGCCTGAGTCATCGATATTGTCTGCAGGCATCGTTCAATTAGTTTACCAATACTCGAAAAACTCCAGCCAAGTCCTCTAGGCATTGTAACATGGAAAATACCATTGTAAAGCAGCAGTTCTTTGTTAAGCTTATTTACGACCTTTAGAGCATCGGAGCCTTCCAGCTTTCTGGGAAGTTCGGGCGAATTCATATAATGATAGAGTGAATTGATATGTTCCCAGAGTTCTTTGGTAATTTTATCCTGTGAACCTCTGGCATTTTCACGTGCTTTTACAACCAGATTTTTAACCGAGTTATGATTTTGACTGTCACAAATGATATATTTCAAAATAAAGGCAGTGTCGTTTTGGACTTCTTCTATTTGATCGTATGTCAAATTGGTATAGTATCTTAATAAAGGTTTGTAACCTTGGCAGTCATCGGTTTCTTTATCAAATGAAAGAATGTAGCTTGTGTTAAGAGTTAATAACATCCCGTCTGTTCTTTCCATATATCTGTTGAGCCAGAACATTCCGTCTGCTACTCGGCTTAGCATATTTGCTTTCATTTGAATTGGTTTTTAAATTTAGATAAACAGCGTTTGATTGTTAGAAACTCAATGATTATATTTTCTTCTGATGCGAGATTCTACTATGGATGCATCAGAAGAAATATAAGGTTATATTAATTCTTTGTTCTAACATTTGTAAATAATCGGTTCGACTATAGTTTCAAAAATAGATTCTATAATTGGAGCTTGAGAGTCCATTTTGATTGCTGTTTCTTTTTTTATTAAATGATTTGAAACGATTGCAGTTTCGGTGCTGAGTAAAAACATCCCGTCTTTAATTCCACTTGTCATGATTGTTTTCATAGGTATAAAAATTTATTGGTTATAATTTATATTGAAACATTGGTTTGGTTTATTGCTTTTTAAAAATTAAAAAAGCTGAGTTTAATTTTCTTTACAAATTGAAGGATTTTATTTTCTGATGTTGTGTTTGTCGTAATTTCCAATTTGGGAACAGTAATAGTTTCAGTAAATTTTATTTTGGCCTTTTTTGCTTTTTTTGTTTTTTTTTTACTGGGTTCTATTTCGATATTTATTCCGTCAAAAGGATCTGCCAGAGGATCAAAACTTATACTTTGTGATATTGTTGTACTTGATTTTTCATCATTTTTTTCTTCAGTAGAACTAGGTTTAAATTCAGTAGGTTTTGAATGATTTAAATGTTCTATCACCATTTCAGGTAAAAAAGCAAACTTTGTGCTTTCGTTTTTTTCGAGATTTGTTTTATTCTTTTCCATTTGTATTCATTTTAAAAATTAAAATGAAATTACTTTATGATCCAAGTATCTTTACTTCCTCCTCCTTGAGAAGAGTTTACGACCAATGAACCTTCGGTTAGTGCGACTCGAGTAAGTCCTCCAGGTACAATTTCTACTCCATTGGGTCCGCATAAAGCATAGGGCCTTAAATCAACATGGCGTAATTTCAATTGGCCATCAATAAGACATGGGACTGTGCTTAGTTGAATTATAGGTTGTGCTATAAAATTTCTAGGGTTTGCGAGAATGGCTGTCTTTCCATTTTCAAGTTCTTCTGGGGTTGCTTTATTCCCCATAATCATTCCATATCCGCCGCTTCCATTGGTTTCTTTAATTACCATGTTTTCCATATCGGCAAATACTAGTTCTCTTTCATCTATATTTTCCATTTGGTATGTTGGAACATTTTTAAGTATTGGTTCTTCGTTAAGGTAATATTTGATCATATCTGGGACATAAGCATAAACAGCTTTGTCGTCGGCAACACCATTACCAACAGCGTTTACTAAAGCTACTGTGCCATGACGGTAAGCGCTTATTAGGCCAGGCACACCTAGTGTACTGTCTGGTTTGAAAACCAATGGATCTAGATAATCGTCATCTAGACGTCTGTAAATAACATCTACTTGCTGTAAGCCCGACGTCGTTTTCATATAGACCCTATTATTGTTTACTACAAGATCTCTTCCTTCTACAAGTGGAATACCCATTTGTCTCGCTAAAAAAGTATGCTCATAATATGCCGAATTATAAACACCTGGTGTAAGCAGTACTACATTGGGTTTAGAAACATTGCGCGGTGAAAGCGAAATCAATATGTTGTGAAATATATTTGGATAGTTGCCTACAGTGTTTACTTTATTAGTTGCAAGCATATCGGGGAAAATACGTTTTGTAATTTCTCGGTTTTCCAGCATATAGCTCACGCCACTTGGGCATCTTAGATTGTCTTCCAGAACATAGAATTCACCTTTAGCACCGCGTATTAAATCAATTCCGGCGATATGCACATGGATATTATGAGGGACTTTTATTCCGTGAACTTCCTGTATATAATGGGGGCATGAGGCAACTAATGAAGCAGGAATTATGCCGTCTTTTATAATTTGCTGTCCGTTGTATACATCCTCCAAAAATAAGTTAAGGGCTTTTAACCGCTGTTTAATGCCGGTTTCTACTTCGCTCCACTCTGCTTTTGTAATAATCCTAGGAATGATATCAAAAGGAAAGATTCGTTCAATTCCCTGATTGTTATCGCTGTAAACCGTAAAGGTAATTCCCTGATTCATGAATAAATCTGAAGCCTGAATCTGTTTGTCATTTAGGCTTTCTGGATTTAAATTTTGTAACGTATTTAGGACTTGAGCGTATGAATCTCGAACGCCTTCATTAGAGAACATTTCGTCCCAGCCTTTTGGGTTTAATTGCGGTATAAGTTTCATCATGTTTCCCTAATATTAAATAATCAACAATTTTTCGAAATAGGGTCTTATATGGACATATTTTAGACTAAGTTATTAAATTATTATCGGTGAAATTGACATTTACATGATTATTTTTCAATTTATGCGATTTTGATTTTTAGTCAATATTTTTTTAAAGATTTTAATTTTTTAGCCTAATTTTTTGATTGATTTCGCATTTCAATATTTTAATTTTCGATAACATTCTGGATGCCAGTAATAAGATTTTGCTTTTAAAGAGTTTTATTGAATAAAGGATACGAAGCTTGTTGACAGTTTCATTATCTCTGTTGAGAAATGAATTTCTAATTATGCTGCGTTAATGTATAATAATCTTGAAAAGTATTTTATGAAGGGGATAGTAATTTAGGATATCAAAAAGCTATACAAATGGAATATTATGACTTAAAAGTAACGTTCAAAAAATATAAGTGTTGTAAAAGTATAGGGACGCAGCCTGAAATAAGGATTGAGAAAGCGTTATGGAGCTTAGGTTATCGCTATCGAAAAAATAACAAGACAGTTTTTTTCTAAAATTTAGATTAAAAAGTGGTCATTACTACAAACAAAAAAATCCTAACCATTTCTGATTAGGATTTTGCTCCCCTAACTGGTAGTTTCTCGAACCATTTTATTGAAGATCTCAAGAAAATATACGATTTAAAAGGGCTAATTGATGTTTCACAGCATACAAGATTAATAAGTCAAAAATGATGTATCCCAAGTTCTCATTGATTATAGCCTCCTATAATATACTTGAACCAATAGCAAATATGCATTGGGATAGAGGTGAGTTTTGTAAAGATGCCTAGATATGTTAGTAGTATGTACGGTATTACACTAAAGAGAACTTAATTGAGTAGATTATGGCAAATAAACTAAAACGAGCGAGACAAAAGACGTATTCTCAGGTAGGAATGGTAAAGATTGTTAAGAAAGTATGCGAGTTATATGATACTGGATTATATACACTGGAAAGCTGTTGTGAAAATGCAGAAGTACCAATAAGGACGTGGACTAACTGGTGGTCTACTTATAGGAAAAGCCCATATAATGATAAGATAAAAGTACACTGTCTTGCCGAAGTTGCCACTCTATGGGAGTCTAGTCAAGCTATTGTACAAGATTTGGCTAAAGGAGAATTAAAGGAAGTAGGTGAAAGTATGATGCTTAAGCTTATTAAGGGCTGGGAATATAAAGAAATAAAAACTCATGTTAAGATTAAAAAGGGTGCAGATGGGCAGGAGATTTTAATTCCGGTTAGGCATACGATTGCCACTAAACAGATATTACCCAATGCAGGAATGATACAATTTGCATTGAAAATTGTTAACCCTGAGAAGTATGGAGGGCGTTCTGCTAATGTCAGCGTGGAAGTAGATTCAAGTAATAATTTAAGATTAAGATCACTAGCTGAGATACAAGCTGAGATAGACGAGCTAAATAGTGATTTGAATGAAAATAAGCAGTAAAATAAATCAAAATAAACCATAAATACATAGTATAATGTTGGGTCAAAAGTCAGTTATTCATTAGTTTTACAAGAAATATATGGCTATCAGTATTTATACAATTGGTTATGGAAATCGCCAGATTTCAAATTTTATCCAATTACTTCAGAAATTCGAAATTGAAATTTTAATTGATGTTCGAACAAATCCATTTTCTCGTTTCAATCCTGAGTTCAGAACAAAGAAATTGGAACTACATTTAATAAATCATGAAATCAAATATCTTTTTTTAGGAACTGAACTTGGAGGTAAACCCTCCGATTTGAGTTGTTATACAAATGGAGAAGTTGATTATTCAAAAATTCAATTCAAAGATTTCTTTATTGAAGGAATTGAACAAGTTGTCAATCTCAATCTTGATGGTCTTAAAATAGCTTTAATGTGTGCGGAGCAATCTCCTTTACAATGCCATCGAAAAGCTTTGATTGGTGATTATTTGAAAGATAAAGGTTTTGAAATCCTTCATATTGATAAGGACGGAAGCCTTTTGAATGAGCTTTTCTAAATAGTAACCTTTTCTAAACATCCCTTTAAAAAACTTTAGTAATGGAAAAATATATAGCATATTATAGGGTTAGCACCCAAAAACAAGGGAACTCAGGATTGGGTATTGAAGCCCAGAAATCGTCAGTTAGCAAATTTATAAATTATGGCAATGAATTGTTTGCCGAGTTTCAGGATATTGAAAGCGGAAAAAATAACAATAGACCAAACCTAATTAAAGCAATTGAAGAATGTAAAAAACAAGGAGCAACTTTACTTATTGCCAAACTTGATCGTTTAAGCCGTAACGCTTCATTTATTTTAACTTTGAGAGATAGTCAGGTAAAATTTAAGTGTTGTGATATGCCAGACGCCAATTCTGTTACGATCGGTATTATGGCAATTCTTGCACAGGATGAACGAGAACGAACAAGTCAACGAACTAAAGATGCATTAGCAGAATTGAAACGGAAAGGAGTAAAACTTGGCTCTCCTCAAAATTTGAACTTAGAAGCAAGACAAAAAGGGTTAGTAGCAAGAAAGCAGAATGCCATCGAAAACGAAAATAATCTAAAAGCTACTGCTTTGATTGATGGACTTCAAAAACAGGGGAAATCTTTTTATTTTATTACTAAAGAATTGAATAGATTAGGCTTCAACACACGGAGAGGAAAGGCATTTACTCAAGTTCAAACTAAAATATTATTTGAACGAACAAAAAATTAAATTTTAATGTTCCCAAATAATTCTGAAAGGGATATATTCAGTGCTTTAGCTAATATAGTTAATGTAGTAACATTTGGTGTTACCCTACCTTTCTCTATTTTATAAAGATATTGCCTATCCTTGCCAACCATTTCTGCTAATTCAGTTTGGGTTAAGTTTTTTAATTTTCTGAATATGACAATCTGCTCTCCCACTAGCTTTGGGATTTCATTCGACAATCGTGATATTTCAATTTCAGATAGGCTACGCATACATGCAAGTTGCATGTAAATACATTAAATTTTGTAACCTTAAAATACTACATTTTTATATATTTACATTCTAATTTTAAAATAAATAAATATGAAAATAATAAAATACTTATTTGCAATCTTGTTTGTCCTGAGTGGTTCAGGAGGTTTAATTAAAGGTTCAATAATTGCAGGTGCTCTTTTAATCATTTTAGGAATTCTAATATTACCTCCAATTTCTGTAGAGCTAAGTCAGAAAATAAAATTTTGGAATTATAGGGGTTTTAGATATGGAATGTACACCATTTTCTTTTTACTAATTGGGGCTACAATGAAAGAGCTTCCAAAAAGAAAAAAAGAGAACCCTACTGAAGTTTCTAAAATCAGTTTTAGTACAGCTCCAAAATCAGAAGTAAAATCAAAAGTAAAACTAGTTAACTTTCAAAAAGAAGAAATTCAAATTGACAATTCTGATTTTTGGAATAAGTTTGACCCAATAGTAAAAGAAAGAGTTTACAAAATGATAAAAGAAAAAGATTGTGCTGGTTTACAGGAAGAATTCAATGTAACTGCAGACAACTTGGATAGATTACAAGCTAGTGGAAGAAGCGGAGAGAGAAATTTAGATCTAATGAATTTCTTGGAGGAACAGATGAAGAATTTGGGATGCCACTAGAAATATTTTTTCGTCTCAAGCATTTGATGGGCTTTTAAGTGAGAATAAGTAACGAAATTAATAGTAGGAAAGAAAAGCAAGTGTTTTTAATTAATCAATTGTATAAAAAGTTAATTATATTTGATTAGTATGGAATGAATAGTAAGATATTGGAAAGAAAAAATGATTTGATTATTCAAAATCTTAAATTACTATACTTTTTTTATTATTTACATTTATATAATTTATTTTCGACTTGACTACATCTGAAAAATTAAAAAACATCACTGATAGGGCACTTTTTGAAAGGATTGCGGCATCAATATTACGAGTCAAATTTCCACAATTGGCAAATTTGATTGAGGCAGGTGTCAATGAAAAAGGAGAAACGATAAAGAGCCCTGTTGATGGATTCTCAAAATCTTCGAATGATGAATTTTGCTACATTGAATATACAACTGATGATTCTAACCTTAAAGAGAAGTGGCTACATGATCCCCAATTATATAAAGGAAAGAAAAAAAAGGATCCTAAACCTGAAGGTGATTTATTGAAAGCGATTACAGAAGCTAAAAAAACGAAAATACTTTTAACGGAATCAAAATTCACTATTTATCTTGTGACAAATCAAAAAGTTGATTCTGATTTATTTACACTAGCTAATAAAACTGCAGATAATGAAGATGTTAAATTAGAAATTATTGAATTATCAATTCTTAGTGACTTTTTAGATCATACTGCTTATGGTCATTGGATAAGAAAAACTCTTTTAGGTATTGAAGCTGAACTACTCTCAACACAGCTTTTTAAAGATATTTCATTAAAAAACAAAAAAAACTATGCTTCAGACTTTTCAATTAATCCTAAAATTTTACACACTCGAAATGAATTTGAAACAATATTAGATGAGTTAAACAGCTCTGATTCTTTAGTGCATTTTATTACAGGTGAATCAGGGATGGGAAAGAGTAGCTTAGCATACTGGTTGATGGATAATTATATCTCTTCTGAAAAAGTTTCATTAAAAATTAGTCCTGAAGTTGTATCAAATTCAATAAATTTAGAAACTGCTATTTTTGACCAATTGAAACTTCATCATAGGAATTTATTTTACGATGAAAACCAATTTCAATCTATAATTAAGGAAGTTTCGAGTATTTTAATAATAATCGACGATATTAACACAAGCTCAAACCCTCGTAAATTAATTGAGAAGATAATCTCTTGGAAAAGTAATAGCATTGACGGGAATTTGTTAAGAATAAAGATTGTTTGCCCAATATGGCCAATACACTTCAATTACTTTCAATCGGCTACTAATGAAAATCCATCGTTTACTTATAGCTCTCTGAAAGAATACAGAGATTTCGATAGTACACTACATATCAAAAATGTCTTAGTTCAAGCAAACATTCCTGCAAGTAAGTTTCAAATTAAAGAATTGTCAAGTAAGTTAGCACATGACCCTTTATTAATTGATTTATTTACCTCAGTAGTAAGTAAAATTGAGGATTTAAATAATATTTTTTTTCAAAGTATAATTGGTACTTATATTAAAAAAAACATTAATGAGATTGCTTATAATTTAAACGTATTAGAAATTAATTTAACAGAAAGTCTTTGTGAATTGGGTAATTTGATGCTATTTAATAAAAATTTTACTCCGTCATATGAAGAGCTAAAATCTTGGATAAATCCCGATACTCTAAAAAAATTAGATTCTCTCTTTGTTAACAGAAAGTTAGTGTCAATTAGTGGAGAAAATATGGTTCTCTTTAGGCACGATAGAGTACGTGATGTAATTTTAAGTAATTCGCTACAAAATATAATAAAGGATGATGTTTTAGCTATACACGCCTTTTTGATGTCTGATCCTTATTTATCAAATATTATATCTCTATCAATAAGTAAAAGAGAATTAAAAGAAAATGATATACAATATTTACTCTCAGTTAATCCTACAGTTGTTTTTTCACATTTATTGGACGCAAAAAAAGGGCATAATAATATTTATTATTCGTTTTTGTTGACAATGGTAAGGAAATGGAATTTAGAAAATATCAAAGAAAATAAAGTAAGTAGTTCTGTTATTCATCATATTTTATTGCAACTGTTTTATTCTGATGCAGAAGATATAATGTTAATTACTGAACATTTTCCGGAAGATAATCATTTTTTACATTTGACTCGTTTTAAAAACGGGAATACAATCTCGGGATTAAAGTATCTATCTGTTTTTGCGGATTTTGAGCCTACGTACGGCAACAAGCAAAGAGAAGAAACTATGGAACATGTAAGATCAAAATTTTATGCTGTAACAGAAAAAAACATTATTAAATATCTATTTGATTCACAATTTGAAAGTAGTAAATCTATAAGATTTTTATATCTATTGAGTGGTTATTGGAAATCTGAAAATTTAGCTGAATACATTTATAAATCATGGTTAAAAAATGAAAATCACAAAGAAAGTAATTTGCTGTATGCTTTATGGGCGATATTACAATGCTTTGGAGAAAAATCGTCAACATATGCAAAATATATCCTTCAAGAATGGGAAGCACTACAAGTTGAAGGTGAAGAAAGAAGTGGATTTCCTAAAGGAATTAAAAATAACATTACTTATTCCATTTCTAAATGTAAATGGGATATGCTTAATGATGATCAGATTAATTTGCTTGAAAAATTTAAAAAAAGAAAAATTGGCGAAGAAATTATTCATAATATTTTTTATAAGCAAGATTCCATTGTTGCTTTAAAATATACACTGCTTAGAAAAGCAGAAATTAAACGTGTTGCTCATCCACACAGTACAGCTTCACTTATGATTTCCCTAGACAAGACATGGAGTCCTAAAGATCATGGAAAACAATTATCATTAAATAGTCATGCCTTTTTAAAAACAATATGGTCAAATAGAAAAAAAGAAAAAAATTTGCGGAAATATTCATTTTATGATTGGTGTGATAGTGCTTCGCAAACTGAATTACTTTCAGGACTAAAAGAAGTACTGCCAGCTGATAAAACTCTTTTTGTTGAATCAATATACAAAAGAGCTCGCGTTGGAGATTATAGTGTTGAGGAGGTTGTTTTAAAATTATTGGTGAAATATCCTAGATTACTTTCTGTGTTACCTAATATTTGGTCAGATAAAATAAAATGTGAAGTTGAAATATTGTTATGCAATAATAAATTCTTTGATTTTGAAGATATAAAAGATCTAATGAATTTTATCCCTGAATCTGATGCGGAATATTATCTTTTAAAATATCAGAATATATTTGGGCATGATGATGTTCTTCTACAAATAGCATTATATGTAGCAACCGATGAAACGAGAAAGTTGGCTGCAGATATTTTTTTAAAATCTGATAAAAAAGATGAGTTATTTAGATTTACGCAATTTACATATGGATGTTATGAGCTTGGAAAAGAAGAAAAAATAACCATTCATAAATTAAATAGTTTAATTCCATATTTAGGATATTTCGACGAATCTAGCATAAACGTATTTGCTAGCCAATGCCAACGTTCAGGCTATATTGAATGGTCTAAAAATAATTTATACTCCTTCATGATTGAGGCTGATAAAAAAGATTTCTTCCCTACTGATGATGATGTAATTCTAGAATTAAAAGAGTTTAGTCTTTCAAGTAAAATACACTGGGTCGATGATTGGTGTAAAAGACTTGAGAAGAGAGGGGTTGATTATTTAAGATTTATTAGTATTCTTTCAAAATTTGCAAAGTATGAGAATTCTTTATTTGGTTTAATGGTTTTTGGTAGATGTCTAGAAATAATTGGAAAGAGAAAAGACATAGAACTTCTGGACAGTTATTGTTTGGAGACAGGTTATTTATTTGAGGCAGAAGAACTAATTAGAGATACAAAGTATACTATTATGAGGAACACATTGATTTAGACAAAAAGATTACTAAATCTCTTTATTCTGTTTATGCGATATTGTGTTTTAGTCTAAAAGTTTGCATAATTGAATGATTTAGTATTGTGTAAACTGAAATTTAATAATTGGTTGAAAACAAATATTATCCAGCCTATTTTCTATTTTTGTACCTTTAAACAAACTTACAAGCATTAACAATGAACCAGACGCTACTAACAAGATTATTTAAATCTATCGAAGGAAACAAAGAAGAACCTTTGGTAAGGATAGCTTATACCATTATTGATGATGAAAGAAAAAAAGGTCATACTAAATTAGCGGATAAACTAGATACAATCTTAGAAGGAAATTTAGTAAAATGGATAGAGCCTCAAAAGAATGAATCAAAACTAAAATTAACGAAGAATAGAGATGATGTTTTTAAGATTCCAGCAGATAGGAGATATAGATTGCCACTCGCAAGTCATGTTGATAGAGAATTTCTTAGACATCACATGGTATTGTCGGAAAATGTAGAATATAAGATTGAAAGGATTGAAAATGAATATGCAGCTAAAGAAAGACTAGCTAATCATGGTTTAAAACCTCGACAAAAAATTTTACTATATGGTTCGTCAGGTTGTGGAAAGAGTATGTCTGCAGAACGGATCGCTTGGAATTTAGGGCTTCCTTTTTATAAAGTTCGATTTGATGCGATTATGTCGTCATATTTGGGTGAATCATCTGCAAATCTAAAATCTCTTTTCGACTCATTAAAAGACTTTCCCTGTGTTTTATTGCTTGATGAATTTGACATTATAGCAAAGAAGAGAGAAGGTCAAAATAATGATGTAGGAGAAATTCATAGAATAGTGAACATTCTTTTAGGTTTACTTGAAGAATATGAGTCTCCAGGAATACTTATTGCTACAACCAATCTGGAAGAATCTATTGATACTGCATTGTTTAGAAGATTTGATGATATAATTCAAATTCCTAGACCTAATCAGGAAGAAATTTTAGGATTACTTCAAATGACTTTGTCATCACTGAAACTTGGAAAAGATATTAATTTGACAGATCTTTCAAATAAAATGTTAGGATTTTCCTCTGCTTTGGTTGTAAAAGTTGCAAACGATGCAGCAAAACTTTCAGTGATAAAAAATCAAAAAGAAATTTCATTATTAAACTTGGAAAAAGCATTAGTAGAAAACATAGCTTTTAACAAGTAAAATTATTATATGGAGAAATTTCCACACTTAAAACTTGCACAAAAAATTACTGGCTCACCCAGACTTTTTGGTGGTGGAGATAAAAGTCAACGTTCAAAAGAGAATATTGAGAATAGACGTTATCATGCAAATCACTTAAATCAACAAACTAATCAACTAAAGCAACTTTGGGATGAAAATATAGTTAAAAGACAAGAATTAGGGTTACCTGATTTAAATCCAAATATAGTTCCTGTGTTTTTAAAAGTTGATCCATCATCATTTGATGTCGAAGCTGCATTTGCTGGATTTAATATAAATGTTATATCTGAAAATGAAGATGGATATATAATTGGAGCTTCATTTGATGGTCTCCAAGGGTTGCGAGAGAAAATAAATAGGTTTTTAGAAGAAAAAGGTAGAGATAAAGATCAAGCATCTCAACTTTGGGAAATCCTATCAGAAAAAAAATGGCGTACAGAATATATCTTGTCTGAAGCTTTACTTCGAGAATGGGATACAATTATTGATGAAGAATTATATATTGTTGACGTAGCTATTGCATGTTATAAACAAATTATGCAAGAGCCAGATCCGAAAGTAAGGGGTTATGATAAAAAAATTCAAGAATATAGATCGCAATTAATAGCAAAAGATGAATTATTTGCTGAAAGACAAAGTGATTTTGAAAGATTTGTATTTGAGTATAGTGCTGAGTTTTTAAGCAGCTATTTAGAGTCTAATGATTCCTTTTCATGTAGAATTGAAATTGCAGGAAAAGGACTGAAAGATATTGTTATAAATTATCCTTTTATCTTCGAAGTGACAGAAGCATGTGAAGTTGGTCTAGGGGAAATTAATTCTGAATCAGAATTTAACGATTATGGTATTAATACTTTAGTTCCTACCCATGACTCACCAAGTATTGTTGTAATTGATAGCGGAATTCAAGAAGATCATAATTTATTAATAGGCGCAATTGACGTTGCTAGATCAAGATCTTATTTGAAGGATGTTCAAGTTGCAGATTTTGTAGCTGGGGGTGGCCATGGAACAAGGGTTGCAGGTGCAATTCTATATCCTAACGGAGTGACAGGAATTACTGAAGATTATCAATTGCCGTTCTTTATAAGAAATAGTCGCGTTTTGGATCACAATAGAAAGCTTCCGCTCTATATTTATCCACCTATTCTAATGACAACAATTGTTAATGATAATAGAGATTGTAAAATATTTAATTTATCAATTAGTACTAAGGTGCCTTGCAGGATCCGACATATGTCGGCGTGGGCATCTTCTATCGATACCTTAATTCACCGAGAAGATATATTATTTGTAATATCAGTAGGAAATATTACAGCACGGGATATAAGTCATTATTTTGCAAAAGGAGATAATTATCCGGATTATTTATTTAAACCCGAAAACAGAATCGCCAATCCAGCACAGAGTAGTTTTGCTTTAGTTGTTGGATCAATAAATCATTCTGATTTTAATGATGGTTTATGGGCATCAATAGGTAACGTTCATGAGGTTTCTCCATTTTCAAGAGTTGGAACCGGTATTTGGGGAATGATAAAGCCAGATGTGGTTGAGTTTGGTGGTGGTTTAGTAAAAATGATAACTGGAAATTTAGTCTCTACAAAAAGTCAGATTTCTCCTGAACTTATCAGGTCTACATTGCACGGTGGGGGACATTATGGAAATGATGATGTTGGTACTTCATATGCTACACCAAAAGTTGCTCATATTGTTGGGCAACTACTTAAATTATATCCAGATGAGGGTATGAATTTGATTAGAGCATTTGTTGTTCAAGGTGCAAGACTACCAAATATGCTATTTAATAATCCAACCTTTGAAGGGTTTAGGCAATTTGGTTATGGTGTTCCATCATTAGAAAGAGTTGTAAATAACACACCACACAGAGTAACATTTTATAATACGAATACTATTCAAGCGGAAGAGGGGCATATATTTTCTCTCAAAATTCCAGAGAGTTTACGATCACAAGGGGATGATTATAGTGTTCTTGTTGAAGTCACTTTATCATATACTGCCGAGACCAGAAGAACTCGACAAAAAACCAAATCTTATTTGGCTACTTGGTTAGATTGGAATTCATCGAAAAAAGGTGAAACTTATCGTGATTATGAGGATTTTGCGATGAAAGAAATTAAGGGAACTGTAAATCATTATGATAATGTTGCTAGGAATCTACTACCCTCGTGGGATTGGAAACTTGGGGAGAGAAATAATTGGGGACAAGTTAGAGGTGTAAGAAGAAATGATAGCACACTTCAAAAAGACTGGACAATAATAAGATCATTTGATTTAACCGAGGAAATATGTTTTTCAGTTCGCGGGCATAAAGGTTGGGATAAAAATAAAAAAGACATTCCCTATGCTTTTGTTGTTACTATAGAAATTTTAGATGCTAACGTTGAAATATATGAAGCTATTAGAATAGAAAATGAAGTTGAAATAGAAACGTAAATATTCTACAGCTACACGAATTTTACGTTTAATTCCGATTTATCTAGTAAAATGTTACGCTAATGTAATATTTTTATATCTTTGTAAAAATATTATATTATGAGCATGGATATAGAAAAACTAAAAAAATTACAAGATAAATTAAATCAGCAACACGTAAAAGAAACTTACGATGAACTTCCGGATGCATTTATACAATTTCTTAAGAGCGAAATTGTAAATTATCATTTACACAAAGTCAAAATAACTGCAAAAAGCAAACAATCTCCCAGAGTATTAAATAGCTGGATTAATAGTGATATTTTATTTGTTGAGGAGGGGGACAAAGGCAAAAATCGTAGATTTGATAAGCTTGAAAGTATTTGGTTAAATATTGTAATTGAGGCAAGAAAATTTGGAATACCATTAGATTCGCTAAAACAAACTAGAAGGGATTTAATGGTATCCCCAATTGAAGGTTTCTCACTTTTGAAATTCAGCGTTTTAGACGCAATATTGAGAAACCCCAAAATTTTAATGATTTATGAGGAAGGGCATACAAATATAATGTCCTTAGAAGCTTATTCAAAAATATTTACTACAGCAACTCTTCCTACTCATATAAACCTCAGGTTGCTTGATTTCATAGAGCCTGAATTTCCCAATAATGCTTTCCAAAGAGATTTTGCAATTGAAAACGTTTATGAAAGCGAGGAAAAGATGACGCTTTTGTATTTTCTCAAAACCGGTGATTTTAAATTCATAAAACTTTATATTGATGAAAAAGAGAGCGATGTAAGATTAATTGAAAATTCAAATTTAGTTTTTCAAAATAAAGACCTATTTACTGCAATATCATTATGGTCATTTAAAAAAGTTGAAATATATCTTGTTGATGATATTAAGTTAACTATAACAACTTAGGTTATGATTAGTATTGAAAAATGCAAAGAGATACTTAATAAGTCTGAACGTAAATTTACGGATGATGAAGTTAAGAAAATTAGGGATTACTTATATATAGCAGCAACAATAGAAAATGACAAATTCAAAACTGAAACGAAGAAAGACAGCAGTAATATACACTAGAGTATCGACTGATGAACAAAAAGAAAATGGTTTTAGTTTACAGGACCAATTTTCTAAGCTCCAAGCACATTGTGAGAAAAATAATTTTGAAGTTTTAAAGCATTATCAAGACGATCATTCGGCTAAAGATTTTAATCGTCCAGAATTTAAAATATTTTTAAAGGATCTTGAAACTCGAAAAATAAAACCAGATATGTTTATCTGTGTTAGACCAGATAGGTTTTCGAGAAATTTAGAAAATACTTTGCTTATGTTAGGTAAATTCAAATCTCTAGGAATTGAATTTATTACAGTAGAGAATCATACTGAATTAAATAGTCCAGAAAGTCTGTTGCCATTTCTTATTTACAATTTAATGCCTCAAATAGAAAATGAAAGGCGTGGTTTGAATACTAAACAAGGAATGCGACAAGCGCAACGAGAAGGAAGAACCATGGGGAGACCTCCGCTAGGATATTTAAATGAAAAAACAACTAAATCGATTGTGCTTGACCCAATCAACGCCCCGTTAATTAAAAAAGGTTTTGAGGAACTTTCTAAAGGTATTTATACAATTGAAGAAGTGAGGAAAAAATTAATTAATGAAGGATTAAAAGATTGCTGTAAACAAAGTTTTTTAAATCATGTTCGTAATCCATATTACTATGGGGTAATTATTTTGTCTAAATGGAAAGATGAGCCAGAAGAAGAATTTTTGGGACAACATGAGCCGTTAATATCAAAGCAAAAATTTGATGAAGTTCAAGATATAATTTCTGGAAGGAAAAAGAAAACGCCAGTTAAACTAACAAGGAAACAAGAATTACCATTAAGAGGGCATTTATTTTGTAATAGTTGTCAAGGTAAATTAACTGGTAGTAGGTCAACAAGTAGAAATGGCTCGAGGCATTTTTATTACCATTGTCAAAAGGGTTGTAAAGAACGATTTAGAGCAGATATAGCGAATAGTGTTTTTGAAGACTACTTGGACTCTTTTAGAATAGATAAAAACGTTCTGGAGCTTTATATGGCCATTCTTGAAGATGTATTTAATCAAGATGAACAAGAGAGGTATAAAGAAATCACAAAGCTTGAAGAAAAAATTAGGCAAACTAATTTAAAATTGACTTCTTTACAGGACAAATATTTGGCTGATTCATTTGGTTTGGAAGAATATAAATCGATTAAGTTTAGAATACAAGATGAACTAAAAAGGCTAGAGATTGAGAAGGAAGAGTTGAGAATAGACAAATCAGCCTTTAAGCAATATTTTGATTATGGATTTTTATTTTTATTTAATATGAAGAGATACTATCTAAGTGCAGATTTAGAAGTAAAACAAAAAATTATTGGTTCGATATTCCCAGAAAAAATTATATTTTTTGAAAATAGTTATCGAACCACTCAGGTGAATGAGTTACTTACCCTTTTGACCTTAAATATCAATGAGTTGGGACTTGTTAAAAAAGAAAAAGCCATTCCGAAGAATGGCTTGTCCACTTATGCTCCCCCTCTTGGGCTCGAACCAAGGACCCTCTGATTAACAGTCAGATGCTCTAACCAACTGAGCTAAGGAGGAATCACCTTAAAGGTATGTATGTTTGCTAAAAAAAGTTTGCTCCCCCTCTTGGGCTCGAACCAAGGACCCTCTGATTAACAGTCAGATGCTCTAACCAACTGAGCTAAGGAGGAAGTTGTTGCTCTTTTTAGCGAGTGCAAATATAGGATTAAATTTAAATGTAGCAAACAAAAAAAGCAAAAATAACAATCTTTTTTATTTGCCTACAATCGCTTTATAAATATCATTTCCATTAGCAAAAAGTAATAGGCTGATAAGCAATACAAAACCAACCATTTGTGCATTCTCTAAGAATTTGTCACTTGGTTTTTTACCGCTAACAATTTCAAACAATAAAAACATCACATGACCACCATCAAGTGCTGGAATAGGCAATAAGTTCATTACACCAAGCATAATTGATAAAATAGCTGTAATGCTCCAGAAAAGCTCCCAGCTCCAAGTGTCAGGAAAAATATTATAAATAGCATGAAATCCTCCAACTTGTTTGTAGGCTTTGGTTTCAGGGTTAAAAATCATTTTTAATTGTTTTCCATAACCAAATAACTTGTCTTTTCCTGTTTCAATGCCAACCGGAATAGATTCTAAAAATCCGTATTCTTTAGTGCTCACTTTATAGTAGCCAAGTTTCTCTAGTGAAGCCAAGCTAATTCCTCCAGCGTTCACTCCTAGTTTTCCGTCTTTAGATACAATTAGAGTTATTGGTGTTTCTTTTAGATCGCGCAAAACAATCGCAGGAATTGTTTTTCCTTTATTAGCGTCTAAAATAGGTTTAGCTTCATCAAAATATTTAATTTTTTGACCGTTAAGCGAAACAATTAAATCTTTGACTTTTAAATTTTGATTTGGATATTCATCAGAAATAGCGCCAATTGTATAAGGCATACGTATTTTAACTAATAATCCTTTTTCTTCTTTGGATAATTGATCAATAAAATCTTTAGGTATTGTAAGGGTTTGTTTTTGTCCGTTTCTTTCAATTAAAACGTTTTTTCCCATTACAATGTTCATGTTCAAATCGTTGTCAAAATTTTCTACTTTTGATCCATCAATTGCAATGATTTTATCCCCTGTTTTAAAACCAGCTTTAATCATCGCTGGATTTTCAAACCAATATCCATCTTTAATGTCAGAATTAGCAATAAACGTATCCCCATAAACAAAAGCCATACCTATATATATAATGAATGCAAGTATAAAATTTACCGTTACTCCGCCCAGCATAATGATCAAACGCTGCCAAGCCGGTTTAGAACGAAATTCCCAAGGCTGTGGAGGCAAGGCCATTTGTTCCTTGTCCATGCTCTCATCAATCATTCCGGATATTTTTACATAACCGCCAAGAGGCAGCCAGCCAATACCATATACAGTTTCACCAATTTGTTTTTTAAACAGTGAATACTTTACATCAAAAAACAAATAAAATTTCTCGACTCTGGTTTTAAATAATTTGGCAGGGATAAAATGTCCTAATTCGTGCAGTATAATAAGTAATGATAAGCTCAATAAAAATTGAGAAAGCTTGATAACTATTTCCATTTTTTAATTTTCGGTTCTTTAATGACGGACAAAAGTACTGTTTTCTATTTTATTTATTATGCAATATTTTTTGGTATCGCTTTAAAACTTTGTTAATTAATGTGTTTTTTATTTTAATTTGGCGGTCGTCTAATAACTTTGTTACAACTTGGATTCTATATTTTTTTTAGAATACTAGGATTTCGTACTTTTAGAAATGTCTTTTAAAATAAAATGCAAACGATTTTTTACTTCTATCGGACTGGCATTTTTAGGGCTTTATACAATTTGTTTGAAAAATATAATACTGTACTTACTATATGGAAAGACCATCTTTCGCCATTTATGATGCTTCGGCAGGTTCTGGAAAAACATATGCTCTTGTCAAAGAATACCTTAAAATTATTCTAACCGCGCATAAGAATGATGCTTACCGGAATATTCTGGCAATAACGTTTACCAATAAAGCGGTTCACGAAATGAAAAGCAGAATCGTTGGGAGTCTATCTGAATTTGCCAAAGAAGAACCTGCAAAAAAAGCTCAGGATTTAATGCAGAATTTGTCTCAGGAAACCCAGCTTTCTATTATCCAAATCAAAACAAAATCACAGCAGATCATTAAACATATAATTCATAATTATGCTGCTTTTGATATTTCTACTATTGATAAATTTACTCACAAGGTCATTCGTGCTTTTGCTCATGACTTAGGATTACCTATGACTTTTGAAGTGACTTTGGATACTGAAAATCTTCTGATTGAAGCTGTAGATGCAATTATTGCCAAAGCTGGTGATGATGATATCTTGACCAAACTGCTTGTAGATTTTACTATCGAAAAAACAGATGATGATAAATCCTGGGATATTTCGCGGGAAATTTTGGAAACTGGGAAATTAGTGCTTAATGAAAATAATCGAAATGAAATTGTTCATTTTCAAGATAAATCTATTAATGATTTCATTGTTGTAAAAGAAAAACTGATACAAATTTGTAAAGATTTAGAAGCCAAAAATGCTCTTCTTGCCAAATCACTTCTGCAATTAATTGATATAAATGCAATTGATGTTAAATCATTTTCCAGAGGCACTTTTCCAAATCATCTTCATAGTATTGCAGATGGGAGATTCAACCAAAAGAATAAAATGTTTCGTGAATTCGAAGATATTGCAATAAATAAAACAGCGAAGGACAAAGCATTAATAGAAAACATTATTCCTCAATTATTACAAGGTCTTTCGGAAATATATAAAAACTTCGAAAAGCGAAATTTTTACAAAGCATTCTTAAGAAACATTACTCCTTTGTCATTATTGAATACGGTAAGCAATGAATTAATGAAAATTCAAAACGAACAAAACATTCTTTCGATTACAGAGTTTAATGCAATTATTCATCGCGAAATCCAGAATCAGCCAGCTCCTTTTATATATGAGAGGTTAGGAGAACGTTACCGTCATTTTTTTATTGATGAGTTTCAGGATACTTCCCAAATGCAATGGCAAAATTTGATTCCGCTGATCGATAATGCTCTTTCAGGTCAAGATGATTCCGGACAAAAAGGAACTTTGATGATTGTAGGGGATCCCAAGCAATCTATTTACAGATGGCGCGGAGGAAAAGCTGAACAGTTTATTGAGCTGAGCAAAGATCAGAATCCTTTCAGTAATCCCGATAAAATACTGGAACATTTAGATAAAAATTATAGAAGTTATTCGCAGGTAATTGAATTCAATAATAACTTTTTTCACTTATTGTCCAATGAGTTTAGTAATGCAGATTATAAGGATTTATACGAGAATCATAGTCATCAGCAGAAAAATGATAAAATTGGCGGTTATGTAAATATTTCTTTTTTGCCAAAACTCGAAGTTCAAGAAGGAGAGGAAGAGGAAGTTCTTGATAAAACTGAACAATATGTTCTGGCGACTTTAAACACAATTCAAAAAGTTATAAAAGAAGGGTTTGAGTATAAGGATATTGTAATTCTCACCCGAAAAAGAAGTCAGGGAATTGCTGTTGCCAATTATTTAACGGAGCAGAGTATTCCGCTGTTGTCTTCTGAGACATTGATGATTCAAAATG
This sequence comes from Flavobacterium aquicola, assembly GCF_003385115.1. Lineage (GTDB taxonomy): Bacteria > Bacteroidota > Bacteroidia > Flavobacteriales > Flavobacteriaceae > Flavobacterium > Flavobacterium aquicola. Next base: position 366,554 of record NZ_QUNI01000005.1, read on the forward strand.
CAACCGAAGTTCGGTTAATCATTCATATATTAAAGTATTTAAAAAACAGTTCAGATTTAGAATCAAAGGCCAATTTCTTGCAGTATTTGGCGCAAAACAAGCAAGATCAATTACCTGTTCACGATTTCATAGCCGAAGGAATGGATAAGAAGGAGGAATCAGCTTTTGAAAATTGGCTCGAGAATTGCAATATAGAACTCTCTTTTGAAAACATCAGAAAAAAATCATTGTACGAAGCTGTTGAGATTATCATTGCAAAATTTTTAAAAACCAATGCTAATCTGGGGACCATACCTTCGGGAACTGCGTATGTTCAATATTTTTTAGACCTTGTTCTAGAACGAGATGTTCGCAATCAGGCAGGGATTTCAGATTTCCTGTATTATTGGGATAAAAACTCTGAAAAATTCAGTATTCCTTCGCCAGAAGGGACTAATGCAGTTCGTGTAATGACAATCCATAAATCAAAAGGTTTGGAATTTCCGGTTGTGATTATGCCTTTTGCAGATGAAGATTATAATCGGAAACCTAAAGATAAATTATGGCTGGATTCGAATGAGCAAGATTTTAATATGCCGAAAGTGTTAGTTGACAATACTGTTGGTATTGAGGAATTTGGTGCTGAAGCTTCGGCTCTTTATAATCTAAAAAAACAAGAGGAGCTGCTGGATAATATTAATGTATTATATGTTTCTTTGACTAGAGCCGAAGAGCAATTGTATATTATTTCTCAAGATGTAAAACCAAAAAAAGATGGTGAGTATCCAAATAATATGGCTTCATTTTTTATAAAATATTTGATACAGCAAAAAGTTTATGATGAAAATCAAATCGAATATCAATTTGGTAATTCCAAGAAATTATCTGCGGATGAAAAGCACATTGATTCAACAAAAAACATTCCAGTTGTTTCGGAAGTAATGAATCCAAAAAACATAAAAATAGCGCAGAAAGAGGCTCTAATGTGGGGAACACATCAGCAGCAGGCTATTGAATTTGGTAATGTGATTCATGAAATTTTATCTTTTGTAGAGACAAAAAGTGATGTGGAATTAACAATTAATAAAGCTGTCGAAAACGGCTTAATCACAATTCTGCAGAAAGAACTTGTCACAAATGCTATTTTTAAAATAATGAATCATAAAGATTTGATAGATTATTTTGCAGAAGGGAATAAAGTTTTTAATGAACAAACAATCATACAGAAAGAGAAAGGAACAATTAAACCTGACCGATTGGTTATCAATAAAAACAGAGAAGCTTTGTTATTAGATTATAAAACTGGTGTTCATAATTCAAAATATAAATATCAATTAGAAAATTACCAAAGTGCTATAGAAAAAATGGGTTTCAAAGTGCTAAAAAAAGCATTAGTATATATAGGAGCTGAAATCGATGTAGTACATTTGTAACAAAAAAATAATTATTTGTTTGAAATAACAATGAATTGCACTTTTCAATTTAAAATTTAATAAAAATGTACGGTAAAATACAGCAACACTTACAATCCGAACTTCAAGCTATTGAAGAAAACGGAATTTTCAAAAAAGAAAGAATTATTACTTCTGCACAAGGAGCAGAAATTATTATTTCCACCGGTGAAACAGTCTTAAATTTTTGTGCAAATAATTATTTAGGGCTTTCTTCGCATCCCGAAGTTATTCAAGCCGCAAAAGATGCGATGGATACCCATGGCTTTGGAATGTCGTCAGTACGTTTTATTTGCGGAACACAGGATATTCATAAAACATTGGAAAAAAAGATAGCGGATTTCTATGGAACGGAAGATACCATATTATATGCGGCTGCTTTTGATGCTAATGGAGGTGTATTCGAACCTTTATTTGGAGAGAATGACGCAATTATATCGGACAGCCTAAATCATGCTTCTATTATCGATGGTGTTCGTTTATGTAAAGCTGCCCGCTATCGTTACGGAAATAGTAATATGACTGATTTGGAACAGCAATTAATTAAAGCAAATGAAACGGGAGCTCGATTTAAAATAATTGTCACGGATGGTGTGTTCTCCATGGACGGAGTTGTGGCACCTTTAGATAAGATTTGTGATTTAGCTGACAAATATGATGCGCTGGTTATGGTTGATGAATGTCATGCAGCTGGATTTATTGGAGCGACAGGTAAAGGAACGCTAGAGGCAAAAGGCGTTATGGGTCGTGTTGATATTATTACAGGTACATTAGGCAAGGCTTTGGGCGGTGCTATGGGTGGTTATACAACTGCAAAAAAAGAAATAATAGAATTATTAAGACAGCGTTCTAGGCCATACCTGTTTTCAAATTCATTGGCTCCGGCTATTGTTGGAGCGTCAATTAAAGTATTTGAGCTATTACAAAAGGACACTTTATTGAGAGATCAATTGGAATGGAATACTAATTATTTTAAAGCAGGAATGAAAAAGGCTGGATTTGATATAGTAGACGGGGATTCGGCTATAGTTCCAGTAATGCTGTATGATGCAAAATTAGCTCAAACTATGGCAAATGAGTTATTAAAGGAGGGGATTTATGTAATTGGATTCTTTTTTCCAGTAGTGCCTAAGGATAAAGCAAGGATAAGAGTGCAGTTATCCGCGGCACATACAAAAGAACATTTGGATAAAGCAATACACGGTTTTGTAGCTGTAGGTAAGAGACTTGCTGTAATATAATTGTTAAATTTTCTATTTGCGAAGTGTTTTATTTAACAATTTATTTTGATGTTACGGAAAATGGTGCTACTTTTGTTTCAAATTAACTAATTGTAATTAAAATAACAAAGTATGAAACATCTTAACAAACTTTTAGTTGCTGTAACAATGGTGATGGGATTGAACTCTCAGGCACAAGACAGTAACAATAAATGGGCAGTCGGTTTTGGAGTAAACGCGGTTGACTACAGATCTAGTGCAGGTGGTGACTTTATGAGTCATTTTGATCAGCCATTTATGGTAAGCGATAACTGGAATATTCTTCCTTCAGTTTCTTATATCAACGTTTCTAGGTACGTAGGTAGTGGTTTTATAGTTGGACTTACAGGTTCTATCAATCAAATTGATAAATTTGTTGTAAAAGTTCCAGGTAAAACTTGGAATGGACCTAATGATTTTGTTGCTGTAAATCCTGGAGATTTAATGTACTATGGTATTGATGCAACCGTAACTTATAGTTTTATGGAATTAATCAAATCTAAAGTTTTAGAGCCTACATTAAGTTTTGGTGGTGGTTATACTTTCTTAGGTGATGAAAGCTATGGTACTATTAATCCTGGTGTTGGACTGAATATTTGGTTTACAGAAAATGTAGGTCTTTCATTATTAGGAACGTATAAAAAATCATTTGGAGATAGAGTTTATGCTGGAACTCAAACGCCAGATGCTCCTTCTTATAGTCAATATTCTGCAGGTCTTACTTTCAAGTTTGGTGCTAAAGATACTGATGGAGACGGAATCTATGATAAAGATGATGCTTGTCCAGACGTTGCAGGTTTAAAGCAATTTAATGGTTGTCCTGATACAGATGCTGATGGTATCGAAGATTCTAAAGATAAATGTCCTACTGTTGCTGGTACTGCTGAATTCCAAGGTTGTGCTGATACAGACGGAGACGGTGTAGCTGATCCAGATGATGCTTGTCCTTCAGTTGCAGGTTTAAAACAATTCCAAGGTTGTCCTGATACAGATGGAGACGGAATAACTGATGCTTCAGATAAATGTCCTACTGTTGCTGGTCCTGCTTCAAACGGAGGATGTCCTGAATTGGATTCTGATAAAGATGGTGTAATTGACAAACAAGATGCTTGTCCTACTGTACCTGGTCCTGCAAGTAACAAAGGATGTCCAGAAGTAACTGAACAAGTATTACAAGATCTTAAAGTTCAAGCTAGAGCAGTTTACTTTGTAACTGGTAAAGCAGTATTAGCAACAGCTGATAAAGGAGCTACAGATGGTAGATTGGAAGCGATTAAAGAAATCCTTAAAAACTACCCTAATGCTAAATTCGCTATCGAAGGTCACACAGATAATACAGGTAGTGCAAAAGTAAATCAAAAACTTTCTGAAGATAGAGCAAAAGTTGTTATGGATAAGTTAATTGAAAAAGGAGTTAATCCTGCTAACTTAACTTCAGCTGGTTATGGTTCAACTAAACCAGTAGCTTCTAACAAAACTAAAGAAGGTAAAGCACTTAACAGAAGAACTGAAATTAGACACATTGGAACAGTATACGAAGGTAAATTGTAATCAAGTCTAAATAATTTTTAAAAGCCATTCTTAATTGAATGGCTTTTTTTATATTTATAAAATGACAAATATTTCCTTTTTAAATAAAATTGCCACTGTAATATTATCAGATTATAATAATGAGCTGACAGAAACGGTTATTGTTTTACCCAATAAACGAGCAAAAATATTTCTTATAGAGGCATTAAAAAACCAAACGGATGGTAATATATTTTCTCCGGAAATTATTAGCATCGAAGATTTTGTTCAGAACATTGCTCAAATAAGAACTATTGATCCAATTGAATTGCTTTTTGAGTTTTATGAAGTCTATTTGTTGATTACCGAAAAAAAGAATCAGCAGTCATTTGAGGTTTTTGCGAATTGGGCAAAAACACTGCTTCAGGATTTTAATGAAATTGACCGTTATTTACTAGATCCAGATCATGTATTGTCATATTTGAAAGATATTGAAGACATTAAGAAATGGGGAATTGAAGTCGAAAATAAAACGCAGTTACTTGAGAACTACATTGATTTTTGGAAATTATTACCTAAATACTATCAATCTTTGTATGATCACTTGCTAAAAAATAGAATTGGTTATCAAGGTTTGATTTATCGGGAAGCTGTAAAAAATATTGATTACTTTTCGAAGTCAATTTCTAATAAAAAATTTGTGTTTGCAGGGTTTAATGCCTTGAACGCTTCGGAAGAAAAAATTATCCAACATCTTATAAATTTAGATTTAGCTAAAATATATTGGGATGCTGATCAGACGTTTCTCAATGATCCTTACCATGATGCAGGTTTGTTTTTACGTCGTTTCAAAGAAAACTGGAAACACTATAAGTCCCATCCTTTTGAATGGATTGTGGATGAATTCTCTGCATCGAAAAATATTCAAGTTATTGGAACTCCAAAAACTATTGGTCAAGCTAAGATAGCTGGGAGTATAATTGAAAACATTGTAAATAATAATCGTTCTGCTGCACTGGATAAAGTAGCTGTTGTTCTGGGAGAAGAAAACTTGCTCATTCCATTGTTGTATTCTCTACCAAATACTGTCGGCGCTTTGAATATTACGATGGGATATTCGAGCAAAAATAATCCTGCGCAAATTTTGATAGCCAAATTGTTTAAAATGCATACGAACGCATTGTCCAGAAACAATAGCAGTTATGTTTTTTATTATAAAGATGTACTGGATATATTGACTCATCCGTTGATTGAGCCTTATGCAAATGCAAGTACTTTGGTTAATATCATTAATAAAAACAACTATACTTTTATTAGTCATCAAAAATTATTGGAATTAAATACTTCTGCTAATGATTTATTTTTGCTTGTATTTGAAAAATGGGAAAGCGGTTCTATTGCCGTTTTAGAAATAATTTCGAAATTATTACTGAAGGTTAAGAACAACTTAAACAATGAAAATGAGGAGGAAAAAATAACCAAAGCTTTTGTTTATGCTATTTTTAAAGTGATTAATAAACTGATTAATTACTATTCACAGCATAAAGAGATTGATACAATAGATACGCTTTATGCAATTTATAAACAAGTAATTGATTTAGCTGAAGTCTCATTTGAAGGAGAACCATTAAATGGATTACAGATTATGGGAGTGCTTGAAAGCAGGGTACTGGATTTTGAAACGGTCATTATTACTTCAATGAATGAAGGGAAATTTCCAGCGGGAAAATCTCAAAATTCATTCATTCCTTATGATGTGAAACGTGAATTGGGTTTGCCGACTTTTAAAGAAAAAGATGCCATTTATACCTATCACTTTTATCATTTATTGCAGCGAGCCAAAAGCATTTATCTGCTGTATAATACCGAAAGCGATGGTCTTGACGCAGGTGAAAAAAGCCGTTTTATCACCCAATTGGAAGTTGAGAAACAACCTAATCATACTTTAACGCACGAAATTTATAATGCCGTTTTGCCGGACACAGCTTATTCTCCAATGGTAATTCCAAAATCGGAAAAGGTAATGGATCGTTTGAAGGAAATTGCAGAAAAAGGATTTTCTCCTTCGGCATTGACGAGTTATATACGGAATCCGATTCAGTTTTATTTTCAAAAGATTTTGAGAATTAGCGAAGTGGAAGAGGTTGAAGAAAATATTGCTTTGAATACGTTGGGAACTATTATTCACGAGACTTTACGTGTTTTGTATGAGCCTTTTATTGGCAAATTTATTTCGGAAACTGATATTCAAAATTGCATTAAGCGAATTGACTCAGAAGTTTTGATTCAGTTTAAACTAGTTTACAAAGAAGGAGAAATAAAAAAGGGGAGAAATCTTTTGGCTTTTGAAGTTGCTAAACGAAATGTTTTAAATTTCTTAAAGGTAGAATTGGATAGTTTAGAGAATGGTGACGCCATAAAAATTTTGGAACTTGAAAAAACATTCGAAAGAATAGTCGAACATCCAAGTTTTCCTTTCCCAGTTTTGATTAAAGGAAATGTGGATAGGATTGAAGTACGTAATGGAAACATTCGAATCATCGATTATAAAACGGGTAAAGTCGAAAAGACGAATGTTACTCTTAAATCTTGGAAAGGATTGACAGACGATATCAAAAACGACAAAATTATCCAAGTTTTGGCTTATGCTTACATGTATGAAGCAAATGCTAACGGAAAACCTATTGAAGCTGGAATTATTTCTTTTAAAAACTTAAAATCGGGATTTCTGCCTTTTAATTTTAAAGAAGAAAAAGAAAGTACTGCTATTATCAGTAGTGAAATTCAATCGAATTATTTGGAGCAGATTGTTTTGTTGCTGAATGAAATATTGGATGTGAATATTCCTTTTGAAGAGAAAATTGTATAAGGTAATGAGTAAAAAGTGGCTTAACTTATTTGAATTTTTCAAAAGCACAATTGCTATTAATCTTTCGGCTAGTTTTTTTGTTTTTCTTTTTGGAGGGTTGATTGCTTTTAATTACTCAGTTCTTAGTTTTGGTTTTGGTTTAAGTCTGCTTTTTAAGGAAGTTAATTCCAAGAATGAATATGTGTTTTATTTCAACAATCAAATTTCCAGAATACAGCTTTGGATTTCTTCTTGGTGTTTTACGTTTGCTTTTTTAGTGATTTGTGTTTGTGTTTTTAATCTAATAAAGTTACTGTTTTGAAAAAACATTTATTAGAAATAGACAGCGTTCAGAAAACTTTTGACAATAAAAACATCTTGTCGGATGTTTATTTAAAATGCGAAACAAATGATATCATTGGGCTTTTGGGCAGAAATGGTTCAGGAAAGTCAACTTTATTAAAAATTATTTTCGGAATTGAATCTGCCGATTTCAAGTTTGTTAGAATTGATAGTGTTGTGAAATCTAAAACCAAAGATTTATTTGCTGAAATTAGTTACCTGCCTCAGGATAATTGTATTCCAAAAGTATTATCTATAAAAAAAGCGATTCAGCTCTCTGTTTCCAAAGAGAAGATTCAGGAGTTTTGTTCAGATGAAATAATTGTTGCAATGCTTGACAAGAAAATTTCTCATTTATCGGGAGGTGAATTACGTTACTTAGAAATTAAAATTATTCTTTATAATTCTTCAAAATTTGCTTTGCTGGACGAACCTTATAATGGTCTGTCTCCTTTGCTGGTGGAGAAAGTGAATGAATTAATAGCTGAAAATTCTAAAACTAAAGGGATAATCATTTCGGATCATAATTATGAAAATGTAATCAAAGTGTCGAACAAATTGATTTTGCTCAAAGAAGGCAAGGCGCATCATTTGCTTTGCAAAGAAGAATTGATCGAGAAAGGATATCTGAAAGAAGGAATGCTCTAAATCCTCTTTAAAAAATCAGTTAAAACGCTTAGTAATTCTTCTTGGTTTTCAATAGAACTCATGTGTCCGTCGGGAAAAGTTACCAATTCAACATTAGTGCTTTTTATTTGTTCCAAATTCTCTTCGTAATTGAGAACAGGGTCTTTTTTTCCTAAAATCAGTAATTTTGGAAAAGTGGTTGTATGCAAAAGAAATTCTCTATCTTTTCTAATTTTCATTCCTTCAAGGGAAGCCACAATTCCTTGTAGAGGTGTTTTTAAAGCCTGAATTTTTACCTGCTCGATTTCTTTAATGAGTTTTTCTCTGTTGTCTTCGCTGAACAAATTGGAAATAGACAATCGGATGAAAGTTTCATAATCTTTTTTGACTGCTTTGATGGCGCGGTCTCTGTTTTTCTTTCTTTCGGTGCTGTCTTCTTTGGAAGTGGAGTTGAGCAATACCAATCCTTTTATTTTATCTGGATACAATTCGGCGAAAGCCAAAGCAATATAACCGCCCATAGAATGTCCTACAAGAATAGCTTTTCGAATCTTTAATTTGGACAAAACCTCGTGAACTACATCGGCATTTTCTTCCATGGTTTGAATGTAGCCCAAACTTTCGGTTTCTCCGTGACCCAATAAATCAATGGTTATGATTCGGTTTTTTTTGCTTAATTCGGACACATAAAAATCCCACATCGTTTTGTTTTCCAAAAAACCATGCAACAAGACAACTGCAGTGCCTTTTCCGGTATCAGTATAGGATATTTGGGTGTTTTTGTAGAGAAGTGTTTCCAATGGGATGAGAATTATGTTGACAGTTTACAATTGCAAAATTAAATTTTTAAATTCCTAAATGCTATATTTGAGTAAAGCATTTTATAAAATATGAATAGACTTGTAATTATTGGAAACGGTTTTGATTTGGCTCATGGATTGCCAACTTCGTACAGAGATTTTATAGATGATTTTTGGAAAAATTTTAAAGATAAATGTAAAAGTGATGAATATCAAAATTTAATAAGTACTCATGATCATTATAACGGATATTACAATGGAGTAAATCAGATAGAAAATTTTAATGATTTGAAAGTTAATTTAGAAAATTATTCAAAAGAGAATGGACATTTTTATGACTCAAATGCTGTTGTTTGTAGAAACAGTCATAATACTATTTTTGCATTCAAAAGTGATTTTTTCAAATTGATTAATAAAAAAAATTCTGAAAATTGGGTAGATATTGAAAATCAATATTACAAACAATTAAAAATAATTGCAAAACATAGATCGCTTAGCGCAAATGAACAAAAGGAGCAGGTTGTTTTATTAAATAAAGAATTTGAACAAGTTAAAAGTCTTTTAAAAGCGTATTTAATAAAGACTATTAATAAAAAGTATAATTGGTTTGATTTAAAAAACAATGAAATTGAAGATCATTTGAAAGAAGAACCAAATATTTGGGAGTTTTTATTTGATAAGAAAAATAAAGAATATTATGAGAATGATGTTAATCTAAATTTGGAAGATACTTTATTTTTAAGTTTCAATTATACTAAAACAATAGAGAATTATAGTAGTTATATGGGCAATGGATTTTCTTGTAACTATATTCATGGAGAACTGAATAATGAGGAATTGCCAATAATATTTGGATTTGGAGATGAAATGGACGAACATTATGCAGATATTGAAAACCTTGATGATAATGAGTATCTTAAAAACTTTAAATCCATTCAATATTTAGAACACTCTAATTATAAAAATCTGTATAATTTTATAGAAGCAGAACCTTTTCAAGTTTTTATTATGGGGCATTCTTGTGGTTTATCAGACAGAACATTACTAAGTATGATTTTTGAAAATGAAAATTGTCTTTCTGTAAAAGTGTATTATTATCAAATGTCTAAATATTCAGATAATTATACTGAAATTATTCAAAATATTTCAAGACATTTTAAAGACAAAAAAATGCTCCGAAATAAAGTTGTTGAAAAGATGCATTCTAAGCCATTGGTTAAATTTATTGGATAAAATAAACAGCTCCCATTTCTGAAAACCGTTTTGATATTTATAAACCTAAACACGATTCTTAATTGTCTCTTTTTTTGAATCTTCTAAAAAAGCAGTATGTTGTCTTTTAGCCCCGATTGAAGTGAAAATCCTTGTGGGCTGGGGTTCAGCCCACAAGATTGGAGTGGAAAGCGGGAGGATACTTGTAAAAAATGCCTAATCTTCTGCTCCAAATATTAAAAACGATTATCGCCATCCAAAAGATTGCCTAATCCTCCGAGTAAACTTCCTTCGTCACGGCTGTTTCCGCCTGACCTTGGTGCCGATGCGATGATTCTGTCCGCCAGTCTAGAGAAAGGTAATGACTGAATATAAACCGTTCCGGGACCGCGAAGTGTGGCATAAAACAATCCTTCGCCACCAAAAATAGAGTTCTTGATGCCACCTATAAATTCGATATCATAATCGACATCTTTGGTAAAACCAATGATACAGCCGGTATCGACTTTTAGGACTTCGCCGTGTTTTAATTCCTTTTTTGCCATCGTGCCACCAGAATGAACGAAAGCCATCCCGTCTCCTTCTATTTTTTGCATGATGAAACCTTCACCGCCAAAAAGACCTCGGCCAAGTTTTTGGGAGAATTCAATTCCAACCGAAACGCCTTTGGCAGCGCACAGAAAAGAACTTTTTTGACAGATAAATTTCCCTTGAAACTGCGTTAAATCAATAGGGAGGATTTTGCCGGGATATGGCGAGGCAAACGAAACTTTGCTTTTGGTATTTCCTTGGTTCATAAAGGCTGTCATGAACAAGCTTTCGCCGGTAAGGACTCTTTTTCCGGCATTCAAAAGCTGGCCAAACAAACCTGAACTTGCCTGCTGTGCGGATCCGTCTCCAAAAATGGTTTCCATTTTGATATTGTTTTCCATCATCATGAAACTGCCTGCTTCGGCAACTACAATTTCCTGCGGATCCAATTCTATTTCCACATACTGCATTTCTTCTCCAAATATCTGATAATCTATTTCGTGTGCTCGCATGATTTTTTTTTTTTATTTTTCAGTATAAGTCGGATGGGAGTTTGGAATGTTACAAATGGGAATGTGAATTTTGTCGTAAAAAAAACGGCTCACATAATTGCGAGCCGTTTTATCTGTGTTCTTTTTTCTCTAAACTAAGAATTCATCAAACTCTCAATTTCGTCAACCTCAATCGGAATGTTTCTCATTAAGTTAAAAGGTTCTCCTTTTTCCTGAACAACAACATTATCTTCCAGTCGGATTCCGAAACCTTCTGCTGGAATATAAATTCCAGGTTCAACCGTGAAGACCATATTGGCTTTCATTGATTCGTGTAAAAGTCCATAATCATGCGTGTCCAAGCCCATGTGGTGCGATGTTCCGTGCATGAAATATTTTTTGTAAGCAGGCCATTCTGGGTTCTCATTCTGTACATCGGCTTTGTCAATCAATCCTAAACCAAGTAATTCTGAAGTCATGATTTTACCAACTTCTACATGGTATTGTTTCCACAACGTCCCCGGAGTCAGCATTTTTGTAGCTTCGTTTTTAACACGCAAAACAGCATTGTAAACTGCTTTTTGCCTGTCAGAATAACGCCCCGAAACTGGAATTGTTCTGGTTAAATCACTTGAATAATTGGCATATTCGGCTGCAACATCTAGTAAAATTAAATCACCCGCTTTGCATTGCTGGTTGTTTTCGATGTAATGCAAAACGTTGGCATTATTCCCAGAAGCAATAATCGGCGTGTAAGCAAAACCTTTAGATCGGTTGCGAATGAACTCGTGAATCAATTCGGCTTCGATTTCGTATTCGGTTACGTTTGGTTTTACAAAAGACAATAATCTTCTGAAACCTTTTTCGGTGATATTACAGGCATTTTGGATCAAATCCAATTCTTCCGATTCTTTTACAGAACGAATGCGCTGTAATATTGGGTTACTTTTCGCAACCTGATGCGCAGGATATCTGTCTTTCCACCATTTTACAAAACGAGCTTCACGGGTTTCAGTTTCTACAGAAGCGCGGTAATGTTCATTAGTATTAATGTACATCGTATCGGCATAAGTCATCATTTCGTTCAGGACTTTCTCGAAATCCTGTAACCAATAAACCGTTTTAATTCCCGAAACTTCAAAAGCACGCTCTTTGGTCAGTTTTTCGCCTTCCCAAATAGCAATATGTTCACTCGTTTCTTTTAGGAACAAAATTTCTCTTTGATTCTCATACGGAGCGTCTGGAAAAAGCAGTAAAATGCTCTCTTCCTGATCAACTCCTGATAAATAAAATATATCGCGGTGCTGTGCAAATGGTAATGTACTATCTGCAGAAACGGGATAAATATCGTTAGAATTAAAAACAGCCACACTATTAGGTTTCATGGCAGCCATGAATTTTGCTCTGTTTTTTACAAAAAGAGCGCGGTCAATTTGATGATATTTCATAAGAAAACGAATTTGGGTATTGAATTTTCAAAAATAGCAACTTTTGTAACGAAATTTGCTGTATTAGTGATTTTTTTAAGGTTTTTATAACGAGCTTGTAATAAAGACAGGAGTTTAACTGTTAATTTTTTGAAGCAGAAAGATTAGGTATTTTCGGGAGGAATTGGTCCCGCTTTACGCTGCAATCTTCCCGGCTGAACCCCAGCCAGGAAGGATTTCCACTTCAATCGGGGCTAAGGGAGAAATTTGGCTTTTTTGCTGTCATTAAAAAAAACGTTAATAAGACCTAACAGGTTTTTAAAACCTGTTAGGTTTAAAAAAATGCCACAAACGAATAATTCCATTGTGGCATTTTGCTGTATTTTAAAAGAAAAATTAATCAACCCATTTGTAATAACGGGCTCCGATTAAAGTAGGGATCTCTGTCTCTATTCTGTCAAGAATCCATTCGTTTTTAGGTTGCTGGATACTTTGTTTTTGTTCCTTTTTGTGCAGTTTTTCATAAGTTTCAAAATCAATTTCAAAACTTTTTTCCAGCGTTTCAAAAAGTAAAACACTGCTCACTGCCGATTTCCACTCTGGTTGAATCGTTCCTTCAAAAACTTTTGATTTTGAACCGCTTCCGTAAGCCAGAAAACCGAATTTTTCGTCTGCTATTTCTTTTTTGGAATCATAAAAATGAGCCAAAGTAGAAAGCAGTCCCATGAAAATAGAACCAGTATAAAGATTTCCAATTAATGAAGAAGCCAGTTCTGCCGGTTGTAATTTTTCAGAAACAAATGTTTTGTAATCATCCGATTTACTGATTTCTTTCAGTTTATTTTGGTACTCAGAGGCATTTTCTTCGCCTGTAATTACTGCCGTTGAAGCATCTAAAGCATGAATTTCCGAAAGCATTCTTCGTCCTTGAAAAGCATATGGCAGGTGCATCACGATACTTTTCCAGGAATCATAAACAGTACCTGAAGTATTTTTTAATTTTTTGAAAGAGAAATACGCTTCTCTAGTGCGGTCCATGTAGCATTGGTTCGAATACTGACCGTCAAAAACAGGCTGGTCTTTGTGTATTTCGATTTCGCTTTCCAGATTATCAAACCAAGAATCGTTGTCTGCATTTCCTGTAATTTCCTGTTTTGAAATGGTTCTGTACGGTTTAAAGAAATCAAAAACGCCTTTCGTGCTTACGCCCCAGTTATTTTCAAAAGTGATAATTCTCGGATTTGAAGAAATCAGCATGGCAACTGCACCAGCGCCCTGTGTGTATTCTCCCGTTGAATTTAGATCGTATTTTGCAAAATCGGAAGCTACAACAATTGCTTTTTTGGTTGGATTGAGCTGGACAAAATCAAGGCAGTTTTGCATGGCGTCAACACCGCCAATACAAGCAAAAGTAAAATCGACCACATCGCATTCAGACAAAGTATTTTCTCCAAACTTCTGTTCGATCAATGAAATTAAGTAGGATCCTATTGGTTTTGAACTGTCAATGCCGCTTTCGGTTCCAACATATATTCGGGCAATTTCGTCTAATTTGATATTGTTGTCCAGAATTAGTTTTGTCAAAGCATTGGCACCAAAAACCACAGTGTCCTGATGTGTATCGGGCAATGTCATCTTCAATAACCCCAAGCCTTTCTCGAGTTTCTCAGGTTCTATATTTCTAGCTGTGGCTAATGTTTTTATGGGTAAATGCAATTTGGCAACATCAAATGCAATAGCGTCAATTCCAGTTTTCATGTGTAAATTTTAAAAGCGGTAAAGTTAAAATTGCTTTAGGGGAATTGCAATATTTTTGGGCTATAAAATGGCAAATTATTAATTTTTAGTGAATAACCTGTAAAGTTCCTTTTGCATTATTGGATTATTATTTTTTTTGCAGTTTGATCATAAAATTTAATTGGGACTGTAATTTTAAGACACCTTTTTATCCTTTATCTTCTAAAATTATATAAATAACTGCATCTACTTATGTAATCGATTGCATTTTGTTATAAAAATACACAAAACTACGTATTTATGTAAGTATTCAATACGTATTTTTTACGTACTTTAAAATGATTATAAATTGCGAAGTAAAATTGCATATTTGGTTGTTATTCTTTCCTAATTACCCTAAATTTGTTCGACTTTTTAAAAAAATATAATATTTATAACATTATGGCAAAATCTGCAATATTGAAGTCGTCAATAGCTAAAAAAGTGGCTATGGCGCTTTCAGGACTTTTTTTGATTTCGTTTCTATCGCTTCACTTCTTTATTAATTTCGTATCCGTTTTTAGTGAGAGTTCTTTTAATGCGATGTCACATTTCATGGGTTACAACCCGTTAATTCAATTTGTTATGCAGCCTATTTTGGTTGCAGGTGTAGTTTTTCACTTCGTTATGGGATTCGTTCTGGAATTGAAAAACAGAAGTGCTAGACCAGTCGCTTACGTAAAGTATGACGGTGCAGCAAATGCTTCATGGGCTTCTAGAAATATGATTATTTCAGGTTTGGTTGTATTAGCATTCTTAGGATTACACATGTATGATTTCTGGTTTCATGAAATAGTTTATAAATATGTAGAAGGAAATGCTATTGAAGAAACAAGATATTACGGTGAATTAGTAACTAAATTTGAAAGTCCGGTTCGTACAGGATTGTATGTTGTTGCCTTTGTTTTATTGGCTTTGCACCTTTGGCATGGTTTCACTTCCTCACTGCAATCTGTAGGATTTGATAATAAAATTGGGAAGTCATTGCATAAAATCTGCTATGCATTTGCAATTATAGTTCCATTTGGATTTATTTTCATTGCATTATTTCATCATTTTTTTAATAATTAATATCAATCTATAATGAAATGAGCATTATTGTATTTTGTTCAATAAAACAAAATGTAATATGCGAATTACATATGACCGATAAAAAAAATACATATCAACATATGAAACTAGATTCTAAAATACCAGAAGGTCACATTTCACAAAAATGGACTGATTATAAAGACCACTTAAGGTTAGTTGCTCCAAATAACCGACCAAAAATAGATATTATCGTAGTAGGGACTGGATTAGCAGGAGCTTCGGCAGCTGCATCTTTTGCCGAAATGGGTTATAATGTAAAAGCATTTTGTTACCAGGATTCTCCACGTCGTGCGCACTCTATCGCAGCACAAGGAGGTATCAATGCTGCAAAAAATTACCAAAATGATGGTGATAGTACTTTCCGTTTGTTTTATGATACAATCAAAGGGGGAGATTACAGAGCACGTGAAGCAAACGTTCACCGTTTAGCTGAAGTTTCTGGAAATATCATCGACCAATGTGTGGCTCAGGGTGTTCCTTTCGCTCGTGACTATGGCGGGATGCTGGACAACCGTTCTTTTGGAGGTACACAAGTACAGCGTACTTTTTATGCCGCTGGACAAACAGGACAGCAATTATTATTAGGAGCTTATTCTTCTTTATCAAGACAAATCGGTTTAGGAAAAATCGATATGTACAACCGTCACGAAATGCTGGAATTGGTAAAAGTGAATGGAAAAGCTCGTGGAATCATTGCCCGTAACTTGATTACCGGTGAAATCGAAAGACATTCTGCTCACGCTGTAATTATTGCAACTGGAGGATACGGAAACGTTTATTTCTTGTCTACCAATGCAATGGGATCGAATGTAACTGCAGGCTGGAAAATCCACAAACAAGGAGCTTTGTTCGCAAATCCTTGTTACGTACAAATTCACCCAACTTGTATCCCAGTTCACGGAACGAATCAGTCTAAATTGACATTGATGTCTGAGTCGTTAAGAAACTCCGGACGTATTTGGGTTCCAAAGAAAAAAGAAGATGCTGAAGCGATTCGTGCAGGTAAATTGAAACCGACACAAATTGCTGAAGAAGATAGAGATTACTATTTAGAAAGAAAATATCCAGCATTTGGTAACTTAGTTCCTCGTGACGTTGCTTCAAGAGCAGGAAAAGAGGTTTGTGACGCAGGTCACGGAATTGAAGCTAACGATACTAACGAAGGTGTTTACTTGGATTTCGCTACAGAGGTTCAAAATAAAGGTAGGCAAACAGCTTACGCAAAAGGAAATCACAATCCTACTCAAGAAGAGATTCTTACTTTAGGAAAAAAATGGTTAGAGGAGAAATATGGTAACTTGTTTACTATGTACCAAAAAATCACTGATGAGAATCCTTATGAAACTCCAATGAAAATTTACCCTGCCGTTCACTATACAATGGGTGGTGTTTGGGTTGATTATAATTTACAGTCTACTATTCCAGGTTGTTTCGTTGCAGGAGAAGCTAACTTCTCTGACCACGGAGCGAACCGTTTGGGAGCTTCGGCTTTGATGCAGGGATTGGCTGATGGGTATTTCGTATTGCCTTACACTGTTTCTGATTATTTGGCTGATGATATCCGTACTGGAAAAATCTCTACAGATTTGCCAGAATTCGTTGAAGCTGAGAAAAATGTAAAAGATCAAATCAATAAATTCTTAGCTAATAATGGAACTAAATCAGTGGATCATTTCCACAAACGTTTAGGAAACATTATGTGGAATAAAGTTGGAATGGGTCGTAATGAAAAAGGTTTAACAGAAGCTATTGAAGAAATTGCAGCTTTGAAAGAAGAATTCTTCAAAGATGTTTATGTTCCAGGAAGTTCTGATGAGTTGAATCCTGAATTAGAAAAAGCGCTTCGTGTTGCCGATTTCATCGAATTAGGACAATTAATGGCTATGGATGCTTTACAGCGTAAAGAATCTTGCGGGGGTCACTTCCGTGAAGAATATCAGGATGCTGAAGGAGAAACACTTCGTGATGACGAAAACTTCAAATTTGTTGGAGCATGGGAATACAAAGGCTACAATATCAAAAATGAAGAGCTTCACAAAGAAGAATTGAAATACGAGTTTATTAAAATAGCCGCAAGAAACTACAAATAAAAAGATCATGAGCGCAGCAAAAAACATAAATATAACCCTTCAGATTTGGCGTCAGAAAAACTCCAAAGAGAAAGGAAAAATGGAATCATACAAATTAAATGATGTTTCTACGGCAAGTTCGTTTTTGGAAATGTTAGACCAATTAAATGAGCAGTTAGTAAACGAAAGAAAAGAACCAGTAGCATTTGACCACGACTGTCGTGAAGGAATCTGCGGTATGTGTTCTTTGTATATCAACGGACGTGCACACGGACCAGATACAGGAATTACTACTTGTCAGTTACACATGAGAATGTTCAATGACGGTGATACTATCGTTATCGAGCCATGGCGTTCGGCAGCTTTCCCAGTAATTAAGGATTTGATTGTTGATAGAACTTCTTTCGACAGAATCCAGCAAGCTGGAGGTTTCGTTTCTGTAAATACTTCTGGAAATACTATCGATGCAAATGCAACTCCAGTTCCTAAAGACGATGCTGATAAAGCTTTTGAAGCAGCAGCATGTATCGGTTGTGGTGCTTGTGTAGCTACTTGTAAAAATGGTTCAGCAATGTTGTTCGTTGGAGCAAAAGTTTCTCAATATGCTTTGTTACCACAAGGTAGAGTAGAGGCTACAGCGCGTGTATTAAACATGGTTCGTCAAATGGACGAAGAAGGTTTTGGTAACTGTACCAATACTGGAGCTTGTGAGGTAGAATGTCCTAAAGGAATTTCTTTGGAAAACATCGCCCGTATGAACAGAGAATATCTTTCAGCAAGTTTGAAATAATAGTTTTTTAGGCATTAGCCAAAATACAAAAGCAAAAAACGCATTCATTAATTGGATGCGTTTTTTTGTTTTAAATCATTCTCAATTGAGATTTAAAATTTTAGTAAATTTATCAAATGAAAATCGCACTTATCCAATCATCCTTATTCTGGGAAAATCCAGCCGCAAACCGAAATCATTTTGAAGAAAAAATCAGCTGTCTTGAGGAAGATGTCGATTTAATTGTGCTTCCAGAAATGTTTACGTCAGGATTTACAATGAAACCTAAACATATTGCCGAAACTATGCAGGGCGAAACGGTTTTGTGGTTACAGTCTTTGGCGAAAGCCAAAAAAAGTGCCATTA
The DNA here is from genome assembly GCF_003385115.1 of Flavobacterium aquicola. GTDB lineage: Bacteria > Bacteroidota > Bacteroidia > Flavobacteriales > Flavobacteriaceae > Flavobacterium > Flavobacterium aquicola. The sequence goes on from NZ_QUNI01000005.1 coordinate 385,102, forward strand.
CAGGAAGTTTAGTTATTAAAGAAAATGATAATTTCTACAACCGATTGGTTTTTGTTTTTCCTTCAGGTGAAATACAGTTTTATGACAAAAAACATTTGTTTACGCTGGCGGGAGAGGATGAAGTGTATACTGCAGGAAATATTAAATTGATTATAGAGTATAAAGGCTGGAAAATTTGTCCACTGATTTGTTATGATCTGCGTTTTCCAGTTTTTTCCCGAAATGTCGAAGAATATGATCTCCTGATTTATACTGCTAATTGGCCTAGAATAAGAATAAATGCTTGGGATACTTTACTAAAAGCACGTGCCATTGAAAACATGAGTTATACTATTGGAGTTAACAGAGTAGGCCAAGATGATAATAAATTGGAATATAATGGACATTCCCAAGTGATTAATTTCTTGGGAGATTACATTTTGGAACCCATTGAGACTAAAGGCACTTACATTGTTGAATTGAATAAAACAGAATTGCTTTTAGCCAGAAAAAAATTTAATTTTTTAAATGATCAAGATTCCTTTGTTTTAGAATGAGCTCTTTTTGGCTTTCTCTTTTTCTTTCGGTTTTTTCTTTTTAGGTTCGGGAGAGTAAGGAATGCTTAAGTCAAAGCTTTCGATATAATCAAAATTAGCATGGACATCTCTGTCTTCGGAACGATAAATAACTTCTTCAGCCTGTCTTTTTTCTAAATAATTTCCCGAATCCCACTCTTTGTTTTTATTATCATCATAAATGGCTCGAAAGCTGTATATGCCTGGTTCGAGCAAATTAAATTCGATCTCTGTTTTCGATTCAGTATATTCGTTTGCTTTAACAATATCTCCTTTTTCATTGGTCAATTCGATGATAACCGGAAAACGATTTACATTTTTTAGCGAGAGAATAATATTTCCATAATCGGTATAATTTCGGGTAGTAGTTTTAAATGATAAAGTGTCATTGGTCTTCTCTAAAAAATCAACAACCGAACCTGGCAGCATCTTGAAATTATATTTTTGAGCTTCATCGATTTTGAAATCAATATATAATTGCTGGGTAAACTCGTCATAAGCAGTGGTAAACGGCACAGCAACCGAATCTTTGTTGATAAGCGACATTTTTGTTTTGTCGAAACTCACTAATGGAACACTTGATTCTAATGTAAATCGATCCCTAAAATTTAATGATCCAGCTTGAATAGCTTTAATGCTCAAGGTATCATTTTTTTGTTTTTTAATTCTAAAAGTATAATCTTTTGCATATTTGTCTTTTTCGATATGCATCGAAAGCGAATCAGCTTTCAGGGGTTTATACCAAACCTGCAAAGAGTCTTTTTTGTCAACTCTAGTAATTATAGTGGGGATTATTTCATCATTGTTTTTCAAAGTAAGCTTTGGTAATTCGCCTTTGCTTCTAGGGTTTCCTTCATAACCAACAATTAACCTGTTTCCTGATGCTTGACTTGGTTTATTGGCTTTAAAAGGAAGCACTTCTTTAAATAATTCCAATTCAAAAACAGTATCATTAGGTATTGTTAAAACCTGTTTGTTAAAGCCTATAAGATCGGATTTTGGATTGTATTTATTGTTTTTGTTATTATCTTTCATAGCAACAAGATAATAGTTACCCGCTTTTAAATTCTCCAATCGAAACGTTTTCAAACTATCCAATGTGTTAGTAATGTATCGCGGATTTTCTTTGTAAATCGTGGAATCATTAAATTTTTCATTTGCTTCATAAAGCATAATCGAAACAAAGGAAGCTGCTTCTTTCTCATGAGCATCTTTTACTCTTCCGCCAAGCGCTAATGAATCAATATAATCTCCAGTCGAAAACACATATTTAAATTGATTGTACGGATTACCCTCATTGTTGTCGGCAATGCTTTGGCCAAAATTTAGACTATAGGTAGTATTGGGAGTTAAAGTATCGTTTATAGTAATCGTCAATATTTTCGTCGCTGTTGTCGGAAGAACCAGTAATTCATTCTTCATTGGAGGCGAAACGATCAATTGTTTATTTAAATCTTTGAGCTTAACATTTTCATCAAAAGTAAGCTTGATTTTTTTTCCAGTAAACTTAATAGAATAATTCTCGGGATAACTGGATTTTAAAGTTGGCGCAATAGAATCTTTCAAACCGCCGGTAATAGAGCCTCTTTTGGCACAGCTCATAAAAAAAATCAGAAGAAGAAAAGGAATATATTTAAAAAGTCTTTTGAACATAATCAGCTAAAATTTGATTCTACAAAATAACAATTATATTTACTGTAATCGAAATATTTTGCAAATTATTAGGAGCTGTTTCCTGCTGTCCGCTGTATCTTTTTATAAAGCAAAGAAAAATTGCTTTATAAAAAGGATGTCGCTTCCATCAGGGCTATGGACTTATAGTGACTGAAACCCGCTTTTTAATGACTGTTTCTCGTGTGAATTCATTAAATTTGCACCCAAAATAAATCTCCAATGAGCAATATCAGAATCACCAAACAGTTTAATTTTGAAACAGGCCACGCTTTATATGGTTATGACGGAAAGTGTAAAAATGTACATGGTCATAGTTATAAATTATCTGTTACAGTAATTGGAAAACCAATTACTGATCGCAATAACGTAAAGTTTGGTATGGTCATTGATTTTTCGGATTTAAAGAAAATTGTAAAAGAAGAGATAGTTGATCAATTCGATCATGCTACCGTTTTCAACGAAACTACTCCACATATTGAATTAGCAAAGGAGCTGAAATCTCGTGATCATCACGTAATTTTGGTAAATTACCAGCCAACAAGCGAAAATATGGTAGTCGATTTTTCTCAAAGAATCATCCGCAGATTACCTGAAAATATTAAACTCTTTTCTTTAAAATTACAAGAAACTGAATCTTCATTTGCCGAATGGTTTGCAAGTGATAATCAATAATCTATAACGATTCATGCAGTTATCAAATAATAAAAAAATCTATTTTGCTTCCGATCAGCATTTTGGTGCGCCAACTCCAGAGTTGAGTTTTCCAAGAGAACAAAAATTCGTTGCCTGGCTTGACGAAGTTAAAAAAGATGCGGAAGCTATTTTTTTACTTGGTGATTTATTTGATTTTTGGTTCGAATATAAAACCGTTGTTCCCAAAGGATTTGTCCGCATTTTAGGCAAACTGGCCGAAATCCGCGACAGCGGAATTCCAATTTATTTCTTTGTAGGAAACCATGATTTATGGATGGCTGATTATTTTGAAACTGAGCTGAATATTCCTGTTTACCACGACAATAAAGAATTTACTTTTAACAATAAAACCTTTTTGATTGGTCATGGCGACGGGAAAGGTCCTGGTGACAAAGGGTACAAACGAATGAAAAAGGTATTTACCAATCCATTTTCAAAATGGCTGTACCGCTGGCTACATCCAGATATTGGAGTAAAATTAGCACAGTATCTTTCGGTTAAAAATAAATTAATTTCAGGTTCCGAAGATGTGAAATTTCTAGGAGATGAAAATGAGTGGCTTATTCTTTATGCTAAAAGAAAGCTGGAGACGAAACACTATAGTTATTTTGTTTTCGGACATCGCCATTTACCAATGATAAAATCAGTAGGAGAAAATTCAGAATATGTCAATCTCGGCGATTGGATTAGTTATTTTACCTATGGCGTTTTTGACGGAGACACATTTGAGATCAAAAAGTTTGAAAAATAATTATTTTTTAACGGCAGTGTAAGTTCCAATTTTATGCGTCCGTAAAGAGTAGCTGATAATCTTTGAAGAGTTGGATTCTTGAAAACGTATTGCTCTCGAATCCTGTTTTGGCATATGGCATTCTACGCAATTATCTGCTGACAGCGTGGTTGAAATTGTTTTTTGAGTTGTCGGGCTATGTTTGGCATCTAGATGGCAGCTCATACAAATTTTAGAATATGTAATATGATTTTGCGGTTTATCCTGATGAGGATTATGGCAGGTCATACAGTCCATAGTCACGCTTTTTTGAAAACATTTACTTTGAGAAAGCAAGCCCAATTGATTGCCGTGAACATCCATGTTTAATGTGTCTCTTGATCTTGGATTTTCCGTAAAATAATCCATAAGACTTTCTCCTGGTTTATATTGATATCGGGATTTTAATCTGCTTTTATTATTTCCAGAATGGCATAATGCGCAGGCATCTATTCTTTGTTGTCTATTTAAGTGGCTAAAAGCAACTATATATTGTGCTTTCTTTATATCAGGAAATTTTAAATGCGCTTGAACATGTTTTTTTGCAGGACCATGGCATCGTTCACAATCTATTCCATACAGTAAGGTGCTTTTGCTCAAAAAATCTTCCACTTCCATACCCATAAAAGTATAATTCTCGGTACTCTTTGTTGTAATAAATCTGCTTGAAATATTAGAGCTGTGGCACGCAAAACATTCTTTGTTTATCTTTCGTGTAAAATCCGCTGTCGTAGCAGAATAAGTTGGACTTGTTGCCCAATTGTCAATTGATTTATAATAAGAAATAGGCAGCTCATAAACATAGTGATTTTTCCAATATCCACTGGTTTGGGCGTGTTTAATCCCGAAAATGACGTCAAATGCGTAAGCTTCAACTTCTTTTCCATTTTTATATATTACTTGATAAAGAGAATCATTACGCTCTTCGATGACTAATTTGGTATTTTTGTCATAGACGAAAGTATTATGGCCATTTGTAAAATGGCCTAAAATATTTTCTTTATTAGCAGGTGACGTAGCTTTAAAATGAGCGCTGTGAGTGGCAGATTCATATTGTACTTGATGGCATTGAATACAGCTTTCGGGACCTGCATAATCGGTTCCGCGTGGATCAATATATTCATCTGATTTATTAGTACAGTTAACCAAAAAAACAGCTAAAACAATAATGGCAAAAAGAATTTTTATTTTTTTCATTAAGACAAATATACATTTTTTGATGTAAATCTAAAATGTATTTTGAAAGTTTAAAATAACTGTTAAATAATTTATAATATTAGCATATTTGGTTTATTCTTCTTCTAATACAGTAATTTTTTATCTAATAAGGTTATCTAAAAAATCGATTATTTATGATTTTCGTGTTCTTCCAAATCTTTTTGTAAGTCCAGTGTTCTAAATCCAGGCAGTTTAAGACCTGTGAAAATTACCACCAACAAGGTCATGCTTCCGCCAAAAACAACTGCCGAAACAGCTCCCATCAGTTTTGCTGTCAATCCGCTTTCGAAAGCCCCTAATTCATTGGAAGAGCCTACAAATATTGAATTCACCGCAGATACACGCCCTCGCATATGATCTGGCGTTTTTAGCTGTAAAATCGTCTGGCGGATTACTACTGAAAAACCATCGGTAACACCACTCATAAACAAAGCAAAAACCGATAACCAAAACCAAGTTGAAAGTCCAAAAACAATGATACATACACCAAAACCAAAAATAGCTGCCAAAAGTTTTATTCCTGCGTTTTTGTAAAAAGGCAGATGCGTAGAAACGAACATCGTCAGTAATGCACCTACCGCCGGAGCAGCTCTTAAAATACCAAAACCTTCAGGTCCTACTTTTAAAATATCCTGAGCAAAAATAGGAAGCAGCGCTACTGCACCTCCAAAAAGAACCGCCACCATATCGAGTGTTAAAGCTCCCAAAATAGATTTATTGGTAAAAACAAATTTTACTCCCTCCTTTAAGCTTTCCATTACAGGCTCACCAATTTTTGTATTTAAAATAGGCTTCTCCGAAATTTGTGTTAGTATCAATAAAGCAAAAACGGAACAGGCAAAAATAGAACACATAGACCAATGAACACCAATCCAAGTAATCGAAAATCCTGCCACAGCAGGTCCCGCCACTGAACCAATCTGCCAAACTGAACTGCTCCAGGTAGCAGCATTTGGATAGGCTTTTTTAGGAACAATCAATGCTAAAAGAGAAAAGATTGTTGGTCCAAGAAAAGACCGGACCAATCCGCCTAGAAAGACTAAAAAATAAATCGAATACAAAATTGTATTGGTTGACCATCCGCCCACAACTTTTGGCCAAGTCAGCAAAAACAATCCGAAACTTATTATTGAAAATCCTAAAATACATTTAAGAAGCATTCCTTTTTTCTCTTTTTGATCTACAATATGACCGGCAAATAATGCCATTCCAATTGCTGGAATCACTTCCATTAATCCGATCATTCCTAGCGAAAGTGCACTTTTGGTTAAACTATATACTTCCCATTCTATGATGATAAACTGCATTGACCAGGCAAAAACCATAGCAAAACGCAATAATAAAAACACGTTAAACTCTCTATAGCGCAGGGCTGCATAAGGATCATTTTTCTTCTTACTCATAATCTTTTCTATTTAATGTCTTTCAATCGCAATTGAATGCTCACTTTGTCATTCCACTCATTTTCATCGATGCAGTATACGGCATCAAACTCCTGTTGATTGCTTGTTAAATCTTTTTTATTTCCTAGTCCAAAGCCAATTGCGGCAAAACCTTCGGAGTTGTTTTGCTTTACAAACAATTTTAAATGTTCATCTTCCGAGCCTAGTGTTTTGGCATAACCTGTATCCTTTATTTTTTTTGTCAAAAAAACAGGTGTCATATTTTGAGGACCAAATGGCTCAAATTGTTTTAAAATCCGAATTAATTTTGGTGAAATGTCTGCAAAATTAATTTCGGCGTCAATGGTTATTTCTGGAGTTAAATGATCGGGATGAATCGTTTCTTCAACTATTTTTTCAAAAGCATTTTTAAAACTTTGATAATTTTCTTCCTTTAAAGTCATTCCGGCTGCATACATATGTCCTCCAAATTGTTCCAAATGTTCCGAGCAGGCTTCGAGTGCGTTATAAACATCAAATCCTTTTACGGATCGTGCCGAAGCGGCATATTTATCACCGCTTTTTGTAAAAACCAATGTGGGGCGGTAATAAGTTTCAATTAATCGGGAAGCTACAATTCCAATCACGCCTTTGTGCCAATCTTCTTGAAAAACTACCGAAGTAAAGTTTTTTTCTTCTTGATTTTGGGTAATCTGCTGAAGTGCTTCTTTAGTGATTTGTTTGTCTAAATCCTTTCGATCCGAATTGTATTGTTCAATTTCGGAAGCGAACTGCTGTGCCTGCTCAAAGTCAAATTCAGTTAATAATTCAACCGCATGATTGCCGTGCTTGATGCGTCCGGCTGCATTTATTCTAGGAGCAATTATAAAAACAACATCAGTGATGTTGAGCGTTTTCTTTTTTATCTGATGTATTAATGCTTTGATTCCTGGTCTTGGTTGTGCATTGATTACCTGTAGTCCGAAATAGGCCAACACACGATTTTCGCCAGTCATGGGAACAATGTCAGCAGCAATGGCAGTTGCTACCAAATCAAGATACAAAACCAAATCCTCAATCGTTTGGTTTCTGTTTGCTCCCAAAGCCTGAATAAGTTTGAATCCTACGCCACAACCGCACAATTCATCGTAAGGATAATTACAGTCTTCGCGTTTTGGATCAAGAACCGCTACAGCTTCGGGTAAAAATGCTCCGGGTCTGTGGTGATCGCAAATGATGAAATCAATGTTTCGCTCTTTTGCGTAAGCGACATGATCAATGGATTTTATGCCGCAATCCAAAGCAATAATCAATGAAAATCCGTTATCGTCGGCAAAATCAATTCCTTTAAAAGAGATTCCGTAACCCTCATCGTAACGATCGGGGATATAAGTGGCAATATTGGGATAATAACTTTTTAAATAAGATGAGACTAGTGAAACTGCAGTTGTTCCATCAACATCATAATCACCAAATACAAGTATGTTTTCCTGACTTGCAATGGCTTTTTCGATGCGTTCGACAGCTTTGTCCATATCCTTCATCAAGTAAGGATCGTGCAGATTGTCTAACGTTGGACGAAAAAATTGTTTGGCCTGTTCGTATGTTTCAATTCCTCTTTGAATAAGTAAAGAAGCAACAAATTCTTCTACATTCAAGGCTTGGGAAAGGTGCTTTATTTTTTCTTCTGAAGGTTTTGGCTTTAAAGTCCAACGCATTTTTATGGAGGTTTGTTCGATTTGATAAAATAAGGTATTCCAGAAATTAGGAATCTTTGAGATACGAATTTAATTTTTTTAAATCAAAACAGATAACAATTGTTTCCTAAATTATTGGAGTAAAAATAAAATATCCAATAAAAAATTGTAATTTTGAAACAAATAAGCTTCGTTATAATCAAAAATAATTGATAATGGAACAAAAAAGCTACTACAAAAACTGGTACGTATTAACCGATAATGCTATTGTGGAGACACTTTGCAAAAGCATCAAACAAATGCGTTTGAATAGAAATATTTCGCAAGAAGAACTTTCTGAAAAATCAGGAGTCAACAGGATTACAATCAGCAGAATGGAAACCGGAAAAGCAATCAATTTGATGACATTGATACAGTTGCTTCGGGCTTTGGAGAAATTAGAATTATTGAATTACCTGAATGAAGAACCTGAAATCAGTCCGATGATGGTTATGGAAGCCCAAAAAAAACTTCGAAAGAAAGCTTCGCCAACATCACGAAATTCTAATCCTAACGACTACGGATTATGATTGCAATTGCCGATGTGAAAATTTGGAACCATAAAGTTGGAGTTGTTCTTTGGGATCAGCAAAGAAATTATGGTGTTTTTGAATACGATAAGCATTTTTTTAAAACAGGTCTGGATCTTTCTCCGATAATGATGCCTGTTGCTGATGCCCAAAGAGGGAGGAAAGTCTTTTCTTTCCCTCAATTAAATCCAGACACTTTTAAAGGTTTGCCTGGTTTGCTGTCAGACAGTTTGCCGGATAAATTTGGAAATCAAATGATAGATGCTTGGTTGGCACAACAAGGTAAAAGCGGTAGTGATTTTAATCCTGTGGATCGTCTTTGTTACATTGGCAAACGAGGAATGGGTGCTTTGGAATTTGAACCTGCCAGCAACAGTGTTGTTGAAAAATCGAACCCCATCGAAATTCAAGAATTGGTAAAATTTGCCAAAGAAGTTCTAGATACCCGAAGTGGTTTTCATTCTGATTTGAATTCCGAAAAAGGATTTTCAGACATACTCCAAGTGGGGAGTTCAGCGGGCGGTGCAAGAGCCAAGGCTATTATTGCTTATAATGAAACCACTGGCGATGTGCGTTCGGGACAAGTGGATGGATTGGAAGGTTTTGATTATTGGCTGATTAAATTTGATGGAGTTACGAATCATCAGCTGGGAGACCCAAAAGGTTATGGGAATATTGAGTATGCATATTATTTAATGGCCATCGATGCTGGGATCACAATGTCTGAAAGTAAATTGATGACTGAGAATAATCGTTCGCATTTTATGACAAAACGTTTTGACAGACAGAACAATCAAAAAATACATATGCAGACTTTATGCGGGATGGCTCATTTTGATTACAATCAGCCGAGGGCTTATTCTTATGAACAGGCATTTCAGGTGATGCGCCAAATGAGATTGCCTTATTCGGATATGGAGGAATTGTACAGGCGAATGGTTTTTAACGTAATGTCGAGAAATCAGGATGATCACACCAAAAATATTTCGTTTTTAATGTTCCCGAATGGTGAATGGCAACTCTCTCCGGCTTATGACGTGACGTATGCTTACAATCCGGATAATTTTTGGCTGAAAGCACATCAAATGAGCGTTAACGGAAAAAGAGAAAATATTCTACTGGAGGATCTTTTGGCTGTAGCCAAAAATATAAACCTCAAAAAACCGAAACTAATTATCGAGCAGTGTAACGATGTGATTTCAAATTGGAAACATTATGCTGTTAAAGCAAATATTGAAAATGAGCAAACAGAACAAATTGACAAACAAATTATTTTATATAAATTGTAGCTTTTATGATTCAATATGTATTTAAAATACTAATAACGAATCAAAAAAGCTACAATTGTAAAAATTATTTAAGCTCTAACGCTTCGCCTTTAAATTGTATTCCGTCCCAGCCGGTTTTCATAAAGTTGCGGATATTTTGGTGATTAGTTCCATTTGGATCCCCTAAAGTTTCTTCAAAATAATACGCTCCAAAACAAGCCAATGTTTCCTCAACGGATAATTTTTGCAACATTGCAAAAGAAAATAATTTACAAGAACCTGAATTAGTTCCTGCTTCATTACGCGTGTCTCCGTTTTGAAAAGCGGTAGGCGTAAAATTGTAATTTTCTTCAATCACAGCAATAGTTTCCGGAAATGTAATCGCGTTTGGTGTTTGTTTTAATTTTTCTAAAAAAGATGTAATGTTCATTATGTATTTATTTAATTTTCGGTTATAGTTTTAAAATGGAATAAAATTATTCAACTGTGTAAATGTAAAATGAACCGTTCTTATCAAAAATATCTTGAATATTTTCTCCTTTTATTGTAGTTTGTTTTTTATTCGAACGGATAACGATTTCTTCAATTTCATCAAAATCATTTGACTGACGAATTCCTCCCCAAATTTGCAATGTGTCTTTTTTATTCAACTCAATAGTTGCAATATATTTAGACAAATCCATTTTAATTAAATTTCCGTTTGAGCTATTATAATCTTGAATAAACTTTACAAATTCTTCAAACCCATTATAACTTTTGATATATTTTTGAATCATTTCGTCATTTTGATTGTACTTAATATCTACTCTAATTTTATCACTACTACTATTAGCAACAAATGAACCTGTATATGGATCGCACGAAACTAATGGAATCCAAAGAAAAAAACATATGATTTTTAATGTTTTCATATTATTCTTCTTTTTGAAATTTATTTTTCTTGGTTTCTTTTACAATTGGTTTTCCGGCAACCACTACGACAATTTCACCTCGTGGAGCTGTTTTTTCAAAGTGTGTGAGAACTTCGCGAGCTGTTCCGCGACGATTTTCTTCGTGCAATTTGGATAATTCTCTGCAAACACAAATAATTCGGTCTTCGCCAAAATAAGTAATGAATTCGGCCAATGTCTTCACTAATTTATGTGGCGAAACATACAGAATCATTGTTCGGGTCTCTTCGGCAAGTTCCAGATATCGGGTCTGTCTTCCTTTTTTCTCTGGAAGAAAACCTTCGAAAACAAACTTATCATTTGGCAAACCGCTGTTGACTAATGCTGGAACAAAAGCTGTTGCGCCAGGCAGGCATTCCACTGCAATTCCGTTTTCGATGCATGCACGTGTCAGTAAAAAACCTGGATCCGAAATTGCTGGAGTTCCCGCATCCGAAATTAAGGCCACGGTTTCTCCTGCTTTCAATCTGGAAATTACATTCTCAGTTGTCTTGTGTTCATTATGCATGTGATGGCTGTGCATGTGCGTGCCAATCTCAAAATGCTTGAGCAGTTTACCGCTTGTTCGAGTGTCTTCGGCTAGAATTAAATCTGCTTCTTTAAGAATCCTAATAGCTCGAAAAGTCATGTCTTCAAGGTTGCCGATAGGTGTTGGGACGATATATAGTTTTGACATTTTTCTTGTTTAAAGAAGGATTTAATAAAATATTTGGAACCAAATGCCTTTAAAACGACAAGAATTTTTTCTCTATGATTTCCATAAAACGGTGCTCATAATCTTCTTTTCCTTCCCAATTATTATAATCTGGTTTTACCATTTCGTCGATAAAACTTTTAGTTTCCAAATAAGTGTCAAATGTTATCAGCTGGTTAAGAACACGGTTGTAATCTTCATTGCTTCCGCCAAATAAATGTTTTACAAATGCAATTCGGTCGTTCAGTCCAACAGTGATTTCCTTGACTAATTTGTCATTCAAAGTAATCGATTTTGACTCTTCTTTTTCGAAACTGGTTTGCGGAGCAGATAAAATTGGTTCTTTTTCAAGCTGAAAAGAAGGCGCAGTTTTGATAGCTTCCGGCTCTTGTTTTTTATCTGAAGGAGAAACTTTCACAAAATCAGGATCGGTATAGTGACCGCCAAGAAGATCATCAAACGAAATTTGAACCGCTTCTTTTTTCTTTGGAGTTTCGGGTATTATGGTTTCAATGGCATCAACAATTGGTTCAAATGCCATTTTTTCTGAAACGGCTGGTTCTTCAATTGGTGCTGGGTTTTCGATGATTTCAGCTACTATAATTTCCGGTTCTTCGGCAGCTACAATTGGTTCAGTAGTTATTTCAGGAGATAGAATTTCTTCTGCTTCAATATCAATAATTTCTTCTTTTGCAGGTTCAATTTCGACAGAATCGACAGTTTCGTCTTTAATGATTTCTTCAGTTACAGGCGTTTCTTCTATAATTAGTTCGCTGACTGCAGTTGGTTTTTGAAACTCTGGTATAGCCATGTTTTCAAAAAATTCTTTCATTTTCTCTACAACTTCCGCTTGACCAATAGTTGGTTTCGGCTCTCCAAAATGCTCTTCAACAAATCGTAAAACAGCTAATTTTTCATATAATTTTTGTGTTTCCAAATAAAGCTGATTTATGTCAGATTTATTTTTAAGTTGTAAAATTCTATGAGCAATGCTGATTAAATCGGCTTCTAGTTTTTTTTGCATAACTTTTGAAATTATATGAATATGTGGCTTTATATAAATTGTTCTTTGCTGGTAATTGATGAAGCGGATTAAATTTCATTTTCAATTTTATTACCGAAATAAGACCTCTCAGATTTTTGAATTGATAAAAATTATCTACTTTTGAAACGAGGTAAGATAGAAGTTTACCCTATTGATTTATTACCGATACAAAGTAATAAAAACTATTCATTTTTTAAGGCAGAAAAATACAAAATGTTTCTCGAAAACACAGTAAATCATAAAGAGCAGTTTGGATGGATTGAAGTCATTTGTGGCTCAATGTTTTCGGGAAAGACCGAAGAACTTATCCGTAGATTAAAACGGGCCCAGTTTGCCAAACAAAGAGTTGAGATTTTCAAACCCGCCATCGATACCCGTTATCATGAGGAAATGGTGGTGTCTCATGACAGCAACGAAATTCGCTCTACGCCGGTTCCAGCAGCTGCAAATATTGCACTTTTGGCGCAAGGATGCGATGTGGTTGGGATTGATGAAGCACAGTTTTTTGATGACGAAATTGTTACGGTTTGTAACGATCTTGCCAATCAGGGGATTCGTGTGATTGTTGCCGGTCTAGATATGGATTTTAAAGGAAATCCTTTCGGTCCTATGCCAGCGCTTATGGCTACTGCGGAGTATGTTACCAAAGTACATGCCGTTTGTACCCGAACAGGAAATCTAGCACATTACAGTTTTCGAAAAACTGATAATGATAAACTTGTAATGCTTGGTGAAACCGAGGAATACGAGCCATTAAGCCGTGCAGCTTATTATCATGCCATGCGGAAAGATGAGGAAAATAAATAAAATGAAAAACCCTTTCAATGTTTGAATTTGAAAGGGTTTTATTTTTAAACACGAATTTTATCTAATTTGAAATAAATTCGTTGCTATTTATTGTTTTTTCATCCTTTGAAAATCTTCGATATATAAACCTTTGGCTGTATTTGTAGGATTTAATGCAGTAAGGCTGCTAACTTTTGAAGACCAAGAGAGGTCGGCGGTTTTTGTTTTAGTCCGCATAGTTTGACCCGTAATTAATTCTAAGGCTTTCTTTAAGCAAGGATCTTTTACGTTTCCAAATTCAACCAAATCTAAGAAAATGCTATAAGGATCAATTTCGTGATCAGGTGTAATTTTCGCTGGATTTACATCTTTATCTTTGTTATAATATGAAAAGGTAATTGGCTGTAATTGCCATTTGTGCTTGGTGCTTCGATTTTCATAGGACATATAACCATTAGCAGGAGAATCGTATAAAGTGTTAGAGCCTACAAATTTACCAACTGTTTCTTCGCCTATTGTTACTACACTAACGTATTTTTTAAGGCATTGTATGGTAAGTTCACTCGCAGAAGCGGTTTGAAAACCTACCAGAACATATATTTTTGTCAATGCGAGGCTGTTTACACTTTCTTCTCTCTGAAAAGTAGGTTCATTATCAACTAAGTTAAAAATTTTTACTTTATCTGAAAGATTTTCAAAGCCATCTTCATTATTGTGTTTATTATTGAAGTCAAAATAAATATAAGGTTTATTGGTAAAACTGCCGTTAATCATTTGCGCCAGAGCAAGTGCGGTTTCTACTGAGCCGCCTCCATTGTATCTTAAATCTAAAACCAATTCGTTAATTCCATCGGTTTTCATTGTAGCGAAAGCCGAATTGAGTTCATCATTATAATCTGATTTGAAACCATTATAAACCAGATAACCAATGTTCTTGTCTCCATATACTTTCTTTTCGTAATAAGCAACTGGGTTTTCGTCAATTTCGGTTTTTGTTATAGTCAAAGTTCCTGTTTTGTCTGTAGTCACTAAACCACTGGTTGTAAATTCCACACTCGCTGCCAAAGTAATTGTGATTTGTGTGTTTTGTAGTTGGTCATAATTACTTGCAGTAAGCTGGCTTCCATTTATTTTTGTAATAACGTCGCCTCTTTTCAATCCTGCCAAAGCTGATGATGAACCAGGTACAACGTAGTTAATTAAGGCTACCATATTTATATTGGATGCATCTTTAGGATAAATTCCATAGCTGAAACCACCTTTTTTTTCGATTTCTGCGATTTTTGAAACATGTACTATTTCATTACTATTTTCAATCCAGGAAAATCTATCAATAGTCCCTCTTTGATATAAAAGTGAATAAAAAAGCGCATCGGGAGTTTTTCCATTAATAAAATTATTATATGCTTCAGTAGAAGTGATTTTGCTGTCGGACAAATTGGGAACGTTGGGCTGCCAGTAGTACCAAGAATTCATGGCTTTCCAAATAAAGTTGTTAATCTCGTCTGGCTTGGTAACTGCTGCGGTTTCATTAGAGTCAGAATCAGAATCCTTGCTGCAAGCTGCAAAGACAAGCATTAGAAGCAATGTTTTAACAATATATTTTAATCTCATTGTTTTTTCAATAGTTTAATTAAATTTGTAGGTATAAAATTTCAAATGTATGAAAAATAGTATTCTAAAAGCCTTATTTTTATTGTTTTCTTTCGGAGTTTTTTTTCTTTTTTCCTGTTCCAGCCAACTTTTAGATATTAATAACCAAACGTATAAGAGTTATAACAGGAATAGTGAGAAAGGATATGTAGTTAGTTTTAAATTAAATGATACCGCTGTTATTCCTAAATCGGTTGTGATTAATGGTATTGTTAAGGATATATTCGAAGCAGACAAAAATGGAGATACGTATACAGTAAATGTAATTGCACAAACTACTCTAATTCATAATTATAAAGTAAAATTAGATAACAAAGAAAATGGAATTTACTTTGAGAAAAATTCCACTATATTTTTTCAACCTGTAAAATTTAAATTAATCACCGATTAATTCTCTTTATTGGTCTCAGATTCGGGTTTAAAACCCTGCAATTTATTGCAGTACTTTAGTAATGCGAAAAAATCTTTACCTTTAGATTATGAGCACAGATTTAAGAAAAGGTTCGCAT
>NZ_QUNI01000006.1:0-8889 GCF_003385115.1 Flavobacterium aquicola
ATGCGAACCTTTTCTTAAATCTGTGCTCATAATCTAAAGGTAAAGATTTTTTCGCATTACTAAAGTACTGCAATAAATTGCAGGGTTTTAAACCCGAATCTGAGACCAATAAAACCTTGCTATAAAACAGCAAGGTTTTTTTATGCTCTAAAACTCACTATCTCTTTACGTTAAATATTTTATTTTTATTTATTCTAAATAAATTGTTAATTAAAAATAAAGCAAATATATTTGTCGAATTATTTTTAATTAATCTAAATAAAAAATGAAGACCCAAATTTTACTCTGCGCAGTAATGCTTTTTTCAATTGCTGGTTTTGCTCAAGAAATTCAAACCGATTCCTTAAAGGCGGTAGAAATCAATAACAAATACAAGTATAGGAGAGAAAAAAGTACGACTGTTTCCAAAATGCCATTAAAAGACCTAGAAAATTCACAAGTCGTATCATCAATTACAAGCGGTTTACTAAAAGAGCAAGTAAATATATCTTTTGACGATGCTCTAAATAATGCGACAGGAGTAACAAAATTATGGGAATCTACGGGACGTGGCGGCGATGGTGGCGGATATTTTGGATCAAGAGGATTTTCTGTACAGCCAGGTTTAAAAAATGGTTTACCAAATGTAGGAAACGGAACTCCAGACCCAGCAAATATAGAAACCATTGAAGTTATCAAAGGCCCTTCTGGAACTCTTTATGGAGGAGCATTAACTTCACACGGTGGCTTGATAAACATAAATACTAAGCAGCCTTTTGGAGAGACTAAAACTGATATATCATATACTTTTGGTTCATTCAACACACATAGAGCAACTATTGACCATAACCAAACACTAAGCTTGGACAAAAAAACTGCTTTTCGTATAAATGCAGCCTACACCAATAAGGAAAACTTCCAAGATTACGGTTTTTCCAAATCATTTTTTATTGCTCCTTCCTTGTTATGGACTATAAATGATAAATTATCCTTTGTAGTAAATGCTGAATTTATGGATTCAGAAGGAACGAATCCAACTATGCTTTTTATGGACAGAGATTCACCTGTTCGAGCTAATACAGTAGAAAAAACTGGATACGACAATAAAAGATCTTATACCAGCAATGATTTAACTTTGGAAAACCCTTATTACAATCTTCAAGCTACCGCAAATTATACAATCAATAATCATTGGACTTCTAAAACATCATTCTCTAATTACACTTCTTATTCAAAAGGGTATTACACCTACTTATATGAAGGTACGTCTTTAATCGAGAAAACTTTAGCCCCATTAATAGGACCTTTTACAGTCGATGGTGCTATTTATGCACGTTCAGTAAGTAAAATGGATTCTAAAAACAAAGGTCTTGATATACAGCAAAACTTTTTGGGAGATTTTAAAATCGGTGATTTAAACAACAAATTATTAGTAGGTGCTGATTACTATCATGAAAATATTGAAACCGATAACAGCTCGTATGGAAACCAAGGTTTTGTTCACGTAGGAGGTTCAAGTAATGCACAGTTTCAAGCTTTGGTACCCTATTTACATACTGCTTATGGAAGTCCGATTAAAATGAATGAACAAGGAGATGACTCAGGTGATTTAACACCAAAGGGAGCCGATCAGGTAATTACTTTCTCTACTCCAGATAATGCAAGTTTAGATAACTACAGCTTTTATGTTTCAGATGTATTAAATGTTACAGATAATTTATTCCTTAATGCTGCTGTACGTTATGATGTTTACGAATCAAAATACAGTTCTGCAAGTAACAGTTTTTCAAAAGACTTTTCAAATTGGTCTCCTAAATTTGGTATAATTTTTCAACCAATCAAAGAGCAAATTTCAATTTTTGCAAATTATCAAAATGGTTTTGGCCGTCCACAGCAAATTGCTGATTATGTTGCCGGAGTTGCTAATAATTATTATGCAAAACCAGAGCAATCTATTCAATATGAAGGAGGAGTAAAATTAGATTTTTTCAAAGGCAAACTTAGCGGAACTTTAAGCTACTTTGACATTACCGTTAATGACAAAACGATTTTTATTGGAGATTATACAAATGGACATAATGACCAAAATGGAAAACAACGCAATAAAGGTTTTGAAGCTCAATTTTTATTAGCTCCCTTAAAAGGATGGAATGTTACTGCTGGATATTCTTATATTGACAGCAAATTATTAGAAGGAGATGCTGTTTTCGTTGGATTACGTCCCGAATCAGCAGGACCATATAACAATGCCAATTTATGGACAAGCTATAAATTTACCGAAAATTTCATAAAAGGATTTGGTCTTGGTTTAGGAGCAAATTACGGAGGCGAATACGCTACATTAAATAGAAATTTTACAGGGCAATTTTACTTGCCGGAATATTTAGTTTTTGGTGCAACTGCATTTTACGAAACATCTAATTTCAGAATTGCTGTAAAAGCAGATAATTTAACAAACGAAGAATACTATAGAGGCTGGTCAACGATCAACCCGCAAACACCTAGAAGCTTTTTAGGCTCAGTATCATATAAATTTTAGTCCCAAAAGACATTAGTATAAGTTGATTTTTAAAAAATAAACTCCTCATCACAATGGGGAGTTTTATCCACTTTTATGAAAAAAAATAAATTCAAAAAAGCGATCGGTAAGCTACATTTATGGCTCGGATTATCAACGGGGCTCTTGGTATTTATCATTGCTATCACTGGCTGTCTGTATGTGTTTCAGGAAGAAATCACCAATTATCTTCGAAAAGATGTTATTTTTCATAAAGAGCAAAATATAGCATCCAAAAAAATACTTCCATTAAAAGTTCTTGAAGACAAAGTAAATGCTTTTACAAAGGAAAAATACCCTGTCCATTGGGCCAACATACCAATGGATAAAAGCAGAAGCTATATTTTTTATTATTATGAACACAATACCGAAGCATGGAATTATTTTGAGGAATATGCCGTTTACAAATCTGTTTATGTAAATCCTTTTACAGGTCAGATTCTAGCTGTTTATGATGAAACTGCTGATTTTTTCAGCATTATTAAATCGTTACATTACAGCTTTTTGCTAAAAGGCGAATGGGGAGCCTATGTTACCGGTATACCTACATTGATATTCGTTTTTATGCTTATTTCCGGTATTATTCTTTGGTGGCCAAAAAATAAAAATGCCCGAAAACAGCGTTTTTCTTTTCAATGGAGTAAAGTAAAAAACTGGAAAAGAAAGAATTATGATCTGCACAACATTTTAGGATTTTATGCTTCTTCATTGGCCTTCGTCATAGCATTTACAGGATTGTTTTATTCCTTCTTTTTTATCCAAGCTATTCTATATATAACATTTTCTGGCGGAAGTTTAGCCTATCCTGATTTTTCGCATATTAAAACCAAAGCTCCATTAGAAGTAAGAAATGACTTAATATTAGACAAAATTGGTAAAAAAGTGGAACAATTATATCCAGATGCTTTTGGGTATAGTCTTGATTTTGGACACCCACACATTGATGATCACGAACATCCCAATTATGAAGTATTTGTCAAACAATTATCCTATTCATATCATGTTAATCACAGTTTAATATTTGATGAAAACTCGGGCGAACTGCTTCATGTTCATTCTCATAAAGATAAAAATTTAGGAGAGAAAGCGGTAGCAGCAAATTATGATATTCATGTTGGCGCAATTTTTGGAATTCCAGGCAAAATTATAGCATTTATTCTGAGTCTAATCTGCGCTTCCCTTCCCGTAACCGGATTCTTAATTTGGTGGGGACGAAAGAAAAAGAAAAAAGAAACAAATACTGTAATTGAATAGTAATTAGTACTTTCTGAAATACATCTCAGCTTCAAAAAACGCAGTTGAAACTTGAACAATCCAGGTATTACAGACTGGATTTTTTTAGGGCTGATTTAATTAATTCTAAATAAAAAACAGTACGCCATTTTGATTTACTAAACGCAATCTTGCAGCGACTTTATGATAAATAACTTTTTATTCTATACATCATGTTTGATTATACCATATTAATATTAGAGAAAGTGAGTTTTGATACACTGCTCTTTTCAAAGGAATTACAAAAGGCCATCCATACTTTGACGCCTTCAGAAATTCAGAAATTAGAAAAATGGTTTTTCGATTATTCTCAATCGCATACTGAATTAGACCAATTCAAAACTTATTTTTTGAATTAATTTTTGATCGATAAATAAGAAACTGGATCAAAAATCAATTTTTTCATTTCTCAATTAAGAAATCAAAGAATCAAATTATATTTATAGCATTGGCTTTCAAATTTGAAAGCCAATTTTTAATAAACAAAGTCTATTTTTAATAAATCTAAATAAATTTTATTAGCTATATTTGCAACGAAATTACCTAAAAAATTATAAACAAACTCCCAAAACAGCAATATCAAAGAGATAATTAAAACATATAATTTGAAAAAAAAACATGATTTCGAAAGTCTGTACAGAAACTTTTGGAAAAAATTATATGTTATCTGTTATAATAAAACTGCAAACAGAGAAGCCGCAGAAGAAATGGTTCAGGACATTTTTATCTCGTTATGGAACAGAAGAAATGAATTAGTGATTACGTCTTCTATTGAACATTATTTGATAAAATCTGCAAAATTAAAAGTAATTGACTATTACAGAATGCAATCTTCTGTGAAACAAAACAACTTGATGGAATGCAATTTATGTGAGCATCCAGAATTTGATGAAAAATACCTTCAGCATAATGAAGCTGTATACAAATTTCTTGAACAGGATATAGAAGTTGTTATTAATGACCTTCCCTGCCAGTGTCAAAAGGTATATCGCCTTAGCCGTGAAGAACAATTGAGCACAGCTGAAATTGCCGACAATTTAAATATTTCTCCTAAAACAGTAAAAAACCATCTTACAAAAGCTCTTCGCTCTATACGAGAAAACATTCCTCTGCTTTTTCTGATAACTGCTCTTCAAAACGTCATTATAAAAATATTTTTATAATTTTTACTTCCACACTAGGACTCCTTCCCTATTTTCCCGACTATAGTATTGAACAAGGTATATAGTCGAATGAAAATAACCCCAGAAATATTAAAAAAATACGCCAGTCAGCAATGCTCCGAGCAGGAAAACAAAATTGTTGAACGATGGCTAAAAACAGAAAATCAAACAGAAAATGAGGAAGACGTAAATGTTCCTGATTTTTTGGAAGAAAAAATATGGACTAATATTAAAAGTACAATAGCTGTAGAACCAGAAAAAAAGGAAACTATTTTTCAGAAAAAAACAACTTGGGCTATTGCTGCCAGTATCGCTTTATTGATTGGTTTGACATTTTTCAAACAGTCCTCTTCCAGCCCAGAAGAAATTCTTGTTTGCCAAACATTAGCTGGAGAAATGAAAAATTTCACTCTAAGTGATGGCACTCTAGTTCATTTGAATGCTAATTCATTTTTAAAAATCCCTAAAAAATTTACAGCAAATACACGTATAGTTACTTTAGCTGGAGAAGCCTATTTTGAAGTAGCAAAAGACAGTCTTCGTCCTTTTACCATAAAAACCAAAAAATCAGAAACAACGGTTTTGGGTACAAAGTTTAATTTATCAGCATACGCTGATGAACAGACTACATTAACGTTAGATGAAGGTAAGGTTTCTTTTAAAAGCAAAACCAATACTACAAAACCAATTATTATTCTGCCCAACGAACAAGCTGTCCTAACTGACGAAAGTCTTATCAAATCAACAGTAAACACCAAATATTACAAAGGCTGGATGAGCAACACACTGTACTTTAACAACGAATCGTTTTCAAGCATTGCTCATAAAATTGAACGTGGTTATGGAGTAGAAATTCAGATTAAAAAGCTACAACTGGAAAATCAATTATACAAGGGAGAATTCAATAACCCAAATATAGAGACTCTATTAGATGATTTAAGCTATGTGCTAAAGTTTAAATATGAAATAAAAGAAAATCATATTATCATTTATTAATCCTAAAACCCGCAAATGAAATAAATCCACGTCAAAAAATAATTTTAAAAAAACCAGTATGCCGTCTCCAAACTAACATACTGGCAGAATGTCATTCAATAGAAATTAAATAAACATTTTTTACAAAAATATGAAATATAACACTAAAAATGCATGCTGTCAGCGTGTATTAAGAATCGCTCTTTTTCTTATATTATGCTTTAACACGCAATATATCTTTGCCCAAAATACATTATTAGACAAAAAAGTCACTTTAAGTTTTAAAGATGAAAACCTGACTACAGTTATTACCAAAATAGAAGAACAGGCAGGATGCACATTTTCTTATACCCCAAGCGTTTTTAAAATCAATAGACTTGTTAGTAAAAACTACGTTAATAAACCTTTACGAGAAATACTTGATGAATTATTTATAAAACAACAAATAAGTTACCGTATACGAGGCAACACAATACACTTACAAAATAATACCAAAAAAAAGCAAGTGTCATCTGAGGATTCTAATAAAGTAAAAACTCCTATGACTGCTAACTTGGAGAAAAATAATTCTCAACTTGATGAAGTAATTGTTTCGGCCAGTAGAAAAACGGAAACACTATCTAAAACTCCTTCTTCAGTAACAGTCATTCGTTCAAAAGATATAGAAACACTTTCCATTGTTAGTCCAAATGTAGCAAATATACTGGCTTTTTCAGTTCCTGGTTTAGGTTCTGCAACTAATAACACTGGTAATTATGGACAAACACTCCGAGGACGAAATCCACTAGTTCTCATAGATGGTATACCTCAGTCTACTCCATTAAAATCAGCAGGAAGAGAAATGCGTTCCATTGATCCCTCTGTTATTGAACGCATTGAAGTTATTAAAGGTGCTACAGCTATTTATGGAAATGGGGCTGATGGAGGGTTAATTAATTATATCACAAAATCAGCCAAAACGGAGAAAAAATTTGGAGGATATAGCGAAGCTGGTACCACAGGAAATATTAAAGGGGATAGTGTAATAGGGTATCGATACACACAACAGTTTTTCGGAAAACTTAAGAAGTTTAATTATATTGTTGGAGGGGTTTATGAAAAAACAGGAGTCTTTAGAGATGCCAAAGGTGAAGTTATATCTCCAGAATACGGATTGGGAGAAACAAAAACATACAATGTTTTTACTAAATTAGGATATGACCTTACTGATAAACAAAGGTTTGAAATCATGTATAATTATTTTAGCTCTAACCAAGATTCTGATTTTATATTAAAAAATGGAGTTTATGGAAAAACTCCTGCCATAGGAATACTTTCCAATAGACCTGGTATAGATGAAGGTACACGTTACAATCATAACGCTAATTTTCAATACAATAACAAAAATATTATTGGAAATACCAGCTTAACGGCTAACATATATTTTCAAGATTTCTTAACTGTTTTCTCCAATTCTACTTTTTTCTATGGTGGAGGGCAATCTCAAACTGCTTCTACCAAAAAAGGATTGAGAGTAAACTTGAATACACCATTTACACTTTCTTCTAAAATAATGGGTGATGTTAGTTATGGTTTTGACATACTAAATGATAAAACAAATCAAAAACTGGTAGATGGTCGAGTTTGGGTACCTAACATTGATATGGTCAATTTGGCACCTTATGCACAATTAACAACGCAATGGTTTAATGATTGGACCGTAAAAGCCGGAGTACGTGCCGAAAATATTAAAATAAACATTGAAAGTTACAATACTCTAGCTACAGGGCCAAATGGTGTTGGAAGTATTGCCGTTAAAGGAGGAGATTTAGAGTATAATACATTAGTTTTCAATGCTGGTGTCAGATATTCTAAATTTAAATATTTCAATCCTTTTATAAGTTACTCTCAATCTTTCACTATTTTCGATATAGGTAAACTTCTTCCTTCTGCAAAAGAAGATGCCATATCAAAATTACAAACAGATCCTATGATTGTCAATAACTATGAAGGAGGTTTCAGTAGTCAATTAGGAAAATTTGATTTTAGTGCTTCTTATTATTACAGCACTTCAAAACTTGGAACCAATTCGATTCAGGTAGATGGTTATATAGTTGCTGAGCGATTACCAGAGCGAGTATGGGGTTATGAATTTCAAGCAGATTATCAAATAATTAAGCCATTAACACTAGGAGGAAACTATTCTTATGTACAAGGAAGAGGTGATAAAGATGCTGATGGCAATTTTTATGGTGATAATGACATATATTTAAAATCAAATCGAATCCCTCCAGCTAAAATAACTGCTTATGCAAAATATGGAACCCGAAAACTGAATGTTGAATTATATTGGATGTATGTAGGCGACCGTGATTATTTTACAGCTAGAAGTAATGGGACTTATGCCCTAGGAGAAGGACCTATTAATTCTTTTAATTTATGGAATTTGGTCACAGCATATAAGTTAACTGATCAACTTCGTATAAAATTAGGTATTGAAAATTTACTTAATACAGCATATTATCCTACTACTTCTCAATTTTATGGTTCTAATTCCAATTATACAAGAGGAAATGGAACAAGATTCAATTTATCAGTTGGTTATAATTTTTAATATGTCTTGAATAATGTCTTTAGGGTTTCTGGTAAAAATTACCAGAAACCTAGTTTTTGAAATGATCTTAAAAACAAATTCTTTTAATAACAGAAAACCCCATCGAATAACCTTAAACATCTGATGGATTTTTAACCTTTAAGTTTGAAGTAATTTTTAATTCACAAAACACCTCTGTCTTCGAATATGAGCTGTTTTTACTTAAAAAAGAACAAGTTTATCTGTTTATATTTATCCTGCTAATGAATTAACAAAACAATGAAATTAAAAAAAACTATAGGTAAAATACATTTATGGCTAGGTCTGGCTTCTGGGCTTATTGTAATTATTTTAGGCATTACAGGCTGTTT
>NZ_QUNI01000006.1:8985-316186 GCF_003385115.1 Flavobacterium aquicola
CAAAACAATGAAATTAAAAAAAACTATAGGTAAAATACATTTATGGCTAGGTCTGGCTTCTGGGCTTATTGTAATTATTTTAGGCATTACAGGCTGTTTATATGTTTTTGAAGAAGAATTACGTCCTCTTATTCACAAACATTATCATGTTGATGAAGTAAAAAAACCAGCAATGCCCTTCAGTAAACTGTTAGAAATAGCAAAAACCCAATCTGAAAATCCAATTTCCGGATGCAAAATTTATAACAATAAAGAGAGAACCTTTGCTTTTTGGAGTTTTAATAAATTAGAAAATAACAGCATTTGGTACTGGGACGATTACAACAGACTGTACATCTACATAGACCCGTACACAGGAAAGGTTGAAAAACTAGAAGATTATAATTTCGAGTTTTTTTTCGTGGTTAGAATGCTTCATCAGACTCTTTTTCTAAAGCATGATATTGGCGATATAATTGTAGGCACAGCAACAATTCTATTTGTAATTCCACTTATAACAGGCCTTATTCTTTGGTGGCCAAAAAACAAGAGTGCGGCCAAACAGCGTTTTTGGTTTCGATGGAAAGATACTACCAAATGGAAACGTAAAAATTATGATCTGCATAATATATTGGGCTACTATATGATGATTTTTGCTTTAATAATTGCGCTTACAGGTTTGGTCTGGGCATTTGAATGGTATGATTCGGGCTTGCAATGGGCTCTCAACGGAAGCAGTACAATTGAAAAAAGCGAAAAATTAGTATCTGATTCTACTCAGGTGAATTCGAAAAACAGCTTTGATAAAATATACAATACCACTAAACAGCTGCACCCAAAAGCTGATAATTATATTCTTTTTATACCTAAAGATTCGGCTGCAACATTTAATACATTCATTAAATATGAAAACTGCTTTAACGATGCATCAATCGAATACGATCAATATTCTGGAAAAATTCTTAAAACAAATTCATTTGATAACAAAAACACAGGGGAAAAATTTCGATCTATCAATTACGATTTACATGTTGGAAGTATATTAGGATTTTCAGGTAAAGTGCTTGCATTTTTTGCAAGTTTTGTTTCGGCCGGCTTACCAATTACCGGTTTTTTAATTTGGTGGGGACGCAATAAGAAAAAGAAAAAAGATACTGCTGAAACAATTGCATCTTAATTCTTCCTCCTGCTCCCAATTATCTCTCTACCAGTAAACATTGACAGCGATAATTTCATTTAACAAAATTATTCATAATTAATCTAAATAACACTTGTTAAAGGATTATTAATTTTTATATTTGCAGTGAAATAATTTTTATTTATTCTAAATAAAAATAATTTAATTTAATTTAAAAACAATGAACAATTTCAGACTTCGAAAACAGCATTTAATTCTTATAACTTGCTTGTTACTTTTTTCAGCCGTTAATCTTTTTGCCCAGCAAAATCATGGAAAAATAAATGGACAGATAACCACCTCAGACGGAGAACTAGCTGTCGGTGTAAACATCATTCTTAAAAATTCAAAATACTTTACGATTAGCAATGAAGATGGAACTTTTGAATTTAACAGAGTAAAACCAAATACTTATACTTTACAAGTTTCATTAACGGGTTACGAAACTACACAGCAAGAAGTAAGCGTTACCGAAAACCAAACGGCAACCCTAAATTTACAATTAAAGGTTTCAAACAGAGAACTGAAAGAGATAGTAATAAACACTCAGAAAGCAAATAAGTTTGCAGATAGAGAAACCGTTTATGTAGCACGAATGCCTCTAAAAAACTTAGAAAACTCACAAGTTTACAATACCGTGAGCAAAGAACTGATAAAAGAACAGATAGCAACAGATATGGCACAAGCCCAAAGAAATATCCCCGGAGCTATACCTGGAGCAGCAGGAGGCGGAAGTGTTGGTATTGTATCTAGAGGTTTTACTAGTTATCAATCCCTTAGAAACGGTATGAATTCGGCAGCTATCGCACCGGAGGATCCTGTGAATATTGAACGTATTGAAGCTATAAAGGGACCTGTAGGTACTTTATTTAGTAATATTTCTACCAGTTTAGGAGGAGTTCTGAACTATGTTACCAAAAAACCATACGAAACTTTTGGGGGCGAACTATCTTATACAACTGGAACCTATCAGCTAAACCGCTTGACTGCAGATGTAAATGCTCCACTTGATAAAGAAAAAACGCTGTTATTTAGAGCTACAGCTTCTTATCAAACAAGAAATGGCTACGTCAATGGTGATGGAGCACTTTGGTCAAACAGTTATTCTTTTTCTCCAAAATTGACTTATAAAGTTAACCCGAAACTTACTTTAGATTTTGATACCGAAATTGTTAGTCAAAAATACAATGCAACGTATGTTTACACCATTGGTGCGGGAGTTACTGCAAAAAGTTTAAAAGATTTACTTCCATACGATAAAAGTTTAAGCAGTAACGGTCTTGCCAATTATAACTTTGTGAATAATATAAATGTTTCGGCAAATTATAAAATTTCCGATTATTGGACTTCTCAAACCAGTTATATGTTTTCTGAAGGGCATTATCCAAAACAATATTTATATTCAGCTGCTACTTTTACAAACAATACTACAGCTAATAGATTGGTTGGATTATGGGAACCTGATAATAAATTTGGTCAAATGCAGCTACAGCAGAACTTTGTTGGCGACTTTAAAATAGGCAAACTTAGAAATCGTATTGTGGCAGGTATTGATTGGTCACAATACTACTATGGATTAAATCGTCCTGCATCATTAGCAAATGGATATACAGATACAGTAGATACAACTAAGCCTATTCCGGAAATTAGTCAAGCACAGGTAGAAGCGGCTAATTCATTAGTAAAATATAATTTTAGAAGTTCTACATTAGATCAATATAGTGCTTATGTTTCAGATGTATTAAACGTTACAGATAATTTACTGGTAATGGCAAGTTTGAGAGTCACACGAGCTATAAATAATGGTATATACTCTCAAGCTACAGGATTAACAACTGGTAATTACAACCAAACACAATTATCTCCAAAATTAGGTATTGTTTACCAAGTGTTGAAAGACAAAATATCACTTTTTACAAATTACAATAATGGTTTTATAAATGTTGCGCCTGCTCCTACTGGGCCTAGTGGAGATATAACCGTATTAGAACCTCAACAGGCTAACCAAGCAGAAGGTGGTGTAAAATTCAATTTATTTAACGGAAAATTAAGCAGTACATTCAGTTACTATGACATTCAGGTAACTAATGCTACCTATGCTGATCCAGCAAACGCAGCCTATACAGTACAAAATGGAACACAGCGTAGTAAAGGATTTGAGGCAGACATAATTGCGAATCCTATTTCTGGACTGAACATTGTTGCTGGTTATGGATTTAACGAAAACATCTATACTAAAAACACAGCGGCTCTTCAGGGCAAATTTTCAACATTTGCTCCTAAAAACATTGCCAACCTTTGGATCAGCTATAAAATAATGAATGGCAAACTAAACGGCTTTGGTCTTGGTGCAGGAGGGAATTATGTAAGTGACTCTTGGTTCAACACCACTAATACATTTATTTTCAACGGTTACACTGTTGCTAACGCATCTATTTTTTATAGTACTGAAAAAATCACCCTAAACCTTAAGGTAAATAATCTTACCAACGAAGAGTATTATATTGTAGGAACAGGTACTCCTCAAATGCTTAGAAATATTGCAGTAGGCTTTACATATAAATTGTAAAAACTCTTTCTAATTTATTATTTAAAAATCACCTCTTTATTAGAGGGAACGAAATAATAAAAAGAAAATGTAGATCACTAAAATTATTTATAACTATTAACCTATTTATATCTAACAAATGAAATATCTAAATCCGAGAATGACAAAATTCTTATATATTGTTAGTTTATTTTTTATTTTAACAACAACATTAATTGCCCAGCAGAATCACGGAAAAATAAAAGGAATCATAACCACATCTGATGGACAGCCAGGCAGCGATGTAAATGTGGTTCTTAAAAATTCAAAATACTTTACGATTACCAATGAAACGGGTAATTTTGAATTTAACAGAGTAAAAGCAGATACTTATACACTCCAAGTTTCATTAACAGGTTACGAAACAATAGAAAAAGAAGTTGCTGTTACAGAAAACGAAACAACCACTATCAATTTACATTTAAAAGTTTCTAACAAAGAATTAAAAGAAGTAGTTGTAAATAACAACAGTAGAAGAATCTCTAAAAAATCAGATTACGTTGCCAGAATGCCTATAACAAACCTTGAAAACCCTCAAGTATATAGTGTAATTCATAAAGAACTGTTACAAGAACAAGTTGTAATTGATATTAAAAGTGCCATCCAAAATTCCCCAGGGGCAACAGCAATTAGTTATCCCTCTGGAGGAGTTGGCATCAATTTTAGAGGATTTACTACTGGAGTAAATGCAAGAAACGGTATGGAAACATCTGCAAATCGTTCTTCTGTAGATCTTGCTAACGTGGAACGAATTGAAATAATGAAAGGCCCTTCGGGAACTTTATTTGGTTCGACAATATCTTCTTTTGGTGGAGTCGTAAATCTCGTTACTAAAAAACCTTTCGAAACAACAGCTGCTGAAGTAACTTATACTGCTGGAAGTTTTGGTTTAAACCGTCTTACTGCCGACGTAAACACCCCTCTTAAAAAAGATAAAACAGTTTTATTTAGAGTTAACCTTGCCATCAATAATGAAAAGAGCTTTGTAGATTATGGTTTTAATAAGACCGTTGCTATTACTCCAAGTCTAACTTTTAAAGCAAATGAAAAACTTACTTTTAATGTTGATGCAGAATTTATAAACTCAAACAATACCAGACGTACTTATAATATTTATGGTGGAACCTCAGGAATAACTAATCCCGAAGATTTAAAAATCGCTTATAATAAATCATTATTCTTTGATGACCTTGATGCTAAAACTTCAGCTACTAAAATTTTTACACAAGCAGAATATAAAATTTCCGAAAACTGGAAATCTACTACTCTATTTTCTTTTGTAGGCGAAAATGTTGAACGCAGTTACCAAACTTATCTTCTTTGGAGTTCTCCAACTACAGCCACTAGAAGAGTCGGTAATTGGGGACCTATATATGATAATTACACTAATTTACAGGAAAATATTAACGGACAGTTTTCTACAGGAAATATTAAGCACAAATTTTTGGCTGGAGCAAATTATAGCATGAACAAAAGTGGATTTTCGTCTGGAGCACAAGCTTTTGATGTTGTCGATGTAACAACCAATATCGATCCAATGAGAAAAAAAGATGTTGACGCTGTATTAACACAAACTGCATATCCAGTTTTTGGAACTAATACTTTTAGCGTTTATGCTTGTGATGTAATTAACTTTACCGACAAATTATCTGCTATGTTGAGTTTACGTTTAGACAATTTTGACCAACCCGAAGTTGAAGGGACAGAAGGCTATCATCAAACGGCATTATCACCAAAATTAGGATTGGTTTATGAAGTTGTTAAAAACCAGGTTTCGGTATTTGGAAATTATATGAATGGATTTCAAAATTCAGCACCTGTAACACAACCTGATGCTTCTCGATTAATTTTAGACCCTATTTATGCTGTACAATACGAAGGAGGTGTAAAGGCAGAAGTATTTGATAAGAAATTAAGTGCCACAGCGAGTTACTACAATATCACTATTGATAATGCCACAAGATCTGATGTTGATGGTTTTACAAAACAAGATGGAGTACAAGAAAGCAAAGGGTTTGATTTTGAATTGATGGCAAATCCTGTCAATGGTTTAAATCTTTCTCTTGGATATGCTTATAATGATAATCGTATTGTAAAAGCTTCCGAAGAATCTGTGGAGGGCAATAAAGCCGCAAATTCTCCTGAAAATGTAATTAATCTTTGGATTTCATATACCTTACAAAACAAGTTAAAAGGTTTAGGATTTGGATTTGGAAATAATTATGTAGATAAAAGTTATATGTTCGAAGATAATGTTTTTTACATTCCATCGTATTCACTTTATAACGCGACTGTATTTTATGAGCAACCTAGTTGGAGAGTTGGAGTTAAATTAAATAACTTATCCAACGAAAGATATTGGGATGCTTGGGGAGCTTCACAAGCACCTACAAACTTTTTAGCAAACTTAACATTCAAATTTTAAACTAATTAAAGTCACAAGACACCTCTATCTTTGGGTATGAGGTGTTTTTAGTTTTAAAATAAAAAAGCTATTTATCCTGCAATCATATAAACAATGAAATTAAAAAAAACTATAGGTAAAATACATTTATGGCTAGGTCTGGCTTCTGGGCTTATTGTAATTATTTTAGGCATTACAGGCTGTTTATATGTTTTTGAAGAAGAATTACGTCCTCTTATTCACAAACATTATCATGTTGATGAAGTAAAAAAACCAGCAATGCCCTTCAGTAAACTGTTAGAAATAGCAAAAACCCAATCTGAAAATCCAATTTCCGGATGCAAAATTTATAACAATAAAGAGAGAACCTTTGCTTTTTGGAGTTTTAATAAATTAGAAAATAACAGCATTTGGTACTGGGACGATTACAACAGACTGTACATCTACATAGACCCGTACACAGGAAAGGTTGAAAAACTAGAAGATTATAATTTCGAGTTTTTTTTCGTGGTTAGAATGCTTCATCAGACTCTTTTTCTAAAGCATGATATTGGCGATATAATTGTAGGCACAGCAACAATTCTATTTGTAATTTCACTTATAACAGGCCTTATTCTTTGGTGGCCAAAAAACAAGAGTGCGGCCAAACAGCGTTTTTGGTTTCGATGGAAAGATACTACCAAATGGAAACGTAAAAATTATGATCTGCATAATATATTGGGCTACTATATGATGATTTTTGCTTTAATAATTGCGCTTACAGGTTTGGTCTGGGCATTTGAATGGTATGATTCGGGCTTGCAATGGGCTCTCAACGGAAGCAGTACAATTGAAAAAAGCGAAAAATTAGTATCTGATTCTACTCAGGTGAATTCGAAAAACAGCTTTGATAAAATATACAATACCACTAAACAGCTGCACCCAAAAGCTGATAATTATATTCTTTTTATACCTAAAGATTCGGCTGCAACATTTAATACATTCATTAAATATGAAAACTGCTTTAATGATGCATCAATCGAATACGATCAATATTCTGGAAAAATTCTAAAAACAAATTCATTTGATAACAAAAACACAGGGGAAAAATTTCGATCTATCAATTACGATTTGCATGTTGGCAGTATATTAGGATTTCCCGGTAAAGTGCTTGCTTTTTTTGCAAGTTTCGTTTCAGCTGGCTTACCAATTACCGGTTTTTTAATTTGGTGGGGACGCAATAAGAAAAAGAAAAAAGATACTGCTAAAACATCTTAATTCTTCCTCCTGCTCATTAACAGCGATAATTTTATTTAACAAAATTATTCATAATTAATCTAAATAACATTTGTTAAAGGATTATTAATTTTTATATTTGCAGTGAAATAATTTTTATTTATTCTAAATAAAAATAAATAACCTATATATACTTTAATCATGAATTATTTAAAATTAAGAATGCCCCGATTCTTATATCTAATGAGCTTTTTTTTACTACTAACATCAATCGTAAATGCGCAGCAAAAAACGGCAACCATAAAAGGAACCGTAAAAAACAGTCAGGGAAAAGCGGCTGAATTTGCAAATGTCGAATTGAAAGGCACCAGCAAAGGTGCAGTGACTGATGAAAGCGGTGAATACAAAATTGAAAATATCAAACCAGGAAACTACACTATAACAATCTCCGGAATTGGTCTAAAAAAGAAAACACAAGATATCGAAATAACAGCCGGTCAAAGAAATTATACTTTTGACTTTGAAGTAGAAGAAAATATCGGACAGCTGGATGAAATTGTTGTTTCAGGCTTTCGCGAACGCACCTACAGAAACGAAATGTCTGTGGCCTCATCTAAATCTAGTATTGCTCTGAAAGATTTACCACAATCGGTAAGTTATGTTACTAAAGAATTAATTATCGACAGACAGGCTTTTCGTGTCAATGATGTTCTAAAAAACATCAGCGGTGTGAGTCTTAATAACTTTGAAAACCGCTTTTCCATCAGAGGAATTTCGGGCAACAGTTATCAGTTCATCAATGGATTAAGAGTAAGCGGAAGATCTTTCAATTCATTAAACCTAAACAACCTGGAAAGAGTTGAAGTCATGAAAGGTCCTGCATCTGCTTTATACGGTAATACTGAACCAGGCGGATCTATTAATAATGTAACCAAAAAAGCGCTGTCCGTAAATCGAAATGCAGCTAATGTAAGTGTTGGAAGTTTTCAAACCATTAGAGCCACAACGGATTTAACCGGTCCGCTAAATGAATCCAAAAGTATCTTATATCGTATGAATGTAGCGTATCAAAACACGGCAACTTTCAGGGATTTACAGGAAAGAGAAGATGTTTCAATCGCACCCACAATCGCTTTTTTACCAAGCGAAAAGACCCGAATTGATGTCGATTTCGTTTACAGTATTATCAAAGGAAGAACCGAAAGAGGACAGCCTATATACGGACCTTCAACTGATGGAGCCAGCCGTTTATTCACGACTCCAAGTTCACAGAGTATGTCAAGAGCAAGCGATTATTTGAAAGAAAAGACCTTTTATTTATCGGCAATAATGAATCATAAATTCAACAGCAAGCTTTTATTGAATGTGTCTTACTTAAAGTATAAATTCTTTGAAGACATGGTTGAACACAGAGGCGGTAACGCTTATGCAGTTGACGGAGCGGGAAAAGAAATTCCGTCGCTGTTATTGCAGAGCACAACCGAACGTATGCGCAACCGCTATGACGACAATCTTACCGCATACCTAAATTATGACGTCAGCACTGGAAAAATAGAACACAAAATAGTTTTAGGAGCAGATTATATTCAAAGTTTAGTACCTGTCGGCGGAACAAACGGCGTCGCATCTGGTTATAGAAATGCAGCCAATACCGGTTCAATTGCAACCTATAATCCAGCAAAAAAGGATTTATATCTGCTGGACGCAAATGGAAATCCAGTTCCGAATGTTCCTTTTTATAATTTAGCAAATCCAGATTACTCAGCTGCTAATACTGATAATTATTTCACAACCCGAACAGCAACGGCACCAACGAAATACTATTCGCAAAGTATCTACATCCAAGATCAGATGAAGTGGAATAAACTGCAGCTTCTGTTGGGTTTAAGACAAGAATTTTATACTGATTTCACCAATTACACAAAAAGCAATGAAGCCAAAGTAAAACAAGATGCTTTGATTCCAAGAGTAGGTTTGGTGTATAGTGTAATTCCGCAGATTAATATTTACGGAACCTATGTAGAAGGTTTTCAGCCACAAAGTGCTGGAACTATTGGTGCACCAGAAATTTATGGAGGTCCATTTGATCCGCTAACCAGTAAAATGTTCGAATTTGGAGCAAAAAGCGATTGGTTTGATAAAAAATTAGGCGTTAGTGTTGCTGCTTACAAAATCAATCAAAACAATATTTTGGTCAATGCCAATGATCCTACAAACACGCAATTATTGGAACAGAGAGGTCAGGAAACATCAAAAGGTATCGAAGTTGATATTACCGGAAATATTTTGCCTAATTTATCCATAAATGCAAATTATGCATACAACGATGCACGAATCACCAAGACCGCAGTTCCCGCCGATGTAGACAGATGGAAAGAAGCAGCACCGCACCATCAAGGAGGTTTTTGGGCAAAATACACCATTTTAAAAGGAAGCATTAAAGGTTTTGGAGTTGGATTAGGCTCTAATTTTGCTTCGAAACAAAGTACCCGATTAGCTTATTTTATTTTACCGGGTTATTCATTGATAGATGCTGCATTGTATTATCAAATAAAACAATTGAAATTTTCACTAAACTTGAACAATCTTCAGAACAAGGAATATATCGTATCACAAGCCAATGCCAATATGGTTGGGCCTGGTGCGCCTAGAAACTTTATGTTCAACTTGGGATACACTTTCTAATAGTTTTTGGACATAAAATCAAAAAGAATTCAGATCAAAACAATTTTTAAACTATAAAATCAATTACAATGAAAAAATTACTTTCAAAATTAGCGCTGGGATTTGTTCTTTTATTAGCTCCAATGGCTGTAAATGCGCACAATATCTGGCTAGAAGTAAAAGGCTCCGGCAAAATCAATGATAAAGTCCAGGTGCAGTTATACTTTGGCGAATACGGTCAGGAAGCTCCAGAAAAAGGAGCCAAACTAGACCGATTAAAAGACATCAAAATCTTTCTAATAGATGCTTCTGGAACAAAATCAGAAATCGCAATGGCACAGACAGAAACGCATTGGCAGGGTTCTTTTGATGCTAAAACTGCTGGAACTTATCAGATAATTGGAATAAATGACCAAGGAGAAGTTAGGGATATGTCAAAAAAACATCTCGGTTTTGCACGAAGCATCTCGTATCTAAAAGCTGTTTATACAGTAAAAACTCCAGAAGCCAAAGAATATGCAGTTCATCCACTAGACTTAACTGCACAAAAACAGAATGACAGTTATTTACTGACTGCATTTAAAGATAAAAAACAGCAGGGCGCTTTGAATATTACAATTATCAATCCTGAAGGCTGGGTGAAAACAGTTGAAACAAATGAAAAAGGTCAGGCAGCTTTTGTTCCCAATAAAAAAGGATTGTACTTAATCAATCTGGAATGGATAGACAATACCAAAGGAAGTTTCAAGGACAAAGTATTTGAAAATACTGTAAACAAATCAGTTCTTTCTTTAAAAGTTGAATAATCCAATTCCACTTTATTTAAAAAAGGTTTAGAAGAAATTCTGAACCTTTTTTTATGAAATCATCACAAACTTGACTAATTATGAATTTCAAAAGAAATAAAAATATTTCACCAGACTGCTTTAAACCTTCTTCAATTTATTACATCTAAAAAACGAGTTTTATACTCCTCATTTCTAAAATTAAAAAATCATTAGAATATTAGTTTTTATAGGAGAATCAGCTTGGTTATATACTATTTCTTTTTACATTTGCACTATTTTTATTTATTCTAAATAATTTCAATTAACAAATTATCCCTATAAATCATGAAAAAAAATATTTTCATTGCTTTTACCTTAGCCTCTGCATTTTTTGTTAGTGCACAGCAAAAAAACACACTTTTGGAACAGTCTTTCTGGAAAACAAACCCTGATGTAGCAGCTGTTCAGGCTGAAATTGCAAAAGGCAGCAGTCCATCAGAATTAAATTCAAGATCTTTTGACCCAGTAGTTCTTGCTATAAATAATGACGCGCCAAACGCCACTATAAAATTCTTATTGGAACAGCCTGGAAATGAAGTTACCAAATCGACTCACGATAACAGAATTTATCTGCATTGGGCTGCCGGTAAAGGAAATCTTGAAATCATAGAATATTTGATTGCCAAGAAATCGGATGTTAATTTAGAAGACAGCCACAGTTCGTTTCCAATTACTGCAGCGGCTAGCAGCGGGGTAACTAACATAGCCGTTTATGAAGCTTTTTTTAATGCGGGTGTTGAACCGATGAAAAAATACCAGGACGGTGCAAACCTATTGCTTCTGGCAATTCCTTATGACAAAGATCTTGCACTTTCAGCTTATTTTACAACC
Organism: Flavobacterium aquicola; assembly: GCF_003385115.1. GTDB lineage: Bacteria > Bacteroidota > Bacteroidia > Flavobacteriales > Flavobacteriaceae > Flavobacterium > Flavobacterium aquicola. Next base: position 20,670 of record NZ_QUNI01000006.1, read on the forward strand.
AAGGGAATGTCCCTTAAAGATGTAGACAGCAACGGTAATACAGCATTCAATTATGTAGCCAGAACTGGTAATATTCCTTTCTTAAAAACATTACTAGACAAAGGAGTAAAATACACTGACAATGCGCTGATTTTTGCTGCTCAAGGTTCCAGAAGAGCAACAAATACAATAGAAGTTTATAAATACTTGGTCGAAGATTTAAAAATCAAACCTAGTGCTACAAGTAAATTTGGTGAAAACGTATTTCACTTCTTGGTTAGCAAACCAAAACAAGCAGATATCATTAACTACTTTTTAGGTAAAGGCGTAAGTATTGCCAAAGCTGATAACGAAGGAAACACTCCGTTGATGGCAGCCGCGGCGTCCAGAGAAACTTCTGCTGCATTGGAACAAATACTGCTAATTGTAAAAACAATTAATTTCCAAAACGGAAATGGAGAGTCTGCATTGACAATGGCCGTAAAATCAGGAACTCCTGAAACTGTTACTATGCTTTTGGACAAAGGTGCAGATGTAAAAGTACTGGACAAACAAGGAAATGGTTTAGGTTATTACCTAATTCAATCATACAGAGCTCCAATGCAGGGAATGGGCGCACGTCCAGAAGGCGGAAACGCACCAAAACAAGATCCTTTTGAAGCAAAAGCAAAACTGCTTCAAGACAAAGGCTTAAACTTGGCGACAGCACAAAATGACGGAAACACACTTTATCATTTGGCTGTAGCCAAAAATGATTTGACTTTATTAAAAAAATTAGCCGATTTAAACATAGATATCAATGCTAAAAACAAAGACGGATTGACAGCATTGCACAGAGCAGCAATGATTGCCAAAGACGATACGATTTTGAAATACCTGCTTTCTATTGGTGCCAAAAAAGATATCACAACAGATTTTAAAGAAAGTGTTTTGGACTTGGCAAAAGAAAATGAAACGCTAACAAAAAACAACGCAGATTTAACTTTTTTGAAATAGCAAAAAGCTATAGGCTGTAAGCTTTAGGCCTTAAGCTAAAATTCATAATTCATAATTCATAATTCATAATTCATAATTAAATATGAAATCAATACTAAAAATAGCTCTTGCAGGAGCATTCATCTTCCTTTTATCTTTCGAAGCCACAGCGCAAACGAGCAAATACAAATGCATGCTTCAAATGTCTAACTATACAGGAGAAGGCGCTTATGTAGTGGTATCGCTTATCAATGCCAAAGGAGAATACGACAAAACGCTTTATGTAATGGGTGATGACAAAAAATGGTACAAAACCCTAAAGGAATGGCATAAATTTTATTCTCAAAAACCTACTGATATCAGTGCAAAAACCGGTGCTTCAGTTACTGGCGGAGACCGTAGTATGACAACACTGGAAATTGAAGATTCCAAAATCAACAAAGGATATAAACTGCGTTTCGAAACTTCGGTTGAAGACCAAAAATATTACGTAACCGATCTTGAAATTCCTTTGACTACTGAAGGAATCGCTGATAAAACCGAAGGCAAAGGTTACATCCGCTATGTAAGATTAAATAAATTATAAAACAAGCAACATTTGTTTTTTCAACCATATAAGGCATTTAAGGTCATTTAAGCTTTCATAAAAAAACTTATATGTTTCTTAAATGCCTTTTATGGTAAACTTTTTTTAAACAAAACCCTTACTAATGACTCTTTCTTTTTGGCGTTACTCCCACTTGGCCTTGGCGGTATTTTCTTCGTTGTTTTTACTATTAGCATCCGTAACCGGAACCATACTCGCGGTTGATGCCATTCAGGAAAAAACAGTTTCTTACCGAGCCGAAAATTTTGATGCAATAACATTGGGAGAAACCTTGCCGATTCTTCGCAAAACCTATCCTGAAATAACCGAAGTAACAGTTGATCACAATCAGTTTGTAACTTTAGAAGGGCTCGACCAAAAAGACAACGATGTCAAAGCCTATATTGACCCAAGAACCGGAAAAAATTTGGGGACACCCATCAAGAAAAGCGAATTTATTCAATGGACAACAGCGCTTCACCGCTCGTTATTTCTTCACGAAACGGGACGTTTTTTCGTTGGGCTTATTTCGTTTATTTTAGTATTAATTTCCATTTCTGGCTTTGTTCTTATCCTAAAAAGACAAAGAGGCCTGCGCAACTTTTTTTCCAAAATAGTAAAAGAATATTTTGCGCAATACTACCATGTCGTATTAGGCCGATTGGCACTGATTCCGATATTGATTATTGCAGTTACAGGAACCTATCTCACATTGGAAAAATTCAATTTTTTCATTCCAAAAACAGATTCCAAAGAACAGCAGGAAACCGTAAAACCAACACTGGTTTCGGACAAAACCTCTATATTTAAGAGTACACTTTTGGCCGATGTTGAAAAAATAGAGTTCCCTTTTTCAGACGATCCCGAAGAATATTATATCATTACCTTAAAAGACCGAGAAATTGAAGTCAACCAAGTTACCGGTACCGTTGTAAGCGAAAAACTTTTCCCAGCAACAACTCTCTTGTCAAATCTAAGCCTTGACCTTCATACCGGAAGAACCAATGCCATTTGGGCTTTCATCCTTGGACTTGCAAGTTTAAACATATTGTTTTTTATCTATTCCGGTTTTGCAATGACTTTCAAAAGAAGAGCAAGCCGAATCAAAAACAAATTCAAGGCCGAAGAAAGCAAATACATTCTGCTCGTCGGTTCCGAAAATGGTAGTTCTTTACGATTTGCCAATTCAATCCTAAAACAGTTAACCGATGACGGAGAAAAAGCACATATTACAGAGCTTAACAATTACAATGTTTACCCAAAAGCCGAGCATTTATTAATTTTCACCTCAACGTATGGCTTAGGTGATGCACCATCGAATGCTGATAAGTTCGAATCTCTTTTGACCAAATACAATCAACAGCAAAAAATTAACTACACCGTAATTGGTTTTGGTTCCAAATCATATCCCGATTTTTGCGGTTACGCGAAACAAATTGATCTATTGCTTTCGAATCAGGATTGGGCGCACCGCTACATTGATCTTCAGACAGTAAACGACAAATCGGCCGAAGAATTTGTCGAATGGGTAAAACAATGGAATCACAAAACTGGTTTCCAATTGGCCACTACTCCATCGTTGTACAATCATGTCCCGAAAGATTTAGAAAAATTAATGGTAATGGAAAAAACCACAGTTTCCGAAAATGAACAAACCTTTATACTGACATTGCGCGCTGGAATGCGAAGCAGATTTACCTCTGGAGATTTATTAGCGATTTATCCCGCCAATGACAATAGAGAACGTCTCTATTCCATTGGAAGCAGTAACGGAAACATCCAATTGGCGGTAAAATTACATCCTTCCGGTTTGGGCTCCGGATTTTTATACAACGCAAAAGCGGGTGATATCATCAAAGCCAGAATAGTTCCTAACCATGCTTTTCATTTTCCTAAAAAAGCCAAAAAAGTGGCTCTTATTTCAAATGGAACCGGAATTGCGCCTTTCTTGGGAATGATTGAACAAAACAAGAAAAAAGCCGAAATCCATTTATATAGCGGTTTCCGCAAAAAAACTGAGATCACTTCCCGTTACGAAACACTTGCTTCCGAAATGATTCAAAAACAACAATTAAGGAACATCAACTTGGCATTTTCCCGTGAACAGGATCATCATTATGTAATGGATTTAATCAAAAGAGACGAAGATTTTTTTGCTGATTTATTGGCCAACGGAGGCACTATAATGATTTGCGGAGCACTAAAAATGCAGTTTGATGTCGAAAATATCCTTGACGCAATTTGTTTGGCAAAAAATAACACAACCCTTTCCAGCTATATAAGCAAAGGTCAGATTTTGACAGATTGTTATTAATTTTTTGATATTTCGACAGCTCAATATCCGTTTAGTTTGTCATTCCGACGTAGGAGGAATCTTCACAAGTAGCTCTACAAACAAAGGCTTCACGATACGGAATAGCAAGCGGAGATTCCTCCTACCTCGGAATGACAAACTTTATGAATAGAAACGCTGAAACAGAGCAATCGCGTATATAGGCAGAACACGAAATCATTATGAAAAGAAAATACTTTATAGCAATTTTATCATTCCTTTTTCTAATCCAAACAAGCAACAGTCAAGTCCTTCGAAAAAGAGCCACAATGCTCATGGGCGGGCGTTTTGATATTACAATTGTTGCCAAAGATTCTCTTTCGGCTGAACAAAGTATTGATGAAGTTATCAGTGAAATTTCAAGAATCGAATATCTAATCTCCGACTGGAAACCCAACACTCAAATATCCGAAGTAAACCGAAATGCCGGAATTCAGCCCGTAAAAGTCGATAAAGAAGTTTTTGAACTAACGAAAAGAGCCATTCATTTCTCGGAACTAACCAACGGAGGTTTCGACATCAGCTTCGCTGCCATGGACAGAATATGGAAATTCGACGGATCAATGACCGAAATGCCTTCGGCGGAAGCCATTAAAAAATCGGTCGAAAAAGTAGGTTACAAAAACATTATTCTGGACAGCATAAACTCAACCATTTTCTTGAAATTAAAAGGGATGAAAATTGGTTTTGGAGCACTCGGAGAAGGCTATGCAACGAACAAATGCAAAGAAATGATGCTAGCAAAAGGAATCAAGGCAGGTATTGTAAACGGCACTGGCGATATGAGCACATGGGGAAAACAACCTAACGGAAAACCTTGGAAAATAGGCATTACCAATCCTTTTCATCCAGATGACCTATTAGGTGCAATTCCGCTCACACAAGGTGCGGTTACGACCTCCGGATCCTACGAAAAATTTGTTATTTTTAACGGCAAACGATATTCCCACATCATAAATCCGTCAACTGGCTATCCTGTAACGGGTCTTTGCAGTGTTACTGTTGTAGGTCCAAATGCCGAAACCGCCAATGGATTAAGTACTTCGCTAATGATTTTAGGACAAAAGAAAGGTTTGCTTTTACTCGACAAATTCCCTGATTACAGTTGCCTAATGATTACAGACGAAGGGAAAGTAGTGAAATCAAAAAACTTCAGAATCAAAAAAATAAAGACTAAACTTTAGTTTTTTGAATATTAATTTCACGAAAATATAATTCTTAAAAAATTAGTGTCAATTAGTGACTCGAGCGATAGCGACTGGCGAAGCAAATTCGTGTTTATTAATTTTTAATGTTCCATTTTTAATTTACTTGGCAAATACCCAAATACCTTTTTAAACGCTACAGTAAAATGCTGCGGGTTTTTATAACCCAATTCTTCAGAAACCAAAGCAACTGAATAATCGTTTTCCATAATTAATTGTTTGGCATATTCCATTCGAAGCTCCGTCAAATAATGAAAAACAGTAGTATTATAAACGATTTTGAAATATTTTTTTAACTTAAAATCATTCAAGCCCACTTGTGCTGCAATACTCGCAAGCGTGTGTTTTTCTTTGAACTGCTCTTTGAGAATCTTCTCGACAGCAACAATTTTCAGATAATCCTGTGAACTTAAATCTTCGCTTATTTTTGTATTTTCTTCTTCATTTATAATCGTAAACAAGTACGAAAGAATCTCAACAACCTTGGATTCCAAAAACGCTTTTTTGATCGCTCCGGTATAATTGCACTGAATAATATCTTCAATCAAAATATACAATTTTGGCGATATGCTTTTACTTGAATCCCACATGGCATACGGAGTTTTATTCGTTATGGCATCAGCCAATAAAGGGATGGCGGTTTTTAAATTGGGATAAAACAATTGCTCCAAATAATCTTCGGTAAAAGTAATTTCTAAAGTTTTTCTTTTTTTAGTCCGATAATTTAAAACGCCTTTTATTACCGGAAGATAAAACAAGTTGTAATGTCCCTGCGGAATATAAATTCCTCTTTCTAATGGGTTTTCAGGGCAGTATTCATTATCTCCTTCTATTTCGATATGCAGTTTAACAAAAGAGAAATCGTGCTGAATTTCGATGGAATAGGATGCTGCCTGAATCGTTATTTCCCGAATCGTCAAATGAATTCCGTTGAGCATGATATCGGTAATAATTCCGCTGACTCCTTTGTGGTTGTAGTCAATTTTCTTCTCGACAAGATGCTCTTTATTAAACTGAATCGGGTCATTTACCACAACCGAATTTCCTTCAAATATCTCGCTTCTCATCTCAGTTTTCATAAAATCCGTTTTGCGTTACTATTAATACTGATTGCGTTAATTATGTTTTCATTAACAAAGTACTTTTGCGTAAAATTATCAATTTTTAATTAATCTAAATAATAATAACCATGATTATTACCGAAAAATCATTACTGCCCTTATTCAAAATAATTATTCTGCTTCTTATTCTTACTTCTACAAATATATTTGCACAGCAAAATACCGGAACAATTAGAGGAACGGTAACTACATCTGACGATAAAGTTGGAGAAGCTGTTACGATTACCATACTGGAATTAAAAAAATCAGCAACATCTGATACAAACGGAAATTATATTTTTAATAAAGTTCCAACAGGTAAATATCAGCTTCAAATAAACACGATGGAACATCAGCCATCAGCCAAGGAAGTAATTGTAACTACCAATGAAACAACAACCGCTGACTTTCAGCTACAATCTTCATTAAAACAATTAAATGAAGTTGTTGTAGTTTCGGCGGCGAAGAAATTTGCCGAAAAGAAAAGTGAATATGTTTCAAGACTTCCTATCAGCAATCTTGAAAATCCGCAGGTCTATACCGTTGTCCCAAAAGAACTTTTTCAGGAACAAATCGCAGTTGACTTTAGAAGCGCGCTTAGCACTGCTCCTGGTTTAAGCAACGTTACGCAAAGTGTGGGTTCTGGCGGAGTTGGATTAAGTTTAAGAATGCGCGGTTTTAGCGGTGCATCGGCGGCAGGTTCCATCCGTAATGGAATGAACACCAACTGGGTAACAATGAGCGATCCGGTAAATTTGGAAAGTATCGAAGTTATCAAAGGACCCTCAGCTACTTTATTTGGCTCTGCATTAACCACTTATGGCGGACTTGTAAACAGAGTTACCAAAAAACCTTTTGAGGCAACCAGAGGTGAAGTGAGTTATACTACCGGAAGCTGGGCACTAAGCCGTACAGCCATCGATTTTAATACCGCTCTTAACGATGATAAAACAATGCTTTTCAGGATAAATGCTGCTTTGGACAACCAAAAAACATGGCAGGATTATGGCAAAAGCAGAACTTTCATTATTGCTCCTTCATTTCAATATAAAGTAAGTGACCGATTGACTTTTGATTTTGATGTAGAAATGTACAGCGGAAGCCGAAATGCCAGCTACATTGGTTTAGGAAATTTAAATCCAGTAACTTCTGAATATAAAAGCTTTAATGATTTGAATTTTGATTTTAAAAAATCATACACTACAGACGACTTACAATCCGAAGCTAAAAACACCAATGTTTTTGCCAGAGCTACTTATAAACTATCAGATCAATGGATTTCACAGACTAATTTCTCGAATGCCTTTACAGACAACAAAGCGAATTATTTATTTCTGCTGATAAATACGCCAGCTTCAGCAACAACACAACCTTTGTTACAGCGCAGATTAATGAACATCAACAGTGTTTTCAAAACTAGTCAATTGCAACAGAATTTTGTTGGAACTTTCAATATTGGAAACATCAAAAACCGTCTCTTACTTGGATTAGATTATACTTACATCAGTACCAATGACAACAGATGGACTATTAATTCCTATGATGCATCAGCAGGTAATCCTTTGACTCCAATAAACGGCACTGCTCCATTCATCAATATGGAAAAATACAAACAGATGATTGCCGCGATGCCGGCGCCAAGCACTGTAAACAACAGAGATTTAAGAACAACAAGCGCTTACGTATCTGATGTTGTGAATTTTACCGATAAATTAATTGGAATGGCTAGTGTCCGCTGGGATCACAACGAAAATAGAATTGCAAATTATAACCAAAATGCAGTTTCTCCAAAACTGGGTTTAATTTACCAAGTAATAAAAGAGAAAGTTTCTGTTTTTGGAAACTACATGAACGGATTCAGTAATGTTGGAGCAGGTTTGACATCGAATCCTGCTGCACCGACTGAATTCAAACCAGAACAGGCAAATCAGCTGGAAGGCGGTGTAAAACTTGAATTGTTAGGCGGAAAATTAAACGGAACTCTTAGTTATTATGACATTCAGGTGAAAGACAAAGTACGTACAGATCCTAATAACTCATTGTATTCTGTACAAGACGGTACGCAGAGAAGTAAAGGTTTTGAGGCCGATTTGATTGCTAATCCGTTTAGAGGTTTCCATGTAATTATGGGATATGGATACAATGAAAGTGAATTTACATCTGGATCATCAGAAGGGAAAACACCTTATTCTGCACCAAAAAATGTCGCTAATCTTTGGATGAGCTACAAAATATTGGACGGTAAAGTAAAAGGACTTGGTTTTGGTTTTGGAGGAAATACTCAAAGCGACAGTTTTGCAAATGACACCAATACATTTACTGTAAACGGATATACCATAATGGATGCGACAGTTTTCTACGAAAAACCAAAATTCAGAATTGGATTAAAATTAAACAATATTGCTAACAAAGATTATTGGTCTTCTGATTACTGGGCTACAATGATGCCGACAAGACAATTGGTAGCCAATCTTACCTATAAATTTTAAATTTTATTAGTCTAGTTATTTTTTTCCAAGCTAATGATGGATGAAACCTTCGTTAGCTTGGTTTTATAATTAATGTATCATGACAAAGAATTCTCAAAAAACGGTAATACCAAAAAAATCCAAGCAAAAAAGCAAATGGAGCAAACTCAATCATTGGCTGCATTTGTGGTTAGGTCTCAGTTCCGGAATAATCGTATTTATTGTAGCGCTGACAGGAGTTTTATTCATTTATTGTGATAACATTATCGACGGATTGGCGTATGATTCCTTGTATGTCAAAGAAGTAAAAGCACAAAGACTTTCGCCTGAAGAAATTCTGAAAGCGTTCAAACAGCAAAAACCAGAAAGAAAGGCAAGTTATTACATCATTTACAGAGATCCCGAAAGAACCATCAAACTGGCTTCTTCTACCAAAGAACGAGATTTGCAGTTTTCATGGATTGATCCTTATACAGGCAAAGTTCTGGATTCTGGCAAAGCTTATGATTTTTTCTATGTTATTGCTCACATTCACAGCGGTCACATCCCATTTGGAAAAACCGGCAATTTGATTGTTGAAATTTCAGTTTGGATTTTCCTTATAGAACTTATTACAGGACTTATCCTTTGGTGGCCAAAAAAATGGAACAGCTCAACCAAAAAACAAAGCTTTACGATAAAAACAAAAGCCAGTTTCAAACGGCTGAATTACGACCTGCACAATGTTCCTGGTTTTTATAATTTATTACCTGCTCTGTTTATTACTGTTACGGGTTTGATTATTGTCAACAAACCGCTGGGAAATGCTGCCCATAAAATATTTGGAGGAACTCCAAAAGCCTATTCTTTATTCCGAGATATTAAACCGAAATATGACAGCACTAAAACATTTGCTCCGCTAAATCCTATTATCCAAAAATTATTTTCGAAAGATAAAAACATCAAACAAGTCAAATTATCCGTTGCTGCAAAAGACAGCATTACTACTTTATATGCCGTTACAGCCGAAAACATTGGACTGAAAGGTGTTGAAAACGGAAAAACTTTCACCATCAACCGTTATACTGGTCAGGAAATGGAAATTCCGGTAAAAGTGATGAACGGTCTGGAAATCGACGACTGGACAATGAACCTTCATATTGGTTTTTGGGCAGGCTGGATCGGAAAAACACTGACTTTATTCGTTGGATTAATCTGTACTGCTTTACCGGTTACCGGATTTATTATTTGGTACGGACGCACCAACAAAAAGAAAAAAGAACAATTAATTTAAGTAACATGAAAAAGACAGTTTTACTCCTATTCATACTTTTTTATGCCAGCAGTTCCTTTTCGCAAGACAGCATTACTATCGGAAGCAGGCATCATATTTTTTCTAAAGTTTTAAATGAAGAACGAAACTTTTGGATTTACCTTCCACCCGATTACAACAATAAAAAATTTGCTCCAGCCAAATATCCAGTAGTTTATTTATTGGATGCTGAAAATAATTTCCATTCGTTTACTGGAATCCAGCATTCACTGGCAAAAGGGCCTTATGCAATGATTCCGCAAATGATTGTCGTGGGAATTACAAATACCAACCGCACCCGAGATTTAACTCCAACTGAAGCTAATCGACAGGCTTTTTTCGATAAAAGCAAAAAATTCTTTGACCAAAGCGGCGGTAATAAAAATTTCATTTCTTTTTTGGAAACCGAACTGCGTCCGTACATCGATTCCCGTTACAGAACTTCTGGCTATAACATATTAAATGGACATTCTTTTGGCGGGCTGACAGCTGTAAATATTCTGCTACACCATACCAAACTGTTTAATGCATACACTATTATTGACCCAAGCCTTTGGTGGGATAATGAAATCATGATCAAAAAGACGGATTCTATTTTCAACAAAAAAGATTTTGAGAACCGCAGTATTTATGTGGCTATGGCCAATAAAATAAGTATTCCGCAGGACACAACAACTGATATGGCAAGAGGAATCAGAAAATTTGAAAAACTATTAACTTCCAAAAACCCTAAAAATCTCCGCTGGGCATTTAAATATTATGAAAATGAAGACCACGGAACGGTACCCATTCCGGCAGAATATGATGGTTTGCGGTTTATTTTCAAAGAACATTTGGTACAGGTAAAAGAAGCCATGCAAAATCCGTCATTGGTAGAACAGCAGTTTGCAAAACTTTCGAAACAAACTGGTTTTACATTTATTCCAACAGAAAGCTATTTGGACTGGATGGGAAACTTTTGTCTGGAAAAAAAACAAACTGACAACGCGCTTGCTTTTTTTATGATGGCAAAAAAGTATTATCCGAACAGTGGAAATGTCTATTTAAGTCTTGGTAAAGCTTATGAAAATAAAGGAGAAAAATCACAGTCCAAACTTTCCTATGAAAAAGCAATACAGCTTTCGCCAAATAATAAAGAAGCTAGAAAGCTTTTAGAATCAGAATAAAAATCTGAAAGCACTTTTTTAACAAAAAATGAAATAAAAAAATTTGCCTTTCGTCTTTTGCAGGAGGTTTTTTAGTCCTTTTGAAATTACAACCCTATCATTATCAACATAAAAGAGCCAGTAGAAAATCAAAAAACAGAAAAAATAACAATTAAAAAACTGTATTCCAAATAGTTAAAAATTTATTAAAATATTATTGATATTTAGTCTAAATAAGTTGCAGTATCGAAAATGAGGTTTTATATTTGCACCGTTATTTTTAATTATTCCAAATAAAACGGCATGAAATACATTTTAATCCCCATTACGTTCTTTGCTTTCTGTTTAAACAGTCAAGCGCAAGACGTTGCAAGTAACGCAAACAGCACAAAAGACAATAGCCTTTACTATTTTGCTTCCGACAGCATAAAATCAGTAAATGATACTGTAAAGAAAAAAGGCCAGCAATTAAAAGAAGTTATTGTTACTGGAAATAAATTACCAAAAGTTACTGCTTTACGCTCTGGATTAAAACCAATGGATACGCCCCAAAGTGTACAAGTAATAGGCTCTGAAGTAATCGAACAGCAGCAGGCAATCCGTTTGAGCGACGTTATCAAAAATGCAAATGGAGTTTATGTAAGTTCAGCCCGTGGTGGAGCTCAAGAATCATTTTTCTCAAGAGGTTACGACATGGGAACCAATAATATGTTCAAAAATGGTTTTCGTTATAATGCAGGTTCCATTCCAGACGTAGCCGGATTAGAACGTGTAGAATTCCTTAAAGGAAGTTCTGCTTTACTATATGGCAATGTAGCTCCAGGAGGAATTTTAAATCTAGTTACTAAAACACCCTCTTTCAAAAACGGTGGTGAAATCACGATGCAGGCTGGAAGTTATGCTTACTATAAACCATCTGTTGATTTCTACGGACCTCTAAATAAGTCTATTGCATACAGAATTAATGCTTCTTACGAAAACTCAGAAAGTTTTAGAGATGTCGTAAAAAATGAACGCTTATATGTGAACCCGTCCCTACTTTTTTTAGTATCTGATAAAACACAAATTACTTTACAGGGAGATTACTTGGATGCTGACTGGACTCCCGATTTTGGAACAGGGATCATTGGAAAAGAAATATTGGATTTACCACGCAATGAATACTTTGGTGCACTATGGTCTACTGGAAATACGAAATCAGCCAGTGCTTCTGTATTATTAAATCATGATTTTAACAAAAACTGGAAGTTAAATTTCAATAGTTCTTACCAAACTTATAGAAGAACTCAAAAATCAACTTCTCAATTATCTAATTTAGATGATCCGATAATTTACCCTACTACTGGCTACTGGAACAGAGCATTAACTCAAAATAAAAACTTAGAACAAATAGCTGGTGACCAATTGAGTTTGCAAGGAACATTTAATACAGGAAGCATTAAACATCAAATATTTACTGGTGTAGATTGGGAAAATTCATTTACAACCGGTTATAACCTCGCATTTAATGAAAAGGCTGTAGCTGTAAGACAATTTGATGGATCATACAAAAACGATCCTAATCTATATGATACTATTTATCTTTTTGATTTTGATCCCTCAGCACAAAGAAATGATATCCCAAATGCTAGGACTACTCAAATACTAAAAACAGATACTAATCGTTTTGGGGTCTATTTTCAAGACTTAATTTCAGTTACTAGTCAAATTAAAGTTTTAGCTGGTATTCGCTGGTCTTGGCAAGAAGCAGAAGCTACTACCTATAAAGAAACGCTGACAAATGGTGTTCAGACTATATCTCCTGAAAATGCAATTCCTACAGTTGCTGACAAAAAAATGGATAATGCTTTTTCTCCAAAAATTGGATTAGTATACCAGCCACTAAAAGATATGTCTTTATTTGCAAGCTATTCTAACTCATTTACACCAAACACAGGAAATACATTTAATAATGAGCCTCTTGATCCTTCGATTATAGATCAATACGAAGCAGGTATTAAAACAGATTTTTGGAAAGGAATTTTAAGCACTAATATTACTATTTATCAAATTACAAATGACAACTTAGTTCAAACGGCGGCATTTAAAGCGGATGGAATTACCCCTAATACTGACACAACTTTAAAAGTTTTAAGTGGCGAAACAAAAAGTGAAGGAGTAGAAATTGATGTTACTGCAAGACCTCTTGAAGGTCTAAGCATCATTGCTGGATATAGTTATAATGATATGCGTTACACAGAAACATCTGGTAAAGAGGGAAGTTTTATAGAAGGAGACCGTGTAGCAAGAACGCCAAAAAACACAGGTAACTTAAGCTTCTTTTATACCCTTCCTACAGGAATTCTAAAAGGATTATCAGTGGGGGCAATTGGTAATTATATCGGCAACCGTATAGGTGGATGGAATAATCAATACTACTACGCGACAATTTTTGATCCTGCAACAGGTTTACCAGTTATTGATGTAAGTGATCCCACGAAACCTAAACCATTAAAATCAACTACTCTAAGCATTCAAGAAAGAGAAATCCCCCTAGAAGGATATGTAACGGTTGATGTATCGGCAGGTTATGCTTGGAAAAAATTCTCAGTCCTTTGTAAAGTATCAAACATCGCAAACGAGTTGAACTATACTGTACACGAAAATTACAGTGTGAATCCAATTGCACCAACTCAATTTATGGTAAGCTTGAAATACAAATTATAAAAACTGTTAATTAAAAGCTTTTTATTTTTTTTTCCAAAACTTTTTCTGTCTATTTCATCTTTTTGAAAACAGAAAAAGTTTTTGGTTTTTTTGTTGCTTTTCAACTAATCAGGACAAGAACATATTGAAATATAGGCGTTAAAAGAAATCCCAATTCCGAAATAATATCAGAATTGGGATTTTTTTATCTTCTGGATTTAAAATAGTCTGCTAAATTTTCACAACCCGACAAATCAACACTATATTCGGGAAATTGTGTGGCAACCTTTTTCGAATCACTATATTCATTCTCTTCAGCATAATCCATCATCCGCAGACAAAGTGCTTTGAATTTTGCTGTTTTGGCATTTTGAAAAGCCAATTTGTAATAGGCGACAGCCTTAAGTTTGTTTCGGTACTCTATTTCGTCTATATATGATTCATTTTCATAATCTTGCCCAAAATAAGAAGTACTGCTGAAATAACGGCGCATCATCCATGAATTACCATAATCTGACATATTGTAATAGCAGTTCGCCAGAAGAAAATAGTAATAATCTCTATCTTTGGTTTTCGGATTATTGGCCAGATTGTTGTATTTTATCAAATGTTCAGTGATGGAAAGTTTGGTAACCAAAAACCTTTCTTTATGTTCAATAAAGTTTTCCGTATGTTTAAAATCATAAAACGGATTCTGGTCAAAAGTATAATCATCGCCATAATTTCCTCTTTCCCATGCATTGTAATTATCTTCCCAATATCTTTCATTTATAGATTTAAAAGTAATTAAAGCATTACTCAATTGATTTTCCCGAATGTATTTTGTTCCCAATAAATCCTTCAAATAATCTTTATCTTTAAGCAATTTGGCATAAATCGCTTTTTCGAATTGGCTTAAATTTCCTCCTTTCAATTTATTGACAATAATCTGCAGATCCTTGGCCGAATACACAAAATCCAAATAGTCAAAATAAGTATAAAACACTTCCAAATTTCCTGATGTTTGGATACGATTGCCTTGCCATTCTACATCGCTAGTATCATAACCATTATCAAAATTTGATTCCAATAAAGAGATTAAAGCAATTCCATCTGTAATATTACCTTTAAACTCCAATTCTCTTCCCAAAGCAAAAATAAAACGTTCGTCGTTTTTATATTTTAAAATCACATTTTGGATCTCATGCTTGATGATGGCTTTTCCATTTTCCTGATTGGCAGTAAGGCAGAGTGCTTTTATTTTTTCAATCTGTTCTAAAGACTTATCGTTTTTAAACTTTTTTTCGAATGAGGCTATATGCTGTAAACAATCGGCATATTTTCGGGTCATAAACAGCAGATTGATTTGAGAAGCTTCCCAAACCAAAGGGTCCTGTATCGCTTTCAAATCGATGGATTCTACAAAATCCAAAACATTCAGAGCATACAATCGGTCTTTTTCAGAACGGTCTCTTAATATTTGAGTAGTAATTTTATCATTATCTTCACTCCAATAATCAAATTGTGTCGACGGAGAATAATTGGAATAATAAGGTGTATAAACCCAATCTTCAATTTTATTAATTTCACGCAAAAGCAAAAACCCAAGAATTTCTGATTTTGGATTATTTTTATAAATTTCTTTTAGGTAATCTAGGTTCTTATCCACTTTTTGAACAGAAGCATACGCATAAACATTAGCAATTTCCTCTTTGCTCCTAGCATGCTTTAAAGCTTCTGAAATTTTAAACCCTTCGTGAAAATAGTAATAACTGGCATATGTTTTCTCAGGACAATTTGACATTAAATTGGCTGTATTCAACATAGATTCAGCATCTGATTTTGTAAAATTATAGAAAAACAAACTCCAATAATACAGATAATCTTTTTTGCTTCTATTGAAATTATTCTCAAAAACAGTTTTTATAACATCCATTTCTCCAGCATAATACGCAAATCGAGTCGTCAAAAAAGCATATTTACGTTTAAAATAGGAATTGCGTTCTTGTTGGGTAATTTTAACTAATTTATTCAAGAAATCACCTCTCTTATTTGTGTTCACAGCCTCATCTCTTTCCCAAACATCCTGCTCGAAAAAACCATTAATCATTTCACAGTTCTTTGCTGTCTTCAAATAGGTAATCGCATCTTTTTTATCGTTTTTATAAAGATATTGGATAAAATCATTATTGCTTTTGGGACTAATATCCGTAAGCGTCAAATTATTATTGAAATCTTCAATAGATTCAACACTTACCTTTCTATTGGTAAAATTATACCAATCCAAGATATTGGCTTCCACACTAGTTTTGTAACTATTTGAATTTAGATCATAATCAAACCCCCATAGATTAGCATTATAGTAAAATGCTTTATAGTGGGAATATTTGAAATATTCGGGTCTTAATAAACAATACCTAATATCCTCCCCATAAGGCGAATAACCACATGCGATGCTCTTGTAAAAACTACTTACTAAAAGAACTGTAAAAACTAGAAATTTCTTCATTACTGTATTTTTTAAAAGTGCTGTCATCTAAATGAAATAGGGAAATAGTCGTATTAGCGTCCAATTCTACATTCTTTTTTATTATCGAAATTGCTTTGCTGATTGTTTCAGCACTCACTTCTTCGCATTTAATTTGGTCTCCTTTTTTGAAAAAAGTGTCATATTGATAAGTGCTGTCTTTTGTCACCTCATACCACAATGGCTTTACAGGTTTTGTAAACCCTGCAATATCTGACGAATTAAGATTTACCAATCCCGAAAAACGATTATTTTCATACCATTGGGTCCAATAAAATACGGGTAATACCACATCTAAATGCATAGGATAACTGCGCCTTTCATTCAAATAGGATTCCAATTCGGAAATGTCCAAAATTGAGTTTTTATCTTTGCTGGACAAGGGTTTTATCAGATTATAACACATCAGCATTGCTTTATCCACAGGCGGAACTCCCATAATATCTGGATATTTATAGGGATAAAGCCGAAGAGTACAGCTAATTTCCTTGTTGGATAGTTCTTTTATTTTTTTCAGCAAATAGAAATACTTCTCTTTGGTCGATTTAGTCCAATCGCAGTCTATCTGAATTTCCGAATACTCAAAAATGTTTTTATCACTGTAATCTTTATGGTATTTGTCAATCAGAAAAACAATATTATCTGCTAGTTTGTCCAGCGATTTTTCAGTATTATATTGAAAGATTTCGTTTTTAATAAAAATAGTTGGTACAATAGCTAACGAATCTAACCGGCGGAATTCATACTCTCTAGGCCTATTCTTTTCATAAGGAAAATTGCCCATCGTTTCATTATAATCTACTTCAAAAAATTTTACATAGATTTTTTGAACCTGTAGTTTGTTAATTTTTTCAATGGATACATCGTCAAAAGAAGTATTGCTTTTCCAGTAATAAAAAGCTCTTTCAACATTTTCTACTTTATTTTCCTTTTTTGAACAAGACAAAAACAAAGCAGAAACAAAGACAAACAAAACGATTTTTTTCATTAGGAATAGGGATTTTATTAAAGTGTAAAATCGTACTAAAATTATATAATTTCGAAATACAAAATCAACAATGAAACCATTTTTTTGACTGAAAACAAAAAATCCCAATCCTAAAATAGTATCAGAATTGGGATTCATTTTTTAAGATAATTTACTTATTTCAATCCAGCCAGACTCTGCTCAATTGTAGTAATTTTAGAAAGCGCATCGGCTTCTTTTTATCTTTCAATAGGCTCAACTTTGTTTGAAACACAAGCGACAAGAGAAATTACTTTCAGCACCATATACATTATAACATTAAATTTTAAATAATTATTATATCTTTAACACGATTATTCTACAATTAAATGACTCGATTTTATGCAACACAGATTTTTTTTCAGCTTACTATTTTCACTTTTTTTCTTTTCATGTGATAATCATGAGGAGATTACTCAAACCAAGCCAACTATTTTTATACCAACCAAATGGACAAAAGGAACCGGCACAATTGATGATCCTTATCAAATTGAAATCCCAGAACATCTTGTTTATTTATCAAAAACAGTAAATGAGGCTGTTCCAAGAACAGCAGAAGCCCAACGTTTTTCAAATAAATATTTCAAAATAATGAACGATATTGATTTAAATAACATCCTATTTATACCAATTGGAAATATTTATGATTTGCCTTTTATTGGTAATCTGGATGGGAATTTTAAAAAAATAATCAATTTAAAAATCAAAATAACCAATGAGCATGAACCTGCTGGTCTATTTGGATCTTTAAATTCTAGAATAAAGAATTTAAGCATTATAAATGGCTCTATTGAAGGGCAAAATTCAGTAGGAGGCATAGCTGGTGAAGCAAATGCTAATATAGAAAACTGTTCCTTTGAAGGAAATATTATTGGAAAAGATGGAGTTGGAGGCATTGCTGGAACTGGTTACCTTAATATAAATAATTGTTCCTTTAATGGAAGTATCCAAGGAGAAGCTTTTATTGGTGGCATAGTTGGAGACAATATTGGATCAAATGGCCAAATAAAAAATTGTTTTAACAAAGGAACTATCAGAGGAACGACAATGGTTGGAGGCATAATAGGAATTAATTATGATAGTGTTATACAAGAGTGCTACAACATTGGCAATATTACGGCAAGTAAAGAAATTGCAGGAGGAATAATCGGATTAAGTTTGGGAGGTAGGAACTTAAATATTCCAAACTACATAAATAATTGTTATAATAAGGGGAGAATTCTGGCTCAAAAATATGTTGCTGGTATTACAGGTAAACAAGATCAAGGCCTAATATTCAACTGCTATAACACAGGGGAAATTTCAAAATTATCAGAAGAATACAGCAATCCAATTGCTAAAGGATATGATTATGTATTTAATTATGTTGATAATTGTTATTACTTAAGTAGCTCAATAATTTTAGACCCAAATATTGTTCTTGTCAGAGGCATTAGTAAAGAAAAAAACTACATGACAACCGTTTCCTTTGTAAATGACCTAAATAATAGTATTTTACCAAATGCATGGAAGCAGGACAAAATCCCCAATATAAATGGTGGTTACCCAATCTTGTCTTGGCAATAACTGATTCGATTTTCTAACAAATATACATTTGCAAACATAATCCGAAGTCCTAAGCATTAGTATTTAAAAAAAATCCCAATCCTGAAATTTTCAGAATTGGGATTTAATTTTTTAAGATAATTGACTTATTTCAATCCAGCCAAACTCTGCTCGATTGTAGCAATTTTAGAAAGCGCATCTGCTTCTTTTTTGCGTTCGTTTTCTATGATTTCAGGTTTGGCATTGGCTACAAACTTTTCATTTGAAAGCTTCACCTGAACCGATTTCAAGAAACCTTTAATGTAATTTAACTCTTCGGTCAATTTCGTAATTTCTGCTTCAACATCAATATTTCCAGTAATCGGAATAAAATATTCATTCGATTTTACGCGGAAAGACAACGCTCCATCTACTTTATCTGAAACATATTCTAAAGATGTGATATTTCCTAATTTGGTTACCACCGAATCAAAATAAGTAGAAGCTTTATCATTATTTACTACTTTCAATTCAATCGTATCTTTGAATGGAATATTCTTGTCTTTACGAATCGTTCTGATTCCGGAAATCACTTCAATTGAATTTTCAAAATCAGTAATTAATTTAGCATCAAACGGTTTTAACTCTGGCCAAGTCGAAACGATTAAAGCTTCTTCTGTAGTTCTTTCTGCAATATGTTGCCAAATTTCTTCTGTCAAAAATGGC
This sequence comes from Flavobacterium aquicola, assembly GCF_003385115.1. Taxonomy (GTDB): domain Bacteria; phylum Bacteroidota; class Bacteroidia; order Flavobacteriales; family Flavobacteriaceae; genus Flavobacterium; species Flavobacterium aquicola. Next base: position 40,198 of record NZ_QUNI01000006.1, read on the forward strand.
ATAAATGGGTGCAACAATTTCAAGTTGTTTTCTAGCATTTCTATCGCTTTCGCAAAAGTTACGCTGTCAATTGGCTGTTGGTATGCAGGTTTAATCATTTCCAAGAACCAAGAACAGAAATCATCCCAAACCAATTTGTAAATCCCCATTAAAGCATCAGAGATTCTGTATTTTTCAAAATTGTCTTCGATTTCTAAAAGTGTCTGCTGTAATTTGGCTTCATACCATTCAATCGCTACTTTTGAAGATTCTGGTTGTGAAATTGAATCTGAAACTTCCCAACCTTTAATCAGTTTGAAAGCATTCCAGATTTTATTTGTAAATCCTTTTCCTTGGCTACACAATTCTTCATCAAACATAATATCGTTTCCTGCGGAAGCACTCAAAAGCAATCCCACACGAACTCCATCGGCACCAAACTTCTCGATTAATTCCAAAGGTTCTGGTGAATTACCTAACGATTTAGACATTTTACGTCTTTGCTTGTCACGAACCAAACCAGTTAAATACACATTTGTAAATGGTTTTTCACCAGCATATTCGTAACCCGCAATAATCATTCTCGCTACCCAGAAAAATAAAATATCTGGACCGGTTACTAAATCATTTGTTGGATAATAATATTTGAAATCTTCATTTTCTGGATCCATAATTCCCCCAAAAACAGACATTGGCCACAGCCAAGAAGAAAACCAAGTATCTAGAGCATCGGCATCTTGCTTTAAATTGTTAATGGTTAATTGTTGATTGTTTGTAGCTTCTTTAGCCAAAGCTAAGGCATCATCAATATTTTCAGCAACCACGAAATCTTCTTTTCCATCACCATAATAGTACGCAGGGATTTGTTGCCCCCACCACAATTGACGGGAAATATTCCAGTCACGGATATTATTTAACCAATGAGCATACGTATTATTAAAACGTGCTGGATGCAATTTAATATCTCCATCAACCAAAACCGATTGAATAGCTGGTTTTACTAAATCTTCCATTTTCAAGAACCATTGATCAGATAATCTTGGCTCAATAACGGCTTTCGTTCTTTCTGAAGTTCCTACTTTATTCAAGTGAATTTCAGTTTTTGCTAAATCACCTTTTTCTTCTAATTCTTTAGCAATTTCAGTACGAACTACAAAACGATCTTTCCCTTGATAATGCAAACCAAAACTATTTAAACTTGCATCTTCATTGAAAATATCAATGATTTCTAAATTGTGTTTTTCTCCTAATGCCTTATCATTCACATCGTGAGCAGGCGTTACTTTCAAACAACCCGTTCCAAACTCAACATCTACATATTCATCTTCGATAATTGGAATCACACGACCACAAATTGGCACAATCGCTTTCTTTCCTTTCAAATGAGTAAAACGTTCATCATTTGGGTTGATACAAATTGCAGTATCCCCGAAAATAGTTTCAGGACGAGTAGTTGCAACCGTTAAGAAATCTTCTGAATCTTCGATTTTATATTTTAAGAAAAATAATTTTCCTTGTTGTTCTTCATAAATAACTTCTTCGTCTGACAAAGTTGTTTTCGCTTCCGGATCCCAGTTCACCATTCGATACCCACGATAAATCAAACCTTTGTTGTATAAATCCACAAAAGATTTAATTACAGATGCCGACATATCAGGATCCATTGTAAACTTGGTTCTGTCCCAATCACAAGAACAACCTAATTGTTTCAATTGTTCAAGAATAGTTCCTCCATATTTATCGGTCCATTCGTAAGCGTGTTTCAAAAACTCTTCACGACTCAAATCAGCTTTATTGATCCCTTCGGATTTTAATTTGGCAACTACTTTCGCCTCTGTTGCAATCGAAGCGTGATCCGTTCCAGGAACCCAACAAGCATTAAAACCTTTCAAACGAGCACGACGAATCAACACATCTTGAATCGTATTATTAAGCATGTGTCCCATGTGTAAAACTCCAGTCACATTCGGTGGCGGGATTACAATAGAATAAGGTGTTCTATGGTCTGGCTCCGAATGAAAATAATTATTCTTCATCCAGTAATCATACCATTTATTTTCAATGGTTTTAGCGTCAAATTGTGCAGGAATTGTCATAAAAAAGCAACTGTTAAAACCAAAATTAAACTTTGGTTTGATTTTTGATATTTATATAAAGGACAAAAGTAAATAATTAAGCACAGTATAAAAAGAGAAATAAAAAATTGTGCATTAATTATAAAGTAGTACATTTACTATACCTACTAAAAACCTAATCAAATGAAAAATATAAAATTTCTTTTATTATTATTGTTCGTAAGCTATATGGGCTTTGCACAAAGTGGCCCTAAGATTGAAATCCAGCAAAGTGAAAATACTGTTGATTATGGAAAAGTAAAAAAATCGACTGATAATGGGGTTCGAAGTTTTACATTTACCAATAATGGAGATGCACCGTTAACCATAACCGGAATTCAGACTACTGCTAGTTTCACGATATTATACAAACCAAATCAGCCAATTGCACCAGGAAAATCAGATAAAATTGAAATTAAATACAACATGAATCTTGGTCCAATTCGAAAAACTATAACATTAGAGACTAATGCTGTAAATTATGAAGGCGGAAGAGTTCCTCTCAAAATTAAAGGGGAAGTACTCACAAATTAAAAACAAAAAAACGCTTTTTAAAAAGCGTTTTTTTGTTTTTACAGATCATCAATCAGCTGAAATCCAAATTTTAAAACTTTACCATTCCTATCTATTTCCAAGTAAATCCATTTATCTTCTTCTGATTTAAACATTTCATTCAATTTTTCCAATGAATACCGGTAAGCTGGTGCTTTATTAATAGATATTATTATGTCTCCAACCAGCAGACCAGATTTTTCCGCTGCTGATTTTTTTCGAATATTAGCAATCTCATATACTGGTTTTAGCTCAAATTTATATCTAAAATCATTTGTAACATTATTTCCCTCCCTATCAAATGAAATCCCTCCGGATAATGGAACTGTTTCCATTTTCACTGTTTCTTTTACCCACTGTATTCCATTGTGCTTTATTTCGATACCACTTTTATTATAACCAAATGGCTCACTGAATCTAGAATTTTTTCTTAAATAGAGTTGCTGGTTTTGATAATCAAAAACCACCGAAAACCGTTTTAAAATTTCTCCTCCCACAGATCCTGCTCTATCTTTAACCATACGGACACTTTTGATAGAACTCGAATCTGGAAAAGCTACAATCGGAGATCTAAAAGTATATTTATCAAATGAAAAATTCTTTACCCGTGCTCTTTTCCCTTCAATATCACCGCTAAAGCCTTTCCCTAAAAAATCATCAAAATTTTTAGCTGGAACTTTAATATCTTCTGATAAATTCTGAAAAAGCCATACCGAATCACTATTCCCTGTATCCAGGAGTAATTTTGTTGAAACTCTGGATTCTTTCATTTCAACTATCCCAATTAAATAAGGTTTTAGTTTCTCTATTGTAATTGGAATTTTATCAAATTTTTTTTCGATTTTTTTTCGATTTGTTTCATTATTTTTATAAACAACAACTCTCTTATTTGCATAGTCAAAACGAACCAAGTTATTCTTAAAAAATTGATAACCAATAATACCATTTACTGGAATACCAATTTGTGAAGAAAGATTAAAACTCTGATCGAGAATAACGTAAATTAACTGATAGTTAGCTTTTACACCATTCAATTCCAAAATATTATTGGTTGTTTTCAACCCTTCAATCGCATCTTCACTTCCCAGCCCTCTCAAGCTTATTTTTTCGGAATTAAAAAAATTAACATTTGGATTATCTTCCAGACTAAAAAGAATAGTTTCCTCAACACCGGTATCCAGAAGAAAATTCAATTCTACTCCATTTACCTTTATAGGAATAAAAACTAAATTATTAATTAAGGTAATAGGGATCGTAACTTTTTCAATTCCTTTTTCAAAAACAAAACCCTCTTGGGCAAATACTGAGGATATTGCTATAAAAAAAAGAAAAATTACACACTTTTTTTGCATTTAGTTAAATTTCTATATTAATATTCAATTATACGAAAATAATAGGCAAAAAGCAATAAAATAGAAACAATGTTTACAGTGTTTTTAGAAAATAAATTGCAATTTTGCACCTCAAATTTATAATCATGCCTGAAATTTCAATCAGAGGTCGGAGAATGCCGGAATCGCCAATCCGAAAATTGGCTCCTTATGCTGACATAGCTAAAAAAAAGGGACATAAAGTCTATCATTTAAACATTGGACAACCCGATATAAAGAGCCCAGAAATTGCCATCCAAGCGATAAAAAACATTGATTTATCGATTATCGAATACGGTCCTTCTGCAGGATACGAAAGCTACCGAAAAAAACTGGCCAAATTTTACACCAAACAAGATGTAAAAGTTGGTTATGAAGATATCATGATAACTACTGGAGGATCAGAAGCACTTTTGTTCGCTCTTGGAAGTATCATGGATCCAGGAGATGAAGTCATTATTCCTGAACCTTTTTATGCCAATTACAGCGCTTTTTCGGAAGAATCAAGTGCGAAAGTGGTGCCTGTAATTTCTAATATCGAAAGCGGATTTACACTGCCTACAATTGAAGAATTTGAAAAAGCAATTACGCCAAAATCTAAAGCGATCTTAATCTGTAACCCAAATAACCCGACAGGCTATTTATATTCTGAATCGGAAATTAAACAGCTGGGAGAATTGGTTAAAAAACATGATTTGTTTTTGATTGCTGATGAAGTATACCGCGAATTTATCTATGATGAAAGAGATCATCACTTTTCGGTGATGAACCTGCAAGGAATCGAGCAGAATGTCATCATGATTGATTCGGTTTCCAAAAGATACAGCATGTGCGGTGCGCGTATTGGATGTATGGTTACTAAAAATAGAGAAGTTATAGCTGCTGCAATGAAATTTGCACAAGCACGTTTATGTCCGCCAACAATCGAACAGATTGCATGCGAAGCTGCAATTGACACACCTCAAAGTTATTTTGACGAAGTAATCGTTGAATACAAAGAGCGAAGAGATATTTTAATTAGCGAATTAAACAAAATAGACGGCGTAATCGTGAAAACTCCGAAAGCTTCTTTTTACTGTATCGCTCAATTGCCTATTGATAATGCTGATGACTTTGCGCAATGGCTTTTGGAAAAATATGAACTGAATGGTGAAACGGTAATGATCGCTCCTGCTGCAGGATTTTATTCGACTCCCGGCGTAGGCTTGAACCAGGTTCGTATTGCTTATGTTTTGAAAAAAGAAGATTTAATCAATGCTGTTAGAATTTTGAAAGAAGCGATTAGCGTTTATAATTCGAAATAAAAAAAGATTTATCATAAATATCAAAAGCAATATCGCTCAAAACGATATTGCTTTTTTGTTTTTATTCCAAAACATTTAACCAATCTTAGTATTTAAGACATTAGGAAGTTTTGAATAATTATCAATTTGAGATTTAGAGAATTTAGGTTTTCTGCAGAGACCTAACAGGTTTTAAAAACCTGTTAGGTCTGAATAGCAGTTTTTCATTTCATACCTTACTTTGTCCTTCTGATAAAACAAAAATGCTGTCCTTTAGCCCCGATTGCAGTGAAAATCCTTGTATGCCGGGTTTCGGCATACAAGATTGTAACGAAAAGCGGGAGCAATGCTGTTATAAAACCCAAATATTCTGCTCCTATTAAACAATAATAAACTTCTATTTATTGATAGAATTAAAAGCCAAAACGATAGAAAATGTTTCCTTTTTATTAATTATCTTTACCCCTCAAAAATAGACAATCATAATAACAGTATCTTTTAATGATAAACAACGAAGAATTTCAAGACGAAATAGGAAACAATCATATTAGTACAAATGCTAAAAACCCTGTAAGAGACGATGCTTTTGCGATTACAGATGACGAAAAGATTGAAAAAATAAAAAAAGATGTTGAAAGCATTCTATTAACACTTGGAATGGATTTGACTGACGACAGCATGAAAGGAACTCCTAATCGTGTTGCAAAAATGTTTGTAAAAGAAATTTTTGGCGGATTAAATCCTGACAAAAAACCAAAAGCTTCGACTTTTGAGAATAATTACAAATACGGCGAGATGTTAGTTGAAAAAAACATTACGCTTTACTCCACCTGCGAACATCATTTATTGCCAATTATCGGAAGAGCTCATGTGGCTTACATTTCGAGCGGAAGGGTTATTGGTCTTTCTAAAATGAATCGTATTGTTGAACATTTTGCTAAAAGACCTCAAGTACAAGAGCGCTTAACGATGCAGATTGTTCAGGAGCTTCAGGAAGCCTTAGGGACTGAAGATGTTGCCTGCGTGATTGACGCCAAACACCTTTGCGTGAACTCTAGAGGAATCAAAGACATCGAAAGCAGTACGGTAACTTCTGAATTTGGCGGAAAATTCAAAGATGCACAAATCAAAAGAGAGTTTTTGGATTACATTAAATTGGAAACTAAATTCTAAATATCGTTTAATCGTTAATTTGTTTAATTGTTAAATCGGATTAAAGTATGTATGTTTTTTCATTCGAGAAACTTGAAGTTTGGCAAAATTCCAGAGAATTTGTTTTGACAATTTATAAACTGACTAATAATTTTCCATCCAGTGAAATTTATGCCATTACATCTCAAATAAAAAGAAGTTCGTCATCTATTGCAACAAACATAGCTGAAGGAACTTCTAGGAACACAAATAAAGATAAAGCTCACTTTCTGACAATTTCATACTCTTCGGCAACAGAAACATTAAACCATTTAATAATTTCAAAAGATCTTGATTATATTACAGAAGAAGAATATTTATTTTGTAGAGAAAAACTTGAAAAAATTTGCAATCAAATTAATAGCTTAAAAAAATACTACCTTTCACAAGGGTAAAAAAGTTTAATCGTTGAATTCTTTACCAGATTAAACAATTCAACGATTAAACGATTAAACAATAAACGAATAAACACATGCCATTATATAAAAGCCAAACCTTAAAAATATACAATTCTCTTTCGGGAGAAAAAGAAACATTTACGCCAATCAACGAAGGAAATGTGGGTATGTATGTATGTGGACCAACGGTTTACAGCAATGTGCATCTTGGAAATGTGAGAACTTTTATGTCATTTGATGTAATCTTTAGGTACTTACAGCATTTGGATTTTAAGGTACGCTACGTACGTAATATTACCGATGTTGGTCATATCGTAGACGACGTAGATGAAGGGGAAGATAAAATCGCCAAAAAAGCGCGTTTGGAACAATTGGAACCGATGGAAGTGGTACAACGTTATACTGTAGATTTTCATGATATCTTAAATGCTTTTAACTTTCTGCCTCCGAGCATCGAACCGACTGCAACGGGACATATTATTGAGCAAATTGAAATCATAAAAACCATAATTGACAAAGGAATTGGTTATGTTGCCAATGGATCGGTTTATTTTGATGTGGTTAAATTCAATGAAACTAATCATTACGGTATATTAAGCGGACGCAACATTGAAGACATGCTTGCCAACACCCGCGATCTTGATGGACAATCGGACAAAAGGAATCCACAGGATTTTGCGCTTTGGAAAAAAGCCGAACCACAGCATATTATGCGATGGCCTTCGCCTTGGAGCGACGGTTTTCCAGGCTGGCACTTGGAATGTACTGCAATGAGTACTAAATATCTGGGTAACCATTTTGACATTCACGGTGGCGGAATGGATTTGAAATTCCCGCACCACGAATGTGAAATTGCTCAAAACGAGGCTTGCACAGGTCATACTCCTGTAAATTACTGGATGCATGCTAATATGCTTACCCTGAACGGTAAAAAAATGGCAAAGTCTACTGGAAACAATATTTTGCCTGGCGAAATTTTAACAGGAGACAATACTTTTTTAAGCAAAGCTTTTTCAGCTTCAGTAGCACGTTTCTTCATGTTACAGGCACATTACAGAAGTATTCTTGATTTCTCTGATGAAGCTATTATTGCAGCTGAAAAAGGATATAAAAGACTGATGGAAGCAATGGATGCTCTAAAAGGAATTTCAGCAAAAGAAACTAGCTCACTAGATATTACTGGCTGGAAACAATTGTGTTATGATGCTATGAACGATGATTTCAATACGCCGATTCTTATTGCGCAATTATTTGAAGGCGTTCGTTATATTAATTTACTAAAAGACGAAAAAGAAATTTTAAATACTGCCGATTTGAAACTATTTACAGCAACAATGGAGGCTTTTGTATTTGATGTTTTGGGATTGGAAGAAGAAAAATCAAATGGTAATACCGATAAATTAGAAGGTGTCGTGAACATGCTTATCGGCATGCGTAAGCAGGCAAGAGACAATAAAGATTTTGCGATGTCTGACCAAATCCGTGACCAATTGATTGCCTTGGGAATTCAATTAAAAGACGGAAAAGAAGGCACTACGTTTAACATAAATTGATTTTAGATTGCTGATTAACAATTTTTGACTTCAGATTTCTCAGCAAATGAAATCGAAAATCGTTAATCATAAATCGTTAATCATAAATCAAAAAATCGATGAAATTTCTAACTGCTCCTTTTATTTTGCTAGTACGTTTTTATCAGGGCGCTATTTCCCCTTTTACTCCGGCTGCTTGTAGATTTGAACCTACTTGCTCTAGTTATATGATTCAGGCGCTGCAAATTCATGGATTATTTTATGGAGGTTATTTAGGAATAAAAAGGATTTTGAGCTGTCATCCTTGGGGCGGAAAAGGCTATGACCCGGTCCCCGAGAAAAAATGCAGTCACAATCATTAAAAGAAAAACTCTTACCTTTTAGTTAACATAATTGTTCGAATCAAAATAGTATTTTCACAAAAAAATAAAATTATAAATGACACACGCTTTAAACATTGTTTGGAATCCCTCTGAAGGTATCGATTTAGGTTTTTTCATTATCCGTTATTACAGTTTGATGTTTGTAATCGCTTTTGGATTGGGCTGGTACATCATGAAACATATTTTTGACAGAGAGAATATTGCCATCGATAAATTGGATTCCTTATTTGTTTGGACAGTGTTAGCTACTTTGGTCGGTGCGCGTTTAGGACACGTTTTCTTTTACGATTGGGAATATTATCGAAACAATTTAGCAGAAATCATATTACCTTTCCGTTTTAATCCAAAATTTGAATTCACAGGATACCAAGGTCTAGCAAGTCACGGAGCTACTATTTCAATTATTGCTGCGATGTATTTTTTCAGCAAAAAAGTACTTCACAAACCTGTTTTATGGATATTAGACAGAGTCGTGATTCCATGTGCCAGCGGTGCTATTTTTGTGAGATTGGGGAATTTTTTCAATTCTGAAATTGTGGGTAAAGAAACTACTTCTGCATTTGGAATCCGTTTTGTGAGAGATCAGTTTTCTCCAAGAGAAGCTGTCAATTCAACAAACCTTCCTACTCCAAAAGAAGCATATAATGCCATTGCTTCCAATCCTCAATATGCAAATTTACTAAATCAGGTTCCGGCAAAACATCCTGCTCAATTATATGAAGCTTTCTGTTATATTTTTGTTTTTGCAGTTTTGTTTTTCCTTTATTGGAAAACAGATGCAAGAAAAAAATCAGGTTTTTTATTCGGTTTGTTCTTAGTACTTTTATTCACCGTGCGTATTATAGTCGAATCAGTTAAAGAAAGCCAAGGCGGCTTCGAGAGTGATTTAGGAAATATATTATCAACAGGACAATGGCTGAGTATTCCATTTATACTTGTGGGATTGTATTTTGTTTTTACTGCAAAAAAGACAAGTGAAATATAAATCACGTTTTATATAATTTAAAATAGCCACTGAAAATTCGGTGGCTATTTTTTTAATAATTATCCTAATCTTGAAGTCTTATAAATTGTCATTTCTCCATCCAGATAAAGTTCAGAAACCTCACTAAATTTCACGAAATATAATTGTTTCATATGCAGATCGAGACCTTCTTTATTTTTCCAAATCTCATGAAAAATAAAAACATTTGGATCTTCTATATTTTGATGCAGATCATATTGTAGACAGGCTGCTTCTTTTCTAGAATTCTCTACCAAATTGAGCAAAATTGTTTTTAATTCTTCTCTCTTTTCAGATTTACTTTTAATAATTACCGTCAAATTTATTTCCATAATTAGTTCAAAAAAACGTTAGTCAGATGATTTCTATACATTTCTAAATCGCTGTTTAAATTAGCCCCTTTCATGACATCGTGAAAATGCAAACTTTCCAAAGGCTCCAATCCAGTAAAAGCATTCATTCTGTGGAAACCAAATAATACTCCATCGTCAACACTTGTTTCTCCAAAGAATTCCCCAGGCAATGTGAAAGCTTCTTTTGGTGCATTCCAAGACGAAGTTACCATGTATTTTCTGCCGTGAAGCATCCCTCCTGTTCCATAATTAATAGCAGGATTTTTAGAGGAACGGCCGTCACTTTTGTAAATGCCATTATCGTGACCTTCGGTAAAAACCACGTCGATATATTTTTTAAAAGCATGAGGCAGCTGAAACCACCAAATCGGCGTATGATAAATGATGACATCTGCCCAGACAAATTTTTCTACTTCTTTAGCAGGATCATACTCATCGTTTACATCTGTGCTTCTTACCTCAAAATCTTTATTATTTACAAAAAATTCTGCCGTTGCATTTGCAATTGTCTCATTAAATTTTCCGCCTGAATGTCCGAACTTTTGCCCGCCGTTTATTATAAATATCTTTTTCATTTTTATTAGTTTTAATTTGATAGTGCAAATTTAAAACCAATATATCTATTATTAAAATAACATAATTAATACATTTGCATCATAATTATAATAGATTAAAAATGGTAAATCTAGAATGGTACAGAACTTTTAAATATATTTATAAAACCGGCACCTTAACCGGCGCAGCAGATTCATTATTTATTTCACAGCCTGGTGTCAGTCTGCATTTGAGTTCGCTCGAAAGTTATGTTGGTTATAAATTATTCGACAGAACCAGCCGAAAAATGGTTCCAACCGAAAAAGGGAAAGTCTTATACAATTTCATAACAGATGCATTATCTAAATTGGAAGAAGCTGAGAAAAATTTCCAGCGAAGCACTGAAAAAAACACACCAACCATCAGCATCGGAATGTGTTTTGAGACCTTCCAAATTACGCTAGAACCTTACCTAGCAACTTTTCCTTTCAATGTGATTATACAGTTTGGAGAATATCCCGAAATGATTGAAAACTTAGACAAAGGAATATTAGACTTAATCATTACACCGCAAATGATTATCAAAAACAATATCGACTATCAGGCTTTCTCATCTGAAACGATTGTTCTTATTGCAGGCAATGAAACTGATTCAGATGCTTTTGAAACTTTAAAAAAAGAAAATAACGCTACAGCAATTGAACTCTGGCTGAAACAGCAAAGATGGTACGGTACAACCGGAGACATGGAGCATTTAAGACGTTTCTGGCAGCTTAATTTCAACAAATATGCAGATTTCAGACCAAATTATATTGTTCCGAATTTAAACTCCATAGTACGCTGTTTAAGCAACAGTAATGGTCTGGCCGTAATTCCGGATTTTTTATGCAAAACAGAATTGGAAAACGGTAAAATTAAGCTTTTATGGAAAGGAAACACTCCTTTAAAAAACACACTCTACTTTGCAAACAAAAGAAAAACGATTTACACTGATGAGATACAATTAATAAAAAACACTTTTATGAAAATAATGTGATTTCAGATTTTACAAATAAAAAAACTGCTACATTCCTAAACTCTGATTGCTACAAATATTAAAAGCAGAATGTTGATTATTAGCCCCGATTGCAGTGGAAATCCTTGTTGCCCGGGGTTCGGGTAACAAGATTGCAACGAAAAGCGGGAGGATACTTCCTAAAAAACACAAATCTTTCTGCTCCAAAAAACATTACGCTTAAATTAAGAGCAAAAAAAAAGATTCAGCTTTCACTGAATCTTTTATAATCTGTATTTAGTATTTATTAAGCTTCTTGATGCTTAACCTCTACATCATGTTTCTCATCTTTAGAAATAGTATCAACCAATACTGGAGTTGCTATAAACAATGAAGAATAAGTACCGATGATAATACCAATAAGCATTGCAAAGATAAATCCTCTGATAGATTCTCCACCGAAAATAAACATAATCAATAATACAAAAATCATTGTTAATGAAGTATTGATTGTTCTTGACATTGTTGAGTTAATCGATTTGTTTACGATTTCAGCAAAAGATCCTTTTGTCTTACCATCCAAGAATTCACGAACCCTGTCGTATACAATTACGGTATCATTCATAGAATAACCAATTACGGTCAAGATCGCTGCAATAAAGTGCTGATCAATCTCCATACCGAAAGGCATGTATTTCCAAAGCAATGAATACACTCCTAATACGAATATAACGTCATGCGCAACAGCAGCAATAGCTCCTAAACTATATTGCCATTTTCTGAAACTGATTACTAGATATAAACCAACAATAATCATTGCTCCTAAAACTGCCCAGTACGCATTAGTTTTAATATCCTCAGCTACAGTAGGACCAACTTTTGATGCCTGAACAACACCTAATTTTTTACCTTCATAAGCATTTACAAATTTATCATAAGTCATATCAGGACCATAATGCTTTTTCAGACTTTCAAATAATTTTTTATTTACATCTTCGTCAGCAGCACTTCCAGTCTCTTGTATCTTATATTTAGTAGTTATTTTTAACTGATTGTCTTCACCAAAGATTTTAACCTCGGCGCTGCCAAATATAGCTGTTAACTCCTCTTTAACAACCTCTGGTTCCATTGATTTTTCAAAACGAACCTGGAAAGTTCTTCCTCCAACAAAATCCACACCTTGGTCAAAACCATGAGTCGCAATCGAAGCAATACTTACAATAGTTACAACAATAGAGAAAAGGTAAGTCCATTTTTTAACTCCCAAGAAATCAAAATGGAAATTAGTAAAGAAATTTTTAGAGAAATTAGTAATGAAATTCAAATCATTTTTACCTGCAATATTTTTATCAATAAAGATTCTTGCAATAAAGATTGATGTAAACAAAGAGGTAATAATACCAATTAATAAAGTAGTAGCAAATCCTTTGATTGGTCCAGAACCAAAAATGAATAATACTGCACCTGTCAAAATGTGAGTTACGTTAGCATCTACAATAGAACGCATTGCACCTGTCCAGCTGTAAGAAGCTTTTACCGCTTCATCGAGAGTTTTTCCAGCACGTAATTCTTCTTTTGCTCTTTCATATATAATGATATTCGCATCTACCGCAGTACCCATTGTTAAAACGATACCAGCAATACCAGGCAATGTAAGTACAGCACCTAAGCTTGATAAAATACCAAACATAAATAATAAGTTGACTGCCAAAGCGATATTTGCATACCATCCAGCTTTACCATAATAAACAATCATCCAAAGTGACACTAAAAGCAATCCGATTACAGCAGAATTTGTACCATTATCAATAGCTTCCTGACCTAAGGATGGCCCTACAACCTCAGACTGAACAATTTCAGCAGCAGCAGGCAATTTACCAGCTCTTAATACGTTTGCTAAATCTTTTGTTTCTGTAACATCAAACTGTCCAGAAATCTCAGATCTTCCACCAGCGATAGGTCCGCTAGAAACACCTGGTGCAGAATAAACTACATCATCAAGAACAATAGCAATATTACTTTTTTGAGTATAAGCTCTTCCTGTTAATTCTTCCCATTCTTTAGCACCTACATTATTCATCTGCATAGAAACTGCAGGTTTACCCATTTGATCAAATGTATCACTAGCATCAGTCACAACACCTCCACCCATTGAAGCAACATTATCTCTATTTCCTCTTAAAGCATAAAGTTCAACAGCTTCAATTTCTTTTTCTTTTGCATCTTTAATAGTTGTTGGTTTTCCCCATACAAATTTTGCATAACGCTGATCACCAGCTAACAAAATTCTGATATCGGCTCTTTTAAAATAAGAGTTGATTACAGCAGTATCTTTTGGAGAGAAAAGACCAAGAACTGGTCCACCGCCTTGAGCAATAATTTTATCTAAAATAGGATTGTTCCCTTTTTTTGTAGCAGCAGAATCTTTTGCATCAGTCAATAAAGCACTTAATGAATCTTTTGCAACTGTTTTTGTTTCAACTTTTGCAACTTCAGTTTTTTTCAAAGCCTCGTTAGCAGCCATTAAGAAATTACCAATTTCTTCAATTTTATAAGTTTCCCAAAACTCTAACTGAGCTGTACTCTGCAATAATTTTTTGATTCTATCGATATCTTTAGCACCTGGAAGCTCCACAAGGATTTGTCCAGATTCTCCTAATTTTTGAATATTCGGCTGTGTTACACCAAATTTATCGATACGTTTTCTTAATACTCCAAAAGCACTTTCAACTGATTCGTCAACTTTTCTTTTAAGTACTTTTTTCGTTTGAGAATCTGTCATTTGAAAATTAATTCCTCCCTCGCCTTGCAGATTTTTATTTGCAAAAATCTCAGGTGAAGCAAGTTTCACTGATCCTTTAGAATTAGCGTCAAAAGCTTCAAAGAATGCATCAAGATAAGATTGATTTCCTTTTTGGTTTGCAGTGGCATCTGCCAAAGATTTATTAAAAACCGGATTTTTCGAATTATTAGATAATCCTTTCAAAATGTCTTTAACTGAGATCTGAAGAGTCACATTGATTCCTCCTTCTAAGTCAAGCCCTTTGTTAATTTGCTTATCCTTTACTTCATTGAATGTAAAATCGGTAAATCCTAAATTGAAAACTTTTTCTTTACCAATTGAATCCAAATATTTTATTTCTTTTTCTGGATTACCTCCAGCGAAAGTTTTTGCATCACTTTTAATCTTACTAGAGACAAAAGTGAAAGAAAGTTGGTAAATACTTACCAATGCAAATAGAATTGCGAAAAATTTAATAAGTCCTTTATTCTGCATTATTACTAAAAATTAATTATTTTTATTTATTACTTTTTTGCTTTAAACCCTATAAGATAAGCCATTACATCTATTTTGTAAAACCAAAAAGAGGTGCACGATTTATATCATTTTTTTTAAACCGAGCAAATATATAATTAACGGAAAGATTAACCAATTAATTTATTAATTAAAATCAAAAAAAAGACTGCAAAATTGCAGTCTTCTTTTTTTCCTATGAGAATTATTATACTAAAACCGATTTCAAATCAGCATTCATGTTTCTTACAGCGTCTGCACTTTTTGCAAAAGCAGCTTTCTCAGCATCATTCAATTCGATATCAACAATTTGCTCTACACCGTTTTTACCTATAATACAAGGTACTCCAATGCAGATGTCATTTTGACCATATTCTCCTTCTACAAAAACAGAACAAGCAATCATTTTCTTTTGATCATTCAAAATACTGTCAACCAAATAAGCAACAGAAGCTCCTGGAGCATACCAAGCCGAAGTTCCTAATAAACCAGTAAGTGTAGCACCTCCAACCATAGTAGCCGCTGCAACTTTATCTAATTCTTCCTGAGATAAAAACTGAGAAACTGGGATACCATTATAAGCAGCCAATCTTGTTAAAGGAATCATAGTAGTATCTCCGTGTCCGCCAATAACCATTGCCGAAATATCATTAGACGGCTTGTCCAATGCTTTAGACAAATAATATCTAAAACGGGAACTGTCTAAAGCACCACCCATTCCGATGATTCTGTTTTTTGGCAAACCTGTGGATTTCAATGTCAAATATGTCATTGTATCCATTGGGTTTGAAACTACAACTACAATACAATTTGGCGAATGAGCCAATACATTCTCTGCAACAGTTTTAACAATTCCAGCATTAATTCCGATTAATTCTTCTCTAGTCATTCCCGGTTTTCTTGGAATACCCGAAGTAATCACAACCACATCACTGTCAGCGGTTTTAGAATAATCATTAGTAACCCCAGAAACATTCGTATTAAAACCGGTGTTTGTAGCACATTGCATAATATCCATAGCTTTACCCTCGGCAAAACCTTCTCTGATATCTAATAATACTACTTCACTTGCAATTCCTCTATAAGAAATTGAATCTGCACAGGATGCTCCCACATTCCCTGCTCCTACAATGGTAACTTTCATTTTTATTTGTTTTTTTATTAATTTCAAATCAAAAAATGAAAAATACAGCTCATTCTAAAAACTACGCATCGATATTAGCGTAAACTGCATTTTTCTCAATGAACTCTCTCCTTGGCGGCACTTCATCTCCCATCAACATTGAAAAAACCCTATCTGCCTCAGCAAGACTGTCAATATTTACTTGTCGCAGCGTTCTGAACTCAGGATCCATTGTAGTTTCCCACAACTGCTCTGCATTCATCTCCCCAAGACCTTTATAACGCTGGATAGCTGCACTTCCGCCCATTCTGGCATTTGCCTGATCGCGCTGATCATCATTCCAAGCGTATTCCTTTTTATTTCCTTTTTTCACTAAATATAAAGGTGGCGCTGCTATATAAACGTGTCCTTCTTCTATTAATTCTTTCATAAAACGGAAGAAGAACGTCAAAATTAAAGTTGAAATGTGGCTTCCATCGACATCGGCATCACACATGATGATTACTTTATGGTAACGTAATTTTGAAATATTCAAAGCTTTGCTGTCTTCTTCAGTTCCAACTGTTACTCCAAGTGCCGTGAAAATATTTCGGATCTCTTCGTTTTCAAAAACCTTGTGATGCATTGCTTTTTCAACGTTCAAAATCTTACCACGCAATGGTAAAATCGCTTGAAAAGCACGGTCACGGCCTTGTTTGGCCGTTCCACCTGCCGAATCTCCCTCGACAAGATACACTTCACATTTTGCAGGATCCTGCTCAGAACAATCTGATAGTTTTCCTGGCAATCCGCCTCCGCCCATTACGGTTTTACGCTGTACCATTTCACGCGCTTTCTTAGCAGCATGACGTGCCTGCGCAGCCAAAATTACTTTTTGAACAATAATGCGGGCATCATTTGGATTTTCTTCCAAATAATTTTCAATCATTTCGCTTACAGCCTGACTTACCGGCGAAACAACTTCTCTATTTCCTAATTTCGTTTTAGTCTGACCCTCAAATTGTGGCTCTGATACCTTTACCGAAATAATTGCCGTAAGACCTTCACGGAAATCATCTCCAGAGATATCAAACTTCAATTTATCCAGCATTCCAGAAGAATCTGCATATTTCTTCAATGATCTCGTAAGACCAGTTCTAAAACCCTGCAGGTGCGTTCCTCCTTCGTGTGTATTGATATTATTTACATAAGAAAAAATATTCTCTGAGTAACTTGTATTATAAATCAAAGCTACCTCAACCGGAATTTCTCCTTTTTCGTGATCCATCGAAATTACATGAGCAATAATTGGCTCACGGTTTCCGTCCAAATAACGAATATATTCTTTTAACCCTTCAGTAGAATGGAAAACTTCACCAAGGAAATTTCCATCTTTATCTTTTTCTCTTTTATCTGTAAACGTAATAGAAATACCTTTATTCAAGAAAGCCAGTTCGCGCATACGAGCTGACAAAGTATCATAAGAATACTCCGTTGTCTGCGTAAAAATCGTTGGATCTGGGTAAAAAGTAACGATTGTACCTCTTTTAGAAGTCTCTCCGATTTGTTTAACCGGATAAAGTGCTTTACCTCTCTCGTATTCCTGTTCATATATTTTCCCGTCACTACTGTGAACTGTGGCAGTCAAATGAGAAGAAAGTGCATTTACACACGAAACCCCAACACCGTGAAGACCTCCCGAAACTTTATACGAATCTTTATCAAACTTACCTCCAGCACCAATTTTAGTCATTACAACCTCCAATGCCGAAACACCTTCTTTTTTGTGAATACCAACAGGAATACCACGTCCATTATCCTCAACAGATATCGATCCGTCCTCATTGATACTAACAGATATCGTATCGCAATGACCTCCCATTGCCTCATCAATAGAGTTATCTACTACTTCATAAACTAAATGATGTAACCCTCTTACACCAACATCTCCAATGTACATCGATGGACGCATTCTCACGTGCTCCATACCTTCTAAAGCCTGGATACTGTCTGCTGAATAATTGTCCTTCTTAATTTCTTCGCTCATATAATTTAATCTAAAAAATGTGTTTTTCGTCTAACAACAAATATAAGAAACCATAAAGGATTTAATGGTTAAAATCATATTTTAAGTTGTTAAGTTATTAACAAAAAGACGAAAATATCTGTTTAAATTTCAATATAGCTAATAATTACAATACCAAAAATCGATATTAATATCAAAACCCTATTTCAGCCCTGCTAACCTGAGTCTCATCATTATTTTTTGAAGCAGAAACATTTGGCATTTTCAGGAAGCATTCTCCCGATTTTCGTTTCAATCTTGTATGCCGAACGCCGGCATACAAGGATTTCCACTGCAATCGGGGCTAAAAATCAACAATCTGCTTTTTTATTATTACTTATTATACAGACCTAACAGTTTTTTTTTCAAATATTCAGGAAAGATGAATTAGTTATATTCAAGAGTTTATACACTTGGTATGTCATCCCGACGGAGGAGGGATCTCCGTTAGAAACTCGACAACGATTAGCTCTTTTAATTACGGAATTACTTGCGGAGATCCCTCCTCCGTAAGGGATGACAAGTTTGCGGACATATTTCGGAAATAAACCTTTCGAAAACAAAAAAAGTGGGTCTGCGTTTTTCAACACAAACCCACTTCTTAAATGGTTTTAGATTATAAAATCTGCTATCGAATAACACGAACATTCATCTCTTCAACCTTTTTGTCGGATAAAGCAGATGGTGCTCCAAATAATAAATCTTCGCTGGTACCGGTTTTCGGGAAAGCCATCACTTCTCTGATCGATGCTTTTTTCTCCAAAATCATCATCAAACGGTCAATTCCCCAAGCAATCCCTCCGTGTGGCGGTGCACCGTATTGGAAAGCTTTATGCATCGTTCCTACACTCTTAATCATTTCTTCTTTGTTGTAACCCATATTTCTATAAGTCGCTTCCAGAATCTCTGATTTATGTGCACGAACTGAACCTCCACCTATTTCATAACCGTTTAGGATAATATCATACTGTTGCGCAATGATAGTTCCAATTTCATCATCATCGCCTTTCATGTGCTTTTCTAAATCATAAATCGCAGGCATTGAGAACGGATTATGTGTAAACGTCCATCTTCCTTCATCTGTTCTTTCAAACATTGGAAAATCAACAACCCAAGCCGGACACAATTCCTTCGGATTGATCAAGTGCAGTATTTTACCCAATTCCTGACGAACAGCATCCAAAGCTTTATTAGCCGTTGCATAATCAGCTGCCGAGAAGAATACAATATCACCAACTTCAGCATTTGTTGCTTTTATAATTCCGGCCGCAATATCTTCACCTAAAAATTTAATAATCGGTGACTGTAATTCATCTTCATTTACAATAATATAAGCCAACCCGCCTAATCCGTGCTGTTGTGCAATAGCAGTAAGGTTTTCGATCTGACCTTTGGACATACGTTTATTGCCTTGTTCTTTAGCCGAAACCTTGATACATTTTACAATTCCACCATCCTCAATAGGTTTGCTAAACACTTGAAAAGTAGTATCTTTTACAATATCAGTAATGTCCTGCATTTTTAAACCATAACGCAAATCTGGTCGGTCACAGCCATAAAAATCCATCGCATCTTTATAAGTAATCACTTCAAACGGACGCAAAATCCATTTGTTGCCATATATTTTCTTAACTACTTCATTAAACATTTTAGTGTTCAAATCAATAATCTGCTGCATGTTTCCATACGCCATTTCCATATCCAGCTGCGTAAACTCAGGCTGACGATCTCCACGGGAATCTTCATCTCTGAAACAACGCGCAATTTGGAAATACTTCTCATAACCGCTCACCATCAACATTTGTTTAAACTGCTGTGGCGCTTGTGGCAATGTATAAAACAAACCTCCTTGTTTACGTGTCGGAACGATAAATTCGCGCGCTCCCTCATCAGTTCCCGCACTTAAAATCGGCGTTTCAATTTCTAAGAATTCTTCTTCATCTAAAATATCACGCAATAACTTAATTACTTTATGGCGATTTACGATCGCTCTTCTTACCTCATCATTTCTATGATCTAGAAACTTATATTGGTAACGCATCGCTTCATTCGTTTTTGAAGCTCTTTTTATTTCAAAAGGCAATGTTTTAGATAAATTCAGAATTTCTAAAACTGAAGTTTCCAATTCAATTTTACCAGTACGTAATCCTGCATTGTAATCATCTTCATTTCTTCCAACCACTTTACCAGTCACTGAAATCACCGACTCCGGTTTCAATTTCACTAACTCATCAATATTAGGGAATGATTCCCTGCTGATACGGATTTGAAAAATCTCATAACTTGAATCACGCAAATCGATAAACATCAATTCACCGTGATCACGAACACTCGCCACCCAGCCAGACAGCATCACTTCCTGACTGATGTTTTCTTCTGATAATTGTGAAATTTTATGTGTTCTGTAAGTGTCTTTTACAATAATAGGAATTTCAGGAAGCGATTCTTCTTGACTTTCTTTGTTTTCAACAGTTACCTCTTTCGAAGCTTTTTCATCGGACTGTTCTTTAGCAGAAACAGCACCAGAAGCTAATTTGTCCAAAATAATCTGGCGGATTACTTTCCCGTTTGCTCCTTTTCCGATAACACCAAGAACTTTACCAACAAGAATACCTGCTTTTCCTTGGTCACCTGCAGCAACATCATTGGCTACAGCCTCATTTTCCGAAATCACTTTTGCAATAACTTCTTGGATTTTATCTTCAGAAATCGTATTTTCTTCAAAATACTTATTGTAATCAAAAGTTCTGTCTTTTAAATAACCTGTAATCGCATTTTGAACTAAAACAGCAGTGATTTTTTCAGCCTTGAATAATTTAAAAATATCCGTTAACTGAGCAATGCTGTGGATTTCAGCGTAGTCTTCAGCCTTTATATTGTTAGCTAAAGTTTTAGCAACAAACGAAGGATCTTTAATTTCGTTATTTATTTCTACAAATGTCTGCGAACGCAGTTTATCTGCCGTAAAAAATTTAGCATCCTGTGGCAAAACGCCTCCATGAATTAAAATAGATTCCACCGCATAAGGCAAAGCGCTTGTATCTACTTTAATCGCCTCAATTTCAGCTTTAATATTCACAAAAGGTAAATCCGGCTCCGAAATAAAACGATAATCTGCTTCAAACTCTTTTTTACGCATTACTTTGGTCTGCTTCAAATCGGCATCCCATAATACAGTCGTTTGATCAGGTCTAAACTCTTTATTTTCTATAAAATAATTAAACTGTTTTTCAACTTCTTCTTTTAAAGCTTCCACCATAAACTTAAACGAGTTCAAGTTTTTGATTTCCGTTCTTGGATTCAAATCATAACTATGTTTTTTACGCAAAGACACAGAAACATCCGATTTGAATTCTCCTTTTTCCAAATTCGCTTCAGAGATTCCTAAATTCTGAACGATACGCTGAATGTACTGCGCATAAGTTGAAGCATCCTCGATATTACGAACACAAGGTTCCGTAACAATTTCAATCAACGGAACTCCGGCTTTGTTAAAATCAACCAACGAAATTTTCTTTTCGTGCATCAATTTGGCCGCGTCCTCTTCGATATGAACCTGAGTTAAATTTACCGTAAACTGCGTACCGTCATTTCGGTAACAAGACACGTGTCCGTCAGGAATAATCGGGTTGTGAAATTGCGTAATCTGAATATTTTTCGGGTTATCTGGATATTCGTAATGCTTTCTATCCCATGAGATCACTTCATTACTGAATGACGAATCCACTGCTTTACCGAAATAAATCGCTTTTGTAACGGCTTCTTTATTTACAGCAGGCAAAACGCCCATTTGTCCAGTACAAACCGAACATATATTTTCGTTAGGTGTTTCAATTTCTTGATTTGGACAAGAACAAAACAACTTGGTTTTGGTATTCAATCGAACGTGAGTTTCCAGTCCGATTACCAATTCTAAATCGTGGGCTTTTAAAGCCGCTGTTAATTGTTCCAATTCCATTATATTGTATCTTTTAAGAAGTTAGCAAACTGCATCACTAATTCGTCATTATTTTTTGCTCCAGTCACCTGAAGTCCTGTGCTTGTCCCTTGTGGCACGGTCAAAGTTGGTAATTGTCCTAAACTAAAACCAACTGTATAAGCATCCGACAAATACATCGCATGCGGATCTTTTAAACTGTCACCAATTTTAGGAGGAGTAGCTGGCGTAACCGGTGATAAAATGATATCCACTTCTTCAAAATCTTTACTGAAATTTTCAGAAATCTGATCTCTCAAAGCTAGTCCTTTCAAATAGATTTCATCTGAGAAACCTTGTGACAACACTTGGTTTCCACCCACGATTCTCCGTTTGGTTTCTTCCGAAAAATTTTCAGAACGCGTTACTGCATACGTTTCAATTAAATTTTCAGCTTCAATGCGGTTTCCATAATTGGTTCCGTCAAGACGAGATAAATTCGAAGCTGTTTCGGCCATTGCCAAAGTATAATACGTCGAAACCAAAATATCGGATTTGAAGAAATCCAATTCTTTTACAGCGATTCCTTTAGCTTTTAGTTTTTCGATACTTTCTAAAAAGTCATCTTTTATTTGAGCATCGATTGCTTCGCTTTCGATAAAGTTTTTAAAGTAACCAACCGTTTTCACCGTTGAAGTTGCAATAGCTTCTTCACTAATTTCGTTTGAAACGATAGAAGTTTGATCTTTTGGATCTTTTCCGCTCATTACATTCAGCACAATTCGGATGTCTTCGATTGATTTGGCCAATGGACCAACACAATCCGTAGAAGAAGCATACGCCATCAAACCATATCTAGAAATTCTTCCATAAGTTGGTTTCAAACCATAGATATGATTGTAACCTGCAGGCTGACGAACCGAACCACCCGTGTCTCCACCAATAGAGAAAACAGTATATTCCTTGGCAACATTCACCGCAGAACCTCCGCTTGAACCTCCAGCAACTAATTCTGGATTAACCGCATTTTTTACCGCTCCAAAAATGGTATTCTCGCTAGAAGATCCATGACCAAAACTGTCGCAGTTTTCTTTTACCAATGGAATAGCACCCGCATCCAATAATTTTTGAATGGCAGTTGCTGTGTAAGGCGATTTATAATTTTTCAACAAATTAGAACTCGCAGTTGTGTAAGTACCCTGCACCATAAATACATCTTTGATCCCAAAAGGAATTCCTTCCAAAAGACCAATTGTTTCTCCGTTTGCGATTTTAGTATCAACTTTAGAAGCTAATTCTAAAGCCAAAGTATCCAAAACAGAGTTTACAGAGTTGTATGTATTTTGTTTAAGTAAGTCTAATTTTTCCTGTACAAGAGCCGTACAGCTTATTTCTTTTGACACCAATTGTTGGTGTATTTTTTTTATCTGAGAATCCATTTTATCCTTCTATAACTTTTGCAACCACTAAAAAACCATTTTTCTTGTTCGGGAAATTTTCTAAAATAATCTGTTTCTCAATAGCCGAACTCTCTATCACAACATCTTCTCTTAAATTATTCACTGACACACAATTACGATTGACATTATTTAAGGAATTATCATTTGATGAATTTGCATTTTTAATCACATCAAATAATTTGTTCACACTCTCCGAAGGCTGTGCTCCTTTAATACTCGACAAGATGTCGACTGTCATTATTTTACTCATAATTTTACGTAGTTTTAAAGTCAAACTTTTAAGCTCGCGAAATTACAAAAAGTTTTTTTAGGGATTTCTATTTTTTAATGAATTGAATGGTTTTCTACGAAAGAAGTCATTGATTTAACATTATGTTTAATTTTGTTATAATATGTAGCGGTATTGTGAAATCTAACAGTGAGTAATATTGAAAAACCTAAAATTGATATTTTTTTGAAGCAGAAAGATTAGGCATTTTCAGCCAAGATTGTTCCCGCTTTTCGTTACAATCTTTTTGGCTGAACCCCAGCCAAAAAGGATTTTCACTGCAATCGGGACTAAAAGCTAAGATTTTACTTTTTGTTATTCACTCTTTAATTTGATTTGCTTGTTCAATTCTTCAGAATCCCCATTTAACTCCTGAACTAACAAATGAATTCTGGTACACGGATTATGAATTGCAAAATTGTTACAATTATGAGTTAAAATCAACTTTTCAGCATTTTTTATAGCTTGTTTTTGATCTCCATATTTTTCTAAAATCGAATACATTTCTGCACTGTTCTTTTTATAAACGAATGCTTTTGCTTTTTTACTTTTAGATTGAGCTGAAATCTTAGCATTGACTTCAACCTCAATGGCACTTTTATACTCGTTTCTAGACATGTGGGTATTTCTATATTGAAAATGCAGTAAATACCATAATTCAAACGCTTCGTTTGACCAACCTGCTTTTATATTATTATTTTCAGCTAATTCAATTGCGCCATTAAAATTATTTGGACTAAAACTGTCTTTATCAAAAACTACCCAAACACTATCATATTTTTGACTTGATTTATCTCTTGCTTTAATTGTTCTTTTTACTAAATCTCTAGTATTAGAAGCTTCTCCAAAAGCATCAATCGTATAAACATAAGATTTTACATTGGTTTTAAAAGACTTGAAATAGTTAGGTTCTGTTTTTTCACCTTCGCAAACAATTAAAAAATAAACACGAACTTCTTTGGTTTCAATAGTTCTTTTCTTCTCCTTCGTTCTTTCTCGTTTAGCAAGATGATTTTGGATTTTTATGATATTTGCCATATTCTATATTTCTTGAAAGTTCGAAATATACGGAATTGCTCCATAGCGTCCTCTTATATAATCAGCTTCAAAACTCCTATCATTTCTAACCGACTTACCATCTCCATCTTTAAATTCTAACAATGAATACAAGTCAGTAGTTTCAAATTCATCTTTCTCTGTAAACCAAATTTGATCCCTTCTAAATAGATTAGCAGCTAATAAATTTGTATCGTGAGTAGTGAAAATTAATTGAGCATTTTTAGGATTAGTTTCCGGATTATTGAATAATTTTATAATTTCTTGAGTTAGAATTGGGTGCAATTTAGAATCTAATTCATCTATAACTAACACCAAACCAAATGAGAGTGTCAAAATGATATAACCAGACAAATCGAATAATTTATTTGTTCCCGAAGACTCTTGTTCAGCTAAATTAAATTTGAAATCAGAAACAAATTCACCTTTTTCGTTGTATTTTTTATGAGACGTTCTAATCATTTTACTAAAAAAAATATTCTCGTCTTTTCTATCAAATTCAAAACTATTAAAACCTAATTGCAACTTCTCAATGAAATTTTCAACTTTTTCCTTATATTCATCATTTTTATACAAAACACCAGTCATAGAAATAGCGTTTTTGTGTTCTATACCTGATAAAATTTCCATTTTTGAAAACTGCTGCATAACTGTTTTTGCAACTTTACTATTGAATTGATCTACAACCCAAATAAACAATCCATTATCTCTGGTCTTACTTTCCAAACCTTTGGCTTCTTCAAAAACATCAGCTACGCCAATACCTTCAAGTTCACGCACAAAATAAGGAACTTCTTTTTTTGAATTCGCTTTTAATACAAATAGCCATTCTGAATGAATTTTATCGTTATCTAATTCAAAACCATAACGATAGCGACTATCTCCTTCCGTAAAAAGAATCTCAAAATAACAAGGCTGATTTTCTGTTTCTGTATTTAATAAAAAAGGCTTGGCACCTAACTTATCTATTGAATTCAACTTTGAAGAGTTCTTAACAGTATTAACCATAAAATCCAGAGCTTTTACAAAATTACTTTTCCCACTAGAGTTAGCACCATAGATAGCTGCTGAGCGAAGCACTTTGTATTTTCCATTTCGAACAACATTATCTGGCAAAATGGTTTTAATACCTCCTGCTTCTAAACTGAAAGTCTTTTTATCCTTAAATGACAGAAAATTTCCGACTGTGAATTCTAACAACATAATTTTAGCTTTATATTTTGAGAAAATCTCTCAAAATTATAAACAAATGTAACTATAAAAATCAACAACGCCATGAAATTGAGAAAATTTCACATTTTCATAACTACAAAATCTCCTCAATCAAATACTTCGTCCCATTAATTTCAAAAGTAAAACCAATGGTATTTCTCATCAGTTTATCTGCTGTTAAAAACAACAGCATCAAACAACAAGCAAAAACCTCTATATCAACTTTTTAAAATATTTTTATGATTTCATATAAACAATTTTGTTTACATTTGCATCATGAAAGATATTCTTAAAATAATCAAAGGGGTACATCCAGGTAAGTTTGTAGAGCGAGAAATGCTTAAAAAAGGCATTAACAAGCGACAATTTGCCATTGCTATTGATGAGCATCCGCAGACTTTGGGTGCCATTATCAAAGGAAATCGCAGGATGAATGTTCCCATTTCTTTAAAAATTGAAGAAAAATTAGAATTAGAAGAAGGTTTTTTGATGACTTTACAAAATCATTACGATATCAAAATCTTTAAGAAAAAAAACCAACGAAAACCCGATATTTCTAAATTAAGTAAGGTGTTGTTTTGGGATACCACAATAGATAAAATTGACTGGGAACAAATGAAAGTTGCCGTTGTAAAACGTGTTTTTTCGAGAGGAACAGAGGAAGAAAAAGAAGAAATCACCCGTTTTTATGGCGCCGACACAGTTGAAAAAATTAAATTAATGAAACATCAATTGTAACCATTTTGGAAGATTTATATTGGGATACCGTTTCACCTTTACTCAAAGAAATTTTGATCGATTTGATGCAGGAAGAATTGTTTTCGCCTTTCCGATTGGTGGGTGGCACCGCTTTGAGTTTGCAAATTGGACACAGAATGTCGGTTGACATTGATTTGTTTACTGATGCTGATTATGGCTCTATTGATTTTGAAAAAATTAAAATATTCCTGAAAAATAAATATGATTTTTACAGTACAAGTCCTGTAGAAATTATTGCTTTTGGTACGTATTTCAAAATAGGATATTCAAAAGCAAATTGCATAAAATTAGATTTGTACTATACCGATCCTTATATAGATACCATTCAAGAAGTTTCAACTATTAGAATGGCAAGTATCCAAGAAATTATTGCAATGAAATTGGATGTGATTTTACGTGGCGGACGAAAAAAAGATTTTTGGGATTTACATTATTTCTTAGACAAAATTTCGATAGACGAAATGATTTCTTTTTTCGAAAAACGATATCCTTACACCGATGACTCTACAAGAATCAAAGAAATGCTTGTCAATTTTGATGATGCTAATTTAGATTTTGATCCCAATTGTTTGCTTGATAAAAATTGGGAAATGATAAAAATAGACTTCGCAGAAAAATTACACTTGCTTTGAAAGTGATTTTTTATAGATTACTAAATACTCTCAATCAAATAATCCTAAAACTTATCTTTTAAGATTCTGCAATATTTTCTATCAATTCATTATTCCTATAAATTTCAATAATATCATAAGAATTTGGTGGATCAGGAAACAATTGTATTCCTTTTACGCGATGATCTATTCTTAAAGCCCAGCAAAATTCGGATGTTGAATATTTAGGAATAAATTTGATAGTATCCCCAGGATAAACTTTATAAATAAAAGCTTCTGGTTCCAATTGTATTTTTATTATTTCATCATTTTCCCAACATGTAAATTCAATTCCATTCATTAATCGTTTTTCCATAAGTAATCACCTTTATTAATTTGCCTTCAAAAAAAGTAGTTATATTATTCAACACTCTCAATCAAATACTTCGTTCCATTAATTTCAAAAGTAAAACCAACAGTATTCCCCATCAGTTTATTTCCCAGCGGAGATTGCGGAGAAAGTGCAATAACATTAATTCCGTCAATAGTGATTTTTGGCAAAGCCAAAGAGAGATACAAATAAATTCCATTCGCCTTAACCAAACTCCCAACGATAATTGTTTTTGCAATTGTAGTTGAATCAATTTTGTCCAAAACGTTTTTTTGAGTCAAAACTTCTTTCAATTTGTGATTGATTTTTTCTTGCTCAATGTGCATCATCGACAAAGCCGTTTCGTGCTTATCACCTGCAGAACCTTTGGCGTCATTCTTTGAATCTTCAGTCAATTCGACAATCATATCTCGAAAAGCATCGATTCTATCTTGAACTAATTGTGAATAATATTGGTGTATTTTTTGTTTGAAAGTCATTTAATTCGACTGCTTAGATTATTAGATTGTTGGATTTTTAGAAACTTAGCCGTTAAAAATCAAATTTATAATTCCCTCCAACCATTACCTGAAAACCTTGAACTTGATAATTCAGCCATTTTTGATAGTCATTATTCAAAATGTTATTAGCTTTCAAAAAGGCAGTAAACCTGTCGTTGTGTTTGTATCGCACATTGGCATTCAAATCAAAATAACCATCTAGGGTAATTGGCGATGGAGCCGTAACATAAACGATATCAGTATTCAACTGATAATCTTTACGTTCTCCTACATAAAACAAATTCACACCAGCAAACCATTTATTAGTAATCATAAAATCAGCTTTACCATTCAACTGAAGTTCCGGTAAATTCCATGCTTCCTGTTCTGACTTTTTGGTATAACTGCTTACTGTTACATCAGCTTCAACGGTTAAACCTTTGGCTAAATCGGCTTTAATTTCGCCATAAAAACGCATTGTCGTCAAGTCGTCATATACTACTTGAAATGAATTTCCGAAACCATAATTAGCATTCGTATCTTTTTCAGTATAATCATTACTTCTAAACAATGCTTTATTTTCATCATGTATATAGGACGCTTTTACATCATAACTCACAGTACTAGCCAGTTTTCCTTTCAATCCCGCCTGAATATCATACAACTCATTGGTTGGCTTAATATTCAATGTAGGCGAAACATAAGGATTTCCATCTACAAAATTCTTATAGGTGTTTTGCTGTAAATTACCGATGGCACTCGTATAAAATATCATCAAATCTCCAACTACTTTATAGGAAGCGCTGATCGACGGATATACATAAAACTTGTTGGTATCATTTTCTTTCCCCATGCTATACACCAATCCTGCACCAACGTTTATCGTCCAATCCTCTCTATTCATTACAAAACTTGGCACAATTCCTAAGTTTATAAATCCGTAATTGGTTGGAGAAGTATTAGTTCCTAAATAATTATTCTTAAAACTGCCATCCACATAATCAACGAAAACTTTGGTTTTAATCGCTTCGTCCAACACATCAAACTTAAAAGTCGGAGCCAGCAAAAAACTATTTTCAGCCGAACTAAAATCATCTGTAAAATGCGCAAAATCTAGAGTTACATCATTCAGAATTCCATTTTCAAAAGCCATGGAACCTCCTGCGGTTAAGGTATTATAAGATTGTCGCAGTTTAATTCCATAAATCAAAGCCATATCAGCTGGCGGTGTCAAAGTATTTCCAAAATTAACAGGCAATCCATACCAATTATAAATTTGATTTTGATAGCCCGCTTTTATATTCCAAGTCAAATCTTGTTCATTAGAACCGTATTGCAAATCAATTTTGGTATCATAATAGAAATTATCCTGAAGCACATCCTTAATATCTCCCTGAGATGAATTGTGGCGAAACATTCCGCTTACATATTCATTATTATTAAGATCTTCGTTTACATATAATTCAGCATTCAAACGCCCATAATTTCCAATACCGAGCGTTGCATAATTCTTAAACAAACGTTCCTGTTTTCCTTTTTCTACGCCTTGTGCATTTCCTTTGGCAGGAGCAAATGTTGAAGCAACTGGAAAAGGTAAAATCGAATAATTTACATTTTCTTTTTTAGCATTTTCATCAGTATTAATGCTGGCTGGAACTTCTTTTACCTTGAAAGCATCCGAAATTGTAGGCGTATATGGTTTTACCACATTCACGACTTCAGTGCCAATATTATCCTTTTTATCCTGAGCAAATGAAAATTGAGTAAGTAGTAAAAAAAGAAACCCCACCCCAGCTCTCACCAAAGGAGAGAAAGTTGAGAACGTTGATAACTTATTTATGAATGTATTTATGTTTTTGATTTTCATCTTTTGTATTTTCTAATTTCTAACTTCTGCCTTCTGATTTCTAAAATCTAACCTTTAATTGATGAATTCGTTTTGGCTTCCTCGGTTTTTATTTTATTCAGCTCTGTTTTGGCTTCTTCGACCACATCCGAATAGTCGGTGAAATTTTCGATTACATTATCCAAAACATAAGTTGCCTGATAACTGTCTTTCAAACCGTAGTAATTTTTTGCCATTAGAATCAAACCTTTGGCTCCATAATAGCGGTAACTCGAATAATTTTTGGCTAATTTTTGAATCGCTGTGTTCGAAAGCTCGAATTTTCCGTCCTTGTTTTTAAAATAAGCGTCATAGTATAAAGCTTCAGCAGACAGTTCTCCTTTGCTTACGGTCACTAATTTTGCGTAAGCAGTTTTGGCTTTGGCCTCATCACCTGTTTGCATTGCAGAACGAGCTACGATAATTTGCGCATCGCTTTTTACATTTTCTTCCGCTTTTGCATTCGCTAAAACCTTATCTGCATAAACAACTGAATTGGAATAATCCTTTGTTTCATAATAACATTTCATCAAATTCGCCTGCGCAAAAGTTTTATTCTGTGGAAAATCGGCTTCTTTTTCCAAACGGACTAAAACTGGAATTGATTTAGCACAATTTTTATCTTTCAAAAATATTTGAGCCAAACGAACCAGCGATTGCTCCGTATATTCGGAACGCGACTGATTGACCACATACTCATAATTAGCAACTGATTTACTTTCTGTACCTTCAGCATAATACAGTTGTGCCAATTGAAAATTAGCCTGCAGAATATGAACTCCATTTGGAAACTTAGCCACATAATTACTAAAACCTGAAATAGCCTGTTTAGAATTTCCTTGTTCCAATTGTTTTTGTGAAGCCTCGAAAGAATCATTATCCAACTCTAAATCCGTCACCGCAACAAAATCCAGAGTACGTACCCAAGAAGCATATTCATCAACTTTTCCATTATCAACATAAATCAATCGGGCTGTAGCAACGGCTTCATAGGCTTCGGGAGTTTTTGGAAATTCGGAAGCCACTTTTTTAAATTTGGCAATAGCTAAATCATCTTTATCCGAATTATAATAAATCAATCCCTGACGCAAAATAGATTTTGATGTATACGAACTGCTTTTAAAACCTGTAATTAATTTATCATAAGCCTTAATCGCCAAGTCTTGTTTGTTCTCGGCTACATATGTATTTCCTAGCTCAAACAACACATCGTCCTGATAATCTGATTTTGGGTATAATGTCAAAAAGGCATTCAGCTCTTCGATTTTTTTACTGTTTTTCGAAAGGAATCCATAGCAAAGCGCTTTTTGAAAATACGCATAATCAGCATCTACACTTTTGGATTCAATTACCTTATTGTAAGCATCTAAAGCCACCTGATATTTTGTCGTTACAAATCGGCAATCGGCCAAACGCAGATACGAATCATTCAAACGAAATTTATCTGCTTTGTTGCTTTCTATTTGTTTTTGGAAAAAATCACCTGCCTTATCATATTCTTTCAATTTAAAATTGGCGTAGGCAATATTGTAATTAACGTTTTTGAATTCAACCGTTTCTTTGGCTTTTGGCAAATCCACAAATTGCTGATAACTTGCTAAAGCATCTTTAAAATTTTCTAAATTATATTCAGATTCTGCTTTCCAAAAAGTGGTGCGGGCAGTAATTACAGCATCTTTTTGTTCTTTCAAACCTTTTTCGAACATTGCTATAGAACCAAAATAATCACTATTCGTATACAATTCCAATCCTCTGTAGAAAGCTACTTTTTGATATACTCCCCTATTTTCGGAAGTTTTATTTTTTTCCAATAAAGCCAATGCTTCCTTGTAATTTTTAGACGAAATATAAGAGTCAATCAATAATTTTTCTATTAAACTATTATTAGGATTCGTTGGATATTTAGTCATAAAAGCCAACAAAACTTCGGGAACAGTTTGGTACGAATTCCCAATTTCATAACTCAATTTGGCATAATTAAAACTCGCATCTTCCTGCAGTTTTAAATTGAAATTCATTTCAGAAGCGTTTTTGAAAGCATTCAAAGCCTGTTGTTTTTTTCCTGATTCCAAATAACTTTCTCCCAAATGATAATAGGCATTCTGTGCTATGAAATCATTTCCACCGATAATTTTATTGAATTGCGAAACGGCATTTTCATAATCCTTTTGCACATAATACGCATAACCCAACTGATAGAAATCGGTATTGTTCCATTTTCCATTTTTGCCTTTATAACCTACCAAATACGGAATTGCTTTATCATATTGCTTTAGATTAAAATAGCTTTCGCCGATGATTTTATTTAATTCTGATTTTTCCTCAGGAGTTGATTTCGGCATTGCCTTAATTCCTAAATCAATAGCTTTCTGAAATTCTCCTGCCTTGAAACTCATATCCGATTTGTAATAGGACAATTTCTCAGCATATTTTTCATTTCCGGAAACCTGATCAAATTGTTTGTTGGCTTCCGCATAATCATCAGATTCATACGCCATGAAACCCATATAGTATTTGCTTTGGGTACCATATTCATCGGAATCCGTTACTCTGCTGAAATAACTTTTTGCTTTTTTAGGATTTTTGGCATCAAAATAAGTGTATCCTTTTTCGAAATTGAATTTGTTTTTTTCGCTTTCTTTCAAAACACTTTCATCCACTCTTTCAAACCAATGCATAGCTTCTTTATACTCTTTATGATCAAAATAGTAATACGCCACATCGATAAAAGCCTGATTTTGTTTTCGGCTTGACGGGTATTCTTCTACAAAACGATTAATAAGTTCTTCGGCATTGTCCTGATCGGTACGAATGGCACAATTGGCAATATAATAAGCACAATCCGACTGTAAACCTTCAGTCGTAGCCTTCTCTTTTACCTGTTTAAAAATAATTTGTGCCGATGCATATTGCTGATCTTCATACAACGAAACCGCTTTGTCGAATTCTTTTAAAGAGTAGGTATAAATGGTCGATTGCTGAGAAAACAGGGAGGTTATTGGAAGAAAAAAAAGGAATAAAAAAAGCCTGATAGGTATACGCATTGTCGTTTTTATTTAGTCAATCAAAGATATTTAATTCTGATTTTATAACGGAAGCCGAGACGTTTTTATTATAAATTATTTTTCCTCACCCCCAGCCCCTCTCCTTTGGAGAGGGGAGCAATCCAAGAACTTGATATTTATTTTTTAAAAAATCATTTTCGTTTTTGAAATTTGTTTTTTGAGTTTTGTCATTTGATTTTTGAAATTTGTTTTTTACTTTTTGACATTTGCCTTTTGTTTTTTGTTTTTTGAAATTTGATTTTTTACTTTTACCCAATAAACAAATTCTACCATGGCACAATCTGTACTGTCTTTAAAAAACGTAAACATATATCAAGAAGGAAAAACTATTTTATCTGATGTTAATTTAGAAGTTACTCACGGCGAATTTATCTACATCATTGGAAAAACAGGTTCTGGAAAAAGTAGTTTATTAAAAACATTATATGCTGATTTGCCATTAACTGAAGGCGAAGGCAAGATTGTAGAATTTGATTTGGCGACTCTAAAAGAAGAAGATATTCCGTTTTTGAGAAGAAAATTTGGAATCGTTTTTCAGGATTTCAAATTACTGCCAGACCGTACTGTGCAGGACAACATGCTTTTTGTTTTGAAAGCAACAGGCTGGACTGACCTTGCAGAAATGGACGCAAAAATTGAAGAAGTACTGGCAAAAGTAAACATGAAAGATTTTGCGAATCAAATGCCACATCAATTGTCTGGCGGTGAGCAACAGCGTGTTGCCATTGCAAGAGCTTTGCTGAACGACCCCGAATTTATTCTTGCAGATGAGCCAACAGGAAATCTTGACCCGCAAACCAGCACCGAAGTACTTGAAGTTTTAAGACAAATCAATGCTCTAGGCAAAACAGTTATCATGGCTACCCACGATTATGCTTTGTTGATGAAATATCCATACAAAACATTGAAATGTGAGGACGCAACTATTTTTGAAGTAGTTCAAAGAACGGTGTAATGCTTTCTATTCTCATTCCGGTTTATAATTATGATGTTAATGCGCTAGTTAGCGAACTCAAGCTTCAAGCTGATGAATTAGGAATAAAATATGAAATACTGGCACAAGATGATAACAGCCAGATATTCAAATCTGAAAATGAAAAAATAAATTCATTATCAAATTGTCATTACCAAGTAAATCCAAAAAATATCGGAAGAGGAAAAAACATTAATTTATTGTGCTCTAAAGCAAATGAAGATTATGTTCTAATTATGGAATCCGATTCCTTTCCTGAGAATAAAAATTACCTCAAAAATTACTTAACCTTAATTTCAAACGACACCTCAATAATTTTTGGAGGTGTTAAATATCCTGAAACGATTCCTGAAAAAGACAAAATACTTCGATGGAAATATGGACATGCCCGAGAAACAAAATCTCTAAAAGAAAGACAAAAAAGCAATTACTCTTTCGTGTTTACTTGGAACTTGCTTTTAAGAAAAGAAATTCTTTTACAATATCCTTTTCCTGAATTCATACGTGAATATGGTTATGAAGATGCTATTTTTATAAAATCACTGCGTCTAAATTCTGTTCCAATCAGTCATATTGAAAATCATTTAATTCATAACAATAACGAAAACAGTATTGATTTCATTCAAAAGACTGAACGAGCAGTAAATACTTTATATAATTTAATCAATCAGCAAAAAATCGATTTCAAAGACATAAAATTAAGCAAAGTTTATTTAGTTCTAAAAAAACTTCATTTAATTGGACTTGTGAAAGTAATCTACAACAAAACGAGACAAAGAATACTAACAAATTTAAAATCTGGCAATCCAAATTTATATTTATTAGACTTTTATAAATTGGGGTATTTATGTTCCATGACTCCAACAAAAAATGTATAACAGTCTAAAAAAAATAATTAACACTCTTCTGCCTAAAAAAGCAATATTCAAAATAGAACCTTTTTTAAGATCTGGATGGTCACTATTTTACAGAGGTTCAAAATACGAATGTACCATTTGTAAAACAAAGTTAAAAAAATGGATCATTTTACATAATCAGGATAAAATTTGCCCTAAATGCGGGAGCTTGGCAAGAGATAGAAGATTGTGGATGTTTATTGAAAATAGTTATTTGGCAGAAGATATAAAAGTTTTAGACTTTTCCCCTTCCAGATGTTTGTATAGAAAATGGAAAAAACAAAATGCATCATATAAAGCTACTGATCTGTCAGGAGATTTTATTTCTGACAACCAATATGATATCACATCAATTCCCGAAGACGATAACACTTTTGATTTAATTTTATGCTATCATGTTTTAGAACATGTTACTAATGATTTATCGGCTATGAAAGAACTTCACAGAACTTTAAAACCAACAGGAACTCTGTTTGTTCAAACGCCTTTCAAAGAAGGAGAAATATACGAGGATTATACTATCACCTCAACAGAGGACAGACTTCGGCATTTTGGACAGGAAGATCATGTAAGAATTTATTCTATTGAAGGCCTGAAAAACAGATTAATACAATCTGGATTTAAAACAGAAGTAAATCAATATCAGAACAAAAATTTATTTTATGGCTTGGCCGAAAATGAAACCATTTTGATCATGAAAAAGCGGAAGTAATTTTAGATGCGGTTATATTAAATCCAAAAACAGCTTATCCCATTTTTTCATTATGCCTTCGATTTCATATTTTTTTATGCTCTCTTGGGCAGCTTTACCCATTTGAAATCTCAAATTCTCATCTTCAATAAGCAATTCGAGTTTTTGCACAAATAAATCTGAATTTCCATCTTCAATCAAAAAACCATTTACCTCATCGTCAATAATAACTCTTGGACCAGAAGGACAATCATAAGCTATACAGGGGACACCTGAGGCCATTGCTTCGATAAGTACCATCCCAAAAGCTTCTGTCCTTGAAGTCATTAAAAAAACAGACGATTGATTATAACTGTGCTGTATATCTTTGACAGGTGAAAGAAAATTTATATTATTTGAGATATTTAATTTATTAGCCATTTCTTGATATTCAGAATCAGCTGCCAATTGACCATAAATATCCAGCTGCCAATCAGGATGTGTTTGAGTTATCCTGCTCCAGATCAATAACAATCTATCCAGCCCTTTGATGTGAGGAATCATACAGACCGCCATGGCTCTTTTATTGACCAAATTAGCTTTTTCAGCAACCTTAAAACTTACAGGATTAGGAATAACTATTTTATTTTTAGCATTCCATTCTTTACTTCCTTCATCAGTTACTGAAACAAAACAGCTAAATTTATTTATTGTTTTCTGTTTAAAAAAATGTACCAATCCGGATCTTAACTTCGTGTATAAACTTCTATTTTTTACTTTTTCGAACGAAACTGAAAAATGTGTTTCAAAAATTATTGGAATCTTAGTTTGTAAAAACCAAGGGATAAACAACCACAATACCGCATCGCAAATGACTATTACATCTGGCTTTTCTTTGGAAATTATTTCTTTTATTAATCGAATATAGTTTCTAAAAAAGAATAGATTTTTAGTTTTTTTAATGTTAAACCATTTTATATCTGAATGAAAATCGTAAAAACGATTGGAAGTACAATCATTTACAGATAGTATGACAACTTTATAATTAAAACTGCAAACAAAATAATTAGTTTTCAAAGAAATAACCCTTGAAATTCCGCCAGAGTCAGTTATATCAGGTGCGATGTATAGAATCTTCATTTTTTTGACTCCAAAAATTTGTCAAAATCTCGAATATAATCGTCTTCATCAAAAACATCCGAAGCCAAAACAAGGCAAACTGCACCTGATGAAAAATTTTCCAATTCTCTCCAATATCCTGCAGGAATAAGCAAGCCTGCATTTGGTTTATTTAAGAGATAACTTTTTTTACTATAGCCATCATGAATCGTAACTTCAAAACTTCCGCTCAAAGCAATAAGAACCTCCTGTTGTAAAATATGGGAATGCCCACCTCGAAAAGCACTGCTAGGTACATCAAAAAGATAATACACTCGCTTCAATTCAAATGGCAGGAAACCGTTTTCTATAACTCCTAAATTTCCTCTTATATCTTCAATAACTGGAATTTTAAGCAATTGTATTTCTTCAATCATTTTCTTTATTATTTTTATCAATCTGCATTAAATCTAACCATTGTTTTCCAATTTTATCTAAAGAAAATTTCTGGATACTTGCAAGGGCATTTTGTTTACAATTATTATACAATTCTTCATCTTCGACAAACAAATTCAAAGCTTCGGTCAGTTTCTGAATATTTTGATTTTCAACCAGCAATCCATTTTCTCTGTGCTTAATAATTGTACTTGGCCCACAAAGGCAATCAAAAGCTACAACAGGTGTTTGACTGGCCAAAGACTCTACAAGTACATTTGCAAAACCTTCATTTTTACTGCTAAGAACCAAAAATCTGGATTTTTTCAAATATTTAAAAGGATTCTCTTGAAATCCCAATAAATGAACAAAATTAAGAACATTATTATCTATAGCTATCTGAGTCAAAAAATCTTTGTTTCCATTACCCAAAATTATTAAATGTATATTTCTTTCAGGCAAAATAGAATTAGCAAAACTTAAAATTAATTTATCAAATTGTTTTATGTTATCGCGATATTGCCCAATTGCAATAATATAATCAAGATCAAGATCAACACCTTCATTAATTTTAATATTGATTTCATCTAAATTTATAGGATTAAAAATAGTAATTACATTTTTTAAATTATATTTAGATTTTATCAATTCTTCAATTTGATTACCTATAGTTACAGCAGCATATATTTTTTTATATATCAATCTTGTCAACCAATAGTTTTTTGGCATATAATAATCTATTAAAAAACTATGCACTGTAAAAATTGTTTTGGTGTTATATATGAACTTCGCAATAAATATTTCTTGAAGCAATTTCGTTCTAGGTCGAAAATCAATAATAAAATCGAAATTATTTTCTTTCAGATGATTCTTAAAAAAAAGTAATCGTTTTAATTTATTCAAAAATCCATTGCTTTCATTTTTAAGCAGCCCCATATTAACAAGCTTACCTGAATAAGGATAAGTTACCCCATCTAAAACAATAATATTGTGAACTTCAATTCCTTTTTTTTCAAAAAAAAGAGATAAATTAGCCATCACCTTTTCTCCCCCTCCTTCAGTTAATCGATAACCAATTAAAGCAATCTTATATCTTTTTTTAGGCAATGTCATTTTCAATTTATTATTTTTGATACAAATATAACCTTTTACAAAAATAATGTCTGACAATCCACTGGTAACCGTTATCTGTTTATGCTATAATCATGAAGCCTACGTTGTGGAGAGTTTAAATTCTGTTATAAATCAATTCTATTCACCTATCCAGCTTATTATAGTTGATGATTTCAGTACTGATAATTCGAAAGCAATAATTGAAGATTGGTTAAAACAACATTCCAGCATTGAGTTTATTAGTAATGACACCAATTTAGGAAATACAAAATCATTCAATAAAGCACTAAAACAAGCAACAGGAGAATATATAATCGATTTAGCTGCTGATGATGTCCTGCTGCCGCATTGCGTCATGACACAAATCAACGCTTTTAAAAATAGTACTTTTAAAAATCTTGGTGTAGTTTATGGCAATGCTGAATTAATTTTAGAAAATGGTTTATTTGACTCCTATTATTTCCCAGTAAATCCTCAAAAAAAAGTAATCAAAAAAAGAATTACGGGCGATATTTACAAAAATGTCCTATCCGATTTTTACAGTATGTGTTCCGTTTCTGCAATGATAAAAAAAAGTGTATTTGATCATCTTGAAGGTTATGATGAGTCTCTTGCTTATGAAGATCTGGATTTTTGGATTAGAGCCTCTCGAATCTATGAATTCGATTTTATCGATGAACCGATTATGCAAAAAAGAATTGTTTCAAATTCTTTAGCCACTAAATTTTATAAAAAAAATAATGATCAGACCCGAAGATTAGACCATTCAACATATTTAATATTAAAAAAAGGAATAAAACTTAACCGAAGCAGGGAAGAAGATTTAGCTATTCAAAAAAGAGTTCATAATAGCATTATACATTGCCTGAAAAACAAAAACTATTGGTTGGTTTTAAGAAATTTAGAATTAAGAATTATTTTGGCTTGGAGAAAAACATTTAAGCATTTCAAAAAAAAATGAAAACAATAAAAAGAGACTGGATATCTCTTTTTATTGTTAATTACAAAAAAATCAATTTTTAACAAACCTCACAGTTTCCTCATATTTATTACCTTCCAGTTTTACAAAATATAACCCCGAAGAAAGATTTGGCAAACTAATATCAAATATTGCTTCTTTAGTGCTATATTGATATACTTCTTTACCATGAGCATCATAATTTACTAAAACAAATACTTCCTAAAATAAACCACCAATACCAATAAATAAATCAAGTTATCCAAAACTTGAGCTATTAAAACCCCTTGAATTCCAAAAAAATGAATTAAATAATTACTTAAAAAATACAAAACTGCAAGCGAAGCAATTTCGAAAATGATAAAGGCTACAGTCAATTTCTTAGCAAAAAACTGGTAGCCCAAAATTAAAAAAGCAACCTTTAAAATATCTCCTATTAATTGCCAAAAAAACATAGATGCTACAGGTAAAAAATCTTTTGTAAAAAGCAATTCGACTATAAAAAAACGCAAGCTATAAATTAGAGTAAGACCTAATATAAATAATGGCAGAATACTTTTGTAGTAACTCCAGAAAACGGCTTTTGTTTCATTCTCATTTTTAGCACTAGCCAATTTTGGTAAAAAATACACTGACAAAATAGTCCCTGCAAACAGCATATAATAAGATGAAATTCTGGTCATTGTTTCCCAATAACCAGCTTGATCAATTCCTACAATCGCAATTACATTTTTTCGGATGGCCAAAAAAACCAATGGTCCAAATATCGAAGAAACTAATGCCATCAAAGAATAGGAAGAAAGATTTTTTATAATCTGAAAGTCAAAAAAGCGTAGCCTAATAGCTTGTAAAAAAGGAACTTCTTTATTAAAAAAATAAAAACTCACTAAAAACAATAGAGCTGGCGATACAACAATAGCGAGCAAAGCTCCAAGTGTTTTGTAATTCCAAATCAAAATCAATGACAATAACAAACCAATTACGTTTCCTATAATGGTAATCCAAATCACTTTTTTGAATTTCCCCATTCCATTGATAACTGCAACAAAATACAACGAAACTGCATACCAAGGCAAAGTCAGTGCTAACACTTTAAAAACAAACGAATAATTATAATTTGCTCCAAAGATTTGATTGCTCCAATAGATTGCAAAAAAAAACAAAATACCGCATAAGACTATTCCAACTAACAACAAACTGATAAAAACTGTTGCTATAATTTTCTGAAAGTTACTTTTATCATTTTTAGATTCTACAACATATTTTACAATTCCATTTTGAAAACCCAAAGTTGAAATACTTTCCAGTGAAGTCATAAAATTGCGTAGATTTCCTACCAAAGCCATTCCGCTGGGACCTACAAAAACAGCCAATAACTTAGAAGTAACAAGACCAACCCCAATTTTCAGGATCACACTCAAACTGTTTAAAGAAGAAATTTTAAACAATTGAGTCTGGATTATATTTTTCACAAACTTCAATTCAATATTTATTTAAAACTTTAACAACGTAATCCACCTCATCCATTGTCATGACAGGGCTAATAGGCAAACTCAGCACTTCCCGATGAATCTTCTCTGTAATAGGAAAAGATAAATCATTCCAATATTCAAAAGCCTTCTGCTTATGTGGCGGAATCGGATAATGAATCATCGTTTCAATGCTGTTTTCCATCAAATAATGCTGCAGATCACCTCTGTCTTTTGTTCGAATAACAAACAGATGAAAAACATGGTTTTTCGATAAATCCCAAAATGGCAAAATTATTTTATCGCTTTTAATTTCAGATATGTAACGTTTAGCAATTACTCTTCGACGTTCATTATCTGCATCTAAATTAGGTAATTTTAAGTTCAGAAAAGAAGCCTGCAGTTCGTCCAGTCTCGAGTTAACACCAATAAAATCATTATGATATTTGGTTTCCGAACCATAATTCCGTAGAGCAATAATAACTTTGGCTAAGTCAGAATCATCAGTAACAACTGCTCCGCCATCTCCAAGCGCACCGAGGTTTTTTCCTGGATAAAAGCTATGCGCTACGCTTGATTGCTGATTTTTGACTGCTGATTTTTGATTGCTGATTGCCCCATGTGACTGAGCGGCATCTTCAACAACCAATAAATCATTTTCAGTAGCAATTTTGTTTATTTTATCCATTTCCGCCAGTTGCCCATAGAGATGCACAGCCAGAATGGCTTTGGTTTTTGGAGTTACTTTTCTTTGAATTAAACTAGAGTCAATATTGTAGGTTTCTAATTTTGGCTCTACTAAAACAGGTACTAAATCAGCCTGCAAAACAGCGAGAATACTGGCAATATAAGTATTGGCAGGCACGATAACTTCGTCGCCTTTTTGCAATTTACCAAGCTGTATGTAGCCTTTAAAAATCAGCACTAAAGCATCTAATCCATTCCCAACACCAATGCAATGTCTGGTCCCGCAATAATTAGCAAAATTGGTTTCAAACTCTTGAACTTCTTTTCCTAAAATATACCAGCCCGAATCCAATACCGATTTCAATTTTTCCTGAAAAGCGGTTTCATAAGCCTGATTTATTTTTTTTAAGTCTAAAAATTTGATCATTTTAATACATTTTCAAGTTTAGAAAAATGAACTGTGTCTACCTCATAAAAATCATGAACAATAGTATTGGCTCCGAAACTTTCTTTCCAATATGACAATCCGTTGTTAAGTATTTTTCCATTACTTTCATTAGATATTCCAAAATCAAAAAATCGTTTATGAGCAAATACATTTTTTATCAAATGATCATACAGAAAATCTAAACTCCCTAAATTTTCGTTCTCTTCATATTTTGAAATATACTGACAGTGAGCCACATTTTCAGATTCAAAAATGGTTGTTCCTGCTACAATCTCATTATTAAAATACACATTGAACTGCCTTATATTTTTATCAAAACGCTTTTTTAACAATTGAATTTCAGCCAGAGTATGAACGGGTTCTGCATTATGTCTTAATTGTAAATTGGGAATTAAAATCTGATTCCAGAACGGTTCAAAATTATTTTCTTCTTTAATTACTAAACCATTACCAATTGCTTTTTGAACACCCCGCTTTCTTAATATTGAAAATTGAAATGGTTTTGATAAATCAATTACTGCCAATGTATCTCTTCTAATTAATCTGGCATCCGCCAAAAACAGGGCATAACTCAACTCTTCGGCTGGTTTATTATGATAGATCGACGGAAATGTTTTGATCTGAATTTTGGTGATTTTATTTTCCCATAAATAAAACAATATAGCTTTAAAAACAGCAATTACAGAAGCTAACTTCAAACTCTCTCCATAAACCAGCCCTCCATATGTCAAGCCTTGATGAGAATAAACAGTCTCTCCTGCTCTATTCACGGGCAAAATAGCAACCAGCTTTTCACCTTCAAAAATCATTATCGAAAAATCTTCAAATCGGTCTTTGTGATACTCAATGAAATCACGATGAAACAAAAACGTAGCATTTTTGGCATGGCTCACAAAAGTATTCCAGCTTTCATAATCACTTTCCTGATATCGTTTTACATTATAATCTTTCACAATTGAGTATTAGAGAGTGGAAAAGTACACAATTAAGCTAATATTCCAGATAGGAATTGCAAAAAACATACAGCTTAAAGATTCACAGAGAAAACACAAAGAATGCCAAAAATCAAATGATTTTTTATTTGTGTTCCAATGGAGCAAGATGCCATTTGTATTTTACAGCCAGCAGACGGATGACAATAATTATGGATGAAGTTGCCAAATACAAAACATCATTTTCCACATTCATTTTTCGGAGGGCAAAAAATAGTATTCCGCCAATTATACAGATAGTTGCGTAGACTTCTCTGCGAAAAATAACTGGAATTTCGACACACAAAATATCACGAGTAACACCTCCAAAGCAAGCGGTCATAGTTCCAAGAGCAATGCAGATTACGGGATGAAGATGATAATCAATCCCTTTTTGGATTCCGATTAACGTAAAAACTCCTAATCCGATGGTGTCAAATAAAGCTAAAGAGGTACGAAGTCTGTCTAATTTTTTCCTGAATATAATTGCTAAAATAAATCCCCAAACAATTACATACACATAAGTTGGATCCTGCATCCAGCCTACCGGTGTACGCCCGATCATGACATCACGCAGGGTTCC
The DNA here is from genome assembly GCF_003385115.1 of Flavobacterium aquicola. GTDB lineage: Bacteria > Bacteroidota > Bacteroidia > Flavobacteriales > Flavobacteriaceae > Flavobacterium > Flavobacterium aquicola. Next base: position 83,728 of record NZ_QUNI01000006.1, read on the forward strand.
GCCCCCGACTGCAGTTACAAACGCGATGATAAAAACACCGAACGGATCCAGTTTTTTGCTCATTGCCGTTAATGCGCCAGACATTGCAAAAGCCATAGTTCCTATAATGTCGAGTAAATGAAACATTGAGATTTTTAAATTTAGACTGCAGATTTTATATTGCAGATTGCTGTTAGAATTTCAAAATTAAATAAAAAAGGACTTATATTGATTATTTTAAGAATTTAAAAAATGGTAGTACCTTAGCACCATAGAAACTAATCTCCTACAGACTTGAAACAAATCACTTCCATTCAAAATCCTTTTATAAAATCCCTAGCGTTACTGCAAGAAAAAGCTAAAGCGCGTAAACAGTCGGGAACATTTTTGATTGAAGGGAAAAGAGAGATTTCACTGGCTTTGAAAGGCGGATACACAATAGAAACGGTTTTGTTTTTACCTGAAGTGTGTTCAGAAACTGAAAGCCGAAAGTTATCAAATAATGCCGAACTGATAGAAATCAACAAAGAAGTCTATCAAAAACTAGCATATAGAGATACTACCGAAGGGATTTTGGCTATTGCCAAAGCCAAATCAATGCAATTATCAGATTTACAATTATCCGAAAATCCGCTGATTCTTATCGCCGAAGCTCCTGAAAAACCAGGAAATATTGGAGCTTTACTACGAACTGCAGATGCTGCAAATCTTGACGCTGTGATTATCGCTAATCCAAAAAGTGATTTGTACAATCCTAATGTTGTCCGTTCAAGTGTTGGCTGTTTGTTTACCAATCAGATTGCAACGGGAACTACTTCCGAAATTATTGCTTTTTTGAAAGAGCGAAACATTAATTTTTATTGCGCCACGCTTCAGAACTCTACTTCCTATCATACCCAAGATTATACTTCGCCAACAGCATTAGTTGTTGGAACCGAAGCCACAGGCCTTACGCAGGAATGGCGTAATGCGGCAACTCAAAATATTATTATCCCGATGCAGGGTGAAATTGACAGTATGAATGTATCAGTAGCGGCCGCTATTTTGATATTTGAAGCGAAAAGACAGAGAGGATTTTAGACAGCTGTTTTTCGATTCTTTCTAACAATTACTTATTATTTACAAATGATACGTCACATTAGTTTTAAAAAAAACTAATAAAAAATTTTCATTTCAATTTATTTTATTGATATATCAATTATATTTGTATCAAATAATTTAAAAGCTAATGGAAAAACTTAATGACATCATTTTTTATTCAATTGAAAAATCAATAAAAACATATAGGCAGTTCGCTCAAAAGAACATCTCAAAAGCTGGTATTGAAATAACCATTGATCAGTGGCTTGTGCTAAAAACTATTGAAGAAGATAATTCCATATCACAAAAAGATATTGCTACTAAAACTTTTAAAGATGTTGCTTCAATTACCAGAATTATTGAATTATTAGTGCAGAAAGGCTATCTGTCTAGAAATTTAAAGTCACAGGACCGAAGGAGATTTGATTTGACTTTAACAAAAGAAGGGAATACTATTATTGACAAAATGCAGCCCTACATTCAAATCAACAGAACTCAAGCATTGAAAAACATAACCGACGAAGAAATAAAGAATCTTCATTCGATTCTTTCCAGAATAACCGCAAACATCAGTTAAATCATAAAAAAAATGAAACAAAAAACTCTATTAATTATTCTTTATTCTCTGTTATTGATTCCAATAAAAATAGCAGCACAATCTCCAGAGGATAAAAAGACGAAACCATATACGGTAACAAAAACAGAACAATTGCAAGTTATCGATTCCATCAATTTACTATTGAACAAAAAATACATCTTTCTAGAAACTGCCAAAAAAATGGGAGACTTTATTTTATCAAATTTCAAAAATGGCTCTTATTCTACTATTACAGATCCAGTTTTATTTGCTGAAAGATTAACAGCAGATCTGCTGGTCATAAGTAACGATAAACACATACGAGTTCAGTATAATCCTTCGTACATAAAAGAAACAAGAGAGAACGATAAAAATGCAGATCATGAAGAATACCCAGCATCTGTTATAGAACAATTAAAAAAAAGCAATTACGGATTTAAGGAAGTCAAAATACTTGAAGGGAATATAGGTTATCTGGATTTGCGAAGCTTTGAAGAAACTTCTTTTGGAGGCAAAACTGCAGTTGCAGCTATGAATTTCCTTTCTAACACTAATGCCTTAATTATTGATTTAAGAAAAAATGGAGGAGGTTCTCCAGCCATGGTCCAGCTGATTACCAGTTATCTTTTTGATTCGGAACCCGTCTATTTAAACAATATATATTACAGACAGACTGACACAAATGAACAATATTGGACTTTGCCTTATGTAAGCGGCGAACGTATACCAAACGCAGATATTTATATTTTAACCAGTACGAGCACATTTTCTGCCGCCGAAGAATTTACTTATAATCTAAAAAACCTGCATCGCGCCACCGTTATAGGCGAGATTACTGGAGGCGGTGCAAATCCTGGCGAAAATAATATAGCAACAGACCAATTTACAGTCTGGATACCAACCGGAAGAGCAATAAATCCAATAACTAAAACGAATTGGGAAGGAACAGGCGTACAGCCAGACATACAAGTTCCAGCAAGCGATGCTTTGTATACTGCACAAGTAAAAGCATTAGAAAAGTTAGCAGCAAAAGACGCTGAAAATCCAAATAAAATCTATCCATGGCTGCTGACTTCATTAAAAGTAAAACAAAATCCTATAACATTAAAACCAAAGGAATCTGAAAGTTATATGGGAAAATTTGGTTCTAAAAATATAACTTATGAAAACGGAGATTTATTTTATCAGCTAAATACTGTCCAGAAAGTCAAAATGGTGCCAATTGAAAAAGATCTTTTTGATTTAGAGGATACTATGTTAAGAGTAGAATTTAAAAAAGTAAATGGTAAAATAGCAAGCATAACCGTCCATAATGTCAACGGAAATGCAAAAAACTATCAAAAGAATTAATAGTCAGAAACTACATGAAAGAAAAATGCAGATTACAAAATTAAATTTTTTAACTTACAGATTTAAAAATTAAAATAATTAAGTTGAACAAATATGAAAAAAATCAGCATTTTCCTTGTAGTGCTTCTTTCATTTGGTAATTCTTTTGCTCAGATTACAGAACAGGAAGTAGACAATTTAGTCAGCCGAACCTTAACCGCATTCAACGTTCCTGGAATTGCAGTAGCAATTGTAAAAGACGGAAAAGTGATATTGGCAAAAGGCTACGGAGTAAAATCAATCTTAACCAACGAAAAGGTAGATGCAAATACGCTCTATGGGATTGCGTCCAACAGCAAAGCTTTTACAAGTACAGCTCTCGCAATCTTAATTGATGAAGGCAAACTAAAATGGGATGATAAAGTCATTACTTATCTGCCAAATTTCAAGATGTACAATGATTATGTGACCAATGAATTTACCATCCGCGATTTACTGACTCATAGAAGCGGTTTGGGGCTTGGAGCAGGTGATTTGATGATTTGGCCTGACGGAAGCAATTTTACGGCACAGGACATCATAGGAAATTTACAATATTTGAAACCAGTATCAGGTTTTAGAACAAAATTTGATTATGACAATTTACTGTACATGGTAGCTGGTGAAGTTGTTCATAAAGTAAGCGGTATGAGCTGGTGTGATTTTGTCGAAAGCCGAATTATGAAACCACTAGAAATGAAAAACAGCGCCGCATCTTTTGTCCGATTGAAAGACACCAGCAATGTTATTGTCCCTCATGTACCCGTTGACGGAAAGCTAAAAGTAATCTCCAGATACAAAAATCAAATATTGGATGCAGCGGGAGGAATTTACTCAAGCGTAAACGATATGAGCAAATGGATGATTACGCAATTGAATAATGGAAAATACGGAACCGAAAACAAACAATTATTTTCTGAGAAAGAACGCAATGAAATGTGGACGCCGCAAACCATACTTCCCTCAGCCACAAGACCACCATACAACACCCATTTCTCTTCTTACGGATTGGGCTGGTTTTTGAGTGATGTAAAAGGATACAAACAAGTGACTCACACGGGAGGATTGGAAGGAATTGTAACTCAAGTTACTCTTATTCCTGAATTGAATTTAGGAATTGTAGTCTTGACGAACCAGCAGTCGGGCGCTGCTTTTACTGCAATAACTAACACAATCAAAGACAGCTATCTAGGAATCAAATCGGAGGATTATGTTGCCATGTACAGAAAATGGGAAAAAGAAGGCGAGGAAACTGGCGATAAAACCACCGAAGAAGTTTGGGCTCAGGTTGCCAAAAACAATAAAGACAAGATCAAAATTGACTTCAGTAATTATTTGGGAACCTACAAAGATGTATGGTTCGGCGAAGTAGTAATCAGCGAAAAGAAAGGAAAACTGCTTTTTGCCTCCAAACGATCCCCGCAGCTTGCAGGTGAACTGTTTCTTTATAAAGACAAAAATCTGGTTGTAAAATGGAACAATGCATTTTTCCATGCAGATGCCCATCTGTTTTTTGAATTTGATGCCACAGGAAAAGCAATCGGTATCAAAATGAAACCGATTTCTGAGCTAACCGATTTTAGTTATGACTTTCAGGATTTGGATTTAAAGAAAATTAGATAACTGAAACACAAATAGAAAACAGAATATAGAGAATAGACTTTAAAGAAATTCGAATAATTCTTTAATCTATTCTCTATTTTTTTATTCTAATATCTAAAATCAAAAATCAAATTTATGCAGTTTAAATTCTAAAATCCCTCTTCTTACCCTTGCACAGCAGCTAAAATTTTCATATTTTTAAGAATTGAACCATGCCGTTATGATAGAAATCGATATAGAAAAAGAAAACAAAGCAATTGCTCACGAGTACAAAGAGCTTCTTCGTATTAGTTATCAAACCCTAACCACAGAGGATAAGAAAGTGATACGCAAGGCGTTTGATGTTGCCGTAGACGCTCATAAAGACCAGCGCAGAAAATCTGGAGAGGCCTATATATTCCATCCAATTGCTGTTGCAAAAATTGTAGCCTCAGACATTGGTTTGGGTGCAACTTCTATTGCTGCAGCTTTAATGCACGACGTTGTCGAGGATACTCCGATTACTGTCAAAGACATTGAAAAAATGTTTGGGCCAAAAATTGCTCAATTGGTCGAAGGCTTGACAAAGATATCATTGGTACAAAAAGACCTTAATGTTTCCATGCAGGCAGAGAATTTCCGCAGAATGCTGTTAACACTAAATGATGATGTTCGCGTTATTCTGATAAAAATAGCCGACAGACTCCATAACATGCTTACCATGGACTCTATGGAAGACCACAAACAGGTCAAATTAGCATCCGAAACCTTGTATATCTATGCCCCATTAGCACATCGCTTGGGACTTTATAAAATAAAAAACAAACTAGAAGATTTAGGGTTAAAATACACCGAACCTGAAAGATACAACAACATCGTCAGCAGAATAAGAGAAACCAAAGAAGAGCAGGATCTATATATCAAAGACATTTCCGAAGTACTTCAAAAAGCTTTAGACGAGGAAAATATTGACTATATCATCAAAGGCCGTCCAAAATCCATTTATTCCATCAATAGAAAAATGCTGGCGCAAAATGTAAGTTTTGATGAAGTCTATGATAAGTTTGCTTTACGTATAGTTTACAAATCCAATCCGCATGACGAAAAATTCCTTGCCTGGAAAATTTATTCCATCGTTACGGATCATTACAGACCCAGCCCAAGCCGATTACGCGACTGGATATCTTCACCAAAATCAACTGGTTACGAAGCACTGCACATTACCGTAATGGGACCAAAAGGCCGTTGGGTCGAGGTACAGGTGCGAAGTGAACGTATGGATGAAATTGCCGAAAAAGGTTACGCCGCTCATTACAAATACAAAAACGGAGCTACCGAAGAAAACGGTCTCGATGTCTGGTTAAACCTTTTGAAAGAAGCCCTCGAAAACTCAGAGACGAGTGCCGTAGATTTTGTCGAGGATTTCAAAATGAACCTGTATTCCAAAGAGATTTATATTTTCACCCCAAAAGGAGAAATCAAATCCCTTCCAAAAGGTGCTACATCACTGGACTTCGCGTTCAGTATTCACTCCGAAATCGGAATAAAAACAAGAGGAACGAGAGTCAATGGAAAATTAGTGCCGCTGAATTATGAATTAAAAAGTGGAGATCAAGTCGAAATCATCACTTCTCCAAATCAAAAACCAACCATCAACTGGCTGGATTTTGTTACCACTTCGCGGGCAAAAAACAAAATTAGAAATGTCCTCAACGAGAACACCAAAAAAATTGCCGAAGACGGAAAAGAGCTTCTTACCCGTAAATTAAAACATCTCAAAGTAGTCTTAAACGAACAGACAACTAACGAGTTAGTTAACTTTTTCAAACTAAAAACAAGTCTGGATTTATTTTACAGAGTTGGCGTTGGATCTATTGATAACCAACAGTTAAAAGATTATGCAAGCCAAAAAAGCAACTCTTTAATCAACTTTTTCAAAAATAAAATTAAGCGCAACAACAATACTCCAAACGAGGATATTCACAAGCAGGTTATCAGTAATAATTATGACATGCTTGTTTTTGGCAAAACTCAGGACAAACTCGATTATAAATTGTCAAGCTGCTGTAATCCAATTCCTGGAGACGAAGTATTTGGTTTTGTTACCATAAACGAAGGCATCAAAATACACAAAAAAGACTGTCCGAATGCCATTGCCCTACAGTCCAATTATGCTTACCGAATCATGCAGGCCAAGTGGATTGATTCCACTCAGCAGGATTTTAAAGCCACCATCAACATTATGGGAATGGACAGTTTAGGACTTACAAACGAGCTGACAAAAGTGATTTCAAACAATATGAACGTGAATATACAAAGTATTTCGCTTAACGGAGAAGCTGGTATTTTCAAAGGACAAATATCTGTAATCGTTCCGAATATTACCATTTTAAAAAGACTAATGGATAATATCAAAAAAATTGACGGAATCGACAAAGTAACCCGAGTGTACAAAAACTAATACCTTATAAAATAAACTTTAAGAGTAAAAATTGTTACAATCAAAACCAAAATCCAAAAACAAATAATTCCAAAAACCATTAGGGCGTGCCCTCGCTGAGCAAAGGGGCTTACTTATAGCATCATCTATAAAGCCCCTTTGCTCAGCGAGGTCGGGCTATACGCGCTACTTCGGTAGCCAGCTTCTATCCCTCACGCGCTACACAAGACCTTTAAATTTTTCCGATAAACCACATCAAAAATTGCACTTTAAAAACCAAAAAAGAAAGTAAACCGTTCAGAATTAAAACCCTATTTTTTTATACTTTTAAAATAATAATTTATCTTTGCAGGATATGACACTCATTTCGACAAACAACAACAATAATCAGGAAATTGTAAAAAATGTTTTTACAATGTATCTGGAAAACAAAGGACACCGCAAAACACCTGAGCGTTATGCTATCCTTCAAGAAATATACGACAGTGAAGAACATTTTGATATAGAAAATCTATACCTCAAAATGAAAAACAAAAACTACCGTGTCAGCAGAGCTACCCTTTACAATACCATCGAATTATTACTAGACTGTGCATTAGTCCGCAAACATCAGTTTGGGCAAAATCAGGCACATTACGAAAAGTCTTATTTCGACAAACAGCACGATCATATTATTATGACCGATACTGGTGAAGTAATTGAATTCTGCGATCCGCGGATTCAGACTATCAAAAAAACTATCGAAGAAATTTTTGATATCGAAATCACCAATCATTCCCTGTACTTATACGGAAACAAGAAAAAAACAAACACAGAAGACACAATAGAAAATTAACTGCAAATAAAATATAGAATGACTGTAGATTTATTATTAGGATTACAATGGGGAGATGAAGGAAAAGGAAAAATAGTTGACGTTCTTACCTCAAATTATGATATAATTGCTCGTTTTCAAGGAGGTCCAAATGCAGGACACACTTTAGAATTTGACGGAATAAAACACGTTCTTAGAACAATTCCTTCTGGAATTTTTCATAAAACAGCCGTAAATATTATCGGAAACGGTGTCGTAATTGATCCTGTAGTTTTTCAAAAAGAAATCGAAGGTCTTGAAAAATTTAATATGGATATCAAATCCAAATTAATCATTTCAAGAAAAGCACACTTAATTTTACCAACACACCGCTTATTAGACGCAGCATCTGAAGCTTCAAAAGGAAAAGCAAAAATTGGTTCTACTCTAAAAGGAATTGGACCAACTTACATGGACAAAACTGGAAGAAACGGACTGCGTGTTGGAGATACTGAATTAGAAGATTTCGCAGACCGTTACAGAGCATTAGCTGACAAACATGAAGAAATGATTAAATTTCACGATGTTAATATTCAGTACAATCTTGCTGAAATGGAAAAAGAATTCTTCGAATCTATTGAAGTTTTAAAAACATTAGACTTTATTGACAGTGAAGAATATTTAGCGCAAGCACAAAAAGCTGGAAAATCAATCCTTTGCGAAGGTGCTCAAGGTTCATTATTAGATGTTGATTTTGGAACTTATCCATTTGTAACTTCATCAAATACAACTGCCGCAGGAGCTTGTACAGGTTTAGGAATTGCTCCAAACAAAATCAAAGAAGTATACGGAATTTTCAAAGCTTACGTAACCCGCGTAGGAAGCGGACCTTTCCCAACTGAACTTTTTGACGAAGACGGTGCTACAATGGCTAAAGTTGGAAACGAATTTGGATCAGTTACAGGAAGACAAAGACGTTGCGGATGGTTAGATTTAGTAGCTTTGAAATATGCTGTTCAAATCAACGGTGTAACTCAGTTAATGATGATGAAAGGTGATGTACTTTCTGGTTTCGAAACTTTAAAAGTATGTACTGAATACAACTATAAAGGAAAAAACATTTCTCACTTCCCTTACAATATCGAGCCAGAAAATGTAACTCCAATATTCAAAGAATTCAAAGGATGGCACCAAGATTTAACAGGTATGACAACTTACGAAGAATTACCTATTGAACTGAAAGAATACATCGAATTCATTGAAAAAGAAGTTGAAGTTCCAATAAAAATTGTATCTGTTGGACCAGACAGAAAACAAACAATTCTTAAATAATAATATCTAGGCTGTCTAAAAAATTAGACAGCCTTTTTTTATACTTTTTGACGAGCATTTTATTTTTTCTTCTGCTTTTGATAATCAGTTGGAGTCATGCCAAACTGCTTATTAAAACTTCTTCCGAAACTTGTCTGTGAATTAAAACCCAGCATATAAGCAATTTCAAAAATTTTATAATCGGTCTTGGTTAACAATTGCGCCGCTTTATTTAAACGAGTTGTATTAATTAATTCATTTGGAGTCAAATGGGATATCGAATTGATTTTACGAAACAGACTTGTCCTGCTTGTATTCATTAATTTTGAAAGTTTCTCAATATTCAAAAACTGGTCGTCAATATTGTTATGAATAACCTCGTTTAACTTTTCTAAAAAGATTTCATCCGATTTAGTCTGATCGATATTTTTAAAATTTTCCAGAGGCGATTCTACAAAATAATTTTTCAGCTTGTTCCTGTTCAAGATAAGATTGTTAATCTGGGCGTTTAAATGTTCCATACTAAAAGGTTTCTCGATATAAGCATCGGCACCTATTTCCAAACCTGTAATACGTGACTGTAACGTATTTTTTGCAGTTAATAAAATTACCGGAAAATGGATGTAATCTAAATTTGATTTGACAATACGGCAAAATTCAAAACCATCCATAACAGGCATCATCACATCACAGACAACAACTTTAATATCGGAATCAAACAAAATCTCTAATGCTTCTTCTCCATTGGATGCTGTTTCTATATTGTATTTTCCGCATAATTCATCACTCAATACTTCCAACAGCTCGGCATTATCATCTACTAAAAGAATAGTGTGTTTCATGGTTCTAAATTGTTAATAGGCAAAGTAAGAGAAAATATATTTTTATCTTGTTCTTTATTTTCAAGCACCAGACTACCATTATGGGTTTGTGCAATAGAACGGGCAAGAGCAAGCCCAATTCCGGAACCGGTTTTTGTTTCAGTTTCCTTTATCCGGAAGAAAGGTTCAAAGATCTTTTCACGCAGTTCATCAGGAATTAAATACCCGTCATTTTTTATCTGGATAGTAAAATGATTAATATCTGGCTGGTCAGGGAGCAAAACAATATTAACTATTGTTTCTGCATACTTAACAGCATTACTCAATAAGTTATACAGTATTTTAGTAAACGCATCAACATCTACAGAAGCGAACAAAGGATCTTCAGGAATTTCAAGCTGTAACTTTATTTCGGCCTGATCGGCGAGAACTGAAAAATTTTGGTAAGCATCATTTAAAAGTTCGCAGATATCTGCTTTTTCAAATGAAAGACTATAAGCTTTTATTTCTGTTTTCCTGAAATCTAATAATTGATTACTTAACGTAATGAGTCTGTCCGTATTATTTTCCATAATTTTCAGACTATTTTTAATCTCGTCTATCTCCTCCGTTTTTCTGATAACTTTCCCCAACGGTATCTTGATCAAAGTGAGAGGTGTTCTTATTTCATGTGCCACCTGGGTATAAAATTCTATTTTAGCCTCAAGCATTTCTTTTTCTTTTGCAATCTCAATCTGCATCACCTCTTTTTCGCGGGCTATTTCAAGCTTTTCAATTTTTCGCCTATTTTTTTCCTGCGCTCTGTTATGATAATAATTTAAGATTAAATAAATAAGCAGTATCCCTAATACAAAATAAGCCATGTAAGCCCAGATACTCAGCCACCAGGGAGGCAGAATTTCTATTGTAATACTAGTTACTTTATCATTCCAAATGCCAGCGGTACTTGCCACTTTTACTTTGAAAACATATATCCCCTTTTCAAGCTTGGTGAAATTTGCTTTTCTAATGCTTTTAACGTAGGTCCATTTATTAGACAGCCCTTCCAGTTTATAAGCGTAAACCAAAGCCTGTGGAGCTGTGTAGCCCAATGCCGAAAAATCGAGACTGAAAGTGGACTGATTGTACTGCAGTGTTATTTTTGGGGCATAAATAATAGATTTCAGTAATGGCGAACCTTTTTGTCCTGCCATAATTTCTTTATTATTTATCTGCAGTCCTGTTACATAAACCGGAGGAACAAAACTATCGACTTTAAATTCGCTCGGGTTGAAACTTATCAGCCCCCGCGCACTTCCAAAATACATTTTATTGTCTTTATCTTTGTAAGCTGAGCAAAAATTAAACTGATCGCTGAGCAGGCCGTTTGCCGTTGTATAGGTTGTTACTTTATTTTTTGCGGGATCAAAACAGACTAACCCTTTTGTTGTACTTATCCATAAATTATTTTTTTCATCTTCAAGTATAGAAAGTATAAAATTGCTGGGAAAACCAGTTGCGACATTGTATCTGATAAATTTATCTTTCTTTCCCGTAAATCGGCACAAACCGTTTTCGGTTGCAAACCACATATTTTTTCTGCTGTCTTCAAATATGGAATTTACCATATCACTGGAAATACTGTTTTTATCGTGCAGATCAAAAGTAAAACTGCCCGATTTACCTGTTTTTTCATTATGATACATAACGCCTTTGCCCGCAATACCAGCCCAAAGGGTTCCTTCGGAATCTTTCAGAATACATTTGTAATTTTCATTACCAGGAAAGTTTGGTATAGGCGAAAAATAATCAGTGGCACGGTTGTATTTGTATAAACCCGGAAATGCTCCTACTATTAATTCGTTACTTTCTGTTTTAAGCATACAAAAAGGAAAACTGGAATAAAAACCTTTCTTTGGATTATCACTGTAGTGTCTTATTACTTTACCCGTTCTAATATTAAAAATATCAAGTCCATGGAAAAATGTACCAACCCATAATTCATTTTCTACCGAAAGCAGACTGTGGACACAAATATAGGAAAGACTGTTAGCCGTATTATCAGGCTGATAATATTGCATTTTTTTAGTATTTGCATCTAGTTTATTCAGCCCGCCATCCTCGGTACCAATCCACAAATTACCCAGAGGATCTTTTGTTATCTCCCTTACAATATCTCCGCTAAGCTTCTTCTCTGAAGATTGCTTATATAGTTTATTAAAAGGAGTGTACTGCATAGGAAAATAATTAATGCCTCCAAAATAAGTACAAACCCAAACCCCGCCTTCCTTATCTTTAAAAAGCGAATACACCACATTGTCTGAAATTGCATTCTCATCGGCACTATTTTTTTCAATCTTAAAAGATATTTCCGTCTCTGTATTATAGCTGTAAATCCCCGTCTCTGTACCAATCCAAATTACCTTTGGTGAAACTTCTAAAAAACATCGAATAAACAAATCAGTAGTTTTTTTTCCGCAAAGGTCAATATCTTTATACGTCTCGCTTTTAATATCAAAAATTTTAACTCCTCCCCTATTTGTACCAATTAAAATTTTTCCGTCAGAAGTGCTTTGAATACAGCTGGCATATCGTGATACTGATTTTTCGGAATGGGAGTAAAGATTAAAACTTTTAAAACTATCAGTCGCCTCATCATACTTTTTCAGTACTCCGCCAGAAGTCGCTGCCCATATAATTCCCTTCTTATCAACAATCAATGCAGATGCCTGAAAAAAATCATATGTTTTTACACTCTTATTTTTTTTTGAATATTTGGACAAAACCAAACCGGCATTATACCAAATATTTTCTTTATTATCTGAAACTGCAGTGTAAATAGGATATTTTTTTGGAGAAACTAATAAAACAAACGCATCCAGAACAGGGCTGTATTCGTAGATGTTTCTTTCTGTAGCCGTAATTAAAGTCCCAGAATTATTAAGATGTAACGAGTGAATTTGGTTGTTTTCAGGGAATCTATAAATTTTAAAATTATATCCGTCAAATCTATTTATACCGTCACGTGTTCCAAACCACACAAACCCAAGTTTATCTTGTGTACCGCAAAGGACAGCATTGTTAGAAATTCCCGCTTCAACCTCATAGTGTCTGAAACAATATGTTTGCGGATAGACAGCGGTATTAATTACCACAAACACTAAAATAGTTATAAATAATTTCTTTTTGTGTAAAAATTTACGCATTCCATTATCAAATTGAAAATCAAAGATAACTGTTTTTTCTCTATTTTATTTTACAAAGACCGTATATGGAACTTCGTGTTGAAGTTTTGGTATTTATTGTAGAAAACAACTTAATAATTCCTTTACATATTCTTACAAAATCCCCCATTCCCTTTTAATATTCATTAGTATTTTACTGTATTTCCCTAAGTAAATCAATTGTTCCCAAAGGTTTGGCATTCTATCAATAAGCATACAGAACTTCGATTTTATCCGTGGTACTGCATGTTGAGTTTTTGGGATTTAATGAAGAAAACGTTTTCGCTGTTCTGCTGACTTTTGCTTCGCTATAACTATTAAAACGCTTAATGAGATTTTTTTCCTTGTTTATCATAACCTCCTATATAACATATTTAGGGATAAGCAATGTCACTCTAAAAAAGCAATCGTTTGTAACCAATTAACTTTAAATATGATGAATACTAACCAGTACGTCAGAGGGTTTAACAAGGGAATCCCTTTTTTATCACTCTTACTTTTTCTTTTTAGCCTAAATATGTTTGGCTATAGCAATACTTATATAAATAAGCAGCAAGGACCGATAACGGGAATTGTTGCCAGCAGAGCTGATGGCATGCCTCTTCCAGGTGCCTCAGTACTGATTAAGGGTACACAGACAGCAGTCAGTGCCGATTTTGATGGGAGTTTTACAATTTCAGCACCTGAAGATGCTGTCCTGGTAGTTTCTTATATGGGATATATTACTCAGGAAATTGCTGTAAAAGGCCAGACCAAATTTAGAATAGTTCTAGAAGAAAATGCACAAAAGCTTGATGAAGTAACAATAGTAGGTTATGGAACTCTGAAAAAACAGCAGGTTACCAGCGCAGTATCAACCGTAAGATCTAAAGATTTTAATACTGGGAGTGTAAATGATGCAGGACAGCTAATCCAGGGAAAAGTAGCTGGATTGTCCATTTCTTTACCTAGCGGTGATCCAACTGCAGCAACACAGGTAGTATTAAGAGGAACAAGTACTATTCTTGGCAGTAATGCAAGTCCTTTAATATTAATAGATGGTATACCTGGGGATTTTGGTACTGTAGCCCCGCAAGATATAGAATCGATGAGCGTACTAAAGGACGGATCTGCGGCAGCTATGTATGGAACAAGAGGAACCAATGGGGTGATACTTATAACAACAAAAAAAGCATCTGGTTCCAACAAAAACAAAGTATCCTATTCTGTAAATCTGAGTACACAGCAAATTAGCAGGCATTTGGATATGCTGACTGCGCAGGATTACAAAAATCAAATTGCTGCGGGAACAAGAAATGCAAGTTTTGACCAAGGATCCTCAACAGACTGGCTTGATGCTATCTCACAAGATCCTATAAGCCAGACGCATAATCTGACTTTTAGCGGAGGGGATCATAAAACAAATTATCTGGCAACCCTAAATATGAGGCTGCTTGAAGGTATATTTCAGAAATCTGATAACAATATATTTACCGGACGAGTAGATATCAACCATAATATGTTTGATGATAAAGTTAAGGTCAATCTTGGTTTTTTAAACAGAAGCGGTAATTATACTACGACTGGTGATGGCTACAGCTTTAATGGCTATGTTTATCGTCAGGCATTGCTTAGAAATCCTACTTCGCCAAAACAATATGAGGATGGTTCATGGGATTCTCCTTCGGATATTGCTAATTTTAATTATGACAACCCTCTGGGCAGACTTAATGAGTCGGATGGTCAAAATAGAAATAATTTCAGTCGTTTTAACGGAACAGTTGAATATTATCCTTTAGAAGGTTTAAAACTTTCGGCATTAGGCTCTTATTCAAGGTATAATGAAACAAGAGGTTATGCTGAAACTAAACAGCACATTTCAAACACAAGGAGCGGTGTAAATGGTTTTGCATCTAATGGAACCAGAGAGACTCAGGATCGTTTATTAGAGCTAACCGCACAATATTCAAAAAAAATAGATAAACATGATTTTACAGTATTGGGAGGTTACAGCTTTCAGGACAATTTTCTGCGTGATTATTTTATGACCAATAATGATTTTCAGACGGATATTTTTGGCTACAATAATATTGGATTGGGTCTTGGTTTTAAAAAAGGCAGTAAATATGCTAATATTGGAGGCACAACGGCAAAAACTAACCTGATCAGTTTCTTTGGCAGAATTAATTATTCATTTGACGGAAAATATCTGCTTCAGATGAGTCTGCGTCATGAAGCCGCCAGCCAGCTTTACAAAACTGAAAGTCCATGGGGTACCTTTCCTGCAGTTTCTGCCGGCTGGAGAATTTCCCAGGAAGAATTCATGAAAAGCCTGACTTTTGTAAACGAATTTAAATTAAGAGCAGGTTATGGTGTTACAGGAACGCCTAATCCAGATGGTTTCGGTGCAGTGGCATTGTTAGGGTATGGTTCTTACTTCTATTACAATGGAGAATGGATAAGGTCATTAGTACCTACGCAGAATCCTAATCCATATCTAAAATGGGAAGAGAAACATGAAACCAATTTAGGGGTAGATTTTGGATTCTTTGATAATTTTATTACTGGTTCGGTAGATTATTACCAGCGTAATATCAAAGATCTTTTATATGATTATTCAGTACCAACTCCTCCAAACTTGCACCCGACAACACGTGCAAATGTTGGAGAACTGGAAAACAAAGGCCTTGAATTTATAGTAAATGTTAATGCCATAACTATTGAAAATTTTCAATGGGTTACCAGTATTAATTTTTCTACCAATGAGAGTAAACTTGTAAGTCTTTCAAACGATCTATATAAGGCAAGTCAGGATTATTTTTACACAGGTGGCACAGGCGAGCCAATACAGACTTCTACCCATATTGTTGAAGTTGAACAAAATGTAGGAGATTTTTATGGTTTTAAGGTTGTTGATATTGATGAAACAGGAAAATGGATTTACGAAACACCAGACGGGACACGTAAAAATTATGATGAATTTAGTCATGCTACAGAAGACAAGCAGCGTTTAGGAAATGGTCTGCCTAAAGCTTATGCAGGGTGGAATAACAATTTCAAATTTAAAAATTGGGATTTAGCCATAAATATGAGAGGAGCTTTCGGATATCAAATATTAAATTTTGACCGCATGTACCTTGAAAATCCAACCATACAGTATTACAACCGTTTAAAGAGTTCTGAGGATTTAGTATATGGCAAAGCAAAATTGACTGCTCCTTTAGAATACAACAGTTATTATGTCGAAGATGGAGATTTCTGGAAAATTGACAACATTACCTTAGGATATAATTTCAAAAAATTAGGTAAGTATATAAATTCTGCCCGAATTTACACTTCTTGTCTTAACGGTTTCCTTATTACTAAATACAAAGGGATTGACCCAGAGGTTGACCGCGCCGGATTAGCGCCTGGTAATGATTACAGAGATAAATATCCGACAGCACGTACTTTTAACTTTGGCATTGATGTGTCATTCTAAACCTTAAAAAAAATTAAAATGAAAAACTTAGTAATAAGCAAAATTAATAAAGGCATTGGTTTGACTCTTCTATTAATATTAGGAGCCTGTACCACACTGGAAAATGAAAATTACAGCCAGATTATCGCCGAAGAATTTAAACCTACACCAGACGATGTAGCTGCCCTGATTGGTTCTGGTTATACTGCCTGGGGAGAAACTCTCTTGCTCTGGAATGGTATCTGGAGATCACAAGAAGCAACTGCTGATGAAATTATAATACCAGCCCGTCCTAATGGCTGGGTAGATGGAGGTATTTATAAAAGAATGCACCAGCACACTTGGTTTAAAGAAGATGATATTGTATATCAGGGCTGGTTTCGTACTTATGCAGGAATCACTAATTGTAACAAACTTATTTATCAGATTGAAAGCAATGTGATACCACTGACGCCTGAAGCCAAAATAAAAACGATGGCGGAATTAAAAGTTTTGAGAGCATCCTATTATTACATACTATTGGATTTATATGGAAATGTTCCGCTGAGTGTTGATTTTAACGTTCCGGAAGGTTTTCTGCCAAAACAAAGCTCCAGACAGGAAGTTTACAATTTTGTGGTCAGTGAAATTACCAATAATATCGATGCACTTGATGAATCCAAAAGCAAAGAATACTACGGAAGATTTAATAAATGGGCTGCGTACACCCTGCTAGCCAAGGTATATCTTAATGCACAAGTATATACAGGTACAGCACATTGGAACGAATCTCAGGCAGCATGTCAGGCAGTAATTGATTCGGGCTTATACACTTTGGAAGCCAGCCAAAAAAATGTATTTATTACAGAAAATCAAAATTCATCCGAGATTATATTTGGTATTGCTATTGATGAGACCTACAGTACAAACTGGAATTCCTTTGATATACACATGCAGTCACTACAGCCCTCTAATCAAGCGACTTATAATTTACAGCAGACACCATGGGGCGGTATGTGTGCTACTCCACAGTTCATAAGCAGTTTTGATCCGAGTGACAGCCGCTTGACAGCTAACTTTATTTTCGGACCGCAGTATAGTTCGACAGGCCAGCCATTAATGTGTACAATGGGAGCATTCAGTGGTCAGCCATTAGACTACATAAATGAAGTACCAAGTATAGATGCTTCCGAAGAAATACATGGTTATAGATTTGGTAAATTTGAAATTGCATCAGGCAGCAGTAATATTCTTAGCAATGATTTCCCGCTATTTCGTTATGCTGATATTCTGATGATGAAAGCAGAATGTCTTCTAAGAACTGGCAATGCCGCTGATGCAGCAACAATTGTTACACAGGTAAGACAAAGAGCATTTGCAGCAAACCCTGCAAAAGCAGCAGTTACCGGAACGCAGTTACAAGGAGGAAGTACTTATGATTACGGCCGCAGAGATACAAATCAGAATACTTCTGAGGGAGGAACAAACATACAGTATGGCAGATTCCTTGATGAGCTGGCGTGGGAATTTAACCAGGAAGGCAGAAGAAGACAAGATATGATACGTTTTGGAGCTTTTAACACAAAGTCATGGTTCTCGCATGATGTGAGTCAATCGTACAGAAGTATCTATCCAATTCCGCAGGCTGCTTTGCTGACCAACTCAAATCTGAAGCAAAACCCAGGTTATCCTAATTAACCTTTAAAATATTGTCAAATTGAGTGCAATAGAAATCTTTTTTAGTAATAATAAAAGTTTCTATTGCACTGACTTGACAAGCTGTCTTTTTCTATTGAATAAAAAAATAAAAAGGCATTATAAAACACTCTATGCTATTAATTTAGAGAATCATATACCACAAAAAGACCCTATTATTTTTTGTTTAAGTCATCATCATCCTTTGAAATGCTAAAACAAAAAATCCAGACAAAGAGCCAATCGATTAAAGCGAAATTAAGCTTCGTGAAATAAAGAATGAAAACCGACACATAAAATGAAAACATTAAAAAATTTAGGGCTTACCATTTTAGTTTCACTATCAGTACAGTGCTTTGCACAAACGACAAATGAAATAAAAAACACTAGTTCTCTCGTTGCCAACGCATATCCTATACAGCCAATACCGATTCGTAATATTAAAATTACTGATAAATTTTGGCTGCCAATCATAAAGAGAGTACAGGAAAAAACAATTGAATATGCTATCGCAAAATGCAGTGAGGAAGGTCGTTTCGAAAATTTCCTGATTGCCGGAGGTGTTAAAAAAGGCGAAGTGAAAGGAAAAATGCCTTTTGACGACAGTGATGTTTACAAGATTATCGAAGGAGCTTCAAACTCCTTAATCAGTTCACCTGACCCAAAACTCGAAGTATTGCTGGATTCCTTAATTGGCATTATAAAAATTGGTCAGGAAAAAGATGGTTATCTAACTACATGGCGTACGATAAATCCAAGAAAACCGCCTGCTGACTGGGTAAAAGTAGTAGATGGAGTCCGCTGGGAATATATGAATATGAGCCACGAAGAATACAATGCTGGCCATTTGTATGAAGCTGCAGCCGTTCATTTTAAAGCAACAGGAAAACGAAACTTATTAGATATTGCACTTAAAAATGCTGATCTTTTTGTAAAAACATTTGGAGATGAAAAGGGCAAAATTTTAGCAGTTCCAGGTCATCAGATAATTGAAACCGGGCTGGTAAAACTTTACGAGATTACAGGTAAAGAAGAGTATATCAAACTTGCTAAATTTTTCTTAGATCATCGTGGCGATCCTAATAAAAAAGAGAATTACCACGAATATGCACAAGATCACAAACCTGTAGTGCAGCAGGATGAAGTGGTGGGGCACGCTGTGCGGGCTGTTTATATGTATGCCGGAATGACCGACATTGCAGCGATATATAAAGATAAAAGCTATCGCGAAGCGGTTGATAAATTGTGGCATAATATGGTAGAGAAAAAAATCTATCTTACTGGAGGCATTGGAGCCAAACATGAGGGAGAATCATTCGGTAAAAATTATGAA
The DNA here is from genome assembly GCF_003385115.1 of Flavobacterium aquicola. GTDB lineage: Bacteria > Bacteroidota > Bacteroidia > Flavobacteriales > Flavobacteriaceae > Flavobacterium > Flavobacterium aquicola. The sequence continues at coordinate 103,327 of NZ_QUNI01000006.1, forward strand.
CTTCCCAATCTAACGGCTTATAATGAAACCTGTGCAGCCATTGGCAGCATATATTGGAATGAGCGCCTTTTTAATCTTACTGGTGATGTAAAATATACTGACATAGTCGAACGAACAATGTTTAATGCCGTTATACCGGGAATTTCACTAAAAGGAACTGAGTTTTTCTACCCAAATCCTTTGGAATCAGATGGTAAATATACTTTTAACATAGGAGCCTGCTCTCGATCCGGATGGTTTGACTGCTCCTGCTGCCCTACTAATCTTATTCGTTTCATTCCGGCAATTCCAGGACTTGTTTACTCTCAGAAAAAAAACACCCTTTTTGTTAATTTATATATGAGTAATACTGCAGATGTATCACTGGATTCACATAAATTAAAAATCAGTCAGGAAACGAACTATCCTTGGGATGGCAAAATAAAATTAACCGTTACTCCTGAAGAAGCGGGTCAATTTACTTTAAAACTGCGTATTCCGGGATGGGCAAGAAACGAAGTAATGCCGGGAGGCTTATACAGCTATACCGAAAAATCAACAGCTAATCCTGTTATAAAAATCAATGGTAAAGTTCAGGACAGTACAATTAAAGAAGGATATTTTATTATTAACCGTACATGGAATAAAGGAGATAGTATAGATCTTGAATTACCAATGAGTGTTCGTGAAGTGACAGCCAGTAAAAAAATTAAAGAGAATCAAAACAAGACTGCTTTAGAGTACGGTCCTTTGGTTTATTCTATAGAAGAAGCTGATAATAAAAACATTGAGGATATTAGAATAAATAACAAAACCTCATTTAAAACTCAGCAGCAGCCTGATCTGCTAAATGGTATTTATACTATCGAAGGCACAACCGAAACAAAAGAGTTTAAAGCGATACCTTATTACACATGGAGTAACAGAGGAATAGGCAAAATGAAAGTATGGGTTAAAAAATAATATACTTTATTTTTCATCTATGAAAAAACAGAGAGCTATATTATCTGAAACAATTAAATAGCAATGCTCATTACAGTACAGCTATAATGAAATTGTAATATCTTATGGTTATGGTGTGGTTTTTACAATGCCTGCAGGGTGGTTCCTGCAGGCTTTTTTTTTGAATTTCATAACAAAAAATATCCTAGCCTAACAGAAATCTAAATGTGCAAAAGAGCATTTGAGAATGATAAAGTTTCAATTTCATGAATTCAGATTAAAAAAAAGAATGCCAAATATACTTCTCCTAAATAGATACTGAATGTAATTTTAAAAAAGGAAAAACTACCATCTTTAAGTTTACAAAATCTGCGTATATTCGCTTAACGGTTCTAATACTAAGCATTAAAAAGTTTTCGCATCATTGCCAGACAATCGGTTTTATAATTTAAATGTTTTTTTTTCAATGTAACTGCCAATTTTAGAGCCATTAATTATAAATCACGTACATGAACAATCCTAAATACAAAATACAAAAAACTGAGTTGCTTTCAGACAATTGGTACATCCTAAACAAAGTTACAATTGACTATCAAAAAAAGGACGGTGAATGGGACACTCAAGAGCGTGAAGTATACGACAGAGGCAATGGAGCCGCAATTTTGCTGTACGATAAACGCAAAGGAACTGTTATTCTGACACGCCAATTTAGATTACCCAGCTATTTGAACGGTAACAAAAGTGGTTTATTAATCGAAGTCTGCGCAGGATTATTAGATGAAGACAATCCAGAAGCCTGTATCATCCGTGAAACCGAAGAAGAAACTGGCTACCGGATACAAAAAGTTAAAAAAGTTTTTGAAGCTTATATGTCACCGGGAGCGGTAACCGAAATTCTGCATTACTTCATAGGTGAATATGACATCAGCATGAAAGTAAATGAAGGCGGAGGACTGGCAAACGAACATGAAGAAATTGAGGTTCTAGAGATTCCATTTGACCAAGCATATGTCATGATAGAATCTGGCGAAATAAAAGATGCCAAAACTATTATGTTACTGCAGTATGCCAAAATCCACAATTTGGTTTAACATATCAAAACATATAAGCCATATAAGAAGTACTAAATCTTATATGGTTTATTATTTTTTAGCTAAAGCTAGTGATTTGAAAACTATTTTTTCTTCTTCATATCCGGAAGAAAATAAGTAATCACTCCTATTAACGGAAGAAAAGAAGTTATCTTATATACGTACTCAATACTTGTCTGATCCGCTAAATACCCTAAAAGAGCCGAACCAATTCCCGCTATTCCAAAGGCAAAGCCAAAGAATAATCCCGAAACCATTCCTACTTTTCCAGGCATTAATTCCTGTGCAAAAACCAAAATTGCCGAAAATGCCGAAGCTATAATTACCCCAATGATTACCGCTAAAATCCCAGTCCAAAACAAATTAGCATAAGGCAGTAATAATGTAAAAGGCGCTGCCCCAAGAATAGAAATCCAAATAATATACTTTCTTCCAAAACGATCTCCCAAAGGACCACCGATTAATGTTCCTGCCGCCACCGATGCCAGAAAACCAAACAGATAAAATTGAGAATCCTGTATGCTGAGACCAAATTTATTCATCAAATAAAAAGTAAAATAATTGGACATGCTCGCCATATAGATAAACTTCGAAAAGATTAAGAACAGTAAAATAGCAAGTGAAATATTGACTTTTCTTTTGGACAAATGAATGGTTTCTTCTTCAAGAATTACTTTTTTTGAAGCACGCAGTTCCAAATGATTTTGATACCAGCCAGCAATTTTAGACAAAATAATCATTCCCAAAATACCTGCAATCATAAACCAAATAATGTAAGACTGTCCATGAGGTGCCACAATCAAAGCCACCAATAATGGACCAACGGCACTTCCTGCATTCCCTCCTAATTGAAAAATAGACTGTGCTAAACCGCGTTTCCCGCCAGAACCCAAAAAAGCAACACGAGAAGCTTCCGGGTGAAATATTGACGAACCAATCCCTACAAAAGCAACAGATACTAATAACATCCAAAAAGCAGTTGAAAGCGATAAAAACAGTAGACCCGAAACAGAAAAAACCATCCCAAATACCAATGAATACGGTTTTGGTTTTTTATCGGTATAAAATCCCACGAAAGGCTGTAAAATAGAAGCCGTAAGCTGAAAAACAAAAGTTATCATTCCAATCTGAGTAAAAGAAAGATTGAATTTTTCTTTCAATAAAGGATAAGTAGAAGGAATAACAACCTGCATTAAATCGTTTAACAAATGTGCAAATGCAATTGAAAATAAAATGGAATAAACTGTTTTTTGAACTAATGGAGTCGTATTATTTTTTGTTAATGTTTCGGCTGAAGTGCTCATGTTGAAATTAATTGAATTATAAATTGTAACAAAATATTTTTTAGATAGAATTGGCAATAAAATACCAAAACACTAATGTGATAAAGGAAAGAGGAATTCCAAAACCTATCATCATACTGCATAATCTCGGCTTTAAACCATACGAAGAAGCGATAATACTCGACGAAATCATCGGAGCCATTGCCGCTTCTATAACCGAAACCTGAATCATTTGCGAATGTTGCTTCATAATCACAACATACAGCAGGTAAATTAAAGCCGGAGTCATGATTAATTTATAGACAAGTCCTAATCCCAAAAATTTGAAATGCTTGCTCTTTCTGTCAAACTGAAGCTGCAGTCCTACCGAAAGCATTGCTAACGGAGTCATTACACTTCCCGCTTTCTGAAGACTAAACTGAATGTATTCATGAAAATCGAAATGAAAAACATTCATAAAACAAGCCAGCAGAAAAGCAATAAACGGCGGAAAAAAAAGTATTTTTTTAATGATCTGAAATACGTCAGGATGTCCTGTTGAATATAAAGTAGCGATAAAAATACCCAAAGTAGAAAGCACAACAAAAGTTCCCGGCTGATCTACCAAAATAGCCATTTTTAATCCTTCATTTCCATACAAAGCCTGAATAATAGGAAATCCCAGAAAAGACGTATTACTGAAACCCGCAGTCATAATCATGCAGCCTGTCAGTTTTCTGGACCATTTTAATTTCGCGCCAAGCAGACTAAAAAACAAAATTGCTGTTATAAAACCAATCCAGGTAACACCAATCGGATACAATAATTTTGTGTCCAGTTCAATTTTTGGAATGTAAAATAAGGCTAATGAGGGAAGACAAAAATAAATAACAATATAATTCAGCTTCTTATGTAAATTGACCGGCAAATGCTTTACTTTTTGTAAAAGAACACCGAGCAATAAACAGACGAAGATTAAAATGATATTGTACATAATGCGAAGTTGACTGCAAAAATACCACTTTAAATTTTTAAGGCCATCATTTTTTTTGACTAACAGTCTTGCCAAAACCAATTTTAGTTTTATATTTGCAATATATTTTATTACAGTATGATTTCAGGTAAGTTTGCCATTACATTACATATTCTAACGTTGCTCTCTAAATTTCCGGATGATTATTTATCCTCAGATTTTATAGCGGGCAGTATGAATCTGCATCCTGTTTTGGTTAGAAAAGAAATTGCAAACCTGAAAAAAAACAATATTGTAGAAAGCAAGGAAGGTAAAAATGGAGGTACCCGCCTATTGAAATCGACATCAAAAATCACTTTGGATGATATTTTCAAGATGACTTTTGATACCGTAACATTAGGTTTTTCAAAAAACAAACCAAATCCCGATTGTCCAATAGGCAGACAAATAAATGAAAATCTAGAGAATTTATATGAAGACATTAACCAAAGAATCGGTCTGCAATTGAGTGGCATAACACTGGAAGATTTTTCTAATAAATTTTAATTCTATTTTTTTGACTAAAACTGTAACATTTTTTATTACTTTTAAATATATAATTATGAAATCGCCACTAATAAAAAATTTGCTTAAGCAAACACCAATAGATAAAAAGGCGATACCATATATAACCGCTAACAAATAAATTTTACATATATGAAAATCGCAATTATTGGAGCTACAGGATTTGTAGGATCCGCAATTTTAAATGAATTAGCAGACAGAAACCATGAAATCACTGCTATTGCTAGAAATCCAAAAGATACTTCTAACGCTAAATGGGTAGCATCAGACATCTTTAATGTTGACTCTTTGGCAGAAATCCTAAAAGGTCACGATACTGTTATCAATGCTTACAACCCAGGGTGGACAAATCCAAACATTTACAACGATTCGATAACCGGTTCCAAAGCCATTCAGGAAGCTGTAAAAAAATCGGGAGTGAAACGTTTTATAACAATTGGAGGAGCTGGAAGTTTATACATAGCACCAAGCGTACAGCTGGTAGATACTGCTGAATTTCCAAAAGAGATTTTTGACGGTGCCAATGCTGCAAGACATTATCTTGAAATCATCAAGGAAGAAAAAGAATTGGACTGGGCTTTTTTCAGCCCAGCGATCGAAATGCATCAGGGAACAAAAACAGGAAGAACTGGTAAATATCGTTTAGGTTTAGAAAACCCAGTATTTAACGAAGAACAGCGAAGCATACTTTCGGTAGAAGATTTAGCAGTTGTAATTGCAGATGAAACTGAAAACCCTAAACACCATCAGGTTCGTTTTACTGCAGCTTATTAATTGTTACACCGAATCAATTAACAAAAAACAGTTTCAAAAGCATTTTTCTGCTTTTGAAACTGTTTTTGTTTTGATTACTTTTACTTCTTCCAAAAAAAACAAAAATTTTGTCAGTCCAAAAAACAAATTTAAGTGCTTTAAATGTAAAAGCCGGTGTTTCCCCTCAAGAAACAATCAGCTCTAATGCTATACGCCAAATCAAGGAATTCAGAAAAAGACAGCCTTCTGCCCAAGAATTAATTGATGGAATTTTGACAGGAAACATAACTGCTCTCAGCCGTGCTATCACATTAGTTGAAAGCACAAATCCTGCCCATCTTGAAAAAGCTACAGCAGTTATCAAAGGCAGTCTGCCAAACGCAAACAAATCAGCCCGAATAGGAATCACTGGTGTTCCAGGAGTTGGCAAAAGCACTTTTATTGAAGCTTTTGGCAAGCATTTAACCAGCTTAGGCAAGAAAGTTGCCGTTCTTGCTGTAGATCCCAGCAGTACCATTTCCCACGGAAGTATTCTTGGAGATAAAACCCGAATGGAAGAATTGGTAAAAGATGAAAATGCTTTTATTCGTCCATCTGCATCGGGAGAAACGCTGGGAGGCGTTGCCCGCAAAACGAGGGAAACAATTACGCTTTGCGAAGCCTGCGGATTTGATATTATATTAATTGAAACTGTTGGTGTGGGACAAAGCGAAACTGCCGTTCACAGTATGGTCGATTTCTTTTTATTATTAAAAATTGCCGGTGCCGGTGATGAACTTCAAGGAATTAAAAGAGGCATAATGGAAATGGCCGATGCAGTTGTAATCAACAAAGCCGATGGCGATAACATCAAGAAAGCACAGTTGGCAAAAGTAGAATTTAACAGAGCGCTGCATTTATTTCCTGCAAAAAAATCTGGATGGACCCCAATCGTGGCAACCTGCAGTTCATTGACTAAAGAAGGAATCGGAGCTGTTTGGCAGACCATTTCGGATTATATCGAATTGGTACATTCAAATTATTATTTCGCTGAAAAACGCAAAGAACAAAACCTGTTCTGGATGATAGAAACGATAGATGAGCAGTTAAAAACTCATTTTTACACACAGCCAAATACTATTGAACTGCTCGAATCAACTAAAACTGCTGTCCAAAATAATGAAGTCTCCCCTTTTGCAGCAGCACAAATTTTATTGGACAATTATTATAAAAAATAAAACTGCAAAAGTTATTTATCAGCTTTTGCAGTTTATATTTTTATCAAAATACCTTTAGACTATTCTTCGTAACGGGCAATTTCCCTATCGTAAAATTCATTGGCAAGAACAATAAGTCCTTCCATTTCGGCATTCAGTTCTGCTTCATCAAGATCTTCGGCTTCTTCCATGAATTCTACTTCATCGTCTTTTAGGTTAATGATGAATCTTGGGTAATCCATGTGGATGATAAAAATATCGTCTGGAAAATCAGTATTGTCTCCTAATAAGAATTTTGGTAATTCCATGTGTTTTTATTTTTTTAATGTAAGTGTGTAAAAGTACGTTTTTTATTGAGATTCCCTTTTTAAAAATGTTCTTAAAAAAACAAAGCCGTTGCATAGCCCTGATGGAAGCGTCATCTCCCGATTTAGAAAAACAAGGCTTTTTTGCCGTAGTTTTTGTTAATCGGGAATACAGTGGACAGCAGGTGAAATGCTGTTTTGAAAACAAAATTATCTGCTCCTAAACTTCTTTATCAGTATGCTGTGCAACCAGTTTCTTTGTCAGACGCACAAATCGAATGTATAAAAATAAAGCCGCTGCAGTCAGTCCCGCCAAAAGCCCTATCCAAATCCCTACAGCTTTCAAATCTGTATATTTTCCCAGATAAAAAGAAATAGGAAAACCGACAATCCAATAGGCCACAAAAGTAATATACATTGGCACTTTGACATCCTGAAGGCCTCTCAAAGCACCCAAAACAACAACTTGTATTCCATCAGAAATTTGAAAAATAGCAGCAATTAACAGCAGCTTAGAAGTGATCAGAATGATTTCATTATTATCCAAAACCTGTGCGGGATCGTGCATGTTTAAAAACAAATGCGGCAGGAAATTATGAAAAACCACAAAGATTAATGCAAAAAGCGCTTCGGTAATTATAGCTAACAAAAAGATAGATCTCGCAACAATAATCAGGTTTTTATAATCGGCCACACCTCTGGAATGTCCCACACGGATCATCGCGGTAACGCTCAAACCCATTGCTACCATAAATGTTGACGATGCTAATATCAGTGCAATCTGATTCGCCGCCTGACTGTTTTTGCCCAATGATCCCGAAAGCCATATTGCTGCCGTAAACAATGTCACTTCAAAAAGCATCTGCATTGCTGAAGGAACACCAAGAGCAACAATTTTTTTGATTATTGATTTTTTGATTTCTTTAAAAGTAAAATTTTTAAAATACTTTTTCATGACAGCATTGTGCTTCATCAAATAATGCATGAAAACGACCATCATTATTCTCGAAATTACCGTTCCTAATGCTGCTCCGGTCACGCCTAATTTTGGAAAAAACCAAAAACCGTAAATCAGTACATAATTAAAAAAGACATGCACTATATTGGTCAAAATGATCGAATACATCGAATATTTAGTCAAAGACAGCCCATCGGAAAATTGCTTATAGCCCTGATACATTACAACTGGAATCAGAGAAAAAGCAACCCAGTCAATATAAGGAGCAGCTAACAGCACCACCGCTTTTGGCTGATCCATAAAATACATTAACTGCTTTGACAGTACTGTTATAACAAATAACGAAACTCCCAAAACAGTACATAACAGCAGGCCATGATGAAACGTAGTCCGGATTTTTTTATCATTTTTTTCGGCATCAGCTTCTGCCACCAAAGGTGTTATTGCTGTAGAAAATCCTATCCCAATAGCCATAGCCAAAAAGATAAAACTGTTCCCCAGCGATACTGCCGCCAGCTCGGTCGAACCCAGATTCCCAACCATATAATTATCTACAATACCTATCAGAGTATGCCCAAGCATTCCTAAAATTACTGGGTAAGCCAATTTAATGTTATATGCGAATTCTTTGGTGTACTGTTCAATCTTCATCTTATTTTTTTTGAGTTCGCAAAGGTAATTAGAACAAACTGATTCTCTGAATATTATTTGATACATGAGCAAAATACACTAAAAATGAACCATGGAATTATATAAAAGATCCGAAAAATTCTGTAATAACGCCACTTGCGAGCTGATATACCTTTGTAAAGTCCACAAATTAAACGTGACAATATATTTTTTTTAACCCTACTCTAAATGTAAAATTATGAAAACTACAGAAAAAATTAAAATCGTTATGGCATTACTAGTCACGGCACTATTCGCAAATAACACTCAAGCACAAGAATCAAGCTCTCAAAATTATGACCAGGGATTTCGTCTCGGATTAGGTGTTACCGGCGGGTACGCGGTACACGATCCTTATAAATTAGCATTAGGTGCCGATGCCAGACTGCAATATGATTTGTCCAAAAGATACTCTCTAACTTTAACAACTGGGTACAGCCGTCTGTTTGTTAGTGAAGCCGATGGCGATGACCTTGGATTTGTTCCAGCAAAAGTTGGTTTCAAAGCTTTCGTTTGGAATGATCAGTTTTATATCATGGGAGAAGGCGGTGCCGCTTTTGTAACCGATCCTCATTATCACAACACTTCATTGCTTTTGGCCCCAAGTATTGGTTATGCCACAAAATACATTGATATTTCTTTACGCTACGAGCACTATAATAACTTACCAAGATGGAATAATGACGGAAGTCTAGGTAAAGGCGTTGGCCAAGTAGGCCTTCGTGTTGCCTATGGTTTTGATTTATAAAAACATCCGAATTCTAAAAAAAATGTGCTGTACTCCAGCACATTTTTTTTGCTTAAAAATTAAATTCCAGTATATATACCGTATTTTTGAGGAGCTTAATCCAGCTGTACGTTACAATCTTTTTCAATAACTGCTTTTTTTCTAAGCACTTGCAGGAGCTTCCGGTGGTCGCTCTGCCAGTACAAGAAAAAACAGCCGTTCTTTTCAAAAGGATTTTCACTTCCATCTGGGCTAGGGCATTCATTTTCAAAACAGTATTTAATGGAAAAATTTACACTAGAACTTCTTTTTCACATCATCGGAATCGGTTCTGCTTCCGGTCTCATTTACAAAGATAACAGTATATTCATCATAGGCGACAACAGCGGATTCCTATACGAATATGCAATTCCCACCCAAACACTGCAACAGCATGAAATCATAGAAAATGCTTCTGCAAATATTATAAAAAGCGAAAAACCAGATTTTGAAGCTATCACTCATTTTGGAGACAACCTTTACGTTTTTGGTTCGGGTTCGACCCAAAAACGAAATAGCATGGTAGAAATTAACACCGCTGCAAAAGAAATAAGAACTAACGACCTTGCCGATTTGTATTCCGTAATGCAAAGCTTTGCCGAAATAAAACCCGAAGATTTTAACATTGAAGGAGCTATTTACACCGGAGAAGAATGGTACTTATTCAATCGAGGAAATGGTGAATCTGCAAAAAATGTCATGTTTACTATTCAGGGCAAAAACTTAATCAATGAGTTTAATATCCTTTCCAACAGCTATAAACTGCCAAAAATAAAAGGAGTCCGAAGCAGTTTTACCGATGCCGTTGCATTAGACGGCAAGATTTATTTTCTGGCAACTGCCGAAGACACTAAATCCACCTATCACGATGGCGAAATTCTAGGAAGCTTTATCGGCTGTATTGATACTAAAACCATGAAAATTGATTTTACCAAAAAAATCAGCGACACCCAAAAATTTGAAGGAATAACCGTTTATCAAAACACTGCTGATAAAATTGAATTTTTGCTTTGCGAAGACAATGACACCGAAGTTCTTGAAGCAAATATTTATAAATTATCGATTCCAAAAGGTAAATAAAAAATTATTTTAAAAATATTTTAACCTCTTCCCAACCTTTTTCTCTTTTTCATCCTCTTTAGTAGAAAGATAACAATTGTGATAAACGAAAACTTAATTTCTGACTGCAAAAAAATGCACCGTGATGCCCAGCGCCGCGTGTATGAGCTTATGGCTCCAAAACTGTACCGCACCTGCAAGCGCTACCTAAAGAAAGAAGAAGAAATAGAAGAAGCCTTGGCCGATGCTTTCTACACTATTTTCACAAAACTCGATCAGCTCAAGGAGTCTGGCGCTTTTGAAGCCTGGTCCCGAAAAATTACGGTAAATCATTGTTTGGCAACCATCAAGAAAAGAACCAATTTTAACTTATATCTCGATGATGTCAAAACTATTTCCCAGCCCTTTACAGACGAAGTAACCGAACTCGAAGAAGAAGATTTACTGAATTTGCTAAATCATATTCCTGACGGCTGTAAGACGATTTTTAATCTTTTTGTTATCGAAGGTTTCAGTCACAAAGAAATTGCAGCCATGCTTAACATCTCCGAAGGCACTTCTAAATCACAATTGAATGCTTCAAAAACCAAATTAAAGGAGTTAGTAAACAATCTGTATTACCAAAAAGCGAAATAGTCATGGACAATCAAGATAAAATATTCAATAAAATAAAGAATGCTTCCCAAAAAGCAGAAGAAAAAGACTTTCCTGCTTTCGAAAAAGTATGGACGCGCGTAGAAGAAAAACTCGATAAAAAAGAAGACAAAAAAACAATTATTCTTTGGAAAAAGCTGGCAATTGCCACTTCACTCCTATTGTTTTTTTCATTGGGTTACCAGTTTCTTAAAAACGATTCAGAAATAATCACTCCAAAAGGAACAAAGGAAAATAATGTGGTTATCGAAGAAAAAAAGAATACTCTTTCAAAATCTTCAGGAAATATAAAACCAGATGCAGTTACTATTCTAAAAAAACAAATTGAAAAACAAAAACCTGTAGTTCTTTTAGATACATTTCCGCAAATAAAAGTTTTTGTAGATGAAAATACACTTTCATCTCCCGGAACAGATAACAATGTTTCGAATGAAGTAGCTGTTGCTGATTATAGTCCTGTCAAAAAACAAAATGATTCTGTTTATTTTCAAAAAGGAGCAAGATTTACAACTGCTAAAGATGCAGATGAATCTGAATACTATTTTCAGACTAATAAAACGAAATTAATTTCAAAAACAGAAATAATTGTTTCGGAAGAAAAGAAATCTAAAGGCACATCTGCTTACGATCCTGCAAAAAGAGTGATAACTGGAATAATTACTGATGAAAGTAATCAGCCTCTTCCTGGAGCTAATGTTTCTATAAAAGGAACAAAAAATGCGATAGCTACAGATTTCGATGGAAAATTTAGCATTCAAGCTGAAAAAGGTGACCAACTCGTTTTTTCATTTATAGGAATGGAAAATGGTTATGCAACAGTTGGAAAAACCGATAAAATAAACATGAAATTGGCGAATAATTCTGTGGCTTTGAATGAAGTGGTTGTGGTTGGTTATGGAACGCAAAAAAGATCGATGTCAACCGGAGCTGTTACTTCAATTTCAAGCAGTGATATAAAAAAATCTAAAAGAGCAAATGTAACTGAAGCTTTAAATGGACGTGTGGCTGGCGTTCAAATCACAAATAATAGCGGATATTTAAATCCTGAATATTATTTTCAAACAAATAAAATTAAATTTCTTTCGGGTACAAAAACAGTTACGGGATCTCCAATGCTTAGCATAGAACAATCTGAAGCAATTGTAGCCATTCGAGGAAATTCAACCGTAAGTCAACAAAATGATCCTTTATATGTTATTGATGGAGTACCGACTAATGCTGAAATATCTAATATTGATACAAATGATATTCAAAAAATCGATGTGCTTAAAGATGCCGCGGCGACTTCGCTATACGGAAGCCGTGCTGCTAACGGAGTAATCATAATAACAACTAAAAACGGAACTTATAAAAATCTATCTGAAAAACAGTTAAAAAGAAAGCTCAAAAAACTGAATAAAAATACAGAAACAGAAGTGCAAAAATTAGCACCACAATCTGTTGAAGTTTCTCAAGAAGACTATGATAACTTTGTAGAAAATCAATTCGAAAGTCCAAAATCGGCACCGCTTTCCACTTTCTCGATTGATGTGGATAATGCATCATACACTAATATAAGACGATTTATAAATAACGGACAAACAGTTCCAAAAGATGCGGTGAGAGTTGAAGAAATGATGAATTTTTTCAAGTATAAATATCCGCAGCCACAAGATCAGCATCCGTTTTCGATAAATACTGAATACAGTGATTGTCCTTGGAATTCTAATCACCGTATACTAAAAATTGGTTTACAGGGAAAAAATATTCCAACCGATAATTTGCCAGCTTCTAACTTTGTTTTTCTCATTGATGTTTCGGGTTCTATGAGTGATACCAACAAATTGCCACTGTTAAAACAGTCTATGAAAATTTTGGTAAACGAACTGAGAAAAAAAGACAAAGTTGCCATAGTAGTTTATGCAGGTGCAGCAGGAATGGTTTTGCCGCCAACATCGGGCGATGAAAAGCAAACTATAATCGATGCCTTAGAAAAACTGAATGCTGGAGGAAGCACGGCAGGCGGAGCCGGAATAGAATTGGCATATAAATTAGCCGAAGAAAACTTCGTCAAAGGAGGAAATAATCGGGTAATTCTAGCCACTGATGGCGATTTTAATGTAGGCGCTTCGTCCAATACTGACATGCAGACATTAATAGAGCAAAAAAGAGAATCCGCAGTATTCCTGACTTGTCTGGGTTATGGAATGGGAAATTACAAAGACAGTAAAATGGAAACCTTGTCTGATAAAGGCAATGGAAATTATGCCTATATCGACAATATTCAGGAAGCCAATCGTTTCTTAGGAAAAGAATTTAAAGGTTCTATGTTTGCTATCGCCAAAGACGTGAAAATCCAGATCGAATTCAATCCGAAACACGTGCAGGCTTATCGTTTGATTGGTTACGAAAACAGAAAACTGCGTCCAGAAGATTTTAGCAATGATGCGATTGATGCAGGTGAATTAGGAAGCGGACATACTGTTACTGCTTTGTATGAAGTGATTCCAGCCGGAGTAAAAAGTGAATTCCTGAGCAATCAGCCAGATTTGAAATATACCAAAACAAGTGTAACTGAAAGTGACTATTCTGATGAACTCGCAACAATAAAATTCCGCTATAAAAAACCGGACGGAGACAAAAGTATTGAAATGGTAAAAGCGATTGAGAACAAATCAATTCCTTTAAAGAATTCGTCGGATGATTTTAAATTCAGCACTGCTGTGGCCTGGTTCGGATTGAAATTGAGAGATTCCAATCTCGTTCCTAATAAATCTTCTGAAGATATTAAAAAACTGGCAAAAGAAGGATTATCTAATGATGAAGATGGGTACAAAGCAGAGTTTATCCGCTTGGTTGAAACAGTAAAATAATGCATTCAATTTTAGACCTAACAGGTTTTAAAAACCTGTTAGGTCTTTTTGACATTTAATTTTTGAAAATAATCATATTCTTTCCATTAAAAATTTTATCAGTTTTTTCACAGTAACTAAAGCTTGTGACAAAACAAATACCTTAACTTTGTTTTAGAACAAAATAGAAATAAAAATGAACGATTTAAAAAATAAAAATGCACTTATTACCGGTGCTGGCAAAGGAATTGGAAAAGCAATCGCATTGGCTTTAGCCAAAGAAGGAGTCAATGTAATTTTATTGGCAAGAACACAAGATGAAATCGAAAATGTAGCAGCAAAAGCACGCTCATTAAGAGTAAAAGCATTAGCTGTAACCGCTGATGTTGCCGATATCAACTCGGTAAATACTGCCGTAGAAAAAGCTTTATCCGAATTCAAATCAATTGATATTTTAATCAATAATGCAGGAATTGCAGCATTTGGTAAATTCTTAGAATTAGAACCTTCCGAATGGGAACGTATCATTCAGGTAAACTTAATGGGAACTTATTATGTTACGCGCGCCATTTTACCGAATATGATTGAAAGACAAACTGGAGACATTATCAATATTTCCTCAACAGCGGGATTAAACGGAAATGCTTTAACCAGCGCTTACAGTGCTTCGAAGTTTGCTGTTTTGGGACTAACCGATTCTTTGATGCAGGAAGTGCGCAAACACAATATTCGTGTTACAGCTTTAACACCAAGCACCGTTGCTACCGACTTAGCAAAAGAACTGAAACTTACAGACGGTAATCCCGATAAAGTAATGCAGTCTGAAGATGTTGCCGAACTAATTATCGCTCAGCTAAAATTAAACCGACGCGTATTTATCAAAAACAGCAGTATTTGGTCCACAAATCCATAAAAATATTAAACCATTCCATTAAGATATTAAGCCTCATTAAGTTTTACACCTTAATTTTCTTAATATCTTAATGGTTCAAAAAAAACATTTTAAATTTTTAAAATGTTCTATCTTTTAAACCTCAACATTCAAAAATTCCATTCGAACGCTTCCGTCTTCATCAATTTTTGTCAGATTGATTTCGTGTAAAGTGTTAACCAATTCTGGATTCCAAGGTGTTTTTACTTTTACGTAATTCTCGGTAAAACCATGAATATATCCTTCTTTGTTTTCACTTTCAAAAAGCACGGTTCTGTTAGTTCCTAATTGGCCTTCGTAAAAAGCACGGCGTTTTTTAACTGATAAACCACGCAGCATTTTACTTCTTTTAGCACGGACATTAGCAGGAACGATGCCTTCCATTGCAACAGCTTCAGTATTGTCACGTTCCGAATACGTAAAAACATGCAGATACGAAATATCCATTTCATTCAAAAAATGATAAGTTTCAAGGAAATGTTCATCAGTCTCTCCTGGGAAACCCACAATTACATCTACGCCAATACACGCATGTGGCATGACTTCACGAATTTTGTTGACTCTTTCGGTATATACTTCACGCAGATAACGGCGTTTCATCAATTTCAGAATATCATTACTTCCAGATTGCAGCGGAATATGAAAATGAGGTACAAAAGTTCTGCTTTTTGAAACAAATTCTATCGTTTCATTCTTCAATAAATTGGGTTCAATTGATGAAATACGCAGTCTTTCGATTCCTTCTACTTCATCCAATGCCTGAACTAATTCCAAAAATGTATGTTCGTGTTTTTTATTTCCAAATTCTCCTTTTCCGTAATCTCCTATATTTACTCCGGTCAGGACAATTTCTTTGATATTTTGTTTCGAGATTTCATAGGCATTTTTCAATACATTTTCCAGTTCATCACTTCGGGAAATTCCGCGAGCCAATGGAATTGTACAATAGGTACATTTATAATCGCAGCCATCCTGCACTTTCAAAAAAGCACGGGTTCTGTCACCTATCGAATAACTGCCAACATAGAAATCAGCTTCGGCGATCTCACAGGAGTGTACTTCACCAAAATCATTTTTCGATAAATCATTGATATAATCAGCCAGTTTGAATTTTTCGGTGGCACCGAGAACTAAATCCACTCCGTCAACATTTGCTAATTCCTCTGGTTTTAGCTGAGCATAACACCCCACTGCTGCGACAAAAGCCTTGTCGTTTAACTTCATCGCCTTACGCACTACTTGTTTGAACTGCTTATCGGCATTCTCTGTAACCGAACAGGTGTTGATTACATACATATCGGCTACTTCTTCAAAATCTACTCTATCAAAGCCTTCGTCTTCTAAATTGCGGGCTATGGTCGATGTTTCCGAAAAATTCAATTTACATCCAAGCGTGTAAAAAGCCACTTTTTTTCTATTCTCCATAATTACCTTAAATTAATGAAATCGTTGTCAAAAAATTTAAGTGCGCAAATTTACGAACAAAAATCAACACTATAAAGCCGATGATTATTAATATTTATTTAAACCAAAAACCATTGTATTGTTATTTACACAGATAGAATCCTAAATTTCAAAAAAAACTTTATTTTCCCTTTCTGTGTTTTGTTCTTATTTATTTAAATATTAATTTCACACCTCCAAAAACAATACGGCAGTACTGGTTTTATCACATACAAAATAAAGCTACTGCTTACAGTTTTCGAAAATTGAAAATCTGATTATTTTAAAATAATTCACAGAGATTAAAATATTTCATGATTTTATCTGTTAACACTATTTGATTTTCGGAGCTGTTTTGTTTTAGAAAACATTACACTTTAAAAAAAAATCTTTAAATAAAATAAATGGGATCGCCGAAAACCATAAAGAGTAGGTCAATAAAAAATTAAAATAAAAAATGAAATCATTCTGCCTCACAATTTCCCTACTATTTATTGCACTTTGCTCACAAGCTCAAAATGCCCCGACTATAGCAACCAAAAATCCTTTTCCAACAATCAGTACTTTGACTGCTTGGGCTAGTTACAACTCACAAGAGAAATTTAATCTAGACATCAGAAGTCTTGGTTTTAAATTCGAAGAAAAATCAGTAGAAACAGCATCGACATCTTATACCTATATCAGAAAAGTTACTGTAGAAAACATCAATTATACTGATAGAATTGTTTACAGAATTGCTAATGATAACTCAGCAAGTATTATTTCTTTAGTAACTGCTTCTACAGATTTGGTATCTTTTTACACTCCTCAATTAGCTGGTTACAAAACAGGAAAATGCGACAATGAAATGTCTAAAGACAAAAAAACGACCTGTACCTGTTATAACAATGACAAATTCGTTATCGATGTATGTGACGAAAGAGTAAAACTAACAATGGGTGACGGAAATAATTATTTTATTTCGGTTGCGAAAAAATAACGAAAACGTAATTTTATCCTTTAGAGATGACTGCAGTCAATCTCTAAAGCAACAAAAAAATATAAAAAATCCGCCTTATTAAACTAATGAGGCAGATTTTGTTTTTATCAAAAGAAAATTATGAATTTGGGTTTTTCATTTCATACCAGACATGCTCTTCTCCTTCGTATTCAAAAGAATTAACATACTGCATTCCCAGTTTTTCCAGAATATTCCTTGAGTCTTTATTTCCGGCATCTGCGTAGGCATAAATATTAGCTGCTTTCAATTCCTTAAAAGCAAAAGCGACAAAAGCCAATCCAGCCTCGGTAGCATAACCTTTTCCCCAATGCTTTTGTATAAACCGATATCCAATCTCATAAAAATTCTGATGATTGTTAATCGGTTCTTTGATTAATTTTATCCCAGACCAGCCAATAAACTCATTGGTTTCTTTAAGAATAACAGCCCAGCGTCCAATTCCATTTTCTGCATATTGCTGTCTAATATTTTCTATCATGAGCCTGCTCTCATCAATGTGTTTTACAGGCTTCCTTCCTACAAATCGATGCACTTCCGGATCTGAATCCAATTCGAACATTCCTTCATCATCAGAAAGCAATAATTCTCTTAAAATCAGTCTTTCTGTTTCTAGAAAAGTTTTCATTAGTTCAAAATGTATCGCCTGATTACCTCGGCTACGCCATGATCATTATTGGAGGCAACAACAATATTTGCTTTATCTCGTAACTCGGGTGCCACATTATCCACCCAAACTCCTAAACCTGCATATTCTATCATTGTTAAATCATTTCCTGCATTCCCAACAGCAATGATTTCACTTTGATGAATATCTAGTTTCTCTGCTAATTTTTTTAAACTATAAGCTTTATCGATTCCCTGCTGTGCAACTTCCAAAAAAAATGGTTTTGACATAGAAACACTTAGATGCGGCATTGCTAACTTTAGATCGTCTTCAACAGTTTTCAAATAAGACGGTTCTTCCAGCAGAATACATTTTACAGCATTGGTTTGAACCTCATTTTTAAAACTGTTCACTTTATTATGAACCAATCCTGTTATCAGCTTTTCCACTTCAATATATTCAGAATCTGTTTCGCTGACAATCTGATCATTTATGTAAGTAATAATATGCGTTTTACTTTTTAAACTGTAATCGTACAATTCATGGATTTGCTCTTTGGTTAAGGTCTGCTCAAACAGCACTTTATTTTCTTTTAAATCAGTAATAACGGCACCATTGTAAGACAACATGAATGAATTGTAAAAATCCATTTTCAATTCTCTGGCATAGCTCGTCATTGCCGACGTTGGTCTGCCAGAAGCCAAAACCACATAAACTCCCATTTCCTGGGCTTTAAAAATCATCTCTTTATTCTCATCTGATATGATATGATCGTCTGTTAATAACGTATCATCCATATCCAAAACAATCATTTTGTATTTTACTTCTTTCATTATATTATGTTCCTATAAAAAAGCCTTGAAACTATTATAAATTTCAAGGCTGCAAAAAATTAATTAAAATTAATTCAATTAGATACTTAGCCTAAATTCCTCTATAACTGGATTTGCTTTTGCAAAATCAGTTTCTTGAATAAACACCTCAACCGCTGAGTCTGAATTTGGAAAACCAGACATTCTCGCTGATTGAATGTTATTTTTGATTGATGTTTCAACTCCAGCAGCTTCAATTTTTTCCTGCAGAGCCAATGCCAAAATTTCAGTTCCCGAAAATACTTTCATTAATCCCATGATATTTTTATTTTTAAATTAATAATTTTTCAAATCTATTTTTGCAACAAACTTTTGAGCTTTTCTTGATAATCTAAATTCTGATTCATCTGCAAATGATCCTGATTATCTAATTTATAAAAATGACTTTCTTTATGAAGCAGTCTGCTCAATCTTTCTGAATTCTCAACCGCTATTAAATTATCATTCTTACCGTGAAATATAAAAATGGGAGCTTTTACATTTTTTATAAAAAGATTAGTTTCAATTCTAAATTTCTTAAATAAATCTGGTACATAAGGAATTCTTGAACTTGAAAATTCCATAAAATTATAATATGGCGATTGCAAAATCAGCATTTTAGGATTATTAGCAGCTGCGAGCCGGGCAGCAAACCCTGTACCTATTGAGTACCCAATTATAGCTACATTCTTTTCTTGATAGCGTTTCAATATATTTTTATATGCAAAAGAAATATCTTTAAAAACTTGCTCTTCACTTTCTATTTTACCATCACTTTTGCCATAACCTCTGTAATCCAAAATAAAAATATCATATCCTAGATCCGTGTAAACAGATGCAATACCTCCCCAACTGTCTAATGCTCCCGAATTTCCGTGCAAATAAAAAACAATCCCTTTAGAATCTTTAGCTTTAAACAATAATCCATGTAGTTTATTGCCATCAAAAGATTTAATATTTATTTCCTCAAATTCTTGACTAAAGTGAAATTTAAAATCTTTAGTCAATTTAGAACTATCAAAAATCATTTCTACCTGATTAAAATATATATAAGAAATAAAACATAGATAAATCAAAGCGATTAAACTAAATATGACTACACCTAAAAATCTGATAGTTCTTATTATTTCCATACTTTACTTTAACCTTCTTGTCATAAGCAATGATATATATCAATTACATGTCAAATTGATATACTATTAATTATTCCTCTTCGTTCTCATCAATTTCTTCATCTTCTTCTTCAAAATCATCTACATCATGATAAACCGATTTTTCTTCATCAAAATCCTCATCATCCTCATATTCTTCATCTTCGTCCTCATACTCTTCATCAAAATCAAACACAAACGGCTCAACTAACATTTTGTCAGCTAATATTTCTATACGTTCTGTGATTTTATCTGTAAAAACAATACGCTGTGTTTTGGTGATACTATTTGAGATTCGCATGATTTTTGTTTCATGGCGCAGTTTCAAAATCGAATCGGCATCATCAACAATAAACATTTTCAATCGGTTCACATTATAGCCAGCAGTAGAAAACATGTCACTCAATTTAATAGGAG
This sequence comes from Flavobacterium aquicola, assembly GCF_003385115.1. Taxonomy (GTDB): domain Bacteria; phylum Bacteroidota; class Bacteroidia; order Flavobacteriales; family Flavobacteriaceae; genus Flavobacterium; species Flavobacterium aquicola. Next base: position 123,726 of record NZ_QUNI01000006.1, read on the forward strand.
TTCCAATCAGAACATCAATACCAGCTGAAATATAGTTTTTATCATAATCCATATCTCCTTTTTCATGAACACCGTATACTCTTAGATTGGTGAATTTTCCAAACTTTTCAAAAAGTTCCTCCATTTCAAGAACTTTTGCTTTATTTTCTACAAAAATTAAGGCACGCGGTGATTCTTCTCCTTCACAAACCAATTGCTGAATCACATTGATAACAATAGCTGTAGATTTCCCTGAACCTTTAGAAGAAGAAATAATGGCATCTGCACCACTTTTTATAGTCGAAAAAGTTTCCTTTTGCAATACATTCGCTTCTGTCAATCCAAAATCTATTAAAGCTTCCTGTAATACTTGATTAATTTTTTTTAATTTCATTTTTTTATGCTGTAAGCTTTAAGCATTAAGCGAAAAGCAAATTTGTATATTGGTGTTTTTTTATCTTATGCTTATAGCTTAATGCATATTGCTTTATATTATTTACTTGCAAAAGCTTTAACATCACTCTCAGAAATTTCGTTTCCTCCCAGAATAATTAAACGTTCTACGACATTTCGCAATTCTCTAATATTCCCTGTCCAATCGTATTCCTGCAGCAGACTAACAGCTTCTTTCGAAAAATATTTAACTGCATTTCCATGCTCATTAGCAATTTTTACAGCAAAATGGTTTATCAATGCTGGAATATCTCCCCGTCGATCATTTAATGACGGAACACTTATCAGAATCACTGCTAAACGATGATATAAATCTTCTCTAAAACGTCCTGCTGTAATTTCTGCTTTTAAATCCTTATTTGTAGCAGCAATCACTCGAACATCAACTTTAATATCATTATCCGCACCAACCCTTGTAATAATTCCTTCCTGCAAAGCTCTTAATACTTTGGCTTGCGCCGATAAACTCATGTCACCGATTTCATCCAAGAAAATGGTTCCTTTATTCGCAGCTTCGAACTTGCCGGCACGATCTTTTACTGCCGAAGTAAAAGCGCCTTTTACATGCCCGAACAATTCGCTTTCAATCAATTCACTCGGTATTGCAGCACAATTCACTTCGATCATTGGCGCCGTAGAACGTTCGCTTTTGTCATGCAGCTGATGAGCAACTAATTCTTTTCCCGTTCCATTTGGACCAGTAATCAAAACTCTTGCATCAGTTGGAGCGACTTTATCAATCATTATTTTCACTAGATTGATAGGTTCGCAGTCTCCTATAATTTCATATTTTTTACTGACTTTCTTTTTTAAAATTTTATTCTCGACAACCAGTTTTTTTCTGTCCAAAGCATTTCGGACTGTATTTAACAAGCGGTTCAGATCTGGCGGTTTCGAAATATAGTCAAAAGCTCCCAGACGCATTGTATTAATTGCTGTTTCCATATCGCCATGACCCGAAATCATCACAATTGGAATTTCAGTATCTATCTTTTTTACCGCTTCAAGCAATTCGACGCCATCCATTCTTGGCATTTTGATATCGCATAAAACTAAATCATAATCCTTCTCTTTTATTTTTTCAAGTCCTTTTATTCCATCTTCAGCAGCATCTACTTCATAAGACTCATTTTCTTCGCAAAGTATTCGAACCAAAACCCTTCTAATAGCTTCTTCGTCTTCAATAATTAGTATTTTACTCATATTTTTTAAAGTTTCTAAGATTCTGAGTTTCTAAGAATCTAAGTTACTATGTTTTTTATAATTTTAAAAACTTAGCAACTCAGCTGCTTAGTAACTTAGCAACTCCTTCTTAATATTTAAGCCATTTATATAATTCTCCCCAGCTTGGTTTTTTGCCGTACATCAATATTCCAACGCGGTAAATCTTGGCTGCAAACCAAACCACGCCAAAAAATGTACCGAATAACAAAGATACGGAAATTGCAATCTGCCACCATGGCACTCCAAAAGGAATACGCATAAGCATAACGATAGGAGATGTCAAGGGAATCATAGAGAAAACTAAGGCTACAGTTCCATGCGGGTTATTTATCACTGTAAAAAAACCAATGTAAACACTCAGCATTAAAGGCATAATGATAGGCAGAAGAAATTGCTGCGAATCCGTCTGATTATCTACCGCGGCTCCAATTGCTGCATAAAAAGAACTGTATAAAAAATAGCCTCCAATAAAATAGACAACAAAACCAATCAAGATGCTGGCGATAGGGAGGTTCCATATTTCTTTAATATACATTTGGGCGGTACCAGTCAATTCCTGCTGTGCAGCGTGCATCATTTCTGGAGAAACTCTAGCGGTTGGACCAATATTAACTCCAAAAAATGCCGAAGCAGCAAACATAAGCGACAAACCTATTACTGCCCAGATTAAAAACTGGAGCAGTCCTGCCAATGAAGTTCCTATTATTTTTCCCATCATCAGCTGGAAAGGCTTTACCGAAGAAATGATAATCTCAACAATCCTATTTGTTTTTTCTTCAATTACGCTGCGCATTACCATGTTGCCATAAATGATAATGAACATCATAATAAGGTAACCAAATGCCCCTCCTATCCCAATTTTTATTTCATTCAGTCCTCTAAGGCTTTCTTCACCAGAAGCTTTGGATAATTTAAAAACTACTTCTGCTTTAGCTTTTTTGATAGCTAATGTATCTAAATGTGCTAATTCCAGATTATTCTTGGTTAATTTATCAGCAATAATTCCTTGTGTGCTTTCGATAAAAGAAATACTTGGGCTTTCATTAGAAACCAGCTGAATTTTAGTTTCGAGCTCTCTGTTGTTAACCGTTTTAGGAACATACAGCAAAGCCTCAAAATTCTCTTTAACAATACTGTCTTTCAAAAATTGTATATCTACTTTAGATAAATCCAAGTATTTATAATCACTGTTTTTATTGTTTAATGCTATAAACTCATTTACAAACAAACCCGATTCATCGTGAATCGCAATCAGCTTAGTATCCGGTTTCATCGAACTCAAATACGCAATAAAACCAGTAATGGCAACAAAAAGCAGCGGACTCAAAAAAGTCATTACGATAAACGACTTATTGCGGACCTTGGCTACAAATTCTCTTTTTATGATTAATGATATAATGCTCATTTATATGTATAATTTGGTAATTAGATAATGTGATAATTCTGTAATTTGAAAGTGAACTCTTTTTTTAAACTCACTTTTCTAAAACTCTTTGAGAATTTGACTAATGCTTTTTTTTTAGATTTTTTGACAGCATCGAATTAAGACACCTACATCAAATTATCTAATTATCACATTTTCAAATTATCTAATTAATTTAATCCGTTACTGTTTGGATAAAAATGTCATGCACACTTGGGATTTTTTCAACAAAATGAGTTACCTGACCACGCTGTGTCAAAACATGCAGTAGTTCATTTGGTGAAGCATTACCAATTTGAATTTCTAATTTTATCTCATCGTTTAATGATTTAAAATTAGCCGGTCCCACTTTAAATTTCTGAGTAATATCAAACATCAGGCCTTCCACATTGTCTGACAAAATTCCAACCTGAAAACTGTTGGTTTTAAATTGTCTTTTTACATCAATCAGTTTTCCTTCAATCAATTTGTTCGATTTATGAATCAGCGCAATATGATCGCACAGTTCCTCTACACTTTCCATCCGATGAGTCGAAAAAATAATCGTTGCCCCATCTTCTTTCAATGCCAAAATTTCATCTTTGATCACATTCGCATTTACAGGATCAAATCCCGAAAAAGGCTCATCAAAAATCAATAATTTAGGTTTGTGCAGAACGCAGACTACAAACTGGATTTTCTGCGCCATTCCTTTCGAAAGTTCCTGAATTTTCTTGTTCCACCATCCCTGAATCCCTAGACGGTCAAACCAATAATCCAACTGTTTTTTTGCCTCAGCCTTAGATAATCCTTTCATTTGTGCCAAATACAAACACTGTTCCCCCACTTTCATAGAACTGTAAAGTCCTCTCTCTTCAGGAAGATATCCAATATGCTGAACATGTTTCGGCTGCAGTTTTTCGCCGTCAAGAATAACTTCACCACTGTCGGGCATTGTAATTTGGTTAATAATACGGATTAAGGAAGTTTTTCCAGCACCATTTGGACCCAAAAGTCCATATATGCTTCCTTTTGGCACAGTCAATGACACCTCGTTAAGCGCAACATAATCACCATATTGCTTTATGACTTTATTTACTTCAAGAATACTGCTCACAGCTAATTTTTTAGAATTGCAAAAGTAGTTAATTCGTGCTGATTATTTACACAAAAACCAATGATTAGAGCCATTCCCCAACCATAACGGATAAAAACCTCTGAAAAAACAGCATTCCTTTTCAAAAGTTAAAAAAGAATAAATTATAAATGATTTTTCAGGAGCCAAATCCAGCTGTCCGTTATATCTGTGTGCCTGAACCCCAGGCACACAGGATGCCACTACCATCTGGGCTAAGGAGAACATTGGTACCTTTTTAGAACATTACTTTAAAACTCTGACAATTTTAAATATAGTTTTTATATTAGCAGTAAATAAAGTTTTAATTTATCAGACTTATTCGTCGGATTTTAGGTATATATTAGTATGACTTTGTCAGATGTATATACTAGCTGACGGCAATTATAACAGACAATCAACAATGAAGATAAGACAAGTAATAATTATAGTTTTGACAATTTCGTTTTTGACTTGTTGCAGACAAGGATACAAAGTTGAAGATGGTAAAGTATATTACGAATATTGGAACGAAGGATTGGGATTTGAACAAGGTAAAAGACTGATTGAGGCAGCAGATGCAAAGAGTTTTAAATCGCTAAGCTTTGACTGTGATTGTAGTTTCGACTTTGGCAAAGACAAGAATCACCTATTCATAGACGGAGAACCTATTAAAAATATAGACCCAAAAACTTTTAAATTTATCGGAAATTATATTTTCCGAGACAAAGATTCGGCTTATTTTTTTGGTTTTTATAACAACTTAAACGATTGTGTAATTAAAGGCGTTAATCCAGACAAAATAAAATTTATTAAATATCCTTGGTCAAAGGCGGATAATTTTTTAATTCACGGAGGAGACGCTGTAATTATTGACGATATAAATGAATTTGTTCCTATTGACAATGATTGGGGAAAGACAAAAAAATACGTAATTAATAACAATCAAATTTTATACGGAGCAGACATAAAAACTTTTAAAGTCGTAAGTACTTTTCAAGGTAAAGATAAAAACTTCAATTATAAGTTCGGTATTATTAATGAAAATGATTTCAAAAAAACAAGTTATAAGAAATTTGATTTTGACAAGCCTATTTGTGAATATGAACCCATTGTATTTGATGATATTAATGACAGTTTGGTATCATATAAAGAAGATCAAAATAAAAGAATTGAAATTGTAGAAAAACTAAAATCGAAAGGTTTTTTAATTAAGGATACTAGATATTCAAATTGGTCAGGCGAATCAAAAATTATCAGCGTTTCGTTGGCAAATGACAAATGTAATTGCATTGTTGAGAAACTTTACCGTTATGATTATTCAATACCTTCTGGAACTGAAAAAATATTTAAAGTAACAGAAAGAGTTCACTGCAAAACGAAAGAAAATTAGAGCGAAAAATAACTGCCACCAACAGCTATAACGTTGGTGGCAATACCACCTAAAAGGCAAGAATCAGAAATTCACAAAATAATTAAAGAAAATGAAAAAACATTTATTGAGTTTATTAGTAATATCGTCAATTTTTATGATAGCTTCTTGTAATGGAGACAAACGTGAAAATAGAAATTCTGAAGTACAAAATCCAGAAGCTTTACAAGATGAAATACAACTAAAAAGGTTAACTAAACGTGGTGGAAATCTAATTGATGAGCTTTATGCGGAATTGGTAGAAAAAACTCCTGAATTAAAAAAACTAGAAACAGAAATAGAAACTTTTAAAGAAACTCCATCAGAAACTCAAAATGGTTTTTACAATTATAATGGAAAATCAAACCAGTATTATGGAAATGCAACAGGATTTGCAAATCAAATTACAGATAGCTTGAGTAAAAAAAGAATTTTAGCTTTAATCCAAAAAAGCAATAAAAAATACGATTCAGAATCTAAAGAAATTAATGACCTTGTAAAGCAAATTTCTAACTCCCAAAATTCAATTCAAGACAATCATAATATTCTAAAAATAGTTTTAACAATTCCATTAATAGAAAAATATCAAAAAGAAAATTTACCAAAAAAGAAAGAGTTTTTGGAAACAATATCTAAACAAAAAGCTTTGAATAAAAAAATAACAGATAAAACACCAAAATACTAAAAACAACTGTCGCCAATAGCTAAAATGGATTTTTGTAAATCGGTTTAATGGAAAATGATTTTGTATTTGGCTGATTTTAGCAAACCCGAATAAACGGTTAATTTAATCAGATTGTGAAGATTTACAAGGGAATTTATTATTCGACGGAAGAGTAAAACACATTTACGTTATACAAGACACTTATTGCGAAGAATGAAAATTGAACTTGAATAGACAATCAAAACTAAAATCACAATTGACGACAATTTATTCCTACGTTAAAACTTGACTGAAAAAAACATTATGAGAAATTTTAAATTTAACACTATATGTCTGTTTTTGATTTTAAGCAGCTTACCGATTTATTCACAAGAAAAGACCAATGACTGCTTGGAAATTTATGGAGAGTGGAAAACATATTATATTCAGCAACCTTTTGGAATTGATTCAGGAAACAAATCTGAAACATGGATTTTTAATAAAGATAAGACACTTTCAATAGATGGTAAAATGACTAAATATAGTTTAGAGGAGGATTGCTCAAAATTAATTATCGAAAACGATTCAAAATCATTTTTTATAAAAATAATTAAAGACACTTTGATTATGACTAAAAGAATTTTACCACACGAATCATATGATTTGCGATTAAAAAAAATAAAGCATTAAAAAAAATCCCCATTCTAAAACCAAATGTAGAATGGGGATTTTATATTTTAAACCTTTTTAAAATAGTTTAAGAAAACATATCTTTTACTTTTTCAAAGAATGATTTGTCTGATTTTTCAGGACTTGGAGTAAAGTTCTCGTCGTTCAACGCTTTTTCAAAGAATTGTTTTTGTTCTTTATTTAAAGTTTTTGGAGTCCATACATTTACATGAACCAATAAATCTCCGCTACCATAACCGTTGATACTTGGAATACCTTTTCCTTTTAATCTAAGAATTTTCCCTGACTGAATTCCTTCTTCCAGTTTTATTCTTACTTTACCGTTTACAGCATCGATATCTTTCGAAATTCCAAGAACGGCTTCAGCAAAACTGATGTATAAATCGTAATGAAGATTTTCACCTTCGCGTTTCAAAAACTCGTGCTCAATTTCTTCGATAACTACAATCAAATCTCCCGAAACACTGTTTCCTGGAGCATCGTTCCCCTTACCGGAAACTTTTAACTGCATTCCGTCTACAACACCAGCAGGGATTTTTATAGAAACAGTTTCATCTTCTGCAACCATTCCTTGCGAATCGGCATTATTTGGTTTTTTATCAAGAATCTGACCAGAACCGCCACATGTTGGACAAGTTGAAGCCGATTGCATTCTTCCCAAAATAGTATTGGTTACACGCATTACCTGTCCTTGACCGTTACAAGTAGAACATGTTTTATAGGTTACTCCCGGTGCTTGAACTTTACGCTTAACTTTTACTTTTTTCTCAACACCATTAGCGATTTCTTCAATAGTCAGTTTTACTTTGATACGTAAATTACTTCCTTTGACACGACGGGAACCTCCGCCTCCGCCAAATCCGCCGAAGCCACCACCGAAAATATCACCAAACTGGCTGAATATATCATCCATATTCATACCGCCGTGACCGCCTCCGCCAAATCCGCCAGAACCGTCAAATGCCTGGTGACCGTATTGATCGTATTTTGCTTTTTTGGCAGGATCGCTCAATACTTCGTAAGCTTCAGCAGCCAGTTTGAAGTTTTCTTCTGCCGATTTGTCGTCAGGATTCTTGTCAGGATGGTATTTCAAAGCGCTTTTTCGGTATGCTTTTTTTATTTCAGCAGCATCTGCTCCTTTTGAAATGCCTAATATTTCGTAAAAATCTTTTTTCATAATTTAAAGTAATTCCAAATTTAAAAACCTAAACACCTAATTAATTGGAACTTAACCACCAATAACCACTTTTGGAAAACGAATAATTTTGTCTCCTAGTTTGTAACCTTTCTCAAGAACATCTACAATTTTTCCTTTCATATCATCTGAAGGAGCTGGTATCTGAGTGATTGCCTCAGCAAAATCTGCATTAAATGCATCTCCAGCTTTTACATCAACAAGCTCTAAACCTTTAGTTACCAATGTGCTTTTTAATTTTTCATGAATTAATTCAACACCTTTAGCCAGCAATTCATCTTCAGATTTGCTGATTTCAATTATTGCTCTGTCAAAATCATCTAAAACTGGCAGCATAGAAAGCAAAACTTCCTGATTAGCTGTTTTAAACAATTCAATTCTTTCTTTAGTAGTACGTCTTTTGTAATTTTCAAATTCAGCAAATAATCTCAAAAACTTATCTTTTTCTTTCGCTAAGTCCTGAGCCAACTGCTCTTCAACACTTAATTCTTCAATAATAATTTGCTCACCATTTGCATTATTTTCTAATGTCACGTCATCTATTTCTTGATCGAATTCTGTATTTTCTGTAGTCATATTACTTTTATTTTTAAAAAAATTCTTAAACATAATTTTATTCGTTAATGTTTGATTGCAAAAGTACTGCCAAAACTTGAAAAATGTCAAATTGTCACACTTTTTTAAAAAATAAAAAATCATTCGCAAAACTAAATGATTTTTGATTCAAAAAATTAATATAATTTTAAGACTATTACGATATAGTTTACCTAAATTTGGAACAGATTTATATTCTAGCCCCAAAGGATACAACTCACATAAATTAGAATTTAAGGTTGTTTCTATTCATAATTATTAATTCACCATGCCTTATATCAAAAAAGCTTCGTTTTAAGATAACGAAGCTTTTTTTTATTTACAATATTGAGATTATTTCAATCGGACGCTCCATTCAAAATCCATTTCAGAAACCTGAACTCCGTCTTCATTAGTTCCAATAGATTTCATCCAAAACGTCTGGCCTTCACCATTAGTTATCGTTTTTTGAACAGCTTCTTCAATTAAGTTTCCATCTTTGCAGACAAAAGTAATTCTGCCTGTCGCTTTTTTTGAATAATTTGATTTATTATTGGCAACAAGCATTGATATTTTTTTACCGCTGCTTTGAATCTTATCAATCACCATAGCACCAGTTGTCATCTCTGCTGCCATTGCCTGTACAGCGAAATACATTGAATTAAACGGATTTTGATTGATCCATCTATGTTTTACTGTTACTACACATTGGTCTTTATCAATAGATTTTACACGTATTCCACAAATAAATGCTGCAGGCAATTTGAAAAATATAAAGCGATTCAATTTTGATACCGTTAATTTCATAAGTGTCATTTTTTTGCTAAAATACAAAAAATACTATGCGTACATATTAAAATTCAAATAATAAAGCTTTGGTTGCGTCCCTATAAAATATAAGCCTGCTAAGATGACCTGAATTTAAATGTATAGTGATCTTTAAAAAACAGCTTCATGCATTATCTACCTTCAAAATAGATGTATTTACTTTCATAAATCATAATTTTGTTAATATTTTGTTAATATATACTACTATGTGATACAAGATACTCTCCTTTAGACATATATTTGCATAAGAAATTACTAGGTAAATGATTTAGCGATTTCCGAAATCAATCATCAATCAAAAAACAAAATCAAATCATGGAAACTTCAAACGAAAAAAAAATTGCTGCATTTACACACTTAAGTACATTTAGCCAATATATTATCCCGTTTGGGAATTACATATTTCCAATTATTCTTTGGACATCCAAAAAAGACGAATCAGAGTTTGTAGACCATAATGGAAAACAGGTATTAAATTTTCAATTGAGCATTTTAGTGTACAGCTTAGTTTTGGCAATGATTACTATCCCTATACTTCTATACACTGTTTTGAAAAACATATCTTTCAGCGAACTGGTATACCATGAAGATATTATTTTTGAAAATTTCGATTACGGAAACAGCATCGGGCTGCTAACAATAGGAGCTTTAGCACTCTTCGGGTTTGCCTGCATCAAAGTAGCTGAGTTTTTTTTAATAATTCATGCTTCGGTAAAAGCATCAAACGGTGAAAAATATAATTATCCTTTAACGATTCCTTTTCTTAAATAACTTTTTGAATTTTAAAATACCGCAACTAAAAATAATCATCAATCATCAATCAAAAAATGAACAAATTAATCAACTCATCAAATCAACTCAAATTTAAAAATTATGAACATTGAAAACACAAAAGCCCAGATGCGTAAAGGTGTTCTTGAGTTTTGTATCTTATCCGTACTAAAAGAAAAAGACGCTTATACTTCAGAAATATTAGATACCTTAAAAGACGCTAAATTATTGGTCGTAGAGGGAACCATCTATCCGTTATTAACTCGATTAAAAAATGACGGATTGCTCAACTATCGTTGGGAAGAATCTACATCAGGACCGCCCCGAAAATATTATGGTTTGACCGAAATTGGACAAACCTTTTTAAGAGAACTGGATGGCACTTGGACGGAATTGTCGAATGCTGTAAACTTAATAACCAACCAAAAATAATAGTCATGAACAAAACTGTAAATATAAACCTAGGTGGAATGTTCTTCCATATTGACGAAGATGCATACCAAAAATTAACACGCTATTTTGACGCTATAAAACGTTCACTGTCAAAATCATCAGGGCAAGAAGAAATCATTAAGGATATCGAAATGAGAGTTTCGGAATTATTGACCGAAAAACAAAAAACAGAGAAACACGTTGTTACACTTAGAGAAGTTGATGAAGTTATCGCTGTGATGGGACAGCCTGAAGATTACATCATCGAAGAAGATTCTACTAATAACAGCAATAATAATTACAATAATTATACAGCACCCAGCGGTACCAGAAAACTATACCGTGACAAAGATAACGGAATGGTTGGAGGAGTTTTGGCAGGCCTTGGACACTATTTTGGAATAGACAAAGTATGGCTTCGCATCTTTCTTTTGGTATTAGTTTTAGCATGGGGTACGGGAGTTTTGGCTTATATCATTCTTTGGATTGTAATGCCTGAAGCGGTAACAACTTCTGAAAAACTTGAAATGACCGGAGAGCCTGTCACCATTTCAAACATCGAAAAAAAAGTTCGTGAGGAATTTGAAAATGTTTCTGGTAAATTTAAAAATGGTGATTACGACAAATATGGCAACCAAATAAAAACAGGAGCTGAGAAATTGGGAAACTCTTTCAGTGATTTCATAATGACAGTTTTCAAAATCTTTGCTAAATTTTTAGGAATAATTCTGATCATGGGAGGTCTGACTGTGCTGGTACTGCTATTCATTGGAGTATTTACTTTGGGAACAAGTGTTTCTATGGATTTTCCTTGGCAGAGTTTTGTCGAAGCTGGTAATTTTACCGATTATCCAATCTGGTCTTTTGGTTTATTGATGTTCCTTGCTGTAGGTATTCCGTTCTTTTTCATGACTTTATTGGGCTTCAAATTATTAGCTCCTAATATGAAATCAGTTGGGAATATTGTAAAATACACTTTGCTTGCGCTTTGGTTAATTGCTGTTTCAATTGCTATCTCAATTGGTATTAAACAAGCTTCAGCATTTGCTGTAAATGGAAGAACAGTTCTAAAAGAAACAATTAATTTTAAACCAGCAGATACGCTTTTAGTAAAATTCAAGCATAATGATTATTTTGCTAAAAATGTAGATGACCGTCATGAATTCATGATCACCAAAGATTCATTGAACAATGATATCATTTATTCTAATGATGTAAGTATCAGAATTCAAAAATCTGATGAAAAATATGCTTATATTCAAATTGAAAAAGAAGCAAAAGGCAGATCATTGTCTGAAGCCAAAAATAGAGCTGATGCTATCAGATACAGTTATAAAGTTGAAGGCCGTCAATTAATTTTTGACAATTATTTAATAACAGATCTGAAAAACAAATTCCGTGATCAGGAAATAGAAATCACTTTGTTTTTGCCACTAGGAACACTTCTAAAATTAGATGAATCTGCAGCACATTATGATGAAACTGATGGTGATTACTTTTTATGGCATCCAGAATCAGCAAAAGACGTTTTTAGAGTCGAAGAGGACAAAATAAAATGTACAAATTGCCCTGACGATGAAAGTGATTACAATGACAACGACGAAAATGAAAATGAAAGCAACATAACAATTAATGAAAATGGTGTTACTATCGAAAGTGATTCAGTTGTTAAAACCAAAAAGAATTTCAAGGAATTGAAAATCAATAAAGATGGCATCATCATCAAAACAGAATAAACTGTAATAAAAGTAATTCAATCAAAATAAAACCAATAGCCATGATAAAAGTAATCACATTAATCACCAAATTCATTGCAATAACATTGATAGCGCTATTTTTTGGGTCTTGCAATCAAATCAGTGATTTACGCTCTATCAAAGGAAGCGGTCATGTTACAACTGAAAAAAGAACCGTTACCGGAGATTTTAAAAATGTAGAAATAAGCAATGCACTAGACTTAGTTATAGAGCAATCGGACAAAACAGAAATAATTGTAGAAGCCGATGATAATTTACAAAAAGAAATCACAACAAAAATAGAGAATGGCGTTTTAGTTATCGCATGTAAATCAGGAAATTTCATTAACGTAGCTTCCAAAAAAATAACTGTAAAAATGCCGGTTATTGAAGGACTCGAAGCGTCATCAGCTTCAACAATTAATAGCAGCAATACACTAAAAGGAAGCCGCTTAAATTTAGTTTCATCTAGTGCTGGATCTATTAATGCCACAGTAGAATATGAAAATATTCAATTGTCCAGCAGCAGCGCCAGTAACCAAAACATTAAAGGAAAAGCTATACGCATAGAAACATCTGCTTCAAGCGGGTCAGTTTTAGATGCCAGTGAATTATTAACAAATGAAGCAACAGCTGATGCTTCAAGCGGTTCATCAATATCTGTATCGCCTATTGTAAGTCTGAAAGCTGAAGCCTCGAGCGGAGGAAATATTTCTTACAGCAAAACTCCTAAATCGATTCAAAAAGAAGAAAACTCAGGAGGCAGTATTAATCAGCAGTAAATCATCAATATTAAATTTCAAAAAAATCACTCATCAAAAATGGGTGATTTTTTTATATTTGTATCCAACCCAAAACGTATAAAATGAAATATTCACATCTTGTTGTTTTATTCCTATTAACGACAACCCTGGCTATTGGTCAAAATAAAGAAAAAATAAAAGGATCAAAAACAGTAGTTGAGAAACCAAAAGAAATTGGAGAATTTACTGCTTTGGAAATTGAAGACAACCTAACTGTTTTCTTGGAAAAAGGAGAAAAAAATGAAATTAAAATCGAATCGGATGACAATCTTCATGAAGCCATCACTTTTGACATCAAAGAAAAAGCACTGCGTATTTATACCTCTAAAGAAATCAGCGGTTATAAAAAATTGGTTGTAAAAATCAAATACACAAATGATTTAAAATCAGTTACAGCTAAAAATGCCTCTATTGTAAATGCTCTAGAAGTAATTATACTAGATGACATTACCTTTAAATCATTAGATTATGCCAAATTATATTTGAATGTAAATTCAAAAAACTTCAGTTTGATTACAGATGATAAAACTAAAACTGAATTAAATTTAAAGGCCGAAAAAGCTAAAATACAATTAAGCAAAAACTCTCAAATCAAAGCTTTGATTGCTGCCACAAATCTTACGTTTGATATGTATCAAAAATCTACTGCCAATATTGAAGGAGAAAGTACGAATGCAGTAATACGCCTAGATAATGACAGCGAATTTACCGGAGTACGTTTTACAATAAATAATGCTGATGTAACGACAGATGGCTCCGCAATTTGCAATTTGATGGCCGATACAAGCCTAATAATAGATGCTAATAGTTCGTCCAAAATATATTTATTGGGAGCGCCAAAGATTGAAGTACGCAAATTTTTAGGAGAAGCCCAATTAATAAAAAAAGCTAAGTAAACTATAACTTTTACTCATAAAAAAAGTTCCAACTTAAAAAATTGGAACTTTTTTTATATCAGACAAGGTTTTAATGCTTTGCCGCCAAATATCTTTCAGCATCAAGAGCCGCCATACAACCTGTACCTGCAGCAGTAATTGCCTGACGATATACATGATCTGCAGCATCTCCTGCTACAAATACTCCTTCAACATTCGTTTTTGAAGTTCCCGGAGTATTTATGATATAACCTGTTTCATCAAGAGTAAGGAAATCTGCGAAAATATCGGTATTTGGTTTATGACCAATAGCAGCAAAGAAACCAGTAGCAGGAATATCAAAAATATCACCAGTTGTTTTGTTTTTAGCTTTCACGCCAGTTACTACATTGCCATCTCCTAAAATTTCAACTGTATCGTGGTTCATCAAAATAGAAATATTTTCAGTTTTGCGGACACGTTCTTCCATAATTTTAGAAGCTCTAAATTTATCACTGCGGACAAGCATTGTTACTTTCGAACATAATTTGGACAAATAATGCGCTTCCTCACAAGCTGAATCCCCTGCTCCAACGATAACTACTTCTTGATTTCTATAGAAAAATCCGTCGCAAACCGCACAAGCCGAAACGCCTCCGCCCATTTTTAAATAATGCTGCTCAGAATCTAAACCTAAATATTTAGCCGATGCTCCAGTTGAAATAATTACAGTATCGCAATGCAGTTCAATTTTATCATTAATCCAGACTTTATGAATATCTCCTGAGAAATCAACTTTTGTAGCCCATCCGTCACGAATATCTGCGCCAAAACGCTCTGCCTGCTGCTGCAATTGCACCATCATTTCCGGACCAGTAACTCCATCAACATAACCTGGGAAATTCTCTACCTCATTAGTTGTAGTTAATTGACCCCCAGGCTGCATTCCCTGGTATAATACTGGATTCATGTTGGCTCTGGCAGCATAAATAGCAGCTGTATAACCAGCAGGTCCAGAACCTATAATAAGACATTTTATTTTTTCGATTGTATCTGACATAATTTTTATTTTGAGGTACAAATGTAATCTTTATTATAAAAAATTCACACCTTAATAAATCCAAAAAATCGATACCGAAATAAATTTTAATTATTTTATAATTTTACTTTGAAAAGCAGAAATAAACCTTATATTTGCACTCGATTTACGGGGTGTAGCGTAGCTCGGTTATCGCGCCTGCTTTGGGAGCAGGAGGCCGCAGGTTCGAATCCTGCCACCCCGACAAAAAGCTGAACAGCAATGTTCGGCTTTTTTTGTGCAAAAAATTCACAAAAGCAATCAGCATCTAAAAATCAAAACTAACAGCTAAAAACTAATTCCTATATCAATATATTTATTTCTATTTTTGCACTTTAAACAAATCATTTATTATGCTCATCATAGGAATCGCAGGAGGAACCGGGTCTGGAAAAACGACAGTAGTACATCAAATCATGAATGAGCTTCCTGAAGCTGAAGTAGGGATTATTTCTCAGGATTCTTATTATAAAGAGACTCATGATTTAAGTTATGAAGATCGTTCTAATATTAATTTTGATCATCCCAGAGCTATTGATTTTGACTTATTGGTAGAGCATTTAAAAGAATTAAAGGCAGGAAACGTTATTAATCAGCCGGTATATTCTTTTGTACAGCATAACAGGACTGATGATGTTGTTATTACGCACCCGCGAAAAGTCATGATTGTAGAAGGTATTTTAATCCTGACAAATCCTGATTTGAGAAAACTTTTTGACATCAAAATTTATGTACACGCTGACTCTGATGAACGCTTAATTCGACGTTTAAAAAGAGACATTGCAGAACGCGGAAGGGATATGAATGAAGTTTTAAATCGTTATCAGACTACTCTAAAACCAATGCATGAGCAGTTTATTGAGCCTACTAAAGCCTTTGCCGATATCATAATCCCAAACGACAGATTCAATACCGTAGCCATAGATGTGGTTCGTGCTGTAATTAATCAGCGTATCTTATAATTTTGTTGTAATTTTATTGCAGGATAAAAAAAGGAAAAAATCTTTAGTGATTTAAAGCCAAAGTTATCCTAAACAAAGTTTCACTTTTCTTTTAAAACTAGGCAAAAAACCCAATGAAGAACCCATTTAAAAACAGCTATTGGTTTAAATTTTTCAGTAACAAGTACGTTTGGGTCTCGTTATCATTTTTAATCTGGATGGTTTTTCTGGATAATTATTCTTACTTTGAGCATCGTTTTTTGGACAAGCAGATAAATGATTTGGAAGATAACGCTGCTTATTATCAAGGGGAAATTAAAAAAGATGAAGAAAATATCAAACAGCTGAAAAATCCTCTGCTAATAGAGAAATACGCCCGTGAAAAATATTACATGAAAAAAGACAGTGAAGATATTTTTATCATCCAATTTCACGGCGACACAGTTAAGAAAAAATAATCTTATCTGATTTAAAATTTAATTATAATTAAAAATGGCAAAAAATTTATTCGACGATTTCAGCCCAGTTTCAGCAAAGCTCTGGAAACAAAAAATTCAATTTGAACTCAACGGAGCCGATTATAATGAAACTTTAATCTGGAATTCTCCAGAAGATATCAAAGTAAAGCCATTTTATGACAAAGAAGATCTTGCTAAAAAACAAGATATTTCTACAAAAGCTTCCCAGTTCAAAATCTGCCAGAATATATTCGTTTTTGATCTTGACAAATCTATTGCTAAGGCTTTAGACTCTATTAATCGCGGTGCCGAAAGCCTGCGTTTTACCATTCCTGCAGAAAATATAAATATTACAAAACTATTGGAAAAAGTTCCTTTAGAAAACATTACTGTTTACTTTCATTTCCAATTCATTTCAATCGATTTCGTTAAAAAGATTAATATAATTGCAAAAGAAAAAAATGCCGCTATTTTTTGTCTATTAGACCCGATAGGACAATTGTCAAAAGATGGAAATTGGTACACTTCAGAAGAAAAAAATAATTTTGAGACACTAAATATTCTTGCCAAAGAAACTGCATCGCTTTCATTAATAAGTATTAACAGTGGTTTATATCAAAATGCGGGAGCAAATATGATACAGCAAATCGCTTATAGTCTTGCACATGCTAATGAATATTTCAACAGAATTGACGCCATAAACAAACCTATTATATTTCAAATTTCAGTAGGAGCCAATTATTTCTTTGAAATTGCAAAACTGCGTGCTTTTCGAATTCTTTTCAAAAGCATAGCTAAAGAATATAATCACGATTTAGATTGTCATTTATTGGTTACACCAACAAAACGCAACAAGACCATTTACGATTATAACGTCAATATGCTTCGCACAACGACCGAATGCATGAGTGCAGTTCTTGGCGGAGCTGATGCAGTTGCAAATTTGCCTTATGATTCATTATATCACAAGGACAATGAATTTGGCGACAGAATTGCCAGAAATCAATTGCTCATTTTAAAAAATGAAAGTTATTTTGACAAAGTGAATAATCCTGCGGACGGCAGTTATTATATCGAAAGCTTAACTAATCAATTAGCAGAAAAAGCATTGTTATTATTTAAAGATATTGAAGCTAAAGGCGGTTTTTTAAAGCTCCTGAATGAAGGCGTTATCAAAAAAAAAATACAGGAAAGTGCTGATGCAGAACAAGCACTTTTTGATTCCGGCAAAGAAACATTAGTGGGTACCAACAAATATCCTAACAAGAATGACAAAATGAAACACGATCTAGAATTGTTTCCTTTTGTAAAAATCAAACCCCGAAAAACACTGATTACACCGATTATTGAAAAACGATTGGCAGAAAAATTGGAACAGGAAAGGCTTTCGGAAGAGTAATCAGCATCCAGCCCAATCTTTAGTAAAACAACAGAATCAATTTGGTTTAAACCAAAAGGATTAACGGCTAAAAAAATGAAAAGAAAAGATTTACAGCATATATCACTCAAAGAAAATTTCCAGCAGGCAGAAGATAAACAGCCTTCTGAAAGCTTTCTCACGGCCGAAGGAATTGAAATTCATACAACCTATTCTCAAAAAGATATAGAAACTCACGTACATCTTGATTTTGCGGCTGGTTTTGCGCCCAATTTACGCGGTCCATATGCTTCAATGTATGTACGAAAACCTTGGACAATCCGTCAATATGCAGGATTTTCTACGGCGCAGGAAAGCAATGCTTTTTACAGAAGAAATCTCGCTGCAGGACAAAAAGGACTTTCTATCGCTTTTGATCTGCCAACACATAGAGGATACGATTCTGATCATGAACGTGTAGTGGGCGATGTTGGAAAAGCAGGAGTAGCTATAGACTCTGTTGAAGACATGAAAATATTGTTTGATCAGATTCCGCTAAATGAAATGTCGGTTTCCATGACGATGAATGGTGCTGTACTGCCAATTATGGCTTTTTATATTATTGCTGCCGAAGAACAAGGCGTTAAACCAGAACAGCTCTCGGGTACCATTCAAAATGATATCCTGAAAGAATTTATGGTACGTAATACTTATATCTACCCGCCAGCTCCTTCCATGAAAATTATTGCAGATATATTTGAGTTCGCAAGCGATAAAATGCCAAAATTCAATTCTATTTCCATCTCGGGATATCATATGCAGGAAGCTGGAGCTACCGCTGATATTGAATTGGCTTACACACTTGCCGATGGGCTGGAATATATTAGAACAGGATTGGCAACAGGAATGAAAATAGATGATTTTGCTCCACGCTTGTCCTTTTTCTGGGCCATCGGCATGAATCATTTCATGGAAATTGCCAAAATGAGAGCAGGAAGGATGATTTGGGCAAAACTGCTAAAACAGTTCAATCCTAAAGATGAAAAATCATTGGCACTTAGAACCCATTGTCAAACATCCGGCTGGAGTTTAACAGAACAAGATCCATTCAATAATGTAGCCCGCACCTGTATAGAAGCGACAGCCGCAGTTTTTGGAGGAACACAGTCTTTACATACCAATGCTCTGGACGAAGCAATAGCTTTACCTACCGACTTCTCTGCTCGAATAGCCAGAAACACCCAAATCTATCTGCAGGAAGAAACCAAAATTACCAAAACAGTGGATCCTTGGGCAGGAAGTTACTATGTTGAAAGCTTAACTAATGAAATTGTAGAAAAAGCATGGAAACTCATTGAAGAAGTGGAAGAATTAGGCGGAATGACCAAAGCTATTGAAACCGGCATCCCTAAAATCCGAATTGAAGAAGCTGCTGCCCGCAAACAAGCCAGAATAGACAGCGGACAGGATATTATTGTTGGCGTTAACAAATACCGATTAGAAAAAGAAGATCCATTACAGATTCTAGATGTAGACAATCAAATGGTACGCCAGCAGCAATTAGAACAATTAAGCAGAATAAAAGCATTCAGAGATTCAAGCAAAGTTCAAGCTTCATTGCAAAAATTAACCAGCTGTGCACAAACTGGCCAGGGAAATCTCTTGGAAATTGCGGTTGAAGCTGCTAGAAATCGCTGTACATTGGGAGAAATCAGCAATTCATTAGAAACAGTTTTTGGAAGATATAAAGCACAGATTAAATCTTTTAGCGGTGTATACAGTAAAGAAATGAAAGATGACAAAAGTTTTGAAAAAGCAAAACAGCTAGCTGACGAGTTTGCCAAACAAGAAGGGCGCCGTCCAAGAATAATGATTGCAAAAATGGGACAGGACGGGCATGATCGCGGAGCCAAAGTAGTTGCAACTGGCTATGCCGATGTAGGCTTTGATGTCGATATTGGCCCATTATTTCAAACTCCTGCAGAAGCAGCCAAACAAGCCGTTGAAAACGATGTGCATATCCTTGGCGTATCCTCACTGGCAGCTGGACATAAAACATTGGTACCGCAAGTAATAGAAGAATTAAAAAAACATGGACGAGAAGACATTATGATTATCGTTGGAGGAGTAATCCCAGCTCAGGATTACCAGTTTTTATTTGACGCAGGTGCTGTAGCTGTTTTTGGTCCTGGAACAAAAATTAGTGAAGCCGCTATCCAAATATTAGAAATTCTGATTGATTAATTATATTATCCAGATGTTAGCTGAAACAAACTTTTTACAATTTTATATTTATGCTAAAGCACTAAAAAAATAAGGAAAACAAACAGATTTACAGCTTCATTCCATTAAAATAAAAAAAAGTTGTTTTAATTCTCCCTTTGCTATAAGATGTAAAATCATAAATACCTAAAATAATTTGAGCAATCAAAAGATAAGCTCGCCTAATTCTTTCTCACATAGTAATTCAAAAAAAAGACTGCTTTTGGTTATTATGTATATATTTTGGGGTGCACTGCATTTATTGCAATAATTAGAAGTAACAATCTGAATAAAAGGCCTTTACAAATTAACACAACTAAAGTAAACAATTAACAATCAGTACTTTATAATTGAATTAATTTTAAAGCGTATTAAAGCAAATAAAATAACAAAAAGGGGAAGTAATACTAAAGAAGCCTTACTATTTGTTTTGGAATACAATTTTCAAATATAATTTTAATTAAAAGTATTATGAAAACACTTATAATTACCCTCTTCTTGGGAATATACTCCCCCATATATTCGCAAAGTGAAATCTATGACAGCAACAATGAAGGTACTATCAACACAGTAGATCTCCCGGAAATTGTTATCAAAAATGCAGGAAAAGATTTTTATTATTATCTGCCAGATAGAAATCCAGACCCAAGTGTTAGGAAACTCCAGAGTGAATTTGTTGCCTATAATTTAGGCAAAGACTATGAAGGTTTTGACAGCTATCTCGTTATTCTTGAAGGAGAAAAAGGAATTTTGACAGCCACTTATGATGTTAAGGGAAAACTAACCAGTGTAGTTGAAAAGTATACTAACACACAGCTTCCTCTTCCTGTTATTTATTCCGTTTACAAAGCATATCCTGGATGGCAAATTGTCAATGACAAATATCTTTATACACAGGAAAATGGAGATATTACACAAAAAGAATACAGTTTAAAACTTAAAAAAGACAATGAAGTTCTTAAATTAAAAGTAAACCCTAAAGGTGATATACTTTCTAAGAACAATGCAGCAATTGCAAAAATGTAAAAAATTAAGGGGCGGTTTAAAATAAATTTTTAAACCGCCCCTTAATAAAATCTGAAAATCTACTCAACGCTTGCATTGCTGTCTGCAACGATAAAGGAAGTATCATAACCTCCAAATCGTAGCATGTAGCTTTTTAACGAAGTACCATAGGCATCTTTAAAAAGCCGCTTGCCTTTATATCTGAAATACTTTTTAACAGAACCCACACCAGCAAGGTGTGCAGCTGCCAGAATTCCAGACTCAGTTATGCGAGTTCCGTTTAAAACGGTTCCTTCATATCTTTCAATAACGTTTCTAAGTTCCCATTTGTTTTTTGATAGCAAAGCAATAAAAGCTTTTTCTTGCATTTTGGGACTATTAAGGAATGCTGCGCTATCGTGAATACCGATAGTTTTTAAAGTTTCAACACCAAATTGGTATTTTCCTAAATAACCGAGAGAATTAATTTTTCTGTATTTTCCCTGTGACTCTTTGAAGGCGATTGCTTCTTTATATCCAATAAAGAAAGTTCCGGTATATGGAATTTCAGAATTGGTATAATCAGTCACATTTAATGATGGTAGCAAGTAGGATGTATCATCTGATTCGTTAATTAGAAACCATGGGGTAGATTCTAATTTGGATGGTTTAAAACCTAAGCTTAAAAAAGCTACTACAACAATTAAAGTTGTGTAAAAATACCATTTTTTTATCATAAAGTAGTTTTCTTCAAAACCTGTCACGTTATTGAAATTTCTATGCCCAAAGATACGACTTAAAAAAATAAAGCTGAAAATCAACCTTTTAAACTTATCAACCGCTCTT
Organism: Flavobacterium aquicola; assembly: GCF_003385115.1. Taxonomy (GTDB): domain Bacteria; phylum Bacteroidota; class Bacteroidia; order Flavobacteriales; family Flavobacteriaceae; genus Flavobacterium; species Flavobacterium aquicola. The sequence continues at coordinate 145,760 of NZ_QUNI01000006.1, forward strand.
ATAAAAACCCCGTAAGTAACTAGGTCTGCGGACGTTCTGCTGTTAACAAAATTTCAAAAAAAGGATTAAAACATCAAAAAACAGATAGATTTATATGAGTTTATTCCTGCTTAAAAAATGTAAAAACGTCGTGAAAACATAAAATTAGACACAAAATAGTACTAAATTCTGATTTCACGATAACGTTTTAGCTGAAAAAGCAAGAATTTTCAATTATTAAAGCTGTTTTTTTAGACAGGATCACAAGGATAGCTGTTCATTATATTCAAAAAATAGTAAAAACAAAAAAGCTTCAAAACTGTCATCAACAATTTTGAAGCTTTATTTAAATTAAACAATTTCAGTTATAAAACTAACGCTGTACGCCTTGACTAATAATCCAGTCTGAATATTTTTTGGCATTAACATTATGCTCTGCCAAAGTAGCCGCAAATTCATGATATCCAAAACGGTCAACGCTGGCACAGAAATAGATATAATTATTTTTTTCAGGATTTAAAACTGCTTCAAGAGCCGTAATATCAGGCATCGCAATTGGCCCCGGAGGAAGACCGATATTCACATAGGTGTTATAAGGATGCTTCATAACTAAATCATTATAAAAAACTCTTTTTATTACTTGATTAAAATCATTCGACTTCTTTTTCATCGCAAAAATCACTGTTGGATCAGCCTGCAATGGCATTTCCAATTTCAATCGGTTCAAATAAACACCTGCGATTCTAGGTCTTTCATCTTTCTTAACTGATTCTTTATGTACTATCGAAGCCAATATTGTTGCTTGAATTGGTGTCAGACCTTGGGCTTCAGCTTTTGCAGTTCTTTCCTTGTTCCAAAAATTATTATATTCCTTAATCATTTTATCACGAAACTTCACTGCCGAAGTATTCCAGTAAAATTCATAGGTATTTGGAATAAACATTACAAAAACGTTTTCTTCGTTAAATCCGTTTTCTTTCAAAAAGACGGTATCTTTAAACGTATTCAATAATTCCAAACTGTCCGGTTCTAATTGGGAACCAACGCGTCCTGCCAAATCTTCCAACCGTTCCTGATTGTTGAAAGCCAAATTTACTGGATCGTTATGTCTCATCGCTTTGACCAAATCATAACTGCTCATTCCTTTTTTGAATAAAAAACGTCCAGGTTTTACATTTTCAGGATAACTTGCCTTATTGGCAACCATTTCAAAACGCTCAATGTTTTTTACGTAAGGACTAATAATTTTCTTTACTTGCTCATAATCCGAGTCAGTTGGCACGTACACATATACCTCATTCTCTTCAAATTTTGTGTTACCGCTAAAAACCTGATACATCAAAACAGCCCCATAAACGATTAAGCCTGATATTATTGCAACTGCAACTAGTGAAATTATTTTTTTTTGATTCAAAATATAAAAATTTTAAAATTACAGCGCCACTTAGTTGTCGCCCTTGTTATTATTAATTAATTGAAAAATGGCTTCATCCTTGTAAACTCCATTTACTAAAGTCCAATCTTTCTTTACGCCAATTTTTTCAAAACCAAATTTAGTAAAAAGTGCAATACTAGCTTCATTTTCGCATCCAATATTTGCATATAATTGATGCAGATTAAGATTATAAAAAGAGTAGTGAATAAGCAAGTCCAAAGCTTCAGAACCAATATTCTGATTTCGATTTGCATTATCCTGAATTACAATCCCTACACCAGCTCTGTTATTCTTTGGATCAAAATCAAAAAGATCAATTAATCCCAAAGCTGGAAAATCTTCATCCTGACATATTGCCAATCTTAACTGTTTGGCTTCATAAATATCCTGATGTGCATTTTCCAAATACTGTTTTACCAAAAACCGGCTGTAAGGCGTATGTGTGTTACTCACTTCCCAAATTCTTTGATCGTTTTCTATCGCATAAATAAACTCCAGATCATTGGGTTCAAGTGCCCGAATGTAAATAGTATCGCCTTTTAATGTTTTCATTATAATAAATTACGAATGTGAAATTACGATTTGCATTGAACTTAAATTACAAAATTAGAATTACCATAATCCGTAATTCGCAATTTTCAATTCGTAATTAAATAGCAATAGTTCCTTTAAACACAAATTCGGCTGGTCCTTTTAAGAAAACATTTGAAAAACCATCTTGATTTTTATCAAATGAAACCACTAATTTTCCTCCTTCTACATTTACATTAATAGAAGTAGCTTCGGTTTGTCCTGTAGCATTCATGGCGATAGCAACTGCTGTAGCACCTGTTCCGCAAGCCAAAGTTTCATCTTCAACGCCTCTTTCATAAGTGCGGAGCCTGAAAGTAGTATCATCTATCTTTTTTACAAAATTGATATTACTTCCTGCTGTGCCATATAATTCACCGTAACGGATCGCTGCACCATTATCTTTTACATTGTAATGTTCTAAATCATCTACCATTTGTACATGATGCGGAGAACCGGTGTTCAGGAACGAATAATCGGCTTTGATATCTATCGACGGAACATCGATCATTTGTAATGAAACCAATTTATCCTCAAATGAAGCATGGTGCAGACCGTCTGTTGCGATGAAAGTAGTGGCATTTTCAATCATATTCAAATCTTTGGCGAAAGCCACCAAACAGCGTCCGCCGTTACCGCACATTGAACTTTGATTTCCATCTGAGTTGTAATACACCATTTTGAAATCAGTTTCAGAGTCATTTTCTAACAAAATAAGTCCGTCCCCTCCTATTCCAAAACGTCTGTCACACAAATGAGCAACCAATTGTGTATTGTCTTTTGGAAAAAAACCAGAACGATTGTCAATCATAACAAAATCGTTTCCAGCACCTTGATATTTATAGAATTCTAACTGCATTTTTATTTCAATTTTAGTCTCACAAAAGTACAAACTATTAATGAATTGTTAATCATTGTTAAAGAGCGTTAAACCATATTGTGCGAAAAAAAAATTGCCATAAATTCGTAATTAAATAACTAATAAAAACGAAAAGCAAAATGAAACAAATTTCAAATTTATTCTTGGTATCCTTGTTGAGTGGCGCAACAACTCTTGGCGCATACAAATTATTATTTGACAGCAATGGTTATTTTTCTTCAAACAAACAGGGAATTACAACTCTTGCTCCTGAATCTTATAACAGGCAAGTTGGATTAGGTGCCGAAAATATTGATTTTACAGTAGCCGCAGACAAAACGATTCACTCTGTAGTACACGTAAAAAACGTGTCTGTCAGAACCATTTCCAATCCAATAATGGAATATTTTTACGGTTACGGCGGACAGCAGCAACAGGAACAAGTTGGTACTGGTTCCGGAGTTATTATTTCTGAAGACGGATACATCGTAACAAACAATCACGTTGTAAAAGATGCTTCGGATATTGAAATCACGCTGAACAACAAGAAATCATACAAGGCAAAACTCATCGGAACCGATTCAAAAATGGACATTGCTTTACTTAAAATCGATGCCGATGAAAAATTACCGTATTCCGTATTTGCAAATTCCGATTCGGTAAAAGTGGGTGAATGGGTACTGGCAGTTGGAAATCCATATAACTTAACCTCAACGGTAACAGCAGGAATTGTTTCGGCTAAAGCCCGAAATTTAGACACCAGAGGCATTCAATCCTTCATACAAACTGATGCAGCAGTAAATCCAGGAAATAGCGGCGGCGCATTGGTAAACACCAAGGGAGAATTAATAGGAATCAATACTATGATTTCGTCAATGACAGGTTCGTATGTTGGATATTCATTTGCCATCCCTTCTAATAATGCCCGAAAAATTATCGAGGATATTATGGAGTTTGGTAACGTACAAAGAGGAATCCTTGGTGTTGAAGGCGGTGAACTAAACGGAACTGCTTCCAAAGAATTGGGTGTTACACAAACACAAGGTTTCTATATTAATAGAATATCTAAAAATTCGGGAGCCGAGAAAGCCAATCTACAAAAAGGCGATATAATTATCAAATTAGACAATCAGGACATTGCTACTTTTGCCGATCTTTCAGGTTATGTAAACACAAAAAGGCCAAATGACAAAGTACAGGTAACTATTATTCGAAACGGTAAAAATATGGTTGTGCCGGTTGTTTTGAGTAAAAACGAAAGCTTCAATACTGAATTTAAAGGAATCGAACTTGGAAACATTGATACTGCCGACAAAAAGAAATTCAAAATCGATTACGGTGTGAAAATTAAATCAATCACCAATGAAAATTTGGCTCAATACAGCGATGAACTTGTCGGAAACATCATTTTGAGTATTGACAATGTTAAGGCAACCAATGTGGAAACCGTTTCTAAAATTTTGAACAATAAGGACGAAAAACAAAGCATCCGTATTGAAATGATAAATAAAAATGGCGAAGTGATGCGAATCATTATCTAAAAAGTTAAAAACACTAAATTTAAAGCCAGCCTGCAATTTGCATGCTGGCTTTTTTATTTAAAAAAAAGAAAAAAAAAAGTTACGAAATCGATTGAAATAATTATTTTTGCGTCAAATTTTAAATTATTACAACAATAATTATTGTTTTTGTTACAAAAAACAAACTAAGCAAATACAAAATTTTCAACATGAATAACATGGATTTATACGAAAAAGAGGTTTCGTTACAAGCCGACAGAAGACGTTCAGGTGTAGAGCTAATTAAAATCATCAGCGATTTATGGTACGACAAATCAATTGAACTGGTTTTGTTCCGCAATCAGTTAATCGACCGAAATGTAAGCGAAATTATAAACCTGCACGAATACGCCGCAAAATTTATAGGTAAGCCAATTTCAGTTTCCGACTCGGTTGAAATTGCCAATGTCATCTTTAGCTTAGATTTACCGCCTTCGAAATTAGACATTGGTAAATTAACTTACGAATACCGATTGGAAGACGAAAAACACCCAGATGTGAGACATTTCGTTTTACACAAATTAAAAAAAGCCAAATTAACCAAAGAAATAAAACCAAAAGATGTTGTCCTTTATGGTTTTGGACGTATCGGACGCCTGTTGGCACGCGAACTAATGTCCAGAACCGGCAAAGGAGAGCAAATGCGCCTGCGAGCGATTGTAACGAGAGACAAAAACGATGCAGACAGTTTAGAGAAAAGAGCTTCTCTATTGCGTTACGATTCCATCCACGGAGATTTTCAAGGATCAGTTATTGCCGATCCTGCCAACAATGCGTTAATTATCAACGGCACCACAGTTCACATTATTACCGCAAATACTCCCGAAGAAATCGACTATACTCACTACGGAATTGACAGTGCACTTGTGATTGACAATACTGGAGCTTTTACAACCAAAGAAGCTTTGAGCCGTCATTTAGTTTCCAAAGGAACTGACAAAGTATTGCTTACTGCACCTGGAAAAGGAGTTCCAAATATCGTTCATGGTGTTAACCAAAATGAATACAATCCAGATGAAATTGACATTTTCTCCGCTGCTTCCTGCACGACCAATGCTATCACTCCAATTTTAAAAGCGATTGAAGATACTTTGGGAGTTATCAAAGGACATTTGGAAACTATTCACGCTTACACTAATGATCAAAATCTGGTCGATAACATGCACAAAAAATACCGCCGTGGAAGAGCTGCATCTTTAAATATGGTAATCACCGAAACTGGTGCAGGCACGGCTGTTGCCAAAGCCTTACCATCACTGGAAGGCAAATTAACTTCCAACGCTATTCGCGTTCCAGTACCAAACGGTTCGCTGGTAGTCCTAAATCTTGAAGTAAATACTGAAACATCTGTCGAAGCCATCAACGCTATTATGAAAAAATATGCTTTAGAAGGAGAATTGGTGGAACAAATAAAATATTCGTTAAACAATGAATTAGTCTCTTCAGATATTGTTGGAACGTCGGCGCCTTCCATTTATGACAGCAATGCAACAATCGTTTCGAAAGACGGCAAAAACATAGTGCTATACATTTGGTACGATAACGAATACGGCTACAGCCACCAAGTCATCCGTCTTGCAAAATACATTGCCAAAGTAAGACGCTTTACATATTACTAGCATTAAATTTACAGGCTGGGAAATGCTCTTTTAGTGTTAATTTTAGTTTTTTAGATAATAAATTGCCCCAGCCTGAATATCTAAAACCGCCTTGCTCCAGCAGCTTGGCGGTTTTTTCATTATTATAACTATTCACAAACCTTATCACATTCACACATAAATTCTTTTACATATATTTGAAAGAAAACAAACAGCCAGAAAACTTACTTAAAATGAATATTTTAATTATTTACTGTCATCCAAGTGAAAAGTCATACACGTTTCAAATTCTTGATATAATGAAACAAACATTTATAGATCAAAATTGGAATGTTGAAATTTCAGATTTGTATGCAATGAATTTTCAAAGTGATATGACAAGCCAAGAATACGAAAGAGAAGGATTTGCCAAAACAGATTTACCAATTTCAGAAGATATTCTTACCGAACACAGAAAAATAGAATGGGCAGATTGTATCATTTTTCTCTATCCCGTTTGGTGGAGTGACTGTCCTGCAAAGTTAAAAGGATGGTTTGACAGAGTGTATTCTGTTGGTTACGCCTATGGCCAGAAACCAGACCTACCGAAAATGAAAACTATTAAATATGGTCTTGCTGTCTGCACAGCTGGACATCCAAATGAGTTTTTAGAAGAAATAGAAATTGCTCAAAGTATGAAAACAATTATGCTTGACGACAGACTAGGGAAAAGATTTGAACATAAAGAAATGATTATACTAGGCGGAACAACTTTAAACAATGAAGATATAAGACATGATCATAAAATAAAAATCGAAGCATTAGCTGCTAAAATAAAAATGCATTTCACATAAATACCTAACTATCAAATAGAAATCTATTGTCTATTAATTGAATTACTATTTTTATTAACTTCGTTTAGTACAATCTAATTTTGACAGACAAGAAATGAATTCAGAAATACAAGCATATAACGACAAACAAACTGAAGCTGACAAAGCAATTTGCGACTTGCTTGCAACTGCTATTGACAGCGAACTAACTGAAGCGGAAAACAAAATCTGGCATGCAATTCCGGTTTGGTTTATTGACGGAAATCCAATTGTTGGCTATGGCAGACTCAAAGACAGTTTACGGCTGTTATTTTGGAGCGGTGATACTTTTGAAGAAGAAAAACTTCAAAAAGAAGGAAAATTTAAAGCTGCAGATATTCGGTATACATCTCCTGATCAAATCAATTTAGACGATTTGTCACGCTGGATAAAAAAATCGCGAGAAATCCAATGGGATTATAAAAACATTGTAAAACGTAAAGGCCAGCTTGAACGATTAAAATAAAATTAGCTTAAAAATTCTTCTCAAAAATTCAGGCTTCATTTCTATAAAACTTCTTAGATAGGCAAAACTGTCGTACTTTTCACTTCTGAAATAATAAAAAAACTGTTTATCAAAGATACTTCGGGTAAAATGGATAATTTCATCTGATGAAAATGATGATAACTTTCCATATCTGGCAGTACAATTTTAAGCATATAATCAAAACTGCCCGAAACAAAATTACATTCCACAACCTCGGGCAGATCCAATATTGCACGATTAAAACTATCCGAAATATCAAAAGTCTGCTTCACCAAAGTCACCTGACAATAAACAGTGAGGTTTTTGCCTAATTTTTTCTTATTCAAAATAGAAACATAACGCTCAATAACTCCCTCTTTTTCAAGGCGTTTAACTCTGTCATGAACCGGAGTGAGCGAAAGATTTATTTGATTCGAAATATCTTTTAATGTCAAATGTGCATCTTCCTGCAGGAGGCGAAGTATTTTTCTGTCATTTTCATCTAAAATCATAACAAAAACAAGTTTTATAAATTGATTTATAACAAAATAATCCGATAAATTTTCTTTTTAATATTCGAAAAAATATCAAATAAAGAATTATTTCATGCTAAAATACTAAATAAAAATAATATTTTCTTATTTTAACATTCATAAAACAAAAATTTTCTTTATCCCCTAAATTTGTAATGTAATATTAAATCAACCACTTAAAACATACGTTATGATAATCGGTGTTCCTAAAGAAATTAAGAATAATGAAAATCGAGTTGCCCTAACTCCAGCAGGTGTTGCTGAAATGATAAATAATGGCCATAGCGTTTATGTTCAGACAACTGCAGGCGAAGGAAGCGGTTTTGCCGATGAAGAATATACTGCTGCCGGTGCTGTTGTTTTACCAGCAATTGAAGATGTATATGCAATCGCTGAAATGATTATCAAAGTAAAAGAACCAATCGCTTCAGAATATCCTCTTATCAAAAAAGATCAATTACTTTTCACATACTTCCACTTTGCATCATCAGAGCCATTAACTCATGCCATGATTGAGCGTCAGGCAGTTTGTCTTGCCTATGAAACAGTTGAAAAAACAGACCGCAGTTTACCATTATTAGTTCCAATGTCTGAAGTTGCGGGCCGTATGTCAATTCAGGAAGGTGCAAAATATTTAGAAAAACCATTAAAAGGAAGAGGAATTCTTCTTGGCGGTGTTCCTGGTGTTCCTCCTGCAAAAGTATTAGTACTTGGTGGCGGTATCGTAGGAACTCAAGCTGCAAAGATGGCTGCAGGTTTAGGAGCTCAAGTTACTATTATGGATGTGAGCTTACCTCGTTTACGTCAATTAGATGATATTATGCCTGCCAATGTTACGACTATAATGTCTAATAGTTATAATATCAAAAAAGCAATTACAGATACTGACTTAATCATCGGAGCTGTATTAATCCCAGGTGCAAAAGCGCCACATCTGATTAAACGCGACATGCTGAAATCTATGCGTCCTGGAACCGTTCTTGTTGATGTAGCAGTGGATCAAGGAGGCTGTATTGAAACCTGTTCTCCTACCACTCACGAAAACCCAACTTTCATTATTGACGATATTGTACATTACTGCGTAGCAAATATGCCGGGCGCAGTTCCATATACTTCTACTTTAGCGCTTACCAATGCTACCTTGCCATATGCTTTACAATTGGCAAACAAAGGATGGCAAAAAGCCTGTGCCGAAAACGAAGAACTAAAAAAAGGACTAAACATTGCCAATGGAAAAATCCTGTACAAAGGAGTTGCCGAAGCTTGGAACCTTCCTTTTAATAAAGAGTTAGTATTAGAAAACGCAGTTTGTTAATATTAATAAGTGCTTACTACACTAGAAAAACCCGTTTTGTCCTTCAAAATGGGTTTTCTGTTTTTATCAAGAAACAAAAAATCCGTCTCGATTATGAGACGGATTTATCATTTAGAAATATTTTAAAATTATAGGTTTCAAATTGAAATCTGAGTTCTGAATACTATTCCTTACGTTTAGTCAAATAATACACTGGAATACCTGTCAGCATAATCAATACTCCCCATCCACAGGTAGAAAATTTAGTAAGCAGTAATCCGATACAAATTGCAATAGCAACAACTATATATACAAGCGGTAAAAATGGATATCCAAAAGCTTTATATGGTCTTTCCGCTTCAGGCATTTTTTTTCTAAGGATAAAAATTCCATAAATGGTAAGTATGTAAAAAATCAAAACGATGATGATTACAAAATCCAGCAAATCACCATATTTCCCTGTCAAACACAATGCCGATGCCCATACGCACTGCACCCACAAAGCCCAAGCAGGTACGCTCGCACTATTTAGGGAAGCTGCTTTCTTTAAAAACAAACCATCTTTAGCCATTGTGTAATACACTCTCGCTCCAGCCATAATCAATCCGTTATTGCAGGCAAAAGTTGAAATCATAATCATCAAGGCAATGATAATGGTTCCCATGTCCCCAAAAGTATATTGAGAAGCAACAACCGCTACTCTATCAGATTTTGCTGTTGCAATTTCCTGCATCGGGATTACAGCCAGATACATTAAGTTGGTCAGAATATAAATGATTGTCACAATAAAAGTTCCAAGAAACAAACTCAAACCTACATTGCGTTTTGGGTTTTTAATTTCTCCTGCAATAAAAGTCACTCCAACCCAAGCATCACTGGAAAACAAAGAACCTACCATTGCTGCTGAAATTCCTGTCAGCAATGCAGTCCCGCCAATAGAACTCCACGATCCACTGTCAGTATCAAAGGCTTTTGAACCCCAAGCATCCGTCCAATTGGCATTCCAAATATCCGCTTTAGCAGCTAAAATAAATCCAAAGACAATTAATCCAAACAGTGATAAAATTTTAATTATCGTCAAAACGGTCTGAAGAATTTTACTGTTCTTCACTCCACGGCTATTAATGTACGTCAACAAGACAATCGTAATTATGGAAACGATTTGTGCCGCATTTAGTTTAAAATCTCCCAGCTCATACAAAATATTTTCATCACTCAAAGGCGGATATAAATAAGCAGCAAATTTGGAAAACCCAACACCTACTGCAGCTATAGTTCCAGTTTGAATTACAGCAAAAAAACTCCAGCCGTACAAAAACGCGATTAGTTTATTATAAGCTTCTTTTAGGTAAACATACTGCCCTCCAGCATTAGGAAACATGGCACTCAATTCCCCGTAACTAACTGCCGCTATCATTGTTATTAAGCCCGAAATAAGCCATATAAGTATTAACCAGCCCGCAGATCCAACTTGTCTTGCGATATCTGCACTTACAATAAATATCCCAGAACCTATCATCGATCCTACAACAAGCATAGTTCCGTCTAATAATCCGAGTTCTCTTTTAAATTCTCCTGGTTTGTTTTCTTCCATATTGTTGGTTTATTTTTTTGGTTGGCTAAAGATATACTTTTTTTTGAAAATGGCTCATGATCGTCTTTTTGTACAAACCATAGTTTTATAAAAACAAAAACTCTTAAGTTTCCTTAAGAGTCAGTTCTAAATTTTATTATCAAGAATTATTTAATCACTCGGTTTACTTGAGCAAAATTCCGGTGATAGTAAGGCTCTTTAGTTGATGAAATAATAACTCCAGAATGTGTCGAAGAATGAATAAATTTTATTTCATCGGCAGCCACTTCAATCACCATTCCGACATGATTGATGTGTCGTCTTCCATTAGTTTTAAAGAAAATCAAATCTCCTTTCTGTGCATTTACATCATCAATTTTTTCACCAATAGCAGATTGTTCAATAGATGATCTTGGCAGTTTTATGTCAAATGCGCCAAAAGTAGAATACATAAAACCAGAACAATCAAATCCAGCAGTTGTAGTCCCTCCGCTTCTATATCTGGTTCCTATCTTATCTGATGCTGACTGAATGATTTGAGCAATCAAATCTTCATTAGCAATAGTCAATCCTGTAGTTGTAGTGTCAGCTTGTTTTTCAATCTGACTTAAAGCAGCTCCATCTTCTTTTTTTATTTGATTCTCAATAGCGTTATTAGGAACTTGAATACTCAATTTCGCACCAACCTCTAATTTTTGTTTAATCGCTGGATTCTGTTTTTCTAATGACGCTACGGTTATACCATATTTTTTTGCAATTCCGTATTTAGTTTCTTTAGTCAAAACTTCATGGATAATTTCAGAAGTTGGAACTTGAGAATCTTCAACTATATTCTTCTCTTTATTTTTGTCTTCAGCAGGAATAATTTCTTTTTTTTCAGCCACTGCAGCCGGAAGTGTTTCTGTTTCAGATTTAGTTTCTTTTACAGCTAACTCTTTTGATGTTAATTTTCCGTTACTCGGAATCATAATTATCTGCCCTAGACTTAAGCCCTTCTTTCCTATTTTAGGATTGGCATTTTGCAGTTCTTTCAAGGTTATACCATATTCCTTTGCAATTGCATACAAAGATTCTTTTGGTTTCACTTCATGAGTTAAAGGCTCAGCCTTTTCAACAGTTTCTTCTAACTTTGGATTAGACAAATCAGCTATTTCTTTCTTGGATAGATTTGATGGAATACTAATGGTCTGCCCTATTTTCAATCCTTCAGTCTCTAAATTTGGATTGGCTTTATAAAGTAATTCGGCAGTTGTTTTATATTGTTTTGTAATGCCGTACAGTGTTTCTTTTGGTAATACCTGGTGATCAATCTGAGTGGTCTTTTCAGAATCAGAAACTGTCAGATCATTTGTTTTTTTTGATTCAGAATTTGGAATTAACAAAACCTGATTCAGCTGTAAAGTCTTTTTAGCTTTAGGATTCAGCTTATAAATTGAGGCAATCGAAACATTATATTTTTGAGCAATACTAGAAATTGTTTCTCCTTTTACAATACTGTGCTTGATGTTATTATCCTGAGAAAAGACACTAATACTACACAAAAAAACTGCTAAAACAATTACTCTCAAACACCTCATTATTTTTTGATTTTCGTCCTATTATTATCAATACAAACGTATTAAATAGATGAATTATTATTTTATTAAATTTTCACCTCGAAAAACCACATTTTTTTCAAGAATTACAAATATAAGTTTTTAAGTAAATTTGAAAGCTAAAGCACAGCTAAAATTTAAAAAAAATCTTAGTCACTATCTTCATCAAAATAAACATTACTGTTATTCAAGTTTTTATCAAAGCAATCTGAATGCCTTTTTTCAATAATCCAAACGGGTAAATGAATTCATAACTATTAAATATCCTAGCCCTGATGGGAATGAAAAGCCTTGCGAAGTAGACTTGTATTTTTTGCTGATATAAAAAAGCGACCAACGGAAGCTCCTTTTATATCAGCAAAAAAAGAAGGATATGAGCAAGCTTGAAAGGACAGCAGGATTTGCTCCATATTCAGATTTTAATTTAAACAAAAAACTCCCAAGCAATCTTGAGAGTTTTTATATAAATTGCAGATAGTTACGCGTTGGCCGCAATCAAATTCAAAGCTGATCCTGCTTTGTACCAGCCAATTTGTCCTTCGTTATAGGTGTGGTTCGCTAAGATAACATCTTTGCTTCCATCGCTGTGAACGAATTCTAAACTTAACGGTTTTCCAGGAGCAAAATCAACTAAATCGGTGAAGTTGACAGTGTCATCTTCCTGAATTTTATCGTAATCAGCTTCATTAGCAAAAGTCAGACCTAGCAAGCCTTGTTTTTTTAGATTTGTCTCGTGAATACGGGCAAATGATTTTACTAACACTGCTTTTACACCTAAGAATCGAGGTTCCATAGCAGCATGTTCACGAGAAGAACCCTCGCCGTAATTATGGTCACCAACAACTATTGATGGCACACCAGCAGCTTTGTAAGCTCGTGCTACTGCCGGAACCGCCTCAAATTCACCTGTTAATTGATTTTTGACTGAATTTGCTTTTTGGTTGAATGCATTAATGGCACCAATCAGCATATTATTTGAAATATTATCTAAATGTCCGCGGAAACGCAGCCATGGTCCTGCCATAGAAATGTGATCAGTAGTACATTTTCCAAAAGCTTTGATTAATAATTTAGCTCCCGTAATATTTTTACCATCCCAAGCTTCGAATGGAGCCAGTAACTGCAAACGGTCTGAAGCTGGATTTACATTTACCTGAACATTTGAACCATCTACAGCCGGAGCTTGAAAACCTGCGTCTTCAACTGCGAAACCTCTTTTTGGCAATTCATCACCAAAGGGAGCAGTTAATCGTACTTCCTCACCATTATCATTTAACAAAGCATCTGTTAATGGATTGAAATCCAGTCTTCCTGAAATCGCCAATGCTGCAACCATCTCTGGAGATGTTACAAAAGCGTGTGTATTTGGATTTCCGTCAGCTCTTTTGGAGAAATTACGGTTGAATGAATGTACAATTGTATTTTTTTCGCCTTTATCTGCTCCTGCTCTGTCCCATTGCCCGATACATGGACCGCAGGCATTAGTAAACACCTTAGTTCCCATTTTTTCGAATGTGGAAATAATTCCGTCTCTTTCGATCGTGTAACGAATCTGCTCCGATCCAGGATTGATTCCAAATTCCGCTTTTGGGGTAATTCCGTGCTCCACAGCTTGGTTTACAATAGAAGCGGCACGTGCCATATCTTCGTACGAAGAGTTTGTACAGGAACCTATTAAACCCCATTCTACTTTTATTGGCCATCCATTTGCAGCAGCTTCGGCTTTCATTTGGGAAACTGGAGTACCGCGGTCTGGAGTAAACGGACCATTGATATGAGGTTCTAATTCGGATAGGTTAATTTCGATAAGCTGATCAAAATACTTTTCTGGATCGGCATAAACTTCTGGATCGGCAGTTAAATAGGAAGCTACTTTATCAGCAGCATCAACTACATCCTGACGATCTGTAGCCGTTAAATACCTGCGCATAGAATCATCGTAACCAAAAGTAGATGTTGTAGCCCCAATTTCAGCACCCATATTGCAGATAGTTCCTTTTCCTGTACAGGACATATTCAGGGCACCTTCACCAAAATATTCTACAATAGCTCCAGTCCCGCCTTTTACAGTAAGGATATCGGCTACTTTTAAGATAACGTCTTTTGGAGCTGTCCAGCCAGATAATTTGCCAGTCAATTTTACGCCGATTAATTTAGGGAATTTCAGCTCCCATGACATTCCGGACATTACATCTACAGCATCAGCACCGCCGACACCAATGGCCAGCATTCCTAATCCTCCGGCATTTACAGTATGTGAATCAGTACCAATCATCATTCCTCCAGGAAAAGCGTAATTTTCTAAAACAATCTGGTGGATAATTCCTGATCCTGGTTTCCAAAACCCTATACCATATTTATCTGACACCGATGATAAGAAATCGAAAACCTCTTTGGATTGAGTATTGGCTACAGCCAAATCTGATTCAGCACCATTTTTAGCTAAAATCAAGTGATCGCAGTGCACGGTTGTTGGCACGGCAGCTTTTGATTTACCAGCGTGCATAAACTGAAGTAAAGCCATTTGAGCCGTTGCATCTTGACAGGCCACTCTGTCTGGGGCAAAATCAACATAATCTACTCCTCTTCCATAAGCTTGTTTTGCAGTTCCATCCCAAAGGTGACTGTATAAAATTTTCTCCGTTAAAGTAAGCGGACGACCAACTATTTCACGTGCTGCATCAACACGAGTTTTCATGCTGTCATACACTTTTTTAATCATTTCAATATCAAAAGCCATAATGTTTTAGGTTTTTTGTCATTAATAATTTAAACATTACAAGTTACAAAAAAATAGAGTACAAAAAAAAGCCTGAATCAATAGACTCAGGCTTTTAAACTATAATTAACTAATTATGTGAATTATTTAACTAATAACTTATGAGAAGGGGCGAACTTAGTTAAGTTGATTCCGTCTACTGCAGTTTTGTATTCTTCAATTGTTGGAGTTCTACCAAGGATTGTAGACAATACCACAACTGGAGTAGAAGAAAGTAATGACTCTCCTTTTTTACCCTCAGTATCTTCAACAACTCTTCCTTGGAAAAGACGAGTAGATGTTGCCATTACAGTATCTCCTTTGGCAGCTTTTTCCTGGTTACCCATACAAAGGTTACATCCTGGACGCTCTAGGTATAGCATTTTTTCGTATGAAGTACGTGCTGCACCTTTTGGAGCATCATCATTAAATTCGAAACCAGAATATTTTTGTAAAATTTCCCAGTCACCTTCTGCTTTCAATTCATCAACAATATTATAAGTAGGAGGAGCTACAACTAGTGGCGCTTTAAATTCTACTTTACCTTCTTGCTCATCAATATTCTTAAGCATATGAGCTAGAATTTTCATATCTCCTTTGTGAACCATACAAGATCCGATAAATCCAAGATCTACTTGTTTAACTCCACCGTAGAAAGATAGAGGTCTGATTGTATCGTGAGTATATCTTTTAGAAACATCTGCATTATTAACATCTGGATCAGCAATCATTGGCTCAGCAATTTGATCTAAATCTACAACAACCTCTGCGTAATACTTAGCGTTTGCGTCTGGTCTTAAGGCTGGTTTCTCACCTGAAATAATTTCAGCGATTCTCTTATCAGCAATAGCAATCAATCCTTTAAGAACTTGATTTTTGTTGTCCATTCCTTTGTCGATCATGATCTGAATTCTACCTTTTGCCATCTCAAGAGATTCGATCAAAGTATAATCTTCAGAAATACAGATAGACGCTTTTGCTTTCATTTCTGCAGTCCAGTCAGTAAAAGTAAAGGCTTGATCTGCATTAAGAGTTCCTAAGTGAACCTCAATAATTCTTCCTTGGAATACATTTTCTCCACCAAATGTTTTAAGCATCTGAGCTTGTGTAGCATGAACAACATCACGGAAATCCATATACCCTTTCATGTCTCCTTTGAAAGTTACTTTCACAGATTCTGGAATTGGCATTGAAGCTTCACCAGTAGCCAATGCAAGAGCAACAGTTCCTGAGTCAGCACCAAAAGCTACACCTTTAGACATTCTTGTATGAGAGTCACCACCGATGATTATAGCCCATTCGTTTACAGTAATATCGTTAAGTACTTTGTGAATAACATCCGTCATTGAGTGATAAACACCTTTTGGGTCACGAGCTGTGATCAATCCGAAGTCGTTCATGAATTTCATCAATCTAGGAATATTTGCCTTAGATTTATTATCCCAAACTGAAGCTGTATGACAACCTGATTGGTAAGCACCATCAACAATTGGAGAAATCACAGTAGCAGCCATAGACTCTAATTCCTGAGAAGTCATCAAACCAGTTGTATCTTGTGAACCAACAATATTTACAGTAACACGAACATCAGAACCAGCATGTAAAATCTTACCTGGAGTTGTTCCAACCGCATTTTTATTAAATATTTTTTCTACAGCTGTAAGTCCTTGTCCTTCAATAGAAACTTCTTTTGACGGAGCATATACAGGCAGAATATCAATTCCTAAAGTCTTTGATGCAAATGTTTGTAATTTTTTTCCAAATACAATTGCATAAGAACCACCTGCTTTTATAAATTCAATTTTCTGAGGCGTAAAAGCCTTAGAAATATCAATTAATTCTTTATCTCCGTTGTAAAGTTTCTTAGTTTTTGTGTTGATTGTAAGAACCGTACCAGTTGCAACAGAGTAAACTTCTTCTAGAATAGGATCTCCACTTTCGTTACGAACAGGATTACCATCAGCATCTAATTTTTTTACCCAGTTTTTAAGGTCAAGACCAATACCACCAGTAACATCAACAGTTGTTAGGAAAATTGGAGAAATACCGTTTGTTCCTGCAACGATTGGAGCAATATTAATAAATGGGACGTAAGGACTAGCTTGTTTACCGCTCCAAAGTGCCACGTTGTTTACACCTGACATTCTTGAAGAACCAACACCCATAGTACCTTTTTCAGCGATTAACATCACGCTCTTATCAGGATTAGCTTCTGCTAATGCTTTGATTTCAGCTTGTGCTTCTGGAGAAATTAAACATTTTCCATGCAATTCACGATCTGAACGAGAGTGTGCCTGGTTTCCTGGAGAAAGTAAATCAGTTGAAATATCTCCTTCACCAGCAATAAAAGTAACAACCTTAATTTCTTCTGCAATTTCAGGTAATTTAGTAAAGAACTCAGCCTTAGCATA
Organism: Flavobacterium aquicola; assembly: GCF_003385115.1. Taxonomy (GTDB): domain Bacteria; phylum Bacteroidota; class Bacteroidia; order Flavobacteriales; family Flavobacteriaceae; genus Flavobacterium; species Flavobacterium aquicola. The sequence continues at coordinate 163,241 of NZ_QUNI01000006.1, forward strand.
GCTCTCAAGAATTTCTTTTGCAATTCCGTTACCGCTTTTGAAAGCCTCTGCTAAACGATCTGTATCAGCTTCATAAAGGAAAACTTGTGTTTTCAAAACTTCTGCAGCATCTTTTGCAATAGCAGCATCATTACCTAAAGCTAAATCAAGTAATACTTTTATAGAAGTTCCACCTTTCATATGTGACAACAACTCTAAAGCAAAAGCAGGCGTAATTTCAGCAACTACTGATTGACCTAGAACAATTTCCTTTAAAAAATTAGCTTTTACAGTGGCCGCAGGAGTAGTTCCCGGTACAACATTATAAATAAAAAATTTAAGAGAGTCCGCTCTGTATTCGTTATTCAAATCTTTAATTTGTTCAATGATTTCGCTTAGCAATTCAGCACCATCAATTGGCTTCGGGTTAAGCCCCTGACCTTTTCTTTCTTCAATCTCTTGAATGTAATCCTTATAAGTGTTCATAATTCAGAAGTCGTTTATTAGCTATTTTTATTTTTTTGTACGCAAATTTAGGAATTAAAGATGATAATTTAAAGAAATTAAATGGATGTACATTTTTCAAAAAAAATTATTGCAAAATAAATGATTTCACTGCGATAAAATAAGAAATAAGCATATTCTACCTATCAATTTTACAAATTCAATAATTCAGAAATGGATTTTAACAAAAAGAAAAACTAATGTTAAAACAAAAAGTGTTACATTCTTACTAGAATATAACACTTTTCGATAATTTATTATTTTTTCTGTTTAAATCAGCTTATCGATTATCATTTCCTCAGAAATTCCTTCGGCATCTGCTTTGTAGTTTTTGATAATTCTATGTCTTAATATTCCAGTTGCAACAGCTTTCACATCTTCTATATCTGGAGAAAATTTACCATGAAAAGCAGCATTGGCTTTGGCCGCTAAAATTAAATTCTGCGATGCTCTTGGTCCTGCTCCCCAATCAAGATAATTTTTCACATATTCATTTGAAAGCACATTATCAGGACGTGTTTTACTTACTAAAGTCACAGCATATTCTACTACATTGTCAGCAACAGGAATACGACGGATTAAATGCTGAAAATCGATAATTTCCTGAGCATTAAACAAGGCATTTACTTTTACATTGGAATCAGCAGTTGTCTGTTTCACAACCTGAACTTCTTCTTCAAAAGAAGGATATTCCAATTTTATAGCAAACATAAATCGGTCTAACTGTGCTTCTGGCAAAGGATAAGTTCCTTCCTGCTCAATAGGATTTTGCGTAGCCAATACAAAATAAGGCAGACTCAATTTGTGATTTACACCAGCAATAGTAACGGAGCGTTCCTGCATTGCTTCCAGTAAAGCAGCCTGTGTTTTTGGAGGTGTTCTATTGATTTCATCAGCCAAAATTATATTGGAAAATATTGGTCCTTTTAAAAATTTGAACTGCCTGTTTTCATCCAATATTTCACTCCCTAATATATCTGAAGGCATTAAATCGGGCGTAAATTGTATCCTTTTAAAATCAAGACCTAATGCCTGAGCCAAAGTATTCACCAATAAAGTCTTGGCAAGACCGGGAACCCCCACTAATAATGCATGACCCCCAGAAAAAATGCAAAGTAAAATCTGATCGACAACAGCTTCTTGACCTACAATTATTTTGGATATTTCTTTCTTTAATTCATTGCGTTTTTGAACCAAATTCTGTATCGCTGCTACATCCGACATTTATATATTTATTTTAATTAAAAAAGAGTTAGGACTATGAAAACATAAAACTAACTCTTTTTATTTATTTAATGAAAATTATTTTTTTAACCAGTTACTTGTAAAAGGACAGTCATGATACTCATCAACAATTTTAATATATGTATCCTTTATTTTTGTATCAAACCATTTTGCGATGGCTTTTATCTGTTTTTCCTTCAAAGCCAAATCTTTAATTTTGATATAATCTTTTGCATAATCGGCAGTATGAGAATCAATTCTATTTGTTACGATCATAATTTTATAATCTTTTTTCCCTTGTACATCTTCAAGAAACGGCATCGAAATTTCATTATCTTTCAAATTAGAAACCTGAGAATATATAGAAGGATCCATATTGGTCAATTCAAAATGCGTATCCTGCGTTTTAGGATTCACCAAAGCACCGCCATTAGCTCTAGTTTCTTTTTCATCAGACATCGTTTTTGCTGCTTCGGCAAAAGTGATTTCTTTGTCTAAAATCTTTTTTCTAATTAAAGTAATTTTTTCTTTAGCTTCTTTTAATGACTGCTGCACAACAGTTGGAGCTATCAATATATGCCTCAATTCAACTTCCTGCCCTTTTATTTTTTCAACATAAATAATATGAAAACCATATTGAGTTTCAAAAGGCTCAGAAATTTCACCTTCGGCAAGGCTAAATGCAACATCTTTAAATTCTTTTACAAAAGGCGTTTTTCGAGTCATTTTATAGTAACCGCCATTTTTACTTGAACCAGGATCTTCTGAATACAAAACTGCTTTCGTGGCAAAACTAGCACCCTCAAGGCACTCCTTCCTAAAACCATTTAATTTATCAATTACCCTTTTCTTATCTTCATCGGTAACTTTGGGTTTTATAACAATTTGTGCCACTTCTAATTCAGCTCCGAAAACCGGCAAATCGGCAACAGGAATTTTTTTAAAGAATTCACGAACTTCCTCAGGAGTTATTTCAACTTTCTCAATTATCTTTTTGGTCATTTCGCTTGTAAGCTTCTGCTCCTTCAAAACATCAAAAAAGTAGGTTCTAAATTCTTCTTCTGAATCTTTTTGATAGAATTTCACTATTTTATCAATAGTACCAGCTTGTTCCAACATATAAGTAAGTCTTTCATCCATCATCCCTTTCACTTCGGCATCGCTTACAATAATACTATCCTGAACCGCTTGGTGAGCATACAATTTTTGTTCTAGCAAAGTTCCCAAAACTTGGCATCTCGTCACATCAGCAGTCGATCCTCCTTGGCTTTTAATTTCCAAAAACCCTTTATCTATATCAGAATCCAATATAATATAATCTCCAACGGTTGCAACCACTCCATCTATCTTAAGTTTTTTACCCGAAGGCACGTCTGCTTTAGCAACTGCAACAACACTGTCTTTTATAATTTCTTGGGCATTTACAAAAGTTAAAGTGGAAAACAAAAGAAAAAAAATCAACGCAGCTTTAATCGTTGCGGATTTCATTTGAAAAAATTTTGAAGGCATTTTTTATTTTTTATATTATTATTATCTAAAAAATCACTTTTTAAAAAGACGCATTTAATTATAATACAGCCTTTTAAAACTAAAAAAAAATGTCAGATTTAGAAGCCAAATGAACAAAGTGTAATAATTCGGCAAAATACTTACAATTATCTAAACATATAACGAACAAAAATAACAATTCAGATGCATTAAACAAGTTTCCTAAGTACTATTAACAAAAAATTATTAAGTTCCATTATATACCAATATAAAGTGAGTAAATCTAAAGAAATACGAACTAAACTTAAATAAGAAATATTGATTAAAACAAATGCTTTTGAATTATAATCCAGACATTTAAAAATAGAGCGTTATTAATAATTTTTGCTGAAAATAGAATCTTTATTTATTCATACCATCATGTATCGTTTTGATCACAAAAAAATATAAAACAGCTCTGTGGCTACTATTTCAGTAAAACTAAATTTTATGGATAAAAAATTTCGACCTGTTTTTATAACTATTTATTTTTTTTCAAATCGCATTTATAAATAGTACTTTTGCAGACAATTGATATAAAATATGAGTTTTTTAAAAGAAATAGAGAGAAGACGTACTTTTGGGATTATCTCACATCCCGATGCAGGAAAAACTACACTTACAGAGAAACTACTCCTTTTTGGAGGTGCTATTCAAGAAGCTGGTGCTGTAAAAAATAATAAAATAAAAAAAGGAGCGACGAGTGATTTCATGGAAATTGAGCGCCAGAGGGGAATTTCGGTTTCCACATCCGTTTTGGCCTTTAATTATAAAGAAAAAAAGATAAATATTCTTGACACACCAGGTCACAAGGATTTTGCTGAAGATACTTTTAGAACTTTAACTGCCGTTGACAGCGTAATTGTTGTAATTGACGTTGCAAAAGGGGTCGAAGAACAAACTGAAAAGTTAGTTTCAGTTTGCAGAATGCGAAAAATACCAATCATTGTTTTTATCAACAAACTAGATAGAGAAGGAAAAGATGCCTTTGATTTGATGGACGAAGTTGAACAAAAACTTGGACTAACAGTTACTCCTCTTAGTTTTCCTATCGGAATGGGGTATGACTTTCAGGGAATTTACAATCTATGGGAACAAAATATTAATTTATTTAGTGGTGATAGCCGCAAAAATATTGAAGAGACAATCGCATTCTCTGATGTTCAAAGCCCTGAGCTGGAAAAAATAATTGGTCAGAAACCCGCAGACCGTTTGCGCGAGGAACTGGAATTAATAGACGAAGTGTACCCGAAATTTGATCGTCAGGATTATCTGGACGGTAAATTACAGCCTGTCTTTTTTGGTTCTGCTTTAAACAATTTTGGAGTTAGAGAATTATTAGACTGCTTTGTAACTATTGCTCCATCACCAAGACCAAAAGATTCAGAAACCAGATTAGTTGATCCTAAAGAAGAAAAAATGTCTGGGTTTGTATTTAAAATCCACGCCAATATGGATCCGAAACACAGAGACAGATTAGCGTTTATAAAAATTGTTTCAGGAACTTTTGAAAGAAACAAACCGTATTATCATGTACGTCAAAAAAAGAATTTAAAATTCTCAAGTCCAAATGCTTTTTTTGCTGAAAAAAAAGAAATTGTTGACATTTCATATCCAGGAGATATTGTAGGACTGCATGATACTGGGAACTTCAAAATTGGAGATACTTTGACCGAAGGAGAAATAATGAGTTTCAAAGGGATTCCAAGTTTTTCACCAGAACATTTTAGATATATTAATAATGCCGATCCTATGAAAGCCAAACAGCTGGACAAAGGAGTCGACCAATTAATGGATGAAGGTGTTGCGCAATTATTTACTTTGGAAATGAATAATCGAAAAGTAATCGGAACAGTAGGAGCATTACAATATGAAGTTATTCAATACCGACTGGAACATGAATACGGAGCTAAATGTACTTATGAAAACTTCCCTGTTCACAAAGCCTGTTGGGTAAAACCTGATGATGCTAAAAACGAAGAATTCAAAGAATTCAAACGTATTAAACAGAAATTTTTAGCCAAAGACAAATACAATCAATTGGTTTTTCTTGCTGATTCTGACTTTACAATTCAAATGACTCAAAGCAAATATCCAAGTGTAAAATTATTTTTCACATCTGAATTTGATTAACATTAAAACAAAAAAAACGCCAACATGAGTTGGCGTTTTTTATATATACAAATTAAATTCAACCTTAAATACTCGCTAGCAAGATTTAATATTTAGTGCTTTTTTCAAAAGCGTTTTTACTAATAAATGATTAGGCTCTCTGCCAGAAGTCATGAAACTTTTCTTAGAGTATAAATTTTCTTGAGAAAAATTTCTACCCATATCTTCTTTAGTTCCCATAAACCAAAGAATAAAATTCACATTTGAGTTTATCATAGCAGAATTAGAGTCTTTTACAGGAGTCTCAATCACAACATTATCATGATTAGTCGTCACCTCTTCAGTCGAAACTTTTAGACTTTCATTTTGTCCAAAAACAGTAGTACTAGATAAAAAAGCAAATAAAACAACAACAAATAAAAAGCTATTATTGTTTTGAACTGTTTTAAAAATTTTACTCATTTCAACTATCCGATACAGGCTATGTAAACTATATCCGGCGCGAAAGTAAATTAATCGTTAACTCAGGAAAAAAATAGTCGTTGAAGTGCATAAATAGACGTTTAAATACATGAATCAAATTTACATTTAACAAAACAACAATATTGGGAATAAATTGTAAATAAAAAAGACTCCATATAGGAGTCTTTTTTATTTACAATTATGCTTGTCCTGCCGGACCAAAATTCAATGGAATTGGAGCTTGCTCGCCTTCTTTTATTTCACCATGAGCTACTTCAAAACGGTGAATATTTTCACCAATTGCTTTGAGTAATCTTTTAGCATGCTGCGGAGTTAAAACAATTCTTGATTTAACTTTAGCTTTAGGAACACCTGGCATAATACAAACAAAATCTAAAACAAATTCAGATGAAGAATGATTAATTATAGCCAAATTTGAATAAATCCCTTCCGCTATTTTTTCATCCAATTCAATGTTAATCTGTTCTTGTTGCTGGTTAGAATTGCTCATAAAATTTAAATTTTTCAATACTCTCTCCCTATTTTTGACAGGGAGAGAACATTGAGGAAAGAATTAATAAATATACTCTTCTTTATTTGCCATCATATCATTATAGTCTTCTCTAGAACCTACAATTGCATTATCATATTCTCTCATACCTGTACCGGCAGGGATTCTATGACCAACAATTACATTTTCTTTTAATCCTTCTAATAAATCAACTTTACCTGCAACAGCAGCTTCGTTTAATACTTTTGTTGTTTCTTGGAAAGAAGCAGCAGAAATAAATGATTTAGTTTGAAGAGAAGCTCTTGTAATACCTTGTAAAACTGGTGTTGCAGTAGCAGTAATTACATCACGTGCAGCAACTAGGTTTTTATCAGTACGTTTCAATAATGAATTCTCATCACGTAATTGACGTGGTGTTATAATTTGACCAGCTTTTAATACACTTGAGTCTCCAGCATCTTCAACCACTTTCATACCATATAATTTATCATTTTCAACGATAAAATCTTTAGTGTGAATTAATTGATCTTCTAAGAACAAAGTATCTCCTGGATCTTGAACTCTTACTTTACGCATCATTTGACGTATTACTACCTCAAAGTGTTTGTCGTTGATTTTCACCCCTTGAAGACGGTATACCTCTTGAATTTCATTTACCAAGTACTGTTGTACAGCAGCTGGACCTTGAATTCTTAAAATATCATCTGGAGTAATAGCTCCATCAGACAATGGCACACCGGCTCTTACGAAGTCATTTTCCTGAACTAGAATTTGGCTTGATAATTTAACCAAGTATTTTCTAACATCACCAAATTTAGACTCAATAACGATCTCACGGTTACCCCTTTTGATTTTTCCAAAAGAAACAACACCATCGATCTCAGAAACTACAGCTGGGTTTGAAGGATTACGAGCCTCTAACAACTCAGTAATTCTTGGAAGACCTCCTGTAATATCCCCAGATTTAGAAGAACGACGAGGAATTTTAACCAAAACTTTACCAGCTTTAATTTTCTCTCCGTTTTCTACCATCAAGTGAGCTCCAACCGGTAAGTTGTAAGAACGGATCAATTCACCTTCTTTACCGTAAACCAATAAAGTAGGGATTAATTTTTTGTTTCTTGCCTCAGAGATTACTTTTTCCTGGAAACCTGTCTGCTCATCGATTTCAACCATGAACGATTGTCCTTGCTCTAAATCTTCGTAAGCAATTTTACCGGTAAACTCAGAAACGATAACCCCGTTATATGGATCCCATTTACAGATTACAGCACCTTTTGCTACTGACTCACCGTCATTAACAAAAATACTAGAACCGTAAGGAATATTATGAGTACTTAATAAAATACCTGTTTTTTCGTCAATCAATTTCAATTCTGTTGAACGAGAAACAACAATATCAACTGAATTACCTTCGCTGTCTTCACCTTTTACAGTTTTTAAATCTTCGATTTCTAATTTACCTGCAAAACGGGTAATAATACTAGACTCTTCAGAAATACCTCCTGCAACCCCTCCAACGTGGAAAGTACGTAATGTCAACTGTGTACCTGGCTCTCCAATAGACTGTGCAGCAATTACACCAACAGCCTCACCTCTTTGAGTCATTTTTCCAGTAGCTAAGTTTCTACCGTAACATTTAGCACAGATACCTTTTGTAGCCTCACAAACTAATGGAGAACGTACTTCAACTTTCTCCACTGGAGAAGCTTCGATACCTTTTACTAATGCTTCAGTGATTTGCTCACCTGCATGAACTAAAATCTCACTTGTTAAAGGATTAATTACATCTTGTAATGCAACACGTCCTAAGATTCTTTCTCCTAATGATTCAACGATTTCCTCATTTTTCTTCAAAGCAGAAACTTCAATACCTCTAAGAGTACCACAATCCTCAATGTTAACAATAACATCTTGAGAAACGTCATGTAATCTTCTAGTTAAGTATCCAGCATCAGCTGTTTTAAGAGCCGTATCCGCAAGTCCCTTACGAGCACCGTGAGTAGAGATAAAGTACTCAAGGATCGAAAGACCTTCCTTAAAGTTAGAAAGAATCGGGTTTTCAATAATTTCACCACCACCAGCAGTAGATTTTTTAGGCTTAGCCATCAAACCACGCATACCAGTTAACTGACGAATCTGTTCTTTAGAACCCCTCGCTCCAGAATCAAGCATCATATACACAGAGTTGAAACCTTGTTGATCTTCTCTAATGTTTTTCATTGCTAGCTCTGTCAATTGAGCATTTGCTGAAGTCCATACGTCAATAACTTGGTTGTAACGCTCGTTATTGGTAATAAGACCCATATTATAGTTAGCAGAAATACCTTCAACTTGCTCTCTGGCATCTGCAATTAATTTTGGTTTTTGCTCTGGGATTCTAATATCACCAAGAGAGAACGATAATCCTCCTTTGAATGCGAATTTATAACCCATATCTTTCATGTTGTCCAAGAAAGCTGCTGTTTCAGGAACACTAGTCGAACTCAATACGTGTCCGATAATGTCTCTTAAGTTTTTCTTAGTCAATACATCATTGATATATCCAGCTGCTTCCGGTACTACTTCATTAAATAATACACGACCCGCAGTTGTTTGAATGATTTGGTAAACTAATTCACCAGCTTCATTGAAATCTTTTGCTCTAATTTTCACTTGAGCATTCAATTCCAAACGACCTTCATTCAAAGCAATATTTACTTCTTCCGCAGAATAGAAAGTAATACCTTGTCCTAAAATAGTTTTTTCAGGAGTTGACAAACGCTCTTTGGTCATATAGTAAAGACCAAGTACCATGTCTTGAGAAGGTACAGTAATCGGAGCACCATTCGCAGGGTTCAAGATATTGTGAGAAGCCAACATTAATAATTGTGCTTCCAAAATAGCCTCTGGTCCTAATGGCAAGTGAACCGCCATCTGATCCCCATCAAAATCCGCGTTAAACGCCGTACAAACTAAAGGGTGCAATTGGATTGCTTTTCCTTCAATTAATTTTGGTTGGAAAGCTTGGATACCTAATCTGTGCAAAGTAGGAGCACGGTTTAGTAATACTGGGTGACCTTTAATTACATTTTCAAGGATATCCCAAACTACTGGCTCTTTTTTGTCAATTATTTTCTTAGCAGATTTAACTGTTTTTACAATTCCTCTTTCTATCAATTTACGAATAACGAAAGGTTTGTATAATTCTGCAGCCATATCTTTTGGTAAACCGCATTCAAACAATTTCAACTCAGGTCCAACAACAATTACCGAACGAGCAGAATAATCCACACGTTTTCCAAGTAAGTTTTGACGGAAACGACCTTGTTTACCTTTTAACGAATCAGATAATGATTTCAAAGGTCTGTTTGATTCAGTTTTTACTGCAGAAGCTTTACGAGTATTATCGAAAAGTGAATCTACAGATTCCTGCAACATACGTTTTTCGTTTCTTAAGATTACTTCAGGAGCTTTAATCTCGATTAATCTTTTCAAACGGTTGTTACGGATGATTACACGACGGTATAAATCATTCAAATCCGAAGTTGCAAAACGACCACCATCAAGTGGCACAAGAGGGCGCAATTCTGGTGGAATAACCGGAATTACTTTCATAATCATCCACTCAGGACGATTCTCTCTGTTCAACGTAGACTCACGGAAAGATTCTACAACTTGTAGTCTTTTTAACGCCTCAGTTTTACGTTGTTTAGAAGTTTCGTTATTAGCTTTATGTCTTAAATCATAAGATAATTCGTCAAGATCAATACGAGCCAACAAATCCATAATACACTCTGCTCCCATTTTGGCAACAAATTTATTTGGATCAAAATCATCTAAATATTGATTGTCAGCTGGAAGAGTATCTAAAATATTCAAATATTCTTCTTCTGTCAAGAAATCTAATCTTTGGATAGATTCTCCATCTGCATTTTTAGCAATACCAGCTTGGATTACTACGTATCTTTCGTAGTAAATAATCATATCTAATTTCTTAGATGGAAGACCAAGTATATAACCAATTTTGTTAGGAAGAGAACGGAAATACCAGATATGAGCAATTGGCACAACAAGGTTGATGTGTCCTACTCTGTCTCTACGTACTTTTTTCTCAGTAACTTCTACACCACAACGGTCACAGATAATCCCTTTGTAACGTATTCTTTTATATTTACCACAAGCACATTCGAAGTCTTTTACTGGTCCGAAGATTCTTTCGCAGAAAAGTCCGTCACGCTCAGGTTTATGTGTTCTATAGTTGATAGTTTCAGGCTTCAAAACTTCACCTCTTGATTCTTTCAAGATAGATTCTGGAGAAGCTAATCCTATCGAAATTTTATCGAATCTTTTTACAGTATTCTTTTCTTTATTATTTCTATTATTGATCATAGTTTTTACTATTGATTTATTTGCAATTAAAAATTGATTCTGTACAGACGTTACTTCAACATCTCTACACCTCGGATTACTTCTCTAAACTTCAAACTAAATTTTGAAGTGCTAATTATAGGCCATAGCGTATAAAAAATCGGAACGGGTTACGGGTCTAAATCCTTAAAAACTTTTATAAAACCTAAATAGAGACGTTGCATTGCAACGTCTCTACAAAAGGCATTTTTTTTATTCTTCTAGACGAAGGTCAAGACCAAGACCTTTCAATTCATGCATTAATACATTGAATGATTCAGGTAATCCTGGTTCTGGCATAGTTTCACCTTTTACGATTGCTTCGTAAGTTTTGGCTCTACCAATTACGTCATCCGATTTAACAGTCAAGATTTCACGAAGAGTACTTGATGCTCCATAAGCTTCAAGTGCCCAAACCTCCATCTCTCCAAAACGCTGACCTCCAAATTGAGCTTTACCTCCAAGTGGCTGTTGAGTAATCAACGAGTATGGACCGATAGAACGTGCGTGCATCTTATCGTCAACCATATGTCCAAGTTTCAACATGTAGATAACTCCAACAGTTGCTGCTTGGTGGAAACGTTCTCCAGTACCTCCATCATAAAGGTGTGTATGTCCAAAACGTGGTACTCCAGCTTCATCAGTCAAAGCATTGATCTCGTCTAAAGAAGCACCGTCAAAAATAGGAGTAGCAAATTTTCTACCCAAATTCATACCAGCCCATCCTAAAACAGTCTCATAAATTTGCCCGATGTTCATACGTGAAGGTACCCCAAGTGGATTCAACACGATATCAACTGGTGTTCCGTCTTCCAAGAAAGGCATATCTTCATGACGAACGATACGAGCAACAATACCTTTGTTACCGTGACGTCCCGCCATTTTATCCCCAACTTTCAACTTACGTTTTTTAGCGATATAAACTTTAGCTAATTTCAAGATTCCTGATGGCAATTCATCTCCAACAGTAATTGTGAATTTCTCTCTACGTAAAGAACCTTGTAAATCGTTCAATTTAATTTTATAGTTATGAATCAAATCATTAACCATAGTATTAGTTGCATCATCAGCAACCCATTGACCTTTACTTAAGTGAGCAAAATCTTCAACAGCGTAAAGCATTTTTTGAGTATATTTTTTACCTTTTGGTAAAACTTCTTCACCCAAATCATTCATTACACCTTGAGAAGTTTTTCCGTTTACGATATTGAAAAGTTTCTCAATCAATCTATCTTTAAGCTCAACAAACTTCACTTCAAACTCCATTTCAAGTGCTCCTAAAGCATCTTTGTCCTGAGTACGTTTACGTTTATCTTTTACCGCTCTTGCAAATAATTTTTTATCTAAAACCACACCATGTAAAGAAGGAGAAGCTTTCAATGAAGCATCTTTTACATCACCTGCTTTATCCCCGAAGATTGCACGAAGCAATTTCTCTTCCGGAGTAGGATCTGATTCTCCTTTTGGAGTAATTTTACCGATAAGAATATCACCAGGTTTAACCTCGGCACCAATTCTAATCATACCATTTTCATCCAAATCTTTAGTAGCTTCTTCAGAAACGTTTGGTATATCATTCGTTAACTCTTCATTACCTAATTTAGTATCTCTTACTTCCAATGAGTAATCGTCTACGTGGATTGAAGTAAAGATATCATCACGAACAACTTTCTCAGAAATTACAATCGCATCCTCGAAGTTATATCCTTTCCATGGCATAAACGCAACTTTAAGGTTTCTACCTAAAGCTAATTCTCCATTTTGAGTAGCATATCCTTCAGACAATACTTGACCAGGAATTACTCTGTCACCTTTTCTTACTATAGGCTTAAGATTAATACTTGTCCCTTGATTGGTTTTTCTAAATTTAATTAAGTTGTACGTTTTCTCATCAGCATCAAAACTTACCATTCTTTCTTCCTCAGAACGATCGTATTTGATAGTAATAATATTAGCATCAACGTATTCTACAACTCCATGTCCTTCAGCATTAATCAATACTCTAGAATCTGAAGCTACTTGACGCTCTAAACCAGTTCCAACAATCGGAGCTTCAGGACGTATTAATGGTACGGCCTGACGCATCATGTTAGACCCCATCAACGCACGGTTAGCATCATCATGCTCCAAGAAAGGAATCAAAGATGCAGAAATCGAAGCAATTTGGTTTGGCGCAACGTCTGTATAATGTACTTGAGAAGGGTCAATCACTGGGAAGTCACCTTCTTGACGTGCAATTACGTTTTCGGCAGTGATTTTTCCTGAATCTTCCATTTTAATGTTCGCCTGAGCGATTAACATTCCTTCTTCTTCTTCAGCACTTAAATATATAGGAGTAGATTCTAAATCTACAACACCATTATTTACTTTACGGTAAGGTGTTTCAATGAAACCCATTCCGTTTACTTTAGCATAAACACCAAGAGAAGAAATCAAACCAATGTTTGGTCCCTCTGGAGTTTCAATTGGACATAAACGTCCGTAGTGCGTATAGTGAACGTCACGAACCTCAAATCCGGCTCTCTCTCTCGAAAGTCCACCTGGTCCAAGTGCAGATAATCTTCTTTTGTGCGTAATCTCAGCTAATGGATTCGTTTGATCCATAAATTGAGACAACTGGTTTGTTCCAAAGAAAGAGTTGATAACTGACGATAATGTTTTAGCATTAATCAAATCAATTGGTGTAAACACTTCGTTATCTCTAACGTTCATTCTCTCACGAATGGTTCTAGCCATACGAGCTAAACCAACACCGAATTGTTGAGACAATTGTTCACCAACTGTTCTAACACGACGGTTTGATAAGTGATCAATATCATCAATCTCAGCTTTTGAGTTGATCAATTCAATCAAATACTTAACAATAGTAATGATATCTTCTTTGGTAAGCACTTGCTTTTCCATTGGAGTATCAAGACCAAGTTTTTTGTTTATTCTATAACGACCAACTTCACCTAAGTTGTAACGTTGGTCAGAGAAGAACAATTTATCTATAATACCACGAGCAGTTTCTTCATCAGGCGGTTCTGCGTTACGCAATTGTCTGTAGATATGCTCAACAGCTTCTTTTTCAGAGTTTGTTGGATCTTTTTGTAATGTATTATGAATGATAGAATAATCAACTAGATTATTATCTTCTTTATGCAACAAAATAGATTTAACGTTAGAATCGATGATTTCTTCAACATTATCTTTGTCGATAATAGTATCTCTATCAAGGATTATTTCGTTACGTTCGATAGAAACTACTTCACCAGTATCTTCATCAACGAAATCTTCATGCCAAGTGTTCAATACACGCGCAGCAAGTTTTCTTCCAATATATTTTTTAAGTCCGGTTTTAGAAACTTTAATTTCTTCAGCAAGGTCGAAAATTTCAAGGATATCCTTATCTCTTTCGAAACCAATAGCACGGAATAAAGTTGTAACAGGTAATTTTTTCTTTCTGTCGATATAAGCATACATTACGCTATTGATATCTGTAGAAAATTCTATCCAAGATCCTTTAAATGGGATAACTCTCGCAGAATATAATTTTGTTCCATTTGCATGAAATGACTGTCCAAAGAAAACCCCAGGAGAACGGTGCAATTGAGAAACAACAACACGTTCAGCGCCATTGATTACAAAAGTACCACTAGGAGTCATGTAAGGAATTGTTCCAAGATAAACATCTTGCACAATAGTTTCAAAATCTTCGTGTTCAGGATCTGTACAATATAGTTTCAATCTTGCTTTTAAAGGCACACTATAAGTAAGACCTCTTTCAATACATTCTTGAATTGTGTAACGTGGTGGATCTACAAAGTAATCTAGAAATTCCAATACAAAGTTATTTCTTGTATCTGTAATTGGGAAATTTTCCATGAAGGTGTTGTATAACCCTTCGTCGCCTCTTTCGTCAGATTTAGTTTCCAATTGGAAGAAATCTTTAAACGATTTTACCTGAACATCCAAAAAGTCTGGATATTGAGGTATGTTTTTTGTTGAGGCAAAATTCAATCTTTCAGTTTGATTTGATATCATCAATTGACAAAATTTTGATTAAAAAAAAGTAATTTTTTTGTGTGAATACACTATGCAACGTATACTTTCTTTTATGATCAATACATCTTAAAAATAAACCAGTATCTGTAAATTTTTTTCTTCGTATTGACTAAAAGCTATTTCGTATTCAAGACTCTTTAAGATAACTTTTAGAGTATAATTTTATTATACGAAAAATGGTTTAGGCCTTTGGATATGAATCCAAGACCTAAACCTATTCTCTAAAGCGAAGTGAATTATTTTAATTCAACAACAGCTCCAGCTTCTTCTAAAGATTTTTTAAGACCTTCAGCCTCTTCTTTAGTTACACCTTCTTTAACGTTACTTGGAGCACCGTCAACTACATCTTTAGCTTCTTTCAAACCTAAACCTGTAAGTTCTTTAACTAATTTTACAACAGCTAATTTAGAAGCACCAGCCTCTTTCAATACAACTGTAAATTCTGTTTGAGCTTCTTCAGCAGCACCTTCACTACCACCAGCAGCAACTACTACAGCTGCAGCAGCTGGTTCGATACCGTACTCATCTTTCAATATTGTTGCTAATTCGTTAACTTCTTTTACAGTTAAATTAACTAATTGCTCTGCGAATTGTTTCAAATCTGCCATTTTTTCTATCTTTTTTAAAATGATTTGTAAAAATATAATTTATTTATTGTGCGCTATTTTAAGCAACAAGGAAATAAATTTCCTCATTTTGAGTATTATGCTTCAGCCTCTTCGCTGTTAGCGAATTGATTTTGTAAAGCAGAAATAACTCTTTGAGCTGGTGATTGTAATAATCCAATGATTTCACCGATAAGCTCTTCTTTAGATTTAATAGTTGCTAATGCATCTAACTGATCATCTCCAATGTAAATTTCAGAATTGATATAAGCACCTTTTAATACAGGTTTTGCAGATTTTTTTCTGAAATCTTTGATGATTTTTCCAGGAGCGTTTGCAACATCAGCAATAAATATAGCACTATTACCTGTTAATACAGAAGGTAAATCTCCATAATCATTATCTGAAGCTTCCATTGCTTTTGCAAGCAAAGTATTTTTTACTACCTCTAATTTAATACCTGCTTTAAAACAAGCTCTTCTCAAGTTTGAAGTTGTTTCTGCGTCTAACCCAGAAATATCAGATACATAAATAATGTTTGTACCAGCTAACTGTGCAGTTAAATCTTCAATCGCGATTGATTTTTCTTCTCTAGTCATACTAAAAATTATTAACTACCAATTATACTGCTTTAGGATCCAAAGCAATTGCTGGACTCATTGTGCTTGTAAGGTGAATACCTTTGATGTATGTACCTTTAGCAGCAGTTGGTTTAAGTTTGATTAATGTTTGAATAATTTCGTGTGCATTGTCATAAATTTGCTCAGCTCCAAAAGAAACTTTACCGATTCCTGCGTGCACGATACCAGTTTTATCAACTTTAAAGTCAATTTTACCAGCTTTCACCTCTGCAACAGCTTTTGCAACATCCATAGTTACAGTACCTGTTTTAGGGTTTGGCATTAAACCTCTAGGTCCTAAAATACGACCTAATGGACCTAATTTACCCATAACAGCAGGCATAGTGATGATAACATCAACATCTGTCCAACCATCTTTAATTTTTTGTAGGTAATCATCAAGACCAACATAATCTGCTCCAGCTTCTTTAGCTTCCGCTTCTTTATCTGGAGTAACTAATGCTAATACCTTAACATCTTTACCTGTACCGTGAGGCAAGGTTACTACACCTCTCACCATTTGATTCGCTTTTCTTGGATCTACACCCAAACGAACTGCGATATCAACAGACTCATCAAATTTTGCAGAAGCAACCTCTTTAATCAATGCAGCAGCATCTTTCAAAGAGTATAATTTGTTCTTTTCAATTTTTGAAGCAGCCTCTTTTTGCTTTTTTGTCAATTTTGCCATGTCTTTCTCTTAATTAAAAAGGAGAATCTCCTGATACAGTTATACCCATAGATCTAGCTGTTCCAGCAATCATGCTCATAGCAGATTCGATTGTGAATGCATTTAAATCTACCATTTTATCTTCAGCAATTGCTTTGATAACATCCCAAGTAACGCTAGCTACTTTTTTACGATTTGGTTCACCTGATCCGGACTTTAGCTTTGCTGCTTCCATTAACTGTACTGCAGCTGGAGGAGTCTTTACAACAAAATCAAATGATTTGTCTTTATACACAGTAATTTGTACTGGGCATATTTTGCCAGGTTTATCCTGAGTTCTAGCATTAAACTGCTTACAGAACTCCATGATGTTTACCCCAGCAGCTCCTAAAGCAGGTCCAACCGGTGGCGACGGGTTCGCAGCACCTCCCTTAACTTGTAGTTTAACTACCTTACTAATTTCTTTAGCCATTTTTAAAAAATTTAACACCACAATCATTGGAAGCGACTGCAGTGGTTATTATAGATGTAACAAAAATTATACTTTTTCTACTTGCATAAAACTTAACTCCAAAGGTGTTTTTCTTCCGAAAATTTTCACCATTACTTCAAGTTTACGCTTTTCTTCATTAATTTTTTCAACTGTACCGTTAAATCCATTAAAAGGTCCATCGATCACTTTAATAGTTTCTCCTAAGTTGAAAGGAATTGAACGAGTATCTGTATTGACAGCTAACTCATCAACTTTACCTAACATTCTATTTACTTCTGACATTCTCAACGGAACTGGCTCACCGCCTTTTGTTTCGCCTAAGAAACCAATAACACTAGTAATAGACTTTATAATATGAGGAATTTCTCCAACTAGATTTGCTTCCAACATAACATAACCTGGAAAATAAACCTTATCTTTTGATAATTTTTTACCTTCTTTTACAGTAACCACTTTCTCAGTAGGCACAAGAACTTGCGAAACATAATCACTCATTCCTAAACGAGCTATTTCTGTTTCGATATAAGCTTTCACTTTATTTTCCTGCCCGCTTACCGCACGAACGACATACCACTTTTTTATATTATTATCAGCCATTACAAAAAATTATGCTTTTATCCAGTTAAAAAATATAGCTAATGTTTTTGCACATACTTCATCTGTTCCCCATGTTGCTAAAGCAAATACCACTGAAAACACAGCGACAACGATTGTAAGACGCTGCACTTCAGCCCATTCCGGCCAAGTTACATTTGATTTTAATTCTTCAAATGATTCTGATATATAATTAACAACTTTCATAGTGATTAGTTTATTTTGCACGGGCGGAGGGATTCGAACCCCCATCAACGGTTTTGGAGACCGCTATTCTACCCTTGAACTACGCCCGTAGTTAATAAAAACCAGTGTCATCAAAACGACACTGGTTTTGGTATTTATATAGTATTAAGCTACAATTTCAGTTACCTGACCTGCACCTACAGTTCTACCACCTTCACGGATAGCGAAACGTAAACCTACGCTCATTGCGATTGGGCTTAACAAAGCAACATTAATAGTTAAGTTGTCACCTGGCATTACCATCTCTACACCTTCTGGTAAAGTAATAACTCCTGTTACGTCAGTTGTACGAACGTAGAACTGTGGACGGTAGTTATTATGGAATGGAGTGTGACGTCCACCTTCTTCTTTTTTCAAGATATATACCTCAGCTTTGAAAGTTGCGTGTGGTTTAACAGATCCTGGCTTAATGATAACCATTCCTCTTTTGATAGATTCTTTATCAATACCTCTTAACAATAAACCTACGTTATCTCCAGCTTCACCTCTATCAAGGATTTTACGGAACATCTCAACTCCAGTAATAGTAGAAGTTAATTTTTCAGCTCCCATACCAATGATTTCAACAGCATCTCCTGTATTAGCAATACCAGTTTCGATACGACCTGTAGCAACAGTTCCACGACCAGTAATTGTAAATACATCCTCAACTGGCATCAAGAATGGTTTCTCAGTATCACGGATTGGCTCTTCGATCCAAGAATCTACAGCATCCATTAATTCAAGAATTTTAGGAACCCAAGCAGCATCATTATTCAATCCACCTAAAGCAGAACCTTGAATAACCGGACAGTTGTCACCATCATATTCGTAGAAAGACAATAAGTCTCTGATTTCCATTTCAACAAGCTCTAAAAGCTCAGCATCATCAACCATATCCACTTTGTTCATAAAAACTACCATTCTAGGAATACCAACCTGGCGTCCTAAAAGGATGTGCTCACGAGTTTGTGGCATTGGTCCGTCAGTTGCAGCTACAACAAGGATAGCACCGTCCATTTGAGCAGCACCAGTAACCATGTTTTTTACGTAATCCGCGTGACCTGGACAGTCAACGTGTGCGTAGTGACGGTTAGCAGTTTCGTACTCAACGTGTGATGTATTAATTGTAATACCTCTTTCTTTTTCTTCAGGAGCATTATCAATTTGATCAAATGATTTTGCTTGACAGTAACCAGCATCAGATAACACTTTTGTGATTGCTGCTGTTAAAGTAGTTTTACCGTGATCTACGTGTCCGATCGTACCAATATTTAAGTGCGGTTTCGAACGGTTAAAGGTTTCTTTTGCCATTTTACTTAATTTTTAATCTAGTTTATATATTTATTTCAATTTCCTACTTACTTGAGCCAACTACGGGAATTGAACCCGTGACCTCTTCCTTACCAAGGAAGCACTCTACCCCTGAGCTAAGTCGGCAGAATCCTTGTTAAGGATTTTACAATTTTCAATTTAGAATTCTAAATCTCAAATTATTTGGTGGGGAGAGCAGGATTCGAACCTGCGAAGTTCACACAGCAGATTTACAGTCTGCCCTCGTTGGCCGCTTGAGTATCTCCCCATTTTTTTTTATTAAAATTCCAATACTTTAAAGAACGCGTTTCAAATCGAATTTGAAACAAAAAAGAGCCGGCGGAGGGACTCGAACCCACGACCTGCTGATTACAAATCAGCTGCTCTAGCCAACTGAGCTACGCTGGCGATTTCAATAAAAAAAGTCCGCTATTTCTAACGGACTGCAAATGTAGATATTTTATCCTTTAATCAAAACATTTTTTGAAAAAAAATTCAATTAAATATGTGTTCTTAACTTTTCTTTACGTTTTACCAGCAATCGCTCTAGAGATTCCGCCGCCTGCTCGACTGCTTCCTCAAAGGATTTGCACTGTTTTTCAACCAAAAAATCATCTCCGGGGACATTAATCTTTATCTCAACATTTTTATTTTCCTTTTCACTTGTCTTTTCTACTTTCAAAAAAACATCTGAAGAGACAACTCTGTCATAATATTTCTCCAATTTATCCATTCTTTCCTGAACGAAATCCACTAGCTTTTTGTCAACAGTAAAGTTAACTGCATGAACATTTACCTTCATAATCAATCTATTTAATGGTTAAACATTTTTTGAATTATTTTTTATTTCTAGGATGAGCCTCCTGATATACTTTTTTGAGTTCCGACAAACTGCTGTGAGTATACACCTGAGTAGAAGCAAGACTAGAATGTCCTAATAATTCTTTAACTGAATTTAAATCAGCCCCGTTATTTAATAAGTGAGTCGCAAATGTATGTCTTAATATATGAGGACTTTTTTTTACCTTTTCCGAGACAGCACTAAAGTATGAATTTATTAATCGATACACAAAAGAATCACTCAATTTTAACCCTTTTTTTGTAATGAATAAATACTCATCATCATCAATCACATCCAACAGTGAGCGCTCTTTTATATACAGCACCAACTGCTCTATTACAACTGGCAAAACAGGCAGAATCCGCTCCTTACCCCTCTTCCCTAACACCTTTATAGTACCGGCCATAAAATTCACATTCGAAAGCTTTAAATGAATCAGCTCTGCTCTTCGGATTCCGGCAGCATAAAACAATTCCACAATAAGCTTATCCCTCACCTCTTGAAATCCTTCAGGAACAGAATTATTAGATAAAGCCTCAACCAATTCTTTTTCCGAAAAAGGAATCTGAAGTTTTTTTTCTGTTTTTAAAGCCCTATGCTTCAACAAAGGATTAACCTGAATTTGTTTTATTTTTAAAAGAAATTTATAAAAAGCTTTTAGGGAAGCTATTTTTCTATTTACAGTAGTATTAGAGACTCCGTCATCAACAAGCGAAACAATCCAGCTTCTAATCTGACTGTAATTTACCTGATCAATTACATCCTGATCAAAATTCTCCTTATTAAACACCTCAAAATAGGAGATATCATTTAAATAAGCATTTACCGTATGAGGGGAATATTTTTTCTCGAGCTGCAGATAATTTCTAAATGCATCTTTATTATTTGTAGTCATAAAAAAACCGTTAGCATCAAAGTTAAGAAACTTTAATTACTAACGGTAATTTATTTTAAAATGCAGTGAAGTATTAGATATTCTCGATACTATCTCTTAATCCTTGGATATAAGCTGCTTTTTGGAATTTCATTCTATTTGTAACTGACGGCTTAATAAAAGCAGTACGCGCTCTTAATTGTCTTACAGTTCCAGTTTTATCGAATTTTCTTTTGTAGCGCTTAAGTGCTCTATCGATATTTTCTCCGTCTTTAATTGGTATAATTAACATAATTTTATCACCCCCTTTCGTTAAGTGCGCAAAATTAAACATTATTTTGAAACTAGAGCATTTTATTTTACTTTTTTTGAATTCATTTTAATAACGGGTATAAATCAAAATTTTCTTGGTCACGCGTGAAGGATGGAAGCAAGTTACCGAAGTAACGCGGACAGCCTGACAGCGTTGAACAAAGGGGCTATATATGCAGCTTGATAAGTAAGCCCCTTTGCTCAACGGGGGCACGCCCAACTGACTATTTCAGTAAATTTCTTGATATTACCAGTTTTTGAATCTCAGTAGTTCCTTCACCTATAGTACATAACTTCGAATCTCGATAAAATTTTTCTACAGGATAATCCTTAGTATAACCGTAACCGCCGTGTATCTGGACAGCATCATTAGCAATTTTTACACAAACCTCAGACGAATACATTTTGGCCATTGCCCCCAATATAGTTACCGGCCTGTGCTGTTCTTTGAGAAAAGCTGCTTTGTGAAGCAATAATTCTGATGCTTCAATTTCGGTTGCCATATCTGCCAATTTAAAAGAAATTGCCTGAAAATCGGATATTGGCTGACCAAACTGATGTCTTTCCTTTGAATATTTTAAAGCTGCTTCATAGGCACCTTTGGCAATTCCTAATGACAAAGCGCCAATTGAAATACGTCCGCCATCAAGAATCTTCATCGCCTGAACGAATCCCTTCCCTACTTCTCCTAATCTATTAGCGTCTGGAATACGGCAATTATCAAAAATCAATTCAGCAGTTTCGCTGGCACGCATTCCTAACTTATTTTCTTTTTTACCAGACGTAAATCCTGGCATTCCTTTCTCGAATACAAATGCAGTCATTCCTTTTGAATCACCTTTCTCACCTGTACGCACAACCACAACAGCTATGTCGCCGGAAATAGCATGAGTAATAAAGTTCTTTGCTCCGTTTACTACCCAAAAATCACCATCCCGAACAGCAGTTGTATTCATTCCGCCAGCATCGGATCCTGTATTATGTTCTGTTAAACCCCAAGCTCCTATATTTTCGCCTGTGGCTAATTTTGGAATCCATTTTTTCTTTTGCTCTTCATTTCCAAAAGTTAAAATATGATTCGTACATAATGAATTGTGAGCCGCTACCGACAATCCGATGGAAGGATCGACTTTTGAAATCTCTTCTATTATCGTAATGTATTCATGATATCCCAATCCAGAACCACCCAATTCAACCGGAACCAAAACACCCATAAATCCCATTTCTCCTAATTTTTTAAAGAGCTGTACTGGAAAAATTTGCGCTTCGTCCCACTCCATTATGTAAGGTCTTATGTTTTTCTCTGCAAAATCTTTTATAGATTGCGCTATTAAAGACTGTGTTTCGTTATAATCAAAATTCATCATAAAATATCATTAATATTAAAAGCTCAAATATAAACTAATAAAATTTGCTTTTTCAACAGGAAAGCTGTTAATTTTTATCAAATCCTCAATATTTTTAAAATCACCATTCATGCTTCGGTATTTCACAATCTGCCGTGCTAAATCCTGTTTGAAATAATAAAACTGTGAAAGTTCCTTTAAAGAAGCGTTATTAATGTCTATTTTTTTCAAGCTGGGCATTTTGATAACCGCAAAATGTTTATTTAAATTCAAGATTACCTCTGGCGATAATCCCCAAACCTCCTTTAGCTGTTCCATCGAAACAAAGCCTCCTAATTTTTCTTTCTGAGTTAAAATCCGAAGTGAAATTGCCTCACCAATACCGCTTATCTTAATCAAATCTTCTTGTACAGCCTGATTAATATCGATAATTGTTATTTTTTCTTTTTTAGCAAAAGCCGAATTCGAAGCATACTTATATTCTTTGGAATCTTTTTTATGATTTACCCAATCCGGGAATTTAAAAAAGGGAGTCATCACATTTAATAATGAATCAGATACTTTTGTTACGTCTTGAAATTCTTTGGCAGAATTAACAAACTTATTCCGTTTTCTAAAAGCTAAAAGCCTATCAATTTCTACTACAGACATACCTAATTTGTACCCCTTATAATCAGAAATAAAATTTGGGTTAAAAGGATACATTACCTGTCTTTCATTGGATTTTATCAATTTTAATGAGTCGACTTCTGTCTGTAAAGCCAACCACTTCTGTTTATCCGGACTATTTTCTTTGAATGAATTAAAATCAACAAAAAAATAAACCAATTGCAAAATAATAATGATAGCAAAAAGCGAAAAAATTCCAATCCGCTGCTGCTTAGTAAATTTTAAAAATACAATTTGCTGTCTAAAATTCATATCATAAATATCCTTTAGTTTCTTTTTAATTATAAAGTAAGATAAAGAAAATCATTTTATTAAGAAAAATATCAAACTGCACCTTTTTTAATAATTATTTATTTCATCTTTAAATAAAATTCAACTAACTTATATTCAATGTTTTAACAAAATTTCACATGATTTTAAGTTAAATATTAAAGTTTTTATAACTTAAAAGAGAATAATTGTTTTTATTTTTTATAAAAAACGATACATTTGGAACTTAATAAAAATTAACCAATATATTATAGTATGTCAATTTGGAAAACTAAACCACTTTCGGTATTGCTTGATGAAGCATCCGAATCTGAAAAAGGCTTAAAAAGAACCTTATCTTCACGATCGCTTGTTGCTTTGGGAGTTGGTGCCATTATTGGAGCCGGATTATTCTCGTTAACAGGTATTGCAGCTGCAGAACATGCTGGACCAGCAGTTACTTTATCTTTTATTTTAGCAGCCGTTGGATGTGCATTTGCAGGTCTTTGCTATGCGGAATTCGCTTCAATGATTCCCGTAGCAGGAAGCGCCTACACTTACTCGTATGCTACAATGGGTGAATTTATGGCTTGGATTATTGGTTGGGATTTAGTTTTAGAATACGCTTTAGGAGCAGCAACGGTCGGCGTAAGCTGGTCACGTTATCTACTCGAGTTATTGAACAAATATGGCATACATCTCCCCCATGAATTTATATGCTCACCTTGGGAAACACTAAAACTAAGTGATGGTACAATAGTTGAAGGCGGTATTATAAACGTGCCAGCTATCTTCATAGTATCAATGCTTTCTTTATTATTAATTAGAGGAACAAAGGAATCTGCTTCATTGAACAACTTCTTAGTTGTTGTAAAAGTAGCTGTAGTTGTTATTTTCATCGTTTTAGGATGGAGTTTTATTGACACTGCAAACTATACTCCATATATCCCAGAAAACACAGGAGTTTTTGGAGAATTTGGATGGAGTGGTATTGCTGCCGGTGCAGGAACTGTATTTTTTGCCTTCATTGGTTTTGACGCTGTATCTACTGCAGCCCAAGAAGCAAAAGACCCTCAAAAAGGAATGCCAATTGGTATTTTAGGATCATTAATAATCTGTACTTTATTATATGTACTTTTTGCTCACGTAATGACTGGTTTAGTAAACTATAAAGAATTTGCTGGTGATGCGAAACCTGCAGCTACTGCTTTTGCAAAAACAGGATATGACTTTTTACAAACTGGATTAATCGTTGCTATCTTAGCCGGTTATACTTCAGTAATGCTAGTAATGCTTATGGGACAAAGCCGTGTGTTTTATACTATGAGTAAAGATGGTTTACTACCTCCATTTTTCAGCTCTATTCATGCTAAATTCCGTACTCCATGGAAAACTAATCTTTTCTTTTTGGTTTTTGTAAGTATATTTGCAGGTCTTGTTCCTGTAAGTGATTTAGGTCACATGGTAAGTATTGGAACTTTATTAGCTTTCGTCTTAGTTTGTATCGGCGTTATGGTTATGCGTAAAAAAATGCCAGATGCTCCAAGATCATTTAGAACCCCACTAGTTCCGTTTGTTCCAATTGCTGGAATTATAATCTGTTTGGCATTAATGTATTCATTGCCTAACGAAAGCTGGATTAGACTTGTTGTCTGGATGGCTTTAGGAGTTGCAATCTACTTCTTATATGGTAAGAAAAACAGTAAATTGAACAATACAGAAAATTAATTTTTCTGGAAAATAAAAAAGGGATTTTAAAGCAGTTAAACTTTAAAATCCCTTTTTTTTTATATTTAATTTTACAAATCAAAAACTGAAGTTCTTTTGGCTCGAACCAAATCTTTCAGCCTAATCCAAAAAGCCAAGGTTAAATATACTCCAAATCCTAAACCTGCAGTTACAAAAGAGATGTAAATAAAAAACAAACGAACGTTTGTAACACGCATTCCTAATTTATCAGCTAATCGGGATGATACATGGAAACCATATCTTTCCAAAAAAAATTTCAATTTTACTACTGCTCGCATAATTCCATATTTTTACAAAATTACAAAATTTCAGATTTAGTATTGAAATGAATTTGACATCAATAAACAAAAACGACATCCTAAATCAATGTGCTTTTAGCAATTCTACGCCAATAGCGCAATCTAAGCATTTATTCTTACTGCAGTATTCATTTTTGAGCTGTAATAACGATTGGGTTTCAAACGCATTTTTTGGCTTTAATCCAAAAGAACTGAATTTCTCCATAATTGAATTCTTCTCAGCTTCAACTTCATTCAGCATAGTAATCAAATCCTCAGAATCTTCTCTACCTTGACTTTTGGCATAAGCAAATTGAATCGGAATAATAGTATTCAGTATAATTAAATCAATGAAAGATTTAGTCAAAGATTTCTTTTTCTTTGGGCTTTCTTTGTCAAATTGATAATGAGTCTGCCAATATAGTGCAACCGAAACACCAAAAATTTCATAAATAGCCTCAAGGGAATTCAAACTGCTTATTTTAGAAAACAGATTTTGCTGTTTGTGATATAAATTCGCCAATTGTGAAAGCCGAATCGTTGGAAAATTATCAGGGCGGTGCTTAAAAAACTGCACTGGCTCAATAAAACTTTTTTCTATTTGATATTTATGCAACAGATAAAAATATCGAAATTTCAAGTCCTTAAAGTAAGAATCCTCTTTCTCCCTATCCAATAAACCAGCTGTCCCAAACAATAAAGCTTCCAGATTTTCAACTTCAAAACATTCTTTACGGATTATTGAAAAAGGAATAATTTGGGCAATTTTAAGAAACACTTCTCCGTTCGTATTTAATCCAAAATTTTTAGCCAAAAGACAAAACAAAACGCTTTCCCAATCATTGTTTGTCGCTTCTAATAATTCTAAAATGGGTTTTGATTTTCTTTCTAAACGTTCAAAAAACAGACGCTCCTGCCAATTAGTTAATGTAAATTGAGGAATCTCCTTTAATTGCTTTTCGCAAAAAATCCAAGATTTTGGAGCCAATAGCTTTTGATAATTATTGAGAGTTACAGGAGCAACATAGTTTTTGAGTTCGAGAACGGGGATTTCAGAATTATCGTTTCTAAAAATCTCAAGATCATGTTCCCAAACTACATGTAATATTACATTTTCATAACCTGCATCTCTCTCATGGTTATGCACATACCAATCAGAAGATTTAACGTGGATTTCTACATTTCCTGCCCACTTTTGGTTTCCTATTGTTATTTGCGCATTGAAAAAATCTGGTCCTGCCAACTCTAAATACTGACCCACATGACTAATTATGATTTCCTCTTGATTGTATGTTTTTAGATTTAAAGTATTAAACTTTTTAAACTTCCAAATATGATGCAGAAAATCTTCCTTCATGCTGTTTCGTTTTTTAAACTACTTAATTACTAAACTGTTAAACTAAAGTAGTAAAAAAAACAGAAAACTTAACTTACAAAATAAAAAAATAATTATACTAATCAAAAGTACTACCTAAATAAATATAACTTTGCGCAAGCTCTCGCATCAGATAAGGCTTCATGATGGTCTAGCGTTATATTCATTTCACGACAGCAATCACTAAGTTTTGTTGGTTTAAATCCTTTAGACTTGTATATTTTCACAGTACATTCCCAACGCGAACCAATATTTAAATCATCGTAATTGAGATCATGAAGTGCCATCGATTTGGCCAAAACGTTTCTATCAAAGCTTTCATTGTGGGCTACTACAACTCTATTTTGAAGTCTTCTTTGAATTTCAGGAAAGACTTCTTTAAAGGTTTTAGCGTTTACTGTGTCTCTTGGATATATTCCATGAACCCGAATCGTGAAGGGATTATATTCGTTATTGGGAGGTTTGATTAAAGTCACAAACTCATCCACAATAATTCCGTTTTCGACAGTAACAATACCCACTGAACAAGGATGGTAAGCGGTTGCAGTTTCAAAATCTATAGCAGTGAAGGTCATGGGAGTTTTCAATTTTGAATTGCAGATTCAATAATGATAAAATCTGCAATTCGAATACGTTATTTCATCAATCTAATTATATCCGATTTTGTAATAATCTGATGGTTTCCATTTTCCAGATCAACTAAAACGGCATCTGTATTTTTGGAGAAAAACTTAGATACTTCTTCTATTGGAGTACTTAACTTTACAATAGGAAAAGGTTTTCCCATCACTTCTTTAATTGGTTTATCGACTACATTCTTATCAATCATATAACTTCTAAACAAATCAGTTTCATCAACAGAACCAACAAATCCAGTAATATCAACGACTGGAATTTGTGAAATATCGTGCTTACGCATACGATCAATTGCGTGCGAAACCAATTCTTCAGTACGAACTACAATCAATTGTTTCCCAATATGATCTTTAACAACATCTTCCGCTTTAGTAAATTCCTCTTCTAAGAATCCTCTTTCTCTCATCCAGTCATCATTAAACATTTTGCCTACATAACGGCTTCCCGAATCATGAAACAGCACCACTACAACATCTTCCGGCTTGAAATGTTCTTTTAGCTGCAGCAAACCTTTTATGGCTGCACCAGCAGAATTTCCAACAAATATTCCCTCCTCCAGAGCAATTTTTCGGGTGTAAACCGCAGCATCTTTATCGGTTACTTTGGTAAATCCATCGATTAAAGAAAAGTCAACATTCTTTGGCAGAATATCTTCTCCTATCCCTTCGGTGATATACGAATAAATTTCGTTTTCATCAAAAACTCCAGTTTCGTGGTACTTCTTAAACACAGATCCGTAGGTATCAATTCCCCAAATTTTTATATTCGGGTTTTTCTCTTTAAGATATTTTCCAACACCGGAAATTGTTCCGCCTGTACCTACTCCAACTACAAAATGAGTAATCTTTCCATCAGTCTGTTTCCAGATTTCAGGTCCTGTCTGTTCGTAATGTGCCAATGAATTGGATAAATTATCATATTGATTTACATACCAGGAATTAGGTGTTTCTTCAGCCAGTCTTTTAGAAACTGAATAATAGGAACGCGGGTCGGTTGGTTCCACATCTGTTGGACAAACAACAACTTTTGCACCAACAGCACGAAGAATATCCATTTTTTCTTTGGACTGCTTATCGGATATCACGCAGATTAATTTGTATCCTTTAATGATTGCTACAAGAGCGAGTCCCATTCCTGTATTTCCGGAAGTTCCTTCAATTATAGTTCCGCCTGGCTGTAAACGACCATCAGCTTCGGCATCTTCAATCATTTTGACAGCCATCCGGTCCTTAACCGAATTTCCTGGATTGAATGTCTCAACTTTGGCAAGAACCAACGCATCAACTCCCGAAACTATTTTATTGAGTTTTACTAAAGGAGTATTCCCAATTGTTCCTAATATGTTTTCAGAGTATTCCATTTAGTTATTTTTCAGATGTTACAACTTAAACTATAGCATTTCTATATAGTTCGTATGGAAGTAAAATTAGTATTATTTTTTATCTAAACTAACTTTTTAGAGTGATTTTGTTATAAAATTAATTAAAGAAATTCCAAACTAACCCAAAACGGATCAAGAAATCACGGTATGGATTATTCGCATCCGAAAAATAATCATTCTTAGAAAACAATGAATTAATGTGCTCCGCTTTAAAATAAATTCGGGTACGCTGTATTTTAAAATTCACAAAATAATCGATAAGTGGGGAATTCCCAATTTTTACTCTATCCTGTACAAAGAATTCGCCAATTACAGGATTATAATTATTCGTATAATAACTGGTAAAATAATTAAACTCTACACCAGTCTGGAAAAATAATTTATTATTAAACAAAGTATTAGTATAATACAATGTATTTCTGGTTACAAATTCAGGAACATTCAAAATCGCATCGGACTGATCTACTTTCTGGAATAATAAAGTATTGTCTAAAGCCCATTTACCAACTACGAATTCCCTTGAAACTTTTAGAGAAGCATAATTAATTGCTTTACCATACTGCTTAGGAGCTACTATCTGCATACTGTCTTGCCTTTGGGAAGCATTGGTTATATCAGCAAAATATAAATGATCGTTTATACTATTCAACTGCATTGATAATGAAACCCATTTGGTATCAGCATTTGCACTAATAGAATTAATTTTTTCATTCACAAAAGTATTAGACCAATTGTAGTCTTTATAACTGCTTTGAAATAAATTATAATTATTATTTGGCAGTTTATTCATGCTTTGGTAACGAAATGATAATTGATTTTCATCATTCCAATCGTATACTGCCGACGCATCTAAATTAAATAAATTATCATCTGTTAATGATTTAGAATATAAAACCTTGCCATTCCATTTGTCTTTACGATAATTATATTGTCCTCCTATTGTATTAATGCGCTGACTTAGTAAATTACCAACGGTAACATCATTATCTAAATATAAAATATTGTTATAAAAATAATTCGTATGCAGATCATCTGCAAAAAAAGTAAATGATCCCAAAGTCATATTCTCATAAACCACTCCAACCTTGTTGTACATTTTATTATAATTCGTTTTATCGTCTATCCCACTGGCAACAAACGACTCACCAAAGCGAAACACAGCCGTACCGCCTACTGACGAAGCGATTGTTCCTTGAGTATAGCCATAGCCAAACTTCTCATAATTGAACTGTTCAGTAACATATAAATTATTAGCCCCCTTTTTAGGATTGATTCTAAAAGTCTGATCTATAAAAAAACGTTTTCCTTTTAATTCCGAAGTTGCATCTTCAAAATAAACTCCTAATCGCTGTCTATTATCAAAGGCAGGGTCACCGCTAGTAAAATCACTTACGTTGCTAATACCGCCATTTTCTTCATTCTCAAATCTCTGAGAGGTATAATGCAGGTTTGCAATATAACGGCCATCTTTAGTATTATAGCTCGTTGTAAACCTAAAGTTTCCTGATCTTGCCTGCTGATTTATGTATCTTCCTTCGGATCGCAACGCTCTAAAAGCTATAGAAAAATTAAGCCTTGGAGAAGTATTGATAGCAAAATAGGAATCCGCCGACTGCCCCTGCTGTATGGTTGTCTTAAAATATAATTCGGTTACGGGAGTCGCTACATTGGCATACTTAATATCGCCGGCTCTCATATAATTAAACTGCTTTGCTGTAAAACCAAATTCCGGATAAGGCGAAAAACCATTTAATCCATATTGCAAAGTATTGTATGTCTGCCCATCATTAGGAAAAGCCAAAAGTCCAAAATTATCTCTTCTCAAATAGTTATGGCTATACGATTTTCTGATAGACTGAGTTGTATCGATATAAGTAGTATCCCGATCTAATGTGATAAACTGATACATATCATAAGTTGCCTCAGGTGCTTTTTTCTTCTTTATGGAATCCGAAGAATTGTATTTGCTGTTATAATCCATTTCTTTAGCACTGTTAACCTGCTTATTTTTCTGCGAAAACAGGAGTACCGGAAAAACCAAAAAAATTAAAGAAAAGAAAATCCTCATTTGAAACAATTATAATTAGGCAATTATTTTACAGATATATCCAGCAAAGGTAAAGGATAAAAACGTATAAATAAAAAAACACCCAATTTATAAAGTAAACGTTAACACATATTTTTTTTACAAACCAGCACTTTATATTTTCAAATAATCAGGGCGAGCCACCATCCCGATAAAAGGGCTATTTCACTTTACGGGTATACGCCCTTTTACCGGTATGGTGTCAGGCTATACGCTCCGCAGCTGCGGATTGCTTCTATCCTTCTCGCGGAGCAGCAGTGACTTAGAAAGTTTTAAACATCAGCCATAACAATTTTATCTATTAATACTGTTTACTGTCTTTTTCAAAAATCAAAAAAAAACACAATATTTGCAGTACAAAAAGATTTTAACCTGTATGCTTCAAAATAATTTCTCCTCCTTTGTTTTCGAAACTGGCACCGACGAAGCAGGACGCGGATGCCTCGCTGGACCAGTAACCGCCGCTGCTGTCATACTCCCATTAGATTTTGAAAATAGTATTTTGAACGACAGTAAGCAGTTATCCGAAAAAATACGGGGACAGCTTAGACCTATTATTGAATCACAAGCCATCACATTTGCAGTAACCCATCTGCATCCAGAGGAGATTGACGAAATAAACATCCTAAATGCATCGATGAAAGGAATGCAGGAAAGCATTTTAAAATTA
Source organism: Flavobacterium aquicola (assembly GCF_003385115.1). Taxonomy (GTDB): domain Bacteria; phylum Bacteroidota; class Bacteroidia; order Flavobacteriales; family Flavobacteriaceae; genus Flavobacterium; species Flavobacterium aquicola. The sequence continues at coordinate 194,983 of NZ_QUNI01000006.1, forward strand.
TCTCAAATTCCCGAATTTATCATTGTAGACGGCAATCGATCCTTGAATGCCAAATTGGGTTTAAAAAACACTTTTGGAAAACAATTCTGCAATGCTGAAATCGAATTACTGAAATCAATTCCCAACCAGAGCATCATAAAAGGAGACTCTAAATATTTGAGCATTGCAGCAGCTTCTATTTTGGCCAAAACCTACCGCGATGAATATATGGATAAAATTCACGAAGAATTCCCAATGTACAACTGGAAACAAAACAAAGGTTATCCAACCAAAGAACACCGCGAAGCCATCAAAAAACATGGCCCGACAAAATACCACCGAATGAGTTTCAGACTATTGCCGGAACAATTAGAACTGGATCTTTTTTAAACAATAAAAAAGGCCTATCAAACTGACAAGCCTCATTTATTAAAACTGAAATTTATATCCAAAATCAGGAGAAAATCCAATCTGGTCTTTTTGATCTATTTTATTCGTCAGTCGGTTATATTCCAGCTGAAAAACATTGGTATGATTGGTCACATTCTGCAGATCGATATAAAACTGATGGAATCTTTTTTTCTTTTTACTGTTAAATTTAATTCCAAATTTCACATCAAGCCTTAAATATGAGTCATATTGTTTACTAAACGCATTGGCATCATCCGTGATTTCATAACCTGCATCATTCGAAGCTTCTAAATCCACAGGCGTGTAATAACGTCCGCCAGCGGTTGTGAATTTTGTATCAATTGAAAACACATTTTTCTTTGTCTTTCCAATTTTAAATTCTTTTCCAGCCAAAAGATTAACAACATGACCGTTATTAAAAGGTGAATTTCTTTCAACATTATCACTTCCTTCATATTTACTTTCAAAAAGCGAAGTCGTAAACAAAGCATAATAACCTTCACTGAAGAATTTTTCGGCAGTAAATTCAATACCCTGATTATACCCTTTTCCATTACTTACCAGCGATGTTTTATCTGTCGAATAGCCAAAATCTGCACCCTCCGTCAAAGTAGAATAAGTACTTGGAAAAGATTCTACTCCCGCCTTACTGATATCCTGATAATACAGTTCTATTTTACCTCTCCATTTTTTAGCCAATCGCACATCATAACCCAAAACATAATGCTGGCTTTGAACTAAATCCAGGTTTTTATTGGTCTGTACCTGACTTCCGCCAACATATTCATTTAAAAATAATATCGGCGCCGGCACGTTCTGATGGTGAAGACCGTAACCAAAACTGATAGTGTTTTTGGAATTTACTGCATAAGACAGAGCGGTTCTGGGCTCAATAGCAAATTCTTCGTTTACCGAAAAATACTGACCGTGGATACCCGCATTAAGAGTTAGTTTCTCTGTCAGACGGAATTGTCCCTGTGCAAAAGGCTGAAAAACATTGTAATTTCCATCATTATTAATCAGTTTTACAAAATCGGGGTAACCGTCTCCGTCGTTATCCTGCTGTCTGTCTCTGGAAGTAACATTCGCATCGAGAGAATAATTTTCGAAAAGCAAACCGGCACGAAATGTTACTTTCTTACTTATTTTGGAGTTGAATAAAGTAGAGAATGTGATTCTGTTTTCGGTATTGTCCGTATTAATAAACGGCAGTCTGTTTTCGCTTGGCGTGCCGTAATCATAATAACGAAAGTTCTGGTAGGTATTTTTAGAATTAGACGCACCTACAATAGTTTTTAAATACGAATTATTTCCAATTTCTAAATTGTGTTTTAATCCAAAAGAAGCAAAACCAGAAGTCACATAACTGTCTTCATCCTTAGTGGCAAAAGGATCATCTTTATCAATATCTGCACCCAAAAAATCAATATCTGAAGTTCCGTAAATTCCAAAAAGCGAAAAATTCCCCAATTTGGTTTTACCAAAATCGACATTAAAACTGATGTCACTGTAATTGGGCTGTGCAGCTGTGCCCGCCAAACCCGTAATACCCACAAAACCATATCTTGCCGCACCAACAAACGAACCTCCTTTATTTCCAAGAGGTCCTTCAGCCATAAATTCCAATCCGGGATAAGCACCGACACTGATCATATATTCATAATCATCTGGATTTCCTTTTCGGAAACCTAAGTCAAATACACCCGCAATTGCATTTCCATATTCAGCAGGAAAAGCCGAGGTTAAAAAATCAGAATTTGCCAAAAGATTCGGATTCAACGCTGAAACCGGACCGCCTGTGGTTCCTAAAGTTGCAAAATGATTCGGATTTGGCACCGGAATTCCCTCCAGTCTCCACAGCATTCCAGATGGAGAATTACCGCGGACAACAATATCATTTCGGCTGTCGTCGCCTGTTGAGACTCCTGCAAAATTTGAAACCAGACGCGCCACGTCGCTTCGTCCTCCTGCATATCTGTTTACTTCTTCAGGGCTGAACTGCTTGGTCGAAACCATTGCCATTTTATTTATCGGCTTGGCTTTATTTGATCCCGAAGTCACTACAATTTCATCAAGTGCATTGAATTTTTCAATCATTGAAACTGTCAGCACATTATCTTTACCCGTAGTCACATCCAGATCTGAAACTGAAGTGTTTTCATAACCTGTAAAACTAATGTTCAGACTTTGCCTTCCCAGCGGAATGCCGGATAATTTAAAATTTCCGTTAGCGTCCGAAACTGACTGACTGTTTTCATCGCCAATTAAAGTGATAATTGCGCCGGATATTGGTTTTTCAGATTGTTTATCAATTATTTTCCCTTTGATAACGCCTGTTTGAGCATAGATAGTGAAGCCAAAAAGACTTAAAAAAATCAGCAATATACTTTTCATTTTTTACTTGTTTACAATTATGACAGCAAAAATAAAGAGTCAAAATTTCTTAAAAATTGACTTATGTTAAGATTTTTCGTTTAATGTTATTCTGCTTCTGATACGGCTTAAACTTTCGGGCTTTACGCCTAAATAACTGGCGATGTGTTTTAGAGAAACTCTTTCCACCACTTTGGGACGGTATTTTATTAATGCCAAATAACGTTCCTCGGGATTTAACAATGTCATGGACATTCCTTTTCCTGTAAGTCCTTTGATTGTTCGCTCCATCATCTCACGCAAAAAATCATTAAAGACAGGATATTGATTTACTAATTTGTCAAAATCATCTTTGTAAGCTAAATATAATTCACAGTCTTCAAGTGCTTCTATATTAATCTTTGAAGGTTTTCCGTATAAAAAGCTTTCAAAATCTGAATACCATCCATTTTCAAAGAAAAAATTACCTGTTGCTTCTACACCATCATTTAAATAATAGTGTCTGATACAGCCTTTTTGAATAAAAACACCAAAATTACAAAACTCTCCTTCTACTAAAAGATGCTCCCCTTTTTTGAGTTTTTTAAATTTTAAAATACTTCCAAATGCGTTTCCTTCTTCTTCGCTGAATTTTAAAAATTCCGATAAATTTGAAATTACACTTTGCATACGTTACTAATTTTGAAAGAAAAATGCTAAGTTAATTAAAACAATCGGATTTATTATTACACAGCAGATATTCAACAAATTAAACACAAAAACTAAAAAAAATATGTGCTAATTATTTCTCGAACTGTTTAAAAAGTAATAAACTCTGCTTCGAATAATTGGGAGAAATGCTTTAAGATTTTGGCTTTCACTTCGGCTTCATTCACTTTTTCAACACCAAGTTCTACATTAAGTGAAGTAACCGCTTTTCCTCGAATACCACATGGAATAATATTGTCGAAATATCCCAAATCGGCATTGACGTTAAGGGCAAATCCGTGCATCGTTACCCAGCGTGACGCACGAACGCCCATTGCGCATATTTTGCGCGCAAATGGTGTACCAGCACCAAGCCAGACTCCAGTTTCTCCGTCGCTGCGGCCACATTCAATTCCATATTCCTGTAAAGTAAGAATAATGGCTTCTTCAAGAAAACGCAGGTATTTATGAATGTCTGAGAAAAAGTTTTCCAGATCCAGAATAGGATAACCCACAATCTGCCCGGGACCGTGATAAGTAATATCACCGCCACGATTAATTTTGTAGAAAGTAGCTCCCTTGGCTTCTAACTGTTTTTCGGATAAAAGAAGATTGCTGAAGTCGCCGCTTTTCCCTAGAGTATAAACGTGAGGATGCTCCACAAACAAAAAATAATTGGGAGTTTCAAGAGTGGTTTCTTCCCTCCTGTTCTGAATTTTCAAATCGACAATTCCCTTGAAAAGTTCTTCTTGGTATGCCCAAGTTTCCTGATAATCTTTATTTCCTAAATCTTGAAGCTGAATTTTTTTATTCATTTTTTGAAACCACTAAATTTCTTAGATTTTGAGATTCTAAGAATTGTTTTTTTGCAAATGTACGAATGTTTAACTCATCCCAACCCGTTTTGGAAACCTGTCAAGATAATTCATTTTAATCCAAAGCTTCTGGTTCTAAAATTACTTCCAGATTTGTACTGATTGGATTTTGCAGAAAATCTGACAACAGAAATTGCAGTGACAGCGATTTATGGTCATCACTAATTTTAGCAAGAGGATTGGAAACCGACTGAATCTTTCGGGGAAAATGGTAATTCAAGACATAATTCTGAACCAGTTTATAACCTTTATAGTCGGCTTTTATTTTTTCAATCTTATCGAATTCTTTTTTTTGTTCCAATGTATCCGTAACTGTGACGATGCGATGAAAACGATTGCCATTATAATCGTAGCAGACATTATAATAATGTTCTTCGGCACTTAATGCATAATTATATTTGATGTCGCCCAAATAATGATCGGTTTTGGAAAAATCCACAATATCAGTAGCATTGCTAAAATTCTGAGTATAAATGGTTCGGAATTCCTTATCATAAGAACTTGCTCTTTTATGAATTTTCACATCTGAATACCTTAAAAAAACTTTTTGGTCAGCAACAGGAGTTCTGGAAAAAGTTTCATGATGCTTCTTAATGTAATCTCCAAAAACATAAGTTGTGTCTTTGTAGACATCTTCCTTTGAATAGTTTTCTTTAGCAATCTGCATATAACTATTTTCATCCCTTAGCATATCAACTTCAATAGTTCCGCTCCCATCAGGATTGAGATGAAGCGTTTCTGTAACTTGACAGCTTATGATTAAAAATGGCATGAGCAATAAGAAAACTTTTTTCATTTGACTGAATAATATTGTTACCCTAAAAACTACAATTATTGAAAATCGAAGTTAATTAGTTTTCTTACAGCTGCAATTATTGTTTTTAAATAATTAACATTTTCATTCTTTTAATTATTTCTCTAGCAGAGAACTTATGAAAACAAAAGTTGTAAAATAGCCCCGATAGAAGCGAAAATCTCCCGATTTAGAAAAACAAGGCTTTTTTGCCGTAGTTTTTCTAAATCGGGAATTGCCGTGGATAGCGGGAGAAATGTTCTTGAAAACACCCAAATTTTGTGCTCCAAAAAATCTAAAATCTGCTTTCTGAAATCTGCAATCAATTTGTTATCTTTGCGGACTTAAAAATCAGAACATAATGGCCTTATCAGAACAAGAAATCATCCGAAGAGAGAAACTTCAATCATTACGCAATTTGGGAATCAATCCTTATCCTGCCAATCTTTTTCCAGTAAATCATACTTCGAAGCAGATAAAGGAATCTTTTGAAGAAGGTAAAAAGGTGATTGTTGCCGGACGTTTGATGAGTGTTCGTGATCAAGGAAAAGCTTGTTTTGCTGAGCTGCAGGATAGCGAAGGGCGTATTCAATTGTACGTGAACCGCGATGTTTTGTGTGAGGGCGATGATAAAACTTTATATAACCAAGTATTCAAAAAATTAACCGATTTGGGTGATTTTATTGGTATTGAAGGTGAATTGTTTACTACACAAGTTGGTGCAAAATGTATTCGTGTGAGCGGTTTTACTTTCTTGAGTAAAACATTGCGTCCGCTGCCATTGCCAAAAGTAGATGAAGACGGAAAAGTACACGACGCTTTTAACGACGCCGAATTGCGTTACAGAATGCGTTATGTGGATTTAACAGTGAACCAACACGTTAAAGATACTTTTATTAAACGTACCAAGCTTTTTAGTGCTATGCGTAACTATTTTAATGATGCAGGATATCTAGAAGTGGACACTCCGGTTTTGCAATCCATTCCTGGTGGTGCTTCGGCGAGACCTTTTATTACGCATCATAATTCGCTTGACATTCCGCTTTACATGCGTATTGCGAATGAATTATACTTGAAAAGATTAATTGTTGGTGGATTTGAAGGTGTTTATGAGTTTTCCAGAAACTTCCGTAATGAAGGAATGGACAGAACGCATAATCCTGAATTTACCGCAATGGAAATATATGTAGCTTACAAAGACTACAACTGGATGATGGAATTTGCTGAAGGTTTGCTTGAGCATTGTGCAATTGCTGTAAACGGAACAAGTGAAGTTACTTTTGGTGAACATCAAATCAACTTTAAAGCGCCTTATGCTCGTGTTACAATGACCGATTCTATCAAGCATTTTACTGGTTTTGATATTTCTGGTAAGACAGAAGAAGAGTTGTTTGAAGCAGCAAAAGGAATGGGAATTGAGGTTGACAACACAATGGGTAAAGGAAAATTGATTGATGAGATTTTCGGCGCAAAATGCGAAGGAAATTATATTCAGCCAACTTTCATTACTGATTATCCGAAAGAAATGTCTCCACTTTGTAAGGAGCACCGTGATAATCCGGATTTGACAGAGCGTTTTGAATTAATGGTTTGTGGAAAAGAAATCGCAAATGCATATTCTGAATTGAATGATCCGATTGATCAAAGAGAGCGTTTTGAAGATCAAATGCGTTTGGCAGCAAAAGGTGATGACGAAGCAAACGGAATTATCGATGAGGATTTCTTAAGAGCGCTTGAATATGGTATGCCTCCAACTTCTGGAATGGGAATTGGAATGGACCGTTTGATTATGTATTTGACTAACAATGCTTCTATTCAGGAGGTTTTATTGTTCCCGCAAATGCGTCCGGAGAAAAAACAGACCGTTGAATTATCAGACGAAGAGAAATTTATCGTTGATTTATTGAAAGGAAATGAAAATAAAATGGATCTTCAGCAGCTAAAAATTACTGCGAATTTAAGCGGTAAAAAATGGGATGCGTCTATGAAAAATTTATCTAAACACGGTTTGACAAAAGTTGCCGTTGAAGGTGAATTTAAATTTGTGGAATTGGTGGAGTAATTCTCTATTTGATATAAATACTAAAAAAGGAACTTCTTGACGGAGTTCCTTTTTGTTTTATAAATGCTAATTATAATTTCTTCAACAAACTTAATTTTCTCTTTTAAAATCCAAAACTTAGGTTCATAAAAAAGTTTCTTCCTTTTCGGGGTATATTATTCCAATCTGAAAAAGTGGAATAATAAGTATCCAAAATGTTTTCGACACCCGCTTTTAAACCCAATTTGCTTTTATCCAAAACAAAACTATAGCCTGCCGAAGCATTCAAAATAGCATAACTTGGCGTTCTGTCTTCACCATAAAACGGATTATATTGTGACTGCACAGCATTTCCCTGAACACCTATTTCGGATGTAAATTTATTAATGTGATACTGAACAGAAGATGCATATCGCAACGGACTAATAAATGGCAGATTATCCTGATGATTGTCTTTTCCGTAGCTGTAAACCAATTTTCCTGTCCATTTTAAATTTGACATTAACTGATATTCTAAACTAAAATCGGTATTGAAAATTGTCGCATAATCTAATGCTGTATAGATTTTTACTCCCGATGCACCAATGGTCATGGGAATTAAGGAATCATCGGGTTTACCTACAATATAATTAGAAATATGAAAATATGAGGACATTAATTTTGCGCTGAATTTTTCGGTGGCAAAACCAATAGATGCGTTTCCTTCCAATGAACTTTCGTTTTTCAATTCTGGATTTCCAATATAATCGTAGCGGTCAAAACTATTGAACAAATAGAACCCATACCCTTCAGAAACCGATGGTGCACGATCTCCGTAAGCCAATCCTAAACTATAGGAAAAATAACTTTTATCTACTAAATAAGCAGCTGAAAAACTCTTTAAAATACGATTCTTACTATCCTTCATATCGGGATAAAAAATCTGCAGACTTTCCAGCCCCAATTCGTTGGATACTTTATTGAAATGGTTTGCAATACTGGCAGTGAATTTAAAACTCGAATGACAATTCAGCACATAATTATCTTCTAAAAAAAGAGCATTATAAAGCGTCCTGACATCTGGCCAAGTATACATAAACATTAAGTTTTCACTAGGATCTGATGGATACATTGTCATACTCGCAATCGAGCGGTTGTAAAACGAATTCAAATCAGCTGTAAAATGGTGTGCATTATAAACGCCGTTCACTTTAGAATAAAACCCGTAGGTATCACTCCAGCCCGGCATATCCATATGTACAGGAACAAAAGGCCGTTTTGTATCATCCATTTTGTGCGTTACGGTATTGTAATAGATTTTGGTTTCCCACTTTTCCAGCAATGGCAATTTTGGAGCATATTCGTATTTTAAAGATGTGATCAAGGCTTCCGCCAAAGAAACATCCATAGGAAGCGCGGGATATCCAACATCAGTAGCCTTATCATAAATTACCGAGGCTTCAATCAATTTATTTTCTTTAAAAGAAAAACCCGAAGTTCCTGAAATATTGAATTTTCGAAATTGAGAAAACAGAACTTCCTCATGATTTCCGGCGTCATAATTTCCGGCATCCCGAAACATAAAATCGGTATCGATATAGAATTTAGAAGCTGTATAATTAATAGCCGTACCCAGAATCTTCTGATTGCTATTGGTTTCATAACCCGAATTCAGCGTTGCCTCCCAGCCCGAATCGGAAAAACCGCTTCTGTTTCTCTTTAAATCAATAGCCCCTCCTATCGTGGCTCCGTGACAGCTGCCTTGCTGTCCTGACTCAATTGTCGCTTCGGATAAATTTGAAACCTCAACATACGAAGTTATAGGATCCATTTTATCGGTACACGCACCAAAAACACGCATACCATCAATAGTTACAAGCGTCCGTTCGGTAGCCATACTATTAAGCAGCGGTTCCCATGCGTAACCGCCTCTTTTTACCATATCAACTTTTCCTGACTGTTGCAAATAATCATCTACTGTAGTCAATGGCTTAGCTTGTTTTTGAGACAGCTGCGTTTTTTTTCCAATAACAATTACTTCGGTAAGTGTTTTTGGAGCAAGGGTATCCACTGCTTTTTCTTGAGCCAGAAGAGGAATTGCAATGTGGAAAAAGAAAAATATTAGAATTAAAAGCTTTTTCATCTAGTCGAATTATAAGATTTTAAAAAAGGCCAAAATGATTTTTTTTTGGCCCTTCACTAAAATTCCAAATTAGAATTCTAACTCAAAATAAATACTGCTTGCAGGAACAGATTCTGTAATCGCTTCACCTTTTAAAACCTCATTATTTGCATTCAAAAGCTGTAAATTAATTTTCCAATAGCCAGTCATAGTAAGAGACATTTTTCCGTGGTATAATTTATCAGCAGCTGCTTGGGTCAAATCTACGTTATTAGGCGAACCGTGATTTCCCATACTTGGCATTCTTGGATCAATTTTAATTTTAAAATTATCAACCACAGAAAAATCCATCATTGACTCCATTTTATAAAGACCAACCGTCATTTCGTTCAAAGCCACTTTCGGGTGATGAGGCTCAGCATAGGCCAGAATATACTTTACATTATCGGTACCAGTAAACGAAGTCACTCTTTGTTTCGCCGAAGCCGGAACATCAATAATTGAAGTTGCTGTATAAGCCGTTCCATTAATTGAATAATCAATTTTCAAATCCCAATATTCGGTGGCATTTTGTGCCATTTGGAAAACAATTGTTCCTTTATAAACGGTACCGCTTGTGCCAGCTGTTTCAATTGCCGATTTTGGACAAGAATGTGTAATCATTTTCATGTGCATTAACGGAAGCCAGCTAATCGCAGCATTTTGTATGTATTTACCAGATGCATTATCCTTAATTTTCAAGGAAATTTCATTATATCCCTGCTGTACTGGCTGGTGCGAGTACAATTCTATTGTATGATTTGTATTTGTAATTTCCTTGAACTTTGTAAGCCCTTCCAATTCGTTTACAGTAGGAGCTGTGTCATCTGAGGAACATGAACCAAAAGTTAAGGCTATACATATTATTGCAATTATATTTTTTATTTGAAATTTCATTTTCTTAATTTTTATTTTTTTTAAACAATACATCATCATGGTATGTATCAAAAACAATTATTTTAATACAAACCACATCAGTTCACTGCTGCAAACAACAGAGAATTAGTAAACAGATCTAAATTTTAAGAAATAAAAATAGGAGGACGAAACACAGTATCACTATTCAGATAGAAGTAAAAGTCAGAATAGCGAGGGTTTGTTTTTTTGGTATAAGAAAAATAAAGAGTGCTTATTTTAAACGATTTAATTTCTTCAAAAAATAACACCTCTATAGGCTGCGTTGAGCCTTTTTTATCCGATGATTTTGGATTTTCTGCGTCAGAGGCTTTGGCAAGTTCTTTCATCAAATGACATTTACCATTACAATGCATTTGAGGTTTTGCCTTGTTTTCGCAGAGCACTTTTGAAATATATTCATAATTCACCACGTACTCAACAACCGGAAATATCGGTTTTAGCAGCATCATTAGTACGATTATGAATATTATTTTTTTCACGTTGCAAAAATATACATTAATATTTTAAACTTTGGTCTTAAAATACATATTACAAACAGGATATTTCATTGAAATAAAAGGGGCTTCCAATTTCGAAGCTCCTTTTACATTTTCAATAGAATCAATAATTATTTTTTATACGAAAAAATCTGAGGGTTTACATTAATACATAACCATCCCCAATTATTAGTATGATCCACATCACCGCCTTTTAATCGCTGCATTGTATCACTTGCAAACATCTGCGAATAACCACCAGTTAAGTTTACAAATTTATGAACTGCATAACCAGCCGTAAAATCGATTTCAGTTCCAAGATAGTCGTCCATTTTGTTTCCGCTAGCATCCAGAACTGTATTGGCTGCATTAAAAACGTGCGGCAATAAGCCAAACTGCCATTTGTTCACGTTATAACCAAATTTCAAAAATGCATCCTGCAGTCCCACCGAATTTTTATGATTACCTACATAGAAATAATCCATATAACCATTTAATCCGTGGTTAGTTCCAAAAAGAGGATTGAACGATTTTATGTCGGTACTGGAATTGTCTTGCCCTTTCCCTGAAAGAAACTCATAACCCAAACCTGCTTTGAATTTATCGGTTACAGCATAATTGAAATTAAGCGCTGCATCAAAAGCACTTACGGAATAAGTATTGTTTTTTCCGGTTTGTCCATAAAACCATAGATTTCCGTCCCAAGATTTGCCTTTGGTATTCATATAAGTACCAAAAGTCTGCATATAATCCACTTTCAACTCGGGTGTTGGTGTTGGGATTGGGGCTGTTAATTTATTTTCGTAACCAGTGTTTAAGAACAGCAAACTCATATTTAATTTACCTAATTCGGTATGATACCAAGCGTACTGCATTGCTTTGTAAGTAGCAACTGTGTATTGTACAGCAATATCTGATTCTCCGTTTGCATTTAAGGCAAAACCTAAATCCAAGTGGTTTTTGATGTTTTTATAAGTTACCGATACAGCGTCGTGGCTTTGCGCCTGCGGTGCCCAATCGGCTTCACCAAGGATACGCTGATTGTCGTACGAAATTACCTGACGTCCTATGCGGGTACTCCATTTTTCATTGAAATTGTATTGTGCCCAAGCCTCAAAAATCTGAATTCCGTTAACATCCGATTTGGTATTTGGCGCTACATCACCCCAGATGCGGACATTCTGCATAGTAAATTTGGTAACAAATTGATCCTGCTTGAAATTCAAATTCAAACGCGCTCTGGAATTTATAAACTGAGCCGGTGCTTCTCCATACGGAATTGGAGCTCTATAACCATTTCTAAACTCGTAACGAGGCTTAATCTGCAAGTTGGCATCAAACTCTTGAGCAAAAGCATTCACACTGGCAATAAGAACAACTCCCAGTATCATTTTTTGAAACATCTTCATTTGTGAAATTTTAATTTAGTTTGGTAGATTCTTCAGTAATTTTATTGATCGTAGCATCCGAGTTCACACCCAATCCTTCCTGCTGATAGACTAATTCGCCTTCGGCATTAAAAACGCTTATGATATTGGAATGAGAGAAATCCATCGGAGATATTTTTTTGTAATTAACAGCCAAAACTGCTGCAAACTCTCTGGTATTTTCTTCTGTCGAACGCAAGAATAGCCATTGATCACCTTCCATTTTATTTTCAATCGAAAAGTCTTTTAACCTTTTTGGCGTATCCACTTCTGGGTCAATACTCACTAGCACCAGTTTTACATTTTCCTTGACATCACTTGGCAGACGCGATTCGATATTACGCATATCAGCCACAAGACGCGGACAAGCCGATTTACAGGAAGTATAAATCATGACCATTACGAGTACTTTCCCCCTTAAATCTTTCATTTCAATATTCTGCCCGTTTTGTGTGGTCCACTTTGACGGCAAATTGTAAATCGACAAGTCAGAAATAGGTTTCTCCTTAGCAGTACTTTCTTTTTTGTTACAGCTTTGAATAACTAAAAAAAAAGCAAAAATGGGTAAAACAAGTAAAAAATACCATGCTGTTTTAAAAATCCCTTTACGATTTTGGTCTAAAATACCTTTCATATTTTTGATTGGTTTTGGTTGGTTTAAGAAAGTACGAATTAATCTTTGGCACATCTAAAACCTAAGTTTCTTGTAGTATAATTTGCTTTAAGACTTCCCCTAAAAGCGTAACGCATAAAAGCGGCATAATTCATCAAATCGGTGGCGTTTACTGATCCGCTTCCGCAAAAAAGGTTCTTGTCGGTAGCTTTGTCTTTTCTGGATTCTCCCGAAAGGAAAATGCTGTTGAAGTCAGCCGTCCATTCCCAAACCAATCCATGCATATCGTAAACTCCCCAGTAATTTTTGAAAGTTTTCCCTATCGGATTCGCATAGGCATTTGGCTTTTCATACCAAGACATAATGTATTTATTGAATTCTTCTTTGGTGCGGGCATCCACCCTTTTTTCATCGGCCATCGCCACAAATTCCCATTCATCCATAGTAGGCAGTCTTTTGCCTTGGCACTCGCAATATTTCTTGGCAGCAAACCACGAAACATTTGTTATTGGTGCATTACTTAGATTATTTTTTCCAAAATCAAAATCACTTTTCCACTGAGACAGATAACTTTTATCGGCAAATAATCCTTTCATTTTAGATCGGCTGTATTCTGGATATTTCTTCACAAAAGCCAAATATTGCTCATAAGTAACTGGGTAAACATCCAGCTTGAATGGCGCAACTTTCACCGGTTTTTTGTTGGTAGCACCATAAAGGGGGACAAAAGTCCCCCCATCTATAGCTGCCATATTAACATCTTGAGCACAAAGAGAACTTATAAATAATAAAAAGAAAATTGCTGTTTTTATTCTTGAAATCATTACTCTTTGGCTTTAGTTATATTATTTTCTTTGGGCTTTCACCATCGCTACAGTCACCACTTTTTTGGTGTTACCCCAGTTTGCGTAAACGTAAGTCAATACGTCAGCAATCTGCTGGTCACTCAAAGCCTGCGGAGGCATCGCAGTTGTGTATTTTTTTCCGTTTACGGTAATCGGAGCATTAGACCCTTTGATTACTTGTTTGATGGCGCGGTTCACGTCAGCATTCAAATAATCCGATTTTGCCAATGGTGGAAATGCACCTGGAATTCCAGCACCTGTCGCCTGATGACAGGCAATACAGGTTTTGGTATAAACTCCTTTTCCTTTATTTACATCTTGGCTAAAGCCTTTCAAACCTAATCCCATCATTGCGATGCAAAGAATATACTTTTTCATTGTTTTTTTATTATTAGTTATTTTTTTTTTTGAAAATTTTAAACTGAATTTGATTTTTATTTTTTGGAGCAGAAAGATTGTGCATTTTCAGGAAGTTTTGACCCGCTATCCGTTGCAATCTTGTGTGCCGAACCCCGGCACACAAGGATTTTCACTTCTATCGGGGCTAAAAGGGAACATTCTGCTTTTTTACGAGATTTCTAAAAATTAAAAAAACGAGTTCAGATGATTTTATTAAACTTAGCTATATGCTCTACGAATGAAGCTTTTCAACATTCCAATAATCCTCAAACTTGTCATGCTGACGGAGGAAGCATCCCCACAAGTAGCTCCATAACGAATAGGACTTAGTTTGCGGACATACTAACGAAGATTCCTCCTCCGTCGGAATGACAATAATGGGTATAACCATTGTGTATTAATGTTCTCCCGTTGCTTTAGGAGCAGGTTTTGCTCTCACAGCTTTTACCATTTGAGGAGTAACTGTTGTTTTGTTATTACTCCAGCTGTTGTAAACATAAGTCAATACATCAGCAACTTCTTCATCGGTTAAATTCTGGCTCGTCATCACATTATTGAATTTCTTTCCATTTACTGTAATTTCACCGCTCAATCCGTGTAATACAGCACTAATTGCTCTACTAGGATTCGCATTCAGGAAATCTGATTTTGCCAATGGAGGAAACGCATTTGGAACACCCTGCCCTTCCGATTGGTGACAGGCAAAACAAGTTCTTCCAAACAATTCTTTACCCGATTTAATTTGTTCAGGAACTGTTTTGGCAACAATACTTTTTGCAACGCCATTTTCTTTTGGCATGTTTTGAATCGTACCGCCTTCAGGCAGGTAAATTCCTTCTTGAATTGTTCCTGAATATACTTTTTTGTTTTCCTCCCCTTCTACTTTCAGCATTCCAAGAGCTCCTTTGTTGAATGCTCTAAAAATAGAGTGATCCACTAAGATAAATGTACCAGGAACGTCTACTTTAAATTCCACAATCGCAGAACCTCCAGCCGGAATCAATGTTGTCTGTACATTTTTGTTAATCATTTCTCCTCCTTCGATGTGTACTTTGTCAAAAATCTCACCAATTACGTGGAATGAAGAAACCAAATTAGGACCTCCATTACCCATAAAAATACGTACTGTTTCGCCAACTTTGGCAGTAATTGCTTTGTCTCCGGCAACAGCTCCCACTTTTCCGTTGAAAACCACATAATCAGGCTCTTCCTTGATAGCTTTATTCATGTCAAACGGCTGTTTGCCTTGTTCTCCATAAGCACCTTTGGTATAGAAATCCCCTTGCATGATGTAGTATTCTTTGTCCACTGGTGGCAATCCTCCTTCTGGTTCAACCAAAATCAAACCGTACATTCCGTTTGCAATGTGCATTCCCACTGGAGCTGTCGCACAATGATACACATACAAACCTGGATTTAAAGTTTTGAAATTGAATACTTTTTCGTGTCCTGGTGCTACCAATGATGATGTTGCTCCTCCACCTGGTCCTGTCACAGCATGCAAATCGATATTGTGAGGCATTTTATTGTCTGGATGGTTTTTGAGATGAAATTCAACCTCATCACCCACTCTGGTTCTGATGAAACTTCCTGGAACGGAACCTCCAAAAGTCCAATAGGTATATTTTACCCCATCGGCCATTTCTCCTTCCTGTTCTTTGATTTCCATATTTACGACCAATTTCATTGCTGGTCGGTCACCTACTGGTTTTGGAACCAAAGGCGGAGCTGTCAATTCGGCTTCTTTTTGGCCTTCAACTTTAATTTTTTCATAATACTTGGCATCGTGTTCTTCTTCTTTTTTACCGCATGAAGTAATACAAAATACTGCAAGCAATACCAAGGTTTTCAAGCCAAAGTGTTCGCTAAATTTTAATGGTCTTTTCATTTTTATTTTTGGTTTTAGAATAGATTTTAATTACGGACAATTATATCTTTTATAGTGTAAAATTAAAATATCAGTTTCAAAAAAAGGATGATAAATATCATATTCCTTAACTTTTTTTTATGATTCTCACTTTAACGAAATAACCAAAACTGTGAACAAAACTAATGTAAGCGTCAAACTAATTTTCCAAAACGAATGCGCTTTCTTCAATTCCATAAACTGAAAAGCCACTAATAGGAATTTAACCACCGCAAACAGCATAATCAAAGGAGCAACAACATCTGAACTCCCATACCAACCAACCATGCAAACAACTGTAAAAGTGACTATTAACAATAAAATATAGACTAAAATTAATGATTTTTCCATAATTAAAAAAATAAATAAAGAATTGGAAATAACAGTAACCAAATCAAATCACACATATGCCAAAAAGCTCCGCAAGCTTCAATATCTTCAACTGTAGTATCAGAATTTTTCTTAGTCATTCCGTAGTTTGTCCACACCAAAATGACCAATCCCATAATCACGTGGATAACGTGAAATCCAGTCAACAGCCAATAAAAGGTGTAAAACATATTGGTGTCCAAAGTAATCCCACTTTCTATTTTATGGTAATATTCAACGCTTTTTAATGCCAAGAATAAAAATCCGCCAAGCATTGCCAATTTAAAATACAAAGAAGATTTCTTAACTTCGTTTTCTTTGAACAAATGCACAGCATTGGCCATAAAAAAACCGCTGGTCAATAAGAAAATAGTGTTCACTGTTCCGAAAACCGTATTCAATTCCATTCGCGACTCATGAAAAACTGTGGCGTTCTCGGTTCCGTAATACACAAATGCCAGCAATGCCATCCCGAAAGTGATGAGTTCCAAAAAAATGATGATCCACATCAGGATGCCTCCAGGGGGATAGTAGATGTTTTTGTAGTTTATTTTTAAACTTTCCATTTGATTTTAGATTGAAGATTAACGATTTTAGATTTATGATTTTGTGCTAAACGATAGAGGAATAATCAAAGATTTTAGATATTGAAAAACGAAGTCGATTATTTCAGCTTTTTCTTTTGTGGATAATGCTTAAAAAACTAATCTTTCTGCTTCAAAATCAGAAACCAAAAATCGTTAATCAAAAATCAGAAATCTTTTCATTCCCAATCCAACAAACGTTTTTCACCGTCAATTTTCTTAATATCGGTGATATCCTGCGACATTTCGATTACGCCTTTGTAGTTTTTATTAGCATCCCTCACGGCAAAATAGCGGATGTAAATCAATCTATCTTTATAGTTGATCCAAAACGAGGATTCATTTTGAGTTCCTTTGCGGAATTCTTCGAGGATTTTCAGCACCGTTCCCACGCTTTTTGGCGGATGGCAAAACTTCACTTCACGACCAATGATTCCTGCACTTCTCGGAAAAACTCGTTCTTCTCCTCGATTGTAGAAAATGACCCTGTCGTTTTCATCCACATAAGTCAAGTCCAACGGCATCGTTCTCAAAAGCAGATTCACTTGCTCCACGGTCATATAACCTTCGTCGTAATGCGAGGTATTTTCCAACGAAAAAGGCATTTCCCTCACGGTGAAATCTTCACTTGGGTGAATGTATTCGACTTTTGGGAAAGACGGTGGCGTTTGTGAAAGCATCCAGCCGATTTCCTCTTCGCCTTTGCGCATTTCGATCCAATCATTTTCGGTAAGAATATCTAGTGCATTTGGGAACAGCACATTTTCCTCCACACCCAACAATCGATAGATTCCGTCCACCAAAAAAGTAGTATTAGTTGCTATTCTATCGGGATTGTTCATTTTGACATAGTACTGAATCAAGCGGATTTGCTCTCTCAAATTATCGTGGAAAGACCACATTCCCTGCGACGGACCAACCCAGCCTTTTTTTTCCAAAAAAGGAAAAAGCTGATTTTCCTTGCGAGCAAAACGTTTCTCTATCGTTAGCAGTTGATTGAATATGTTGGTATATTTTGGTAAATCAATCGCTGGGTCAACATTTTTGATCTCTTCCAAAAGAGACACTATTAATTCTTTTTCCTGAAAGTAAATCCAAACGGGATGACCTTCGGGCAATACTGGGGTATCTGTTGTATCTGTCATTTTAATTAAATTTTGAACCATTTTATTTTAACCATTTAAGACATCCAAGGGCATTTAAGCGTGCCTTATATGGAACTTATATGCCTTATATGGTTAATGATAGTCTTATTTTTGGTGCTTTATCTTCTCATATAATTTCACTAGCGACTGCAACAGCACGACGGGAGTTGTCAAAATCTGGTAGTGGTTTTGCCCGAACATTTGGGGCAGATAATATTTGGCTTCAGCCTCGATGGCTAGTGCGTAGGAATTGATATTTTTTGAATTGAGTTCCCGAAGGGCCTGTTTTACGTCATTAATTCCATATTTCCCTTCGTATTTATCGTAATCGTTGGGTTTTCCGTCAGAAATTAAGATAACCCATTTGTTTTTGGTGTTTCGTTTGTCGAGGCGCACTCCCGCGTGTCGCAAAGCCGACCCGATTCGGGTGTAACCACTGGGTTCCACAGCTCCTACTTTGTGTTTGGCGACGTTCCAATTTTCGTCAAAATCCTTGATGGTTAAATAAGTCGAGTAATTTCGGGTTTTGGAATAAAAGCTGTCAATCGAAAAATCGATATTGAACTCGTTTAGTATTTCCCCAAACAAAATCGAAACTTCTTTCTCCACATCAATCACACGGTTTCCGGAAGCATATCCATCACTCGAAAGGCTGATATCCAACAGAATCAGAATCGACAAATCCTTTTCTTTCTTTCTATTCGAAACATAAATTTTGTCCGATGGTGTTCGTCTGGAATGCACATCTACATACAAGTCGGTAATGGCATCGATGTCGAATTCATCGCCTTGGGTTTGTCGTTTTTGCTGTTGCATTTTGTTGTTAACATTCGTCAGCATTTTGCGCAAGCCCATCAGCGTGGAGGCATTCTTTGTAATTGTTTTTTGGTAATAATCGCTGTCGGTTTTTAACTGTAGTTTTGGATATACTTTGCAAAAATTTGTTTTGTAACTGTTTTTGGCAAAATCCCATTCATCATAACTGTGGTGAAAACCTTTTTCGTCCACCGAAGCACTTTCTGAAATCGTGGTGTTCTCAATAAAATCTGCCTGATACACGGAATGCGCCGTGTCGTCAACTCGGACTGTGAATTTCATATTGAGTTCCTCCAAAGCATCCTGATGATCTTCAAGTTCATCCGAACCGTCAAAATCACGCCAATTTCCATTGAATTCCTCTGCCGTTTCCACTTTTTCAAAATTATGGAGCATCACATAATCCTCCTGTTGTTTTTTGTCAAGTTCGACCGTAACCACTTCCTCAACGGCCTGTGCTTTCAGTGTTGTTAAGGGCTGAATTTCGTTAGGTTTTTGAATCTTGTCTGAGAAATTTTGCAGTTCATTTTCAGTTTCGACAACCACTTCATTCTTCATCCATTTGCCAAAAAGAAAAGAAAAATCAGGTTCGTTTTTGGCATCCTGTTTTTCGATAAAATGTTTTTTGGCTTTCGCCAAAAACTCTCTGTCAAACGAAAATTCTTCAAACAAAATCGAAAGAATTGCTTCGGAGGTTTCCAATGCTTTTTGTTGCGAAAGAAATAAACTTGGCTCTGCATCTTCGGGATTCCAATTTAAGTTTAAACGCTGTTGAATACTTAAATACAAAATCCTAAAGTGATAAAAAGCTAGATTTTCTTCAATCGTAGAGAATTCGGCATACGAAACGGGGAGGAAAAAATTATTGTTTTTGTACCCTCCTTCCCTTTCGGCAGGAAATATTTCGATTGGATTTCCCGTCAAAGCACGCGCCATTATCGTCAGACGTGACTGTATCTTCGCAAGCGTAACCGTTCTGGCTTCCACTTCGGGACTTATTTTTTTTCGGCTTTTTAAATGCTTAAAAAACTTCCCGACTAAATATTCATCTATCTCGAAACCCATTTTTTCAGTATTCAGTTCTCAGTATTCAGTTGGCAGTACTCTCAGTAACTGATTACTGGCGACTGACCACTGCTGACTTAAATTATATCATCAAATTGCACAAATCCTTCAGTGCTTCCAACGTTTGTAAATCATCCGTTAATGGCTCGACAACGGCAACGTGAACTGCCAATCGTTTGGGTAATCCGCTGTGGATGATTTTCCCTGCATCGACGAGAAGTCGTGTAGAAACCGTTTCGGTCAAGCCTAATTCGGTTAAATTCCTGATTTTGTTAGCTATGGCTACCAATTTCTTGGCGGTGTCGTGGTCAATATTTGTTTCGTTGACCAAAATTTCGGCTTCGATTTTCGGCTCGGGATAATCAAAAGAAACGGCAATGAAACGTTGTCTTGTCGAAGGTTTCAATTCTTTAAAACCTCTTTGATAACCAGGATTGAAAGAGGCCACTAGCATAAAATCATCGTGCGCTTTGATGGTTTCGCCAAGCTTGTCGATAAAAAGCACTCGGCGGTGATCGGTCAGGGAGTGAATCGCCACAATCACGTCAGGACGCGCTTCGGCAACCTCATCAAGGTAGATTATTGCACCTTCCTTTACTGCAGTGGTCAAAGGGCCGTCAAGCCAAATAGTTTCGGCTCCCTTGATGATGAATCGGCCAATCAAATCGGTGGAGGAAGTTTCCTCATGACAGCTAATCGTTATCAATTTTCTATCCAACTGATGTGCCATGTATTCCACAAAACGGGATTTTCCGGTTCCTGTTGGACCTTTTAGCAAAAAGGGAATTTTGTTTTTGTAAGAATGCTCAAAAACTTCCACTTCTTTGCCGACAGTGTGGTAATAAGGTGCTATTGTTAAAGTATCTGCTAACATATTTTTTTATTTTTTTTGAAAAAAACCGAAACGTTAAACAATTGTTTTTTGAGGAAATGGAAGTCTAAAACTTTTGTATGAACGTTCCGGTTGGAAAAAAAGGCAGGTTAGTTATTTTGTGTTTCCTGTATCCTAACAGGTTTTCAAAACCTGTTAGGTATCAACTGAAAAGGAATTAGCTGTTGTCTGTTTTTTTAAACCTAACAGGTTTTGGAAACCTGTTAGGATGTAAAACCTGTTAGTATTAACAAAATTTCCTGAAACCACTAAACCCGCGTGAGGGATAGAAGCTGGCTACCGAAGTAGCACGGATAGCCCGACTGCGTTGTGGAAAGGGGCCGTATAAGCGGTACTATAAGCTGGCCCCTTTTCACAACGTGGTCACGCCCCAATCATCAAACTAAATTGCTTTTACTTAGTTTCTAAAGCTTCATCCGTTGGTCTCCCGTATTTTATGAAATCATAGATGAACATGCAGATTCCGGTGGCGAACATCGTTGCGCAGATCAGTAATACTACGAAGTGAATGCTGATTTCGTTCTGCACGACCATAAATTCCATTTTCATTTTTCGCTCCAAATATACCTGTACGACTCCAGCAACTCCAAAGGCGACCGTCATTCCCAGCATCCCAACATTTGATAGCCAAAAAGCGGCCATTCCAGTTGCGCTTTGGTATCTTTTACGTCCGGTTAAATTCGGTAATGCGTAACTGATTATTGCCAAAACAATCATTGCATAAGCGCCCCAGAAAGCGTAGTGTCCGTGCATTGCGGTTACCAAAGTTCCGTGTGTGTAAAGGTTTGTCTGTGGTAAAGTGTGTGCAAAACCTAGTAATCCAGCTCCAACAAACGATACTATTGAAGAACCGATTGTCCAGAATAAGGCAATTTTGTTCGGGTGGCTTTTTTCACCTTTGCGGTACATATTTACTGCAAACAATGCCATTCCCAAGAAAGCCAACGGCTCCAAGGCTGAGAAAATTCCGCCCACGATTAACCAAATTTTGTTCACTCCGATGTAGTAATAATGGTGTCCTGTTCCCAATACTCCCGAAAGAAATGTTAAACCAACGATTACGTACAGCCATTTTTCGATAACTTCGCGGTCAACACCCGTCAATTTGATTAATAAATAGGAAAGAATACCTCCCATAATTAGCTCCCAAACACCTTCAACCCACAAGTGAACTACCCACCAACGGAAGAAGGAATCCATCACCTGACTGTCGAACCAAATCATTCCTGGCAGATACAATAAAGCTGCGAATAACAATCCCATTGTCAATACCAGTGCAGTTGTAGTTTTGCGTTTTCCTTTGAAAAGTGTTCCCAGAATCAATCCTAAAAACAGCAATACATTGACAACAACCAAGAAATCTAATTCTCTCGGAATTTCTAGAAATTTTCTTCCTTCCCAATGGTTCAGGTGAAATCCAACGATGGCAATTACGCCAACAACGGCAAGGGAAATTAATTGTACATACGCCCATTTTACACTAATCAGTTCGCGCTGTGCTTCTTCGGGGATAATGTAATATGCGGCTCCCATGAAACCAGTCAACAACCAAACCACCAATAAATTAGTATGAACCGCACGGGCTACGTTAAAAGGGATAATATCATGCAGTCCTTGAACCCCGATTCGGTCAAAGCCCATAATAAAGCCATAGACAATCTGCAGTGAGAACAACAGCATACAGAGTGCAAAAAACCAGTAGGCTACTTTTTGTGATTTATATTTCATCTTCTTATATTTTAATTATTCATCTTTAGATAATGGAGAAACCACTCGGTCAAACCCGTTCAAATCGATTTTTCCAATCCATTTGAGGTACGCTACAACAGCATCGGCATCTTTTTCATTCATATTATAGACTACCATTTTTCGTCCGTTTGGCGCCCAAGGCACAGGTGACATCAGTACGGCCTTAACGTAACCCTCACCTCTGCGGTCGATAACTTTTGTCAATTCCGGTGCATAATAGCCTCCTTCACCCATAATGGTATGGCACCCCATACAATTGTTGTGTTCCCAAATTTCTTTTCCTCTTACGACCTGTTTGTCAATCGCCTTGTAATTTGTCTGATCATTTCTGGGCATAAACGAATAAATGGTCAATCCGATAAAGATTAAAAAGGTGACCAATGTTCCTCCCAGAAAAAATGCCCGTGCTTGTGATTTTGAAAGCATAATAATCTGTTTTTGTTAGTTAGTAAAATGTTATTTTTTAATAAAGGATAAGATTGTCTTTTATTTGATCGCAAATATAAAAGATATTTTTGTCTTTTATCATGATATTTGTCATTTATTTCAAAAAAAATAATTTGAGTGCTCTATAAAAAAAAATTGCAGCGCAACTGATTATGAATATAGATTTTAGGAGTTTTCAACATAAAAATGTTCTTAAGTTGAAGTCAGAATATGATAAAAATCATGTTCCGAATTTTCAATTAGTCGTAAAATTACAAAGTCAAAAAAGGAGAACCCCTGCAATCTCATTATTTTAACCTTCAAGCATTTATAAAAAATTTTAAATAATAAAATTAATTAAGGATAAATTTGTCTTTTATTAAAATAGTGTCTATTTTTGTGCCTATAAATTTTAAATAAAAAAAAAAACAATATGGAAACTTTAGAAAAAATTACAATAGGTGAATATGTAGCAAAAGATTTTAGAACTGCAGCTTTATTTTCAAAATACGGCATCGATTTTTGCTGTAACGGCAACAGAAGTGTTGAAGAAGCATGTGAAAAAAAATCAGTTAATCCTGATGATTTATTGAAAGAAATTGAAACTATTTTGTCTCGAAAAAGTGATTCGGGAATTGATTTTAATTCTTGGCCAATTGATTTATTAGCGGATTATATTGAGAAAACACATCATCGTTATGTGTCAGAAAAAACACCAACACTTCTTCAATTTTTAGACAAACTGAGCAGAGTGCACGGAGCAAATCATCCTGAATTATTGGAAATAAATGAACTCTTTAAAGGATGCGCAGGAGAATTGGCACAGCACATGAAAAAAGAAGAACTGATTCTGTTTCCTTTTGTCAAAAAAATGGTTCGTGCCACTATTTCTGATGAATTAATTGAACAGCCACATTTTGGAACTGTTGAAAATCCAATCGCAATGATGATGCACGAACATGATGCTGAAGGAGAACGTTTTAGAAAAATAGCATCACTAAGCAACGATTATACACCGCCATCTGACGCATGTAATACTTATAAAGTAACATTTGCCATGTTACAGGAATTTGAACAGGATCTGCACAAACACATCCATTTGGAAAACAACATTTTATTCCCAAAAGCAGCTAAACTCGAAAAGGAATTTTCGGCACAATCATAAACTATGTCAAACACTAAAAAATCAACAACTATGGAGAACTATGTAATAAAGAGAAATGGTAAATACAAGCCATTTGAGAGTTATAAAATTAAAGATGCCATTGAAAAAAGTTTCAAAAGCGTCTCTGCAGTTGTTGATGAAAGTGTTTTTGAAAATATTATTATTCAGCTCGAAGCTGAAGAAGTCTGGACTGTTGAGGAAATACAAGACATGATTGAAAAGAAATTATACGAAAAGAAATACTTTGATGTCATGCGTTCTTTCATGCTCTTCCGTCACACGAGGAAGTTACAGCGCGAACATGTACAGGGATTGAATGATGACACTACTTATGTGGACAGTTCTCAGACAATAGAGGAATACATTGAACAGACCGATTGGCGAATCAATGCCAACGCGAATACTTCGTATTCCAATGCGGGTTTGGTTAACAATGTTGCGGGAAAAATTATTGCCAATTATTGGCTTGACAAAGTTTATACCAAGGAAGAAGGCTATGCGCACCGCAACGGTGATATTCACATTCATGATTTGGATTGCCTTACGGGCTATTGTGCTGGCTGGAGTTTACGTGTACTGCTCAACGAAGGTTTTAACGGCGTAAGAGGCCGTGTAGAAAGCAAACCTCCATCCCATTTTAGAGAGGCATTGGGGCAAATGGCGAATTTCCTTGGGATTTTGCAGAGCGAATGGGCTGGAGCGCAGGCTTTCAGTTCGTTTGACACGTATTTGGCTCCTTATGTTTTCAAAGATAATTTGGGTTTTGAAGATGTTTTAAAAGCGGTCAGAGGTTTTGTTTACAATCTGAATGTTCCCGCGCGCTGGGGGCAGTCGCCTTTTACCAACATCACTTTGGACTGGATCGTTCCTGATGATTTAAAAGTACAGATTCCTACCAAAAATGACCATCATATCTTTGAAGAATGCATTACTTCTGACTTATTGGTCAGAGCCAAAAAAAGGGGTGTGTCCAAAGTAACCGACTTACGTTATGAGCATTTCCAGAAAGAAATGAATCTCATCAACAAGGCGTATTACACCGTAATGACCGAAGGCGATGCCAATGGACAGCCATTCACCTTCCCTATTCCAACGGTGAATATTACCGAGGCATTTGACTGGGATGGAGAAAACACCGATTTGCTTTTTGAAAATACCGCCAAAATAGGTTCTTCCTATTTCCAGAATTTCATCGGAAGCCAATATGTTTTAGATGAAAACGGAAACCAAATTGAAAATGAGAATGCCTACAAACCCAATGCTGTCCGCAGTATGTGCTGTCGCCTGCAATTGGATTTGCGGGAATTATTGAAACGCGGTAACGGACTTTTTGGAAGTGCCGAAATGACTGGAAGCATTGGCGTAGTAACCATCAACATGGCGCGTTTGGGTTACTTGAACAAAGGAAATAAAGGGAAATTATACACCGAATTGGATCATCTTTTATATATCGCCAAATCGACTTTGGAGAAAAAAAGGGTATTTATCCAAGAGATGTACGACCGAGGATTGTACCCGTACACTAAACGTTACTTGGAACATTTCAGAAACCACTTTTCGACCATCGGCGTGAACGGAATGAACGAAATGATTGAAAATTTCAGTAATGACGAAGACAATGTAACATCTGAAACGGGTATTGAATTTGCTTCTGAAATTCTGGATCACATTCGCAACCGAATGAAAGAATTCCAAGAAGAAACCGGAAATCTATACAATCTTGAAGCCACTCCCGCCGAAGGAACGACCTACCGTTTTGCTAAAGAAGACAAAAAACGTTATGACGACATTATTCAGGCAGGACAACAGGACAATATTTATTACACGAATAGTTCCCAAATTCCTGTGGATTTCACACAAGATCCTTTCGAAGCCTTGATGCTACAGGATCAACTGCAGTGCAAATACACCGGAGGAACGGTTTTGCACCTGTACATGAGCGAAAAAATAAGCTCCCCCGAAGCCTGCAAGCAGTTTGTCAAAAAGGTGATTACCAATTTCAGATTGCCGTACATTACCGTAACGCCAGTGTTTAGTGTATGTCCCGTACATGGTTATCTGAACGGCGAACATGAATATTGTCCAAAATGTGATGAAGCCATCATTGAGGAAAAAGCGAAAAGCAACTATGTTTCTTAACCGCAAAGGGCACAAAGGAAGCGCAATGAACGCAAAGCTTTGCGCCCTTTGCGTAATCCCTTGCGAACCTTGCGGTAAATCTTAAACAATTTAAACTCTTAAACATTTAAACCAATTTTATATGAAAATAACAGCCAAGCAGATTCTAGAAGAAAATCAAGAACTACGCACTAAATGCTTAGTGTACACACGAGTAATGGGCTATCACAGACCCGTAGAAAGTTTTAACATAGGAAAAAAAGGTGAACACAGACAACGAACTCATTTTACAGAAGGAAAGTGCTGTTAGGCCCATTTACAGCTTAACACCTTTCACTTTATTGGATTATCCGCACAAATCAGCTTGCATTCTTTGGTTTGCAGGCTGTAATATGCGGTGTCTTTATTGCTACAATCCCGAAATTGTTTTTGGAAAAGGAATTATTTCATTCGAAAATGCAATCCAATTTTTAAAAAACAGAAGAAATCTGCTGGACGCTGTCGTCTTTAGCGGTGGCGAATGTTTACTGCACAAAAGAAGCGTCGCCTTCATTGAAGATGTCAAGAACATGGGATTCTTGGTCAAAATCGATACCAACGGCTCTCAGCCCAAAATACTCAAAGAACTCATCGATAAAAAATTTGTCGATTATATTGCGCTTGATTTCAAGGCAATGCCTGAAAACTTTGAAAAGATAACACAGTCAGATCTTTTTATTCCTTTCGAAAAGTCACTACTTTTATTGCTTGAGAGCAAAGTTTCGTTTGAAGTCCGCACAACGGTACATTCCGATTTATTGAAGAAAAACGACATTCAGCAGATGATTTCCTATTTGGAAAACATCGGTTATTCCGGAAATTACTATATTCAGCATTTTAGGAATGAAGCGCCAACGATTGAAAAACTAGGGCATTCGTTTAGGGATTTGGAAAACGAAAACCTTTCAACAGAAAAAATCAAAGTGCATTTTAGAGGATAATCCCTAAAACAAATGCATTATTTTTATAATGCCGAAATGCTTAAATTTTAATCAAATGAAATCAACTACACCCATAAAAAGAGCCCCTGAATTAAAGCCGTTTAGTCACGATCATCATCATGCTTTGCTTCTTTGTTGGAAAATTAAAACAGGAATCGCAAAAAATATCGAACTGCAACGCATCAAGGAATATACTGATTGGTTTTATAAAAATCATCTTCAAGAGCATTTTGAATTGGAAGAAAAATACATTTTTTCTATTCTAGATGCAGATAATGAACTCATTCAGCAAGCATTGAAAGAACACAAACGTTTGAGAGATTTATTCGAAAGCACTTCAGATTTGGATACCAATTTAAAATGTATTGAGAAAGAACTTGAAGCTCATATTCGTTTTGAAGAACGTATTTTATTTGCTGAAATTCAAAAATCGGCCACAAAAGAACAATTGGAAACAATTGAAGAAGTTCATTCCAAAGACGCTTTTGTAGAAAATGAAAGTGCTAATTTTTGGAACTAAAATTTAATAAAATGAAAAAAATAAAACTTATACTATTTTTCTTGGCTATTATATCTATCATATCATGCCAAAACAAAGAAGATAAAATAGCTAAAAAAGTAACTACAGTAAAACCAGTTTCGGAAAAACATACAGAAACAGGTGCAAAAGTGAGCTTGAATAAAGGCCAATTATGGAAAGCCAACCCAGAAACTACTGCAGGGATTAATGCTTTGCAAAAAATAATTTTGGAATCAAGTCAAGAAGAAAGTGCATCGATTTTGAAAGAAAAATTGAATTCAGAGTTTACCTTGATTTTTAAAAAATGTACAATGAAAGGTGAAGCCCATAATCAATTACACAACTACTTGATTCCGTTAAAGCAAAAAATAGACA
Organism: Flavobacterium aquicola; assembly: GCF_003385115.1. Lineage (GTDB taxonomy): Bacteria > Bacteroidota > Bacteroidia > Flavobacteriales > Flavobacteriaceae > Flavobacterium > Flavobacterium aquicola. The sequence goes on from NZ_QUNI01000006.1 coordinate 223,070, forward strand.
GCCTTGAGGATTCCAATAAAGCAGAATTTAGAAAAGAGATTCTTGCCTATTTAGATGAATATTCGCTTTTTTTCATTTAAAGCATAAATACATACTTTTAAACATCAAAAATTAAAATCCTTTAAAATTATGAAGAAGAGTTGGTTGCTCTGTACTTTTGCTAACTTTTTCATTGCTTCGCTAATGGGATTATTGTTGCGATGGATGTATGTTGCCCCAATTGAAGGCGTCAATTTTCAGTTTTTGATGCACGGGCATTCGCATGTTGCAATGCTGGGATGGGTGTATATGATGCTTTATTGCCTGATATTTTACTCTTTTATCCCCGAAAAAGCTCAAGAAAAACCCATTTACAACAAATTGTTTTGGGTGACGGAAATCGCAGTAATCGGGATGATGATTGATTTTCCAGCGCAGGGATATGCCTTTGCTTCGATCCTTTTCTCGACTTTGCACATTTTTTGCAGTTACTGGTTCTGTTATTTGGTTTGGAAAGATGCCAAACCCACCACTTTGCCTGAAAAAAAGATGCTGAAAACCGCTTTGTTTTTCATGCTTTTATCCACCGTTGGTGTTTGGTGTCTAGGCCCTGCGGTTGGATTGTTGGGAAAAGCAAGTGCGTTCTATCAAATTGCGATTCAGTTTTTCCTTCATTTTCAGTTTAACGGTTGGTTTTTATTTGCGGTTTTGGCTTTGTTTTTCAAGCAGGCAAAACTCACTTTTGATGTTAAAAAATTCAGCTTAATTTATAATTTATTCGTCTGTTCTACGGTATTGACATTGGCCTTGCCAGTGAGCTGGTATTTGTCCAATCCTATTTTTCATTGGATAAACGCAATTGGCGTTGTGTTACAGTTGGTTTCGGCGGTACTTTTTATTCAGGTCGTCAAATCACAATTGCAAACGTTCTTTTCCAATCTTTCTGCTTTGGTAAAAACCGTTTACGGATTTGCCTTGTTTTCATTGGTTTTAAAAATCATCATTCAGCTGGTGGTTTTGGTTCCTGAACTGGCGCAGGTATCCCATCAGATTCGGAATTTTGTGATTGGTTATATTCACTTGACAATGTTGGGAATTATTACTGGTTTTTTGTTTGGATTTGCCTTTCAAAATAGTTTTTTAAACCCGAAAAGTTTTATTCAAAAATGGGGAATGAATCTATTTCTGCTCGGATTTGTGGCAACTGAAATATTACTGTTTCTCCAAGGCATTTGGCTATTCCTGAACAAAGGATCGCTTCCTAATTATTATCTAAATTTATTTTTAGTGAGTATCTTTTTGCCCGTGGGACTTTTGTTTCTGACAATCGGTATTTTAAAAATAAAAATCAACCATATAAGGCATTTAAGTTCCATATAAGCGATTTGAAAAAAAACTTGAATGTCCTTATATACCTTATATGGTAAAAAAAATCACCTACTAAAAAAGAAAAAACTTATATCACTTATATATTTTTTTTAAAACTTAAACCAAAATACGATATGAACCACCATTTATTGTTAATCATTCATCTTATATGCGCTTCCATTTGGGTGGGAGGGCATTTGTTGCTGGTTTTTGGGCATTTGCCAAAAGCACTGAAAGAGAAAAACCAAAATATAATTCTCGACTATGAACGAAAGTACGAACCGGTGGGAATGACTTCGCTGGTTTTATTGGTAACCACTGGAATTATGATGGCTTACAAATATGGCGTAAGCATCGACTACTGGTTTCAATTTGCCACACCGATAGAAAAAGTGGTTTCTACCAAACTGCTTTTGCTATTTCTGACTGTGCTTTTTGCGTTGAGTGCTCAATTTCGCGTATTGCCAAAACTGAAAACCGATTCTAGTAAACTGCCAGAAATGACTTTCCATATTCTTTCGGTTACGCTCATTGGTGTTGTGATGCTAATTTTGGGTTCTTTTGTGCGTTTTGGAGGTCTCTAATCTTGAATTAACAACTGAATTTCTACTCTTGCAGTTACCCGCGTGAGGGGTTGCAGTGGAGCTCTCCCGATTTTTCATCGGGAAGCGGGAACGTAAAACCCGACCCTGAGTTTTTCACGAAGGGACACGCACAAATGATGATTTTTATTCAAAAAACACCCAAACCTTTAGGGTAATTTCTAGAGAGTTTGGAACTAATTTCTTAAATTTGTAAAAAACCGATTATGTTTTCCAAAACCTGCGAATACGGCATTCGAGCCACGATTTTCATCGCTTCAGAGTCTTATCAAAACAAAAGAGTTGGACTCAAAGACATTGCCAAAAAGATTGATTCACCAGAAGCTTTTACGGCCAAAATTCTTCAAATTTTATCGAAAGACAATATTATAAATTCCATAAAAGGAGTTGGTGGCGGCTTCGAGATTCCAAGAGAACTAATGAAAGACATTAAACTAGCACAAATCGTGAATGCCCTGGAAGGGGATCGCGTTTTTACGGGCTGCGGTTTAGGTCTCGCACATTGTTCTGATAACCATCCCTGCCCGATGCATGAAAAATTTAAGTCAATTCGAAGCGAATTAGCTTTTATGCTTGAGAATACCAATCTAGAAGAATTAGCTCTAGGTATAAAAACTAGTGATACCTTTTTGAGGTATTAATAAAGTAATCTTATATTTACATGATATATTGAGTAACAAAACTTAAACCTCATTTATCATGACCAAATCTACGCCATCTGATTTAAATTCAGTTTTAAAAATAGATTACGAAGACGATAATACAATTTGGCTCACCAATAGTCTGACTCTCCGGAAGATTATTGGTATCATGGGAATGGCTTTGCCTTTACTGTTATTTGGGTTCCTGTATCTTGACAATGGTCTGCAATATCCTTTGGAATCTATCAGCCATTATTACTATACCCGCGTTGGCAGTATTTTTGTGATTGTTTTAAGCCTTCTAGCCTTTTTTCTGATTGTTTATAAGGGCAAAGAGCCTGCTGACTTTTATATTTCGTTATCTGCAGGGATTTTTGCTTTGCTGGCCGTTTTGTTTCCTACCAGTAACATCACGGATATATGCGGAGATCCTGCTAAAAAATATGCTGTTACGATTTTACCAATAAGTAATTTTAGATTGTATTTTCATTATACAGCTGCTGCTTTGTTTTTTTTATGCCTCTCCTACATGTCTTTCTTTTTGTTCACAAAATCAGACAAATCAGCAAGCAAAAGAGGAACTCAAAAAAAGATCAGAAACCGAATTTACAGAGTCTGCGGTGTTTTGATGCTTTTGGCTTTGATAGTATTATTGGCTGGTTCATTTAAAATAATACCTCCGAGCTGTTTCAAAACATTTCCGTTAACGTTTTGGATGGAAACCTTGGCTATTGAAAGTTTTGGTTTTGCCTGGTTAGTTAAAGGTGAAACGCTTTTTAAAGATTAATACACCTCAATTAGTTTTCAAAATAAAACATCTTAAAAAATTGCCATAAAAAAAGGCTTGATCTGAATCAAGCCTCTTTCTGTTTAAACTGCTATAGCAGGAATCTGCTCCGGAATGCAGAGTTCCAGCAGTTCGTCTTTATATTGTTTCAGTTGCTTTTCAATATTTTGTCTGCTTTTTTCAAACCAATTATTAGAAGCCATTAAAGACTGATAATATTCAATTCCTTCATTCAGATTAGTTTTGAAGGCTTTCAGTTTTTTTGTTTGTGCCACAGTAATCTGCTCCGAAAATTCATTGATTTCGTTTTTCAGATAATCCATGTACATTTTCAATTCGTTGATAATAACATTAGGACGCTCTTTGTTCCCAAGCACAGAAGCATTTCCATAAATGTGTTTTACCATATCCGAAAGCGAAACTTCTTTGTCAAAATAAGCCAAATTTGGACCTGGGCAGATAACAACTCCCTGCTGCTGTCCTTTTATTTTTAAATTGTTTTCAAGATAAGAAGCATTTGCCAAACCTACGCAAAGACACGATTTCTCTGTGATACTGTTTTTTCTTCTGTCGAAAGCTTCTGCAGTCAATGAATCTTTTACAGCATTTAATTCTTCAAGTTTTAAATCTTGATACGATTTAGATGCCGGACACATTCCTTTTGGACCGTATTCTTTGCTCAAAGCCAAGAATTTCTTCGGACAGGAACTTCCCGCTTTTTCTTCTTGAATTCTCTTTTGTTTAAAAAACTCATTCGTTGTTCCTTTTACAGCGTTGAACGGAATTCCCAAAGGAGAAATATGACTCAAATAAAAATCGTCCTCTTTTGCTTTTTCTAATAATGCTCGAGTTTCGGCATCAACAGAAGTGGCTTCGGGAACCAATAAAAACGGTGAACCCCAGCCCACAGAATCTACTTGATAATGTTCTAGTAAAAAGTCATGCTCTTCGGCAGTACCAACACCTCCCTGAACTGTAATTTTTAGTTCTAATGGAGTTTCAGGAATGTGCAGTCCTTTTATTTCCAATGATTTCACCATCAGCTCGTGAGCCGATTGGATTAACTGTTCTTTCTTTTGTTTGAATTCTTCCAAAATTGGTCCCAGCAAATATCCGTCGGTAGCAAAAGCGTGTCCTCCGCAGTTTAACCCTGATTCGATTCGATATTCAGAAACCCAAAGTCCTTTTTTGGCCAGGAAATTTCCCTGAATCATTGCCGAACGAAAATCACTCACTTTAAGGATAATTTTCTTTTGCAGTTTATTATTGGCATCCGGATAAAAAACGGGGAAGTTTTCAAAATAAGCATACAATCTCGGATTCATTCCCGCAGAAAGCACCACTGATGAAGACAGATTACTGTTAGCAAATCCGCGTAATGAAGCATGAGCATCATTAAATTCAACCGGTAACTGTTCGTCTTTTATGAAATTATCTTTATCGACTTTGGTCATGATATTCACATCAATTTCACCAGGAGAAAGATTTTCTTCGATATATTTTTTGATGGTATCCTTGAAAGTAATTCCTTCATCAATAAAATGCTGCAGCCCTTTTTTAATCTCCGATTTATTAGGAAGCATTGCGATGTAATTTTCCAAAGCCTGCTTGCTTTCAGTCAGTTCTACCTTGAATTTTTCGAATTTGTCTTTAACGATAGTATCCATCAGATTCAAGTAGGAAGTCACACGTTCAGCACGATAATCATGGATCTTTTCTGTGATTTCCTGATACGGCATTTTGAATTTTTCGCTGTAAAAAGCGTTCATTCTTTCAATCAAATCATCATCTATAATTGATACTACAGATGAAATTCCATACTGAGCAACACGAATTGGACTATCAATCGTATAGGCCAGTCCCATCACAGGAATATGGAAATTATGCAGTTGTTTTTTAGCGTTCATAAATGTAAATTTTTGGTTTAAAACTTTGTGCAAATATCACAATACTCATCCGCTTAAAACCTGATAAATATCATGTTCAAATGAAACATATCCCTTTAAATTTGCTGGTTGCAAAAACCTGAAAAGTTGTTTTTTTTAACAAAAACATTTTTTTTGAGACTTTTAGAAAGCTAGAACACACGTGCAGCTTCAAAGTTTTACCTTATATTTGCATAGAATTAATCTCAATTAAAAAAACACTATTAAAGTTTCTAAAAAATGAAAAGTCTTAAAGAGCGTATATTGGAATTAAAAAAAGAGAAAAATGCGGTAATTCTAGCGCATTATTATCAAGAAGCCGATATACAAGATGTGGCAGATTATGTTGGGGACAGCTTGGGATTATCTCAGGAAGCGATGAAAGTAGATGCCGATATTATACTTTTTGCAGGAGTTCATTTTATGGCCGAAACTGCCAAAATATTAAACCCTACTAAAAAAGTAATTCTGCCGGATTTGAAAGCAGGCTGTTCACTAGCCGAATCTTGTCCTCCAGAAGATTTCAAAAAATTTACGGAGGCACATCCCGATCATATTGTTATAACTTATGTAAATTGTTCTGCCGAAGTTAAAGCACTGACAGACATTGTCGTTACATCGTCTAATGCTGTTAAAATTGTAGAATCTATCCCTTTGGACAAACCTATTATTTTTGCTCCTGATAAAAATTTAGGAAAATATGTAATGGAGCAAACCGGTAGAGAAATGCTGCTTTGGGACGGTTCCTGTATCGTTCACGAAGCATTTTCACTAGACAAACTGGTTGCTTTGTACAAACAAAATCCGGATGCTCAAATCATTGCACACCCAGAATCGGAAACGCATATATTGAAAACTGCTAATTACATTGGTTCTACCGCAGGGATGATTAATTATGTAAAAACCAATCCGAGCAACAAATTCATTGTAGCTACTGAAGCTGGTATTCTGCATAAAATGAAACAGGAAGTGCCTAACAAGATATTGATTCCGGCACCTTCAAATGAAGACAACACCTGTGCCTGCAGTGAATGCGGATACATGAAGATGAATACATTACAAAAAGTGTACGACTGCTTACTGAATGAAACTCCCGAAGTTAATGTTCCCGATGACATTAGAGAAAAAGCATTAATCCCTATCGAACGCATGCTCGAATTATCATAAGAATGATCACAACCAATTATTTAATTATAGGTTCCGGAGTTGCGGGTCTGACATTTGCCTTAAAAATGGCCAACCGTTTTCCTGAGAGAACCATCACCATTATCACCAAAGCAAACGCAGACGAGTCCAATACTAAATACGCTCAAGGCGGTATCGCTATTGTTACCGACAAGACTGAAGATTCGTATCAAAAACATATCGAGGACACTCTGATTTGCGGAGATGGATTGTGTGACGAAGCCGTAGTTAAAATGGTTGTTACCGAAGGACCAAAACGATTAAAAGAACTAATCGAATGGGGAGCCCAATTTGATAAAAATGCCAAAGGAACTTTTGATTTAGGCAAAGAAGGAGGCCATTCTGAAAACAGAGTTGTGCATCACAAAGACCAGACCGGCCATGAGATTCAGCGTGCCATTTTGGAACAGGTAATGCAAAAAGAAAATATAAATGTTCTGGATCATCACTTTGCTCTGGAATTGATTACACAAGATCATCGCTGCGTAGGTGCGTATGCTTTGGACGAAAAGACAAACGAAGTCATCACGTATCAGTCTGATTTTACTTTACTTGCAACTGGCGGTATCGGTCATCTATACGGACATACTACCAACCCAATCATAGCAACAGGAGATGGAATAGCAATGGCGTATCGTGCCAATGCGGTAATCCAAGATATGGAGTTTATCCAGTTTCATCCAACAGCTTTATACGATGATTCTCCAGGGTCCAAATTTTTAATATCCGAAGCTGTCCGCGGTTTTGGCGCTCATTTGAGAACCAAAAAAGGCGATTTATTTATGCTTAATTATGACTCAAGAGGCGATTTAGCTTCAAGAGATATTGTTTCGCAGAGCATTGATTTGGAACTCAAAAAATCGGGTGATGAATGTGTGTATTTAGACTGCACGCATTTGGAAATGGAAGGATTCAAAAAACATTTTCCAATGATTTACAACCACTGCAAAAAAGTGGGAATTGATCTTGAAAAAGAATGGATTCCAGTTGTTCCTGCCCAGCATTATTTATGTGGTGGCATTGTGGTAGACATCAACGGAAAAACATCAATAGAAAATTTATTTGCCTGCGGAGAATGTTCTCGAACAGGTCTGCACGGTGCCAATAGACTAGCTTCAAACTCACTTTTAGAAGCTTTGGTTTATTCGGATAAAATATATCATTACTTGGCAGAAAATCCTTTTATCGCTTCAAAAACTGTCAGCACTATTTCTGAATGGCCAAACCAGTCTAAAGATAAAATTGCACCCCAATATATTGCACAAACAAAAGCAAAACTGCAATTGCTGATGCGCCAGAATGCTGGAATAGTTAGATTTGATCTGGATCTATTAAAAGCCAATGAAGAACTGAAAAACCTGCAAAATGAAATCGAAGAAAAAATTCAGAATTATAGTGTCAGCAAAGATTTATACGAACTGAATAACATGACAAATATTGGAAGCCTTATCGTTCAGCAGTCTATTGACCGTAATGGGAATGCAGGTGGATTTATTAAATTTGCTTCGAAAAAATTATAATATTTTATTGTCTTTTATTACCTGTTGGTAAATAGTACAAGAGACCAAAACCTACTAAAAATAAAACCAAAGAAGCCACAAACGCGGGAATTAGAATTTCTTTATTATTTTCCAACGCGTTATTTAAAGCAGCATATAACAGCCAAATCTGAACCGTTACGTTTAGAATTAATATAAAGATTAAAGTCGAAAGTATTACATTCAATTTATTGGGATTGGATTGATTCTGGCCTCTTCTAAAATTACTCATACTGTTTTATTTTATTAGTTTATCCTACCGTTTCTTCTACTGCCTTAACATATACCGCACTGCCTTTAAAAAAAACATCTAACATAGGCAAAGGTCTTGGTGGCGGCCCTGAAATGACATCTCCTGTTTTGGCATTAAAATTACCTTCATGACAAGGACAGTGAATTATTCCAGTACCTGGTTTATAGAAAACAGAGCAGGAAAGATGTGTACATTTTTGCTCGTAAGCTTTAAACTCCCCCGATTCCAAATGAATTAAAATATAAGGAATTGTACTGCCTTCAATTACAAATGCACGAGTACCTCCTAACGGAACTTCTTCCTTATTGCAGACAAAATGCTCTCCCTTTACTTCTTCCTTTGGATAAAGATGACCTTTGACAGCCACAAGACCGCTTCCTACCATCAATCCGCCTGAAACCAAGGTTAAAAATTTAGCAAAATCACGTCGGCTGACATTTATTGCCTGCTGTTTTTCTATTGGAAAATCCTTACTCCAATTTTTATTTATATTTTCTTCTTTCGACATAAGTCTTTTTTTTTTAAAAGATAATCAATTCAGTACTTCCTTTCGGCATCATAATATTCACTTTCGTATTCACAATCTCTTGTCCAAAAACAAAAGTATTTACTGGTGTACTATTCGGGCGCATTTCCTGTATTTGATCTTTAGTACCGTAAAACAGAGCACCGCTTGGACAAACCGTAGCACACATAGGTTTTTTCCCTACACTGGTTCTATCGTAGCACATAGTACATTTCATCATCAAATCATAAGATTCTTCTTTTTTGGGTACACCAAAAGGACAAGCCATAACGCAATTAGAACACCCTATACAGCGCTCCGTATTTGCAGTATGAACGATCCCAAATTCATCTTTAGAAATTGCATCAGCTGGGCAGACATTCGCACATACAGGATCATCACAATGCATACAAACCTGTACTGTAGTTTGAACTGTCGAAGCCCGATCTACATAATTAACATGAATCATTGATTCCTGGCCATTCGTCTCACACTCTGCACAAGCCAATTCACAAGCTTTACAGCCAATGCAGCGCTGCATATCTACAAAAAACTCTTCGTGTATATTGAAATTAGTATAATTCATTCGTCGCTTTTATAAATTAAATACTAGCATAAGCCATAGATTCATTTGAAGGCGGTGCTATTTCCCTGAGCGGTTCCAAATGACAGGCACAAACCTTAAATTCAGGTATTTTTGAAATAGGATCTAATGTCCCAGGTGTCAATTGATTTGCAGATTTTTTTCCAGACCAGTGATATGGAATAAAAACAGTATCCTCACGAATCGTTTCTACAATATTAGCTGGAAAGATTCCTTCTCCTCTTCGGCTGGAAACCTTAACTAATTCTCTTTGCTGTATACCGTATTGTTTTGCCAAATTGGGATGAATTTCCAATAAAGGCTCTGGATATTGATCTACTAATTTTCCGATTCTACGGGTCTGTGTACCGCTTAAATACTGAGAAACTACACGCCCTGTTGTTAAAATCACCGGATAATCAGCATCGGTTACTTCGCCTGGAAGTTTGTAAGGTGCCGGATTAAAATGTGCTTTCCCATCTGGTGTTTTAAACTTTCTATCTTCCCACAAGCGGGGTGTTCCTGGATGACCTTCTTCTGGACAAGGCCAAAAGACTCCCATTTCATCTTCAATTCTCTTATATGTAATTCCAAAATAATCGGCAGTTCCGCCTTTAGAAGCCACACGCAGTTCGTTGAAAATATCTTCACTTTTGTCATAAGTGAATTTATCCTTAACCCCTAATCTTTTTGCTAATTCCAAAATAATAGAAGTATCCGTTCTAGCATCCCCAGGAGGTGTTACCGCCTGACGAATACGGATTACTCTTCCTTCGGCAGAAGTCGTTGTTCCTTCCTCTTCTTCCTGCAAAGAACCAGGGAAAATAATATCTGCATGACGAGCCGTTTCGTTTAAGAAAAAGTCAATACATACATAAAACTCTAATTTTTCCAAAGCTTCACGGACATAATTACTGTTCGGCAAAGAAACCAGCGGATTGAAACAAATAGATATTAATCCCTTGATTTCACCCCTATGAATAGCTTCAATTATTTCATAAGCAGACAAACCCTTACCTGGTAAATCTTTCTCATTAATCCCCCAAACTTCCGAAATATATTTACGATGTTCTGGGTTTTCTATATCTCTATTTCCTGGCAATTGATCACATTTATGTCCATGTTCTCTACCTCCCTGACCATTTCCCTGACCGGTTATTGTTGCATAACCGCAATACGGTTTTCCAATTCTACCTGTCGCCAAAACCAAATTGATACATCCCAAAACGTTATCTACTCCTTTGGAATGGTGTTCTATTCCGCGGGCATGAAGTAAAAAACTGGTATTGGCTTTACCCCATAATTTAGCTGCAGCTTCAATTTTTTCTTTTTTAATTCCTGTAATTTCTTCTGCCCATTCAAGCGTATTATCCTTTACAGCATCCAAAGTTTCCTGAAATCCGGAAGTATGATTATCAATAAAATCATGATCCAGCATGTCATGATCCACAAGATATTTAAGCATTGCACCATACAAAGCAGAATCTGTCCCAGGACGAACATCCAAATGAATATCCGCAGTTCTGGCCAGCGGAATCATCCTTGGGTCAATTACAATTAATTTGGCTCCACGATCCCTAGCTTTCCAAATCCAATGCGTTAATGTTGGAAAGGTTTCACTTATATTCGCTCCAGCCACAATAATTACTTCGGCATATTCTAAATCCGAATAATTATTAGACCCTCTATCCAAACCGAAAGCTTTTTTATTCCCTGCACCGGCACTCACCATACACAGACGGCCATTGTAATCTAAATTTTTGGTTTTTAATGCTACACGAGCGAATTTACCAACTAGGTAACTTTTTTCGTTAGTCAGTGAAACTCCCGAAAGCATCGAAAATGCATCATTACCATATTCTTTCTGAATACGTTGAATTTCCGAAACCGTTTTGGTCATTGCTTGTTCCCAATCCAATGGTACAAATCCTTGTCCTTCGACTCTTTTCAAAGGCGATAATAAGCGGTCTGGGTGATTGTTTTGCAAATAACGCTGCACTCCCTTTGGACACAAACGTCCTTCATTAAAAGGAAATTCCATCCAAGGTTCAAAACCTACCACTTTATTTTCTTTTACAGATAATTGAATACCGCATTGCATGCCACAAAAACAACAATGTGTTTTTACCAATTGATCTGGTTCGTCTCTTCCCTCATAGCCTTCTTTTGGGCTATAATTTTTGTGCGGTCCAAAAAGTGTAACAATATTTTCTTCTGAAACAGGTAATTTTGCCATGTTTATATTTTTTTTATCTAACCGAATAAATTTCCGCCTTGCTGTCTTGCTTTCAAATGCGCCTGTGCCAAACGAGATCTTTTCCCTTCCGGACTTAAATCCAAATGTGACGTACCGTCTTCTTTATCAAAATTAAAACCTAATTCTTTAGTCACTGCTTTTAGATCTTTAATATGTAAATTGGTAGTAAATTCTTCGCCAGTATGCGGACAAACGGCCATTCCCATTTTCATCCCCTGCTTTTTGTAAATATGCGCTCCAATTTGAGCAGGACGCTGAATGATGTGGAAAAATTTTCCAAATGGAATCCAAATCAAAAACATAATTACCGTAACAGCATGTAAAACTGCCAAAAAGTCAAAAGCCAAACCTTTCATAAATTGATACGAATAAGTCAGTCCCAATCCAGTAACCGAAATTGCAATCAATAAAATGAGCGGCAACAAATCTCCTTCAAAAGACTGTGTCGCAATTAATCCTGGATTAGTCAAACGTCTTCTCAAATAATAAAGAGAACCAAAAATAACCAAGTACGAAGACCAGTTCAATGCATGAAAAGTTAAAAATGCTGTTATCGAATCCAGATTAAAATCCATCACTTTAAACCCAAAAAAATAGGCTTCATATACTGAAATAGAATTGGGAGCCATTGCGAAATTGATCCAGCCAAAAGTTAGCGGTATCGTTATTAAAAATGCAGAAGTACAACCCACAGCAATCATAAAGTGAGCCATCCAGCGGTATTTCCCTCTTGGGTAAATAAATTTTTGGAAGGCAATATTCTCAACTGATTCCTTTGTGGCAAACCAAAAATGAGAAAACACTTTTCCTGTTATTAAATACGTAATTCCACGTTTGAAATAAATCCAGGTCGGCGGTCTTTGCAGCCAAACTGTATATCGATATACAATTCCAAAAAAAGCAAATACCGTCCCAAACAAGTAAGTCACCAATGCAGCATCAAAATTCTGCAGTTTTCTTGAACCAAAAAAAACTAAAGCAATCATAAATATTGAAAGCAATGCTGCAATCAATAAAGCTTTGATGTTATAGGTTTTGTTTTTCATATATTGTAAAATTAATACAGTTTTAAACTAATTGGATCCAATTCTTAAAAACCGTTTTATTTTTTGTAAAATTAGCAAAATAAATACTAAGTAAAAATACTTAAGTGATTTTAGAAACACAAATCAATTTAATTATGTTACAATAATAAAGTCTGTCAAACAGTAACAAATTAAACTAATATGAACCATTTTGTAATAAATTTCAGTGGTCAAAAACACTTAACTTGGCTTCTCGCATCCTTTACGATTATAAAACCACCAATTGACAGCAGTAGCTAAGATAGTAAAAAGAATCAGCCCAATGAAAAATTGATTTACAGTTCCGTTTGCCGTGATATTGTTTCCAATTAATTTTGAAAAGATAAAAGGTCCAAAAGCAGCAATTGCAGCAGTCCATCCGATCACTCCCGCAGCCTGACGCTGATTCTCTGAAAATATTATAGGAAACTGTCTAAAAGTACCCGCATTACCAATTCCTGTAAAGAAAAACATTACTAGAATTACTCCCACAAACATTGGAAACTGATCCAAACTTGTTGGCGCAACCAAACCTTGTGTAACCAGTATAACAGCACCGGCTAAGATTCCAACTCCAGTAATAGTTGTCAGTATAGCACCTCCTACTTTATCGGCAACAAAACCAAAACAAACCCTACTCGCAGAACCAATCAGAGGACCATAAAAAGCATACACCAATGGATCCGGAGCATTTGGAAAATCACCATATAAAAATTTAATCATTAACGGAAATGCTGCTGACAAACCTGCAAATGTTCCAAAAGTCATTACATAAGTAATAGTACAGTACCAAGTATGCTTGTTTTTAAAAATATCCAGCTGCTCTTTTATAGAGGCCTGCATAGGGATGCTTTTCAAATAAAACCAGCTTACAACGGCCAAAACCAACAGAAAACCAATGTACCAGAATGCTGCAGATTGAATATAGATACTCCTTTTATTTACCGCTTCATTTTTGGGGCTAATTTTGTTTAATATTTTTTCAGCTAATTTAGGATTTGCATTTGCAATCACTTTAGATTTCTCATTCAGTGGTAATGCAGAAAAAATTTCAAAATTTTGATTTGATTTTGTAGCTGCAACAACAGAATCAAGCACTGGTTTCTTTACAGTAGCCAAAATTTTATTTTGCGTTTTGGCATCCAAAGCAGCAAAAACTTCTTTTTGCTTTTCAACTGTTGAGTCAGTTAAAACTTTCTGTGTTTCTTTGGCATCGATACTTGTAAATACAGAAGTGGTGCCGTATATACTAACACTCAAAATAATCGGAGTAATAAACTGAGCTAAACTAACCCCAAAATTCCCAATACCCGCTTGAATTCCCAACGCTGTCCCTTTTAATCTTTTTGGAAAAAATAGACTTGTGCTAGGCATAAAGGATGAAAAATCTCCTCCGCCAAAACCAGTAGTAATAGCCAAAATAACAAATACCCAAAATGGAGTATTGGTATCCATTACCGCAAACCCAATCCCAATTGCTGGAATTAATTTAAGTAATGTTGCCACAGTAACTACATGTCTTGTCCCGAAAATAGGCAGAATAAACGTGTGAATAATTCTCAGAAATCCTGCTGCCAGACCTGGAATTGCCACCAGCCAAAAAAGCTGTTCCTTAGAAAAAGGGAAACCAAGCCCTGGCAATTTTACTGCTATTACACTCATCATAAACCATGAAGCAAAGGAAAGAATCAATGACAAAGTTGTAATGATTAATGTTTTCCATGCAATTTTACTTCCAGTATTTTTCCAGAAAATTTCATCTTCTGGATCCCATTTGTCTAGCCAAGTTTTCATATTTATTTATTTTTCAGAATTAAATTTTGCCCGATGCGAAATTGAATTTGAAATCAATCTGCCGGCTTATAAAAGATATAAAAGTCTTTTATTTACATGGACAAAATTAACTCACCGAAAATAATTAAAATATGATATTTATCACCTGAAGAATATTACAAAAAGATAAATAGCGATTCTTTTTCTATTAAAAGCCAAATCAAAAATTATTTCCTGAGTCTTTTAATTATAAAAACTCATTACACAGCATAATCAACAGTCAAAAACTTTTTATTTTTTTTCTTTTTATGCTTCCTATCCATATCTTGAGCCATTTCGGGTAATTTCTCTCTCGACATTTTTCCTATGATACGATGCATCCAAATTAAACAAACTAATGACAGCACAAAAATAAACATCCAGGAACTTGTCCAAAAACCAGTAAAAGAAAGTAAATATCCAAAAACAATTGGCCCTATAAATCCACCTAATCCGCCAATCATTCCCACCATTCCTCCAATAACTCCTACTTGTGTGGGAAAATATTCGGGGATGTGTTTGTAAACAGCGGCGGCTCCAATTCCCCAGCAGGCTCCTATCAAAATTACTAAGAATAAATACACCCACATATTTGCATCGAAATGTATTTGTGTAATCCCAGTGGCTATTAGATCTTTCTTTTGAACTTTTTGATTTTCTGCGACAACTACTTCCTGCCAAGTAGTTTTAGATGGAAAATACGTACTTTGCTCTGCATTATTGCCTTTTTGATTTACTTGATATTCTGTCCCTCCAACCACAATTTTTGATGGCGTAACCTGAGTCACCACTCCTGCTTTTCCTGCTAATAAACCAGCACCAGAAGTATTAATATCCATTTTTGGAAACAATAATAAAAAACTTAATATTACCGAACTGCTCAAGACCCAATACATTACTTTCCGCGCACCAAATTTATCAGACAGGTAACCCCCAAATGCGCGAATAACACCTCCAGGCAGACTAAAACAGGTTGTAAAGAAACCTCCTAAAATTAAAGTGGTCTGGTATACATTCATAAAATTTGGCAACAGCCATTGGGAGAAGGATACAAACGAACCAAATAACAAAAAATAATAAGTTCCGAAGCGCCAGACACGCGCTTCTTTTAGTGGATACAAAAATTCTTTAGCAGTTTTTGGTGGCGTATCTATTTTTTTAGTTTTTGAAAAAAGAAGAAAAACAATCCCCATAATCAATAACGTGGCACCATAAATTACTGGTAAATACTTCCAGCCGTTTACTGGATCCGACTCCGAAAAATATTTCAATAAACTAGGCCCGAAAAAAGGAGTTATCGAAGCCCCTGCATTTCCCATCCCAAAAATACCTAAAGCACGCCCTTGCCATTCTTTTGGATACCAAAGGGAAGTATAAGCTACCCCAACTGCAAATCCGGTTCCCACCATTCCAAAAGCAAAACTCAACAATGCAAACATCCAAAAATTTGTAGCCAAAGGCAATAAAAATAAAGGAATCGAAGCTAAAATAAGCAAAGACGAAAACACTTTTCGGCCACCAAATTTATCAGTTAAAATTCCCATAGGCAGCCGCATAATCGAACCTGTAAGTACTGGAATTCCTAAAAGCCATCCTATCTGGACAACACTCCAGTTAAATATTCCCTGATCTACTAAAAAAGTAACTAAAACTCCATTTATAGTCCAGCATCCAAAACAGACTGTAAAAGCAAGCGTGTTTAAAAATAGTATTCTGTGTGACTGTGATAAATTGCTCATGAAAATAAATTTGATTCAATTCTGCCTTTTGATTACTAAAAATTTAAAGGCCAAATTCTGTTCGCGAGACAAAACTAAGAAAAACTACTTAAGTATTTATACTAATATAAAATAATGTTTAATATTGTTATAATAATGTTTGAGATAGAGTTTTGTAAAAAACACTTCCTATTATGCTTACAAAATCGCATGAAAAGATTACAGCCTAACAATTAAATAAGCCATAAAGTGAAAAATTAATTTACCTCATTACCTAAATAAAAAACCCGACAGGCTGAAACTGTCGGGTTTTGCTTTTGTTTAGTAAAATCCAGTAAAAAAAGAAATTATTAGAAAAATATTCTGCAAACCATAAGGTCAATCATAGTTTTTCTTCTCTTCCATTTCTTCTTTTATTCTTTTGCTGACATCAACTTTTGCTCCTTTTAATACGTAAATGGAAATTTCTGTCTCTCTGGAATATTTATTAATTCGCTTTCCTGCTAAATATACTGTATCAAATAGAGGTCTTTCAACTTTTCGATCAGGGTCATCATCATCTTTTTCTTTGACTAAAATGACATTTTTAATTTTCATATCTAATGGAAGCCAATTGATATAATCGGCATGAAACGAACTGGCAATCACTTTTTTATTAGCAGTATAATAATTGATAGCTCCTGCTTGTCCGTAATTATCACAAAGAATTAAAGTATGCTCAAGATCTGGCATCGTCCTGCAGACCGAATCTACTTTTACCGCTAATTCTTTCCAGCCTACCATATCAGCAAAATCTTGCTGAAGTATATGTTCTGTGCCATCTTCCCAGCGATGCAGTCCGTATTTCTGAAATTCTTTGGCATGACTCACAATGTATTGCGGACTTTTATTTGGAAAATCAGCTTTGTACATCGGAATAAAAATCAGCATCGGAATAACAATTAAAACTGAAAATAAATACCTTTTCCAGCCATTTTTTAATTTTTCTTCTAAAAAAACTGAACCAAAAGCGATATAAATAGGATACAGCCCAATAGCATAATAATCTTTGGCTTTGAAATACATAAAAACCATTAGTGTAAAAACTATGGACCAAAAGAACGGCCGGTATTTCTCAAATGGCTGATAGAATAACAAAGCTGCTAATCCCGAAACAATGACTAAAAAAGAGCCTATAAAAAAGAACAATTGTGATTTTAAAAAATCTACTCTATCTACATAAACTAACTGAGTATCTGCCAATTCTTTTAAATGATGAATTACGGGAAATTTGTTTTGAAATTGCCAAAAAAGATTGGGTGCAATAAGTAAGAGCCCAAAAATAACCGCTAAATATAATTTTGGCTGAACAAATATTTTACGCTGTTTCGTTACAAATAATGCAGGAATCATACCTATGAATAAAAAACCGATATTGTATTTGTTTAAAAAACCGTAAGCAAATACAATTGCTCCAATTAAAAGCCATTTTGTATTTTCGGAATTAATGTATTTAATCACCATTAGATAAACGGCCGTCCAGCACAATACATCAAAAGAATTAGGCTGATACAAAATGTTTAATCGCAAAAGAGACGAAAATAACACACAAACAGCTCCCAATAGTAAAGCAGGCAGATTTCCTTTTAATTCCTCAATGGCTTTCCAAACCACAACTATAGTCAATGCTCCAAACAAAGCAGGAAAAAATTTCACCCAAAAAACCGTGCCGCCTAAAAGCAAAATCAGATACGAAATCCAAGAAGTAAATGGCGGTACCGATAAATACCCCCAGGCCAAATGACGGCCCTGATCTAAGTGCAAATATTCATCACGCTGCAAATCGTAATCAGAACTTATCAATGAATATTGCAAAACAAATTTCAACAAAATAAAGCCTAGTAATAGTAAAGTTTTTTTGGTCATTGGTTTGGTTCGATATTAGTTAGGACAATGTAGTTAATTCCTTTTATATTATACTGATAAGCTCCTTCAAATGACCAATAATTACAAATCAAATTACTTACGAACTTTTAGCGGAAGCTTATTTTTCACCAATTCATACGACTGCAAAAGATATTTTTCCCAATCTGCTTTTTTCATTTTGTTAACATCTTCAATCAAAACCCATTTGTATCGGGCAACATACGGCGCAGGTTTGAAACCAGGCGAATTACTGATTTCCTCAAATTCATCGTCTCTGACTTTGAACGAAGCCGTTGTGGGAGATTGATCAAGTCCAACAACACAAAACATTTTTTCCCCAACCGAAAAAACCAAATCATGTCCCCATTTAATATCTTCTGTCACCGTTGGCAATTGCCTGCATATATTTTGGATTTCTTCTACGCTCATTTTCTGTTTTTTAGAACGTAAATATAATTGATTTTTAAGAATATAATTATCGGCAAAAAAACTCAATAAAAAATAATAAAAAACAACTGTTTTTGCCGATAACGGCAAAGACTTTACTTATTCTCCTTATATTTTGATCCCTGCAGAATTCCTCTTTTCTCAATCGTTGAATCGATATAATGCTGAATTTCGGTCTTTTTCAATCTCCAATTTGGAGCGATAAGCAAATCCCAATCAGAAATTCCAAAGAGGCGCTGGATGACTATATCTGGGCGCAATAATGGAATAAGGTCGCAAAGCAAATCGGTGTATTGTTCCAAAGTAAAGAGCGGAAACGGATTTCGCTTGTAGTGCACACCCATAATCGAACCTTCGACAATGTGCAGATGATGAAATTTGACGAATTTTATTTGGGGAAAGCGATTGATTTCATGAATGTAGTTGAGCATCATTTCGTAAGTTTCCCAAGGGAATCCAAAAACAGTATGCACACACAAATCAATTGGACTGTCTTTTAATAATTCCACTGCCGAAACAAATTCAGCATGTGTACAACCTCGGTTAATTTTTTGCAAAGTTTCGTCATACATCGACTCCATCCCCATTTCGAGATCAACATCAAAACGGTCACAATAGCTTTCGAGTAAAGTCACTTTTTCGGCATCAATACAATCGGGACGAGTCCCCACCGAAAACCCCACAACCTCATCGGGATTGAAAGCCAATGCCCGATCGTAAATCGTTTTTAGATAATCAACATTGGCGTAGGTATTGGTATTCGGCTGAAAATAAACTATAAATTGATCCGCTTTGTATGATTTTTTGGCGCGTTCCATTCCCTGAAGCAATTGCTCCTCAATCGTGGGCGCTTTTCGGGAAATATCCGGCGTAAAAGAATCGACATTGCAATACGTGCAACCTCCATAACCTTTCAGTCCATCACGATTAGGACAGCTAAAATTACCGTCTACAATTACTTTGAAAACTTTTTTGCCGTTGTATTTCTCCCTGAGATGGGTACCGTAATTGTTATACCCTTTTTTGGAGGATTCTTTTTCTGCATTCATTTCGCAAAGGTATTCACGATTATGTGGTGCCGAAATGACTTTTGTCAGGTATTTTGGAGCAGAAAGATTAGGCTTTTTACGCAAAACCTACTCTCAATATTGTCATTCCGTAGGAATCTCCTCAAGTAGCTCGACAAAGAAAAGGACTTAGTTTGTGGACATACTAACGGAGATTCCTACGGAATGACAAGTTTGGGGATAATTTGGCACTTTAAAAAAACGTCACCTTTGAACAATTCTCGCAAAGACGAAGAGGCGCAAAGTCCTTTCCTATAAAATTAATCCTTTCTATCTGCGTGAATCTGCGACCCCGAAAGCTTTCGGGGGCATGCCACTATTTCTCACGCAGATTTTGCAAATTTTTGATTTTTAGAAATTCATAAAACTGACCCACTAGACTTAATGAATCTTTGTGAAATAACACTATTACCTCAATCTTAATCAAACTTCTATTTTTCGAAAAAGGATTGAATACCTATATTTGTCGAAATTCAAAAAAAATGTAAAAAAAAGAATGAAAAAAATCCCCAATTTAACTGCCCTTCGTTTCTTTTTGGCTTTGTTGGTAGTGCTTTACCATATTCCCCAATTCTGCGAACACAGAGGGTTTCCGTTCTTTGATTCACTAGCTTTTTTACATAAAGGCCAAGAGGCAGTTTATCTCTTTTTTTCGTTAAGCGGTTTTTTAATCATTCGCCAATTGTACATCGAAAAAACAACCGAGAATACGATTTTCCTAGTTCCGTTCTTTTTGAGGAGAATTTTAAGAATATGGCCATTGTATTATTTAATTCTGTTCTTTGGTTTCCTTTATTACCGTGTGGTATTGCCCTATTTTGGATTTCCGTTTGAAAACAATTACAACCTCACCGAAGGGATTTTACTTTCGATAACTTTCTTTCCAAATATTTTTGCCACCTACAAACCGGGTGGTATCATTGAGATTTTATGGTCAATCGGAATTGAAGAACAATTTTATTTATTTATCGCACCTTTGTTTTTCCTTTTGCCTTCCAAAAAAACACTTCCATTTTTGGCTCTATTTACGGGAGTTTATTTTGCGGTTTTCTTTTCTGAATCCATTCCGTTTCTGTCCGATTATAAAATGTTCTTTTTTTATTTTTCGTTCAGTGGCATCTGTTCCATACTGTTGCTTAAACCTGTATTTAGTGAAATACTGCAAAAAAGCAGAATTTTGATTTTTGCAGTTTTTTTGATTTATCTATCGACATCCCTATTCAGTGATAATTTATCAAAACCGATATACCATCTTTTTAGCATGATTTTATTTGGATTGACAATTGGTTCACTATCGACAAAACCGATAGCCTTTTTAGAAAACAAACCACTCAATTATTTGGGAAACATTTCATACGGAATTTACGTTTTTCACGCCATAGCGATGCAGTTTGCGGGACTGCTCTATCTGAAACTGAATATTCACTCAAAACTTCCGGCAGTCCTATCGATACTGCTTTTCAATATTTTGGTATTGGCGATTACGATAATCGTTTCACATTTTTCCTACACCTATTACGAAAGCTATTTTTTGGGTTTAAAACATAAATTCAGAGTCCAAAAAGCCAACCAAATCAGCCCCCAATCTTAAATCATACTACTATTTTTCAAAACAAATTGATTTTTTCAAGAAACAAAGATTGCTCTTTGCAATAAATAAATCCATTTTATCTGCGTGAATCTACGAAAATCTGCGTGCCACTATTTCTCACGCAGATTTTCGCAGATTTTGATTTTTTTAGAAATTCACAAGCCTGACTCGCTAGAATACGAATCTTTGCGAAATAAAACTAGCCCCCAATCTTAATCATACTCCTATTTTTCGAAAAAAGAAGCGGGTCTTGAAATTTAGCATCATCATCCATTCCGCCACGCATGGCAAATTTGGATTTTATGTTTTGGAAGATTAGCGGTTCTATTGAATCACCTGCTCGCAAAGTATCGAGCAAAGAAGTTTCAGTATTCGAAAACAGACAATTTTTTAATTTCCCGTCGGCAGTCAAACGGATTCGGTTGCAAGTACTACAAAACGGATTCGTAACCGAGCTAATTACGGAAAAACTACCTTTATAAGACTCTATTTTATGATTTTTGGAAGTATCATTCGGTCTGTCCTGCAAACGATTTACATTATCTTCACCATAAAAATCATTCGCCTGAGAAAGTATTTCGGCATAACTTACCAATTTCTCTTTATTCCATCGATTGCCGTCAAAAGGCATAAACTCTATAAACCGAATCTGAATGTTTCGCTCTTTGGTCAGCTCAATAAAATCAACAATTTCGTTGTCATTAAATCCTTTGATAACAACTACATTCAGTTTTACTTTGAAACCATTTTCCTCAAGTAACCCAATGTTTTCAATCACTTTTTCAAAATAATTGCGACGGGTGATTTCGTTGAATTTGTCTTGTTTCAAACTGTCGATACTCACGTTCAAAGTGGTAATTCCGGCCTCTTTGAAAGTATCTATAAAATCGTGAACTAGGATTCCGTTGGTCGTCAAAGTCAGTTCAACACCTAGTTTTCCTAATTCTGCAATAATGTTTTTGGCATCTTTTCGCACCAATGGCTCACCACCTGTCAATCGGATTTTGTTGACGCCAAGTTTTACGAAAGTCTGCGCAATGGTAACAATTTCCTCTGCAGTCATCAGATGTGCCCTTGGTGTAAGCGCAATCCCCTCGGCCGGCATACAATAAGTGCATCTCAAATTACAGTGTTCCGTAATCGAAATGCGGAGGTAATTGTGTGCCCTTCCGTGGTTGTCCTGCATTGGATTTTTGTTATTTTCCATGGTTGAAACCATTTAATATTTTGAATAAATGCAAAATCGATGGGAAAACTGCATCCATAGATTCACTAGCACCCGCTGTTGAACCTGGTAAAGCCATAATCAAGGTATTCCCCTTGAAACCGACCACACTTCGGGATAACATGGCATAAGGTGTCCTGTCTTGTCCATAGGAACGAATGGCTTCTTCAATTCCTGGAATGCGACGATCCAATAACGGAATAACCGCTTCCGGAGTGACATCGCGATTAGACAAACCGGTTCCGCCAGTTATGATAACCAAGTCTTTTTTGCTGTCGCAAAACTTGTTTATTGTTTCTTGTATATCAGTTACCTCATCAGGAATCACTGTGTAATTGGAAACACTTAATCCTAGTTTTTTGATTTTATCGGTAATAACTTTTCCAGCTCGATCTTCTTTTTTTCCAGAAGCTACTGAGTCCGAACAAATCATAACTGCCACTGATAAATTGAGATCACCCTTAACTCCGTAATCCGATTTTCCTCCTTTTTTATGCAATAATTTTATGGTTGAAATTTCAACTTGTTTATCGATTGGCTTTAGCATGTCATACATTGTCAAAGCTACAATCGATGATCCATGCATGGCCTCAACCTCAACGCCTGTTCGGTAAATCGCTTTAACGGTTACTTTTATCAATACTGAATCTTCCAACAATTCATATTCAATTCCGGTAAATTCAATCGGCATTGGATGACAGTCTGGAATAGAATTTGAAGTGTTTTTTACCGCAAATAAACCTGCAGTTCTTGCAACTTCCAATACATCGCCTTTTGGAACGGTTTTGTTTATAATTGCCTGCATTGTTTCAGGCGAACCTACTTTTACGATGGCTTGGGCTGTTGCTGTGCGTTGTGTAATTATTTTATGAGTGATATCTACCATTTAGATTTCAGATTTTTGATTAACGATTTTAGATTTTTGATCTCTAATTCTTAATTTTTGATTAACTGATTTTTGATTTTTTTAAATCACATTTATCCATGCTTATCAGTTTCATCTGTGCCATCAGTGAGCTATTTTATTATGTGTTCTTTTTCCAAGTATAGCTTTCGTCATCAAAAATTTCTTTGCCGAAAATCGCTGTTTTCTCCTTTATTTCTTCAACCAAAAATTCCAAAGCTTCATACACCACTTTTCGTCTTGGTGCAGAAACAAAGACAAACAAGCAAATTTCGCCTGTCTTTACTAATCCCAAACTATGATAAATATGCAGACACGACAATTCATATTTGGCGAAAGCCGATTCCCGAATCTCATAGAAAGTCTGCTCTGCCATTTCCTCGTAAGAAGTGTACTCAATTGCGGTTACTGTTTTGCCTTCAATCACATCGGCGCGAACTTGTCCTAGAAAAATATTATGAGCTCCAATTGTGGTTTTACTTTGGTGTTTGGCAATCGAATTTCCGATGAACTCGGAAGTTATTTGTCCTTGAATAAAAGAACTTTTCTTTGGTTTATCTGTTGACATTACTATTTCTGCTTTTATTTTTTTAATTTTTTTATTGAATTTGCCATTGCCATTGAAATTGTCATTGAATTTGATTTTTCAGCGATTCTATTCCTCTTGCCAAATGGAAAACACCAACAAATCCAGAATTTTTTAAATAATTCATAGCCTGCTGACTGCGCTGTCCCGTTTGGCAAAACACAACTATTTCTTGGTTTTTATGCAAATTCTTACTATATTCTTCTAATTCGCTCAAAGGAATCTGGATTACATTTTCCCTCTTAAACTCGGGCACTTCATCCGATTCTCTAACATCTATTACAACCATTCCCAATTGACTGCATTTTTCCAAAAAGGCTTCGGGAGTTAAATCTTCATTGTTTTTTTTATTGTTCAAAAGCAAAGTTCCGTTTATGAATCCTTTTTCAACTGCTTTTGGATTTTTAGTAAAATCAATGATTTGAGTCTGAAAATGCAAAGCATCATAGATCAATAATTTCCCCGAGAGCACCGTACCAATTTCCAATATAATCTTAAGCACTTCGGTGGCTTGTAATGTTCCAAGTGTATTTGGCAAAACTCCCAAAACTCCGCTTTCAGCACAATTCGGAACCGCATTCAAATTTTCCTGCTCTGGAAACAAGCAACGGTAACTTGGTCCATTTTTATAATTGAATACCGAAACCTGACCTTCAAACTTATGGATCGAAGCATACACCATCGGAATCTTTTTAGCTGCCGACAAATCATTTATAAAATAACGGACAGCGATTGTATCAGTGCAATCGACTATTATATGATATCCTTCGACAATTCGCGGAGCATTTTGAGTTGTAAAAAACTCTGAAAAAGCCGTTATATTAATCTCTGGATTAAGTTCTAAAATTGCTTTCTTGGCTGTTTCAGCTTTGATGTTTCCGCAATCTTTTAAAGTGTACAATAACTGTCTGTGCAAATTCGTTTCATCCACCACATCGCCGTCAACAATCCCAATATTCCCCACTCCCGCCGAAGCTAAATTCTGCAAAACCGGACAGCCCAAACCACCCGCACCAATTACCAAGACACGTGCGTCCTGCAATTTTTGCTGACCTGTTTCTCCTATTTCTGGGAGAATTATTTGTCTGTTATATCGTTTGGTGTTTATCATTTTATTTTAAAACTTTTTTTGAAACATATAAGTCATATAAGTTATTCTTTTTTAAATTCTAATCACTCTTATATGCGCTTTGACTTATTTGTTTCAAAAAATTTAATTCTTATTTACGTTTACCATATAAGGCATTTAAGGACATTTAAGTATTTCTTAAAACTTATATGACTTATATGTTTTAAAAAAATCATCCACCAGCAAATGGAGGCAAAAAAGCAATCACATCCTGATCTTTTATTTTGGTCTGCGAATCGCTCATGGTTTGGTTGACTGCAATCGTGTAAGTCGTGTTTTGTATATTTTGATAGCTACCTTCTACTTTTGATTTTAATGCAGAAACCGAAATAGTCTCCTCATCAAAAGTGAATTGCTCTTCTCTCAATTTCGTAATATCGGCGAGTGACCCAAAATATTTTAGCGTTATGGTCATTTGGTTAAATTTTGATATTCTTCTTGTGTGTTTATGTTTTGCAGTTGACTGCTCCATTTTTCTGGAACTTCGAGAGTGCGGTGTTTAACGTCTTCTATTGCTTGCCGCAGTTTCAATTTATTTCCAGCTATTTGTTCGCCGAAAACAATTTTCATCGAGCGGTCGTAAACCCCAATCAGCGGGCTGGTTTTGTCTCCGATTTTTGTCTGCGTCACCATATCGGTTTCGTTGTGGTTTTCTACCAGCCATTGCAATAATTCGGTTGTTACGAATGGGACATCTACACTGACAACCAGATTTACTTTGGTTTTGGATTCTTTCAAACCTGTGTAAAGTCCGCCCACTGGACCTTTGTTTTCTATTATGTCTTCAACTCTGGAAAAACCTAATTTATCGTATTCTTTATTGGCTGATACAATTAAAATATTTGAACCTACAACTGGCTTTAAAGCGTCGCAAATGTTGTGGATGAATGTTTTTCCGTTTAAAACCAATAGACCTTTATCGGTTCCCATTCGCTGACTTTTTCCGCCTGCCAAAAGTATTGCTGTGATTTTGTTTTCCATAAATTAATTATAACGAATGTTTCTTGAGTTCGGCGTCTAAAAAATCCCAGCAGGCAATATTTATTTTTTCAAAAGATTCAATGAGCGATTTTCCATAAGGAGTAATAACAGTCCCGCCTCCTTTGTTCCCGCCAACTTGGGTTGCAATTAATGGTTCTTTGGAAGCTTTGTTTGAAGCGTCGATTAATTTCCACGCTTTTTGATACGAAATATTCATTTCCTTCGCTGCTTTATTGAGTGAACCAGTGGCTTCAATCTGCTTTAGCAACTGAATGCGTCCTTCACTGATAAGGATTCCCTCATCGGTTTCAATCCAAATTTTGCTTTTGATTTTCAATGCAGACTGTTTTCGTTATACTTTTACAAATATAACGAAATGATTGTTTTCAAAAAATAAAAAAATGGTTAAGAGCCGTTTTTTTTGTTATAAAAAATTACGCGGATTATCCCTAGCAACGGATTCAAATTTAAAAAAGGCACGCAGGTTTTGGCTTTGCGCACTTGTATTCATGCAAAGGCGCTAAGACACAAAGTATGGAAAACTAATTATGAAAATAAAATGCTGATTTTTAGCCCCGATCGCAGTGAAAATCCTCCCTGCTCGGGGTTCGGGCAGGGAGATTGCAACGAAGAGCGGGAGGAATCTTTCTGAAAATGCGAAATCTTTCTGCTCCTTAAAATAAGACTCGAAATCTTTTATAAAACAGCAAGATAATTACTGCAAAAATGCATTCTAAGAAACAAAAAATAATTATATTAGCTGACTAATTCAATCATAACCCCTTATAAATGAACATCAAGCAAGCCACCACAATAGACGAAGTTATCGAGTGTTTAGACGAAATTATTGAAAAATCGAAATTCGAGCAATGTGCGATTGGCCTATTTGCTACTTTATATAGGGAAGTTACGATGCAGATAAAAAACGGTATCGGGACTGGTTTGTTCCAAGATCCGGAACGCATGGAAAAGCTGGATGTTATTTTTGCGAATCGTTACCTGAAGGCTTATTACCAGTTTCAAGCCAAGGAAAAATGTTCGGAATGCTGGCAGTTTTCATTTACGAAAGGTGAGGAATACTGGCCGATTGTGGTACAGCATTTACTGCTTGGAATTAATGCGCATGTGAATTTAGATTTGGGAATTGCCTGCGCACAGGTGAGTACGCCTGAAAGTATTTTTGACCTGCATTCTGATTATAATAAAATCAATGAAATTTTAAGTAATCTGGTGAATGGTGTCGAAAAATGCTTGGTGGAAATCTGGCCAACACTTACCTACATATTGAAATTATCAGGCAAAATAGACAATTTCTTTATTGATTTTAGCATGAAAACCGCGAGAGACGGTGCATGGAAATATGCTACCGAATTTGTGTTGCTTCCCGAAAATGAATGGGAGGCCTCCATACAGAAAAGAGAAATCAAAGTCACCAGAATTGCCCGATTAGTTTCGAATCCAGGTTTCTTCGTAAGCAGTATTTTCAAACTTATCCGATTATTTGAAAGAGGAACGGTGGCTCAAAAAATTATTGAATTAAGCAAAGTGGAATATAGTCCGGTTACTGAAACTGTTGTAACTCCTGAATGTGTATTGGAAAGTTAAATCCGGAGACCGATTTAACCAGAAAGAACACAAAGCTTTATGTGAAAATTTTGCACGCAGATTTCGCAGATTATGCAGATTTTAATCCGTGTAAAATCCGTCTTATCCGTGAATCCGTGGCTGATTTTAACCGCAAAGGACACAAAAAAAACACAAGGTTCGCAAAGCGTTGCGCTCATAGCGTAAAACTTTGCGAACCTTGCGGTTTAATTATCTAATTTTCAAATTATCATATTACCTAAGCTGTTTCTTTTTCAAATCGGGCAATAACTTCCTGATAATAGTTATAAGTGATTTTGGCAATGGATTCCCAGCTGAATTTTTCTAAAACCCTCTCTCGTCCTGCTTTTCCCATTTCATTAGCTAGTTGTTCATTTTCCAATAGAGCGTTTACTTTTGAAGCAAAAGCTTTTTGAAATTCTGTTGGATTCAGCGGATTGAAATTGGTTCTCGAAACACTTTCTAACGGAATTAAATAACCGGTTTCACCCTCAACAATAATTTCGGGAATTCCTCCCACGTGGCTTCCCACAACTGGTGTTTCGCAAGACATCGCTTCTAAGTTGATAATTCCGAAAGGCTCGTACAACGACGGACAGGCAAAAACGCGCGCATGACTGTACAATACTTTGACTTTTTCGCGTGGAAGCATTTCCGAAATTAAAATCACACCTTTTCGTTTTGCTTTCAGCTGATCGATAAGATTAGAAGTTTCAATCGCAATTTCTTCGGTATCGGGAGCACCTGCGCAAAGTACGATTTGACAATCCTCATTAAAATATTGGCAAGCTTCAATCAATTGCGAAATCCCTTTTTGACGAGTAATACGCCCCACAAAAAGTACAAACGGAATATTCGGGTCGATTCCGTATTCTTTCAACAGCGCTTCATCAAAAGTCGGTTTGTAAAATTCAGGATCGATTCCGTTGTGGATTACAGTAACTTTTTCGGGATCAACACCATAAGCTTCTACCACATCGACTTTCATTTGTTCGCTCACGGCAATCACACCATCAGCCGATTTATAAGCATTGGTTTCAATCCAGCGCGACATAAAATAACCATTTCCTAGTTGTTCGACTTTCCAAGGACGATGTGTTTCCAAACTATGCGTAGTCAAAATCAACGGCACCTGAAGCAATTCTCTTGTAAAAACTCCCGCCAAATGTGTGTACCAAGTGTGACAATGCACAACATCCGCCTTTGGAGTCGCCTGCGCCATTTCGACATTTCGGCTTAGGTTATGAAACATTTTGATGTGCTCGTTTTCGGGATCTACCATTTTCGTCAGGCAGGAATTAATCCCTTCCACGTGCATCGAATCCTTGTTTTCTTTTTGATCACCAAAACATCGAACTTCAACCTGTGCCAATTTGGCCAGCTCCTGACTTAAAAAATCAATGTGAACCCCGGCTCCACCGTAAATATTCGGCGGAAATTCGTTGGTGTAAAGCGCTATCTTCATATAATACGATTTTATGATTTAGAATAATTTGACATAAAGGCAAACCCATAAAACATTGAAATGCCATAAAATATCAATTTAGTAAAAATACGAAACAGCAATTTAATTCCTACGCAAACCAAACATTATTTTAAAACTATTTTTTTGTTAAGTTTTCAAAAAAACATAAATTTTTCGCAAAAGACATTCAAATAGGCTGTTGATAATTAATGTATTTTAACTAGATTAGCACAATAATTCAATCGCTATTCATTTCATTAAAATAGATTTATATGAATCAAAACGACACAAATTTCTACGGAATAAACTTCGAAAAAATAGCCGACACCATTATCCGTCTTGGCGTCCTCTTCCTTTTAATAGGCTGGTGTTATGATATTCTAAAACCGTTTGTTTTAATAATAGTCTGGGCCGTGGTTATTGCCATAGCGTTCAGTCCCGTTTATGAAAGAGTTGTGAGGTTATTCAAAGGCCGAAAAGTACTCGCAACCATATTTGTCGCACTTATATTGCTTATCATTTTGGTTGCACCCAGCATACTCATCACACAATCCTTATACGAAGAAATCAATAATTTTGCCCATTACTACCAAACCAATGAGCACTTGATTCCGCCTCCTCCGGAAACGACCAAAAGCTGGCCAACCATCACAAAACCAATTGTAGAAATCTGGTCATCAGCCTCCGAAGACCTTTCGAAAGTAGCGCTCAAATACACCGACCAAATAAAAATAGCCGGTGCATGGCTGTTGCTTTCATTAGCGGGAATTGGCAAAGGTATCCTGCAATTTATCGTCTCAATTATCATTGCGATGGGGCTGTTATTGTACTCCGAATCACTAATAAAAGTTTCCAAAAACATCTTCATCAAACTAATCGGTTCCAATGGTGAACACTATGCCGAAGTCACCGTAATCACCATTCGCAACGTCGTAAAAGGATTTTTGGGTGTAGCCCTAATCCAAGCGACAATGATAGGAGTTGGCTTCTTTCTGGCAGGCGTTCCATTTGCTGGAATTTTCACGATCATCTGTCTATTCCTAGCGATAATACAAGTCGGAATTGGCCCGATTGCCATTCCGGTAGTGATTTATATGTATTCCGTAACCGATGCCACTACTTCAACGCTACTGGCAGTTTGGGTAGGAATCACACTGATTTCTGACAATATCCTAAAACCAATCTTCCTCGGAAGAGGCAATCCTCCCGCACCTATGCTCGTAATATTCCTGGGAGCCATCGGCGGTTTTATTTACAACGGTTTCATCGGGTTATTCCTGGGTGCTGTAATTCTGACTTTAGGCTATAAATTTTTCCTTTCATGGATCGACATGGAAGACGATGAACCAAAAATCGAAGAATTACAAACCGAAGGATTACAAATCGATACAGAAGAATAGTCTATATTAATTCACTTAATTCCCCCCAACGCAAATTCTCCTGTTTGCGTTTTTTTAATTCACAAAAAACTTACAAAATATTTTTTTTAAAACAAATACTAATAATATATTTGAAAAATTAATTTTAAAATCTTTATTTCTTACTCAATCTTCTTATTTTTTAAACAACTTAATCATTAAAACTAAATTAACAATGGAGTTCCTAAAAAAAAGCAACGTATTTAAATCGATTATATTGATTTTGATTTTTGCAACAATATCATGTTCGGAAGAAGATAAACTAGAAACTCATAATTATGGTTCAATTAAAGGAAATGTACAACTATATGACTTGAACCAAAATAAAGTTTCTAACTATGATAATTTAAAAATCGAATTGATTGATTCAAAAAATAATACAAAATTATTAAGTGTTGATTCAAATGGCAATTATCAAACTGACGAGTGTGAAATTGGAGAAATAACTTTAACTTTTACAAAGCCAGGTTTTAGCGGAATCAAATCAATTAAAAGAACCTGCACAAAAGAATTACTAACTATTGAAAATATACGTTTAGTTGAAGATGTCCCTTTTCCATATAACATTAAAAGCATAGAAATTAAAGACGGATGGTATACCTATACTGGCAATATAGATCCTGATATAACCGGTGATTATATGGTAACTGAATTCTTTTTCTTAGGTAAAGATGCAAATGTGTCTTGTTCTAATTTCAACTATTATTTTGTAACAGGTGTTGATACAGCTGTATCTTATATAAATAAGACAATAAAAAGTTCGCAAACTTTTACAACAGAGAAACTTTTAGAAAATGGTTTCAAATATGGCGACACTGTTTACATAACTTGTTATATCATTTCCCCTATGAATCAGGGAGCTCTATGGGACAATATTAACAATAAAAGACTTACTATTGAGTCTTTCAATTTTAAAAACCCATCAAACACTTATTCGACTATTCTCACTAATTAATAGAAAGGTTGTTATAAAAGTAAAACCAAAATTCATTTTTTTTTGCACCCCCACTACGCAAAGTCTCCCGACTTTGCGTTTTTTTATTTTCTTAAAAGCAATAAAACAGGTCAAAAGTTTCCTGCCTTTGCACCCACTACCCCTCAAACTTGTCATCCTGACGAAGGAAGGATCTCCGCAAGTGGCTCCGCAATCAAAATAAAATATTTTGTCGAATAGTAATGCGGAGTTCCCTCGCTACTAGCAATGACACTTTTTTAAATATCAATAATCCTCAAACTTGTCATGCCGATGTAAGAGGACACGAGTGATAACGAATTGGCTAGGCAATCCCCACATGCTATTCCGCATCGTTGACGACTTTGTTTGTCGAGCTACTTGCGAAGATCCTTCCTTCGTCAGGATGACAATATTGTGTGATAATCTTTGTCTAATCCATTGTGTTATTCGATGAAGAGAAACACGAACGATAGCGAAGTAATCTCCACAAATAACTCAGCAACGATATTTTACATTATAAATTTTAAAAAGAGTTTAGGTCTCTTGTCTAATTTTGTAAATAAAATACTATTTTAGTGAAATGCAATTTCAAGAAGGGTATCATACTTATTACATTTACATCATCACCAATAAAGCAAAAACTGTTTTGTACACTGGTGTGACCAATCATTTAAGAATACGTTTAGAACAACACAAAAGCAATATTGTCACCAAAAACAAAACATTTGCCTCGACTTATAATGTTCACCTCTTAATTTATTACGAAAAATTCACTTGGATTCAAGAGGCAATTGCTCGGGAAAAAGAAATTAAAGGATGGAGAAGGGAAAAGAAAATGGATCTTATCAAAACAATCAATCCTGATTTAGATTTTTTGAATTACTTGTTTGAATAGGATGACGGAGCCACTAGCGGAGATTCCTCCTCCGTCGGAATGACACACAGTACGGATTAGACAACGAATATCACACAATATTATCATCCTGACGAAGGAAGGATCTCCACAAGTAGCTCGACAAACTAAACATTTAACGATGTGGAATAGCAAACGCTAATTGCCACGCCAATTCGCTTTCACTCGTGTCCTACGGAATGACAATTTTACGCATTACCGAAATCGAGAAAAAATCATTATGAAAAACTAAACCCGTAAACTAGCCCCGATTGCAACGAAAATCCTCTTGTACTGGGGTTCAGTACAAGAGATTATAGTGAAAAGCGGGACAACTGTTGATGAAATAACAAAAAACCTCTGCTCCTAAAAAATAATCAAATTCTAACTATTTAGTAATTCCAAAATCTTGTCCACATTTACTTCGCTGTAATCGTTGATGTAAAAATGGCATGGAGGCAGTTGTTCTTTGGTATGCGAGCTCAATACGCCCACAACTTTCATTCCGGCATTGAGACCCGCCGTAACTCCGGAAAAAGAATCTTCAAAAACCACGCAGTCGGACGGGGAAACGCCCACGCGCTCAGCCGATTTTAGATATACTTCTGGATTTGGTTTATGCTGTTGTACGTCTTGGCTTGCCATCATCGAATCCATTTTGTCTCCAATATTTAAGGCATTTATAATCAAATCGAGATTGGCACGCGGAGCCGATGTTGCAACGGCAGTTTTGAAACCTAGGGATTTTAGTTCGTCCAAAAAGAGCAGATAATGCGGAATTGTTTCTACTTTGTCTTTGTAAATTTCACGAAACATCGATTCTTTTTCGTCTTCCAAGTTTTTTAGTTCGTCTCCGGTAATTGGACGCTTGAAGAAATGCGACATGATGTAACCATTGTGTTTTCCGTACATATGATCTTCAAACTCCTGCTGGGAATGAGAAATTTGGTACTTATCAAAAAATGCTTCAAAAGCTTTGCCATGATCCGGATTGGTATGACAGATTACACCGTCCATATCAAAAATTACACATTGCTGTTTCATTATAGTTTCGTTGTTTTAAGGGATTGCAAAGATACAATCATTTGCATTTTTTTGAAAGCTAAAAACTAAATTTAAACATTTCTTTAATTGAAGAAATAGTACTTTTACGGAGACAATTCTAATCCTTAATCATAAAACATGGCAACAGAACTGAAGGAGATGTTCAATACAAAATTCTACGAGCATTTGGCAATCCAATTTAACAAAGCGGATGCAGGTTTTAACATTCAGCAATTTGTGGAAGCGGTAACCAATGGATTAGAAAACAGATCATTGAATGAACGCCTGAGATTTACTATTATAACACTCAAAAATCATCTTCCGGCGGATTTTAAAGAAGCTGTAAAACTATTAAACGCAGTAATTCCTAACAGTCCCAAAGGTTATACATCGCTTATTTTTCCTGATTATATTGGGCAATTTGGCGTTCACGATTTTGAAACTTCAATGGAAGCATTGGCATATTACACCCAGTTTGGCTCTTCGGAATTTGCCATCCGTGAATTCCTGAAACACGATTTTGACAAAACCCTCGAAGTAATGAAACTGTGGGCCAAATCTCCCAATCATCATATTCGGAGGCTTGCTTCCGAAGGTTGCAGACCTCGTTTGCCTTGGGCAATGGCAATTCCGGAACTCAAAAAAAATCCGAATCCTATTTTGCCAATATTACATATTCTAAAAGCGGATTCATCCGAATATGTGAGACGAAGCGTTGCGAATAATCTTAACGACATTGCGAAAGATAATCCGCAAATTGTAATTGAAATTGTCAGCCAATGGAAAGGTCACACCAAAAAAACTGATGCGATAATCAAACACGCTTGCCGAACGCTTTTGAAACAAGGAAATACTGAAATTCTAAAACACTTTGGTCTTGACAGTTCAAAAGTAGCGGTTGCTGATTTCAAAATAAACACACCAAAAGTCGCTATTGGTAATTATTTGGAGTTTTCATTTTCTGTTCAGAATAATGATGAAAGACCACAAACCATACGACTGGAATACGCTGTTTATTATCTTCGACAAAACGGACAACTTTCAAAGAAAGTATTTAAAATAAGTGAACGACTTTTTGAGCAAAATCAGTCTTCGCATATTAATCGGAAACAAAGTTTTAAACTGATTACTACCAGAAAATTCTACACAGGACAACAAAAACTTTCCATCATTATAAACGGTGAAGAAAAAGAGAGTATTACATTTGAATTGATTGATTAAAATTGGAACAAACAATTTAAAGAAAATGAATCGAAAAGCAAATATTGTTATTTTGGGCGCCAGTGTTGGCGGATTGACCACTGCAATAGCTTTACGCCAAAAAGGATTTGAAAATATAACCATTTTTGAGCAAAGAGAAACAGCAGTAACAATTGGTGCAGGTATCGTTTTATGGGCAAATGCAAGCAAAATTCTAGACAATTTAAATTTGTTGCCCGAAGTAAAAAAAATTGGAGGCCAAATAAAAAACATGGAACGCTGGACCGACAAGGAAGAATTTCTAGGTTCAATTAATGTCTCAGAAATTAATACCGTAATTGGTTCAACCAGTTATTCAATAAGCAGAAAAGAACTGCAGGAAATTTTATTGGGAAAAGTAAAAAATCTAAAAATCCCCGTTTTTTATAATCACAAAGCCCTGCAACTATCTTGCAAAGACAATAAAGCGACTGTTTTATTTGATAACGGCACTGAAATAAAAGCAGATATTCTGATTGGTGGAGACGGAAGAATGAATTCGGTTGCAAGACAGTATGTAAATGGAGACAACAAACCTGTTTATCATAATTTTGTAAACTGGATAGGAATAGTCGAAAGCGATAAACCTATTTTCTCAAATGCTGAAAATGTCTTGGATTTTTGGGGTTATGGAGAGCGTTTCGGAATCGTTCCAATAAATGAATACAAAGGATATTGGGCCGGCGGTAAATCACTGCCTCTTAATTCACCTCTAAAAACCAAAAATTACAAAGAGGAATTATTGAAATTATTTGCTACATGGTCACCTAAAATTCAGAAAACAATACAATTAAGCAAAGAAGAAAACATCAGGTATATTGAGGTATTTGATCACAACCCAATTTCAAATTGGTACAAAAATAACGTCTGCCTGATCGGAGATTCGGCGCACGCGGCACTGCCAACATCTGGACAAGGAGCATGCCAAGCCATAGAAGATGCATGGGAATTTGCAACAGCTTTAGAACAAGCAAAAACACACGAAGAAGCATTTACAGCATTTCAAAAGAAAAGAGTAAACAGAACAACCGCAATTACAATGGCCGGAAGAGAATTAGCAAAATCATTATTTAATGATGACCCTATATTTTGCAATTACCGAAATGAAAATGCAAAAAAGACTGATTACAATCTTGCTACAAAGAACATTGCTCAATTATGGTCTCTAAAGTAAAAATGAATTATTCCTTTAGAAAAGCCACAACTTCTGAAATTCCTGCAATTTGGGATATTTTACAACAGGCAATAGCAAGAAGAAAAAGAGATGGCAGTGAACAATGGCAGGACGGTTATCCAAATCCGGAAGTAGTAAAAAAAGACGTTGATGCAGGTCACGGATTTGTCTTAATCGAAGGAGAAAACATAATTGGTTATACAGCCGTATTAATAAACGACGAACCTGAATATGCAAAAATAATTGGCGAATGGCTTTCGAACTATGATTTTGTTGTATTTCACCGCGTAGCCATTTCAGAAAATCATTTAGGCAAAGGCTTATCAAAAAAAATACTGGAATTTATAGAAGAATTTGCTTTAAGTAATAACATCTACAGCGTCAAAGCAGACACGAATTTTGACAATATTGCCATGCTGAAAATCTTTGAAAAATCAGGTTACAAGTATTGCGGTAAAGTCTATTTTAGAGGAGGCGAAAGAAGAGCTTTTGAAAAAGTGCTTACTAAAGTCAATTAAAATCTAATTCAAATACAATTGAATCATGGCAAAAAACAAAACAACTGAAACAGAAATTAACGTGACTGATTTCATTAACTCCTATGTTGATAATGATCTGAAAAAAGAAGATAGTTTTCGGCTAATTGATTTAATGAAAGAATGGTCGGGATTTAAGCCCAAAATGTGGGGACCGACCATCATTGGATTTGGAAGCTACCATTACAAATATAAAACGGGACACAAAGGAGACGCGCCTATTTTAGGTTTTTCCCCTCGCAAAGCCGAATTTTCGCTGTATGTATACTATCCAACCGAAGACAACAAACATTTATTAAATGATTTGGGAAAATATAAAATGGGGAAAGCCTGTATTTATATTAAAAAGTTATCAGACATTGATATTTCAAGTTTAGAAAAAATCTGCAAGGCAACTATTGCTCATATCCATGAACATTATGGATCTGCTTTTGAAGAAAAGTAGATTATAACAAATACACCTCAACCTTATCCCCCTTTTTCAATTCATAATTCCCATCGGGAACATAAACCAATCCATTGGAAACAGAAAAAGAATTGAGCATTGACGAAGCCTGATGTGATAAAATTTCTGCCTCTCCGTTAGCAATAGCTGCTTTCAAAAATTGGGAACGCGTGTTCCTTACTTCATAATCATGACCAATTGGCAATAAAACCGCCTGCTGATAATTAGCTTCCGCACCAGATAATATAGCCAGTGTAGGCAAAACATATACATAAAAACAAGTCAGACAGGCTGCAGGATTTCCAGGTAGGGCAAAAACCATTTTATCCTTTAATTTACCCGAAAACAAAGGCTTTCCTGGCTTTTGATTTACTTTGTAAAACAAGGTCTCTACTTCCAGCTCTTTCAAAGCTCTTGCCACAAAATCATAATCCCCAACCGATATTCCGCCAGAAACCAATACAACATCATTGGCCGTTAAGGC
Organism: Flavobacterium aquicola; assembly: GCF_003385115.1. Lineage (GTDB taxonomy): Bacteria > Bacteroidota > Bacteroidia > Flavobacteriales > Flavobacteriaceae > Flavobacterium > Flavobacterium aquicola. The sequence goes on from NZ_QUNI01000006.1 coordinate 260,379, forward strand.
TTCCTGCAGTTTATTTTTAGTATTTACAAAATCATCATTAACTTCATATAAAGTCACCGAATCATAATGCGCATCAATCAATGCCGACTGCAGCATAAGACCGTTGCTTTCGTAGACTTTTCCGTATTCCAGCGGTGTTCCGGGTTTGGACAGCTCATTACCAGTAACTACAATTCCAACCTTCGGTTTTTGAAAAACACTCACTTTTGCAAAACCAAGTCCGGCCAAAAAACCAATCGCTGCAGCATTCAAAACTTTTCCTTTTTCAAGTGCTAAATCTCCTGTTGAAATTTGTTCGCCAATTGGTCTGACATTGGTTTCAGACTCAACAAGTTCATCCAGTAATAATTGTGTTCCGTCTACAGTTACCATTTCAATCTGGATAACCGCTTGCGCCGAATCAGGGACTGCAGCACCCGTAAAAATCTTTACAGCCTGCCCCGGAAGCAATTCAACCTTATGCGAATCACCTGCTTTAACTTCTCCAATAATTTCATAAACCAAAGCATCGTGCAGACACAAAGCGAATCCATCCATCGCCGATTGACGAAAAGGCGGCATATTGATTGGCGACAAAAGCGACTCAGCCAAAATATGTTTTCTGGCTTTTGAAAGCGGGTATTCTATTTTTGGCAAAACTGGTAAATTAGCTTGTAATATCGAAAAAGCTTCCTGTACAGAAATCATATGCAGTGAATTATATTGATTTTCAAAAATACGATTCGCAAATGATTTTATGATACTATTACGCATAAAAGTTAACAAACATCTGCTCTCCCTTTTGTTACAAAATTTCTAAAGCCAAAAAATATTCTAACCAAAGACAATAATTACAAATTATTTTTCAAAAATAAAAGTTAAAACATTAAACCTTTGACTATTAAATCTGTCTTATCCCCATAACTTAAAAACAAATTGAATATGAAAACACTAATAATTGCCTTAGTATTTGGAATTGGAGTATCTGGATTTGCACAGGTAAGCACACCGCAGCCTGGTGACTCGTACCGAGAAAAAACTACTCCAGAACAGCGTCAGCAAAAACATTTGGCTCATCTTACCAAAGAATTAAATCTTGACACCAAACAACAAGAAGCTGTTGGTAAAATTTTAGCAGAAAAAAGTGCCAAAGCTCAGGATCTAAAAGCTCAAAGAGCCTCCAGAAAAGACAGCGGAGAAAAATTAACTGCAGAAGAAAAATCAGCTCTTAAAGATAAACTGCAGGCCGAAAAAGAAGACACCGAAGCAAAAATGAAAGCTGTTTTATCAGCCGAACAATATCAAAAATGGCTTACGATAAGAGATGAAAACAAAGAAAAAATGAAAGACAGAATGAGAGAAAGAAGAAAACTTTAAAAATCTAAGAGCTTTTTTCTAAAAATAAATCCACTAATTAGCAATTCCCATTTAGCTAATTAGTGGATTTTTTTTCAGTCGCTTTTATTTAGAAACCTAAGTTTTGTTTAATTATTTGGAGCAGAAAGATCAGGTATTTTCAGGAAGTTCCCTCCCGCTCTACGTTGCAATCTTGAGGGCTGAAACCCAGCCCCCAAGGATTTTCACTACGATCGGGGCTAAAAATCAACAGTATTGCTTTTTTGTAGTTATCAAAAAAAGAAAAGCTAAATAATTGAATTCAGATTTGACAAGTTTACTTTCCTGCAAGGTTTTTTTCAAACCTTGTAGGTATCATTTTTCAAAACACTTAGCTATTCCAATAATATATTATTCACAAAGTTTGTCAATTCCGACATAGGAGGAATCTCCGCAAGTAATTCCGTAATCAAAATCCCAATCTTTGTCGAGCTTCTAACGGAGATTCCTCCTCCGTCGGAATGACAATATTCTGTAAAAATTCGTTGAATATTGATTAAGGTTGGACTATTTTAAAACGTTTTAGAAACCTTATCAATCGCATTAATAGTAAAATCTAAATCTTCATACGTCAAAGCATCAGTAATAAACCAAGTTTCGTAAGCAGATGGTGCAATATAAACTCCTTCGGCTACCAATCCGTGGAAGAATTTCTTGAAAGTTTCATTATCTCCAGCACCAGCCGATTTAAAATCATTTACCGGATTCGCATCAAAATGTACCGAAATCATTGAACCCACACTGTTGATCGTAAAAACAACATTATTAGCTTTCAGAACTCTCTCGATTCCTGCACCCAAATAAGCGGTTTTTTCTTCCAGTCTCTTGAAAATTTCGCGGTCATTGTCCAAAGCCTGAAGCATTGCCAATCCCGCAGCCATTGCTAATGGATTCCCTGACAAAGTTCCCGCTTGGTAAACAGGACCTAATGGCGCAAGGAAATTCATAATTTCCTCACGAGCAGCAAAAGCGCCCACAGGCAACCCGCCACCGATTACTTTTCCGAAACAAACGATATCAGCATTGATGTTGAACAATTCCTGCACACCGCCTCTGGCTAATCTAAAACCGGTCATTACCTCATCAAAAATCAGCAGGATTCCGTTGGCCGTACACAGTTCGCGCAGACCTTCCAAAAATCCTTTCGCTGGCGGAATACAGCCCATATTTCCTGCAACCGGCTCAACGATTATAGCTGCAATTTCATTTTTATTGGCTTTGATTAATGTATTCACATTTTCCAAATCATTGTAGCTGGCAAGCAAAGTATCTTTGGCTGTTCCCGAAGTTACACCCGGACTGTTTGGAGTTCCAAAAGTAACAGCTCCGCTTCCTGCTTGTATCAAAAATGAGTCGGAATGACCGTGATAACAGCCTGCAAATTTTATGATTTTGTCTCTTTTTGTAAATCCGCGTGCCAAACGTACTGCGCTCATACAAGCCTCAGTCCCCGAATTCACAAAACGGATTTTATCAATATTCGGAACCATCGAAACTGCAAGTGATGCAATTTGGGTTTCCAGTTCGGTCGGCATCCCAAAAGATGTTCCTAGTTTTGCTTTTTCAATTACGGCTTCAACAACTGGTTCGTAAGCGTGACCCAAAACCATCGGTCCCCACGAATTAATATAGTCGATCAAACGGTTTCCGTCTTCGTCATATAAATAAGCTCCTTTGGCACTTTTTACAAATATTGGCGTTCCTCCCACGGCTCTAAAAGCTCTTACTGGTGAATTTACTCCTCCTGGGATTACTTTTTCTGCTTCAGCAAAAAGCTGACTGCTTCTTTGATAGATCATTATGATTTATGATTTTAGATTTTTGACTTTAGATTTTAGATTGAACTGATAACTTACTTAACAATCAGCTTCTGTCCTATCGAAAGTGTATTATCCGTTAAATTATTTTTTTGTTTTAATTCTTCTACGGTTAAATTAAATTTTTTGGAAACCGAATAAAATGTATCTCCTTTTTGAATCTCGTAAAGATTAGCTTGGTCACTGCCAAAATCATCCTGAACCAGCACTTTAGTTTCTTCTTTTTTTCCTGCTTTCCCTAAAACCTTATTATCATATTCATGCAGATTATAGGTTTCGATATAATTAATTAGTTTTTCAGGATATTTTGGATCCGTGGCGTAACCTGCTTCACGCAAGCCTTTTGCCCAGGCTTTATAATCTCCTTTTGGCAAAGTAAACAATTTAGCATATCTATTTTTGCCTGTTAAAACCATCGCGTGGTCTTTGTACGATTCGGAAGCCTGCTTGTATTTTCTGAAACATTCATTTGCAGTATCATCATCTTTATATATTTTGTCACCCGTCCAATCATGACATTTAATTCCGAAATGGTTATTAGCATTTACCGCCAAATCACTTTGACCTGCCCCAGATTCCAAAATTCCCTGCGCCAAAATAATACTGGCCGGAATTCCGTAGGTTTTCATATTGCCCATTGCAACGCTATTGTATTGAGCAACATAACCATTGACTATTTCACTGGTTGATAATTTTTTGGATGCAGCACCGCCACCGCTGCCGTTTTGAATAGGTTTAGAATATTTCCAGCCCACCGGTTTTTTGGTAGTCTGAATTTTTGATTTTGAAGAACCACAACTGATGAGAGTTGCAATTAAGAGAAATAAAAATATTTTCTTGACCATATTTTGATATTGTTATTGCAATTGTTTTTTGATATTGCAATTGTTATTGATTTTTGCCATTGTCATTGAAATTGAATCAATGTGCTGTTTTTCTTTTTCAAAAGCGTATTCATTCCCGAAATTCCCTGCAATCCTCCTGTATGAATCAGCAGAATTTTGGCATTAGCCGGAAAAAAGTTTTTCTGAATTAAATCAATAACGCCAAAAACCATCTTTCCAGTATAAACAGGATCCAATGGAACTTCGGTTTGTTTGTAAAACTGATTAATAAACTGAATCAATTCTTCATTCACCTTTCCGTAACCGCCAAAATGATAATCGGTTATTAAATCCCAATTTTCGCTGCGGGCAAATTTACGAATTTCATCTTTTAAAAAGTCGCCTTTTAACGCTGGAAATCCCAAAACTTTTTGGTGTGGCAATGCACTATTGATAATCCCCGAAATGGTTCCGCCCGTTCCCACCGCCAAACAAACGTAATCAAATTGGGCATCTTCATCTGTTAGAATTTCTTCACAGCCTTTTATGGCGTATTCGTTGGTTCCGCCTTCGGGAACTAAGTAAAACGAGCCGAATTTTTCTTCTAGTTTGGTTATAAAATCAGGTTCCGTTTTAAATCGATACGCTTCTCTGGTTACAAATTCAAATTCCATTCCGCATTCTTGAGCGAACTTTAGAGTTGGGTTTTCGGCAATTTTATCTCTCAATTCATCACCTCGGATTATACCAATTGTTTTAAAACCTTGCTCTTTTCCCGCATAGGCGACCGCTGCAATATGATTGGAATAGGCTCCGCCAAAAGTGAGAAGTACTCCCTGATTTTCGGTTTTCGCCTGAAGCAGATTGTACTTCATTTTGCGAAATTTATTTCCCGAAATAAAAGGATGAAGCAAATCTTCCCGTTTGATTTCGAGGGTGATTCCATTTGGGAAATTGTATGTTATTTTTTGATTCAAAGTTTTTGTTTTAAAATTAACCGCAAAGAGCACTAAGAATTACGCTAAGTTCGCAAAGCTTTGCGTTCTTTGCGCTTACTTTGCGAACCTTGCGGTTAAATATTTTTCAGGTACTTCAAAAAACTAAAAATTCTTCTTGTTTTAAGATAATCCAAATTGAGTTCATTGCTGTAAGCTTCCCTTTCAAAACTGATGTTTCTATAAGCCAAATTGGCGTTTCTGTACTGCAACAAACGTACCGCATATTCGACAAAATACCAAAGAAAAAAAGGCAGAACAAGCAGTTCAAGCTGTTGACTAATGTGTATTTTTTCATGGTTTACCAATACTTTATTTTCAGAATCGAAGCGGTATTTTATAATCACAAACGGGAAGACCGTGAGACCGCGATATCCTTTTGGAATTAAATATTTGGCAACGATAACATACATTGATTATAAAATTTATAGATTTGTAGAGGCAATTTAGCCAAATTCAAAGAAAAACACAATCGCCTTTCGGCAGATTTTAGCATAAAAACAGAATGGCAGAACAAAGTAATGAAAATAAATTAACTGAGGGCGAAGATTTTTATTATACGCCCGAAGGTTACAAATGCTTTACCGAAAAATACCATCTCAAAAGAGGCTATTGCTGTAAAAGCGGCTGTCGTCATTGTCCGTATGGGTTTGATAAGAAAACGGGGCTTTTGAAGAAGTAATCAGTTAGCAGTTTTCAGAAAGCAGAATTTTAGATTACAGAAAACAGTTTTTAAAATAGTCAACAGTAACAATGGACATTCTTTCTTTAAAATATAGAATTAAAATTTATAAGTCCTACCACAGGTCGGATATACGGTATCCTTAGTTTTTTTTATTAAAAAATACACCTATTTAAATTTTTAAATCTTTAAATAAAAAACTAATGACTTTTCAAGAACAGATACAACAAGGGATTCCATCCATATTGCCACAGCCAAAACCGTATGAAGCCAACATTAACCATGCGCCGAAACGGAAAGAGATTTTAACGGACAACGAGAAAAAACTAGCACTACGTAATGCATTGCGCTATTTCGAGCCAAAACATCACGCGGAATTAATTCCTGAATTCAAGAACGAACTAGAAACCTACGGACGTATTTACATGTACCGTATGCGTCCCGATTATAGAATGTATGCACGGCCAATTTCCGAATATCCTGGGAAAAGTGAGCAGGCAAAGGCGATTATGCTGATGATTCAGAATAATCTGGATTATGCGGTGGCACAGCATCCGCACGAATTGATTACGTATGGCGGAAATGGTGCGGTTTTTTCGAACTGGGCACAATATTTATTGACAATGAAATACTTGTCGGAGATGACCGAAGAGCAAACACTGACGATGTATTCAGGGCATCCGATGGGATTATTTCCTTCGCATAAAGATGCTCCAAGAGTTGTAGTGACTAACGGAATGGTGATTCCGAATTATTCTCAACCCGATGATTGGGAAAGAATGAACGCTTTGGGCGTTTCGCAATACGGGCAAATGACTGCGGGAAGTTATATGTACATAGGTCCGCAGGGAATTGTGCACGGAACAACAATCACGGTTTTGAACGGTTTCAGAAAAATAAAACGTTCTCCAAAAGGCGGATTATTCGTGACTTCAGGTCTTGGAGGAATGAGCGGTGCTCAGCCAAAAGCGGGAAATATTGCGGGCTGTATTACGGTCTGCGCCGAAGTAAATCCGAAAATCACGCATATTCGACACAGTCAAGGCTGGATTAATGAAGTGGTTGAAAATATTGATGAATTAGTCAAAAGAGTGGCTTTAGCGAAAGCCAATAATGAAACGGTTTCTATCGCCTACCTCGGAAACGTGGTAGATGTTTGGGAACGATTTGACGAAGAAAATATAGTAATTGATTTGGGTTCTGACCAGACATCGCTTCACAATCCGTGGGCGGGGGGGTATTATCCGGTTGGAATCTCATTTGAAGAAGCCAATAATTTGATGGCTAATAATCCTGTTTTATTTAAGGAAAAAGTGCAGGAAACATTGCGTCGCCACACAAATGCTATCAACAAACATACCGCTAAAGGAACGTACTTCTTTGATTACGGAAATGCCTTTTTACTTGAAGCTTCCCGCGCAGGAGCTGCTATTATGGCCGAAAACAATATTGATTTTAAATATCCAAGTTATGTTCAGGATATTATGGGACCAATGTGTTTTGACTATGGTTTTGGTCCTTTCCGCTGGGTTTGTACTTCTGGAAATCCTGAAGATTTGGCAAAAACAGATGCTATTGCCTGTCAAGTTTTAGAAGATATGGCGAAAACAGCTCCTGTAGAGATTCAGCAGCAAATGCAGGATAATATTCAGTGGATAAAGGGCGCGCAGGAAAATAAACTCGTTGTGGGTTCACAAGCCCGAATCCTTTATGCCGATGCCGAAGGTCGTGTAAAAATTGCCGAAGCTTTCAATCAGGCGATTGCCAAAGGAGAAATCGGACCAGTTGTTTTGGGCCGAGATCATCATGATGTTTCCGGAACGGATTCACCTTACCGAGAGACTTCCAATATTTATGACGGTTCCCGCTTCACGGCTGATATGGCAATCCAGAATGTAATTGGAGACAGTTTCCGCGGTGCTACTTGGGTTTCCATACACAACGGAGGCGGCGTGGGCTGGGGCGAAGTAATCAACGGTGGTTTTGGAATGGTGCTCGACGGTAGTCCCGAAGCTTCACGCCGTTTGGCTTCGATGCTTTTCTGGGATGTAAATAACGGAATCTCAAGACGAAGCTGGGCAAGAAACGAAGGTGCAGTTTTTGCTATAAAACGTGCTATGGAAGTGGAGCCACTGTTAAAAGTTACATTACCAAATTTGGTAGATGACGAGTTGCTAAACTAGCCAATTCTGAAAATAATACAATTTGTTAAAAGCTTTGTACAGTAAAAATAAATCGTCTAACTTTAAGACAGTAAACTTGGTACGATTTTTGAGCTAGTTTATTCGAACATAAATCACATTAAATCATGAAAACATTTAGATTCCTGCCTCTGTTATTACTTTTCATAGCTGCCTCTTGTGACTCAGTACAAGTATATTCTGATTATGATAAATCAGCCGATTTTAAACAATACAAAACTTTTGCATTTTTGAAATCCGGAATTGATAAAGTCGAAATCTCTGATTTGGACAAAAAAAGAATTCTGAACGCTATTGATCAGCAATTGCAAGCGAAAGGATTTACCAAAAGTGACAATCCTGATTTATTAGTTAATATTTTCACTAAATCCCGCGAAGAAGTCAGTGTAAACCAATTCAATGCTGGCTGGGGTTATGGCTGGGGTTATGGCTGGAATCCGTATATGATGTATGGAGGCCACACTACTGTTAGCTCATCTACCGAAGGAACATTGTATATTGACCTTATCGATGCCAAAAAGAAAGAACTGATCTGGCAGGGCGAAGGAACAGGAACTCTTTCTAAAAATATGGATCGCAAGGACGAGATCGTAAATAATATAGTGACTCAAATTTTAGCACAATATCCGCCAGCTCCTCCAAAAGCTAAAAAATAATGGTTTATTTTCTTAGTCAAGTCAAAAAATGAATACATTTGCAGTCTAAGCACAAAAAATGAAGAACTTAATTAACATCATCATTGTCATTATTATAATTATCATTCGATAATTATGGCGAGGTGTTATATAAAAAAGTAATCAATATACAATTTATGAAACCTCCCACGTCGGGAGGTTTTTTTATTTTAAACAAACATGAAAAATTCAGCAGTAATCATTAGCATCGTAATTATCATTATTCGTTTCACATGACGAGTCAGGATTCTATTTTCTAATACAGCCTTTCTCCGTTCAAATGAAGAAAGGTTTTTTTTATTCAAAAAATAAACTATCCAATAATGAAACAAGAATTCACAATAACACTTTTCAGTGAAAAACAGGAAGGATTAATCAATAAAACAGCCTTTATTTTGACTCGGAGAAAAATAAACATAAACAGCTTCTCCGTATTTTTTTGCAAAACAGTAAATTTATATCGTTTTACGATTACGCTTATTGAAACCGAATCGGCAGTTCAAAATGTCGTATATCAAATGGAAAAAATCATTGAAGTATTTAAATGTTATTTGCAGACTGAAACCGAGCTTTCTACTCACCAAATTCTACTATTAAAGTTTCTGAATTCTGATGAAAAAGCTAAACAGGTTACATCAATTATCAATGCCATTCCTATTATTCGGGAAAATGATTATTGCATTTATACCAGTAAAACAGACAACGAAACAATGCAGCAATTAGACCTAATTAATTCTTTTTAATTCAAAAATTTTAAAATCCGAAATACAGCAAAATGACTTTATTTACAACAATACAGCAAGCACAAAAACAACTCCAAGGTGTTATCTCTCCTACTCCACTGATAGAAAACCTAAATCTATCCGAAGAGTTTTCGTCAAGAATATTATTAAAACGCGAGGATTTACAAGTTGTTCGTTCCTATAAAATAAGAGGTGCTTACAACAAAATGTCAACCCTAACCGATGCTGAAAAAGAACAAGGAGTCATTTGTGCCAGCGCAGGAAATCATGCTCAGGGAGTTGCTTATTCCTGCAATCTTTTAAAAATAATGGGCAAAATTTACATGCCCAAAACCACTCCCAAACAAAAAGTAAAACAAGTACAATTGTTTGGCAAAAATTATGTTGAAATCGTTTTGACAGGTGACACTTTTGACGACGCTTACGCAAAATCTGTAGAAGATGCCACTCAAAACAGCAAAGCTTTCATTCATCCTTTTGACGATTTAGAAGTAATAGCAGGACAAGGAACTGTTGGTTTAGAAATACTGGACGATTACCACGAACCTATCGATTATGTTTTTATCCCCATCGGCGGTGGCGGACTGGCTTCCGGTCTATCAACTGTATTCAAACAATTGAGTCCAAATGCAAAAATTATTGGAGTTGAACCTCAGGGCGCTCCGTCGATGAAAACCTCTATCGCCAATCATAAAAACACTGCATTGGATACTATTGATAAATTTGTCGATGGCGCAGCGGTAAAACAAGTTGGCGACCTGACTTTTGACATTTGTCAAAAAAACGTAGACGATATTATTCTGGTTCCCGAAGGAAAAGTATGTACGACAATATTGCGTTTATACAATGAAGAAGCTATGGTAGTAGAACCTGCAGGAGCATTGACCATAGCTGCACTGGATTTTTACAAAGAAGAAATAAAAGGCAAAACTGTAGTCTGCATTGTTAGTGGAAGCAACAATGACATCGAGAGAACCGCCGAAATAAAAGAACGATCCCTGCTTTATGAAGGATTGATGCATTACTTTATGATTCAGTTTCCCCAGCGTCCTGGAGCTTTAAAGGAATTTGTAAATGATATTCTGGGTCCTGACGATGACATCACTTATTTTCAGTTTGCCAAAAAGAACAGCCGTGAAGTAGGATCGGTAGTTGTGGGACTGGAATTGAAGAATCCGAATGACATTGATGCCATCAAAAAAAACATGGATACCAAAGGATTTGAATACCGTTACCTTAACGAAAGACACGACCTTTTCACCCAACTGATCGGATAAATTAACAACTCTTTTTCAGTCGCATTTTTAATTATACCGTATCTTTGGAAGAGCATTTTTCACATCAAAATATCATGACAAACAAAGACATTTCAAATATAGAAGATATCAAATTATTAGTCAATACCTTTTATTCAACCGTACAGAAAGACGATTTAATCGGTGCTATTTTCAACGAAAAAATAGGTGACCGCTGGCCGGAACATTTGGAAAAAATGTACCGCTTTTGGCAGACTATTTTATTAGAAGAACATACCTATTCCGGGAGTCCTTTCCCTCCGCACCGACAGTTGCCTGTTGAAAAACATCATTTTACCCGCTGGATGGAAATTTTCACTGAAACAGTCGATACTCTTTTTGCAGGTCCGCTTGCCGAAGAAGCCAAACTAAGAGCAAAAAATATGGCCGAAATGTTCAACTACAAAATTGAGTATTTCAGGCATGAGGGAAAGCACCCTCTTTTGTAATACAAAAAACTGATAATAAATTACCGCAGATTTGCAGATTATAAAACAATACGATCTGCGAATCTGCGGTAATCAATTTTAAGACCTTGCTTGTAATTCTTATTATAATAAGAAATACAATCTCTTAGTTTGTTAAAGTCATGGCTAAAAATTCCTTTTCATTTCCTAAAAATTGTACTTTTGCTTAAAACTATATCGTTTTCGTTATGACCTCAAAAATAAAAAGCAATCCGTTATTGGATCGTTTACCAAAGCATTTAAAACAATTTATCAAACCTCAGGATTACAGCGATTATACGCCAATTAATCAAGCAGTTTGGCGTTATGTGATGCGCAAAAATGTGGATTATCTTTCAAAAGTGGCGCACAGTTCGTATCTGGAAGGCCTGAAAAAAACCGGAATTGAAGTAGATAATATTCCAAGTATGTACGGTATGAACCGAATTCTTCAAGAAATTGGCTGGTCGGCGGTGGCGGTGGACGGATTTATTCCTCCCAATGCTTTTATGGAATTTCAAGCGTATAATGTTTTGGTGATTGCTTCTGATATTCGTCAACTCGAACATATTGAATACACACCTGCTCCTGATATCATTCACGAAGGTGCCGGACACGCTCCTATTATTGCCAATCCTGAATATGCGGAATACCTGCGCCGTTTTGGTGAAATTGGCTGTAAAGCGATTTCTTCGCATAAAGATTATGAAATGTATGAGGCGATTCGGTTGCTTTCTATTTTGAAAGAAGCTGAGGGCACTCCGCAAAGCGAAATTGAAACTGCCGAAAAAGCAGTGGAAGACCTGCAAAACAACATGGGTGAACTTTCTGAAATGGCGCAAATTCGAAATTTGCACTGGTGGACTGTAGAATATGGTTTGATTGGCACATTGGAAAACCCAAAAATATACGGCGCTGGTTTATTATCATCCATTGGCGAAAGCGCTTGGTGCATGACCGATAACGTCAAGAAAATCCCTTATGATTTTTCGGCTGTTCATCAAAGCTTTGATATTACCAAATTACAGCCACAACTCTATGTAACCCCCGACTTTGCTTATTTGAGTTTGATTCTCGAAGAATTTGCCAATACAATGGCTTTGCGCACAGGAGGATTATCGGGAATGGAAAAACTGATTCATTCGAAAGCTTTAGGAACTGCTGAATTGAGTACTGGATTGCAGATTTCGGGCGTTTTTACAACTGTTATTGAACATGAAGGCAAACCTATTTACTTTCAAACTACAGGAAAAACGGCTTTATCATATCGCGAAAAAGAATTGGTCGGCCACGGAACCGAAACACACCCTGATGGTTTTGGAAGCCCGATTGGCAAGCTAAAAGGCATCAATCTTGCCATCGAAGATATGAGTCCGCGTGACTTAAAAGCGTATGACATTTATGAAGGACAAACTGCAACTCTTGAATTTGAAGGTGACATAAAAGTAGTTGGAGAAATCATTACCGGAAAGAGAAATCTGCATGGAGAAATTATCTTAATCTGTTTCAAAAACTGTACGGTTACGCGCGGAGATACTGTGTTGTTTAAACCGGAATGGGGCAATTATGATATGGCGGTGGGCAAAAAACTGGTTTCGGCTTTTTCGGGTCCTGCTGATGTGAATAGTTTTGATTTGATTTCGCACGTTCCTTCGAGTAAAACCATTAAAGCCAAACAAACTGCCAAAAGAGATGATCTAGAAGTATTGTACCAAACTGTGAGAAGTATTCGAGAATCGAATGATACTTCAACTTCATTGGAACCTATTTTTGAAAAACTGCTGAATAATCATCCGAATGATTGGTTACTTTCTGTAGAATTAGTCGAGCTTTTGCACTCCCGAAACGAAACAAATCTGATGGGACAAATACTACTGCATTTGGAAAACCTAAAAAAACAGCGTCCAGAAATCGAAAAATTAATTTCGAATGGACTGGAATTGATTTTTGAAAATGAGATTGTATAACACGGAAAATATTTGACTTCATTTAAACGCAAGGTTCGCAAAGTTTTACACAAAGAGCGCAAAGCTTTGCGAACCTTGTGCTTTTTACAATCTTATTTTCTTTGCGATCATTGCGGTAAAATCAAATTCTACAACTTCAGATCATGCTGAAGGTCTTTTTCGTTGTCGATGGTTTTGCCGTTGTATTGCAGTTTCCAGCCCATCGTATTGGTCACAATTAAAATCTTGGAAAGTTCACTTATCAATCGGTTTTGAGCATTGGATTTCAAGGATGATTTATCAATTTTCTTAGCTAAGTTTGCTCTTACCGATTTATTAATTTTATTGTAATCATCGCCTGTAAACGGATTCATCTGGCTTTGCTGAACATCATAATATTTGATGTCAGGGCTTATTTTGATTTCTTCTTTTGGGACACTTAAAATAGTGATGGTTTTATTGGCTTCGTCGATATCATATTTCAACTGGTGCAAATCATACGAAACTGTAACATCCGCATTGACAATTACGATTGCTTTTTTCTCGAATGAAAGCATATCCATCATATATTTCTGCTGGTTTTTATAGGTGATCACTTCCGAGAAATGTCCTTCGGTAACAACTAATTTTCCAACATTGACAATTTGTTGCTGAATGAGATTGGTGTTGTATTCTAAAGACGAATCATCTCCTTTTTTGAATTCGCAGAATTTGAAAGCCAAAATTATTATGACTACTATTACCGCTACGGCTACTATTCTTTTAAGCATATTTTGCATTTCATTCTTTTATTTTAGCCAAATTAATTCTTTTTTTTAAAATGCAGGCAAAAAAGCCAAATGTTTCCCTTTAGCCCCGATGGGAGGGAAAATCCTTTTATTTTTTTCTTTAAAAAATAAAAGATTTGGAAGGACAGCGGGAATCCATGCTTCCTGAAAATACCTAATCACTCTGCTCCAAAATAGTAGCAATTGGACTTGTTTTTAAAAAGGATAACCAATCGCAATATTCAGAATCAGGTTTTCTTTTCTCCAGGTACTGTTTCCAAAATCAATATCGTCAATTACCCATCTGTCGTTTTCAGGCAACCAGGGTTTCCTTAGCGGAAATGCCAAATCGGTTCTTAAAATTAGGAACGACAAGTCAAACCGCAGACCGGCTCCGGCACCAACGGCAATGTCTTTCATAAAATCTTTGGAAATTTCAGCTCCGGGCTTAAGTGGATCGGCGTTTAAAAGCCAAATATTTCCGGCATCTACAAATAGTGCTCCGTTGACAATACTAAAAAGTTTTGCCCGATATTCGGAACTAAACTCTAGTTTAAAATCCCCCGATTGGTCAGGTAAATAAGAAGAATTCGGTGTTGGTGTATTGAAAAAACTTCCGGGACCGAGGGTTCTGGCTCTAAAGGCACGAATACTATTGGTTCCTCCAGATACAAATTGTTTTGATGTAGGCATAACACCTGAATTTCCATATGGCAATCCGATGCCTACGATGATCCTGCTTACCAATTCAGTTTCTTTTGTCAGCTTTAAATAATGACGGAAATCGGTTTTGACTTTTGCGTATTGACTCAGCGGGACATCAAATATTTTTACGGTATCTTTTTTCTTGATATTGGCCCCAGTCAGTAGACCTGTTATGTTACCTGCCAAATCCAATTCTCCGTTAAAATAGAAGGTGTGTTTTTTTCGTTTTTGCATGGTATTCGTGTACGTGTACGAATAGGTTGGTCCAAAAATCAACTGCTTTTCAATTATTTTTCCCAATGCTGGATCATCTTTAATGTCTTGCTGATATTCGGGTGTCACATTATTTGGACTCACATAGGTAATATCCATGACATTTAACTGATGTTCTTTCCTGATACTTTCTCTCCAGAGGTAACCGAAAGAAGCATTAAAAGAATTCAGCGAATACAATTGTGTTCGGTTTTGATATTCATACCGAAGCGTAGCCTTGGTTCTGGGAACAAATTCGCTGTTTCCCTGAATATTAAACGGCGTAATAAATCTAGGCCACGTAAGGCTGGTTTCGGTTCCTAGCTTGAATATATTATGTCCTTTATTTTCGCCTGCAAGCTGAAAATCGGCACCGCCAAATACGGAGACTGTAAGCAACTCCGCACCTCCGAATAAATTTCGATTATTCCAGTTTACATTAACTTCTGAACCCGTATAACTCGCCGAATTTGTTTTCCCTAGAACTTCAAAACGAATAAATTTCTTTGGTAAAAGCGTTAGATAATAATACGAATCCAAAGCATTTTTCACACTATCGGATGGCTTGAATTCATTTTTTACAAAATTGAATGTCCCCAGATTCACAAAACGGTTCAATGTGAGATTATGGTCTTTCCGATTGTATAAATCTCCTTTTTTGAATAGAATTGCTCTGTCAAAAACCCTCGGATTAAAAGTATCTGCAGTGTCAATAATTGTAAAATCATTGTACTGCACGATGTCTTCTTTTTTATATTTAATGGTGTCTTTGGAAACCGAGAAATTAGGATATACTATAATTTTATCAATTTTATAGGCTTCTCTGGCTTTTTCGGGCGTTTCTTCTTTTATTTTTAATTTAATATTGACCTGCTGATCGCCCTTTGTGCTGTCAACCTGAGCCAAAATATAATCTGGGTTAAAATAGTAAAATCCTTTTTCTTTTAATCTCGCATCAATACGTTCGCGTTCGGTTTTTATAATATCCAGATTGTATGGATTTCCTTCTTTTAATAATGATCTGCGTTTGGTTCTGGCGATGGCTTTTCCCAAAGCAGATGAATCTTCAGGAAATTTAACTTCTTTTATTTTGTACTGCTTTCTCGGCTGAATGGTATATTCTGCAGTTACTCTTTTACTTCTCACAGTAGAATCGGCGCTGACTCTGGCTTTAAAATAACCGTGGTTTTCTGCAAAACTTCTCAAAACATTCGCGTTGTAATCGAGATCGACTTTGCTAAAAAGAACAGGTTCTTCACCAACTTTATTTCGAAGCCAATATCGTATTCCTTTATCTTTCGTAGGTTCTCCAGCAATATTGTAAAACCATAATTTTGGGCGAAGGCCTAAGAATTGTTTATTCGGTTTAGGACGTAACAAGCCTTCCAAAGCTTTCTCCAGTTCTTTTCTTTCTTTCTTTTTCATAACAGAATCCTTCACCATCACAGAACCTCCTGTGTACAGCAGATCGCCCTCTGGCAGATACTTGGTATTACTGCATCCATAAACAAAAAGTAAGGACAGCATTACACAATATTTCATACAATTGATTTTCATATTGCTATGTTTTTTGCTCATTACCCTGAATTTGTTTTTCGAATTTCTCTTCTTGTTTTTCTATTCGTTTTTTTCTCTCTTTACGTTCCTTTTCCTCTTGAATTATACGTTTTTCTTCTTCGGTACGGTGAAAAAGTTCACGGAATTTATTGTAGCTCATCGTGATTACAAATGCCACACCGGTTTCAATTACCTGACCTTCAACTGCCACCTGATATTCATTTTTGCGGTAAGCGCGAACCATATATCGGCCGTCTTTTGTAAGCTGATAATCCAGAGAAACGTCGCCGGCAATATTTGTAGTTTCTTCATTGGCGCGTTCTTTTCCTTCAACACCAAAACTGCTTCCTACGGTA
Organism: Flavobacterium aquicola; assembly: GCF_003385115.1. Lineage (GTDB taxonomy): Bacteria > Bacteroidota > Bacteroidia > Flavobacteriales > Flavobacteriaceae > Flavobacterium > Flavobacterium aquicola. Next base: position 277,013 of record NZ_QUNI01000006.1, read on the forward strand.
ACTTTCAATCGGTCATCAAGCAGTTTTTTGGAAACAGCCACATTCAAATCGGTTCTGTTTTCCATATTTCCAGAAGTATAATCCTCTGTTGATTCCAAATCAAATTCTAATTGAACACCGCTTATTAACTCGGAAGAAAGGTCATTCAATTGCTGAGAAAGTATCTTGCTTACACTTTGTCTTGCCAAAGATTCGGCATTGGTTCCACCGCTTTCGCTTGCAAAAGGATTTTCGCCAACAAAACGATTCAACAGTAAAAGCGCAAAAACCTGTTTGTTTAATTCGGCTGGTTCTTGTCGCAATTGTTCCAGTTTTGTTTGAGAAGCCGAAACAATATCGGAGGAAACTCCATAATTTCCATCGGGAAGTATTATATCAAAAGTAATTTCGGGTTTCAGCAATTCGCCATTCATTTTTAATAAAGTCTGAAACGGAATTTTCTGCTTGTAAGTGTTTTTTATTGTCGGACTTACTGCTCCCAATTGGTTTCCGAGCAAATCAATTGGCGGAGCCTCTACTTTATAAATCGCCGTAATATTCAAAGTTGCCATTGTTGGCTCACCATTCCAAATGATATAACTTCCTTTCTGAATATTAAATTTTCTTCGGATTGCATTAAAATTCATTTCATAAGCTCCGTCCGATACTTCGTATTTACCCGTAAGAGTAGTTTTTCCCGAAGGGTCAATTCCGCCCGTAAGTTGGGCTTCACCTTTTAGGTTAAGATAATCGCCGTTTCCTTTATCGATAATCAGTGTCAATTCTGCTTCTTTAGACAACGAAATATCAACACTGACGTTCATTCCGATTAAGTCAGATCGATTGAGTTTTTTCTTCATTTCCACGGTTTGTTTCAGATATACATTATCTTCATTTACAAACTCTACAATTCCTTCTCTCTCAGCAATCGACGGATCTGATTGAGGCAAAACCACCGTGAATTTGGTCTCTTTGTTTATTTTTACATCTCCGCCTACAATTGGATTTTCAAGCGTTCCTTTTATGTCTAATTTCGTGTCCAAAAATAAATCTCCGTAGAACAAATCATTGTCGGTTGCTTTTGAATGTATGGCTCTGAAATCATTTGCCTTTACTGTTAAATTGAAATTATAGTTTCTAAAATCCGGCGACTGAATTGTTCCGTTAAGTGCCATTACATTACTATTTTCATCGTAAAGTGTAAAGCTGTCGAACGTAATTACATCGTTGCTGAAAGTGATTTTTTCATTCTCGGTTTTAAAATAAGAATTGAGTTTTGTGATTCTGAAACTGCTATCGTTGAAGTTTAATTGACCATCAACTTTTGGTGCTGATGCATTTCCTGTAATTTTAAAATTACCTGATAAAAATCCAGCTCCGTCAGTCACATTTCCCATCGAAAAGCCCTGAATACTTTTAATGTTCAGTTTATTGATGTCGGTATTCAAATCTAAATTTCCATCATTGATTTTGTAATTTCCATTGACTTTTACGTCATTTCCTTCACCGTTCAAAACCACATTTGCCGTAAGCACATCTGCTGTTTTGTTATCTACTTTTATTTCGATATCCCCGACAGGTTCCGCCTTGAAAGCAAAGTCGTCAATTTTTATGTCCGAAGTAAAAATTGGCGATGTCATCACGTTTTCGACAACTGCATTTCCGTTGATTAAACCCTGCATCAGCAGTTTGTCTTTTTTAACAATATTCAGAATGGTTTCGATTTTGAAATTCACAAAATCAACTTCAATTGGTGCGTTATCCTGAGTTCCTTGTGATTGAATCTTTAGTTCGTTGCCCGAATTATCTAAGAAAAACTTATTAACGAACAGTCTTTTATCTCCAAATTCAATTGCATTTTCAGGATTGATATTCCATTTGTCATAATTAAGAACAAAATTATCGGAGTTAATTTTCAGGATATTTTTAGCATCCTGACGAAGAAATTCTCCCGCAATCATATACTGTTCTTTGTCTTTGGTATCTTTTACCTGCAAGGCGTATGAAAGAATATTACTCTCGACTTTACCTGATAAACTGGTAAACGGAATCTTTAATTCTCCGCTTTCTATTGTTGCAAACGAAATTTGGTATTCCAAAGTATTTTCTTTGGCTTCTACATTTATTTTTCCGTCAGCGATTGTATTATTGGCATAAACAATTCTCGGAATCGTTCCTTTTATTTCCAAAGAATCAGTTTTATTATTGTATTTTCCACTGATATTAATTGGTTCTAAACCTGTCAATTTAGGAACCAGTTTAAAAAGTATTGGATCGTTATCAATTGCCAATGTAAAAGCCAATCGCTGTTCATCTGATTCAGCATTCACTTTCGGATTTTGCAGATCCATGTATTTTGACAATGATTTTTTTACTGCCGAGGTTAATGTGGTTAGTTTGTATTTTCCATCCACTTCAGCTTTCAAAAACTGGGATGATATTTTGATATTGTTTCGGGTATTATCCGAAAAAGCAATTACACGAACAGAATCCAAAACAATTAATTCTTCCTGCAAAACCTGAATGTTCGAAAGGAATACTTTTCCGTTCAGAAAATCAGGGTTGCTGTTGGCAATATCAGCATCAACATTTCCACGCAGTTTCATTGGTCCGGCATGAAGATTCAGCTTTTCCAAATCGGCGATGTCGAGGTTTAATTTCAATTTTACAGATGGATATTTGTCTTTTGTATTTCCATTGGCAGTCAAATCAAAATTCAAATTTGGATCTTTCATTCCCGATTTTACTGCAAAAGATCCGTTGCTGATATTTCCTTTTAAAGCTAAATCCCTGTAGGTATATCTATTGAATACCGCTTTTTGAACCAAACCATCCAATTCGGCCTGAGCTGTTTTTGGATCCAAACCTTTGCCTTTTACTTTCGCTTTAAGCGTAATTTTTCCGATAGAATCATTTTTGATTAATCGACCCAAATCAAAATCCATTAACGAGACATTGGCATCATATTTCTCTTGTTTTTTAATGCGCTGATCAAATAATGCATCCACTTTTGCATTTCCGAAACTGCTGTTCAGAGCCAGATTGGTTTTGAAATTCTGAACAGAACCTTTAAATTTTCCGGCTAAATTAAACTGCGAAGGCAACTGAATATTCTTTGGGATTGTTCCTGTAGGTACAAATGAATAGACATCTTTAGCTGTACTCGACAGTTTTTTGATATTCAAATCATAATAGGCTTTTTCACCATCGGGCAAACCTTTAATTTTTCCCGAAAGTGAAACTCTCGTACTTCCAATTCCGCTCATTTCGAACAACGGAATATTCAAATCTTTTATTTTTCCGTTCAAACGGGTATTCAGATATAAAACCGCATTTGGATTACTTTTAAACAGATTCGTTTTTTGTAAATCGGGAGCAAAAAGCAAAATGTCTTTGAAACCGATTTTAGACTGATTCAAATTAGCATCAATCGAAAGATTTGCAATGTCTTTTTTCAGAGCATCAAGCGATGGATAAGTGACTTTGATTTTATTCTGAAGAAGTGTCTGAGGTGTTCTCAAATACAAATTGTTCAGCTCTGCATTTTTTGGTCCATAAAAGAAATCGGTTTTTAAAGCCTGAATCTGCAAACCGCTTTTTTCATTTACAGCCAATGATTTTATATTTCCCGAAATAGTATCATTTCCGTAATATAATTTCTCGGCTTCAAAATCAAATTTGTTTAAATCCAGATGGTTGTAATCAATACCTTTTGGATTGGGTTTGGCCTGCATGTCATCAAATTTGAAAGCGATATTCTGCAGATCGACATCGTTCAATTTTACTTTCCAGCCCGCTTGTTTGATAGCAGTCGAATCCAAATTTGGCGTTTGAAGCTGTTTATCTTTTGCTCCTAATCTCAGATTTCCTTTTAGATTTTTTAATTCGAAAGAATCAAAATCCAAAAGCTGTTTGTTTAAATCAATTTCATTGACAGCCAATTCCAAATTGCCCAAACGTATTCCCGAATCCAGTTTAGAATCTTTGTTATCGTATGAAACATCAATATTGGATAAATTGATTTTATCTAGTTTCAACTTGAAATCGCTTCTTTTCGAAATGCTATCAACGGTTTTTACAGATACTTCAGCAATTTTTTCGACAGCATCTTGATTTAAGAATAATTTCAGTCCGTTTAAATTAATTTTTGGAATGTTGAAATCCATTTCGTCCAAATCAAACTTCTTGAATTTGGTGTCAAAATGAGTGAGTTTTACCCGAATATCATTTTTAGAAAAATCATCTTTGAAGTTAAAGTTAATATTGTCGAGATTGACTTTTACAACTGATATTTTAAAAGGTTTGCTATTTGGATCTTTTGGCTCATTAGATTCAAAAGCTTTGATAATGTAATCAAAATTGAAAACTCCTTCTTTGTTTCTAGAAATATTGGCTTTTACATTTTCAAGCGAAACGGAATTGATTTCGAGTTCGGAACTTATTAATTTAAACAGATCAACATCGACTTCCAATCGCTTTCCGGCGAGTAAAATATTCTTTTTTTGATCTTCAAAATAGAATCCTTCCAGAACAACATCTTTAGGGAATTTGATAGAAATATAGTCTAAAGCAACTTTGGTTTTTATTTTTTCATTGAGATAGGTAACTGCCTTGTTTTTTACAAAATTCTGAATTGACGGCACCTGAATTAAAACGATAAGGAGAAGTAAAATAGCAATTATCGAAGCGACGCACCAAAGCAATACACGAAGTGTTTTTTTTAGATAATGAATGGATTTTTGATTCATAAGTCAATAAAACACGTTAAACAAAAGCCTTATCATGAAGCACAATTATACAATTTACAAAAATGTAAAAAATATACTTCAACAAGTTACATAATTTAGCTTAAATGTTCTAAAATTTTACGGAACGAATTATTAGTATTGAATAAACGAACCTTAAAACCTTATATGCTGAAATTTTTCCTTTATAAAATTGATCTTCTGGTTCAGGTTTGCCAAGAATTTAAGATGCTGTTCCGAGTCAGGATTAAAACTGCGGTGGCTGAGACCTTTTTGGATTTCCAGCACATCTTTCATCGTCTGGAAACTGTTTTCGTTAATACAGCTTTCACTAAAACGTTCCCAGATATAATCAATAGCGGTCTGGTTTGGATGCAACATATCCTCGGCATAAAAACGATAATCGCGGAGTTCGTCCATCATGATTTCATAGCTTGGGAAATAGACTGCAGATTTTAGATTGCAGATTTTAGACTGCAGATTGTTATGAACCGCAGTAATTAAATTTGCTTTACTCCATTGATTTTCTACAAAACCGTCTTTGAGATGTCGCACTGGCGAAATGGTGAAAATGAAACTGCAGTTTGGATTCAATTTTCCGATTAAATCAATAGTGTTTTGAATTGATTTTTGGATAATTTCAACAGAAAGTAATTCTTTTGTAAACTGCTTTTGCGGTACTTTATGGCAGTTGGCAACAATAGTATTTTTTTCTATATTTCGATACACCCATGAAGTTCCGTACGTAATGATTATATGACTAGCTTCATGCAATTGTTTTTTGGTTTCCGCCAAAATTTGATTCAAATTCTTCACAAGTTCATCCTTATCCGAATGACTCAAATCCGAATGCACCTCAAAACAATGCCAGCGTTCGTTATGAAAAAAAACATCTTCCTCAGTAAATAAAACCCCATTAACTGTTCTATCAATAATTTTCTCAATCGAAACCGGATTAAAAATAATCCCGAATGGATTTATTACATTTTGAAACTTAAAATACTGGAATTTGTCTCCCATATTTTCAGCAAAACAAGAACCCAATGAGACTATCTTGGAGTTGTAGTCTATTGGATTGTTTTTTTTGGGAATGGGTATTTTTGTTGTGAACTGCATTATTTATATTTCATGTAAATTTCGACTTTTTTTAGAAATAAAAAAACCAGACACGGATTGTATCTGGTTTTAGAAATTATTTTAAATCTTAATTAAGATAATTTTATATCCCTAGTATAAATATTCTATAGTATAAACACTTCCACTATTAGAAGTTTCAACTCTGGAAACAGGATAATTATCGGAATTATACGTGTATTTATTTGAATAACCCGAATTCAAAACATTATTCGAATCATATCTTTTATACGTTAATATATTATGAGTAATTCCTAACACATCAATCAAAAACAACTTGTTGTATCCAATAATATTTCTAGAAATATTATTTTTATCATCATAAGTGTATTCCCTTTTGGAAAACAGCACATTATCTTTATATTCTTCAATTTTTGATACTTCCCCTTCCTCATTTAACCAAATCTTTCCAGTTTTTGTTGTATTTTGGTCTGTTAAAGCAACTGAGGATTCTGTAAAACTAATTGTGGCATCTGAATTGTAAACATAAACTCGCTTACCACTGTCACCATATTTGGTTATCATTTTTTCACTAACTAATCTTTGCTTAGAATCATATTCATAAAACATCTCAGAGAATAAAGATTTATCAACATCATACCTTTTAACGTTTTGTATTAAATCTCCATTATAAGTATACTCCCAAACAGAATTTTTTACTAAAGCTAGGAATCATTCTTACGAGTTTTTTTCCTTTATAAGTATACTCAAAAAAATCAGATGCCACATTATTGTCTTTCATAATTATTTTTTTGGGCAAGACAGAACTATTAATAGCGGTATCTTCATTATCATCATCATTTGAACAAGAAGTTAAAACTAATAAAGATGTACATATTAAAAGTAGTATTTTTTTCATTTTTTTATTTTCAGAGTTTCGATTATAAATTAAAAACAATTCCTTTATTTAACTAATAAGTATATTCAGTTATATATTCAATTGTTTTTCCATCGCTTGTATAGGATGTCATTTTTGTAGGATACCCATTATCACTATAAATATAATTGCGGATATAAACAAATGGATTTAATAAACTGGCACCACTAATTGTTTTTATAATATTATTATTTCCACAATTAACCTCATTTAACAATAAGTTAAAACCTAAAATATTTTTGAGTGGATCATTTTTATCATCATACTCATAAGACCTTACATTGCGTTGATCATTGGTAACAATAAACTCTTCCTTAACGAGATTTCCATCTTTGTAATTTAAAATCCCTTGATGATCTTTTACTTCCATATTTGTTTTAGCATCTACCACATAATACACATAGGTAACTTGATTATACGCATTATGTGTGTAAACTGTTTTGTAAATATATTGCCCATTTGGATATTCAGTAGAAAACCCTTTTTTTAACATTCTTGTTTTTAGTTTTCCATTTTCATAAGTATACAATACCTCAGTATCTTTTATTTCCTCTCCTTTATTACCTAAATCAAATTTCACCTGCTTAACTATAAAATTCCCATCATAAGTAAAAACAGTTTTTGAATCCTCATCTACCGAAGTTAAAATTTTATTTCCATCATAGGTTATTACCTCTTTACTATTATCAGATGGAAAACCAGGAAAAGTCATAGAAATTGTTTTAGGCAATACCAAATTATTTCCTGAATCCGAAGAGGAATCATCACTAGAACAAGATGAAATCAGCACTAAAATTAAAGCCAAAAGAAAGTGTGAAAATTTTTTCATTTAAAAAATTACGTATTAATATTTTTACAAATATATAAAAAATCAAAACTAATTACCTATTAAGCTTCTATAAAAAATCCCAAGCGAGCTATTACTATAACTCACTTGGGATACATATTATGAAATCTATTTTATAAAGAAAGGTTGCTTATAATAAAACTACTTCACAAACTCAACCGCCTTAGCCAAAGCCTCAGCAATTCCATCTACATTTTTACCTCCTGCAGTAGCGAAGAAAGGCTGTCCCCCTCCTCCACCTTGGATGTATTTACCTAATTCGCGAACCACCTGACCGGCGTTTAGTTTTTTATCGGCTACTAATTCTTTGGAAATATAACAAGACAAAGTTGGTTTCCCTTCTTCGGCCGTAGCCAAAACTAAAAACAAATTATTTATTGTATTTCCAAATTCGTAAGCTAAATTTTTTGCTCCTTCCGCATTCAAATCAACTTGTTTTGCTAAGAATTGAATACCATTGATTTCCTGCAATTCTTTGGCCAATTCGCCTTTCATATTTTTGGCTTTATCTTTCAATAAAACCTCCAATTGTTTTTTAAGTGAAGCATTTTCATCCTGAATTGCCTGAATGGCTTTTACAGGATCAACAGCATTTTTCAGTACTTCTTTTATTTCGGCGAAAGTAATCAGCTGCGATTCAAAAAAATCTTTAGCTGCTTCGCTGGTAATCGCTTCAATACGTCTGATTCCTGCCGCAACAGCACCTTCAGAAGTAATTTTGAAATGCCAGATATCACTTGTATTTGGCACGTGAGTCCCTCCGCACAATTCCACTGAATCACCGAATTTAATCATTCGAACAACATCTCCATATTTCTCACCAAACAAAGCTATAGCACCTTCTTCAATTGCCTGATCTTTTGGGATCGCTCTTTTTTCTACCAAAGGCAGACTCTCACGAATTCTTGCATTTACAAAATCCTCAACTTCTTTAAGTTCGTCCTCTGTTACTTTAGAAAAATGCGAAAAGTCAAAACGCAGTGAAGCATTACGAACCATCGAACCTTTTTGCTCAATGTGTGTTCCCAATATTTTTCGCAGTCCTTGATGTAACAAGTGAGTAGCCGAGTGATTTGAAGATGTTTTTGCTCTCTGGATTTCATCTACAACGGCAACAAAACTATCGGTTAAATTGTCCGGAAGCGATTGTGTAAGATGTATTGTTTGGTTGTTTTCTTTTTTGGTATCAATAATATAAATAATATCACCGTTTGAAGCTTCAAGATATCCTTTATCACCTGTTTGTCCTCCGCTTTCACCGTAAAATGGTGTAGCATTGAAAACCAACTGATAAATTTCACCGTCCTTCACACTATCCACTCTACGGTATTTAGTGATTTTCACATTGTGTCTCAATCGGTCGTAACCTACAAATTCCTGCACATCATCTTCGACCAAAACATTCCAGTCTCCAGCCGTAACTTTTGAAGCTGCACGGGAACGTTCTTTTTGTAATTGCAATTGTTCCTGAAAACCTTTTTCGTCCAATTCCAATCCTTTTTCAGAAAGAATCAAAGCTGTCAAATCGATTGGAAAACCATAGGTATCATACAATTCAAATGCTTTTTTCCCGTCTATTACTGAACCTGAGTTAGTACTAATAACCGCATCCAACAATACCAATCCCTGATCCAAAGTTCTCAAAAAAGAACTTTCTTCTTCACGGATTACATTGGAACATAATGCTTTCTGTGAACGGATTTCTGGGAAAGAACCACTCATTTGTGCGCTCAATGTTTCAACCAATCTGTATATAAAAGGTTCTTTCGTATCTAGGAAAGTAAAACCGTAACGAATTGCACGACGCAAAATTCTACGGATTACATAACCAGCTCCCGTATTTGATGGCAACTGACCATCAGCAATAGCAAAAGCTACCGCACGAACGTGATCGGCAATTACACGAATTGCAATATTTATTTTTTCTTCGGCTTCGTCTTTTGCTTTGATTGTATATTTAGTTCCAGTAATCGTTTCGATTTCTCTAATTAGCGGCGTGAAAACATCGGTATCATAATTTGACTGAACTCCTTGCAAAACCATACAAAGACGCTCAAATCCCATTCCAGTATCTACGTGTTGCGCAGGTAATTTTTCCAATGAACCATCGGCTTTACGGTTGAATTCCATAAATACGTTGTTCCAAATTTCCACCACATGCGGGTGATCGGCATTCACTAAAGATTTACCAGAAACCAAAGCTTTTTCTTCAGCCGAACGGATATCCACATGAATTTCAGAACAAGGTCCACAAGGTCCTTGGTCACCCATTTCCCAAAAATTATCTTTTTTGTTACCAAGAATAATTCGGTCTTCATCAATTAATTCTTTCCAAATGTCCCAAGCTTCTTGGTCAAAAGGCACATTCTCAGCAGGATTTCCTTCAAAAACTGAAACATATAATATTTCTTTCGGTATTTTATACACCTCTGTCAGTAATTCCCAAGCCCAGTGAATTGCCTCTTTCTTGAAATAATCACCAAAAGACCAGTTCCCTAGCATCTCGAACATTGTATGATGGTAGGTATCAATCCCAACTTCTTCAAGATCATTATGTTTTCCTGAAACACGAAGACATTTTTGCGTATCGGCAATTCTGTTGCTTTTTGGTGTTCCTAAACCAAGAAAATATTCTTTAAACTGGGCCATTCCTGAGTTGTTGAACATCAAGGTTGGATCATCTTTAAGAACTATTGGAGCCGAAGGAACGATTAAATGCCCTTTGCTCTCGAAAAAATCTAGGAATTGCTTGCGTACGTCTTGTGATTTCATATTTAAATTAGAAAATGTGATAATTTGATAATTAAAAATTGATAATTAGAAAATTGATAAGCAGACAATGTGATAAGCAGATAATTTTAAAATTATCTAATTGCCTAATTATCTCAATTATAAAATTGGCTAATTATTTATTCCTGAAAAAAATAACCGAACAACTGAAACATTTATTAAATTTGTTCGACTTACCTTATACTAATTTGCAAAAATAGGGTATTTTAAAATATGGCGAAAGTAAAATATTATTACGATTCAGTAAATCTGGCCTATCGGAAAATAAAAATCAGAAAAAGAAGAAAAGTTGGCTATGCTGTTCTGTTTTTATTGTCCTCGGCATTGTTTGGATTTTTGACTTTCATAATACTATTGAACACTCCTTATTTTGACACTCCAAAAGACCGTTTACTGGAAAGACAAGTTGAAAATTTAAAATTGAATTATGCCATTTTGAACAAAAAAATGGATCAGATAGATGATGTCATCGAAGATATTGAAGACAGGGATAATAATTTATACCGAGTATATTTCAACACGGCGGCCATTCCAGAAGAAGAGCGAAAAGCGGGCTACTCCAAAATAAATCGTTATGCGGCACTGCAGGGCTATGACAATTCAAGATTGGTAATCAGTACTACCGAAAGAGTGGATGCCTTGAGCAAAGAACTCGCAATTCAATCCAAATCATTGGACGAAATTGTAAAATTGGCCAAAGCCAAGGGCAAACTGCTTTCGGCAATTCCAGCGATACAGCCTGTGAAAAATGAAAATTTAAAACACATGGCTTCTGGTTTCGGTTATAGAAGCGACCCATTTACAAAAGCCAGAAAAATGCATGAAGGGATGGATTTTACGGCTAAATCGGGAACACCAATTTATGCCACAGGCGATGGAGTTGTGGCAAGAGCGGACAACAGTGCTTCGGGATTTGGGAATCATATTGTAATCAGACACGGTTACGGTTACGAAACTCTTTATGCTCATTTGAGCAAGTACAACTGCAGACCTGGAAAATCGGTTAAACGCGGTGATATAATTGGTTATGTTGGAAGCACAGGACGTTCAGAAGCACCGCACCTTCATTACGAAGTGCATAAAAACGGAAGAGTGGTCAACCCGCTTAATTTTTATTACGGCAATATTTCGGCGGTGGAATACGTTGCTATTTCAAAAATAGCGAATCAGGAAAACCAGTCTTTGGATTAAGTTGTTAAGTACTTAGTGATTAGTCCCTAGTTGATTAGTAAATGATATAAAAATTAAACATAAAATAAAGAAAACACAGGTTATAGATTTATCAACTTAAGACTTAGAAGTAAGGACTAAGGACTAATCTCTAACCACTAAGAACTAAAAAAATGCATATCGAACTTTCACCAGATAAAAGATATTACAGCATAGGCGAAGTCGCCAAAGCTTTTGATGTAAACGCTTCCCTAATTCGTTTTTGGGACAGTGAATTTGATATTCTGAAACCAAAGAAAAACGCCAAAGGTAACAGAATGTTTACACCAGAAGATATCAAAAACCTGCAACTTATTTATCATTTGGTTAAAGAAAGAGGGTTCACTTTAGAAGGAGCGAAAACTCATCTGAAAGAAGGTCAAAAGAAAAGTATGGATAAATTTGAAATTATCAGTAAATTAGAAACCATAAAAATGCAGCTGATCCGCATTAAAAATGAACTTTAAAAATATCAATAGCAATATCAATGTCAATTAAAAATAAATTATAAAATCTTAAACTTTAAATACTTAAACAACAAACAAACTTTAAATTAAACAATTATGAAAAGATTTTTGCCTTGGATTATCGGAGCAGTTGTAATTATTGGAATATACAGCTGGGTAAAGGGAATAAACAATACAGCTGTTACTTTAAACCAAAATATTGAGGAGTCTTGGGGTAATGTACAAACTGCTTATCAAAGAAGAAATGACCTTATCGGAAATTTAGTAAACACAGTAAAAGGTGCCGCCGATTTCGAAAAAAGCACTTTGACTGCTGTAATCGAAGCTCGTGCCAAAGCGACATCGGTAACTGTTGACCCAACAAACATTTCTCCAGAACAATTAGCCGCTTTTAATTCTGCACAAAGCGGGGTAAGCAGCTCTTTATCTAAATTGCTTGTTTCTGTGGAAAAGTACCCAGAATTAAAAGCTAATGAGAATTTCTTAAAACTGCAGGATGAATTGGCAAGTACCGAAAATCAAATTCTAACTGCAAGAACGAGATTTAACGAAGCTGTTAAACCTTATAACAATCATATCGCAACTTTTCCAAACTCTATATTTGCTGGTATGTTTGGATTTCAGAAGAAGGCCTATTTTGAAGCTGTTGCAGGTGCTGAAAAACCTGTTGAAGTAAAATTCTAAAAAGATTTAAGATTTTTGATTAACGATTTTTGATCGCAGAATGTTCTAATTCTGCGATCAAAAATCGTTAATCTTCATTCAAAAATAATTCCCATGTCAAAAGTAGAAGATTTTTTAAGCACAGAAGATGAACAGGAAATTGTTGAAGCTATACGCATAGCCGAAAAAAACACTTCGGGCGAAATTAGAGTTCACATCGAAAAAACAACCTCGATGGATGCGTATGACCGCGCGATGGAGGTTTTTCACGAATTGAGAATGGATGAAACTGAACTGCAAAATGGTGTTTTAATCTATTTAGCTGTTGAAGATAAAACTTTTGTAATCTGCGGAGACAAAGGCATCAACGATATTGTTACCAATACTTTTTGGGACAGCACCCGCGATGTTATGGTTGCTCATTTCAAACAGGGAAATTTCAAACAGGGATTAATTGACGGCATATTGAAAGCCGGAGATGAACTCAAAAAACATTTCCCTTGGCAGGAAGGTGATACCAACGAATTATCAAACGAAATATCAAAAGGGTAATGGAAATAAGTCAGAAAGTCGAAAGTCGAAAGTCGAAAGTCGAAAACCAGAAAGAGAAGACTGGGTGGAAATTATTCCTTTATGTTTTTATTTTATTAAACAGCAGTTTTCTATTTGCACAATATACCATTCCTGAAAAACCTAGTTTTCAAACTTCGGTTTATGATTATGCGAACGTTTTAAGTGTAGAGGAGAAAACACAGCTTGAAGAAAAACTCATCAAATATTCTGATTCTACAACTACTCAAATTGTTGTTATTACTATAGAAAGTCTCAAAAATGAAGATGTTAGTCAGCTAGCAACAAAATGGGGCCAAACTTGGGGAATTGGAGGAACTGCAAAAGATGATAATGGTGTCATTATACTTTTGGCGAAAGCCGAAAGAAAAATAGCTATCAATCCAGGTTACGGACTTGAAGACAGACTAACAGCTGGAACTGGCGGCGAAATAATACGAAATATTATTGTCCCAGAGTTTAAAGCCGGCAGTTATTACCAAGGCTTAGACAAAGGAACTGATGCTATTATTGATGTTTTTAAAGGAAAATACAAAGGAGAACGCAAACAAAAAAGCCAAGGAGGCGATTTTCCTATTTTTCCAATCATTGTAATCGTAATAATCGTTTTGATATTGTTATCCAAAAATAAAGGCGGCGGAAGCGGCAATTCGGGCAATCGAGGCGGCGGTGGTCCCAGCCTAATGGATGTCATTCTTCTAAGCAGCCTTGGAAGAGGTGGCGGAGGCGGTTTCGGCGGATCATCAGGTGGTGGTTTTGGCGGAGGCGGTTTTGGTGGCGGAGGCGGTGGCTTCGGTGGAGGATTTGGCGGAGGCGGATTCTCAGGCGGAGGTTCTAGCGGAGGCTGGTAAAACTATTCCAAATTGATATAAAAACAAATAAACCACTCTAATCGGGTGGTTTATTTGTTTACATATTATTCCTAAAAAAAACTTCACCATTTTACCAAAATAAAAATAAATTTAGGAGAATTATCAACCATTTTCTCATAAGTTTGGGGAAATAAAAACTACTGCTTTTTTCAAAAATAATAGCTATGAAATCCTTTTTTACCCTGACATTTATACTACTTAATTCTCTTTTTGCACACTCACAAGTTCCTACGCAATCTATAAAAGGTGACCCTGACAGCTTCTATCTAACGATCGACGAACCTGTTTCTGATAGCAAAAATCCAAATCCAGTGATTTTTACCGAGAATAACAAATACGGCATTAAGCTTAACAACACTGTAATTGTAAAACCCGCTTATGATTATATCGATTTTTTAGAAAATGATTTCAAAGTAAAAAGCAGCAATAAATTTGGCGTCATCAATAAAAAAGGAGAAACTGTTTTGGAAACCAAATACGATTCAATTGGTAGCGGAATTCAATCATACATTGTAAAACTGAACAATAAATATGGCACCGTTACCGACAAGGGAGTTGAATTATTGCCCATCAAATACTCCAAAATCCTTTATTCAAATAATGCAACAAAAACTTCCCTGATTAAAGATGAGAATAAAGAATTAAAATTAGTTCTGGACAACACCATATCCGATTATCAGTTTGATAACATCTACTTATATAACAACGCTGGGATTATTTCAAAAGATTCCAAAAAAGGTCTGATAATAGACGGGAAACTAGTTCTAGAACCAATTTATGACAACATATCGGCTGACGGACAAAAATCTAATAAAAACGATTATGTGTTTAAGGCTCTTGAAAAAAATAAATATTATATAAATTTTTCTTCGCAGGATATTTTCATAACAGAACTTGGCACAAAAAAAGGACTGATTCATAACGGAATCAGAATTTATGCTGACGAAATGGACAAAATAAGCAACGACTATATGCGAGGCATAGTAATTGTCGAAAAAGACCAAAAGAAAGGAGCTTATTTACCCCGAACCCAACAAAAAATTGATATTGACTACAATTCCATTATTTGTGACGGCACCCGTTTCATTGAATTAAAAAAGAATAATTTATCAGGTATGGTCGATTACAAGCTCAATCAGGTTATGCCATTAGAATACGATGACATTCAGGTGATGGGAATGCAGAGTGCTTTTAAAATTATCAAAAACAAAAAACAAGGCTGGGCTTCTGCAAAAGGCGAAATTTTAATCCCTGCAATCTATGACGAAATAGATGATTTTAATTTTTTACTATCAGATGGTGAAGGTTTCAAAGATTTATTTAAAGTAAAAAACAATGATTTAACAGGGGTTATTAATCAATCCAATAAAGTAATACTTCCAATTAATTTTGAATATATTTTTGAAAGAAATGCTTTTATCTGCGGTAAAACCAAGGATGGAAAATTTGGGTTATACAAAAAAGACGGCTCTGTAATTTTAAAGCCGGAGTATAATTTTATTTTCGAATCTGAAAACGGAAGCAGTAAATTGCTGTTTGCATTAAAAGAAAACTCATATTCCATTATCAATAAAGAAGGTAAAACCATTTATAATAATTCCATCAAAAAGTATGGATACATTCTTAATGAATACAATTTAGTGTGTCCTTTTTTTGACACTGAAAATTCATTTTTACTGCTTCAGGATACCAAAAACAAATACGGGGTTTATGATGAAGTGAACCAAAAACAATGTCTCCCGCAGATTTACAGCTCGATAAGACAAAAACTGCCTGTTGAAAGAAACACCTATTTTATCGTTTCAAAAAACAATAAATTTGGAATCGTTGATGATAAAAATACGATCATTGTTCCTTTTCTCTATGATGACCTCAGTTTTGATTTAACAAATCCATACACCAGTAAAGAAACTATTCTGCCGGCGAAAAAGAATGGAAAATGGGGATTGATTTCTCTAAAAAATAAAACTTTGGTTGATTTTGGCTATCAGTACATCGCAAGAATTCACGGCGAAAGAAATATTTTTAAGGCAAAAATCAAAAACAAATACAAAATCATTGACAAAAACGGTAAAGCAATAAGTGCAGATTCATTTGATAACGTTGCAAATTTTGAAGGAAACGAAACGCTGACTTTCGACAAAAATACAATGAGAGTTATAAATGACAAAGGTGTCTACACCGGCGTGACAGAACAAATGACTATCCATGACGGTTATAAAACTTTTGATGAATTAAAATTTGCGCTAATAGAAGCTTTGGAAAATCCAAAAGATGATCATTTAATGACTTTTTGTACCAAAATTGCACCTTCGAAACATTTACTTTATTATTTGACCACCAATGTATTCGATAAAAAATCACTTCAATATACACCAGGACAAGATCTTATTGCTAAGCAATATTATAAAAAACTATCTGAGTTTAAATTGAGCCGATGGAATGACGACAGATTTTTTAACAAAAGCTCTTTAAAGTCGGTAAACGACTATACTTATATTGATAGCAATGGCATTGTCACAAATTCAAGAACCAATGATCATGCATTTGGTGATACACGCCTAATGGAAAAGATTCTGAGAAATGCCATAAAAGTCAATGGCTTTTGGATTAGCTCATACTTTATGTACCGAAATTTTGAAATATCGGATTATTGAATTTCGATAAAGGGCAATTAAAAAATTAAAAAAATAGCTATATTTGATTTTTATAAAATTTAATAAAAAAGAATTTAGCTAATTTCATATTCATTTTAACCGTTAATATATTCTATAAATGCTTTCACATAAAACCAAATATGCACTTAAAGCACTTCTGTATTTAGCACAGCAGGATGAAAATCATATTTCAAGAACCATTGAAATTGCTGAAGGAGCCAATATTCCAAAAAAGTTTTTGGAACAAATTCTTTTGGATTTAAAAAGAGGTCATTTTGTAGGCAGTAAACAAGGAAAATATGGCGGTTATTACCTTTTAAAAGACAAAGAAACTATAACTTTGGCCGATATTCACCGTCTTTTTGATGGTGCAATTGCTTTATTACCTTGTGCTTCATTAAATTTTTACGAGCGCTGTTCAGACTGTGTCGAAGAATCGGAATGTCACTTAAGACACGGGCTGATGACGATTCGGGACGAAACTTTAAAAGCAATGCAGGGCATCACAATAGCCTCCCTAGTAAAAAAATAAAAAAATATTTTTCTAATTCTACTAATTTTATAGAATTAATTATATATTTGCACCAAGTTTAACTTATGATTAACGATCAAAATTAAAAACATGCAAGCAAATCAAACCAAAAGCAAAACTGTCAGGAAAAGCAACCAGACACCAAATTATCAAATTATAGTAGAAAATAGTATTTACATGTGTTGTATGTGCATGTGCTAGATTATAAAAAAAATTTAATTTAAATTCTACTAATTACATATAACATACATAAATAATGAAAAATACATTTATAAAAACAATTGCAAGTCTATTCTTTTTACTGATTTTCTCAAATTCATATGGTCAAAACCTTTTACAAGGAGTTGTAAAAACCGATGACGACTCCCCTATCGAAGGCGTTAATATAGTTGTAAAAGGAACTACTAATTCATCAATTACTGATGTTAATGGCAGTTTTAGCATAGAAGCCAAAACACTTCCATTTACAATTATTGTACAATACTTAGGTTACACAACCAAAGAAATTAAAATAAACGAACTGCCAACTGCGGCTAAACCTCTACAAATAACAATTAGTACTGGTGAAGAAAAAGTATTATCTGAGGTAGTTGTAACATCACGACGCAGAATAGAAAAAGCACAAGATATTCCTATTGCAGTATCTGTTGTTACGGGCAAGCAAGCTGAACAAACAGGTGCTTTCAACGTGAACCGTATAAAAGAATTAGTTCCATCTGTACAGCTTTATTCTTCAAATCCAAGAAACACTGGGATTAATATTCGAGGTCTTGGATCACCATTCGGTCTAACTAATGACGGTATCGATCCAGGTGTTGGCTTCTATGTTGACGGTGTGTATTATGCCCGCCCTGCAGCAACTACTCTAGATTTTATCGATGTAGAAAGAATTGAAGTATTACGCGGTCCACAAGGAACTTTGTTTGGTAAAAACACTACTTCAGGTGCTTTTAACATAACTTCCCGCAAACCAAGCTTCAACTCAGGCGCAGACTTCGAAGTGAGCTACGGAAACTATGCATATCTGCAGGCCAAGGCTTCGGTTACTGGAGCTTTAAGTAAAAAAGTTGCTGGTAGATTGTCTTTTTCAGGTACACAGCGTGACGGTGTTATCGAAAATATCAGAACCGGAAAGCCAACAAACACATTAAACAATCAAGGTATAAGAGGTCAATTGCTTTTTACTCCTACAGAAAATACAAACATTACATTAGCGGGAGATATCACAACACAGCATAATGACGGATATGCCCAAGTTGTTGCTGGAGTTGCTCCAACAAAAAGAGCTGCTTACCGCCAGTTTAATGCAATCATTGGTGATTTAAATTATCAATTACCAAGTTTGAATGCTTTTGACCGTAAAATTGACCACGATACGCCGTGGCGCTCAGGACAGGATTTAGGCGGTGCATCGCTTAATGTTGATACAAAAATTGGAAATGGAACACTTACCTCAACAACTGCATGGAGATTCTGGACTTGGGATCCATCAAATGACAGAGACTTTACAGGATTGCAGGTACTTGCAAAATCCCAGAATCCATCAAGACAAACTCAGTTTACACAGGAAATTCGTTATGCAGGTCAGATTACATCTAAAATAAGCGGTGTTGTCGGAGTATTTTTTATCGACCAAACATCAAAAACAAAAGGTACTGAAGAATCAGGAGATGCACAATGGAGATTCTCCCAGTCATCAGTTTCATACAAAGATGCTAGTGGAGCAACAGTTGCTGTACCATTATCAGCCTGGACAACTCCAGATCTTCTTGAAGGATACGGAATTAAAACTCAAGCGCAGATACACTCAACAAGTGCTGCTGTATTTGGGCAATTGGACTGGGCTGTTACAGATAAACTGCATGTATTACCAGGTTTAAGATATAATTTTGATAAAAAAGATGCAGATTACGACCGCCAGACATACGGAGGTCTTCAAACTACCGATCCGGCGTTACTTGCTATAAAAAAAGCAGTTTACACTAATCAGAATTTCTCTTCAGATAATGACGATACCGACATCTCTGGAAACATAACTGTATCTTACAAAGCAACAGATAAAATCAATGCTTATGGAACTTTTGCAAAAAGCTACAAACCTATTGGGGTAAATGTTGCCGGGCTTCCAACTCCGCCAGCTGGACAAACTCTAGGGGATCTTGCAACAGTTAAACCTGAAGATGTTACTCATTATGAATTTGGAGTAAAAACTTCTCCAATTGCGAATTCAATATTTAACTTGACATACTTTAACACAAACATCAAAGATTTCCAAACCAATGTTCAGGCAGCTGAATTAGGAGTAAACCGCGGATATTTAGCTAACGCAGATGAAGTACAAGTACAAGGTGTTGAATTAGATTTTAGTTTCCTTCTAAACAAACATTTCAGCATCTATGGAGCTGGAACATACAGCGACGGTGAATATGTGAAATTTACAAATGCGCCACTTCCATTAGAAGAAACGGGAACTACTGTAGATGGAGTTCAAGTAGCTTATAAAGACGTTTCTGGTACAGCTTTACCTGGAGTTTCAAAATGGGCAGGAAGCTTAGGCGGAGAATATACAAAAAGTGCAAAATTTTTCTCAAATGCGGGGAAATTCTTTATAGCTCTTGATAGTTATGCACGTTCTGAATTCTCGTCCAGCCCATCTGCTTCGACATATTTAGTGGTTCCAGGTTATGCTATCTTTAATGGCCGTCTTGGTTTCCGTGCATCAGAAGGTTTATCAGTTCACGTTTGGGGACGCAACCTTTTAAACAAAAATTATTACGAGCAATTATTGCCTGCTGGTGGAAATACAGGACAATATGCAGCAGTATTAGGAGATCAGATTACTTATGGAGTTACTTTAAAATACTCTCTATAATAATTTCTTAAAATCAAAAGTTAACTTGGCTATTATGTCGAGTTAACTTTTTGGTTTTTTTAAAAAAATAAGACAAGATGAAAACTCACAGAAAAATGTTATTACCACTAATCGTGTTAATAATAACAGCCATAACTCCACAAAGAACTAAGGCACAAGATCTATCAGGCAGCATCAGTATTTCAGGAGCTTTTGCCTTGTATCCAATAACTGTTAAATGGGCAGAAGAATTCAAAAAAGCGCATCCAAAAGTCAAAATTGATATTCAGGCAGGTGGTGCAGGAAAAGGAATAACAGATGTTCTATCGAAAGTAACAGATATTGGATTAGTATCACGCGATTTAAATAATGCCGAACTCAAAAAGAAAGCTTTTGCTATCGCTGTTACTAAAGATGCAGTAATTCCAACCATAAGCGCCGCGAGCCCTTATAAAGCGGTACTTTACAAAAGAGGTATAAAAAAAGAGGCTTTAAATAATATATTCATAACAGGAAAATACAAAACCTGGAATGCTTTGGGCTTCAAAAACACAGCAGCTATCCATGTTTATACACGTTCTGACGCAGCAGGAGCTGCCGAAACCTGGGCACATTATTTTGGCAAAAAACAAGAAGACCTACAGGGAGTTGCCGTATTTGGAGACCCTGGATTGGCAGAAGCTGTCAAAAGAGATCCTTCTGGATTGGGTTTTAATAATATTGTTTACATCTACGATACAAAAACTAATAAGCCAACTAATGGACTTGTGCCAGTCCCTATCGATCTAAACAATAATGGAAAACTAGACCCCGATGAAAACTTTTACAATGATATTGACCAGTTGATTGCTGCAATCGTGGCTGGAAAATACCCCTCTCCTCCTGCAAGAGATTTGTATTTTGTTACCAATGGAAAACCAAATAACCCAATTGTAAAAGCCTTTCTTAAATACATTCTTACAGATGGCCAAAAGTATGTGACAGAAGCTGGGTATATCAAGCTTTCAAAAGATAAATTAAAGAAAGAATTGGATAAAGCAAAATAAACATCTTCTAATCTTAGCTTTTCTTTTTTTAGAAATATCCGCATCAGCAATTTTTAGCAGTCCTTTAGTTTTTAAAGAAGAAACAAAAAAAATCCTCTTCAGAAGAAGTTCACTAAACTCCAATTAAAACAAAAGGATAGTGAAGTAATCAGGGCTAAAGATAAAAATAGTACTATTATGCCAACATCAACAAATACAATCAGACTAAGGTCCTTAAATAAAAAATCCACCCAAAAGCAGCTATTGAAAGTCATGAGGAGCTTTCAAAAGTTTTGCAGGGTGGCTTTCTCCCCTACAGTAAAAAATAAAAGACTACTCAAGGATCGATTTGTAAACAAAACATTTCTAGCATTCACACTGTTGTCCATCTCTATGGTGGTGCTGATCGCTATAGGTTTATTTTACAAATCAATTCCGCTCTTAGACAGTACTTCACTTTCAAATTTATTATTATCATCGGAGTGGAAACCTTTCAAAGAAGCTTTTGGTTTTTATTCATTTATAGTAGGCACACTTTGGGTAACCGCTATTTCTATTATAATTGCTTTACCGTTATCTCTTCTTACCGGTATTTATCTTTCGGAGTATGCACACGTACGAGTCCGCAAATTAGTTTTACCATTAATCGAATTATTATCAGGTATTCCGCCTGTACTTTATGGAGTATGGGGAGTCTTGGTTATTGTTCCTTTAATTCAAGACAGGATTGCTCCTCATTTTGTAGAATTCACTACTGGATATTCGGTTTTAGCAGGAGGAGTTGTTTTGGCAATTATGATTTTCCCACTTATCATAAGTATTATAATTGAAGTATTTGACAATATTCCTCAGGATTTACGAAATGCTTCCTTATCACTTGGAGCAACACAATGGCAAACAATTAAAAAAGTAGTGCTTCGAAAATCTTTCGACGGAATAATAGCTGCTGTAGTCTTGGCAATTTCCAGAGCTTTCGGCGAAACTATTGCTGTTTTAATGGTCTGCGGAAATCTGGCTCAAATACCACAGACGGTCTTCGATTCCGGCTATCCATTGCCAGCTCTTATAGCTAATAATTATGGCGAAATGATGTCTATTCCAATGTACGATTCAGCACTTATGTTTGCTGCGCTGCTTCTGTTTGTCATTATCTTTTTATTCAACACAATTTCGAGAGTTATTTTATACCGAATCGAAAAAAGAAATACCTAAGCCCAATGGAAATAAGAAAAATAGAAGAAAACATATTCCGCTTTCTGATGATCTTGAGTACCATTATCATCAGCAGTACTTTATTCATGATAGTGTACACACTTTTCTCAAAAGGTTTTGGATCGTTAAGCTGGGACATGATTTCAAAAATTCCCGAAGGCGGTTTTTATATTGGTAAAGGCGGTGGAATATTAAATGCAATTGTGGGATCTATCTATATTACATTAGGCTCAACTTTTTTAGGACTTTTAGTTAGTCTGCCAATAGTAATTTACATCAATGTATATGCCAAAAGAAATGCCACTATAGCAACACTTACCCGATTAAGTTCAGACATTTTGTTTGGTATTCCATCTATTGTATATGGCGCTTTTGGATTTACGATTATGGTTTATATGGGATTAAAAACATCATTACTTGCTGGTATTATCACTGTAACCTTAATGATTATTCCAATACTGGTCAGAGCTATTGACGAAGTAGTCCGTGTAGTTCCTGAGGATATGTCGAATGCGGTGTTTGCACTTGGAGGAACACGTTATGAATCTGCAAAAATTATTTTGAGACAGTCCATTCCGGGAATTGTAACAGCGATATTACTTTCATTTGGGAGAGCAATTGGCGATGCAGCCTGTGTTCTTTTTACAGCCGGCTTTACAGACAGTATCCCCACTTCACTGGAACAGCCTGCTGCTACATTGCCGTTATCTATTTTTTTCCAATTGAGCAGTCCCATTCAGGAAGTACAGAACCGTGCTTATGCAGCAGCAGTTATCTTAACGATTATTGTTTTAATTATAAACATTGCAGCGAAAACAGCAAGCAAAAATCTTTCAAAAAATAAAATATGATTATTCAGCCACACATAAGTATCCAAAATTTAAATGTTCACATTGGTGACAACCATATTCTAAAGAACATCAATCTTGATATTCCTGACAAAAAAGTAACATCTTTAATTGGCCCGTCAGGCTGCGGAAAGACGACACTTTTAAAAACGCTGAACCGATTATTAGACCGTCAAAATGATGTGCGCGTAGATGGTAAAGTCTTGGTAGACGGTGAAAACATCTACGATCCAAAAGCCGAAGTAACTCACATTCGAAAAAAAATGGGCTTGCTTTCGCAAAGACCTTTCCCATTGCCAATGAATATTTATGATAATATTGCCTATGGACAAAGAATTCATGGGAACAATAAAAAATCAGAATTGGACGAAATCGTTGAGAAATATCTTCGAGGAGTAAATCTTTGGGATGAAGTAAAAGACAGATTAAAATCGCCAGCTACCCGATTATCCATAGGACAGCAGCAACGATTATGTCTAGCGAGAGGCCTGGCTATTGAACCCGAAATAATTCTGGGAGATGAGCCCACATCAGCATTAGATCCCATCTCAACCCAAGCTATTGAAGAGTTATTTCTGGACTTAAAAGATAAATATACGATCGTACTGGTTACTCATATTTTGCGTCAAGCCCGACGTGTTTCAGATTATGTTGGCTTTGTATACATGGGTGAGATTATAGAATTTGGACCAACGGAAGAAGTACTTTTAAATCCAAAAGAAAAACTGACACAAGATTATGTAAAAGGCTTTTTGGTTTAGCAGAAAAATAAATTCTATTTAAAATATAGAGTTTGTTTACATTTGCCAAAAATTGAAAATCCTTTCATGAAAAGAATCAAAATATTTGGCTTTTTATTACTATGCTTTATTGCCAGAGCTCAAACAGAAAAAAATGTGGATCAGCAAAGTCTGCTTTGGACACGATATTTTAATCAATTAACAATAAACAACTCCTGGTCCATACATACTGAATTTGACAATCGGATTTTTATAAACCCTGCTGAACAGAACTTATATTTAATTCGAATACAAGGGCGATATAAAATTAATAACAATATAGAAGTTGGAGCCGGCTATTCTTATTTCTCTGTCGCCACTCAGGATCCTGACATCACAAATGATTTTAGAACCCCTGAACACAGAGTCCAGCAAGACATCAGCTGGAAACAGGATTTGAGCAGCAGTATGCTCCTGCATCAGCGATTTCAGGTAGAAGAGCGCTTCATTCACAATGCCAATAAAGAAGAATTGCTTTCGGGCTATACTTTTAACTGGAGATTCAGATACCGATTACAAGGAGAATTTACCTGTTGGAAAAAGGAAAATCAGTATCTAAAAGCTATCGTATTTGACGAACTGATGATTAATGCAGGGGAAAAAATTGTTAAAAACACATTCGACCAAAATCGTATTTATGGAGCTGCTCAATATGGCATAAATAAAAACATAGCATTAGAATTAGGGTATTTGAAAAGTTTTCAGCAGCGTGCCAGCGGTGTTGATTACTATGACAGAGATATTATTCGATTTACCTTTTATCATAAAATAAACCTGAAGAAAAACAAAGGACAGCCAAATTAAGTAATCTCTTCTGTTCGTTGATTTGTTTCTTTTATGAAAAAGTATCGATTTTTTTAACTAAAAATAAAACGAATATGAGTACAGAAAATCAGAATTATACATTACTTGATTTAGTTAAATATTTTCTCAAACTGGGTACAACGGGCTTTGGAGGACCTGTAGCTCTGGTTGGCTATATGCATCGTGATTTAGTAGAGAATAAAAAATGGATTAATGATTCTGACTTTAAAGAAGGATTGGCTCTTTCGCAGCTTGCTCCAGGACCATTAGCAGCACAATTAGGAATTTATATCGGCTTCGTGCACTTTGGCATTTTGGGAGCCACGCTTTCCGGATTAGCCTTTGTCATTCCCTCGTTTATAATGGTAGTATTATTAGGTATTGCCTATCAAGCTTATGGCGGTCTGCCATGGATGCAGGCTATTTTTTATGGAATTAGCGCTGCTGTGATTGGGATTATTGTTGTTAGTTCATACAAACTCACTATCAAATCCATCAGTAAATTTGAAATTCCTGCTATCAAAAGCAATTGGTTACTTTGGGTATTTTATATTTCTGCCACCATACTTACTGCTGTAACCCAAAATGAAGAACTGCTGCTATTTGTTGCTTTGGGATTTATCTACATGCTTGTAAAAGCACCGCCTAAATGGATAAAGCGTCCAAAAACAGCCTCTTTCTTTTTACTTACTACTGTTGGTTTCTCTACGGTTGATTTAGGAAAATTAGGCGATCTTGCCTGGTTTTTTATCAAAGCTGGTGCCTTTGTTTTTGGCAGCGGACTGGCCATTGTGCCTTTCCTTCATTCCGGAGTTGTAACTGAGCATCATTGGCTGACCGAAAACCAGTTTGTCGATGCTGTCGCCGTAGCCATGATTACTCCTGGCCCTGTTGTAATTACAGTAGGCTTCATAGGTTATTTGGTTTCAGGATTTACGGGTGCCAGTATTGCAGCTCTAGGCGTATTTCTGCCCTGCTATTTATTTACGGTTATTCCTGCTCCTTATTTTAAAAAGATTTCCCAAAACAAAAGTATCAAAGCATTTGTTGACGGAATAACTGCAGGAGTTATTGGCGCATTAGTAGGTGCCGTAATTGTAATCGCAGCGCGAACCATTGTTGATATACCAACAGCATTAATAGCTATAGGAACAGCTCTGACTCTTATTTATGTCAAAAAACTGCAGGAGCCCCACATTATTGGTATTGCAGCGCTCTTGGGAGTACTATTGAAATTACTGTAAATCTCCTTAGAAAATAATATAAATTAGCCTTTAGCGTAACGGATAAATAAGAAAAAAGTCCCAAACATGTAATTGTCATGTTTGGGACTTTTTCATTAATGAAAATTCGAATTAATTTTCCTCTCTGTTAATAGGGCCATTTCCGTTATCTCCATTGTCACTATTTCTCCTGTCGCCTCTACTTTCCCAGTTTTCTCTTCCTTCTCTCATTCTTTCCATATTGGCTTTTTCGATTTCCTTCATTTTTTTGAATTGATCTGGTGTCAAAATTGCTTGTAATTTAGCATCCGTTGCTTTTTTATCTTCCTGTCTTTTTGATCTAAAAGCATCTCTCTCTGCAGTAGACATTTCTTTTGAATTTCCTGCCATTCGTTCAGCTCTAAATGCTTCTAATTTAACATTTTGTTCTACAAGAATTGGTTTTATCTGTTCCTGTTGCTGCGGATTTAAAGCTAATTCTTTAGTCAGTTTATCCAACTGAGCTTGACTCCTTTGTTCTGGAGTCTGTTTTTCACGTTTTTGTTTATTCGATTTTGCTTCTGGCTGCGCTTGTTCCTGAGCAAAAGAAGAAGCACTAATAACCAATAAAACAGCAATGATTAACTTTTTCATATTTATCTATATTTAAGATTGAAACTATAAGACTATTTAACTTTAAAATAGTTTAACCAATTATTCCCCAAATTTTTATTAAAAAATGAGTATTAAAACATTCCCTCTCCTCTTCCGCCTCCGCCTCCTGGTCCTCGTCTTTCTTTTGGTCCGCCAAAACTTCCAATTTTATAAGTTAAAGAAAACATCGCATATCGTTTTAAAACTGTATTTTCTTCATCACGAATGGTTGTTGGTGATATAGTTCTTGTTGCACTTTGGTTTTGGTTCAAAACATCATAGACTTTTACTTTTAAAGTCATTTTCTTTTCAAAAAAACCATACGACAAACTGGTATTCCATAAATAAAAATCTTTCTTGAAATCATCTGAGATATTTGAATTATAGGTGTAACCAAAATCATTACCCCAAATCCAATTCTTAGGCCAATAATTGGTAGTTTGTATATTGAGTCTATGCACTACATTTGAAGTAGCATCTATTGAAGAGTTGTTATATTTTGATTCATTATAGGAGAAGCTGTAAGAAGGCGAGACAGTAAGCAGTTCACCATATTCATATGAAACATAAACTCTTGGTGAAAGACCTAATGATTTTGAATTATATAATACAGCATCGGTATATCCTTTATCCAAAGAATAACTGCCATTCAGACCTAAACCATATCTATAAACATTGGCATCATTTTTTATAGTCTGATTCCAATTTCCGCCGATAGAAGTTGTATAAGTTCCTGATACATTGCTGTAAGTCGTAGTTCTTTTGCCGCTGTCATCATAAATCGAATTAGAAACTACCTGACTGTCAAAGAAATCTCCTCTTGCAAAAAAACTATAACCTGAACGGGTACGCACATCAAAATTTCGATAATTAATGTTTACGCTGTTTTTTTTGTTTAAATTCAGATATGGATTTCCAATAATCGTATTCAATGGATTAGCCAAATTCAATACGGGCATTAATTGAGTTGCAGTGGGAAGACTGCTGGAATAATCATATCTGAAAGTAATAAATTTTGATTTATCGAATCGATATCTAATCTGCATATTACCATAAGGCAGAACGTACTGCTGATTCAAATCGGTTGCTTTATTCAGGTAAAGTGAATGATTATCATAATCAACAATAGAAGTTCTAGAATTAAAATTAAACGTGAAATTGCTTTTTTCGAAAGTAAGACCCGCTTTCGGTGTGATCGAATTTTGTCTTGATGTTATGTAATTACTCTGCGCTACATTTAGAATAGAAAATGATTCAGAAAAGACATCATATTCATATGTTTTAGCATCATTTACTTCATTCGCCCATCCCAATTCTGAACCAATTCGAATTCGCAGTGAATCGGTTATTGGTTCTGTATATTCGATTTCGGCTGTATAAGAATCGGCTGTATTATTACTTTTTCCATTTTGATTTCTTTCGTCATCAGGTCTGCCGCCTTGATAGAAAACAGTTTTAGACTGATTTAGAGCGTCTGACTCACTATTTGAATTAGCATTACTAAATACAAAACTCAGATTTCGGGCTTTCCTTTCAAACGCTTTATTAAAGTTTATGGTGTTTGTAAAATTAGCAGATGAATTTTCTTTATACGAACTCGCGTTACTTTCATTTAGAGATGCTCCATTTTCATCTTTAGAAAAACTGGATGATTCTGACGAACTATTGGTGCGCGATTGATCAATTACAGGTGTAACAACAAGTCTCGTTGTTGGATTTATTTTATACTCAAACTCAAAATTTGCCTTGTTCCCTGTATTTTCATTTCTCGCCTTGGAATCGGCCTCCGTAAAAATAGTTCCTGTAGGCAAAAAACTAGCCTGACTGGATTTCGTTTCGTTTTTATTAATTGTATTCGAAAAATTATAGCCTGCTGTTGCATTAAAATCTTTGACCCATTCATCAGAATAATTAAACCCAACCAAATTAGATGTGGTAATCCCTTTTCCTGTTCCTGTAGGTCTGGAGCTTTGTCTGGTATTCCTGCCGCCGCCCATATTATCAAATACTTCATCCATAGAAAAACCAGTCGAATTGATATTATTGGCAGAAGCAAGCAGACTTATTTTCTGCTTATTATTAAAATAGTTCAATATAAAACTGCTCTCATAACGGTCATCAGTTCCATAGCCACCCATTATTTTCCCGAAAAGGCCTTTATTTTTCTTTTCATCAATAGTAAAATTGATGCTGGCATCATCTGAACTGGATTCTTGTTTAGACAGTTCCTCTTTTTTAGTTTTAAAATCAGAAACCTGAACCTTATTAATTACTTCGGCCGGCATGTTTTTCAGCAATATAGCTCCGTCTTTTCCAAAAAAAGATTTCCCATTCACTAAAAACTGCGTCACTTCTTTTCCATTGGCAGTTACTTTTCCATCACTATCTACCTCAACACCTGGCAATTGTTTCAATAAAGTTTCAACGTTTGCATCAGGCCGCACTTTATAAGAAGATGCATTAAATTCTAAAGTATCTTTCTTTATCTTTATCGGAGGTGCTTCGCTTTTTATAACAACTTCTTTTAATGCGTTTTCACTTTGAGATAAGTATAATTTTCCAAAATCCTTATTTTCCAAAAGTTTATTCTGCTCTTCAGTATATGTCTGATAGCCTACAAAATTTATTTTCAGGAAAACAGGTTTGTCATATTTTTTAGTGCTGATTTTAAAATCTCCGTTTTTATCAGTAGCTGCGTATTCAACAACCGTGGAATCTTTGACATTAGAAAAATAAACCATAGCCGATTCTAATGGCTTTTGAGTATTTATATCATAAACAGTCCCTTTGATAACAATGTTATTTTGAGCATTCGCAGCAAAAAAGAAAAGTACAAACAGTAAAGATGAGTAAATTTTAGACATACAATATTTAATTACGCAATTGTAAATAAGACGATAAAATTCACAAAAGGTTTAATTGTATTTTGAATATCTATTAAATAAATCTTCACATTGATATCTAATGGATAAAAAAATATACCCATTTATATCAGTACCAAAAATATAGAACAGTAAAAAAAGTGCAAAAAAAAATCCCGATTGCTCGGGATTTCAATTTTTATTTCTCTCTGATATAGATATCTATCGGCACTCCTGCGAAATCCCAATTTTCTCTAATTTTATTTTCAAGGTAACGCTTGTAAGGCTCTTTTACATATTGTGGCATG
The DNA here is from genome assembly GCF_003385115.1 of Flavobacterium aquicola. Lineage (GTDB taxonomy): Bacteria > Bacteroidota > Bacteroidia > Flavobacteriales > Flavobacteriaceae > Flavobacterium > Flavobacterium aquicola. The sequence continues at coordinate 306,899 of NZ_QUNI01000006.1, forward strand.
TTGGCAAAAAACACAAACTGAGGTGTCTGCGTTGGCAACTGCATACAATATTTGATTTTTACATATTTACCTTTTGTTGCTGGTGGCGGATAAGCCTCAATTACTTTCAACATGAATTCGTTGAATTTTGAAGTAGGAATACGTTGCTGTCTGTTTTCATAAACCTGAACCGTCGCTTCCAAAGCTTTCAACAAACGCTGTTTCGTTAATGCCGAAACGAAAAGAATTGGCACATCCGTAAATGGCATTAATTCTTTTTTGATTTTCTCTTCGTAATCACGGGTTGACATGGTATCTTTTTCAACCAAATCCCATTTGTTTACCAAGATCACAACTCCTTTACGGTTTTTTTCAGCCAACCAAAAAATACTTTGATCCTGACCTTCAAATCCACGGGTGGCGTCAATCACTAATATACAGATATCAGCATGCTCAATCGCACGAACCGAACGCATCACTGAATAAAATTCTAAATCTTCTTTTACTTTCGCTTTACGACGAATACCAGCCGTATCAACCAAATTAAATTCAAAACCAAAACGGTCAAATTTAGTATCAATCGCATCACGGGTTGTTCCTGCAATATCGGTAACCATAAAACGATCTTTACCGATAAGTGCGTTGATAAAACTAGATTTTCCAGCATTAGGACGACCTACAACCGCAAAACGTGGCAAAACCACTTCTTCCTGAACTGGCTCCGGTTTCACAGGGAAAGCCTCAATTAAAGCATCCAATAAATCTCCAGTTCCGCTTCCTGAAATACTAGCGAAAGTAAAATATTCACCTAGTCCTAAGTTGTAAAATTCCACTGCATCTTTCTCACGCATGGCATTATCTACCTTATTCACAGCCAATAAAACCGGCTTGGTCACTTTACGTAATAATTTGGCAACCGTTTCATCCATTGGAGTAATCCCCTCTTCTACATCTACGACGAAAATAATAACATCAGCTTCGTCGATAGCCAATTCTACCTGTTTACGGATTTCACCTTCAAAAACGTCATCGGATCCACGGATATATCCACCGGTATCAATCACAGAAAACTCTTTTCCGTTCCACTCGCTTTTACCATAGTTTCTGTCGCGGGTAACCCCAGACACTGAATCTACAATAGCTTCTCTTCTTTGTATCAGCCTATTAAAAAGGGTTGATTTCCCTACATTAGGTCTTCCTACTATCGCAACAATATTGTTCATAATCTAAATTAGATATTAATTTTTCCGAAGACTGCTTCCCAGTTTCGGCGTGCAAAGGTAGTGCATAAAAGCATGAATATCAATTTTTTTGCTATATTCGCCACAGTTTGTTCCCTTAACCAATTCATTTCTTAAATTATGGATGCCGATAATGAGATTCGTTTACGTTTGCGCTTCTACAAAGAAGTAGATCAAAATATAGATTCTCTGCGACAAAAATTCATTCAGTTTACCACGACTAATTCTCCGGATTTCATTTTAAAAATAAAGGAATATCATATTTGGATTAACATCAAAGGTCCCAAAAAAGCCTATTGGTCACCTCATCTGCACATCGAAATGGAATCCAAAGGCGAAAATAAAACCAACATCCGCGGACTATTTGGACCCGATCCTGATCTATGGACGTTTTTTATGTTTTTGCATTTTATGATAGCGGGAACTTTCATCATTTTTTGCGGTATCGCCTACTCCGATTATGTCCTCAAAAGATCCACAACTGGCGATTTTGTTGTAATGTCGCTGATGGTTTTTGCCTGGTTTCTGCTTTATGTGATAGCCAAACAAATCAGGCACAACGGCGAAAAACAAATGAACGATATCGAAAAAGTATTTTTGGAAATTATAGAATCACCTTTATAGTTTAACCGCAAAGGCACAAAGGATCGCAATGAACGCAAAGCTTTGCGAACTTAGCGTAATTCTTTGCGCCCTTTGCGGTAAAAAAAATCAGCATTAGAAACAAATTTCCAATACTGATCTTATTATTATACCACTAAATCTGAAACAGAGTCGAATTTATAATTTATAACTCATAATTAACAATTCAAAAGACTACTGATTATATCCAAAACGCTTCAGCATATTCGCGTTGCTTCTCCAGTTTTTATTTACTTTCACGTACAATTCGATATGGATTTGCTTCCCGAAGAATTTCTCCAAATCTACACGGGCATCCATTCCTACTTTTTTCAGGGCAGCACCTTTGTGTCCGATTACGATTCCTTTTTGAGTCTCGCGTTCTACCATAATCAAAGAACGAATACGAATAATATTATCATCTTCGAAGAATTCTTCAGTTACGATTTCTACTGCATAAGGAATCTCTTTACTGTAGTTCAATAATATTTTTTCGCGGATGGTTTCGTTTACGAAGAAACGCTCCGGCTTGTCCGTTAATTGGTCTTTTGGATAATACGCTGGTGATTCTGGCAATAACGAAATGATTCTTTGAAAAACTTCCGGCACATTGAAATTCTGCAAAGCTGAAATTGGATAAATCTCCGCATTGGGTACTTTCTCCGTCCAAAAAGCCACTTGAGACTCCAACTGCTCTTGATTTGAATTATCAATTTTATTCAGCAACAGCAAAACGGGGATTTTTGAATGGATGATTTTATTGAAAAAAGCTTCATCTTTCAAATCCTGCTCTCCTATTTCGACCATATAAATCAATATATCAGCATCTTCAAAGGCAGATTTCACGAAGTTCATCATTGATTCCTGCATTTCGTAGGCTGGTTTAATGATACCAGGCGTGTCAGACAAAATCAACTGAAAATCTTCGCCATTTACAATTCCAAGAATTCTGTGGCGTGTTGTTTGTGCTTTTGACGTAATAATTGATAATCTTTCTCCAACAAAGGCGTTCATTAGCGTTGATTTCCCAACGTTTGGGTTCCCTATGATGTTTACAAAACCTGCTTTATGTGACATTTCTATTATAATTTATGGTGCAAAGGTAGTCATATCAAGTCAATACAGGAAATAAAACATTTTTTTAAGTTTTCCTTGCTTTTCTATAAATTCGGCGTATCTTTGCACACGAAACATCGCGGGATAGAGCAGTAGGCAGCTCGTCGGGCTCATAACCCGAAGGTCACAGGTTCGAGTCCTGTTCCCGCTACTAAGTAGCCTTATTGAGATTACAAAACGCACATCGCGGGATAGAGCAGTAGGCAGCTCGTCGGGCTCATAACCCGAAGGTCACAGGTTCGAGTCCTGTTCCCGCTACTAGAAAAGCTTCAGAGAAATCTGGAGCTTTTTTTTATTATAAATACTTTTGAGATTTCTATCCAAACACAAATTACAGATCAGTTATATCGGTGTTACTTACACTTTAATATCTCCTCTTATTTTTAAACTTAATAAATTATATAAAAAAATGCTTTTGAATTAAAATATTACATATATTTATGATATCAATTTAATATCATTTAAATATTACTAATTATGAAAACAGAAAAAGTTTTAATACCCTTTAATGGCTATTTGGCTGTTATAATTCTATTACTATCAGTAGCCGTAACACTTTATGGTTTCGTCTCAAACAACATGGTTGCAGCAGTGGCTTCATCCCTACTATCAATACTTTTAGTAAAGGGTTTTATTGTAATAGGTCCGAACAGCTCAAAAGTTCTATTACTGTTTGGAGATTATAAAGGGAGCGTTAAACAAAGCGGTTTGTTTTGGGTTAATCCTTTATATAACAAAACGAGTTTGTCTCTGCGTGCAAGAAACTTTGAAAGCGAAAAAATTAAGGTTAATGATAAAATGGGAAATCCTATTTTAATTAGTGTTATATTAGTCTGGAAAGTTAAAGACACCTTTAAATCTACGTTTGAAGTTGACAACTATGAGAATTTCATTAAAATTCAAACCGATTCGGCAGTTAGAAAACTTGCAGGTTCTTTTCCCTATGACCACTTTGAAGATGAGAGAGCAACCGTAACATTAAGCACTAATTTTGATGATGTAAACATCGCACTTGAACATGAAGTTACGCAGCGATTAGAAATAGCTGGAATAGAAGTAATAGAATCAAGAATTGGATATCTGGCCTATGCGCCTGAAATTGCTCATTCGATGTTAAGACGTCAGCAGGCATCTGCAGTTGTTGCCGCACGTCATAAAATTGTTGAAGGCGCTGTTGGTATGGTTGAAAGCGCTTTGAAACTATTAGCCGATAAAGAAATTATAGAATTTGATGAAGATAGAAAAGCAACAATGGTAAGCAACTTAATGGTAGTGCTTTGTGGCGATAGTGAAACTAAACCAGTAATAAATACCGGTACTTTAAATCAATAAAAGATGTCTGAAAAAAAGTCATTTGCATTAAGAATTGATTCAGAAACGATGAAAGCAATTGAAAAATGGGCTAGTGATGAATTTCGTAGTGTCAATGGTCAGATTGAGTGGATGCTTCACAATAGTCTAAAAAATGCGAAAAGAGTAAAGGAAAAAAAGGATCAAAAAAATAAAGAATCGAATGATTAGGCAAAATAATCAATTTACTAACTTTTCAAATCATCAATAAATTGGTTCAAGAGTTTTCCCGTTAGGACTAATAGCAAAGCTTCAGATTTCTCTGAAGCTTTTTACTTTTAAAGGCAACACAAAATTGTGAAAGTCCAAATATTACCACTGCTTTTATTCTACAAAAAAGACCAGACATTCTAAAATATCTGGTCTTTGCAATTTCATCTTTATAAAATTATCTTATTTTAAAAGATACAACTATTTTAATATACGCCTTAGTGCCCATCAAATTCTCTGCGGTTATAAAAATCGTCGTCATTACTATCAAAAGTAGCTTGAACTTCATCAGGATAATACGATTTTAATACGCTTCTTTCATAATTCCTATCAAAATTGTGCTGTATATCATATCTCCCTGTTTTTCTGAAAGTTTCATATGATATACTGTTGGCCATGACAATTTTTGTATCCTTATTAATGTTTACAGATCCGATCGGTATAATCAGATGACTGTCTCCTTCTTTGTAAATAAATTCCCTTCCGTTGTCATGAGCTATGGCATCATGCACTTCATTACGACTATCGTCAATTAATACTTTATCGACTTTTACATCCAGATAAACCACACGCTGCATATCTTTATTTACCCACAAATTGTCAATTTTGCCAATAGTACGATTGTCTGCATCTACTATTTTCCATCCTCTTACATCAGAATAGTTTGAAGCTACCTTATAATCCGTAAGTTCGTCCAGCCTATATAAATTTTTGTCTTTATTCCCCATGTTCTTTCTTAATTTTATCAATTATATTTTTCTGGTTTTTTACTTACTCTGCAATAGTATCTGTGCTTGTGGCATTTTCCATTTCTACAGTATTTCCACTCTGCACTTGATCATCGCTTAAAAAGACATAATATACGAGCCCAGCAATCAATAGCAGTACAACTATCCATGGCCAAACTGGCCTTTTTTTCTCAATTTTAATTTCTGCCATAACTTTATTTTTTTATATGAATATTTTTAAGTTTAATAAAGTTACAAATGAGACTAGACTGTAAATTATTTAATTTCAGGCAGATGTTATAAAATTCCTAGCAGAGAAAAATCTTTAATCAAAGATTATGGAGCTGAATCTATAGATTGTGATTTTTAAATCTTCATTTAAATACTAGGTTTTTTATCATAACTAAAAAAAATATCGGATATTAAATTATCCTGCATTATTTCATAAGATATTAATAGTTTTTTCTGACTAATTGCAACATTTTTTTTACTTTTACTTAATCACAGAAACATTAATTCTATCTTATTCTGCAATTTATTCTTGAGTAAAAAGGATAAAAATTCCATACATAAACCAATAAAACATGTTAAAAGAGTTCTCATACAAACAGTTTGGTAATTTAAATTTCACAAAAGAAACATTTGAAGAAGGAAGACTTGATTCGGTTGACGAACATATCAAAATTATATTTTTGCCAAAAAACGCCATCGTTCAGGTGGATTTTCAGGAGATTGAACTAAAGACCGATTCTTTATTGTTCATCAACCCAAAAGTGGTGATAAAACCATGTGAAACCAAAGAAGGTCAGCTGCTGCATTTTAACAGAGATTTTTATTGCATAGAAATTCATGATCAGGAAGTAGCCTGTGATGGAATTTTGTACAATAATGTATTCGAAATTCCATTCATCTCACTGGACAAAACCCAATCGGAGGATATAAAAAGTATTGTCAGGGAAATCCAATTTGAAATGAAGAATGAGGATTCAAATACGGAGGAAATGCTTCGCATCCTGTTAAAAACTATTATACTGAAATCGACTCGGATTTGGAAACAACAGCACCAATTAGCTGAATATGATCAGCAGGCTGATGTGCAGTTTTTGAGGAAGTTCAGTAAATTGGTCGAACAGCATTACAGGACACTTCACTCGGTTGCTGATTATGCTGATTTATTGTTTTTAACTCCCAAAAACCTCAGCAAAAAAATTGGACTGGTCAGCAAAAGCACTCCAAATGATATTATAAAAGAAAGGATTGTATTAGAAAGTAAAAGACTTCTGGCTCATACAAAAATGACTGTCAAAGAAATTGCCTACAGCCTGAATTACGAAGACGATGCTTATTTTATTCGATTTTTTACCAAAAACACTGGACTGTCTCCTATTTCATTTCGAAAACAGTTTTAAAATCTAAGCACTTACTTTAATTTGCCACAGATTAAAAAGATTAAAAGGATTTTTCTTTATTCGCTTTACAAATGCGGACAAAAATTAATTTGTGGAAATCCTTTTAATCTGCAGCTAAAAATTTCACAAGCTAAATTCAATCATTTAATTATTACTTCGACAAAAAAATATACAATGTGGGCTATAAAGACGGAGAATATGCTGAAACAGTTATTGGTACAACGATTTTTTAAAAGCGCTTGGACTTAAACCTTTGTATTTCTTGAATAATCTATTGAGATGACTAGCATCACTAAATCCTAATTCAATCACGATTTCATTTATCTGCATATCCGTGTAAGCCAAACGTGTTTCTACCAATTTAAGTTTATAGGCAATAATATAATCCTGTAAACTTTGTCCAATATTAGATTTAAAAAATTCACTTATGTAGTTAGGAGAAATATTGAATTGCTTGGCTACGTTTTCGGATTTTAATTTCTCGGGCTCATAAATATTTTCATGAAGGTAATGCAGCAACAGCATTGCAATTGAATCACCTCTTTGTTTTAAACTTGATGGAGCCATTAAACTTATATTTCTAGCCGCAATAGTAATTATGGTGTTTATTAATTGCTTAATCACTTCTTCCTGCCCAGGATCCCTGTTGACGTGCTCTCTAATAAGCGCTTCGACCAATGCTCTTATCAATGGCTTGTCGGTGATGGTTTTTAATATACAGCCTGGAAGATGGTTGTGATTGTTGAAGATGAATTCAAGTTTATGAATCCATTCTGTGCTTTGGGTTCGTAAATAGGACTCATTAAATCTTATGAAGAAGAATTTGCTGGGTTCATATATTTCAAAATTGTGAGTATTCTGCGGAAAAATCAGAAACAATTTATTTGGCCCATACGGCAATTTATGGTTATTGATAATCTGGATGCCGCTTCCTTCTAAAACAAACACCATTTCGAAAAAAGTTTTTTTTCGTTCATTTCTTTCATAAGTGGTCAGTTCGGCCAAATCCAATTCAAACGGTTGGTGTAAATTTTGAATATCCATACCCGCAAAAATACAAATAGTTCCTTTATAAGTACAAGCAGTCCGCTTTTGTGATTGGTATTTTTGTATCAAACATAAATCATTAGAAACATGAACACAACATCTTATCTATTATTGCGGCTTGCCATTGGGGCAAGTATGTTTGGACACGGATTAGTTCGGATTCCAAAACTTCAATCTTTTAGCACTTGGCTGGCTGGCACTTTTGAAAAGTCAATTTTGCCAAGAGAATTAGTAACTCCATTTAGCTATGCTTTGCCTTTCGCCGAATTTTTGGTGGGCTTCCTGCTATTAATTGGATTATATACCGAAAAGTCATTAATCGCTGGTGGAATTGTTATGCTTCTGCTTATTTTTGGCACAACATTGATTGAAAACTGGGAAGCATTACCATCACAGCTTATTCACATAGTTTTATTTGCATTACTGCTTCAATTTCTTTCCTCAAACGGTTGGTCGCTGGATACTTATTTATCACTAAAATAAAAAAGATGGACACAAGGCGTACTTTTATAAAACAAGGCAGTTTGCTTGGAGTGGCTGGCATTATTAATCCTTTGGAGATTTTTGCGCAACCGAAACTTAAAGAAACCAGCAAAGAGAAAACAAAATGGAGTGATGGTTCCAGAATGGTTGTATCTATATCAATGCAATTCGAATCGGGCGGACAGCCTGAGAATGCCGAAAGTCCGTTTCCACAAAATCTGGAAGCTGGATATAAAGATTTACCGGCCGAGACTTGGTATCAATACGGTTATAAAGAAGGTATTCCAAGAATGCTGGACAATTGGGATAAACTGGGAATAAAAGTGACTTCACATATGGTCGGAACGGCTGTATTAAAAAATCCGGATTTAGCCAAAGAGGTAGTGGACAGAGGTCACGAAGCTGCAGCGCACGGAATGAACTGGAGTTCTCAGTACAATCTGTCCTATGAAGACGAAAAGAAATTCATAAAAGACGGCGCCGAGGCAATTAAAAAAACAACTGGTTTTAATCCGGTGGGGTATAATGCCAACTGGCTTCGAAGAGGAGAAAACACTCTGGATATTTTACAGGAATTGGGTTTTAAATATCACATTGATGATCTGAGCAGGGATGAGCCTTTTATTATTCAGGTAAAAAATAAAGACTTTGTGGTTGTGCCCTATACCTTAAGATGCAACGACATACTGCTGATTGAAGGAAAAAGTTTTTCTACAGATCAGTTTTTCAATCAAGTAAAAGCAGAATTTGACCAGCTTTATGAAGAAAGTGAATTTAAGAAACGACAGCTTTCTATCAGTTTCCATGATCGAATTGGGGGTTCTCCCCAAATGGTAAAAACCGCTTACGACTTGGTCAGATACATTCAAAAACATAAAGGTGTTTCTTTTAAACGCAAAGATGAAATAGCAGAAATGACATTATTTGATAAGTTAACAATCAAAGATTAATAATACGGTCACTGAGTACTGTTCAATTTGCGGAAGTCCTTTTAATATTTCCGTTTTCCACTAAACCACTCTGCACTGAAAGTGCAGAGGTTTGTTTTACGAGGGACTGAAAGTCCCTCATTTTTTCATTCGAGAATGAAATTTGAATTATCAT
>NZ_QUNI01000007.1 GCF_003385115.1 Flavobacterium aquicola
ATGATAATTCAAATTTCATTCTCGAATGAAAAAATGAGGGACTTTCAGTCCCTCGTAAAACAAACCTCTGCACTTTCAGTGCAGAGTGGTTTAGTTATAAAAAACTCAAAAAAAGCACTACCCAACTTGAAAAAGCCTCCTAAATAATAAAATGGATAATCAGGAAAACAAAGAGGGATTTAAATGTAAAGTGTTGGTAATTATTTATCTCAAATGATAAAAATGTTTCTGATTCCCAATAGGTAATTTATTGGATAATTGAAAAAGATTTCTTTGATAAAGTCTCCACTTTTGGAATTGGGTTTCATTAATGAGGCATATTGGTTTTTGATGGAGCTTATTTTTCAAATGACATTTGCTTAGTAGTTTGTAAATGCTTTCATTTTGAGTTAATACAACTTTACATAATGACTAATAGAGAACATTTTGAAGAGATCGCTGAAGGTTTTTTGAATCTTTTGAATATGGGAATCAAAATAAAAAGGATTATATCCGATGGAGACAAAGCATCTGTAAAAGCTATTAAAATTTCCTCGCCAAGTCTCTAAAGAATGCTAGGTTCATATCTTACGGATGTATAGTACCTAGAACCCTCAGCATAGATTTGGTTTTGAACTTAATTAGATTGCCGTTAAAATCCACCACATTTATTCAGAATGTTAAAAGGTAATTATAGCTCATAGAACTGGTCAATGGGAAGGGTAGTATAGGAAGTTCATTAACCAAAAATGATATAATATCTAAACAGGATGGTACTGGTACATCCATAAAAATGATTAGAAGGTCGTCTATCATCTAGCAAGAAGGTATTGTCTTACATCTTCTTGTATTTTGAATGCTGGTAGAATACCCAGATCAATAAATTTTATAGATGTTTCGGATGTTTAGAAGGTAATTTAAACATTCATAGTAACTTAAGCTTACTTAGTGCAAAGAATTTATTGAAATGGAAAATCAAATCTGTATAGGTTTTGAGATATGCTGACTTCATATGACAGTGTTACAGTAGATGTTTTGTTGATTTCTTTTTTCAATGCCAATGCATCACTAATTTTTCATCTATAAAATGAAATGCTATTTGAATTCTGTCTTTTGTTATGGCTGATCTCTTAACTCCTACAAAAGTATTCCTGATGCTGATATGGACCTTTTTCATTTTGTTTTCAGGATATTTACAAGTTATTAAATACAGTAGTTGGAAATGAATCTCTTTAAGCAAAATATTAGAATAAAAGCTCTAATTTTTTGTGCATTTTATTACATATGAATAGGTGTTATAAAACTTGAATAAAATAATTGATCCCTCATGAATCATTTCATTGTGAGAACCTATAATTATTCAAGATAATTTACTACAAATTAATGCTTAGATTATATAAATAAACTATCAGTTGTTTTCATGTTTAGAAAGTTTTAATCTCGAGAGTTCGATTAGTTTATATTACACATAAAGTGAATTAATCATCATTTTCATTTTAAACATTAATAATGTGAGAAGAATTTATTGAATTAAGATTTTATAATGTTATTATTAATTAAGTACGGGATATTTATCTACTTAATAATCTTTAAAAATCATATAAATAAAATATTTCGTTCAGGTGGGTGATATTGCTAATTTATTAGTTAATGTATGAAATTTTTGCATAATACTCAGTACTGATATTATTTTAACATTATTACCTATTTTTTATATATTATTTATCTTATAAATATGGTCCTATTTTGAATTTGTAATTTTGTAGGTTTATTTAATAAATTAACAATTTAATAACAAATTATTTTACATTTTAAATAATTGATTTTTAGTTTTTTATATATCTTATGATGTGTTTTTATAATGGAGTATTTCTTGATTTGATGTGTTTTTGTAAAGTTTTTATATTACTGATATTATTATTTTTGTCTTATTATTGCTTCAAATTATTAATTAATTAACCAAAATTTTAAGAAAAATGAAATTAACAAGATTGTTTATTTTTTGTGTTTCTTCATTACTTTTTACGGTTATCATGCAAGCGCAGGACATAACTATAAATGGAAAAGTGAATGATGAAAAAGGAATGCCTATTCCGGGAGCTTCTATTTTAATAAAAGGGACAGCTACAGCTGCTTCCTCAGATTTTGATGGTAAGTTTGAAATTAAAGCACCATCAGACGGTACTTTAACGATTAGTTTTATTGGGTATGGAACTTCAAATGTACAGATTGACGGTAGAACTCAAATTACAGTGCAGTTAAAATCTGAATCACAAAATTTGAATGAAGTTGTAGTTGTTGGGTATGGTACTCAAAAAAAGAGTGTTGTAACAGGAGCAATTTCTTCAATAAAAGCGGATCAGTTATCTCACTTATCCGTTGGTAATACTGCACAGGCATTGCAAGGGCAAACAGCTGGTGTTACGGTTTTACCTCAGTCAGGTGCTCCAGGAGCGGGGACTAAGATTCGTATTCGTGGTGCTGGATCAAATGGTAATTCCGATCCAATTTATGTTGTAGATGGAATGCGTACCAGTAATATTGATTACTTGGATCCAAACGATATAGAGAAGATTGAGATTTTAAAAGATGCTGCTTCAGCAGCAATTTATGGAGCTGATGGAGGTAATGGCGTTGTAATGGTTACAACTAAAAAAGGTAAAGCTGGTTCTATGAATGTGTCATTCAGTACGCAATTTGGTTTTCAATCTCTAAGAACTAAACTGGATATGATGGATGCTAATGAGTATGTTCATTGGATTAATGAAACTAACCCATCTGGAGCTCACCCGAGCGTTACAGAATGGTCTGGTAAAAGAGGAACTAATTGGGTTGATGAAGCTGCAGAAGACGCTGCGCCTATGTCCCACACTACTCTTCAGATATCTGGCGGGAATGAGGTATCAACATTTATGCTTTCAGGTAACTTTTTTACTCAAGATGGGCTTTTTGGAGGGGATAAAACCAATTTCAATCGTACTACCGTGAGATTTAACTCTAATCATAAAATTAGTAAGTATCTTGAAGCAGGTGAAAATTTCTCTTATTCTGTAAACAAGCGTAAGGCTTTCACAGAAGATGATAGTTTCAATGGAGTTATGAATCATGCTATGCTGTTGGATCCTACAACTCCTGTTTATTATCCAAGTGGAAGTACTTTGCCTGCGCATGTACAGACATATTTAACTGATAATCGCCCTCTAATAAAGAATGGAAATGGAGAATATTACGGTCTTTCTCAATATGTTCAGGGAGAAATTGCGAATCCAGTGGGTCAGATTGCTATTGATAATGGTCAAAATGTTGAAACTAAAATTATAGGGAATGTTTATGCTAATATCAAACCTATTAGCGGACTTGTTATTACTACACGTTATGGTATTGAGCAGCGTTTTACTAATTTTGAGGATTGGAATCCAAAATACTGGTGGAATTCACAAAAACAAACCGATACAAATACTAAGACATTCAACCATTCTGAGTTTAAAACTTGGCTTTGGGAAAATTTTGCAACTTACAGCAAAACAATTGATAAACATGAATTCTCTGGTATGTTAGGAATGTCGGCTCAAGAAACTGAATCTAGTTATTTGAATACTACTACCAGCGGTATGATTAAAGAAGGTGATACTTGGGCGCAAGTTGGAGAAACTCCTGTAAAAGGTACTGTTGCTGGAAATAAATACCCTACGTCTATGAATTCTTATTTTGGACGTGTTACTTATTCCTATGATAATAGATATTTGTTTCAAGCTTCTTTGAGAAATGACAATTCCTCACTTTTTGCACCAGATAAGCGTGCAGGTTATTTCCCGGCGGTATCTGCAGGATGGGTGATTTCAAATGAAGCTTTTTGGAAGGTTGAAGCTATTAATCAGTTAAAGTTTAGAGCTTCTTGGGGACAAAATGGATCAACATCTAATATTAGTGCTGGTCAATGGAACGCACTTATTACAAAAGATGGTTTAAAATATCCTGATGCACTTGGTAACTATCTTCCTGTTGGAGAGTTAAAAGTTTTACCTAATGAAAATATTACATGGGAAACAACTGAGCAGACTGATTTTGGATTTGATGTAAGAGCTTTAGAGAATAGATTAACATTAGGTTTTGATTATTATAACAAAGTAACTAAAGATTTATTAACACCTTCATCGCCTCCTCCGTCAATAGGTCAATTGCCACCATATGCAAATGCTGGAGATGTGACTAATAAAGGAATTGAAATAGAATTAGGGTGGAGAGAACAAAAGAAAGATTTCGGTTATGGCATAAACTTTAATTTCACTACTATGAAAAATGAAGTTACCTATTTGAATCCTTTACTTGATAGAGTGAATGGAGCAGAGATTCCAACATTAGGAACTGTTACCGTTTTTGAATTAGGTCAGCCAGTTTGGTACTTTAGAGGATATAAAACAGATGGTATTTACCAAAATCAGGCGCAAATTGACGCTTACAAAGCAAGTTTAGGTCATGTTACAACTTACAGTCCAGTACCTGGAGATCCAATTGTAGTTGATGCAAATGGTGATGGTGATATCAATTCTAGCGATAAAACATATATTGGATCCCCTCATCCAGATTTTATGATTGCTTCAACTATTGATTTAGACTATAAAGGTTTTGATTTTAAATTGTTTTTGCAAGGTGCTTTTGGAGGTGAAAACTTTATGGCATTATCTAGAACTGACCTTTCTTACACCAATCGCCCATCATTCTTTTATAATGACAGATGGACTAAAGAAGGAAGTACCAATAGTTTTCCAAGAGCTTCTACATCAGACCCGTATACCTATTCTAGTGATTTAATGGTTCAAGATGCGTCTTATGTAAAAATTAAACAAATTCAGTTAGGATATAATTTTAAAAGTGGTTTAATTAAACAACTGGGAATGACAAGCTTAAGATTTTATTTATCGTTAGATGATTGGTTTACATTTACTAAGTACAAAGGAATTGATCCAGAGGTAGGAAGTTTTAATAACAACTCTCAGGGTATTGACAGAGGTTTATATCCTACAGCTAGCCGTTTTATGACAGGCCTATCAGCAACATTTTAATTTTACGACAATTACTATAATTATATAACAATGAAAAGAATAATTTATAAATTATCAATTATTACAGGTTTAGTATTGATGCTAACTGCTTGTGACAAAGATTTCTTAGACAAACCATCTTATGGTCTTATAGATGCGAGTGATTATTATAAGACGGATCAAGATTTGCAGGAAGGTGTTTTGGCCTGTTATGATGCTTTACAATGGGCTTATGGCACAGACTGGAATTCCATGTTTGTTGTAAGAGCGTTTCCTTCTGATGAATCACATGCAGGAGGTGGTGACCAAGCGGATCAGCCAGCATACCAGGAATTGGATAATTTCTCATATACAGCAGAAAACAAACCAATTGAACATTCATTTCAAGGAATGTATTTTGGTATAATGAGAGCTAATGCAATTATTAACATTGCAGTGGGAGATACTCCAACAAGAGTGCATTTGATAGCAGAAGCTAAGGCTCTGAGAGCTTACTGTTACTTTGAATTGGTTTCAATGTGGGGCGGTGTGCCAATAAGACTGAAGCAAACTACAGGAAGTGAGTTTGCAATGGCAAAATCTACACCAGAGGAAGTGTATGCTCAAATACATAAAGACTTAGATGAAGCGATTCCAAACCTGCCTAAAAAGAGTGAGTACTCCGCAGCAATGCGTTTTAGAATGTCACAAGGTACTGCTTGGGCTTTGAAAGGAAAGGCTTTTTTATATCAAAAAAAGTATGCAGAATCAGCTAAGGCTTTTGATGAAGTGATTAAATCAGCAGAATACGCACTAGTACCAGATTACTCAAAGATATTCTTAAAAGGACAGGAATTTGGTGTAGAATCTTTATTTGAAATTGGTTATAGTGAAACTGGCGGGAATGATTGGGGTAATTTTCAATGGGGAGGAAGCCGCGCTATGGAAAATCAAATTAACTGGCAATTGATGGGGCCAAGAGATACTAAATTTGATGGCGGGGATACTGGACTTGCAGATGGCTGGGGATTTAATTACCCGACTGCTAAATTAGCACAGGCTTTTATTGATGAAGGGGATGTTGTTAGAAGAAAGGCCTCAATATTATCAGTGGCTGAATTAGAGGCTGAAGGTGGAGAATGGACAGCGGCACCTGGAGAACAATGGGGAATGGATGGCTACTTCAGACTTAAATATGGTACATTAACTGCTGAAACTGCAGGACCTGCTACTGCATTAAACTATGGTACAAACATTCGAGCAATTAGATATGCAGACGTTTTATTAATGGCTGCTGAGGCAAACTTTTTGGCTAGCAATACAGGGGTGGCACAAGGTTATTTAAATTTAGTGCGTGATAGGGTAGGCTTGCCATTTAAAGCTATCAACATGGATGCAATTAAAACAGAGAGAAAATTGGAATTAGCATTTGAGGGTTTCAGATTTCTTGATTTAGTTCGTTGGGGAGATGCTGCAACTGTATTGAAAGGCCAAGGGTTTACTAAAAACGGAAACTTTTTCGAAGGTAAACATAACTTGTTTCCAATACCAGATACTGAAGTTAAGAATAACAAATTGATGGTGCAAAATCCAAATTGGTAATTTATTATTGTAGCTAAAAGCAGTGTTTTTAAAATACTGCTTTTAGTTTATTACACGTTGATAAAAACTAAAAAATGTTATTTATTTACTTTTTTTGCAAAAGTGTTTGTAGAGAGTAGATTATATTACATAAAGATTAATTTGAGTTTTGAGTTAAATTAGTTAGGTTTTAAATAGCTCATTATCGTAGTGATTATGAGCTATTTTTTAATTGATGTGATGATTCTAAAAGATTGAAATATAAAAAAGAATAATAAGGCAATGAAAAAAAATGACTTAATAATTATTTTTGTTTGCTTTTCTTTGTCTGCTTTTTCACAGCAGAAAAGCCAAAAACAAAACATTAAATATACCACATCAAACAAAGAAATTTTAGTATACACTACAGCCGAGAATACAAAAAACCGTTTAACCTCTACTGCAAATTTGAAGTTTGAACCTTCTAGACAACCTATAGAAACTGAAATTGCCGTATTTGTTGAACCTGATATCACCTTTCAGGATTTTATTGGAATTGGAGGGGCGATAACAGATGCAAGTGCCGAAATTTTTGCTCAATTATCAAAAGAAAAACAGGAGGAACTCTTAAATGCTTATTATTCTTCAGAGAAAGGAATTGGCTACTCACTATTGAGAACAACCATTCATAGCTCTGATTTTGGGAGTGGCAGCTATACTTATATAAACGAGGGAGACAAAGACTTAAAAACATTTTCTATTGATCCGGATAAAAAATACCGCCTTCCAATGATTAAAAGAGCTATTGCCATCGCTGGAGGAAAATTATTGACCTATGCTACTCCTTGGTCGCCGCCAGCATTTATGAAAACCACTAATAATATGCTTAAAGGAGGAGTTTTGCTTCCTGAGTTTTATCAGGAGTGGGCCAATTACTATACTAAATTTATTAAGGCATATGAGAAGGAGGGAGTTCCAATTTGGGGCACTTCAACTCAAAATGAGCCTTTAGCTACACAAACTTGGGAATCGTGTTTGTATACTGCTGAAGGAGAGAGAGATTTTATTAAAAATTATTTGGGACCTACTTTGAAAAAAGAAGGATTGGGTGATAAAAAAATTGTGATATGGGATCATAATCGTGATTTGATGTATCATAGAGCTAATGTAATTTATTCAGATCCTGATGCGTCAAGATATGTATGGGGCTTAGGTTTTCACTGGTATGAAACCTGGACTGGTGCTTCGCAAAATTTTGATAATGTTAAGAAAGTTAAAGAAGCTTATCCAGATAAAAATTTAATGTTTACAGAAGGCTGCCTAGAGAAATTTGATGCAGCAAAATACCAATTTTGGACAAATGCGGAACGTTATGGAATTGCTATGATTAATGATTTCAATAATGGAACTGCTGCCTGGACGGACTGGAATATTTTATTAGACCAGCATGGAGGTCCAAATCATGTTGGTAATTTCTGTTTTGCACCAATTCATGCCGATACCAGTACAGGAGAATTAATATACACTCCTTCGTATTATTATATTGGACATTTTTCTAAATTTATAAAACAGAATGCAAAAAGAGTAAGTTCAGCAGTGAGCAGAACGACTTTGTCGAGTACTTCGTTTATCAATACTGATGGCAAAGTAGTAACTGTTATTATGAATGCAACCAACAATCCTGTGGACTATAATTTATTTGTGCATGATTCGAAAGCCAAATTGCAGATTCCAGCGCATGGCATTCAAACATTAGTATATTAACATAATTAAAATTGAAGATTTTAAGGTCTTCTGAAAAGTAATAAAAATGAAAAAGAAAATTCTATTTATTTGCGCTTTATCCTTTTACAGCGTATCATGGTCTCAATCTTCAAATGCAAAGTCAGCTGAAATTAATGCTAAAGTTTCGGAATTAATTTCAAAGATGACATTGGAAGAAAAAGTGGGACAAATGACTCAAATCACCGTTACCATATTTGAAAAGCAAGGTGCAAAAGGTGTATTCGATATCGAAAAATTAAAAAATGGAATCCAAACCCATCATATTGGTTCCATATTGAATGTGCCAAATCCAGGCGCTCCAACTCTGCAAAAATGGCAGGAAACGATGAATGTTATATCAGGCGAAGCAATTAAAACAAGGCTCAAAATCCCTGTTTTATATGGTATAGATGCTATTCATGGAGCAAGTTATACTACCGGGGCAACATTGTTTCCTCAGCAAATTGGTTTAGCAGCTACATTTAATACTGAGTTGGTAAAGCGCAGTGCGCAAATTTCGGCTTATGAAACTAGAGCTTCTTCCATCCCTTGGGTGTTTTCGCCCGACTTGGATTTTCCTAGAAATCCTGCTTGGTCTAGAATGTGGGAATCCTTTGGCGAAGATGCTTATTTATCATCCCAAATGGCAGTTGCTTTAGTTGATGGTTTTGAAGGTGATAACAATGTTGGTTCAAAATATAGCGTAGCTTCCTGCATGAAACACTACATTGGCTATGGCAGTACAACAACAGGAAAAGATAGGACTCCCAGCATCATTCCAGAGCGCCTCTTGAGACAATATGATTTAACCATTTATCAGGCAGCAATTAAGGCGGGAGCAAAAAGCGTTATGGTAAGTTCTGGAGAAATTAATGGAACTCCGGTACATGCGAGCAAACATTTACTGACCGACATTCTTAAAAATGAGCTTGGTTTTTCAGGTGTGATTGTAACAGATTGGAAGGATATTATTTATTTGCACACACGTCACAAAGTGGCAGAGACTCAGAGAGAGGCTGTCCGTATGGCTGTTATGGCCGGAATTGATATGAGCATGGTTCCAGAGGATTATTCATTTTATACTCTTTTACTGGATTTAGTCCAAAAAGGAGAAGTGCCAATGTCTCGTATAGATGATGCTGTTTCTCGTATTTTGAAAATGAAATTTGAATTGAATTTGTTTCAAAATACGGTAGCTAATTTAAAAGATTATCCCAAATTTGGTTCGGCAGAACATATTGAGGAAGCATATAAAACAGCTGCAGAATCCATTACATTGCTAAAAAATGACAAGTCAGTTTTGCCTTTGGATAAAAATGAAAAAATTTTAGTTACAGGAGCAACTGCCAACAGCATGAAATACTTGAACGGAGGCTGGTCTTATACTTGGCAAGGCGAAAATTCAGATACGTATGCAGCAGATAAATTTACCATTTTAGAAGCTTTTCAAAACAAATTAGGTGAAGAAAATGTATTGTATACAAAAGGTGCCGACCTGGAAATTGAAGATGATGGCGAAATTCAGAAAGCAGTTGATTTAGCTAAAAATGCTTCAAAAATTGTATTATGTCTGGGCGAAAAAAACTATACTGAAACGCCTGGAGATATCAGTGATTTGTACATGAGTAAATCTCAAATAAAGCTGGCATTAGCTTTGGCGAAATTGAACAAACCAATTGTTCTGGTTTTAAATGAAGGAAGGCCAAGACTGATTAGCGATTTTGCTGATCATATGAGTGCAGTTCTACAATGTTATTTACCAGGAAATGAAGGAGCAAGAGCTTTGGTTGATATTCTTTATGGCGATGTAAATCCAAGTGGAAGATTGCCTTACAATTATCCAAAATATCCAAATTCATTAGAAAAATATAATAGAAAATATACTGAAAGTATTTCTGAAGGAGAACAAAATGATGATGCTAAATATGAAAAGAGCTATTCACCACAATTTGAATTTGGTACTGGCTTGTCATACACTACTTTTAAATATTCAAACTTAAAAATTGATAAAGCTGAAATTTCTAGTTCAGATGATGTAAATGTTTCGGTAACGGTAACAAACTCAGGAAGCAAAGCAGGAAAAGAAACTGTTTTGTTGTACTTATCAGATAATTTCGCGACTATTACACCTGAATTTAAATCATTGAAAAGGTTTCAAAAAATTAATTTAGCACCAAATGAATCAAAAACAGTAACCTTTACTTTGAATCAGAAAGATCTACAGTTTGTGAACAATGATTTAAAATGGGTTGCAGAAAAAGGAACTTTTACAATTCGAGTTGCTGATCTGAATCAAGACTTTTTGCTTAAATAAGAATAACTAAAGCAGAGATTGTTAATTATCGCTTAATTTAATGTTAAGCGATAATTTTTAATAGAAAATATTACATTTTTACTGGAGTTTTAATGCTTTTTACTATGATAGATGGGATTTCGAATCACGCTTTATCTTTTTAATTTTAGGAGTTCATATGTATAAATTATATAAATTTATTAGATGAAATAAAATCTTAATAATTGAGAATATGAACAAAAGAAATATTGCTTTGACAATTTGTTTTGGTTTGATGAATTTTTTTGTACAAGCCCAAACCTTAAAAATAATGACTTATAATATTCGATTAGATGTAGCTTCGGATGGGGAGAATGATTGGACGCATCGAAAAGATTTTTTTAATGGACAGCTTCAGTTTTATGCTCCAGACATTTTTGGGGTTCAAGAAGCAAAGCCAAATCAGGTATTGGACATAGCCGATGCACTTCCGCAATATGGGTATGTAGGAATAGGAAGGGATGGAATTGGAAAGGGCGAATCTTCTAATATTTTTTATGCTAAAGAAAAATTCAAAGTAATAGAATCTAGTACTTTCTGGTTATCCGATACTCCCGACGTTATTTCAATGGGGTGGGATGCAGCCTGCAACAGAGTCTGTACTTATGCACTTTTAAAAAATGTCAAAAATAATAAGCTGATCTGGATTTTTAATACCCATTTGGATCACATAGGCGAACAAGCCAGGACTAAGGGACTAGAATTAATTCTATCAAGAATAGAAAAATTAAACAAGAACAAATATCCTGTTATTTTAATGGGAGATTTCAATTCAGAACCCGAAACAGAACGTATAATTGCATTGAAAAGCAAAATGGATGATGCCCGAACGGTTTCGAAAGAAAAACCTTTTGGACCATATGGGACTTTTAATAATTTTAAATACAATGAAGGTGCAGGACCATTGATTGACTACATTTTTATATCCAAAGGAAAAGCGCTTACAGTTAATAAATACGCTGTTTTATCGGATGCTAAAGATTTGAAATATCCATCAGATCATTTTCCAGTCTTTGTCGAAATTAATTATAAATAACAAGCAGTTTCTTGATTGAAACGATAAAATATTATATGATTTTGACTTGCATGCCACTCCTGGAGGTCAAGGAAAGATGCTGCAATATCTGCTAAGATGATTTAAAATCATCACTCTGGGAGAAGTAATGCAAATCAGCAAAGAATTGAGGCTGTTTCACGAGTGAGACAGCCTCTTTTTTATCTATTTTATACTCATGAAATACCCGATTAAGTTTTCTTTTTGATTTAGTTCCAGTTTTTTTCTTAATCGATATCTGGCCAAATCGACTCCTCCTGTAGATATATTCATAAATTCTGCAATTTCTTTGGTTGACATATTCATTAATAAATAGGTTGCCAAATCCATTTCCCTTGGAGTAATGGAAGGATGTTTCTCCTTTAATTTTTTAAGAAATTCGAAGTGGACATTTTTCAGGTGCTTTTCGAGATCTTTCCAGCTTTTGTCTGTATTTACTTCTTTGACAATACTCCGGTTTAGTTTAGTAAATTGATTTTTTGTTGCTTCGTCAAATGAGCTTGTGTTTATGTCTTTTAGTTTATGAATGATACCGTTTAGTATTTTATTTTTCTTGACGACCTGCAATGTGTTATTTACTAGCTCTTTGTCTTTGGAGAGTAATCTTATCTGCAGTTTTTCGTTTTCCAGCTTTTCAATTTCTTTTTCAAGCTCGTATTGTTCCTGTTTAATTTTAGTTTCTTTTTCTAAATATAATCTTCGCTGCTCTAAGGTTTCGACATATCTGTTTTTCCTTATTTTCATCTTTATATTAAATCTAATATAGTACACAAGGCAAGTAAGCAGCAGCAGATAAAATAAATAAGCTAATGAATGTCTGTACCAAGGTGGAAATACTCTAAATTCAGTAGAAGTTTCGTCTGATTGGATTTTAAAGCTATTTCGTGCTCTTACTTTCATTTTATAATTGCCCTCCTTCAAATTGGTATATTCTTTTATAGTACTGCTTGACCAAGCGCTCCAGTTTTCCTCAAAGCCTTCCAGCTGATAGGAGAATTCAATGTTTTCAAGATTTTCGTAAGAAGGTGAAGAGAATGTAAATTTTACCTGATTCGAGGCATACGGAAGTTCGTACACCTCCTTTTTGTTCTGTTTGTTTCCTAAAAGTATAGTATCGCCAGGAAAAGCAAAGCTTCTTATATTAGCAATAGGTTTTAAAATAGATTTATTTTCAATGGTAGCATCATAATGCGCCAGTCCATCTGTTAAGCCTATAAAAGTGTTTTTTGAATCAATTGTGTTTATAGACATATAATTGGCAACTAACTTCCCTGTTAAATTCGAAAAGGGAGCAATGACATGCTTATATTTATTGTTTCCTGTTTTTATTAATGCCCCCATCGATTCCTTGAAGGTGTACCATATATTTCCATTGGCATCTTCTGTTAGTCTTGTAATTTTTGGAATTGACTTGAATATATGGGTAATCGGAATATCTTTTATGAACCTTCGTTGTTTTGTAGAATAAGTGTAAAAAATATTATTCGATTGAAAAAAGATCTTATTGTTTATGCGCTGAAGACTTCCTGTGCCTGGGTTTTCTTTAGAATATTGTGTAAATATCTTAACAGTTTTAGTTCTCTGCAGATTGTCTTCTAAATCAATTTGATAGAGGTATTGGTCTTTTTTCAGCCATAAATAGTCATTATCAATTTCAAAAGAATTAGAAGATTTATCAATACCCTCAATTTTATTCCTGAATTTTATTCCCGAGCTGGTTTTTTCAAAAACAGAAAAACCATTATAATTTGCACCTATGAAAAAATTAGGATGATCAGGTATTGGTTTAAAACCAAAATATCCTTTTGAATCCAGATTTTTAATAATCTTGCCATTCTCTAAGAGCAAAGCTCCTTTATTGCTCGCACATATTAATTCTCCATTTATTA
This sequence comes from Flavobacterium aquicola, assembly GCF_003385115.1. GTDB lineage: Bacteria > Bacteroidota > Bacteroidia > Flavobacteriales > Flavobacteriaceae > Flavobacterium > Flavobacterium aquicola. The sequence goes on from NZ_QUNI01000007.1 coordinate 13,600, forward strand.
TCTGAACATTCCATGCCTGAGTAGTAGTTCCTTCGACGAGTTTAAAAGAACCTTCTTTAAAATCCGTATTCCATGGATGACAAAAAACGCCTTGGTTGGTTGCGACATAGAGATTGTTTCTATGAACGACAGAAGAGTAAACTGTTCCTAAATTATAGCTAGACCCAAAATAGGTGAGAAATGAATTTTCGTTAATATAGGCAATTCCATTATCCAGCCCAAGCCATAAATTATTGCTGTTGTCAATAAATGAAGCAAGGACGGTATTGTTTTGAAGCCCTTTACTGCGGTCAATATGCTGTATGATATTTCCTTTTAGATCACAAACTATAATACCATCAAGAACTGAGTTAATGACTACATATTTATTTTTATAAAGGATGCACCCTAGAGAACCATTCTTCTTTATAAAGGTGTTGGCTTCGGTGTTCCAGGGAACAATTTGATTATTTGTTATTATAAAAAGCCCCCTGTCTAAAGTAGCGGTTAAGATCTTATTTTTTTCTAATTCAATCATCCCCCAGATTTCCGAATTATTCAGCGTATTTAATCCTTTAAGGAAATTGAGTTTACCATTTTTATATTCTAAAATACCAGATGAAATATCTTGAATATATAGCTTAGAGTTGAAAAAGAAAGAAAACTGAAACCTTTTTGGAGCATTTATAATTTTTATTCTATTGTTCTTATATATATAGAGATGATCAAATGATTGAAAAATAACTTCATCTTTATAGAGATGTATCTTCCAGATGAAATCAATTATGCTCAGCGTTTTTTTATCCAAGAAGCTAGAAATTGAAAAGTATTCTAGTTTCCCTTTGGAATTGGCTTTGAAATAGCCAAACTCATTGTAACAGCCTACGTATATTTTTCCAGAGGGACCAACTTTTAAGCATTTAATGGCATCAGAATTCTTTGCTTTGTATTTGCTCCATGTGGCACCGTCAAACTGCAGCAGTCCGTCATTGTTTCCAAAATAGAGATTTCCATTTTTATCCTGATCAATATTCCAATTTTGGGTACCTCCTTTATAGTCAGTTCTACTATAATTCTTGATTTGTGGAAGCCCAATTTTTTTTACTTGTCCTAAAGATAATTGAGGTATGCCAAACAAAAAAAATAGCAAAATAAGGCTGGCTGATTTCGTGAATTGTTTCATTTATTTTTTTAATTAATGTAAGCTGTGAATTTGTTAAAAGGTGCTATTACTGTGTTTTAAAAAGTTCATTTTTTCGATTTTTTTGCTAAAGTATCTAAATAATGCCAATTGTAATGATTTTTTAAAATTAATATTTTTTTAAGTAATGTTTTTTAGATTTTAACTTGTTAAAAATCAATTATTTATTTTTTTTATGATAATATTTTGTAATACTACTATAACGTTATTGATGTGATTTTGTAGTGATGTTTAATTCTCAAATTAAAAATTTTAGACATAACATTGCATCAAATAACTAAATTTTTAACCAAAATAATCAGAAAAATGAAATTATTAAAAGTATTTATTTTTTGTGTTTTGTCGGTCTTATTCTCGGCTTATGGGCATGCGCAGGAAACGCCCGTTAACGGAAAAGTGATTGATGAAACGGGGATGCCAATACCAGGGGCAACCATAGTTTTAAAAGGAACAGCATCATCTGTCGCTACAGATTTTGATGGTAAGTTTCAAATTCATGCTCCTAAAAATGGAGTTTTGTTAACTAGTTTTGTAGGTTACAAAACTGTTGAGACAGTAATTAACGGTCAAACATCTCTGCAGGTAAAAATGTATGCTGTATCACAAGACTTAAATGAAGTTGTGGTAGTAGGGTATGGTACCCAAAAGAAGGTTTTGATAACTGGAGCAATATCAGGAGTTAAAGCGTCTCAACTAAAAGATTTGCCTATTACTAGGGTAGAACAAGCGCTGCAGGGTAGAGTTTCTGGAGTTACTATAGCAGCAAATGCGGGACAGCCAGGGTCTTCTTCTACAATTAGGGTAAGGGGTATTACTTCAATAGGTAATAATGATCCTCTTTGGGTAGTTGATGGCGTTGTAGTTGATAATGGAGGAATTGGTTATTTAAACCAAGCTGATATCGAAACTATGGATGTTTTGAAAGATGCTGCTTCTCAAGCTATATACGGTGCCCGTGCCGCAGCGGGAGTAATTCTTATTACTACCAAAAAAGGAAAATCTGGTAAAATGAGTGTGTCTTATAATGGGTATGCTGGTTTTTCTCAAGCAGCAAGAAAGCTAGACTTATTGGATGCTACTCAGTACACTACATTAATGAACGAGCGTTATGCTAATGGTTATGTTCCAAAACCAAACGAATCGTATACACTTCCTTATCAATCCACTACAGGTTATGGTAAGGGAACTGATTGGCAAGATGCTATTTTTAATGACAGTGCATTGCGAACTGGACATGAATTAAGTATAAGTGGCGGAAACGATGCATCGACTTTTTATGTATCTTTTGGATTATTAGACCAAGAAGGGATTGTAGCTACTCCAATTTCTGATTACAGTAGAAAGAATTTTCGTTTAAATTCTACACATAAAATTGTGAAAGGGCTGACTTTTGGTCAAACATTTGGTTATTCTAATGAGAAAAATATTGGATTAGGAAATACAAATAGTGAGTTTGGCGGACCTTTAAGTTCTGCAATTAATCTTGATCCTACTACACCGCTTGTTGTAACGGATCCTGTTGACGCTAATCTTCCACCATATAGTAATCAGGCTGGAATTATTAGGGATGCAAATGGAAATCCATACGGGATATCTGAGGTAGTTACTCAGGAAATGAGTAATCCATTAGCATATATTCAAACTAGATTAGGGAATTATGGATGGTCTGATAACTTTGTTGGAAATGCCTATTTAGAGTTAGAAGTGATTAAAGGATTGAAAATAAAAAGTACTGCAGGTGCTAAATTAGCATATTGGGGTTCAGAAAGTTTTACTCCCGTATCCTACCTGAACTCTTCTACTATAACTCCCGTGAACAGTTTAGGCAGAGGAACCAATAAAGGTTTTGGATGGACAGTTGAAAATACCATTTCGTATAACAAAAAAATTGGCGACCATAATTTTACCGTTTTGGGTGGTCAGGGTACATACGTTGATAATATTTCTTCTGGGACTTATGTAACTTATAAAAATATTCCTGCCGATAATTTTGATGATGCTTCATTCAATTACGGTGCTGTAAAAGATGATATTACTGCATCAGCCTATAATGGTTTTGAGCACATTGTGACATCTTTGTTTGCTAGGGCTACTTATGATTATAAAGAAAAATATTTATTTACAGGAAATATTCGCCGCGATGGTTCGTCTCGTTTTGGTGACAACAATAAATATGGTGTTTTTCCATCATTCTCTTTAGGCTGGGTTCCTACAAATGAAGATTTCTGGCCAGAAAATAATGTTGTAACAAGTCTAAAAGTAAGAGGTGGTTATGGAATTGTAGGTAGTGATGCCATTGGTGATTTTAAATATCTACCTACTATTAGTGGTGGACGAAATTATACTGTTGGTAATCAAGGTTCGGTTGTAATTGGAAACAGTCCAAATGCGCCAGCCAATCCTGATTTAAAATGGGAAGAAACCAGTCAAGGTAACATTGGTTTTGATGCAACATTTTTTAATGATCTTAACCTGACAGTCGATTTTTATGACAAAAAAACTACTGGAATTCTGCAAGATGTCAAGCTTCCAGGTTATGTAGGAAGTACTGGAAATCCTTCTGCAAATATTGCTGACATGGAAAACAAGGGTATAGATATCGAATTAGGGTATAGAAAAAAAATAGGAGAAGTTAACTTTAGATTAGGAGGTAATATTTCATACGTAGAAAATAAAGTAACCTTTTTAGGAAATGATATCAAGTTCATAGATGGAAATGCTTCATTCCAAAGTATGGGTAATATTACTAGAACGCAGGTAGGACAGCCAATAAATTCATTTTACGGCTATAAAACCCAAGGGATTTTTCAGAATCAAGATGAGATTAATGCCTATACAAATGCTTCAGGAGGCTTAATACAGCCTAATGCTCAGCCAGGAGATTTTAGATGGCAGGATACAAATGGTGACGGAAAAATTACAGATGATGATAAAACATTCATCGGAAGTTCAATTCCAAAATTTACGTATGGTATCACTTTAAACGTAGATTTCAAAAATTTTGATTTACTTGTATTTGCTCAAGGTGCTGTTGGAAATCAGATTTTCCAAGGTTTGAGAAGGTTAGATGTTGTAAATGCCAATTATCAAACCTCAGCTTTAGGACGCTGGACTGGAGAAGGAACTAGTAATTCTTATCCAAGATTATCAACAGCAGATACTAATAAAAACTTTACAAATGCATCTGATTTTTATTTAGAAGATGGTGATTATTTGAGATTCAAAACGATTCAATTAGGATACAGTTTACCAAGTGATGTAATTGGTAAAGTGGGATTGTCAAAAACTAGAATTTATGTAACAGGTGAAAATTTATTCACATTTACTAAATACACAGGTTATGATCCGGAAATTGGAGGTGGTGTAATTGGTGTTGATAAAGGATATTATCCTCAGGCAAAATCACTTATGTTGGGAGTTAATTTACAATTTTAAAAAAAAAAGATTATGAAATTTAAAAATATAAAATATTTAGGCATTGCTGTAGGTTTGCTTTTTACAGCATCCTGCAGTGAAGAATTCTTGCATGTTGAACCTAAGGGGCTCAACTTAGTGGAGAATTATTACCAAAACGAAAATCAGGCATATTCTGGGTTAGTCGCTGTTTATGATATTATAGGCAAACAGTCTAAAGGGTTTGAAAATATGATCTGTATGCTGAATGCAGGATCTGATGATTTTTTTGCTGGTGGTGGTAATGCTGGAGATGGAGCTGGAATTCATGCATTCGATAATTATACGTTAGATCAAATCAATATGCCGGAAAGCTTTTGGAGTGATTTCTATCAAGGAATTGCAAGAGCTAATATTTTATTAGAGAAGTTACCAGAAACTAATATGGATGCTGATAAAAAAGCACGCTTTGCAGCAGAGACGAAAGCACTGCGGGCGTACTATTATTTTGAGTTAGTGCGTACTTTCAGAAATATTCCTTTGATTTTACAACCTATTTCACCATCACAAACTTATAATACAGTACAAGTTTCACCAGAGGAGGTTTATGCTCAAATTGAAAAAGATTTGATGGAAGCCAAAGGAGTTTTGCCTAATAAGCTGGCAGATATTAAAACTGAAGCAGGCCGTCTAACTAAAGGTTCTGTTCAAGCTCTATTGGGTAAAGTGTACTTGTATCAAGGGAAGAATGCACTAGCTGCAACTGAACTAGCTGAAGTAAATGGTACGCCAGGAGGCACAAGCATTTACGGATACAAACTCTTGGACAATTTTGCGGATCTCTGGAAAATTAGCAATAAATTTAACTCGGAAGCTATTATTGAAATTATGCATACCGACAAAAGTAATGCAGACTGGGGATTTTGGGGTAGTGGTGCCGATGAAGGAAATAGTATAAATATTATGGTAGGGCCTCGTGGCTATACAAGATCTGGAGGTTCACCTGCTCCAGACTATGTTTCTGGATGGAGTTTTAATACAGTTACACCTGCCTTGTATAATGTTCTAAAAGGAGATCCTCGTTTTGATGCAACCATATTAGATATGAAAGCATTGGAAACAGCTGGAGAAGCTGATTGGGAGCCTCATTATCAAGACACTGGGTATTTTTTGAAAAAATTTGCGCCATTAAACTCTGATACTTCATCAGGAGGAGGAGCACCAGCATTAAATTACAAACAGGACGTTTATGCTATCCGTTTAGCAGATACTTATTTAATGGAGGCAGAGGCACTTGGCGGAACAGGAGCGAGAGCACAAGCATTATTAGATGCAGTTAGAGCGAGAGTAGGTTTGGCTTCAGTGCCGGTTTCTAAAGATGCAATCATGTTAGAAAGAAGAAAGGAACTAGCAGGAGAAGGTCACCGTTGGTTTGATTTAGTACGTACTGGAGCAGCAGCGACAGCCCTAAAAGATAAAGGGTTTGTAGCTGGGAAAAACGAAATCTGGCCAATACCTTACAATAACTTGCCAAACACAAAAATCGTTCAAAATCCTAATTACTAATATTAAAATGATATTTTATGAACTTACATATAATTAAAAAGAAAGGAATTTTATTATTGTTTGCGGTTGTGGCAATCGCAAATTTCACAAGATGTCAGCCTGAAGATTCTTTTACTGACAATGGCTTAACTCCAGCAAGTGTTGACGCGTCATTTACAGTTACACCAGTTGAAGGCAAAGTGAATGTATACAGGATTGCTGCACAGCCAAAAGGAGTTATAAGATCTCTATGGGATACTGGTACAGGATTGGCAGAAGGGAAAATGGATTTTGAAATTTCTTTACCAGATGCTGGAACTTATACTATTTCTCATACAGCTATAGGTGCAGGCGGTGCAACAGCTGTATTAGCTCAAGATATAGTTGTGGCAACCTCAGATCCAGTGAAAGGAAATATCCTTGCAGGGGGGAAATTAACTAATAGTGATGATTGGTCAAAATGGACGGTTACAAATCCAGCTTCTAGTGCCAATATTGCTTTTGCAAGCGGTTCGGCTACATTAACTGCTAGTGGTTGGGCTGGTAATGGTATTTATCAGGCAATTAATGTTGTAGCAGGTAAAAAATATGTAATCGATATGCTTACTTCTTCAACAACAGGCTGTAGTAATACTTGGTTTGAAGTGTATTGCGGTTACTCTGCACCTGTAACAGGAACTGATTATTCAGAAGGAGGAAAATTAAGAGCTTTGAGTACTTGGGACGGCTGTGCAACAGCTGCTTTTTCAGGGAAAATTTCAGCTGTTGGCTGTAAGGCAGAAAACAATTTAGGAATATTCACTGCTACTCAAACAGGTACAGCCTATCTGGTAATAAGAGGTGGTGGTGAAGACATGAAGGCTGGTATCAAAATTCAAAATATTGAAATGAGACCGTCTTTGTAGTTGTTTTTAATTAAAGAAATTAATTAGTAGTTAAGTTAGGTTGAGTTGGTAGAATGGCCCATTCTCTATGATTATGGGCCATTTTTTTTAATGGAATGTTTTTAACGTAGAAAAAAAAATGAAAAAATATCTTTCAAGAATTAATTTGATTATTGTACTAAATTGTTTTCTGTTTATTTCCTGCAGTGGTTCAAATTCAGACGAACCGGAGGCAGAAAATAATACACCGACAAATCTAAAAGTCATAGCCACAATAGCTGGAGCTTCTGCAAAAAATCCAAATGGAGACGGAACCGGAGTTGTAAATTTTAAATTATCAGCGACCAATGCAACATCCTATAAAATAGTACTTGGTAATGGAGAAACAAAGGAAGTGACAAACGGAAGCTTTTCTTATACTTATACTGCATCGGGTACTCATACTTATGTGCTATATGTGTCTGCTTATAATGCCGGTAAATTTGTGAGTACTTCAATCTCTATTACCGTTTTAGTGGAATCCAAGTTAGTTTGGGCTGATGAGTTTAATACTGATGGAGCACCTGATCCAACAAAATGGACTTTCATGATATGGGATCCTGGACATGTAAATAATGAATTGCAGTCATATACCGATCGTTCTGAAAATACAATTGTACAAGGCGGTGTTTTGAAAATAAAAGCCATTAAAGAAAAATACGGAAAAGGAGATTTCAGTTCTGGAAGATTAGAATCTAATGGAAAATTTGATTTTACTTATGGCAAAGTAGTAATTAGAGCAAAACTGCCTACAGGAGTTGGAACATGGCCTGCAGTCTGGATGCTGGGCAGTAATATAGGAAGTGCTGGATGGCCAGCCTGCGGCGAGATAGATATTTTAGAATCAGTTGGAAAAGATCCGCATGTTAATCATTCGTCATTACATTCTCCCGGACGTTCAGGAGCTACTCCAGATACAGGAACTATTAACGTGCCTAATGATAATACGGAATTCCATATCTATACAGCCGACTGGACTGCCTCGTATATCAAATTCTATGTGGATGATAAATTGTATTACACTTTTATAAATTCAGATAAATTTCCTTTCAACAAAAACTTTTACCTGATTGTCAATCTTGCAATGGGAGGAGTTTGGGGAGGCCCGGTAGATCCAGATTTTACATCTTCTACTCTTGAAGTGGATTATATAAGGGTGTACAATTAAAAAAGTTTTAGTTAAGTTAAGTTTGGTAGTTACCTCTTCATTAGCAGCTTCTATTTTTTAAATGAGATAGAAGCTCTAGTGAAAAATTGATTAAGTATTTAGATGAAAATACCGTTTTATAGGACACCAAAAGTTTTTAAATACCATAAAATTATTCTGTGTTTGTATCGAAATTAAATTATAAAATAATAATGAAAAAAATTCATCAATTAGGCAAGCTGTTCTTGATATTAGCATTTTCAGCCATACACATCAGCTGCTCATCTTCTAACGAAGGCGGAGACTCGACAGCGCCAGCTCCGACACCATCTCCGGTAGTAAAAAATGAAGTAGATTTTTGGCTGACTAAAGGTGATCAGACAGTGCTTTTGAAAAAACAGACAGGTGTTTTAGCTTTTGGCAATAAGGTAAATATTTATCAGAATATTGAAGTTAATGAAGCTCAGACCTATCAGACAATTGATGGTTTTGGATTTACGCTGACAGGCGGAAGTGCACAGGTAATTAATCAGCTAACTGCCCAGAAGAAAAAAGAATTATTGCAGGAATTATTTGGTTCAGGCGAAAATTCGATAGGGCTGAGCTATTTGAGAATCAGTATCGGTGCTTCCGATCTGAGCGCTGCGCCTTTTACCTATGATGATATGCCGGCTGGGCAGACTGATGTTAATTTGGACAGCTTCAGCCTTGCACCTGATATGGCAGATTTCATTCCGCTATTGAAAGAAATTCTAGCTATTAATCCTAAAATTAAAATAATGGGTACTCCTTGGTCTGCCCCTGTCTGGATGAAAGATAATGGCAGTTTTATGGGAGGAAGCTTAAAACCGGAATATTATGAGGTATATGCACAATATTTTGTGAAATTCATACAAAAAATGAAAGCTCAAGGAATCGTAATCGATGCGGTTACTCCTCAAAACGAGCCATTACATGGGGGTAACAATCCTAGTATGATTATGACAGCTCTACAGCAGGCCGATTTTATAAAAAATAATTTAGGCCCTGCATTTAAAGCAGTAGATATTGCCACCAAGATTGTTTCTTATGATCATAATTGCGATAACCCCCAATATCCAATTACGATTTTAAAAGATGTGGCAGCTAACCCTTTTGTAAATGGTTCGGCTTTCCATTTGTATGGGGGAGATATTGGCGCACTTTCAATTGTTCACGATGCCTTTCCAGGCAAGGATGTTTATTTTACAGAACAGTACACTTCATCTACAGGTGCTTTTGATGGAGATTTAAAATGGCAGGTAAAAAATGTAATTATTGGATCAATGCGTAACTGGAGTAAAACCGCTCTGCAGTGGAACCTTGCTAATGATGGTTCTTTTGGACCACATACAGATGGTGGGTGTACAACGTGCAAAGGAGCAATAACAATAACAAGCAGTGAATCATTAAGCCGTAATGTTGGATATTATATCGCTGCTCATGCTTCTAAATTTGTACCTGCTGGCTCTGTAAGGATTTCGAGTGCTATTGTCGGTAATCTGCATAATGTCGCTTTCAAGACTCCTGCAGGAAAAAAAGTGCTGCTGGTTGTAAATGATGGAAATACTGCCGAATTATTTAATATTAAATATAATGGAAAATGGATAACCACTTCACTGGAAGGGGGAGCTGTAGGAACATACATTTGGTAATAGCTTATCTATGTCCAAAAAAACAAATTATGAAAAAAATAACCTCCACAATATTTGTACTAGCATCTTTTTTTGTTTTTGCACAGCAAAAAAATAAAGCAGCTGCGAATTCTTTTTCGACAAAAAATAAAACGGTTACAGTTTATACTACGGCCGAAAGCACCAATTTGAGATTATCTAAAACTGAGGATCACACGTTTTCAGATCTCGCACAGCCTGTAGAAACTCAAATTTGTGTTTTTGTAAATCCAGATAAAACGTATCAGTCCTTATTGGGAATTGGCGGAGCTGTAACAGATGCAAGTGCTGAGGTCTTTGCTAAATTATCTAAAGAGAAGCAGCAGGAATTCTTAAACGCATATTACAGTGCCGAAAAAGGAATTGGCTATTCGTTACTGCGAACCACAATTCACAGTTCCGATTTTGCATCTGGGAGTTATACTTATATAAATGAAGGCGATACTGAATTGAAAAGTTTTTCTATCGAACATGACAGAGAATTTAAAATACCGCTGATAAAAAAAGCAACCGAAACTGCCGGCGGAAAAATAATTCTGTACGCAAGTCCATGGAGTCCTCCTGCTTTTATGAAAAGCAATAAAAATATGCTGAAAGGCGGAACATTATTGCCTGAGTTTTTTCAGCCATGGGCCGCTTATTATACAAAGTTTGTCAAAGCCTATGAAAAAGAAGGCATGCCAATATGGGGAATTAGTGTTCAGAATGAGCCTATGGCGGTACAAACGTGGGAATCTTGTGTGTTTACAGCTGAAGCGGAAAGAGATTTTCTAAAAAATTATCTTGGGCCAACTATGAAAAAAGAAGGTCTGGGAAGCAAAAAAATAATTGTTTGGGATCACAATCGTGATTTGATGTTACAGCGGGCTAATATTATTTTTAATGATCCCGAAGCCTCAAAGTATGCATGGGGAATGGGATTTCATTGGTACGAAACATGGGCAGGAGGCAACCAGATGTTTGAAAATGTCGGGAAAGTTCATGCAGCATTCCCAGATAAAAACTTAATGTTTACCGAAGGCTGTGTCGAGAAATTTGACGCTGATAAATATCAATTCTGGGTCAATGGGGAAAGGTATGGATCATCGATGATACATGATTTTAATAACGGAACTGTAGGCTGGACGGACTGGAATATACTTTTGGATGAAAAAGGTGGTCCTAATCATGTGGGGAACTTTTGTTTTGCCCCTATTCACGCCGATACTAAAACCGGAGAATTAATTTATACTCCATCTTATTATTATATTGGACATTTTTCTAAATTTATTCGCCCAGAAGCCAAAAGAGTTAGTTCTGCAGTAAGCAGAAGCAATCTTTTGAGTACATCATTTTTGAATAAAGACGGAAAAATGGTAACGGTAGTTATGAATCAAAGCAATACTGCTGTAATCTATAACTTATGCGTAGGAACTCAGGCTGCCGAAATTTCTATTCTGCCAAATGCAATTCAAACACTTATTTATTAATTTGCTATGAAAAATAAAAAGACATTTTCTAATCAACTATTTTCATTATTAATATTCATTTCTATCTTATCGAGCAATGCTGCTTCGGCACAAATGTTAAAGGTAGAAGGACAGAAAATAGTGAACAGCTCTACAAACGAAGAGGTGATTCTAAACGCTATGAACTTCGGAAACTGGATGGTAATGGAAGGATATATGATGAATTCCGCAAACCAAGCACCTGATCAGCACACTTGGAAAAAAAAATTAACAACTTTGATTGGTGCCGCAAATACTAAAACTTTTTATGATAAGTGGCTAAATAACCATGTTACACAATCGGATATTGAACAAGTTAAAGCTTGGGGATTTAATGCTGTGCGTATACCTATTCACTATGAGTATTTTGTCAATCTAGGCACACCGGATGCTTGGAATAATCAAGGATTTACTCTTTTGGATAATGTAATTTCCTGGTGTACGAATGCTGGGATTTATGTCATAATTGATCTGCATGCTACTCCTGGCGGACAAAGCAATAATGCTATTAGTGATTATGACAGTACTAAACCTTCCTTTTGGGAAAGTGATACCCATAAGACAAAAGCTGTTGCATTATGGAAAAAAATATCAGAAAGATATAAAGGTGAATCCTGGGTTGCAGGTTATGATTTGATAAATGAGCCTGCTTGGAATTTACCAAACGGAACTGCTTTAAGAAATGTTTACGGCAGAATGACAGATGTTATCAGAGCAAATTCAGATAATCATATTTTATTTATTGAAGGGAACTGGTATGCAAATGACTATACTGGTTTGACTCCAGCTTGGGATGCAAATATGGTTTATACTTTTCATAAATATTGGTCGGCTACATCAAATCAGGATATTAAATGGATAACAGATTTTCGAACAGCACAAAACAGGCCTATTTGGTGTGGCGAACATGGAGAAAACAGCAATGATCATTTCACTAGAACGGTTGAGGTTTTTAATGATAATGGAATTGGAATGTCATGGTGGCCTATGAAAAAATTTGGCAGTATAAATGATTTTGCTGATGCAAAATTCCCTTCAGGCTATACTGCTTTGTTAAATTACTTTGGAGGAACAAATCCAAGTCTTGATCCTACCACCGCATTCAATACAGTTATGCAATTGGCTGAGAATGTCAAATTAGCAAACTGTACGTTACAGACAGAAGTTGTTAGGTCAATTTTTACACAGCCGGGTACTAGAGATACACAAGCATTCTCAAGTAATGCTATACCAGGAAAACTTTATACAGCCAATTATGATTATGGAATGAAAGGATATGCATATTCAGATCAGGCGTGGGAAGATTTCCATATTACAACAGGAACTTATACCGCATGGAATAATGGCTGGGTGTACCGCAATAATGGAGTTGATATTGAAGCCACAACTGATTCGCAGTCTAATGGATATACTGTAGGATGGTTTGTTTCTGGAGAATGGATGAAGTATACGGTAAATGTTGATCAGCCGGGTACTTATACGGTAGAACTTAGGGTAGCTAATGGAAATGCTGCCACTGGTAAAATACAAATTCAAAATGCTGATGGAACTGAAGTTGTAGCCACATCAGATATTCCTGCTACAGGGGGCTGGACGTCTTGGAAAACATATAAAGTTACAGGAGTTTTTAAATCGGCAGGGTTACAAGCAATAAGAATTGCTAATTTGTCTGGGGAGTTTAATATAAATTCTGTGAATTTTATTTATGAAAATGCCAATGTTCCAGCAATAGTTCCAGTTGTTAAAACGGCTAATATCATTTATTTAAAAGGAAATAATGCTAAATATGTAACGTTCACCAGTACAGATTATTTAATGAGCAGTACCAATGCAAACGCAAATGCAAATGAAAAATTTACCATTGTTGATGCCGGTAATGGGTTAATTGCACTTAAAGGAAATAATGGTTTGTATGTAACATTAGACAGTTCAACCAATAAATTGTATTGTAATTCAAGAACAATTGGAAACTATCAAAAATTTACTCTTGAGGATTTGTGCGGAGTATATACAATAAAAGGATTCAATAATTTATATGTATCCTCAGAAAATGGGGCAACTTCAGGTCTTACTTGCACCAGAACTGCACCGGGCGGCTGGGAATATTTCAATTGGGGAGTAACAGGTACAATTGAAGTTTTAGGAACAAAATCATTTCAAAGTAATACGAATTCGTTCGAAGTATACCCTAATCCGGCACAAAATAGTGTAACAGTAAGTTCAAAGATTGATGAAGATTTAACTGTAAAGATCTATGATATAAATGGCCGGGAATTAATTCATTCTTCAATTCAAGGAAAGCAAAATAATATTGATGTAAATCAGCTTTATTTGGGCGTTTACCTAATGAAAATTAGTGGAGCTGATACAACGCAGACTGTAAAATTTATTAAAAAATAATAAAACACCATATAAATGAAATCTATTTTTTTAGTATGCCTTTCAGTACTGTCTTTCAGTTCTTTTTCACAAAGCTTTCTGCATAGAGACGGTCAAAATATTGTAGACGGAAACGGTAAAAATATCGTTTTGCGAGGATTGGGATTAGGTGGCTGGATGGTACAGGAAGGCTATATGATTCAAACGGGGGCCTTTGCAGGTTCTCAATATAAAATTAAACAGAAGATCACAGATTTAATTGGTGCAAAAGACACAGAAGAATTTTATAAGGCCTATAAATCAAACGGAATAACAAAGAGAGATATAGACTCTTTAGCTGCGTGGGGATTTAATTCCATCCGTTTGCCAATGCATTATAATTTATACACTCCAGCGATTGAGACCGAAAAAGACGGTGAAGTCACTTGGCTGGAAGAAGGTTTTAAAATGACAGATGATTTAGTAAAATGGTGTGCTGCCAATAAAATGTATTTAATTCTAGACTTGCATGCTGCTCCTGGAGGCCAAGGGAAAGATGCTGCAATATCCGACTACGATGATTCAAAACCATCACTTTGGGAGAGTACTGCAAATCAGGATAAAATGGTAGCACTTTGGGAAAAATTAGCGCAGCGCTATAAAGATAATCCTTGGATAGGAGGCTATGATATTATCAATGAACCCAATTGGAATTTTACTGGAACCAATCAAAACGGCTGTGATGAAACATCTAATGCTCCTCTAAGAGCACTGCAGCTTAGAATCACAAAAGCAATAAGAGCGATAGATCCGAATCATTTAGTTATTATTGAAGGAAACTGCTGGGGTAATAATTATAACGGAATATTCCCGCTTTGGGATGAAAATATGGCTTTGAGCTTTCATAAATACTGGAATACAAACGATACAGCTTCTATACAGACTATGTTAAATTATAGAACACAGTATAATGTGCCAATCTGGTTAGGCGAAAGCGGGGAAAACTCAAACGTATGGTTTGAAGAAGCAATTTCATTAATGGAATCCAATAATATCGGCTGGGCTTTTTGGCCAATGAAAAAAATTGAAAATTTAGCAGGAGTTACTTCGGTTACTAAGCCTGCAGGCTATGATCAGTTATTAGAATATTGGAAAAACGGCGGTACCAAACCAAGTGCCAGCTTCTCCAAAAAAGTACTGATGCAAGTAGCTGAGAATTATAAAATGGAACATTTGACGATTAGGTATGATGTGATTGATGCTATGTTTAGACAAGTGCAGGACAATAACACCAAGATGTATAAAAAACAGCAGCTTCCCGGAAGAATATTTGCTACCGAATTTGATTTAGGTCAAAATGGTTTTGCTTATTCTGACAATGATGTAGCAAATTATGATGGAACAAAATTTACCCAATGGAATAAGGGAGGTAAGATGCGAAACGATGGTGTGGATATTGAAGCCTGTACTGATAAAACAACGAATGGCTTTCAAGTTTCATTTATTGAGGATAAAGAATGGCTGCAGTTTACCACTGAAGTAAAAAAAGAAGGCAGTTACGATGTTGAGGTTCGGTATTCAAATGAAAAAGCGGGAGGTAAACTGTATTTGGAACTGGACAATGTAAAAATATCAGAAACAATTGAACTGCCGGTTTCTGGCGGGTTTGGGGTATGGAAAACTGTTACGCTTAAAAATGTTAACCTTAAGCAGGGCATAAATAAAATACGTGTTCACTTCGAGGGAGGAAACTTTAATCTTAACTATTTAGAGTTTAAAAAATAATTTGTGATTGTTCTATATTTTTCATCTATTTAATATTAAATTTCTTAATTTTAACAGAATAGGAATACGTGTATGAAAAATCTGAAATCAAGTTATTTTCTTATTTTGAAATTGTTTTTCTTTTGCAATATTGCATTAAGTCAAAACGATTCTAATTTAAAACTAACTGAAAAGGAAGGTAATTGCGCGTATAAACCCAAAGCTGCAGACAGAATAATATCTAGAAGTAAATATAAGGAAAAACTTTATGGTTTTTGGCTTGGACAATGTATTGCAAATTGGACTGGCTTGGTGACTGAAATGGACAAAATTGGCTCTATAGGAGAACTAAAAACTGGAGCTTTTTATACACGTGACGATTGGGGAAAACCAGATCAGCCAAGTATTTGGGGACAGGGAGTTCCAAGTAATTTATCAGCTGTTATTGATTTTGTTTTTTCAGAACCGGGTACTGTCTGGGGGTCAGATGACGACACAGACATAGAATACATCTATCAGGAACTGCTGTACACAAATAAACAATCTATATTAACAGGTGAGCAGATTCGTTTAGGATGGCTTCAACATATCAAAAAAGAAGAAGAAAATTTTTTGTGGGTTTCAAATCAGAGAGCTTTTGATTTAATGAATGAAGGAATGATTCCTCCAGCAACAGGAGATCCAGAAAACAATCAGGAATTTGAAATGATAGACGCACAATTGACAACAGAAATTTTTGGTCTTTTTGCCCCAGCAAGACCAGATGTTGCTTTAAAAATGGCCAAACTTCCCATTCAGACCACTGCTAGATTTAATTCTCAATGGATTTCGGAGTTTTATGTTACAATGTATTCTATAGCTTCGGCTGCTGATGAAAAAAAGACAAACAAAGAAAAGATACTTTGGATGGCAGATCTTTCTAGAAAACAGCTTCCTAATGATTCCTATTCAGCCAAAATGTACGATTTTGTAAAAAGCAGATATTTGTCAAATATACCTTGGGAAAAAACCCGGGATGAGGTGTATCAAAGATATCAGGTAGATCAAGCCGATGGTTATGATATGACATCAAAAAACAAATACTGCAATGGCTGTTTTGCGGCGGGTATTAATTTTGCTTCAAGTTTGATCAGTTTATTTTATGGAGAAGGCAATATAGTCGAAACCATTAAAATTGGAACACTTGCTGGCTGGGATTCAGATAATCCTACAGCAACTTGGGGAGGTTTGCTGGGATTTATGATAGGAAAAGAAGGAGTTGAAAAAGCCTTCAACCGTAAATTTTCAAACCAGTTTAATATTCATAGAACAAGAATCGGGTTCCCAAATAATGGTATTGACACTTTTGAGAATATGGCTGAAAAAGGAGTATTTGTTATTGATAGGGTTGTTCAGGAGCAAATGAGTGGTGGCATCGATTTAAAAAATGAAATATGGTATATACCTGCATTAAAATAAAAATATCAAAAATGAAAAAATTAACAGCATTGGCGTTTGTATTCGCCTCGGTTTTTGCCTTTTCACAGGAATCGGTAGACCAAAAAGTCGAAAACTTATTAAAGAAAATGACTTTGGAAGAAAAAATAGGACAGCTTAACCAATACACAGGCGATAATGCTGCAACTGGACCTATTACCATTAATGCCAATAAACAAAATGAAATAAAAAAAGGATTAATTGGTTCGATGCTGAATATTATGGGAACCAAGTATACAAGGCAGTACCAGGATTTGGCAATGCAGTCGCGGCTAAAGATTCCATTGCTGTTTGGCTTGGATGTGATTCATGGTTACAAAACTACTTTCCCTATTCCGTTAGCAGAAGCAGCCAGCTGGGATTTGGATGCAATGGAACTATCAGCTAGAATTGCAGCAGTAGAGGCGGCAGCTTCGGGAATTCATTGGACATTTGCACCAATGGCTGATATTTCTCGTGATCCGCGCTGGGGAAGAGTGATGGAAGGAGCTGGTGAAGATACCTATCTGGGATCCAAAATCGCATATGCCAGAGTGAAGGGATTTCAGGGTAATTTAGGAGATGTGAATTCGGTTATGGCCTGTGTAAAACATTTTGCAGCTTATGGAGCTGCCGTTGGAGGACGTGATTATAATTCAGTTGATATGAGTAACCGAATGCTTTGGGAAACGTACCTGCCTCCTTATAAATCGGCTCTTGATGCTGGAGCGGCTACTTTTATGAACTCGTTCAATGACCTTAATGGAATACCTGCTACAGGAAATAGTTATCTGCTGAGAGATATCTTGAAAGGAAAATGGAATTTTCAAGGTTTTGTGGTTTCCGATTGGGGTTCGATAGGAGAAATGGTAGCTCACGGTTACGTAAAAGACAATAAGGAAGCAGCTCTTTCTGCAATAACAGCAGGAAGTGATATGGATATGGAAAGCAATGCATATCGTTATAATTTGGAACAATTGGTTAAGGAAAATAAAGTTCCAGTTGCTTTAATTGACGACGCGGTAAAGAGAATTTTACGCAAGAAGTTTGAATTGGGATTGTTTGATGATCCTTATAAATTCTGCAGTCTGGAAAGAGAACAGGCTGCATTAAATAATCCGGAACATACTAAAGCAGCTAGAGCAATAGCAACCAAAAGTATAGTGCTGTTAAAAAATGAAAGAGATGTTCTTCCGCTTTCGAAAGGGCTTAAAACAATTGCTTTTATTGGACCAATGGTAAAACCAAAAAGAGATAATCATGGATTTTGGGCAGTAGATGTAAAAGATGTGGATTCCACATATATTGTATCGCAATGGGAAGGGCTGGTGAACAAAGTAGGCAAAAAGACTAAAGTTTTGTATGCCAAAGGCTGTGGAGTAGAAGACAAAAGCAAGGAAGGTTTTGCAGATGCTTTGAATGTCGCTAGTCAGGCGGAGGTTATCATTTTAAGTATAGGAGAAAATTTTAATAAAAGCGGAGAAGCCAAAAGCAAGAGTAACCTGCAATTGCCGGGAGTTCAGGTAGAGCTGATCAAGGAACTTCAAAAGACAGGAAAGCCAATTGTTATTTTGATAAATGCAGGAAGACCTCTTATTTTTGATTGGGTTGCCGATAATATGCCAACAATTGTTTATACATGGTGGTTAGGATCAGAAGCTGGAAATGCTATTGCAGATGTTCTTTTTGGAGATTATAATCCGTCAGGAAAACTGCCAATGACTTTTCCAAGAACCGAGGGGCAAATTCCAATTTACTACAATCATTTCAGTACAGGAAGACCTTCTTTTAATGAGGATAAAAATTATAAATCGGCTTACATAGATTTGCCGACAACGCCTAAATTCCCTTTTGGATATGGATTAAGTTATACAACTTTCGAATATTCTAATTTGAAGCTTTCTAAAAAAACAATGAAAAATAACGAATCAATCACCGTTTCATTAAATATAACCAACACAGGAAGTGTAAAAGGCGAGGAAGTGGTTCAGCTGTATTTGAAAGACAGATTTGGTTCTGTTGTGCGCCCGATCAGTGAACTGAAAGATTTTCAAAAAATCACTTTGAACCGAGGCGAAACTAAAACAATTCAGTTTACAATTGATAATCAGAAATTATCTTTTTACAACAATGCATTGGAGTTTGTTTCAGAGCCGGGAGATTTTGATTTGATGGTTGGTTCTTCTTCGGCAGATATTCGTTTAAAGGATAGTTTTGAATTGGTAAAATAACTGTTTTTTAATAATTCAAATACCTGCAGACTTTTTGTTTTTATGGTTTGTTAAGTAATTTACTGCAAAAAATCTGCAAAAATTATCTTTTGTAATAAAGGATCGAAATTTATTTCGGAACTTGGTTGATTTTTATAGAGTTTATTAGAAAAACTAAATAATTACCTAATCAACACAAACCAAACAAAAGATATTATGAAGAAAACATTATTAATTTTCGCATTAGTTTTAACGGCTCAATTTGTAACAGCTCAAGATGCAGCTTTCAAAGCTGAGGTATTAAAATTCATAACGATAAGCGGTGGCGATGCACAGATAAAAACGGTGAAAAATCAAGTTGTCAAAATGATTGCTGCCGATAAACAAAGTGAATTTCTGAAAGATTTTGATGCAACATTACCTAGTCTCTATGATAAATTGGCAAAAGTATATATGGAAGTATATTCACCAGCTGATATAAAAGCAATGATCGCATTTTATGAAAGCCCGATAGGATTAAAAATGCAGTCCAAGTCTGTAGAGCTGTCCGAAAAAAGTTTAATTGCCGGTCAGGAATGGGGACAGGAGTTTGCTGCAATTATGCTGAAATATCAATAGAAATATTTTAAATAAAATAGTATAACTGCAAAAAAGAGCGTTAGAATTCTTCTGAATCCTAACGCTCTTTTGTAAAATTGCCATTGGTTTTATAAAAAGACCGATATTTTTTTCCTCTTTTTTCGAAGAGGATTGAGGGATGTGTGGTATTCTAAAGGACTTTTTCCCCAATGGCATATCCATTTGATTCAAAAGAACAGATTTTTTTAATAAAAGAGGCTGTTAAAATAAACAGCCTCAGCATTCACAACTATAAAATTACTAATTAATTATA
The DNA here is from genome assembly GCF_003385115.1 of Flavobacterium aquicola. Classification (GTDB taxonomy): domain Bacteria; phylum Bacteroidota; class Bacteroidia; order Flavobacteriales; family Flavobacteriaceae; genus Flavobacterium; species Flavobacterium aquicola. The sequence continues at coordinate 33,645 of NZ_QUNI01000007.1, forward strand.
GAAGTCTTTATTTTAATTGGAATTAACGCTGTTTAAAACGGCCTGTAATTTTTCTTCTGTAAATTTTCCTCCGGACATTAGTATAAATTTACTTATTGGCATATCACCCAGCATTGCATCCAAGAAGGCTTCTCCTTTTTTGTCTTCTTCAGTTACTGCCTTTTTTCCATTGGTAATTCCTTTGAAAAGCATCTCGTATATGGGAGCTCCTTTAGGTGATTTTTTAAATACTTTTAGCAAAGTGTTCCGAGTGAAAACAATTTCGGCACTTTTAGTAGACTGAATATCGATGGTTTGCTGCAAAGGCAAATCTCTGGAAGAAGCTCCCACTCGAATATCAAATTTCCCTGATTTTGTTACCCACTCGTGTAAAGCTGTATTGTAGTATGCAAAATCGCGAGAGGTTAAATGAAAACTAACTGTTTTTTCTTCCCCTGGATTCAGGCTGATTTTTTCAAAATGCTTCAGTTCATTTTCAGGACGGGTAACTTCAGTTTCTTGTTCATGTACATAGAGCTGTACAACTTCTTTTCCTGCTGTTTTTCCAGTGTTTTTTACTTTTACAGAAATAATAACAGCATCGGTGTCTTTTGCGGAAGCAGTATTTGTGCTAATATCAGAATAGCTAAAAGTTGTGTAACTCAATCCATATCCGAAAGGGAAATTAGGCTCGATTTTTCTTTTGTCATAATAGCGATAACCAATAAATATTCCCTCTCCATAATTAGCATTCCCATCTTTTGAAGGAAAATCAATTGCTGTTGGGGTATCTTCCAAACGAACAGGAAATGTTTCCGATAATTTTCCGGAAGGATTTACCTTCCCAGTCAATACATCTGCAACTGCTCCACCACCAGCCTGACCGCCAAGATGAGCTTCTATGATTCCTGAAACATCCTTTTTCCAAGGCATCGAAACCGCAGATCCGTTCATTAAAATCACTACTGTATTTTTATTGGTTTTCGCTACTGCTTCAATCAATTTATTGTGTCCATCGGGCATATCCATATTTTGCCTGTCATATCCTTCAGACTCATAAATGTCTGGCAAGCCGGCAAAAATTAAAACCGTTTCAGCATTTTTTGCATTCAGTACTGCTTCAGACATCATGGTTTCAGTTGTTGTACCATCTGAATTATATCCTGGAGTAAACGTTAATGAAACTCCTTTAGACAGTTTCTGCAGTTCATCGAAAGCATTTTCTATTTGGGTAGGTTTTACCTGCGAGCTTCCTGCACCTTGGTAGCGGGGTGTTTTTGCAAATGCACCAATAACTGCGATTTTTTTGGTGGAAGAGGCGAGTGGTAAAATTTCGTTATCATTTTTTAATAAAACAATACATTCTCCGCTTACCTGTCTTGCGAGAGCATTATGTTTGGACTTATCTGCTGTTATTCCTTTTTTATGACTGTCCTTTGCTTTAAGAGTTATAGCAAGAGTCTCAATTACGATTTCGTTTAATCTGGCTTCCGCCAAAGTTCCGTTTTTTACCGCTTCAACAATTTTTTGGTTATTAAACCCGCCATTTGAAGGCATTTCGAGATTTAGACCAGCATTTACGCCCAATGGTCTGTCATTTACTGCTCCCCAATCTGAAACAACAAATCCTTTGAAACCCCATTTTTCTTTTAAAACATCATTTAACAGATATTTATTTTCGGAGGCATAAACACCATTCAGTTTATTGTAAGAACACATTACGGTCCATGGCTGCGCCTCCTTTACAGCCATTTCAAAAGCGGGAAAGTAGATTTCATTTAAGGTGCGTTCATCAACATTGGAACTGTTGGTCATTCTTTCAAACTCTTGGTTATTGGCAGCAAAATGTTTCATCGAAGTTCCCACGCCTTGACTTTGCACGCCTTTTATAAATGCTGTTGCAATATTACCAGCCAAAATAGGATCTTCAGAAAAATACTCAAAATTACGCCCGCCCAATGGTGATCTTTTCATATTAACACCGGGACCCAGCAATATCTGAACATCATTAGCCTGTGATTCTATTCCCAGTGCTTCTCCCATTTTTTGAGCCAGAGCGGGATTCCATGAAGATGCCAAAGCAGAAGCAGTGGGGAAACAGGTTGCCGGAACGCTATTGGTAAAATCGAAGCCCTCAGCTTTGCGTAGACCATGTGGCCCGTCAGTCATAAAAATTGATGGTATTCCAAGTCTTGCAATTCCTTGTGTTGACCATGCTGTTTCTCCGGAGCATAAGGAAGCCTTTTCTTCCAGGGTCATCTGCGAAACTAATTTTTTAGCTTTTTCCCGATAATCAATCGTTTGGGCAAGTGCTGTTGCAGTAACAAATAGTCCCATAATGAGCATTACTATATTTTTCATAATTATAAGTGGTTGTTTTTTAGTAAAATACAATGTGTTAATATGACGCAATGTACATTTAATTTTGATACAAAAAACATTTTAGGTAAAAAAAATAGATTTGAATATTGATTTAGGTAAATTTCCCAGTCAACAAAACAAATTTTCTGTCAAAGTAAGTTTCGAAAGGGAAGAATTTTTAATTAATTTTCGATGCAAAATGAACTAACTTGCAAAACAATAATTTAGGTAGAACACTATTCTCAGAGTCATGTTAAAAACACAGCTAAAAAACAGCAAAGAATATCAGCCCGGATTGTCTATTGATTGTGTAATCTTTGGTTTTGATGACAATCAGCTTAAAGTCTTGTTAATCAAAACCGGTTATGATGACAGCTGGTCTTTGCCTGGCGGATTTATTTCGATTGATGAGGATATCGATACGGCAGCTGTTAGTGTTTTGCAGGCAAGAACAGGTCTTATGGGAATTTTTCTGAGGCAGTTTGCCACTTTTGGTACGGTGGGCAGAAATCAAAATCATTTTAGCAGTGATTCTTTGGCTTATTTTGGAATTCCGCCCGAAGAGGAAAAGTGGTATAAAAGCAGGTTTGTAACAATAGGATATTATGCCTTAGTGAATTTTTCGAAAGCAATTCCAAGGATTGATAATCCTAGCGAAACTGTACAATGGGTCGACCATCACAAAGTTCCTGCATTGATTCTGGATCATAGAGCCATACTTGATAGAGCACTTGAAACTCTAAGAACTGAACTTAGTTTAATGCCAGTAGGCTATAATCTGCTCCCAGAGAAGTTCACGATTCCCGACCTGCAAAAATTATACGAAACCATACTGGGAAGAAAACTTGACCGTCGAAATTTTCTGAGGAAAATAACCGCTATTGGTATACTTACTAAATTGGACGAAAAAAAGAGCAACGTAGCTCATAAAGCACCCAATTTATATTGCTTTGACAAAAATAAATACGAAGAGGTGCTGAAAAATGGACTTACTCAGGGTTGGTAGATTAAGGTATTATTTTTAATACGGTATGCAGAATACGGATTGTTATGCGACGTAGACCATAAAAATTTGCTTATATCTTCAAGCTGTTGTATTTCAATAAATTTATTTTCAAGCTAATATACTGCAGCTGAAGCCCATTCTTTAATACATCATATTCAGCTGAAAGTAATTGGTTTTTTACCGAAGAATACAAAATAGCTTCTACCTTTCCGTTAGTAAATTTAGCTTGGGTAGTGTTTAGAGATGCTTTTGCGTATTGCTGTTTTTCATTCAGTTTTTTCTGAAGCTGCAGATAATTCTTTTTGTTTTGTTCTTCAAGTGCAATCTGTTTATCCAATTCCTGTTTTTCCTGTTCTATAGTCTGTTTCGATTTTTCGCTCTCAATTTTCGAAGCAGTTATTTTTTTATTATTTCTAAATCCATTAAAAATGGGAACATTCATTTGGATTCCAACTTGCTGGTTTTTGTTGTCTGCCAATTGATTTTTAAAACTATCTGTATTTCCAGTTGGATTATTCAAAATAGTGTAGTAAAAAGTAGAGTAGCCGTAATAAGCCGAAAGTACGGGTAAATTATTCGCTCTTTCTAAATTTACAGATTTCAAACTATTTTGATACCGAAGTTCGGCACGCTGTATTTTTGGGTTATTGATTGTGTTTTCAAGATCATTGGCTGCACTTTCATTTAATGCATTTACTAAAACTACTTCTTCGGTTGCAATAGCTGTAGCATTCATCAATTGAAATAACTGCAATTTTTTTATTCCGTAAAGCTGTTCGGATTCCAAATTTCTATTTTCTTCTTCGGCAAAACTCAATTGCATATCATATAAATCGCTTTGAGGTTTACTTCCAATAGCGACTTCTTTTGTTACTCTGTCTAAATTAAAAACAGCTTGTTTGAACTGTTCTTTCTGAATTTTTAATAGTTCCTGAACATAAAGTGCCTGATAAAAGCTTTCCAAAATTTGTAATTTATATTCATTTTCAATGACTTCCTTATCAGCTTTGGCGAGTTCAATGGTAATTTTATCTTTTTTGGCATTTGCAAAAGCACTAAAATCTATCAAATTTGTTCGGGCATTCAGATAGAAATTATCATTTTGAATATTGGAACTTACCCTCCCGTTTGATGCTGGATCTATGGTTGAACCAAAATTATAACTTTGTTGTCCAGTTAAATCCACAATAGGCAGCATTCGGTTTAAAACGGAATTTTGAGATTTCTGAGTTCGTTTAATTTCCAGCTGTCTTATTTTTATTTCTAGATTATTCTGCAATGCAGTTTCAATGCATTTAGTAAGCGGCCAGGAATTTTCCTGACCCCTTACTAAGGCAAAAAATGAAAAAAAGATAATGGTTAAAATGATTTTATTATTCATACTTTAAATATTTTAAAACATCAGTTTTTGTAGCCTGATAAGCCCTTGACAGTACAATTGTCAGTGTTAAAGCTAATAGAATTACAAATCCGGATAGGAATGGAAATGTGGTCATGTCAATTCTAAAAGCAAAATTCTCGAGCCATTTGTTCAATAAATAATACACCGGAAATAATGCAGTCAGGAAGCCTATAATGCAATATAAAATGTATTGTTTTGAGAGTTCTTTCAATAAAGCATTCGTTTCTGCACCAAGCGTTTTGCGGATTGCGATTTCTTTCATCCGTCTTTGTATCGAATAAGAAGCCAAAGCAAATAATCCGAAAAGTGCAATACAGACAACTATAATATTAAGCAGCGAAAACAGGTTCTTTTGTTTTACGTAAGTTTCATAAGTTCTAGCATATTCTTTATCTACAAAATCATATTTAAAAGGATATTCGGTATCGACAGTTGTCCAGAATTTCTCGATATCGGCTATGGTGTTTTCAACATTATCTGCTCTTAGTTTTATATAAACTTTGCTAATATTTTGAGCTATATCAACAGTTTTTGGATGATAAAAACACATTGGCGGTACTTCGGATTCTGGACTCAATATATTAAAATCTTTAACAACACCTATAATTTTTAATGGTCTGTTTCTAATGTGGATTTCTTGCCCGACCGGCTCCTTCATACTCATTAATTTTTGGGCTGCTTCATTAATTAAAACAGAAGAAATAGAATCAGAAGCATATTTTTCGTCAAGCCCTCTGCCTTTTATGATTTTTATTTTCATCATTTGCAGAAAATTATAATCTGCTGCCACCGAACGCTCTTTAAAAAGTACATCTTTATACAGTACCGGACCTGTTGAATTGTCAGAACCATCAAAAGACATAAGAGCTGTTGAAACATTTTCGACTCCCTTTATTTTCGCCAGCTCATTCTTGATTGTTATATATTTATTATAAATATGCTGTCCAGGGTTTTCTGTTTCGTAATCCGAATTTGGAAAATTTAAGTTAATTTCAATTACCTGATCTCCTTTGAAACCTAAATCTTTATTATTCAGATAGCTGATCTGCTGGTATACAATATGTGATCCAATGATGAAAAATGCTGCAATGGCAAATTGAAAAACCAGCATTCCGTTGCGCAGCCAAACGCCGCTTTTACTTCGTCCAAAATTTCCTTTCAGTACTTTTAAGGTTTCGAAATTAGAAACATAAACCGCCGGAAATATTCCCGCTAATAAAATGGTAATTATAAAAACCAGAATCAATTGTGAATAAAAATGAGTACCAATAATTCTTAAATTTTTATCCAAAAATTCGTTGTAATACGGCAGAGTCAGCTCAACAATTACCAATGCTAATAATATTGAAAAGGAACTGATCAAGATAGTTTCAAAAATGAATTGGGTAACTATATTGCCTTTTGATGCCCCAGCGATTTTGCGCACTCCCACTTCTTTGGCACGTTTTATAGCATTGGCTATAGCCAGATTAATATAGTTGACAATCGACAAAATGAGAATTAAAATGGACAGTCCTGCCATAATCATTAAGAATTGATAATTACCCCGGCCTTCCGGATATCCGTCCATTACCGAATGTAATCTTGCTTTTGAGAGCGGTTCGATGAAAACAGTAAAATGCCCAATTTTCTTTGCCATTTCTTCAGGTGTAAAACCAGCTTGTTTTGCTTCTAAAACAATAACTTCATCGTAATATGCTTTTTCAAGCATCTTTTTAGTGGCTTCTGCTTTTGCCGGATCTTTTAATTTTAAAAGGATTTTTAATGAAAATAGGCCGTATTGTTTTTGCGGATCCATTATATCATTCATTGTATTAACCACAGCATCAGGAGCAATTGACGAATTACCCGGAATACGATATACAGCACGAACTGTAAACATTGTATCAAAGCATTTGATTTGTTTTCCAATTGGGTTTTCATCCCCAAAAATACGTTTCGCAAGATTTTCGGAAACTGCAATTCCAGAATCGTCTTTTAATGCTGAAACTGCATTTCCCTGAATTATTTTAAAAGGAAAAAGAGAAAAGAAATTACGCTCAGTATTGATGATTTTATCTACTAAAGTTTTCTTTCCTTTGTAAATAATTTTGTCTTTTTGGTACCAATCGTCAGCAAATACAATAGTTTCAACATTTGTGTCTTTTTCTAAATAAGGTTTTAACCGCGCTGGATGCTCAGCCATAATCGGCATATCGGTCAATTGCACCAATACCTGATAAACACTATCCTTTTCAGGATTCCAGGCATCATAGCTTTGTTCGTCATTCCAATACAGGAGTGCGAAAACCAGTCCTGAAATCCCGATACTCAAACCCAAAATATTTAAAGCTGTAAAAAACTTGTTCTTTTTGATATGATATAAAAATATATTAATCCAATTTTTCAGCATGGTTATTCGTATTTTAAATATTTTAAAACATCTACTCTTGTGGCCTGATAGGCTTTTGATAGTACTACCAACAGTGTGAGTGACAGTAAAGCGGCGAAACCAATTATAAATGGATAAATCGAAATGTCAATTCTATTTGCGAAATTTTCTAACCATCTATTGAGTAAATAATAAACAGGGAACAAAGCAATTAGAAATCCAATTAAACTGAAAATGATATATTGTTTGGAAAGTTCTTTTAGCAAAGCATTTGTTTCGGCACCAAGTGTTTTTCGGATAGCAATTTCTTTCATGCGTCTTTCGATAGAATAAGAAGCCAAAGCAAATAACCCGAAAAGAGCAATCATAATTACTATAACATTTAGTAGAGAGAAAAGATTTTTTTGCTTCACATAAGTTTTATAAGTTCTCATATAACTTTTGTCAATAAAATCATAGTGGAATGGGTAATCTGAATCTACTTTTGCTGTCCAGAATTTTTCAATAGCTCCAATAGTCTGTTCAGTATTTTCGGCTTCTAGTTTTACATAAATGTGATTTATGTTTCCTATCATCCAATCCACAGTTTTGAAATGAAAAAACACCATTGGAGGCACTTTTCCTTGTGGACTGAAGAGACTGAAATCTTTAACAACTCCGATAATTTTGAGTTTATGGTCATTCCAATCGACAATTTTTCCAATTGGATTTTTCTCGTTCATTATTTTTAAAGCAGCCTCATTGACCATCATCGAGTTTATAGTATCCGAAGCTATTTTTGGATTTAAATAACGTCCTTGTGCCATTTCGATTTTCATCATTTCGAGCATTCCAAAATCGACAGCCAGATTTTGACCTTGAATATTGTTCCCTTTGTAGCTAAAACCAGATGACGAATCATTTCCGCCGCCAAAACGGAATGCCCCTGTTGTTACCTGCTGTACGCCTTTAATTTTTGATAATTCATTTTTTATAGTTGTGTAACGATCAAAAATTAACTGCTCTGGATTTTTTGCCTTAAAAACTGCTTCTGGTTTAAAGTAAAAAATTTCTAAAACTTGAGATCCCGAAAAGCCCAGACTTTTGGTGCTTAAATAGTGTACTTGCTCATACACAATGTAGGAACCAATAATAAAGAAAGAAGCAATGGAAAATTGAAGAATCAGCATTCCGTTTCGAAGCCACACGCCGCTTTTATTTCTGCCAAAATTTCCTTTCAGTACTTTTAAGGTTTCAAAATTAGATACGTAAATCGCTGGAAAAACGCCTGCAAAGATTACAGTAATTATAAAAATCAATATGATCTGCAGGTAAAACTGATTTCCATAAATGATTAATGTTTTATCTAAAAATTCATTGTAATATGGTAATGACAGCTCAACGATAGCTAGAGCAAGCAGAATAGATGAGAGAACAGTGATGACAGTTTCAAACAGAAACTGCTTTATTATTTCTGTTTTCGAAGCGCCTACAATTTTGCGGACACCTACTTCTTTTGCACGGCGAATGGCATTTGCTGTAGCAAGATTAATATAGTTGACAATTGATAATACTAATATCAAAATGGATAATCCTGACATTATCAGCAGAAATTGATAATTGCCTTTTCCCTCTGGTGATCCCTGGCCTTGAGTATGTAATCTAGAAATTGAAAGCGGTTCCAGAAAAAAATTAAACTTCCCATATTTTGACTCGAATTCTTTGGGAGTAATTCCTTCGGCCTTCGCATCTTTAATTGTTTTGTTCTGATAGTAAATAGAGGTAAGTTTTTTTGAAATTTCACCGGCTTTTGATGGATCTTTTAATTTGATATACCAGCCATTATTAAAATTCCCCCAGCTGGTTTTATCTCGATCTATTCTTGGTTTCATATTATTCACTACCGCATCAGGAGCAATAGATGAGTTTTGAGTAATTTTATATACTGCGGTTACTGTAAGAAATTGATCTTCATACTGAATTTGTTTTCCAATAGGATTTTCAGTTCCAAAAAAAAGTGCTGCAGTTTCCTCTTTCATGGCAATGCTGTTTTCATTTTGCAATGCTGTTTTTGGATTTCCCTTAACAAATTCAAAAGGAAAGAAGTCAAAGAAATTATTTTGGCTGTTAAATAATTTTTCGATAATTATTTTTTTGCCATTGTATTTATACAGCGGTGATTCGTACCAGTTTTCGCAGTACATCATCTTTTCTATATTGGCATCATCTTTTAATAATGGTTCGAATGTTACAGGTGCATTTGTCCAGACTCTTTCCTCCCCAATGTCGACCAAAACTTGAAAAACGGTATCTTTTCCAGGATTCCAGTCATTGTAACTTTGCTCGTCATTCCAATATAAAATCGCAAAAATTAATCCGGCAATTCCAATGCTCAAACCAAGAATATTTAAAGCCGTAAAGAGTTTATTGTTCTTGATATGATATATAAATATAGTTGTCCAATTTTTTATCATGTGATTTGATTCTTTAATTTGATTGATGAACTTACTAAAATGCCAGATTAAGCCATTCGAGTAAGATGGTGATGATTGATATTATAATTTTAAAGAGCATGTTTTATACTTTAAAAACATCGACGTTTCTTTGATTTACTTTTTCAGAAATGACAGCTCCATCTTTCATATTAATCGTTCTTTGCGAAAAAGAAGCATCATAATCAGAGTGGGTAACCATCATTATTGTTGCGCCGTTAGCATGCAGATCGGTTAATAATTCCATTACTTCATTTCCGTTTTTACTGTCAAGGTTTCCTGTTGGCTCATCGGCAAGAATAATTTTCGGGTCGTTTATTAAAGCTCTAGCTACGGCAACACGCTGCTGCTGTCCTCCGGAAAGCTGCTGCGGATAATGTTTCAAACGATGCGAGATATTTAGTTTTTCGGCTATCGTTTCTACTTTTTGTTTTCTTTCTGATGAAGGAACATTGTTGTAAATAAGTGGTAATTCAATGTTATCATAAACTGATAATTCATCGATCAGGTTGAAATTCTGAAAAATAAAACCAATATTTTCTTTTCTTGCTTTTGATTTTTGTTTCTCTTTCAGCCCGATCATCTCTTGATTAAGTAATTCGTAACTGCCGCCAGAAGCACTGTCTAAAAGCCCGACTATGTTCAGTAAAGTTGATTTTCCGCTTCCCGAAGATCCCATGATGGATACAAAATCACCTTGATTGATGGTTAGCGAAACTTCACTTAATGCTTTGGTTTCTACTTCCTCGGTTCTAAATACTTTTGAAAGGTTTTTAATTTGAATCATAATTATTGTTCGTTTTTTGATTGATGATATTTTTTATAATTGTTTATTTTTCTCTTTACTCGAAATTCAGAATTTCTGCCTGTTTATAATCTTTATACGATGAGGTAATTACTTTTTCACCCGCTTTCAAACCGCTGAGCACTTCATAATACAATGGGTTTTCTCTTCCAAGTTTAATTGCTCTTCTTTCGGCTTTATTTCCGTTGACAACAAAAATCCATTTTCCATTGGTTTCTTCATAAAAACTTCCTTTCGAAAGTACTACCGTCTTGGTTTTTTCTGAAAGATTTAATTTTACACCAAAACTCAAACCTTGTTTTAAATCCATTTTTTCGTTTGAAACGAAATCTAACTCGACCTGAAATCTTCCGTTTTTAACTTCGGGAATTAACTTTGTTATTCGAACATCGACATTTTTATTGTCAAAACTGACGGTTCCTTTTTGGTTTTCGGCAACTTTATCTAAATAAAATTCATCAATATCTGCCATTAATTTATAACCTTTTTGATCGTCGATAAAACCAATGCTGGTATTCTGAGCATATGTTTTCCCGAGTATTGGTTCAAATGATGAAAGCCTGCCGGAAATTGGTGCGGTTATTAAAAAATTCTTTTTATTGGCTCTCAAAATGCCCAGACTTTTATTCATGATTCCAATTGATTGATTGAGCTGTCCAATCTGAATCTGGTTTGCCTGCTTTTCCTTGCTCACACTTTGTTTAATGATACTCATCCTTTCTTTCTGAAAGCGATAATTTTCTTTGGTTTTCTCCCATTCGCTTTTAGCGAGAATCTCCTGTTCAAACAGACTCTTATTAGAATCCAATAAATTTTTAGAATCCAGATAATCGTGTTCTATGGCGATTAAATCTTTTCCTAAATTCAATTCCTGATTTCTCAAATCAAGTTTTGCTTTGTTCAGATTATTAATCTGTTCAATAATCGCCGTTTCCTGCTGCATGTAAGCTAATTCAGCATTTGGATTATATAATCTTGCCAGCGATTGTCCTTTCGTAACCATGTCTCCGTTTTCTACAAATATTTCCTGTACGGCTCCGCCTTCAATAATATTAATCAGCATTGAATTTAGCGGCACCGCTTTTGCCTGAAAGGACATGAAGTCTTCAAAAAAATCATTCTCTACAGTTTTTATAGTAATCTCTTCTTTCTTTACATTCAGACTTCTTTTCTTGGTTGCCGAAATAAAAACGAAGTAACCAATGACTAAGATAATTGGCAAAGCGATTAAAAGATACTTATTTTTGTTAGTTTTACGTGTAATTATAGTGTCCATTTCTGATGATTTGATTAACCTAAGGGGATAATCGTGCCACAAATTAAAACATTGTAATGTCTTTATTTTTAAGGCTTTATTTTTAATCGAATTTTTAAAGTGTTCATTATCGAACACCTTTTGTACGAAACCGAACAGTAATGAAGAAGACCAACGCCTCCATTTTAGTTATAGACGATCAGGAAGACATTCTTTTTGCTTCCAAAATGCTCCTTAAAAAGCATTTTGAAAACATTTTTACACTCAATAACCCAAAAAACGTGGTTGAATTATTAGCAAAAAATACCATCGATGTAGTTTTGCTCGATATGAATTACAGAATAGGATTTGAAGACGGGAGGGAAGGTTTGTATTTATTGAAAGAAATAAAAACGCTTTCACCAAAAACTATTGTTATTCTGATGACTGCTTTTGGTAAAGTGGAAACAGCTGTTGAAGGATTAAAAGCTGGGGCTTTTGATTATATTTTAAAGCCTTGGGAAAACGAAAAATTACTCAGCGTTGTAAAACAAGGCGTTGATAAAAGCCGGAAAGAACAAAAGAAACCTGTCATTATTGAGGAGTCTAATGATTTTTTTGTTGGTAATTCGGATGTTATAAAAAAGGCATATTCACTTGCAGATAAAGTGGCGAGAACTGATGCTAATGTTTTAATTCTTGGCGAGAACGGAACTGGTAAATTTGTTTTGTCGCATCATATCCATCAGCAATCGGAGCGAAAAAGCAGTCCGTTCATTCATGTTGATTTGGGTTCATTGAATTCGAATATTTTTGAAAGCGAATTATTCGGTTACGTTCAAGGTGCTTTTACCGATGCAAAAACGGATACGCCCGGACGTTTTGAAATGGCGCAGAACGGAACAATTTTTTTGGACGAAATTGGTAATGTTCCATTGCATTTACAGTCGAAACTCCTGCAGGTTATCCAGACCAAAACGGTAACCCGATTGGGAGAATCAAAAGCGAGACCGCTGAATGTCCGCATTATTACTGCGACCAACCTGAATTTGAAACAGGAAGTTGCTGATAAAAACTTTAGAGAAGATTTGTACTATCGTATCAATACTATGGAAATTGTACTGCCTCCGTTACGGGAGCGAATTGAAGATAAAATTCCTTTGGCAGAATATCTTCTACAAAAAATGACTGATAAATATGGGCGTGACGAAATCACTTTTGACGAAAAAGCATTGGGACAAATTGCAAAACACGCTTGGAACGGGAATATTCGGGAAATGGAAAACCGAATTGAACGTGCTGTAATTCTTTGTGAGAACAATCATATTACCGTTTCCGATTTGGATTTGGAACAAATAACGGCTTACGAGGATAATCAAGATGACATGCAGCTTTCGGCTGTTGAAAAAACTGCAATCGAAAAAATCCTTTTTAGAAACAATAATAATATCAGTAAAACTGCCGAAGAATTAGGATTGTCAAGAGCTTCATTGTACCGCCGTTTAGAGAAATATAATATCAGCACAAATTAGTATGCATAAATCGCTAAAAATATATCAGCTTCTTTTCCTTCGATTGATTATTATTCTTTTAGGTGCAGGGATTTTAATTTTCTTTTTCCAAAAAGGATTGTTTTTTACTGCTGTATTTTGTCTGATTATAATTTTTCTGCTCATTGCTGAAATGTATTTTTATATCAAAAATGCCTTTTTAATTTATGACAGAACTATAACTTCAATTCTTCAGAATGATTTCACTTCCGATTTCTCTAAGCATAAATCGTATCAAAACTATCCCAATTTATTTAAGCTGTATGAAACATTAAAAGGCAAACAAAATGAGCAGGTTTCAAAAGAAATTGTCTATCGTTCTATTCTAAACAACATCGAAACGGGAATTATTATTCTGAAAAAAGAGGAAGCGGATTGGAACATTTTTTTAATGAATAATTATTTTTCCAAACATTTTGATGTCCCAAAAGTTTCCAAATGGAAATATTTGAAAAGTCATCTGCCTTCGCTATGCGAAATTATTGAAGAGCAGAATTTTCAGGAAATAAAGACATCGTTAGACATACGCATTAATCAGCAGGATACGCAGACATTTGTAATGCAGACTTCGAGAAGCGAAATTTACAATCAGGATTATTTTATTGTTTTACTGGATTCAATTCAAAATGTAATTGAGAAAAAAGAGAAAGAAGCATGGATTAATCTGATGAAAGTGATTTCGCATGAACTATTGAATTCGATAACTCCAATTCGGTCGCTTTCACAGAATCTGCAGGAGTTGGTACAGCAGGAAACTATTTCGGCAGAAGATTTGGACGATATGAAAAGCAGTGCTGCAACGATGCTAAGACGAAGTGACCATTTACAGCAGTTTGTCGAGAGTTATCGAAAACTGGCGATGCTGCCTTCTCCAAAAAAGGAAAGAGTGAGCCTGCAACAATTGCTCGGAAACAGTTTCCAGATCATGTCGCCATTATTTAAAAAAGAACAAATTGAAGTTATAAATACAATTTCTTTCAATCATTGGCTGCAAATAGACACGCAACAGATAGAGCAAGTTTTAATTAATCTTTTTACAAATTGTATTTTTGCTTTGAAAGAAATTTCAAAAAAAGAAATTACTATTTCGGCAGAAATCAAAGAAAAAAGAATCTTCATTCAAATTTCAGATAATGGAAATGGAATTGAAAAAGAAATTGAAAATAAAATATTTCTTCCGTTTTTTACCACACGAAAAGAAGGTGCCGGAATTGGACTTACTTTATCCAAAAATATTGCAGAATCTCACGGAGGTTATCTTGCATACAGAAAAAGCGATGATGGCAAAACTACTTTTATAATTTGCTTAGTCGATCAATAAAAATTCTTGAGGAACAAATGTTTCAGTTTACTGCAAAAAAAAACTCCTTAATTTCTTAAGGAGTTTCTTGGTGGGCGATGAGGGGTTCGAACCCCCGACCCCCTCGGTGTAAACGAGGTGCTCTGAACCAGCTGAGCTAATCGCCCTATTTTACTAGGTTGCTATCATTTCGTGATTGCGAGTGCAAATATAGGCAGGTTTTTCGCTTATGCAAAATTTTTTGAAAGTTTTTTTCTTTTTATTTTGAAAAAAAAATCAGTTTGCTGGTATTTAGTATTTTAAAAAATAAAAAAATGCAGTAAAAAATCAAATACTATGATTAATTATTGCGATTGAACTGTTTCTTATATAATTGTTTTTTGAAAAAAGTTGCAATTAACATCATTATAAAACTTGCTATGGCTGCAACTGTCCTGCAAGTGTGGTAAAAATCCCAAAGTTTAAGAATCTTAACCCAGTTTTTTGGAGGTGAGGTTTGCGTCCAAGTTCTAAGCTGCGCATTGATTGGTAAAGTCCCAAAAGAAGTGATTAAATAGGCTGTTATTGCTAGCATTGCTGCAAAACCAGTAAAAACACAAATATGTTTTAGTGATCTTATTCTCCATGTAAACCATATACAGCTTATAATCGAAATTATCATTAATGACTGGAAAACAACGTCATTATGTTTCATTAGAGTAGATCTAAAACGGAGATGAACAAAGGGTGGTACTTCCCAAAAAGTTGGTAATACATTAAATTTTACATAGAAAAAAGTGCCCGCAAGTAAGCCTGTTGAAAATAAGGCAATAGCATTTGAAAGTTTATTATTGGAAGTCATCGTAGGTAAAAACTGATTTGTTATGGGGTTCTATAGTAAGCTGGTGGCAAGCTCTATAGATTACAAATGTATGATTTTTTTTGGTAATGTCTTACTATGAAAAGCTGAGTAAATACAGTCGTTTAAAATAAATGTAAAATATCTGAACCATCCTTTTTTATTCTAAAAAATAATAAAACATAACATAGAATTTTAAAGTCTCTTGTTTTTCTCTTCGATCCAGCGGGACATGTATTTGGTACTGCTTAAAGTATGATGCTGCAGCAAAGAGCCTAAGAAATTGTCCAAACGATGCTGGGCTAAATTAGATTGTAAAAATTCTATTTGGTTAGCAAATTCATTTTCAAAGCGTTTTTTCGAATAGCGCTGATTGATAATTGCTATTCCATTTTGCTGGGCGGCTGTCCAAAGTTTTTTGTCTTGGTACAATTGTACCGCAGAATTTGTAAACTCGTTTACATCATCAGTTACAAATCCGTTCCAAGGAAGATTTCCCTGCATCGATTCGGCACCAATAGTGGTGGTAATACTTGGTGTACCGCATTGCATTGCTTCAATCAGTTTTCCTTTTATGCCGGCTCCAAAGCGTAATGGAGCCAAAACAATTCGAGCGTTTTGCACAACTTCATTAGCATCATCAGCGCGGCCTTTAATATGGAAACCTTCTTTAGGCTGGTGTAACTGCATTACTTTTTGCGAAGGATATGCTCCATAAATATGAAGTTCAGCTTCGGGTAATTGTTTTCGAAGTAAGGGCCAAATTGTTTCTTTTAAATACTGAACAGCATTCCAATTGGGTTCATGAAGAAAATTACCTATAAAAATAAAACCGTTTCTTTTTTCAAAAGGAGGAAGGTTTTCAAATGTTTCTTTTGAAATTGTTTCTAATAAAAAAGGCAGATAATACAGAAGTTTTTCATCTATTTTAAAAGTGGTTTTCAATACTTCTATTTCAAATTCAGAAATAATTAATGATAAATCACATCTCAAAATACTGGCAATTTCTCTTTTGGCTACATCTTCTTTTAAAGTATCCGAAATTGTAAATTCTGTATTAGCTTTAAATGCTTTCTGTCTTGCCTGCCGCAGACAGTGTAAATCTTCGGTGTCTAAAATTCGTATCGCGTTGGGGCAATTTTCTGCCACTCGCCAGCCAAATTGTTCTTCAATCATAAATCGGTCAAATAAAACGGCCGATGGATTCAGTTCTTTTACAAAAATATCAAAACTCGAACAGTTCAAAGAAATTGATTTTTTATCCACATTTAGTGTAGCTAAATCAACCATAAAGTCACTGTCCATGGCTGGACTGGCAAATGTAATGCTGAAACCCTGCTGTTGAAATTCGTTGATTAATTGCAGCATTCGTCCGCCGGCGGCAGAAGAATTGGGTTCAGGCCATACAAAGCCAATGATTAAAAGTGTTTGAGATTGTGGCGTCATGATAAGAGATAATAGTGCAAAATAATACAATTTGGTTGGTTAAAATAGCATTTTAAATGGAAAATACACGGGAAAACACTAATTTTGCAGAATGTAAAAAGGTGTATTATGCTTGGATTAAAGTTAGTTACAGACCCGAGATGGGTAAATATAGTAGAGTCTAATATCGAAGAAATATTGACAGATCACGCTTGGTGTGAGCAAAAAGCAGCGTCAAATGCAATAAGTTTGATTACCTATAATTCAGAGCTGGAGGAATTAGTGACAGAGCTGCTGGTTATTGCCAAAGAAGAATTAGACCATCTACAATTGGTGCATAATTTAATAAAAAGCAGAGGTTTGACTTTAGGCAGAGAACGCAAAGATCATTATGTAAATGAACTTTTTAAATTCATGAAAAAAGACGGAAGCCGAAAAGATGCTTTAGTAGACCGACTGCTGTTCTCGGCAATGATTGAAGCCAGAAGCTGTGAACGATTCAAAGTTTTATCTGAAAATATCAAAGACCAGGAATTGGCAAAATTTTATAGGGATCTTATGATTTCGGAAGCGGGACATTATACAACTTTCCTTGGATTTGCCCGAAAATATACTGATAATTTTGATGTGGATAAACGCTGGCAGGAGTGGATCGAGTTTGAAACTTCTATAATTACCAATTACGGTAAAAGCGAAACCGTTCACGGTTGATATTCGTTTGAAACAGCCAATATTTTTTCATTTTTTTAAATACAGTACACCAAATATATGTCAGCAGCCAATTATAAAACTATCGGAGTTAAAATTTTAAAATATACTGGAATTACTCTAGTCGTTTTATTAGCTCTGATGTTTATTACGCCTCTAATTTTTTCAGATAAAATAAAAGAACAGGTCAAAAAAACTGCCAATGAAAAGTTAAACGGAGAGCTGAATTATTCAGATGCCCATGTTTCTTTTTTTACACACTTTCCTTCGCTGACTTTAACTTTGACAAAGTTTAATCTTAATGGATCTGCTCCTTTTCAAAATGAAAAGCTAGTTAGTGCAGATGGAATTGCTTTTGGAATTAACTTAAGCAGTCTGGTTTTTGGCGAAAGCATAAAAATTGATCAAATCTTCCTTTCCAATGCATTGGTAAATATAAAAGTCAATAAAAAAGGAGAGGCTAATTATAATGTTTATGCAGCCGAAAAAGAAACGGCGAAGAAAGAGGAAGAATCCGAGACTGGATTAAAACTGGAAGAAATAGAGATTAATAACAGCACACTTATTTATGATGATCAATCGACTAATGTCCATGTAGATGCTTCAGGATTTAATTATTTGGGTAACGGAGATTTGAGTCAGGCAATATTTGAGCTGCATTCGAAATTGAAAATTGAAAAGCTGAATGTCATTTATGCAAATGAGCCCTATCTGATGAACAAAAAAATAGACGGGGATTTGATTACCAAAATAAATACCAATTCACTGTCTTTTGTTTTTGAAGAAAACGACTTGTCGATAAATAAATTTATAGTTGATTTCAAAGGGAAATTCGATTTCTTAAAAGATGGCTATAATATTGATTTTCTTTTAAAATCGAATAAAAGTAATCTCTATGATCTTTTTACTGCGTTTCCGCCAAAGTATATTACATGGTTAAAAGACACTGAATTAAAAGGAAATGTAGATTTATTGTTTTCTCTAAAAGGAAAATATATTGCTTCACAAAACATTGGGCCAGATTTAAATTTGGATTTTAAAGTTAAAAATGGTTTTGTAAATTATAAAAAAAGTGCATTTCCTGTTTCTAATTTAGATATTGATATTTCTTCCAAAGTGCCTAATTTAAATCCTGAACTTTTAATGTTAGATGCCAGAAATCTATCTTTAAATGTGGATAAAAATTATCTTAAGACCAAATTGAAAATGAGCGGTATGACCACTCCTGATATTGATATGGCCTTGAATTCACAAATAGATTTAGAGAAATTAAATCGTGCTCTTGGAATTCCTGATATAGAATTAAAAGGAATGCTGGCTGGTGATTTAAAAGCTAAAGGAAAATTTGATCAAAAAAACAAACTTTTTCCAAATGCAGACGGTACCTTAAATTTAAAAAACGGATTTGTTAAAACCCAGTATTATCCAAATCCAATAACTGATATTAATGTAGTTACCAATATAAACAATCAAAAAGGAACCTTCGACGGGCTGTCGGTAATTTTGAAACCTGCTGCATTTACTTTTGAAGGAGAACCATTTCGAGTTGAAGCTGATTTGAAAAACTTTGATGATTTAAATTATGATATTAAAGCCAAAGGGATTTTAAATATCAGTAAGATCTACAAAGTGTTTTCGCAAAAAGGATTGGATGTGGATGGTTCTATTAAAGCTGATTTAGAGCTGAAAGGAATTCAAAGTTATGCCCAAAACGGAGATTATAGTAAATTACAAAATAAGGGAATTCTGGAACTTCGAAATATAAAAGTTGCAACAGAGTATCTGCCAAAATCATTGCTGATTAAAGAGGGAATTTTTAGATTCAATCAGGACAAAATGTCTTTTAGTACATTTTTGGCTTCCTATGGTGAATCAGATTTTAAAATGAATGGCTATCTGCAGAATGTATTCAATTTTATGTCTTCTAAAAATGGAACTTTAAGAGGGGCGTTTACCTTAAATTCAAAATTCATTAATGTAGATGAGTTTATGTCCAGCACCGCTTCATCGTCTGTATCTCCTACGGATGCAGATTCAAACAGCATACCAAAACCTGCCCCGCAAGAAACGGGCGTAATTCTGATTCCGTCTAACCTAGATTTGCAGTTTTACGCTACAGCTCACAAAATCAATTATCAGGGATTGATACTGCAGGACGGAAAAGGATCGGTGAAAATGAAAAACGGTAAAATAGTGATGCAAAACACGGGATTCAATTTAATAGGATGTAACGTCGCTATGAATGCAGCCTATCAGGGTATCACACCACAAAAAGCTATTTTTGAATATGAAATTAAAGCTAATGATTTTAATATAAAAAGAGCTTACAATGAAGTGAAAATGTTCAAAGAAATGGCCAGCGCAGCCGAAAATGCAGAAGGAATTGTATCGCTGGATTACAAAATAAAAGGAAGGCTGAATCAGCAGATGATGCCGGTTTATCCGTCACTAATAGGAGGCGGTGTTCTGTCTATTAAAGATGTAAAGGTAAAAGGAATGAAAATGTTTAACGCAGTGAGTAAAAAAACTGATCACGAGGAAGTTAAAAACCCGGAACTTTCTAAAGTCGATATTAAAACTACTGTAAAAAATAATATTATTACTATTGACCGTTTCAAATTTAAGTTTGCTGGTTTTAGGCCAAGAATAGAAGGAACTTCCAGCCTTGATGGGCGATTGAATATCAAAATGAGATTAGGTCTGCCTCCTTTTGGAATTTTTGGAATTCCGCTGACTGTTACCGGAACCAACAGTAATCCAAAAGTCAAAGTTGGTAAACAGGGTCAGGATATCGAAGAAACTCAGGATACCGAATAAAATTAGAAAAAAGCAATTTTAGATTATTGCTGTTTACTATAAAATAACAGAGCTCCCTCATTCGGGAGCTTTATTATTTATGACATTCTGTATAAACAGGTGAATTAAAAAAATCTAAAATCCCCAGATTCTGGTCCTTTGCCGATAAGTTATCATAGGAATCAATTCTCTTCATCAGCATATCGCAGTCACTAAAATAAAATTGTATTTTAGAATAAATATCTCCACGGATATTGCTGGATTTTAAGCTTTTAATATTGTCAAATTGAAGACTGTCTATGATATTATTGTTTGAATCCAATATATAAAAAGCATAGTTCACTTTAGTGCTTTCCTCATCTTCATCGGTTTTAGTTGTGAAAATAAGTGTTTTTGAAGTTGTTTCTGATAACACAAAATAGCCGACTATTTCTTTAGAATTATTTAATTTATAGGTTTTAAATTTAGAAGATCCTATGTGAATGTAATCAAAGTCTTTAAATTTAATTCTGCTTTCAGCATCTGAGTTGGGCAGTTTATAAAAAACTATTTTTTCGGCATTATCAATTCGGAAAAAATTTGTTTTTATGTTAATCTTTGAGCCGTCGTTGGTGAGTATAAAACTTTCGGAAAAAGGCATAGAAAAAGCGTTCATGCTAAGAAATAGCATTAAAAAGTAAAATTTTTGCATGTTGTGGTTAAATTGTTTTTTTTTTTTTTCAAAACTATGCTAATACTATGCATCCTTTGTTAATAAATTATAAAACTTCGATTATCAAAATTACGCTGAGGTGTTTTTCAATTTAAAAAAAACGATCTTTCCGTTACTATATTTAAGCGGTCTTTTTTGAAGTAATTTTTTGGAGCCACAGATTTCAAGTAGAAATCTTATAAAAGTAAACTGCTAAAACATAATATAGTAAATGATGATTTTCATAAATTTATGAGTTGTAAATCTTTTAGTTGTAAATGTTTTTTACCGTTGGAAAATAATATTTCAATCTTACCCAATTACATAAAAAAAAATAAAAACCATGAATAGAGTAGGAGCTAGAAAATATTTGTTTTCAAAAAAAATCGATTCTTATTTTGAAGGTATTTACAAAGGATATCAATTTGCACTTCGTTTTTTTAAAGAAGCTTTTACTTCTCCTTTTCATTTACGAGAAATTATTAATCAGTGTTTTGAGATTGGGTTACGATCACTTCCTCTAATCACAATGACCGGTTTTATAATTGGTATCGTTTTTACCAAACAGTCCCGGCCTTCTTTAGAAAATTTTGGAGCAGTATCGTGGCTGCCATCATTAATGGGAATCGCTATTGCGCGAGCGCTTGGACCATTAGTTACATCGCTGATTTGTGCAGGTAAAGTGGGGTCAAGCATTAGTGCCGAATTAGGATCCATGAAAGTAACGGAGCAAATCGATGCGATGGAAGTATCAGCTATCGATCCCTTTAAATATCTTGTTGTTACAAGGGTTTGGGCTACTAGTATTTCTATTCCCGTCCTTTCGTTTTATTGCAGTTGTGTAGGATTGCTGGGTTCTTATTATAATGTTTCAACTGAAGAGGCGACAAGCCTGCAAGTATTTTATACAAATGCTTTTTCGAATATTTCTTTTTTGGACCTTTTTTCATCGATGACAAAATCTATAGTCTTCGGGTTTACTATTGGAATTATTAGCTGCTATAAAGGTTTTTTTGCATCAAATGGTACAAGTGGCGTCGGGAAAGCAACAAATCAGGCGGTAATATTGTCTATGTTTCTTATTTTCCTCGAAGAGTTAATCATTGTTCAGATTGTTAATTGGATTAGATATTTTTAAGCATGGAAACAGATAAAATTCAATATGGCAATAGCCAAGATCCAGTTATAAAAATTGAAGGATTGTATAAATCTTTTGATGAACTCGATGTTTTAAAGGGCGTTGACTTAATGCTGAAAAAAGGTGAAAACTTGGCCGTATTAGGCAAGTCGGGAACTGGAAAATCGGTCTTGATAAAGCTTTTGGTAGGATTATTAAAACCAGATAGAGGCAATATAACAATCTTGGGTCAACAGCTGGATAAATTAAACCGAAAAGAATTAAATGCATTGCGGCTGCGTATCGGTTTTTCATTTCAAAATAGTGCTTTATATGATAGTAAGAGTGTATATGGCAATCTGTCTTTTCCTTTGACAATGAATGTAAAGAATCTTACGAAGAAGCAGGTGGATGATGCTGTAGAAGAAGCGCTGGATGCCGTTGGTTTATTGGATAAAATTGGACGGCGAACCGAAGAGCTTTCGGGCGGACAGCGAAAAAGATTGGGTATTGCAAGAACGCTGATTTTAAAACCAGAAATAATGCTGTACGATGAACCCACAGCGGGTTTGGATCCAGTAACATGTATTGAAATAAATGCATTAATTGTAGAGATGCAGCAAAAGTATAAAACCAGTTCCATCGTTATTACACATGACCTTACTTGTGCCAAGACCACTTGTGAACGCATCGCCATGCTGCTTGATGGAAAATTTTTGAAAACGGGAACATTTGAAGAAGTCTTTGAAACAGAGGAAGAACAGATAAAACAATTTTATTCATATAATTTTACACTTTAAATTATGGACGAATCAACACGTAAACACAATATATTAGTTGGTCTATTTATTTTCGTCGGATTAATATTTCTGCTGGGAGCTATTCTTATGGTAGGTAATCTTCATGAAACTTTCAAAAGTAAAATGCAGTTAGTTACTGTTTTTGATGAAGTAAATGGATTGCAGACGGGAGCAAATGTTTGGCTTTCTGGTGTGAAAGTTGGGAAAGTAAAGAACATCAGAATCAATCCCACGAGGAATGTTGTCGTAGTTTTAGATGTTGAAGAAAACGCACAGCAATTTATCCTTAAAAATGCTAAAACTAAAATAGGTACAGACGGACTTATTGGCAATAAAGTAGTTATCGTTTATGGTGGAACTGCAAATTCTCCAGCAGTACAAGATGGGGATACTTTAGTTGCAGGCAATACGTTTTCTACAGAAAACATTATGCTTAAATTGGAGAAAAACAATGAAAATCTTCTTGCTATAACTTCTGATTTTAAAAAGATCAGTCATAAGCTGACAACGAAGGAAGGAACAATTGGGAAATTGATAAACGACGATGCTATGTACGATAATATTAATTCAATTGCCGTTTCTCTCAACAAAGCCTCTGTAAAATCCGAAAAACTTATTGCTTCTCTTAATGAGTATACATCCAAATTAAATAAAAAAGGAACTCTGGGTAATGAATTGGTTACCGATACAATTGTTTTTAATTCTATTAAAAAATCTGTTTTAGAATTGCAAAAAACTTCCAAAACAGCCAATGAATTTATGACTAATCTTAAGGAAGCTAGCGCTAATCCCAATTCAGCAATTGGAGTTTTGTTACATGATGAACAATCAGGAGCGAGCTTGAAAAGAACAATTCAGAATTTAGAAACTAGTTCTGAAAAATTAGATGAGGATCTGAAAGCTGCTCAAAGTAATTTTTTGTTAAGAGGTTATTTTAAGGATAAAGAAAAAGAAGCTAAAAAACGTGCGGCTCAAGACTAACTCTTTTCTAATTTAATGATAAAAGGCATTACAATTTATAAAATAAACAAACAGCACAAATTGCATTTATGATATGCAATTTGTGCTGTTTATTTTTTTATTTAGAAACTCCGGGCAGGTTGTGATAGATGAAATCTCCGTGAATACCTGTGAATACAAGTTTTAATTGGTCAAAAAAAGCTTTGCTATCGGCTTCATTAGGCCAGGCGGCTTTAATCAGTTCATCTTGTTTAAGGCCTGATTTTTCTATATCAGCAAAGGAATCATAGAAGTAGGCTTCCATAAAATCTCTGCTGTCAGCTCCCCATGCATGGCGAAATGGATAATAAGCTTTAATGAAAGGATCTTTCAATGTGACTTTCTCATTGTATTCTTTCATGCCCTTTCCTTTACCGCTCATTGACATTTGTGATTTTCGGATGTAAACAATCATGGGTTCTTTTGTAGTGGCTTTGAATTCTTTCATCCCAATCGTTTCGATAGAATTATAGATTTCATCAGAGTGCATCGGCATGTAATAGCTGTTTTGTTTGTCAAAAAAAGCGGCTCGTGCTTTTTCATCCGGCCAGGCTTTTTTGGCAAGTTCGTCTGAGACGGTTTGTGCTTTTTCGATGTCTTCCCAAGTTTTGAAAACACTCACCAAAATAACTTCCGAACTGTTTTCGGTGTAATAATGAGTAAGGATTTCCGAGCCGATTATTAAGTCATTTTTGCTTGTTACCTTGTCAAAGTACTCTTGTTCCGTTGCCTTCCAATCCTTGCTGTCGGTATTGTAATTTCTGTGTAGGGTAGTCATTGTAATAAAAACAGGTTTGGGGGGATCTTGTGCATAAATAGTTATGCAGAACAGGAATGTTAAAATTAACATCCGCAACGAAAAAAAGTTTCTCTTTCTCATAATAAACTAACGATTAAATGATTAATTAATAAAAAACACTTATAAAGTTAGTTAATTGTTAATCAAGTAATTATGAAGTATTAGTTTATTTTAAAGAAATTTTAAAAAGGAGTTAGTTACCGATATTTAACGGTAATTCGGCGACTACAAAGGTGCTTCCGCCAATATAAATGAAGTCATTTTTTGCAGAATTCCCCTTCGCTTCTTTGTAAGCGTCTGTTACAGAGTTATAGGTGTTTCCTTGTAATGAAAAAGAAGAGGCTTTCTCTTGTAAAAGAACAGCGTCTAAACCACGCGGAATATTCGGTCGGCAAAAGTAGTACGTCGCATTTTTTGGAAATAAAGGCAGTACTTCATCAAGTTCTTTATCATTGACTACTCCCAGTACAATGTGCAGGTTCTCAAAATTCTCCTTTTGAATCTGTTTCAAAACGATTTCAAGACCATTTTTGTTGTGTGCCGTATCGCAGATCACTTTTGGATTTGCACCCAATTGCTGCCATCTGCCAAGTAAACCGGTATTTTTTACGACATGCAGCAAACCCGATTTTATATGCTCGAAACTCACTTTAAAATTCGTTTGATCGTTTAGAATTCTAAAAGTCTGTACAACTGTTTTTTTATTGTATTCCTGATAATCACCTATTAAATCCGAAGGATATATTTCTGTAATCAATTCGGATGCGAAATAAATTCCAGAGCTGTTTTCTTTGGCTTTCGCCAAAAAGACAGGCTGTGTTTCTGGAGTATATTCGCCGATAACAACAGGAATTTCAGGTTTAATAATTCCTGCTTTTTCAGCTGCAATTAGCTCCAATGTATTGCCTAAAAACTGAACGTGGTCAATACCAATGTTTGTTATTACTGAAACCAAAGGCGTAATGATATTCGTGGCGTCCAGCCTTCCGCCCAAACCCACTTCAATAACAGCAATGTCTACATTTTCCTTTACAAAATAATCAAATGCCAAACCAACCGACATTTCGAAAAAACTCATATCATTTTCTTCGAAAAAAGTTTTATGCTGTGCCACAAACCCGCAGACAAATTCTTCGGAGATTTCCGTTCCGTTAATTTTGATTCGTTCTCTAAAATCTTTTAAATGAGGCGAAGTATACAGTCCGACTTTATATCCGGCTTCTTGCAGAACCGAAGCCAGCATATGCGAAGTAGAACCTTTGCCGTTAGTGCCTGCAACATGAATGCATTTTAGTTTTTTTTCAGGATTATCAAGATGATTGGCAAGCAGATTAACATTAGTCAAATCTTTTTTATATGCCGATGCTCCCTGTAATTGATACATTGGGAGCTGATTAAACATCCAGTTTGTGGTTTCTTGATAGTTCATTAATTTTTGATAAAATAGTTGTAAATTGAAATAATTTTCCCTTTTTTTAGTTTAATATTACAGTGAAAAATAGTTTTTACAAAATTGAAATATTTTTTAGAATTAACGATTATAAACCCAGAATAAAATATGTTTAGTTTAATACAATTACAGGCTGACACCCTTGCTACTGCTTCCAGTGCTGTTGTCGAAAAAATTGCGCCAAATACCGAAATCTCCGTTTTGGGGTTCATTCTAAAAGGAGGATTTTTTTTAATACCTATTGCAATCTTACTATTTTATACTTTTTACCTCATTATAGAACGTTATTTGTACATAAATAAAAAGGCCAAAGTAGATCCGCTTATGATGCGCGATGTCAAAGATCACTTGACTTCGGGAAAATTTGATCTGGCGTTTAACATTACAGACCGCTCTAACACCGCTTCAGGAAATGTTATCAAAGAGGGAATCACATTAATTGGCCGTCCAATTGCCGAAATCGAATCGAATATGGACCGCGCCGCCGATATCGAAATTGCCGAAATGGAACAGCATCTTGGACAATTGGGATTGATTGCCGGTATCGCGCCAACGCTCGGATTCATCGGAACAATTTCTGGAGTAATCAAGATTTTCTACAGCATTTCGGTGACCGAAAATATTAGTATCGGTAATATCTCTGGAGGTTTATATGAAAAAATGATCAGCAGTGGTTCCGGACTTATAGTTGGAATTATTGCCTACAGTGCTTACCACTTACTGAATGGAAAAATTGACAGTTACGCACTGAAAGTGCAAAAACAAATACTGGAATTCGTAAACATCATCCAAAAAGCATAAACTATGTCCATCAAAAGAAAAAGAAGATTTCATGCTGAGGTCGCCACTTCGTCCTTGAGTGACATTATGTTTTTTTTACTGCTGTTTTTCCTGATTATCTCGACTTTGGCAAATCCAAACGTTATAAAAATGACACTGCCAAAGGCCAAAGCCAACGAAAAAACCAACAAGCAGTTCATCAGTTTGTCGGTTACCGAGGACAAGAAGTTTTACATTGATAAACAGCCCGTTGCTTTCGAAGAACTGGAAACTACGTTAATGTCCAAAATAGATACCCAAAAAGACCAAACCGTAGTTGTGCGAATTCCGTTCAATCTACAAGTTCAGGATTTGGTTGATGTATTGCAGATTGGAGTGAAGAACAACCTGAAATTTGTAATCGCCACCAGCCCCAAATAAATTTTGTGAATAGCCTCCTGCTTTAGGAGGATTAAAATTTTAATAATCATTTGGGCGTGCCACCATAAAGAAAAGGAGCCAAATCATCGCAACGGTGATTCGGCTCCTTTTCTTTATGCTGTCGGGCTATTACGAGCGCTTTGGCGCCTTGTTCTATCCCTCACGCGGGATGCTGCAAAACGAGATATTTGCTTGTCCTAACAGGTTTCTTTTAACCTGTTAGGTATATTTAATTATGAAGATTTATACCTAACAGGTCTCCAAGACCTGTTAGGATCTTTAAGCAGATCCGCTCTGTATAGCCTCACCATAATTAATATCTAAAAAAAGAAAAGCGTAACATTTTATAAAAGAGTATACTAATAAATTCAAGAATGAACTTAAAAGTATATTTTATGAAAAACATTTCAAGACGGTCTTTTGTTAATAAATTTGGTTTGGGTGTCGGAGCAGCTGCTGTTATGACAACGCTTCCTTCCTACATAACTCAATCAGAAAAAATTGAGAAACTATATACTGGGAAGAAGTTAAATATAGCGCTTTGCGGTTTAGGAAATTATGCCGGTATGTTAGCGGCAGGAATTGAAGTTTCCGAATATTGCAATTTAGCAGGAATCGTAACCGGAACACCTGAAAAAGCGGTAAAATGGAAGAAGCAGTATAATATTCCCGAAAAGAACATTTATAACTATCAGAACTTCGATGAAATCGCCAATAATAAAGATATAGATTTAGTTTATGTGGTTTTACCAAGCGGTCTGCATAAAGAATTTGTAATCCGTTCTGCAAAAGCTGGCAAGAATGTAATTACAGAAAAGCCAATGGCAATTTCAGCTGCTGATTGTGAAGAAATGATAAAAGTCTGCAATGATAATAATGTTCAATTGGCGATTGGTTATCGTCTGCATTATGAGCCAACGCATTTGGAAATTAAAAGGCTGGGACAGGAAAAAATCTTTGGTCAGGTACGGTTTATAGAAGCATCACTTGGTTATCAAACGTATGACATTCTCGACAAAAAAACAATCGTTGACAAGAATAACAAGAGCGAATGGAGGCTGAATAAGAAATTAGGCGGAGGACCTTTAATGGATTTAGGGATTTACTGCATTCAGGCAAGCCGTTACGTTTTAGGTGAAGAGCCAATTGCTGTTACGGCGCAATTTGGTACAGTGAATAATAAAGACAGGTTTTCGGAAACTGAGGAAAGCATTTCCTGGCAGATGGAATTTCCTAGCGGTGCTGTAGCAAATTGTAATACTTCATGTGGCTACAATATAGACAGGTTTTATGCATCGGCAGATGAAGGAAGTTTTGAACTGAGCCCTGCTTTGAGTTATGGTCCCTTTGTAGGTAAAACATCTGAGAAGGAATTGAAATTTCCGGTAATAAACCAGCAGAAAACACAATTGGATGAAATCTGCAAAGTACTATTGGAAAATAAAAAACTGCCCAATCATATTACTGGAGAAGAAGGATTAAAGGATATAAAAATTATTAATGCTATTTATAAAGCGGCACAGACTGGGAAGAAAGTTTTCATAGTATAGCTCATCTTTTAAAAAACTAAACTTGTAAACTAGCCCCGATGGGAGGGAATATCCTTTTTAAAAACACCCCTTTCAAAATCCAGAACTTTGAAAGGGGTGTTTTTAAAAAGATAGGAAGGACAGCGGGACAGCTGTTGATCTAATTTACAAAAGCCCTGCTCCTAATTATTAGATTAATTCAGACTGAAGTTATAAATAATTTTCCCAACTTGTTTTACTGGAGCATTGCTGTCTGATTCCCATTTGGTATTCATAGCAGCTATTCGGGCTTGGTCTAAAAGACAGCTTGCCGTATTAGTTGTTCCTTTTACTCCTGGTGTTGCACTTATGGTTTTTCCGTTTTGATTAACAGAAATTTCCACAACCACCTTTCCGGATTCGTTGCAGGTATATTTTGGAGCTGGTTTAGAGAGCGCTTTACGGTTTCCAAGCAAGTAGCCGGATCCGCCTCCTGTGCCGCCACCAGAACCTCCGCCGCTTCCTGCACCGTAACCGCTGCCATTGCCAATGCCGTTTCCTGTTCCGTTACCGCCGCCAGTTCCTCCGCCAGTACCGCCTGTGCCATAGTAGCCGGTTGCGGTTAAACTTCCGTTGGATTTCCCTTTGTTGCCGGCAGTATTATCGTCGCCGTCACCACCCTTTTTAGAACCTTTTAGTATGCTGGACAAGGCATCATTCGTAGAATTGGATACTTTTGGTTTCACGGCTTCGGGCTTCGGAGTTTCTTTGACAACCGGTTCGGGTTTCTTTGGTTTTTCTTTCTGCGGAATTACGACACTTTCTTCGGTGGTATTTTCCTGTGATAAAATGGATTCCTGAGGCGTGCTTTTTGCAGGAGTTTGTTTGGCTTCATTTTGAACATTCAAAGCCTCACTTTTTGTGTCCCTGCCTGATCCCAAATCGCTGTCACCAAAATTTATGGTAACGCCGCCACCCCCGCCACCGCTTCCGATAAGTTCTTCGAGATTGGAAGGAGGCCAAAATCGGATGAAAAATAACAGCACCAATAGTGATGCATAAATAAGTATGGATAGGACTAATGATTTCTTTTGATCGCTTGAAAGTATAGAACTCATTGTGGAATTTGAATTAAAAAGTGTACTTGTAAAAACGCTGAAAATTAGTAAAAATTGTCAAGAATAAAAAACGGGCTAAGTGTTAAACCGCAATGCACTATTAAAAAAGCGGATCAAATTAGATTTTCAAAATCCATTTGATCCGCTTAGTTTATGGTATAAATGTGTTATACTAATTGTTTCAATGCAATTTCAAAAGCTGTTGCACTGATGTTTGTTTTGGAAGGATTTAAAGCATGTGTTTTTTCAATGGCATTTTTGATAATTTCGGAAGCATCGTGAAAAATAGCTTCATCTGTCATTTGTACTTTCTTTTCCATGAAATAGGCAAAAACTCTCGCCATACCACAATTGGAAATAAAATCAGGGATTAAGCTTACCTTATGATCAACATCCTCCATTATCGGGCCAAAGAAAATGGCCGCATCTGCAAAAGGAACATTTGCTCCACAGGAAATTACTTCCAGTCCATTGGCAATTAAACTGTCTATTTGATTTTGTGCTACTAATCTTGAAGCGGCACATGGAGTAAATATTTCGGCACCTATTGTCCAGATTTTTTGATTGATTTCTTCAAAAGGAATCATGTTTTCTGCGACTAATTTATTTCCGTCTTTGGAAAGGAATAATGCTTTTATTTCTTCAAAAGTAAAACCTTCTTCATTAATCAATCCTCCGTCCCTGTCAATAATTCCGATGATTTTGGCTCCCATTTCGGCTAGATAAAAAGCTGCCGCAGATCCAACATTTCCAAAACCCTGTACAATGGCTTTTTTCCCTTTTACTGAACCTCCGTAGATGTCGTAGAAATGACGAACTGCTTCGGCAACGCCATAACCGGTAATCATATCGGCTACTGTGTATTTTCTAGTAACGTCTGGAGAGAATTTCGGGTTTTCGATTACTTTGATAACACCTTGACGCAATTGCCCAATTCTGTTGATTTTATCTGCTTCGGTCGGTTTGAAGTGACCATTAAAAACACCTTCCTGCGGATGCCACACGCCACATTCTTCGGTCATAGGAATTACTTCGTGAATTTCATCTACATTCAAATCACCGCCTGTACCGTAGTAGCTTTTCAACAAAGGAGAAACCGCTTTGTACCAGCGCTGTAAAACACCTTTTTTGCGAGGATCATTTGGGTCAAAATTTATTCCAGATTTTGCGCCGCCAATTGCTGGCCCAGAAACCGAAAATTTGACTTCCATAGTTTTTGCCAATGACAAAACCTCATTCATGTCAAGTCCTTTTCTCATGCGGGTTCCTCCGCCTGCAGCACCTCCGCGAAGGGAGTTTATTACTGTCCAGCCTTCGGCTTCGGTTTCGGAATCTTTCCAGTTAAAAATGATTTCAGGAGCTTTATCTTCGAATTTTTTTAACAAATCTTTCATTAGGTGTGATATATTTATTTTTGGCAAATATATAAAAGGTTTGCTAAAAAGGTGTAGTTGTGTATTTTTTTTGAATTTTAGGCATAAAAAAAGTGCTCTCCTTTTTTTAAATAGTAAAGCACTTTCGTGTTTGGGGATACTCTGAATTAATAATTTTATTTAATAAAATGAGCATAATTTAATTGGTATTGGCAACCAACTTCAGTTTATGCTCATTCGTAAATGTGGTATTTAATCTGTGTTTTTGGAAAAAATATTTAAAATATGCCTAATAAATTATTTTTTAAATCTTCATCAACTGGTTTGTCACCAAGCCAAATTCCGAAAAACACTTTTTTGAAATCAAATCCGGGTATTTTTCCTTTAAGTTCGCCATTTTTTATAATCCAAATAGAAGTGTCTGCTGGAGAATATGTTAGTTCGTAAACATCTCCTTTGGTAATTTCATCGGCTAAGAAACCTTTAAGTAATTCCATTCTTGGTTTAAAAGATTCGAATGTATCACCAGCAGATTTTTCAAATCCTGCATTTATCGCCCGAGTTAATTTACCTGATGATACTAAAGCAGATGTAATTTCAATTCGGATTGACATTTCTACATTGTCATTAATAATCTCTTTAGGGTTTTGAGATAATTGGCTTAAATATAATGCCTGAATATAAACTTCTACCCACATTTTTGATCTCGATCCAGCACCATTCAGCTGCAGCGTTTTATTTTCAAATTTCATAGTTCTTGGGATAGTTACTCCTTCAAACACAATTTGCTTTTGCGCGATAGCTTCTGATGAAAATAAGGCAGAAATAATAAGAGTTAATCCTAGTACTATTTTTTTAGCAATCATAGAAATATTTATTTTCGCGCAAAATTAATGCTAAATTATTATAAATGATGCCTTAACACGGCTTTATTTTGTTAAATCAGCATAATATAACGTTGTAGTTAGCTATTTATTATAAAAACACAAGTGCTTAGTAAATAAAGACTTACATGCAAAGTAGGAAAATATATTGTTTTTTTGCTTTTTGCAAGAAAAAGATCTAAATCGAAAATGATTCTAAAAAAAATAAAAAAAACAAACAAACCACTATTATTTAACGGCTGTAAATTACCCCGGAACTATGATCATGAAAAGCACCGGTGACGCTTTGAAGCGCATTTACTTCTTCTCTCATTTTCAAGACACCTAATAATCCAAAAATTAAAGCTTCTTTAAATTCTAAAATTTTTGCCGAAGGTATAATTATTTGCATTTCGGGAAGATGAAACTGGATTCTTTCAATCAGGAAGTCATTATAAGCACCGCCGCCAGTAATCAGCATACTTTTTTGATTCTTTTGAGTTTCAAAACTATTTAAAGCCAATGCTATTTGAATAGAGACGTGCTTCGTAAATGTATGCAGTTTATCTTCAACAGAAATAGAATAACGTTCAATCATTGGAAGAATAATTTCCTTTACGAATTCAAAACCTAATGATTTTGGTGGCGGCGTTTTGTAAAAATCTAGTGAATTTAATTCATTCAGTAAATCAGAATTGCATTGACCGGTCCTGGAAATTTTACCTTTATCATCATAATCCAGCCCCAATTGATTGGCATAAAAGTTAAGTACCGTATTGACAGCAGAAATATCAAATGCAATTCGGCTGTTGTTTTTTTCAAAAGACACATTCGAAAATCCTCCTAAATTCATGCAGTAATCGTATTCATGAAATAAGATTCGGTCACCAATAGGAACTAAAGGTGCTCCTTGCCCTCCCAATAGAACATCCTGCACTCTAAAATCGCAGACTATATTTTGCTGCGTTAATTTTGCAATTTCAGGTAAATTTCCAATCTGAAGCGTAAAACCGTTTTGTGGCTGATGTAAAATAGTATGTCCATGAGAACAAACGGCATCTAGATTTTCAAGAGTGTGTCTGCTGATAAAATTTGTAATGATTGAAGCGAGCAGTTTTGTATAGTTTTTATTTAGTTCGTCCAGCTGATTTTCGGTGTAATCTACAGCCGTTTTTAAGATGCTGATCCAATCTGAATCGTAAGAAATGGTTTCACATTCTAAAATTTCAAATGTCCATTTTTTATTTTTTATATGGAATTGAATATGAGCCAAATCGACCCCATCAAGCGAAGTTCCTGACATAACTCCGATAACGTTATAGTAATCTTTTTTCATAGGCCAAATTTACGATTCAAAAATGAAAATTTCATAATTAAAAAATTATCTTTGGCGATATTTTTTTAACAAAAACCACACTTTATTTTATATTATTATGGATTTTAATCTAACCGAAGAACAATTAATGATACAACAGGCAGCGCGGGATTTTGCCCAAACTGAATTGTTGGAAGGAGTAATCGAACGAGACGAACACTCCAAATTTCCCACTGAGCAGGTCAAAAAAATGGCCGAACTTGGGTTTTTAGGAATGATGGTTGATCCAAAATACGGAGGTTCCGGACTGGACAGTATTTCCTATGTTTTGGCCATGACAGAAATTGCCAAGATTGACGCTTCCACTGCCGTTATTATGTCTGTGAATAATTCTTTGGTTTGTGCAGGATTAGAAAAATATTGTAACGAAGAACAAAAAATGAAATATCTTGTTCCGCTTGCCAAAGGAGAGGTAATTGGAGCATTCTGTCTGTCTGAACCTGAAGCTGGATCTGATGCAACTTCGCAAAAAACAACAGCAATCGATAAAGGAGATTATTATTTGCTGAATGGAACCAAAAATTGGATTACTAACGGCGGGACAGCTTCCACTTATATTGTGATTGCACAAACAGATGTTGAAAAAGGACATAAAGGAATCAATGCTTTTATTGTCGAAAAAGGATGGGCTGGGTTTGATATTGGTCCAAAAGAAAAGAAAATGGGTATCCGTGGTTCCGACACGCATTCGTTATTGTTTAATGATGTAAAAGTGCCAAAGGAAAACAGAATTGGTGCCGATGGTTTTGGATTTAACTTTGCTATGGCAGTTTTAAACGGCGGGCGTATTGGTATTGCTTCGCAGGCTTTAGGAATTGCAACCGGCGCATACGAACTGGCTTTAAAATATTCGCAGGAGCGTAAATCTTTCGGCAAAGAAATTTTCAAGCATCAGGCGATAGCTTTCAAATTGGCAGATATGGCAACACAGATTTCTGCTGCCAGATTGCTATGTTTTCATGCCGCTTCTCAAAAAGATGCAGGAATGGACATTTCACAGTCAGGAGCAATGGCCAAATTATTTGCTTCCCAAACTGCTATGGATACGACTATTGAAGCTGTACAGATTCACGGCGGAAACGGTTATGTGGCCGAATATCACGTAGAACGTATGATGCGCGATGCTAAAATTACCCAGATTTATGAAGGAACTTCCGAAATTCAGCGTATCGTGATTTCGAGAACCTTAATCACATAATTGATTTTTTCTTAAATATATAAATCCAAACTTGAATCTCGAGTTTGGATTTTTTATTTCACGATGTATTTTTTGTTCAGGACTTTGTTTATTTTTACATGAGTTGGGAAAACACTTATATTTATGTACGACGAATTAAAATATTGGTACCTTCGGGATCACAAGCTGTTTTGGACATTGAGTATGTCACAAATCAGACAGTTGTGCATCATTACAGGTTTTAAAAAAGCCAAAAAGGGAGATATTATCTATTTTTCTTCCTCAGATGTGCCTAGAGTTTTTCTGCTTAAAAAAGGGAATATCAAAATCGTTGCTGTCGATGAAGATGGAAATGAAACGATCAAAGACATTATTCAAAAAGGAGATTTGTTTGGTGAATTGACATTAGAAAATGATGTGAATTCCAATGAATATGCAAAAGCTCTAACAGATGAAATCATTATCTGCAGTTTCTTATTATCTGATTTTGAAAATTTATTACTTCAAAATCCTAGTTTGGCGTTGTCTTATACCAAGTTTGTTGGATTGAAAATGAAACGCATCAAAAACAGTTATGCTAATTTAATTTCGAAAGATGCCAAAACAAGGCTGCATCAATTCCTAAAAGACTGGGCCGAAAGAGAAGGCAGGCGGACTGACAATAGAGTTGTTCTTGAAAACTATCTGACTCAGAATGATATTGCTCAAATTATTTGTACTTCCAGGCAGACAGCTACACAATTGCTGAATGAGATGGAAACAAACGGCCTGCTGTATTACAACCGCAAAGAGATTATCATTGAAGATATTGCTAAATTATAGTTTTTTCAACCTTTTTACCTTCGTTATAGATAAGTATATTTTTAGTAAGGAAAATTGTCCATCACCTTGCGTTTATTATCCATTTTATAACTTTTAAAGCTGTCGCATCTTTGTAATGTCAATAAAGACAAGCAATTTTAAAAACAAATAAAATGACTACTACAACATTTTCAGTTCCAACAAGATCAGAAGTTTCAGAAAACAATCAAGTAATTTTTGATAATCTACAAAAAGCATTAGGATTTGTACCAAATTTATATGCTGTAATTGCAAATTCAAAAAATGGCTTAGAAAAATATTTAGCGTATCAAAATGCTAAAACATCTTTAAACAATAAAGAAAAAGAAGCTGTAAATTTAATCGTAAGCCAAGTTAACAACTGTATTTATTGCGTGAGCGCCCATACTGTTATTGGGAAAATGAATGGCTTTACAGATGAACAAATACTCGACATCCGAAAAGGAAAAGCTGCTGATGCCAAATTGAATGCATTAGTACAGCTTGCTGGCGAAATTACACAGAATAGAGGAAACGCTAATTCTGATTTAGTTAATGCTTTTTTTGCTCAAGGTTATACTAATGAAAATTTAGTTGATTTGATACTTCTAATAAGTGATAAAACAGCGATGAACTATTTGCACAATTTGACAAAAGTGCCAGTTGATTTTCCTTTGGCGCCATCTCTATAATTTGTATTTTAAAAAAAAGTAAATTTACCATATAAGGTATTTAAGGTCATTTAAGAAGAAAGATTAAAACTTGTATGAACTTAAATACCTTATATGGTTTAAAAAAATGTGATCTTATTTTGCATTAGGATATTTCAAATAAACTTAATTATTATGGGACAAAAACATCCGCTTCCTCCATTTAATATGGAAACTGCTTTACAAAAAGTACAAATGGCAGAAGATGCCTGGAATAGTAAAGACCCAGAACGTATTGCTTTGGCATATACTATTGATACAGAATGGCGTAATCGAACCGATTTTATTAATGGACGTGATGCCGTAAAAGAGTTTTTAAAGACCAAATGGGAGAAGGAACTTGATTATAAACTAAAAAAAGAGTTATGGGGTTTTCGCGAAAATCGAATGGCTGTCCGTTTTGAATATGAATACCGAAATAGTGCAGGACAATGGTTTCGCGCTTACGGAAATGAAAATTGGGAATTTGATGAAAATGGTTTGATGCGCAAACGTTTTGCCAGTATCAATGATTTGCCAATAGACGAAAAAGACAGAAAATTTAAATAATTCTCATGGCTAAAAATTTTGCAGAAATTGCATTTACAGATGCTGTTAAAGCGTTGCAAGAAATGCACGGTAGTAGAAAAGGGTATGAACGAATGGAAAAATTCAATATCATTGAAGGTTTATCCGAAAATGAAATGGGTTTTATAGCCAATCGGGATAGTTTTTATTTGGCATCCATTGGCGAAAAAAACTTTCCTTACATTCAGCATCGAGGCGGACCCAAAGGTTTTGTGAAAGTCTTAGATAAAAACACTATTGGTTTTATTGATTTTTCTGGAAACAAACAGTACATATCAGTTGGGAATTTTGTGACCAACAATAATGTAGCATTAATTATGATGGATTACCCATCAAGAACAAGATTGAAAATTTATGCCAAAGCCGAAATTATTGAACTCAAAGACAATCCAGAATTACTGTCAAAACTCGATTTAGGTGATTATCAGTTTCGTCCAGAACGGATAATGCTTTTTCATATTGAAGCTTTTGACTGGAATTGTCCTCAGCACATCACACCGCGTTTTACCATCGAAGAAATACAAATCGCTTTTGAGCCAAAATTTCAACATATTTTAAAATTAGAAGAAGAAATAGAAAATCTTAAAAGCAGACTAAAAGAATCTGGTTTAAATTAAATTTGTTTATAAAAATAGCATGCTATGATAGATCAATCTGCGTTTACTTTAGTCAATCCACAAAATGGAAATTTAGCTTTCAAACTTTTTTCTTTTGAAAGCATATCTTGTTTTGACCACATTCAGCGATTGAATTATTATTCCCTAATTTGGATTCAAAAAGGAGAGGGTAAAGTAAAGGCAGATTTTTCGGAATATGATTTTACAAAAGACCAATTATTAGCTTTTGCGCCATATCAGCCTTTTATGCTGTCATCTCAAGATGCTATTGAAGGGAAAGTAATTCATTTTCATCCCGATTTTTTCTGCATTATGAAACATCATGATGAGGTAGCATGTAATGGAGTTTTATTTAATAATATTTATGAACCGCCGTATGTGACTATCGATGAAGGGACTAGAAATACATTCAATATGGTTTTGGAACAAATGAAGATTGAAATGCAGAATCCTGCGCTGGCACAATATGAGCTGTTAATATCCTATTTGAAAATTTTTCTCATTACAGCCTCTCGATTAAAAAAAGAACAGCTTGCAGATACTGCTAGGCCCATTGAAGAAAATACAGCACCATTTATTCTTCAAAATTTAAAAAATTTCATTGAGCAAAACTTCAAAACCAAACATTCTGCCAGTGATTATGCAGATCTACTTAATATTTCTCCAAAAGCTTTGGCCAAAATCACAAAAAATCATTTCAATAAAACGCTGACCAATTTAATAGCAGAACGAATTATTATCGAAGCCAAAAGGGAATTGTATTTAACAAACAAACCGGTAAAAGAAATTGCCTATGATCTCGGGTATGATGATGAGCATTATTTTAGCCGTTTCTTTAAAATTAATGCGGAAGTTTCTCCTCAAACCTATCGTGATACTGTTGGTTTTGCTAAAGCGGTCAGTTAATTTTAGAAATTTTGCCTCCAATGTAAACTACCCGACATTTTGCGCTTTTTTACTGCTTTAAATTTGTAATATCAAAATCGATAAAAATAGATTATTATGAAAAGAGTAGTAGTATTACTGTTGATTGTCTTTGTATCTTCAGTAGCAGTGGCACAAAGTGCGGGTAAAAGAACATCCGAATATAATTTGGATAATAAAGTTGGTATTCAGGGATATGATCCTGTTTCATACTTTAAACAAGGTAAAGCTATAAAAGGCAAAAAAGAATTAATTGTAACTTATGAAGGTGTAATTTATCAATTTTCGTCAGTATCAAATAAAGAATTCTTTGCGAAAAATCCTTCTTCTTATGAACCGCAGTACGGTGGCTGGTGTGCCTATGCTATGGGAAGCGCAGGAGAAAAAGTCGAAATCAATCCCGAGACATTTAAAATCATTGATGGAAAACTGTATCTGTTTTATAATGCTTATTTCAATAATACCTTAAAAAGCTGGAATAAAAATGAAGCCAGCCTGAAAGCAAGTGCAGGAGCAAATTGGAATAAAATTATAAAATAAGAAATCATGAAAACATCAATTGTACAATGGATATTTCGGCTGACAGCTTCAGCCATTTTACTGCAGACTCTGTATTTTAAATTTACAGCTGCCGAAGAAAGTGTTTATATTTTTTCGACTTTGGGAATGGAACCCTATGGAAGAATTGGATCAGGAATTGTTGAGTTAATTGCTTCTGTTTTAATTTTAATTCCCCGTACTACTTGGTTAGGAGCATTAATGGGAGCGGGAGTAATGCTGGGTGCTATTTTTTCACATCTTTTTGTACTTGGAATCGAAGTTAAAAATGACGGAGGGGAGTTGTTTATTTTGGCAATAATTACCTTTCTTTGTTCCACTGCATTAATTTATTGGAATAAAAGTAAAATTATCAACCTCTTAAAATTGAAATTATAATATGCTGATTCCATGTATAAATAATAGCCTTGACGAATTGATTGCATTGCTCAATCAGCTGTCTCAAGAGGAATATTCAAAATCGTGTTTTGAATTGAGCGGTTCCAGCATTGGAGAACATACCCGACATATTATTGAAATGTTTCAGTGCTTGAATCAAAATTATGATTCAGGAATTGTAAATTATGATAAAAGAGAGCGAAATACATTGATTGAAACCAATACTGATTTTGCAGTTCAAATGATTTTGGATGTTAAAAACTGTATATCAAAAGAGAACAGAAATCTAGAATTGAAACAGACTATCGATGGGAATGCTGTAAATATTCAAAGTAATTATTACCGCGAACTGTTATATAATTTTGAACATTGTATTCATCATCAGGCATTGATTAAAGTGGCGGTTTTACAATGTGAAAACGTAGCTGTTGATGCCAATTTTGGAGTGGCACGTTCTACAATAGAATACAGAAAACAATGTGTACAGTAAGTTTTGTTTGTTCCAATGATAAAGTTATCATTACTTCTAATAGGGATGAAAAAATAATCAGGCCGGGTGCTGTCCCTCCAAAAAATTACACAGTAAACGGTAAAAATATCATTTATCCAAAAGATTCCAAAGCAGGCGGGACTTGGTATGTGGTTGACGAAAAAGGGACGGTTTTGGTTTTATTAAATGGAGCCGATAAAAAACATCTGGTGAAATTGCCTTATCGCAAAAGCCGTGGTTTAATCGTTATTGAAATGATTGGCAGTGCTTCGCCAAAGGATTTTTGGAATGGAATAAATTTAGAAAATATAGAACCTTTTACCCTAGTTTTGTTTCAGGATAAGCAGCTTTTTCAATTACGCTGGGATGGAACCGAAAAATCTACTGTAGATTTAGAGATTGATAAAAATTATATTTGGTCATCATCGACCTTGTATTCTAAAGAAATTCGAGAACAGAGATCAAGCTGGTTTTACACTTTTTTAGATTCAAATCCTGAAATTACGGAGAGTAAAATGCTTCATTTCCATCGTTATACCGAAGCAGAAAATGATCAGGACGGTTTGGTTATAAATAGAAATGGCGAAATGAAAACGCTGAGTATTACTCAATCGGTTATTGAAAAAAACAAAGTAATCATTCATCATTTTGACTTGATTACAGAAAAAGAATATTCTAAAACATTTATTTCCATTTAATAGCTTCTGCAAATTTTAGAACTTTTCAAAGCTTATAAAAAATTAGAAAATTGAAACTATTCATTCATAAATTGACCCACTGGGAATATTGGCCTTTTCAAATGGTGTACATACCAATATATTTTTTGTGGGCTTATTATTCGGTTAAAGCAAGATCCATTTTTTTCTTCAATGCTTCCAATCCGACCATCAAAAATGGAGGTTTTATGATGGAAAGCAAAAAGCAGATTTATAATTTGATTCCCGAAAAATATTATCCCAAAACGGAATTGGTCAAAGCTGGAACTTGTATTGAAGACATAAGTAAGGTATTGGAAAATGCAGGAATCAGATATCCTTTTATTGCTAAACCAGATATTGGTCTTCGGGGTTCTGCTGTGAAAAAAATAGAAACACCAGCCGATTTGAAACAGTATTCTGAAAGAGCTCATTTTGATTTTATTGTTCAGGATTTGATTCCGTATAAAAACGAAGTAGGTATTTTCTATGTACGCTATCCGCATGAAAAGAATGGCCGAATTACTGGAATAGTCGCCAAGGAATTTTTAATTATTACCGGAAATGGTGCAGCTACTATTGAAGAACTGATAAAAGAAAATCCCAGATATGAATTTCAGTTAAAAGTCCTGAAAGAGGAATACGGAAGTAAATTACAAGAAATCCTGCCCGACGGCGAAAAAATAAATCTTGTGCCTTATGGGAATCATGCGCGCGGAGCTAAATTTTTAGATGTAAGTCATTGGATTTCGCCGGAGCTTACAAAAACTTTCAATGAAATGTGTGCGCAGATTCCAGGTTTTCATTTTGGAAGACTGGATATTATGTATGATTCATTTTCAGATTTGGAACAAGGAAAAAACTTCTCGATTGTTGAGCTGAACGGCGCAGCCAGTGAACCAACACATATTTATGACCCCAAACACAGTCTGTTATTTGCATGGAAAGAACTCGCTCGGCACATTACTTATATGTTTGAAATTAGTGCAGCTAATTATCAAAATGGATTTCCGTATCTGTCACACAAAGCAGGAATGAAAGAATATCGTCTGCATCAAATGCAAAATAAGAAAATAATAAACTTTCAATAAATGAAAGCTTTTAAAAATATAGCAGTTGGATTTGTAGTGAGCTTTCTAGGCTCACTACCGCTTGGTTATTTGAATATCATTGGAGTTGAGGTTTTTTCTAAATTTGGAATAAATCCTTTGGTTTTTTATTTGTTGGGCGTTATTGTTGTTGAAGCTGTAGTGATTTATTTCACGGTGATTTTTGCCAATAAACTAGTGAGCAATAAAAAGTTAATGAAAGGGATTGATTTCTTTGCCGTATTTTTTCTTTTTCTGCTGGCTTATTTATTTTATGCCCATTCGAATCAATCAGTCGAAGAACATAATTATTTAGAAAGTTATGTTCGGTATTCTCCCTTTTTAATCGGAATGGTATTGTGCGGGCTAAATTTTCTTCAAATACCGTTTTGGATGGCTTGGAATTTATATCTGATGAATGCTAATCACATAGTATTGCATAGTAAACTAAAATTCCATTATATTTTTGGAACTTTAGTTGGAACTTTTTGGGGAATGTTATTAGCAATATTGGTACTGGATTCTTTATCTCAGAACGCATTTTCTTTTTCAAAATACATCATGCCGGTATGTATTCCGTTATTTTTTGTGGTTTTGGCTTTCTTCCAGATTTTTAAAGTCTATAAAAAATACATTAGATAGAATCACAAAGACGATTGGCTCATGTCGTATGCCAAAATGAAATAGTTGTTATTATTGAATTGAAAATCACCAATAACAGACCATTTTAGTTTTTCAATATGTGCTTTTTGTGAGGGTATATTGGTTTTGTTGATAAAAGTAATCCCCACAGGAAATTTTTTCAGAAGATGAATCCTCATAAAGTCAAAGAAAGGATTGATCAGCCCTTTTCCTCTATATTTTTTGTCAATGCAGATTGGACCGTATTGAAAAGTATTGGTATCAGTCATTTTGAAATCTTTGAAAGTAAGTCCCGGAAGCATTGGCGTCATGTAATTAAAAATCGCCCATTGGCTGAAATACTGCCAGCTTGCTG
Source organism: Flavobacterium aquicola (assembly GCF_003385115.1). Lineage (GTDB taxonomy): Bacteria > Bacteroidota > Bacteroidia > Flavobacteriales > Flavobacteriaceae > Flavobacterium > Flavobacterium aquicola. The sequence continues at coordinate 76,204 of NZ_QUNI01000007.1, forward strand.
CAAAAATGTAAGCGATAATTTTGTCATTATCTTTGGCAGTAAATAAACCTTCCTGACGAATAACTTCTTCTAATTGTTCAATAGAAAAGGGAGTTGTTACAAAACCAGCAGTTTTTTCTTCTTCGGTCATGTTCGAGACCAGATAAATTTTCTGTAATGCCAATATACCTTCGATGTCAGTGATTTTTGCTGTTTCAAATTGGATATGATCAATCATTTTGGCAATTCTATTTTTTTGTAAAAATAAGTAAAATGCAGCTATAATTTTTTGCGATCTAATGGATGTGAGTTTTTGAAATTTAAAAGTTGCAGTTTTTTGACCGTTTTGATTATTTTTGCGGTATGAAAAATATTATCGTTACAGGAACAAGCAGAGGAATAGGTTTTGAATTAGCTTTGAAGTTTGCAAATGCAGGTCATCAAGTGCTGGCTCTGTCGAGAAAAGCTAATCAGGAATTGCTTTCTCATAAAAATATAACTTTTCTTTCGGTTGATTTGTCCAATGAATCAGAACTGCAGCAAGTGACAGAATTTTTATCCAGTACTTGGAAAAAAATAGATGCAGTTGTTCATAACGCTGGGAGTTTATTATTAAAACCTTTTTCGGAAACGACGCAGCAGGATTTCGAAAACATATATAAAGTAAATGTTTTTGGTGTTGCTAATTTGACTCGAATCTGTATTCCATTTCTTCAAAAAGGCAGTCATGTTGTAACTATCAGTTCTATGGGAGGAATTCAGGGGAGTCTAAAATTTGCAGGATTAGCAGCTTACAGTTCCAGTAAAGGAGCCGTAATTACTTTATCTGAATTATTATCCGAAGAATATAAAGAGCAGGGGATTTCTTTTAATGTTTTGGCTTTGGGCTCTGTGCAGACTGAAATGCTGCAGGAAGCATTCCCAGGTTATCAGGCACCGCTTTCAGCAGGTGAAATGGCCGATTATATTTACGATTTTACAATTACTGGAAATAAATATTTTAATGGTAAAGTGTTATCAGTCTCTTCAACAAATCCATAAGAATTATAAGTTATGAATTATAAGATATGAGTGAAAGCATTATCATCACTTCGAAGAAAAATTCATAACTCATAATTTATAACTCATAACTATTTTGTCAGAAACGCTTTTAAAATACTTGCCGGAGCATGCCGTAAAACCAGTTTTTGAACTGATTGTGGCAAATCAAGTGCATCTTAAAATTGTCAATGAAAGACAGACACGCCATGGTGATTATAGAAAAGGACCGAGCGGGAAACATGAAATTACAGTAAATGCAAGTCTTAATAAATATAGATTTTTAATTACGCTGATTCATGAAATTTCGCATTTGGTAGCTTTTGAAAAATTTGGGAGAAACATTAAACCACATGGAGAGGAATGGAAATATTCTTTTCAAAGGCTGATGATGCCGTATATTCGCCCTGAAATTTTCCCAAATCATTTACTGCCTTTGCTCGCGAGACATTTTAAAAATCCGTCAGCTAGCAGTGACACAGATGCAACATTAGCGCTGGCTTTAAAGCAGTATGATAAACCCAATGATAAAAGTTATATCTTTGAAATTCCATACGGAAGTGTTTTTAGAATTTCAAATGGGAAAATCTTTAAGAAAATAGCAATACGAACTAAGCGATACGAATGCTTAGAAATAAGTTCCGGACGATTATATTTATTTAATCCAAATGCAGAGGTAGAGTTGCTGCCAAATTGATAAAAGCCGTTAAAAGGCGATTAAAAGAAATTAAAAAATGAACAAAAATTATTACGCAATATTGATGGCAGGCGGAATCGGTTCGCGATTTTGGCCAGTAAGTACAAAAGAGTTCCCAAAACAGTTTCATGATATGCTGGGTTCTGGAGAAACTTTAATCCAGAAAACTTTCAGCCGATTGTCACAAATTATTCCAAAAGAGAATATTTTGATTTTGACTCATGAGAGCTACAATGATCTGATTCTAGAACAACTGCCAATGGTGAAGCAGGAGCAGATTGTTTTGGAGCCGGCCATGAGAAATACTGCACCTTGTATTTTGTACGCTTCGTTAAAAATTAAAAAAATGAACCCAAATGCTGTGATGGTTGTCGCTCCAAGTGATCACTGGATAGAAGACGAAATGCAGTTTGTGGCCAATTTACAGCGTTCTTTTGATTTATGCGAAAGAGAAGAGTCTTTAATGACTTTGGGGATTTTGCCAACTTCTCCTAATACAGGTTACGGCTACATTGAATTTGATAAACTAGACAGCCGATCGATAAAAAAGGTAGTTCAGTTTAGAGAAAAACCAGATTCAAAAACGGCTAGAAGATTTATACAAAGCAGAAATTATTTGTGGAATGCAGGTATTTTTATATGGAGCGTGAAATCTATTTTAAAAGCTTTTGAAGAATTTCAGCCCGAAATGTATGCTCATTTTATGAAAGGTTTTGATGTTTATAATTCAGAGGATGAACCTGCTTTTATACAGGAGAATTATCCAAATGCTGATAATATTTCCATAGATTATGCAATTATGGAGAATGCTCAGAATGTGTACGTGCTTCCTGCAACTTTTGATTGGAATGACTTAGGGACCTGGGGCTCATTACACGAAAAACTGCCAAAAGACGATAATAATAATGCAGTGGTAAATGCTACGGTATTATTGCAGAATTCATCCAATAATATTGTAAGAACGGCTTTAGGAAAACAAGTAATTGTTGACGGATTGGATGATTATATTATAGTTGATAAAGATTCAGTTTTATTGATTTATCCAAAAAGTAAAGAGCAGGAAATAAAAGGAATTATTTCTCAGCTGAAATAACCGAGAATATATTTTTACTTAAAAAGGCAGCAATTATATTATTGCTGCCTTTTCTTGTTTTAATCCAATGATGGATGTTCTTATATATTTTGCTGAAGAGATCACTCTTTTAAATGCGCTTCCCTAACTTTTTTGAACAATTCCGAAGAATAAACAAATTCTACAATTGCTTCATTGTTAGTTCTGAAAATCTCTTCTTTATTTCCCTGCCAGGCTTTAACTCCGTTTTTTAGAAATAAAATATTATCGCCAATTTCCATTACAGAGTTCATATCATGTGTGTTTACGACAGTTGTAATATTGTATTCTACGGTTATTTCCTTGATGAGGTTGTCAATTAAAATTGCCGTATTTGGATCTAGTCCCGAATTTGGTTCATCACAAAATAAATATTTTGGATTGTTTACGATGGCTCTGGCAATAGCAACTCTTTTTTGCATTCCTCCAGAAATCTCAGAGGGTAATTTTTTATGAGCGCCCACAAGATTTACTCTTTCTAAAACAAAATCTACTCGTTTCTGAATTTTTAATTTACTGTCATTGGTGAACATTCTTAAAGGAAAAGCCACATTCTCGGAAACAGTCATGCTGTCAAAAAGAGCACTTCCTTGAAAAAGCATTCCAATTTCGGTGCGTATTTCTCTTTTTTCATCAGCATTTAAATCTGAATAAATTCGTCCGTCAAATGATATGGTTCCTACCTCTGGAGTATGGATTCCCAATAATGATTTCAATAAAACAGTTTTCCCAGATCCACTCTGTCCGATAATTAGATTAGTTTTTCCTGCTTCAAAAACGCTGGAAATCCCTTTCAGAATTTTGACGCCGTTAAATGATTTTTCTATGTTTTTTATTTCTATCATTTTGTTAAGAGTAATTGGGTAATAACATAATTGAGTACAATAATGGTAACCGAAGTCCAAACAAAGGATACAGTACTTGCCTTACCTACTTCAAGTGCCCCGCCTTTCATATAATAACCATGAAAAGAAGGAATTGTTGCTAAAAGCATACCGAAAATAAATGTTTTAGTGAAAGAATATACAACATGAAAAGGAAGGAAATCCCGCTGAATCCCTTCTATAAAATCGACATCGGCACCAAAACCGCCATAAACGGTTGCGATATATCCGCCTGCGATACCTAAAAACATTCCAATTCCGATAAGGAATGGATATAAAAGCAAAGCTATTATTTTTGGGAAAACCAAATAATTAAGAGAATTAACTCCCATCACTTCAAGCGCATCAATTTGTTCTGTAACACGCATTGATCCTATGCTTGATGTTATAAATGAACCCATTTTACCAGCCATAATAATCGACATAAAAGTTGGGGCAAATTCTAAAATCACTGATTGACGAGTGGCGTATCCAATAAGGTATTTTGGGATGAAAGAATTGGTCAGATTTAAGGCGGTCTGTATAGAAACAACCCCGCCAACGAAGAATGAAATAAAAGCAACAATTCCTAATGAATCAATAATTAAATCGTCAACTTCTTTAAAAATTAAACCTTTCATTACAGACCATTTTGTTGGCTTCTTGAAGATTTCTTTCCACATTAAAAAATATTTCCCAATTTGGGATAAATAGCGAATGAGCATCATTTTCTAGTATTCAGTTTACGGGTTGCAGTATTCAGAAAAGAATACAGGTATGCAAAAATACTGTATTTTGTTGGAATTTTTGTTTTTAATTACAGAAGGGTAAATATTAAAATAATTTCTCTTTCATTTTCTGCAAGCGGTAATTACGAATGAATTTTGCCTGTTCATCACTAACCAATAACGGCCTTTTTGCTGATTTTGCTTTCCAGAAACCTTGGATATAATCAAGGAAAAGTAAAGGTTTCTTTTTCATCATTGCCAATTTTGCCGAAGCAATTGCTGTAATCCAAAAACCATATCCAAGTGTGTAAAATGCTTCGCCCTGTTTGTAGCGAGCAGTTTTGTTATAATTTGCACCTGTTGGTTTAAGGTGTTTTACATGTAAACTTTCGTTGGTAACCACTTTCCAATTGTAATATTTGCAAAGCAGTTCGTCTACAGTATCCCAGCCCATAGCAGGTTTTAATCCGCCAATTTGTTTAAAAGTTTCTTTTCGATACGCTTTTAAAGCGCCGCGGATATGGTCTTTATCAGTAAGGTTTTCCAGAATCCATTCGCCATTTTTCTCAATATAGCAAAATCCGCCTGCCATTCCAATTCGGTCATCCGATTCAAAATGTTTGATTACGGTTTCAAAATAATTAGAAGGAAAAATTAAATCGGCATCTATTTTTACGATTACGTCGTAGTCTTCGTCCAAAGTTTCAAAACCTTTCTGAAAAGCCTGTATAACTTTGCTTCCCGGTAAATGTATTGCTTCGGAAGTTTTGTTTACTAGAGTAATAAACGGATTGTCTTTGGCGAAAGCCTCTACAATTTCGGCAGTTTTATCGGTAGAATTATCATTGACAACAACTACTTTTTTTGGCAAAACGGTTTGATTTATTAAAGATTGTAATGTTGGTCTAATAAATTTTTCTTCATTATGTGAAGGAATAACGACGTAATAATTCATAAAAAAGTATTTGTAGAAATTGTAAAATTATGAATAATATTAATTAAAGAGGGGATTCCTGTTAAGAAATCCCCTCTTTAATTTTTTAAATAATGATGCTAATTAGTTAACACTTGCCTGATCATTTTTTATGCTTGAATTTTCAGCTGTTTTTTTATCTGTAAAAGCATCAATACTATCATAAATTACAGGGATAATTTCTTTTCCAGATTTATCAATGAAGCCCATTTTTCCGTTTGGATCCTTAACTAGAGCCCAGTCTTTTCTTATTTTATCAAATTCCTCTATTGTAGCATATTTCAAAGGGACAATAATAGTACCATCCCCATTTATAAATCCTTTAATGTTTTGAGATTCAATTAATACCCAGTCTTTAGTGTATTCTCCAAATTTGCCTATTTTATCATAAATAGAATGGACTATTTCTTTTCCTGTATTGTTGATGAAACCATATTTTCCGTCTTTTTGTACCAAAGACCACCCTTTTTTGTATTCATCATAAACACCTATTGATGAATATTTTGCTTCGGTAATAATTTTCCCTGTTTTGTCAATAAGGCCATATAGGTTTTTCTGTTCTATTTTTGCCCAATCTTGATGAATTTTACCAAATGCTTCAATGGAATTATATGTAGGAGATACTATTTCGATCCCTGATTCGTCAACGAGCCCAAATAGGTCATTTGATTTGACAATGTATAGTTTTTGACTAAAAGATACTGTAACTAAGAATAACATGCTAATAGATAAAATTGTCTTCATAAAAAGTTTAGATTTAATTATGCTAATTTATCACATCGCCGATTAAATGCCAAATAAAAACGCTTAAATGCGTAAAAAATAATTAATTATATTATCATGCTTACAAAAGTAAAAAAATCTAAATTTTGTATTATTCTAGAATAAAAAGATTCTAAATCAATAAATTTAATACAGGATAAAGATTACAAAAATATGATTTCTAATTTCTAATCTTTTCCGCATAAACAATATAGTATCTCGGTGTGAAAGACCGCAATAAGGGACGAAATCCAATTTTTTTAACCGGATGGGTGAATTTTTCTCTGTCGATGATTTTCCACCCCGTTTTTTCTAATAACCAGTCTAATTGCCAGTCTTCAAATTCATGATAATGTCTGTCCCACATGTCGGTTTTACTTCGGTAGGCTGATGAAAACCAAAGACGCAGCGGAATTGATATTAATAACTTTTCAGACTTTATTTCGCTTAAAATGGTGTAGGGATTTAGTAAATGTTCGAAAATTTCAAAAGCAGTTACCACATCGTGTTTACTTTTCGAAAAAACGTTTTGATTAACATCCAAATCTTCGCCAGTTGTGTTTGTAACAGTATAGCCTTCAGCTTTCATGATTGCAGAGAAAGGATTGTCAACACCTAAATCTAATATGGTTTGAGAAGGGGAAACATGTTTCTTTAAAAATTCTAAAGTATGTTTGAATCTTTTACTGGGAAATATTTTTTCGTACATGATTTTAATTTTGACTGCTGCTTTTGTTTAAGTGTCTGCAAATATAAAGATTCTCTTTCTTATACAGTTTGTAATTTTAAATTTGTCCTAACATAATTTAGTGTTCATATTTTATTTAAAGCGAAAGCCCACATCACGAATAAAGTGATGTGGGCTCTGCAATATAAAAATACAGGTAATCTCTTAATATCGATAGACAAATGCGTTGATATTCATTCCTGCTCCTACCGAAGCAAAAATGACAACATCTCCTTTGTTTATTTCCTGATCTTCAATTTGTCCTCTAATCAGCAGGTCAAATAAAGTAGGTACAGTAGCAACACTGCTGTTTCCTAATTCATGAATACACATTGGCATAACATTTTTAGGAGGAGTCTGTCCGTGTAATTTGTAAAAACGATGAATGATCGCCTCGTCCATTTTTTCATTGGCCTGATGAATTAGGATTTTTTTCACCTCTTCAATTGCAATGCCGCTGCTCTCTAAACAGCTTTTCATTGCGGCCGGAACCTGACTTAATGCAAATTCATATATTTTGCGGCCATACATTTTGATGTACTTGGTGTCTGGATCTAATTCAGGATTGTATGATTTTCCAAAGAACAGAAAATTAGCTTCTTCGGCAGCATAAGTAGCACTTTCATAAGAGAGCATTCCAGATTCATCATCTGAGGCTTCAATAATCGAAGCGCCGGCTCCGTCAGAATAAATCATAGAGTCTCTATCGTGAGCATCAACAACTCTGGATAAAGTTTCTCCGCCAATAACAAGACATTTTTTTGCCATTCCTGATTTGATAAAAGCATTGGCCTGCAGCACGCCTTCAATCCAGCCAGGGCAGCCAAAAAGGATGTCATAAGCAACACATTTTGGGTTTTTTATCTGCAGTTTATGTTTAACTCTCGTTGCTAAGCTGGGAATAATATCAGATTGGCTTGTGCCGTATTTTACATCCCCAAAGTTGTGTGCAAAAATAATATAATCTAGAGTTTCCGGATCGATGCCTGCATTTTCTATGGCTTTCTGCGAAGCAAAGAAAGCTAAGTCAGAAGCTGTATATTGATCCTCGGCGTATCTTCTTTTTTCAATACCTGTAATACCTTTGAATTTGCTGATTACAACTTCGTTTGGATATGCAAATGGAGAACCGTCTTCGTTTAAAAAAATATGGCCGCCAAAATCAGTATTGTCTATTTTTTTCTCAGGAATATAGCTTCCTATACCAGTTATTTTTATTTTCATTTTGATAATATCCAGATAAATTTTGGCTAAAGTAATTATAAAAAATGTATAAAGAGCAAAAAAAATATTATGCATGCATATAATTACATTATTTTAACTATATGGCAAAATTATTAAATATTTTTTATTGAAAATTAATAAACGATGCATTTTATTCTGTGAATAACTATAAATAACAAAGTGGCGATTACTTGTTAAAAAGTTATTTTTTGATATTAAAAGGATAAATATCATTTTTTTTAAAGAATAAATTTGATCGCTTAGGATTCTCAATTTGTATAAAATTGAAGCTGATTTTTTAAGAATTGAATACGTGAAAATGTTAAGAATTGACAAAAAGATATGAAGGAGAAATGCGTTTTTTTGTTTTAGATTATTTGTATTGAGTTTAAAGGTGCAAAAATTCATTAATCAGGTAATGGAAAATATTTTCCTCTGTCCCAAAATTATTTATAAATCTATTCCAAGTTTTACTGCTGAATTTCAATTCATTGCCAAAAGAGTCTTTGTATGTCCATTTATTAAAACTGTCTTTTTCTAATATAGCATTTTCATTATTTGCTTTATATTCTAATGCTCCATTAAAGTTTCTTTCTATAGATTTAGATTCACCATCAACATTTTCGTTGTAGGTTTCATTGCCGAAAAAATCCTTTCCAATTTCTATTTTCCCATTCCTATTATCTTCAATAACTATTTTGTTAAATATATCTATGGAATAAGTTACTTTGTAATTTTTATCTTTTCGGTATTGATAAATCATATTTATAAAAACATCATTTTTTTCTTGTGAATTATCAGATAGGTGACCGTATTTTAATTCTATGTATTCCTTTTTTAAAGTTACTTCGTTGCTCCTATTGTCTGAAAATATCAAATCTCCAAATATGTTTCTCTTGAAATAAGACTTATATAATCTATCTTGTGATTCGTATGTTAGATTGTTAAAAATATCAGTATCAATATTTTGGGAAAAGCTTTGAATACTTACAGTAATTAAAACTAAAATTAGCAGATGTCTTTTCATTGATGTTATTTGGTTTTATTGGTTTAGTTATTGACTTGTAGCAATATTTATGCCATACCATAGAGCGAATTAATTTAAAACCAATAATTGTAAGTTTCGCGCATTTTAGCAATTTATGAAAATTGTATAGGTAAGCCACCTCATGGAAGCGGTATCTCCCGATTTACAAAAGCAAGGCTTTTCCAGCCGTAATTTTTGTTAATCGGGAATATAGCGGACAGCAGCTGTAATGCTAATTTATGAGCAAAAATTAATGCTCCTAAAATATTTAAAAACAAACCTCTTTCTGTATTAAAACTGAAAGAGGTTTGTTAGTTTTTTTTTTATTTAAATTTCTCCTGGTTTTTACTTTTGGACGGATAATTGCGATAAATTACAATCAGCGGTTTAATCTCTGGCTGAAAACATTTATGGCTCTTTCTATCCGCGGGCGGTTGTACCGCTGCAGAAAAATAGGGTATAGATTAAGCAGTATATTGAGTATAAACAGCCATGAAGATTTGAGGATTCCAAATTTGAATGCCACAAAAATATTGAAGCCAAACACTATAATAAAAATAATCAGATGGCCCAGTTCATCTTGTTTTGTGCGGTAATACAGATTTATCAGTGCTTTGGCATTCCTCTCTACTGGTTTTGTTTTTTTGTTTAGTTTTTCCCAGCCGGTGACAACCAAAAATTTCCTAAAAAGATGTATTCCCAGTGACTCATATACACTGCCTTTGTGTTCCCACGGTTTTTCATTAAAGTAAGGAGAAGCCAGCGGGCTTTTTAGTGTTTCAGTAAAAGTAAGTACACATGCCATCAGCAGAAAGTTAAGGCTGAATGCAAATGAAAAGCCCTGCATCCCGGTATAGTAAACAAGGACATGCGTCAAAGCAATGGTAATCAAGACTATTAAAATTAAAACTATGTTTTTTTTCATTTGATTAATTTTGTTTGTTTTGATATTGCATATCGTCCGTTCTGAGAGTTAAATTTAGCTAGATTTTTGGTTGAAACGAATCATCCCAAATACAAAACCATTTTTTTATTAAGCCAATTGCTCAAATCCGTTGTAGCAGCTGTTAGTGGTAGTGTTTTTACTCCCAAAACATTTTTCCATTATGAGGAGCAAGATATAAAACAGCTTCTCCATTTAGATCAAGTTCTGATTTTATGTCAAACTCATAAGTTCCATTAGATAGTGAATATCTTTCGGTTCCACAGTCACTCCAAAAATTAGGTTTTAATATTTTTTTTTAATCTTTCCGCTAACATTTTCATAAGGAAAACCACTATCAAATTCAAATTCTTTAAAATTGATGTACTCTGTAAATCCATCTTTTTTTAACTTTCCTATTAATGTATTTCCAATCATCAATGAATCAATATTTTCGCCAGTTTTATTGAAAAATTTAGCGTGGAAATTTTTTAGATTAAAAAAAACTATAACGCAAAATATGCTTAACAGAATAATAATCGCAATTAATTTTTTTTCTTTATAGTTGTCATTTTTTCAGAATTTCGGTGCAACATTACTACTAACGTCCTGGTACTAAAGCGGGTTTGGGGTTTAAATTAAACCTTATCTTCGGATTTGCCAAATCTTTCAAATACAAAACCATTTTCAGTTAAGCGAACTGCTCAAATCCGTTGTAGCAGCTGTTAGCCGTTCGTTGTTTTGCCAATTGTTATTCTATTTCAATTTTGTTGTAAGCAATCCATCGTTTCAGATTTCCAATTATTCTTTTTAAATGGTCTTCATTCAAAAATATATTTGTCCAATATTCAAATCTGTCACACTGAATACTAATGTAATATGTCATAATTGCTAAACAAGCAAAGGGTAAAAACTTTTTTTCTTCCTCACTAATTTCTGTTACAGTTTCGTAACCTTTTAAAAAGCTTTCTGCTTTTACTTGATATTCTTCTTCGTTCAAATTAGTTGAAAGTAACTGAAATAGGAAATAAGAAATGTCGAAACATAGATAACCGTTACCACAAAAGTCAAAGTCAAAAAATGTTATTTCCTTTTCATCATCAATGTGTAAATTGTCAAACCAAACGTCAAGATGAACACTTCCATATCGCATTTTTTGTTTGTCAATATTGTCAATTTTTGGCGTTAAAAATGCAGATAGTTTTTCTAAAAATTCAATTTCATTAATGTTTTTATCAAAGAATTTTTTTGTTCTTAAAACAGATATTTGAAGTAAGTTATGACTGTTGTAAAATATTCTGTTTAGTTCAAAATATTCTGTGGATTGATGAACTTTTGCTAATGCTTCTCCAATTAGAAAACTTGCTTGATGTGAAAACTTTGCTGTCTTTGTTCCTTTGGCATATGAAAATAAAACACCAAATCTTTTTCCTTCAGGTACCTCAATTTCTTGAATGTATTCGCTGAGTTTGTCCGCGATTGGATAAGCAACTTGTCGGTTGGTTTCCTTTAAGTGAAGTAAAAGTCTCAGTTCTTCTTCAATTTCTAATTTTGTCCGCCAATTATAAGTGTAAACTCTAAAAACGTATTTCATTTCGTCATCGTGAACAATATATAAATGGTTCATTGCAAGTCGAAATATGCTACATTCGGTGTTGTCGCTTAGTTCATATTTTTGTTGAATAAGTCTTCCAAGTTCATTTGGTGATAGTGTGCTATTTATTGTTGAAAATTTATCTGTCATCATTTGTTAGTTTGTCTTTGGTTTCGGTCACTTTAAAATGATAGCTCAAGTTCTGGTACTACAGCGGATTTGGGACTAAATCACCCCATTCTTCGGATTTGCCAAATCATCCAAATACAAAACCATTTTTCCATTAAGCCTATTGCCCAAATCCGTTGTAGCTGTTGGTAGATAGTGCCTTTTATTCCTTTTTATATGATATTACATAATATCTTTTGTTTAAATCAATTGCTAATTTTTTGTTTTCTTTCCATTTTTTGTAAGCATCAAAATTAAATTTCCTTTCATCGGGAATAATTAAAAGCATATCATATTGCTCCATTAAAAATTCATTTATAAATCCCGATTCAACAATTGATTTTAATTCATCTAAGTATTCGATTGTGGTTTGTGTCTTTTTGTATTTATATTTATCTTGAAATTTAAGAAGCTCTTTAATACTTTCAATATGCATATCAATATACAAATCAGGGAACCCAGATGCTCTTTCATTTTCTTTTACATTTTCCAGTGCCCAATTAATTTTCTTAAATGCACTTCCCATTGTTGAACCTAACATTATAGAATCACAGAAAGCATTTTTAGAAAAATATACATTTGCTTTTGTGTTTAATTTTTTTATTCCAGATAATCTTGTTGGGTCAAATTTTTCTATAATTTTTTTTTCAATATTTTCAGCTTGAATTGAATCCAATTCGTTTGTTGTCAATCTAATTTTATAAAACCAAGTTCCACATTCAAATAAAGATAAGTGAGTCAGTTCATTTTTGTCATTTTTCATTTCTGCTTTAATCCCATTGCAAATATATTTTTCACCAACTTTTCTAATTAGTTTTTGTGTTGCATTTATTCCATTTTTTGAGAAGTTTGCAATTGACTGCATTGAATTAAAATATTCATTTTTTAGTCTACCTTCGGATGCCTCTTCTGTAGGATATAAATAAATTGAAATAGTTGTTTTTTTATCGTTTGTTTCGAGCTCATATGTTACACCAATATTTTTATCTTTCTTATCAAAAGAATAAATATCAGTTCGATTATAGTTTTCAAATTGTTCGGGAAAACTTGTCTCTGTTTCAGAATGAATGTAATTTCCACTAACTTTTATTCTTTTTGGACTTTTCCTTTCTTGACCTTGTACTTGGAATACAAATAAAATTAGGATTGATATTGAAATTATTCTTTTCATTTATTGCATTAAGTTATTTAATTCTTCTACTGTTATTTGGGCATTTCTGTCAATGTTCCGCTACTACAGCAGGTTTGGTACTAAATTAAGCTCATTCTTCGTATTTGTCAAATCATCCAAATACAAAACCATTTTTCCATTAAGCCAATTGCCCAAATCTGTTGTAGCAGTTAGCAGTAGATTAGGTTTGTTTAATTGAATCGGCGATTTTAGTTATTCTATCATAGCAATCTTTTTCTGTTCTTAAGGATAAAATATAAACTGAAAATCCTAACAAAATTAAAAGAATGGAAAGCAGACTAAAGGCGCAAATAAAATGAAAATAAATTTGACAAATAATATTTGTCAAGCCACAAAACATCATTCCTGCTGATAAATTCCAACGCATCAAATAGAGTTGTGTATGTATGTCTCTCAATAAATTGATCGTGAAGATCTTTCTTGTTTACAAATATTGTAATTTCTTTCTCAAAGTCAATTATAAAAGCCTTTGGATTATCGTCACCACAATTAAGTGGAAATAGTTTTTTCTTTAACCAATTTTCAAAATTAGTACCCTCAAAAACAATATACATTAATGCGAATACTAAATGTCCAATTGCAAAAGCAATAATTGTGGAACTAATTGTCCAGTATGGAATTGTCTTTATGTATTTTAGGGTAATTTCTGAGTTAAATAAATAGTCAAGATATGCAAGGTCGATAACAACGATAAAACCCGTCAAGAAATATATAAATAGATCTCTTGAAAGATGGCTGAATATTTTACTTAGTTCTGTCATAGTTTGTATTTGGATAATTTACAGCTAACTAGTCTATATGTCTGACGACGTCAGACATATCACCCATAAATTAGGTAGCTTTGTCTTACAAACTTAGCTTTTATTTTTGTAATAAAAATATATTACAAATACTTTGAACATAAATTATTGCTTACGGATTGTTTCTTTAATTGTCTCAAGCTGGATTTCCAGTTTTTGTATAACAGCCTCCTTTTCTGCAAGCTGTTTCAGCGGCGCTTTTTCGCGAATGGTTTCAAAACGATAGTGCAGGTATTCGCCCAGCTGTGCAATGAAATTGTGTTTCAGCACCAGGTTCAGTTTCCATAATTTTTAATTTTTAAATTGTTTATGGGGTATAAAGGGGGGCAGACCATACCATAATACCCCCCTTTACTACCCTTTATAGGGGGGTATGCTCCCTATAAACACCCCCTATACTACTGTTTTTAACATGTTGTGTTACCATAAACAGGGGTTATACCCCTTAAAATGGGTAGGTATGCCCCCTATAAACACCCCCTATACTACTGTTTTTAGTATGTTGTGTTACCATAAACAGGGGCTATACCCCTTAAAATGGGTAGGTATGCCCCTGTTTATAGGTACTTTGCGGGGGTTATTAGGTGCGTGGGTAACTATAAACATCCCTATTAGTCCCTTTTTTCGTCCCCTCCAGTCACAAAAAAGCTCCATTATAGAATAATGTGGCTGATACCATTGTAGCGGCTGTTACTGCACCGGCAAAGGCGGTGCTGTATTCACAGCCGTACATACTAATACAGGAAAATTAGCATTTGTAAATAATAAATAGTAAAGTATTTTCTTATTCACAAATTTAGATCGCCGGCACATTTGCATTTACAACTATTTAAGAGTAGTTTTAACTATCGGCTATAATCGTTTTTTTAAACCCCTGTCATCCATGAGTATACCCCAAACAGTAACCTGCAAAAACTGTCAGCATCAATACATAGGGAATTATTGCAACATGTGCCGGCAGTCTGCCGATACCTGCCGCATAACCTGGAAAGAAATCGTAGAGCACGTTCTCGAAGTAGTGTTTGATGTCGACAAAGGCTTTTTTCACACTGTAAAAGAAATGATGCTAAGACCCGGCACAACCATTTCCGAGTACCTGCAGGGCAGGAGAATAGCACATTTTAATCCCCTCATGTTTTTAATTCTCTTGGGCGGAATCGCATCGGCGCTCTATCATCTGTTACACGTCAATCTCATCGTCGAAAAAGTCAATTTCGACTCCATGGACAAAACAATTCCCATACTGGCACACAAATATTTCATCATCATAGCCGCCATCATGCTGGTCTACCTTACCCTGACCGATTTTATTTTGTACCGTCAAAAAAAATATACAATCCCCGAATTATTCGTCTCCAACTGTTTTCAAATAGGCGAAATTTTAATTTTCCAAATCCTGCTCTTGCCGTTCCTCTACCTCCAGAAATACCTCAATACCGCTTATGCGCTGGGAATCGAGATTCGGTATCTTGTCATAATTCTGTTTTTTTCGTATCTGTTTTTTGCCCGGTATCAGTTTTACGGAGCAAGAAAAAATATATCGCTCCAGCTAAAGATTGCCCTGCAGGTCATCGCTCTCTACATCATCATCGACGCCATCGATCCGCTGCATTTCATTATGGAAATACGCAGATAAATTCCCATATACAGCAGTCCCCAAAAACTTTTTGCTAAACGCCTCGTAAGCAGAATAAGGAGCAGAAAGATGGGGCATTTTCAGGAAACATAGTCCCGCCATTCGCTGCAATCTCTTGTCCTGAACCCCAGGACAAGAGGATTTTCGCTGCTGTCGGGGCTAGAGAGAAAGATTTTTGCATTTTAGTGATTATCAAAAGCTCAGATTTCAGCCTTAAACACCAAATAACTGCCATTCATAATATAGAGTTTTATCCGCGCAAATCCGTTTAATCCGTGTCATCCGCGTACCAATTACAAGCATGTAGCTGTTCCAAATTCTGACAAAATAAAAAACCCCTTCAGCCAAAACTGAAAGGGTTCCGTATAATCTAAATCTGCAGTCTAAAACCTGAAATCTGCAGTCTGAAATCTCTATTCTAGCTCTCCATGTAAGCCTCGATTGGCGCACAGCTGCAAACTAGATTCCGGTCTCCGTAAGCATCATCAATACGACGCACAGATGGCCAGAATTTGTTGTCAGCGATGTAGTCCAAAGGATAAGCCGCTTTCTCTCTTGTATATGGTAAATCCCAAGAATCAGATGTTAGCATTGTCAATGTATGAGGCGCATTCTTTAATGGATTGTTTTTGTCTTCAGCAGTAGCTGCTTCAATCTCTTCTCTGATAGCAATCATAGCATCACAGAAACGGTCTAATTCAGCTAAATCTTCAGATTCAGTTGGCTCGATCATTAATGTTCCGGCTACTGGGAAAGAAACCGTTGGAGCGTGGAAACCGTAGTCCATCAAACGCTTAGCGATATCACCAACTTCGATTCCGTTTTGTTTGAATGCACGGCAATCCAAAATCATTTCGTGAGCAGCTCTTCCGCATTCTCCAGTATAAAGAATTGGGTAGTGACCTTCGAAACGTGCTTTCATGTAGTTCGCGTTAAGGATAGCGTGTTCAGTAGCGCTTCTCAAACCTTCAGCACCCAACATAGTTATGTATCCGTAAGAGATCAAGCATACTAAAGCAGATCCGTAAGGAGCAGAAGAAATAGCTGTAATCGCTTGCTCGCCACCAACGTGCAATACAGGGTTAGATGGCAAGAAAGGAAGTAATTTTTCGTTCACGCAGATTGGCCCAACACCAGGTCCGCCGCCACCGTGAGGGATAGCGAAAGTCTTGTGTAAGTTCAGGTGACAAACGTCAGCACCAATAGTCGCAGGGTTTGTTAAACCTACTTGTGCATTCATGTTGGCACCGTCCATGTAAACCAATCCTCCGTTATCGTGGATTAGCTGAGTAATTTCGATGATAGTAGACTCATAAACACCGTGAGTAGATGGGTAAGTTACCATCAAGCAAGACAAATCGTCTTTGTGCTCGATAGCTTTTGCTCTCAAATCCTCAACATCGATGTTTCCTTCCGGAGTTGTTTTTGTAACAACAATTTTCATTCCCGCCATCGCAGCAGATGCTGGATTCGTTCCGTGAGCAGAAGAAGGGATCAAACATACGTTACGATCACCTTCGCCGCGAGACATATGGTAAGCACGGATAGCCATCAAACCAGCATATTCACCTTGAGCACCAGAGTTTGGCTGCAATGTAGTTCCTGCAAAACCAGTGATTATGCTTAATTGATCTTCTAGTTTTTTAAGCATAGTGATGTAACCTTCTGCTTGTTCAACAGGAGCAAACGGGTGAATGCTGTTCCAGTTTGGCATTGACAGAGGCAGCATTTCTGATGCAGCGTTCAATTTCATTGTACAAGACCCCAAAGAAATCATAGAGTGGTTCAATGATAAATCTTTACGTTCTAATTTTTTGATATAACGCATCAGCTGGCTTTCAGAATGATGGTTGTTGAAAACTCCATGAGTCAAGAAAGAAGAAGTTCTTTCTAAAGAAGCTGGCAATTGAGATGCAGTCGATAATTCAGAAACTGTGAAAGCATCTTTTCCTGTAGCTTCAGCGAAAATTGCGATGATTTGGTTAACGTCAGAAATTGAAGTAGTCTCGTTGAAAGAGATTGAGATCGTTTCAGCGTCAACATAGTAGAAGTTTACTTCGTTTCTTTCAGCGATAGCTTTTACTTTCTGAGCATCAGCTTTAACTAAAATAGTGTCGAAATAAGCAGTGTTAGTTTGGTAAACTCCCAATTTGTTCAAAGCTTCTGCAGCAGTTACTGCCGATGCGTGAACTTTGCCTGCAATATATTTTAAACCTTTTGGTCCGTGATACACAGCGTACATACCGGCCATAACTGCCAATAATACCTGAGCAGTACAGATGTTTGAAGTCGCTTTTTCACGTTTGATGTGTTGTTCACGAGTTCCTAAAGCCATACGCAATGCGCGGTTTCCGTTAACATCGATAGATACACCAATGATACGTCCCGGCATAGAACGTTTGTATTCTTCTTTAGTTGCGAAGTAAGCAGCGTGAGGGCCGCCGTAACCCATTGGAATACCGAAACGCTGTGTAGTACCTACAACTACGTCAGCTCCCATTTCTCCAGGAGAAGTTAATGTAGCCAAAGATAAGATATCAGCAGCAACAGCAACTTTAATTTCGTTTTCCTTAGCTTTAGCGATAAATGCAGCGTAATCATTAACTTGTCCGTATTTACCAGGATATTGAAGGATTGCTCCGAAGAATTCTGCAGAGAAATCAAAAGTTTCGTGGTTTCCAACTACCAATTCAATTCCTACCGGAGTAGAACGGGTCTGCAGTACAGATAATGTTTGTGGTAAAATTTCTTCGGAAACGAAGAATTTGTTTATGTTGTTTTTCTTTTGATCACGTGAACGAACGTCAAACAGCAAAGCCATAGCTTCTGCAGCAGCTGTACCTTCGTCAAGAAGAGATGCATTGGCGATTTCCATACCTGAAAGTTCAATAACAGTAGTTTGGAAATTAAGGATTGCCTCTAAACGTCCTTGAGCAATTTCTGCTTGGTAAGGAGTGTAGGCAGTATACCATCCCGGGTTTTCAAAAATGTTTCTTTGAATTGGAGCAGGAACAATCGTTGGGTGATATCCTAAACCGATGTATGATTTGAAAACTTTATTCTTTTTGCCTAATTCAAGAATATGATTTGCGTATTCATATTCAGTCATTTCGGGGTCTAACTGTAAATCTTCTTTTAAACGAATTCCATCAGGAAATGTTTCATATAGTAATTGCGTCATGTCATTAACGCCAATTGTTTTGAACATGTGTTCAAGGTCAGTTTCTCTTGGCCCAATGTGTCTTAAAGCAAAAGCATCTGTTTTCATATTTGTGTGTAGCTTCGGTTTATTATTTTAAGTCTAAAGGAAAAGCCTGATTGTTAAATATTCATTATATATTTGAATTTCGTTTGAATCAGGATAATTTATTCTAGAAATAAAAGTGTCGTGTTTTTTTGTGGTGCAAAAATAAATATTAATCTCATAATATTACCCTTTTTTAACTTGTTTTTATAGGGATTTTTCAACTAACGAACTGATTTATTAACAATTGATTAAATTTTTTAAATGACGCTTTTGAAAAATATTCTCCGGTTTTACTTAAACAGCAGTATCCATGTGGCTTTGTCCTGCTATGCCTTAGTAAGGATAACGTTTCATGTGTTTCATATTCAGTACGATGAACCGATGGCTCTGTTTGTTTTTTTCGGAACAATTGTAGGCTATAATTTTGTTAAGTATGATGCTTTGGTTCGGGTGAAGAAAAACATAGTACGAAACCAACTGAAGATTATTGCCGTTTTGAGTTTTATTTCAGTGCTTTTGGTTGGTTATTATTTTTTTCATCTAAAGCGGATAACACAGCTTGTTTCAGTTGGGATTCTAGCCATTACGGCATTGTATACCCTTCCTTTTTTTCCAAATAGAAGAAATGCTCGAAACTGGGCTGGCGTAAAAATTTACATAGTTGCACTTTGTTGGGTGGGGGCGACCTTGGTTTTACCTTTGATAAATGCTGAAGTTCCTTTTTCTTCCGATTTTTTCATAAAATGTATTCAGCGATTTATTTTGGTTTTTGTGCTGATTCTTATTTTTGAGATTCTTGATTTGGCCAATGATGATCCGCATTTAAAAACTGTTCCGCAAATGATTGGTGTAAAAAACACTAAACTTTTAGGTTTTCTACTACTGGTTCCATTCTGGTTTTTGGAAGTTTTTATTTCGACATTCAATTATCATGATGCCGTCATAAATCTTGTTATGGTAATCATGCTGATGCTTTTCATAGCATTTGCAAATCCAAACCGATCTAAATATTACACTTCCTTTTGGGTTGAAGCAGTACCGATTTTTTGGTGGCTGATGGTAGTTTTTTTGTAAAGTTGCTGCGTTTCTGAGTGACTAAGATTCTAAGTTTTTCTTTGAAAAAAGTATGATTTCGGTGAATACGTTCACCAAATTTACACTAATATTGGTGAATACATTCACCAATATTAGTGTAAATTTGGTGAATATAAATTTAAATTTTATTTTTGTCTAAAATTTATAGTTATGATTTCTAGAGATTTAACGGCAAGGATAAAAGAAAGACTCAACAAGGGGAAAGTAATTTTGCTTATCGGTCCTCGACAAGTGGGTAAAACAACATTGATAAATACTTTGTTACAAGATACTTCGTTTCTTTTTTTGGATGGTGATGATGCTGTTGTGGCCGATACTTTGGCGAATGCCAATACCGAAACATTGAAGAGTATTATAGGAAATTATAAATATGTGTTTATTGATGAAGTACAGCGGATTCCAAATATTGGCTTGAAGCTAAAAATCATTGTGGATCAAATAAAGGATGTGCAGGTAATTGTGAGTGGTTCTTCGGCTTTGGATATTAATCAGGCTACGCAGGAATCACTTACGGGACGTAAATTTGAGTATCATTTGTTTCCTGTTTCTTGGAACGAGTTTGAGGCAAATGTAGGTTATATTAAAGCGCAACAACAATTGGAACTGCGTTTGTTGTACGGAATGTATCCTGATGTTATCAATAATTTTGGGGATGAGTATGAAATCTTAAAGAACTTGGTTTCGAGTTATTTGTACAAAGATATTTTGAGTTTGGCGGGCATTCGAAAATCGGAAGTTTTGGAGAAAATTTTGCAGGCTTTGGCTTTGCAGGTTGGGAGTGAGGTTAGTTATAACGAAGTTGCACAATTGGTTGGCGTAGATAAAAATACGGTTAGCAATTATATTGATTTACTCGAAAAAGCATTTGTGGTGTTTAGGCTGAACAGCTTTAGCAGAAATGTTCGAAATGAAATCAAAGCCAATCGGAAAATTTATTTTTATGATAACGGCGTTCGTAACATGCTGATTGGGAATTTCAATAATTTGGAATTTCGTCAGGACAAAGGCGCGCTGTGGGAGAATTTTTTGGTTTCCGAGCGAATGAAAATGCTTTCCTATACCGATAGTTTGGCGAAACCATATTTTTGGCGCACCACTCAGCAACAGGAAATTGATTATATCGAAACGGTTGCCGACGAAGTGAGCGCTTTTGAATTTAAATGGGCTTCATTAAAGAAAAGCAAATTGCCAAAACCATTTGAAGAAGCGTATCATCCAAAGTTTTTGGTAGTGACTAAGGAAAATTTCAGGGAGTTTTTGAAGATTTAGTTTCTGAAACTTTTTTTAAAACCTTATTTCTTTCCAAAATGAAATTGGTTAAATGTTTTTTCAAAAATAAAAAATCAAATGGTTTGCCAAAAATACCAAACGGAGTTTCATATTGCAGTTTATCTGTCATAATGGTAACTCCGTTTATTTCTTCAAAATAATGCCGATGTTTGAATGATTTGAAATTGCCTTCTTCCATTTCATCGACAAAATAATCGTAAAGATTCATTACGGGAATTCGGCTTTTATGGGTTAGGTAAAATCCAAAATGTTTTCCTCTCCAAGTCACCGTTTCGTTCAGATTAATCAAACCCGATGTAACGCCGGCAATCGCTTTTTCTTTGGAAGAACTTGCCGACAGCTGGTGAGTATCAATATTTCGGGAAGCATCAAAGACGATGTTTTTTGGTGCTTTTATTTTGGTTGTGAGGTGAATGGTTGTCATTTTTAATTTCATAATAGTAAACCTAACAGGTTTCAAAAACCTGTTAGGTTTGTCGGTAAATTAAGCTTTAAAAACCAATCTTTCTTCTTGCTGAGCTTCTTTTGCTTTTCTCTTTCCTCTGAAGAAGAAATATAAATTTAGGAATAACATCAATCCAAGATAGATAGAAAATCCACCAATTTTATAGCTCAGGGCTTCGATAAGTGACTGATAACTGTTGTCATAAATGCTCAATTGCAGAATCATTAATGCAAAGCCCAGATTGAGAAGATAGAATCCAGTTTCGAAAAGTTTGTTTGTGGCTTGTGCAATATCTTCACGGCCTTTGAAAATGTCGAGCATAAATATTTTTCCGTTTTTGAAAAGTGTTTTTGAAACATAGAAAGTAAGGAATAGAGCGATTGGTAAATAGACAGCGTAACCGATTAAGATTTTTGTAGTTTCCATGATGTTTAATTTTAAAAGTTATTTAATTATTTTATGAATGTATTTGGTTAATATTAAGATGTTTGTGTAATGCAATACCGAAATAATGAAAACGATGATTGCGGTTTTTGTGCCAATAGTTTCAATGAGTTGCGTCGATGAGGTTATTTTTTGCCACGAAATTAAAGTCATGGCGCAATAACCAATATTTAAAAGATAATATCCCAAAAGCAATACCTGATTGATTTTCTGACAGATGTCTGCGTGATTTGGAATCAATTCTGCCACATAAATATTACCGTTTTTGTAGCAGATTTTTCCAACTTTTAAGATGATGAAAATCGTGGTGCTGAGGTAAATTAAATACCCGATGATGTTGAAATTCATAATTTTTATTTTTAAATTTTTAAACTTTCAGAAAAAAATGAAAGTTTAAATTAAATTTTTTTTAGCTATTTCATAATTTTTAAAATCAATTTCCCTAACCAGTTTTCATTGAATTCGGTCATTTTGTCTAGAACATTATCTGCTTTTAAGACGAAATCATACAATTTAGAAGTCTGGTCGACAAAGTGTTTTTCTTCAGCGGAATCTTTGGCTTCAATAGTCGAAACTTCTTTTAGGATTTTAAGAGCAGGCTTGATTTCTCTTTTGCTTCTTTCTCTCGAAATTTTGGAAGCCAGTTCATCTAAATCCTTTTCTGCTGTAAAGAATTCTTTTCTTTCGCCAGCTTTATATTCTTTGTAAACAATTCCCCAATCCATTAAAGCTCGTAGGTTCATGCTTGCGTTTCCACGGGAAATTTGCAATTCTTCCATAATGTCTTCCATAGAAACAGCTTCGTTTGAGACCATCAATAAAGCATGAATCTGTGCCATGGTTTTATTAATTCCCCACTGAGATCCTAGTGCTCCCCATGTTTGTACGAATTTATTTTTTGCTTCTTTGAATTCCATTTTTGGATTTATTTCCTTGTGTTGAGACAAATGTAAGTAAAAGTTTTTAAACTTTCAAAAATAATTGAAAGTTTGTTTTGAATAAAAAAACCGAAGTATTTCTACCTCGGTTTAAATCTGAAATCAAAAATCGTTAATCAACAATCTATAATAGACCAGCTCTCTTCAATAAAGCATCCGGTTTTGGTTCCTGTCCTCTGAAGCGTTTGTATAAAATCATTGGATGTTCAGTTCCTCCTTTTGAAAGTACATTCTCTTTAAATTTTTCGGCCACTTCTTTGTTGAAAATACCATTTTCTTGAAAATATTCGAATGCATCGGCATCGAGAACTTCCGCCCATTTGTAACTGTAGTAACCCGAAGAATAACCACCTTGAAAAATATGTGAAAAAGCAGTACTCATTGCGTTTTCCTTTACATCAGGATACAATTGAGTGGAAGCAAATTGTTCGGTTTCAAAAGTTTTGACATTGGTAATGTTTGTAGGATCTTGTCCGTGCCAGCCCATATCCAATAATCCAAAACTCAATTGGCGCATTGTTGCCATTCCTTCTTGGAAACTTGCACTTTCTTTGATTTTCTCAACATATTCCTGAGGAATAACTTCTCCGGTTTCGTAATGGTGAGCAAACAAAGCCAAAGCTTCCGGTTCGTAACACCAGTTTTCCATAATCTGGCTTGGCAATTCCACAAAATCCCAATATACTGAAGTTCCCGAAAGATTTGGGTAAGTTGTATTTGCTAACATTCCGTGTAATCCGTGACCAAATTCGTGAAATAAGGTTGTCACTTCATTGAAAGTTAATAATGACGGTTTGGTTTCAGTCGGTTTTGTGAAGTTGCAGACATTCGAAATATGAGGTCTTTCGTTTATGCCGTTTTTTACATATTGTGATTTAAAAGAAGTCATCCAGGCACCGTTTCGTTTTCCTTTTCTGGGAAAGAAATCGGCGTAGAAAACTGCAACTAATTCATTGTTTTTGTCTTTTACTTCATAAGTGATAACTTCTTCGTGGTATTTGTCGATATCGAAAACCTCTGTAAAAGTCAATCCGAATAGTTTTCCTGCTATGGTGAAAGCGCCGTTGAGTACTTTTTCCAGTTGAAAATATGGTTTTAATTTCTCATCGTCCAAATTGAATAATTGCTGTTTCAATTTTTCTGAATAGTAAGCGCCATCCCATTTTTCAAGCTGTTCAATGCCGTCTATTTCTTTGGCAAAAGCTGATAATTGTTCGAATTCTTTTTGAGCTGCAGGTTTTGCTTTGTCTAATAAATCATTTGAAAAGGATAAAACTTTCTCTGGACTTTCGGCCATACGTTCTTCAAGAACAAAATGAGCGTGAGTTTTGTATCCTAAAAGATTGGCTCTTTCAAAACGCAGATTTGCAATTTTCAGAACGATTTCCTGATTGTCGAATTCGTTATTCTGAAAACATCTTGCACCAAAAGCAACAGCCATTTTTTTGCGCAGTTCACGATTGTCTGAATAAGTTACAAACGGAATGTAACTGGGATGATCCAAAGTGAAAATCCAGCCTTCTTTTTCCTGCGCTTTCGCCAATGAACGAGCCGCTTCGATTGTGCCTTCGGGTAAACCGGCTAAATCCTTTTCATCTTTTAAATGCAGTTCGAAAGCATGGGTTTCTGCTAGTACATTTTCGCCAAACTGCAGACTCAATTTTGATAACTCTTTATCAATTTCCCTCAATTTGGTTTTCTTTTCTTCGGGTAAATTAGCTCCGTTTCTAGAAAAGCTTTTGTATTGTTTGTCGAGCAGCGTCGTTTGTTCTACATTTAAGTTTAGAGTGTTTCTTTGATCATAAACGCTTTTTACTTTGGCAAATAAATCTGCGTTTAGTGTAATATCATTTCCAAATTCAGAGAGTAAAGGAGAAACTTCTTGAGCAATTTTTTGCATTTCTTCGCTCGTTTCAGCCGAATTTAAATTGAAAAAGATGTTCGAAATTCGGTCTAAAGTATCTCCACTAAAGGCTAAAAGTTCAATTGTGTTTTCGAAAGTAGGATTTTCCGTATTGTTGACTATAGCGTCAATTTCGGCTTTAGCTAATTTAATTCCTTCTTGAAACGCAGGAAGGTAATTTTCGTTTTTTATCTTAGAAAATGGCGCAGTATCTAGCTTTGTATCGAATTTCTGGAGTAATATATTCATAATTCAAGGTCGTTTTTGTTCCAAATAATTGGTATTTATTGCTTTATCTTTATTTATTCTGAAAATAAAAACAAGGAAAAAAATGTTAAAATTTACAGTAAGTATGCGTTTAGTCGGTTTTATGTGTACTTTTGTCGAGTAATTAATTCTTTAAAGGATTAATTCAGTCGAAAATTATAAGCTCTTTTTGTCCCCAAATCAAATAGAACTTTATATTTAAAAACTTCTAAATCTCCCCGAATTTAGAATTTAAAGTATCAAAAAAGCTCCTTTTTATGGAGCTTTTTTTTATTTATCTAAGTTTTTCGAAGATTTATACACAGCTTCTTTAAGTCCTTCTTTATAGCTTATAATTTTATCTAATATGTTGTTATCACTGCTTCCAATAATTTGAGCAGCAAGAATTCCAGCATTTTTAGCTCCGTTTAAGGCTACAGTTGCTACAGGAACACCGCCTGGCATTTGAAGAATTGATAATACAGAATCCCAGCCATCGATAGAATTGCTTGATTTTACCGGAACCCCAATTACTGGAAGCGGAGACATCGACGCAACCATTCCCGGTAAATGTGCAGCTCCGCCAGCTCCGGCAACGATTACTGAAATACCGCGAATATGTGCATTTTTGCTAAAATCAAATAATTTTTCTGGTGTTCTGTGTGCCGAAACAATATCTACTTCGGTTTCGATTCCAAATTCTTTTAATATGTCTATGGCGTCCTGCATGACTGGCATGTCAGAGATACTTCCCATTATGATGGCTACTTTGCTCATTGTTTTTATGTTGAATTTTGAATTATAATTTTTAAATTAAAAACAATTTAGGGCTTCATTTAAAAATTTATAATTCAACATTTATAATTATTTTTTTAACTAATCACCTTAATCGTATTCTTTACATCCTCTGCAATTCTTCTTGCTTCGGCCATATCTTCATTTACTATAGTAACGTGTCCCATTTTTCTGAAAGGACGGGTTTGTTTTTTACCATAAATGTGTGGGGTAACACCATTCCATCCTAAAATAGTTTCGATGTTCTTGTAAGTTACATCTCCCGAAAATCCTTCGGCTCCAACCAAGTTCACCATTATACCAGCTACCTTACTTTCAGTATTTCCCAAAGGTAAATCCATAATTGCCCGCAAATGATTTTCAAACTGGGAAGTATAACTGGCTTCTATGCTGTAATGACCAGAGTTGTGCGGGCGAGGAGCAACCTCGTTTACTAGAATTTCGTCGTTTTGGGTTTGGAACATTTCAACAGCCAAAAGACCTACGTGATTAAATTGCTGTGAAACGTTCAAGGCAATCAATCTAGCTTCGTCAGCTACTTTTTTATCTATTCGCGCTGGACAGATTACATATTCAACCTGATTGGCTTCTGGATGAAATTCCATCTCAACCACTGGATATGTTCTTATTTCTCCCTGTGGATTGCGGCACACAATTACTGCTAATTCATTTTTGAAAGGCACCATCGTTTCTGCAATGCATTCTACGTTTGGTAAATTTTCTAAATCTGATGTTTGCCTGATGATTTTTACGCCGTTTCCATCGTACCCGAATTCGGTGCATTTCCATACAAAAGGAAGCTGAATATTTGCTTCTACTAAATCAACCACTAATTCTTTTAAAGTCGCATAACGCTTAAAAGGAGCTGTTGGAATATTATTTTTGATATAAAAATCTTTCTGAATCCCTTTGTTTTGAATCAGTTTCAAAGTTTTTGGCGAAGGATATACTTTTTTTCCTTCGTTTTCCAATTTTTCTAATGCATCAAGATTGACTAATTCTATTTCAAAAGTCAAAACGTCTACTTGTTTCCCAAAGTTATAAACAGTTTCAAAATCCATCAAATCACCTTTGAAGAATTTATTACAGGCCATTCTGCTGGGAGCTTCATCGCTTGGATCTAAAACGTAGGTTTGTATGTCGAATTTTCGGGTGTCAAACAATAGCATTTTGCCTAATTGTCCTCCACCTAAAATTCCTAATTTAAAATCAGAAGAAAAATAATTCATTGTGATGGTATTTACTTTGTCTGCTCAGCACATTGCTTAGCATTTGCAAAGATACTTTTTCCTAATTGATTAAGAAAATGCTATTTTATTTTCTTCAGCACTTCTTTGGCAACAGCCTTATAAGCTGCTGAATGATCTGCATAATCTTTGTTCAAAATAATTTGCAGTTCCGGATGAATCCAGTCGTAATGATTTCCTAAAAGATATAATGTTCTTATCGAATAAGCTTTGGTCGCGACTTTTGTATCATTAATAAGCCAGTCAAAAGAGGCTTCTATGCAGTTTTGGAGATTTTCTTCAGAAAGGAATATATCGTTTTCATCTTTTGTATAATGTGATTTTACTAACAGCTGAATTACTTTTGCAATTGGTCTGAGTGAACTTTCTTCTTTTAAATGTTTAAGGTTTTCGAATAAAAAATCAAGATGCGGCTGCAACCAAATGAGTTTTTCGTACGACACAAATTCTAAAATCCAGCAGGCTTTATGATTATTTTTATCAGAAGGTGAAAAGCTAATACTGACTAATTCATCAAAGTAATCTTTGTTTTCAATAATTTCACGAGCTGCCTTGAGGCGGTTTTCTCGGTAAGCATTTACATAGTCGAGTTTTGATTGTAGTTCGGAAGACATCTTTATTAAATTTAATAGTACTTCTAAAATAAGTAATTTAGGGAAACCATTCCATAAAAATTTACAGGAAGACCTGGGTAATAATATCTTGGTAAAGCATTTCCAGCAGCGACAGCATTTGGCAGAATTAATGAAGCATATTTTTCGTCAGTTACATTATTAATTCCGCTGGCCAAATGAGCGTTTAATTGAGGCAGTATCTGGAAATGGTATCCAGCTTTTAGATTAATAATATTGTAAGAATCTGTATGGACGGAGTTAGAATCATTTAAAGGAATTTTGTCAACAAACTGAAAGTCGCCGTTTAGATAAAATCCTAAACTTGTATTTAAAGTCATTCCGGCATTGACTTTGTTTGCAGGAACTCCAGTTAGTTTATTTCCTGAAAAATCATTTCCGCTGTCAACGAATTCTTTAAATTCATAATTTCCGAAAGAACCAGAAATATAAGAATGTATATTAAAAATGTAATTTATTGACCAGTTATGGTTTACATTGATTTCGATTCCCTGATGAAGTGTTTTGCCTGCATTTGCACCAACATATTGATCGTCTCCCACTCGTTTGGCTACCAGTAAATCTTTTATTTCCATGCGATAAATACTCACTTCGGTATAAAGCTTTTTGTTGAAAAAGTAGAATTTACTTCCAACTTCAAAATTATAACCATTCTCCGGTTTTATATCTGGATTTATTGTGCCTGAACTCGTTAATGTTTCTTCGGTCGCGGGCATTGAGAATCCTCTGCTTGCCGAAAAATAAATAGTATGCAGCTTATTTGGTTTGAATAAAAAAGACAATTGCGGCGAAAAAATGCCTTCATAACTATAATTTTGATTTGAATCTAAATCATAATTCTCCAGCTCAAATTGCGTTTTATTGTAATTTATACCAGCCTGAATTTCAAATTGTTGAGAAAGAAGTGTTCTAATCTGCGAAAAAATATTATAAAAATGTCTTTTCTGTCCAGTTTCTGTAAGCTGATTTCCCTGCAAACTTCCTTGACCATTATTTTCTTTATATAAATTTTCGAAAGTATTGCCTTTGTAATTGTCTGCGAAATATTCAATTCCGGTAATAAACTGGTTTTCGATTTTCGCCATTTTAAAATTTCCGGAAAATTGAGTTCTTGCACCACTTGCAAAAGTATATTGGCGTAAAATGTCAAAAGGTCTGGGTTCATTACTGTCTTTGTAATTAATGAAAATGGAAGTCGAATTGTTCAGATTTTCATTAAGCTTAAAATCATAAGCCAATCCTGCCAAAGTTGATTTGTACTCTTTAAATCCTTTGGAAGCAACCCAAGTTGGTGCGCCAGCCTGCGGATTTGTATCAAACATTGTTTTATTGATCGAACTGGGTATGTATGCTTTTAAATAAGTATAATTTGAAAAATAAGTGAGCTTACTGTTTTTCTTCCTAAATAAATCGCCTGCCACGGTAATTCCTTCCCGATTATAAGCACTGTTTTCTCTCCATCCGTCTGTTTTGAGTTTATGATAACTCAGATTTAAACTCGCTTGTTTAGTATCCAAGCTGTAATTCAGGCTGTTTTTAAATAATCCATAAGAACCTGCGACAGTACTAAATCCAGCGTTTTGGCCATTTTTTTTCGAAAGCTGTGGCGAAATCAAAATCGCTCCGCCCAATCCTGCGCCGTAAATACTGGAAAGCGGTCCTTTTATAATTTCAATCTGGCTGAGGTTTTCTAAATCTATATCGTCAATAACTGTTTCACTGTTTCCCGAAGTCAGCGGTATACTGCCATAAAAGGCTCTTATTTTATTAGTTCCATACGGCGTTCTAGCGCCAATGCCACGGATTGAAATTCGGGTTGTTGTAAAGTTTGACGATTGCATAAAAACACCTGGAATCGTATTGATGACAGTGCTAATATCGGTTGTGCTATTTTGAAGTAAATCTTTTTTGGATAAAATACCAATAGAGGCGGGTGTATTTTGTCGGTTGTTGTTAATATGGAGCGGGCTAATTAAAACCTCTTCAAGATTTTCAGCAGCAAGAGAATCAATAGTTTTTTCTTTTTTATTTTGAGCCTGAATGGTTGAAAAACAAAGCAATAGAAAATAGAGAGAGTAATAATTTTTTAGGATCATAATTTTGGTTATTTAATTACGCGACATCTATTTTTACTCTGCTCTATGTGGCGGTAATAAAGATTAAGGGGTTTTAAAGTCTGACAATTTAATAATTAAAAAATATTTAAAAGAATTGATTTGTAAATAGTATGTGATATTTAAACAATTTGAAAAAAATATTGTCTAGGTATATTTTGATGTTCGCATTTGTTTGTAATTCTGTATCTTTGCGCATTGTTTTAAACGCAAAAATAATGATACAACTTCACGACAAACAATTTGTTCCATTTATTTCTGCCAAAGAGATAAATTTCGCTATTGAGAAAATGGTTTCACAAATTGAAGACGATTTTTTTGACGAAACGCCAATATTTATTGGAGTCTTAAACGGTTCTTTTATGGTGGTTTCGGATTTTTTAAAACTGTATAAAAAACCCTGCGAAGTTTCATTTATCAAATTGGCATCCTACGAAGGAACAGAATCTACCGAATCCGTTAAGCAGTTAATTGGTCTTAACCAAGATTTAACTGGGCGCACCGTAATTGTTCTTGAGGATATCATTGATACAGGAAACACATTAGAAGAATTGAAAAAACTGTTCAAAAGCCAGAATGTAAAACATTTTAAAATTGCAACACTTTTCTTTAAACCAGATGCTTTTAAAAAAGACCTGAAAATCGACTATGTGGGAATACGGATTCCAAATAAATTCATCGTTGGTTTTGGATTGGATTACGATGGTTTAGGCCGTAATTTACCAGAAGTGTATCAATTAAAAGAAGAATAACTAAAATAGTAAAAACCATATATAAAAAAGGAATGATCAATATTGTTTTATTTGGAAAACCAGGAGCAGGAAAAGGAACTCAGGCAGAATTTTTAAAAGAAAAATACAATTTACAGCACATTTCAACGGGGGATGTTTTTCGTTACAATCTGAAAAATGATACACCGCTTGGTAAAGAAGCAAGAGTATTTATGGATGCTGGAGATTTAGTTCCAGACGAATTAACAACCAAAATGCTTATCGATGAGGTAAATAAACACTTGGATTCAAACGGAATTTTATTTGATGGTTACCCAAGAACTATTGGTCAGGCCGAGGCTTTGGATGCGTTCTTGCCAACAATCGGTTCCAAAGTAAACGCAACTGTGGCGCTAGAAGCTGATGACAACATTTTAGTAGCCAGATTATTGGAAAGAGGAAAAACCAGCGGAAGAATAGATGATCAGGACGAAGAAAAGATCAGAAACCGTTACCAGGAATACAATGAAAAAACCGCTCCGCTGATAGGATATTACAAAGATCAAAATAAGTTTCATGCAGTAAATGGAATAGGAACTATCGAGGAAATTACGGAAAGACTAACTGCGGTTATCGATAATTTATAGGAGCAGTCTCCAGCTGTGCGTTACAAGTCACAGCCATAAAAAACTATTTTTCTATGTCATAAAAGGAGCTTCCGCTGGTCGCTCTTTTATAACAGGAAAAATTAGTTTTTTATAGCTGTAAGCTTTCCACTTCCATCTGGGCTATTAAAATAAGACTGCACAATAACGGGATTCTATGAAATCCAATATATAAACGAATTATCTAAACATTGGAAATAGTTATAATATTTTTTCTGATACTCTTAAACGGGGTTTTCTCTATGTCGGAAATTGCATTGATTTCGGCCAGAAAAAACAGATTGGAAACATCCGCAAAAAAAGGAAATAAAAATGCCCAGATTGCATTAGATCTGGCCAATTCACCTAATAAATTCCTGTCGACTGTACAAATAGGAATCACTCTTATTGGAATTCTTACAGGTATTTTCAGTGGTGACAAAATTACTTCTGATGTAGAAACATTTATTAAGGGATTTCAAATACTGGTTCCTTATGCACACTCAATAGCTGTAGGAATCGTTGTAGTAACATTGACTTTTTTTTCTTTGGTATTAGGAGAGTTATTTCCAAAAAGGATAGGATTAAATTATCCAGAAGGTATTGCGAAAGCTGTTGCTATGCCTATGAAAATAATTTCGATAGTTACCGCTCCATTTATATGGCTATTAACTACATCTACCGATTTTTTACTGGATATTTTACGCATAAAACCTACCGCTGACGGAAAAGTAACAGAGGAGGAGATTAAAGCCATCATCAAAGAAGGTACTGAAGGCGGAGAAGTTCAGGAAATTGAACAGGATATCGTAGAACGTGTTTTTCATATTGGTGACAGGAAAATCAACTCGTTAATGACTCACAGAAAATCAGTGATGATGCTTCCTTTGCGTGCCGATAAGAGTCAGGTGAGAGGATTTATGATTAAAGAACTGCATTCAGTTTATCCGGTTTATAATGAAAATCACGATGATATTGTAGGGATTGTCAATTTGAAAAATATTTTTTCTAATGTTGATAATGACAATTTTAATCTAGCCGAAATTATGACCGAAGCTCCGTTTATGATGGAACAGACCACGGCATATAAGGCATTGGAGCAATTCAAAAAAACTGGAATTCATTATGCATTGGTTTCCGATGAATATGGCGTTTTTCAGGGTATAATTACGTTAAATGATATTCTGGAAGCCTTAGTAGGGAATGCCTCTGATTTTTATAAAGACGATTTTAAATTGATCGAAAGAGAAGATGGAACCTGGATGGTAGACGGGCATTATTCACTGCATGATTTCCTTACGTATTTTGAATTGGATGATTTGACAAATGATTATGAAGTGACTACCGTAAGTGGATTAATAATGACCGAATTGTCACATATTCCAAAAGAAGGCGAAAAACTGATTTGGCAGCGATTTGTGCTTGAGGTTATCGATATGGATGGTGTAAAGATTGATAAAGTAATGGTGAGAGCCTTAAAAGATTAAAAAAATGGTTTAATATTTTAAAGGTTTAAAGGTTTAAGAGTTTAAAAGTTTAAGGGTTTAGCTGGCTTCCAACTAACTTTAAACAATTTTAAACTTTAAACAATTTTAAACTTTTTAAGACACTTTAAGCCTTAAACAAAAGAAAATGACAGAGGGAAATTTTGTAGATTACGTAAAAATTTATGTTTCTTCCGGAAAAGGAGGAAAGGGGTCTACGCATTTGCATAGAGAAAAGTTTATTCAATATGGAGGTCCGGATGGAGGAGATGGAGGTCGTGGCGGACATGTTTATTTAGTTGGTAATAAAGGTCTTTGGACTTTGTTTCACTTAAAATTTGCCCGTCATATTAAAGCAGGTCACGGTGGTGATGGTGGAGGAGACAGAAGTACAGGAGCTGATGGTGATGATAAATATATTGAAGTTCCTTTGGGGACAGTAGTTAAGGACAAAGAAACGGGTGAAACCCTTTTTGAAATAACCGAAGACGGTGAGAAACAAATTCTTTGTCGTGGCGGAAAAGGAGGATTAGGAAACTGGCACTTTAGAAGCTCAACCAATCAGACGCCGCGTTATTCACAGCCAGGTTTGCCAGGTTTGGAAATGGATGTGATTTTGGAATTAAAAGTTTTGGCTGATGTTGGTTTAGTAGGTTTTCCAAATGCCGGAAAATCGACGCTTTTATCTGTATTGACTTCTGCAAGACCAAAGATTGCTGATTATCCATTTACTACTTTAAAACCAAATCTTGGAATTGTGGCTTACAGAGATTTTCAATCGTTTGTAATAGCTGATATTCCTGGGATTATTGAAGGTGCTGCCGAAGGAAAAGGATTGGGACACTATTTTCTGCGCCACATCGAGCGTAATTCGACTTTGTTATTTTTAGTTCCTGTGGATACTCCAAATATCAAGGATGAATACGATATTTTGGTGAATGAGCTGACCAAATACAATCCCGAAATGCTGGATAAAGAACGCCTGCTGGTAATTTCTAAAATTGACATGCTGGACGATGAATTGAAAGCAGAATTGAAAATACAATTAGACGAAGAATTCAAAGGTATTCCTTATTTGTTTATTTCATCGGTTGCACAACAAGGTTTGACTGAACTGAAAGACAAGCTTTGGAAAATGCTGAATGAGTAAATAATATTTTTGAAACATATAAAAAACACTAATGAATTTAATTTGTTAGTGTTTTTTTTTGGACTTAACAGGAGGTTTCTTTTAATAAATAAAATAAAAATAAATTAACATTATTTCTTTTTGTTATATTTACCCAACTCGTTTTAAAGGAATTATGAAACAGATTTACCTGTTATTTTATATTTTATTTCCATTGTTTGTTTTTAGCCAAGGTCTTTCAACAGATTATAGTGTATATCCAAAATTCTTTGGAAAAACAGCTAATACTGCTAAAAAAACAACAGCTTCACCTTTCAATTTTTGTGATACGGATAGTGATGGAATTATTTCAATAGATCTAGCAGAATTAAAAAACTATGTGTTGGACGCTAATCCATCACAAATAACTGAAGAAACTGGTATTTATATAGGTACAAGTTCAGGTGATATATTGTTAGTCAATAATTTAACAGCAAATCCTGCGGTCAAAACGATATGCAATAATTTGGGTATGCCACTATTGGATATTGCTTATAATCAGAAAGGCGATATGTATGTTTCTAATCTATCCAGCATATATAAAATTAATACAACAGATTGTAGTATTGATAATGTACATACATTTAGTGAAATGGGTGTTATTAATTCTCTGTCATTTGATAGGCAGTCAAATATGTATTTTGGAGGCGCCAGTCCACAAGTATATCGTCTCGATAAGGGAAATTATAATCAACTAAAGTTATGGCATGATTTTGCAGATGGTTATGCTGCTGGTGATTTTGTAATGTTTGGTAATAAAATGTATATCGCTTGGATTAAAAATGATATATATGTGCTTTATGAAGTGACTGTTGATGATGATACGAATTATGTTTCGCATAGACTTCTAGGAAAACTGCCATATGGAACTTGGGGTTTAGCAAGTGAACTTGGAAGTTTATATGGTGTTACAGCAAATGAATTGTTTAGGATAAAAATCGATCCAAATTCTATAAAGAATGAAGTTATTTTAAATAATAGTTTATCCGAGGAATGGTGGTTTGGTGCAGCAGGAAAAAATGAAGCTGCAGCTTTTGATGTAAAAGTTTATGAAACAGCTGCTGATGCTCAAAATCAAGTGAAAGCATTGCCGTCCTACTGGAAAAATACAATCCCCGGAGGACAAACTGTGTATGTTGTAATAAAAAATACAGTCAATAAACAGTCTAAAACTGTGCCAGTTGATATAAAAATAGAAATTGCTCCATCATATACAAATCCTAAAAATATTGAACATTGCGAATTAGATACAAATGCATCGCTTTTTGATATTAATCAGACTGTATCTGAGATTATTGGCTCACAAACCAATGTGATAGTCAGTTTTCATAAATCAGAAATAGATGCAGTGAATAACAGTAATCCATTGCCAGGAGTCTATAATATAAACGGGAAATACGAAAAAGTATATTTTAGAGTAACAAATCCGTTGATAGTCTGTTTTTCTATTTCCAGTTTTGATTTAATCATAAACCCATCGCCATATTATAAAACACCAAAAGATATTTCAATCTGCGATATATTTCCTTTAAATTTTAATTTGAAAGCCTTAGAATCTGAGATTATAGGAAACCAATCTAATTTAAGATTGACTTTTCATGAATCTGAATCAGATGCTATAAATAACACTAACTTGCTGCCAGATATATATGTTTTTAATAGTAATCCTAATCATATTTATTTTAAAGTAACCAATTTATTGACAGGATGTTTTAAGATATCTAAATTTGGAGTTAATACAAATTTAAGGACTGATTTTTCTGTTCCTAAAAATATTGTTATTTGTCAGCCGTCAAGTTCAAATTATAAATTGAACGATTTAGATGCTAAAATTCAAGAGATTCTAAGTGGACAAAATAATACTATTACTGGTTTTTACAATTCTTATAATGATGCTGTTAATAAAACCAATGAAATAATTTTTCCATATCATATTGAGGAAAATGATAATGAGGTTTTTTTTAGAATTGAAAATTCATTGATAAATGGCTGTTTTGAGGTAGGTTCTTTTTTTATTTATTTAAGAGCAGAAAATCAAAACGCTAATATTTCTTTTTCAGTAAAAACTAATCATTGGAAAAGTGAAAAAAATGAAATAGAGATTTTGGCAGCTGGGAATTATGAATATTCTATGAATGGCACAACATATCAGGATGTTCCTGTTTTTAAAGATTTATTACCCGGAGAATATCAAATTTTTATCAGAAATAAAGATAATTGCTCTTTAAGCGGTGAAAAGGTTTTTTTAATGATGTATCGAAATTTTTTTACACCCAATGGTGATGGTATAAATGATTATTGGAATGTAATACCTACTTCAGGTGGTACCGATGTAAAGATCATGATATATGACAGATATGGTAAGCTTATTAAGAGTCTAAAAGGTGATAGTATAGGCTGGGATGGAAATTATAATAATAATCCAATGCCATCGTCAGATTATTGGTTTGAAATAATTACAGAACAGGGAAAGAAACTAAAAGGACACTTTTCTTTAAAGAGATAAGATTTGCTGAATGAGTAAATAGTTTTCTTAAAATAATAGCCCGCTTCGTTATTAATGAAGCGGGTTACTTTTTATTGAAATTTGGATTTCATCAGAAACAGTGTTCTGAAAAGATGTATACCTCAATTTGCAGCTATTTTATTTGTCATTGTAAGTGTCAAATAAGAACTGCAAAGTTTCGGGGATGTTGTTGGCTTTCATGACTGGGTATTTTATTGGTGAATCCAGCCAGTTTTCGATAATCAGATCAAAATCATTACCCACATCATACAATACGGGAACTCCCAATTTTTTTAGTGCTGCCGCATTGCATTCCTGTTCATAATGTTTACGGATGGGAATAGAAAGTATTTTTTTACCAAGAAATAACGCTTCGGACGGTGTTTCAAATCCGCCTCCAGTAATGATTCCCTCACAGTTAATAAGGCTTTTATTGAAGTATGCTTGATTAACGGGATAATAAGTTATATTTTTATCTGTGTATTTAGTTTGTATGCCGTTTAAAAACCAATGGAAGGATAAATTTGGAAGCCTGTTGAAGGCCTTCTCTAAACAATCCTGCTGAAAGGAAGGTAAATAGACAGTGATATGTTCCTTGTTTTTTGGATTAGCATTTACAATTTCGTCTTTGATAACAGGAGGAAAAATAAAATCATCATATTTATCAAAATGCAAGCCAATGTTTTTTGGCGATGGAGCATAATGTTTTAGAATCATTTCGCCCATAAGGTTCTTTTTGTTTGGTCTTGGAGTTAAAGGTGATTGGAAACTGGCTTGATGCCCAAATTGTACGGAATGTACTTTTTGCATTTTGCATGCAAGTGACGTGATGGAATCAAAGTCATTGATGACGACATCATAGTTTTTTAGGGGTAATATCTCGGCGTCTTTGTAAATTTGTTTTGGCTTTACATTCTTGACAATATCCCAGTAATTCAAACCGCCACATTTGCTGTAATGCAGACTGCAGCCCTCACTTTTAAATTTTATAGGCAGATTAATATCGAGGCTGGCATTATTACCGCTAAGAAAAAAATCGACTTCGCCAAACTTTTTTAGATAAGGATATAGCTGCTGGGCTCTGCTGATGTGTCCGTTACCCGTTGCCTGAATTGCGTAAAATATTTTCATTGCTGTATATTTTGTTTTTAAAGTACTTGTGAACGAAGATTTGGAATTTTAGGACAGTATTTTGTTTACAATATCGTTTACTGCTTTGTCCTCTTGGGTTTCGGAGCCAGCGTAATGTTCCCTTTTATAGTGATAAAGACTCCATTTTTGTTTTTTATATTCTAATGCCGTCAGGTTTTCTATCCAGTCTCCACTATTTAGATATATTACGCTTCCTTGTTCATTTTTTATCTCCTTCATCTGTGGTTTATGAATATGCCCGCAAATTACGTAGCTGTAATTTTTTTGGATTGCGATTTCAGCGGCTGTGGTTTCAAAATTGGATACAAAAGAAACAGCTTTCTTGACACTGTCTTTAATCATCTTCGAATAACTTCGCTTTTCTTTTCCTAGGAGTCCTAAAAACCAATTGATCAGGCTGTTGATTAAAATCAGCAGATCATAGCCTTTTCCACCAAGTTTGGCTAGTATTTTTGCATAACCCTGAGTAGAGGAATCGAATACATCGCCATGGAAAATCCAGGTTTTTTTGCCATCTAAATCCAGAATGAGTTTGTCTAGCAGTTCAAAGTTTCCTAGAATAAAATCGGAGTATTTTCGCAGTGCTTCATCGTGATTTCCGGTAATGTAGATGACACGGGTTCCCATATTTGACATCTTTATAATCTGTCTCAAAACATTCATATGGGATGCTGGAAAATAGCTTTTGGTAAAACTCCACATATCGATAATGTCTCCATTTAAAACCAATGTTTGAGGATTTATTGATTTTAAATATTGTAATAATTCTTTGGCTTGGCATCCGTAAGTTCCTAAGTGAACATCACTTATAACTACCAGTGGAATTTTTCTTCGTCTTTTCATTTTTAGTTTTTACGAAAGTAAAACCGCTATGTTATCCCAATGTATTCGAAGTGTTATTTGTATATAAAAAATCCATCTCGTTAATTTAACGAGACGGATTTGTAATTGAATGAAGAATCTTCTAGTTTTTTACATTCACTCTGATTCCTTTTGTATGACTAGTATATTCTGGTGCATACATACTTTCGATAGTTGTAATTCCATTGGAGAAATCCCCCACGTTATTCACGCGTATGTCGTATTCCAAAACATAAGTTCCTTTGTTTATCTGGTCAAAAAAGAAATGTGTTGCAACGTCTTTTGTGCTTCTGTAAAAGCCTAAACCGCCTTTGTATTCATAGCCCGAAAGTACATCCGTAGGTTCAAAACAGGAAGCACGCATATCTTTCAGGTGAACGAATTCCATATCTTCTTTGGCCGAAATAACTAATCGAACAGTAACCAAATCACCGATTTTCAGTTTGTTCTTGGATGTGATTTTTTGTAATTCGGGGCCTTTGTCTGTGTTTTTCTTGATGTACAATTCTTTGGCAACAGACAAATTCGTTCCTGAGTTGTTTTTTATTTTATCCAAATCTTCAAAATACTGCCAGTACACACCTCCAAAACCCGGAACTTTGGATTTGTTTTGGATAGAAACTGAAGCCATTTCTTTTTTGACTTCATCCGCTTTCCAGTTGAGTTTGATGTAACCCGTTTCGGCTTCTTTTTCGTTTTCAGACAGTTTTTTGGTTATGATTTTTTCATCTCCAATTTTGATAACGGCATTGTCTTTTACACTCAGCCAATCGGTTCCCTGCATTAGTAAGGCGTAAACGGCTTCGGTGGTAGATTTTGTAGTAGGCCAGTTTTTGGTTTGTTTGTTTTTTAACAACCATACTTTCATCGCATCAACTGATTTGGTGTCGTTATCCACTTCGGCGAAAGCCTCAATCAGCAAAGCCTGCGTTTCAATTGGCGCCTGATACCAATACCAGCCTGACTTGTTGGCAATCCAATACATTCCCCAATCTTCGTTGTTGGAAGCGGTTTCTTTAAGGCTTTCGATGATTTTCTTGGCAGTTTCTTTTTCTTCAAAACGATTTAATACCAAAGCAGTCATCCCTTTTTCATACAAAGAATAATTTAGCCAATCTTTTTTGGCAGTTTCTAAATATAGTTTTGTTGCTTTTTTCAAAGTATCGTTTAATGGATAATCCTTTAAATAAAAACTGCGGGTGTATAAATAATGTAAGTCAGAGTATGGATTTAGCCAAATTAATTTGTCTGTTTTCTTTAGATTTTTGGTTCTAGTTTTATGATACTCCAAAAATTTGCTGTCAATAAACGGAATTCCTTTTTCTGAAATTTCATCTATTTTTTCAATGGTTTCATCATTCGAATTTAATTTTGAAAGATGACCTAACCCAGCCAAAATATGTCGGGTGATGTATTCGCTTTCGTCATTTCCGTCAAACCACGCAAAACCTCCTGACGGTTTTTGCTTTTGTTTTAATTTGTCAAAAGCGGCCTGCTGTGAAGTTTTCATTTTTTCTAAATCAAAAAGCAGAGCCAGATTTTTCTTTTTCTCATCTTCATTTTGGGCATCGTTCAGCCAAGGGGTTTCGGCAAGCATCAACGATTTTAATTCTTCGTTTTCTTCCAGCTTGGAATTTAGTTTTCCGTTTTTTCTCCAGATTTCAAAAAGGCTGGAGATTTTTGGATTGCTGGAAATAATCTCCGAAGCCAAGGCATTAGCATAAAAGCGGGCAAAAGTCTGTTCGGCGCATTCGTGTTCGTATTCCATCAGATAAGGCAGTGACTGAATCGCAAGCCAAGTTGGATTAGAAGTGTATTCCAGTGTAAATTGATGGTTCCGTAAAGTGGTCGAATTGTTGTTTTTGAGATTCTCAAAAGTGTATTCTTTCTTGGAATTTTCGCGAACCCAAATCGGAATACTTTCGGTAACCAGCATATTATTAGTTAGAACAGGTAAAATATTTTCTTCCCCGTCCGAGAAATTGCCGGCTTTTGCTAGAACTTTATATTGAACACCCTGAAGGCCTTCGGGAATATATATTTTCCAGCTAACTCTCGTATTACCGAATGCAGGAATCGTGAAGTTTTTTACGGTATTTGTGTTGTTCATTTTAGCATCGACAGTCTGCATTGTTGTGGCGTCAAAAAGCTGCAGGACAGCAATTCCAGTTTTGGCTTCATTAGTAACGTTTGCGACTTTTGCGGTGATTACAATACTGTCTTTTTCTCTAAAGAACCTTGGGAAGTTTGGTGTCACCATTAAATCTTTTTGGGTGATTACCGTTTTCTCTAAATAGCCAGCGACAGCTTCTTTGTTATGCGCCATTAATCGAAGTTTCCAGGCTGTTAATGCTTCTGGTGAAGTAAAATTAAAACTCACTTTTCCTTTTGCATCCGTTTTTAGATTAGGGAAAAAGAAAGCGGTTTCAGATAAGTTTTTCCTTGCTTTTACTTGAGTTAGAGCTTCCAGTGCTTTTTTGGTAGTGATGATGATTACGCCATTCGCAGCTTTGCTTCCGTATAATGCTGTGGCTTTGGCGTCTTTTAAAACATCTATAGAAAGAATATCCGATGGTTTCAGATTTTTAAATACCTCTTCTGAAGCAATTTCTCCATCAATAATATACAAAGGTACTGCTCCATTTACAGAGGTGTTACCTCTAATTCTAACTGCACTTACGGCTGACAATGTGTCTTTTTTCTTTGTGCCATAACCAACTACAACAACTTCATTTAATCCAGCAACTTCTGCTTTTGCTAATGCAGGTTTTACAAATTTAACTTGGTCAACTTTAGGAGCAGGAGCATTAGCTGCTTCTTCAACTGTTAGTGCTGCATCTGGATCCCCTTTTATTGTTTCATAACCAACTTTTTTGTCTTTAATATCATCGAAAGACATTACAAATCCATAATTTGAGTTATTAATATCAAAGCCAAACCATTTCAATTTAGTTTCTTCATTTTGAAATTCTAATGGTTTTGATTCCAGATTTAAATTTTGTACATAAATTTCAGTTTTATCAAATCCTAAAGCAGATCTAAAGTTTATGTTGTTATTATTGTAGTCATAAAAATCTAATGCACCCCAAGCCATTTTGCTAAACTGATCTAAAGAGCTGTCATACATTGATGCCAAAATTTCAGCTTCGGATTTAGTATTGGAAGCACTCAATTTAAATGACCAATTTTCATTGCTTCCCGGCTGGATTTTGCTTCTGAAACTTTCTACCGAAAAATCCATTTTGGGTTCATCAAATTTTAAAAACACTTCTAATTGATCATAGAAAGTCTGATTTTCAAAAACACTTTCGAAACCAATCCGCAATGATTTTTCGAATTCTTTTTGAAGCGGAATCGTGATTGTAGTCTGGTGATTTTCTAAGACAATATTTTTTTCAAAAAATGTACTGTTTTTATAATTGGCAGTGGTGTGAATATTATGCAAAGTATCCAATATTGATCGAAGCTGAACTGTCACAAAGCCATCTTTCTTTGGGTCTTTATTGATCTGCTCTACAGTGAATAATTTATTTGGACTGAATTTATTTTTACTTTGTATGATCGAAAAATTAGAAACTGTTTCAATAGGATTTTCATAACTGTCTTTTGCTGAAAATACTACTTTATAATTTCCAGATTGATAATTTGTGATGAAATCGAGTGCGAGATTTTTGTCTTTTCCTGTATCTATTTTTTTAGAAAAAACCAGCGTTTCTGCAGGCTTCTCAGCACTTCCTGAATCGTTAATTTCGTACGGAAATAATTTTTCAAAATCGGCGTTCGAAATGGTGTTGATTTCAGGATACAGAAAAATTCTGGATTTGAATTTTTTTGGCACTGGACTTATAAAATATACCTTGATTTCTCCTTTTACAGCTTTAAATTCTCCATTGAGATTCGTGCTGTTAAGTATAACTTCATTCTTGTTTTTAGTTTCGATTATATTTGGTAGTGAAGCCGTTAATACCAGATCATGATAACCTACTTTAATGGTTGTTACAGCAGTATGTGTTTCTCCATTTATGTCGGTAACGCTTGCGTTTATTCGGTAATTAAAAACAGGAAGCAGTTCTTTGCTTGCATTTTTTGACGGTTTTGCAACAAAATCAATTGCAAATTTCCCGGAAGCATCCGTTTTGGTTTCACTGCTCACTAAAATTTCTTCGGGTTCGTTGCTGTAATAACTTCTGAAAGAATTTGTAAAACGGGTTATCGTGTATGTTACTTTTGCATCCGAAATACTGCTTCCCGAAAATGCTTTGGCAGTTCCTTTTACGGTAACGGATTGATTTACCTGAAAGCTTTCTTTTTTAGGTTCGAAAATTACTTCAAACTTTGGGCGTTTGTATTCTTCTACTCTGAAATAAATTGATGAGTTTTCAAAATCCACGTCTTCCCAAAAGGGATGTTCGTCTTTTATTTTATCATAAGAGGCATCTTTTTCGATATCACTAGGTTCTTCTGCTTCAATCCTAAAATCTCCTGTTAAACCATTTTTTGGCAGAACAAATTCACCCGAAAAAGAGCCAAATTCATTTGTTGTAACCTCAAACTCTTTAAAATTGGTGTAATTAGGGTCCTCAATGATTATTTTGAATGAAGTATTTGCGACAATACTGGATTTGTTTTTCTTTTTTTGAATGGCAATTCCTTTGTAATAAACAGTCTGTCCCGGACGATAAATGGCGCGGTCCAAGTAAAATTCTACTTTTCCTCTGAAGCTTTCGTCTTCGTCATTTTCTGAATAATCGGAAGCATAGGCGAGATAATTTTTGGCAATCAAAATGGTGTCATTCGCTGTTGTCAGCAGAATTGGATACGGATTGTAGTTACTGTTTTTGTTTTCTTTTGGTTTATAGTTTGCTAAGCCATCTTCATTGGTTTTTATGTCAAAATAACTTGATTTTAAAGAAACATTCTCCATCGGTTTCCCTGTTTTTCTGTCGAGAACAGTGTAACATTCGTTGCCATTTTTTGAATTTGCTAAAACCGAAATGTTTGATACGGTAATGGTTTCGTAACCAAAACCCTTTTTGTCTTTAGAGTCGGATTCGCTCTCAAAATAAACGAGATAACTGCCGGTTTCCAGCTGAGGTAAAAGAACTTCGGTGGTGTATTCAAAATAATCTTTTTTATCAATAAGCTGATAATTTTTAGTGACTGTCGGTTTTTTAGTAGTTACAATCTTCGCAGCCAAACTGTCTTTTTTATT
Organism: Flavobacterium aquicola; assembly: GCF_003385115.1. Taxonomy (GTDB): domain Bacteria; phylum Bacteroidota; class Bacteroidia; order Flavobacteriales; family Flavobacteriaceae; genus Flavobacterium; species Flavobacterium aquicola. The sequence goes on from NZ_QUNI01000007.1 coordinate 119,778, forward strand.
TGGTGTGTTATAGAATTCTGCAATTTTGCTGTAGTCTATTTTAAAAAAGGAAATTGTTAAGTTGCTGGAGTTTTTATATCGAATAAAAGCTCTGCTATTTTCATTACTATAGATATATTTTTGAAGTTCAGCCTGTATGTTTTTTGAAAGCAGTTCTTCTTTCTTTTGAACCGCCATTTTGTAGGCGTTCGAATTATTGTTGCTCTTCAAAACGTTTTCTAATTCAGAAACTGCCTTGGTGTTGTAATCAGGATGCGATCCTTTGGAAGCTAATCTGGAGTAAATATTCGCTTTTTCCAATTGAATTTTCTGAAGTTCAATTGCTTCTTTTGTCTCTTTTTCAAGGGTAATTAAAGCGTTCAATAAGTCTTCATCTGATTTTATAAGGTATTGAGAGCAAAATAATATGCGTTCCAATTTGTTTTCAATAGAAGGAGCGTCATTTTCGAGCTTTTGAAACAATGAAAGCACTTTTTTAAGATTTTCATCTTTGATAAAATCGAGGTTTAGTTTTGTAAAGGAATCGGTATTGCCTAAAAGAATGTTTTTATGAGCTTCATATTCTTTGGATTCAAACTGCCATTCATTAATTTTTGATTTGTAAAAAGAAATATTTTCTTTTAGTAAATAATCAAATAAATTTTCTTTTTTGAATTTTTCTAAGGTGAAAAAATCAAAAATAGGTTCGTAATTGCTAAGGGGAGTAGCTTTTAAAACAGCTTCGTTGTCGAGTGTTTTTTCAAATAATTTGGCAATGTCATTTTCAGTGATAACGTTTTTTGCTTCAGTCGTATCAGTAACCGCTTCAGTATCATCAGCTTCAGCAGAGGCTGTGTCAACAACCACAGCATAGGTTTCATAATCGTTATTAGAATCGTTCATACATTTGGCATAAATCAGATTCAAAATTGCTTTTGACGGTATTGAAACCTGATTAATCTGCGTTTTCAAATCGGTTAAAATTAGTTTTTTTGCATTTTCGTCCAGCACTTGTCTGTACTTGGATTTAAAGAAAAAACATTTGATGATTTGTACCTCTTCTTTTTTGGCGAAAGCCTTTTTGTGAATTTTATCTACGATTTTATTAGCCGTTTTTACTTTGCCAAGATTTTCGTTTTCGATTACCTTATTCCAGTTTTTTTCATAATTTTGAGCATAGAAAGAGGTGGAAATTAAAAAGAAGATAAATACTATATTTTTCATAAGTTAGCTTTTATATACTAAGAGGGATATTATTTAAAAATGGTTGGGAGACAAATAAATTATTGTGTCCAAATTACTAAATTTCACTTAAACATTGCTGAAATTTCTCATGTTTTCTTATTTTTGATTATGAAAAAAATACTAATTCTCCTTTTGTTATTTCCTATACTAATTTTGGCGCAGACTAATTTTGTGAAAGGCGAAAAATTATTCAAAGAGGAGAAGTTTGATGAAGCACAGCCTCTTTTGGAAGATTATTTAAAAAGCAATCCATATCATCTTAGGACTTTAGAATATTTAGGGGATATTGCTGGACATAATAAGGTATGGGATAAATCTATTTATTATTATAAAAAGCTGAAAACGCTAAAACCTGCCGAAGCAAATTATTTTTATAAATATGGAGGGGTTTTAGGAATGAAATCTTTGGAAGTTAGTAAAATCAAAGCTTTGGGAATGATCGGAGAAGTGAGGTCATCCTTTGAAAAAGCCATCGAGTTAAATCCTAAACACATAGAAGCCAGGTGGGCACTCATTGAATTGAATCTGCAATTGCCGGGAATAGTTGGCGGAAGTGAATCCAAAGCTATTAAATACTCAAGTGAATTAAGGGAGTTGTCTCCTGTGGACGGTTATTTATCCCGAGGTCATATTGAAGAATATTTTAAAAGATACAGTGAGGCCGAACTTCAGTATAAAAGAGCTGTTTTAATAGGAGGTTCGAAGATTTGTTATCAGACATTGGCAGATTTTTATAAAAATAAAATGAAACAGCCCGATAAAGCCAATAAAGTTTGGGAAGAATATAAAAATAAAAATAGTAAGGTAATCAAGTAATTGATTTAGAATAAAAGCAATAAAGACATTAGATGAAAACACATTTCATTGCCATAGGCGGAAGCGCAATGCACAACTTAGCATTGGCATTACACAACAAAGGATATCAGGTTACAGGAAGTGACGATGCGATTTTTGAACCTTCTAAATCAAGATTAGAAAAAAAAGGTATTCTACCAGAAGAGCTGGGCTGGTTTCCAGAAAAAATCACCTCAGATATTGAAGCAATTATTCTTGGAATGCACGCCAAAGCTGATAATCCAGAACTTTTAAAAGCGCAGGAATTAGGTCTTAAAATTTATTCGTATCCAGAGTTTTTATACGAGCAGTCCAAAAATAAAACCCGCGTTGTTATTGGCGGTTCCCATGGGAAAACAACTATAACTTCGATGATTTTGCATGTTATGCATTATCAAAATATTGAAGTAGATTACATGGTTGGAGCTCAATTGGAAGGTTTTGATACGATGGTTCATCTTACTGAGGAGAATGATTTTATGGTTCTTGAAGGTGATGAATATTTGTCTTCACCAATTGATAGAAGACCAAAATTTCATTTGTATCAGCCAAATATTGCCTTGATATCTGGAATTGCTTGGGATCATATCAATGTGTTTCCAACGTATGATTTTTATGTAGAACAGTTTGAAATTTTTATCGATAAAATCACAAACGGCGGAATATTGGTTTACAATGAAAATGATTCCGAAGTAAAACGTGTTGCTGAAGCTGCCACAAATCCAATTCGAAAATTGGCTTATCATACTCCAAAATACGAAGTAAAAGATGGAGTTACACTTTTGGAAACTCCAGAAGGACCAATGCCTATTGAAGTATTTGGTGCTCATAATTTAAATAATTTGGCTGGAGCCAAATGGATCTGCCAGAATATGGGGGTCGATGAAGCTGATTTCTATGAAGCCATTGCAAGTTTCAAAGGCGCTTCAAAACGTTTGGAAAAAATTGCCGAAGGAAAAGGAAAAGTTGCTTACAAAGATTTTGCACATTCGCCAAGTAAAGTTGCTGCAACTACCAAAGCAGTCAAAGAACAATATCCAAACCGTACCGTTGTGGCTTGTTTGGAACTACATACTTACAGCAGTCTGAACGCTGAGTTCCTGAAAGAATATGAAGGAGCGTTAGAATATGCTGATGTTGCAGTCGTTTTTTATTCTCCAGATGCTGTAAAAATCAAACAGCTGGAGGAAGTGACTTATGAGCAGATTGCAAAAGCTTTCAATAGAGAAGACTTAATTATTTACACTAATCCAACCGCTTTCAAAGAATATTTATTTAACCTAAATCTTGAAAATTCAGCTTTATTATTGATGAGTTCTGGTAATTACGGAGGTTTGAATTTTGATGAGGTAAAAGAATTAATTAGATAATTTGCCAATCACATAATTAGAAAATGTGCCAATTGCAATGCAGTTGGCATTTTTTTTGAATTATATCATTGACACATTTTCTAATTCTCTAATTTAAAGTTTTCTTTCATATTTATAATGCCCCACAATCTCATAACTAAATAAGCAATCCTCAAGATCTTGGCCTCCGCCAATATTGTGTACAATAAGATTTCGCTTTCCATCATGTGATTTTTTATTTGTGATGATGCCAATATGAGGCAATTTTCCATTAATCATCCAAGTTACTATTTCTCCGGTTTTGTAATCATCTGCATTTTCTGAGACAGGTAATTTTATCCCTTTTCTTTCGAAAAAAACTTCCAAGTTTGGGACTCTTCGATGATCAATATTGGTATCGGTTTTTGTCATTCCCCATTTTTTTAAATTTGGATATTCCGAGAAATTGGCTTTCATGTCTTCGTGGACCTCTTTTTGTAAATCAATTCCAAGTTTTCGATAAGCCCGAATAACTACATCTGTGCAGACACCTTTATTTTTTGGAATATCTCCGTTTGGATATTTTATCGAAAAATAAGATGAATCATAATCTATTGTGGGATCTATTATTGAGATTGCTGCTCTGGATAATTTATCTTCAAAACTTGTGGTGACAGTTTCTGTATTGATTGCCTGAATTTTATTTTTTTCCTTCTGGCTACAGCCAAAAAGTGATATTGCGATTAAAAATACAGTTATTGATTTCATTTTTTTGTTTAAAATTAAACATATTTACAATAGTATTTAAATTTAATTTGATTGAATTTTCTTCTTTTATATGTAGATTAGCTGAATAAGATATTTTTATATGGATGCAAAGATTAATGTAATAAAAACAACAAGTAAAAACCCTGATTTTGTGTCGCTGATACAAACTTTTGATGTTTATTTATGGGATCGTTACCCTGAGCTCAAAAAGGATTATTGGGGCAATAATGTGATTGAGTTTAATACCAATGTTTTTATTGTTTATTTAGATGAAAAAGCGGTTGCTTGCGGCTGTTTTAAAAAATATGATAAAGAGTCAGTAGAATTAAAACGGATGTTCGTTTTACCCGAGGCTAGGGGATTGGGTTTGGCTCAATTGGTAATTAAAGAGTTGGAGGCTGAAGCGAAGAATCAAGGTTTCAAAATTTTGATTTTAGAAACATTATACAAACAAAATGAGGCTATTAATTTCTATCAAAAAACAGGATTTCACATAATAGCCAATTATGAACCTTATGTTGGTTTGGCAAATAGTGTTTGTATGAGTAAATCAATTATTTAAATTATATGCCAATGGAACAAAACAGCCTACCGATCACGCATTGGGCGGAAGATGATAAGCCTCGTGAAAAATTAATGCTCAAGGGCAAAAGTGTTTTAAGCGATGCCGAATTGATTGCGATACTTATTGGTTCCGGAAATCGTAATGAATCGGCGGTGGATTTAAGCAAAAGAATTTTAGCTAGTGTCGATCATAATTTGAATGCTTTAGGAAAGTTGTCTATTGGTCAATTAATGAATTTTAAAGGAATCGGTGAAGCCAAAGCGATTTCGATAATTTCAGCTATGGAATTAGGGAGAAGAAGGAAAAGTGAAGATGTAATTGAGTTGTCCAAAGTAACTTCAAGTAAAGCTGTTTTTGAAATAATGCATCCAATAATTGGAGAGTTGTCTCATGAGGAATTTTGGGTTTTGTTTTTGAATAATTCGAATAAAATTCTCTTTAAAACACAATTAAGCAAAGGAGGAATGACCGGAACAATGGTCGATGTACGTATTGTTTTTAAAATAGCTTTTGAGCAAAATGCAACTGCAATTATATTAACACACAATCATCCTTCTGGAAAATTACAAGCCAGTGATGCTGATATTCAAATTACAAAGAAGATTAAAACTGCAGGACAGCAATTAGATATTCCTGTTTTAGACCATATAATTATTACTGAAAATGGCTATTATAGTTTTGCTGACGAAGGAATATTTTAAAAAAGTTGTCCGTTTTAGACATTTGTCTTATATTTACAGTCAAATGTCTTTTTATGGAAGCGATAAAATTTAAATCGGGAGAAGCTATTGATAAAGCCGTAAGAGTTTTGGTTAATAGAGTAGAGCAGGAGCGAGGGTACAAACTGCTGAATAAGAATATTACTTATGATGAGTTTCTAAAAAACAGAATGCTGATTATACACGCTATTCGCGAAGGGATTTCATATGATTTTTTTAATTTGATAAAAGAAATTACTCCTTTTAATGAGGAAGACTGGGCTTCTTTTTTAGGAATTTCCACTAAGTCTCTTCAAAGAAATAAGATCAAGGAAGATTTTATTTTTAAACCCTTGCAATCCGAAAAAATATTGGAATTGGCCGAGGTAACATCTTTAGGGAATACCGTTTTTGATACCGAAGCGCAATTTTATTTATGGTTAAACACACCTTCATTTGCACTTGGAAATTTACAGCCAATAGAATTGCTCAAAGATTCCTATGGAAAAGAAATGGTGATCAATGAATTGAATAAAATTGATCAAGGTATTTTTGTGTAATGGAAGTTTTTCGATTGGCACGAAAAAAATATCCCATTGAATTATCGGGAAAAGGAGCTTCCATTTCGGGAGCACGGTGGAATTCAAAAGGGACAGAAATCATTTATTGTGCCCAAAGCAGGGCTTTGGCAATGGCCGAAGTTTTAGTACATCTTTCATTGGCAACTTTGCCTAGCGATTTTATGATGTTAACTATTGAAATCCCAGATGATATTTTTATTGAAATTCTAGATCTTAACAAAGTTAATATAGATTGGAATGTTTTTCCTTGTACCTTTGAAACACCTCTCTTGGGAGATGATTTTATAAAACGAAATGAAGCTTGTGTCTTAAAGGTTCCTTCGGCGGTAGTAAAAGGAGATTTTAATTTTTTGATAAATCCGTATCATATTGATTTTCATAAAATAAGAATTACGGAACAAGTAGATTTTCCTTTTGATAAACGAATTTTTAAATAACTAATACATTTATGTTGTCTTCTAAAATAACTGATGTTTTCTTTGACTTAGATCATACACTTTGGGATTTTGACGTGAATTCGGAACTGGCTTTTGATGCTATTTTCAAGAAAGATCATCCCACAATTGAAATAGCTGATTTTATAGAAAAATATATTCCTATCAATCAGGCCTGCTGGAAATTATACCAATACGATAAAATTACACATGGCGAGCTAAGATATAATCGCCTCAAGCACACTTTTGATGCTTTGGAATATTTTGTTTCGGATGCCCAAATAGAGAGTATCGCTCACGATTATATTGAGTTATTGCCTCAAAATAATTGTTTATTCGACGGTACAATAGAAGTGTTGGAATATCTAGGGAAAAAGTATAAATTGCATATTATTACCAATGGCTTTGCCGAGGTACAATACAAAAAGATAAACAACTCTAATATTGCAGGTTTTTTCAAAACGATAACCAATTCGGAGATGGCTGGTGTTAAGAAACCAAACCCTGTTATTTTTGAATACGCTTTGGATTTGGCGAAAGCCAAAAAAGAAAATAGCATAATGATTGGTGATTGTCTCGAAGCCGATGTGCAGGGTGCTTTAAACGCAGGATTAGACGCTATTTTTTTTAATGACAAGAATATTAAAACAGAACAAAATATTAAACAAGTAACTCATTTATTAGAACTAAAAAAATATTTATAAATAATGAAATCAAAATTTATATACTTATTATTGCTTGTTTCAAGCATTGGATTTGCTCAATCAGTCAATGATTATAAAGCGGTTATTATTCCTTTACGATATGATTTTCTTAAATTTGATAACCAGTACCGTCTTGCTACTTTAACTAAGGTTAATTTAAAAAAGGCAGGTTTTGAAGCTTATTATGCTAATGAAGCTTTCCCTAACGGATATAACGAAAGATGTAATTTACTAAATGTTGATGTATTAAAAGATAGTGGTTTTTTAACCACAAAACTTTTTGTTATTTTTAAAGACTGTAATGGTAAAGAAATTTTTAAATCAGAAGTAGGAAAAAGTAAAGAGAAAGATTACGAAGTTGCTTATACTGAAGCACTAAACAGAGCCTTCGAATCGGTTTATGCATTGGGTTATAAATATGATGGAACACCAGCTATAAATAATGTAAATACGGGAGCTGTTACTCCGCAGGGAAGTGTTGCTGCAGTGACGGCAGTTGCTGCAACTGCAGCTGTAGCGGTAAATGTGCCAAGTAATAATACGGAGCCCGACGGATCGGTTTTGTTTGCTCAACCAATCAAGAACGGATATCAATTAATAGACAGCACGCCAAAAGTGGTTATGAAAATATATAAAACCACAAATCCTTCCGTTTATTTAGCAACCAAAGGTGATCTTCAAGGATCTCTTTCTCTAAAAGATAATCAATGGTACTTTGAGTATTATGAAAAAGATACTTTAATGTCTGAGAAAATTGCAGTGAAGTTTTAAGACCGCAAAACGTTAGAATAATAAGTAAATTATTTTATACAATGAAAAAGCCTGCGGTTTTCGCAGGCTTTTTCATTGTATTAATATCCGTATTTATCTTTCCACCTGTTTTTAAGAAATTCACGTGTAGTATTTTCTCTTGAATTTAAACCAGGAATATAAATAGGAGTATTGCTTAATGCCTCGGGTAAAAATTCCTGCTCAGCAAAATTGTTTGCATAATCGTGCGAATATTTATAATCCTCGCCATATCCCAATTCTTTCATTAATTTGGTTGGAGCATTGCGCAAATGAATCGGTACTGGTAAATCCCCAGTCTGTTTTACCAATTGCTGTGCTGTTCCAATAGCTAAATAAGAAGCATTACTTTTTGGAGAAGTAGCGAGATAAATAGCGCACTGACTCAAAATAATTCTGCTTTCTGGGTATCCAATTGTTGAAACCGCCTGAAAAGCATTATTTGCCATTATAAAAGCAGTTGGATTGGCATTGCCAATATCTTCGCTGGACAAAATCAGCATTCTTCGGGCAATAAATTTCACATCTTCGCCGCCTTCAATCATTCTGGCCAGCCAATAAACAGCCCCATTGGGATCACTGCCTCTTATTGATTTTATAAATGCCGAAACTATGTCATAATGCTGTTCTCCGGTTTTGTCATACAAAACCGTATTTTGCTGCACTAATTCAAAAACTCGGTTATTCGTGATTACAATTTCATCTTCAGCGGAAGCGTTTATGACCAGTTCAAAAATATTTAATAGTTTGCGTCCGTCGCCACCGGAAAGACGCAGTAGCGCTTCTGTTTCAGCTAATTCTATTTTTTTAGAAGTCAAAAAACTATCTTTTTCCATTGCTCTATGCAGTAAACGTTCCAAATCTACTTTTGTAAATGCATTCAAGATATAAACTTGACAACGAGACAATAAAGCGGGAATAACTTCAAAACTTGGATTTTCAGTTGTGGCACCTATAAGTGTAATCCACCCTTTTTCAACCGCAGCCAGTAAGGAATCTTGTTGTGATTTGCTAAAACGATGAATCTCGTCAATAAATAAAATAGGATTTTTGGCGGTAAATAATCCGCCGCTTTGTTTTGCTTTTTCAATTACATCCCGAATATCCTTAACCCCCGAATTAATTGCGCTTAATATATAAAATGGACGATTAGACTCTTGAGCAATAATTTGTGCCAAAGTCGTTTTACCGGTTCCGGGTGGTCCCCAAAAAATTAACGAAGGAATGATTCCCTTTGCTATTTGTTGCGTCAATGAGCCATTCGGCCCCACTAAATGGGACTGACTGATGTAGTCTTCGAGTTTTTGTGGGCGTATACGTTCTGCTAGTGGTGCTTCCATTCGGTAAAATTAAGCATTTTTTATTTTTTATGAATGTGTTTTTAAGGAGCTATTACTTCGTCAGTTCGCTTCGCTCGTGTCCTGCTGCCTACTATATCTTTTGTACCGAATCCCGGAACAAAAGTATGTCGTTTCCATCAGGGCTAGGATATTTGTTTTTGTAATAAAATATGGCTTTATATGACAAAATAGCATTAAATTACTTTTGGACACATTTTTGATTTGTATTTAAAAGTAATTTTTGACAATAAAAATGCAGTTTTAGAAATGGAGGAAAATAATTTTAAATTCACGACTTCTGTGGTAGGAGTACCACTTTTTTTTGTGTTATTCCTGTGGTTTGTCTATTGGCTTGAGATTCGTTTTGGATTTGATTTTGAAGATAACGGTATTTTGCCGAGAACTGTTTCAGGATTGCAAGGTGTTATTTTTAGTCCTTTCATCCATTCCAATATTGAGCACCTCTATAATAATTCTATTCCATTATTGGTGCTTTTAGCAGCTTTGTTCTTTTTTTATAGTAAAGAGGCTTGGCGGATTGTAATATTTGGGATTTTGCTATCGGGCAGTATAACATGGCTTATAGGCAGGGAGAATTATCATATTGGTGCAAGTGGTTTAATCTATGTATTGGTTTCTTTTATTTTTTTCAAAGGAATCCAAACGCAGTATTATCGTTTGGTGGCTTTGTCTCTTACTGTGGTAGTGCTCTATGGCGGAATGGTTTGGTATGTTTTTCCAAAAATTGATGACACTATTTCTTGGGAAGGCCATCTGTCGGGTTTAATTTCAGGGTTAATACTTACTTTTTTCTTTAAAAAACTAGAGTTTAAAAAAGTAATAAAATACGATTGGGAGCACCCTGATTACAATCCTGCCGAAGATAAATTTATGCAGCGTTTTGATGAAAATGGAAATTTTGTCAATCTGCCCAAACCAGTAATTGACGAAGAAGTTTCAGTGGAAATCAATCCTTTTTTTCTTTCAGACTTAAATGTAGTATATGATTTTATCGAAAACAAAAAAGTGGTTATAAACGAAAAAAATGAATCAAAACCAGAGTCTTGATTCATTTTTTATTTTATTTTTTGAAATCTAAAAATAGTTAATCTAAATTCAAAAATCTGAAATCTTTCTAACCTCTCTGTCTTACCGCTTCGTATAAAAAAGCACCACAAGCTACAGAAACATTTAAAGAGCCGATCGATCCAAACATAGGCAGTTTTGCTTTTTCATCTATAATTTTAAGTACTGATGGATTTACTCCTCTATCCTCAGATCCCATAATAATAGCTACAGGTTCGTTTAGTGAGATATCATAAATATTTTGATCTGTTTTTTCGGTAGCTGCAACAGTTTTGATACCGCTGGCCTGCAAAAGAAAAATTGCGTCTTTAATGTGTTCAACTTTACAAATAGGAATATTAAATACAGCACCAGCAGATGTTTTAACCGTATCCCCATTTACAGGAGCGGAACCAGCTTTTTGAACAATTATACCATTAACACCTGTACATTCTGCTGTTCTAATTATGGCACCAAAATTACGCGCATCAGATATCTGATCTAAAATTAAAAACAAAGGTTTTTTGCCGTTTTCAATAACCGTTTCTATAAGGGTTTCCAAATCAAAAAACGAAATAGGGGAAATGCTTGCTACAGCTCCTTGATGATTATTTGGAGTCAATCGGTTTAGTTTTTCAACAGGAACATACGAAAAATTAATATTCCCGCGTTTCATCACCTTCATTAAGTCTTTCATTAGTTCGCCACTCGCTTCCTTCTGAATATATACTTTATCGACTGTTGCGCCCGCTTGAATAGCTTCAATTATTGCTCTAATTCCAAAAATTTGATGTTCTTTTTCCATGTGCGCGAAGGTAAGAAAAAGGTTTGTAAAAAAAAAACCACTCCTATTATGGAGTGGTTCATTTAATAGTGACAAATTAAATACTAGTATTCATCTTCTAAAAATCCAGTTCTTTTGTGACCTGAAAAAATAATAATATGTCCAGGGTCGTAACTAAATTCACCTTTAAAATAGATACTATCGGTAACATTCCCAGTTTTTGAATGTGCTGCATTTTTTAAGATTTTGCCTTCTGTAATAGTGAATGTTGATCCGGGATCAATCAAGTTTTCTTCATTCGTAGCGTCAAATGTAAGATTTGTAGTGTTTACTATAAGTTTTCCTTTTAACCAATAGCCTTTTTTATTATCATTAATGTACATCGTGTTGTTTCCATCATTTGTATCATAAGTAATATGATGAGCATGTTGTGCGATAACACCTGAAGCATCGCTTATGTCAATATACCATTCTCCATTCATTTTGACAGAAGGTGTATTAGCAGTTTCATAATCCTCGTAACCATTATTTTCACAAGAGTATAAAATGGTTATCATAAAAATACCTGAAAGTATTTTGCTGATATTGTTTTTTAATATATTCATCTTTGTCGAATTAAAGTTGTTCTTGTTTTAAAGTAGAAACGAAGTCATATGGTGTTGTTCCATTAGTTGCGGGTGCTTCCCAATGACATTTAAGAGTAATTGTTTTTGTAGCTGGATCAACTTCTAACCCAGTTATGTTTGAAACCCCTCCAAAGTATTCGTTGGTTAATGGGTTTCCAGGAAAAGTGAAAGTATTGGAAGGAATATTACCTGCTATTGTTCCTCCTTGAGTTGCGCTAGTTGGCCCAATAGAACGGCCTAGGTCATACCATCCTCCAAAAGCATCGGATACTCCAAATGTTCCGTCTGTGTTTTTCCAGATATATACATATTTCATGTCAACTGAACTTCCTTGTGCTGGATTTAGTAATGCATTGTTTCGTTTTGTCGTAGAAAGGTAAACACCTTCAATACTCGTGACTAGATCTCCAGTTTTGTATACAATAACAGTTCTGGTAATTGTATTTGAAAAACCATCTTTGTTTGTAGCTTTATAGGTCTGGGTATACTTATCTGCTTTATTGAGGTCTAATGTAGTTGCTTTTCTATAAATTCCAACAGCAGTTGAGGTGTACTTTATTGGTGCGCCATTTTCTGTCGCAATAATACCAGGGTCGGTATATGGTCCTCCTAGAGGAACAAATACTGTAGCGTTTCCATTTAGAGTCATAATTGGATAGTTGGTAATCGTCGATTCTATCTCTGGCTCAAGGCTGCAAGAAAACAATGTTAAAAAAAACATTGTAATTCCTGCTATTTTAAGTTTTTTTAAATTTTTCATATACTTTGAGTATTAGATTAGTTTTTTTGATCCCACCATACTTTTTGTATGATTGAATTTCTTTGGGCAATGTTAGGGTTTCTGTCTACTTCATTTTGAGCATAAAATAAAATACTTGGAACGGTGTTTCCTGTTAATATTGAAGTACGTGAAGATATTCTGTTTCCTTTCGAATAGTCTTCTGTTCCGAATGTTACTACCTCTGGGAATTTTGTTCTTGTACTTTCTATATACGCTTCTATATTGTTAACATTTGCTAAAGCTGCCCATTTTTGTACAATTACTTGTCGAACGGCTTGTTCTGTTGGTAAGCCTGTAACAAATTCATAAGCTCCTCCTGTAGCTGTTAAAGCAGTTGCTTCAGCTATTGGTAGACCGTAAGTTTTGAATGAATTCTCAACACCTAAATCATATTTTGCTTTAGCTCCCGATTGACCAGAATATCTAATTAATGCTTCAGCTTGTAAAAAGTTGCTTTCTGAAACAGTCATTAAATAAACTGGAGTGGTTTGTTTTACGTTTGGTCTTGCATAATTCACGGCAGTATTTGTGAAGTTCTCGCCATCTCCTTGATTTAATGCAGGGTAAGTTGAAGTAGCTGTAGGTCTATAAACTGCCACTTTTCTGGGGTCATTATTTAGCACATAAAACTGCATTAAAGTGTTGCTTGCAATGTGGTTAATATCTCCTAATCCATCACCAGAAGAAAGGTTAACTTCATAAAAAGGATTACGTCGAGAAGTTTGCTCAATAAATTTGGCAAAGGCGGCGTCAGTTGTTATAAAATTATTTTGTGCTAAAAGTGTTTTTACTGCAGCAGGATTAGCTTGCGGAGTATAAGACATACGCATATAAATTTTTAATTTAAGCGTATTTGCAAATTTAATCCAATCTGCCATAACTCCTCCATAAATAACATCTTGATTACCAAATCCTGAAGCTACTGGATTCGCATTGTATGCGTTTACAGCTGCGTCAATTTGTCTAATTAAATCAGCGTATATTTCATTGCCTGGAGTAACTTTTGGTTTTACATTTGCCACTCCTTCAAGCGCTTCAGTGTAAGGAACATCGCCAAAAACGTCTACTAATACTTGAAATGTATATACTTGTAACAATTTAGCAATAAGTACTTTTCCTGTATTTCCTTGTTTTTCTGATTCGGTTATTACAAATTTTAAATCGTTTAAACCTCCAGAATATAGTTCGTTCCAAGTTCTATCTCCAAAAGAAGTTGGAAGATTGTATTGATCTATAATATCATATTGTCCTGCACTAGGAGCTTGTGTGTAATATTGCGCATAGAACCCTCCTAGGTTTGCAAGCTCTCCACCAGTTATGGCAATTATTGAGGCTTCAGCTGAGGCTAGTGCTAAATCTGGCGTTATGGCTGTAGGAGTATTAGGATCGGTATTGATGTTTAATTCGTTTTCGCAAGAGGTTACTGTTCCCAGCGAAAAGAGTAGTATTAATATTTTATGTATATTTTTCATAATGTTTCTTTATTAAAAGTTTGCTTTTAGACTAAAACCAATACTTCTTGTTGATGGATTAGCACTAAACTCACCAAATTGACCTTCTAGATCGGTTCCAAACGTTGATGTTTCTGGGTCAATATACTGATTGCTGCTTGGTGTCCATAAGAATAAATTTCTTCCAACTACAGAAAAAGAAAGTGTGTTTATCGGAGTAGATTTTAAAAAAGTTTTAGGGAATTGGTAACTAATAATAATTTCTCTCAGTTTTACAAATGATTTGTCTATTACAGTCTCTCTATTATTAGCAACTGCACTATAATAATCATCTTGATGTTCCATATCTATTGGAGTCGTGTTGGGTTTATAGGTAACTGTTCCATCAGCAGCGGTTGTTTTAGTTACAGAACCTGGAACAATCCACGGTTGTCTATCATTGATGGTTGTTGTTATAGAATTTCCTGTAAAACGTGTAATATCTGCTGTTCTAGAATACATTAATCCACCTTGGCGAATGTCAAATGAGAAGTCTAAAGTTATGTTTTTATAACTAAGAGTGTTTCCAATACCCATCGTGTAGTCATATTGAGTATCTCCATATATTTGTTTTATTGGTGAAGCTACTGGTATTCCGTTAACGTCAACTACAATATTTCCGTCAGGGTCAGTTTCTGGAACACTGCCTTCAATCAACGCAAGAGGTGAACCTTCTTTTGCAATTAATGCTGTTGTAGATAATCCTCCTAAATTAAGTCTTCCCGTACCAGTTTCTAATTTTTCTAACATAGAATTATTTCTTGCAAAGTTTACAGTTGTTGACCATCCAAAACCATTGTTTTTAGGCTTTAAGAAGTTAAGTGTTACTAATGCTTCAATTCCTTCATTAGATATTGTTCCGACATTAGCCGTTTGTGTAGTATATCCTGTTGATGCAGCAAGATCTACAGGTACAATTTGATGAACGATTTTTGATTTATAGTAAGAGAAGTCTAAGTTTATAAAATTTTTGAAAAGTGAAGCTTCTATACCAAATTCATATTCTTTTCTTCGTTCAGGTTGTAAATCTGGATTTGCTGCTCTATTACCAACTTCATACCCGTTTACTCCGCTGAAAGGGTAAGTTAAGTTTCCAAAACCAAGTCCTACTGTTCCTTTTGTGTACACAGATCCAACTTGATATGGATTAGTATCAACCCCTGTTTCTCCATAGTTAGCTCTTAATTTTCCAAAATTTACGATGTCTTTAATTTCAGGAAAAGTATCAGTAAATACCCAGCTCGCATTAATACCTCCGTACAGCACTGATCGATTTGCTTCTGGTAATGTAGAATACCAGTCATTTCTTAAAGTTCCTGTTAAATACAATTGTTTTTTAAATGACAGGGTACTGGTGTTGTATATTCCATAAAGCTTTCTTTTTGATATACTAGAAGTGGCAATAGCACTTTCTGTGGAGTTATCAAAAGAATGAAAACCAGCAATATCTTGGCTTTTTACACTTCCAGAAATAGTGCTAAAATCTCTCTGATTTACATTGAAACCAAATGAAGATTCTAATTCTAAATCAGAACTAAGTTCAAGGTTTAAATTATACAAAAATTCATGGTTAACTTGTTTGTTTAGAGATTTGGATTCAAAATAACTACCAGGCTGCTCTGTTGAAGATCCATCATTCGGACTTCCAGGCAGAGCATCAACTCTTTCCTGCCATACAGCTAGGCTTTCGGAAGATTGATCTATACCAAATCTGTATATTACATTTGACCATGAGTTTAATTCGTAATTAAGATCTATTGAGCCGTAAATTCTATCTTTAGTGAACTTTGATCCGTTTTCATTTAATGTGAAATAAGGATTTGTAACACCGTAAGGAGTATAATAATTTGAAACAGTATTAAAAGGGTCGTTTTTGTAGTCTTTAAATTCTGTAATTGAAATATCAGTTGGGATTTGCATCAAGTTATTCATAACTGTCAATCCTTGACCGGTTGCTACGCCACTTCCACTAGTGCTTACATAATTTAAATTTCCGCCTATTGTAAGTTTTTTTACTTTTGTACTTGCTGATAAACCTAATGTATTTCTATTGAATGCATCAGCCTCAGTTGGCATAATTCCATCTTGACTTGAGTTAGAGTAGGATAATCTAACTGTAGAATCTCCAGTACCACCAGAAATGGATAAGGAATTTAAATAGCTTGTTCCCGTATCAAAAAAATGCTCCAATTGGTCTTCTTGAAAAGAGAATGGTTTTATTTTTTGTGCATTATCAACAACATTTCCCCATGGTTTTATTGCTCCGTCAAACTTAGGTCCCCATGATCCATTTTCGCCTAGAAAATGCTGAGCATTCCAGCCTTGTCCAAATTGATCTTGATATTTTGGTGTTCTTAGGATTTCTGTGAAATTAGTTGCATTAGAATAGCTAATTTCCATTTTTCCAGATTTTCCTTTTTTTGTTGTAATAAGGATAACACCACTTGCAGCTCTAGATCCGTATAAGGCTGTTGCAGCTGCTCCTTTAAGAAGTGACATTGTTTCGATATCTTCTGGATTTATGTCTCCAGATCCACGACCAAAATCATAACCTCCGCTTAAGTCATCAGAGTAGCTTGATCCATTATTTATTGGAATCCCATCAACAACATAAAGAGGCTGATTGTTTCCTGTCAAACTGCTAAAACCTCTGATGATTACTCCTGATGAAGCTCCTGGATCTGAGGATGCACTAGAAATTGTTACGCCAGCGACTTTTCCTTTTAGTGCATCAGCAATATTAGATTGTGAAGATTTGTTTAGTTCTTCTGATCCAACAGTCGTAGCTGAGTAGCCTAGCGATTTTTTTTCTCTCTTAATACCTAGTGCGGTGGTAACAACGACGCTTTCTAGTTGTGTAGCATCATTGGTTAACTTAACGTTTAACGTTGTAGAACTTGCAGATTTCTCTGTAGATTTCATCCCAATGTAACTAAATATCAATACATCACTTGGGGCTGCTTTGATAGAATACTTTCCATCGAAATCTGATTGAGTTCCATTTTTTGTTCCTTTTATTAACACACTAACACCCGGTAAAGGCATGCCTGCGTTATCAGAAACAATTCCTGAAACAGATCTTTCTTGCGCAAATGTTAGTTGCGCCACTAGTACCACAAGGAGTACTAGGAATCCATTGAACTTTAGTTTCATTTTTAAAAATTTTGAATTAGTTGCGTAAAATTCATAATAATTTGTTAATTATCCTAATATCTGAAACCCTTTTTTTGAGCAAGGCTTAAATTTAACATTATAACTTATTATTATGTTTGTGTTATAAAATTATATTTTTATTCTTTTTATTCGTGATTTTTGTAGGAAATAATCCTTACTGTTATGGAATTATAATTTCAGTTTTAGTTCTTTATTATCTGCTTATAAGGGTTTCTATTGTTTTGAAATACTGTTTTTTATGTATTATTATTTGATTTATTTTACTAAGAAAAAACTTTCAGATGTTTTATTATTTTAAATCGAATTTGTTTGAGGTTATTTTGTGGACTTGCTCTTTTTATATAAATACGTAATTTATATTTTTAATTAATTGCGTATAATTGTTTTTGTTAATTTTTTATCAATTCAATATTTTAAGATTGTTGCGATTTTTTAATCCTTAATTTAGTTATAAGTTTATAATGAATGTGATATTTATATTGCTAGTAACTCCTTTATGGCATAATATTTCAGAGATTTGTTTTGTTGTATGTAATTTCGTCTAAAATAAAACGCATAAAAAAACCATCAGCTAGGCTGATGGTTTTAATTGAAATTATATCTCGATGTTAATTAGTCAACATCCCAAAATAATTTAGTTTTTAATTTGTCTCCTCCAATTGAAGTTGAAGCAGCTTGATAATTAGTTGCATTTAAAGTTTGTTCTCTAATAGGGTATGCCATTCTTGATGGAATTTGACCTTCGGCAGCTTGATCTGCAGAAGCCGGTGGAAGAAGTACAGGGAAGTTTAATCTTCTTGTCGATGTCCATCCTTCAAAACCTCTATTAAATTTTGCATACCAAGATTGTTCACCAATTTTTTGTTGCCAAGTAGTTCCTGGAGCAGTTGCATAAGCAACAGATGGTTGATTTAAGTATGCAGTAGCTTCTGCAGTTGGAACTCCCCAATCATCCATTGATGCTTGTATTGCAGTAGTGTAATGAGATTCAATAGTTCCTCCAACTGCCACCCCTCTTGCAACAGCTTCAGCTAATAAAAATTCTACTTCAGAATAATCTAATAAGGTGCCCTTGAAAGTTGCAGACTTAATTAATGCACTTGGATGTGTAAATCTAGATTGGCTATTTTTTACTCCAACAACTCCACCTTTATATCCAGTCACAGTGTATAAGTCTCCATTTGCATCAACAGCTCTATAGGTAGGTTTAAAATAGAAAGCTTTGCGAGGATCGTTTAAGGTTACTAAAGCGTCAACAAAAGGTTTAGCTGCAACGAAATCGTTTCTTCCTGAAAAAACTAAATCTACATAGATAGGATTAGTATTTGGTAAGTTGTCCATATAGCTTAATTTTGCATTATCGTCATTTGAAGTAAAGCCTCCTGCAGCTCCTGTTTGGATTGCTGCATCTGCAATCGCAGATTCTAATCCTGAAGCTTTAAGATTTATACCCAATTTTAATTTGATGCTATTTGCAAATTTTACCCAAGCAGTTAAATCATCTCCGTAAATTACATCTGCTGTATCAAATGCTGTTGCATCTGTGTCGATTGTTGCTATGTCCTTATTCAAACGAACAATAAGATCTTTGTAAATATCTACCGCTTTGTCATATTTTGGCAAGTAGTCTTTAGAGCCTTGTAAAGCTTCAGAGTAAGGGATATCACCAAAAGTATCCACCAATATTTGGTACGTATAAACGGTCAAGATATCAATTAAAATTAATTGATTTTTCTTTGTTACTGTTTTTGTTTCAAATTCTGGATCAGTGGCTAAAATTTCAGTATTTTCTAACTTAGTTTTAGCACTGCTTAGATCAGCTAACGGTCCTGCGTACAATTGGTTCCAATGATTATCTGAGATTTTTCTTGCTGTCCAGTTGTAATTCGATTCATCCAAATAAGTGGTTTCTGTCCATTGTTGGTTAACCAGTCTGAAAATATTTTTATTAACGTTTGAGTTTACCATTTGTTCAGTCAATGTTTTTTCAGCACTTGTAAATAATGAAGATGCTGGAACCTGTGATGGGTTTTTATCATCAACATTTAAGTCTGTAAGAGCATTATCATCACAGGAAACAGTGAGGATAAGAAGTCCTAAGGCATATATTATTTTTTTCATTTCTTTTTGTATTAAAATTTAAATGTTAAGTTAAACCCAATATCTCTAGTTGTAGGAAGTGATCCTACTGAATATCCTCTTGAGCTATTTCCTGATGATAATCCACTTTCAGGATCTGCATAAGGTAGGTTTTTACTAATTATCCATAGATTTGAACCTAACAAACTTAATGAAGCACTATTTACAAATGTTCCTTCGAAGAAGTTTTTAGGAAAGTTGTAAGTAATAGAAACTTCTCTTAATTTTACGTAAGAAGCATCATATACAAATGCTTTGTTTGGCTCTACTAAATAACCGTAGTTATTATTAGGACTGAAACCACCGGCGTTTTTAACTGCAACTGTATTTGGAGTTCCGTCAGGAGCTACGCCAGCATGTACAACACCATTTTCTCTGATATTGTCTACAGCGGTTTCTTTGTATAATCCTGTTGCAAGACCATAATACATGTCTAAAGAGAAAATGTCTCCGCCTTGTTGAGTGTCAATTAAGAAGCCTAAAGAAACATTTTTATAAGTAAATTTATTTCTAACACCACCCATCCAATCTGGAGTGACGTTACCAATATTGTTTGTCGCTGAGGTAGTAATTAAGTAACTACCAGTAGTTTGATCGATAGTTTTTTGACCATTAGTATATACGTAGTCAGTTCCTTTTAGAGTACCGTATGCTTCACCAGGTGTGGCATTTACAGTAACACCACCTTGGAAAGATCCTAATTGTAAGTTGTCTACACCAGCTGGTAACGCAACAACTTTACTCTCATTATTAGACCAGTTTACGGTAATATCCCAGCTAAAGTCTTTAGTTCTAATCGGTGTAGCTGTTAATTGTAACTCTAAACCTGTGTTTTCGATATCTCCACCATTTACATAAGCATTTGTAAAAGTAGATGCAGATGAAACTGCAGCAGCAACAATTTGGTCTACAGAGTTTGTTTTGTAGTATGTTGCATCAAAACCTAAGCGTCTGTCAAAGAAGCTAGTTTCTAAACCAACTTCAAATGATTTTGTTCTCTCTGGTTTAAGATTTGGGTTGTTATTGATACTACGGAATGGATTTGCTAATGCGTTTGTGTAAACAGGCTGGTTTTGGAAGTTTGGATTCCTGGAATATGTGTTTACTAAGCTCAATGCAGGAGCATCGTTACCTACTTCAGCATAATTTACTCTTAATTTTCCTAAGTTTAACCAGTCAGCTTTAAGTACATTTGAAAATACAAATGAACCAGAAACTGCAGGATATACATATGAATTATTTCCGGCAGGTAAGGTTGAAGAAACATCTCTTCTAATAGATGCGTCAACAAAATAAGTATCTAAGTATCCAACTGATCCTTGAGCGTAAATACCATCAACACCTGCCGCAATTTTTTGCTCTTTTGGGAAAGGTAATTCATAACGAGAATTAGATAATGCGTAAATCCCAGGAGTTACTAAACCTCCAATTGTTGAAGAAAGTACATTGTCTTTGTTAGTTCTTCTGATATTAGCACCTAATACTCCATTTAAGCTTATGTCTTCTCCTAATTTCTTATTGAAGTTTAACATTAAATCATAATTAACTTCTTGGTAACTTATAGCAAATCTTTGATATCCTGATGCTTCGTCTACAGGTGAAAGACCAAATCCAGCAGCAATAGATCCTACAGCTCTTCTTTCTTCCTGCAGTTCGTTATAGGTATCTAAAGATACTCTACCAACAGCACTCATCCAATCAGTAATTTTGTAGTCAAGAGATGCGTAGCTGAACAAACGTGTTCTTTCATCTGAAGAATAATTTTGATATCGTGTAAAGTATGGATTGTCCCAGTAAGCTGGTACTAATCCTTCTGGAGATGTTGGATCAGCCCAGTTCCATGTTATATTTTGGCCTCCAGAAGCTTTGTAAACTTGTTCTAAAGATTTGATGTCAGTGTTGGTTTGCCACCACTGTCTAAAAGCTCCCATGATGTTATCATTATATCCTGTAGAGTTTCTACCTACAGTGTTTTGCAATGTTACTGCTGCATATGCATTGGCAGTTAATTTATCTGTAATTTTTTGGCTAAATCTAGCGCTTAATTGATTTTTTTTCAATTCACTATTTGGTAAAATACCTGTTTGATTTGTGTTTACATATGACATAGATAAACTAGATCTATCAGTAGATTTCTCAAGAGAAAGACTGTTAGTATAGGTTTTAGCGTCATTGAAAAATGTTATTGGGCCATTTTTTGCTGCTGTCCATGGAGTAGCTTTGCCAAAGTTTGGGGAATATGGGGTAAAAGCATCCCATTGGTATACAGGTTGACCATTGAAAGGGTCACCATATGAAGCATCATTTGATGTGTCAACTGTGTCTGGTGTTCCAGTTCCTAAGAATGAAGTCCCTAGTCCGTAACCAGATCCATATTTGTTTTGATACTCTGGAAAAGTTGATTTATCAACGGTACCAATAGATGCATTACTAGAGAAAGTGAAACCAACTTTGTTATCTTTAGTTGGCTTTCCTTTTTTTGTAGTAACCATTACTACACCATTACTGGCTCTTGATCCGTAAAGCGCTGTTGCGGCAGCTCCTTTAAGAACGTTGATGCTTTCAATGTCTTCTTGATTAATGTCGGAAATAGTGTTTCCATAGTCATAACCACCTCCGCCAGTTAGCTGGGCTGACGCATTTGAATTTGAATTATCAACAGGTACTCCATCAATTACCCAAAGAGCTTGATTATTTCCTGTTAAAGATTTGTTGCCTCTAATAACAACGTTTGTGGAGCCACCAAAGTTTGTATTTCTTGATACTTCAAGACCTGCTACTTTACCTGAAAGAAGGTTTGCAACATTAGGAGTTGCAGTACCACCATTTAAGTCTTTTCCTTGAACTTGTTGTGAGGAGTATCCAAGAGATTTTTTTTCTCTTTTAATTCCCATAGCAGTAACAACTACGCTTTCTAATTGTGTAGCGTCGCTGGCTAATTTTACGTTTAGTGTTGTTGAGCTTGCAGATTTTTCTGAAGTCTTCATTCCAACATAGCTAAATACCAATACGTCGTTTGGTTGTGCTTTGATAGAGTATTTTCCATCAAAATCAGATTGGGTTCCATTTTGGGTGCCTTTTATTAATACACTTACACCGGGTAGAGGTATACCTGCATTGTCGGAAACAATCCCTGAAACAGATCTTTCTTGCGCAAAATTAATTTGCGTTACTAGTACTACTAAGAGTACTAAGAGTCCATTGAACTTTAGTTTCATTTTTAAATATTTTGAATTAGTAGCGCAAAAATCATAATAATTTGTTAACTATCCTATAATATAGATGCTTTTTATGTATGCATATATAATTTATTTTTTTAACTTATTTTTGTAATTATGTTATAGTTGTATTGTTTTTTTGTGTATATAAGTATTATTTTTAACATTATTTTTGCGAAATGTTTGTTTATT
Source organism: Flavobacterium aquicola (assembly GCF_003385115.1). Classification (GTDB taxonomy): domain Bacteria; phylum Bacteroidota; class Bacteroidia; order Flavobacteriales; family Flavobacteriaceae; genus Flavobacterium; species Flavobacterium aquicola. Next base: position 142,512 of record NZ_QUNI01000007.1, read on the forward strand.
TACTAATTTACTTAATGTTAAAATTATATTTTTATAACATATTAGCATTAAAATGTTATAAAAAACACTACGTGTTAAAATCTGATAGTGTAATTTATAATGACAATGGTATTTGAGAACTTAATTTCTTCATTTTTAGACTTTCCGTTTGTTATGGCAAATTTCAATAGACCATTAGAGGTTCTTGCTCCTAATCCGAGTCCGATACCTAGAATTTTTTCTTTTTTTTCGTTTATTGATAAAATTGTCGGATCCTCGTAATAGCAGTAGTCAAGGATGGAATTGAAGTATAAATTAGATGAAATTAAATATCTATATTCTGTCATTAATGCAATCATCAGATTTCCTTGTAGGCTGTTTTCGGAAAAACCTCTTATCGAGTTCATTCCTCCAAAACGATGGAGTTCATTTGTGATATAATTTTCACTTTTTAGGAAATAATTTTGATTTTTTACATTTATAATATTTTTCTCATTAATATAAAAATCATTCATTATGTTAAAATTTGCAAAATTTTGTTTTTGAGGTGAGCCTTCAGATATGGTTCTTTTTCCGTTTCCAATTGTTAAGTTGATTGAGGATTTTGTTGGAAACAATTTGTTTTTTGAATTGTTTTTTTTCAATTCTGCAGAGGCGGTATAGAAAGTGTTTTTGTAATCGGATAAATTCTCGCTGTTCAGGTTTTGAATGTCACTTGACTCTGTAGATTCAAATCCAAGATATATGCGTTTGTTGTAATTTAGAAAATAGCCTAATTGCAGGGCGGTCTTTGTGTTTTGAAAAATACTGTCTTGTTTGAAAATATTTATTTGTGCTTTTATAGCTATTGGGCTGTTGAATATATAAGGTATATTTAAATTAGCATTAAAAAGTCTTTGATTATTGCCGTCGTTCTTCCAGTATATAGATAATTCTTCTCCGTTTCTAAGTGCATTTACAAGAGTCAGGTCTAGATATCCATTAAACTGAATTTTTTTGTTTTCAGTATTGTTGAATCCCAGATAGCCATCAAAATTATTTGCTTTTCTTTTTTCTAAATATATAAATACTTTGGTGGTGTCTTGTGTGAATAGTATTTCTGGAAATTTAATTTGATTTATAAATCCGAATTCTTCAAAGTCATGATTTATTTGTTTTACGGTTTCTTGATTGAAAATTGAGTTTTTGTATTTCTTTTCGATTTGTTTTTGGGCTCCTTTTGGGAAAAGTTTTTTTTGTTGCTCATTGGAGTATTTTATTTCTATAGCATTTAAATTTCTTTTTTTGTCTGTCGAGATTGATAAGTCGGCATATAGATCTTGATTTTTCTGCTTGATATTGGTGAGTTTTACTTTTGCGAATGCATAGCCATTTTTTTCTAAATTTTGCAGAGTGTGTTTTAAAAATGGTTCTGTTTGAGAATATGGCAATATTATTGAATCTTGATTTTGTTCAAAAAAATTGGTTAATAATAAATTGTTTTTTATACCTATATATATATGTATACTTTTTATTCTTTTTCCAAGTGAAATTTTGGCGCTGAAACTGCTGTCGTTTTCTTTCTTTTTTTCTAATATCTGGTTGTTGATATAGCCGTTTTCTTTTAGTTTTTGGCTAATGTTATTTATCTCTTCAATGATTAGTTTTGCGCTTTGGTGCTTTTGGATGTAACCAATGGAGTCAATTATTTTGGTTTCTGATGTCGTTTTACCAATTATATGTAGTTGAAAATTTTGGGCTGAAGAACTCAATCCGAAAATTAAAAATAAGAAATAGAATATTGAAGATTTCAAATGAGTTTAAATTTTAATAAAAGTAATGCAAATATCTAATGTTTGCTATAAAATTTGCAGGATAAATAATGGTAACGAAATAGCATTGGTTCTATTGTTCTGTTTCGATTGAGGTTGTAATAATAAGCTATTCTGTATCTTATTAATAAACAAATGTTTACTTCTGTTGAAAATTAATGTGTTATGGTTTGTTTAGTGAAAAATATTTTATACATTTGCAACCCCGTAAAAAGCGGGAATTTTATAAACAAGTAATTTTTAGTATTTAATTATGCCAACTATTCAACAATTAGTAAGAACAGGAAGAACTCAGATCACTAAGAAGAGTAAATCGGTTGCTTTAGATTCTTGTCCACAACGTCGTGGTGTATGTACGCGTGTTTACACAACTACTCCAAAAAAACCAAACTCTGCAATGCGTAAAGTAGCGCGTGTACGTTTGACTAATGGAAATGAGGTGAATGCTTACATCCCAGGTGAAGGACATAATCTACAAGAGCACTCGATAGTATTAGTGCGAGGCGGAAGAGTAAAAGATTTACCAGGAGTTAGGTATCACATTGTTCGTGGTGCGCTTGATACATCAGGTGTAGCAGGAAGAACGCAGCGTCGTTCAAAATATGGTGCAAAACGTCCAAAAGAAGCTAAAAAGTAAATCAACTCACGTAAAGATGCGATTTATCGCAACTGCGTAAAAAAACAAAAGACATGAGAAAAAGAGCGGCAAAGAAAAGACCACTTTTACCGGATCCAAGGTTTAATGACCAATTGGTAACGCGTTTTGTGAACAACTTAATGTGGGATGGTAAGAAATCAACAGCTTTCAAAGTTTTTTATGATGCAATTGATATCATTGAAACTAAAAAGCAAAATGACGAAAAAACTTCATTAGAAATCTGGAAAGATGCTTTAACAAACGTTATGCCTCACGTAGAAGTACGTAGCCGTAGAGTTGGTGGAGCTACATTCCAAATTCCAATGCAAATTAGACCAGACAGAAAAATTTCTATGGCTATGAAATGGTTGATTCTTTATTCAAGAAGAAGAAACGAAAAATCTATGGCTCAGAGATTGGCTTCAGAATGTTTAGCTGCTGCTAAAGAAGAAGGAGCTGCTGTTAAGAAAAGAATGGATACTCACAAAATGGCAGAAGCTAACAAAGCTTTCTCTCACTTTAGATTTTAATTCTTAAGAAATGGCTAGAGATCTTAAATATACAAGAAACATAGGAATTGCTGCTCACATTGATGCTGGTAAAACAACAACAACTGAGCGTATTTTATTCTATACTGGAAAATCACACAAAATTGGTGAAGTACACGATGGTGCTGCAACAATGGACTGGATGGCACAAGAGCAAGAAAGAGGTATTACTATTACTTCTGCAGCTACAACTTGTGAATGGAATTTTCCAACTGAACAAGGTAAAACTTTACCTGAAACTTTACCATATCACTTTAATATTATTGATACCCCAGGACACGTTGACTTTACAGTTGAAGTAAACCGTTCTTTGCGTGTACTTGATGGTTTGGTTTTCTTATTTAGTGCGGTTGATGGTGTTGAGCCTCAATCTGAAACTAACTGGAGATTAGCAGATCAATATCGTGTGCCACGTATGGGATTCGTTAATAAAATGGACCGTCAAGGGTCAAACTTCTTAGGGGTTTGTCAGCAGGTTAGAGATATGTTGAAATCAAATGCTGTTGCGATCACTTTGCCAATTGGTGAAGAGAATGATTTCAAAGGTGTTGTGGATTTAGTAAAAAATCAAGCTATTGTTTGGCATGATGCTACTCAAGGAGCTACTTTTGACATCATCGATATCCCTGCGGATATGGTTGCTGAAGTAAAAGAATACAGAGATATCCTTATCGAAGCGGTTGCTGATTATGATGAGAACCTGCTTGATAAATACATGGAGGATCCGGATTCTATTACTGAAGAAGAAATCAATAAAGCTTTAAGAGCTGCGACTATTGATATGGCTATCATTCCTATGATTGCTGGTTCTTCTTTCAAAAACAAAGGAGTTCAATTCATGTTAGATGCAGTATGTAAATACTTGCCATCTCCAATGGATAAAGAAGGTATTGCTGGTATTCACCCAGATGATGCTGAATTATTAGAAGAAGATCAAACTCAAATTTTACGTAAACCAGATGTAAAAGAGCCTTTCGCTGCTTTGGCATTTAAGATTGCTACTGACCCATTCGTAGGTCGTTTGGCTTTCTTCCGTGCTTATTCAGGAAGACTTGATGCTGGTTCTTATGTGTTGAATACTCGTTCTGGTAACAAAGAAAGAATTTCTCGTATCTACCAAATGCACGCTAACAAACAAAATCCAATCGAATATATTGAGGCTGGAGATATTGGAGCTGCTGTTGGATTTAAAGATATCAAAACTGGAGATACATTGTGTGATGAAAAACACCCAATCATTCTTGAGTCAATGAAATTCCCTGCACCGGTAATTGGTATTGCTATTGAGCCTAAAACTAAAGCTGACGTTGATAAAATGGGTATGGCTTTGGCTAAATTAGCTGAAGAAGATCCGACATTTACGGTTAGAACTGACGAAGCTTCAGGACAGACTATTATCTCAGGTATGGGTGAGCTTCACTTAGATATCTTGGTTGATAGAATGAAACGTGAATTCAAAGTTGAAGTAAACCAAGGTGAGCCTCAAGTTGAGTACAAAGAAGCTTTTACAAAATCTGCTCAACACAGAGAAACTTACAAAAAACAATCTGGAGGTCGTGGTAAATTCGGTGATATCGTATTTGTACTTGAGCCTGCTGATGAAGTAGATGGTAAAGTTCCTGTAGGATTGCAGTTTGTGAATTCTGTAAAAGGAGGTAACGTACCGAAAGAATATATCCCTTCTGTAGAGAAAGGTTTCCGTGAAGCTATGAAAACTGGTCCTTTAGCGGGATACCAAGTAGATAGTTTGAAAGTTACTTTATTGGATGGATCTTTCCACCCTGTGGATTCTGATGCTCTTTCTTTTGAATTAGCAGCTAGAATGGGTTATAGAGAAGTGGCTAAAGCTGCTGGAGCTGTAATTCTTGAGCCAATCATGAAAATGGAAGTTATTACACCAGAAGAAAACATGGGGGATATCGTAGGTGATATTAACCGTCGTAGAGGTCAAGTAAATGACATGGGTGATAGAAATGGTGCTAAAACAATCAAAGCTGATGTGCCATTGTCTGAAATGTTTGGATATGTAACAACTTTGAGAACTTTATCTTCAGGTCGTGCAACATCTACAATGGAATTTTCACACTACGCTGAAACGCCTTCTAATATTTCAGAAGCAGTAATCAAAAAAGCAAAAGGAAACGCTTAATTTTAAGAAAATGAGTCAAAAAATCAGAATAAAACTAAAATCTTACGATCACATGTTGGTGGATAAGTCTGCTGAGAAGATTGTAAAAACAGTAAAAACTACTGGTGCTGTTGTAACTGGTCCAATTCCGTTACCAACACACAAAAAACTTTTTACAGTATTGCGTTCTCCGCACGTAAACAAAAAAGCAAGAGAGCAATTTGAAGTAATGTCATATAAGAGATTAATTGATATTTATTCATCTTCTTCTAAAACTATTGATGCTTTAATGAAGCTTGAATTGCCAAGCGGAGTTGAAGTGGAAATCAAAGTTTAAGTACTTTAAGAGTAAAAAGGAACGCTGTTTTTAAGTAAAAAATATTTTTTTGGTTTGTGTGTAAATAAGTTATACATTTGCACCCACAAAAAAAAATAGAATTTTGCTTAAAAGCTGCGTTCTATATTTATATTTAATAATTAATAATTAATATTTATGTCTGGGTTAATTGGTAGAAAAATCGGCATGACTAGTATTTTCGATGAAAACGGGAAAAATATTCCTTGTACAGTAATCGAAGCTGGACCATGTGTTGTTACCCAAGTCAGAACCAAAGGTGTTGACGGGTACGAAGCGTTGCAACTTGGTTTCGATGACAAAAACGAGAAACATTCCACAAAAGCGGCTGTTGGTCACTTTAAAAAAGCTGGAACTGTAGCTAAGAAAAAAGTCGTTGAATTTCAAGATTTTGCAACAGAACAAAAATTAGGAGATCTTATTGAGGTTTCAATTTTTGAAGAAGGAGAATTTGTAGATGTACAAGGTGTATCTAAAGGTAAAGGTTTTCAAGGGGTTGTTAAACGTCACGGTTTTGGTGGTGTTGGACAAGCAACTCATGGTCAGCACAACCGTTTAAGAGCGCCAGGTTCTGTAGGAGCTTCTTCTTATCCATCTAGAGTATTCAAAGGAATGCGTATGGCTGGAAGAATGGGAGGAGATAATGTAAAAGTTCAAAACCTTAGAGTTTTAAAAGTAGTTGCTGAAAAGAATCTGCTTGTTGTTAAAGGGTGTATTCCTGGTTGCAAAAACTCTTATGTAATCATTCAGAAGTAATGGAAGCAAAAGTATTAGATTTCAATGGAAAAGATACTGGAAGAAAAGTTCAACTTTCTGATTCAGTATTCGGTATAGAACCAAATAATCACGCAGTATATCTTGATGTTAAGCAATATCTTGCTAATCAACGTCAAGGAACGCACAAAGCTAAAGAAAGAGCTGAAGTTGCGGGAAGTACTCGTAAAATAAAAAAACAAAAAGGAACTGGTACTGCTCGTGCGGGTAGTGCAAAGAACCCATTGTTTAAAGGTGGTGGAACAGTTTTCGGACCAAGACCAAGAAGTTATTCATTTAAATTGAATAAAAGCTTGAAAAGATTGGCTAGAAAATCTGCTTTCTCAATTAAAGCAAAAGAGTCGAACATTATCGTTCTTGAAGATTTTAATTTTGAAACACCAAACACTAAGAATTTTGTTAATGTTTTGAAAGCTTTAGAGTTAGAAAACAAAAAATCTTTGTTTGTGTTGGGTGATACGAATAAAAATGTATATTTGTCGTCACGAAATTTAAAGGCGTCTAATGTTGTAAGTAGCAATGAATTAAGTACTTATGCTATTTTGAATGCTAATAATTTAGTGCTTTTGGAGAGTTCTTTGGAAGTAATTGAAGAAAATTTAAGTAAATAATAGGATATGAGCATCATAATTAAACCTATAGTAACGGAAAAAGTAACCAAAGAAAGTGAAGTTTTAAACCGCTTCGGATTCGTTGTTGACAGAAAAGCAAACAAAGTACAAATTAAGAAAGCTGTTGAAGCTGCTTACGGAGTAAATGTTTTGAGTGTTAACACAATTAACGTAAGACCGGACAGAACTACAAAATACACTAAAAGTGGTTTAATCAGTGGAAAGACTAACGCAATTAAAAAAGCGATTGTTCAAGTACAAGAAGGAGAAACAATTGATTTTTACAACAATATCTAAGATAAAATGTCAGTAAGAAAATTAAAACCTATTACCCCAGGTCAGCGATTTAGAGTTGTGAATGGTTATGACGCCATTACAACTGATAAGCCGGAACGCTCTTTGATAGCGCCGATAAAAAACTCTGGAGGTAGAAATAGTCAAGGAAAGATGACCATGCGTTATACGGGTGGTGGTCACAAGCAGAGATATCGTATTATTGATTTCAAACGTACAAAAGAAGGAATTCCAGCTACAGTGAAATCAATTGAGTATGATCCAAATCGTACTGCATTTATCGCTTTATTAGCTTATGCTGATGGTGAGAAAACTTATATTATTGCTCAAAACGGATTGAAAGTTGGACAGAAAGTTGTTTCTGGACCAGAATCTCAACCAGAAATTGGTAATACTTTACCTTTAAGCAGAATTCCTTTGGGAACTGTTATATCTTGTATTGAATTGAGACCAGGACAAGGAGCTGTTATTGCTCGTTCTGCTGGAACATTTGCTCAATTAATGGCAAGAGACGGAAAATATGCTACAATTAAAATGCCTTCAGGTGAAACAAGATTGATCTTGTTGACTTGTTCAGCTACAATTGGAGCAGTTTCTAATTCAGACCACCAATTAGTTGTATCTGGTAAAGCAGGTAGAACAAGATGGTTAGGAAGAAGACCAAGAACAAGACCAGTAGCGATGAACCCGGTTGATCACCCAATGGGAGGTGGTGAAGGACGTTCTTCTGGAGGTCATCCACGTTCAAGAAATGGAGTACCAGCTAAAGGTTATAGAACTCGTTCTCCGAAAAACCCGAGTAATAAGTATATCGTAGAACGTAGAAAGAAATAATAAGATATGGCACGTTCATTAAAAAAAGGACCTTTCGTTCATTATAAGTTAGACAAGAAAGTTGCAGAAAACATCGCAGGTGGAAATAAAGGAGTTGTTAAGACATGGTCTAGAGCTTCTATGATTACTCCAGACTTTGTTGGACAAACTATCGCAGTTCATAACGGTCGTCAATTTGTACCAGTTTACGTAACTGAAAACATGGTAGGTCACAAATTAGGAGAATTTTCACCAACTAGATCTTTTAGAGGTCATGCTGGAGCAAAAAATAAAGGTAAAAAATAAGAAGCAATGGGAGTTCGTAAAAGAGAAACAGCAGATGCGAGAAAAGAGGCTAATAAGTCTATTGCTTTCGCGAAATTGAATAACTGCCCTACTTCACCTAGAAAAATGCGCTTAGTAGCGGACTTGGTAAGAGGTCAGAAGGTAGAAAGAGCACTTAACATATTAAGATTCAGTTCTAAAGAAGCTTCAAGAAAATTAGAAAAACTATTATTATCTGCAATCAATAACTGGGAGCAAAAAAATAGTGAAGGTAATCTTGAAGAAGCTGGATTATTTGTTAAAGAAATCCGTGTTGACGGTGGAATGATGTTGAAAAGACTTCGTCCAGCGCCACAAGGTAGAGCACACAGAATAAGAAAACGTTCTAACCACGTTACAATCGTGTTAGGAGCTATCAATAACACACAAAGCAATTCTTAAGCAGCATGGGACAAAAGACAAATCCAATTGGAAATAGACTTGGTATCATCAGAGGATGGGACTCAAACTGGTATGGTGGAAATGACTACGGTGATAAATTAGCCGAAGATCAAAAAATCAGAAAGTATATCCACGCTCGTTTATCAAAAGCTAGTGTATCTAAAGTAATCATCGAGAGAACTTTAAAACTTGTAACCGTTACTATCACTACTGCAAGACCTGGTATCATTATCGGAAAAGGCGGACAAGAGGTAGACAAGTTAAAAGAAGAACTTAAGAAAATTACTGACAAAGAGGTTCAAATCAACATCTTTGAAATTAAAAGACCTGAACTTGACGCGTATCTAGTTGCTACAAGCATCTGTCGTCAAATCGAAAGCCGTATTTCTTACAGACGTGCAATCAAAATGGCTATTGCTGCTTCTATGCGTATGAACGCTGAAGGTATCAAAGTTTTGATTTCTGGTCGTTTGAATGGTGCTGAGATGGCTCGTTCAGAGGGTTTCAAAGAAGGTAGAATTCCTCTATCAACTTTCAGAGCTGATATTGATTATGCTTTGGCTGAAGCTCATACTACTTATGGTAGAATGGGAATCAAAGTATGGATCATGAAAGGTGAAGTTTACGGAAAGAGAGATCTTTCTCCACTTGCCGGAATGGACAAAAAACAAGCTGGCGGTAAAGGTGGAGATGCTCCAAGAGGAGACAGAAAACCTTTTAACAAAGGTGGAAAACCAGACGCTCGTAAAAGAAAGTAATTTTTTAAATTTAAAGAAAAATGTTACAACCTAAAAGAACAAAATACCGTAAGGTACAAAAGGGTAAAATGAAAGGGAACTCTCAAAGAGGGCATGAACTTTCTAATGGAATGTTTGGTATTAAATCTGTACATGAAGATGGAATGTTCTTAACCTCTCGTCAAATCGAGGCTGCTCGTATTGCTGCTACTCGTTACATGAAAAGAGAAGGACAATTATGGATTAAAATATTTCCAGACAAACCTATCACTAAGAAGCCTCTTGAGGTACGTATGGGTAAAGGTAAAGGTGCCGTTGAATATTGGGCTGCCGTTGTTAAACCCGGAAGAATTATGTTTGAAGTTGGAGGAGTTCCTTTGTCAGTTGCAAAAGAGGCGTTACGTCTTGCAGCTCAAAAGCTTCCAGTAAAAACTAAATTTGTCATAGCTAGAGATTTCGAAGCATAATTAATATTATATTATGAAACAATCAGAAATAAAAAATCTTTCTATTGCTGAGTTGCAAAATGCACTTAGCCAAGCTAAGAAAGCACATGCTGACCTAAAATTAGCTCACGCTATCTCACCAATTGAGAATCCGCTTCAAATTAGAGGTGCTAGAAGAACAGTTGCAAGATTAGCTACAGAGCTTACTAAAAAAGAATTACAATAATTGTATTCTGCTTAAAGATGGAAGAAAAAAGAAATTTAAGAAAAGAAAGAATTGGGGTTGTTACTTCAAACAAAATGGATAAATCCATAGTAGTTGCTCAAGTAACAAGAGTAAAACACCCATTATACGGTAAGTTCGTGTTGAAAACAAAGAAATTTGTTGCACATGACGAAACAAACGACTGTAACATTGGAGATACTGTAAGAATTAGCGAAACGCGTCCTTTGAGTAAATCAAAATGTTGGAGATTAGTTGAAATCCTAGAAAGAGCTAAATAATTATGGTACAACAAGAATCAAGACTAAAAGTAGCAGATAACACAGGAGCTAAAGAAGTTTTAACTATCCGTGTTTTAGGAGGTACCAAAAGAAGGTATGCCTCTGTTGGAGACAAGATTGTAGTATCAATTAAAGACGCAACACCAAACGGAAACGTTAAAAAAGGTGCTGTTTCAACTGCAGTTGTTGTACGTACCAAAAAAGAAGTGAGAAGAGCTGATGGTTCTTATATTCGTTTCGATGACAATGCATGTGTTCTTTTGAACGCTGCAGGAGAAATGAGAGGAACTCGTGTTTTTGGTCCGGTAGCAAGAGAACTTCGTGAAAAACAATTCATGAAAATTGTATCATTAGCACCAGAAGTGCTTTAATTATTTTTAAGATGATAAAGCTAAAAATAAAATCAGGTGACATTGTAAGAGTTATTGCTGGTGACCATAAAGGTGCTGAAGGTAAAGTTCTACGTGTATACAAAGAGAAGAACAAAGCAATTGTTGAAGGTGTAAATTTGGTTTCTAAACACACGAAACCTAGTGCAAAAAACCCTCAAGGTGGTATTGTAAAAAAAGAGGCTTCTATTCAAATATCTAACATTTCTCTAATTGATCCTAAAACTAAGGAAACAACAAGAGTAGGTATTAGAGTTGAAGGAGATAAGAAAGTAAGATTTTCAAAAAAATCTAATCAAGTACTATAGTAATGGCATATATACCTAGACTAAAAGAAGAATATAAGAGTAGAGTTGTCTCTGCTCTTAAAGAAGAATTCGGTTACACAAACGTAATGCAAGTTCCAAAATTGGAAAAAATCGTTTTGAGTAAAGGAGTTGGTGCAGCAGTATCTGATAAAAAATTGATTGACTATGCAGTTGATGAATTGACTAAGATTACTGGACAAAAAGCAGTATCTACTATTTCGAAGAAAGACGTTGCGTCTTTCAAATTGAGAAAAGGGATGCCTATTGGAGCAAAAGTTACTTTGCGCGGTGAAAGAATGTATGAGTTTTTAGATAGACTTATTACTTCTTCATTACCACGTGTTAGAGATTTCAGTGGTATTAAAGCAACTGGTTTTGACGGTAGAGGTAATTATAATTTAGGTGTTTTAGAGCAAATCATTTTCCCTGAAATTGATATTGACAAAGTAAATAAAATATCTGGAATGGACATTACTTTTGTTACTACTGCAAAAACAGATAAAGAAGCAAAGTCATTGTTGGCTGAATTAGGTTTACCTTTTAAAAAGAATTAAGATATGGCTAAAGAATCAATGAAAGCCCGTGAGGTGAAAAGAGAAAAAACGGTAGCAAAGTACGCTGAGAAAAGAAAAGCTTTATTAGAGGCTGGAGATTACGAAGGGTTACAAAAATTACCGAAAAATGCTTCACCAGTTCGTTTGCACAACCGTTGCAAATTAACAGGAAGACCAAGAGGGTATATGCGTCAATTCGGAATTTCACGTGTAACTTTCCGTGAAATGGCTAATAATGGACTAATTCCAGGTGTTAAAAAAGCAAGCTGGTAATAAATATTATTTGCGATTTTGATATTTCAACAGATAGTTGTAAGTTTGCCGGATTTTTGTCGGTAAATTGACAACTATCTGTTGATTAATTAATAAGTTTAATGGTTTCAGGTTCTTCCGGATGGTCCGGCAAGAAAACCAAAACCGCAATTTTATACATATGTATACAGATCCAATTGCAGATTATTTGACGAGAGTTCGAAACGCTGTGGCTGCAAACCACAAAGTTGTCGAAATTCCCGCGTCTAATCTAAAAAAAGAAATAACAAAGATCTTATTTGATCAAGGTTATATCTTAAGTTACAAATTTGAAGACAACTCTGTTCAGGGTTCAATCAAAATTGCTTTGAAGTATGATAAAGATACTAAAGAGCCGGTAATCAAAGATATCCAAAGAATTAGTAAACCAGGTTTACGTAAGTATGCAGGTGCTTCTAAATTGCCAAGAATCCTTAATGGATTGGGAATTGCTATTGTTTCAACTTCAAAAGGTCTAATGACTGGGAAACAAGCTAAGCAATTAAATGTGGGTGGAGAAGTAATTTGTTACGTATACTAATTTTAAAGACTATATAAGATGTCAAGAATAGGTAAAAGCCCAGTAACAATACCAGCTGGTGTAACTATTACAGTTGCAGACGGTATCATTACTGTAAAAGGAAAAAACGGTCAACTAACTCAGGAGTTTTCGGACGTAACTGTAACAGTTGAAGGAGATCAAGTTCTAGTAGAAAGATCTTCTGATCATAAAGACCAAAGAGCAAAACATGGTTTGTACAGATCTTTAATTAATAACATGGTTATTGGTGTAACAGAAGGTTTTACTAAATCTTTAGAATTGGTTGGGGTTGGTTATAGAGCTTCAAATCAAGGACAAAAGTTAGATTTGGCACTTGGGTTCTCTCACAATATTGTTTTGGAAATTGCTCCAGAGGTAACTCTAGAAACTATTTCTGAAAAAGGTAAAAACCCGATTGTAAAATTAACATCATTAGATAAACAACTTTTAGGTCAGGTTGCTGCGAAAATCAGAGGTTTCCGTAGACCAGAGCCGTACAAAGGAAAAGGTGTTAAATTTGTAGGTGAAGTATTAAGAAGAAAAGCAGGTAAATCAGCTTAAAAAATAAGATTATGTCATTAACAAAACCTGAAAGAAGACAACGTATTAGATTCAGAATTAGAAAAACGATCAGTGGTACTGCTGCTAATCCAAGACTATCTGTTTTTAGAAGTAACAAAGAAATTTATGCTCAACTTATTGATGACGTAAATGGAGTTACTTTATTAGCTGCTTCTTCAAGAGAAAAAGAAATAGGAAACGGTACGAACATTGAAGTGGCTACAGCAGTTGGGAAACTTGTTGCAGAGAAAGCTTTGAAAGCCGGTATTGATGTGGTAACTTTCGATAGAGGAGGTTATTTATACCACGGTCGTATTAAATCATTAGCGGAAGGCGCAAGAGCTGCTGGACTTAAATTCTAATATATTATGTCTAAATACAAAAATATAGAGTTAGTAAAACCTAGTGGTCTTGAATTAAAAGATCGTTTGGTGAGTGTAAATCGTGTTACTAAGGTTACAAAAGGAGGTAGAGCTTTTGGTTTTTCTGCTATTGTAGTTGTAGGTGATGAAAATGGAGTTGTTGGTCACGGATTAGGAAAATCTAAAGACGTTTCTGAAGCAATTGCGAAAGCAGTAGAAGATGCTAAGAAAAATTTAGTAAAAATTCCTTTGAATGGTCAATCTGTTCCTCACGAGCAAAAAGGTAAATTTGGTGGTGCACGTGTATTCTTAATTCCTGCCTCTCATGGTACTGGAGTTATCGCTGGTGGAGCTGTTCGTTCAGTTCTAGAATCAGTTGGAATTCATGATGTATTGTCAAAATCACAAGGATCTTCAAATCCTCACAACGTAGTGAAAGCAACTTTTGATGCTTTGTTACAAATGAGAAGTGCTTATACTGTTGCAAAACAAAGAAGTATTTCTTTAGAGAAAGTTTTTAAAGGTTAATTCAAGGAAATTATGGCTAAATTATTAGTAAAACAAGTTCGAAGCAAAATCAATTGTCCTCTTACACAAAAAAGAGGTTTGGAAGCTTTAGGCCTACGTAAAATGGGACAAGTTGTAGAGCATGATTCAAATCCTGCTATCCTTGGGATGATAAATAAAGTTAAACACTTAGTTTCTGTAGAAGAAGCTAAATAACAAATACTGTTATGAATTTAAGTAACTTACAACCTGCTGAGGGTTCTACACACAATCAAAATAAAAGATTAGGTAGAGGTGAAGGTTCTGGTAAAGGTGGTACCGCTGCACGTGGACACAAAGGAGCAAAATCTCGTTCTGGTTATTCTAAAAAGATTGGTTTTGAAGGTGGGCAAATGCCACTTCAAAGACGTGTGCCTAAGTTTGGTTTCACTAACATCAATCGTAAAGAATACGAAGGTGTTAATCTTGATACTCTTCAATTATTGGTTGATAATGGAGTAATTACAGATACTGTTGATATGACAGTTTATGTAGCTAATCGTCTTGCTACTAAAAATGAAATCGTTAAGATTTTAGGTAGAGGAGAATTGAAAGCAAAATTAAAAGTAACTGCTCACAAATTTACTGCTACTGCAAAAGCTGCTATTGAAGCTGCTGGTGGAGAAGCTGTAATCATGTAATTCCTGCAATTAAGATGAAGAAATTTATTGAATCAATAAGTAATGTTTGGAAAATAGAAGAACTAAAGAATAGAATTTTAATTACTTTAGGTCTGCTTTTAGTTTATCGTTTTGGTGCACACGTTACGTTACCAGGAATTGACGCAACTCAATTAACTGGTTTAGCGGGACAAACCAAAAATGGATTAGGATCTATTCTAGACATGTTTACCGGAGGTGCATTTTCTAAAGCGTCAGTTTTTGCTTTAGGGATTATGCCTTATATTTCTGCATCTATTGTTGTGCAACTTATGGGAATTGCGATTCCTTATTTGCAAAAACTACAAAGTGATGGAGAGAGTGGTAGAAAGAAAATCAATCAAATTACCCGTTGGTTAACTATAGTTATTACCTTAGTACAAGGACCAACTTATATCTACAATCTTTACAGAACTTTACCTAGTTCAGCTTTCATTTTGGGATTTAATTCTTTTGAATTTTTATTCTCTTCAGTAGTTATCTTAGTTACAGGTACAATTTTTGCCATGTGGTTAGGAGAAAAAATTACTGATAAAGGTATCGGAAACGGTATTTCCCTTTTGATTATGGTTGGTATTTTAGCTAGGTTACCACAAGCTTTTATTCAAGAATTTACAACTAGAGTAACTAATAATAATGGAGGACCTATGTTATTGGTTGTTGAAATCATTATTTGGTTACTTGTAATTATTTCTTGTGTATTACTTGTGATGGCAGTTAGAAAAATTCCAGTACAGTATGCTCGTCGTACGACATCTGGTGATTTCGAACAAGATATGATGGGTGGTAACAGACAATGGATTCCTTTAAAGCTTAATGCATCTGGTGTAATGCCAATAATATTTGCACAAGCGATTATGTTTATTCCTGCAACTGTTGCTGGTTTTTCAAAATCTGATGCTTCTCAGTCTATTGTTGGCGCTTTTAGTAATATGTTCGGTTTTTGGTATAATTTCTTATTTGCAACATTAATTGTTGTATTTACTTTTTTTTATACTGCAATTACAGTTCCTACTAATAAAATGTCGGATGATTTGAAGAGAAGTGGTGGTTTTATACCAGGGATTAGACCAGGTGTTGAGACTTCTGATTATCTTGATAAAGTGATGTCTTTAATAACTTTTCCAGGATCTTTATTTCTTGCTTTGATAGCTGTGTTCCCAGCAATTGTTGTAAGTCTTATGGATGTTCAA
The DNA here is from genome assembly GCF_003385115.1 of Flavobacterium aquicola. Lineage (GTDB taxonomy): Bacteria > Bacteroidota > Bacteroidia > Flavobacteriales > Flavobacteriaceae > Flavobacterium > Flavobacterium aquicola. The sequence continues at coordinate 158,279 of NZ_QUNI01000007.1, forward strand.
CAATCTTGGGCTATGTTTTTTGGAGGGACCTCATTAATAATTATGGTTGGAGTTGCAATTGATACGATTCAACAGATTAATTCATACTTGTTGAATAAGCATTATGATGGTTTGATGAAAAGTGGTAAAAATAGAAAAGCGGTAGCTTAACTTATGGCAAAACAATCAGCAATAGAACAAGACGGATCTATCATTGAAGCATTATCAAATGCGATGTTCCGTGTAGAGTTAGAAAATGGACATATTGTAATTGCTCATATTTCTGGAAAAATGCGTATGCATTACATTAAATTATTACCTGGTGATAAAGTAAAACTAGAAATGAGCCCTTATGACTTGTCAAAAGCAAGAATTACTTATAGATATTAAAGATATTCAAAATGAAAGTAAGAGCATCAGTTAAAAAAAGAAGCGCCGAATGCATCATAGTGCGCAGAAAAGGCAGATTATACGTAATCAACAAAAAGAATCCTAGATTTAAACAAAGACAAGGATAATTATGGCAAGAATAGCAGGGGTAGATATCCCAAAAAACAAAAGAGGTGTTATAGCACTTACCTATATCTTTGGATTAGGAAAAAGTAGAGCTATTGAGATTTTAGAAAAAGCTCAAGTTAGCCAAGATAAAAAAGTTCAAGAATGGAATGATGACGAGATCGGAGCGATTCGTGAGGCTGTTTCATCTTTCAAAATTGAAGGAGAATTACGTTCTGAAATTTCTTTGAACATCAAACGTTTAATGGATATTGGATGTTATAGAGGTATCCGTCACAGATCTGGTCTTCCATTAAGAGGACAAAGAACTAAAAACAACTCTAGAACAAGAAAAGGTAAAAGAAAAACTGTTGCTAACAAGAAAAAAGCAACTAAATAATAAGTAATATGGCTAAAGCAACTGCAAAAAAACGTAAAGTTATCGTTGAATCAACGGGTGAGGCTCATATTTCTGCTACCTTCAATAACATCATCATTTCTTTGACAAACAAAAAAGGTGAAGTTATTTCTTGGTCATCAGCTGGTAAAATGGGTTTTAGAGGTTCTAAAAAGAATACTCCATACGCAGCTCAAATGGCAGCAGAAGATTGTAGTAAAGTAGCTCTTGAGGCTGGACTTAAAAAAGTTAAAGTTTATGTAAAAGGACCAGGAAACGGACGTGAGTCTGCTATCCGTTCTTTGCATAATGGTGGAATTGAAGTTACAGAGATTATCGATGTTACTCCAATGCCACACAACGGATGTCGTCCTCCAAAAAGACGTAGAGTATAATACTCAAACAAATTATAGTATAATAAAGGTAGAATAACGATTATCGAAGGATAAGACCTGAATTCATAATCTCTACCTTAAATTTTTTTAAAATGGCAAGATATACTGGTCCAAGCACAAGAATCGCACGTAAATTCGGCGAAGCAATTTTCGGAGATGATAAAGCTTTCGAAAAAAGAAATTATCCTCCTGGGCAACACGGGATGGCTAAAAAAAGAGGAAAAAAATCTGAGTATGCTGTTCAGTTAATGGAAAAGCAAAAAGCTAAATATTCTTATGGAATTTTAGAAAAACAATTCAGAAATTTATTCGAAAAAGCATCAGCTACTAAAGGTGTTACTGGTGAAGTTTTATTACAATTATGTGAAGCAAGACTTGATAACGTAGTTTTTAGAATGGGTATTGCTCCTTCTAGAAGAGGTGCTCGTCAAATCGTTTCTCACAGACACATCACAGTTAACGGTGAAGTGGTTAATATTCCTTCTTACCACCTTAAACCTGGTGATAAAGTTGCAGTTCGTGAAAAATCTAAATCTTTAGAGGCTATCGAACGTTCTTTGTCTAATTCAAGTCATGTTTATGAATGGATTACTTGGAATCAAGATCTTAAAGAAGGAACTTTTGTTTCTGTACCTGCAAGACTTCAAATTCCTGAAAACATTAAAGAACAATTAATCGTAGAGTTGTACAACAAATAATAATTGACTTAGTCGAAATTTATGGCAATATTTAATTTTCAGAAGCCCGATAAAGTTATCATGATCGATTCAACCGATTTTGAAGGTAAATTTGAATTTAGACCTTTAGAACCTGGTTATGGATTGACTGTTGGTAATGCACTTAGAAGAGTTTTGCTTTCAGCATTAGAAGGTTATGCAATTACATCTGTTCGCATAGAAGGTGTAGATCATGAGTTTTCTACTATTTCAGGAGTTGTTGAAGACGTTACCGAAATTATCCTTAATCTTAAACAAGTACGTTTCAAACGTCAGATTGAAGATATCGATAATGAATCAGTTACTATATCTGTTTCTGGTAAAGATCAATTAACAGCAGGTGATTTTCAAAAATTTATTTCAGGTTTCCAAGTTTTGAATCCAGATCTTGTTATCTGTAATTTAGATAGTAAAATTAAACTGAATTTCGATTTAACTATCGAAAAAGGTAGAGGATATGTTCCTGCTGAAGAAAACAAAAAACAGAATGCTGCAATAGGAACTATATTTACTGACTCAATTTTTACTCCGGTAAAAAATGTTAAGTATGCTATTGAAAACTTCCGTGTAGAGCAAAAAACAGATTATGAGAAATTAGTTTTTGAAATTAAAACTGATGGTTCAATCAATCCTAAAGATGCTCTTACTGAAGCTGCAAAAGTTTTAATTCACCATTTCATGTTGTTTTCTGATGAAAGAATTACACTTGAGGCTGACGAAATTGCACAAACAGAATCATATGATGAGGAATCATTACACATGAGACAATTGCTTAAAACTAAGCTTGTTGATATGGATCTTTCTGTTAGAGCATTAAATTGTTTGAAAGCGGCTGAAGTTGATACACTTGGTGATTTAGTATCGTTCAATAAAAATGACCTAATGAAGTTCCGTAATTTTGGAAAAAAATCTTTAACTGAGCTAGATGAACTAGTTGCAATTAAGAATTTAACCTTCGGTATGGATTTAGCAAAATACAAATTAGATAAAGAATAATTTACTTCATATTTTGCTCTCCATAGTGGATTGTAGCAAGATGAAGTTAAAATAAATTGGTCATGAGACACGGAAAAAAATTCAATCACTTAAGCAGACAGACTGCACATAGAAGTTCTATGTTAGCTAATATGGCTTGTTCTCTTATTGAGCACAAACGTATTAATACTACTGTTGCTAAAGCTAAAGCGCTTAAACAATTTGTTGAACCGCTTATAACAAAATCAAAATCTGATACTACTCACAACCGTCGTATCGTTTTTGCTTACTTACGTAGTAAATATGCAGTTACTGATTTATTCAGAGATGTTGCAGCTAAAGTAGGTGACCGTCCAGGTGGATACACTCGTATCATTAAAGTTGGAAATCGTTTAGGAGATAATGCTGATATGGCAATGATCGAATTAGTAGATTTCAATGAACTTTACAACGGAGGTAAAAAAGAAGTTAAAAAAGCAAAAAGCCGTCGTGGTGGAAAAGCAAAAAAAGCAGAAGAGGCTACTGAAGCTCCAGCTGCTGAAGCTGAACCTACAACTGATGCTGCTGAATAATTATGAGAATAATAATTCAATAATAAGAAAGGATAAACTATTTATAGTTTATCCTTTTTTTTTGAAAAATAAATAAGCATTTTTTGTCAAAGCTAAAAAGAACAGGTGAATGTAATTGATTTAGAAGTATTTTTTAAAACATTTTAAAGTCTTTTTGTTACTCTGATGTTTACGGTTTTAAATAGATATAATTATTCCTAAAAAACATTGCGTCCACTGTTTTAAAAATTTAAATTTGCACAATATTAAATTAGATATGAAATATACAACACGAAAAAGCGCTATTCTTTTATTAAGTGACGGAACTATCTTCCATGGTAAATCGATTGGAATCACTGGAAAAACATTCGGTGAAGTTTGTTTTAATACTGGTATGACTGGATATCAAGAGATTTTTACTGATCCTTCATATTTTGGTCAATTGATGGTTGCTACAAATGCTCACATTGGAAATTATGGAGTAAATGATAAAGAAGTTGAATCCAACAGTATAAAAATTGCTGGATTGGTTTGTAAAAACTTTAGTTTTAATTATTCTAGAACTGATTCATCAGGAAGTTTAGAAGATTATTTTGCAAAACAAAACTTAATTTGTATTTCTGATGTTGACACACGTGCTTTGGTGAGTTACATACGTGAAAATGGGGCAATGAATGCTGTTATCTGTACAGATGATACTTCTGTTGAAGAATTGAAGGCGTTATTAGCAGAAGTGCCAGACATGAAAGGATTGGAATTAGCTTCGAAAGTTTCTACATTAGAGCCTTATTTTTATGGAAATGAAAATGCATCTTATAAAATTGCAGCTTTAGATTTAGGGATAAAAGAAAACATTCTTAGAAACTTGGCCAAAAGAGACTGTTATATTAAAGTTTTTCCATACAATGCTTCTTACTCTGAATTAGCATCTTTTAATCCAGACGGTTTTTTCTTGTCTAATGGTCCTGGGGATCCAGATCCTTTGGATAGTGCAATACAAGTTGCAAAAGAAATACTTCAAAATAATAAACCTTTGTTTGGTATTTGTTTAGGACATCAGGTTATTGCTTTGGCAAACGGAGTTTCAACTTATAAAATGTTCAACGGACATAGAGGAATTAATCATCCTGTAAAAAATATAATTACTGGCCGAGGTGAGATAACTTCTCAAAACCATGGTTTTGCTGTAAATAAAGAAGAATTAGATCAGCATCCTGATTTAGAAATTACACATTTACATTTAAATGACGGAACTGTAGCAGGGATGCGAATGAAAAATAAAAACTGTTTTTCTGTCCAGTATCACCCAGAAGCTAGTCCTGGACCGCACGATTCTTCTTATCTTTTTGATCAGTTTATTGAAAATATCAAATCTGTATAAGACTAAAACGTTATCGTTAATAAATAAAATTACATTAGTGTTTTAATAATAAAGACTAATGAATTTTTTTACTTAATTTTGAATAAAATACAAATTAATAACATAAAAAATAAGAATAATGAGTATTATTGTTAAAATTCACGCAAGACAAATTTTCGATTCAAGAGGTAATCCTACTGTAGAAGTAGATGTAGTAACAGAAAACGGAGTATTAGGTAGAGCAGCAGTTCCATCTGGAGCATCTACTGGTAAATTCGAAGCTGTTGAATTACGTGACGGAGGAAAATCTTTCTTAGGAAGAGGTGTTTTGAAAGCTGTTGAAAATGTAAATACTAAAATCGCTGAAGAATTAATTGGATATTCAGTTTTTGAACAAAATTTAATTGATCAAGCGATGATTGATTTGGATGGTACGCCAAACAAAGCAAACTTGGGAGCTAATGCTATTCTTGGGGTTTCTCTTGCTGTTGCAAAAGCTGCTGCTAATGAATTAGGATTGCCTTTATATAGATATGTTGGAGGTGTTTCTGCAAACACATTACCAGTTCCTATGATGAACATCATCAATGGAGGTTCTCACTCTGATGCACCTATCGCATTTCAAGAATTTATGATTTTCCCAGTAAAAGCAACTTCTTTTACACATGCTATGCAAATGGGAACTGAGATTTTTCACAATCTTAAAAAAGTGTTGCACGATAGAGGTTTGAGTACTGCAGTTGGTGACGAAGGAGGATTCGCTCCAAACTTAGCTGGAGGTACAGAAGATGCTTTAGATACTATCAAATTGGCAGTTGAAAAAGCAGGATATTCTTTTGGTGATGAAATAGTGGTTGCTTTGGATTGTGCATCATCAGAATTTTATGTTGACGGAAAATATGATTATTCTAAATTTGAAGGTGCAACTGGAAAAATTAGAACATCTGCAGAGCAAGTTGATTATTTAGCTGAATTAGTTGCTAAATATCCAATTATCTCTATCGAAGACGGTATGGATGAAAATGACTGGGATGGATGGAAATTGTTAACAGAAAAAATCGGATCTAAAACTCAATTAGTGGGTGATGATTTATTTGTAACTAATGTTGAGCGTTTATCAACTGGAATTGAAAAAGGGATTGCTAATTCAATTTTAATTAAAGTTAACCAAATTGGTACGTTGACAGAAACTATTGCTGCAGTAAATATGGCTAAAAATGCTGGGTATACTTCAGTTATGTCTCATCGTTCAGGAGAAACAGAAGATAATACAATTGCTGACTTAGCAGTTGCATTAAACTGTGGTCAAATTAAAACAGGATCTGCTTCACGTTCTGACCGTATGGCAAAATACAATCAGTTATTAAGAATTGAAGAGGAATTAGGGAATTCTGCATATTTTCCTGGTTTAAATGCCTTTAAAATAAAGTAATTGTAATGAATTTGTAGTAATTGAGCCATTCGTCTATGATGAATGGCTTTTTTATTGAATTTTTAACAAATTCAATACTTAATAAGTTTTTAAATTACTTAGAAATTACTTAGATTTGGTAAATTATAAATTAAATTTTATTTCATAAACAATATGTCAAAAATAGCAATATTAGAAATTGACGGTGAAAAATTTGAGTTGCCTGTTATAGTAGGAAGCGAGAATGAAGCTGCTGTTGATATTAGTAAATTACGAGATATGTCAGGTGTTATTACACTTGATCCGGGGTATAAAAATTCGGGTGCTTGTAAAAGCGAAATTACCTTTTTGGACGGAGAGCTTGGTATTTTACGTTACAGAGGATATTCAATCGAAGATTTGGCTGAAAAATCTCATTTTTTAGAAGTTTCCTATTTAATAATTTTTGGTGAATTGCCGTCTGCTGAAAGATTAGAGCAATTTGAAAACGATATCAGAAAACACACTCTGGTAAGTGAGGAAATGAAAATTATCCTTGATGGTTTTCCAAGAACTGCTCATCCAATGGGAGTATTGTCTGCTTTGACTAGTGCTTTAACAGCTTTTAATCCTAAATCTGTTGATGCAAGCAATGAAAAAGATATGTATGATGCGGTTTGTAAAACTATTGCTAAATTTTTAGTTATTGCTACTTGGACATATAGAAAAAGTATGGGGTATCCTTTGAATTATTATGATAATACTATAGGGTATGTTGAAAACTTTATGAGTTTGATGTTTAAACTTCCTACAGCTCCATATGTTGCAAATCCAATTATTATTGATGCATTAGATAAATTGTTTATTCTTCATGCTGATCATGAGCAAAACTGTTCTACTTCTACAGTTAGAATGGTAGGTTCTTCTCATGCTGGTCTTTTTGCTTCTATTTCTGCAGGTGTTTCAGCATTATGGGGACCATTGCATGGAGGTGCAAATCAAGCTGTTCTTGAAATGTTAGAAGAAATCCATGCACATGGCGGTGATGCTGATAAATATTTGGCGAAAGCAAAAGATAAAAATGATTCTTTCAGATTGATGGGCTTTGGACATAGAGTTTATAAAAACTTTGATCCTAGAGCAAAAATCATCAAGAAAGCTGCAGACGAAGTACTTTCAACTTTAGGAGTTAATGATCCTATTCTTGAAATTGCTAAAAAATTAGAAGCAGCAGCATTGGAAGATGAATATTTCAAGTCAAGAAATTTATACCCGAATGTTGATTTTTATTCTGGTATTATTTATAGAGCTTTAGGAATTCCAACTGATATGTTTACCGTATTGTTTGCGATTGGTAGATTACCAGGCTGGATCGCTCAATGGAAAGAAATGAGAGAAAATAAAGAGCCAATCGGAAGACCTAGACAAGTTTATACAGGTTATCCGTTAAGAGAATATAAGAAATAATAATTCTCCAATAGATTATTAAAGCTTCACTTTACTAGTGAAGCTTTTTTTTTATCTTTGGCAAAATTTATAACAATGCTTAAATTAAATGTTAAGAATGAAACTTCAAGATTAAGGGCTGTAGTGTTAGGATCTGCAATTAGCAACGGGCCAACACCAAAAGCAGATGAAGCCTATGATCCAAAATCTTTAGAACATATTTTGGCTAATACTTATCCAGTCGAAAGTGATATGATTATTGAGACGGAAGCCTTTAATTCAGTCTTTCAAAAATATGATGTCACAGTTTTACGTCCTAAAATGATTGAAAACTACAATCAAATATTTGCTAGAGATATTGGTTTTGTGATTGATGATGTATTTATTAAGTCCAATATTTTGCCAGACCGTGAAAGAGAATTAGATGCTATTCAATTTGTAATTGATCAAATTAATCCTGTAAAAGTGATTCGTCCCCCAGAAGAAGTTCATATCGAAGGAGGCGATGTAATGCTTTGGAATGATTATATTTTTGTAGGAACCTATAAAGGGAGTGATTATGCGAGCTACATTACCGCAAGGACGAATATGCACGGTGTTAATTTTTTAAAAAAACTATTTCCGAATAAAAAAGTAAAAGAATTCGATTTAGTGAAATCCAGAATCGAAGCGCGCGATAATGCACTACATTTAGATTGCTGTTTTCAGCCGGTTGGGAAAGACAAAGGAATTATTTATAAGAGAGGATTTAGAGAAGAAGCAGATTATATGTTTTTGGTTGATCTTTTTGGTAAAGAAAATCTATTTCATATTACTAGGGATGAGATGTATAATATGAATTCTAATGTGTTTTCAATAGATACTAATGTGGTAGTTTCTGAGAAAAATTTCACAAGGTTGAATAATTGGCTACGAGCAAATGGATTTATTGTAGAAGAAATCCCATATGCTGAAATTGCAAAGCAAGAGGGCTTATTAAGATGTTCTACTCTGCCATTAATAAGAGATTAATAGTCTGTTTTGAGTTTATATTGTTTAACTTTAAACAATACATTTTGAAACAATAAAAAATAAGAATATGACACAAACAACAAACTCTATTTTGATGATTCGGCCAGTTGCTTTTCGTATGAATGAGCAAACAGCAGTGAATAATTACTATCAAAAAGTTTTAGATGGTCTTTTGCCTGCAACAGTAAATGCAAAAGCGCAACAGGAATTTGATGTTTTTGTTGAAAAGCTTCGCGCAGTTGGGGTAGACGTAACAGTGGTAGATGATATTGAAAATGCAGATACTCCGGACAGTATTTTTCCAAATAATTGGATTTCTTTTCATGAGAATGGAGATGTAGCGCTTTATCCAATGTTTGCAGAGAACCGCCGTCAGGAACGCCGTGAGGATATTCTGGACATTCTAGAAGAAAAAGGATTTATAATCAATAATATTATGGATTATACTTCTGCCGAAGAAGATGGTTTTTTCTTAGAAGGAACTGGAAGTTTATTATTGGATAGAGAAAACGGTAAGGCATATTGTGCTCTTTCTCCAAGAGCTGATGAGGAATTATTTATTGAATTCTGTGAAGATTTTGAATTTACTCCTGTAATTTTTGAGGCTTTTCAAACGGTTAATAAGGAGCGAAAGCTAATTTACCATACTAATGTCATGATGTGTCTTGGAGATACATTTGCAGTAATCTGTGCTGATTCTATTGATGACAAAAAAGAGCGAAAAATGGTTCTTGACAGCATTAAGGGTGATGAAAAAGAAATTATTCTGATTACCGAAGAGCAAGTGAATAATTTTGCGGGTAATATGCTTGAAGTAAAAGGAGCGGATGATAGAAGATATTTAGTAATGAGTGCTTCGGCTCATCAAAGTCTGACTAAAAAACAAATTGCCCAGTTAGAAGAACATGTAACTATTTTAAGTTCAAATTTAGATACGATTGAAGCTTGTGGCGGAGGAAGCGCCCGATGTATGATGGCGGAGATTTTTTTGCCAAGAGAATAAAGATAAATTCCAAAAATTAAAATCCCAAATTCTATGTTATTGGAATTTGGGATTTTTTGTGGGATTACATCAAATTGCTTTTGATAATATTAATTAGAGCACTAACGATATATTGAATGCCAATTGCGACAACTATAAAACCCACTATTCTAGAAATTGCAACAATACCAGATGCTCCAAGTATTTGTGCTAAATAGTGAGCACTTCTTAAAATAATAAAAATAGCAACTGCAATTGCCAATATAGCTATGCTGGCGATAATTAGTTCATTAGTCTCATGATGTTCCTGATAAAAAGCAATTAATAAAGATATTGAACCAGGTCCGGCAAGCATTGGAATTGCTAGTGGTGTTAAAGCAATATCATTTCGTTTTTGAGCATCGGTTTCTATCTTTTTATTAATACCGCGTTTTTTATTGAATTTACCCGAAAGCAAAGAAAATCCCGAACTTACAATAATTAAGCCTCCTGCAATTCTTAAGGAATCAATACTGATTCCAAAAAAGCTTAAGACATATTTCCCTATAAAAAATGAAATTATAAGGATTAAAAAAACATTTATGGAAGTCCATAAGGAAATTCGCGAACGTTCTTGTTTGGAATCATCTTGCGTCAAGCCTACAAAAATAGGTACTGTTCCAATAGGATTTAATACAGAAAATAAAGCAACAAATAGGTAAATAAATAAATCCATCCAGTTTAGTTTTTTTGATTGTAAAATTACGATTTTCTGTATAATCAATTTTAAATAAGAGTTAGATTATTGTATACTTCAGAAAAAGGCTGTGCTAATAGTGAAATTTAAGTCACTAGTTTTTTAGAAGCAGTTTCTTCGAGCTTCAAATTTCTAATGCTGGATACGGGTTTAAAACAACTATTTAGTTAGTGCTTACTTGTTTTTGCTTACTTTTGCATTTCATAAAGATTTACAATGACAAAAAATAAAAAAACATTAATTATTGGAGCAACTACAAAGCCAGAAAGGGCCGCTTTTAAAGCAGTTAATATGCTTGTTGCAAAAGGACATTCTGTTCTTGCAGTAGGACAGAATGCAGGGGAAGTTGCAGGTGTGAAAATAAATACGAAAGCAATTCCAGTTAAAAATATTGATACTATTTCGTTGTACATAAATCCTTCCCGACAAAAAGATTATTATAATTATATTGTAGAAGCTAGTCCTAAACGTGTGTTATTTAACCCAGGAACAGAAAATCCAGAGTTTTATCAGCTTTTGGAATTAAACAATATTAAATTTGAGGCTGCCTGTACATTAGTCTTGCTGACTTTAAATAAGTATTAATTTTTTTAGAAAATATCTCCAGTCAGTTTCCTTAATTGTGACAACTGGAATATTCATAACAATTTGTATTTCCTTTTTTAAATAGGAATTTGTTTTTTTATAATTAGATATTCTTTTTAATTAAGGCTAATTTTGTAAATGACAATTTGTTGAATTGTTTACTTTTGTACCCATGGAATTTTCTTCAAAATTAATAGAAAAAGCAGTTAATGAAATGTCTCAATTGCCTGGAATCGGTAAAAGAACAGCCTTGAGATTGGTTTTGCATATTTTAAAGCAACCTAAAGAGCAAACAGCTTTTTTGGCTCAAGCATTGGTTACAATGCGTGAGGAAATTAAATATTGCAAAAGCTGTCATAATATATCTGATAAAGAAGTTTGTGAGATTTGTATCAATCCAAGCAGAAATCATCAAATTATATGTGTAGTAGAAGATATTCGAGATATTATGGCTATCGAGAATACTGGACAATTTAGAGGAATTTACCATGTTTTGGGAGGTAAAATTTCTCCAATTGATGGAGTAGGACCGAGTCAGCTTACAATTAATGCATTAGTAGAGAAAGCTAAATTAGGTGATGTCGCGGAGATTATTTTTGCATTAAGTTCCACAATGGAAGGAGATACAACTAATTTTTACATCTATAAACAAATAGCCGATTTAAAGATTGTAGTTTCTACAATTGCAAGAGGAATAGCTGTTGGAGACGAATTAGAATATGCTGATGAAATTACACTTGGCAGAAGTATACTGCATAGAGTACCTTTTGAAAAATCATTAAAAATTAATTAAAACTGTTATTATGCATTATAACTTTTTAATTAAGTAATCTAAAAACTATATTTGTTATTAAATAAATACGAATGAACAAGCAATTAGTCTATATTTTTTTATTTATCAGTGTATTATTTACGTCCTGTATTCCAGTAAAAGATTTGGTTTATCTCCAAAAAAAAGATAATTCTACAAAGGAAAATTCGATAGAAAAAATAGAATCAAAACCCTATCGGTTACAGACCCATGATGTAATAAGTATTTCTATTAAAGCATCAGATCCTAAATTGGTTTCCATTTTTAATCCCAGTGCAAATAGTTCTTCACCAAGTCATTCTGAATCGGGTCTTTATTTTGATGGTTTTACTGTAGATGATCATGGAAATATTAGAATTCCTGTTTTAGGAGAAATGAATGTTATGGGATTTACGCTGGAAGAAGTACGTCTTAGTGTTGAAAAACAATTGCTTGCTGATTACTTTAAGGACGATGCCAGTATTTTTGTTGTAGTAAAATTGGCTGGATTCCGTTATACAATAAACGGAGAGGTGGGAAGTACAGGAACAAAAACATTATTTCAGGAAAAAGTCAATATTATGGAAGCTGTTGCCAATGCCGGTGATATCAATATTACAGGAGATAGAAAATCAGTAACAATTATACGACAAACTCCCAACGGAACAGAGATGGAAAATCTTGATTTAACCAACATTAATGTAATGAATTCTCCTTATTATTTTTTACAGCCAAATGATTATGTATATGTAAAACCTCTTAAACAAAAAACTTGGGGTACTGGGAGTACAGGAATTCAGTCGTTGTCAACTATTATTACCCTATTATCCTTGCTTTCCACAACTTATTTGTTGCTTAAAAAATAATACCACAATATGCTAGATATTAAAGATTTTTCAGTTTTTGAAAACGGTCCAAGTTTTGATTTTAAGGGGTTTTTACTTAAAATAATAAGTTATTGGAAATGGTTTTTAATATCCATATGCATAACACTGACAATAGCATATCAGATTAATATACGTAAAGAAAAAATTTATAGTATCGAAACTTTGATATCTGCAAAAGAAGAAACGAACCCTCTCTTTACCTCTAGCACTAGTTTGGTTTTTAATTGGGGAGGAGCATCAGATCAGATCCAAACTATTTTAACCACATTACAGTCTCGTTCTCATAATGAGTTAGTGGTAGATAAACTGCAGTATTATGTTGATTATTTAGTTCAGGGTGAGTATAATCTTGTTGATGCCTATGGATCAGTTCCGTTTTATGTTGATATTGATAAAAAACAGGGACAATTAGCTGGAACTCTTATTGGAATTAAGTTTTTAACCGAAAATCAATACGAAATAAGAATCGTTTTTGGAGGAACTTCGGCTTCAATGATTCACTATATTGACAATAGCTATTCTAAAACTTCAGTTGCTGAGGGAGAGCTTATTAAGAAATATAAAGTCGGAGAGCAAGTAATATTACCTTTTCTAAACTGGAAACTGCAGATAAAAGACAATCCTGGATTGTATAAAGGAAATGAATATTTTGTTCGATTTAATGATTTCAATGCAACTGTTTCAGCTTATCGAAATTTGAATGTTAAGGCTGATGACAAAGGGAGTTCGATAATCACTTTGGGAATGCAAGGTACCAATAAAGCCAGAATGGTTGAGTATCTAAATTCTACTGTGAAGATGCTGATGAAAAGACAACTGGATAATAAAAATCTATTTGCAACTAATACAATTAATTTTATTGATAGTACGCTTGTTGCAATGGAATCTCAGTTAAAAAAAACTGGGGATGAGTTAAAATCTTTTAGAAAGGGCAAAAATATTTTTGAAGTTGAGGGAAATGGAGGGGCTAAATTTTCAGACAAAATTCTAGATTTTGATGTAGAAAAAGATGCAGTAAACAGAAAAATTACATATTATAATTCTTTAAAATCATATTTAAAAAACAGTGTTGATTATTCTAAACTGCCGGCTCCATCGGTGGCGGGGATTGAAGATCCAAATATTGTTGTCAATGTTTCTAAATTAATAGCGCTTTCCACTCAAAGATCGGAGATGGCTTATGCTGTTAAAAGTGAAAAAATATTTCGTGATTTTGACAATCAGATGGAAGCCGTTAAAAATGTTTTGTTAGAAAACATAACTACTGCCAAAGCATCTTTACAATATGATTTGGCATTAGTTGAAAGTAAAATTAATGAGACGGAAAGCAAGATCAAGAATCTTCCAGATGATCAGCAAGAATTGATTAAAATTAAAAGAAAATATGATCTGAATGATAATATCTATAGTACTTTCCTGCAAAAAAGGAGTGAGGCAGATATCGTAAAAGCAGCCAATTTATCAGATATTCATTTTATAGATCCAGCCAAAGATATAGGAGGAGGACTAATAGGACCAAAGACTGGGGTGAATTATATTTTAGCAATATTTCTTGGGTTATTGTTGCCATTGCTGGTAATTACTATTCTCTTTTTTGTAAATAATACTATTTATAATCCTGATGATGTTAGTAAATTGACATCAATTCCATTAATTGGTATAATAGGAGTAAATCCAGATAAAAACAGTTTAGCGGTTTTTGATAAACCTAAATCGGCATTATCTGAGTCTTTCAGGGCAATCAGATCATCACTTCAATTTCTGTACAAAAAGAGTAATGTGGCAGGAGCCAAAACACTTATGATAACATCGTCTGTCAGTGGTGAAGGTAAAACATTCTGTTCCATAAACATAGCGACTGTATTTGCTTTAAGTGAAAAGAAGACTGTAATTGTCGGGATGGATTTAAGGAAGCCAAAATTATTTGATGAATTTAATTTGGTCAATACCGTCGGGGTTGTAAATTATTTGATTAAAGATAAAAAATTAGATGAGATCGTAAATCATACTTCAATCCCCTATTTGGATGTAATACTGTCAGGTCCAATACCACCTAATCCAGCTGAATTAATTATGAACGATGGAATGAAAGAACTGATTGATGAACTTAAAATTAAGTATGATTATATTATTCTTGATACTCCTCCAGTTGGTCTAGTAGCTGATTCACTTGAATTAACACAATATTGTGATGTTACTTTGTATATTGTAAGACAAAATTTTACTAAAAAAGAGATGATAAGACTATTAAACAATAGAATTAATCGAGGAGAACTTCATAATACCAGTATCATTTTGAATGGTTTTGAAAATAAAGCAAAGTATGGAGGAGGCTATGGCTATGGCTATGGATACGGCAACGGAAATTATTCTAATGGTTACCATGAGACTGAGAAGAAAAAAAGTTTATTAGAGAAAATTACAATTAAAAAGTCAAAATAATATTCTATATAAATGTATATATAATGGCTAAAGATAAAAGCAGGACAATTCTAATTACGGGAGGGGCAGGATTTATTGGATCTAATTTATGTGAATATTTTTTGTCAAAAAGCTATAAAGTTGTTTGTTTAGATAATTTTGCCACAGGTTATAGATATAATTTGTCGGATTTTATTAACAACGAAAAATTTAGTTTGATTGAAGGTGATATCCGTAAAATAGAAACTTGTCATCAAGCAGTTCAAGGAGTTGATTATGTTTTACATCAAGCAGCATTAGGCTCAGTGCCAAGGTCAATAAATGATCCTGTTACAACGAATGATGTTAATGTTTCTGGTTTTTTGAACATGTTGGTAGCCTCAAGAGATGCTAATGTTAAGCGATTTGTATATGCGGCAAGTTCTTCGACTTATGGAGATTCTGTTGATTTGCCAAAGGTTGAAGAAGTTATAGGGAAACCCCTTTCTCCGTATGCCATTACAAAATACGTAAACGAATTATATGCGGAAATTTTTAGCAGAACTTATGGACTAGAAACCATCGGATTGCGTTATTTTAATGTATTTGGGCGGAAACAGGATCCAAATGGAGCATATGCTGCGGTCATTCCTAAATTTGTAATGCAGTTGATGAAGTATGAAAGTCCCAAAATAAACGGGGACGGAAATTATTCACGGGATTTCACTTATATTGATAATGTAATCCAGATGAATGAATTGGCAATGACTACTGAGAATCTTGAAGCTGTGAATACGGTTTACAATACAGCTTTTGGTGAGCGGAATACTTTAAATGATTTAGTAGGCTATTTAAAAACATACTTGGCAGAATATGATTCAAAAATTGCTGATGTAAGGATTGAATATGGATCTAACAGAGCTGGTGACATCCCTCATTCATTGGCGTGTATTGACAAAGCTAAAGATATGCTGGGATATAATCCCAAATTTTCTCTGCAAGAAGGATTGAAGGAGGCTTTAGATTGGTATTGGAATAATTTAAAAATAAATATATAAATATTAGACAAATGAAAATTACAAAGATTTGCTGTATCGGAGCTGGATACGTTGGAGGGCCAACAATGGCCGTTATTGCACAAAAATGTCCTCATATTCAAGTGACAGTTGTCGATTTAAATACAGAAAGAATTGCAGCATGGAATGATGAAAATACCGATAATATTCCAATTTATGAACCAGGCTTAGATAAAATTGTTGCAGAGGCAAGAGGAAGAAATCTGTTTTTTTCAACAGAAGTTGACAAGGCGATTGATGAAGCAGAAATTATTTTTATATCGGTAAATACACCTACAAAGACCTATGGAAAAGGAAAAGGACAGGCTGCTGATTTGAAATATATTGAATTATGTGCAAGGCAAATTGCTAGGGTTGCCAAACATGACAAAATTGTTGTTGAAAAGTCAACTCTGCCAGTTCGTACTGCAGAAGCTATTAAAAGTATACTTGACAACACAGGTAATGGAGTTCAATTTCAGATTTTATCCAACCCTGAATTTTTGGCGGAAGGAACTGCAGTTGAAGATTTATTAAGTCCAGACAGGATATTAATAGGCGGTAATACTACTGAAGAGGGGCAAAAAGCAATTCAAGCGTTAGTTGACGTGTATTCCAACTGGGTGAGCCCAGAGAAAATTCTAACTACCAATGTATGGTCATCAGAATTATCCAAATTGACTGCTAATGCTTTTTTAGCACAAAGAATTTCGTCTATTAACGCAATGTCTGAGCTGTGTGAAAAAACTGGTGCTGATGTTAATGAAGTTGCCAGAGCCATTGGAATGGATAGCAGAATAGGGCCTAAATTCTTAAAAGCTTCAGTAGGATTTGGAGGTTCCTGTTTTCAAAAAGACATATTGAATTTAGTTTATATCGCTAAATCATATGGGCTAAATGAAGTTGCAGATTACTGGGAACAGGTTATTATAATGAATGACTATCAAAAGCTTCGTTTTTCAAATAATATAGTTAAAACTCTTTACAATACTGTAGCCGATAAAAAGATTGCATTTTTGGGCTGGGCATTTAAGAAAGACACGAATGATACAAGAGAATCAGCAGCTATCTATGTTGCCGATGAATTAATAAATGAACAAGCAAAGATTGCAGTTTATGATCCTAAAGTATCGGAAAGAAAAGTTTTAGCTGATTTGGATTATCTTGAAACAAGAACAGCAGAGAAGAATGCTAAGAATGTTACTTCATTTAATAATGCCTATGATGCTTGTGAAGGTGCACATGCCATTGCTATATTGACTGAATGGGATGAATTTGCTGATTATGATTGGCAAAAAATTTATGATGGTATGCAAAAACCAGCTTTTATTTTTGATGGAAGGAATATATTAAACAAAGGAAAACTGGAAAAGATTGGATTTGTATATCAAGCTATAGGTTCTTAGTGTTTTAAATTATTGTATGAGTTTGGAAATATAGTTTTTACATTTAAAAATTTAAAAGGGGTTTAATTTTAAAAAATAAGCCCTTTTTTTTTGTTGTTTTTGTAAAAAGTGATGTAAAAGAATTTATTTGCGGTTTATTGTTTGTCTTGTAGAGTTGTTGATAGTTCATTATGATTGACAATAATTGTATTTGAATGAGTAAGTCTTTTATGTAGTTTTTGCTCTTGTATGGCAATAGCCACCATCACTAAAAATAGTGATTTTTTACATTGGTATTGAAGTGAAAAAAATAAATTTTACTGACTATTAGCTATTTATGTTTTTAGTTTGTGAAAACCTTTTTTTAGTTTTATAGGACGTTTTTTTTGATGCAATCGGATTCTTATTTTTATTACCTTTGTCAGCTTTATTTATAGGGGAGTTGTGTTTTGGTAATAAAAAAATAATTCTTTTATCTATGATTAGGAATTTAAAAAACAACAATAGTTTAAAGAAATTGAATAAGGACATAAAAATCGCGGTAATAGGTTTGGGATATGTTGGTTTGCCATTGGCCCGATTGTTTGCTACACAATTTTCAGTTGTAGGGTTTGATATTAATGTGTCAAGAATTGAAGCACTCAAGTCAGGCATAGATACTACACTTGAAGTAGATGGAGAAACACTGCAAAGGGTGCTAGTTGAAAAGAGCAGTGATGAAATAGGTCTTTACTGCAGTTCAGATATAAAAGATATAGCTCATTGTAATTATTTTATTGTTACTGTGCCTACCCCGGTTGATAAAAATAACCGCCCTGATTTAATGCCATTATATAAGTCCAGCGAAGCAGTTGGTTCTGTTTTGAAAAAGGGTGATATAGTGATATATGAATCTACTGTATATCCGGGAGTTACAGAGGAAGAATGTGTTCCTGTTCTGGAAAGAATATCTGGATTGCGATTCAATATTGATTTTTTTGCGGGTTATTCGCCAGAACGAATTAATCCAGGTGATAAAGAGCATACTGTTGATAAAATTTTAAAAATCACATCAGGATCCACTCCTGAAATTGGGCAAAAAATAGACAAATTGTATCAATCAGTTATCATTGCAGGAACTCATCTAGCACCTTCGATAAAAGTGGCTGAGGCGGCTAAAGTAATTGAGAATTCCCAACGAGACATTAACATTGCTTTTGTTAATGAATTGGCTAAAATTTTTAACCTTTTGGATATTGACACCGCTGCAGTACTTAAAGCGGCTGGAACAAAATGGAATTTTTTGCCTTTTAAACCAGGATTGGTTGGAGGGCACTGTATTGGAGTAGATCCTTATTATTTAGCCCAAAAGGCACAGGAAAAAGGGTATCACTCTGAAATAATTTTGGCGGGACGCCGTTTGAATGACAGTATGGGAGAATATGTTGCTTCTCAAACAGTGAAACTGATGATTAAAAAAGGAGTGACCATCAATGGAGCTAATTTATTGATGTTGGGTATTACTTTCAAAGAAAACTGCCCCGATGTTCGAAATACCAAAATTGTGGATGTAATTAAGGCATTAGAAGACTATGGAATTAAGGTTGCCATCTTTGATCCCTGGGCAAATCCTGCGGAGGTTAAGCATGAATATGGACTTGAAGTGATGAACGAATTTCCAGAAAATACTTTTGATGCTGTGGTTTTAGGTGTAGCCCATTCAGAGTTTATGGAAATGGATATTGCTTCCCTGCGAAAAGAATGCAGTATTTTGTATGATGTTAAAGGAGTTTTGAAAGAAGGTGTTGATGGAAGGCTGTAAAGGGATTATCTTTGCAGATTATTTTAAAAATTGATTTTTATAATACGGAAATATAGAAAGGGAAAATATAAATAATGAAGAAGATACTTATTACGGGGGGAGCGGGATTTATTGGTTCACATGTCGTAAGACGATTTGTAACTAATTATCCAGATTATCAAATATTTAATTTGGATGCCTTGACATATGCAGGAAATTTGGAAAACATTAAAGATATTCAGGAAGAGCCTAATTATAAATTTGTAAAAGGAGATATTACTGATGAAAGTTTTATAGATAATTTGTTTCAAAACCATCAGTTTGATGGAATAATTCATTTAGCTGCTGAATCTCACGTTGACCGTTCTATTGAAGATCCTTTGGCTTTTGTAAAAACCAATGTTATTGGAACTATGAATTTATTAAATGCTGCCAAAAAACAATGGTTTGGAAATTTTGAAGAAAAACTTTTTTATCATATAAGTACTGATGAGGTATATGGTTCGCTAGGCGCTGAAGGCCTTTTTACAGAGACGACACCTTATAATCCGAATTCGCCTTATTCCGCATCCAAAGCAAGTTCTGATCATTTCGTAAGAGCATATGGTGAAACTTATGGATTACCATATGTAATTACCAATTGCTCTAATAATTATGGGCCGAATCATTTTCCTGAAAAACTGATTCCTTTGTTTATTAATAATATCATTAATAATATACCCTTACCTGTGTATGGAGATGGGAACTACACTCGGGATTGGCTGTTCGTAAAGGATCATGCTGCAGCGATTGACCTTGTTTTTCATAATGGAAAGAATCATGAAACTTACAATATAGGAGGTTTTAATGAATGGAAAAATATTGATTTGGTTAAAGTTTTGTGTCAATTGATGGATCAAAAACTTGGTAGAATTAATGGTGAATCGGCTCAATTGATTACTTATGTGAGAGACAGGCCAGGACATGATCTGCGTTATGCAATTGATGCATCAAAAATAAATAGCGAGCTGGGCTGGAAGCCATCAGTTACTTTCGAACAAGGGCTGGAAATTACTATTGATTGGTATTTGAATAATAAAGAGTGGCTGTGTAATGTTACTTCTGGTTCATATTCATCTTATTATGAAAAACAGTATTCTTAAGAATTGGATGTTTGGCATAAGTTTATTTTGTATGAAGTCTATCTAAGTTGCGAAAGGAATTTAATAATTTAAAATATGAGCTGGTACGTAGTTTATACTAAGCCCAAATGGGAAAAGAAAGTTGCGGATCGGCTGATTGGAATTGGGGTTACGGCGTATTGTCCTTTAATAACTAAGGTTAGCCAATGGTCAGATAGAAAAAAAATAATTCAGGTACCGCTGTTTAATTCTTATATTTTTGTAAAAATTGAAGAAAAAGATCGAAATGTTATTTTTGGAATTACTGGTGCTGTACGTTACTTGTTTTGGTTAGGTAAACCAGCTATTGTCAAGGAAAAAGAGATCAAGACCATTCAAGATTGGTTAAGTGAGCCAAATGCTGTTGAGATAGTTGTTGAAAAATGGCAAAAAGGGGATAAAATTTTGTTGGAATCAGGGCCGTTTGTGTCTCAATCAGCTATTGTGCAGGAAATAAAACAAAATCATTACATTCTTGTTTTGGAATCATTAGGATGTATTCTAAAGGTTGAAAAGAAATAATTTATTTTTTGTTACAAGTAACAAATTAAATGTCAGGTTTATTTTTAAAAAAGAAGAAAAAAATCTTTTTTTTTAATATAAATTTGCAAACTCTTGGGGAAAAGTGACTAAAAATGGGACTCACTGTGGCGAAGCCATGTAGTAAACTTTTTTATAAGAAGATAAAATCTATTTAAGATAAGAGGTATTAAATTAACCTTATATTAAAATTAAGTTAGAATTCATATTGAAGTTTTATTAAGTAAAAAAATATACAATGAAAAAAATAATTACAGTTATTATCCTTTTTATGACTTTTTTCCAAACCAGTACTATAATTGCTCAGGATATTTTAAAAGGTAATGATTTAAGTACTATTAAAGTTGATAATTTAACTAGTAATGAAATAGATAAAATTAAATCACAATTGGCAAATAGTCAGATTTCTATTGATCAAGCGGAGCCTATGGTATTATCCAAAGGGATGAGTCCTATGGAATTTGCAAAATTAAAAGCGAGGTTAGCATCCTCAACTATTAATTCAAATAATGTTTCTAGTACAGGAACTGTTGGGGATATAACAGTAGCAACTGATCAAAATGTAGTTGAGTATAATAGTCCTAAAAAAAATGATGATATTTTAGTTTTTGGCTCTGAATTGTTTGATAATCCCTCTCTTAATTTTGCTCAAGATTTAAAATTAGCTACTCCCGTTAATTATATATTAGGACCTGGTGATGAATTGCAAATTGCTGTATATGGTGTACAAGAATTTAATAGTAATATAGCTGTTACTGCAGAAGGAAAAATCAGTATCCAATTCGTTGGACAAATTTCAGTTTCTGGAATGACTATTGAGGCAGCGACTCAAAAAATAAAGGGCGCAATAGCTAAAGTATATGGTACTGTAAAATCTGGGCAATCACAAGTAAGTGTGACTTTGAGTAAGATTCGAACTATAAAAGTGACTGTAATTGGAGGTAATCAGCCAGGTAATTACTCAGTTTCTTCATTGGCTACAGTTTTTAATGCATTGCATTTAGCAGGAGGTCCTGGTAAAAATGGTAGTTATAGAAATATTGAATTAATTCGAAATAATAAAGTTTTAAGAAAAATTGATGTCTATCGCTTTTTAGTAAAAGGAGATCAAGCAGATAATATTGGATTAAGAGACAATGATGTAATTAGAATTCCTGCGTACAGCCAGAGAGTTGTATTGTCAGGTGAAGTTAAACGACCTGGGATTTTCGAAATGAAAAATGGTGAAACATTTTCCGATTTATTATCATTTGCTTCGGGGTTTAATGAATTTGCATATACTGCTTCAGTTAATGTTGAACAAAAAACAGGTAAGGAATTTAAAGTTCTTGATATTAATGAAGAAAATTATTCAAGTTATATTCCTAAATCAGGAGATGTTTTTAAAGTATCAAGAATATTAGATCGATTCGAGAACCGTATTAAAATTGAAGGAGCTGTTTTCAGGCCAGACACTTATTCTTTTAAAGAAGGAATGAGAGTTTCAGATTTAGTTACGAAAGCTGAAGGATTAAAAGAAGATGCTTATACAAAAAGAGCAAAAATAATTCGTTTAAAATCTGATTTAACTTCAGAAATAGTAAATGTTGACCTAAATGCAGCATTAAAAGGAGATTTAAATGCAAATGTTGAGTTAAAAAGAGAGGATGTTTTTACTATTTATTCTGTTTTAGAATTTAGAGAAGAATATAAAATCTCTATAGATGGTGAAGTGAAAAATCCAGGAAAATATCCTTATTATGAAAATCTTACTTTAAATGATTTAATAGTTCAGGTAGGAGGATTTACTGGTTCAGCTTCAAAGAGAGTTGAAATTGCAAGAATGATTAAGTCTGATTCTATTAAAGAAAATGATTCCAAAAGAGTAGAAGTGTTTAATTTAGAGCTCACTCCAGAAAATGAGCAAATTAAGAATTTCCCTTTAGAACCTTTTGATGTTGTTAATATTCGCAGATTAGCTGTTTATGAAAAACCTTCAGTAGTGAAGATAAGTGGATCGGTTGTTTATCCAGGAAACTATGTTCTTGCAAATAAAAAAGAGTCAGTTTACTCAATAGTTATGCGTGCAGGCGGGTTAACTACCGATGCAAATTTTCAAGGATTGAAAATTAAGCGACCTATAAAAAGTGATCAAATTGAGGATATTGAAAATGTAAGTATTAATGTTAATGGAGATAATTCTCAAGAAAAATTATCTAAAAAGTTAGAGGATGAAATTAAATTTGCAACTATTCCTGTAAACTGGGAAAAAATAGTGAAAGATAAAGATCACTATTCAAATGTTACCCTATTTGGAGGAGATGAAATTATAGTATCTAAATTTAATGAAGGAGTAAAAATTGTTGGAAATGTTTTGTTAACATCGGAAATTCCATATCGAAAAAATAAGAATTTCAATTATTATATTGATGCTGTAGGAGGAATAGATAGTAAAGGTTGGAAAAAGAAAGCTTATATCATTTATCCAAATGGAAAAGCGGCAGTGGCAAAATCTTTTTTGTTTTTTAAATCTTATCCTAAAGTTTTACCAGATTCGCAAATAGTTGTACCTACTAAACCGGAAACAGATAAAATGAGTTCAGGTGAATTAGTAAGTATTGCAAGTGTAGTTACTAGTTTAGCGTTGTTAATAGTTACTGCTTTTAAATAAAATTCGATTTAAAATGAACAAAATGCCAAAAGACACAGATGAATTGTCAATAAAAGAATTATTAGAAAAAGTTAATGATTGGTGGTCTTATTTAATTTCAAAATGGAGAATCATTATTTTGGTAGGGATTATAGGAGGTATTTTAGGGCTCTTGATTTCTTTTTTAAAAAAACCTACCTATACAGCAACTTTATCTTTTGTTTTAGAAGATGATGGTAGTTCTGGAAGTGGCTTAGGTGGAGCCATGGGTTTAGCAAGTCAGTTTGGGTTCGATCTGGGTAGTGGAGGTGGAGGGATTTTTACTGGAGATAATTTGATGGAGCTATTTAAGTCAAGAAGAATGGTAGAAGAGACTTTACTAAGTCCGGTTAATGTTTTAGAAGGCAAAAAAATATCTTTAGCTGAAATGTATATTGATGATCAAGGCTGGAGGCAAAACTGGATAGAGGATTCCAAGCTTAAAAATATAAAATTTCTGCCAAAAATGAAGCGTGAAATTTTTACTAGAGAGCATGATAGTATTTTAGGAAAAATGTATGAAATTTTTTCTATGAGTGATTTTGCTGTTGAACAGCCTGATAAAAAAGTTTCAATAATTAATATACAAATGACTTCTAAAAATGAAGTTTTTTCTAAAGTTTTTATTGAATCTTTAGTCAAAGTTGTATCTGAATTTTACGTTGATACAAAGAGTAAAAAAGCAAGATTGAATATGATTATTTTAGAAAAGCAAGTAGATTCGGTACGAAATGAGCTAAATAGTGCACTAACAGGAGTTGCTATGGCTAATGATAATACATTTAATTTGAATCCAGCTTTAAATGTAAGACGTGTTCCTTCTGCAAAAAGACAAGTTGATGTTCAGGCTAATTCAACATTATTAGCTGAATTAGTTAAACAAACTGAGTTGGCGAAGGTGTCTCTTAGAAGAGATACACCCTTAATACAAGTTATTGATGCACCAGTATACCCTCTTAAAAAAAATGAATTTGGAAAAATTAAAAGTATTTTTATAGGATCATTTTTGTCGATTTTATTTTTAATCTTATTCTATATTTTAAGAAAAGAATATCAATAAACAAGAAGAATTATTGTGAGTAATGTAAATTAATTGGAAGAGAATATCGTGATCCAAAAAGAGATAGATTTGTGTTTTGATGTTTATGAGTCATCATTTTACTACGCAATAGTTTGCAAAAAATTTTGCTAAAATGGAATACAAAAGATGGGATCTAAAAGTTTGATTTTAAATTATCGAATAATTTAAATTAAGAATTTAAATAATTAAATAGAAATTAAAAAAGACATATGAAAATATTAGTTACAGGTGTTGCAGGATTTATTGGATTTCATTTGGTTAAAAGTTTACTTGTAAAAGGTATAAATGTGGTAGGTATTGATAATATCAATGATTATTACGATATCAATTTAAAATTAGATCGTTTACATGAATTAGGAATTAGTAAAGAATTAGTTTTTGAAGAAGGAAAATTAACTGATAGTTTGAAGTTTGATAATTTTAAATTTGCCAAGATTGATATAATTGATCTAACTAGATTAGAAGATTTATTTGCAGAAGAAAATTTCACGTATATAGTTAATTTGGCTGCTCAGGCTGGGGTTAGATATTCTTTGGAAAACCCTCATGCATATGTTCAATCTAATATTGTAGGTTTTGTAAATATTTTGGAATGTTCCAGAAAGTATAAAATTAAACATTTGGTGTATGCTTCAAGTTCGTCAGTATATGGGATGAATGATAAAATTCCTTTTTCTGAAGATGACAGAGTAGATTTTCCAGTAAGTCTCTATGCTGCTACTAAAAAAAGTAATGAATTAATGGCTCATACATACAGTCATTTATACCAATTACCGACAACTGGATTACGTTTTTTTACTGTTTATGGCCCATATGGCAGACCAGATATGTCTCCAATGCTTTTTGCAGATGCAATTTATTCGGGTAAAGCAATAAAAGTTTTTAATGGTGGCGATATGCTGCGTGATTTTACATTTGTAGATGATATTGTGAAAGGTATTGTAGAAGTAATGGAAAAAGCACCTAACAAAGAAGATAAGCAGCCATACTACCGTCTTTTTAATATTGGAAATTCAAAGCCAATTCAATTAATGCATTTTATTAACACTATGGAAAAAACTATTGGTATTGAAGCTAAATTGGACATGTACCCTATGCAGCCTGGTGATGTAAAAGTTACTTATGCGGATACTTCAAAGCTAGAATTTCATACCAATTACAGGCCTAGTACTAGTTTGGATGAAGGTATTTCTTCTTTTATTTTATGGTATAAAATGTATAAAAACATTTAATTTTCTTACATAATGTCTTTATCATTAAAAAAAAATTTTGGTTTTGCTTTAATTGGCAATTTTGGATATGCCTTGTGTCAATATATAATACTTTTGGTATTTGTTAAATTATTTAGTACTGAAGATGTTGGTAAGTTTATTTATGCAGGAGCATTTACCACCCCACTTATGTTGGCTTTAGAAATGCAATTAAGAAATTTTTATGTAACTGATCACGAAAATAAATTAAAATTCTTTGACTACAATGTTTTTAGACTATTAGCAACACTTTTAGGTGTCAGTTTACTTGGAATATTAGCGATTATAATTTGTCCAGAATACTTTTATATTATTATCATAGTTGCTTTAATTAAAAGTTTTGAGTCGCAGTTAGATTTAATTTATGGTGTTTATCAGAAAAATCATCATTTAAATTTTGTAGCTTATTCGCGAATTATACGAGGTGTAGTTGCAGTTATAGTGGTTGCTGGTCTGTCATTTGTTTTCAGGAATATAATAGTTTCATTATTGGGTTATCTATTAAGTTGGTTTGTTCTATATTATTTTTATGAAAAAAATCAAGTTGTAAAAAGAGGTTTCATTAAAAAAAATGAATTCAAAATTGTCCAACCACAAAAGGGAAAAATGATGAATTTGATAAGTATGTGTTTGCCAATATTCATTGCTATTTTTATAGATAAATATTATTTGAATTATCCAAGATTAAGTGTAGAAAAATATTTTGGAGTTAATATTTTGGCTATTTTCGGTAGTTTGTTGTATTTTAAATCACTAGCAGGGCAATTTGTGACTTCTCTAATTCAGGCTGCAATGCCAAAAATGGCTGTTTATGTACAAAAAAAAGAATACATTTCTTTAAATAAATTATTAGCTAAAATGATTATTATAGCAGCCTCATTGGGTTTAACTTTAACACTAGTATTTTATTTTTTCGGGACTTTTTTCCTTAGATTATTATATACTGAAGAATATGTACCATATTCGGATGTTTTGGTAGTCATTTTATTAGGGACAACAGTTTCTTGTTGCTATTTGTACATAGGAAGTACATTAACGTGTATACGCAAGCAGTGGGTAAGACTTCCTATATCAATAATTTCGTTTGTAATGCTTTTTTCTTTAATCAATTTTAGCCATCTTAATGGGCTTATGGATATTGCTAAAATTGTTTTGTATGTAGAGCTTTTCAGTTTAGTGATGTACTTGTTTGTTTACTTTTTCTTTATTGTAAAACTTAAAAAAATATAATAATGAAAATTTTAACTATTATTAGTAAACTTGAAATGGGTGGTATTGAAAAGACACTCCTTTCTTGTTTACCATATTTTAAAAGTCGTGGAATTGAAATGCATATTCTCTGTACCGTAGGGGGAGAATTAGATTCAGAATTTATTAAACAGGGTGTAACTTTAATAGATTTTGGGAAGTATAAAAAGCCGTTTTTTGATGCTGTTAAATTATATAAAGTTTTAAAAAAAGGAGAATATGATGTTGTGCATAGCCGTTACGGTCATACTTCTGGTATTTTTGCCACAATAGGTAAATTGTTAAACATTCCGGTTTTCGTTTCTGTTCATAATGAGAAAGCCATGTTTATGCTTAATTTGGTAAATAAGCCTATATTTTCTAATTTTCGTATGGCATATTTAACTTTACATAAGCATTGGACAGTTAAATACGCTACTAAAATTGTGGGTCATTCGCAGGCAAATCTTAGTTATTTTACTAAAGATTGGAAATGTAATTATTCAAAATATACAGTTGTTTATAATGGTGTTGATTTTTCCAAGTTTGAGAATACAGCATTACTAAACGTGGATAAATCTATTCAATTAGAAACATTTGTAAAAGGAGCTTCAAAAGTCTTAATTCATATAGGAAGTTTTAAAGAACAAAAAAATCATGAATTTTTAATCAATGTTTTTGGGAAATTAAATCCAATTGAAAATAATTTTAAATTAATATTGCTTGGTACTGGAAGCTTAAAATCTAAAATTGAAGAGATTGCTTTAGAAAAGGAGTTACAAAGTCATATTTACTTTGTAGGAATGGATAGTAATATAACTCCATATTTAGCATTGTCTGATATTTTTTTCTTTCCGTCTTTGTATGAGGGTTTTGGTAATGTACTTATAGAAGCACAGTATATGAAATTACCTATTTGTGCATCAGGAATAGCGCCTCATTACGAGGCTGCCTATAAAGGTTATCAAAAGTTTTTCTTTGATCCAAGTAATGAAAGTGAAGCTTTAAATAAATTACAAAATCTTATTTTAAAATTAAATTCGGGAGATTTAAATTTTGAGATTGAAGAAGCTTACGAATTTGCAAAACAATTTTCTATCGAAAAAATGGCAGAAAATTTAGTTAACTTGTTTGAGGACTCCAAAATCTAAATATTGTGGAAGAGACAATAAGTAAAATTCATGGGAAATATGATAAAAAAATTAGTTTGTTAATTGCTATATTACTTATTTTATCAGCTGGTGTTATATTTTTAAAAAATGTATTCACAAATGTAATAAACTTGGTCTTAATTTTTTTATTCCTTTTTTTTTGTATTTCAAAAATTAGATATAATGATGGATTATTTAATTTTAGTAGAAATGGTGGAAAAAAAATATTTGTTATTACAGTTTTTATTATAATACATTTTTGCTTTTTATTTTTGTTGAGAGGGGATAATGACAAACCAACATTTACAATTTTCTGGTATATAGCATTTATTTTTTGTCTTTTTTTAAGCAAACCAATATTAGATTTAGCAGTTAAATATTTTGCCACCATAGTATTATGGATTGTGATTTTTGCTTTATTAAATTACATTGTCAGCTTATTAGGGATTTCTTTGCCTTATATTACTTTTATGGCATCTACAAGAGATACTACTTATTATATTTATCCTGGTACTGTTAGGCTTCATGGGCAAAATTATGATGTTTTTGGGCGTGAAGCTTTTAGACTTTCAGGTATCTTTCCTGAACCAAGTATGTTTGGATTGGTTTGTACATTTGTAATTTATTCAAAGGCATTTATTAATAATAAATTTAAAAATGCAATAATTGTAATTGGTGTTATATTATCAATGTCAATGGGGGCAATTATAACTTTATGTGGTTATGTTTTTTTTGAGTTGAAATCTACCAGACAAAAAATATTTGTTTTTTTAAGTATCTCTATCATACTTTTATTAGCATTTGTAAGTTTACCACAAGAAATTGTTGCAAGGTTTGTTTTGGATAAGTTTTCAGGAGACGCTTTAGAAGCAAGAACAACATTAGATTTTTCAGGTTTCTACAATAACTATTTAGATCATATTTCGATATCACAATTATTAATTGGCGAGGGAGTTAGTGTATTAGATAATTATGATTTTATTGTTTCAGATTATAGAGGTCTTTTTATCAAATTTGGGTCATTAGGTATTGGCCTCTATTTTTTATGGTTATGGTCAAATATAAAAAAATCTTCATGGAATAACACTTTTTTAGTTGCATTCATATTTTTGATCATATTTTTGCATAGATCATGGTTTTTATTGTCTTTTATTTTTATGTTCTTTATTTACTATATCTCATTTGCTCAAAATAAAATTAAATCTAATAAAATTTACTTATGAAAAAGTACATAAAATATTTAGCGGTTATTTTTGTTAGTTTCATTTTTCAAATGGGTTGCGGACAAAATAATAGTAAAATGGAATATAAAAATATTCCAGGAAAAATTCAAGCGAGAGTATTTTTTTATAATGCATTAGGTAATAAATCATCTGAAAATAAATTTCTACTTGAAGATAATTTGCCTGCAGGTTATGTAAAGGATGGAAGTGTAGATTATACAAAATATCTTCAAAAAGGTATTAATGATAATAAAATTGTCATTTTTCCTAATTTTCCGATAATGGTTAATGATACGGGGTTAGTTTTAGAAAATAATTCAGAGATTTATTTTCAGGAAAATTCCGAAATAATTCTTCAAAAAAGTAATAAGGATACCTATAATATTCTTGAGATTCATAATAAGCATAATATTAAAATTTTTAATCCTAAAATAACAGGAGATCGTAAAGAGCATTTCGGTAATTCTGGAGAGCATGGTATGGGAATTGGTATTAGAAGCTCAAAACAGATCGAAATATATAATTCTGAAATTTCAAATTGCTGGGGAGACGGTATTTACATTGGGAGTTTAAAAACCTATGACGACAGTGGGAATTTTATTCCTTCTGAGGATATTATAATTAAAAATTCTAAATTGGATTATAATCGAAGAAATGGTATTTCTATTACATGCGGGAGAAATATAAATGTTAGTGATGTTTTGATTTCAAATACAATTGGCACCGCACCTATGGCCGCTGTGGATATTGAACCTAACAATAATAAGGATTATATGGAAAAAATTGTTTTGGAGAATATTATCACATTTAATAATCGTTTTGGTATACAATTGGTTCTAAAAAAAATGGTTGGAATAAGAAAAAAAAATGTTGATGTTGTGATTAATAAACATTATGATTTTGGTTCAAAAATAGGCTTTCGTGTTGCTGCGTTTAAAAATACTTATGAGAATAATTTTCCTAAATTAGATGGTAATGTATTAGTTAATGATTGTATATGGGAAAATAATACCGAAAAACCAATTGTAATTCAGAAAAATCAAAAATATTCTTGCTTAGTAAATTTTGAAAAAGGAAAAGTTGTTGATAAAAATAATAATTTGACTAAAGTTAACAAGTCGTCCATAGAAATACACGATAATTTTAATATAAAGTTCACTGAATAATTTGTTAATTAATATTACTCAATAAATATCGATTTAAGGGACTTAAAACTTAAAAAATGTTTGTTGTTAAAATATAAAAAGTTACAAAATTAGATGGTTAAAAAAGTGTTTTGAAAATAGATTTAACAATACAATTTAAATAATATAGATTTGATAAAAAGTATACAATTATTACGCACTGTTGCAGCTTTAGGGGTTGTTTTTAGCCACTATAATTTTTATGATTTAGATACTGGAGGTTTTGGAGTAGATATTTTTTTTATAATTAGTGGTTTTATTATTGCATATATGGTAAATAAAAACACTCATAACTTTATGTTAAAAAGGATTGTCCGTATTGCACCACTATACTATATAGCAACTGCACTAACACTGTCGTTGGCACTTATTAAACCGGAGTGGTTTAAAAATGTTGTGGTTAATGGAGAAGCAGTTTTTAAATCTATTTTGTTTATTCCTTATAGAATTGATAATAGTGGTCCGATATTGTCTTTAGGGTGGACATTGAATAATGAGATGTTTTTTTATCTTGTTATGTTTGTTTGCATTATCTTCATTAAAAACAAAAAATACTTTGTAGCGGCCTGTGGAAGTATAATAAGTCTTTTTTTACTAAGTCTTTATTTTACTAATAATGATTTTTATATATTAAATTTTTATAAAAAGGGACTTTTGCCGGAATTTATTTATGGATTAGCATTGTATTATTTTTGGAAATTTTATAAATCAAAATATACAAAAACATTTTATTATGGTGCATTAGTTTTAGGTGTTTTCTCATTAGTATTTATGATTTTTAATGATTTAACACAAGAGTTTTCTTTTTTAGGGCGCAATATTTCTAGAGGAATTCCAGCTTTGTTATTTGTAAATGCATTTTTAGTTTTGGAAAATGAAATCAATGAAGAAAATGTTTTTATAAAGTTAGGGATAAAGCTTGGAGATGCAAGTTATGTAATGTATTTATTTCATCCTTTTATGGTTTTTTTTCTAACAAGACTTGTTTATCCTGCTACAATTGGTAATACTGATTTTTTTATAATTGAGTTTTGTAAATTAGTTTTAGCTCTAGTCGTAGTATGCATTGGAAGTATATTAATATATGAAATAATTGACAAGCCAATATTGAATTGGTTTAAAAAAAGGATAAAGTAAATAAATCCCTTAAATGATTTTATTTCATTGGAATGAAGATTGGTTTATTGTTACCTCATTTTGGTTTTTCTTAAGCTAAGATTTGTAAAATAGTAATATATTATAAATCGATAATATTTTGATTAAGTATCTAACTAAAATTATTTCAGTGTAAAAAGATGTTGATGATTAAATTGAAAAAAAACAGTAATAGTATATCTGAATATATTGTAAAATATTTATATGGCAGGAAGAGATAAATTTAAAGTAATAAAACCTTTATTGAATATTTGGTGCTATTTGTTTATGATTTTGCCAAGATTTATTTGTGAATTTTTATGGTGTGTTTTAATGCCATTCAATGGCTTATTATCAAAAGCGATTCGTTACTTAATTATAAAAGCAAAAGCGAAGAAAGTGGGGGATAATTTGTCAATTGGAGCTAATACATTGATAAAGAATTGGAAAAATTTTTCTTGTGGTGATAATGTGAGTATTCACGAAAATTGTATAGTTGATTGTGATGCTGAGATATCAATTGGAAACAATGTTTCTATTGCTCATGCGACTTCTTTGGTAGCGGCAAATCATACTTGGAACGATGCATCAATTCCTATAAAGTACAATCCCATTACTAAACTCGGAATAGTTATTCACGATGATGTATGGATAGGATGTGGTGTTAGAATTCTGGATGGAGTAACGATTAAAAGAAGGTCGGTTGTTGCAGCTGGAGCTGTAGTTAATAAAAATGTAGGGGAGAAATCATTAGTAGGAGGAATCCCAGCCAAACTAATTAAGAAAATTTGATGAAAGCATTATTTGTTCACGACCATGTGTTTTATAAACAGGATCAAAAATATTACAGCCCTGGAGGATTGCCTTCTGAAGCTTGGAATCGTTATTTGAAAAATATAGATAAATTATATGTGATATCTAGAGGAAGTGAAGATCTGCAAAAAGGAGGTTTAGTCTTATCTTCAGTTGATAGAATTGAATTTGATCTGTTTTATCAGGTAAAAGGAGGACTTGACTATTATAAGTACAATAAAGTTATTGAAGAAAAATTAGAACATTATATAAGAAAAGTTGATTTTGTTATTATACGTGTTCCATCAACAATAGGTTATTTTGCATATAAAATTTGCAAAAAGTTAAATAAACCATTTATAACTGAAGTAGTAGGATGTGCTTGGGACAGCTCATGGAACTACGGATCTTTTACCATAAAGCTTCAGGCACCTTTGGGATATTATAGAATGAAAAACATTGTTAAAGAAAGTTTCGCCTCTACTTATGTGACAAAATATTTCCTGCAACAAAGATATCCTACTAGATCAAAAATAACAACGTTTGCTTCTAATGTTCAAATTCCTTTAACTGATGAAATTGTAAAGAAAAATCATCTTGATTATCTTGAATTGTCTGAATCTAGAATTCTAAGAATTGGGATTATAGGCAATTTGAATATAAAATATAAAGGGTTTGATACAGCTCTTGAGGCATTAAAAATTTTTAAAAATAAAAATCCAAAATTGAGATTTCAGTTTTTTTTAGTTGGTGGAGGTGATCAGACGTATGTAAAAAAAATAATAAAAAAAACTGAATTAGAAAATGAATGTATTGTGGTGGGCAGACTTCAGGCAGGAAAACAAATTTTTGAATTTTTAGATAAGCTGGATCTTTATATACATCCGTCAAAACAAGAAGGTTTGCCTAGATCGGTTATTGAAGCTATGAGTAGAGCTTGTCCTGTTTTGGCATCAAGTGTTGCCGGGATTCCTGAGTTAATTAGTGACTCTTACTTACATAAGCCTGGAGATATTGAAAAATTTTCTAAAGATTTGGAAATAGTTTTAACAGATTCAAAGATTCGGTTAAATATGGCTCAAGAAAATTTTGAAAAATCAAAAGATTATGTGCTAGATGTGTTAGAAGATAAGAGAATATTATTTTTTAAGAAAGTTGTTGAAAATATAGAGGGGAAATAATGAAAATTGGACTAATAGCACATTACGGAGAAGATTACTATAAATCTAGGATGGATTTTCTTAGTTATTTGGATAAAAAAGGAAATTCCACTTTTGCTTTTGTGCCAGAAGATGATTACAGGAAAAAGATTGAATCTCTTGGTGGAAAAGTATATTTTTATAAATATTCAAGAAGTTGGAAATTTATTTTTTCTTTAATTTCTACTTATTTTTTCTTTGTTTCGAAGTTAAAAAAAGAAAAAACGGATACTGTTTTTACTTATAAGTTTTTTCCAAATATCGTAGGAATAATTGCTGCGAGGAGAGCCAAAGTTTCAAAAATTGTTGCGACTATTGCGGGTATAGGATTTTTAGAGAGAAGGGAAGAAAATTTTTTAATAAAGATTATATTTAGTTTTTATATGTGGGTTTTGAACAAAGCCGATTATGTAATTACTCAAAACATAGAAGATTTAAAATTATTGCAAAATAATCTAACATTTCCACAATTAATACTAACTAACGGGAGTGGGGTTAATTCAGGTACTTTTTTGGAAACGCAGGGGATTGACCATGATTATATTAATGAAAATGGATTAAGTCTAGAAAAAAAATACATTACATTTTGTAGTAGAATCGTTAAAGAAAAGGGAATCATAGAACTTGTTGAATCTTACAATAATATTGATATAGATTATGAATTAATTATTGCTGGCTGGTTTGATGAAAAAGGATTAGAAGAGAAGGTCCTAGATTTAATTAAAAATAATCCAAAAATTCATTATTTAGGTTACCAAAAAAATGTGCTTCCATTGTTATCTGTAACAGAGGTTGTCATTTTGCCAAGTTATTATCCCGAGGGTGTTCCACGTAGTTTAATAGAGGCCCTTGCATTATCAAAAATTATTATAACTACTGATCATAAAGGTTGCAAGGAAACTTGTATTGATAACATAAATGGTTTTTTGGTTATGCCTAAATCAGTTGATAGTCTATCAAGTGCTCTTAAAAAAATCAACTTTTTAAATGATAAAGAATTATTAGATTTTAAAACAAATAGTCTTAAATTATTCCAGAAAAAATTTGATAGTGAAGTAGTTTATAAAACAATTTGGAATGGAATTCAATAGTGTTATAATTTTTGGTTCTTCAGGCTTTTTAGGGAAGAATCTTTCTCAGGAATTACAAAAAGAGTATTTTGTTAATTCTGTTTTTTTGAGACAAGCTGATTGGAAATCCACTATACCTAAAAGTGATGTTTTTATTAATTTAATAGGAAAAGCTCATGATCATGATGGAGTAGCTAAGGAAAATGATTTTTATTTTGCAAATGTTGAATTAACAAAGAAAATTTTTGAAGTATTTAAAACATCTAATGCAAAATTATTAATCCACATTAGTTCATTAGCTGCGATTGAAGAATTAGCTTCAGTTAAGCCTTTGATTGAAGAAGATGAATGTAACCCTAATTCTTGGTATGGGAAATCAAAGAGAATGGCCGAAAAGTGGCTGTTAGAACAGCAATTACCTGTAGATAAAAAAGTAATTATAATAAGGCCACCCATGATTCATGGATCTGGTGATAAAGGAAATTTAAGTTTATTATATAAGTTAGTATCTAGAGGTTTTCCATATCCATTAGCTTCTTTCGAGAATAGACGTTCTTTTATCAGTATTGATAATTTTAATTTCTTTATCAAAGCAATTATTAAGAATGCTGAAAAAATTAATACTGGTATATTTCACATTGCAGATGATGAAACGATTTCAACTAAAGAAATTATTAATATTATAAAAAATACGTCGAATAAAAAAATAACGAATTTAGTTTTACCTAAGTCATTAATTCGTAGTATTGCAAAAATTGGGGATTTTATACCAATTCCATTGAATACAGTACGATTAAAAAAATTAACTAGTGATTTAACTGTTTCAAACCAAAAAATAAAGTCTGTCTTAAATATTAGGAAATTACCTTTGACAGCTGAAGAAGGAATAATGAAGACAATTTATAGTTTTAAAATTCAAAAATAATCATACGATTTTTTGATTTTATATTTTGAGTTTCCAAAATTAATATAATTGCTGGGACAAAACTTAGGAAAACGAAATAAAATTATGAAAATTTCGGAAGCACTTATTAAAAAAACAGCTTCATTAGGTGATATATTGAAACTGCCTCTTAATTCGGAACGTCTTCAAAAATTAACCGAAAATTATGTTGTTTCAAATAAAAAAATAAGAGAAGCTATCGGGAAACAATTACCCATTTATCTAGAGAAGGATTGTTAATCACCTTTGACTCTTTTAAATAATCAGCATATCAAATGACAATAGAAAAAACACATATAAACGATTTAGTAGTTATAAACCCAACTGTATTTCCAGATGACAGAGGTCATTTTTTCGAGGCATATAATAAAGCTAAATTCAACGAGAACGGTATTATGTATGAATTCATTCAAGATAATCAGTCGTTTTCTAAAAGAGGAGTAATCCGAGGCCTGCATCTGCAAATTAATCCTTGTGCACAAGCGAAACTAGTACGTGTGCTGCAAGGAGAAATTTTAGATGTTGCTGTAGATCTGCGCAAAAATTCATCTACTTATGGACAGCATGTGAGTGTGGTTTTAAGTGCCGAAAATAAAAAGCAGCTAATGGTTCCCCATGGTTTTGCTCATGGATTTTCTGTTTTGAGTGAAACTGCATCAGTATTGTATAAAGTTGATCAAAAGTATCATCAAGAAAGCGAGAGAGGAATCCGTTACGATGATCCTACTTTGGCAATTGATTGGCAGGTGAATCCCAGCGAAGTCATTGTTTCAGAAAAAGATTTGATTTTGCCGAGTTTTGAAGCAATAGATTGGGAATTTTAGAAGGAAGAAAAGGAATAAAAAAGAAAGAAGAACCGCATGTACTTCTGGCTGCATTAATATTAGAAAAAATTGGAAAAGATATTAGTAACCGGTGCTAACGGACAACTAGGTTCGGAGTTAAGAATATTATCGGATGAGCATAGACATTATGAATGGGTTTTTACAGATTGGCAAGAATTGGATTTGTGCGATTTAGAGAATTTAGAAACTAAACTTATTCAAATAAATCCTGCGATTATCATCAATTGTGCTGCTCATACAGCTGTAGACAAAGCAGAATCAGAATTTGAATTATCTGATATTTTGAATCATCAGGCAGTTGCAGTTATGGCGAATTGGTGTCATGAAAATAACTGCAAATTTATTCATATTTCTACAGATTATGTTTTTGACGGTACTGCTTCGGTTCCACTTAATGAGGAGGCCGCTGTAAAACCAATAAACGTTTATGGGCAAACCAAATTGGCTGGAGAAACTGCCTGCATAGATAAAAATCCTGATGCAATTATAATCCGTACATCTTGGGTGTATTCAAGTTATGGTGCTAATTTTGTTAAGACGATGTCACGGTTAATGCAGGAAAGAGACAGCCTGAATATAGTTAATGACCAAATAGGAAGTCCAACTTATGCTGCAGATTTAGCACAAGCGATTCTTACAATTATAAGCCATCCAAAATGGGAGGCAGGAATTTATCATTTTTCTAATGAGGGAGAAATCAGCTGGTATGAATTTGCATTGGCTATTCATGAAATTGGAGGTTTTGAATGTTTAGTTTCTGGAATTCCGAGCAGTTCTTATCCAACTCCAGCAAAACGCCCGCAATATTCT
Organism: Flavobacterium aquicola; assembly: GCF_003385115.1. GTDB lineage: Bacteria > Bacteroidota > Bacteroidia > Flavobacteriales > Flavobacteriaceae > Flavobacterium > Flavobacterium aquicola. The sequence goes on from NZ_QUNI01000007.1 coordinate 195,871, forward strand.
TTATTAGATAAATCTAAAATTAAAAATACATATAATGTGAATGTTCCAAATTATAAGGAGAGTTTAATTAAATGTATGGAACTATTGATGAATACTTAATGTTAAATAAAGCATCCTTAACATAAGATAAATGAAAGGAATTATATTAGCTGGGGGCTCAGGTACCAGACTCCATCCATTAACACTCGCTATGAGTAAGCAAATGATGCCAGTGTATGATAAACCGATGGTTTATTATCCATTGTCAACTTTAATGTTGGCGGGTATTAATGAAATATTAATAATTTCAACTCCGCACGATCTGCCTAATTTCAGAAAATTATTGGGTGACGGATCGGCAATCGGCTGTAAATTCAGTTATGCTGAACAAGCTGTTCCAAATGGTCTGGCACAGGCGTTTGTTATTGGAGAAGAATTTATTGGTTCGGATTCTGTTGCATTAGTTTTGGGAGACAATATTTTCTTTGGTGCCAATATGCATGAGCTTCTGCAGTCAAACACAAACCCTAATGGAGGGGTTGTTTTTGCGTATCATGTTTCGGATCCAGAACGATATGGCGTAGTTGAATTCGATAAAAATTTTAAAGCACTTTCGATTGAAGAAAAACCATTGAAACCTAAATCTAATTATGCAGTTCCAGGGCTTTATTTTTATGATAATTCGGTTGTTGAAATTGCCAAGAATATTAAACCAAGCGCCAGAGGTGAATATGAAATCACAGATGTTAATAAAGAATACTTAGAGCAGGGCAGACTAAAAGTTGGAATTTTAAGTAGAGGAACTGCCTGGCTGGATACAGGGACTTTTAATAGTTTAATGCAGGCCGGACAATTTGTTCAGGTGCTGGAAGAACGACAAGGGCTAAAAGTGGGTTGTATCGAAGAAATTGCATGGAGACAAGGCTTTATAACTGAACAACAGCTGAGAGATTTAGCAGCGCCTTTAAAAAAATCAGGTTATGGAGAATATCTTCTAGGACTTTTAAAACACAAAATAGAGTAGGACTTTACCCCTGAATATTACATGGGATTTAAAAACAAATAACAAATAACTGCTATCAGAGAACTGGCAACAATACATATGATTTACATTATCTTATTAATTTTATTTCTAGGTTTTGAATTGGTTTATTTCAAGATTGCTGATCATTTCAATATAATTGATAAACCAAACAGCAGATCATCTCATACATCAATTACTTTACGAGGCGGCGGCATTATTTTTCCTGCAGCAATTTTGGCAGCCTGTTTATTAGGACATGTTTCATGGATGGTAACTTTTGCAGTAGTTTTAGTTGCTATTGTCAGCTTTATAGATGATATTAAGCCACTTTCTCAACTGCCAAGATTTATTTCTCATACTATAGCTATTATTCTTATTTTTTATGATTTAGGTCTGTTTATGCAGGCAATCTGGATTTTGCCTGTAATTTATTTCCTAATGATTGGCTGGGTAAATGTTTTTAACTTTATGGATGGCATCAATGGAATCACCGTTTTGTATTCATTTACAGCTATTCTAAGTTTCGCTTTTTTGGATATTAATAAAGACAGTTTACCTTTATTAATAATTATGGCTTTATCGTGTGGCGTATTTGGTATTTTTAATGTCCGAAAAAAAGCCAAAACATTTGCGGGAGATGTTGGAAGTATCAGCATGGCTATGTTTCTAGGTTTTTTTATGGTAAAAACTATTTTAGCAACAGGACAAATAGGTTATTTACTGTTTTTATCTATATATGGAATTGATGCTGGAATAACTATTTTTGCGCGTATCAAAAAGAAAGAAAATATTTTTGAGCCTCACAGATCTCATTTGTATCAATATCTTGCCAATGAATTAGGATATTCTCATATTAAAGTATCAGTATTGTATGCAGGAATTCAGCTGTTATTCAATATTTTAATACTGTTTTTGCAAAAGGCAGGGGAATTGTCTCTTCCAATAATTCTTTCTTTTTTGGCATTCCAAATCCTGACTTATTTATGGATTAGAATTAGGGTTATTCAAAAAATTAATTCTGCAAAAATTTCATAGTAATAAATACATATATCATTTTCAATTGCAGTCAATTATTAAACGTCTTTTTGATATATTATTCTCTAGCATTTTCCTTTTATTCTTTTTTTGGGTTATAATTATTGCCTGGTTTGTGGCAGTTATTGATACTCGTACTAATGGAGTTTTTATTCAGGAGCGTATCGGCCAATATGGTAAGAGATTCAAAATTTATAAACTTAGAACCTTTCAAGTCGGTCGAAAATTTGATGAACTACAAATATCTAAGTTCGGCCAGTTACTTCGTAATTATAAACTAGATGAGCTTCCACAACTTTTTAATGTGATGAAAGGAGAAATGAGTATAGTAGGGCCTAGGCCAGATATTGCTGGTTATTATGACCTGCTGGAAGGAGAGAATCGAAAAATTTTGGAATTAAAACCGGGATTGACTAGTTTAGCATCACTAAAATATTACAGCGAGGATAAATTGTTGGATAATCAAGTTAATCCTTTGGGATATAATGATAATGTTCTTTTTCCAGATAAAATAAAAATGAATTTAGAATATTATTATCATAAAACTTTTTTTATTGATTTAGAAATTATTGTAAATACTTTAAAAATTATTTTTAAAAGGAGTAAGAGCTGAATACTGTTTTTTTTCTTAGAACGTTAGTTTGGAAAAGCAAATTATTAGTTGCAGACAATGACATTTCTGGCTATTTATTTTCTTCCCTCCTATGAAAGGATTATTTAGTAAAAAATATAATTCTTAAGGATAATAATTCGTATTTTTGTTTTCATTGTTTTTTTTTCGAAATTTTAAATGCCATAAAATATGCATAAAAACTCCATATATTCTGGAATTTTTTCTAGAGATAATCTTAAATTAAGTATTCGTAATTTAAGTTATTTGCCAAGATGGATTATTGTAATGATTGATTTGTCAGTTTTGATAATCACATTTTTCTTTACTTTGCTTATTTTCAGAGGAACGGGCATTCAATACATTTTAACATCACATGATGTTTTTTTTACATTTTCTTTTTTTGCAGTCAATGTTTTCTTTTTTTGGATATTTAGAACTTATGCAGGTATTATTAGGCACTCATCTTATATTGATGCTGTGAAGCTTTTGTTTTCACAAATTTCTGTTTTGATTATTTTCTTGATTTTCAATTTTGCCTATGAGCTGCTATATGAGGAAAAAGTATTTTTGACCACGGCTTTTTTTATAAATGTTGTACTTTCATTTTGTGGCTTGTTTTTGTATCGCGTTGTTGTTAAACAAACCTTTGAATTGTATTTGTCTGAAAAAAATACAACTAAATTAATAAGAACGGTTATTTATGGAACTGATGCTAATGCAATTTCAGTGGCCAATGCTTTAAAATTTGAAACTCCTACCCGTTTTAAAATTGTGGGATTCGTTGATAGGAATAATCAAAATGCCTCCAAAAGAATGTTAGATCTGCCTATATTGGTGCAAAAGAAAAAATTGCCATCCTTAATGAGGTCTGTAGGTGCTGAGGCAGTCATTATGGCGGATAAAAGTATTAGTAAAGAAGAACAATTGGTTATTGTAGATCAATGTTTAGAGTTTAATTACAGAGTTTATACTGTGCCCTTAATTACCGATTGGGAAAATCAGAAAGAAATTTCTCAAAAGGTAAAAAATATTCAAATTGAAGATTTATTAGGAAGAAAAGCAATTGTTTTGGATAATAAGTCTATTTCGAAGCAATTAAAAGATAAAACTGTATTAATTTCGGGAGCTGCAGGTTCAATTGGGAGCGAAATAGTTAGGCAGGTGTTAACATTCAATCCCAAAAGAGTAATTATTCTAGATCAAGCCGAAACCCCACTACATCATTTAGGTCTAGAACTTGAAAAACTGTATCCAAAATCTAAAATTCGAAATGTCATTGCAGATGTTAGGAATAAGGAAGTGATGGATCGAATTTTTAAGCTTTATAAACCTCAAGTGGTTTATCATGCAGCCGCTTACAAACATGTTCCTTTGATGGAGGAAAATCCTTCAGAAGCGATTTTAACCAATATTATGGGGACTAAAAATTTAGCAGATTTATCCTGTGAGTATGGTGTAGTAAAATTTGTTATGGTTTCAACAGATAAAGCGGTTAACCCTAGCAATGTCATGGGAGCGAGTAAGAGAATTGCTGAGAAGTATGTTCAGTCTTTGCAAATTAAAACTCAAAAAGAAAATATAAGTAATGCAACTAAATTCATTACAACACGTTTCGGAAATGTTTTGGGCTCCAACGGTTCTGTAGTTCCATTATTTACCAAACAAATTGCCAACGGAGGACCTGTTACAATTACGCATCCAGATATTATTAGATATTTTATGACTATTCCTGAGGCATGCCAGCTGGTTTTGGAAGCTGGTGCGATGGGGAACGGAGGTGAAATTTATATTTTTGATATGGGTAAGCCTGTTCGTATTATAGATTTGGCAAAAAAAATGATTAAATTAGCTGGATTTATCCCAGATAAAGAAATCAAGATAGAGATAGTAGGCTTACGTCCAGGGGAAAAATTATATGAAGAGTTATTGAATGATACGGCAAAGACTGTACCTACTTATCATGAAAAAATAATGATTGCCCAAGAAATTCAAGATGAATTTGAAAATCTTCATAATGATATTGAAGAATTAATTGGGATCGCCAATTTTTTCCACAATGACGATATAGTAGCAAAAATGAAAGTCATTGTTCCAGAGTTTAAAAGTATGAATTCAACTTTTGAAGTTTTAGATAAATAAAGTTTGAAAAAATAAGTTAAAAGGTTTACAAGACACTCTTGTAAACCTTTTTAAATTATTACCTCACCCCAGCCCTCTCCAGATGAGCGGGGGCCACAAGCTGATTTTTATATTTTGTCTTTTGAGAGTTCTTCTGGCATTTTACAGGCAATAATTGAAACAGTATTGTTTCTTCTGTGCAGTAATGTGTATTTGCTGCGTTCTTTTTTTGCAAAACCAATAAAGAGGTAGGTCAGCAAACATTGATTTCCTTTTGGATTTTCGGAAGTAAGCAATATGTTTTGTTTTTCAGATTCTTTGTCACAGATGATTTCTTCACTGTAGCAGGTGTCGAAACTGTCGCTGGCAAAGTCCCAGTTGGCCAAAGCTAATGCCAGATGGGCATGTGTTGCTTCCTTTGGCCAGTCTAAATGAATTTTTGGTATAAAGTCCGCTATTTGTATGGTTCTTTGTTCTTTGAAATGTTCGAAGTCTGACAGAAGCACTTTGGACAAGGGCTTGTTTTTATTGCCTTCAAATCCAAGCAGAATTTCGTGCAGGAATTGTGATTTCATCCCTTCTTCCAAGGTTCGTTTTCCTTTTGGGTTATGGTTGTCTTCTTTAAGGATTTCGAGTATTATTTTATTGGCTCTGCCTGCAAAGCTAAGGTCTTTTGACTTTTTATAGAACTGCCCTGCCAATAGTCGGAATATCCTTGATTTCCCAGAAGCGTATCCCATTTCCTTTCCCTGTTCCCTGATGCGGTCATAGATTGGATTTTCCATGAATTCTTTTGAAGTCATGAACTTTTCTCTTTTCATTCTGGCAATATTTCCTGCGGGCGTGTTTACAAAATTGATGTCATCGAGTGTTCCAGAAAGTTTAAATGGTGCGATTACTTTAGCCATATCTTATTGTTTTGAATAAAAGTATGAAATTAATTACGATATTTATTTACGGTTAAAAAATAAATTAGCGATTTGATTTGTCTGCATCCGTTTTCCATTTAAAACAGATTGACTTCATCGGTGATGTTAATTAATAATATATAACTAATACCAAAAAGATGCGATTGCACTTTGGTTAAAGAGATTCAAATATTTTTCCTAAAGAAAAACAAATAAAATCTGTTTAATTCCTTGCCGAAAATTTCCCAGACGAATGATTAGCATCAATTTCATCTAATAAGATGAATTTTTATAAACCTTAACTATTTGTGGTAAATTGCTATATTTGCCGAAATTAGAAAGTTGTTTTTTTTGACATAATTTAAAATCTTTTTGTATGGTTTCTAAAAGTAGTTATTTACTATTAATAATACAAAACAAGCCTCTAGGACCGGCTATTTAAATCCTTTAACAGAGCAATGAATTTAGAAAAACATATTTATACCAGTTCCAATAGTTATAGCTTTTGGGATGTAGTCAAAGCCAGTTTAAAAGGATTTAGAGATTCTTTTTATTTAGCTAAGCAATTAGCAAAAAGAGATATACAGGCCCAATATCGCCAATCATTTTTAGGTGTATTCTGGGCTATTTTTCCGGTATTAATCAATTCTTTAGTCTGGATTTTTTTACAATCGTCTGGAACTATAGAGGTTACTGCAACTAGTATTCCTTATCCTGCATTTGTGTTGATAGGAACAACTTTATGGGGCATTATCGGAGAGTGTATTAATCTTACGACACAAAGTGTTAACGCTAATAGAAGTATTATAACCAAAATCAATTTTGATAAAGAAGCATTGATAACGTTGGGGTTAGTTAAGTTTTTCTTTAATTTTTTAATAAAAATTGGTCTAATAGTAGTCTTTTTGATTTTTTTTAAAATAGTACCATCTATAGAAATATTATTTTTTATTCCCCTTTTGTTTTTATCCATTGTTTTCTTTGTTGCTATTGGAATTTTATTAATGCCAATAAGTTTATTATATACTGATATCAGCCGTTTAATACCCATAGGATTACAGTTTTTGATGTATGCTACTCCAGTAGTGTATGCGATGCCTCCCGATGGAATAATGCGAAAAGTAATGTTATTGAATCCTTTGAGTTATATAATTAGCGATCTGCGAAATATACTGACAGGTTATGGTATAGAAAACCCTATTTTTTGGTTTTTTGGTCTTTTAGTAACAATTGTATTAAACATAATTGCTTTAGTAGTATATAGAATTTCAATGCCAATACTAACCGAAAGAATGAGCTAATTATGGGAGAAGTATTGATAAAAGTTGATCATGTTTCTAAGAAATTTGCCAAAGATCTCAAAAAAAGTCTACTGTATGGCTTGTCTGATGTTTTTAGCGTTATCACAGGAAAAAAACAAAAGAAATTATTACGTAAAGACGAATTTTGGGCTGTAAAAGATATTAGTTTCGAAGTACGCCGAGGAGAATGCTTGGGACTTATAGGTCATAATGGTGCCGGAAAAAGTACTCTGCTTAAGATTTTAAATGGTCTAATTGCTCCTGATGAAGGAAGTGTAACCATGTACGGAAAAGTTGGGGCTTTGATAGAATTAGGCGCAGGTTTTAATCCAATACTTACTGGCAGGGAGAATATTTATAATAATGCTGCAATAATAGGTTTTACTAAAAAAGAGATAGCTGCTAAATTTGACGAAATAGTTGCATTTGCCGAGCTTGCAGAATTTATTGATATGCCTGTACAAAACTACAGTTCAGGTATGAAAGTACGTTTAGGGTTTGCTATTGCAGCACAGATGGAACCAGACATTTTGATTATTGATGAGGTATTGGCAGTTGGAGACGTTAATTTTAGAGCTAAGTGTTATGATCGCATGTCGGAATTAATGAAGAATTGTTGTGTTATTTTTGTTTCTCATTCGATGCCACAAATTTCTAAGGTATGTACCTGGTCTATTTTAATTGAAAAAGGTATAATTAAAGCGGAGGGAGAAAATGGAAAAATTATTGAAGCCTATTATGATTACAACTATACCGAAGATAAACCAATATTGATTTTTTCTGAAGGCTGTACATTGGAAAAATTTAGTACAGTACAAAGAACTTTTAAAGGAGAAATTAATAAGTTAAAAATAGACATTGAGATAATTTCTCAAACTGAAATTAAGAATATTGATGTCAGTATTTTTTTAATGAGTAGAGAATTAGTACCTATTTGTCAAAGCAACTCAAAACTCTTTGATGAACAGATTATTTTAAAGAAAGGAAAGAATCAACTTGCTTTTATGATAAATAAGATATATTTAAATAGTGGTATTTACAATTTTGCCCTGACAATAGAAGGGATTGATACAAAAAAGCATTATTTATGGATTCAAAATCTAAATTCTATACAGGTAATTAATGAATATACTCTCGGATCGCCAATTATAATTGATGGTAGATTTAAAAATTGATATATCGAATGTAAAATCAAATAATATTTTTTTAATATATGATATGAAGTACGAAATTTTCATATAATTAGAAAAAGCATTAGATTAAAGTTTCTTATGAAAAAAATAATTAATAAAATTTTAAGTTGTTTTAAACTAAAAATAATTAGAATAAATAATAATCTAAATCCTTTAAATAATAGTACTGTCTCAATAAATCAAAGATTTTTCTTTAATGGTAATGTTAATGAACCCTATAGTGAGTTACCTTTTGCAGGAGAAACTATGGAGAAATTAATTACTAATTTTGTCTTTGATACTGTTTTAGATATTGGTAGTGGAGAGGGTAAGCATAGTGACGCTTTAAAAAAAAGTGGAAAAAAAGTTACGTCGATAGATTATGGACGATCTATATACTTTGAAAAAAGAGAAGAAAATCATTATTGTATTTTTGGAGATTATTATGAATATGAGTTCGATGCAAAATTTGATGCTATATGGGCATCACATGTTTTAGAACACCAGCCAAATCCAAATATTTTTCTTAAAAAAATTCATTCTGATTTAAAAGAGGGTGGGATTTTGGCTATAACGGTTCCTCCTTTGAAACATGAAATTGTGGGAGGTCATGTTACTTTATGGAATGCAGGACTCTTAATATATCAACTAATCTTAGCAGGATTTAACTGCAAAAATATTTCAGTAAAATCATATGGGTATAATATTAGCATTATTTTGAAAAAAGAATCTATACTATCTTATCCAGAATTACACTTCGATGCTGGCGATATAAAAAAAATGCTTCATTTTTTCCCCGATAATTTTACAGAACCTTTTAATGGAGATATTAAAGAATTGAATTGGATTTAAATTATTTCTTTGCTAAAAGAATAAGATTTTATTAATGATATATGAAAGAAGTGCCACTTATTGAAGGATTACGAGGATACTTAGCCCTTTGGGTGATATTTGATCATTTGTTGGGAGTTTGTGGCTACTCATTTGAAAGGTTGACAGGCATCATGAAATTTTTTCGCGCTGGATGGTATGCAGTGGATATTTTTATTATTATCAGTGGTTTTGTAATATTTTATCTACTTGATAATAAACAAGAAACTTATGTTAAATTTGTAATTAGAAGATTTTTCCGTTTATGGCCACTTTTTATTGTTTTATTCGCGATTTCTATTCCATTTTCACTTATTTATAGTGCAAATTCTATAGAATTCTCGTCGATTTTTCCTTTTTCTCAAGTTGGAGATGGTCTTTTGAAAGAAAGAATAGATTCGTGGTGGGGAAATATTTTCGAACATATTTTGCTTCACCTCACAATGTTGCATGGAATAGTACCAAATTCATTAATAACAGATTCACCTGGCGCATTTTTAGGACCTGCTTGGAGTATCTCATTAGAATGGCAGTTTTATATCATTGCTCCGTTTGTTTATGCTTTTCTAAGAAAAGACAAAAAATGGGCAATACCTATTATCTCGCTATTTTGTATGTTATTTTTTTTTATAGGAAAACAGATTGATGACATAGAATTTGGAGCATTTTTGCCAATGCATATTGATTTTTTTTTTATTGGAGGAGTTTCTTATTATTTTTACAAATCATTTTGCAGTGTGTTTTTTAAAATTATTTTTTTCCCTATTAGTCTAGTCCTAGCTTCATTTTTATTATTAAATTCGGACTTTAATTTTAAATTAATACCTTATCTTACGTGGTTAGTTTTCTTTAGCTTATTATTAGATTTTTCAAACCCAGAAAGGCAAAATTATATTTCAGTTATTGCTGGTGTGTTCAGCAACAAGATAATTGTTTATCTAGGTAAAATCTCATATAGTATTTACTTATCTCATTTATTAGTCATTATAATAATTCAGTATATTATTTTAAACTTTTTTCCTGTCATTTCACAAAAATTACATTTAATTATATTGTCTGTGTTTTCAATTTTTTTCACTGTATTTTTTTCATATTTTACTCATAAGTATATTGAACTGTTTTACATTAGAAAAGGTAAATTATTTATAGATAAAATCAAGTCTTAAATAGATGAGGAAATATATTTTAGTTTTTGGTTATACAAATTTTACAAAAGAGGAAACATCCTACTGGAATAATTTATCAATTGAGTTAATGAAAGAAGGATATGAACTATTTGTGATGGCTCATGTAAAACCACAATTCCAATGTCATTTTTTTAATTATTCTTTTGTAGAAAAGTTAGATGATGTTGATTTTGGTTTTTTTAACGGAAATGTTTTTTCAGATGATTTGTACTTTGAAAAATATTTGCAACGTGAAAAAATATGGTATGGAAATTCTCTTAATGATCGTTTAACGGCATCTAAGTTTCAAAAATATAAATACGAAATTTTGTTGAATGAACTAAATCCAGCACTAGTTGTTTTGGGAAATGGAGAACATGCTGGAGAGTTAATTTTAAAAGATGAAGTTTTAAAACGCAAAATCCCACTGATTTATTTTGAAAGAGGCTGTCTTCCTAAAACTTGGCATGTTGATATTGTTGGAATTACTGCTGGAACCGCGATTGCTAAAAAGGAATATGCTGTTATTAACCTTGGAACAAATGAAAGTTATTTAAAATATAAAAATCACTATCTTCTTCAAAAATATACATGGTGGCAGCAACCAACAAATAATGTACCAGTAAATATTCGGAAAAGATTTAATATTTGTGAGACGACCAAGATTATATTGTTTGCAAATCAATTAGACAATGATACATCAAATTTTTTATATTCTCCTTTTTTCAAGTCTAATTTAGAGGCATTTATTTGGTTTTGTTCGGAATTGGGGCAAATAAAAGGTGATGTTTTTGTATTGATTAAAAAACATCCTTTTTTTGATGGAAACGAAGATGAATTTCAAGAGGCAATTGAGTCAAACAATCTAAAAGGTAAGTGGGTTTTTGATATATCAATTTTTGATTGTCTAGAGCAATCCGATTTGTTTTGTACAGTAAATTCTACATCAATTTATGAAGCTATGATTTATGAAAAGCCTGTTTTACAATTGGGTAAATCTATTTTAAGTAATAAAGATATTGTTTATGAACTTCAAGATTTGAATCGAAAGGAGGTTATGAAACATTGGATTAGTATGGATGATTTCCCTAATAGACTAGAAAAATTTGAATATTTTATGGCTTATATGATTGATAATGAATTATCTTTTTTTGCGGATAATTTATCTGATGAAAAATATAATAATCACATTTTTTTTATGAGAAAAATGCTTGAAAATGTAGATTTAGATAGAAAAGGAAATTATCCGCATAAATTTCTGGAGATCAAATTTAAATATGAAGCTATCATTGTAAGTAATTTGAAGTTTAAAAGATTATTAGATTTAAAGATTTTGATTTTTAAGGAAATTACGGAAAGAATTTCAAAGAAATTTTTTAGATTTTTTTATAAATGAAAAAAATCCTATTCATATCCCACGATGCCTCAAGAACTGGAGCACCAATAGTACTATTTCATTTTTTGAAATGGTTGAAAATTAATCAGCCTGAAATTCAAGCTGATTTATTAGTTTTAAAAGGAGGGAATTTAGAAAATGATTTTAAGGAAGTAGCGAGTAATTATTTTGATTATGAAATAAAAACAACACAAAAAAGACTAAATAGAAAGGAACGAATTTTATTAAAATTAGGTTGGTTGAAGAAATCTAACTTAAAAGATAATCTGTTCTTAGAATTAAGCCAAAATAATTATGATGTGGTATATGCTAATACTATTGCAAGCATTAAATTGGCTTTTGAATTAGTGTCAAAAAACAATTCTGCTAAGTTTATAGCACACCTGCATGAGCTTAATGCAGTTATTAAATTGATTTTGCCAGATTTTAAAAATTATGTCGATAGGGTTGATCAATTTATAACTCCTGCTAAAATGGTAAAAGCCAATTTAGTTTCTAATTGGGGAGTGCCAGAAAATAAAACTGCTGTCGTTTATGAATTTGCTTTAATGTATGAGATAGAGAAACAAAACAAAAAGGGCGAAGAATTTATAATTGGAGCTTCTGGGACAGTTCATTGGAGGAAAGGACACGATGTTTTTATTCAAGTCGCCCGTTATATGTATCAACACCATCCTGCGCATAATTTTAAATTTATCTGGGTTGGTCAAATTTCAAAATTAGAGCAAGTTGTAATAGAGGAAGATTTAATAAAATTAGGTTTAAAAGACAAAGTTATATTTGTTGGAGAAGTTGAAAATCCTGAAAATTATTACAAAGATTTTGATGTGTTTTTAATGACTTCGAGAGAAGATCCATTTCCGTTGGTTTGCATAGAAGTAGGTATGATGGGCAAACCAATAATCAGTTTTGATAAAGCAGTAGGAACAAATGAAATTTTAGAACAAGGCGGAGGATTTATAGTTCCTTATTTAGATATTGAAACTATGGGGAATAAAGTTCTAGAGTATTATATGAACCCAGATTTAATATCTGAGCATGGTGCGTTTAATAAAACTGTTTTTTCTAAGTTTACGCCTGAGCTAATTAGCCCTCAACTTTTTTCGATAATTAAAAAAAATTGTTCAGCTTGAATCCAAAAGTTTCCATAATTATTCCTAATTATAACCATGCAATTTTTTTGGTTCAAAGACTTGACAGTGTCTTCAATCAAACCTTTCAAGATTTTGAAGTCATTCTTTTAGATGATAAAAGTACCGATGAAAGTTTAGTTATTTTAAACCAATATGCTAATCACCCTAAAGTATCACATTTAGTAATAAATAAAGAAAATTCAGGAAGTCCTTTTAAGCAATGGCAAAAAGGAATTAAATTGGCTAAAGGAGAATATATTTGGATTGCCGAAAGTGATGATTATTGTGAATTAACTTTTTTGAAAAAATTAGTAAATTATAGCAATGAAGATCATTCGAATGGAATTATTTATTGTCAAACAAATGATATCGATGAAAATGGTGTTTGTTTAAATCATAGAATAAATTATACTAATCGTTTCCAGCCTAATATATGGGAGATGAGCTTTGTTAAAGACGGAAAGGAATTTGTTGAATCTTATTTGAGTTTTTTTAATGTAATTCCCAATGCAAGTGCAGTGCTTTTTAGAAGAGAATTACTAGAAAACTCCATTTTTTCAAGCTCTTTAACAGATATGAAAATGTGTGGTGATTGGTATTTTTGGATTCAGATAGCATTAAAGTCTAAAGTGTGTTTTTTATCAGAAACATTAAATTATTTTAGAGACCATCAATCTGTAAGTCGCAATCATAAGGATATTCAAAAGAAAAAACTTAGGTTATTCGAAGAAAAGGTCGTGCGATCTTTTATGCATTCGAAGCAGATTATAAATTTAAAGTCAGAGTATTTGCTATATCTTAAATGGTTTGATTTGCACGGTTATCAAGCGATTTATACGAAATCTTTTTATGATATAAAATTGAAAAATATCTCGTTTTTCTCTTTCGTAAAGATGTATATTAAAAACAAGTTTACTTTACATAAACTAATAAGAAAATTTGCAATTTTAGCGTAACTGGATTTTATGAAATTACAAAAAAATAGAATAGCCATAATTTCTCCTTCTCAAAATGCGTATTCTGAAACTTTTATTCAAGAACAAAAAAACGGGCTACAAGGAAATATTTATTATTATTTCAAAGGTGAAGTACCACAATCTTTAGAAGGTTTTGGTAAATTGGGTAATAAAAGAATTACTTATTCTGTAAAAATAAGACGCAAACTGGGATTGAAAACACTTTCAATTGCAGAAACAGCTTTCATGCATTCTCTTAAAGAAAACAAGATACAAGTTGTTTTGGCACAATATGGAACAACGGCAAATAAAATTGTTAATGTATGCAAACAAATAAATGTGCCATTAATTACACATTTTCATGGTTATGATGCTTCTGTTGGATCTGTAATTAAAAATTGCAATTATTATAAAGAAGTATTTTATTATAGTACATACGTGATTGCTGTTTCAATTTCAATGAAAAAAAAAATAATTGAGCTTGGGTGTCCGCAAGAAAAAGTAATATATAATGCATGTGCACCAAATGATTTGTTTTTAAATATTGTTCCTAAATTCAGCCAATCAAATTTTATTTCATTAGGACGGTTCGTTAATAAAAAAGCACCTTATAATACTATTTTAGCATTTAAAAAAGTACATGATCTTTATCCTGAAGCAAAATTAATTATGGGAGGGGAGGGAGAATTGCTAGAACCTTGTATTAATATTATAAAGGCATTAAAATTAGAAGAATCTGTTTTACTGCCAGGGATTATTGATAGAGTACAGTTTATGGAATATTTATCTAATGGATTGGCTTTTGTGCAACATTCTGTTACTGCATTTAATGGTGATCAAGAGGGAACTCCTGTGGCTGTATTAGAAGCAAGTGCTGCTGGACTTCCAGTAATTTCGACAAAACATGCGGGCATTAGTGATGTTATTATTGAAGGCGAAACAGGATTTCTTGTAGAAGAAAATGATATAGAAACTATGGCAGAAAATATGATTTTGCTTCTAGAAAATAAAGTTTTGGCTGAAAAAATGGGAATTAATGGAAAAGAGAGAATAAAAATTAATTTTACAATGAAAAAGCATCTAAGCGTAATAGACAGTTTAATTGAAAAAATAATTAAAAACACAAATGAATAACCCTTTAGTTTCTATTATAATACCCGCTTATAACCGAGGATATCTTATAGAAGAAACATTAAAAACTGTATTATTACAATCTTACAAAAATTGGGAGTGTATTGTTGTAGATGATGGTTCGAATGATAACACTTTAGAAATTTGCAAGAATTATGCTATTAAAGATCAAAGATTTAAATTTCATGAAAGACCATCTAATTTATCTAAAGGAGCAAATTCGTGCAGAAATTACGGTTTTGAATTAAGCAAAGGCGAACTTATTCAATGGTTTGATAGTGATGATTTAATGTTGCCAGATTATATATCAGAAAAAGTAAATTGTTTTTCTGATGAGATTAGTATGGTTATGTGTCCAGGATTTTATTGGTATCCAATAACAGGTGAAAAAGAACCTTATGATTTAGTAATAAAAAATTATTTATTTAATGATTATGTTCGTTGGGAAAGTAAGGTATTAACTCCATCTGTCTTATTCAAAAGGAAATGTCTTTCTGGGGAAAAAAAATTTAATACTAAAATGACAAGAGGACAGGAATTTGAATTCTTTTCGCGTTTGTTCTTTAATTTAAAAGAAAATGACTATTACATAGTTAATAAACCTTTGTTCCTTTATCGACAACATTCAAATTCAATTTCTCTCAAAGATAATGTTTATATTAAGCCTAATAAAGAATCGATGGTTTTTATAGCATTAAATAATTTGGAAAGGAGTATTAAAATTAAAGATATTGAATTAATAAAATATCAAGTATATAGAATAGTAAACTATTATATTCAAAGTGTTGAAAATAAACATTATAAAAATGTGTTTTATATTTTTTTTAAATTTTCGGCACTCTTATTAAAAATTAATTTTCTTTTTTTTATAGAATTTTCTTTTTGGGGTAGTTCGTTTTTTATTTTAAGAAAAAGAAGTTATAAAATCGAAAAGCGAATACGTAATTATAAAATCGAGTAGCTGATTGTCTAAAAGAATTTTAAAAGGATAGGATTTAGAATATATTTAAATAATGATAAAAAAAATTAAATTTCTAGCTTATTATTTGCCACAGTTTCATCCAATTCCGGAAAATGATTTGTGGTGGGGAAAAGGTTTTACTGAATGGTTAAATGTAGTAAAGGCGAAGCCTTTATTTAAAGGACATTATCAGCCTATTTTGCCAGCAGATTTAGGCTTTTATGATTTAAGAGTACCAGCAGTACAAGAAGAGCAATCAAAAATGGCGTTAGAATATGGTATTGATGGATTTATTTATTATCAATACTGGTTCGGAAAAGATAAAATGTTACTCGAAGGACCGGCAGAAGCGATGTTGGAAAACAAAAAAATTACGATTCCATTTTGTTTTTGTTGGGCAAATGAAACTTGGAAAGGAATTTGGCATGGATTGCATAGTTCTGACGTTTTAATAAAACAATTATATCAGGGAGTAGAAGCATATAAATCTTATTTTAATTATCTATTGCCTTTTTTTAAAGATGAGCGTTATATCAAAATTGATAGCAAACCAATGTTCCATATATACAAACCGGAAGAAATTCCAGATATAAAGTCTTTTTTAAAATTGTTTAATGATTTAGCAATTGAAAATGGATTCAAAGGAATTCATTTTATTGCTACTATTAGTTCAGATGATTTTGCTTTAGGTCATAATGAAATATTTGGAAAAGTAGATTCGGGCATTTTTATCAAAATGCGTTACGGTTCTGAAAATCAAAGTGTTTTTGCTAAAATCAATAAAAAGATAAAAAAAAATATTCATGGAAAATTAAAGATCAATGGTCATATAGATGAGCGAACTAAGCCTTTGATTTTTGATTATAAAAAAGGAGTCGAAAAGCTCAATGGAGAATTACAAAATAAAAAGTCTATCCCACAAGTTTTTCCTAATTGGGATAATACTGCAAGAAGTGGGAAGAAGGCACTGATTTTCAGAAATTCAACGCCTCATCTTTGGCAAGAGCATTTGCAAATGGCTGTAAAGAATTTGATTAAAAATGTAGAGAACCCGCAGATCGTTATAATCAAATCATGGAATGAATGGGCAGAAGGCAACCATCTTGAACCAGACGGCAAATTTGGACGTAAATGGCTTGAAGCTGTCAGGAATGTAAAACAAAATAATAACTTGTTATGAAACAATTTGATAAGTTAGTGTCTGTTATAATTCCGTGTTATAATCAGAGTGAATTTTTGGACGAAACTTTAAATTCAATACTTATCCAAACCTATACGAATTGGGAATGCCTTATTATAAATGATGGCAGTTTAGATGACACTGAAAAAATTGCTCAAGAATGGATCGCAAAAGATAATAGATTTGTTTATTTTAAAAAAGACAACGAAGGGGTAAGTAGTTGTAGGAATTTAGGTTTAGAAAAAGCAAAAGGAGATTTTATACAATTTCTCGATGCCGATGATTTATTAGCAGAAAATAAACTTCAACTTTCAATTGAGGCTGTCCATGAGTATGATGTTGAGGTGGTATGCACTAATTACTTTTTGTTTGAAAGTCATATTGCTAAAGCATATCCACCATTTTCACAATTAGGAGATTTCGAATTTAGTTTTTATAATCTAGCACGATATTGGAATAATGGTTTCACAATTCCAATACATTGTTGGGTTTTTAATAAATCTTTGTTAGAAAATATTCAATTTCCCTTGGGTTTAACAGCTCAGGAAGATTGGGTTACATGGTTGAGGATTTTTCAAAAATCCCCTAAAACATTCTATATTCCTCAACAACTTGCTTTTTATCGAATAAATCCCAAAGGAAGAACTCAAACTGGTGGTTTTTTTAATGAAACACTTGAGGCAATTAATTTCTTGAAATCTTTTTTAAACGAAGCAGAATTTAGAATACTTTACGAAGCTGTTTTAACAAGTTCTAATGAAGGAAATATTTATTGGAGAAATCGAGAAGATAATTTAAAAAAGTCCAATACTTATCAATTCGGACTATTAGTTAAAAAAATTTTTCAAAAAATTGGGCTTTTGAAGTTAGCAAGATATTTATTTTCTTTTGTCTTAAAATTTAAATCTAAATAGTATGTTGGCTTTAGTTATTCCATACTATAAGATTGATTTCTTTGAAGAAACTTTAAAAGCACTGGCGCGGCAAACTAATAAACAATATAGAGTGTATATTGGTGACGATGCGAGTCCAAATAATCCAAATGTTTTATTGGAGAAATATTCCAACAGATTTGATTTTATTTATCATAGATTTGACGAGAATTTAGGAGGGAAATCATTGGTGCGACAATGGAACAGATGTCTCAATCTTTGTAATGATGAAGACTGGGTTATGATTTTGGGAGATGATGATGTTTTAGAAAGTAATTGTATAGAAGTTTTTTATAATAATTTAAAAGAAATAGAAAGTCTGGATGTTTCTGTAGTACGTTTTGCTACGCAAGTTATTGATGAAAATGGAATTGCAATCTCGGAGGTTCATCAGCATCCCAAAATTGAAAAAGCAACTGATTTTTTAATACGAAAATTTAAAGGCGGTACTAGAAGTTCATTAAGTGAATATGTTTTTAAAAAAAAGATAGTAGACAGTATAAAATTTAAAGACTTTCCATTGGCCTGGTCTAGTGATGTTTTAGGGGTTGTGGAGTTTTCTGCAGGGAAAGATATTTATACTGCAAACGATGCCTTAGTATACTTTAGATTAAGTGGTGAAAATATTACGAGCCAAGGAGATTCAATTGAAAAAAACAAGGCTTGGTTTCAGTTTTATTATTATCTGATTTCTAACTACGGAAAACAATATCCCAAAGAGTTAACCGCTACACTTTTCGACAGACTTGAAAAAGTACAGCTAAATAATAAAAAAACACCTTTAAGATGGATCAAGTTAATTTGGTTGTATCTTAATTTTGATCAATATTCAAGATTTTTGATCTTATTTATGAAAATTAAAAAAAGTATTCAATGAAGTTTTTAGTGATAGTGCAAGACTTAAGAGTGTCGGGAACAAGCGAAGGAATAGTTTCAAGATCCTTTATTGCAAGATTACGAAAGTCATATCCAGAAGCTACAATTGACCTTTGTTATTTTATGGGATATCGCCATGACTATCATAAGGAATTACTCAACGCAGATTCAATATCAGAATATTTGATAAAACGAAAGCCACCTTTGCTTATTAAATTATCAAATGCAATTTATCGAAGACTGTTTACGAAATCAATTTATAAGACATATTACTTAAATCAATTTAAAAAAAGAATTGCCGCTATTTCATATAAAGATTATGATAGGATTTTTATAAGAAGTTCAGGTTTAGAATATGAAACCATTTTAGCATCAAAAGATTTACCTATACTGAAAGAAGCGATTATTAATTTTCATGATCCTTATCCATTTTTCTTTGATACAAGTTCCAATAAAGACCTGACAAAACGTGAACTATTGGATTTTCAGGAAATGTATAAAATAGTTCAAGTATCTAGAATTTGTATGGCGCCATCTTCATTATTAGCCAAAGATTTACAAATTATTTATGGCAATTATAAAAGGTTTTATACACTACCACATCAATATGACTCTAGTGCTTTTGAATTGTTAGATCATTCTTTAGTGCGAAAAAAACAAAAGGCTATTTCAATGTCATATCATGGAGGATTACAATTTGGGAGAAATGTGGATATTTTATTAGATGTTTTTGCAGAATTGTGTTTTGAAAATGAATTTTTTAAAGAAAATGTAGAAATGGTTTTTAGATTGAAGAGTTCCGAAACCAATCGATTAAAAAATAAATATAAAGGATGTGCTAATATACATATTTTAGATGGATTAGATTTTTCTAACTCAGCAAATGAACAATTAAATGAAGCAGACATAATTTTGATTCTTGAAAGTTATTTAGATTACAGTAATATACTATTAGGCAAAGCACCTTTTGTAGCATCATTAAACAAACCAGTTTTTGCATTGTTACCAATGGAATGTGAATTAAGAAAGATAATTATAAATGACAATTATATAGCAACTTCTAACAATTCAATTGAAATAAAAGAAAAATTAAAAAATCTAATCAAAGATTATAAGGGCAAAGATGAAAAATTTGAACCTTTTGAGAATTATTTTTCAGAAGCCAGTTTTGCGAATCAGTTGGACAAAATATTAAAAGTATAAAATGATAAAAAAAATTAAAGAAACTATCAGGAGGAAGATTTATAAAAGATATAATATTAGTTTTTCTCAAGGAGGAGGAGATGATATTCAACTTAACAAACTTATTAAAGAAAAAAAACCAGGAGTTTATGTTGATATTGGATGTTGGCATCCAGTTAAGTCTTCTAATACTTATTTTTTTCATTTAAGAGGGTGGAAAGGTATTTGTATTGATCCTAATCCTGAATTAAAAAAGGCATATGATTTTTTCAGACCTAATGATATTTTTATTAATTGTGCAATTGGACTGAAAGAAGATAAAATGTCTTATTATCAATTAAAAGATAATTACAGTGCAATGAATACTCTAAAACAAGATTTTATTCAAAAACATAATTTAGAAAAAGAGATAAAGCATGTTTTAGATGTTCCTATATACAATTTGAAAAACATTTTGGATAAAAATATTTTAGAAGGAGATAGATTAGATTTTTTTGATATAGATGTAGAGGGATTTGATTTAGAAGTTTTAAAATCAAATGATTGGGATAAATACAGGCCAAAGATTATTTTAGTTGAAAGTAATCTATCTATTCAAAACGATATTAATTCAGAGATTGTACATTATTTAGCGACAGTTGATTATCGATTGGTAGCAAAATCAGTTATTAATGGAGATTTGGGAAATTTATTTTTAATGGATAATAAACAATAATTATTTCAAAAATGAGAATAGGAATGAATCCTCAAAAAGAGGAAAAAAAAGTAATATTAAATACTCATCATAGAATAATTATAGTAGTATATATTCCTAATGAAGAAGGATTTTACAAGGATTCTTTGGCTGTATTTAAAACTTGCTTGGACTCATTGATTTCAACAATAAATTCAAATGCTGCAATAACTGTTGTCAATAATGGATCGTATAAAAAAGTTTGTGCGCTTTTAGAATCGTATTACGAAGACAAAAAAATAGATACAGTTATTTCTCATAATTTAAATATTGGTAAAATAGATGCTCAAATTGGAGCTGCTCGAGGTGCAAGAGAAAAATATATTACGCTTACTGATGCGGATATATTATTTGTAAATGGCTGGCAAGAAAAAGTAGAGGAGATTTTTTATTCTTTTAAAAATGTAGGTTCAGTTTCTCCAATTCCAATTCGTACTGGTTTATATGCAGGAACAAGTTCTACGCTGAAACAAATTTTGCTTAGAAAGGTAAAATTTCAGTTTGTTTCACTGCCTGAAAATCTTGAAAATTATAATAAGTTTTTATCAAGTATAAATTGGGAAAACGAAACAGATAAAAATAAAAAATGGCCCGTTTTAGAAAGCAAAGGAGTTAAAGCAATTATTGGTAGTGCCCATCAAGTATTAACGATTGACAGGGATATTTTGTTTACAGTATCTCCATCAAATCCTTCTTTAACGCTTGTGGGAGGAAATTCAGAGCACAATTATGTAGATGTTCCTGTTGATAAATCTGGTAGACTTAGATTAGCAACTTTAAATAACTATGCGTTCCATATTGGAAATAAGCTGGAAGATTGGATGATTAAATTACAACAAGCCAATAATAACGGAAATGATGTAGTTCTGAAAAATGAATTAAGCTTTTCAATATCAAATGATTTATTTAATTCGAAAATGAGTTATGAATTATATCATGTAAAAAAGAGATTTATCAAAAAAGTATTTTCTTTAATATATGGTAAAGGATAAGCCGACATTTTCAATTCTTATCACGACTAAAAATCGACTTTCAGATCTCAGATTTACTTTAGTAAAAATTCAGCATTTATTGCTTCAAAGTGATGTAGAGTGTATCATTTTTGATGATGGATCTAGTGATGGAACTAGCTCGTTCATCGAAGAACATTTTCCGGACATTATTTTATTTAGAAATCAATTTTCTAAAGGATTGATTCATTGCCGTAATCAAATGTTAAATCTTACTACAGCAAAATATGCAATTTCGCTTGATGATGACGCGCATTTTGAATCTGATAACGTACTTGAAAATATAGAAAAACATTTTGTTTCTAATCCAAAATGCGGTGTTATTGCTTGTAGAATATTCTGGGGATTAAAATTTCCTAACAGTACATCTACAAACGAAATTATTGAAAGAACAAAAGGATTTGTAGGATGTGGACATGTTTGGAATATGGAAGCATGGCAAGATATTCCCAATTATCCTGATTGGTTTGTTTTTTATGGCGAAGAAGATTTTGCCGCTTTTCAATTGTTTAAAAGAGCCTGGGAAATTCAATATCTGCCAGCAATTTTAGTTCAACATCGAGTAGATATAAAGTCACGCAGGCAACAAAATGATTATCAAATTCGTTTAAGGCGTTCTTTACGATCAGGTTGGTATTTGTATTTTTTGTTCTATCCAATAAATGAAATTCCAAGAAGGTTTTTTTATACTTTATGGATGCAAATTAAAAAAAGGGTTTTAAGAGGAGATATTAAAGCTACTTTTGCTATTTTACAGGCATTAGGAGATATTATTTTAAATTTTCCAAAATTATATAGACAATCAAATCGTTTAAAAGTACTTGAGTTCAAAGAAATTAGTAATTTGGCCGAAACAAAAATATATTGGCATCCTAAATAAAAAAGCGAGATTGAAAAATAGTACCCTATATAAACGCATTCGATATTTGTTTTCTAGTCTAGAAATTAGAAGTCGAGTGTTTTTTATCACTTATGTATATGCAAAATTTAGTAAAACTGTCAAAAAACAGTTGCTAGATTTTAAAACAATACCAATCATAATTGTCAATTACAATCAATTAGAAACCTTAAAATTGTTAATAGATTATCTGCTTGATAACAATTATAAAAATCTTCATATTATAGATAATAATTCAAATTACCCTCCGCTTTTGAGTTATTACAAAATCATTAGTAATGATGTTAATGTAATATTTCATGATAATAATGACGGACATATGGTTTTTTGGGAAAAGAATGTTTTTTTTAAAAAATTTTCAAATGGATACTATGTCGTAACAGATCCTGATGTGCTTCCGATAGCAGATTGTCCAAATGACTTTTTAAAAGTTTTTTTGGATTTGCTAATAAAATCAAAGACAAGATATAAAGTTGGTTTTAGTTTAAAAATTGATGATATTCCTGATTATAATCCAGTGAAAAAAAAGGTCTTGAATTGGGAAAGTCGATTTTGGAAAACCAAAACTAGCGAAGGGCATTTTTTAGCAAATATCGACACAACTTTTGCTTTATATAGGCCAAAATTAAAAACCAAGAAGTTTTTTTATATGGGGTTAAGGACTAAATCTCCTTATACTGCAAAACATTTTGGTTGGTACATTGATCCTGATAATCTAACAAGTGAACAAGAATTTTATAATAGAAGTGCTAATAGTTCAAGTTCATGGAAATTAAATGAAGATGGTAATTTGTCAAGTACATTTTATAAATAATTGCAAGTAAATAATATTGAAAAATATAGTAATAATACCGGCTCGAGGAGGGTCAAAGCGCCTTCCTCAAAAAAATATTCTTTTATTGGGAGGAATTCCTCTTATTGCACATAGTATTTTATATGCACAGGCCAACAATGATATTATTGATTCAGTTTATGTTTCTACTGATGATGCAGCAATTAAGAAAATAGCTTTGGAATTTGGAGCGAAGGTAATAGACAGGCCTGAATCGTTATCTGGCGATTTTGAGTCAACGGTTTCGGCTCTAAAACATGTTTTGGAACAAATTGAAGAAGAGATAGAAAATGTAATTTTACTTCAGCCTACTAATCCTTTACGTCCTGAAAATCTGCTGCAAGAAGCTTTTGATGATTTTCTAAAAGAAGGAAGGGATAGTTTATTTACCGTCAGCCGTTCAGAACGCAAACTGGGAAAAATTGAGAATAGACAATTTATACCTTTCAATTATACAATAGGACAGCGTTCTCAGGATCTAGAACCGCTTTATTTTGAAAATGGACTGCTTTATATTTCAAAGGCAGAATTAATTTTACCTTTCGACTGCGCTCAAGGTGACAGCAAAATTATTTCAGAAAATGCTTTTCCATTTGAAGTAAATCATATTTTTGCCAATGTTGATATAGATACTTTGGAAGAATTGGAATATGCAGAGTATTTATTAAAAAAAAAGGTTCTGAGGAGGGCTTGATGTAAAATAAAGGTATAGTTGATAGGTATAAATAACACATAATGAGTTACATGAATCCATATATAGAAATAGCAGGTCGCAAAATAGGAATAGATTACCCTCCATTAGTCATTGCCGAAATAGGAATTAATCATGAAGGTTCTTTGCATGTAGCAAAAGAAATGGTTGATGCAGCAAAAAGGGCAGGTGTTGAGGTTGTAAAACATCAAACTCATATTGTAGAAGATGAAATGAGCGGTGCTGCCAAAAAAGTGATCCCAGGTAATGCAGATGTTTCTATTTATGAAATAATGGAACGCTGTTCACTCAATGAAGTCGATGAGTTGGAATTGAAAAAATATGTAGAAAGCAAGGGCATGATTTTTATTTCAACTCCCTTTTCTCGCGCTGCTGCAGAAAGATTGAAAAAATTCGATATTCCAGCCTATAAAATAGGCTCAGGTGAATGTAATAATTATCCCTTGCTAGAGCATTTAGCTTCGTTTGGAAAACCCATTATTTTGAGTACAGGAATGAATACTATTGAAAGTGTTCAGAAAGCAGTTGCTATTTTTGATAAGCATAATGTTCCTGTAGCCCTTTTGCATACTACTAATTTATATCCTACACCTATACATTTGGTTCGTTATGGAGCAATGACAGAATTGCATGAAGCTTTTCCAGATAAAGTTTATGGTCTTAGTGATCATACATTGAATAATAATGCCTGTTTAGGGGCAGTAGCTCTTGGAGCCAGTATCCTTGAAAGGCATTTTACTGATACAATGCAACGAAAAGGACCTGATATTGTATGCAGTATGGATGAAAAAGCGTGTCAGGAATTAATTGTTTCCTCTGCCGAAATAGCTTTGATGAGAGGAGGAACTAAAAAACCGGCAGATGAAGAGCAGGTTACCATTGATTTTGCTTTTGCAACGGTATGTTCTATTGCTCCAATAAAAAAAGGAGAAAAATTTACAAAAGAAAATATCTGGGTTAAACGCCCAGGAACTGGAAAAATTCTGGCAGAACATTTTGATGATTTAATAGGTAAAACGGCTGTTAGGGATATTGAAAATGATGAGCAGCTGAGCTGGGACGATATTGATAATTAAAACGTATTGAGTGTCGTCTCGACTGCGCTCGACCTGACAAAGTAATTCAGATGTTATATTGTCAAATCGAGCGCAGTCGAGATTGATTTTGATAGTTAAAGAGGTCTCGACTCCGCTCGACTTGACAGAGTTAATTGAGATATGATGTTGTTAAATAGTGCAAAGTCGAAATCCAATATTAAAGTAAGCGTTTTATGAGATTTTATTACGTTTACATTCTTAAGTGCAAGGACGATTCTTTATATGTTGGGGTAACTTCTGATGTTGAACGACGATTGATGGAACACAATGCAAGTAAATATCCAGAGGCTTATACGCATAATCGGAGACCAGTAAAATTAGTTTTTTATCAGGAATTTACAGAACCCAATCAGGCTATTGAGTTTGAGAAAAAAATTAAAAAATGGAGCCGAGTTAAAAAGCAAGCTTTAATTGATGGGGATTTCGACCGACTGTAAAGTTTATCAGAATGCAGGAATGCTACTCATCATAAGTATAAGCCAGATAGCGAAGAGATTATTGAGTGATGGTCTCCACTGTGCTCGGCTTGACAAAGTAGTTCATATGTTTATATTGTCAAATCGAGTGCAGTCGAGATTGATTTGAGAGTTAGAGAGGTCTCGACTGCGCTCGTCGTGACAGAAAAGTATAGATTGAAAATATTTAAATGAAAAGAATTTTATTTCTTACTGGTACCCGCGCTGATTTTGGCAAAATAAAATCATTGATTACAATTCTGGATAATCATCAGGATTTTGAAGTTTTTGTTTTTGTTACAGGAATGCATCTTCAAAAACAGTATGGCTATACACTTATAGAAATTGAACGCTGTAATTTTAAAAATGTGTACACTTTCGAAAATCACACCCATGAAACTACAATGGATCTGACATTGGCCAAAACGATTGAAGGACTTTCCGGTTATTCTAAAGATGTGAATCCAGATTTAATTGTACTTCATGGTGATCGAGTAGAAACCTTGGCAGGAGCCATTGTAGGCTCTTTGAATAATATTTTGGTAGCACATATTGAAGGAGGAGAATTATCGGGAACGGTGGATGAATTGATTCGGCACAGTGTCAGCAAATTGAGCCACATTCATTTTGTTTGTAATGATGAAGCAGCAAAAAGGCTGCAACAAATGGGGGAAATAGCTTCTTCTATTTTTACCATTGGTTCACCTGATATTGATATTATGTTTTCGGGTAATCTGCCCGATTTACCGACTGTAAAACAATATTACGATATTGATTTTGAAAAGTATGCCATTGTTATGTTTCATCCTGTTACTACAGAGGTCAATCAGATGCAGTCTTATACCGCTGATTTTGTAAAATCTTTATTAGCGGATCATCATAATTATGTAGTTATCTATCCCAATAATGATTTGGGTAGCCAATTCATTATTGATGAATATCAAAAATTAAAAGCCAATTCACGATTCAGGATTTTTCCATCGCTTCGTTTTGAATATTTTTTAACGCTGTTAAAAAACAGCCAGTTTATAATAGGTAATAGCAGTGCAGGAATTAGAGAAGCACCTTATTATGGAATTCCTATTATAAATATTGGAACAAGACAACAAAACAGGACATTTCAAGCAGATATAATAAATGTTGATTATAGTTTTAATGCTATCAAGGAAGCTTTGTCAGTTATCGATACACATACAATTCAAATATCGGATTCTGATTTTGGAAAAGGAAATAGCACTACTTTATTTCTTGATTATCTTCAAAAACCAGCTGTTTGGGAACTGAACCACCAAAAACAATTTAGAGATTCTGATCAATGATTACATTTTTAAATCTAGGTAAAAAAGGAAATCTCGGTAATCAATTGTTTCAGATTGCATCTGCTATAGGGATTGCAGAAAAAAGAAATCAGCAGTTTTGTTTCCCAGAATGGCAATATTCGAAACATTTTAAATTTAATTTTAATGCTTGTTCCGATATAAAAGACTGGATTCATGTAAAAGAGGAAAAATTTAATTATTATGAATGGGAATTAACTGATAAAAATTATGATTTGTCAGGATGGTTACAGACTGAAAAATATTTTTATGAGTCTAATATAAAGGATGTTTTTAAATTTGATTCTCAATTTGAAGAGAGTTTGGTTGGAAAGCACGAGGTATTATTTACAAAAAAAACTATTTTAGTCAGTGTCAGAAGAGGTGATTTTGTTAATAATCCCAATTATTTTCAATTATCTTACCAGTTTTATTTAACTGCATTGATTTGTCATTTTGAGAAATTGGAAAATTATAATGTCATTTTTGCAAGTGATAATATAGACTATTGTAAAAAGCATTTTTCATTTTTGCCTAACGTTTTTTTTCTTGAAAATTTAAGTCCTATTGAGCAGCTTTGTTTAGGTTCTAAATTTGACAATTATATAATAAGTAACTCTACTTTTTCTTGGTGGCTAGCTTGGCTGGGTGAAAAAAAGGGATCAAAAATAATTAGACCGATTCAAATATTTGATAATGATTTTTCAAAAAAGCATGATGAATCTGATTATTTTCCAAGCAGATGGATTGTTCATGATGATACTAAATATAAATTGTCTAACGAATATTGGAAATTAAAACTTTATGGTTTTCTGTATAATTTAGTTCAAAGATTAAAATACATTTATAAGAAAGAAAAAAAAGTAATTAAAAACAGAATAAAAAAGATAATAAATTATAAATGAAAAAACTAGGAATAGTAATAACCGATGGCGTAGGGTTTCGCAATTTTATTTTAAGCGATTTCTTATCAGAGGCAGAAAAACAATTTGATGAGGTAGTCATTTTATCGTGTTTGCCTGCGTCTGTTTATGAAGGTTTTCTGCAAAGATCTAGAGTGATTGAACTTGCAGTTTTTCAAGAAAAATTTCCGACCTGGTTTTTTAGAAAAGCAAAGGAAGTAGCTCATCTGCAATTGCATAAGCATAACAATTTTGGAATTACAGATAATTTAAATACCAATAAATCAAAAGCTAAAACCCCCAGAGGCTATGCAACCCGGTTTATTTTTAAATGGACTTCCATATTTCATTCAGAAAAAAATATTCAGAACTATACTAAATTGCAACAGCAGTCTTTTAAAAATAATTCAATTGTAAAAGACTATAGGGCTATTTTAGAAAGGGAAAAATTTGACATTTTGTTTTTTACACATCAACGGCCACCATTCATTGCGCCATTAGTTTATCAGGCAGAACAATTGAAAATCAAAACTGCTTCATTTATTTTTAGCTGGGATAATTTAGCATCTAAGGGAAGAATGGCGGCTAATTTTGATTATTATTTGGT
Organism: Flavobacterium aquicola; assembly: GCF_003385115.1. Classification (GTDB taxonomy): domain Bacteria; phylum Bacteroidota; class Bacteroidia; order Flavobacteriales; family Flavobacteriaceae; genus Flavobacterium; species Flavobacterium aquicola. Next base: position 224,366 of record NZ_QUNI01000007.1, read on the forward strand.
TTGGAGTGATTTGATGAAAGAAGAATTGTTACATTTTTATAAAAAAACACAGTCGCAAAATGTTGAGACAGTGGGAACTCCTCAGTTTGAGCCTTATGTTTTGGAAAGATATCAAACAACCAAGAAGGATTTCTATAATCGGTTTAATTTAGATTCATCAAAAAAAACTATCTGTTTTAGCTGTGGAGATATTTCAACCAGTAAAAATGATGAATTGTACATAACTAGTATTGCACAAGCTATTCAAGAAAATAAAATTCAAAATGTAAATTTACTAGTTCGAACTTCTCCTGCAGAAGATCCTATTCGTTTTGAAAGCTTTGTTAAAAAATTTCCTTTTGTAAAATGGAACCATCCTAAATGGCATTTGGCACGAACAGGACATCAAGAAGAATGGTCACAGCGAATACCTTCAAAAGAAGATGTTACTGATTTGAGAAGTATATTAGAATATTCGGATTTGAATATTAATATGCTCTCTACAATGAGTTTGGATTTTATGCAATTTGATAAGCCCGTTATTAATCCAGTATTTGGAAATAAAGGAAATGGACTCTATTATGATCAGCGTTTTTTGGAATACCCACATATAAAAAATGTTGTCAGTTTTAAAGCTACTAGAATTGTTACGAATGAAGAGGAATTAATTGACGCAGTAAAACTATATATTACGCATCCAGAAACTGATGCTAAAAACAGAAAGCAATTAATTCACTTACAAATTGGGAGGCCGTTAAAAGGAACTTCAGAAAGAATTGCCGCAATTTTGAGAAAATGGAGTTAAAAAAAATAGCAGTCCTTTGCAATTATGAGCTTCTGCCTGAGCGGGTTGGAGGAATGGATCACTTTTTTTGGCAGTTTGATAAAAAGTGCAAAGAAAATAACATTCAAGTGGATTGGTTTTTTCCAAATTATTCAGATCATGGTTGTTATTCAGATTTAAAAATTTACAGTAGTAAAACTGAAAAGCTAGAAAATTATTTTCTAGCTTTTAGTAAAGAGTATAACTCAGATTATATGTATGTTATCACTCATTTTGTCGAATTATGCACGCCTTTTTTTGCAACTGTAAAACAATTTTCTAAAGCCAAAATTATTGCTGTAGATCATAATCCGAGACCTTTAAATGGATATCCATTCAAAAAGAAAATTCTCAAAAGACTGAAAGGGATTTTGTATTCAAGATATATTGATGTTTTTGTGGGGGTATCCAATTATACTGTAAACGCGCTTTTACAAGATTTTGGATCTCAGTTAAAATCTAAAACGAAAATAATTTATAATGGTGTAATTCTAGACAGCATTTTGGTTAGGGAAACTAGAAATACTGTTAAGCCTATTTTTTTGACAGCATCACATCTTCGAGAATCCAAAGGGATTCAGGATTTGATTGAATCTGTAAATGATCTTTCTGCATCAATAAAACAAGATATAAAAATTGATGTATATGGTGATGGTCCTTATAAAAAACAGCTGAAGGAAAAAATATATCAATATAATCTGGAAAACGTTTTTACTTTTATGGGGAGCAGAGGGAATTTAAATGAAATTTTTTCGCAGTATGATTATATGTTACAGCCTACTCACATGGAATGCTTCAGTTTATCTGTTTTAGAAAGTCTAGCAGCAAATGTGCCAGTTATTACTACAAACGTTGGAGGTAATGAAGAAGCAATCCGAGATAGTTTTAATGGCTATATTTTTAAAGCCAAAGATATTCATGCACTAACAAATATTGTTACAGAAGTTTATTTAGGAATTAAAAAGATTAATTTGAATACTCGAACTGATGTTGAGAAACGTTTTTCATTAGAGCAAATGGTTAATCAGCATTTCGGCTTACTTTAATTCATAATTAATCTTAAATTTGCGCACCAAATTGCTTTAATTTATTTTATGTTTTTTAATTCTCTGGCTTTTGCTGTTTTTTTGCCCATAGTGTTTTTTTTGTATTGGTTTGTTTTTAATAAAACGAAGAATACGCAAAATGCTGTTTTGATTATTGCCAGTTACTATTTTTATTCCTGCTGGGATTGGCGTTTTTTGTTTCTATTGGTTTTCTCAACTTTTTTGGATTATTATACCGGAATTAGAATTGAAAAAAGCCAGACTCAAAAAAGTCGAAAGTTTTGGTTTTGGCTAAGTATAATTGTAAATCTTGGTTTTTTAGGAGTTTTTAAGTATTATAATTTTTTTGCCAGTTCTTTTGCAGCTCTGCTAACAGGAGTTGGTTTCAAAGCAAGTCCATTTTTATTGGATGTTGTTTTGCCTGTAGGGATTTCGTTTTACACTTTTCATGGCTTGTCTTACGTCATTGATATTTATTATAAACGCCTTAAAGCTGAGTATAATTTTGTTGACTATTCTCTTTTTGTAAGTTATTTCCCTTTATTGGTAGCGGGTCCTATTGAGAGAGCGACACATTTATTGCCTCAGGTAAAAGTAAAGCGTACTTTTGATTATGAGATCGCAAAAGAAGGAATTTATCAATTAATATGGGGATTGCTAAAAAAAGTAGTAATTGCCGATACTTGTGCTGCTTATGCCAATGCTATTTTTGATAACTATCCGTCAATGAATTCTTTGTCGTTGATTTTGGGCGCTATTTATTTTGCATTTCAGATTTATGGCGATTTTTCAGGATATTCGGATATGGCGTTAGGAATGTCTAAGTTGTTTGGGATTGATTTACTGAGAAATTTCAATTATCCCTATTTTTCCAGAGATATAGCCGAGTTTTGGCGTCGCTGGCATATATCGCTGTCTTCTTGGTTTAAAGATTATTTGTACATTCCTCTTGGCGGAAGCAAAGGCGGTATTTGGATGAAAATAAGAAACACTTTCATCATTTTTGTAGTAAGCGGTTTTTGGCATGGAGCGAATTGGACTTATTTGGCTTGGGGGTTTATTAATGCTGTATATTTTTTACCCTTATTATTGCTGAAAAAAAATAGAAATAATATTGAGAGCGCAGACTTGAGTTGGAATATAGATTCAATTAAGGTCCGATTAAATATTTTAATAACTTTTTTACTTTCCTGTGTTGCCTGGGTATTTTTTAGGGCCAAAACGATAACAGATGCTGTGTCTTATTTGAAAAGAATTGTTTTGAATGGTGAATTTTCCTCCCAGTACCTTTCAAACGAAAGATATAATTATGAGCTGTTAATTATGGTATGTTTGTTTGTCTTGGTCGAATGGAATAATCGAACAAAGATTGAACCTATTTCTGGGAAATATTCCTATCTAAAATTGATTTTATGTTTGACCGCTATTATTGCATTTGGCACTTATTCCGATTATAAAGAATTTATTTACTTTCAGTTTTAATGAAAAAATTTTTACTATTTACTTCAAAAATACTGGTCTTGGCAATAGTAATTGCAATTTTGCTGGATTTTATATATACTGCAGTCTATCTGCAATCGAGTAATCGAGGTAAAATTGACCAAGTTTACAACTCGGAGAATGAAAATTACGATGTAATTATTCTAGGATCATCCAGAGCCAATAATCATTTTGTTTCGCAAATGTTTAAAGATAAAGGTTTAAAAACCTTTAATTATGGAATGAGTGGCGGGCATTTATTTGAAGCCGATTTATTATTGAAATTGATGATAGAGCGTCATTATAAAATTAAGAACGTAATTCTGGAAGCTGATTTGAATTTAACTAATGAACATCGAGCTGATGGAATTTCTTCGAAGTTTTTGCCTTATTTACATAATTCAAAAATCATAAAAGAACATTTTTCTACAGAAGAAGATTTTAACTATCTATATTATATTCCGTTTTATCGTTATATTAAGTTTGATCCTCAAATTGGAGTTAGAGAAATGTTTTTTCAGGCTATTCATAAAGGTACAAGTCATTTACAGAATTTAGGTTATCATGCTTTGAAAGATGGGAAAACTGGTAATATGAAAAATAATATCGTGAGTTTAAAGCCATTAAACCACAATAAATACTATGAAGAAATTAAGCAGATTTGCAAAGAAAACAATATTAATTTCATTGCAATAATGACTCCAATGTGCGAGAATGTAGTCGGAATGAATTATTTTGAAAAGGTTCAAAAAGCCTATCCAGAGATTCATAATTATGAAAATGTAGTTATTGAGAATAAATATTTTTCTTCTTGTGGGCACATGAATGATATTGGTGCCAAAATGTTTACAGCTCGAATTTTGAAAGATTTTTTTCCTCCATCCAGCCCCTCTCCAAAGGTGAGGGAGTCTAAATAGGGAAATGAATGAATTTAATTATTAGTAATTTAAAAGATCAATGAAAAATAATTCTATTCCAGATTATTCTGCTTTGTCCTCTGAGGATCGGACCGGAGTGATGAAAATAGCTTTTCTGACTCCTGAATATCCACATCCAAGAACAGGAAGTTCAGGTGGTATTGGTACAAGTATCAGGAATTTAGCGAAAGGACTTTTATCCGAAAATTGTCAAGTTCGTGTATTGGTTTATGGTCAAAAAGAAGAAAGTATTTTTGAAGATGATGGAATTTGCATTCAACAAATAAAAAATGTAAAACTTAAAGGTTTGTCTTGGTATCTGACCCGAAAAAAAATAGAAAAAATTATCAATCAACTCTATAAGGAGAAAAAAATAGATTTGGTCGAAGCTCCAGATTGGACAGGAATTACATCTTTCATTCAACCTAAAAAGTGTCCAATCGTAATAAGACTAAATGGTTCTGACACCTATTTTTGTAATCTAGATGGACGTGCAGTAAAATGGAAAAATAGATTTCATGAAAAAGTAGCACTTAAAAATGCAGATGCTTTACTTTCGGTAAGTCAGTTTACAGCTGATAAAACGAACAAAGTTTTTGGTTTGAAAAAACAGTTTACTATTATTCCCAATTCTATTGATATTACTTCTTTTGAAAGAAGTATGACAATCCCAGAAGTACCCAATACTGTTTTATATTTTGGAAGCTTGATTCGTAAAAAAGGCTTGTTAGAATTGCCATATATTTTTAATGAATTAATAAAGTTAAATCCAGCAGTAAAATTAATTTTAGTAGGCAAGGATGTTCCAGATATTATTTCGGGTTCGTCTTCTACCTGGCAAATGATGCAGCCACTGTTTTCTGAAGAAGCGCTGCAGAATGTAAATTACTTGGAAAGTGTGCCATATCAGGAAATTCAAAAATATATTAATGAAGCAACGGTCTGCGTGTTTCCTTCTTTTGCGGAAGCGCTACCCGTTTCGTGGATAGAAGCTATGGCAATGCAAAAAGCAGTTGTAGCTTCAAATATCGGTTGGGCAACTGATGTAATTGATGATGAAGTTAATGGTTTTTTGATTGATCCTAAAAATCACCTAGAATATGCATCTAAAATAAGTACATTACTCAATAATCCATCATTGCGTCAACAATTTGGAATTCTGGGTAGAGAAAAAGTGATCCAAAAATTTAGTGTTTCAGTTGTAGCAGAACAAAGTTTGGCATTTTATAAATCTTTAATAAAGTAAATTTTGATTTTTATTTATCATAAGAATGCCAAAACAGTAGCTGTTGAATCGGAAAAAGGGCAATCCATTGAATTTGATTCTAAATTAACTGTTGCTGAAACTTTGTATGTTTTAGCTCAGAGATTTGCATCTGAAAAATTGATTTGGTGTCATGTCGATTTGAAGAAACAATTAAATATTGAAGGAATAGAACCTTTATTTCATCACAAAAAAATACTAGTTTCATATAATCCGTCTACTGATTTGTTTTTGGATACAGCTATTGGGTATGTTGATGAAACACCTTTTATAAAGCTGAATAAATCTGTCACTTTTCCAACTTGGCAGATGAGTAGTGCAGTTGGAGGAATTTTTGCCGAAATACTGTTTAAGTTAATTGATTCAATCCCTTTGGACAAAAATTTTGATTATTTTCTATGTTCTTTAGCAAAACTATCTATGTCAAAAGGATTGTTATGTTATTCTGAGCCACGACTCTTGAAGCAAAAGATTGAAACTGCTCCATTAGAAAAAACAAGTAGATACATTCTTTTTCGTTTCGTAAAACAACATTATAGAACTCGATGGGTATTTTTATTGCTAATTAATTTTTTTTTATACGAGCGAAAATTACCCTTTCTACCAGTCTTTTTTTCTCTTTTTTATAAAAACAGAGCTAAGAACAGGATGAGTTCAGACAACGCACTGGAGAATATTGAAGTACAGTCTTTGAAGAGAGTAATCAATAAAGCCACGATAGATATTATTATTCCAACTATTGGAAGAAAAAAATATTTATACAATGTACTGAAAGATTTTTCAAAACAAACTATTTTGCCGAATAACATTGTAATTGTAGAGCAGAATCCGCAAGAGGATAGTATAAGTGAATTGGATTATTTGAAAAGTGAAAATTGGCCTTTTGAGATTCAGCATATTTTTACTCATCAGGCAGGTGCTTGCAATGCTCGTAATTTAGCTTTAAGTCAAACTCATAGTGAATGGGTTTTTTTAGCAGATGATGATAATCGTTTTGAACCGACATTATTGTCAGATGTTTTTGATAAAATTAAGCAGTTTGGAGCTTTAGTGGTAACTACATCGTATCCTCAAAAAAATGAAATTAAGAAACGCTCGAAAGTGATTCAATGGCCTACTTTTGGAGCTGGCAATAGTTTTGTTAGAAGGGATGTTCTAGATAAAGTAAGATTTAATATGTCTTTGGAATTTGGGTATGGAGAAGATGGAGATTTTGGAATGCAATTACGTAATCAGGGTTATGACATTTTGTATTTACCAGAACCGGAAATTTTACATTTAAAAGCACCCATTGGTGGATTTAGAACCAAACCTGTTTTAAAATGGCAAAACGATAGTATTCAGCCAAAACCTTCACCAACAGTAATGTTATATCAAATTAGTCATAATACAAAAGAACAAATTTTAGGTTACAAAACCATTTTGTTTTTTAAATACTATAAACATCAAAAAATTAAAAATCCAATAAAATATTATTTTAATTTTCAAAAACAATGGGAAAGAAGTGTATTTTGGGCTAACGAATTAAAAAGACAAAATGAAGTATAGCTTAATTATTTGCACCTATATGCGTCCCAAACCTTTGCTTCAATTGTTGCAATCAGTTAAGAAACAGACTGTATATCCTGACGAAATTTTGATTATTGATGGATCAACTAATCAGGAAACGGAAATAATTCTGAAGGAAAATCAATTCGATAATTTAAATTATTTTTTGGTAACGGATAATGACAGGGGATTAACCAAACAAAGAAATTTTGGTATTTCCAAGGTCAATTCCAGTTCAGAAATTGTTTGTTTTTTGGATGATGATACCGTTTTAGAGCCTAACTATTTTGAACAATTGCTTCAAACATATAAAGTTTATCCAGAAGCATTGGGAGTAGGCGGTTATATTAACAATGAAACCCAATGGGATTTTGTTGGAGATAATTATACTGCTCCAATTAATGAATTTTGTTTTGATGGCTGGAAAAGAAAAGACGGTTCCCGTTTTATTCTCCGAAAAAAATTAAACTTAGATAGTGATTGTCCTCCGGGTTATTCATCATTATATTCACATGGAAGAAGTGTTGGTTTTTTACCTCCAAGCGGGAAAATATATCCAGTAGAACAATTGATGGGAGGAGTTTCTTCTTTTAGAAAAAATGTGTTCGATACGATACAGTTTTCAACTTATTTTGAAGGTTATGGGTTGTATGAAGATGCCGATTTTACCTTGCGTTTAGCTAAAAAAGGAAAGTTATATCTAAATTCAGCTGCAAAATTGAATCACTATCATAACGATTCAGGAAGACCTAATCAATATCAATACGGTAGAATGGTGGTAAGAAATGGTTGGTATGTTTGGAGGGTTAAGAATCCAAAACCAATGACAATTGATTTTTTGAAATGGCATATGATTACTATACTTTTGACATTGATTCGTTATACTAATATAATTACGGCAGTTAAAAGAAAAGAAGCTTTTACCGAAGCAATAGGGAGAACTGTGGGTTGGTGGAGCTTAATTTTTAGTAAACCAAAATTAAGTAAATGAAAACAATCTTAATTGCTCATAATTACACGGAAGATTCTTTTGCGTATATGAGTTACAATTTGGCACATCATTTAGCTGAAAGAGGGAATAGAGTTGTTTTTATTTCCCATAAGCCATTTTTCAAGGAGATTGAAATTGTTAAGAATGAAATAGGAGAGATTGTTATAATCTCTTGGCCTTCAGATAAAAGACCCACTTCTTTTAAGGATGTTTTATGGTTCTCCAAAATTTATTCAAAATATAAGCCAGAATTTGTTATTGGACATTTTGTAGGTAGCAATATCACGATTTCAATTTCAAAATTAATGTCTTCTGGTAAAGTAAAAACTTTAGCCTATTATCATACTCTATCAAAGCAGATATTAGCAGACAGTAAAACAAGTTTTATTAAGCGAAAAATTCTATTTTTCAGAAAAAAAATATTTTATAAATTATTTTGTGACATAGTAGTATGCCCGTCTGAGTTAGCAAAAAAAGATTTAGAGTCTTTTTATGGTGTTGATAAAGGCGTAGTTGTTTTGAATCCCATGGCTGATAGATTTACGGCTGAAAATGATAAATCTAAGGAGAATATTATCATTTCTTATTTGGGCAGATTAGATGATTCCAAGGGGGTTATAGAGATGGTTAAAGCATTTATATTTTACAAACAGAAAAATGTAAATTCAAAAATTATTGTAAAGATAGCAGGAGGAGGATCCAAACAAAAGGAGATTACTGCATTAATTGATAATGAACCGGCAATGGAATTCATAGGTGGTTTAAAATATAATGAAATAGATAAATTTTTAAGAGATAGTTATTTTGCAATAATTCCTTCAAAATCTGATAATTTACCTACTGTTGGTTTAGAATCCTTGATGAATGGAACACCACTTTTAATATCAAAAGCAACAGGTTTATCGGATTATCTAGTTGATTCGAGAGAATGTTTTAAATTTGAACCTAATGTTAATTCAATAATGGCTTTATTTGAAAAAATCGAAAGTGAAAAATTTAATTATAAAGAAATGAGTATGAATGCTCGGTCTACTTATTTGAATTTATTCAGTTTTGAGAATTATTTCCTGTCGATTTCAAAATTGCTTTCAAAAAAATGAATTATAATGTCATTTTCAGTTTTAAAATAATGATTAATAAATCACGAGGTATATTGTAATAAATAATGTATTGAAAATAAAGGTTATCAAGAAAAGAAATTTAGTATAAGAATCAATGAAATTTGCAATTATCACTCATGTCAACCATACCAAAAAGGAAAACCAGTATTTTGGTTATGCCCCATATGTTCTGGAAATGAATATTTGGTCTAAATATGTTGATGAGTTAATCATCGTTGCACCAATTATTCAAGCTACAAATACGGCAATTGATACTTCATATAATCAAGGAAATATTAAGTTTTTCAAGATTGATAATATTAATTTATTGGATTTTAAATCCATTTTTAATGCGATTTTAAGAATACCAAAAATATGCTGGCAAATTTTCCAAGCTATGAAAGAAGCAGATCATATTCATCTACGTTGTCCTGGGAATATTGGACTTTTGGGTTGTTTTGTTCAAATTTTGTTTCCTAACAAAAAGAAAACTGCAAAATACGCTGGGAATTGGGATCCAAAATCAAAGCAACCTTGGAGTTATAAATTGCAGAAATGGATTTTATCAAATACATTTCTAACCAAAAACATGCAGGTTTTAGTTTATGGTGAATGGGGAAAAAGCACTAAAAATATTAAACCCTTTTTTACGGCAACTTATCCAGAATTAGATAAAAAACCAATAAAATCATTGGATTTAAAAGGGAAAATAAATTTTGTTTTCGTAGGCACATTGGTATCTGGAAAGAATCCTTTGTATGCAATACAATTAATTGAAGCATTGTATAAAAAAGAGTATGATGTATTTTTGGATTTGTATGGAGAAGGAATAGAACGTATTCTTTTAGAAAATTATATTGTAACTAATGGTTTAAAAAATATCATCCAATTGAAAGGAAATCAAAATCAGGAAATTATAAAAACTGCCTATCAAAATAGCCATTTTGTTATTTTGCCATCCAAAAGTGAAGGCTGGCCGAAAGCAATTGCCGAAGGAATGTTTTGGGGTTGTGTTCCTGTTGCAACTCCTGTTTCTTGTGTGCCATTTATGCTGGATTTTGGAAATAGAGGACTATTATTAAAAATGGATCTAGAAAAAGATATTCGAGAATTAGAATGTCTTTTGAATAATGAATCAGACTTTGTGGCAAAAAGGCAAAAGGCTACGGATTGGTCAACAAAATATACTCTTGATGTTTTTGAATCGGAAATAAAAAAAATGCTTACTCGATGAGAATTGTGCAACTAATAGATTCTTTAGAAGCCGGAGGTGCAGAACGTATGGCAGTCAATTATGCTAATGTTTTGGCTGATGAAATTGAATTTTCAGGATTGGTAGCTACCAGAAAAGAAGGAGCATTATTATCTCAAATCAATCCGAATGTTTCGTATTTGTTTTTGAATAAAAAAAAACAGCTTGATTTGATTGCAGTTTTTAGATTACGATCATTTGTTTTAAAAAACAGAGTGACACATATTCATGCACATAGTACCTCTTTTTTTCTGGCTTTTTTGTTAAAATTATTATGTCCCACACTACTGCTAATCAGGCATGACCATTATGGAAATAATGTGTTTTTAGAAAACAGACCTCATTTTGTATTGAAACTTACAAAATCTTTTTTTAAAGGAGTTATTGCTGTAAACCAGAAACTTAAAAATTGGTCTGAAGTGAAGCTGAAATCCAGAAATGTTATTTATCTTCCTAATTTTTCTGTGAAAGCAGCTCAGGAAAAAAGTCACACTTTTCTAAAAGGAACAGAAGGAAAACGGATAGTATCTTTGGCTAATTTAAGAGAACAAAAAAATCATTTTTTTCTATTGAAAGTGGCTCAAAAGCTAAAAGAATCTAATCCAGACTGGACTTTTCATTTGGTTGGAAAAGATTTTGACGATGAATATGCCGTTCAGATAAAACAATTAATCAAAGAATATGCTTTAGAAAATAATGTTTTTATGTATGGTTCCAAACAAGATATAGGAAACATACTTAATCAGGCATCAATTGCAATTTTAACCTCAAAATCAGAAGGATTACCAGTATCCCTTTTGGAATATGGTTTGTATAAAAAAGCAGTTGTTGTTACTCGTGTTGGTGAAATTTCAGCAATCGTTCAGAATGGTAAGAATGGATTTATTGTTGATGCAGACAGAGAAGATTTATTTTATCAATCTTTGGTTAATTTGATTGAAAATGAAATATTACGAACTGATTTTGGTACCGCACTTTATAATACCATCCAAACTGATTATACAGCTGAAAGTATTATTAAAAAATATTTAAATTGGATACAAACAAGTTAAAATGAAGAAAGAAGAATTGTCATATATTTATTTGATATTGTTTCATGCTTCTCTAGGAGTACTGGTATTTGCACTGCCTTTTGTTTCAAAAATATTTACCATTTCAATACTCGCTTTTGGTATTTATTATATTATTAAAAGTAAAAACAGAAACAATGAAGTTCTGGTAATGTCTGCCTATGTTGTTAGTGTTGAGGTTCTTCTAAGGATGACCGATGGGATGCTTTTAAATGAATTTGGTAAATACACAATCCTTATTTTTATTTTTTTGGGGATGATTTACTCTGGATTTACTAAAGCATTTTTGTATTGGTTGTTTTTGCTGTTATTGATTCCTGGAATTGTCTTGGCTACTCTTACATTGGATTTAAATACTGATGTAAGGAAAGCAATCGCATTTAATTTATCTGGACCGGTTTGTTTAGGTATCTGTGCCATATACTGTTATCAAAGAAAAATATCTTTTGATCGATTGCTGGGGGTGATTACAGCCTTTTCTCTACCTTTAATTGCGGTAGCTGTCTATTTGTTTTTATATACACCAAGCGTAAAAGCAGTTGTGACCGGAACACAGTCGAATTTTGAAACTTCTGGAGGTTTTGGTCCCAATCAAGTGTCAACTATACTTGGACTTGGAGTTTTTATATTTTTTGTTCAGCTGGTGCTAAATTCCAAAAGTAAGTTATTACAAATTCTTAATGCAGGATTTGTGATCGTTTTTGCTTTTAGAGGAATTGTAACATTTTCCAGAGGAGGAATATTTACAGCAATAGCTATGGTTTTTATTTTTCTGGGTGTAATGTATTATCAAGCAAATTATAAAACAAAATTTAAAATAGGAATGATTATTATGTTATCGTTTGTTGCAGGAATAGGAGTGTGGGGGTACAGTTCTCTACAGACCAATGGTTTAATTAATAAACGGTATGCCAATCAGGATGCAAGAGGACGTGAAAAGAAAAGTCAGTTATCAGGAAGGGAGGCACTTATGGATTCTGAAATGCAGATGTTTTGGGATAATCCTATTTTAGGCGTAGGCGTAGGCAGGAATAAAGAACTTCGGGAAAAAGAAACAGGGATTGTATCTGCTTCTCATAATGAATTTACCAGAATGCTTGCTGAACATGGTTCTCTTGGTCTTATTGATTTAATTATTTTATTATTTACTCCTGTGGTGTTATTTTTGATTAATAGACAAAATATTTTAGCTCTCTCCTTTTTAGTTTTTTGGCTGCTGACTATCAATCATGCTGCCATGAGATTAGCAGCTCCAGCTTTTGTTTATGCACTTTCATTGCTAAAAGTTTATACTGTTAATACCAGCATGATCCCAAAACAAAAAAATGAATGAACAAAGACGATACCTTTCTTCGCCAATTCTCAATTGCTAGAGTCCGCTAAAAAAGCAAATATTATCTTCGTATGAAAAACCTGCTGTACATAGGAAATAAATTATCTAAACATGGAGCAACTCCTACTACTATTGAAACTCTTGGTCCACTGCTGGAGCATGACGGTTTTAATATTCGGTACAGTTCTTCTCAAAAAAATCAGTTCCTAAGATTACTACACATGTTATGGAGCGTATTTAAATATAGAAAAGCTGATTTTGTCCTTATTGATACATACAGCACAGCCAATTTCTGGTATGCATTCGCAGCTTCTCAGTTATGCCGTTTTTTAAAAATAAAATATATACCTATTTTACACGGCGGTAATTTATCTTTAAGATTGAAGAGGAATCCGAAAATTAGTGAAAAGATTTTCAGATATTCTTTTCAAAATGTTTCTCCCTCACTTTTTTTAATTAATGAATTCAAAGCTGAAGGATATCACAATATAATCCATATTCCCAATACAATTGAATTGGAAAAGTACCCTTTTTTAGAACGGAAAAAAGCTGCTCCCAATTTACTGTGGGTCCGTTCTTTTGCAAAAATATACAATCCTGTAATGGCGGTTGAAGTTTTTGCCCGCTTAAAAAAGAAATACCCTGAAGCTGTACTCTGCATGATTGGACCCGAAAAGGACGGAAGCTTAGCAGAGTCTAAGCAAAAAGCTAAAGACTTGAACGTTAAGGTGTTTTTTTCAGGCAAATTACCTAAGGAGGATTGGATTGATCTATCAAAAAATTATTCTGTTTTTATAAATACAACCCATTTTGACAACATGCCAGTAAGTGTGATTGAAGCTATGTCATTAGGCCTGGCTGTTGTTTCTACTAATGTCGGCGGTATTGCATATTTATTAGAAAACGAAAAAGAGGCCTTACTGGTTCCTGATAATGATATTAACAAAATGGCTGAGGCAATAGTTAGATTGATAGAAGAGCCTAAACTTTTTAGTGAAATTACCACTAATTCAAGAAAAAAAGCAAAACAGTTTGAATGGCAGGATGTTAAGTTAAAATGGCTGACTATTTTAAAATAAAGAAGGTTTGTTTTTTATATAATAACTAACTTGCAACGAAAAATAACTCTGGAGACAATGAGTAATTCAAAAAAAATGCATTTCGAAATATCTGAGCGTAAATTGCTTTTACGAATTTTTGATGTAGTTTTTGTATTACTGGGAATGTATTGTTTAAGTTTTATTTTTAATTTCAATTATTTTCAATTTTCATTAACTAATTATTATTGGATTATTGTTTTAGCCATTTATATTAATGTATTTGGGGCTATTTTTGAAATGTACAATCTTCAAGTCGCAAGCAATAATCTTCAAGTACTGCGAAGCGTAATTTTGACAACTACTTCTACAGTATTAGCTTATTTGCTAACGCCTATTTTTTCGCCTGAATTGCCCAAAAACCGTTTGCAGTTATTATTGTTTTATGTTACTTTTTTTATCATCTTATATGCCTGGAGGATGATTTATCTTCATTTTTTAGCATCTCACAGGTTTGTTCAAAATGCAGTATTAGTTTGTGACAGAGATCAGGTAGAAGAACTTGTTTTAGGGCTGGAAAGTGTTGATCCTCATTATAAAATAATTGGATATATAAATGCAGATAGTGATTCAGCTTCCGACTTGGAATTTCAGCATGTAAAACATATTGAAATAAAAGAATTAACCTCATTTGTTGCTAAAAACAGTATTTCTGAAATAGTGGTTGCCTCACAAAAAACGGATGGAATTACGACAGACTTATATCACCAATTACTTAATTTGTTAGAATCGGGGAAGAGTATTAGAGAATATACCCATATATATGAAAGTAAAGCACAGCGTATTCCAGTTCAGTATATATCAAGAGATTTTTACCGTTTTTTTCCGTTCAGCCGCAGTAACCAGAACAAATTATATCTGCTGTCCATTCGATTGTGTGAAATTGTATTATCGTTAATTGGGTTAAGTATTGGTATCGTTTTAATTCCAATAATTCTAGTAGGAAATGCCTTTTGGAACAAAGGAAAATTGTTTTATACTCAAAAAAGAGTTGGCAAAGACGGAGTCATTTTTAGGATCATTAAATTTAGGACAATGATCAAAAACGCCGAAAAATCGGGAGCAGTGTTTGCCAAAATCAATGATTCTCGAGTAACTAAGTTTGGAAAGTTTTTAAGAAAAACGAGAATAGATGAATTTCCGCAGTTTATTAATATTCTAAAGGGTGAAATGGCCGTGATCGGACCTAGACCAGAGCGACCAGTATTTGTTAATGAAATTGCAAAAATAATGCCTTTTTACGAAACAAGGCATATCATAAAACCTGGGCTTACAGGCTGGGCACAAGTTAACTATTCTT
Organism: Flavobacterium aquicola; assembly: GCF_003385115.1. Classification (GTDB taxonomy): domain Bacteria; phylum Bacteroidota; class Bacteroidia; order Flavobacteriales; family Flavobacteriaceae; genus Flavobacterium; species Flavobacterium aquicola. Next base: position 239,565 of record NZ_QUNI01000007.1, read on the forward strand.
ACGGAGAAAAACTGGAAGACAGTTTGATAAAACTTCAATATGATTTGTATTATATCAAACACCGAAGCATTTATTTGGATTTAAGTATTGCTTTTAAAACAGTTTCCACAATGCTGTTTTATAGAGGACAGTAATTAAATAATTATTGGAATACGCTTTTTATTTTTAATAGCTATTCGGAATAGAACAAACAAATTGGTTATAATTATCGGTAAAACGATGATTAAATGAATTTTTGTAATAATGAAACAGAAATACATAATAATCATGACAATGTTTAATGATGCCAATTTGTATATCCATTTTGAATTTTTTGTTATCACAAAATATAGTAAAAGTAAGAGTGTCGGGTTAAACAAAAATATGTTATAATTATATCCCAATTCTTGATGGAATGAATAAAATCCTAAAAAAACAAACAGCAATCCCAATAAAGTTATTATAGATAAATATATATAATCAATACTTTTCTTGTTTATCAGAGTTACAAATGCTAAAATAAAGAGAAAAGTATAACTGTTATTCCACCATGAAACGGGTGCTTCTTCTTCAAAATTTAATATTGTTTTGTTTCCTTTAGATAAAGGCTGATTTTGATAACGAATGAGTTCCAGGCTTTTTTGAAGTTCAGCGGGTAGAAATATTTTTGTCCCCATTTGATCCACTTTTGTTCCAAATACAATACTGGTTCCTAATTTCTCATAAAAGTGATTGTTAAAATAAGGAAACAAAATAGATCTGTAAGTTTGATCAGTATCTGCTTTTTTGATGATTAATTTTGCTTTTAGTGTTTTATTAATCACATCAACCACTTTCGAAGTACAATTATTATCAATGAATTTGTATTGATATAAACGTTCATCAGATAACATGGATTGAGCTAGATTTTTAAATAATTCCTGTTTTAGCTCTAACGGAATGTTTAATTCCTGCTCGTAAACATCTCTTTTCTCATAATTGTACTGATTAATAAAATCGATGTAACGATTGTTAGTTATAAAATAATCCAAATCTCCTTTAGTAAATTTCATTGCAAAATTAGGCGTGCCAAAATCAAATGCACCATAATTGTAGACCACATCAAGATTATTTTCATCATCACGAACTCTTATGGCAGTGTGGCCAAATAAGGAATAAAGTTCGTTCCCAGTACCGCAGGTCATTACACTTACCGATGCGTTTTTTGATAATATTACGTCTTGACAAAATGAATTGTAAATTGAACTCAATAAAAGAAGGCTGACAAATATTTTTTTAAGAGATCTGGTTTTCATTTTGCTGATTTTTTTGATATAAATAAAATTGTATTTTTTAAAGAATTAAAGTTAGTTTCTAAAAAGTGATAAATCAATTTTTAATGAAAATACATTTGAATACAATGCAGTGCTTTGATTTCCTAATGCTGTTAAAGCATAATCAATAGCTATTCCTTTGTATTTGAACCCTAAACCAATGTTGGGCTGAAATCCAATTTTTTCTCCATTGTCTAATTGGGTTACGTGCTGAAAATTGCCAACACCTGCTCTTAGGAAAGCTAAATTGGTATACCCAAATTCTAAACCTATAGCTGGATCGATACTGATAAATTTACTGGAAATTAAGTCATTAGTTTGTGTAAACTGCATATTCATATTTGCGGTAGTCAAAAGACTGTAATCATCGTGAAAAATAAATTTCTTGCCCACTCCCAATTGTGCTTTGGGAAGAGTAATCTCAGAACTCTCGGGTACTTCTTGATTTTCCCCCGGAATTGCATCGGCTATTTTCTGATAAGCTTCTTCGTTGATGTTCCAAATATTGTAAGTAGTAGTAATGTCCCGAAGCATTAATCCAAACTGCCAGTCATTTTTTTCGAATTGTATGCCTAAGTCAAATCCAAATCCCCAAGATGTGGCAAAATCTCCAATTATTCGCCGGATGATTTTAGCATTTACTCCATATTGAAAGCCTGGTACTGGTAGTTTTACTGCATATGAAAAAGTAAATCCGTAGTCTGCAGTTGAGAAAAGCTTGATTCTATTGTAGTCAATATTACCTTCATTATCAATTAATTCAGTGGTGTTCATGATGTCGTCAACGCCAAAACGGATTAACGAAATTCCCCAGGCACTTCGGTCATCAATAGGACTGGCATAAGCGATAAAATCGTATTTAGCAATATTGGCAAAGTAATTAGAATGCATTAAGGAAATTTGATCGTCCTCTAAGTGAATTAGCCCCGCGGGATTCCAATATGAAGAATTAACATCAGAAGTTGTGGCAGTAACTGCATTTGACATTCCCAAAGCTGCAGCATCTACACCAATATTCATAAACTCATTTGAGTATTTTCGAACCGTTTGGCAATAGATACTATTTACTATTAAAAAGAATAAAAAAAGCTGTGTTTTTTTCAAGGGATGTTGTTTGTAAGCTAAAAGCGTTTTAATTATTTCCCAAAAATAAAGTTTTTTGATGATGTAACTGCTTCAATTCAATTAAATACTAATTTTTGTTGCTAAGAATTTAAAATCTCTAAGCAAAACGGGTAACACTTTCGCTTAATGTATTAAATTTGCCAAGCTTATAATTCAATTTAAACACTATGAACATCAAAAAACATATTCCAAATACAATTACGTTATTAAACCTTTTTTGTGGCTGTATCGCTGTCATATTTGTAAGTAAAGACCAATTTGAAATGGCTTTCTACTTTGTTGGTCTCGGAATATTTTTGGATTTTTTTGATGGTTTTTTTGCTCGTCTGTTCAAAGTTTCAGGACCTTTGGGACTACAGCTGGACTCACTTGCCGATATGGTAACAAGCGGCGTTGTTCCAGGATTTGTAATGTTCAAAATGATGCTTTCGAGTAATGTTAACATGAGTGAAGGATATCTTCAGTGTTTTCCGTATTTAGGATTTATCATAACTTTAGGATCTTGTATGCGTTTAGCGAAATTCAACATTGATACTCGCCAAACGGATTCGTTTATAGGATTGCCAACGCCTGCAAACGCTCTTTTTATATTAAGCCTTCCGCTAGTGCTGGAATATTATTCGGCAGGATCATTATTAGTGATTGAAGTCCTGACTGAAAAATGGGTTTTGCTAACAATAACTTTGTTTAGCGCTTACATCTTAAATGCTGAAATTCCTTTGTTTTCTTTAAAAATAAAAAAGTTTAATTTTAAGGATAATGCACTGCAGATTGTGTTTTTAGCCATAGCAGTTTTATTATTGGTTTCTTTGAATTATTTAGCAATTCCATTAATAATTATCTTCTATGTTTTACTTTCAGTAATTAATAATAAGTTTCTAAAAAAGTAGTTTCTGTTTTGGATGAAAAGTAAGAATACAAGAACTTCCTATACTCGTAAACCTAAAAAGAAAGGCACTGTTTTTACCGCTAAATTTTTTGGCAATCTGATACTTGTTTTTTTATTTTTTGTAACAGTATCAGTAATTTACCATTACCGTTCCAGTTTTGCTCATTATTTGGGGTTTAGAACGCATGATACCACCCGAGAGACCGATGTTTTTTCGGAAGCCCGGAATCTAAAGGTTTTAGAAAAAAACGATGGTAAAGTCGTTGGAATTGATGTTTCCGAATATCAGGGAAAAATCCGATGGTCTTATGTAGATACGATCGAAGAAAAATATCCTTTGCAATATGTTTTTGTTAGGGCAACCGTTGGAAAGGATAGACCTGATAGACAGTTTAAAAGAAATTGGCTTGGTGCCAAAGAAAATAAAATGATTCGCGGTGCCTATCATTATTATCGCCCGAACGAAAATTCACTGGAGCAGGCCGAACTTTTTATAAAAACAGTAAAATTAAAAAAAGGTGATCTTCCACCTGTTTTGGATATCGAAAAACTTCCTAAAGAACAGTCAATTGAACGCTTAAAAATAGGCTTGAAACGCTGGCTGAAAGCCGTAGAATTACATTATGGCGTGAGGCCGATAATTTACACCGGCGAAAAATACTATGATGATTTTCTGAAAGAAGAATTCAGTGATTATCTTTTTTGGATAGCCAATTACAATTTTTATCGAGAGGAAATTCAGGACGATTGGCTTTTTTGGCAATTTACAGAGAAAGCCACTGTGCCGGGAATCGATACTAAAGTTGATGTTAATATCTATAATGGAGACTTACAGCAGCTGCAGTATATTGCGGTAGAATAATTTTTTTTGCTTATTTATTTTTGAGAATGACAAATGTTACAATTGCAAAGAAAGCCAAAGCAATAACAGCAGTCAATACCGAATTTGGATTAGCAAAATTGATTGTAAATCCCATTTCTTCGATTTTCTTAGGAGGAAAAATACGCGGATCTTCTTTGTTATAATAGAAAATTCCCCAAATCCAATTGTTGGGGTCATTTTTCCATTTGTCTGAGGTCTCTTTAGAAGGTTCTTTTGATGACATTGTTTTTTTCTTTTTAACAGAAATAAAAACTTAAAACTCCAATTTTTTCTTTCTTAATTCGAAATTTTGTCCAAGATATACACGTCGTACCATTTCGTCTTCAACCAATTCTTCAGGAATACCAGCTTTTAGAATTCCGCCTTCAAACATAAGATAGGTTTTGTCTGTGATAGCAAGGGTTTCCTGCACGTTGTGGTCGGTGATTAGGATTCCAATGTTCTTGTTTTTTAATTGCGCTACGATTCTCTGAATATCTTCTACAGCAACTGGATCAACTCCAGCAAAAGGTTCATCTAGTAAAATAAATTTAGGATCTGTAGCAAGACAGCGGGCAATTTCGGTACGACGGCGCTCGCCACCCGAAAGTAAATCTCCGCGGTTGGTGCGAATGTGTTCCAAACTAAATTCAGCAATCAGACTTTCCATTTTAGCAATTTGTGCTTCTTTAGAAAGTTTGGTTAATTGCAATACACTCAAAATATTATCTTCAATACTTAATTTTCTAAAAACTGAAGCTTCCTGAGCTAAATATCCAATTCCCTGCTGTGCTCTTTTGTACATCGGATAATCGGTAATATTCAAATCGTCAAGATAAATATTTCCTGAATTTGGTTTTACCAATCCTACAATCATATAAAAAGAAGTCGTTTTTCCGGCACCATTTGGTCCCAAAAGACCAACGATTTCACCTTGATTTACTTCTACCGAAATACCTTTTACAACACTTCGGCCTTTGTAGGTTTTTATTAAATTTTCTGCTCTTAGCTTCATTTTTTTAGTTTGATCGTTTTAAATGTTTAATTGTTTAACCGTTTAATCGTTACAATTAACGATTGAACAAATCAACGAATTAACAATTATTTGGTTTCTTCCAAAGCTTCCCAGAATTCATAAGCTCTGCGAAGATGAGGAACTACAATTGTGCCGCCCACTAAGGTTGCTATTCCCATAGCTTCCATCATTTCTTCTTTGGTAACTCCTTCTTTATAACTGGTTTCTAAGTGGTATTTTACGCAGTCGTCACAACGCAGAACAGCCGAAGCTACAAGTCCCAAAAGTTCTTTGGTTTTAACATCCAAAGCTCCTGCTGCATACGCATTGGTATCCAGATTAAAAATACGTTTTACTATTTTATTATTGTCGGCCAATAATTTTTCGTTCATTTTGGAACGGTAATCATTGAATTCTTGTACGATATCAGACATTTGTTTTCTTTTTATTTAATACTACAATTTTTGAAATCAATATACTTACTTCATAAATAAGCAGCATTGGAATAGCAACAATAGTCTGGCTCACAACATCTGGAGGCGTAACAATTGCCGCGACAATCAAGATTATGACAACAGCATATTTCCAATATTTTCGTAAAAATTCTGGAGTTACTAAATCTAATTTTGTTAAGAAATAAATAATTATAGGGAGTTCAAAGAATAATCCGCTGGCCAAAATACTGGTTTTTACCATACCAATATAGGAGTCCAGAGTAAATTGATTTTTGACAACATCACTTATTGTGAACGTAGCTACAAAGTTTACGGACATTGGAATTACAACATAATAGCCAAATATAACACCTAAGAAGAAAAGTAATGAAGAACTAAATATAAATACTTTAGCTCCTTTCTTTTCTTTTTCATAAAGAGCTGGGCCGATGAATTTCCAAACTTCCCATAAAATATAGGGAAAACTTAAAATGAAACCTGCCAAAATACACATCCATACAAAAATATTAACCTGCCCTTCCATCTCAGTATTCTGAATAATAAAAGGCATTTCGGTTATGCAGATGCTTTCGGCGAATCCCAATTGATGTGATAATTCACAGAAATAGCGATAGGTAAAAAAAGTTGGTCTTGTTGGGCCAAATATAATTGTATCAAACAAATAATCACTTACAAAATAAGTTACACAAGCCATGATGACTACAGCTGTTGTGCTTCTAACTAATAGCCATCTTAATTCTTCCAGATGGTCTAAAAAGGACATTTCGCCTAAATTTTTCTTTGCCATTATACAATCCCCTCTTTTAAAATGTCATGTAAATGCAATACGCCTTTATATTCTCCATTGTCTACAACTATTAATTGCGTGATGGAAAAATCTTCCATAATATTGAAAGCATCTACCACCATAGCAGCAGATTGTATTGTTTTTGGACTTTTTGTCATAATATCTTTAGCAGTTAATTCGGCAAAAGTATCTCTGTCGTTGAGCATTCTTCGAATATCACCGTCAGTAATTATTCCGATTACTTTGTTGTTTTCTACAACTGCAGTTACACCTAAACGTTTCTCTGAAATTTCGAAAATTGCTTTTTTGACAGGAGTATCTGGGCCTACTTCGGGTTTTAAAGTATGTTCCAGCATGTCTTTCACGCGAAGCAGTAATTTTTTTCCTAAAGCACCGCCAGGATGATAAACTGCAAAATCTTCAGCTTTGAAATCTCTCATTTCCATAAGACAAACAACTATGGCATCTCCCATAACTAATTGCGCCGTTGTACTATTAGTGGGAGCTAAGTTTAATGGACAGGCTTCTGCATCAACGGTTGTGTTTAAAACGTAATGTGAGCCTTTTGCCAAAAAGGAAGTCATATTCCCCGTCATTCCAATTAATTTATTTCCAAAACGAGTCAGAAGCGGTACTAATGCTTTGATTTCTGGACTATTGCCACTTTTGGATATGCAGATAACAACATCGTCTTTTTGCAGCATTCCTAAATCTCCGTGTATCGCTTCAGAAGCGTGTAAAAATAAGGAAGGTGTGCCCGTGGAGTTAAAAGAAGCTACCATTTTTTGAGCAATAATTGCACTTTTGCCAATTCCGGTTACGATTAATCGGCCTTTAGAATTGAAAATACATTGTACGGCTTCAGCAAAAGTATCGTCAATGAAATCAATTAATTTAGCAATAGATTGGCTTTCTGATTCAATTGTTTTTTTAGCATTGGCCAATATGTTTTCTTTTGTAATCAAAACAGATAGTTTAAAATTTGTAAGTGTAAAAGAAAGTTGTATCTTTATGTGCCGCAAATTTAAATAAAATACCACATATTAAAGAATGAATTCAAACGAAATTGACATAGACAAAGAATTAAAGAAGTATTTTGGATTCAGTAAGTTCAAAGGTCTGCAGGAAAATGTTATTAAAACTTTGCTTAACAAGCAAAATACATTTGTGATTATGCCTACAGGTGGAGGGAAATCGCTCTGTTACCAATTACCAGCTTTAGTTCAGGAAGGAACTGCAATTGTTGTATCTCCTTTAATAGCATTAATGAAGAATCAGGTAGATGCTATTCGAAGCCTTTCTTCCGAGAATGGGATTGCTCATGTTCTAAATTCCTCACTTACCAAAACGGAAATTGCACAGGTTAAATCCGATATTTCAGCGGGGATAACCAAGCTTTTGTATGTAGCGCCTGAGTCCTTGACTAAAGAGGAATATGTTGCTTTTCTGCAGACAGTGCCAATTTCATTTGTTGCAATTGATGAAGCACACTGCATTTCAGAATGGGGACATGATTTTAGACCAGAATACCGAAATCTAAAAAATATTATTAAGCAATTAGGAGAAGTTCCTATAATTGGCCTTACGGCTACTGCAACTCCAAAAGTGCAGGAAGATATCCTGAAAAATTTGGAGATGTCGAATGCTACTACTTTTAAAGCTTCATTTAACAGAGCCAATTTGTTTTATGAAGTTCGTACCAAAACAAAAAATGTTGAATCAGATATCATTCGGTTTATAAAACAGCATAAAGGAAAATCTGGTATTATTTACTGTTTGAGCCGTAAAAAAGTAGAATCCATCGCCGAAGTATTACAAGTGAATGGAATTAGTGCCGTTCCATATCATGCAGGTCTGGATGCTAAAACACGGGCAAAACATCAGGACATGTTTTTGATGGAAGATGTAGAAGTTGTTGTTGCTACAATTGCTTTTGGTATGGGAATCGATAAGCCCGATGTTCGTTTTGTGATTCATCATGATATTCCAAAATCATTAGAAAGTTATTATCAGGAAACAGGACGCGCTGGAAGGGATGGAGGAGAAGGACACTGTCTTGCTTATTACTCCTATAAAGATGTAGAGAAATTAGAAAAATTTCTTTCAGGAAAACCAGTTGCTGAGCAGGAAATAGGTTTTGCTTTATTGCAGGAAGTGGTGGCTTATGCTGAAACTTCAATGTCGAGAAGAAAATTTTTGCTTCATTATTTTGGTGAAGAATTTGACAGCGAAACAGGCGAGGGTGCCGATATGGATGATAACGTGCGTAACCCGAAAACAAAAGTGGAAGCCAAAGATGAAGTGCTGAAGCTGTTGGAAGTTGTCAAAAAAACCAAGCATATTTATAAATCCAAAGAGATTGTTTTTACATTAATTGGCCGTGTAAATGCGGTTATCAATGCTCATAAAACAGATTCGCAGTCATTTTTTGGCTCAGGTTCAAATCATGACGAAAAATATTGGATGGCTTTATTACGTCAGGTTCTTGTCGCAGGATTGCTGACTAAGGATATTGAAACCTATGGTATTATAGAAATTACAAAAGAAGGATTGGCGTTTATGAAAAACCCAGAATCCTTTTTAATGTCTGAGGACCATGAATATAGTGAGTCCGAAGATGACGCCATAATAACTGCTTCAAAATCATCTGGGACAGCCGATGAATTGTTAATGTCAATGCTTCGCGAATTGAGGAAAAAAGTTGCTAAAAAACTAGGTGTTCCTCCATTTGTGGTTTTTCAAGATCCTTCTCTTGAAGATATGGCATTGAAATATCCAATTTCGCAGTCAGAATTAATTAATATTCATGGAGTTGGTGAAGGGAAAGCTAAGAAATATGGTAAAGAATTCATTGAATTAATAAATCGTTATGTCGAAGAGAATGACATTATACGTCCTGATGATTTGGTTGTGAAATCAACCGGAGTGAACTCTGTCAATAAACTGTATATCATTCAAAATATAGACAGAAAATTAGCTCTGACAGATATCGCTTCCGCAAAAGGGTTGAAGATGGACGATTTGATAAAAGAAATGGAACAAATTGTATATTCAGGAACCAAATTGAATATCAAATATTGGATTGATGAAATGCTGGACGACGATCAGCAGGAGGAAATCCATGAATATTTTATGGAATCAGAATCAGATAATATTGAAAAAGCTCTCAAAGAATTTGATGGCGATTATGATTTGGACGAATTACGCCTGATGCGAATAAAATTTATTAGCGAAGTGGCAAATTAAATTTTTTATGAGATTTTTTAAATTATTATTAGTTATCATTTTTTTAGGATCCACCAAGTTATTTGCGACCGGCCAGGTTCCTGATTATTTAATAATAGAAAAAGACACGCTCTTCATACAATCAAATCCGTTAGAAGAATATTTTAAGAATCATCCCATTCCAGACAATTTAATAACTAGCCTTTCCAGTGCAAATTGGAGAGGTTATGTTGCTTATTTTAAGTTTGTAGCTGGGAAATTGGTTGTCGAGAATATTTATAAAGAAGATTTTAAGGAGGATAGTAATGGTAAAACCCAATTTATCAAAACATCTATTTATAAAGATATTTTTGGAGCAAAGCTTAATTTTCCATGTGATTTTTATTCAGGTTTGCTAATATGTCCTTCAGGAGATGTAGTTAAATATGTACATATGGGATATAGTTCTCTTTACCAAAATTATAATCTAATAGAAATAAAGAACGGTAGTACTATCAAATCAAAGAAGTTTACAACTGAAGAGTTTCAGAAGTTTAAAATGGACTATTTTAATTATTATAAAAAGACAGAAGAATATAAAGCTAAAGTTAAGGAGTTTAAGGAAATGGAGCAAGAGACCGACTATCCGGGCAGTTCTTTAAGAGTAGTGCATCCTGGTATTGGGAAAGAGAATAAATCTTTAACGAAAAAAGAAACTGAATTTAAAGCTGACAAATTTATAGAATCGTTTATGTTTGTTTATTTAAGTGATTACATGAAAACAATAGAAGTCCCAAATAATTAAGTATTATGAAAAAAATATCCCCTTTGTTTAAAATAGCTGTTTTGGCAGTATTTTCCATTTTGATTTTTAGTTTTTCAATTGATAAAAAAGAGCAAGATAATAAGTTGGTCGGTATTTGGAAGGGATTTGAAAAAGACAAACAAATAGATGGAATTGAAAAACATTGGATACAGCAAAGATTTGCAGATGGTAATTATGTCATCATGTTTACTGCAAAAGAAAACTGCCAAATAGAGACTTTTACTGAAAAAGGAAAATGGTGGACCAAAGATGGTAAGTTTTACGAATCAGCGGAAGGTACTAAAGATATTGATGTTTATGAATATGAAGTCAAAAATGATGAAGTTGTAGATTTTAAAAGTATTAAGCTGCTTGGAAAAGATGATAATACTTATATATTTAGTGATTATAAGCTTGACTTAAAGTAAAACGATTTTAAAATTCAAAAAAATCCAAATTCAAACAGCTAGAAGTAGTTTTGAATTTGGATTTTTCATTAGAGTTTTACTCTTCATAAACTTCCCCACGATGCGGTTTCAAGGCATCTCTTACCTGAATCATATTTTCCTCAACAACGACCATGTAAGCGGTTGCATACATTTCATTAAAGATTTCAAATCCTGTTATGTTAATCGGCAATTTTTCAATCACAATGTATTCTTTCAAATGTATTTCGTGATGTTCGGCCGTTTTTGCCGAAGCAGGACCACGAAAATCCCATATTAGTTTTATTTTTCTAGACATTATTTTTTTAGTGCAAAGTTTGAAAGAAACAAAGGTACAAAGTCTATTTCTGAAAATGGGTCTTTAAAAAAAGTTAGCCACGAATTCACTAATTAATTTTTTATCAAAATTAAAATTGCACAAATTATGACTTTAAGGATAATTCGTGTCATTAAGACGTAATAATTTACTTCGTCAGTTTGCTTCTTTCGTGTGTAATAATTTGTGAATTCGTGGCTTAAATATTAAAAGTGTATGAGGAAGAACTAATTTCAGTTCAAAATAGTATTTTTGCATCTTCTTTTCATAGAAAGAAAAGCTAATAAATAAGATATGCCACAAGAACTCCTATTACAAGTTTCTCCGGAAATTGCTTCCAACGAATCGTTGCTGAAAGATTATTTGTCCAAACAAATTAAAGTCTCAGTCAAGGAGATACAACACGTGGTTATCTTGAAGCGGTCAATTGATGCACGCCAGAAAGCAATAAAAATCAATTTGAAAGTTTCTATTTATTTGAAAGGCGAACCTTTTCAGGAGTATCAAATAGAACTGCCAGATTATAAAAATGTTGCCAATGCGCAGGAAGTTATTGTAGTAGGAGCTGGTCCTGCAGGACTTTTTGCTGCTTTGCAATTAATAGAATTGGGTTTAAAACCTATCGTAATTGAAAGAGGAAAAGATGTTCGTGGACGCCGCCGTGATTTGAAAGCAATCAATAGAGATCATATTGTTGATGAGGATTCTAATTATTGTTTTGGCGAAGGAGGAGCAGGAACCTATTCGGATGGGAAATTATATACCCGTTCCAAAAAACGTGGTGATGTTACCCGAATATTAGAATTGCTTGTTGCTTTTGGTGCTACCGGAGATATATTGGTAGACGCGCATCCCCATATTGGTACAAACAAATTGCCTCAAATTATACAGGATATTCGGGAGAAAATCATCGAGTATGGTGGACAGGTTTTGTTCGAAACCCGTTTGACCGATATTTTGATTAAAAATAATGAAGTGCAGGGAATCGTAACTCAAAATGGGGATACGATTTTAGCAAATAAATTAATATTGGCTACAGGACATTCGGCGAGAGATATTTTTGAACTGCTGGATAAAAAGAAAGTACTTATTGAAGCGAAGCCTTTTGCCTTGGGCGTAAGAGCCGAACATCCGCAGTCATTGATTGACAGCATTCAATACAGTTGTGATTATCGCGGGGAGCATTTGCCACCAGCGCCTTATTCAATTGTAAAACAGGTCAATGGACGCGGAATGTATTCATTTTGTATGTGTCCAGGAGGTGTTATTGCACCTTGTGCAACAAGTCCGGGAGAAGTGGTAACCAATGGCTGGTCGCCGTCCAAACGAGATCAGGCAACAGCCAATTCTGGAATTGTAATCGAATTGAAATTGGAAGATTTCAAGCCTTTTGCGAAATTTGGAGCCTTGGCCGGAATGGAATTTCAAAAAAGCATTGAACAAAAAGCTTGGCATTTGGCAGGGCACTCGAGCGTAAGCGAACAGGCGAAGCACACTCAAAAAGTTCCTGCGCAGCGAATGGTCGATTTTACACAAAATAAAGTTTCTTCGAATATTCCTAAAACGTCTTATGTTCCAGGAACCACTTCGGTGGAAATGGGACAGGTTTTTCCAGGATTTTTATCGCAGATTCTGCGCGAAGGTTTCACTGAATTCGGAAAATCAATGAAAGGTTATTTGACCAATGAAGCAATATTGCATGCTCCCGAATCAAGAACTTCGTCACCAGTTCGTATTCCTAGAGATTCAATTTCATACGAGCACCTGCAAATAAAGGGATTGTATCCTTGCGGAGAAGGAGCTGGTTATGCAGGCGGAATTATTTCTGCCGCGATTGACGGAGAAAAATGTGCTTTGAAAATTGCTGAGGCTTTGAAAAGTTAGTTAGCTTTCTGAATATTTGAATAATAGAAAAGGCTGTTTCTAATTTTGGAACAGCCTTTTCTATTAAGTGTTTTCTATTTGGTAATTCCTTCGAGATTTAGCATAAAGGCATAATTTAACGCAATGTCTTTTAAAAAATCAAAGCGTCCGCTAGCTCCGCCATGACCAAAATCCATATTAGTATGAAGAAGCAACAAATTATTGTCGGTTTTCAGATCTCTTAATTTGGCTACCCATTTCGAAGGCTCAAAGTACTGTACTTGACTGTCATGCAGTCCAGTGGATACAAGAATGTTGGGATAGTTTTTCTTTTCTATATTTTCATAAGGACTATAACTTTTCATGTATAAATAGGCATCTTTATTTTTTGGATTCCCCCATTCATCAAATTCATTAGTCGTAAGCGGAATACTTTCGTCAAGCATCGTGTTAATTACGTCAACAAAAGGGACCTCGGCGATGATGCCGTGAAATAGATCAGGAGCCAAATTGGCCACCACTCCCATCAAAAGGCCACCCGCACTTCCTCCATGAGCGTACAAATGTTCTTTGCTGGTAAATTTTTCCTGAATTAGAAATTGCGCACAATCTACAAAATCTGCGAAAGTGTTTTTCTTTTTCATAAGTTTACCATCTTCATACCATTGACGGCCCATTTCCTGTCCGCCTCTTATGTGTGCAATGGCAAATGTAAAGCCTCTATTTAATAAACTCAGGCGGGAACTCGAAAATCTGGCATCCATGCTTACGCCATAACTTCCATAACCATAAAGCAGTAAAGGAGCTTTACCGTTTTTTTGAAATCCTTTTTTGTAAACTATTGAAATTGGTATTTTTGTGCCGTCTTTTGCGGTTGCAAATAAACGTTCGGTTATGTAGTCCGCTGAAGAATATCCTCCTATAATAGTTTGCTGTTTCATTAATTTTTTGTCTTTTGAATTCATATTGTAATCAAAAGTCGAATTGGGTGTAGTTAATGAAGTATATTCGTATCGGAAGGAATTACTGTTGTATTCAGGATTGGAGCCAAAATCAGCCCTGTATGCCGGTTCTTCAAAATTGATATAATGCTCAGAATTGTCTTTTGTGTTTCTTACCCGCATGACTGTTAAGCCATTTTTACGTTCATTAATGACAATAAAATCTTTAAATTCTTCCACTCCCTGCAATAAAACATCAGAGCGGTTAGGTATAATTTCTTTCCAATTTTCAGCTGCAGTTTTGTCTAAGGGGCATTCCATCAGTTTGAAATTTTTTGCACCGTCTTTATTGGTACGTATTAAAAATTTGTTGTCTAAAATGGATAAATCATAAATAACATTTTTTATGCGAGGCTGAAAAACAGTGAATGTATCGGTTGGATTCGCTGCTTTTATCAATCGAATTTCAGAAGATAAGGTAGCCATCGAATAGATTATAATGTATTTGCTATTCTTGCTTTTGGTAACAAATATGTAATTGCTAGGATCTTTTTCTTTATAAACGTCTACATCATTTTTACTTTCGGCGCCAAGAGTATGGCGAAAAATTTTCTCGGACAAAAGAGTTACTGGATTGTTTGAAGTATAAAAAAAAGTTTTATTATCGCTTGCCCATGCTGCATCACCATTTGTATTTGTAACGGAATCTTTGAGTATTTCGCCTGTTTCTAAATTTTTTATATGAATAGTGTATTGTCTTCGGCTTAATTGGTCAACTCCAAAAGCTAATAATTTATTGTCTTCACTTATTTCGAAACCTGCTGCATCATAGTAGGAATGACCTTTTGCCATTTCATCAACATCCAACAGGACTTCTTCGGCCGCATCAAGGTTTCCTTTTTTTCTGCAGTACTTGTAATATTCTTTTCCATTTTCTGTTCGGGTATAATAAAAATAGCCGTTTTTGAACGTAGGAACAGTCTCATCTTTTTCTTTTATTCGAAGTTTCATTTCTGTAAATAAATCAGCCTGCAGTTTTTCAGTGCTGCTCATCACCGTTTTCAGATAATTATTTTCTGCTTTTAGATAATCAACAGCTTTTGTGCTGTCTGGGCCTTTTCCAAAATAATCATACATCCAATAATAGGGGTCGTTAACGCTCTCTCCATGTATTGTCCGAATGTGTTCTTTCTTGTCAGCTATTGGAGCTGATGCCTTTTGAAATTGTGCAATGACCGGATATGAAAATAAAAACAAAATAAGAAATGACTTTTTCATTTTATGGATTTTGATTAATGTAATTTGTAAGAAATAAATTTAATTATAATTTCTTTTTGATTGATTATTTTTCGATAAAGTAATCAGTTAATCTGATAAAATACTGTATGATGAATTCTGAAAATAAGTAATCTCAAGTTAATATATGTTTAAAAGTATTTTAGAGATTCATATTAGAGAATGATTTTATAGCCGAAGTTGCATGAACAGCCCTTCAGGAAGCAGAAAGGAGTCTACTCATTATTGAAATGAATTAACTCCTTTTTTATTTGATTGTATCTCCAAAAGGGAATTATATTTTATAAATCAATGATCATAACTTACCATTCTTGAAATTTTCCATTGGATACCCACTTTTTTCCAAATGGCAAGAAATTTAAAAGTTCCTATTTCTTCTTTTCCGTTTTCCATGTGGCGAAATTGGTGCGTAGCAGTTTCAATAGCTCCAAAATCTTTTATGGGATGAACTTCGAGACTGCCTTTAACCAAATTACGGGTGAGTTTGTTTTCGTTTTTAAACATTTTTTCAAAATTTGTAAAAACAGTTTCATAGGAAATCAAGCCTCCATTGTCTTGGTACCATTCTAAATCTTCGGTAAACAAAGGTTTGAATTTTGCCATGTCTTTGGCGTTGAATGCATCAAAAAGCTGTGTGTCCATCGAAGCAATTTCGTTGTACAGTTCCTGTGAAGTAGGTGCTACTTTTTTTTCTTGAGCCAAAGCTAGATTTAGGCTTGAAATTAACAGAAAAGACGAGAAAAAGATTTGGTATTTGTGTTTGCTTTTGTCCATGTTTTTTTCGTTAGATTAATATGACTCATAAAGATAGGAAAAGATTTTTTGTTTTATGAAAAGCTGTTTTTCAGTCTTTTGTAAAGAATAATGATTTTACGCGGTTAACATCAATCTTTTGGGAGTCTTGAAATTCTAAGAAATAATCCAATTGCCATTTTTGTGTTTTTTGTGCCTGTTTACTGGTTGTGATATCCCAAGGCGGATAAACACGGATAGCGCGTTTTCCTTCTTTTTTATCTGAAACAATTTCCTTGGTTACAAGAATTTGTTTTGGAAAAATAAAAAGCCCGAAATCATTGTCTTTACGAACGCTGATAACGAACAGATCAATAGGATCAACACTGTCAAAAGGCCGAATTGGACCTTGATTTATTCTTTTCCAGAGCGTAACAAATTGCCCAGTTTTAGTAGGTGTGATTTTAGCAGTTCGGAATAGAATATTTAAATTATTTAGAACAAAACGGCAGGCTCCATATTCAGTGCTTTCTGATTCAACAGTAACTTCTCTGATTTCAAAATTATCAATTTCAGAAAATAGTTTTTTGCAGTGCAGGAACTCTTTTGGTAATTCTTCAATTTGAATGCTCATTTGATTGTAGTTTAGAAAAATTAGTTTTTTGATTTTTTTTATCAGCCACAAAAAATCCTCCAAATAGCTTTGAAGGATTCTATTTCATGTTTGTTGTAAAATTATAATTTTGGAAATTTCATGTCGTTGAAACTGCTTTTTTGTTCTGCTAATTTTTCGATTTCCTGCCATTTTCTTGGTGAGTCAATGGAAAGGTTTTCAAAAGAATCTTTTTTAATCAGAATATCATCTTCGATACGGACACCAATATTCCACCATTTTTTATCACATTTACTGTTTGCGGGGATATAAATTCCAGGTTCAACAGTAATAATCATATTCTCCTTTAAACCACTTTGCGGTCCTCTGTAATTACCTTTGTCATGAACATCTAGCCCAAGAAAATGAGAACATCCGTGCGGATAATATAGATTTACATCTTTTAAATCTTGAATAATTCCCAGTTTTAATAAACCATTTGCCAGAACTTCTTTTGCCTTGTTATTCAAATCCACAAGCGGTGTTCCCTCTTTACAAATTGTAAAAACAGCTTCCTGAGCATCATAAACCAATTGATAAATGGCTTTTTGTTCCTCAGTAAATTTTCCGTTTGCCGGAATTGTTCTAGTTACATCGGCTGAGTAACCGTGATATTCTGATCCCACATCCATTAATAGCAATTGATTCTCCATTTTGGTACTGTTATTTTCTCCGTAATGCAAAATACAGCTATTTGCACCAGCTCCCACAATTGGCGGATAGCCTTCATCTTCTGCGCCATAACTTCTGTGAATATAGGCATGAATTCCGTCAGCTTCATTCTCGCTCATGTCTGGCCCGACAGCTTTCATTACTTCGTTGTGGGCAATACAGGAAAGTTTAACAGTTTTGCGCATTAAAACCAATTCTTCAGGCGTTTTGATTTCTCTAAGTGAATTGGTAATGTTTCTAAAATTTTCTAAAGATTCTTCGCTGTTAGAAGTAATACCAGCTTTGTTTTTAAAAGTCTGGAGTAGTCCAAAAAGATCAAATCCGCTGTTGTTATTTCCAATATCCGTTGGGATTTTGTCATAAATTATTTTGCTGAATTTTTTAAAATCAATGGTAAAATCTTTAAAATCATTTCCGTTAAAAACGGTCGAAATTCCCAACTGAGTTTTAGCTCCATCAATTCCTAAACGTCTTCCTGTCCACATTTCTCGGGAAGCATTTTTTTCTCTGACAAAAAAGATTTCATTATAAGTTTCGCCTGTACCTTGTGTTTCTTTAAAAATTAATAAAACTGCATCTGGTTCTTTATACCCTGTTAGATAATACAAATCAGGATTTTGATGAAAATTGTAATTGACGTCTTTGGAAAAAACTCTTTCAGGATAGGAGAATATCACGGCTACAGAATTCGCAGGCATTAATGCTCTAAACGCTTCACGTCTTCCTTTGTGAAACTCTTTTGAAAGATAATCGGTTGGCAGATTTTGCTGCGAATGACTTTGAAAAACAGTGATTAAGAATAAAAAAAACGGCAGAAATTGCTTCATTTTTGATGATTTTGGTTGATGATTTAATTTTAGACGATGCAAATTACAAAAAAAGAAATACCATTTTAAATAAAAAAAACCGCTCAATTTTAAAGAGCGGTTTCTGATATAATGATTAACTGTTTATTTTTTTAATTTGTCTTTAAAGACTTTTTCAAATTTTTCAATTTTTGGCTGAATAACCATTTGGCAATAAGGCTGATTTTTGTTATTGGCATAATAGTTTTGATGATAATCTTCGGCTTTGTAAAATTTAGTAAAAGGCTCTATCGTAGTAACAATTGGATTTTGGTAAACTTTTGCTTTATTTAACTCAGAAATAATTGATTGTGCTTCTTTTTTTTGTTCATCATCATTATAAAAAATAACAGATCTGTACTGTGTTCCTTTATCGGCTCCCTGTCTGTTAAGGGTTGTAGGGTCATGAACAGTAAAAAACACTTTGAAAATCTCATCAAGACTGGTCACATTTTTGTCAAAAGTAATCTGAACAACTTCGGCATGACCTGTAGTTCCTGAACATACTTCTTCATAGCTTGGGTTTGTGATTTTTCCTCCAGAGAATCCGGAAACGACTGTTTTTACACCTTTCAGGTTTTCATAAACAGCTTCTACACACCAGTAACAGCCTCCGCCAAGAGTTATAGTTTCAAAATTTGATTGTGTCATTTTTTTAGTTTTAGTATTGTTTTGGGAAAATAATATTCCAGTAAATAATAAACAGAGTAAAATTAATGTTTTCGTTTTCATCATAATTGGTTTTAATTTTTATTTAGCATCTGGCACAAAATCAAGTGCAATGGAATTCATGCAGTATCTTTTGCCGGTTGGAGCTGGTCCGTCATCAAATAAATGGCCAAGATGTCCGCCGCATCTGCCACAAAGGGCTTCTATTCGTTCCATTCCAATAGAATTATCGTCTTTAAATACGATACTTTTTTTGTTTTCCTGTTCAAAAAAACTTGGCCATCCGCAGCTGCTCGAAAATTTTGCTCCTGATCGGAAAAGTGTATTACCGCAGGCTGCACAATAATAAGTTCCTTTTACATCAGTGTTCCAATATTTGCCTGTAAAAGGTCTTTCAGTATCTGCTTTTCGGGAAACTAAATAAACGTCTTCCGGCAGGATTTTTTTCCATTCGGCGTCGGTCAAATTTAGTTTTGTAGTATCTGTATGCGAATAATAAGGATTTTTAGCTTTGCTTGAATTGGTTGCAGCGGATGTCATTTCCGAATTTTTCACTTCTTTATTCTGTCCGCAAGCTTGAAAAATAAACAGGGGAAGAAACAGTAAAATGCAAAAAAAAGATTTTGTTTTCATAACGGCGTTTTTTTATATATCAAATGTAATAGAAGAAAAGCTATAGAAATGTCGGTTATCTTGCAATTTGATTCTATTTATATAATTTTTAACTATTTGGATATACGTTAAAAATGGTTTTTTGGTTTTAAAAGAGTAATTGCTGAATATAGAGCAGACAAAATGGGTATATGAAATAAGCAGAAAATTAACACTTGGATTTTTGTTTTGAAGAAGCTAATCACCATGAAAATGATAATTTAGATAAAATGCAAAAGAATCTTTAGGCCTTTACAAAGGTATCTTTTTTGTACTTTTGTTCCATCAATACAGAATATGGAAGAAGAAAAAGTAATATTAGTAAATGAATTGGATGAGCAAATTGGCTTAATGCCAAAACTGGAAGCGCATGAAAAAGCTATTCTGCACCGTGCTTTTTCAGTTTTTATTTTAAATAATAAAAATGAAATTATGCTGCAGCAAAGAGCGCATCAAAAGTATCATTCTCCTTTGTTGTGGACCAATACCTGCTGCAGTCATCAGCGCGAAGGTGAAACCAATATTCAGGCAGGTAATCGCAGATTATATGAAGAAATGGGTTTTGATGCCGAGTTGAAAGAGCTTTTTCATTTTATCTATAAAGCACCTTTTGATAATGGTTTGACAGAACATGAACTCGATCATGTAATGATTGGTTATTATGATGGAGAACCTATGATAAATACCGAAGAAGTAGAAGATTGGAAGTGGATGAAAATTGAGGATATACAAAGCGATATGCTTTTAAATCCAGAAGTTTATACGGTTTGGTTTAAAATCATTTTTGAAGAATTCTATCATTTTTTAGAAGAACATGCTTTAGAAAACAGGAACTAATCTATTTTGCAAAAATTAAATTCTTAAACCTACATGAGAGTAACCATATCCAGAAAAGCCCATTTTAATGCAGCTCATCGTCTGTATCGAAAAGATTGGACTTTTGAACAAAACGATGCTGTTTTTGGCAAATGCAATAATCCTAATTTTCACGGACACAATTACGAATTAATAGTTAGTGTTACCGGAGAAATTGATCAAGAAACGGGTTATGTAATGGATGTGAAATTTTTGACAGATATTATTAAAGAAGAAGTCGAGAATCAGATGGATCATAAAAATTTGAATCTGGACGTGCCCGAATTTCAGGACTTGAATCCTACAGCTGAAAATATAGTTGTAGTGATTTGGAATAAAATACGTAAAAAAGTAAAGCCGGAACTTGATTTGGAAGTGATTCTTTATGAAACGCCCCGCAATTTTGTAACTTATAAAGGAGAATAATGGGACTGAAAGCAGGGGATAAAATTCCAAATTTTACAGCAAAAGACACGAATGGGAATGACTTTGCCAGTCTTGATTTAATTGGTAAAAAGCCTTTGGTTATTTATTTTTATCCAAAAGACAATACGCCGGGCTGTACAACCCAAGCCTGCAGTTTTAGAGATCAATACGAGGATTTTAAAGATCTGGGTGCTGAAGTAATAGGAGTCAGCGGTGACAGTGTTGAGTCCCATCAAAAGTTTAGCAGTCAATTTAAACTGCCTTTTATTCTTTTATCAGATGAAGACAAGAAAATTAGAACACTTTTTGGAGTGCCTACTAATTTGTTTGGTTTAATACCGGGCAGAGTTACTTATGTAGCTGATAAATCAGGCACAATAATTATGGTTTTTGACAGTATGAAAGCAAAAAATCATATTTCGAAAGCACTTAATGCAATTAAAGAAATACAATCATAAAAGGACAAAATAATATTATCTTTTGACAGTAAAAGTATAGAAATTTGTAAATAAAAATTATGAGCTCAAAATTATATCCATTACAGTTTGATGCAATTCTAAAGGAAAGAATCTGGGGAGGAGAAAAATTAAAAACCATTCTGAATAAACCAATTACTTCCAGTATTATAGGTGAAAGCTGGGAGCTTTCTACCGTGGAAGGAGATGTTAGTGTTGTTGCAAATGGAGATTATAAAGGAAAATCATTGACCGAATTAATCAATGAATATCCAAATGAAATTCTGGGAACGGCAGTTCATGAAAGATTTGGGAAACAATTTCCATTGCTTTTCAAGTATTTGGATGCCCGCGAAGATCTATCGATTCAGGTACATCCAAATGATGAACTTGCTAAAAAACGCCATAATTCTTTCGGGAAAACTGAGATGTGGTATGTTACACAGGCCGATAAAGATGCAAGAATTATTGTTGGTTTTAAAGAAGATTCCAGTCGTGAAGAATATGTGGAGCATCTTAATGATAAAACTTTAATTGATATATTAGATACTGTAAAAGCAAAACCGGGCGACGTTTTTTTCTTAGAAACAGGAACGGTTCACGCGATTGGTGCAGGATTAGTTATTGCCGAAATACAGCAGACTTCTGATATTACATACCGTTTGTATGATTTTGACCGAAAAGATGCTCAAGGAAACACTAGGGAACTTCATGTTGATTTAGCATTAGATGCGATTAATTATAAAAAGGTTGATACTTATAAAGAGTATACAAAAGAAGTTAATCAGTCAAATACAGTAGTTGACTGTCCTTATTTTACCACTAATTTTATTCCGTTGGAAAACATAAAAGAAGCTGCGAATTCAGGATCATCTTTTGTAGTTTATATGTGTATTGATGGTTCTTTTGACTTAGAGTATGATGGCGTAAGTTATCACTATATAAAAGGCGATACAGTACTTATTCCTGCAGCAATCAAGTCTTATAATTTAAAGGGAAAAGCTTCTATTTTAGAAATTTACATTTCATAGATGTAGAATTTATTTTTTATAGGTCATCTATGGTATCGCTTTTTATTCATAAGTGCTTGTTTTACAACAAACTGTTTTTATGGCGATTTCATAGTGAGTAATAAAAAGATTATGTGTACTTTTGCAATCGCAAATTAAATAAAAAATAAAATGGCAAACGTTAAGAATTTAAAGAAAGACATCAACTACGTTTTAGGTGATATTATTGAGGCAGTTTACTTGTTCGAAATTTCTACAACAGGAAAACCAACAGATGAAACGAATGCATTGATTGACGAAGCTATTGTTGCTTTTGACAGTTTAATCACTAAAGTGAATGCTAAAAATGTTGAAAACAAAAAAGCACACTTCAAACAAATAAATGTGGAATTGGAACAAACTGCTAATCAATTGATTACTAAAATCAACGAATTGTAGTAAAAAAAAGGGCAAAAAAGTTTGATTTTTTTTTGGAAAAACGAAATTCAAGCTTATCTTTGCACCCGTAATGAGTCGCCAGCGTAGCTCAGTTGGCTAGAGCAGCTGATTTGTAATCAGCAGGTCGTGGGTTCGAGTCCCTCCGCCGGCTCAAAAAAAACCATCTATTCATTTAGATGGTTTTTTATTTAAGCTGACGCATTACACAAAACATATTGAGTCTGCCAGCGTAGCTCAGTTGGCTAGAGCAGCTGATTTGTAATCAGCAGGTCGTGGGTTCGAGTCCCTCCGCCGGCTCTTTATGAAAACCATCTAACTTTTGTTAGGTGGTTTTTTTGTTTTATGTTTGTTTGTAATTCTTCAAAATTTAAAAGTATGGTCACGGATAAATAAATTGTGCATATATGAAATGGATTACCAGAGAACGTCCTAAAATTGACAGAATAGCTTCCCCTTGGTTAATAAAAAAATTTATTGACAAAGAAGCTGAATTTTTGTACGTTCCATTCGATGAGGTTTTAGTTAAAGCAAAGGAACTGAATGCTATTCCATTTGATATTCCTAATGTAGAATTTACACATTATGAAGAGCAAAGTACCTTTGACTACATTGTGAAAAAATATGAAATTAAAGATCCTGCAATTCTAATTATAGCAGATATTGTTCGTGGCGCAGATACGGACCGCCATGATATCGCAAAAGAATCGGCAGGACTTTGGGCTATTTCAGCGGGACTTTCTTATAATATTACGGACGACTATAAATTATTAGAAAGTGGTATGGTTATTTATGATGCTCTATATAGTTGGGCTGCACATTTATACAAACAAAACCATTTGCAGAACAGCCCCTTTGAGAATTTACTGCACGAAGTGTATCATAAATTTTTGAAGAAAGAAAAATCAAATAAGAGAAAAACGCCAGTCTGGGTCAAAGATTTAAAAGAAATAATTCAGGATCAAATAGACACGCAATTTTCTTTTGATCTAAAGAAAATCTCAAATGACTTGGAACTTAATCCCTCTTATTTGTCCAGGGAGTTTTCCAAATATTTTGAAGACCTTAACTTTGGGGATTATGTTCGAAAGCTGCGAATTGAAAAAGCAATAGGCCTTATTCAAAATTCAACTTATACACTTACCGAAATCGCTTATATGACGGGCTTTTCAGATCAAAGCCATTTTACGCGGATCTTTAAACAGAATACTGGAAAAAATCCTTCTTCGTATCGGAAAAATTCACAAAAAGGTAATCTAGATACAAAAAGTAAATAACATACTATTTCTACCTTTTTACTATAATTAGTTTTGCTGTCATAAATAAATAATGTTATGATACAAATTAGACATGCTGTTCTTTTAGTTTTAATGATGATGAATACCTCTGTTTTTTCTCAAACTACTTATCCGAAAATAACGGGATATTTTGGAATACTGCATCCTTTCGTGACTTTCAGCGGGAATGAAACTAGTGTTAATTTTAGGGATTATTACGCTGTAGGTTTTCCGACGGGAATCAATATTTGGAAAAGCTCTAAAATTGGATTTTCTTTTGAAGTGGTTCCTCATATAAAAACTGATGATGGCATTAGCAAAATGAATAATTTTTTATTTCATCCTGGTGTTTTGGTAGCACTTGGAAACGGTTATACTTTTGCAGGCAGAGCCGCTTTTGAAACTAGCGGCAGGTATGGTTTTACTCCCGTGCTAAATAAAACAGTAATAAAAAATGACAACTGCAGTTACTTTGTAGCTATTCCACTCCCTGTTCGTTTTGGAAATGAACACCCCGCCAGTTTTACTGCAACATTTCAATTTGGTATTGCTTTTTAAAATTTCTTGGCAGATTCATTTTTCTTGTTATTGGATAAACTTGATTTCTATTGGCTCGCGAGAGGGATGGGAGGAAGCTACCGAAGTAGCCTGGACAGCCCGACCGCATTATGGCAAGGAGCGTATAAACAGTACGTGAAATAGCTCCTTGCCATAATGCGGTCTCGCCCAAATAAGTTTTTAAGAACTGAAGTAGTAATTGTCTTTTGGACATAAAAAAACCGTCTAGATACAGACGGTTTTGATTATGAAAATAGATTGAACTATTTTGCTTCACTTTTTTTAATGTCATTCACATATTTAGTCAATTTTTTGCCATAAAGAGACTTGGCTACTTTTGGAGTCATTGATTTTTGAATGGTATCCAGATACTTAATATTAATATCATAGATTTCAGCCAAAGCGATATATGGGGATACTTCGTGATCTTTATTGTTTACTGCAAAATTGGTTGCATAAAGGTATTTGCGCTTGATGTTATTATCTTGTGCAATAGCAATACTGTCAAGTACTGCAGTGTTATTGCTTTTTAAAGCTTTAAATTTTCGTTCAATCAATGTTAGATTGGCATCATTAAAACGAGAATTTATTTTTTTGTATTCCTCATACAATTCTTGATTTTTTGAACCTGTGATTTTTGCGCTGGCGATGAATGAATCTAAGTTGGTTTCAATATTAATTGTACCTGGCTCTGCAAAAAACATGATATTGTTATCAAGAGAGTTGGTTACGCCTCTGTCAAGATATAAGTATAGCATTTCGGGTGATTTTAAATCAAGATTGCTTTCAAATGTTGATTGTCCATCAATTTTGATAGTGTCGATTGCTATAAGAGAAGTATCATTATATTTTTGAATGTATAAAGTACCATCTTTTAGTCCTTTGATGTTTCCTGTGATATGCAGATTTGTTTTGGATTCATTTTTGTTACATGAGGCCAAAAGCAGTAGAGAAACAAAAGCAATAATAGAATTTTTCATGTGTAAATAAATTTGTTTTTTGGGAATATAAAAGTGCAGCTCTTCATAATGAATTATGGCAGTTTTATATCTGTTTATTTTTGGCGCAAAATAAAGAAAATTGTTGGAATGAATGGTTTTAACGAGAGTGAATTTCAAAAAAAAATCCCAATCTAGTTTTTAGATTGGGATTTTATATTGTGCTAAAGGGATTAGCTTTTCAGCCAAGCTTGCCTTAATGCAGCTTTTGATGCATCTGTAGCTTCAAGTCCTTCTGAGTCTATGTACGGGAATTTTACGTTTCCTTTCAAAACTTGTTCTTTTCCATCGCGTTTGATTTTGATAGAAATTGGATCGTTTTCTTTCCATTTCTGACTTTCTGAAATCAAATCATAAATATTGTCAAGATTGTACGGTTTTTCATTAACAGTAAGGATTATATCTCCAGCTTTTAAGCCTAATGAGGTATAGAAAATATGTAATTCTTTATTAGGAACGATAAAAATTTCTTTATTTTCCTGACTAACAACACCGATGAAAGGAACTTGGCCCTGTAGAAATATTCCATCAGGTACTTTTGTAGTTGTTTTAGTAATTCCCACTTTTGCCAGATAATCATAGTAAGGAATTGGAGTAGGGCCAGCAACATATTTGTTTAAAAATTCTCCCACTTCAGGATAAGTTAATGATGTTATTTTAGCAAATAAATCGGCATCATTAAATGGTTTCGAAACTCCATATTCGTTAGATAATTGATGCATTAAATCTAGGATTCCTCTTTTTCCATTACTGCTTTCTCTAATTTGTATATCCAGACACATACCAATCAAAGCTCCTTTTTGGTAAACATTTAGATACTGCGCTTTATATGGCTCTGTCAAAACATTTGCGCTCATTGTTGTGAAAGGCATAGTGTCATTCATTGCATTGGCACCTTCTATTTTTTCGGCAATTCGGGAATAGAATTCGTTTTCATCAATTAAGCCTTGATTGATTTGGAATAAATTAGCAAAATATTCTGTTACTCCTTCATACATCCATAAATGTTCAGACATTTTTGGAGCGTTATAGTCAAAATATTGAATTTCTTTTGAGTGAATAGTCAGCGGGGTTACAATATGAAAGAATTCATGTGAAACTACATCTTTCATTTGTTTTACCAATTCATCTTTAGGTATCACTTCTGGCATAACAACAGTAGTTGCGGTTGGATGTTCTAGTGCTCCAAAACCTTTGGCATCGGTTGGTGACATTGTAGAAAGATATAATATAACAGTGTATTTTTTAGTAGAATTAACTTTGCCTAAAAATGTTTTTTGAGCAGTCATCATCGTTTTCATTTCAGGAGTAATGCTTTCTGCAGTAAATTTTCCTGACGGTGAATAAACCGCGATCTGAATATCCATTCCGTCAACCGTGAAAGTTGTGTAGTCTGGCTTAGAATACATAATTGGATTCTCTAATAATTCGGCATAAAGTGGCATTTCAAATACATCTACAGTTGATGATCCATCTTTATCAATCATTGATGTTGCTCCCCATAATGTCGCAGGGTGCGTAATGGTAACTTTATAAGGCATTTCTTTTTTGTCTTGAAAATAGCCTACGAATCCGTGAAGATTTAACATGAAATTTTTATCAGCATCAATGTTTGTGCCTGCTGGCGAAAACACATCATCTTGACCAAAACCTCTTCCTTTTTCAGTATCGAAAGTATCGTTTACAAGGTAAGTTATTTTTACTAATGACTTTGCATTTTTGATTAACCAGGTGTTGTCATCGTTTTTTGAAACAGTCAATAAAGCACCTTTCTTGTCATACGCTTTAAAATCGGCAGTATATTTTCCATAATCATCTACAGAATAGGTACCTGGAACTGTTTTTGGAAGACTGTAAGTGATCTCATCAGTTTTAATTTTTGGAGCTTTTACAGTTACTAAGACTTGATCGTCTTTTACATCGGTAAGATTGATGCTGACTTCAATTCCTTCTTTTTTTGAATCTGCTGGTTTTGTAGTGTTAGCTTTAGTCGTCCAAATTAAGGAAGAAAAAGCAAGAGCAAAGATTATTTTTTTCATTATTAAGTATGTTTGTTTGTCGATTAGTGTTTCAAAATTTAAAAAAGTTACAAAAATGTGCTAATAAATGGATTTAAGTTATAAAATAAAAAACTCCTGATTTACAGGAGTTCAAATTTTGGTTAATCTAATTTGTTTTTTATATAATATTTTCCGTCTAAGTCTTCATCAAAATCATCTATTTTTAGAGGTTTTGGTTTGGGTTTACTTGCAATTGCTTTCTTTTTCCACATCTCATATTTTTCAGTTGGCATCTTCTTTTTCATAATTTCAAGAACCTCCTTTTCAGCTAATCCAAATTCTTTATGAATAATTTCAAATGGATTTTTCTCTTCTTGGGCCAATGCAATCAGTCTTTCTGTTTGTTCCCAGTTTAATTCTTTACGGTTACTCTTTTTCATCACGTGAAAATTAATTCAATTTGGTTTAATGATTAATAAATTTGATTTTAAATCTAATACCAATATTAATAAAAATTATAATTACTTTTTATTTTAAATAAAAAAAAAATCAATTTTTTTGTGCTTTTAAATTAGTGATATTTTAAAGTAATTATATTGAATATTCTTTTATTTAATCACTCTAAAAGTAAGATTTATTCGGGGACCGATAGATTTTGCAGTTTTAGGTATTTGGTGTTTCCAAAAATGTTGTGTCGTACCTTTCATTAGCAGTAAACTGCCATTTTCCAGAATAATATTCTTTTTTTGCGTGACATCATTATTGTGTTTTAATTGAAAGTTTCGTGAAGCGCCCAAACTTAATGATGCAATTATTGGATTAATGCCTAATTCTTTTTCATTATCAGCATGCCAGCCGTTGCCATCATTGCCATCTCTGTAATAATTTAATAATACGGTGGTGAAATTAGTTTTCGATGCGCTTTCAATAAGAGATTTTATTTTTTGTAAAGACATTGTCCATTGATGAGGCTGCATTACTATATTCGAATAAGAGTAGGGTTTTCCTTCATTTCCATATAAAGCGGTCAGTCGAGGCTGCAGATGTTTTTTTCCGTAAACTGTAATTTCGTCCTGCTGCCACAAAACATTTTTCTGCAATTCATAAAAAAGCAAATCAGCTTCTTCTTGAGAAATAAAAGATGGAAAATAGATGATTTCCGCATCTGGCAGATTGAAAAATACTGGCTCGGATTGAAATAATGAATTCATTATACAAAAGTAAAGAGAAAAACGAAATCTAGTATTTCGTTTTTCTCTTTTGGATTTTTTTATAAAATTATAAACGCAATTACGATTATGCTTCAGAATGATCTTGCAGTAAAGTTTTATAAATAAAACCTGCCGCAATTGCACCCAAAATTGGTGCGGCCCAAAACAGCCAAAGCTGTGACAATGGCTCGCCGCCCACAAATACCGCTTGGGATAATGATCGTGCTGGGTTTACAGAAGTGTTGGTGATAGGAATGCTGATTAAATGAATTAAGGTCAGGCCAAGTCCAATAGCAACACCAGCAAATTTTCCATTTGCAAATTTATCTGTAGCGCCAAGGATAATTAAAAGAAAAAATAAGGTTAATACAAATTCAGCAATAAATGCGGCCTGCATAGAATACCCATCAGGCGAAAATGCGCCATATCCATTAGAGGCAAAAGCTCCGGCCTTTGTACTGTCAATCATAAAACCTGCTTTTCCTGAAGCAATTGTAAAGAGTGTTCCAGCAGCAGTTACAGCTCCTATACATTGGGCTATAATATAAGGAAGTAAATCTTTGGCCGAAAATCGCCCTCCTGCCCATAATCCAAAAGATACTGCAGGATTGAAGTGCCCGCCTGAAATATGCCCAACTGCATAAGCCATGGTTAAAACAGTAAGGCCAAAAGCCAATGAAACCCCCACAAATCCAATTCCTAAATCTGGTATGCCTGCAGCAAAAAGGGCACTGCCACAACCTCCAAAAACGAGCCAATACGTTCCGAAAAATTCTGCGAAAAGTTTTTTCATCATAAAAATAATTAAGTTAATAGACTATTAGTTAAAATTAATCAAATGGTTTCTCCATACAGTGCCGTTTAATTTAGTAAGAATTGTATGGATTACGAATTTATAAAAAAAGTAACAAATAATGCTATAGTCGTATTCTTTTATGTTGATTATCAGTGGTATTAATGTTTTTTGAAAGTAACATTCATTATTACGATGGCCAATATAATAAGGAGTATCCCAATCCATTGAATTAAAACTATTTCTTCATGAAGCAGAAAATAAGCCATTAAAACAGAAACTGGTAGTTCTAATGCCGAAACTATACTCCCGAGACCAATACCTGTTAGTGGAAAACCAGCATTCATTAACATTGGCGGAATAATAGTTCCAAACAGAGATAGTATAATTCCCCATTTTAGCAATATTTCAAAATGAAATTGCGTGTTTAGTGTTGCAATAGCAAATAGGATTACAATTACAGAACCTCCCAAAAGCATGTACAAACTGCGTTGCGCCGACGAAATGCCTAGCGCTACCCGATTAGCGGTAAACATTGTAGTTGTAAATGAACATGCTGCCAGCATTCCAAAAAGTAGCCCTAACCAATCCAGTTCAATTTCGCTTTGAAAGATGTTTGTTGCCAAAAGAGTTCCTATAAGTACCACAATCGCCGCTGCAATTTTTTGTACCGAAGGTAATTTCTTTTCCAAAATCATTTCCAGTATTAAACCAATCCATACCGTTTGCATCAATAATATGATAGCAATAGAAACTGGAATATATTTTATCGACAGATAATAAAACACGCTGGTCAAACCAGTAGAAGTTCCGGCAAGCATCAATTGAAATATGTTTTTTGGAGTAGCCTTGATAATTTCATTCTCTTTTTTAGCTTTTTGAAATCCATTAATAATAAGGATTCCAATAATGCCTAATATAAATTGGGAGATAGTAACTTCAGCGGTAGAATATCCTTCTGTATAAGCCATTTTTACAAATGTAGCCAGTATTCCATAGCTGGTCGCGCCAATACCTACTAGAAAAACTCCTTTAAGGGTGCTGTTTTTAAACATTGCGGTTATATAATGGTTTGTAAAATATGAAAAAACTATTTTGCATCAATAGTAGAAATCTGCTCTTTATCAATGCCTATATGTGTGAGATCGCTCAAATGCAATCGCAAGGCATCGACCGAAATATTGATTTCCCAAAAGCAGAGTGCCAAAGAGATTAGTAAGGCCAGCAGACTAAAGCCGAATAAATAAATTCCAGTCAGTTGATAATCTAAAAATAAAACTAGCATCGTAAATACTGATAAAAATAAACTCAATACACCAGCCATCTGCATAAAGCGAATAATAGTCAGCCTAAGGTTGAGGTTTTTAATTTCCAGCAGAATCACCCGATTCTCTTTTTCCTTATAAGCTTTCTTCAAACCACGAATAATAGTAGCAAGTGTCAAAAACCGATTAGTATAAGCCAACAATATTAAGGAAGTAGCCGAAAACAATAAAGCCGGGGTTTCAATATGAAGTGTCATTTATGAATTTATTTAGACTGTAAAGGTCGTACTTTTCAACAGTATTTAAAACGGCTGTAGTTTAAAAATTAATTAGAGTATATAAATTAGAAGCTAAATCCTGCTATCCGTTACAATCTCCCCGGCCGAACCCCGGCCAGGGAGGATTTCCACTGCACACGAGCGAAGCGAACTGGCGAAGTAATCAGGGCTAGAGCATTTGCGATTCGTAGCAAAGATTTGTCCTTTATATAATCAAATACAAGTCTAAACCATAGCTCCCCTCTCCTTTGGAGAGGGGTTGGGGTGAGGTTTTGATATAATAGAGTACTCTCTATCGAACTTCAGTATTATTCCATCAGTCTTAGAATTTAAATTCTCCATCCAAAGGCAGTATTCTATGATTAATTTATATAAAAGATATAATTAATTTATATAAAATGTATAATTTATTTATATAAAAAATACAATTAATTTATATAAAACGTATAAATAATTTATATAAAAAGTATAAAT
>NZ_QUNI01000008.1 GCF_003385115.1 Flavobacterium aquicola
GGGCTCACCTCTTCCCATCCCGAACAGAGTAGTTAAGCCCGCCTGCGCAGATGGTACTGCAGTTATGTGGGAGAGTATGTCGCTGCCTTTCTTTATAAAACCCTGTTTCATAACGAAACAGGGTTTTTTGTTTCCTGTTGGTTCGTTTTATCAAAAAAAACATATTACATATTGCCCTAAAACAGGTGCTTTTTTGCCTTTATTTATAATATATCGTTTTCGAAGAGTTAAAATGGGTCAAGAACAAAATCTGGGGGAGGAATAATTAAAACTCCGATATTTGCAGAAAAACAAATAGATTTTGGAATCATATATAGAATTGTTGAAATTAATACTGCCTGAGTTTCTGATTGAAAATTTCAAGCTGACTTCGTTCAAAAATTCAGAAGAGAATATGCATCTGTATTTTGAAGAAAAGCCAGTGCTCCCAAAGAATTTGCTTCTGTAGAATTAGTTTCAAAAGGCTTTTTGGACGAGATTGCCATTCAAGACTTTCCTTTAAGAGGTAAATTTGTGTACCTGCATATCAAAAGACGCCGTTGGACTAATAAAACCAGCGGTGAAATAATAAAAAGAGACTGGACATTAGTTGCTAAAGGAACCCGCATGACTCAAGAGTTTGCGGGTTTTTTAAAAGAAATTAATAGATAATACAGCTATCGACTGCAATACCATTGGAAGCTTCTTCGGAGTGGGTGGCAAAAAACTTCAAAGACAATATAAAAAACACCTGAGCTCTTTTAATACTTGGACTCCACGCGAACATGCACATCAATGGATTGTTTATCCTCAAAATATAGGATCGCATTTATCCATTGATGAAGTAGCTCTGTCACAAGGAGAACTTTATACTATTGTGACCAACAAGGAAGCAAAAGGTAAAAAGGGTTCGCTGGTGGCAATTGTTGCGGGAACCAAAGCAGAACAAGTCATTGAACATATCTCTAAAATAGATCACAAACTCAGGCACCGTGTCATCGAGATAACCCTAGATATGGCAAATTCCATGAAGCTCATTGCAAAAAGATGCTTCCCAAAAGCAATACAGGTAACTGACAGATTCCATGTTCAAAAATTAGCATCAGAAGCATTGCAGGAAATCAGAATCAAATACCGATGGGAAGCTATGGACAGGGAGAACCAACTAATCATACAAGCTAAATCACACAACAAAGTATACATCCCAGATCTTTTACCTAATGGAGATTCTGTAAAACAGTTATTAGCCAGAAGCAGATATTTGCTTTATAAATCACGTGAAAAATGGACTGATACCCAAAGAGAAAGAGCACAAATGATATTTGAATCATATCCCGATATAAAGACAGCATATAATCTAAACCAACAGCTCAGAAGCATTTATAATAACCACAATAGCAAACATATCGCCATGACTAAATTGGCACATTGGTATAGAACTGTAGAAGAGTCAGGTTTTAAAAACTTTAATATTCTTCTAAATACTATAACCATTAATTATCAATCAATCCTAAATTATTTTGATAACAGAAGTACTAATGCTTCGGCAGAATCTTTCAATGCAAAAATAAGAGCTCTTAGAAGCCAATTTAGAGGAGTACGAAAAATAGATTTCTTCCTATTCAGATTATCCAATCTTTTTGCTTAATCCCCAACTTTTGATCCTGATCCGTTTTTAAAACCTGACTCTTCTACAGTTCTATACCAATGTGCCAATTTAGTCATGGCGATATGTTTGCTATTGTGGTTATTATAAATGCTTCTGAGCTGTTGGTTTAGATTATATGCTGTCTTTATATCGGGATATGATTCAAATATCATTTGTGCTCTTTCTCTTTGGGTATCAGTCCATTTTTCACGTGATTTATAAAGCCATTAGCTGGAACTTAGTTTATCAGCTATTAAAAGTTTAAAGACAACAGCCTCTTGCTAAGAGCTGATGTTAAGCTTATATCCTTTACCACGTATAACAACAATTTTTATATTCGGATCTTGTTCTAATTTTTTCCTAAGTTTTGATATGAACATATCCAGACTGCGTCCCACAATAACACCTTCGTCCTCCCATATCTCTTTTTGCAGGTGGCTTCTTTCTATTGTCTCGTTGGGTGACAATGCAAAAATGAGCAAAACACGGGTTTCCGTTCCTGTCAGGTCTATTGTATTTCCGTTTATTATGAGCTTCTGATTCTCAGCATCAAACAGCACCGAGCCCAAAGTAAACATATTAGCATTCTCACCGACAGGTAAAGCTATTTTTGGCTTAGCAGATCTCAAAAAAACAAAACCAATAAATGCTAAAAATGACAGACCGCCCAAGAAATATTCACTCTTTACTGCACTCAAAACATTCGGTTTGAATTTAATGTTAATCATATAACATGCGATGGACTGTTTTCTGCCGATACAAGCAACAATATCATCTTTTCTATTTTTTGAGACAGCGAATGCATAGACTACGCTGGCATTGCTACAGTTCAGAACGTTAACAATGTAATCATTTACGAGAGGATCTTTGGCTAATAAACTCCGTACAGCGTTCATTAAAGAGCCAGGCTCGAAAGTCAGATCATTCTCAAACCTGATCTGGTATTCGTTTTCGCCGATTTTTTTTACCGGAAGCACCCTTGATGTACTGTCGCCAGACTGCAGCAGTATCTCATGCCCGATCCTGCGGAGTAAAACTTCCCTTCTGGCGAGATCAAAATCATTACCGCTATTCTCTCTGAAAGCTAGGCAGATTACAGAAATAAATAAAAATAGCATGAATCCAAAGAGGTATTTGCTCTTCCCATCCAAGAGATTTCGGCTATTAAGCATAGTGTCAAGTTTTTATTTACAAAGTTTACATTTTTATTTACAATCCCAATCTCTCAATCCGAAAAATATCAAAGTAAATTCGCTGAACCAATTTAAATAAGATATGAAAAATAAAAAAAATGTTTTGTACAGCGTGCTTTTTATGCTGGCAGGAGTTGTCAATTTTCCCTTGCAAAGCCAACAAAAAAAAGGCACTTCCCATAGTGTCGAAATTAAGGATATGTCTACTTCTCGAGGTCCAAACGGCATTGTTCGTACCATCAAGCAGGATCGAAAAGGCAGTATCTGGATTACTTCATGGGAGGGTGTTTTTAAATACGATGGGAAATCATTTAGTAATGTCACCAGTAAAGTGAGTTCGGCACGTTTCTTTTCCGTTTTGGAAGATAAAAAAGGAAATTTTTGGTTCGCTTCTATTGGATCAGGGGTGTATTATTACGATGGGAAATCTTTTCAAAATTTCACAACCAAAGATGGGCTTGCAAATGATCGGGTTACTACTATATATGAGGATAAATCAGGCATTATCTGGTTTGGTACTGAAAGCGGTATAAGCCGTTTTGATGGCAAATCTTTTCGGAATCTAAAAATAAATGAAGCTCCGCCCGTCACTAAGGGTGATTCTGTTCATGTTTCAGTGTACCAAAATCCGCTTCCAGAAAATCATTGGATACATAATGATATTAATGCTGTTATTGAAGACAAAACAGGAAGATATTGGCTTGGTACAAGGGGTAACGCCACTATTTATGACGGAAAAACATTTACTGCTATAACCAAAAAAGACGGTAAACCTTTTACAAATGTCCGTTCCATAATCAAAGATAAAAAAGGAAATATCTGGCTGGGCGGCAATGATGGTCTCTGGCGCTATGACGGAAAGACATTTACCAATTTTACCAGAAAGTTTGTCGGCTATATCTATGAAGACAAAAAGGGTAATATCTGGACGAGTTCAGAAGGGGAGAGCAGTCAATCATGGGTTCTTTCACTGTATGACGGAAAGTCCTTGTCTGCTAAGAAACCAACGGTAACCAGAATAGCAAATAAGCCAATGATATTTGGTATTCTAGAAGATGACAAAGGAAATATTTGGTTTGGGGCGTTAGATGGAGTATACCGTTATAATGGAAAAACTATCACGGACTTTAAGGGCGGTACTGCCGGTCAAAAGTAATAAATGTATACTGAGTCTTAACTTATGCTTTAAACTTCTTTAAACGGATAAAGCTTTAATACCGCTTTATAACAGCCATGCTATCTGCCCAATATTTTCATTTATATATTAAAAAAAACTGATACTGGGGATTCGATTTTGAACCCTGACAACTTATAAAAAAAAAACTCTTTTGGGAATTAAAGAGTTTTTTTTATAACAGAAAATGCAAAAAAAATAGTACTCAATAGTATTTTGAAATAGAAACAAAACATATTCTTTTCATACACTATCTATAACACATGTCCCGTCAATCAACGGATATCATCCCATTAAATTTTCTAAAACTGTAATTTCACATTATAGCTTTTTTCTGCTAAAAACTTTTTGTACATTAGTCACAGTTAAACTAGCGAAAAATGAAAATACTAATTAAGGACGAATTATTAAGCGGAAAATCAGTTTACGAAACCGAACTTGATTTTTCAAATGAGATAATTACAGTCAAAGATATTATTACAGAAAGAGTAAAGAAAGAAGTAGAAGAATATAACAAAAAGCTGCCAGCGTACTTTAACGGCTTAGTAGAACCAATGGAAGCTGAGAAAACTTTAAATGGTTATAAACTTAAACCAAAAAAGATTATAGACGCTGAAAAACAAATTTATGCTGCCTTAGATGCTTTTCAGAAAAATGGTTTTTTTATATTGGTAGATAATTACCAAGCAGACGCTCTCGAAGAAGAAATAGAATTAAAAGCTAAAACTACTATTTCGTTTGTTAAATTAACACCCTTGATAGGAGGATAAATTATGGGAATATTTGATAAACTAAAAGCTGTAATAAATGGGAGTACCAGTGCCGATTCTGAAAAATTTGATACAATAATAAAACAAACCCACAAAGAATATATATTAATAGAAAAGTATTTTTATGATCCAGCTATCAACAACCTAAACGTTTACAAAGATGTCGCGGCAAACTGGGGAGATAACGAAAAAATTGATTTTGCAGTTTACTGCATAAAAAGGATCTGTGCTACCGCTACAGCCAGATGGGGCGGTGCTCACAGCCGAGCTTACGAAGAAAATCAGCTTTGTTTTGCCTATTTAAAGCAGCTCTTTAGGTCAAAACTAACAGTGAGAGGTTCTGATCTGTATAGAATACTTACCACAATATACGACAGTAATCATAAAGACAATACGTTTACTTTTCAAGACTGGAGTTTAACTTACCTTATAAATCAGTTTACAAAACAATTAAAGGATAAAACAATAGATGAAGAGGCACGAAAGGGTTTGCTTGTTTTAAAAGAAAAACTGGAAAAGAACAATAAAACATACCTTGAAAAAGAAAATACAAAATTACTGGAGAAAGTGGAAGAGCTTCTTTTTGAAAATAAAGAAGGTTCTATCAGGCCAGTATTATTTTTGGGAAGCGATAATCTGACACCGCCTGCAAACGCTATCCTGGAATCACAGCCAGATGCAGAAAAAAGATTATGGTACGAACTGATTGCTAAAGCACAAAAAGCGACAGGGGGTAAGCCATCAAAAAAATACATATCAGAATCGAAAGATATAATTATCCTATTGGGAGCCGAGAAGTTTAAAAAGACTGCGCACCAACTCTTTGTAACTCTTATTGATTTAAAAGAAACCATCGTAGAACATAGAAGCACATACAATAATAGAGAATATGTTTATGCTGAAATAGAATTTCTAAGCGGACTAAATACTGAAGCTATGAAAGGGCTGGTTTGGATGTGCTCACTGTTTCATGACCAGCAAACCATACAAACAATCAGCAGACTGGCTGACCGCTGTTTTAAAAAGATTCCGCAAAAAGGCCCTGCGTCTGCAGGTGTTGGGAATGCCTGCCTTTATACATTGGCTAATTCAAAAGGATTGGATGGCATAAGCCAGCTATCAAGATTGAGATTAAAAATTAAACAGAACAATACTTTAAAAATAATTGAAAATTATATACAAGAAGCGGCAGCAAAGCATGGTGTCACTACTCATGAAATCGAAGATCTCGCTGTTGATGATTTTAAACTAAAAGAAGGGAAAAGGCTTTGGAGCATTGAGAATTTTACAGCTGTCCTGGAAATTACCGGAATAGGGAAGTCAACTTTATCGTGGTTAAAAGAGGATGGTAAAGAGCAAAAATCAGTTCCTGCTGCAGTAAAGGAAAAACATTTTGCTACGCTGAAAAAAATAAAAGACATTCAAAAGCAGATTGACCAGGCAACAGCAACCCAACGGGACAGATTTGACAGGATGCTGCGAAGCAATCGTGAAATAAAACTTGAATATTTTAAAGAAAGGTACGTCAATCATGGGCTGTTAGACTGGATTACAGCAAATATTATCTTCAATTTCATCAATGAAGATACTGCCGTACAAGCTATCAGGGTAAAAGATAAATGGTTTACTGCCGATGAAGAAGAAATCAATATTGACCACTACACCCGAGTTTCTTTATGGCATCCTGCTGCAAGCAGTACAGCTGCAGTAAAACAGTGGAGAGATTATCTGATCAGTAATACAATTTTACAGCCGTTTAAGCAGGCTTTTAGGGAAATATATCTGCTTACAGAAGCAGAAATAAACACCCGAACCTATAGTAACCGAATGGCTTCTCATATTTTAAAACAGCATCAATATGTTACTTTGGCCAAAGGCAGGAACTGGACAGCGAGACTTATTGGTTCTTGGGATGGAGGCGATCAGGATACCGCATGTCTTGCACTGCCTGAATATAATTTACGTGCAGAATACTGGGTTAATTCCCTGAATGCAGATGATGCCTTTAATGATACTGGTATTTGGAATTATGTAACTACTGACCAGATTCGTTTTATGAACACGCAAACCAATGAACTCATTGAACTTATTGATGTGCCAGCAGTACCCTTTTCGGAAACATTACGCGATGTTGACCTTTTTGTTGGGGTTGCCAGCGTAGGCAATGATCCGACATGGCAAGATTCGGGAGGGCTTCCGGCTTATAGGGACTATTGGCAGTCGTATTCCTTTGGTGATTTATCTGAAGTTGCAAAAAACAGAAAAGAAATATTGACAGGACTTATTCCACGTCTAAAAATTGCAGGCGTAACTACCATTCAGGATAAGTTTGTCGTTGTAAAAGGAAAACTCCGTACATATAAAATCCATATTGGCAGTACCAACATATTGATGGAACCAAATGATCAATACTTATGTATAGTGCCAGACAGGAGTAAAAAAGATACTACTGAAAATGTTTACTTACCATTTGAAGGTGACAACGGTCTTTCGGTGATATTATCGAAGGCATTTTTGCTTGCAGCAGATGATAAGATTACAGACAGCACTATTACGTCCCAAATTAACAGGTAATAATGAGGTATTTACAGCAAAATCTTGTCAGCGAATTTAGTCTGAACGGGCAAAGTAAGTTACGTGAAGTAAAAATCCTCATTGCTGGAGCAGGGGGGCTGGGTACGCCGGCTGCCACCTATCTTACAGCAATGGGAATAGGAACATTAGGCATTGCTGACTTTGATGTAATACAGCAAACCAACCTTCATCGACAGTTTGCTTTTTCTCCCGCAGATATTGGTAAACTCAAAACAAAGGTACTGTCCGCAGTACTTACAAAACAGAATCCTGACATCCAGATTAGATGTCATAACGTTAAATTAACCGAAGAAAACGCAGTCAGCATTGTAAAGGATTATGATTTAATCTGTGACTGCACGGATAATGTTACTACACGTCTGCTTTTGGATAAGGTCTGTAAAGGTTTGGATAAAAAGCTTATTTATGGGGCAGTAAGAGGGTGGCAGGGTTATATCACCATACTTCATGGAAATTCTCAGATCGGGTTAACCGATATCTTCCGGGAATCAGATCTTATCTTTGAATCTGAAAACAATTGCAATGTATCGGGCGTTATCAGTACGATATGCGGCATAATAGGAAGCCAGCAGGCTAATGAAGCAATAAAAATAATTTTAGGACTGCAATCCAATCTTGACGGTGCTATTTTTTGTTTCGATGGGTTAACTTGCAATTCCAAGATTCTGCGGGTAAAAAAGATAGAGAAATAATCTACGCCGACGAATTTTTCATTTAGCTAAACCAAAACTCTGTTTTAATTTTAAAATCTACAAATCAATAATTTAAGCTCTTTATTTACATTTATCATTCTATAATTATGCAATAGAACTTGTCAAAAGAGAAAATCATATGATTTAGAAATATAAAATAGTTTTTTGTTTAATCTCATCCCAGCCCTCTTTAATGGAGAAGGAGTTAAAATTGGAATGTTTTATATTTCTAAAATGGTATTATTAGCACTCTGCATATTTTGAATCCATCTTTGTATTATTGGACCGAAATACGAATGTCCAACCCCTTAATTTAAATAAAAACACCCTTTAATTAGCGACTACAATATTTTATCCCTTTAAGACCAATTTGTCCCAAAAACCAGAAATGGAATAATCTGAATAAGGAGAAATCTTTATTTCATACTGATTTAGATTTGGTTCTAAATACTTTTTTTCATTAAATGAATTCTTCTAAAGCATTATCCTTCATGAAAATTTTGATAATTTAAAAAATTGTTATAAACTTAACATCAAAATACTCATTAGCATGCGATTGCCTTAAAAAACATGAAATCGGGGTATTCACAGATTATCTATTCAAGCTTTACTTAACTCATACCCAATTTAGAGCAAAAATTAAACTTTAACAGCATCTTACTATATGGAAAATTCCAGAAGAAAATTTATCAAGCAGACAGCAATATTAACTGCTGCTGCTTATACAGGAACTGTCAGCATGAGTGCAAAAAGCTATAACCGAATTATAGGGGCAAATGACCGTGTAAGAGTTGGTATTGTTGGCTTTTCGGATCGTTTTAGAGACACCCTTCTGCCTTGTTTTCTCAACCATAGCAAAGAACTGAATTTCGATATAGTGGGCCTTTCAGATTTATGGACTTACCGACGGGATCTTGGCACTGCGTATTTAAAAGAAAAGTTTGGACATGATATTAAATCCTGCCGTAATAATGATGAACTGTATGCTACAAAAGATCTGGATGCAGTTATTATCAGCACAGCCGATTTCCAGCATGCACTGCATACTATTGAGGCTGTCAAAGCCAATTGTGATGCTTATGTAGAAAAGCCTTTTGCGGAGACAATGGATGATGCCAAAGCTGCGTTTAAAGCCGTTAAGGCGAGCAGACAGATAGTGCAGATTGGCTCCCAGCGAAGAAGCGGAGAAAATTATGCCAATGCTGCAAAATTTATTCAGGACGGGAAATTCGGCCCCATTACTGCTGTTGATCTTGTCTGGAATGTAAACCAGCCTGGCAGGTGGCGCAGGCCAGATTTAGTAGCCAAACTGAAAGAAGAAGACATCGACTGGAATCGATTTTTATTAAATCGTCCTTTTGAGCGTTTCGATCCAAGAAAATATTTAGAGTATCGTTTGTTCTGGCCTTATTCATCGGGTATGCCCGGACAGTGGATGTCGCATCAGATTGATACTGTACATTGGTTCACTAATCTTAAACACCCTCGCAGCGTGGTAGCAAATGGCGGTATTTATACATGGAAAGATGGACGTAAAAACTGGGATTCTATGGTCGCTGTGTTTGATTACGGACAACCCAATTCTTCCGATGGTTTTCAGGTTACTTTTACTTCGCGGATGCAGAATAGCGCAGGGGATGTGGGCGAAGTATACTATTCAAATGGCGGTGAATTAAATTTGATTACCAATAAGATTTCGCCAAAAGGTGGCTTACACGAAAAAGAAGCTTCCGCAATGGGCATGAAATCCAATCTTTTGCCAGAGCTAGATCTCAGTAAAACTGAAATCAAAACTGCAACTGGAGCCAGTATGGGCGGAGATCTGCTAACATCGGGACATATGAGAAACTGGATGGAATGTGTGCGCAGCCGCAAAACTCCAAACGCACCTGTTGAAGCTGGTTATTCTCATTCGGTTGCAAATATCATGACCAATGCTGCAGTGCATACCGGAGCAAAAGCCTTTTTCGATGAGGAAAAGCAAGAAGTAATCACAAACGGAAAAATATTTAAATAGTAACCTGAACCAAATCATAACCATGTTATACATTAAAAAATACAGCCTTTTAGCTCTTTCTTTAATTAGTTTATCAGTAGCCGCTCAAAAAGAAAAACCCTTATTCGATGGTAAAACCTTAACTGGCTGGAAAGCCGTTGGAGGTGCAGCACCATACAAAATTGAAGATAAAATGATTGTCGGCACTATGGTGAAAGACACGCCAAATTCCTTTTTAATAACAGAAAAAGAATTTGGAGATTTCATATTAGAAATTGATGTAAAACTGGAAGGAGAAACAACAAACTCAGGTATTCAAACAAGAAGCCACATTAAGCCGGATGGAGGCAAAGAAACAGTTTTCGGCCGTCAGATGGAAATTGACCCGACACCAAGAGCTTGGACCGGCGGTATTTATGATGAATCAAGGAGATTATGGCTTTACCCTTTAGAATTAAATCCTTCGGCAAGATCTCTATACAAAAAAAATGCATTTAATCACTATAAAATCGAGTGTATTGGCAACGAAACCAAAACTTGGGTTAATGGAGTACCTGCCGCATATGTAATCGATACTTTAGATCAATCGGGTTTTATCGGCCTGCAAGTACATAGTATCGGCAGTAATTTAGAGAACGAAGGCAAGAAAGTATATTTTAAAAACATCAATATCAAAACAGAGAATTTAAAAGCGACACCTTTCCCAAAAGGGGTTTATACAGTAAATTACACGCCAAATACCTTATCAGAATATGAAAAAAAGGAAGGTTACAAACTGCTTTTTGATGGGAAAACTAACAATGGCTGGACAGGAGCCTATAAAACTGAATTTCCGGTGAATGGCTGGAAAATTGCCAATGGAGTCATTAGTGTCGAGCCATCAGGCGGTGCAGAATCTACCAATGGAGGCGATATTGTAACTAAGGAGGAATATACTGCTTTTGATATGTCGTTTGAGTTTAAACTTACTCCAGGTGCTAATAGCGGCGTGAAATATTTTGTTACATTAAGTGAGAAAAATACAGGCTCAGCGATTGGTTTGGAGTATCAGATTTTGGACGATAAACTGCATCCCGATGCTAAACTGGGCAGAGATGGAAACCGTACTTTGGCCTCTTTATACGATTTAATAACTTCGAAAAAAGAAGACCGTTATCTTCGTCCAATAGGGAGCTGGAATAATGCCCGCATAATTGTTTATCCAAATAATAAAGTGGAACATTATTTAAACGGGGTAAAAGTTTTGGAATATACCCGCGGATCGGAAGAATTTAGAAAATTGGTTGCTATCAGCAAATATAAAGACTGGAAAAACTTTGGCGAAGCACAAAAAGGCCATATTCTGCTTCAGGATCATGGCAATAAGGTTGATTTTAGAACTATTAAAATTAAATCCTTATGATGGACCGCCGTTCGTTTGTTAAAAATACTGCTCTCTTAGGTTCTAGTTTATTAATTGG
Source organism: Flavobacterium aquicola (assembly GCF_003385115.1). GTDB lineage: Bacteria > Bacteroidota > Bacteroidia > Flavobacteriales > Flavobacteriaceae > Flavobacterium > Flavobacterium aquicola. The sequence goes on from NZ_QUNI01000008.1 coordinate 11,508, forward strand.
AAGTGAAGTTTTTGCAGGTTTAATTTCCGATGAAATAATCAATATTGCAATGATTGGCTGCGGTGACCGTGGCAAAGGCCTGCTGTCTGTAATTAAATCTATGCCAGCTAAATATAAAATAATTGCCTATTGTGATCTGCTGGATTTTAGACTAAAAGAAGCCGAAAAATTTGTTCCGGCCGATGCGAAAGCTATAAAAGACTATCGTGCGATTTTGGATGATAAAACCATTGATGCGGTCTTTATCGCCACACCTTTAAGCGAACATTTTAAAATTGCCAATGATGCTGTGCTTGCCGGAAAGCATGTGTATGTAGAAAAAACTATGACTTATCATATTGAGGAGGCATTGGAACTCAGAAAACTGGTAAGGAATCACTCTAAACAGGTCTTTCAGGTGGGATATCAATACCGCTATTCGCCTTTGTATTTTAAGGTAAAAGAGATGATACAATCCGGCTATTTGGGCAAAGTGTCCCAAATTGACTGCCGCTGGGACCGAAATGGCAATTGGCGAAGAACAGTTTCTGATCCGTCGTTAGAAAGAAAAATTAACTGGAGAATGTACAAAGAATATTCCGGCGGCCTGGCTGCAGAACTTCTTTCGCATCAAATCGATTTTATTAACTGGGCTTTTGAAACACAGCCTGATGAAATTATCGGGTCGGGCGGCATTGATATATTTAAAGATGGACGTGAAACTTATGATAATGTCCAAGCTATACTCCGTTACAAAGAAAAAGAGATGATAGGAAATTTTGGCGCTACCTGCGGTAATGCACATGACGGTTATCTATTTAAAATAAAAGGCACAAAGGGCTCGGTTTCACTGCTTACCAATACAGGGGTATTTTATCCCGAAGAAAATGCCAAAAAAGAGCTGGGTATTGTAGACGGCGTAACAGGTGCTTCAAAAATTGCAGTCAATACAGACGGAGGGATTCCGATTTTGAATGCTCCCACCATTGACGGGACAAATTATGCCTTAGAAGAATTTTATAAGTCAATAACCACCAAAAAAGAACCGGCATCTAACATTAATACGGGTACTCAGGCAGCAATTTGTGTTGCCATGTGCAATGAAGCTATTTATTCGGGTAACAAGCAAATGTGGAAAAAGGAATATGGCCAGTAAACTGAAAAATAAAAAGACCAGCTTTTAAAAAATATCTAGAATTGGTAAAGAAAAATAGAGTAGGGGGATTCAGAAAGTTTCTGTGGTCTGGAAAATAGAAGCATACTGTCTTCAATATTTAGTTTTTATTTACCTCACTCTAATCCTCTCCAGAGGAGAGGGAGCTAGAATTCAATTATTTCCTATTATTAAATAATTATATAAACTACTACCATACAGCATATTATTCGTTTTTACATGTCCTTTTTCTTTAAACAACGTCCTCTAGGTTCATCGCCCTCATGAAGTACAATTTCGGAGTGCAGAAAGTGTGCCGCTTCTGCAGAATCTTTAACTTTCACAGCAGAGCGTTCTAACATTTCTGTTTCAAATTCAGTTAATACACTTTTCCTCAGTCCTTCTTTTTTCCATTGAGCTGCAGACCAGCATCCTTTTACTATTCCTCGAGCCAGCATGAGCGCATCCAGCAGCGCCTGATTTGCACCCTGTCCTTTAAATGGGCTCATTGGGTGAGCTGCATCTCCAATTAAAGTTACCTGTTCCATCTTAGCCAGTAATTCTGCATCAAGTAACTCTCTGTCATACACCGGATAACCAGAGATCTGAGCTTCCAGAGTTGCTGCCAGAATCTGTGGAATCGGATCGTGCCATTGGGTTCTTCGGCAAGCTTCTTCCTTAAGTGCCTGAGGCCCTTGATTACTTAATGCTTTGGCTTCTTCTTCAGGCATTGGAAAACTTAACTGCCACATCACTGAGTCTGAAGCATAAGGCATTATATAAATACGCTCACTGCCATTGGCTGTCTGAAATACAGTGGCTGAGTCTAATAATAGAGAAGCTGCATCTTCGATTTCTTTCAAAGGACAAATACCTAATATTACAATGCAGCCTAAATAACGCAAAGGCGTACTATCATCACCTATGAGCAGCCTGCGAACAGTACTGCGAATACCATCAGCTCCGACTATAAGATCTGCCTTGGTTGTTTTTATTTTTCCATTCACCAGAAAAGTCAGATCAATACTTTTATCATCGGACTCCCTAATATTTACTAATTGATGTCCCCAATTTACTTTATCATGTCCGCCGAGCTGTTCAAGCAGCGCTAAACGCAAAGACTGCCGAGCAATATGTACATTTGTCCGTTTCTGAAACGGCTTTGCCCCAGACTGAAGCCATTTTCTAACTCCCCATTCGCCAATCACTTTTCCTTCTATAGTGTGAACCACATGTCTAGTTGAAATCACTCCTTCTTCCAGAGAAAATATACCCAAACCCTCAATAGCTTTGCTAGCCTGCTGCAATGTTAGTCCGTATCCCTGCGATCGAGCTTCAAAATTATTATCGCGTTCATAAATAGTAAAAGGAATTCCTCGATGAAGACAAGCCACAGCCAGAGCCGTTCCCCCGATACCGCCACCGATAATAGCAACATGCGGATAGTTTTCTTTATCTGCAATAGGAGGGAGCGCTGAAGGTACTAAGCCAGATCCTGAACAATTTAGACATGTATATAGGTGTCCTTTTGGCGGAATCGGAAACTTTCCTTCGCCTTTCGATTTTTCGAACTGATCAAGTTCGTTCTGGTAACTGCGACGCGTTTTACTGCTGAGACCGCGGCTTTTTTTGCCACGTCCCTGACATTCGTGACAAATAGTCCAGCTGGTAATTTCATTTTCCACTTTTTCCAATTCTTTTATATTTACATGAAAAATTATATTTTCGGCGTTCTGCCACTGTAGCAGCGCCACAAATTTAAAATAAAAGATAAATCAATTCAAATACTATTTATTATTTTCCATATACACCAAAAAGACTTTTCTAAAGCATAATAAAAAACCGCCCTCATTACTAAATACTATTTTAACTATATTTGTTTTCCTTAAAAATTACCTGATTGTGTCTCAAATAAATAAATTAAAAATATTCAATGATCCTATTTATGGATTTATTACGATACCAAATCCTTTAATCTATGATTTGGTGCAACACCCTTATTTTCAACGATTAAGACGTATTTCTCAGATGGGATTATCCTATCTGGTATATCCAGGAGCTAATCATACCCGCTTTCATCATGCTTTAGGGTGTATGCATCTAATGCAGAAAGCAGTTGATGTCCTGCGCTTTAAGGAAGTAAATATCAGTACTGAAGAAGAAAATGCATTATACATTGCGATATTGCTGCATGATATTGGACACGGTCCTTTTTCACATGCGATGGAGAGCAGTATTGTCGAGGATGTTCATCACGAAGAAATTTCATTATTATTAATGGATGAACTCAATATTGCTTTTAATGGTCAATTAAGTCTTGCAATTCAGGTTTTTAAAGGAGAATACCATCGAAAATTTATGCTGCAGCTGATATCGAGCCAGCTTGATATGGACCGCATGGATTATTTAAAACGAGACAGCTTTTATTCTGGAGTTTCTGAAGGAAATGTCAATTCAGAACGACTGATTCAGATGATGAATGTTGCTGATGATGTTTTAGTTATTGAAGAAAAAGGAATTTACTCAGTCGAAAAATTCCTGATGTCACGCAGGCTGATGTATTGGCAGGTATATCTTCATAAAACAAGTCTTGTTGCCGAATTAATTTTGACCAAAGTGCTGAAACGTGCCAAAGAATTAACCGAAAGAGGAATTGTTTTACCCTGCAGCGCACCCTTACTGTTTTTTATGCAGAACAAAATAACTCTGGAAACTTTTGACAAGGAAGCCGTAAAATTATTTACTAAACTAGATGATTTTGATATTATTAGTGCCTTAAAAGCTTGGGAAAGCAACGATGATTTTATTCTTTCGTCGTTAAGCAGGATGATTATTAACAGAGATCTATTAAAAATAAAACTGACCAATGAAAAAGTCCCGTTAGAAGAATTACAGATACAAAAAGAACGTTTCTCTATTCAGAATAAAATTACTTTGGCAGAGTCGAATTATTTTATATTCAAAGGAAAAATTAAAAGTCAGGCCTATAGCAAAGCTGCAGAACCCATACGGATACTTAACAAAGACGCGACTATTGAAGATGTTGTAGAGGCATCTGACCAGCTGAATTTGAAGTCTTTATCAAGGCTGGTTACCAAGTATTATATTTGTTTTCCAAAACAACTGCTATAAAATTAACATTTAAAACCTATTTTTCATATTTTTGTCGCCATGAATCAAGCCAATCTATTTTTATTATATATTGTTAGAACTAAATTTTTGTCTGTTCTTCCTTATACCTTTTAAAGATACAATCCAATAAAATGAAATTTACAGCTGAACAAATAGCAGGAATATTAGAAGGAGAGATTGTTGGTAATCCCAATGTTGAAGTATCCCGCTTATCCAAGATTGAAGAGGGAACTGAGGGCTCACTAACCTTTCTATCCAATCCAAAATATACAAACTTTATATATACCACAAAAGCCTCAATTACAATTGTTAATGATTCTTTTGTGCCTGAATCAACGATAGATACAACACTTATAAAAGTAGCAGATGCTTATAAAGCATTTTCTAAATTATTGGAATTTTATAATCAGGTGAAATTAAATAAAAGCGGTATCGAAACTCCCTCTTTTATTTCCGAAAATGCAGTTTATGGCGAAAATTTATACTTAGGAAGTTTTAGCTATGTTGGAGAAAATGTGACGTTAGGTAATAATGTAAAAATATATCCCGGAAGTTTTATTGGTGATAATACGTCAATTGGAAACAATGTAATTATTTTTGCCGGTGCCAAAATTTATTCGGAAACAGTAATTGGCAATAACTGTACTATCCATTCAGGAGCAGTTATTGGAGCGGACGGTTTCGGTTATGCGCCAAATGAAGATGGAACCTATAATAAAATTCCGCAGATCGGGAATGTAATTATTGAAGATAATGTTGATATTGGTGCCAATTCAACTATAGACAGAGCGACATTGGGTTCAACTATCATCAGGACAGGCGTAAAAATTGATAATCAGGTTCAGATTGCTCATAATGTAGAAATAGGCAAAAATACCGTTATAGCGGCTCAGACAGGAATTGCAGGCTCAACGAAAGTCGGAGAAAACGGCATGATTGGCGGACAAGTTGGGATTGTAGGACATTTAACAATTGGTAATAATGTTCGTATTCAGGCACAATCCGGTGTTGCAAGCAATATAAAAGACAACGTAGTTCTTCAAGGAAGTCCTACTTTTGGATATTCTGATTTTAGTAAGTCGTATGTTCACTTTAAGAATTTACCAAAAATCATAAAAGAAATAGAAGAGTTAAAAAAACAAATATTAAACCAAAAAAATGGAAACAATGGTTAAACAGAAGACCATCAAAACAGAAATTTCGTTAACGGGAGTTGGACTGCATACAGGAAAAGAAGTAAAAATGACTTTTAAGCCTGCTCCAGTAAACAATGGCTTTACTTTTGTTCGTGTTGATCTTGAAGGACACCCTGTTATTGAAGCAGATGCTAATTACGTAGTTAATACACAGCGTGGTACTAATTTAGAAAAATTAGGTGTCAAAATTCAAACTCCAGAACATGTTATGGCAGCCTTAATGGGGTCAGATCTGGATAACGTTATTATCGAGTTAGATGCTTCTGAACTTCCAATTATGGATGGTTCTTCAAAATTTTTCATAGAAGCTATTGAAGAAGCAGGTATTATAGAGCAAGAATTAAATCGAAATATTTATGTTGTAAAAGAAGTTATTTCATATATCGATGAAGCTTCGGGAAGTGAAATTATGGTCATGCCGAGCGATCACTACAGTGTTACTACTATGGTAGATTTTGGCACAAAGATATTAGGTACTCAAAATGCAACTTTAAAAACTATCAGTGATTTTAAAACTGAAATATCTAACGCAAGAACATTTAGTTTTTTACATGAGTTAGAAGCTTTGTTAGAAAATGGGCTAATTAAAGGCGGGGATTTAAACAATGCTATTGTTTATGTGGACAAAGATATTTCGGAGTCTACAATGGAAAGCCTGAAAAAAGCTTTTGGAAAAGAAGAAATTACCGTAAAACCAAATGGAATCCTTGATAATCTTACACTTCATTATCCAAATGAAGCTGCAAGACACAAATTATTAGATGTCATTGGTGATCTGGCTTTAATTGGAACAAAAATTCAAGGTAAAATTATTGCAAATAAACCTGGGCATTTTGTAAATACCCAGTTTGCAAAAAAAATGTCGAAAATCATTAAAAACGAACAGAGAAATTATGTTCCAACTTATGATCTGAACCAAGAACCTTTGATGGATATCCATAAAATTATGGCTGTACTGCCTCACAGACCTCCATTTTTATTGATTGACAGAATCATAGAAATGTCTGACAGCCATGTAGTAGGGATGAAAAATGTTACAATGAATGAAAATTTCTTCGTTGGACACTTTCCTAATGCTCCAGTAATGCCAGGAGTTCTGATTGTTGAAGCAATGGCGCAGACAGGAGGAATTTTAGTTTTAAGCACAGTTCCTGATCCAGAAAATTACCTGACTTTTTTCATGAAAATTGACAATGTAAAATTTAAGCAGAAAGTACTGCCTGGAGATACACTTATTTTTAAATGTGATTTAATTACCCCTATACGCAGAGGTATCTGTCATATGCAGGCAAATGCATATGCAAATGGACGATTAGTGGCGCAAGCTGAATTAATGGCGCAGATTGCTAGAAAGCAATAAATTTTGATTACAACTTTAAGAAGTTTTAATCCTTTAATCAATTTAAAAAATAGTAGATGAATCAACCGTTAGCATACGTTCATCCAGGTGCAAAAATCGCCAAAAATGTCGTAATTGAACCTTTTACAACCATACATAACAATGTTATTATAGGAGATGGAACTTGGATAGGTTCTAATGTTACTATAATGGAAGGGGCCCGCATTGGCAAAAACTGCAATATTTTTCCAGGAGCCGTAATAGCAGCAGTTCCACAAGATTTAAAATTTGGAGGAGAAGATTCTCTTGCCATAATCGGAGACAACTGTACCATTAGAGAATGTGTTACTATTAATAGAGGAACTATAGCTTCAGGACAGACCACTATAGGAAATAATTGTTTAATAATGGCAGCTGCACATATTGCTCACGACTGTCACGTAGGAGATAACGCAATTATTGTAAACGGCGTCTTACTTGGAGGCCACGTGACAATAGGTAATTATGCAGTTATCGGCGGTTTATCTGCAGTGCATCAATTTATAAGCGTTGGAGATCATGCCATGATCTCAGGAGGTTCTTTATTGAGAAAAGATGTTCCTCCTTATACCAAAGCAGCAAAAGAACCTTTATCTTACGTAGGTATCAATTCTATTGGCTTGAGAAGAAGAGGGTTTTCAACTGAAAAAATCAGAGAGATCCAGGATATCTATAGAATTCTTTATCAGAAGAACTATAATACCACTCAGGCAATTGGTATTATTGAAGCTGAAATGGAAGCTACGACGGAGCGTGATGAAATATTAGATTTTATTCGAAATTCATCTCGTGGTGTTATGAAAGGTTACACAGGAAATTATTAAATAAAAGTTCAATCGTTAATTTGTTTAATCTTTTAGCCGAAAACAAATTAACGATTCAACGATTCAACAAAACATTAAATAAAACAAAAAAAATGGCATCTACATCAGATATTAAAAACGGTCTTTGCATTAAGCACAATCACGATATTTATAAAATCATTGAATTTCTTCATGTGAAACCAGGAAAAGGACCTGCTTTTGTAAGAACTAAATTAAAATCTTTGACAAACGGAAAAGTATTAGACAATACATTTTCTGCAGGACATAAAATTGATACAGTACGTGTAGAAACACATACTTTCCAATTTTTATATCCAGAAGGTGATGATTTCCATTTTATGAATGCTGAAACTTTTGAACAAATTACATTAAACAGAAATGTTTTGGATTCTCCGGATTTATTGAAAGAAGGTGAAAATGTAATGATTCAAATCAATACTGAAACTGATTTACCATTATCTGTAGATATGGCATCATCAGTAGTTTTAGAAGTTACTTACACAGAACCAGGATTAAAAGGAAATACTGCTACAAATGCTACAAAACCAGCAACGGTTGAAACTGGTGCAATTGTAAACGTTCCTTTGTTTATAAATGAAGGAGACAAAATTAAAATTGACACTGCTTCTGGTTCTTATATGGAACGAGTAAAAGAATAGACTATCAATTAGATAATGCGTCAATGAGATAATTATCGATTATAAATTCATATTATCAAGTTACCCAATTATCCCATTGACTCATTTTAAAATTATCTAATTAAAAACATGAAATTCCCAAAAATTTATTCCCTACAGCATATAGCAAATTTACTTGAATGTGAATTTGTCGGCGACGCTTCATTCCCTGTTCAAGGTATGAACGAAATTCATGTAGTGGAATCTGGAGATATCGTTTTTGTAGACCACCCAAAATATTACGACAAAGCATTAAATTCGGTTGCTACTATTGTTTTAATAAACAAAAAAGTAGATTGTCCGGAAGGTAAGGCGTTATTAATTTCTACTGATCCTTTCAGAGATTTCAATGTGCTGACAAAACATTTTAAGCCTTTTGAGCAGGCAGCTGCGACAATTTCTCCTTCTGCAAAAATTGGAAAAGGAACTGTTATTCAGCCAAATGCTTTCATTGGAAACAATGTTGTAATTGGAGAAAATTGTTTAATCCATGCTAATGTTTCCATTTATGATCATACAGTTATTGGTGATAATGTAATTATCCATTCCGGTACTGTACTTGGTGCTGATGCTTTTTATTACAAAAAAAGACCTGAAGGTTATGATCAGTTACTTTCAGGAGGCAGGGTTGTAATAAAAAACAATGTTGGAATTGGAGCACTCTGCACCATTGACAAAGGAGTAACAGGTGATACTACAATTGGAGAAGGTACAAAAATTGATAATCAAGTGCATGTGGGACATGACACTGTTATTGGTAAGAAATGTTTAATTGCTTCTCAAACCGGAATTGCAGGCTGCGTTATCATTGAAGATGAAGTTACAATCTGGGGGCAGGTAGGGACAACAAGCGGTATTACGATAGGTGCCAATGCTGTAATTATGGGCCAGACAGGTGTAACCAAATCAATTGAAGGAGGAAAAAGCTATTTTGGAACTCCTATACAAGAATCGAGAGAAAAATTAAAGCAGTTAGCAAATATCAAGAAGATTCCTGAAATTTTAAATAAACTGAAATAATTATGTCAGCTAAAGAAATTGTAAGAAGCTTTTATAAATCAGATGCTTTCATTAATACAGAAATAATGAGAGAGTATTTACATCCGGAGTGTATTTTGGACTGGAACAGCAGCAAAGGATTTATTCAAAGGAATTATGAAGAAATATTAAGCATGACTACTGAAATAAGCAGAGCTTATGTCCGTACAAAAGCCAGAATCAGTCATATTGTTGAAGAAGGCAATATTGTTTCTGTTCGTTTTGATCATTTTGCAAAAACAATAGAAAACCCAAGAGAAGAGATGTTTTTGGCACATATGATGGTTATATGGGAAATAAAAGATAATAAATTATACAGAGGATTTCAAATGAGTCAAGTTTCGTAATTTTTTTTATTATAAAAAGTATAAAATAATTGCAAAACACTTACTTTTGCCAAACAATTTTAAAAACTACATAAAAAATATATCATGAGTGTTTTAGTTAATAAAGATTCAAAAATAATTGTTCAGGGATTTACAGGAAGCGAAGGAACATTCCACGCTTCTCAAATGATTGAATACGGTACAAATGTTGTTGGTGGTGTTACTCCTGGAAAAGGTGGTACAACACATTTGGACCTTCCTGTTTTCAACACGGTAAAAGATGCTGTTGTTCAAGCTGGAGCTGATACTACAATTATTTTTGTACCGCCAGCTTTTGCTGCAGATGCTATTATGGAAGCTGCAGACGCAGGAATAAAAGTAATCATTGCAATTACAGAAGGAATTCCTGTTGCTGATATGATCAAAGCTAACAGTTATGTTAAAGAAAGAAATGCTAGATTAATCGGACCAAACTGTCCAGGTGTTATAACGCCGGGTGAAGCTAAAGTTGGAATTATGCCAGGTTTCGTTTTCAAAAAAGGAACTGTTGGAATCGTTTCAAAATCTGGAACTTTAACTTACGAAGCGGCTGACCAAGTTGTAAAACAAGGATTAGGAATCACTACTGCTATCGGTATTGGCGGTGATCCAATCATTGGAACAACTACTAAAGAAGCTGTAGAATTATTAATGAACGATCCTGAAACTGAAATTATCATCATGATTGGTGAAATCGGAGGTCAATTAGAAGCTGATGCTGCTAAATGGGTGAAAGCTGACGGTAACCGTAAGCCAGTTGTAGGTTTCATTGCAGGAGTTACCGCTCCGGCAGGACGTACAATGGGACATGCAGGTGCAATTGTTGGAGGTTCTGACGATACTGCAGAAGCTAAAAAACAGATTATGAGAGAAAACGGAATTCACGTTGTTGACTCTCCTGCTGAAATTGGAAAGAAAGTAAAAGAAGTATTGGGTTAATATTCAGTATTTTAAAAATAAAATACCAAAATGCCTCACGATTTTGTGAGGCATTTTTTTAATTAAAATAAATATGTACAAAGAATTAGAAAAGTTTACTGTAAAAGGAAATTTTACGTTTACACAAGAAGATAATTTAGAAGCAGCCTGTAACGCTTCAGAAACAGGAAGCGGTGTTTTTACTGTTTACGCTGTTTCAAACGATGCTAAAGAATTAATTATGGTTGGTTCTACTGGAACAGTTCAGAACGACGGAACTCTGAAAAGCAAAAATGGAGGTCTTTATGACAAAATTGTAAATGGCCAGCAATTTGCAAAAACAGGAAGAAAATATTCCTGGCCAGCGCAGATGAAAAAAGAAAATATTGAAACATTAGAAGTTTTTTGGTTCGAAACTTTTAATGATGATGTAAAATCAATTCCAACTAGTGTTGAAGGACAGGTTTTGCAAAATTTCTTGGACGAAACAGGAAAACTGCCAAGATGGAATGTAGCTTTTTAATACGTTCGTAATTTTTCATAAAAAAAGCTTCACAGTTATTGTGAAGCTTTTTTTATGAGTCAAAAACAAAATTATTTTTCTTTAAAATCAACCGATAAAGAATTTACACAATACCGCTGCCCCGTTTTCGTAGGACCGTCTTCAAAAACATGACCTAAATGGCCGCCGCAATTGGCACAGACAATTTCGGTTCGTGTCATTCCGTGTGTGGCATCATGTATATATTCAACTTTTCCGGGAATTGATTCGTCAAATGAAGGCCAGCCACAATGCGCATCAAACTTAGAATTGCTTTCAAACAGGGGAGTACCACAACCACCGCAGCAATACTGGCCATTCTCAAAATGCAGATTATATTTTCCCGTATGCGGGTATTCAGTTCCTTTCTGACGAAGAATTCTATACCGTTCAGAACCTAATTCTTCTTCCCATTCTTTCTCTGATTTTACAAAAGGATAGTTCATATTTTTTATTTTTTAATAAAATTAATTATTTTTTCAATCACTTGCTGGTCTGCCAGTATTTTTCTGTGGCCTAATTTTTCCGTCAGCATCAGTTCTCCGTTTTTAAGATGCTGGTGAATATTAATTCCAGCTTTAACCGGTACTTCAGGATCATTTTTATCATGTACAACTAAGGTTGGAATTAAAGTTGTTTCAGCTGCCTTATAAGCACTGTAATCATTCATTTTTCCTCCATATTTTTGTTCAAAACGTTCGCATAACAGTTTACTTATAACTGGTTTCAGTCCCAGTTTGGCAATAAAATCATCAGTAATGTCCTGAACAATATCACCGCTTCCGATGACAATTGCTTTATCTGCCTTTAAACCCTGTTTTATTGCATTCATTACTGACATCCCGCCTAAAGAATGACCAATGACAGCTTCAAAAGGCCCGAACTGTTTCTCTATTTCAATAATGGAAGCAATGAAGTCCACCATAATTGTAGAATTTCCGGGTGATTTTCCATGAGCAGGAGCATCAAAGCTTACAGTAATATAGCCAATTTTAATTAATTCATCTGCAATTTTGTACAATTGTGTTCCTCTTCCTGACCATCCATGAACTAAAAGCACTTTTTTGCCGGTATCGTTTTTACCATATTCATAAACATTTACTTTTCTGTTTATTGCCTGCACTGTAATCATTTGCTGCAGGCTTTTTTCATCCATTTCAATTTCACGTTTTGGAATCTTATGTTTTATCGGGGTAACAAACAATTTAGATGCATAAATAACAGCCCATTTAGTAGATAGAAACGCAATAACCTTACTAGATAGTATTATAATTTTTGGAATTTTTAAAGGTTTAGTGTGTTTTAAGGCATTTTTTGTCATATTGCTAATTTTTTTACAATTCTATATATATTAATTTTTTTTAACTAAATTTAAAAAAGACAAAAGTACTATAAATTTAATGTTAATATAGTTTCGTTTTTATTTACAAAATTAGAGATTTTTTTAAATTTAATTTACTGCCGAGATGCCTGAAGCACCGTCATTGTAAGAAAATTAAAATATATAATTCATGAAAATATTTCATATTGGGGCAGAATGTTACCCAGCTGCTAAAGTAGGGGGACTAGCCGATGTGATTGGAGCATTGCCGAAATATCAAAATAAATCAGAAAATGATGTTAGCGTAATTATTCCATGTTATCAGACAGTATTTAAATTAGAAAATCATTTTGAATGCATAAATTTTGGAAAATTAAAATTGGGTTATTTTAATTTCCCATATAGAATACTCAAGGAAACATCAGGCAAACTGGGTTTTGAGCTTTATTTGATTGAAATACCAGAACTTTTTGATAGACCGGAAATTTATAATTACAGAGATGATACAGAACGATTTTTGTCCTTTCAGATTGCAGCATTAGACTGGATTAACGGATTAAATTCATTTCCTGATATTATTCACTGCCATGATCATCATACTGGACTAATTCCTTTTATGAAAAATTATTGCTTCAAATATGAAAAATTAAAAAATATCCCAACGATTATTACCATTCATAACGGAATGTATCAAGGGATATTTACATTCAATAAATTATATTATTTACCTGAATTTGATTTAATACACATAAAAGATCTCGAATGGGGAAATTGTATAAATTCATTAGCCGCCGCGATAAAATGTGCAGATGAAATCACAACTGTTTCAACAGCTTATCTGAATGAAATAAATTATTCTGATAATGGTCTCGAAACATTGTTTCAGCGGATGAGGCATAAATCGAGAGGGATTCTTAACGGAATTGATCTTGATGTGTGGGATCCAAAAAGAGATCCAATGCTAGACATGAATTATTCAATTGCTGATTTTTATGAAGGCAAACAAAAAAATAAAGAGCAGCTGTGTTCACTTTTTAACATGAATCCAGAAAAACCGCTTTTTAGTTTTATCGGAAGATTATATAATGAAAAAGGAGCCGATCTGCTTTACAAAGCTGTAACATCCGCTATGACAGTACACAAAGACGAAATTAATTTCCTAATTTTAGGATATGGAGATAACGAAATAGAAAATCAGCTTAAAGGATTACTTGAGGTTTATAAAAATAACTATCATGTTCATATAGGTTATAATGAAGAATTGGCTCATAAAACGTATGCAGGTTCTGATTTCATTTTAATCCCATCTCGAATTGAGCCCTGCGGATTAAACCAAATGTATGCCATGCGTTACGGAACAGTTCCAATAGTAAGAAGAACTGGAGGACTGAAAGATACAATTACTGATTTTGAAGATAATGGCAACGGAATCTGCCATGATCAGGCAACTGTCGAAGACATTTGCGATGCTGTACAAAGGGCTGTCGATTTATATCCAAACAAGGATGCGATAGGCCAGATAAGAATTAAAGGAATGAACACAAACCACTCCTGGGAACACGTGAGCCAGGAATATATAGAATTATATAATTTAATTATTGCAAAAAGACATGAAAACTAAAAAGAAAAATGTTATCGCTATTATTTTAGGCGGCGGTCAGGGTTCAAGATTATTCCCTCTAACTGCAAGAAGATCAAAACCCGCTGTGCCGATTGGAGGAAAATACAGGCTAGTTGATATCCCAATTTCTAACTGTATCAATTCTGATATTTATAAAATGTTTGTATTGACCCAATTCAATTCAGCTTCTCTTAATGCACATATTAAAAACACGTATAATTTTGGCTTTTTCAGTAATTCATTTGTTGACATTTTAGCTGCAGAACAGACTCCGGACAACCCTACATGGTTTCAGGGGACAGCTGATGCCGTAAGACAATGTATGCCTCACTTTTTAAACCATGAATTTGATTATGCGCTAATACTATCCGGCGATCAGTTATATCAGATGGATTTTAATGAAATGATTGAAGCCCATATTGAAGCCGAAGCCGATATTACGATAGCCACTTTGCCTGTTAATGATAAAGATGCTCCTGAGTTTGGGATTTTAAAAACAAATTCTGAAAGCTGTATTGAATCTTTTATAGAAAAACCTGCAAAAGAATTATTACCCGATTGGACATCAGAAGTAAGTGATGAGATGAAAAGTCAGGGAAAACACTATCTGGCTTCGATGGGAATCTATATTTTTAATAGAAAATTATTAATTGAACTGATGTCCGATACAGAGACAAAAGATTTTGGAAAAGAAATCATTCCTCAGGCCGTTGGAAGCAAAAAACTGTTAAGTTATCAATATGAAGGCTATTGGACAGATATTGGAAATATTGATTCCTTTTTTGAAGCAAATATTGGTTTAACAGATGATATTCCTCAATTTAATTTATTTGATAATGACAATAGAATCTACACCAGACCGCGTTTACTGTCTCCGTCTAAATTCCATAACACTTTAGTAGAAAGGTCTTTAATTTCTGAAGGCTGTATTATTCATTCCAAAGAAATTACCAAATCTGTCATTGGCAACCGTTCTCGAATAGGAGAAGGAACAGTTATACAGCACAGTTATGTTATGGGTAATGATTTATACCAGAGTATTGAAGATATCAGGGAAAATATTGAAAATAACATTCCATTGATTGGTATCGGTGAAAGATGCTTTATCCATAATGCTATTGTAGACAAAAACTGCAGAATCGGAAATGATGTATATATAAAAGGAGGGAAACATCTGCAGGATATAGTTACTGAATTGTATTGCGTAAAAGAAGGAATTGTAGTGATTCGAAAAGGAGCAATAATCCCAAATGGTTTTACAGTTAAATAATCAAATATTTTTAAAATTTTAATCTAAATAACTAATAACACCAGATAGACAGTTCAATTCATTGCACTTTCAGTTTGGTGTTTTCAGCAATTATATGTTCTTGGTTTAAAAAAACTTTAAATTATTTCTGGAATCAATCCCTATTTTTTTAATTGATATGTTTATCATAAAAGAAATTACTGAAATTTACTATCGAATGGGTTTCTTTATTTAAAAAATTAACCGTTTTCATACAGCTGTAATACATAAATAAAGCAGCTTAATTTCGTAATTTCATTTGTTATTCATAACAAATAATACATAAAGAATCAAATAAATGGATTATTTATATTTCTTTAAATTAGTTTCTATAAACCCTTAATATTTACTAAATTTCATATTCAATTTAACTACTACTATGCAGAATCAAACCCGTATAATTATAGAAAACGTTTCACCGCAGCTAAACAGCGGGAGCTTTGCCATTAAAAGAATAATTGGTCAGAAAGTGATTGTCACAGCCGAAATTTTTTCAGATGGACATGATGTTGTAGAAAGCTGTGTAAAATTCAAACATGAATCTGAAAGTAATTGGCAGGAGGTACGAATGACACATATTCAAAATGATGAGTGGAATGCCGCATTTCATGTTGAAAAACAGGGAACATATACCTATTTCGTAGAAGGCTGGGTAGATTATGCTTTGAATTGGCAGCATGGTACAGAGCGAAAAATAAATGACAATCAATATGTCAAATCAGAATTACTGGAAGGTGCTGAATATGTGCGTGCTATTCTCAATTTAGTTGATGCTTCAGATAATGAATACCTTAATCGATTAATACATTATTTTACAACAGAATCTGAATATGAAAATGCCGTTAGAGAGGCAAAATCCGAGGAACTTACCAGAATTTTCAAAAAATACCCAATCCGATTTTTAGAAAATAAATCAATTGATTTAAAAATATATGTAGACCGTAAAAAAGCACTTTTCAGTACTTGGTACGAGTTTTTTCCGCGTTCGGCATCAGAAGAAGATGGAAAGCACGGTACTTTTAAAGATTGCGAAAGACTGCTTCCGAGAGTTGCCGAAATGGGATTTGACACCCTTTATTTTCCGCCGATTCATCCTATTGGCGAAGTAAACCGAAAAGGAAAAAACAATGCTACAAATTCCGAATATGGGGATGTTGGTTCTCCTTGGGGAATTGGTTCCCATCACGGCGGACACAAATCAACTCATCCAGAATTAGGATCTATCGAAGATTTTAAGGAATTAGTAAGAAGAGCAAAAGATTTAGGAATTGAAGTTGCAATGGATTATGCTCTGCAGGCAGCGCCGGATCATCCCTATGTAAAAGATTTTCCGCAGTGGTTCAAATGGAGACCTGATGGAACGGTGCAGTATGCCGAAAATCCGCCAAAGAAATATCAGGATATTCAGCCCATTTATTTTGAAAGTTCAGACTGGAAAAATCTTTGGAAAGAACTTTTGGATGTCGCTTTATTTTGGATTGAAGAATGCGATATTCAAATTTTCAGAGTTGATAATCCGCATACTAAGCCCTTTTATTTTTGGGGCTGGCTGATTGCCGAAATTAAAAAGAAACACCCAGATGTTTTGTTTTTGGCTGAAGCTTTTACTCGTCCAAAAATTATGAATGAACTTGCAAAACAGGGTTTCAGCCAATCATATACTTATTTTACATGGAGAAATTCCAAAAAGGAATTAACTGATTACGTAGAAGAATTAACGCAGACAGAACAGAAAGAATTTTATAGACCAAATTTTTGGCCTAACACGCCGGATATTAATCCTTTTGCTTTACAGCATGGAAATGAGTCTGTACATCTGCAAAAATACTTTTTGGCAGCAACGCTAAGTTCGAATGTTGGGATTTACGGTCCCGTTTTTGAATATATGGTCAGCGAGCCGATGGCGCCGGGTAAAGAAGAATATCTGCATTCTGAAAAATACCAATGCTATAAATGGGACTGGAACATTCAAAACAAACTCACTGCACTAATTACCAAAATAAATACTATCAGGAAAGAACAAATTTCATTACAGCAGACTAATAATATTGTTTTTTGCGAAACAAACAATGATCAGGTAATAGCTTATTATAAGTTTGACGATGATAAGCAGGATGAAACTTTAATGGTAGTAAACCTTGATTCTCATCATACAGGCACAGCTATGATAAAACTTCCTGTTGACCAACTCGGAACACATAACATTCAAATTACCGATTTAATTACCGGAAATTTCTATTCATGGGATAATGAATGGAATTATGTTGAAATCCCTTCTGAATTACCTTTTCATCTTTTTAAAATCCAAAAATGATGGCAGATAAAATTAACGAAGCCGAATATCAAAATCCATTTGTGTTTCGCACCAATTGGAGTGATGCTTTTGAAGATGAAAGTTTTGTTAAAATTTTCGCCTCCGATATTTTAGAAAATTACATCATCAATAAAAGATGGTACGGAGGCAAAGCCAGTACCTTAAAGTATATTGAAATTGTACATTCTTTTAAAATAAATTCAAATGACAATACCTATTTCGGCGTTTTATTAGAAGTTAATTTTAAAGAAGCATTTTATCAGCATTATTTCATGCCTTTGGCTTTTATGTCTGAGGAAGATTTGGATACCAATACAGTAATCGCTCCAGTTGTAATGAACGAACAGGAAGGTTACCTTGTGGATGCACTGCATCAGGAAGATTTCAGGAAATTACTTTTTGAAAAAATTATTCATTCCAAAAAAAATGAGGAATCAAAAGTTAAATTTCATAAAGGAAAAGCTTTACATGTTAAAGAATATATTTCATCTCATTTTATGGGAGTGGAACAAAGCAATACTTCGATAATTTTCAATGACAATTTAGTTCTAAAAATTTTCAGAAGGATATACATCAGCATGAATCCTGACTATGAAATAAGCCGTTTCCTTACCGAAAGAATGAATTTTAACCATTCTCCTGCGTATACGGGAAGCATCAGTATTGTATCATCTGACGGAAATATTACTCTTGGCTTAATGCAGGAATTGGTTCCAAATCAAGGTGACGCCTGGAAATACATGCTTGAAGAAGTAGACCAGATTTTTGATAATTTAAAAACAAAAAAAATATCAGTCAGTAAACTTCCGGATATTGAATTATTCAAGCGCTTAAAACTAAATGATGTACCTCATGAAATAATTGATTGGGCTGGATTGAGTATTTTTCTAAAAATTAAAACATTAGCAACTCGAACAGCCGAAATGCACATTGCACTGGGCAGCGATATTCATGAAACAGCGTTTACACCGCTTACTTATAATGGCGATTATTCGGTTTGGCTAAAGAATAGATTAACCTACCAGTTTCAAAACCGATTGAATATTTTAGAAAACAATCTGCATAAACTTGATGGATTAGCGCTAGAATTAGCCAATCAGTTTTTGGATCATAAAAAAGAAATCAGAAAAGTTTTCCTTGATTTTGACTGGACTCAAATGAAATCGGAACGCATCCGCATTCACGGAGATTATCATTTGGGACAAGTTTTGGTTAATGGCGATGATTTTTATCTTCTGGACTTTGAAGGCGAGCCAGAAAGCACTATTCGGGACCGTAAGGTGAAACAGCCTCCGCTGAAAGATGTTGCTGGAATGTTCCGTTCGTTCCATTATGCTATTTATGCGACTATTTTTAACAGCAATGATAAATATCCATACGAGCAGGAAGAACTTTTTAACGCCGGCGAAATTTTATATAAATATTTTGTGGGTGTCTTTCTCAACACCTACGTAGAAGTGGCTCAGGGTGGCAATCTAAATATTGGATATCAAAAAGAAATTGATTTTTTACTGAAATACTGTCTTTTGGAAAAAGCAGTTTACGAATTAGGATATGAATTAAATTCCAGACCTAGATGGTCAGTAATTCCGCTGACGGGAATAGCCAGCATAATGGAGTTTAATAAAGTTTAATAATGATAATTGATTACAATTTCACAAGAAAATAAAATACAAAAATGAATAAAGTACAAACCTACTCACTCTTCACAGACTTCGATATTGATTTATTTAAAGCGGGGAAACATTTTAGACTTTACGAAAAATTAGGAGCACATCTTATTGAAGTTGACGGTGTAAAAGGCGTTTATTTTGCCGTATGGGCTCCATCTGCAAGAACAGTTTCTGTAGTCGGCGATTTCAATTACTGGATACAGGGAGAACATCCTCTGCAGGTACGCTGGGACTCATCAGGAATCTGGGAAGGTTTTATTCCGGGAATAGAACAAGGGACAACATATAAATATAAAATACAATCGAATAACGGCGGAATAATTACCGAAAAAGCCGATCCGTTTGCTTTTTACTGCGAAAAACCACCGCATACCGCTTCTGTTATTTGGGATCTTGATTACAAGTGGAAAGACAAAAAATGGATGGAGACCCGCAAAGAACATAACGATTTAGACAAGCCTTATTCCGTTTATGAAGTTCATTTAGGTTCGTGGAAAAGACACGGTGAAGAAAATAGGTTTTTGACTTATTTAGAATACGCCGAAGATCTTGTGAACTATGTAAAAGAGACCGGATTTACGCATGTAGAATTTATGCCGGTAATGGAATATCCTTATGATCCATCATGGGGCTATCAATTGGTTGGATATTTTGCTCCAACTTCCCGTTTTGGAAATCCTCAGGATTTTATGGTATTGGTTGACAAACTACATCAGGCAGGCATTGGGGTAATTCTTGATTGGGTTCCTTCACATTTTCCAGAAGATGCACATGGATTGGGATTTTTTGACGGTTCTAACTTATTTGAACATCCAGACCGCCGTAAAGGCTATCATCCAGACTGGAAAAGCTTAGTTTTTAATTATGGTCGAAATGAAGTACGTTCCTTTTTAATAAGTAATGCTTTGTTTTGGTTACACCATTATCATATTGACGGACTGCGTGTAGATGCCGTTGCTTCAATGCTGTATCTGGATTATTCCAGAGAAGAAGGAGAGTGGGAGCCTAATGAATTTGGCGGAAGAGAAAACTTAGACACCATCAGTTTCTTAAAAGATTTTAATGAAGCTGTTTATTCGAATTATGACGGCGTGCAGACAATTGCTGAAGAAAGCACTTCATTCCCAATGGTTTCAAGACCAACATTTAATGGAGGTTTAGGCTTTGGAATGAAATGGATGATGGGCTGGATGCATGATACTTTAGAATATTTTCAAAAAGAAACAGTGTATAGAAAATACCATCAAAATGATCTTACTTTTTCAATGACTTATACTTACACTGAGAATTTCATGCTGCCACTTTCTCATGATGAAGTAGTGTATGGCAAAAGATCCATTGCAGGAAGAATGCCTGGCGATGAATGGCAAAAATTTGCAAATTTAAGATTACTTTACGGTTATATGTTTACCCATCCGGGAACCAAATTATTATTTATGGGTTCCGAATTTGGCCAAAGCGCCGAATGGGATTTTCAGAACAGTCTAGATTGGCATTTATTGCAGTATCCTTTTCACAATGGTATAAAAAAAACAATAACGAAACTGAACAAATTATACAAAACAGAACCTGCTTTGCATGAAAAACAGTTCAGCCCGGAAGGTTTTGAATGGATCAATTATTCAGATCACGAAAATGCGGTAATGTCCTATATCCGAAAAGGAAATGACCCGAAAGATAATTTAATTATTGTGCTTAATTTCACTCAGGTAGTAAGAGAAAATTATAGAATAGGTATTACTAGACCTGGAAAACTTATAGAAATATTCAATAGTGATGACGCTGATTTTGGCGGAAGCGGCGTAAAAAACGATAAAAATGTTTTCGTTGAAAATAATCCTTATGACGGTAAAGAATACTCAGCTATTTTAACGCTTCCTCCTTTGAGTGCAGTCGTTTATAAAATAGACGATACTAAATTGTAAATCATCTAAAGACCTGAATACAAAACAATAATAATTTAGCATTGAAAAATTAATGCTGTGAACAGTTTAGTTTTTGTTATTCCAATTAAAAAATAAATAAATTAGCAGCACAAAAAAGACAAATATGGCAGATTTAGCAAAAGGAAGCAAAAAATTATTAAACGCATGGGCATTTTACGATTGGGCAAATTCGGTTTACACACTTACAATTGCATCGGCTGTATTTCCAATATTTTACGACTCTTTATTTTCAGAAAATAATCATTATATAGATGTTTTTGGTTTTCATTTAAAAAACTCGGCTTTAATTAGTTTTACTACGGCGGCCGCTTTTTTGGTTATTAGTTTTATTTCTCCTTTATTATCGGGAATCGCTGATTATGTTGGAAATAAAAAATCATTCATGAAATTTTTCTGTTATCTAGGAGCGCTGTCCTGCATGGGATTGTACTTGTTTAATCTGGAAAGCATTTATATAGGACTTGCATTTTATTTTTTTGGACTGATAGGGTATTGGGGAAGTTTAGTTTTTTATAATTCATATTTACCAGATATTGCTTTTGAAGAGCAGCAGGATAAAATTAGCGCTAAGGGTTATTCTTTAGGGTATATTGGAAGCGTAATTTTATTGGTCATCAACCTAGCAATGATTATGAAACCTGAGTGGTTTAGAATTACAGGAACTGCTACCGTAAAAGCTTCAGAAATAGCCATGCGTTATTCTTTTGTAATGGTAGGAGCCTGGTGGATTTTATTTAGTCAATATACTTATTTCTATTTGCCAAAAGGAAATAAAAAAACGGGAGAAAAATTAACGAAGTCGGTTGTTTTTAATGGATTCAAGGAATTAAAAAAGGTTTGGTCATTATTAAATGAAAATGTTTCTTTGAGACGTTATTTGGCAGGTTTCTTTGTTTCGAGCATGGGAGTACAGACGGTTATGCTGGTTGCCACTTATTTTGGTGCGCAGGAAATCCAATGGTCATCTAAAGAAGAGAGTACTATTGGATTAATTAAATGTATTTTATTAATCCAGCTAGTAGCTGTTGTTGGAGCTGTTTTAACTTCAAAAGCTTCTGCCAAATTTGGAAATATTCCGACGTTAATTGCTATAAATAGTATTTGGGCTGTGTTTTGCGGTCTTGCTTTTTTTATAACACTGCCTATACATTTTTATATTATGGCAACTATCATTGGATTTGTAATGGGAGGAATTCAATCTTTGTCACGTTCTACTTATTCAAAATTACTGCCAGATACGGAAGATACTACTTCATTCTTTAGTTTTTATGATGTTGCCGAGAAAATCGGAATCGTAATTGGGATGTGTGTTTATGGTATTATTGACCAGATTACTGGAAGCCCAAGAATGGCAATTGTAATTTTAGCTGTCTTTTTTGTAATAGCTGTAATACTTTTGAAAAGAGTACCTAAAAAAGATGCCATATCTAATTAATCGGTATAAATAAAAGATAAAAAACAAGGCTGTCAATTTGTGACAGCCTTGTTTTTTTTGAATTATATTTTTGAAATTTCACCAGAACCGCTCACTTTGGTGTCTCTGTATTGAGGATTACCTTTATACTCAATATCTCCTGATCCAGAAACTCTGGCAAACAAATTTTCGGTACAGTTTACTTTCATATCACCTGATCCTGAAATAGAAACATTGGCTTTTTTTGAAATTAAATCAGCTGCATCTACATCACCAGAACCCGATGTTTTTGAGATAAAATTTTCTGTATTTCCTGTAACGACAACATCACCGGATCCGCTAAGATTTGCTTCAAAATCTGTCGCTTTGACATCCAGATTCAGATCACCAGAACCTGATAATTTGGCTTTCAGACTTGTAGCAACAATAGTATCTTTAGACTTAACATCCCCAGAACCAGAAAGAGAAACAGCACTTATTTGTTCAAAAGGAACTGTTAAAACGAGACTTTCTTTGGTACTGATATTTACACCTTTCTCTGTATAAATATGCAAAACATTATCTTTTACTTCCACTTTGATATAAGGCAGGATATTTTCTTCCCCTTGAATAGTTATAGCACCTTCTTTTCCAGAAACCAGTGCCACATCAAAAAAACCTGACACAGTGATTTCGTCATAACCTGCTGTAGTACGCTTCTCTGTAATTATTTTGCCGTTTCCTTTAATTTTTTTCCATTGAGCGTGTGTTACAGTAGTTACAAACAAGACTCCTAAAATGGCTAATTGAATTGATTTTTTCATTTTTTGATTAATTAAATTACTAATTTGATTTTTATGATTGAAACTATTTTTGAGCATCATTTTTATATAATTTTACATTTCCATAATCTGATGTTACTGTAATTTTATTTTCTCCTTTTTTCTTAAAATATCCACTAACTCTTTTAGATGTATTCGTTTCTTCTTTGGAATAAATATTCAATTCATTGTCATATTTGAAATCAGCATATTTTAAAAATACATCAAAATCAAAAATATAATTGTTTTGAAAACCAATATCAATGCCAGTGTAGGCCGCTGCAATTTGTATATTTCCAGCCTTTGGCTGAATGGCATCAATGTTAACGTTACTGTATCTTGTTTTTAGATTCAACTGATTCGACAATGAGCCCACATATATGGTCAGATAATTACCATTTGCATCCAAGCTGTTGAGTTTTTTAATTTTTACGCTTCCATATTTACTGTTGTATCTGATGTCGTTCCCCTGATTGATTTCAATCTCTGAATAATCAGAAAGTAAATCAAGTTTGTTCACTTCGTCCATTTTCAAGCCTGAATAGCGAGCATTTACAGCGCCATTTTTTAAAAATTCAATAGTAGAATTTGAAGAATAGCTTATCTGGATATTATTGCTGTTACCGTTTAATCTTCCTAAATTGATTTTACCATATTTGCAATTGATATCTGTTGTCGAAAAAAGATCAGCGGTACCAATATTTCCATATTTGTTATTCAGTTTTACCGTTCCGTTTTTTGGAATTTTTACAGTATAATTGATTTCGAAACTATTGTCTCTTCCATTTTTTTGTGTGCTGGTATTGGTAAAAGTCGTTTTGGCACTTACCATACTTTTTAAAGCTGTAAAATCAACATCGATCGCAGCTAATTTTGAATTCACCCAGTTTTCACTATTGCCACTGACTTTAATGACCACTTCGATTTCGATTTTATCTTCATTCCAAGTAGTAACAAAAATAGTTCCATAAGAGTTGTCAATATTTACTCCCGCATCACTGTTTACGATGTAGGCTTTACTGATGACTTTTTGTTTAGTATAATTAAAATCATCATTTGAAAATCCTATAAAAGGAATTAGTAAAAGGGCTAAAAGCAGTATATTAAATTGTTTTTTCATTTTTTAAATCTTTAAGTTTTTCTGTTTTTTCAATTTGCTGCAAAACATTCTGAAGAAATGAAATTCGTGTCTGCAGGTTACTTATCATTGCATAAATGATAGGTTTGCACTCCCCGTTAACTTCCAATTCATGTGTTATTTTTGCGTAATCGCTATCCAGCGATTTCATCTGCTGCAATGCATCATTTATTATTTTTTCGTTTTCGGGAGATTTTTTAGCTTTAATCTGATCCAGCTGCTGTTTTATCATGACAGTAAAAATAGAATCGGTCTGCTTAGTTTCCTTCGAAGCAAATTTCAGTTCTTTATGACTGTCAGCTTTTGGATAAAACATAGTAATCCCGAGTAATACAACTACCGAAGCAGCAACAGCATAAAATAAACTGTAGTTTTTCTTTCTCTTTTTAAGAACCAGTTTCTTTGAAAACTTATCAAAATGTTCCGTATTTAATTCCTGGATATCCCACTGATTTTCTAAATTTTCAAATAACTGATCTAATTTTTCATTTTCATTTTTCATAACGCATCTAATTTTTTTCTTAAACTTTCTTTTGCCCTGCTTAAGGTTGTTCTGCAGTTGGCATAACTAATTTTAAGAATTTCGCTTATTTCTTCCTGATCATAACCTTCTATATAAAACAAGGTCAAAACCATACTGTAATTGTATTTCAAGGACTGAATTGCATCCAGAACCTGCTTTACTTTTAAATTATTAAAATCTATTTTTTCTTCCCGGTCATTATCGTTTTCTTCTAGTTTATAAAGTGTTTTTTCAAAATCTTCTGTTTTAAACTGATTGTTTTTTTTGTAAAAATCAATACTGTAATTCACTATAATTCGTTTCAGCCAGGCACCGAAAGCAACTTCCTGTTTAAAGTCATTTATTTTGGTAAATGCTTTCAAAAAGCCTTCCTGCATAACGTCTTCCGCAAAATGCTCATCTTTCACAATTCTATAGGCCACATTATACATCGCCTTGCAATAGCGATTATAAATCTCAAATTGTGCTTTCTGATTATTCTCTTTGCAGAGCGTAATTAAATCTTCGATATTTTGGCTGGTCAAATTCAATTAAATAGTAATGATTTATAATAGAGACATGAATATTTTTAGTTTGTTACAGTTTTATTTTAAATATATTCTTTCATGCATCAGTTTGAAATAAAATATAAATATATAGCACTTAGTATTTTATTCCAAAAAAAGAAAATTTCACTAATTTAATAAGAAAATTGTTTTAAAAATAAAATAATTTTTACATATAATATTACAATACTTTTGGTCAAATTTTAAAAAAAAATATTTCATGAAAAAAATTAGTATTTTATTTCTATCAGTCTTTATTTCTACAGTTTCATTAATTTCTTGTAGTAAAGATGATAATGATGATAATTATGACAACGTCGAAGTGATTGCTGAAGATGGTACGTTAAAAGTTGATTTTGATGGTCAGACTTTTTTATCCACATCTGTTCAGGCTATCGTAAAAAAAAGTATTTCTAATAATTTAATTTCTATTACAGGAATGAGGTCTTCAAATGGAGACGTTATACAAATTACTTTGCCTACAAGTAAAGTTGGGACTTACACATGGAGTGCTTATGCTAATACCAACGGAACTTTAGGAATAGCATATATCCCTGCTAACTCAGCAAATTCTTTTATATGCGTTGCTAAGGAAGACGCTGCAGATGTTGCTAATTATACTGATACAGGAAGTGTTACCATTACATCAATTGACCAAACAACAAAAAAAATATCAGGTACTTTCCAATTTACAGGCGTTGATTTTACAGGAGCAAATAATAAACCTGAAATAAAAGTTTTTACAAAAGGATCTTTTACAAACATATCCTTTAATACTGATGTTCCACCATCAATTACAAATACTTTTTCTGCCAAATTAGACGGAGCTATTTTTACAGCTACAAATGTAATGGCTATATCACAAGGTGGTAAAATATTAATTTCTGCAAGAAAAGGAGATGTAGAAACCATAGGAATATCTTTACCAAATACCATTAAGGCTGGAACTTATGCTGTTGAAGCTTATGGATTGGATTATACATTTCAATATACAAAAGATATGACTTCAAACGGTATTTTTACAGGAGAAGGTTCTATCGTAATTACAAGTCATGATACATCGAAGAAAATAATTAAAGGTACTTTTACTTCTAAATATACTTCGTTTTTTGTTAACAATGTTTATAATGCTACTGAAGGAGTTTTTAGTGTTTCCTATTAAATTTTATTTCTTTTTGTATTTAAATCCGCTTAATAGCGGATTTTTTATTTTTCATAAATTAACATAAAACAAAAACACTTTTTAATTCTTATTTTTTGGCATAATCATTGCCTTATTAAAGCTCAAATATTTTAATAGATTTATAACAACAATATTAGCCCAAAATATTGTCGTGAAATCTTATATTTGCGTTCCTATCTAAAAATTAATGACAAAAAGACTTAAATACAACTATGTCAAATCATAAAATACTTACTATTGACAATCTGTCACTTCAAGAATTTGATTCGGAAGCTGAATTAATTCCATTATTGACTCCAGAGGATGAGGAAGAAATGAATAATGAAGAATTACCTGATTTTTTACCAATTTTACCTTTACGTAATACTGTTTTGTTTCCTGGAGTTGTTATTCCGATTTCGGCAGGGAGAGATAAATCAATAAAACTGATTAATGACGCCAATACTGACGGAAAAGTAATTGGAGTGGTAGCTCAGATAAATGAAGATGATGAAGATCCGACTTTCAACGATATCAATAAAATTGGTACAGTAGCGCGCATTCTTCGTGTTTTAAAAATGCCGGATGGTAATGTAACAGTTATTCTGCAGGGAAAAAAACGTTTTGAGATTGACGAAGTAGTATCTGATACCCCTTATTTAAAAGCAAAAATTAAAGAGGTTCCTGAAAAAAGACCCGCTAAAAAAGACACTGAATTCAATGCAATCATTGATTCTGTAAAAGAACTTGCTGTCAAAATTATCAGTGAAAGCCCAAATATTCCAACAGAAGCGACTTTTGCCATCAAAAACATTGGCAGTCCTTCGTTCTTGATCAATTTTGTTTCTTCAAACATGAATTTAACTGTTAAAGAAAAACAAGATTTGTTATCTATTAACGGATTAAAGGAACGTGCTCTTGAAACGCTTCGCTATATGAATGTGGAGCTGCAAAAACTAGAACTTAAAAATGATATTCAGTCCAAAGTCCGTTTTGATTTAGATCAGCAGCAAAGAGAATATTTCCTTCATCAGCAAATGAAAACCATCCAAGAAGAATTGGGCGGCGTTTCGCATGAGGAGGAAATTGATGAAATGAGCTTGAAAGCCAAAACCAAAAATTGGGATGCAAAAACGCAGACACATTTCGAAAAAGAATTGTCAAAAATGCGCAGAATGAATCCACAGGCTCCTGATTTTGGAATTCAAAGAAATTATCTAGAACTCTTTTTAGATTTACCTTGGGGTGATTATTCAAAGGATAATTTTGATTTAAAACATGCTCAAAAAATATTAGACAAAGATCATTTTGGTTTAGAAGATGTCAAAAAGAGAATGATTGAACATTTGGCTGTTCTTAAATTAAGAAATGACATGAAGTCACCAATCATCTGTTTAACAGGACCTCCGGGTGTCGGAAAAACATCTATTGGACGATCTGTTGCCGAAGCATTGGGCAGGGAATATGTCCGTATATCGTTAGGAGGTTTACGTGATGAAGCCGAAATCCGCGGACATAGAAAAACCTATATTGGCGCTATGCCCGGACGTATCATTCAGAGTTTAAAGAAAGCTGGAACATCAAATCCTGTGTTTGTTTTGGACGAAATTGATAAGTTATCTTCCAGCCACAGCGGTGATCCGTCATCAGCATTGTTAGAGGTTTTAGACCCTGAACAAAACAGTGCTTTTTATGACAATTTCCTTGAAATGGGTTACGATTTATCAAAAGTAATGTTCATCGCAACTTCCAATAATATGGCAGCGATACAGCCAGCTTTGATTGACAGAATGGAAGTTATAAAAATGTCAGGATACACCATTGAAGAGAAAGTTGAAATTGCCAGAAAGCATTTGTTCTCTAAACAACTGACTGCTCACGGACTGAAAGCTAAAGATTTAACTATTGGTAAAAAACAATTAGAGAAAATAGTAGAAGGTTATACTCGCGAATCCGGTGTACGCGGATTGGAAAATAAAATTGCACAGATTGTCCGCAATGCAGCCAAATCTGTAGCGATGGAGGAGGAGTACAATAAAAAAGTGACCGACGAAGACATTATAAAAGTCTTAGGTGTTCCAAGACTGGAAAGAGATAAATACGAAAATAATGAAGTAGCTGGTGTTGTTACCGGTCTTGCTTGGACAAGTGTGGGAGGAGATATTTTATTTATTGAGTCTTTACTTTCACCTGGAAAAGGATCGATGACTATTACTGGAAATCTAGGTACTGTAATGAAAGAGTCAGCAACCATTGCTTTAGAATATATTAAAGCCAATGCTGAATTATTGGGATTGAATCCAGAAGTTTTAAATAAATATAACATCCATCTACACGTACCGGAAGGAGCAACTCCAAAAGATGGTCCTAGTGCCGGTATTGCGATGCTGACATCATTGGTTTCTTTGCTTTCGCAAAAAAGAGTGAAGAAAAACTTAGCTATGACAGGAGAAATCACTTTGAGAGGAAAAGTATTGCCAGTTGGAGGGATTAAAGAAAAAATCTTGGCTGCAAAAAGAGCTAACATCAAAGAAATCATCTTATGTCATGAAAATAAAAGTGATATTGATGAAATCAAACCCGAATATTTAGAAGGTCTCAGCTTTCATTATGTAAAAGAAATGAGTGAAGTTCTAGAATTAGCCATTACGAAAGACAAAGTTAAAAACGCAAAAGATTTAAAATAAATATCAATAAATCAATATCTTATATTCCAAATTTCAATTCCGAATTAAATCGTGTCATTGAAATTTGGAATTTATTTTTTTAGAATTTGTCCCCTTCATTTTCTATTTCACAATTTGATTTATATTCATTTATTGGTTGTTATTTTTTGTAAGTTTGAGGCTTGGAATTTCAAACTTACTTTTAAATATTGTATGTCCCAAAAACTTATATTTTATTATTCACTTCTAATTTGTTCTGTTTCTTACGGACAAATCGGAGGGAAGCACACTTATGAGTTTTTAAATCTGATTACTTCCCCAAGACAAGCTGCATTAGGAGGCAAAACTATTACCATTTATGATGAAGATGTCAATCAGGCACTTTTTAATCCTGCATCCATCAATATGGAAATGGATAATCATTTGTCCTTAAACTACGGAAATTATTACCAAGAGGTAACCTACGGAACTGCTTCTTATGCGTATACGTACGATCAGCATCTGCAGACATTTCAAGCAGGAATCAATTATATTAATTACGGAAAATTTGACGGATATGATGAAAATGGTCTAGAAACCAGCTCATTCACAGGAAGCGAAATTGCCCTTTCTCTAGGATACGCATATAATATTCCTTATACTGATATTCATATAGGAGCCAATGCTAAACTTATTCAGTCTTCACTGGAAAGCTACAGCTCTTTTGGAGGAGCTGTCGACTTGGGAATGGTATACATCGATGAAAAAAATGATGTGAACTGGGCTTTGACATTAAAAAATATTGGGACACAGTTTACTACCTATGACGGAACGGCAGAGCAGCTGCCTTTTGAAATCATTGCAGGAGTTTCTCAGGAATTAGAACACGTACCTTTACGCTGGCACCTAACTGTTGAAAATTTACAGCAATGGGATTTGTCTTTTTCGAATCCTGAAAATTCTGAAACATCATTAGACGGCACAACTTCCGAAGAAAAAATATCTTTTTTCAACAATGCCCTGCGTCACATGATTTTTGGAGCAGAACTTTTCCCAAAGAAAGCTTTTAATATTCGATTAGGCTACAATTTTAGAAGAGGTCAAGAGCTGCAGATTCAAGATCAGCGAAATTTTTCGGGTCTTTCGTTAGGTTTTGGACTCAAACTGAATAAATTAAAATTAAATTATTCCTATTCTAAATATACTCTGGCTGGAAATACAAGTCTGTTTGGATTGGTAATTAATTTTGGAGAATAATTTTAGAATATAAAATAAAGACAGCAGAACATAAACATGAAAAAAATTACCATAGCTATAGATGGATTTTCATCAACCGGGAAAAGCACTCTGGCAAAACAATTAGCAAAACATTTAGGATATGTATACGTAGATACTGGTGCGATGTACCGCGCGGTCACTTTGTTTGCGATGCAGAATAATTGTATAGGAATCGAATTTTTAGATAAAGACAAATTGGTAAACAGCTTGGCTTCGATAAAACTAAATTTCAAATTCAATCCAGAATTGGGTTTTGCAGAAATGTATCTAAATGATGTTAACGTAGAAACCGAAATCAGAACTTTGGAAGTTTCCAGTTTTGTCAGTACGGTTGCAGAAATTTCAGAAGTACGCTCAAAATTAGTAGAACAGCAGCAGGAAATGGGCAAAGAAAAAGGAATTGTAATGGACGGAAGAGATATTGGAACCGTTGTTTTCCCTAATGCCGAACTTAAAATATTCATGACAGCCGGAGCTGATACTCGTGCACAAAGACGTTTTGATGAACTGCAGGCAAAAGGAGATAACGTGTCTTATGAAGAAGTTTTAAAAAATGTCGTAGAAAGAGATTATATTGATACGCACAGAGAAGATTCTCCCTTGATAATCGCCGAAGATGCTATTGAAATTGACAACTCCTATTTAGACAGAAAAGAGCAGTTTGATGCCGTTCTTGAATTGGTAAATGAAGTTATTAATACTTTATAATTTTTTTGGTAATCTTATTTTAAATAGTAGATTTACAGCCTCCAAATTTATTTAAACAAAAAACACAAATCGTCTTATGGGAATTAAAAACAGATTGATAGTAATGAGCTTTCTTCAATTTTTTGTATGGGGAGCATGGCTTATTACAATTGCAAATTATTGGTTTGGAACTAAAAACTGGGAAGGAACCCAATTTGGATTAGTCTTTGGAACTATGGGAATTGCTTCTCTTTTTATGCCAACAATTGCAGGTATAATTGCCGATAGATGGGTAAATGCTGAAAAATTATATGGTATCCTTCAAATTTTATATGCCGGAGTTTTGTTTTACATTCCTGAAGTTGCCACTCCTAATAGTTTTATATATGTAATGCTCTTAGCTATGTGTTTCTACATGCCTACTATTGCCTTGAGTAATTCTATTTCTTATAATGCCTTAAAAACAAATGGATTAGATGTTGTTAAAAGTTTTCCGCCTATTCGTGTTTTTGGGACAATAGGTTTTATTGCCGCTATGTGGATTGTCAATTTAACTGGAAATAAAGCAACAGCTTACCAGTTTTATATAGCAGGAATTTCGGCAGTGGTTTTAGGAATTTATGCTTTTACACTGCCAAAGTGCAAACCACAGCGGTTAATTAAAGAAAATGCTTCGCTGATTGATACTTTAGGATTAGGTTCTTTTAAATTATTTGCCAATTACAAAATGGCTTTATTCTTTATTTTCTCAATGTTTTTGGGCGGTGCTTTACAGCTAACCAATGCTTACGGCGATGTATTTTTGGATGAATTCAAACATTTTCCTTTATATGCAGACTCATTTGTTGTGAAATATTCAACTATTATTATGTCGATTTCTCAAATTTCGGAAACGTTATTTATATTGGCAATTCCATTTTTTCTGAAGCGTTTTGGAATTAAACAAGTTATGCTGATCAGTATGCTTGCGTGGGTGCTGCGTTTTGGTTTGTTTTCATTTGGAAATCCTGTTGATGGATTGTGGATGATTATCCTTTCTTGCATTGTTTACGGAATGGCTTTTGATTTTTTTAATATCTCGGGTTCATTATTTGTAGAGACTCACACTGATAATACAAATCGCTCTTCGGCGCAGGGAATGTTTATGATGATGACCAATGGAGTAGGAGCAATACTGGGAAGCTTTACTTCGGGCTGGGCAATTGACCGTTTTTTTACAAAGTCTTTCAGTACAGTAGCGGAATTAGCCACTTTTTTGAAGACCGATGTTACAAACTCAAAAATGCTGGAATTTATAAAAGGCCAAGGAAATTCAATTAATGCAGATGGTTTACTGCAAAATGCAATTATGATGAAAGACTGGCACATGATTTGGTTAGCTTTTGCGATCTATTCTTTGATTGTTGCGATTGCATTTGCCATTTTATTCAAACATGAGCACAATCCCAATGAAGCAGTCGATTTGAATCATTAAAAATATATAGTAAACCCGGGAAATTTAAAAATTTACCGGGTTTACTGTTTTAATCAATGACTTCAAAATACAACTGAAGACCTAACTTTAAGTATTTAAGGAATCGTTATGAATAAAATAAAATCCGATTAATTATTTGTGCAACTGCTAAAAATTAAACAGCCTCATCTCTTCTAAAAAACTAAACTTCTAATCTAGCTCCGATAGAAGTGAAAATCCTAGTTTGCCGGGGTTCGGCAAACAAGATTGTAACGGATAGCGGGACTAAACTTCCTATAAAATGCAAAATTTTCTGCTCCTAAAGCAATAGATTGATAATCATGTGTGTTTTCTTTTGCTAGTTCAGAAAAAAGAATTAATTTTGCAGACCTTTTGGTGGATAGGAGTTTCCTTTAGGTATCAACAATTTAAGTAAAACAACTTCTGTATTTTTCTTTCGCATGGAGAAACTCGAGAAAAAACAGAATACAAATTTTTTATCAGCATGTCTGAACAATTAAAATCACAAGAAGAGTTTTTAGCAAATTTCAACTGGCACAACTTTGAAGAAGGTATCGATGCAGTAGATGAGAAAAACTTGTTGGAATTCGAAGAACTAGTATCAAAAACTTTTATCGCTACTGACCAAGAAGAAGTAGTTGAAGGAGTAGTTGTGAGAATTACAGATAGAGACGTTATCGTTGATATCAACGCAAAATCGGAAGGTGTTATTTCATTAAACGAATTCCGTTACAACCCAAACTTAAAAGTAGGTGACAAAGTAGAAGTATTAATTGACATCCGTGAGGACAAAACTGGTCAACTAGTATTATCACACAGAAAAGCACGTACTATCAAATCTTGGGATAGAGTTATTGCTGCAAACGAAACAGGAGAAATCGTTAATGGTTTTGTAAAATGCAGAACTAAAGGTGGTATGATCGTTGATGTTTTCGGAATTGAAGCATTCTTACCAGGATCTCAAATTGACGTTAAGCCAATTAGAGATTACGATGTATATGTAAACAAAATGATGGAATTCAAAGTGGTAAAAATTAACCACGAATTCAAAAACGTTGTTGTATCTCATAAAGCGCTTATTGAAGCTGACATCGAAGTACAGAAAAAAGAAATTATCGGTCAATTACAAAAAGGACAAGTATTAGAAGGTGTTGTTAAAAACATTACTTCTTATGGTGTGTTTATTGACTTAGGTGGTGTTGACGGATTAATCCACATTACTGACCTTTCTTGGTCAAGAATCAACCACCCAAGTGAAGTTCTTGAATTAGACCAAAAATTAAACGTTGTAATCCTTGATTTCGATGATGAGAAAACAAGAATTCAATTAGGATTGAAACAATTAAACGCTCACCCATGGGATGCTTTGAACGCTGATTTAAAAATTGGTGACAAAGTAAACGGTAAAGTAGTTGTAATCGCTGATTACGGTGCATTTATCGAAGTTGCTGAAGGTGTTGAAGGTTTAATCCACGTTTCTGAAATGTCATGGTCTACTCACTTACGTTCTGCTCAAGATTTCGTAAAAGTTGGAGATGTTGTTGAAGCTGTTATCTTAACTTTAGATAGAGATGACCGTAAAATGTCATTAGGTATCAAACAATTGACTCAAGATCCATGGACTGATATCACTGCTAAATACCCAGTAGGTTCTAAACATACAGGTATCGTTAGAAACTTTACAAACTTTGGAATTTTCGTAGAATTAGAAGAAGGAATTGATGGATTAATCTACATTTCTGACCTTTCTTGGACTAAGAAAATCAAACATCCATCTGAATTTGTAAATGTTGGTGAGAAATTAGACGTAGTTGTATTAGAATTAGATGTTGACGGACGTAAATTATCTTTAGGTCACAAACAAACTACTGCTAATCCTTGGGATCAATACGAAGATTCTTTCGCTGTAGGAACTATCCACAATGGTGAGATTTCTGAAATCGTTGACAAAGGAGCTACTGTAGAATTCGGTGAAGATATCGTTGCTTTCATTCCTACTCGTCACCTTGAAAAAGAAGACGGTAAAAAATTGAAAAAAGGAGATTTTGCTGATTTCAAAGTAATTGAATTCAACAAAGAATTCAAAAGAGTAGTTGCTTCTCACACTGCTATCTTCCGTGAAGAAGAAGAGAAAAACGTGAAAGCTGCAACTGAAAATACTTCATCTGCATCTACTACAAATGCACCTGCTGCAACTTTAGGAGACAACAATGATGTATTAGCTGCATTGAAAGCTAAAATGGAAAAATCAGAGAAAAAATAATTCTTAGATTTTTTGAAATATGGAAAGCCTCACAGAAATGTGAGGTTTTTTTTGTTTTATATTTTGTCTTTTTAACAAAAAAAATTGTGTTATAGTTGTAAAAAGTTACTTTTGTATGAAAATTTACATATATGAAGAAAATTTACTTTTTAATTTTAGTTTTGTGTTTTATTAATGGTGTTTGTGCGCAGGTAATTAATTTTCCTGATGCTAAATTTAAAGCAAAATTACTGGAAGCTTCAACTGATAATTCCCTCGCTTTCAACACTGATGGAGTCAATTTTAAAGTAGATGCAAATAATGATGGTGAAATAGAGGTAAGCGAAGCAATAAATGTTGGCCAACTATATCTTCAAGGGACAGAAATTTCTAATTTAACTGGTGTTGAGAATTTTACAAATTTAGTATCCTTAAATTGCCAAGGAAATAAATTAACAAATTTAAATATTAGCAATTTATTACTACTTGAATATTTAGAATGTAGTTACAATCAATTAGAAAATTTAACTTTTGGCGCAAATATTCTTAAGGATTTACAATGTTATAATAATAAATTAACGAGTTTGGATTTGAATAATTTAATATTACTTGAAAGTTTAAATTGCAACAATAATGCATTAAGTCAATTAGATGTTCAGCAAAATAGAAAACTTATTAATTTGAATTGTAATACTAATAAAATTTCTAATTTAAATTTAGTGGGATTAACAAATCTGCGTAGTTTAAATTGCAACGAAAATATTTTGACTAATTTAAATATTAATGGATTAAGCTCTCTAACATCGATTGAATGTTCCATAAATAAACTAACAAATTTAGATTTAAACGAAAACATCAGTTTACAAGATTTAGATTGTTCATCAAATCAACTTACAAACATAAATTTAACTGGACTATCTAAACTTTATCTTTTGAATTTATTTGAAAATAAGCTAACCACACTTGACCTTACAGGACTGTCGGAACTAATGTATTTAAGTTTTTTTGATAATGGTATTGAAACTATAGATCTTACCAATTCACCTAAAATAATCGATTTGAGCGGTGGAAAAAATCCACTAGTATCGATAGATTTAGCTCAATTGTCTAATCTCGAAACCTTATGGTTAGGGAATGCTTTAATACATTCTCTAGACTTGAGTAATTTAAATAAACTCACAGGCGTTAATATATCTGATTGCCCAAATTTAGAATCTATAAACCTAAAAAATGGTAGTTTTGAAGATTTGAATTATTTAGAGGTTGAATTAAAGGATTATTACAAAACAGATTTTAGTAATTTCTCCAATTGTCCTAAATTAAAATACATTTGCGGAGATCAGGGAGAGCTTGAATCTATTACACTAAAAACAGTAGGTTATAATTATACCGATTGTATTGTTGGTGGATATTGCTCTTTTGATGAAGGAGGGGCAAACTACACTATTAAAGGGAACAATAGACTAGACACTAATAAAAATGGTTGTGATGATTCTGATTTGCCAGCAGCAAATGTTAAGTTTATTATTTCTGACGGGATTGAAACAGGAACTATAGTCACGAATAATTCAGGCAATTATTCTATCAAAGTTAAGGAAGGAACTTATAGCGTTACTCCAATTTTAGAAAATAAAGACTATTTTACAATTTCACCAAGCTCTATAAATATTGCTTTTCCAACAGATGTAACTCCTTTTATCCAAAATTTTTGTATTACACCAATTGCTATTCACAATGATTTAGAAATTACTTTAATTCCACTTGAAGCAGCTAGGCCAGGATTTGACACAAAGTATAAATTGATATATAAAAACAAAGGTAATACTGTACAATCTGGAATTGTAAATTTAACTTTTGAGGATATTGTTTTAGATGTAGTGACCTCCAATCCTTTCATTTCCTACCAAAACGAAAATAATTTATCTTGGGATTTCACCAATTTAAAACCATTTGAAACTCGTGAAATTGCCTTAACACTAAATTTAAATG
The DNA here is from genome assembly GCF_003385115.1 of Flavobacterium aquicola. GTDB lineage: Bacteria > Bacteroidota > Bacteroidia > Flavobacteriales > Flavobacteriaceae > Flavobacterium > Flavobacterium aquicola. The sequence goes on from NZ_QUNI01000008.1 coordinate 48,769, forward strand.
GCCCAATGGAAATACCAGCAGTTGTAAACGGGGCTATTTTGCGTTATAAAGCAGCAATAAATACTATTGACACTGATGAAAACACAAATGACAATACATTTTATTTTGATCACACTGTTGTTGGTTCTTTAGATCCAAATGACAAAACCTGTTTGGAAGGTGACGTTATTACACCTAGTTTAATAGGTGAATATGTTCATTATTTAATTCGTTTTGAAAATACAGGAACATATCCTGCTCAGAATATTGTTGTGAAAGATATGATTGACTTATCAAAATTTGATATTTCGACTTTGATTCCAACGAGTTCAAGTCATTCCTTTGTAACTAAAATTTCTGAAGGAAATAAAGTGGAATTTATTTTTGAAAACATCAATCTTCCTTTTGATGATACAAACAATGACGGTTATATCGCTTTTAAAATCAAAACACTGCCCACACTGGTTACTGGAGATTCATTTGATAATGAAGCTAATATCTACTTTGATTACAATTTTCCTGTTTTAACTAATAAAGCTACTTCTACTTTTAAAACAACATTGGACAAATCTGATTTTGAATTTTCCAATTATTTTAGCGTTTATCCAAATCCAGCAAATGAAGTTTTAAATATTTCGGTACAAAAAGATATCAAAATTCAGTCAATTTCAATTTATGATATTTTGGGACAATTGGTAATTGCACTTCCTAATATAAAAGATGCTTCAAAAATTGATGTTTCCAATTTAAGAACTGGAAATTATTTTCTAAAAATAAAAGCAGACAAAGGAAGTTCTAGTTTTAAATTTATTAAAAAATAAGTTATGATTGATTGGGAGAATACCACCTTCAATAAATAAAAAATCAAATATATTATTAAAAAATAGTTTTCCAACTTTAGTAAAAAAAATGCCTCCAAATTTGTGAGGCATTTTTTATTTATAGTGCTTTATTTTTTTCAACTATCCCATTAAAAGCCAATTTAAAAATCAAAACTACTGTTTAAAGTTGGAAAATGTTTATTTTTGATAAAATAAAATAAGTTTTATGGTGCAAAAATTATTTTTCAACTCCAAATTTACATTTTCTGCCTACTTAACAGCGATGCTCTTTTTTTTTATTTCTATAAAGAGTAATGCGCAGTGTGCTGGTATTGATAATAGTATTACTATTTGTGATATTACAAATAACAGCAATAAAAATGTGGACTTGAATTTGTTATTAGGAATACATACAGCGGGAGGTACTTGGACTGATGATGATAATTCGGGAGGCCTTGACACTGCTACTGGTATATTAAATGCACAGCAGGTATTCAGGAGCGGAATTTATCATTATACTTATAAAATTGATGGAATTACTGGATGTACCGATAATGAATCCGTAATAGAAGTCACAATTGGCGGTTATGCGGGAGTCCCAGGTCCTAATAATTCAATCTGTAGTTCAGATAAATCGTATAGCTTATTCCAGGTTTTTCAAGGAATACCTGTTTTAGCGCCACAAAGCGGCGGTACTTGGAGTGATTTGGATAATTCGGGGGGGCTAAATACTGTAACTGGTGTTTTAAATGCTTCTGTTCCTATTCCCTATAATACATATAGTTATAAATACACGATCAATGCCATTGGAACCTGTGCCGAAACATCAGCTCAAGTTTCAGTGTCAATTTATCGTTCTCCGGAGCCAGGTATCGCAAGCGGCTTGCAATTGTGCTCAAATCAGGTTGGGGCGTATACAAATTTAGATTTATTTACCAGACTGAGTGGAGCTGATGCAGATGGAATATGGTCAGAATCTGGCACTTCTGAATTAAGCAGCCCAACTGACTCTACCATTGATATCCAAAATATTTATAATACAAAAGGACCAGGGGTCTACCGTTTTACTTATACTGTAAGTCCGCCAAAAGATGATAGAGTGTGCTCTGATCAGTCATCAACTGTAATTATATCAATAGGAGAACAGCTCGATTTTACTGGCGCCACATTATCTGTAAATCCTGATGGCGTATGTGAGAACGAAATGTCTACCACAACCTATACTGGTATTTTAAGACAAGGTATCAAAGCGATAGCGAATGGAAATTACAGAGTGAGCTATACAATTGCCGGCGTAGGATCATTTACTACTTTCCAAAATTTCAATAATGGAGTTTTACTTTTCCCTATTGATTCTTCAAATTTTACACTAGTAAAAGATTATACCATAAGAGTAAACAATGTTACATTAGTTTCCAGTCCCGTGTTTTGTTCGAGTATTGTTGGTACAATTCAAGATATATTACATATTTCTCCGAGTCCAAAAATCGACAATGCCACACTTACGATTGATCCTGTTTGTCAGGGTTCAGATGCTATCGTACAATTTTCTGGCACATCTAACCTTTCAGATGGCAATTATGATATTATTTATAATTTGAGCGGCAGTAATACTTTAAACGGAATACCAGCTACAATGAATGTAATAGGCGGCTTGTCATCTTTTACTATTCCATCTTTTTATATTTCCAGAACAGGAACTTCCTCAGTGTCCATTACTAAAATTACAAATCTTACTACCACTTGCAGTAATATATCAACTCTTAAAAGTGATTTTATCGTTAACCCAGCATTAGATATAAACAATTTGGCAATTGCAGTTAACAATATCTGTTTAAATCAACCAGCAAATGTAAATTTAACTGGTTTGGGTTTATTAACTTCTATTGATGTGACCTACAATCTTTCAGGTAGTAATAATGTTGGCAGTAAAATAGTTTCTTTAACCGCTGTATCTGGTCAAGGTACCTTTTCTGTTCCTGCCAGTGATATTCCAAATACAGGTCTAACTACTCTTGCAATTACCAACATTACCAATACTATTACAGGATGTACATTTGCAATAAATAACAAGAGTGCTAATTTTACAGTTATTTCACCTCCAGCAATTCCCGTGGCCGCAGACCAGCCTTTCTGTACAAGTGAAAACGCAACTGTCGCCAATTTAGTCCCAAACGGAAATCAATACCAATGGTTTGATACAGCAGCAAGCACGGTTCCGCTGACAAACACGACACCTTTGCTTACTGGTGATTATTTTGTAAAACAAATAAATCCTGTGACTGGTTGTGAATCAGGATTAAAAATGGTAAATATAACTATTAACACTACACCTCAAATTGATACTGCCAGATTATCAGTTGCTACAACTTGCCAGTCCTACAATGTAACAGTTTTATTAGGCGGCAGTTCAAATCTTACTAATGGTAATTATACTATTCTTTATGATTTAACTGGAGACAATACAGGTGCAGATATCTATGCTGTTCTTACTGTAGTGAGCGGAATAGGGGTGTTTTCAATTCCTGCAGCATTAGTCCCAAATGCAGGTTCAACAACCGTTTCAATAACCAAAATTACTAATCCAACTACTAACTGTTCAAATACTGTAAACTTAAACAAATCCTTCACTACAAATCCTTTACCTGACATCAGCAATATGTCAGTAAACATAAACAACGTCTGTCAAAATCAGCCTGCATTTGTAGAAATAACCGGATTAGGAACATTGTCTACAATTAATATTAATTTTTCGTTATCAGGAGCCAATACTTTAAACATAAAAACCATGTCATTGAATGTCGTATCTGGGCAGACCAATTTTGAAATTCCGAATACAGATATACCGAATGCCGGGGTGACGACTTTTAACATGACGAATATCACCAATACTCAAAATGGCTGTCCGATATTTATCGATCATAAAACTGATTTTAAAGTAAATGGTCCTCCGGATATTTCTTCAATTGCTATCGTTATAAATGACGGGTGTCCTAATCAGCCTTTAAATGTTGCTATTTCAGGACTTGGTTCTTTAACAGATGTTATATTAAGTTATGCTGTGTCGGGTACCAATGTAATTAGTACACAAACTGTCCAGTTGGAAGTAACAGGAGGGAATGCAAATTTTTCAATACCCGGAAGCTCACTACTTTTAGCCGGTACAAACACATTGTCGCTATCAAATCTAGTAGATTTTTCAACTTCCTGTTATACAATAATCAATTCAATTTCTCAAAATTTTGATATACTGCCTCTTCCAAGTAATCCAGCAGCAAATAGTCAAGGTTTTTGCAAAGAAAACGCATCAACAGTGGCTGATTTATTTCCAAACGGAGCTCAATACAAATGGTATGATTCAGCTGGCAGCACAACACCTTTATTGCCAACAACACTTTTGGTAGCTGGAATTTACTATTTAACAGAAGTAAATCCCACAACAGGATGCGAATCACACCCAACTGAAGTAAGTGTTCAGATAAACAGTATGCCAACGCCAACATTAGAAACTGATGGAGGAAATTTTTGCGGAGCAGATAAACCGACAATACAAAATTTATCCAGCAAAACTAATTATACTGGTGATTTGACTTGGTACAACGCACCTGTTAATGGAACGGCACTTGCTAACTCTGATTTCCTTACCGAGGGAACAACATATTATGGAATTGATTATAACTCAATTACTAAATGTACCTCTGAACCAGTAGAAGCCACTGTAACATTATTTTCCTGTAATGTTAACCCAGACGGCTTAAAAATTCCAGATGGCTTTTCGCCAAATGGTGACGGGGTTAATGATACATTTAAAATATTAGATATCGAATATCTGTTTCCAAATTTCACTATAGAAATATTCAATCGATACGGAAATATAATGTTTAAAGGAAATGTCAACAAACCAGATTGGGATGGAAAAAATTCTAATTCAAGTTTCATAAGTGGTGATGCAGGGACTGGTGTATATTTTTACATTATCAATTATAATAAAGACAACTTTTCTCCAAGACAGGGACAGCTTTATTTGAACCGATAATCTTTTTTTACTACTAAATTTATTCAAAATGAAGAAATTAATACTTCTTGTGTTTTTTTTCCTTTCTATACTAAAGGCAAGCGCTCAGCAGGAGCCTCATTTTACACAGTATATGAGTAATATGAGCGTGATAAATCCTGCTTATGCTACAGCTTCACCATCAATCCTTAATTTAGGAACATTATATCGCTACCAATGGGCTGGAATTAAAGGTGCTCCAAAAACAATAACCTTATTTGCTCATACGCCTATTAACGACAAAATAGAAACTGGATTCTCATTAGTTTCAGATGATATTGGTGATGGAGTTAAAAAGCAAACCAATCTGTTTGCTGATTTTGCGTACGTTCTTCAGCTGGATGAAAACCAGAAACTTTCCTTTGGGGTAAAAGCGGGATTCTCTACAATTAGCACGAACTTTAATGGCTTTGAACTAAATGATCCCCGACCTGATTTAGCATTTGAAAGTACAAATGAAACTGTACCCAATATCGGGATAGGAGCCTATTACTTTACTGATAATTATTATGTCGGACTGTCAGTTCCCAACATACTTACTACAGAACATTCAGGATCATCGAATGGTCAAATTAATTCTTTTGGAACTCATAGAGTTCATGGCTATTTAACAGGAGGTTATGTTTTTGATATTAATGAAGCTTTTAAACTGAAACCAGCTGCCATGGCCATATTCGTAGAAGGTGCACCAGTTTCTGTAGATTTAACTGCAAACGTACTTTATAATGAAAAGTTTGAACTTGGCGCTGCGTATCGTTTTGGCGATGCTGTTAGTGTCTTAATGAATGTAAATGTAACTCCAAATTTTAGAGTTGGATACTCCTATGACTATACTACTTCTAATCTAAGCCAGTTTAATTCAGGTTCACATGAGATAGTATTATTGTATAACTTGGATTTGTTAGGAAAAGGATATAATAAATCGCCTAGATTCTTCTAAAAAAGTAAAAATGAAAAGAATATATATACTCCTTATTGTATTTACAATCCAGTTTGCACAAGCCCAGCAGCAGGATCTGCTGAGAGCGAACCGTTTGTTCGACAAAACGTATTATAGCGAAGCCATTCCATTGTATGAAATAATCAGCCTGAAAAACCAAAGTGCAGATGTCATTAAAAACTTAGGAGACTGCTATTATTATACTAATCAATACGACAAAGCCCATGCACAGTATTCGCTGTTAATCCAAAGTAAAAACAAAGAGCTTAATGAAGACTTTTATTTCAAATATGCAGAAACATTAAAAGCTAAAGGAAAATATACCGAAGCCAATACTGTCCTGCAGAATTATTATCAGGCTTCAAATAACAGTGCAGCAATAGAAAAATTAGAAAAGGAAATCAAAAACTTAAGTAATGTCAATGCAATCGGAGAAAGATTTGAAATTGTAAACCTAGCACTGAATACTGCAAATTCAGAATTTGGCGGTGTAGTTCTGGGCGATAATTTAATTTTTGCTGCTGTAAAAAAGAAACCTAATTTGTTTGACAAAACCTATAGATGGAACAATGAAGGCTATCTAAATTTAGTCAGTATTCCATTGAAAAATAGAAATGCAAAGGATTCTATTGTTACTTATTTTTCAAAAGAATTAAAATCACCAATGCATGAATCCAATGCTGTTTTCACCAAAGACGGCAAAACGATGTATTTTACCCGAAACAATTACAGTAACGGAAAGCGGGGCAAGGATTCAAACAAGGTATCAAACATTCAGATTTTTAGAGCCGAATTACTGAATGACAAGTGGACAAATATAACATCACTGCCATTCAATAGTCCCGGTTATTCGGTAGAACATCCAGCTTTGAGTCCTGATGAGAAAACATTATATTTTGCTTCGGATATGCCTGGTACAAAAGGTTCTTTTGATATTTTTAGTGTTTCTGTTGATGGTTTAACGTACGGCCTGCCAATCAATTTGGGAGAAAATGTAAACACTTCAAAAAGAGAGCAGTTTCCATTTGTATCAAATGATAATAAACTGTATTTTTCTTCTAATGGACGAGAATCGTATGGAGGTCTGGATATTTTTGTTTCAGATATTCAAAATACTACTTTTTCTAAGGCTTCGAATGTCGGACTGCCGGTAAACTCTGGTTATGATGACTTTGCCTTTTATATTGATTCTGATACTAAAGAAGGTTATTTTTCCTCGGACAGACCAGGCGGAAAAGGTAAAGATGATATTTATTCTCTGAAAGAAACCAAAGAACTGCTTATCGAAGACTGCAAGCAATATATAGCGGGAATTATTACTGATGTGGATTCACATCTTGCTTTAGAAAATGCTGTGGTAATTTTAAAAAACAGCGCCAATCAAGAAGTTGGAAAAGCAATAACTGCAGCTGATGGAAAATTTAGTTTTTCTGCTGCATGCGAATCGAAATATTTACTATTGGTGTCCAAAGAAAATTATACACAGAACTCTAAATCATTGACTATTTCAAAAGAAAGAAATAAATCCAATGATGGTTCTATGGAAATCAGATCTCAGGAAATAATCAAAAGAGAAGAACAGTTAGCTGCAGATAAATTAAAAGCAGCCGAATTAGTGGCTCTTGAACAAAAAAGAAAAGCAGATGAAAATGCTTTAAAGCAAAAGAAAAAAGAGGATGCAATTGCACTTGAATCCAAAAAAGTGGCTGAATTAGCTGCAATTCAGCAATTAAAAGCCGATAAATTAATTGCTGATAAAAAACAAAAAGAAGCAGCAGAAGCGAGGAAAAAAGAAAGAACTGCTGCTATAGTTGCTGCTGAGAAAGATGTTATAAAAGACAAAGACCGATTAATCATAAAAACTGATCCAATCTATTTTGATTACAACATGTGGTACATACGAAAAGAATCTAAAAAAATTCTAAACCGTGTAGTCGAGTTGATGAACAAATATCCAGAAATGGTAGTAGAAATTGGTTCTCATACAGATAACCGCGGGAATGCAAAATTCAACGAGAATCTTTCGCAGAAAAGAGCCGATGCCACGAGAAATTACATTTTAGAACAAGGAATCCCGAAAGACAGAATTCAAGCCAAAGGATACGGAGAATCAGTGCCAATTGTAAAATGTATTCCTGATGATTCTTGTGATGAAGAACAGCATGAACTAAACAGAAGAAGCGAGTTTGTAATAAAGAATCTATAAAAGCCACATCAATTACAATAAAAAAAAATCCTAATTCAAGTGAATTAGGATTTTTTATATCTGCCAAAGAAATGCATAAAATAATAATTATTTCATGGCAAGTAATTTTGTTTCTTCTGGGGTATAAGAATCAACAATAGTATAAGTTCTAATTTTCACAATCGCCATTTCATCTAAAATATCTACAAGATTTTTAAAACTGCAATTCTTTGTTGGTTTTATAATAACAATAGCTCCTCTATCTGGCATGCCCATTTCAGCAGAATAATTAAGTATTTCAGTTTGTTTGGTTATTAGTTCTTTACGAATTCCATTGATACCATATTTAAATTCTTTAGGTGCAACATCTGAATAACCTAAAATTCCTGAGTAAGTTACAATTCTATTATTTTTATCAAGTAAAACTGTTATAATCCTATCATCCATTCCCGCGCCACAACTAATAACTCCATCCCAAATAGGATCTTTCTCAGGCAAACTTAAATCCATAATTTTTGGCTTTGATAATTCACCAACCAGCATAAAAAATATAATCAGCAGAAATGAAACACTGACCATAGCGGTTAAGTCAACTCTTGTGCTTAATTTTTTACTTCTAATTTTTCTGTTGATTTCCATAATCTGATAGTTTTTAGAATGAGTAAATTATTCAAATTTCCTTAATTTAAATTTAATACTTATTTTGTTAATTAATTCAGATAATGATAACAATTTAAAACTAAGGAATAAAAAAACTCCCAATTCTAAATTTAAGAATTGGGAGTTTAAATTTTCAATTGTAAAATTTTATCTCAAACTAGCTCCAAGCTCAGTTTCAAAATTCTTTTGCAGTTTATTCATAATTTTATCAATCTGAGTATCTTCAAGAGTTTTGGTAGTATCCTGAATAATAAAACTCAGTGCATATGATTTTTTGCCTTCAGGTAAATTCTGACCTTCGTATACATCAAATAAATTAATATTTTTCAACAACGATTTTTCAGTTTGTCTGGCAATGGTATAAATAGTATCATAAGTTATTTCTTGATCCACCAACAGAGCCAAATCTCTGCGGACTTCAGGATATTTCGGTATTTCAGTATATTTAATTTTGCTGGACATCGCTTTCAAAACATTTGCCCAATTAAAATCAGCATATAAAACTTCCTGTTTGATTCCGAAATGTTTCAAAACCGATTTCTTTACAACACCAAATTCAACTAAAGATGAACTTCCTTGCCCAAGTGCAATACCTTCGGAAAACACATCTGAAGAAACAGCTATACTTTTAGCATTAACAATTCCTAATCTCGAAAGTATGGCTTCAACATATCCTTTAAACAAAAAGAAATCAGAAGGTTTTTGAGCATTTGTCCAATTTTCTTGGTTTCTGTTACCAGTCTGAAACAATGTTAAATGCTTGATTTCCTCGTATCCTGAAAGGAATTTATGGTATGATTTTCCGAATTCAAATAATTTCAAATCCGAATTCTTACGGTTAATATTATAGGATATTGCTTCCAGTCCTGAGAATAATAAAGACTGACGCATTGTCGCCAAATCACTGCTCAGTGGGTTTAACATTGTTACATTATAATCCTCTTTCAAAGTCTCCGAAAGCTGTACATATGAAGCAGTAGTCAATGAATTGGCCATCATCTCATTAAATCCTTGAGAATTCAATTGACCTGCAACAGTATTTTGTACTTTATAATCCTCGTTTCTTGGAGAATTAGAAACTGTAGCGTTTAATTTTTTGGAGAATACAATGTTATTATATCCATAAACTCTCAGAATTTCCTCGATGACATCAATTTCTCTCTGCACATCAACACGATAAGCAGGAATTGTTAATCCCAAACCAGCATCAGAAACACTATTAACTTTAATTTCCAAAGAAGCTAAAATCTGCTTGATGGTATCTTTTGGCAGTTCCTGACCAATAATTCTAGAAACATTTTGGAAATTCAAAAACACAGGAAAATCTTCAATTTTCTTTTGATAGATATCAACAATATCTGAAGTGATTTCTCCGCCTGCAACTTCTTGTATCAATAAAGCAGCTCTTTTTAGCGCATACTCAGTAATTGTAGGATCAATTCCTCTTTCGAATCTAAAGGAAGCATCAGTATTCAATTGATGTCTTTTGGCGGATTTACGGATACTTACAGGATTAAAATAAGCACTTTCTAAGAAAATAGAAGTCGTTACCTCAGTAACACCTGATTTTTTTCCTCCAAAAACACCTGCAATACACAAAGGCCCTTTTTCGTCACAGATCATTAAATCTTCTTCGTGCAAAGTTCTTTCGACATCATCTAATGTTACAAACTTAGTTCCGGCTGGAAGTGTCTGTACCAAAATCTTTCCATTAATTTTAGCAGCATCAAAAGCATGCAGAGGCTGTCCTAAATCATGCAATACATAATTCGTTACGTCTACAATATTATTTTTTGGATTAATTCCAATAGCTTTCAGTCTGTTTTTAAGCCATTCTGGAGATTCCTTTACAGTAAGTCCAGAAATAGTAACACCGCAATATCTTGGAGCAAGCTGAATATCTTTTACATCAACATCTATTTTCAAAGTTCTTTTATCAACTCTAAAATTGCTCACAGCAGGAGTAATCAATTCGACATTAATTCCTGTCTGAATTAACCCAGCTCTCAAATCACGTGCTGTACCTAAATGGCTCATGGCATCGGCACGGTTAGGCGTCAATCCAATTTCAAAAACTTCGTCATTTTCTATTTTAAAAACAGTAGAAGCTAATGTTCCTGCAGGAATTGATTCATCTAATACCATAATTCCGTCATGACTTTCGCCCAGACCTAATTCATCTTCGGCACAAATCATTCCGTGGCTTTCCTGTCCGCGGATTTTTCCTTTTTTTATGGTAAATGGATTTCCTTCTTTGTCATACAAAACGGTTCCGATGGTCGCTACTGCCACTTTTTGTCCAGCATCAACATTACTCGCACCGCACACAATCTGTAGTGGAATACCGTCTCCAAGATCTACAGTTGTTATTTTTAAACGATCGGCATCCGGGTGCTGTACACAAGTTAATACATGACCCACAACAATACCTTCTAATCCTCCTTTTACAGATTGATATTTCTCAACAATTTCGACTTCAAGCCCCAAATCAGTAAGTAATGCTGATGTTTCCTCGGATTTCCAATCTATTTTAATGAACTGTTTTAACCAGTTATAAGATATTTTCATTTGTAGCTGTTTATTATTTTTTATAGGCCGAATGTAATTCTTAAATCATTATTTGGTCTAAACACCAATATAAATTACACTCATTTAATGTTTTGTTTTTTCAAGAATGCAAATATAATCAATGTTTCTTGAGGGTCAAAGTCAGTAAGCATCAAAAATTAATTCAAATTCAATAAAATTGTATGCTTTTTAAATTAGCTCTTCAATGTGTTTTTTAATATTTTCGGCTATTTTTTTCGTAGGAAGGTCATTATCATCGTAGCCAAACGGCTCTTCAATTTCTTCCGAAATCAATTCGATGCTAGCCAATACATAAAAAATAAAAGACACTACAGGAATAACATAATAACCCAATTTAAAAACATAAGCATAAGGTAATGTTAAAACAAAAAGGAATATGAATTTTTTAATAAAAGTACTGTAAGAATAGGGGATTGGGGTGTTTTTTATACGTTCACAGGCACCGCAAATATCAGTAAAGGACTGAATTTCATTATTTAAAATAATCAATTGATCGCCGGTTATTTTATGAGAAACGTACAAATCATTAATTTTTTGAAACAGCATTTTGGCAATTTGATTGGGTCTGTGTTTATGATGATTTATAGCCAAATCGACATCATCAAACAACAGCATGCTTGTTTCTTCATCTTTCAAGTGTTTGTTAAGCATGGAAGCGTAACTAGGAATCAGTTTTCTAAAATAAACCAGATCTTTCTCGTCTTTCAGTATTACCGAAAGTTTAATAGCAAGATTACGGCTGTTGTTAACTAAAGCTCCCCACGTTTTTCGGCCTTCCCACCAGCGGTCATAAGCAGAATTAATTCGATAAGCTAACAATAAAGAGATTACAAAACCTAAAGTGGTATGAATCACCGAAAGATTTTTTACATGGCTGTTTTCTTCTAAATGAAAATATTCAATTTCTAAATACGCTATAATCCCTGAATAGGCAGCTATCATCAGCAGAAAAGGAAATAATGCTCGAAAAGAATCCGATCTATGAAAACGAAAAATGTAGGCAAGCCAAACCCTAGGATTGTATGGTATCATTCTGTTATTTTTGAAACCAAAAGTAATTAAAAATTAAGATTACCTGCTAACTCTCTCAAAGTTATTTCAGATAATTTTGCCTGAAACTGCGCACTGCTCAATCTAATTTTAGAATTGATGAAATTTAATTGTGCCGCTCTGAATTCTACGGAAGTGATGGTTCCTATTTTAAATTTTTCGGCAGTAATTTCAATGTTTTGCTTTGCAATAGCCGTGTTGCTGACTTCCAGATCAATCAAATCTAAATTCGTCAAATAGACTTGATATGCGACTATCAGATTACTTCTTAACTGAATCAATTGCTGATCTATTGCCAGTTTTGAATTGTCAATCTGCATTTTGGCAATTTTTTCATTTCTGTTTTGTGCATCGCCGTCAAAAAGATTCAAAGAAGCAGAAAATCCATAATTTAAACCGCGTGAAGAAGACTGAGAAGTAAAACCAAGACTAGACTGTGAGTCGCTAAAATTATATCCTGTATTCAATTTAACAGTAGGGTAGCGGTCTCCTTTAATTTGTTTCAATTCTAATTCGGCTACTTTTTTATTGATAAGCTGCATTTCCAGTTCGGGATTTTGTTTTTCAGCTAATGCAATTAAATCGTCCAGCTGTAATTTTCGATCCACATTAATTTTATCCGAAACTATAAAATCTGTTTTCAAGTCTCTAGCCAAAATCTGATTCAAAAGAGTTTTTGCATTAGCATAAGCCTGTTTTTCTTTAACCAAGTTTCCAAGATCGGTATTTAAATCTACCTGTGCGTTTAAAACATCAAGTTTAGAGTTTTTCCCAATAGTGTAGCGGTTTTGGGTAAATTCGAGCCTTTTTTTGGAAATAACAATTGTCGAATCCAAATCGGATAATTTTTGCTGTTCCTGTATCAAATCATAATACACATTATTTACACTGCTTACTTTATTAAGAATAGTCAATTTCAATTCGGCATCGCTCAAGTTTTGCAATTCCTTCAATTGATCGTATCTGGCAAACATCCGCATTCCGTCAAAAATCGTCCAATCCAAAGAAACACCGTAATTCAGACTATTGTTTTTGGCATTATCCAATGATGTTGTCGTTCCGTCCTGCCGTGTCTGCGAAGAGTTTTGAATACTATTGTTATCTGTCACAGAAGCTGCTAAACTAGGCAGCATCCCGGCATTACCAATGGCTACATTAGTTTCTTCAATCTTTAAATTATTTTTGGCGATTTTAATTTCAAAATTGTTTTCTAAAGCTATTTTTATCGCGTCTTCAAGGGTTAATACTTCCTGTGCACTCATTTTTGCGATGCAGAATAAAAATAAAACCAGACTTTTTATTATATTTTTAGTTTTCATATTTTCAATCATTTGCTATCAATTCTTTTTAGAGCAATTCATAGCTTAACTATTTTATTAAAAATTTAGAATCTACGATTTACTGTCTCTTTCATATTCATCTATATGATCAAATTCAGGATAATGTTTTCTAGCTTTAGACCACATCAAATAAATCGCAGGTATAACGAAAAGAGTTAATGCCAAAGAAAAAATTGTTCCTCCTACAATAACAACCCCCATTCCAATTCTGCTAGTAGAGGCAGCCCCAAGCGACATAGCAATTGGCAATGCTCCCAAAGCAATTGCTAAACTCGTCATCAAAATAGGTCGAAGACGCGCTTCAGAAGCTTCTAGAATAGCTTCTAATTTTGGTTTACCCTGTTCACGTAACTGATTAGCAAATTCTACTATCAAAATTCCATTTTTGGTTACCAGACCAATAAGCATTACAGTCCCAATTTGGCTGAAAATATTCCATGTCTGATTGAACAGCCAAAGAGAGAATAAAGCTCCTGCAACTGCCATTGGCACAGTCAAAATAATAATGAACGGATCTATAAAACTTTCAAACTGCGCGGCAAGAATCAGGAAAATTAATAATAAAGCCAGTCCAAAAGCAAATGAAGTATTCGAGCTGCTTTCAACAAAATCACGAGATTCGCCGCTTAAATCAGTAGTAAAAGTTTCGTCAAGAACTTTAGACTTAATTTCATCCATAGCCTGTATTCCATCGCTGATGCTTTTACCCGGCGCTAAACCAGCCGAAACAGTAGCAGACATATATCTATTATTATGAAATAACTGCGGCGGATTACTCTGTTCCTCAACATTGACCACATTGTCCATCTGAATTAGTTCTCCTTTATTATTTTTTACAAACATTGAAGTTAAATCCAAAGGTTTGGAGCGGTCTTTTTGATCAAATTGTCCAATAACCTGATACTGCTTTCCGTTTTTTATAAAGTAACCAAAGCGCTGACCGCTTAACGAAAGTTGCAGTGTCTGAGCTATATCAATAATAGAAATTCCTAAACTTTCGGCTTTGGCACGATCGATACTTACATTTATTTCGGGTTTATTAAATTTTAAATTGACATCAGTAACCGAGAAAACATCGCTTTTACCAACTTCATCCATAAAAACAGGAATCTTCTCTCTTAGTTTTTCAAAAGTCGGAGCCTGAATAATATACTGAATTGGTAAGCCACCACGTCTGTTTACTGCAATTGTAGGCTGCTGCATTACAGATGTTTTAGCATCTGGATATTTACCTGTCCATTTAGACAATTGATCAGCAATATCTTTTTGAGATTTTTCTCTCTCATTCGGTTCTACCAATGAAAGTCTAATAAAACCTGTATTGGCCGCCGAAGAACCAAAACCCGGTGCTGTAACAACTAAACTTACTTTTTTCTCAGGAATGGAATCGTCTACCAATTTGGATATTTCCTGCATAAAACGATCTGTATATTCATAAGAAGAACCTTCTGGAGTTGCCATTCGCATTGTAACCGAACTACGATCGTCATAAGGAGCTGTTTCCTTTGGAAGTATCGTAAAAAACAAATAGATTAGTCCAAAACAAACGATTAATATTGGAAAACTCAGCCATTTTTTATTCATGAAATTTTTCAGTGATTCAGCATAACCGCTGTTTAATTTTTCGAAAAACGGTTCAGTCCTAACATAGAATTTTGATTTTTTTTGTTCGCCGCCTTTCATTAAATAGGCATTCAACATTGGTGTTAAAGTCAGAGAGACGAAAGCCGAAATTAAAACAGCTGCTCCAATTACGACACCAAATTCCCGAAACAACCTTCCTACGAAACCTTCAAGGAAAATTACAGGCAAAAACACAGCAGCTAAGGTTACCGAAATCGAAATTACGGCATAGAAAATTTCATTAGAGCCTTTGATAGCAGCTTCAATAGGAGACATTCCTTCTTCAACTTTTTTGAAGATATTTTCGGTGACTACAATTCCGTCATCTACCACTAAACCAGTTGCCAATACAATTGCTAAAAGTGTTAATACATTTATCGAAAAACCAAAAAGCCACATGATGAAAAAAGTAGCAATCAATGAAACCGGAATATCAATTAAAGGCCTGAAAGCAATTGCCCAGTCTCTAAAAAACAAATAAATAATAATAATTACTAAAAGAATTGAAATCCCTAAAGTTTCAGCCACTTCAAGTACCGATTTTTTTACAAAAATAGTATTATCCAATGCTATGTTAAGTTTGATATCTTTTGGTAAGTCTTTTTTTAAGGCTTCATATTTTTTGTAAAATTCTTTTGAAATATCCAAATAATTGGCTCCAGGCATTGGCACAATAGCCAGACCAATCATCGGAAGTCCTGATTGTGTCAATTGCGTTTCGATAACTTCGGGACCTAAACTAGCTCTGCCGACATCACTTAAACGAACGATTTTATCGCCGTCTGTACGAATGATAATATTATTAAATTCATCTGGTTTAGATAAATTTCCAATCGTTTTTACAGTAAGCTCGGTGTTGTTTCCTGTCAGTTTTCCTGATGGTAATTCGACATTTTGTGCATTCAAGGCAGTACGGACATCCGAAACGGTACAATTATATGCACTAAGTTTTACGGGGTCAATCCATAAACGCATCGCATATCTTTTTTGTCCCCAAATCTGAACACCGCTTACTCCTGGAATAGTTTCTAATCGCTGTGAAATAACATTCTCGGCATAATCACTTAGTTCCAGAGAGCTTCTAGTATCACTTTGAACGGTCATCGAAATGATAGATTCACTGTCAGCATCTGCTTTAGAAACAACAGGCGGTGCATCAATATCCTGAGGCAGATTTCGGACAGCCTGCGAAACTTTGTCCCGAACGTCATTAGCTGCACTTTCAAGATCTTTGTCCAAATTAAATTCGATTGTAATATTACTGCTTCCCTGATTGCTCGAAGATGTAATATTTCGAATTCCATCTATTGCATTTACAGCTTTTTCTAGAGGTTCTGTGATCTGCGATTCAATAATATCGGCGTTGGCTCCGGTATAATTTGTTCTGATAGAAACCTGCGCTGGATCAATAGAAGGGAATTCACGAACACCCAAAAAAGTAAAACCAAGGAACCCAAATAAAATAATTAAAAGGTTCAGTACTATGGTTAAAACAGGTCTTCTTATACTTGTAGTTGATAAACTCATTGAGATTGCAGATTTTTGATTTTAAACTTTTTGATTTTAGATTTCTTAATACACTAATCATTAAACTTAAAAATCTATTTTACTTTCACTTTTATTGGAGCTTCATTTTTTAATGACATAACGCCACCTGTTATCAAGGTATCTCCAACTTTTAATCCCGAAAGAATTAAAATTGAGGAATCAGTTCTTGTTGTGGCTTCTACCATAACTTCTTTGGCTTTACCCATATTCGAAATAAAGACTTTTTTACCATTCTGTACAGGAATAATCGCCTCAGAGGGGATAACTATTGCGTCCTTGATAATATCCAACGGTAATTTTACATCAGCAAAAGTTCCAGGAAAAAGTTTTCCGTCAATATTATCTGCAATGGCTCGAACCTGTAGAGTACGTGTCGCGACTTCAATTTCAGGTTCAATGGCGTATATTTTTGCATTGTATACCTTTGTAGAACCAGATACAGCAAAGTCAATTACAGAGCCTGATTTTACTTCAGCAGCGTATTTCTCTGGAATAGAAAATGTGATTTTTAATTTTCCTGTATTTACTAATTTAGAAACCACAACCGCTGGTGTAATATAAGTTCCCGGAGAAATAGAACGCAGTCCAATTTTACCTGAAAAAGGAGCTTTAACAGCTGTTTTTGAAATTTGGGCTTTAATTAATTGTGTCTGCGCCTGAGTAGATTTATAGTCGGCTCTTGAAATATCATATTCTTCCTGACTGATGGCCTCTTTTTCGAGCAGTAATTTGGCTCTTCTTGCATTTTCAGCCGCCAAACCTTCTTTGGTTACAGCCTGCTGCAGCTGTGCTCTAAGTTCAATATCATTAACTTTGAATAAAACCTGGCCTTTTTGCACCATCGACCCTTCGGTAAAATAAATACCTTCTACAATCCCCGAAACTTCGCTGTGAATTTCTATCTGCTCATTTGCTTCAATAGAACCTGAAAGTGACAGATTATTGTCAAACGTTGCAGCACGAACTACAATTCCGGTTACAGTTGTTGGTTTATTTTTTTCGTCCTTGCCTTTTGCACCATCACTTTTGGCACTATTCGACTTAATTCTATAACCAATAAATCCAATAAAAGCGAGTATTAATAAGGCATAGACAATATTTTTTATTTTCATGAGTAAGAGATAAATAAATTCGACAATTTCGGGCAGTTAATGAAAAGCAAATTTAGGTTTTAGTATTGTTAAAATTCAGAATGTTAATTATTATTTAACGTTTGTACATACAAATATTAAATTTAATATAAAAAAACAACTAAATAAATAAGACTTTGAAAAATAAAAAAGGTTTAAAGGGAAAAATAAAATTTTTTATATTTTTTCAAAAGAAAAGGACAAAGCATCAGAATCTTAACGGTTTACTAACTTATATAATTCCAAATATTTTTCTTTTTAGTCAATTCTATAAAAACAGCTTTGAGAATAGCGTTTTCAGGTTTCTGCATAGGAGCATCGTCTTTCAGAATTTTAATCGCATAATTACGTGCCAAAAGTAAAATTTCTTTATCCTTGACAATATCAGCAATCTGAAGATTGAGTACTCCGCTTTGCTGGGTTCCCATCAAATCACCTGGGCCACGGAGTTTTAAATCAACCTCGGCAATCTCGAAACCATCATTGGTACTCACCATGGTTTCCATACGTGTTTTGCTGTCGCTTGATAATTTAAAAGAAGTCATCAAAATACAATAACTCTGGTCAGCACCACGACCGACACGGCCTCTCAATTGGTGCAGTTGCGAAAGCCCGAAACGTTCTGCACTCTCAATAATCATTACACTGGCATTCGGTACATTTACACCAACTTCGATAACCGTTGTAGCGACCATAATATTGGTTTTTCCTTCGGAGAAACGCTTCATTTCTTCGTCTTTGTCTGCGGGTTTCATTTTTCCGTGAAGAATCGACACTGAATATTGCGGCAACGGAAAATCACGGGCGATACTTTCATAGCCATCCATTAAATCTTTATAATCCATTTTTTCAGATTCCTGAATTAAAGGATAAACGATGTAAATCTGGCGTCCTTTGGCAATTTCATCCCGAATGAATTTCCAGACTTTTAATCGATTCGAATCATAGCGATGTACAGTTTGGATTGGCTTTCTGCCAGGAGGCAGTTCATCAATCACTGAAATATCAAGGTCTCCATACAAACTCATCGCAAGAGTTCGGGGAATAGGAGTGGCCGTCATTACCAAAATATGGGGCGGGATTGTGTTTTTCTTCCACAATTTGGATCGCTGTTCGACACCAAAACGATGCTGTTCGTCAATAACTGCCAAACCTAAATTTTGGAATTTTACTTTATCTTCCAATAAGGCATGCGTACCAATGAGTATCTGCAAAGTTCCGTTTTCCAGTTCTTCATGGATGATTCTTCGGGCAGCAATTTTGGTAGAGCCAGTGAGTATTTTTATATTGATGTTTAAAGATTTTGCCAATTCTGACAAGCCTATAAAATGCTGATTGGCCAAAATTTCGGTCGGAGCCATCAAACAGGCCTGAAAACCGTTATCCATTGCCAGCAGCATGCTCATAAAGGCAACAATAGTTTTTCCAGAGCCCACATCTCCCTGCAGCAAACGATTCATTTGGGCATTACTGCCCATATCGATTCTTATTTCTTTGATTACTCTTTTTTGGGCATTTGTAAGTTCGAAGGGAAGATGATTTTGATAAAATTCATTAAAAAATTCACCTACTTTAGAAAAAGGATGCCCTTTAATTTTATGTTTCTGAATCAGATTCTTCGTTATCAATTGCAGCTGAATAAAGAACAGTTCTTCAAATTTTAACCGAAATTGAGCTTTCTTCAAAATTTCGGCACTCTTTGGAAAATGTATATTGAATAAAGCAGCATTTTTAGGAATCAGCTTTAATTCATCTGTTAGATATGAAGGCAGTGTTTCGCTAAATAATGCCTGTGTCTCATGAAACAACTGCTGCATCATTTTATTCACCACTCTATTTGTAATGCCTCGATTAGCCAATGTTTCAGTCGAAGGATAAACTGGCTGCATTGCCGAGCGAAGGCTTTTTTGATGTTCGCTCAATAGTTCAATTTCAGGATGCGCCATACTGAATTGACTTCCGTATTGGGCGCATTTGCCAAAAATAACAATGACTTCATTAATTTTTAGACTTTCTTTAATCCATTTGTGTCCTTGAAACCAGTTAAGATCCATTTGTCCTGTATCATCTACAAATGTCGCCACCAATCGTTTTTGGTTTTTACCAAATTCGACAGTTTTGATATTAATGATTTTACCAATAATCTGCACTTCGGCAATATTGTTCTGCAGTTCATTAATCTTATAATAACGGGTACGGTCAATATATCTATTCGGAAAAAAATTAACCAAATCGCCGTATTTAAAAATTCCCAATTCCTTACGCAGCAACGCACCACGTGTGGGACCGACGCCTTTGAGGTATTCTATGGGAGTTTCTAGGAGATTATTAGACATTTGATTTTACCTTACAGAATTTAGATACGAGAGTATATTCTCTTTGTTCTATTTTCTATTTTCTTTTAAAAAAGCGAAGATAGCTGTTTGTTTGTAAATTTGGAAATGGGTTTGTTTTGAATTGTTGTACGAATATTGTTATATTTGAAAATGCTTTTTTTTTTTAAGCCCTAAAATAAAATAATCATATGAAATTAACCATTGCCACTATATTTGTTCTACTTTCGTTCAACATCAATTTAAATGCTCAAATAACTAAAGAAAATTATAAATTCTCCAATGACATTGAGAATTATATGGAAAAAGATACTGTTCCGTGGAGATTTCAATATGGAGCAACCTATTATTCAATAAACGGAAATTATAAAAAAGCATTGCAAACGTGGGACAAAACAATGTCTACGGTCCCTTCAATCACTGCTGAAGATAGTTCTTATTTTAAGCAGTTTAAACCTTACTATGCAAAAGATTATATTCTTAAGCGTTCTAAAAATGAAAAGCTAATTATAATTAATGAAGCTCACAATAATTCCAGACATCGAGTTTTTACTACATCTTTATTAAAAGGATTATATAAAAATGGGTATCGCTTTTTGGGTATGGAAATGCTTGATGACACCTTAATAAATCAAAGAAAATTTCCAGTTTTGGCAGGTGGTTCAATTTATATACATGAATCGCAAAGTGCTAATTTAATCAAAGATGCTTTGGATATCGGTTTTACATTATTCAATTATGAATATTTTGGTAAAGGTAAAACTGGTAAAGATAGAGAAATTGGAGAAGCTGAAAATATTGCTAAAATAATGACTCAAAATCCGAATGCGAAATTTTTAATTCATTGCGGTTACGACCACCTAAATGAAGGAATTCCAGGTATAAAAGAATGGGAAAAAGCGATGGCATCACGAGTGCATGATTTAACAGGAATCAATCCTTTCACGATTGATCAAATCCCCGGTTCTGAAAAAGGAGATTTAAAATTTAATACCCCCTTTATTAAAATGGCCAACATAAAGACCCCCTCCATTATGGTTAATGCTCAGGGAGAATCTTATAACGGAAAACAAAGTAACAAAAGAGGGGATTGCAGTATTATTTACCCTGTAAGCACATACACCAACGAAAGGCCTGATTGGCTTACTTTAGATGGACAAAGGAAAATTTTTGATATTCCTGTCAATTCTATTACTGAGTTTCCTGTTTTGGTAATGGCTTATCGAAATAATGAATTGGAACAGAATGGAATTCCTGCAGATATTATCGAGATAAATAGTAGAGAACAAAAAGCTAGTTTAATTTTGGACAAAGGCGATTATCAAATAATTGTAAAAAATAAAGAATATAAAATTATTCAGGATTATCAGCAAAAAATAAAGTAGTTCTGTAATAAAACATAATATTTTTGCAGCATAAAAAGAAAAAAAATGACAACTCATCTCGCACTTCTTCGTGGCATCAACGTTTCCGGTCACAATATGATAAAAATGGAAGCTTTGAAAACAGCTTTAGAAAATATTGGATTTCAAAATGTGCAAACCTATATTCAATCAGGAAATGTTTTTGTAGATACTGATGAAGAAAATGCTCCATCTGTCGGTTTCAAAATCAAGCAGGAAATTTTCAAAACCTTTGGACACGAAGTGCCAATTGTAGTTATTGGAAAAACAGATTTGGAAAACTGCTTTAAAAACAATCGTTTCCTAACAGAAAAAGAAGCAGACATCAAAAAAATGTACGTCGCTTTTGTTTCGATAGCTTTGCGAAGCGACCACATTAATGATTTAAAAATGAGTCAGGTAAAACCTGATGAAGCACATATTGACGAGAGTAGAATCTACATTAAATATTCTGTTGGTGCTGGAAAAACAAGATTTGACCAAAAATACATCGAAAAAAAACTGAATGTAACAGCAACTATTCGCAATTGGAATACTGTGACGCAATTGTTGAAAATGTATGAAGAAAGATAGAATGTATCAAATTATTAGTTTTAAAGCATATTAATGACTTCACCCATTTACGTATTAGGAACAGGACTTTCACATAACGGATCAGCAGTGTTGTTAAAAAACGGTCGTGTTTGTGTAGGTATTGAAAAAGAGCGAATCAGCAGAAAAAAGCACGATGGTGGCAACGATACATTGGCTATTCAGTATTGTTTGGATGCAGAGGGTATCAAACTAAAAGATGTTGCTTTGGTGGTTCAATGTGCTAATTTTGATATACCAAATCGCGACAGATTTGGAGGTGAAAGAGTTTTTTCAAAATCAGAAGAACCTCCGATTATTGATATATCGCATCATTTAGCCCATGCCTATAGTGCTGTAGGAACTTCTCCTTTTTCTGAATGTGCAGTTATGGTAATTGACGGATGCGGGAGTCCTTTGCATCAGTTCTTAAGTATGCATCCTGAACAGGAAAAGGATATAAATTCCGTTTTTTTAAATCAAACACAAATACTATGTGAAAAAGATAGTTTTTATCATTTTGATGGTCAGAAACTCACTCCATTATTCAAAGATTTTAGTCCAATGTCTCAGGTTTCAGTCAACGAATTGAAACTGCCCACTACACAACATTCCATCGGTGGATTTTATGCGACGGTAAGTCATTATGTTTTTGGTGATATGGATGATGTTGGAAAATTAATGGGCTTGGCGCCTTTTGGTAATGCTAAAGATTTTGATTTTGAGGCTTTTGAATTTCAATCCGGAAGGGTATTTGTAAAAGATGATTGGAAAAAACATTTTACAAATCCTTCAAACGGATATGAATATTTTAAAGAGTATTTTTCTTATTACGCCAATGTGGCAAAGTGGGCGCAGGAGCAGGTAGAAAAAGCGGTTATCACCTGTATTACAAATCGTTTGGAACAATTTCCGCATAATAAATTATGTTATACTGGAGGAGTCGCGCTGAATGCTGTCGCCAATGCAAAACTCGAAGATGCAAAAATAGCTGAAATTATTTATTTTGAACCCGCGGCAGGCGACAATGGTCTAGCGCTAGGCTGTGCTTATTATGGCTGGCTAGATTATTTGAATATGCCAAAAGCAGTTCATGACGGAAGTACTTGTTTTGGTAAGCAATACAGTGAAAAACAAATCGAAGAAGCACTTCAAAAAGACGTTAATTCAGCCTATAATCAGAAGAATTTTGAAAATGAAGAGGATTTGATTTCCTATTGTGCCAAAAAACTGAATGAAGGCAAAACAATTGGCTGGTTTCAATCGGGAGCTGAATTTGGCCCTCGTTCATTAGGAAGAAGAAGTATTTTGGCTCATCCTGGAGCGGAAGGAATGAAATTGCACATTAATCGGGATATTAAATTCAGAGAAGATTTTCGCCCTTTTGCGCCAGCTGTTTTAAAAGATAAAGTAGAGGATTATTTTGAATCCGGTAGAAACAGTCCTTATATGATATTGGTCGATAAAACACGTTCCGGATATATTAGCCAATTAAGCAATGTGACACATTGTGATGGATCGGCTCGGGTACAGACTGTTGAAGAAACGTGGAATCCGCGATTTTTCAAATTATTGAAAGAATTTGAAAAAGAAAGCGGTATAGCCGTGCTGCTCAATACCAGTTTGAATAAAAAAGGAATGCCTATTGTTGAAACTCCAGAAGAAGCGCTTCATCTATTTGGAATTTCAGCTTTGGATATTTTAGTTCTTGAAAATACTGTTCTTGAAAAAGTGTAGAACTATTCCATTTCTTTAATCAAATCATTCGCCACGGCAGAATTCATTCGTTGCAATTCGGCTATTACAAGTTTTTTTTCTTCATCACTCATAACTGGTTTTGGTTTTATAAATTGATTAGGATTTGCTTCTGCAAAAAAAAGTTGATCTGTCCACTCGTTCCTAAGACCGTCAATAACCAAATGAATTCGGTTTATTGTTCCCCGATTAGCCACCGAATGCATAAAATTAGCATCAATATACCAACATTCTCCCTCATTCATTATAATTCGGTTACCATCCAGAATAAATTCAACTTCATCGTTTGTAATAATCGGAATGTGTAATCGAAAACAACCATCTTCATAACCAAGACAATTATCTGTGTGTGGCTTTATTTCGGCACCGACGGCTAATTGCAGTAAACGGACTGTTGTTTTTTCAAATAGAAAACCTTTTAAAATTTCTTTAAAATAGTCACAAAACTCCAGAATTTCAGTATTTATAATAGGGTCATCATTATTTGAAGTAGCAAATATTTCATTTGATTTTCCTCCTTTTGCCATCAAAGCAATAGAAGTCCATTTGCCCGAATAACCATTTTTATTATAATGATCAGTCCATTCCTGCTTCAATACTTTCTGAACATCCTTTTTTAAACGTTCCTTATCAAAAACAAAAGGAAATTTTATTGTGCGTACTAATTCTTCCATAATTTAATCTCTTAGCCATTTTTGCATTGCAGGAAATGCTTTTTTATTTTCCTGAAGAGCACGATTTTCACTTAAGGTAAGCCCCATCCATTCCAATAGAGGAAGTCCAATATAGTTTCCGCTGCTAAAATTTGAAATAAACCAATCCGAACAATTTTTGTATCCATTGGGATGAAATACAAAATCCAAAGGCAAATCTAAATGATAACTGGCTGCATAAGACCATAAAATAGCTACTATTTCCTCACCTTGTGTAGGCCACTCACTTGACATTTCTTCAGTTCCGACCAATTTCCTTTCGGATGCTGTAGTAACAGCCAAATGCCCTGCTTCATGCAGAATATCACCCGGATATAATAATTTTTCAAAATCTACATAAATACAATTTGAACCCAACGATAAGCCAGGCAAAAAAGTAGTTTCGTCCAATTCCTTTTCGATAACATCAATCCCAATTTCGTTTAAAAAAGACAAAGCTTTTTCTAATTCTCGACTATGTTTTTTTGTTAACATCTAATCTAATTTTATCAATTAAACTTCTATAACTATTTATTCTGAATTAAATCACAATACCAAAATCCGTAGTCAAAAGCATCCGAAGCTGAAGTATCACAAGCAGTATCAGACGAATCTTCCTCTTTTGGTTTTTCATATTTACGATAAACAATTTCGCCAATTTCAAATTGAATCGGATTGCTGAAAATAGGTCCGTCAAAAGTAAAAGTATGAAATTCTCCGTTTTCGCCACATACATCTACATTTTCGGGTAAATCATTTATAAAATCCTGATCAATTATACGGCCTACAAAACTTTTGTCCAAAAAACGTTCGTTGACACAAACTACAATAGTTTTAAACCCCAATGCAATAAATTCCTGAATTAAATCCGAAGTTGGAATTTTCCAAAGCGGAAACACAGCTTCAAAACCTATTTCGGCTAGTTTGTCTTCCCTGTATTTTCGCAAATCTTCCAAAAAAATATCTCCAAAAACAGAGTGCGTAATACCATGTCCCTTTAATTTGAAAAGTGTGGCCTGCATTACAGCTTCATACACTTCCATCGTTGGCATTTCGGGAATTTGCATAATTTCGAGTGGTAATCCAATACTCTCGGCTTGCTGTTCCAACAATTCAACCCGAACTCCGTGCATAGAAATACGCTGAAACTGCTGATTGACACTGGTTAACAAACAACTAATTTCGTATTCATCATTTTGTAATGTTTTATACAATGCTAAAGCAGAATCTTTACCGCTGCTCCAATTAAATAGGGCTTTCTTTTTCAATGGATTTGTTTTAATTTTTTTCTAGGAACGGATAAACATGTAAAGATGCACTGCAGTGCATCTCTACCGCCGTGTGCATCTATACTACAACCCGTATCTCTGCATAACAAATTTAATACGATTTTTGGTTAAACCTTTGTAACTTTGAATAACTTGTAAATGAAATATGGTATTATTCAAAAATAAATATAAAACCGAATCGAATAGATTAAAAAATTGGGATTATTCTAGTAAAGCAATTTATTTTATTACAATTGTTACTAAAAACAGGGAATCTATATTTGGAGATATTTTAGACATGAAAATGATTTTAAACGATAATGGTAAAATAATTAAAAACGAATTACTAAAATCAATTCAAATCCGTGATCGTTGGTTTTTTCATAATTGGGTTATTATGCCAAATCATATTCATTTGTTGATTGAAATTGTATCAACCAACGCTATGGATTCTCAGAATGATAATACGGACAATTCAGTAGAGACGCACGTAGAGACGCACTGCAGTGCGTCTCTACGTACCCAACGGTCACCATTAAATGAACCTACCAAAAAAATCCTTCCCGATTATACTGATATTGAAATTGTAAAATCATTTATTTCTTATGATGCATATCTCTCATATATCAAATCAATCGACGACTTAAAAACAAACAACGTTGTAGAGACGCACTGCAGTGCGTCTCTACGTGCGTCTCTACCACCAAATCAATCCAAAATTAATTCATTATCACGCAAACCCGATTCCATTTCATCATTTGTGGCTATATTCAAATCAATTACTACCAAACAGATTAATCGATTAACAGAGAGCAATAATTGTGATTCCATTTGGCAATCCAATTACCATGATCACATTGTTAAGGATTATAATTCTTTCGATAAAATATATTATTACATTAAAAACAATCCTAAAAATTGGGATACAGATTCCATAAATTCAATAGAATGAAATACCTTTTCCTTTTTTTCTCCGCATTTGCATTCGCACAGCAAACCAAATCGGTTGATTTTAAAACCGTTGATGGATCGATTTCGATTAATTCAGATAGCAAGAGCATTTCCGGTACAGTTACCTATGTTTTTGAAGTATTAAAACCTATTGACACTATCAAGATTGATGCGCAAAACATGGCTTTTTCGGGAGTAGAACTAAATCATCATAGCATTACATTTACAACTAACGGAAAAGAACTGCTCCTGATATATCCGTTCCAAAAAGGGAAAAATTCCGTTCAATTTTCATACGAAGCAAAGCCCAAACAAACCATGTATTTTGTAGGTTCTGAAGCAACAGATAATTTACAGATTTGGACGCAGGGACAGGGAAAATATACCAGTCATTGGTTTCCGAGTTTTGATAATGTCAATGAAAAAGTAATTTTCAATATAGAAATTGCTTTTGATTCAAAATATCAAGTGTTGTCAAATGGTGTTTTAAAAGATAAATTGTTTGAAAAAAACAAAACCCATTGGAAATATCGTATGCAAAAACCTATGAGCTCTTATTTATTGATGATGGCCATTGGTAAATATGATAAAAACATTTTAAAATCAAAGTCAGGAGTTCCTTTAGAATTGTATCTGGATCCAAAAGACATAAGCAGACAAGAACCAACCTACCGCTATTCTAAAGAAATATTCGATTATTTAGAAAAAGAAATAGGAGTGAAGTACCCTTGGAAAATTTATCGACAAATTCCGGTTTCTGAGTTTCTGTATGCTGGCATGGAAAATACAAGTTCAACATTATTTGCAACCCGTTATGTTGTGGACAGCATTGGTTTTGAAGACCGAAGTTACACCAATGTCAATGCACATGAACTGGCACATCAATGGTTTGGCGATTTAGTAACAGCCCAAAGCGGTAAAAATCATTGGCTTCAGGAAGGATTTGCGACCTATTATGCATTATTAGCAGAACGATCAATCTATGGTGATGATTATTTTTATTCCAAATTATACGAATCATCATTGCAATTAAAGCAAGCCTCTAAAACCGATACAATTCCGGTGCTGAATGCTAAAGCAAGTTCTCTGACATTTTATCAAAAAGGAGCTTGGGCATTGCATGTTTTACGTGAGGGAATAGGAGAGAAGGCTTTTAAAAAAGCGGTAAAGAATTATCTTTTGAAATATTCCTATCAAAACGTTACGACACAGGATTTCTTTGATGAAATCAAAAAAGTATCCAACTATGATTTGGTGAATTTTAGTAAAATATGGCTGGAATCATCAGATTTCAACAGTAATATCGCTAATGAATTATTAGCTAAAAATAACGCAATGAAAGTTGTACTGGAAGTAAACAAACTTAGAAATAAACCAATTGCTGAAAAGTATGGTTTCTTCGAGAAAACATTGAAATCTGATGTGTATCAAAGCGTGAAAGAAGCAATTGTCGGACAACTTTTCAAAGAGAAGTTTGAAGATAAAAAACAGTTATTGCGATTGGCGCTGCAAACCCAAAACGTACAAATAAGACAGGCTGTCGCAAGTACATTTCAAAAAATACCAGAGGAATTTAGAGCTGATTATGAAACATTACTTGATGACAAATCCTATCAGACTCAGGAATTAGCATTATATAATTTATGGAATAATTTTCCCAACCTGAGAGTCGAATATTTATCAAAAACAAAAGACTGGATAGGATTTAATGATTTCAATCTGCGGATACTGTGGCTTTCACTAGCAGTTTCTACTCCAGAATATAATACCGCCGACAAAGAAAAGTATATCACAGAATTAATTGATTATTCTTCGGTAAAATATGAAGCTATAACAAGACAGAATGCCTTAGAATATTTACTCAATTTCAAAATCATTAACGAAGCTGTTTTAAAGAATCTGGTAAATGCTACAACACATCATACATGGCAGTTTTCAAAATTTGGAAGAGACAATATTCGGGTATTATTAAAAAATCCAGAAATCAGAAGTAGTTTTCAAAATATCCTGTCTTCTTTGAACGAAAAAGAACAATTCCAATTGAATCGATTAGTGAAAGAATAAATTTAAAAAAAAGCTAAGTTCCTAAGACAAAACCTTAGAAATTAGCTTCTTAGAATCTCATAAACTCAAAAAAATTACCACATCTGGCTTACTTCTTTTTTAATATATCCCAAAGCGGCATTACTAGGAGTCTGCTTGTCAAGTAAATCATTTAACAATGCTTGTCTCAATTGGTCTGCATTAGTAACTGCTTCGCTCAAAGCTCCTTTTCGAATCATCTGTATAGTAGCATTTTTGGCAGTTGTTATGATAGTCCAGCATTCATCTGTCATGTAAATCTGCTGTGCAAGATTGTGTTCAAATTCCTGGTCTATCTGCGCAATAATAAAATTAGCGTAATCATTTTTATCAGTAGAAATTGGCGAAATTCTAATCAATAAATTAGAAAGACTGATGCGTTCCAGAAATAAAGTCATACGCTCATATGCCTGCAAACGCAATGGCATGGAGTTTTTCTGCCCTTCCTTCATTAATAAATAGCGGCGTCTTCCTTCCTCGTTTTTTGTATGTAAGTTAAAAAAGTAATAGGCAACCGTACCGGTTATAATGGCAGGCAGTGTATAACTAAGCAATTCAATCATTTTTGATAAATCCATTTTGTTTTCGTTTTAAAAAAAGCAAAAATAATGTTTTTGAAACTAAATCAAAGGCAAATTTTTCGCAATAATAAAAAGCGGAATAGTATTTTTGCAACTTCAAAAATCAGAATAAAAATTTATAAGAACCAATGGAAACCTACATCATCGCATTACTTTGTTTAGCTGCTTTTTTTGCAGGGTTTATTGATGCCATTGTCGGCGGAGGTGGTCTTATACAAACACCTGCAGGACTAATTCTTCTGCCAAATCTGCCGGTGTCAACAGTAATAGGAACCCTGAAAATACCAGCTTTCAGCGGCACTTCGTTTGCGGCTTACCAGTATTTAAAAAAAGTTACTCTCGACAAAAAGATTTTGATAATCATGATGCTTTTGGCATTTCCGGCAGCGTTTTTGGGATCAACAGTCTTAACCTATGTGAGTAATGATTTTATGAAGCCGTTATTACTTGTAGTTTTATCATTATTAGCGATTTACACCTATGTTAAGAAAAATTTCGGACAGCATCAAGTCAGAAATATTTCTGCAAAGACTCAAATTCTTAATGCAGTAGGAATCAGTTTTATAGTTGGATTTTATGACGGATTCATAGGGCCTGGCACGGGAAGCTTCCTTGTTGTTGCTTTCATCGCTATAATGGGATTTGACTTTCTTCATGCTTCTGCCAATGCCAAAATGGTAAATCTTGCTACTAATTTTGGTTCGATCTGTTTATTTATCCTCAAAGGAAAAATTATTTGGTCAATTGCTTTGCCTATGGCAGCCAGCAATGCAATAGGAGGATGGCTGGGAGCCAAACTAGCCATCAACAGAGGAAATAAATTTATCCGCGTATTCTTTTTAGTGGTAGTTACTGGTACATTGATCCGTTTTGCCTACGATGTCTTTTTAAAATAAAAAATAAATCTATATTTGATTGTAAAAACAAAAAACCATGGGACATACAACGAAATCAATCCGACCATTTATAGGTTCTAAAGACTTTGATTTATCGCGGAGTTTTTATCGAGATTTAGGATTTAAAGAAACTGCTTTAGGGAACAATATGTCTGTATTTCAAATGGAGAAATTATCATTTTATCTACAGGATGCTTATGTAAAAGACTGGATAGACAATACTATGATTTTCCTGGAAGTTGAGGATGTTGATCTTTTTTGGAACAGCATTTTGGAACTAGAACTAACAGCTAAATACAAAGAGATACGACTTGTTCCAATAAAGGTATTGGATTGGGGAAGAGAGTTTTTTATTACTGATCCAGCTGGTGTTTTATGGCACATTGGAGAGTTTAATAAATAACCAATATACAAGAAAGTCTTTTTGAGAAACGAAGCAATTCTTTGTTTTCTCAAAAAGACTTAACCGCTTTTTTAGCAGCACTTTATTTAGCAGCGCAATCTACAGTTGTAAATTTATACTTCACTTTTTCAAATTCTATAGGCGTTCCTTTAACAAAATATGATTTCCCTAAATAAGTTTCTATTTTACCGCTGCCCAAACTAAGTTCACTGCCTTTTTTTAGAAAAGCCATAGGATTTTTGAATTTTACTTTTTCATTTGTGCCCTGAATAAATGAGTAATCAGCAAACAAAGTATCACCACGGAATTCCCCAGCAACTTTCCCGATTTTATCAGGCATATTCTCAATTTTCATTATCATATCTCCACTTATCTTACCGTTTTTTAAAGTATTGATCGTCAAATTGATTGTATCACTTTCGTAAAGGGCTTTGTAACATTCTGTACTTACTGGTTTTTCTGACTCAGCTTTGGCAGTTTCAGCATCATTTGGAGCTTGATCTTTTTTACAGCTTTGTAATCCAATGCAAGCGAACAGCAAACAAAACAGACTAAGGTTTTTCATAGTATTGTATCTTTAGTTAATAATTTATGGTTATTGCTATCGCTAATTTACTAATAAATTCAGCAATTTTATCTTATAAGAACTAAATTATCTTGATCTGCAGAATTCCGCGTGAGGGATGGAAGCAAGTTACCGAAGTAACACGGACAGCCCGACCGCAATAGAGAAAGGGGCGAATAAAGACATTCCAAAAATCAGCCCCTTTTTCTATTGTGGTCACGCCCTGAAAAACTTTAGAATGAAGATAGCAGATTTTAGTCAGCAGAATTACATTAAGACTCGTTTATTCGCTCTTAAATTCTTAATTTTGCGACAAACACTACATTTTTTCATGCAAAAATATATAGAACAACTTAACGAAGCTCAGCGCGAACCTGTATTGCAAAAGGATGGTCCTATGATTATTATTGCGGGAGCGGGCTCGGGGAAAACCCGTGTGCTTACCATCAGAATTGCTTATTTGATGCATCAGGGCATTGATCCATTCAATATTTTGTCGCTTACTTTTACCAATAAAGCGGCGCGTGAGATGAAAAAACGTATCTCGGATATTGTGGGATCAAGCGAGGCTAAAAATCTTTGGATGGGAACGTTTCACTCCGTTTTTGCTCGTATTTTGCGTGCCGAAGCAGAACATTTGGGTTATCCGTCAAATTTTACAATTTATGATTCACAGGATTCCTTGCGTGCTATTTCGGGAATTATCAAGGAAATGCAGCTGGATCGTGATATATATAAACCAAAACAGGTTCTAGGCAGGATTTCGAACTTTAAAAACAGTTTGATAACCGTAAAAGCTTATTACAATGACCCCGATTTACAGGAAGCAGATGCGATGAGCAAAAAGCCTAGAATGGGCGAAATTTACCAGAATTATGTTGATCGCTGTTTCAAGTCGGGTGCGATGGATTTTGATGATTTATTATTAAAAACTAATGAACTGCTGACTCGTTTTCCAGAAGTTTTGGCAAAATATCAGAACCGTTTTCGTTACTTATTGGTAGATGAGTACCAAGATACGAACCATTCCCAGTATTTGATCGTTCGCGCTTTGTCGGATAAATTTCAGAATATCTGCGTAGTTGGGGATGACGCTCAGAGTATTTATGCTTTTCGCGGGGCGAATATCAACAACATTTTGAACTTCCAGAAGGATTATGAGGGAGTAAAAACCTTTAGGCTTGAACAAAATTACCGTTCAACCAAAAATATTGTGGAAGCGGCCAACACTATCATCGACAAGAATAAAGTAAAACTTGACAAGGTGGTTTGGACAGCCAATGATTTTGGTCCAAAAATAAAAGTTCACCGAAGTATTACCGATAATGAAGAGGGACGTTTTGTTGCTGCAACCATTTGGGAGCAAAAAATGAATCATCAGCTGAATAATGGCGCTTTTGCTATTTTATACCGTACCAATGCGCAGTCCAAAGCTATGGAAGATGCGTTGCGAAAAAGAGATATTCCGTATCGTATTTATGGTGGTTTGTCTTTTTACCAAAGAAAAGAGGTTAAAGATGCACTGTGTTATTTGCGATTGGTAATAAATCCAAAAGATGAGGAAGCTTTGGTGCGAGTGATTAATTATCCAGCGAGAGGAATTGGAAATACAACCATCGAGAAACTGACTATTGCAGCTAATCATTATAAGCGTTCGATTTTTGAAGTAATGCAGAATATTGAACGTATTGATTTGAAATTGAATTCAGGTACCAAACAAAAGCTATTGGATTTTGTTACTATGATTCAAAGTTTTCAGGTGATTAATGAGAATCAGGATGCTTTTTATGTTGTAGAACATGTGGCAAAAAAAACAGGTTTGATTCAGGAATTAAAAAAAGATGCTACTCCTGAAGGAATGGCCCGAATTGAAAATATAGAACAATTACTAAATGGTGTTAAGGATTTCATCGAAGGTCAAAAAGAAGTTGACGGGGCTGTCGGCTCATTATCAGAATTCATGGAAGATGTGGCACTTGCAACCGATTTGGACAAAGACACCAGCGATGAAGACCGTGTGGCTTTAATGACGATTCACCTTGCCAAAGGACTTGAATTTCCTCATGTGTTTGTAGTGGGAATGGAGGAAGATTTGTTTCCTAGCGCCATGAGTATGAGTACGCGAAGTGAACTTGAAGAAGAACGCCGCTTGTTTTATGTAGCTTTGACCCGCGCTGAGCATCAGGCATATTTAACCTATTCACAATCACGTTACCGCTGGGGAAAATTGACTGACAGCGAGCCTTCCCGTTTTATCGAAGAAATAGATAGCCAATTCTTAGAATATCTGACACCTGCCGAAAGTAATTACCGTTATAAATCATCAATAGACAGTGATATTTTTGGAGATGTAGATAAATCCAAATTGCGTTTGGCAAAACCGATAGGAAGTACACCGCCTAAACACGTTACTGATAACCAACCCAAGCCAGATGCCAATGTGCGAAAACTGAAACCGGTATCGGGAGGTAATCCTTCGGGCGGTACAGCAAATTTATTTGACAATAAACTGGCAGCTGGAAATATGGTGATGCATGAACGCTTTGGAAAAGGCCAAGTCATCAATCTGGAAGGAGTCGGACCTGATAAAAAAGCGGAAATCAAGTTTGAAGTAGGCGGTTTGAAAAAATTATTATTGCGTTTTGCAAAATTAGATATCATCGGATAGTATTCAGCTTAAATAATTAAATCTAAAATTTAATACCCAATTATAGTCAGAAAATCAAAAATCGTTAATCAAAAATCTTCATTCTCATGGCTCAATTCATAAAAATATACGAAGACAAACCTAGCGAAGCAGCTATTGCAAAAGTTGTAAAAGTACTTCAAGATGGCGGTTTGGTAATTTATCCAACAGACACGGTTTACGGATTAGGTTGTGATATCACCAATTCTCGTGCTCTTGAAAAAATTGCCAAGATAAAAGGCGTTAAACTCGAAAAAGCCAATTTTTCGTTTATCTGCCATGATTTAAGCAACTTATCCGATTATGTAAAGCAAATTGACACTTCGACCTTTAAACTCCTTAAAAGAGCTTTACCTGGACCTTATACTTTTATTCTGCCAGGAAACAATAATCTCCCAAAGGAATTCAAGAAGAAAACTACAGTTGGTATTCGTATTCCAGATAATTCTATTGCATTGGAAATTGTACGCCAACTCGGAAATCCAATCGTTTCTACTTCTATTCGTGATGAAGATGAAGTGATTGAATACACCACAGATCCTGAACTTATTTTTGAAAAATGGCAAAATTTGGTCGACATGGTTATTGATGGGGGTTACGGAGACAACATGGGATCAACTATAATTGATTTATCTGGAGATGAACCAATTGTCGTGAGAGAAGGAAAAGGAGATATTGATATTATATAGGCTTTTATTTTAAGCCAAGGATTAAATATGTTAGATCAAAAATAGAACATAAAAAACGCTTCGAAATATCGAAGCGTTTTTTATGAATTATAATAAAACCTTATTTTTGAACCGGAGCTGTTGTTGTACCGCTTGGTTTTTTCATTTCTTTTTCAACCATATCATAGAACTGGTCAATTTTTGGCATTACATAGATACGGGTTCTTCTATTTTTAGATTTGTTTTCAGCAGAATCATTAGGAACCAAAGGAACATAAGAACTTCTACCTGCAGCGATCAATTGTGCTGGATTAACTCCTAAATCTTTAGATAAAATACGAATAATTGAGGTAGAACGCTTAACACTTAAGTCCCAGTTGTCTACTAAACATGCATTACCTTTTAATACATCAGTATCAGTGTGACCTTCAACCATACATTCAAAATCCGGCTTGTCATTTACTACTTTCGCAACTTTAGCTAAAACTCCTTTAGCTTTGTCACTTACTTCATAGCTGCCGCTTTTGAACAACATTTTATCAGAAATAGAGATGAAAACTACACCTTTATCAACATTTATTTCGATATCCTGATCATCCAATCCTACTACAGATTTCAAACTTGTAACAACTGCAAGTGTAACGCTGTCTTTTTTAGTCAAAGCATCTTGCATTCTACTAATTTTCAAATCTTTTTCTTTAATAGATTCTAAGGCTTTTTCAATATTTTCAGCACCTTTAGTTGATAAAATCGTCATATCTTTTGAAGTGGAAATCAAATGCTGATTAGTTTCTTTCAATCCGTCAACAGTTGCTTTAAGACCAGCTTTTTCTTCTAAACAAGAATTTAATTTTACAGTACAAGAATTCAACAAATCTTGAGTTTCTTTATTTTTAGCTTCTAAAGCGGCATACTCCTTTTTCGAAACACAAGAAGTAAGAAGAGCTAAAGCAGATAACGTAATCATTATTTTTTTCATAAAAAAGGGAATTTAATTAAACGTGTGAATTACAAAGTTAGTTTTTAAAAGTTAAATTTAAATGTAAATTATTGTTAAATAACATCAGCAAAAACTGTGCCGTTCTTAACATAATATCCATAAACGATGCTTTTCGATTTAAAGTATATTTCAGTTTGATTTTTTTCTCTTTTTTTATAATTTTTTAAAAATAACCTATAAAAAGAAAAATGAGCTCTTATAATTGCCCAGCAATGAGCAAATTGACTCGAGAATACAAATTTAACACC
This sequence comes from Flavobacterium aquicola, assembly GCF_003385115.1. GTDB lineage: Bacteria > Bacteroidota > Bacteroidia > Flavobacteriales > Flavobacteriaceae > Flavobacterium > Flavobacterium aquicola. Next base: position 84,789 of record NZ_QUNI01000008.1, read on the forward strand.
TGCGGCTCCGTCCAACAGCAATCTCAAAAAAACAATTTGGAAAAGTTTTCTTTGTGGCAGATTTTTTGTTAACATCAATAGCGAATTTCTAAAATTTAGAAACGTTTTTTGCGGATTAGCAACTTGCAAAGTTGCCCCTCCAACATGATAAACTACTGATTCTGAATTGTATTTAATTTTATAACCTTTATTCAAAGCTCGCCAGCATAAATCGATTTCTTCCTGATGAGCAAAAAAATCTTCATCAAAACCTTTTAATTCTTTATAAACAGCACTTCTAATAAAAAAGCAAGCTCCAGAGGCCCAAAATATTTCTGATGTATCATTATATTGGCCATTGTCTTTTTCTACAGTATCAAAAACACGTCCGCGGCAGAATGGATAGCCATATTTATCAATAAATCCGCCGGCAGCACCAGCGTATTCGAAATATTCTTTTCGTTTAAAATCTAAAATCTTAGGCTGAATAATTGCAGTATTAGGTTCTGCATCAAAAGTTTCAACTATAGGTTTCAACCAATTTTCAGTAACTTCAATATCTGAATTTACTAAGGCAAAAATATCAGCATCAATATGTTGCAAAGCTTCATTATAACCGCCAGCAAAACCACTATTGGTTGAATTCTGCACGATTTTCACTGAAGGGTAATTGTTTTTTACAAATTCTATCGATTCATCTGTTGAAGCATTATCAGCAACATAAACAGTTGCTTCGGGCGAGAATTGAATTACTGATGGCAGAAACTGTTCTATAAGCTTTACACCATTCCAATTCAGTATAACTACGGCTATTTTCATTTAGATTTATTAGATAATTTAGATTGTTGGATTCTTAGATTTTTAGACTTTGGATTTTTAGAACATGTAAACTCTAATCAATCTAAAAATCTAAAATGTCTAAAAAACCAAACCTTTATAGTTTGGCAATTCTCTCAAAAACTCATATTTCTCATTTTCGAAATCCATTAGGCAAAAATAATGATTTAGCCCATTGGTCACCATCAGAAATTCGGCTTCGAGTGTCATATTATATCGTGCAATTTGGTCAAATGTTGCTTGTGAAATTTTAACTTCGGGAGCTTTGCATTCGATTAATATAAAGATGGAACCATCAGGATTAAAAACCACAACATCATAACGCTTTCGCAAACCATTGACTAATAAAACTTTTTCAACATTAATCAATGATTTTGGGTATTTTTTTTCTTCCAAAAGGTAATTAACAACATGCTGACGAACCCATTCTTCGGGGGTAAGGATGATGAATTTTTTCCTGATTGCATCAAAAATAGATACTTTATTTTCGCTATTTTTGAAACGAAAAGCATAAGAAGGAAAATTGAGTTTTTGCATGAGGCAAAAATAATTAAATAGTTTAAAAGTCTAAGGTTTAAAATTGTTTAAATAAAACCTGAAAAGAAATTTTGCATCAAAACTTTTAAACCTTCAAACCTTTAAATCTTAAACCAAAAAAATGGACGAAGTTTTAAAAATTGTTAATGATATTAAAGGAGGGAACATTAAGCCTATCTATTTTTTAATGGGCGAGGAGCCTTACTACATTGACAAATTATCTGAATATATCGAAAATAATATTTTATCCGAAGATGAAAAAGGGTTTAATCAAACCGTTTTATATGGAAGAGATGTGAGTATTGAAGATGTGATTTCTACTGCCAAACGTTATCCAATGATGGCCGATCGTCAGGTAGTCATTGTCAAAGAAGCTCAGGAATTGTCTCGGACGATCGACAAAATTGAAAGTTATGCCGAAAATCCAATGCCATCAACCGTTTTGGTGTTTTGCTACAAATACAAAACATTGGATAAACGTAAAAAATCTACCAAAGTTCTGGCTAAAAACGGAATTGTTTATGAAAGTAAAAAACTGTATGAAAACCAAGTAGGGGACTGGATCAAGCGAGTATTAGCAGGCAAAAAATATTCGATAGAACCAAAAGCTTCAGCAATGCTGGTAGAGTTTTTAGGAACTGATTTGAGTAAAATCAATAATGAACTAGAAAAACTGCAAATTATTTTACCAGCCGGAAGTACTATTTCTGCTAAAGATATTGAAGAAAACATCGGTTTTAGTAAAGATTATAATGTATTTGAATTGCGAAAAGCCATTGGCGAGCGTGACCAATTAAAGGCCTATAAAATTGCCGAAAACTTTGCTCAAAACCCAAAAGACAATCCAATTGTTATGACGACAGGTTTGGTTTTTGGCTTTTTTATTCAACTATTAAAATACCACGGATTAAAGGATAAAAATCCGAAAAATGTGGCTTCTGCACTTGGTGTGAATCCTTTTTTTCTTAAAGATTATGATGTTGCGCTAAAAAATTATCCAATGAAAAAAGTCAGTCAGATCGTAGCTTCCTTACGAGATACGGATGTAAAAAGCAAAGGAGTAGGCGCTAACAGTTTGTCGCAGGCTGATTTATTAAGAGAGATGCTGTATAAAATTTTTAATTAAACAATTATGTCATGTTTGCTTCCGCTAAAAAATGGATTTATTTACTAGTTTTTCTTCATGTCGTAAATTTCGCTATGCCACAAGATTCGAAAATAAACACTACTAAATACGCTTCTTTTGAAGAGTATCCTGTTTATTTAAAAGATGATTTAGGTGTAACTTATTCACTAGCAAAAACTATTATCAAACTTTGGAGTCCGAATGTAGAGGAAACCAAAATAAATCTTTACAAAAAAGGCGATGGTGGCGAAATACTGCAAACAAAAAATCTGGATTATGATGCTAAAACTGGAGTCTGGAAAATTATTTTGGATGGAAATTATCATAATACTTATTATACTTTACAAGTAAAAAATAAAGGAATTTGGTCTAAAGAAATACCCGATCCTTACGCAAAAGGAGTGGGGGTAAACGGAAATCGAGGATTAATTTTCGACCCCAAACTAACAGATCCAAAAAACTGGAAAACCGACAAGCAACCTCCATTACAATCTGCTTCGGATATAATATTATACGAAGCGCATGTTCGGGATTTTTCAATTGACCCTTCTTCGGGGATAAAAAACAAAGGAAAATTTTTAGAATTCACAGAGAAAAATACTAAAAATGCTTTTGGTGAAACTACAGGATTAGATCATTTGAAAGAAATAGGTATCACTCATTTACATTTGCTTCCTGTGTTTGATTATAAATCGGTTGATGAAGCTGCTTTAGATAAAAACCAATACAATTGGGGGTATGATCCTCAGAATTACAATTCTTTAGAAGGCTCATATTCAACCAACCCTTTTAATGGTTTAGTACGAATAAAAGAATACAAAGAAATGGTTATGGCTTTACACGAAGCCAAAATCCATTTGATAATGGATGTTGTGTACAATCACACGAGTTCGACTGAGATTTTTGATCAACTAGTTCCTGGATATTATTACAGAAGCTGGCCAAATGGAAAACGTTCTGACGCTACAGCCTGTGGAAATGAATTTGCTTCTGACCGAATAATGGCTCGTCAATTCATGATTGAATCCCTTAAATATTGGGTAAAAGAATATCATGTTGACGGCTTTAGATTTGATTTAATGGCTGTTCACGATATCGAAACGATGAATGCCATTTCAAAGGAATTAAAAAAAATAAATCCAAGTATTTTCCTTTACGGAGAAGGATGGACAGCAGGAGATTCACCTTTGTCAATCGAAAAAAGAGCCTTAAAAACTAACGTAAAACAACTTAATGAAATAGCTGTTTTCTCTGATGATATACGTGACGGTGTAAAAGGACATTGGTCAAATGTTACTGAAAAAGGCTTTGTAAGTGGCAATCCAAATTACAAAGAGGTAATTCAATTTGGAATAGTAGCATCGACAAATCATCCACAAGTAAAATACGATCCTAAAAGAAGTTATGCTCAATTTCCCTATTCAGACAGTCCTAACAAAATTATTGGCTATGTTTCCTGTCACGACAACAACACTTTGTATGATAAACTAAAAATTGCCAATCCTAATGCCTCAGAAAAAGACTTGGTAAAAATGGATAAATTGGCTAATACTATTGTTTTAACTTCTCAAAGTATTCCATTTTTGCACATGGGTGTAGAAATGAAACGCACCAAAATGGGTGTAGAGAACTCTTATAAATCTCCCGATAGCATTAATAAAATTGACTGGAATTGGAAGCATGAGAACAAAGAACTGGTTCAATATTATGAAAACCTGATTGCATTAAGAAAAAATCATCCTGCTTTTAAAATGTCATCTGAAAAATTGATTCAAGAACACTTAGAATTTCTATCCTTGGATTCTCCTTTATTAGTTGGTTATACTCTAAAAAATTATGCCAATGGAGATTCATGGAAAAATATCAGAGTTTATTTTAATGGAGATGAAAAAGACACAAAACAAACAATTGAAGGTAACTGGAAAATGGTGTGTGATGGAGAAAACATCAATCCAAACGGGATATCAAAAGTTACAAATCAAATCATCTCAATTCCAGGAAGAAGCGCGGTAATTTTGTATCAGGATTAGAAATTTTAATTTAAAAATACAGCAAAAAATCCCGATATTTACACCTTTCTAAAAACAAATACTACAATTATGGGAATGAATAAAAATACTATTTTAGGATGGGCTACTTTTATAATGGTACTTATGGGATTATTATTGATAGGATTGGGCTTTTTTAAATACAGAGATGTTTCCGGCTGGGGTTTTGCTGCAGTTGGAGTTGGTTTTTTAGCCAACGCTTGGGTTTTTAATGCTTTGAAAGGGCGCGTATAAAAAATATTTATAGTTTTAAACGGTTATTACATTTTTTGGTAATAGCCGTTTTTTTTATTCCTAAATTTTAAAATCTCACAAGCGTTATCAATACTAATTCTAATTATTTACATAAAATTAATCTCTTAATATTTGGATTAAACACGCTTAACCTAATCATCATAATTTGAACAATATCAATTAACCTCTTCATGATTTTATCAGCATAGTTTTGTCACAAACAAAAAAAACAAAAACTATGAAATTTAACTATTTAAAAAGAGCAGGAGTATTATCTGTATTAAGTTTAGCTGTATTTAGCTGTCAAAATGATAATAACGAGGATCCAAAACCTGAACCTTCTGCTATTGATTTTAACAATGTATCATCAGTACCAGCTTTAGTAATAGCAAAAGAAGGTTTTGAAAACTTAAAAATCACTTCAATGATCAGCAGTTCGGATGTATTGTCAGGATCTCCTAGTTTTGTTTATGGAGCGCAGCCTGACGGTGCTGGTTTTATGAAAGATCCTAACAGTGATGGCTACATGATGATTACTAATCACGAAATTCTGCAGTCGGTTTCAAGAGTTTATTTTGATAAGACATTAAAACCAATAAAAGGAGAGTACATCGTTGATGGAATTGGAGGTATGACCAGATTGTGTTCTGCAACATTGGCAACTCCGGCTATTAACGGTTTTGGACCAATGTTTTTAACCGCTGGAGAAAGCAGTGAAGAAAGTATGGTTCACGGTATCGATCCACTTAGTTTATCAAGTGAAAAAAGCAGAAAAGACAGAGTTTTACCAGCTTTAGGTAAAGCAAATATGGAAAATGCTGTTCCGCTTACAAAAGAAGCTTATGCAGGCAAAACGGTGATTTTGATAGGTGAAGATCAGTCTTATTCAACTTCTCATACTAGTGCAGGTCAGATAATTATGTATGTAAGTAATACTGTTGGTGATCTTACTAATGGGAAATTATATGCGTTAAAAAGAAATGACGGAAATCAGGTAGAAACTTCAATGACTATTGGAAACTCTTTTGATGTGTCATTTGTTGAAATTCCAAATGCTAAAAACATCACTGGAGCAGAAATCAATACAGCTGTAAATAATTTAGGAGCTATCCGTTTTTCAAGAGTTGAAGATGTTGATTACAGAAAAGGAAATGCAAAAAACAATCGTGAAATCTATTTTACTGCAACAGGTCAATCTCCTGACAAAACTAATCCTGTTGAAGGATTTACTATGTGGGGAAGAGTTTACAAATTAGTATTAAATGATACTAATCCATTAGCTGGTAAATTGGAGTTAGTTGTTGAAGGTGATTCTACTCCTGGAACAGGAATCATCAATCCTGATAACCTTTGTGTAACTGAAAATTATGTTTATATCCAAGAAGATGGAGACTCTTTTTATACAAATGCCAAGCACGATTCTTACATTTGGCAATATAATATTGCTGCAAAAACCAACAAACCATGGCTGACAATGAATCACAAGCGTGAGGATGCTGCTTGGAATACTACATATAATGCAGCAGGAGGCATAATGAAATTAGGAAGCTGGGAATACGGAGCTATGCAGGATATTTCAGATGTTATAGGAGTTCCAAATACGTTTCTATTGAATATTCACCCGCATACTTGGCAAAAAGAAGCTTTCAAATATGCAGATGGAAGTAAAGTGAATGAGAACATGGAAGGCGGACAAACCGTAATAATAAGAAATGTTCAAAAATAATTTTTGATATTAATATATAAAGAACAGCCCTTTTACAGGGTTGTTTTTTGTTTTTATTTACCTAAAATGTGATTATTTAAAATGAATTTCACCAACAAAATAATTATTGTTCTGAATCTAGCGCTAGTAATTCTATTATCTGGATGCGAAAAAGAATATAAAGAGATAACAATTCAGCAAGAGTTAATCTCAAATATTGAAAAACTTAATCGAGAAGTTATTGATTTTGGAATGATAGCAGAAGAAAGCAATGACGAAAAATTAATACAGCAGGCTTTCAAAACAACACGTTTGTCTTATAAAAAAATGGAATGGGCGGTTGAATATTTCACTCCCGATCCGGCCCGATTCATAAATGGTCCCGCTTTGGATGAATTAGAAGTTGCCGAAAATACTTTTATTCCGCCAAATGGTTTTCAGGTGATAGAAGAACTTATTTTTCCAAATTACAGTATTGAAAACAAAGCCGAATTGATTCGAAAAATAAAAATACTGAGTGGAAACTTAAAACAAATAAAAGAACATTTGAGTGTTATTACAATTTCAAACGCTCACATTCTTGACGCTTCAAAAATGGAGCTTAACAGAATTCTGGCTTTAGGAATCACAGGATTCGATTCGCCAATAGCTTTTCATTCCATACCAGAAGCAAAAAAAAGCTTGGCCTCAATAGGAAATTTAATTTCAAAAATGAATTTCAAAAGCCCAGAATCAGTTCAATGTGAAAAGGAAATAAAAGCTTTAATTAACCAAGCAGGTAATTATTGCGATTCGAATGCTGATTTCAAAACTTTTGACAGAGCTCATTTTATTAAAAGCTTTTTAAACCCAATCAGCAAAAAGTTGGTCGCTTTTCAAAAAACAAATAAAATAGAAAAGACAAGCAGAAATAATGTTGTAAATCCATACGCAGCAACTATTTTCGAAAAAAATGCTTTTGATGTGAATGCTTTTATTCCGTCAAAAGAATATCAATATTCGAAAGAAAAAGCTGAATTAGGCCAAAAACTATTTTACGAAAATTCTTTTTCTGACAGTAAAACCAGAAGCTGTTCATCCTGTCATATTCCAGAAAAAGCATTTACCGATGGATTAAAAACAAATCAATCTCTAAACGGAGGTAATTTGAGCAGAAATACGCCAACGCTGGCTTATGCTTCACTTCAGAATGCACAGTTTTGGGATATGCGTCAATTGGATTTAGAAAAACAGAGTCTCGATGTTATTCAAAATAAAGATGAAATGCACGGAAATGTTGCGAATGCAATTCAGATTTTAAATAAAGACAGGGAATACCAAAAACTATTCAAAAAAGCATTTCCAAATTCAAAGAAAATAGAAGAATGGCAGGTTCAAAATTCGTTAGCCAGCTATATTCGCTCCTTAAACGCATTCGACAGCAGGTTTGATGAGTATATGAGAGGAGAATCGAATGATTTTACAGATGATGAAAAATTGGGATTTAACATCTTTGCAGGTAAAGCAAAATGTGCTACCTGTCATTTTATTCCTTTATTTAACGGAACCGTACCGCCTAACTATCAAAAAACAGAGCAAGAAGTTATAGGAACACCCTCAGATAAAAACGGAAAAAAAATCAGCCCAGATTTAGGAAGATATCTGCAATACGAAATGCCTCAATTGAAAAACGCTTTCAAAACTCCGTCCCTGCGAAATGTAGCTGTGACTGCGCCTTATATGCACAATGGGGTTTATTCCACATTAGAAGAAGTGGTTGATTTTTACAACAAAGGAGGCGGAACCGGCTTAGGGATACAAATTGATAATCAGACATTGCCAACTGATAAATTAGAATTAACCGAAAAAGAAATGAAAGCATTAGTGGCATTTATGAAAACTTTGACGGATAAAGGCATAAGTCCAAAGTTGTAAGTCATAAAGTTTGTAAAGTCATAAACTTGGAAATTCGAAAATTTGACATTGCAATTGTTATTGACTTTGACATTGATAATAGACATGTTGTTTCGACTTTACAAACTTTATGAGTTGTGACTTTAATTTTCTTTAATAATGCTATATTTGTATTCTTTAAAAATTAAAATCACAATAATATGTCAGACGATAAAAAGGTAATTTTCTCAATGCAGAAATTGAGCAAAACCTATCAGGGAGCAGACAAACCTGTTCTTAAAAACATCTATTTAAGTTTCTTTTACGGGGCGAAAATTGGTATTTTAGGTTTAAATGGTTCAGGTAAATCATCTCTTTTAAAGATTATTGCAGGAGTTGATAAAAACTATCAGGGAGATGTTGTTTTCCAGCCAGGTTATACGGTTGGTTATTTGGAGCAGGAACCAATTCTTGATGATTCTAAAACCGTAATCGAAATCGTTCGTGAAGGTGCTGCCGAAACAATGGCTGTTCTTGAAGAATATAACCAAATCAACGATTTGTTTGGTCTTGAAGAAAACTATTCTGATCCAGATAAAATGGACAAATTGATGGATCGTCAAGCCGCTTTGCAAGACAAAATTGATGCTCTTGGTGCTTGGGAAATCGATACCAAATTAGAAATCGCAATGGACGCTTTGCGTACGCCGGATGGTGACACGCCAATCAAAAACCTTTCAGGAGGAGAGCGCCGCCGTGTGGCTTTATGTCGTTTGTTATTGCAACAGCCAGATGTATTGCTATTGGATGAGCCTACTAACCACTTGGATGCCGAATCTGTACTTTGGTTAGAGCAGCACTTGGCACAATATGCAGGAACTGTAATTGCCGTGACGCACGACCGTTATTTCTTGGATAACGTTGCAGGCTGGATTCTTGAGTTGGATAGAGGAGAAGGTATTCCATGGAAAGGAAATTATTCTTCTTGGTTAGACCAAAAATCAAACCGTTTGGCACAGGAAGAAAAAGTAGCTTCTAAACGCAGAAAAACGTTGGAACGTGAGCTTGACTGGGTTCGTCAAGGTGCAAAAGGCCGTCAGACAAAACAAAAAGCACGTTTGCAGAACTACGATAAACTCTTAAACGAAGACCAAAAACAATTGGATGAAAAATTAGAGATTTACATTCCAAATGGTCCAAGATTGGGAACAAATGTTATCGAAGCCAAAAATGTTGCTAAAGCTTTTGGCGATAAATTATTATACGACAACTTGAACTTCACTTTACCACAGGCTGGAATTGTTGGAATTATCGGACCAAATGGTGCTGGTAAATCTACCATTTTCAAAATGATTATGGGTGAACAAAAAACAGACAGCGGTGAATTTTCAGTAGGAGATACTGTAAAAATTGCCTATGTGGATCAATCACATACTAATATTGACCCAAATAAATCAATATGGGAAAACTTTGCCGACGGTCAGGAGTTAATCATGATGGGCGGAAAACAAGTAAATTCAAGAGCTTATTTATCCCGTTTTAACTTTGGAGGCGGTGAGCAAAACAAGAAAGTTTCAATGCTTTCAGGTGGTGAACGTAACCGTCTGCATTTAGCAATGACTTTGAAAGAAGAAGGAAACGTATTGTTACTGGATGAGCCAACGAATGATTTGGACGTAAATACGCTTCGTGCATTGGAGGAAGGATTAGAAAATTTCGCAGGCTGTGCCGTTGTGATTTCGCACGACAGATGGTTCCTTGACAGAATTTGTACGCACATTCTAGCTTTCGAAGGTGATTCTGAAGTATATTATTTCGAAGGAGGTTTTACCGAATACGAAGAAAATAAAAAGAAACGTTTAGGTGGTGATTTAACTCCAAAACGTTTGAAATACAGAAAATTGATTAGATAATAATTAATTTTAATAAAAGCAAAAGCCTCGGATCTATTGTGATTTGAGGCTTTTTATTTGAAGCTGTTTACTTCGTCAGTTCGCTTCGCTCGTGTCTTGCTGTCCACTATATTCCCGATTAACAAAAACTACGGCAAAAAAGCCTTGTTTTACTAAATCAGGAGATGCCGTTCCCATCAAGGCTAGGGGTATACATTTTTCATCATGAAATTTTGTTTTCAAAACTGCATAAAACAAAAAAAGGATGCTCACAGAAAGGCATCCTCTTTTCTTTTTTAGACAAAAAAAACTAATCATTTCATTTTATCAGATTGGAACTTAAAAAACACAGTTTTCGTTTAAACCAATAATTACCAACTCGAAAACAACTATGAATATGCGGTTTCTTATGAACGTTCTCTAATAAAATTTAACTTTTAAGATTAATCAAATTTACGACAGTAATCCTGCTTAAGAGATGACATTTATCATGTAATTGAATTATTCTAAAAATTTTATTTTCAGTTCTGGCGTTGGTGTCATACAGCTTTCTTTTTTACCAAACCATTTGTATCTGTTTTTGGCAACATAGTCATAAAGCAGGTTTCTGATGCCTGTTGGGATTATTCTGAAAACAGTTCCAAAATGCCAAAAACCGCCTAGATTTTTTGCTATTTCTATAGCTGCCGAAGATTTGTAGTAATAAGCGATTCCAGGTTCGTACAAAACAATACTGTCAATATTTACTGGATTGACACCAATGTGTTTTAGAATCTGCTGACCCAACTCAGATTGTAAAGCCACGAATCGGAACACATCTTTTCGGTCATGCTGAATCACAAACTGCACCGCCGAATTACAAAGATTACAGACGCCGTCAAAAAGAATTATTTTTTTATCAATAGGAAGATTTTGCATATTTATATTTTATAAAAAACCATCAACAAAGTTGAAGCTTATTTAATTAAAATCCTATGATGAAAAAAGTAACTACCATAAAAATTTTGATGAAAATAAATTTCTAAATAAATTTTGACTAAATCACTAATAATTAGTAATTCGCTACCAGCTATAAAAAAACGGATGATGAATAATACCATAAGACTTAATAGTTGATAGATAAATGCTTTGTTTCAGCATCATTTTAAATTCATTTTCACCCCAAAAGTATCTGCAATTTTAAATAATTATAAAAAACATACACATAAAATACTGTAAACTAATTATTTAGATTAATATTTTTATTAATTTTGATATGACAATTTCATAAAAATAATTTAACAACTATTTTAATTTAATGATTATGAATAGAATATTACTTTTTATAGCATTAGTCGTTTTTATAAATCAGGACGCATTCTCAATTACTCCACCTCCTTCAGCTTTGCCACAAAGTTTTTGTGATCATGCAACCGTATCTAATCTGGTTGCTAATGGAACAAGTTTGCAGTGGTATGAAAAAGTGACAGGAGGAAATGCACTTTCTTCGAGCTTTCAACTCGCAACAGCTACTTATTATGTAACTCAAACCATAGATAATGAAGAAAGTGTCCGGGTCGCTGTGGAAGTGACAATCAACCAGGCACCGTTGATTGATGAATTAGGTGTAGTTTATGGCTGTTCCTCTTATACGTTACCCGCATTATCAGTTGGAAATTACTATGGAAATGATAATCAAACCGACCCGTTTTTTGCCGGAGACGTAATTGAAGCAGACAGGACCATGTATATTTATGGGGAAAATGAATGCGGGAGTGCACAATCCCCTTTCTTCATCATAATCGAATCAGCACTAAGCCTTCCTGTGAACGAAAGCGTGGTTGTCTGCGATAGTTATATTCTACCCGATTTTTCAGAAGGTGGCTATTATACAGAATCAGGCGGAAATGGTACAATGTATAATGGTGGTGACGAAATTACAATGAGCCAAATCCTTTACAAGCATACTACCAACAGTTGCGGAAGTGCTGAAACAGTTTTAGACATTACCATCAATTATGGACCTTATGTTGATTTTTTAGATGACGTACATACTTGCGAAAGCTATACACTTCCTCATTTGAGTAGTGGCAATTTTTATACCCAACCTAATACAGCTGGTGATATATTATATCCGGGAGATTTAATAACCTCATCACAAGTTATATACCTCTATGCTGGAAACGGCTGTGGAGAAGCACAAGGGAGTTTTTATGTAGAAATCTCCGAACTTGATAAAACGGTTTCTCTTGAAGAAAACACATTCACTGCTAGCCAAATTGATGCGTCCTATGAATGGTGGGATTGTAATGCCGAAGCTTTTGTAGCTGGTGAAAATGGGCAAAGTTTTTCGCCTCAAACACCAGGTCTTTATTCGGTATTTATAACTTATGGTGATTGTAGTATTTGGAGTGATTGTATGCTTTCTAATTCACTTTCAGCGGAAGATTTAAAGTTTGAAAAGGTTTCTATTTATCCTAATCCAGTTTCTTCAATATTAAACGTTGTTCACAAACAGTCTGATAAAATTGAGAAGATTGTAATCCTAGATGTTTCGGGGAAGATTATAATGCAACAATCTGAAAAAATCAATCTAGTAAATCTTGAAAGATTAGGCTCCGGAATGTACGTGTTAAAGGCTTTCTCAAATGGAAGTACACAAACACATAAATTTATTAAAGAATAAAAAAATAGCTTTTGCGGTAGTCAGTCGGAAGATTTTTCTTCCGACTTTTTTTTACTAAAATGAGTTTGCTTGACTATACTATTTCTTCCCAGCCTCAACAAACTCTAATTCTTCCAAACTTACTTTCGAAGTAAACAGTCCGTAATTTACAACTGCTTTATTTTTCTCAATTTTATCAATACTTCCTACTGATTTTCCGTCCAGCATTCGCACACGGTCACCCACTTTTAGAATAGGTTTTGGCTTTTCAATAACTGGTTTTAATTTTTTTTCTTTCTTTTCAATTCGGATTTCTTCAACCTTAATTTCAACTTCTTTGATGATTTCTTTTTTCATTTCCACTTTTGCCTTAATTTCTTTAGGAGTGGCTTTTTTACGTTTCGAATTTTCAATTTCAACGATTTTCAAAAACTCGCCAATCAGGTCTTTTTTGTTTTTATTATTGAAATATTTCTCGGCGATATCTTCTATTTTCTGGCCAATGTAAATCGTCTTTTGATTACTGTCATACAATTCCTGATAGCTTTCCAGTTTTTGCTTGATTTTGACATTGATATTCTCCATTTTTTTGCTTTCTTCTCGCGCTCTGGTTTCTTCTTCCTTAAGATTTGTAGAAGTTTTTTCCAATTTCGATCGTTCTTTTTGGAGATTAGCGATAGTTTTATCAAAACGTACTTTACCAATTTCTATTTTCTTTTTGGCTCGATTAATTAGGCTAAAAGGTATTCCGTTTTTAAGTGCTACTTCAAAAGTAAAAGAACTTCCTGCCTGTCCTAAAACCAGCTTATACATTGGTTCCAATGATTTTTCATCAAACAGCATATTCGCATTAGTAGCATACGGCAATTCATTTGCCAAAATCTTAAGATTCGAATAATGTGTAGTAATCAATCCAAAAGCTTCACGGTGATAGAATTCCTCCAGGAAAATTTCAGCCAAAGCACCTCCTAATTCAGGATCCGAACCCGTACCGAATTCATCAATCAGGAACATGGTTTTTCTATTACACTTCTTCAAAAAGTAATTCATGTTCTTCAAGCGGTAACTATAAGTACTTAGATGATTTTCAATAGATTGATTATCTCCAATATCTGTCAATATTCGATCAAAAAGAAAAGTTTCACTGCGTTCATGTACAGGAATAAGCATACCCGACTGCAACATTAATTGTAATAAACCAACGGTTTTCATCGAAATGGTTTTACCGCCGGCATTAGGTCCGGAAATTACAATAATTCTATTTTCCTGACTTAGTTCAATAGTCTGCGGATGTGTAACTTCCTTTTTCTGTTTATTTGTTAAATATAAAATAGGATGAAAAGCTTCTCTGAAATACAAACGGCGTTCGTCTGTAATTGCCGGTAAAATTCCGTTAATTTTGTTCGCATACTTTGCCTTGGCTGCAATCACATCAATATCACTTAGGAAATCCTGATACTGAATCAACAAAGGCAAAAACGGACGGACAGCATTTGTCAGCTGTTTTAAAATCTTTGTTATTTCCTCTTTTTCCTCATATTCCAAGTTGCTTAATTCTCGGGAATATTTCAGTGTATTTTCGGGTTCTATGTATGCAATACTTCCGGTTTTTGAACTTCCAAGGATAGAACCTTTTACTTTTCGTCTGTACATTGCCAAAACAGCCAAAACACGGCGATTTTGTACAAAACTTTCTTTAATATCGTCCAAATAACCCAAACTATTGTACTGCGTCAAAGCGGAACCAAAACTCTGGTTTACTTTCCCACGAACCAGATTCATTTCACGGCGAATTTCCAAAAGTCGGGGAGAGGCATTGTCTTTTATTTCTCCATACTTATCAGCCACTGCATCTACAAGCGTGATAATCTCTTTGGTAAGCTGAATTCCCGAACTTTTGGCACAAAGATTCGGATAATAATCATTGAATTTATTTAGAAATGTCAAAAGCACATTAGTCGTTTCGGATATAGTAGCTATTTTTCTGAAACCTCCCACTTCAAGAAAGCTGTCTTCGATTGCCAAAAACTTGATTTCATAAGTAATCGCATCAAAACCATGATTTGGAATCGCATTATTATTCTGGAAAGAAGAAACATACTCTGAAGTCTGCATCAAGGCACTCATCAAAGATTCTTTTTCTCTAAAAGGCGTTATTTCCAATGCTTTTTGCTTTCCTATATCGGTATTACAAATTTCGGAAATCGTTTCGAGAACCGCAGGGAATTGTAAATCTTGTAACGTTTTTTCAGTAATGGAGATCATTATTATATATCAATTGTCAAAAGTCCAAAGTTACAAAGTAAAAAGTCAAAAACCATTTTCTTTGCACTCTTTCCAAAATCTTTCCGAACTTTACAGCAAAATATTTTTATGGTTCTCAATTTAAATCCTTCTTGGCAAACTATTTTAAGCGATGAAATAGAAAAACCTTATTTCATCAAATTGATGGAAGATGTGAATGAAGAATATCAAAACTTCACTTGTTTTCCGCCAAAAGAACTGATTTTTTCGGCATTTAATAATTGTTCTTTTGAGGAAATTAAAGTTGTCATTATCGGACAGGATCCTTATCACGGTGATGGAGAAGCCAATGGTTTGGCTTTTTTGGTGAATGATTCGGTTAAAATTCCGCCTTCGCTCCGCAATATTTTTAGGGAAATCAATTCCGATTTGGATTCTATTTTTATACCAAGTTCAGGAAATTTGGAATCATGGGCAAAACAGGGTGTTTTGTTGCTTAATGCATCCTTAACTGTCAGGAAAGACAATGCAAACAGCCACAAACACCTTAAATGGAATCTTTTTACTGATGCCGTTATTCAGAAAATATCAAACGAAAAGGAAAATGTGGTTTTTATGCTTTGGGGAAGTTTTGCGCAAAAAAAAGGAGCAAAGATTGACAGAAGCAAACATTTTGTTTTAGAATCGGGGCATCCTTCGCCCATGAGTGCTAATCAGGGAAAATGGTTTGGGAATAAACATTTTAGCAAGACAAATTTATATTTGGAAGAAAATAATTTGAAGAAAATTGATTGGTTGTGATTTAGCAGAATTCCGAGTGAGGGATAGGAGCTAGCTACCAAAGTAGCGCGGATAGCCCGACAGCATAAAGAAACGGAGCCGAATCACCGCAAAGATGATTTGGCTCCGTTTCTTTATGGTGGCACTCCCTAATGATTTTACTCCAATGTCAAAGCTCCCAATATTTCTTCAGACATGAAAGGGCCTCCGGGGTATTTGGCCGTATAATCCAGATTTAGCCAGACTTGTCCGTGTTCGTCAATATGATAATTCAGCTGTTTATTTTTGCTTTCCTCGATAAATAAAATATTCTTAATTATAAAATTTACTTTTTCAAGATCTTTCATGCTTCCAATTAAAATTTCGGGATAGATGTGACCTTTAGTATGAATCAGTCTGGGCGTTCCTCCAATGGAGCGGATGCAGGCAGCCATCAAAATGGAATGGTCGTCACAGTCTCCCGAAAAATAAAGCAACGATTCGTGTGCTGTGGCGATATAATCTCCGTTTTTGGGGTCGTTCACGTAGTTCCAACGGCTGTTGATTTCCTTGAAAACAGCAAAACACTGAATTAAACTTCTGTAATCCGAATACCCTTTTATGTTTTTAAAGTGCTTTGTTGTAGCCATTATGGCAAAATTCCGAACTTTTGGATTTTTATATTCGATTGCCATTAAAATCTCAGATTTATTAGGGAATGGCAGTAATTTGGCGATGATAATATCCTGAGGAAATGGATCGTTATTCATCGTGTAAAGCATTGTGTTATAGTCTTCAAAAACAGAATTAAAACTAAAATTTCCGAACATACTTCCATAAACAAGAACCAACAAATACAGCGCAAAACAAACGATAATTATAGTTCGTAAAGCATATAGCGCAAAGAAAATAATCCCCAAAACAAGAATAAAAAGGAGTACTCTGTCCAAACCAAAATACCATTGCGGGTCGATTAAATTTTGGTGAAGCACTATAAATAAAGGAATCGTAATTAGTGTACTCAATAAAAAGATAACAAAACGGTCCCAAGGCTTTTTCAACTGAAACTTGGATTTTACGAGATGAAAATTCGTTTTGTTAATTTGTACCATAACACCCAAAAGTAGGGAATTGTTTTTTTAAATTACTGAGTTGCTAAGATACTAAAACTTTAAGATTCTAAGTTTCTGAGTTACTAAGATTCTAAGTTTTTTTTAAAATCGCTTAGTGACTCAGAATCTTAGAATCTCAGCAACTTCTCTACACATTAATGTCCTTAAAATCATTGGAAATAGCATAGCGGATCATATTGGTAAATGCCTCGTTATCCAATTTGGGTATTTCCAGAATAGAATTCAGCAAAGTGGTATCGTATTCGTTGGGATTGGTAATAAAATAAGGCTTTAGATGCTTGCCGATACTTTCGTAATACAGTTTTTCGATGGTGTTTTTGTATTTGAAATCAAGAGGATTTTTGATTAAGGTAAAATTAGTATAACCCACTTCTTTCATAATCAGCTGAAGTCCTTTTACGATATTGAAACTTTTGTCGTTTACAATATTTAATTGTTCGATATCGTCACGTTCGAAAGTATTTACAATCACTTTTGAAACATAATCAACCGGAATGATATTCAAGCCAGTTTCCTCGTTAATGATGAATCGAACATTTTCCTGTTCGCCTTTTCGCTGGGAGGTAAAGTGAAAAAATTTCGCCAAAAGATAAAAAACCATATACTTCGGAATGAAATAAGGGCTTTCGGTTCCCAGCATTTTTCCTCCGATTACGCTAGGGCGCAGAATTTGGAACGGCAGTTCAAGTTTTTTGCATTCCTGTGCAATGAAATTCTCCGAATGAAATTTGGCATTTTCGTAGGCATTGCGGTGCTTTGGTTTGAACTTAAGATTATGAAAATCGTTATCTATTAATCCATCTCTAATTCCTGAAGAAAAAGCTGTCCCAATGTAAATGAATTTCTTGATGAACGGATGAAACGTATTGAAAAGCGATTGAGTTATTTTGGCATTTTCATCAAAAATTTTGCTTTTTAGTTTTTCATCCGTGGAAAGATTTACATATCCGGCTGAATGAATAAAGTAAGCGCCTTTTATTTTTTCGGAAAAAGTATCCTGAAGGTTCGCCAAATCGGAATCTATGATTTCAATATACTCATGAAGTTTTTCTAGACCAGTTTTACGCAAAATTTCAGGAGTGTAATCACTGGTCAATAGTTCGTTGACACGGTCGATAGCACTAACTTTTCCTTTGTTTCTGGCAATTATAAAAAGTTTTTCGCTGTTATTATTTTTGATAAAAAGCTCCAGAAGGTCATACATAATATGCGATCCCAAAACTCCAGTTGCTCCCGTAAGAATTATTTTCATTGGTTTATTTTTCAAAACACAAATATAGTTTTAAAAAATGAATAAGGAAGTTTAAATAAATGAGGTCAGGATTTATGTGGTTTTGAGAAAAAATCTGCCAAATCTGCGTGAAATAATAGCACGCAGATTTGGCAGATTTTCGCAGATGAAAATGTACTATTTTAACAAATCATCACTATGTTTTTTAGACAGGCAAGGCTCAGCAAAATCTAATAAACCTAATTCCGAATATTCATTTAATAATTGCTTTACAACTGAATAATCACAGGCTTTCTTTATTTCGGCAACAAAATACTTTTCATTCAAAACTTCAGAAACACAATCCATTTCATTAAGTTTTTCTCTAATGATTTCCTGATCAAAATTGTCTTTTAAAATTACAATCTGAATTATAGAGTTTCCTGAAGTTTCAATTGTCTCTTTGTAAACAATTGCTCCTTCTTTTTCATCAAATTTTGCATAGAAAATGTCATCTGTCGCAATAAGTGGTCCAAAAAACGGAATATTGTCTAATTTGTATATTCCTTTTTCGGCATCAATTATATCAGACCACATAGTTTCGGTTATTTCTTCATCCAAAATAGCACTGTGGAATCGAAATAAGACTTTTTGTTGATTTTCTGTCATGGTTTAATTTTCTGCCAATTTATTCAAAGTATATTCAATCAATTCATCAACAGCTTTGTAAGGATCACTGCTAAAAGTACCATTGGCACGATTAGCAATAATAGCATTTAAAGACAGAGCCTGATGTCCTAAAAGAGCCGAAAGCCCATAAATAGCAGATGTTTCCATTTCAAGGTTGGTGATTCTGTTCCCTTCAAAAAGGAAATTATCCATTTTAGAATTCAGTCCATTGTCTTGAATACCCAAACGCAGAATACGTCCCTGAGGACCATAAAAACCACCGGCCGTTGCAGTGATTCCTTTATGAATTCTGTCACTTTCTATTTTTCTCTCCAAAATAGAAGAGCCAGCAACAACAATAGGTCTTCCTTTTCGCAAATCCCAATTGGTGTGACCAATAAAGGCATCTTCGATTTCAATATTAGAAATAGAATCAACCAAATAGGAGCGGAGCATATTATCAAGTCCCAATCCAAATTTTGACATCACAAAACTATCCACGGGAATATCGGCATGCAAAGAGCCAGAAGTTCCTATTCGGATAATGTTTAATGAAGTTAGATTTTCTTTTGGTTTTCGGGTTTCTAAATCAATATTGACAAGTGCATCAAGTTCGTTAACGACAATATCAATATTGTCAGAACCAATTCCTGTTGACATTACAGTTATGCGTTTGCCTTTGTAAGTTCCGGTTTCGGTTTTGAATTCTCTCTTTTGGGTAGAAAACTCAACTGAGTCAAAATGTTTGGTGATTTTTGACACACGATCCTGATCTCCCACAAAAATAATATCGTGGGCAATATTCTCGGGTTTCAAGTTAAGATGATACACACTTCCGTCAGGATTGAGTATTAATTCGGATTGTTGTATAGACATTTTAAAGAAGGTTTAAAGAGTTTAATTTTAGTTTAAAGGTTTAAGTGGTTTTCGATATAAAACTGATTTAAATATTGCCTAAACCATCAACCACCAACGATCAACCATCAACTTTTTATCCGCCGACACGCTTTACCTTAAATCCTTTTTCTTTCAAGATAGTCATTATTTTATCACGGTAATCGCCCTGAATAATAATAGAATCATCCTTAAAAGTACCGCCAACACTCAGTTTTGTTTTGATTTCTTTGGCAAGGGCTTTAAAATCCTCGTCAGATCCTTCGTAGCCTTCAATTATGGTGGTTGCTTTTCCCTTTCTTTTTTCAAATTTGCAGATCATAGGTTCTTTTTGAACATATAATTCGTGCGGTTCTTTTTCGATTGCTTCTTCAGGAGCCATTTCATGGTCAGGAAAAAGATTTTTTAATTGGTCTTGTAAATCCATTTTTTTTTTAATTATAAAAAACAAAATCCAAATCCCAAAAGTGAAGCTTTGGAATTTGGATTATAAAATTTGTTATTTATTTTTTTATTAACCCTAAATCAACCAAGCGTTCATATAAATAATCCCCTGCGGTAATATCGTCAAATTTCTTAGGATTTTCAGCATCGATGCAGTTTTCAAGGCAGTTTAATTTCATATCACTTACCGGATGCATAAAAAACGGAATAGAATAACGCGAAGTCCCCCATAATTCTCTTGGTGGATTTACCACTTGATGAATAGTAGATTTCAGCTTGTTATTAGTATGTCTGGATAACATATCTCCAACATTAATCACCAATTCATCTGGTTCTGCAACAGCATCAATCCATTCTCCATCATGATTTTGAACCTGCAGTCCTTTGCCTTGAGCCCCCATCAATAATGTAATTAAGTTGATGTCGCCATGTGCAGCCGCACGAATAGCATTTTCAGGTTCGGATGTAATAGGAGGGTAGTGAATAGGTCTTAGGATTGAATTTCCTTCTTTGGCATATTCGTCAAAATAGAACTCATCTAAACCAAGGTGAAGTGCCAAAGCTCTCAATACATAAACACCTGTTTTCTCAAGCATTTGGTACGCTTCTTTACCTACTACATTAAAACGTGGCAACTCTTTTACCTCAACATTTTCAGGATATTCAGACGCATATTTGGAATCTTTGTCCACATACTGACCAAAATGCCAAAATTCTTTCAAATCCCCTTCTTTTCGGCCTTTGGCATGTTCTTTTCCAAAAGAAACATAACCTCTTTGTCCGCCGATTCCTGGAATTTCATAGCTGTGTTTTGTTTCTAATGGCAGCGAAAAGAAATTTCGAATTTCGCCATACAATTCATCAACTAATTGATCGTTTAAAAAATGCCCTTTGAGCGCTACGAAGCCTATATCTTCGAATGCACTTCCGATTTCATTTACAAATTTTTGTTTACGTTTCGGGTCGTCCGAAAGGAAATCACGCAAGTCAACACTAGGAATGTTTTGCATATTATGTCTGTATTTAATACTTTAGAAGCCTAAAACTTCGCAACTACAAATATAGAGAATAAAATAGTTAACTTATTTTAAAAATTATTTACATCTTAAAATAATATAACAATGAATACCTAAACTGTGATATTTATTTATCTTTGAGATGTATCAATAAATCCTTAAAAATGAATTTTGACCCAAAAAATCTATCCACAGATACCTTACTAAATTTATATAAAAGAATCCTAAAACCTCGACTGGTAGAGGAAAAAATGTTAATCCTTATCCGTCAGGGAAAAGTTTCCAAATGGTTTTCCGGAATTGGTCAGGAAGCAATAGCGGCAGGAGTAACTGCTGTTTTGGATGCTGACGAATACATCCTGCCAATGCACCGAAACTTAGGCGTATTTACAGGAAGAGATATTCCGTTACAGCGTCTTTTTTCGCAATGGCAGGGCAAAGCAAATGGTTTTACCAAAGGAAGAGACCGAAGTTTTCACTTTGGAACTCAAGATTATAAAATCATCGGAATGATTTCGCATCTTGGACCTCAGCTTGGGGTTGCCGATGGAATAGCATTAGCCAATAAATTACAGAAAAACGGAAAAGTAACGGCCGTTTTTACTGGTGAAGGAGCAACTAGCGAGGGCGATTTTCACGAAGCTTTAAATATTGCAGCAGTTTGGGATTTACCAGTTTTGTTCATAATTGAAAATAACGGTTATGGTTTATCTACACCAACCAATGAACAATACCGCTGCCAAAACCTTGCTGATAAAGGAATAGGTTACGGAATAGAAAGCCATATTGTGGATGGAAATAACATTTTAGAGATTTTTAATCTGCTGACAGACTTAAAGGCATCAATGATTGAAAATCCGCGTCCAATTTTACTCGAATTCAAAACGTTCCGAATGAGAGGCCACGAAGAGGCGAGTGGCACCAAATATGTTCCGCAGGAATTAATGAATTTATGGGCTTCGAAAGACCCTGTAGACAACTACAGAAGCTTTTTGTACCAAAATCATATCCTAACCGCAGAATATGATGCCGAAATCCAGCAGGAAATAAAAAAAGACATCGATCAAAGCTGGGCTCTAGCCAATGAAGAACCTGAAATTGAGCCAACTCTTGAAGGAGAATTAAAAGATGTTTACAAACCGTATACCTGTGAAGATTTTCCTCCAAATACTGAAACAGAAAACATACGATTTATAGACGCTATATCTACAGGTTTAAGACAGTCTATGGAACGCCATGACAAATCGGTTATTATGGGACAGGATATTGCCGAATATGGAGGTGCATTCAAAATCACTGATGGTTTTGTAGCGCAGTTTGGTAAAGAACGTGTTCGGAATACGCCCATTTGTGAAAGCGCTGTTGTTTCAACCGCCATGGGATTATCCATTAACGGTTATAAGGCGATTGTCGAAATGCAGTTCGCCGATTTTGTGTCCACAGGATTTAACCCAATCGTTAATTTATTGGCCAAATCACATTACCGCTGGCTGGAGAAAGCTGATGTAGTTGTTCGGATGCCTTGTGGCGGAGGAACGCAGGCTGGGCCTTTTCATTCACAGACCAACGAAGCCTGGTTTACCAAAACTCCAGGTTTAAAAGTGGTTTATCCTGCTTTTCCGCTTGACGCAAAAGGCTTGCTGAATGCTTCAATAAATGACCCGAATCCTGTGCTTTTCTTCGAACACAAACAATTATACAGAAGCTTGTCACAAGAGGTACCGACCGATTATTACACGATTCCGCTCGGGAAAGCTGCTTTGCTGAAGGAAGGAAATAACGTGACTATTATATCTTTTGGAGCAGCGGTACATTGGGCTTTGGAAACTTTAGATAATAACCCCGAAATACAAGCTGATCTTTTGGATTTAAGGACTTTACAGCCTTTAGACACAGAAGCGATTTATACTTCGGTAAAAAAGACTGGAAAAGTTATTATCTATCAGGAAGATTCGATGTTTGGAGGTGTTGCCAGCGATATTTCGGCTTTGATTATGGAAAATTGTTTTGAGTTTCTGGATGGCCCTGTAAAACGCGTAGCGAGTTTAGATTCTCCGATTCCTTTCACAAAAGCATTGGAAGATCAATATTTACCGAAAGGCCGATTCGAAAAGGAATTAAAAGCTCTTTTGGAGTATTAGTATCAGTCTAATCATGTCCGAAACGGCACACTTTTTTAATAAAATCTAACTAGTTTTAATACTTACCGCAATGAGCGCAAAGAGTATAATTTGACTGTTTATTATGCAATGTTCGCAAAGCTTTGCGAACATTGCACTATATAAAAAAGAAATCTTTGCGGTCTTTGCGGTTAAAAAATCAGCTCGCTAATAGCAATATAAGCAGCTGTGCAACTAAAATTCTGCTGATGGTTACCAAAGGATAGACTGTTGCATATGATTGATTAGGTATATCCGAATCTAAATATTTAGTACTAAAAGCCAATGCAGCAGGGTCTGTATAGGAACCGCTCATAATACCAACCATTTGATAGAAATTGAGTTTAAATATAAATCTGCTGACTAAAACCAAGATAGTCAATGGTATAAACGTAATATAGCATCCGTAATAAATCCACATCCAGCCGTCATTTGCAACAAAATTATCATAAAAACCGTGTCCTGCCTTAATACCAACTGCGGCAAAGAACATACATATTCCGAAATCCTTCATAAAATGTATTGCTCCATTATTGATATACGAGTGAATTACTCCGACACCGCCATATCTGCTGATGAATAAAGCCGCCAAAAGCGGTCCCGCGGCCAATCCTAATTTAAGCGGAACCGGTAATGACGGAATCATTATTGGTATAGAACCGATAACAACCCCAAAAATCAATCCTCCAAAAAGAGAAAGAAAATCGGGCTCTAAAAGTATTTTTTTTGAATTTCCAATGATTTTTTCAGCTTCCTCAATAGCTTCTTTGCTTCCAACAATCAATAAAGTATCTCCATAATATAGTTCTAATGCAGGCTGTGCCAAAATTTCCAGACCCGAACGTACTACACGGGTAACCTTTAAGCCAAACTGATTATACAAATCCAATTGTGCCAGTGTTTTGTGTGTCGCAGTCTTTTTAGTAACACTTAAAACTTTGGCCGTAACATCATTTTCTGACTCAATAAAAAGATCCGTAGAAACTTTACCAACAATATCTATAAACCTATTTATATCTTTTTGTTTGGCTACTACCATCAGGACATCCTTATCGTTTATAATCGAGTCCAATGATGGAGAAAACACAACTTTGGTACCGCTTTGTTTTTGTCTGGAAATAATAACTCCATCAATGATAAACTCCTTGTATATCTGACGAATAGTTTTCCCTACAACTTCTGGTCTTGTAACTCTGCATTTTTGACGTACAATTTTATTTTCCGAATCTTTATTCTTTTTGTTAAGAAGTACAACTTCATTAGACAAATCAATTTTCAAGATGTTTTTTGCCAAAATTATAATCAGGATTATTCCAAAAACACCTATGGGATAGGTAATAGCATACGCAATGGCGGGATCAGAAAAATGATCTGCTGGAAGATTCAATTGTTTTTGGATTTCGATAAGAGTTGACTTTGCAGCACCAAGCCCTGGAGTATTTGTTACTGAGCCAGACATTAAACCAACAGCGTTTTCAATTTTCACATTAGCAGCCAAATATAGCAGCCAAGTAATAATTCCGCCCAAAAATACGGTACCAACTCCCAATGCATTGAAAATTAGACCTTCCTTTTTAAATGAAGAAAAGAAAGTAGGACCGACCTGAATTCCGATGCCATAGACAAACAGAATTAAACCAAACTCTCTCACAAACTGTATTAATTCTGGTTCCATGCTAAATCCCAAATGCCCCAAGAACAGCCCCACAAACATTACTGCGGAAACTCCAAGCGAAACTTTTCCAATTTTTATTTTACCTGCAAAAAAACCAATACTTATAGCCATAAATAATACTATTAATGACTGTGTCATTTCCGGCGTATCTGTCGGAGTAAACAAAACGTTAAACCATTCAAACATAACTGTAGCTTTTTTAATGAAAATATAACGTAAATGAATTATTTTTTTTGGTAACTTTATATGACAAAAATCAGGTTTAATTTTTATTTCTTTCCTAATAAACCAAAACCAATCTTTAATATTAAAGACAATCATATCTCTTTGTAAAACAGCACTAAAACCGAAAACGTTTGCGCATATTTTTCTACAAAACATGATAAAAATCAGGTTTTTTAGTGAATAACTGGAGTAATTTTGATAAAGAAAATAACGCACAAAACTATAATAAAATACACACATTATGAAAAACATTAAAATCATTCAGGAATTACATAACTTGGGAATTACAGGCTACCATGAAGTAGTTTACAATCCTTCTTATGAAGAATTATATCAAGCAGAAATTTCACATAAAAGAAAAGGATACGAAAAAGGAGCATTAACAGATACAGGTGCTGTTGCTGTAAAAACAGGTGTTTTTACAGGCCGTTCACCAAAAGACAGATATATTGTTAAGGATTCAGTTTCAAAAGACACTATCTACTGGGATGATAAAGTGAATTTCCCAACAACTCAGGCAGTTTATGATGATTTGAAAGGATTAGTATTGAAACAGCTTTCTACTTCTCCAAAATTATATGTAGTAGATGCTTTCTGCGGAACAAATGCTGACACAAGACTTAAAGTTCGTTTCGTAATGGAAGTAGCATGGCAGGCACATTTTGTAACTAATATGTTTATCAGACCTTCAAATTATGAATTGGAAAACTTCGGAAAACCTGATTTCATTGTAATGAACGGTTCAAAAACAGTAAATCCAAACTGGAGAGAACAAGGATTGAACTCAGAAAATTTCGTAGTATTCAACCTTACAGAAAGAATACAGCTTATTGGAGGTACTTGGTATGGAGGCGAAATGAAAAAAGGAATGTTCGCGATGATGAACTACTATCTGCCTTTAAAAGGAATGGCTTCAATGCACTGTTCTGCTAACGTAGGCGAAAAAGGAGATGTTGCTGTATTCTTCGGACTTTCAGGAACAGGAAAAACAACACTTTCTGCAGATCCAAAAAGATATTTAATTGGTGATGACGAACACGGATGGGATAACAACGGAGTATTTAACTATGAAGGAGGCTGTTATGCTAAAGTAATTGACTTATCAGAAGAAAATGAACCAGATATCTGGAGAGCTATTAAAAGAGATGCATTACTAGAAAATGTTATCGTCGATGAGTACGGAGAAATTGATTATTATGATCATTCAATCACCGAAAACTCTAGAGTATCTTACCCAATTTATCATATTAATAAAATTGTATTACCGTCAAAAGCTGGACACGCTAAGAAAATCATCTATCTTTCTGCTGATGCATTTGGAGTACTGCCTCCAGTATCTATACTTGATGATGATCAGGCACAATACCACTTTTTATGCGGATATACATCCAAATTGGCAGGAACTGAAAGAGGAATTACTGAACCAGAACCATCTTTCTCTCCAGCATTTGGTGAAGCTTTCTTAACATTACACCCAACAATGTATTCTAAAACATTAATTGGAAAAATGAGAGAGCACGGAGCAAAAGCATATTTAGTTAATACAGGTTGGAATGGAACAGGGAAAAGAATTTCTCTTAAAAACACAAGAGCAATTATTGATGCAATTATTAACAGTGAGATCGATACCGCAGAAACATCCACTGTTCCATTTTTAAACCTAACTATTCCAACAGCATTAACAAATGTAAGTGAAGGAATTTTAGACCCAAGAGATACTTACAGAGATGTTGAGCAATGGGAAAGCAAAGCAAAAGATTTATCTGCACGTTATATCAAAAATTTCGAGCAGTACACTGATACCGAAGAAGGAAAACGCTTAGTCGCAGCCGGACCTTCTTTGGAACCAGTATTAAGCTAACCGTTTAGTAGTAATTATTTTAAAGTTGATTTTGAAACACCTGTTTGGTATTGTCTGATAAGCAATTCCAAATGGGTGTTTCTGTTTCTAAGGAATTAATATCTTCAGTGCTTTTTTAATTTAACAAATACTTGACGAAACGTTAAAATAAAAATTGGATTGTTATTAATTTATACCCTATATTTGCAAAAGAAACAAAGAGTTATCTAATTTTATAAAGTTATGTTATCAATTCAATTACATCATCATCATTCTCATAATTGCTCTCAAGCGATGTGTTAATGGTATGCGTGTAATTCACAATAATCTAAACCCGTTTGAGTACATCAAGCGGGTTTTTTATTACCCATTCTTTGTACTCAGGCATTAACTCAAAACAACAAACTAAAAAAACTAAAATGAGTACACTTAAAATTGCAATTCAAAAATCGGGACGTTTAAACGAAGAAAGTATCCAAATCCTAAAAGACTGCGGTATTTCTATAGATAACGGAAACGATCAGTTAAAAGCTGAAGCAACTAATTTCCCTTTAGAAGTTTTATTTCTTAGAAACTCAGATATACCGCAATATTTAATTGATGGTGTTGTAGATGCAGCTATCGTGGGAGATAATCTTTTGGTTGAAAAAGGAAAAGGTATTGAAGTAGCACAAAAATTAGGGTTTTCAAAATGCAAAGTCTCTGTTGCAGTTCCAAAAACCTTCGAATACAATTCCATAAAAGATTTGGACGGACTGCGAATCGCCACATCTTACCCTAATACAGTTATCAACTATTTTGCTTCATTTGGAATGACCGTTGATATTCACCAAATTTCAGGATCGGTTGAAATCGCACCAAATATTGGCCTTGCCGATGCTATTGTAGATATCGTTTCAAGCGGAAGCACTTTATTTAAAAACAACTTGAAAGAAGTTGAAGTTATCCTGAAAAGTGAAGCAGTCTTGGCGGTTTCTCCAAAAATAAACCCAGAAAACCAAAAATTAATCGACACTTTGAAATTCCGAATTGAATCGGTTTTAAGAGCTAGAAAATCAAGATATATTTTGATGAATGTTCCAAACGACAAAATCGATGAAGTTGGAAAAATTCTTCCTGTATTACGAAGCTTAACTGTTTTGCCTTTGGCGCAGGAAGGATGGAGCAGTGTTCACTCTGTTATTGACAAAGACACTTTCTGGGAAGTAATCGATAAATTGAAAGATGCCGGTGCCGAAGGAATTTTAGTTTGTCCAATAGAAAAAATGGTA
The DNA here is from genome assembly GCF_003385115.1 of Flavobacterium aquicola. GTDB lineage: Bacteria > Bacteroidota > Bacteroidia > Flavobacteriales > Flavobacteriaceae > Flavobacterium > Flavobacterium aquicola. The sequence goes on from NZ_QUNI01000008.1 coordinate 113,202, forward strand.
CTTTAAGCTTCGCGCTTTAGGCTGTAAGCAATACGCTTTAAGCCAAAAAAAACACAAAGTTAATAAAGCTTAAAGCCTATAGCTTAAAGCTTACAGCAATATAAGAAATGAACAAAATATACAATCCAAAACCAGAAACTTGGTCCTCAATTTTAGAAAGACCAACCAAAACAGTTGACGATATAGAAGCAACGGTGAAAGGAATTTTCAAGGAAGTGCAGTCAAAAGGAGATTTTGCTGTTGCAAAATACACTTCACTTTTTGACGGAGCTTCAGTTCCTGAACTGGAAGTTTCACAAACCGAAATAGCCACTGCAATTGCAAGTATTTCTAAAGAATTAAAAGAAGCCATTCTATTGGCTAAATCAAATATTGAAAAGTTCCACTTAGCACAAAAAACAAACCGAATTGAAGTTGAAACTATCGAAGGCGTAAACTGCTGGCAAGAAAAAAGACCAATCCAAAAAATTGGTTTATACATTCCAGGCGGAACAGCTCCTTTGTTTTCAACAGTATTAATGCTGGCTGTTCCTGCGAATCTTGCAGGATGCAGCGAAATTGTATTGTGCTCACCTCCGGACAAAAACGGAAACATCAATCCTGCTATTTTATATGCTGCTTATTTATGCGGTGTAACCAAAATTCTGAAAGTAGGAGGAATCCAAGCGATTGCTGGAATGACTTTTGGAACTGTAAGCATTCCGAAAGTGTATAAAATATTTGGTCCGGGAAACCAGTTTGTAACTGTTGCTAAACAATTAGCAACGCAATTTGGTGTAGCAATCGATATGCCTGCTGGTCCATCGGAGTTACTTATTGTTGCTGATGACACAGCCGTTCCTGCTTTTGTAGCTTCCGATTTACTTTCCCAAGCCGAACATGGAACTGACAGTCAGGTGATTTTGGTTTCGACTTCAAAAACATTAATTGATGAGGTAGAGAAAGAAGTTCAATCGCAATTGGATGTTCTTCCGAGAAAAGGGATTGCTGAAAAAGCAATTGCGAATTCCAAATTGATTTATGTCGAAAATGATAAAATAGCTTTAGAATTAATCGACGAATATGGTCCAGAACATTTTATCATTTGTACTAAAGATGAAGATTTTTATGTTCAAAATATAGGAAACGCAGGTTCTGTTTTTATTGGAAATTACACTCCGGAAAGCGCAGGAGATTACGCTTCGGGAACGAATCATACCTTGCCAACTAATGGTTATGCAAAAAATTACAGCGGTGTAAACCTTGACAGTTTCACTAAGTCAATGACTTTCCAAAAAATTACTCCAAAAGGAATCCAAAACATTGGAAAAGCAATTGAAGTCATGGCAGAAGCCGAGGGATTGCAGGCACATAAAAATGCAGTTACTTTAAGGCTAAAGGCGTTAAGCGATAAGCAATAGGCAGAAAAAAAATAATCAAGAATATTGCAAAAGGCTTACAGCATAAAGCCTATTGCATAAAGCAAATTAAAAAAATGACTTTCGATATAAACACCATAGTACGTGAAAACGTCAAGAAATTAAAGCCTTATTCTTCGGCTCGTGATGAGTTTGAAGATTTCGATACAGCTGATATGATTTTTTTGGATGCCAATGAAAATCCATATCAAAACGGCGTAAACCGTTATCCTGACCCACAACAAGGGAATGTAAAAGTGGTTTTAGGAAAAATGAAGAATGTAAATCCAAAACAAATTTTGCTAGGAAACGGAAGTGATGAAGTTTTAGATTTATTGTTCAGAGCTTTTTGTGAGCCAAAAATTGACAATGTTATCTCACTACCGCCTACCTACGGAATGTACAGCGTTTTGGCTAATATCAACGCTGTTGAAAACAGAGAAGTACTGCTTTCGAATGATTTTCAGCCACAAATTGATAAAATTTTAGAAGCAGTTGATTCAAATTCTAAAATCATCTTTTTATGTTCACCAAATAATCCTACTGGGAATTCTTTTTCAGAGGAAAGTGTGAAAACTCTATTAGAAAAATTCAATGGTTTTGTGGTTATTGACGAAGCTTATATTGATTTTTCAGATAAAGAAGGCTGGTTGCAAAAATTGGATCAATATCCTAATTTGATTATCACGCAGACTTTATCTAAAGCCTATGGTCTGGCAGGAATTCGTTTGGGAGTTTGTTATGCTTCCGCAGAAGTTATTTCGATTTTAAATAAAATCAAACCGCCTTATAACGTAAACGAATTGACACAGCTTCGCGCTTTGGAACGTTTGAGTGATGAAGTAAAAATTGCAAACGAAATCACTTCAATTATAGCGCAGAGAACCGAATTACTTTCAGTTTTAGACAAAGTATCTTTCGTGGAAAAAATCTATCCGACTGAAGCTAATTTTATCTTAATAAAGGTGGATGATGCCAACAAACGTTACGATGAGTTAATTGACAAAGGAATCGTAATCCGTAACAGAACGACTCAGCCGTTATGCGAAAACACATTGCGTTTGACTATTGGAACAGAAGAGGAGAATAAAAAATTAATGGAAGCATTAAAATCGATTTAAACACGAATTTCACTAATTAGCACTAATTTTTAGAAGTGTTTATTGTAAAAATGATAAATGTAAAAATCGCATTAAATAAACTTAAACAAATAATTTATAGATTTCGAATTTGTGTAAATTCGTGAAATTCGTGTTTAATAAAAAAACAAATGAAAAAAGTACTTTTTATAGATCGTGACGGAACGATCGTTTTAGAACCGGCAGGATATCAGCTGGATAGTTTAGAAAAACTGGAATTTTACCCAAAAGCATTTCAATATTTGGCTAAAATTGCCAAAGAATTAGATTATGAATTGGTAATGGTAACCAATCAGGATGGATTGGGGACAGACAGCTTTCCAGAAGATACTTTTTGGCCAACACAAAATTTCATTTTGAGAGCTTTTGAAAATGAAGGCGTTCTTTTTGATGATATTTTTGTAGACCGTTCTTTCCCAGAAGATAATGCGCCAACCCGCAAGCCTCGCACAGGAATGCTTACTAAATATATTGATAATCCAAATTATGATTTGGCAAACTCATTTGTTTTAGGCGACAGAATTACCGATGTGGAATTGGCAAAAAATCTAGGAGCAAAAGCTATTTTCCTTAAATCAGAAGATGATTTGGGATTGGCTGAAATCTCAAGTAAAAAAGAAGAATTAGACGAAGTGATTGCTTTACAGTCCACTGATTGGAAAGTTATTTATGAGTTTTTAAAATTGGATGCCCGTTCGGCTTCAATCACAAGAAAAACACACGAAACAGATATTTACATCAATTTGAATTTGGACGGTACAGGACAAAGTAAAATTGATACAGGAATTGCCTTTTTTGACCATATGCTGGACCAAATTTCCCGCCACGGACAAATGGACTTGGAAATAAAGGTAAAAGGTGATTTGGAAGTTGATGAACACCACACAATCGAAGATACAGCAATTGCATTAGGAGAAGTTTTTGCAAAAGCATTAGGGAATAAATTAGGAATTGAGCGTTATGGTTTCTGTTTGCCAATGGACGACTGCTTATCTCAAGTAGCTATTGATTTTGGAGGCAGAAACTGGTTAGTTTGGGAAACCGAATTCAAACGTGAAATGGTGGGTAAAATGCCAACTGAAATGTTTTTTCATTTTTTTAAATCATTCTCTGACGGTGCAAAAGCGAACATCAACATCAAAGCAGAAGGCGATAACGAACATCACAAAATCGAAGCTATCTTTAAAGCTTTTGCCAAAGCGATAAAAGTAGCGGTTAAGCGTGATACAGAGAAAATGATTTTGCCAAGTACTAAAGGAATGCTTTAATTAAGTCATAAAGTCAAATGTCTTAAAGTCGAAAGTTAAGCGACATTATGACTTTTGACTTTTGACTTTAAGACTAAATAAATGAAAATAGTAATCATAAATTACGGAGCAGGAAATATTCAAAGCATTATGTTTGCCATCGAAAGATTGGGATTCAAAGCGGTTTTGAGCAATAATCCTGACGAAATAAAATCGGCTGACAAAGTGATTTTCCCAGGCGTAGGTGAAGCGAGTTATGCGATGAAAATGTTAAAACAAAGCGGTCTAGACACTTTGATTCCTACACTGAAACAGCCTGTTTTGGGAATTTGTTTGGGAATGCAGTTGATGTGTAATAAATCAGAGGAAGGAAGCACGGAAGGTTTGGGTATTTTTGATGTGGATGTTATTAAATTTTCCCCAAAAGTAAAAGTGCCTCAAATGGGCTGGAATACTATCTCCAACTTAAAATCGGATTTGTTTAAAGATGTAGTTGAAAAAGAATATATGTATCTAGTGCATAGCTTTTATGCTCCTATTTGCAAAGAAACCATTGCAACTACTGATTATGACGTTGAGTATTCTTCGGCTTTGGAAAACGATAATTTCTACGGAACACAATTTCACCCAGAGAAAAGCGGTGATGTTGGAGAGAAAATTTTGGAAAATTTTTTAAAAATATAACTTGAACTTCTAAAACTTTGCAACTTTAGACTTTCAAACTTTAAGACTTAAATAAATGAGAATAATACCCGCAATAGACATTATCGAAGGAAAATGTGTCCGCTTGTCCAAAGGCGATTACAATACCAAAATCATATACAACGAAAATCCGCTGGAAGTGGCTAAATCATTTGAAGCGCACGGAATTGAATATCTGCATTTAGTTGATTTGGATGGTGCAAAATCCAGCAAGATTGTCAATTATAAAATATTAGAACAAATCGCGACTCAAACCAAATTAAAAATTGATTTTGGTGGTGGTTTAAAAGCCGATTCTGATTTGAAAATCGCTTTCGAAAGTGGTGCAAACCAAATCACTGGTGGAAGTATTGCTGTAAAAAACAGAGCTATTTTCGAAAAATGGATTTCTGAATATGGTGCAGACAAAATTATTTTGGGAGCCGATGCGAATAATGAAAAAGTGGCAGTTTCTGGTTGGTTGGAAGACTCAAATGAAGATTTGGTTCCATTTATTCAGGATTATCAAAACAAAGGAATTGAATATGTAATTTGTACTGATATTGCCAAAGACGGAATGCTGGAAGGGCCAAGTTTTGATTTATATGCTAAAATTTTAGAGCAAGCAAAAGATTTGAAATTAATTGCCTCAGGTGGAATTTCAACCTTTGATGAATTGCCAAAATTAGCTGAATTGGGATGCGAAGGAACCATCATTGGTAAAGCAATTTATGAAGGAAGAATTTCTTTGAAACAATTGGAAGATTTTATAATTAGATAATGAGAAAATTTGATAATTAGATAATTTCTGCTTGATGTAGAATAATTATCTAATTGACTAATTCTCAAATTGACACATTAAAAACATGTTAACAAAAAGAATTATACCTTGCCTTGATATTAAAAACGGACGAACCGTAAAAGGCGTTAATTTCGTAGATTTACGTGATGCGGGTGATCCTGTTGAATTAGCCAAAATCTATTCGGATGAAGGTGCTGATGAATTGGTTTTTCTGGATATTTCGGCGACTGAGGAAAGAAGAAGAACTTTAGTAGATTTGGTTCGAAAAGTAGCTTCGACGATTAATATTCCATTTACCGTGGGTGGCGGAATTTCAGCAGTTGAAGATGTGGAAGTTTTGCTTCAAAACGGAGCTGATAAGGTTTCTATCAATTCATCGGCGGTAAAAAATCCGCAGTTGATTAACGATTTGGCACAGAAATTTGGAAGCCAATGTGTAGTTGTGGCAATCGATGCCAAACAAATTGACGGCGAATGGATCGTGCATTTAGTTGGTGGAAAAGTGCCAACAGAAATTAAATTGTTTGATTGGGCAAAAGAAGTGGAAGAAAGAGGTGCAGGAGAAATCCTTTTTACCTCGATGGATCACGACGGAACCAAAAACGGCTTTGCTAATGAAGCTTTGGCAAAATTATCTGAATTAGTTAATATTCCGATTATCGCTTCTGGCGGAGCAGGAAACATTCAGCATTTCACCGATACTTTTATTGATGGAAAAGCAGACGCCGCTTTGGCTGCAAGTGTATTTCATTTTAAGGAAATAGAAATCAAAACACTCAAAAAAGAATTAAAAAACAATAATATAGAAGTTCGAATATAGTTTTACCTTTAAGACTTTCGGCTTTCAAACTTTAGACTAAAAATATGAACATAGATATCAAAAGTGCACACGGATTAATTCCAGCGATAATTCAGGATTCAGAAACAAAAAATGTTTTGATGCTGGGTTATATGAACGAAGAATCGCTTCAAAAAACAATAGAAACTCAAAAAGTAACTTTCTTCAGCCGTTCCAAACAAAGACTTTGGACAAAAGGAGAGGAAAGCGGTAACTTTTTGGAACTTGTAGATATTAAAAACGATTGTGACGGCGATACACTTTTGATTCAGGCAAAACCGGTTGGACCAACATGTCACACTGGAGCAGACACTTGCTGGCAGGAACCAAATCAGGCTAATTATGGATTTATTTCATCCTTGGAGGATACAATCAAAACCAGAAGAAAGAATGCCGATTCTGAGAAAAGTTACGTGGCCTCTTTATTTGAAAAAGGAATCAATAAAATTGCTCAAAAAGTAGGTGAGGAAGCAGTCGAAGTAGTTATTGAGGCCAAAGATAATAATGATGATTTATTCTTAAGCGAAAGTGCTGATTTACTGTTTCATTACTTGATTTTGCTTCAGGCGAAAGGCTATCAATTGAACGATGTTGTAAACGTTTTGAAAGGACGTCAGAAATAACATTAGTTAATTATAACTTACAGATGCATTAGTTTATAGCTAAAAAAGCTTTAAACATAATACATCTTTTTTTGATTCCTATTTTAAAAAAGAGTATTTTTAGTGTTAAAAAAATATTTTATGAAATTGTATATTTGTTTGTTGCTGTTTTTAATTCCACATTTAAACTATGGGTTCAAGAAAGACATATGGCCATATTCATTTATTATTTCAAAAGCAGACCTTATTGTTGATGGAAAAATTTCAAAAATTTCAAAAGGCAACTATGAATTTACAGTAAATGAGTTCGTAAAAGGAAAATCCAACTCAAAAATTAATGTTGCAATCTGGGAGGAATGGTTATGTGATCCCAGAATTAAAGAATTAAAAGTTGGACAAAGATTAATTTTATTTTTAGAAAAAAAATCAGTCAATAATTTTAGCACTATTAATGCTAGTACAGGAGAATTGTACGTAGATAATAATGCTTTTATAGATATATTTGCTCCTAAGGAGCTATCTAATCCTACAGTTTTTAAAAATGGTATTTCTATGTTTTTGAAAACCTATACATTCTATGGTAATTTAAGCGACCGATTTTTACGTAACTCATATTTTCAAGTAAATAAATCTATATTTGAAATTTATAAAATGAAAGAGGAAAACAAGTTTTTTAAATTCTTAGTTGATAATGAACTTAGATATTACGAAGTAAAATAACATTAAACTTATTAATCAAATAATATAGAAACCAATAGCAATTTATTTTGCTGTTGGCTTTTTTGTTTTTAAAAACTCAAAAAAAGCATGTAATTTTGATTGAAAATTTCCAAATCAATGAAGAAACATCTAAAAACGTTATTAATTGCATTCTTAATTTCCAGTGGAATTCAAGCGCAAGGACTTCTCAATAAGTCCGAAACGATTTTTACTCATCAGGATACCTTACGCGGAAGCATCACGAAAGAAAGAGCTTGGTGGGATTTAAAATATTATGATCTGAATATAAAAGTAAATCCAGTAGAAAAAACCATTTCAGGTTCCAATACGGTACGCTATACTGTTGTATCAGAATATAATAAAATGCAGATTGACCTGCAGGAACCCATGCAGATCATCAAAGTAACGCAAGATGGTAAAGAACAAAAATTCACAAGAGATGGAAATGCTTTTTTAATTGAATTATCTGCCAATCAAAAAATTGGAGAAGCAAAAGAAATAATAATTTCATTTGGCGGTAAACCTAAAGAAGCTGTGAATCCGCCCTGGGATGGCGGAATTACATGGAGAAAAGATAAAAACAGGAATGATTTTATAGCTTCTTCCTGCCAAGGATTAGGTGCCAGTGTCTGGTGGCCAAACAAAGATCACATGTATGATGAAGCTGAGGGAATGAAAATCAGTGTGAATGTTCCAAAAAACTTAACTGATGTTTCTAATGGCCGTTTACAAAATGTAAAAGAATTAAAGGATGGCACCAAAACCTATACATGGCTTGTCAAAAATCCAATCAACAATTATGGTGTAAATATCAATATCGGTGATTACGTTAATTTCTCAGAGAAATACGAAGGAGAGAAAGGTAATTTAGACTGTAATTATTATGTTTTAAAAGATAATCTAGAGGCAGCCAATAAGCAGTTCAAAGATGTTCCCAAAATGCTTAAAGCTTTTGAATACTGGTTTGGTCCTTATCCATTTTATGAAGACAGCTATAAACTGGTAGAAGCACCTTATTTAGGTATGGAGCATCAAAGCTGTGTAACTTACGGAAATGGTTATAAAAACGGTTATTTGGGCCGTGATCTAAGCGGAACTGGCTGGGGATTAAAATTTGATTATATTATTATTCACGAATCTGGGCATGAATGGTTTGCCAATAATATTACTTATAAAGATATTGCAGATATGTGGATTCATGAAAGTTTCACCTGCTATTCTGAAAGTCTTTTTGTGGAATATTATTATGGAAAAGATGCAGGAGCAGAGTATGTTAGGGGAATGCGGAAACTCATTCAAAACGACAAACCTATCATTGGGCATTATGATGTAAACAGCGAAGGTTCTGGAGATATGTATTTCAAAGGGACTAATATTCTGCACACTTTGCGTCAGTTAGTAAATGACGATGCCAAATGGAGAGCTGTCTTGAGAGGTTTAAATAGTACATTTTATCATCAAACTGTTACAACAAAACAAATTGAAGATTATTTGAGTATTCAAACTGGATTAGATTTGAGCAAAATCTTTGATCAGTATTTAAGAGATACCCGAATTCCAGCATTTGAATATACTTTTAAGGAAAATATTCTAAAATACCGCTGGACAAATACTGTTTCTGGATTTGACATGCCTGTAAATGTGTCAATAAACGGAACTGAAGTTACTTTGAAACCAAAGGCTGACTGGAGCGACTATTCAAATTCTTCTAAAATTGACAAAGTGGATGTAAACAAGAATTTTTATGTGTACTCCAAGAATATAAATTAAAAGTTCATTTTCCTTTAATACATACAAAAAAGACCAGCAGTTTTGCTGGTCTTTTTTGTATTAAAGAAATTCAGTGTTATTGAATTTAGATGTTTTAAATTAAATTTTTGGATACATATTCCCAGCTTGTTTTAATAGAATCCATTGGGTTTGGAGAATAATTAGTTTCCTGTTCTACAAAAAAGTGCTGCATTCCTGAGAGTTTAGCTTCTGCAAAAATGGCTTTGAAGCTGATGCTTCCTTCACCTATTTCAGTATTCCATTCGGCTTTGGATTTATCCATATCTTTTACATGCCACATTGTAAATCGGCCTGGATTAGCCTTAAATAATTGCAGAGGATCGTTTCCTGAACGGACTGCCCAATACAAGTCTAATTCAAAATCAACTAATTTCTTATCGGTTTCCTGCAATAAAACATCATATCCTGTTTGATTTCCAAATTTTTTAAATTCAAAATCATGATTGTGATAAGCTAATTTCAATCCTGATTGTTTACATAAAACTGCTGCTTCATTTATTTTTTGAGCAATTCGTTTAAAATCATCCAAAGTACTTCTTAATTTTTCATCTAAATAAGGAACAGTTATGTATTCACTTCCTAATTGGTTAGCGCATTCAATAGAAGATTTTAGAAAATCAGCATTATTATCTTTTATGAAAGAATTAAAATCATAATGACCGCTAGGAGCTTTTAGTCCATTATCAGCGAGTATTTTTTTGAAATCTTTTGCAGATGTACCAAAAAAACCTTTATCACTGGAATATCCGTAAGTCTCCACTTCTTTATACCCAGACTTGGCCACATGCTCTAAAACACCTTTCACGTCATTAGAAAATGACTCTCTCAAAGTATACAGCTGAAGACCTATATTTTTTGATTTAGCCGAAAAGGCTAGGGAAGGAGCTATTGCTATTGCTCCCAATGCTAAACCGCTGTTTATTATAAAATCTCTTCTTTTTATCATTGTTTTTGCTTTTTATTAAAATTAAATATCACATATTTCAATAGCCTTTTTCAATGAGGCGATTTTATCTTTTTGTTTTGGAATAAATTCCTGCCCAACAAATCCAGTAAAACCGGTATCTGCGATGGCTTTCATTATTGCTCTGTAATTGAGTTCCTGAGTTTCATCAATTTCGTTTCGGCCTGGAACTCCCGCAGTATGATAATGAGCAAAGTGCTGATGATTTTCCTGTATGGTACGAATCACATCACCTTCGTCTATCTGCATGTGGTAAATATCGTAAAGAAGTTTGAAATTTTCAGAATTAATCCTTTTTACCAGTTCAACTCCCCAATAGGTTTTGTCACATTGATAATCTTTATGATTAATTTTACTGTTTAATAACTCCATTACTAAGGTTACTTTGTGCTTTTCAGCAATTGGAATCAGTTTTTTTAAACCAAGCACACAATTGTTCCAGCCTTCTTCATCCGTTTTTCCTCTGCGGTTTCCGCTAAAACAGATCAGGTTTTTATAACCAGCTTCTGCCACCAGCGGAATCATTTCTGTATAGTTTTTAATTAACTGTTCATGAAATTGTAAATCATTGAAACCATCTACTAAATTCAATTCGGCACCATTGCACATGGTGGAAACCAAATTGTGTTTTTTTAATATTGGCCAATCTTTAGGACCAACCAAATCAATTCCTGTAACTCCTATTTTTTTAGCTTCAGCACAAAGTGTTTCTATATCAAAATCATTATAACACCAGCGGGCCACCGAATGATTAATTCTTCCTTTCAACATATTGGATTCTAATTTTAATTCCTCCTTAGGAAGAGCAAAAGCAGATAAACCTGTTGGAATACCTAACGATACAGTTCCCGCAAGAATTCCTTTTATAGCTGTCCTTCTGTCAAAATTATCACTCATCTTTTCCGTGTTTAAATCCTTAAATTTCGTTTTGAGCTTTGTCTTTATCCTGAAACAAAAGAGCAAAAATCAAAAATACTGCAAAAGCAATTCCTGCAGGAATTATCCAAACCATCTGCCAGTTTGTTGCTCCTTCAACAGTTTTAAAATTATCAGTAATCCAGCCTGCGACAGCAAAACCAATTAACATTCCGATGCCATAAGTTGCAAGAGTGATAAGTCCCTGAGCCGCACTTTTATATTTGTCTCCCGCTTTTGAATTCGTATATATCTGGCCTGAAACAAAAAAGAAATCATAGCAGATTCCATGAAGAGCAATTCCCAGAATGAGCATGAAACTCAAATCATCACCATTACCGTAAGCAAATAAAACGTAACGGATTGCCCAAGCAAGCATTCCTACCAAAATTGTTTTCTTAAATCCAAAACGGGCAAAAAATACAGGAATTAACAATAAGAATAATGCTTCGGATATTTGGCCGATTGCCATTTTGCCAGTTGGATTTTCTATACCAGCAGCTGTCAAAAATGGGTGGGCATTTTGATAATAAAAGGCCAAAGGAATACAGATCAAGATTGATGAAATAAAAAATATAAAGAAATTTTTGTCTTTTAAAAGCTTTAGAGCATCAAGTCCAATAATATCGCTGATCTTAATTTTTTCAGTACTAACTTTTGGCGGTGTTTTTGGCAGTGTAAAACTAAATAAGCCTAAAATAAAAGCTGCAATACCTGCCAAAAGAAAAGTATTTTTAAGCAATCCGCTGGAAACAGCTTCGACAGAATCCCAATGAAACAGAAAACTAATCGATAAACCTGCTAAAATCCAGCCGATAGTACCCCAGACTCTGATATTTGCAAATTCTTTTTCAGCATCTTTCATCTGATTGAATGCAACTGAATTTACCAAGGCCAATGTTGGCATATACAAGATCATGTAACTCAAAACGTAAGCATAAAACAGCCCTACATCTGATGACTGATACATTTGATACATTAAAAATGCGCCTGCCAAATGTAAAAGCCCTAAAATTTTCTCCGCATTAAAATAACGATCTGCAATCAAACCAATAATAAATGGGGCAATGATAGCTCCCCAGGATTGGGTAGAAAAAACTGCAGCTGTTTCTGAGCCGGTAGCTTTTAAATTGTTTCCTAGAAAAGTTCCGAGGGTAACAAACCATGCTCCCCAAATAAAAAATTCCAGAAACATCATTACAGATAATTTAATTCGGATAGTTGTATTCATACAAAAAAAGTTGGTTTTGGTTAGTTAATTATAAATTTATTATTTACAGCCGGTTGTAGTTTCCATTGTATTCCATTCTTTAATCACAATATTGCGATACCATACGTTATTACCGTGGTCCTGTAAAGCAATTTTCCCTTTTTTGAAAGTTCCAAAACCTGGCCAGCCAGCAAATTTGCTTCCTGCAACCAATGCTTTAAAATTATCATCCCAAAGTACTGTTTCAACAACAAGAACTCCGTTTAAAACTAAGGTAAGCTTACCATTTTTAGAAACAACTTCGGCAGTATTCCATTCTCCAACAGGTTTAACCGGTTCTGATTTACTTTGAATTAAATCATACAAATCACCAGCGCGGTGTTTGGTAATTTTTCCATCAGGATGGCCATCATTGTCCAAAACCTGCATTTCCAAACCAGTTTCATAAGTGTTTTTATATTTTTGAGGATTGTCATTTACATAAAAAATGATACCGCTGTTTGCATTCGGAGCAACTTTCCACTCCACTTTTAAATGAAAGTTTTCATATTCAAGATCAGTTACTAAATCACCGCCTTGACCGTTTTTGGCAGCTTCAGGATCAAAGTGTAAAACACCATCTTCAACTTTCCAGCCAGCACTAGCAGTAGTTTTACCATAAGTATGCCAGCCAGTTGTAGTTTTTCCGTCAAAAATAGGTTTAAAGCCTTTTTGAGCCTGTAGTGTTTGAAATAAAGTAAATGCTAATACTGTTATAATAATCTTTTTCATGGTTTTAATATTTAATTTTAATATTCTTTAAAAACTTAGGTTTTTCCAACCTTCTCTATATTTTCGTTTGACAAATTGGTTAACATCATCCACATTGGTTACTTTCTTTGCATCATTATCCCAAAGTAATTTAACCGAACGGCCTGGATACACATCTTCGCCTAGATATTCCTTGTGTAAATCATATCCTCTTACTGCAAGATTTGCCATCAACAAAGCTTCTGTCAAAGGACCTGCTATTTCAAAAGGAGAACTCAGCTCTTTCTTGCCGTAACCAGCAATACAGCCTTCAATCCATTGTTTTTGATGGCCACCCGCGCCTCCGTTTACTCGGGGAAACTTTTCGGCTATTTTTAGATTTTCATTACGGCTCAAAGGCAATAATCTTGGATTTTCACTATAAGTATCACAAAGCATTTTCCCTTTGGTACCAATAAATAAAGTACCATTTCCTCCATCACCAAAAATTTCGTTTGCACCTAATTCATCTGGACGTTCTGGCTGAATACCGCCATCCATCCAATGCATTTTGATATCGCCTTTCGTTTTATCAGTTTTTGGAAATGTTAATGTAACATGACTTGAAGGAGGGCAGCTTTCTGGGAAATATCCTCTTTTAAACTCATCAATATAAATTGAACCAACACTGCATTGCACATCTTTGGCGTACTTTAAGTTCAAAACAGAAAACGGTGCTTCCATCAGATGGCATCCCATATCTCCCAATGCACCTGTTCCATAATCCCACCAGCCTCGCCAGTTAAAAGGTACTAATTTGTCTACATAGTTTTTATGCGGAGCAGTTCCCAGCCACAAATCCCAATCTAACTCTTTAGGTATTTCAGTTTTTGCTGTAGACCAAGGAATTCCCTGTGGCCACACTGGTCTGTCTGTCCATGCATAAACAGTGTGCACATCACCAATCAAATCGGCATCATACCACTCTTTCATAATTCGGGTACCATCATTAGACGATCCTTGATTTCCCATCTGAGTAACCACTTTATAACGAGAAGCAGCCTGAGTCAGCATGTGCGCTTCGTAAATATCATGTGCAATTGGCTTCTGCACATACACATGTTTTCCTAACTGCATAGCCGAAAAGGCCTGAATAGCATGATTATGATCTGGAGTAGAAACAGAAACTGCATCAAAATTTTTATGCTCTTTGTCCAGCATTTCACGCCAGTCTTTATAAAACTTGGCTTTCGGCAGTGCCCTTACGGCATCAGAGGCTCTTCGGGTATCGACATCGCATAAATAAGCAACATTTGCGAGACCGCTCTTTTCAAATGAACCAACATCAGATCTTCCTTTTCCGCCTACACCAATACTGGCAATTATTAGTCGGTCGCTAGGTGCTACAAATCCTTTTCCCATAACATGTCTGGGAATAATCATTAAACCGGCTGTCGCCAGCACTCCTTTCTTTAGAAAATCCCTGCGGACAGTAGATTCTGGTTCTTTATTTTTATTTAGATCTTGATCCATAAATAGTTTATTTATTCAACGATAGGATGTATTTAGCAATTTTTTTAGCATCGTCTTTTTTTAATGCAGTATGAGCTGCCATAGGAATTGCTCCCCAAACTCCAGAACCTCCTTTGATAATTTTATCAGATAAATAATTGATGTTTTTATCATTCGCAGGGTATTTTTTTGCGATATCTAAATAGGAGGGACCAATTACTTTTTTATCTATTTTGTGGCAAGTCGCACAATCTAGTTTTGCCATTATTTTTTCTCCATCAGAAGACTGCACTTCATCTTTGCCGTGACTGTATTTTACCGGAATTGATTCATATTTTGAAAAAGAGCTTAAACCGCCCAGAATTACTATTGCTGCTAAAATTTTAATTTTCATTTTTTATTATTTACGTATTTTTAAATTCCTAAATTTTTCCTGTTAAGCTGCGAATTAGTTTCTACCGCTACAAAATCGTCAAAAGCTTTATCTGTCACTTTGATAATGTGTTTTTTTATAAACTCAGCTCCTTCGCGAGCACCGTCTTCTTGATTTTTCAAACAGCATTCCCATTCCATTACCGCCCAGCCTTTGTAATCATATTGCGCTAATTTGCTGAAAATGGTTTTAAAATCTATTTGACCATCGCCAGGCGAGCGATAGCGCCCCGCACGGTTTATCCAGCTTTGATAACCTCCAAAAGTTCCTTGTTTTCCTGTTGGATTAAATTCGGCATCTTTAACATGAAAAGCTTTAATTCGTTCATGATAAAAATCGATATACTGAATATAATCCAATTGCTGCAGTACAAAATGTGAAGGATCATAAAGTATGCAGGCTCTCTGATGATTATTTACTGCTTTGAGAAACATTTCGTAAGTTTCGCCATCAAATAAATCTTCACCTGGATGGATTTCATAGCAGACATCCACACCGTTTTTATCAAATTCATTAAGGATAGGTAACCAGCGATTTGCTAATTCCTTGAATCCCTCTTCGATTAAGCCTGGCGGACGCTGTGGCCAAGGATGAAAATACTGCCACAATAACGAACCGCTAAAAGTAGCATGTGCATTAAGCCCTAAATTTTGAGAAGCTTTTGCGGCATAATGCAATTGCTGTACTGCCCATTCTTGTCTTGCTTTTGGGTTTCCGCGCAAAGCCTGTGGTGCAAATCCATCAAAAAAATCATCATATGCAGGATGAACAGCAACCAGCTGACCTTGCAAATGAGTAGAGAGTTCAGATATTTTTAATCCGTACGAGCCCACAATTCCTGTAAGTTCATCAGCATATGTTTTGCTTTCAGCTGCTTTTTTTAAATCAATAAATCGGGAATCCAGAGTTGGTATTTGTATTCCTTTAAAATCCAGACTAGCTGCCCATTGGCAAATTCCTTCCAAAGAATTAAAAGGCGCTTCATCAGATATAAATTGTGCCAAAAAAACGGCAGGTCCTTGCATTGTGGTCATTTGATTCTATTTAGATTTTAAATTCAGTCCATTTTTGAGATGATTTTCCGGAGGCGATTACATTTTCTATAAAAGCCATTCCTCGAACACCATCTTTTACTGTTGGAAAATCAAGCATTTCAGCTGTTGGTTCTTTACCTTCTAATTTTGACTGCAAAGTCAAAGCGAAGTTTTTATATAAATTCCCAAAAGCTTCCAAATATCCTTCTGGGTGTCCGCTTGGAGTTCGGGTATTAAAAGCAGCAATTGTTGATAAATATCCGTTTCCGGTTCGGTACAATTGAGCAGGGGAGTCCAGCCATTTTACAGTTAAAGTATTTGGTTCCATCTGATGCCATTCTAAACCGCCTTTTTCTCCATACACTTTAATTTTTAAGCTGTTTTCTTCACCGGCTGCTATTTGGCTGGCTACCAAAATTCCGTTGGCGCCATTATTAAATTTAAGGAGAACATTTCCATCATCATCCAGTCTTCTATTATCAACCACTGTATTAATATCAGCGCAAAGCTGTGTTATTTTTAATCCTGAGATATATTCTGCCAAATGTGCCGCGTGAGTTCCAATATCTCCCATACAGCCACTAATCCCGCTTTTGGATGGATCGGTTCTCCAAGCAGCCTGTTTGTTTCCTCCATTTTCAAAGTCAGTACTCAGCCAGCCCTGCGGATATTCAACCATTATTTTCCGAATGTTTCCAAAATGATTTTCGGCGACCATATTCCTTGCCTGTTTAACCATTGGATAGCCGGCGTAAGTGTGTGTCAGGCAAAGATAAAGCCCTGTCTCTTCCACTTTTTCTTCTAATAATTTGGCTTCCGCCAAAGTCAAAGTCATCGGCTTGTCCAGAACCACATTAAAACCATTCTCCAATGCTAACATGGCAGGAGCAAAATGGGCATGATTTGGAGTAACTATCGAAACGAAATCCATTCTCTCGTTTTGAGGCAATTTTGCTTCTGTCTCGATCATTTGAGTATAGGATTGATAACATTTATCCTGAGACAAACCTAATTCTTTACCAGATTCAAGGGAAAAAGCAGGATTGGAACTAAAAGCACCGCAATGCAGTTCGATTAATCCGTCCATGTTTGCTGCAATGCGGTGAACTGCTCCGATAAAAGCATTTTTGCCACCGCCAATCATTCCCATTTTTAATTTTCTCATAATTAAATAGTCCTAAACTCTATATATTTTTTTTCTTTAATTCTTTTACAGCGTAATCCACAGCTCTAGCAGTTAAGGCCATATATGTCAGTGAAGGATTTTGGCAGGCACTCGAAGGCATACAGGAACCATCAGTAACAAAAACATTGCTTACTTCGTGCATTTGGTTCCACTTGTTTAATACTGATTCTTTTGGATCATTCCCCATACGGGCAGTTCCCATTTCGTGAATTGTCATTCCCGGATAACAGCCGTTGTCGTAAGCTTTTACATTCTTGACACCAGCAGCTTCAAGCATTTCGGCAGCGTCATACATCATGTCCTCACGCATTTTTGCTTCATTCTCTTTGTATTCGCAGTCGATTGCAAGTACAGGCTGTCCCCATTTATCTTTTTTAGAATGATCTATATATACTTTATTTTCGAAATAAGGAAGCATTTCTCCAAAACCGCCAAGTCCCATTGTCCATGATTCTGCCGGTCTTGATAAAATTTCTTTGAAATCTCCTCCAAAATCCAATTCGGCAACCTCTTTATGCCAGTTTCCTCTGCTTGCTGCACCCTGATATCCAAAACCACGCAAATAATCACGTTTATCCTCTTTAAAATTTTGATATCTTGGGATGTAAATACCATTGGCTCTGCGTCCATAAGTATATTTGTCTTCAAAACCTTCAACAGTTCCTTCTGCGCCGCATCTAAAATGATGATCCATCAAATTGTGTCCAAGCTGTCCGCTGCCGTTACCTAAACCATTGGGATGAGCTTCAGAAGTTGAATTCAATAAAACAAAAGTGGAGCCCAGCGTCGATCCATTTACAAAAACAATTTTAGCATAAAACTCCATGCTTTCATTTGTTTGAGAATCAATAACCATAACACCTTTGGCCTTTTTCGTTTCTTTATCATAAATAATATGATTGACAATCGAGTAGGGGCGCACGGTTAATTTTTTAGTAGCCATTGCCGCTGGCAGAGTTGAAGATTGCGTACTGAAATAAGCTCCAAAAGGACATCCTCGGCTGCATAAATTTCTATATTGACAGCTTCCTCTTCCTAAATGAGGCACAGTTAAATTTGCCGTACGGCCAATAGTCATTATTCTGGATTTATTATAGTGCTTTTCGATGCGGTCTTTCACTGATTTTTCAACGCAGTTCATATCCATCGGAGGCAAAAACTGACCATCTGGCAATAGAGGCCAATTTTCATTCTGACCGCTGATGCCTGCAAATTTCTCAACATAATCATACCACGGTGCAATATCTTTATAACGGATTGGCCAGTCATTCCCATGACCGTCTTTTATATTATCTTCAAAATTAAGATCACTAAAACGATAACTCTGGCGTCCCCACATCAAAGATTTTCCACCCACATGGAAACCTCTGTACCAGTCAAAACGCTTATCTTCGGTATAAGGGCATTCTAAGTCGTTTACCCACCATTTTTCATTTGCCTGCTGGTATGGATAATCTCTGGTCTGCACCGGGTGAGTTCGCTTTTGTTCTTCGGTCATTTTTCCGCAATAAGCTATTTCCCAAGGAGCTTTCATCGCCGAATCATAATCTTTTATATGTTCTATATTTTCACCACGCTCCAGCATCAGGACTTTCAACCCTTTTTGTGTTAATTCTTTGGCTGCCCATCCGCCGCTTATTCCCGAACCTATTACAATTGCGTCATAGGTATTTTGCTTTTTTAAGTCGGTATTTATATTCACAAGTCGCTTTTTAACAATTAATAAAATAATTTTAAATACTTAAACATTTATGTTGCCCAAGCTTTCTGTCCAGGAATGTAGTCTGCATTTCCATCATATTTACCTGGAATTGGCAAATATTCTCTTGCCATCGTACAGCCAATCTCTGAAGAGAAATAACCTAATATTGTCAAATCTCTGGCAATCAAAAAGAAAGAAGGCTCGTGATTATTATTGATTGATTGCTGTGTTAAGTCATTCATAAGCTGTTTTTTTTCCTCATCATTTAAACTTAAAAATTCTTTATTAAATTTAGTCTTAGACAGAATTAACATATTATCAAAACCTTTTTTAAAAACAGCTTGAAGATTTGCCGGATAACAATCTTTTATAATTAAAGGAATCAATGCACCAACTCCCGCGGCTTTTGCACCCGGAGATTTTGCTGTTGTGGGTAAAATAATTTCGGAATATTCAGCTAAGATTTCTTCATCGGTGGCAGTATATAAATAGATATTCTTCTCCGGTTCAAATACTGTAAAACTTTCAAATAAAACTCCCATTGTGGTCGCAGAAATCGCTCCCCCCATTAAAAAGGCAATTTTTTTTAGTGCTTCTCGTCTTTCCATTTGCTAAATATTAAAAATATAAAGGTATTAACTGCCGATAATTAAATTATTCATTGAATTACAATAATAATCAAAAAACCAACATATTTCCCTTTTAAAAGTTAATAAATTATCAAATATTAATAATTCGCAACTAATAAAACGTTTTAGTATATATTTTAAAATCAAATTACGGCATTTAATAAAGATGCAGAAGAATAACGCAAAATTTTAAGATATTTTTTTTTACTGCAACACAGTAAAGAAGGGTTTTGTGAAATAAAAACCTGTTAATTATATGATAAAAAATTTATAAAAACTGTCATTGGGACTAAATAGAGATTATTTTTTAATTTGATTGATCAAACAGCTGCACCTGACTTTTTAATCTTTCGATCAATAAGTTCATCATCCTTTTATTTAGGCTGGATGAGTTTTTAATGTAAAGTGCGTATTCATCAGTAGTAAATAAGGCAATAATCATTCCTTTAAGAGCATTTCGGAATTTGATGTCTTTTTGGACTGCATTTTCGATAACCGATAATTTACTTTCGACGGATTTTGTATTAAAATCCCTTTTATACTTACTGATGTAATTTAAAAATGAAGCTATGAATAAATCATTCTGCAGTTTCAAAATAGGTCTAATTACCTCATTTTGAAACAACTCTTCTGAAGATGATTGAATACTGCTGTCTCCCAATGATTCTCCGCGAATTTCTTTGATTAATTTATCTCTGTTGTCCATCTTTTTTTTCTTAAAAATATAAAATTAACTGATAGCAAAGTCTTATTTTAGCATTATTAAATAAAAAAATATGCGATTTCATACTAGAAAGTGGGTAAAACCAGAAGATCTAAATCCCAATGGTTCATTATTTGGAGGTAAACTATTAGCTTGGTTAGACGAAGAATTGGCTCTGTATTCGATTATACAATTAGAAAACCGCAGAATTGTAACTAAACATATGTCGGAAATCAATTTCAGAAGCTCTGCAAGACAAGGTGATATAGTCGAAATTGGAATCGATGTGGTAAAATTTGGACATACTTCATTAGTACTAAAATGTGAAGCACGAAATATGATGACCAGAGAAACCATCATTACAATTGATGAAACTGTTATGGTAAACTTAGGAGATGACGGAAAGCCGCAAGCTCATGGAAAAACCGAAATTGAGTTTGTGAAAGACAGATTGGGTTAGTTTCGAAAATTAAATTTATGCTAGACTGCAAAACATAAAAAAAACCGCTGAAAACAAATACTTGTGATTCAGCGGATTTTTTTATTTATTTCTGCTTATAAGGTTTTGCCTCATTTTCTGAAGACATCACAAAAATTTCCAGATCAAAATAGGGAACCGATGCGATAACATGGTCAAATATATCGGCCATAATGTATTCGTAATTCTCAAAACGTTTATCTTTCGAAAAAGCATATACTTCGAGAGGAACGCCATAAGCAGTAGGCTGTAATTGCCTGCACAGCATAGTCATATCCTTATTTATTCCAGGATTCTGACTAAGGTATTGGGTAATGTATTTTCGAAACAAACCTAAATTAGTAATGTTTCGGCCATTAATCGCCAGCGTTTTATCGATTTTATGACCTATATTATAGTTATCAATTTCAGTTTTTCGGGTATCGATGTAGGCACTCAAAAGATTTATTTTCTTTAATTCGTTAAGTTCATCATCTTTCAGAAACCGAATACTGCTGGCTTTTATTATAATATGTCTTTTTATTCTTCTTCCATCAGAATTAAGCATTCCTCGCCAGTTTTGGAAAGAATCGGAACTCAGACTATACGTTGGAATTGTGGTCGTAGTATTGTCAAAATTTCGAACTTTTACCGTAGCCAGATTAATCTCAATCACATCGCCGTCAGCTCCATAACGATCCATAGTAATCCAGTCGCCAATTCGCACCATATCGTTTATTGCAACCTGAACACTTGCCACGAAACCTAAAATAGTATCTCTGAAAATCAAAATAATTACTGCTGAAACCGCCCCCAAAAGAGTCAACAATTCCTTTTGGTCAATGTCAAATAATTTCGAAATTATAAAGGTAATACCAATCATCCACAGCACAATCATAATAACCTGAATGAAACTGTCAATTGGTTTGTCGCTATATCTCGGAATCAATTTTAAATAATCACGAAGTGTATTAAAAATGGTTCGGATAATCCACATAATCATTAAAACGATATAAGCACGAACCGCCTGCCCAAAAACATTTTCCCAATATTCAAATTTATCTAAAATGACTGGAACAGATTCAACAACAAAAGATAGCGGGAATAAATACGAAATATAAGTTGCTGTTTTATTGCTTACGAGCAAATCATCGAATTTTGTTTTTGTGTTCTGAGAAACTATAGTCAATACGGTCACCAATATAAACCGGAAAACTACATACAATCCATAAACCAGAATGCAAAGCAAAATTATGTTGAAAAACAGACTAACATAAGTTGACAGGCTTCGGCTCATTCCCCAATCCCTAAAAATAGGGTAAAGGAAATTGAAAATGGAGTGAATGATTTTATTCATTTTTTACAAATATTTTTTCTCGATATAAAAAGTTCCAAAAGGCACTAACGAAGCAACCGAAATAATTCCAAAAGTTTTAAAATCCCATTTTTGTACATTCTTTAGCAAAATGGCCAATAAAACATAACCTATAAATAATACGCCATGACTCATCCCAATAGGATATAATAATGTTTTATAAAGTTCCATATTCGTTGGCTTGATAAAAAGCATATTCGAAAATAGAACCAGATACGAGATACCTTCTAAAATAGCGGTAATTTTAAAAATCTTAAGCATTTGTGATTGTTTTTTTTTGAATTAAAGAGCAAAATTAGTCATTATCAATGATTATCGGTGTATACAATAGAAAACTAAATTACTTTTGTCTTCTTAAACATTTATAATGAGCAAGCGCGATTTAAAAAAGTATTTAAACGAACTCACTAAAGAACAGCTTGAAGAGCAGATTCTTGAATTGTATGAGAAGTTCAGTCCTGTGAAAGTGTATTACAATTTTGTATTCAATCCAAAAGAAGAAACATTATTGCAGGAATGCAAACTCAAAATATCTCATGAATATTTTCCATTGCAGACAAAAGGCAAAAGAAAAAAGCCAAAAATGAGGCGTTCGGTTGCTCAAAAATACATCAAGCATTTTATAACATTGGGAGTAGACCCATTCGTAATTGCCGATGTCATGCTTTATAACATCGAAATTGCCCAGACTTTTGCGTCAGAAAACATAATAAGGCAGGATTTATTCTACAAAAGCATGTTTAATTCATTTGAACAAGCATTAAATTTCATTATTTCTAACGGAATTTTGGCCGAATTTAAAGCCCGCATATTTGCTGTTCACAACGAAGTTTTACAACAAAAATGGCAGAATATGTCTGATTTCAAAACATCTATCGCGATTTTAGAAGATTAATAGCAGATTTAAAAAATAATTTTAATTCATTTCCAAGAATATTTTTTTTAAAAACATGGCTTAATAACTGTTTTTTAGGTGTATTTTTGCAAAAATCCAAAAATATACAATGCATCAAGAGAGTTTAGAAATTGAAACTGAAACAAGAAAAGAACTTTACGCTTATCAGCAAGGAGACATTGACGCCATATTTGAGCGTATAGACAACGCACCTGCACAGCATCATTTATTGTATCAATTGCCTACTGGCGGAGGAAAAACGGTGATTTTTTCCGAAATTGTCCGCCGTTATTTGTCGCAGCACGACAAAAAAGTGGTTGTACTTACGCACCGTATTGAGTTGTGCAAGCAAACGTCAAAAATGCTGAAAGGTTTTGATGTAAAGAATAAAATCATCAACAGTAAGGTAAAAGAACTACCAGATCAAAATGATTATTCTTGTTTTGTGGCGATGGTCGAAACTTTGAAGAACCGTATCAACGACGAAAAACTGCATTTAGACAATATCGGTTTGGTGATTATCGATGAGGCGCATTACAATTCTTTCCGAAAATTATTAAAATCGTTCAAAAACGCATTCATTCTTGGGGTTACAGCAACTCCATTGAGTTCCAACATAAAACTGCCAATGCATCAAAGCTACGATGAACTGATTGTGGGTGACACCATCAGCTCATTAATAGACAATGGTTTCCTGGCTAGAGCAGTAACCTATAGTTATGATGTGGGTTTAACATCATTAAAAGTAGGTATCAACGGAGATTATACAGTAAAATCATCTGATGATTTATATACCAATATGGCAATGCAGGAAAAACTGCTGCATGCTTATACCGAAAAATCTTTAGGCAAAAAGACCTTGATTTTCAACAATGGTATTAATACTTCTTTATATGTTTATGAAACATTTAGGGAAGCAGGCTACGGCATTCGTCATCTTGACAACACCAGCAGTAACGAAGAACGAAAAGAAATCCTGCATTGGTTCAAACACACTCCAGATGCAATTTTAACTTCTGTTGGGATCTTGACAACTGGTTTTGATGAGCCAACTGTCGAAACCATCATTTTGAACAGAGCCACTAAATCCCTTACATTATATTTCCAAATGATAGGCCGAGGTTCTAGAAAATTACCTGGAAAAGATGAATTTTCGGTTATCGATTTAGGAAACAATGCCGCACGTTTCGGTTTGTGGAGCGATCCTGTAAACTGGCAGCATATCTTTAAATCTCCTGAGTTTTATTTAGAGAATTTAAGAGACGACAGCGAAATCGAACTACATTTCAAATATACAATGCCTCCAGAATTAAGAGCGAAATTCAGTAAAACTGCCGATGTAACTTTTGATGTAGATGAAGAGCACAAACTGGCTATAGCTCAGAACTTAAGATCCAAAGTGGTTTTAGAAAAATCAATAGATCAGCACGCTGCCATGTGTGTTGACAATACCGAAGAACTGCAGGAAGCCAAAGCGCTTTCAAAAGAATTAGAAGCCGATATTGAAGATCGTGTTAAGCGTTTCTCAAAATGCCTCAGCCAATGCAGTAAAAACTACAGAGAATGGCTTCTGGATGATTATAAACTGAAAATGACTTTGTTAATCGGTAAAAAATACCGTGAGAAAGTCATGAACGAACTGGATTAATAATTTATATAACGCACATCTGTAGAGATGCACTGCAGTGCATCTCAACCCAACGAAACGACAGGAATAGATTTATAAATATCATAAATATTTTCAGGAGCTAATCCCGCTATCCGTTACAATCTTTGTGGGCTGAACCCCAGCCCACAAAGGATTTTCACTACTATCGGGGCTAAAATAAAATTCTGCTATAAAGCATTTTACAATTAAAAAAAACGGAAAAGCATGTCAAAACAATTCTCAGATTTAGGAGTTTCAGCAGGAATACTAAAAGCGATTACCGAAATGGGAATTGTAACCCCAACCGAAATTCAGCAGAAAACCATTCCGCTATTGTTAGCAGACAATACCGATATTGTGGGACTTGCAAAGACCGGAACAGGAAAAACTGCTGCTTTCGGACTGCCGTTACTGCAGTTAATTGACACAAATATTGTTGCTGTGCAGGCTGTTATCCTAGTGCCGACAAGAGAATTGGGACATCAGATTTTTGACAATCTGGAAAGTTACGCCAAATACCTGCCGGAAGTTTCTATAGCTTCTGTTTGTGGCGGCATCCCAATAAAACCGCAGATAGAACGTTTAAAATCACCAGCACATATCGTAGTAGCAACACCGGGACGTTTAATCGATTTATTGCAGCGCAAAGCTATCAGCCTGAAAGAAACCAAATTTCTGGTTCTCGACGAAGCTGATGAAATGATATCGATTCTTAAAGAAGCTTTGGACGAAATCATAACCGAATTACCAAAAACATACAGAACCTTTTTGTTTTCGGCGACTATGCCTGGAACCATCAAACAGTTAATTCAGAACTACCTAAATAAAAATGTGGTTCAAGTGAGCGCCAGTATGGAAACTGCCGGCAATCAAAGCATTGATCATAATTATATTGTAGTCGATCCTATAGAAAAACTGGATGTTTTAATGCATTTCCTAAATTCCAAAGAAGGAGAGCGCGGTATTATCTTTTGCAAAACCAAAGCCGCTGTCAATAAATTGGCAAAAAACCTAGCAATCAACCGCTTTTCATCAGGTGCACTGCATGGAAGTCTGTCGCAGGGAATCCGTGACCGGATTATGGAGCAGTTTCGCGAAGGACATATTAATATTTTGGTAGCAACCGATTTGGCTGCGAGAGGAATTGACGTGGCAGCAATCTCTTATGTAGTTAATTATCATTTGCCTGATGTTTACGAAGTATACGTTCACCGAAGCGGAAGAACCGCAAGGGCAGGAGCCAAAGGGCTTTCTTTAACCGTTTTACAGCCCGAAGAAGAAGCTGAAATTGCTGATTTCGAAAGAGAATTAGGAATCCAGTTTTCTAAATATAAAAAACCATCTTTCGCCAGTATTGAAGAGAATAATACCCTTTTATGGGCAAAACAAATCTTCAAAACCAAACCCAACCACGACGTTGATGCCGAATTGAAAACAAAAATAAAAACCATTTTTCATCATCTCACCAAAGACGAATTGATAGAAAAATTGTTAGCCAATTATTTACTTCAGAACAAAACTGAAGTTACGGAAAAGCCTGTTAAAAAATTCAAAAACTAAATTTTCCTCCTAGATATATATTGTACTTTTATAAATAGTAACAATTAGCTGTTAGTGTAACCATTAGTTGGGTTATACCAACACAAAGTTAATTAATCCCCAACAAGCCCGCCTCTCCACTAGAGAGGGGTTGGGGGTGAGGTTTCTAATCACTAAAAAAAGTAAATATGCACATAGTAATCATAGGCGGAGGTTTTGCCGGAATCAATTTAGCCAAAGAACTAACTGATCAAAAAGGGATCGAAGTAACCCTTGTAGACAAAAACAACTATAATTTCTTTCCGCCGCTCATTTATCAAGTGGCTACAGCTTTTTTAGAACCTTCAAGCATCAGCTATCCGTTCCGAAAATTCTTTGCAGGAAAAAAAAATCTGCAGTTTCGTTTAGGCGAACTGCAGAAAGTCGTTCCATCTGAAAACAAAATCATTCTCAATAACGGCGAACTGCATTACGATCAATTAGTATTTGCCACAGGTGCCGAAACCAGCTATTTCGGGATGGAAAATGTAAAAAAGAATGCCATCCCAATGAAAACCCTCAATGATGCAATCGAAATGCGAAATGCATTGTTGAAAAACCTCGAAAAAGCCGCCATCTGCAAAGACATCCGCAAGCGCCGTACACTGTTAACTATTGTAATTGCAGGAGGCGGACCCACAGGAGTTGAAGTGTCAGGGATGTTTGCCGAAATGCGCAAAAACATTTTACTCAAAGAATATCCAGAGTTAGACACCTCTGTCAGTAATGTTTATTTAGTCGACGGCGGGGATGCTCTGCTGTCGCCAATGAGCAAAGAGTCCCAGCAAGACACCCTGAATGCATTGACAAAACTTGGCGTTGTGGTAAAACTAAACACCAGAGTCGTAGATTATAAAGACGACACCGTTTTCTTTGCCGATGGAAACACCATTCAGACCAAAAATTTAATCTGGGCGGCTGGAGTCTCAGCAAGAGAATTCGAAGGAATTCCAGCAGAAAGTTACGGACGAGGCAAGCGCATGGCAACCGATGCGTTCAACAAAGTAAACGGAACCGAAAACATCTACGCTATTGGAGATACTTCTATTCAAACCAATGATCCCGATTTCCCGGGCGGTCATCCGCAGGTAGCGCAGGTAGCAATCCAGCAGGGCATTAACCTAGCAAAAAACTTCAAGTTAATGGTTCAGAACAAACCATTAAATCCCTTCAAATACAACGACAAAGGTTCGATGGCAATCATCGGAAAAAACAAAGCCGTTGTTGATCTGCCAAAACCCAAAATGCATTTCAAAGGCGTCTTTGCCTGGATGATTTGGTTATTCATACACCTCATTTCATTAATAACCTATCGCAATAGACTGCAGACATTCTACAACTGGATGATTGCTTATTTCTCAAAAGATCAGTCACTTCGAATGATTATCAGACCTGAGAAAAGAACAAAAGCCGATGCATAGGTCAATATAATATTTTGCCAGCATTTTTACACAATATTGTCCTTCCGACGAAGGAGGACACGAGCGAAAGCGAATTGGCGAAGCAATCTCCACCAGTAGCTCAACAATCAAAGTAAAAAAAAACACTTTGCTGAATAGTATTGCGGAGATTTCTCCTTCGTTGAAAGGACAAGTTAGTAAAGCTGTATTTTTTAAAAAAATCAGCAAGAAACCCTTACATTTCACCAAAAAATCATTTTAAATGAAAAAAATTAAATTTACACTACTATCTATTTTAATTACTATTAGTTTTCACGCCCAAAAAATTTCAGGAAAAATCTTGGATGAAAACAATAATCCCATTTCTGAAGCAAGAATCGGAATTGAAAACAAAGAAATTGGAGGTATAACAGATAGTAACGGAAATTATACTATTGACTTAAATAACATTGACAAAACCGAAACTTTCAAAGTGATAGCTAGTGAATATGAACCTTTTAAAGTTTCCATTGCTGACTTCGTCAAATCTCAAAACTATATATTCCAACTCAAGAAAAAAGCTATAGATCTTAATGCGGTAATAATCAATCCAAAAAAATATGTCCATAAGAATTTCGGCACTTCAAATGCTAAAAAAGCATATTTCAGTATTGATTCAAATGACCCAGATGATATTTTTATAGAACACTCCATAAAAATTAGTAACAAAAAGAAACTAAAGATAAAGAACATAAATATTAATATTGTTGATTCCAAATTTGAAAAAAACGCAATATTTATTTTTGATATTCAAAATGCAAAAAATGGTTTCCCAGATGACACACAATCTTTAATTAATGAAACTTTAAAATTGACAGTTTCAGAAAATGATATAAAAAACAAGAAATTGTCCCTCGATATATCTGATAAAAACATTTGGACTGATAAAGACTTTTTTATCTCAGTAAGAATGGCAGAGGACTTTAAAGGAAAACTTTCTTTTGGCGGAAATATTTTTGCATTTTCAAAAGATACTTACTACAGAAATTATTTGGGGGAATGGAAAAAATATTCAGGAGGAGAGCCGTCAATTAATGTTGATGTAATGATAGAAAAATAAGAAACGGCAGATAACAGCTATTACAACGTTAACAGCAAAATCCGAACGCAGCGAATAAAAAATATGTATAAAACATTTACCTTCTATATTTCTTTAATCTTGTTTAATTTATTTTCAGCATGTGATTTTAGTTGCAAAAAAATCTATTTTAATGAAAATGAAAAATATTGGATAACTCCATACAAAAAAGGCAACATTGAAATATTTCAATCCAATTTGGATTCACTTAAAAGAGACACGATATTTATTTTAGATAATACCCATTCTTTGCCTACGGGAAATTGCAATCCCTCAGTCTCTAATGTTGATCCTGAATCTTATATTATACATTATAAATATTCTCATAATGGAAAAATGAGTGATACAGATTATTTAATTCAGCATGTCAAAGAAATTGGATTGAGTTTGCCTGTAATTAGAATATATGACATAGAGTTTAATGGTAAAACTCTGAAAGATACAACAGTAGTTCTAAAGAATTTTGGGATTCAGCAATGCCATGTTTTTAGCAATTTTCAAAATTTCAATAATCTTCCAGATTTCAAAATAAAAAATTTCATTTGGAGCAAAAAACTTGGATTAGTTCAAATAAAACTTCATAATGGCGAAAAATACGAATTAATTGAAAAACAACAATCTAAAAAATAAATTCTACCACCACCATATGCTTTATATAATACAACTTCAATAAATAAAATAAAAAAAGATAATACATAATGAAAAAAATTACATTCTTGCTTCTTACAGTATTCATTACAAATTTTAATCATGCTCAAAACATAGTACTTGACAGTTTAGTCCAAAAGAATAGTTTTCCTTTCCAAAATGATAAAAACATATCGTTTCAGGGAAAAGGATGGGATGTTTTGCTAGACGAAATAAAACAATCTAATTCTGTTTTGCTAGGAGAAACTCACTTTACAAACGAAATTCCTTATTTCACAAATGCTGTTATAAATGAGGTTAAGTTTGACAACTTTTTCCTTGAGGTCGATCCATATTCAGTAGATATTATCGAAACAAAAATTAAATCGCTGTCTGCTGAAAAGCTTAACCTTTTTGTCAAAGAATATAGCACAAACTTTTCTTTTTTGGAATATGAACCGGAATTTAATTTGTTTAAGGATTTAGTGAAACGTAATACCAAAATATATGGTGTAGAACAAATCAGCATTTTTGCAGATCAAATGATAATTTCAAATTTAAAAGAAGAATCAAAAAATAAAAAAGTGATTGAGATATATAATCAAATGCTTCAAAATTCCAAATCACTTGCTTCAAAAGAAGGTTTAGAAAAATTCTACCTATTGTCCGAAGACTGCCTTCAGAAAATAGATCTGCTCCTGCAATTAAAACTTTCTGACAATGAGCGAAAACAAATAGAAGCATTAAAGTTAAGCAGAGAAATCTATACTAAAAGAAGTCATCTCTTAAGGATTCAGCTGATGAAAAGCATTTTGGTAAACCAAATGCCTGATTGGAAAAACAAAAAGAATCTTTTCAAATTTGGTGCGGTGCATGTGCCAAAAGGTGAAACGATATTAACAAAAACGGATATATATGATATAGGTAACTTGATTTCTAATATTGAAGAGGCAAATTATAGAAAATCGCTGCATATAATGCTTGTTGGAAAAGGAGAAGATGACGATGATAACAATAGTTTTAAATCTTTTCTAAATATTGTAAAAGATGACCAATGGTACTGTTTTGATTTAAGACCTTTAAAAAAATCTATTTTACAGAACAAGCTAAAAGTAGATGATATATATTTATCGAGAGTTATAAAAGGTTATGATTATCTTATTTATAGTCCTAAAGTAACTAAAAGCAAAGAAATCTCTATAGAGTAATAAAGCTTATTTCTCAAAATACCACTCACTGCGAATGATTATCAGGCCTGAGAAAAGAACAAAAGGGGAGGCGTAGGTCAATGTAATATTTACAAGCATTTTTAACAATATTGTCATTCCTGACTAAGGAGGACACGAGCGAAAGCGAATTGGCGAAGCAATCTCCTCCAGCAGCTCCACTGGTTTAAGTATATTATAAAACATTAATTTATGAGTGATATTCAAGATTTAAATATAAAAAAAGAAATATTACCTATTTTTGATTATTCTCTAAATTCATTCACTAGAAATAAAATCCTTAATTTATTAGAAACATCTCTTACAAGCGAAAGTCAAATTATTGAACGGCAAGATATTCTTAAAAGTTTCATTACCAATATAGAGCTATTAAAAAAATATTCATATACTGTTCTATATTTAAATGAAGTTCATTTTTTTCTAAATAATTTTAAAATCGAGCAGGCTGAAAGGAAATCCCTTTTGTTTTTTAGCTCTAGTACAGACGAGATATTATTGAACAATAAAATCCATCAATTAATATTGTTTTTCTATAGGCTTGAATCTATTTGCTTTTTAAGACTTAATTTAAGTGATTTCCCTGAAACATATAGAACCGATTTAAAAAGAATTTTAACTTTTCTTTCTTCTTTCCAGTTAAATAAATATGAGAAAATTATTAAAGAGAAGAAGTGGAAAAATAAGGATAGTAAAGAAATAATAGCTATAATTTTAAAACAAAAGTCAGAAAATAGGATCCAAACCTTTTGGGAAGATCTTTTTTTGTTCGAAAGCTATTTATCTATTAGTAGGGCTATTATCGATAAAAATTTTGTTTTCCCTGCTTTTGAAAAAAACTGTATAACTCTTACTGATTTTTATCATCCACTAATTAAAAACCCGGTAAAATACAGCTTTACATCTTCCACTAATGTTATTGTATTGAATGGACCAAACATGTCAGGAAAATCAACTTTCTTGAAGTCCGTCAGCCTATGTGTATATTTAGGAAATCTTGGTTTTGGAATTCCAGCATCAACAGCGAAAATTCCATTTTGTACTGATTTTTCAATAGGAATTAGTAAGCGTGATGATATTTTAAGTGGTTACAGTCTTTTTATGACAGAAATCATGAGTCTTAAAAATATTCTTTTGAAAGCAGTCGAAGGAAAAAGATGTTTTGTTGTTTTTGATGAACTTTTCAGCGGAACAAATATTGAAGATGCCTTGGAAATATGCACCACCACAATAAATGGTGTCAGTTCTTATTCTAATTCATTTTTTTTTATTTCTACACACATTCAAGAACTAAAAAATCTTACTAGTCCTGCTATTTCAACTTATTATTTAGACTGTGAGATAATTAATAATACACCTACTTTTACATATAAACTAAAAAAAGGGTGGTCAGAAATTAAGGTTGGAAGAATTTTGTTTGAAAAAGCAGGTTTAAATGAACTATTAAATTCTAAAATATAACCACTTACTCCACAATCAAAGTAAAAAAAAGAGCCACTTTATCGAATAGTATTACGGAGATTTCTCTTTCGTTAAATGGACAAGTTTGTAGATCTACATTTTAAAAAAAATTGCCGAGAAACCCTTAATGTAACAAGTTTGTAGTAACTTCAAAATAGTTTTAATTAAGACCATAATTTCTGATTAAAAAGCTATATATTTGAGAAATACAAAGCAAAACAAACCTTCGTATAACATCCTAAATTTGGATGATTTGCTAAGGTTTGTTTCTTGTATAAAGAAGTTATATGACAGCTTTGAAAAAAAGCAGAAAAATAAAACCTTAAAAAATGATTAGTTCTAAATTTATAATTGACATTTTAGACTTAATACTTGATGACGAAAAAGAAGCTAAACTTTTACGCAATCAAATTGGTTTTCTAACTGTAACGGAAATTGAACATACAGGAATCGGATTATTTATAAATTTTGAAAACGAACTCAAAAAAGAGTGTTTTAAAGTCGATAAGAACCTGACTTTTGACGGAGTTGAAATAAAGAATGAGGAACTTAATATTTTGGCTGACGCGATTCTTCATGTAAAAGACGGAATAATTTACCAACTTGAAATTTTTAATAAAAATGGCTCAGACTATCCAAAAGATGAAATTGAAACCTATACTTTGACGCAAAATTGGAATGGTTCAAAAAATAGAACTATATCAAAAAAAGCCGTCATATAACAGCTACTACAACGAATTTGGGCAATTGGCTTAATGGAAAGATAGTTTTGTACTTGGATGATTTGGCAAATCCGAAGAATGGGCTTAATTTAGTCCCAAACCCGCTGTAGTGCCAGAACGTTAGTGGCAAGGCTGACGCAGATGTGCTAACAAAAACTTACTACATAAAACTAACAATCAAAAATGACAATAGACTGGAATAATATATTAACCGGAGCAATTGGTTTTGCAATCGGACTAATTCTCAAAACTCTTTTAGACTTTAATATTGCAATATACATAATTCGCTGGTTTCATTGGCTTCCTGTAAGATGGCTCTTCAGGGCAACACCAAATGTTGTTGCAGGATTATGGGAGCAAGTCTGGAATTTTGATTCAACTTCAAGTTTTCCCAAAGACATTGATAGGCATAGTAATGTCACTATAAGACAATTGGGTGTTTTCTGTTACGGAGAGTTTCATTCTAAGGGGAAAACCTATTGCATATATGCACAGACAAGAGAAAACTTCATTTACGGTAGTTGGTTTGACAAAAACGACAAACTTGGATATTTTGGCACTTTCGAGTTAAGAGTAATAGATTCTAGCAATATGGAAGGAAAATGGATTGGACATTCTAAGTCTAAACAAGATATTTTAGGAGACACTTGGACTTGGAAAAAAATAAACAATTAGAACTAGACCAATTTATGGGCAAGATTACCTTCGACAAAGTAATTATTGAAGCAGACTTTTTAAAATCCGAAACTATGCTTTTTGATAAAGGTAACATTTCTATAATCAAATATTTTGATTTTGACCACACAACCTTTGACGCAAATAATCAAGACCTACTAAATGGTATTTCTGGACAGTCAATTATTTACTGTATTTGGACTGGGATATCTCCAAACAATTTTTCTCCTAAATACATTGGACACGCGGGAAATAAAATATCCAGACAACGAATTAGAGCACATTTGACAAAGAAAAACGAAGCTACTGGTGCCCAACTCGACAAGATAAAGGAAGTACTTAAACAAAAGAAATGTATTGGAATTTCGATAATCACAATTGAACCACCTTATATGCGAAAAGCTCTTGAAGACTGGCTAATAGACAAACATTCTGAAATACTAGAATGGAATGCAATCGGACGAAGACCCCAAACAAAACAAACACATAATAATAACAGTACTTCCATCGAACAATAGCCCAGCCACTAACAGCTACGACAACGGATTTGGCCAATAGGCTTAATTGAAAGATGGTTATGTATTTGGAAGATTTGGCAAATCCGAATAATGGGCTTAATTTAACTCCAAACCCGCTGTAGTGCCAGAACGTTGGCAGTAATTGTACTCCAAAAACACATTTATTCTAATGAGAAAACTTCTTTTAATTTCACTCCTAACATTCCTCATAACAAGCTGTGAGAATAAGAAGTCTGATAATTTTCATCCAGACATAATGAAACCAAATTGGGATGGAATAAAAACTGAAAAATTAAAATTTAAAATTGGAGATGTTGTTTCAATTTTTATTGACAAACAATATTATATTGGAGTTGTAATGGACTTTAACCAAGATGAAGCAGGAATCTGGTACGGTATATGTCTTAGTGATTATAGATGGGTTGTTCCTAATCAGAAAGATATTAGTGTATTGAATTTTTTCGCAAGAAAAATTCAAAGTGGTTTCGATGGTAATTGCATTGATAGTTATGACCTTACGTATCTTAATGAAAATTCTTCAACCAAAAATATAAGAGTTGTTGATAATCTTAAAATTGATATTAATAAAATAAGTATTGGAGCAAGTAGTCCAGCCAAAAATTTAAAACAATTAGAAGCCAACTATTTTAATGGAATACAAGTTAGACAACAAAAACCAACTGAATGTGATGAAGAAATTATGAATCCGAAAAGAGTAGCTGAAAGATACTTTAAAATAGATAATGTTTTGAAAGAATAAACAACTACTGCCAACAGCCACTACAACGGATTTGGCCCCCTGCTAGTGCGAGCGTCCCGCTCGTACCCATTTTGAATCTCAAAAAAGTTACATCTACAATTTATCACAAAAAAGAAAGTTATTGTAATACAATAGCTTTCTTTTTTTGTAATAAAAATAGTGTAGGTTAAATTTTATAATTTATATTTGAAGGATTAATTAACTATTTAAAACCTTCAAACCATGGAATCTACATCAAAATTAAGTCCAGACACTAAAAAAAGAAATTCAGTGAGCGAGACAGGTCACGCCAAGAACGTGGCAAACTTTCAGAGTCTAATTGCTTTCGTAACCGCATATGGGGCAACATACAACCCGAGCAAAAATGCATTAAAACTGCCACAGCTTACCGCACTTGCTACAGCAGTTCAGGCAAGTTTAGGAGATGTGGTAACCAAAAATACCGCTTTCAACAATAAAGTCAACGAGAGGGCAGTGGCATTCAAAAATTTAAAAACACTGGCAACCAGACTAGTAAACGCATTGCAGATCACCGATGCCTCAAGTCAAAAAGTTGATGATGCAAAAGGATTTAACAAAAAACTGCAAGGAACCAAATCTAAAAAAGCCGAAACGCCAATCGACCCAAATGCCGAAGTACCAAAAACTATTTCTACAAGTCAGCTGTCCTATGATCAGCAGATACAGCACTTGGCGGGATTAATTTCAGTACTAAAATCGGAAACAACTTATCTGCCAAACGAAGCCGATTTAAAAGTGGCATCCCTAACCACAAAACAAACCGACCTGACTGCCAAAAACAATGCCGTTGCAACAGCATATGCAGCGATCAGCAATTCAAGAATCGCCCGTAACGCCATATTATACAAAGAAGAAACAGGATTACTGGACATCGCCGCCGATGTAAAAAAATACATAAAATCAATCTACGGAGCAGCATCCCCACAGTTCGCTCAAGTAAGCGGACTAAAATTTGTGAAAAGCTTAAAATAAAACTAAAAAACAGGGCCGGTATATTCAAATACACTTGTCCTGTTTTTGATTATAACATTCTGATTTACGGTTATTGCATTCCAATTTATAAATATGGCATTCGCATTTACGGATATTGCATTCCAATTTATAAATATAGCATTCTCATTTACGGATATTGCATTCCAATTTATAAATATAACATTCGCATTTACGGATATTGCATTCCAATTTATAAATATAGCATTCGCATTTACGGATATTGCATTCCAATTTATAAATATAGCATTCGCATTTACGGATATTGCATTCCAACTTATAAATATAACATTCTCATTTATGGTTATTGCATTCCAATTTATAAATTCAATACCCAATATTGTCATTCCGACGCAGGAGGAATCTCCGCAAGCTGCTCTACAATAAAACTCCTTGAATGTTACGGAATAGCAAGTGAAGATTCCTCCTACGCCGGAATGACAAGTTTGCGGATTGTTGGGGTATTTAAAAAATGTGATTGGTAGGAATGAAGCAGTTTTCCCGCTAGCCCGATCGTCACTCTAGTACACGAAAGAATCTCAAAAAAGTTATGTTCGTACAACTTTCAATGAAACTTTTTATTCCCCATCAGGTTTGTCAGTTCCAATTCGGGCGCTCATTGGCACAGTCCAGTCACTTGGTTTGCCTGGGTTTTTAAAAATATAATGAGGAACTGTCGGTTTTATATGTTTAGCAAAAGCAAAACCTGCGTTTTTAATATTCTGTACTATACATCGAGCTACTTCATTGGCACCAAAACTATTAAAATGGGTATTATCAGCCAAAGCACCTATTTGTCCGGGAAAGGTGCCGTCTGGATAATGAACGAAGGCTTTTTTCGAAAGTTCATTACCCCAGCTTTGGTACAAAGAAGTTGTCATTTTAGTAACATCTATCAAAGGAACCTGCATCTCTTGAGCCACTTTTCGCATTGCATCCGGAAACTCGCCGTGAGTAGGCTTCAAAGTCCCATTAGAATTAAAAATACGTCTTTGTACTGGAGTTATCAATATTGGAGAACCTCCTTTATTTCTGGTTTTGGTAATTAAATCCTTTAATAAAGCGGTATACACCCCCGAAGCACTTTTTCCGTCTCCTGTTGCTTTTTCGTCATTGTGGCCAAACTCAATAAAAAGATAATCGCCTGGCTCCATTAAGTATAAAATTTTCTCCAATCGATAGGTGGCCTCAAAAGATCTGAGTGTCAATCCTGAATAAGCATAATCAGCAATCACAACATCTGTCGTTAGATAATTTTGAAAAAACTGCGGCCATGATGCCCACGGCTCCATATCATGTTCCATAACAGTAGAATCCCCAGCCATATAAATTGTTATAATTTTTGAAATAGGAGTGACCTTAATGCTTTGAACAATTGATGTCCCCAAAAACTCTAGGGTCAGTTTCTCATCCCAATTCAGCCCTTTAAGTTCGGCAGATTTAAGATTTATGGTATTGTTTATATCAAATTTCGCATTTCTTACATTGACCACAAACCGCATTGTTTTAGTTTCTTTTGGAGCAGTTTTAATCTCCCGCAGCATCAATCTTCTGGACTCGGCCTTTACAGTTGTAATACCGCTATTATTGCCACCCAAAACGACTTCCACACTATAATTCCCTTCTGAAAGCTTCATCGAAAAATAAAACGGGCTCTTAGCCGATATTGATTTGTCGTCAAAAGCTACATTTTTATCAGATTGCAAATCAAATCCGTATCCAATAGCTTTGGTATACACAACAGCTTTATTTATGACAGTACCAGTTTTTTTATCAGCATTTGTACCAAAATAAAATTCTTTAATTGGTGCGTTATCTTGGGCATTAGCACAGAATAAATGGGTTATGCATAGAAATAAAAAGATGCTTTTAAAATGTTTCATAAAGTGGGGGCTTAAAATTATTTGATATAAACTGATTGCTAATGTACAATGATTGCTCTTAAAAATATAGAATAAATTTTAATGACCAATCACAATTTCATCATCTCCATTATTCACAATAGTTTCCTTAATATTCCTTTTGCCAATATTCAAAACAATAAAAGCAATAATCGTGGTACAGGTCATAATAGCCACCATCGGAACCATCGAATCTTTTACAAAAATCCCAACTGCAAACGATGATAAAGCACCAATACCCAACTGAGTAGCACCCATCAATGCCGAGGCGCTTCCAGTATTTTTAGCAAAAGGAGCGAGGGTCAATCCAGCTGTGTTAGGGTTGGAAATACCCAAACAAGCCAAAAACAGAAACAACAGTGTCATTGTACTGTACAATCCTAAATCATCATTTATTGCCAAAATCAAAAAGACCGTACTGATTGCTATTTGGGCAGTCAATGCACCAAAAATCATCTGCTCACTGGAAAATCTTCGCAGTAATATGGAATTCAATTGGCTTGAACCAATAAAACTCACAGACATAAAAGCAAATATCCAGCCGTAAACTGTAGCATCAACTTTTAAAATATCCATGAACAGAATTGGAGAAGCTGCAACATAAGTAAACAACCCAGAGAATGCAATAGATCCCGTCAAGGCATATGTATAAAACTGTGGCACTTTGATGATTGATACAAAATTAGCAATGATTGGTTTGGGTTTCAGCGAAATAGTTGGATCAGGTTTATGACTGTCCGGCAAACCTACTTGTGATGCAATCAATATAAAAGTCCCTAGAAACATTAGGATATAAAAAATTGGATGCCAGCCGTAGTAAGTGGTAACATAACTTCCAATGGTTGGTGCCAGCATTGGCGAAAGCCCAAGAACCAGCATTAATTTGGATAAAACATTTGGTATTTCCTTCACAGGAAACAAATCCCGAACCATCGCAACCGCAGCGACTGTAGCCGCACAGCTGCCAACAGCCTGAATAAATCTAAGTCCGATAAAAACATGAATATCAGCCACCACAGCACATCCAAAAGAAGCCAGAATATAAACCATCAGCCCAATAAACAAAGGCTTTTTTCGTCCAAAACGATCCAATAACGGACCATATAATAATTGTCCAAATGAAATTCCTATAAAATAACTCGAAAGCGATTCTGAAACCAAAGTTACCGAAGTATGAAGATCCTTAGCAATCCCCGAAAAACTAGGCAAATACATATCAATCGAAAATGGCCCAAGAGCCGTCATAGAACCCAAAATCAGTATCAGCTGAATGTATTTTCCTTTTGTCATAATCTTTTTTGTCTGCCGCAAAGATAGGGTATTGAAATATTATAATTTTCATGAAGCGTTAAATGAAAATTATTGCTGCTTTAAATTGAAGAACGATATCATATATAAAACGTTCAAAACAATGAGATTTTCACCAGTTTCTCATAAAAAACATGCATATGTAAATGAATTATAATTTATATTATGTAAAATAGAATAATTAAAAGATCTATTTCTTTTAATCATTCTATTACTTTCTTCAACTCACGAGACAAAAAAAACTTTAAACAAATACATACACCTACTTGAAAACTAAAGACAAAAAAAAATCATCGCCTATTTGACGATGATTTTAAATTATTCAGCAAAATATTTTAGAAATATTATTTTACGCTAAAACTGATATTCCATGTATCCCAGCTCAAAACAACATCATTTGAATTAATTTTATAAACTAATTTTTCAACGCTTGAACCAGCAGTTTTTGGTTTTACTTTTACACGAAGCTGATCTTTCTTTTCATCATATTTATAAGCTCCCCATTGTTTAGCTTCTTTATTAAATATAATTGTACTTTCTTTTTCATTTGGGATTACAAAAAACGAATATTTTCCTGCCGGCAGTTTTGAACCTTCAATAGTAATTTCTTTATCTGTTTCAAATGTTGTTGCATCATTTGCTCCAGCACGCCAAACAGCATCAAATGGTACTAATTCTCCCCAAATTTTTCTCTCTCTTACAGACGGACTTCCATAATTGATTGTAATTGTAGCTCCTTTAATTTTTCCCGTTACAGTCTCAGCCGGACTTTTAGGTTTGTCTTGCGCATTTGCAAATACTAAAGTAAATAATGCAATTAATACAGCGAATTGATTTTTTAAGGCTTTCATAGTGTTTTTTTAATTATTTTGAAATAAAATTAAATAATTGCCGCCAATACCATACCATCACATATTATTTTATGAAAAATTTAACTATTCTGTAATTTAAACACTTAACAATTTTATATCTTCGTTTTGAAGCCAATTTTTTATTATTTTTACAAGCCTTACTTTTAGAACAAAACTATGAATACAATTGCCGAAAATATTGCTGATTTTTTAAAAGAATATCCACCGTTTGACAACTTGACTTTCCAAGAGCTATCAGCTATTGCGACAAATATCCGCGTTTTAAATTTAGATAAAAACGAAACTTTATTTCAAATAAA
Organism: Flavobacterium aquicola; assembly: GCF_003385115.1. GTDB lineage: Bacteria > Bacteroidota > Bacteroidia > Flavobacteriales > Flavobacteriaceae > Flavobacterium > Flavobacterium aquicola. Next base: position 153,283 of record NZ_QUNI01000008.1, read on the forward strand.
TGACAAATTACATGATTGTTTTTATGTAGTTGCCTCTGGTACGATTAATTTATCAGTCATTGCAGATGCTGAAGAAACACTTTTAAATAAGTGTCATACCGGTGATGTTTTAGGGCTAAGACCCTTTTTTGCCAAAAACAATTATATGATGACGGCGAAATCCAGAGAAGACAGTATCGTATATGGTATTCCAATTACAACATTCAGGCCTTTTGTTGCTAATAATCCAGACGTATTAAATTTCCTTTTGGAAAGTTTTGCAACTAACACCTGGAATCCTAAAGAAAAAGAAAGCTTAAGAGGGAAACTGGCTAATGACAATGTCTTTAATTTAGATCAGAAGTCAGAAATGCAGTATTTTCAATCTTTAAATTATAATCGTTCACCACTGACAGCTTCCATCAATGATACAGCGAAGGATGTTGCTGTTTTAATGACAGAAAATGCTACAACAAGTGTTACTATATGTCAGGATCAGCTGCCTATCGGAATTATTACTCATAGTGACATGTGTTCCAAAATCGCTACGGGGCAATTTCCTTTGACAGTTACCATGAAAGCTATTATGTCTTCTCCTGTTGTAACCGTTGTAGAAAACATTTCACTAGCTGAGGCACAGCTGCTAATGCTGAAAAACAATGTGACTCACCTATGCGTTACTTTGGATGGGACAGATAAATCAGTAATTAAAGGTGTGATTTCCGAACATGATTTAATTATAGCTCAGGCCAATAATCCTGGAGTTTTAATAAAAGAAATTAAACGTGCATCCAGCCCTAAGGATTTAAAACATATTAGAGAACGACTAACAGAATTAATTCAAAATTCAATTCACAAGAACATTCCGCTTTCCAATATAAACAACATTGCGAGCGAAATAAACTCCGCTATTTTAAAACGCGCAGTAGAATTATCGATTTTGGAATTGGGTTCTCCCCTAGCAAGATTTGTTTGGTTAAGCATTGGAAGTCAAGGCAGAAAAGAGCAATTATTACTTACCGACCAAGATAGTATTTTAATATTCGAAGATGTACTTCCTGATAAATACAGGGACGTAAGAGATTACTTTTTGAAATTAGGAAAAAGGACGACGGCCACACTCGAAAAAGTAGGCTACGAATTGTGTCCGAATGGTCATATGGCAAGCAATATACTTTGGTGTAAATCACTGACAGACTGGACTAAACAATATGACAGCTGGATGAATACTCCAGGAGAAAACAGCAACGACTTAAGCAGTATTTTCTTTGACTTAGAACTTGTTTTTGGTGAGAAAAAAATATTTGAAGCTATTGAAAATGTTATTTCAAAAAATCAGGAACACAACTCTTTATTTTTCGATTTCCTAGGCAATGATGCGTTAAGAAAAAATTCGCCTCTTACATTTTTCAAGAAATTTGCACTAGAAGAAGAAGAACCATACAAAGGCAAATTTGATATAAAAACAAGAGCTTTAATGCCTCTTATTGATGGAGCAAGATTATTTGCATTACATTTTAACATCAAAGGACTTAACAATACGTATTCACGTTTCAAACAATTAGCTATTATCGATTCCAAACATTCAGATATTTATTTAAACTGTGCCGAAGCATTTTTGACTTTATCTAAATTTAGAGTAAATGAAGGACTGAAAAATGAAAATTCTGGTCAGTATATAAGTATGAATGAACTTAGCAAATTAGACAAGGAAAAACTAAAGAATGCCTTAGCCCCAATGAAAGACCTGGAAGAGTTAATTAAAAGTAATTTCAAACTAACGCAATTCTCATAATAATGCTAGATTGGCTAAAAAATATAAACAAAGAACATCCCGAATTTTGGAAAACTTACCTTGCTAAGTTTGACCAAAAACCTAAGCGGTACGTGGTGTTTACTACTGAAACTTCAGGATTAAATCCCGAGAAAGATGTTATTTTATCTATAGGTTCTTTTGCTATAATTAATAATAAAATCCATATCGGTGATAATTTTGAGTCTATTTTACTGCAATACAAATATTTTCATGACAATGGCTTGTCAAATGAATTTATTCTGGAAAGTAAAATGAAAAAATTAGGCGAACCAGAAGCTATTCAAAGCTTTATAGAATATATAGGAAATGCTGTTTTGATAGGACATCACGTTGATTTTGATGTTGAAATGATTAACAATGCCTTAGAAAGACTAGATTGTGGCAGATTAAAAAATGAAGCCTTAGACATTGATGTAATGTATCGAAAACTAGTCGACATCAATGACAAACAGTTTTCATTGGATGAATTGTCAGAAATTTTTAAACTCCCTAAAAACTATCGCAATTCACCTTCGGAAGATGCTTATACGATTGCTTTATTATTTTTGAAATTGAAGAAAAAATTAGGCATTAAGTAATCGGCAAACCTTAGAGCGAAATTATCTTTTGGAAACGACCATGATGCGTAATAGAAACTGGCCGTTTTGTCTCTGCAGTTGTATCTAAAAAATACGGAATTCCATTAGCCTTTTTTATATTTTCCAATGTTTCCAAAGATTTTATTCTGTCAAAATCGGCAATATCAGAAACAGCAATAGAATAAATGCTGTTTTCAGTAATTTCTGTTTGGGTATAAAAAACAAAATCTTCTATAACAACCTTTCCCGAATTCTGATTTTCATAAAAACACTGCAACAACCACGGAAAATAACCTCTAATTCCCGTACGGCGGTTATAAATTTTATAAGCAGCTTCTTTTCTGCTCCATAAATTCCAAACCATTATTTCCGGATTGGAATCATTATAAATCATATTCTGCTCTTCCCAAGAAAATACTTTTTCTAAGAAACCTTTTCTTTTCCAATTACTTTCCTTCCGGGATAATTCCAGATCTATTATATCATTCCCAATCATTCTTTTAAGAGCTCCTTTTCAATAATACCGATAGCTTCTTTTACATTCACCATTTGTTTCATCGATTCGTTATCAATTAAGATATCAAACTTCTCTTCAATATCTAAAATGACATCCACCAGATTAGCCGAATTTATTTTCAAATCATTGATAAAATCTGTTTCTTCAGAAAGAGATTCAAAAGCTCCTTGATCTTGAACATAAGGCCTTATTATATTTTTCAACTTTTCTAATGCTTCTTCTCTATCCATAAATTTACCTTTTTACAACATTAACTATTTAATATCAAGACTACTAAGATATATATTTTTTAAAAACAACGCATCCATTAACATCTCCGAAACCAAAACTTGCCTTTAAAACAACATTTAAATCGGTTTCAATCAGTTTTAAAGGAACTTTCGAAGCATCTATAACCGTTTCAATTTCAGGATTTAAGTCTTCACAATTTCGATTTGGGAAAACAAATCCTTGATACAATTGCAAAACAGTGGCAACGCTTTCAATACTTCCAGCTGCTGACAAACAATGCCCTACAGTCGATTTCAGCGAATTTATATAAGGAAAATCAATTCCTTTTCGGTTTAAAGCCGTACTCCAATTCAGAATTTCCAAACCATCCTTTGCAGTTGCTGTAAGATGACCGTTAACAGCATCAACTTCCTGACCAGTAATTCCAGTACTTAACATCGCACTTTGAATACATTTTTGAACAGCAGCAGGATTTGGCGCAGTCAATGTTCCTAAACCTCTTTGCCCTCCTGAATTCAAGGCTCCTCCAGTAACTTCTGCATATATCCTCGCACCGCGTGCCAAAGCTGTTTCTAAATCTTCCAGAACCAAAGCTCCCGCACCGCTTGCAGGAACAAATCCCGATGCACTGGCAGACATTGGCCTTGAACCTGTTTCAGGCGATTGATTGTGTTTATAAGTACAAACTCTCATTGCATCAAATCCCCCCCAAATATAAGGTCCGGAATCACTTGTACTACCAGCTAAAATGCGTTTTGCCTGCCCAGATTGTATTCGCTCATATCCCAAAATAATGCTTTCGGTTCCTGTAGTACAGGCAGAAGAATTAGAAGTAACAAGATTTCCCAATCCTAATTTCCCTCCTAAATAAGCACTGACACCACTATTCATTGTTTGAATTACCGAATTACTTCCTAAATTTCTAACTTTAAATTCATCAATTTTATAAATACTTTCCCTGAATTTATTAATTCCAGAAGTTCCAGAACCAAAGATTGTACCGCTGTCCCAATCAGGTTCGTCAAATCTTTCCATTGATAAACCGGCATCATTCCAAGCATCAATTCCTGCAATAACCCCATATAAAATGCCTGAAGAATTAAAATTTTTAAGCTCAAGCTCTGTGAAATATTTTAATGCTAATTCTGTAGAGATATCTGGCATTCCGGCAATCTGGCAGGAAAATTTTAATCTTTCCAATTCTTCAAAATGCTTTATTCCCGAAATTCCATTTTTTACCGCATGCTGAAACGCGTCAAGCCCTACTCCGTTTGGAGCTGCAACACCCATACCTGTTATGACAACGCGTTTTTTCATTTAAACTAAAATATCTGTAAAATTTCAAAAAAGTGACATTTAATGACTGCTTAGTCATTTCGATTCTGATTCAACCAACCATACCGGCAATTACACCGCTACAAACTGTTTCGCCTTTTGCATTTTGCATAGTGACTTTACATTTTAATTTTCCAAATCTAAAATAGATTTTTTCTGAAATCACTGTTACTTTTTCATTTGGAAAAACTGGTTTTATAAAATCAATATTAACTGATGTTAAACTAATTAGCGATATTTTATTCGTATTTTCATTTAACAGAAATATACCCAAGCAAACAACTCCTATCTGCGCCATAACCTCAGTTAGAATAACTCCTGGCGTAACTGGCTTATCCTTAAAATGACCATTGTAAAAATCAAGGTTTTCATCAAAAGTAAATTCTCCCTCCACTCCGTTTTCATCAATTCTTATAATCTCATCCACAAACAGAAACGGCTTAGCATAAGGCAACCTTGAAATTATATCAGTTTTTTCCATTATTAAAACAAATTTTCTCTAAAACTGCAGTAAAACTCTTTGAGCCGAAAATCCTGGCCCGAAACTCAGCATCAATCCTTTCGAGCCTTTTTTAGGTTTTTTATCCATAAATCGCTCTAAAACACACAATACAGTTGCACTTGACATGTTTCCATATAGCTTTAAAACTTCTTTGGTGTCATCAATATTTTTTTCATGACCAGAAAACAGCTGTTCAACAATCTGTATAATTTTTTTCCCTCCCGGATGAAAAATTAAATGGTCGATTGCTTCAATTTTTAAATTATTTTTTTGCAAAAAAGGATGTACAATTGCATCAAAATGAGAAGCAATTGTTTCTGGAACTTCAATATCCAAAACCATCTGCAGTCCAGAATTAGTCAGCTTAAATCCCATCATATCAATTTTATCATAAAAATGATACATCTCCTCATCCAAAATTTCAACTCCTTCATCCTCTTCAGCCGAAGAAAGCAACACACAAGCCGCACCATCTCCAAAAATAGCAGCACTCACAATATTTGCCATCGAAAAATCATTCAATTGAAATGTTGCCGTAGGACTTTCAACTGCAATAACCACTGCTTTTTTACCAGGATTTGCTTTGAGAAAATTCTTTGCGTAAATAATTCCTGAAATTCCTGCCGCACACCCCATTTCGGTAACTGGCAGACGCACAATATCCTGCCGTAATTTCAAACTATTAATCAAATAAGCATCTAATGACGGAATCATGATCCCTGTACAGCTCACAGTTATAATAAAATCCAGTTCTTCGGGCTGCCATTGTGCTTTTTTCAAAGCTTTATCCAAAACTTTCTCCCCTAAATCAATGACTTCTCTGATATAAATATCGTTTTTCTCTTCAAAAGAAGTATTTTCAAAAACCGAAATCGGATCCATTATCGAATACCTTTTATCAACTTCAGCTCCCTCAAAAATCTTCTTTACTTTTCGAATAAAACGCTCCTCCTGCCCTTCTAACCAAATATCCAAAAATGGAAGAATTTCCTCAGTAGTTCTTGAAAACTTCGGTAACTGCTTGGCAACACATTTTATTTTTACACTCATTATTTCATTTGATAGTTATATTTGAAATCAATAAAATCTAATCCATTTATTTTTCAATTATCCATTGATACCGAAAAGCCCACTTCCATTGAATGCTATATTTTTTGAATCCTAATTTTTTAGAAAAAGCAATCAGTTCTTCCTTTTTAAAACCTCTCAAAATAGAAGTCAAGCCATCTTTTCGAGGCATTTCACCCAGCCTAAACACAAAACAAACCAGCTGAAATAATCGATATGCCATAGAACTTCTATGAAGATCATTAATCACAAAACCGAGTTTGGAATTTGAATAAAAAGAAATTAGCAATTTAATAATTTCATTATTTTTAAAATGATGCAACGTTAATGTACACAGTAATATATCGCATTTTATCTCTTTGAAAGATTCATCATAAACATCTAGTTTTTCATATGTGATATTTAAATAATCTTTAGACAAATCAACCGCATAATTCACAGTAAACTCATTAGCATCAATACCAATTAGTTTAAAATCCAAATTATTCTCAATTCCAAAATCCGCTAATTTCCGTAGCATATCACCATTTCCACAGCCAACATCCACAATCGTAATCAAATCTGAATTGGATGTTTTTTTAAGTAATTCAGTAACTCCTTTCAATGTCAATGTATTCCCTCCTAAAAGCTGATTTATCTGAGCAATTTTATCCAGCGATGCTTTTAAAACATCACCTTTCAAATTAAAATCGTCCATTATTTCCGGAGCTTCAGTTCTATATCTGGTATTTACAAACATCGATTTTTATTAATCAGAATTATAATTTGAAAATTATCTCTTACTAATCATTCATACATATTAACTGACCGTGAGTCCGTTTTATTATCATCGGCAATAACTTTGGGAATTTAATCATTATTTTCATCAAAAAAACACTCACCTTCTGTTTTTGTAGTATAAATGCTAAAAAACGTCCCATCCTTAATCTTTTTTCAAAATTAGAATTCCATTCACACCGATACTTCTTTTCCAATTCCTCTCTGGATTTTATTTCATTTTTATGCAGTTTCTCGATCAATTCAGAAAGAATTTTGGCGCTATGAATCGCCATAGCCATACCATTCCCGCACAAAGGATGAATCAGGCCGGCGGTATCTCCAATCATCAATATATGACCCTCAATCAGTTCTTTTTTATCAAATGACACCTGACTAATTGTTAACGGAGCTTCGAAAAGCATTTTAGTTGTTTCAAAAATCACTTTTAAATGCGGGTTTTTTACAACTATCTGATTTTGAAAATCTTCTATATTTTTATATTTTTTAAATGAATCATAACTAACCAGATAACAAATATTAACAGCATTATTTTCTACTTTTGAAACACCGCAGTACCCGCCTTCAAAATTATGCAGCCCGACTAAATCATTTGGAAATTCACCCGAATAATGAGCTTTTACAGCCAGCCAACCCGATTTTTTACTGACAAACCCGCGCTTTAATTTTTGATCAAGAACAGATCTTTTCCCAAAAGCACCAATTACAATCGCGGAAGTAATCTTTCTGCTATTCGAAGTAGAAACGGTAAAGACATCATTTTCAAAAACAATATCTTCTACAGTGTCCTGAATAATTTCACAGCCATTTTGAATTGCTTTTTGATACAGAAAAGCATCTAAAGCATAACGGCTGACACCAAATCCGCCAAGAGGCAGATCACAATGAATCATTTTACCGTCAGCGGTTGAAAATTCCAATTTTGAAATCTGTGTAGGATTTAATTCTGATATATCCAGAGAAAGCCAATCTAAATAAGGCGTAATTTCATTTGAAATATACTCTCCGCAGACTTTATGCTTTGGATACTCGTTTTTTTCGAATACAATGACTTTTAATCCAATTTTAGACAAATGAATCGCTGCTGTAAGTCCTGCTAATCCACCTCCAACAATTATTATTCCTTTGGATACATCCATATTAAGACGATTTATAAAATCATAACGATAAAGTATTGTGAAAATACACAAATCTCATTAGATAAAAGAATAAATCATTTCATTTTGGCAGAAATTAAAACTGCATAAAATTAAAATTTTGGAACTTGTTTTTTGAATTTTCAAATCCTATATTTGCTTTCGAATAAAGAAAAGCATGGAACAATTTGTAGTATCGGCCCGTAAATACCGTCCTCAGACATTTAAAGATGTAGTGGGGCAAAAAGCGATTACCAATACGCTGCTCAATGCCATAGAAAGCAATCACTTAGCTTCTGCCCTTTTATTCACAGGACCTCGTGGTGTCGGAAAAACGACATGCGCGCGTATTTTGGCTCGAAAAATAAATCAGCCAGGATATGATGATCCAAACGAAGATTTCGCCTTCAATGTGTTCGAACTCGATGCTGCTTCGAACAATTCCGTTGATGATATTCGTAATTTGATCGATCAGGTTCGTATCCCGCCACAAACCGGACAATACAAAGTATATATCATTGACGAGGTGCATATGCTGTCTTCTGCGGCTTTTAATGCTTTCTTGAAAACACTGGAAGAACCGCCGAAACATGCCATTTTTATATTGGCAACCACCGAAAAACACAAGATTATCCCAACGATATTATCGCGCTGCCAGATATTTGATTTCAAAAGAATTACCGTAAAAGACGCCAAGGAACATCTTGCTGATGTAGCTTCGAGTCAAGGTGTGGCTTTTGAGGATGACGCACTGCATATTATTGCCCAAAAGGCAGACGGAGCGATGCGTGATGCTTTGTCAATTTTTGACCGAGTGGTTTCCTTTTGCGGAAACAATTTGACACGTCAGGCCGTAACCGAGAATTTAAATGTTTTAGATTACGAAACCTACGTCACCATTACTGATTTACTTCTGGAAAATAAAATCCCAGACTTATTAATAGCTTTTAATGATATTCTTGCCAAAGGCTTTGATGCACATCATTTTGTTTCAGGATTAGCCACCCATTTTAGAGATTTATTGGTAAGCAAAACTCCTTCTACTCTTGTTTTACTGGAAGTTGGCGAGCAGGCACAAAAAATGTACGGAATTCAGGCTCAAAAATGCAGTCAGGAGTTTTTGTTAAAAGGAATAGATATTGCAAATGACTGCGATTTAAAATACAAAGCCAGTCAAAACCAGCGATTGCTTGTCGAACTTTGTTTGATGCAGCTTGCCTCTATCACTTATGATGGAGAAAAAAAAAAGTTGAGCAATTTATAATTCCGTCTACTTATTTTAGAAAAACTGCAGATTATTCGATAGCAGAAATTTCAAAAGATAAAAACCAGATTCCAGCTGCTCCAGAAAGTGCAAAAACAGTTTCAAACACTGAAATTGCTAAACCTGTTATTTCAATAGAAGAAAAACCTCAGACTTCAAATCCTGCGGTTACAGCTCCTTCAAATAACGAAGCGAAATTTTCAGCTTTGTCGCTTTCCAGTATCCGAGCCAAAAAAACTTTAGAAGAAAACTTAAAGGGATTTGTAAAGGAAGACAACACTATACTTCCTACCGAGTCATTTACTGAAACAGAAATGCTCCTACAATGGACAAAATATGCCGAACGCCTTGGGAGTAAAGGCTATAAAATTATGGAATCGTTATTACTTATTAACGACCCAAAATTAAACGGCACAAAAATTACCTTTGAATTACCCAATGAAGGATCTAAGCTGGATTTTGAAAAAGAAATGATTGGTCTTTTAGGACATTTGCGGGGACATTTACACAATCACGATATAATTATTGAAGTAAATGTAAATGAAAGCATAGAGATAAAAAGAAGTTTCACTGATCAGGACCGCTACAATCGTCTTTTGGAAATAAACCCAAATATCGAATTATTGCGGACTACTTTTGGTTTGGATTTAGACGCTTAAGAATTATTCTATGAACATTTCCTATCATAAAATGTCATTTTTATATCAATTGGTAACGAACTATAACGTTATATTTAACTTTATTAACAATAAAAAACTAAAAAATGGAAAACAAATTAGCTAATCCTGCGCCTTTAGGGCTTTTGGGTTTCGGAATGACCACAATTTTATTAAACATTCACAATTTGGGATTCTTCCCAGTAAGCGCCGTAATTATTTCAATGGGAATTTTTTATGGCGGTCTAGCCCAAATAATCGCAGGAATACTATCATACAAAAACGGCAAAACCTTTGCCGGTACCGCTTTCACTTCTTATGGTTTCTTTTGGCTTACTTTAGTTGGCATTTGGCTTTTTCCAAATACTGGATTTGAAATGGCAGGAACAACACCAGCGCCATTTTTCGGATGCTATTTAGCGCTTTGGGGAATCTTTACTGCTTTTATGTGGTGGGGAACTTGGGGAGGCAGTAAAGTGCAGCAGTTTGTGTTTTTATCCTTAACCATTTTGTTTTTTGTTTTAGCAATAGAAAAAATTACTGGTATCGAATCTTTAGCTCCAATCGCGGGAGGAATTGGTGTAATCTGCGGAAGCAGTGCTTTTTACCTAGCTGTAGCTGAACTTTTGGAAGAACAAAAAAACAAAAGAGTTTTACCTTATTAATTGCAATCTTTTGATATACAAAAGGCTCGAAACTAAAATTAAGTTTCGAGCCTTTTTTGTTTTATGCAAATCAAATTTAAGAACCAAAAGTATTGTTTATATCCAAATTCCAATCTAAATCATTGCTGTACCACAATTGTCCTTGAGAAACTTTGAGAGGACAATCAAAATTATTAGTGTACAACGCTCCAGTCCCTAAACCCTGAGGCATCGGATTGTTGAGCGTATATGTCCATTGCGCAATTGCATTCAATCCAATATTACTTTCCAAAGCTGATGTTATCCACCATCCGATATTGTGTTTTTCAGCTAATGAAATCCATTCCTGAGTTCCTCTAAATCCGCCCACAAAACTAGGTTTCAAAATGATATATTGAGGCTTGATTTTTAATAGCAAATCTTCTTTTTCAGCTAATGTAAAGACACCAATCAATTCTTCATCCAAAGCAATAGGAAAAGGTGTAGTTTTACATAGCTCTGACATACTGTCAGTGTTGTTTTTTCGAATCGGTTGTTCTATACTATGTAATTCAAATTCAGATAATTGATTTAATTTAAGTAAAGCTTCATTTGAATTAAAAGCACCGTTTGCATCGACTCTGATTTCGATTCGTTCCGGAGTGAAATGTTCCCGAATATAGCGCAATAACTGTAGTTCTTTATCAAAATCTATGGCTCCAATTTTGAGTTTTATGCAACGAAAACCATCGGCTAATTTCTCCTCAATCTGCTGCTTCATAAAAGCTTCTTCACCCATCCAAACCAAGCCGTTTATTTCGATTGATTTTGTACCATTTGTAAAGTCGGAAGGAAAAAGTAAAAAAGGGTTTTCACTGTCCAAAGACAGAAATGCCATTTCAATTCCAAACTGTATGGATGGAAATTCTAACAATGCATCCCAAAGCCAATCTTTCCCAAATTGAATATTATCACAAGCCCATTGCAATTTTTCTTCATAATCGGGACGGTCATCAATACTCAATCCTCTTAGAATACCGCACTCGCCTATTCCGATTTTTCCATTTTGTCCCAAAACGATAAAAAAGGATTCTTTTTCGGTCATTACGCCACGGGAAGTTCCTGATGGGCGTTTGAAGTTTAGAATGTATTTGTGGCAGCTTGCTTTCATATTTTTAATTTTTAATCGTCTTGTCATTGCTGGGAACAAAGCAATCACATTTAGTTTAGTTATGCAGCGCACCTTTTAGTTACTTAGGTTATTGAGGTTGCTTCGTTCCTTGCAATGGCTTCGATTGTGGAATTTAAGGATCTAAAACTTTACACCTAACAAATTGAAAGAAACCTGTTAGGAAATCGTCACCTACTCTTTAATCAACTTCAAAACCTTCTCAAAATCCTCATTCTTAATTCCGGCTTTTTTGAAAGCTTCGATGTCCTGTTCGGTTTTTTGAACCCAGCTCAGGCTGTCAGTTACGTTTTGATTTTGATATTTTTTGTAGATTTTTTTAGCTTCTTTGTAATTATCGTTCAGAAGGTATGCGTGAGCGAGATTCAATTGAACCAATAATTCAATATTGTCCAGTTTTTCGCCATCCAGCAGGTATTTTAATGCTTTCCCATATTGTTTTGTCATTAAGTAACTATTTCCGATAGTGCTATAATCTAAAACCGTTCCTTTACCATCGTTGATAATTATACCCAATTTTGCAATTGCATCGCCGTATTTGCCTTTTTTTATCAAAAGCGAGGCTTCTTTACGTAAATCAGAATAAACAGCGCTAGAAGTGCTTGTTTCGCTAAAACAGGAATCACCTGCATCTTTAAAAACTTTGGAACGCTCTACTGGCAATAATTTTTGAAACTCCTGATATCTGTACTTAGATTGTATTTTATCCAAAACACATACACAAAAATTATCCGAATTGGTCATTTTTTGAGCCATATTGGAAGTTTTGCATTGATCAATAATCATTTTTCGATTATCGACACTCCATCCTCGGCTTAATTTTTTATCAACCCAAGGCACAACTTCCAAAATTATCTTTTGTTTCATAATCCAGTTTTTGCTTTCGAAACCAAACCATAAAGCAGATGAATTATCGCTTAAACAGCTTGATTTATCTATCGAAAGCCTTTTGGCATCTTTACTTACAGGTGTATCCTGAATTAAACAAGACTCTAGTGTTTTTCCAGAATCTTTGTATTCTACAGCTAATTTATCGGTAGGAAAAATTGCGTAAGTACATTTGTCGTCCCCTGATATTTTTGAAAGAATAAAAACAGCTCCAGCTGAACCTTGACTGATTCCTGTTGGATCTGGAATTGATTTTAGAACAGAAACCAAACTGCTAGCCAGTTGCTGATTTTCGTCTAGAAGTGTTATTCTATAAACAATTTCAGTGGTTCCTAAAGGTAAATCCTCAGTTTTGATAACGATTCTATCTCTGGCTGAGACATTGATTTCTTTTGTGGTTGATCGGTCTTTATCCCAATAACCGTCTTGTTGTGCAAATGTATTTACTGCAGAAAGAAATGTTATGAATAAAAGAAGTTTTTTGGTCATTATAAAAATGATTGAAAGATTTAAAATTGAACAATTTCGGATTACAATTTAAAAATGTTCTTGAAATCTGGAATGCCCTAGCCCAGATGGAAACGGCATCCTGTTGTCCCGGGGTTCGGGACAACAGATATAGTGGACAGCTGGAAATAGCTCCAAATTATAATTCAATGAAATCGCCTATTTCAAGCAACATTAAGTCTTTTCCTTTGTCGAAAAATTTCTTAATAGCTTCTTCATGATTGATTTCAATATAACCAAAGGTATCGTAATGAATACCGAGGATTTTATCGCAGTCCACAAAATCGGAGGCGATTATGGCGTCATCAATATCCATCGTAAAATTGTCGCCGATAGGGAAAATTGCCAAATCGAGTTTAGTACGCATTGGGATAAGTTTCATATCCATCGTTAAAGCAGTATCGCCGGCAATATAGATATTTTTATGCTCTCCTTCGATTACAAAACCGCCAGGATTCCCGCCATTGCTTCCATCGGGAAATGAACTGGAATGAATTGCGTTGACATATTTTACTTTTCCGAAATCGAAATTCCAGCTTCCGCCGTGGTTCATTGGGTGTGATTGAAAACCTTTTTTACCGTAATATCCTGCGATTTCAGCATTGGAAACAATTACAGCATTGGTTCTTTTGGCAATTGCTTCTACGTCGAGTATATGATCGCCGTGAGCATGAGTCAAGAGAATAAAATCGGCCTCCAGTGTATCAATATCAATATGTGAAGCTTTTGGATTTGCCGAAATATAAGGATCCACAATAATGTTTTTACCGCTTACTTCAATTCCCAAAGAGGCGTGACCGTAGAATGTTATTTTCATCTTTTTTAGCTTATTATTGTTAGACTAAAGAGTGCTTTTTTTTTAAATTACAATTGATTTTTGACATTGCTATTTATCTTCCTCCTAAGAAAACATTCACAATGATGTCTGAAATCAGCGAAATCATTGATAGAGATAACAATATAGAAAGCAGAAAGGTACTCAAAGCTACTTTTTTCAATTCTGGATCAAGCAGTTTTGGATCTTGATTTTTAGAAACTGTGATTAAATGCTTTGTCAGCGGAATATATGCCAATAAAAACAAGTATTGATCGAAACGAAAGTTACTCAGAACCGCAAAAGCAATAACTGAAACCATGGCGGTAATTATTAAAAAATAATGGTATTTTTTAGCCTTTTCGCCACCTATTTTAACCACGACAGTATTTTTTCCGGATTTAGCATCCGATGCCTGATCACGCATATTGTTCAGATTCAAAACTGCTACACTCAATAATCCGACAGCAATTGCAGGCAGAATTAAAATGGCATCCAATTGTTTTGAATACAAGAAATTAACGCCCAGAGTACTTACTAAACCAAAGAAGACAAAGACAAATATATCTCCATAACCACGGTATCCGTATGCAGAACTTCCGACAGTATAACGAATTGCGGAAGCTATAGCCAAAATTCCTAATACCAAGTAAAATAAAGAATACACAAGATTACTTTCTCCAAAGGCAAGGTAAATCAAGAATATTGCCGAAAATAATGTAAGTACTGAAGTGATTACCAAAGCTTTTTTCATTGCCTGCGGAGTGATTACACCGCTTTGAATAGCACGTTTTGGTCCTACTCTGTCTTCATTGTCGGTTCCTTTTACACCATCGCCGTAGTCATTGGCAAAATTGGAAAGCACCTGCAGACCCAAAGTTGTTAATAATGCAAACGCAAATATTTTCCAGTTGAAAACTTCACTTGGAGTCAAAATCTCATTGGTTGGGTTTGCCTGTGCATACATACTTCCCACTATAATTCCGGAAACGGATAATGGTAATGTTCTTAATCTTGCTGCTTCAATCCAGTGTTTCATATTTTTTGTTTAAAGTTTAAAGTTTCATGTTTAGGTTTCTAACTTAAAAACCTAAAACTTGAAACTATTTTTTTTACATCCAATTGCTGTCGGAAGTTTCCATTTCGTACAGCCAAAGGTTGACGTATTGTTTTATTGCTGTAAAATTACCTAATTGAAAACTAATATTTCCTCCTGCGGTATGTAAAGTTAAGGAACCAATGTTGATATTTTTGTGCCAAAATAACTGCGAAGTTGTAATTGCTTGAATTTTACTAGGAATAATAATTTTATTTGTCACATCCCAAGCCCCGCTTTGCAGAATTATAAAGTCATCATTAATGTAAAGACGGTTATTTTTGAATATAAAAAACTGAATAGTCCCTACAAAAACAATATACAGCGTTGCAAAATAATCAACATTTGGAAGCTGTTCAATTATAAGGTCTCTTATAAAATAAAATCCCAGTAATGGCAATCCGATGGTTAGAAAAACTGCAAATCCAAGCTTTCTAAAATTTGGTTTTAGCATTGCTCCTTTTTCAGGTATTTTTTGAAACAGCAATTTTAAAATTGCGTCTTTTTCTAAATTATTACAGCCAGGAATTTCAATATGCTGTTTGTGATCTTCTTTTTCTCCGCCAGTTGCCTGTTTTATTTTTAAATGCAAAACATTCATTTTCTTTTGGAAAAAATTCTGCGTAATACTTGTAATTTGAACTTTTTCAGGTTTTATAATGGTACTTTTAGTGTTCAGCAATCCATAAGAAAGCAGTAAAGAACCTTTTTGTCTCGCTATTTTATAATCAAAATAAGTAAATATGGTTCTGACCAAATTAATAATAATTACTGTCAGAAAGAAAAGGATAAATAAAATCAAAAATGCTGTTGCAATCTGGCTTTCTCCAACATAATCCTCAATGTTTTCATCGTGCAAAACATCTCTTCCGGTAATTTGTTTGATATGATCGAAAAGAGAGATAAAAAATGCTAACAGTACAAAAAAACTTTTTACATAATTTGACGTAATTCCAATTTTCAATAAGCTCAAAAAACTGATTTTCATAAAGGGAATTTCTGCATCAGCTGTTTTTTCTGCTGGAAATTCATCAGAATCTATATGCTCATCAGTATTAACCACATTTTTTTTATCATTTTCTAATAAACGTGCCTTCAAATCTAATGCTAATGCATGTGAAATAGCTTTAATATTCCCTTCCTTTTTGTTGGAACCCGCAGTATCGACTGCTAATTCATAAACACCAACCAATCTTTGAATTAAAGACTGGTTAATATTTACTTGCTGAATTTTATAAAGCTGTATTGCCGTTTTTGTTTTGTTAAAAACGCCTTCGGTTATGATAAATTCTTCATTTTCCTGATCGATATAAAATGTAAAATTCAGGTATTTAAAATAGGAAACAATTCCGATGATTAAAAAAACGGCCAAAGTCCCTGCCAGTAGATAGATTTTATTGACTTCATTGAATTTAAAAATCCAAATGACCAAAATCGGCCATAAAGCCTTGGCGTATGCCTGAAGTGAATACACAAACATAACCAAAATCCCCACAATGGATTGCCGTTGTGGCTGATTAAAATCGGCACTCATTATAATTGCTTTTGAATTTTCCCCATCAGCAGCTGTTTTATATTCTCGGCCTGCTCTTTAGCAATTCCAGGTATCATTATATCACTTGAACTGCCTCCTGCAGTAAAAATTTCGACTTTAGCCAAACCAAAAAAACGAGAAATCAAGCCTTCATGTAAAGACACATGCTGCACTCTGTTATAAGGAATTACAAGAGTATTTGTAGCTATTATTCCATGTCTGAATAGCACATCGTGATTTCGAAATGCAAATCCTTTTTTCTTAAAACCTAATCGAGAAAAGAAAACCACAAGCAATAACAAAATCACATAAACTATACCGAATTCCATAATAAACGGATTGAATTCCTCATTAAAGTACAATATAAGTCCTGCTACTATCCCGCTAATCAGAAAGAATGAGGCAACTGACACCAAAATCACTTTCCAATAGTCTGGGTGTAATACAGAAAATTGCACTTCTTCAAATTTAGGCAGTTGAGTAGTATCAATAGTTTCGTTTATAAAATCTTCCATTTATTAAATTATTGTTTCGTTTACACGTTTCAGTTTCAAACGCAAAACTTTAAACTATTTTAAACTTTCAAACCTTTTTTAAGGCAGCCATTTTTTTTCAAAATTCGGCTTGCGTTTTTCTAGAAATGCATTTCTGCCTTCTTTAGCTTCTTCAGTCATATAAGCAAGTCTGGTTGCTTCACCAGCAAAAACCTGTTGTCCTACCATACCATCATCCGTTAGATTCATTGCAAATTTGAGCATTTTAATTGCCATTGGTGATTTACCCAAAACTTCCTGTGCCCACCGATAAGCTGTTTCTTCCAATTCAGCATGCGGGATAACCGCATTGACCATCCCCATTTCAAAAGCTTCCTGAGCCGAATAATTTCGTCCTAAAAAGAAAATTTCACGTGCTTTTTTCTGCCCCACCATTTTAGCTAGATAAGCAGAACCGTAACCTCCGTCAAAACTGGTTACATCAGCATCAGTTTGTTTAAAAATAGCGTGCTCTTTACTTGCCAAAGTCATATCACAAACCACATGTAAACTATGTCCACCTCCAACAGCCCAGCCTGGAACTACAGCAATAACCACTTTCGGCATAAAACGAATCAGACGCTGTACTTCAAGAATATTCAAACGATGCTGACCATCATCTCCTACGTAACCTTGATGTCCGCGGGCATTTTGATCACCACCGCTGCAAAAAGAATAAACACCATCCTTAGAAGAAGGTCCTTCAGCTGAAAGCAAAACTACTCCTATTGATGTGTCTTCCTGTGCATCATAAAATGCTTGATATAATTCAGATGTTGTTTTGGGTCTGAATGCGTTACGTACATTAGGTCTATTAAATGCTATTCTTGCAACACCATTATATTTCTTATAGGTTATATCTTCAAATTCTTTAGCGGTAATCCAATCCATTCTATGAGTTTTTAAATTATTTAGTGTAAAAATAAGGCATTTTTTTTCATTTCTAAAAGCAAAAAATGTTTTAACGTTTTTCAAATTTATTAATCCATTATGAATTCAAATCATAACTGATAAAAACAATAAAACAGAGATGTTATTTAAAAACAACAGATTTTGAAGACAAAACAATAATTAGCTTTATAAATGGAGCTGAATTTTATATTTATTACATATTTTCATTACAAACAACATTAGGATTGAAAAAATAAATGACCAAATAATGCCTGGCATACCTTCCCTGAAATAATCGGGAATAATATGAAAACTGAAGACTAGAGTAAAATAGTAGATAACGCCTGGTAAAATATAAAACAATAGCGGATTTGCTGCAGCAGGTATAAAGAAACTGCTCCATTTTGTTTGTTTTTTAATTTCTATTAACAAATAAAGAAAATAAAACAATATAGAACAAATACATGCTGAATACATTGTCCTTTATTTTCATAAATTTTTAATAGTTTATTCAAATATAAAATAAGCAAACAAAAATGGAGGAAAGAGGTTATCTTATATACAAAAAAAAAGAGGGATAACATTTCTGTTATCCCTCACAGTGGGCTGTCAGGGTTTACAGTCGAACACTTAATCCCTATTTTAACTTTTTTTGAGAACTTAAAGTAGGCCTTATGAAAATTCAAATCCTGCCGAGCTCTGTATAGTTACTCTCATTTTTACCAAATATTTTTTTAATTATTAGTATACTTTTAATTGGGTCTGCTGATTCTTAAATTTTCATTTTTATATAAATCAGGATTTTCTATAATTGTTGCAATAAATGTCACAATGCTTTTTCGGAAAATAATAGAACCCGATTGGTCGGATGCTTTCTTCTGTGTCGAATCGTTGCGGGCACAGAATGCAATTCTGTGCTATCGTTGTGAGAACATATATGCGCCATCGTGCATTGCATGATTCAGTCCAATAAACATCAAGCCCGTTAATACTCCAATATTTTCGCAAATTACTTCATCATTATCATAAGTTCTTTGAAAGTATATTTATTATATTTTTTGCTTGGTTGTAAAGGCGGAGGTGGTGGACTCTTTATTGCTTTAATTTTTATCATAAATTCATTCGACTGATAATCATTAAAATCGTACTTTGAAATGATATTTCTAAATTCTTTTTTTTTGATATTTGTGTTTTTTATTTTTTCTTTTATTTTATTTCCACATATTTTCAATGAAACTTTATAATATTTTGAGGGCAAAACTTTATACCTCTTCAAATAATCAGACTCATCTTGTTTATAAAGATTAATTACAAATTGCCTTTCTTGATTTGGTAAAAACAGAATAGTATTATTTATTATTTCAGATTTAAAGTCCTCTCCGTTTTTTGTACTAGAATTATAGTTATTAAATGTCGATACAGGTATGAAAGATTTATTTTCATTCAATTGTAAAAAATCTAAATACATTTTTGAAGAATTAATATTAGCAAATGTCATTTTACTTTGGTAAAAAACACCTAGATTTTTTACATCTAAAAATAAATATTTATTTTTAGATGTATTATTAATTATTCTTATAACAACTTCTGCCTCGGAATTCGATGTTGCTGTTATTGTTAAATCTTTTTTCTGTGAGTAAAAATTCAATGCAGAAAGGCTGAAAATAAACATTAATATATTTCTCATCGGTGGTACAATTTAGGATCATAAAAATAATTACTGTCATTTGAAGCACCTAGACCTCTAACAAAGTTAAACGCCCCTTTTTCAAAATAATCGGTATAAGCATTTTGCAATCTGTTACCTCTAAAATCGTTAATATTTCGTAAATTATACATTGTAGTTCCAGCACTTCCTGAATAAAAATTTCCTGCATGATAATATTCATGCAAAATACTTCTTGCTAATATATAGTTTGACTTAAAAGCAGATTTATAAAATTTAATCGTAGTTTCGCTATCACCATAACCATTCTCACTCATAGAATAATCAAAATCACCATTTTTAGATCCGTTAACGCCTCCCACTTGTACTTTAGATCTATTTTCATTCGCTCTCATATCTTTATTAAACAAACTGTGTACTTCTTTTTTTACACTAGATACAGAACTTAAACTTTCTTCTGGCACGCCATCAGGATCTGATAAAGATTCTCGAATTGCATTGCGGTCCTCAATCATATGATTGGCGTGATTCAGTCCAATAACAACTAATCCAGTAACAGCACCTTGCCAAAAATTACCATCAGTAAGTTTTGCTCCAACACCACCCGCTCCCCTAAGTCTTCTTTTAAAGAAAACGTTATCTATTACGATTGCTGTGCGAAGTCGGGAGACTTCGCACCCACTGTTATATGCCGTTCTTATATTTTTAAAAGATTTATTTGGAATTTATAATATATTCGTTTTTAAAAACCTACGTTGCTTGCCAACTGCAACGGATACCATGTAGGGAAGACTTCGCACAGCACCCCAGATTTTAAGACTATTTTTTTAGGAACTCTTTGTAGAGCGGGACAATACTATCATTAAAATATGTATTATTCCTGCAAAAATCACTATATTACATTAACATGCGAGGCTTTCTTTTTATAAAAACTCTTAACGAGTCTTCTGCTTTTTTATAGCTATTCTTATTAATGATAATTTGCTTTATTAAATTTCGAAACTTTACCGTTTTAATTTCTTGATTTTCAAAAAAACAATTTTTAATTTCATAATATGAATTAATTATTGATCTTGATTTTATTTTATTGTTTTCAAAAATAATTATCTCATCATGCAATGATGCTGTCGTTGAATTTTCATCAAAATACCAAAAGTCACCGCACTTATCATTTAGATTAAATTTATTATAATAATCAATTATATTATTTTTTTCATTTTTAGTAAAAATTATTGTGTCTTCATATATTAATCCATCGTAATCAATTAATATTTTTTCACTTTTAAAATCTATTGTAATGTCTTTCTCTATAACAACTTTTACATTATTTATATTTTCATCATAATGTACCTTCTTTGAGCAAGAAACTATAAATAAACTTAATACAAGTACTGATCTGACTATTTTATCCATGTTGGTACTATTTTATTGAAATTTCGCCAGCCATAACTCTTAGGAAATAATCCAGTTTCTTGAGGAACATAATCAAAATTATATACTATAGATTAATCCTTACTAAATTGTGAAGTTGCTCTTTCTGAATAATTATCAAAATTACTAAACCCTGATTTCCAATGCCAGGCATGCATGAATTCGTGTTTAAAAACCATATTTCTAACATATATACTTTCCCCCTTTAGATTTGGTGAAATAGTAGTCTGGCATTTAATTTTACCATACCATTTATCTTTAAATTCTCTTGTATACCCAGGAATAGTTTCTTTTTTCAAATTAGTAATACCTCCACTTGAATCCATTTCATATCCAGGTTCAAGATTATTTTCGTTTCCAAGAAAAACAGATGTACCAACTTTGTCTTCAACTTCTGCTAAATTCATTCCATCGACACTTCCTATATTTGTATCATAATCATCTCTCATTTCGGCATTATTGCCATATTGCGAATTAGACAAGGGTATCTTTCTTAAAATATCATATAATGTCAGAAAGAATAAACCATCAGTTCCTTCGCACAACAAATTCAAATGACTTGACATTAAACAATAGACATAAATTTCTAATCCTTTTTTTCTTGACAATGTTTCAATGCATTAGTAATAATATATTTTTGGTTCAATCTTGTAAAAACATTAATCCAGCCTACAGTTGTTATCGTTACAAAATAGGCTTCTTAGGTTGTGGTTGCTTTGTATTTTGTTGACACTTTTTTATGTGACTTACCTTAGCTTTGTGTCTCATCGTTGCGGGCACAGAATACAATTCTGCCTATCGTTGATCAAATCAATTGGCTTTTAAAACATTCCTTTTTTAACGTTCTCCTCGTTTAGCTGGAAATTTTTCTTTAATACAGGACTTAAGACTATCTGCACTTTTCGTATTAACAGAAACACCTAGACCATTTCTGTAAATAATTTCTAAATATCTAACACTTCCAAAATCATTATTTTTGGCTCCAATATTTAAAAAATAAATTAAATATCGTTTTTGACTCTCATCTAATTTATTTATTCCTCCTAAATAATCAATTAAACTTTTTTCTGTTCCATCATAATTATTTGATTTTCCAGAATAAAATTCCAAAAAATCTTCAAACAAATTAGTGCAATATTTATATTTTTTAAATTTTTCGACCATCATTAATGAATATGGTAGTATTTCATCTTTTCTTAGATTATTATAAGAATAATATAACTCTAGTTCACTATATGCTAGGTTGTCTCCTTTAGAAGTAACTAGAAACTTATCCCTTTTTATTCTTTCTTCATTAAAATAATTTGATTTATGAAAATCTTTTTCAAGACTACTCATTTTATAAATATTGCTATTTTCTTTTTTATTATAAGTGCCATTTTCTTTTTTACATGAAACTAGCATACAAATAACAAGTAATAATATATGTTTCATTTTTATTTATTTTTAATACTATTTATAAGGGATCCGCCTTGCTATATATTATAATGTCCATAATAAGTTATACCTTTAGAACGATACTGAACTTTTCCATTAGAAGCCCAATAACTTGATGGTTCAATCTTGTAAAAACATTAATCCATCCTACAGTAGTTATTGTTACAAAATAGGCTTCTTTGGTTGTGGTTGCTTTGTATTTTGTTGACACTTTTTTATTTTAGAACACATAAAAAAGCTATAAATAAAAATTATTTACAGTTTTTTTATGTGACTTAGCTTAGCTTTGTGTCTCATCGTTGCGGGCACAGAATGCAATTCTGCGCTATTGTTGTGAGAACATATCTGCGCCATTGGTTTCTTGTTATTATTTAAAATCTAAATCTATATTTTTATTCTTTTTCATTACTTCAAATTCATTAAATGTTAATGGTCCAAAAACTATGTCTTTATCTTTTTGGATAATATAATAATTGATTTTATTTCTGAACATACTTTTACAGAAAGAATCATTTTTAAAAATACTATCTACAACTATTTCTGTATCCTTATTTTTAATTAATTTATGAATATCATAGATGGATGTTTTTTTATAAATCAAATCAACTAAACTGCCCTTTTTACTTTCAAGATAGTAATTGCTCCACAATTTTAGATCGTTTAAATCGTCTTTTATATTTTGAAGTAATAATTTTTTATTTGGAATTTGTTTTACAATTATATAACTATCATTATTGTTGATACCTACTATATCAGTATAAACAAATGTCTTCTCAAAGGCATATTTTTCTTTTGACTTATAAACAATTGAACCATAAGGACAACCAACATCTTTCGACTCATAGTCAGGTAAATAATAAAAATTATTTCCCAAATCTGTTTCATCTTTGCAACTAACAAAACAAATTATAAAGATGAATAATAGATTTTTTCTTATAATTTTCATATACTTTTTTTTAATTTTAGCGTAAATTAAAAACACTTATTGAGGGATTTAGATAATGTATCATAAAATCTTTCCCTGTATATAAAGCTCCCGTGCTAGGGTTTTGTCCTACAGGTTCTTCTATTCGTGTCATCAAATTTCTTACCACATTTTTAATACTATTTATTGTTTGCTCTATAATCATAATGATAGGGCTGATCTTGTACTTCTATTGAAAATAAACCAGTTTTTTTTAAATGAAGTCCCTCCCTATGTTGCAGAAGTTTCGTATTTTAATTTTATAAATGCTTCGTGGGTTTCAATTGAAAATTTATTCGTAGCCTTAACATCCAGACCAGTCAATTAATCTATTATCAACATTAATCTCTACTCCATTACCATTCAACCACCAATTATCAGCTTCACTTTTTTATAAAATACCGTCTTCATTGGTGTCCCAAGGTTACTTTATTGGGTTTCCTGAACCATTTCCGTCAATCTGATGCATTGAGTGGTTGAGTCCACTAACCAAAAGACTTATCACAGTAAACATATACACTATTATATCAATCATTTCTCAATAACTAATGGTACTCTATTAGATTTTAAACTTCCTACAAAAAACTTGTAACCTTTTTTGTTTAATGAATCTATTTTTTGTTTAGAGATATATTTTTCTATATAGTTTTTTTGAATCATATATTCTACTCTTCCTAGATATCTTTTATTTTTATCTATTTGAAAAACAGCTGTTTCACTTAAAAACTTATACTTAATTATTAAATCAAATGGAACTCTTAATTTAATTGATTTTCCCGCTTTAACTGTTAAAATTCTAAAAGGGTTAACCCAAGTTTGTTTTTTTAGATAAATTTCATTTTTCAATATGCTATTGCTATCTATATCGTGCAAATAGACATCTCTTAAAAGAGGAACTTCAAAGTTTTTCGAATCTAAAAGAATTACTTTTGTGTTCCGAATTGTAATCTCAAATCCTGGACGGTCTCTCTCATAGTAGACAGTATCCATTACAAAACAATAGTTTGATTGGCTATTGTTTTTGAGTATGACATTTACACACTTTCCGTTTATTAGATATTTATCTAGTATTTGTAATTCAAAATTAGAATGATTTTTATTACTTTTTATCCCAAAAAGAAATAGTACGATTATAAAATATAATACTTTCATTATTTAAAACAATTAAACAATTTATTATAAAGTCTCACAGTATGTAATTTATCAGCATAAGTTGGCGCATCATAATAACCTCTATTAATACTGACCCAATTGTAGGCATTCGACTCCGTCATTGCAGAACGATATTCTTCTCCTCCATGTCTGAACCAAGCTGTCATATTACCATTTACACAATCTATAACATGATTTAATTCATGTCCAATAGTACTTGCTAATTGCATATAGCTTCTAAATGAGGCTCTTGCAATCTGAACAGGGCCTCTAAATGTCTGTTCACCTGTCAAATCGTTACTCGCAACCGGAGTAAGGCCTAAAGAGCCTTTACTATCAATTGTTTCTTTCTTTTCAAATTCAGGATTGTTGGCTAGTTTCATTAAATCAGGAAATACTTTCAAACCAAATTCTTCTAAACTCAATCCTGCATAGCTTGCTTCTGCATAGGGATCTTCAATTCCTGCTGTTTTAAGTCTATCATAAATCATACCTCGCACTATAGCCTTATGAGCAAAATGATTGAGCCCACTTACGAATAATCCAGTAACAGCACCTTGCCAAAAATTCCCTCCTGTAAGCTTTGCTCCAACACCACCTGCAACTGTGCCAAAAGCAATCATACCGCCACCAGAATTTGCAAAGCTGCCTGCCCCGTGATAATTACTTGTAGAACCTCCACCTTGCCAAGCACTGCTCGCTATACTGCTCAATGCTCCAGCTGCAAAACCACTCCAAAACTTACCACCTGATATTGCGGTCATACCTCCCTGAAAAGTACCGTGTACAACAGCACTAACGGCAGCCCTAACATAGAAGTTAGTTATAGTACTACAAGCACTGCCAATCCCAAACGTAACCGCTGCACTCGCAGCGCCTATGAAAGTAGCTTTTGCCAAACCGCCAATACTAAAAGGGACATCGGCTAACAATGCTGTCAGTGTATAAGTAAGCGCTGATACCGCTGCACCAATAGCAACTGCTGCCAAAAAGGGAATGATTTCCCCACTAGGATCCGTGTACTTTAATGGATTATTTAGACAATAGCCATACTTATTATAATTCTGGGTGTTTTCAGGCTGCTGTACATAATTATCAGGCTGCAGGAATCGATGCAATTTAGGGTCGTATAAACGCCCATTCATGTGTATCAGTCCTACACTCTGCAGGTGTTCATGACCTGTGTAACCGCGGTCTAAAACCGTTAATCCAGCCAGTATATTTCCTGAGCCATCCTGTACTTTTACAATATTTCCCCATGCATCAAACAAGCGTTTCTCTACAACTGTCCCTGCCTGATTGGTTATGGCTACTATAGTACCCTGATAATCTCTGTGTAAATATAAATAATTTTGGGTTGTGCCGTCACTTTTTAATACTACAGGCGCACTATAGCCATCCCCGCCTATGTAAGTAACAAACTCTGTTACTCCTGTAACAGTATTTTGCTTAACCTCCATAGTGCCATCAGCAGAGTAATGCTTGCGGTAGGTTCTTAGTAGTTTGTCATCCTGCAGTCCTCCATAAAACATACTGCTGCGGTCATTGCCATCATTGTAGGTAAAACTGATTTTGTCAATACCTACATCTTCAATCAATACAGGACTCTTAAACGTGTTGTAACTTATGTTTTGATCGTGTCTTACGGTATAATATGAAATTGCATCAAGAGTAGCACTTATCGATTTGTTTCTATAGGTTTTGGTTCCGTCATATTCATAGGTTCCCAGGTTGTTTTTCGCAATCCTGCCTTTATCATCATAATCTTGCGTTAAAATTTGAGTCTTCGTAGCTACAACGTTATCAATAAGACAAACATTTATTGCTGTAGTATTCACTTTTTCTATTCGTAACGAAATAGTAGAGTATTGGGTAACAGTATGCGTAAAAGTAATTATCCCATTTACAGCAGCCTTTTTCAAATATTTAACTACATTTCCATCGGAAGGATTTTCTTCCTGAATGTATATATTATAAGCATCAGTACCCTGCACTTTTTGAAAACTAAAAATTACACTAATGACATCACTTATAACAGCTTCAGTTGATAATATCTTTTTTACTGTAGCACCGCTTGCAGTACCCTGAATTACTAGCTGTCCTCCGGAACTATTCATAGTAGCACCTCCTTCAGTTTGATATCCTTCGGGATCGGCAGTACTAAAAGTGTTATTAACTAAAGATAGATTTGCAGTAATTTTCGTTAATCTATCTTGGGCATCATAATCAAACGTCTCATTTTGACCAAATAAACTGTTAGTCCTGAGTGATAAATTACCCCGCTTAGTAGTAAAACTAGTTCCATGGTTCATTACATTAACTGAGCCTAAATCATGCTTTGTATAATTTAAATAACCATAAATATCATAGTCATTTGTTATTGTAATTCCATTACCTAATAAAGCAGTTAAGAGCTGTCCTCTTTCATTTACTGTACTGGTTTGCCACAACACCTGTTGGTTAGTGTTATCCAATATCTTCCATAGAAAACCGTTTTGATAGACATTTTTCACTGTTTTGGCACTCGTTTTCCCATATGCCGTTGCAGTGGATGTCTCCTTATCAATTCTACCCAGATTATCAAACGCGACCGACTTGATAAAAGTAGCATAAGGTGTGGTTTCTGTTGTTTTAAAAGCTCTTTTTAAATTGTCATATTCATAAGTATTGGTAGTTGTCTTTGATTCTAAATTATCAGTATATGTACTGCTTGTTGGTTGATTGAAAGCATTATAGGTATACGTCGTTTTGCTGTCGGTGCCCGTTCCGTTTATTGTTTTATCAGTAGTTCTTCCAGCGTCATCATAAATAAATGCAGTTGTGCCATTTGGAGTAGTTTCGTTTTTTAACTGGCCAAAAGCGTCATAACTATAAGTATAAGTACCCGCACTTGGATCCGTTAGTTCAATTTTATTTCCCCAGCCATCAATTTTCATTTCAATTTTGTTGCCCAGATAGTTAGACTCTTTCAATTGCCCATTGGCATAATACATGAAAGTTATAGCCCCTCCAGGATCTGTAGTTTGAGTTTTATTACCTAACGCATCTACAGTTGCTGTAGTAGTTTTTCCATCATCAATGCTGGTGGTAGTTAATCCGGAATAAGTTAATGTTTGTATTTTACCTGTTGGAGCCGTTATTTTTGTCGGACGCATTAGATAATCATACTCATAAGCCGTCCAAAAACCGGGAGACGAAAAATATGGTTCGCTCTCTTTTTGTTTTCTGCCTAATCCGTCATATACAACTTGCTTTGATATAAGTGAATTGGTTGCAAAACCTTTGGTTGTGCTAATTACTACTCTCCCCAAAACATCGTATTGAACTATAGTTTTGGCATCCTGATTATTTGTAGTGGTAGTTGTATAGCCACCGTCAGCTAATTTTGCATATACAATTGCTGTTACAATAGGTGTAACTGAAGCATTCGAAACCGTAGTAGTAAGTAATTTTCCCCAGTTGTCATACGTAAAATCACTAACCACACCCATATAGTCTTTGGAATATTTTACCTGTCCCAGTGTATTGTAAGTAAAATTGGTTACAAAATTCTGATGATCCGTTTTTTTAACTACAAATCGTTTCGTTGTGTCGTATTCATCTTTAATGGTTCTCGATGTTACTGCTTCAGCAACTGGAGCATCAGGAGCTGAAACTGTTTTAGTCAATAAATTACCTACTGCATCATAGGTCATGTCCTCTACAATGGCGTAGGTATTATGTCCTTTTTTTTCGGTTTTGGTTAAATTTGAATCTGTATAGGTATAAATTTCTTCGGAGGTCCGAGTATCGTTTGAAGTTACATTATTGGCCGAAGTATTTACCTGTTTGGGTCTGCCGATATAATAATCAGTTCCAGTTGTATTACTATCATATTTAGTATCAACAGTAGTGGTGCCCTGCAAAGTTACCCCACTGTATTGTTTAGTGACTCTTTTAGTTTCCAGGCCATAATAGCTAGCTGCATTAACAAGACCGTCATACGTATAGGTGCTTTCGGATTTTATACCCGAGAGGGCATCTAATGAAGTTTGCGAACTTAGCAGCACATTATATACTTTTGAGGTAGGATTGGTGTATGTAGCAAAAACATTTGTTTTGGTACTAATCAAGTTTGTTGGGGTCGCAGCAAAAACCGTTGATCCCAGTGTGCTGGCCCAGGTAATGGTATTGGCCCCTCTTAGCGTTACATCATTATTCTGTGTCGTCCAGATTTTAGGATCTGAATCCAGTAAATACCAGCTGCTCCTGGTTGTTCTGGTAAAACCAACCATTCCATAATTGTAATTCGACACTAAACCTCGGTATCTGAAATCTTGATATTTGGAAACATTATTAATGGTAGCTGTTAGTTTTGATACCAAATAGCTATTAGAGTTTCTAATAATCTCAATATTAGGATAGGTAACAGCATTAGCAGAAGAATAAAAATCGGTTACTAATCCTAATTTATAATCAGAAGCTTCCATCGGTAAATAATCAATGGTTTGTTTGATATTGCCACTCGATTCTGTTACTGATTTTAATCTGTTATCAGTATCAAGATCTTTATTGAATTGATAATATTCAATCCAATTATAATGTCCACGGACAATTACTAAATCTGTATTTGCTCCTTGGTATCTGTAATTTGATGTTATAGGAATTGGAACTTCAGGAGAGTTAGAGTTAAAAGCACCGGAATCATAAGTTAATGAAAATCCTGATCCCGTGTTCTTCCCAATATTATTGGTATATGCCGTCACCTCCCACATCGTATTATGATCGTTGATGGTCCATTTTTCCTTATAGTATTCCCTTCTAACCATAACCAAGTCTGATTTTCCATCGCCATTGATATCCATTGCATAATAACTTCTCCAATGTCTTTGAGTTTTATAGTGACTGCCCGTATCTGGCCAGTATTCTGCAATGTTTTGGATCTCTTTTGTAAAAAAATCTCCTCCCGCTGGTTTTGGATTAGCATAATAAATGTTCCATTGAGTCTGTCCTTCACCGCCTTCACTGGTAGGCAACATAATATCTGTTTTTCCATCCCCGTTGTAATCACCTAGTAGTATTTGTTTAGTAGAAGAATATTGATCTAATGTTCCAGAACCTATTACTTCCAACTCAACCCAAGGTGATACCGTAAGCTGTTTAAAACATATTATTTTATATGTCCCATTATTATTGATTACAAATACATCTGATTTTCCGTCACCGTTAAAATCTGCTACGATTCTTTTATCTCCTATTAAAACAGCATCATTTGCCAGTTTCAAATAACCACTGCTTCCGAGGGTAGTGGAGGCATTTGTATCTAAGTTTAACAAATAAAACTCTTTATTGCCATCATCTACCATTCTAACTTCGCATTGGCTCGAAACAATTTCATATACAGGTTGTAGTGACCAATAGCCGTATTCTTCGTTATAGACCTCTTCAAAATATTTAGGATCAGCACTATGGCGTGTTTTTGTAACATAGTAATATTTTTCGTTGGTTTTATTGGTAATAAGTACTTCGCTGATGCCGTCACCATTAAAATCGCCCTCTACATATTCAATGGATTGCTTTTTTGCTGGGAGCGTACAATCTTGAAAAATACTTCCATCATCCACTCCTGCATCTATTTGATAATTTAGATCTGACTGATAACCCGTATAATTATTATTGAAATTAACAATTTTAGTACTCCCAATTGGAAAGCCACTTCCGCTAGGATTTAGATTATAAATTTTAAAATTAATCTGTGATGCGGTTTCATCTGCAAACACAATAGATTGAAACTGATTAATTTTTCCATTAGTCAGGGTAGTCGCTACAAACTTTTGCCTATTTTCACCTGTAAAGGATAAACTGACAGGAGTATTTCCTGTATTATTTTTAAACAAATTTGTATAAACCTGATTATTAGCTGCAAAATCCATCCTGCCATCACCATCGAAATCTCCTGCAAGATCTACCTGATCAAATGCCAGGTTGTTTGTATAACTTTTTTCAATCCTTGTAGTACTTGTAGGAGTAGTATTGTACTCAAAGACAACAGGATTAGATTCTTCATTCTGAGCATTAACTTCATATAACTTTTGTACCCTTTCATAACCTAAATCATCAACAGTATGCAATAATTTATAAGTTCGGAAAGGTGAATTGTTCGCATAAACTGCTATGGATTTCAGGATTTGTGTTGCATAAACGGCTGTCCCTTTCATATAATCTCTTTCAATACGCTGCGCAGGAACATAATTAAATACAATTTTATCTTGAGTAGCAATACCAGCAATTGTATTACCACTAAAAACAATAGTATCAATATAAAGTTGATTGGTACTATTATAGGTTATCGTTTTATAGTTATAATTAATAAAATTCCCATAGACATCTTCATAACGCACAATATACCATGAATTTACTGAAACTGAATTTTGGTATGTTCCAGAACCCGAACTTCCATACCAGCTTCTAGAACCATCTGGAGCTGTAACAACAAAAAGTATTGTATTCCCATTTTCAATTTTTAATTCAATTTTAGTGTTGCTTTTGTATTCGGTTTCATAGGTAGATCCAACAGCCCAGTAAGTTCCTGTTTTCAACAGCAAACGTTGTCCGTCAAGAGAAAGCTTGTCATTATCATCAAAGTCGACTCCATCAACAAATCCATCTATATCCCTACGGGTAGCGATACGACTGATGGCAGAAATACTATTGATACTCCAGCCTTGACCAGCTATACCTCCCCGAACGCCACTGCTATAGGTAAGGTTTATTGTTGGTGCTACATTTTTGATACTGGGCGGAATAGCAATTGGTAATGTATATGTTGCTGTACCCGAAGCAGAAATTTGTAATTCCCCTTTAGTGTCAGTAAAATTTTGTGAGAATGTGACATAACTAATAAAACTAAAAAGGAGTAAGTAAAACTGTTTCATATATATTATTGTTTAATAATTTTAATTGTCTTCTGTTCACCGCTTGTATAAATTAAAGCAACGATATAAATACCAATTGGGTAGCTTTGAAAAGAAATATTTTGGGTGCTTATATTCCTATTCTCCAGATATGTTTTTAATACTTGACCATCTAACCCATAAACAACTATGGATGAAACAGAATTATCTTCAGCTTGCTGCCATTTAAGAAAGAGTTCCTCTTTTACTGGATTTGGATAATAGGAGATAACATCTTCTGAAGAAAATTTTTCCAAATCATCATCCGTAATTGCTGCAATCTCTTTAACCATCTCTTTTGATTGGGTCGCTGATTTAGATGTACAGCCAGAAAGGCATAACGTTCTACTGGTTTGGTTACCTGCATTATCATACGTAAAGGTGATTTTGGATATAGTTGAATTAGGAAAAGTTTTCGTGAAATTTAAACTGCAGCCTGTAGTCAAAGTAGGAGAACCATACGTGAAAAAGATTAGGTCGTTATTCTCTATCTTGGCAAAATAGCCAATCATAGCTGTCTTAGTATTGTTCCAAATTGATCCTAAATCCAAATAAGAAATAACAGGCGTTATATTCAGATGCTTTATAACCCCGACTCTCATTGGACTTGATGCCCAGCCACCACTGAAGTTTGCTGTTAGAGTATTATTGATGATTGATATGGAGCCACCTGCTCCTCCAGAACTAGTTGTTGTCAAATCAGCAAGACTAATAGACTGTGAAAAATCGGAGTAATTTTGGCTAAAAGTTAAAATAGGCAATAAGAGTAATAAGAGTAGTTTTTTTTTCATAACATATTTTGATTTTTACATTAATATCTTTTATGCATTAAAATTTCATTAAAAGATACTTTTTTTAAGATTAGCTTTTTTAATAAAATGATCTTTATCACATCAACATACTGTCATCTACTTAAAGTATGTGGTTTTTTATATCCTAAAAGATTCGGTAATTTTAAGAATATATTAAGAGATAAAAACTGACATTTATCATGTTTTGTAAAATAAAACTGCTAATATTCAATGTTAAGAAATTAGTACTTTACATTTTTCATTCAAGTAGCTTGGACAAAATTCTAAAAATATACATGTTATGTTCAGTTGTTGTCAACTTCCGAGGGCTGTAGAAAAACCGAGTGTTTTATTTGTTAATTTACAGAAACATGAATTTGTAAACATGGTGTTCGATGGCAATTTATACTATGAACAGGGTATCTATCGAACACCTGCAGTGCTGGATATATTTTCTCATAATGCCAGTAAAATGGAGGAAAGAGGATATCTTATATACAAAAAAAGAGGGATAACAGAAATGTTATCCCTCACAGCGGTCCTTACGAACCTATTTTCGAACCATTTTCTGTAAGATTTAAAGAAATTGACTATTAGATAGAAGTATAATATTTTTTTCTAAACCAAAAAGCAAGATTAACCAGTGCTATAAGTGCAGGCACTTCTACCAAAGGACCAATTACACCTGCAAATGCCTGTCCGCTATTGATGCCAAAAACACCAATGGCTACTGCAATTGCTAATTCAAAATTATTTCCAGTTGCCGTAAATGCAATTGCTGTTGATTTTGAGTAATCAGCACCAAAATATTTTCCAATGAAAAAACTAATTACAAACATTACAGCAAAATAAATAACTAATGGAATTGCAATACGGGCAACATCCATGGGGATTTGCACAATAAGTTCGCCTTTTAAACTAAACATTATTAAAATTGTAAATAACAATGCAACTAATGTTATTGGAGATATTATAGGAACATATTTAGTTTGAAACCATTCTTCGCCTTTTAATTTGATTAATGTATATCGGCTAATTACTCCGAGTGCAAATGGAATACCCAGATAAATACCTACACTTTCGGCAATTTGCCCGATGCTAATATTTACTTCAAAACCTCTATAACCAAAATAGGGTGGCAAAATTGTAATGAAAATATAAGCGTAAACACTGTAAAGTAAAACCTGAAAAATACTGTTTAATGTAATTAATCCTGCTCCATACTCCCGATTCCCTTCAGCTAAATCATTCCAAACTACGACCATTGCGATACAGCGTGCTAAACCAATTAATATTACACCAATCATATATTCGGGATATCCTTTAAGGAAAAGTAAGGCCAGCAAAAACATCAATGTTGGTCCCACAACCCAATTAAGGAATAATGATGCCCCTAGAACTTTAGTGTTTTTGAACACTTCGCCCATTTGCTCGTACTTTACTTTTGCCAATGGAGGATACATCATTAAGATTAAACCAATTGCCAAAGGAATGTTCGTTGTTCCGCTTGAAAATGAGTTAATAAATCCGCTGCTTGATGGTATAAAATAACCAATTGTGACTCCAATTGCCATTGCAATGAATATCCAAAGAGTTAAAAAACGGTCTAAAAAGCCTAGCTTTTTTCTTTCTACCAATGGTGTACAATTATTAGCAGACATAATTATTGTTTAATTTGAGAAAAGACGTAAAACATTTCAGTTGCAATTTGAAGACTTCGTTTCTGATAAATTTGTTTTTGTTGAGGTGTCTCATCAGAATTTTTTGGGTCTTCGAAAGTAATTGCGATACGTTTTTCAGCTCCAGAAATAAAAGGGCATCCTTCATCGGCACTTGAACAAGTCATTACTGCTGCGTAATCACTTGCAGGATTAAAGTTATCATCATAGGTTTTAGAAAAACCAATAACAGGGTGTTCATTTGCTGAAAACTTTATTGAATAAATCGGATTTTTTCCTTCTGATATATTTTTGATTTGAAAGCCTGTTTGTTGCAAAGTTTCTGCGACCATTGGGTATAAAGCTGTAGCTTCTGTACCCCCTGAATAGCAAAATAAGTTTTTTACATTGTAAAAAGCACCTGCGGTCTGCGCCCAGATTTGTGATAAATGACTTCTTCTTGAGTTATGAGTGCAAATTAAATTAAGTCTTATTTCTTCTTTATTGTTAACCTTGTTTTGAATGTAGTCTACTAATGGTTGCAAAGTATTTTTACGTTCATCGGATATTTGTTCAAAGTCAAAAGAACGAATCACAGTTTCAATTTCTGGATAAAGGGTATTTTTACTAATAATCATAATTACTTTCTATTGTTTTTTAATATTAGCAACAACCTGCTCCTGGAGTGCATGAATTTGCCATGTTAGTTTTTTCTGAAGCGGTGCCACATTGTTCCTGTGCAAGACAAGCAGTATGTTTGTTTGACAAAATGAAATTATTGCCATTAAAACCAAGTTCATACTTTCCGATAGTAGTGTCTTGATACTCTACTTCGATTTCATAATCGTCTATACCTAAAACTTTTTGCGAAAGCTCAATAATGTGAATTAGTTTTTGTGGTTTTAGTCGATGGTCGTAGTCATTGGCATCCCAAAGTTGAAAGTTAGCAACGGTTTCTTTTCTAACTGTGCCACCACAATCAATAAAGTTTTTGGTTATCAAACCGACTTCAGTAACATGAAAATACTCAGGAACAAAAGTCCCGTTTGGTAATTCAAAATTTACTGTTTCAACAGTTTTTAGTGTTTCTTTAATTTCTGAAAGTTTCATGATTTCTAATTTTTAATTAAACTATTATTATTTTGAATAATTGGAACTAGTTGAAAAGTTTACTTCTCCTTTCTAATAGAACTGTATCTCTCCAAATTCCATTCTGTTTTCCGATTTTTTCCCTGATACCTAATATCCTAAACCCAGCCTTTTCATGTATGCGGAGGCTTGCCTTGTTTTCTGGAAAAATCCCTGCTTGCACAGTCCACAATCCTTCTTCTTCACTTAAGGTTACAAGTTTGTTTAATAGAGAAAGTCCAATTCCTTTGCCAGAATACAATGGGTCAACATAAACACTAACCTCTGCTACTCCGGCATAAACACAGCGCGAAGAAACTGGCGTGAGTGCAGCCCATCCTGCCAATACACCATCAATTTCAGCTGCAATTCTGCAACTTGTGAGATGTGATTGATCCCATTCTTCCCATGATGGAGCACTAGTTTGAAAAGTAGCATTTCCTGTAGCTATGCCTTTTTCATAAATTAATTTAACCTGATCCCAATCAGTAACCAATAGTTTTCGGATTTCCATATTCGTTTAAATTAACAACAGTTATTTCTCTTTTTTTCAAGATGATTGGTTATGTGCTCAAAGAATCCTTTTATTTTTTCCAACCCAGGTTCATTGATACAATAACAAATGGAATTTCCTTCTATATTGCCCTTAATCACACCCGCATTTTTTAATTCTTTAAGATGCTGTGATACCGTTGGCTGAGAAAGAGGAAGTTCATTTACAATGTCACCGCAAATACAAGCATCAACTTTTAGGAGATACTCAATAATGGCTATTCGGGCAGGATGCCCTAATGCTTTAGCTAAAACGGCAAGTTCGTTTTGGCTTTCTGCAAAATGATCTGTTTTTGTCGCTCCCATATCGTTTTATATTTATATTGCAATATTACGATATTTAATTTAATCGATCTGTGTTTTTGAGATTTTTTTTAAATGATAATTTATTTTAAGGATAATAAGAGGAAAACAAGACCTACTGTAATTCGAACACTTTTTCCAGCAAGTACCAGTCCTAGCGGAATACGGATCGGTATTTTACTTCTGGGACTTTTAAATTTTATAAATTTTTCGAAATTGCGAAGATTTTTAAAAAATAAAGCATAAAAAAACTCCTTAATTTCTTAAGGAGTTTCTTGGTGGGCTGTCAGGGTTTGCAATCGAACACTTAATCCCTATTTTAACCTTTTTTGATAACTTAATGTAGGTCTTATAAAAATTAAAATCCTATATGATCACTGGTATTACTTCTATTTTTGCTAACTATTTTTCGACTATTAAACCTAAATTATATTATAGTTTTAATTTAGTCTACTGATTCCTAAATTTTCATTTTTATATAAATCAGTATTTTTAATAATTGTTGAAATAAAAGCTGCAATACTTTTTCTGGAAATAGCCGAACCAGTTTCGGGATTTCCTTTGTGAGTAATAGCATAATCTATTTCATTTCCATTTGTAAACCAATCTGGACGTAAAATCGTATAATCTAAACCTGATGCTTCAATTACATCTGCTAATTTTCTATAGGGAACCAAAACGGGTTTCAAAGGCGTTTCATAAATTCCGATAGAGCTTATTGCAACAATCCGCTTTACTTCATTTTCCTGCATTGCCTTTACAATGTTTTTTGTCATAGCTTCCAGATTTCCTGCAAGATTTACATATACAATATCCTGTCCCGCAATAGCTGTTTTTAAATCATTATAATTCATTGCATCACCTTCGATAATGGTACAATCTTCAGATTCTTGTTTTGATAAACTGTTTTTGTTTCTAAGAAATAATGTTAGTTCAATATTTTCGAGGTCTTTTATGGCAGTGATTACATATTTTGCCAGACTTCCGCCAGCGCCAATTATTAATATTTTTTTCATAGCTTATTTATTTTCCAACTCTGTTTTGCAAATGTGCCGGATAGCGATCTCCTTGTATCGTTGTCTGTGCAAATGCATAATCAATTTTCTTAATATCACTTGCAGACAAATCAATAGAAGCTCCACCAATATTCTCTGTCAGTCGATGTGATTTTGTCGTTCCGGGAATTGGTGCAATCCAAGGTTTTTGTACCAAAAGCCAGCCTAATGCAATCTGTGCGGGAGTTGCCTGTTTTTGAGAAGCAATTTCTGCCAATAAATCAATTAGTTTCTGATTTGCTTTTCTATTTTCTTCGGTAAACCTCGGAACAATATTTCTAAAATCGGTGCTGTCAAATTTTGTATCTGCATTGATTGCTCCAGTTAAAAATCCTTTTCCAAGTGGACTAAACGGAACAAAACCGATTCCGAGTTCTTCAAGTGTTGGTAAAATTTCCAGTTCCGGTTCTCTCCACCAAATCGAATATTCACTTTGCAAAGCCGTTACGGGCTGTACGGCGTGTGCTTTTCGGATAGACCCGACACCCGCTTCCGAAAGTCCGAAGTGTTTTACTTTTCCTTCTTGAATAAGATCTTTAACAGTCCCCGCCACATCTTCCATCGGAACATTTGGATCTACTCTGTGCTGATAAAATAAATCAATTACGTCAGTTTTTAATCGTCGCAAAGATTCTTCTGCAACGGCTCTGATATTTTCCGGACGGCTGTCCAATCCTTTGCTGACTTCACCTTCTTTAAAACCAAATTTAGTTGCAATAACAACTTCTTTCCGAAACGGATTCAAAGCTTCTCCTACCAATTCTTCATTGGCTCTTCCATAAGCTTCAGCCGTATCAAAAAAAGTGATTCCTTGTTGGTAGGCTTCTCTAATTAATTTTATAGCCACTTGTTTGTCTGTTGCCGGACCGTAACTTAATCCCATACAGCCCATTCCAAGAGCTGAAACTTCTAATCCTTTGCCTAAAATTCTCTTTTCCATAATTTTATTTTTTAAATTATTTAAAATGTGGTTGCGACAGATTTCAGAATAATCCATTTATCGTTTCTTTTTTCAAGATTCATAATTTGCTGTAAACGCCAATTATTTCGCGAGCCCCAAATTCGGGCATCCAATACATTCTGCCCCACAAAAACGGCTTTATTTCCATCAATCTTAATAGAAGCTTTTACTTCTTTATAGGCGTAATATTTCATCCGTTCACTTTCAATTTCCGAAAACCATTCTGCTTTTGATTGTACGTAACCCGTTATATGCGTTAGTGTGAAATTTGGATCTAAAATTTTGTTTAGTTCAGAAACATTCCTTTCAATCATCAAATCAGTCAATTGTCGGGTTGTTGCAAGAATATCTTGTTTATCAGAATCATTTTCCATAGCATTTTTTTGTTTTGAAGTTGCTTGTGAATATAAATTGGATGAATTTAAAACGAATATCAGAAGTAAAAACAGCATGAGTACTTTCATTATTATTAATCAAAAAGTTATCTGCCACCAATCCATTTTACAATTTCCGGATCACGATGATCAAAGAAAACACTTTTATTAGTATCCAAAGTAGCAATAATGTTCATATCTTCTTTACTTAATTCGAAATCAAAAATATTGATATTCTCCTCGATTCTTTCTCTTTTTACTGATTTTGGAATGGCAACAATACCTCTTTGTATCAGCCAGCGCAAAATAATCTGAGCTACACTTTTGTTGTATTTAACTGCAAGTGATTCCAATATTTTATTGGTGAACATTTCATTTCTGCCCTCGGCAAAAGGTCCCCAGCTTTCTATCTGTACATTATTTTCTTTTAAAAAACGCTGTGTTTCAATTTGCTGTGTAAAAGGATGCGTTTCGATTTGATTAATTGCGGGAACAATTTTGTTATGAATGATTAAATCTATAACTCGGTCAGGCTGAAAATTACTTACTCCAATTGCTTTTATTTTTCCTTCTTCATACAATTCCTCCATTGCGCGCCACGAACCATAAACATCTCCATAAGGCTGATGAATTAGATACAAATCCAGGTATTCCAACTGCAGTTTATCCAGTGAAGTCTGAAATGCTTTTTTTGTTTTTTCATAACCTGTATCTGATACCCAAAGTTTGGTTGTAATAAAAAGATCTTCTCTAGGCACGCCGCTTTTTTTAATAGCGGCACCAACCGCTTCTTCATTTCCATATGCTGCCGCAGTATCAATTAATCTGTAACCTGATTCAATAGCATTCAGTACACTTTTTTCACATTCTTGGGCATCGGGAATTTGGTATACTCCAAAACCCAATATTGGCATTTCAACTCCATTATTTAAAGTGATATTTTTCATTTTTATTTTAATTTAAAGGTTGAACAGAAATGCTATTTTTTTAACGAAGCCATATCGATTACAAAACGATAATGCACATCACCTTTTTCAAGACGGTGGAATGCTTCATTAATTTCCTGAATTTTTATAAGTTCAATATCTGCGGTAATATTGTGTTTTGAGCAAAAGTCAAGCATTTCCTGTGTCTCGGCAATTCCTCCAATATTTGATCCTGAAAAACTGCGTCTTCCTTTTACCACATTGAAAGCTCCAATTGGAATTGCATCAGTTGGCAGTCCTACCAATACGACACTTCCATCTGCTTTTAGAAGATTCAGGTAAATATTTACATCGTGATTGGCAGAAACTGTATCTAATATTAAATTCAGACTGTCTGTATATTTTGCCATTTGCGCAGCATCAGAAGACAAAACCGCTTCGTCTGTACCCAATCTTTTAGCATCTTCAACTTTAGCCGGCGATGTTGTAAAAACTACGACGTGCGCTCCCATCGCTTTTGCTATTTTTATGGCTAAATGTCCTAAACCGCCAATTCCTAAAATACCCACTTTTTTTCCCGGACCAATATTCCAGTGCTTAAACGGCGAATAAACAGTAATTCCTGCGCACAATAAAGGAGCTGTCGCTGCAAGATCCAGATTTTCTGGAACGTGCAAAACGTATCGCTCATCGGCTACATAACTTTCGGAATAACCTCCATAAGACGAACCTCCTAAATGCTTATCTGGCGAATTGAACGATAATACTTCGCCTTTGCAGAACATTTCTTCATCTTGGGCGCAGTAATCGCATTCACGGCAACTGTCAATGATACAGCCTACTCCAGCCAAATCTCCTACTTTAAATTTATTTACGTGATTTCCAATTGCAGTAACTCGGCCAACCATTTCGTGTCCGGGAACCATTGGGTAATTTGAACCTCCAAAATCGTTTTTTACCTGATGTAAATCGGAATGGCAGATACCGCAGAACAATATCTCCATTTCTATATCATGCGGCAGTAAAACCCTGCGCTGAATTGTCATTTCGTTTAAAAGTTCGTTGGCTCTCGTTGTTCCAAAAGCTTTAATATCTTTAGTCTGCATCTTTATAATTATTTAAATCGTTATTAAATTTTTACTTCTTTCGTTTCTTCCCAAGCCACGGTTGCTGTACGTTTTGAAATAAGCCACTGCTCATTTTCTTTCACATATTCATCTGCATAATTTGCCGCAATGGTTCTTTGATACTTATTATTATTTTCTGTACCAATAAGTGTTGCAAGGCAATAAGAAAATCCTGTCGCTTTATTTCCGTCAATGGTAATTGAGAGTTGTCCATTGTGATGCCAAACGGTTTCCAACGGTGCTAATATTGAGGCAAAACCATCTTCAATTTCTTTCCTTCCCGTGAAAGTAAAAGTTGCATCGCCCATAATTGATGTTAAAATTCCGTCTTCTGTAAAAAATGAAGCCTGAGCAACATTATCTTTTTTATCTGAAACCAAGGAAAAAGTATCAACTAATTCCTTTATTGCGATCTTGTTTTCAATTGTACTAATTCTTGTGTCTAGATCTGTTTCTTTCATTGTCTGATTCTTTAATTAATTTGTACTTTTTTATTCTTCAGATAATCCTAATAAACCTTCGTTTAATCTTGCGCCTTGAAAAGTAATTGATGCAAGTCCGTTTTCAATTTCAAGCAAATCATTGGCAGTTAATTCCAAAGCTACCGATTTGATATTATCGTCTAAATATTCAATTTTATCCATTCCAGGAATTGGTACGATAAACGGTTTTTGAGCTAATAACCAAGCCAATG
This sequence comes from Flavobacterium aquicola, assembly GCF_003385115.1. Taxonomy (GTDB): domain Bacteria; phylum Bacteroidota; class Bacteroidia; order Flavobacteriales; family Flavobacteriaceae; genus Flavobacterium; species Flavobacterium aquicola. Next base: position 194,368 of record NZ_QUNI01000008.1, read on the forward strand.
CCACTTGAACCGGCGTAGCATTTTTTCTATTGGCAATTTTTGTAAGCAATTCTACAACCGGCATATTGGCTCTGATTGCTTCTGGAGTAAAGCGTGGGAAAGCGGCACGAAGATCCGTATCGCTGTCGAATTTTGTGTCTGGCGTAATTTTGCCCGTTAAAAAACCAGTTCCAATTGGCGCCCAAGGCACAAAACCGATTCCTAATGTTTCGCAAAGCGGTAAAACTTTGGCTTCCGGTTCTCTTGTCCAGATTGAATATTGATTTTGAACAGCTGAAACTGGCTGAATGATATGCGCACGCTGAATGGTTTCTGCACCGGCTTCTGAAAGTCCAAAATATTTTACTTTTCCTTCCTGAATCAAATCTTTTATAGTTCCGGCAACGTCTTCAATTGGCACATTTGGATCAACTCTGTGTTGGTACAATAAATCGATATAATCGGTTTGCAGTCTTTTTAAAGAGGCTTCAACCACTTTTCGGATGTGTTCTGGTTTGCTGTTGATTCCTGTATCTGAAATCATTCCGAATTTTGTGGCAATAATTACGTCTTTTCGGAAAGGTTTTAAAGATTCTCCAACCAATTCTTCATTTGTGAAAGGACCATACGCTTCAGCAGTATCAAAAAAGGTAATTCCTTTATCGTAAGCCGAACGAATTACATTTATTCCATCATTAATATCGGCAGCTTTACCTGTTCCAAAACTAAGGTTCATAGCGCCCATTCCTAAAGCTGATACTTCTAATCCTTGTGTTCCTAATTTTCTAGTTTTCATTTTATTATTTTTTTAAATTAATCTGTCTAACATTTTGACGGTACAAAGTTCCTTCAATACCAAACGACCATTATAAAACATCTTACGGTTATTAGTACCATTTTTACCGATTTGGACAATCCCGCTAACTTCTTAATAATCTGAACACTATATTTGTACTATAATTTTAAAGAAAACGGAGATGGAACAGATTATAACCATAGACAAAATTTTGCAATACAATGATCTTAAAGGTGTTGAAACACAGCATCCGTTAATAAGTGTATTTAACAATTCTGAATCGAAAGCATTGCCCAACAATACCCGTATGCATTTTGGACTGTATGCAATTTTCCTAAAAGCTGGAAAATGCGGCGAATTAAAATACGGAAGAAACAATTATGATTATGATGACGGAACAATGGTTTTTATTGCTCCGGGGCAAGTTATTGAAGTCAATAATCCCATTGATTATGAACCTACCGGAATGGCATTACTTTTTCATCCTGATTTAATAAAAGGAACTTCTTTAGGGAAACATATCAGCCAGTATTCCTTTTTTTCTTATGATTCTCACGAAGCGCTTCATTTATCATTGAAAGAACAGCAAATTATAAAAGATTTGTTTACTAAATTAGAATACGAATTAAGTCAGTCTATTGATAAACACAGCAAAAGCATCATAACCAACAATATTGAATTATTGCTTAATTATTGTATCCGATTTTATGACAGACAGTTTATCACCCGTGAAAATATAAATACCGATATCTTATCAAAATTTGAAAATTTGCTGAATGATTATTTTATATCCGATACGGCACAGGAAGTTGGTCTTCCGTTAGTTGGCTATTTTGCCGATCATTTACATCTTTCACCCAATTATTTTGGTGATTTAATTAAAAAAGAAACCGGGAAAACGGCGCAGGAACATATTCAATTAAAATTGATCAATTTGGCTAAGGAAAGGATTTTTGATACCGATAAGTCCGTTAGTCAAATTGCTGCTGAACTGGGTTTTAAATATCCGCAGCATTTTAATCGAATGTTCAAGAAAAATACAGGCTATACACCAAATGAATACCGAAATTTAAATTGAGTATTCGGAAAGATTAAATTTTAATTATTTACTGCTAATAGCTAATTCATAAATATTTTGCATGATATTTATATAATAGTTAGCTACAGATTTATTTGAATGATTTGCAAAGAAGCCAATTTTATTTTTTTTACAGAAGTATAAAAAAATAACGCCACTGTCTTCCAATGGCGTTATTTGTCTTTTGTGGGCTGTCAGGGTTTGCACTCGAACACTTAATACCTGTTTTGACGTTTTTTGAAAATATAATATAAAATATTACTAAGGTTTTTTTCTAAAGAAGTAAAACTCATGCTAAATTCTGTTTTGCCCACTCAGCCATTGTAAGTCCTGGACGTCCCAAAATGGTTTGCACATCATCTCTTATTACTTCCTGTGCTTTCATTCTCCCTTCTGTGGACAACTGCATTGTGATATTAGCACTTTCCATATATGTTCTTATTGAAACTGATGGAATTTGATCTGTATGAACTTTTAATGCTTCAGCATTCATTACGTTACACTTAATTTCTTTTCCTGATACTTCCGAAAGAATCTTTGCTACTTCTGAGCCTGTTAAAAGTTCAATGCTTAAAAAATAGTTCGCTCCGGCATGCTTTTTTGGCCCCTCACGCAATACTGCTGCTGAAGCAGCGCCAATATCTGATGCAAAAAACCATCCTTGTGGCATATCGTTATTGAAAACTGTAAATGAGCCTGTTTCCTTAATTGGAGGATCAACCACTAAACTCGAATCAGCAATTACGTTTGGATGAATATGTGTCCAAGACAAACCACTTGACTCTATATAAGACTCTATCAGATCGTGCCAGTTAAAATGAGGTATCAAATCTCTGCGAGACGTAAATACTCCCAAATGAACCATATGTTTCACACCTGCATCAACAGAAACATCAATAAGCATTTTGCTCTGGCGAAGCATATCTGAGGTGTAACTTGTCAATAAAAAAACACGATCAACATCTTCTAAAGCAGATAAAAATGTATCCGGCTTATCTAAATCCAATACAGTTGCTTCGCGACCTTCATGTTGCCATTTTTCTACGATATGCTTATCCTTAGAAGAAAGACGAACAATAATTCCTTCATTGTTTTTATCTAATTCTTTTATAATGTAAGAGCCGATACGTCCAGTAGCTCCAATAATTAGTACTCTTGACTTTTTATTTATACTATTTCCCATAAAACCTTTATTTACTTTTTTGTAAAGTTATGCCTTGATACTATATATTTGTTATCAATTACATAAAGGATAGTAGTTACATACAGGATAGTATATGAAAAATAATTCAAACAATACAGTTGAACAACTGCACAAGCATGCTAAATTAACTATTCAAGATACACTTGATGTAGTAGGTGGAAAATGGAAATTAGTTTTAATCAAAAGAATTCCTCGAGGCTCTGCCTCGGGGTGATGCTCAAAGATTAGTATATTTGTTTGATGAGTGAACACATTTTCAAACGACATA
>NZ_QUNI01000009.1 GCF_003385115.1 Flavobacterium aquicola
ATGCGAACCTTTTCTTAAATCTGTGCTCATAATCTAAAGGTAAAGATTTTTTCGCATTACTAAAGTACTGCAATAAATTGCAGGGTTTTAAACCCGAATCTGAGACCAATAAAAACAAAAAACCTAGAAATCATAAGACTTCTAGGTTTTCATTTTTTTTGCAGAGAGGAAGGGATTCGAACCCTCGATACAGTTACCCATATACTAGCTTTCCAGGCTAGCTCCTTCAACCACTCGGACACCTCTCTATTATTTTGGTGTGCAAAGAACACTAAAAAAAATGAATTTAAAAAGTAAAAATTCAATATTATTGCATTTCTCCTCTCAAAGAAGTTTCGAAAGCTTTTTTAAAGTCTTTTTGTGGTATGTTTTGACCTAGTAAATACATCAATTTGGTAATGGCCGCTTCGGTAGTAATATCTTTTCCAGAAATAATTCCCAGTTCTTTCATTGTTGTACTGGTTTCATAATGCCCCATACTAACGCTTCCGACAGCACATTGTGTTACATTAACTATTTGCAATCCTCTATGAATAGCATGCTGCAAAAGATTTAAAAACCAATCTTCGGTCGGGGCATTTCCTGCTCCATAGGTTTCTAGAACAATGCCTTTTAGTCCTTCAATATTTAAAATGGCGGTTAATACCTTTTCGTTTATTCCAGGGAACATTTTGATTATTGCCACATTATTATCAAAATGAGTATGCACTTTCAAAGAAGTTTGTTCATTTACAGGCAAAAACAACTCTGAATTTATATTTAAATGCACTCCAGATTCCACCAAAAAGGAATAATTTGGCGAAATAAAAGCTCTGAAATGTTCAGCATTTATCTTAGTCGTTCTATTGCCTCGGTATAATTTATATTCAAAATATAGACAGACTTCCTTGATTAATGGTTTGCCATTTTCCTGCAAAGAAGCAATCTGAATTGCAGTGATTAAATTTTCTTTAGCGTCTGTACGCAAATCCCCGATTGGCAGCTGAGATCCGGTAAATATGATAGGTTTAGAAAGATTTTCGAACATGAAACTCAATGCCGAAGCGGAATAAGACATTGTATCCGATCCGTGAAGAACCACAAACCCGTCAAAATTCTGATAATTACTTTCGATTGAACGGGCAATTTCAGTCCAATGTTCGGGATTCATATTGGATGAATCTATTGGATTTTCAAAAGAAAAAGTATCTATCTCACAATCCAATAATTTTAATTCCGGAATATTATGCAGGAGTTTGCTAAAATTAAAAGCTTTAAGAGCTCCTGTTTCAAAATCTTTACTCATACCAATGGTTCCACCAGTATAAATTAAAAGAATTTTTGGTTTAGAGTGTAAGTGCATCAACATATTTCAATTTATTGACAACTGGATTTGCATACATATCCAAAAAGCCTTGTTTTGCAACCGGATGTTCATGATCAATTCTCAATTCTAATCTCCTTTCGAAAAGCAATTTCTCATTTTCGGTATATAAATGTGTAAATCTTGTAGAATTATTTACAATATCATATGCTATAAAGTTTGTAGTCCACAACTTGTAATTGACCAAAATAGAATCATCTATTGTTTGTGCCAAAGCCTGTACCTGCTTGTTAGTTGTATCTACATTTTTGATAATATCATCAATTTCAGTATCAAGTACATCACCTATGTGAATATGTATTCTCTTCTTCTGACCGATGATACCGCTTAATAAAGTCTTAAAATCTTCATTTTTCTCTTTAATATAAACTTCATTATTTGCTTCAGCCAATAATTGTGGCATTTTTAAAGCATCAGTCGGATCATATTCATAGGATATAGAAACAGGAACAATTTTAATTTTTTTAAAATAATCCATTATATTGGGCTCATCAGATCCCATGGCTATCATTTTTAAAACACCAGGATTGGTTTCATCATTCCCATCTTTAGTTCTTCCTTCGCGCTGGGCAATCCATACCGAACGATTTTCATGCAGCAGCAGCTGTGCCATATATTCGGACAGTAATTTGGAACTCACCAATAATTCTCTTGGAGACAGCCCTCGCTGTACCAAAAAGTTTCTGTTTAATTTTGATAATGTTTTTAAAAATGACTTTTTGACTAAATTATCACCAATAGCTGATGAAGTCATATCCAAACCATATTCAAACAAAGAAGCATTCAATAATGTGGTATCTAAGACAATATCTCTATGATTAGAGACAAATAGATAAGCGGTGTTTTTTTCTAATTTCTCAAAACCTGAAGTAGTGAGCCCTTCTGAGCTTTTCTCCAAAACCTGCTGCACTCCATGATAAATAAAGTTGCATTGAAAATCACGAATAGAGTGTGTTTTACGAAGCTGTTCTTTCCAAACTTCGTCATCTACACCTGGAAAACAAAAGTTCATCAAAGCTTTCATCATTGGATGATCAATTACTTTTATTATTCCTTCATTTATTTCGGAATCATAAAAAGACCGGATCGCATCAAATTTATTCATTTTTGTTTTCAATTTAGTTGGACAAAAGAACAAAAAAAATATTAAAGTTAAAGAAATTCTATATTAAATACCGAATATTTTTGTAGAATTATCGGTTGTTACAACCGCTATCTCGTTGGCCGAAAGATCATATATTTGAGCCAATTTATCAGCTACATTTATTAAATAGCTGCTTTCGTTGCGTTTGCCGCGATACGGTATCGGAGCCAAGTATGGTGAATCTGTTTCCAAAACAATATGCTTTAAATCAATTTTACTCAAAAACTGATCAATTTTTCCGTTTTTGAAAGTAACCACACCGCCGATTCCCAATTTCATATTATACGATATAGCTTGTAATGCCTGTTGATAAGTACCCGTAAAACAATGAAAAATCCCAAATAACTCAGGTGATTTTTCTTCTTCCAAAATTTCAAAAATTTCATCAAAAGCTTCACGGCAGTGAATTACAATAGGAAGTTTGTACTGTTTAGCCAGCTGAATTTGCTTTCTGAAAGCGATTTGCTGTTCGGCCAGATGTGTTTTGTCCCAATATAAATCGATACCAATTTCACCAATAGCAATGAATTTTCTTTTAGCTAATTCAGTTTCCACATGCTGCAGTTCATCCAGATAATTATCCTTTACGTAAGTTGGGTGCAGTCCCATCATCAGGAATACATTATCAGGGTAATCGCGCTCCAGATCATACATGCTTTGGGTGCAGGAAGAATCTATGGCCGGGATAAAAAAACGGGAAACGCCATTATCTATGGCACGCCGCATCATTTCGCTTCGGTCCAGATCAAATTCCTCTGAATATAAATGGGTATGGGTATCGGTAAGTATTGCTTTTGTTTCCAAGTGTATATTTTAATATTGCAAAATTACTCTAAAAACGGGGCTTTACCAAGAATGGAGTTTCATAAAAAATTAAATTCTATTATTTTTTGGAGCAGAAAGATTTGCTTCGCCTGTTCGCTTTCGCTCGGGTGGCATTTTCAGCAAGCATCGTCCCGCTCTTCGTTGCAATCTTGTGTGCCGAACCCCGGCACACAAGGATTTTCACTTCGATCGGGGCTAAAGTTCAACAGACTAATTTTTTATTTAAATTCCTATTTTCCAGTTTCTATAAACAATAATGCTCTATCCCAAACCTCGTCTTTCCCTTCCTGAATACCTTTGATTGTCGGTTTGACTTCAATGTCTGGAATGATTCCGATTCTTTGAGTTTCTCTTTTATCAGGATAATAAACACCAATTCCAGAATATCTGGTAAAGAATCCTGAAAAATCTAGAGTAAATACATTCCCATCCGCACCAGCGGTCTGACTCCCTATTATAGTTGTATTCCCAGCTGTTTGAAAACACATTGCCGTCCATTCTGATTGACTTATAGAATCTTCATTAAGAAGCACAATCACTTTTCCTTTATAATTACCTTTATTTTCAGATCCGCAAATAGTTCCTTCTCTCCAAAAAAACCGCCCTGGATAATTTAAATATGGATAGGTGTAAATTGCAAATTCCTTTTTATGTGGACTCAAAAAATTAATAATACCATCGAACGTTTCGTTTGGATAATTTCTCATATCAAAAACAATTGCTTTTGCAGACCCTAATACTTCAATCATTGCTGGAATATCTTTGTTTTTTAAAACACCCATATCGACATACCCAACATTGCTATCTAAAAGTTTAAACTTTTCCTTCTTCTTCATAGCTCCCTTTTTGAATTCATTTCTGTGGGATTCATGATATTCAAACCAAGTCATTAATTTTGTTTCATGCTTACCGTTCTTCAAAAACTCAACTTTTACTTGTTCAGAATCCGAACGTAAAAATAATTCTACGGCTTTATTTAAATAATAAGCCTCATTTGATGCTGCGACAATGTCTCTGTTTTCTTCAATCAGTTCTTTAATAGTTTTATCATTTATTTTTGTTATTACATCACCAACTTTAATATGATCCGCTACAGCCAAACTATCTCCTGTAATCTCTGTAACAACCATTTTGTCATCAATAATTTTACATTTTGCAGGGAAATAGACCACTATTCTTTTTGATTTTGAAGACTCATAAATAAAAAAATCTACGTGGCTGTCATTAAGCTTCGCAGCTAATTTTTTCATCGTTAAATAAAAATCATTTTGATCTTTTGCGGCAATAACAAGCGGAAGTATTTGTTCTAAAGTTTTATCCCATTTTTGATCCATAACATATTTATACGGAAAATAATATTCTACTAAATTCCAATAGGCAAACAACATTAGAATTCTAGAACCTTTCAAATTATAATCTAGATCGAAATAATTTTTTATATTCTTAAGTCCATCAAATCCATTTTCAAATTCTTCATTACTTTGAAATCTATTATCCTCAATAAACTTCAACTTCATCGAAAGACTTTTCGAAAACAACTTATCATTCTTAAACCAGCTTAAATCAAAGTTTTTATCAAAATATTCAATGTCTTTTGGAGGTGGAATCGGTGCAATTTTTGGGACTTCGCCCAAAGCATCAATCCATTTTTCCAGTACCAAAGAAAACTCTTCCTGTGTTTGCACCTGCTCAATTTTTGGCAAAATCTCAGTCAGTTGTTTATCCCAGTCTGTTTTTCCGCCTGCCACCTGAGGATGATAATATTTCAGAAAACCCCAGACTTTACAGGTTGCGGCAAGTTTTTGGTTTTCGGTAAGTTTAGGGTTTGCAAATAAGGTTTGAGAAAAAACCAGAAGAATCAGCAAGGTAATTTTTTTCATGAAGCAAAGGGGTTAAATTAAGGCCAGGGTAATTCGTATAAAAAAATCGAATTTAGAATAAAAAACTCTAAATCCGATTATTTTTCTTGTTATTGTTAAAATTAATCCAGTTCCTCCAGCAAAGCATCAACCTGATCATTGCCTTCATAATCCTCAGGAATGGTCAGCAATAGTTCTTGACAGGATTTATAGTCTTTTTGTTTTAACTTACTCAAAGCCAAACTCCAGATTGCTTTGTTTTTATAAATAGAATTACCCGATTTCAACTCGTTAAAAACAGCCTCAGCTTCAAGCATTCTATTATCTTCCAATAAAGAAACTCCATAAAAATACTGAATCTCTGCACTTTTATCAGTCTTTAAAATAGTTTCAAAAAGCGGAATCGCCTTTTTATACTGCTTAGCATTAAATGCATCCTGAGCCAATTTCAAATTATCGTCTGCCTCTCCCCTCTCAGTAAAAAAAACAGTTTCTGTCTGATTGTAGTCCTCAAAAACCGGATCTGATTTTTGATTCAAAATAAAAATCCCTAGTAAAACCGCTACCGATGCTGCAACAGCATAATGCCACGGTTTAAAACCAATAACATTGGATTTGGATTTTTTAAAATGTTTCTTAGAAATACCTTTCAAATTCTTCTTGAACGCCTGCAGTTCATCGGCTTTGCCAAACTTATTTTCCAAATGAAGATGCAGTTCCTTATACGTTTCAAAAGCCATTGCCAGTTCCGGCTCCTGCTTCAATTGTTCTTCAAAAGCCAATTTATCTGCATCAGGCATTTCGCCTTGAAGATATTCGTCAAATTCCAAAAAGTGTTCTTCGTTCATGGCTAGGTATTTTTTATAGATTTAAAACGATTGTTTTCCTGAATCAGCTGTGTCAGCTGGCCAATGCAGAGCGATTTCTTTTTGCGGACATAACCATACGTAACTGCCAGTTTTTCGGCCACCTGTTCCATCGACGGGAGCTCAAAACTAAGCTTTATCAGCTCTTGGCATTTCTCCCCCAGTTTTTGAAACATCGCATCATACAGCTGCTGTTTTTCATCAAAATGCTCGGTCTGCACAACCATCTCATCAGCAGCATCGTGTATAGATGGCTGCTCGTCTTTAATTGTTACCCCTTTATTCGAATGTTTTTTCAGTTCATTGAGCCATTTCCGTTTGCACAACAAAAAAAAGTACGCATCAAAGGGACAGGTTAATTGCAATTGCTGTGCTTTGGCCTGATTAAAAAGCAAAATCAGCACTTCCTGAACCACATCCTGCGCCTTATCGGCATCGCCAGAATTGCTTTTTATATAGTGAACCACCTTTGGCACAAACTTTTTATAAATAGCATGAATAACCTCCGAATCATTATTCGCAAGTCCTTCAATATATATTTGGTCGGAATGAACAGTCGTTGCAGCCATAAAAAAACTTTTCATCGAAAATACTAAAAAAAGAGAAAAAACCTGCTTCAGATCCGTATATATCAACACCAATAATAATCTGGGCGTAACCCCATTATGAAAAGAGGCCAGCTCATCTTTGCACTCATACGGCCTCTTTCCATAATGCGGTCGGGCTATCCGCGCTACTTCGGTAGCCTGCTTCTATCCCTTACGCAAACTGCAAAATCAAAAGTTTACTGCCAAAAAATAAAAAATTTCAAAAACAGGGGTAACAATTATAAAACCAAATGGATATAGCAGTATAAATCGATAATTAGAACTTTTAAAAACTTTTAGATTATGGAAAATATTAAAAAAATCGGAACCAGTTTCTTCAGTAAACTTTGGGCATTGATTACCCGATAAAATAGAAAGGGTAACAATTAAATCATTCAATTGATATACTTCTGAAAAAAAATCAATTCGATCTCCCTCTCCTTTGGAGAGGGTTGGGGTGAGGAAAAAAGGTAACAATATCAAACCTTAATTGATATAAAGCAAAAGAAACTATAATTAACAACCAGAATCAAAACAACTCTTGAATATTTCAGGACAGATTCAAAAAAATTAGAAATCATGAACAGAAATTTAAAATCAATCGCATTTTTATTTTTAACAGCAATCGCAATGACAAGCTGTACAAACGAGGATACTCCAAATACTGAAGTCCCAAATATTCCAGCAACTGCAGCTGAATTCAAAGCAGTCCGTACTGAAGCATTAGCAAAACTAAAACAAACTTTTACGATAACAGAATCTTCTGGGACAGTAACCCTTACATCCGCCAGTGGCGTAAAACTCATGATCATCAGAGACAATCTTAGAAAAAACGGATTAGCATTTACCGGTCCTGTCAGCATCGAATATGTAGAAATATTTGACAAAGGGCACATGCTTACAGCCAATAAACCAACGATGGGATTAACAACAGACGGAAAGAAAAATCTACTAATCTCCGGCGGTGAATTTTACATCAAAGCCACGAACGACGGGGTTGCTCTGGAAACCATAGGAACAATGGCTCTTATTGTCCCGACAATCTTAACGGACGGATTAAAAACCGGAATGCAGCTTTGGATAGGCAATCAGGAAGATCCAGAAAACTTAGTTTGGAAAAATGTTGCCGACCCTGGAACCAATGGCGGTAAAGGAGGAGTTCAAGAAGAAGGAAACAACTATTATGTTACTTTTGGAAACTTTGGATGGACAAACGTAGATAAATTCTACAGCGATCCAAGACCAAAAACAACCATCCTTGCTGATGCTCCTGATGGGTATGACAATACAAACAGTGCTATTTATTTATCTTACGATGGTGAAGGCCAAAACGCATTAGCTAAATTAGACACTTACACTGCCGCAGGATTATTCAGCGAGCATTACGGTCAAATTCCAATTGGACTAGCATGCCATATAATCTTTGCCACCGAAGACAACGGACAATGGAGATATGCAATCAAAGCCGTTACTGTAAGCGCAGATGCTGTTTACACTTTCACATTGGCCGAAACTACCGTAGGCACCGAAGCCCAATTAATAGCAGCAATCAATGCTATTCAATAGGTTGCAGATTCAAATTAATAAGAAAAGTGGTGATTGCTCACCGCTTTTTTTTACTTTTAAAAATTATTTGAATTTTATTTCAAAATACGCAAAAAGCTATACAGACCGACCAAAATAACCAAACATGAACAAATCGCTATTCGTTTTTTTTCTAATTGCATCTTTCACTATATGCGCTCAGACAAAAGTAAAAGACACCATTACCCGAAGAGCTGTTATTGGATACGATCAAAAAGGAAATTTAGTTAGTTTCAAACCCGAAACACCGCCATTGATTCCTATTGCAGGTGCGCCAAAACCCAGTTATTCCTATCTATGGGAAATGGGCGACGGGCATTACAGTAAAGAAGCCGAACCCAAACATGTCTATAAAAACAAAGGAACTTATACGGCCAGACTTACTGTAACCAATAATTACGACAATGGAAAACCGCCCGCTACACGTCCCAAAAAAGTCGTGGTTAATGACATTGAAGACAGCAGTTACAAAGACATTGCTTCTATTGCACCTCAAAATGGATTAGCAATTCAAAAAAACTGTGATCCTATTCCGGATCAGGAAATGCAGGTAATTGTGAGTTATGAAAATCTTGAAAACTATGTAACCAATGGAAAGCTCTATCTTTTTTTCAACGAAAAGCAATTCAAAAACAACAATTTCGATTTACAGGAAGTGCGTCCTTATGCCAGTGAAAGAATCATAAAAGAAAACAGCATCGCAACGGCAGATGACATTGATAATTCGAACCGCTATTTAGCATCCAGCGAAACTTTGGCTTTCGCCAAAAAATATAAAGAAACTACTAATGAAACCGATTTGGATTCAACATTATTAGCTGCCAAAAACAGCTATAAAGATGTTGCAGCTTTAGAAATAGACGACCATAATCCAGGGGAAACCCGAAACGTTTTTTATACTTTCAAGACTACACCCGAAATGATTAAAGACACGAGTGCCACAATTACCATGCGCTCCATTTATGTCCCAAACCGAAGCTTTAAAAACCATAAAATAAAAAACCTCGAGATGGAAATCGTTACTTCTCATGATCCCAACAAAATGGGTTCCAACGGAAGTTTCATGAATTATAGATTTGTACGTTACAAAAGAGTCAAATTCAAAACCAGTTTTCAAAATAACGGCGAAGGTCCGGCAAGAAAAATACAGCTCGAAACCGATATTCCGGATATGTTTGATAAAAGTACCCTGAAAATAGAAAGCATGTATCCTGAATGTCCTATTTGTCCAAAAGGAGAAGCTCCAACGATAAGCTGTCTGGATACCATTGTGAGAAGCACTCAGATCTTTTTTGTTTTCAAAAATATTTATCTGCCGGGAAGCAATCAGAAAAATGTAAAAGAAATAGACAGCACCAAAGGATTTGTGAAATACTCAATGAAGTTCAACGAGGATTTTCATAAAATAAAGACGAAAAGCAGAACGGCTATCATATTCGACAAAAACGAACCTATTATAACCAATTATGCCACTACCCGATTCACTCCCGGAATATCCATTGGAGCGAAAGCCGGCTATAACATATACACAAACTTGGAAAATCCAAAAAGTTATTTTGTCGGAGCCACAATCTCTCCTTTTAAATCATACCGCTATTACCTGCAGGCCGAATTTTTGAATAACGTAACTTCCTACGACGGCACTACGACTGTCACCCAAGAATTCAATCAGGATACAGGAAAAGTACAGTTAAACCGCATTACAGCATCCACTGAAAACAAAAACATCAATTGGGAAATCCCCGTATTGTTCCGATATAATATTTCTACTTATTTTGGGATAGGAGCTGGTGCTCAGATAAACATGAATATTTCGGAAAAACAGACTCAAAATATTCAAACTGATATCTATGAAGGACCATCAGATAAATTATTATTGCGTACAGTTTATTCGACCGAAACAGCAACTGACTCTTTTACTCAATTAAAATCAGGACTTCTGTTTGACTTCACTGCAGGTTTTGCCCGAATCGGTCCTAGTTTCGGAGCACGTTATGTGCTTAACTTTGACAATAATTTCAGTTATTGTCAGTTATATGCTATCTGGAAATTTTAATTTAAACACAAAGAAAAAACTCAACATTTTACTAAATATCAGACAACCAAATGGCATGATCAAAAAAAGCATCTTTCTTTACCTTTTTACAATTATAAATCTTTATGGGCAAAAAAAGCTCCCTGAAGACCTAACTTATGATGCCATCGATTATTTTGTCGCCAGCCCGTCTTTGGAAGGCATTAAAAAACTTAATAGCGTTGAAACTCTTTTCTGGAAGAGTCAGGACAAAAAAACAAAGGAAGGATTACTGTCAATTGTTGTTCTTAACTGCAATAAAGGATATTACGAAAATAAATTTGGACGAACCAACCAAGCCATTGCCAGTTATGAAAAAGCATGGAAAACGTACCAGACTTATCAGCTCACCGATTATGACATAATTGAATACTGTCTAAAACCGCTCGGGAATTTATACACCATAATTGGAGATTATACTAATGCCGAAAACACTATAAAGCACTATTATTTTATTGCCAATGTGCAAAAAAATGAACCGCAGAAAATCGCTGCAATTCTTAATTTATCAAATACGTACCAAAACTCAGGCAGGATTACCGAAGCTATTGATTTAATTGAAAATACAATTCAAACCGAAAAATTGACATCGGTTCAAAAAGGGCTTTTATTAAATAATTTAGGGGCAAATTACCTTTTAAGATCAATAAATGAAGATACATTTAATGCTGAAGTGGCTTTTTCAAAAGCAATCCCTTTATTAAAACAAGACAAAACCCAAACAGAAGCTTTATTCAACATCTACATTAATCTGTATAGGATTAAAATGAACAGCCAAAAGAATGAGGCTCTAAATTATTTTGCAAAAGCCAAAAATATTTTTGAAAGCTTACCAGATAAAGAACCTAGAAAAAAAGCCCAATTTTATTTGGAAGAAGTTATTCTGTTGTTAAAACAAAATAATTTAGCCGAAGCCCAAACTGTACTTCAAAAAGTTTTTAAAATATTAATTTCTAATTATTCCAAAGAAAAAAAACTTCCCGAGGAAAATTCCCTTTATGCCGAATCCGTTTTGCTCGATGCCCTAGACCTTCAAGCAGACTTATTCACAGCACAAAAACAGCCCGAGAAAGCATTAAAAAGCTATGATCTTGCATTTCGCATAGAGAAATTATTTCAGCTGCTCATCGTCTATGAAAATTCAAAAATAATTACCCAAATCAAAAACAGAAAACGGATCGAAAAATGCATCCAGATTTACCAGTCGTTATTTAAAAAAGAAGGCAATCCTATTTATATAGAAAAAGCCTTTCAGCTGGTAGAACATACTAAATCGTGCGTTTTAAAAAATGAAATTTTCAGAAACCAAACTGCTTCAAAAAACGAAAAGCAAAAAGTTGAAGATTTACGATTTTGGAACAATGAAATTCTGAAAGAACAGCAAAAAGGAGAATTGGCCAATATCAATAAAATAAACGAAGCCATTAAAAAGCAGAATGTGGCAATGCTCATTCTAAAAGAGTACCAGCCTTCCCGCACAAAGCAAAGCAATACAGTTATTAATGTCAATGCATTATACTCCAAACTTGAATCTGACGATGCCGTTATGGTCGAATACTTTTGGGGTTCACAAACGGTTTATGTTTTTACTGTGCAAAACAAAAAAATTACACTGCAGAGTTTCTGCACAGGACAAATGTGCGGTGAACCAATAGTCACTTATGTAAGTCTTTTTAATAATGCAAACAGTATTACAAACGACATTAGCTTTTACAATAAAACTGCTGCTTTGGCTTATAAAAATCTATTGCTGCCAACTAAATCAAGTAATAAAAATCTCATCATCATTCCTGATGGAATTTTAAATTTCCTACCATTTGAAGCGCTGATAACCAAAGAATCCAATACTACCAATTTTGAAAAAATGCACTATCTGCTAAATGACTTCAATATTGCGTACAACAATTCAGCCAGTTTTTATTTGGATACCAAACCCTTTTCCCAAAAAGAGAAAACCGTTTTGGGTATTTTTCCTGTTTTTGAAAAAACAAATTACACTCTCACTTATTCTAAAAAAGAACTGCAATCGATCAGAAACAGTTTTAAAGGCCGTTTTTTTGAAAACAGCGATGCTGCTTTTCAAAATTTTAAAAATAACGCCGCTAAATATTCTATACTGCATTTATCAACTCATGCGTCGGCTGGCGACATTGAAACACCAGCCAGCATAAAATTTTATGATCGGGAAGTCATGTATTCCGAATTATATCATCTGAATATACATCCCAATCTGGTTGTTTTGAGTGCCTGCGAAACAGGGATTGGCAAACTCTACAAATCCGAAGGAGCGATGAGTATTGCCAGAGGCTTTCAGTTTGCGGGAGCTCAAAATTTATTATTCTCTTTATGGAAAGTAAATGACTATACAACCTCAGTGTTTATGGGGGATTTTTATAAACACATCAAAAAAAATGAATCTTATTTTGAAGCTAATGCTAATGCAAAACTTGGTTTTTTAAAAAATAAAAACATTTCAAATGCCAAAAAATCACCTTATTACTGGGCTTCATTTGTATATTACGGTGATATCGAAAACAAAGAAAAAAATAACTATCTGCTGATAGGTTTTGTAATTACTGCAGTAGTAATCAGCTGTTTTATAATATACAGACTTACCTTTAAAAGAATAAAAAAAGAAAAAATCAAATTCAAAAACCAATAATCCAGCGGCTAATACTATTTTTACGATGCAAAACAGCAGTTTCCAACATGAAAAATCTACACGAAAAACTCAAGAAAGCAGATTACAAAAAAGTAAAATTTACAATTACCAAAACCCAGCACCTTTTAATTAAGGCAAAAATCAACGGCGTAAAAGGAAATTTCATACTGGACACGGGAGCTTCGAACAGCTGTGTGGGATTTGAAGGCATTGAACATTTTGCATTGGAAGCTAAAAATTCCAAAACCAAAGCTTCGGGTGCTGGAGCGACAGGCATGCTTACGCAGATGGCTTCGGGCAATAAACTCAAATTGTCCAAATGGAAAACATCTAAACTGGATCTTGTAATCTTCGATTTATCACACGTTAACGAAGCTTTAGGCCAGTATAAAGTAAAACCAGTTCACGGCATCATAGGCGCCGATGTCCTTCTGAAAGGCAAAGGGATTATTGATTATTTTAATCATTTTTTGTATTTGAAATAGCATATTTTTTCAATGAAAAATACGCGACAATACCGCTGATGATCATTAATAAACCACCCAGAATAAATGGCATTCCTGGGAATTCGAATGGAGAGCCTTTATGCGTAAAATAATAAAAAAGACCGGACATTACCGGCGGTCCAATAATGGTTGCCGCACTCATTAAACTAGCAATTGTACCTTGAATCTCCCCTTGTTCAGTCGGCAGAACATGAGTCGAAATTATAGCGCGCAAGGATGGACCGGCAATACCTGCGATACAGTACGGAATCAAAAAGACAAACATCATCCAGCTTTGCGAAGCAAAAGCGAACAAAAACATTCCGATAGCATATAATGTAATTCCGATATAAATGCTTTTCTCATTTCCTAATTTTCTGCTTGTCCATCGTATCAGTCCGCCCTGCACAAGACTTACCAAAACTCCTGCAACACCCAGCGAAATTCCAACCATTTTTTCGTTCCAGCTAAATTTGTACATCGTGAAATAACTCCAATTGCTGTCTACTGCATGAGCTGCAACATAAATCAAAAACAAGGCAAATAACAATCCATAAAGTGACGGATATTTCTTTAGATTTAAAAAGGTTCCAATTGGATTGGCTCGTTTTAAATTCACTGCCCGTCTATTTTCTTTGGATAAGGATTCTGGCAGAATAAAATAGCCATATAAGAAATTCAGCATGCACAAAACTGCCGCCGCATAAAAAGGAATTCTAGATCCATAATGTCCCAAGACACCTCCAATAACAGGTCCAATTATAAACCCAAGCCCAAAAGCCACACCAATCATTCCAAAGTTTTTGGCTCTGTTCTCAGGTGTACTGACATCAGCTATATACGCCGAAGCGGTCGAGATACTTGCTCCGGTTAATCCAGCGATTATTCTTCCCACAAACAGCCATGTAATCGTTGGTGCAAATGCCAGCAGCATATAATCGAGTGAAAAGGCAAAAAGTGAAATTAGAATTACAGGTCTTCGTCCAAATTTGTCACTTAAATTACCTATTAGAGGTGCAAACATAAATTGGGTTATCGCATAAGCAAACGTCAGCCAGCCACCGTATTTTGCCGCTTCACTGACATCACCCTGTATTAATTCCTCAATCAGTTTTGGTATAACCGGAATGATAATTCCCCAGCCCGTAATATCGATTAACATTGTGATGAAAATGAAGCCGATAGCAGCTTGTTTTTTGCTTGATGCCATAGTATTTAGTTAGTGAGACAAATAAACAAAAAATCCGTTTAGAAAAAACTCTAAACGGATTTCTTTATTTTAAGAAATTTGCTTGATTACAATTCCAATGCTTTTTTAGCATTTCCTCCCATCAATAATTCTAATGGGTTTTCCAATGCTTCTTTTACAGCAACCAAGAAACCAACAGACTCACGTCCATCAATGATTCTGTGGTCATAAGAAAGAGCTACATACATCATTGGGTGAATTTCCACTTTACCGTTTACAGCAATCGGACGCTCAATAATGTTGTGCATTCCAAGGATTCCAGATTGTGGAGGATTGATAATTGGCGTAGACAGCATAGAACCAAAAACACCACCATTAGTGATTGTAAAAGTTCCTCCTGTCATATCATCAACAGTAATTTGTCCGTCACGAGCTCTTAAAGCTAATCTTTTGATTTCAGCTTCAACACCACGGAAAGTTAAGTTTTCAGCATTGCGAACTACAGGAACCATAAGTCCTTTTGGCCCGGAAACTGCGATAGAAATATCAGCAAAATCGAAAGCGATTTTGTGATCACCGTCCATCATAGAGTTTACGTCTGGATACAATTCTAAAGCTCTTGTAACTGCTTTAGTAAAGAAAGACATGTATCCTAAACCAAGTCCGCCATGTTTTGCTTTGAAAGCATCTTTGTATTCATTACGGATCAAGTTGATTGGCGTCATGTTAACTTCGTTGAAAGTAGTCAACATTGCTGTTTCGTTTTTAGCAGCTACTAATCTTTCAGCTACTTTACGACGAAGCATTGATAATTTTGTACGTTCTTGTCCACGGTTTCCGCCAGTTGGAGTTCCCATAGAAGGCACTGCATTTACAGCATCATCTTTAGTTATTCTTCCGCCTTTACCAGTTCCTGAAACTGTTGCTGGAGCGATATTTTTTTCGTCTAATATTTTTTTAGCTGCTGGAGACGGTGTTCCTGCTGCATAAGATGCTGCTGGCGCTGGTGCCGCTGCTACTGGAGCCGGAGCCACTGGTGCTGGTGCTGCTTTTGGAGCTTCAGCTGCTGGAGCCGCTGCAGGTGCAGAACCTGCTGGTTTCGCTGCATCAGTATCAATAAGACAAACAACTGCCCCAACTGCTACTGTATCACCTTCTTCTGCTTTTAGCGTGATAACTCCACTCATTTCAGCTGGCAATTCAAGTGTTGCTTTGTCAGAATCAACCTCAGCAATAGCTTGGTCTTTTTCTACATAATCTCCGTCTTTTACTAACCATGTTGCAATTTCTACTTCCTTGATTGATTCCCCTGGTGATGGGACTTTCATTTCTAAAATCATGTCTTATTATTTTAAATTATGAATTTTATATTCTAAATTGTTCTTGAAAGAACACTTGTTCATTTTATTTTTTAGCCCTGATGGCCAAATTACTTTCGCAATTACCTTTTTATTTTTCCTTTAAAAATAAAAAGATACAGTGGACAGCAGGACATCGAAGATTCAGCGAAGCTAAATAGCTCCTTATTATCTAAATAAATTTTTATCAAATACCATTCTGATAGCATCAGCATGACGGCGTTTTGCTCTGGTATAACTTCCAGATGCTGGTGCTGAATATGCTTTTAATGAGGCTAATCTCCATTTTACAAGATCGAAATTCATTAACATAAAGCTGTAAGCTCCCATGTTTTTAGGCTCTTCCTGTGCCCAAACATAATCATCAGCATTAGGATATGAAGCTATAATTGCTTTGATCTGCTCTGCTGGGAAAGGGAATAACTGCTCGATACGAACTATCGCAACATCTTTTCTTCCGTTGTTTTCTCTTTCGGCAGCGATATCATAATAGAATTTACCTGTACAGAAAACCAATGTTTTCACATCTTTCTTGTTTACTGTATTGTCATCGATAGTTTCCTGGAAGCTTCCATTTGCTAATTCTTCTGCTGAAGATACGCATCTTGGATCACGCAGTAAACTCTTTGGAGAGAAAACTACAAGAGGCTTACGGAAAGTCGTTTTCATTTGTCTTCTCAATAAGTGGAAGAAGTTAGCTGGCGTTGTACAATCGGCAACATACATATTATGTCTTGCACAAAGCTGTAAGTAACGTTCCATTCTTGCAGAAGAATGCTCTGCTCCTTGTCCTTCGTATCCGTGCGGCAGTAACATTACCAATCCGTTTTGATTGTTCCATTTGTCTTCACCACATGAAATATACTGGTCAATCATAATCTGCGCTCCATTACTGAAATCTCCAAATTGTGCTTCCCAAATAGTTAATGCATTTGGATTTGCCAAGGCGTAACCATAATCAAAACCAAGAACACCATATTCTGACAAATGTGAATTGAAAATATTAAAGTTCCCTTTTTTGTTTTCGATTGCATTTAATAAAATTACTTCTTCTTCAGAATCTTCTACTTTTACTACGGCATGACGGTGTGAGAAAGTACCACGCTCAACGTCCTGTCCAGAAATGCGAACATCAAATCCTTCAGATAAAAGTGAACCGTAAGCTAAAGCTTCAGCAGTTCCCCAATCGATAGTATTATTATCGTATCCAGCTTTTCTATCCGAAACAATTTTAGATATTTTGTTTATGAATTTCTTATCTGATGGTAAAGTTGATATTGTATTTATGATAGAATCCAATGATTTTTTAGCGAAAGAAGTATCTACTTTCTGCAGCATCACATCATCAGAAACCTGATTAAATCCTTTCCATTCATTCTGCATAAACGGTGTAATGATAGTCAAATCTTTTTTACGGGAAGCTTCTAAATTTTCTTCAAGATCCGATTTGTATTCTTTTTCTAAAGCATTTACATAACTGGCATCAATAACGCCTTCCGCTAATAATTTTTCGGCATAAATATCTCTTGGATTATGATGTTTTGCAATGATTTTATATAAAACCGGCTGTGTAAAACGAGGTTCGTCACCTTCGTTATGTCCGTATTTTCTATAACCTAATAAATCAATAAACACATCACGTCCATACTTCATTCTGTAATCTAATGCAAAAGATACTGCATGTACAACAGCTTCGGCATCATCAGCATTTACGTGTAATACTGGTGAAAGCGTTACTTTGGCAACATCTGTACAATAAGTAGAAGAACGGGCATCCAGATAGTTAGTTGTAAAACCAACCTGATTATTAATTACAATGTGAATTGTACCGCCTGTTTTGTATCCGTCAAGCAATGACATTTGAATGATTTCATAAAGGATACCTTGTCCTGCGATTGCAGCATCACCGTGAACGGCAATAGGCAAAACTTTAGAAAAATCATCAGCAAAGTATTTGTCCTGTTTTGCCCTTGTAATTCCCTCGATTACTGCTCCTACTGTTTCAAGGTGCGAAGGATTTGGAGCTAAATTGATATTGATTTTTTTACCCGATTTAGTCACTTTATCGGCAGTAAGACCTAAATGGTATTTTACATCACCGTCAAAGTATTCCTGATCGTAATCTTTTCCGTCAAATTCACCAAAGATGTCTTGAGTCGATTTGCCAAAAATATTTGCCAAAACGTTCAAACGCCCGCGGTGAGCCATTCCCATTACAAACTGTTCTACTCCTTTTTCGGCCGCTTTTTCAATCAAGGCATCAAGAGCTGGAATTACAGACTCTCCTCCTTCTAATGAGAAACGTTTTTGTCCCACGTATTTGGTATGCAGGAAGTTTTCAAAAGAAACTGCTTGATTTAATTTATTTAAGATTGTTTTCTTTTCTTCAACAGAGAAATTAGGCTGATTGTTGTTTACTCCCAATTTGTCCTGAATCCATTTTACAACACCAGGATTTCTGATGTACATATACTCTACTCCAATATATTGACAGTAAATCGCTTTAAGACGCGTTACAATATCCTGCAATGAACAAGGCGGAACACCAATTACCTGAGCAGCATCAAAAACAGTTGAAAGATCTGCAGCTGTTAGTCCAAAGTTTTCAATGTCCAAAGTCGGACTGTATGTTCTACGGTCACGAACTGGATTCGTTTTCGTGAATAAATGACCGCGGGTGCGGTATCCATCAATTAATTTTAAAACATTAAATTCTTTTTGCAGTTTATCCGAAACCAGACTGCAATCAGTACCTGTTTCCACATATTCAACAATTCGCTGAACTGGATTTTCATCATTATAAGTAGTCATCCCAAAATCGAAACCTTGGAAAAAACTTCTCCAGCTTGGTTCTACACTATCTGGATTTTCTAAATATTGATCGTATAATTGAGCAAAAAATTCGGTATGAGCTGCGTTTAAAAATGAAAACCTATCCATAATATCGTTATTGAATATACTTTTTGTTAAATAGTCCGGCAAAAATACGATAAAGCAATTTATTTAAATCTATTTTTTTACGTACTTTTACGTAAAAATTTGTTAAAAAAAGCCTTAGGTATGAAAAAATTCACGTTTTCTAATCTTACAAAGTCCATTTTAATAGTTATTGCAGTTTTCTTTTACGAAAACGTAATAGCTCAATACCAGCAAATGCCTACAGCGAGAAATCCTTTTTGGGAAAAAGTGCAATTTGGAGGCGGTTTAGGATTGAGTTTTGGAAGCGGTTATACCGATATTACTGTAGCGCCGAGTGCGATTTACAATATAAATCCATATTTAGCAACTGGTTTGGGGCTTCAGGCAAGCTATGTTGCTTCCAAAGGATATTATGATTCTGGAATTTACGGTGTGAGCTTACTAACCTTCATCAATCCAATTCCCGAAATTCAATTTTCCATAAACCTAAATGAATCATATGTCAATAACCATTATGAAGCTTATAATGGTTATAAAAGCTATACTGACAGTTTTTGGAATACAGCTTTGTTTCTTGGAGCTGGTTATCGAACCGGAAATGTAACTGTAGGACTAGCCTATAATGTGTTGTTTGATGAAAATGATAATGTGTATGGCGATGCACTCATGCCTTTTGTGAGGGCTTATTTTTAATTGAAGTTTCTAAGTTTCAGAGCAGCAAAGTTTTTAAACTTTTTTAAAAATGCTGTAAATAAAAAAACCGCCTTATAGACTGCTCCCAAAAAGTTAGACACTTTTTTTCGGGATCTATAAAGCGGTTTTTTTATATAACTTTAGATTATTTATTGTACTATAATCTTTTTAACAGCTTTTCCTTTATTAGTAATAACTTCAAAAAAGTAATTTCCTTTTGCCAGAGAGCTTACCGAAATAACACTCTTTTTTTCCGTTTTTACTAATTTCCCTATAATGTTATAAACATTTACTTTTTCTAATATTAAATCTTCTTGCAAACTTATGTTTACCAGCTCTGAAGCTGGATTGGGATACACCGAAAAATTCGCCAATACAAAACTATCTGAACTCAAAGCAGTCTCCAATAAAGCAGACAAATCAAATACTCTAACGGATCCTACAGTATCTCCACTATCATCATTTGCTGGAGATCCGATAGCTAATGTAGTACCATTTCCGGAAATAGAAATACTAATACCGCTATAATCTCCGGCTCTTTCCCCATCTATATCAGTTCCTATTTTTGTCCATGTCCCCGAAATATTTTGATAAACCCGAACAGATCCTGACTGAACTCCGTTTCCGGCATTATGAGGAGTTCCAATAGCTAGAACAGTACCATCACTTGAAAGGGAAACACTCCAGCCACTGTTATCATTGTATGTTTCTCCATCTATATCGGCTCCGATTTTTGTCCAAGTACCCAAAACATTTTTATATACCCGAACAGATCCGCCTTCATTTGTACCCCCTCTGTTATAAGGAGCTCCAATAGCAACGGTAGTACCATCACGCGAAAGAGAAACGCTGTAACCGCTTCTATCTTCAGCCGCTTCCCCATCTATATCGGCTCCTATTTGTGTCCAAGTATCAGATACATTTTTATAAACACGGACTGAACCTGCAAATCTTCCGCTTCCACTATTATAGGAAGCTCCAATAGCCAGGATAGTGCCATCGCCAGAAAGTGAAATACTCGCACCACTATTATCTCCAGCTTCTTCCCCATCGATATCGGCTCCAATTTTTGTCCAAGTACCCAAAATATTTTTATAAACCCGAACAGATCCTGTAGCATTTCCTTTTGCATCATTATATGGTGCTCCAATAGCTACAACAGTACCATCATCTGATAGAGAAACACTCCAGCCGCTATCATCATAAAGTGCTTCCCCGCCTATAGAGGCTCCTATTTGCGTCCAAATACCCGAGATATTTTGATAAACCCGAACAGATCCAGCTTCATCTCCCGATGTATCATTTGCATATGATCCAATAGCCAGTATAGTACCATCGTAAGAAAGTGAAACACTCCAACCGCAATAATCTATACTTGCTTCGCCGTCTAGATCATCCCCAATTTTTGTCCAGATTCCTGATACATTTTTATAAACCCGAACAGATCCCGTTTGGTATCCAAATCCATTTGCCTCACTTAAAACAGCTCCGATAGCTACTGTACTACCATCGCCGGAAACAGAAACACTCTTACCGCTAAAACCTCCTCCAAATTCTTTGTTTATATCAACTCCTATTTTTGTCCATGTCCCCGAAACATTTTTATACCCTCGAACACATCCAGCATCAGTGCCGCTTCCGTCATTTAGCGGAGCACCAATAGCCAGGGTAGTACCATCACCAGAAAGAGAAATGCTTGTACCGCTATTATCTCCTGCTGCTTCTCCATCTATATCGGTTCCTATTTGTGTCCAGGTGTCCGAAATATATTTATATATTCGAGCAGATCCTGCTTCAGCACCGCTTCCATCATTTAGAGGAACTCCAATCGCTAAGGTATTACCGTCACTCGAAAGGGAAACACTGGCACCACTATTATCTCCAGCGGCTTCTCCATCTAGATCAGCCCCTGTTTTTGTCCAAGTACCTGAAACATTTTTGTACACCCGAACTGACCCTGCATCAGACCCATTTCCATCATTTCCATTTGCACCTATGGCCAAAGCATCACCATCGCTAGAAAGAGAAATACTTGTGCCACTATTATCTCCAGCCGCTTCTCCATCTATATCAGTTCCAATCTGTGTCCAAGTACCCGAAATATATTTGTATATTCGAACAGATCCAGCATCAATTCCACTTCCATCATTTCTAGGAGATCCTACAGCCAAGGTAGTACCGTCAGTAGAAAGAGAAACACTAGTACCGCTATTGTCTCCAGCTGCTTCTCCATCTATGTCAGCTCCTATTTTTGTCCAGATACCTGATACATTTCGCTGATACACCCGAACAGATCCGGCATCAGTTCCGTTTCCGTCATTATAAGGAGAGCCTACAGCCACAGTAGAGCCATCTCCAGAAAGAGAAATACTAGTACCGCTATTATCTCCAGCAGCTTCTCCGTCGATATCGTTTCCTATTTTATCCCAAGAATTCCCAGAATAAATATATACTCGAACAGATCCGGCATTAGTTCCGTTTCCATCATTATAAGGAGAGCCAACAGCCAGCATAACACCATCAGCAGAAAGGGAAGTACTATAACCGCTATTATCTCCTGCAGCTTCACCAAATACAAAAAATCCTAATCTTGTCCATTCTCCTGAAACATTTTGAAACACATGAACATATCCGGTTTCATTTCCTCTTTGATCATTTCCAGGAGCTCCAACAGCTAGGGTATTACCATTACTCGAAAGAGATACACTTCGTCCATTATAACTTGCGATCGGTTCTCCATCTATATTGGCTCCGATTTTTGTTTGTCCGAAATTTAAAATAGGGAATAAAATAAAAAGTAATATTTTCTTCATAATTAAACTTGATTTATATTTTTTAACAAATATATACCTTGTAAATTAATAGGAGAAATATAATATCTATTTTATTTTGGAGTAATATACAAACAGAAAACTTAAAATGATTTTGTCAAAATAAAAAGCAAAATCAATTCTAATTCTTTGAATTTTTAAAGGTTTTCATTAAGTTCTGCAGCCCAAAAAACGAAACATTAGTCAAGGTATTATTATAACGGCGCTCTTACTTATATTTATTTCTGAACCAAACCTTCTGCCATTCTCTTTTTAGGATTAAAAAAGAAACCTGTTCTGCTAGGATTACTAAATCAGTTCCATCTAGTTTTTTGATTTGATCTTCTGGAACATCTATAATATAAAGCAGATTCAAATATTCGGCAAACTTATACTGAATCATCCGGTAGATTTTTTCGTGCAGCTGTATTTTTAATTCGTCGGGAGAAATACTCAAAGGAAAATCCACAGCTTCATTAGCCAAATTAAAATCCTTATTAATTTGCTGAATTAATTTCAAGTACAAAGATTCCTTTTGGGCCTCTTCAAACAGCAAATCACTACTTAAAGGCGTGATATACATAGTAACATTTATTAATTTTTCTCCTTAATTATTTAAAGATTGATGATTTCTTTTCTCCCAAAAACCTACAATTTTTACCAATAGCACATCACCGCCTGCGTAGAAAAAAACTGCCCCCATTGGAGGATTAGTTGCAGCGATTAATCCAAACGTTTTTGGAACCCATTTCCAGCATTGAAAAAAAGTACCCGCCAGCTCAATAAATATAACACAAACAGCGATAAAATAATATAGGTTTTGCCATTTTTTCCTCTTTAGAAGCAAAAAGAAAAAAACTCCGAAAATTAAAGAAAACATATCGTTTAGAAAAATACCAACTGACAAAAACAATAATGCGAATCCAGCAGCAAAATATTTTTTCAGAAGATTATCATTGCTGACAGCCCATTTTGTATGAGCATAAACATATCCGGAAGCATATACAATGGCATGACCAAAAGGAACATAAAGCGGAATAACTGCTGTTCTATAATGATACATCTCAAGCAAAGTGCAAAAAATCAATTCTCCTATATAGGACAAAAAGACCATTACAAACATCAATTTTCTCAAATACGAATCGGAAAACCAAAAGAAAAAAGAGAAATAGATTATCGCTAAAATATTAGTAACCTCCCGCCCATCAAAATATATTTCTTTGAACGAAACACTGTCAATTCCTAAAGCCAAAAGTGTAAAAAGAGGAAATAAAGCTGCAAAAAAAAGCTTCATTTTGGCACTCCTGTTTTTATCATTAAAAAAAACAGATTGTATTGCTGAATCCATAAACATTAAACCTTTCGTCCCATCAAGTTTTCGCCAAAAGATTTTAATATTGTTTTTTTATCTTCGGCAATATTCATTTTATCTAAAGTTTCGAAAGCTTTAAATGTATATTGTTCAATCGCTTTTTGTGTAGCTTCTGATGCTCCCGTGGTATTGAAAACTGTTTTTGCTTGCACAATTTTAGCAGCACTGTCATCAGATGGAATCGAAAATAATTCTATCAATTGCTCTTTTTCTTCAGCACTCGAAAAATCCAAAGCTTTTAAATATAAATATGTTTTTTTATTTTCGATAATATCCCCGCCTACTTGTTTCCCGAAAGTTTCCGGATCACCAAATGCATCCAGATAATCATCCTGCAATTGGAAAGCTAAACCTAAATGAAGACCAAAATCATAAATTAAATTGGCATTCTCTACAGAAGTATTAGCTATAATTGCACCCATTTTCATGGCAGCCGCCACTAAAACTGCGGTTTTATATTCTATCATTTTTAGGTATTCCGGAATAGTAACATCTTTGCGTGTTTCAAAATCAACATCCCACTGCTGGCCTTCACAAACTTCAAGAGCTGTTTTACTGAACAATTTGGCCAGATCCCTAAAAACTGCTGGCTCGTATTGCTCAAAATACTGGTAAGCCAAAATCAGCATTGCATCACCAGAAAGAATTCCAGTATTAATATTCCATTTTTCGTGAACCGTTTCTTTTCCTCTTCTCAAGGGAGCATCATCCATAATATCGTCGTGAACCAGCGAAAAATTATGAAAAACCTCGACTGCCATCGCAGCTGGAAGTGCCTTTTTATAATCGGTATCAAATATTTCTGCTGCCAATAAAGTCAAAACAGGTCTCATTCTTTTGCCCCCTAAACTCAATATATAATCAATTGGTTCGTATAGATTCTTAGGCTCTTTATTGATTTTTTGATTTTCTAAATAGGTAATAAAAAATTCTTGATACTGATGAATAGCGTGCATAAATAAAGTCTTGTTTACTTTTCCAGAGCCGATTTGGCTTGGATTTCAAACCCCAAAGATACAATTCATATGTTAAATATCGGATTGTAAATTACTGTAAAATGGAACTATAATTTTTATTTATGGTATGCATCGAAAAAAACATCGGAAACTTTGTTGGTTTTTAAAGTTTCCTTATTACATTTGCAAAACACAAAGAAACTTTATCAGTATCCAAAGTTTCCAAAACCAAAAAAATAAGGAACAACTTTACTAAAAAATACGAATCATGGAAAATGCATGGGCAATTGATTCAAACGAATCAGACGTTATAATAAAATCTAGACATTCTTTAATAGGCTACCTGCCTGGAGACAAGAACAACTTAAAGGGACATGTTGCCATACAAAACGACGAAGTTGAAGATGCATCAATAGAATTCTCCCTGAATGTAAATGACAAAAAAAACGTTTCGGCTGAAAAGAATAAAGAAGCGAAATTCACTGATCTTTTTGATGAAGATGAAGCGCCGCTGATAAAATTCAAATCGACTTCTTTTCAAAAAATCAACAAGAACATTAATTTCCTGAAAGGTTTTCTGACGATCAAAAACGTCACCAAAGTTGTTGAACTTGACACTGAATTTATTGGATTCAAAAATTATAACGGTGTTCAAAAAGCATCTTTCGAAATTACAGGAAACATCAGTCGTAAAGATTTTGGACTTAATTACAATGTCCTTAAACAAAACAAAAGCCTTCCGATAAGCAAAGACATAAAACTCATTGCCAATTTAGAATTCACACATTAAGAATGACCAGTCCTCAAAAGACAAAAAACCAAAACTCATTTAGTAACTAACTTTTACTGTACTATTAAAATTTAACTACAATAAGTTATCATAAAAATGAAAGAAAAAATAATATCAAAAGCTACGGAACTCTTTTTAAAACTTGGTTTTAAAAGTGTTACTATGGATGATATTGCTGGAGAAATGTGCATTTCAAAAAAAACGATTTACAAATATTTCTGCAACAAAGAAATCCTTATCGCCGAAAGTACCGAGACGGTTCATAAAACAATTCATGAAAGCATCGACAGTATCGCGGTAAAACAATACAATGCAATAAAAGAAAACTTTGAAATCAGAAAAATGTTCAAGGAAATGTTTAAATCTGGAGAAGCTTCACCCGCCTATCAGTTAAAAAAACATTATCCCGAAATCTATAACAAAGTAATATCAAGGGAATTAAACGAATGCAGCGAAGCCTTCAAACACAATATTGAAAAAGGAATCCGAGAGGGACTTTATAGAGAAGGTTTAGATATTAACATTTACGTTAATTTTTATTACACACTCATTTTCAGCATTCATGGTACCACTAGTTCTGAGAAAGAAGCCCAAAGACTAGAACTGGAAGCTTTAGAATATCACACTAGAGCCATGGCAACACCAAAAGGGATTATCGAACTAGAGAAACAATTACAAAACACTTATATATAAACAATCAATGAAAAGAATAACCCTACTGCTTTTGTGCACAATTGGCCTGACATCCAGTGCACAGGTAAAAACGCTGACTTTAAAAGACGCAATAAACTATGCGCTGCAGAATAAGGCTGATGCAAAAAAATCAAGATTAGAAGTAGAAAACAGCGAATATAAAATTCAGGAAATCCGTTCCAGAGCTTTGCCTCAGATTACGGCAAACGGAAGTTTAACCTATAACCCTATTTTACAGACCAATGTAATTGACGGAGCCGCTTTTGGCGCGCCGGGAACAACAATTCAGGCTTCATTTGGACAAAAATGGACATCAGGAGCCGGAGTTTCGTTAAGCCAGGCGCTTTTTGACCAATCCGTTTTCACTGGATTAAGAGCTGCAAATTCTACTCGTGAATTTTACCAAATCAACAATCAATTAACTGAGGAACAAGTTATCGAGAGAGTTGCAAACAGTTACTACTCTGTATATGTGCAGCGCGAAAGACTGACATTGCTAGACAGTAATTATGTGAATACTACAAAAGTACGCAATATTGTAAAAGGCCAGTTTGACAATGGATTAGCAAAAAAAACAGATTTAGACCGTATTATCGTAAAAATGTCAAACATTGATACAGAGCGCCAGCAGGTTAAAAATCAGATAGAGTTACAGGAAAACGCATTGAAATTCTATATGGGAATGCCGATTGAAACTAAATTTGACATCCCTCAGACTGAATTTGAAATTACACCAGAAGCATTGACAGAAGCTCCGAATACAGCTAACAGAACCGAATTTTTGCTTTTGAAAAAACAGGAAGAACTGTTAGAGTTTCAAAAAACAGCCATTAAAGCAGAGTACTACCCAACACTTTCATTAGTAGCAGGATATAATTATATAGGTCAAGGGCCAGAAGTACCTCTTTTTGCTAAACCAGCTGACGGTGTATACTGGTCTGATTACTCAGCAATCGGACTGAATTTGAAAGTGCCAATTTTTAATGGTTTTGGAACACGTTCAAGAGTTAGACAGGCTGATATAGATATCAAATCACTTCAGGAAGACATCAAAGACACACAGCTTTCACTTGATTTGGATTACAGAAATGCAAAAGCACAAATTGAAAACAACTCTGTGACAATCACCAATCAAAAAGAAAATATGAGACTGGCTCAGGAGATTCTGAAAAACACTAACAACAATTATCTGCAGGGATTAGCCTCTTTAACCGATTTATTGGATGCTCAAAATGCATCATTGGAAGCACAGAACAATTACACAAGAGCAATCTTAAATTATAAAATAGCTGAAGTAGCTTTAATCAAATCAAAAGGACAACTTAAAACACTAATAAATAACTAAAATGAAAAAGACAGTACTTACAATAATCGCAATAGTTGCTTCCTTAGGAGTAATGGGTTATGTTTTGACTAAAAACAAGGCAGAAAATAAAGCTAAAACTGATATTGTTGCCGAAAAAAACGCGGCCGTTTCAGTAAAAACAGCACAAGTAAAAACAGAAAGTGTTTCATTAGATTTCGTTGCAAATGGAAACTTTGCGCCTACGCAGGAACTTACTTTCTCTGCTGAAAAATCAGGAAAAGTAATTAAAGTTTTGGTTGATGAAGGAGACTATGTAAATGTTGGACAAACATTAGTAATCGTTAGAAGCGATGTAATTAATGTGAATGCTAGCACTGCAAAAGCGGCTTATGACAATGCTAAAAGTGATTACGCAAGATATGAGAATGCCTACCAAACTGGTGGTGTTACTAAACAGCAATTAGATCAGGCAAAACTGCAGTTAACAAATGCTCAGGCAAACTTAACGCAGGCAAACATCAATGTAGGCGACACTAAGGTAAAAGCGCCAATCAAAGGATTTATTAACAAAAGATTCATTGAACCAGGAACAATTCTAGCTGGAATGCCTCCAACACAAATGTTTGACATTGTGGATGTTTCTAAATTAAAATTAAAAGTGAGCGTGAACGAAAGCCAGGTTGCTGGTTTAAAAATTGGAAATACCATACCTGTAACTTCAAGTGTTTTTCCTGATAAATCTGTGACTGGCAAAATTACTTTTATCGCTCCAAAAGCAGACGAAAGCTTAAACTTCCCAGTTGAAATTGAAATCACAAACAATGCAAATAACAGCATTAAAGCGGGTATGTACGGAACTGCCAACTTTGGAACAAAACAAAAACAAGAATTAAAAGTAGTTCCTAGAAATGCTTTCGTTGGAAGTGTGAGCAGTAATCAGATTTTTGTGGTTGAAAATGGAATTGCGAAACTGAAAAAAGTAACAGCAGGCAGAATTTTAGGTGACCAAGTTGAAATAATCAACGGATTAGCTGATGGTGATACTGTTATTGTAACTGGGCAGATCAACTTACAGGATGGTAACGCAGTAGAAGTTATTAAATAGGCAAAAGTCATTAGGCAAAAGCCATAAGAAAAAAAAATTAAACCATTAAAATAAAAAAGCATAAAGCCTCTTTTCACTAATGCCTTTTGCCTAATGGCTAATAACTAAAATTAAAAAAATGAAATTAGCAGAAATATCTATAAAACGTCCTTCGTTAGTTATCGTTCTCTTCACGATACTAACTCTTGGAGGACTGTTCAGTTACAGTCAATTGGGCTACGAACTGATTCCTAAATTCGAGCAAAATGTTATTACAATTTCTACTATTTACCCTGGAGCTTCTCCGAGTGAGGTCGAAAATACGGTAACTAAAAAAATTGAGGACGGAATCGCCTCTTTGGAAAACATCAAAAAAATTGATTCCAAATCATACGAAAGTTTATCTATCGTATCGGTTACATTGACATCAAATGCAAAAATTGACATTTCGATGAATGATGCTCAGCGTAAAATTAATGCGTTGGTGAGTGATTTGCCAGATGATGCCGAAACTCCGGCTTTAACCAAATTCTCTTTGAGTGATTTACCGATTATGACAATTGGTGCCAACGGAAAAATGGACGAAGCTACTTTTTATGATTTGATCGATAAAAAGATTGCTCCGGTTTTGTCTCGTGTGCAGGGTGTGGCTCAGGTAAATATTATTGGTGGTCAGGAACGTGAAATTCAGGTGAATCTTGACGCTGTAAAAATGCAGGGTTACGGACTTTCAGTTCCTCAGGTACAGCAAATAATTCTGACTTCGAATCTGGATTTCCCGACGGGTAATATTCAAACCAGAAATCAAAAAATATTAATCCGTTTAGCGGGTAAATACAAAAATGTAGATGAATTAAGAAACTTAGTTGTTTCTTCTAAAAACGGAATAGAAATTCGTTTACAAGATATTGCTGATGTTCAGGATGCTCAAAAAATCGCAGAAAAAATCTCAAGAGTAGATCAAAAAAGCGCTATTATTTTACAAGTAATCAAGCAATCAGATGCTAATGCGGTTGCTGTAAGTGCCGATCTAAAAAGCGCCATCACTAAACTGGAGAAGGATTATAAAACATCTCAGCTGGCTTTAGAAATTGCAAAAGACAGTACTGATTATACACTAGAAGCAGCAGATTCTGTAATACACGATTTATTGATTGCAGTAATCTTGGTAGCTTTTGTAATGTTGTTCTTCCTGCACAGTATTCGTAACTCATTAATTGTAATGGTTTCGATTCCGGCTTCGCTGATTGCAACTTTTATCGGAATTTATCTTTTAGGATATACTTTGAACTTGATGAGTTTACTTGGACTTTCTCTCGTAGTTGGTATTCTGGTGGATGATGCGATCGTGGTTTTGGAAAACATCTACAGGCACATGGAAATGGGCAAAAGCCGAATCCGTGCATCGTATGACGGTACCGCCGAAATTGGAGGAACAGTAACTTCGATTACTTTAGTAATTGTGGTGGTATTTTTACCAATTGCCATGAGTTCCGGATTGGTATCAAACATTATTACACAATTCTGTGTTACCGTAATTATATCTACCTTATTATCATTATTGGCTTCATTTACTATTATCCCTTGGCTGTCTTCCCGTTTTGGAAAATTGGAACATATTGAAGGTAAAAATATTTTTGGAAGAACCATTCTTGGATTCGAAAGTCTTTTAACTCGTTTTACAAACTGGGTAACTGAATTATTAAACTGGTGTTTGGATCATTATATCAAAACCATTGCTGTTGTTGTAGTCTTGTTTTTTGGTTCGACTATCGGATTAATGGGCGGTGGTTTTATTGGAGGTGAATTCTTTGCTTCTTCTGACAGTGGTGAGTTTTTAGTTCAGATCGAAATGCCGAAAGATGCTTCATTGGAACAGTCAAACTTTATGACTCAGAAAGCAGAAGCCTTTTTGAAAAGCGAAGAATATGTAAAAAGCCAAATTACTACAGTAGGTCAAACCTCCGAAGGTATGGGTGCTTCACAAGCTACTGCTTACAAAGCGGAGATTGATGTAAAAATGATTGACCAGTCAGAACGTTCGGATGATGCTTCGGTTTACGCTGCAAAAATCAAACGTAAACTGGAAAAAGTATTGGTTGGTGCCAAAGTAAAAACAGTACCTGTTGGTATTTTGGGTACTGCAGAAAATGCAAAATTGGGATTAATTGTTACAGGACCTTCTACCGAAGCTGCTATGGCTTTCGCCAAATTAGCCGAAGCTGAATTACGCAGCATTCCTGGAACAACAGAAATTAAATTGACTGTTGAAGATGGAAATCCTGAAATCAACGTACAGGTGGATCGTGATAAAATGGCTGCATTAGGTCTTACACTTCAGACTGTAGGTATGACTATGCAGACTGCTTACAGCGGTAACACTGACGGAAAATTCAGAGCTGGTGAATACGAGTATGATATCAACATTAAATACAATGCTTTTGACAGAAAAAACATTACCGATGTGAGCAATCTGATTTTCGTTAACAGCGCTGGACAGCAGATTAAATTATCTCAGTTTGCTTCTATTACCGAAGGTTCTGGACCTAGCCAATTGGAACGCCGTGACAAATCGGCTTCGGTTACTGTTCAAGGGCAAAACGTTGGGGTTCCAACGGGAACAATTGTAACCCAATGGCAGGCAAAACTGGACAAACTTAAAAAACCAGTTGGTGTAAACTATATCTGGGGAGGTGATCAGGAAAACCAAAGCGAAGGTTTTGGTACTTTGGGAATCGCTTTATTGGCTGCTATTATTTTGGTTTACCTTGTAATGGTTGGTTTGTATGACAGTTTTATGCACCCGTTTGTGGTATTGTTTGCGATTCCGCTTTCGTTTATTGGGGCGATGCTGGCTTTAGCGTTAACGAATAATACACTGAATATATTTACCATTTTGGGTATCATTATGTTAATTGGTCTGGTGTGTAAAAATGCGATCATGCTTGTGGATTATACCAACCAGCGAAGAGCTGCAGGCGAAACCATCAGAAGAGCATTAATCCAGGCGAATCACGCTCGTTTGCGTCCGATCTTGATGACCACAATTGCGATGGTTTTTGGTATGTTCCCAATTGCATTGGCTTCTGGAGCTGGTGCCGAATGGAAAAATGGTTTGGCTTGGGTAATTATCGGAGGATTGATTTCGTCATTATTCCTAACCTTGATTATTGTCCCTGTGATTTATGAAATCATGGAGAAAATCAAAGCTAGATTGACTAAAGATGAAAAAATCGATTACGAAGCCGAAATGGTTGCCGATTATGATCACAAAGAATTAAGCGAGGATGGTTTCAATCCGAAACATACAGTTTAAAATAGGTTTTTAATAATTCAAAAAAAGGGCTTTCAATTAACTTGAAAGCCCTTTTTTATGAATTATTAATCATCTTAATTTGAATTATATTGTCAATGTTTTAAATATGCAAACTTTTTTTAGGACGAGACATCTGTGTGTTCACGAGTGGGACACTCGCGCTAGCAGGGTGGAATGTTTTATGATATCGTTTCGACTTAATAATTCACCATTTTTATGATTTTAGACTCTCTTTCGGAAAGTGTTAATTTTTGCATTATTCCACCTCCGGTTTTTACTTCTTTATTTTCCCAAAACATAAAGGCGATTATATAATATTTTCCAGAAGGCAGATTATTAAATTCAAAATCTCCATCTTTGTTGCAGAATGTTTTTATAGTTTCGTGATATCCTTCTGGATCAGGCGTGAATTTAGGAACGCCATCTTCCAAATAAATATAATCAGAATTTTTATTAACATATATTTTACTTAGACGTTCTTCTGCATAAAGGGAATAAGGCATGAGCTCAACCCTAAATAGTTCTCCATAACGCAGCTCGCCATTCTTAGATTTAAATTTTGCATTCCCTTTTATATTTCCAGTTCCTTTATTTTTAAACCAACTGACCTCTTTGTCATTAAAAGGATTATTAACTTGTATAATAGCGTCTTTTTTTACAGGCTGTTTTGCTGTACAGCCAATAAAAACAATTGTAAGCAAAATAAATATTAGTTTGTGTTTCATTTTTTTTGAAAGGGTTGGCTTTATTTTTTACCGTTACAGCTGTTAGCAGCTATTTTTTTATTTAAAATTTATTGAATAACGTACACGGATTAAAAACTTGTTCTTAGCGAACACGAATTGCCAATCGTACATTCAATATAATTTCAAATTATATTACAATTTATAAACATCCTCATACTTTATGTAATCTTTTCGGCTTATAGTATATATTGGATTACCGTTTTCATCTTTAATCAATCCCAAAGTTTCATTGTCTGCATTAGGAAAATTAATTTGATAACCTCTTCCGTCTCCTAATTGAATTCCGTAAGTTGTAACAGAATTTTCAATTTCCACAGAATTTTGAGTGTAATCATATTTTTCACTTTTCCCCGAACTATTTTTAACCGTGAAATTTTTGGCATCAAAAAATATTTCAAATTTTCCACCCTTAGAATCTGTGGCTTTCCAAGAACCGCGATAGGTATCTGAACCACTACAGCCAACTAAAATTACTGATAGAATTGCCAATAATGTAATACTAATTTTTTTCATTTTGATTTATTTAGTTTTTGAATTTAAATATCTAACTGCTTTTTTTTTAACTCGGATTATCCAAGTTATGATGCCAGTACTTTAGATTTTTGTTGCTCAAATTCTTCGGGAGATAAAATACCCGAATCCAATAAACCTTTAAGTTTTTGTAAATTATCTAATTTATTATCAAAATCATTATTTGCAGCGGGTGATAAATTTTCTTCTTTCGAATAATTACTGCTGTTTACATTTTGAGTCTCATTATTTGATGCACAAGCCCAAACGAATGAAACTACCCAGCCAATCAGCGTCCAGCCCAGAAAGAAATTCAATAATACAATCGCATTGCGATTCATTTTATTTCGCCTCAATGCAATAATAGAAGGCAAAAAATAAATCGCTAATAATGGAATTATAAGCAGCAGTAATTCTAATGTTCCAATTCTTCCCATAATATGTGTTAGTTTAGTTAATAATTTGCTTGACTTGATTGGTTACTTCCAGATAAATTTTGTCCCTCTCATTTATTTGTCTGAAAAAATCATTTCCATTTACCCAATTCCGTGAGTTTGGACTGATAAATGACTCGAAGTACGGTTTATCAAATATAAAAAATAATAGTCACAAACTTACAAAGTGTAAATTTGTTTCTTTCAGTCACTACTCTGAAAATAGCACACTTAACTCCTTTTTTAAAAGAGATATTCAAGTAATTTTATCCCAGCCAATTTGTACGATCAAAAAAAAATTAAAAAAAAAGCCATTTCCGTAAAATATTTATCAAGTTCATTTGTCTACATAAATAGAAGGCTTCTTAAAATGAATTTAAAAACAAAAAATATATAATACCATGAAAAGAAAAGGTTTTAAAATAGCAGGAATAATATTGCTCGTCATTGCGGCAGGCACCGGATTTAGTTTTGCAGTCATGCTGTTATGGAATGCGCTTATGCCAAGCATATTCGGATTAGGAATTATCGGTTTTTGGCAGGCATTAGGATTACTTGTTCTTTCGCGTCTTCTGTTTGGAGGTCACGGACATCACGGCGGTCGCAAATTTGGCGGTATGCGTGATAAAAATGGCATCCGCGAAAAGTGGATGAGCATGACTCCCGAAGAACGTAAAGAATTTGTTGAAAAGCGCAAAGAAAACATGTGTGGCGGAAGATTTGGCCGAAGACGTTTCTTTGGCAACAAAGATTTTGATTTCGACAGTACTGACTTCGACAAAAAGGATAATGAGTAACAAGCCACAGCAGGATGTCGGAAAGCTGGTAACAGCTTACAAACCTCGATTGGACGCGTTTATTCGTAAACGCGTTTCAAACAAGGAAGATGCCGAAGATATTCTGCAGGACGTTTTTTACCAGCTGGCAAAAGTGGATACTGCGATGAACCCTATTGAGCAGGTAACTGCATGGCTGTATCGCGTAGCCCGCAACATGATAATCAATAAACAAATAAAGAAACATGAAGAAGAATTACCTTCCTACCTAAATGACGATGACGAGATGCTAAAAGATATTTCCGAAATGCTTTTCAGCAAACAAACGTCACCATCTCCCGAAACAGAATATTTGCGCTCATTAATGTGGGTTGAACTCGAAAATGCATTATCAGAACTGCCGCTGGAACAAAGAGAAGTTTTTGAAAAAACCGAATTAGATGGTTTGTCATTCAAAGAAATATCCGAAGAAACCGGTGTTTCAGTCAACACATTGCTTTCGCGAAAGCGGTATGCTGTTTTGCATTTGCGAAAAAGATTATCCGAATTGTATGAAGAAATTATTTATTCCTAATTTCTTCGGCTGATGGATTTAAAAGGCTTCAGATTACTAATTCGAGCAGGAACCACAGTATAATTACCTAATTTATAATACAATAGAATTAAAACATCGGAAACTTTATTTGTTTTTAAAGTTTCCATTGCTATATTTGCATTACAAAAATATTACAAAACTTTAGAAATCATGGAAAACGAATGGAAAATTGATGCTAGTGAATCGGACGTATTGATAAAATCAAGACGCTCTTTGATTGACTATATGTCTGGAAGCAAAAATAATTTCAAAGGACACATCGCCATACAAAACAACGAAGTGGAAAATGCCTCTATCGAATTTTCTTTGAAAGTAAATGATAAAGACAGTAATTCGGATCTAAAATTAATTGACTTTTTCGAGAATGATGAAACGCCGGTAATTCAGTTTAAATCGACTTCTTTTCAAAAAGTGAACAAAAGCATCAATTTTCTAAAAGGCAATCTGACAATTCAGAATATTACCAAAGTAGTAGAGCTCGATGCCGAGTTTATTGGCTACCGCGACTACAACGGAACAAAAAATGCTTCATTTGAAATTATTGGAAACATTAACCCGAAAGATTTTGGACTCTATTACAATTCCTATTCCAGTCATAATGGCTACGCCGTTGGCTCCGATATTAAACTTATTGCCAATCTGGAATTTAAAAATCAATAAAGCCTTTTAATATATAATGAATTTACAGCAGACTATTAATTAACAACCAGTAACTAAATAATGAAAGACAAAATTATATCCAAGGCTAGTGATCTGTTTTTAAAACTCGGTTTTAAAAGCGTTACTATGGATGATATTGCTGGTGAAATGTGCATATCCAAAAAAACCATTTACAAGTATTTCTGCAACAAGGAAATATTGATTGAAGAAAGCACAGAGGTGGTACACAAAACTGTTCACCATGTGATTGACACCATTGTTGCCAAAAACTACAATGCAATCGAAGAGAATTTCGAGATTCGGAAAATGTTCAAAGAGATGTTTAAAGCAACAGACACCTCTCCTCTTTACCAATTAAAAAAACATTATCCGGAAATCTATCAAAAAGTAATGTCTCGGGAGATTAATCAATGTAATACGTGTTTTAAACAAAATATAGAAAAGGGTATTGCGCAGGATTTATATAGAGATAATCTGGACATTGATATTTATGTACAATTCTATTATACATTAATTTTTAGCATTAAAGAGAATACAATATCCGAGAAGGATTCCATAAAATTAGAATTAGAAGCACTGGAATATCATACAAGAGCTATGGCTACGCCTAAAGGAATAGCCGAACTCGAAAAACAATTACTTAAAACTAACATATAATGAAGAATTTATTTATACTAACACTTTCTCTATTTACAATGAGTGGTTTTGCTCAAGACACGAGCACAAGTGAGCAAAAGAAAAGCTATTCATTTACCTTACAGCAGGCCATAGACCATGCTTTGGAAAACAACTATACTGCGATTAATTCAGGACGCGATATAGAAGCCGCTAAAGAAAAAAAATGGGAAACAACAGCAATGGGGCTCCCTCAAATAAATGCGGGAGTCGATTTTACCGATAATTTTGTATTGCAGAAATCGGTTGTACCTGCAGAATTCTTTGGAGGAAATCCAGGCGAGTACGCCGAAGTTGCTTTTGGAACCAAATACAATATGGTCGCCAGGTCTACTCTGAGCCAGCTGATCTTTGACGGATCTTATATTGTAGCGCTTCAGGCATCCAAAACGTATTTGAAATATTACGAAAATGCAAAACGCAAAACGGATATAGACGTCAAAGAGATGGTTATCAACTCCTATGGAAACGTACTGCTTGCCAAAGAAAACATTGCAATCCTTGAAAAAAACATCGCTTCACTGCAAAAAACATTGAACGACACAAGAGCCACTTATAAAAACGGTTTGATCGAAGAAGAAAGCGTTGAACAGCTGGAAATTACATTGGCTTCGCTGGAAAGCACTTTAAACTACAACATACGCTTACTGGATATTACTTATAAAATGCTGAAAATCAATCTTGGCATCGACATCAATGATGAAATCACTCTAACCGACAAATTAGACGATCTGACCATTCAAAACATGGATTTAGCATTTTCAAAAACTGAATTTGATATCAATAGCAATATCAGTTACAAGATAGCAACCAATTTTGAAGAGCAAAGAACTCTTGAATACAAACTGCAAAAAAGTAAAGCACTGCCTTCGTTATCAGCCAATTTTAATTTTGGGTACACAGCATTTAAGGATCAGTTCGATTTCTTTTCACAAAATCAAAACTGGTTTAATTATTCCAATATTGGGGTTAGTTTAAATGTTCCCATCTTTAGCAGTTTGGCCAGAAGTTCCAGAACACAGCAAGCCAAAATCGCTTTGGATCAAGCCAAAACTCAGCTGAGTGAAACGGAACAAAAATTAAAACTGCAGTATGCTACCGCAAAAACCGAATATGAATACAGCATCGCCGATTATGAAACTGCCAAAAGCAATTTGAATCTATCCGAAAGAATTGAGAAAAAACAGCAGATCAAATTCACCGAAGGACTTTCAACCAGTTTCGATTTCAATGATGCACAGCGCCAACTGTACACTGCACAGCAAAAATACCTGCAGACAATGGTTAACATCATCAATAAAAAAGCCAGTTTAGAAAAAATCACAACTAATTAACGATCTCAATATAACTATAAAGACATGAAATGAGCATTATGTATAATTTGATTATAACGAGCAAAATTGTTATGCGAATTACATATGACCAATAAAAAACAATAAAATAACTTCTTATGAAAAAAGCACTTTTAATAACAACCCTTTCCATTCTTTTGACAGCCTGTGGCTCATCAGATAAAAATCAGTCAGTTGATTCAATCATAGCATCCAAAGATATTAAAGCAATAACTGCAAAAAAAACAGAACTGCAGTCACAGCTTACTCAAATCGATGAAGCCTTAGCCGCTTTGGATGTAAACAAAGAAGTTGTAGCCTTGGTAACCGCAGTAAAATTAAAAGACACTACCTTCAATCACTATCTTGAAATACAGGGAAGCATCAACACAAATGAAAATGTATTGGTACAGCCGGAATTCCCAGGAAACTTAGTTGCATTGAATGTAAAAGCCGGCCAAAAAGTATCCAAAGGGCAAGTATTGGGACGCACAGACGATGGCGGTATGAGCCAGCAGCTGGCAAGTGCCGAAAATCAATACGCTTTGGCTAAAACAACTTTCGAACGTCAAAAGAATCTATGGAGTCAAAAAATTGGTTCCGAAATACAATATCTTCAGGCACAGACTCAAATGATTTCGGCTCAAAAAGGCGTTGCGCAAATCAAAGCCCAAATAGCCAAAACAGTAATCAAAGCACCATTTTCAGGAACTATTGACGAAGTGTATGTAGAAAAAG
Source organism: Flavobacterium aquicola (assembly GCF_003385115.1). GTDB lineage: Bacteria > Bacteroidota > Bacteroidia > Flavobacteriales > Flavobacteriaceae > Flavobacterium > Flavobacterium aquicola. The sequence goes on from NZ_QUNI01000009.1 coordinate 38,401, forward strand.
GAGAAGTCGTTTCTGCCAGTCCAAAGGGATTAATGCGAATAGTTAATTTAGGAAACATGTACGTTTCTACCTCTATTCCGGAAACCTATATCGGAAAACTAAAAATAGGAACTGAAGTAGATGTTTATCTAACTTCATTAGACAAAACATACAAAGGAAAAGTTCGCCAGATTGGTAACTTCATCAATCCAAACAACAGAAGTTTCGGGATTGAAGTGAGTGTTCCTAATCCTGATAATTTACTGCGTCCAAACCAGGTAGCTAAGTTAAAAGTAATTGATTATGTCAGCAAAAATGCTGTAGTAGTTCCGTCGAATGTAATCCAGCAGGACGCTCAGAAAAACAATTTTGTGTATACGGTAGCCAACTCAAATGGGAAAACCGGTATTGCTAAAAAATCAATTGTTCAATTGGGGAAATCCTCTGATAATGTAACCGAAATTTTAAGCGGTTTAGATTCCGATGCTATAATAGTTACCGAAGGAGCCAATACAATTTCGGACGGGATGAAACTTAACTTCTAAAAAAAGTTGATGGTTTGTGGTTGATAGTTTATGGTAATCTAAGAACTATCAACCAACAACCATCAACAATAAACTTTTAAAAATATGTCACATCAAAGTAAAGAATTCGGAATATCAAGTTGGGCTGTCAAAAATCGCGTTACAGTATATATCTTGACTTTATTGATTGTAATCACTGGCGTTATTGCTTATGTTACAATGCCCCGCGAAGATTTTCCAGAAATCATAGAAAACAAAGTTTACATTTCTTCTGTATTCCCAGGGAACTCAGCAGAAGATGTAGAAAAGTTAATTATTAAACCGCTCGAAAAAGAAATCAAGAACATTAGCGGTGTCGACAAAATCACTTCCAGCTCCTTTCAGGATTACGGAATGATCATTGTCGAATTTGCTGACGAGGTTACAATTGATCAGGCCAAAACGAAGATAAAAGACAAAGTTGATGTTGTAAAAGCAGATACCGATTGGCCTAATCTTGACAACGGCAGCAAAGTGGAACCAAGCGTATTTGAATTGAATATTTCGGAAGAAGTGCCTATCCTGAACATCAATCTGCAAGGGAATTATACCACACAGCAGCTTAAAAAATATGGAGAACTGCTTCAGGATGATATCGAAGAAATCCCAGAAGTAAAAAAAGTAGACATCCTTGGAGTTGATGACAAAGAAGTAGAAATCGCAGTCGACATCTTCAAAATGACAGCTGCGCAAGTATCATTTGATGACATTCAAAATGCTGTCAAATATGAAAACATGACTTTGTCTGGAGGAAATTTGATTTCACAGGGTTCTAGAAACAACATCCGAATTGTTGGAGAAATAACTGATCCAAAAGAACTTGAAGATATCATTGTAAAACACAATGGAGGAACTGTTTATTTAAAAGACATTGCTGTAGTCAGCTTTAAAGAAAAAGAAAAAACAACCTATGCCCGTGAGAAAGGAACTGAAGTTGTGATGCTAAACGTAAAAAAGCGTTCCAATCAAAACATGATTTCGGCCATTGAACAAGTAAAGGAAAAAATTGAGGAAGCCAAAACTTCCTATTTGCCCTCCAATTTAAAAATTGAATTGACCAACGATCAGTCATCCCGTGTTGAACATCAGGTCGACGAACTTTCAAATCACATCATCTTCGGAATTGTGCTGGTAATGATTGTACTTATGTTTACAATGGGATTGCGAAATTCACTATTTGTAGGAGCAGCGATTCCATTATCAATGCTTATGGCGTTTAGTATTCTTTCCGCTTTTGGACTGACACTAAATACTATGGTGCTTTTTGGACTGGTTATGGGATTAGGTATGCTTGTTGATGATGGTATTGTAGTAGTCGATAACGTATTTGCCAACATGAAAAAAGGCATGAATCGTGTAGATGCATCCAAAATAGGTATTGGTGAAATTGCTTGGCCGGTTATTTCCTCCACAGCAACAACCTTAATGGCTTTCCTGCCATTTGCCTTATGGCCTGGAACCATGGGTAAATTCATGAAATATTTCCCAATGACATTAACCGTGACACTTACCGCTTCATTGTTTGTTGCGATGGTGGTCAATGCGGCAATGACTGGCGGATCAATGGATATTGAAGATAGAAATGTTACCAAAAAATCAGCCAAGACCTATTCAATAATTTTTACTGTTATTGCTGTAATTTTTGTCCTTCTGGGAAATATATATGATTCTAAACTAGCAAAAGCTATTGGACACTTAGCCATCATTTCACTTGGATTAATGTGGTTATATAAATTGAAACTATACCAATGGACGCAGGATTTCCAGCACAGTTTTTTCCCAAGAATGGAGGACAGGTACAAATCCTTTTTAGCTAAAATTTTAACCAAAAGAAGAGCTTGGTATGCCTTAGTAGGAATCATTGGAATGCTGTTTTTCTCATTTATTCTTTTAAAAATATTCCCTAGAAAAGTATTATTCTTTCCGGATAATATTCCAAATCAGGTAATCACCTATATCGAATACCCACAAGGAACAGATATCGAAAAGACTAACAAAGCAACGCTTTTTGTAGAAAAACAGGTTATCGAAGTTTTAAGCAAATATGTAGATCCAAAAACAGATAAAAACTACTTGGCCGAATCTATCGTGTCACAAGTGGGTGTTGGCGCCGGAAATCCAAATGTCGATGCAGGTTCAGCATCGGAAACTCCTTTTAAAGGAAAAGTAACAGTAAATTTCTCCGAATTTAAATTTAGAAGAGGAATCAACACTGCCGATATTTTAGAGGAAATCAGAAGCAAAGTAAAAGCAATTGCAGGTGCAACAGTAACTGTAGAAAAAGATGCCAATGGTCCGCCGGCTGGTTATCCTATCAGTATTCAATTAACAGGAATTGATTATGATGACATGCTGAAAGAAGCTGATAAAATGATTGCCTTCATTAATACTAAAAACATTCCTGGAATTGAAAGATTAAGTATTGATGTCAACAAGGAAAGCCCAGAGCTTGAAGTAAAAGTAGATCGTGTGAGTGCTGGTAGTTTAGGTGTTTCGACAGGACAATTGGGATTCAATCTTCGCCGTTCGGTATATGGTCAGGAAATTTCTACTTATAAAGAAGGAGATGACGATTACAACATTACTATGCGTATGCAGGATGATCAGCGCAAGAATGAAAATATTCTATTCAATCAATCATTAACTTTCCGTAATCAGGCAAGCGGGCAGATGATGCAGGTGCCTATTTCTGCTGTTTCTCAAACAGAGAAAACCACCACTTATAACCAAATTAAAAGAAAGAACCAAAAACGTATCATGACTGTTTATTCAAACGTCTTGACAGGTTATAATGGTGACGAAATCACCAAGCAGATCGAAGCTGATTTAAAAGGATATGTTTTGCCAAAAACCATTACGTATTCCTTCTCTGGTGTACAGGAAGAGCAAGGCAAAAATCAAAGCTTCCTAATGTATGCGCTGTTTTTAGCATTGGCTGGAATTACGATTATTATTGTATTGCAGTTTAACTCAGTTTCGAAAACAATGGTAATTCTGTTTACTGTAATTCTTAGCTTTAGCGGAGTATTTTATGGTTATGTCATAGCCAACATGGATTTTGTAATCCTGATGACGATGATGGGAATCATTTCACTGGCTGGTATTGTAGTGAAGAATGGTATCGTGTTAATGGATTTCTTTGTTTTGTTATTGGACAAAAAAGTCGAAGATAATCATCTAGAAAGTCATGACGATTTAACGCTGGAAGAAATTAAAGAAGTTATCATCGAATCTGGAAAATCAAGATTGCGCCCGGTATTACTAACAGCTTTGACAGCCGTATTGGGATTAATTCCATTGGCAATCGGGCTTAATTTTGACTTCTTCTCTTTAATAACCGATTTGAATCCTCATATTTTTATGGGAGGTGACAACGTGATCTTCTGGGGACCATTGGCTTGGACCATCATCTTTGGATTGACTTATGCTACGGTATTGACCTTAGTAATGGTACCAGTTATGTTCTACCTCGTTAAAAGAACAAAGTATTGGCTGAGGGATAGAAGCAAAGACCAAATCACAGTCAAAGAATAAATTTAAACCCATCAAAATATAAAACCACTCTTTCAGCATTTTAGAATAGAGTGGTTTTTTTTTGTATTAGACCAAATAATTTTTAGAAAATATAGTTAAAAGCCGTTGCTTTTTTAAGCTCTCGAAGTAGCAAAGAAATAAAAAAAGGAGAAAATCACTGCAGACTTTCTCCTTTTCTCAAAATTAACTATAAACTGTACTTTTAATTGGAAGTAGCAAAAGCATCCTGTCTCCAATTTTTTATTTTAGAAACTTTATTGTTTGAAAAATCTACTTCGCAAAGGCTGCTTTTCTCAGTATTTTGAGACCAGAAAAACCATTTACCAGTTTTTACTCCCGCAACGTATTCGCCTGAGGCAATTTTGTCACCCGCTTCATTGTAAGAAACCCAAATTCCTTCCAATTTACCGTTTTCAAAATATCCTTCTTGCTGCACTTGCCCATTTTCATAAAAATAGGTAGCTTTAAGTTTTTTACCAAATGGCTCCAAAACAGGTTTTGCATCTTGGGCAAAAATTGCTCCAGAAAATAATACCGCTGCCAAAATCATTATCTTTTTCATATCGTTAGTTTTTAATTGTTTGTACCTTACTTGTATCAAAATTAGAAACAAATTTTACATTAAAAAAACATTTTGGTAACAATTTCGTAACATAGACAAAAGCTTAACATTGGAAACAAAAAAACCAACGCTTAAGCATTGGTTTTACTGGTGTTTTTGCCAAAACAGCAAAAATTGCGATAATGACAAAAAATATAAAAATTACTTTAGTAATGTATCTAATTTAGCCTGTAATTCAGCAGAAGACGGTCTGTCTGCATCAGCGTCTAAAATATTTCCATTTGGATCAATTAATATAAACCTAGGAATTCCGGTCACTCCATAATTTACTACAAAATCTGACTGCCAGTCCTTATCGGCGAATAATTGAATCCCGCCTAATTTTTTATCCAAAACAAATTTTTTCCACTTTTCATGATCATTAGCTTTATCAATAGAAAGACTCACAAAATGAATATTTTTCCCATGATACTTCTCTTCTGTCTTTTGCAGAAAAGGAATTTCTGCTCTGCACGGACCGCACCAAGTTGCCCAAATATCAATATAAACATACTTTCCTTTTAGATCTGACAGTTTCGTTTTCCCTCCAGCATAATTTTCAAAATCAAAATCAGGAGAAGCTTTTCCAACAAAGCTATTCATCTTAGACGCATTTTTATATTCCTGAACAGCATATTCATTAAACTGCTCAAAGGATTTTTTCAGAGCATCCTTAAATTCAGGATCGAAATCTCCTTTTTCCAGATTTGCTAAATCAGATTTATTCTTTTCCTTTAACAATGATGAGAACTCAGCCTCATCTTTTGTGAAAGCTTCATTTTGAAATTTTTCATCCTTTAAAGCCTGCTGCGCTAAAAAATTACTCTCATTAGTACCCTTTCCTTTATAAATAATAGTTTCATCAAATTCTTTAGCATTCATTGTCAGATTTACCTCAGAACCTGGTTTTAAATATATAGTTGATGATTCTACTCCGTCAGAAAAACGGTAAAATCCCTTTTGAGCTTCAAAAGCAGTATCAAAAACTTCCTGTTTATTAATTGGAATAACCTGCTTAAAATTATTAGCTCCTTTAATAACAATTGTATCGCTGTTTCTATTGGTAATTTTAGCTGTAAATTTTATTTGATTAGTACCTTGAGAAATGCCTCTAAACCCCAAGAGACTGAGCATGCTTAAAATAAAAATTTTTTTCATAACTAGAGTTTTATCATTTTGAGTAGTTCAAATCTAAAGAAATTCTATGTGAAATCTTACCCATTAACAAAACATTCTATTTTAATATGCATCAACTTGCATACTTTTCTATATTAATTTGAATTTTGTGTTACTTTTGCAGTCTAAAATTTTGATCATGTATAGAAGTCATAATTGCGGCGAACTAAACGCCTCAAATATTAATACCGAAGTTACACTAGCGGGTTGGGTTCAAAAATCACGCGATAAAGGATTTATGAATTGGGTTGATTTACGCGACCGTTACGGAATTACACAATTGATTTTTGACGAAAGCCGTACCGTAAAAGAAGTTTTTGAATTAGCCAAAACCCTTGGACGCGAATACGTGATTCAGGTAAAAGGAACCGTTATTGAGCGTGAAGCCAAAAACAAAAACATTCCAACCGGCGAAATTGAGATTTTAGTTTCAGAACTGAATATTTTAAATTCTGCTTTGACTCCACCATTTACCATCGAAGACGAAACCGACGGTGGTGAAGACATCCGAATGAAATACCGTTATTTGGACATTCGAAGAAATCCTGTAAAAAACAGCTTGCTTTTCCGTCACAAAGTGGCAATGGAAGTACGTAAATACCTTTCGGATTTGGATTTCTGCGAAGTGGAAACTCCTTATTTAATAAAATCGACTCCAGAAGGCGCAAGAGATTTCGTTGTTCCGTCAAGAATGAACGAAGGACAATTCTATGCTTTACCGCAATCACCGCAGACTTTCAAACAATTATTGATGGTGGGCGGAATGGATAAATATTTCCAAATCGTGAAATGTTTCCGTGACGAAGATTTACGTGCAGACCGTCAACCGGAGTTTACACAAATTGACTGCGAAATGGCTTTTGTCGAGCAGGAAGACATTTTGAATGTTTTTGAAGGTCTGACCCGTCATCTGCTAAAAGAAATAAAAGGTATCGAAGTTGATAAATTTCCGCGTATCACTTACGAGTACGCGATGAAAACTTACGGTAACGACAAACCAGATATTCGTTTCGGAATGAAATTTGGTGAATTGAACGAATTTGCTCAGCACAAAGAGTTCCCGGTTTTCAATTCAGCCGAATTAGTTGTGGGAATAGCAGTTCCCGGAGCTGGAAATTACACCCGAAAAGAAATTGACGCTTTAATTGACTGGGTAAAACGCCCTCAGGTTGGAGCAAGTGGAATGGTTTATGCAAAATGCAACGAAGACGGAACTTTCAAATCATCTGTAGATAAATTCTACGATCAGGATGATTTAGCCAATTGGGCAAAAACAACTGAAGCAAAACCAGGCGACATGATTTTTGTACTTTCTGGACCAGCCGATAAAACAAGAGCACAATTGAGCGCTTTGCGTATGGAATTAGCCACTCGTCTTGGATTGAGAAATCCAGCCGAATTTGCACCGCTTTGGGTTGTGGATTTCCCATTATTAGAATTTGATGAAGAAAGCGGCCGTTACCACGCGATGCACCACCCGTTCACTTCCCCAAAACCGGAAGACATGCACTTACTGGAGACCAATCCTGGTAAAGTACGTGCCAATGCCTACGATATGGTTTTGAACGGAAACGAAATTGGCGGAGGATCAATCCGTATCCATGATAAAGCAACACAGCAATTAATGTTTAAATATTTAGGCTTTACAGAAGAAGAAGCAAAAGCGCAATTTGGGTTCTTAATGGATGCTTTCCAATTTGGAGCTCCGCCACACGGAGGATTAGCTTTTGGATTGGATCGTTTGGTAGCCATTTTAGGAGGCCAGGAGACAATTCGTGATTTTATTGCTTTCCCAAAAAATAACTCTGGAAGAGACGTAATGATCGATGCTCCATCCGTAATTGATGAATCGCAGTTAAACGAATTACATATTAAATTAAATTCAAACAATTAGGTAAAAACACTTGAATATCAATAATTTTACAAAAAAAATAATGTCATAATGATTTTCGTATTATATTAAAGATTACATTTGCGATATTATAAATTATTATTACTATTACAATGCGTACAGGTACAGTTAAATTTTTCAATGAATCTAAAGGTTACGGATTCATTACAGACGAAGAAACAGGAAAAGACATTTTTGTTCATGCATCAGGCATCAGCGCGGAAGAATTACGCGAAGGTGACAGAGTTAGCTATGAAGAAGAAGAAGGAAGAAAAGGTAAAGTTGCTGCTAAAGTAGCAGTACTTTAAGCATATAAATCGCTTACTGTTTTATTGCAAAAACGTCTAAAAAACGTTCCGATATAATCGGAACGTTTTTTTTTGTTCTTATGCCAAAAATTGGGCTTTTAGTCGCTATTTATAATCAATAAAAATTAGAACTGTATTGAGTTAATGTTTCTACTAAATTTGACACAAAACTTGTGTTTTAATTACACTAAACCTATCTTTGTAACTTAATATAAAGCAAAAATTGATAATTATGCAATCCGAACAAATAAACTATATCCCAGTCTTTATGCAGCTCGTTTTAGCTGTAGGATTTGTTGTAGGTATGATCATTATTTCTGGTAAATTGGGACCGAAAAGACTGTCTGAGAACAAAGACAAGAATTTCGAATGCGGAATTGAATCAGTAGGAAACGCAAGGATACCTTTTTCAGTAAAATATTTCATTGTAGCCATCTTATTTGTATTATTCGATGTAGAGGTAATATTCTTATATCCTTGGGCAGTGAATTTCAAAGACTTAGGAGTTGAAGGAATGATAAAAATGGTTATCTTTATGATGTTGCTTTTAGTTGGCTTTTTCTACATCATCAAAAAGAAAGCCTTAGAATGGGAATAAAATAACTTTAAATTATAAATGTTGAATTACAAGTTAATGTAAAACATTTCAAAAATTTAAAACTCAACATTCAAAATAAAAACACAAAATGAGTGATTCAAAAGTAAATATGGTTGCCCCGCCAGAAGGTGTTACTGGAGAAGGGTTCTTCGCTACAAAACTGAATGATGTTGTGGGATTAGCACGAGCCAATTCCCTTTGGCCTTTACCTTTTGCAACTTCGTGTTGCGGTATTGAATTTATGGCAACAATGGCTTCACATTATGATTTGGCACGTTTTGGTTCTGAAAGAGTGAGTTTCTCTCCTCGCCAGGCCGATATGCTATTAGTAATGGGAACCATATCAAAAAAAATGGCTCCAATCTTACGTCAGGTATATGAACAAATGGCAGAACCCAAATGGGTGATTGCCGTTGGTGCTTGCGCTACATCTGGAGGAATTTTTGACACTTACTCTGTATTGCAGGGAATCGACAAAGTAATCCCTGTAGACGTTTATGTTCCTGGCTGTCCTCCACGTCCAGAACAAATAGTAGATGGTGTTATGCAACTGCAGGAATTAGTTAAAAACGAATCTGTAAGAAGAAGAAGTTCCCCTGAGTACAAAGAATTATTGGCATCTTATAACATTCAATAAAAAATGGCATTAGAGACAACAGAAATTCAAGAGCGATTAATAGAAAATTTTGGATCAAAAATTTCAAATTTTGATCAATCCAAAGATATTTTCACTTTTGAAGTAGATTCGGACATCAATACAGCCGTTATCTTATTTTTAAAAAATGATTCAATATTTCGTTTTCATTTTTTAACCGATTTATGCGGGATACATTATCCAGACAACGAAGAAAACAGACAATTTGCCGTCGTTTATCATTTACACAATTGGTACGAAAACAAACGCATCCGAATTAAATCTTTCCTAAACGGTTCCAACCCGGAAATTAAAAGTTTATCAAACATTTTCCTGTCCGCCAATTGGATGGAAAGAGAAACTTATGATTTTTTCGGAATAAACTTCACAGGACACCCTCAATTGAAACGTATTCTGAACATGGATGAAATGATTTCTTTTCCAATGCGCAAAGAATTCCCAATGGAAGACAGCGGAAGAACGGATAAGGATGACAGGTATTTTGGAAGAACAACAACCAATCAGCCAATAGTAAAATAAATATAATTTTTCACATTCGATAAATGTCAGAACTATTATTACCACCAGAGCATCGCTATGCTAAAATAATCAAAGAGCGACACAATGAAGACGGAAGCGAGCTTTCTATTCTGAATTTAGGTCCTACTCACCCAGCTACACACGGTATTTTCCAAAATATCTTGCTGATGGATGGTGAAAGAATTCTTGAAGCTGAACCAACAATTGGTTACATTCATAGAGCATTCGAAAAAATTGCCGAGAATCGTCCTTTTTATCAAATCACACCTTTAACAGATCGTATGAATTATTGTTCATCTCCTATCAATAATATGGGATGGTGGATGACAATTGAGAAAACCTTAGGGATTGAAGTGCCAAAACGTGCACAATATCTTCGTGTTATTGTAATGGAGTTGGCCAGAATCTCAGATCACCTAATCTGTAATTCGATACTTGGGGTTGATACTGGTGCATATACGGGCTTTCTATATGTAATGCAGTTTAGAGAGAAAATCTACGAAATCTACGAAGAAATCTGCGGAGCTCGTCTGACAACTAATATGGGCAGAATGGGCGGTTTTGAAAGGGACTGGTCTCCAGAAGCTTTTAGAAAACTAGATGCCTTTTTAGAAGAATTTCCAGCTGTATGGAAAGAATTTGAAAATCTATTTGTTAGAAACCGAATTTTCATTGACAGAACGGTTAATGTTGGAGCTATAACTGCTGAAAAAGCTTTGGCTTATGGATTTACAGGTCCTAATTTACGTGCTGCAGGAGTAGATTATGATGTGCGTGTTGCACAGCCATACAGCTCTTACGAAGATTTTGATTTCATCGTTCCAGTAGGAAAATCGGGAGATACTTATGACCGTTTTTGCGTTAGAAACGCAGAAGTTTGGGAAAGTTTAAGCATTATCCGTCAGGCATTAAACAAAATGCCGGAAGGAAATGATTACCATGCTGACGTTCCTGAATATTATCTTCCTCCAAAAGAAGATGTTTACAACAGTATGGAATCCTTGATTTATCATTTCAAAATTGTAATGGGCGAAGTTCCTGTTCCAGTTGGCGAAGTTTACCATCCGGTAGAAGGAGCAAATGGAGAAATCGGATTCTATTTAGTAACAGATGGAAGCAGAACTCCTTATAGACTGCACTTCAGAAGACCTTGCTTTATCTTTTATCAGGCTTATCCAGAAATGATTAAAGGTGCAATGTTATCTGATGCAATTGTTATTTTATCAAGTTTAAATGTTATTGCAGGAGAATTAGACGCTTAATAAAATTATAAATGATGAATTTTAAATTATAAATTATTTCAAAACATTTAAAATTTATAATTCAAAATTTAAAATAATTAAAATGGAAAGAACACATTACAAACAAGAAATAAATATGACCGAAGCTTTGATGTCCCGCATCAATGAATTAATCAGTCATTACCCTGAAGACAAAAGAAAATCAGCTTTACTTCCCGTTTTACATGAAGTTCAGGATGCTCACGATAATTGGCTGAGTATTGAATTACAAGATAAAGTTGCCGAAATTTTACTTATTAAACCTGTAGAAGTGTATGAAGTAGTAACTTTTTACACGATGTTCAACCAAAGACCAATTGGTAAATACATGTTTGAATTTTGTCAGACTTCACCTTGTTGCTTGAATGGAGTAGAGGATTTAATGGATTACACCTGTGAAAAACTAGGCGTTGGAATTGGAGAAACAACCGCTGACGGTCTTTTTGAAGTAAGAGGGGTTGAATGTTTAGGTGCTTGTGGTTATGCTCCGATGATGCAATTGGGTGATTTTTACAAAGAACATTTGACAAAAGAAAAAGTAGATCAGTTAATCGCTGACTGCAAAGACGATAAAATAATATTACACGATAAATAATATGTCACAAAAAATATTATTAGACAAAATCAATATTCCAGGAATTAAAACCTACGAAGTATATCGCCAAAACGGTGGTTATGCTTCTGTAGAAAAAGCCTTGAAAACCTTAACGCCGGATGAAGTAGTTGAAGAAGTTAAAACTTCTGGATTACGTGGTCGTGGTGGAGCTGGTTTCCCAGCAGGTATGAAATGGAGTTTTATTGACAAAAAATCTGGAAAGCCAAGACATTTAGTTTGTAATGCGGATGAATCTGAGCCAGGAACATTCAAAGACCGCTATTTGATGGAATATATCCCTCACTTATTGATTGAAGGAATGATTACTTCCAGTTATGCATTGGGTGCTAACCGTTCCTATATCTACATTCGTGGGGAATATATGTGGGTTTATAAAATATTAGAAAGAGCCATCGCCGAAGCTAAAGCTGCAGGCTGGTTAGGAAAAAACATATTAGGTTCAGGATTTGATTTGGATTTGTATGTTCAAATCGGTGGTGGAGCCTACATTTGTGGTGAAGAAACTGCTTTGATTGAATCATTGGAAGGAAAAAGAGGAAATCCTCGTATCAAACCACCATTCCCTGCTGTTTCTGGACTTTGGGCTAATCCAACAGTTGTAAACAATGTAGAAACTATTGCAGCTGTGCCTTGGATTGTAAATAATTCGGGAGCAGATTATGCTAAAATCGGTATCGGAAGATCTACAGGTACTAAATTAATTTCAGCTTCGGGACATATTAAAAATCCAGGTGTTTATGAAATCGAATTAGGATTAAGCGTTTACGAATTCATGAATTCTGACGAATATCTTGGCGGAATGAGTTCTGACCGTCCATTAAAAGCATTTGTACCTGGAGGAAGTTCAGTTCCTGTTTTACCAGCACATTTAATTTACAAAACTGCAGCAGGCGAAGATCGTTTGATGTCTTACGAATCCTTAAGCGATGGTGGCTTTGCTACCGGATCTATGTTAGGTTCCGGAGGTTTTATCGTATATAATGATACTTCATGTATTGTTCGTAATACCTGGAATTTCTCCCGTTTTTACCACCATGAAAGCTGCGGTCAATGTACGCCTTGCCGAGAAGGTACAGGATGGATGGAAAAAGTATTACACCGTATTGAAAACGGTCACGGACGTGAAGAAGATATTGATTTGCTAGTGAGCATTCAAAGTAAAATCGAAGGAAACACAATTTGTCCTCTTGGTGATGCGGCAGCTTGGCCGGTAGCGGCGGCGATTCGTCACTTTAGAGATGAATTTGAATACCACATTCGTTTCCCTGAAAAAATAAAAAACAGAGACCATTTTGTTGCTGAACCTTTTGAAAAAGTAAAGCATTTAGTAACAAAACAAACAGTATAAAAGTTGATGGTTGATAGTTGATAGTTGATGGAATTCCAGAAACGAACAACCGACAACCAACAACTAACAACTAATAATATGAAAGTAACGATAGACGGTCAAGAAATTGAAGTAGAAGCAGGAACGACGATCTTGCAGGCTGCACGTATGATTGGTGGAGATGTTGTTCCGCCAGCGATGTGCTATTATTCTAAACTGAAAGGGAGCGGTGGTAAATGCCGTTGTTGTTTAGTTGATGTAACCAAAGGCAGTGACGCTGACCCAAGACCAATGCCAAAATTAATGGCATCATGTGTTACAGGCTGTCAGGACGGAATGGAAATCGCAAGTAAAGCATCCCCAAGAGTTCAGGAAGCAAGAAAATCAGTAACAGAATTTTTGTTAATCAATCACCCATTAGATTGCCCAATTTGTGATCAGGCGGGAGAATGTGATTTGCAGAATTTAAGTTTCGAACACGGAAAATCAGCATCTCGTTATATTGAAGAAAAAAGAACTTTTGAGCCAGAAGATATTGGTCCAAATATTCAATTGCACATGAATCGTTGTATTTTATGTCAAAGATGTGTACAAGTTGCCGATCAATTGACAGACGACAGAGTTCATGGAGTAATGGATCGTGGCGATCACGCTAACATTTCGACTTGTATTTCAAAAGCCATAACCAATGAGTTTTCTGGAAACATGATTGATGTATGTCCGGTTGGTGCTTTGACTGATAAAACTTTTAGATTCAAATCAAGAGTTTGGTTCAACAAACCTTACAATGCACATAGAGAATGTACCACTCCAGGATGCTGCGGAAAAACTACAGTTTGGATGTTTGGAAACGAAATTCAACGTGTCACTGGTCGTAAAGACGAGTTTCATGAAGTAGAAGAATTCATTTGCAACACTTGTCGTTTTGACAAAAAAGAACTTACTGACTGGGTAATTGAAGGGCCACGTGAATTTGAAAAAGATTCAGTTATTAATCAAAATAACTATACTCAAAAACTTGAAAAAGTAGAAATCGCTACTGAGAAAAACATTCTTTTGGGTAGAGATCAAGATCGTAAAAAAATAAGTATGGCTTCAAATCCATTGGACATTAACACTCAAAACTCTTAAAAATGGATAGTACATTTGTTATAGAAAAAGGTGTTTTTATAGTAGTAATTTTTGCTCTTACTATGCTGATGGCAATGTATTCTACATGGGCTGAACGTAAAGTAGCTGCCTTTCTGCAAGATAGAGTTGGACCAAACCGTGCAGGATGGGGAGGATTACTACAGCCACTTGCTGACGGAGGTAAATTATTTGCAAAAGAAGAATTTTTCCCAAACACTCCTAATAGGTTTTTATTTGTAGTAGGACCAGCAATTGCAATGAGTACTGCCTTGATGACAAGTGCTGTTATTCCTTGGGGAGACAAATTACACTTGTTTGGAAGAGATATTTTATTGCAGGCAACAGACGTTAATATCGCTGTATTATATGTTTTTGGGGTAGTTTCTCTTGGTGTTTATGGTATCATGATTGGAGGATGGGCTTCAAATAATAAGTTCTCTTTAATGGGGGCTATTAGAGCAGCATCACAAATGGTTTCTTATGAAGTAGCAATGGGATTATCTATAATCGCTTTGACTATGATGACAGGAACTTTAAGTCTAAAAGAAATCTCAATACAACAATCAGAATGGCACTGGAACGTTTTGTACCAGCCATTGACTTTCCTGATTTTCCTGATATGTTCTTTTGCAGAATTAAACAGAACTCCTTTCGACTTAGCAGAATGTGAATCGGAATTGATTGGTGGTTATCATACAGAATATTCTTCGATGAAAATGGGATTCTATTTATTTGCAGAATACGCGAATATGTTTATTTCCTCAACTATTATGGCTGTTTTATTTTTCGGAGGTTACAATTATCCTGGAATGAGCTGGGCAGTAGAGAATTTAGGAGTAAATATTGCTAACGTAATTGGAATGGCTGCTTTGTTTATTAAGATATGTGGTTTTATTTTCTTTATCATGTGGATCAGATGGACAATTCCAAGATTTAGATATGACCAATTGATGCACTTGGGATGGAGAATTTTAATTCCTCTTGCGATTGTAAATATTATGATAACCGGAGTGGTTATTTTGAGAAGTGAAATTGCTGTTTATTTAGGATTCTAATAACACCAAATCCCAATAGTTAACGGGACTAGCCCTGATAGAAGCGGCATCCTTTTATTTTTTTCTTTAAAAAATAAAAGATACAGCGGATAGCAGGATTAGCTACAAATAAAAAATATAAAATGTCAATAGAAACTATATCTTTATCGGGAAGAAAAAAAGTGGTCTCAAATAAAGAGATGACCTTTTTAGAACGCATGTATCTGATTGCGATTGTAAAAGGTTTGGCCATTACGATAAAACACTTTTTTAGAAAAAAAGCAACAATTCAATATCCTGAGCAGGTTCGTGTAATGAGTCCTGTGTATCGTGGGCAGCACATGCTGAAACGTGACGAACAAGGACGTGAGAATTGTACCGCTTGTGGATTATGTGCTTTGTCTTGTCCTGCTGAAGCGATTACAATGAAAGCGGGAGAGCGCAAAGCGGATGAAAAACATTTGTACAGAGAAGAAAAATATGCCGAAATATATGAGATCAATATGTTGAGATGTATTTTTTGCGGACTGTGCGAGGAAGCTTGTCCAAAAGATGCTATTTACTTGACTATTTCTAAAGAACTAGTACCTGCTAGTTATAACAGAGAAGATTTCATTTTCGGAAAAGACAAACTGGTTATGCCACTTGAAATGGCTTTGAAAAACACTCAACTTAATAACGCTAACTAATGTCTACAGTACTTATTTTATTTTGCGTATTGTCTGCAATCACATTGCTAACAGCATTTTTAACCATTTTTAGCAGAAATCCAATACACAGCGCTATTTATTTAGTGATTTGTTTTTTCTCTATCGCAGGACATTATTTATTATTGAATGCCCAGTTTTTGGCCATTGTACATATCATTGTTTATTCGGGAGCGATTATGATTTTATTACTCTTCACGATAATGCTTATGAATCTTAATGAAGCCGATGAAGTACACAAACCTCGATTCACGAGATTGGGTGCTATTGTTTCCTTTTGTTTGGTTTGTTTGGTTTTGATAAAAATCTTTATCAACTCTAAACCAATCGTAGAGTATGATTATACGGGAGAAGATTACCAATCGATAAAAGTACTTGGAAAAGCATTGCTGAATGAATATATGGTACCTTTTGAATTTGCTTCTATCCTATTATTGGTTGCGATGATTGGAACGGTGTTATTGTCTAAAAAAGAAAAATTAGAAAAATAATGAATAATATTTTGACTCAAATTGGTATAGAGAACTATATCTTCCTGTGTGTAACACTTTTTTGTATCGGGATTTTTGGGGTTTTGTACAGACGAAATGCAATTATTGTATTCATGTCTATCGAAATCATGCTGAATGCTGTTAACTTATTGTTTGTGGCTTTCTCTACTTACCACCAAGACACGCAAGGACAAGTATTCGTATTTTTCTCCATGGCAGTAGCAGCGGCGGAAGTTGCGGTAGGACTGGCCATATTAGTTTCAATATTTAGAAATATTGGATCAATCAGCATCGATAATTTAAAAAACTTAAAAGGATAAATGGCAATGGATACCAATTTAGCTTTAGTCTTACTGTTAACTCCTTTTTTAGGGTTTTTAATTAATGTTTTCTTTGGAAAATCGTTAGGAAAATCAGCTTCAGGAATCATCGGAACACTTTCTGTAGTGGTTTCGTTTATTGTTGCCGTGTCGTTTTTTCTTCAGATTAATGAAACCAAACAAGCAATAAACATTCAGTTATTTGATTGGATTCAAATCAGCAAATTCAATGTGAGTTTTGGATTTTTGCTAGATCAGTTATCTGTTTTGTGGTTATTGTTTGTAACTGGAATCGGTTCTCTGATTCATTTATACTCCATCAGCTATATGCATGATGACGAGAAAATGCATTCTTTTTTCGCTTATTTAAATCTTTTCATCTTTTTCATGATTACCCTTGTAGTTGGAAGCAACTTATTGGTAATGTTCATTGGATGGGAAGGAGTTGGACTTTGTTCTTACTTATTAATTGGGTTTTGGTATAAAAACCAAAGCTACAACGATGCTGCCAAAAAAGCTTTTATCATGAACCGTATTGGGGATCTAGGTCTTTTGATCGGGATATTTATCTTAGGAAGTTTATTCTCTACATTGGATTTCGCATCATTACAAACCGCTATTGCTGCTGCAAAAGGTGTTGATACTTTTTGGTTAAGTATTGCTGCTTTAGCATTGTTTATCGGAGCTTGCGGAAAATCAGCACAAATTCCTTTATATACTTGGCTGCCTGATGCGATGGCAGGACCTACACCTGTATCTGCATTGATACACGCAGCTACGATGGTTACCGCTGGTATTTTTATGGTGTCCAGAATGCATTTCTTATTTGACTTAACACCCGAAATACAAACAATTATTGCCGTAATCGGAGGTGTGACTTCATTAGTTGCCGCAACTATTGGTCTGGTTCAAAACGATATTAAAAAAGTACTTGCCTACTCTACCGTTTCCCAATTAGGATTAATGTTTTTGGCTTTAGGTTTTGGTGCTTATGAAGTGGCTATATTCCACGTAATCACTCACGCTTTCTTCAAAGCTTGTTTATTCTTAGGATCTGGATCGGTTATTCACGGATTACACGGCGAACAGGATATGCGTAAAATGGGCGGATTGAAAAAAGCGATGCCAATTACTTTTTGGACAATGCTTATTTCATCATTAGCGATTTCGGGAGTTCCTGTATTTTCAGGATTCTTTTCTAAAGATGAAATTTTGATGACCGCTTTCCATCATAACATTCCTCTTTGGGTTGTTGGATCTGTTGCTTCTATTATGACTGCTTTCTATATGTTTAGATTAATGTTCCTGACTTTCTTTAATGATTTCAGAGGAACTGAAGAACAAAAACATCATTTACACGAAAGTCCAGCTTTAATCACATTCCCTTTGATTGTTTTGGCAATTTTGGCTGCTGTCGGAGGATTAATTAGTTTACCTGGAAATAGCTGGCTGAACGAATACTTGGCTCCTCTTTTCGCGAAAGCGGGAACAGAAGAACACCATTTGGGAACTACTGAATATATGCTGATGGCTATTGCCGTTGTTGGAGGATTTATTGGAATAGGAATTGCTTACGCCAAATACATCAAACAAAACACTGTACCAAGCGAAGATGCCGAAATTACAGGCGTTTCAAAAGTACTTTACAACAAATACTATATTGATGAACTTTATGATTCATTGTTTGTTGCACCAATAAACAGTTTGTCGAAATTATTTAGGGACTATGTAGAAACAGGAATTTCTTCCCTAGTTTTTGGATTAGGAAAAGCAGCCAATGAACTTAGTTACCAAGGTAAAAAATTACAGAATGGAAGTGTTGGACTTTATCTCTTTGGTTTTGTTTTAGGTATGTGTGCCATCATTTCTTATTTATTTCTAGCTCAATAATTTTACTATATTATGAATATATCTCTAATATTAATCATCCTTTTAGTTGGCTCATTTGCAACTTATCTAGCTGGCGACAAGCTCGCTTCAAAAGTGGCATTATTTTTCGGGTTAGCAGCTACGGGTTGCACAATAGTTTTGTTAAATCATTTTAATTTGGGCGAAAACATTAGCTATAGCAGCCAATGGATAACATTGCCTAAGGTTTCTTTCGCATTGCAGGCTGATGGATTGTCATTGGCTATGATTTTATTGACAACTGTCTTGACTGCTATTATCATTTTATCATCATTTGATAATGAATTCAAAAATGCAAAAGCAATTTATGCTCTTATATTGTTTATGTCATTTGCAATGACAGGGACTTTCCTTGCCAGCGACGGTCTTTTATATTACATTTTTTGGGAATTATCATTGATTCCTATTTACTTTATCGCATTAATTTGGGGTAATGGAGATGCCGAAGAACGCAAAAAAGCTGTCGTTAAATTCTTTATCTATACACTTGCGGGTTCTTTATTTATGCTAGTTGCATTTGTTTATATGTATCAAAAAGCGGGAAGCTTCCTGATTGAAGATTTATATAAATTAAAATTAGACATAAACGAACAAAAATGGATTTTTACAGCTTTCTTTTTGGCGTATGCTATTAAGATTCCATTAATTCCTTTTCATACTTGGCAGGCAAATGTGTATCAAAAAGCTCCAACTCTTGGAACGATGCTTTTATCAGGTATAATGCTAAAAATGGGATTGTACAGTTTGATTCGCTGGCAATTGCCTTTGGCTCCATTAGCTGCTAAAGAATATATGTACATCTTCATCGGAGTTGGTATTGCCGGAGTAATTTACGGTTCAATTGTTGCTCTTAGACAAAAAGACTTAAAAAAATTATTAGCTTATTCTTCCCTTGCTCACGTTGGATTAATTGCAGCAGGAACGTATGCTTTAAACCTTGACGGTTTTAGAGGTGCAGTTTTACAAATGATTGCCCACGGTTTTGTAGTGGTTGGATTGTTTTTCGCTGCTGAGATCATTTTCAGAAGATATGAGACAAGACTAATTGCAGATTTGGGCGGAATTCGTGCTCAGTCTCCAAAATTCACTTCTATGTTTTTGATTTTGGTATTGGCATCTGTGGCTTTACCGACTACTTTCAACTTTATTGGAGAGTTTACCGTTTTGTACAGCCTTTCACAAGTAAATATTTGGTTTGCTATTTTGGGAGGAACCACAATTATTTTAGGAGCTTATTATATGCTTAAAATGTTTCAGCACGTAATGCTTGGAGAAACCAATACAAAGACTTTTGCCGATGTAACTTTATCCGAAGGATTAACATTGGTAATTATAATTGCTGTATTGTTTTTCTTTGGATTATATCCAAAACCAATCAACGATTTGATAACACCAAGTCTTGAAACTATTTTAAACACTATTAATAAATACAATTAAGTAAAAAGCATAATATAAATGACAACATTAATAGCTATAGTAGGATTAGGTATTTTAAGCCTTATTTTTGAAATCTTTGATTTTAGAAAAGCAATTATTCCGGTAACAATTATCGGACTGTTAGCCATTCTGGGACTTACCGTGTCCGAATTTAATTCTCCTGAAAGTTACTATAACAATATGATTGTGGTGAGTAAGTTTTCGGTTTCATTTTCGAGCTTGTTTATTGTTTTGACAATCTTTTTAATAGCATTGAGCCATAATTTTTATGATAATCACCAAAGCAAACTTTCTGATTATATTGCCATAAAAATATTCCTTTTGGCCGGAGCCGTAGCAATGGTTTCTTTTGGAAATTTGGCGATGTTCTTTTTAGGAATCGAAA
Source organism: Flavobacterium aquicola (assembly GCF_003385115.1). Classification (GTDB taxonomy): domain Bacteria; phylum Bacteroidota; class Bacteroidia; order Flavobacteriales; family Flavobacteriaceae; genus Flavobacterium; species Flavobacterium aquicola. The sequence goes on from NZ_QUNI01000009.1 coordinate 58,861, forward strand.
TATTATCTATTTCACTTTATATTCTTGCAGCAAGTAACAGAGTAAACATAAAAAGTAATGAAGCCGGTATGAAATATTTCCTGATGGGGTCTTTTGCCTCTGGAATTATTTTATTTGGAATCTGTATGATTTATGGTGCAATGGGATCATTTGACATCGTTGAAATAAGCGATATGTCACAATCGGCTGAACTTCCTATTTGGTTTCCAATCGGTATTGTTTTAGTTACAATTGGAATGTTATTCAAAATTGCAGCTGTTCCGTTTCATTTTTGGGCTCCTGATGTTTACGAAGGTTCTCCTACTCTGACTACAGCTTTAATGAGTACTTTAGCAAAAGTTGTAGCTATCGCAACACTTTATAAATTATTATCAGCAATGAATGCCGATATTAATTACTCATTTCAAATAGTTGTAGTGATCATTTCTATTGCTTCTATGACTGTTGGAAACATCATGGCTTTAAGACAGGTTAATGTAAAACGTATGCTTGCCTTTTCGGGTATTTCGCATGCAGGATTTATGTTGATGGCATTGTTGAGTTTATCAACTTCGGCAGGAAGTCTATTGTATTACACTTCGGCTTATGCATTGTCGGGTATTGCTGCTTTCAGCGTTATATTATACGTTTGTAAAAACAGAGAAAACGAAGATATAGTAAACTTCCACGGTTTAGGAAAAACAAATCCGTTATTGGCAGCTATTTTAACAGCATCATTGCTTTCGATGGCAGGTATTCCAATATTTGCAGGTTTCTTTGCCAAATTAGTTTTGTTCAGCCAAACGATTCAGGCAGGTTATTTAGTAGTGGTTATATTTGCTGTAATCAACTCAATTATAAGTGTTGGATATTACTTTAAATTGATACTGGCAATGTATACTAAAGAACCGAACGAAACCCGCACAGCAAAACCATTCTTGATTTACGCGGTTGCAGTAGTTGCTATTCTTCTAAATATAATTATTGGATTGTTCCCTTCATTGGTTTTAGATTTATTAGCATAGAAAAAACATTATTTCGAATAAAGATAAAGGCCAGCTAGAATTAGCTGGCCTTTATCTTTATAAAAAAAGCCATCAATTAAATGAATTGATGGCATTTCCCCCCTAATCTAATTAAACCTAAAATTTAAGCCAACAAATATTTATAATCCAGCTTTACCAAAAGATTATAAAAACAGCTTACATAAACTTTCCCAATAAGCTTAATACATTCAAATTTATTAAATACGAAACTTAAATTTTAGCGTATTTATACCTGATTTTTCAATATAAGTTTTTAGGTTTTAAAAGTCCTTAAAAAACTAAACCCTTAATATCATTTATGACTTATTAGCCCAAATCCTAAAGAAATGCAAAAAAGTAATTATATATCGAATATAATCGCTAAATTACGATATGAAATAAAGCGGTTATGGGAACAACTAAAAAACAAGATTTCGATCAGGAAACAAATGCAATAGCCGAAATCTGCAAAGCATTGGGACACCCAACACGAATGCAGATAATGACCCTTCTATGGAATAAGAACCATAGGACCTGCGGAGAGATTGTTACATTAATTCCCTTGGCACAATCTACTATTTCCAAACATTTACTGGAATTAAAAAAAGCAGATTTGCTCAATGTAAAAAACATTGGAAAAAAAACCATTTATTCCATTGAAGTAGAAAAAATACAGGTTCTCAAAAAGTATTTCACAAACTATTTGTCAAACAAATTATTATCAAATGAAATAGAGATAGTTAAACCTTCTCCTATTCCAAAAATAAAAAAGGTAGCTAAATTGCATTTGAAACAGCACAATTACCAATTTCCAAGCAAAAAAAACAATATCAGCCAAAGTGATACGGAATTATCATAATTAAAACCTAAATGAAAATTATACGGAATTCAATTTCTTTAATTTTGTAATTAGAATTATTTGGCAAAGCCAATAAAAAAAAATGAAAATGAAAAATCAATTAAAAGTACAAATCTGGTCCGATGTAATGTGCCCGTTTTGTTATATAGGCAAAAGAAAAATAGAAGAAGCATTAACAAAATTTGAAAACAAAGATTCAGTCGAAATAGAATGGAAAAGTTTTGAATTGGATCCTTCGTTTAAAGCAACACCCAATGAAAGTATTGCAGACCACTTGGCTGACAAATACGGCAGAGATATTGATTGGGCACACTCCATGCTGGAAAATACAGCACAAACTGCTAAACTTTCAGGTTTAGATTTCAATTTTGAAAAATCGGTTTTGGCTAACTCATTAAATGCACACCGATTAATTCAGTTAGGAAAAAAGAACAATCTAGGCAATGAGTTAGAAGAATTGCTTTTTAAAGCTTATTTCACAGAAGGAAAAAACGTGAATGATTGGAATACCCTGCAGGAAATTGGGCAAAAAGCGGGATTGCCTATTGACGAAATCAAACAGCTCATAGATACTGATATTTATACAAAAGAGGTACGCCAAGATCAGCAGGAAGCACAAAAACTTGGAGTAACAGGAGTTCCATTCTTTGTATTTGATAATAAATATGCTGTATCTGGCGCACAACCAACAGATACTTTTTTGAAAACCTTAGAAAAAGCTTGGGAAGAAGGTAATTTTGAAACCAAATTAAAACTTCAAAATACCCCTGATGAAAACAGCTGTGGTATTGATGGCTGTGAATAATACAAAACTATGAACGAAACAACAAAAACCCTGCGATGGGGAATAATAGGCTGCGGTAACGTAACCGAACTAAAAAGCGGTCCCGCCTATCAAAAAACTGCAGGTTTTACCATCGGTGCAGTTATGCGCAGAGATCCTGAAAAGGCAGCAGATTACGCCAAAAGACACAGTATTTCAAAATTTTATACCGATGCCGATGCCTTAATAAACGATCCAGAAATTGATGCGGTTTATATTGCAACACCGCCCGACACTCATAAATTTTATGGCTTGAAAGTTGCCGAAGCTGGAAAACCATGCTGTATAGAAAAACCATTGGCGCCAAATTATCAAGACTGCTTGGACATTGCCAAAGCTTTTAAAACACAAAACATTCCAGTGTTCGTTGCTTATTACAGGCGTACTCTTCCAAGATTTGAACAAATTAAAAACTGGATTGACACAAAAACCATTGGCGAAATCAGACATATCAGATGGCATTTAAGCAAGCCTGCAAGCGATCAGGATCGTTCTGGTGAATACAATTGGAGAACTGACATAAAAATCGCAACAGGAGGCTATTTTGATGATTTAGCCAGCCACGGACTCGATCTGTTCATTCACTATCTAGGTCCAATAAAAGAAGTTTCAGGAATTAGCTTAAATCAGCAGGGGCTTTACACTTCAAAAGATGCCTGTGTGGCAAACTGGATCCATGAATCAGGAATTACCGGCAGCGGAAGCTGGAACTTTGGCTCTTTTGAACGTGAAGATGTAGTTGAAATTTATGGAAGCAAAGGAAAAATCACTTTTTCGGTTTTCGAAAATGTGCCACTGATTCTGAAAACAGCAGAAGGCGAATCAAAACATATCATAGATCATCCCGAAAATATTCAGCTCCATCATGTTGAGCAAATGCGTGAACAGCTATTAGGTAAATCCAATCATCCATCCAACGCATTTACAGCTACCCACACTAGCTGGGTGATGGATCAAATAATAGGAAATTCAATTTAAAAAGATTGCGAAAAAAAACGGAGACATCAATTTATTGACATCTCCTTTTTTTTTTGGAGCAGAAAGATTAGATGTTTTCAGCAAGCATCCTCCCGCTTTCCATTGCAATCTTTTGGACTGAACCCCAGTCCAAAAGGATTTTCATTTCAATCGGGGCTAAATGACAACAATCTGCTCTTATGCAAAGACCTATAAAAAATACAATCAAGTTCAAATTACCAGACAATATTCAATTTCTGCCCTTTCTTCAAACTTATATTTTGTCTTTTATCACCGCTAATAATCATTGTATTTCCGCCATTTTTAGAAAAAACAGAAACAGTTTTTAGCTTTTTGGAATCCCATTCCAAAGAAATTTCAAATCCTCCTCTGGCACAAATTCCTTTAACCGAACCACTTTCCCAAGCATCCGGCAGAGCAGGCAATAATCTAATTTCATTTTCATTCGACTGAACCAGCATTTCGGCAATAGCTGCAGCACCTCCAAAATTCCCGTCAATCTGAAACGGCGGATGTGCATCGAATAAATTAGGGTACGTCCCTCCTCCTCTTCTTGGATGCTCTGTTTTCTTTCCGTCAGGATCTACATATCGAAGCAATTCACGGAACATTTTGTAAGCACGATTTCCGTCCCAAAGTCTAGCCCAAAGATTGATTCTCCAGCCTTTTGACCATCCTGTCGTTTCATCGCCTTTTATTTCCAAAGTTTTTTTTGAAGCTTCGGCCAAATCAGGAGTTCTAGATGGTGTAATATGATCTCCAGGGAAAAGCCCGAACAACTGTGATTGATGACGGTGCCTTGGATCTTGATCTTCCCAATCAAAATACCATTCCTGCAGATTTCCTTTTTTTCCAATCTGATAAGGATGTAATTTAGCTAAAGCTTCTTCTAGTTTTCCTCTAAAATCAGCATCAATATTTAAGACTTTTGAAGCTTTTATGGTTTTGTCAAAACATTCTCTAATCATCGCCAAATCGGCTGTTCCTCCGTATAATGTCGCTCCCACAAAACCATCCGGTGTCAAATACTGATTTTCTGGGGAAGTAGATGGTGAAGTGATTAAATTTCCATTTTTGTCAGTAACCATCCAACCCAAACAGAATTCAGCGGCGCCTTTCATCAATGAATAACCTTCATTTTTCAAGTAATTTTTATCCTGTGTGAAAACGTAATGCTCCCAAATATGTGTGCTCAGCCAAGCACCAGCCAACGGCCAGCAGGCCCACATTGGATCTTCTTTTCCAAACTGACCAACTGGATTACTCATCGCCCAAATATCTGAATTGTGAGCCGCTGTCCAGCCTTTATCAACTCCATAAAAAGTTTTCGCTGTAATCTTACCCGTCACCGAAAGATTTTTGATCAAACCCAAAAGAGGCAAATGCATTTCGGAAAGATTAGTGTTTTCCGCCAGCCAATAATTCTCCTGTGCATTAATGTTCAATGTATAATCACAGCTCCAAGGCGGATTCACATATGGATTCCAAAGTCCCTGCAAATTGGCAGGAACTCCCAAAGTCCTTGAACTGCTTATCAATAAATAACGACCATACTGAAAATACAGTATTTCTAAATTCTTGTCTTCTTTTCCATCCGCATAGCGTAATAAACGTTCATCGGTAGGTAAATCCGGCGCTGTTGTTTTCCCTAAATCCAATGAAACACGATTATGGAATTTTTGATAATCGGTTATATGAGATTGTTTTAATTTATCGAAAGTTTTTCCAAAAGCTTTATTCAAATTATCCGAGGCAATCGCTTTGTTGTCCAGACCTTCCGTGTTCGGATTTTTATCAAACCCATTGAAACTCGTTGAAACCGAAACGTAAATCACAGCTTCGGATGCATTTTTGATTCCTAAACTCTTATCAGAAGTTACGATTGTTCCGTCCGTACTTTTGATTTTTACCAAACTTGTAAAGCGTGTTCCTCTTTCTTTGTTGGCCAAAAAAGCAAGCGGAACGGAGTATTGTTCGTTTTCGTGTATCGGTGCAACGCCATTTAGCGCAAGCACGTTGTCTTTGAGTTCCGAACTAGAAGTCAGTAAACTGCTCGAATGAATATCAAAATTCAAAGCACCTTTCTGACTGCTTGTCAATTTAATGACCATAATTTGATCGGGTGCAGAAACAAAATATTCACGGGTGTATTTTACGCCGTCAATTTCGTAACTAACCTTTGAAACCGCATTGGAAATATCCAATTCTCTATAATAATTTGAAGTTTTTCCGGTATGAAAATTATTGATTTCCAGCGTTCCTAATGGTGCGTAGGATTCAGCATTTTTACCCTGCAATTTTTTATTTAATTCTTCGGCAAGTTTGTAGTTTTCGTTCTTTAATGCTTCACGAATGGCAGGAATATTTTTGTATGCTTCGGGATTCATATTGGCATTTACAGGTTCTCCCGACCAAAGTGTAATATCATTCAGATATATTTTATCCGAATTGACTCCTCCGAAAACAGTAGCTCCCATTTTACCATTTCCTAAAACGAGCGTTTCTTCAAAATAATCGGCTGGCTGTTTGTACCACAATTTGTGGGTGGATTGTGCCGCGATTTTTCCGCAGAAAATGTAAAAAATGAAAAATAAAACTGGTCTATAAAAAGATTTTGACTGCATAAGAATATGTGTATATTTTGTTGTTTTAAACGCAAAATTTTAGAGAAGCAGTTCTCCGCGTGAGGGATAGAAGCAAACTACCGAAGTAGTGCGGATAGCCCGACCGCATCCCGATAAGAGGGCGAATAACCGCAAAGAGAAATAGCCCTTTTATCGGGATGTGGTCACGCCCAAATATAGCAAATTATTTCGGCGTGTAAACAAAATTCTTAAAGGTCACCGAGCCATCACCCACTGCAGAAAGCCCAATTTTAAGACTCATAAAACCGCTTAATACATTATGATTAAAAGAAGAAACCTCAGCAGAATTTTCGGTTTTTAACCAATCCTTTCCATCAATGCTATAAAACATATTTACCAATTGTTCCTTTTTTTCAAGGCGTAAAAATAAATGTTTCTTATTAATTCCTTTCTCGGTAGGAAACTGCCAAACTCTTAGAATCGCCATAATATTCTCTTTATCAAAAGCGATTCCGGTGAATAATTTAGTGTCGTAGAAAAGAACTAATGCAGCAGATGCATCACCTTCTAATTCTACCTCAACATCGGCAGTATAGGAATGGTCTGAAGGAGTACATAACAATGGAGAACTTTGACCAATACCCGTTCCTTTTCCTTTAATCTTTATCCCATTTGGCGAGAATGTTGCTCTTTTGGAATCATACTCATCATAAAATTGCCATTGTGGATTTAGTTTAGATCCCGTGAAAGTATCTGAAAGCGTGAAATCACTTTTTATCGATTGCCCTGCTGGTTTTTTTATTTCACCTTCGGTTTTAATACCTTCTTTCATTTTGAACCAGCCATCTTTTGTCCATTCTATAGGCTGTAAAAGCGTTTGGCGTCCCATATTGTAATAGCCATTTTCATATCCGTGAAAAACCATCCACCAGTTACCTTTTACATCGTCAATAATAGTTGCGTGGCCTTTTGACCACCATTTTTCGGAACTGCTATTTGTTCTGATGATAGGATTATTGGGAGCGTTTTCCCAAGGCCCGAAAGGCGATTTTGAACGGGCAGAAATTACCATGTGACTGGTTGCCGGCCCAGCAGTTCCTCCTTCGGCAACGGTTAGATAATAATAGTCACCTTTTTTAATTATTTTTGGACCTTCCAGACAAAAACATTCGATAGACCAATCTCTTGGTATTTTCCAGCCGTCATAAGTATGTGTAGTTTTTCCTGTTACCGAAAGTCCGTCTTTGGAAAGAGGTGCATAACCTCCATTACTGAAATAAAGATAACGATCGCCTTTATCATCTACAAAATGTCCTGGATCTATACCGTCAATTTTTAAATCAATCGGATCGCTCCAAGGCCCATTGATATTATCTGCTGAAACTACATAATTGGTATTATTCGCAGGGAAATAAATATAAAATTTGTTGTCATATTTAACCAAATCCGGTGCCCAAACTGAACCCACACTTTTATTTAAAGCATGCGTAACCGGTTTCCAATTAATTAAATCTTTGGAAGTCCAAATTAATAATCCCGGATAATAATTAAACGAAGAATGAACGATATAATAATCCTCGCCATCACGAAGAATCGAAGGGTCTGGATAATCACCAGCAAAAATTGGGTTTTTATACGAATCCTTATTCTGCTGACTGCTTTGCTGCTGTGCGCTAACGACAAGCGACAGTGAAAAAATAAATAATAGAATGCTTTTTTTCATAATTAAAATTCTTGACAAATTATTTGCTTACATTGTACTTTTCGTTGGCGGTAACCATTTCCCAATTATCAGTTCTGAAAGGCGATGCAGGGAAATTTTCTTTATTAAAAAGGTTGATTTCAGTATCATCATCTGCCCAGCCGTAGTGAACTGCAACTGGATTTGGAACACTTTCGCTTGAAACAATTACTTTATTGTCTTTGATTATTGCTTTCGCTGGATAAAAGACTTTATCGGCGCCAGCAATTTCAAAACCTTTTAGTACTCCATTTTTATCAGAAGCTGACAATCCTGTTCCTAGGGAAGTAAAACTTACTATGATTTGTTTTCCTTTAATCTCCTGTGATTTGTACATCGGTCCGCTGTAAACCTGTTTTTTACCGTATACATTATTCAATGCAATAGCTGACAAACGTAATCCTACATCTTGTTTGTTGGTTGGGTGAATGTCTTTCGCGTTACCAATATCAGTAGATACGGCCATTCCAGTGTTTGGCAATTTCAGAGTTTCAGTTTGTGCTTCACGAAGTTCAGCCCAACGGCTTCCTTTTGCACTGTTTCCGCCAAACTCATCGAAAGTTGACAATTGAACAAAATAGAAAGGAAAACTCCCCTGATTCCATTTGGTTCTCCAATCGTTTATCATCAGCGGAAATGCTTTTTTGTATTGATTTGCTCTCCAAACATTGGCTTCGCCTTGGTACCATAAGACTCCTTCAAAAGCATAAGGAATTAAAGGATTGACCATTGCATTGTACAATAATGACGGATAACTATTAGGTGAAACTGATATTTTTACATTTACCACATTGAATTTCCAAAGTCCATCTAATGCTACAGCCGAACCGTTGAAATCTATTCTCAAATCGGCTGGGTCTCCGTAAATTCCTCCACCTCCTGAATAGTCAATGATTTTTACTGCAATAACGTTTGTTCCTTCTTTTAAAACTCCAGCAGGAATTTTGTAAATTCTTTTGGCATCCCAAATATTATTGGTTCCCACTTGAACTCCATTCACATAGGTTATATCTTGATCATCTACTTTTGACAAATACAAAACGGCTTCTTTTTTGGCTTGATCTGCAGTAAACGTGATGGTTTTTCGCATCCAAACCACGCCATCGATATTTCCGATTTGCTGATTTTCCCAAAGAGATGGCACTTTTATTTCAGGCCATTTTGAATCATTAAAATCTAAATTTTTAAATTGATCCTGGTTAGCTTCAGTTACCTCAAAACCCTGAATTTTTTGGATATTCTCTAAAAGTGATTTTTTATACGTTTCGAAAATAGCATCCATATTTACTGAAGGAACTCCAGCAATCATTTCTTTGAAGTCATCACTTTGTTCGAAAGCTTCACGGCTTGTCCATGTTTCTACACAAGTTCCTCCCCATGAAGTATTGATAATTCCGATTGGAATTTTTAATTGAGCATATAATTTTTTGGCGAAATAATAACCTACGGCAGTAAAATCCTTTACGTTTTCTTTATTAGAAACTGCCCATTTTCCAGCTTTTAAATCCTCTTTCGGAGTACCGCTTAAATCCTGAGCAACACCAAAATGACGAATCATCGGGTAATTGGAATCGCTGATTTCAGCTTCTGAATTCATCGTTTTATAAACCTGAAATTCCATATTAGATTGACCGGAACAAATCCAAACTTCACCAATTAGAACATCTTTTATGACAATCTTGTTGTTGCCAGAAATGGTTAATTCAAAAGGTCCTCCCGCTTGTTCGGCATCCAGTTTGACCATCCATTTTCCGTTTTTGTCGGCAATGATGGTTTTGACTTGTTTATTAAATTGAACTTGGACTTTTTCATTGGCGTCAGCCCAACCCCAAACTGGAATTTGCTTATTTCGCTGCAGAACCATTCCGTCAGAGAACAATAAAGGCACACGAACATTGGCGTTTACTAATAATCCTGCCATCAGAAAAAGAAATACGATACTTTTTTTCATTATATATGTTTTTAAAAGATTCTAAGTCACTAAGATACTAAGATGCTAAGACTTAAAAAAACTTAGATTTTTAGAATCTTAGCAACTCTTTTTAAGCCACTAAGATTCTAGGATACTGAGTTAATAAAACTTAGAATCCTAGAATCTCAGTAACTTAGCAACCCTGAAATTATTTTAATCCATCTTGTAAAGCAGTTAATGCTTGCAAGTCATAAACAGAATTATTGCTTCGATCAAATAAGGACATTGTATTTACTCCTAAATTACCTGCATCCCAATAAAAAGGAATCATACCATTAGCTCTTGATTGTTTTACAACATATTTTAAGAACGCAGCTCTTGATTTTAAATGCAGTGTCAATGCGTCGCCAGTTAAATCGCGTCTGATTGCTCCAAATTCTCCCAAAATCACCGGAATTCCTTTGTTGACAAATTGTGTTTTCATAGAAAGGAAAAACTTATCTACATCAGCTTCTTCTCCCCAAGTTGGGTTACGAGTTATATCTGTAGTTGAATGATTTCCTGCTCCCCAATAGTAAAACATTTTTTCCCAACTTTCTTTCCCATCTTTGTCCAAAAGGCAAAATTGGTATGGATAAAAATGAACTTCAGCCATCATTCTATCAGCTACTTTATCAGTTGGTAAAGTTGTCATCAATTCATTTGTTGTTTTGATATCTGTCGATGGTCCTTGGATAATTAAGTTACGGTATGCATTTTTTCCTCCAGTAGAACGAACAGCATCAATAAATGTCTGATGATAAGAATTCAAGACTGCCATTCCTACTGCATCTTTAACATTTGGCTCATTTGCACTGGCAAAAAGCAAATGTTCATCAAAATCACGTAAGTTAGTAGCAATCTGTTCCCAAAATGCTTTTTGTTTAGCATTGTTAGCTTCTTTTTTAGCTTCAGTGCAATTTTCTTCTAGCCATCCACCATCCCAGTGAATGTTTACAATTACATACATATCATTATCTACGCAATATTGAACTACTTCTTTTACTCTGGCCAGCCATGTTGCACTGATCTTTGCCGTTGTACTATTAGCATTTTGATTCCAAGAACAAGGAATTCTAATCGCATTAAATCCATTTGCCTTAACTAAATCAATCAAAGCTTTTGTTACTCTTGGATTTCCCCAATTGGTTTCTCCTCCAGTTGCTTCAAGTGTATTACCTATATTCCAGCCCAATTTCATTTTAGCAGCCAATTGAACTGCCGTACTACCCATTCCTGCAGCATCATCTGCAATAGGGTTTGTATTGTAACTAGGATATAAACCTGTAACAACAGAAGCAGCAGCTTGCGACACAGCAATTTTTACTGATCCAGCCTCAGTAGAACTTATAGTTACTATACCTGTTCTTACAGCTGTGGTAGTGTTTTCTGCTGCCTTAATTGACACTACACTAGACCCAGCTGCTCCAGAAGTTTTGTCTAGTTGAATCCAGCCAACATTTGAAACAATAGTCCAAGATTTAGCATCAGTGGTAACTGTAACATTGGCAGTACTGCCTTTAGCTACATAATCTATCTTATTGATATCAGTTTTCAGCGTTTTAACTTGTGGTTTCGCTTCTTCTGGAGTATCACTATCTGAACCGCATGCTACAACACTTAAAAAGGCTAAGCATATAGCAAAAATAAATTTATATTTTTTAATGTTTTTTTTCACAATTAATAGTTTATGGTTAGTTAACAGCAAATCTTATTTTATTTCAATCTCAATTTTATTTTTGATGTCACGAGAAGAATTCCCAATGTTCAATGTATATTTTCCTGGTTCAACTGTCCAAGTTTTGGTTGCAGTATTGTAGTAAGCTAATTCTTTTACAGGGACCTGAATTGCTACTACTGCTGATTTTCTTGCGCCAACTGATACTTTCTGGAATCCTTTTAACTCTTGAGCAGCACGTTCAATTTTCGAATCTGTTTTAGAAGAATACAATTGTACAACTTCTTTACCTTCAGTTTTTCCAGTATTCTTAACCGTTACTGAAACTGTGATTATTTCGTTATTAGTATAAGATTGTTTGTCTGTTTTTGCATCACTGAAAGCAAAAGTTGTGTATGATAATCCATAACCAAAAGGATATAAAGGCTCAACATTTTTTGTATCAAACCATCTGTAACCTACAAGAATTCCTTCTTTATATTCTACCGCTTTATCTCCAGGGAAACTGTTGGTTGCATGAGCAGGAGAATCCATTAAGTTTTTAGGCATTGTCCAAGGCAATTTCCCAGATGGATTTACTTTTCCTAACAATACATCTGCCAAAGCATTTCCACCCTCAGATCCATTGAACCAGCTCCAGACTAAGGCATTTGTTTTTTTACTTAATTCGTCAATTTCAAAAGGAGCGCCAGCAATCAATACTACTATTGTTCTTGGATTCACTTCTAATACTTTTTTAATCAATTCTTCCTGACCAAAAGGTAATTTTAAGTCTCTGCGGTCTGACGCTTCTGTTTCATAATCGCGGTTTGAACCTGCAAAAACAATTGCAACATCTGAGTTTTTAGCAGTTTCAATTGCTTCCTGAAGTTTAGCAGGATCCAATTGGTCGATTGTAACTGGACCATTTGAAGTTATATTTCCTAAGTTCCCTGCATTTTTCTTGTCATAACGCTCCAAATATCCTTCTGCATAATTAATTTTGATAGAAGCTGGCAATCTGTTTTTTAATCCGTCTAAAGGAGTAATCTCTCTCTTGGTCTTAACTCCAGCTCCAAATCCGCCCAAAGCATTTTTCTTTGTTGCATTGTTACCAATAACCGCAATTGATTTTACTCCATCTAATTTTAAAGGCAATGCATTATTTTCATTTTTCAAAAGTACAATCGCTTCAGCAGCAATTTTGTAAGCATCTTGATAATGCGCTTCGGTTGAAATACTTCCAGTTGCACGTTTTTTACCGCCCATCGCTTTTACCTGATATAAAGTATGCAGAATGCGTCTCACATGTTTATCAATTTCTTTTTCTGAAATCTCACCATTTTTAGCAGCTACAACTAATTTGTCTGCTAAGAAAAATTCGTTGAACTTTTTTGGAGTTCCCATTTCGATATCCAGCCCATTTTCTAAAGATTTTACAGTTGAATGAACCGCTGCCCAATCAGATACTACAACTCCTTTGAAATTCCATTCATCACGCAAAATTTTGTTTAGCATATAGTCATTCTCACATAAATATTCACCTCTGAATTTATTATAAGCTCCCATTATGCTATACGCTTTTGCATCCTTAACTGATGCTTCAAAAGCTGGTAAATAAATTTCACGGAGTGTACGCTCATCAATCTGTACATCAACAAAATCACGATTTGTTTCCTGATTATTAGCAGCAAAATGTTTTACACAAGCCATAACATCATTATCCTGAAGACCAACAATTAACGGAACAGCAATTTTTTTGTTCAAAAATGGATCTTCACTCATGTATTCATACGTTCTTCCTCCAAGCGGTGTTCTTACAATATTGATTGCCGGAGAAAGCAGCATGTCTTTGTCTCTAGCACGCATTTCCTGCCCTAAACTATTCCCAAAAGTATATCCCATTTCTGCATTCCAAGTAGCCGATAATGCACCGCCAGCTGGATAATAAGTTGCAAAATCATTAGTCAATCCCGCAGGACCCCAATTGTCACGATTAATTTCTTCACGAACTCCAAGCGGTCCATCGGCCATTTTTAATTCTGGTATACCCAATCGCTGTACACCTCCTGAGGTAAACATACTGTTTCCATGCAGCATTCCGATTTTTTCTTCCAGAGTCAATTGCGAAATTAATTTCTCAATAGCGGCATCATTTTCGCTTGTTATTTCCTTACCAATGTAAGCTGTTTGTGTCTTTTTAGATTTTGCAGTTTGTGCATTACCATCAGCAAATGCTAGAATAGACACAGCCATTGCAACGTATTTGATTGTATTTTTCATTATGGTATTATTCAAATTATTAATGGTTGAAATTTTAATTAACTATTGTTTTACAAAATTGAACATAACAACATCGTTCTCATTTATCTTGTAACTTCTGCTAAATTTTCCTGTAGCGTCAATGCTAACTTTTTCGATTGCTATTGGCTCGCCGTTGTTGTTTTTCTTTATTGATTTTACTTGTTCAAGAGACAGCTGGCTTGGTTTTCCCATTGCAAAATAATCAGTGTAAGCGTCATTAACTTTGTAACCTACTTTATAGATTTCCAGATTGTATTTTCCTTTCTGCAAACCTTCTACTTCAATTTTAACTTCACCTTTTGATTTTGATGGTAAATCTTTAATATAATACTGCTGATTGTTGATGGCATCTGGTAAAGTATAAGTAAAATCCCAAAATAAAAGCTGTACATCACCTTTAGTATTTTTGGCTGCCCACGAAGAAGTATCGCTGTTTTTCAGTTCAGTTTCTCCTAATTTATTCATTAGCGAATAAGAGAAATAGGCAGGTTTTTTTATTCCTTGCGTATTCATTAATCCAAATCCCCCGTGAAAAGGAGTAAATCTAGGTCCCGGCTCTTCGAAAATATCAGTAAAAACCCAATAAGACATTGAGTTTGGAGCATTCCCTACCTGTTTTAATTTTTGAAGAATATAAGCTGCCGAATGGTAACTGTCATGAATAGGATCTGCCGGAGTATAAGAGGAACTCCATTCAGTATAATGTAATTCAAGATTTGGTTTCGCCGAAGCTGCTATTTGTTTTCTAGAATTAATAACGTCTCCACTAATACTGGATTCATCTTTACTTAATACTGTACCCGTAGAACCATATTCATCTAAAAACCCTTGATTAACACCATAAGTGTGTGTCGAAACGAAATCCATCGGCACGTTATTTTTAGCACAAAAATCAATTGTTTCCGGAACCCAGCCAGCACCAGCAGTTGCAGGCCCTCCAACTTTGTAAGCTGGATTTACGCTTTTCACCGCTTTTGCCGCATATTCATATAATTTGAAATATTCTGCCTGTGTGCCTGTCCAAAAACCAGGCGAAAGATTAGGCTCGTTCCAAACTTCAAAATACCAGCTTTTTACTTCTTCAGCTCCGTAACGTTCTGTAAAATGCTGCGTCAGGTTTTTAATTAAATCACCCCATTTATTATAATCTTTTGGCGGAGTAACATTCCCTTTCCACCAAAAAATAGTTTCCTTTCCGCTTGCCAAAGCATTAGGCATAAACCCTAATTCTACAAATGGCTTCATCTTGATACTTACAAGAAAATCAAATAAAGCATCAACATACTGGTAGTTATATTCTGGATTTCCTTTACTGTCCTCACGATACACCGCCATATCATCTGTCAATAAACCATGCATACGGATGTATTTGAAATCACATTCTTTCTTAGCCAAAGCCAACTGCTGCTGCCAATCGGCACGTAAACCTTCATTGGCACGACCGGCACCAATACATTCTTTGAACATCGTGTTCATTTTTCCGGAAGTCTTTGCTAAATCTACTTTTATGATTCTGCTATCGGAATTACTGTTTTGTGCAAAAACTGCTGTATTACAAAGACAGCATAAAACCATCAGATGTATTAAAAATTTTCTCATATAACTACTACTTTACTTGTATTTTTTTTGTTAAATAAACTGCATCAGAAGCGCCTCCTAACTGCAATTCTATTGTGTTATTTTCCAGCTCAAATTGCTGTTTGGCTACATTCCAATATTGTAAATCTTTGGCTCTGACAGTTATCAGAACATTTTTAGTTTCTCCCGCCTTAAAAAACACTCTTTGAAAAGCCTTCAGTTCTTTTTCAGGACGTTCTACTTTTGAATCCAAATGTTTAACATACAATTGAACTACTTCGTCACCATCTCTATTTCCAGTATTTGTAATCGAAACTGTTACTTTTAATTCACCATTACTGCTAATGGTTTCCGAATTGGTTTTAACCGAATTATACTTAAAAGCCGCATAACTCAATCCGTGGCCAAAAGCATACAGCGGTTTTCCTTTAAAATACTGATACGTTCTTCCGTTGCGGATATTGTAATCCAATAACTCAGGGAGATCCGTAATATCTTTTACCCAAGTCTGGGTTAAGCGTCCAGCTGGGTTGTAATCTCCAAACAAAACATCTGCAAGAGCGGTTCCCAATTCCTGACTGTTTTGTGTCATATGAACAATCGCCGGAATGTGTTCTTGTGTCCAATTAATCGCATACGGAAAACTGCTGATTAAGGCAACAACCGTTTTAGGATTGGCCTGATAAGCAATTTTGATTAAATCTTCCTGCTCCAATGTCAATGACTGACGATCAACTGCTTCTTTTCCTTCACTCGGAACTGGACAATCGTTCCATCCTGCATTACAAACCGGGTGGTTTCCAACTATCACAATTACTACATCTGCTTTTTTAGCAATTTCAGCCGCTTTGCCATCGGCATTATTTTTGGCGTATAAAATCTCTACGTTTGCGCCTAATTTATTTTTTATTCCCTGTAAAGGAGTTATTGTATAAGGCGGTGTTCCGCTGTACCAATCCAATAGCAACTGATCGGCACGAATTCCAATTATGGCAAGGGTTTTTATTTTTTCTTTTTGCAAAGGCAAAAATTTGGAATCATTTTTAAGCAGTACTATTGATTTTTGAGTTGCCTCTAAAGCTATTTTTTTATGCGCCTCTGATTTCCAAGGATCAATCGTATCTTTTCCTGTTCCAATTTTTGCATATGGATTTTTATCAGAAGCATCGAGCATTCCTAATTTTATCATCACGCGAAAATTGCCTCGGATTTCTTTGTCTATATCTTTTTCAGTTAAATATCCTTTAGTAACTGCACCGTTAACAGCTTCTTTATAATCATCCAGAAACTGATTGATTCCTGCTTTTACAGTTGCTGCTGCACCCAAATATTGATCTGGATAATATTTATGATCCGAAAGCAAGAGCTTGAAAGCTCCTCCATCAGTACAAATAATTCCGTTTTGTCCCCATTCTTTTTGAGTAATTTCTTTCAGCATAGGATGTACAGTGGCTGGAATTCCGTTTACTTTGTTATAAGCTGCCATGTAAGCACGCGATCCGCCATCCTCAACTCCCATTCTAAAAGGAACTGAATAATATTCTCTCCACAGCCGTTCATCAAAATCAGATGAAGTATAGGTTCTTCCGTCTTCATTGCTGTTGGCCAAAAAATGTTTCATCAGCGAAGCCGACTGCCAGTATTTTGGACTATTCCCCTGCAGTCCTTTTACAAACGCAACGGTCATTGTTCCGTTAAAAAAAGCGTCTTCACCATAACTCTCTTCAGTTCGTCCCCAGCGCGGATCTCTGGCAATATCTGCATTTGGCGCTCGGATTACCAAGCCTCCACGATTGTATTTTTGAAGTGCATAACGAGCTTCGTATCCTTCAATCTGTGCGACTTTCTGAATCAAATCCGTGTCCCAGGTTTCGCCCAGACCATAAGCCTGCGGGAAAGTGGTTGTTGTAATTGGCTCTTTGTCTTTTCCGCCCCATTTGGCTGGCCCCCCAAGAGCCAAGCCATGTAATCCTTCGACATGACCAGTACCCACAACTCCCAATCTGGGAACGGAAGGATTAGTGCTTAATACTGCTATTTTTTCCTCCAGAGTCATTAATGACAGTAGATTATCAATACGTTTTTCGGCATCCAAATTAGGATTCTGAAAAGGATATATCTGCTTATTCTGCTGCGCCAAAATTGGCATAACAGTTACTAAAAGCAGCAGATATAGGATGTATTTTTTCATTTAATTCTTTGGTCAAAAAAAACTTGATAACAAACGAATAGCTTGTTTGCGTGAGGGATAGAAGCAGGCTACCGAAGTAGCGCGGATAGCCCGACAGCATTCTGGTAAAAGGGCGAATACCCGCAAAGAGAATTAGCCCTTTTATCGGAATGGTGGCACGCCCAAATTATTTTATAAACCCTCTCATCATGCTAAGAAAACGAGAGGGTATTTTAAATTTATAGTTTTTTGAATCGGATAGCTGTTCCTCCAGCTCCGCCTAAATGCAAGTCTAGAGAATCTGAAGCTTTTACTGTTTGTTTAGTAATTGCAACCGCAGATGGATTATGTGTTTCATCTGTTCCTTTGGCATCAGCATAGATCTGAGCTTCGTAAGTTGCTTTTGGATCTAAGAAGGATAATGAAATTTTTAAATCTCTTGCTTTTTCATTAGTCATACTTCCCAAATACCAGTCTTCACTGTTTTGATCTTTACGAACAGTTGTAAGGTATTCTCCAATTTCGGCATTCAATACTTTTGTGTCTGACCAATCAGCCGGAACATCTTTCAGGAATTGATAAGCTGGCACAGCATAGTTTTCCGGAAGGTCAGCCAGCATTTGAATTGGCGAATAAAACGTTACATACATCGCTAATTGCTGTGCAGTTGTTCCGTGTATTCTTTTCCCAGGATATCCTTGTTTGATTTCTACATCCAAAACTCCAGGAGTATATTCCATTGGTCCCGAAAGCATTCTTGTAAAAGGCAGAATAACTACGTGATTTGGAGGATTTCCTTCGCTCCATGCATTGTATTCCTGACCACGTGCTGCTTCTCTCGCTAACATATTTGGATACGTTCTGCGCTCTCCAGTGTCTTTTATTGGTTCATGATAGAAAACGGCTAACTCATATTCGGCTGCTTTTTGCAAAACATATCTAAAATAATTCACTCCGAATTGTCCGTGGTGCCATTCTTTCATATTCAATTTTGAACCTACGTGACCAATTTTTACGGTGTGGATTCCTAATTTTTTATACAATGCAAAACCAGCATCAATTTGTTTCATGTAGTTAATCAGGTTTGAACCAGTTTCATGATAACCAATAAGTTCTACACCTTTTTCTTTTCCATATTCAACCACTTTTTCTATGTCAAAATTATCAGCACATTGCGTGAAACTGAACATGTGCATGTGGTTTTCGTACCATTGCTGTGTCCAGCCTTTGTTCCAGCCTTCGATCAATAAATGATGTAAGCCTTCTTTTGCGGTAAAATCAATATATTCCTTGGCATGTGCCGTAGTTGCTCCTTGTTTTTCACCTTCCCAGAAAGTATATTTTCCGATGTGCATTGCCCACCAGATCCCGAAGTATTTATATGGTTTTACATAGGACGGATTGCCCATTTTGTTAGGCTCATTTAAATTTAGAATCAAATAAGATTCTATCAAGTCTCCTGATTTTTCACCAATCTGCAGTGTTCTCCATGAAGAAGTAAAGGTGTCTTTTACTCTTACTTTTACACCATCAGCCCAAGGCACTAAATCTGTTTTTAATTGTGTCCCAGTATTGTTTACCAATGTTGTACTGGCATAATCAATTAGATTGGCTTCATGAAAACTTAGTTTCAATCCGCTTTTGCTTTCAATTGTTAAAGGTGTATGAACAGTGTCAATGGCGTTTATAGTCGAATTTTGATATAAATATTCATAACGGTTTTCTTTGTAAGCAGGAATCCACCATGCTTTGCCTTCTTCTTTCAGATTGAAAGTTGTTTTTTCATCCATAATGAAAATACTGTCTTTCGTTCCTTGATTTGGATACACATATCTAAATGCAACTCCGTCATCATAAGCACGGAACTGGATTTCCAATTTGCGTTTTTCGGCATTTCTTTGCTGTAACAAAACCACCATTTGATTGTAGTGATTTCTGATTTTTTTCTTTTCTCCCCAAACCTGTTCCCAAGTTTCATCAAAAGAAGTATTTTTTACATCAACCACCTCAAAATTAGTGCTGAAGTCATCATTGTTTTTTAGTGTAAAACCCATATCTGATGGCGTAATCACTTGAGTTTTCCCGTGAGAAACAGCATATTTTGGAGCTGATTTATCAAGGTTAAACTTAATTTTGTTTATTCCTCCTGGAGAAGCCAGTTCATAAGATTTGCTTTTTTGAGCATGAGCAGTTCCAACAACGGTAATCGCTGCTAATAATGCGGGAAGTATGATTTTTTTTAACATGGTATTATTATTTTTAATTGTAATTTTTTTTAAATCGGGGGAAAACCCTAACTAACCCCCGATTTTCAATCTAAACAAAACTCAATCTAATTATTTTACCCACTCCGTTTTGAAAGTGGTTTTTCCGTTTAACGGATTTGATGCTGTTTCAAAATTGTTACCTTTTTTGACAACTTTAATAGTCTGTACAGCATCGCCTTCTGGTAAGAAAACTTTAGCTTCAGCTGTTGTTGCAGCATCAGAAGCATACACTTTTAATGTCAATTTGCTCCAATCCATATCTTTGGTAGACTGAGCCAATCCAATATGAGGAAGTGCAGTTCCGTCTTTTACTAAAACTACGATTGGCACTTCGCCTGCCTGAATTTTATGCCATCCGCCTTGGTATACTTTTTTAGTCTGGTAATCAATCCAAGTTCCTGCTGGAAGATAAACGTCTCTCTCAGTAACTTCTTCAAAAAGTGGCGCTACTAAAATACTTGAACCAAATAAATACTCATTATCTACTAACCAAGCTCCTGGATCATTTGGATATTCCAAGAACAAAGCACGCATCATCGGCAGTCCTTTTTGAGAACTTTCTTTAGCCTGAGCGTAGATATACGGCATTAATTCGTAACGCATATTATCTGCTTTTCTAAATCCTTCCAAGAAGTCTTTGCTGTATAACCAAGGTTCGCGCGGAGGCTCACCGTGGCTTCTTACGTGTGAAGTAAACATTCCGAACGGAGCCCATCTTCTGTATAAATTCTCTGGAGATTTTGTTGCAAATCCTCCCACATCATGACTCCAGAAACTGAAACCGCTTAATCCTAATGAAAGTCCGCCTCTTAATTCGGCTGACATTGCTCCATTTGAAGTTTCGGCATCACCACCCCAATGCAATGGGTAACGCTGGCTTCCTGCCCATGTGCTTCTTGCCCAAATTAAAGTATAACCTTTTTCTTTTTGAGTAAGTTCGGCAACTGCTTTGTTGTAACGCAATGGGTATAAATTATGCTCGTAAAAACCTGTACGCCCAGAATGATAGATTCCTTCTGGTGGTGCAGCTTCTCCAAAATCTACTTTGAAAACAGAAACTCCCTGATCAAATAATTTTTTCAGTTTTCCTTGGTACCAGCTAACTGTTTCAGGGTTTGAAAAATCCAGCACAGCATCTTCATAAGGAAGATTTCCTTTGCGGTCTCTTACTGCCAGGTTTTTGTCCATGATTTCATTGAACAAGGTGTTTTTTGGAGTAAAATATGGTAACTGCCAAAGACAAACATGGTATCCGTCGTCTTTCAAATCAGACATCATTTTTTGTGCATCAGGGAAACGGGATTTTGCAAACTCGTAGTTATTTCTCCAGTCTACATCAAACCAGCCTGTATCAAAGTGAATTACGTCAGTTGGGATTTTGTATTTACGTAAATCTCTGGCAACATCACGGCCTTCTTTTTCAGAGAAATAAGTAATACGGCTCATCCAGAAACCAAATGACCAAAGCGGAGGCATTGCTGCTTTTCCTGTTAAATTAGTGTACTCATCAAGAATTTCTTTTGGTTCACCAATGAAGAAAAACAAATCGGCTTCGTCGTCACCAATGTACATTTCATTGGCACTACCAAAATATCTTCCAAAGTCAACTGTAATAGGTGTTGAATGATGCATGAAAACTCCATAACCACGGCTGCTCATATAAAACGGAACTGGTTTGTACATCGTTTCGTTCTGAATACCATTTGCATCATCTGTCCATAAAACTACTTTTTGACCACGTTTGTTGAATTGAGTGAAAGACTCACCACAACCAAATATTTTTTCGTCCGGCTCTAAGCTGAAAGCAGCTCCCATACTTCTAGAATAATCGCTGTTTCTGCGTACATATGAAAACGGAAGTGATGGTGTATAACCGTTTGCGAAATCAGAATTATGAAGTGTACTTGTTAGCAGTTTCCCTTTTTCGTCATAAATTTTTACGTGCCATGGTTTTGACAAAATTTCAACAGAACCATGTTTACTCGTGTATTTATATCCTCCTTCAATTTTGGAAGATTTCCATAATTCAGGGTGATTCGGAGCAACTCCGTTAATCAGCATCAATGATTCTTTTTGTGGACGAAATTGTGGTCCTGAAGTGGTTTTGATACGGATAGAACGATCCGACACAAACTGAATTTCAAAAGGTAATTCAGGAGAAACTTCGTATTCTGTCGTTGGAAATTCATTAGCAGGAACAACACCCGGCTTCATCATCATATTGTTGAAAGCCTGACGTGTCTGGTAATTGTAACGCAGGTATTTTATAGTTCCTTTTCCTGTTGCAGGATCGAAACTTGCCAACTCATCAGCAAAATAAAAGGTGTTCAAATAATTCTCAAAATCTTTGCTGACATCTATTGGAGCGTTTAACACATCCGCATTCTGGATTTGTGCCGAAGCTTTTGGTGAAAGCAGCAAACCAAAGCCCATAAAAAGCGATAAGGAAGCTAACTGTATTTTCTTCATTGTGTTTATTTTTGGTTATTAGTTAAATATTTATTTTGCTGTAATTATAATTGTTTTCTGTTTTAATCCGTTTGCTTGGGCTGTTAATTCAATTTTACCGCTTTTAGCAGCAGACTGAACAACGACTAAACATTTTCCGTTAAGGGCAGTGTGTTTTGAACCTTTGTACGATTCGTGACTTACCGGATCACCGCTGCATACTCCCACAATTTTTCCGTTTCCTTTTAATGAAAACTGAATTTCGTTATTTGCTTTTGGCGAAAGCACGCCATTGGCATCAGTAATATCGACCGTTATAAAAGACAAATCATATCCATCCGCTTTTATTGTGCTTCTGTCGGCTGTTAATTTTAATTGAGAAGAATTTCCAGCAGTTTTTATTTCAGATTCTAAAACTGTTTTTCCGTTTTTGCGCGAAACTGCTTTTAAAGTTCCTGCCTGAAAAGGAATTCTCCACATTACATGCAGATCATCTCCTTTTTTGCTTCGGGTTCCAACTGATTTTCCGTTTAAGAATAATTCAACCTCATCAGCATTATTATAATATGCCCAAACATCTACATTTTGACCTTCTGTCCAATTCCAATGCGGGAAAATATGAAGGACGGTTTTGTTCGTCCATTCGCTTTGGTACATATAATAAACATCTTTTGGGAAACCTGCCAAATCTACAATTCCGAAATACGAACTGATTGACGGCCACTCATAAGGCGTTGGCTCTCCTATATAATCGAAACCAGTCCAAATGTACATTCCGGAAAGAAAATCGTGTTTTTTAATCACTTTCCAAGTCGCTTCATGTGTTGAACCCCAAGGAGTCTGAACCTGATCATAAGCTGATACGGTATTGTCTGGATTTCCTTCGGTAAATTTTTTATCCCAGCGTACCGGCCATTTCTTATTGACATCTGAAACGGCATCATAATAGCCGCGAGTTTCTAGAGCCGAAGTAGTTTCAGCACCTATAAAAGGAACATTTGGAAAATTTTTTTGATGATGTTCAAATGTCTGATGGGCGTAATTGTAACCGATAATATCCAAAGCTCCCGAAGCTGCTATTTTATTGAAATAGGTATCGTTTTTTTCAAACTGCAGTGTTACCTCATCAATTTTCATATTAACGGCAGGATTCATTGCTGCTGTTACTAATCTTGTGGTGTCCAGTTTTTTTACAATTGCTGACAATTCTTTGGCAATAACCGGCCCTTCATCACTCCATTGTTCTGGAATTTCGTTTCCGATACTCCACATAAAGATGCTTGGATGATTTCGGTCACGAAGAATCTGATCCTGTAAATCTCTAACATGCCATTTATCCCAGTCTACACTGTAATCGAATTTATTTTTTGCTTTTTTCCACATGTCAAAAGCTTCATCCATAACGATGAAACCCATTTTGTCACATAGGTCTAAAAGCTCTGGTGCAGGAGGATTGTGCGAAGTTCTGATTCCGTTCACTCCCATTTCTTTCAGAATTTCCAACTGGCGCTCAATTGCTCTAGTGTTGATTGCCGAACCCAATGGTCCTAAATCATGATGCATACAGACACCTTTGATTTTGACTTGTTTTCCGTTTAAAAGAAAGCCTTTGTTTAGATCAAATTTGAAATATCTGATTCCGAAGCTGGTCTTATATTCGTCAACAATTTTGTTATCAATGCTGATTGTGGTAACCGCAGTGTACAGTTCCGGTTTTTCGTCAGACCATAAAATCGGGCTGTTAACAATTAAGTCTTGATTGAGAACCTGATTTGCATTTGCTGCAATTGTTATATTTTGGGTAACCGAAGTTACTTTAGTATCATTTTTGAAAATAGCCGTAGTGACTATCGCATTTTTGGAAACTGAATTTTGATTTTTAACTGCAGTTTCAATTTTTACCGAAGCTTTATCGGCAGTAACTTTTGGGGTTGTAATGTATGTTCCCCACTGGTCAACATGTAATTTATCGGTTGTTTCTAACCATACGTTTCTAAATATTCCTGAACCGGAATACCAGCGTGAATTAGGCTGTTTTGAATTGTCAACTTTAACGATAATTTCATTGGTTTTATCTCCGTAATTTAAATAAGGAGAAAGGTCGTATTGAAAACCAATATAACCATTTGGTCGTTTCCCAAGATAATGTCCGTTAATCCAGACTTGGCTGTTTTTATACACTCCGTCAAAAACGATCGCCGTGATTTTTTCTTTGTTTTCTAAAGCAACTTTAAACGTTTTTTTATACCATCCCAATCCTCCGTTAAGAGCGCCTCCGCCATATCCGGCAGCGCTTTTTTCATCAAATTTACCTTCGATACTCCAATCGTGCGGCAAGTTTAATGTTCTCCAAGCTGTAGAGCTGTTAATAGTATCTTTATCTTTTATACTGTCGTTCAAATGAAAACTCCAACCTAAATTGAATGCCGTTTTTCTGGAATTGCAAATAGTTTCTTTTTCTTTCCCAGTATACGACATTACTAGGACTGTAATTCCCAATAGTGACAACACTTGTATAAAATTGCGTATATTTTTCATTCAATAAAAATTATAATGTCTTAAATATAATTAAAGTGTAAACAACTACCTACCAATAAATTAAATTATTTTTTAATCTTTATTTAATTTTTAAATACCTGTTTTTTTGAATATGCAATCAAGAGCTGTAGTATTTGACTACTAGCTCTTGATAATGCATAATTCTTACATGGTATCTATTCAAAACTAGATTAGTATTGAATTTATTTCACCACATAATGATAAATCATATAATCTTTATCTGCTCTGATGGCAATGATAGCCAAAGTGGTTTCAGTAAGTTCTACAATTTGTACATTTGTAAAGCTAAATGAAGTACTAAAATAACTTGCTTCATTTGGATGTAACATTTCTGTTCCTCCATTAAAACCGATTCTGTCATTTTTTGAACCCTCTGTCAAGCTAAGATTGAATGTTCCTGTTTTAGTTTGTTGTACAGTACTTCCGATTGTTGGATCTGTTTGTTTTACTGAAACATTATAACCTCCATCAAGATCAAAAGTAACTTCGCCCCAATCTTTGTTTTCTAGACCTGCCCAAGAAATATCAGAAAGAATTGGCCACCAACCATGACCATTTGTTTCAATATTTTCATATGATGCTGGTTTCCCAATAAATTCCAAAGGTGCAGTCATATACAGAACCCATGTTTTACCATTAACTCCGTTGGTTAGTAAATTCCATCTTGGATCGTTAAATAAACTTGTATCATTTTTTTCAACTGTTATTACTTTAGTAGAAGTTACTGAACCACCTTGTCCAAAAACCGTAAGACTAACATTATATGTGCCAGCAAATGGCAACGAAATAGTAGTCTCACTCAAATTAGAATGCCCTATCTCATTGCCTTTGCTATCAGTATAGCTCCAATAAGGAATAATATCCGGCGTTAAGTTTTTTAACTTTATAACATTCCCTCCAGGATTAGTTACAAAATCCTGAGTAACATCAAAAGATATATCCGATTTATCGATCGTATCGTCTAAAGAATAAGTATCAGGCGAACAAGATGATACCAGTAGTACCATCGACATCAAAAATGATGCAATTAATAATTTAGTCTTTTTCATTTTTTTTAAATTTTAGTTAAAATTACCAACCAGCATTTTGTTTTAAAACTCCTCCAGACAAAGTAATTTGTGTATTAGGGATTTGCTGCAATCCTTGAGTAGCTTGTATTTTAGCTGCCGAAATTGTTTTTGTACCAGCAACACCGCCACTTAGCAAAGTTGTAGTTTCTGCAATAGTTGAAGATGCTACACCAATACCTTGACGCAATAAATCATAATATCTAATTCCTTCAAGGGCAAATTCTAAATGTCTTTCTTTCAGTATATTAGTTTGATTTACTGGAAGAGTTACAAAACTAGCTTTATAGGCTCTTTGTCTAACCTGATCAAAATAAGATTGAGCATTACCACTTCCTAATTCAGCAGCCATTAATAAAACATCAGCATATCTCATTACAGTATAATCCTGGAATTGACTAATATCCCAAAACGCACTCCCCATCGCAATTGGAAGCTCTACTCCAGCTTCATTAATCATCGGTGAATATTTTTTGTTATAATATCCTGTATATTCACGCTGGCTATTAATCTTATCAAATGGAATACTTTCTTCCTCAATTCCAATTACAGTTGCAGCTCTTCTTGTATCATTGGCATTGTAAGCGTCCCATAATTTCGAGTTAACTGTCACTCCCCATCCATGAGCATACGGGAAAGAAGAAAACTCTCTCATTCCAAACATAACCATCCATGCATTACCATCAGTATTTCCGTTATAATCACTAGTGTATGTATATTTTATAGAAAATACATTTTCTTTATTACTTTCTCCTGCATATTTATTACCAGAAGCTGCTGGCCATAATGTTGAGAAATCATCCACCAAACCATGTCCGCTAGAAGTGATAACATCTTCTAAGTGTCCTAAGGCTTGAGGTTTAGTTACAACACCTGCTAAGTCAGTTTTCCCATAATAACCTGTGTAATATAAAAATACTCGGCCTAATAAAGATTTTGCTGCCCATTTTGTAGCATGTCCATTAACTGTAGCGCTATATGCTACGGCAGGCAGATTGTTTGAAGCAAAAACTAAATCTTCAGCAATAACTTTATAAACCGCCTCTGGATCCGATTGCGGGATATTTTCAGAAGAAGGAACTGTCAATAAAGGAATATTACCCCATATGCGTACCATTTCAAAATAAATATAGGCTCTAATAAATTTAGTTTCGGACTCATACGTATTTCTTAAAGCTGTATCTCCTTTCCAATCAATTTGATCCATTTTCATCAAGAAAACATTACAACGATAAATCGCTTTATAATATGCAATCCAGTTATTATTCAGCAAATCTACATCTGAAGGAGAGCGTGCAGGGTCAAATTCATCTATAAGTGCATAATTGTATCCATCTGAAGCTCCAGTTCCCCCGAAACAATCATCAGACATCACTTCACTCATCACTGGAACACCAACACCACCGCTAGTTCCCGTCGCAACCTGCAATCCATCATAACACCCTACTAATGCAGAATTAGCATCAGCCGTAGTTTTGTAAAAATTCGTATCTGTTTGGTCAACAAT
Source organism: Flavobacterium aquicola (assembly GCF_003385115.1). Classification (GTDB taxonomy): domain Bacteria; phylum Bacteroidota; class Bacteroidia; order Flavobacteriales; family Flavobacteriaceae; genus Flavobacterium; species Flavobacterium aquicola. The sequence continues at coordinate 86,359 of NZ_QUNI01000009.1, forward strand.
AGGTTCTGTTTCTAAACTACAAGAACTTAGACACAATAAACTCAAACAGAAAATATATAGATATGTATTTTTCATTATTTTATTTATTAAAGTTTAACATTTAATCCCATCATGAATGTTCTTGGTCTTGGATAGTATCCTACATCAACACCCGAAGAAAATCTTTGATCATTATTTGAGGAACCAAATCCTATTTCAGGATCCATACCATTATACTTAGTAAAAGTATATAGATTTAATGCTGAAAAGTAAAGTCTAAATTGGCTTGCAAAAAATGGTTTTCCTAGTTTCAATTTTGCAAAATCATACCCTATTGTAACTGTACTAATTCTCAAGAAATCCCCATTCTTAATATATAAATCTGAAAACTGAGTGAAGTTTCTATTATCTTCAGTAACTCTCGGCATTGAATTTGAAGAACCTTCACCATGCCAACGACTCAATATTTCACTTGTATAGTTGCCATAAGCTCCTGTTTGATTTCTATAAGACTGCACAATTTGATTTCCAGCTACACCATTTGCCATAACTACAAAATCAAAAGCTTTATAATTTGCTGCTAAAGAAAAACCATAAGTAAAATCTGCATTAGGCTTTCCAATTTCCGTCTTATCCAAAGTATCAATTTTATCATCTCCATTAAGATTTTGATAAATAATATCTCCAGGAGACGCACTAGGCTGTAATACTACACCGTTTGCTGATTTGTAGTTATCAATTTCTGCTTGATTTTGAAAAACACCTCCTGTTTTATATCCCCAAAAATATCCTAAAGGATGACCATTTTCTGCTCTATAAAATTCGCCGGCATTATCGTAAAGTTCATTACTAAGTCCGTGAATAATGCCATCTTCTGTTGGTATTTTTCCAACTTTGTTTTCATTATAAGCACCATTTGCACTAACACTATAATTAAATTCTCCAATTTTATTCTGATACTGCAATGATAATTCTAAACCTTTATTAACTACATCTCCTCCATTAATATAAGGTGCATCAGCACCGGCAGTAGCCAATACTGGTGCTAAAATTATCCAATCTTTATTGGTTTTTTGATACGCATCAAAAGTAACACTTAAGGCATTGTCTAAGAATTTAGCATCGAAACCTAAATCTATTTGTTCTGAGGTTTCCCATTTTAAGTCTGGATTTGCTAATCTATTAGGGTAAGCACCCGGTGTAAGAACACCTTCCTTATCTCCGTATATATAATTAGTGTAATCTGTTTTTATTGGTGATAAATATTGAAAAGGCCTTGCATTTTGATTTCCAACCTGTCCCCAGCTTGCTCTTACTTTAAGAAAGTTTATAGCTTTTGAGTTTTTCAAAAATGCTTCGTTTGACACAACCCAACCAGCAGATACTGAAGGAAAATAACCCCATTGATTTTCCTTAGAAAAAATAGAAGAACCGTCCATTCTAAAAGTTGCATTAATTAAATACGTTTCTTTAAAATCGTAATTCAATCTTCCATAATAAGACATTCTTTTAGTCTCTTCTTTTGCACCGCGAATTGCTATTTTGGATCCATCTTTATTAGTAGTATTATTTATCCAAGCGTGATCTAAATCACTATATACAGCATCCGTATTACTACTGCTCATAGAAGTTCCATCGTAATTAATCGACGATGTACCTAACATAGTTTCAAAATGATGATTCTCGGCAACTTTAAATTTATAAGTTGCTAAATTGTCCCAAGTAAGTGTTTTACCCTTATTCATGCTTTGAAAGACTTTGTCAAATCTGCTAAATGCATAAATTGACAACTGATATTCAGGAGAATACGAATGATTTTCACCAGCATAATAATCAAGACCTAAAGTGGTCTTAAATGTCAAATTTTTGATCGGCTCAATCTGTAAATAAACATTCCCCAATAATTTTTGGTTATTACTTTCATTCTGATTATTATAGACCATTGTTGCGTATGGATTTGCAACACCTGCTAACCAAGGTTCAGTACTATTAGTTGTGTCAAAATAATCCCCATTGTCATCATACATTGGTAATAATGGAGTTGTTTGAAAAGAACTTCTTAAAGAATTATTATATTGATTACCAACACCAATACCGTTTTTATTAATATAAGCAAAGCTTACGTTTTCCCCTAAAGTAACTACATCCTTATATAATTTATGTTCTGAATTGAATCTAAAATTATAGCGCTCATAATTTGATAAATCTTTACCTCCCACAACTCCTTCTTGCCCTAAATAAGACAATGATGTTGAATAAACAGAATTATCTGATCCTCCTGAAGCACCGAATGCAAAATTTTTAGTAGCTGCATTGTCAACTAACATTTTGTCCATCCAATTAGTACCTTTACCTAAGGTTGCAATTTGAGCATTTGTAAAATAAGGAGCTTTACCTGAGTTTACTGAGGCTTCATTTAAAATAGTAGCATATTCTGTCGCATCTAGCAAATCAACTTTTCTAGCTACAGATTGAATACCATAATATTGATCAAAAGTGATTTTACCTGCAGAACCGCGTTTCCCTTTCTTCGTTGATACCAAGATAACTCCATTAGAAGCCTGCGAACCATAAATAGCTGCAGAAGCGGCATCTTTTAAAACAGAAATAGATTCAATATCTGAATTGCTTAAATAAGATATATCACTAGTAAGAATTCCGTCTACAACATACAGAGGAGTACTTCCTCCAGTAGAACCAACTCCCCTAATAACCACATTTAAACCTTCTCCAGGCTGCCCTGAAGTAGAAGTAATTTGTAGCCCAGCAGCTTGTCCTTGAAGTGCCTGAAGTGCATTGGTAGTATTTGTTTTTGCAAGAGATTCACCAGTAACCTGAGTAACCGCATTTGTTACCAACTTTTTCTTCATCGAACCATAACCTATAACCACAACTTCCTTAAGGTCAGCTACTTCTGTCTGAAGCGAAACATTGATTGTATTTTGATTTCCGAGTGTGATGCGTTGAGTTCTAAACCCCATAAAACTGAATACAAGTACATCTCCAGTTTTTGCTTCTAAAGTAAATTTTCCATCGAAATCTGTTGACGCAGCCTTTTTTGTTGCTTCATTTGTAATAGTTGCACCAGGTATCGCCATGTTATCTCCTGTCGATTTTACATTTCCGCTTACAGATCTGGATTGCTGTTGTGCAAAACCAGACTGCAAAGAAAATACGGTAAGCAACAGCACCATGCAAAACTGGAGCATTGTTGTTTTAATACAGTAATTGCTTTTCATAATAATTAATAATTTGGTTAAATTTGTTGTTAGTAAGTTTTTAATCTAAGTTAATATGCATTGGCAATAATTTGCTCAAATAATTCTTGTTTCCCGCTGATTGGTTTAGGCTCACCGTTTGCACGTGCAATAGCGCTAAGATCTTCCAGAGTTAATTCTCCACTTTCATATTTAGCACCATTCGCTACGTCAAACGAACCGTAACGTTGTGAACGTAATTCTTTGTATTTTGTATTTTTTAAAATATGATCTGCACAGATAAGTCCTCTGGCAAAAACATCCATTCCAGCAATGTGTGCAATAAATTTATCTTCGATATCGATTGAGTTTCTTCTTACTTTTGCGTCAAAGTTTATTCCTCCGCCTTGAATTCCTCCGCCTTCAAGAATAACCAGCATTGATTGTGCAATTTCAAAAACATCAACAGGGAATTGATCTGTATCCCAACCGTTTTGGTAATCACCGCGGTTTGCATCAATACTTCCTAACATTCCAGCATCAACAGCAACTTGTAATTCATGCTCGAAAGAATGTCCTGCAAGTGTTGCGTGATTTACTTCTAAATTCAGTTTGAAATCATTTTGAAGCCCGTGCTTATGAAGAAAACCTAAAGTTGTAGCCGCATCAAAATCATATTGATGTTTCATTGGTTCCATTGGCTTTGGCTCAATAAGAAAAGTTCCTTTGAAACCTTGTTTGCGGGCATAATCTCTGCAGATAGTCAAGAAACGTCCCATGTGCTCCAATTCTCTTTTCATATCAGTATTCAAAAGACTCATGTAGCCTTCTCTACCTCCCCAGAAAACATAATTTTCACCACCAAGAGCGATTGTTGCATCAATAGCAATTTTAGCTTGAGCTGCCGCATAAGCCACTACATCAAAATTTGGATTTGTAGAAGCTCCGTTCATATAGCGAGGATTGCTAAATAAATTTGAAGTTCCCCACAATAATTTGATTCCGGTTTCTTCCTGCTTGATTTTTGCGTAAGCAACCAGAGCTTTTACACGCTGTTCAAACTCTTCCAAAGTAGGCGCATCATCAACCATATCGATATCGTGAAAACAATAGTACGGTATTCCTAATTTAGTCATAAATTCAAAAGCGGCATCCATTTTATCTTTGGCACGCTGAATAACATCTTCGCTTTTATTCCACTCAAATGTTTCGGTTCCAGCACCAAAAGGATCGCCTCCGGTGTTACATAAAGTATGCCAGTAAGCCATAGAAAAACGTAAATGTTCCTTCAAAGTTTTACCTGCTACTATGCGATTTTCATCATACCATTTAAAAGCTAAAGGATTAGAACTGTCCTTACCTTCAAATTTTATAGTATCGATATTTTTAAAATACGATTGTGTTGTTGTTGTACTCATTCTATAATTCTATTTTAATATTATTTTTCCATTCTTGATAAATTTCCTGATACTGAGAAGTCAATATCGGATTTGGCTCAACTCTTTCTATACATTTTAAACCTTCAAAAGCCTGTTCCAAAGAAGCATAATAGCCAAAACCATACGCAGCTCCTCTTGCAGCTCCTTCAGACCCCGAAGTGTTATATAATTCTAATGTAGTTTGTGTAGTATTCGTGAAAATTTCTCTAAAAACAGGGCTTAAAAAAAGATTAGTATTGCCTGCTCTAACAATTTCCCCTGATGCCCCAACTGATTTCATAACATCGAAACCATAATTCATGGCAAAAACAATTCCTTCACAAGCTGAACGGATAAGATGTCCCGACTGATGAATATTAAAATTTAGATTTTGAATACCAGAATTGACATTTTTATTATTAAAAATACGTTCAACACCATTGCCAAATGGATAAAAACGCAAGCCATTACTTCCTGCTGCAACTTTTGCTGCTTCAGCATTAAGAGAGTCATAAGCAATTAAACTGGTTCTATCTACCGACATAATTTTGCGGAGCCATTGGTATAAAATTCCTGAACCATTAATACAAAGCATCACCCCGTTATTTTTTTCGGTTTCGGTATTATTTACATGCAAAAAAGTATTAATACGGTTTTCTTTATCGTAAATGTCCTGATTGCTGACTGCGTAGACTACTGCAGATGTACCCGCTGTAGTTGCAATTTCGCCGGGTTTCAGAACATTCAGTGACATAGCATTATTAGGCTGATCACCGCCACGATACGTAATTTTAACATCCGAATTAAAACCTAACTCTGATGCTACTTCTGGATGAATTGTTGCTTGGTAACCAAAATTAGGCACTATTTCAGGAATCTTATCAACTGGAAGTTCCATAGCATTCAGCACTTCGGTTGCCAAAGTTCCTTTCGAGAAGTTCCATAAAGCGGCTTCCGATAAGCCCGAAGTACTTATTTGAGCCTTTCCTGAAAGTCTTGCAGCGATGAAATCCCCAGGAAGCATCATGTAGGCCGCTTTTTGAAAAACCTCTGGCTCATTAGTTTGAACCCATTTTAATTTTGAAGCAGTAAAATTCCCAGGACTGCCAAGAATCTGCTGCTGACAGGATTCGTGTCCCATTCTATCATAAACTTCATTCCCAATAACTGCTGCCCTGCTGTCACACCAAATAATAGACGAGCGAACAGGATTTATATTTTCATCCGTTAGGACTAACCCATGCATTTGATAGGCAATCCCAATTCCAGCAATTTTTTTTAAATCAATATGATGTTTTGACCTAAGTGAGTGAATGCCATCTTTTAAATATTCCCACCATTTATTAGGATCTTGTTCTGCCCATCCAAATTGATGCGCTATAATATCCATTTCAAATTCAGGAGCAGTTACCGAAACAACGGTACTATTTTTATCTGCATCAAATACTGATAATTTTATAGATGAGCTTCCCAAATCGATTCCTAAAAAAAACATAATCTTCTTTTTAATATGTGCAACTTAATACTACTTTTGTACTTCTGGTCAAAAAAACCATAACTCTTTTGGTCAAAAAAACCATAACGTTATGGTTAATTTGACTACAAGTATACGATGTATTTTTCATATTAACAAAAATTTAAAATTAAATTATTGATAATATGAAAAATTAGTTGTGAAATTATTGATTTGATAGTTTATGAAGAAATAAAATAAAGGTTTTAGATTACACACATATTAGAAAATAAGACTGATTAACAGCAAATTGATCAACAAATAATACAAAAAACATGAAATTTTTAGCTTTTCCACAAAAAGCCTTTTTTGTAAAACCCTTTTTTAATATTTGTAGGTTTATGCCATATAAATGTTAAAATAATTATTAAATTGCCAAAAATTTTTAGTAAGGCTATGAGTGAGAAAATTATCGATAAAGATTCAATTCAAAATGCAGAGCAGTCTGCGATGAATGCCATTACTATTGATTGTGTTATATTTGGTTTTGACAATGGTATACTAGAAGTGCTTTTGGTCGAACATGCAGAAGGTATTAGTAAAGGAAAATGGGGATTACCGGGAGGATGGATAAAAAAGAAAGAGAGTACAGATGCAGCTGCCCACCGACTGTTAGCAGAGCTTACCGGGATGGATAACATTTACCTAGAACAGTTAAAAGCATTTGGAGAACCCGATCGCTTCCCCTTAAGAAGGGTTATCACTATAGGATATTATGCTTTGGTAAAAAGAGAAGATTATGACATAAAGGCTGGTTTTACAGCTTCAGATGCCAAGTGGTATAAGATTAATGAAATTCCTGATTTAATTTATGATCATAATGAAATATTAGACTTTAGTATTAAAAATCTTCGCAACAGAGTTCGTCAAGCTCCACTAGGTTTTAACCTGTTACCTGAAAAATTTACTTTGCTGCAGCTCATGCATCTTTACGAAGAAATTTTAGGGATTGAGATGGATAAATCCAATTTTCGCAGAAAAATACTACACATGAAGCTACTCGTGCCATTAGATGAAAAACAACAGGATGTTTCCCATCGTGCCGCACAATTATATAAATTCGATCAAGCCATTTATGAGAAGCTGACTCAAAAAGGATTTAATTTTGAGTTTTAGTTTAAAATTCCAAGTATTTGAACTTTACTTTTATTCTATTTCCAATAAATATCAGCCATTAGGCTAGGTTAATACTTCTGATAAGCTATCCCAAAATAGTTATATATAAAAAGACCCGATAGTTAATCAGGCTATCGGGTCAGAGTTTAAATAACTAACCAAAACTCTCTTTTTAAAATCTAAACTTATATTTTAATCTCTTAGCCACTTAAGAATTAATCTTTCAATACTTTAGATGAATATACTCCTTGACTTGTTTTTACTGTTACTATACATACGCCTTTTGAAATGGAAATTCCATTCAATAAAATAGTTACAGTATTATTTTGAACTTCATAACTATTCTGAAGCAATATCCTTCCTAAAACATCATAAACTGTTACTTTCACCGAATCATCCGAAGTGTTTTCGGGTAATTTAATTTCAAAATATTCTTTGGCCGGATTTGGCTTAACAAAAATCCCTAATTCATTACCATCTGCAGGATTCCCAAAATCATCAACTCCTAAAGTGGGATCACTATCTCCATAAACTATTCCTCTGCCCACGGTACTCATATACACACGCCCATAAACGTTCATATCACCAACTACAAAATTTCCGTTACCAGTTCCGCCATATTGATGAAGATCATCATTGACTCTTTCCCAAGTTAGCCCTTGGTCAATCGATCGAAAAACTCCAGTCACACCACTTACGGTACCCCAAATATATACCGTAGGATAGCTTGCTCCTGGAGCTGCTTTCCCAATTCCAACCGCAGATGCAGCAGTTACCGCAGCTGATGGTGTAGTATAAGTTACTCCGCCATCGATAGTACGGATTAATCCTCCATTATTCTTCGCAATCCAAAGATGACCTGCCTTTCCTGGTACTGAACGTATTATCTTTGATCCTCCGGAACCAGCACTGCCCGCTTTAGTAAAACTAGAACCTCCATTGGTACTAACCATCAAATCGCCGTTACCAGAATTATAAACATAAAACTTATTATTAGTCACAGGATCTGATACCGGAACAGTGTTGAAATTAACTCCCGCAGAGGCAGTCCAAGTCGTTCCATTATCTGCGCTGTAATATACTGCGTTAGCATTCTCTGGACAATGCAGCATTTTTGTACCGTCATAAGACAATGCAGTACTGCCTTTATTGCCTTTAAGCGCAGCTGCTGTCAAAGTCCAAGTTGTCCCTTGATCTGAAGAATAATACATTTTATCTCCCAGTCTGACTAATTTATTTGTATTGCCGGCTGCATAGGAAAGTCCTGTGGACGATCCCATAGTAGGAACATACTGCGAGGCATAAACCGAAACATCTGTGTGCCTGAATCCATCATAGTCGGCAATAACGCTCAAAGCAGGACCTGAAGGAATGCTTATTAAATCATAAGGCACGCTTTCCTCTTGGCCTTTGGCATCAAACTTCCAAGTAGTCTGTACAGCATTGACGTCATCACAAGTAAATATCCCATTTCCGGAAACTACACTTGCCTGCGCTGTATTGAACGGATTAAATTTTATGTCTCCCGTCCAATGAATAGAAGCCGAAGATCCAGAAATCCAAGTACAGCCATTGTCCATCATTTTAATCCCCGATGTTCCAACCAGATCTTTCCAAGTCGTTCCTCCATCCGTACTTAAAAAAAAGCGGTCTCCATAAACTCCAGAGCCACCCGACGGCGTGTACTGCAGTAAATAAGTATTCATAGTTGAGGCTACAATTCGCTGAGGATTTGCAGGATCAACATCAATTCCTCCAAAAGGCTTAGTAACACCTGCAGGCGTTATGTTAGTCAATGTACCTGTCGAATTCAATTTCCAGATTTGTCCGCTGCCAGGATTCCAAGGTCCTTCTTTATCTGCATAGGTAATTAACAATGTTCCGTTAGAGTCAAGAACTGCGCGCTGTGGCATGTAAGCAGTTGTACTATTGGCAACCGCTGTCCATGAAGCACCGCCATCAGTACTTTTATAAAGATTTGACGCTCCTGTTCTGGAAACTCCTGCATAAATAGTCTGTGTGCTTCCGCCAGAAACAGTATTTGGGTCAAATATTACAAAACAGATTCCATTATCATTAGCAGTAGTAGTCACTGGAAGCGCACTGTTTTTCTCCCAAGTTGAACCACCATCAGTACTTTTAAACAATCCATTACGTCTTGTACCGCAAAACAGCACATTCGAATTATTAGGATCAACAGCCAATCGTTCTCCATTAGAACGCCCCATACCGTTACCGTGCGCTTTGAATTGCGATGTCACAATTGTTTCTGTAAAAGTATTTCCTCTGTCAACTGATTTCAAAATTGCGGTTTTGCCATTATTGAAATAATCCGTTCCAGCCAAAATGTAAACAATATTATTATTTTGCGGATCTATAGCTAACGATTCTACTCCCTGATAACCCACTTGTCCAGTACTCGTCCAATCCAGCAAAGGAATCCAAGTATTACTGCCGGTATCCCATCTATATGCTCCTCCAACATCAGTACGTGCATATTTTAAATTTGCCTCCGTTTTACTTGCAACAATGCCTGTGACAAAACCCGTACCCCCAATCTGTACATTTTTCCAGACTGTCTGTGCTTGAGCCACTAAAGCTGTAAGAGTTAATAAGAATAATAATGAGTAGTTTTTTTTCATTTTATTTATTTAGAATATTAAATCCGTTTAGATTATCCTTTCGAACACAACAACAGAATCACAAAAAAAATTAATTACTTATGGTTAATTTGACTACAAGTATAAGCATCTTTTTTCAATATGACAAAAAAATAGAGGAAAAATTATACAGTAGATAGGTTTTCAGGCAATAAACTTAGTAATACAGTAAGAAAAACGATTTTTAATTCTCTAAAATTAAGGTACAAAAAAACCTTTTCATTGTAAATTGTAAAAACGAACCGCATTATTTCCCCAAAAAGCTTTCTGCTCTTCCAGAGAAAAACGACTGTAATAATCCCGAAGAATTGTGGTAGACTGACTATAGGATGCGGCCAATAAACTAACCGGCCAATCACTGCCAAATAGCAGACGCTCAATACCAAAAGCAGACGTAACAACATCCAGACAATAAGTGAAATCATCATTTTTCCATTGATTCCAGTCGGCTTGAGTAACCAAACCGGAGACTTTACAATGTACATTTGGATATGCTGCAATTGCTTTTATTTCTTTTTCCCAAATTGCAAAATCAGCATTTTTTATATTTGGCTTTGCCAAATGATCGATAACAAATAACTGTTCAGGAAATTTTTCTGCAAATGCGGTAACTGTTTTCAACTGTGGAGCAGAAACCAGAATGTCATAGCTAAAATTAAATTTGGATAACTTTCCTATACCGTTACAGAAATCGGTATTTAATAAAAAATCAGCATCAGGTTCGGCTTCGGCTATATGCCTAAAACCTTTAAGTTTTTTAAATTGACTGAAACATTTCAAACGCTCTTCTAGGTTTGAATCTTTAAAATCGATCCAGCCTACTACTCCTTTTATAAAATCATTTTCCTCTGCCAGCTGTAGCAGAAAATGGGTTTCAGTTTCACTCTGATCGGCCTGAACAGCAATACAGCCATCGATAGCGTTTTCTTCCAGAATCGGAGCAATATCATTTGGCAAAAAATCGCGCTGAATCACTTTCATATCATCAGTAATCCATGCTTCTTTTACAGGATGATATTTCCAAAAATGAATATGACTGTCGATTTTCATTGGTTCAGTTTTTAAATTGGGCTATTTCTGGCTAAAGTTAGACCTAACAGATTTTTAAAACCTGTTAGGCCTATGGAGATAACAAAGCTGATTTACGTTCTTATACTTTAAAAATAAGCAACAGCTAATTGTTTACTGGTTCCTAATCCTTCTATTCCTAATTCGATTACATCACCAGCTTTTACATAAACCGGCTCCGGTTTTATTCCCAAACCAACTCCTGGAGGTGTTCCCGTACTAATAACATCGCCTGGCAGCAATGTCATGAACTGACTTAAGTAATGCACTAAAAATGGAATTTTAAAAATCAGGTTCGAAGTGTTGCTGTTTTGATATTTTTTGCCGTTTACTGTTAACCACATAGTTAAATTATTAACATCGGCAATCTCGTCTGGCGTAGCCAAAACTGGTCCAAGAGGAGCGAAAGTATCGCTTCCTTTTCCTTTTGCCCATTGTCCGCCGCGTTCCAGCTGATAGGCTCTTTCGCTATAGTCATTAAGCAGGCAGTACCCAGCTACATAATTCATCGCATCAGCTTCTGAAACATAGCTTGCTTTTTTACCTACGACAAAAGCCAGTTCTACTTCCCAGTCCGTTTTTTGGCTGTCTTTAGGAATTACCAGATTATCATCAGGACCGCACAAAGAAGTCGTTGATTTAAAAAAGATAATTGGCTCAGCAGGAATAACTGCTCCGGTTTCTTCGCAATGATCCACATAATTAAGACCAATGCAGATAATCTTTGACGGTCTCGCAACTGGAGATCCCAATCGGACAGTATCGCTAACTTCTGGAAAAGAACTGCTGTTTTTTATAGCTTCCTGCAGTTTTTCTATTCCATTATTTTCGAAAAAAGCTTCATTATAATCAGCTACAATAGACGAAACATCTATTCTTTTATCATTAATTAAAAGACCTGGTTTTTCTTTTCCAGCTTCTCCAAATCGTATTAGTTTCATTTTTTATTATTTAAGTTACTAAGTTTCTGAGTATCTAAGTTTCTATTTTTTTCAACCAAAAAATCTTAGCAACTTAGAAGCTAGATTCTTAGTTGCTATTTTAATTATTCAATTTAATAAAGCCGCCGTCAATAGGATAATCGGACCCAGTGATGAAAGAAGATTCGTCACTGCAGAGAAATAATGCTAAAGCAGCAACTTCATCTGGCTGTCCCATGCGACCGATAGGCTGTGATTTTGACAATTTTTCAAAAATTTCGGCTTCATTACCTGGATAATTTTTGCTGATAAATCCGTCCACAAAAGGAGTGTGAACTCTTGCCGGAGAAATCGAATTACAGCGAATATTTTCATTAAGATAATCCTTAGCTACCGATAAAGTCATTGCCATCACAGCACCTTTGCCAGTAGAATAAGCAAACCTGTCCGGAATTCCAACCCAGCATGCAATAGATGCCAAATTAAGAATAACTCCGCCCCCCGATTTTCTAAACTGCGGAATCGAAGCATGCAGACAGTTATATACGCCTTTCACATTAACATTCATCACACGGTCAAAATCTGCCTCGGCAGTAGTTTCTACTTTTCCCACGTGTGCAATTCCTGCATTATTTACAAGAATATCAATATTCCCAATTTTTTCGAATGCTGCGATTACTTCCTGCTGATTGGCAACATTACAGGCATGTGCAAACACTTTGCCTCCATCTGCCGTTATTTTATCAACTGTAGACTGGGCACTTTCCTGCGAAAGTTCCAAAACATGAACTTCGGCTCCCTGTTTGGCGAATAATAATGAAATTGCTTTTCCAATACCGCTTCCTCCTCCTGTTATAATTGCTTTTTTGTTTTTTAAAGAAAACATATTTATGATTTTTAATTTCAGATTAACGATTTTTGATTTTTGATTTTCTCATTCGAAACCTACAGATTGTCAATTTCACGAAGTCTAATCCTTCTGAAATCTTAAATCGTTAGTCAAAAATCTTAAATCAACTTTTTTTACAACGACACTCCTCTTTTCCAAGGAATAAAATCGTCTTGGTTTAATTGTACTGCTTTTGGAATAATTTCACCGCTTGCCGCTTTTATGCAGTAATCCAAAATTTCTTCACCCATTTCTTCAATGGTTTTTTCTCCGCTAATGATTGGGCCGCAGTCTATGTCAATGATATCACTCATTTTTGAAGCCAGAACAGAATTTGTTGCCACTTTTATAACTGGACAGACAGGATTTCCTGTAGGTGTTCCCAAGCCAGTAGTAAACAAAATCAATGTTGCGCCAGATGCTGCTTTTCCAGTAGTAGCTTCCACATCGTTTCCTGGTGTACAAACTAAACTTAATCCTGGTTTTGTGACCAATTCGGTATAATCGAGCACATCTTCTACTGGTGAGGTTCCGCCTTTTTTGGCAGCTCCTGCACTTTTAATTGCATCTGTAATCAAACCGTCTTTTATATTCCCTGGCGAAGGATTCATATGAAAACCTGAACCTACTTTATGTGCCAAAGCATCATAAGATTCCATCAAATTTATAAATTTATACGCCGTTTCTTCAGAAACACAGCGATCAATTAAATCTTGTTCGGCTCCGCATAATTCTGGAAATTCAGCAAGCAAAATTTTACCTCCCAAACCAACTACCAAATCCGAAGTATACCCCACGGCAGGATTTGCAGAAACACCGCTAAAACCGTCGCTTCCGCCACACTTTACGCCAATGCAGAGTTCGCTCAAAGGAGCTTCTTCTCTTTCATATTGATTGATTTCTATTAATCCCTGAAATGTTTTTTTTATCGCATTGGATATCAATACTTCTTCACTTTCAGTCTGCTGCTGTTCGAAAATAAATAAAGGTTTATCAAATGCTGGATTCTGTTTTTTGACATCGTTTATAAAATCCTGCACCTGCAGATGCTGACAGCCTAAACTCAAAACCGTAATCCCGCCCACATTTGGATGATTCGCATAAGAAGCCAACAACGCGCTCAGCGTAGCCGCATCCTGACGTGTACCGCCACAACCGCCCTGATGATTGAGGAATTTTATCCCATCAACATTTTTAAAAACACGATTTGCAGTGTTGGCTGGCATCAATTGCAAATCAACGGCATTCATATCTTCACCGCTTTGATAGCTTTTCAATAACTGATGCGTGAACTGCGTATATTTATCACTCACAGAATAACCCAATTCATTGTGAAGCGCTTCACGGATGACATCCAAATTTCGATTTTCACAAAAAACAGTCGGTACAAACAGCCAGTAATTAGCTGTTCCCACACGGCCGTCTTTTCTTTTATATCCTTTAAATGTTTTGTCTTTATATTTGGAAACATCAGGAGCCTGCCATGAAAAACTGCTTTTTTTATATCCATAAGGTTCTGCCGCGTGTTTTAGATTTTCAGTAGTCATCAAACTTCCTTTACTTACATCACACTGCACTTTTCCAACCAAAACGCCATACATAATCACTTCAGCAGTGGCAGTCATATCAGCCATATAAAACTTATGCTTTGCCTTAATTGTTTCTTTTAAAATATATGTTTCAGATTCAAAAACAACTGCATCCTCTTTTTGTAAATCTGTTAATGCAACCAGAACGTTATCTTTAGGATGCATTTTTACAACTAATCTTTTCATTTTATTCTCCTGCATTATTATTAATTCTATCATTTCTTCTTGCGAAAGCAAAAAACACTATTACTACAAAACATATTAGCGGTACAATATATCCATTTTGAATACTGCCTGTTTTATCTGAAATCATTCCTAAAACCGGAGGCAATAATGCACCTCCAACAATAGCCATTACAATCAGCGACGAACCAATTTTGGTATTATGTCCTAAATCTTCAATACCCATCGAAAAAATAGTTGGAAACATTATACTCATAAAAAAGGCGATAGCTATAAGTCCGTACACCACTATCATTCCAGTTCCGTTTATTACCAAAATGCATAATAGGATATTAATAAAAGCATACGTCAGCAGCAGTTTTTGTGCATCTATATATTTCATAATAAAAGTTCCCGCAAAACGCCCAAGCATAAATGCTAACCCAAAAAAACCTAAATATTTTGCTGCCGAATCCTCTCCTATTCCTGCTGCTGTTGTCGCCATTTTGATAAAAAAACTGCCCACACAAACCTGTGCTCCCACGTAAAAAAACTGAGCAACAATTCCCCATCTTAATTTTACGGACTTCAAAGCGCCTGCAAAACTAGCACCGTCAGCTCCTTCTTTATCTTCATCTTTAATGTCAGGCATAGATGTAAAATAAATAACTACTGCTACAGCCAAAATAATTAAACCCAAAACGAGATATGGCATTTTTACGCTTGCTGCCTCTTCCAAAAGATAATTTTGCAGTTCAGAAGCATTCATGGCATCCATTTCCGTTTGTGTTAAATTTTTGCCTGACAAAATCATTGGGCCAATGTAAGCTGGAGCGATATAAGCAGCAAGTCCATTAAACGATTGTGAAAAATTCAATCGTCGGGTTGCTGTCGAAGCCGGTCCCAAAATAGTCACATAAGGATTCGCGGCTGTTTCCAGAAATGTAAGTCCGCAGGCAATTATAAATAAAGCGCCCAAGAAATAAATATACTGAAGCGAATTGGCCGCAGGCACAAATAAAATAGATCCCAATCCGAATAAAACTAACCCGATTAGAATTCCTGATTTATAGCCATATTTTCTCATCACATAACCTGCCGGCAAAGCCATAGCAAAATAGGCGATAAACACAGAAGAATCAATGAGCGAAGATTCTAAATCTGAAAGATTGAAAGCTTTTCGCAAATGCGGAATAAGTATCGGGTCTAAATTATGCACAAATCCCCAGAAGAAGAACAAACTGGTTACCAATATAAAAGGGAATAACCATTTTTTGTTTCCACTAGAAACAACTTCGTTTACTTCTTCCTGCTTTGGATTTACTGTCATATACTTTGTGTGTTTTTATTAAGCTGTTAATTCATTATTCAGAAATTGCTCTGTCTAAATGGGTATAGCCGCCATCGACATATATAATCTGTCCTGTAGTATGGCTCGATTTTTCGGATAAAAGAAAAGCAGTCATATTAGCGATTTCTTCGGCTGTTGTCATACGTTTCCCGAAAGGAATTTTACTAGTTATTGAGGCTAGTTTTTCTTCCTTATTTTCAAATGTGTTAATCCACGTTTCATACAGCGGAGTAAAACATTCTGCCACCACCACAGCATTTACGCGGATATTGTATTTTAATAATTCAACAGCCCATTCTCGGGTTAGAGCATTGCGTCCTCCATTTGCGGCAGCATAAGCTGAAGTACCTCCCTGACCTGTATCGGCAGTTTTGGAACCTATATTTACTATTGATCCTTTCGATTTTATAAGATGTGGCAAAGCGTGCTGCGCCATCAGATAATAATGAACCAGATTTTTGTGAAGCGACGCCATAAAAGATTCGTAATCTCCGTTCTCCAAACCCACACCGTCATTGACTCCGGCATTATTCACCAAACCATCTATCCCTCCGCATTGTTTGATAATAGTTTCCACTGCAATCCGGCAATCGTCAGGTCTTGTCAAATCGGCGGCTACCTGTAATGCTTTCCTGCCCGAAGCTTCAATTGCTGCAACAACTGCTTTGTTGTCAGTTTCATTGCGGCCTACTATAAAGGGAATAGCTCCTTCTGCAGCCAGCACTCTGCATATTCCTAAACCAATGCCTTTTGCACCTCCTGTTACTATAATAATTTTATCGGTCAGTGATAACTGCATCTGCTTTATTTTTGTCTGGTTATTTTCTTGACTAAAAATTGTCTTCCCTCTTAAATGACATCAAGTTTATATTCTAAGTGAACTTCAATCATAAAAAAGGGAAATCAATCTTATGGTTAGTTTGACTACAAGTATAGCTATTTTTTCTAAATCTACAATATCTAATCGAATAAATTTAATAATTCTTAATTTTTTAAGATACAGTCTGCAAATCCGAAAACCGAGGATTATCAGTTTATAATGACCAATATTTGTTTCAATGGCATGTTAGTCGTAATATTGCTAGAAATGACGAATTAACTGCGCTGCAAAAGGTGGTGGCTGGCAATTTTATCTTTTTTTATCGTAAATGACTTTAGTCTAACCAAAAAAAATCTCCTCGTTGAAAGATTTAACCGATGACAAAATAAATTCTAATCGGTACAACTGCCACGGGAAAAATTTACTTCTCTAAAAAAAGAAGAAGGAAACGCAATTGTGACGACATTTGCAAATACATAATTTTAAATTTAACTTAATTAATATATAATATGAATCAACACCCAATCTTTCTGGAACATCCCGGCTTAATTATCGTTTTTGCGATTGCAGTAGTTATCATGCTATTATTAGATTTAGGAATCTTCAATAAAAAAAGTCACGTAGTATCAAATAAAGAAGCCATAACGTGGTCATTAGTATGGATAAGCTTAGCGATGATTTTTAGCGGTTTAATATTTCACTTTGCAGGAGCATCAAAATTCTATGAATTTCAATCAGCATATTGGATTGAAAAAGCACTTTCGGTTGATAATCTTTTTGTTTTTATATTAGTCTTTAATTTTTTTGATGTTGCCAATCAAAACAAACATAAAGTGCTGTTTTGGGGAATCATCGGAGCGTTAGTTTTAAGAGCTATTTTTATCTTTTCTGGAGCTTTCTTAATTAAGCTGACTTATTTAAATAAGCTTTTGAGTCTTGCAGGACATCCAGGATTTAAATATGACATTAACTTAATCATGACTCTTTTTGGATTGTTTTTGGTTTATGCCGGTATCAAATCATGGTCTTCGGGAGATGAAGATGATGATGTGGATTATAATAACACAAGAGGAGCGAGATTAATTCGAAAGTTTTTTAGCGTAAGCGATAAATATGACGGAAATAAGTTTTTTACAATGGAAAATGGAAAAAAACTTGCAACGCCGCTTTTGGTAGTAGTCACCGTTATTGAGTTTACAGATTTATTATTTGCAGTAGATTCTATTCCTGCAATTTTTGCAATTTCAAATGATCCTTTTATTTTATATACTTCTAATATTTTTGCAATTTTAGGGCTTAGAGCATTGTTTTTCCTATTGGACAATTTCATTCATTTATTTAGTAAACTGCAATATGGATTAGCAATAATTTTATCATTTATTGGAATAAAAATGATCATTTCCCCATTTTATCATGTAGACTCTGTGTACTCTTTAATGGTAATTGGTGGTGTTCTTTTAATTTCGGTTCTAGCTTCAATTTTAATGCCACAGAAAAAATAAAGATTACTAGTTTGAGAAAGCAAAAAAAGCGGATTGAAAATCACATATATTTTCAAACCGCTTTTTTGATTTCAATTATTCCATTAACAACTTCCAGAGACAACACAGTATAAATCAAATCTATCTGCTAAGATTCTGAGCCTTCACCAATTTTCTTTCTGCGAAAAGCTCTTCTTTGTATTAAGCTTTTCGCAGAAATAATATTGGATAATTATATTTAGACCAAAAAAAAACGTGAAGCCAAACAAATTCAGCTTCACGTCTTTAATCATTTATATTATTTTACCAGAACTTAACATATAATGCTGCAATAACCAACAAAGTGATTATAATCATTACTGTAGTCTGTGGTTTCAATTTGAACATCTCTGTATCCAATTCGAATGCTTTTGGATTCACTTTTGGTCCAGCCATACTGATAGCAATCATCAAAATCATTGTAAATAAGAATGATAATCCCATACAGATGTGGAAAGGAATTTCGTAAGTTCCTTTGGCAGTCTGATACGCAGTGTATAATAATGTTTGGTTTCCAAATAATGCAGGAGCAAATTCATTGAATAAAACTGAAAGCAAGAAACCTGAGATTACACCAACGATAGCTGCTGTACCAGTTGTTCTTTTCCAGAACATACCAAGGAAGAACATAGCAAATACTCCAGGACTGATAAATCCAGTATATTTTTGGATATAAGTAAAACCACCTACACCGCCAATTCCTAACAAGTCATCCCAAGTAAATAATACAGCTAAAAGCATCGCTGCAAAAACTGTATATCTTCCGATGTTTACCTGTGCGTTATCTGAAGCATTTTTCTGGATGTATTTTTTATGAACATCTAAAGTATAAATAGTAGAGATACTGTTTACTTTTCCAGCCAAAGAAGCAACAATTGCTGCAGTCAAAGCTGCCACTGATAATCCTTTAATTCCTGTAGGAAGGAAAGTTAACATTGCAGAATAAGCACCGTCTTTTCCTCCAACTAATTGTGGTAAATGTCCATTTTGGTATAATACATAAGCAGCAATACCAGGTAACATTACGATAAGCGGCATTAATAATTTCAAGAAACCAGCGAATAAAATTCCTGTACGGGCGGTTTGCAAATCAGCACCCAACGCTCTTTGAGTAATATATTGGTTACAACCCCAGTAGTTCAAGTTGATAATCCAAATACCAGCTGCATATGACATTAATCCTGGGAAAGTTAAATACTTATCGATATCATTTTGAGTAAATGAAGCGGAAACCTGCTGTGTAGGCTCTGGGATAATCATTTTGAAATGCTCTGGAGCTTTTTCCATCAATACTTGGAAACCTGCAATCGCATCATGTCCGAAACCGAAATATTCTCCAACAGTTGCCAAAGCGATGTAAGAAGTAACCAAACCTCCAATGATCAAAACGGCTACCTGAATTACATCAGTATAAGCAACAACTTTCATACCTCCTAAAGAGATAATCAAAGCAAAAACAGCTAATCCAATCATGATAGCATGAAGATACTCACCTCCGGCCAATCCGTTGATAGCTACAGCTCCTAAATATAGAATAGAAGTTAAGTTTACAAAAACATATAAAAACAGCCAAAAAACAGCCATAATCAAAGCTGTTGATTCGTTATATCTTTGTTTCAAAAATTGGGGCATGGTATAAATCTTGTTTTTCAAATAAACAGGAATAAACCAAACTGCTACAATAATCAAGGCAATAGCAGCAAGCCACTCATAAGCAGCAACAGCAATTCCTAAAAAGAATCCTTCCCCGCTCATTCCAATAAATTGTTCAGCCGAAATGTTTGAAGCGATTAATGAAGCTCCGATCGCCCACCATGTTAAAGTTCCTTCTGCAAGGAAATAGGCTTTGGCGTCGTGCTCGTTTCTCTCACGCTTGCGATAAATAGTGTATCCATAGACCGATACGACTATAAAATAAATAATAAATACTGCGTAATCTGCAAAAGCCAAGTTATTACTCATGAGTAAATAGTTTTTTTAAGGTTAATATATTTGTTTTTCTTTTTTAATATTTTGTAATGCTATTCTATTTTGGAGTGCCAATATAACACATCTTTTCAATAAAACAGAGGAATTTCTCACCCAAATCAAACATAAAATATAAAATATGTTTTAATTCTATTACTTTATTAAGAATTATGAAGCCAAAAGTAAAATAAAAAATTATATTGACAATGCTTATAAATGTATTTTTTACATTTATTTTGTTTTACACTCATTAACAAAGTCCAAATAATCTTTTTTACTAAACACTTTTCGGCATGAATTCTGGACTTGTTCTAATCTTCTGTTCCCATTTCCAGGCACTTGCCATCGCTTCCTCAAGAGTAGAAACCGTTTTCCAGCCTAAAACATTGTTGGCTTTATCCGTATTAGCGTAGGCCTCAGTAACATCGCCTTCTCTTCTTTCGACAATCTTATAAGGCAGTTTTGTCCCGCTTACTTTCTCAAAAGCAGCTATTACTTCCAAAACAGAGCTTCCAGTTCCTGTTCCCAGATTAAAAATCTCTAATGATTCTGCATTCTTTTTGTTTATTAATCTCTGCAGTGCTATAACGTGGGCTTTCGCCAAATCGACTACATGAATATAATCACGCACGCAAGTTCCGTCCACAGTTGGATAATCATTTCCATAAACAGATAATTCAGCACGAAGTCCCATTCCTGCTTGAGTAATAAATGGAACTAAATTCTGAGGTACGCCAATTGGCAATTCGCCAATTTCGGCAGAAGGATGTGCCCCAATTGGATTGAAATAACGAAGCAGAATAGCATTGATTCCGCTTACTTTCACCACATCTTCAATAATTTCCTCTCCAATCTGTTTTGTATTTCCGTAAGGAGACAATGCAGGCTGAATTGCTGTATTTTCAGCAATAGGCATTACTTCGGCCTGACCGTAAACTGTACAAGACGAGCTGAAGATAAAATGAGCTTCTTTCTTTTTCTCTAATTCCTGTAATATGTAAACCAAAGCTCCCAAGTTGTTTTCATAATACAATAACGGATTTTTCACACTTTCGCCTACTGCTTTAGAAGCAGCAAAATGAATTACTCCCGCAACATCATCATGTTCTGCGAAAAAACGCTGTACATCCTTTTTTTCTCTCAAGTCGATTCCAGAAAAAATTGGTTTTTTACCCGTGATTCGTTCGATACCATCCAATACTTGTATAGAAGAATTGGAAAGATTATCGATCACTATAACTTCAAAACCTTGATTCTGTAATTCGACAACGGTATGAGATCCTATAAAACCCAAACCGCCTGTAACGACTATCTTACTCATTTTTATTTGTTTTTACTTCTTTAAATTCTTTTGTAAATTGAATCAGCTCAAAGATTCATTATTTTGATTTTATAACAAACCCATAACTGTATTCCTTCCCTTTTAATTGATACTGACTGTGTGGCAATGCTCCCCAGCTATTATCTCCGCCAACACCTCTTTGGGCCAAATCAACACAAACGATTACTTCATTTCGAGGAGTTATATCATTGAGGTGACGGTATTTTTTAGTCAAGCCCGGATCGAAATCTTCAGGATAATTATGCAGAGCGCTCACGCCTAAAGGCTGTAAACCATTTATTTCGATTCCGTTTCCGGAATTATTAGTAAGTGTTAACCAGCGGACATCGGTTTTATATCCATTCTCCTGCGGACGTGTGTAAGGAACATATTGATCTGCTGCTTTACTGCTGTAAATTCCTTTAAACGAAGCAGTGTTTCTATCCTGATAATTTTCCCAAGGGCCTCTTCCATAATATTTAAAATTATCCAGCTCTTTTTTGAGAGAAAATATCATTCCAAAACGAGGCATTTCGGACAATGGGTTGTCTCCTGCTTTGAATGAATTGGAAATCTCCAAACTTCCGTCGGCATTCATAGTATAAACAATAGTATACAAAGACGCAACATCTCGCAAGAACAGCGTCGCCACAACAGTTGTTATTCCGCCTATCTCTTTAATTTCAAAAGAATTCAATTTACTGGATTTCCCAGCAGTTCTCCACACATTGCTTTCGAACTGCATATTGTTTCCAAAATCATTGTCTGTAGGCGCACGCCAGAAATTAGGAACCGGTAGCTGATTGAAAAATCGTTCCCCTTTGGATTTATAATCCTGAATTAAACCATTGTGCTTGCTTATTGTAACTTCGACACCAGACGAACTAAGGGTAACGGCATCTTTAGTTTCTTTCACAATAGGCTTTGCTCCTTTACTCGAAGCTTTAACAAAATAATTATCAGTACCAATTGAAAACTGTTCTCTCGCCACTTCAAAATTTTGAGGCAAAACTTCGGAACCATTACGTGTGAAAGCATAAATGTTCAGAAGATATTCTGCACCATCTTTTGCCACTAATTTTGGTAATTCTAATTGTATTTCCTTTTTTAACTGCGGCGCAAGATTTACATCTATCACACCTGATTTTATAACCAGGCCGTTTTCTAAAACTTCGTATTTGAAAATATAGTTATCAAGGTTTGTATAACCGAAACCGTTCTGGATTTCTATTATTCCTTTATTTAAATCCACCGCTTTGAATAAAATATCCTGATAGACTTTCTTCACTTCAAAAGCACCAGGGTGAGGTTTACGGTCTGGCCAAACTAGTCCGTTATGACAAAAATTTTCATCGTTGGTATAATTCTGGCTTCCCATGTCCCCGCCGTAAGCCCAATATTTTCGGCCTACTTCATCTGTCATTTCAAAACCCTGATCTACCCAATCCCAGATAAATCCTCCCTGCATGTTTGGACTGCTGTGAATAATATCCCAATATTCCTGAAAATTACCGCTGCTGTTTCCCATTGCATGTGAATACTCACACATAATGAATGGACGTTTTACATCTTTTCGGTTAGCATATTCCTTCATGTAATCAATACCTGGATACATAGGACAGACAATATCAGTATTATCCTCTTCCATGGCTTGCTCAAACTGAACCAAACGAGTATTGTCTCTGTTTTTAATCCATTTATAAGCATCTTTAAAAACTTTTCCGTTTCCGCATTCATTACCCAAAGACCAAAGAATAACCGAAGGCTGATTCTTATCCCGCTCTACCAAACTGTAAATTCGGTCCATGTGTGCAGCGTGCCACTCAGGTCTGTAAGCAGGGTGGCTTGCATAATCGGGAATCCAAGGCAGAGAACCCATGCCGTGGCTTTCAATATTAGCTTCGTCTACTAGAAACAAACCGTATTGATTGCAGAGTTTTACCCATAATAAATTATTAGGATAATGACTGCAGCGCACCGCATTAATATTTAATTCCTTCATCAGTTTAATATCCTTCATCATCGTTTCCTTATCCTGATAGTGACCAGTTTTAGGATTGTGTTCATGAATATTTACCCCATGAACCATGATTCGGATACCATTGACTAACAGCTGTCCGTTTTTCAGTTCCACTTTTCGAAAACCTATGGAAGTTCCCACCGTTTCAATAAGTTTGCCGTTTTCGTCTTTAAGCGAAAGCAGTAAAGTATATAAATTAGGTGTTTCGTTGCTCCATAATTTAGGTGATGCAACATTCTCAGTAAATGAAATTGATTCTGCTGCATTGGCTTTTACACTTATCTTAACTTCTTTTGTAAAAAGCACTGTTCCGTTTTTGTCAACCAGTTTAGCTTCAACAATATGATTGTTTTTTGAAACCGTATTCTTATTCTGAAGCTTTACATCAACAGAAATACTTCCATTTCTATAAGAAGCATCTAAATCAGGACGTGCAAAGAAATCGGCAATACGAACATTAGCCGTACTGTACAGATATACATCGCGATCGATTCCTGATAAACGCCAAAAATCCTGATCCTCTAAATAGGAACCATCACTCCAGCGGTACACTTCGACAGCCAGCTGATTTTTACCTGCTTTCACATATTTAGTAATATCAAATTCCGCCGGGCTTTTAGTATTCTCACTGTACCCCACTTTTTCTCCATTTACCCAAACATACATTGCCGAAGTTCCTGCTTCAAAATGAAGATAAACTCTTCGGCTGTTCCAATTTTCTGGCAGTTCAAATGTACGTTTATAGGAACCGACCGGATTATCGGCATGATCTATAAATGGCGGATTTTTGACAAATGGATAAGTGATATTCGTATAAATAGGAATACCATAACCCTGCAGTTCCCAATTTGCAGGAACTGAAATTTCTTTCCAATTTGTGGTATTAAAATTAGTTTTGAAAAAATCAATTGGTCTTTCATCTGGCGTCGGAGACCAATTGAATTTCCATTTTCCGTTTAAGTTTAGAAACCAGGGAGAACGAGAATAATCATCTGCAATAGCAGACGGCTCATCAGCATAAGGCAGAAAAGCTGCTCTGGCCGGTTCTCTATTAATCTGGAATATTTCCGGATTTTCCCAGTCGTTAACCGTTTTCTTTTCTTGTGCCGTTACAGCTAAAGAAAGAAAAACGAAAACAAAGCTTAAAAGGATTAACTTTTTCATTCTATTTGTTTTTATAGTGAACCTCAGAAAGTGCTTTTAATACTGCTGCACTTTTCTCAGGAGTAATATCTCTTTGCGCTTCACCCATCATCTCGTATCCAACCATAAATTTCTTTACAGAAGCGGAACGAAGTAACGGCGGATAAAAATGCATGTGAAACTGCCACTCCGGATGCTCTTCACCATCTGTAGGTGCTTGATGAATTCCTGAAGAATAAGGAAAAGAGGTCTCAAAAAGATTATCGTATTTTATCGTTAATAGCTTTAAAATAGAGGCATAAGCTGAAATTTCTTCAGAAGTGAACTCTGTTATTTTTGTAATATGTCTTTTGCTGATAATCATTGTTTCAAATGGCCAGATTGCCCAGAAAGGAACTAATACAGCGAAGTGTTCATTCTCAATAACGATACGTTCGTTCAGTTTTAATTCTTCCTGCAGATAATCAAGTAAAAGATTACTGTTATTTTTTTCAAAATATGCTTTTAAACTATTTTGTGTTTTCTCCACTTGAGTAGGCAAAGAAGACTGTGCCCAGATCTGTCCATGCGGGTGCGGGTTGCTGCATCCCATAACACTTCCTTTGTTTTCGAAAATCTGAACGTGATTAATGTAATCTACATTTCCTAAATCCGTGTATTCTTTCTGCCAGGTCTTAATAATAGTCTCAATTCCTGGTAAATCCATTTCAGGCAGAGTCAAATCGTGTCTTGGCGAAAAACATACAACTCTTGCAATACCTCTTTCCGGCTGTGCCTTAAAGAATGTAGGTTTAGCATCTTCTTCAAACAAAATTGGTTCCTGCTTTACAGCTGCAAAATCATTTTCGAAAACAAAACTAGATTCATATTTAGGATTAACTTCTCCATTGGCACGAACATTTCCTGCACATAAGTAACAAGCAGGATCATATTCTGGAAGTGCATCAGTGTGGATTTTTTCGTTCTGTCCCTGCCAAGGTCTTGTTGCTCTGTGCGGTGATACCAATACCCATTCGTTAATTAACGGATTGAAACGTCTGTGCGGATCTTCGTTTATATCAAAATTTTTCATCTTATTTATTTTATGGTTCTTTACCGCAAAGTGCGCTATGATTTATCAAAAATTATCTATATGCCACAAGGGGCGCAAAGCTTTGTGTTCACTCTTTTTCAAAAAATCATTGCGCTTCTTGCGGTTAAATTATTATTTATCCAACAGGCTCATATAATGATGTACCGTTTCCGATTTTTACATCATAAATTTTTAAATCAATATCAAAAGCTTCTTTGTATAATTTAGTAAGTTTTGTTTTGATAGCTTCTTCTTCTCCTTTTTTGATCAAGTTGATGGTACAGCCGCCAAAACCGCCTCCCATTAATCGGGAACCAATTACTGCTTTTTCTTTTTTCAAGGTATCAACGATAAAATCAAGTTCGTCACAGCTTACCAAATATTCTTTTGATAATCCTTCGTGCGTTTCAAAAAGCAGTCTGCCTAATTCTTCGATGTTTCCGTTATCCAAAGCTTCGCAGGCAAGGGCAACACGATTAATTTCTTTAACAACAAAATGAGATCTAACAAACACATTTGGTGACATTTTATCTTTCAGGCTAAGTACATGGCTTTCGTCACAATCTCTAAAACTGGTAATTTCCGGAAAGTTGCTTTTAATGATCGAAAGACCTTCTTCGCACTCTTCACGTCTTGTATTATAAGCCGAAGTAAACAAAGAATGCTTCACATTACTGTCAAATAAAATAAGTGAATAATCATTAAAATTGGCATTGTGGTATTCGTATTCTAATGTTTTGCAGTCAATTTTGATTACTTTGTTTTCCTCACCCATCACGCTAGAAAACTGATCCATAATCCCGCAGTTGATTCCAACCCAGTGTTCTGCTTTTTGCCCCATAAGAGCAATATCAACTTTAGGAATCTGTAAACCAAAAAGCTCTTTGATTCCAAAAATTGTCCCACACTCCAGCGCCGCTGAAGAAGACAATCCAGAACCAACTGGTATATCACTGCTGAATACACAATTGAATCCGTCGAAAGAAAATCCTTTGTCCTGCAATTGCTTGATAACGCCCAAAATATAATTGGTCCAAACGACTTTGCTCAATACAATTTCCTGCGTCAAATCAACTTCAAATTCCTCATTTAAATCGATAGCAACAATTTTAGACTGCTTCGAATTGCTTTTTGCAAAAGCGAAACAAATAATCTTGTCGATGGCCGCTGGCAAAACATAGCCGTCATTGTAATCGATGTGTTCACCAATAATGTTAATTCTCCCAGGAGAAAGTACTATTTTTTCAGGAGCATTCCCAAAGGTCTCTTGAAAAAAATCGGTCGTTTTTTTAATTAATAAATCGTTCATTTTCTTTAAATTACTGTTATTTTGAAATTACTAAAGTATTTTATTCTATCTATTTTACAGGCTCTTATGTCCTGCCCTATTCAGCTAAAAACTGTGCTGAAAGTACCAGTTATTTTTCTTTGAATGCATCCAAAGCCATTGATGGTTTTCCGTCTTCTCTCCACGCGCTCAATGCATATCCGCTCCAAGATTTAGCACCTTGAGGTTCCCAATAAATCACGCCAAGCCCTTTTTTATGAGGAACAGCTTTAACCGCTTTTATAACCGCCGCCAGCATTTCATATGTATTCTGTTCCTGTGTATCAACACCGCCAACTTCAACAATCATAACTTCCTTATTGTATCTGGCCGCCATGTCATTTAGATTATTTGCCAGATCGGTAATATTTTCTTTATAATCTGTTTTGATCCAAAAAGGGTAATACGACATTCCAATCACGTCATACTTTACATTGTTCTTTTGGGCATTGTCAAAAAACCATCTAAATTTTCCACTGTTATTTCCTTCGTCTAAGTGAACAATCACTTTGATCTTTTTATCTACGGTCTTAACTGCATCATATCCTTTATTGAGCAGCTGTGCCAATTGGTTAAAATTGTCTGTGCTTCCTTCCGGCCAAAGCATTCCTCCCGGAATTTCATTTCCTACCTGAACCCATTCCGGTGTAACACCAGCTTTTTTAAGTTCATTTAAAACATCTTCGGTATGAAAGTAAACATCATTCAATAATTCTGAAAAAGTATGATTTTGCCATGCCAGCGGCTTATTCTGTTTCCCTGGATCGGCCCAGGAATCGCTGTAATGAAAGTCAATCATAATGCGCATTCCTATTTTTTGAGCACGAACGGCCATCGCAACTGTTTCTTCTTTACTGCAGTGTCCGCTAGCTTTATCATCCGAAGGATTTACCCAAACACGAAGTCTGATGGTGTTCATTCCGCGGTCCATCAACAGTTGCAGACAGTCTTTTTCAGCTCCATCAGTATCATAAAATTTGTATCCTGTGGCTTCCATCTGTGGCAGCCAGCCCACATCTCCCCCTTTTGCAAAAGCAGAAGTTTTGGGTTGTGCGATTGCTTTATTCTCAGTACAGCTTGTAAAAAAAGCCATCAAAACAATTGTCATTGAAATAAATCTTCTCATAACCTATTAATTTAAATTAAACACTGACGGAACAGTTAAGAATCTTTTCATTGCTACGCATTTTCTAATTTTAAAATGATTGGAATTTATAAGCAGTATTCTGCGTATATTCCTCTCCTTTTTTCAGAACGGCACTTGGAAAATGCTCATGATTGGGTGCATCAGGAAAATTCTGAGTTTCAAAACAGATACCGCTCAATGGATGATAATCGGCATTTTCTTTCCCTTTTACTTTATTTTGACAGCTTCCGCCAACGTAGATATGAACTCCAGGCTGATCAGTATATACCGTCATTTTTAAATTGTTATTTTTATTAAAAAGCGAAGCAGCAAATTCATTTTGTTTTGTTACTACGAAAGTATTATCAATTTTGGAAGGGCATTTCTTTGGAGTTAAAAAATCAAAAGCTGTATTTTCAACTTCCAAATACCTACCAGTTGGGATATTGTCAGCCGTTGCTTCCAAAATCTTGTTTGTATTTACAAGTAAATCCTGATCTTTCACATCTGATGAATGGCCATCTAAGTTAAAATAACTATGATTTGTCAAATTCACAATTGTATCCTCAGTTGTTTTTGCATTGTATTGAATCTTTAATTCATTTTCTTCAGTTAAAGAATACGTTACCTCGACTGTTAAACTTCCTGGATAATTTTCCTCATTATCTGGACTGATATAACTCAAAGTAATTTCTGAATCCGTTACTTTTTCAACAGTCCATACTTTTTGACTAAACCCAACCAAACCGCCATGCAGGGAATTACCGTTATTGTTTTTATTCAATACTATTTTTTGCCCATTTAGAGTAAAGGTGCTGTTATGAATTCTTCCGGCAAATCGGCCAACGGTGGTTCCCATATAAGGAGAACCGTCTAACTGAAAAGACTGAAGATACCCCTCTAAAGTATCAAATCCCAAAACAACATCAACAGTTTCGCCGTTTTGCAAAGGAACCTTCAACTCTGTTACAGTAGCTCCATAAGTGATTATTTTTAAGGACATTCCGTTTTTATTGGATAAGTCATATGAGTAAACCTCTTCTCCATTTGGCATCAAGCCGAAGGAATTCTTTACAGAAGTAGTCGTAATTTGTGAATTGTGTTTTATTTCCATTGTTTTATTATGAAATTTGAAATCCAAAATTAAATTAAAATTCAAGATTTACATACCAGTACCTACCAGTTTTTCATATATTTGACAAAAAAATGTCATGAAAATCATTTCCATCCAAGATAATCTCGGAATTCCAAAATACAAACAGATAATTCAGTCGATTGAAAAAGCAATTGACGAAGAAAAACTTGTAAAAGGAGATCGGCTGCCCTCTGTAAATAAAGTCTGCCTGGCTTTTTCATTGTCCCGGGACACCGTATTATTAGGATATGATGATCTCAAAAAAAGAGGAATTATTTATGCCATTCCCGGTAAAGGCTATTATGTAAAAAGCGTTGAAATCAGTATAAAACAGAAAATATTTCTGCTCTTTGATGAGCTCAATACCTTTAAGGAAGACATTTATAATTCGTTTTTAAAGAACATTGGAAAGAACGTACAGGTTGACATTTTTTTTCATCATTTTAATGTTACTGTTTTCCAGAAACTATTAAATGACAGTAATGGGAATTATACTAAATACATAATTATGCCAACCAATTTAACCGGTATAATCGACTCAATAAAAACCCTACCAGTAAATGACGTAATCATACTCGATCAAACTAATGCAGAACTAAAATCATTTCCAGCTATTTATCAAAACCACAAAAAAGACATTTTTGAAGGCCTATATAAAGGAAAAACAAAACTCAATAAATATAAAAAACTCATTATGATTTTCCCGGGATTTCGAGAACCGCTCAGCATGAAAACAGGATTTGAAAACTTCTGTTCCGAATATGATTTCGATTATGAAGTTATCAACGAATTCTCGGACAATGATATAAAAATTGGCGGCGTTTACATTATCCCAAATGACAGGGATCTCGTTCGGGTAATTGAAAAAGCCAGAGAACAGAATCTTAAACTAGGGACTGATTTTGGTATTATTTCCTATAATGAAACTCCATTAAAAAAAGTTGTATCTAATGGAATTACGACCATTTCGACTGATTTTACAACCATGGGAAAATTATTAGCCCAAATGGTTCATACAGGAAAAAAAGAACAAATTGAAAATAAAAGCGCCTTGATTATTAGAAATTCATTGTAAATATGCTTCGGCTTCTATAGAAAATCATTTATAAAAAAAAATAAGAAGGCTATTATTAACCTTCTTATTTTTAACCAAACTAAAACTAAACCAAATTTAAATTTTATTGCTGCTTATTCTATTCTACATAATTTAAACAGCCTTTCCAATTTTTTTATTATTTATACCCAAAGAAAACACTTCAGGTATAAATAAGTAAAACCAAAATTATTTTTTGTTTAATGAATTTTAAAAATTCACACAAACAAAACCAAATAACTATTATTAACGCAATAACAACAAACCACTGTATTATTGAATCTATAACTGCAAAGTAACGGTTATTTATAAAGTTAAAGGAGGGTCAAATCCGTAAAAAACAAAGGTCAAAATCGCAAATTGAAATCCATTTCTCCAAATTAATTACCATTTCTTATCCTTTCTCCCAACATCACACTACATAAAAACAATTATCCAGATAAAATGATATTTTCTTTTTGTCATTATAAAACAAATTTGTTTATATTTGCAAATGTATTTTTTACACTTATTATTTTATTCTTCCTTACGCCTTTACAAACAAGCAGTTATTCGAAGACACGAATTAAAACCTGAACAAAATAATAAACTCTTATTTATTTGAATAAAGCGGCACAGCAAAACTGCTTTATACATTGCAGCCATTTATAAAAGATTTTGGAAAAAGATAAAATATCTTATAAAAAATCAAAAACGCCAATATCGATATTAAAAAAATTAACACCATAAATTATGAACCAAAAAATTGACAATTTAGCCTCAGACAACATAAGAGCTCTGGCTATATCTATGGTAGAAAAAGCAAATTCAGGACACCCGGGCGGTGCCATGGGAGGCGCCGATTTTATGCATATTTTATACACTGAATATTTAGATTTTGACCCAACTCAGATGGATTGGCCATTTAGAGACCGTTTCTTTATGGATGCGGGACACCTATCGGCGTTGATGTATGCCCAATATTATTTATTAGGAAACTATAAAAAAGAAGACGTACAGCAGTTCAGACAATGGGGATCGGTAACACCTGGACATCCAGAAATTGATGTTTTAAGAGGAATCGAAAACACATCAGGCCCTCTTGGACAAGGCCACGCAATGGGTGTTGGAGCGGCAATTGCTGCCAAATTTCTTGGAGCTAGATTCAAAGGTCTTTTTGACCACAAAATATACGGATTCATCACCGATGGAGGCGTTCAGGAAGAGATTTCACAGGGAGTTGGAAGAATTGCGGGACATTTGGGACTAAACAATTTTATCATGTTTTATGATTCAAATGACGTGCAGCTTTCTTCAATGACCGATGAAGTGACGTCCGAAGATACTGCGATGAAATACCAAGCTTGGGGATGGAATGTAATCACAATTGACGGACATGATCATTCAGAAATCCGTAAAGCACTCGATACAGCGAATCAGGAAACTGAAAGACCTACTTTGATTATCGGAAAAACAATAATGGGAAAAGGCTGTGTTACTGCTGACGGAGGTATGTATGAAGGCGAATGCGAACTGCACGGAAAACCTATCGGTGACACCAAAGCCGATTATACCAAAACATTACTGAATCTGAAAGCCAATCCGGAAGATCCTTTTGCAATTTACGAAGAAGTGGCTTCGCATTATGCTGCTATTTTGTCTAAGAAAACAGAAAAAGCTGCTACAAGAAAACAGCAGATTGCTCAATGGGAGAGTGAAAACCCGGCATTGGCACAAAAAATGGCACTGTTTTTATCCGGTGAATTACCAGCACTGGATTTAAGCAAAGTGGCTCAAAAACCAAATTGCGCCACTAGAGATGCTTCGTCTGCAGTATTGGCTTATTTAGCTGAAAACGTTGAAAATATCATTGTTTCTTCGGCCGATTTATCCAACAGTGATAAAACCGACGGCTTTTTGAAAAAATCATCTGTACTACAGAAAAATAATTTTGAAGGTGCCTTTTTACAGGCAGGAGTTGCCGAATTAACAATGACTTCCATCGCTAATGGTATTGCGCTGCATGGAGGTGTAATACCTGTAGTGGCAACATTCTTTGTATTCTCTGATTATATGAAACCAGCCATCCGACTGGCAGCTATTCAGGAACTTCCTGTAAAATATGTACTGACGCACGACTCTTTCCGAGTGGGAGAAGATGGACCTACACACCAGCCAATCGAGCAGGAAGCGCAGATGCGTCTGCTGGAAAAAGTAAAAAATCATAAGGGACACCAAAGCCTTTTGGCACTTCGTCCTGCCGATGCCGTTGAAACTTCAGTGGCATGGGATATGGCTTTGAAAAACACAAAAACACCAACGGCTCTAATTCTTTCCAGACAGGGAATAAAAGATATTCCGGCAGTACAAAATTCTAGATATAACGAAGCTCTCGGAGCACAAAAAGGAGGTTATTTAGTTAAAGAAACTGCAGATCCAGACATCACTTTAATCGCAAACGGATCCGAAGTTTCGACGCTTATAGATGCTGCCGTGATTTTAGAAGCAGAGCATAATCTTAAAATAAATATCGCTTCGATCATATCTGAAGGTTTGTTTAAATCACAGCCTAAATCCTATCAGGAAAGCGTAATTCCAAAAGAAAAACTAGTTTTCGGACTTACAGCAGGTCTTCCTGTAAATCTTGAAGGATTAATAGGTGACAGCGGAAAAATAATAGGCTTGGATCATTTTGGCTATTCGGCACCAGCGGGCGTTTTGGATGAGAAATTTGGATTTACAAGTCAAAGCGTTTCTGCAGAAATAATAAAATATATTGAGGAAAGTGCTCAGATATTAAGCAACTAAGAAACTAAGATTCTGAGATGCTAAGTAAAAAACTCAGAATCTTAGTATCTCAGGAACTTAGCAACTTTTAAGAAAAAAAACATTTATAAACTTAGAATCTTAGTTACTTAGAAACTCAGATTCTTTAAAAAAAACATACACATGAAATTTTTTATCGATACAGCAAATTTAGAAGACATCAAAGAAGCCAATGATTTAGGAATATTAGACGGAGTAACAACAAATCCTTCGTTAATGGCTAAAGAAGGAATCACAGGAGCTGACAACATTCTTGCACATTACATAAAAATATGTGAATTAGTAGATGGTGACGTGAGCGCCGAAGTTATCTCGACTGATTTTGAAGGAATGGTTGCGGAAGGAGAAAAACTGGCTGCACTTCATCCGCAGATTGTGGTTAAAATCCCGATGATTAAAGACGGAATAAAAGCATGCAAATATTTTTCGGATAAAGGAATCAGAACTAATGTGACCTTGGTTTTCTCAGTTGGGCAGGCATTGCTTGCTGCCAAAGCCGGCGCGACCTATGTTTCTCCATTTTTAGGAAGACTGGATGATATTTGTACTGACGGTATGGGACTTATTGCCGAAATCAGACAGGTTTATGACAATTATGATTTTAAAACACAAATTTTATCAGCTTCGGTTCGAAATACGATGCATGTAATTAATTGTGCCAAAGTAGGATCGGATGTAATGACAGGTCCATTATCTTCAATCACCGGATTATTGAAACATCCATTGACTGACAGCGGATTGGCACAATTTTTAGCTGATTACCAAAAAGGAAATAGTTAATATAAAAACTCTTTTTGTCCCAATAAAAAAGGAAGCTTCCGTAGTAGAAGCTTCCTTTTTATTTATTTCAAAAATTAAAATCTTAAAAATTTACAGCAAAATTATTCAAGAGTTTTGCATCATATTTTTCTTTATCAAAAGTATACAGATAAGAACCTTTTCTGGAAGATGTCATATCTTTCTCATCCAATTTTATCAGGATATCGAGCGAATTTATTTTGCTGATGAAATTTCTTTTATCAATTTCTTTATCCAAAATAGACTCATACAGCTTAAGCAGCTGGCTCATTTTAAACTTTTCAGGTAAAAGTTCAAAACCAACAGGCCTCATAGACGTTCTGTAACGCAGTCTTCTGATGGCATGTGCTAACATTTTGTCGTGGTCAAAAATCAGCTTAGGCACTTCAGAAACACTAAACCATTTGGCATGATAGTTCTGAATCAATTCGGCATTATGATTTTCAACATTTATCAAAGCATAATAAGCTACCGATATAGTTCTTTCAACAGGATCACGATCAATCTCACTATACGTATAGAGCTGTTCCATATAAATATCATTAAACCCTGTATAAGTGTTCAATACCCTTATAGCAGCATCGTCCAAGACCTCTTCTTTTTTGAGGAAACCTCCCATCAGGGACCACTTCCCTCTTTCGGGTTCAAAATCCCTTTTAATCAAAAGAATCTTTAGTCCTCCTTCATCAAAACCAAAAATAATACAATCTACTGCTAGAAGCACTTTGTCTTCTGTACTATAACTATTTAGCATTTTAACATTTTATTTATGCGGTAAATATAACAACTTCCTTGAAACTACCAAATTTAATTAGTGTGGTATTTACACTAAAAATGAGCATATAACCACAAAATCACTAAAATTGGCACTTAAGATATATATACAGTAAATCGCTGTCGATCTGCAGGATAACTTTTTCAAACATAAATGGAATAAAAAGTATCAATTACAAGTAATATTTTGGCATAATTCAGAATTTTAAGTGTTAAAATAACATTTAAAAACTCATTTTCACCCTTTTTGAAGGCAAAAAAGCAAGTTTCATTACAAAAATTAACAAGAATATTATTTTAATTTTATTTAAAAGTAACAATTTTATTAAAAAAAACTTAAAAATAGAAAATAAATTTCAATATAAATTAAATAACTGATAATCAATAATTTACAATTCACGAAAACGTTTTACAAATTAATTAAACACACATATTCTTTCATTTTTAGGTATTTTTTGAGATATCCATTTTTATTTCAACCTTTTTTTAAAAGATTAATTTGTTTTTGTACTTTTTTTTTATTTAAATTTACAAATGTAAAAACTACACTTATAATTAACCAAAATGCAATCAGTATGACAACAAACCACAGATTATTTTTTTATTGCAATTTTTTATTGCCTAAAAAAGAATGGCTAATAGCATTATTAATGATGCTATTTAGTACTTATACCCTATCGGCACAACAAGCTAATACAGTATCTGGAAAAATTACATCAGAGAAAGACGGAATGCCCCTTCCTGGTGTAAATATTTTAGTAAAAGGAAGCAATGCTTCGGCTTCTTCCGGATTTGACGGTGAATATTCTATCAGTGCCAAACCAACAGATGTCCTAGTTTTTTCTTATGTCGGATATGAAACAAAAGAAGTTACTATTTCAAACCGCACGCAAATTAACTATGCCTTAAAGGAGGACAGCAACAAACTTAACGAAGTTGTCGTGGTTGGATATGGAACACAAAAGAAAGCAGATTTAACAGGAGCTATTTCAACTGTAGCAGTTAATGAAATGAACAAAGTTGCTGCTAGTGATTTTTCACAACTTTTACAAGGAAGAGCTTCAGGAGTGATGGTTTCAAGTGATGGTGAGCCTGGAGCATCTCCGAATGTACGAATTAGGGGAATTGGTACTTTTGGGAATAATCAACCATTATATGTTGTTGACGGAGTTCCAGTAGGAACATCAATCAGGGATTTTAACCCAAATGATATCAAAAGCGTTCAAATTCTAAAAGATGCATCAGCAGGTGCAATTTATGGATCAAGAGCTGCAAATGGCGTAGTTATAATTACTACTAAATACGGATCTAAAAACGCCGCTCTGAAGGTTGATTATGAAACTTATTATGGAATTGATGAAGTTCCTCAAAACATCCCTGTTTTAAACCGAAAAGATTATCAAATGATTGTTAATGAAAAACGCACTAATGCCGGACTTCCATTAATATCAGGAAATGATCCAACTTCAGATCTTTTTGTGGATGACATTGATACAGACTGGCAGAAAGTTGGTTTAAAAAATGGATCAAGAACAGAACATAATCTTAATTTTTCAGGAGGAGGAGAAGCTTCAACTTATAATGCCTCCATAAATTATTATGCCAATGAAGGCCTCTTTGAAGGAAATGGACCTACCTATAAAAGATATTCAGGTAGGATAAATATGGTAGCAGAAAAAGGAATATTTAAAATTTCTCCGTCACTATATTACTCTCATTCATTTGAAAATTCATTAACGTTTAGAGGAGATGTTTTAACAGGAGGAAGACCCCCTCTAATAAATGATTTAGTAACTGCAATACCGACGTTAGGAGTTTATGATGAAAATAATATAGGAGGATATGCAGGAACATCATCTCAAATACATCAAACAATATCACTAAACGTCCCTGGAATAAATAATCTATTCACCAATACAATTGAAGTAGACAGAACATTTGCGATTATCAATCCAGAGTTAAAATTGATAAAGTCAAACGGGCATACACTTACATATAAACTTAATTCAAGTTATGATAAAACTTATGCAAGAGACTTTTCTTTTGTTCCTAAATTCGAACAAGGTTACTTTTTTGGTTCAGGAAAATCACTTCTGGACGATAATTCAAGGATTTACACCATTGGTCTAGTAGAGAACACATTAAACTATAAAAAAGATTTTGAAAAACATAGTCTGGATGTTTTAGTAGGTCAAACATTTCAAAAAAATAGTACAGTTATCAGAACTGGACATTCTGAAAATTTACCAGAGCCATATTATCCTGTCCTTTCAAATGGTAATAATCAGTCTTCAGGAGGGTCTGAATTTAACAGTACTTTAGCCTCTTATTTTGGACGTATAAATTATAATTTTGATGATAAATACTTAGTAACCGGAACAGTTAGACGAGATGGTTCTTCTCGATTTGCTCCGCAAAACAGATACGGAACTTTTCCGTCAGTTGCTTTAGGCTGGAAAATCTCAAATGAGGAATTTTTCAATATCTCAAAAGACATTGTAAATCAGCTAAAATTACGTGCCAGTTATGGTCAATTGGGGAACGAAAACATTGGAGACTACTTGTATCAGCCTACTGTTAATAGAAATATACTATACAATTTTAATGGTGTTCCTGTTACGGGCGGTTTACAAACCAGCATAGCAATTGAAGATATTAAATGGGAAACAACAACTTCAACAGATATAGGATTAGACGGAACTTTTTTCAATAATAGTTTAGATATCACATTAGATTATTATAAAAGAACTACAGATGATGTTTTGGTAGGTGTGCCTATTCCTGCTTCTACAGGTTCTATAAACACTGCTCCTGTCGTTAATGCAGGCAGCTTAGAAAATAGTGGTTTTGAAGTTGAAGCAGCTTATCATTCTGATAAAAATAAAAAATTCAGCTATGACATTTCTGCTAATGTAAGTACTTTAAAAAATAAAGTTTTATCATTAGGTGGTAATAATGAGCCAATTTATGGTGTAGGATCTAAAACTCAGGTTGGAGGACAAGTTGGAGAACATTTTGGATATGTTTATGAGAAGATATTTCAAACTACTGAAGAAGTAAATAATCATGCTTTTCAAAGTGCCTCTACAGCACCTGGAGATATTAGTTTTAAAGACATAAACAATGATGGAGTAATCAATGCATCAGATAGAACTTATTTAGGAAGTTCTACACCAAAGGTAACATACGGATTTAACCTAACTGCAAAATATCAAAATTTTGATTTTACATTATTCGCATCTGGAGCTGCAGGCTACTACATAAATAGCTGGTTGTATAGATCGCTAATGTTAACTACAGACGCATTAAATTCACATGAAGATATTTTGGACAGATGGACACCAACCAATACTGACACAGATATACCAAGACTGATAACAAATGATCCAAATGGAAATGGAAGGGATTCTAACAGACCTGGATGGTTACAAAAAGGTGATTATTTAAGAATAAATACAGTTTCTCTAGGATATACTATTCCAGTAAAAATGTTTGGAGGAATAAAGGCTCCTCGAATCTATGCTACAGGACAAAACTTATATACTTTTCAAAAGTATAAAGGATTTAATCCAGATTTTAACTCCGGAGTATTTAATCCTGGATTTGATGGAGGATCTTATCCTAGACCAAGAACATATATGTTAGGGATTCAATTATCATTTTAATTTATTACTTAGTATCATGAAAACAAACAAATTAATAATAATTATATTATCGTTAAATCTTCTTCTTATTAGTTGTGATGACGAACTCAATTTATCAAATCCAAACAGCCAGACAGCAGGAAACTTTTGGCTAAATCAGGATCATGCTATCGAAGGAACAAATGCTATCTACAATAGTCTCTTGATTGATGGTTATTACATGAGGATGACCCCTGCCCTTTCAGATGGAAGGGGAGATGACTTTACAGCAGATAGCCCATGGCCAGATTTAGGACAAGTAGCAAACTTTACCATTCTACCTACATCAGGTCCTGTTCAATGGATGTGGTCTGCTTATTACCAATGTGTGTTTAGATCTAATCAGGTATTAGGAAACGTACCTAATATCCAAATGGATCAGGCACTTAAAGATAGATGTCTCGGACAAGCATATTTTTTAAGAGGTCTTTCTTATTTTAATCTAGTAACCAACTTTCAAAAAGTCCCATTGATATTAACTGTTCCTGCAACATCCAAAGACCGTTATCCAGCTACTGCATCGGAAGAGGCAATTTGGAATCAAATTATATCTGACTTTCAAAATGCTCAAAAACTATTACCTGTTAGCTATGGTAATGTTACAGGACCAGATAAAGGACAATTAGGTAGAGCTACAAAAGGTGCTGCAACTGGATTCTTAGGAAAAACATATTTATACAATAAACAATGGGAATTAGCCGGTATTGAGTTCAAAAAAATTATTGAAGGGGCTGAATTAAATATCTATAGCTTACAAAGCTCATTTAAAAATAACTTTAGTCCTTTATCTGATAATAATTCTGAATCGCTTTTTGAAGTCCAATTTGGGACTCCTGATCAATTAGGAGGGACTATCAAAAATTATGGAGGAGATCCAAATTCAGCATGGATGCAGGTTTCATCAGTTGGGCATACTTATGCACAAGATGGATATGGATATTCAGATTTTTTACCCACTCGTTGGATTTATGATGAATTTAAAAAAGAACTTACTGTTGATGGAAAATTAGACCCTCGTTTATTAACTACAATTGCTTCTTATGAACCATCTGAAAATTCTACAACAGTATATGCCGGTGTGCCTTGGCCTCATTCAACTACGGCTATTTACCCTAGAAAATATACTCATGATGGATTTGGATTAGCAACCGAAAGTCAAGGAAGTGTTGAACTTTCTGATATTAACTATCGTTTAATGAGGTATTCGGATGTATTATTAATGTATGCAGAAGCATTAAATGAGCAAAATTTAACAGCTAATGCCTACAATTATATTCAACAAGTTAGAAATAGAGCAAAATTGCCTGATTTAAGTACTGTAAAACCAAACATGACACAAGAACAAATGAGAGATCAAATAGCTCATGAGAGAGCACTTGAATTGTCAGTTGAAGGTATTAGAATTCATGATCTTGTAAGATGGGGCTGGTTTTACAATGATACTAAACTAGCTGAACTAAAACAACGTGATGCAGATTTCAACTCATGGATTCCAGGAAAAGAATATTTACCTATTCCTCAAAGTGAACTTGATGTCAATCCAAATTTGGAACGAAACTCAGCAAATTAGGAATACTAAAGTTTTATGCGGCTGCAAGATAATATTCTGCAAAAAAGAAATGGAAACAAATAAATTCTTAATAACTCAAAATCCAGGTTATTAGTATTTATTTAAATTAACAAAATTTTTTGAATTAGTAATTTTTAAAATCATGTGGTATTTCCTAAACGGTTTGCCACGTGATTTTATAACTTAAAATAAATCGCAGAAAACAAATTTTTATAAAAATCAAAGCCCTAAAAAAATAGTCTTGATTTTTTAAAATCTAAATATTCTGGACTCGCTTATTACAGTTCAAAATAAATAACATTTACACAATTAAATAGCTACAAATTTGTTGCTTATTGTATTTTTAAAATCAACATTAGAAGGAACATTTTCTCCATCTACTAAATAAAAACATCATGAAAAAGACAATCCAATTATTACTAGTTCTCGCTTTTTGCAGTCAGACAGGTTTTGCGCAAAAGGAAACTACAATCCTTACTATTAAAAACACAGCAGAGGCTCCTACAATCAACAAAAACATCTATGGTCACTTTGCGGAACATTTAGGAAGGTGTATATACGGAGGCTTTTTTGTGGGTGATACTTCTAAAATTCCTAATACAAAAGGTGTTCGAAATGACATTATTGCTGCTTTAAAAGAGCTGCAGATTCCAAATTTAAGATGGCCTGGTGGCTGTTTTGCTGACACTTACCACTGGAAAGACGGAATCGGTCTGCAACAGGAAAGACCAACCATTGTAAATAAATGGTGGGGAGGAACTACAGAAGACAACAGTTTTGGAACACATGATTTTTTAAATATGTGTGAAGTTCTTGGAGCTGAACCGTATTTGTCTGGAAACGTAGGCAGTGGAACAGTGCAGGAGTTAGCTGACTGGGTGCAGTACACCAACTTCAGCGGAAAAAGCCCTATGAGTGACCTGCGAAAAAAAAATGGAAGAACAGAACCTTGGAAAGTTAAATTCTGGGGAATTGGAAATGAAGCTTGGGGATGCGGAGGAAACATGACAGCAGAATATTATGCTGGAGAATACCGCAAATTTGCAACTTTCATGTCAGATTGGGAAAACACAGGCGGTATTACCCGTATAGCATCTGGATCGAACAGCGAAGATTACAACTGGACCGAAGTATTGATGAAAAGCATTCCAAACAATATGCTGGGAGGACTTGGAGTTCACCATTACGCAGTAATAGATTGGAGCAAAAAAGGAGACGGAACAGATTTCTCTGAAGACGGCTATTTCCATACGATGAAATCAGCACTAAAAATGGAAGAATTGGTTACCAAACATGCAGCGATAATGGATAAATACGATCCTGCAAAAAAAGTCGCCATGATTGTTGACGAATGGGGAGCTTGGTATGAAGTAGAAAAAGGAACAAATCCAGGATTTTTATATCAGCAGAACACAATGAGAGATGCCGTTCTAGCCGGAGCAACATTAAACATCTTCAACAACCACGCCGACAGAGTCCGTATGGCAAATCTAGCACAATGTGTAAACGTGCTGCAGGCTGTAATTTTAACAGATAAAGCAAAAATGATTACAACTCCAACCTATTCTGTAATGAAAATGTACAGAGTGCATCAGGATGCTAAATTATTACCGTTAAGTTTTCAGTCACCGTTATATACTTTTAACGGAGAAACTCTTCCTGCGATATCTGCATCTGCATCAAAAGACAAAAATGGTGCAGTACATATCTCATTAGTAAATGTTGATGCAAAAAACAATAACAAAATAGAAATCGACATAAAAGATCTTGGTGTTAAAAATTTCACTGGAACAATTATAACTTCAGCTAAACTACAAGATTACAACTCATTCGAAAATCCAAACAAAATTGTGCCAGCAGTTTTTAAAGGTTTCGAAAACAAAAAAGGAAAACTTGAAATTACTGTTCCTCCTTTCTCTGTTTTAGTTTTAGAAGGAAAATAAAAAACAATATCATGAAAAAAACAAATTCTATCATAAGAATAGTTCCTTATATAGCATTGGCGTTTATTATTGCAGTTTCGGCAGTAGGATGTTCTAAGGATGATGGCACTACAGCTGAGCCAACTCCTACATCTACTCCAACTTTCAAAGGACCAACCTATGCGGACAATTATTCCTCGATTTCATCTTGGGGGAATAATTCAAAATGGAATCTTGCCAATGTACATGACCCATCAGTGGAAAAATGCGGTGATTATTATTACATGTACCAAACTGATGCTTCTTATGGAAATTCAACTGATGGTCACGGTCATTTCTTTTACAGACGTTCCAAAGACCTTGTGAACTGGGAATTTATGGGATCTACAATGACAGCAGCACCAGCTTGGATAAAAGATTTTACCAACACCACAAGAGCTGAAATGACTCCTTCCCTACCTGCTATTACCCCAAATTATGGATATTGGGCACCTTGTGTTCGAAAAGTAGGCAGCAAATACCGAATGTATTATAGCATAGTGGTTTTTGATCCAGCAGGTGATACAGGCACTTGGGGAAACAGATCAGTTATTGGCTTAGCTGAAACCGATGATTTGGCGTCCAATGTTTGGACAGACAAAGGATTGGTAGTAAGCTCTATACCTGACGGATTAAAGAATTGGGCTTTCTCAGGTGATGTGGTTTGGGAAAATGCTTATTACAAATACAACGCCATTGACCCAAGTTTTATTGAGACTCCTGAAGGCGAGCAGTATTTAATATATGGTTCTTGGCATTCTGGAATTGTAGCAGTTAAATTAGATCCGACAACAGGAAAACCTTTCCAATTGAAAACGCTCAGCGATTATGGAACACGAATTGCTACCCGCAGTGTAACCAGCCGCTGGCAGGGTTCCGAAGGAGCTGAAATCATATACAATTCAGACACACAGTACTATTATCTTTTCTTGGCCTATGACGGACTGGATGTTCCGTATAATACCAGAGTATGCCGTTCCAAAAATATTATGGGGCCATATTATGGAATCAATGGTGCCAATGTGACCAATGGTGCCGATTGCTGGCCAATGCTTACACATCCTTATGGTTTTAATGGTCATACAGGCTGGGTTGGAATTTCACACTGTGCTGTTTTCCAAAATCCAGAAACAAAACAATGGTATTACTCTTCACAGGCACGTCTGCCAAAAGATGTACCTGGAATCGCAGTTTCTAATGCCATAATGATGGGACATGTCCGCGAAATCCAATGGACAGAAGACGGCTGGCCTGTAATTGCACCTGAGCGTTATGCTGCGGTGCCTGCAACAACTATTACAGAAGCCTCTTTTATTGGATCTTGGGAACAGATTACAATGAATTACCAATATGCGGTTATTCAAAAATCGGTAACGATCTACTTGACAGCTGACAAAAAAGTGAGTGGAGGCGTAACAGGAACCTGGTCTTATGACAGTACCAAGAAAACACTAACCGTAAACGGCATACAATGTAAAGTAAACGATGCTTGGGACTGGGAAAAGGCTACACGTAATGTAACACTTACTTATTCTGGACTTACAGCAGCTGGTGTACCAGTATGGGGCAAAAAAATAAATTAAATTTTCATATTCAAAACCCTTTTTTAAGCTTTAAAAAAGGGTTTTGCTTTTCAACTTACAACATCTTCATAAATCTTAATTATAATGAAAACTATTTTTGTACCAATTCTTTCTCTTTTCCTGCTTGCATCAGTAAAAACAACAGCACAGAATAATGCTTCGGCTTCCGCCAATGCAGAAAAAAAAGCTAAAACAGCTGTTACCAATAACCCAATCATAAAAGACAAATACACCGGTGACCCTGCTGCCTTGGTTTACAAAGACAAAGTATATCTCTATGCTGGACATGATGAAGCGCCAAATGATTTTAATTTTTATAAAATGAACGAA
Source organism: Flavobacterium aquicola (assembly GCF_003385115.1). Taxonomy (GTDB): domain Bacteria; phylum Bacteroidota; class Bacteroidia; order Flavobacteriales; family Flavobacteriaceae; genus Flavobacterium; species Flavobacterium aquicola. The sequence continues at coordinate 130,270 of NZ_QUNI01000009.1, forward strand.
TGGCTGGTGTATTCCTCCTCAGATATGGTTCATTGGCAGGAGCATCCAGTTCCTTTGAAAGTAACTGATTTTGCATGGTCAAAAGGAGATGCATGGGCTTCACAGGTTATCGAAAGAAATGGAAAATTTTATTGGTATGTAGCCACAGAACATGGAACTGTAAATGGCAAAGCAATTGGAGTTGCGGTATCAGACAGTCCAACAGGTCCTTTTAAAGATGCTTTGGGAAAAGCATTAATCACAAACGATATGACGACTACTAAAACCAGCATCACTTGGGATGATATTGATCCGTCAGTAATAATTGACGATGATGGACAGGCTTACCTTTTTTGGGGAAATACCGCTTGTTATTATGCTAAATTAAAAGCAAATATGACAGAACTGGACGGACCAATCCAAACGATCGACCTGCCACATTTTACCGAAGCTCCTTGGATTCACAAACATAAAAACTGGTATTACTTATCGTATGCATATCAGTTTCCTGAAAAAATTGCCTACGCCATGAGTAAATCCATCAACGGTCCATGGGACTACAAAGGAATTTTGAATGAAATCGCTGGAAATTCAAACACCAATCACCAATCGATAATTGATTTCAAAGGAAAATCATATTTCATATATCATAATGGAAGCATCGAACCGAATGGAGGAAGTTTTAGAAGATCGGTTTGCATAGACCGTTTGTATTACAACAAAGACGGCTCGATAAAAAGAATAATCATGACTACCGAAGGGATAACTGAGTAAGCAGTTTTCAGACTGCAGATTTCAGTTTACAGCTTGGTCACAGTTTTTCAATAAAAACAGACAACCCTTATATGCCCTTAAATTTCTTATATGGTTCAAAAAAAGTATAAGTCACAGATTAAAATAAAAACTTAAATGACTTATATGTTTCAAAAAAGTTATCAGTTCAAATTAAAATTAAATTTACTCATATGACTTATATGTTTCAAAAAAAAATTAAACATGCCTTTTATAGTTTAATGATGCTGACAGTCTCAGTTTCATTTGCTCAAGACATAACCGTTCACGATCCGGTAATGATCAAGCAGAAAGACACTTACTATTTATACTGCACAGGAAAAGGAATCAGTGTTTTCAGTTCCAAAGATTTAAAAAACTGGAAAAATGAACCTCAGATTTTCGCCGAAAAACCTGTTTGGGTAGACAAAGTCGTTTCCGGATTTGACAATCACATTTGGGCACCGGACATTTCTTTTCACAACAATACCTACTATCTGTATTATTCAGTTTCGGCTTTCGCCAAAAATACTTCGGCGATTGGAGTAACCACTAATACTACTTTAGACCCTAAAGATCCTGCTTACAAATGGGTCGATCAGGGAATTGTAATTCAGTCGGTTCCTAACAGAGATCTATGGAACGCCATCGATCCTAATTTGACTTTCGATGAAAATAATACTCCTTGGCTCGCTTTCGGTTCTTTTTGGGAAGGCTTGAAAATGGTGAAACTAAATCCCGATTTAAAATCAATTGCACAGCCACAGGAATGGCATACGATCGCTAAACGCAAAAGAACATTCGAACTGGCTGACAGCGACCCAGGTGACGGCGCACTCGAAGCTCCTTTTATTTTCAAAAAGAACGGTTATTATTATCAGTTCCTATCTTGGGATTTATGCTGCCGAGGCGACAAAAGCACTTATAAAGTAGTTGTAGGGAGATCCAAAACTATCACAGGCCCTTATCTTGATAAAGAAGGAAAATCATTAACCGAAGGAGGAGGAACTTTACTAATTCAAGGAGACAAAGACTGGTTTGGCGCAGGACACAACAGTACCTACACTTTTGATGGTAAGGATTATATCATTTACCATGCCTATGATGCCAAACAAAATGGCCGTCCAATATTGCAGATAAAACAGCTGCAGTGGGATAAAGATTTATGGCCAGCATTGTAAAAATTTAATTTATTTTAAAAATGTATTTTATACACTTATTTTATTTATCTTGCAGCTTCGAATAAAAAAATTGTGTTTTTACAACCAACAAAAATTCATTAGCCTATTACATTAAAAACCAAATAATGAAAATTTTAAATTTAAAAAAACATACACTCCCAATACTTGCATTATTTGCCCTTTCATGTGGCATAAATGCACAAAAAGCTGCTGTAAAAAACACTGGATATGCAATCACGCCGGTGAACATACAAAACGTGAAAATCACTGATGCTTTTTGGCTGCCAATCATCAAAAGAGTACAGGAAAAAACCATCGAGTATGCCATTCACAAATGTGAAGAAGAAGGGCGCTTGGACAATTTTCTTATTGCTGGCGGTAAAATGAAAGGAGAAGCAAAAGGACAAATGCCTTTTGACGATACCGATGTTTACAAAATTATAGAAGGAGCTTCGAATACACTTATAAGCGAACCCAATCCAAAACTGGAAAAACTATTGGATTCCCTAATCACAATCATTAAAATTGGTCAGGAAAAAGATGGTTATTTAACCACTTGGAGAACCATCAACCCAGCGAAACCACCAGCGCCGTGGGTTCCGGTTATAGAAGGAAAACGCTGGGAATCACTGCAGATTAGCCACGAATTGTATAACCCAGGGCATATGATAGAAGCGGCGGTAGTACATTATGAAGCCACTGGAAAAAGAAACTTTTTGGATATAGCTATAAAAACTGCCGATATGCTTGTGCGCACTTTTGGCGACAATCCTGATCAGGTTCATGGTGTACCAGGCCATCAGATAGTTGAGACTGGTCTGGTAAGCCTTTACAGAATTACCAATAACAAATCCTATCTCAAACTAGCCAAATACTTCTTGGACAATAGAGGGAATTCAAAAAACCATAAATTATATGGTACTTATGCTCAAGATGACATACCTGTTATCCAGCAAAAAGAAGCCGTAGGCCATGCTGTAAGAGCTGTGTACATGTATGCTGGAATGACTGATATCGCAGCAATATATAATGACAAAGATTATCTAAATGCTGTAAATGCGTTGTGGTCAAATATGGTGAACAAAAAAATGTACATCACAGGCGGTATTGGCGCCATCCATGATGGAGAAGCGTTTGGTGCAAACTATGAATTACCAAATCTAACAGCTTACAACGAAACCTGCGCTGCAATCGGCGATGTATATTGGAATCACAGATTGCACAGTATGACTGGCAGCTCTGATTATTACAACATAATTGAACGTTCCTTATACAACGGATTAATCTCAGGAATTTCATTAGACGGAAAGCAATTTTTCTATCCAAATGCATTGGAATCAGATGGAGTTCACAAGAACAACAGAGGTTCCTGCACACGTCAGGCTTGGTTTGACTGTTCCTGTTGCCCAACAAATCTGATTCGTTTTATTCCTTCGATTCCAGGCCTGATTTATTCTACCGAAAAAAATGTTCTTTATGTAAACTTATATGCCTCGAATACAGCAAAGATAACATTAGACAAATCCGAACTCGAAATCACGCAGCAAACCAATTATCCTTGGGACGGAAAAGTAACCGTAACTGTTTCTCCTAAAAAAGAAAGCGAATTCACAATAAAATTAAGAATTCCAGGCTGGGCGAGAAATCAGGTGCTGCCGGGAGATTTATACAGCTATAAAACAGTTTCTGCAGCTAAAACTATGGTAACTATTGATGGAAAACCTTTCGAATATAAAGATGATAATGGATATGTTACCATTACAAAAAAATGGAAAAAAGGAGAAATCATAACACTAAACTTCCCAATGGAAGTTAAAGAAGTAGTGACCAGCGATAAAGTTGAAGGCAACATTGGTAAAGTAGCTCTTGAATATGGCCCAATCGTATATGCTATCGAAGAAATGGACAATGCTGCAAACTTTGACAAAATCACTATCAATGCCAATGACACTTTTAAAGTTACTAAAGAAGATAATCTCCTAGAAGGCGTAAATACCATTCAGACCGATAAATTAAAAGCAATCCCATATTATTCCTGGTCAAACAGAGGCGTTGGAAAAATGAAAGTCTGGATTGATTTAAAATAACAAAAGTTATCACATATAAAGAATTCCTTTCCATAATATAAATAAGAAGTACAAGTCAAAATGAAGATTTTTTTTAAGCTTTGGTTCGCAATCGCAATTATCACTCCAATGTGTATGAACCTTCATGCGCAGAATAAAACAGCTGGCAGCAAAGAACTATTTGATTATGATTGGAAATTTTATCTGGGTGACAACAATAGTGCAAGTACCGTTACTTTTGACGATACTAATTGGAGAACTCTCGATTTGCCACATGACTGGAGTATAGAAAGCGACTTTTCTCCAAAGAATCCCGCAGGAAATGATGGAGCATACCTGCCAACGGGTATTGGATGGTACCGAAAAACATTTAAAACACCGAAAGAAAGTAAGAATAAAATAATCATTATCAATTTTGAAGGGGTTTATATGAACTCCGAAGTATTTATTAACGGAAAATCATTGGGCATTTATCCATATGGTTACACTTCATTTAGCTATGAATTAACACCATACCTCAATAATGATAAAGAAAATATTATTGCAGTCCGTGTAGATAATTCACAGCAAAAAAACTGCAGATGGTACAGCGGTTCAGGAATTTACCGTCATGTATGGCTGGAATCAAAAGGCAAAGTACATTTTGCAAATGATGGTATCGGAATCACCACACCTATCATTAAAAATAATTCTGCAGCAGTCGAAATAAGTACAGCCATTAAAAATGACAGCGATCAGCCGAAAAACCTTCAGCTTAAAACAATCATATTAGACCCTAAAAATAATAAAGAAGTAAAACAGGTTTCTATTACTGTGCAGATCGATCCAAAAAGTGAAAAAATATTCAAGCAAAATCTGATTGTCTCAAACCCAAAGTTATGGTCACCGGAATCTCCTCATCTTTACAGCGCAAAAGTCAGCATAATTGATAAGGAAGAAATTACAGACCACTCGATACAAAATTTTGGCATCAGGTCAATCCGCTTTTCTGCAACAGAAGGTTTTCTATTGAATGGGAAGCCTACACTTTTAAACGGAGGCTGCGTACATCATGACAATGGAGCTTTGGGAGCTGCATCGTATTACAGAGCAGAAGAAAGAAAAGTCGAAATACTAAAAGAATCTGGTTTCAATGCCGTACGCACATCTCACAACCCACCTTCCAAATCATTTTTAGATGCATGCGACCGACTTGGAATGATGGTTATTGACGAGGCGTTTGACGGCTGGAGAACCAAGAAAACAGAATACGATTACGCCATGTATTTTGACAGCTGGTATGAGCGAGATGTACAGGCAATGGTTAAGCGTGACCGCAATCATCCTTCGATAATCATGTGGAGTATTGGAAATGAAATTATCGAACGAAAAGAACCTGAAGCTGTAGTAACAGCAAGAAATCTTGCCAAAGCAGTAAAAGCAATTGATGTAACCAGACCAGTAACATCAGCAATGACGACTTGGGACAAAGACTGGGAAATATTTGATCCATTAATGGCTGAGCATGACGTTGCCGGATATAATTATGAACTGAAACGTGCTCCAGATGATCACAAGCGTGTACCTTCAAGAGTTATTGTACAAACGGAATCCTATCCTAGAGATGCATTCGAGAATTGGAAATTGGTAAATGAAAACAAATTTATCATTGGTGATTTTGTTTGGACTGCGATGGATTACCTAGGCGAATCAGGAATTGGCAGATGGCATTATACAGGCGAAGTTCCAGGCGAGCATTGGGAAAGAGATCTTTTTCCTTGGCATGGAGCATATTGCGGAGACATTGACATGATGGGTTCGAGAAAACCAATATCGCACTACCGCAGCATGCTGTATAACAATAATGAAAAACTTTATTTGGCCGTCAAAGAACCTAATCCTGCACCGCTGGAAATCATTGAAACAAGATGGTCAGTCTGGCCAACTTGGGAAAACTGGACATGGCCTGAATTTACCGGAAAAGAAATTCAAGTTGAAGTATATTCAAAATATCCAAAAGTGAGACTGTATCTAAACGACAAAATTGTTGGAGAAAGTGATACAAATATCAACACCAAATTTAAAGCAGTCTTTTCTGTACCCTACAGTCCAGGTCAATTAAAAGCGGTTGGAGTAGAAAATGGGAAAGAAACAGCACCTAAAATTTTAAAGACAGCTGGAAAAGCTTCTAAAATTGTACTAAAAGCAGACCGAAAAACAATTAAAGCCGATGGTCAGGATCTATCCTATGTGACTTTAGAAATTACAGATGAATTTGGCACAATTATACCTAATGCCGATTTGAATGTTCAGTTTACTATTTCGGGATCCGGTTCTATTATAGGAACTGATAATGCCAACATAAAAGATGTGAACTCGTATGCATCTCCAGCCAGAATGACTTGGAAAGGAAAAGCGTTAGCAGTCATAAAAAGTAAGCGTACCAAAGGAGAAATCACATTATCAGCCAGCGCAGACGGATTAGCATCAGAAACCATAAAAATTAGAGCAGAATAAAAATTAATTAAGGTTTCATTTCGAACTGCCTTTTACTTTCTAACACTTAGAGTACAGCTATATAAAAACAATATTGATTAATTAAAACAAAGCATGCGTAATTTAATAAAAAACAGCTTATTATTTCTTTTACTGCCAATCCTTGCGATAGGACAGGTAAAAACAGTTTCTTCTCAAAACGGTAAATTAGTATTGAACTTTTATGTCGATCAGGGAATTCCATCTTATTCGGTAGAATATAATAAAAATGTATTGGTCGAAAAATCTCCTTTGGGACTTATAACCAACCATGGAGATTTTTCAAAAGGAATGACATTTAGTACGGCTAAAGAAAACACTATTGATGAAAAATATGAACTGGAAAGAATAAAAGTTTCTTCTGTTCATTATCAGGCAAAGGAAATTATTTTGACTTTGAGCAATGAAAAAAAACAGAATATCGATTTTATTTTCAGAGTTGGAAATAATGATGTTGCGTTTAAATATGCGCTGCCACAGGAAGGTGAAACAGCCTGCTGCGTTGTCGAAAAAGAAATTACAGGATTTAATTTCTCTCAAAACACTACTACTTTTTTAACACCGCAGGCAACTCCAATGATTGGCTGGATGCGCACAAAACCAAGTTACGAAGAAGAATATAATGCAGATGAACCAATAGGAACTCCATCAAAATATGGAGAAGGATATACTTTCCCGGCACTTTTTCATGTTGCCAATAACGGCTGGGCACTTGTTTCAGAAACTGGTGTTAACAGTTCGTATTGCGGATCACATTTGAGTGACGGCACCAAAGACGGCGTTTATTCAATAACTTTTCCAAACGCTCAGGAGAATAATGGTAACGGTACTTCACAGCCAGCAATGAGTCTTCCTGGAGAAACTCCTTGGCGTACGATAACAGTTGGAGACAATCTAAAGCCAATTGTAGAAACAACAGTACCTTTTGATGTTGTAAAACCGCTTTACGAGCCATCTCAAAAATATAAATTCGGCCGAAGCACCTGGAGCTGGATTATGTGGCAGGATAACAGCATCAATTATGATGACCAAGTTAAATATATCGATCTAGCAGCGGACATGGGCTATGAATATGTTTTGATAGACGGCCTTTGGGACAAGCAGATTGGTCAGGATCGTTTGCCGGCATTATTCAAATATGCACAATCTAAAGGTGTTGATGTTTTTCTTTGGTACAACTCAAACGGGGCTTCAAATGATGCGCCACAAGGTGCAAAATACCGCATGAACAATTCTATCGCAAGAAAGAAAGAAATGAAATGGTTAAAAGAAAACGGAGTAAAAGGATTAAAAGTTGATTTCTTTGGCGGCGATAAACAGGAAACCATTAAGCTGTACGAAGACATTTTATCTGATGCAAATGAATATGGTCTGATGATAATATTTCACGGCTGTACTTTACCTAGAGGATGGGAAAAAATGTATCCTAACTATGTAAGCAGCGAGGCGGTTTTAGCTTCCGAAAATTTAATTTTCACACAGCGCTCAAACGACCTTGAGGCATTCAGTGCTTCATTGCATCCTTTTATTAGAAACGCGGTTGGTTCTATGGAGTTTGGCCCAGTTTTACTGAATAAAAAACACAACAGAACAAATGACGGCGGCACTACACGAGTAACTGGCGATGTTTTCCAATTAGCCACAGCAGTGTTGTATCAAAGTTCGGTACAAATGTTTGCCATTGCTCCAAATAATTTAACTGATGTACCTTCATTTGCAATTGACTTCATGAAAAAAGTCCCTACCACTTGGGATGAAACCCGTTATATAGACGGCTATCCAGGAAAGTACTGCATATTGGCCAGAAGACATAATGACAAATGGTATGTTGTGGGAATAAACGCCACGAAAGAAACATTAAAAGTAAAAGTAAAACTGCCGATGTTTGCAGATAAAGAAATTACTTATTACTCTGATGAGAAAGGGAATAAACCAGAAATGAAAAAATTAAAAATCAACAAAAACGGAGAAACTTCATTAACAATCCAAACAAATGGCGGTGTGATTTTGACAAATTAATTCAGATTAAAAACGTCAAAATTTCAACAATCTAATAAAAATAAAATTAGTCTAAAGTTTGATTTCAAGAACTTTAAGCATTAAACTCTAAAAGAATAAAAAATGAAAACAAATTTAATCACCAAAATAACCCTTTGCGGTCTATTGTTAAATGGTATTTATGCCAATGCGCAAAAAACGACTCTTGAAGTAAATACCAGTAATACAATTACCAAAATTCAGCCGACAATGTATGGAATCTTTTTTGAAGACATCAACTTTGCCGCTGATGGAGGATTGTACGCAGAAATGGTAAAAAACCGTTCTTTTGAATTTGATGATCCTTTGATGGGCTGGAAACAGCCAAAAAGTGACAGACATAATTTCAATACCGAATCTGGGATTGCTGTTCCTGTGCAATTTTCAAAAAAAGGAACCAATCATAATTACTGCCGAATCACGGTAAAAGATGCCAAAGGCTATGAAATCATCAATGAAGGTTTCAGAGGAATGGGAATTAAAAGCGGAGCAAAATACAATCTGACTCTAAAAGCATCCAAAGAAGCAGGAAACATTTCGAAGATAATTATTCAATTCATTGGAAAAGACAATAAAATTTTAGGCGAAACGAGTATTGTTCCAACAACTTCCGATTGGAAAGAATACACTGCCCAGCTTATTCCAAACGCCACAGAAGCAAAAGCAAAACTGCGTTTTACATTTGAAGGAACCGGAACAATTGATTTGGATATGATTTCTTTATTCCCAGAAGATACTTGGAATAACCGAAAAAATGGTCTTCGTAAAGATTTAGTACAATTATTATATGATATGAAACCAGGATTCCTGCGTTTCCCTGGTGGCTGTATTGTTGAGGGAAGAACGCTTGTAGAACGTTATCAATGGAAAAAAACGGTTGGCCAGGTTGATGATAGAGAAATCTTGGTTAACCGCTGGAATATGGAATTTGGTCACAAACCAACACCGGATTATTTTCAGTCTTTTGGATTGGGATTTTATGAATATTTCCAATTATCAGAAGATATTGGAGCTTCTCCCCTGCCAATCTTAAGCTGTGGAATGGCCTGCCAGTTCAATACAGGAGAATTAGTTCCTATGGATCAATTGGATCCTTATGTGCAGGATGCTATTGACCTAATTGAATTTGCCAACGGAAGTGTAGATACTCCATGGGGAAAAGTTCGTGCCAATATGGGACACCCAAAACCGTTTAACCTAAAATTTATTGGAGTAGGAAACGAACAATGGGGAACAGATTATATCGAGCGTTATAAAGTATTCGAAAAAGCAATCAAAGCAAAACACCCGGAAATCACAATTGTTTCAGGAAGCGGACCATTCCCAGAAGGAGATTATTTTGAATATGCACAATCGGAACTTAAAAAACTGAACGCTGAAATCATTGATGAGCATTATTATAAAGATCCAAAATGGTTTAGAGAAAACGCTACCCGTTATGATAATTATGACCGTAAAGGACCAAAAATTTTCGCTGGAGAATATGCTGCGCAAACGGTGGCTATTGCAAGTCCTGAAAATAAAAACAGCTGGGAATGTGCTTTCTCTGAAGCTGCTTTTATGACTGGAATGGAACGTAATGCCGAAGTAGTTCACCTTACCTCCTACGCTCCTTTATTTGCTCACGAAGAAGGCTGGCAATGGACACCAGACATGATTTGGTTTAATAATTTAGAGTCTTTTGGTACACCAAATTACTATGTACAAAAACTATTTGCTAACAATAAAGGAACTGATTTATTAGCAATCACCAAAAACGGAAAAGCAGTAACTGGTCAAAATGACTTATTTGCATCGGCAGTAAAAGATGTAAACACCAAAGAAGTTATTGTAAAAGTAGTTAATACTTCTGCAAAAGCTCAAGATTTAAATATTGATTTAAAAGGAAGCAAATTCCAGTCAAAAGGAACAGTAATTATGCTGACAAGCCCTAATACAACTGACGAAAACTCATTTGCTTCGCCTAAAAAGATCAGCCCGAAAGAAAGTGAATATACTCTGAAAGGCGAAAAAGCATCATTGAGCGTACCAGCCTATTCTGTAACTGTTTTGAAGCTGAAATTAAAATAATTTTGGCTCTAAAATAAATTAAGTGTTTTTTATACACTTATTAAATAATTATTATATATTTGTACCTATATAAAAAGAATCGTGATGAAAAATTATGTAATTGGATTGGATTATGGCTCAGATTCTGTTCGCGCAGTGCTGATAGACACAGAAAATGGACAGGAATTAGCATCTAGCGTTTGTGATTACAAGCGATGGAAAAATAAAGAATATTGTAATGCCTCAATAAATCAGTTTCGCCAGCATCCTTTGGATCATATTGAAGGATTAGAAACTACTATAAAATATGTAGTCGAAAACAGTAAAGTAGATCCTTCGCTTATCCGAAGCATCTGCATCGACACAACAGGATCTTCACCAGTACCAGTTGCCGAAGATGGAACACCACTAGCTTTGACAAAAGGTTTTGAACATAATCCAAATGCCATGATGGTTTTATGGAAAGACCACACTGCTATCAATGAAGCGAATGAAATTAATGAATTAGCTGCCAACTGGGGTGGAGAAAACTTCACAAAATACGAAGGAGGAATCTATTCATCTGAATGGTTTTGGGCCAAAATTTTACATGTTGCCAGAGAAGACGAAGCGGTTAAAAAAGCCACTTACACTTGGATGGAACATTGCGATTTAATGACGTATTTATTAATCGACGATAAAGATTTAAAAACTTTCAAAAGAAGCCGCTGCGCTGCAGGTCACAAAGCAATGTGGCATGAAGACTGGGATGGTCTGCCACCAGCAGAGTTTTTAGAAAAATTAGATCCCTATCTAGCTTCACTTCGCGGAAAACTATATAACGAAACCTATACATCCGATTTAGCTGCAGGGAAATTAAGCCAAGAATGGGCAGACCGATTAGGACTTTCTACTGATACAATAGTTGCAGTAGGAACTTTTGATGCGCATTCAGGAGCTGTGGGAGCAAAAATTGACGAACACACTCTAGTTCGTGTAATGGGAACTTCAACTTGTGATATTATTATTGATACTAAAGAATCTATTGGAACAAAAACCGTTCGTGGAATCTGCGGACAGGTAGACGGTTCTGTAATTCCAGGTTATATCGGATTAGAAGCAGGACAATCTGCTTTTGGAGATTTATTAGCTTGGTACAAAGAACTTTTGTTATGGCCAACTGAGAATCTGCTTGCTTCTTCTGCCCTATTGAATGAAGAACAAAAAGCACAATTGAAAGCTGAAATCAGTGATAAATTAATCGTTCAGTTAACCGCCGAAGCAGAAAAAATTCCATTATCTGAAAGTATTCCAATTGCATTAGACTGGATTAACGGGCGACGAACTCCAGATGCCAATCAGGAACTTAAAAGTGCTATATCAAACCTTTCTTTAGGAACAAAGGCACCGCATGTATTCAAATCACTGGTAAATGCCATCTGTTTTGGTTCTAAAAAAATCGTGGATCGTTTTGAAGAGGAAGGCGTTCGAATTGACACCGTAATTGGTATTGGCGGTGTGGCACGTAAATCTCCATTTATCATGCAGACTTTGGCAAATGTATTGAACAAACCAATCAAAGTAGCTTTATCTGATCAGGCACCTGCATTGGGAGCTGCCATTTATGCTGCCGTTGCTGCCGGAATTTATCCAAACGTAATCGAAGCCGCTCAAAAAATGGGAAGTCCATTTGAAAGCGAGTACACACCGCAGCTTGACAAAGTAGCTGCTTACAATAAATTGCTTTGTGCTTATGACCAATTAAGTGCGTATGCTGATCCATCTATTAAAAAAAGAAAAAATGAGTTCACAGTATAAAGATTTAAAACAAGAGTGTTACGAAGCCAACATGCAGCTGAATGCATTGAATCTGGTAGTGTATACTTTTGGTAACGTAAGTGCCGTTGACCGCGAAAAAGGAGTTTTTGCCATCAAGCCAAGCGGTGTTCCTTACGAAGACTTAAAACCAGAAGATATTGTTATTGTTGATTTTGACAATAATGTTATCGAAGGAAGCCTGCGTCCATCTTCGGATACTAAAACGCATGCTTATTTATACAAAAACTGGCCAAATATTGGCGGTGTTGCACATACTCATGCTACTTACTCAGTAGCGTGGGCACAATCTCAAAGAGACATTCCGATTTTTGGAACCACCCATGCCGACCACTTAACCTCAGATATCCCCTGTGCTGCTCCAATGGATGACAGCTTAATCGAAGGAAACTACGAGCATAATACAGGTATCCAAATTTTGGATTGTTTCAAAGAAAAAAATCTTAATTACGAAGAAACAGAAATGGTGCTGATAGGAAATCACGGCCCTTTTGCTTGGGGAAAAAATGCTGCCAAAGCAGTCTACAACTCTAAGGTTCTTGAAGTCGTAGCCGAAATGGCTTACCTGACGCTACAGATTAATCCTAATGCGCCGCGATTGAAAGATTCTTTGATCAAAAAGCATTACCTGCGCAAGCACGGAAAAGATTCGTATTACGGACAGTAATTGTTTATTCGTTGAATTGTTTAATCGTTGAATCGATTTTACAACATAACGATTAAACAGTTAAACGATTAAACAAATAAACAGTTAACGATTAAACATAAAAACATAATGATAGATATATCTCAAAAAGAAGTTTGGTTTGTAGTAGGAAGCCAAGAATTATACGGACCAGAAACATTATTAAAAGTTGCAGAACATGCTGCAATTATGGGAAAAGGATTTAATGAAGCTTCTCAGATTCCAGTAAAAGTGGTTACTAAAGACACTTTGAAATCTCCTAAACAAGTATTGGATTTATGCTTAGAAGCTAATTCAAACAAAAACTGTATTGGAATCATCACTTGGATGCATACTTTCTCTCCAGCCAAAATGTGGATTGGCGGTTTGAGTATTTTGAACAAACCATTGTGCCACTTACATACACAATACAATGCCGAAATTCCATGGGCAACTATCGATATGGATTTCATGAACTTGAACCAATCGGCTCACGGAGATAGAGAATTTGGTTTTATGATGTCAAGAATGCGTAAAAAACGCAAAGTAATTGTAGGACACTGGCAGGAAGAACGCGTTTTGACAAAACTAGGAAACTGGACAAGAGTTGCCTTGGGTTGGAACGAATTACAAAACTTAAAAGTAGCACGTATTGGTGACAATATGCGTGAAGTAGCAGTAACTGAAGGAGATAAAGTAGAAGCGCAATTGCGTTTTGGAATGTCTGTAAATGGATATGATTCTTCAGATGTTACTAAACATATTGAGAAAGTAACAGATGTACAATTAGCTGATTTATTAGCAGTTTATGAAGCTTCTTATAACTTAACACCATCACTTTTAGAAGGCGGAGCGCAAAGACAATCTTTGGCAGAAGCGGCAAAAATTGAATTAGGTTTAAGAGCTTTCCTTGAAGAGGGAGGTTTTGGAGCATTTACAGATACTTTTGAAAACTTAGGAGTTTGGAAACAGCTTCCTGGAATTGCAACACAACGTTTAATGGCTGATGGATATGGTTTTGGTGGTGAAGGAGACTGGAAAACTGCTGCAATGGTTAGAGCTTTAAAAGTTATGAATGTTGGTCTTGAAGGAGGAACTTCGTTCATGGAAGATTATACATACCACTTTACTCCGCAAAAATCATACGTTTTAGGATCACACATGCTGGAAATCTGTCCATCTATCGCTGACGGAAAACCATCTTGCGAAGTGCATCCGCTAGGAATCGGCGGAAAAGAAGATCCAGCTCGTTTAGTATTTAATTCCCCTGCTGGAGATGCTATCAACGTATCATTAGTTGATATGGGTACTCGTTTCAGATTAATCGTAAACGAAGTGACTGCAGTGAAACCTATGGCTGAATTACCAAAACTACCAGTAGCACGCGTGTTATGGGACTGCAAACCAAACTTGGATGTAGCTGCTACAGCCTGGATTCTTGCCGGAGGTGCGCACCACACTGTTTACAGCCAAGCTGTGACTACAGAATTCATGGAAGATTTTGCTGACATCGCTGGTATCGAATTATTGGTAATCGATGCAAATACGACTATCCGTAATTTCAAAGATACTATAAATGCAAATGAAGCTTATTTCCATTTGTTTCAGCATAAACTGTAATAAATTGTAAATGTTTAATTGTGAATTGTTAATGCCAAAAGACTGTAATACACAATCACTTTTGGATTGTTATAAATAAATTGTTTAGTTAAGTTAGTTAAACTCCTGCAGGATTTTGAAAATGCTGCAGGAGTAATTTTATTAGAGTTTTGATTTAAGTTTCTTCTATTTTGAAAATTAAATTTGTTGTTAGCAGGAGTCCGCGTGAGGGATTGAAGTGGAGCTCTTTTTTATTTGGCTTTTTTGCCAAATAAAAAAAGCGGGAACGGAAAGCCCGACCCGAAGTTTTTTCACGAAGGGTCACGCCTAAATGATTTAAGTTAAAATATTGAATAGTTTCACGATAAACTGTTAAAATTATCCTAATCTAAGTATTGTTTTGCTTTGGCGTTTCTTATTTTTATGATATGGCAAAGCTTTATCGGACTGAGAAACAAAATGATTGTTTTGCATAAAGTAGTAAACCAAAAAAAATAAAATATATGAATCTAGTAAAACGTTGTGTTTATGGAATTTCCATTTTAAGTTTAGTAAGTATGAATGTACAGTGCAAAGGAGAGAAAAAAGAGGAAGCAGCGGGAACTGCTCAAGAAGCTAAAGCCACAGATTCTGTATCGATAGTAAAAACGGTATATGGTGAAACCGAAAAAGGAGAACAAATAGACCGTTACACCTTGAAAAACCAAAAAGGAATGGAAGTAAACATTATCACCTATGGTGGTATTATCACTTCCCTAAAAGTGCCTAATAAAGCAGGAAAATCTGAAGAGGTGGTGATTGGTTTTAATTCATTGGAACAATATCAAAAAGCTAATCCTTACTTTGGAGCTTTGATTGGAAGATTTGGCAACCGTATTGCAAAAGGTAAATTTACTTTGGACGGAAAACAATACTCATTAGCCATTAACAATGAACCAAATGCACTGCACGGAGGACCTGAAGGTTTCCATAGAGTAGTTTGGACTGCTGAGGAAGCTAAAGGAGGCGATACTGCATCTTTAAAATTAAAATATGTTGCCAAAGACATGGAAGAAGGCTATCCAGGTAACCTGACAGTTTTTGTTACTTACACTTTGAACAAAGACAATGCATTGGACGTGCTTTATGAAGCTACTACCGACAAGAAAACAGTTGTAAACTTGACACAGCATTCTTATTTCAACCTGTCATCTGATTTCTCTAAACCAATTTTAGATCATGAAATCACTATTGATGCAGATAAATTAGTTCCAGTAGATGCTACGCTTATTCCGACAGGAAAATTGACTGATGTAACTAATACTCCTTTCGATTTTAGAAAGCCAAAAGCTGTTGGCAAAGAAATCAATGCAGCTGATGACCAATTGAAAAAAGGATTGGGTTATGACCACTGCTGGGTTTTAAATAACCAAGGAAAAGGAGACCGTTTAGTTGCTTCGGCTTACCATGCTGGAAGCGGAAGATTATTAGAAGTGTATACTGATCAGCCTGGAATTCAATTCTACTCTGGGAACTTCCTTGATGGAACTTTACCAATGAGAAACGGCGGAACATATGCACACAGAACTGGTTTTTGTCTTGAAACACAGCATTACCCAGATTCTCCAAATCAAAAAGATTTCCCAACGACTGTATTAAGTCCGGGAGAAAATTATAAAACAAAAACTACTTTTAAATTTTCGGTTAAGTAGTTTAATAAACACTAGTTATTATATAAAATTTGGTTATTAGTTAGAATATCTAGTTTAAAAGATTAATGAATGTTAGTCTTTATAGAATTCCTCGGGAGGTTATGCTTTCCGAGGTTTTTTTATGGATTGAATTAACCTTAATATTGATGATTTGCCTTGTAACCATTTCATTAGTTAAAATAAATGAAACGTATTTCATATATTATGACTTTCCAAAACCAATTGAAGAAGCCAACAGAGACAACAGCTATTCACTAAACAGAAAATTCCTGCTGATTGATACAAAAATTTAATTTCTTCATTGCATCTTAATACCAAATCCATACAGCCATTTTAACGACAGAACACTAAATCAGAAAACAATCTTACTGAACCAATTTTGCTACTATTAACTAACGAGAGTGTTTTTATTTTTTATTGACAAGAATAGCAAACCGTTCATAGGAAGTTAAGATTTAAATTTTGCTATAAACAAAAAAGTTCAATAAATAAAAATCTGCTTTCGTTTAGGAAAAAATAAATTTAAAGTCTATAATATATAAATCCCGAAATTATTAATAATTTCAGGATTTCAAAATATGTAGATTAATTGTTATTTATTTTTTAATTATTTTTTTCGTTGTAACTCCTGAATCAGAAAAAACCTTTATAAAATAAACTCCTGAAGCAAACATAGACATATCAATTTCGGTTCCACTTGTACTTTGAACTTTAGATGAGTACAACTCTGTACCATTTGAAGAATAAACAGCAATTTTGGTTGGTGAAATTGAATTTGAAAACGATAAATTCATTTTTTCCTGCACCGGAACCGGATAAAACTGCACATTAGAAACCCATTTTTCAGGTGTGAGATCAAGGGATAATGATGATTTAGCACCTATGTTAACCTTTATAACTATAGAAGAAAGGTCATTAATTCCATTCTTTGCTGTTCCTATTGCAAACATATAATTATTAGTATTCATTGATGTTTTTGATTTACGGGAAATTATCGAACTTTCTGTTTCTTGTTCTTCTATAGGGATAAGATCACTTACAGCATCAATTACATTTGGCATAGAAAAATCTTTCTTAAAAGTACCGTCAAGATTTATAGCAGTGACGCTTGGGCCAGCAACTGAAACCTCACTAACATAAATAACAGAATCCATTTCCTCTATTTTACTATAATGGTGGTATGTAACTCCTCCTAGATTACCTATTTGTGATACACTTACATTTTCATTAAATTTAAGGTCCATTTCTCCGTCCTTGGACAGTTTAACAATTTGGTTAGGAGACGAAATTCCATTATAATTTAAAAAACCACCCGCAAGTATAATCTCGCCAGACTTCAGCACTTTCATTTTTTCAAATAATGAATCCGGTCCCTGCCCAATATTAAAATCAGTGTCAATTGATGTATCAAAATTAAATCGAATTAGTTTAACCGTATACCCTAAACCAGAACGATTTAAAAGATATCTACAAATAAATTTATCATTTTGCATTTCAAATTTAATATGTGTAGTCCAAAAATTTGGATCAGAATTTACTGGGAATACAGCTTCTTGTTTCCCTTCTTCATTCAGCATGTAGAGACCCCATTGATCAGTAATTAAAATTTTACCGTTATCTAGAACTTTAAATTGTTCAATTGCTAATAATTGGCTATCCTTTTTAAAATCAAAATCCTTTAAAACATTTCCATTATTATCCAGTTTTAAGAATTTATCTTTAGTGCTGACAAAAATTGTTGAGTTGTCTATAATTTGAAACTGTTTAATTTCACCAAGATATTTTGAAAAAACAAATGAATTATCAACCGTTCCGTTTTCATTCAACAAACCAATTCCATAGGTTTCAATTTCATTAATTTTTACAAAATCTCCTACGCAAACTAATTTTCCATCAAAATAACCACCAGTTAAGAAAGCACCTAATCTACAAGGCTGCAATTCAGAAGAAGGCTTTACATTCCCTTCTAAATCACATACAGATAAACCATACCTATTTCCTGTTTGCTCGGAATTGTTATAAAAAATTTTATCTCCTACAAAACTACTAACAAAATTATCTGAACCAAATTCATTCAATTTAACAGGATTAAAATTTTCGTCCAATGATCCATCAGAATTAAGCCTAATTAGATAAGGTCTACTAACAATTCCGTTATTTATTTCGGCGTCAATGTACACAAAAGAATCCTTTATTACCACTGCAGAATTTGCATAACTATAATATTGAGAATAAAAACTGTTGTCAATTGACCCGTCTAAATTTAACCTACACATATTATAAGTGGGTAAATTATCAATCATCCTGAGAAAGTTTCCACCAATTAACAATTTACCATCATCTTGAATTGTCATCGAAAATCCATACCCCTTAGCTCCATCTCCTACATCAAAAGCGGTATCAATTATACCCTCAGAATTCAATTTTACAATACTATTCTTAGTCATTCCATCAACTAACGAAAATAAACCGCTCACATATATAGAATTATCAAAAACTTTTACATCACTTACTTTTTTATCAAAAGAAATATCATTTTTAAAAGTTCCATCAATACTAAAATCGCCATTGTATCTTTTTAAATAACCATTGTCTGATATAAAACCTCCAGAAACAAGAATTTTATCATTGTATTGTATTGCAATTGATGTAACATCTTTTAAATCCGTAATCTCAGCTTTAATTTCACCGTCTGCGCTGAGTTGAAAAATAATTGCTTTTTCATCTTGCATATTATAAGGATTATCAAAATGAGCCACTGCAATAATATTACCATTACGCTGCAATTCAACTTTTTTAATTTTTAAATTACTAGGATCATTGAATAAAAATGTTTCATCCAGCGAATAATCTGCATTTAAGCGAATAAGATTATTTACCTTTTTATCCTTATAAAATGCAATATCTCCTCCGACTAAAATCTTACCATTAGGAAGTTGTCTTGTAACTGTGATTCCTGCTGCTTTATAAGGTATTGGCTCAACGAAAGTCTCATCGATAGTTTGGGAATAAGATGATAAAATTCCAAAAAAAGCAAGTAATAATAATGAGTAAAGTTTCTTCATTCAAAGTCTTTTAAAAGTTATTTTTTTTGATTTGATACTGTTTTAAACTAATTCGAAATCTTAGCATTGTTATAATTAAAAAATCAGCAGAAAACTAATTAGTTTTTTAACATTTCAAATATAAACCTATTTTGAAGAATAGTACGGAAATATTCTATCAGAAAGAGATTAACTTAACAAAAAAAAATCCTATTGTAGTTTTAGAATTAAATAGCTAGAACCATAAATTATTACTGGTACATTGTTAGCTTTAAAAATATTTCGGGGGAATACGGGAAAGGATAAAATAAAAAATCCTTTAACCGTTTGTTTACAACGTTTAAAGGATTCTTAAAGTGCGGATAATAGGACTCGAACCTACACGCCTTGCGGCACCAGATCCTAAGTCTGGCATGTCTACCAATTTCACCATATCCGCTCAATTGTGGGTGCAAAGATAATCATATCTTCCAATATTCAAAGGATTTTTTAAAAAAAATATCTATTCTATTTTTTGTATTTTTGATTCACAAAAAAATTCTGATTTAATGGAAGACATAAAACAATACGTTACAAAACACAAAGATCGGTTTATCAACGAATTAATAGAACTTTTAAAAATTCCATCTGTAAGTGCAGACACCGCTTTTTCCCAAGATGTTCTTGATACTGCTGATGCCGTAAAAGCAAGTTTAGAGAATGCAGGATGCGATTTTGTCGAAATTTGCGACACTGCCGGCTACCCTATCGTATATGGCGAGAAAATAATCGACCCAAAACTGCCTACGGTTTTAGTATATGGACATTATGATGTTCAGCCTGCAGATCCATTAGAATTATGGACTTCTCCCCCATTTGAACCCGTTATCAAAAAAACTGAAATCCATCCTGAAGGTGCAATTTTTGCCAGAGGATCCTGTGATGACAAAGGCCAGATGTATATGCATGTAAAAGCTTTTGAATACATGATTCAAACCAATACTTTGCCTTGTAATGTAAAATTCATGATTGAGGGCGAAGAAGAAGTAGGAAGTGTCAACCTGAAAACTTTTGTGGAAAACAATACCAAAAAACTGAAAAATGACGTGATTTTGATTTCGGACACGGGAATGATTTCAAATCAGCAGCCTTCTATCACAACGGGACTTCGCGGTTTAAGCTATGTCGAAGTCGAAGTTACCGGACCAAACCGTGATCTCCATTCTGGATTATATGGTGGAGCAGTTGCTAACCCTATTAATATTTTGGCCAAAATGATTGCCCAGCTTCACGACAAAAACAATCATATTACTATTCCTGGTTTCTATGACAATGTCGAAGAACTTTCTCTTGAAGAAAGAGCCGAAATGGCCAAAGCTCCTTTCAATCTCGATAATTATAAGAAAGCATTAGATCTAAATGATATTTACGGCGAAACTGGCTATGTAACCAACGAACGCAATTCGATCCGACCTACATTAGATGTAAACGGAATTTGGGGCGGATACACCGGAGAAGGTGCCAAAACCGTTATTGCCAGCAAAGCTTTTGCTAAAATCTCCATGCGTTTAGTTCCCAACCAAGACTGGGAAGAAATCACAGACCTTTTCACCAAACATTTCATCAGCATTGCGCCGGCGGGTGTTACTGTAAAAGTCACACCTCATCACGGCGGTCAGGGCTATGTGACGCCAATCGACAGTATTGGATATCAGGCTGCAAACAAAGCATATACCGAAACTTTTGGAATTCCGGCAATTCCTGTGCGTTCCGGAGGAAGCATCCCTATTGTGGCCTTATTCGAAAAAGAACTAAAAAGCAAAACAATCCTTATGGGCTTTGGTCTTGACAGCGATGCCATACATTCGCCAAACGAGCATTTCGGAATTTTTAATTTTCTAAAAGGGATTGAAACCATTCCGTTGTTTTATAAATATTTTGTGGAGCTTTCGAAATAATTCACAAAATCAAAATTCATAATCCGTTCAGCAATGAGCGGATTTTTTTTGTGCTTTATCCTAAATATTTGGAGCTGATTCCTGCTATCCGTTACAATCTTGTAGGCCGAACCCCGGCCCACAAGGATTTCCACTTCTATCAGGACTAGAACTTCTGTATTTCATAAAATACTAATTATCAGAATTAAATTATTTCAATAACAGCTATTTTCTTTAAAAAAAATAACAAAAAATTTGGCCGTATTATTTTTTATTCTACATTTGTAGAGCTAAATCTATTTTTGTAGAACAAAACTAATTTATGAAAAACTTATTTATCATTTTATGCCTAACATTAAGTTTCATTGGATGTAAAACAGCTTCTATAAATCAAAAAGAAAACAAGAAAAGAATCGGACTTTGGATAGAGGAATATTCTATAGATAGCACAAAATACAAATCAGTTGGAAAATATAATAATGATGACCCTGTAAAGAAATGGCGTTATTACACCAATGGCAAAATAAGCAAAAAAGAAATTTACAGAAAAAACAAGTGTATTACTACCCATTACAATCCAAATGGAACTATACAATCCAAAGGAAAAACAAAACTAGTAGTCACAGGTCCCGAAATACATTGGTTTTATTATGGCGAGTGGAAATACTTTGACGAAAACGGCAACTTAATTTCTACCAGAAAATATGAAAATGGTGAATTTATTTCAGAACAAAAAATAAAATAATATAACTTTAAACCTTATGAGAAAAATAATTGCATTCCTTTTAATTATAAATAACAGTTTAATACACGCTCAAACATATAAAAATTTGATCCACAAGGCAGATTCCTGCTACACAGCAGAAAATTATAAAACATCTGTTGATTATTATGAAAAAGCATTTAAAATTGAACATACAAAACCTAATGATTTTTATAATGCTGCATGTTCAGCAGCCTTGTCAAAACAAGACAAAAAAGCATTTAAATGGCTAAATCTAGCCATAGATAACGGATATGAAAACATTACGCATTTACAAATAGATGCCGATTTGAAGTCTCTTCATGAAAATAAGGAATGGAAAAATACAACAGAAAAATTTCAAAAAAAATTAGACATACTTGAAGCTCATTACGACAAACCTTTACAAAAAGAACTGTTGGCTATTTATGCAGAAGACCAAGACATTCGAGGAGAATTTATGAAAATATACAAAGACAAGGGTCCTGGAAACAAATCGTTTGACAGCATTAACAATTTAATGAGATATAAGGACAGTATAAATCTATTGAAAGTTATAAAAATATTAGACGAAAAGGGATGGGTTGGAAAAGACATTGTAGGCTCTCAAGCAAATCAGACTTTATTTTTGGTAATACAGCACGCTGATTTAAAGTATCAGCAAAAATACATGCCAATGATGAGAGAAGCCGTTAAAAAAGGTAATGCAAACGGTGCAAGTTTAGCACTAATGGAAGACAGAGTTTCCCTAAGAGAAGGCCGTAAACAAATTTATGGAAGCCAGATAGGAAGAGACAATGAAACAAAAATATTTTATGTTTCATCACTTGAAGATCCTGACAACGTTGATGAAAGAAGGGCTAAAATCGGACTGCCGCCAATGGCAGATTACGTTAGCAAATGGCAAATAAAATGGGATGTGGAGCAATATAAAAAAGACCTGCCAGCACTAATGATAAAGGAAAAAATTAAAAACTAAAAACCATGCAGTTATCCAACTCTGAAGAACAATTAATGGAACATCTATGGAAGCTTGAAAAAGCCTTCATGAAAGACTTGCTTGAAGCCTATCCTGAACCTAAACCTGCACCGACTACAGTTGCTACTTTACTAAAAAGAATGATAGACAAGAAATTCGTTGCTTATAATGAATTTGGAAACTCGCGCGAATATTATCCTTTGGTAAAAAAAACGGATTATTTCTCCAAACACGTTAACGGATTGATTAGCAATTTCTTCAACAATTCGGCTTCGCAATTTGCTTCTTTCTTCACAACCGAAACGAATTTATCGGCATCGGAACTGGAGGAACTTAAAAAAATAATTGATTCAGAAATTCAAAAAAAGAAAAAATGATTGACTTTCTATTTAAATCTTCCGTCAGCCTGCTGGCTCTTCTTCTCTTTTATCATTTGGTATTGGAAAAAGAAAAAATGTATCGCTTCAATAGATACTTTCTATTAATCAGTTTGTTGTTTTCATTAGTTATTCCTTTTACATCTTTTGAAATTAATCAAGATATGCCTGCTATTTACAGCAAAATAATCTCGCAACAGGTGATAGCTGCGGACATTCTTCCGATTCAACCCGAAGTGACAAATATCAGCGACATTAAACAAACCAATTATTGGGTTCCTCTTTTATGGCTGACTTATAGTATAATTACTTTGGTATTAAGCATTCGCTTCATTCGAAAGATATATATAATAACTGCTAAAGCTAAGCTGTCTAAAGTTGTTATCTATCAAAACACAAAAGTAATTTTACTCACAGAAGATACTTTACCTTATACTTTTTTGGACTCCATTTACATGAATAGAAACGATTATGAGAATGGGAAAATTGAACAAGAATTATTTACTCATGAAATAACACATGTAAAACAAAAACACACGCTCGATGTGATCTTCATCGAAATTTTGAAAACACTGTTTTGGTTCAACCCTCTTTTTATTTTTTACAAAAAAGCCATTCAGCTTAACCATGAATTCTTAGCAGATGAAAATGTAATAGCAACACATCAAAATATTTCTTTCTATCAAAACCTTTTATTAAACAAAGTAAGTGCCTTCCAGCCTTTCTTGTTAACCAGTAATTTAAATTTTTTAGCAACGAGAAAACGACTTATCATGATGACAAAAAACACTTCAAAATCAAGAACTGCATCAATAAAACTTTTAGCAGTTTTGGGCATTTCAGCAATCTTTATATTAGTTTCTTTCAAACCATTACCATTAGACAAAAAAATAATAGTAATTGATGCAGGACATGGAGGTAATGATAATGGAGCACAAATTGGTGCCGAACAAGAAAAGAAAATTGTAGAAAACATTGCGAATAAAATAAATTCATTGAATAAGAAAGGTGAAATTGAAATTGTTTTACTTCGAAAAGGTGATCGCTTTATTGCTTTAAACGAAAGAGTATTAGAAATAAACAAAATAAACCCGAGTCTGGTAATTTCATTACATATAGATGCTTCAAAAAATATAAATGAAAATGGAGTGCATGCTTATGTTTCCAAACAAAATGTTTTTTACGAAAAGTCGATGGAAAACGCTAAAAATTTAGTTGACGAAATCACAAACGAAAAACTTGCGAATGGAGGAGTTAAAGATGCCGATTCTTTTATAATTAAAAACTCAAAATGCCCTGCACTACTAGTGGAAATAGGTTATCTATCAAACCAAAATGACAGAACTTACCTGACAAGCGAAAATGGACAAAATGAAATTGCAAATAAAATATTTGAATTCATA
Organism: Flavobacterium aquicola; assembly: GCF_003385115.1. GTDB lineage: Bacteria > Bacteroidota > Bacteroidia > Flavobacteriales > Flavobacteriaceae > Flavobacterium > Flavobacterium aquicola. Next base: position 155,097 of record NZ_QUNI01000009.1, read on the forward strand.
AAAAAATAATCGATTCAGAAATTCAAAAAAAGAAAAAATGATAGACTTTATAATCAAATCCTCCATCAATCTGTTGGCTCTTTTACTCTTTTACCATTTGATATTGGAAAAAGAAAAAATGCACCAATTCAATAGGTTTTACTTGTTATTCAGTATTATATTTTCTTTTATAGTTCCATTCATAACTATTGAGGTTATTGATAAATCTGCAGAGACATTAGTGCAGACCAATACCGTTATGACTGGAGAAGCGACAATGGTAATCATGCCGGAAACCGTCAATTACACAGTAATTATAATTTGGAGTATATATGGTTTGGTCACTCTACTATTACTGTTTCGCTTTATGAGAAACATTCTAAAAATAAATTCCAAAATAAAATCGAACACCATTATAGATTATAAAAATGCAAAACTAGTTTTACTCGAGGAAAAAACCTTGCCACATACTTTCTGGAACAGCATCTTTATCAACGAAACCGATTACCGCAATAGAAAAATTGAAGCCGAATTATATACACACGAACTAATACATGTAAATCAAAAACATACTTTGGATGTTTTGTTTATCGAAATATTAAAAATGCTGTTTTGGTTTAATCCAATTTTTATTTTCTACAAAAAAGCAATACAGCTTAACCACGAATTTCTCGCCGATGAGAAAGTAATAACCATCTATGATAACATTCCTTTTTATCAAAATCTATTGCTTGTTCATGTAAACACAAACCCTGCATTCGATATAACCAGCAATTTAAACTATTCAATAACTAAAAAACGATTTACTATGATGACAAAGTCCTTTTCCAGAACAAGGGCAGTGCTTTATAAAATAGCTCTTCTGCCTTTATTTTCGGGACTTATTTACTTTATGTGCGTGCAAAGCGTTGCTCAAAAAAACTCCTTGTCTTCTGCTAAAAGCACTGCAAAAAATAATGAAAGCATCACTCAAACGGACAATTCTAAGGACAAAAGAAGAGATGCCTATTATGCAGGTGTAAGAATCATTGTTCAAAACAAACGAAATAACTCTTCTATAGATAAGATGTACGAGGAACTGACTTTGGAAGAGAAAAAAACATACTTAAATTATGTACCTGAACCATCTACAAAAAAACAGCCATCAAATAAAGAATATAATGATTTTAAAAATTCAAAAAAATATGCCATTTGGATTGATAATAAGCATGTATCCAATGCAGCATTAGACAATTATTCAGCTGCGGATTTTGCATATTATTCAGGAAGTATTGTTGGTAAGAATGCAAGAACAGCTAAATTTCCGCAGCCTTTTCAATTCGCTTTATACACCCCTAAATATTTTGATGAAAATCTAAAAAACAGTCATTTAAAATATGGCGGAGATACCATTAAAATAACCATTTCAGAAAATAAAGGGAATCTTAAAAAAAGTCCTGTTTACAAAACAGATTCAATAAGAAAGCTAGATGAAATGGTACACAGTCTTGCTGAAGTAGAAAAAGAACCAGAGTTCCCTGGTGGAATTGAAAAATTTTATCAATTTGTAGGTGAGAATTTTAAACTGCCAAAAACGGCAGATGACGCTAAACTTAAAGGGAAAATTTATACAACATTTGTAATAGAAAAAGACGGTTCATTATCGGATATAAAAGTGACATTAGATATTGGATATGGAACGTGGAAAGAAACTCTTAGAGTTTTAAAATTATGTCCGAATTGGAATCCAGGAGAAATCTATGACAAACCAGTTAGAACATTATACAGCTTACCTATAACTATTCAAAGCGCCGATTAATAATTTCAAAATAAAAACCGCATTCCTCAATGCGGTTTTGTCTAAAAAAAAAATTAAAAAAATCTAAAATTAAAATTAACTAAAAACTTTATCAGGATTATATCCCACATAAGGCATTGACTGTTCATTAAACACAACCCCATATTCTTCCAATTCTTTCAAAATGGGCAGATAGACTTCTTTGCGAATTGGAAGCTGTACGCCGGGAGTCGTAATTTTGCCATTCAAAATTAATAATGCTGCCATAGCTACAGGCAGTCCAACGGTTTTTGCCATTGCAGTATAAGTCTGATCTTCGCCTATGCAGACCATTTTGGAATCCAACTGTTTTTCTTCGCCATTAATAACATAGCCAAATTTATGATACATCACGATCATATCTTTATCATGAGGCTGTAAAGTCCAGCTGTCACTCAGTATTTTTTCAAGAATCTGCGCAGGAGTGGCATCTTTCAGTCCTACTTTTTTAGTACGGCTAAACAAATCCAGCTCCAATAATTTATCCCACATGATATCATCCTGATCAATTTTCAGAATCAGTCTCATTTTGATTTCGACAGAATCCGTTGGGTGATATGGAAGAAAGGAATTTACAAATTCGCGATAACTCATGTTTTCTGAGTTTTCCATACTATAACTGTCATCGGTCATGCCTAGCTGCACAAACATATTCCAAGCTTTTGAAAACCCAACCCGACGAATGGTTCCTCTGTACAGCGTAAGCACATCATCAAGACCGTAAACACTGCGGTATTTCAGCGAGTCTCTATTAGAATACGCTTCGAATCGTCCATATCCTTCGACTTCTAAAAACTCGGTTCTGCGGAACAAATTCACATACGGAATATATTTATAAGCCCCTTCCTGTATAAACTTAGCAGTCCCTCCCTGCCCAGCAAGCACCACATTTCTTGGAGCCCACGTAAATTTATAATTCCACAAATTATCATCCGATACGGGTGCTACAAGTCCGCCGCAAAAAGATTCAAACAAAAGCATCTTCCCGTCTTTCTCGCGAATTTCATCAATAACTTTCATCGCACTCATGTGATCAACTCCCGGATCAAGCCCGATTTCATTCATGAAAATGAGATTATTTGCTTTCGCTGCTTCATCCAATTCCTGCATTGCATCGCTTATATAAGATGCTGTCACAAGATGCTTTTTGTAAACAATGCAGTCCTTAGCCACTTCAATATGAAGATGAGCCGGAAGCATCGAAATAACAACATCTGCCTTTTGGACAGCATTTCTTCTTTGATTTTCATCAAATATATCTAAAGCAATGGGGGTTGCGTTGGGATGATTGTTCGTCTTTTTTTGGGCTAAAGCCAAAGACAGATCACCAATAATAACATGAAGATTTTCCTCTACCGATTTATTTAAAAGGTATTGTATCAAAGATGAAGCAGATCTTCCCGCGCCTATAATTAGAATTGTTCTCATAGTTGTTAATTCAAAGTCCAGTTTAGATTCTAAATTTCTAATAAATAAGATGTTTTTATCCTTATTTAAAGTATCAAATATTTTCAAAACATTTAAAAATATAACACAAACATACAATATTGTTATATTTACAACAAATATTTTAAAGCTTTTATTTCTTTAAATTAAAAAGCAACTTTATAAAGTGAAACTAAATTCACCAAAGTTAATTATTGCATAAACTACTGCAAAAGTCTTGTAAAATACCTTCGGTTTAAAATATATGAAATACTTTTGTCCAACTTTAAATAAAAAGAAATGGATAAGAAAATAATTTCGACAGCAGCGATTTTTGGAATGATTGCGATAATTCTTGGTGCTTTTGGAGCACATGGTCTAAAAAATGTTCTCACAGCTGGACAGCTTTCCACATTTGAAACCGGCGTACGCTATCAAATGTACCATGCTTTGTTTTTATTATTCATCGGAACAACATCTTTAATCAATCAAAAATTAAAAAAAACTATCCTTAATCTGACCATTATTGGAGTGCTGTTTTTTTCAGGTTCCATTTATCTTTTGGCTACCAATTCTTTGACTCCCATAGACTTTAAAGCAATTGGTTTCATAACTCCTATCGGTGGGGTATTTCTTATTTCAGCATGGTTCGTTTTGTTATTTGACTTAATTAAGCCTTTAAAAAAAGAAAAATAATTTATAATGCAGTTATAAAAATAAATTATACTTTTGCAGTGAAATAACAACACTCACAAAAATTTATTTTTATGGACAACTACGCTTTGTTTACGAAATCGATTTCGTTAAAAGAACTAGGAATTGAAAATGCTGCAGTTCAGTATCAGCTAAGCCCGAATGAGTTACATGATATTACGATCAAATCAGGACAGGGACTCGAAAACAATACGGGAGCATTAGCAATTAATACTGGGGAGTTTACTGGGCGTTCTCCACAAGATCGTTTCATCGTTAAAGACAGCATTACAGAGGATAAAGTATGGTGGGGAAACATAAATATTCCGTTTGAACCAACTGCTTTTGATGCGCTTTACAAAAAAGTAACTGCTTATTTATCCAACAAAGAAATCTACGTTAGAGATTCTTATGTTTGTGCTGATACCAATTACAAACTAAATGTACGTGTAGTAACCGAAACAGCTTGGGCTAATTCATTCTGTCACAATATGTTTTTGAGGCTTACTAATGAAGAATTGGAAAACTTCACTCCAGAATGGACAGTTATCTGCGCTCCTGGATTTCTTGCCGATCCTGCTGTCGACGGAACACGACAAAGCAATTTTGCCATATTAGATTTCACCAAAAAGATTGCTCTTATCGGTGGAACTGGCTATACCGGCGAAATGAAAAAAGGAATCTTTTCAGCATTAAATTTTATCCTGCCTGTTTTCAAAAATACTTTGCCAATGCACTGCAGTGCAAACGTTGGCGAAGATGGAGATACCGCAATATTCTTTGGATTGTCCGGAACCGGAAAAACAACTTTATCTGCCGATCCGGACAGAAAACTAATTGGTGATGATGAACACGGATGGACAAATGAAAATACTGTTTTCAATTTTGAAGGCGGCTGTTATGCCAAAGTAATTAATCTTACCGAGGAAAATGAGCCAGACATTTTTAAAGCTATCAAAAAAGGAGCTATTCTAGAAAATGTAGTTTTCAAATCAGGTACTAATGAAGTTGATTTTGAGGATATTTCGATTACACAAAACACTAGAGTAAGTTACCCTATTGAACATATCGAAAATATTCAGCCAGGTTCTATTGGTCAGAATCCAAAAAACATCTTTTTCCTAACTGCTGATTCTTTCGGTATTCTGCCTCCAATTTCAAAACTGACAGCTGGGCAGGCGGCTTATCATTTTATATCAGGATACACTGCAAAAGTAGCAGGAACCGAAGCGGGAGTAACAGAACCTCAGCCTAATTTCTCTGCCTGTTTTGGTGCACCGTTTATGCCTCTGCATCCAACAAAATATGCCGAAATGCTAAGCCAAAAAATGAAAGAAGCAAACGTAAAAGTATGGCTGATCAACACAGGCTGGACTGGCGGTCCTTATGGAACCGGAAGCCGAATGAAACTGAAATATACCCGAGCCATGATTACGGCCGCTTTGAAAGGAGAATTAGATTCAGTGGAATTTGTAAACCATGAAGTATTTGGAATTGCGGTTCCGCAGTCCTGCCCTAATGTTTCAAGCGAAATCCTGAATCCAAGAAATACTTGGAAAAATCCTGAACTATACGATACAAAAGCTGTTGAATTAGCTCATAAATTTGAGGCTAATTTTGCAAAATTTAGAGAATTTGCCAATGCTGAAATATTAGCAGGTGCACCAATAATAAAATAAGGAAGATTACTAATTCAAACTAAAAAAGCTGTTCGCACTGAACAGCTTTTTTTTGATATCATCTTGAGAAATTCCGAGATTTCAGAAAAGAATGGTGAGAGTCATAGGATAAATTGAACTCCGCTCAACATGACAGAAATTATTTTTTCTTGGCTTGATCTATGCGCTGCTGTATTAAATCCCAAGCATAATAATGAAAAGTCATACCATTGCTCATTGCAACAAAAAGACCGTTTTTGAATTCACCTCCCAGATTACTACTCGTTACATCTGCCCCGTCACATTCTATTGTCGAAGTTGGAATCTCCGCTAGTAAAGGGTAATTATTTGAATTCCCGTCTGCTCCTTCTCTCGGATAAACCATAAAAGTATTAGCCTGCTGATTGGAAACCAAAATATAACCTGTTGTTGGAGTTGTTTTATAAATTGCAATTCCTTCGTTATCTGCTTTAAAATGGTTGCGACCAAAAAGAACCAACTCTTTATTGTCATTTAATGCAGGATCGGCATTGTATTTCCTGATTCCGAATTGCTCGTCACAATACAAAACCGTTCCCAATTCATTGTCAACCGCAATGGCTTCAATTTCTTTTTTACCGCTGTATTCCCCAAATTTTCTAACAACGGTCGCAGTTGCCATTTTCCCTGAACCCGAAAGTTCATACTGCCATAAATAACTCCCTGAAGGACCGGATTTTCTCCCGACAATTGCAAAAATCTTCTTGTCGCTTGGGCGTGTGTACAATGCAATCCCCATCGGGTCGCGCAATACTTCACCTTCAAAAACTGGAATGCCGCCATTATCAATCGGATTTAAATCTGGCAAACTAAAAATTCTTATTGTATTGCTTTCGCGCTCTGTCGTTACGGCAACATCAACTTTTACACCATCAATTAACAGACCATAAGCGATGTCAACATTATTCGGACGTTTTAATGGAATTGACTTTTTAATAATTTTTCCATTCAGATCAAAAGCGTACAAACCGCCGTCTGTGTCTTTATCTGTTCCAATAATAATACTTTTCGAAGGATCTGTCGGATGAATCCAAATTGAAGGATCATCAGTGTCGTGCGGTAATTTTTGGGTAACGATTGTTGGCTTTACAGCATCTTTGCGAACTGGTGCCAATTTATCGCTGCAGGAAATTAATGAAATTATCCCAAGCGCTGCTGCTATTTTATTTATGCTTTTCATTTTTGTTTTTTTCTATTTGAGTTGTAAATAAAACTTTTCCATCTCCATCAACCACTTGTGCAAGCAATTTTGAATTTGTTATGGAAAAGGTCATAAATCCTGGTTTTTCTGCAAAAAATAAAGTTCCTTCTCTTTCCCCGCCAGGACGAACTGTACAAGCTGCACCAGACAGAAACTGAGTAGTATAACGTCCTTTGGGCTTTATAATCTGCAGATCGTGTTCGTGACCGCAGAAGTAAGCATCTACCTTTTGATTATCAAAAATAGCGGCAAACTTTTTTTCGAAACTTGTCGTTTCAGAACTCGTTTTTCGCTTTCCTCCGCTGTACAGAGGATGGTGGCCTACTACTATTTTCCAAGTAACTTTTTTATCTGTTGTGGCTAATTCTTTTAACAGCCACTTTTTTTGAGCTGTTGTGTCCTGCGCTTTGATAGCCTTGCTCATGCCTGAATCTGCATCGTAATATTTATCAATAAACGGCGAAGTATCCATAAACAAAACTAGAACTTTATTGCCGTCTTCTAGATCAAACTCCTTCTTAAAATAAGTCGAAGGCATGTGCCAGCGACGGCTTATTTTAGAATAATCAATCTGTGCCTGAACATTCCCTCTGTAATCATGATTTCCCAAAGCTACAAACCAATCATTCTGCAGACTAAAATCGGTATAAACATTTTCAAAAGAAGCAGTCCACGAATAATCTGTAGTGCTCTGCACACCGTTTGGATAAAAATTATCTCCCACACTGATTACAAATTCAGAACCCATTGTAGCTGCTGCTTTTCCCATTTGCACAGCCACTTCTTTTTGATAAAACTGGCCATAACGGCCAAAATCACCCATTAATAAAAAATTCAGGCTATTGTCAATTTTTTGCAACTGCGGGATATATCCTTCTGTATAACCGGACAATTCTCTTTTTTCAGCCTGTTGAGCAAACGCTGTCTGAAAGAGAAAAACCGATAAAAAAACGTAAATTATATGTTTCATTATGTTATTACTGTAAAAAGGAGAACAGGACATTACATCCTGTTTCCTTTTCAATTATATAAATTGATTATTACAAATCGAATTTCAACCCTAAATTGTATCTCGCCTGATAGTATTCAGCTTGTTTAGTATGTGCTTCAACTCCCTGATAGTAACGCAATGGCTGATTAGTTATATTGTTCGCTTCTGCAAAAATTCTAAGTTTCGAAGTTATTTTATATGAAGCATTTGCATCTAAAAATAACTGTTTGTCGTAATAACTGTCATTGTAAGCCTCAGAACCTAATTCGTCTAAATAATCTGATGTGAAATTTGTCGAAATTCTGGCAGAAAAACGATTATTTTCCCAAGACAATGAACCATTAAACATGTGCGGAGCAGTTCCAGGAAGACTGATATCTTTTCTTTCGTTTCCATCTTCATCAGCAATTCCTTTTGCTTCTGATTTAGTATATGTATAGTTTAAATAAATTCCGAAACCTTTTAAAAATTTACTTTCAAAGAAATCTAACTGACGCTGAAATGCAAATTCAAAACCATACACATCAACAGTTTCACCATTTTTTGGCTGTACAAATGACCATTTTTCACCAGCTGGAATTGGATTTATCTGACCAGGAAAGTCAACTGCAAACTTTTCAGCTGTATATTGATTATCACTATAATTATAAATAAAATCGTGTAGTTTTTTATAGAAAACACCACCCGAAATTAATCCAACAGATTTGAAATAATTCTCAGCCATGAAATCATAATTGTAAGCATAAGTAACATCCAAATTTGGATTACCAGCAGTAATTTCTTTGTCGGCTGCAATATTATTCACATACGGAGCCAATGCATAATAATTTGGTCTTGCCAAAGCTGTAGTTGCCGCAGCTCTCAAAATCAAATCTTTTGTAGCATTGTACTGCAAAGTAACGCTTGGCAATACATTTGTATAATTATTGGTGTTGTTTACCGTAGTTTCTAATTCTTCTTCATCCAGAACACGGTTTCCTGTATAATCGATATGAGTATTTTCGACACGGAAACCTACAACCATAGATAATTTATCATTAAAATCCTGATCCCATCTAATGTAAGCCGCGTAGATACTTTCTTTGGCATTATAATTTGTTGTCAAATATTCAGCCGGATCCGTTTCTTTGTCAAACAATGAAGCATTATTTAAATCTAAACCTCCTAAATAATTTGCCGAAGCAAAAGTTCCTGGAACATATTGGCTTCCTGGATTAAAATCTTTCCCGTCAAAATAACTTGTTGGAACTTGGGACAACAACTCCATCCCATCACCTGTAGGCTCATAGGCATAAAAAATATTGTCTCTCTTTTTTTCTTTCAAACGAAGTCTAAGTCCTGTTCTGATTCTTCCTTTTTCTGATGGAATAATGGTGAAAGGAAAACGAACATTTACTTTTGCTCCAAATTCACTTTCGCTTGTATCATCTGTATTCTCGGTAACCGAATCAAATTTAAATTTATCCAAAGACTCTCCTTCTGTCGTAATCAAAGGAAATTTGGTGTCTGATAAATCCTGAGTTATATCCAGACCTTTTTGACGGTATTCTATATAACGCTCTTCTGGGCGGTATTCTCTTGCATTCGAATAATTGGCAGACCAGTCCAAATCTACTTTTGAACCAATTAAATGCTCTCCGCGAAGTGCATAGTTCTGCACGCGCTGATCTTCTAATCTTCTGCTTTTGTTTCTGTCATTATCAATACCGCCTTTTGTCTGACGTTTTACACGTCCTTCAAAACGAACAATCTTTGATTCATCAGCGGCATCATAAACGGCTTCAATATCATCGTAAGTTGTTCTAAAACGGTTCTCTCTATCGTCTCTCCAGTTGTAAATCGCATTGGCAAAAATGGTATTGTTTTCATTAAATTTATAATCGAAAGCAAACGAAGCACTTCTGCGGATACGCTGTACATCATACTTTCTGATTTCAGAAGCCTGTAAAAATTCGTTTCCAAAATCATCCTTTACCCATTCGTTTTCGATATTATCAGAACCATAATCTACATTGTTGTACGATCCGCTGAAAACCGCTCCAAATTTATTGTCAAAAAAACGGTTTCCATATACTAATCCTGCAGTAAAACTAGCCTTGTTACGGATTGGTAAATAACCGCCAGCAAGAGTTGCCGAGATTCTTTCGCCATTTGGAGAGGAACGTGTAACTAAATTTACAGAACCCCCAATCGCATCGGCATCCATATCTGGAGTTAATGTTTTACTAACTTGTATCGTAGAAATCATATCAGACGGAATTAAATCCATTTGTACATTTCTGTTATCGCCTTCGGCAGATGGGATTCTGTCACCGTTCAAAGTAACCGAGTTTAATGACGGAGCCAAACCTCTGATGATAATATTTCTGGCCTCACCCTGATCATTCTGCATCGTGATACCCGGAACACGTTTTAAAGCATCTCCCACATTAGCATCTGGAAAACGCCCCACTTGGTCAGACGAAATTACGTTTCCAATATTTTTATTGTTTTTTTGCTGATTCAGCGCTTTGGCCTGACCTTTTAAATTGTCTCCAACAACCACTTCATTCAGCTCAGTTCCCGATACTTTAAGAATAAAATTAAGCACATTGCTTTTCCCCTGTTCTACAGTAATTGTTTGGGTTATTGATGAATATCCAATATACTTAATTGTAACCTGATAAGTACCCGGATTGATATTAAGAAATTCATACTGACCGGTGTAATCTGATGTAGTGTATTTGTTTTCACCCACAATCTGGATCATTGCTCCCGGAAGGGAAAGCTTGTCATCAGCATCTAATACTTTTCCTGAAAGTATAGCTTTTTGAGCATAACCCGATAAGGTCAATAAAAAGAGTGTTACTGCTAAATAAAATTTTTTCATTGTTTTTTTGTTTGATTTGGTTGCAAAACTAGAACCCAAACATTACTAAACACGCCAAAAAAAATTAACATACCGTTATGATTTCCCATATAAAATTGTGGGTTATTAATGTTAAAATAACACTAATAGAGAGATTGATAATATACATCGACAAAAACAGGGTGACTATTTGTGTGATAATCAAAAATTTGGCGTTAAATTTGCAGTATCAATCAATCAAAATCACTCAATCATGTTAAAACAATTTTTCATCCTGTGCTCAGGCGCAGACAAACCGCTGCTAGACGGCTGCTCCGAAGGCGAACAAACCAAATATGCAGGTATTGGCGCCACCGTTTTTTTTACAGCTGTTATGGCTTTTATCGCCAGTGCTTATGCACTTTTTACTGTTTTTGATTCCGTTTACCCCGCTTTACTTTTTGGATTAGTCTGGAGTTTACTTATTTTTAATCTGGATCGTTTTATCGTTTCTACCATTAGGAAAAGAAACAGTTTTTCCAGTGAATTTCTGCAGGCGACTCCGCGAATAATTTTGGCAATTATTATTGCAATCGTAATTTCAAAACCATTGGAAATTAAAATTTTCGAAAAGGAAATCAATACCGTTTTATTGAAAGAGAAAAACGCAATGGCGCTGAATAATAAAAAAGAAGTTGCCAATTATTTCAAATCCGATTTAGATAAGAACAAAGCTGACATAAAGAACCTGAAAGCCGAAATCTCCAATAAAGAAAAAGAAGTAAACACGCTTTATCAAACTTATATTCAGGAAGCCGAAGGAACCGCAGGAACGAAAAAACTAGGTAAAGGTCCCGTTTTTAAAGAAAAAATTGCCAAGCATGATTTATCCAAAAAAGAATTGGATACCATCAGAAAAAACAATTTAGCCAAGATTGCTATTTTAGAAAAAGGAACTAAAACACTGCAGACTGATTTAGATAAAAAAGTAACCGAAACACAGCCAATCATCGACGGATTTGACGGTTTGATGGCTCGGATCAATGCTTTGAATAAACTGCCTTGGCTACCTTCATTCTTTATAATGCTGTTGTTTTTGGCAATAGAAACTTCGCCAATCATTGCCAAATTATTATCTCCAAAAGGAGAATACGATTTTAAACTGGAAGATCTGGAAACAGCGCTCAAAGCTACTTTGGATCAAAATAAACACCAGCGTGAACTATTGATTAAAACCAATGCTTCGATGCACTACAAGGTGTATGCTGATATTGCTGATGATAAAAGACTATACGACCTGCAGCGAAAAAATGCTGAAGAATTACTGGAACTGCAATCGAATGGATTTTTGGAAAGACAGAAGCAGACGATGTAATCAAAAATCAATGGCAATTTCAATGGCAATTTGAAAAAAAACAAAAGCCAATTTCATGAATCATTATTGATTGAAATTGGCTTTTGTTATTGAAATTGACATTACTCGAACTGTAATCGAATGGATTTTAAAAGACAAAATCTGACGCTTTAAAAGTATAACTAAAGCTGAAATTCTTACTATAAAAAACTATATCATTAAGAATAAACGACAGTATGCCCAATCGATGTTGTATATGATGAAGATAAAATAGTGTTTACAAATACCCATTCTGCTTTTACATTACCACTGGTGAAAGTTGTCAAAATAAAACCTCTGCGGGAAGCATCAAAATAATCTAAATCATCAATCAAAGTTGTTAAAGCGCCTTCAAAAGCGGTAAGCGTCTGGGGACTCGGATTTCCTAAATATACTTCGAAACCTGGGGAACTGATTCCAGGGGTTGCCAACTCTATACCAATTTCCGTTTTGTCTTGTTTTGTCAATTTACTGCTCCAAGCATTGTGAGTATCACCTGCAAGTGTAACGATTTTTTTATTGCCAAAAGCATTATACATCACTTCACGATCTACAGGATAGCCGTCCCAAGCGTCTAAATTATAAGGCAATACAGTAGTAACTCTAGCAATATCTTGTGGAGTTAGAGTTGGATCATTTTTTTGCAGTCTTACTTTTATTGTAACCAGCTCTGTTAAAATCGAAGTGAAATCTGGTGATCCAAAAGCAGTTAACATTTCAGCCGGAACATACATCTTTGCCATTAATACCTGCTGTCCTAATACCTGCCATTTAGCTGTATTCGAATTTACTATCTGAGATAACCAATTACGCTGTGTAGTCCCTAACAAAGATCTTGATGGATTTGTAATATCTGCTTGATATTTAACAGCATCAAAACCAGAAGCAGTCATATACTCATTAATATTTAACTGTTTATCTCTGCCAATAATCCTAGTATCCAGCATAGTAAGATTTACCAAATTCCCTAAATTAAAATTTCTGTAAATAAGACTTTGATTATTCGCTTCTAATCTTGAAAATGGTAAAAATTCGCTGTAAGCTTGTAAGGCATATGTTTTTCTGGCTTCATAACTTCCTTCGTTTGCCTGATGATTCTCTGCTCCTTCTTTATAAGCATCATTTGCAACTTCATGATCATCCCAAACACATATAAATGGTTTTTTTTGATGGGCTAACTGCAAATCTGCATCGGATCTATATTGTTTGTAACGAGTTCTGTAATCGTCTAATGAAAGGATTTCTTGGGCCGGCTTGTGTAAACGATTTAAAGCTGCATTTTGAGCATTTGACCCATATCCACCGGCTTCATATTCATAAAAATAATCTCCTAAATGTACAATAACATCAGCATCAGATTTTGCCATCGCATTGTAAACATTAAAAAGACCTGCCTGATAATTAGAACAAGAACAAACCGCTAACTTTACGCTAGAGGCATTCTCTGGAAAAGTAATTGTCTCTCCAATAACCGAAATAGCTTTATCCTCTTTATTACTGAAACGGTAATATAATTTTTGATTTTCCTCAAGTTCTGTCAGCTCAATAGCAATTGTATTGTCTCTTGAAATTTCAGTGGTAATAGTTCCTTTTCTAAGTATTTTACTAAACTCAATATCTTTAGAAACCTCCCAAAGAATTAGCTTACCAGGACTATTGTACCTTGTCCAAATGATTACCTTCGACTTGGTAGGATCAAAACTGGCGACTCCCTGATCAAAATTTATTTTGGTATAATCACTAGCGTTAATTTTATCATCATCCTTGTTATCATCATCATTACAGCTAATAAAATTTGGAGCTAAAATTACTGCTCCAGTTACTAATAATGTGTTTCGAATGAACTGTCTTCTACTGTTTTTAGGTGCTTCCATATGGTGTCTTAATTTTCTATAAAATTAGGACAACAAGAAAAACAGAAGTTAATAAAGCTTTATGATAACATCAAAAAACTAACAGAATAGTTCAGTACTTTTTCAATATTTTATAACTAAATATTAACTTGTACATCAATCCAATAATTTTCTCGAAATACAAATAAAACATTTCATTTGCTGAAAATTTTTTTGAAGGCTTTTGAATTAATTTAAAATTATTAAATCATAAAAAGTTCTATTGCTTCCAGCGCAATCATTTCTTGAGTATTCCAAAATAAGAAAGAAAAATTGGTAAATACATTTAGTTTTCGAAAACTTATTGGTGTAAAACCAAAAAATAATTTGAATGCACTGGAGAAATGTGATACATCCTTATAACCACATTTATCAGCTACTTCTGCTACATTCGAATCCTTGTTTTTGAATAGTTCCTTGGCATGTTCCATTCTTAATTTAGTAACATAGCCTTTTATCGTAGTTTCAAAACACGCTTTGAACCCTTTTTTTAATTTAAATTCGTTAAGCGACACTAGTCTGGAAAGTTCAGGAAGTGTTGGTGCATTGGTGAAATTAGCATCTAAAATAGATTTGACCTCAAGGATTTTATTATAATCTTCCTGATCCATCTTCACTTTAGTATCCTGAGGTTTTTCGATTAATGAGTCCAATTGCAAAATCAACAGCTCTTTAATTTTGGCTTCGAGATACATTTTTTTGATAGCTCCTTTATATTTACAATTCTTAATTTCATGAATAATCCATTGTATTCCGGAATTGAAAGGAATATATTTTGGAGTCAGATAACCTGATTTTTTTTCAATAATATTTTTAGAGAATTTTTTGTGGAGATCCCAGTCTTCGTTAATTAATTTATAATAGTAATCAAGAGATAAAATTATAGTCAGATAATTGATTTCTTCCAAAGCAGGAATTTCAAACCTAGCATTAAAACCAGATGTATAGAGAATGTTGTGGGTGTTCTCTCTTGTATATTTTTCGCTTTCTACCTGATCAATATTGGCTTCTACATTGTTACAGCAAATAAAATCCATCACTATAGATTCGCCTGTAATTTCACATTCTATTGTTTGTGGAGCTGAAAATACCATCTGAATATCTAAAATCATCATACCGTCAGAAATTAAATTAAGACATGTAATTTCTTCTTTTTTCCCATTTCTGATATTTATTTTCTCTTCTTGGAAAGCGCTTTTCTGGTTATAAAAGTCAGTAGTTTCAATTGCAATAATTGGTTCTTCGTGTGCTACAATTTTCGATTTGAATTTCAAAATAATAATCCGTTTTTACAAAGTAATAATCCGTTTTTCCCTATCCATTTTCTGAATGCTGATAGTATTTTTGCGTCAAATTTATTTATAATAAGTCTAAGTAAAAATAAATTTCTGTTAAAAAAATCAATAAAATCAGCAATGCGCACAAAATATATTTTTTCCATTCTATTCCTGTTACTGGCTCTTATATCATTTTCACAAAAAAAAGAAATTACTAAAAAAAATACGGCCGCTGAAAAGAAAGTTGAAAAAGACAGTCTTGCCCAAGCATTAAAAAATGTAGAAATTAAAGGAAAATCAAAAAAACAAAAAATTGAAACCAGCGGTTTTGCGGTAGCAATTATAGAAACTAAGGAAGCGTCACTAAGAAACCTAACGACTAACGAACTTCTAGACAGATCAGTTGGTGTACGTGTGAGACAAAATGGAGGAATTGGTTCTAATGTAGAATATAACCTGAATGGGATGTCAGGAAGCACTGTTGGAATTTTTATTGATGGATTAGAAGCTTCCACATACGGTCAGTCTTTTAATCTAAATAACATACCGCCTTCTATGATTGAGCGCATCGAGGTTTATAAAGGCGTCCTGCCCGCACATTTAACAGGTGATTATGTAGGCGGCGCAATTAACGTAGTACTAAAGAAAGATGTGTCCAAAAATAGTGCTAACGCGGCAGTCTCTTACGGTTCATTCAATACTTTTCAATCAGATGCCGGTGTGACATTTCGTGAGAAAAAAACAGGGCTTTCGTTTAGAGGTTCAGGATTTTACACCTATACGGACAACAGTTTTGAGACTTGGGGAAGATCTACAACCTATGTGAATGAGTGGTCACAAATAATTAGACATTATCGTGCCAAGCGATTTAACAATGATTATAAATCTTTAGGAGGACGTTTCGAAGCTGGTTTTACCGATACCAAATGGGCCGATCAGTTTTTCATAGGCTACAACGGGTCAAGCAACTATACAGAGATTCCGCATGGTACAACGATGGCTATTCCTTATGTAGGCCGATTTAATGAAACAAAGGCGCATGCAATGCTTCTCAATTATAACAAAAGAAATTTTCTCGTAAAAGATTTGGCATTAAACATTAACGCGGTGCGAAGCGATCGTAATACCTATTTGCAGGATACTGTTGGCTATGCTTACAACTGGGATGGAAAAATTAGAACTACGCCAATTTCAGTAATTGATTATGATGAAAATGGAAATCCAAAATTCAGAAGAGATACTAATGGCAATATCATATATAGAGATAATACAACAATCCCTGACACCTTAACTAAAACAATTCATATCCCTTTAAAAACGCTTCAAGGCGGACAGCAGGGAAGAAAAGTGATGACAAGTACCGACAGAAAAATCACAAATGCCCGCACGAATTTAGGCTACATGATTACTAACGGGCATCGTATTTCATTAAATCATAAATATGAATCAACTGACAGAAAAGACGAAGATTTATTTAATCCGAATTCCAGTGACTTGGCGACCAAAAGCACTATAACCAAGAATATCATTTCGATGAATTATGAGGCTGAAACTTTCAATAGAAAACTGACAACTAATATTTTAGGAAAATACACCACAAATCAGACAAAACAGATAAAATCCGAAATCGTCACTACTGACGGTGTAAACTCACTTGTAAAAAATGAAAGTATAACATCTGACAATAATTTTGGCTATGGAGCTACTGCCTCTTACAATGTAATTCCAGCACTATTCATTATTGGATCTATGGAAAACTCATACATAATGCCTACTGACACCCAATTATATGGAGCATCTGAAATTAATATTTTAGAAAACCTTCAGTTAGAGCCGGAAAAATTCATCAACTATAATTTGGGTTTACGCTGGAATCCGTCTGATTTTGGCAAACATAAAGTATCGCTGTATGCTAATGCCTTTTGGCGAAATGGTTACAATAAAATCACACAGCAGGCTGTAGCAGACTCAGAAATTGAAAATGAAGAGGAAGCTGACATACAAACAACCCGATATGTGAATCTAGGAAGAACACAAGCCCGTGGTTTCGAAGCAGAGATTATCTATATCTACAATAACAGATTGAATACTTCTTTGAATTTTTCCAAATTCAACAATGTATTTAAGCAAGAGTTTGACGAAAATGGCAAACCGCATGCCTATTATGGACAGCAGGTAGTTAACGAACCTTTTTTTACTGCCAATGCCAATTTTCAGTACAGATTCAACAACGTTTTCCAGAAAAAATCAATCCTTAATACTTACTACTCCATTGGCTATGTAGGCGAATATTATATAGTGTGGGGACAGCCGGACTGGTCTTTAACCCCAACTCAATTCACCCACGACCTAGGCGCAAGTTATCGTTTCCCTTCTGGAAAACTAGTAGCAAGTTTGGATGTGAAAAATCTGCTGAACGCAGATATATATGACAATTTTGCGATACAAAAACCAGGCAGAGGAATCTTCTTCAAATTGAATTACACATTTAGTAAATTTTAATAACAACCCAATTTTAAACTAATATCATGAAAAAAAATCTATTTAAAATAGTATTATTTAGTGCAGTCACAGCTCTAACATTAGGAAGCTGCAGCGATGATGATAAAAATGATTCAGTAACAAATCCTCCCGTAGCCGAAAGTACACGCTGGGTTTCTTTAACTGGATCTTTTCCTGACGCTGAAGGAACAGCTGGAAATGGAGGCACCCGTGCCTATGCTATTACATTAGAGAATGCTGCTAACCCAAATTATGAAGTGGATCTTTTTAAAATGGACGGCGGTAAATATACAGTAGGTTTCGCTTTAAAATCAAGCCGTACAGCCCGCGTACAAGCTTCTGAAGATGGTAAATTTCTATATAACATCCAATATACAGGAACTGAAGGCGGTGTTTTCAACAAGTACAAAGTTTCTGGTGAAGGAAAATATGAGGAAGATGGTTTTGAATTAAATACAGCTACAATTTTAGGAACATCACCTCGCTGGGTAAAAGCTGCAGAAGGCATCGGAGTAGGAGTTTTTGCAAACGCAGTAGCTTCATATGAAGGAACTGCTCCAAACTTTGTTTATAAAAACAGAGACAGCGAAATAAAAATTGCAACGATAGATTTGAATAATACAGCAATTACTAACACTGTAGCATTTAATTTCCCTTGGACAGATGAAGAAAGAGCAGCCGGATATAGTGTAGGAAGAGTTGATGTTCCTGTATTAAATGCCACTAAAGACCGATTATTTATTGGCTGTAACGTAAGTAAAGTAGACCCTTCAAAAACACCTACAATAAATGCTGACACTGGCATACCTTCATGGCCTAATGACGCTGCAAAAATTGATGGTACAAAAACATTAGTTGTAGATTTTCCTTCTCTAAGAAATCCTAGAGTTATTACTTCTACTTTAACAAAAACAAACAATCACGGATACCGTACAATGACACAATATGTTGGTACAGATGGTAATATTTACCAAGCTACAGCAACTTCTGGTCCAGACATTATCCGTATCAGCAAAACAAATAACAGTTATGATCCAAATTATCATTTTAATCTGAATACTGCTTTGAATGTAACCGGCGCTAGCATTAAAGCCTGGAGATATATTAAAGACGGAGTGGGTGTTGTTCTTTACACAATTACTGGTACTAATGGCGGATACGTTGCATTAATAAATCTAAATGATAAAACCGCCGAAAAATTAACTACAGATGTTGAAACAGATGCAGCTTTATCAACAACATTGGGTCAATTCCAAAACATTGGTATTGTTGGAGACAATGTATACCTTCCATTAACACCGCAAAGTAAAGATGGTAATATTTACATTGTAAACTGGAAAACCAAAGCAATCAAAAAAGGTGCTAAATTAAAAGGTGCTTCCGGAAGTTTCTATTTAGGTGCTTACTAAGTCTTTTTAGAACAAACAAAACTTAAAAACAAAAACCCTGATAAATTTTGATTTATCAGGGTTTTTGTTTTTTTTAAAAGCTGGATGCCGATTACATCAAACTCAAAATCTCTTTCTTGAAAGCGTCATATTCACCCTGCATAATCAAACCGTTGTCAAGGAGTTTTTTATAGTTTTGAAGCTTTGCAAAAAGTTCGTCCTGCGTCAATTCACTCGTTTTTTTCTCGGCCGAAGCAGCTGTATTTTCTACAATCGGCTCAGCATAATTAGAAACTACAGGCATAATTTCGGCAAAATCAGTTACTTCTTCCGCTTCTACTTCTTCAATCAATTCTGATTCTTCAATTGCTGCAGGAATATTTTCTTCATTAATGACTGATGCAGAAGCTGCAGCAACTGCGCCGTTTTTCAATATATCCAATTGTTCTTTGGCAAACGTAGCAATTTTTCTAGCCTGAATTTTTGGAATATAATCTATAGAAACCTGGATCTGTGTTTTGGTCGAAAACGAAAATTCAGAACCTAAAATATTTTCTTTCATAAATGTACCTTCAATTTCGTCCCAAGTAAAATCGGTGAAATTCATTGAAAGCCCCATATTCTTAGGCTGGCAGATAATAATTCTTTTATTGGTTACCACAATACTATCTGGAAAAACGGTGATAGCTGGTTTTTTCTGAACAGCAATATACCCTACTTCTTCATTTTTCATCAATAAATCATTCAGTTTTGAAGTGATTTTTTCGATGGCTTTTGGATCTTGTTCTTCGTTAAGGAACTTTTTAAGATTATCAATCATAGTATTTTATTTGAAAGTGTCTGATATTTTTGAACAAAAGTAATGTCTATTTTTCTAATTGCTTCGCCTATTCGGTAAAATATTTTACTCTAGGTCAATAATTTCAGTTTGAATTTTCTTGGTTAAACTTTTAAAAACCAACTCATAGGAATGATCGATTAATTCTTTCAGCAGCGCATTTGGAACATCACTGTTTACAGCTATAGTATTCCAATGCACTTTACTCATATGAAAACCGGGCTGAATCGCATCATACTCGGCGCGCAGTTCTTGTGCGCGTTCTGGATCACACTTAAGATTCATCGATGGATTTCCTTTTTCCCACTGCAGTAAAGAGGAAAGTGCAAACATTTTCCCTCCTACTTTAAACACCAAAGTATCTTCATCAAACGGAAAATGTTCCGTAACTCCTTTTTTGGAAAGGCAATATTCGTAATACGTTTCTAGATTCATTATTGACTAAATTTAATACTATTTTGAAGCAGGAACATTCGCTTTATTTACAAGTTTCCTCCCGCTTTCCGTTGCAATCTTGCGGGCTGAACCCCAGCCCTCAAGGATTTCCACTGCAATCGGGGCTAAAGAGAAACATGCTGCTTTTTTACACAATCTTTTCCATCATTCGTTCGGGAAATGCTAACTCTTTAAAACCAAATTTCTCATACAAAAAGTGGGCATCTCTCGTTGCCAATCTCCATATTTTCACTGCTTTCAACGAAGGTTCCTCCATCATCGCCGAGATCAAAATAGAAGAATATCCTTTTCCTCTATGTTCTTCGGCTATAAAAACGTCCATCATATAAGCAAAAACCACATAATCGGTAATGACTCTGCCAAAACCAATCTGCACATCATTCAGATAAATTCCAAAACAAACGGAAGCATCAATTGTTCTCTGCACTTCATCACTTGTGCGCCCTGCAGTCCAATAAATGTCCTTTAGAAAATTCTGGATAAAAGGAACATTCAGTTTTTGTTTATCTGTTGAAACGTAAATCTGTCGTAACATATTTTGAAAAAAATTAATTTTTAAAGTTTTAATTTATCATTGATTTTGTTTACCGGCTTGCTGATAAATTTTGGGGCATCAAACCGATAGCCAAAATACAACAAAATATAAGCCTTATCCTCTGAAACAACTTGGTTTTTAGTCTGATTATACAAATTTGAGTCAAAATTAAAATTTAATCCAAAAAGAACCCTTTCAGTATTATACCCCATTCGAAGTCCTCCTTTTAAAGTGGTCAAAAAATAACTGTTATTTTCTTCACTTCGGTTTCCGGAATTATCGATTTTTGAATCAATAAATTTAACTCCAAATGCTGTTGTTAAATTAGGTGCTATATAAAATTTCCTGCCAATAATAAAGTTATAAAAATAACCTGCTCCCAAACTTACATCATAATCATTCTGTTTAGCTTGTGCAAAATCAGTTTCAAAGAATGTTTTTTTA
Organism: Flavobacterium aquicola; assembly: GCF_003385115.1. Lineage (GTDB taxonomy): Bacteria > Bacteroidota > Bacteroidia > Flavobacteriales > Flavobacteriaceae > Flavobacterium > Flavobacterium aquicola. The sequence goes on from NZ_QUNI01000009.1 coordinate 176,451, forward strand.
TAGTCATAGATCAAAGTCGGAATAAAACTTCCGGCGCTTTCCTTTTGCCACTCGGTAAAGGACGTGATACTTTTTAGTGAAAATTTTGGATTAAAAATATACGAAGTCGACATTCCGTATCGTGTCGTTTTCAAATTAGGAAATAACAAATACGCTTCTTTTTCAGGATCCCAATCAGAAACAAAATCTTGCGTGTTTGCAACATAATAGCCTCTCGTTTTGCTGTACTCAATTGTCTGAAGCCATCTGCCGGCAAAAAATCTAAAATTATATTCTGAAAATTTAGATTTCCCTTTCTTATCCTCATCTTCGTAAGCTGGCTGAAAACCATACGAAAACCCTATAAATTTATAATCGACGGCAAAAAAAAGTTTGTAATTATAATTGGTTTCCAAATACAAATTATCCCCATTTTTATCTTCCAAAGACTGAGCATCCGACTGGGAATTCAGATTGGCTCTAATCATTATTTTATCAGGATAGAAAACAATATTTGAAGTGTCTATTTCTTTTTTTTGACTAAAAACAGTTGCAACGCATAAAAACAAAACAGCAGAGAAAAGAGCAGTTTTCTGCCAATATTGATTATTGCTATATCTTACTGTTTTCAATTCTTAATTTTAATTCTAATTTAAGTCTTTAAAATCTTTTTACAAAATAGCATACAAAATAGGTTTACTTGGGCTTGCATCATTCTCGAAAGAAGCAATTTGTAAATTCAGCAGATAACTTCCGTCTTCTATGTGGTCATCTACAAAAATCATTTCGGTAATGGTGCAGTCCAATCTGGCATCGGAGTTTAGATTATTGACATCTTTTACATTCCAAAAGGCTTTGTGAGCCAATAATTTTCCTTCGTCTTTTTCTCTATCTACACTGGGTAAATCAATAAGCAAATGTTTGATTCCGTTTTCACGGATGAATTGCGAGGCATTCTCAGCCAGATAGGGCGGATTTGTATTTGAATATTTTAATGATTTTTTAATTCTAAAATTCGGAAGTGTTCTTATGATTATCGCTTCCGCAGATGAATTGCCCCAAGCTTTTTTAATCTGATCCCTTGTTATCACCTCATCTTCTCCCTGCATTTCCGGAACAACCGAAACTAATTCAGCCAAAAAGAAAAACTTTTTCAGCGATTGGTTGATACTATAAAATTCACTTGTAATATGCCCAAGACATTCGGTATGCGTTCCATGTCCGTGCGGATTAAAAAAAACATTATTAAAATTCGTCGATGATTTTCCTTCGGAAACCTTACCTATCCAATCTCCAAAAACAACAGGTTCAATCACAGGTTTTTCGATATACCAAGCAATAGGATTATCGTCTGTATTGGTTAATGGTATCGAAATATCAATGGGTTTTGACAGATCGACTTCTATTTCTTGATTGTTATGCTGGATTGTTGTTTTCATGCTTTTTTTAACCGCAAGGTTCACAAAAGTTTACGCAAAGTTCGCAAAGAAACTCTTTTAAAGATTATTTACGACTCTTTTAATTCCGTTTTTTATTAATAGAACATTAAAATTTATAAGCATACCTAGTTTGCAATTGGTAAGTTTTAAATACGTTAAAAGCTGGGCAAAATGAATATCATTTAACGCATCAACAGATTTTATTTCTAAAATTAATTTGTTTTCGACAATTATATCTAAACGATAGCCTACATCTAACCGAACCTCTTCATAAATTAATGGGAGCGGTTTCTGTTTTTGAATTTCTAAACCAGTCTTTTTTAATTCATAAAACAAACATTCTTCATAAGCACTTTCTAAAAGCCCTGGTCCCAAAGTTTGATGCACCTTTAATGCACAATCAAAAACAATTTTAGATAATTCGTTTTCAGTCATATATATTTTCTTACCGCAAGGTTCGCAAAAGTTTACGCCAAGAACGCAAAGCTAAACTTCTAGCTGATTATAAAATAAATATAAGAAAAATACTTAGATAAACAATAGCGACCCTTGCGTAAACCTTTGTGCTCTTTGCGGTTAAATCTCCTAATTTAAATAAAATAAATCTGACGCAATTCCATCAGTCAAGAATTTTCCTTTAGAAGTGGGTTTCAAAATATTGTTTTCAATCGAAAGCAAATCATCGTTTAGATATTTCTGAGCTTGTTTTAGTAAATAGTTTAAGTAATCAATTCCAAACTCAGCTTCAATTCTGTCCAAAGAAACGCCCCAAATCGTCCGCAGACCTGTCATAATATATTCATTATAGCGGTCAGACATAGAGAGAATTTCAATTTCATTAGGCAGTTTATCTTCCTGAATGGATTTTAAATAAATAGAATTATTCGAAATATTCCAGCTGCGAGAAATGCCGTCATAACTATGGGCAGACGGCCCAATACCAATATATTTTTTTCCTAACCAATAAGCCGAATTGTTTTTGGAAAAATAATTTCCTTTTCCAAAATTGGACAATTCATAATGTATAAAATCATTCTTTTCCAATGTTTCCACCAAAATCGCAAAATGTTCCTGAGCCTGTTCGTCGTTGGGTTTGGCTATTTTTCCAGTTTGGATGAGTTTGTTCAAGGCAGTTTTGGGTTCGACCGTCAATGCGTAACTTGATATGTGCGAAATACCAAAACTCAAAGCTGTTTCAATATTCTGTTTCCACATATCATTGCTCATTCCTGGAATTCCATAAATCAAATCAAGTGAAATATTATCGAAATATTTGGTTGCTTCTTCCAGACATTTTTTGGCTTCCGCCGAATTATGGGCACGATTCATCATTTTCAAATCTTCTTCATAAAAAGATTGGATTCCGATGCTTAAGCGGTTTATAGGGCTTTTTGATAATTCAAAAATTCGTTCGGTTGATAAATCATCAGGATTTGCTTCGAGCGTTATTTCTGGATTTTCAGAAATTTTGTAATTCTTATATACTTCATCAATCAAAAATCTTATTTCTGAAATCTGCAATACAGAAGGTGTTCCTCCACCAAAGTATATAGTTTCGACAACCTCATCTTTAAACTCACTTTTACGCATCTGTATTTCTTTGGCAATAGCCAAAACCATTTCTTCTTTCTTCTTCATTGAAGTCGAAAAATGAAAATCGCAGTAATGACAAGCCTGCCTGCAGAATGGTATGTGTATGTAGATTCCTGACATAATAAAAAAAGAGCAAGTTAAATCTTGCTCTTGAATAATTTCTATTTAAATTAAAAAATTATCTTTTTAATTTCTTTTAGAGAATTGTTTATGTCTAAAAACAGTGTTATTTAGTCATCTCTTTAAACTTTCCTTCAGTAATTACAATTTGTGAATCATCATCAGGATGAGTTGCGGTCAGACTAAAAGTTCCCTCCACATAATTACCCGCTACAGTTGTATAAGTTATAGTTCCAGCAACATTATAATCTACATATTCACCTGTTTCGACATCAAATTTCTCTAGAGAAATCCCATTAGAAAAGTCATTGCCTGTAAAAGAAAAAGTACCTGTTTTTAAATCTCCCTTTGGGAAAACGATACCTAAACTGTATTCTCCATCATTCTGAACGTTCAGCGTTGTAATTTGAGTTGACCATGTTGTAGAGCTGTCAAATGCCATACCATGCCAATCATTACCATTAAATTTTGCAAAAGTTCCTAATCCTGGAATATCTGGAGTTGCATTTGTATAAGGCACATTAAATGAACCACTAACTATGATAAAATCTGATTCGGAATCATATCCATCGATATACATTTTACCAGAAAATTTTACTTTCACCGTTTTGTTGGCTGTATTCAGTTCTTCCAAGGTAAAAGTAAAAGTATTGGAGGTAAAAATTTCTGAAGTTTCATGACTCGAAGCGCCAAAAGTAGTTGCTCCGTACAAATTGCCGTAAGCATTAAACACAAAATTAACTACAATTCCATCGGATGTTAAGCCTTTAACCTGCAGGTAATCATCCATTTTTTTAGCTTCCCATGAATTAACTTTTTTTGTTTCGTTATTATAAACAAAGTCAAAAGACCCTGTTGCAGTTGGAGTCTCAGTATTTTCATTAGTATCATCTCCAGAAGAACAAGAAGCGAAAATCGCAGTAAATAGTACAACTGCAATAAATTTAATTTTTTTCATTATAAAATCAAGGTTAAGTTATTTTTTACAAATATAACTATTTTCTTATTTTATCTTCATTTTGTTTCACAAAAGCATCCCAGTCAGAATAGCTTTTGTCAAGCTAACAATTTTCTCCGAATTGAAAAAGTGAAAACCCTACCTTAAGAATTGCATGTGAATGTAAATACCTGACATAGAAAAATAGATAAATTAAAGTAATATTCTTATTAAATAAAAAAATATTTATTTAGATTTGCCAAAATTTATAACTTGTATCATGAAAAAAATTACTCAGTTACTTCTTATCTTACCATTTATTCTTTTCTCTTGTTCCTCAGATGACGATTCCGATGACACAAAATCCGATGATGCTGCAAAACCTGAATTCGCTATGACTGCTACAATTAACGGACAATCCTTTAAAGCAAATAATCCTTTTGGCACTAATCTTTATTCTTCAACAAACTTGTGGGACTATTACCCGCTAGAAGATTTTGTTATGCTACAAGGACGACAAGGCGGCGTATTGGGCAATCCTGAAATTAATATTTGGTTAAAAAGAACAAAACTTGCAGTTGGGACCTATGGTATTAGTACTGATCACAACGATCCAACATCTCATGCAATAGATTTAACAGATATATCAACTGATGATTTTGAGTATACTAAAGAAGGAACTCTTACTATAACCGAAATTAATACTAAAACAAAGATTATTAAAGGGACATTCAGTTTTACAACTTCTTCAACTTATTTTGATCAAATTGATACGAACAACACTGTTACTAATGGTACATTTTATTATCAATATGAAGAAATAAAATAATCCTATTGAGTAGTCAGATTATTAAAATAATCTGACTACTTTTTTATTCTCTCCTCATTCTGTTTCACAAAAGCATCCCACCCAGAATAGCTTTTGCCAGCAACAATTTTCCCCGAATTGAAAAAGTGACAAACTGCTGCCGCCAAACCATCTGTGGAATCTAGATTTTTGGGCAATTCTTTCAGCCCTAATAATTGCTGGAGCATTTTGGCAACTTGTTCTTTGGTTGCGTTTCCGTTTCCTGTGATGGCCATTTTTATTTTTTTGGGCTCGTATTCGGTGATCGGAATATCTCTGGAAAGTCCCGCTGCCATTGCTACGCCCTGCGCTCTTCCTAACTTTAACATGGATTGAACGTTTTTTCCAAAGAAAGGAGCCTCAATCGCTATTTCGTCTGGATGATGGGTTTCTATCAGTTCGATAGTGCGCTCAAAAATAATTTTTAATTTCTGGTAATGGTTGTCGTATTTAGACAGCTGCAGTTCGTTGAGTTGCAGAAATTCCATTTTCTTGTTGACAATTTTTATCAATCCAAAACCCATAATTGTGGTTCCGGGGTCAATTCCTAATATAATGCGTTCTTTTGTCAAGGTTTGTTTTTATTTAGCCGAATTACTTTCCATTTCTTCCAGCATCTTAATTATTTTATCTAATTTTTCGGTTTCAATTTTATCCAATCGAATTGCCAAAGCCTCGATTTCCAGCTTTGCATCCACATTCGTCTGATAATCCGACTGTGCTTGAACCCTGTCTCGTTCGCTTTGTCTGTTTTGCGACATCATAATAATAGGTGCTGCATAAGCTGCCTGAGTCGAAAAAAGAAGATTTAGCAATATGAAAGGATACGCATCCCAATGATATGCATAACCAACAAGATTCAATCCCATCCAGATTATTACAAAAACGGTCTGCAGAATTATGAACCGCCAAGATCCCATTCCATTCGCTACTGAATCGGCCAAACGGCTTCCAAATCCAGATGCTTCTTTGTGCCTTTCGTGCCAAGTTTTGTTATTGCTCATATTTATTTGATATTAGTTTTATCAATCTCTGTTGGACTTTACGCTATCTTGTATAATAGTTTTTCCTTTACTTTGTGGCATGATTTCAATACCACACAAAACTAAGCAATTCCTTGTACTTCTAGTCAAACTTTTGATTGTAGGCGGTGCGTTTTATTTTATTTACAGTCAATTGGCTAATAACGAGAAACTCGACTGGCAAAAATTCTTGGTACTGTTTCATAAAAATCAGTCAGCGGCAGGAATTGGGTTTATTCTGCTTTTGAGTGTATTGAACCGTTTGTTCGAAATCCTGAAGTGGCAAAATTTAGTTTCTTATCTTCATCCTATTTCTTTGGGTGAGGCAACCAAACAAGTCTTGGCTGCACTTACCGCTGGACTCTTTACTCCAAACGGTGTAGGTGAATATGCCGGAAAAGCATTGTATTTTGACAAAAAAGAAACCAAAAAAGTGGTATTCTTAAACCTGATCTGCAACGGAATCCAAATGATACTGACTGTTATTTTTGGAGTTTTTGGACTGCTGTATTTTAATTCGCGGTACAATGTGATTACTGCCAAAACTGTTGCTGTACTTTTTGGAATCTGCTTTTTGTTTTTTGGAATTTTATTTTTTTCGAAAAAAGTAAATATTAAAGGCTATTCGATAGAAAAACTGATTCATAAAATCAACGAAATCCCAAAATCGATTCATCAAAAAAATACGCTTTTGGCTATTTTGCGTTATTTGGTTTTTTCGCACCAATACTATGTTTTGTTTCTGGCTTTTGATGTTGATCTGCCGTATTTCATTCTAATGTCGGTTATTACAAGTGTTTACTTTTTGGCTTCGGCATTGCCAACTTTTCAGTTTTTGGATTTTGCCGTAAAAGGAAGCGTGGCGGTATATTTCTTCGGAATATTGGGCGTAAATGAATGGGTAGTTGTCTTTGTTTCCACGTTGATGTGGTTCCTGAACGTAGTTCTGCCGGTTCTTATTGGAAGTTACTATGTACTGAATTTCAAAACCAAAAAAGCGGTATGATTTTGTTTTTATTTGGCATAGTAATCGTTTATGTGCTTACCATTGGCTGGCTCATTTATGGTTTTACCAAAATAAATGATTTTGAATATATCGGCTTACCGCCAAAAACCAGCTTCAGTATTATTGTTCCCTTTCGAAATGAAGCTGAAAATTTACCGGTTTTATTAGAAAGCTTTTCAAAACTGAATTACCCTACGGATTTGTTTGAAGTGATTTTGGTTGATGATGCTTCAGATTTAAGATTTAAGATTAACGATTTAGGATTTAAGATTTCTCTAATTGACAACATTCGGGTTTCAAATTCTCCAAAGAAAGATGCCATTGCAACCGCTATGGAAATCGTAAAAACCGATTGGGTCATCACCACCGATGCTGATTGTGTTGTTTCTGAAAATTGGCTGCTGACCTTGGATAATTTCATTCAATTAAATCCTGTTGCTATGATTGCGGGAGCGGTTACTTACGATTATCAAGATTCTTTTCTGCATCATTTTCAGCAATTGGATTTGGCAAGTCTGCAGGGCGCAACGATAGGAAGTTTTGGAATTAAAAAAGGTTTTATGTGCAATGGTGCTAATTTTGCTTACACCAAATCATTTTTTCAAGAGTTAAAAGGTTTCAAAGGCAATAATTCGATTGCCAGCGGTGATGATGTTTTTCTGCTACAGAAAGCCTTGTCCAAATTCCCCGAAAAAGTATCTTATTTAAAATCGGAAAATACCATTGTCACCACAAAACCTGCCGATGATTGGAAATCGCTGTTTTACCAGCGCGTTCGCTGGGCTTCCAAAACGACTTCTTATCAAAGTTTTTTTGGAAAAAGGCTGGGAATGATTGTCTTTCTGATGAATTTTGGTTTTGTTTATTGTTTTGTGCTGACTCTTTTGGGAATGCTTCCTTATTTCCTAATTTGGGTTTACTTCTTAATCAAATTTGGAATTGACACTGTACTGATTCAAAAAACCAAACATTTTTTAACGAAACACAAAATTCGTTATTTACTTTTAAGCAGTTTGTGGTATCCTTTTTTCAGTACAGCTGTGGCTTTGTATTGCCTTTTTGGAAAATACGAATGGAAAGGGAGGAGATTTTAGATTTAAGAATTCAGATTGCAGATTTTTAGATTTCTTTCTCACTTTATTCTCAAATTCGCATAGCTGTAAAAATTAGATACTTTGAAGAATATGACTATCTGTGGCTAATACCAAACCGATAAATTGGCCATAGATTATAAAGATTCTCACAGATTTCTCAAAAATGCTTATAAAATCTATGAGAATCTTTATAATCTGTGGCAAAAAAAATAATCGTTCTTTAACATTGTCGATCAGCTTGCGGAGATCTCTCCTTCGTCGAGATGACAAAACTGAGGCAAAATTTAGTAAAATTCTTAAATCTATTCTACTCCACTTTTAAAATTACTGGAAGAATAAATTGGGTTTTTACGGGAATTCCCCTCTTGATTGCCGGATTGATTTTTGGAAAATCTACCAAACGGACTTTGAGAATGCTGTCGATTTTTATTTTATCATAAGCCACGGAATCCTTAGGAAACTGCGGTTCGAACTTCATAGTGGCATTTGGAAAAACGGTTACTTTGACCTCGATGGTATCCAGCTCCGGATACAGCATTGCCAGTGTGTCGCTGCACAATTTCTCCTGTATTAATTGAGTCAGCACCTCAAAGAAACATTGCTGGCGCTGTTTTTTGTCTTCAATTTTATCACAGTCCACCATTGAGGGATATTCATCTACTTCTTTCCAATTAATAGCTTTTAATTCCTTTTGCAGCAATTCCTTTTCGGAAGGGACCTGCTTGTCAAAATACTGACAGGAATTAAAAAGTATAAAAACTAAAAAAAGGGAATACTGCTTCAATGTTTGTTTTTTGAATGGCACTTATATGTTATAAAAATACAATTATTTTTCCCATATTCGTATATGAAATGAGGGCTGTATTTTCGGCTCCAAAATTACTAAAAATATTTTTATGGATTTCCTGCTTTTGATTTTGGGTTTTGTTTGTGTTGTTGTAGGCGTCTTTGGGAGTTTTTTACCTGTTTTACCAGGGCCGAGCATAAGCTGGGTTGGAATTGTACTGCTGTATTTTACTAAAGCTGTTCCTGCCAATTATTGGATTTTGGGGATTTCCTTATTGATTACGATTATCCTGACCATTTTGGATTATGTTATCCCTGCAAAAGGAACTAAAAAATTTGGTGGCAGCTCCTACGGTATTTGGGGAACTAATATTGGTCTGATTGTCGGAATTTTTGCTCCTATTCCGCTGGGATTTATTATTGGACCGTTTGTGGGCGCTTTTGTGGGCGAACTCATTCATGATTCTAAAGACCATCAACGCGCTTTGAAGGTTGCAACCGGCTCTTTGCTTGGTTTTCTGGCTTCGTCGTTTATGAAATTTGTAGTGTGCATGATGTATCTGGGATTATTTATTTGGATTGTTTACCAAAATAGTACTTCTATATGGAACCAATCCTAAAAAATTATTTAAAGTGAAAATATTGTTTAGCAGATAAAAATCATGTTTCACTGCTGTTTTTTTAAGCAATTTTGCAAACAGAATCAAAAGGTTCTGCTTTAATTACTTTTTAGATTTTCGTAAAAAAGCAGTATACTGATCTTTAGCCCTGATGGAAGTGGAAATCCTCTTGTGCTGAATTCAGCATAAGAGATTGCAACGGACAGCAGGAGCAATATTTCTGAAAACAGCAACTCTTTCTGCTCCTAAAATTAATAATCAGGTTAAATCATTTTTCATCAGATTGTATAATTCTTTTTAAACTATTGCTGTATTGCAACCTGAATAGTTACAGAGTATTAATAGTAAAATTTTTAATAGTAATGAATGAGTTTGTCAAAACCCATTCATTACTTTGTTGATTGTTAATGGTTCCTATTTATAATAAAATAATATTTACAATTTTACAAAAGTTCCATTTTTTAAATTTGATATTGTTACTGATTTCCCAGCCTTAATATCATTGATATTATATACAATTTGTGAAGCTTGAATACCCTCCCACCTTCCACTTAATTTTTTAATAGTATTAGTAGATCTATGTTTAAATGTTGCTTCATAGTTTACAGATATTTTTTTCATTGCTATAGATGCTGTTATACTATATGTCGAATATGGTGTTACAGAAATTGGGAAATTATATGAGCGAGAGTCCTCATTTTGTGATGCACCTCCATATTGCCAGCTTGCAGATGTTGTGACTTCAGTATTAATATTTCCATCTATAAATGGTACTTTAACTTTTAATGAAGATGATACTTTAATACTTATACCTTTTGTCTGTGAGAAATTTGAAGATTCTGTTGCTTTAGTTGCAAAATTAGCTGACATTGTTTGTTGCAAGGCTGTATTGTTTGTAATTGAGATTGATGTTATGAAACTAGGTACCATTGTAACAACATCTTCTGGCGCTAGAGAATACGTAATACCCACTAAATCAAATTCACCAGCTGCTTCAATTTTCCAATTTTGTCTACCTGTTAAATCATCATTCGTCCATAAATCAACTAAAGAGCCATCTGAAGTACAACTTAAATATTTTCTCGCAGTATTAACTCCACCCTTAACAATAATAGAAAATACATCGTTGTTAAGTGGTATGATGTTCCATCTTTGTCTACCTGATAAATCATCTTTCGTCCATAAATCAACCTTTCTACCATCCTCAGATGTACTTAAAAATCTATTTGAGTTAGATACACCTGAATAAATATTTATATTATATGATCCATCTGAAAGCGGGTTAAATACCCATTGTTGTCTTCCGGATAGATCGTCAATATTCCATAAATCAACTTTCGTTCCATCTTCAGTGGTACTCAGATATTTTTTAGAACCAGTTAGTCCCTTTATAGGAGTTAATGTTACAGGAATGCCTGTCCAATCAAATGTGTTTGAAATAGATGTGCTTTTTAAGGATGATAAAGATGCCTCCTTTTTAGTAGGAATAATAGTTTCATCAATAATTGACGATTCACCGCAACTTGCTAAAAGTATTGGCAATAAATAAATAATGCGTTTTAAATTCATTTGTGAAATATTAAGTTTATAATAAAAACAAATTTAACACAAATAAACTTAACATAAAAAAATTTAACAAAAATAAACTGAACATACAAGCTTTGTTTGTTGAGTCCAGGGCAAACGCATAAAAATTGATTATTTTAAGTAGATAATTATTATCCAAGCAGCTTTTAATCTTTTAGCTTTGATACTTAATTTATCCGAATTTTCTTTTGTTTTTTGAGCTTGAGCAAAATTTTCGGCGGCATTCCCTATTCTTTTTATTTGTCGGTCTTCATTAAAAGTAACGTCTAATGTCCAATGCAATGAATTCTCTATTGACCAATGTTCTCTAATATATTGGTTCAAATTTTCAGCAGATGCTTCTAGGCTACTGATGTATAATAGTGTTTCTATGGATTTTTTATCGGATCAAAACATTTTGTTGTGGAGAAATATTAAAATATAGATTTTTGTATTTTAAAATTATACATAAATGCAAGATTCCTTTATCGATATTCTCA
>NZ_QUNI01000010.1 GCF_003385115.1 Flavobacterium aquicola
GGGCTCACCTCTTCCCATCCCGAACAGAGTAGTTAAGCCCGCCTGCGCAGATGGTACTGCAGTTATGTGGGAGAGTATGTCGCTGCCTTTCTTTATAAAACCCTGTTTCATAACGAAACAGGGTTTTTTGTTTTCTGTTGGTTCGTTTTATTAAAAAAAAACATATTACATATTGCCCTAAAACAGGTGCTTTTTTGCCTTTATTTATAATATATCGTTTTCGAAGAGTTAAAATAGCAGTTATATCAGAAAAAGCAGTTGTGTTTTGAAAGAAATAATGATATTATTTTAGCAGTATAAATAATTACTAATTTAAAAGACAGTATTATGAAAACGATTTTAAAATTAAGCCTGGCAGCAGCAGTGGCACTGACCACTATCAATACGTATGCATCAAATGATGATTTTCTGCTTAATGTGAAAAAAGCAGAAGGAAAAGAAATCAGTTTTTCGGTAAATGATATCCAGAAAGCCAATATAACGATTTATGATAAGTCGCATGAAGTGATATACAATGAAACAGTAACCGGAAAAGCAGGGATACTGAGAACTTACAGTCTTGAGGAATTTCCTGCTGGATTTTACTTTTTGGAAGTTGAGACTAATTTAAAGAAAGTAACTCATGAGATTGTGGTTGCTGATGATGCTGTGTTATCCAGAAAATCGATCGCCGAAGTCTACAAAGGTGATATGAAGATTAAAAACCATAATGTGGCAGAAGTTAATTAATCAGATTGTGGTTAAGAATAGTTAGGATTTTGAGAAAAACAGCTTTATTCGGGCTGTTTTTTTGTTTAAATCCTTGAAATAATTGGGAATACTGTTGTGAAAATGTATCTGCATGAGGGATGGAAATGGCATCCTTTTCTTTTCCTTCTTTAGGAAAAGAAAAGATATAATGGACAGCCCGGCCCTTGGGACATGCCATTATTATTTTTGTATATTTTTTATAAAAAAAGCCACCAAAACTTAATTTGATGGCTGATTACATATTAAACTAACTCAAAAATGTTTATTGTTTGATGAACTTCATCACTTTTACCTTATTGTCTTCGTTGTAAACTTTAATAAAATACAAACCATTACTCAATTCACTTATATTATATTGGTATTCTTTAGTATGAGGTTTAATGAATGTTTTGATTAACTGCCCGGTTATTGCATATATTTGGATTTTGGCAGTATCTGTAGTTAATGAAAAGTAATTTGATGCTGGGTTTGGTGAAATGAAAATATCATTCATGGTTTGAAAATCACTAAGTGCCAAGACAGACGATTTATTGCCGTAAATTCTGAATTCACCTGGCTGCAGACTGATGGTGGCATTTACATCTGTGACGTTATATGTGGAATTATCCATTAAATTGTACCATGAACCAGTGTATTGAAATCCTGTTGCCACATTTTTTGGCGTTACATCTAAGTTCGCAATGATAAGAACATCTTTAAGAGCAGAACCTGCCAATGAACTATTGGTTATTTTAATATTTGGAGTTAAAGTTGTAGTTGCTGGAATTGTAGCTGTACCTGAAAAAACAGGTTCGGTTGTTTTTAAGGCAATCATTCTAGCCCAATCACTGTAGATTTTATTTCGATTAGCATCACTCAGCCAATTACTGACCCATTGTGGCTGTGGTTTGGTTGCCAATTTACAATCACCAGTGATTGTTGATGAATTATCATTTACAATACCGTCAGTGCAAGTGAATATTGAAGATTCCCAGCCTAGTTCACCAAAATGCCAAATCATTTTTGGACCGGGTATTAATAAGGAAACTGCACCAATAGCTGACATTCTTGATAATGCTGTGTTTAATGTTTTTACATTGTATGATCCGCTAGAATTCCCGAACTGTAAATTTTTATACATTAGACGTTCTTCATCATGACTCTCTGCATACCCCATAACTCTATTTCCTAAAAAACCGGTATGGTTTGGGCTATACATTCTGGAGATATCATTGCTTGAATTGTATCCCATTGATAATTGGTTGTAATTATTGTTTAAATTACCCCACATCATTACACCTTTGCTAGGAGTTTCTGCAAATCTGTAATTTGCCCATTCTCTTTCTTCACTATCTCCGCCTAAATGTTCGAAAATTGTATAATGAGTTGGATCTAATGACCAAGAGTAATCAGCATATTGTTTTAAGATATCTACTCTGTCTTGCTGATAACTGCCGGTACAAGCTTCTTGTCCGCCAGCGACATTTGATGGGCATTTTTGTGTAAAGCCTTTAGTTAGGTCCCAACGGAAACCGTCAATCTTGTATTCTTCTATCCACTGTTTAATTACACGTTTTACATAATTTTGAGTTCTTGGCAGCTGGTGATTAAAATCTTCTCCGACATTATAACTATGCATTGCTACTGTATTGAAATACGGATTTTCGGCAGTAGGAGAACCAAATCCATCTCCATCTGGATCGTTCATCCACATTCTTATCATTGGATTTCTTCCGAAAGCATGATTTAAAGCAATATCAAGAATTACAGCAATTCCATTTTGGTGGCATAAATCAATAAGTTCTTTAAGTTTGGCCGATGATCCATAAAACTTATCTAATGCCATGTGAAACGAAGTGTTGTAACCCCAACTTTCGTTACCTTCGAATTCCATTACGGGCATTAATTCAATCGCATTTATTTTTAAATTTTTGAAATAATCAATGCGGTCAATTATATTTTGATAATTTCTGTTGGCATCAAAATCTCTTACTAACAATTCATATACTACCAATTTATCTTTTTCTGGTTTTACAAAATTAGTTGTTGCTGTACTCCAAGCATAGGGAGTCTGGCCAGTTTTTAAAACGGTTACTTCATAATTTTGTCCAGTAGGGTAAACAGGCATATTTGGATAAGTAGCAGCTGGAATTCCTGCATCATCATATGGCGATAGTACTAACGTTGAATATGGATCGGCAGTTTTTACAAGAGCGGGCGAATTAGCAATTGGAGTAGATTCTCCTACCCAATATTGGTAAGAGTAATTTGTTCCAGATACAAGTCCCGTCAGTTCCAGCCAAAATTTTGTTGAACCTGAGGTTGCATCTTTTTTCATCGCATAGGCATTGCTTGGCTGCCAGTTATTAAAACTTCCCGCAACATATACAAAATCTTTTAATGGAGCATCCAAAACTAAAGTAGCCTTTGTTGCATCAGTTGGATTGTAATTAATTCCATCAGCTAATCCAGCAGGAATGGTTTCAGTTACAGTATTTGGATTAACGACTGCTGTAAATTTTTTAACTATTGTCGTTACGCCTTGGGTTACTTCCAGTTCATAGTTTTGATTACTTGAAATGTTGATGTGATTGTATGAATAACTTGCTGTACTTGGATTTGTATTGATGCTGATGCCATTTGACTTTAAATTATAACTTGCCACTCCATTTGTATTTGTTGCGGTAATAGATAAATTTGAGCCAGAAGACAAAATAGTGGTACTATTTTGAGCTGGAGACGTAAGGTTAACTTGAAAAGAACCTACCTCTGCACGTATATCTTGTGATTTTTTATCACCATTTCCATTTTTGGCTTTTATTAAAAAACCAATTTTTCCAATATTAGTAGTGTTATAATAAGTAGTAGGTATTAATGTTTTTGTATATGTGTCGTTACTACCATTATATGTAAATTTACTAGCTTCATTTGAAGCGTCCCATGATCCATTGAGAGGAGTTCCTTTATCAGTAATATCATCTAAACCGAAAGCCCATGTCCATAAATAAAGCGCATTTCCGGTTACTCCCCAAATTGCTTCATTGATGCTGTTTCCATCAATGGTAATTGTGATAGAAGTTGTTTCTTCAAATGGATTCGGACTTATTGAATATGTGACAGTTTGCTGTTGAGCCACACTTCCCAACGACACAAAGAGCAATAATAAAAGTATGAGTTTTTTCATATCATTTGGAATTAGATTAGAAATATGTAACAGATTTGTTTAAGATAAAAATGTAAAATTCAGTTATATATTAATTTTAACATTGAAAATTTATTATTGAATTAAAAATATAAAAGAAAAGAGGCTATCCTTTTGAGACAGCCTCTTTGTGTATTTAAAATAAAATTAGTTTGGAATAAGTCTTATATTATAGTTTGCAGCATTTCTAAGATCAAGAACGATTTTATAATTTCCTGCGGAAGGAACAGCCATGTCACCTCCATTTAATCTAATTTTATTAGCCGAAGTGGCAGCTAATGTTTCTTTACTTCCTGATATTGTACCCATTTTTACAGACCAATCATCCGCTAAGCGTACTAAGAAAGCATCAGCTTTCAAAGTCAAATCGACAGTGTACATTCTGAAATACGGAGACTCAGTATTGGTTTCATAGTTCAAATAAGTTGGTGCATCCCAACCACTTGGAGTAGCTGCGCCAATTACAGCTACTTGTCTCGGAGCTATGGAGTATGTGTTTTTTGCCCAATCTACTGTAATAAAATAAGTGCCAGCACCACTAGTTGGTTTTATATCTTTCCCATTGCTATGAACTAATGTCGTATATGTATTAGGTGCCTCAGTAATATCTCCTTTATCATTAGTCCAAGTTTGATCATCCGTAAATTTAAACGCTGGGCTAGCAACATTCATCCAAACAAAACCTTCATATTTTCCGTCATTTGAAGGAGAATATATTTTTGGTGCATTGGCAGGATTCCAATCAGCATATGTACTAGATCCGCCAAAATTACCTGGTACATATAGCTTGTCAAATTCATCAAATGTATCATATGGAGTTGCTGTAAAAGCAACTTCGGCTGATTTAGAAACCAATTTATTTGTGGCTTTTGCTTCTTGTCCAGCTGGACTTGCTACTATTCTAAATTTAAAGTTTGTTTTCTCTCCAGGGGAACCACCTGCTGGCAAAAGAATTCCATTTAATTCACGTTGAGTAAGTGTTACTTCATGAATACTTCCTTCTTGGCTTTCATTGAAACTTCCTAGATCATAGCTTTTAGCATCTTTATCAAAGTCAGTTGATGTAGATTTCACTATTTGCAACTGATAAGCTACTGCCGCAATATATCCAAAATCTGCTGATGACCATTTTACGGTAAACACGTCATCGGATGCTGTTTTGGCTTCTAAGATATAATCTGTTCCAGCAGCAGGTGAATTGACAGCTGTATTTTGAACAACAGAAGCTACTGGGTCTAGCGCAGGGTCACTGCAAGCAACTAATGATGCCAGTGTTCCTGTTAATAAAATTAGACTTATAATTATTTTTTTCATAATTTAATTTTTTAAATTTTCCCAGATACTTCTTCTAGGAAAAAATTAATATTATTAATACCCTGGATTTTGTTTCAAGTTTGGATTAGCATTAAGCGCAGTTAATGGTAATGGAAATAGTTTATAGGTGTCAGGGATAGAAGTTCCATCTTTGGCACCACCTTTCCAAGGCCATAAATAAGTTCCCCCTGTGAATTTGCCAAAACGAATTAAATCTGTTCTACGGTGTCCTTCAAGATTTAGCTCTCTTCCTCTTTCATCAAGAATGAAATTAAGATTTAGTTCTGAAGCAGTTATTGCGGATGCATGGGATCTTCCTCTAACGTCATTTACGTATTGTAAAGCAGTAGTAGCATTTGTGCTTGCAGCTCCTCTCAAATTACATTCAGCATATATTAAATAAGCATCTGCTAAACGGAATAATGGAAAATCAGTATTTGAAAACTCTGTCAAAGTAGTTGATCCTGAATAATTGTTATTTGTGAATTTAATAGCAGGATAACCATTTACCCAAGTTTTATAATCATCCATTTCATAAGTATGTCCAGCAGTCCAAAATAACTTTGCTCTATCATCTGTAGAAGAAGCTAAATCACTTCCATATAAACCATACCATGCTTTAGTTGCTCTGTGTCCGCCCCAACCATTTCCTGTTATTCCATAAGCAGAAGGTGTCATGGTAGAGGCATCAACATTTCCTTGTACTAAATATGTAGTATTTCCATAACTTTGACTTACTTGAGCATCTGCAATTAATGGAAATATAATTTCAGTAGATGTGTTGTTATCTCCCGAAAAAAGACTTTTGAAATTAGGAGACAATGTGTAGCCTCCTTCATCGATTACTTTTTTAATATATATAGCGGCATCATCATAGCGAGGGGTACCAGTATATACTTCAGCATTAAGATATAGTTTTGCTAAAAGCATTCTAACTACTGACTGATTTGCTCTGCCATATGTATTTTTAGCAGGCATTCCTGGTTCAATGGCTTTCAATTCAGCTTCTACAAAATCGAATAATTCTTTTCTGGAGGCTTCAGGCTTAGCTTCAATCGTACCCAAATCAGCTTCAGTAACTAATACTCCTTTACCAAAACAATCTATCATATAGTAATATGCTAGAGATCTTAAGAAACGTAATTCACGAACGTATTGGTCTTTATTTTCTACGTTAGTAGTACCCAATGCATTAATAATGTTATTACAATTAGGTATTGTATAATACACTCTGTCAAACAGGTATCTGAAAAATTTATTGTTTTCATCCCATTTTGAAGTTGTAGTCAATTGGTCCAATCCATTATCTCCCCAACGGTTTTTAATGTCATCTGCAGTAAAATCTTCGAGATTAATCATGTTTCTCAAAAATCCTGTTTCTCCTGGATCTGTAGTTGTTATATCAGATTCAGTTGGTCCATTAGAGCTCGTTAAGGCAAAAGTGCCATACATTTTTGATACTAATCCCAAAGCTGCATTAGGATCTTGTGCGATTAATTTATCAAAGGTAAGTTCAACTTTTGGCTCCGTATCTAGATCATTTACACAAGAGCTAAATAGTAACAGGGATAACCCTAAACCTACTATATTATTTTTAAAATTTTTCATATTCTAGTTATTTAAAAATCAAGATTAACACCTAAACTATACATTGTAGGTCTTGGATAAAAATTATTGTCGATCCCATTAAAATTCTCAGGGTCTTGACCTGAATACTTGGTGATAATAAACAAATTATTTGCAGCAGTATAAACTCTCAAGTCTAGTCCTTTTACTAATTCTTTAAATTTGTAGCCGAGTGTAATGTTTTCACAACGTACAAAACTTGCGTTCTCTAGGAAATAATCAGAGGATTCAACACCGTTTAATGTATTTTGAAATGGTAAATCCATATCTAGTACGTTGTTTAAAGTATTGGATTGAGTATCAAAAGCTCTAGCTACATTTCCAGCAACTAAATTTCTGGAATTATATGTTTTTCCACCAGATTGACCTCTAAAGTTGGCTGAAAAATCAGCATTTTTATAAGTAAGTGTAGTTCCAAAACCAAAAGTGAATTTAGGCCTCAATGGCTCATAATATTTGTCGTCATTAGTTATAGCTCCGTCTTTATTTCTGTCTACATAGGCCCCTTGGATAGGTTTTCCTGAAGCATCATATACTTGTTCTAATACCCAAGCAGAAAAGGGAGCTTGTCCTACAGCATTATAAGCAAATGCAATACCTGTTCCTGTTGGTAGTTTTGAATCGGCAACTGGATTTGCAGTAACACCTTTTAAATCAGTAATTTCACTTTCGTTATAAGCAGCGTTACCATTTATAATCCAAGTAACATCATCTGTAGCAATAGGTTTTAAGTTTAAGCTAACCTCAACACCATTGTTTCTAAGGGAGCCAACATTTGCAACAAACTCATTTGTTAGAGACTGTCCTGGTTTCCCTGGTACTTTTGCTAATAAATCGTTAGTTTTTTTAGTATAAACATCTACAGTACCTGACAGTAAACCATTTTTAAACAATTCAAAATCAATTCCAGCATTTATTGTAGTTGTTTTTTCCCAAGTCAATGAGTCATCAAATGGATTTGCTGAATAGGTATTAATTCCTGGCAAATACTGACTAGTTACTTTACCTGGAGAAAATAACGGGGAAGTAGGATAGTAACCTGCGACACTAATAATATCTTGTTGTCCTGTAATACCATAACCTAATCTTAATTTTAAGTCTCCAATAGTTTCAGCATCTTTCAGGAAAGACTCTTCTTTAATTCTCCATGCAAAGCCTACTGCAGGAAAAATACCCCATCGGTTATCTGATTTAAACAAAGAAGAACCATCAGCTCTTACTGTAAAAGTAAAAAGATATTTATTTAACAAATCAACATTTGATCTTCCAAAGAATGACTGAATATTGTAAGAGTTATAATACCTGTTATTTGTATTGTTTAAGTTCTCTGTAAATGGCTCTCTAATATGAGTTGTTGGGTTGTATCTAAAAATAGATTTATTGCCGTCTACAACAAAATTTTGATAATCATATCCCGCTTGAGCATCAAATTTGGTAACAAAACCATTAGTTGAAGGCAAAGTGTATACAAAATAAGAATTAAGAGTCTTGTTTGTAATTGTTTGGTCTTCAATGTAGTTGACACCGGGATTCAAGATATTAGTATTTGTAGTTTGATTTAAACCATAAGTCTGAATTGCATAATCTCCATATACCTCTTCAATATGTGAATTAGAAGCTTCAAGACCTAAGTTAACAACTGCTCTTACAGATGGCAAGAAATGAAGTTTGTAGTCAAATTGTGCATTACCTAAAAACTTATTAATTTCTTCTGGTCTTTTTCTTTGCTCTAAAATATTTAAAGGATTTGTTTGTCCTGCAATATTTTGAGTTGTTGGATTTAAGTTTTGATAGTATCCTCCAAAAATATTGCTTGCACTATTATCGTACACAGGTTTTGTTGGATCCATATTTAAAGCACTGCCAATTGCTCCTCCTTCGTCAACAGCATTCTTTTCTGAGCGCAACAATTTTGCATTTACATCAATTTTTAAATGATCTTCAAGTAGTGAAGGAGATAATTTTAAAGCTCCTGAATATCTCTTATAATCATTTGTTTTAACTAAACCTTCATAATCTAGATAACCAACAGAAGCTCTAAAAGGTATTTTTTTAAATAAATTTGCTTTTGCACTAAAGTTATGATCTGATGAAACGGCATTTCTATAAATTACTTTTTGCCAATCAGTATTCGATAGAATTCTTCCCTCAATTTCAGGTGTGGTAAGATTATCAACTGCAGTAGTAGTTGGATCATCTATTCCTAATAAATTAGTCTGAGCAGGAAAATTAGTCTGGATAAATTTTGCAAAAGTTGAACCATCCATCATATCAATATTTTTATTAATATATCCTATTGATGTAATATTTGTATAAGAAAACTGTGGCGTACCCGAAGTTCCTTTTTTAGTAGTAATAAGAATTACACCATTGGAAGCTCTAGATCCATAAATAGCAGTTGCCGAAGCATCTTTCAAAACCGAAAAAGTTTCAATATCATTAGGATTTACAAGTGACATAGGATTCGCTGAACCTGCAGGAGTGATGTTATCAAGAGCAACACCATCAATTATGATTAAAGGATTGTTACTTGCGCTTAAAGAAGAACCTCCTCTAATTCGAATATTAGAAGTAGAATCAGGTGATCCTCCTGCACTTGTTACAACAACTCCAGAAACCTTTCCTGCAATCAACTGATCAGCCGAAATTACTGCACCTTTATTAAAATCTTTTGAGGACAGTACGGCTACAGCTCCAGTAGCATCTTTTTTCTTGATAGCTCCATATCCAACTTGAACTACAACTTCTTTCAATTGATTGGCATCTTCTTCAAGTTTGATAGTTAACGAATTTTGAGATCCAACTGTAACGGATTTAGTCTGGTAACCCATATAAGTAACGGTCAGGACATCAGTAGGCTTTACATTTGCCAATTGAAATTTACCATCAAAATCTGTTGAAGCATTGCTAGCACCCCCTTTTACTTTTATATTTACTCCTGGGATAGGCTGGCCTGATACAATATCAAGTACCGTTCCTTCAACTTTATTTTGAGCCATTGCACAAAACGGAAGCAGGAGTAATAAAAATAACAACTTTTTGTAAATTGTTTTCATACTTTTTGTTTAAATTAATTGTTTTTTTGGTTAAGTTTTGTTTATGTTTTTATTACTTCGAATTTCAAAATTATGAATTTATTAACATGTTCGACAAGATGAAATTTATATAGGCTTACGAAAACGTGATAGTGTTGAAAACTTTGCTTTTTATATTCATTTTTATGCGAATATTTACAATAAATAAAAAATTATGTTACCTTTATTACGAATTGAATATTGTGATCCAATAATGCCCCTTTATGATGAAGAAAAAAATAACGTTAAAACAAATTGCCAAAGAATTGGATGTTTCAATTTCAACTGTTTCAAAATCACTTAGGAACAGTCCGGAAATTGGTGAGGAAACACGATTAAAGGTTCAGGCATTTGCTAAGTTTTATCATTATAAACCGAATAATATTGCGCTTAGTCTGAAAAACCGTAAAACCAAAACTATTGGAATCATTATTCCAGAAATTGTACACCATTTTTTCTCTACTGTGATTAACGGTATTGAACAAATAGCCAATGAAAACGGATACAGTGTAGTTATCTGTCTGTCTGATGATTCTTTTGATAAAGAGGTGCTTAACATGGAACTTTTGGCTAATGGAAGTATTGATGGTTTCATCATGTCTCTCTCTAAAGAAACCCAGTTTAAAGGTGATTTTCATCATATTACTGAAGTCATAAACCAAGGAATGCCAGTGGTAATGTTCGACAGGGTGACCAATGAAATATTATGCGATAAAGTTATAATAGATGATAAACAGGCTGCTTATGAAGCTGTCCAGAGTTTAATTGATAAAGGACGAAAAAAAATAGCTTTGGTGACAACTGTCGATTATGTAAGCGTGGGAAAACTGAGAACTGATGGTTATGTGAAAGCCTTGCTGGATAATGGTCTGCCTTTTGATGAGCACTTGATTATAAAAATCGAAGACATTGATACCTGTGAAATTATTATTGGGAAACTGCTGGAAGACGAAGCTATTGATGCTGTTTTTGCCGTAAATGAAATATTTGCTGTCACCTGTATTAAAACAGCTAATAAAATAGGTTTAAATGTACCAAAAGATCTTGCAGTTATAGCATTTACAGATGGAATGATTTCCAAATATTCTACGCCAACAATTACAACTGTGAGTCAAAGCGGTGTTAAAATGGGGAACCGCGCTGCCAAAATAATTATTGACCGTTTAGAATCTGAAGATGAATCTGAAGAAGAAAATTACATAACCGAAGTTATTGAAACCTATCTGGTAGAAAGAGAATCTACCAACTAATTTTAGACTTCAAAAAAAAATGAAGCAAAAGTTTTTTTAGATAAAATATAGTTTAAAAAATTAAAATCGAATGAATTTTTTCCATTCGATTTTTTTATTCCCAAATGTTAATTCTAAAAAATTTGCAATGAAAATACGTAATTTATTAATTACTACAACCTTGTAGTAAAAAAAAACGATTGTTTTTGAATTTTATTGAAAATAATCCAAAAAGAATTTTATACATTTACTCCACGTTTATAACTTTTCTTTTACTTCGAAAATAAGATGAGTTTTTTTTATAACGATAAATTTCGTGTTATAATTTTTTTCAGACACGAAATCTTTTGAAAAAAGGATTCATAAATTATTATGATGATTTAATGAATTTTTACAACAGTATAGCTAATATTTTAAATGAGTTTCCTGCAAAGGTTATTTATTTAACTGTACCGTATCACTGCGATAACAATTTTTATTTAAAACATACTGAATTTAGAAATGAATTAAAGTTCAATCATTTTTCGAAATATCATATTAGTTATTTTGGAAAGGGTGATCTAAAAAAGTTTGGTTTTGAAAATTGATTTTGGAGTAATGTTTTAGTCTCAATTTCATTTTGTAATTTTTATATAAATTGGAGTTAGGCCTAAAATGAAAAATTCATTGTATTTGTCTGTTTAGTAAGTAAATAAGTAAAATTTTTAATAATGGAAAAACGTAAATTAAGTTTTTGGGAAATTTGGAACATGAGTTTCGGTTTCTTGGGAATACAAATGGGGTTTGCTCTTCAAAATGCAAACGCCAGCAGAATTCTTCAAATTTTTGGTGCCGATGTACATGAGCTGTCATGGTTCTGGATTATTGCTCCCTTAATGGGTTTGATAGTACAGCCTATTATTGGTCATTACAGTGATAAAACTTGGGGAAAATTTGGAAGACGAAAGCCGTTTTTTCTTGTTGGTGCAATATTAGCATCAGTAGGTTTAATTTTAATGCCACAAGCAAATATTTTTATTTCTGTATTACCTGCTTTATGGGTTGGGGCCGGAATGTTAATGATAATGGACGCTTCCTTCAATATTGCCATGGAGCCTTTTCGCGCTTTAGTGGGTGATAATTTAAGGACAGATCAGCGTACAGCAGGTTTTAGTATTCAAACTGCTTTGATTGGTTTTGGGGCTGTAATCGGTTCGGCGCTGCCTTATGTTTTGGCAAAATGGTTTCACGTTTCAAATAGTACCGTGCCGGGAAGTGTACCTTTAAACCTAACATTGTCATTTATTATCGGAGCGGCTGTTTTAATTGGTTCGATTGTAGTGACTTTGGTTACAACCAAAGAATACTCTCCAGAAGAATTAGCCCGATTTGAAGATCCTCAAGGTGAAGTCGAAATCAAAACAGAAGAGCAGTCAAAACTCACAGATATTTTTGCTGATTTTGCAAAAATGCCTACGACGATGCGTCAATTAAGCTGGGTACAGTTCTTTTCCTGGTTTGGGTTATTCGGTATGTGGGTGTTTACAACTCCAGCCATTGCACACCATATTTACGGTTTGCCATTAAGCGACAGTTCAAGCCAGCAATATCAGGACGCTGGAGACTGGGTTGGAATTCTATTTGGCGTTTACAACTTAGTTTCGGCTATCGTTGCGCTGTTTTTTTTACCATACATTGCTAAAAAAATCGGACGAAAATCTACCCATGCATTGTCATTAGTTATTGGCGGGATCGGTTTGATCTCAATTTACTTTATGCCAGATGAAAATTGGGTGGTACTTCCTATGGTTTTGGTAGGAGTGGCTTGGGCAAGTATTTTGGCAATGCCTTATGCAATTTTAGCAGGATCTATAGCGCCTAAAAAAATGGGAGTTTACATGGGAATCTTCAACTTTTTTGTTGTAATTCCACAAATCATAAATGCACTTATTGGAGGTCCAATTGTAAAATATCTTTATAATGGCGATGCCATTTATGCTTTAATCACCAGCGGAGTAAGTTTTTTAATCGCCGCTGTTTTGGTCTACAAAGTAAAAGATGTAGATGATATAACACCAAAAATATAAATAAGAATCTCAAAATAATGAACACAAAAGCATTCATATTCGACCTTGATGGCGTAATCGTGGACACTGCCAAATATCATTTCTTGGCGTGGAAAAAAATCGCAAATGGATTAGGAATTGATTTCACATTAGAACATAATGAATTATTGAAAGGAGTGAGCCGAGTTCGTTCCTTAGATATCATTTTAGAACTAGGAAACGTGCAGGCTTCTCAGGAGCAAAAAGACAAATGGTTAATCCAAAAAAATGAAGATTACCTTTCGTATTTAGTAGATATGAATGAGACTGAAATTTTGCCGGGGGTAATGAAAGTTTTAAAGTTTTTGAAAGCAAATAATCAGCCAATTGCCTTAGGTTCGGCCAGTAAAAATGCAAGACCAATTCTTGAAAAAACGGGAATTCTGTCTTTTTTTGATGCTATCGTAGACGGGAATGATGTCGTTAATGCAAAACCAGACCCGGAAGTTTTTCTTCATGCCGCACGATTATTGAATGTTTCAAATGAGAATTCAATTGTTTTTGAAGATTCGGTTGCAGGAATCCAGGCAGCAAACATTGCCAAAATGCTTAGTATTGGTATTGGTCATGAAGAAACGCTGTATGAAGCACAATACAATTTTAAAGATTTCACTGAAATTAATTCTACTTTTTTAGAATTATTAATAAACAATTAAAAGAAAATTAGTCAGTTAGAAAATAAGCCAATTAGATAATTCACAAAGGGTTTAATTTTCAAATTATCTAATTGACACATTATCTAATTTTCAAATTAACACATTAAAAAAATGAATCAAGATTATATAAAACCAGATAATTGGTCTATCATAGAGGAAGGATTTGATAGGGAACAAGTAAAATCTTCGGAAAGTTTATTTAGTATCGGTAACGGTGCGATGGGGCAGAGAGCCAATTTTGAAGAAAATTATACAGGAGAAACTTTTCAGGGAAGTTATATCGCCGGAATTTATTATCCAGATAAAACTAAAGTGGGCTGGTGGAAAAATGGATACCCAAAATATTTTGCGAAAGTACTGAACGCTCCAAACTGGATTGGAATTGATATCGAAATCAACGGTGAAAACTTTGATTTAAATACCTGTACCGAAGTTTCCAATTACCGTCGGGAACTGAATATGAAAGAAGGCTGGTATCACCGTTCATTTCACGCAACTCTTAAAAACGGTACCGAAGTAGCTGTTGATGTCCGTCGTTTTTTATCGTTAGATTTAGATGAAGTTGGAGTGATTAATTATGAAATTACGCCTTTAAATAAAGATGCCAAAATCATTTACAAACCGTATATCGATGCAGGGGTAACAAACGAAGATGCAAACTGGGACGAAAAATTCTGGGAGCCTTTGGACGTAAAAAAATCAGGAAATGAAGCTTTTGTTACGGCGCAGACTTTCAAAACGCATTTTAAAGTAACAACTTTTATGCAGAATACCATTTTTGCAAAAGGAGAAAAACAAAATTTGTCACCGATTTCGGTTGATACAAAATCGGATAAAATCTTATTTTATTATGATGTTATCGTAGCAAAAGGAGAAAAATCAGGAATCCAAAAAATTGGCGGCTATACCGTTTCATTAAACCATGAAGACACGATTTTGGCTGCCGAAAATGTTATCAAGACTGCTTTAGCAAAAGGTTACAATCAGTTATTACAAGACCAGATTGATGCTTGGGCAAAAATTTGGGAAATGTCAGACATTACTATTGACGGCGATGTAAAAGCACAGCAGGGAATCCGATTTAATATTTTTCAATTGAATCAGACGTATTTAGGAAAAGATTCCCGTTTGAATATTGGACCAAAAGGATTCACTGGTGAAAAATACGGAGGATCTACTTATTGGGATACTGAGGCATATTGCATACCATTTTATATGGCTACAAAAGATCAGCAGGTGGCTCGTAATTTATTGACGTACCGTTATAATCAATTGGATAAAGCAATTGAAAATGCTAAAGATAATTTAGGATTTACTAATGGTGCAGCATTGTATCCGATGGTTACGATGAATGGTGAGGAATGCCACAATGAATGGGAAATCACGCATGAAGAAATCCATAGAAACGGTGCGATTGCTTTTGCGATTTACAACTACTACCGTTTTACGGGAGATTACAGTTACATTCCAGAGAAAGGATTGGAAGTTTTAATTGGTATTGCCCGTTTTTGGCACCAAAGAGCTTCTTTCTCCAAAAACAAAAATCAGTATATGATTTTGGGAGTAACTGGGCCTAACGAATACGAAAACAACATCAACAATAATTTTTATACCAATTATATTGCTAAATGGTGTATTGATTATGCTGCGGAACAAATTCAAAAAGTATCTTTAGAATATCCATCAGATCATAAACGAATTATAGAAAAAGTAAAACTTTCTGATGCCGAATTGCAGGAATGGAACAAAGTTGCTGGCAATATGTATTTCCCAAGATCGGAAGAAATGGGTATTTACCTGCAGCAGGATGGGTTCTTGGACAAAGATTTAGTTCGTGTAAAAGATTTAGACCGTTCGCAACGTCCAATCAACCAGAAATGGTCTTGGGACAGAGTATTGCGTTCACCATACATCAAACAAGCTGATGTATTGCAGTGTTTCTATTTCTTTGAAGATCATTTCTCTAAAGAAGAATTGGAACGTAATTTTGATTTCTACGAATCATTTACAGTGCATGAAAGTTCGCTTTCTCCTTGCGTTCACTCGATTCAGGCTGCTTTATTAGACAAAATGGATATGGCGTATGCTTTCTATTTAAGAACTTCCCGTTTAGATCTTGACGATTATAATAAAGAGGTAGAAGAAGGCTGTCATATTACATCAATGGCGGGAACCTGGATGAGTATTGTTGAAGGCTTCGGCGGAATGAGAGTTAAAAATGATGCACTTCATTTCTCTCCTAAAATCCCTAAAGAATGGGGAGGATATTCCTTTAAAATTAATTTCAGAAACCAGATTGTAAAGATTTCTGTAAATCATCAGGAAACAAAATTATCTTTAGAAGGAACTCAAGAGTTAACCGTTTTTGTGAACGGAACAGCAGTTTTGGTTCAGCCTAATAATTAAAATCAAATCAATAACAAACCCTTTTGAAGTTCTGCTTCGAAAGGGTTTTAAAATTATAAGCACAATGAAGAAAGTAATCATCTTATTATTTTTCATCTCTACATCAGTTTTTGCACAAATTGATAGAGTAGAACCTCCTTTTTGGTATGCAGGAATGCATAATCCAGAATTGCAGATTATGTTTTATGGCAAAAATATTGCTCAAAATGAAGTGTCAGTATCCAATAGTATTGTAATTAAAGACGTAAAAAAAACAGAGAATTCCAACTATCTTTTTGTTACAATCGATACTAAAAGTGTAACAGCTCAAGATTTTGTTTTTTCTTTTTCTAAAGATAAAAAGGTCAATTTCACTAGAAAGTATAGTTTAAAACAAAGAAGAGAAAACTCAGCTTCCAGAAAAGGCTACGATGCTTCGGATTTGATTTATCTTATCATGTCCGATCGTTTTGCAAATGGTAATTCAAAAAATGACAGTGACAAATCAGTTACCGAAAAAGGAAACAGAGCACTTCCAGGCGGGAGACACGGAGGTGACATTGCAGGCATGATTCAGCATTTGGATTACATTAAAGAGTTAGGTGCTACAGCACTTTGGCCAACACCGCTTTGTGAAGACAACGACAAAGCTTACTCATATCACACTTACGGACAATCGGATGTTTATAAAATAGATCCGCGCTTTGGAACTAATGAAGAATATGTGCAGCTTTCATCAGAATTGCATAAACGCGACATGAAACTCATCATGGATTATGTAACAAATCACTGGGGAGCCGAACATTGGATGGTAAAAGATCTGCCTTCTCAAGATTGGCTGCATCAATTTCCAGAATTTACACAAACAAATTACCGAATGACCACACAGTTTGACACTAATGCTTCGCAAATTGATGCCAAAAAGTGTATGGATGGCTGGTTTGTAAAATCTATGCCTGATTTAAATCAGTCTAATTCTTTGGTAAACACTTATTTGAAACAAAACGCTATTTGGTGGATTGAGTATGCTAATCTTGATGGTTTTCGTGTAGATACTTATTCGTATTGTGATAAAAAAGGGATTGCCGAATGGACTAAAGCAGTAACAGATGAATATCCTAATTTCAATATCGTTGGTGAGGTGTGGATGCACTCGCAGGCTCAAATGGCCTATTGGCAGAAAGACAGTAAAATTGCGGCAATAGAAAATTATAATTCAAATCTGCCTTCTGTTATGGATTTTACTTTGAATGATGCTTTTGCCAAAGTTTTTAATGAAGATAAGGATTCATGGAACGGAGGAATGATAAATGTTTATGAAAATTTCACCAATGACTTTTTATATCCAAATATCAATAATATCCTGACTTTTGTCGAAAATCATGACACTAATCGTTTCAATGAAATTTATCAGAAAGATTTTTCGAAATATAAAATGGCGATGACTTTGCTGGCAACTGTTCGCGGAATTCCTCAGATTTATTACGGTTCTGAGATTGCAATGGCGGGAAATAAAGACAAAGAAGGAGATGCAGCCATTCGTCAGGATTTCCCTGGAGGCTGGGAAGGAGACAAAAATAATGCTTTTACAAAAGCAGGAAGAACGCCAGAACAGCAGCAGTTTTTTGACTTTTCGGCTCAATTATTCAATTGGAGAAAATCGAATGATGCCGTTCATTTTGGAAAAACCAAGCATTACATTCCAGAGAACAATGTATACGTTTATTTCAGATATACAGATTCCAAGTCGGTAATGGTTGTGATTAATAACAGTAAAGAAGCAAAAACTTTTTCAACCAATCGTTTTCAAGAAAGTATCTTAAATTATAAAATAGGAAACGAAGTACTTACGGGAAAATCAATCGATTTGAAAAACGATATTACTATAGAAGGAAAATCGGTTCTGATTTTAGAATTGAAATAATAAACCAAATTAATCCAAATCAAAAACGTCTTTAGAAATAAAGGCGTTTTTTTATGTTTACATTTGATGAAAATAGCACATAACAGCAATTATAATATGAACAAAATTCTCAAGATCGGACACCGCGGAGCCAAAGGTTATGAACTAGAAAACACTTTGATTTCTTTTGAAAAAGCAATAGAAATGGATGCCAACGGAATCGAATTGGACGTGCATCTCAGCCTCGATGGTCATTTGATTGTGATCCACGATGAAACGATAGACCGAACCACAAACGGCAAAGGAATAGTAAATCAAATGACATTACAGGAACTAAAATCCTTTACAATTGATGAAAAACACTTGATTCCAACATTGGACGAGGTTTTGGATTTGGTTAACAAAAGATGTTTTGTGAATATCGAATTAAAAAATCAGGACACGGCCGAAAAAGTTGTTCAATTGATAGAGCATTATGTTTTAGAAAAAAAATGGAACAACGATCATTTTATAGTTTCTAGTTTTGATTGGAATGCCCTGCAGCAAGTGCGATTTTTAAACGAAGATGTTCGAATCGGAGTCTTAACCGAAACCGATATGGATTTAGCCATTTCTTTCGCTCGATTCCTCAAAGCCGAAGCCTTGCACCCCGATTTTCAATTATTAACCAATGAATATACCACTAAAATTCAGGAGAAAGGAATTCTTGTCTTTCCTTGGACCGTCAATGAAATAGATGATATTCAAAAAATGAAAGACTTCGGTGTGGATGGAATTATTACTGATTTTTTGGATAGGATCTAAAGAAGCAAGCAGTAATTGTTTCAATCTCTTAATGTCTGAAGTGTCAGTATAAACTCAATATTGTCATTCCGAGGAACGAGGAATCTCCGTTAGAAGCTCGACAAAGATTGGTGATTTTGATTGCGGAATTACTTGCGGAGATTCCTCGTTCCTCGGAATGACAAGTTTGCGGGTTGTAAGTATGTTTAAAAATCAATTGTGTCGTAATTCGTGACAATTAGTGTTTATTTTTTTAATGCTTACATTTGCACTCTAATTCTTTTACAAAATAATGAATCAAAATTTCGACATACTAATTGTTGGCGGTGGTGCTGCAGGCTTTTTTACAGCTATAAATATTGTAGAGAAAAATCCAAAAATGAAAGTTGCGATTCTCGAAAGAGGAGCTGAGGTGTTAGGAAAAGTTCGTGTTTCTGGAGGCGGGCGCTGCAATGTGACACATGCATGCTTTGAACCCAATGAATTAGTCAAATTTTATCCGCGTGGTGAAAAAGAATTGCGAGGTCCTTTTCATCAATTTTGTTCAGGCGATACAATCGAATGGTTCGAAAAGCATGGGGTTGAACTCAAAATTGAAGAAGACGGGAGAATGTTTCCGGTTTCGAATTCTTCGCAAACCATAATTGATTGTTTTGTGAAAGCAACCCAAAAACTTGGAATCAAAGTTTTCACGGGACAAAGTGTTCAGTCCATTTTCAAAAAAGATAATTTTTGGAAAGTAGAAACACAGAACGAAAATTACATTGCCGAAAAATTGGTTCTTGCCACAGGAAGCAACCCAAAAATTTGGGAAATGCTTCAACAACAGGGACACGCGATTGTGAGTCCAGTTCCATCGTTATTTACTTTCAACATAAAAGACCCGAGAATAAAAGAACTGCCGGGTGTTTCTGCATTAGCTACCGTAAAAGTAAAAGATACGAAATTAACTTCGACTGGGCCATTGTTAATCACCCATTGGGGAATGAGCGGTCCGGCAATTTTGAAGTTATCAGCTTGGGGAGCTCGGATTTTATTCGATAAAAATTATCAGTTTACTATTTACGTGAATTGGCTAAATGATCTTGACGCCGAAGATGCCGAGAAGATTTTAAAAACCACAAAACAGGAACACGCCAAAAAAGCGGTTTCCAAAAAGTCAGTTTTTGGCTTGACCAATCGTCTTTGGGAAAGTTTGGTTTTGGCATCGAATATTAACACAGAGACCAAATGGGCTGATTTGTCCAAAGTTCAATTGCAGAATTTAGTAAATCAATTGACGAATGGTACTTTTCAGGTAAATGGCAAAAGCACGTTTAAAGAAGAATTCGTAACCGCTGGCGGAATCGATTTAAAGGAAATCAATTTCAAAACGATGGAAAGCAAACTTCACGAGAACCTTTATTTTGCTGGCGAAATTGTAAATATTGATGCGATTACGGGCGGATTTAATTTCCAAAATGCTTGGACTAGCGGGTTTATTGTGGCGAATGCCGTTTAGATTATCAGGCTGGGTTTTAAGGCGTCAATTTTCAAAGGCTTCAATATAATGAGCATAATTACTTCCTTTCATATACAAATGTTCCCATTTGTTAAAATTATACATGTAAGAATCAAATTGCTTGCCATCACCTTTATTCATAACTAAAGTTTGTCCTATTGAATAATATTTTTTTCCATCGGCTTCAAAAAACCATACATCTGATTTATCTTCAGATGGTAACCATTGCATAGCGATATAATAAGTACCTGAATCAAGCATCAAATTAGTATCTGAAATAGCAACTCGATTCCAGCCTTTTTTATAATCTTTAATGTATTGACTATATATTACTTGATCTGGTACCCCATGCTTGTCATTATAGATTTGAAAATTAAAAGGCGAATTATTAGATTCACTACTTATACAAAAATTATAAGATACAACATGAGGATTATTGCCTACTATTAGTTTTGTAGCACAAACAAGATAGTTGAATTTTGCATTACAGGTTTGACTGTTTGTAAACATGGAGCGATGTAAATTAAAATTTCCATATTTGACCGCTTTTCGCTTATTCCCAATAATAACCTCATGAAGTATTTCTGGTTTTTTGATTAATTTACAAATTAAATCTGTATTTTGTGTTGGCAAAATCTGAATTTGCTCGTAACCATTAGCAACGATATAAATAAAATTATTTCGATTAGCATCTATCAAAAATACTCCTGTTTCATTAGATTTAGAAATAAATTGTCCTTCACTATTAAGGGCTATTGCCTCTTGTATTGGGGACTGATTTAGAGAATCAACAACAGTTATTTTTATTTCTTGACTGTATAAAAAAGAGTTTAATGATAAATAGAACCAAATTAAAAAGCGTTGCATATAATTGTGAATTTTATTGTTACAAATGTTTCTGGATTAACGTTTCTATTTCAGTGCTCGATGGTCTTGGCGCATCTTTGTGTATCATTAAGCCGTTTTTTCCAAATAAGACATAACGAGGGATTGGACCTAAATTTATATCTTTCAATAGTTGGTCATTATCTGATTTTGAAAGCAAAAAACTGTTGTCTTTGTTCAGAATGTCAGGATATTGAGCCATCGATTTTTCCCATGCTGAGGTACTTTTATCAACCGAGAGAAAAAGAAAAATGACATCAGGATATTTCTCCATCAGCTTTTTTTCACTTGTAAATTCTTCACGGCAAGGTTTGCACCAAGAAGCCCAAAAATCGACTAAAACTAATTGACCTCGATATTTATCAATCATATTTTGTAAAATAAATGATATTTTTTTAGGCTGCAAATCTAGATTTATGGCATTTAGATATTCTTGATCTTTACAGTTTTTTCTAAATACGTCAATCGAAGCTTGATCTGCTTTTTCTTTGGATTCCCGACTATTTAGTGTGAAATTGATAAAGGTATACAGTAAATAATCCTTGATTTTTTGATTTTCGATAGCTGTGGATGCAAAGGTAACTTGATTATGAAGATTAATTGTTTTACCTTCTTTTTTTAAAGACTTAAGAACATAATTTTGCAGTAAATCACGGTATTCATCAACAATAATTAATTCATTCGCATCTTGAAAACTTTTTTCGATTGAAGAAAAAGTTAGCGGATTAATTTCTTTATTTTCAAGCTCATTATATCTAATTAATGACCAATACATCGTTTTAAAATAATTATAAAACTCTTTTGAAATCTTATCGTTTTTGTAATAATCTTCTAATGATTTTTGCTCTTTTAAGTAAACTGGGTCAAAATATTTTATCATTTTGTTCAATAAACGAATCTGCTTTAATTCATTATAATTCGAAATATTTTCTGCTTTTCCATAATTTTCAAAACACGTATTTACAAATTGAGACTCTAGTTGGCGGTATTGGTTAGTCTTACAGGAATAATCAATTAATCCTTTTTCGTTTATTGTAAATTCAATGATTTCATTCGGCAAAGCAAAAATTGGAGTTTCTTTTTTAAAGTCAATACATTTGATTGCTATTGGAGTTTCTGTCTTTAGGGTTAAAATTCTATTTTTTTCACTTATAACTGTGGGTTCATTTAAAAATTTTAACTGCCGGCAGACAATCGGAATGTTTTCTTGTTTTTCTCCTTTGTATTTTAGAACAATTTCTTGTGAGTAAGACACTGTAGCCACCCACAAAAAAAGAAATATAGTTTTAAATTGTAACATATCAGTAGTTTATTTTTCAAATGTATAAAATCAGACATAAAATTATCGATTGTTTTAGTGTTTAATTAACAAAAAATTACATCAATAATAAGTTTTTCTTATGACCTATTAGAATAAATTTACTTTCAATATAATCTTACATATGAAAGTAAAATTACTTGTTACATTATCTTTATTAGCCTCTCAATTTAGCTTTTCTCAAAATGTAGAATTACTTCATGGAAAAGTTCTTAATCAAGATCTTCGCATTAAGAATGTTGATGTAATTAATTTTAATTCTAAAGAACAAACAAAAACAGATCAGTTTGGTGTTTTTTTTATTGTTGCAAAAACTAATGATATACTTGTTTTTGTTTCTAAAAGCTATGAATTAAAAAGATTGCTCGTGAACCAAAAGCTTTTTGAAGAAAAAGCTTTATGTGTTTTTATGGACTTGAAACCTGAAGAATTGGAAGATGTTGTGATTACGAAAATGCCTTCTATTAAATTAAGTGGAGACAAAAAATATGAGCAAAGCAAGTTGGATGATTATGCTTTAGAAAAAACGCCTTTAAAAATACCTCATGTTAATGATGGAACTATTCAATATGGAATGGATTTTATGCGAATTGGCGGAATGCTTTTTGGATTATTTGCAAAAGAAAAAGAACCAAAAAAAGAAGCTCCACCCAAAATTGAATTTGCTACATTGGCCAAAAACACTTGTGAACAAAATTTCTTTACAGAAAATCTAAAATTGAAAGAGGAAGAAATTGAACTTTTTCTTCAATTTTGTGATGCAGATCCTAACTCGAAAAGACTGAAGGAGAATACAAACAAACTCAGTATGATGGATTTTTTAATTATCAAAAAAAGCGAATTTCAGAACTTAAAAAAGTTATAAAATTAAAGATAAATATGAGAGTAAAATTACTTTTGGCATTATGCTTATTTGTATGTCAGGTCAGTTTTTCACAAACGGAACAACTTCTCAAGGGAGTCGTATCATCTGAAAATTTTTTACTTTATAATGTAGATGTTATAAATAAAACTTCTCAAAAAAGTAGCGTGACAAATGAAAAAGGAGAATTTGTAATTGCTGTCAAAGCAAATGATAGTCTTCTTTTCTACTTAAAAGATTTTAATTTAAAAAGGCTGAAAGTATCTCAAGAACAGATTAAATTAAATAATTTACAAATTGTAATGTTTAAGAAGGCTGAAGAATTAGAAGAGGTGCTAATTACAAAAATAGAAGGTGCCAAAATAGAAGGTGCCAAATTTAATAAAAAGGTTTTTGATGCTTGGGAAAAAGGAAAAAGAGAAGAAATAAAAGTAAAAAAAGCAGATGATCTTGCAAATAATCGTACCGTGTATGATGGTACAATTGATAACGGAATGGATTTTTTTGCAATTGGTAAAAAGATTTTAGGACTATTTGTAAAAAATAAAGAACCCGAAAAAGAAACTTCCCCAGAAATTGATTTTACAATATTGGCAATTCAAACCTGTGATTTAAAATTCTTTACTGATAATCTAAAATTAAAACCTGAAGAAATTAGACTTTTTCTTCAATTTTGCGATTTAGATCCTAAATCAAAAAAAATAATGGAACATAATAACGTGCTAAGCATGATGGATTTTCTTTCGGCTAAAAACACTGAATTTCAGGAGTTAAAAAAATAAATAATTCACGTGTTTTAAATCATACTGGTAAGCTGCAAATATTTTAATTCCGATAAATTTTTTAATTTGAAAATAAAATTACCATTAGTATTCTTTTTTTTTACTTGTCACGGTGTTTTTTCACAAACAGCGGGAATTCTTAAAGGGAACATTTCTTCGGAGAATACCTTAATCCAAAATGTGTATGTTATTAATAAAACATCCAAAAAAAGCGTTTTAGCAAATGAAAAAGGAGATTTTACAATTGAAGCTAAAGCTAATGACAGTCTTGTGTTTTTTGCAAAAGATTATTATTTAAAAGAAATAAAACTGACTTCCTATCAGATTGAGCAGAATAATCTATTAATTTTCATCTACAAGAAACCGGAAGAGTTAGATGAAGTAGTGGTTAATCAGATGAAATCTATTAAACTAAGTGCAAATAAAAGTTATGAGCAAGCTAAATTGGATGAATTAGATGTTGATAAAAGAGGTGCGAAAATAAGAACCAATATGTATGATGGAACAATAGAAAATGGTATGACAAAGATTAAAAGATTATTTGGTCCTAAAAATAAAGCTCTACCAGAAATTGAGTTTGAAACATTGGCAAAAAATACCTGCGATCAAAAATTTTATCTAGAAACTTTAAAATTAAAACCAGAAGAGATTGATCTTTTTCTTCAATTTTGCGATTTAGATCCTAAATCAAAAAAAATAATGGAACATAATAACGTGCTAAGCATGATGGATTTTTTAATTGCCAAGAACATTGAATTTCAGAAGTTAAAAAACTAAATATTTATCTATTCAGCCACCAAATACTTCCATTCAAAACAGTTGCAAAACTCACCCAAAGTAAATATGGAATAAACAAATAACCTGATATTTTATTGATTTTGGCAAACTGAATATAAGTTTCGTAAATCATCAGCCATAAAATAACTATTTCAAGACCAGCAAGCATTGGGTTTTTTAGACCAAAAAATAAATACGACCACAATGCGTTTAATGCCAATTGAATGGCGAAGAACTGTAATGCTTTTTTAACAGCTTCTTTTTCGAAATCAATTCTGTCCCAAACTAACCCTGCCGCAATTCCCATCATAATGTAAAGCATACTCCACACAGGGGCAAACACCCAATTAGGAGGATTGAAACTCGGTTTGATTAAAGTTGGATACCAAGCCATTATTGCTGACTTAGTTACAATTCCAGAAAAATAGCCCACTACAAGACAGGTTACAACGACAGATAATATTCGGGTGAGTTTATTCATTTCTTGTGATTTTAGAGAAGTCAAAAATACTTAAAACTTTCCAGCATTACTCAAATAAAGCAATAAACGGTTTCTGCAAAAAAAAGTATCTTTGCCGAAAATTACTATTTATGTTTGAAGCTGACGATTTTATTCCATCAAAATATACAAATTCTATTGATAAGGGAAATTTTTCTTGGAGCGCTCCCAGCAATATTGCTCTGGTAAAATATTGGGGAAAGAAAGAGAATCAGATTCCTGCAAATCCATCCGTTAGTTTTACGCTGAATAACTGTAAAACAATTACGGCTTTGGCTTTCACCAAAAAACAGAACGACGGCAATTTCTCTTTCGATTTATTATTTGAAGGAAAACCAAAAGAAGACTTCAAACCGAAAATTCAAAAATTTTTGGAAAGAGTTGAGGTGTATTTACCGTTTCTGAAAGATTATCATTTCACAATTGACACCCAAAATACTTTTCCGCACAGTTCCGGAATTGCTTCATCGGCATCGGGAATGGCGGCTTTGGCGATCAATTTTATGAGTTTGGAGAAAGCTTTAAATCCAGAAATGACCGAAGATTATTTTATTAGTAAAGCTTCATTTTTGGCACGATTAGGATCAGGAAGCGCCTGCCGAAGCGTAAAAGGACAAGTAGTAGTTTGGGGAAATCAAGCAAGTATAAAGGGAAGCACCGATTTGTACGGAGTGGAATATCCGTATGAAATTCATCCGGTTTTCAAGAATTTTCAAGATACGATTCTGCTTGTTGATAAAGGCGAAAAACAAGTTTCGAGTACAGTGGGCCACGATTTGATGCACAATCACCCATTTGCCGAAAGGCGTTTTGCACAGGCACATGAAAATTTAGATAAACTGATCCCTGTTTTTAAAAATGGCGATTTAGATGAATTTATCAAAATTGTTGAAAGTGAAGCCTTGACTTTGCATGCTATGATGATGACTTCCCAGCCGTATTTTATTTTGATGAAACCAAATACACTGCAGATAATTAATGCAATCTGGAAATTTAGAAATGATACTAAAATCCCAGTTTGTTTTACTCTTGATGCCGGCGCCAATGTGCATGTTTTGTATCCAAATAGCGTTAAAGAAAAAGTACTGCAGTTTATTCAGGCAGAATTAGTTGGCTATTGCCAAAATGGTCAGTACCTTTGCGACGAAATTGGAAATGGTGCTTTGTTAGGCTAAAACCTTTTTTTTGTATCTTTAGTTCTTAATTAATTGTAATTATGGACTTGAATGCCGAAAAATTAGAATTGATCAGGAAAGTTTTAGAAACTGATGATAATGCTATTCTGAAAAAGATAAGAGCAGTTTTTGAAGACAAAGAAAAAAAAGTTTGGGAAGAGTTAACTCCCGAACAGCAGGAAGAAATAAACATCGGAATACAAAATGAAAATCGTGGAGATGTAGTCGATTTTTGAAAAAATGATTTCCAAATTATAAAATTTTAGAATCATGGACATACAATTTGAAAAATCAGAATTGATGAAAAAGTTGGAAGCTACCAATGATATTTCAATAATTGAAGCTATAAAGAAAATTTTCAAATCGGAAAAGAAAGACTTTTGGGACGAGTTGACTCAGGAACAAAAGGACGAAATCGAAGAAGGAGAAAGACAGATTGAAAGAGGTGAGTTTGTACTTTATGAAGATTTGATGAAAAAGTACAGGTAGATGAAAAGAGAAATTATCTTTTCAAAAAATGCC
Source organism: Flavobacterium aquicola (assembly GCF_003385115.1). Classification (GTDB taxonomy): domain Bacteria; phylum Bacteroidota; class Bacteroidia; order Flavobacteriales; family Flavobacteriaceae; genus Flavobacterium; species Flavobacterium aquicola. The sequence goes on from NZ_QUNI01000010.1 coordinate 27,307, forward strand.
GAAAAAAGTTTAATTGATTTATTGGAATATTTAGAATTTAAATGGTCAGTAAAAGTTAAGGAGAAATTTATTTTAAAATTAGATAAGTTAATTTACTTAATTCAAAAAGATCCTGAAATTTTTCCAAAGTCTCAAATAAATAAATTCCAGCATAGATGTGTGATATCTAAGCAAACAACAATTTATTACAGATATAATGCTAAGGCAATAAGAGTTTTGTCGTTGTTTGACACCCGACAAAACCCAGCAAAAATTAAGAAAATACAATAAATATCCATATGAAAGGACCTTTATTTTACTCAAAAATATTACTCTTTGGAGAATACGGAATTATTCGTGACTCAAAGGGATTGTCAATCCCTTATAATTTTTACAACGGAGCCCTTAAGAAAGATGCTAATCCTTCTGCTGAAGCGATAGATTCAAATGGACATTTGAAACGTTACGTTGTCTATTTAGAGCAATTGCAAAAAGAACAGCCAGATTTGGTTACATTCGATTTAGAGACTTTAAATAATGACGTTCAAACCGGAATGTATTTTGATTCCAGTATTCCACAGGGATATGGAGTAGGCAGCAGCGGAGCATTGGTTGCGGCTATTTATGACAAATATGCACAAAATAAAATCACCGTTTTAGAGAATTTAACTCGTGAAAAGTTATTGACTCTAAAAACAATTTTTTCGCAAATGGAGAGTTTTTTCCACGGAAAAAGTTCAGGACTTGATCCGTTGAACAGTTATTTGAGTATTCCAATTTTGATTAATTCGAAAGATAATATCGAAGCAACAGGAATTCCAACTCAAAGCCTTGACGGAAAAAGAGCTGTATTTTTATTAGACTCAGGAATTGTGGGCGAAACCGCTCCGATGGTGAATATTTTCATGGAAAACCTCAAGGATCAAGGTTTCCGTACAATGCTGAAAAACCAATTTGTAAAATATACAGACGCTTGTGTAGAAAATTTTCTTGGTGGCGATATGAAGTCATTATTCGAAAATACCAAACAACTATCGAAGGTGGTTCTTAATAATTTTAAACCAATGATTCCAGAACAGTTTCATGGAATCTGGCAGGAAGGAATCGATTCAAATGATTATTACTTAAAATTATGCGGTTCTGGCGGAGGCGGTTATATTCTGGGATTTACCGAAGATTTAGAGAAAGCAAAAGCATCATTGAAAGATTTTAAATTGGAAGTTGTTTATCAGTTTTAATATTTTAGAGTAAGAAAAACCAATAAGCACCGTTATAATTTTAAACAAACTTCATGTTAAGCAGAAAGCATAAACTATTTATTTGGAAAATTATCAGTTTATTCTCTGTCGTAAGAGGTTATAATATTCCCATTATAGCCTTAGCCCAGTATCTATCAGCTATTTTTATATTGGCACCAGAGCAGAGAGCTTTGTCCATATTGTTGGATTTTCGGCTTTTTATTATTGTGCTTTGTTCCAGTTTAGCGATTGCTTCCGGCTATATAATCAATAGTTTTTATGACAGCAAAAAGGATTTAATTAACCGCCCGAATAAATCGCAATTAGATCGTCTGGTAAGCCAAAAAACAAAACTGCAGGTCTATTTCAGTCTTAATCTTTTTGTCGCTTTAATCGCTTTTTTCGTTTCTTTTAGAGCCGTTTTGTTTTACTCGGTTTATATTTTTTTGATATGGTTTTATTCTCATAAAATCAAGAGGTACGCCCTAATTGGCAATTTAATGGCCGCGTTTCTAGCCGTTCTGCCTTTTTTCGGAATCCTATTGTACTACTATTTACAAATGCCTTTGTATGAAATCGAAAGCAATACAAGCAAACTTGCTGTTATTCTTTCCCACGGCACATTCCTTTTTTTATTAATCTTGATCAGAGAAATGATAAAAGATTTAGAAAATTTACAAGGTGATTTTGCCAATAACTATAAAACTATTCCAATAATTTACGGAGAAGAAACTGCAAAAAAAGCCATTACCATATTGACATTATTAACAGTAGTTCCTGTTTATTTTTTAATCAATATCTACGATGTCGGTTACATGGATATCTACTTTTATTTCGGCTTTATCGTTTTAATTTTCTTCCTGTTATACCTGTGGAAATGGCGGACAAAAGCCCAATATATAATGCTTCACAACGTTTTGAAGTTCCTTATTGTAGCTGGAGTTTTTTGCATTGTACTCATAAATCCGAGCGTTCTTTGGCACGGAAAAAAAGTATTGATGACAATTTAGGCGATAATAATTTTTTGGAGCATAAAAAATAGGCATTTTCAGGAAACATGGGTTCCCGCTATCCGTTACAATTCCCGATTAAGTAAAACTACGGCAAAAAAGCCTTGTTTTTCTAAATCGGGAGATTTTCACTTCTATCGGGGCTAAAGACAGAGATAAGGCATTTTTGTTAGCATTAAATCGATGACGCATGAAGTACTAGTCGAAATTTTTTTAAAAATCATTAAATTAAGCAGTTAACGTTTTCTAATTATCAAAAATCGTTTCCCAATGATATAAATGCTATCTTTGCACCAAATTATAGAATATTATGAATAATAAGGGAGGCAATAGTAGAGGCGGTAGTGCAAGATCAAGCAGTTCCAGACCAAGTTCCAATAAGCCAAAACCTGCAATGCCAAAAAGGGCTCAGGGGCCAAAAAAAGTAAAAGTAAATACCAAAGTAGCCGAAGCTGAGGCTAAAAAAGTAGAAAAAAAACCTAATCAAGCGCCAAAGAGACCTAAGGTAAAAGATGAAATTCGTTTGAATAAATACATCTCAAACTCAGGAACCTGCTCAAGACGCGATGCCGATATTTATATACAATCAGGAAATGTAAAGGTAAACGGAGTTCCGGTTACCGAAATGGGGTATATGGTAAAACCAGGAGATGTAGTGAATTTTGATGGAGTAGTTTTAACTCCAGAGAAAAAAGTATATATCTTATTGAACAAGCCTAAAAATTTCACCACAGCACTGGATGAAGGTCAGGAATACCGAAATGTTTTAGAATTGATAAAAGGTTCTACAACGGCAAAAGTCGGTGCTATTGGCAGAATGGACAAGAATACAACAGGTTTGTTAGTTTTTACTAATGATACCGATATGATTCGAAAATTTACTTTACCAAGTCAAAAATCGACTAAAATTTATCAAGTTTCTTTAGATAAAAATTTAAAATTTGAAGATTTAGAAAAAATAAATAAAGGTCTTGTATTAGATGGTCACCGCGTTGCTGTGGATGAAATAAGTTATATTGAAGGAGAATCCAAAAGTGAAATAGGTATTCAGTTAAAATCTTCAAACATAAAAGTGGTTCGTGCCATATTTGAGCATTTTGAATATAATGTTCTTAGAGTTGACCGTGTAGCTTTTGCAGGTTTAACCAAGAAAAATTTACCAAGAGGAAACTGGAGACTGCTTACAGATCAAGAAGTCATCAATTTAAAAAACGTATAATTTTTTTTAAAACTATTCTTAAATCCCTTTCAAATTTAATTTGTGAAGGGATTTTTTAATTTAACATAAAACCAAATGACATCAGAAAAATTACAATCCATAGCTTTTAAATGGTTTGAAGCCTTTAATAATCATAATCTAGAACAATTGTTGTCTCTTTATGATGATGAAGCGGAGCATTTTAGTCCGAAATTGAAAAAGCTCAGACCCGAAACTCAAGGTTTGGTAACAGGGAAAGAGGCTTTACGCAACTGGTGGCAAGATGCTTTTGATCGATTGCCAAGTTTACATTATAAAGTGACTTCTCTAACTGCAAATACAGACCGTATTTTTATGGAATATGTACGGACAGTCGACGCTGATGAGGATATGCTTGTGGCCGAAGTTCTTGTTGTAAAAGAAAATAAGATAGTCGCTTCCAGAGTATACCATGGTTAGGATTTAAGAAAAAATTAACAATAATATTTACAATAAGAATTAGCTTTACATTCCTAAAAGTATAACAAATATGAAGAAAATTACATTTTTTATAACCCTATTAGCTGTTTCAATAGTATTAGTGAACTGTAAATCTAATGATAAAAAGCAAGATTTTGCATTATTTACTAAACAGTATTTTGATGACAAGAATGCATTAGATCCTTTGTCAGCAACTCAAAACGGTCAAAACCAATACAATGACCAGCTGCAGTTTGAGATGACTGATAGCTATAGAAAAAAACAGCTTGAATTCTTTAATAAATATGATACTGGTTTAGCCGCATTTGATGAAAAGCAGTTTTCAGAAGAAGAGAAAAACAGCTATGAAATCATAAAATGGGAAGTTGAAGTTGGGAAAAAACTATTGGAACAGCCTACAAACCTAATGCCGATTCATCAGTTTTGGGGTACGCATTTAACGATGGGGCAATTTGCTGGTGGTACAAGCGCACAGCCTTTCAAAACAGAAAAAGATTATACTGATTTCTTGAAAAGAATGGACAAATACAGCGTTTGGATCGATTCGGCTTTGGTATATATGAAGAAAGGAGTTGAAAAAGGAATCGTTTTGCCTAAAGCATTAACAGAAAAAGTAATTCCGCAGTTTGCTGATATGCCAACTCCAAAGATTGAAGACAATTTATTTTATTCTTCAATTAAGCTGATGCCTGCCACATTTTCTGATGAGGTAAAAAAAGATTTAACAGCTAAATACGCTTCTGTAATCAATGATAAATTGATACCTCGATATAAAAAAATGGCAGATTTTCTTAAAAACGAATATTTGCCAGCATCAAGAGCTACCAGCGGAATTGGAAGTCTGCCTTTTGGAAAAGATTTATATGTGATTTATGTAAAACAGTGGACGACTACTGAAATGACTCCAGAGGAAATCCATGAATTAGGATTAAAAGAAGTAGCCCGTTTAAATGCAGAAATGGAGAAAGTGAAAAACCAAGTTGGATTTAAAGGAACTCTTCTTGAATTTTTTGAATACGTAAGAAACAAACCGGAATTAAAACTATTTAAAAAACCGGAGGAAGTAATTGTAAATTTTGAAAGAATTTATAGTGTCATAAAACCAAATGTTGACAAGTTATTTTCATTACAGCCTAAGACAAAATTTGAAATAAGAAGAACTGAAGCTTTCCGCGAAAAAACGGCTAGTGCTGAATACATGCAGGGAACAGCAGATGGTTCTCGTCCTGGTATTTTTTATGTTCCCATTCCAGATGTAAAAGAATATAATGTGTATGGAGATGAAGATTTGTTTTTGCATGAAGCCATTCCAGGACATCATTTCCAAATTTCATTACAGCAGGAAAATAATGCTTTACCAGATTTTAGAAAATTCAATTGGTTTGGAGCTTATGGCGAAGGCTGGGCATTATATACTGAAAGCTTGGGCAAGGAATTAGGTTTATATCAAGATCCGTATCAATATTTTGGTATGTTAGGAAATGAAATGCACAGGGCAGTCCGTTTAGTGGTTGATACAGGATTGCACAGCAAAGGCTGGACAAGAGAGCAGGCAATTAAATATTCCATGCAGAATGAAGCCGAAAGTGAAGTGGGAATTACTGTTGAAATTGAACGTTATATGGCCATTCCCGGACAGGCTTTGTCATACAAAATTGGTCAGCTTAAAATCTTGGAACTCCGTAAAAGAGCGCAAGACAAAATGGGAGCTAAATTTGATATTAAGAAGTTTCATGAAAAAACATTGGAATCTGGTGTAATGCCTTTAGCTTTATTGGAAAAGAAAATTGATTCTTGGATTAATGAATAACAGTAAATAGTAGTTTCAAAAAAAGGGCAGCAATTTTAGAATTGCTGCCCTTTTTTGAGTAAGATTTTGAATTATAATTTAAAAATTTTACTGAAAAAATAAGGTTTTAAATTTGTTTTAACAGAAGTATCAGAGTTAGAGGTGTCTTCGTATTCGAAATCAGGATAACCAAGTATGATTCTAATTCCTTCTGGAATAGTGCTTAATATTGCTTTTTTTTCAGAATGTAAATTGTTTTGAAGAATACTTTTTGTTTTTTGTTTTTCATTTTCAAAATGTGATAAAATCAGCATTACTGCAAAATTTAAAACTGCCCCCGCAGTTGCACTTTTGATGCCTACTTCATTTGATATCATTTCGGATATACGGCCTTTCTTAGTAGAAAAAATTAAGTTTAAAGGAATAAAACCTTCGCGTTCGAAGGAATAATTTATCGAAGATAGTTTTCCGTTATCATATTCTATTGTTTTATAGAATTCGGTAAAAGTTATACACTCAATAATTTTTTCATATAATGAAGGATTTTCTATTATATTATCAAGACCAATAAGTACAGTGCAAATGCTTGTGTCTATTGATTTTTTTAATAACATCTCATTTTCTTCATATTTTTTACAAAACATTGAAATTAATGGCGAAGTTATTATGCTTCGTAGTTGATTAAGTAATATGGGGGTCATACTTTTATTTTGTTATCAAGCTAATTTTCTATTTGCATTAATTTTAAATAATCGATTAAGTGTATTTTTTCGTCGATTATGTGATAAATGTATACAAAAAAATATAACAAATAACAAAAAGAATATTTTTTTTTAAAAAACGTAATGATTTAACAAAATGTTTCTAGTTTTTCTTACTGGCTGATTTCAAATTAATAAGCCAATGTGACGTTGGAAAGAGTAAATGATAATTGTTTATGGTTACGAGAAATATTGGTCTAAAATACTTGTTAGACCTTCCATAGTAAGTATTTTGCTTTGAAAGCCTGCAATTGCAGGAAGTTTTGAAGCTCTTTCTTTGTCATCGGGATTTAGTGAGCTTGTTAACATTATAATTTTGGCACCTCCTTTTTGATCTGGTTGCAATTTAGAAAAAGCATCTGCAAATTCCCATCCATCCATGACAGGCATATTGATGTCTAGAAAAATTAACATTGGCTGCGGATAAGAACTATCTGGTTTTTCATATTTTCCCGAATTTGTTAAATAGTCTAAGGCTTCCTGCCCATTTAATGTAATTTCTATATGATCAGTTATATCAGCTTTTTTAATCAGCATTCTGGTGATAAAATTGGTTGCTTTATCGTCGTCGATTAGTAATACAGTATTTATTTTTTTCATTACTTATTATATATTCTCTTGTGATATTATTAATTGTTAGAGTTGTGTCAGATTTTTGGTATCGTGAAAAATATAGATGTCCCATTACCGAATGAAGATTCTGCCCAAATAGTTCCGCCATGTAAGGAGACAATTTTTTTGCAGATTGAGAGACTTATTCCTATTCCAGAATATTCCTCACGATTATTTAAACGCTTGAAAATTATAAATATTTTTTCATGGTTGTGCTCTTCAATTCCAATTCCGTTATCTTCTATTTTAAAAAGCCAATTATTATCAGCATCTTCTGCACTTATATTAATTTCTAAAGGAACGTCTTTTTTTCTAAACTCGATGGAGTTGTTTATTAAATGTTTAAATAATTCGATTAATTCTACGGAATATCCATCAATACTAGGCAGTTTGCTAATGTGAATTTTTGCTTCTGATTTTTCGATACTATCAGACAGTAATGATATGGACTCGTTTATTATTTTGTTGCAATCTTCTTTTGAGATTTCTACTTGTTTTCCTATCCGTGAATAGTCTAATAGTCCTTTGACGAGTTTTTGCATTCTATCAGAAGATTCAAAAATAAAATTTAGATACTGTATTGTGTCTTCACTTAGCTCTTTAATGGAATCATTTTTGAGCTGTTCAGTGAAATATTTCAAGGTTAGCAATGGTTCATGTAAGTCATGCGAAGCTATATGGACAAATTGTTCTAATTCTTGATTTTGAATTTGTAATTTTTGATTTTGCAAGGCGATTTCTTTTTCATTCTCCTTTATTTGGGTAATATCCCGTGCTATGGCATCGACGTGATCTGGAATTCCGTTTTTGTCAAAAATTATTTTCGCATTTAAAGAAATCGTTTTTATCGCCCCCAATTTCGTTTTAATTGTTTGTGTATAATTATGCAGCATTAATTGCTCCTTTATGAGGGTAATGACAGTGTCATTTTTCTCTTCCTCGGGTTGCAATACATAAGTTTTCTGACCAATCAACTCTTCGGCTGTGTAACCGCAAAAATCTTTTACAGAAGGGCTCAGATTCAAAAAAGTACCGTTAAGATCGGTTTGGAATATGATATCCTGAATGTTTTCAAAAATATTACGATATTTTTCCTCACTCTTTTTTAAGGCTTCGTCCGCCTTTATCTGTTCAGTGATATTGGTCGAAATAATAGTTGCACCAATAATTTCATGCTGCTGGTTTACAATCGGGCTAGTTTTAAATTCCCAATAACTTCCGTCAAAATCAAATTTTCTTATAGTAGTTATGCTTTCGCCTTCAAAAACCTTATCTAAAACAGCTATGGCATCATTAAGCTCAGCTAAGTTGCTAAGGCTTTCCTGCAGAGTCATTCCTATAGTGATGTCCACATTATTCATCGCTTTAATATTCTTTTTATGGATATTGTTGAAATTCAAATATTCATAATTTCGGTCTACAGAATATATACTCACATCTTTTGGGCTTTCTATAATTGCCTCAAGTATAGTTTCATTGTTCTGAAGTTTACTTTTGCTTAATTTATTTAGATTTTTTGCTCTTTGACGTTCTGTTAAAATGGTTGAAAAAAAGAAACTGCAGATTGAAATTACACACAGGAATATATCTAAAAACAAAATAGAGTTATTTACATTTTCTTTGATGAATGGACCAATTCCTTTTGCAGTTGTTATAATTTCAAATGTGGCTATGATAATAATGATAAGTGAGGTTATTTTTGTTCCAAAACGGTATACAGACCAGAATAATAATGGTAAGATGAGATATTTTAAATCATACTCTTGGAAAAATACATAGCTGCATAAAATGACGGTAATTGTTCCAAAGAAGAAAATTTCTGAAAAATTAATTTTTTTCGGGACTGAAGAATCTTCGTAAAGCCAAGATAATAGAAAAGGTGTAATCAGGATAATTCCAATGATATCGCCTTGCCACGAAGTTTGAAAAGTCAGCCAGATTTCATTTATAGTAATAATATTTGAAATTGCTAAGCTGGCCGTTGCGATCGTGCAGGAAATGGTAGCATAGCAAACGGAGCCTAAAATCAGTAAAATTAATACAGTTTCTCCGCTGTACAAAGGATGACGTCCTTTACTCATTTGGGTTACTATGAACTTACTGAATAACGCGGCGCTTATATTTCCTGAAGCAATTACAGATCCAACTATAAAATGAGTTAATAAATCAGGACTGTGCAAATTTGCAATATTTAAATCCGGAAATGTATTGACGATAAGAGTTCCTATTCCAATTCCGAATATCGCTCTCTTTTCTGTGATTAAAATTGACGCCAAAGCAAGTCCAGCAGGTAAAAATATTGGACTGACACGCATGGGTTCAATAGGTAACAAAAAACTGATTTTATAAAGCAGAATATATAATACAGCTATGACAGGACCAGTGGTTTTTGATCTTAAAAAGGATAGTTCAGAATAGAATGAAGTTAATGAATTTTTAGATTTCATTATGTTTTAATTTCTATTTGTATAAATATTCCAAATCAAAAAGGCGATAGAATTTTTAAATAAAATAATGTATGAGATTCAAAATTGTGCTAATTGAGTATGAAATTATAAAAATTATACTAAAGTTTTTAAAGTCAGTAGGAATATTTTGCCGAAGAGAAACAGGTTTGTTTGATTTCTTATAAGTAAATAAATTTTTTTGTATGTTTTAAACATTAAAAAAAGCTATAAAAACAAAAAACCCACTAATTTCTTAGTGGGTTTTGTGGTACCTCCAGGGATCGAACCAGGGACACATGGATTTTCAGTCCATTGCTCTACCATCTGAGCTAAGGTACCGTGCTAATGCGGGTGCAAATATAGAACCATTTTTAATTTATCCAAAATAAATTTTAAAAAAAATCAATTTGTATCTTCGCATTGTTAAATATAAATTATGATTCTAGCCATTGATGTTGGGAATACCAGAATTAAAGCTTCTGTATTTGAGGTTGATACCGTTTTGGATAGTTTTGTTTTTTTGAAAACGGAGCTTGCAGAAAATATTCAAAATATTTTAAAATCGTATAAAAAAATTGCTCATTTGGTCGTTTCTTCGGTTTCAGATGTAGAAAAAAACTCTTTTTCTGAGTTTGAAAGTTTTGTAAAGATTCATTTTGTTTCTCATAATGATTCCTTTCCTTTTACTAATCAATATAAAACACCACATACTTTAGGAGTAGACAGAATGGTGCTTGCTGCGGGTGCCGTACTTCAGTTTCCTAATCAGAACCGTCTTGTTATTGATGCAGGGACTTGTGTTACCTATGATTTTATCGACGAATCTGATGGTTATCAAGGTGGCGCGATTTCGGCAGGACTTCAGTTAAGGTACAATGCGCTGCATAACTTTACAGCAAAACTTCCGTTACTGGAAGTCGAGAATCCAGAACATTTTATAGGAAAATCTACTTCAGAATCGATGCATTCTGGTGTTGTAAACGGATTGGTCTATGAAATCGATGGTTTTATAGATGAATATAAGGCATTGTATCCAAACTTTATAATAATTTTAACGGGTGGAGATGCAGTTTTTTTGGCTAAACGATTAAAAAATACCATATTTGCCAATTCAAATTTTCTATTAGAGAGTTTGAACCAAATTTTTCAATATAAAGTAAAAAATGATTAAAAAAATTATTGTTATTGCATGTTTCTTTTTTTCGCTGATGGCGAATGCTCAAAGTGGATCTGCATCTCCTTATTCTTTTTTTGGAATTGGTGAATCTAGATTTAAAGGGAATCTTGAAAATCGTTCCATGGGAGGACTTAATATCGAGCAAGACAGTCTTCATATAAATATTTTGAATCCTGCTAGTTTTGCAGCCATTAGATTCACGGCTTTTACAATAGGAGGTAACTACACATCAACCAAATTGAAAACGGATTCTAAAAGCGATAATGCCAAAAGGACATCCGTTGATTATTTAGCAGTTGCTCTGCCTTTGGGAAAAATGGGGGTTGGATTTGGATTGATGCCTTATACATCAGTAGGGTATAATATTGAATCAAGAAATTATGCGCCTGAAGGGGTCAATAATGTATTGAAAGGTACAGGAGGTTTGAATAAAGCCTTTTTTTCCTTGGGATATACAATTATTCCAGATTTAATAGTGGGTGGTGATATACAGTATAATTTTGGAAGAATTAATAATTCAAATTTAGAATTTTTAACGGATGTGCTTATTGGAACTGAAGAAAAAAATAAAGCAGATTTAAATGGTTTTGCAGCCAATTTTGGCGCAATGTATAAACGTAAAATTTATAAAAAAACCAATTTGTATACGAGTTTTACATACACGCCGCAGGCTACATTATCATCAACAAACACGAAAACTATTTCGACGGTAACTTATAATTCTGATTATGAGGTTGCTGTTTATGATGCTTTAGCAGAAAAACAAATTAGAACCGATTTGAAAATTCCTGAAAAAATGTCTTTAGGTTTTGGAGTAGGTGAAACCAGAAAATGGTTGTTAGGTGCTCAAATGGTTTTTCAAAATGTTGGAAAATTAGCAGATGATTATAATACAGTGAGCAATGTAACTTACGGTAGATCTTCAAGTTATAGTTTGGGAGGGTTTTATGTTCCTAGAAACAATGTGTTTTCAAAGTACTATCAAAAAATAGTTTATAGAGGAGGGTTGAAATATGCTAAAACTGGAACAATTATCGATTCAGAAGAAATTGATGAGAAAGCAGTTACGTTTGGTATGGCTCTGCCAGTGATTGGAAGTTATTCCAATATTAATGTTGGTTTAGAGTATGGGCAGAGAGGTACAACTTCTCATGGATTGATTCAGGAGAATTATTTTACTCTTGCAATTAGCTTTTCTCTTAATGACAAATGGTTTAGACGCAGAGGAATTGACTAATCAATTCATGCTGGTCTAGTTCTTCTTCTTTGTTTAAAATGAATGCTATGAGTTTTTTTTATAAAAATATTTCGGCTCTTCTGTCACTGTTTATTGTTGTAAGTGTTCTTTTTGGTTGTGAAAGTAATTTTAAAGAGGTTCATAAAAATGACTATTCAGAATTTGTTCCAAGTGGCGATGCAGACCATGTAAATTTAAAATACACTGATTCCGGGAAAGTAAAATCTATATTGGTAAGTACAAAAATGCTTGATTACGCCAATGTCGATTTTGCTTTTACAGAATTTCCCAAAGGCGTAGATGTAACAATCTATGATAATAATGGAAAAAAAACATTTATCAGGTCTAATTATGCAGTGTCTTACAAGCAGACTAGTATTATAGATTTGCAGGGAAAAGTAAAAATCACTTCTGAAGCTGGACAGATACTAGAAACTGAACAATTGTTTTTTGATCAAAAAAATCAATGGTTTTATACAGAGAAAAAATTTAAACTGACCGATGCTGCAAACAGTTCTACTGGTCAGGGAATTGATTTCAGCAAAGACTTTAAAACGATTAATTCGCAGAGAATACAGGGAGAAATTGAATCCAAAGAATAAACAAAACACATACACATGAATTTTTTAAAATACACATCTTATTTATATTTAGCTTTTGGTCTTTATTTTTTATACGAAGGGTATACAAAATGGAGTGCTAACGAGAATCCTTTGTTAAGTTTTATTATTGGCGGCCTTGCAGTTTTTATGTTTTTCTTTAGACGAAAGTTTGCAAAAAAGTTTGAAGACAGGAACAAACAATCTTAAATATGATGGAAATAAGTATCATAATATTGTGCTTAATACTATGTGCTTTTTTTTCAGGAATGGAGATAGCTTTTATCTCTTCGAATAAAATTTATCTGGAGATCGAGAAAAAACAAGACAGTTTTCTTTCCAGAATACTTACCAAACTAACAGAAAAGCCTTCAAAATTTATTGCTGCGATGCTTATTGGCAATAATATAGCGTTAGTGGTTTACGGTTTTTTTATGGGTGAATTGTTGATGAGATGGCTGCTGCTTTTTGATCTGCATTTTTCGGATGCTGTAAGTCTCTTAATTCAAACAGCAATTTCAACAGTAATTGTTTTAATAACAGCTGAATTTCTTCCAAAGGTTTTCTTTCAGATTTATGCCAATTCACTTATAAAATTTTTTGCGATACCTTCTTATGTCTTTTATCAATTATTCTATTTTGTTTCTACTTTTCTGATTTGGATTTCAGATTTTATTTTGAAAAAATTCTTCAAAACCGAGGGCGATCAGGTACAGCTTTATTTTAGTAAAATAGAATTAGGAAATTATATTACCGAACAAATGAGTACGGTGGAGAATGATGAAGAAGTAGATTCGGAAATACAGATTTTTAGGAATGCTTTGGATTTTTCGGGAGTAAAAGCAAGAGATGTAATGACACCCCGTACTGAGATCGCTGCAATTGATGTAATTGAGCCCATAGAAAATCTAAGGCAGTTGTTTATAGAAACAGGTTATTCCAAAATAGTTATTTATCAGAATTCATTAGACGATATTATTGGGTATGTGCATTCATTTGATTTGTTTAAAAAACCAGCAAGTATAAAAGAAATAGTAATTCCGGTAGAATTTATTCCGCAGGCGATTTATATAAAAGACGCTATGAACCTTTTGACTAAAAAAAGGAAAAGCGTTGCAGTTGTTTTGGATGAATATGGGGGGACATCAGGAATCCTTACTATTGAAGATATTGTCGAAGAACTTTTTGGAGAAATAGAAGATGAGCATGATTTGGATGAAGAATTGATCGAAAAAGAAATAGAGGATAATTCATTTTTGTTTTCAGCTCGTTTTGATGTGGAGTATTTAAATCAGACTTATAAAATGGCAATTCCTGAAAGCGATTCTTATGGAACCCTTGGCGGATTTATTGTAAATTTTACTAAGGAAATTCCTCAAAAAGGAGATGAAATTACGATAGATAATTATCATTTTGTAATCGAAGAAGCAACAAATAAGAAGATTGAATTGGTTAAAATGACTATCAAAGACTAGGATTGCTTTTATAATATAAAAAAAAACAAAAAAAAAACACTAGTTCTATAATTATTAATCAGATAATTGTATTTTCGCAAACAAAATTTTAAAATAAACATAATACACAATGGCAGTTTTATCAAAAATTAGACAACATTCCGCTATAATGATTGGAGTTATTGCTCTAGCATTATTTTCATTTATCATACAGGATCTTTTTACGAAAGGAAGTTTTGGTTCAAGTACAAAGGATGTTGGAAGCATCAATGGAAAAGATATTGCATTCGAAGACTTTAGACTTAAAGTCAGCAATGTAGAAAAAAGCGGACAGGGAATTTCTGCAACAGAAGCTTCTAGAAGAGTATGGGATCAAGAAGTGACTATTGCTCTGCTTGCTGCTGAATTTGATAAATTAGGATTAAGAGTGGGGGAAAAACATATTATGGATATCCTTACAGCTGATCAAAATATTGGAAAAAATCCAATGTTTTTGAATGCTGCAGGTATGTTTGATGTTGCAAAATTCAAAGAATACTTTAAATCAAATCCTGAGCAGGCTCAATATTTGAAAGACAGAGAAAAAGATGCAGAATTGAATGCAAAATTTCAAATCTATAATACTTTAATTAAATCAGGTATTTATACAACTGAAAGTGAAGGAAAATTCAATTACGAATTGGCATCTAATAAAGTGAGTTTTGATTATGTTGCTGGTTTGTTTTCGACAATTAAAGATAGTGAAGTTAAAGTTACTGATGCTGATGTATTGGAATACATGAAAGCAAGCCCAAAGAAATTCAAATCAGAAGAAACTCGTAATGTAGAGTATGTTTTGGTTGAAGATAAAGCTTCTGCTGCTGATATTAATGAAGTTAAATCTAAGCTTACCTCTTTGTTGTCTGGAAGAGTAGAATACAATCAGGCAACTGGTAAAAATGATACTTTGGCTGGATTTAAAACAGCTAAAAATGTTGCTGAGTTTGTAAATTCAAATTCAGACGTTCCTTATGATTCTTCATATGTAGCCAAAAAAGATCTGCCTGCTGTTGATGCTGATAAATTATACAACTTAGCGGCTGGTGAAGTTTATGGTCCTTATGTTTTTGGAAAATACTACTGTATTTCTAAATCATTAGGAAGAAAATCTGGAGTAAATGCTAAAGCAAGCCATATCCTTATCAGTTATGAAGGAACTCAAGTTCCTAACAAAAAAGAAAAAAGAACTAAAGAAGAAGCTAAAGCTAAAGCTGAAGAAATTTTAGCTCAGGTTACTGCAAATCCAGATAGTTTCATGATGCTGGCTTTTACAGCTTCTGATGATTCTTCTTCTCAGCAAGGTGGTGATTTAGGTTATTTTGGACAAGGTCAAATGGTAAAACCTTTTAATGATTTTGTTTTCAATAACGGTATTGGTAAAGTTGGATTGGTTGAAACGCCTTTTGGTTTTCATATCATTAAAGTTACAGACAAACAAGATGGTGTTCGTTTAGCAACAGTAGCTCAAAAAATTGAAGCTTCAGAAACTACTTCGGATAAAGTATTTGAAAAAGCGACTAAATTTGAAATGGAAGTTGCAGACAAAGATTTTAATAAAACTGCAAAAGAAATGGCTCTTACTGTATCTCCTGCTGTTTCAGTAAAAGCAATGGATGAAAGTTTTGGTCCTCTTGGTGCTCAAAGAACTATTGTAAGATGGGCTTTTGAAAAAGATACTAAAGAAGGAGCTGTTAAAAGATTTGAAGTTGCTAATTTAGGACACGTAATTGCTAAACTTAAGTCTATTGATAATTCAGGATTGGTTCCAGTTGATCAAGCAAGACCTTATGTAGAATCAATTCTTAAGAACAAGAAAAAAGCAGAATTGTTAAAAGCTAAAATGAACGGAAGTTCATTGGAAGCAATTGCTAAAGCTACAGGTTCTACTGTTCAAAAAGCTGCTGATATTACTTTAGAAAATCCAGTTTTGCCTGGAGGTGTTGGTCAAGAAGCTAAAGTAGTTGGAAACGCATTTGCTTTGGGCGCTAATAAAGTATCTGCTCCAATTGAAGGAGTTACTGGAGTTTATGTAGTAAAAAATATTAGTACGATAAAAGCACCAGCTTTAAAAAGTTATGCTGATAATGTGGCTAAATTAAAAAGTCAGAGTGCTTCAGAGGCAAATAGAGTATTGCCAGCTTTGAAAGAAGGTGCTGATATTAAGGACAACAGAAAAGATTTTAATTACTAAAAGTAATTTTTTAAAAACAAAAAAGCCCGATACTTTTAAACTGCGAGTATCGGGTTTTTTTGTGTATGAATTTTCGAATAATTTGGCGCCCATTTATAGCTGAGATATAAAATGTAACTGTTTGCGGCGCTGTATTGATTTTCCTTTTTTTATTAAATTTTTGCTGTTGAAAGGTTATTTTGGTATATAATCTGAAGAATTTGTGTTATAAAAAAAAATGCCATTAATTTGCCGTTTAAATTTGGGTTGATTATGTCCATTATAAATAATTTTTATTTTTATACAATGAAAATAGATTACTTAAATATTTTAATAAAAAATAATGTATATGTTTAGTTTTTTTAGAAAAAAGCCGAAAGAGTATTCTAAAATTGAAAATCATATTTTTGGAATAATTACGGAATTACTGAAACTTGGCGCTACAGACATAAATTGTGACGAATTAGGAGGAAAATATTATCTAAGCAATGAGGAACAGCATTTTAGAGTTACAATATTTAGTAATGATGCTGTTATTCGGCTTACTAACACTCGCGATTCTGTAGCTGAGAAATATGATAAAGTTTTTGTAGATGATGTTTTAAGAGCTGTAAAAGAAGAAAAACATCGAAGAATGGAGTTGGTCTGCGATTCGATTACAACCAGCATAGAAAAGATGGCCGAGCGTTTGCACAATACCCTTATTGAATCAAATGAACATGGAGGCCATACAATACGTCTTATTGAATCTGAAAAATATAATAAAAATATAAAAGCTAATTAGCCTCATGTTTTTTATTTTATATACTTCCCCTTACAAAATTATATCATTATACTTGATAACTGTGTTATAACCTTTGTTTAAAAAGTAGGGCGTCGGATCTTCTTCAGCAACTGCTAGTACAAAATCACCTCCCCAGGCACCAAGACTTTTTATGGTACCGTTAAAATCTGGAAATAACGATTCTTTGACTGTTTTTATTTCAAGAATTGTACTGAGTATTTTTTCGTGACTTTCTATTGCTAACGCAAAATCAGTTTGATTTTCGGTATTTAAAACCTTTTGAGTTATATGATTTATCGCTTCTTTTTGGGTCTCTAAATTGTTTTTTTTTGCTTTGTAAGAAGTTATCGCACTTCTGCTGTTTTGTTTTTGATTAAGATAAACAAAATATAGATTTTCTGAAAAAGAAGGATTAAATTTTACTATTTCAACAATGGACTTTTCCTGTTCCAGATGATAGAGAATAGGGCAGTCGTTTTGCGCGCAGGCAATATCATAGCCACTGCCTCCAAAACTTTTTTTTAGCAAAGTAAAGGCATCAATTTGAAACCATTGTGCAATATTATTTATTAATGTTGAAGAGGTGCCAAGACCCCATTTTCTTGGAAAGCTTAATTGGGTAGTAATGTTATAACCTTCGGAAATTGATACTAAATTTGGATTAAGCTGATAGGCCACTCTTAAAATGGTAATTAAGGTGTTTTTTATGGATTCTTTTTCAAAAGATGCTGTGGATGTAATATCACTAAACAAAATTGTATCATCAAACCAAATACTTCCATCAGAATCAAAACTTGTCCATTTTATTTCTTGCGCGGTACCTTTTTCAATTATAAGATTTTGACCAAACTTTGTTGGCAGTGCTAATGCTATTGCCCCGTCAAGAACTAAATATTCTCCAGTTATTAAAAGTTTTCCGTTGCTGTAAAAGGTAGTTTTCATTTTGAAAATATATTGGAAACAATGTCTTATTGATTAAGACTTCTAAAGTTTGATTTTTGAAATTGCAATATTATTTCCTTAAATTTTCTAGAAAATCGACTACAGCGCTGTGTGAAACTGTATTGTGTTTGAAATGCTTTCTTGTCAGATTACGTTCTTCTTCATTGGCTTCAAACTGGTTCAGAATATTATTTAGATGCATTTTCATGTGTCCATCCTGAATTCCAGTGGTGGTTAATGAACGTAACGCGGCAAAGTTTTGAGCCAATCCGGCAACGGCTGCTATTTGCATTAGCTCTTTGGCAGAAGGTTTCTCCAGCATTTCTAATGACAGTTTTACCAATGGATGCAATGAAGTTAAACCGCCGACAGTTCCCAGGGCCAATGGGATTTCCATCCAAAAACTGAAGTTTCCGTTTTCTATTTTGGCATGTGACAAGCTGGAATATTGACCATTTTTTGAAGCATAGGCATGAATACCTGCTTCTATAGCTCGGAAATCGTTTCCTGTAGCAAGAACAACAGCGTCCACTCCGTTCATAATTCCTTTATTATGGGTTACTGCTCGGAAAGGTTCTACTTCAGCAATTTGAACAGCTTGTATAAATTTGGCAGCAAACTCTTGTGGATTTTCTATGTGTTTTTCGGCTAGATCAGCTATTGGGCAGGATACTTCAGCGCGGACGATACAATTTGGAACATAATTGGACAGAATACTCATAACCACTTCTATGTTTTTTTCTTCCTCTGAGAATGACTCGAATGCCAAAGCTTCTTCTTTTAATGTTTTTGCAAATACTTCCAAACAGGAGTTTATGAAATTAGCTCCCATACTGTCCTTTGTTTCGAAAGCAGCATGAAGCTGGTAGTAATTAGGCAGTAAATTAGTTTTATTTTTTAGGACAATATCCAAAATTCCACCACCGCGTTTTTGCATGTTCCTAGTGATATTTTCGGTGGAATCAAATAATTTAGATTTTAATTGGGCAAAGAATAATTCTAGTTTTGAAACGTCTCCTTTGTATATAAAGTGTACCTGTCCAATTTTTTCGGTATTAATAACGGTCGCTTTAAAACCGCCGCGGGCGGACCAAAATTTAGCTGCTTTTGAAGCGGCAGCAACTACAGAGCTTTCTTCTATAGCCATTGGAATGGTATGGTATTTTCCGTTAATTAAAAAATTTGGAGCAACTCCCAATGGAATATAAAAATTGGAGACCGTATTTTCTATGAATTCGTCGTGTAATTTTTGGATTTTTTCATCAGCGTTCCAATAGTTTTTCAGCAATGCCACAGCCTCGCTTGGAGTCGAAAAATATTGATTCGCAATCCAGTTTATTTTATCTTCTTTGGATAGTTTAGAAAATCCGGCAACTGAGTTATTCATAGGAGTAAATTAGGTCTTTATTACAGCAAAGATACACATTCATTTATTTTATTTTTGGAATTGATTTTTAGAAAATTGAATTAGATTGTAATCTAAAAACAAGAAAATTTGAGCACATTTTAAAAATGAATTCTAATCGCAAATAGTTTTTAATTTTATATTCTTAGAATAAAAGATAAAAATTTGTTTTCTGCAGGTATATATCATAAAATATTAAATATTGCCTATTTTATAGGAAGAATGTTTGGTCTTTATTTAATTGTTGAAAAACATTCACTAGGACTGTTAAAAACATTTTTTTATAACATTTAACAGCATTATAGTGTTTTATATGTAAAATTTTCACTAAAATTGTCGTTTTTATAACTTAATCTACAAAATGAATTTAAATAAGATTACGGCAGTGCTTTTCTTTTTATCTATAACTGTTTTTGGTCAGCAAAAAATTACAGTTGATGAAATTTTCAGAGGAGCTTTTACTGCCAAAGCAATGGATAAATTACAGTCATTGCATAATACCAGCCAATACACTGTTTTGAATTTTGACAAAACAACAAAAACCAAACAAATTGATCTTTATGATTTTGCAACCTTAACAAAAACAGCTACTCTAATTGATACTAAAAACTTCAAAGAGCTTGCAGGAGGAATAGATAATTATACATTTGATGCTTCTGAAAAAAAGATTTTGATCGCTTGTAATATGATTAAAATCTTCCGTTATTCTTTTATAGCTGATTATTTTTTATATGATCTTACTAATAAGACTTTGACTAAGCTATTTGATTTTAAGGTGCAGGAACCCACTTTTTCTCCTGATGGAACTAAAATTGCTTATGCCAAAGAAAACAATTTATACGTATACGACATAGCTTCGAAAACGAATACAGCTGTTACAGCTGATGGTAAAAAGAATGCTGTTATTAATGGAATTACGGATTGGGTTTATGAAGAAGAATTTGCGTTTGTCCGGGCATTTGACTGGAGCAAAGACAGTAAAAAACTAGCTTATATCCGTTTTGACGAAAGCCAGGTTCCAGAATTTTCAATGTCGATTTTTCAAAAAAGTCTATATCCGACAATTGAGACTTTTAAATACCCTAAGGCAGGAGAGAAAAACTCGTTAGTATCATTACATTTATTTAATGTAGACTCAAAGGCTCTAATAAATGTGGATTTAGGGAAATATAATGATTTTTATATTCCTAGGATAGAATGGACAAATGATGCGAATGTTTTATCTGCGAAAATAGTGAACCGTCATCAGGATAATTTGGATTTACTATTCGTTGACGGTACTACCGGAGCTGCCAAAGTAGTTTTTAACGAAACTGAAAAAGAATATATTGATTTTATTGATACAGATAACTTAACTTTTCTAAAAGATAACAGCTTTATCTGGACAAGTGAAAAAGACGGTTTCAATCACATTTATCATTATGATAAAACCGGAAAGCTGAAAAATCAAATTACTAAAGGAAACTGGGAGGTTGCTTCATACTACGGTTTCGACGAAAAAACAAAAACCATTTTTTATCAGTCTACAGAAAATGGTTCTATCAACAGAGATATTTTTAGAATAGGATTAGACGGAAAAAACAAAGTACGTTTGTCTAAAAATATTGGGACTAATACAGCTGCATTTAGCCCTGATTTCCAATTCTTTATTAATACTTTTTCGAGTGCTTCTCAGCCTCCTGTTTATACTTTAAATGAATCAGGAGCGGGAAAAGAAATTAAAGTTATCGAAACTAATCAGGCACTTGTTTCCAAATTATCTGCTTATAATCTGCCTTCGCGGGAGTTTTTTGTTTTAAAAACTGCTAAGGGGATTGAGCTAAATACTTGGATTATGAAACCAAAAGATTTTGATGCTTCTAAAAAGTATCCTGTTTTTATGTTTCAGTATTCGGGACCAGGATCACAAAAAGTTGCGAATTCATGGGGTACTTCTAATGAGTATTGGTTTATGATGCTTGCCCAGCAGGGATATATTGTTGTTTGTGTAGATGGAAGAGGAACTGGTTTTAAAGGTGCTGATTTTAAAAAAGTAACGCAGCTGCAGTTAGGGAAATATGAAGTGGAAGACCAGATTGATGCTGCTAAGGTTTTGGGGTCGTATCCTTACGTAGACGCTTCTAGAATTGGTATTTTTGGATGGTCATATGGAGGATTTATGGCAGCTAACTGTATTTTTCAGGGAGCTGATGTTTTCAAAATGGCAATTGCAGTAGCGCCCGTAACGAACTGGCGTTTTTATGACAGCATTTATACCGAAAGATATATGCATTCGCCACAGGAAAATGCTGATGGATACGATCAGAATTCTCCGATA
Source organism: Flavobacterium aquicola (assembly GCF_003385115.1). GTDB lineage: Bacteria > Bacteroidota > Bacteroidia > Flavobacteriales > Flavobacteriaceae > Flavobacterium > Flavobacterium aquicola. Next base: position 48,945 of record NZ_QUNI01000010.1, read on the forward strand.
AATCATGTGAGTAAACTTAAGGGGAAATTTTTATTAATTCATGGTTCGGCTGATGATAATGTGCATGTACAAAATACTATGCAGATGATGGAAGCCTTGATTCAGGCTGATAAACAATTTGATTCTCAGATTTATCCGGATAAAGACCACTCGATTTTAGGAGGTAAAACAAGAATTCAATTGTATAATAAAATGACTAACTTTATAAAAGAAAATTTATAATCAAAACCCTAAATACAAATCACAAATACCAAAAAAAATGACTGAAAACAAAACGAATACGGCACATCCGAAAGGACTTTGGGTGCTGTTTGGAACCGAAATGTGGGAGCGTTTCAATTTCTATGGAATGCGGGCTTTACTGACTTTATTCCTTGTAAATTCATTATTGATGAAGGAAGAAGAAGCATCGTTAATTTACGGCGGGTTTCTAGGGCTTTGTTATTTGACTCCAATGCTGGGTGGTTTTATCGCTGATCGTTTTTTCGGAAATAGAAATTGTATTTTATTAGGCGGTATCATGATGGCTATCGGACAATTGCTGTTGTTTACCAGTGGAAGTGTTTTTGAGGCAAACTTAGGTTTGGCAAAAACAATAATGTACTGCGGATTAGGAGTTATCGTTTTTGGTAACGGTTTTTTTAAGCCAAATATTTCCAGTATGGTAGGCAGTTTGTATCCAAAACAGGAGAAAACGAAATTAGATACGGCTTTTACTATTTTCTACATGGGGATTAATATTGGAGCTTTTTTAGGCCAGTCAATATGCCCAATTTTAGGAGACGTTAAGGATGCTGGGGGTGTTAGAGATATTCATGCTTTCAGATGGGGATTTCTTGCAGCATCTACGGCTATGTTATTAGGAACTCTATTGTTTTATTTTTTAAAAAATAAATATGTAGTAACTCCGGAAGGAAGACCATTAGGAGGCCTGCCTTCTAAAAATACAGCTTCAGATTTTGAAGAAGGAGAAGCTCAAAAAGCTAATTTTTCAAGTAAAGCTTTATCTATTGCAGTTGCTGCTTTCTTTTTATTAGGTTTGTTTTTTCACTATGTTGTTGGGCAGAACTTAATTTATACATTAATCTATTCAAGCGGTCTGTCATTGGCAGGATTAATCATTTCGGACTCTTCACTGACAAAAATAGAAAGAGACCGGATTATTGTAATTTACATCGTTTCATTTTTTATTATTTTCTTTTGGGCGGCGTTTGAGCAGGCTGGTTCTTCTTTGACTTTTATTGCAGATAATCAAACAGACAGAAACTTTTTTGGCTACCAGATGCCAGCGTCAATGGTGCAGATTTTCAATGGATTATTTGTCGTAATACTTGCAGTTCCTTTCAGTGTATTATGGGATACTTTGAGAGCAAAAGGAAAAGAACCTATTTCTCCTGTAAAATTAGCTGTTGGATTAGTAGTTATTTCCATTAGCTTTTTTATGATTGCGACTCAGGTTTCTTATATCGGGACTTCAGGTTTATTGTTAGTTAAATGGCTGATTTTATTATATTTCTTAAATACTTGTGCCGAGTTATGTTTGTCACCAATTGGTTTATCATTGGTTGGTAAATTATCACCAAAACGTTTTGCTTCTTTATTATACGGAGTGTTTTTCTTATCGAATGCATCTGGTTATGCCTTAGGAGGAACTTTGGGTTCTATTTTGCCGGCAACCGGTGATAAATTTGCAAAAGCAAAGGAATTAGGTATCGATCTTCAGGCAGTTTTAGATAAAACAGTAACACCTACGGCAGAGCAGTTAGTACTTTTAGAAAAACATCAAATAAGCGCAGCAAATCACTTTTTTGCAGGATTTGAAATTCACAACTTATATGAATTTTTTATGGTATTTGTGGTTCTTACTGGATTAGCGGCGTTGTTATTGTTTGCATTAACTCCATTTTTGAAAAAAATGATGCATGGTGTCAGATAACATAATGAAATAAAAAAATACTAAAAGCATCATCTTTTTGATTAATTCAAAGAGATGATGCTTTTTATTTACCTCACCTAAAACAATAATAATGGAACAAAATTTAAGTTTAGAACAAATACAAAATTTTAAAGGAAAATATCCTAAACAGCTGTGGTACTTATTTACAGTAGAAATGTGGGAGCGGTTTTGCTTCTACGGAATGCGCGGTGTTTTAACTTTTTTCATGGTAGATCAGCTTTTGCTTAAGGAAGTAGCAGCTAGTTTACAGTATGGAGCCATTCAGGCTTTTGTATATGCGTTTACTTTTATAGGAGGAATATTTGCAGATAAAGTTTTAGGGTTTAAAAAATCTTTATTTTTTGGTGGAATCGTTATGATTCTGGGGAATCTGCTTATTGCTTTTGCTCCGCAGGATATGTTTTATTACGGTTTGGCATTTTCTATTATTGGGACGGGTTTTTTCAAACCTAATATTTCCTCCATGGTTGGAGAACTTTATCATGAAGGAGATCATAGAAGGGATGCCGGTTATGGGATGTTTTATGCCGGAATTAATATTGGCGGTTTTTTTGGCGGTATTCTGTGTATTTATTTAGGTAAATACTATTCTTGGCAGTTATGTTTTCTTTCTGCGGCTATTGTTATGGCGTTTGGACTGCTTACGTTTTTATTTACTAAAAAGCATCTAGGGCCAATTGGAAATTCTCCATTGCTCCATTTAGAACCGGGTAAAAGAAAGCTTAAAGAATTTGCAGTTTATTTCGGGTCATTATTGAGTATTCCTTTTATTTTTATAATGGTAAAAAATACTGATTATACTGATTATTTCATGTACACCATTGGTATAATCGCAATTATTTATTTTGTATATGAAGTAATTAAACTGGGAGATATCAAACTGCAGAAAAAGATGATTGCTGCCTTTGCATTCATTTTCTTTTATTTAGTTTTTAATGCAATATTTGAGCAGAGCGGCGGTTCATTATCGCTGTTTGCAAAAGACAATTTAAGTTATGATTTACTTGGATTCACCGTAGATCCAAATGCGGTAAATAACAGTTCTAATACTTTGTTCGTTGTTGCTTTTAGCCCTCTAGTTGGATTGCTTTGGCTTTGGTTAGCCAAAAAGAAAATAGAGCCTAATACTCTGATAAAATTTGGTATTGGATTTTTGTTTTTAGCGGCTTCTTTTTATATTTTTTATTACACTAAATTTTTTGCAGACGTAAACGGAGTTACTTCATTAAATTTATTCACATTTGCTTATTTGGTAACTACTCTTGGAGAACTTTGTTTAGGCCCTATAGGAATGTCAATTATTACTAAGCTTTCGCCAAAAAGACTCTTCGGAATGATGATGGGATTATGGTTTTTGGCAACTGCATTTGGCCAGTTATTTGCCGGTAAGCTGGGTGCCGAAATTTCTAAATCCAATACAGGAACTACTTTAATGTCTAAGCTGCAGTCGTACACTGACGGATACTATCAATTGGCTGTTTACTCGTTAATCGCCGGTGTGATTTTGATTGCAATTTCTCCTTTAATTAGAAAATTAATGCAGGAAGTAAAATAGAAGATCATTTTGGTGTTATTTTTGTATAAATTTGCACACTAGCAAATATTTTTGGAGTAAATAAGTTTAGTTTTTATAGATTTGATGTTCCTTAAAAAAATTAATAAATACAGTAGATGAAAAAAATAATTTTAGTAGCATTCTTTTTTATTGGGATTAGTGTTTCTCAAGCGCAGGACTCGGGTAATAGCGCAAATCAATTAAAATGGTACACAGATGTAAAAGAAGCTATCAAAGTTTCGGATAAGGAGAAAAAGCCGCTAATGCTGTTTTTTACTGGAAGTGATTGGTGCGGATGGTGTATCCGTTTGCAGAAAGAAGTGCTTACAACACCTGAATTTAGCAAATGGGCTAATGAAAGCGTGATTCTTGTTGAACTGGATTTCCCTAGAAGAACAGCGCAGCCTGAAAATATTAAAGTACAGAATAACGAATTGCAGCAAGTGTTCGGAATACAAGGATTCCCAACTATTTATTTTGCAAATGCTAAGGTTAAAGACGGGAAAACTAATTTTGAAGGTTTAGGGAGTACTGGTTATGTAGCAGGAGGTCCTGCTGCATGGATTGCTACAGCTGAAACTTTCGTTAAGAAACCTGTTGTTTTAGGCCCGGAACCTAAAAAATCTAAATCAAAAACTAAAAAAGCATAAAGACTACTAGTTAATTTGAAAGAATCCCTTTTCGTTCGTTGAATGGAAAGGGATTTTTTGCTGTTTACAGCTTACCGCCCATCTCTTTTGAACCGATTTGTAATTCGATGCATCGGCAACAATAATTTTTGGGTTTAGTACTGTTATAAGCCTGTCAAGATTAAGTTTTGGTGATTGTGTTAACACGACAACATCTGGATGAATAGTTCGGGGATATACCATCGAGCTGTCTATCAAAAGTATTTTGTTTCCTTTGAAAAAAAATACATTTTTCAATTTTGACTGCTGGTTTAACGAGCTGAAATTTGCCGTTAGATAGGACGACAGCACCGCATTGTTTCTTATATTTCCAGAGATGCTATCATTGGCATACACATTTGCAATACTTCCGTTTCGCTCTATGAGCTGTGTTTTTTTCGATGTATTTAAAACTATAAATTCGGCTTGATTCTGGATCTCCCATTTGGTAGTAATACAGGACAATTGAAGCAGTACAACTGCAGTCAAAACCCCGAATATACTTTTTGTATTTTTATGTTCGAATGCAATAATAAGTGTAATAATTGCCAAATAACCGCTGATTAAAATAGAAGTGTTCAAAGGAATATCTCTTACAATAAATTGTTCCAATGAAGCAATAAAAGAAATTATTCTGTCCAGATAATAAATGCTTAACTCTAGTGTTTTTGCCGGATAATAAGGAACCCAGCTGCAGGCCGCCAAAAGCATTACGACAACTCCCAAGCTCATAATAAAACCTAGAAACGGAATTACAATTAAATTCGTAACGAAGAATAATCCGGGAAATTGATGAAAGTAATAAATACTAAGCGGTAAAGTACCAATTTGTGCTGCAAACGAAACGGTCAATATATCCCAAAAGTAGCTGACGATTTTGTTTTTGGGTTTCCAAAGATTAGCAAATAAAGGCTGGAGCCAAATTATAAAAAACAATGCGGTGTAGCTTAATTGAAAACCTACATCAAATAAAAACGAAGGCTGAAACAATAAAATAAGTAAAACAGAAACCAGCAGGGTGTGATAAATATTGGTGCTTCGCTTTAAATGCTGGCCAATGGCAACAAACGAGAACATAGTTACAGACCGCACAACCGAGGGAGCTAATCCTGCTAAAACACCAAAGAGCCATAAAGACAGTAATATGATCAGCAGTTTGATGAATAAACCTTTTTTGGTATTTGGGAAAGGTTTTAGCAGTAAAGTAACAAAGAGCAGTATAAAACCAATATGTAATCCTGAAACCGATAAAATATGTACAGCTCCGGCATATTGATAATCCTTTGTGATTTCTGGATCAATGTCCTGCTGCTGTCCCATAATTAATGCGATGGCAACATTGAGTTCTTTAGTTTGAAAATGGCTTTTTTCTAAATTTTGAATAATTCTGCTTCGAAATGCAGCGGTGTAATACCAAATATCTTTCTCAATTATAGAACCAATCTGGATTTCATTTGCGTCAGCATAGAGCTGGGCATAGATTTGTTTGTTTTCAAGATATTTTGAGTAATCAAATTGATTTGGATTTTTTTGAGCAGTATTTCTGTTTAATAACGCATTTATTTTTAATTGATTTCCAATGATAAAATGATGCGACAAGCTGTCTTTGCGAATGTTCAGCAGTATGCTGCCAGAAGTTTTTTCGTTATCAATTGAATTTAGCTGTGCGGTATAACGTTCATTAAAAGCCGTATTTTTCAATTTCTCTCTTAACGTTAATGTGAAAGTGTGGTTTTTGTCAAAAATGTTTTTGTAATGGATATAATTGCTTTGCTGATTAGAATTGGTGTGGACGCTTTGTGTGGTTGCGCCAATTGAAAAAGCTAACAGATAGACTGCAAGGCCAAAATACAGCTGAAATTTTTTATCTCTTCTGCTGGAATAATATGTTCCAGTGAAAATTAAAATGGTAATACAAATAAAAATAAATACAATTGATAGGCTTGGCTTTAATGAATAGGCAGATAATATACCGGTGATAAAGGCTATTGTGATTCGGGCGAGGGGGAATTGCAGTACTTTCATATTGCAAAGTACAAATATTTTGTAAGAAATAAAGTCTTTTTTATAATTATGGTTGTAACCCTCAGAAGTACTTGTCATGTTGTCCGAAGAGTGCGATTGGGAGTCCGAAGCATCTAACACGTGTTCAGAAGCATTAATCAGGGAGTCCGAAGCTCGTATCAGGCTATTGGAAGACCATTTCAAGGAGATGGAAGCTCGCAACAGGGACACGGAAGCATTCATCAGGGAGACGGAAGCTCGTATCAGGGCATTATTTTTTCTTCGAATGCCTTATTTTACTGGTCGGAGTGTAAAAATGAGTTGATTAAACAAAATTTGCACTTTGTAAGTTTGTGACTATTATTTTCTATATTTGAGAAAAGAATGAAACAATACAAACTTTCGCCAATCTGCCTGATTTTCGGTGTATATATGAATGTTTTCAGCGTATATAGTTGGCATACATTTAAAAAAACAGAAGGAGAAACCAATATGCAAATTATAATGAAGAAAATATTTTTTTTAATTATCTTAAGTCAACTAAGTTGCAAATCACAAACAGATTGTCCTGAAGGAATAAATTTACTACCAATGTATGGAGAAGTAAAGAAATGCGAGCAACAAATTGAATTGGATAATGAATTTATTTTAGAATCTGAAAAACAATTCAAAGACAGGAAAGAAGCTTCTGAATACTATGTGTCTAAAGGTTGGGAATATTTCTATAAAGATGATAATGATACATCTATGAAACGATTTAATCAGGCTTGGCTTTTAGACAAAACAAATCCACAAGTCTATTGGGGTTTTGGAAATTTATTAGGCAGAAAAAATGAATTCGAAAAATCTGTCAAATACTTACAGAAATCAATCGAATTAGAACCAAACAATGTAAAAGTTTACGAATGTATATCAACTAGTTACGGACAAATATTTTTTAAAACAAAAGATATTAAATACTTAAATCTAACAATTGAAAACTTAAAAAAAGCAATAAAAATTGAACCGAAAAATGGACGAGCATTAGGACAATTAGCCAGTTCATATGCTTATATAATGCAAAAGGATAGCTTAGCAAAATACATAAAAAAAACTGATGAAATTGATCCTAATTTTGTTAATCCAAAAGTAAGGGAAATCGCGAAAAAGAAATAAAACGCCTGCCAAAAGCCACTACAACGCATTTTGGCAATTAGCTTAATGGAAAGATAGTTTTGTATTTGAATGATTTGGCTAATCCGAAGAATGGGTTTAATTTAGTCCCAAACCCGCTGTAGAAACAGAACGTTGTGTGATATATAACCAAAGAGACACTAAAAAAACATCTAGAAAATGAAGATTACAAAACATCTCTTTTTTATAATAACATTGATACATCTATTAAGTTGTAACAATAATAAAAATATTGAAGTGACTAAAAATGAATCCAAACAAATAAAACAGACTCCTAAAAGTCTAGTCAAAAAAGAAGTTCTTAAACTTAGCGAAACAAACGAAAAATTATCAGGGCGATATTATGTGGAAAAATTTACATTTTTTGCAAAACAAGGATTTGATTTGACTAAAGTAAAGCCAATAAATGATTTCATTTTATATGAACTCAATTTTAAAAAAAATGGAAAAATTGAGTTTAAAGACTTAACTGAACGTTATGACTGTGGAAATGGAGTTATAAATTTAAAGAATTCAAAATTTTCTTCAAAAAACAATAATGAATATCTCATCGAATTTAATGGTGAATATGCATCAGAACAAAGATTCAAAGTTAAAGCTATATATCAATTGACCAAAATTGAAAAAGGTGGATATTTCTTGTATTTAAAAAAAGTAATCGAAGATAAGAGAGAACCGATATACGGTGATCAATAAACATTTCGCATTAAATATACATAACACAACAGCCACTACAACGGATTGGGCAATTGGCTTAATGGAAAAATGGTTTTGTATTTGAATGATTTGCTTCTCCTGTTCGCTATCGCTCGGGTGGCAAATCCGAAGAATAGGCTTAATTTAGTAAAACTCAATGATTTTAAGAAAGTTATGCGATATTTAAAGAAGTGCAAAAACATAAAAATGTAATAATGAAAGAAGTAATTCCAAAAACCATTATCTGTTTCGTTGCTTTTTTATTTTGCTCTTGTGAAAATCTAAACACACAAATTGAACAATATCCAAAAAAAAATGTGTTTGAAAGAGTTGCTACTTTTTCGATAGATTGGTCGGCAAACTTAAAAACTAAAAACTTATATTATACCAACGCAAGTATAATGCTAAATGACACTTTTTCGACTAAGCAATCAATCTGCTTGCGAAAAAATAAGTTTATAGCTAAATCCGTTAGTCCAAAATCAGAAGATTTTGTTTTATTTGATTTGGATTCTAAGATAAATGAAAATAAAAATATTGAAATTAATTATTTGAATTCAAAAAAGAATTTTAATTGTATTCTTCAGGACAAAATTATCACTAAGGAAAAACTCGAAGTATATATTTTTAGAATTAAAGATTGGGGAAGATATCCCGAAAGTTTAATTTTAGATTTAATTGTTTTAGTAACTAAAAAATATGGAGTAATTGGTTCATATTACACAGACAATAATTTAGAAGCAGAAAAAATAATGATTGCACCTGCGGGAGATTTATTAAATGAATATATAGATTATTCAAAAGTTCAAATAATGACTTTAAAATAAACATCACATAACAGCTACAACGGATTTGGGCAATTGGCTTAATGTAAAAAAAAGTTTCGTATTTAGGCGCTTCTATGACTGGCTAGGAACAATGAAATTTAAATTATTTTACAGCATCAACTATTAAATGTGCTGTTTTTTTGCTGGCGCCTATTCCTCCCAGTTTTTCTTCGAGCAGATCATAGTTTTCAAGCAGTATTTTGCGGTAATTGGGTTCAAGGATTTTGGTTAGTTCTTCGCGGATGCGTTTGGTGGAGCAATCGTCCTGAATTAATTCGGTAACCACTTCTCTGTCCATGATTAGGTTAACGAGCGAAATATATTTTAGCGTGATAATTCGTTTGGCTATTTGGTAGGAAGCCCAGCTGCCTTTATAACATACCACTTCGGGAACTTTGAAAAGTGCTGTTTCGAGAGTTGCTGTTCCAGAAGTAACTAAAGCTGCCGTAGAATTTCGCAGCAATGCATATGTTTTGTTAGAAATAAATTTTATGTTTTCACTCGAAATAAATTGCTGGTAAAATGTAAAATCCTGACTTGGCGCTCCTGCAATTACAAATTGATAATCGGGAAAATCACTAACAACGCTTAACATTACCGATAGCATTTTGCTTATTTCCTGTTTGCGGCTTCCAGGCAAAATGGCAATGATTGGTTTTTCGGATAATTGATTTTCGGTTCTAAAAGCATTTATATCTATGCTCGACTGATTATGTATGGCATCGATTAATGGGTGTCCCACAAAGGTGACAGGAAAATTATGTTTCACTTCATAGAAATCTTTTTCGAAAGGTAAAATCACATACATTTTATCAACATCATGTTTGATAGCTGTGATTCGGTTTTCTTTCCAAGCCCAGATTTGAGGCGAAATATAGTAATGGTTTTTATATCCGGTTTGCTTAGCCCATTTGGCTATCCGCATATTAAAACCAGGATAATCAATATAAATAATTACATCGGGATTGAATTGCGCAATGTCTTTTTTGCAGATTGTAATGTTGCTCAAAATAGTCTTTAGATTAAAAACTACTTCAATGAAACCCATAAATGCCAAGTCACGGTAATGCTTAACGAGTGTACCGCCTACATTTTGCATCAGGTCTCCTCCCCAAAAACGGATATCGGCCTGTGGATCTTCTTCATAGATTGCTTTCATTAAATTAGAGCCGTGTAAATCTCCTGAAGCTTCTCCTGCAATAATATAGTATTTCATTTTGTGAATTTTTTGGATGGACAAAGATAATATTTAGATTCTAAGACTCTAAGTCACTAAGATTTTTTTCTTAGAATCTCAGGATCTTAGAATTTTTTAATTACAGAAATAAGGTAGTAATGGTCAACGCAATAACTGCCAGAACGACACCTCTGGCCATTAATTCCTTATTCATTTTTAGTAAAACTCCAAAAACGATTAAATCGAGTATAGAACCAAGAGTGACAATTTTTCCGAGGTTGCCTTCGTTTTTCATCAGCTGTAATCCAATTATAAAATCGTTGTCAGTCACTAATGTAATGTAGAGAAACATTCCTAAAATAGAAGCGATGATTCCAATTATAAATCCGATGAGTAAGTCTGTTTTATTCATGTTGAGATAGTATTTGTTTTTGTAGTCTAACAACAAGTAATTGAAATTTCTTGAGAGCTGTTTGTGTTTTAGACTCATTTAGATTTCGTTCCATTTCCATGTATTAAGCTGCTGCATAGTATGATGCGCTGTCAAATCAAACTGTACGGGAACTACCGATATATAACCGTTTTCTAAGGCCCATTCATCGGTATCTTCGCCTTTGTCCTCGTTTATAAAATCTCCTGCAAGCCAATAATAATCTTTACCTTGAGGTGTCTGCCTTTTATCAAATTTTTGGTCATATTTTGCATTCGCCTGACGGCAGATTTTAATTCCTTTAATTTCTTTCTCTTTTAATTTTGGAAAGTTTACATTCAGGACAACTCCTTTTGGCAGGTTGTTTTTTAAAACTTCAAGAGCAATATTTTTGACGTAAGATTTAATTTGGGTAAAATCAGCATTCCAGTCAAAATCCAGCAATGAGAATCCGATACCCTGAATTCCTTCAATGCCAGCTTCCAAAGCGGCACTCATAGTTCCGGAATAGATTACATTTATAGAGGAATTTGTACCGTGATTAATGCCGGAAACACATAAATCTGGTTTTTGTTTAAGAATTTCGTTTACTGCTATTTTGACACAGTCTACTGGTGTGCCAGAACAGCTGTATTCTGTGACAGCATCCGAATCTTTAGATATTTTATTGAGATATAATGTGTTGTTAATAGTAATTGCATGCCCCATTGCGCTTTGTGGTTTGTCTGGTGCAACAACAATGACTTCTCCGATTTCGGCCATTATCTCTATTAAAGTTCGGATTCCCGGTGCCGATACGCCATCGTCATTTGTAACAAGTATTAAAGGCTTTTTAGTTTTCATCAGAAATTTATGTTTTAAAAGGCCAATTTTATAAAAAAATTGTGTTCAGGAACAAATGTAGTAACACAAAATCTTATATTGCGAACAAATAAAATATATTTTTGAACCTGTTTTTAGTAAAGGACAAAAATCTATTTTATACCTTTAACAAAAAATTATATAGCACTGTTGGGGGTTGGCATGGTTTTTAATGTAACTTAGTTTAAAAAAATTGATGAATTCTATAGTAAGTTTTATGAAAAGAAATTATAAAATACTCATAGCTGTGGTATGCCTTTCCGCTACCTTATTTGCCTTTAATATTAACTCAAAAAAAGCGATTGATCCGGATAGGGATAAATTGCTGTTGGAATTGCTGACGTTTGTGATTGAGAAAGGACATTATAATCCAGCTGTTATTGATGATGATTTCTCAAAAGGAGTGTACAAGGATTATATAGCAGCATTAGATCCGTCTAAGCGGTTTTTTCTGCAGTCGGATATTAATGAATTTTCTAAATTCGAATTGGAAATTGATGATCAATTGATTAATAAAGACTTGACCTTCTTCAATCTTACTTATGATCGTTTGATGCTTCGTATGGATGAAAGTAAGAAAATATTTAAAGATATTTTAAGTAAGCCATTTGATTACAGTATTGATGAGAGTTTTAACGTAGATTATGATAAAGCTCCATATGCTAAAAACAGTACAGAATTAAAAGAAAGATGGAGAAAACAAATAAAGTTATCTACATTATCATCTTATACAGATAAGCAAAAAATTGAAATAGATAAAAAGGGTGGGAAGGAAGTAGCTTTTACTGCAAATTTGACTATTGCAGAAAAGCAAAAACTAGAAGAAGAGAGAAAACTAAAGAATTCTAATTATGTTCCCAAATCGGATGCTGTTCTAGAAGCGGAAACTAGAGAAAGCTCATTGAATTCCCTGAATGATTCTTTTGCATTTATGAGCGAATTGAAAAGAGATGATTGGTTTACATTGTATATTAATTCAATTATGTCTCGTTTTGATCCGCATACTACTTATTTTGCTCCAGAAGAAAAAGAGCGATTTGATGTGAGTATGAGCGGTAAGCTTGAAGGTATCGGAGCCAGATTGCAAAAGAAAAATGACTATACAGAAATTTCAGAATTAATCTCAGGCGGTCCTGCCTGGAGAGGAAAAAAACTGGAAGCAGGAGATTTAGTAATGAAAGTGGCGCAAGGCAACGGTGTTCCAGTTGATGTTGTTGGCATGCGTCTGGATGATGTTGTTAAAAAAATTAAAGGGCCTAAAGGTTCTGAAGTTCGTTTGACAGTTAAAAAAGTAGATGGAACAATTCAGGTAATTTCTATAATAAGAGATATTGTAGAAATTGAAGAAACTTATGCTAAATCAAGTATAGTTGAAAAGAACGGTAATAAATACGGAGTGATTTATCTGCCTAAATTTTATATTGATTTTGAAAATAAAGATGGCAGAGATGCAGGAAAAGACATAGCGCTGGAAGTTGACCGTTTGAAAAAAGCAGGCGTAAATGGTATTGTTCTGGATGTGCGTGATGATGGCGGAGGTTCATTATCTACTGTTGTTGATATTGCTGGTTTATTTATTGAGCAAGGTCCAATAGTACAGGTAAAATCGGCAGGAAAGAAAAAAGAGATTTTGTATGATACTGATAAAAAAATTGAATGGGATGGACCTTTGGTAATAATGGTAAATGAGTTTTCGGCTTCAGCTTCAGAAATTCTGGCTGCTGCTATCCAGGATTATAAAAGAGGAATCATTATTGGAAGTAAACAGACTTATGGGAAAGGAACTGTTCAAAATGTAATTGATTTGAACCAATTTGTACGCAACAGTTCTGCAGGAGATTTAGGAGCATTGAAAACAACCACTCAAAAATTTTACAGAATAAACGGCGGTTCTACTCAGCTGGAAGGAGTAAGCAGCGATGTAGTAATGCCAGACCGCTATGCTTATTTAAAAATGGGAGAACGTGATGAAGAGAATGCGATGAAGTGGGATAAAATCGATCCAGCTCCATATACAGTTTGGAATAAAAATTCAAAATTTGATCAGGCTATTGCAAATAGCAGACACAGAATTGCAAATAACGTTCAATTTCAGCTGATTGAAGAGAATGCTAAATGGATTGACAGCAGAAGTAATGAGAATACTTACAGCTTGAATGCAGATAAATTTAAAATTGCTCAAAATCAAATTGAAGAAGCTGCAAAAAAGTTTAAACCAATTGTGGATTTTCAAAACAGTTTAAAATTTAATTCTTTGCCATACGAATTAGAAGAGTTTGGTAAAGATCCAGTTCTAAAAGAAAAAAGAGATAGATGGCATGAAAGTTTATCTAAAGATATTTATGTTGAGGAAGCTTTAAATGTACTTGATGATCTGCAGGACAAATCAATTGTGAAAAGTACCATTCCTGGAGATAAAAAAAAGTTAGTTAAATCATAAAATTTTTTTCAAAAATTATAAAAAAACGCTTCAATTGGTTGAAGCGTTTTTTTATGATATGTGTAATATATGGAGACTCATGATTCAAAAGTTGTTTTCGGCTCATTCATGTTCCAATATTTTATAAACAGACGGTTTTATATCTTTAACAAAATAGCTTTCATAAATGATTTTGATTTTAATGTAATTTAAATATATTTGATGAATTCTATCATTAGAACATTTATGAAAAAAAAATACTTAAGACTTGTAGTAATAGTAAGCCTTTCGGCTTTTTTACTTGGGTTTACTACTGCCTCAAAAAGACCGATTGATCCAGAAAAAGATAAATTATTACTCGAATTATTGACGTTTGTCATTGAGAAAGGACACTACAATCCTGCCGTTATTGATGATAATTTTTCAAAAGGCGTATACAAAGATTATATTGCTGCTTTAGATCCGTCAAAACGATTTTTCCTGCAGTCGGATATTAATGAATTTTCTAAATTTGAATTAGAACTTGACAATCAGCTGAATGAAAAAGATTTAACCTTTTTTAATCTTACGTATGATCGACTAATACTTCGCGTCAATGAAAGCAAAAAATTGTTTAAAGACATTTTAAGCAAGCGATTTGATTATACTATGGACGAGAGTTTTAATATCGATTTCGATAAAACGCCCTATGCTAAAAACAGCAGAGAATTAAGAGATAAATGGAGAAAACAGATTAAATTATCTACTCTTTCGTCTTATACAGACAAGAAAAAAATGGAAGAGGATAAGAAATTAAAGGACCCAGCATATGTAATGAAGACGGATGCTGTACTTGAGACAGAAACAAGAGAAAGTTCTTTGAATTCGCTGAATGAATCTTTCGGATTTATGAGCGAATTGAAAAGAGACGATTGGTTTACATTATACATCAATTCTCTTATGTCTCAATTTGATCCGCATACTTCTTATTTTGCACCCGATGAAAAAGAGCGTTTTGATGTAGGGATAAGCGGTAAGCTGCAGGGGATTGGTGCTTTATTGCTAAAGAAGAATGACTACATTGAGATTTCAGAACTAATTTCAGGAGGACCTGCATGGAGAGGAAAGCAGTTAGCAAAAGGAGATTTAGTTATGAAAGTAGCGCAGGGAAATGGTGTTCCAGTTGATGTTGTAGGAATGCGATTGAAAGATGTAGTGAAAAAAGTAAAGGGACCAAAGGGTTCGGAGGTTCGTCTTACTGTTAAAAAGACGGATGGTACAATTCAGGTAATTTCTATAATAAGGGATATTGTAGAGATTGAAGAAACGTATGCAAAATCAAGTGTAGTTGAAAAGAATGGTAACAGATACGGAGTTATTTATCTGCCTAAATTTTACATTGATTTTGAGAATAAAGACGGTAGGGATGCTGGTAAAGATATTGCTTTAGAAGTAGACCGTTTAAAAAAGGCTGGTGTTAATGGTATTGTTTTAGATGTTCGTGATGATGGGGGAGGATCTCTGTCTACTGTTGTAGATATTGCGGGTCTGTTTATTCAAAATGGCCCAATTGTTCAGGTTAAATCAGCAAAAAAAGAAAAAGAAATTTTGTATGATACCGATAAAAAAATAGCATGGGATGGTCCATTAGTAATTATGGTAAATGAATTTTCAGCTTCGGCTTCCGAGATATTGGCGGCAGCTATTCAGGATTATAAAAGAGGAATTATTATTGGTAGTAAGCAAACTTATGGTAAAGGTACTGTTCAAAAGGTAATCGATCTGAATCCATTTGTGAGTAATAGTTCTTTTGGAGATTTAGGAGCATTGAAAACTACTATTCAAAAATTTTATAGAATAAATGGGGGTTCTACTCAGCTTGAAGGAGTAAGAAGCGATATAGTGATGCCAGACCGCTATACTTATTTAAAAATGGGCGAACGTGACAAAGAGCATGCAATGTCATGGGATAAAATTGATCCAGCTTCATATACTGTTTGGGGTAATACATCCAAATTTAACCAAGCAATAATTAATAGTAAAGCAAGAATTGCAAATAACGTTCAATTTCAGCTAATCGAAGAGAATGCTAAATGGATTGACGCTAGAAGTACTGAAAACACTTATAGCTTGAATATCGATAAATTTAAAGTAGCTCAAGACCAGATTGAAGAAACTGCTAAAAAGTTCAAATCTATTGGTGATTACCAGAACAATTTAAAATTCAAATCACTTCCATATGAGTTAGAGGAGTTTGTTAAAGATCCAATTCTAAAAGAAAAAAGAGATAGATGGCATGAAAGTTTATCCAAGGATATATACGTCGAAGAAGCTTTGAATGTACTTGATGACCTGCAGATCAAATCAATTGTGAAAAACAGCATTCCTGGAGATAAAAAAGGAAAATTAGTAAAGACATAAAATCTTTAAGAGCTGAAAAAATATATAAAGCAACGTTTTGTTAAATTCTTGACTGTCTATAAAAATAGGTTAGGAATTATTGAAATACCACTTTTATAAAAAAGGCTTCGATATTATCGAAGCCTTTTTTCAGTTTATAGAATTTAAACCAACAAACTATTCTTGGAATTTGATGTTTATTCTATTGCATCAATTTGTGCCTGTACTTCGGCATCTGTTCCTTGAAACTTTTTAACAACTTTCATCCCATTAACAGAAGTGGTAACGGTAGCATTTACTTTGCCATTAATATTAGTTTTTTCAATTCTAATTTCATGATCTGAACTCATAGACATTGGTTTTTTAGCACAGCAGTTTTTCCCTTTTGGCTCAACAAATTTCCCGTCTTTATCATAATGTGACAAACACATTTCTTTTTGCTTAGGAGAACATTTTAGGCTGTCGCACATTTTAGCACATTCTTCTTTGGTCATTTTTGCGCATTTAGACATGTCGCATTTGCCCATCATCATAGCTCCTTTATCTGCATGGCATTCTTTCATTTTGATTTCTTTCTTTGCACAACAGCTGTCAGTTTCAATAGTACTGCTTCCGCTTCCTAAAATCGGAGCCATTACTAATCCTATCAGACAAGTTAATTTAATCAAGATATTCATAGATGGTCCTGAAGTATCTTTGAATGGATCTCCAACTGTATCTCCGGTAACCGCTGCTTTATGCGCATCAGAACCTTTATACGTCATTTCACCATTAATCATAACACCCGCTTCAAATGATTTTTTAGCATTATCCCAAGCACCGCCGGCATTGTTTTGAAAAACTGCCCAAAGCACTCCCGAAACAGTAACTCCAGCCATATAACCACCCAGCATTTCAGCGATTAACTGATTGTTATCTCCATAAACTAATTTTCCTAAAAGCACGATTGCAATTGGAAAACCTATTGTCAAAATACCCGGCAGCATCATTTCGCGCAAAGCGGCTTTAGTCGAAATATCCACACATTTTGCGTATTCCGGTTTTCCGGTTCCTTCCATAATTCCTGAAATTTCCTTGAACTGACGGCGTACTTCATACACCATGTCCATTGCTGCTTTTCCAACTGAATTCATCGCTAAAGCTGAAAAAACAACTGGTATCATTCCTCCAACGAAAAGCATTGCCAGTACAGGAGCTTTGAAAATATTGATTCCATCAATACCAGTAAAAGTCACATACGCAGCAAATAAAGCCAAAGAGGTTAAAGCCGCCGAAGCAATTGCAAACCCTTTTCCAGTTGCTGCTGTAGTATTTCCTACTGAGTCCAAAATATCTGTTCTGGTACGCACTTCTTTTGGAAGTTCGCTCATTTCGGCAATTCCTCCAGCGTTATCAGATATAGGACCAAAAGCATCAATAGCCAATTGCATTGCTGTAGTTGCCATCATCGCTGAAGCGGCTAATGCAACACCATAAAATCCTGCTAAAGCATAAGAAGCCCAAATTGCAGTTGCAAATAACAATACCGTTGGAAAAGTAGAAATCATTCCTGTTGCCAATCCTGCAATTACGTTTGTTCCTGCGCCAGTACTTGATTTTTGAACAATCGCCAATACTGGTTTTGTTCCCAATCCTGTATAATATTCGGTTACCGATGAAATGGCACCGCCTACGACTAAACCTATCAATGTTGCATAGAAAACATGCATTGACGAAATATCTTTTGAACCTTCGCCGAAGAAAGTCATGCTCATTGTTTCCGGAAGCATGTGCTGTACTAAGAAAAAACAAGCAATTGCTGTTAAAACAATTGAAACCCAGTTACCAATATTCAATGCTTTCTGCACTTGAGCTTCTTTGGCGTTTTCGTCAGTAATTTTAACGAGCATGGTTCCAATTATAGAAAACAAAATTCCAAAACCTGCAATTGCCATTGGTAATAAAATTGGCCCGATTCCTCCAAAAGCGTCCTGAATGTTTCCGCCCATGTCTTTTATTACATAATTTCCAAGAACCATTGCAGCCAAAACGGTTGCTACATACGACCCAAATAAATCGGCTCCCATTCCTGCAACGTCTCCAACATTGTCTCCAACGTTATCTGCAATTGTAGCAGGATTACGAGGATCATCCTCTGGAATACCTGCTTCAACTTTGCCAACTAAATCCGCACCTACATCGGCAGCTTTTGTATAAATCCCTCCGCCTACACGGGCAAACAAAGCGATGGATTCAGCTCCAAGAGAGAAACCAGCCAGAGTTTCCAAAACAACGGTCATATCTTCTGTTGAAGTCCATTCTCCGTTCATAAATATTCTGAAAAAAAGAATAAAAAAACCGGTTAAACCTAAAACGGCCAAACCAGCTACTCCTAATCCCATTACTGTACCTCCGCCAAAAGAAACATTCAAGGCCTGTGGTAAACTTGTGCGGGCGGCCTGAGTTGTTCTAACATTGGTTTTTGTTGCAATTTTCATTCCCATATTCCCTGCCAATGCGGAGAAAAATGCTCCAAAAACAAAGGCAACTACTATTAATATATTGGTTTTAACTCCAGGGATAAAAGTGATTCCAGCTAATACAACACTTGCGATTAATACAAAGACAGCTAATAATCGATATTCTGCCTTTAAGAAAGCCAAAGCCCCTTCATAAATATAATCTGATATCTCCTTCATTTTGCCATCTCCAGGATCCTGTTTTAACACCCAAGATTTTTTGACAGCCATAAAAATAAGCCCTATTATTGCCATGACAATTGGCACATAAATCATAATTGAATTCATAAATATTCATTTTGGTTCGTTAATAATAAAAAAAGTAATGGATAGCAATTTAACAAAAAAAAGCAACACTCTTTGCAGAGTATTGCTTTTTTTATAAATTCAGAGTGTAAAAATTATTTAATGCTAAATAATCCTTCTGCTTTATTTGGAATGTCATTAAAACGCTGTGTACATTCTTTGATGATATCAAATGCTTCATTCACATCTCCCCATCCTTCTACATCAACTTTTTTGTTTTCAAGATCTTTGTAAACCTGGAAGAAATGTTCAATTTCTTTCAATAAGTGAGGATTAATATCCGATAGGTTTTCTAATGAATTCCAGATTGGGTCAGAAACCGGTACACAGATAATTTTTTCGTCTGGTCCTTTATCATCAGCCATGTGGAAAACACCAATAGGTTTTACTTCTATTACACAGCCAGGAAAAGTAGGTTCGTTTATCAAAACCAAAACATCTAACGGGTCACCATCTAATGCTAAAGTTTCTGGAATGAATCCATAATCAGCTGGGTACATCATTGAAGAGAATAACATTCTGTCAAAACGCATTCTTTTTATTTCAAAATCGTACTCGTATTTATTTCTACTTCCTCTTGGTATTTCAATTAATACATCAAAAGTTTTTAATTTGTCTGCAGTCATTATTTTTTTGTCTTTTCTTAATTTTATTAACGACTGCAAAAGTAATCAAACAATACTTTTTTGCAATAAAAAAAGACAATAATGACTATAAAGTTTTTGTTAATTAACAATTTAATACACAATTGTCCTTTTTCGTTTTCTTAAATAATAATGCCAAAGCAAAAATGTTGCATAAGAGCGATATGGACTCCATTTTTCTGTGTGAATTTCCATTTCTTTCTTGTCATGAATGTCAAGCAGTTCTTTGATCGTATTGATGACTGCTATGTCGCCTAATGGAATTAAATCTGGCTCCTGCAGACAAAACATCAGGTAAATATCGATAGTCCAGTTTCCGATGCCTTTTAACCTGATTAATTCTTCCCGAACCTGCTGCGCTGATTTGACTGCTAAACTTTCAATATCAAGCTCTTTATCAAGAACAGCTTGGGCTAATATTTTTATATAATTAGTTTTTTGACGGCTGACTCCCAAAGCTCTAAACTCTTCGTCAGGCAAAACCGACATCGCTTCGGGACTGCAGTCTGTGTGTGCTTTTATTTTTAAAAAAGTAGCTTTGGCTGAATCTATAGAAACCTGCTGCTCTAGAATTAACAGCACCAGCGTTTCAAATCCTTGAGGTCTTCTTGGAATTGTCGGCAATCCGTAGGTATCAATTATGTGCTGAAATATAGGATCTTTTTGAAATAGATGGTCGATTGCTTCTTGCATAGTTTGATTTTTTTAGCCCAGATTGCTTCGCCAGTTCGCTTCACTCGGACTAAATGAAAAGCCTTATGAAAAAAACTGCTAATTTTTGTTGAAGTAAAAAAAGCGGCCAAAGGAAACTTTTTTACTTTTTACAAAAATAGCAGTTTTTGAGTAAGCTTGTAATGGATTGCTTCGACAGTTCGGCTTTTCTGCCTCGTGCGCTGAATTAGCTCCTAAAAATAGAATCCAAACGATGCTTTTACTGCAAATTTATTAACATTAGGCACATCCAGATAGTTACCTCTCCAAGAGAAATCAATACGGAGTATTTTGAAAATATTTCCCACTCCTGCGTTGTACTCCCAATATACATCCTCGGGTGCTGTATATAGTAATCCGGAAGCATTGATGGCTTTATTATCATCTGAAACGCTTCCGTAAGCTGCTTTTACGCCTACAAATTCTCTCCAATTGAGTTTTCTCATAAAAGGGATTCTGGCAAAAATCCTTCCGTTGAAATCATGATTCCACTGGAAAGTGGCATACTTATCGGTGACAAATTCGTAATAATTAAGATTGCTAAACGTATTTTCAATAGTAAAAAACGTCTGGTTTCCAGGAACAATACTCAATAATCCCAAAGGAACTGTACCAAAAGTCTTTCCAAGTTCCAATATTAGATTTGTACGTCCAAGCGGACCAATGATAATAGGCTGTTTATAATAAACTTCTAGTTTTCTATAGTTAAAATCACTATTCATGATTCCTTTGTAACCTTGGCTGTAATTGACAAACAGCGTGGTGTATGGACTATTGGCTATACTTCTTTCGACTCCGTAAGCGATAGTTCTCCTGTTAGGCGTATACTCCGCCTGAATGTTAAACTCGGATTGAGTAGTAGTGCTTTTTACAACTCCAGCGGGATCCGCTGCTGTAGGCAGCGTGGTATAATAATCTAAACTAAAAACAGGCGATGCCGATTCCAGTGTTTTATACGAAACTCCTGTTTGAAAAGTCAAATTTTTAACCGGCTCTATAGCGATATAAGCATTGGTCAAACCTATATTGGTCAATTTTCCATTCGATCCTGTGGTAAAAAATGCCGAAGAACCATAATTTCTAGCCAAAATATCATTGGTAATTGTCAATTGAGAACCTAACTGCTCTATATCGCGTCTGTTCCCTCCGGAAATAATGATTCGGTTTTTCTTGTCTATCATCCACTTTCCTGCAAAACCATATTTAAATTTATCGTCTCTGGCTCCATAGGCAATAAATGCCTGTACGCGCCAGGGATCATTCGGTCCAAAGTAAGTTCGCGCGCCTAATCGGGTTTTAAATCCTTCGACTTCATTGTATCCAAAAGTGGAAAAAATAGGTCCGAAATCATAATTCCCATAATTGACATAACCGCTCGCAAGCATCGTTACTAAACTAGTAATCTGTTTAAAGGCTTGTACGTTTTTCAAAGTGTCGAGCATTTTGTAGACTCCCTGTTCGTCTTTGGTCAATTTCTCAAAACGATTCTCTTCCCAGTATTCATCGCTTTTCTTATATATTTCGTTGTCTACAAAATTGACTTCTTCTTTGTAGAATTTCTCCGGTTTTTCTACGTTGAACTTATGGTTTTGATAATAAGTTGTTCGCTTTCCATAAACCCCTTTTGATTTTTCTTTTTTATTAAAAGCAAAATCAGACATCAAATAATCTTTGGTCAAAAGAAAAACAGAATCGTTTAAAACTTCAAATTCCTGTTCGACATAAATATCCTTTACCCAGTTAATATTGGCACTTTTGGTAACTGCCATATTGATTTTTTTTATGGCAAATGTGGTGTCATTTACCCAAAAATCTCCTTTGAAAGTCAATTCGTTTTTTCTCCTTGGATAGAAAACAATATTATAACACCATTTTTTATCAATATAAGCACTGTCTTTTAATACATAATTATAGACATCGATTCCCGTTCTAGACAGCGGACTAGTAAAACTTTTGTCAAATAAAGCGATGTAATTATTATATATATTGTAATCAGAATATAAGTCTTTTATGAATGATAAAATTTGCTGATTTCCATCAAAACCAGAAGTTTTACTGGCTTTGGTGATTTCTTTTACTTTCGGTATTTTGTTGTCTCCATAAACATCTACCAATGCCTCATTAATAAAAATCGGCAGATAGGTTTTTCCAGTTACTTTAGAAGTATCAACGTGGTCAAATATGAATTCCATGCCTTTGAAAATCTTTTGTTTTCTATATGCACTGTCAATGGAATTGATGTCAAATTCCACTTTTTCATACTTCTCCATTTGGTATTGAGAAAACTGATAGAGTCCGTTTTTTTTCTTTTTCTCCCAGATTTTTCGCAGGATATCAAGCGCCGGATTATTTTTCTTAGAAGTTTTTCCAGCAAAAATTACAACTTCTTTCAGTTCCTGCTGTTCGCTTAATTCAATTGTAAAATTATAATTAACTGTTTTGCTAAGTGTAATTTCTTTGTCAGCAAAACCTATCGAAGTAATTAATAATATTGTGTAGGTGTTTGGAGATTCCATATAAAATCTTCCATCTTCATTGGTTACAGTACCTATGCTTGAATTCTTGAAAACAACATTCGCGTAAGGAACTGGCTGTTTGAGTTTATCCACAACAATGCCGCTCACTTTTGTCTGACCAAAAATGGAGTTAGCTGCAATAAAAATTAATACGATAACGGCTAATATTTTCTTCATGATGTATAAAAAAAAGCTTCATCAAAATTACAATTGATGAAGCTTTTTAAATAGTTATATGCAAATTATTTGTATAATACTTTCTTCACTGCTTTTACAACATCAGCAGCATTTGGCAACCATTCTTTTAATAATACCGGAGAATATGGCGCTGGAGTATCAGCAGTAGTAATACGTTGAATTGGCGCATCAAGGAAATCGAATGCCTGCTCCTGAACCAAGTAAGCAATCTCTGAAGACACACTTGCAAAAGGCCAAGCCTCTTCAAGAATTACCAGTCTGTTTGTTTTTTTAACAGAAGTTAAAATCGCTTCATTGTCCATTGGACGAACAGTTCTCAAATCGATAATTTCACAAGAGATTCCTTCTTTTGCTAATTCATCAGCAGCGATATAAGCTTCTTTGATAATTTTTCCGAAAGAAACAATAGTTACATCAGTTCCTTCTCTTTTAATATCAGCAACTCCAATTGGAATAGTATATTCACCGTCTGGCACTTCTCCTTTATCACCATACATCTGCTCAGATTCCATGAAAATAACCGGGTCATTATCACGAATAGCCGATTTCAATAAACCTTTGGCATCATAAACATTTGAAGGAACCACAACTTTAAGTCCTGGAGTATTTGCAAACCAGTTCTCGATAGCCTGAGAGTGAGTTGCTCCCAATTGTCCTGCAGAAGCAGTTGGTCCACGGAAAACGATTGGCACATTAAACTGCCCGCCGGTCATCTGACGCATTTTGGCAGCATTGTTTATAATTTGATCAATTCCAACTAAACAAAAGTTGAAAGTCATATACTCAACTATCGGGCGGCATCCATTCATTGCCGATCCTACTGCAATTCCAGTAAAACCAAGTTCGGCAATTGGTGTATCGATTACTCTTTTTTCGCCAAATTCAGCCAGCATTCCTTTAGATGCTTTGTAGGCACCATTATATTCTGCTACCTCTTCACCCATTAAGTATATGGACTCATCGCGGCGCATTTCTTCGCTCATCGCTTCACAAATGGCCTCTCTAAATTGTATCGTTCTCATATTTATATAGTCTGTGTGTAATTTTTAGAAATGCAAAAATAATTATTTTAAATTACTTAAAAGCATAAAACACTTTAAAATAACAAGGTTTTATGCTATTGTTTTTTTTAAGGCTTGTTTACCAAGTCAGTTCGTCTCGCTAGTGTACATCTATACGTTATATCTTCTTGAAGTTAAGACAGTCATAAGAAGGATGTCTTTATTAGCTGGGCTGTAGGATGATGTGAAAAAACATCATTGCATGCATAAAAAAATCGGCGTTTATAACAATTATAAGCAATAATGATAAATTATATTCAAAAAACAATTCTTCGGTGACAATTTTGTTACTTGCATGTATCCTTAAATTATTTTAGAAAATAAAAAATGAATATATTTGCTTATGCCCCAAATGTTTAAAAGTATTATTTTTCTAAGTTTTTTGAGTTTTTTTTGTATTTCGAATGCACAAAACTCAAAAAAGACACCATCTCAAAAGAGTACACCCCTTGAACTACAGGAAAAAAGGGTGGTTTCTGATGCTTTTAATTTACTGAATAAAAATGAAGATAAAAAAGCGTATAAAACTGCTCACCGACTTTTAAAAGAATCTAGAATAAAAGCTAGTTTAACTAACTCTAATTTACTTTTGGCATTTTATTTCAACAAACGATCACAAATTGATTCCTCTCTTTTTTATACCCAAAAAGCCATGCGGCTTAATCCAATTGCAAATGACTCTCTAACTTGTCGTCTGTATTCATTAGGATATAATTTATTGGCAATTAATAATAAAAAAAGAGGTCTTCTCGGAGAAAGCAAAAAATGGCACATTAAGGGAATTGATATTTCTCAAAAATTCAATGAAACTGATTTGTATTACACCCATGTGCATGGTTTGGCTTTGACCTATAGTGATTTGGGCGATTACAATAATGCATTAAAACTATTCCAACAATGCCTTGATTACAAGCAAAGTCGAGAAATAATGATTGGGAGCTACATCAATATTGGGGATATTTACAGTATCTTAAAAGAATATGAAAAATCCAATTGGTATTTATACAAAGTAAAAGCACTTTGTGAAAAAGGCAGTGATTTTCAGGCTAAAGCTGTTATTGCCTATAATTTGGGAGCTAATTACCAATATCAGAATAAAATTGAAGAAGCAATTTCTTTGTATAATGAAGCAATAGAAATAGCCGATAAAAACGAATTGCCTCAAATCGCTATTAATGCACGGCTCAGTGTGGGAAACATACTTTTAGAAAGAAAAAAAACAGAAGAAGCAAAAGATATTTTTTCCAGTGCATTAAACGATGCCATAAAACTTGGTTATCTTACAGAACAAGGAAATATTTATGACAATTTACAAGAGATCTCCCTGATGCAGAATGATTATAAAGATGCTTATTTTTATGCGGGAAAATCGGTAAAAATAAAGGATTCCATAGCGCATCTTCAAAAAGAAAAAGAAATCAATGAGTTAGAAGTGAAATTTAAAACCTGGCAAAAAGAAAAAGAAATCAGTCTGTTGCAAATAGAAAACAAAGCCAATGTCTTAGAACTTAAAAATAAAGAAGAAGCGCTTCAATTTTTTAATCTTCAAGAAGAAATTAATCAGAAGGCAAATGAGAATAAAATATTGAGCCTGAATAATATTTCGCAAAAAAAAGCAAGTGAAATTGTATCGCTCAAAAAAGACCAGCTGTTGAAAACTGCTGAAATTAATTGGCAGAAGCAAACTAAAAACATAACCTTCATTTCTTTTGTGGTATTCCTCATTCCTATTATAGGGTTGCTCTTTTTGTATTATCAGAGACTCAAAACACAGCGATTACTGAACCTCAGTGAAAAAGAGATCAGTGAGCAAAAAATAATTTCGCTGGTAAAAGACCAAGAACTGAAATTAATAAAAGCATCCATAAAAGGTCAGGATAAAGCGCGGGCTAAAATAGCCCAAGAACTGCATGACAGCATTGGGGGGAATCTAGCTGCAATAAAACTGCAGCTTAACTCGATTGCATCAAAACCAGATATAGTTCATAGCATCCGCGAACAATTGGAAGAGACTTATCAGCAGGTTCGGGACTTATCTCATAATTTGATTCCCGAAAAATTTAGTCAAAATAAATTTTCCAGCCTATTAGAAGAATATCAAAAAAGCCTAGCAGAAATTGATCATCTTAAAACTTCTTTTACGGCTTATCCAAGACAAAAAATTGATTCGATTACAGAAAGTCTGCAAATGGAAATTTATAAAATCATTCAAGAATTAGTTACTAATACGCTTAAGCATGCAAAAGCAACAACAATTGATTTGCAATTGAATTATGTCGAAGACAATCTTAATATTTTATTTGAAGATAATGGAATTGGTTTTGATTCTCAAAAAAAAGAGGAAGGAATTGGTTTCAAAAATATTAATAGCCGATTATACAGTGTTTCAGGTTCGATGGAAATTGATTCAATGATCAATCGGGGAACAATAATAAATATAGACATTCCGCTGAATGAATTCCATTTTAAAACTGAATAATAAGTATGGAAAAAATAAAAATCATTATTGCCGATGATCATACGATGTTTCTCCAAGGAATTGTTTCCTTGCTGGAAAATGAAGAAAATATTTCCATTTTAGGCAAAGCAGAAAACGGAAATGAAGTGTTCAAAGTAATAGAAAAACGCATTCCTGATATTATACTGCTGGATATAAGTATGCCCGAAATGGATGGAATTGAAGTCAGTAAAATAGTAAAACAAAAATATCCTGACATCAAAATTCTGATTGTAAGCACTCATAGTAATACTCAGATGATAGCCAAGCTTATTCGGATTGGCATTGACGGTTATTTACTAAAGAATGCCGAAAAAAAAGAACTTCTTTATGCGATTCAAACTATTCATAACGGAGAGGTTTATTTTTGTAAAGAAGCTGCAGAAAAAAATGACGGAAACAATTCAAAAATGAAAAGTGAGATTTTGCAGATAACTGAATTGAGCAGCAGGGAAAAAGAAATTTTGGTACTTATTGCCCAAGAATTTACAGGAAATGAAATTGCCGAGAAAACTAACATTACTCTCAATACAGTAAATACCCACCGTAGAAATTTATTATCTAAACTGAATGTAAAAAACACGGCGGGATTAGTAAAGTATGCTATTGAATATGGATTGTTGGATTAAAACACTTTTTTAGACAGTGTTTTAGTTTGTCGTAACAAATATTCCAGTAGCATTTGACCCTCTGCCAGGTGAAGTTTCAATAGTTTTAGCCATCCCATTTTCCCAATACATAGCAATAGAATTGTCTCCATTATTTATTGAACCTGCTATATATACATTATCTCCGGCTACAGATACAGCGTCAGAATTTATTGAAAAATTGGAGGGTAAAGTTAATGGTATGGCTGTATTATTTTTCCAGTAAAGTGGTTTCCACATATCTTGAGAACCAACTATATAAAGTTCATTACCTGCTATTGATAAAGATATAGCTTCGGTATCAGTCTGCTGTGAATCGACTGAGAGGGGAGTCTCTACTCCATTTTTCCAATAAACAGCAACACGTTTATTGTTCTTGTATACAGATCCCGCTACATAAACGTCATTGTTTGATATAGCTATATCATATGCAAAAGAGGTAACAGGGCTTTCAGGTAATATTGTAGCCACGCCATTTTTCCAGTATTTGGCTATAAAATCACAAACATCACCCGCTTCGTATCCTGACACGTAAACATTATTTCCGTCTACTGCCATTCCCGTGGCAAATGAATCTCGTGTTCCATCACCGAGAGGTACAGCCTTCCCATTTTTCCAGTATTTTGCTACGAAATGACCACTATCGTCTGCTTCATATCCTGCTACATAAACGTCGCCTCCTATTACAGCTATATCGCGTGCGGTGGAATAGCGTGTGTTATTATTAGTAAGTACAGTAGCTATTCCATTTTTCCAGTAAACAGCCACCATAACATCCTTGTTATTTTTTACACCACCTGCTACATACACATCATTTCCTATAACTGTAATGGCCTTCGTCTCTGCAGACTTTGTGCCATCAGTGAGTGAAAATGCTTTGCCGTTTTTCCAGTACTTGGCAATAAGTGATTTGTCGCTGGATTCATAGCCGCAAATATAGATGTCCTTTATTGTGCCAGAAGTTTCAGATGGTGTCTCATTGTCATTTGAACAGCTGCTTACAATGACAGTTAATGCGAATAAAATGGTTTTTAATTTTTTCATAATAGGTTTGGTTTTTACCTTGGTTTTTAATTTTTAGTTAATTAAAGAATGCTTTTATTAAATTGTGGTTTGTTTTGTCACTCTCCAATCTACTCTATAACAATTCTGTAGTATAATACCCTACTTTATATGCGCTTTATTTTGAAATTAAATTATTCATTGAGATCTAGTTACTTTATTTTTAATGATTTACAAAGTATAGATTAATATTTTAATAAAAAAAGCAGATGCCGGGTTTAGAAAATATTTCAAAATTATCTGATTTAATTTTTTAACCTTTTTAAGTCAATGATTATCTTTTTGATAAGGCTTAATATTATTAAGTCATGTTTGAAAACCTTACCTGTTTTTTGGATTTTTGTTCAAATATAAATTGTATAAAAAAAATTACTCCAGAATTATTTTTTGTGAATAAGTTTTTTCGAGGCCTTCCAGTAAAACAAAGTACACCCCTTTTGACAAATTGGATAAATCCAGACTACTGTTTTTTAGATTGTCCCTAAATAAAAATGAATTTATAATATTTCCTGCAGCATTATATACAGTTGCTTTTTCTACGTGAGTATTAGTAATATTCAAAATACCGCTTGTAGGGTTAGGATATAGTGCGATATTTTTTTGAAAAGAATCACTGATGCCTAGGCTGCAGCTTTCAGAATAACTTGCGGTGTCCTCTTTTTTACTTTTCCAATTACTATCCGCATAAGAGAAATTGTCTATCATTATACAGCTCAAATCAGGATTGTCTTTAAAATTTGGATAACTTGAAAAGTTAAAAGCAATTTTGGCATTATTTCCATTTTTTAAATTCAGGCTCGATAATTTATTGCTGTCGCATCTAAAGAATTCAAGAGCAGTATTGTGAGAAACATCCAAACTGCTTAACTGATTATTATTGCACTCCAATCGGTTTAATGCTCTTTGTCCCGAAACATCCAGGCTGGTTAACTGATTGTTCGAAACTATAAGATTAATCATTGCTGTATTTGAGGAAAGGTCAAGACTGTTTAATAAATTGGAACTGCAAATAAAATTTTCCAGTGCTAAATTGCCCGAAAGATCTATCACTGAAATTTGATTAGATGAGCATGATATGTTTTTTAAAAGTACATTTTTTGAAACATCTAATACAGTTAATTGATTACTCGATGCACTCAGATAAGTTAAGTTCTCATTTTTTGAAATATCAATAGATACTAATTGATTTGTACCAAAAACTAAATAGTCGAGCAAAAGGTTTTGTGAAATATCTAAGTTGGTCAGCCTATTTCTTGAGCAGTCTAAACGATTAATTTCTTTGCTGTTAGAAAGATTTAAGTTGGTTATGGCGTTATCATAACACGAAAAATCGTTTAATTTGATATTATTGGAAACATTTAGATCAGTTAGCCTGTTTTTATGAATATATAATTTTTCCAGCAGCTGGTTTTTGGATACATCTATAGCGTTTAATTGATTTGAAACACAGATAAGTTTTTTTAAACCTGAGTTAAAAGACAGGTCTAAGCTCGTCAGCTGGTTGCTCGAACAATCCAGATATTCTAAATTTGGATTATTGGTAACAAATAAACTTGTTAACGTATTGCTGTAGCATTCCAAAACAGTTAAGTTCGTATTGTTCGAAAAATCTGCAGCTGTTAGATTGTTGAAATAACAGTACAGTTCTTTTAGCTCTGCAAAATCCTGTATGCCTGTCAAGTCTGATATATTGGAGTTGTCAATCCGCAGTACAGTTACCGCTGCAATATTTGCAGTAGCTGCTTTACCATCCGGCTCTCCACTGTCGATCCCTAATGAGATTAATTTTTTTTCAAAATTTGAATCTGGAATGTCTGTAAATTGAGCATAGAGTGCTGCCTGAAAGAGAATTAAGCAAACGAGTATTATTTTTTTCATTTCTAGATTAGTTTTTAATATTTTTTAACGTGATACAAAAATATAGTAGGAAAATGCATCTGCAATCATTATAAATAGTGATTTATTATATAGATCTCACATTATAGAGATTTGGTAGAATTCACAACTTTTCTATTATTATTTATATTAATTGTAATTTTATCGAAATCATTTGGCGATTTATATAACGAAATCGTAATAGTTGCAAATAATGTTATGCATGCATAGTAAATTATTCGATTTATTATTTTAAATTTGTCTGAGAAAAAAAAGAATTTTTAATATATATAATTATGAAAATATTAGTTTGCATCAGTCACGTTCCTGATACTACATCAAAGATCAACTTTGCTAATGGAGATACTGAGTTTGATACCAATGGAGTTCAATATGTAATTAACCCAAATGACGAATTTGGTTTAACTCGTGCTATTTGGTTTCAAGAACAGCAAGGAGCTACAGTTACTATAGTTAATGTTGGCGGACCAGATACCGAACCAACTTTAAGAAAAGCATTGGCAATTGGTGCTAACGAAGCGATTCGTGTAAATGCAAATCCAACTGACGGCTTTTTTGTAGCAAAACAACTGGCTGAAGTAATTAAAAATGGGGGATATGATGTTGTAATTGCAGGAAAAGAATCTTTGGATTATAATGGCGGAATGGTTCCTGGTATGATTGCAGGCATCTTAGGCTATAACTTCTTAAATTCTTGTACGGCGATTACCGTTGATGGAACAAATGTAACTGCTGTCCGCGAAATAGACGGTGGAAAAGAAACAGTTAATACTTCATTACCTATCATTATTGGTGCTCAAAAAGGGATTGTAGAGGAAAAAGATTTACGTATTCCAAATATGAGAGGAATTATGACTGCTAGAACTAAAGTTTTAACAATTCTAGAACCAGTTGATGCCCCCGTGAATACAAAAGCTGTAAAATTTGAAAAACCAGCTCCAAAATCGGCGGTGAAATTAGTTTCTGCAGATAATCTTGACGAATTAATTAATTTATTGCACAACGAAGCTAAGGTAATTTAAGAATTGGATTGCTGATTGAAGATTAACGATTTTTGATTGCTGATGGCAAAAAAATCTAAAATTTTTAATCGGAGTTCTAAAATCTAAAATCACAAGTCTAAAATTTAAAATCTAAAATTATTATGTCAATACTAATATATGCAGAATCTGCAGAAGGAAAATTTAAAAAAGTAGCATTGGAATTAGCTTCTTATGCAAAAAAAGTAGCCGAATCATTAGGGACAACCGTGACAGCAGTAACTGTAAATGCTGGAGATGTGTCTGAATTATCAAAATACGGAGTAGATAAAGTCTTAAAAGTAAATAATGATAAATTAGCTGGTTTTACTGCCAAAGCTTACGCTGATGTTATCAAGCAGGCTGCGCAGAAAGAAGCAGTTAAAATAGTTTTATTATCTTCTACAACAGACAGTATCTACCTGGCTTCATTAGTTGCAGTAGCGTTGGAAGCTGGTTACGCTTCAAATGTGGTTGGATTGCCAGTAAGCACTTCACCGTTTCAGGTAAAAAGAACTGCTTTTTCAAACAAAGCATTTAATATCACAGAAATCAATACCGATGTAAAAGTATTGTCCATAGGTAAAAACTCTTATGGTATTTTCGAAAACGCTTCTTCATTAACTGAAGAAGATTTTAATCCGGCTATCGGAGATGCTGATTTCGGTGTAAAAGTAGCATCTGTAGAAAAAGTTTCAGGCAAGGTTTCAATTGCCGATGCTGATATTGTTGTTTCTGCAGGACGTGGTCTTAAAGGGCCTGAAAATTGGGGAATGATTGAAGAGTTAGCAGGGGTTCTTGGAGCAGCTACAGCTTGTTCAAAACCAGTATCTGATTTAGGATGGAGACCCCACGGAGAACACGTAGGACAAACAGGAAAACCAGTAGCAACTAATTTATACATAGCTGTCGGAATCTCTGGTGCAATTCAGCATATTGCAGGGATTAATTCTTCTAAAGTAAAAGTTGTTATCAACAGTGATTCTGAAGCTCCTTTCTTTAAAGTGGCAGATTATGGAGTGGTGGGCGATGCATTTGAAATTGTACCGCAGTTAATAGCTAAATTTAAAGCTTTCAAAGAACAACAATCTTAAAATTTAATTTCTCTTAAAAATTAAGCTGCCTAAAAATAAGATAATTGTATCTTTGCTTTAGGCAGTTTTTTTGTTCCATAAATTTTGATTAAAATTGCACTTTATTTAAAACAGAAAATAAGACACGATTTAATAGAGTACTTCATACTCTCACTATACCAACATGAGCTTAGTTAAATTATCTATAAAAGGAATTTCATACAGTCAAACTCAAAATGGCGCTTATGCGTTAATTTTAAATGAAGTTGACGGAGAGAGGAAATTGCCTATCGTCATTGGAGCTTTTGAGGCTCAATCTATAGCGATTGCTTTGGAAAAAGAAATTAAGCCGCCTCGTCCTTTGACACATGATTTATTCAAGAATTTTGCAGAACGTTTTGATATTGTTGTAAAACAGGTAATTATTCACAAACTGGTTGACGGCGTTTTTTATTCCAGTATCATCTGCGAAAGAGACAAAATCGAAGAAATAATCGATGCCAGAACTTCAGATGCAATTGCTTTGGCAATCAGGTTTAGCGCTCCGATTTTTACTTATAAAAACATATTAGACAAAGCAGGGATTTATTTAAAAGCGAATCCTCTTGAAAGCGAGGCATCGAATGAAATAGAAGATATTCTTTCTAATCCTGAAACTTTTGGTTCTACCGAAAGCAACGAATCAGGAAATACCTATTCCAACCATACATTACAGGAATTAAACGAATTATTAGCACAGGCAGTCGAGCATGAAGATTATGAAAAAGCGGCTAAAATTCGAGACGAAATTTCTAAAAGATAATAATATAAAGGCATTAGGCAATAAGCATTAGGCAATAGGCTTAAAGCATAGAGCGTAGAGCATAAAGCCCTAAAAAATGAAGCAGTATCTAGACTTAGTAAAGCACGTTTTAGAAAACGGAAATCAAAAAGGAGACCGCACAGGAACTGGTACCAAAAGTGTATTTGGATATCAGATGCGTTTTGATTTAAGCGAAGGTTTTCCAATGGTAACTACTAAAAAACTACACCTTAAATCAATCATATACGAATTGCTTTGGTTTTTGAAAGGTGATACTAATATTAAATACCTTCAGGACAACGGCGTGAAAATATGGGATGCTTGGGCAGACAGTAATGGCGATTTAGGTCCAGTTTACGGTCATCAATGGCGTAATTGGAATAGTGAAGAAATTGACCAGATTTCGGAACTAATTACTGAGCTGAAAACAAATCCAAACAGCCGCAGAATGCTTGTTTCGGCTTGGAATCCATCTGTATTGCCAGATACAACTAAGTCATTTGAGGAAAATGTTGCTAATAATAAAGCAGCTTTACCTCCTTGTCACGCATTCTTTCAGTTTTATGTCGCTTCACCGGATGCTTCTAAAGGCGAAACTAAAGGAAAACTGTCCTGTCAATTGTATCAGCGAAGTGCCGATATATTTCTTGGGGTACCTTTTAATATTGCATCATACGCCTTGCTTACAATGATGATTGCGCAAGTCTGCGATCTTGAAGCGGGTGAATTTATTCATACTTTTGGAGATGCACATATTTATAATAACCATTTTGAGCAGCTTGAACTGCAGCTTAGCCGTGAACCAAAACCGCTTCCAAAAATGATTTTAAATCCCAATATAAAAAACATCTTCGATTTTGATTTCGATGATTTCACTTTAGAAGGATACGAGCCGCATGCACTCATTAAAGGAAGTGTAGCTGTATAAAAATAAAAAATCCGCTCGAAGAAGCGGATTTTTTATTTTTATGCTATATTACTAATACGCTATTTTCAGCGCCTGCAAAGTCATTCCATTTGAATGAATCAGCTTCCGGCTCGTTTACATAAGTACCGTCAACTACATATTTAAACTCATAAGCTGCATCTTTGCCTAATTCGAAAGTTCCTTTAAAAGTTCCGTTTTTTAATTTACTCAAAGAACCTTCTTCAATTTTCCAATCATTAAAATCACCAATTACAGATACTTCATTAGCCTCTTTTGCTTCCAAAGAAAAGGTAACTTTAACAACAGGCTTCGTTTTTATAAATTGTTTTTTTATCGACATAACTATTTAGTTTTTAAGGTTATAACAAGGTAGGTAAAATAATCCGAAAGATATACAAGCTGCATCATTTTTAGCAAAATGACAAAAAGTGCATAACTTTTTTATCATTTAGAAAAAAATGAATCTCTTAAATATCAATTTCAATTTAAGAAAACGATTTCCCGTTAAATATTCAGCAGCCAAAATAGTTACATTTAAAAATAAATTTTACCTTTATAAGCAAAATTCTACATTATGGAAAAAGAATTACATGAACA
Source organism: Flavobacterium aquicola (assembly GCF_003385115.1). Classification (GTDB taxonomy): domain Bacteria; phylum Bacteroidota; class Bacteroidia; order Flavobacteriales; family Flavobacteriaceae; genus Flavobacterium; species Flavobacterium aquicola. The sequence goes on from NZ_QUNI01000010.1 coordinate 83,546, forward strand.
ATATGAGTATGCCAGAAACCGCATAAGGCAAAAGAAAAGATTATATTATCATTTCGTTTTCTTCTCATTGTGCAGTCTTTTTTTGTTTACGGCTGTGTATTTTTTTGAAATAGGAATAGAATTAAGTTGGTGTATCTGGATAATTACTATTTGGTTATTTCTTTTTGTATTGCATTTTATAAAGGTTTTCATTACGGACAGGTTTATGAATAAAACCTGGGAAAGAGACCAAATCGATCGGCTTGTGGCTTTGCAGCAAAAAAAGCTTACGCAATTGCAATCCAAAATTGAGGACAATAATTCTAAATAAATCCTGAAACTATGATTATTATGATTGCTGCTGTCGCAGAAAACAATGCTCTGGGAAAGAACAATGAGTTAGTCTGGCATTTGCCAAATGACTTTAAAAGATTCAAATCCTTAACTACTGGTCATCATATTATAATGGGAAGAAAAACATTTGAAAGTTTCCCAAAACCTCTTCCTAATAGGGTGCATGTTGTAATAACAAGACAAAAAGATTATAATCCAGAAGGTTGTATTGTTGTGGATAGCATTGAAAAAGCTCTTGCAGTTTGTCCAGCAAATGAAACATCTTTTATAATTGGCGGCGGAGAGATATATAATCTTGGACTTTCGTTTGCAGATCAGCTTGAAATCACAAAGGTGCATCATAGTTTTGAAGCGGACGCTTATTTTCCAGAAATCGATTCTAATGAATGGAAAGAAATTCAAACTGAGTTTAATCCAATAGATGATAAGCATCAATTTGCGTATACTTACCAGACATTTGTCAAAGTATAAAAAAACAACTTCAGCAAACATAATCTAAAAATAAAAAAAGCATCCTATGACTAGAATGCTTTTTTTAAATGATTAGCGGAATGACCTACTCTTGTACTACAATTTGATAACATAATATACAAATCACAAATATCAATATTATCCCCGATGTGAAGACAATATAATTTGATAATTTTTGAGAGTACAACTCAAAAAAACCTTTAGTACCAAATACCACAAAGGTACTAAAGGTAAAGAAAATTAAAATTTCCAAAAACAAATTTAATCCTAAGAACGTATTTTGCGCTTTTATAACAATACTATCACTAGTGATGGTACCTTCAAAAAACAGCACAAGAACAAATGAGATAAATAGCGCAAGAAGCATCCATTTGGTTTGGGTCATTAGTTCCCGTCTAATCATTTTAAAAATATTTAAATTTTAAAGTACAAACATCAGTAATAAAAACAGTTTCCACAATACCCACTTTTAGTGATATTTCAATTATTTTTCATTCTAAAATCAGAAAAAACTTAAAATAAAATTCTGTTTAGCATAAAAAACACAATTCATAGTTTACAGAGTTTGTTTATATTTGTAGAAATTAAAAAAATGCCGAAAGAAATTACCCCTTATAAAGATTCTTCCCTTAGTAAAAAAGAACAGGTTGCAAAAATGTTTGATACTATTTCGGGGAACTATGACAGCCTCAACAGAGTTATTTCATTTGGAATAGATGTAAAATGGAGAAAAAAAGTCTTGAAATTAGTTTCAGAAACCAATCCTGAAACTATATTAGACATTGCTACAGGAACTGGTGATTTGGCTATTTTAATGGCCCAGACTAAAGCAAAAAAAATCATTGGACTTGATATTTCGGCTGGAATGCTGGAAATAGGCACAAAAAAAATTAAAGAAAAAAATCTGTCCCAAATTATCGAAATGGTATTAGCAGACTCCGAGAGTATGCCTTTTGAAGACAATTATTTTGATGCTATAACAGTTGCGTTTGGTGTAAGGAACTTTGAGCATCTGGAAAAAGGGCTTTCAGAGATTCTTAGAATATTAAAACCCGGCGGGATATTTGTTATTCTAGAAACCTCGGTACCTGATAAAACACCTTATAAACAAGGTTACAATTTTTACAGTAAAAATATTTTGCCGTTGATTGGGAAAATATTTTCAAAAGACGATGTGGCATATGGATATTTGTCTGAATCTGCAGCTGCTTTTCCATATGGTGAAGCATTAAACAATATTTTAAGAAAAACTGGGTTTATTAGTGTAAAAGCTCTGCCGCAAACATTTGGCGTAGCAACAATTTACACAGCTTCAAAATAATAATACTCAAATATGCAGCATAAGATGAAAAAAATAATCGTATTAATTTTATTGTGTACTGCTGTAGAAGGATCTTCGCAAAGTAAAGGGATTTTCAGTAAAGACCCAATAATTAACCTAGAAAATTGGCAAAAGAAAAAACTCTATTTTGGTTTTTTCTTAGGGTTTAACACCTATGATTTTAAAATTGATTATAAAACGGTTGGGCCTGATATACAAGTAGACAAATCGGGAGGTTTTAATGTGGGATTAGTAACTAATTTCAGATTACAGGAATACTTAGATTTACGATTTGAACCAGGGCTTTACTATTCGGACAGAATTTTGCATTATCCTCCTAACTCAGGTTTTAATTCTCCAAGCGATGCTATAAGAGAGATAAATAGTACTTATGTTAATTTTCCATTGCTATTGAAATTTTCAGCATTGAGAACTGGAAATGTTCGGCCATATTTATTGGGAGGAGTATCAGCCAATTTAAATTTATCTAGTAATGCAAAGTCTTTTGACGATAATCTTGAAGAACGATTTAGAGTGAAAACCTGGACTACAAATTATGAAATAGGTTTTGGGATTGATATTTTTTCGGAGTATTTTATATTCTCGCCTTCTATAAGAGGTCAATTTGGAATTTCCGATGAATTAATTCGCGATAAAGACCCAAACAGCCCTTGGACAGGTAATATACAATCGATGAAATCTAGAGGGTTTTTAATTAATTTCGCCTTTCATTAAGGTTTTATCCTTTTCTTCTAAATTCGCTTAGAATAATGGCTGTGGCTGTGGCTACATTTAAACTTTCGGTTATTTGAAGTTCTCCAAAACGAGGAATAGTGATTCTTTTTGTGACTAATTTTTCTATACTTTCAGAAATTCCGTTTGCTTCATTTCCCATAACAATTATACCTTCCTGAGGCAGAGCTGCTTTGTAAATGTTATCACTGTCCATAAAGGTGCCAAATACGGGTAATTTTGTTTTTTCTAGAAAAGAAACTAAATCTACATAATTAACGTTTACTCTAGTAATGGAACCCATTGTAGCTTGAACAACTTTTGGATTATAAATATCGACAGTTTCTTTTGAACAAATCAGCTGCTGAATTCCAAACCAGTCACAAAGTCTAAGGATGGTTCCCAGATTGCCTGGGTCACGGATAGAATCAAGAGCAAGGATTAATCCGGATTCATTTATTTTGCTTTCTGAAGGGATTTTAAACACAGCCAAACAAGTATTTGGTGTAGACAGAGCGCTTATTTTATTTAATTCATTTTCAGAAATAAGTGTTATTTTATTGGGAGCAATCTCTTTAAAGTCTTCTTTGGTAGTATAAAGATGTTCCAATTCAAAATTTGATTTTACTAATTCTTGAATTACTTTTACACCCTCGGCAAAAAACAATTGATTAGCAAAACGGTATTTCTTTTGCTGCAGGCTAGATATAAGTTTTATTTGGTTTTTACTAAGCATAAAAGATGTATTTTTGAATTAATATTTTATAACACGAATTCCCACATGAATAAATGTTTCTTTTCTTTAAAAAATAAAAATAGTTTTGCCAGCGATTTAAGGCAGTCTATAGTTTTTAAGAAGAAAAAGAATAGTGCAAAAATAGCAGTATTTATTCTAATTAGTTTGTTTTTCTATGCTTGTAATTCAGAAAAAAGAGTTCCTGCCAGAAAACAGCTCCTCGTTAAAAATGAAATTTTTGAGAACGATAAATTACTCAAAAATCAAACAATTTATGATCAATTGTACCAGCAGCCCAACAGCAGTATATTGGGGTACAGGCTTCTGTTGAATATTTATAATCAGGCTAATCCAAATCCGGATTCAACTTTCAATCTAAAATATTTAAATAATAAAAAGAAGTACGACAGAGAGGTTAAATGGCTGTCGGCAAAACAGGTAGAAGGACTTCGTAAATCTTTCTGGTATCTTGGAATTCATAATTTTTTAAAAGAAACTGGCGAGGTACCAGTAATTGCAGATACTTTAAAGTCAATAAAATCGTTAACACGATTAAAGAGCTATTATTTTAATAATGGCTATTTTGATATTAAAGCATCATATAAAATAGATTCACTGGGTCCCAAAAAAGCTCAGGCAAAATACTTTTTGACTACAGGGAATCCTTATTTTATCGATTCTGTAAAAACTAAAATCCGTACTCCTGCTTTAGATTCTCTTTACAAAAAAACAAAATCAGTATTGATTCCTGGAAATCAATATAAAACAGAAGATTTTGAAAATGAAAAAAACCATATTACAACCTATTTTAGAAACCATGGTGCTTATAGATTTCAATCCAATTACATCAATTTTGATATAGATACGATCAATAAAAAAAATAAGGCAACGGTAATTTTGAATGTTGAAAACTACTCTTTTCAAGAAAATGATTCTACTAAAAATGAGCCTTTTAAGATTTATAAAATTAGCGATATTAAAATTTTCACGGATTATTCAGTTGCAAATCATAATAAGCAGGTTAGGGATAGCGTGGCTTACAACAATATGACATTATATGGTTATCAAAAAATAAAATACAATCCGCACGCAATAACAGACGCGATATTTATTTCCAAAGGAGATGTGTTCAGTGATACAAAAACGGTTTTGTCTACCAGATATCTTAATAATTTAAGAACTTTTAATTATCCCACGATACAATATGAGGTTGACAAAAAAGACTCAACTGCCCAGTCACTAGTTGCCAAAGTTTATTTAACCCCGCGAAAGAAGTATAGTTTTGGTTATACATTAGATTTTACGCATTCCAATATAGAGGATTTTGGGATCACGGGAAGTATTACTGAAACGATACGGAATGTATTTAATGGCGCGGAAACATTGGAGCTTTCAGCTAGAGGAAATATTGGAGCTTCGAACGATATTGCTAATTCTAATGATAGTTTTTTCAACGTTTCAGAATATGGAGTTGATGCAAAACTAAACTTCCCTAGAGTTTTATTTCCAATCAAAACAGAAAAAATCATTCCCAAGAGTATGATTCCTTCTACTGTATTTAGTTTAGGTTTGTCTAAACAGACTAATATTGGATTGGACAAAGAAAATTTCACAGGATCTTTTTCGTACAATTGGACGCCAAAGAGGAATACTACAACCCGATTGGATATCTTAAACTTTCAGTTTGTCCGCAATTTAAATCCTAGTAATTATTTTAACGTTTATACTAGTTCGTATGACGCTTTAAATGATATTGCCAAAACGCATAATACAGAACCATCGTACGTTGATCCGGCAAGTGGAGATTTGATTATAGAAAGCGGAACGACAGCCTTTACAAATGACGTTTTAACACTCAAGACAGATTTAAGACCTGAAGATGAAGAATTTCAAAATGTTAGCAGTATTGAGCAGCAGAGAATAAGACTTTCAGATAATGATTTTATCTTGGCAACAAATTTTAATTTCACTAAAACGAGCAGAAGGGATCTGCAGGATAATGATTTTTATACTTTTAGAACAAAATTAGAATCGGCAGGAACGATATTGTCTGCAGTATCAGCAATTGGAAATATTCCTAAAAACCAGAATGGAAATTATGAGATTTTTAATTTGGAATATTCTGAATATATAAAAACAGAATTTGATTTTATTAAACACTGGAGTATTAGTAAATCTGGAATATTTGCCATGAGAACTTTTTTCGGTATTGCTATTCCATATGGAAATTCAAATACCATTCCGTTTTCAAAAAGTTACTTTGCTGGGGGGTCGAATGATAACAGGGCATGGCAGCCTTATAATCTGGGACCTGGAAGCAGTTCTTTCTCCAATGACTTTAATGAGGCCAATATGAAAATTGCTATTAGCGGTGAATATCGTTTTCCAATTGCGGGTAAATGGGGAGGAGCTCTTTTTGCAGATGCAGGAAATATTTGGAATGTACTTGATGCTGTGACTTATGAAGCGGCAAAATTTGATAGTATTGAAGACTTAAGCGAAATAGCCCTGGGTACGGGATTTGGTATTCGATACGATTTAAGTTTCTTCGTGATACGATTAGATTTAGGATTTAAAACCTACAATCCAGCCAAGGAAATAGGAGAAAGATGGTTTACGCAATACAACTTCGCAAACGTTGTATATAATTTTGGTATCAATTACCCTTTTTAAGTGCTATTTTATTCTTATTTTTGCAAATTATAATCTAAAAACTAAAAAAAACAATTAAAAGAAAATTACAATGGCACACAATATTAAACCCGGAGTAGCTACAGGCGATCAAGTACAAGAAATATTTAACTATGCAAAAGAAAAAGGTTTTGCACTTCCAGCTGTAAATGTTATTGGATCTGATACAATAAATGGAGTACTAGAAACTGCTGCTAAATTAAACGCACCAGTTATTATCCAATTTTCAAACGGAGGAGCACAATTTAATGCTGGAAAAGGACTTTCTAATGCTGGAGAAAAAGCAGCTATTGCTGGTGGTATTGCAGGAGCAAAGCACATTCATACATTAGCAGAAGCATACGGAGCTACTGTTATCTTACATACTGACCACTGTGCTAAAAAGTTACTGCCTTGGATTGACGGATTATTAGATGCTTCAGAAGAGCACTTTGCTGCAACTGGTAAACCTTTATTCTCTTCTCACATGATTGATTTATCTGAAGAGCCTATCGAAGAAAACATCGAAATCTGTAAAGGGTATTTAGAAAGAATGAGTAAAATGGGAATGACTCTAGAAATCGAACTTGGAATCACTGGTGGTGAAGAAGATGGTGTAGATAACTCTGATGTAGACAGCTCAAAATTATACACACAGCCAGAAGAAGTTGCTTTTGCTTACGAAGAATTATCAAAAGTGAGCCCAAAATTCACAATTGCAGCTGCTTTTGGAAACGTTCACGGTGTTTACAAACCAGGAAACGTAAAATTAACTCCAAAAATCTTAAAAAACTCTCAGGATTTTGTGCAGGCTAAATTCAACACAGGAAATAATCCAGTTGATTTTGTTTTCCACGGAGGATCAGGTTCTACATTAGAAGAAATAAGAGAAGGAATCAGCTACGGTGTAGTAAAAATGAATATCGATACCGATTTGCAGTTTGCATTTACTGAAGGTATCCGTGATTTTATGGTTAACAACATTGAGTACCTTAAAACTCAAATTGGTAACCCAACTGGTGCTGATTCACCAAACAAAAAATTCTACGATCCAAGAAAATGGTTGCGTGAAGGTGAATCAACTTTCAATGCAAGACTTGAGCAGGCATTTGCTGACTTAAACAACGTGAATACACTGTAAATTCAATTCCAAAATTCCCAATTATGAATTACGGGTTTAACTCGTAATTCATAATTTATAATTCATAATTACAAAAAGATGGCTTGGTTTAAAAGAAAAGAAAAAGGAATCACTACGGCTACCGAAGACAAAATGGATATTCCAAAAGGACTTTGGTACAAATCACCTACAGGGAAAATTATTGATGCTGATGAATTGGCTCGTAATTTATTTGTAAGTCCCGAAGATGGTTTCCATGTTAGAATTGGAAGTGAAGCTTATTTTGATATTTTATTTGACAATAATGAATTTGTTGAATTAGACAAAAACATGACATCCAAAGATCCTTTGCAGTTTGTTGATACAAAAAAATATGCAGACCGATTGAAAGAAGTGATGGAAAAAACAAAACTTAAAGACGCTGTACGTACTGGTGTTGGTAAATCCAAAGGAAGAGAAGTAGTTATCTGCTGTATGGATTTTGCCTTTATCGGCGGATCGATGGGAGCTGTTGTTGGAGAAAAAATTGCAAGAGGAATTGATTTTGCAATCAAAAACAGACTGCCTTTTGTGATGATATCAAAGTCAGGAGGAGCTAGAATGATGGAAGCTGCTTATTCTTTAATGCAATTAGCTAAGACATCTGTAAAACTAGCGCAGCTTTCAGAGGCAAAACTTCCTTACATTTCGCTTTGTACTGATCCAACAACGGGTGGAACTACCGCTTCATATGCTATGTTAGGAGATATTAATATTTCTGAACCAGGTGCATTAATTGGATTTGCCGGGCCTCGTGTTGTTAGAGATACTACTGGTAAAGATTTGCCAGAAGGATTTCAAACCGCAGAGTTTTTGCTTGAACATGGTTTCTTAGATTTTATTACACCAAGAAAAGAATTGAAAGACAAGATTAATTTATATCTTGATTTAATTCAAAACAATCCTATTAGATAAAAAAAATCCCGAGCAATCGGGATTTTTTTTGTTTTTAGTTTTCTAAAGAAAAATTTATTATGATTTTTTAATTTCTTGGCTTTCCCTTTTTCAATTCTCTCTCGGCTATTTTAAATACGAGTTTCTCTCTCCATTTGGCATAACGCGCTTTAAAGACTACTTTTATAGCGCTGTCAACCGCACCGTGCATAAATAAACTCCAAACACTTGCCACTTTCCTTGTGATAGATCTGTCCCATGCACGAAGTGTTAAAGAAAAAGAACCGTCAATATAACGCATCCAATGCCACATTCCTGTCGGCATGAACAAAGTATCTCCATGTTCTAGAAAAACTTCATAACCTTCGACTCCTTTTAAGGCTGGGAATTTTTTGAAATCGGGATTGGCAACATCATAATCTTCCAGTGCATAGGTGGTGTTGGGTAGACAGTAAAGTCGTTTTTTCCATTTATTGTCAAATAATATAATGTGTTTTCTGCCTCCAAAATGAGTGTGGAAAAGGTGTGGCAGATCAATGTCGTAATGTAAAAAAGTAATTGCTTTGGATCCTCCAAAAAACATGGCCGGCATGCTTTCTATAAAACCGCCCATTAAATCTTTGGGTACTTTAACATCATTGACTAATTCAGGTCTGTGTTTGAAAAGATTAAAGAAAAAAATACGCAGTTCCGTAGGTTCTCTTTTTATTAAATCCAAATATTCGCCAAATTTCATGCTGGCAATAGATGCATTAATCACTTTAGTAGGGTCGGCTTTAGAATTGTCTACCAGCTTAACTTCTATATCACCAGCTATTTCTTTGAAATACTCTGTTGACCATTTTGTGCGAGCAGGCCAATCATTTGTTAGTCCTTTTATAATTAAGGGCTTTCTTTTATCTAAATAGTTTTTTTTAAAATCCTCTCTGGTAATAGAGTCAACTGTGTCTACATTTTTTAAAATAAAGCTCATTTATAACAGTTTAATAATTGGATGTTTATCCAAAACTAGTTAAATATTTATAGGCTTCCAAATTTACATTAAAATAACAATCACACAATATTGACGATAAACTACATTCCTGTTCTTATAGCTTCAACCGGATCCAGATTAGAGGCGGTAATTGCGGGAATAATGCCAGATATAATCCCAACAAGAATTGACAATCCAGAGCCTATTATAATGTTCCAAAAACTTAAAACAAATTCAAAATCTAAGACATTTGTTAGTACTATAGATATAATCCAAACCATAAATAGGCCTATTAATCCGCCGATTACACAAAGAATAATAGCTTCAAATAAAAATTGAAATAATATAAAGCGGTTTTTAGCGCCTAATGATTTTTGGATTCCAATTAAATTAGTTCTTTCTTTTACAGAAACGAACATTATGTTAGCAACACCGAATCCTCCTACCAAAAAAGAGAAGAAACTTATAAAGATTCCTCCAATACGCAAAGATCCCAAAACTTCATCTATAATGTTTAAAAACCCAGCAAAAACATTAATGAAAAAGTTGTCAATTTCTCCCGCTTTCACTCCTCTGAAATTTCTAAGTTTTTGCGAAATTTCACTTTTATACTCTTCCATATCCACTCCTTTTTCGGGTTTGAATATTATAACATTTGTTAAATTCGGATTGTTATCACCATACATTTTTCGAATAAAATTAACGGGAATAAATGCTGCCGAGTCGTTGCTTCCTCCAAAAGTAGATCCTTCTTTTTTCAAAACCCCTATGACAGTAAACCGCTGACCGTACAGTCTGATGTTTTTTCCAATAGGCTCCGTGTCTTCAAAAAGTGATTTTGCAATTTCATCTCCTAAAACGATTACTGGTGCCCCCGAATTAGCTTCAGACTCATTGTAAAATCTTCCTTCTTCAAATGTTAGTCCTTCAATGTCAATAAATTCATGGGAAACTGGCATTATCTGAACATCACTTACAATGTTGGCTCCGTATTTTATAGATTCATTTCTAGTAAATATTCGGTAGCCCAATTCATCAGTATGCGTCATGGCATCTTTCAAATAAATATATTCGGAATATTTTACGTTAGGGAATTGTTCTCTTTTCCACTGCGGAATATCCGAAGGACCAAATGGGAATTTTAGTAAATAAATAGTGTTTTTATCCATACTGCTCAAATCTTTGGATATTTTTTTGTCCAAAGAATCAACTGCGGCAAGCACAGCTATTATAGAGAATATACCAATCGTTACACCCAATAAAGAAAGAAATGTTCTTAATTTATTGCTTCGCAAAGCATTCATAGCAAAGCCAAAACTCTCTTTTAATAATCGCAGGTAAACTAACATGTTTTTTAAATTTGTATTACTAGTAAACTTCTATCTTTTTCTCCCAAAAATCAAAAAAAATACATTTAACAATAGGTATGATATTTTAAGAGATTGTTACATCTTTTTTATTGAATTATATAATCAAAAAAAACTACTTTTGCACTTTAAAAACTATAACTACGCAATGAGCACAACAAAAACAATCCAATCAGCATTAATTTCAGTCTTTTCAAAAGATGGTCTTGAGCCAATTGTTAGAAAATTACACGAACAAAATGTGACTTTTTATTCTACTGGAGGCACTGAAGAATTCATTAAAAATTTAGGCATTCCTGTAATTCCTGTTGAAGATGTTACTTCTTATCCATCAATTCTTGGAGGAAGAGTAAAAACATTGCATCCAAAAGTTTTTGGTGGTATTCTAAATCGTCAAGATAACGAAAGCGATGTACAGCAAATGAAGGAATATGAGATTCCGCAGATTGATTTGGTGATTGTTGATTTATACCCATTTGAAAAAACAGTTGCTTCTGGAGCAAGTGAAGAAGATATTATCGAAAAAATAGATATTGGCGGAATTTCGTTAATTCGCGCTGCCGCAAAAAACTTTAAAGACACTGTAATTGTTTCTTCTATGGATCAATATGGTTTGTTTTTAGATTTGATTTCTGCTCAAAACGGTGCTACAACATTGGCCGACAGAAAATTATTGGCTACTAAAGCATTTCATGTTTCTTCACATTATGATGGTGCAATCTTTAACTATTTTAGCACTGATGAGACTATCTATAAAGCAAGTATAGAAAACGGGCAAGTATTGAGATATGGAGAAAATCCACACCAAAAAGGATTCTATTTTGGTGATTTTGAAGCAATGTTCACTAAGGTTCACGGAAAAGAATTGTCATATAATAACTTACTTGATGTAGATGCTGCCGTGAATTTAATTCATGAATTCAAAAATGACGGTCCAACATTTGCTATTTTAAAGCATAATAACGCTTGCGGATTGGCAACAAGAAGCACGATTTGCGAAGCTTATAATGTAGCTTTGGCTTGTGATCCAACTTCTGCTTTTGGCGGTGTATTAATTTCGAACACAACTATTGATGTTGCTACGGCTAATGAAATAAACAAATTGTTCTGCGAAGTAGTTATCGCACCGTCTTATGATGCTGAAGCAATTGCTATTTTACAGGAAAAGAAAAATAGAATTATTTTAATTCAAAATGAAGTCGAATTGCCTCAAAAACAAGTAAGAACATGCTTGAACGGATTGTTGATTCAAGAAAGAAACAATATCACCGATACTAAAGCTGACTTAAAAACCGTTACAACAACAGCACCTACAGCGCAAGAAATTGACGATTTGATTTTTGCTTCCAAAGTGTGTAAGAATACCAAATCAAACACCATTGTTTTTGCTAAAAATGGAACTTTGATTTCTTCTGGGACAGGACAGACTTCAAGAGTAGATGCATTATTACAAGCTATCGAAAAGGCTAATGCTTTTGGATTTAGTCTAGAAGGAGCTTCTATGGCAAGTGATGCTTTTTTCCCTTTTCCAGACTGTGTAGAATTAGCTAAAAAGGCTGGGATAACAGCTGTAATTCAGCCAGGTGGATCAATCAAAGACGAATTGAGTATCAATTACTGCAACGAAAACAATCTTGCAATGGTATTTACAGGAACACGTCATTTTAAACATTAATTTGTTTAACTTTGTGCGTAATTTATTTATAACTTTTTAACCCTTAAAAGGCATATGGGATTTTTTGATTTCATGACCGAGGATATTGCGATAGACCTTGGTACAGCAAACACTTTAATCATTCACAATGACAAAGTCGTAATTGACAGTCCGTCTATAGTTGCGCGTGATAGAATATCAGGCAAAATTATTGCAGTTGGTAAGGAAGCCAATATGATGCAGGGGAAGACGCATGAAAACATTAAAACTATCAGGCCTTTAAAAGATGGTGTAATTGCTGATTTTGATGCTTCTGAGAAAATGATAAATATGTTTATCAAAAGCATTCCGGCATTGAAAAAAAGAATGTTTACCCCCGCTTTAAGAATGGTTGTTTGTATTCCTTCTGGGATTACAGAAGTGGAGATGAGAGCGGTAAAAGAATCTTGTGAAAGAGTAAACGGAAAAGAAGTATACTTGATTCATGAGCCTATGGCAGCTGCTATTGGTATTGGAATCGATATCATGCAGCCAAAAGGGAACATGATTGTGGATATAGGTGGTGGAACAACAGAAATTGCTGTAATTGCATTAGGCGGAATCGTTTGTGATAAATCAGTCAAAATTGCAGGTGACGTATTTACTAATGATATTGTTTACTACATGCGTACGCAGCACAACTTATTTGTTGGGGAAAGTACCGCTGAAAAAATAAAAATTCAAATTGGTGCTGCTATCGAGAACTTAGAGACTCCTCCAGAGGATATGTCTGTTCAAGGAAGAGATTTGCTGACAGGAAAGCCAAAACAAGTAGAAGTATCTTATAGAGAAATTGCAAAAGCATTGGATAAATCAATTCAGCGAATTGAAGATGCTGTAATGGAAACTTTATCGCAGACTCCTCCAGAATTAGCTGCTGATATTTACAATACGGGTATCTATCTTGCTGGTGGTGGGTCTATGTTAAGAGGTCTTGATAAAAGAATCTCTCAAAAAACAGATTTACCAGTTTATATTGCAGAAGATCCATTAAGAGCGGTTGTAAGAGGAACTGGAATGGCTCTTAAAAACATTACAAAATTTAAAAACATATTAATTAAGTAGCATTCGGGTTAACTGAAACTTATAATTATTTATCATTTATTATACCGTTAAAAAATGCAGCAAATATTTTCATTTATTATAAAAAACAGTAATCGAATACTGTTTTTGCTGCTTTTGGGTATTTCGTTATCCCTTACTATACAATCCCATTCTTTTCATAGAAGCAAAATAATTAGTTCTGCCAATTTTTTAAGCGGTGGTGTATATGAAAGAATAAATTCTGTAGAAGAATATTTAAATCTTCGGGAACAAAATGATCAGTTAGCACTGGAAAATGCTAATTTGAAAAGTCTGCTGTTTAAAATTAAAGATTCTGCCGATATTCCAAATTTAGATAGTCTCAAAGGGGTCTTGCCAAAAGACATCGTCGTTTCTAAAGTAATTCATAATTCATTCAATGTATATGAGAATTTCTTAACTTTAAATTCTGGTGCTAAATCGGGAGTTAGACCTGATATGGGGGTAATAAATAGTTTAGGAATTGTTGGTATCATCGATAATGTTTCTGAGAATTATTCTACAGTGATAAGTATATTAAATACAAAATCACAAATAAACGCAAAGATTAAAAATTCAGACCATTTTGGAACTTTAAATTGGGATGGTAAAAATGCTGGTATAGTACAATTGATAGACGTTCCGAGGCTTGCTAGTATTAGAACAGGAGATACAATCGTAACCGGTGGTCAGTCAGTTATTTTTCCTGAAAACATTGGAATTGGAACAATTGACAAAATATTTATTCCAAGTGATAAAAATCATTACTACAAAATAAATGTAAAATTATTTAATGACATGACCAATTTAGGACATGTTTACATAATAAAAACTGAAAACAGCGAAGAAATTAAAAATTTAGAAAACCAAAGAAAAGATGAATAGCACGTTGTTGGTGAATATTTTTCGTTTTGTGTTCTTACTAGCTTTACAAATTTTAGTTTTTAATAAAATGAATTTTGGAGGTTATGTAAGTGCGTTTCCTTATATTCTTTTTATCATTCTTTACCCTGTAAATGGGAATAAAGCCAATCTTCTTATCGCCAGTTTTTTTTTAGGCTTGATTATGGATTTATTTTGTAACTCTGGTGGTGTTCATGCTGCTGCCTGTGTTCTTTTGGCTTATTTTAGACCCGCTTTTTTTAAATTTTCATTTGGACTTAGTTATGAGTATCAAACAATCAAACTAAATGATGTTTTGACACCAGAGCGGTTTACTTTTATCTTATTATCAGTTATCACCCATAATGTTACATTGTTTCTGTTAGAATCTTTTGAGATTTCTTTCCTATTAGATGTTTTAATTCGAACTGTTTTAAGTACACTCTTTACAATGTTAATTTGTATTATCTTAATTTATCTTATAAAGCCAAATAAACGATGAGAAAAGCCTTATTACCAGCTTTAATTATTATTGGTGCATCTTTGTTAATTATACGTGTCTTTTATTTGCAGATTATTGACGATTCGTTTAAACTGAAATCAGAAAATAATGCCATAAAAATCAAATATGATTATCCAGAGAGGGGTTATATTTATGATAGAAATGGTGTTTTATTAGTAGCCAATCAGCCTTCTTATGATATCATGGTTATACCAAGGGAATTAAATAAGACGGATACTCTTGAGTTTTGTAAGCTATTGAATATTACCAAAGATGATTTTATCAAGAGAATAGAAAAAGCCAAAGTATACAGCCCTAGATTGCCTTCTGTGTTTTTGGCACAATTAAATAAGACTGAGTTTGCTGCTTTTCAGGAAAAAATAAGAAAATTCGAAGGGTTTTATTTTCAAAAGCGTTCTTTGCGTGATTATGAGGTGAATTTCGGAGCCAATATTTTTGGATCTATTAATCAGGTTAATGATAAGCAAATTGAAAAAAATCATTATTACAAGAGTGGAGATTTAATTGGGGTACAAGGGGTCGAGGAAAGCTACGAAGAAGTTCTTCGTGGAATTAAAGGTGTCAAATATTTTCAAAAAGATAAATTTAATAGGGAAATAGGATCCTATAAAGAAGGGAAGTTTGATACAATTGCAAGACCAGGTGAGGATATAGATCTTACCATTGATGCTGAGATTCAAAAATATGGTGAGCAGCTAATGATAAATAAGCGCGGAGGAATAGTTGCTATAGAGCCACAAACTGGAGAAATTTTAGCGCTTGTTACAGCTCCTTCATATGATCCTGGAATTTTAGTAGGCAGACAGCGTTCTAAGAATTATACAAAATTATATCGTGACTCCATTGCAAAACCACTTTATGACAGAGGACTGTTGGCAGAATATCCACCAGGTTCTCCTTTTAAAATCATGACAGGTCTTGTTGGACTGCAAGAAGGAGTAGTTGAAGAAGAAACTAAATTTGTGTGTAATCATGGTTTTTATTATGCTCCCGGCCGCTTTCAGCGTTGTCATTGCGGTGGCGGTGTATTAGATCTTCATGTAGGTATTTATAAATCATGTAACGCATATTTTTCGAATGTATATTTGAAGACTATGGGTAAATATAAAAGTACTCCTTATTCTGTGGATGTATGGAGTAACCATATTAAAAGTTTTGGACTGGGTGAGTTTATGGGATATGATTTGCCTACAGGAAGAAGAGGAAAGATTCCGACTTCTAAAACCTATAAAAGAATGTATCCAGGATGGGGTTATAGCGGTAAAACGATTATTTCTAATGCTATCGGTCAAGGGGAAGTATTGGTGACTCCTATCCAATTAGCCAATATGATGGCGACTGTGTCCAATCACGGGTATTATTACACTCCTCATATCATTAAAAAAATAAAAGGAGAAAAAATAGATGCCAAATTTACTACTAAGCACGTAACAACTATTGATGAAAAATATTTCCCTCCAATGATTAGCGGATTATTTGATGTTTACAATAGAGGTACTGCCTATGGATTACGTGTAGAAGGAATTGATATCTGCGGAAAAACAGGAACAGCCGAAAATTTCGCTAAAATTGGAGGCAAAAGAGTGCAGCTAAAAGACCACTCTATTTTTGTAGCTTTTGCTCCAAAAGACAATCCAAAAATAGCTATAGCAGTATTGGTAGAAAATGGTGGTTTCGGAGCAACAATTGCAGGACCTATTGCCAGTTTGATGATTGAAAAATATCTTAGAAAAAAAATCACAAGAACTGATTTAGAAACTCGTGTGTTAAATACAAGTTTACAGAGCAGATATGCAATTTTGGGCGGACTTTCAGAAGAGGTGAAAAAAGAATTAAGAATAAAGGATTCTATTGCTCAAAGCAAAGTAAAAGCTGCGATGCAAAAAAAAATTGACACAACCAAAACTAAATAATACATTCATATCAGATGAAAAATCAAAGTTTATCAAGCAATATTGATTGGATATGTGTCATTATCTACATTGCCCTAGTGGTTTTAGGCTGGTTAAATATATACTCTTCTTCTTTGTCCTCAACCGATGGCACCTACGAAAAACAAGCCATATTTATTGCTTTGGCAGTTCCTATGATTTTTGTTTTACTGTATATAGACGGTAAATTTTATGAAAAATATGCCAGTATCATTTTTGTTGTTTCTCTGATTTCTCTGGCTGGACTATTCGTTTTTGGAAAAACGATTGCAGGTCAGCGGTGCTGGTATGGTTTTGGAAGTTTTACATTGCAGCCATCTGAATTTGCTAAAGCTGCTACCTCATTGGCAATTGCAAAATATCTCAGTGATACTCAGATAAATTTAAAAGAAGTTAACAGACAGGTACAGGCATTAGCTATTGTTTTTTTGCCGGTGATGCTTATTTTGCCACAGCCTGACCCAGGAAGTGCTTTGATTTACAGTGTTTTTATTATTGTTTTATTTAGAGAAGGATTACCGTCTTGGTATGTATGGACTGGATTTATAACGATTGTATTGTTTATGCTGACGTTGATATTAGAACCCCAATATGTAATTTTAATATCGCTTTTGGTTATTGTTCTAATTCATTATAAGTCAAGATTAGCTGATAGAAATATTGTATTGAGCGGTATATTATTTGCTGTTATTTCAGGTTTTGTCTTATCTGTAAATTATGTTTTTACAAATGTTTTTAAGCAGCACCACCGAGACCGATTTAATATATTGTTAGGCAAGGAAGTCGATATGAAAGGTATTGGATATAATACAAATCAATCTGAAATTGCTGTTGGATCTGGAGGCTGGCTTGGCAAAGGTTTTCTAGAAGGAACCCAGACAAAAGGTGGTTTTGTGCCCGAACAGCATACTGATTATATTTTTACTACGGTTGGAGAAGAATGGGGATTTGTTGGTTCTTTAGTTGTAATTGGTCTTTTTGCAGCATTATTGCTGAGGGTTATTTATTTGGCAGAAAGACAAAAAACGAAGTTTAGCAGAGTATATGGTTATTGTGTTGCAGGCATTTTATTTATTCACTTTTTTGTAAATATTGCAATGGTTATTGGAATTTTTCCAACCATTGGTGTGCCTTTGCCTTTCTTTTCATACGGGGGATCCGGGCTCTGGGGATTCACAATTTTATTGTTTATCTTTATTAAAATGGATGCTAATAAGGTGAACGAATGGTAGTTTTTAAAAAATAATCTAAAATTGTTTTGTAATATAGCTCAAAAAAAATGCCTCGAATTATTTATCGAGGCATTTTTTTTGAGATTAAGTCAAGGTTTTAAAATAATCCATTTAATTCAGCATCGATACGATTGATGATAGTCCCTAGATCTTCTGGGTTGTCTACAAAATTAATATTGTCAACATCAATGATCATAATTTTTCCTTTGTTATAGGTTTGAACCCATGCTTCATAACGCTCATTAAGACGGCTTAAATAATCGATAGAAATAGTATTCTCATATTCGCGTCCGCGTTTATGAATTTGTCCTACTAAGTTAGGTATAGAACTTCTCAGGTAGATTAATAGATCTGGTGCTTTGACAAGAGATTCCATTAATTCAAAAAGAGAAGAATAGTTTTCAAAATCACGGTTTGTCATCAATCCCATAGCATAAAGGTTGGGAGCAAAAATATGAGCATCTTCATAGATAGTTCTATCCTGAATAATTTTTTTACCGCTTTCTCTGATTTGCATTATCTGACGGAAACGGCTGTTCAAAAAATAGATTTGTAAATTAAAGGACCAGCGTTCCATCTGATGGTAAAAATCATCAAGATATGGATTGTCTACTACTTCTTCAAAATGGGGTTCCCATTTAAAATGTTTGGCTAACAGACGGGTTAATGTTGTTTTTCCTGAGCCTATGTTTCCTGCTATAGCTATGTGCATTATAGTGTTGCGATTTTATAATTTCTAATTTCTAAGATTGTAAAAATAGCTAAAATTTAGATTTAGCAAAGGTATTTAACTAATGATTTTAGAAATATAAATTCAATATTTAACTCTTTATAAAACAGTAAATAACGTGTTTTGATTTTAGCACGAATCAGAACTCTTTTTTATGAAATAGTTATGATGCGTTTATGCTTGATATTTTTGGATAAAAAAATCTAACATAAAAAAAACCATTCGGGATTCGAATGGTTTTTTATAAAATATCAATTTAGATTTTTTACAATCCAAAAGCTGTTTTCACCTGATCAACAAAATCTAATTTTTCCCAAGTAAATAAGTCAACAGTAACAGTTTTAGTTAATCCGCCTGGAGCAGAGAAGGTTTTAGCTACAGTTTCTGGCGTACGGCCCATATGTCCGTAAGCGGCAGTTTCGCTATAAATTGGATTTCTTAATTTTAATCTTTGTTCGATGAAGTAAGGACGCATATCAAAAATAGCTTCAACTTTTTTGGCAATTTCGCCATTAGTTAAGTTTACTTTAGATGTCCCGTAAGTTTCGATAAAAATACCCATTGGTTTTGCAACTCCAATTGCATACGAAACTTGTACCAAAATCTCATCAGCAACACCTGCTGCGACAAGATTTTTAGCGATGTGACGTGTAGCATAAGCAGCACTTCTGTCTACTTTACTTGGGTCTTTTCCAGAGAAAGCACCACCACCGTGAGCTCCTTTTCCTCCGTAAGTATCAACAATAATTTTTCTTCCGGTCAAACCAGTATCTCCGTGAGGTCCTCCAATAACGAATTTTCCAGTTGGGTTGATATGGTATTGGATTTTATCATTGAATAAATGTGCGTGTTCAGGATTTTTTGCAATAATTCTTGGAATCAATATTTCGATGATGTCTTTTTTGATTTTTGCAAGCATTGTTGCTTCTTCATCAAAATCATCATGCTGCGTAGAAATTACGATAGCATCAATACGTGTAGGTTTGTTATCATCACTGTATTCTAAAGTAACCTGAGATTTCGCATCAGGACGCAAATAAGTGATTTCGTTATTTTCGCGTCTTAGAATTGCTAATTCCTGTAATAATTTATGAGACAAATCAAGTGCCAATGGCATGTAATTTTCAGTTTCATTAGTTGCGTAACCAAACATCATTCCTTGATCTCCAGCACCTTGTTCTTCTTTGCTTGCTCTGTCAACACCTTGATTAATATCTGCAGATTGTTCGTGAATTGCCGAAAGAATACCGCAAGAGTTTGCTTCAAACATATATTCACTTTTTGTATAACCAATTTTGCGGATTACTTCACGCGCAATTTGTTGTACATCTAAGTATGTATTCGACTTTACTTCTCCTGCCAAGATTACCTGGCCAGTAGTTACTAACGTCTCACAAGCTACTTTTGAGTCAGCATCAAATGCCAAAAAGTTATCAATTAATGCATCCGAAATTTGATCTGCAACTTTGTCTGGGTGTCCCTCACTTACAGATTCTGACGTAAATAAATAAGCCATAATAATTATAAATTTTTAAAATTAATCGAGAAAAAATAATTGCTGGAAATGCTAAAGGAGAGTTTCTGCTTTAGCATTTTTTATACTGAAAATTTTTCAGCACTCATAATGAAGTTTGTTCATTATGAAGAGGTTGCAATCAGTTCAAATTTTTCCTCTTATATTCGGGTGCAAAGGTATGAAACCATTTTGAATTCCAAATTATTCTTTAACTTTTTTTAATTAAATAAGTGGATTTTAACATATTCTAGTAGTTCTATAGAATTTAAAAAAAATATTTTCTAATGGCTGATTAAAAAATAGTTTAGGCTACTACATAAAAAAAATAGAATCAAAAATGAAATTGATGTGTACAAATATATTTTGTATGATGCTGGAAGCTTTCGCAAAGCGACCTAAAAAATAGGGCCTATTTTAAATCTGGGAAATAAACCAATTAAAGAGTATGGTCTTTTGATAGTAATAAATAGAGTAGTAATTACGAGACTTACAAGTTATGGCTTCAGCTAAAAAATTAAAAATGATTGCAAAAGATTGTTTTAGGTGTCAGTATTTCAAATTTAATATAAAAAATAATTTTTAAAGATAAAGCTTCTTAAGTCTTGAATTTAAAGAGTTTGTTAAGTGATTTTGATAAAATTTTTAAAACAAATTTCTTTTTTAAATGTTAAAAAATGTATTTTTTTTTGGTAGATTGAAAATACTTACTACATTTACTCTATCAAATTAGTAGAATTAAAAAATCAAACGATTTTCAATTAAAAACAAATTATAATATGAAAACAATAGCTGATAAAATAAGGATGTGTTGTATGATGCGAAATTGCCTTCCTGCCTGCTGTTGCCAAAAGTGAAAGATGAATCTTTTTTATAGTTAAAAAACTGTAAACCCTTTTGGCCAGCTAGTTAAAAGGGTTTTTTATTCCACACTTTTAGAAATTATAATTATGAAAACATTAGATAAAAATTCGAAAGCAATACAGTCTTTATTAAAAACAGATTTTCGAAAAACCGTCAGCGTTCTAGAGGACATTCCAATAGAAGTTAATCAGCAAAATGAAGAGCTGTATTTAACAGGCCACGAATCATTACTATTTCGAATGTATGATTTGGAAGAAGAAGACCTTTTTATATAAAAATAAAGCAATACCAATTCAAAATACTATTTAAAAATATTAAAAAAATAAGAAATTATGAGCACACAAAACTTTGCTACAAACGCATTACACGCAGGACACGACGTAACTAAAAATGGTGGATCTAGAGCAGTTCCAATTTATCAGACCTCTTCATATGTATTTAATAATTCAGATCACGCAGCTAATTTATTTGGTCTTGCCGAAGAGGGATACATTTATACAAGATTAAATAACCCGACAAATGATATTCTTGAAAAACGCTTAGCAGTTTTAGAAGGAGGTATTGGCGCTGTAGTTACAGCCTCTGGTGCATCAGCAATTTCGACGGCTTTGTTAGTGCTTTTGAAAGCTGGTGATCACATTGTAGCATCAAGCAGCTTATACGGTGGAACTTATAATTTATTGAAAGTAACATTACCTAGATTAGGAATCACAACCACATTTGTAGATGCTACAGATCCAGAAAATTTTACGCGTGCCGCCAAGCAGAACACAAGAGCATTTTTTGTAGAAAGTTTAGGTAACCCAAAATTGGATGTGCTGAATTTAAAGGCAATTTCGCAGGAAGCCAAAGCTTACAAAGTTCCTTTTATCGTTGATAATACGGTTGCTTCCCCTTATTTATTGAACCCTATTGAATATGGAGCTGATATTGTTATCCATTCTTTAACAAAATATATTTCAGGAAATGGAACCTCATTAGGAGGCGTTATTATTGATGCGGGAAAATTTGACTGGTCAAATGGTAAATTCCCAGAATTCACCGAACCATCTGCAGGTTATCATGGACTGATCTATCACGAAGCTTTAGGAAACGCAGCTTTTATTGCAAAAGCACGTATCGAAGGACTGCGCGACTATGGAGCTGCTTTGAGTCCTTTTAATGCTTTCCAAATCATACAAGGCTTGGAAACTTTGGAGGTGCGTATTAAAAGACACAGCGAAAATGCTTTGGCATTAGCACAATGGCTGGAGGTTCAGGATCAAGTGGCTTGGGTAAATTATCCAGGTTTAAAATCCAGCAAGTATTATGTATTAGTACAAAAGTATTTGCCTAAAGGACAAAGCGGTGTAGTAACTTTTGGCTTAAAGGCTGGTTATGATGCTGCCAAAAAAGTAGCGGATAATACAAAACTATTTTCCATATTGGCAAACATTGGGGATACCAAATCCTTAATTATTCACCCTGCCAGCACCACACATCAGCAATTGACAGATGAGGAGCAAATCTCGACAGGTGTTACCAAAGATTTAATTAGACTGTCCGTTGGACTTGAAGATATAGAGGATTTAAAAGCAGATTTAAAAGCTGTTTTTGAAACCATAAAAGCGCCACAATTAGCTTAATAATGTGTTTTTTTTTGTTAGTAAAACTGCCTTAGTGCTACTTTGGATTGTTAGCCTAGGGTAGTTTTTACAAAAAATAATTTTAAAAAATATTCGAAAATGGAAAATTTAGAAAAAATAGATCTCTTTAATTTTGATTTAGAAATAGGGAAACAAAAAGCATACCTGCCTTTGTTTTATAATGTTTTTGGAAGGCCGTTGGGAAGTGCTCCTGTTGTGGTAGTAAATCATTCCTTAACAGGGAATTCTAAAGTGACAGGGCAAAAAGGATGGTGGAATGGTATAGTTGGCGAAAATAAGGCAATTGATACGGACTATTTTACCGTAATAGCCTTCAATATTCCAGGAAACGGCTACGATGACAATATTGATAATTTAATTGATAATTATCGCGATTTTAGTGTTCGCGACATTGCCAGAATCTTTTGGGAAGGCTTGTTTTACTTGAAAGTAAAAAATGTTTATGCCGTAATCGGCGGTAGTTTAGGCGGAGCCATAGCTTGGGAAATGGCAGCTTTACAGCCAGACAAGATTGATAATCTCATTCCAATTGCTACTGACTGGAAAGCTACAGATTGGGTTATTGCTAATGTACTTATTCAAGACCAAATCCTTAATCACTCGGATGATCCGATAGTTGATGCCCGTCTGCATGCAACATTGCTTTACAGAACTCCAGAATATGTAAACCAAAGATTTAGAAGAAGCAAATTAGATGAATTATCAGCGTTAAAAATTGAGAATTGGCTGCTTGATCACGGTTTTAAATTGAAAAACAGATACCGGCTGGCCGCTTATAAATTAATGAATCATTTGCTAAAAACAATTGACATTACTAGAAATCGCCCTGATTTTCTAACAGTTGCAAATGAAATAGAAAGTAATATTCATCTTGTAACTGTCGATACCGATTATTTATTTATTGCCGAAGAAACCCGTAAAACTTATAGAGAATTGACAAATAAAAAGCTAAATGTTTTTTATCATCAAATTCAATCCATTCACGGCCACGATGCTTACTTGATTGAATTCAATCAATTGTCAGATATTTTAAAGCCAATTTTTAACTTTAGTAAACAGCACCTCTATGCCAGCGCTTAGAATAAATATAATCCTTTTTGGAATTGGAAACGTGGGAAGCGCCTTGATAAATCAAATTATCGAGAGCCAGCAATTCTATCTGGAAAAAAAAGAGATTGATTTACGTTTTCCAGTTATTACCAACTCGACTTTGGCTTTTTTTGAAAAAGAAGGTGTCAAAAATAATTGGGAGGCTAATTTTGATGAATTAGCATTTCCCTTTACGATAACAGATATTATTGAGTTTGTCAAAAATAAGGAACTTGAAAATGTAATAATAGTTGATGCTACTGAAAGTTCAGAATTAGTTAAGCATTATATTCCTTTAATTCAAAATCAATTTGATATTGTTGCGGCTAATCAAAGTGCAAACGTACTCCATATCGACTTTTATAAAGAAATACGAAGAAATCTAAAGAGGTTTGATAAGAGTTTTTTATACGAAACTAATATTGGAGCAGGAATTCCAGTTTTGCAGATCATAAGTGATTTATATTATTCAGGGGAAAAAATAACTAAAATAAGAGGAGTTTTTTCAGATTCGCTAAGTTATATTTTTAATAAGTTTTCATCAGAAGATATCTCTTTTTCATCTGTATTAAATGATGCGGATAAAAAAGGTTTATTAAAAGCAGACTTTAAAGAAGAGCTTTCGGGCATTGGAGTTGCCAAGAAATTATTAGTATTAGCAAGAGAGCTGGGTAAAGAAATTGAGTTTCTGGATATAAAAATCACTTCGCTTTTATCGCACCGTTTGGATGAATCAAGTCTCAAGTCTAAATTTTTATCCAATGCGTCAATATTGGATAAAGATTTTGAAGCAGCCAAGCTTGCACAGCCAAAAAATGAAGTGCTGCGGTATGTTGGAGAAATTTTGATTCCAGAAAACAAATTTGAGGTCAAGCTGGTTTCAGAGCCTATTTCATCTGCTATTGGTCAATTAAAAGGAACTGAGACGGTTTATGAAATCTATACTCAATCCCGTGGAGATAATCCAATTATTGTTCGCGGTGACAATTCAGGAAAAAAGACAGAGGTCATTTCCAGAGGAATTCTTGTCGATATTTTAAAAGTGAGTGAAAAAATAAAAATAAAAGAAGCAATTTGGCTCTAAGCCAATAAAAAATCCCAAATGAAATGAGCATGACTATAAATTGGTCGTAAATACCTAATAACGATATGCGAATTACATATGACCGATAAAAAACAATAAAATCTACATATGAAATTAAATTACATAGCACTTGCAGTTCCATTTTTTGCAATATTCATGCTTTTGGAATACTATATTAGTGTAAAAAAAAATAAAAAACTTCATCATTTTAATGAAACTGTCGCCAATCTCAACGTTGGAATCGCAGAACGTATTGCCGATCTTTTAACTACAGGGACATTTTTCTTTGTTTTTTCTTGGCTGCATGCAAATTTTTCTATCTTTTCAATTGAGTCTACGGCTACAACTTGGGTACTTCTCTTTTTGGCCACCGATTTACTTTGGTATTGGTACCACCGATTTGGTCATACTGTGAATCTTTTTTGGGCATCACATATTGTACACCACCAAAGTGATGATTTTAATTACACGGCTGCGGCCAGAATAACAGTTTTTCAAGCTTTTGCCAGAGGACTGTTTTGGTGCGTTTTGCCTATTATTGGTTTCAATGCAGAAATGATTACAATATTATTGCTTGTTCATGGAACGTATCCTTTTTTTACACATACGCAATTAGTGGGGAAACTCGGCTGGTTAGAATACATTATTGTTACGCCGTCGCATCACAGAGTTCATCACAGCAGTAATCCAGAGTATTTGGATAAAAATTATGGCGATATGCTGATTATCTGGGATAAAATTTTTGGGACTTTTATAGAAGAAACTACAGAACCTAAATTTGGATTAACTAAGTCGCTGGGCAGTTACAGTTTTTTATGGCAGCATTTTCATTACGTTTTAGAATTAACTGTAGCTTTCAGAATGGCTAAAACAGTAAAGGCAAAATTAAAAGTGATTTTTGGAGGTCCAAATGATATTGATGCAAGAATACGATCACTTCTTGAAAGGAAGTTTTCTAAAAAAACGGTTGCGATAGATACAAAATATTCTAAGAAACTGACAAATTCAATTATTGCCAAAACTATTGTAACAATGATCGTGCTGTTCTTGACAATTCTCTTTTCAGAATTTATAACTGCTTTTAATGTTATTTTAATTACTGTTTTTATTGTTTTGAGTGTTATTGCAACAGGAGCTATGCTGGATCAAAAGAAATGGATTTTTCATTTGGATTTTTTAAGAGGCATTATTATTGGTTATTTGGCTTTTTCATTTTTTCCAAATCCGCTTTTGCATTTTGTAATCGCATTATTTGGGGCAATAGGAGTTTTTTTTTACCAGACCATCCATTCAAAGTACCAGGATTTTCTGTTTTCAAATTAATTTTAAGCTGTCTAATAGCTTAAAAAAGAGAAAGTTTTGTTAAAAAATCCACTTATTTATTTAAAAATGTAGGGTGCTGTTTTGTAAAATATTGATTTTTAACCTGTTTGTGTTTTAACTCAATGTTTATTCATTATTAAATTTATGTTTTGTGTTTGGAAAATTGAAAAAAAGTTCAGATATTTGTTCAACAAAATAAGAAAAGAGAAAATGAGATTTAATTTATGTAATATGTCTAAACAAGCCATTCAGGTGAAAACCTGCAGGGAGAGGTATATATAGCATTATTTTTAAATTAAATAATATATAACAAAACCTCTCAACTTATTGGGAGGTTTTTTTTTAGTCATTTTTCAAGTCAATTTTTTCTAGGTTAAAACAATTATAAGATTAAGTAAAATAATAATTAAATATGCAGCAACTCTACACTATTAAGATTACCATTTGCAAAGCGAAGAAGACGAAGATGATGATGATGCGTGTCAATGCCATGATGGTTGCCCGTATTTGTTGATTCCAAAAGAATAAGTTTATATACAGCTTAAAACCCTTTTGGATATATGTCTAAAAGGGTTTTTTGTTTTAAAGCAGTATTAAAAAATTAAACGTTAATAAATAAAATTATGAGTTCTAAAAAAATAAAATCAAATGTATTGCACGCAACAGGTTTGTCAACTTTTTTTTGTTGTATTAAGCGGGAAAGTGTCCAGACTTTTACAGATAAACTCATAATGCATAAAAAATAGAATAGTAAAAAATAAATATAAGCCGTTAATAAAAATTAATTTTAAAATTACACTATCATGAAAATTATATCATACATCAGAAATACAATAGAATTCTTCAAAAGGACAATTACAAAAACTATAATTATAGAACCATTCAATCCAAAAAAAGAATTAGATCACACAAGATTTGAAGTAGACGATAACTTCAGTCTGAAAGAAAAAAGAGGAAATAGTTCTTTGCTTTTTCATATGTACTCAAAAGAGAATGAAACTCTTTTTATTTGAGGCATAAGAGCGGTAACTCGGGAAATAATGTTCAGTTTAAATTATTTGCCAAGAATTCCACAGATTAAAACACGGTATTCTTTTTTAAATGAGAGAAGTGCGTGAGAATAAGTGCGATTTTTGGCAGATTTTTTACTATTTGGAAAGAAGTATTTCAAAGAAGAGTCAAGTAATTATTTGGTTGTTTCATAAAATTGTAGTTAATTTGCACCTTTAAGTTCAGAAACGTATTGAAATGTTATAAAGAAAGGCAGAGGGATTAGACCCGATGAAGCCTTAGCAACCCTTCGATTTATCGAAGAAGGTGCTGCATTCTACCACGCCCAAACGTGGAAAGATAACACAAAGAAAATCATCTGGTTTTTTCAACTTTCTTCATAATATTTCCGGTACAAATCAAAAAACAATAAAGATTTGAAATTGGAAAATAAACCAACTACAATAACTATACAAAATTTTACTACCGAGAGTGGTGCCATTTACGCGTCAATCAATTTGAGTTATCAGATTTTTGGCTGTGAATTACATACTGCACCCATTGTTTTGGTCAATCATGCCCTAACTGGGAACTCCCAAGTTGTGGGTTCAAAAGGCTGGTGGAATGTACTCATAGGTGAAAACCGAACTATAGATACAAATAGATATACAATATTGGCTTTCAATATTCCAGGAAATGGTTTTGATGATACTGTAATCGAAAACTATTTGGATTTTACTGCAAGAGATGTAGCTAGACTTTTTATAGAAGGATTAAAAGTGCTTCAAATAAAGCAGCTGTTTGCAATTATTGGTGGTTCTGTAGGCGGAGGAATTGCATGGGAAATTGCTGCATTGTCTCCTAAAATTACAAAGCACTTAATCCCGATAGCTACTGATTGGAAATCGACTGATTGGCTTATTGCCAATTGTTTCCTGCAGGAACAAATTTTAAATAATTCGGCAAAGCCAATAGAGGATGCAAGAATTCATGCAATGCTGTGTTACCGAACGCCCGAATCATTCAAAGCTAAATTTGACAGAACGATAAACGAGGAATTAGCTGTTTTTAACATCGAAAGCTGGCTGAATCATCATGGAGAGAAACTGCAGAAACGTTTTCAGCTTTCGGCATATAAGCTGATGAATCAATTGCTTAAAACGATAGATATTTCTCGAAACAGAGAATCTTTTGTAGCAGTAGCATCACAAATAGAAGCCGATATCCATATTATCGGCATCAATTCGGATTTGTTTTTTACGGTAAATGAAAATAAAGAAACCTACGAAATATTAAAAAAACAAAAAGAGAATGTAACGTTTCAGGAAATTGATTCCATTCACGGACACGACGCTTTCTTGATCGAATATAAACAACTGGACAATTTGCTTAAAGGAATTTTTTAAGCTGGAAAAAAATATATCAAAATGAAAATATTAAAATTTGGAGGAAAGTCTTTGTCGAACGGAGACGGAATCAATAAAGTGGTTGCAATAATTGAGAGTAAAGTAGGAGCAGGAGAACAAATTGCGATAGTAGTTTCGGCACGCGGGAATGCTACAGATGAATTAGAAGAAATATTGGCTTTGGCTTCAAAAAACGGTGATTATAAACCGCTTTTTGAAGATTTTAAACGTTACCAGCAAGACGTTTACACAGATGTTGATTTGTCTGTGGAGTTCAATAAGCTGGAAAAACTTTTTGAAGGCGTGAGTTTGATTGGCGATTACAGTGTAAAAATTAAAGACGAAGTACTATCTAAAGGAGAGTTGATTTCGGCAAAACTGCTTACGGCGATTCTAATTTCGAAAGGGATAAAAGCAAATTTTGCGGATACCAGAGAATTGATTAAAACCGATTCGAATTATGGTGATGCACAGCCGGTAGAACAGCTTTCGAAGAAAAATGTGATCGCTTATTTTAAACAGCACAATGGTGACACTGTAAATGTTGTGACTGGTTTTATAGGCTCTAACAATAAAAATGAAGCCACGACTCTTGGCAGGAACGGTAGTAACTATACGGCTTCGTTGCTGGCGAATTATTTGGATGCCAAAGAACTTCAAAATTATACGCACGTAGATGGTATTTACACTGCTAATCCAGATTTGGTTTTGGATGCTAAAAAAATTGAATGCTTGTCGTTTAATGAAGCAAATGAGTTAGCAAATTTTGGAGCAACGATTTTGCATGCAAAAACGATTATTCCTTTGTTGGAAAAAAACATTCCGCTTCGTATTTTGAATACTTTTAATCACGAAAATCAAGGGACATTAATCACTTCAAATTCTGATAAAGAAGGAATTAAAACTCTTTCAGTTTTGGAAAATGTGGCTTTGGTTAACTTGGAAGGAAGAGGATTGCTTGGAAAAACAGGCGTTGATGCTCGTATTTTTAGAGTAATGGGCGATAATGATATTAGTGTGAGTATTATTTCGCAAGGTTCATCTGAACGCGGCATTGGACTTGTGGTAAACGCTGATCTAGCTACAAAAGCAATGATTGAGCTGGAAAAAGAATTTGAAAATGATTTTTATTCTAAAGACGTCAACAAAATTTCGGTAACTGATAATGTTTCGGTGATTTCGATTATCGGGCAGGATTTGAGTACGTTTCATAAACCATATACTGCTTTGATCAAAAATAAAATTGTTCCGATTCTTTTCAACAACACGGTTACGGGTAAAAACGTGAGTTTGGTTGTGAAAAAAGAAGAATTGAATAAAGCTCTGAATGTAATTCACGGAGAGATTTTTGGAGTTTCCAAAAAAATCAATATCGCGATTTTTGGTCACGGATTAGTAGGAGGAACATTGATTAATCAGATTTTAGAATCACAAGATGCTATTGAAAAACGCAAAGGTGTTAAACTGAATGTTTTTGCGATTGCTAATTCTAAAAGTGTGCTTTTGAATAAAGATGGAGTTTCACCAAATTGGAAAAACGAAATTCAGACCAATGGTTCTTCTTACACAATTGATGACGTTATTACTTATGCAAATGACAATCATTTGGAGAACTTGATTGCTATTGATAACTCGGCAAGTAAAACTTTTGTTGAGAATTACATTAAATTGGCAGAGAATAGTTTTGACCTGATTTCATCCAATAAAGTTGCAAATACTTTGAGTTACTCATTTTATAAAGAGTTGAGACAAGTATTAGAAAATAATCAAAAGACTTATTTGTATGAAACCAATGTTGGTGCTGGTTTGCCTTTGATTGATACGATAAAATTATTGCATCTTTCAGGTGAGAATATCACTAAAATAAAAGGAGTTTTCTCAGGAACATTGAGTTATTTATTCAATAATTTCTCTGCAAAAGATGTTCCATTCAGCGAAATCTTGAAAGAAGCTATTGATAACGGTTATACTGAACCAGATCCGAGAGAAGACCTTTGCGGAAATGACGTTGGTAGAAAATTATTGATTTTGGCGAGAGAATTAGACTTGCAAAATGAGTTTGAAGAAATTGCTATTCAGAATTTAATTCCGGAACATTTGCGTGAAGGAGAGGTTTCTGATTTCTTGAATAAACTGAAAGAGTTTGACCCGATTTATGATAAAATAAAAGCAGATCAACAGCCGAATCACGTGTTAAGATACATCGGTGAGTTGTCCGGTGATTTGCAAAATGATAAAGGAAATTTGGAGGTGAAATTGGTTTCAGTACCAAAAGATACCGCTTTGGGCGGATTGAAAGGTTCTGATTCTTTCTTCGAAATTTACACAGAATCCTATGGAGACAGACCAATTGTTATTCAAGGAGCTGGAGCTGGTTCTGCAGTAACGGCAAGAGGAGTTTTTGGAGATATTTTGAGATTGTCTGATAAAGGATAGGCATTTTAGATTGCAGATTTTAGATTTAAGAATTCAGATTTTTGGAATGAATGATTTAATCGCAAAGTATTTGAAATGAAATAATTTTAATTGTAAAAAATAAAATTTCAGCAAAATGATATTTATAACACAGTTAATATATGTAGTCGAAGGACAAGAAGAAGTTTTTCATCAGTTTGAAGATGTCGCTATTCCAACGATTTTGAAATACAATGGACAATTATTGCTTCGGGTACGTCCAGATGATAAAAATTATGTAGAAAGTATTATAGAGAAACCGTACGAAATCCATTTGGTGCAATTTGCTTCAGAAGAAGATTTTGAGAATTTCAAACATGATGAGGAACGAAAAAAGTTTCTTCATTTGAAAGATCAGTCAATAAGAGCAACGCTAATGGTTAAAGGTGTTAAGCTTTAATTTTTTATAAAATAATAATAACTTAAAACAAGACTTACCTCCAGTCTTAACTCCTTCTTCGCCACGGCGAAAGAGTTGGGGAGGGTACAGATGAAAATAACATTAGACAGAGTAAACGAAAATTTCCATTTTGAGTTAAAAAACGAACGCGGTCACATCGTAAACGTTGATGCAAGACCTGAATTTGGCGGAAACGATATGGGACCAAGCCCAATGGAATTAGTATTAATGGGTGTTGCTGGATGCAGTGGAATTGATATGATTTCGATTCTAAAAAAACAGCGTCAGGAAATTACTTCTTTCAAAGCTGAGGTGGAAGGAGAACGTGTTCAGGTTGGAGAAGCAAAACCATTCAAAGATATTCATGTGGTTTTTTCTCTGGAAGGAAACATCAAAGAAGACAAAGCAGCAAAAGCGGCACAATTATCTTTTGATAAATATTGCTCGGTTTCTAAAACAGTAGAGCCAACTGCTACGATTCATTACAAAGTGGTTTTGAACGGAGTGGAATTGGCAAAAATCTAAGATGAAAATCAAAGGCAGATCTTATTTTAAAGAAAGTAATGCAGATTTGGAGATTTTTGAAAATTGGGTTGATCAATTAGAAAATCACAACGAAAGAGTTTACGAAAGGATTGAGGTAACGACTTCACTTGGAAAAACTCATATTTGGGGATTAAATACCAAAGAAGAAAATCTAGAAACACTGGTTGTTTTTCCAGGAGCACGTACAACTTCTTTTTTTTGGGACTTTGACAAAGGTTTGGATAATTTAAATCACAAGATGAAAATCTATTTGGTTGAAACCAATGGATTACCAAATTTAAGCGACGGATTAACACCAGATATTAAATCATTGGATTATGGATTATGGGCTGTCGAAGTTTTTGATAAACTGAAAATTGAAAAAGCATTTATTGCGGGGGCTTCATTTGGAGGTTTAATCTGCATGAAACTGGCAATTGTTAAGCCAGAGTTGGTTAAAGCTGCTTTTTTACTGAATGCTGGTTGTTTACAGCCTTTTTCGCTTTCGGTTAAAAATCTTTATTATAATCTTTTGCCAATAATAAGTCCGAGTATAAAGAATGTTTCAAAGTTTTTGGATAAAGCGATTTTTTGCAAGCCGAACCATACATTATCTGCGGTTTCTGAAAAACTGATTATCGATTATGAAGTTTTAGCCTTGACCAAATATAAAGATAATACGCAAAAGCCTTATTATATGGATGAGGAATTGGCAGATGTTGCGGTAGATACTTACTTGCTTCAGGGAGATAATGATATGTTATTTCCGCATCAAAAATCGATTGACAATGCAAAAAAACATATTAAAACTTTAAAAGAGATTGAAATATTTGAAAATGTAGGTCATGGTATAGAAACTTATGCCAAAGCAATGAATTACATTGGATTAAAAATAAAAAATTATAGCTAAGATATACCAAACAGTATATTTAATAAATTAGAAAACATGAGCGAACAAGAATTTGGTTTTGAAACCCAAGCCATACGTACCCATTTAGACAGAACACAATACCAAGAACATTCCACACCATTATATTTGTCTTCAAGTTTTGTTTTTGAAGACGCTGAGGACATGAGGGCTTCTTTTACGGAAGAAAAAGTGCGAAATATTTACAGCCGTTTTAGCAATCCAAATACAACTGAATTTGTTGATAAGGTTTGTGCAATGGAAGGTGCCGAGGCTGGTTATGCCTTTGCAACAGGGATGGCAGCGATTTATTCGTCCTTTGCTGCATTGTTAGATTCTGGTGATCATATTGTATCTGCGGGCAGTGTTTTTGGTTCTACACATGCGCTTTTTATGACTTATTTCCCAAAATGGAAAATCGAAACCAGTTATTTTGATATCAATAAACCAGAAACAGTTGAAAGTTTTATAAAACCAAATTCAAAAATTTTATATGTAGAAACGCCAACTAATCCTGGTGTTGATGTAATTGATTTGGAATTATTAGGTGGTATTGCCAAAAAGCATAACCTGATTTTGATTGTAGATAATTGTTTTGCTACGCCTTATATTCAGCAGCCTATTAAATATGGTGCTCATATAGTTGTGCATTCGGCTACAAAGTTGATGGATGGTCAAGGACGAGTTTTAGGAGGAGTTGCTGTTGGCGATGCCGATTTGATTCGCAAGATATATTTGTTTTCAAGAAATACAGGACCGGCAATGTCGCCGTTTAATGCTTGGGTTTTGTCAAAAAGTTTAGAAACTTTGGCTGTTCGTGTCGACAGACATTGCGAAAATGCATTGAAAGTGGCTGAGTTTTTAGAAAGTCATCCAAATGTAAATAGCGTGAAATATCCTTTCTTAAAATCGCATCCAAAATATGAAATAGCCAAAAAGCAGATGCTTTTGGGAGGTAATATTATTGCGTTCGAGATTAAAGGCGGAATTGATGCAGGCCGACAATTTTTGGATAAAATAAAATTATGTTCTTTGTCAGCAAACATTGGTGATGTAAAAACAATTGTGACGCATCCAGCTTCGACAACCCACAGTAAATTATCTGTTGATGAAAAATTAGCAGTTGGTATTACCGAAGGATTGGTACGTGTTTCCGTTGGTTTGGAAAACGTAAAAGACGTAATTGCCGATTTGGATCAGGCACTTTCTAAATAAAGCTTGTAATATATAATAAAACCCACGGTTAGAGCCGTGGGTTTTACTTTTTTAATGATTTGTTCCTTGTTATTTTATAAATAGAGAAATCCCTATATTGGCGCCTAGTACACCAGATTTGGTTTTGACCCCATCTTTTTTATAAGTGAATTTGGTATAGTCTATGCCTAAATCGAAACTAAATGATTTTGTGATAAAATAGGCCAGTCCGCCGCCTGCATTCCAAGTCAATCCATTACCGCTGTTTTTTTCATAATAATAAGCAGACCCATCTGATGTAGAACTTACGCTAGTACTTTCTAGTTTAAAATTAGCAAAACCAATTCCTGTATTTAAATATGGTCTAACTTTAGTTTTAGAAAAAAAATAAGTAACATTTGGCATTATACTAAATATATTTTGAATCTCTTTTGCATCATACATTACGCTGTAGTCATCATAATATTTATCAAAATGTGATTTTGTTTTCTTGTTGCTATAGTCTAATTCTAAACCTAACTCTAAATTGTCTATTATGAAATAGCCAACACTAGGAGAAATAGTAAAAGAGCTGGTTTTTGGACCATTCGTAGTTTGTCCTTCATAATTATATTTTACGGTTGTTGAATTGAATCCTAATCCACTTTTTCCGCTAATTACAAAAGTACCTTTCTCTGTTTGTGCAATTATTGCACTAAAATAAATTAAGGCAGCTATTAAAAATATTTTTTTCATTTTCTTGTAATTTATTATTTTAAAAATATCGAGATCCCAATATTGGCACCCAATATTCCAGATTTGGTTTTAATATCTTTTTCTTCATAAGTGAATTGACTGTAGCTTATTCCTAAATCAAAACAAATAGTTTGTGAGATAAAATAAGCAATTCCACCGCCACCTCCCCAAACTAATCCATTACCATCGCTTTCATTAGTCGAAATTACACCCGATGATTCCAAAGTTTTTGTTTCATTTTTAATAGTGGCATATCCCATTCCTGCCTCTATGAAGGGTCTAAATTTTTCTTTGGAAAAAAAATAGGTTGCGGTTGGTATAATTGCAAAAGTATTTTGCGTATTTTCGAAGTCAATTGCAGGATTATAACCAGTTGACAGCGGTGGAATATAACTGACTTCTTGTTTTATTTTTGTTGCTGTATAATCAAACTCCAAGCCTATAGATAGATTATCAATTATGAAATAGCCAGCGCTTGGTGAAATACTAAAAGAGGTTGTTTTTGGACCATCGGTTGTTTTTCCCTCATATTCATATTCTACAGTTGCTGAAGTAAAGCCCAATCCAGTTTTTCCACTAAT
The DNA here is from genome assembly GCF_003385115.1 of Flavobacterium aquicola. Taxonomy (GTDB): domain Bacteria; phylum Bacteroidota; class Bacteroidia; order Flavobacteriales; family Flavobacteriaceae; genus Flavobacterium; species Flavobacterium aquicola. The sequence continues at coordinate 118,966 of NZ_QUNI01000010.1, forward strand.
CATAAAAGAGCCTTTCTCAGTTTGTGCTGTTATTGCACCAAAAGAAATTAATGCAATAAGTAAAGAAATTTTTTTCATTTGTTTTTTTTAGTGGGGCTAAAGTAATATTTTAATTGATTTATTTGTGAGATAAATAGGTGTTTTTTGTTAAATTTGAAGTGTAAAAAGTATTTTTGAATAATGTTTAAAAAAGGCAGTATGATTCTGAAAATCATTGTATTATTTTTATCATAAGTGATTTTTGTTATTATTTAGTTAATGTTAATCAAGAATATCAAATATTTTTTGGATATGAAACCAAGACTAGTAATTTTATCAGATTTATGGGGAAAGGAAAAATCCGACTGGGTTTCATTTTATATTGAATTATTACAGGACAAGTTCGAAATTCAATGTTATGATTGTTGCGAATTAGGTAAAATTGACACAAGCGATTATGCCGAAGAAAATCTCCACAACCAGTTTATCAATGGCGGAATAGAAAAGGCTGTCAAGAATCTTTTGAAAGGAGAAAAGAATCAGATTGATGTTCTTGCCTTTAGCATTGGCGGAACAATTGCATGGAAAGCCGCTTTGAAAGGACTGAATGTTAGAAATTTTTTTGCTGTTTCATCAACGCGTCTGCGTTATGAGAATGAAACTCCGACGGGAAGAATAAAACTTTATTATGGAGAAAATGACCGCAATAAGCCAAACTATGATTGGTTTCAAAAACATTCAATAAGTTTTGAAATTGTAAAAAAGAAGGAGCATAATTTTTATACCGATAAAGATTCTGCAATTGTAATCTGTAATGAAATTTTAAAATAATTTCATACAATTAACTTACAAAAGAATAAAGTTTGTAGCTTCGCAAATATATTTTAAGAGCGATTATTTTTGTTTAAAATAAAATCAAAAATCTATAATCGTTAATCTGCAATCTTAGATCATTTATGCTTTCAAAGAAAACAAAATACGGAATAAAAGCACTGACTTTTTTGGCGCGCCAAGAAGATAATAAGCCTGTTCAAATTGCTGAAATTGCAAAAAATGAGCATATTTCGATTAAATTTCTTGAAAGTATTCTATTGTTGCTTAGAAACTCTGGTTTTCTTGGAGCCAAAAAAGGAAAAGGCGGCGGTTATTATTTGATAAAGGATCCAAAAGACATCAGTATGGCCAAAGTGTACCGCATTCTTGAAGGACCGATAGCACTGCTTCCGTGTGCAAGTCATAATTTTTATGAAAAATGTGATGATTGTGATGATGAAACTACTTGTGCTGCACGACGCTTAATGACTCAGGTTAGGGACAATACACTTAAGGTTCTCGAAAGTAACACTCTGGCAGACATTGCATTCTAAATTATAAAATTTATTTAAAAATAATTTCCAATTTAAAAAAAAGTAGTACTTTTGCAAAGTAATCTAGTAAGCCGATAGGGTAATAGATTTAAAATTAAAAGAAGAATTAAAAATGAGTGCAGCGATAGTGAATACTTTATTAGAAAAAACAGCCGGTTTCTCGATTGAGGAAACGCTGGCTTTTTTGGCTGATGAGTACAAAGGGAAAGTGATTTTTTCGACTTCATTTGGACAAGAAGATCAGGTTATAACGGCTTTGATTGCCAAAAACGAATTGCCGATTAGTATCTTTACATTGGATACCGGCAGATTATTTCAGGAAACCTATGATGTTTTTCATAGAACGGTTAAAAAATACAAGGTTGCGATTCAAACTTATTTTCCAGAAGCAAGTGCTGTAGAAAATCTGCTGAATACAAAAGGACCAAACAGTTTTTACGAATCAGTTGAGAATAGAAAAGAATGTTGTTTTATTCGAAAAGTAGCTCCATTGACTAAGGCTTTGAAAGGAAATGAAATTTGGATTACTGGTTTGCGCGCCGAGCAATCAGAAAATAGAAATGATCTGAAAGCTTTTGAATACGATGCGCATTTCAATATCATAAAATTCAATCCGTTGTTGAAATGGACTTTGGAAGATGTTCAAAAATATATTGATGAGAATAATGTGCCACAAAACGCTTTGCATAAAAAAGGGTTTGTAAGTATTGGTTGTGCACCTTGTACGAGAGCCATTTCCGAAGGAGAAGATATCAGAGCAGGAAGATGGTCATGGGAGTCAAGTCATAAAGAATGCGGATTGCACCAGAAATAAAAGTTTAATCGTTTATAGGTTTAATCGTTTAGTCGGATAAACAAATAAACAAATTACCAAATAAACAAAAAAATGAGTTCAGTATTAAAAACAAATGCTTTAGAAAGCGAAGCAATTTACATATTCAGAGAAGTAATTTCTCAATTTGATAAACCCGTTTTGCTTTTTTCAGGCGGTAAAGATTCAATTACATTAGTGCGTTTGGCACAAAAAGCATTTTTTCCAGCAAAAATTCCTTTTCCATTATTACATGTGGATACAGGTCACAATTTTCCTGAAACAATTGAGTTCAGAGATAAATTGGTGGCTGAATTAGGATTGGAATTAATTGTTCGTAATGTTCAGGATGCTATCGACCAAGGTAAAGTAGTTGAAGAGTCTGGAAAATACTCTAGTAGAAACAGTTTGCAAACGACTACACTTTTAGATGCTATCGATGAATTTAAATTCGATGCTTGTATTGGTGGTGCGCGTCGTGATGAGGAAAAAGCAAGAGCTAAAGAACGTATTTTTTCTGTTCGTGATGATTTCGGTCAATGGGATGAAAAAAACCAACGTCCGGAATTATTCGATTTATTAAACGGAAAAATTGAAAATGGTCAAAACGTTCGTGTTTTCCCAATTTCAAACTGGACTGAATTGGATGTTTGGAGTTATATAGAACAAGAGCAAATCGAAATTCCTTCAATTTACTTTTCACACAAACGTAAAGTATTCTTGAGAGACGGTATGATTTGGTCACATTCTCCTTTTGTTTACCAAGAAGAAGATGAAGAAATCGAAGAAAGAATTGTTCGTTTTAGAACCGTTGGAGATATGAGCTGTACAGCTGCGGTTGATTCGTATGCTGCAACAATCGCCGAAGTGGTTGGTGAAATCAGACAATCTACAATTTCTGAAAGAGGTGCCAGAATCGATGATAAGCGTTCTGAGGCTGCAATGGAAAAAAGAAAACAACAAGGATACTTTTAGAAAACAATTATAAATTATGAATTATAAATTATGAATTGTTCTGAAACATTTAAAATTTAAAATTCAACATTTAAAATAAAAAATCAAATTTAAAAGTTTGTAAAGAGGATTGAGGAAACTTGAAACCTTAAACTTTTAAACTTTAAACAAAAAATTAAGAATGGAAGTTTTAAAAATAGCAACAGCAGGAAGTGTAGATGACGGGAAAAGTACTTTGATTGGAAGATTATTGTATGATACTCAATCTTTGACTACAGATAAATTAGAAGCAATAGAAAAAAGCAGTAAACAAAAAGGATACGATTATTTGGATTTTTCGTTAGCAACTGATGGTTTGGTTGCCGAGAGAGAACAAGGAATTACAATTGATGTTGCTCATATTTATTTTTCGACTGCAAAAAAAAGCTACATAATCGCCGATACTCCGGGTCACGTAGAATATACGCGTAACATGGTTACTGGAGCTTCAACTTCACAAGTGTCTATCATTTTGATTGATGCTCGTAAAGGAGTTATCGAGCAGACATACCGTCACTTTTTTATCAATAATTTATTGAGAGTAAAAGATGTGATTGTTGCGATTAATAAAATGGATTTAGTTGATTATTCAGAAGAAGTTTTCAATAAAATCAAAGCTGATTTCCAAGCATTAAATGCAAAAAGTGCCTACAAAGAACAAAACGTAAGTTATATTCCGTTGAGTGCTTTGACTGGAGATAATGTTGTTGAAACATTAGGAAAAATGCCTTGGTATACAGGACAAACTATCCTTCAGCATTTAGAAGGTTTAGAGCCAAAAGATATTTACGATAACGGACAAGCACGTTTTCCAGTTCAGACAGTAATTCGTCCAAAAACGGAAGAATATCATGATTTTAGAGGATATGCTGGAAAATTATATGGTAACAATATTAAAGTTGGAGATGCCGTAACGGTTCTTCCTTCTTTAACAGAATCTACAGTGACTAATATTCACTTCTTTGATCAGCAGTTTCATGAGGCGAGCGTTGGTTCTTCGGTTACTATTGAATTAGAAAATGATATCAATGTGACCAGAGGCGATATGATTGTAAAATCAGGAGAGCTTCCTAAAGTAGAAAAAGATATTACAACAACAGTTTGCTGGATGGACAGCAAAAAGTTAGTTGCAGGTGCTAAATATTTTGTACAACACAATACAAATAGAGTTTTGGCGAAAATTGACAGCGTGAAAAATGTAATCGCAACCGATTATTCTGGAACTGCACCGGCATCACAATTGTCAATTAATGAAATTGGAGAAGTTACTATTAAGTTAAGCAAAGCCATTTATTTTGATGCCTATAATGACAACAAATCAAATGGAGCTTTTATCTTAATTGATGCAACAACTAACACAACAGCAGGAGTAGGTTTTATTAAATAGTTGATTGTTGATGGTTTTTGTTGATAGTAAAGCAACCAACAACCAACAACTAACAACCAACAACTAAAAAGAAATGGAAAGTTTTAGAACAGAAATAGAAAACCCGATAGTTCAAAAAGAGATTATCGATTTAGAGAAAAAGATTTACTCGTTCCGTAACGGACAAATCGATGATGAGCGTTTTCGCAGTCTTCGTTTAGCGCGTGGAATTTATGGACAGCGTCAGGAAGGTGTTCAAATGATTCGTATCAAATTGCCTTACGGTAAAGTGAACAGCGAACAATTGAAAAGAATCACTGAGGTATCTGATAAATATTCTACAGGACGTCTGCATATCACTACACGTCAGGATATTCAGATTCACTACGTGAGTCTGGACAGAACTCCTGAACTTTGGTCTGAATTGGCCAAAGACGATATTACATTGCGTGAAGCTTGTGGAAACACAGTACGTAACATCACAGGAAGCGAATTGGCGGGTGTAGATGTAAACGAACCATTCGATGTTTCGCCTTATGCACACGGAATGTTTCAATATTTGTTGAGAAATCCTATTTGTCAGGAAATGGGACGTAAATTCAAAATTTCGTTCTCTTCATCTGATGAAGATACTGCTTTGAGTTATTTGCACGATTTAGGATTTATTCCAAAAATTAAAGACGGACAAAAAGGGTTTAAAGTAGTTTTTGGTGGAGGCTTAGGTTCACAGCCAGCTCACGCTGAATTGCTTTCAGAATTTATTCCGGTTAACCAAATCGTTCCAACTGCTGAAGGTATCATCCGTATTTTTGACAGATATGGTGAGCGTGCCAAAAGAATGAAAGCTCGTATGAAGTTTTTGATCAAAGAAATCGGGAAAGATGTTTTCCTTGATTTGGTTGAAAAAGAGAAAAAAGCAATCGCTTTCGAAACATACGAAATAGATACAAATGCTTTTGATGGTGCTATTCCAGAACCATTATTAGAAGTACCGCAAGTTACTATTGATGATACAGAAGCTTATGAAGCTTGGAAACAATCAAATGTGGTTGCTCAAAAACAAGCAGGTTATTTTGCAATTGGAATTAAAGTTCTTTTAGGAGATTTTTATACAGACAAAGCAAGATTATTAGCAGATTTGATTAAAAATTATGGTGCTAATGAACTGCGTTTTTCATTGCGTCAAAATATTGTGCTTCGTCACATAAAAGAGGAAAACTTGCCTTTCTTTTATCAGGAATTAGCCAAATTGGATATGGTAGCTTTAGGTTACAATACAATTGGTGATATTACGGCTTGTCCAGGGACAGATACTTGTAACTTAGGAATCGCAAGCAGTACCGGAATTGCTGATGAATTAGAAAAAGTTATCAAAGCAGAATACCCAAAATATAGCAACAACCAAGAAATTGAAATCAAAATCAGTGGTTGTATGAATGCCTGCGGACAGCATAATATGTCAGCTATTGGTTTCCAGGGAATGTCAATTAACTCAGGAAAATTGGTAGCACCAGCGTTACAGGTTTTATTAGGTGGAGGTCGTTTAGGAAATGGAGAAGGACGTTTTGCTGATAAAGTAATCAAAATCCCAAGCCGTAGAGGACCAGATGCTTTGCGTTATATCTTAAATGATTTTGATGCCAATGGTAACGGTTCGACTTTCTTGGATTATTATGATGCCAAAGGTGAGAAATATTTCTATGAGTTCTTGAAACCGTTATCAGATGTAACCAATTTGACCGAAGCTGATTTCGTAGATTGGGGTAACGCTGATAATTATGTAAAAGCGGTTGGAGTTGGAGAATGTGCTGGTGTTGTTATCGATCTTGTAGCTACTTTATTATTGGAAGCTAAAGATAAATTGACTTTCGCCCAAGAATCTTTCAATGAAGGAAAATGGTCTGATGCTATTTATCATACTTATGCAGGTTTTGTAAATGGTGCAAAAGCATTATTACTTTCTGAAAATGAAAAAACCAATAACCATGCAGGAATTGTAGATTTGTTTGATACTGTTTTTGTAGAAAGCAAAAAAATTGAATTGGCTACTACTTTCAGAGAATTGGTTTACCAAATTAATGCAGTTTCTCCTTCAGAAGCATTCGCAAAACAATACATTCAAGAAGGAATTAACTTTTTTGATATAATCGAAAAATACAGAGCCAAAGATTTAGCTGATGCTTAATACTATTCAACCCAAAGTAACTTTAGTAGGCGCAGGACCTGGGGATCCAGATCTACTTACGGTAAAAGCTGTAAAAGCACTTGCTAAAGCGAACGTGGTATTGTATGATGCTTTGGCCAATGAAGAAATATTGAATCACGCTCCTGAAGACGCCATCAAAATTTTTGTTGGAAAAAGAATAGGAAATCATGCCTATACGCAAGATCAAATCAATCAGTTGATTGTTGATAATGCGCTTACGTATGGTCACGTGGTAAGATTAAAAGGTGGCGATCCTTTTATTTTTGGAAGAGGAAGTGAAGAAATTGAATTTGCAGAAAGTTTTGGGATTCCAACAGTTGTAGTCCCTGGGATATCATCAGCCATTGCAGTTCCTGCTAATTTGGGAATTTCATTGACTAAAAGAGGAACTTCTGAAAGTTTTTGGGTAATTACAGGAACAACTTCTGATAGAAATTTGTCTAATGATGTTTCTCTTGCTTCAAAATCATCAGCAACAGTTGTGATTTTGATGGGTATGAGTAAGCTTTCACAAATAGTTAGTTTATTTCAAAAAGAATCCAAAGGAGAAACTCCCGTAGCGATTATTCAAAATGGAACCATGCCTAACGAAAAAATAGGAGTGGGAACCATCGACATAATTGAAGAAGTGGTTGCCGAAAATAAATTAAGCTCTCCAGCCATTATCGTTATTGGCGAAGTGGTGAAGGAAAGTAATAAATTAAAAGGTTTTTACGAAGAATTTCTATCAAAAGAAATCGTTTCGTAGGGTCGGGTCGTGACCCGACCTCAAGAATATATAGACAAGCATGGACAAAAACGAATTATATCCAATTTTTTTAAAACTGCATAACATCAATGTATTGATTGTTGGCGGTGGGAATGTAGGTCTGGAAAAATTATCGTTTATGTTAAAATCCAGCCCAAATGCCAATGTTGAGGTAGTGGCGACAAAGTTTCTGCCCGAATTGGAAGCATTGGTCGAAAAACATCCTTCGGTAAAATTAACTGAAGCGAAGTTCAAGAAAAAAATGCTAAAAAAACGGCATATGGTTATCGCCTGCACCGATGATTTGAAAATCAACAAAAAGGTATATGATTTGGCTCGAAAGCGTTATTTAATTTGCAATATCGCTGACACACCCGATTTATGCGATTATTATTTGGGCGGAATTGTAACCAAAGGGAACGTAAAAATTGCGATTTCGACCAACGGAAAATCACCAACGACAGCCAAAAGGCTTAGGGAGTTTTTCGAAGAAGTAATCCCTGAGGATGTCAATAAAATGGTCGAAAACCTAAACGAATATAGAAAAACGCTCAAAGGAAATTTCGAAGAAAAAGTACAACGAATGAACGAAATAACCGAAGCGTTGAAAAATAAGGAATGAATAGCGTCGGGTTTTAACCCGATGAAAAAAAATAAAGAGTAACAACAACATTGAAAAGTAAATTATTCGTTTCTTTGTATTATTAAGAATTATTATAAATAACAAAAATAATGGTTAAAACAGACATACTTATAATTGGAGCCGGACCAACAGGTCTATTTGCAGTTTTCGAAGCAGGATTATTAAAATTAAAATGTCATATTTTGGATGCCTTACCACAACCGGGAGGACAATTATCAGAACTATATCCAAAAAAACCAATTTATGATATTCCTGGGTTTCCAGAAGTATTGGCTGGAGATTTGGTTGATGGTTTAATGGAACAAATCAAGCAGTTCGAACCTGGATTTACTCTTGGTGAGCGTGCCGAAACTATCGAAAAACAAGAAGACGGAAGTTTTATCGTTACTTCCAATAAAGGGAAAAAATTCCATGCGCCTGTTATAGCTATTGCAGGAGGATTAGGAAGTTTTGAACCAAGAAAACCACTTATCGAGGACATCGAGTTCTACGAAGACAAAGGAGTGAAATACTTCATCAAAAATCCAGAAAAATTCAGAGACAAAAGAGTTGTAATTTCTGGAGGTGGAGATTCTGCTTTGGACTGGAGTATTTTCTTGGCCAATGTAGCATCAGAGGTAACTTTGATTCACAGAAGAAATGAATTCCGTGGTGCTTTGGATTCTGTTGAAAAAGTACAGGAACTTAAAAACGCTGGAAAAATTAAAATGATTACTCCAGGTGAAGTTGTTGGATTGAACGGAGCCGAGCATTTAGAGTCTGTTGACGTAGATATCGACGGAGCTCACCAAAACATCAAAACCGATTTCTTCATTCCACTTTTCGGATTGACGCCAAAATTAGGTCCAATCGCACACTGGGGATTAGAAATCGAAAAAAATGCTATCAAAGTAAACAATGCTTTAGATTATCAAACAAATATCCCTGGAATTTTCGCCATCGGCGACGTAAACACATACCCAGGAAAATTAAAATTGATTCTTTGCGGATTCCACGAAGCCACTTTAATGTGTCAATCGGCTTACCAAATTATCAATCCAGGTAAAAAATACGTAATGAAATATACCACCGTTTCCGGAGTTGATGGATTCGACGGTACTCGTAAAGAAGCTCCAAAAGCGGTTGTGAAAGCAATCGTATAAGTTGCTGAGTTACTAAGAAGCTATCCCGATAGCTATCGGGACTAAGATTTTAAAAAGCTCAAACTCGAAATAGTTTGAGCTTTTTTATTACGTTCAGAATTCACTTAGAGACTTAGTAACTTAGAATCTTAGCAACTTAAGAAAAAAAACTTGTAAGTCGCAACGCTATTTCATAACTTTGCGCCGTTCCTAATTTTATTGAACGTTATCACGAAAGGCGGAGGGAAAAGACCCAATGAAACCTTAGCAACCTCCCGTCCTTACGAGAAAGGTGCTACATTCTACCACGCATCGCGGGGATAGATAACACAAGATACATCCAGTATTTTTCAAACCTTTTCCAGATAACATTTTGATAATTTTTTAGAGCGAAAGATTAGGGCATTTTTTGCCAACATCGTTCCCGCTATCCGTTGCAATCTTGTATGCCGAACCCCGGCGCACAAGGATTTCCACTGCTATCGGGGCTAAAGAGTAAATAATTGTGATTTCTTGGGACTCAATTTCGATTCAGTCGTCCTGCAAGGTTTTTTGAACCTTGTAGGTATTTTGAGAAATACATACCTACAAGGTCAGGAAAAAGACCTTGCAGGAGAACAAATTGAGAAGTATAAAAACAATAATAAAAGCTTAGCGTCTCAGCGTCTTTGAGAGAAATAAAATATATGTCAAAAATTCAAGAAGAAATAAAAAAGAGAATTCTCGTGCTCGACGGAGCAATGGGAACAATGTTGCAACGATATAATTTCTCCGAAGAAGATTTTCGTGGCGAACGGTTCAAAGATTTCCCGCATCCGCTGAAAGGGAACAACGATTTGTTGTCCATCACACAGCCAAAGGCGATCAAAGAAGTACACGCCGCTTATTTTGAAGCAGGAGCCGATATTGTAGAAACCAATACTTTCTCGGGAACAACCATCGGTATGGCCGATTATTACCTAGAGGATTTAGTTTATGAACTGAACTACGAATCAGCAAAAATCGCCCGCGAAGTAGCCGATGAGTTCACGGCCAAAAATCCAAACCAGCCCCGTTTTGTTGCCGGTTCCATCGGGCCGACAAACCGTACAGCCAGTATGTCGCCGGACGTGAACGATCCAGGCTACAGAGCCGTAACTTTCGATGATTTACGCATTGCCTACAAACAGCAGGTAGAAGCCTTAATGGACGGAGGCTGTGATTTACTTTTGGTAGAAACTATTTTCGATACTTTAAATGCCAAAGCAGCACTTTTCGCAATCGAAGAAGTAAAAGAAGAACGCAATCTTGATATTCCAATCATGGTTTCGGGAACGATTACCGATGCATCAGGAAGAACACTTTCAGGTCAAACGGTAGAAGCTTTCTTAATTTCAGTTTCGCATATTCCGTTGTTGAGTGTAGGATTCAATTGTGCCCTTGGTGCCGATTTGTTAAAACCGTATTTACAGACATTGTCGCATAATACTTCATTCAACGTTTCAGCGCATCCAAATGCAGGATTGCCAAATGCCTTTGGAGAATATGACGAAACGCCAGAAGAAATGCAGGCACAAATTAAAAGTTATTTAGACGATAATTTAATAAACATCATAGGAGGCTGCTGCGGAACAACGCCGGATCACATTAGGTTGATTGCAGATATTGCTAAGGATTATAAGCCTAGGGTTTCGACGGCGGTGTTGTAGTTTTTATAGAGACGTAATTTAATTAGTTGATGGTTGTCTGATTTTATAAAAAAGAAATGAAAAAATTAAAAGCAGTAATAATTGTATTTGCCATTTTTAGTTTGTTCGGTTTTAAGGATAAAAAAGCGTCAGTTAAATTGCAAAAAAATGAAAAACATTTAATTCCAGCTGATTTTAGTTTTGTGATTAATAGTGGTAGAAACGATAGCTACAATTCCCAATATGGTAGTTTTTACAGGTTATATTCAGAAGAAGAAAAAACGGTAAAAGTAGAACTGACAAATGAGGAAAAAGAAAAGATATATTCATTAATAATGAAAATTAACTTTTTTAAAATGCCAATTAAGTTTGAACCCAAGAATGGAATAATTAGTATGAGTAGTCCAGGTTGTGTAAAGAGTATAGTTGTATATGCAGATGGGAAAAAGAAGTTTGTAAGTTATGATTTTGGTTTTACTAATGATTTAAATGATAAGAAAGCAAAACCCTTTTTGGACTTATATAAAATGATTTGGGATATTTTATATAAGAAGAAAGAGATAATAGAATTACAAAAATCAGATGTTCATTATAAATAAAATTTTGGCGTAAAAAATTGTCTTGAATTTTGGAATGCCCCCCCCGCTAGCGCGAGCGTCCCGCTCGTGCCCGCAAGCAAAGTCAGGGAAACTTGTTTGAAGAATAAAAAATAATTTGGAATGGGTACGAGCGTGACGCTCGCGTTAGCGAAGAAGGAAGATGAGATTGAAGAGTTCCGTAGGAACGGTCCATAATTTATAGGCAATTCATTTCATTAATGATGAAAATTAGAATTTCGGCCAGCATAAATTATGTTATGAAAATAAATACCCGCGTGAGGGATAGAAGTGGAAAGCCCGCAGATCAATGAAGCGATAGCGGAATTGATCGAGGACTTGTAACGGATAGCCCGACCCTTGTGGTCACGCCCAAAATAGAAACAGAAATACTTTCAGATTTTTAGAAATCTTGAAGAAAACATAGAATAAAAACTCAGAATCTAAGCATCTTAGAGACTCAGTAACTCAAAAAAGAAATGAAAGAAAAAAGAAGAAACCTTGTATTATCGGGATTGGAGCCATTAATCATTACGCCGGAAAGCGTATTTGTGAATGTTGGGGAACGTACCAATGTGACGGGTTCCAGAAAATTCTTGAGATTAATCAAGGAGGAAAAATATGAGGAAGCACTAGATATTGCGAGACAGCAGGTAGAAGGAGGGGCGCAGATTGTCGATATTAATATGGACGAGGGGATGCTTGACGGTGTGTATGCGATGACCAAATTCCTGAATCTGATTGCTGCCGAGCCCGATATTTCGCGTGTGCCACTTATGATTGATAGTTCGAAATGGGAAATTATTGAGGCTGGTTTGAAAGTTGTGCAGGGGAAATGTGTGGTAAACTCGATTTCGTTAAAAGAAGGTGAGGAAGCTTTTATTCATCATGCACAATTGATTAAACGCTACGGCGCAGCGGCCATTATTATGGCTTTTGATGAGGTTGGACAAGCTGATAATTACGACCGTAGAGTTGAAATCTGTCAGCGTTCGTATGATATTTTGGTAAATAAAGTTGGTTTTCCTCCACAGGATATCATCTTCGATTTGAATATATTTCCAGTTGCAACTGGTATGGAAGAACACCGTTTGAATGCTTTGGATTTCTTTAGAGGAACCAAATGGGTTCGCGAGCATTTGCCTCATGCACACATTAGTGGTGGGGTGAGTAACGTTTCGTTTTCGTTTAGAGGGAATGATGTAGTGAGAGAAGCGATGCACTCGGTTTTTCTGTATCACGCGATTCAAAACGGAATGACGATGGGTATTGTAAATCCGGAGATGCTGACGATTTATGATGATATTCCGAAAGATTTATTGGAGTATGTTGAAGATGTGATTTTGGACAGACGTGACGATGCTACTGAGCGTTTGTTAGATTTTGCCGAAAGTGTAAAAGGTGAAGGAAAAACCAATGAAAAAGCAGTGCAGGAGTGGCGTTCGGGAACTTTTCAGGAACGTATTACTCACGCTTTGGTAAAAGGAATTGATGAATTTATTGAGGTTGACGTTGAGGAAGCAAGATTGGCAGCCACAAAACCTATCGAAGTAATCGAAATCAACCTGATGACGGGAATGAACGTTGTTGGTGATTTGTTTGGTTCTGGAAAAATGTTTTTGCCGCAGGTGGTAAAATCGGCCCGTGTGATGAAAAAAGCCGTGGCTTATTTATTGCCTTTTATTGAAGCTTCAAAACAAGCCGGCGACAAATCAGGAAACGGAAAAATCCTGATGGCGACCGTAAAAGGTGACGTACACGACATTGGAAAAAATATTGTTTCGGTGGTATTGGCTTGTAATAATTATGAGATTGTAGATTTGGGTGTTATGGTGCCTCCGGAAAAAATTGTTGCAGCGGCTATCGAACACAACGTAGATATTATTGGATTGAGCGGATTGATCACGCCGTCTTTGGACGAAATGGTTTATCTCGCGAAAGAATTGGATAAAAGAGATATTACGATTCCGGTGATGATTGGAGGAGCAACGACTTCGCGCGCGCACACTGCCGTAAAAATTGCACCACAATATAAATCGACTGTAATTCACGTAAATGATGCTTCGAGAGCGGTTACAGTTGCTGGAAATTTATTGGATCATAACCGAAAAATATATGCAAGCGACATTCGTGCCGAATACGATGCGTTTAGAGAAACATTTTTGAACCGTTCGCGAGACAAGAATTTCTTGACGATTGAACAGGCGCGTAAAAATAAACTGCAGCTGGACTGGAGACATTTTGAGCCAGTAAAACCAAAGGTTATTGGCGAGCAGATTATCGAAGTAGATTTGGATGTACTGGTTCCTTATATTGACTGGACACCGTTTTTCAGGACTTGGGAATTGTTTGGGAAATACCCTGCGATTTTGACTGATGATGTTGTGGGCGAACAGGCGACTTCTGTTTTTAAAGATGCTCAGGCAATGCTGGAAGTTATTTTGAAAGAAAAGAAATTACAGGCAAAAGGGATCTACGGAATTTTCCCTGCGAACCAAATCAATGATGACGATATTGAGCTAACCGATGAAAACGGAAAGCCTTTACAGACTTTTTTGACTTTGCGTCAGCAGTCACAAAAAACAAAAGGTGCTCCAAATATTGCATTGGCCGATTTTATTGCTCCAAAAGACAGCGGAAAAGTAGATTATATGGGAGCATTCTGTGTAACTACAGGTTTTGGCGTTGACGAATGGGCAGCCGAATTCGAAAAAGATTTGGATGATTATAATTCGATTATGGTTAAAGCTTTGGCGGATCGTTTCGCTGAAGCATTCGCCGAATACCTGCACGAAAAAATCCGTAAAGAAATTTGGGGTTATGCATCGGATGAGGTTTTGAGCAAAGAAGCACTTATTGACGAGGATTATAAAGGAATCCGTCCTGCGCCAGGTTATCCAGCCTGCCCAGATCACTTGGAAAAACCAACCATCTGGAAACTGCTGAATGTAGAAAAAGAAATAGGTGTAACCTTAACCGAAAGTATGGCAATGTGGCCGGCTTCATCGGTTTCGGGATATTATTTTGGAAATCCTGACAGCAGGTATTTTGGCCTTGGAAAAATAAAAGAAGATCAAGTTATTGATTATGCCAAAAGAAGAAATGTCCCAACGGATTACGCAATGAAATGGCTGAATCCTAATATAGCAGATTAATTTAGTTGTTGGTTGATGGTTGTTTGTTGATAGACTAATATTAAAACTGTCAACAACCATCAATTAACAACCGACAACTAAAAAAAATGGAATATAATAAATTAGAGGTTTGGATAGAATCTAGAAAACTGGTTAATTCGTTATACGATTCATCTAAATTATTTCCAAAAGAAGAATTGTTTGGTTTGACTAATCAAATGCGGAGAGCGGCGATCTCAATTCCTTCAAATATTGCTGAAGGATGCGGTAGGCAGACTTCTAAAGACACATTGCATTTTTTGCATATTGCAAGAGGTTCTTTATATGAATTAGAAACTCAATATTATTTAGCTTTAGATCAAAAATATATAGCTGAAAATGAATTTAATAAAGCTTTTGAACAAATGCAGATTTGTAAAAAACTTTTAAATGGATTTATAAACTATTTTAAAAATAAAATTTAGTTAATGGATATTGTTGCCGGCTCAAAACCATCAACCATCAACCATCAACGATCAACTAATAAAGAATGAAAGTAACAGAACATATAGAAAATGCCAAGGGAGAAACACTATTCTCTTTCGAAATTATTCCGCCTCAAAAAGGTAAGAGCATTCAGGAATTGTACGACAATATCGATCCGCTGATGGAATTCAAACCGCCGTTTATTGATGTGACAACTTCGCGTGAGGAGTACATTTACATTGATAAAGGAAACGGTTTGTTGGACAAAAAACTGACTAGAATGCGTCCGGGAACTTTGGGGATTTGTGCTTCGATTAAGCATAAATACCAAGTGGATACCGTACCGCATTTGCTTTGCGGTGGTTTTACCAAAGAGGAAACTGAATATATGCTCGTAGATTGTCATTATCTTGGAATCCATAATGTAATGGCACTTCGTGGCGATGCAATGAAAGATGAACAGTCCTTTGTACCAAAAGCAGGAGGAAATAATTATGCTGTGGATTTAGTTGCTCAAATCAATCAGCTGAATTGCGGAAAATATCTGCACGATGTTATGGACGTTGATAACAAAGCTGATTTTTGCATTGGTGTTGCTGGCTATCCTGAAAAACATTTGGAATCACCTTCGTTGCAGACCGACTTGAAGCGTTTAAAAGAAAAAGTAGATGCAGGTGCCGATTATGTGGTGACTCAAATGTTTTTTGACAATTCTAAATATTTCGAATTTGTAAAAAAAGCAAGAGAAATGGGAATAACCGTTCCTATCATTCCAGGAATCAAGCCTATTGCGGTGCAAAAACATCTGCAGATTTTACCTCAGATTTTTAGAATAGATTTACCAGAAGATTTGATAAATGCTGTTGATAAATGTAAGAACAATGCCGAAATCCGTCAAGTAGGAATCGAATGGGCTATTCAGCAGTCTATCGAACTGAAAGCGGCCGGTGTTCCTTTTTTACATTATTATTCAATGGGGAAATCTGAAAATATCAGACAGATAGCGAGCCAGGTTTTTTAAATAAAGGATATTATTAATTTCAAATTATACTCGATTGGTTATTTTTAACCGATTGAGTATTTTTTTTATATCTTAAAATAAAAGAATACAGACACAACTTTCTATTAAGATTTAAAAAGGTGTCAAAAGAATTATCGAAATAATTAGCATAGAGTAAATTATAAATGTTTTGTAGTATATTTAGGAACTATTATTTTTTAAAAAGTCTTGAATGAAAACAATGCTGAAACTGTATATCTGTTTGTTTTTTTTAACTATCTGTAATAAAGGATCTGCACAGGAAAATGGCGTGAAAATTTTTCTATGGGAAAATGGAGCTCCAGGTTTTGAAAACCGTAAAAATGAGCCGGAACAAGCAAAAGACTGGTGGGTAAGAAACATTCATAATCCATCGATAACGGCTTATTTTCCAGAAAAACCGAATGGCATGGCAGTCCTGATTTGTCCAGGCGGAGGTCATGAAAATCTGGTTTTCAACTCCGAAGGGAAAGATGCTGCAACGTATTTTACTAGTATTGGGATAACAGCTTTTGTCCTTAAATATCGTTTAGCAAGAGAAGCTGGATCGCAATATAAATTAGAAACTCACGTCAAACAGGATGTGGAAAGAGCGATGCGTTTAATAAGAAACAAAGCGGGTGAATTTAAAATAGATCCAGCCCGAATAGGCGCAATGGGATTTTCTGCTGGAGGGGAAGTAGTAGCCATGGTCGCTTATGATTCTAAAAACATTTTAGAAAACGGTTCGGATGCAGTCGACAAACAGGATGCACAGCCCAATTTTCAAATATTGATATATCCCGGTCCATTATTTATTCCTAAAGAAATCAGGTCCGATGCGCCTCCTGCATTCTTGTGTGCGGCGAACGATGATCTCTGCTGTTCTTCACCAATTGTAGAGCTCCTGAATGCCTATCGTAAAGCAAATGTATCTGTAGAAATGCATCTGTATTCCAAAGGAGGACATGCTTTTAACATGGGAAAAAGAGCTAAAACCAATGCTTTGAAAACATGGCCACAACGATTAACAGACTGGTTTGAGGATAATAATTATTTTTTGAAGCTGTAAATAATTGGATATAGAAGTTCTGCTCTTCACTAAATCTTTGCTTAGAAAAAAAGAAAGGCAATCGCGAGAGCAATTGAACGATCATCGCCGGAAGCAGAGAATAGTTTTTTTAGCAGTTATTTGGAATTTAAGAACAGTTCAATGACTAATTTTGGAGCGTCACATTAAAATACTATATTTGATTTTATTATCATAGATTTTCCCCAATGAAACCTATTTACTATACTTTTTTAGCGGCAGCAATTACAATAACATCTTGTAAAAATAATGATGAGGAAAAGGATAAATCTATTCCAAAAGTAATTACGCCATTTACACAGCAAACTGCTGTAGCAGCACAGACTAATCAGCAGACTGCTCCGTCGCAACATAATTTATTTCACGAAAATAACGCTGTTGGAACTTCGTCAGTGGCAGCTGGTGTGAATCCGGCACACGGACAGCCAAATCACCGTTGTGATATTCCAGTGGGAGCTCCATTGAATTCTCCAGTTAACGGGACGGCAGCTCCGCAGACCAATCAGGTACAGGTGCAGCCACAAATGCAGACTATAACACAATCTGTCGCTGCAAAAACACCAAAAGGGATGAATCCTCCTCACGGACAGCCAAATCATCGCTGCGATATTCCGGTGGGAGCACCATTAAATTCAAAACCAGCTACAACAGCAACAACTGCTACGACATCTCCGCCATCTTCGGGTGAGATAAGTAAAAATATTACTGTACAGCAGCCTGTTCCTGCATTATTATCTACAAGTGCAACAAATACTGAAACTCCCGAGGGAATGAATCCGCCACACGGACAAGCAGGACACCGCTGTGATATTGCCGTTGGAGCACCTTTACCGAAAAGTTAATTTTCAGTATTAGGCCTGTTCGAGACTTTGGAATTACATAAATAATTTGATGGTCTTTAGTGAATTATATAACGAATATTTTAAAAAACAGCAGATTTGTAAGAGAGATTTAGTTAAAAAATATATACATTTACAAGTTATCTTTTTTTTGATAAAAGAAAGAGATATTTTAAAAGAAGCCAGTTTTATGGCTTCTTTTTTTGCTGTACACTATTATATTTAAACCAAAACCTCTTATATTGAAAACATTAACTGCAAAACAAATTTTATATTCATTGGTTTCTTTTTGGATATTTTCGAATTCTTATAGTCAAGAACCAAATAAATCAATCGAGAAAAAAATAGATAAAATTATAAAAGGCATGAGCATTGATCAAAAAATTGGTCAAGCTTGCTTAAAAGGAACTTCTAGCCGAAGCAAAGGATTGTCCGAAGAATTGAAAAATGAAGTTAGAAAAGGTTTAGTGGGATCGGTTTTAAATCTTACTGAGCCTAGTCTAGTGCTTGAATTGCAGAAAATTGCTGTTGAGGAAAGCCCGAATCATATTCCGTTATTATTTGGCAGGGATGTTATTCACGGATATAAAACAATTTTCCCGATACCTTTAGGATTAGCAGCTTCCTGGGACATGGAATTAGTTGAGAAAACGTCCAAAATTGCTGCAAATGAATCCTATTCAAGATGTATAAATTGGACTTTCGCTCCAATGGTAGATATTGCCAGAGATGCCCGTTGGGGAAGAATTGCAGAGTCACCAGGTGAAGATCCGTTATTGGCATCAAGATTAGGAGTGGCTTATGTAAAAGGATTTCAAGGAAGTGATCCTTCTGTTCCTGGTCAGATTTTAGCCTGCGTAAAACACTTTGCCGCTTATGGCGCCGCCGAAGGAGGAAGAGATTACAATACCGTAAGTATGTCTGAATCATTACTTCGAAATGTATATTTAAAACCTTTTGAAGCCGCTGCAAAAGCTGGTGCCGCTACTTTTATGAGTTCCTTTAATGATCTTAATGGAGTTCCCGCTTCTGGAAATACTTTTTTGCTAAAAAAAATTCTAAGAGAAGAATGGAAATACGATGGATTTGTAGTTAGTGACTGGAACTCTGCTACAGAAATGATTCCGCATGGCTTTGCAGCTGATGAAAAAGATGCTGCATTTAAATCAGCTTCTGCTGGGCTTGATATGGAAATGACCAGTTTATCATATGCTAATCATTTAAAAAACCTTATTGCAGAAAAGAAAATTTCTGAAAAGCAGTTAGACGACATGGTCCGCAATATTCTTCGAATAAAATTTAGAGCCGGAGTTTTTGAAAATCCATACTTTAAAGACCGTGAAAAATTTTCTTTATTAAATGCTGATGCCTTGCAGACTTCCAGAACGGCAGCCGGTAAAAGCTGTGTCTTATTAAAAAATGAAAATCAGATGCTGCCATTAAAATCTAATCAAAAGATAGCTGTAATCGGACCTTTGGCAGATGCATCACGAGAACAATTAGGGACTTGGATTTTTGACGGAAAGAAAGAAGATTCACAAACACCTTTGAAAGCACTGCAGAATAGTTTTGGTGAAAATAATGTGTATTACGCTGCCGGACTTTCGCACAGCAGATCGCTGTCAGAAGAAGGGTTTGCATCAGCAATAAAAGAAGCCGAAAAATCAGATGTAATTTTATTTTTTGCTGGAGAAGAAGCGATTCTTTCTGGCGAAGCACATTCAAGAGCCAATATTAATCTGCCTGGTTTACAGGAAAAACTAATAACAGAACTGCAAAAAACAGGAAAGCCGATTGTGTTAGTATTAATGTCTGGACGGCCAATAACTTTGGGAGCTGTTTTGCCAAAAGTAAATGCTTTGATTATGGCTTGGCATCCAGGAACTATGGCTGGGTCTGCAATTTCTGATATACTTCTGGGACTTGTAAATCCTTCAGGAAAACTGCCTGTAACCTGGCCAAAAGAAGTAGGGCAGATTCCAATTTATTACAATCATCCTAATACAGGACGACCGGCAGATCCAAAAACTTTTGTAGCCATTCAGGATATTCCTATTGAGGCTTGGCAAAGTTCGTTAGGAAATAATTCTCATTATCTTGATGCTGGTTATGAGCCACAGTTTCCTTTTGGATTTGGGTTAAGCTACACTGCTTTTTCTTATGATAATTTAAAGATTGAAAAAAAGACGCTTAAGAGTGATGAGAAATTAACGGTTTCGGCAGTTATTACCAATACGGGAACCCGCACAGGAACGGAAACGGTACAGCTGTATGTTCGCGATATTACAGGAAGTATTGTCAGACCGATTAGAGAACTTAAAGATTTTCAGCAGATCGAATTAAAACCGCAGGAATCTAAAACAGTACAATTCTCAATTCCTGTATCCGAATTAGCTTTTTATAATGATAAAATGGAGTTAAAAGTAGAAGCGGGTGATTTTAAATTTTGGATTGCTTCTCACGCTGAAAATGGGTTGGAAGGTGATTTTAAGGTGGAGTAAATGATTAGCTAAAAGACATATTTTTTGTAAGTTAAGTTGTGTGATTTTGTTATATTAGCGGATTGAATTTATAACTAAAAATTAAAATGAATCCGACTTTACAGCAAGATTTACGGGATATAGAGAATATACTTGAGCAGGTAAAACTGCACGGTATTGATTTTTTGAATTCTATTGATACTGTTCCAACTTCCACGCAAAATTCTATTGATACAACTGGCAATTTAAATGATTCTGGGATTGGATCATTAGCTGCGCTAGAGGTATTCAAGCAGCGTTTAGCACCGTTGATGGTTTCTCAGGCAGGGCCTCGATATTGGGGTTTTGTTACTGGAGGAGCAACACCTGCATCTATAGCGGGTGATTGGTTAACGACTATTTACGATCCAAATGCACAGGCGACGAAAGCTCAGGGAGGTATTTCGGCTTTGGTAGAATTCGAAACTATTAATTTTTTGCTGCAGTTATTGGATCTGCCAAAATCATTTTTGGGCGGATTTGTAACTGGCGCTACGATGTCAAATTTCACTTCTTTGGCGGTAGCGAGACAATGGTTTGGAAAACAATTAGGTCATGATTTTGCAAAAGAAGGAATCACAGCTCCGCTAAATATTCTAACTGCGACACCTCATTCTTCTTCGATAAAATGTCTGGCTATGCTGGGAATCGGAAGCCAGAATTTCACCAAAATAAAAACAATTGAAGGCAATCGTGAAGCAATTGATATTTCTGATTTAGAGCAGAATATAAAGAACTTAAACGGTCAGCCTTTTATTCTAATATCAAGTGCGGCAACAGTAAATACAGCCGATTTTGATGATTTTATTGCGATTTCAAAACTTAAAGAGAAATATAATTTTTGGTGGCATATTGATGCTGCTTTTGGCGGTTTTGCAGCCTGTTCTCCAAAGTACAAGCATTTAGTAAACGGCTGGGAATATGCAGACAGTATCACGATAGATTGCCACAAATGGCTGAATGTTCCGTATGAAAGTGCTTTTTATTTGATAAAAGAACAGCATAAAAACCTTCAGGTAGAAACGTTTCAAAACTCGAATGCTCCTTATTTGGGAGATCCGCTGGAAAATTTTAATTACCTGAATTTCCTGCCTGAGAATTCAAGACGCTTAAAAGCCTTACCGGTCTGGTTTTCGCTTTTAGCGTATGGGAAACAGGGGTTTCAGGATATTGTAGAAAACAGCATTGAGATGGCACTTCAGTTTGATGCTTTTGTATCACAAAGTGAGGAGTTCGAATTATTAGCGCCAACGCGTCTCAACAATGTATGCTTTACTTTGGCTGGAGACCATAATCAAGAAAAAGTAAATTTATTTTTGACACATCTTAATGATAAAAGCAAAGTGTTTATGACGCCTACTGTTTATCAGAATAGAAAAGGAATCCGCGCTTCGTTTGTGAATTGGCGAACGAATGAAAATGATGTTAAGATTGCAATTGAGTCCCTGCAAGAGACAATTTTGGAGTTAGGAATACAATAATCAGGCAGCATTTTTAAAAGTAAAATGTAATATAAATTTTGATTTTAAAAGAAGATGAAAAAAGTTTGGAGTTTTGTATTACTGTTTTTTTTGTTCAATTTGACATCTGCTCAAACAAATCCTAATGCATTAAATAATCTGGAAAAAGAGAATATAGCAGTAGTAGCCAAATATTATGAATGCCTTTTTAAAACCAGGGATTTTAAAACAATGGCATCGCTTATTGCTGACAAAGCTGTTTACAATCAGGCTGAAGGTTTAGCTTATGGCGGAACTTATATTGGTTTTGAAGAATGGATCAAAATGTTTACAAAAGCAGCATCCTATTATGATCTGGTCATCGAAAAAGAACCAGATTATTTTACTGATATTTCTAAGGAACAAGTTATTATTCGTTTTACAATCAAATGTACATCCAAAAAGACAGGGAAAATAATAAGCATGCCCATTTCGGAGCATTTCGAATTAAAAGCTGGAAAAATTACAGCAATAAGACCTTTTTACTTTGATACAAAGGCTTTTGCTGATTTTTTAAATTAAGCCTAAGAAAAATAGAATTTTAATATGATGAATTTTCCAAACATAATGGGTATTACATCAGGCGCGGCTTTTCTGCTGGGATTTTTGCTTATTGCTCATCCGCGGAAAATTAATGCTGCAGCAAATAAATATCTGGGATTGTTCATCATTACCCTCGGATTGGCAATGCTTGAAATTCCTTTGTTTTACCAAAATTTCCATATAAAACATCCTAAAATATTCGAATTGATTGGTCTGGTGAGGTTTCTGACAGCTCCTTTGCTTTACATCAGTATTTTATATTTTACTTCACTTGAGAAAAAATTTGACAGGAAAATTTTATGGCATTTTCTGCCTTTTGTGATTTTTCTGGTTTTCAGATTTCCTTTTTTTATTACTGGAAAAAATATTGAATTCAGTTATGAAGCAGGCAGGATTGTGTTTTTTATTCTGCGGACAGCATTACCACTGCAGGCTGTAATTTACTGGTATCTGTCTTTTAGAAAACTGCAGCATCATTTGAAAAACATACATCAATTTTCATCAGCAACCGAGCAGATCGACTTGTTCTGGCTGAAGAATTTTTTATTGGTTCTGATTTTAATTGTAGCAGCCTGGATCAATCTTATTTTTTTCAATTTAGACAGTTTAATTGAGTTTACACCTTTCATATATCTGCTGAGTATCTTTTTCCTTGCGTACTTTTCTTTGCAGCAAAAAGAAGTTTTCGATTTTAATACAACAGAACTAAATGAATTGTCCGACATTAAAATTGACAAAAAAGAAAACCCAAAACGAGTTTCAGAAAATCGATTAAATGAATTAGATAAAAAACTGCAGCTACTTATGAATTTGGAAAAACTGTATTTGGAAAATGATTTAAGTCTGCCCAAATTAGCCCAAAGCATGGATGCCAGCTGTAATGAAACTTCGTTTGTAATCAACGAACTGTATGGCGATAATTTTTATAATTTCATAAATAAATTTCGGGTAGAAGAAGCAAAAATACTGTTGCTGTCCGGAAAATACAATCAGTTAAATATTCTGGGAATCGCTTATGAATCGGGATTTAATTCCAAAACTACGTTCAATACCACTTTCAAAAAGCATACTGGTTTTTCTCCAACCGATTTTGTGAAAAAGAACACTATTTTAGAAAAAAACGAAATTTAAATACGTTCGAACGGGTACATCGGAACATTCAATATTTGATTAAGAGCCAAATTTGCTGTCTATTAACTCAAATAAAAATCACGATGTTAGAACAATCAACTTCAGAAGTTTCAGATTCAATTTCAAAAAAAATCGGCACTTCATTAATTCTTGGTGTAGTGTTTTCTGCTTTATTACTAATGCTTGGCAACGGCGGTAATATTCCATTCCTGCCGCCAGCACTTATTTTTCCTTTAGTCGCGCTAACTTTATTGGGTGCTGTTGTATTCCCGCTTATCTGGCATTATCTGGAGAAAAGAGAAAAAATCAATTCTGAAAAAGTATATGGTTTTTTATACAGTGGCATTCGATATGTGATAGCTTTTAATATTGCCAGTTTTGGCTGGAAAAAGTTTTACGGACTTCAATTTGTCGTTCCAGCAGAAATTGCGAGGTTACCAATGAATCAGCAGTCTGGAGAATGGCTGACTTGGTTTTATTTTGGACACTCACATACTTTTGGAATTATAATTGCGGTAATTCAGATAGCTGGCGGTTATTTGTTATTGTTTCGAAGAACATTGCTTATAGGTTCTATAATTTTGTTTGCACTGCTCTCGAATCTGACTCTGATTAATATTTTTTATCAAATGAATGCTGGTGCTTTAATGCAGTCTGTAGTATTAACCATTGGTGTTTTATTTCTGATTCTATTAGATTATAAAAAACTCATTGTCTTTTTCCTGAAAACAAAATCCAATCTGCCGTCATTAAATTTTAATAATGGTTTTGCAAAAAACAGCATCCGTATTTCGGCAATAGTATTATCGTTATTATATACAATTTATATTAGGTCATTGGTGAAATAAAAAAAGAATATGTCTATGTGTGACTAGTACCATTTCAGAGAAAAATTAGTTGCTCAATGTTGCAAACCTTATCCTATGTGCTCTTTGCGTCTCTGCGCCTTTGCGAGCCTAATTTCACGCAAAGGAGCAGAGAAGGAAAGTATATTTTCAGTATTTAGACTTTATTGGTATGAGTTACGGATAGTCATAAAAAAGAAAGCTCGTTTAAAATCAATTAAATGAGCTTTCTTTTATCAGCAAACTAAAATCTGCCAACTGCTTACTATTTAGTGATTTCCCTAAACACAGTTTCTAAATTTTTATTCTTTTGGTTGAGCTGTAAAGTTTTCAATCCATTATCGTAAGCAAAATCAAAAACGGTTGGGCGCATGTCTTTGTCGGAAATAAAAGTCAGTTCCCAAGAAAATCCCTGAGTGTTTTTAAAAGATTTTAAATGCGGAATCTGAGCAATAAGATCCTCTTCTGCTTCTTTGTCAAATTCAACTTCGATCACTTGTTCTTTATCGGCAGAGATTAAATTTTCTAGTTTTTTATCGGCAACAATATGACCTTTGTCAATAATAATCACTCGGTCACAAATCGCTTCCACTTCCTGCATAATATGTGTCGAAAGGAAAACGGTTTTATCTTTACCAACGTTTTTAATCACACTTCTGATTTCGGCCAATTGGTTTGGATCCAATCCGGTAGTAGGTTCGTCAAGAATCAAAACATCAGGATTATGTAACAACGCGTTGGCTAATCCCACACGCTGACGGTAACCTTTAGACAATTGTCCTATTTTTTTATGGCTTTCGGTTTGTAAACCTGTAAGCTGAATCACTTCTTCAATTCTTGATTTTTCTACCTTATAAACATCGGCGTTAAAAGCAAGATATTCTCTCACATACAAATCCAAATATAACGGATTGTGTTCTGGCAGATAACCAATAGAAAGCTGTACCGATTTTTCCTGAGTGTTTACATCAAATCCATTGACAAGTGCTTCGCCAGAATCGGCTTGAAGATAAGTTGTCAAAATTTTCATCAAAGTCGATTTACCGGCACCATTCGGCCCAAGAAAACCAACAATTTCTCCTTTTTTTACAGAAAAAGAAATATTGTCTAATGCTTTTTGAGTATCATAACTTTTCGAAATGTTTTTTACTTCTATTGACATAAAATTTTATTTACTGCAAAAGTAATTAGAAAATAGATAGTTCTCCATTAATCGCAAAAAATTATGTTTTAATTGGTATTCTAATTACACTGGCATAGTTCTTGTTAATGGATTACTAATTTTTAACAAATCAAAAAAATAAACTATGAAAAAAATGTTGCTTGTTCTTGCTTTGGCTGTCGTAAGCTTTGCAAATGCTCAGAAGGGAACGTATTTGGTATCGGGAAACATGAGTTTTTGGTCCGATAAAAATTCTTATCAAGATGGTGACTCCAAGGTCAAAAATTTCAATTTTTCTCCAAAAGTAGGATATCAGTTCAAGGATAATTGGACAGTAGGGGCTGAGGCGGGATTTTCATCTTCTAAAAATGAACACACTTATTCAGAAAATGCAATGAATAATCTGGAAAGTATAACTAAAAACTACTCAGTTGGAGCTTTTGTTAGGTATTCAAAATCACTTAGTCAAATGTTTTTGTTGTATGCTGATTTAGGCGCAGGTTACAAGAACAGTAAAGAAACCTACACTAATTATCTTTCTGATCCAGCTACTTTTAAAAATACGTTTGATGGTATATATGCAAGTTTTGCACCCGGTTTATTTTTAAATATTAAAAACAATTTTGGATTAAATTTTGGTATTGGCGGAATAACATATTCAAACACAAAGAGTGATCAAAATAATGAAGGTAATAGTAATTTTTATTTCAATTTTGGGCAGTCATTCAATATAGGACTTTCAAAAAACTTCTAATCTATATTCTGTTTAGTTTTAAAAAAGCATTCGTTTTTACGGATGCTTTTTATTTTAAAATTGTCCCGCTAAAGATTTATATATTTACGGTTCAATTGAATAAATATGGAAAATCAATCAAGCAGTTTCTTAAAAAATTACAGCAGTATACTGCTGCTTCTCGGCGGAATAACCGCTGGAAGCATTTTAGGTTTGGTTTTTGGGAATGGAGTGGAAGTCATAAAACCATTAGGAGATATATTCCTTAATTTACTTTTTACAGCAATTATTCCGTTGGTGTTTTTTACAATTTCGTCATCAATTGCCAATTTGCAAAAAACCGAAAAACTTGGAAAACTTTTCATCATAGTAATTGGAGTGTTTCTCTCAACCGTAATTATTTCTGCAATAGTAATGATTATTGGTGTTTTAATTTTTCCCATTCATCAGGATATAGTACTTTCAAAAACAGCAATAGAAACCATACAGGAAAGCAGTACAGGTTCACAAATCACACAGCTGCTGACAGTAAATGATTTCTACGAGATTTTGTCCCGAAAAAATATGCTGGCGCTGATATTATTTTCTTTTCTTATTGGTTTTTCAGCCTTACGAGCAGGCGAAAAAGGAAAAGATTTTGCTAAGTTCCTAAACTCTGGCAACGAAGTGATGAAACAATTGCTGCATTTCATTATGAAAACAGCTCCAGTAGGTTTGGGCGCTTATTTTGCTTACCAAGTTGGAGTTTTTGGACCGCAATTATTTGGCGCTTATGCGAAACCTTTGGCTCTTTATTACGCCGTCTGCACTTTCTATTTTATTGTATTTTTCAGTCTGTATGCTTTTTTTGCAGGAGGAAGTTTGGGATTCAAGATATTCTGGAAAAACAATATCACGCCTGCATTAACAGCCGTAGGAACTTGCAGCAGTATTGCAACTATTCCCGCCAATCTTGAAGGAGCGGAACAAATGAACGTCCCAAGCCACATTCGGAATCTGGTAATTCCGCTCGGAGCACCATTGCACAAAGACGGTTCGAGCATGTCATCGATTGTGAAAATCGCGGTTCTTTTTGCCTTATTCGGAAAAGATTTTACCGATCCCTATACCTTATTAACCGCAATCGGAATCACAATAATAGTATCTGTAGTCGAAGGCGGCATTCCAAACGGTGGTTATATAGGAGAAATTCTCGCCATTACCGTTTACGGCTTTCCAATGGAACAAGCCCTGCCGGCAGCAATGATTATCGGAACCTTAGTAGATCCAATCGCAACACTGCTGAATGCCAATGGCGATTTGGTCTGTTCGATGATGGTCGCCCGAATCTCCGAAGGGAAGAAATGGATTTCACAGAGCATTTCATAGTAACAATATATAAATTCAATTTGGGCGTGACCCCGTTGAGTAAAGGGGCTTAATGCTGAGTGCCGCGTATTCGCCCCTTTACTCAACGGCGTCGTGCTATCCGCGCTACTTCGGTAGCCAGCTTCTATCACTCACGCGGTCAGAAGCAGCTTTAGGCTAAACGAGAAGCAATTTTTAATGAATTTTTGAAAAGAATATGCCAAAAAGTAAAGCTTTTGATTAAACATGAAATTCAAAATTCCTTTTTTTGTTTTGAAATCATTAATTTTAATCCCTTAAAAAGCTTCTTTTTTATCAAATAGTAATTTTAAAAGTAGTTTCACAAAGAAATCTTTTTTTGTTATACAAAATATTATTTTTATTTTGGGCGAGCCAAAATATGTTATACATTTGCATAAAATAATTGAAACACAACAATAATGTCTAGTAACCGTTTTTATTTTAGCAACTCTTTTTATTTCTTCTTTAGGAAGTAAGGGATTGTGCTATGGTTATTTGAAGAATAAGAAACAAATAAAAATAATATACAATCCTGATGAAAATCAGGATTTTTTTTTGACCTAATGAAAACGAAAATTGCAATACAAGGAATTAAAGGATCTTTCCACCATCAAGTGGTTAAGGAATATTATGACAGTAAAGTAAGTGTTGACGAATGCATGTCTTTTGAGGAATTGGTTGCCAGTTTGTTATCTGGAAAATCAGATCAGGCGGTAATGGCCATTGAGAATTCCATTGCTGGACCGATAATTCCAAATTACGCATTGATTGATAAAAATAATCTGCACATCATTGGCGAGCATTATTTAAGTATTCATCAAAATTTAATGGCACTAAAAGGCCAGAAAATAGAAGATATTCAGGAAGTGCATTCACATCCGATGGCTTTATTGCAATGTATGGAGTTTTTGAAAAAATACCCAAACATAAAACTGGTTGAAGACAAAGATACTGCTGAAACAGCAAGAAGAATACACGAAAATCAGCTGAAAGGAATTGCGGCAATCGCAAGTAAAACAGCTGCCGAAATGTATGATTTAGAAATTCTGGCTCCCGAAATTCAGACGATAAATAATAACATGACCCGTTTTGTGATTATCAACAGAGAAAATCATTTTGTTGCTGAAAATGAAATAAACAGGGCTTCGATAAAATTTGAACTGGATCACAAACGTGGCAGTCTGGCAGCAGTTTTGAATGTAATGAGTGACTGCAAATTGAATCTGACTAAAATCCAGTCGCTGCCAAAAATTGAAACACCTTGGAAATATTCGTTTTTCGTAGATGTAACTTTTGAAAAGTATGAAGATTTTGCCAAAGCCAAATCGTTATTAGAAATTATGGCGGAGTATTTAAAAGTTTTGGGAGAATACAAAAATACCAAACCGTAATTAAGTCGAAAGTAAAAAGTTTAAAAGTAAAAAAGAGTAAAAGCTTAAAGCATACAGCTTAAAGCCTAAAGCCTAAAAATATGATTACACTAGCAAAACGTTTAAATGTAGTTGAAGAATATTACTTCTCATCAAAATTGAGAGAAGTGAGACAATTAGCCTCAGAAGGAAAACCAATTATCAATATGGGAATTGGAAGTCCGGATTTAAAACCATCACAGGCGGTTATTGACGCTGTTGTAAATGCAATGCAGGACGAAAATGCGCATCAGTATCAAAGTTATCAGGGACTGCCGGAACTTAGAAAAGGAATGGCCGATTTTTACCAGAATAATTATGGAGTTGCCTTAGATCCAGCTGTTGAGATTTTGCCATTGATTGGTTCCAAAGAAGGAATAATGCATATTTCTATGGCTTTTCTAAACGAAGGAGACCATGTTTTGATTCCAAATCCGGGTTATCCTACTTATACTTCGGTGACAAATCTTGTTGGAGCTGTGCCGGTTTATTATGATTTGAAAGAAGCTAATAATTGGGAACCTGATTTTGACGCTTTAGAGAAATTAGATTTGTCAAAAGTAAAAATCATGTGGCTTGGATATCCTCACATGCCAACAGGTGCTAGAGGCAGTCTGGAATTGTTTGCAAAACTAGTAGCATTTGCCAAAAAGCACAACATATTATTGATTAATGACAATCCGTACAGTTTTGTTTTGAATGATAAACCAATGAGTTTACTGCAGGTTGAAGGAGCCAAAGATGTAGCATTAGAGCTGAACTCTTTGAGTAAAACTTTCAATATGGCAGGCTGGAGAGTCGGAATGGTTTTAGGAAGTGCAGCATTGATAGATGCCGTTCTAAAAGTAAAAAGCAACATGGACAGCGGTATGTTCTACGGAATTCAAAAAGGAGCTGTTACAGCATTGAATAGTGACAAATCTTGGTTTGAAGATATGAATAAAATCTATCGCAAACGAAGAGTTCTGACAGAACAATTGGCCGAAAAATTAGGCTGCAAAGTTTATAAAGAAGGTGTTGGATTGTTTGTCTGGGCAAAACTGCCGGAAGGAATCGAATCTTCTGAGGATTTTATTGATAAAATATTATATGAGAAATCTATTTTTATCACGCCGGGAACTATTTTCGGAAATAATGGAGAAGGATATATTCGATTTGCACTTTGTGTGAAAGAAGAGAAAGTTCAGGAAGCGATAGATAGATTTTAGGATTAGAGTATTAAGATTTTTGTCACAGTTTGTCATTCCGACGAAGGAGGAATCTCCGCAACGTGAATAACCAACGAAGATTCCTCCTTCGTCGGAATGACATAATCAAACTTGAAAATATAAAGTTGTTGAGAAAACAGGAACCCTAGCCCTGATAGCAGCGGCATCCTTTTATGGTGGGGTTCACCATAAAAGATACAGCGGATAGCAGGAAATAGCTCCAAAAAATTAAAAAAATGAATGTACACGTAATAGGAATAGGATTGATTGGAGGTTCGATGGTGCTGGACATCAAGGGACTGTATCCTGAAGCGGTTATTCACGGTATTGATACAAACGAGAATCACGTTCAGGAGGCAATTGCTTTGGGAGTGATTGATAAAGAATCCAATTTTGAGGATTTGAAAACTGCTGATTTTGTGATTGTTTCGGTGCCTGTAGATGTTGCGATGACAGTTTTGCCAAAAGTACTGGATGCTGCGGGAGAACAAACTATTGTTTTTGATGTAGGTTCGACCAAAATGCCGATTTGTGAAGCGGTTGCCAATCATCCGAAAAGAAGAAATTT
Organism: Flavobacterium aquicola; assembly: GCF_003385115.1. GTDB lineage: Bacteria > Bacteroidota > Bacteroidia > Flavobacteriales > Flavobacteriaceae > Flavobacterium > Flavobacterium aquicola. The sequence continues at coordinate 149,994 of NZ_QUNI01000010.1, forward strand.
TGTTGCGGCACATCCAATTGCGGGAACGGAGTTTTCAGGGCCTTCGGCAGCGATCAAAGGCTTGTTTGAAGGGAAAACGAATATCATCTGCGAAGTAGAGAAAACGACATTCAAACTGCAGGAAAAAGCATTGGAGTTGTTTAAAAGTATCGGAATGAGAATCCGTTATATGGATCCGAAATCGCATGATAAACATATTGCTTATGTGTCACATTTATCACACATCAGTTCGTTTATGCTCGGGAAAACGGTAATCAATAAAGAAAAGGACGAGCAGGATATTTTTGACATGGCAGGTTCCGGTTTTGAAAGCACCGTTCGATTGGCCAAAAGTTCGCCGGCTATGTGGACACCAATTTTTAAGCAGAATAAAAAGCAGGTAGTCAAGACATTAGAAGAATATATCGCAAATTTGTCTAATTTTAAAGAGCTTTTGGTAAATGATGAGTACGAAGCGATTTTTGATGAAATGCAGAGTGTAAATAAAATAAGAGAAATATTAAACGGGATGAATGCTAAGAAATAGCACCGCATTACGGAGGGAATAAAAGATAAAAAAGAAAAACTAATAATTAAATTAAAAGAATAAAACTAGAAAAGATGGAAAACAAGAAAGAAATGAGAGATTGGTTGAACGAATTCAAATTGTCTCATCCATTCGTAATTGCAGGACCTTGTAGTGCTGAAACTGAAGAGCAGGTTTTGAAAATTGCTCATGAATTGAAAAACTCAGATGTTAGTGTTTTTAGAGCTGGTATCTGGAAACCAAGAACTCGTCCAGGAGGATTTGAAGGTGTTGGAGAAATTGGATTGAAATGGCTTAAAAAAGCTAAAGCTGAAACAGGTTTACTTATGGGAACTGAGGTTGCTACTGCAGCTCACTGTAAATTAGCTTTAGAAAATGATATTGATGTTTTATGGGTTGGTGCTCGTACAACTGCAAATCCATTTGCGGTTCAGGAGATTGCTGATACATTGGCAGGAACTGATAAAATTGTATTGATTAAAAACCCTGTAAATCCAGATATGGCTTTATGGTTAGGTGGTGTTGAGCGTTTATATGCTGCTGGAATCAAAAAATTAGGAGTTATCCACAGAGGTTTTTCTACTTACGAAAAAACAAAATACAGAAACATTCCAGAATGGCAGATTGCTATCGAATTGCAAAATAAATTCCCTGATTTACCATTAATCATCGATCCATCACACATCACAGGAAACCGTGAGATGATCCTTGAAGTAACGCAGGAAGCTTTGGATTTGAATTATGATGGTATGATTATCGAAACGCATAATGATCCAGATAATGCTTGGTCGGATGCTGCGCAGCAAGTAACTCCAGATGCTTTGAAACAAATTTTCAAAGATTTGAAAGTGAGAAAAGTGAGCGGTGACAATGATTTTAATCAGCAAATGACAAAATTGAGAGCTAATATCGACGTTTTAGATGCTAATTTGTTAGACTTATTAGGAAAAAGAATGAAAGTTGCTGACGAAATTGGTCAAGTGAAAAAAGACAATAACGTAGCGATTCTTCAAAACAACCGCTGGAACGAAATCCAGGAAAAAATGATTGCTGAAGGTGCTAAAAAAGGATTGACTGAAGAATTTATCGTAAGATTATTCAAAGATATTCACCAAGAAAGTATTGGTCACCAAGAAAAAGTATTGAATTCATAATCGGTATTTTTAGAAAAGAACAATAGTTAATTTTGAATTACTCCCAATTGGTAACCTACTAATTGGGAGTTTTTTTTATGAGAAGGTTAAAAACTTTAAACTTTTAAACTTTAAACATAAAACAAAGAATTACCTTTGCAAAAGAATTGGTTTATGCTGAATGAGTTATCATAAATCAAATTTCTACTATCGTAAATATAAAAAATGACAGGACTCGTTTACAAATCTACAGGAAGCTGGTACACCGTAAAATCTGAAGCAGGTGATTTTATAGAATGCCGTATGAAAGGGAAATTCCGCATAAAAGGAATTAAAAGTACCAATCCAATAGCTGTGGGCGATATTGTTGATTATGAACTTGAAGAAACATCTGATGCTGTTACAGGAACGATTCATCACATTCACGAAAGAAAAAATTACATCGTTCGTAAAGCAGTGAATTTATCGCATCAAATGCACATTATTGCTTCCAATATTGACCGCGTATTTTTGTTAGTAACAGTAAACAATCCTCCAACTACTTTTAATTTTATTGATCGTTTTTTGGTAACTGCCGAAGCTTATGGTATCGAGGCTATTTTAGTTTTCAATAAAATTGATACTTTGGATGAGGTAACACTTGATGAGCAATTGTACATGCAGCATGTGTATCAGGAAATAGGATACCAATGTTTGAGAGTTTCGGCTGCAGAGAGGAAGGGAATCGATGCATTGAAGGAATTAATGAAAGGAAAAGTTAGCATGTTTTCGGGACATTCAGGTGTGGGGAAATCTACTTTGGTGAATGCAATGGAACCGTCTCTGCATTTAAAGACCAAAACAATTTCCGAAGCCAGCAAACAGGGACAGCATACAACGACTTTTGCCGAGATGTATGATTTGTCTTTTGGAGCGAGAATTATAGATACTCCTGGAATCAAAGGTTTTGGTATGGTCGATATGGATCCGTCAGAAATCAGCGGTTATTTTCCAGAGTTTTTTAGGCTCAAAGACCAATGTAAATTTAATAACTGCCTTCACAAAGAAGAACCGCACTGCGCCATAAAAGCAGCTCTGGATAATGACGAAATCGCTTGGTCGCGTTACAACAGCTATCTTAAAATCCTTGAAGGTGATGATGAACATTACCGTACTGATACTTATGACGAAGACCGAAAAGCAAGTGATAAAACCAGGGAGTAATTGTTGATGGTTAATTGTTTATTGTTGACGATTGATTGTGATTATTCGCATAAAAATATGATAATCGTAGAGATGCACTGCAGTGCATCTTTTTGTTATAGTTGAAATTATGAAGACAGTTATTCAAAGAGTTTCCTCAGCCTCTGTGACTGTAGAAGGAAATAAAATCGCCGATATTCAAAAAGGACTGCTCGTTCTGGTAGGAATTGAAGATGCCGATGCACAGGAAGATACCAATTGGCTCTGCCAAAAAATAACCAATCTCCGTATTTTTGGTGATGAAAATGATGTCATGAACCTTTCGGTAAAAGATATAAAAGGGGATATAATTGTGGTTTCACAATTTACGCTTCATGCTTCGACCAAAAAAGGAAACCGCCCATCGTACTTAAAAGCATCAAAACCAGAAATTGCCATTCCGATGTATGAGAATTTTGTTGTTCAAATGGAAAAGGAACTGGGCAAAAAAGTACAAACCGGTATTTTTGGTGCCGATATGAAAGTAGCATTACTCAATGACGGTCCCGTTACCATTGTAATTGACAGTAAAAATAAAGAATAGCAGATAATTATTTATTCTTTTTTTAGATTACTGATTATTTTATTAGCAATTAACCAACTTTTGCAGGCAGCTGGCCAATCAGTATTTGTTCCTTGTACGCCTAATCCAAAACCGTGGCCTCCATTTTGATACAAATGCATTTCGGACGCAACTTTATTTTTTTTCAAAGCCAAATAATAATTTATGCTGTTTTCTACAGGAACTGCCTGATCATCGGTGGCGTGGATTAAAAAAGCAGGAGGTGTGTTTTCGTTCACTCTCTTTTCATTCGAATATTTTGCAATTAAATCGGCAGAAGCATTTTTCCCTAAAAGATTCTCTTTGGAACCATTATGGGTGATTCCATCTTCCATGGAGATTACAGGATAGATAAGCAGGGAAAAATCTGGACGTGCACTAACATCATCTTTGCTGTCATATACTTTATCTAAATAATGAGTTGACGCAGTTGATGCCAAATGACCTCCTGCCGAAAATCCCATGATTCCAATTTTATTACTGTCTAAATTCCATTTGGAGGCATTTCGGCGTAATGTTCTAATTGCTTCCTGCGCATCTTGGAGCGGACCAACGGTTTTGTCTGTCATTATATCATCCGAAGGCAGACGGTATTTGAGTACAAAAGCCGAAATCCCTATTGAATTAAACCATTTTGCAATATTGATTCCTTCTTTGTCAATAGCCAAAACACCGTAGCCGCCACCAGGGCAAATTACAACTGCAGCATTTTTGTCTGAAGTATTTGGGACCAAAAAAGGCATCAGAGTTGGTTTTATGACTTTCAGAATTCCTGTACGGTTCCCTTGACTGTCCAGTCTGGGTTCTTCTTTATAAGAATCGTTTTTAATAGATCCCGGAATCTGAGTCCACAATAGGAATGCTACACTTTCCTGAGAAAAACAATTGATGGACAAGCCTAAAAAAAGGATTGTTCCAAAAAGCGGTGTCTTGATAATTCTATTCATCATTCTTTTTATATACTCCTAAAGTAGTAAAATAATGTTTCTATTGTTTAGATCTTAAGCAGTTTTATTTTAAGGATAGCTGATGGATTTAATAAATGTTGTATTTACAATTATTAGCCTTCAAATAATTAAATTAGCGCTATATTTACTATAAATGGGAGGTAATCTCCCTATTTATAGCAGTAGTGCTACTCAAAACAGATAGTATTGCTCCCTAAAAGAGGGGTATTAGGGGGTGTTTTTAGGAGCTGTCTTATCTTTTTAGGGAGGTCTAGGGGGTATAAAAGGGAGTATTAGGGGGTTTTTTCAGGGGCTGTCTTACCTTTTTGGGTAGGTGTAGGGGGTATAATGGTAATACTTGGGGGTATAATAGGTAGGTCTGTTACTATTTTACAGGTGTACAGCTTCTGTTTGGCTGTCTGTGTCTGCTCATTAATCATCGTTTTATCAAAAAATAAATTTACATGTTTGATTATTTAATAAAGAAGCTTAGTAGGAAAGGGATCGTTTCTCAAAGTTATGTAGGGCTGATGGTTTTATTTTCAGTTTATTCGACGGCACAGCTGCGGACGAATGAAAGTGAGATTGGTTTAGGCTGGAGCAGCAATTCTGTCAATACAGTTATTTTTAGGAACAGTGCTTTGACCACAGTTAGAAATTGGCAGTATGCCTCATATTATAATCCTGATGGGAAGATGGTTTTGGCAAAGCGAAAACTGGATTCCAATGATTGGCAAAAAGTAATTACTCCTTACAGCGGTAATGTAAAGGACGCACACAATAGTATCAGTATCGCCATAGATAGTGATGGATACCTGCATGTAAGCTGGGATCAGCATGATACCCGGCTGCGTTATGCTAAAAGTAAAAAGCCTTTTAGTTTAGAATTAGGAGAGGAACAATCGATGACCGGTAATGACGAAACAAAAGTGACTTACCCTGAATTCCATAATCTGCCTAATGGGAAATTGCTGTTTTGTTATCGATCGGGTGCTTCAGGAAGAGGAAATATGATTATGAAATTGTATAATGTGAAGACTCAAAAATGGACTTCTCTGCAGCATAATCTGATTGACGGCGAAAACCAGCGAAGTGCCTATTGGCAAATCTGTGTAGATAAAAAAGGAATTTATATGTCATGGGTTTGGCGGGAGAGCTGGGATGTATCGACTAATAATGATATTTGCTATGCTTTTTCGGCAGACGGCGGACAAACGTGGCAAAAATCAACAGGAGAGAAATACCGTCTGCCGATAACCAAATCTACTGCCGAAATTGCCTGGAAAGTTCCTCAAAAGAGCAGTTTAATCAATCAAACGGCTATGACTGTCGATACGGAAGGAAATCCGTATATTGCAAGTTATTGGGATGACAGCGACGTGCCACAATATAAGGTGGTGTATCTGGGGAAGGGAAAATGGAATAAAATTGATACTGATTTTCATAACAAACCATTTAATTTAGGTGGCGGAGGAACAAAAAAAATTCCGATTTCCCGCCCTGAAATTCTGGTAAGCAGATCAATGCTCTATCTGCTTTTTAGAGATGAGGAAAGAGCTGACAAGATTACTTTGGCTAGTGCCAATTTGGATAAAAAACAATGGAAACTTGCTGATATTACAGATTATTCGGTAGGCCAATGGGAACCTAACTTGGATAAACAATTGTGGAAAGATAAAGGAGAACTGCATATATTTTCTCAAAATGTAAGTCAGGCAGATGGGGAAGGATTAGCAGAGGCAGAACCTCAAGCTGTGCGAGTTATTGAATTAAAAAAATTACCTAAAATTAAATAACCTTATGAAAAAGTATTATTTGTTATTATTGGCCGCTGTGTTTTTTGTCGCAGCAGGTTTTCGAAAACAAAATTTAGAAGAAAAAATAAATGCCGCTTTGCAAACGGCAGTACAGCAATATGCTTATTTGAGCAAACAAGTTAGTGTTGGGAAATATCCTAAAACTTATTTTGCAGATAAAAACGAATTGGAAACATCTGATTCTGGCTGGTGGTGCAGCGGTTTTTATCCTGGAACTCTGCTGTATCTGGACGAAGCGAAAGGATCTCCCGAATTAAAAAAAGAAGCGTTTAAAGTATTAGAAGACTTGAAAAAAGAACAATTCAATACTACTACGCACGATTTAGGTTTTATGATGTTCTGCAGTTTTGGAAACGCACAGCGATTAAATCCGAGTAAAGAATACGAAACGATTTTAATGAACAGTGCCAAATCATTGGCAAGCCGTTTTAATCCGATAACAGGCTGTATCAAATCATGGGATCCTGCACCTTGGAATCACGCTGCCAAAGATGAATCTCCTGTAATTATTGATAATATGATGAACTTGGAGCTTTTATTCTGGGCGACAAAGCACAGCGGAGACAGTACGTATTATAAAATTGCCGTTCAGCATGCCGATAAAACGATGGTAAATCATTTCAGAAAAGATTATAGTTCCTATCATGAGGTAGTTTACAATAATGAAACGGGTAAAGTAACGAAACAAATCACTAATCAAGGAGCTGCCGATGATTCATCTTGGGCGAGAGGCCAAGCCTGGGGATTGTACGGGTATGTTGTAATGTACCGAGAAACAAAGGATGTCAAGTATTTAAATCATGCCAAACATATTGCTGACTATATTTTAAATCACCCAAATTTACCTGCTGACAAAATTCCGTATTGGGATTTTAATGCACCTAATATTCCTAATGCACTGCGTGATTCTTCTGCTGCTTCATTGATTGCTTCTGCTTTATTGGAGTTAGGCGGCTACGCAGATAAAAAAGAAGGAATCCGTTATTATGATACTGCCAAAACGATTTTGTCAAATCTGCTGACACCAGAATATATTGCAGCTGTGGGTACAAATGGCGGTTTTTTGCTAAAACACGGAGTAGGGAATATGCCTAATAAAACTGAAATAGATACGCCGCTTTCATACGGTGATTATTATTTGGTAGAGGCTATGATGCGCTATAAAACGCTGGCAAAAACAAATCCGAATTTTAAATAAAAGTTTTTTTTTAACCATTAAGGAATTAAGCATCATTAAGCTTAATAGACTTAATTTCTTGATGGTTCATTTTAGTTTAGTGAGTATCTCCTCGGATTATTATTTCGTTTGATTTCTTGATGTTTTCTTCCGATTTACTGATTACTTTTATGACGGTCAGGTTAGGGTTTTCAAGTTTATTGATAGTTATTTTCAAAATATAATTTTTGTCTATTACGTACTTATTGTAGTCACCATCAGCTATTTCGTTATCAATTTGAAAAATTACCGAGCTTTCTTCTAAGGTTGTGTATCTTTTTCTTAATTCATTTAAGGAGATTAAGTTAGGCTTGTAGTTGTTTTTTGTTTCAATTGTAATTTTGCCGGAATATTTAGTGTTTTCGATTACAATATCTTCTTTTTCAACGTTGATGCTTTCAATTTTATTTGGATCTAAAAATTTTGAAACACTTTGATTAACAAGTTCTCCATTTATAAAGTAAGCAGGTTTTTTGGCACCTTTAAATTTAATTATATTAACGACGCTGATAATGGTATCCTGTTCGGAAATTGTCTGTGAATTTTCAGTTTTCTTTTGGCTAAAAGCATTAGCGGACAAAACTGAAACGGCTATGATAATAAAATTTTTCATTTTTACTTTGTTTTACAGATTGCTCTTAACTGCTGTTTTTCAATTTTTTGCAAAAACTTTCTCAGCAATAAGAACAATAATAATTCCCGCAATATAGCATACTAAATCAATCCAGGCAAATGAGGTGCCGATAACAGTTCTGGCAAGTTTTGAATTTTGAAGCCCCAGCTTTCCAACAATATTCACGTACTGCAGAAATTCTATTGTAAAGGAAAACAGCAGTACAAATATCGCAACAGGCAGAACCGGCAGTTTCAAAAAAGATTTTATAAAACAATAAATTAGAATCACAACCAATACATCGCCAATATAGGGGCGAACAATTTTATCATGAACAAATAATGCAATTAAAACCTCTATAACAAATATTAGAATTGTTAATAGGAAGTATTTTTTGTTGAATGACTGCATAACCTGATTGAGTAAATAAATGTTAGACAGTATATTTATTTGCTAATATATGGATATATAGCAGCGAAACAATTTTTTCTATATTAGAAAAGCACATCAGGTTTATAATCGTTTTTTTAAATGGGGTACTTTCCTTTTCTCATAAATTCAGTATCTTTCCTAACTGGAATTAAAATACTAATTAAAAATAACCAAAATTGAAAATGGATTTCTTATTAAACGATAAAGTAATAGTTGTGACTGGGGCTACCGGGATTTTAGGCGGTGCATTTGTAGATGGAATTGCCGAGGCTGGAGCAGCAGTTGGTATCTTAGGAAGAAATGAAAAAATAGCAAATGAACGTGTAAAAGCTATTAATGATAAAGGCGGGAAAGCAATTGCTCTAATTGCGGATGTTACCAAGGAATCCGATTTGATTGCCGCCCGGGATTTAGTCCTTTCAAAATATGGAAAAATAGACGGTTTGGTAAATGCTGCAGGAGGAAATATGCCTGATGCAGTAGTACAGCCCAATGAGGATATTTTTAAATTGAATATGGATGCATTACAGCAGGTAATGAATTTGAACTTGTTTGGGACACTTTTGCCCACACAGATATTTGGAGAGGCCATAAAAGATACGGCTGGCAGAGGAAGCATAGTAAATATTTCATCAGTATCTACAACAGCAGCGATGACAAAAGTTTTAGGGTATAGTCTGGCAAAATCTGCAATCGATTCGTATACCAAATGGTTTGCCGTAGAGCTTGCTAAACGTTATGGTGATAGAATCCGCATGAATTCAATTGCGCCGGGCTTTTTTTTGACAGAACAAAACCGGACATTATTAACTAATGAAGATGGCAGTTTGACAGAAAGAGGAAATTTGGTAATTCAAAATACTCCTTATGGTCGCTTCGGAAATCCAGATGAATTAATTGGAGGATTGGTTTGGCTTTTAAGTGATGCTTCTAAATTTGCTACAGGATCCAAAGTTACTTTAGACGGCGGTTTTACGATTTTTAGCGGCGTTTAATAATCTCCAAGAAAAACATAATAATATGTATTAAAGACTGTTCAGAAAAAGAGCAGTCTTTTTAATTTTTGGGCGATTTTGTGTTTATTATTTTGTCTCAAAAAACTTAAAAAATCATCTTTAATTAAGTTTTTTTTAAACGAATTTTTCCTATATTTCGCAACTAAAACTTTATTATGTATCAGAGATTTTTTTCCTTTATTACGATCATTTTTATATTTACCACGGCCTTACTATCAGCTCAAAAGAGTAATTATAGTTATTTAACTATTTCGGATAGTCTTAAAGAAAATGCTAATGCTGTTGTCCGACTGAATCAAATTGATATTGTAATTGCATCACAGAGGAGTATGAATATCAAGAAAACAAGAATAGTTACAGTGCTTAATGAAAATGGCCTTGGAGCCATAGGGGCAATCGCTGGCTATGATAAAAGATCGAAGGTTAAAAATATAGAAGGAACGGTTTACGATTCTTTTGGGAATGAAATTAAAAAAATAAAAAGAAAAGATTTCATCGATCGAAGCGCTGCCGATGGATACTCTATTTTTTCTGATGACCGAATCATTTTTATAGATTATACACCAGTGCAATATCCGTTTACTTTTGTTTATGAAAGTGAATTTGAAACTTCTACTACGGCTCATATTCCCACTTGGATGCCAATTTCTAATTATTTTATAAGCATAGAAAAAAGTGTCATAAATGTAATCTACCCGTCAATTCTTGGTTTTAAAAAGAAAGAATTTAATTTTTCTGATTATAAAATAAAAAAGATTATAGATAACGAAATGCAGCTCTCTTATTTGCTGACAAATGTCTCAGCTCAAAAATATGAAGCTAACAGTCCAGATTCAAAGGTTTTTCCGAAAGTTATGATGGGTTTAGAAAGTTTTAATCTTGAAGGGGTTGATGGAACAGCTAAAAACTGGAAGGAATACGGGCAATGGTTTGCCGCAAATATTTTGAAAGGAACAGATAATCTGACTGATGAAACCAAAGTCAAAATTAAATCGTTAGTAGGGGATGAAACCGATCCAATAAAAAAAGCAAGAATTGTATATAAATACATGCAGGAAAAATCAAGATATGTTAGTATACAAGTCGGTATTGGCGGGTTTAAACCGATGTTTGCCAGTGATGTTGATAGATTAGGATATGGTGACTGTAAAGCATTGTCAAATTATACTAGAGCAATGCTGGAAGTAGTGGGTGTTCCATCATACTATACAGAGTTGTATGGAGATGAAGATATAATAAATATTGAATCTGATTTTTCTAGTCTTCAAGGGAACCACGTTATTTTATGTATTCCGGATGGTAAGGATTATACCTTTTTAGAATGTACAAATCAAAATGCTCCTTTTGGTTATCAAGCTAATTTTACTGATGATAGAGATGTATTAATTATAAAGCCGGATGGAGGTGAAATTGTTCATACAAAGATATATGAAGATAAATTTAATACTCAAATTAGTAAAGGAAACTATGAGATTTCCGAAAAAGGAGATTTTGGAGGAAAAATTGTGATAGTCTCTGAAGGTTCACAATATGAGAAAGCAAAAATGGAAAATTGGCAGCCGGAAGATAAAGATAAACATTATAAAAATTATTGGAATAATATAAATAATTTAAAAATTGGAAAAATGTCATTTTTAAATGACAAAGAAAATATCAGATTTACTGAAAGTGTTACAATAAGCGCAGTAAATTACGGAAATATAACTTCTAACAAAATGATGTTTGCCCTAAATGCTTTCAATCAATCAACTACAAATGTAAAACGTATTCGAAACAGAAAAAATCCTCTGGAAATTCAAAGAGGATATGTAGATATTGATGAAATTGAAATTGCTTTGCCAGCTAATTTTTCAATAGAATTTCTTCCTAGCAATGCCGAAATTAATGGAAAATTTGGGGAATATAAAACAGAGATTATAAAAAAAGACGGTAATAATATCATTTACAAACGAAGGTTCTTATTGAAAAAAGGACTATATACCAACAAGGAATACAATGAATATCGTCTTTTTAGGGAACAGGTCTCTAAAAACGATAATGCCAAAATAATTTTAACTAAAAGCTAATAACCAAATGAAAATTAAAAACTTAACTCTGCTGTTTTTTATAGCATTATTTTGCTGCAATGTAAGTGCTCAGGAATTTAAATTGGGCAAAGTCTCAATTGCTGAATTAGAGCAAAAAGTCCATCCTAAAGATTCTTCGGCTGTCGCAGCAATATTATTTAAAAAAGGAGAATGTCGTTTTGAGTTTTCACAAAATGAAGGATTTAAAGTGGTCACTGATGTGAGTATGCGTATTAAAATTTATAAAAAAGACGGTTATGATTGGGCAAACCAATCGGTGAGATTTAGTTCAGGAAGTAACAGTTTTAATGAAAAAGTAGTTTTTACTGATGCGGTTACCTATAATTTGGTGGGCAGAAATATTGAAAAAACGAAGTTAAAAAGCGAAGGCGAATTTATTGAAAAGGTAAATAAATATTCCAACAGAAAAAAAATTACTTTGCCTAATATAAAAGAAGGTTCGGTAGTAGAGTTTAGATATGTTATACATACAGACAATATTGGAATGCTTAGAGAGTTTGATTTTCAAACGGATATTCCTGTAGATTATGCTGAATATAAAACTTTAATACCAGAATATTATACGTATAACACTAAATTGAAAGGTTTTATTTCACCAAAAATTGTTGTCGAAAAATCTACGCAATCATTAATTCTTACCAGTAAAGAAAGAACTGGAACTCACGTTTCGTCAACTAGCTTTTCAACAGATAAAATTGATTACATGGAAACAAGAACTACTTATGCCATTCATGACATGCCAGCCATGAAAGAGGAAGCATTTGTAAGCAATATTGATAATTACACTACAAGTTTAGAACAGGAACTGTCAATGACAAAATATCCAAATGAGCCTATTAAACCTTATTCCACAGATTGGAATTCTGTTGTGAAAACCATTTATGAATATGAGGATTTTGGTCCCGAATTAAACAAAACAGGCTATTTTGAGAACGATTTGAAATCAATTTTAGCAGGTTTAACAACTCAAGATGAAATTATTATCACGATTTTAAATTATGTAAAATCTACAGTAAAATGGAGTGAAGATTATGGCTATTTCTGTGATAAAGGAGTTAAAACAGCATATAAAGAAAAAATTGGAAATGTAGCTGATATTAATTTAATGCTCACAGCTATGCTTCGAAATGCGGGTTTAAAGGCGAATCCTGTGCTGGTGAGTACCAGATCAAACGGAATTTCGATTTTTCCTAATAGAACCGCTTTTAATTATGTAATTGCTGCGGTGGAATCACCAGAAGGATTAATACTCTTGGATGCAACCAGTAAATATTCGAGTCCTAATGTATTACCTTTTAGAGACCTTAATTGGTCCGGCAGATTAATTAGAAAAGATGGTTCCTCAGAAGATGTTGATTTAATGCCTAAAACGGCATCAAATGACAGTGTAACTATGATGTATACAGTTGATGCTACAGGTAAAATAGCAGGAAAATTAAGAAGACAAAGAACGGATCATAATGCAATGTTTTTTAGATCGGAGATTGCAAATTTAAAGGAAGAAGAGTATTTGGAAAAATTAGAAAATGAAAATCAAAAAATTGAAATAGCAGATTATTCCAGAACAAATGAGAAAGATGTGAAATTACCAATTATGGAGACTTGTTCTTTTACTGGAACCGATCTGTGTGAAGTTATTGGTGAAAAAATATACATTAATCCATTGCTGTTCTTTACCAAAGAGCACAATCCTTTTAAACAGGAAACAAGAGAATATCCTGTTGATTATGGTTTTCCTTTCGTAGAAAAATACAACGTTAATATTGATATTCCAAATGGATATGTAGTAGAGACAATGCCAAAATCAGCTCAAATGAATATGGAAGACAATATAGGTGGATTTAAATTTATTGTTAATTCATCGGGAAATAAAATACAGTTAATGATTTCCCATCAAATAAATACTCCTATTGTGTCTTCAGAATATTATTCCATGTTAAAAGATTATTATCAGGGAATGATTACAAAGCAAACAGAAAAGATTGTTTTGAAAAAAGTATAAATAATGAGAAAATTTAAAACTGTTATAAGTCTATTTATTTTGTTTTCATTTATCGAAGTAAAAGCTCAAAACTTTGAATTAGGAAAAGTATCCATGGACGAATTGGAACAAAAAGTTCATCCAAAAGATTCATCGGCAGCTGCAGCAATATTATTCAAGAAAGGCAAGACTAGTTTTGAATATCACAGAGAGAGAGGATTTACAGTTATCAGCGAAGTTTCTATGCGGATTAAGATTTATAAGAAAGAAGGGTATGACTGGGCTAATTTTACTGTGCCATATTACGTGGGATATGAAAATTATAATGATGATGTTGTTGCATTTTCCAATGCTGTAACCTATAATGTAGTCAATGGTACTATAGTAAAAACTAAGCTTAACAGCGAAGGGACTTTTAAGAAAAATGTAAATGAGTATTGGAATGAAGCTACAATTACATTGCCAAATATAAAAGAGGGATCTGTTATTGAGTTTAAATATATTTTAAAAACGGAGAATATAGTTAAATTCCCTGTTTTCTATTTTCAGGAGAGAATACCAATAAATGCAGCCGAGTACACTACAAACATCCCCTATTTTTTTACATATAAACCTATTCAAATTGGATATGTGGATCTAAAGGTAGATTCAAAAGTGACAGATGGAAGCTTGCATTATGACAATGAACATGGTCAGACGGTTAATTTGAATTTCAATCAATTGAAAAGTAAATATAGCGCAGAAAATATTCCGGCCTTAAAGGAAGAAAGTTTTGTGGATAATATTCAAAATTATCAATCTTCATTGCATCATGAACTAGAAAAAACAAATTTTCCTGATGAAAAGGAAAAAAATTATTCGAAAGATTGGGATGGCGTAGCTAAAACTATTTATGCAGATAAAGAATTTGGGAAAGAGCTAGGAGAGAGTTCCTATTTTCTAGATGATCTTAAATTGATTTTAAAAGGGATTGATTCTAAGGAGGAAAAGCTTGCAGTAATTTTTAAATTTATTCAAGAGCGAATGCATTGGAATAATGAAAATGGCTATTACACAGATAAAGGCGTAAAGCAAGCCTACATGGATAAGACTGGAAATGTAGCCGAAATAAATTTTATACTTATTTCAATGTTAAAATTAGCAGGATTTGATGCGAGTCCAGTATTGGTTAGTACAAAGGAGCATGGAATGCCCGTTTTTCCTAATAGAACTGGTTTTAATTATGTGATCGCCGGAGTAAATATTGATGGAAACCAACTTTTATTTGATGCTACTCACAAATACACAGCGCAAAATATTTTGCCTTTGAATGTTTTAAACTGGAAAGGACGCCTTATTAAAAAAGAAGGAACTTCTCAGGAAATAGAGTTGGAGCCCAAACAGAGTTCAAATAAGTTTTATACACTGATGGTAAAGCTTGACAAAGCTGGCGGGATAGAGGGAAAGTATAGGTCACAGCTAACGCAATATGAAGCATACAATTTTAGATATAGATATGCAGAAATGAATACTGACAGCTATCTTGAAAAAGTCGAAAATGATTTCAACGGTATTAAAATTCAGGGATTTACTATTGATAATAAGAAGACTAATTTTGCTGATCCTGTGGTGCAGACTTTTACTTTTATGACTACGAATCAGTGTGATATTATAGGCGATAAAATATACATGAACCCAATGCTGTTTTTTACAGAATCTAAAAATCCTTTTGTTCAGGAAAAAAGAGAAATGCCAATATATTTTGGTTATCCCAAATCAGAAAGATATAATATTAGTTATGAAATTCCTGAAGGCTATACAGTAGAATCACTTCCGAAGCCAATAAAGATAGCAACAGAAGGGAAAGAGTTGTCGTTTTCTATTAAGGCAGTTTTTGATCAGAATAAGATACAGATTTTAGTGACTAAAGAAATAAATATGACTATGGTTTCTGCTGATTTTTACGAGTCGATTAAAGATTTTTATCAAAAAGCTATCGACAAGCAAAACGAAAAAATAGTTCTCAAAAGAATATAGCAAAACTTTGTGCATTTGTCTATTTGTCCCAAAAAACAAAACGATGTATCTAAAAAATGCACAATTAGACGTAGATACTTGGATAAAAGAACACGGAGTCCGTTACTTTAACGAGCTGACAAATATGGCACAGCTTACAGGGGAAGTAGGCGAAGCTGCCCGAATCATTGCCTGCCGCTTTGGGAATCCAGATGAATTAATTGGAGGATTGGTTTGGCTCTTGAGTGACACCTCTAAATTTGCGACAGGATCCAAGGTTACTTTAGACGGCGGTTTTACGATTTTTAGAGGCGTTTAGCATTGGCAAAGAAAATATTTGTATTAAAAAGTTTTGTAATAAAAATCAATTAAAAAAGCTGTTCAGTACAAACAGCTTTTTTTTATAATAATTTTTTAAATTAAGATTATTCTTTCCTTGTTGTTTATTGATTTTCTTATATATTTGGATTTTAAATAGTTATTAACTTAAAAACCAAAACACTATGAGTAACATCACCGAGAACAAACTTAATGCTGTTATTGCAGCTGCAGACATTACAATCATAAACAGCAGCATTACAGCTATTGGGAGCAAATTACCCACAGCGAGCCTTACAGATGACCAAAGAACATCACTAAAATCCATCGATGTAAACAATAAGGTTTTTGTTGAAGATGTGCTTACCGAAATGGGTGTTAGCGGATCAGGTATAATTCCGGCTTTTATCAATAAAACTTTCATTAATAATGACTTAGCATTGTTTGAGCAGCTAGATGTTTTGGAGGCTGGTGTTCTAAATTTGACCCAAAAAATTGCTGATCTTAAGCGTATTGCCGGCGACGAAGCATACACTGGAGCATTGGCAGTATATCGAATTTATGATGCGGCCAATCAGGCAGGTGTTCCGGGCGCAAAACAGGCATACGAGAAGTTGAAAATGCGTTTCAATTCGCAGACCACAGGAGCAGGCAGAAAAGCCGATCCCGTCCTTTAAAAATTAAAAAATGAATGTAAACCGGATCTCTAGGCTCCGGTTTTTTTATACCCTATATGTAGTAAAAATGGTATATAATTGTATTAAAAAGCATATAAAATTAATTATATAGTATATAAAGTTAACTAAAAAACATATTATATAAACCAAATTGATCATATTTGTACTGAAAAACAGAATTTATGGCATCTAAATTTTACAATAACATTGGAGATTTTCATATTGGCAGTATTATTAAATCCTATATTGACCGCAATAAAATATCCAAGGCCGCACTGGCCAGAAAAGTGGGACGTACAGATAGTGCTGTAATCCAGCTGCAAAAGAGAGCCTCATTACAATTGGGGATTGTGATGGAACTGAGCCATGCCCTGAAACATAATTTCTTTGCCGATATTGCGGCACAAATGCCGGAGACCTATACTACCGATGCCCCAGTGGATACTACAGATAAGGAAAAGATTGCCCAGCTCGAACAGGAAATCATTATCCTCAAAGCCGAAAAAGCCGTGCTTTTGCTGAGATAAAAACCCAACCCTAACAGGGTTTTAAACCCTGTTAGGGTTAAATAGTAAAATGGAATAAAACAATCCAACCCTAATAGGATTCAAAATCCTATTAGGGCTGATTAACTAAGAAAATTGGAAAACCGAAAAACTGCTTATAGAGGAACTGGAAACCTGGAACAGTTAAAGATTGAACTGAATGTATGGAGAAAAATTTATAAAATGGAGTAACTATTTGGTCTAAATTTCAAGAAACAAAAAAAGGACAAGTCATATTGTATAAATTAAGTTTTTTTAAAATGTAAATTATGAAATACAGAGAAGAACTCATAGAATTTCTTGAAAACGGAGATTTAGACAAAATCATGGATTGGATGGGTACAAAACCTAGTCTGGACCACACCGATATTTTTAGAGAATTGCAGCAGATATTCTGGGAAATATATGACGAGACTGGTAATCCAAATATTCTGAAACAAATTCAATATTACGATACCTTTATACCTGCTTATGAAGAGAATGTATTAAACCATAAGCTAGCCGAGGCCAACTATGTAATGGCAGTGCAAGAACAGGAAAAAGTAATGCAGAGAATAATAGAAGCCACTGTAGGGATAAGGCGATACATCATGGATTGCATCATAAACCAAGAAGATAATGCCGAAGAAATGAAAGAATTGGCACAAAAAATAATGGCATCCGAAAAGGAAAGCGGCATTTATGATGAAAACAATTGGATCGAGATTTTATAACACAACCCTAACAGGGTTTTGAACCCTGTTAGGGTTAATTAGTATAAGTAACATGGAAAAAAAAGAGCCAATTCTCCACGGAAATTACTACCACATTTACAACCGTGGTAATAACGGAATTGACATATTTCTTGAAAACGAAAACTACTATCATTTTCTTCGGCTATATGCAAAATACATAGAGCCTATTGCCGAAACGTATGCTTGGTGCTTGTTAAAAAATCATTTTCATATCTTGGTACGAATCAAAGAAAAAGTCGAAATAGAACAGAATGAGTTGACCTACACCACTACCGAAAAACCAAAAATTATTGATCCGTCCCGACAGTTTTCGCATTTGTTCAATGCTTATACGCAAGCAGTCAACAAACGATATAATAGGACTGGAAGTCTATTTGAAACTACTTTTGAAAGGAAATTGGTTTCTTCTGATAGATATTTTCAACAATTGGTTTTTTATATTCATAACAATCCAGTACATCATGGTTTTGTAAAACAAATGAGTTTGTATGCTTGGTCATCTTATGAAACGGTAATTTCGAATAAACCAACAAAACTAAAAAGGAAAGAAGTAGTTGAATTATTCGGAGATAGGGAAAATTTTATTTTTTATCACAATCAACAACAAGAATTAGACGAAATAAATAATTTAATAATCGAATAATTTAGTCTTTTATTTAACCCTGACAGGGTTTAAAACCCTGTCAGGGTTAAATAAAAGGTATAAAAATTAAAAAAAATGAACATAAAAAACGCACAGTTAGACGTAGATACTTGGATAAAAGAACACGGAGTCCGTTACTTTAACGAGCTGACAAATATGGCACAGCTTACCGAAGAAGTAGGCGAAGTTGCCAGAATCATTGCCCGTCGTTACGGAGAACAGTCCGAAAAAGAAAGTGATAAAAATAAGGATCTTGGCGAAGAACTTGCTGATGTAGTTTTTGTAGTACTATGTTTGGCGAACCAGACAGGAATCGATCTGCAGGCCGCTTTCGATAAGAAAATGGATTTGAAATCAGTTCGTGACAAAGACCGCCACAAAAACAACGATAAATTAAAATAATGTTATAAGTTACGGCAAAACTTTGGTTCTTACTTTTTTTAAAATAAATTTGCCAAAAGACCAATTTCAACGTATTCAAAAATGAATTTACTAGTTCAAACTTCCCAACACGATTTACAAGACCAAATTGCAATAACAGGTTCCAAAAGTGAAACCAATAGACTTTTGCTGCTTCAAGCGCTTTTTCCAAATATTACTTTAGCCAATACATCAAATTCTGATGACAGTGAGGTAATGCAGAAAGCACTAAAAGGCAATGATGAAATTGTTGATATTCATCATGCAGGAACAGCAATGCGTTTCTTGACAGCTTATTTTGCAGTGAACGAAGGCCGTGAAGTGGTTTTGACTGGATCTCAGAGAATGACTGAGCGCCCTATTAAAGTTTTGGTAGAAGCTTTGGTGCAGTTAGGAGCAAAAATAACGTATGAAAAAGAAGAAGGTTATCCGCCTATTCGAATTATAGGACAAAAAATAACTGCGAATAAAGTAAGCATTCCAGCGAATGTAAGCAGTCAGTATATATCGGCATTACTTTTGGTAGCGCCAAAATTAGAGAATGGAATTGAACTGACTTTGGTTGGTGAAATAACTTCTGTTCCATATATCAAAATGACTTTAGCTTTGCTAAATGATTTAAATATTGAAACTAGTTTTGTTGGAAACGTTATAACAGTAAAACCTAAAAAAGAAGTTGAAACAAAAGTAATGACTGTTGAATCCGATTGGAGTTCGGCTTCTTATTTTTTCAGTTTAGCTGCATTGGCAAAAACAGCTTCTGTTTCGTTGACAAGTTACAAAGAAACAAGTTTACAAGGGGATTCAGCTTTAGTCGAAATCTACAAGCAAATGGGGGTTTCTTCAAAATTTGAAGGAGATAAAATTACTTTGACAAAACAAGAAGGTTTTGAATACAAAGACATTACTTTCGACTTGAATAATACGCCGGATATTGCACAGACTATTGTAGTAACTTGTTTAGGATTAGGAATTGGCTGTCACTTAACAGGTCTGCATACCTTAAAAATTAAAGAAACGGACAGGCTGGAAGCACTTCGAATTGAATTAACAAAACTAGGAGCAAACATTTCCGTAACCAATGATAGTTTGACATTGGTGGCAACAAAAGATATTAAAGAAGAAATAAGAATTGATACTTATAACGACCACAGAATGGCAATGGCATTTGCACCATTAGCATTAAAAGTACCAATTGTAATCAATAATGCCGATGTGGTGTCAAAATCATACCCTGATTTTTGGGATGATTTAAAAAAGTTAGGCTTTTTGGTTGTTCAAAAATGGTCATTTACCTAGAGTATTGTTGAGTTTTAACTTTTTCTATTGTGGAGAGGGCCGAAGTGAGGTAAAAAATAAACACCTAAACACTTGACAACGCCTATCTCACAATCGTATATTTGCACCCGAAAGATTTTTATGTTCAGGCTAAATAGTCTGTGACTTGAATTTTTAAACTTTTAAACAAACAGCAAATGAAATTATCGCACTTTAACTTCAATTTACCAAAAGAACTTCTTGCAGAATATCCAGCCGAAAACAGAGATGAGTCTCGTTTGATGATTGTAGACCGCAAGAATCAGACGATAACACATAAAATGTTCAAAGACGTTATCGATTATTTTGATGATGGTGATGTTTTAATTTTGAATAATACTAAAGTTTTTCCAGCTCGTTTATACGGAAATAAGGAAAAAACAGGTGCAAGAATTGAAGTGTTTTTATTGAGAGAACTAAATGCAGAACAAAGACTTTGGGATGTATTAGTTGATCCGGCTAGAAAAATCAGAATTGGAAATAAATTATATTTTGGTGACGACGATTCATTAGTTGCTGAGGTAATTGATAATACAACTTCCCGCGGAAGAACTTTGCGTTTTCTTTATGACGGTTCTTACGAAGAATTCAGAAATAAATTGACTGAACTAGGAGAAACTCCTATCCCAAAATACATTAACCGTGACGTAACTCCTGAAGATGCTGAGCGTTACCAAACAATTTATGCTAAAGAAGAGGGAGCTGTTGCGGCGCCAACTGCAGGTTTGCACTTCTCTAAGCATTTATTGAAAAGACTAGAAATTAAAGGTGTTAAATTTGCCGAAGTAACACTTCACGTTGGTTTAGGAACTTTCAATCCAGTTGAGGTTGAAGATTTATCTAAGCATAAAATGGATTCCGAAGAGCTAAAAATTACTCAGGAAGCTTGTGATATTGTAAACACCGCAAAGGCTGCTAAGAAAAGAATCTGTACTGTAGGAACTACTTCTATGCGTGCTGTAGAAAGTTCTGTTTCTTCACAAAACACACTGAATCCTTACGATGGATGGACAAACAAATTTGTTTTTCCTCCTCACGATTTCAGTATTCCAACTTGTATGATTACTAATTTTCATACGCCAAAATCTACTTTATTAATGATGGTTTCAGCTTTCTGCGGACATGATTTAATGAAAAGAGCTTACGAAGAAGCAATCAAAGAAGAATACAAATTTTATTCTTACGGAGACGCAATGCTGATTATCTAATCACATTCAAAACTAAATATAAAGTCTCGTCAGCAATGGCGAGATTTTTTTTGTGCTAAATTGAGCGAAGCGAACGCACAGCTTACACTGAATATTGCTATCTAATTCCTGTCATCAAAAATAAATCTGCGAATCTGCGGTAATTTTATAGATAGTGATTTTAAATATTAATTCATGAATTCGTGGCATTTCTTTTGTTTTCTGGGTTAAATGTAAAATTTCGCTCAAAATAGATTGATTTGTTATTGAATTATCTTTTTTAATGACTGATTCGTTTTATTTTTTCTATTTTTACAATATAAATAATAAAAAAATGGATTTCAAAAACACTCTGGAATTTGCTCAAAAACTCGATGCTGAAGATCATTTGCATAAATATCAAGACGAATTTATTTTTCCAAAAGTCAACAATAAAAAAGTAATTTATTTTACAGGTAACTCTTTAGGCTTACAGCCAAAAAGAACCAAAAAATATGTTGATGAGGTAATGAATGACTGGGCGAATTTAGCTGTTGAAGGACATTTTTACGCCGAAAAACCTTGGTGGGACTATCAAGAGCGTTTTGCAGATCCATTGAGCAGATTAGTAGGCGCATTGCCTTCAGAAGTTACGGTAATGAATACCTTGACAGTGAATCTTCATTTACTGATGGTATCATTCTACAGACCAACAGCAAAACGATACAAAATCATTTGCGAAGAAAAAGCATTCCCTTCGGATCAGTATATGTTTCATAGTCAGGTTCATTTTCACGGTTATAAACCAGAAGATGTAATCGTAGAAATCAAGCGCAGAGAAGGAGAACATAACATTCGATTAGAAGATGTTTTATCAAAAATCGAAGAAATCGGAGAGGAGTTGGCTCTAGTTTTAATAGGCGGAGTAAATTATTATACAGGTCAGGTTTTTGACATGAAAACAATTACCGAAGCGGGTCACAAACAAGGCGCTTATGTGGGCTGGGATTTGGCTCACGCTGCCGGAAATATTAAATTAGAACTGCACGATTGGAATGTTGATTTTGCTTCTTGGTGCAGTTATAAATACATGAACTCAGGGCCAGGAAATGCATCGGGTTGTTTTGTTCATGAAAAACATCACAATAATAAAGAACTGCCTCGTTTTGCGGGTTGGTGGGGACATAACAAAGAACGTCGCTTCAAGATGGAACCCGTTTTCGATCCTGTTCAGGGAGCTGGAGGCTGGCAGGTAAGTAATCTGCCTATTTTATCTTTAGCACCATATTTAGCTTCTGTAGAAATGTTTGACGAAATTGGAATGGATCAATTAATCTTAAAAAGAGATAAAATAACATCTTATTTGGAGTTTATTCTAAATGAAATCAGCAAAGAAGTTCATGGTTCTTTTGAAATTATCACTCCTGTTAATCCTTCCGAAAGAGCATGTCAATTATCAGTTTTTCTTCATGGAGAAGGCCGCAGATTATTTGATTATTTAATGAAAAACGGCGTGATTACAGATTGGCGTGAACCCAATGTAATTCGGTTAGCACCAGTTCCATTATACACTTCCTATGAAGATATGTTTCACTTTGGGCAGATTCTGAAAAGGGGAATAATAGAGAAATAAAAAACGGGAATAGTTCTAAATGCTATTCCCGTTTTTGGTTAATTATTTTTTTTATTCTTTGTCTTTTCTGAAAGATTTTGTTGGAATGTCTTGTTGGGCATGTTGAAAACGGTCGATTAGTTTTGGTAAAAAATACCCATCCGCGCCATTTAGAGTAACAACATTTCCTTTATCAAGCTGCAGCCAGCCATCTTTGTGTTCAAGTACTTCTTCAAAAAAAATATTTTCAATGGAAGCTATAACATGTATTGTATTGTTTTCCTTGATTAGGTATTCATTTACAAACTTACAATATAGCTGCACCGGACTGCCTTTTACAAAAGGGATATTGATTCCTTCTTTATACTCTTCTTCAAGATTGGTTTTGTCAAATTCGGAGAGACCAGACTCATAATTAGCCGATGTGTGATGTGCATCAGCAATCATATCAACAGTAATATGGTTTATTGTGAAATAGCCGGTTTCCATGATGTTTTTATAAGTATCCCTTGGAGTAGTGGTTGGGCGTACAATAAATCCAATCAAAGACGGACTGCTTCCCAAGTGGGTAACACTGCTGAAAATAGCAACATTGGTATTGCCTTCAATAGATTTTGTAGCAATGAGATTGGCAGATTTAAATCCGGTACATGAATTAATTAGATTTAATTTTTCAATCTTATCCATTTTCAAAATGGTTTCTTTTGAAATGCTTTTCATGTGTTTCTGTGTTTAAACAAATATAAGAAATAGATGTTTAAATTGATTGTTTTGTCCTGTAAAGAATTTATTTAATCCCAAATGTATTTCCAGGAACCGTCTTTTTGTTTTTTCCAAACGGTATGAAAAATGCCTTTTGAAACCTGTACTTTTCCAGTGGAATCTTTTGAAGTCCAAACATATTTACCGTAGCTTGAAGCCATGTCTCCAGCATCAGAAACAACTACAGCATCAGGAGACCAAGTGACAGTTTTATCTAGATACTTAGGGTTTGAATAGTATTTTTTGATATTGTCCCTGCCAATGATTAGAGTATCATTTTCTCTTTTAATGACTGCATTTGAATCTGCAAATTGAGAAAAGCCCTCTGCCAGTCCTTTTTCGGCTGTTAATTTTTCAAAGTCTTTTTCGGTTTTAACAATTTCTAGTTTGATGTAAGCAATATTCTTTTTTTCTGACTTTGGCGAACAGCCATTTAAAATTAAAAGAAGAATTAAGACTTTAATATAGTTTTTCATTTTGGAATTATTTTTTAAAAAGTTTTGATAATATTCCAAATGCGCCTCTTATAAAAGTAGCACTGGTTACGACTTTTAACACTGATTTTGTAACAACACTTGCGGTGCTTGGTTCGGTACTTACTTGCTTTGTTTCTTCGACAACGACAGCTTGTTCTTGAGATGATTCTATTTTTTTTGTAAGTATCTCATAGGCGCTTTCGCGATCAATAACTTCATCGTATTTTTTGACTAGTTTTGATTTTGAATTAATTTCCTGAATTTCAGAATCGGTTAAAACATCCATTCTGCTCATTGGAGACCGCATCATCGTGGCTACAAGCGGCGTTGGAATTCCTTTTTCATTTAAAGCTGTGACCAGCGCTTCTCCAATTCCTAAGCTGGTTAAAACTTCATCCGTTTTATAATATTCTGACGTCGGATAATTATCTGCGGATTGTTTAATGGCTTGTCTGTCATTTGCTGTAAAAGCTCGCAGAGCATGCTGAATTTTAAGTCCGAGCTGCGCTAAAACACCGCTCGGGATATCCATAGGATTTTGTGTAATAAAGTAGACTCCGATTCCTTTGGAGCGAATTAATTTTACTATAGTTTCTATTTGTTCCAATAAAGCTTTGCTGGCTTCATTAAAAATCAAATGAGCTTCGTCAATAAATATGACTAATTCCGGTTGATCCGCATCTCCTTTTTCTGGCATCTGTTGGTATATTTCGGCTAATAAACTTAGCATAAAAGTCGAAAACAATTTAGGTTTGTCCTGAATATCAGTTAATCTAATAATATTGATGTAACCTTTTCCGTTTTCGTCAATACGTAGTAAATCATCAATTTCAAAAGATAATTCTCCAAAAAATAAATCGCCGCCCTGCTGTTCGAGTTCTATGATTTTTCTTAAAATAGTACCGGTGGTCGAAGTGGATATCTTGCCGTAACTTTCTTCTATTTCATCTTTCCCTTCATCTGTTGTATAATTAAGGACTTTTTTAATGTCTTTTAAATCAAGTAAAGGCATTTTATTGTCATCGCAATATTTGAAAATTACAGAAACAACTCCCGTCTGGGTATCATTCAAATCTAAAATTCTGGAAAAAAGTACTGGACCGAATTCTGAAACTGTAGAGCGAAGTCTTACTCCTTCCTGTTTGGAAAGTGTCATTAATTCAACAGGAAAGCTGGATACGGAATAAGGAATATTTAATTTTGCGTGGCGTTCTTTTATAAAATCTTTCTCTTCGCCTTCTTTGGCAACACCACTAAAATCACCTTTTATATCCATCATAAGGACTGGTATTCCAAACGAAGAAAGCTGTTCAGAAAGAACCTGAATCGTTTTTGTTTTTCCGGTCCCGGTGGCACCAGCAATTAGTCCATGCCTATTTAGGGTTTTTAATGGGATTTTTACAAAAGTATCGGGCAGTGCTTCTCCATCAAGAATAGCACCGCCAAGGATTATGCTTTCTCCCTTGGATAAATAGCCTTCATTTATCAGCTGAATAAAGTTCTCTTTTTTGCTCATTTTTTGGTAGTTTTGATATCAACTGCAAGGTATTAAATATTCTTTAAATGAAATAATCAAGTGTTTCTTATAAATTATATCACAAAATAATATTGTTTTGATGGAATTATATGTTTTTTGATTTGACGTCTTTTTTGAATAAAAATGTTGAGAATGTCTAAAATCACTTTATTTTAGAATAATTTGGAAAGTATTTTTGAAAATATTATTCAATTATTCTTAAAAAACGTTATAGTGCTGTTTTAGTAATAAAATAAAATGTTAGAATACTTAAAAAAAAGTTTTTTTATTTCAACTAAAAAATTAAATTTGCTCCTATACAAGTTTATTAAAACTAAAATAAATATTTAAAAATTAAAAAAATGGCAAACGTTAAAGTTAAAAAAGAAAGCACTTCAAACGGTGGAGGAATGGTTTCAGGAATTATTATTGCATTATGTATTTTTGTAGGTTGGTTAATCTGGTCTCAGGTGATGGGGGATCCAACGAATTTTGAAGGTGGAGATACAGAGAAAGGTCATCCATTGAATACATTAGGACAAGTTTATAAAGGAGGATTTATAGTACCAGTTTTATTAGGTATGTTATTAATGGTTATTGTTTTCTCTATTGAAAGGTTTTTTGTTATTTCAAAAGCTGCTGGTAAAGGAAATTTAGATAAATTTATGAAAGCAATCCAAGCAAGTATCAAATCAGGAGATATTGATGGTGCTATTGTTTCATGTGATAAACAACAAGGATCTGTTGCAAATGCAATTAAATCTGCATTAGTTAAATATCAAGATGTTAAAAAAGAAGGATTCAATAGTGAAGAAGCTTCTGAAGTTATACACAAAGAAATCGAAGAGGTTACTGCTCTTGAAATGCCAATGTTAGAGAAAAACATGACTATCATTTCTTCTTTGGTATCTTTAGGGACACTTGGAGGATTATTAGGAACTGTATCTGGTATGATTAAAGCGTTTGGTGCTTTGGCTTCTGCTGGTACACCAGACCAAGCTGCACTTGCTGTTGGTATCTCTGAGGCATTGATTAATACGGCTACAGGTATCTCTACTTCAATCACTGCTATTGTTGCTTATAACTTCTTTACTTCAAAAATTGATGATTTAACTTATTCTATTGATGAGGCTGGAACTACTATCGTAAACACTTACAGACACTTTAGAGGCAGTTTAAAACAATAATTAATTTTTTGATATTTTTATATCAAATAAAATATAAAAAAAATAATGGGAAAAATAGTAATGAAGAAAAAATCTACATCTACCGATATGACGGCGATGTGTGATGTTGCGTTTCTTTTGCTAACGTTCTTTATTTTGACTGCTACTGCTAAAACACCTGAAGTATTACCAGTTGATACTCCGCAGTCTACTGTACAGACTAAGTTGCCAGCTGATAATTTGTCGACACTGACAATTGGTAAGGCACAAGGAAAGACAGTTGTATTTTTTGATCTTAAAGGAAAAGATGTTCGTAAAAAGGCACTTGAATTTATGGCTGATAAGTACGATGTTGAATTTACTGAAAAAGAGTCAGAAGAATTTGGGTTAATGGAAAGTTTTGGTGTGCCTATTCAAAATTTAAAAGAAATTTTGAATATGAAAGCAGCAGATAGAAGTAAAGCAGGCCAGCCTGGTATACCTAAAGATTCTTTAGATAACCAGTTGAAGGATTGGGTTCTTTATTCCCGTAAAGCAAATATTGAAGTTAATAACAAAGAATTGAATTTTGCAATAAAAGGAGATGCTAAGGAACAATATCCTGCAATCAAACAAGTAATGGATCTTTTGCAAGATCAAAAAGTTAATAGCTTTAACTTGGTTACAGGTTTAAGAGGAAAGAATTTTTAATTAAAAAAGATACACTAAAATGGCTGAATTAAATACCGACGGTGGCGGTGGCAAAAAAGGCGGTGGTAAGGTAAGAAGTAAAAAACAAAACTCTAAGGTAGATTTAACTGCCATGGTGGATTTGGCTTTCTTATTGATCACATTCTTTATGCTTACTACTACCTTGTCAAAACCTCAATCCATGGATTTGACGTTGCCAGATAAAGAAGAAGATAAAACTAAAGAGAAGCCTATTAAGGTTGATGAAAACAAGACATTGACTTTGTTGCTTGGAGAAAATGGAAAGTTAATTCGTTATATGGGAATGTTAGAAACTCCACTTGCTGCTCCAAAAGATTTTTCTTATGGTAAAGATGGAATTCGTAAAGAATTATTAACTAGAATGGAACAGGTTAAGCAGTATTCAACAGCTAAAGGCGAACCTGGGAAAGGAATGATTGTCATTATCAAGCCAAGTAAAAAATCAACTTATCGTAATTTAGTTGATGTTTTGGATGAAATGGCAATAGTGGGGGTAAATAAGACTGGATCTTATGCAATAGTAAATGAATTTACACCTGAAGAAGTAAAATTGTTAGAAGTAAGATAATATTTTTACTAATAACCTAATAATTATAAAAAATGAAATTAGATTTAATTAAAAATCAATGGATTGAGATCGTTTTCGAAGGACGTAATAAGATATATGGTGCTTATGAACTTAGAAAAACGAATCGCAAGACTTCTATGCGAGCTCTTATCATTGGTAGTATTCTTTTTAGTTTAGCTATCAGCGCACCGCTTATTGCGAGCTACTTACCAGACAGTGGTGAGGAGGCTGATAATGATATTAAGATAACTGCCGTTAAGCTGCCTCCTAAGAAAAAAGTCGAAGCTCCTAAAGATCTTGCTCCGCCACCACCGCCACCACCTAAACAAGACATGGTTAAATTCGTTAAGCCAGTTGTTGCTAAGGCAGAGGATGTTACTGAAGATCCTCCAAAAATGGATGATATCAAAGACAAAAAGACTGGTGCAGAAACTATCAAAGGAGATCCCAATGCGCCACTTACAGTAGAGCTGGAAGTTGGAAATGGTCCAGCAGTTGAAGTTATCGCTGAAGATACGAGTGTACACTCTTTAGCTGGTATTGAACAAAAACCAGAATTCCCAGGAGGAATTGAAAAATTCTATGCTTTTGTAGGTAAAAATTATCAGGCTCCTGAAGAAGAAGGTCTTAAAGGTAAAGTTTATGTTACTTTTGTAGTAGAAAAAGATGGTTCATTAACAGATATCAAAGTAATTAGAGATATCGGTTATGGTACAGGAAAAGAAGCAATTAGAGTGTTAAACAAATGTCCTAAATGGCTTCCTGGTGAACAAAATGGTAAAAAGGTTAGGGTGTTATATTCTCTTCCAATTACTATACAATCTGCAGAGTAATGTTGGATAATTTATTTAACAATTTGAAGAAGAAATCGCTTATTGAGCGATTTCTTCTTGTTATTACCATATTGGTTTTTTTAGCCTATTTCTTTTTGGGGTTAATGATTATTTTTTGGAATAAGTTTCCATTCGATATGCAGATGCAATATAGAATAGCTTTAGGCGTTGTATTAATTGTTTATGCTATTATTCGGTTTTTCCGCGTATATAATGCTAATAAAGAATAACTATGTCTAGATTTAATATTTATTTGGTTTTATCCCTGTTTGTTTTTCTTTTTTTTAATTGTAAAAAAGATGAGAATGTAGCTGTAAATAATGAAACAATTTTGAAAGGTAAAGCGGTTATTTATGTAGATGAAACAATCACTCCGATTGTCGAAGATCAGATTATGGTGTTTGAAGGCAGTTATGATGCCAAATTCAAATTAGTTTCAAAATCTGAATCTGAAGTTTTAAATTCATTGTTTGATAAGAGTGCTGGTATTGCTGTAATTGCTAGAAATTTAACTAAAAAAGAGTTAAATATTTTTGAACAAAGAAAAATAGTTCCCAAAATAACTAAATTTGCTATTGATGGCATAGCTTTTGTTTCTAATAAAACAAATAACGATACTTTAATCGCTTTGAAGGATGTAATTGGTTTCATGAAGGGGGAGAGAAGTTCTAAAATTAAAGGCTTAGTTTTTGATAATCCAAATTCAAGTACTGTAAGTTATATGAAGAATTTGGCAGAACTGAACGATCTGCCTGCGAAAGAGGTTTATACTTTTAAAACAAATAATGAGGTTTTAAAGTTTGTTTCTGAAAATAACGGTATGATTGGTGTGGTAGGTGTAAATTGGTTATCACAGCCCAGCGCATCAATGGAATCTATTGTTGGGAATATAAACATTTTAAGTGTTAAAGGTCTGGACAAAGAAGGTTATTATGCTCCGACGCAAAATAATTTTGGTGAAGGTACATATCCTTTATTGCGAGATCTATATATTGTGAATTGTCAAGGTTATTCAGGTTTAGGGATGGGATTTGCTTCATTCGTTGCAGGTGATATTGGGCAAAGAATTGTACTGAAATCAGGTTTGTTGCCATACAAAATACCTACAAGGAAGCTAAATATTATTCACGGTAACACTAATAATGAAAAAAAATAATTGAAATTAATTTAATGTAATAAAGATGAATAAAGTTAAATTTTTAAGTATTGCTCTATTGGCAGTTGTTACAACTGGCCGTGCGCAAGATCTTAATCAAGCAAAAAAAGCAATCGATGCTGAGCAATTTGAAAGTGCAAAATCAATTTTAAAATCTATAATAGCAGCTAAACCGACCAATGGTACAGCTGATTTTTATTTAGGTAATGTGTATTTATTACAAAACAATGCAGATTCTGCAAAGATTTATTACCAAAAAGGTCTTGCCGGATCGGAAGGTGCTAGGTTAAATCATATTGGTCTGGGGCTGATCGATCTTGATAATGGAAATGCAGCTGCGGCTGAGGAAAAGTTTGCTTTAGCTCTTAAAGATATCAAGAAGAAAGATATTGAAGAGTATCTTTTTATTGGGCGAGCTTATACATATTCGACTAAACCAGATTATAAAAAGGCATTAGAATATCTGAATAAAGCTAAATTGGTTAATCCTCAGGATGCGCAATTAAATTTAGCTTTGGGTAATGCATATTATGGAGATAAAAATCAAAATGAAGCATATTCAGCTTATAGAAATGCGTACGCTGCAGATAATACTTTAATTAGAGCAAAAATGCAGTTAGGTGTTTTGTTAAAAGGTGCCAAAGCTTACACTGAAGCTATAAAAGCGTTTGATGAAGTTGTGGCAATTAATCCAAATTATGGTCCTGTTTTCCGCGAACTAGCTGAAACGTATTATTTGTGGGGTAGAAATGAGCCAGCTAAATATAGAACTTATATCGATAAAGCTTTAGTGAGTTATGAGAAATATTTGACATTGACAGATTATTCGCTTAGTTCAAGAATGAGACATGCTGATTTTTTGGTTTTGGCAGGAGAATATAAAGCTCTGGAAGCTGAAGCAAATAGAATGGTTGAATTGGATAAAGTTAATCCTAGAATTTTACGTTATTTAGGTATATCAGCTTATCAAAATGGAAATTATGATGTTGCTATAAAATCATTAGAAAGTTTTATTTCAGATCCAGCAAATAAAACTATTGCATTCGATTATCAAACTTTAGGTTTTTCTAAAATTAAAAAAGCAGTTGGAGAAGACGGGAAAAATCTTGACGTAGTTTTATTTGATAATGGTATTCTAGATGTAAAAAAATCAGCTGAAATGGACGCTAACGGTTTATCTAATAATATTAGTGATGTTGGTAAAAAAATGTATGAGTTAAAGCTGTTCAAACAGGCAGGTGCAATTTATGAAATAGCTGTAGCGAATAAAGAATCTAAGAACTATGTGCTGGATAATTTCTATTTAGGCAATAGTTTGTATTTTGATAATACAAGAAAAGATATTAAACCAGATCCTATTGCGTTGCAAAGAGCTGATTTAGCTTATGGTGCCGTAATTGAGGCATCTCCTAAAACTCAGGATGCTTATTTATACAGAGCTAGAACTAATAGTTTATTGGAAAACGATGAGATGACAATAAAATATTATAATGATTACATCAATATAGTTACGGAAAAAGGTCCGGAAGAATTAGCAAAACCTGCTACTGTAAAAAAACTTATGGAAAGCTATAATGGTGCTGCGGCTAGTTACGCGAATACTGATAAGGCAAAAGCAATTGAATATTTTAACAAAACTCTGACTCTAGATCCAGCGAATCAATATGCGTTAGATTCATTAAAAGCTTTAAAATAAATAGATAAATAAAATATTTTTGTAAAAAAAAACGATAACTGGAAACAGTTATCGTTTTTTTTTTTATTATGAATTCTTTTGAGTAATTCCTTTATAATGTTTGCGTTTAAATAGTGGTCATTGGGATTTCTTTTTATTACGTATATTTGCACCCTAAATTTATATAATGTTATCTAAAGAAGTTCAATTAGAAGTTAACAAAGGAACTATGCTTCCATTAATGGAAGAGTTTTATACAATTCAAGGGGAAGGTTTTCATACAGGAACTGCGGCTTATTTTATTAGAATAGGAGGATGTGATGTAGGATGTCATTGGTGTGATGTTAAAGAAAGCTGGAATGCCGAACTTCATCCTCCTACTCAGATTAATTTAATAGTAAAAAATGCATCCAAGTATGCGGATACTATTGTGATTACTGGCGGAGAGCCATTAATGTGGGATATGGATCCTTTAACACAAAAATTAAAAGACAACAACTTAAAAGTTCATATAGAAACTTCGGGAGCTTATCCATTAAGCGGTACTTGGGATTGGATCTGCCTTTCGCCAAAGAAAAACAAATTACCAACTCAAACTGTTTATGACAGTGCAAATGAGCTTAAGGTGATTATTTATAATAAACATGATTTTATTTTTGCCGAAGAGCAGGCTCTTAAGGTTAATCCTGGAGCGATACTTTTTCTCCAGCCTGAATGGAGTAAAAAAGAAGAAATGACTCCGCAGATTGTTGATTATGTTATGAATAATCCAAAATGGAGAGTGTCATTGCAAACACATAAGTATTTAAATATTCCTTAAGAAAATGTTTTTATTTATTGGAATTTATTATGAATTCCAAACCCTCTAATGTTTTGCCAGTAGTGTATTTGTTAAAATAATTTTTAGCTATTTTGACTATGTATTTTTCTTACTAAAAGAATGTTCTTTATGAGTATATCCTAGTGATATGTTATATTGATGATTATATGTCAATTAAATTTGATTATTTTTATTCAATCTGTTTTTATAAGTGTATTTTTTTATATATTTACCAAAACCTACTTTTTTAAAAATATATAATTTAAAAGCTTATGAAAAGAATTTTACTTTCTATAATAACTTTGTTTATTGTGGATTTTGCTTCTGCACAGGTAACGGCTACTATGGTTGATGATGCTCCTTATGCTTATGAAGAAGTTGAAGTCAGGCCAGAGTTCCCAGGAGGAAACAATGCATTCATGACATTTATTAGCAGTAACTTTCAAATGCCGGAATATGATGGTAATGGGGGGACCTTGAAAATAGCGTTCATTATCGAAATTGATGGAAGTGTTACTAATGTGAATGTGGTTAAAGATCTTGGCGGAGGAACTGGTGCCGAAGCGAAGAGAGTTATAAGCAAGTCTCCTAAGTGGACTTGTGGCGAAACGAGAGGGCAAAAAGTTAGAGTTCTTTATGAGGTGCCAATAAAAATTGCTAGTCAAGGTTAATGTTGAATTCTTAAAACATAAAGAGTCATTCTTGACAAAGCCAAATGCTGTTTCAGCATTTGGCTTTTTTGATTTTAGATTGAAAGTCTGGCTAAGTAGTCATAATGTTCTCCTTCAAGAATCAGCTCGCATTGAAATCCATTTGCGGAAGCGACATTTTGTAATGTGTTGTAGTCAAGATAGAGCCATGGAAAGGTAGTTTCTGTTTCATTTTTATATGAAATGGTGAAGGTCAATTCGCCATAATATCCATCATTTGAAATCCATTTACCGCCGTCTTCATCATCATCAAACATATAAATAATATCGGATGAGTCAATAAGGATTTGACCATCTGAATTTAGAAGAGTTTTTAGTTTCTGCAAAAAATTAGGTGTGTCTTTTAAGGTTCCGAAAATTCCTGTACCATTCATTAGTAAGATGATAGTATCGTATTTTTCATTTTCGATAGTCATTACGTCTTGCGCTTTTGCATTCTTCAATCCGCGAAGTCTGCAGGCTTGAATTGCATTTTCTGAGATGTCAATAGAAGTTACATCAAGATTTCGGTCATTTTGCAGAGTCAGACTATGGCTTCCAGCTCCGCAGCCTACATCAAGAACTTTTCCTTTGGCCAGCTGAAGGGCTTTTTGTTCTATTTTTGGCATTTGTGAATAATCTCTAAAAAGATAACTAACCTCCATTTCATCTTCTTCAGAAATTGAAGTCTCAGTTAGTAAGTTCTCAGGTTCATTATTGGTTTGGTAGTCAAGAATAGCTTTGCCAAAAAGATCTTTCATAAATTTAGTTTCAAGTTTAAATTTCCGAGTTTAAAGTTTAGTACTTTTGCGAATTCAACATTATATATTTAAATTGAAGCCAGCTTTAAACGAATTAGGAAAACTTGCCAAAGATAAGCATATCGAAAACAAAAAGTATTTTGATAAGCTAAAAAAGAAAACGCCTAAGAATTTAGATTACTTAATGGGTAATATCCATGAAACTGAATTCAAAAAAACGGACTGTTTAAAATGTGCTAATTGCTGTAAAACTACGGGGCCGTTATTTACTTTGGCTGATATTGAGCGAATTTCTAAATTTTTAAGACAAAAACCGCAGCAGTTTATTGAGCAGTATCTGCGTATTGATGAAGATAAAGATTATGTATTGCAAAGTGTGCCTTGTACTTTTCTTGATACGGACAATACCTGTTATATATATGACGTTCGTCCTAAAGCGTGCAGGGAATTTCCGCATACTGACAGGAAAAAATTTCAGCAGATTACGGATCTGACACTCAAGAATGTTGCAATATGCCCAGCTGCATTCAATATTGTCGAAGAGATGAAAAAGAAATTACCGCTCTAGACTTCGAAGGTTTAACAAGACCTTAATTGAAACTTTATGTATATTTGTTCGACTCCTCAAAATAAATCAATTTGAATTTAGAATATTTTATTGCAAAAAGGCTTATTACTGCCAAAGATTATAAAAGCAGCATATCGGCCCCAATAATTAACATTGCTATAGCCGCTATCGCCATTGGTATGATTATGATGATAGTTTCTGTAGCTACTGGTATTGGACTGCAGAATAAAATCCGTGAAAAGATTGCTGCTTTCAATGGTCACATTATAATTTCGAATTACGATAATAACCAATCTGAGGTCACAATACTGCCAATTGCTAAGAATCAGGATTTTTATCCAAAGTTTAGTGAAGTTCCAGAAGTAAGCCATATTCAGGCAATAGCTAGTAAAGCAGGAATTATCAGAACCGAAACTGCATTCGAAGGAATTATATTTAAAGGAGTTGGTAATGACTATCAATGGGGAAATATAAAAGAGTATCTGGTTTCTGGGCAATTACCAAATTTATCTAAAAACATCACTTCCGAAGTTGTTATTTCTCAGTTTTTAGCTAATCGCCTGCAGTTAAAAGTCGGTGATTCCTTTAATACGTTTTTTATTAAGGAAAATCAAAATCAATTGCCAAATGTTCGAAGATTTAAAATAACAGGAATATTTAATTCAGGATTTCAGCAGTTTGATGCCACCTATATAATAGGTGATATTAGGCATATTCAGCGAATCAATAAATGGAATCCTAATCAAATTGGTGCTTTTGAGGTTTTCGTGAAAGACTTCAATACAATAAAAGAAACAGGAGAGCAGGTATATAAAAAAACATCTTCAACTCTGGATACAAAAACAATCATCGAAAAATATAGTTATATATTCGAATGGTTACAGCTTTTTGATTTCAATATTATAGTAATATTAGTTGTCATGATACTGGTTGCAACCATAAATATGGTAGTCGCTCTGCTGGTTTTAATACTCGAACGCACACAAATGATAGGTATCCTTAAAGCACTAGGTGCAAATAACTGGTCCGTTCGAAAAGTATTTCTTTATAATGCATTTTACCTTATAGCAAGAGGATTATTGTGGGGTAACGGGATTGGTGTCTCGTTGTTAGTGCTGCAGCAGCAGTTCGGAATTATAAAATTAAATCCCGAAAATTATTATGTAAATCAAGCGCCAGTATATCTTAACTTTGGGTATATCTTAGCATTAAATATCCTTACAGTAACAATTTGTGCTTTAGTATTATTGATTCCTTCATATATAGTAACAAAAATTTCTCCGGTCAAAGCCATCCGATTCGATTAACTAATCCAAATAATCAGGAGCTAAATCCTGCTATCCGTTACAATCTCCCCGGCCGAACCCCGGCCGGGGAGGATTTCCACTTCACACGAGCGAAGCGAACTGGCGAAGCAATCAGGGCTAGTGCATTTGCGATTCATAACAAGAATTGTCCTTGTTATATAATATCAAATACATGTCTAAATCATAGCCTCTCCTTTGGAGAGGGGTTGGGGGTGAGGTTTTGATATAATAATAGAGTACTCCCTATCGGACTTCAGCATTATTCCATCAGTCTTAGAATTTAAATTCTCCATCTAAAGTCGGTATTTCTATGATTAATTTATATAAAACGTATAAATTATTTATATAAAAAGTATAATTAATTTATATAAAAAGTATAAATTTTTTATACAAAACGTATAATTGTTTTATATAAAAAGTATAAATGTTTTATACAAAATGTATAATTTATTTATATAAAAAATATAATTGAATTGTATAAAAAATATAATTCATTTATATGTAATGTATTAATTACAGTGAAAGCAGAAGTTTTAGGAGTTTGTAAAGAGAGCTTTCAGCCAGATGTATACTCTAAAGGAGAGTCTTTTCAAACTTCAGACAGGAGATAAAATAAGCAAGGCAGAAAAACCGGCATTGGTATACATATATATAATGTATGCAAAAACTAAGTGCAGAATTCACAGCAAAACCCTCCGAAACCTGCCAAAAACGATAAAACAGCCTGAAAATGCCCTGTCAGAATTAAAAATCCTCAAAAACCCCTGCTGTAAAGCAAAGGTTACCAGTATATTAAAAAATAAGTCAAAAATAAACACGAAAAGCCATTGTTTAAAGAGATAAAGGAGCTACTTTTGCACCCGCAACAGCGAAGACGTTCTTTAAAACACTGACAGGAAAACAAATCAAAAGAGAAAAGAAATTTTCAAAAAAAGATTTAAAAAAGCTTGTGAGAAATAAAAGAGTTGGTTACTTTTGCACCCCGCAAAACGCGCAATGTTCCTTGAAAGGCTGAGTAAGAGAAGAGAAGAAAGCGAAAAACAAATTTTTCAAAAAAACTTCAAAATTATCTTGCCGGTTAAAAAAGAATTGCTACTTTTGCACCCGCTAATCGAAACAACGAAAAGCGAAGAAATACAGAAGAACACGTTCCTAGACATATTGAATTGACAGCCGTTCCGATGCAAATCGGAACAAATAAAATAAGAGTAATAGAATCGTATAGATTTGAATAAAAACCGATAGAGACTGAGTCGAATAATAAATAGTCGCAAGACAAATAATATACGATGAAGAGTTTGATCCTGGCTCAGGATGAACGCTAGCGGCAGGCTTAACACATGCAAGTCGAGGGGTATAGTTCTTCGGAATTAGAGACCGGCGCACGGGTGCGTAACGCGTATGCAATCTACCTTTTACAGAGGGATAGCCCAGAGAAATTTGGATTAATACCTCATAGTA
>NZ_QUNI01000011.1 GCF_003385115.1 Flavobacterium aquicola
CTAGCCCTGATTACTTCGCCAGTTCGCTTCGCTCGTGTGCAGTGGAAATCCTCCCTGGCCGGGGTTCGGCCGGGGAGATTGTAACGGATAGCAGGTTTTGGCTCTTAAAAATATAATTGCAAAAAAAAGAGACAATTACCTTAGTAATCATCTCTTTATTACAAACTGTCCGTTTTTATTTTTTAATCCAAGCTTCGTCCAGCTTTTCATAATCTATTGGCTTTGCTGCTTCCTGCTTTCGGAGCCTGCCGGATTCGAATCCCCTGACTAAAATAGTTTCAATTAAATAATCCTCATTGACCTCGAAAGGCTGATATTTCATTTTTAAATCAATATTGAACATGCTGGCGGTAGTATTGGACACAAATGCTTTAAAACCACTTTTGAGATTTTTTATTAATTCGTATGTAGTGAATCCTGTTTGTCTATCAATTAATTTGACCAAAATTTGGCCCTGCTTTCTGGAAAGTTTTTTTAAACGAGCTTCAAACTCATTACTTAAATAATCTTCAACTATTTTGAAATACCTCTTTTGATCTCTTTTATTAGTAAACTTCTGCATGCCTTTATTTAATGAAGTCAGCCTTTCGGAAGCGATTCTTGCATATGGATAAGTAGCATAAACTCTTCTTTGGAGTAGTAAAAACTGTTTTTTGTCCTCTTCACTCATCTTGTGTGTTTCGATTACCAGTTCGGGAAGCACAATAGTGTCTCCAAAAATACTATCGGCTTCTGTTAAAACATAACCCATTGGAATATTATCATTTTTTGGGTCTTGGGCATGAACAGATAGTGATGTCAAAAAACAGAAAAATAAAATTTTATAAAGCTTCATGGGGAATTATTTTTAACACAAAATTATACATTAAATATAGAACTATAAAGACAAATATTTAATTTAGCGAAAAATTATTTTATATGAGTACTGAATCAATATTGAATGCATCATCTATTACCTTTTTAGAGAAATATCTGAACAATGCATCCCCTACTGGCTTTGAAAGCGAAGGTCAAAAAATATGGATGGATTATTTAAAACCATACGTGGATACTTTTATTACCGACACCTATGGAACTGCTGTGGGAGTGATTAATCCTGATGCTCCATACAAAGTTGTCATAGAAGGTCATGCTGATGAAATTGCGTGGTATGTGAATTATATTACCGATGATGGACTAGTTTATGTAATACGAAACGGTGGATCTGATCATCAAATTGCACCATCAAAGCGTGTTAACATCCATACCAAAAACGGAATCGTAAAAGGAGTGTTTGGATGGCCTGCCATTCATACCCGAAACAGAGACAAGGAAGAAAATCCAAAAATTAGTAATATTTTCATTGATTTGGGTTGCGAAACCAAAGAACAGGTTGAAAAATTAGGAGTTCATGTAGGTTGTGTGATTACGTATCCTGATGAATTCATAATTATGAACGAGAACAAATTTGTTTGTCGCGCTATCGATAATCGAATGGGAGGTTTTATGATTGCTGAAGTTGCTCGTTTGTTGCATGAAAATAATATCAAACTGCCTTTTGGTTTGTATATTACTAATGCTGTTCAGGAAGAAGTCGGTCTTAGAGGTGCCGAAATGATTACCCAAACCATAAAACCAAATGTTGCCATTGTTACTGATGTTTGTCACGATTCTACAACTCCAATGATTGATAAGAAAATTGAAGGAGACACTAAAATTGGTAAAGGGCCTGTTGTTACTTATGCTCCAGCGGTACAAAATAATTTGAGAGAGTTGATTCTGAACACAGCCGTAGAAAAAAACATTCCGTTTCAGCGTTTGGCTTCTTCAAGAGTTACCGGTACAGATACTGATGCATTTGCGTATAGTAATGGCGGAGTAGCTTCGGCTTTGATTTCGCTTCCGTTGAGATACATGCACACAACTGTCGAAATGGTTCATCGTGAAGATGTTGAAAACGTAATCAAATTGATCTATGAAACGTTATTGAAGATTGAAAACAATGAAACCTTCTCTTATTTTAAATAATTGAAGAATACAAAACATACATTCGGCTATTTGTTTTAATAGCCGAATGTATATTATCCATGCTCTATGAAAATTTTATTACTCGAAGACGATTTTACTTTATCTAAAGAAATCTCAGCATTCTTTAGATCAAAAGAATTCGAGTGTTTTCCTTATTATGATGGGGCATTATTATTAAAAAAGTATTCACCATACGAATATGATTTAATAGTTCTTGATATTAATGTTCCAGGAAAAAATGGAATCGATGTCTGCAAAGGCATTCGAGAGATTGATAAAAAAACTCCTATTTTAATGCTAACCGCGTTTAGCGAAATTGAAGATAAATTAGCTTCTTTTGATAATGGAGCCGATGATTACTTGGTGAAACCTTTTCACTTTGAAGAACTTTTTGCCCGCATTTTATCTTTATTAAGACGGAAAGAAATTCCTCAGCAAACACAGCAAAAAATCACTATTCAGGATTTAGAAATTCTGGAAGATGAAATGAAAATTTATCGCTCCGGCATTGAAATCAAATTAACTCCTAAAGAATTCAAATTGATTTTGATTTTGGCTCATGCCAAAGGGAAAGTAGTTTCTAAACAGTTTATAGCCGAAAAACTTTGGGATTATCATATAGAAACCAACCAAAATACAATTGAAGTGTATATTAATTTTTTGAGAAAAAAAATCGATAAAGACCACGATATAAAACTGCTTCATACCAAAATTGGTTACGGATATTATTTAAACGATCAGGAATGACCTTAAAAAACAGAATATCACTTTTAGTCAGCCTGCTTTTTACAATCCTCTTTGGACTGGCTTCAACATTGATATTTGTTTTATATTCCAATTTTAGAAAAGAAGAATTTCGCGACCGATTGGAAATAAAAGCACTTTCTAATATTAAACTATTAGTCAATGTAAAAGAAGTTGATGATCAGCTTTTGAAAATGATTGATCAGAACTCGATTAACAAATTGTATGACGAAAAAACATTAGTATTCGATTCCAATTACAAATTGATATACAGCAGTATTGACGATGCCAAAATTAACTGGTCTATTAATGATTTAAAGTACCTCAAAAAACATAAAACTTTTTTTAAACAACAAGGCAATTATGAAGTGTATGGTGTTTTTTATGATACCAAAGACAGAGATTTTTATGCGTTAATTTCTGCCAAAGATGATTACGGCAAGCGAAAACTGCTCTTTTTAAGATATACTTTAATTATCTCCTATGTGTTTTTTACTTGTATTTGCTGGGTTTTAACCTCCTTTATGGTAAAAAAAGCGATGAATCCTTTAAGTATTTTTCACCAAAAAATAAAAAACATAAATGAGAATAATCTCGACACCAGAGTCAGTTTAAAAGACAATAAAAACGAAATTGATTTGATTGCCAATGAATTTAATTTCATGATGGACCGAATCGAGATTTCCTATCAAAAACAAAAAGAATTCACGGCTCATGCTTCACACGAACTTCGAACTCCGCTGTCCAGAATCACTTCTCAAATAGAAAATGTGGTTTCGGATTCTGCGACATCCGACAAGGGAAAGTCTTTTTTGAAAGTGATTTTATCAGACGTAAATCAGCTGACACAGTTGATACATTCCTTATTGATCCTTTCAAAAATCGACAACAAAGATCGTGAAAATAGCGAAGTGCATAGAATGGATGAAATTCTGTTTTCGGCCATTGAAAACCAGAACAAGAGCTTTCCGGATTTTGTAATTCATTTTGAAATGGAAGAAAGCGACAGTTTGGATTCGGCATTGGAAATTAAAGGAAATAAAAATCTTTTAGAAATTGCTTTGGGCAATGTTTTAAAAAATGCCTGTGTTTACTCCGATAACAAACAAGCCAAAGTAAAAATCAGCACCCACAACAATCATCTTGTCATTTCTGTTTACAATACCGGGGAAACTTTGAGTGAAATGGAACAGGAGAATCTTTTTCAGCCTTTTATGCGTGGTACAAATGCCAAAGGAACTTCGGGTTTCGGCTTAGGATTACGCATCGTACAGCGCATACTCACACTGCATGACTGCACCATCACCTACAGTGTTCCTGAAAAAAATACCAATTTATTTCGGTTGTTTTTTAATCAATAGTCATTTTTAAGCTCTTTTTAAGGTAGATCTTAAGGTCTCTTAAAGTCCGGCGATAGCATATTTGTATCAAATAAAACCGATACAATGAAAAAGTTATCTGCACTACTATTTCTGATTTTAATAAATCAGGTGAGTTTAGCTCAAAAAACAGTCACACTTCAGGATTGTGAAAGCCAGTTTCTTAAAAACAATCTTTTTTTGCTGGCTT
The DNA here is from genome assembly GCF_003385115.1 of Flavobacterium aquicola. Lineage (GTDB taxonomy): Bacteria > Bacteroidota > Bacteroidia > Flavobacteriales > Flavobacteriaceae > Flavobacterium > Flavobacterium aquicola. Next base: position 4,321 of record NZ_QUNI01000011.1, read on the forward strand.
CTCAATACAATATTGATGCTTCGAAAGCACTGACCATTCAAGCCCGAATTTGGGATAACCCGACAATTACAGCACAATTAAACGCTTATAATCCTGAAAGAAATCAATATTTTGATATTGGAAAAGACGGTCAAAAAGCTTTTGGTATTGAACAGTTGATTTATTTAGGCGGAAAAAAACGCAACGAAATACAATTATCTCAAACCAATGAACAACTGGCCGAACTGCAGTTTAATGATCTTTTGCGAACCTTAAAATTGCAATTACGCAAGAGTTTCTATACGGTTTATTACAATACAAAAAGCCTTGAAACCACCGATGAACAGCTTTCTCATATCGAAGATCTGATCAGTTCCTACTCTATTCAGGCTCAAAAAGGCAATATTCCTTTAAAAGACGTTGTCCGTTTGCAATCGCTTTATCTCAATTTTAAAAACGAGCGAATGGAAGTTGTAAATAATAATATTGAGGAGCAGGGCAATTTAAAACTACTGCTTAATTCTACTGAGAATGTGATTCCGGAAGTTTCTAAAGAGGAATTCAATAAATACCTAAAAACTATTGATTTTGATTTAAAATCTTTTGAAAATGAAGCTATTGTCAACAGACCCGATTATTTAGCCAAACAAAAAGAAATCGAGGCAAATGAACTAAATGTAAAATGGCAAAAATCACTTGCAATTCCGGACCTTACGTTGGGAGCAAATTACGATCAAAGAAGTGGTGCTTTTGAAAAAGAAGCAAATGTAACCATTGGAATTCCGCTTCCTCTTTGGAACAAAAACAAAGGAAATATCAAATATGCCAAAACAGTTTTGGAACAATCTAAAGTTGAAAAGCAAAATTTTGAACTTCAATTGCAAACCGAAATTACTTCGGCATGGAATAAATGGGATGAATCCCGCAAAAACTACACAGTCATAAAACCAACCGTTAATTCCGATTTTGAAGCCGTCTATAATGGAATGCTGACGAATTTCCAAAAAAGAAATGTCAGCTTATTAGAATTCACCGATTTCATGGAAAGTTACAATCAGGCAACTATTCAGGTCAATGAGCTAAAGAAAAAGCTGGCACTTTCTGCCGAAGAATTAAACAGCACAATCAACAAAGACTTATTTTAAAACTAAATACTAATGAAACATACACTAATTATAGGAATTGCACTTGTAAGTTTAACTGTTACAAGCTGTAAAAAGGAAGCCGAAAATCTGCAGACCAATACTTCTTTTGCGTTAAGCGATATGATGTTAAAAACTACTACAACCGCTATAGCACAAACGCAAAAGGTAAAAAACGAATTAAGTTTTTATGGAAAAATAACAGCCGATAACAATAAAATGATTGACGTGTACCCTCTTGTAGGCGGAAATGTAGTCAAGGTAAATGTTGAACTTGGCGATTATGTTAAAAAAGGACAGGTTTTAGCCACCATAAAGAGTACTGATATTGCCGATTTTGAAAAACAATCGCTCGATGCGAAAAGTGATTTACTGGTTGCCAAAAACAATTTGAAAGTTGCCCAGGAACTATTTGACGGTAAATTGAATTCTGAAAGTGATGTGCTTCAGGCAAAATCAGAAGTTGCGAAAGCGCAATCCCAATTGAGCAAAATTCAGGAGACTTATAAAATTTATAATATCAAAGCGGGGTCTATTTATGAAGTAACGGCTCCAATCAGTGGTTTTATCATTCAAAAAAGTATCAATCAGGATATGCTACTGCGTTCAGACCGTTCAGAAAACATATTTGATATTGCCGAAATCAGTGAAGTTTGGGCTATGGCAAACATCAACGAAATTGATATTAATAAAGTAAAATTAGGAATCGACGCCGATGTAACAACATTGAGTTATCCCGATAAAACCTTTAAAGGAAAAGTGGATAAAATTTTCAATGTTATCGACCCGGAAACCAAAGCGATGCAGGCAAGAATTAAACTGCAAAATCCGGGTTATTTACTGAAACCCGACATGAATGCAAATATCAAATTATCTTTTAACGAAGACAAATCGATGATTGCTATTCCTAGCAATGCCATTGTTTTTGACAAAAGCAAAAACTTTGTCATGATTTTTAAAGACCGCCATAATATTGAGACCAGAGAAGTTCAAGTATATAGAGTCGTAGGTGACACCACCTACATTTCAAGCGGTTTGAAAGAAAATGAAAAAGTTATTACCAACAATCAGTTATTTATTTATCGCTCCCTAAACGATTAAGACATGAACAAATTCATCAGAAATATTATTGCTTTTTCGCTCAAGAATAAAGCATTTACCTTTTTTTGGGTGGGAATATTGGCAGTTGCAGGATTTATTTCTTTCAAAAATATGCCAATTGACGCTTTTCCGGATGTAACCAATACTCAAATCATCATCATTACACAGTGGAATGGTAAAAGTGCTGAGGAAGTAGAACGTTTTGTAACGTCTCCAATCGAAATTTCAATGAACTCGGTGCAGAAAAAGACCAGTGTTCGCAGTATTACGATGTTTGGACTATCGGTTATCAAAATTATTTTTGACGATGGAGTCGATGACACTTTTGCCCGTCTGCAGGTCAATAATTTATTGAAAAATGTTTCACTTCCCGAAGATGTTGAACCCGATGTACAACCACCGTATGGACCAACGGGCGAAATATTCAGATATATTGTAAAAAGCAACAGCAGAGATTCCAGAGAATTATTAACCTATCAAAACTGGGTAATCGACAAACAGCTTCGTGCTGTTCCGGGTGTTGCCGATTTGAATGTTTTTGGAGGTCAGACAAAAACGTATGAAGTAGGTGTTGATCCAATCAAATTGGCCAAATACAACATCACTCCATTGCAGGTTTACAACGCCGTAAATGCAGGAAACTTAAATGTTGGCGGGGATATTATCGAAAAAAACGGTCAGGCGTTTGTGGTTCGCGGAGTTGGACTTTTAAAATCGATTCCGGACATTGAAAATATTATTGTTGATGTTGCCGGAGGAAATCCAATTTTAGTTAAAAATGTAGCTTCGGTTTACGAAAGCTCAATGCCAAGGGTTGGACAAACCGGAATTGGAAAAAATGACGATGCCGTTGAAGGAATTGTTGTAATGCGCAAGGGCGAAAACGCTCAGGAAACATTAGCTCTGATCAAAGAAAAAATCAAAGATCTGAATGACAATGTTCTTCCAAAAGACATTAAAATAGAAACCTTTTATGATCGTGATAATCTAATGAATTTCACGACCGAAACGGTAATGCATAATTTATTCGAAGGAATTATTCTGGTTACCTGCGTAGTTTTTCTTTTCATGGCCGACTGGAGAACAACTTTTACGGTTTCGATTGTTATTCCGCTTTCCTTATTGTTTGCGTTTTTATGTTTGAAACTGATGGGAATGAGTGCCAACCTGCTGAGTTTGGGAGCAGTCGATTTCGGTATTATTATTGACGGTGCAGTCGTCATGGTCGAGGGATTATTTGTCGTATTGGATCATCGGGCGCATCAGCTGGGAATGACAGCGTATAACAAAATTGCGAAAGGAAGCCTGATTAAAAAAACGGGAACCGAAATGGGTAAAGCTATTTTCTTTTCTAAATTAATTATCATAACTGCTCTATTGCCAATATTCGCATTCCAAAAAGTAGAAGGAAAAATGTTTTCGCCTCTCGCCTACACACTTGGTTTTGCGTTAATGGGAGCATTACTTTTCACTTTGACATTAGTTCCGGTTTTATCGCATATCCTTTTAAATAAAAATGTAAAAGAAAAAAACAATCCGTTTGTAAACTTTTGGGACCGAATAGTAAGTAAAGGTTTTGCGTGGACATTCAAACATAAAATAAAAACATTGATAGCTTCGGTTGCGATATTAGTAACGGTTTTCTTTTCGGCAACATTTTTAGGAACGGAGTTTTTACCACAATTAAACGAAGGAGCTTTATGGGTAACGGCCGAATTGCCAATGAGTACATCGCTACCAGAAAGTGTGCAGACCGCAGCAATAATCCGAAAAGATCTGGAAAGTTTTCCCGAAGTAAAAAAGGTATTGTCTCAAACCGGTCGAAGCAACGACGGAACAGACCCGAACGGTTTTGGGTTTATTCAGCTTCAGGTTGATTTAAAACCAAAATCTGAATGGATCCGAAAAATTTCAATGGATGATTTAATTAACGAAATGGATACTAAATTAAAAGTGCATCAGGGAATTACTTATAACTATTCACAGCCTGTAATTGATAACGTAGCCGAATCGGTAGCTGGGTTTAAAGCTTCCAATGCAGTAAAAATTTATGGTGATGATTTGGATAAACTGGATGAACTTTCGAACGAAGTTTTAGCAAAAATCAAAAACATCCCTGGTATCAAAGATGCCGGAATTCTTAGAAATGTTGGACAGCCGGAAATCAGTGTGCTCTTAGACCGCGAAAAAATGGCCGCTTATGGCGTAACATTAAGCGATGCACAGGCTGTTTTGGAACTGGCTTTTGGAGGAAAAACAGCCACTCAAAAGTATGAAGATGAGAAAAAATTTGATGTAAGGGTTCGTTTCTCTAAAGAATATCGAAAAGATGAAGAGGATTTGGCAGAGCTAAAAGTTCCAACAATCAGTGGAGCCAAAATTCCGCTAAAAGAAATTTGCGACCTTAAAACAGTTACTGGGCCGGCTTTCATTTACAGAGATAATACCAAACGTTTTATTGGTGTAAAATTCTCTGTTCGTGACCGCGATTTAGGAAGTACAATTGCCGAAGCACAACAAAAAGTGGCCGAAATAAAAATGCCTGCAGGTTACACAACAGGATGGACAGGAGAATTTGAAAATCAGGTTCGAGCCAGTGCGCGTCTGGCGCAGGTTGTACCGATAAGTTTATTGGGAATATTTGTATTACTGTTTATTTTATTCGGAAACATTAAAGATTCTTTGCTTGTTTTAGCCAATGTGCCTTTTGCAATCATCGGTGGCATTTTAGCATTGCATATTACAGGAATGAATTTTGGGATTTCGGCAGGTGTAGGTTTTATAGCATTACTAGGAATTTGTATTCAAAATGGAGTAATCCTGATATCGGAATTTCATCATAATCTGAAGGCAAAATTCTCACTCGAAGAATCGATTTTCATGGGAGTGAAAGCCAGAACAAGAGCTGTAATAATGACCGCTTTAATGGCTTCTATAGGTTTACTGCCTGCTGCAATTTCCACCGGAATTGGTTCAGAGTCTCAAAAACCTTTGGCAATCGTCATAATTGGAGGTTTAGTTACTGCAACGATACTGACATTATTAGTTTTCCCGATTATATTCTGGGTATTCAACCGTAAAAAACATGCTAGAATTGAGTAGGAGTTTTGAAATAAGTTAATTGGTTAAATATTTTTTCGACAAAAGCATCATTTTTTAAATGGTGCTTTTTTTTTGCAATCTTCTTAAATATTGTGATTCTTTTTTACATAAAAACATTTTCTTTTATAGGAATGAAAGAATATCAAAAAACAGAAATAAAATTAATTTTTAAGCCTAATAAAGTTAGCTTTCTGTCGTAAATTTACACATACTTTTAAACAAAATACTTTCCTTATGGATGTTGAAATACTTGCCCGCATACAATTTGCTTTCACAATCGCCTTTCATTATATCTATCCCCCATTAAGCATTGGAATAGGATTGATTATGGTCATTATGGAAGGACTTTATCTTAAAACCGGAAATAAAGAGTACGAAATTCTGACTCGTTTTTGGATTAAAATATTCGCAATAACTTTCGGAATTGGCGTTGCAACCGGAATTATCATGGAGTTTGAATTTGGAACCAATTGGGCAATTTATTCACGGTATGTTGGTGATATTTTTGGAAGTGCCTTAGCTGCCGAAGGATTATTTGCTTTCGGGCTGGAAAGCACTTTTCTGGGAGTGCTGCTTTTTGGATGGAACCGAGTGAAACCTTGGGTTCATTTTGTATCGGCTTTGGGCGTTTTTTTAGGATCAATGTTCTCTGCAGTTTGGATTGTAGTTGCAAATTCGTGGCAGCAAACACCAGCCGGCTATCATATTGTCGGTATAGGCTTGCATGCCCGTGCCGAAGTAACCGATTTTTGGGCAATGGTTTTCAATCCTTCAAGTGTGGATAGAATTATTCATACTTGGCAGGGGGCAATTTTAGCAGGAGCTTTTTTAGTTTTAAGTGTACATGCTTATTACATTAGGAAAGGTCGTTATGTCGAAATATCAAAAAAGGCATTCAAAATTTCTTTAGTAGTTGCTACAATTTTTTCACTTACTCAATTGATTTCAGGTCATAGCACGGCTGACGGAGTTGCAGTAAACCAGCCTGCAAAACTCGCTACTATGGAAGGCCATTTTGAAAAAGATAAACCTGCCGATTTATATCTTCTCGGATGGGTTGATAAAGAAAACCAAAAAGTAACAGGAATTGGAATTCCAGGCGGATTATCTTTTCTTGTCCATCAAGATTTTAATGCTCCTATAAAAGGATTGAATAATTTTCCAGTTGAAGACAGGCCCAGCCAGATAAACGCTGTTTTTCAATTCTATCATATTATGGTTATAATTGGAATGTTTTTAATTGGACTCACATTATACTCCAGTTTTTTATGGTGGAAAGGGCGATTATTTGAAAATAAATGGCTGTTATGGATTTTTTCGTTTTCGGTAATTCTTCCTCAAATAGCCAATCAAGTTGGATGGTTCACTGCCGAAATGGGGAGACAGCCTTGGGTTGTTTACGGGCAGTTAAGAACCAGCAAAGCATTTTCACAAGAAGTTTCTTCACAGCAGATTGTTTTTTCCTTGGTTATGTTCACTATAGTTTATTCATTATTGCTGGCTTTATTTCTATATACCGTAAATAAAAAAATAAAACATGGTCCATATGATGAAGCTGAAACACAAGTAACATTCAAATCCTTTTAATCTTTATAGTATGGAAACTTTTTTAGGGATCGACTATCCTACATTATGGTATTTAGTAATTGGACTGTTATTTTCGGGTTATGCAATATTAGAAGGTTTTGATTTTGGTGCTGGTGCCTGGCATTTATTCTTCAGAAAAGATTTAAGCCGAAGAATTGCAATAAACGCTATTGCCCCTGTTTGGGATGCAAACCAAGTCTGGCTGATTATTGGCGGAGGAGCATTATTTGCTGGATTTCCTGTTATGTATGCCACAATGTTATCAGCTATGTATGTTCCGTTTATGCTTTTTTTAATGCTAAATGTACTTCGGGCTGCTGCCATTAAATTTCGAAGTGTCGAAGAAATGACGTGGTGGAGAAAAAGCTGGGACATTATTTACAGTACTTCTAGTATAATGATTGCCTTTTTGCTTGGTGTGGTATTAGCCAATATTTTGCAAGGTTTTGCTTTAGGGGAAAATTTCACTTATCATGGCGGTGTGTTTTTTTCTTTCTTAAATCCTTACGCCATAATGGTTGGATTTACGACACTTTCTATTTTTATGACACAAGGCGCAATTTATCTTTTATTAAAAACCGAAGGAAGATTACATGAAAGATTGACATTTTTACTTCAGAAAGGAATGATATTCTTTATTATCAGCTTTGGAATCACAACTCTTTACACATTAGTTTTTATTCCAGAAGTTACAGCTAACTTCAGAGCAAATCCAGTATATTTTGTTGTTCCAGTAATATCTTTTTTGGCAGTAGCCAATGTTCCACGTCTGGTTTCAAAAAAACAATACATGCGGGCATTGATCTTTTCGTCATTAACGATGGCTTTTTTACTGATACTTGTAGCATTGCAATTGTATCCAACTTTGTTAATCTCTACAATTAATCCCAAGTTTAATGTGACAATTTACAATGCAGCTTCCTCTCAAAAATCGTTAGGAATAATGCTGACGATTGTTGCCATTGGCGCACCTTTATTAGGAGCCTATTTTTTCTTTTTGTACAGAACATTCAATGGAAAAGTGAAACTGGATGACACTAGCTATTAGTTACCAGCAATTGTGGCGCAAAATGGAGAATCTAACGCAATTTTATGTGAAAGCAACTCGCAAATAAATATAATAGATTATGCAATCAAAGATTTCCAAAATGAAAATAGTGATAAGTATTTCTATAATAGCTTTATTAATTTCAAATTGTGGTAGAAAAACTGATTTAGAAAACCAAATTACTATAACAATAACTTCAGTTGATAGCAAAACTAAACAACGTAGAATTAATACGTTTGACACCATTGAAGTTAGAAAGGAGGGTATGGGATACTTAATGAGAACTTATCCAAAAGTTGGAGAATATATTACAGATTCTATGGGTTCGGTTAAAATTAAAATTGACAGTACTGATGGGTATAGATTTATGCTTAATAAAAAAGGTTTCTATGGTTCAGAAAGTTTTGCAGAACCATTCACTAAAGAAAAGTTAAAAGACGGTCAAGAAATAAACATTGAGGCTATCTCACTTGAAGAAAGATAAATATAATGGTAAAGAACAACTGCTGGTAACAGCTACTACAACGGATTTGGGCAATAGGCTTAATGGAAAGATGGTTTTGTATTTGAGATGATTTGGCAAGTCCAAAGAATGGGCTCAATTTAGTCCCAAACCCGCTGTAGTACCAGAGCGTTACTGGCAATATTAAAACGCCCCACACGATTATCGGACAGTCCTATTTTTTTAAAATTGATTTTCTGTAATTGACTCCCCATTCTCCCATTGCTTCAATAACTTTGTTCAAACTTTTGCCTTGAGATGTAAGTTCGTATTCAACAGTAATTGGCATTGTATCTATGACTGTCCTTTTTACAAGTTGATTCATTTCTAAGTCCTTCAACTCTTTTGACAATACCTTTGGTGCGATGCCTTCAATATGTCGGCTTAAATTCATAAAACGGAATTTTCCGTTATAGTAAAGTGCAGCTACAATGACAGTTTTCCATTTTCCACTTAACAAATCCTGTGTGTCTTTGACTCCTTGAAGTTGTAACTGACAAATATCTGTAAGTTGTGATTTTTCCTTTTTCATAGTCACAAAGTTATAAAACTAATTACAAAAAAGGATGCTACTTACCAAAACGAAACTACTTACCAAAAGGTATCTGTTATATTTTGTGTAACTATAATAAATATTTTTGTAAAATAATTTTAAACAATAAAAAAAATGAAAATAGCAGTAATTGGAACAACAGGTTTTGTGGGAACAAGTATCACAAACGAATTAACAAACCGTAACCACAGCGTTACAGGAATTTCAAGAAACATTAAAACAACAGACAACCCGAATTTAACAATTGTTTCGGTAGATGTTACAGACGTAAAAAAACTTACTGAGATATTAAATGGCAACGATATTGTTGTTAGTGCTTTTAATGCAGGCTGGGAAAACCCTAATATTTACAATGACTTTCTTGCGGGTTCCAATGCAATTCAGGAAGCAGTAAAACTTGCAGGTGTTAATCGTTTTATTGTAATTGGTGGAGCTGGCAGTTTGTATGTTGCCGAAGGAATTCAGGCAGTTGACACACCAGAAGTACCAGAAGAATTTAGAGCAGGTGCAAGAGCATCCAGAGATTATTTAAACATACTGAAAAATGAAATGGAATTAGATTGGGCATTTTTCAGTCCTCCATTTGAGATGCATCCACATATAAAAACTGGGAGAACAGGAAAATATCGTTTAGGAAAAGATTTTGCCCTATTTAACGATGAAAATATAAGTATGCTTTCTGTTGAAGATTTGGCTGTTGTTATTGTAGACGAGATAGAAAATCAAAAACATCATAAACAACATTTTACAGCAGCTTATTAAATAAAACGTTTTAATGAATATTTAAACATGTTTGGCACTATAAAATGGCGAACATGTTTTTGAATTTTTAGAGCATACGAAGAAAAATGCTACCTGTAACAAGGTATTGGCAAAATCGGGGCAGAAGTGCTATATTTTGAGCATTGGAATTCTAATGAACATTTGTACTTTAAATACCCCAACTTCGCCAATACCCAAAACCATATAAGTAAATTTTGTATATTTCAAATATGAAATACATCTATCTTTTATTGTCATTGTTTACAGCAGCTTTACTTTGGTCAATCATTAATCCGAAAGAAGGATTTACCTGCTTTTTAGAAATTATTCCAGCAATAATTGGGCTTTTAATTTTAGTTTTTACTTTTAAAAAATTCAGATTTACCAATTTTACTTATACGCTGATTTTAATTCATTGTATTATTCTCTTTGTTGGCGGTCATTATACTTACGCAGAGGTTCCTTTTTTTGATTATATCAAAGAGCTATTTCATCAAAGCCGTAATAATTATGATAAAGTTGGTCATTTTGCACAGGGCTTTGTGCCTGCAATGATTATTAGAGAACTGTTTATTCGAAAAAAAGTTATTGCTAATCAATGCTTTTTCAATTTCATAATTGTTTCCATCTGTTTAGCTATTAGTGCAGCTTATGAATGGATTGAATGGTTTGTTTCTATTGCCACAGGAGATGGCGGAGATGCTTTCTTGGGAACACAAGGATATGTTTGGGATACGCAGTCAGATATGTTATTTGCAACGATTGGTGCTATTACGGCTCTTTTATTATTTTCAAAAATGCAAGATCAGAAACTGGCAAAAATCTACGCATAAAAAAAGCATCATTATACTCTTTAATGGTGCTTTCTTATAAAGCTCTAACAGCTTTCATTGTATGTAGCAATTCGGAGAAAATGTTTTAATTCATTCCGATAAATCTATTGGAATTGAATGAATTATGAATAATAGAACTATTGATCTTTTTAAAATTCAAAGGACTAACCTTATTCACCTCTGTACTTTCAATAATCAATTCTAGTGCTGCTATTTCGTCTTCTATAGTTCTTTCCACATATAGAGGATATCTTTCATTTGATACCGAGTTTTCAATAATTAGATCCGATTGAATTATTATTTCTTTCATGGATTCTTCAAATGCAGTGTATTCCATATCACCTGAGTTATTATTCTCTGTGATTTTATCTCCCTCAGCAATTATTTCTTTTACTGTTTTTTGATTAAAAGTGATAACCGTTTCTGGATTAAAAATATCTGCTTCGTCTGTCAAAGAACTTTTATCCATTTGCGCTGCCAAATCATTTTGTTTTTCTACATTATGATCTGATGAAATAATATTTTGAAATAAACCACTCGATACATTATTTATATTTTTTGCATTACTAATATTTGAAAATAAGACTAGTGCAATTCCTGAGAGCAAAATTGATTTTTTCATGATTATTTTTTGATTGATTTTTGATTGATTTTTGATTGATTTTTTTAAATGAGACATCACTTAGATGATGTCTCATTTTAATTTTTTATTTATTTTTTTAAAAGTTGAATAGCTTCATTTGCATTAGATAATTCAGCGTATTTTAAAGCTGTAAATCCATTTTCATCTTTTTTATTGAGATCGGCTCCTTTTGACAATAAATATTTAATAATTTCCACTTTATTGTAACGAGCAGCAATCATTAACGGACTCATTCCGTCTGATTTTTCATTAACATCTGCACCATACTCTACAAACTTTTTTACGGTTTCTAAATCTCCTTTAAATACGGCATTCCCTAAAGGCGAAACTGTATCATAAAATTCAATTTTGTGAGAGGTATTTGAAAATAAATTCACATTTGAAGCTAAAGAAACATTTGCAAAAGCTACTAAAGCTACTCCTAAATAAACGATTGATTTTTTCATAATAATTGATTTTTGATTGATGATTGATTAATTAATTAATATTCATATAATAATATTCTATGCAAATATATGTCTTAAAAAAGGTATTATGTATTGCATGGTATTAAATTTTAACTTTATATTAACTTATTAAACGTTTTTACTGAAAAAATTAGTCTCAGCCTTTTAGCGATTTAGCGTAAAAAAACACAAAAGAGCTTTTTTCAATAAATACTTTTATCAATAGACTGGAAATTAAAAAAAATGTTACGGTAATTAATAAAGATTTAACATTAAAAAACATAACTGCTCACACACAATTTTACGTACAAAACGATATACTATCTCTTTTTAGGGTAAAAAAAAACTGCTTCATAAAATGAAGCAGTTTAAATATTAAGATTAAAAAATAATGTTATACTATTCTTCCTTTTACAATCTCCTCAACAATTTCAGGATTTAAGAGAGTTGTAATATCTCCAAAATTCGAATAATCACCTTCAGCAATTTTTCTCAAAATACGACGCATAATTTTTCCCGATCTTGTTTTTGGCAATCCAGTTACGTATTGAATTTTGTCTAATTTGGCAATTGGACCAATGTGGTCTGCAATATGCTGATTAATTTCTTTTGATAGGTTATCTCGGTCTCTATATTCACCAGATTCTTTAAGTATAACATATCCATATAATGCATTTCCTTTAATATCGTGCGGGAATCCAACAATTGCAGATTCAGCGACTGCCGGATGCTCATTAATAGCATCTTCAATTGGCGCAGTACCTAAATTATGTCCGGAAACAATAACTACATCATCAACACGTCCTGTAATCCTATAATATCCTACTTCGTCACGAAGAGCTCCATCCCCAGTAAAATATTTACCTGGAAAAGTGGAAAAATATGTATCCTTATATCTTTGATGATCTCCCCAAATAGTTCTTGCAATACCCGGCCATGGAAACTTGATACACAAACTGCCTACTACCTGATTACCTTCTATTTCATTGCGTTTGTCATCCATCAAGACTGGCTGAATTCCAGGTAATGGCAATGTAGCATAAGTTGGTTTTGTTGGGGTTGTAAATGCTAACGGAGCAATCATAATTCCGCCCGTTTCTGTCTGCCACCAAGTATCAACTACCGGACAGCGCTTTCCTCCTACGTGGTCATTATACCAGTGCCATGCTTCCTCATTAATTGGTTCTCCAACTGAACCAATCACTTTCAATGATTTTAGCGGGAATCTTTGAACATAAGATAAATTTTCTTTTGCCAAAGCACGTATAGCTGTCGGTGCTGTATAAAATTGAGTCACTTTATGCTTCTCGATAGTCTCCCAGAAACGGCTAAAATCTGGATAAGAAGGAATTCCTTCATAGATAACAGTCGTGGCTCCATTCAATAATGGACCGTATAAAATGTAGGAGTGACCTGTAATCCAGCCAATATCTGCTGTACACCAAAATATATCATTCTCTTCGTAATTGAAGACATTCTTAAAAGTATAAGCAGTATAAACCATATATCCTGCGGTAGTATGAACCATTCCTTTAGGTTTTCCCGTAGAACCTGATGTGTATAATATAAACAGCGGATCTTCAGCATCCATAATTTCTGCAACACTGTTGTTAAGAGCATTATCAAGAAGTGGGGCTAACCATTGGTCACGACCAGCTTTCATCTGGATTTCGGCATTTGTTCTTTTAGCAACTAAAACAGAAGTAACACTCGGGCAGTTTTGCAAAGCTTCATCAACTATCCCCTTTAAATCAATGGTTTTATTTCCGCGATATCCGCCATCAGAAGTAATTACCATTTTACATTGACTGTCATTTATTCTTGAAGCAACAGCCGATGCTGAGAAACCTGCAAATACAACAGAATGTATAGCTCCAATTCTAGCACAAGCCAAAACGGCGACTGCCAATTCTGGTATCATTGGCAGATAAATACAGACACGGTCACCTTTATTTATTCCTTGCTCTCTTAGCACATTTGCCATTTTAGAAACACGCTCATAAAGCTCATTGTAGCTAATATGCAACGCTTGTTCAGAGGGATCATTTGGTTCAAAAATTATAGCGGTTTTATCTCCTTTCTTAGCCAAATGTCTATCAATACAATTTTTTGTGATGTTAACTTTTGCATCAACAAACCATTTAACTTCGGCATCAGCCATATTAAAATCGACAACTTTGTCCCAGTACTGATACCATGTGAAGTTCTCCTCGGCTATTTTTCCCCAAAATTTACGAGGCTCACGTATCGATTTATTATAATGTTTAAAGTATTGTTCTAAACTATCAATTTTAAAATAACTCATCTTTTTTAAATTTTTTATAAAAGTATTAAATCTGTTCGATTTTCAAAACTATTAATTTGTAAAATGTTCTAAAATAATAATAAAAAATCGCTCTTATTTAATTTTTGATGCTTTTTTCATAACGTTTTAGAATTATCACCGAAATTAAAACAAAAAAAGGGCATATTTAGAAACTAAAATGCCCTTTTATTAACAATATTTAACAACAATTTTATTCTTCTTTTTATCACAAAAGAATTTTCAAAAACAACTAGGGATTACTTCACTTAACTTACATTATGTCGAAGTTAAGTGAATGTAATTATGCATAAATATCTTTCAATTGTCCAATAAGTGCTTACTAATTCAAAATATTTAAACCTTTATGATATTATGCAAATCCCAGCACACCCTCATGGCATGGTAATTCCTAATTTTTAATTTTTATTATACAATTTTTTTCATTGCAGTCATTGATTCTCTCAGCCAAGCTCCTACTTCCTCAACAGGGTGATTTCTGATAATTGAATTAATTTCAATTAATTCTTTGTTATCAACTCCGTTACTTCCGTTATTGAAAGGACGTCCTACCAAGTTACTTGGTGCATTTTTAACATACTCAGTAATTAATGGCTTACAAGCGTGATCAAACAAATAACATCCGTATTCAGCGGTATCAGAGATTACACGGTTCATTTCAAATAATTTTTTTCTTGCAATTGTGTTAGCAATAAGTGGCGTTTCGTGTAATGATTCATAGTATGCTGATTCTTCAATAATTCCTGAATCTGTCATTGCTTCGAAAGCTAACTCAACACCTGCTCTTACCATTGCAACCATCAATACACCATTATCAAAATATTCCTGCTCTGAAATTTCAACATTACCAGCCGGAGTTTTTTCGAAATTAGTTTCTCCTGTTGCTGCTCTCCAAGTTAACAAGTTAACATCGTTGTTAGCCCAGTCAGCCATCATTGTTTTAGAGAATTCACCAGAAATAATATCATCCATATGTTTTCTGAATAGTGGACGCATAATATCTTTTAATTCTTCAGAAACTTTAAATGCTTCAATTTTAGCTGGATTAGATAATCTATCCATCATATTAGTAATACCTCCGTATTTCAAAGCCTCAGTGATAGTTTCCCAGCCGTATTGGATTAATTTAGAAGCATATCCTGCATCTACACCTTCAGCAACCATTTTGTCAAAACATAAAATAGAACCAGTCTGCAATAATCCACATAAGATTGTCTGCTCTCCCATTAAATCTGATTTTACTTCCGCAACAAAAGAAGAACGTAATACTCCTGCTCTGTTACCGCCAGTTGCAACTGCATATGCTTTTGCCTGATCTAAACCAAAACCATTAGGGTCATTTTCTGGGTGAACAGCGATAAGAGTCGGTACACCAAAACCTCTTTTATATTCTTCACGCACTTCAGAACCCGGGCATTTAGGAGCACACATAATAACTGTTAAGTCTTTACGAATCTGCATTCCTTCTTCAACAATATTAAATCCATGAGAATAAGCCAATGTAGCTCCTTGTTTCATCAATGGCATGATTGCTGCAACTACAGCTGTATGTTGTTTATCTGGCGTAAGATTACAAACTAAATCTGCTGTTGGGATTAATTCTTCATATGTTCCCACTTTGAAACCATTATCAGTAGCATTTTTAAAAGAAGCTCTTTTCTCTGCAATAGCATCAGCACGTAATGCATAAGAAATATCTAAACCTGAATCTCTCATGTTCAAACCTTGATTTAAACCTTGAGCTCCACAACCAACAATGACTACTTTTTTTCCTGCTAATGCATCTATCCCATTTGCAAATTCTGATTGATCCATGAATTCGCAAACTCCTAATTGTTCTAACTGTAATCTAAGTGGTAATGAATTGAAATAATTTGCCATTTTTTTTTAATATTTAATGAATGTAAAATTTAATAATTGAATTGTAATCTGTGTTAATTATAATTTAACAGATTATATTATAACACTTCTAATAATGATGATATTTGCATTTTTTCTTTTGAAACCGATATTCTTCCGGAACGAACAAACTGCATAATTCCGAAAGGTTTAAGCTTTGCATATAATTCCTCAATTTCAGAACGTTTACCAGATTTTGAAATCACAAAAAACTCTCTTGATACCGTAACAATTTCAGATTTACTGTCTTTTATGATATTTTGAATCTGTCTTTCGTCAAAAAGTAAATTTGATGCTATTTTGAATATTGCGCTTTCCAAAAAGATAGTCTCTTCATCAACATGATAAAAAGCTTTGATAACTTCAATTTGTTTTTCTATTTGTCCAACAATGTTCTGCACCCATTTTTCAGTGGTGTTAACAACTATTACAAATCTTGAAACATTTTCAATTTCAGACTCGGAAACATTTAGACTTAGTATATTTATATGGCGTTTTAAGAATATACCCGATATCCTATTCAATAAGCCAACGTTATTTTCTGAATAAACAGAAATAGTGAACATTTTATTTTCCATAATTTTTTAGCTTAATCTCATATCAGAAACCGAAGCTCCTGTAGGAATCATTGGGAATACATTATTTTCTTTCTCTACCATTACTTCTAAGAAATAAGAATCTTTTGAAGCCATCATTTCTTCAACAGCAGCATCCAGATCCTCCCTTTCGGTAACTTTTCTGGATTTAATATGATAACCTTGTGCAATAGCAATGAAATTTGGATTAATCATATTAGTAGAAGCATAGCGATTGTCAAAAAACAATTCCTGCCACTGGCGTACCATTCCCAAAAATTCATTATTTAATACCACGATTTTAACAGGAACTTGTGATTGAAAAATGGTTCCTAACTCCTGAATATTCATTTGAAAACCTCCATCACCTATAATTGCCACAACTTCGCGATCAGGTTTTCCCATTTTGGCACCTATAGCTGCAGGCAGTGCAAATCCCATTGTTCCTAGACCTCCAGAAGTGACGTTACTTTTAGTTGAATTGAATTTAGCATATCTGCAGGCAAACATCTGATGCTGGCCAACATCCGAAACAATAATTGCATCACCTTTTGAATGCTTATTTATCATTTCCATAGTTTCACCCATCGAAATTCCTTTTCCATTAGTTGGGTTTAACTCTTCATTGATAACTGAATCGAATTCAATTTTGTACTTTTCTTTGAATTCATTGTGCCATGAATCATGAGCTTTTTTATCAATTAATGGAATCAAGGCTGTTAATGCTTCTTTTACGTCAGCTAGAACTGCCACATCTGTTTTTACATTTTTATCAACCTCTGCTGGATCAATTTCAAAATGAATTACTTTGGCCTGTTTGGCATACGTTGCTAAATTACCAGTAACACGGTCATCAAAACGCATTCCTAAAGCAATTAATACATCGCATTCATTGGTCAAAAGATTTGGACCATAATTACCGTGCATACCTACCATCCCAACATTTAAAGGGTGATCAGTTGGCAAAGCTGAAAGACCTAAAATAGTCCAAGCTGCTGGAATGCCTGATTTTTCAACAAATCTTTTTAATTGCTCTTCTGCTTCACTCAATATAATTCCTTGACCAAAAATAATATAGGGTTTTTTTGCATTATTAATTAAATCGGCAGCTTCTTGCACTTTTTGAAGATTCAAATCTGGTTTAGGATGATAACTTCTAATTCCAGTACATTTTTCGTAACTAAAATCCAATTCATCAAACTGAGCATTTTTAGTTATATCTATTAAAACTGGACCTGGACGGCCAGAACGTGCGATATAAAAAGCTTTAGCTATAATTTCAGGAATTTCATGAGCTTCAGTAATCTGGTAATTCCATTTAGTTACAGGAGTTGAAATTCCAATAATATCCGTTTCCTGAAATGCATCAGAACCCAGCAAATGTTTTCCAACCTGACCTGTAATACATACTAATGGAGTTGAATCAATTTGAGCATCTGCAATACCAGTTACTAAATTTGTTGCTCCAGGTCCTGAAGTTGCAATAGCGACACCTACCTTACCAGTCGCTCTTGCAAAACCTTGTGCTGCATGAGCCGCACCTTGTTCGTGACGCACCAATACATGATGCAATTGATCCTGAAACTTATATATTTCATCGTAAACGGGCATAATAGCTCCACCTGGATAACCATATACTAAGTCTACACCTTCTGCTAATAAACATCTGATAACGGCTTCTGCCCCTGATATTTTCATTTTATTTTATATTTTTCACCAATAAATCTTTTTATTTTTTGATTTAAAGGCTTGTTGTTTTTTATTAAATTATTTGTCGGTAACACATCCCTCAGAGGCACTGGAGACCGAACGCATATATTTAAGTAAAACTCCTTGTTTGATTGCTGATTCTGGTCTTTTCCAATTGGCTTTACGTTTAGCCAATTCTTCCTCAGAAATTTTCATATCGATAGTGTTTTTTACAGCATCAATTGTGATTACGTCACCATTTTCTATTAACGCTATTCCTCCGCCTTCATAAGCTTCTGGAGTAACGTGGCCCACTACGAAACCGTGAGAACCTCCGGAGAAACGTCCATCAGTAATTAAAGCTACCGAATTTCCTAAACCAGCTCCCATAATAGCAGAGGTTGGTTTCAGCATTTCAGACATACCTGGACCACCTTTTGGACCGCAGTAACGAATGATTACAACATTCCCAGGTTTCACTTCACCTGCCTGAATTCCTCTGATTACATCTTTCTCTCCTTCAAAAACTACAGCTGTACCTTCAAAAAACTCCCCTTCTTTTCCGCTGATTTTAGCGACACAGCCTTCTGTTGCAATATTTCCATAAAGAATCTGAATATTTCCAGTTGCTTTTAATGCTTTTGCAATTTCAAAAACAACCTCTTGACCATCGTGTAAATCAGGAACTGAAGCTAAATTCTCAGCAATTGTTTTTCCTGTTACTGTCAAACAGTCTCCGTGCAATAAACCTTCTTTTAATAAATATTTCATTACCCCCGGAACACCTCCTACATTATGTAAATCTTCCATTAAGTACTTACCACTTGGTTTCAAGTCGGCCAACAATGGAGTTTTATCACTAATATCTTGGAAATCTTTTAATGTCAATTCTATACCTACAGAGTGAGCCATTGCAATTAAGTGCATAACCGCATTTGTAGAACCTCCTAAAACAGCTACCATCGTAATTGCATTTTCGAATGCTTTACGAGTCATGATATCTCTAGGCTTAATATCTTTTTCCAATAAAACTCTAATCGCTTTACCGGCATCTATACATTCTTGTTTCTTTTCCTGACTCAAAGCAGGATTAGAAGAACTGTATGGTAAACTCATCCCTAATGCTTCAATCGCAGATGACATCGTGTTCGCAGTGTACATTCCACCGCAGGCACCTGCACCTGGACAAGCATTCTGAATTACTCCTTTGAAATCCTCTGGAGTAATTGTATTTTTAATTTTTTTACCTAATGCTTCAAAAGCAGAAACGATATTTAAATCTTCGCCTTTCCATTTTCCTGGGTGAATTGATCCACCGTAAACCATGATAGATGGACGGTTTACTCTCCCCATAGCCATTAAAGCTCCCGGCATATTTTTATCACAGCCCGGTACAGCGATCAAACCGTCATACCATTGAGCCCCCATAACTGTTTCGATAGAATCTGCAATTACATCACGGGAAACCAAAGAAAAACGCATTCCATCATTACCATTAGAAATACCATCACTTACACCAATAGTATTAAAAATCAAGCCGACCAAATCCTCTTTCCAGACCCCAGTCTTAATATCTTTAGCCAAGTCATTTAAGTGCATGTTACAAGGATTCCCATCGTAACCCATACTTACAATTCCTACCTGCGCTTTTTTAAGATCCTCTTCTGTCAAACCAATTCCGTAGAACATGGCCTGCGAAGCTGGTTGTGTTTCGTCTTGCGTGATTGTCTTGCTGTATTTATTTAATTCCATTCTATTATTATTGTGTATTTAATTTTATTTTAAAAAAAAACCTCCCAAGTTATGGGAGGTTTTAAATATATTTTCACTTATATCTATAACAATCCCTTTTCATATGTGATAATCACAATGACACTTACTACTACAAGGACGTTGATAATGTGTTTCATTTTTGTTTTTTTGACTTTGCAAAAGTACAAAACAAATCTAAAATAAAAAACTTTTTACCAACAAACTAACGGTAATTAGTGATAAAACGCAATCTTTTATGATTTTTATTAATTAAACGATAGTTGACTGTCCAATTTGAACATTATCATTTTTAAAATATAAATCATCTTTGCTCAATATGACATTTGAAATAAAATCTCCAACATCATTTGTACCAAATCTTGAACCTGGATTCAAATCAATAGTAACCACTTTATATTCAATAGCTTTTTCGACAGCTTCATAAACTTTTCTCGCTTCTTTCTGCAGACCGAAATGTTCCAACAGCATTGCAGCGGATAATATTGAAGCAATCGGGTTAGCAATATTCTTCCCTTTTGCCTGTGGATAAGAACCATGTATTGGTTCAAAAAGAGCTTTGCTTTCTCCAACTGACGTAGACGCCATCAAACCTATAGATCCCATAATCGCACAAGCTTCATCTGATAAAATATCACCAAATAAATTCTCTGTTAAGATTACGTCATATTGTTTAGGATCAGTAATAATCTGCATAGCAACATTATCAATATACTGACATTCTAATTTCACATCCGGATACTGCTTAGCAATTTCTTTAACCAATTTTCTCCACAATCTGGATGTTTCCAACACATTAGCTTTATCAACCAATGTCACTTTTTTTCTTCTGCCTTGAGCAGCTTTAAAAGCCTGATGCGTAATGCGATTAATTTCATTTTCTGAATATTCACATATATCCGAAGCAAAAGTTCCTTCGTCGTTTATGACTTTATCGCCATAATACGATCCTCCTGTTAATTCTCTGTAAATTACAAAATCAACGTTTTCAATTACTTCTCTTTTTATTGGAGAAGCATCTAAAAGATTTTTAAACGGTCTTATAGGTCTAATATTTGCAAAAAGGCCCAATTCCTGTCTTAACTTCAACAATCCCTGTTCCGGACGCACTTTAGCTTCGGGATTGTTATCATATTTAGGATTTCCAATTGCCCCAAACAATACTGCATCTGTGTTTAAACAAAGATTTAAAGTCTGCTCTGGCAAAGGATTTCTAGTTTTTTCTATTGCAACAGCACCAATTAAAGCATCTTCAAAAATAAACTCATGATCATAGGCAACACTAATAGCATACAAAGCTTTTTTTGCCTGCAAAATAACCTCTGGTCCAATTCCATCTCCCGCAAGTACAGCTATTTTTAAGTTCATAAATTATTTATTTTAAAAGTTTTTTTTTCTAAAAATTAGTGGACGTAAATCTTAGTGGCTTCAATAATCTGATGAATATCATTATCCAAGACTTCTTTTTTAATATCAGCAAACTTCAAAAACTCAACATACACGATATCTAATTGTGTTTTTGTAAGCTCATAACCAACTTTTTTAGCTCTGTATGCCAAAGCTGCTCTACCGCTTCTTGCAGTAAGAATAATAGATGACTCATTAACACCAACATCCAATGGATCCATGATTTCATAAGTAGCTCTGTTCTTGATAACACCATCCTGATGAATCCCAGAACTGTGAGCAAAAGCATTAGCTCCAACAATTGCTTTATTCGGCTGAACGATCATTCCCATACTTTCAGAAACCAATCGGCTCATTTCGTTCAACTGCTTACTGTCAATATCAGTATATAAATTCAAATAAGGATGTTGTTTGAAAATCATAACCACTTCTTCAAGTGCTGTATTTCCAGCTCTCTCTCCTATTCCATTAATAGTACATTCAATCTGGCGGGCACCATTTACAGCCCCTGCAATAGAATTAGCAGTTGCCATTCCTAAATCATTATGACAATGACAGGAAATAGTAACATTGTCAATTCCTTTTACATTCTCTTTAAGGTACTTTATTTTTGCTCCGTACTCTTCTGGCAGACAATATCCTGTAGTATCAGGAATATTAAGAACTGTAGCCCCAGATTTGATTACTTCTTCACAAACTTTTGCCAAAAATGCATTATCAGTTCTACCTGCATCTTCTGCATAAAACTCTACATCTTCAACATATTTTTTTGCGTGAGCAACGGCATGTTTAGCTCTAGCAATCACATCCTCTGGTGTAGTTTGCAATTTGTGGATAATATGCGAATCAGAAGTTCCAATTCCAGTATGAATCCTAGGTCTAACCGCATGTTTCAAAGCCTGCGCAGCTACATCAATATCATTTTCTACTGCTCTGGTAAGACCACAGACAGTTGCGTTTTTTACAATTTTACATATTTCTGAAACAGATAAAAAATCACCTGGACTAGAAACAGGAAAACCAGCTTCGATGATGTCTACTCCCATTTCGTCAAGTCTGTTGGCTATAACGAGTTTTTGATTGGTGTCTAATTTACATCCTGGGACCTGTTCACCGTCTCTTAAAGTGGTATCAAAAATTTGGACTTTCTCTCTATTCATTTTAATTTATTTAATGTAATTTCACATCTTAAAACAAAAATAGTTTTCATTTACTCAAAACTAAACCTACTTTTAGGTAAATATACTATTTGTAACGTAAAAAATAACAAATCAAAAAGCTGAAAATCAGCAAGTTAAATACTTTTATAATACAATGGCTAACCATCAAAAAGATTTTTTATTTGTATTAATAAAATCCCTTTCCAAATCTGAAAAAAGACAATTTAAAATTTTTGCCAGCCGCTTAGAGACAAGTTCAAATACTAAGTTCATCGAATTATTCAATATTCTAGACAAGTCGGAAGCGTATGATGAAAAACTAATATTAAAGAATGGCTTGATTAAAAAAGTACAGCTGTCGAACCTCAAATCGTACCTGTACAAGCAAATTTTAGTAAGCATCCGCTTAAATATTCCAAGTCAGAACATCCGTTACCAGCTTCGCGAACAGATTGATTTTGCAGTAATCCTTTACAATAAAGGACTTTACAAACAAAGTTTAAAAATATTGGATAAAACCAAACAGCAGGCCATCGAAAATGACGAAAAATACATGGCTTTTGAAATTGTTGAATTTGAAAAACTAATCGAGTCACAGTACATTACCAGAAGTATTCAAGGACGGGCTGACGAATTGGTTATACAAGCCAAAGAACTGAATTACCGCAATACCATTTCGAGCAAATTATCCAATTTATCGCTTCAGCTATACGGAACAATGCTTAAAACAGGATATGTAAAAAGCGATGCCGAATATAAATATATCGATGATTATTTTGTTAAGCATATTGCGCGTTTGGATCAGTCAAAATTTGGTTTTAGAGAAAAATATTGGTTTTATAATGCCAATCTATGGAGAAGCTTCTTGGTGCAGGATTTCCTTTCCTGTTATAAGTTTGCGACAAAATGGGTGACTTTATTCTACGATAATAAAAATATGATTTTCCTAAATCCAGTATTTTTTCTGAAAGGGAATCATTATCTGCTTGAGTCATTATTCATGCTGAAATACAAAACCAATTTTAAAAAATATTTAAATCTTTTAGAAGAAACCATCAGTGATCCTCGATTCCCTGTCAATGATAATATTGCCTCACTTTCATTCCTATATATTTATAACAACAAATTAAACTATCATATTCTGGAAGGGACTTTTGCCGAAAGCGAATATCTTATTCCTGAAATTCTGAAAAAAATTAAAATTCACAACGAGCATTTGGACGAGCATCACGAAATGATGTTCTATTACAAAATTGCCAGTATTTATTTTGGAAATGAAAAATACCAGGAATGCATCGTTTATTTAGAGAAAATTATCAATAACAAAAACCTGTATGTTCGGGAAGATTTGGCTTGTTTTGCACGTTTATTGTGTTTAATCGCTCATTATGAATCAGGTAAAGATTTTAATTTAGAAAGTCAGCTGTTAAGCACTTATAAATTCTTAATCAAAATGAATGACTTACATGAGGTGCAGAAAGAAATTATTCGGTTCCTGAAAAACTTAAGCAACTTATACCCAAGTGACATTAAGAAAGAGTTTATCAAAATGAGGGAACGTTTCATTGAATTAGAGAAAAGCACTTACGAAAAAAGAGCTTTCCTCTATCTTGATATTATTTCTTGGCTTGAAAGCAAAATTGAGAACCGAAAAATAAGTGACATCATAAAAGAAAAAGCAAAACTTATTAACAGGTAAACACCCAAAATCATCAAAAAAATATAATATGAATTTTCTAAAAAAGTTTTCTCCTTTTTATAATCTGGCGCTTTTCTACATCGTAGTAAGTTTTGTTTTGCGCATTGTCTTGATATTTCATCCTATCACACAGACAAATTTTGTTTTTCTGGATACTATGAAAATTTTCTTCATTGGATTGGTTTCAGATGCATTTGTGTTTGTAATAGCTTCTGCTTTTTTATATCTATACCTCATTTTCATATCCAATTCAAAATACTACAAACCTTGGGGTTATATTATTTTTGGATTTTTCATAGCACTATTACTGTATATCGCTTCGGGAAAAACGATTCTGAACGAATATGGTGGTGCTTTACCAAAAATCGGAATGATTTTCGTTGGTCTTAAAACACTATTATTTGGACTTCTTCTGTTTTTACCAAAACACAGAGATAAAATCAGATTTTGGCTGTTCACTTTTGTGATGTTTTTGTATGTTGTTCTTATTCTTCAAAACGGAATCAGCGAATATTTTTTCTGGAATGAATTTGGAGTTAAATACAACTTTATAGCCGTAAACTATTTGGTTTACACCAATGAAGTAATCGGGAATATTATGGAATCTTATCCTGTAATTCCTTTGTTTTCGGCTTTGTTTTTAATAGCTGGAATTGTGACTTACTTCATTGTCAAAAGAACCCGAAATTATATTGACGAAATTCCAACTTTTACAGAAAAATTAAAAATATCAGGAATTTATCTGGCTTTATTAGGCGTTTCTTTATTAGCTGTTCCATATTTAGCTAAAAAAGAAAACTCTCAAAATGTTTTCACCAATGAACTGCAGGCAAATGGAATGTATCGATTCTACCTAGCTTTTATGAACAGCGAATTGGATTATTTTAAATTCTACAAAACTTTACCAGAAAAAGAAGCATTCGCTTTATTAGGTAAACAAATTCCATCCATTTCAGGTGTAACTACTTTGCGAACAATTAAAAGTGATGTTCCCGAAACTCCAAAAAACGTAGTTTTAATCACTATCGAAAGTTACAGCGCCGATTTCATGAAAGCGTATGGCGATAACCAAAATATCACTCCATTCTTGGATGATTTAGCATCAAAAAGTTTACTATTTACCAATTTATATGCCGTTGGAAACAGAACTGTTCGCGGTCTTGAAGCGGTAACTTTATGTTTTCCTCCAACTGCCGGCGAAAGTGTAGTAAAACGAAAAGACAATAAAAATAAATTTTCTACGGGTTCTATTTTTAAGCAAAAAGGATACAACGTGAAATACCTGTACGGAGGTGATGCTTTTTTCGATAATATGGAAGACTTTTTTATTGGAAACGGTTATGATATTGTAGATAAAAAAACATTCACTCCAGAAGAAATTACTTTTGCTAATATTTGGGGAGTTTGTGATGAAGATATGGCAAATAAAGCCATAAAAACAATGAATGCAGAAGCAAAAGAAGGCAAACCTTTCTTCAATCACTGGATGACTGTGAGCAATCACCGCCCATTTACGTATCCAAATGACAAAATTGATATTCCAGGAGATTCAAAATCTCGTGAAGGTGGCGTAAAATACACTGATTATGCATTGAGAAAATTCTTTGACATGGCAAGCAAACAGCCTTGGTTCAAAAATACCGTATTTGTAATTCTTGCTGATCACTGTGCATCAAGTGCGGGTAAAACTGAACTTCCAGCCGATAAATACCGAATTCCAGCCATGATTTACAGCCCAGGATTTATTCAGCCACATAAATACACTAATTTGATGTCACAAATTGATGTTATGCCAACTCTTTTTGGCTTGCTGAATTTTAATTACCAAAGTAAATTCTACGGTCAGGACGTTTTAAAAGCAGATTATAAACCAAGAGCATTAATCGCAACGTATCAGGATTTAGGATTAATAAAAGACAATGTTTTGACCATTATTTCTCCGAAACAAGCGGTAAAACAATTTCAATTGACATTAAAACCAGATCAAAAAACAGCTCCTGAATTCCAGATTTATTACGATCAGGTTCCTTTAAAAACAGAAAGAACCGATCTTGTAAACGAAACGATTTCGTATTATCAGACAGCTTCGGATATTTTGAAGAAAAAGAATTATCAAAAGGTTGAATAAATACAATCTATAAAACACAAAAAAAGCCTGTAAACTCAACATTTACAGGCTTTATTATTTACTTTTTATATTAACTAATCAAAATCATTTTCAGCTTCCAAACCAAAAAGCTTTCCGCTTTTCCAAAGCTTCAAATCATTCTTCAAATTCTTTTTATTTCGGCTGGTCAATTCTTTTGAATCCAAACCATCCAAATCTGGCTTCCCTGCATTTACCCAAGCCGTGTACCAAAAATTAGCTGTTGCAACAATTGCTTTTCTCATCTGGCTCTCCACCATTCCGTTTAAAGCAGTGTTAAGCTGAGTTACATATTCTTTGGTATATAATATATCGCCAAACTTCCCTTTAGCAATTTTACCATCTGCATCATGCTCGTACATAGTCTCAGGCGTAAATTTTGCTCGCAGATTTCTATCAATCAACAAAAGAGGCTCTACTTGACTGTGCGAATCTTTTATCATATCCCACGTCGCTTTTTCAACATTCTCTATATACTTCGCTTCTCCAGTATAAAAATTATAATCTCTGCCAAACATTTTTGGAATACGTGACTCCCACATAGCATGAATTCCTTTTTGATTGGTAAGCTGTCCGTCATGATTAGCTGATGTATGCAGAGGCATATTTGCATCACCTATATAATGTGCCAAATCACCCGCCAAAAACAAAATTTCATTCTTTCTTTTGTCTTTAAAAGCCTTAGTCAGCTTCGTCATCGTTTCCTGAATATACCAAGGAAGAATACCATTATCCGCTAAAAATTTCTCGTCATACTTTTTCTTAGCTTCTTCAAATGGCAACGGAATAGATTCTACAGCTCCAAAATTTTCCATGTCAATATAATGCCTCGGATTTTCTGCTTTATCACGTAACGTGTATTTACGCAAATCTGGAACTGATGATTCCTGCGTTATAAAATCAAGATGATTGTAAAAAAAAGTCTGCACTGGCTTTGGCAAAGCCATAACTGCCGCATTATTGATGTGTTCATGGCCAAAAACACCCCAAGACAACACAACAAATGCCACACCAACTGCAGAAAAAATAAGTGCTGCTTTTTTGAATTTAAAGTTTTTCATTATTTTTATTTTATTGAATTGCAAAAGTATTTTTTTTATAGATAATTTAAAAGAAAGCCCATTAAGATTATGTTATATTTTTAGATAAAAAAGACAGTTTTTTATCTAAATTTAAAATAACAATCTACTTTTGTACTACTTTTAATACCATAATTATTTATGCGATTTATTTATTCAAGTGCCGTTTATATTCTATTTATAACTTTTAGTCTTGCTCAAAATCCTCAAGTTCAATTGAAGAATGTTAGTGATACAATTCTAAATACAAACCGAACACTTAAAGTAGACGACCCGATTGACGCCTTAAAAACGATGCAAAAATTGTTTCCTGGAAAACCATATAATCTGGAAGATCAAAATGTTCTTATAAGCTGGAACTGCAAAAACTGCAAACCAAAAAATTATATTGATGCAAACGGTACAGAAGGCGATCAATTATTCCCATATAAAGAAGGAGTAGCAACAAGACTTCTTGCTAATATTGATTATTCGGATTCTAAAGGAAACCAATTTAAGATTTTTGCATTTAACCATTCTTTTTATGATGAAGATGGTTTACAGACCAGCCGTTTTACGGGTGGATTATTAGGTTTGGCAAAATTTGCTAAAAGCGGCAATTCATGGCAGATGAAGTCTTTTCAACCTGCAGTAGCTGCTTTTGGAGCTTTCTCTCAATGTCCAAAACCAAAGCTTTTACAAATTGGTGAAGACCAATATGCTCTCACAATAGTGCATGCAAATGGAGGGGCTGGCGGTCCTTATGATGGTTATTTGTATCTTATTGTTGGACTTGACGGGAAATATCAGTCTATCATGGAAGTTCCAAATTATCTGCTAACAAATTCTGGAAGTTCGGCATGGTCCAGCACATATACAGTTTCTAAAAACACAAATAAAAAATATTTCAGAGATATTATCATCAAGACTAATGGCAATTTCAATAAAACCACTCAACATAATGATGAATTTAAAGTTAATTATCCTGAAGAAATAGCTCCAATGACTAAGACAAAAAAACAATTTGATTTTGAAATTGAAAGACGTTTTACTTTTAATGGAAAGCGTTACAATCTTATTGGCAAACCAATAGTAAAGTTTTCAAATATTAAATAATATCATCTATTTAAGAAAAATAATAGATGCTAATCCCAATCCTGCAATACTTACCCAAAGCAGCGTACCCTGCAGTAAAGGCAGCAATCCCACCGATTTTAAAACAGAACGATTTAATCCCGCTCCAATTAAAAACAAAGTAACAACAAGACCAGTTTTGGCAACAGAAACTAAATGCGGAGCAAAACTGGCAATAGGAGAAAAATAAGTATTACAAACCATTGCCAGAATAAATAATCCAATAAAGTAAGGGATTTTCACTTTACTGGCTTTATTTTTAAAAACAACAGCAGTGATCAAAGCAACAGGAATAATCCACAAAGCTCTGGCCAGTTTTATCGTAGTGGCTACCTGCAAAGCTTCCGCTCCATATTTATTTGCAGCACCAACTACAGAACTAGTGTCATGAATCGCAATGGCACACCACAAGCCAAAATCATTCTGTGACATATGCAGCCAATGCCCGATTACTGGAAATGCAAATAACGCAATAGAGTTCAGTATAAAAATCACTCCCAGAGCAACAGATGTCTGCTTTTCATCTGATTTTATTACTGGAGCGATTGCAGCAATGGCGCTTCCGCCACAAATAGCTGTTCCACAGGAAATAAGATGAGAAGTTTTTTTCTCAATTCTAAACCATTTTCCCAATAAAGTTCCTAAAATTATAGTTACTGTAATAGAGCCAATTGTAAAAAGAAAACCTTCCCTTCCTGCTGCAACTGCGCTGTGAACATTCATGCCAAACCCTAGCCCCACTACCGAAACCTGTAATAACACAGTTGTTACCTTATGATTTAAATGTAAAAAAGGATGCCCCGAAAGATTAGCAACTATTAAGCCTAATAATAAAGCTATCGGAGGAGAAATAATTGGAAACAAGCAAAGAAGTAACAGCAAAACAAAAATTAGCTGCTGTGCTGTTGTATTGATTCTTAGTAAAATTGGAGCATTAATGCTTTCAGTTTTCATTTTGTGGAGCATTTTGATATTACAAATGTCACCATAAAACGAATAGAACACCAATCGTTAAAAATAATCCACTATAACTTTAGGTTATAATAACTCGAAATATTTTTTATGAATAATTCAGAAAGAGGATCTGATTTTCCTTGTAGTGTAATGATGTAAAAATAACGTTCAATAGTAAGATTATCGATATCAATTATCTGTAGCTCTTTATTTTTCAATTCTTTAGACACTGCATGTATTGACATAAAAGCAACACAATCTGAATTCAGCAAATATGATTTTATGCTTTCGGTGCTGCCTAACTGCATTTCAATCTGCAACTGATCAATTTTGATATTGAAAGGTTTTAAGGCATATTCAATAACTTCAAGTGTTCCAGAACCTTGCTCACGTACAAGAAAACGGAGTGATTTAAGGTCCAATGGAGCAATTTCTTTTCTCTTAACCAGCGGATTACTGGAATTGCAAACCAAAACCAGCTCATCCCTAATGAACTGCGTGTATTTTATGGACGGATTCTTGGACTGACCTTCTACAATTCCGATTTCAATTTCTTTGTTCAGTAAAGCATTTTCAATCTGTTCTGTATTTCCGTTAAGCAAATTGACTTTCACAGCTTCAAGCTTTTGATGAAAACGCGCCAAAAGCGGTGAAATAATGTATTGCGCAATCGTTGTGCTTGCACCTAAACGCAGCAAACCTTTGCGCTCATTACTAAAAGTACTTAAATCAAAATCGATTTCCCTGTAAATTTCAAAGATATTTTTAGTGTGCTTCAATAAAGTATCACCTGCATTTGTCAATGCAATCTTCGAACCGTTTCTTTCAAAAAGCTTGGTTTTGTATTCTTCTTCTAATTCCTGAATGTGCTTAGAAATGGCGGGCTGCGTAATGAATAGTTCCGACGCCGCTTTGGTAAAACTCAAGCGGGTTGCAACAGTAAAAAATACTTTTAGTCTAAAATCCATTCTGTACTATTTGCAGTGAAATATTAGTCAAAACGAAACTAAAAATCCACAATTAACAATCATTACAACATCCCATTATACTTCCTTACAAACCATTCTGTAGAAAGCAAAAGAGCAATTAAAACTAACAGCCATTTCCAGTCAATCAAAGGCGATTTGGTTACAACATCTTTCTGAACAGCTTTATATTCCTCGCTTTCCAAAAGTGTTTTTATCAGCGTATCGATTTGATTTGGATAAAAAACTGTCCCTTTGGTTTGATTTGCTAACTGTTTAAGCTTTTGAAGATCTGGATTTACAAACTGCTTTTCAATATCAAAATCCAAAATCTCAAAATGACTGGAATAAGTGTTATTAGAATTCAATTCTTTTACCGAAAAATTATAACTGCCAGCCGTAAGTCCGTCCAAATTTACTTTATAACTGCTGTTTCCTTTTAAAAGATCATAGTTTTTGGTCTGTTTCGTTTTGGTATTGGTTACGGCAATTGTCAAACGTGCTTTTTCATCAAAATCATAATTTTTATTGAAATATTGAGCAGTAATTTCGATTGCCTCGCCAGTATTGTAAAAGCTTTCGTGACTAACAACTAATGATTTCTTAGCATTATTTGAAGCTAAATATTGGATAATCTTATTGATAAAAATATCATATTTACTAAAAGACTGATTATCTACATGGCTTTGCAGACGCCATTTCCAGCTGTTTTCTCCAAATAAGAAAGCAGTTCTTTTTCCTTGATTTTCTGCAAAAGATAATAAAGGTGCGTTAGTGTCAATATTTATGATTTTTGCAGAAAGTAACACATTGACTTCGCCATTTACAGTAATTGGACCATACTTATTCTGCAGTGGCGGGAAATTTTCAAATCCTAAATTATCAACTGCAAAAAGATTGAACTGCGAATCAAAACGAGCCAAATAATCTTCCTCCTGACCGCTCATTTTAAAAACAAAATTATTTTGTTCCTGATTCAAAAATGAAAAATCGGTGGCAGTTCCAGTTATAATGAATGTATTCAGATTTGCTTTTTTATTCGCCTCAAACACTGATTTAAAAGCAGCAGTCGGCTGATATAAAATCAGGACATTATAATCCTGCAGTGATTTCACTTCGCTAGGATTAATTAATATTACCTTATGCTGCAGGTTTGATTCAACCGCTCTTTTTAAAGCTGCAATATCGGGATGATCTATAGCCGAAATAATGGCAACAGCTGTTTTTTGGTCAATCACTTCAATAGCAAAATTCTTACTATTATTAAAGGTGTTTTTTTCGCTTATATTAGATTCAATTTTAGCCTTGAAAACTTGTAACCCAACTTTATTCGCAGGCAAAAGCACATTAACCGTTGCCGTTCTTTTGGATGATGAGAAGGAAACACTTTGTTTGCTCAAAACTTCATTCCCTTGAGTAATACTGAAATTAGCCGTAATGTTTTTATCTCCTGAATACTGTAGAAACACTTCTGCAGGAAATTTATTCTTTAGAAATGCGTATCTGTTTACATTCAGCTGATTGATTTTTAAATCTAAAACTTTGGCAGTATCTCCCAAAACTACAGGATACACTTTATTGTTTTCACTAAAGCTGTAAACATAATCATTTCCCGAAGTCTGATTCCCATCGGTTATAATTACAGTTGGATAAAATGCATTTTTATAGATGCTTTTTAAGTTTTTGGCAACCAAATCCAAATTAGTTTGAGTTCCATTGAAACTAAGACTGTCTGATTGCCTAAAATCACTGTCAAAAAGATAAGACTGCACTTCAAACTTGTCTAGAATAGCACTGTTTGAAGTTAGTTTTTGAGTAAGTTCTAACGCTTTTTCTTTAGCCTTTAAAAAAGAAATAGAGCTTGAATTATCAACCACAATAGGCAGCGGTGTTTTTATAATCTCCAGTTTACTTGTTGTGATAATTGGATTAATCAGAAGCAGCAGAATTAAAAAAATACTTAAAAAACGCAAAAAAGCCAAAAACAAACCGACTTTCGATTTGCTTTTGACCTTGTATAAATATTGAAAAAACGACAAACCACCCGCTATTAATAAAGAAAGTAGAAGTAATAGAATCGTGCTTGCTGTCATTCTTTTTTATTTTAAATGATAAATTTTGAAATTTTTCTCATTCATCATTTATAATTTATAATTCATAATTATTTTAAGTAAGCATTCCTCCACAAACATTAAGAACTTGTCCTGTGATATAAGCACTCAAGTCAGAGGCTAAAAACAAACAGGCATTGGCAACATCTTCAGTAGAACCACCACGTTTCAATGGAATACCTTCTCTCCATCCTTTTACAACATCTTCACTTAATTTTGCAGTCATTTCAGTTTCAATAAAACCAGGAGCAATTGCGTTGCAACGAATATTACGTGAACCTAACTCCAAAGCTACCGATTTAGTAAAACCAATTGCACCAGCTTTAGAAGCTGCATAATTCGTTTGACCTGCATTTCCAGAAACACCAACTACAGAACTAATATTGATAATAGAACCTGCACGCTGTTTCAAAAATGTTTTCTGAATCGCTTTAGTCATATTAAAAACCGACTTCAAGTTAACATCGATAACTTGGTCAAAATCAGCTTCTGACATACGCATTAATAAATTATCTTTCGTAATTCCTGCATTGTTTATCAAGATATCTACAGTACCAAATTCAGCCAAAACAGCATCTACAAAAGTTTGTGCTTCATTAAAATCTGCTGCATTGGATTTGTATCCTTTTGCTTTAATTCCCAAAGCATTCAATTCATTTTCTAATGCCTGTGCAGATTCTGCAGATGAGCTATAAGTAAAGGCAACATTGGCACCATTTTTAGCAAAAACTTCAGCAATTCCTTTTCCAATTCCACGACTTGCGCCAGTAATAATGGCTACTTTTCCTTCTAGTAATTTCATATTCAGTTAATATTTATTTTATTAGACTGTTATCCTTTGCAATCTGACGCAAATAAGCGTGATAACATTCGTCAAATATATAATAAAAATGCGGAATGAAAAAAATTACAATTTCAATTCCACCGTTTTTACTGTTGAAAGGTTTATTGCTATTTTTCTATATTTGAAAATATTTTTAAAGCTACTGACACACTGTTGTCACAACTCATTTTAGTTTTGTAGTTTAATAACAAAAAATCAAAATGGAAAAAGTAAAAATTGAACCTTTTAAGGTAATCGGAATTTCGGTAAGAACCACTAACGAAAACGGACAGGCTGCAAAAGAAATTGTAGATTTGTGGAGCAGGTTTATGAATGAACAAATTTTGGAAACCATTCCCAATAAAATTGATAATACAGTGTACTCGATATACACCGATTATGAAAGCGACCATACAAAGCCATATACAGTAATTTTGGGCTGCAGAGTAGAAAACCTGAATGAAATTCCTAACGGAATGATAGGCAAATCATTTGATGGCGGAAATTACATGAAATTATCTGCCAAAGGAGATTTAATGAAAGGACTGATAATAAACAAATGGACTGAAATTTGGGAAATGGATTTAGCCCGAACATTCACCACAGACTTTGAAGTTTTTGGAGAAAAATCCCAAAATCCTACAGATGCAGAGATTGACTTTTTAATTGCCATAAAATAGAAAACGAATGTTAGAAGAACTTCATAATTTCTATCTGAAAAAGGAAGAACCAAACAAGAGTTGCCTGCTTGCATTGCGAAGTATTATCATTGATCAAGACACAAATATTACTGAAACGCAAAAGTGGGGAATACCCTGCTTTTGCTATAAAAAGAAAATGTTTTGTTATTTATGGATAGATAAAAAAACGCACAAACCTTATATTCTTATGGTAGAAGGCAAATATCTTGACCATCCCGAACTGGAAGAAGGCGATCGTTCCCGAATGAAGATTCTCAGGGTTAATCCAAACAAGGATTTACCCATAAAGACAATTAAAAGCATTTTACAAAAAGCGTTGGATTTATACAGAGAAGAAATAATTAAAATCAAAGAATAACTGATAGAAAAATTCCACTTTTAGTAGATTTTCTAAAACACGAAAATTTCAGTTTGACACAACCTTTTTGTTATATTTGATAAAACAAACGGAGTTCTTTTTCACATACTGCCGTTAGAAATTGTAAAGAAACTTATAAAATGACAACAGATATTATTAATTATGATTTTAAGGCAGGACTTCCTCAAGAATTTGAAATTGTAGATATTGCAACACTTTACAAAGAATTTAAAGATACTTTAACCACAATCCATCGAACAGGTTTTTATCACATTATTTGGTTTCAAAATGGTACCCCAGCACACTTAGTTGACTTTAATCCAATTAACATTAAACCAAACACAATCCTTTTTCTAAATAAGGATACTGTCCAGCGTTTTGACAATAAAACCAAATTTGGCGGAAAAGCAATTTTATTTACAGATAGTTTTTTCTGTAAGACTGAAACCGACACCAAGTTTTTAAGAAGTACTATTTTATTCAATGATTTATTTTCAGTTTCTCAAATTCAGATACAGGAATCGAAATTATTTACAAATTTGTTGCAATTAATGACAGATGAGCTCCAAAACTCAAAGGATGATTCCAAATCGGATATTTTACAAAACCTATTACACAATTTCCTTTTATATTCGGAAAGAGAAAGGAGAAAGCAAGATTTTACCAAAATTAAGAAAAGTTCAGACCTTGATTATGTAATATTGTTTAAAGATCTTTTAGAGAAAAGCTACAAAAACCAAAAGCAAGTAAATTATTATGCTAAACAAATTATCATTACAGAAAAACGTTTAAACCAAGCCACCACAAAGGTCTTAGGCAAAACTCCCAAAGAAATAATTGACAACAGAATACTATTAGAAGCAAAAAGAATATTAGCACACACAAATGAAAGCGTAAAAGAAATCAGCTTCAAATTAGGATTTGAAGAACCTACTAATTTTATCAAATATTTCAAAAAGCATTCCTCCACAACACCAATTGAGTTTAGAGAAAAACATTCATTGGCGTAAAAGTATCATTCAAAGGCATATTCCTACCTTTTCATTTTTTAGGGTTCATTGCAACTTTGCATAGTAATTAAAACATAGCAAAATGAACAAAATAATTCTAAGTGCAACGATAATTCTAGGATTTGGATTATCTACTGCATATTCACAGAGTAAAGCAATTTCAAAAACTAAAAAAACAGAAAAAATGGAAAACAAACAAAAAGTAGTAAGTCTATTGAAAGCAATTGAAACAGGAGCTTCTGAACCTGTTGGATACATTAATCCAAATAAATATATACAGCACAATTTAGGAGTTGCCGACGGGCTTGCTGGTTTTGGTGCCTTGTTACAATCACTACCTCCAAATTCTGCAAAAGTGAATACAGTTCGTTCTTTTCAAGACGGAGATTTTGTTTTCACACATACAGATTATAATTTTTTTGGACCAAAAATCGGATTTGATATTTTCCGCTTTGAAGATGGAAAAATTGTTGAACATTGGGACAATTTACAGGAAACAGCAAAGCCCAACCCAAGCGGTCACTCAATGATTGATGGAGCAACTGAAATTAAAGACCTTGATAAAACTGAAGCAAACAAAGCTCTGGTAAGAAATTTTGTGGACGATATTTTAGTAAACGGTAAAATGGAAAAACTGGCAGGTTACTTTAATGGTGACAATTATATTCAACACAATCCAAACATTCCAGACCAACTTTCAGGTCTTGGAGCAACATTAGGTGAATTGGCCAAACAAGGCATATTTTTGAAATACGACAAAATTCATAGAGTACTAGGCGAAGGAAATTTTGTTTTAGTTGTGAGTGAAGGGCATTTTGGCAAAAACCATAATTCATTTTATGATTTATTCCGTGTAGAGAATGGTAAAATTGCTGAGCATTGGGATGTAATTGAACCAATCACGCCAAAAGAAAACTGGAAAAACAACAACGGAAAATTCTAAACCCACATATGAATCGTCCTATAATGGATTATTAAGCTTTTATTTGCGACAAATTGCAGAAATTAATTTATGCAATTTGTCGCAACTTTTTTGAAACCAAAGAATAAATACTCTAAAAGCACATTAGCTAAATTTGAAATATCACCTCAATTCAACTGAGAAACCACAATAAAAACAATTGCGATTAATGCCAAAAACAGACCTGCAATATTCATTTTAGTTATTTTTTCTTTAAAAACAAAGACTCCAACAAGAGTTCCAATAATGATAACTCCCATATTCATTCCTGCAAAAACGGTCGAAGGATTTTTTGCAAAAGCCTGATGCGCTTTAAGATAAAAAAGTATGTTCCCAAAATTAAAAATCCCAACCAAGCCTCCAAAAATGAAACTTTTGAAATCTATTTTTACTTTTTGAAAAAATACTTCATAGCCATTGAAAAGTATCATTATTATGAGTGCTATCGAAAAAAGAACAAATAACGAAGTCGTAAAAGGCAGTACAGAAGTCATTGCAATTTGCTTAAAAAGAAGGTCAATCACACCAAAACCAACCAATACAAGCGTTGGGTAAATCCATTTGTTCCCATTGATTTTGGTGGGTTTATTCAAAATAAGGATGATTGCCGGAAAAGCAAACAAAAGAGCAGTCAACTTCAGTCCACTGAATTGCTCCCCAAAAAACAGCCAAGCTCCCAGAATAGAAATAATCAGCGACAATCGCTGTGCTGCATCTGTTTTTACAATGCCCATGTGTTTTATGGAAGCTGCCAGAAAAAGAAAAACTACAGGCAATAAAACCCCCAAAGGAATTAAAATTTCCCAAGGTGAAGAAACGTCTAAAACCGATAAATCAGGACTAAAAACCACATAACATAGCAATAAGGCAAACACATAATTAAAAGCAACAATATGTGTGGCAGAAACTTTATAACGGCGTGAAATTTTGAAAATCACACCAACGGTTACACTGCAGATAATAGACAGAATAAGAAATAACATAGTTAATTTTTTTTGCAGGCAAAAATACTATTTAAACCATGAACCGCATTAAATCTATTAGTATCATTTTATTTTTAATCAACTTTATACTATTTTTAATATTATTTAAGTTCTATACAACTAAATTGCACTAAAAATAAATTAAAATGGATACGATAAAAATACTTTGGGTTGATGATGAAATCGATTTGTTAAAACCACATATTTTATTTCTTGAGAAAAAAAATTATAGCGTTACCACCTGCAATAACGGGCGCGATGCTATAGATATTTTTGACGAAAATAATTTTGACATTGTTTTTCTTGATGAAAATATGCCTGGAATGAGCGGTTTGGAAACATTGTCTGAAATGAAAGAAAAAAAATCTTCCATCCCGATGATTATGATTACCAAAAGTGAGGAAGAGTATATTATGGAAGAAGCCATTGGTTCCAAAATTGCTGATTACCTAATCAAACCAGTAAATCCAAATCAGATTTTATTGAGTTTAAAGAAAAACTTAGACAATTCCCGATTGATTTCTCAGAAAACGACTTTGGATTACCAAAAAGAGTTCCGAAAAATCACCATGGAAATGGCAATGGTCAACTCTTATGAAGATTGGGTAGAACTATATAAAAAGCTAATATTCTGGGAACTGGAACTTGAAAATATTGATGACCAGGGAATGATTGAAATTCTGGAATCTCAAAAAGTCGAAGCGAATTCTCAATTTGGAAAATACATTGAACGCAATTATGAAGATTGGTTTGCACCAAAAGCAGACAAACCGATTCAATCGCACAATCTTTTCAAAGAATTGGTTGTACCGGAAATTCAGAAGAAAGACAAACCAGTGCTTTTTGTTGTAATTGACAATCTGCGTTACGACCAATGGAAAGCATTCGAAAATGTCGTTGGAAATTATTACAAACTCGAAAAAGAAGTTCCATATTTCTCTATACTTCCTACCGCTACTCAGTACGCACGAAATGCCATTTTTTCTGGATTAATGCCACTTGATATGGAAAAACAATTTCCTCAATACTGGAAAAACGACCCAGAAGAAGGCGGAAAAAACCTGTACGAAGCTGAATTTCTTACGGCGCAAATCAAACGTTTAAGACTAGATATAAAAGAAGATTATTTCAAAATAACCAATTTAGCGGGAGGGAAAAAACTCGCTGAAAGTTTTAAATCTTTAAAAGACAACGACCTTGTAACTGTAGTTTATAATTTTGTTGATATGCTTTCGCACGCCAAAACCGAAATGGATGTTGTAAAAGAACTAGCTTCAGATGACAAAGCATATCGTTCCCTGACATTGAGCTGGTTTAAAAACTCACCTTTATTGGAAATTATTCAGCAGGCACAAAAATTGGGATTCAAATTAATTTTAACCACAGATCACGGCACGATTAATGTCAAAAACCCATCAAAAGTTGTGGGTGACAAAAACACCAGTTTGAATTTACGTTACAAAACAGGACGCAGTTTAACGTATGAACAAAAGGACGTTTATGCTGTAAAAGAGCCAAAACTTATCGGTCTGCCTGCAATAAATATGAGCAGTTCTTATATTTTTGCAAAAAATGATTTGTTTTTGGCCTATGTAAACAACTACAATCATTATGTGAGTTATTACAAAAACACCTATCAGCACGGTGGTATTTCATTGGAAGAAATGATTATTCCTTTTCTGGTTTTTAATCCGAAGTAAAAAAAGTGGTCAGTTTTCAGATTTTAGTTGGCAGTTTTTATACTGAAGAAGAAATTTAGAAACTGATTTATTATATTTGTTCGTTATGGATCATTTTCCCCAAGCAGAATAGAAATACAAGCCAAAAAAATGAAACAAATATTATTGCTATTTTTACTTTTAACAACATTTTATTCAAGAGGGCAAAATATCTATTCGAAAGCATTTGGAAACTTAAAAAATAAAGCCATCATATTTATTCACGGCGGACCTAGTGGAAATTCAACACTTTTTGAATACACAACTGCTGAAAAACTTGCTGAAAAAGGATTTTATGTAATCATTTATGACAGACGAGGAGAAGGAAGATCAATTGATTCTTTGGCAACATTTACTTATCAGGAATATTTTAAAGATTTAAATGATATTTACAAAAAATACAATATTGAAAAAGCAAATATTATCGGGCACAGTTTTGGAGGATTAGTAGCAACCCTTTTTTCAGAAAAATATCCTCAAAAAGTTGAATCATTAATTCTTGCTGGTGCTTTGTTTTCACAACAGGAAACATATAATAACATATTAAAATCTGTAAATGAAATTTACATAAATAATAATGACACCTTAAAGCTGAATCAAATTAATGAAGTAAAAAAACTTGACAATAATTCGGCAGAATATAGAGCAAAATGTTTTGAGCTGGCAAGTGAAAATAATTTTTTTAAGATGCCAAAGCCAACAAAAATATCTGAAAAATTAAGAGAAGATTATAAAAATAATATTTTCGA
Organism: Flavobacterium aquicola; assembly: GCF_003385115.1. Lineage (GTDB taxonomy): Bacteria > Bacteroidota > Bacteroidia > Flavobacteriales > Flavobacteriaceae > Flavobacterium > Flavobacterium aquicola. Next base: position 44,212 of record NZ_QUNI01000011.1, read on the forward strand.
AAATAATATTAGAAATCAAAATGCGCCAATTATGTTTTATAAAAATGAATCTTTAAAAAATATTGAAACTAAATACAACTTAAAAAAGATAAAAAACCAAATCAAAATATATGCAGTTTATGGAAAACAAGATAGGATTTTTGGAGAATCACAAATAAATGAAATTAAAGAAATTGTTGGTGAACCCAATTTTTCCTTGATAGATAATTGTTCGCATTATTTATTTGTAGACCAACAAGATGCTTTCATAAATAATTTAGTGAACTGGCTAAAAAAATAAATACCCACATAGCACAGTAACTTAAAATTGAAACACATAACTGAATAAAAAAATGACAATTACATTTTCCATAGACCAACTTGCAGAAGTTGCTCAACAAATTTTAGATCAAAACCCAAATAAAGTAATCCTTTTCAATGGGGATATGGGCGTTGGTAAAACGACATTAATCAAACAGCTTTGTAAAACATTGGGCGTAAATGACGCAACCAGCAGTCCCACTTTTTCGCTGGTAAATGAATATCAAACTACAAACAATCAAACCGTTTATCACTTTGATTTTTATCGGTTAAATAAGGAAACTGAAGCCTTGGATATGGGCGTGGATGATTATTTGTATTCTGGCAATTGGTGTTTTATCGAATGGTCAGAAAAAATTGCAAATTTGATTCCGCTGGAACATACTGTAATAAATATTGAATTATTACCTACTGGCGAACGATTATTAGAGTTAAAATAGATTGAAATTATGGTTTCAGATGCCAATAAAGTCGAAATTATTCCTTTTTCAGCCGAATTAAAGGAGCACATTAAAACCTTAAATTTTGAATGGCTTCAAAAGTATTTCAGGGTTGAACCCAAAGATGAAAAGACATTATCTAATCCTCAGGCTGAAATAATAGACAAAGGAGGAATGATTTTTTATGCGCAATACGATAACAAAATTGTAGGCACAGTTTCTTTATTAAAAATTGACAATGCGACTTTTGAATTATCGAAAATGGCAGTTTCTGATGGAAATCAAGGATTAGGAATTGGTAAAAAACTATTAGAACATTGTCTGAATAAGGCTAAAGCTAAAGGAATTCAAAAACTAATTCTGTATTCCAATCGAAAATTACTGCCCGCAATACATTTATACGAAAGCTTTGGCTTCAAAGAAATTCCAGTCGAAGAAGGTATTTACGAAAGAGCCGATATCAAAATGGAAAGAAATTTATGCTAAATTTAATCCCTTTTGTATTTGTAATTAGACATTTTAAAACAGTATACTTTGAATCTTTTTTGTAAATTGTACCACTAATTCCATTACATCAATGTCTTTAAGCCCATTTACAAAAGAACAATTACTGCCTCAAGAAGAAAAACTAGAAATAGCCAGACATAAAAGCCAACTTTTTATAGGGATTCCAAAAGAGAATAGTTACCAGGAAAGACGCATTTGCCTTACTCCAGATGCCGTGAATTCCCTTACCTATCAAGGACATCGGGTAATGATTGAGGCTGGAGCCGGAATGAGTTCCAGTTACAGTGACAAAGAATATTCTGATGCTGGTGCCGAAATTAGCCAGGACACCAAAAAAGTCTTTGGCTGTCCAATGATTTTAAAAGTAGAACCGCCTACCATTGCCGAAATTGAAATGATGAATTCAAAAACCATCCTTATTTCAGCTATTCAGTTAAAAACAAGAAAAAAAGCCTATTTTGAAGCTTTGTCCCGAAAAAAAATAACTTCATTAGCTTTTGAATATTTAAAAGATGAAGACGGCTCCTACCCTGCTGTACGCTCATTAAGCGAAATTGCTGGAACTGCTTCTATATTGATTGCTGCCGAATTAATGATTACAAACGAATTTGGAAAAGGACTTCTTTTTGGAAATATTACTGGAGTTGCTCCTACTGAAGTAGTTATTCTTGGAGCAGGAACTGCAGGCGAATTTGCTGCAAAAACTGCTATTGGTCTTGGGGCAAGTGTCAAAGTTTTTGATAATTCAATAACGAAGCTTCGCAGACTGCAGAACAATCTGAGCCAGCGTATTTTTACTTCAACTATTCAACAAAAATCTTTACTGAAAGCACTTAGACGCTGCGATGTTGCCATTGGTGCTATGAGAGGAAAAGAGCGATGTCCTGTTGTAGTGAGCGAAACGATGGTCGAACATATGAAAAAAGGAGCAGTAATTGTTGATATCAGTATCGATACAGGAGGCTGTTTTGAAACTTCAGAGGTCACTACTCACGAAAAACCAACCTTTCTTAAGAGTAATGTTTTGCACTATTGTGTACCGAATATTCCTTCGAGATATTCAAAAACTGCGTCACTTTCTATAAGTAATATCATTACACCATACTTATTACAAATTGCAGAAGACGGCGGTATCGAAAGTGCCATACGCTGCAATTCAGGATTAAAAAACGGTGTGTATCTATATCATGGAATTCTAACCAACAAGGCAATTGGCGATTGGTTTGACTTACCTGATAACGATATTAATTTAATTGTTTTTTAACTAAACTTTCCCATACCTTTGCCGAAAAATTAAAATATGAGTTTTGTACAACGTTTTGCTTACTATTTAATAGGTTTAATAATGGGAGGATTTATTGTTGCTGCTTTTTTTAGCGGAAAAGATACCCGCTGTAATTATTTTCCAAATGCCAGAGTTTTGAACGATTTAAGCACCAAGCCCTTTTTCTATTCAGACAAAGCATCCGCTATTTTATCAGAAAAATGGATAGATACTACAGATATTAAAACTACTTTAAAACTTGGAGACGTTGATTTCGATCAAAGCAACGTTCCTTATAAAAAAGGAAAACTTTATATAATTGATGGCAAAACAAAAAAAAATCAGCAAATCACAATTAAGATAATTAATTATGAAAACAAAGCTGTTCTTGAAGATATAATCAAAAAATAATTTTATAAAAAACTCTTCCCCTCAGAAGAGTTTTTTTTTTATGGTAGAAAATATATCAAGAAAACTCAATTGCACTTTTTTGTATTTCAGAATCAGTACACTATTTAATTTTAAATTTTTTAGTATAAATATTTTCTAAATTATTTTCAAATAAAGTAAATGAATTATTGTAAAATTTCATAAAATCCGGAACACTTATTTGTTCTGGAAATGGAGCATAATAATGTGTCGGACTTGAAGCATCGTTTCTCCAAACCAGAACATAAGCCAATTTCAAATTTTCGCTCTTTAAAGTTTTCAGCAGTGTTTCTGTCCACCAAGTTTTATTTGTAATCGATTCCAAACCTGTTTCTGTAAAAGCAGCTAATTTGTCTTTTTTTATAGCTGTGTCAGAGATTATTTTGAGCTTTTTAACCCCAGCTTTAAGATCATACTTCCCATCTCGACCAAAATCTCCATAATCGTCCATACCAAAAAGATCTACAAAATCATCACCGGGATACCGCTCTAAATACTCAGTTTCGGAATTAAATCTATTGTCTGGTGAAAAAGCGTATATAAAATTGTGAACACCTAATGTATCTTTCAAATAAGATACTGTAAACTGCCAAACAGCAATAAAATCTTCACGAGAAGTATATTTTTTTCCCCACCAAAACCAATCACCATCAAACTCATGATAAGGCCTGAAAATCATTGGCGCTAAAGTTCCGTTCTTTCCTTTTACAGAATGAGCGAAATCAGCAATTGTTTTTAAAATTTCTTTGTATTGTTCATGATGAGAACCACCTGCTTTTATCAAAGACATTGCTGGTACAGAAATTGAGTCTTTCCAATAAAAACCTCCTCCAGATGCTGGATTTATAAAATGCCAGGAAACAGTTGTAATCCCGCCTCGCTCATAAGTAGCAACAACATTCTTTCTTAGAACTTCTTTTGTTTTTTCAATTTCATCCTTTGACTGACCGGAAAAACCGCTAAAATCGATTCCAATTACGGCCGGATGTGAACCCGTAACAGACTTTACATCTGATCTATCAGTTTCATTTGACCAGCCATGACCATATTCAAGAGCATGCTGATGTCCAAAAAGAATATTCTTTTTTGATATTTCCTTTAAATTATTATATAAATTTATCGTTTCACTTGTTGTATTTTTGTCAACCTGTGCAAAAAGAAAATGCCCTGCTATTAAAATTATAAATAGTAAGGCATTTTTTATATTTGGTATAAAATTCATGGTTTAAAAAATTAGTTTAAACCGCGAAAATTAAACTTTAGAATCAAGGTAAGCTAATACGTTTTTGTCAATACGTTCAACTATATTGTCAATATCAGCTTTTACAAACTTTTCACCAATAATGTTTTCGTATAATTCTATATATCTTTCCGAAACTGTTTCAATATACTCGTCAGTCATATCAGGAATCTGCTGTCCTTCCAAGCCTTGAAAACCATTTTGAATTAACCAGCGTCTAACAAATTCTTTTGACAATTGTTTTTGTTCTTCACCTTTATCTTGTCTTTCCTGATATCCTTCTGAATAAAAATAACGGGAAGAATCAGGAGTGTGAATTTCATCAATCAAAACAATTACACCGTCTTTGGTTTTTCCAAATTCATATTTGGTATCTACCAAAATCAAGCCACGGCTAGCTGCGATTTCAGTTCCTCTTTGAAACAAGGCACGTGTATATTTCTCTAAAACTAAATAATCTTCTTCAGTAACGATACCTTTAGCTAAAATGTCTTCACGAGAAATATCTTCATCATGAGAACCGTTATCTGCTTTGGTAGTTGGCGTAATAATCGGTTCTGGAAATTTATCATTTTCTTTTAAACCTTCAGCCATGGTTACGCCACAAATCTGTCTTTTACCAAGAGCATATTCACGTGCAGCATGTCCTGAAACATAACCGCGAATTACCATTTCAACTTTAAAAGGCTCACACAAATGCCCAACAGCAACACTCGGGTCTGGAGTAGCAATTAACCAATTTGGTACAATATCCTGAGTTAATTCCATGAACTTTGTAGCAATCTGATTTAGAATCTGACCTTTATACGGAATACCTTTTGGCAAAACTACATCAAATGCCGAAAGCCTGTCAGTAGCAATCATTACAAGTAAATCATCATTTATATTGTAAACTTCTCTTACTTTTCCTCGATAAACAGACTTCTGGTTAGGAAAATTAAAATCGGTAGTGGTAATTGTATTGCTCATTAGTAGTGTGTTGTGTTATTATTTATATCTAGGCAAATTTAAAACTAATTAATAGAGAACGCAAGGAAAACCAAAAGTTCTGTTTCCAGTTCAAAACTTTATTTCTGCCTATTATTACAATTTCCTTAAGCCTTTGTTTTCTTATGTTTTTTCCCGATATTTTCTAAATTTAAAGACAGATAACTTGCTACCCCATCTTCGTTGTTTGTTGAAATAACTTGTAAATGATGCAATTTTTCTTTTAAATTTTCGGGCGCATTCCCCATAATCAATCCAATTCCTGCAGAAGTCAGCATTTTTTCATCATTGAAACCATCGCCAAATGTGATTGCTTCCTCAAATGAAAAACCTTCTTTTTCTAATATTTTAGAAATTGCCACAGATTTATCCACAGACTTATCCATAAATTCTAAACAAATAGGCAGACTAAAAGCATGACTGAAAACATCTAAATGGCTTTCAAGAATTTTCTCTTTTAAATCCACCAATTTTTGATGATTATCATGAGTAAAAAATATTTTTATAGCATTGAAATCTTCCAGTTCAGCAAAATTCACTACTTGAGGAGGATAAGCTAAATCTTTTTGAAAAGCGTTGAGCTTACTATTATTTTTTGAAGTCTGCCAAACCGTTTCTTTAAATAAAACAGTTGTAATTTCTGGATCAATATCGAGTGCCAAAACAGATTTAACCGAATCTCCATTCATATCAAAAGAATACAAAAGTTCTTTTTGCGGCGAATGGATTCGGGCTCCATTTGAAGTCACTAAATAAACAGGAAAACCCAAAGTATTAATAATTGCCATTGCATCCATGTGATGACGTCCCGTGGCAACAATAATTAAATAATTCTGTTTGTGAAGTTCTTGGAAAACAGATTTGGTATAATCTGATATAGTATGATCTGAGTTGAGTAATGTTCCGTCTAAATCGCTGATTACTACTTTAATTTTTTGTTTCGACATTTTAAAATTTCAATTTCATTTTAATCATTGCAAATTTATTGCTTTTCAATAATATAGCCAAAAGGTTGTAATTCTTATGGAATGCATTTAACTTAATTATATACATCTGTTAACTTAAATTTTCAGATCAAACTTAATTAAATTACAAAACCCATAAAAGACTAAATATATCTAACAAAAAAAGAGAGAAACCCATCAATCGAGTTTCTCTCTTATAATTATTATGACATCTATATAATTAAATTACTGAGTCTTTTCAGCTTAATAATCATTGTTCTCAATTTGCTTATATGCATCAATCACTTTTTTGACTAATCTATGACGTACTATATCTTTATCATCAAGGTAAATAATACCAATGCCGTCTACATCTTTTAAAACTAATAAAGCTTCCTTTAGACCGGAAATAGTTCGTCGAGGTAAATCAACTTGGCCAGGATCGCCCGTAATCATAAACTTAGCACTTTTACCCATACGCGTCAAAAACATTTTCATCTGGGAATGCGTCGTATTTTGCGCTTCATCCAAAATTACAAAGGCATGATCTAAAGTTCTTCCTCTCATGAAGGCCAAAGGCGCAATTTGTATGATTCCCTTTAATATATAATCTTCGAGTTTTTCATTAGGAAGCATATCGCGTAATGCGTCATATAACGGCTGCATGTATGGATCAAGTTTTTCTTTCATATCACCAGGAAGAAAACCAAGATTTTCTCCAGCTTCGACAGCAGGTCTGGTTAGGATAATACGCTTGACTTGTTTTTCCTTTAATGCTTTTACAGCCATCGCAACTCCTGTATATGTTTTTCCAGTACCGGCAGGACCAACTGCAAAAACCATATCATTTTTCTCCATAGTGTCAACCAGCAACTGCTGATTGGGAGTCATGGCTTTGATAATTTTTCCGCCTACACCATGAACTAAAATTTTGTCATGACCAAATATACGGGATTCTTCTTTGGAGTCACTTGAAATCACTCGTTCGATTACATTATCGTCAATTGTATTATATCTGGTAAAGTGCAACATCAAACGCTGGAACCGCATTTCAAATTCATCTAAAACATCTTTGTCGCCAAATGCCTTTAGCGTCGTGCCTCTCGCTACAATTTTTAGTTTTGGATAATATTTTTTAATTGACTCTAAATGCGAGTCGTGCGTACCCCAAAAATCTTTGGGAGCAATATCTATGAGCTCTATTATTCTTTCGTTCAAAATAAGAAGTTTTTAAGTTAATTAATTGAGATTAAACTAATATCAATCTTTACGCTGCAATTATTAAATCACAGTTTTAATTTCTAAATCGGTAAATAACACTAAAAAACATCTTCTCTAGAATTTGGGAAATTCTAGTTTTTAATTATACGTTAGCTCTTAACTTTTTCAACATTTCTTCATTCAGTAAGTCCGAAGGTTTAATGGACAAAATTTCACAAAGATTGTTGTTAAGCAGTAAATCAATCTCTGCTTCATTTAGTACTCCAATTTTTGCTTTTTTTATTTTAGTCTTTTTATCTAAAATATCTGACTTAGTTATTTTATTTTTCGAAATATTTTCTTGACTAAATAAATTCACACTACTAACTAAAAGTAATAAAATAAAAATAGACTTTGACATGGTTGTGGTATTTGTTTTAATTCAAATGAATTTGTGTTTAAATAAAGTATAAAATACTTTAGCTTTGCATTTTTCAAATTTAAGAAAAAATAAGTTTCGGCCGCTTCAAAACTCAATAGTTATAAACAATTTTATGTCAATAATTACCCTTACTACCGATTACGGCTTGAAAGACCACTTTGTCGGTGCTTTGAAAGGGAAAATATTATCTGAGTATTCTGACGCTGTAATTGTTGACATTTCACATTACATTGATCCATTCAACACTGCCGAAGCCAGTTACATCGTTTCGGCTTCATACAACAGCTTTCCTAAAGGAACAGTTCATATTATAGGAGTCGATTTGGAAGCAAACAAAGAAAATCAGCATATTGTCATGCAGTGGAACGATCATTTCTTTATTGCAGCAGATAATGGCATATTGAGCATGCTTTCGCAAAAGATTATTCCGCAAAAAATTGTCACTATAACGATTCATGATCGTTTACACAGTGAAGCCACTGATCTTGATGTTTTTGTAAAAGTCGCTTGTCATATTGCAAAAGGCGGTGCACTAAGCGTAATTGGCAAAGAAATCAATAGTTTAAAACAGGTAACCGATCTGCAGGTGATAGTATCTGAGGATGCTACCGAATTAAAAGGGAATGTTATATATATTGACCATCTTGGGAATGTAGTTACTAATATTTCAAAAAAACAGTTTTTAGAATATTCCAAAGGAAGAGCTTATGAAATTACTTTTAAAAGAACTGTTATAAAAACTATTCTACCCTATTATTCGGCGATTGCCACTTCTGATAAATATCCTGTAAAATATTATGAAGGAGAAAAAATGGCTATTTTTAATGAGGCTGGCTTTTTGGAAATAGCAATTTTCAGGAGCAATCCGTTAACAGTGGGATCTGCGAGTACATTACTCGGTCTAAATTACAGGGATTTGGTTTCTATAACATTTAAAAACTGATTTAAGATTGAGGATTAACGATTTTCGATTTAAGATTTTAGAAAAAAGAATATTGACAAGAGAAAATTGAATTTTGAAATTGTTTTTTATTTTTCACTAAATAGAATATAAATATGCTTGTACGAATTGTAAAACTGAGTTTTCACGAGGAAAATATTCCTGCTTTTTTGGAAAACTTCGAATTAATGAAAGACAAAATACGAAATGCACCTGGAAACCGCTTTCTAGAATTGTATCAGGACAAAGAAAACAAAAGCATATTCTTCACCTATAGTTATTGGGAAACAGAAGCTGATTTAGAAAACTATAGAAATTCTGAACTTTTTTATAATGTATGGGAATACACCAAGAAATTATTCAATGCAAAACCTGAAGCCTGGAGTGTTGATAAATTAGTAAGTCTGCAGTAACCAACTAGCAGATTTCAGCTTTCATACTGCAAATTCAGATTAAAAAACTTAGTATATTTGCGCCTCTTTGTGACAAATAAAAGATTAAACAATAAACGAATTAACACAAAATGAAGTCAATCGTATTTCGCGAAATAAAATCCTTCTTTGGTTCACCAATCGGGTATTTAGTAATTGCGCTGTTCTTAATTGGGAACGGCTTATTTCTTTGGGTCTTTGAAAGTGATTATAATATTTTGAATACTGGTTTTGCCGATTTGACTCCCTTTTTTACTTTGGCACCATGGATTTTAATTTTCTTAATTCCAGCGGTAACAATGCGAAGTTTCTCTGATGAAAAAAAACAAGGCACACTTGAATTACTGCTTACCAAACCTATTACACTTTGGGAAATTGTAAACGGAAAATTCTTAGGTGCTTTTCTATTAATTGTAATTGCCATCATTCCAACATTCATCTACGTATTGGTAATCTGGAATCTGGGTTCTCCAGAAGGAAATATTGACATGGGAAGCACAATTGGATCCTATTTTGGGTTATTATTTTTAATTGCAGCTTATTCTGCAATTGGGATATTTACTTCTTCGATTTCAGAGAATCAGATTATATCCTTTATTATTGCTGTATTCGTATGTTTCTTATTCTATTTTGGGTTTGAAGCACTGGCTTCAATTCTGCCAAGTTTTTCATCAATTATTGCTTACTTCGGAATGCAGGATCATTATAAAAGCATGAGCCGAGGCGTTATTGATACTCGAGATGTCATCTATTTTGCAAGTATAGCCATTTTGTTTCTTTCGTTCACTGTTTATAATTTAAAATCTATCAAGTCGTAATGAAAGCATTCAATATAAAAAACGCCAAATCATTATTGATTACTGTCGCAGCAGTATTCCTCGTGAACATTATAAGCAATTATTTTTTCCATCGTTTTGATTTAACGCAGGATCAACGCTATACGCTTTCGCCTACAACTTTAAGAATCATTAAAGAAGTAAAAGCGCCTTTATCTATAAAAGTCTATCTGCAGGGAGAATTACCTGCTGAATTCAAGCGATTACAGCTGGAATCCAGACAGCTTTTAGAAGAATTTCAGGCTTATAACTCAAACATTATCATCGAATTTGTAGATCCTCTGGAAAACAAGGACGAAAGCATGGATAAAATCAAAGAGCTATATAGAAAAGGGCTTACACCAATAAACATCACTGTTGACGATAAGGGAAAACAATCCCAATCGATGGTTTTTCCTTGGGCAATTGCAGTTTACAATAATAAGGAAGTCAATATTCCATTGTTAAAAAACATTATGGGAACCAATACAACCCAAAAAGTGATTGGTTCTGTTCAGCATCTTGAATATTCTATTTCTGATGGAATCAATAAAATTTCTAAAGGAAAGCAAAAGAAAGTTGCTATAATAAAAGGAAATGGAGAACTTCAGGAAAGACATATTGCCAAATTCCTGATGCAGGTTCGTGAAAGTTATTTTATTGGTCCATTTACATTGGATTCGGTTGCCAAAAATCCAACAGGAACTTTAAAATCTTTGCAGAATTATGATTTGGCTGTCATTGCCAAACCAACCGAAGCTTTTACCGATGAAGAAAAACTGGTTCTTGATCAATTCATAATCAATGGTGGAAAAACTTTGTGGCTGGTAGAACAAGTCAATGCCGAAATGGACAGTCTTTATAATCCAACTGGCGCAACATTGGCATTCCCAAAAGACTTAAATCTAAACGACTTATTCTTCAAATATGGAGTTCGTATCAATCCCGATTTAGTAAAAGACGAACAAGGAAGTCCTATAAAATTGGCTAGTGGCGAGCAAGGAAGCGCAACAACTTATCAGGATTTCAACTGGAAATTTGCGCCACAAGTATATCCAATCAGCAAACATCCTATTGTTAAAAATCTGGGAGGAATCAAATTTGATTTTGCCAATGCAATAGACACGTTGAAAAACGGTATTAAAAAAACGGTATTATTACAATCTTCTCCTTATTCAAAAAAAATAGGAACCCCAGTGCCAATCAGTTTAAATATGGTTTCGGAACAAACGTCACCAGCTGATTACCTAAACAAAGGAAATATTCCGATGGCCGTTTTATTAGAAGGTTCTTTTCATTCGATGTTTGAGAATCGTATATTGCCATTTGATGATAAATCCTTTTTAAACAAAGGAAAAGAAAGCAAAATGATCGTGATTTCGGATGGAGATCTTATAAAAAATCAATTAGACAAGTCTGGACAGCCAATAGAATTGGGTTATGATCAAAGATCTGGCAATTTATACGACAACAAAGATTTCATGATGAATTGTGTCAATTACCTATTGGACGACACAGGACTTATTAACATTCGAAGCAAAGATCTTGATTTACCTTTATTGGATAAAGAAAAGGTTTATGAAAATTATACTTTCACACAATTCCTAACTATCGGTATTCCAATTGTATTTTTAGGCCTGTTTGGTATACTATTTATATATCTTAGAAAAAGAAAATATAGCAAATAGATGTTAATAAAAAAATTGTAATACTAGAATAGTTTACAATATATTTGTAAAGTGTATTACAAATTTTATTTAAAAAAAGTACACCATTAAAACAAAACATTACAGATGAAATTTATAGTATCGAGTTCGTACTTATTAAAACAATTACAAGTTCTAGGAAGTGTTATCAACAGCAACAATACTTTGCCTATCTTAGACAACTTTTTATTTGAATTAAATAATGACGCACTAACTGTTTCGGCTTCAGATTTAGAGACTACTATGTCAGCTACATTGACCATTGACTCTAAAAGCAAAGGAAGTGTTGCGGTTCCAGCAAAGTTATTATTGGAAATCCTTAAAACTTTTCCAGAACAGCCGCTAACATTCACTGTTGAAGAAAACAGCACTATAGAAATCAGTTCCAATTCAGGTAAATATGCTCTGGCATATGCTCCAGGAGAAGAATTTCCAAAATCAGTAAACTTAGATGAACCATCAGTAACATTAGTACCTGCAGACGTTTTAGCAACTGCTGTCAGCAAAACTATTTTTGCAGCTGGAAATGATGATTTACGTCCAGTAATGTCTGGGGTTTTCTTTCAGTTTTCTCCAGAAGGTTTGATTTTTGTGGCAACGGATGCTCACAAATTGGTAAAATACGCTCGATCAGATGTGAAAGCATCTCAAGTGGCTGAATTTATCATGCCTAAAAAACCTTTGAATATCTTAAAAAGTATTTTAGGATCCTCTGATGCTGAAGTAAAAATAGAATATAACGATTCGAATGCTACTTTTTCTTTTGACAACTACATTTTATTATGTCGTTTAATCGATGGAAAATATCCAAATTATGAAGCTGTTATCCCAAAAGAAAATCCAAACAAATTAATGATGGATCGTTCTCAATTTTTGAGTTCTGTACGTCGTGTTGCGATTTTCTCTAACAAAACAACACACCAAATCCGTTTAAAAGTGGCTGGTGCCGAATTAAACATTTCTGCGGAAGATATTGATTACTCAAACAAAGCTGAAGAAAGATTAACTTGTGATTATCAAGGTGACGATATGCAGATAGGTTTCAACTCCCGTTTCCTGACTGAAATGCTGAACAACCTGCAATCAGACATGATAATGCTTGAAATGTCTTTACCAAACAGAGCCGGAATACTTACTCCTATTGATGGACTGGAAGAAGGCGAAACCGTAACCATGCTTGTGATGCCTGTAATGCTAAACAGCTAGTTACCTTAAAATACAAAACTAACCAAAACCATTTTTATATTTGAAAAGACCAAAACTCACTAACCAGAGCTTTGGTTTTTTTTTGACCTCACCCCACCCTCTCCAGAAGAGAGGGAGTGAAACTATTGCTGATTATAATCAAAAACACCGTCCCATAATGCATCAATCTGGATAAGCGATTTTTCCAAAGAAAGAACTTCCCATTTGCCATTGGTTTCTAAACCAAGCCCAGTATTCTTTAGTTTGAGCAAAGCATCTTTTACATCAAAATCAAGATTTGTATTTAATTCTGATGAAAACCAAGACTCAATTTGATGGTCCAGTTCTTCTGCTGATAATGGAGTTTTACTTCTGCTTAAAAAAGCATACGCCAAAATAGTTTCTTTAAGCACTTCTTCTTCCGAAGAATTTAATAATGAATAAAATGCACCGCTATTGTTTCCTAAATTTTTGAAATAAAGACTGTCCGAAAGCATTTTGGAATATCTAATCTTCTTATTTACATAATTATTATACTGCCGAAATAAATAGGCTCCTAAAATCCCCAGAGCAATCAAACCCTGATTCAAGGAGGTTTTACTATTCAAAAAATCAATAGTTTCACCCGATTGATAAGCACCGTACATACCAATCAATGCTGGAATTACTTTGGCACTTAATAATGAAACTCCACCAAAAATTGCAGGTACCCATAAAAGCAGTTTATCAGTAGTTGACATCATCGGGATTGCATTTGGAAATATGGTTTCCAAATCATTTTTAGGAACTCGCTTGAATATTTTTAGAACTATCGAACTAGGCTCAACGGGAATTCCTTTTAATTTTACTTTCTTCTTTTTCAGATAGTCAGCGTCGTTATAATTGAGGTAAATCATAACACGGTCGTAGTACTCAATCTCTATTTCTTTCTTCCAAAAAAAATATTTCTTGACCTTTTCCTTGGCCTTATGCTCCCCGCGAACATACACCTCATAATCTTTAAAAGCATTAAAGTCTATAGCTAAATCCAAACCAATCAAATCAGAATTCTTGAAAGCAACATCTAAAGTTTCCTGGCTTACCCGATTGTAATTGCTATGATCCAGCACTTTTTTAAGCGTTTCTTTAAAAACTAAAAAATCACTTTTACCTATAAAGCCCTCTTTTTCGTGCTTGCTTAAATCTGGGTCGAATAAGGCGTAATGCTGCTTTAAATTCCTATTAAGATTAAAAGCTTCGTAGTGGTAATAATGCTCAACGATATCGAACAGCTTTTTAAAATCTTCAGTCTTTTGAGAATCATCTGAGAAAGCTGTCAGTTGCTGTTCGAGTAAGAATTCCTTATTGAAGGGAATATAATGGTCTCGTGTCATATTAAATTTGGGGATTTAATTTTGGAAGTGTTCACAATGCAAAAATAATACTCGCAATGCAATTATTAAACGATTTTATATTAAAGGTTTACTAAAAAACAGTTTACAGATTGCGAAGAACAGAAAATAGATTTCAGAAAACAGATTATAGAATATATAACTCAACACTAAAACTGAACACCTCCAACCATCAACTATCAACTACCTTTTAAATAACTCCCATTTTTTTCATTAGGAAAGTAGCACTTTTATTTTTGCAGATACCATCACGAAGTTTGTAATCAAAGTGCAGTTCATCATTACTGATTTCGACTTCAAAACATTTATTGGTTAAGATATCTGGATATTGATTAGTGGTTAAACAAACTTCAATATCATGTGTGGCAATAGCCCCGACAGCTTTTTTGGCTATTACTTTTTTGACCACTTCAATAGTTCCGTTGCGTTTATCATCTGAGTTGGTACCTCTCAGAATTTCATCCAAAAGCACAAAGGCAGGATTTTCCTCCAATTCATCCATAATTTGCTTCAAGCGTTTGATTTCGGCAAAGAAATAAGACTCACTGTCAGACAATGAATCTGAAAGTCGCATGGAAACTAAAACAGGCAAAGGATGTACATTGGCACTGCTTGCACAAACAGGCGAACCCATCCCCGAAAGCACCATATTAATTCCTAAACTACGCAGAAAAGTACTCTTGCCCGACATGTTAGACCCTGTCAATATCATAAAGGACTGTGGCTGAAACTCTACCTCATTACCTACCCTACTTGCTGGATTTAACAAAGGATGACTTAAATTCGAAAAAGAAATTTCATAATTAGAATTCAGCTTTGGGTACGTAAAATCAGGGTTATTATAAGCAAAGTTGGCTAAACTATTTAGCATTTCAAATTCACCAATGACTTCCAGCCATTCTTCTAAAACTTCAGCATGCTCTTTTTTCCAGGCAATCATTGATTTTAAAATATGAAGATTAAAAAGAAATGTTCCGTTAAATAATAAAGCGGTTACAAAATTCCCAATGGTTTCCATATTAGAAAACAACTCTGCCAATTTTTGAAGATGTGCACTTGCTTTTTGGCCTTTAAAATTTAATTTTTGCTGTAAATTCTTAAGCTTTTCAGATTCAAAACTTTCATTTTCAATTTTTTGAACCAATAAACTATATTGACTGATTATTGTATTAATGTTTTCGGATTGTGCAATTTCCATCTGGATTCTCTTTGTAAAATTGCCCAAAACACCTAAATTAATTACAAACATGAAAGAGGAATAGGTCAAGAAAACCGTGTTAGAAGTCACCAGATAAGCTATAAGACAGCACACAAAAAGTGCAGGAAATAAATATGAAATTACCACAGCACCTTTAGAGAGCGGTTTGCTATTGTATACTCTCCATTGCAGCAAAGTTTTATAAAATGTTTCATTGTCCTGCCCTACTTTGGCGAAAGCCAAAAACTCCTGGCGCCAATTTAGCTTCTTGCTTAATTCTTGAACAGCTTGATGATTCTTTACTATTTCATCGTTTGGCAAAAGTGTTAATAATTGTTTTGCTAACGTTTTTTTTCCAATAAAAGTAGCTGTTCTATTTAGATTTTGAAACAACGAATGCTCTCCGAAAATATCCAGATCATAAGCATACGGATGATGGAAATCATTGAATTCGGCACCATTTTCAAAAGGGATTGTTTTTCGGTCTAAATAGTTTTTTTCATTATCATTTATTTGAACCAATACGATTTTTATCTTTTTTTGAAATGATAATTTTGAATGAATCCGCATCAAAAAAAGAAAACCAGCGAATAGTGCAATTGCTGTTATCGCAAATACCGACTCGCTGGTTTTTATGTAATAAAATAAACTTGCCAGAAAAAGTAAAATACTAACAAATCTTAAAAAACTAATAGTATTATATTTGGTATTAATCGCTTTTAACTCTTGTGAATAGTTTTGGCTATTGCTTTTATATATTTCCATATTCCTATTTTAATGAAAAACAAATGTAAGGAATGACAATGGCAATGGCAAAAATCAATTACAATGACAATAGCAAAAATCAATGGCAGTGGCAATAAAAAATTCTAAATTTTTAAAATCTAAATTCTGAAATCTAAATCCCTTCTTCATGCAGTGCCAAAACAGGCACCGGGGAAATATTTGAAAATTTCTGGGTAAGGCTGGGCTGAAACAGCTCTGAAAAGAAATTCCTTTTGTGAGTCACCATTGCCAGCATATCAATGTTTTTGTGGGAAACAAAATCCAAGATGGTTTCTTTGACGTAATCGCTATTTGTTATTATAAATTCCACCGATTCCAACTCGAATTCTTTCCTCCATTGACTGATTGTTTCTTCGGTTACATCTGATTTTTCAGTTTTTACGTAGAGGCATTTCACAACTGCATTCGATTTTTTGGCAATTTTCAGCACTTGTTTTAATGCACCTTTGTCTTTGTCTCTAAAACGCGTGGTGAAACCAATCGTTTTAATTGGGATATATTCAGTTTCAACAGGTACGCTAAGTACCGGAACATCAACAGCAGTAAGAACTGCACCAGTATTGGAACCCATAAAAAAGGCTTCCCAGCCGGTAGCACCTGCAGTACCCATGACAACAAAATCTATATGTTCTTCCCTGATAGCTTTTTTGATGCTGTAAATCAAATCACCTTCCATGATTTTATGGTTCAGCCTGATGCTCTCCAAATGCTGTTTATGAGCTATCTCGCGAAGTTTTGGAATCTGCCCTTTAAACATATCATATTGTGCCAATTGCATGGAATCAAAAAGTGTGTAATAATTGTCGGGAGTGAATGAACTTTCAACAATGGGCAACTCGAAAGTATGCAATAATACGAGTTCACCATTGACAATTTTTGCAAATTCCAAAGCGTGGATAAAAGCATTATTTGCCACTTCGGAAAAATCGGTTGGAAATAAAATCTTTTTCATTTTGTATGAATTTAGGTTTAAGTATCACAGTATAATTCTGTTTGTATATTTTTTTCTTTATTAACAAATGATGTTTAGAACGAATGCGTCAGATATAGAATCAATCGCCATAGCGGAACTATAAGCCTGAGGAAATTTAAATGCTGTTTATTTAACAGATAGAATTGGAATATTAATATTGACGGCCAATTTTTTGGAAAGGCTTACTTGAAATAATTTTTCAAAAAATCCTTTGTGAATAATATGTATAGCCAGCATGTTGATATTATTTTGCTGAATAAAATTTAAAATTGACCCTTCGACATCATCGCTCAAAACGGAATTAAAGTCTACGCCAGAATCTTTAAAAATATTTTTAAAATCGGTTACATAATCATCATTGTGTACTTTATGAGGCGGTTTTATGTTAAGACAATCGATGTGGGAATTCAGTATTTTAGCCAGATTTTTCGTTTTTTGCAAGGCCTCTATATCGTTAAAATGGTATTTTGTCGTAAAAAGTATTTTGTTAATTGGAGCAAACTGACAGTTTTCAGGCACGCCTAAAACTGTAACTTTGGATTCATCCATTATTTTGGTAAGTGTGGTACCTAAAAATATCTGCCTTAAATGAGTCGCTCCTTTTGTTCCCAAGACAATAAAATCGATATTCTCATCATCAGAAATCTTAAGCATTTCGGTAACCAGATTCCCCTGAATAAGCACATTACGGATTGGTATATGTCCCAAATCATTTGCTTGAGCAATGTTTCTCAAAATAGGAATTTCATCCTTATAGTTTTCGAATTCGCTCAGTTCCTCATACTCGTAAATTTCCTGTAAATAAATAGAAACATCCAAAAATGCCGGCGAATCCAATGCATAAACATGCAAAGTTATAATCTCGGCATCAACCGCATCGGCTAGTTTCAATGCATAAATAAATGCGTTTTTGGACACGTCTGAAAAATCAGTTGGAAATAATATCTTCTTCATATCTATCTAATTTACTGATTGTCAATAATTCATAAATTTACAAAATTTCATACAGATAAAGTATGATAATTATCAATTAGATTTATATAATTTGACGATATGCTTCGAGTTTGCTGTTTAGAGTAGTTTGATATTTTGGAGTTTCTATTACTATTGTCAATCACTAATAATGCTTACTTTTGCATAAATTTCCTGTTATGATTCAAAACGATTCCATAGTTGCCTTAGCCACTCCTTCTGGAGCTGGTGCCATTGCCATCATACGTATTTCGGGCGAAAACGCCATCGCTATAGGTAATTCGGTTTTTAGATCCATAAAAAACAAGGATTTGACTAAACAGAAATCTCATACATTACATTTGGGCCATATAATTGAAGGCCAAAAAACATTGGACGAGGTTTTGATTTCCGTTTTTAAAGGTCCAAATTCATATACAGGCGAAAACACCATCGAGATTTCTTGTCATGGTTCTACTTATATTCAGCAGCAAATCATTCAATTATTACTGAGAAAAGGCTGTAGAATGGCTGATGCAGGCGAATTTACCTTAAGAGCATTCCTAAATGGAAAACTTGATTTATCTCAAGCAGAAGCTGTAGCAGATTTAATTTCGTCAGATAACGAAGCGTCACACCAAATTGCAATGCAGCAAATGCGAGGCGGTTTCTCTAACGAAATTGCCAAACTACGCGAGGAATTATTGAATTTTGCTTCCTTAATTGAACTTGAATTAGACTTTGCCGAAGAAGATGTAGAATTTGCCGACAGAACACAATTCCATGAATTATTAAACCGAATTGAATTTGTACTTAAACGTCTAATCGATTCATTTGCTGTTGGAAATGTAATTAAAAACGGAATCCCAGTCGCTATTGTCGGTGAACCAAATGTAGGAAAATCGACTTTATTGAACGCATTATTAAACGAAGAACGTGCCATCGTTTCGGAGATTGCCGGAACTACCCGCGACACTATTGAAGATGAATTAGTAATAGGCGGAATTGGTTTTAGATTTATTGACACAGCAGGAATTCGAGAAACACAAGATGTCGTGGAAAGCATTGGAATCAAGAAAACTTTCGAAAAAATTGAACAGGCTCAGGTTGTTTTATTATTGGTTGATGGTTCTAAGCTGATCGTTGATGGTTTAGCGCCAATAAAAATTGAAATTGAGAAAATAAAAAACAAATATCCTTTAAAACCTTTAGTGGTAATCATCAACAAAAAAGATATTATTCCTGAAGAAATGATTAATAATTTTCACCAAGAACTAACAACCGAGAACAATCAGCTGTCAACATTATTTATTTCTGCAAAACAAAAAATTGGTGTCGATGATTTAAAGAATGAGTTGCTGTCTTTTGTCAACACTGGTGCTTTACGTAATAATGAAACCATCGTAACTAACACAAGACATTACGATTCTTTATTAAAGGCTCTAGACGAAATCCAGAAAGTAAAATTTGGTTTAGAAACAAATCTTTCCAGTGATTTAATTGCCTTAGATATCAAGGAAGCTTTGTATCAATTTGGGTTGATTACGGGTCAGGTTTCTAATGATGAACTGCTGGGGAATATTTTTGCTAATTTCTGCATTGGGAAGTAACTAAAAAATATAACCTTCGATATAAAGCAAAAAGCCACTATAGAAGTGGCTTTTTGCTTTATAGCTTTTTGGCTGAATTACAGAGCAAAACATTAATTACCAAGGACTTTCTTCGCTTTCATCTTCAATATCATTACTGAAAAATTTTCCTGTTGGTCCGTTTTCGTCAATATAGGTATGCTTGATTATAAAACCTGCGGCACTTTCTACACTTCCTGGACCGCTAAAATGATTAAAATCTGTTGCCGTATAACCTGGATCAATTGCATTCACTGCAAAAGGCAGATCTCTTAATTCATAGGCCAATGTGACTGTAAAAGCATTTAAAGCTGTTTTAGATGAAACATAAGAAACTGCTTTTATAGCATAATATTTCCATGCAGGATCACTGTGTAAAGTAAGTGAACCAAGACCGGAAGTTATGTTGCTGATTCTTGGAGTATCTGATTTCTTTAGCAATTCAAGAAATATCTGAGTAACCCGAATAACGCCAAAAAAGTTGGTATCGAATGTTTTTTGAATGCTTTCGACAGCAGTTGTTGAAGCATCCTGAGGAACGTCTCCTAAAACTCCAGCGTTATTTATTAGAATATCTAATTTGCCCCGCTCCTTTTCAATGATATCTTTGGCCACCAAAATACTCTCTTCATTGGTAACATCAATCTGAATGGCCTTGATATTACTAAACCCATTTTGAGTTAAATCTTTTACTGCTTCTTCTCCTTTTTGAAGGTCACGGGCTCCTAAATAAACGAATAACCCTTTTTTTGAAAGCTGTTTGGCTGTTTCTAAACCAATGCTTCTATTTGCTCCAGTAATTAATGCTGTTTTCATTTTTTATCATTTAAAATTTATTTTACAAAGCTCCGTCGATAAAAACTGAAAACATTTGTCATTTGGCAAAAAGCAGTTTAACGAATATTTTTTCTTATTCTACTCAAAGAAGATTGCGTGATTCCGAGGTAAGAAGCTAGATACGAAAGCGGAATACGATTTAGAATTTTGGGGTATTTTTCCATGAAAGACAAATAACGGGTCGTAGCATCTTCTGAAACCAGCGGACTTCTTCTGTCAATTTTCTGCATCAGAGCTCGTGCAATAATTTTGTGCACTATGGCATCCCAGCCCACAATGGTGTTTAGCAGTTCCTCCCAATCTGATTTCGAAAATACGATAAGTTTACAATCGGTAACGGCCTGAACATACGCCGACGAACAAATACTATTTTGAAAACTTTCTAAATCTACCACAAGATTGTTTTCATCAATAAAATATTTGGTGATTTCCTCGCCTTTATTGTCATAATAACAAACTCTCATGACGCCGTCTAAAACAAAGCCAACCTGTGTAGAAATTTTACCAGCCTCAGAAAAATAATCGTCTTTACGAATCTCTAATTCTGTTGCTTTTCCTGTAATTAACTCGATTTGCTGCTGGTTTAAATTACCATACTGCAAAATAAAATTTACCAATTCTTTCATACGGGAAAGTTAGGAATAACTTTTTATTGACAATTTGCCATATGGCAAAAAAATTCAAGTTCAGCACATAACTGAAAAGAGTGTTTAATTACTTAAGAAATATTCTCGATTACAGCCTTAATATCGGCACCTTTTCCTAAAACGGGTTTCCATAAATCGCCTTTTTTCTCAAAACGTTTTATTACATTTTTGATCGTAAACTGCGAAGGCGACAGTTTAGCATTGACCTCACTCCATTCCAGCGGTGTTGAAACTGTTGCGCCAGGCTTTGGCCGTACCGAATATGGAGCAACAAGCGTCTGCCCTTTTCTATTTTGCAGATAGTCGATATATATTTTGTGATTTCGTTTCTTGATGCTTCGTTCCAATGTGGTTGTTTCCGGCAGTTTTGAATTGACTACGCGGGCAATAAGCTCGGCAAATAATTTCACCGAATCATAATCATATTTGCCTCCCAGCGGTATATAAACATGAAGCCCAGAAGCACCTGAAGTCTTACAATAACATTCTGTTTCAAAGCTGTCCATAACTTCCTTGACTGCGAGGGCTGTTTTTACGACTTCTTTAAAATCATCTTTTTCAGGATCGATATCGATTACAACCCAATCTGGATTGTCTATATGTCTGATTGTTGAATTCCAGGGATTAATATCAATACAGCCTAGATTTGCCATAAACAATAAAGTCGCTTTATCATTACAGATTAGATAATCAATCGCTGCATTATTAGACTCCGAAAAAATCTTCTCGGTTTTAAGCCAAGAAGGAATTTTGTCCAGATCAACATCTTTCTGATAAAAACCAGTTTGGTTTATACCGCTGGGAAAACGATACATCGACTGTGGCCGGTCTTTTAAATATGGTAGAATTAAATCTGAAATTTCGCTGTAATAGTTTACTACATCTCCTTTTGTAACAGCGTCATCCGGAAAATAAATTTTGTTCTGATTGGTCAAATGAAGCGTTGTTTTACCGACTTTTAAATCGTAATCATTTTCCGTTTCGGCTGATTCTTTCTTTTCCATTTCTTCTTTATTTTGTTCCATAACAGTTTCTTTATTTTTTCCTGCAAAAGACACTTCTTTGGCTTTTTTATCAATCCGCAATCCTAAATATACTGGCTGGCGCAGATGATTATCCTGCGTCCATTCGGCAAATTTTACTTGGCAGATGAATTTTGGTTTTATCCACTGAATCTTGTCCCGAAGCGGTACTTTTTCTTCCAGTGGCGATTCCTTAATAAAATGAGGAGCGAATTTGGCGTGTAGTTCTTTGAGCGTTTCTTGTGTAAAACCAGTGCCGCATTTGCCAATAAATTTTAATATACCGTTTTCATATTGCCCCAGCAACAGTGCGCCAAAATAGCTGCGTGAGTTTTTAGGTTCAGTAATTCCTATAATGACGGCTTCTTCCTGCTGGGATAATTTTATTTTGAGCCAATCACCAGTTCGTTTTCCTATGCTGTAAACACTGTCAGCCTTTTTGGCGATGATTCCCTCGCTTTCCTTTTTGGCGGCAAGCGCTAAAAAATCTATCCCTTTTTCGTGAATATGATCAGAATAAAAAACGGCCGAGAATTTAAACTTTGCCAAAAGCAGTTGCAGCAGTTCTTTCCGTTCCAATAAAGTCAATTGGGTGGTGTCGCTGCCATCAAGGTTTAAAATATCAAAGACATAATATTTGATTTTCCCTTTTCCGGTTTTCAGATAATTCTGCAGTAATTGAAAATTAGAACGGCCAGATTCATCCTCTACTACCACTTCTCCATCCAAAATCACCCGATGATTCAGTTTTTGAAGATCATCGGCAACAGCCTTAAAATTTTTGGTGAATGAAATCTCATTTCTGCTGAAGAGCTGTACATTTTCATCATTAATAACAGCAAGAGTGCGATAGCCGTCGTATTTGTTTTCAAAAACCCAATCGGCATTGTCAAAAGGTTTTTCAACCAGACCTGCTAACATTGGTTTATGAAAAACAAGTGCTTCTTTTGAAGAATTATTTTTTATGTCAACTCCAGCTTTGGCATCATTTAACTGTTTTTTACCAACAATTTTTTCTTTCACATTTTTTGCTTTCTGCTTTTCTAGAATGTCAAGACTGAGTTTTGAAATAACCGATTTGTCTTTAACAAGAATATCGTCCTTAGAAACATATTTGTCTTCTTTTTTGATAAGAAGCCAAGCATTTTCCTGTTTGCCTTTTAATTTGACCAATGAGAAATCACCTTTCAGTTTTTTACCTTTTAGCGTAAAGCTCAAATGTCCTTTTGCTAAATCTGCTAATAGTTTATTTTCGGCAGTTCCTTTGAAATCTTCATCAGACGGAAGATAGATTCCATTATCCCAGACAATTACATTTCCCGCACCATAATTGCCTTCGGGAATGTTTCCTTCAAAATCTTTATAGCTGTAAGGATGATCTTCGACCATCATTGCCAAACGTTTTATTTCGGGATCTAATGAGGGACCTTTTGGAACGGCCCAACTCTTTAAAACTCCCTCCATTTCCAACCGAAAATCATAATGCAGATGAGACGCTGCGTGCTTCTGCACCACGAAAATTAATTCAGATTCTGATCTGTCCACTTTACCCTGAGGTTCATCGGTAGCAGTGAAATTGCGTTTTTGATTATACTTTTGAAGTGACATACCTTTTCTGTTTATTACGTACCAAATTTAGAATGTCACCACTACAATAATTTACATAATTATATATTGAGTTTATAATATTCAGCACTTTATGGCAATCCTATAAGGTTTCATATTAAAGTTGTAAGCTTCTTTTTTAAGGCTTTAAGTAATTTTGATAAAAATATTTTAAAATTATTTTTCGCTTAAATCAAAACTTATGGAAAGCATTTAGGCTGTGTTGTTAAATGGAATACAGATGAAAAAACCTTTGACTGTCCTTGTCACGAATCCAGATTCGTAGCTGATGGAACAGTGAAGAATGGTCCCGCTGTGAAAAATCTATCTAAAATTAATATCAAATAAAATCTGACGTTCACAAAATATAACTAAATCTCTAAAACCATATAAATAATTTTTGACTGATGACCAATATGATGAAAATCATTTCAAGTGAGTAAAAAGTTAACCCATGAAAAAATATTGTAAATGAATAATTTCTACATTAATAATAAAAAAGAAACAGTGCTTACATTTTTGTTTGTAATTGCTCTTATTATATTATCTGTGCTAATTGCTGTTTTTTATCAAAAAATTAAAGCGACTACTGAAAGTGAAAATAAGATAATGCAGTCTTATAATGTACATTTAGCTATCATTGAATTAGTTTCTAATATCAATGAAGTCGAAATTAAACAGCGTGATTTTATAACTGAAAAAGACAGTTTAACTGCCGCTCATTATAACAGCACCTTGATAAAACTTCAAAATTCATATAGAAATTTAGAACTAAAGCTTAAAGATGATTTTTCGCAGAAAAAAAATATTAGTATTCTAAATGAATACATAAATAAAAAATTTCCCCCGCTGGCAGTGCCAATCGAACAGTATAGTATTGAAAAATTTAAACTTAATACTGAAAAGAACAAGAATGTACTTACCGTATTGTTACTGCATATAAATATGATGAAAGGCATGGGGATTTTTAAATTAGCCACAGTTCAGGCAAGCCATAAATATGACAAGACACTCCCTCCGCTTTTCTTTTTATGGACATCGTTCCTAACTGTTTTAATAATCAGCGGTGCGTATTGGAAAATCCAAACTGGATATAAAAACCTAAAAAAAACAAATAATCAATTAATTACCAATAAAATAATCTATGAATATTCTGAAGAAATTGGTCAGCTGAGCCATTTTTATACCAATGTCCTTTCAGACAAAATATATTTTTCAAAAAACAGCTATAAAATGCTTGGAAGTTCTTTTGAAGAATTTCCTTCTTTATCAAAATTTATTGATTTCGTGCATCCTGATGACCGCCATTTGGTAAAAGAAATGCAGCAAAAAATAATAGAGGGACAAAACGCTTTTATTTATTATTTCAGAATTATTAGAAAGGATGGACAATTACGGTATATAAAAGTTACTGCAAAAACGATTTCAGATTTGTTCAAAGAAACAATTCTGATGGGAATTTACGTAGATATAACCGATGAGCTGAAAAAAGCCAAGGAGCTTGAAGAGAAAGTCTTCGACCTAGAAATTTCAAACAAGGAATTGTCTGCATTCAACTATGTGGCAAGCCATGATTTACAAGAACCTCTGCGCAAAGTACAATTGTTTGTCTCCCGAATCAGAACAGAGCATTACGATTTATTTCCAGCAGGTTTAAAACAGTCATTCAGCAGAATAGAAGCCGCGACAAAAAGAATGGAAAGATTAATCAATGATCTGCTTGTATTTTCCCGTTCTAATAAACTGGATAAAGAATTTATAAAAACAGATTTAAATGACATTCTAAAAAATACTATTCAGGATTTTGATGAATTACTAAAAGAAAAGAAAACTGATATAATTGGAGGAATACTGCCTACAGTTGATGCTATTCCTTTTCAAATGCAGCAGCTTTTTAATAACATAATAAGTAATTCATTAAAATATGCCAAAGAAAATATACCGCTGGTAATTTCTATTTCGACCAAAATAGTTTCTGGGGACGAAATTCCAAAACTTAGAAATAGAACATTGAAATACTATCAAATATCTTTTACAGACAACGGTATAGGATTCGATCAGCAATATGCCGAAAGTATTTTCACCATATTTAGCCGTCTTCATGACGAAAGCAAATATACTGGTACAGGCATTGGTCTTGCTATATGCAAAAAAATAGTTGATAATCATAAAGGAACCATTTCTGCTGAAGGACTAACAAATAATGGTGCAGTTTTTCATGTGTTTTTACCTGTGTAGCAAACAGTTTATTACAGATGATTTTAAAGGAATAACTGTTGGATAACAAATAAAAAATATGGAAAATGTTGATAAAGTAATCGTAATATTAAAGGATCTTTTGAGTAATCTTCAGAACTGTACTTCGAAATATAACCTAGCATCGGCAAGCGAAGAATATATTTCCATAAAGGAATCATTGCTGATTTACTCGCGTGAACGGTCATTTTATCAGCTCCAGCTGCAGCATGAAATTGAAAATTTGGTGAAGCGGGCTAACCTTGATCCCGAAGAATCTCTGACGAAAAAATCATCTGATAATCTGGAAGAAGTTTTCAGTCTTCAATTATTTTTTCCAGCATGCATTGAAGCAGAGGAAAAACTCATTCAGAACTATAAATTGGCACTGCATGAAATTAAACTTGATGCAGCACTTTCATTACTGCTTCAAAACCAGCTAGAAGGAATAGAGAAGTCATTAATCCAGATTAGATATCAGCAAAGTTTAAACTTACAATAAACCTAAAAATGACCATATTTATTCTGTCGCCAAAAAACAAAAGTCCTCTAGAACTTATGCCTAAAGGACTTCAAAATAGACAGAACATATCATCATAAAATCGTTTTTTTAATTTACTTATTTGATGTTTTTGTAGTATCTACTATTGGATCATTCTGCTGCGTACCGCTGTTGCTGTCAGTCCCTGAAGTTATGGTATCAGAAGCGTTTTTATTTGTTCCTGAAATTACTGCTGTTGTATCTGACTCAATCATCAGGTCATCTGTGTTTGCAGCTGTATTGGATTTACAAGCAAATAGAAATGAAGCTATAAGCGCAATCGCTGCTAATTTTGATTTGAATACTGTTTTCATGATTTCATTTTTTTAAATTAATGTATAATCCAAATGTATAAGCCTTCCTATAAGAAAAGCTGCAGATTTTCCTGTTTATTTTATATAATTCAACAGGATTATTAATTGATTTTTAGATATTTAAAATAGTATTAGGAACGAATTCTATTAAATTTCTCGAGAATTATATAATTCCTTAATACTATACAGTACTTACATTTATTCAAAACTAAATACTTTAATTATGATACAGTTAGAAAGTAATACTCCAAGTAATGTTGCTGCATTCCGAGCAACAGGAGAAGTAACAAAAGAAGACTACGAAAATGTAGTAATACCAGAAGTCGAGCGTGTTATATCATCCATCGGCCATATTAATTTTCTATTATATCTCGATACAGCGATAGAAAATTTTACTGCGGGCGCTTGGGTTCAGGACGCTTTATTAGGACTGAAAAATATTGCCAAATGGAATCGGGCAGCAATCGTAACTGACTCCGATACTGCTATAACTTTTACCAATGGATTCAGTTATTTTGTTCCGGGAGAATTTAAAGGTTTTAAAAAAGAACAATATAACGAAGCCGTAACCTGGGTTTCAGAAGAAACTCTTTAAAGAAAATTATTTAAATCAGATGGTGTAGCTGCATATGTTACAGCTGCACCATTTTTATAGGAGCAATAAGTTTAGACTTTTCTTTATTCTGTTGCATACAGTCTATAAATAATCCTCGATGGGAATTTTGTAAAATTCGATTTAAAATTCATAAAACGTTATCCGTTTTAATTGTTTTACTTTATTAGAACTATCCAAAAAGTGAAGGACAGCTATTAAATTTTAATAACTAAAAAAAACATTTATGAGCGATATCGCCCGCCGTTTTCCAGAGAATCCTTTATTAATGCCAAAAGACTTAAAGTCAAGTACCGCTGAAATGCAGATTATCAGCCTGCTCAACCCTGGCGTATTTCAATTTGAAAATAAAATCTGGCTATTGGTAAGGGTGGCCGAATCGGTTGCTCAAAAGGAAGGCGTTGTCTTTTTTCCAATTGTCAATAAATTAGGGAAAATAGAAATCATAGAAATACCGCTTAATGACCCAGATTTAATAGCAAATGATGTTAGGGTAATTAATTACAAAGGGCTTGATTACCTAACTACTATCTCACACTTGAGATTAGTCTGCAGTACAGATGGAGTAAATTTTCATGAACCCGAAAATACAGAAATTATAATGGGTTCCGGAATTCTAGAGCAGTTTGGTATTGAAGACTGCCGAGTAAGTAAAATTGGAGAAACCTATTATCTCACCTACACCGCCGTTTCAGAAAATGGTGTCGGTGTGGGATTACGTACTACCAAAAACTGGCAGCATTTTGAATCAGCAGGAATGATTCTGCCGCCTCATAATAAGGACTGTGCAATTTTTGAAGAGCTTATTAATGGCAAATATTATGCTTTGCACCGTCCTTCAAGTCCGCAGATTGGCGGTAATTATATTTGGCTTGCTGAATCTCACGACGGTATTCATTGGGGAAACCATAAGTGCATTATAAAAACACGCCAAGGACAATGGGACAGCGCCAGAGTGGGTGCCGGCGCAGCACCAATACGAACTGAAAAAGGATGGCTGGAAATTTACCACGGTGCAGATGCTGACAATAGATATTGTCTGGGAGCATTCCTTATGGATCTGGAAAACCCTTCCCAGGTAATTGCCCGCTCGCTCGATCCAATAATGATGCCCAAGGAAAACTACGAGCTCAGCGGTTTTTTTGGTTATGTAGTTTTTACAAACGGTCATATTGTGAATGGGGATTTACTAACAATATATTACGGAGCCGCCGATGAATTTGTCTGCGGTGCTCATTTTTCGATTGCTGAGATTTTATCTGGACTTTCAATAGTGTAATTAGTATACAGACCTATTATTTTATCAGTACGCTTTTATACTTATCTATATCTTTTAAGACAATACCAGTCCCAATAACAACTGCTCTTAAAGGATCCTGCGCGATAAAAACAGGCAGTTCGGTCTTCTTTGAGATCCTTTGGTCAAGACCGCGAAGCATTGCTCCTCCTCCTGCAAGATACAATCCTGTATTGTAAATGTCAGCAGCCAATTCTGGGGGCGTCAATGAAAGAGTGACCATAATAGCATCTTCTATTCGTTGTATAGATTTATCCAGAGCTTTTGCAATTTCCCTAAAACTTACGATGACCTCCTTTGGTTTCCCGGTAAGCAAATCCCTTCCTCGGACTGTAATATCATCTGGCGCATCTTCAAGATCTTCTGTGGCAGCACCAACATCAATTTTTATGGCCTCGGCAGTCGCTTCTCCAACATACAGATTATGATGTGTCCTCATATAATATACTATATCATTTGTAAAAACATCACCAGCAATTTTTATCGATTTATCACAATTTATTCCTCCCAGAGCAATAACAGCAATTTCTGTGGTACCTCCTCCAATATCTACAATGATATGGCCTTTTGGCTGCATGACATCGATTCCAATTCCGATAGCAGCTGCCATAGGTTCATGAATCAAAAACACTTCTTTACCGTTTACGCGTTCGCATGATTCTTTTACTGCTCTCATTTCAACCTCAGTAATGCCGCTGGGAATGCACACTACCATCCGGAGCGCGGGAGTAAAAAAACTTCTCTTTAATTCAGGTATGCTTTTTATAAACCAATTAATCATTTTCTCTGATGCATCAAAATCTGCAATAACTCCATCTTT
This sequence comes from Flavobacterium aquicola, assembly GCF_003385115.1. Lineage (GTDB taxonomy): Bacteria > Bacteroidota > Bacteroidia > Flavobacteriales > Flavobacteriaceae > Flavobacterium > Flavobacterium aquicola. Next base: position 73,900 of record NZ_QUNI01000011.1, read on the forward strand.
CAACGGCCTGATTGTTCGAATGTTTTCATGTGTCTTGCCCTGCATTAAATTGGCCTCTTTTCCTACTGCAATAATTTTCCCATTTCTAATATCTCTTGCTACAATCGACGGACTGTCGACTACGATTTTTCCATCATAATATATTAACGTATTTGCTGTTCCCAAATCCATAGCTATCTCCGCCGTCATAAAATTAAATGCCCCCATATATAGTTTTGTTTATATAAGGAACGTTGTTGTTACTGTTTTATTCTGATAAAAAACCAAATTCAAGGCAATCCCGCATGATATATATCTAATAGCGGAAATTTTATGTTTTTAAAATTCAGAAGATTTTTACATACCCAATAGTATACCCTGCGAACGCTGCCTTTGCTAAACACTCTTAAGATGATTTGAAGCTATGCTGTCAAGACACCGCCATGTTTTAAATAGTAGTATTAAAATAATACAAATACTCATTAAAAATTTAATATAAAACACTAAATTTTTAATAATGTTTATTAAAATTTTAAACAAAAAGTTTAAACTTTTAAATAATAAATAATAAATTTTAATGAGCATTATTAAAATTTTAATTATATGAAATAAAATTTTGAATCAAATACTTAAAATTTTAAACAATTTGCTTAATTTTAGATAAAATATTCAAATAAAATACCGTATGCCAATAGACAATTTAGGTAAAGTTCATTTTTCGGACAAACAGATTCACGATATAAACCAGGCCTTGGCCGTTTTGACTACAGCTTTAGAGGACATGTCTGTAAATCTTACTCCGGCAGAGCATCGAAAATATGGAAGAGTAAAAGAGAAGAACAAATTACTGATCGACAAGGTAAAAAACTACCATGATAATGTCCCTCAATTGAGCTCTACCGAGGTGGACTGGGAGGAATTTAATCGTGATTATAACAATCGTTTCCAAGCTTCGCAAATGCTGTTCAAAATAAAATCGATCGAAAACCAGCTCATAAATATTAAAATAGTGGGCGATTACGACAATTATACCGATGCCCTGAGGGATTATCAATATGCTAAATACAAAAACAGGTTTGCTTCTGAGCATGGCTACGAAAGAAAAATCGATGATATGGCAGTGTTTTTCCCTCGGACAGGAATAACCAAAAAGAAGATTTAAGAGACTCAATTAGCTGCTTTTAAAAAAAATTAGCCACGAATTACACCAATTGTCACTAATTCTCATAGAAATTGAAATCGAATTAGACGAATTCTATCAGCTTTAATAATTCGAGTAATTAACACGTTATAATTCGTGATTCATTAGTGAATTTGTGGCGGAAACTTTTAAAAGCGATTGCCCTGAGCATTCGCAAAAAAAAATCAGCCAATAAAAAACAATTCGTATTTTTGTTTTCTGACATCTTTGCTCATCATGAATACTACTCCTTTTACAAAAAGCCCATTCCAAACGCTGATTTCCTTTCATAAACTGATCGAAAACTTAGAGGAAATTGCTGCAACCAATGTGGATTACCGCTCTAATTATGCCAAAGCATTGCTAAAAGAAATAGAACCCTATCCAGAGTTTAAAGACGGAATTACCGATTTTAGTTTTATAAAAAAGCACGAAGAACTAATTCACAATTTACTGGCAGACCTCTTCCCTACTGCCTTAACTCATAATGAGATAAAAGCGGTTACTATTCCGTTTCAAAATGTAACTTTTAATTATACCGAAAGATTTAAAAAAATTCTTCAAAATGCAGGAATGACATTTGACATAGAAATACGTGATTTTGAAGAAGATCAATTTTATATTCTCAATTGCATTCTGATTTTGAACGCATGCTATGGTCAGAATTTTGATTTCAACAAACCTTTATTCTATGATATCCCGACAGCAGCCGGCATTATGTATCATTACAGAATTTTATATAATGCCGATTTTATTGAAATTATTCCAACCCAAAATACTCCGTTAATTACTCAGGAGGATATCACTCTTTTGATGAATAACTTTGATAATATCGATCTATGGAAAGAAAAATTTCCGCAGGGAAGCTGGATTTTAAAAGGTTTCGGTATAGTAAGCCTTTTTGATGTAACCCGAGAAAGTTCGGTTTCTGATTTAAAAAGTAATCTTTTGAGAGTAAAATCTACTCAGCCTCAATCAAGTGTAAGTTTTGAATCAATTTTCAAATCTATTTTTAAAATCCCTGATTTGGGAGTTGGTTTCATTTTATATGATGAGGAAGAAGAAAAATTTACCATTCCGCCTTATAATGACAAGGTGACCAAAAGCTATCTGCTTAACGGTATTGACGAAATGAAATGTAAAAACGGCATTTACGGTCATTGTTTTACAGCTGTTTTAGAAGATAAAAAAAACATAATCATTTCTGATGTAGAACAATTTGCTTCAATTCCAGAAAATGAAAAACTAGGAAATCATCTGCTGCAGCAAAACATCCGCAGCTGCATTTTTGCACCCGTTATAAAGGACGATACTCTTCTCGGAATTATAGAATTGGTTTCCTCACAGCCTACCGCTTTAAACAGTATTAATGCTATCAATTTAGATTTATTTTTACCTTACCTGGTCGATAATCTAGAAGGTTATAAAACCGATAAACAAAACCAGATTGAAGCCATTATACAAAGGGAATATACTGCTATTCACTCCAGTGTATATTGGAAATTCAAGCGTGAAGCACTAAAATATTTTGAGTCCAACTCTCCAACTAAAGATTATATTTTTAAAGAAATCATTTTTAAAGAAGTCTATCCTTTATACGGGCAGATTGATATAAAAGGTTCATCAGAACATCGTAATAAAACGGTAAAAGAGGATCTGAAAAATCAATTAGAAACTCTTATCAATCTCTTTGAAAGTCAAAAATCTAATGAAAGTTTTGTTTTGCTGGAACAAAGAATATTTGAATTACAATCATTCAATGCCGAACTCGATACCTCTTTAAAAGCAGATACAGAACAGCAGATCCAGAATTATATTGAAACCGAAATTCATCCTATCCTAAGAAACACAACGATGGATACTGAAGATGAAACTGCAAAACAAAACTATTTTGAAAGCCTCGATGAAAAAACAGGAATGTTCTATCATTCACGAAAGAAGTTTGATAATACCATGTCAATTATCAACAAAAAGTTGGCTGTTATTTTAGACCAAAAACAAATAGAAGCACAGCAGATTTATCCGCATTACTATGAACGTTTTAAAACTGATGGTGTAGAGCATAATCTTTATATTGGCGCATCTATTGCCCCGGCAAAACCATTTGATAATTTGTATTTAAATAATTTAAGACTGTGGCAGTTGCAGACATTATGCGAAATGGAACTGGAACACCATCAGCTCAAAGCTACTTTGCCGTATGAACTAGATGTTACATCACTGATTTTAGTATTCAGTTCCCCTATTTCTATTCGTTTTAGGATGGATGAGAAACGCTTTGATGTCGATGGAACTTACAACGCTCGCTATGAAGTAGTAAAAAAACGCATTGACAAAGCAACCATAAAAGGCACTAAAGAAAGAATTACACAAAAAGAAAAGATCACTATTGTATATTCTCACAACTCGGAACAAAACGAATATCTAAAATACATCAAATACCTGCAGTTCAAAAAAATACTGGAACCTGCTATTGAACAATTTGAAGTTGAAGAACTTCAGGGTGTGTCAGGCTTGCGGGCCATTCGGGTGAAAGTCATCAATACTAATCTTACTGATGAGGTACATACCAATACATATCAGGATTTAATCAACGAACAAAATTAAAACTTATAAAACTTACCTTTAATTATATAAATAAGGATTGGCTTTAAAACTTTAGATTTATAGTTTTAAAGCCAATCCTTATGTCGTTAACTAAAAAAATCATTTTTGGAACCATTGCTTTATTAACATTATTGATTTTAATTAATTTTGGTTTGAATCTTTGGCTGAACACCCAGCTTCCAAATGTTATAAAACAAAAAAACGAGACACCTTACAATATCTCTTATAACAAGTTAAAAGTAGATTTGCTTCCGAGCAATATTCAAATTACCGATATTACTGTTTTTCCTAAAATAAAACCAAAAAACAGTGATGCTAAAATCGGTGTTTATGCCAAAACTAAGTCGATTACTATAACCAATTTTAGTATTTGGAGTTTACTTTTTGATAATATTATTAAAGCAAAAAGTATCACTGTTGATCAACCTGATGTTGTTTTATACAAAAAAGACAAAAACACCAAAAATATTCGGAAAGAGGTTACTGAGCCATTCGATAAAATAATTGCAGTATCTAATATTTATATTCTAAAAGGAAAATTAGCTGTTACCGCAGTTCAGGATAACGAAACTATAATCAGTACTCAAAATATCACGGCGACCATCGAAGATATTGTCCTTACTGATGATATATTAGAACGCCCCATTCCTTTTTTATTCGATAAATACATTGTGGACTGTGATAGTTTATACTACAAACCAAATGATTTTTATACCATCAAAGCGCACGAAATAAGAACTGCAAATCATACGCTTCACATTAAAAACTTCGAATATTTACCTCAATATTCCCGAACTGAATTTGTGAAAAAGATGCAGAAAGAAAGAGATATTTTTACAATTAAAGCCTCTTCATTGGACATTAATTCAATGGATTGGGGATTTAAGGATGAAGTTTTTTTCTTTAAAGCCAAATCTTTGGTTCTTGATGGAGTTAACGCTAACATTTACCGCAATAAAATTCCCAAAGATGATCTAACAAAAAAGCCGCTGTATAACGAATTGCTTCGCAGTATCAAATTTCCGCTGCAGGTTGATACGCTCCTTGTAAAACGTTCCAAATTAGTTTATGAAGAAGAAATTGATTTTAAAAAAGGACCAGCCAAATTAACGTTCGACCATTTTAATCTGAAAGCTGCTCACATTAAAAGCGGTTATGGCATAAAAAAAACTGCCGATGTGGATATCAATATCAATTGCCGTTTTATGAAAGATTCACAATTGAAAGTACATTGGACATTCAATGTTCTTAACCTAAAAGATCGTTTTACAATAAAAGGAACTATTCAAAATTTTGACATTAAGGCCATGTACCAGTTTACCAAACCCTACATAAACGCCTCTTTTGACGGTGTTTTTAAATCATACTCATTTAATATTACCGGCAATGATAAAAATGCACATGGTTATGCAAATTTAGAATACAAAGATTTAGATGTTACTCTTTATAAAAAAAATGACCCCGATAAAAAAGCCAAAGTAAAAAGTGCTGTTGCTAATTTGATTCTAAAAAATGATTCAAATGGCAGATCAAAAGAAGCAAAAATAGAATTGGATCGAATACAGGAGAAATCGTTTTATAATTTTTTATGGCGAAGCATAGCCGAATCTCTAAAAAAAATCCTGATATAAAAGTGCGGACATAAAAAAGAGTCTTTGATCTCAAATGAAATTCAAAGACTCCTTATTATAAAAAACACTTATTATTTTTTGTCTTTATTTTTGGTACTGTCATCAATAATAGCACCTGTGCCGGCACCTACACCTGCTCCTACTATACCGCCTATTACAGCACCCTGCCCTTTTTTCTTACTAACAATGGCACCAGTTGCAGCACCAACTCCAGCACCTATTACCGCTCCTTTTGCTGCGCCGCTCCATCCTTTCTTTTTAGCAGGTGCAGCCGCTACCGCTACTGGCTGATTTACAACAGTTACATGCTGAGCACGTTCCTTTTCTTCTTTTTCTTCAATTTTTGCCATTTCTAACTTCATTGAGTCAATGACTTTTTGTCTATTAATTTCGGTTTTCATAGAATCAATACTAGCTTGCTTTGCTCTACTGATTTCTTCATTTTGCTGTTTTTGGCATGCACCAAAAACGAATACCAACAATATTATTGATAAAGATTTCATAATTACAAAATTTAAGTTTAGTACAAAGTAAAAACCAAAATCTGTAAAATGAATTACATAATTATGATGCTTTTTTTCAAAATTTAAAGGAATAAAAAACGATGATTATCCAAAATTAAAGACTAATAGTTTTGAAAGCAATTATAAAAGCAATCACTGAAAGTACAATTCCAATCATGAAAATATTATAAGCGATTCGGAGCAAACGATATTTTTTCTCCAAAACGATTCCTAAAAAATACAAATCCTTAATTAATGAATTATAGAGATATTCGCGGTCTTTCATCATTTCATTCATTGCCCACTGATAGTCTTTCAAAGGCATTTTATAAAAATTACCAAAAAACAAAAGGTTTGTATTCCTGTCCTCAATATCTTTTTTGGTAAAAACACCTTTGGTCACTTTTGGCCGTGTAGAAAGAATAGCAAAAATTATAGTAATTACACTAGACATCAGCATTATGAAAGTTGGAATAACCAAATGAGCATTTTTTGGGCTGTCTAATTTCGGAATTAATGTAGAAAGGGCAATCGAGATAATAATAGCATTTACTGAGAGTAAAATATTGGCTTTGCTGTCTGCAATACCGCTCAAACGGGTGTGATTTCCCAAGGTAACTCTAAATAATGTATCGATACCCCGGTCTGGTTTATCTTCTTTGGTTTTCTTTTTTTCTTCTTCTTCGATTTCTTTGACTTTTTTCAATTCCTGTTTATTAAGTTTTTTTTGAACCATTGCTATATTCTTCTCTTTTAAAGGCTGCCATTTTTTCAAAGCATAAGCCGTATAAAATTGATGTTTATTCACTAAAAAATCTAAATTCTCTTTTGCCCATTCAAGATTATCGAAAGAAAGATTCATCGTGTTCTGCAGTTCAGAACGCAATAATTCACAAGTCGAATTGTATTCTAAACTGGTAATATGAACAAAATCGGCATCTTTTATAATCTTTTCCAATTGATTTTGCGGTACATAATATTTGGCGGTTGCCAAGATCAGTTTCGATACTTCGGCAATAAACACCTCCGACTGTCCTAGTTCCCTCAAAAAAGCAACGGCAATTTTCACGCTTTCATTTTCATGGTCTTCTGCCCCATTAACATAACCAGCATCATGAAACCATGCAGCAACCAAAAGCTTTTCTTTTTCTGTGCTGTCAACATTCTCCTTACTGCAAAGTTTATTAACCGCGCCAACTACATTGGAAGTATGAAAGATATTATGGTAAGAATATAACTTAGATAGTTTATCTTTGAGTAATTTGCTGACGAAATCTTCAGATTGTTCTACGAGATTCATAAAAATATTTTAATCTTACTAAATTATGAAATTGTTTTTGGATAATCATTTTATTACTACAAATAATAAATGTTTCCGTTTTATCGTTTTACTTTTTATTCTAAGTTCCTGCGCTGTGCATAAACCACAATATGGTAAAAATGTGAGCACCAATGAAAACGAAAACGCAACTGATACCATAAAAATTGCACACACCTTTTATTTGGTTGGAGATGCCGGAAATGCCGATGAAGAACAAGCACAGCAAACGCTTGAATTATTGCATAAAAAACTAAAAAAATCAAATAAAAAAGCCACTCTTCTTTTTTTAGGCGATAATATTTATCCAAAAGGTTTTCCCAGCGATAACAATACGTCAGAGAAAACATTGGCAGAAAAAAAACTGACGAATCAATTAAAACTAGCTGAAGGTTTTAAAGGAAAAACGATTGTAATTCCAGGAAATCATGATTGGTATAATGGTATCAAAGGACTTGAACTTCAGGCTGATTTTGTAACGAAATATTTAAATGACAAAAAAGCCTTTATGCCAAGAAAAAGCTGTCCGATCGAAGATGTAAAAATTGACAGCATTACCACTTTGATAACTATTGACAGCGAATGGTTCCTTGAAGATTGGGATAATCATCCAACAATAAACGACAATTGCGACATCAAAACCAGAGAAGGTTTTTTTGATGAATTGGAAAGTCTGCTGAATAAAAATCAGGAAAAAACAGTTGTTCTGGCCATTCATCATCCTTTATTAAGCAATGGAACTCATGGAGGACAATTTTCATGGGAAAAACAATTATATCCTTTGGAACAAAAAATCCCGCTTCCTGTAATAGGTTCTTTTATTAATTTATTGCGAAAAACATCTGGAATTAGTCCGCAGGATCTACAGAACAAGCAATACACTATTTATGCCAAGCGAATTAAAACACTTTTGCAAAAGCAGAAAAATGTAATTGTAGTTTCGGGACACGATCATAACCTGCAATATATCTACAAAGAAAATATCCCGCAGATTATTAGCGGTGCCGGTTCCAAATCCGAAGCAGCAAGAGCGGTTAACCCAAGTGATTTTTCGTATGGCGGAAACGGTTATGCCGTGCTTACTTTATTTAAAAGCGGTGATGCAAAAGTGACTTATTTTGGAAATGAAAACAATCAAGAAAAACTGCTCTTTGAACATGAAATCATAAAAGCCAAAGAAATTAATTGGGCTGCTAATACTTCAAATAATTTTCCTCCAAGTTTCAAGACTTCGATTTATACACCAGAAATGACGCAAAAAAGTCTGGTTCATAAATTTTTATTCGGAAATCATTATAGAAAATATTACAGCATGCCAATTGATGCTAAAACTGTCACTTTAGATACTCTTTTTGGAGGTTTGAAACCCATTCGCGAAGGCGGCGGTCATCAGTCTATTTCACTTCGATTAGCTGATTCGAAAGGAAGAGAATACGTAATACGTGCTATGAAAAAAAGTGCCACACAGTTTTTACAGGCAGTTGCTTTTAAAGATCAGTATATTGTAAATGATTTCCACGACACTTATGCCGAAGATTTTCTGCTTGATTTTTACACAACATCTCATCCTTACACGCCATTTGCTGTTGGTAATATGGCAGATAAAATTGGTTTGGCTCATACAAATCCTTTTTTATATTATGTTCCGAAACAAAAAGCTTTAGAAGAATTTAACTCAAATTTCGGTGATGGTTTATATATGGTTGAAGAGCGTCCTGCGGACAATCATTTGGATGCGAAAAATTTTGGCAACCCGACTAATATCATTGGCACAGATGATTTGATGCAGAACCTTCACAAAGACGAAAAATATTCGGTTGATGAAAAAGAATATATAAAAGCACGTTTATTTGACATGCTGATTGGCGATTGGGACAGGCACAGTGACCAATGGCGCTGGGGCGAATATAAAAAAGATGGAAAAGTAATTTACAAACCAATTCCGCGTGACCGCGATCAGGCTTTTTCAAAATATGACGGAACTTTACTTTCTCTGTTAATGAATATTCCGGCACTTCGTCACATGAGGACTTTTAAAAATGAAATTGATAACGTAAAATGGCTTAATAGAGAACCTTATCCGCTAGACTTGGCTTTTCTTAGAACTTCTGAGGAAAAAGATTGGTTGGCCCAAGCCAAATATATCCAAGAGAATTTAACCGATAAGGATATTGACAATGCTTTTAAATCACTTCCAAAAGAGGTTCAGGATGAAACCATTGAAGATATTAAGGCCAAATTAAAAAACAGAAAAAAAGAACTGCAGAAATATGCCTCGGAATATTTTAATGTTTTATGTCATACCGTAATGATAGCGGGAACCGATAAAAAAGACAAATTCATTATTAATCATAACGCTGATAAAAATATCGAAATTCAGGTTTTTAGAACCAAAAAAGAAAGCGATGAATTAATTTACACCAAAAATGTAACCGATGCCAAAACTGAAAATCTATGGATTTATGGTTTGGATGATAATGATATTTTTGAAGTTATTGGTAACCACAAATCGAATATAAAAATTAGGTTGATCGGCGGGCAAAATAATGACACTTATAACATTAGCAATGGAAAAAGAATAATTGTATATGATTTTAAATCCAAAGAAAATACCTATAATCTGGATTCTAAAACACAAAAACAGCTGACTGACGATTACGATGTCAATTCATACAATTATGAAAGACCAAAATACAATGTCATTTCGGGTCTTCCCAACATTGGTTATAATCCTGATGATGGTGTTAAAATGGGGGTGAATATCAATTATACCGTTAATAATTTCAAGCAGAATCCCTATACCCAAAGACATGTTTTAAATGCCTTTTACTACTTTGCAACTGGCGGTCTTGAATTTAATTATGTTGCACATTTTCCAGGCTTGTTGGGAAAATGGGTTATCGATGTGGAATCACAATATACTACACCCAATTTTGCAATAAACTATTTTGGATACGGAAACGAAACTCAAAATTATGATAAGGAAACGGGAATGGATTATAACAGAGTCCGCATCCAGCAGTTAAAAGCTGCTGGCGCTATCCGCCATGTAGGCCGTTACGGAAGTGAATTTTATTTTCAGCCATTTTTAGAAAAGATGAAAGTAGAAGATACCGAAGGACGATTTATAAACACTCTTGACGGTATTAATTCTGATGTTTTTAATAATCAGACTTTTGGCGGTGCCCGAATCAGATATAATTTTAAAAATTCTGATTTTAAGGCAAAACCCAATTTAGGAATGGCTTTTGCCATCGAAGCCAGCTGGACTGCTAATTTAGAAGACACTAAACAAAACTTCCCTTCACTCGAAAGCTTATTAGGTTTTACCCATAAAATTGACAAAAACGGAAAATTAATTTTGGCTACTTATATTAAAGGGAAAACAATTTTCAATGATAATTATGAGTTTTACCAAGGCGCTGTTTTAGGCGGTGACAAAGATTTACGCGGGTATAGAAACGAGCGATTTTTAGGAAATTCCTATTTTTCTCAAAGCACTGATTTACGACTTAGTATTGGCAAAATCCAGCGTACAATTGTTCCGATGACATACGGAATTTTGGGCGGTTTCGATTATGGAAGAATATGGCTTGAAGACGAAAATTCCAGAAAATGGCACAATGATTATGGTGGCGGACTCTGGTTAAATGCCGTCAATACTATAACAGCACGCATTTCCTATTTTAAATCTCCTGAAGAAACCGGCAGAGTTATTTTTGGAGCGGCATATAGTTTTTAGGGGGAGTTTCTAAGTTTCTAAGACAATAACTTAGAAACTCAGTTACTTCAACTTAAACTCATAAACCTTGCCTCCTACCTTATTTGTTTTTTCGTCGGCAATTAAAATAGTGTTATTGTCTTTGAAAACCATGGCTTCTTTTTGCGAAAAGTGATTCAGTTTTAATTCGGTTTGAGAACCTTTATGAAACAAATCTCCTTTGAAATTTTGGAATAAAACAATTTTATCATGACTTAACAAAGCGACTTTTTTCCCATCAGGGCTGATCGCTGCACTTGTCAGAACGCAATGATTGTAATTATCACAGGTCTTAAATTTACCAATTTTTATTGCTTTTTGAGTTCCCGGTGCATTTTTAATTTTATAAATGAAAGCTGTTCCGTCAAAACCTTTGCTTCTGTTTTTTGTAAAAAGATAGAAGTAATTTTGGTACTCAAAAAAACTTTCGACATCATAGAATAGTTCTTTTTTCTTTGGAGGAAATTCAGTCTGTTCAGGATATGAAAACGAAACTTTATATTCTGAAACTGCATTTTCTTTATTTAGTTCACCTTTGGAAACTTTATATATACATAAATCTTTGCGTTCACTATCATTGTTTCCAAAATCTCCAATGTAAATATTACCTTTTTTATCTTTAGTGATATCTTCCCAATCTACATTTAGTGCATTTGTAATCGTAACAGTTTTATCAATCTTTCCATGCGTATTTAAAACATATATTGAATTGGCATTTCCGCTGTCTTCAATTGTATAAATCAAATTTGTTTCGGAAAAATAAGTAATTCCGGAAACTTCTTTTAGCTTTTTAGGCAGACTGAAACGTGTTACAAGTGTATCAGAACCATTTTGGCATGCTAACAAAATAAATGCAGCTGAAATCGAAATAAAATTTTTCATAGTCTTCTCGAATAGACTCAAAAATAACACATAATTTGTGAATACGCCAGAATTATAATTTTCTTTTGATTACTAAAATTCTTTGGAAACTTAGTCTAATGAACCTGTCTAAAAGTAAGGTTAATTCTAGGGAGTACTTCCCTGCCCGTTTTGGGTACTTGATGTTCCCAAAAACTGTTTGTTTTTCCTGCCATCAATAGGAATGAACCGTGATGCAAAGGAATCTCAATCTGTGGCTGATGTTTCAGGAATTTGTGACGCAATCGAAACATACGGGTTTCTCCAAATGTAACCGATGCAATGTTCATATCTTTATTCTCACTTTGTGTCTTGTCGCTATGCCATGAAACACCGTCTTTACCATTTCTATAAAGATTAAGTAAAACAGCATTAAAATTCATTTGAATCTCATTTTCTACTCTGGCTTTAATTGTTCTTAACTCTTTAGGCCAATAAGATTTTCCAGAATTATTATCTCTCTCATCATACCACGCAATCATACGGGGCGCTGTCACTATTTTGTCATACATAGGCATTTCGTATTCACGCCATACTGTATTGTTTAATAAAATAGTATAATAATTATCTGATTCTTCTTTAGTAAAAAATCTATCGATCAGCATTAGATCAACATCTGGAGCATCGAATACAATTTTGCCAGCTGTACCAGATGAGAACATTTCAGTATCATCAAAGAGAATCATAATTATTATTTTTTTGAGGCATATTTGCGCTTAGAAGCGTTTCACTTTTCCTGGATATTTCTCCACATACGCATAAATTAAATGCATACTATATTGATTGCTTCGGTAAAGAGTGACACAGTCTTTTATTTCCGAAGGTTCCATAAAACCCGCATCTGACGAGAAATAACCCATTCCATAGAATTGTCCGTTTTCTACCCAGATACAGCTGTGTTCTTCTATATTTTTCCCTTTATCAATAATAACAAAACTGGGTCTACTTTCTAGCAAACAGTCAATGGCCTTTTCGATTTGTCTGTTGTGATTCTCTACATCAGGCCAATTTGCAGTATCATTCTTTTGAAAAAATTCTCCAACTATCGACATACCGTATTGGCAGAATCTATTATCAATTTTAAACTGTTGTGAGAGGTTTTGCAGTACTGTTATACCATCATACTGGCTATTAAACTCCTGAATACACTTCTGAAATTTGGTTAGTTTTCCAATTGCCAAATACTTATAACCGTTTCGGGCTTCATATTCATACAATCCAAATTTAGGTTCAAAACGCTTTAATGCCCGATTATACATTGGCCACAGCCTCTTAATTTCGTCACATTCGAGCAATAACGCCATGAGCTCGGTACCGCATACTTCAAAAGAAATGCCGTAGATGTCTTTTAAGAAATTTTGTCTTTGTGCGTTCACATTATGACCGCTGAAATGAGAAGCTACACGCTTTTTTAAGTTAACCGCTTTCCCTACATAAATCACTTTATTAACTTGGTTATAAAAATAATACACTCCTATCTTCTCAGGCAGCTGTTCAAAATCCTCAGGGGGCAAATTTGGCGGGAGACGCTGATCCTGCGATGTTTTTTTAATCATTTTTTCCATCTCACCTTCAGTATCCCATTCGAGTAATTTGGAAAATAATATCGTTGTTGCATCAGCATCACCTCCAGCACGATGGCGGTTTTCTATATTTATATCTAATGAACTGCAAAGATTTCCTAAGCTGTAGGAACTTAATCCTGATTTGATTTTTCTAGCCGCTCTAACGGTACAAAGCTTTCTTGCCGTCCATTTAAAACCCGATTCTTCCAGCTGATGGCGGACAAAAGAATAATCAAAATTTACATTATGTGCTACAAAAATACGATCGGTAAGCATCTCAAATACTTTTCCCGAAATATCATCAAAAATGGGAGCATCGCACACCATTTCATTATCGATTCCTGTCAGCGCAAAAATAGGAAGCGGTATTTCCTTTTGAGGATTTACAAGAGTTTCCCAGCGGTCAATTACTTTGGTCCCATCATGGATAACAATAGCTATTTCTGTAATACGGCTTCCTCTGGCATTGCCTCCAGTGGTTTCTATATCTACTATGGCGTATTCCTGCTTTTTCATAGTTTTTCTTGTGAATAGTATTCGTGTTCTTGTAACTATCTGTTATTTAAATTTTAAATAATAAAATATTTTACAAAATTAGGACTTAAAATCACTTTAATAATTATATTTGTAGTGACTTAAAATCCCTTTAACGTATGTTATATATTTCTGACAATCTAAAATGGCTCCGAAGCAGGCGGAATTTTTCTCAACAAGAAGTAGCAGACGGAATGATTCTGCCCCTAGACCGTTATAAGAAATATGAATATGGCAAAAACACGCCTCCTGCCGAAACATTGGTGATTATTTCGCGCTATTACCACATTAGTATCGATTTGCTTTTAACGATTGATTTACGGAAAATTTCTATTGATAATCTGCTGCAATTAGAAGACAATCGAATTGTTTTACCCATAACTGTTGATTCAGATGGGAACAATCTCATAGAAATTATACCGCACAAAGCTCAAGCGGGCTATCTGAGCGGTTATGCTGATGCGGAGTATATAGAAAATCTGCAGCAGATAGCATTACCCTTTTTGGGGTCTGGCAAAATGAGGGCTTTTCCAATAAATGGTGATTCGATGCCACCTCATACAAATAAATCTTTTGTAGTTGGAAAATATGTTGATAATCTTGGAGAAATAAAACAGAATAAAACCTATATATTCATTACATCCAGCGAAGGAATTACTTATAAACGGCTCGGTGCTGCAAATGATAATTCGCTGACTGTAGTTTCAGATAATATTATTTACAGTCCTTATGAGATCAAACTTTCTGATATCTTGGAAATTTGGGAATATGTATGCCACATAGGCAGAGATGATACTAAACATTTAACATCAGAAACTGATACTGTAAAAGAAATGTTCTTAGAACTGAAAAGAGATATTCATGAAATAAAACAAAAAAAATAATCCTCAGACATTCGATTCTAAAAACCGTAATCATATAATATCTGGATAAATATCTATAACAGAGTAATTTGTCAGGCAGCTTAAATTTGACAAGCATAATTTCAAAAACTGACTGTAATGGATATTAATATTATCGGAATACTTGCCGCCGTATTTACTACAGCTGCCAATATTCCTCAAGCCTATGTTATAATACGGGAACAATCAACTGAACATATCTCCGTAACTACTTATATTATTCTGCTCACGGGAACTTTACTATGGGTAAGTTATGGAATTATGAAAGAAGACTGGCCTCTCATTGTAACCAATGCTGTGACGAGTATTACAAGCATCATAATTATAATTCTCAATTTTTCTTCCAAAAAAGTAATTGGAAAAATTCATCGCGCAGTATTGCCTGAAAAAATCAAAAAAGAAGCTGAAAAAACAAAACAGGAATAATCATTGAGTCACAGCTTTACTCATTCAAATTTTATTTTTTTATATCTTAGCGAAAAGGATTATCATTTGAGTTAACTCTTATAATCTCAAGTTATAAAACATCAATCTCTATCCAGCTAAAATAAAATTTGCAATGAAAATAAATCGAAAATTTATAATTCTAATTATTGCTTTTACCTGCAGCAGTATCAAGTGTAATGCACAAAATAAATATCGTTTTCAAGATTATAATTTAACTTTTGAAGAAAGGGTAAATGACTTAGTTGGTCACTTAACTCTCGAAGAAAAAGTATCTCAAATGCTTAATTCCACTCCGGCAATAGAACGTTTGGGAATACCTGCTTATGACTGGTGGAACGAAACACTTCATGGAGTAGCCCGAACTCCTTTTAAAGTGACTGTTTACCCACAGGCTATCGCTATGGCAGCAACATTTGATAAAAATTCATTATTTACCATGGCCGACTATTCTGCAACGGAGGGGCGAGCCATTTACAATAAAGCGGTCGCTTCCGGCCGTACAAATGAGCGATACTTGGGACTTACCTATTGGACACCAAACATTAATATTTTCCGTGATCCGCGCTGGGGACGCGGACAGGAAACTTATGGAGAAGATCCATACCTAACAGCCATGCTGGGTGATGCCTTTGTAAGAGGACTTCAGGGCGATGACCCAAAATACATTAAAGCAGCAGCCTGCGCCAAACATTATGCGGTACATAGCGGTCCAGAACCTTCAAGACACGTTTTTGATGTAGATGTAAGCGCATACGACCTTTGGGACACTTACCTTCCTGCTTTTCAAAAATTAGTTACCGAATCTCATGTTGTCGGAGTTATGTGCGCTTATAATGCTTTCAGGACGCAGCCATGCTGTGCCAGCGACATTTTGATGACAGACATATTAAGAAACCAGTGGAAATTCGATGGTTATGTAACCTCCGACTGCTGGGCAATTGATGACTTTTTTAAGAACCATAAAACACATCCTGATGCTGCGTCAGCTTCTGCAGATGCAGTATTTCATGGAACGGACATAGATTGCGGTACCGATGCCTATAAAGCTTTAGTTCAGGCAGTAAAACAAGGAAAAATTACTGAGGCACAGATAGATGTTTCGGTAAAACGACTGTTCATAGTTCGTTTCCGTTTGGGTATGTTTGATCTCGTTTCAATGGTTAAATATTCACAAACGCTTGATAATGTTCTAGAAAGCAAAGAACATGCTGCACATGCTTTAAAAATGGCACAGCAATCAATGGTATTGCTAAAAAATGAAAAACAAACCCTCCCATTAAGCAAAAAACTGAAAAAAATTGTCGTGCTAGGACCAAACGCGGATAATGATATAGCCATTTTAGGGAATTATAACGGGACACCTTCTACGCTGAAAACCGTACTGCAGGGTATAAAAGATAAAGTTGGCACAGCTACCGAAGTTATTTATGAAAAAGCGGTCAACTTCACCAATAACAATCTTTTACAGTATCAGGATTTATCCCAGCAGTATTCTTATGAAGGAAAACAGGGATTTAAAGCTGAATATTACAATAACAAAGACCTTGAAGGCACACCAGTAGTAACCCGTGAGGCCAAAGTTGACAATATCTGGCAGGAAGGCCAAGCAGTAACCGGCACGATAAGAGCCAATAATTTCTCAGCCAGATATACTGCCGATTTTAAAGCTGAAAAAGACGCAAACATAACTTTTGAACTCCAAGGCGATGAAGGCTACCGTTTTATTGTAAACGGTACAGTAGTAATTGATTCATGGAAAAACAACCAATCGGAATCAAAAACCTATGAACTTGCAGTAAAAAAAGACTCTCACTATACCTTAACTGTAGAATACTGGCAGGGCGAAGGAAGCGCTTATATCAAAATGAATGCGGGCAGTTATGTTAAAACAGATTATAATCAGCTTGCAGACCGCTTTAAAGATGCCGATGCCTTTATCTTTACAGGAGGAATATCTCCACAGCTTGAAGGCGAAGAAATGAAAGTAAGCGACCCCGGATTTGATGGCGGAGACCGTACCTCAATAATGCTGCCTGCTGTACAGACAGAACTTATGAAAGCCTTAAAATCAACTGGTAAACCTGTAATATTTGTTATGATGACAGGAAGTGCGATCGCTGCACCATGGGAGTCCGAAAACATTCCTGCAATTTTAAATGCATGGTATGGAGGCCAGTCAGCTGGAACCGCAGTTGCAGATATTTTATTTGGCGATTATAATCCATCCGGCCGTCTGCCTGTTACATTTTACAAAGGTGACAGCGACTTGGCATCTTTCAATGACTATAATATGGAAAACCGAACCTATAGATATTTCAAAGGTGTGCCGCAATATGGTTTCGGATTCGGACTGAGCTATACTTCTTTCAAATACAGCAAATTAGAAATACCTGTTCAAATTGAAAAAAATAAAAATGTATCAGTATCGGTAACTATTACAAATACAGGCAAACTTGCAGGTGAAGAAGTAGCACAATTATATGTCCTTGACCAAGGCAAAAAAATAAAAACTGCCATAAAAGCCTTGAAAGGTTTTGAAAGAGTTTCTCTTAATCCAGGACAAAGCAAAACGATAACTTTTACTTTGACTCCGCAGGATCTATCGTATGTTACAGCTGAAGGCAAACTACAGCAGCTTGATGGCAAAGTAGAAATTGCCGTAGGCGGTCATCAGCCTGACGAACATAACCTATCAAGCAGCGGATTAATTAAAGCAACAATAACTATTAAATAATCATTAGGCTGCCAATTCAGGCTATACACTGCAAGTCCGCGGTCATCGCCCAAAAAAACATAAACCCAAAAGGAGCTTCCGCTGGTCGCTCTTTTGGGTTTTGTTTTTTAAGGGCTCTTCCCTTTCGGGCTTTCCGTTTCTATCCTGGGCAGAAAGAACCTTCAGTTATAACAGAATATTTTTCTTATCTACTATTTTCCAGAAAAAACCGTCACCTCAAAAGGAGAAGCTGGTAAATTTTCTTTGTTGTATAAATTTGCTCCTTCCGGATTATTTGCCCACGCATATCTCACTTTTACAGGATTTTGAATAGTCATACTCGAAACCACAACTTTATTGTTCTCAATAACAGCCTCAGCCCAAACAAACTTGCCATCAGAACCGGCAATTGCAAAACCTTTTAGCGCATTCCCGCCTTTAGCAGCTAAACCTTTCTCCGAATCCGAAAAACTTAAAACAAGTTTATTCCCTTTCAATACAATTGATTTAAAAAGCGGTCCGGAAGCTGTTAAATTCTTTTCTCCATAAACTAACTTTTCTGCCTGCAGTGCCAATCTTTTACCTACATCATATTTATTTAAAGGATGAATATCGTTCCATTCCCCTAAATCTATGGTTACTGCCATTCCAGTATTAGGAATTCTTAACGTATTTGTCTGCTGCTGTCTTAATGCTGCCCAGTCACTTTCTGTTGGCTGTGAATTTGGTTCCATATAATTAGCGAGCTGCACCAATATAAATGGCAGTTTCTCCTGATGCCACTGTTCTCTCCAATTAGCAATTAATGTTTCCATCAATGCTGCATATTCAGATGGATTTTTAGTATTTGATTCACCCTGATACCATAATACTCCTTTGATTGAATAATTTTTTAAAGGGGCAATCATCGCGTTGTACAATCCTACAGGTTTCCACCGTACAAATGTCTGCCCAGGCAATGGAAGCATTCTTGCTCCCAATTTATATTTCCAAGATCCTTTTAAATCAACTGTATCGTTCCCAAATGTAAGCTCATATGGTTTATCGGTTACAAAACCGCCTTTCCCTGAATTATTGATAACCCTGATGGCAATTTCATTTTTCCCTTCTTTTAAAATATTGGCATTAAAAAAATAAATTCTCGGAGGATACTGATACGAAGTTGTCCCAACAAAATACCCGTTTACATATACTGAATCAGCATCTACAATTCGTCCTAAAACCAATTTTGCTGTAGTGGCATTCACTTTTGAAACAGCAAATTCTTTTCTGAACCAAACTGCTCCATTTTGATTTCCAAGTTCATTATCTGCCCAATAACCAGGAATATTCATTGCTTTCCAATCGGAATCATCGAAGTCTGGTGACTCCCATTTGTTTTTTAATCCAATATCTGTTGTATTCAATAACTGATACCAGTTACTGCTTATCTTGCGGTCATTTTCATCAATTTGTTTTTCTAATGTTCCGTCTTTGTATTTGAGATATTCCTGATAATATTCTGGAAATTTTTTAATTCCTTCAGCATTAATCCAGGATTCAGCGGGAGATCCTCCCAAAGCCGAATTGATTAATCCAATCGGAATTTTATATTTATTATAGATTTCACTAGCAAAAAAATACCCAACGCCCGAAAACTGCAAAACTGTAACTGGGTTTGCTTCTATCCATATCCCAGAATCAAAATCCGAATTTTCTTTATCAAAAAAATATTTATCCGGCACCAAAAACTGTCTGATTTTCGGATTATCTGCTTTTGCAATAACATCTTTGTATTTGTACTTCAAGCGTTCCATCGGAAGTTCCATATTAGACTGCCCGGAACAAAGCCAAACATCTCCAAAAAGAATATTCTTTAGCACAATTGTATTACTGGCTTTCAAAGTCATTTCATAAGGTCCGCCTGCTTTTTGAGAAGGCAGTGTAATCAGCCATTTTCCGTCTTCGGCAGTAACTGCAGTATATTTTTTATGATTAAAATCAAGTTCCACTTTTTCCTTTGGCGAAGCCCAGCCCCAAATATTGACCTTAACATCACGCTGTAAAATCATTCCGTCACTTATTAAACGGGGTAATTTTATTTGGGAATAAAGGCCTGCACATAAAAACAGTGCAATAAACAATGCTGTTTTTTTCATTTGATATTTTTATTTTATAGTTCTTCCTTCTACAGAAATCAACTATTCGTAGATATATAATTTTAGTTTTTGAATTTCATAATCACCAACAGAAATTCTAAGATGTCTTCCCTGATGCGTCTGATCGCCGTTAAAATGGCGGATTGTTCTCCAGACATCTCCGTCAAATCTGCCTTGATCAACTTTTAAAATCCCAGCATTTAAATCTTTATTTTTTAAAGATTTAAAAGTCACCACAATTCCGGAGCCGGCAATATAAAATTCGTCTGGTGCGGTTTCTATAATAATCGCACTGGACATTGGCCAAACATTTTCTTTGGCACCATCAGACCAATTTAAAGTATAATCGTGTTTAAAAGTAAATTCATAATTACCCAATGTGATAATTTGTGATGCATTTTCTTTGTCCAAAAGTACTCCGTCAATCTTGCCAAGTCCTTTGTATTTTTCTATAACTGGAGTTAACTGTCTAACCAGATCATATATTTTGCCCAAAGGTTCTTTTTTACCATCTTCAACCGATTCAATAGAAAATGGAGAAAAACCAATAGCTTCATAATGACCAATTGCGTACAATCCCTTGAATGGAGCGGTAGCATCAAACTTATGTTCTGGTATAAATAATGGATCTCCCTGACGGGTAAATAAATCATTCCATTGTTTAAAGGAAGGATTATAAAAATCCGGTGCCAGAAAATCTATTGTATTTCCTGCTGCTTTCCAAACATCCATTACATGCGGGAGCGGACCGGCACTCGGGTATTCACCCGGTTTTTTTCCAGAAGCATTCAGGGCAGCGTTTACATACATAGGAATTGCATAACTGTCTTTTCCTGCTTTGGCTACAGCATTAGTAAATTTTGCAAAAAACCAAGCCATAAAAATTTCATCTGTCTGCAGTCCTTTACCAAAAACTTCTTCCCAGTTTCCAGAGGTTTTAAAACCATTTATTTTCCATAGTTCTAAAAACTCAGGTACCAGTTTTTCTTTGTTTTTCTGCATGTACTGCAATAATTCTTTAGGTACTTCTTTTTTGAAAGCTTCGTTTGCCAATGGATGATAATCTCTTGCTGTTGGCAGCATTCCTATTTCATTCTCCACCTGAATCATTATGACAGTTTGATCTTTTCGATCAAAATCTTTTATATGAGCCATTAGTTTTTGAAAAGCATTTAGATCTGCTTTTAAATTATTTTCACTAAAAGGCGTTAAAATCTCATGACTTTTATTTTTGTCATCTTTGATCCTCGGATATATTTTCTGATTTAGTTTTACCCAAGCCGGAGCATGGCTGGACATACTGTTTTTCCAAGATCCGAACCAAAGAAAAACCAGTTTCAGATTTTCTTTTCTAGCTTTAAGAATCAAATTATCAACCAAAGAAAAATTAAATTTACCTTCTTCCTCTTCTATAAGTTCCCAATAAATGGGCGTCAGAACAGTATTAAGATTCATATCGGTCAGTTTTGACCAAATGGGCTCCATACTTTCCATACTGGTAGCGGAGGAGTTACCTAACTCACCGCCTAGTATAATAAATGGTTTGACATTGACTATTAATTGTGTTTTATCGCCTTTTTTTTGAAGACTTGGTAGTGAATTTTGGCAGAATCCAAATTGAGCCACTAATAATAAAACTAAAAGAAATCTGCAGTTTATAGAATTAAACATCCTTTTTATTTTAATATTAAAAATGAAAAATAGAACCGAAAAAAATTTAAAAAAAATAATCCATAGTATACCTATTAAGGATTCATACTATGGATTAATAATTATTAAAAATAGTCAAAATTATTTTTGTAACTCTCCTGAAAAGTCTGTACTTACATCTTTTCCTGCTAAACCATCAGCAACTCCTTTATAAGCATGTTTACGCTTGTAGTTTGCATCCCAAACATTTGGAGCTTCGTCTGGCAGCCAGTTTTTGTGTTCGGCTTCATTATCAGAAACACCCCAGATTGTAATTCCGTATTGTTGTGCTTTTGGAATATTATTACGGTAAGAATCAATCACAAACTGATACATTGCAGACTGATCTGCCAATTGCTGTAAAGTAGGTGATTTTGTACCTAACCTTACATCCAGTTCCGAAACTTTTACAAGCTTACCTGTAGCAGCTAATTTTTTGAACATCTCAACAATTTGATCTTTACTTGTGTTTAAAGAAATATGCATTTGAGTACCAATACCGTCAACTGTTGCTCCTTTGCTTTCAATATATTTTACGTACTCAATCAGACCATCGCATTTCGCTAAACTTGATTCTAAATTATAATCATTAATAAACAATTTATCAGTAGCATTTCCATATTGACGGGCTAATTTGAAAGCAGTTACTGCATAATCTTTACCAAGATATTTTACCCAATAGAATTCATCGGTGGCTAATTCTGTTACATTTCCGTCACGCAGACTGCCGCCTTCCTTCATTGGTTCATTTACTACATCCCAAGCATGAACATCGTTTTTGTAATGCCCCACCATTTTGGTAATCCAGTTTTCCATTGCTACACCAATTATCTGTGTTTTTTCAGCTTCAGTTTTTTCTACAATAACCGGACCTGTTCCTCCACCTCCACTAGCTTCAACTGGTGTAAGTACAATATCATCAATGGTAAATGTAGCTGCAGTTGCTCCAAAATCAAAGATTAATTTAGTTCTGTCTGCTGTACTGGGTTTTACAGTTTTTACTACCTGAGTCCAGGTGCTGGTAACATTGATACCTCCATAATAATTAGCGCTATAATCTGCACTCTGAATTTCGATCTGTAAAGCAGCAGGCACATCAGATTTTACCCAAAAAGTACAAGTATATTCTTTGTCTTTTACCAATGGTGCACTAAAAGTATATACTTGCTGTGCACTATAATTATTTGCCGCAACAGGATTTGTTAATACCATGGCATAACCAGTTCCGCCATAGCCACCACCATTTGAAGAGATAGCTCTTGTAGAACCATTTCCGTAGCCAGACCAAGGAGAAAGAGCTCCACTTTCGAAATCACTGTTACTTATTAGATTAACTACAGTTGGTGCAGCATCTAAATCTACAACTGTAAAATTATCAACATCTATATGATAAGCTACGTTTGGCAAATATCCTAAATCCAGATTCAATTTAAAAGTAGTTCCGGAAACGTCGTTCACTGTGATTTTTACCTGCTGCCATTGTGATGTAGTCGCAAAAGCTTCTGTCCAGGAACCGCCAGTAGAGTACCAATCCTTCCATGGGTAATTATTACCCAATCCGCTGAAAGAAACACGTCCTTTACCTGCCTGATCAGACTTAATAAAGAATGAAATTTCATATTTATGACCGCTTACTGTTGGTATGTCCGGGGAAGTTAACTGCAAATTGTAAGGAGCCGATGATGTTCCGCTTGCGATTAATTTAATTGCTTTTGAAGAACTTGACAAACCAGCTCCATCAACAATTGAGATTCCGGCTCCGGGATTATTCCTTGCCCAACCGCTAAAGGTTGCATTCTTTAATCCTGCAGTATTAAGCGAATTAGAACCACTTGATCCTGGGATAACTGTTGGAGCAATTATACTATTAAGATAACTGGCATTTTGATTGGAATGCCACACCAGAGTATGACCATAAGTAGATAAACCTGCTTCTTTTGCTTTGGCTATAAAAGCATCCACTTTATCAAATTTGATATCGCCATTGGCACTTACCATTGGTGCGTGTTTCATCTCATAACCTATTGTTACTTCATCAAAATTTTCGTTTACGAGGTTGCGATACACATCATCGCTCATGTATAAATCCAGACCAACTCCTGAACCAAGTTTGAAATCAGTATAGTTTTTTAAAGGTTCGTAACGGCTGATTTTTTCGACTAATTCCAAAGGAAGTTCTGCTGAAGTAATCTCGCCATGAGAAGGATCTTTTCCCCATTCCATTAAATTATCATCGCAGGATGTAAAAAGCATACATGATAATGCAATTGCCGGTAATATTTTAGTGTATTTCATTTTAATTTTTTTTGGGTTAAACAAATTGATTGTTCATAATTGAAAACAATACTAAAATTTATTTATTAGTTAGAAAAATCACTGTAAACTGGAGTGTTTAACGAAACAATTCTCCAATTATCCGTGTAAACGCTTACTGAAGTTGCAGAAGAAGGGAACTCAAGTTCGCTGCTCTCACCAGATACGTTACTCCATTTAACATTCGAGTTTTCAAACCATACACCGAAGTTTTGATAAGTTGCAGCTTCTCTAAATGCAAGTACATCCTCAAATGTAAAATCTCCTTTAGAAAAACTATAAAACTTAGTCAATGGAACAGTTACAGTCTGCCATCCGGCTGTTTTAAAAGGAACGACTTTACCCTCATCTGTTAACCAAGGCACAAAGTTATATAGTCCTCCAGTCCAGGCTCCCCCGTTAAAATTATTTATCAGACATATTTTCAGATATCCTGTATTTGTCCAGTCCTGCGGAACATAAATATCAAATTGAAAAGCCACCTGATCTAATGGAGTTGAAGCAGGAATGTAAGGAGTTAATTGTCCTCTCCAATTATCTGTTCCGGTTCCAGCAGTCCATGCTTCGGAACAACGGTTGGCTCCTGCAGCAAAAGATGCGATACGTGATGGACGATGCGGAACATATTTTCCCTGAGAAATATTTTGCATTCCGATAGCCGCAGATTCTAAATCGGCATCTTTGATCATACCAACATCAGAACCCCAAAAGCCATGAGTACCATTTCCATCAAAATCCAGAATAACCCCTTTTTTGAAATTAAAATAAGCTGGTGAATAAGCACCTCCGTTGGCACCTTCAACTAATAAAGAACCTCCATTTGTTGAAACTCCAGCTGGTACAGTTACTGTAAAAAATTCTCCATCTTCATCAGATGTTATTCCGCTAGTAACAGCAATATTTCCTGGGAAAACCACTTTTTCTATTTCAGTTAAACCAGAACCAAACACGGTAATCATTTCGCCTGCCTTTGGCAATGTATTCGAAATAGAAGTAATTACAGGAGCTCCTGAACGAATTTCAAATGGAAATATCACTTCATTCGAATCATTTACAAAACGAATAGTGTTACGAACTGCAGGATCCGCATCAATAGTTGGCGTATCTGCAGAGATACTAACTAACATAGACGTTCTTGAAACATATACTACATTAAAATAGGTTTCAAAACCATTAATATATACTTTTTTTAATCCCTCAAAACCAGCTCCTTCTACACGGATTAACTGCCCTAAACGTGCAAATGTAACCTGTCTGTCAAGTACGGATGAATTTACATCCTCCAAATAAACTTTGCTTATAGTTATAGCTCCACCCTCATTATCATTGTTATCACAAGCATTGAATAACAAAGAGACAAACATCATAAAAATGATAGTGACAACAGTACAATACTTTCTATTTAAAATATAATTTTTCATATTTTGTATTTTCAGTTTTAATTAAATAAATCAGTTATTTTTTCATCCTTGAAGTCATAAGGAACAGGTGCCTGACTTAATAATGGATTCTGAATTACTTCTGATTCTGGATAAGGCAATAAAAAAATTGAAGTATCTATTGCTCCAATAGCTCTTGATGAATTATCCCTTGTAGCATCTACTGAAACGGTATTAGTAGCTGCGTCATAAGTAATAGGAACAATAACTCCTCTTGACTGACCTGTAATATAATTAACAACTTCCTGCTGTTTGTAATAAGATCTTCTTACCAAATCATACCAATACTGTCCTTCCATGCACAGCTCAACTCTGCGTTCGTGCATAAGATCCTGAAAAGTAAGTGTTGTTTTAGCATCTAGTCCAGCTCTTGCTCTTAGAACATTGACAAAAGTCAAAGCATTTGCATCTGAAGTACTGGCACTATTTCCTAAAGTCGCTTCTGCATAATTAAGAAGCACTTCTGCAGTACGTAGCATATAGGTGTTCAAAGCTGAATTTTGCTTAGAAATTTTGCTGTTATCTTTGTTTGATCCTACAACTCCTTTTTTGACATTTACAAAAGTATTTGCATGATCAACGGTATAGCCGCCGTTTGAAATATTAATTTCTGGATAAAAATCTTCATCTGCCATCCAAGTAGCGTGACGCCTCTTGTCTTTTGGCTCATATTCATACAAAATATCATTAGAAGCTCTTGTCCAGTACCCCCAAGCCGCATCGTCGCCAGTAATATCTGAACCTAAAGCAAAATAAGCCTGTTGCGTATTTGTTACACCATAACTGCCGTTAGGCACCCATTGCAATGCAAACATAGATTCAACATTATTATTATTATCGACTTTAAATAAATCAGCATAATTAGCTAATAAAGAATAAGGTCCGCTGACTGCTTTTTCGGCCGCTTTTTTAGCCAAATCAAGATAAGCCTGACTTCTAGTTCCTGAATTAGGATTATCACTCAAACCCGAAACTGACAAATACAAACGGGATAACATTCCAAATGCACTATACTTCGTTAACCGTCCTGTTTGTGGCGCAGCTTCTGGAAGATATTTTGCTGCAAATTCCATATCACGGATTGCAAATTCATATACATCTTTTGTTGGATTAGTATTCACTATAGGATTCTGCACTAAGTCTCTCGGATCTGTAGAAATAATTACATTCCCCCATAAAGAAGCTAAATACCAATAAGCTGTTCCTCTCATAAAACGAGCCTCAGCAATGTATTTATTTTTAGTATTTGCATCTACACTGCTTCCTTCAATTCCGATAATAACATTATTTGACTGCTGTACCACATTATACAAAGACCCCCAAGCAGATACTAATGGTCCTGTTAATCCTGTTTCAGTCAAATCGGCAAACGGATAAATATAATCAGAGTAAGGAGCGTATAAATTGTATGCGCGTCCATCTCCTAATCCATAATAAAATTTATCGTTAAAATCAAACCATACTTTGTTATATAAGGGAGCGGTAGCCGCTTTAAAATCATCTTCTGTCTTAAAGAAATTTTCTTTGGTTATCATATTATTCGGTTCTTGGTTAAGAAAGTCATCACTGCAACTTGTTCCCAAAAAAGATAAAGCAACAAAAAGAAAAATGCGTTTAATATGTATCTTTTTCATATTTTTTATGTTTAAAATTTAACATTTACTCCAAACGTAGTAATACGCGGTGAAGGATAACGTCCGTTATCGATACCCGAATAAAGTGCACTATTATTTAATGTACCTACTTCCGGATCGTATCCTGAATATTTAGTAAATGTGAGTATATTTTGCATATTCGAATAGACCTTAATTCCTGCTACTCCAATTTTGGAAACAAAAGAGCTTGGTAAATTATATGCTACCGAAATATTCTTTAGACGTACAAAAGATCCGTCTTCTACAAAACGGTCACTATTACGAAAATTTGATGCAGATGATGCAGATGATGCCGCAATACGAGGCATGTAAGGATCTCCTCCTACAATTTGAACATTACGATAATCATTTGGCCCATTAGGATCTATTAAACCTAATTGAGCATACCCTAAAGCTGTATCTAATAAATTAGTGTTTTCTCGAGGATTTTCTAACCAGCGACGCTGATAATTCATTACATCATTTCCGTAAGAACCATCTAGAAAAATGCTCATATCAAAACCTTTGTATGAAAATGTGTTGGTTATACCAAAAGTAAATTCAGGTAATGGATTCCCAATATACTGCAGGTCTTTATCATCAATTACACCATCTTTATTCGCATCATCAAACATATAATCACCTATCCAGACACCATTTTCGCCAATTTTCATATCTTTTGGCAAAGCAGTCGGCATTACATTTCCTGAGGCATCTTTATAATAAAAATCAGTTGCTTTTTCAAAACGTCCAATTACTTTATATCCATAAAATTGACTAATAGGCTGTCCCACTGCTGTGCGGGTTACTACAGTAACATCTGAGCCTTGTTGAACAGTTCCATCATAATGACCTGTATCTGTATTTAATGCCAGCACTTTATTTTTATTCAATGAAAAAATAAAATTGGAAGTCCAGCTAAACTCTTTATTCTGAATGTTAATAGTATTCAAAGCAATTTCAATTCCTTTATTTTCTAGTGATCCAATATTGTACCAAGGTGCCGAAGTTGATCCTTGCCCAGATACACCAGCATACTGTGGCAACGACAATATATTTATTAAATCATCTGTTTTCTTATAATATACATCAGCAATTAACTCGATACGGTTGTTAAAAAGTCCTAAATCTATACCAATATTTGAAGCATATGTAGTTTCCCATTTCAGTTTCTCATTTGCAGTATTAGAAGCTAATAATCCAGTTCCCCAGTTAGCGGTAGCACTTGAAGAATAAGTTGAAGTATAAGCGTAAAGAGGTACTTTATCATTACCAACGGCTCCCCAGCCTAATCGAAGTTTAAGGTTATTTATAACTCTATTCTCTTTTAAAAAATCTTCATTTGAAGCTTTCCAAGCAAAAGCCGCTGAAGGAAACCAGCCCCAACGGTTGTCTTCTGCGAATTTAGAAGAGCCGTCACGACGTATCGTTGCTGTTAATAAATATTTATCATTATAAGAATAAAATAATCTACTGAAATATGAACTTAGCGAATTAGTACCACTGCCATTTGTCACTCTAGCAGTTGTAGGATCTCCCATAGATAAATCTGTCGAAGTGTTGGTTAAATAGCCTGAAACATATCCGTATAAACTTTCCCAATGATTTTCTTGTGCTTCCAGCCCTGCCATAGCATTTATGGAATGTTTTCCAAAACTATTAGTATAATTTAAAACATTATTCCAGATCCAGTTTTTACTATTACTTTTTGTTCGTGTCCCTTCGCGTATATCATTTTTAATTTGACCAAAAGTATATGAAGGCTCAAAAGTATATGCACTCGTAAAACCATAATCCAAAGAATATTGCGTTTTGAATGTTAACCCTTTTGTAAAGGTTATCTCAGCATAGGTATTTGCTCTCATACCTACCCCTTCGTTATAATTGTCTCTTATCGAAGCCAGCCCTACTGGATTATTTTGAACAAACTGATCAGTATCAGGACCATCAAAAGTTCCATCAGCATTACGTACAGGTACATTTGGAGTTTGTTTTAATGCTGTAAGAATTAATGCCCCATCATTTATTGTAGTGTTTTGCTGGGTATTGCTCAAACCAAAATTAACACCTACTTTAAAATAATCTTTTACCTGAGAATCTAAATTAGCTGTCAAATTAAAACGGTTAAACATAGAACCTGCAGCAATTCCTTCTTGATCCATATAACCAATTCCCATATAATAAGTACTTTTATCTGAACCGCCTGACGCTGATAAATTGTAATTTTGCATCAATGCCTGATTAAACAGTTCATTTTGCCAATCTGTACCTTCTCCCAACAAATCGGGACGAATAAAATTCGCGTCTTTTTCAACAATTCCTAAATCCGAACGTGTGTTTTTTAAATAAGCATATTCTTGAAGATTAAGTACCTGTAATTTTTTTGGTATTTCCTGCCAACCAACATAACTATCAAAATTTAAAGATAAATCTCCTTTTTTTCCTCGTTTAGTAGTCACCTGAATTACTCCGCCTGAGGCACGAGATCCATAAATTGCAGTTGCAGAAGCATCTTTCAAAATATCAATAGAAATAATATCCGAAGGGTTAATTACTGAAAGCGGATTACCATTTAGAGTACCATTATTCCCATCAATTATCACTCCATCGATTACATAAATAGGTTGGGTTGCTCCATTAATACTGCTAATCCCCCTAATATTAACCGAAGATGAAGCACCTGGTGCCCCACTATTTTGCGATACTTGTACCCCAGCAGCACGCCCTTGTAAAACCTGCTCAATCGATGTAGTAACAGTTTGGCTAACTGCTTTACTTGTAACGGTAGAGACAGATCCCGTTAAATCTCCTCTTTTCATCGTCCCGTATCCAACTACCACAACCTCTTTAAGGTCATTTGAGTTTTCCTGCAGGATTACATCAATTTTTCTTTTGTCGCTGACTACAATTTCTTTGGTTTTATAGCCAACAAAGCTAAAAACTAAAACTCCGTTAGCGGGAACTCCTTTTAAAGAATAACCTCCGTCAAAATCGGTTACTGCACTCGTTTTTGTTCCCTTCACAATAATATTTACACCAGGGATTGGTCCACTACTGTCAGAGACTGTCCCTGTAACAGTTGTTTGAGCATTTACTGCAGCAGAAAACACCAAAATCAGGAACAGATAACCTAAGTTTTTAAAGTATTTTGATTTGCTTTTAGTAATTAAAAAGTTAGTCATAAATAATTGTTTTAATAGTTAATAGATGGTTTAGGTTTTTATTTCTTACTTATTATAGGATTACATTTTTTTAATTCTATCATTTGATCAGACAATCTAAAAAACAAATATAAACAAAAAACAATATCACGCAATCGGTTGTGTTTAATTTTTTTTAAATAATACAAAAAAAACTAAATAAAAAAATACTTAAAATATTTTAATATGCACAAATAATAAAATAATTATCAAAAATAGAAGTTATTTAAAATAATTAGGCAGAAAAAAAACAATGATTAACTCGTTTTACTTCAAAATATTTAAAACTTATAAAAAACTATAAATGTCACTTATTTTTAAGCAGTTATGAATACAAACGCCTTTTTATATCAAAGATTCCTAAAATAACAAAATCGATTGTGCAAATTCATAACTTATAATAGAAAGCATAAAACAAACAATTATCAAGCATAAATATTTAAAAAAAATCAATAATTAAGTAAAAAAAGCTTTGGGAGTCTGTTCAAAAAACCGCTTCATTTATTGCTGTCAAGCATAAAATTACGCTTGATATATGATTTAAGATTATGCTGTCAAAATTCCTATGTTTCTTAATTAAATAATTTATATTTGCGCCGTCTTAAAACTATCCTATTTGTATGCAGAATGGTTAGATTGACTAACAAAACATTTAATTTTTGAACCCCCAATGAAACTATTTAAACACGTTTTATACGCCTTCATAATTTTACTTTCTCAAAATACAGTTTTTGCTCAACTAGTAGAAGACACTCCAACAAATCAGAATCAGCTTCCTCCATTTCTAACTACAAATTCAATTGCCTATTCTGACTCTCAAATAGAAAAAGCATACAATTATAAAATGCTTACTCTGGGAGATACCACGCTAATGCTGAAAAATGGAACTGCATATCCTCCAGCCAAAAGAGATTATAGAAGATTAGGATATGCCAGTGCCATGTATGCAGGAACCGCCACACTTGCTTTTGGATTACTTTGGGTTATGCCCGAAAGTGTCAGCAATTGGGACAAAGAAGAAATCAAAGAAAAAGGGGTTTTATGGAAATGGAAGGAAAATGTTAAAGCTGGTCCCGTTTGGGATGAGGATGACTGGGTTCTAAACTGGATTACACACCCATATTCTGGAGGAGTGTATTATATGACCGCAAGAAGCAGCGGTTTTACTATTTTTGAATCCTTTTTATATTCAGCATTTATGTCTACTTGTTTCTGGGAATATGGAATTGAAGCTTTTGCAGAAATTCCGTCCAAACAAGATCTTATCATCACACCAGTGTTAGGATCTGTTGTTGGGGAAGGTTTTTTCTATGCTAAAAAAAACATTTTAAGACATGACCGCCGGGTTTTAAAATCCAGATTCTTAGGATATACTTCTTTATTGCTTATGGATCCATTCAATACGCTGCTGGACAGTTTCGGTTATAAAGAAAAAATTAAAACACAAATGAATGTTGCTCCGGTAGGTTTTGACCAAGGAACAAACAGAACCATTTGGGGAGTAAACTTAAATATGCAATTTTAATAAAACGGAATTTTTAAGACACTGAAAATCATTTTATTAAATCGTTTCTTTCATATGAATTTAAAAGCAGAATAAAGCACTAAAATTTTAAAATAAATGCAGATTTTAACATTTGTAATAAAAAATAATTACTACATTTATCTACTGCTAATCAATACTTTATAATGAAAACCAAGTTGATTATTAATTCAGATTAGCACTGATTGTTCACTAATTTATTAACCTTTAAAAATGATTTTTTTTGAGTGAATTTAAAATTATTGTCGCTTTAGTTTTTATGGTTTTAAATTATATAATTTTATCAAAAACCATTTTAAATCATAAGCCGATAAATAAAGTATTTGTTAAAAATTACAATTGATAAAAAGTAACACCTAGGGGTTAAGTAAAAGATTTACAATCCAATAATTTTGCGGTATAACAAGAAATTGTATAAAGAATGTAAACTTTCAATGTATAGATAAACCAATGGTCGTAATGTGAAATTTATACCTTGACAATTATAACGATACTTTGATTTATAGACAATCCATTTAATAAAGTGATTTACGAGCTGTAAATACTGGTATACATATACCTATAGTATTAAATGTGGTTAAACATACTTTTGAAAATGTACAAAAGAGTTTTATTTTTATTTAAGTCTATACGGCATAAATAAAAATAAGAAGAGAAAGACTAGTTAAAATTAACTAGTCTTTCTTTTTTTATTCAAGAACCGCAAAAATCATCTCTGGAAATTACAAATCGTTTTTTTTGAAGAGTCGCTTACTTTGACTACTTTTTTATCAATGAAATTGATAATTTTGATATTCTGCCTCATCTGCTTATTTTTGAAATAGTTGAAAAAATATCTATCCAAATTCAATAAGTAAATAATACTTACAAAAGCTTGTTTTTTTTATTACAACTTTTAGTATAATTTAATTATATTTACTTATCAGTACAAGTTGCTTATCCTTTGGTTATTAACTTACTAGACAAAAACAATGGTCATTTGGGAAAAATATACATCGGTTATTAAGACTACTATCTTTAATTCTTTAAATCAAAACAAAGATTTTAAATATTGGCGGGATGATATGTTCTCTAATATTATCATTTACATCATGCCGCTAAGTTTAATTGCCCTAATACCGTCTGTTATATGGGCAATCGATTCTGGTCACTACGTAATGACAATTATTGACCTGCTTTGTGTTTCTAATATTGCTGTAGTTGGATTCAAAAAAGGGATTCAGATAAAACACCGAAAACTGCTATTTATAGCCAACACCTACATTCTTAGCTTTTTTCTGCTATACTATGTGGGTATCAACAGTACACTTTATTTACTTGCTTCCTGCTTTCTGTCGGTTTTTATATATTCTTTTAAAAACAAATATATACCAGCACTATTAAATCTTTTTATTTCTATTACATATATTATCTTATACTCTTATAATTTCATAACAATTCCGGACAAAGACTCTAATATAAATGTACTATTTGCCGTTTTTTCAAACTTGATTTTCCTTAGTTTTTTAGTATGTATATTAATACCTAAACTGTTCACTGGTCTGGATGACAGTCTTAGAGAAAGTATTGTTTATACTCAAAAAATAGAAAACCAAAACAATTTATTACAAGAAATAACCTGGATACAGTCGCATGTAGTCAGAGCACCGCTATCACGCTTACTGGCTATTGCCGAACTTTTAAAAAACACTCCTATAACCGAAGATGAAAAAATATTTTTTTTAGATAATATAATTATTTCCGGCGAAGAATTGGATACCGTCATAAAGAGCATAATCCTAAAATCTGAAAGTGTAAATAAAAACAAATGACTTTTTTTCAAAAAAAAAGCTAATCGCAGTGATTAGCTTTTTTGTTTACTCAGAAACCAAGTAAATTCCATCTTCTTTGATCTCAATTAGCTTTTCTTTATATAAAGCGCCAATTGCCTTTTTAAAGGTTTTTTTACTCATTTTTAGCACTGTTTTAATATCCTCTGGATGTGAATTATCAGTTAACCGCAGGAAACCTCTGCTTGCCCTTAATTCATCCATGATTTTTTCAGCATTCGGTTCTATGCTTTGATACCCTTGAATTTGTAGTGCTACATCAATCTTATTATCAGGTCTGATAGTTTTTATGTAGCCGCGCATACGATCTCCGGTACGTATAGCATCATCATACACTTCATCTTTATAAAGCAGTCCTTTGTGTTTTTCATTGATGATAACATTGATGCCCAATTCTGTAATGTGCGATACAATTAAATCAACCTCTTCACCTTTTTCAACAGTGAGGTGATCGTTCTTTAAAAATTGGTTTAATTTACTGGAGGCTACTAAACGATTGGTTTTTTCATCTAAAAATAAATAAACTAAATAACGCTTGCCTTTCTCCATAGGCCGCGCCTGCTCCTTGAATGGCACCAGAATATCCTTCTCCATTCCCCAATCCATAAATGCTCCAATTTGGTTAATGTAATTTACTCGTAAAAGAGCAAACTCATTCAGAAAAATATAAGGTTCTAAAGTTGTCGCAACTGGGCGCTGTTCGTGATCCAAGTACGCAAAAACAATAAGCTCCTCACCTATTTCAAATTCATTTGGCACATATTTATTAGGCAGCAGTATATCATGTATTCCTTCTGGGTCTTTTTCTGGATTTCCCAAAAATAGACCAACTTTGGTATCACGTAATATAGTAAGTGTATTGTATTTTCCTATTTCAATCATTATCTTAAAATTCTTTGCCGTCTTTTTTAACGGACTATTTTATAAAGCGCAAAGATACGAAGTTTGAAAACGTGATTTATAAAACATTTTTAATAAAAAAAGCGTCTTATTATAGACGCTTTTGCAAATAATACACTTGAATTTAATTGTAAGCACTTTCTCTTTGAAAATGCAGCGTTAGTAAATAGTAAACAACTGCACGGTACTTATTTTTATTTGATTTTCCATATTGTTCTAATACAGTATCAATTCCTGCTTTAAGAGCTGGTCCATCGGGCAAACCTAATTTTTTTATTAAAAAATTTTTCTTTACTGTTACTATTTCTGATTGCAGCGTGCCTGCTATTATCGACGAATCAGGATTATAAATAGACGGGCCACAGCCTATCGTCACTTTTGTTAATAGTTCCATGTCTGGATTAATTCCACATTTTTCTTTTAAGTCAGTGGCATATTTTACAATTAATACATCTTTTGCACTCATAATAATAAAATTAAGTTGGTTAGAATATATAACTATCTCAAATTTAATAATTTATTTATTTATGTGTGCGATTTTTATTCATTATTTTTTCATAAAATGATTTTAAACGTTTTTTTATATCGAGAATTGTTCTTACACAATATTTAAGCCTTATTACTACAATTACATTAACTCCTTAAAATACTGCAATAAAATATTATTATTTTCTAATGTTGGAGTAAAAAATTCCAGCAGGCTTGGTCTGTCATTTTGAGCATACAGGGAATCCAATCCATTTATCATACTCTCTTCATCATTTGCCGTAAAATAATTCAGACCAAACATTTTTGCCAAATGTTCAGCCGTCAGATGATGGAATGTTTCAAAAAAAGTATTAAAAACAGGAGTTTCTGAGTGACCAGGCAAAATTCTAAAAATCCCTCCTCCTCCATTATTAATCAGGATGATTTTAAAGTCTTTGGGGATATAATTATTCCAAAGCGCATTACTGTCATATAAAAACCCAATATCGCCAGTGATAAAAACGGTTGGTTTACCATTTGCAACCGCAGCTCCAATTGCTGTCGAAGTGCTTCCGTCAATCCCGCTGGTTCCTCTGTTGCAGAATACTTCAATCGATGAATCTATCGGAATTAACTGCGCATAACGTATAGCTGAACTGTTACTTATCTGCAGCTGACTGTTTTTAGGAAGACTCTCAATTACTTTCTCAAAAACCTTGAAATCTGTAAAAGGAATTTTGGACAAATAACTGTCATGTTTTTCTTTACGGAATTTTCTAAGAGTATCAAATCGGGAAAAATAATCACTCTCCACTTTTGATGTCAATGGCAAAAAAGCATTAAAAAAAGTATTAGGATCCAATTCGAAATGCTTTGTCAGACAGCCAAAAGTATCATACGCTCTTAATGTGTCAATGTGCCAATGGTGTTTTGGCTGGTATTTTCTCAAGAAAGCTTTAATACGTTTGGAAACAACCATTCCGCCAAAAGTGATCAAAATTTCTGGACGAAATGCCTCAAAATCTTCAGCTGTAAAAGGTGTAATGATTGTATCGATACTGGTAATGAAGCTTTCGTGATGCACATTCGAAGTATTCTCCGTCATAACCGCCACTGATTCCTTTTGAGCCAAAGCTTCAATAGTTGCTTCCGAAATTGAATTAGGTTCGTTAACACCTATCAAAACTAATTTTCGGGAAGTTTTGTTCCAAATATCAGCATACTTTTTTAAATCTTCCAAATCAACAGTCTGCGGTTCATTTGCGGAAGCGAAAACTTTACTATTGACACTTAAATCTGAAACAGTTTCATATAAAGGTTCTTCAAATGGAGCATTGATGTGTACCGGTCCTTTTTTGTCGATCGCAGTATTAATCGCTTCATTTATTTTTATGTCGTTTTCTTCTGAAGCGTCTTCGAGTAAATTAGCATTGTACAGCGAATGATTCTCAAAAACATTCTGCTGACGAATGGTCTGTCCGTCACCAATATCAATCTTGCTTTGCGGTCTGTCTGCCGAAATAACAATAAGCGGAATCTCGCTGTAGAACGCTTCCGCAAAAGCTGGATAATAGTTCAGTAATGCCGAACCCGACGTACAAACCACCACTGTAGGTTTACGGGTCTGCTGGGCAATTCCCAAAGCAAAAAAGGCGGCGGCACGCTCATCGGCGATGCTGTAACACTGAAAAGCGGGATTACTGGCAAAACCTATCGTGAGAGGTGCATTTCTAGAACCGGGAGATATGATAATGTTGGTGATTTCTTTGGCTAAAAATATTTGAAGAATGCTTTGTGCTAATGGTATTTTGGGATAAATCATTTAAAAGGTTTAAAAGTTTAATGTTTAAAAGTTTAAAGAAAACTTCTAAAATTGTTTTGCAAAGTTACAAAGTTGCTGAAGCTTTTCTGCTGATTTTGGTCATAGTTTTCATAATTTTGAACGACAAATAAAACTTCCATGAAAATTACCATCAGACCTTATCAAACTGAGGATACGCAAGCGATATTAGACATTATCAATTATAACATTCTGCATTCGACTGCCATATATGATTATAACATTCGAAGTTATGAACTGCAGAAATCTTTTTTGGACGATAAAATCAAGAAGAACTTCCCCGTAATTGTTGCCGAAACAGACGGTAAAGTCGCTGGTTTTGGAATGTATGGTGAATTCCGATTTCGGGAAGCGTATAAATATACCGTTGAACATTCTGTTTATGTGGACAATGATTTTCACGGAAAAGGAATTGGCAAATTATTATTGCAGGAACTTATCGAATTGGCAAAAAAACAAAACCTGCACACAATGATTGCCGTAATCGACGAAGAAAACCAAAGCAGTATCGATTTTCATGAGAAATTTGGATTCAAAACCGTTGGAGTAATTAAAGATTCTGCTTATAAATTTGACCGCTGGTTACATTCGGTTTTTATGCAGTTGATATTGGAGTCTTAAAGTCAAAAGTCTTAAAGTCGAAAGTTGCAAAGTCTTCTTATTGCGACATTAGCTTTGACTTTATGACTTTCAACTTTGGACTTTATGACATGCAACTTTATAGTATCTTTGCAACTTTTATAAAACACTATGAGTTTCACACTGCTTTCTTCACCCCTGCAGGGATTTACCGATTTTCGTTTTAGAAATGCTCAAAATAAATATTTCGGAGGAATAGACACTTTCTATTCTCCTTACATCCGATTGAACGGAAAACTGGTTATTAAATCATCTTATGAACGTGATCTGCTACTTGAAAACAATAACACTTTAGAAGTAATTCCGCAGGTTATTACCAATGATGCCGAGGAGTTTTTATTTGTTTCCAAATATGTTAGAGAATTGGGATACAAAGAATTGAACTGGAATCTGGGCTGTCCTTATCCAATGGTAACCAAATCTGGAATGGGTTCTGGATTGATTAAAAATACTGAACAAATCAATAACATTCTGGATAGAGCACATTCCGAAACAGATATTATCGTTTCTATGAAAATGCGTCTGGGATACGATACTACCGAAGAAATTCTAGATGTTTTACCAATTTTGGATAGGTATCCAATAAAAAATATTGCTATTCACGCCCGTATAGGCAAGCAGTTGTACAAGGGCGGTGTTCATTTAGATGCATTTCAGCAATGCATTGACAACACTAAACACAAACTGTATTATAACGGCGATATCACTTCGGTGGCTAAATTTCATGAAATGCAGGAGCGTTTTCCTTCGATAGACCACTGGATGATTGGCCGAGGATTAATTGCTGATCCGTTTTTGCCTAGCATGATAAAAAATAATACTACTGAATACCCTAAGAATAAAATGGAATTATTCAGTGCCTTTCACGATACTTTATATGAAGGTTATAGCGAATCTTTATCGGGGCAAACTCATATTTTGTTGAAAATGCACCATCTGTGGGAGTACTTTTCGGTTATCTTTTCGAATCCTCATAAAGTCCACAAAAACATCAAAAAAGCAAAAAGCATTCGAAATTACGAAGCTACAGTTAAGGAAATTATTGCCAAGGAAAAGTAACCGCACCAATCCTTAAATCTTATAAGTTTCTGCAATAAATATGTAACGCCTTTGAGTGACTATGCTAATAAATTTGCATATAATCTTAAACAAAATCGTCATGAACCTAAAAAGATTTTTCGGAGGATTGCTTACTATTCTTGGTATAGCAGGGCTTATTTACACAGCAGTAATATTTGCAGATACATCAGGCGGAACAAGAGATGTTAAATCATTAATTATTTACGGAATCTTAGGAATTGTATTTTTTACTTCGGGAATAAGTTTGGTGCGAACAACCAAGGACGAATCGTAAAAAAATAAAAAAGGAGTCTGTCGCTAGCAACAACAGACTCCACAACAAACAAATTAAATTCTGAGATTTAAAAGTTATAGGTAATCATTCCTTTGAGGTAAAAAGGGGTTCCTGGCGTAAAATGAATTTCTTCGACAGGTGCAGGTTCATTCTGTAATCGTGATTCGGTGGCAAACTGGGTTTCATTCCATTTGGTATTGAATAAATTTTGAATCGAAATACCAAATATTATCTTTTTATTGTAGGTATAATTTAGATTGCAATCAGCAACAAAATAGCCTTTTGCAACTATCGAATTGTCTTCGTTTGCAGGTCTGTCATCCATATAACGATAACGGATTCCACCCGAAAAGTTTTTCCAATTCTGTAAACTGATTCCGCCTGTAGTTGTAAATGCTGGTGCCAGCGGAATATAATTCTCTCCTTTTGGGGCGTCAATGCTTCTGGCGTGAGTATAATTTCCATCAAAATCAAAAAACAAAAAGTCATTCAATTGGTAACGCAAACCTAAATCCAGCCCCATTCTTTTGGTTTTCCCGCTAGTCTCAACAATTCCGGCATCGCCAACATACACAAACTCTTGCTGTAAATACAAATACCATAAAGCCGAATTAACGATCAATTTTGGAAAAGGCTTCCAAATCGTACCAACATCAGTGCCTATAGCAGTTGGCAAAATTTCCTCTCCGCTATTCGCAACCACAACTCTGGTATCATTGGAGTGAAATCCCATCCCTGATTTTACAAAAAACTGTAAATCGTTATTTTCAGAATAAATGAAATTTAACTTGGGAGAAATTTTTACCTTATCCTGAGTTTGTGGTTCATAATTAACCTGTAGTTTGTCCAAATAATTGAATTTAAAATAATCCAATCGAACCGCAGGATTTATAATCAGCTTGCCCAAAGTAATTTCGGTATTCAAATAAGTAAACATATTCGATTGATCGATATCGCCTAATTTTATTTGTTCCAAAGTGGTATTTCGGTTTACTGTGTGTGATAATTCGGTATCTTTTGTCTGATCGTTGCGGACACCAACACCAACTTGGTATAAAACTTCGGTTTCACCATAAAGATGCTTGTTATTCAATTCAGCATTTATCCCATAAATATTCCTGTCTTCTTTTTGACGAATTTGGTCGCCATTTATTGGATCTTCCAAGAAAAATGTAAAATTCGAGTACAGTTCAAATTGATAATTGCTGTAAAAAGTATTCGCTTTCAAGAAAGTATTTGCATCTATTGATTTATTTATCGCGACATTAAAATTAGTTCGGGAAGTATTTCCTCCTTCGGTATCATCAACCGAGCCAAATCTAGAAATTGTCCCTTCATCAACCAATCGCTGTGGAATTTGTCCGGAAGCATCCCATTTGCTTGAAAAGCGCGAACCTAAAATAGAAACAGTACTATTATCATCCAAAACAGCAGAATATTTACCTAAAATATTAATTCGGTTAAAATTTTGAGGCGAATCAAACGGACCGTCAGTCATAATATATTCGGTTGCCAAATAAGCACTCTGCATTTTTTGCTTACCCAATAAATCAAATAAACCGATGGTTCTAAAAGTATTGAACTGACCAATTTCAACACCAATACTACTGTTTTCCAGTTTATCCTTGGTTTTAAAATCAACATAACCCGCCGTGTTAAAATCACCCTTAGTGGCATAATACGTTCCCTTTCCGAAATCTATTTTGTCGACAGTTTCCGGAATTACAAAATGCAAATCCGAATAGCCTTGCCCGTGCGCATGAGAAACCATATTTACTGGTATTCCATCAACCGAAAGTGCTACATCAGTTCCATGATCCACATCAAATCCTCTCAAAAACATCTGCTCCGCTTTGCCTCCGCCCGCATGCTGACCTATAAACAAACCAGGAACTTTACGCAATATTTCCTGTGTGGAATTGACAGGCGAAGTTTCCAAATCAATCTTGGTAATCACATTCATAGCCGACAATTTTGGCTGGATGATAACTTCTGATAATTGAAAACTATCCGCTTCAAGAGTAATCAAAACCGTATCATTGGTTATTGTATAAGTTGTCTTTTTATAACCCAAAGCACTGATTTTCAAAATATTTTCGGCAGTTGTTTTTTCGATGCTAAAGACACCCAACTCATTAGTATGCGCATGACTTTCAGAGGTGGTATTTAGTACATACGCATTTTCTATTGGGTGCCCGAAAGCATCAATAATTTTTCCATTTACAGTTTGGGCGTGAGAATACAAGCCAATAAAAGCGATTAGAATCAACAGCGTTTTTTTCATAGGGGAATTTTATAATTGAATAATTTTAGTTTCAAAATTCGGACCTAATTCGTAAGTACTCTTTAGAAGTTCTTTCTTAATAGACGGAATTTTTTCGCTAAAATTATTCGATTTATAAATAGCTGCTAAGTGGTATTGCACTCTGGGCTCAAAGGATTTCCCAGCCACATGGCTTTGAGCAATTTCCAGCGCTTTTTTAACATTTCCAACATTATAATACGACCATGCTAATAAATCATACGAATCTGGTGTTGGTCTGTGATCCACTTCTATTTTAGCAATTTCTAATGCTTTTGGAGCTGTTTCTTTTTTATCTGCGAATAATAAAACATTGTATTTGTTGTACATAGCACCGTAATTATTAGTTTTCAGCATTGCAAAATACGCAGCTGTATTTATATTTTCTTCGGCAGAATTCCCTTCATACTGCGCAATCTGGGCTTTCAGCAGATAAAAATCGGGCGTGTTATGTGTTTTGGAAATTGTTTCAATTATTCTTTTTGCTTCGGCAGTATTTCTTTCGTGCGAAAAAACAATCCATGCAATTCCTTTTAACGCATAGAAATAATTTGGATCTAATTTCAATGTCTGTAAATAACTATTATAAGAGTCTTGAATACGCCCTGCGTGACCATAAAAATCGCCCAAATTAGAGTAAGACCAAATTCGCAGTGTTTTATTGTCTTCTTTTTCGGCAATCGTTCTGGCTTTCTCCATAAATTGTATGGCTGTTGGTAAATCGCCTTTGTGATCGTTCCATTTAGCAATCCGAATTAAATAATCATAATCATTAAAGTCTTTGATCGCTTCAAGATTTTTGACTGCTTCATCGTAATTTCCCAGCTCCATATGCACATCAAAAAGTAATTTTTGAGTTTCTTTTTTTCCTTCACCAATTGCAAAAGCCTTATTAGCCAAAACTAAAGCTTCTTTAAAACGATGCTGTGAAATATAATTTCTGGCCAAAGA
Source organism: Flavobacterium aquicola (assembly GCF_003385115.1). GTDB lineage: Bacteria > Bacteroidota > Bacteroidia > Flavobacteriales > Flavobacteriaceae > Flavobacterium > Flavobacterium aquicola. The sequence continues at coordinate 116,178 of NZ_QUNI01000011.1, forward strand.
ACGCAAAGTTCCTACTCTGCCGTAATTATTGGCTTTATTGGCTTCTTCTAGAAGCGCTTCTGTTTTATACAAATTTTCAATGGCTCCAGTATATTCAAAAATTGTAGCATAATTGGTTGCTAATTGTCCCAAATAAGTACTTTGATTTGGAGCTCTATCTAATTTATCTTCCCAAAAAACAATTTCTTTGTGAGCTAAATCAAGTGATTTATTATCTATTAAATTCAAATATTGATCATAATCGTCAGCATTTGTAATTTGATCACTTGGTTTATTACTACAGCTTGCTAGCGCTATAACAAGTAACAATACCAAAATGTTTTTGACTGTTTTCATAATAACTTATTTGTTTGTTGTTGAAAATAAAAACAGAACAAGCAGTAGGAACCTGTTCTGTTTTTAATAAAATTACCAAGCTGTTGCTAAATATGGAAAATTGGTTCCAAATGCTATATCATTAGCATCAACGTGATCTGAAGTCAATTGAGGATTTGAAGTTCCGGCTGAACCGCCAAAAATCAATAACAATTCAACATCAATTACATCATCAGCCAAAGCTCTTCCTGTTAGAACATTTGTCCCATCAAAAAAAGTGGTCTTTTTAGTCGTAGATACATTCAGTACATCTGTAGCCAAAAGTCCTGTAAACGCAGCAGCTGATTGTCCCAAAGCATTCATATCATAAGCTGGATTCAAAGCCATCAGTCTCGATTGAAAAATCGATTGATATTTGCTCCCCATAGCGGATGGAATAGCGGCATTAAAATCATCTTTTGGCTGTCCAGATGCAATAAAAACAGTGTTTATTGCTGGCCTGGCCATTTGATCCTGCTGTACATATGTTCCGGAAAAATCCATCATTTCGTTTCCTGTATTAGTATTATTGTCATCGTTATTATCACAATTTGCAGAAACCAATGCTACTGCAAGTGCGATTGTCATCATTTTTAATTTATTCGTTTTCATACTATTATCTTTTAGTTTTTAATACTATTTCTTATTGTTTTTTCTTAGTTTCAGCCCAAACGTTCAAAGTTCCTGAACCTCCCAGCATTGCTTTTGGCACTTCAACAACAACCGACAAAACATTTGTACCTGCAAAAGTGTCTATGCCCGGATTATTGAATCCAGTTGCAGTTCCTCCTAAAATTTTCTGGAATTGACCTAAATCAAAGAAAAATGGATCGTCTCTTGGTCCTGCAAAAAACTTCATTCCGTTTTTAGAAGCTGTTACCGGATTCATTTTATAAGTAGAAATTGCAACGTCTCCAGAAGCTTTACTTACATCTATTGAACTGCTTTTCCCTGTCATCGAAGGTTTATAAGGTCCGAAGAAATACATTTTATCACCTCTTTTTATAGCCTGAATTACTAGATCTTCAACATTATCGCCTGTATTGTCAATATTGACTTCGATCATCACATTTTCATTAAATACGGCTTCAGCTGTTTTGTTAGGAGATAACAATCCTTGGGTATTAACAGCAAAAACTAAATTATTGGTATCCTGCCCCTGAAAAGTGAACATGTCTGTAATGTCTGCCGCATTACCGGTCACTGAAGGCGCATCAATGTGATCCGCCGCAATTAGAACTAATCCTGACACAGCCAAGAATGAAAGTCCTAATACTAATTTTGATTTTTTCATTTTATTATAATTTAAAAGGTTATAAAAGCATTTACGCAATTGGCTTGCTTTTGGTTTTAAAAAATCAAAAAAAAAGTTAAAATAAATTTCAACCGATTGATTATCATCGTTTTAAAATTTTAAAAAATATTAAATTTTAAAATCAGATTTATTTATTTTCGATAATTATTAAAAATGTCAGGAATTGAAATGATTTGTATATGTTTGTAATTCACAAATCCATACACCATGACGCAAGAAGAATTATTAGTTTTAATTTACAGTAAGGATGAAAAAGCTTTTACGCATTTATACGATATGTATTCTAAAAGTTTGTTTGCAGTCATCAATACTTTAGTCAAAAATCGAGAAGAAGCCGAAGATGTTTTACAGGAAGTTTTTGTTAAAATCTGGAAGAATATCGATTCATATCACGAAAGCAAAGGGCGTTTTTACACTTGGATAATTAATATTGCACGCAATACATCTATAGATAAACTTCGTTCCAAAAATTTTAATAACAGTCAAAAAAACCTTTCTTCGGATAATTTCGTAAATCTATTAGACGACAGCAATAAACTGTCTCATAAGATTGACGCTATCGGAATTCAGGAATTTGTAAAAAAACTTAAACCCAAGTGTATACAGATTATCGATCTGTTATTTTTTAAAGGATATACACAGCAAGAAGCTTCGGAAGAATTAGAAATTCCTTTGGGAACTGTTAAAACACAAAACAGAAATTGCATTAACGATTTACGACTTTATTTAAAATTATAATGGATACAAAAAAATATATAGACTCCGGAATTTTAGAGCTTTATGTTTATGGTTTGCTTAGCGAAACAGAAAATATAGAGATTGCTGCTTTGGCAAAAGAGTACAGTGAAATAAACGATGAAATTATTTCAATCGAGAAAGCTATTGTGGCCTTATCTTCGACTTTTTCTCCATTTCATTCGGTTGCTAATTATGAAAAAATTAAAGCCAAATTAGAACTGAAACATGGGAAAATAGTCGAAATGACTCCGCCAAAATCAAAATATACTTATATCGGCTGGGCTGCCGCTGTAGTTTTATTATTAGGCATTGGCTATCAATATCAGCAGCTCAATGAGACCAACAATCAAGTAGTTGAAATAAATTCTGAAAAAGAAAATCTGATTAAAACAGTAGATTCATTAGGTATAAAAAACAAAACTATCGAAACGAGTCTGGCTGTCATTCGTGATCCAAAAAATACTGTAGTAAGCTTGGGCGGGCAGACTGTCTCCCCTGCTTCATTCGCAAAAATATACTGGAATAAAGAAACCAAAGCTGTATATGTAGATGCATCGGGTCTGCCGAAACCACCAAAAGGAAAGGTTTACCAAGTATGGGCTTTGAAATTAGCACCAGTTTTAACACCTACAAGCATTGGATTACTGGCAAATTTCGATGCTAACGACCAAAAAATATTCGAAGTCAGCGATACTGGTTTTGCCGAAGCTTTTGGAATAACATTAGAACCAGAAGGCGGAAGTCCTTCACCAACAATGGAGCAGTTATATACTTTAGGAAAAGTTTAAAAGAAGAATATTTTTTTCTAACACAAATAAAAAAGGTTCAAATAATTGAACCTTTTTTATTTTAATCGATAAGAACAACAAATTAAGCCTTAATCCAATTCACCACTTCTGGGTCTGTTGGTAATGTTTTTGGCGAAATTACTTTTACTAATTCTCCTTTTTCATTGATAAGGTACTTTTGAAAATTCCATTTTACTTCAGAATCTTCCAATCCATTTTTAGATTTTTGAGTCAAAAACTGATAAACGGCACACATATCGTCCCCTTTTACTGAAACCTTATCCATCATAGGAAAGGTAACTCCATAGTTTAACTGACAAAAACTAGCAATTTCTTCATTGGTCCCCGGCTCCTGTGAAGCAAAATTATTGGCTGGAAAACCAACAATCACAAAACCTTTGGAAGCATATTCTTTATATAAAGCTTCCAGATCTTTATACTGAGGTGTCAATCCGCATTTTGAAGCAGTATTGACGATCATTACCTTTTTCCCTTTTAAAGTGGCGAAATCAAAAGTTTTGCCATTAAGATCTTCTACTTTAAATTGATAAATATTTTGTTTCACTTGTGCCTGAATTTGAATATTAAAAAGGAACATTACACAGAAAGCAGCTATTATTTTTTTCATGGTTTTTATTTTGATATAAAATTAAACAAATATATCTATTATTAGCCACTATTTTAAAATTGAGTTAGGAACAGAAATTGTCGGGCATAAAAAAAAGAGGTTTAAAAGAAAAACCTCTTTTAATCGATAATTTTTATAAGATTCCCCCATGTAATTTGTTTCCCTAAACCTAACCTACTAAATCTATAAAAAATTACAAATCTATAAAAATTATCTTTTTTTGAATAGATGACCAAATATACAATTTAAAATAACTGCTTAATTTAAAAAGCATATTTTATCGATAAAATACATATTATTTATTTAAATATAATCTTAATCCTAATAAAAAATAGTCTATCAACACAAAAAACAATATAATTTGTAAGTAAAATTAGCTATTTACAAATCAAACAAATCGCATAAGTATCTAAAAACAAGAAAGATATAACACAAAAAAGGTTATAAGGATACTGTTTTTAATACCACATTTACACGATGCTAATTAAATTTGCTCATTTGATTCATTTCGATGTTCCAAATTCTGAATAATTTTGTTCTAAGATTTACAAAAAAAAGATGCTCCAAAGTGGAGCATCTTAACAAACAAAATGGATAATTTTATAAGTATTCAACCTTAATCTAACTAACTGTAAAAAACCATGAAAATAACCTACTAACTTTTAAAGATATGTTACTCATAATATTATCTGTAATCAGACATTTCAATTATCGTGCCATTAATCTATAAAAACTAATATTATATCGCTTAAAAACATTAAATTAAATAAATAGTAAGCTTTAACCTTCTTTTTAATATTGTCTTCAAATAAAAAAGACCAATCATAGATTGGCCTTTTTAAAATTTAAATTAATTTTTATAATTATTTATTCTTACTGTAAAACTTTTTATATTTTGGATAAGTTGCAGCTCCTATGACAGAAATTGTCCCCAGCGAATACCATATCCAGCTCAAAGAATGTGCTTCGCCGCTAGCATAAGAATGCAGTCCTACTAAATGAAAATTAACTCCATAATAGGTGAATAGAATTGATATAAAGGCAAACATACTCATTAAATTGAAAATCCACTTTCCTCTTAATGAAGGGACAAATCTGGCATGAATTACAAAAGCATATACCATAATACTAATTAAGGCCCAGGTTTCTTTAGGATCCCATCCCCAATAGCGTCCCCAGCTTTCATTTGCCCATTGTCCGCCAAGAAAGTTTCCAATAGTCAGCATTATCAAGCCGATTGTTAATGCCATTTCATTAATATAGGTGATTTCTTTAATATTCAATGCCATTTTAGCTTTGTTATTTTCATTGGTAAAAAAGATCAAAAGAAGCGATACAAAACCTAGAATCATTCCTAAAGCAAATGGTCCATAACTAGCCACAATAACAGCCACGTGAATCATTAACCAATAGGAATTAAGAACTGGCTGCAGATTAGCTATTTCCGGATCAATCCAGTTGGCATAAGCCGCCGCAAGTATCATCGCTGTAACAAATGCTGCCGAAGCAACGGTTAATTTTGATTTTATATCAAATGCTAAACCAAAAAACATTGTTGCCCAAGCCACATACACAATCGCCTCATAAGCATTACTCCATGGCGCATGTCCCGAAATATACCAGCGTGCTATTAATGTTATAGTATGAAGCAGAAAAAATACTGCAATAATAATGTGCATTGAGTTAACTAAAATACGTATTAGCTTTGAATCTTTAAAAATTTGAATAATCGTAAATGCTAACATCAAAATTGCTGCAAATAGATAAGCAAAAGGCAGTTTCTGAAGAAGATCATATTTATTGTATGCAATTTCTAAGTCTATTTTTTCCTCGCTCGGTCTTACTTTGCTTCCAAATTTCTTTTGAAAACCGTTAATACTTTCCAGCAGTTCATTTGCAGTTTTATAATTCTTTGATTCGATTGCGTGACTCAGCGTTCCAAAATAAAGAGGCAGAATACTTTTGGTATATGTAGAATCCATTCCTTTTAAACCGGCATGTTCCAGTTCGAGATAGGATATCCATTTATTTCCTGGATCATTTGGCACAGGGAAAATTCGTAAAATGCTTCCGCTCAAAGCCGATTCCATCAAATTTACTTTCTTATCAGTTTCAACAAAATCCTTTTCAAACTGATTTGGATTTCCTGCTTTGTAGGCAGCATCTAAATAAGGTGATAATTTATAATTTCCTTTTTCATCAAAGAAAGCGATAAAAGGAGCAAATTGATCTTTGGAATCAATTCCGATAATTTTACGAATACTATCATTTCCTGACTTAATATAAATAAGCGGAATTTCGATCCACAATTGCGCGCTTTGTGTCATTGATAAAAATACTTGATCGGAGTTCATCCCTTTATAAGTATTGGAATGACTTACTTTTCGAAGCAATTCTGATGAGAAAGTATTAATAGGCTTCATTCTTCCGCCAGCGTCCTGAATAATCAGTCTTCCAAATTTTGCAGCATGTTCCGGTGTAACAGTAAATGACGTCAATACAGAGTCTAATTGTTTCTGCGTAGGTTTTACCCGCACATGAACTGTGCTTTCAGAATGTGCCTCCCCTGCCTTTTCAGCTGTATGGTTGTGATCGTGGTCGTGTTCATGATCATGATTGTGTTCTTGAGCAAATCCTGAAATGCTTAAAAACAGAACTAAAATCGTGATAAGATTTGCTTTTTTCTTTTTCACAGCTTCTAATTTTCTTTTCAAATCGGCAAAACGGGAATTTTTGACAAACATAATAGCCATCATACTAAAAAACAATAAAAAATAACCAATATAAGTAATCGTCGTTCCACAATAATCATGGTTGACAGATAATACAGTTCCTTTTTCGTCTGGATCAAATGAAGATTGAAAAAAACGATAACCTTCATGATCTAAAACGTGATTCATATAAATTCTGGCATCAAATGGTTTAACCGAATCCTGAACAGTCACCTGGCTTTCAAATGATGAATAACTTTTCTCTGTACCTGGATATTTACTGGCAATAAAATCATTTAGTTTTATTTTGAATGGCAGCACATATGCCTTGCTTCCATAGAAAAAAGAATATTCAGTTTTCCCAATTTTAACGGTTTTAGAATCTCCAACTTTACCTTTAGAACCTAATAATGTTACCAACTCTTCTTTACCATCGGCAATCAGTTTTACAACTAAAGCATCATCATGATTTTTTTCTTTAAAATCATTTTTGGTTTCATAGTCAATTATCCCTGTCACAGCTGGATCCGGAAAAACAAAACGGATATCTCCAATACTGTACAATGAGCGCATCATCAGTGGCTGTACAATATCTTTAGTAACTTTTCCCTGTAATTTATCAGCCATTCGCATAAAATTCCCTTCAAAAGGCATTTGAATTTTATACTCACCATCAGTAGTTATAATATTTATAGCACCCTCAGTTTGTTTATTTAATGCAAAAAGAACATTGTGTATATTTTGAACCTCACCCGATTTTAAGAAATGTTCCTCTCTGCCTCCATCACCTGCTTCAACTAACTTCAAATACAAAGTCCCTTTTGGATCAGGTTTTACATATTCTTTGGCACCCATAATAAAATTTTGGTAACGTACCTCAAAATTATTCCCCGAGAAATCACCTTTCATTGTAAAATCATTATTGGTAACAGGTGAAAGCAAAACCGCTTTTTCAAAAACCCTGCGTTTCATTTCTCCTTGGTGCTCTCCATCAACAAAAAGTGTTAGGAACATTTTATCTGAATAAAATTGATTTTCGGCCGCATTTTCGCGGATTGGCATCATACCTTCAAAACTGATGTAACGGGTAATAAAAGCACCGGCAATTATGAATATAAAAGCCAAATGAAGCAGTAAAGTCGCCCACTTTTCTTTTCTTAATAAATTATAACGCTTGATGTTTCCAAGGAAATTGATCATAAAGAACCCCATAATAGCTTCAAACCACCAAGTATTGTAAACTAAGATTCTAGCAGTATCGGTATTGTATTTGCTTTCGATAAAAGTTCCGGTTCCCATTGCAATTGCAAAGGTTAAGAACAATATGGCCATTAATCGAGTTGAGAATAGTACAGAGAATAATTTTTTATCCATTTGGGAATAAATTTCGTTTGTATAAAGTGTCGCAAAAATACTTAAAAATGTCCATTTGTTTGAAGACTCAATTGTTAATTTAAACCAAAAATACGGTATTTATTTATACACAAATTCACAGACTGCAGCATTGTAATTTTTTAAAAATTTGCGAATTAGCGGTTGTTCCAAAGTAGCTAAATTAGGGATTCAACTCTTCATTTTTTTTGTTAATTTTGCCAAATGATTAAAATTACAATTATCGGTTCTGGAAATGTGGCGCAGCACCTGATTGAGGCTTTCGCAAAAAGCGATGCGGTTGAAATCATTCAGGTATTTTCGAGAAACCCAAAACAAGTTATTCCTAATCTCGATTCGAGCAAAATTACCAATGATTGGAACGCTTTGGCAGAAGCCGATTTGTACATAATATCAGTTTCAGACGATGCCATTACAGATGTTTCTTCGCAATTGCCTTTTGAAAACCGTCTGGTTGTTCATACATCCGGCAGTGCACCGCTCGCAGCACTAAACAGTAAAAATAGAAAAGGTGTGTTTTATCCTTTACAGACTTTTACAAAAGGAAAACCAATTGATTTTAAAACAGTTCCGTTTTGCTTGGAAACGGAGTCTGAAAACGACTATACTGTGCTGGAAAAAGCAGCAGTTTCTATATCTGACAATGTGAAATCCATTGACTCTCATCAGCGGAAAGCATTGCATGTAGCAGCAGTCTTTGTTAATAATTTCACTAATTATCTGTACCAATTAGGAAACGATATCTGTCAGGAAAACCATGTCTCTTTTGATATTTTAAAACCTTTGATTCTTGAAACTGCCGAAAAATTATTGACACTTTCGCCTAAAGATGCCCAGACTGGCCCTGCAAAACGCAACGACATTTCGACAATTGCGGCACATGAATCTTTTTTATCCAATGAAAATCAATCAGCAATTTATAAAATACTAACACAATCAATACAAAATCATGGCAAAAAGCTATAAAGAAATAATGAATGATATTACTACGTTTATTTTTGACGTAGATGGCGTACTTACTGACGGTTCTGTCTTTGTTACTAATGATGGAGAAATGCTGAGAACAATGAATATCCGTGATGGCTATGCTTTGAAAGCAGCTGTTGAAAGCGGTTATAACGTATGTATCATTTCGGGCGGAAGCAACGAAGGGGTTCGAGTACGGTTAAGAAATCTTGGGATTACTGATATTCATTTAGGAACTCCGGACAAAGTAAAAACATTCAAAGAATACACTGATGCTAACAATATCAATTCAGAACAGGTTTTGTATATGGGAGACGATATTCCAGATTACCACGTTATGAAATTAGTTGGCTTACCAACTTGCCCGCAAGATTCAGCTCCCGAAATTAAATCAATTTCAAAATATATTTCACACATTAAAGGCGGTAAAGGCGCTGTTCGTGATGTTATTGAACAGGTAATGAAAGTACAAGGCAAATGGTCTACTCATTTTGATGGAAAACTTGATTAATTATTAATGATTAATGATTAATGATTGATGGTTAATTATTGATTGTCAATGGTTAATTAATTTAATTCATCATTTATAATTCATCATTTATAATTCATCATTTATAATTTACAATTAATCATTTACAATTAATCATTTACAATTAAAAATGAAATACCTCAAATTAATACGTTACCAAAACCTGCTGATGCTGGCTTTAATGCAGCTGCTATTTAGATATGGTTTTTTAAATTTTCAAAGTATTCCTTTGGCACTTAATGATTGGCAGTATCTTTTGTTAGTATTAGCAACGGTCATGATAGCGGCTGGCGGCTATGTAATTAATAATATTATGGATCAGGCGACTGACAATGATAACAAGCCTAATCAGGTTGTAGTTGGTAAAAGCATATCTGAAGTCACAGCCTACAATGTATATTTTTTTGTGACTGTTCTAGGAGTGAGCACTGGTTTTTATTTATCGAATGTCATTGCAAAGCCAGGATTTGCAGCAATCTTTATTGTTATTTCTGCAACATTATATCTTTATGCCACAAGCTTAAAACAGATGCTGCTTGTTGGAAATTTTGTTGTCGCTCTTTTACTTGCTTTCAGTGTCATAATCATTGGAGTTTTTGATCTTTTGCCTGTTATCAATCCAGAAAATAAAATCGTTATGGCCGACTTATTTTCTATACTTCTGGATTATGCCATCTTTGCTTTTGTAATTAATTTTATTAGAGAAATTGTAAAAGATCTGGAAGATGTTAACGGAGATTACAATCAGGGAATGAATACTTTACCTATTGCTTTGGGTATACAGCGTACTTCAAAAGTGGTTTTAGGTTTAAGTATAATTCCCTTGGTGATGGTTATATTTTATATTAAAACCTACATTTTTGCGAACGATCTTTATTTCGCCACATTATATGCTCTGATATTTATAGTTGCTCCATTAATCTATTTTGCAGTAAAAATGGCCGATGCAAAAAAAAGCCAGGACTTTCATCATTTAAGTACTGTTTTAAAACTCATTATTTTATCTGGATTATTCTCGATTGCAATTGTCACTTATAATATTCTTCATCATGCTTAAAGAAAAACTAAAAAACTATAAACTTATACTTGCTTCGGGGTCACCAAGAAGACAGCAGATTTTTAAAGATTTAGACTTGGATTTTGAAATCCGATTAAAAGAAATCGAAGAAATCTTCCCTCCCGAATTAAAAGCTGAAGAAATTACAAACTATCTAGCAGTACTGAAAGCCAATGCTTTTGAAGGAGAACTACAGCATAATGACATATTAATTACAAGCGACACTATTGTTTGGCACAAAAATTGCGCTTTAGGTAAACCAAAGGATCATCAAGATGCTTTTGAAATCTTAAAATCATTATCGGATACGACTCATGAAGTAATAACTTCGGTTTGTTTTAAGACAAAAACATCTTTTAATTTAATACATGAAACAACAAAAGTTACATTTAATGCGTTAAGTGACGAATCGATCCTTTATTATTTAGAAAATTATAAACCTTATGATAAAGCGGGAGCCTATGGAATACAGGAATGGATTGGTTTTATCGGCGTTGCAAAAGTTGAAGGATCATATGCCAATGTAATGGGAATGCCGACAGATAAAGTATATAATTATTTAAGCAATTTATAAAAAGAAATGGATTTTTTTAATCATTACATCAAAGAGGAAATCAGTACAGGCATACTGATACTGGTGGTCTTTTTGTCTCGTGCGTTTGTTTCCAAAATAATAAGAAGATACGCTAAGACAAGCGAAATTATTGAAAGAAGAACCAACTTAGTTATAAAATATATTAACGTTCTTATTACCATTTTGTTCTTTATTACCCTTATCTTAATTTGGGGGGTTCAGGCCAAAGATATTTTTATCACAATATCATCAATAGCAACGGTAATTGGGGTAGCAATGTTTGCACAATGGTCTATCCTAAGTAATATTACATCAGGTATTATTTTGTTTTTCTCATTTCCCTTTAAAATTGGAGATGCAATATTAATTCACGATAAAGATTACTTAGTAGAAGGCGAAATTGAAGATATTGGTGCCTTTCATGTAACACTGCGATCCAAGGAAGGAGAAATAGTCATCTATCCTAATAATCTGTTTTTTCAAAAAGGAATTTCAATTATTAAGAAACCATTACATACAAACAGCGAGTTTGTTGATTAACTCCTAATTATTTTTATTAAACCCAACTCTAAATTTAAATACTATGAAAACAATGAAATTAATAATTATCGGACTCTTTTTATCAGTGAGTTCGGCACAGGCACAAGTGTCTGTAAATGTAAACATCGGGACACCTCCTCCTGTTGTAGTTGCATCACCAAGAGTGGTAGTTGCCTCTCCTCCTGAATGGGGACCTGTAGGATATGATAATATGGAATACTATTATCTTCCTGACATTCAAATGTACTATGACATAAGATTAGCGCAGTACATTTATTTTGGCGGCGGAAAATGGATTCGTTCTCAAAGATTGCCATCCCATTACAGAAATTACAATTTATATAATGGTTATAAAGTTGTTTTAACTGATTATCATGGTAATGCTCCTTACGTATATTTCAATTCTCACAAAGTTAAATACTACAAAGGATACAAAGGAAAACCTCAAAAAAACAGAAGAGATTACTATTCACACAATGACTATCACAGAAATCATGATAACGGCAATCACGATCATGACGATCACCATGACCATCATGATAATGGAAATCACGGCGGTAAAGAACATGGAAAAGGAAAACACAAATAAAAACCCTTTATAAAAAACAAAAGAGCATCAAATGAGGTGCTCTTTTTGTTTTTAATTTCATCAAAGAATAAACGGAGATACCACCGATAATTTTACCAAAAGGTTTTACTTTTTTGAATGGAAATTTTGTAAATTAATAAAAAAAAACTGCAGCATAATTTATTTAAGAAATGATCAATTTTGATGATGAATTTTTAATCTCTTCTTTACATTTTTAAACATATCTATGGATGCGCTAAAACTGCCTTTCTCTGCTAGACTGACCTGTATACTTTTAAGTCTAATATGTTTTGCATTTATTTTTTACATTGGAAAAGACATCATTACTCCAATTTTGATGGCTTTCCTCTTTGCTATTTTACTGCTTCCTGTTTTCTCGTTTTTAAATGTCAGATTAAAATTTCCCCGACATCTTGCATCAATAATCTGTGTTCTTCTTTTTGTATCAGTTATTATAAGTGTTCTCGTTTTCATTTCTTATCAAGTTACAGACATGGCAAATGATTTTGAGACTATTAAAAAAAATGTAAATTCATTTATAGTTGATATTCATAAATTTATAAAAGACAGTTTTAATATAAGTATTTGGGAACAAAAAAAGTATATAAAAGATGCTGCTAAAGATACTGTAAGCAACGGAACCAGTTCAATTGGGTCTGCAATAATATCCATCAGTGATCTTCTCTTAGACAGCACGATCATTCCGATTTATACATTTTTATTCTTATTGTATAAAGATCATTTCATTCTTTTTCTTTCAAAATTAACAGCTCAGGAAAATCATCTGATTTTAAAAGATATTTTGTCACAAATAAAAATTTCAATAAATAAATATATTGTAAGCTTACTTTTTGAAATGATTATCGTTTCGGTTTTAACGAGTTTAGGACTTTGGATAATTGGTGTAAAATATTTTATTCTATTGGGACTTATAACGGGTATTTTAAATCTAATTCCTTACATCGGTATTTTAATAGCAGGAGTGATTACACTATTAGCATCACTAACTGGCACAGCAGAAACATCTTTAGTTCTGGGAATTTTAATTGTAAACATTGTAGTCCAGCTAATAGACAATAATATTCTTGTTCCTTTAATCATTAATTCTAAAGTAGAGATTAATGCCTTTGTGTCCATTATAGGAATTATTGTTGGCGGGACCGCAGCAGGAATTTCAGGAATGTTCTTAGCCATACCGTTTTTAGCAATTTTAAAAATTATTTTTGACAGAATAGAATCTTTAGAACCTTGGGGCTATCTGATGGGAAATCATATGCCCAAAAGATTCATGTGGAAAACTCGAAAAACTAAATTAGAAAATTAAATCATGTAGATTGCGACAGTATTTTTTAATAAATAAATTAAATCTCACTAAGAAATTTATCCTTTAATTCGAGCAAAAAACTACCTGAATGTCTTTAACAAAAAAAACAATCGTTTTAATCTTTTTGTGCTTTTGCATTCAAAGCAATTACGCTCAGACGGCTCAGAAAAAAAAGGATAGCACGGAAGAAGTATACGCCAAAATCCGGAACTATTCAAAAAAAAATAATTTTACAAAAACACTTCATAAACTTTTCTTTAAATCCAGAAAACCAAAGAAAAAAGCAGATTTGTTAGTACAAAATGACACAATAAACTACGATGGAAAAATCATCAGAAAAATAAATATTGTAACTTTGGATCCTTTCGGACACTCAGTTGCAGATACCACTGCAATACCAAAATTTTGGGGAGAAAGAGCCGGAAACAGACTGCATTTAAAAACAAAAAAAATTGCAATTTATAATTTATTGCTCATTGCAAAAAATACTCCTTATAATGATTTTAAAACTCAGGAATCGGAACGTATCATTCGTTCTCAAAAATATATCAGCGCCGTAAGAATATCAAAGGAATTAGCTGGCAAAAACGCTGACTCTGTAGATGTCACCATTCGTGTTTTAGATTCCTGGAGTACGATTCCTCGCTTTTCCATATCAGCTGATAAGGTTTCTGTCGGCGTAAAAGAAAAAGATTTCTTTGGGACCGGCCAGCAGCTTGATTACCGTTTTACAAATCGTTTTGATGATGGCCAGAATGGTAACGAAGTGACCTATTCTGTTCCAAATATTAAAAACTCTTTCATAAGCACGGTATTACATTATAAAATGGATGTAGATGAAAATTATTCTAAAAGTATCGATGTTGAACGCGCTTTTTATTCTCCGTTAACAAAATGGGCAGGCGGTATATTTGTCGGACAAGAATTTAGAAGAGATACTTTACAGGCACCCGATTTATCCTATAGCTCCCAAAATTTTAAATATAATTCTCAAGATTTTTGGGGAGGAAAATCAGTTAAAATATTTAAAGACGAAAAAAGTGAAATAACAAATCTGATTGTTACAGGCCGTTTTTTAAATGTCGACTATATAGAAAGCCCCACTGATGTGTATGATCCAAACCAATTTTATTCTGATGAAAAACTCTTTTTAAGCGGCGTTGGAATCAATAAGCGTAAATTTATAAAAGATAGTTATATTTTTAGAAACGGAATGACTGAAGATGTTCCAATTGGTAAAATTTATGGATTAACATGCGGTTATCAGTACAAAAATACTGCTTGGAGACCTTATTTAGGCGGTCAGTTTTCTTTTGGAAATTATTACAGGCTGGGTTTCTTAAGCATGAATTTTGAAGCAGGAACTTTTTTTCAGAAATCTAAAACGTATCAATCGTCATTTCTATTTGAAGCCAATTATTTTACAAAACTGCATAGTATCGGGAATTGGAAACTGCGTCAATTTGTTAACCCAAAAGTAGTTATAGGCATTAATCACGAAGATATTATTGGTGATAAACTTACTATAAACGAAGAATATGGTTTAGCAGGTTTTAACGCTGCGGTATACGGAACAAATAAAATGATTTTATCACTGCAGACACAGACGTATGCTCCAAACGCCGTTTGGGGATTTCGCCTAAATCCTTTTTTTAATTATTCAATTGCTGTATTGGGAGACGCAAATAATTCTATGACTAGAAATAAAGCGTATTCCAAATTAACTATCGGACTGCTAATCAGCAATGATTACTTGGTATTTAGCTCTTTCCAGTTATCATTTTCTTATTATCCAAATATTCCTTTGCAGGGAAACAATGTCATTAAAACAAATACTTTTGAAACTTCAGATTATGGCCTGCAAAGTTTTGAATTGGCTAAGCCTAGAATCGTTGAATACAACTAGTTCTTCAAAGTTTATTTTTGATTTCACTTAAATAAAAACTCTTATAAACTTTTCTCCAGCCACTCAAAAATAGTTTTAAATACTAAATTCCTGATGGGGAGTTTTGACAAAACCAAATCATGCATAGCTGACTTAAAACCAACTACTTCTTTAGAGGGCGAGTCAATTAATTTGGACTTTTCTATAATATCTTTCACATTCAAAATAGCATCACCTTCAAACATTTCCTCACTCCATTTTGAAGGATAAACGGAACGCTCGGAATGAAGTATTAAAATTGGTTTATTTATAGAAATCCCTCTTGAAATTAGCAAATGGCCTTCATGTATAGCATTTATCCATCCTGCATTTATAGAGGGAGCTGTGTGTGGTTTCCATTGTAAATTATAATCCCACTCACCATAATCACTTGTGTGAAGGCTTTTGCCGTAAAACTTTGAAAAACCAATTGGCAATGCCAAATTAGGATTTTGTCTTCCTAAAAAGGAAAGAATAGGAATTACGGTTTTCTTTTGAATCCAAGGTACATTAAAGTCATAAAAAGGACTATTGCAGATTAATGCATCAAAAAGCGGAAACTGTTTTCGAACGGCCGCGTATAATGTTATAATGAGACCGCCGGTAGAATGTCCAAAAAGAACTACTTGTGTATTACCTTCATCTCTAATCACATGCAGCGCTTGGTCAATATCTTCATAATATTCTGACAAATGCTTTGCGTTATTTGGCTTTTGATTTCGTAAAATAGACCGTCCATATTTTCTTAAATCCAAAGCATAAAAATTATAGCCTTTCTTCAAGAATTCTTCGGCAGCCGTTTCTTGAAAAAAATAATCATTAAAACCATGAATATATAAAATACACTTAGCTGACTTTATTTTGGTGGATTTTCTAATCAGTGTAATTACAACATTCCCTTCATAATCATCTTGCTGTGTAATTACTGCTTGTTTAAAACCATTTTTTAAAACATCCTCTTTGTAATATACTTTCATTGCAGCCAGTTTAAATTGTAGAAAAGGGGGAAATTGATTCTAAAAATTCAAGTAACCATGTTCTCAAATTTAGCATTCTATTTTAATTAATTAACATAAAAAAGCACAATTTTTTATTGATTTTCTAAATATAAAAACGAATACGATTACAGCTAGGCTGGCGAAATTTTAAAATATTAACATAACTTTCAGAATTACACACAAATATTCCCATTATTTAATTAGTATTTTTGGACTTGAACTAATCTATCCGTTTACTTAGAAAATTTATAAAACCTGTTATATGCGAAAGCTTTTTTTTAAATCATTTTTGCTCTTTTTCCTTTCTGTACAAATAACAAATGCCCAAAAACCGCAAAAACCAAGTTCAGCAGCAATATATAATCAGATTCAAAAACTTAATTTTCTAGGCTCAGTACTCTATATCGCCGCTCATCCCGATGATGAAAATACTCGCTTAATTTCCTATATGGCCAATAATGTTCATGCCAGAACTGGTTATCTATCCTTAACAAGAGGCGATGGCGGCCAAAATTTAATTGGACCGCAATTGAGAGAGCTATTAGGTGTCATCCGAACACAGGAACTTCTTGAAGCCAGAAAAATTGATGGCGGAGAACAGTTTTTTTCCAGAGCCAATGATTTTGGCTATTCTAAAAATCCAGATGAAACGCTGCAGATTTGGGATAAAGAAAAAGTATTGGCCGACTTAGTTTGGGTAATTAGAAAATTTCAGCCAGATGTAATCATTAATAGGTTTGATCATAGATCGCCAGGCACCACGCACGGTCATCATACATCATCTGCTATGCTGAGCATGGAAGGATTTGATTTAGCTAATAATCCTAAAGCGTATCCAGAGCAGTTACAATTAGAACATCCATGGCAGCCAAAAAGAGTTTTTTTTAATACCTCTTGGTGGTTTTATGGCAGTAAAGAAAAATTTGATGCAGCAAATAAAACCAATTTATTATCTATTCAGACAGGCGTTTATTACCCTGTTTTAGGAAATTCAAATCAAGAAATAGCTGCATTAAGCCGCAGCAGTCATAAGTCTCAGGGATTTGGAAGTACAGGATCCCGTGGTGAAGACACTGAATATCTGGAATATCTAAAAGGTGAGCCTTTACAAAATAAAGCCTCCATTTTTGAAGGAATTGATACCAGCTGGAATCGAGTAAAAGGCGGAAAACCTATTGGTGAATTGATCAGCACTATTGCCGCTCAATATGATTTTAAGAATCCATCTGCCAGCATTGCTGATTTAGTTAAAGCGTATGGAATGATTCAAGCATTAAATGAAACTCATTGGAAAGCAATAAAATCCGAAGAAATAAAAAAAATAATTGCTGACTGTTCCGGTCTATTTTTAGAAGCGGTTTCTAACACTCAGGAAACAACTCCTGGAAGTGTTGTAAAACTTAATCTAGAAGCTATAAACCGAAGCCCAGTAGACATGCAATTATTAAGCGTCACTGCTCTGCCAGAACAAAAAACTACGGTTTTGAATATTAATTTAAAAAATAATATTCTCCAAAACAATGCTCTGGATCTGCAATTACCGCAATCTATCAATTATACGCAGCCGTATTGGCTAAAAGAAAAAGGAACTGTCGGTCTTTACACCGTTGAAGATCAAAAAAACATTGGGATTCCAGATATTATTAGAGAAGTAAAAGTAATTTTTAATGTAAAAATTAATAATGTCGAAATCCCTTTTGAGCGTACTGTAGTTTACAAATACAATGATGGCGTAAAAGGAGAAATGTATAATTTCTTAGATATTGTTCCCGAAATAACTAGTACTATTCAAGATAAAGTATTGCTTTTTCCAAATACACAGCCAAAATATGTGGGCATAACTTTAAAATCTGGAAAAGATGCTGTCAAAGGAAATTTAAAGCTGGATTTACCAAAAGACTGGAAAATATCACCTGAAACAATTCCTTTTCAGCTTGACAAAAAAGGAATGGAGCAAACGTTTTATTTTGAAGTTACGCCGCCTGCACAAGTGAGTGAAGCTGTTGCTAAAAGCATCGCTGTAATCGACAATGTTTCTTATGACAAAGAACAGATTATCATTAATTATGATCACATTACAAAACAACAAGTTCTAAAAACCGCCGAAGTAAAATGCATTCGAACTGATTTGAAAACCAATCATGAAAAAATTGCCTATATTATGGGAGCTGGTGATGAAGTACCTCAGAGTTTAACACAAATGGGATACCATGTAACAATCATTAAACCAGAAGAAATAACTCCTGAAAAATTAGAATCATTTGATGTTGTTATGACAGGAATACGCGCCTACAACACTGTAAAATCATTGGCCTACAAACAGGATATTTTATTTGATTTTGTAAAAAACGGCAAAACAATGATCGTACAATACAATACCAATGGCGAATTAGTTACCTCAAAAATAGCTCCATATCCGCTAAAACTTTCTAATGACCGTGTAACCGAAGAAAATGCCGAAGTACGTTTTCTAGCGCCCAATCATCCCGTTTTGAATTACCCTAATACGATTACCCAAAATGATTTCAAAGGCTGGAAACAAGAGCAGGGATTATATTATCCAAAAGAATTTGACAAAGCCTTTACTCCTATTCTATCATCAAATGATAAAGGAGAAAGTCCAAAAGATGGTGCTTTGCTGATTGCTCCTTATGGAAAAGGGAATTATATTTACACAGGATTAAGCTTTTTTAGAGAATTGCCGGAAGGTGTTCCCGGCGCTTATAAATTATTATCCAATTTAATTTCAATCAAATCATCGGTAAGTATTCCTAACCAAAAAATAAAACAATAATATGGACTTGAAGAATCCTAAAATTTGGTCAAAAAGCTACACATTAGTTCTGATTGCCAATGCCTTGTTTATCATTATTTTCTATTTAATTATGAAATTATACTCTTAAGCTATGCAATTATTTGACTGGATTGTACTGATAATAACACTATTATTTATCGTAATTTATGGTGCTTGGAAAACACGGGGCAGCAAGAATGTTGAAGATTATATTCTGGGCAGCAATGAAACTCCGTGGTTTACTGTCGGGCTTTCGGTGATGGCAACTCAGGCGAGTGCTATTACTTTCCTTTCAACACCAGGACAAGCCTATCATGACGGAATGGGATTTGTACAGTTTTACTTTGGATTACCTATTGCCATGGTTGTAATCTGCGTCACTTTTATTCCAATTTATCATAAATACAAAGTATATACTGCTTACGAATATTTAGAAAAAAGATTTGACCTCAAAACGCGTTCATTAGCTGCTATTTTATTTTTGGTTCAGAGAGGACTTGGAACCGGAATTACTATTTATGCGCCTTCTATCATTTTATCAGCATTACTTGGCTGGGATCTTACGTATATGAATATCATTATTGGTATTTTGGTTATTATTTATACTTTTTCGGGAGGAACCAAAGCGGTAAACGTTACTCAAAAACAGCAGATGTTTGTGATTTTGTCCGGAATGGTGATTACATTCTTTCTTATTCTAGATTATCTGCCAAATGATATGACTTTTGACAACGCACTGCATATTGCTGGTGCTAATCAAAAAATGAATATTGTAAATTTTTCCTTTGATCTTGATGAAAAATATACTTTTTGGAGCGGTATTACCGGCGGTTTTTTTCTGGCACTGGCCTATTTTGGCACAGATCAATCACAAGTAGGGCGCTATCTCTCAGGAAAATCTGTTCGCGAAAGCCAAATGGGGTTAATTATGAACGGGCTTTTGAAAGTGCCTATGCAGTTTTTGATATTGCTTACCGGCGTAATGGTTTTTGTGTTTTTTCAATTCAACGGAACTCCTTTAAATTTCAATCCAAACAATAAGGTTACTGTTGAAAACTCAAAATACAGACAAGAATACCAAAAACTGCAAAAGGATTTAGATAAACTATCCGAAGATGAAAAAGTAGTCAATTTACTATATATCGACCAGCTAAATCAAGATTTTGACAATCCTACCCTTCGAAAAGAATTAGTGGATTTGGCTTTAAAAGAAAAAGAGCTAAGAGCACAAGCCCGTGAAATTATTTCTAAAGCAGATAATAAAGCAGAAACAAACGATAAGGATTATGTTTTTTTCTATTTTATTCTGCATTATTTACCAAAAGGACTTATAGGTTTGTTACTGGCGGTAATAATCTCGGCCGCTATGTCATCGACAGCTTCTGGTCTTAATGCATTAGCTTCTACAACTGCTATTGATATTTATAAACGTAATATTAAAGTAGAAAAAAGTGAAAAACATTACCTAAATGTATCTAAGTTATTCACGCTTATGTGGGGAATTATAGCCATAGGATTTGCCTGTATTGCAACCCTTTTTGAGAACTTAATTCAGCTCGTAAACATTATTGGTTCTATTTTTTATGGCACAGTTTTAGGAATTTTTCTTGTTGGTTTTTACATTAAAAAAATAGGCGGAAAATCCATCTTTTACAGTGCTGTAATCAGTCAGACAGCGATTTTTGTGATATACTATTTTACTAACTTAATATACCCAAGCGGGTCAGAAAAACTTGGATATTTGTGGCTTAATTTTATTGGAGCATTACTCACTATCGTCTTGTCATATCTGTTTCAAACGACAATATTTAAGGATGAAGAACAAAATGAATTACAAGTAAACTAATGAAAACTGACGGTTCTTTTGCTAACAATAAACTTTGCATGTACCTATATCAAATGAAAATCGAAAATTAGTGCGTTTTGAATTATATGATAGTGAAATTCTACCATTTACCTTCTTTAAAACTAGAAAAATTTAAATGACACTTATAAAGACTTTCTTGTTTTTATAAATCTATATACTTATTAATCCCATGACAAAGGCTGTTCTTAAAGCTTCTGTCGTGTTAGCAACCTGCATTTTTTGAATTATATTCTGTCTGTGACGGCGAACTGTGTAAACAGAAATATTCAAAATAGCAGCAATTTGATCACTATTGCTTCCCTTTGCAACAAATTTCAAAATTTCCAATTCCCTTTTTGAAAGAAGTGTTTGTACATAAGGTTTATATTTTTCTGCTGTTATGGTTTCTCCTGTCTGAATGTTTACAATTTTACCATCGATACCGGTTCTAAATTCTAGATTAGCTGATGGAGCATACAAACACAGGGCAACTAAAATACTTCCATTAGGCGATTTTTTGAGGTACATGGTTCGATGATTAATATAATTTTCTCCATTTAACGTTCGCAGACGGCTAAAAGTACTGTAATTACGATATTCCTCTTCGGGCAGATTTTTAAGGTATTGAAAAAAATGAAGTTCCAAAGCATGCCGTTCAGTCACATCATCCGAATGCAGTTTATTGAATATACAGTCTTCAAAAGCTGAATCGATAAACAAATCCTCTGACGGAAGTCCAAAAAATTTACCAAAATTGCCAGCATAAATATAACTGCAGTCAGCCTGAAAATCTGAAAGTACGGCTACACACTGCTCAATAGAAACATAGGAAGCAGCCAGCTTTTTATAATCTTCTATATCCTGCGTTTCTCCATCTAAAAATGTCTGCTTTAACAATGTGGAAGTTAATTGATCTTCTATAGAAATATTGGTCATAACGGTTTTAAAAAAATGGTTAATTTTAGCTATTGCCGTTATTGGAAACGGAAAGTAAATTTGAAAACTAAAATATACTATTTATTCTTTAAACAAAAAATTTATGAAATCTAAATTCCTAATCTATTGCTGTATTTTCGAAATTATTTTACTGTCTGGCTGCAACAATAGCAGCAAAGAAAACAATACTGCAGAAAGCATTACTTCTAAAACAAAAGATTCTGCGATTGTCCGCGGAATTCCATGTGATATCAAACTAGACCGTATTCATTTTACCAAAGCAATTAATGGTGCAGATACACTGGCAAAACCAGATACAAAAGGAAATATCCTTTTTCATGTGGGAGAGAAAAAGGACTATTTCTCAGATCCAAATAATAAACTGTCAAATAATACCGCTCCAATCCTTTTGTCTAAACTCGATAACACAAAACCATTTACACTAATAGCAAAAGTAAGTCCAGAGTTTACCGAAAGCGGGTTGTACAATGCTGGAGTATTATATTTGTACGCCAATGACAGTTTTTATCAAAAATTTTGTTTCGAACAGGATGAAAGAGGTAATCACAGAATTGTGACTGTGCGTACAATAGGAACTTCTGATGATAACAATCACGATGTCGTGCAGGGAAAAACAGTTTACATGAAAATTTCATCAGATACAAAAACGGTTGCAAGCTACTATTCCCTTGATAATAAAAACTGGCAGATGGTTCGTTTATACAAAAACAATTATCCTTCAGAAATCTGGACAGGAATCAGTGCCCAATGCCCTGTGGATAAAGGAACCACAAGTTATTTTGAAGACATTAGCCTCGAGCAGAAAAGTGTAACAGACTTTCGTTTAGGAATCTAAAACGGTAGTATTCAGAATAATAACTTGGTGTAATAAAAAATCCCGTATCGTTTTAGCAGACGATACGGGATTTTTTATAAAAGAAATATAGAATTATTTTTTACTCCAATCAGAGATACTTTCTCTGTTCATTTTTACATAATCCTGATTTTTAGCAGCTTCAGCAGCAGCAAGAGAAAGAGTTGCTGTTTCAATTGCTCCTTTTTTATCACCTGCTCTTGCCTGAATCAATGATTTTTGACGAGTGTACCAATATGGTTTTTCAGTACTCAATTCCATAGCTTTGTCCATATAATTCAATGCTTTTGCATTATCACCATTAGACTGATAAATGTATTGTGCAGCAGAAAAATAATCAGCAGATGTTGGTCCAGCTAATACTTTTTCAATATTTGCCAAAACCTCTTTTTGAGTAGGAACTATAAATTTCATAGAAACTGATGAGTTTTCCCAAGCCATATCTAAAGTCGCTGAGTCTAATGTAAGATTACCAATACCGATAGTAAAGGATTCAACTGGTTTAGACAATGCTTCTTCTTTTACAGTTGTTCTCAAAACAACATTCGCTTCATTCCAAACTTCAGGATTTCCCCAATTGTTTATAGTCGAATAAAAAATTACCTCCCAGCTTTCAATTTTAGGAACCGTATACAAGGCGTATTTTCCTTTTGGCAGCGTTTTCCCGTCTATCACAACATCTTCGCTAAAAGAGATTATAGTATTTTCATTAGCTCCTGTTCTCCAAATTTTTCCAAAAGGAACCAAGTTGCCAAAAACAGCTCTTCCTCTAGCTGCAGGTCTGCAATATACTATTTCTACATCAGTCAGTCCTACAGTTTGGAACACTGTAGATTTAGGACTTGCCTGAGGTGTTTTTAACTGAGCTTCAGCAATTAAAGGTGCTACTATAAAAGCAAAAGCAATAAGAATCTTTTTCATATGTGTTTTTTTTTGTTTGCATCCAAATTTACAAATTTAGACAGCTTTAAACGTTAATTATTTCTTAACTGAAAATTAGTTTTTATCGTATAAATTATGCCTGCAAAAACTGCAAAATCAGAAATAATATAAACTTTTATAAAAATTATATAACGACAAAAAAAGCTTTCAAATTTAAATTTGTAATGTAACTAAACCGATAAGTATTTCTTTAGAACAATAGTCATATTAAAAATTACTATTATGAAAAATCGCAAAATATTACTCCAAAAAATAAAATATCTTACTTATAAAAGTATGTATTACTGTTTCGAAATCCGATATCTTCTTAATTTATAAATTTTGAGAAGAACAATTAATATTGTGATACTATTTCAAAATTCAGCTCGTCGAAATGATTAATTACAACATCAGCCAATGTCAAATCCTGATCTTTGGAATGAAAGCTGTTATAGCCTACACAAAAAATAGATGCTGCTTTTGCTGCTTTTACTCCATTGGTACTATCTTCAATCACAATGCAGTTTTCCTTAGGCGCGACAGATAAAGAAGCTGCATGCAGGAAAATAGCCGGATGCGGTTTTGACTGTGGAAAATCTTCACCGCTTACAATATGTGTAAAGTACTGATGCAGATTAAAACGTGTAAAAACCCTGTTTATTGTCACTTTTGAAGCTGAGGAAGCTACAATCAGCTGCATTCCATTTTGATGAAAATCTTTAATTAAATTTTCTACACCATCCAGCAAAGCCAAGTCTTCCTTGTTGTCGAAGGCATCATTGAAAATAGATCTTTTTCTCAAAATCAAATCTTCAACGTCCTGCTCTAACTGAAAATGATCTTTTATTTTTTGAAAGGTGTTACGGGTTGATAGTCCTGTAAATGAAGTGTACATCTCCTCTGGAATTTCAATATTAAGTTCACCAAATTGTTTATAATATGAATAGCGATGTACGAGTTCGGTATCTACAATTACACCATCCATATCAAAAATTACTGTTTGTATCATAAAAAAATATTTAATCGTTTAAGGGGTTATTTGTTTAACCGTTTAAACGATTAAACAGTTAAACCATTTATTCTTTTTTAAGCAAAAATCGGATCACAGTTTCGGCAGCATACAATCCGAATAGTCCCGGCATATAACTATTTGTGCCATAAAATGACTTTTTGAAATTTGAACCATCGGTCATGCGCAGACTGCATTCGTCTTGAATTTCAAAAGAAAAAACCACTTTTACCTTATTGATTTTCTCTTTTTTCAATCGTTTCCTGATAGTTTTAGCTAAATGGCAGTTAACTGTTTTGCTAATATCAGTAACTTTTACTTTGGAAGCATCCATTTTACCGCCAGCTCCCATACTGCTTACGATTCGGACTTTTTTTCTTTTGGCAGAAATGATTAAATTCAATTTTGGAGTAACGCTGTCAATACAATCCAAAACATAATCATATTCATTGGTAACAATTTCATAAGCCCGATCCGGCGATAGAAATTCTTTCACTCGTATCAAATTCAGTTCTGGATTTATATCCATTAAACGATCGCCTACTACAGTCACTTTTGGCTGTCCCACAGTAGAATGTAAAGCTGGCAACTGCCTGTTTATATTGGTAATATCAACAACATCTCCATCTACAATTGTCATTGTTCCTACTCCTGCTCTAGCCAGAAATTCGGCCGCAAAGGAACCAACTCCTCCAAGACCTACAACCATTACGTGTGCATTCTGCAATTTTTGCAATCCTTCTTTTTTAAATAATAATTCGGCTCTTTCTGTCCACTCTGCCATTTTTTTTTGTTTAAAAGTTTAAGGTTTAAAGTTCTTAAAAACCTGTTCAAAATTATTTTTTATAATATGCTGTAAATCTTCCTCTGCTATATTTTTATATCGGGCTGCCAAAGCGTATACTGCCTCTATTCTTTCCTCAGTTGCATCAGTTTCGAGAAAAATCCGATCGCTGGGAACACTTAGAAAAGCAGTTTCCAGTTTAGGATTCTGCAGCAAATATTTCCCAAATGAAATGTAAAATCCATTATCTATTAGCCCTTTTGCAACTTGTCTGTTTTTTGAAAAACCATGAATCAGCATCGGTACTGTTATTTTCAATCTTTTTTTTACATCAATTACTTCCTGAAAAGCGGCTACACAATGAATTATAACTGGTTTGTTATACTTTTGGGCCAATATCAATTGTTCTTCAAAGACTTTTTGCTGTAGTTCAAATGGCATTTCAATTCGTTTGTCCAGACCACATTCGCCAAGAGCGAGACAATTTTTTTTCTGCATTTTAGTTTCAATAATCTGCAGATCAGATTCAAGTCTTTGTTCGTTAATATACCAAGGATGAATTCCAATAGAATAAAATGGAATTGAAGCATCAAATTCCTGCGGATATTGATTTACCACCTCTAAAACTGTTTCCTGATTAGAAACTTTATGAGTATGTAAATTGAAAAACTTCATTAATCATGAAACTTCTTTACACCAGCTTTGATTTCGATTTCCAAATCATTTTCCAAAGGCACTTTTGGACACGAATATTTATGGTTATAAGCACAATATGGATTGTACGACAAATTAAAATCAATAACAATCGTGTTACCGGCCGGAATCTTTAAATCGATGTATTTGCCTCCAATGTAACTTTCTTTACCCGAAGTCAGATCTGAGAATGGTAAAAACAAATAATCCTTGAACTCTTCCTTTTTAGAAAGTTCAATATTTCTATACACATTCAGTTTAAACTCTTTCCCTTCCAGCTGAAAATGAACTTCTCCGTACTTTACATACATTGGTTTTCTAGCTGTGGAAGTTGGCATCCCAAATGGTTTTTCTTTTTCTGTCCTTATAAACTGAGCTTTAACGAACGCTTTTTCATTTATTGGATAAAAATCTAATGACTTGAATTTTGCCAAATCTTCTTCTGTAAGCGGGCTGGTCTTTGCGTCAGCATATTCTGCGTTAAGCTCTTTTTGAAATTTTTCGACAATAGTCTTATCAAATTTTTCTTGAGCAAAGGTAAAATTGAACGCTGTTATTAAAATCAAAGTTATTATAACTCTCATAATTATAAATTTGATGCAAAAATAGTCTAAAGTTACAAAGCCACAAAGTTTATGACTTATATAAACAGCATATCGAACGCAGTCTAATAAAATTAGTAAGCTCCAAAAAACTTTGTAGATTTGTGTACACAGAATTTATTTCCCATGCTTAGAACTGCCGTTGGCCGCTACATCAATAATTTTAAAGGTTTCACACGCGAAGTCTGGATACTTGCTTTAATCACTTTCATTAATAGAGCCGGTACTATGGTGCTGCCCTTTTTATCCAAATATTTAAAAGAGGATTTGAATTTTACATACGGTGAGGTAGGATGGATTATGGTTGCTTTTGGATTGGGTTCCATGCTGGGCTCTTGGATTGGAGGCAAATTGAGTGACAAAATCGGTTTTTATAAAATCATGATTTTCAGCCTTTTTACCAGCGGCGTTTTATTTATTCTGCTGCAGTACATTACAACTTTTTGGGGATTATGCTTTGGTATGTTTATTATCATGGCAATTTCCGACATGTTTCGCCCCGCCATGTTTGTCTCTTTAAGCGTATACGCCAAACCCGAAAACAGAGTCCGTGCACTTTCTTTAGTCCGTTTGGCCGTTAATTTAGGATTTACAGCAGGCCCGGCTTTAGGAGGATTAATTATTATAGGTATGGGATACGAAGGACTGTTTTGGGTTGACGGAAGTACCTGTATTATTGCAATATTGATATTTTCTCTTTGTATTAAGGAAAAAAAGAAAATCCCGGAGGCTATCGATCATACAGTCGCATCAAGTGTTCCAAAATCAATTTTTAAAGACAAAGCTTTCTGGTTACTGCTCTTTATCAGTTTTGTAACTTTTATGGTATTTCTGCAAATATTTTCGACTTTGCCTTTGTATCACAATGAAAAATTTGGACTAAGTGAATTCCAGACCGGAATGCTGCTTTCCATCAACGGACTATTGGTTTTCCTTTTAGAAATGCCCATTGTAAGCAGATTAGAACGAAAAAAAACGAACAAAATCAAGAGTATCGCCATTGGTTCCTTATTCATAACCCTTGGGTATTACATCTTGCTGCTTGATTCATGGGTAGGAGTTTTAGTAATTAGTATCATATTACTCACATTTGGAGAAATCTTTTCATTCCCATTCGTTAATGCGGTTGCCCTCAACCGCGCGCCAAAAGGTCAGGAAGGACAATACATGGGCTATTATACCATGAGTTTCAGCCTTGCGCATATTGTTAGTTCTAAGACGGGTCTGGAAATAATCGCACATTACAACTACCAAGTCAACTGGCTTATTATGGGAACATTGGGCGCGTTCTCTTTGCTCTGCTGTTTTTGGCTTAACAAAATGGTACACAACGAATAAAATAATAATTAGGGCGTGCCACTATTAAGAAAAAGGGCCAAGATATTCTGAACGTTTATACGGCCCTTTTCCTTAATACTGTCGTGCTATCCGTGCTGCTTCGGCAGCTTACTCTTATCACTCACGCAATACAATTATCAACAAATTCAGTATTTTCAAGGGAAATCCCCTTGTCCTAACCGCTGCCGGACTCAACAAAACAGAATAAAAACTAAAAAATTAGTTAAATAACTATATTTATAGTTTGTAAACTATAAATATAGTTGTATGTTTGTTTCAAATTAAATCATCATGCAAAAATTAACGAACAAAGAAGAAGAAATCATGCATATTTTATGGAAGCTGAAAAAAGCATTCGTAAAAGAAGTCATGGCCGAAATCACCGAGGAACAGCCTCATTACAATACGCTTTCAACTATTATTAGAAACCTTGAAGAGAAAGGTTATGTCAATCACAATACTTTTGGAAACACGCATCAGTACTTTCCAATTGTGAGTATCGAGGATTACCGAAAAGGGTTTATGAGTAACGCTATCGATAATTATTTTAACAGCTCCTATAAAAACATGGTTTCTTTTTTTGCAAAAGAAGAGAAAATTTCGGCTGCCGAATTACGCGAAATCCTTACAATGATCGAACAAAAACAATAATTCATCAATATGGAAACACTATTCATATATATTGCAAAATCAAGCGGACTGATAGCCTTGTTTTTTCTGGCTTATTACTTCCTGCTGCGAAAAGAGACTTTCTTTACAGCAAACCGCTGGTTTCTCTTAGCAGGTTTACTTACATCCGTAATTTTGCCTTGGATAGTTTTTACAACAATTGTTTGGGTAGAACCAACGCCAACCGATTTTGACTGGTCAAAAATTCCGATTAGACCTGTACAAGAGGAAAGTTTCGAAATCAACTGGTATCTTATTGCAGCAATTGCATATATAATTGGAATAATTCTGTTTTTCGCCCAGTTTGCATTGGATTTTTATAACCTGAAACGCATTTTAAAAGGAAAAACCGCCCATCAGCAGGCAGATCATAAATTCATAGACCTTAACGAAAATATTGCTCCTTTTTCCTATTTCAATACAATCGTTTACAATTCATCAATGTACAGCGAGACCGAAATGGAAAGTATTTTGGAACACGAAAAAATCCACAGTGAACAATATCACACGATAGACGTCTTGATCACACGTTTCTTCTGCATACTATTTTGGTTCAATCCCTTTATTTGGCTGTACAAAAAAGCCATACTGCAAAACCTTGAATTCATCGCAGACAGCGAAGCTTCAAAAAATATTTCAGACAAA
The DNA here is from genome assembly GCF_003385115.1 of Flavobacterium aquicola. Classification (GTDB taxonomy): domain Bacteria; phylum Bacteroidota; class Bacteroidia; order Flavobacteriales; family Flavobacteriaceae; genus Flavobacterium; species Flavobacterium aquicola. The sequence goes on from NZ_QUNI01000011.1 coordinate 145,716, forward strand.
AAAGCGTATCAGCTCACGCTTTTAAAAATAACAACACACGAAAATTATGTTGCGCTTACCAATCATTTTTATCAATCATTAATTAAAAAACGAATCGTTATGTTAAACAAAAATCAATCAAACAAGAGAAATTCCTTGAAGTATGCTTTAGTAATTCCAGCATTAGTCGCCTTTGTATTTTTCTTCCAAGTCAAAGTGATCGCTCAGGAAAAAACAAATACAAAAGTAGAAAGCGAAGTTAAATCAGAAACTACCAATTTAACTTCATTTAAAATGGAGCGCGATTTAGCTAACGTATCAAAAGGGAAAGAAATCTATATTGATGGAGAAAAATCAAGTGAGGGCGACTTAGCTAAACTAAATTCCAATGATATTATCAAAATGGATATCATTAAAAATTCAAATAATCCAATGATGCTGGTAACTACCAAAAATACTAACCAGCATACCAAAACAGTTAAAATTATCGATAATGACATTTATATTGATGGTGTAAAATCAACCAAAGCAGATATGGACAAGTTGGATCCAAAAGAAATTGCCACAATGAATGTCAACAAGAATAATGACAAACAAGAAATCCGAATAATTACCAAAAAATTTCCCAAAATAGGTGATGATAACACAACCGTAAAAACAACTCAAACTGCTAATGATCCTACCTCAAAAAATGATTTAATAAAGAAAAGTATAATAATTGTAAATGGAACAGTTCTTCCTGCCAATGTAAGTCTAGACGACATTAACCCTGCTAAAATAGAAAGTATGACTGTCTATAATAGCACACAGGCGGTACTTAAATATGGAAATGTCGGTGGAAATGATGTAATTGAAATTGTTACAAAAAAAATAATTCCAGAGACTAATCAAAATAGTACGTGGAAAGTGGGTTATGGCAGCAATGGATCAAAAACTATTATTGAAAGAACTATTGACGATAAAAAAATTGATTATAAAAAAGCAGTAATTATAATCGATGGTAAATTAAGCGATTATCAAACTTTCGAAAAGATAAATCCTAACAATATTGAATCGATAATGCAATCTGATATTAAAAATGCATCCGAAGAAAATAAAAAAATTGCTGTAGATAAATATGGAAAAAAAGCCCTGAATGGAATTATCGACGTTAAATATAAAAACAATTAATTCTATTCTTATTAAACTTATATATCATGCAAAAGTTAACTAACAAAGAAGAAGAAATCATGCATATTTTATGGAAGCTGAAAAAAGCATTCGTAAAAGAAGTCATGGCCGAAATAACAGAAGAACAGCCTCATTACAATACGCTTTCAACTATTATTAGAAACCTTGAAGAGAAAGGTTATGTCAATCACAATGCTTTTGGAAACACGCATCAGTACTTTCCAATTGTGAGTATCGAAGATTACCGAAAAGGTTTTATGAGTACTGCTATTGATAACTATTTCAACAGTTCATACAAAAACATGGTTTCCTTTTTTGCCAAAGAAGAGAAAATTTCGGCAGAAGAATTACGTGAAATCCTTACAATGATCGAACAAAAACAATAATTCAATATGGAAACACTATTCATCTATATAGCAAAATCCAGCGGGCTGATAGCCCTATTTTTTCTGGCTTATTACTTCCTGCTGCGAAAAGAGACTTTCTTTACCGCAAATCGATGGTTTTTATTAGCGGGTTTATTCACATCCCTTATTTTGCCATGGATAGTTTTCACCACTATTGTCTGGGTAGATCCAACACCATCAGACATTGACTGGTCAAAAATTCCTATGACAGCAGTTCAAGAGGAAAGTTTTGAAATAAACTGGTATCTGGTTCTTGCAGTTGCTTACATAATTGGAATAGTACTGTTTTTAGTGCAGTTTGCATTAGACTTTTATAACCTTAACCGCGTTTTAAAAGGTAAGACCACTCAACAGCAGGCAGACCACAAATTCATTGATCTTAAAGAAAATATTGCTCCTTTTTCTTATTTCAACACCATCGTTTACAACTCATCACTATACAGCGAAGCCGAAATGGAAAGCATATTGGAACATGAAAAAATTCACAGCGAACAGTATCACACGATAGACGTCTTGATCACGCGTTTCTTTTGTATCCTTTTTTGGTTCAATCCATTTATCTGGCTGTACAAAAAAGCAATTCTGCAAAACTTGGAATTTATAGCCGACAGTGAAGCCTCCAAAAATATTTCAGACAAGAAAGCGTATCAGCTCACGCTTTTAAAAATAACAGCACACGAAAATTGTGTTGTGCTTACCAATCATTTTTATCAATCATTAATCAAAAAACGAATCGTTATGTTAAACAAAAATCAATCAAAAAAATGGAATTCATGGAAGTATGCTTTGATTATTCCAGCATTGGCAGCCTTTGTATTTTCTTTCCAAATGGAAGTTATTGCTAAAGAGAAAAATCAGAAGCCAAAAGCTGAACAAACAGCTTCAAATGATGCTGATGTATATAAAATCACAAAGAATACGACAGAAGCTGAATTAAAAGAAAAAGCGGAAACAATCTCTAAAAATTATGGTATTGCAGTTCAATTTTCGGCAACAAAGAGAAACGCAAATAATGAACTCACAGCTATAACTGTTGAATTAAGAAAAGGAACTGAGATTTCTAACAACAGAAATGTAAATAGTTCTGAAGCCATAAAACCTTTTGGCATAGTTATCACCAAAGACTCGAATGGAAAAATTAGTATTGATTTTATTGAAGAGGATAAATCTGTTGAAAAGTTAGTTGTTGCAAATAATGTTGTTTCGTCTAATACACCTATTTCTGCTGATACTCAAATTTATATTAATGAAGAGAAATCAGATAAAACCGCAATGGACAAACTAGATCCTAAAGAAATTGCTACCATGAATGTTACTAAAAATGGTGAGAAAAAAGAAATCAGAATAATTACTGGTAAATATTCAATAGGTGATATGAATGAGATTTACATCAATGGAAATAAAGCTTCTCAAAATGAATTAGATCAATTAGAAAGTGGCTCAATTGAAAGAATGGATGTCACTAATAGTTTTGGAAAAAAAGCAATTAGAATTACGACCAAAAACGGAACACATTATCAGGACAAAAATATGCCAGTTCCTCCAGTTCCTCCTACTGCTCCAGTTATGAAATTTAAAACGCCTGTAGCCCCTGTGTTTCCCAAAGCTCCAAAAGCACCGAAAGGAGATCCTATAAACGGAGATAAAAAAGCATGGAAAGACTTTGAAAAGAAAATGGAAGACTATGATGCTAAAATGAAAAAGCTAGAACCTCAAATGGAAGCTTTTGACAAACAAATGGCAGAATTTGATAAGCAAATGGAACCTTTTAATAAAGAAATGGAAGTTTTCAATGAAAAAATGAAGGCTTTTGACAAACAGATGGAAGAATATTTAGCCGATAAAAAAGATAATAAATAATTCTATTAACAAAAAACGAAAAAGACGATCTCTCATCAAGATCGTCTTTTTTTATACCTTTGATAAAAATATACCGCTATGTTTAAAATTCTTGCCCGAATCAACAGACTTATTTTACCAAGTTTCACTAAACAAGGATTAGACGTCACGAAAGCTAAAAAGTGGCAAATGGCTATTATCGGCTATCGCTATTATGTTACGAAAAGAGCTCTTGATTAAATACAGTCTGCAATAATCTGCGAACTGGGTTCTGAGATCTTAATACTAATAATTAATTGCTGCAAAAATCTCGTTTCCGGCTATCTTTTCCCTTCCGTTCAGAAAAGTCAATTCCATCAGGAAATTGCACTGAACGATTACGCCTCCCAATTTTTCTACCAATTCACAGACAGCTTTTGCAGTTCCGCCAGTGGCCAAAACATCGTCGTGAATAAGAACTCTGTCACCTTTTTGGATGGCATCAGTGTGAATTTCCAGCGAATCAGTACCATATTCTAAATCATAGGAAGCAGAAATGGTTTCAAAAGGCAGCTTATTAGGTTTCCTTACCGGAACAAAACCAGCATTTAGTTCCTCTGCTAAAAGCATTCCGAAAAAAAAACCACGACTTTCAGCCCCAATCACCTTATCAATCTTTTTATCTTTTACTGATGAAACCAGTAATTCCAGGCATTCTTTCCGCGCTTTTGGATCAATTAACAGCGGAGTGATGTCTTTAAACACAATTCCTTCTTTTGGAAAGTCCTGAATATCACGTATATATTTTTTCAAGCTCATTTTTTTTATTTTTTATACAGATTCATGCTTGCAAGATACATATTTATTCCTATATTTGCACCCGCAAACACGTTCACAGAACAAGTAAGCAAAATGGCCTCGTGGCGCAACTGAATAGCGCATCTGATTACGGCTCAGAAGGTTACTGGTTTGAATCCAGTCGAGGTCACTCTAAAAATCCTTAAACACACTGTTAATCAGTAGTTTAAGGATTTTTTACTTACATATTTGTACGATTTTCGTACGATGATGTAAAAATTATATTTTAAGAGATATTTGTACAATAATAAATATTCTGTTTCTACTACATACATTACACACTTTACATTCTGAAAAAGGTCATAGGTTCTCCCTAGAGCTTTTCAAATTACGGTGCGTAGATCCCCCAAAACATCTAAATAGATTAAAATTATTTGGTGCGCACTAATGATAGCTTTTGGTTATATTTGTGCGTACCTTTTGAATTGACTGTAAAATTACTATTTAAATCAAAAAGGCGAACCATATAAACAAACGGAACGCCTTTTTAATATAAAACTGGATTTTTTAAAATAATTCTTTAATATCCATTTTTAGTGCTTTACATATTTTATGCAAGGTAACTATTGTGGTATTTATTTCACCTCTTTCTATACGCCCAACTTGGTTTCTAGGTATGTTAGCATCATAACAAAGCGTTTCTTGAGATAGATTTATTTCTAATCTTCTATTCCTTATTTTTTCCCCAATGGATTGAATCAATTTTATTTCGTCATTTTCTAACACAATTTAAAATTGCGTTAATCTTACAAAAGAACTTGACACACAAATGTGTCTTTTTAATTATATTTGTAATAAATTATAAAAAACTTAAGAATGAAAAACCAAACAGAATTAGAAAAAATCAATAAATTTAATAAGTTATCAGATGAGGAAAAGAAGAAAATAGTAGAACAAAAAGTAAAAGAAGACGGTAAAAAAGTAAAAATTATTGTTCCAATAATTTTGCTTACATTACTATTTTTACTCTTTAAATGTACTTGTGATTCTGAACCCGAAGTAAAACTTACAAAAGCCGAAATTCATAAACAAAACATTGAAAAATTATTTCATCCGTGGGACGGTTCAAATATTGTTTTGGAACAGAAAATTAAAGAAAGTTTAAACGATCCTGAAAGTTATGAGCATATAACAACAAGCTATATAGATACAGGCGATTTTCTATCAGTCAAAACAGTTTTTACTGCTAAAAATGGTTTCGGTGGGGTAATAAAGCAAGAAGTAGTAATTCAACAAGATACTTTAGGAAATATTATAAAAGTTGTCAAATGGTTTGAATAAAAAAAAGGCGTTCCGTTATGGTTCGCCTTTTTGTTTAAAATAATAATCTGCTAAATCAAAGCCGTTTGCAAAATCGGTTTTTTCGATCAACTCACTAACTGCAATTTTAAAACCTATTTCCTTTAATTCGTTGGCTTTCTTTTGCCAATTTACAAACTCCCCTTTATCAGGAAACAAAACAATATTTTTTTTTTTGATAGGTTTCAATAAATCTAATTTTAAATTCTGTCTGCTTCCAGTAGCTAACCAAATGTAATCAGGAATAAAAATACTCATTATTATTGCCGTCTTTTCGCTTTCTACAATTGCAATTGTTTTTTGATAGCCTTCATTAACTCGGTGTAATCCAAATAAACATTGACAAAGATTAAAATTAGGCTCTTTGACTGCATTATGTAGCCAGTTGATACGATTGTAAGGTTTTTTTATTCTTTTGCCTGTATCTCTATCGTACTGCATAATCTTACAACCGTGAATTTTCTCTTTGTCGTCAATTTGCCAAAAGGTTGTTGAATTATTCCAAAAATGGTTTGTTCCTGAAATAAAATAATTTTGCATTGCTTTTTTAACCTCATCAGTAGAAAATTTTGTTTTTAAGAACTCGGTTAAATTGTCATCTTTTGGCTCTTTGAAATACATTTTATTCAATAATTCCAAGCCGTGAAAACTTGGTAAAACTTCGGACGTTGGTTCTTTGGCAATAACCTGATTTATAAATCCCACCTCATCAGAATTGAAATATTTATTTTCATTTGACAAATAATTTATAGTTAAGGTTTTTAAAAACCATTCTGAAATCCAACAATCATTTTTTGTTTGCTCCAGTAATTGCGACTTTGGTATTATTGAAATTATGCCATTCTTATCGGTCAATTTAATAGCTTTGTCTGAAATACTTTTCAATGATAAAAAAGGAATACAAAAAGCCTTTTTACCTTTGGGCGGTGCTTTATGATAATTACAGTTTTGCTCCCTATCACATTTACCAAAGTCATCAGTTAAATAGTTTTTTGTTTCAATATCAATGTATTTGACAAAAGTTTTTTGTTGGCAATTAGGACAAATAAACTTCCCTTTTTTGCTGAGTGTGTATTTAAAAATTTCCAAATTATCCGTTTTTAGTTAAAAAAAGATTGTTTTTTCAGTTGCATACTTTACATACTTTGCATTTTTTAAAATTGATTTAATGAAAAGTATGTAAAGTATGTAGCCAAAACAAAAACATTTATTTTTCTTATTGATTAGTAATGTAGGCTACATTACCAACCGTAATGCGATCAATAGAGATTTTATAGTGTTTCAATCTTTGAATAAATTTTATTTTCCCTACTGGTCTGTAACCGTCCTCAAAGCAAAAGTTTTTATACTGTGGGTATAAGTGAGAAATTAAAATATAATCGTTTGTTGATTTATTAAATCCGTTTTCGCTTATAAATAATTGAACGCTATCACTTTGCTTTTCGTAATCGGTTCGGGCGTTGTCTATCGCTTCACATTTACTGAAGTTCTTTTGCTCCAGTACCCTATCTAAACCTTGCAAAATCCAGTTAAAAACCCCCGATAATTCATTTTTGATAATTTTTTGAGGCAATTGTTTGTCCTGTTTGTCTTCAGGAATAGTAACATCAAAACCAATAATTAAAAACCGTCTGAAATATGCGTTGGTGTGTTCTACGTCTTTAGGTAGTTCATTACAATTGAATATTAATTTTGCATATTCATTTAATATAAACGGCTCTCCATAAGGCAAACGAGCTTCGATAGGTTCGCCACTTGCCATTTGTTTAAAAATATCGGTTTCTAGTTTTCCGTTTATCTCACTTGCATAGTTTACTAATTTATTGCCTATTTTGGCACGAAAATAACCGTTATCATTAGTAAGGTTTTGCAATGAATAGTTACTTATATTTTCGCTTCCCAAAAGGGCGTTAAGTATCTCAAAAAAAACACTTTTGCCATTTGCTCCAGAACCGTATAAAATAAGCATTTTTTCAAGTTTTAAAACACTTGGTTTAATGAAAATATAACCGCAATATTCCCCAAAAACTTTTTGTTTGTCAGGATCAGGCAAAACCTCATCTAAGTACTTTTGAAATAGTGGGGCGGTTGCTTCGGGTTCGTACTCAAACGGCAATTGGTGTGTAATAAAGTCTTTTTGTTCAAATGGTCTTAATTTTTGACTTTTTGGCGTTATCTCGAAAGTTCCGTTTTGCAAATTGATTAAAACACTATTGCTTTTTGTTTTTGGTGTAGGCAAATAAGAGTCTGCTAAAAACTGTTTGAATAACTCATCTTTGAACGTGTGAATTTTTCCTTTGAATTTTTCAACTCCCATTTGCAAAGCTGCATTACCCAAAAAGAATTGAAACCGCTCTTTGTCTATCTCATTCCAGTAACTACCATTGTACAAATAAATAAAGCCGTTTTTTTTGCACAAACCCCATTTGTTAGCAATAGCAATTTTAAGAAGTTGTTCAATACAAAGTATTAAATAATGATTTTTTGTAAGTTTTGAACCTTTTAGTTTAATGTCTAAACTGTTAAATTCAGTTTGTTGTTTTTCGGTTAACTCACCGCTTTTTAAAAGAATTGATTCTAATACTTTGATTTTCTTTTGAACGTCTTCACTATCAGGAAAAGCCAGCAATTTAAAATCTATTTTACCAATGTTTTTTATAAGTTCCTGTAAAATGTCATCAGTTGTTTTTTGACTCGATTCTAAGCCGTTTACAAGGTTTTCAATGTCATTTGAAACTACTTGTTTGAAATTATTTTCCATTTTGAAGACTTTTAAAAATAGTTAATACTTTTTGAGTTCCGTAAAATGGTTGTTCGGTTTTAGAAACATTGCAATAAAAAACTCCGACTTCAAAAATCTTTTTTTCTTCTAATAATTCTTTGAAATACTCCGATAAATAAGGTTCGGGAATAAATCTAAGTTTTGGGATCATTTGTTTTGAAAATGGGGCAAAATTCAAAAAATCAATAATTATAATTTTGAAATCTTTTTTAGCTTTATTCAAAAGATTTTCCAGTGTAATTGCCTGTTTTTTCATACTACATTTTTTTTAAGGCAATTAAAGACTGCATTATCTCATTTCTTTTGTAGAAACACTTATTAGCAATCTTATAAACGGTTATACGTCCTTTGTTTTGATAATGCCATAATGTTGATGCATTTATTTGTAGTAGTTCCAAAACCTCTGATCTAGTCATCAGGTCATTATTTTCGGTTTGGGTGTTTTGGATTTTTTGAATGTCTTTGAATTTTGTATCAAAAACGTTTCCGATTAAGTCCGTTAAATCTTCACGACTTAAATTTTGTAGAATAATTGAATTTTGCATTTTTACAATGTTTAAAATTAATAACATTGCAAATGTGGGTTTGGTTTGTATGGTCAAAAAAGAGTTGAAAAACGTGTTTTAAGTGTTTTTTGCGTTTTCTGCAATTTATTTCAAAGTATCTTTGAAATCTATGGTATGATCTTTCAATGTAGGTAATTCTTTTTCATTCCATTTATTTTCTGCTTTATCAAAATTGGTTATTTTTTTATGATAGCTTTCAAATATAAATTCTATGTATTCATCTTTTGTGGCTTTTAAAACAAAAGTATCATTTGTATGACCTTTTAAATAAAACCAAATATTTGTTAGTTCTCTTTTAGACTTTTTATAATAGTGATCGTAAAGATATTTGAATAATTCAAAACAATCTTTATTCCATAAATTGGGGTCAAACTCTGGGTGTTCGACTGTTTCTTTTACTTCAAGTTTTTTAACTGCATAAATTTTAAAGTCTTTGGGTTGTTGAGGCGAGGCGGTGGCTGTTTCCTTTGATTTTATTATTTCAAATAATTCGTGCATAATGTTTTGAAAACTTTCAAATTCATAATATAAATATTTACAATTAAAGTTAAATCTAGGGTTTGGTTTTATAGCTCCTATTTTTTGTTGAATTTTACCGTTTTCAAAAACATAATATTTTACTGGTAAAATTGAAAAAAAATCAGGATCATTTTTTGTGATTTTTTCTAATGCTGAAAGTTCATCTGTTTTTTTTGGTAACATTTGTTCGTGAAATACTCGACTTCCACAATACTTTTTATATTCTAAACTCAACTTACAAAATTCATTTGGATCTAAATTATTAGTTTGTTTTCGTATCTGTTTACTAATTGAAAAATCAGTAATATTTTCTAAGTTCCCGAAAAACTTGGTAATTTCATCTTTCATTTGAATTTTTGTTTTGCCTGTAAAAATGTAAACTATGTAAAGTATCTAGCTAAAATAAAAGATTTATTTTTTGCAAATTAAAAATAATTGGTTAATTCCATTGCTAAATCTTTATTGCTTTTGCCTATGTAATTTAAAAACATAACCTCGGTGCTGTGCCCTGTAACATTCATTAAATAGGTTGTTGGTATTTTACCATAAAAATTTGTAGCAAAAGAACGTCTTCCAACGTGTGAGGTTATTAATTCCCATTTTGGAAATATTCCCAATTCTTTACGATATTGTTTTACCTCATCTTTGTTTTTGGTTTTCTTTTCTGTTTCATCTTCTTTGTTGAGGTCATTTAATTTACTACCCTTTATTTTTTGGTCAATTTTAGCAATTCTGCAAACTTGCTTAATAAATAAATTATATTTTGGATCTGAAATAACTTTTGGAAAATTACCGTTTCTTTTATTCAGTAACTCAATAACTTTTGGGTGTAATGCTACGGTCATAATTTTGTCAGTCTTGACTTGAGTAAATTCAATAAAAGGCTTTAAAACACCCTCTTTGTTTTTCTCATAACGTATCATATCTTTTGTAAAACGCATAAAATCACTAATTCTTTGCCCAGTATAACACGAAATAATTAGCCAGTCTTTTGCATTGTCATAATTATCGTTTAATTTTCTTTTGTCAACATTTTCAATCTTTTGAAGTTCATCAAATGTTAAGTAAATTTTTTCCGTTTTATAGTTCGGGGTCTTAATTGTATCTAATTGGTGGCTCGTTTTAATACCGTTATATTTGGCGTGGTTACAAACGGTTTTTAAGGTTCTTAAATCTTTTGAAATTGTGTTTGGTGCGTAATTATTCTTTAAACAATATTTTTCAAAATCTAATTTGAATTTTTCATTAACATCTATAATTTGAGTTACCGTTTTATTATCCTTTTCATAGCGTTGTAATAAGTGCTTAGTAACATTATATTTTTTTAATGTCCCGTTTGTAATCTCGTTTTTTTTGCACTCAATAAAATAATCAAAGTATTTTAAAAGTCCTTTTGGTAAGGGTTCGGCTTCCAGTGGTGGATTGTAATAATGGTCAATTTGATTTTGCAACCATTCTTTGTTTACTTCATCAGGATTAACAGTATTAAACGCATTTAAGATATAGCTTTCAATTTTATTGAGTTCGGTATCAACTTCGTTTTGTTTAGCTTTAATATCTTGAATTTTATTAGATTCAACAACATCACTTGTCTTTTTAAACTTCCTTTGTTTATGCTCTTTGCTCCAATAGTATTTTGTAGTTTCAAATTTCGTATTTGCTCCAAAAACAAAATCATTTTCATTGAAACGATACAATAAACGGACGTGTAAATTTGCTTTCTCTTTTGTAGAACGATATAAAAAATTAACTGTTGCCATAGTATTGATATTTTGAACAATACAAAAATAGTTAATTTGTACGATAGTCGTACGATTAAATGCAATTAGTTACATTTTAAAACAATCAATTTAACAAATTAATTATTCTCAAACCCTAACAAAACACTATGAATATGAGTATGTTTGCAATATTTAAAATGAAAATGATTTTAATAGACTGCAATTAATGTAGTTCAGTCGAGGTCACTACAGCCAAATGGCGTCAATTGAAGACAATTGGCGCCATTTTTTTATTTCGACTACTAAAGAAATTACCTTTAAATCATTTTTCCGTTTAAATAAGATAACTTAAAAGAATTCGAAAACATTGAATGAGTTAAAACAAAGACTAACATTTTTCTAAATTTTGCTGAACTAATTTTCAAGGTCTATAATCTTATAAACCACTCTCCTACTTGTACCTAATTAATTACGGATCAACTGAGTCCAAAATTGTTTACTTTTTTCCACAGGTTTGTCAAATTATGTGCACTATTCATAGTTCCCATTTGCCCATTTTTTAGAAGGTGCAATCCATCCGTCTGAGGCTTTATATAAAAAGCCATGCTTAAGATTAGTATATAACTCTATTTCCTTAAAATGATTTACTTTAAGTTTCGAAGTTTCTTTTCTTCTAATAGCTGAAACGCCCAATACATCTGATTGTTCGTATATAGTTAGAATGTTTCCACAAAAATTAATATCAGGCCATTCTTCAATATCGACATCCCTGAAACATCCGATAAAAACAAAATTCACCTCTGGATTTGCCAGATAAGTTGATACGTATTGTGCAATGTACCCCCCTTTCGAAGTTCCTATTACGGTTATTTTACCTGGCGAAACACCTTTTTTTAGTAATACTTTAATTTGTTTGACTACCTTTTTTGCATATTTATGAACATCAGTATCTTTCTTTCTAATTTCACTAAAAACAATAAAATTATCCTTTCTATAGGAATCTAAAATTTCATTGTATTCTGCTTTTCCATATTCAGGATGTGCTACACTAAGATCATTTTGCTCAATAAAACCATTATGAAAAAAGAAAATATAACGTTGGTCACTGGCAATTGCTTTTTCTTGGCTAAAACCAGTACAACCAAAAAACATAATAAGTAAAAAGGTAAAGAATAACTTTGGTAATTGTTTCATAGGTAAGTTTTGTTTAATTTGTTTTATAAAATCTTTTTAATGAATTACCCCGAGGCAGAGCCGTCGAGGTATCAAGCGGAAGAGAGTAAATTTTTAGTTTTATGAAAACCTTAGGTTTTCAAACTTTCCTCTTCAACCCCGAGGCAGAGCCTCGAGGAATTCAACTGATTAAAATTCGTAACTACATCATATCTGGTATTTTTTGAAATTTTTATTTTTGCAAAATCGGTATCAGCAGCAGTTTTATTTCTTATGCTGTTTGAACAACCATTCCGGTAATGTTTCTCCTAAAATCGTAGTGGTAAATACATTATCGTGGGTTGTTCCCTTTAATTTCCAAAAACGGATATTAGCGCTCATTTCTTTATAAAATTGCTCATCACTGTTGATCGGGTTTTCTGTGTCATCAAGACCATGAATAAGCCAAATGGGAATTGTTTTCAGCTTTTCTGTTTTATCAAACTGCGGTATGCCAGAAATACTAATTCCTGCTGCAAAAAGATCCGGTCTTGATGCCAATGAATTAATTGCAGTCGAACCGCCCATAGAATATCCAACTACGTAAATTCTTTTACTGTCAATATTTAAATTTGATTTTAGCGAGTCTATAAGCTGCATTACTGAATTTAGGGAAGCTCTAGGTTTTGAATACAGCAGATTTCTTTTATTGTCGGTTTCATAGTCTGAAGACCGCTCAGAGAATTGCGGCGCTAAAACATATGCTGGATATTTATTTTGTATTTCTGTACTTGCAAATAGTTTTGGTAAAACCCCCAATTGAGAACTATTATCAGTTCCAATGGGCCTCCCGGAACCAGGATACACGATTACTAATGGGAATGATTTACTTATTTTTTGCTGTTTGGGCTTATATAAGCGATACTTGAGTCCTACTTTCTCTCTACTTACAAAATTTACCGTATCGAAAGTCTCATTGTTTAAACTCCTGATTTTAGAAAACTCATCTTTCGATAAAGCTGTGCCGGTAGCATTTTCAATAGTACTTTCTCCGAATTGTTCTTTATTTGTCGAACAGCCTATTAATAAAATTGTAGAAATGAATAAAATAAAAAAGTTCTTTGCCATTGTGTTTTTTTATAAGGTTGTCTTATTGTGGAATATTCTTAATGTTTTTTAAATAATTCGATAGTATAATCTAATAATTTTTGATTACCATATTGTCCGTGCCCTGGAATTACGTATTTAATATTGGGATATGATTTTTTTATTTTTGCTACCGTTTTTGACCATTCATTTTCATTTGCATCTGCAAGGTTGCCTTTGGTAGCATCGATCTCTTTTATTAAACAGCCACCGAATAATATTTCTTCATAAGGAAAATATCCAACTATGTTATCACGTGTATGACCTTCTCCAAAAAATTTTGCTATGACTTTCTTGCTTCCAACTTTTATTACAAGCGAATCCGCAAAACCATTTTGTGGTAAATTTTCATTTCGTTCTTTTGCAAATTCAATGGTTTTAAAATTAGCATATGACTGAATTCCCGCTTGTTCAAATGCTTTCAACCCACCCAAATTGTCAATATGAAAATGTGTTGGCACAATAGCGTTTATTTTGCAGTGTAATTTTTCCTTTACCCAAGTAATCAATTTCGCAGAGGAAAGACTGTCGGATGTTGTATCAAAGATAACTGCTTCACCACTGTTTCTCACTATCATTCCGTTGCAAGGCACTTTCCCGGAACTCTTTGTTTGCAGAAAAGACTTATGTTCAAATGCATTTTCAGTTAATTGCGTTATGACAAAATCGCCTGATTTATAAATCACTTTAGGCAATTCATTTTCATCGGATTGTTTTCCATTTTGATTTATAACAATCAAAGTTGAATTACTGTTTAAAAATAGAATTGATATTCCAAGAAATGGTAATCTAAAAATTTGATTCATATCTGTTCTTAAGATTATTGAGTGTGAAAGTTGTCTAGTGTCATGAATTAGGATTATTTTAAAAGCTGACTGTTTTTTATAATTTTTCTAATTTGCTGTTCAAAATAATAGGCAATCTCAAAATTTTCGTTCGCCTGATTCTCCATAACAATAACACTTGTATCTGTTTTAGGATAATATAAATTCACCGCTGTAAATCCTTCACTTGGATGAAAGCCTGTGTGTCCGATTTCAAGTATATTTTCTTTATCGTTTATACGTAATCCATACCCATATCCAATTGGTTTTTCGCTAAAAAGAATATGCGTATTGGTTATTGAATAACCCGTCATCATTTTATAAGTAGTTGACTTTAATAATTTACCGTTGTGTAAACATTCATTCCATTTTGCCAAATCTTGTGCGGATACAATTAAATGACTTCCCCAATACTGGTCAATTGTAAAGCTTATTTTATCAAATTGATTTATTGTTCCATCTTTCTTTATTAAATGTCCTTTCGTCAAAAATTGGCTGTTGGTTTCATTCGGATAATAGCTGTTCCTCATTTTGCATGTTTTGAATAGTGCTTTTACTAATGTTTCAAAATTTTTCCCGCTTTGCTTTTCCAAAACCAATCCAGCCACATAATAACCAACGTTTGAATAACTAAAGGCCGTTCCAGGTTTAAACTTTAGGGGTTTGTCCAAACTTTCGCTGTACAAACCCGAACTGTTATTCAGCAGCTGATGAACGGTAACCGTGTCTGCCCAGGAATATTTAAAATCTGGCAAATATTCACGAATAGGTGCTTGCAAATCAATCGTTCCTTTTTCTACTTGCTGTAAAATAAGTGTTGCTGTAAATTGTTTTGCCAGCGACATTGTAGAGAATTTATCGTCGACTTTCAGCGAAGTTTTTTTTTTGAAATCGTCAAACCCAAACGCTTTTGCATATTTTAATTTTCCCTTTTGCTGAATAATAACCGCTCCATTAAAATTTCTTGGATTTTTGGTTTTCAGCAAACTGTCGATTTTTGTTGAGTAATTGTCTTTTTGCTGTGCCGATAAGTTGCAACTTGCAAATAAAATGATGATTGTAAAAAATGCAAGTTTGAAATTTTGTTTCATTTTTTTCCCCTAATGAGATTACGAAAGTAGTCTTATCACGACAGCGAAAATTGTAAAAATGTAAAGTCTATATATATATAGCCAAATATTTTTTTTGTCTACATCTATTTTTTTAAAGAAAGATTGAGGACTTACCTTGGTAAGGTCTTTAAAATCTTTTATCATATGAGATTGATCATAAAATAGATTGTCATATGTAAGCTGTGTCAGTTTTTTTGTGTCCTTCTTTTTTTCAATTGTCGACCTGAAACGATAGATTTTTCTATATTCAGAACAGGGTTTTCCGACTGTTTTTGTGAATAGAGTATTAAGATGCTGCCTTGAAATAGTATGCTTTGAAGCAATGTCTGAAATTTTCAGATCTGACTCTATATCCAGTAAAATATCCTCGATCAATTGAAGGTCTTTTTGTTCAAATTTTGAAAGCCAGTATTCTTCAAGCAGCTCTATTTGGAGTGTTCGATCATTCAGTTCCAATATACCCTTCATTGTTTCATAAAAATCAGGAAAGGGATTGAAATTGATTGCCGTTTTCTGCCCGAATAGCAGATAAGCCTTATTAATAAAATGATTGATGCCCGAAGGCTTAAAATAAATGGTGATTTCTGGTACGGGATCTTTATATAGAATTTCAATTGGTCTTGTGTAACGTGCCAGAAAATCTGCTATTATCTCGCTTTCAGCGGAATGGGAGATTATAATTTGGTTATCTTCAGTCATGATCTGACTGCCAATTGCGACAGAAAGAATAAAAAAATTATTTGGAAAAGTGAGGTAGTGAAATGGTTGATGAGAATCATCAGGAGTCATAAAATAGTAACCTTCCATATATTTTCTTAGAATGCTATTTTTAGGTTGGTAAAAAGCTATTTTCATTAACTTGTTATTATAATTTAAGAGTTGTTTTAATTACTATTGGTTCAATGAGATTGTTATCGACTTTAGTCTGTGAAAAAACTTCTGTTGCTTAAAACAAATATAATAAACTGCTAATATAAAAACAGGATTTTTCGTATTTTTTAGGAAAGTAACATATTCTAATGATTAACCCTGATATTTTTACCACAAAAATTACGAAAGACTTATCTAACCAAAAAAAATCAAATAGCTTTATTCTTAAATCCGAAACAGTAATTCATAGAGACAATGAAAGACAATTCTACATTAACTATAAGAATCTGTTCAAATCCTTCATAATATTTGTAGAATTGTATAATAGTTTAATGTGGTAAACAAATTGAGTTTATATATTTTTTGTATGGATCCCCAACAGGACATCTAAACCAAATTTACATAGCCAATGGAAGACAGACACTACATATAGAAAGCCAATTTCTTCAAATCATCCAAAAAAGATGTTGAAATTTGTCCCGTCGAGGTCACTAAAAAACGCTAAATCGTAAGATTTAGCGTTTTTTTTTATACCTTTTTGATAGTATTTCTCTACCCTTTTTTTATCAACAGTAAAACACATATTTTACAATTTTTTGTGAAAAATATTCTTATGTATGACTTAAATTCATATTTTTAATCCTTTACAATTCTATTAGAATAAAAAAAGTGGATAGCCCAAGTGATTTTGCCAATGAATAGAGATTAGAACCTCCATGATGAATGAAATGCTAGAAGAAAGTGATTACGGAATATTAAACGAACCAAATTCAGAATACCAAAAGTTAGATCCAGGCTACAAAGCATTTTTGAAATACCTGCAAAAAGGAAAAACAATTGACTTTATAAAAAAATGCTAAATGAAAAATAACCAGGAAGAAGAAGAATTGAATATTGTGGTCGGTAATATGGATAGCGAACTGGTGGAGCGGTTGATTGAGATAATTAATAATATACCTAATGAATAAATATGGAAATAATACCTACTCCCCGTAAGTTAATAGACTCATTTAAAAATACTAAAAAGAATGATAATAGAAATTTATTATTTTATTTATTGGTTGGTATAATATCCACAATATCTGGTATAGTTTTTATTTTTATTGCAGATAATCTGTTTCCTGATGAATTCCACAATCAAAAGAAAGTTCTATATGTTGTATCAATTTTTCAAATAGTATGTGGTATATTTTTAATATTTAGAGGGTCTTCATACAATCGGAACTTTGCTATTGAAATAAATGAAAAACTAATATTTGAACAAGAAAGAAAAGTAGCTCAACATCCTAAAGAACCTAAATTAGCATGGGATTTAGCCAGAATAAAACTTGAAAGTTATTTGAATAGGAATATAAGTCAAGTATCATCAATATTTAACTTATCTGTCTTTGTAATGGTTGTAGGATTTGGATTGATTATTTACGGATCCGTAATGGTATTTCAGGAGCCTAAAAATTTGAATGGTTCTATTGTTGTTGCAATTGCTGGTTTAATTGTGAATTTTATTGGAGCAACATTTTTGTTTGTATATAAATCGGTGATGGAGCAGGCAAAAGAATATGTGACCGTTTTAGAACGCATTAACGCAGTTGGAATGTCAGTACAAATTATTGACACAATAAATGAATCACACCTTCAATTAAAGGAAGAAACAAAAGCTGAACTTTCAAAAAAGCTAATTGATCTGTACACAGTTAAAAAATAAAACTTCCCAATAAAACCCTATTTAAAAACACAATGCATTGATTACGCGATACTTAACAACTTAAAAACATTGCAGTCGAGGTCACCACAGCAGCGTCAATTGTTTTCAATTGACGCTTTTTTTTAAATCAAAAATTCTAAACAAAATGATGCTTTGATTTACAACAAAATAACAGTCCTACCCTATTAGCCCCGGTACCAGTAAATACTCTTTTGTACCTGATGTTCGGCACAAAAGATTGGAACGTATAGTGAAACAGTTCCTAAAAAGATAGCATGCCGTATTACCTAATTTATCTACTACCCTATATAAAAGGCACAAAATACTTTTTACTTCGATATAGATTTTATCCAATTTCCAGCCTGCCATCACTTTGACCTTTTGTCTTCCCCATCCCTAATTCAATCAAAAGTACAAATTTATAAACCTACTGCTGGATCGCAGCATGATTTACAATCACGCCCTAATCTTCATTATTTCTTCAACATCTCGATAACTAACCTAAACTTAAAATATACTGCCAGCAGAATATACAGAATTTGAATAGTAATGATTTTCCGCATTAATTTTTCGACTAAATATAAAAATTATTCGTACATGCGATCGATTAATTTTAATATTTAATTATGATAATATTAATAAAGTATTTTTAATATTGTAGTATTTTTAATCAATTTCAAACTATACTAACAATAAACTAGAATCATTAAAATCCTCATCAAAAACAATCAAAACCTCACAAAAAACATGAATTTCGTAAAATCAAATCACTCTACTTTAGCAAACCTGTCTCAAAAGATTCTATTTCTATTTCAATTATTTTAGAATCTAAAATCTTGCTTCATCCAAAAACAAATCACACAACAATTGCATTTTATTTCCTTTTCTCAAAAAATAGAATAGAATAATAATGCCTATTTTTTTAAAACCATATCAATTAATGAGACAAACAATACTATTATTATGTTGCTTTCTTTTTTTATCAAATACTTTACAGGCACAAATATCAGGAACAGTTAAAGGTCAGATAACAGATACTATAAACAAGTCTGCTTTAACCAACGCCTCAGTCTCTTTGTTAAGAGCAAAAGATTCTATTTTAGTAAAATTTACACGAGCTAAAGAAAATGGTTCTTTTGAGCTGAATAATATTAAAGCCGGTAAATTTATTTTACTGGTTTCTTATCCCAAATATGCTGATTTTGTAGATCAATTTTCTGTTGATTCCACAACGTTAATCAAAGATTATGGCAAAATTAATTTGGCTGATAAAGGAAGATTACTATCCGAAGTAATTATAAAAGGCAATAGAGCCGCCATGAAAATCAAAGGCGATACATTAGAATTTGATCCAAAAGCATTTAAAATAGAACCCAATGCAAAGGTGGAAGATCTGATAAAACAATTCCCAGGAATACAAATTGATAAGGATGGAAAAATTACCGCCCAAGGTGAAACTGTAACTAAAGTTTTGGTTGATGGTGAAGAATTTTTTGGCGATGATCCCACTTTAGTTACAAAAAATCTACGTGCGGACATGGTTGATAAAGTACAATTGTATGACAAAAAAAGTGATCAAGCCGCTTTTACAGGAATTGATGATGGTCAGAAAACCAAAACTCTAAATGTTAAACTTAAAGAAGACAAAAAAAATGGTCATTTTGGGAAAGTAGAACTCGGAGGAGGAACTGATAACTATTACAAAGGTCAAGCCATGATTAATAAATTTTGGGATAAGAAAAAATTAGCAGCTTATGGCATTTTTGGCAACACAGGACAAGTAGGATTAGGTTGGGGAGATAAAGATAAATATGGCCAAAGCAGTTATCAAGTAACTGATGACGGAGGTATTTATTTTTCAAACAATGGAAATGATGAATTAGATAGTTGGGACGGACAATTTAATGGTGAAGGAATTCCAGTAGCTCAAACTGGTGGGATACATTTTGACAATAAATGGAACAGCGATAAAGAATCTATCAATATAAATTATAAAATTGGCGATATCAAACTTTCAGGAGACCGCAATGATATTAACCAGCAAAATTTAAGTTCCAGCAGTATTTATAATACTTCAGACAAGAGTTTTGAGAAAAACATGACTAAAAATAAACTTGATCTAGCTTATGAAATTAAAATTGATACTACTTTAACTTTAAAATTAAATGTAGATGGATTATTTAAAAAAAGTAATTCAAGTGATGCAGAAATGCGAAAAGGTACTGACGAACAAGGTAACCAATTGAATAATTCGAAACAGACAACTACAAACGATGTTGATGATAAAACATTTAATATAAACGCTTTAGCAACCAAAAGACTTAAAAAAGCGGGCCGAACATTATCTCTTAATTTAAGCCAATCAAATACAGACAGCAAAAGTGATGGGTATTTAAATTCTAGAGCTGAATTTTTTACACCATCCGTAATTACTCCAGACAGCACCAAAGTAGTCGATCAAAATAAAGTCAACAATATTAGCAATACAGCTTTTAAATCAAATTTAATCTATACCGAACCCCTATCTAAAAGTCTAACAGCAGTTCTTAATTATGGATTCAGTGCTAGTAGCGGAAAAGCTGATCGTAAATCTTTTAATAAATCTCCAAACGGCGATTATAATGCTTTGGATCCCATCTTTAGTAATAATTATGAATTAGACCAAACGATAAATCAACTGGGAGCGATTTTTAATTATAAAAAAGATAAAACTATTTTTTCTTTTGGTTCTAAATTTAGTGGTGTAAACTTTAAACAATATGATGTTTATACAGATAGCTCTTTTAAGCAAAAATTTATCAACTACATGCCTCAGATAAACTATCAATACAATTTTAAACAAAGAGAAGTACTGCGTTTTTCGTATAACGGAAACACTGATCAGCCGACACTAGATCAAATACAGCCGATAGGAAATAATCAAAACCAATTAAATACGATTGTAGGTAATCCAAATTTAGATCCTTCTTTTAAAAATAATTTTAGAGGAAATTATTATTCGTATAAAGTACTCAGCAATCAATATTTTTCGGTTAATGGATCATATAATTTTACGCTAAATCCAATAATAAGTAATGTGATTACAAATGATAGAGGACAAAGTATTTCTCAATTTGTAAACCTAGAAAACAAAGCTGCAACAAGTTATTATTTGAATGGTAATTTTGGCAAAACAATCAAAGCTATAGACATGACAGCAGGAATTGGTTTAAGCGCCAACAAAAATGTAGACTATAATTACATAAATACAAAACTGAATCAAACTAAAAATTCTAGTTATTCCTTTAATTTAAACTTATCAAAGTATAAAGAAAAAAAATACAATTTCAATACCAGCTTCGGGCCTGCTTACAACGTTGCTACTGCAAGCATCAACGAAAATAGTGATAGTAATGGATGGGGTTTTAATGGAGATTTCTGGACCAGTGTTGAATTACCTTTTAAACTAGAAATCAGCACAGATGGTAATTATCAATATAATGGAAAAACGCAGGTGATTCAGGAAACTTTTGAACGTTTTATCTGGAATGCATCTATCACCAAAAAATTCTTAAAAACGGATAATTTAAGAGTTTCTATAACGGGAAGAGATCTTTTGAACCAAAATGTAGGATTCAATCGTACAGCGTATAATGGGAACATTAACCAAAGTACATATACCACTATTCAAAGATACTTTATGTTCTCTGTAAGCTGGGATTTCAGCAAAATGGGCGGAGGAGAAATTAAACAAAACTAAAACCATGAAAACAATAATAAATCGAATCTTAATTTTAATAATTGCATTGACAAGCTGCAATATTTTTGCACAAAATCAACACTTTGTGCAAAATGGCGTAATCGAATATGAGAAAAAATCGAATATGTATGCTTTGATTACAAAAAAACTAAAAGGAGAAACTGAAAGTTATTATCAAGCTGCTTTTGAAAGTTATAAAAAAACCAATCCACAATTTAAAACTACAAAAAGCATTCTCAGTTTTTCAAAAAACAAGAGTTTATACAAATGGGATGAAACAAATCAATCAGCAAACAACAGCTGGATTGGTGACGATGCAATGGCTAATTTAAAAAATGTAATCGCCACAGATCTTGATACAAAAACCAGTATTACACAAAAAAATGTTTATGACGATTTATACTTAGTTAAAGACAGTTTACGCAAAATTGATTGGAAAATTACCGATGAAACAAGAGAAATTGCAGGTTATGAATGCCGCAGAGCAAATGCCATAGTTCTCGATTCTGTTTATGTTGTTGCCTATTACACTATTCAAATTCCATTTGCTGGTGGCCCTGAGTCGTTTACAGGATTACCTGGAACAATTCTAGGATTGGCCATGCCACATGAAAATATGACATGGTTTGCTACAAAAGTTACAGAAATTCCAGTTTCTGACAAAGATTTAGCCCCACCAATTAAAGGTAAACCTGTTGACAATAAAGGACTAAGCAAAATACTTTTGGATGCTTTGAAAGACTGGGGAAAATGGGCAAGAAAAACATTACAAGCCTACTCTTTATAACTAGCTGTTAAAACTTATTTCTTACACAAAGACTAATCTAAATGGTTCCCGACACTTCCAGAATATATCAACGGAGCCGTCCCGTAGAGGTCACTCTTAAAACGTTAAAACTTCTGTTTTAACGTTTTTTTTATGCTTTTCCTTTCTAATTTATGAGTTTTAACGGGACGATACGAAAACCTGAGGAGCAGCAAAAATTACAAATAAACATTAGGTAGTCCCCTACTTTTTCAGTATTTACAACACCTCTATATTTTTCTATAAAACCATCTTTTTTAAGTCATATATTCTTCAACAAATAGATATAGTAGATAATTTTATACTATTCTCTATTCCATAGTAGTTTATTTAGCATCTTTTTTAAGTACTTCAATCAATCACATCTAAGTTCTTTAAAGATAAATTATCTCTTTTTTTATTATTAATATTCCAAAAAAGATTATTTACCCTTAAAAACACAAAAAAACAGAGTAATTACCTTATTTAAAAGACAAACTTGACTTATAAATCTTTTATTTTGAAATTTGCTACATAAAATAACTACAAGCAATTAAATGATTCTGTCATATTAGAAGATTCAGTATAAACGAAAAAGAAATATATGGAAACTACCCAAAATACCATCAATTATGATTTTGCGTTCACGCTAAATAGCACTTGTTTAGATGAAAACTACTCCCCATCAAATGAAACGCGTCTGACAACCAATTTTGCAAACCTGGCTAGAGGAGCTAATCGCCAGCAAAACTTACGTAATGCCTTAAATATGATTAACAATCGATTTAATGCATTGGCTCATTTGGATAATCCAAAAGCAGATCGTTATCTTGTAGAACTTGAAATCATCACAGTAACGATGAGTATTGATGATAAGAATGGTAGTAACAATCTGCCGTTGATTGAAGTTTTAAAAACGAATATCTTTGACCGTAAAACCGGCCAGCATATTGAAGGTGTTGCGGGGAATAATTTTTCTTCTTACGTACGCGATTATGATTTCAGTATTTTATTGATCGAGTACAATAAAAATAAATCTGATTTTTGTATTCCTGAAAACTTTGGTGATTTGCACGGAAAATTATATAAGTGCTTTGTAAATTCAACTGCTTATAAAGAATACTTTAAGATGTCACCGATCATTTGTCTAAGTGTATCGAGCAACAAAACGTATACTCGAACTGAGTATCATCACCCGGTTCTGGGTTTTGAATATCTGCAGGATCAGTATTCCCTCACTGATGAATATTTCTCTAAAATGGGCTTAAAAGTTCGTTTTTTCATGCCTCATAATAGTGTAGCGCCGATGGCTTTTTATCATTCCGGAGATCTGCTTGCTGATTATACTGATCTTGGGCTAATCAGCTCAATCAGCACGATGGAGACTTTCCAGAAGATTTATCGCCCTGAAATTTACAATGCAAATTCAGTGGCTGGGAAAATCTATCAGCCTAACCTTAAACACGAAGATTATTCACTGACCCGCGTTGATTATGACCGCGAAGAACGCAGCCGACTGGCTGTTGAACAGGGTAAATATGCAGAAGAGCAATTTATTAAACCTCACAAAGGTGTCTTAGAACAGTGGTCTGCCAATTTTGATCTTAATTAATACAACACATTAAAAATATTTATATGAAGAAATTTTTACCAACCTCAATCGTTGGAAGTTTACCCAAACCTGCCTGGCTTGCACCACCCGAAAAACTTTGGTCGCCCTGGAAATTAGAAGGAGATCAGTTAATTGAAGGGAAGCAAGATGCTTTGCGCATTTCTTTACAGGAACAGCATTTGGCAGGAGTCGATATAATTAGTGATGGTGAACAGACACGCCAGCATTTCGTAACCACTTTTATCGAGCATTTAAGCGGTGTAGATTTTGAAAATCGTAAAACTGTAAGAATTCGTGACCGTTACGATGCGAATGTTCCTATGGTTGTAGACGAGGTTGCACGTCAAAAATCAGTATTTGTTGATGATGCTAAATTTTTACGTACACTGACTAAAAAACCAATAAAATGGGCTTTGCCTGGACCAATGACAATGGTAGATACGTTATACGACAACCATTATAAAAGCAGGGAAAAATTGGCTTGGGAATTTGCGAAAGCACTAAATGAAGAAGCAAGAGAACTGCAGGATGCAGGGGTAGATATTATCCAGTTTGACGAACCTGCATTTAATGTGTTCTTTGATGAAGTTAACGATTGGGGAATGGCAGTATTAGAAAAAGCCATTGAAGGTTTAAAGTGCCAAACTGCAGTACATATCTGCTACGGTTATGGAATACAAGCTAATAATGACTGGAAAAAAACATTGGGTTCAGAGTGGCGTCAATACGAAGAAATTTTCCCGAAAATTCAAAAATCTAATATTGATATTGTGTCTTTAGAATGCCATAACTCAAAGGTGCCTCTTAATCTGATTGAACTCGTTCGTGGCAAAAAAGTAATGGTCGGAGCTATCGATGTAGCAACAAATAGTATCGAAACACCTGAAGAAGTAGCTGATACCCTGCGTAAAACTCTTAAATTTGTAGATATCGAAAATCTTTACCCTAGTACAAACTGCGGTATGGCTCCTTTGGCGCGAAACGTTGCAAGAGGTAAGCTAAGTGCTTTAAGCGCTGGAGCAGAAATTATACGCAAAGAATTTGGGATGTAATTCCAATTTATAAATAGTATTCTTTTTGACCGTCTGTGGAGTTTAGCGTAGCGACTCTGCAGACGGTCAAATAATTTAGAGACTATTGCTTCTTCAATACATTCTACAAAGAAACTTCAATCAAGTGTCAAGAAACCGCTATCCTGTGATCGCAGACAGTTAAAAGTAGCTGCAAACGGCTAACCTCCGCATTGAGATTCTTTACCAAAAAAGAAGAAAGAACACTGCCATAAATAAAAAATTATACTTCTTTTCGTCGAGCCATACGCTGAGCGATGATGCTGGCAGCAATCAATTGAAAGGCATGGTAAAGCATTAATGGCAGCAATATGATACCGGTGATGGTACTGTGCTGAAAGAGTACTTTTGACATGACGGTGCCGTGTACCAATGACTTTTTAGATCCGCAGAATAATACCGTAATACGATCTTCTTCTGAAAAGCCAAACAAGCGGCTGAGCAGTCCAACACAAAGAAATACAGCAAAAAACAAGGCCATCATTCCTACTGCGAGTCCGGCAAGTTCAAGGGCAGTGAAGCCTTCAAAAAGATGTTCGGAGAATGACTTGGAAAACGACGTGTAAATAATGGTGAGGATAATTCCCTGATCGAAATATTTGAGCTGTTTCTTATATTTTTCGGCAATAGCGCCAAAACGGGAGTTGAGGCTTATACCGATAATAACAGGCAGCAAGACTTGAAGTAGCAGCTTTATGAAGATATCAGTGGTATCAAAATCACCTGTTGCAGAAGCGATGAACAGCCCAACCCAGAGTGGCGTTACCACTACTCCAATCAAACTGGAAATACTAGCATTGAAAATAGCTGCAGAAATATTACCCTTGGCGATGGAAACCATAACCACGGAAGAGGAAACTGTGGACGGTAAAGCTGCCAAAAAGAACACACCTAACCAAAGCAGTTCGAAGCCAGCATTGACAAACAAAGGGCGAAATACCAAAACGATAAGCGGAAAAAATAAAAAGGTTGTCAGCTGAACGACAATGTGCATTTTCCAGTTGGCAAGCCCAGCTTTAAGTTTCTCAACACTCAGCCTCACGCCATAAAACAAGAAAATAAACGACACGCCTACATTGGCAATCTCTTCCAGCGAAACAGGTTCTTTGATCATTCCTGGTTGCGGCAAAAAATAAGCCAGCAGAATCATGGTGGCTATCATTAACAGGAAACCGTCGAAACCTGCTTTACTTAATACGTTCAATAACTTTTTCAATGTGCTCTTATTATATTACTTTACTGAAATTTTATTCAGCTTCATTCTCTATACAAAGTTACCTTATACAACTAAAAAAGCTGGCCGATGTTCTCACTTAAGAGAATTCAGCTGTATTACCACACAAAACAAGTGTTATTTACTTTTAAAAATGTATTTTTGAAACTTAAAAAGATTTTTTTGCTATGGAAGAACTCGATACTACCGATCTGCTTTTGCTGAAGATACTGGGAAACAATTCCAGCTATACCATAAAGGAACTGGCCGCACAAGTAAACCTCTCACCTACTCCTGTTTTACAGCGGGTAAAAAAACTGGAAAATAATGGATACATCAAAAAGTATATTGCACTAATTGATCATGAAAAATTTAGCCATGGTTTTATCGTTTTCTGCAATATAAAGCTCAAACAGCATGACCGAAATATCGGAAACAGTTTTGTTGAGGACATCCTGAAAATTGACGAAGTAGTGGAGTGTTATAACATTTCTGGAGATTATGATTTTATCCTAAAAGTATTCGCAAAGGACATGAAACAATACCAGAATTTCGTTTTCAATAAATTAGGATCTGTCGAAAGTATCGGCAGTACGCAGAGTACTTTTGTAATGTCCGAAATAAAAAATCTGCATAATATAAGTCTATAATGTATTGTCTCGATAAAAAAAGTCCTGTTTGTATCAGCAGCAACAGGTCTTCAAACAATCAAAATCTAAAAGAAACAAAGGCGGACAATTTTTCAACTATATAAAGTGCTTTTATAAATTATTAGTTATTGATTTTTTAATCATTTAACACCGATAATTGCAATTAATGTCAAATTATTTAAGTGATAAAATTTTTCCATCAATTCCCAATGGGACATCTAAACCAAATTGCTGAAGCAACTCAAAGACAGCCTCTACCTTTAATAGGCCAATCTCTTCAAATCTTCAATAAAATTTATCATAATTTGTCCCATCAAGGTCACAAAAAAAGCTAAATCTTTCGATTTAGCTTTTTTTTATGCTTCTTAGTTTTTACATAAGTTTTTAACTTAGAAAAAATACCCTCTTATTTTTTGACTAAATTAATCCGCTTTTTGCGGACAATTTACAATACAATTTTCTCAATTTCAGTCAAAACACTATTATCCTTAGAACAAATATAATCTGGTCTACTATTTTCCGAAACCGGCAAGTTATTAATACTATTATAAGTTATAATAACAGTGTCTCTTTCATATGGAGAAAGATTACCTGTAGAAGCATGAAATAAGTTGGGATGAAAAAAAACAACTGATCCGGCTCTAAGCTCTAAGACCTGAATGCCGTTTTGATCTGCATATGTTTTAACAATAGTATCATCAACAGTAAATTTTAAGTTGGAGCTAAGCGAATTTAATATATCATTTTTATCGAGATTCCCTTTATCCTTAAATTTAGCTATACCTTCTTTTTGTGATCCTGGAATAACCATTAAAGGGCCTTGATAAGACTTTGCATCATCTAAATAAATCATTGCTGAAATCATATCTGGAGTTGACACACCATCATCGAAGTGCCAATAGGGATAATCTTGGTGCCACTCCCACCATTTACCTAAAAATGGCTCTTTAAGATTTAATTTATATTGATACAAATATAAGTTTTCTTTTACTAAATTTTGTACTATGTTCAATAATCGAAAATCCTTGTACAGATTTGCATATATCTGTGAATGCATGTGAGGAGCAAATACAGAACGAATCTTGTTATCCTCACAAATAACATTTGGTAATTTTTTTTTACTTTCAAAATAAGATACTTCATTCTTGTATACATTCACTTCCTCTAAAGTAAACATATCCTCAATTACGATATAACCATTCCGATTATAACTTTCGATTTGATTTTCATCCATTTCTTTTTACTTTTAAAATCAATATTATACTTACAAATAAAATTATTAATTAATAAAAATCCTAATAATTTTTCAATGTTTTTTTTTTCATATTTAAAACTGACTAAACACATTATAAAAACTCGATGAATCCCGGTTTTAATATGTATTTAGTCAATTACAAGGACTGCCTTAATTCAGTTATGTATTTTAAATTTTCGAATATTCGGTCAGACGAAGGACCAAAATCAAGTAAGCAGGCTATTTCATCCACTCCGGCCCCTGTTATTTTTCGTACTAGATCGATGCAAGATTCTTTACTGCCTATCAATCCTTTTGTATTAGCAAATCTTTCATATAAAAAATTCAAAAAATCATCTAGATCCTCTTCAGATAAAGAATCCAATGAAAAATCACGATCTCTATTATAAGCCATTCCTTCAAATAATTTTTTATTTCGTTTTAAAAAATTACAGTATGGTTTTCTTGCTTCCTCTTTTATAATCTCATTATCTAACCCAATAAATGTGTGTAACATCAAAGTAACTTTACCTGTTTTAGGATCAAAACCGTTTTCTCTACGTGCTTGTCGATAAAGGTCTATTTTCACTGACAACTCTTCTACCGTTTGATCTAGAACTGAAGTCAGAATATTAAATCCTAATTTACCTGCATTTTTAAATCCTTCAGAATTTGCGCTTACCGTTAGATAAAATGGTACTTCTTTTTGGACTGTAGATGGATATATTTTGATATCTACCTTTTTCCCATTACCACTTAATCGCTCTATAGATTCTCCTCTCCATAATTTTTTAACTTTAGATATTCCTTCATACATTACCTTATGTTTGTCTTTATAATTTTGTGAGAAAAAAACAAAATCATCTGGATTCCATCCTGAAGCTACTGATAATCCAACTCGTCCATTAGATAAATTATCAACCATTGCCCATTCTTCTGCCACACGTATGGGGTCGTGAAGTGCCATAACTACACTTCCACTATTTAGTCTTATTCTTGTTGTTATACTTGCTAGAGCTGCTTGAAGTACTGCCGGATTATTAAATATTCCTCCAAATTCTGTAAAGTGACGTTCTGGAACCCAAATAGATGAGAAATTATTTTCATCACCATAGATAGCGCACTTTTTTACCAAATCATAAATATTTCCCGATAAGGAATCTTCACTACTAGCGAAAAACATAATTCCAAATTCCATGTATTTTTACTTTTTTAAATTATCTGCCTGATTATTATTACTTACTGTTTTAAGATACATGCGATTTGCTCAACATTTTCTCTATTTAAAATTGCATCATGGGTTGTAGATATTGAATGTACTATTACTTCTTTATTAGTATATTTATTCCACCCATAGTCAAATCCATAAACATCATCATCGTTAAAAACTATTTTTCCATCCAAATCTGCATATGTTGTTTTAAACAAAATAACTTGTGTATTTAGTTTTTCTTCTACCTTGTATAAATAGGAACAATTTTCATTGTAGAAATTAACTTCTAAACGTCCTTTTACTTCCTTCTCTCTTAGTTTAAATTCTGACTCCCTTAGCAATTTACTCACTGCTTCGAGTTGTTCTTCTTTAGATTTTTCTTCAAGAGCTAAATCTGAAAAATTAAAGTCGTCCCCAAATACCTCTGTTTGGTTTTCTAAAAATTCCCGAAATAATTGGTCTTCATCAATTTTACTATTATCTTCAAATGAAACTCTTCCATCAAAAATCACTAGTTCTTCGACGTGAAATCCGCCATTTCGTAATTGCACTGCCATTTCATAAGCTACGGTTGCTCCAAATGAATATCCTCCAAGTCGATAAGGGCCATGCGGATCCTTTTTTTGCATTTCTGTAATAAACCCTGAGGCCATTTCTTCAATAGATTTTAAAATTGGAGCTTCCCCATATAATCCTGAACATTGAAATGCATAAACAGGTTGATCTTTTCCTAATAGTTTTGTCAGTTCAATATAGCAATTAACTGTTCCGCTCCCTGGTGGAGTTAGATATATAGCGTTTAGAGTTCCTTTTTCTTGCAAAGGAACCATAAGGCTTTCTTTGAAATGATTCACTGAATTCATATTATCAACAAACTCAGAAATCGTTGAGTATTCAAAGACCATATTAATACTGATATCTGTAGAGAATACCTCATTAATAAAGGAAACTAATTTTATAACTAATAAACTATGCCCCCCCAATTCAAAAAAGTCATCATGAATTCCTACTTTATCAACTCCTAATATTTCCTGCCAGATAACAGCTAACTGCTCTTCCGTTTCATTGCGGGGTGCTGCATATTCTTTGCTGGATAATTCTGAACCATCCGGATCCGGTAAAGCCTTTTTATCCAGTTTTCCATTACTG
>NZ_QUNI01000012.1 GCF_003385115.1 Flavobacterium aquicola
ATGATAATTCAAATTTCATTCTCGAATGAAAAAATGAGGGACTTTCAGTCCCTCGTAAAACAAACCTCTGCACTTTCAGTGCAGAGTGGTTTAGTTAGCACTACAAAATTTGCAATCTGTACCCTGTATTCTAAAATCTGCAGCCTGAAACCTGCAATCTGAAGTTTGAAATCGCTGGCAACACTCCCTGATTATTTGGATAATAAGCCGTGGTTTTGCAGTAATAATAAGGGATTAAAAATTTTTTTGCAATTTTTAATATAAAATCCATTTTTTTTACGTGCATTAGAATAAAAATTTTATTTTTGCCGTTCACATAAATTAAATTTTTATAATGGCTACTTACAATAAAAGAGGATATAAAGCACCAAAAGAAAAGGAAGTTAAAGACGATGCAGTTGAAAATGTAACGATTGACGAAAAAGACAGCGCTACGGCTGAGGTTTTTTCTAAATTAGATGAAACGGCTTCTAGAACAGAGGACTGGGTTGCTAAGAATCAAAAAATTATAATTGGAGTTGTTGGTGCTATTACATTAGTAACTGTTGGTTATTTTGCTTACCAAAAATTTATTGCTAACCCGAAAGAGGATGATGCGGCTAACGAAATGTTTGTAGCACAGTCTAATTTTGATAAAGCGACTAACGGTGTAGCGAGTGACTCTTTATATAAGTTATCATTGAATGGTTCTGAAGGGAAATTTGGATTTGTGAAAATCGCTGACGAATATTCTGGAACTGCTGCAGGGAATCTGGCTAACTACTATGCTGGTATTGCTTACCTGAACACTGGAAAATATGATGAAGCAATTACTTATTTAGGTAAATTCAGTTCAGAGGATATTATTTTAAGCGCTTTGGCAAAAGGAGCTATCGGGGATGCTTATTCTCAAAAAAATCAGCCAAAAGAAGCTTTGGAAAACTATGTAAAAGCATTTGAGTCAAGCAAAAATGATTTCACTACGCCTCGTTTCCTTATGAAAGCTGGTAAAGTGGCTTTGGCTCTTGGAAACAAAGAAGATGCGTTGAAATATTTTACAGATATTAAAGAAAATTATGAAAATTCTCCTGAAGCTGGTCAAGTGGAAGGTTTGATTGGTCTAGCACAGTAATATAGGAGACAGTTTTCAGAGAGCAGTACTTGCTGCAATCTAAATAGTGTAATCTGCAATCTAAAAAATATGGCTACCGAAAATAAAAATTTATCTGATTACGATAAAAACTCAATCCCAAACGCGAAAGATTTTCGCTTTGGGATTGTTGTTTCAGAATGGAATGATACCATAACCGAAGGGCTTTATAATGGCGCTGTTACGGCTTTGCTGGAGAATGAAGTGCCTCCTCATCACATTATCCGCTGGAATGTTCCAGGGAGTTTTGAGCTGATATATGGTTCTAAAAAAATGCTGCAGACTCAGAATGTTGATGCTGTAATTGCTATTGGATGTGTGATCCAAGGACAGACCAAACATTTTGATTTTGTATGCGAAGGGGTTACGCAGGGAATCAAAGATTTGAACGTTCAAACTGATATCCCAGTTATATTCTGCGTTTTGACAGATAATATAATGCAGCAGTCTATTGACAGAAGCGGTGGGATTCACGGAAATAAAGGAACTGAAGCTGCTATTGCAGCTATAAAAATGGCTTATATCCGTCAGCAGGCTTCTTTGTCACACCAAATTGATAACCAGCATTTATTGTCTTCAGGGGCTTTGCGAATTGGTAATGAACCTTTGCAGATAGAAGAATAAATAATCAATTACGAATAATCAATTAGGGATTAAGATTGGTTATCGTCAATAAAAATCACCTATACTTTTCACTGGATAGTATAGGTTTTTTTATGCTTATACGCCTGAAAGAAGAGTGGATATATTTACCCATAAATGATACTGATCCTTGGTATGAAAAATATGTTTTTTTATCAGCTTTGTATTTTATCGGGAATAATCTACTGAATCCGTGTAATCTGTGCGGTCATTTTTTATGGTTTTTTTATGGTTTTTAAACTGTCAAAACACAGTAGAAATTCCTTAAATTTGTCCTTCTTTGGTTTGGTTTTAAATCAGAAATCTAATTCGTTAATCTACAATTTAAAATTTTTCAATGTCGAGTATAATTCAATTGCTTCCTGATCATGTTGCCAACCAGATTGCTGCCGGCGAAGTAGTGCAAAGGCCTGCTTCGGTAGTGAAAGAGCTATTGGAAAACGCAGTTGATGCCAAAGCAACCGACATCAAATTGATTATTAAAGATGCGGGAAAGTCCTTGGTACAAGTCATTGATAATGGATCAGGAATGAATGTGACTGATGCCCGTTTGTGTTTTGAGCGTCACGCCACTTCCAAAATCAGGCAGGCCGAAGATTTATTTTCTCTGAATACCAAAGGGTTTCGAGGAGAAGCATTGGCCTCTATTGCGGCGATTGCGCATATGGAGATGAAGACCAAACTAGAGCAGGAAGAGCTGGGAACCCACATTGTTATTGAAGGAAGTAAGTTCATGTCGCAGGATGTGGCGGTTTTGCCAAAAGGAACTTCATTTGCTGTAAAAAATTTGTTTTTTAATATTCCGGCGCGTCGTAATTTCCTCAAATCGGATACGGTGGAATACCGTCATATTATTGATGAGTTTCAAAGAGTGGCTTTGGCTCATCCCAAAATTCATTTTACGTTTTATCATAATGGCAGCGATATGTATAATCTGCCGCCATCGAGTTTAAGACAGCGCATTGTTAATTTTTTTGGAGGGAAAACTAATGAAAAATTAGTTCCTGTTGTCGAAGATACCGAGATGATGAATATTCAGGGTTTTGTAAGCAAGCCTGAATTTGCCAAAAAGAGCAGGGGAGAGCAGTTTTTCTTTGTCAATGACCGTTTTATAAAAAGTCCGTACCTGCATCATGCGGTTATGGCTGCTTATGAAGGGATTCTGAAAGATGGTTCGCAGCCAAGTTATTATTTATATTTAACGGTGCCGCCAAATACTATTGATATCAACATACATCCTACTAAAACCGAAATCAAGTTCGATAACGAAAGTGCGATGTATGCTATTTTAAGAGCTTCTATTAAACACAGTCTGGGACAGTTTAATGTGGCTCCTGTTTTGGATTTTGAAAGGGATGCCAATCTGGATACGCCTTATCATTATAAAAATTTGGAAGGTGAAGTGCCAACGATTCAGATTGATACTAATTTTAATCCTTTTGCAGAAGAGAAACCTAGTAAGAGTTATTCTTCTTCCTCATCTTATAAAAGAGTTGAGCCAGCTGCAACTTGGGAAAGTCTGTATGTAGATGTGAAACATGATACAAGTGCTGTTTTTGGTAGAAATGAATTTGCTTCGAGTAACAACAATGATTTTTCGTTTGAAAATAATGAATTTGCTTTTGAAAATGAAGAAGTTACATCGTCTCTGTTTAATGACGAAGAGGTAGAACAGACTGTTCAGAGAACATATCAGATTCATAAAAAATATATAGTGTCGCCTATAAAGTCTGGGATGGTAATTATTGACCAAAACAGAGCACATCAGCGGGTTTTATATGAGCAGTTTTTGGTAAATATGACAGTGCAGCACGCTTCGAGCCAGCAGTTACTGTTTCCTATAAACTTGTTTTATTCGACAAGCGAAATGGAACTTATTGCCGAATTACAGCAGTCTCTAGTCAATACAGGATTTGTTTTTGAGGATTCGAACCCCGATCATATTGTGATTTCGGGTATACCGGTCAATATTACTGAGAGCGAAGTAGCTGTGGTTTTGGATCAGCTGCTGGGCGATCTGCATAACGGAATTCCAGAGAACAGTTTTAGTCAGAATGATACGATTGCCAAATCGATGGCAAAAAGTCTGGCTGTCAAAACCGGCGCTTATTTAACCGAAAAAGAACAGGAAAATTTAGTCAACGGTCTTTTTGCCTGTAAAGATCCAAATGTTTCCCCATTTCAAAAACCTACCTTCATCACCATGCGTGTGGAAGATTTAGATAAAAAATTTGCCTTATGATGAATATTACCCCTACAGTTAAGCAATTGTTAATAATAAATGTGTTGTTTTATATTGGTTCAATAATTGTTGGTGAACCAGCTTATAAAATGCTTTCTATGTATTTTTATGAAAATCCGGATTTTCATTTCTGGCAAATTTTCACACATATGTTCATGCATGCCCCACTGCCCAATATTATGCACATTGCTTTCAATATGTTTGCCCTTTATTCTTTTGGATCGGCGTTGGAGCATTATTGGGGAGGTAAAAGATTTATTTTCTTTTATATTTCTTGTGGTTTAGGTGCTGCATTATTACATACACTCGTCAATTATTATTTTTTTGAAAGTGCTATAAATACTTTGGTTGCAAATGGCTATTCAAAGTTGGAGATATTAAAAACGTTGAGCGAAGGAAAATTTGATACTAAATGGCAACAGCTATTGTCTCCTTCTAGTTTTGATGCTTTTACTGGAGCTTATTTTGGTAATGTGGTCGGTGCTTCGGGAGCTATTTATGGTTTGTTAGTGGCCTTCGCTTTTATGTTTCCTAATGCTGAACTGGCTCTGATGTTTATTCCAGTTCCAGTAAAAGCTAAATATTTTGTTCCTGGATTATTGTTGGTTGATTTATATTTGGGTGTTTCTGGGGGTTCTATTTTTGGAGGATCAAGCGGAATTGCTCATTTTGCCCATATCGGAGGTGCAATTGTAGGCTTTGCCATGATGTGGTATTGGAGAAATAATAAATTTAATCATAAACGATGGAACTAGTTAAAAAGACTATGTTCTATTAATTGAAATTAAATTACAAATTGTAAATTTCAGATAAATAATCGAAAAGAAAAACGTATGAATATTTTAGACGATTTGAAAATGCAATATAGATTAGGCGGTATCGCCATGAAAATGATCTTTTGGAATATAGGCTGTTTCTTGGTTTCCCTTTTTTTCTATCAGTTTAGCACAGGAGTTTTTGATTTTCCCAATTGGATTGCTTTGTCATCAGAACCATCGGTTTTTGTGTTAAGACCTTGGACTTTTTTATCATATGCTTTTTTTCATGATGGCTTTTTGCATTTGTTTTTTAATATGATAGTGCTGAATTTTTCCAGCTATTTATTTTTGACTTTTTTCTCTGCTAAACAGTATTTAGGAGTTTATATTTTAAGTGCCGTTTTTGCAGGAATAATTTTTACTTTGGGATTTAATCTTTTGCATTTAAGCGGTGCCATAGTTGGAGCTTCGGCAGCAATAATGGCCATTTTGGTGGCAGCAACGACATATAATCCTTTAATGGATGTAAGATTGTTATTGGTTGGGAATGTCAAATTATGGCACGTTACTGCAGTAATTATTGTTTTGGATTTAATGCAGTTTCGTTTAGGAAACTCAGGAGGACATATTTCGCATTTAGCGGGAGCTTTTTTTGGTTTTATGTATGTAAAGCTGCTGCAAAATGGAATCGATTTGAGTAGAATAGTAACTGCAGTTTTGGATTTTTTAACTAATTTGTTCAAAAAGCCTTCTACACCATTCAAAAAAGTACACAAAAACTACAAGAAACCAGTTGAAAAAACGGCTTCTAAAATAGTGGTTAAAGATAAAAAACAGCAGCAGATAGATGAGATTTTGGATAAAATCAGTCAGTCTGGATATGATAGTTTGAATCAAGAAGAAAAAGAATTTTTGTTTCAAGCAGGAAAATAGCTTATTTTTATATCACTATTGAAGTGTAAATCGAGAGCTTTTAACTTTTTAAAGCTCAAAATACATTAAAAAATGAAGAACCTTTCATGGTTTAATAAAGGAATGTTTCTTTTGAATTTAGCAGTTATAGTGCTAACATTCATTGCTTATCTGCTCCCTTTTTTGGCGCCAAAAATCTTTCCGTTTGCATCGGTTTTGACTTTGTTTATGCCCTTGTTTTTTTTAGCCAATGGATTATTCTTTCTCTATTGGGGCATGCAGTTCAAAAAGCGTATGATTTTGTCGGGCTTGGTTCTTTTGGTTGGAATTACTTTTTTTAATAAATTTTATAAATTCTCAGCAAAAGAATTTCAGGCAGGTGACAAGGATTTTACCATTATGAGTTATAACGTACGATTGTTCAATGTCTTTAAATGGCTGGATCGTGACGATATTCCGGATACAATCTTAGAATTTATCAATAACCAAAATCCTGATATTTTGTGTATTCAGGAATTTTCTAATTCTGCGGATATTGATTTAAAAGTGTACCCTTATAAATATGTTTTAATGGAAGGTGACCAGATTAAAACGGGTCAGGCAATATTTTCTAAATTTCCAATTATTGATCAGGGGCATATTGTATTTCCTCATTCAAATAATAACGTTGTTTATGCGGATATAAAAAAGGGCAAGGATATTATTAGGGTATATAACATGCATCTGCAGTCTATAAAAATATCACCGGAAGTAGGTGAGATTTCCGAAAACATTGATGTGATCAATCAGAAAAAATCGAAATACCTTTTTAATCGCATTAGTAAAGCTTTCAAGCAGCAACAAGAACAAGCTGCTATTTTTAAAGAACACGAGAAAGATTGCAGATACCCTATTATCATTTGCGGGGATATGAATAACAGTGCTTTTTCGTATGTGTATCGTAATATAAAAGGAAAATTAAAAGATAGTTTTGAAGAAGCAGGTAAAGGTTTTGGGGCTACCTATAAGTTTAAATATTATCCAGCAAGAATTGATTATATTTTTGCAGATGCAGCCATGGAGGTAAAGCAGTTCGACAGCTTTTCTGATTTTCAGAATTCAGACCATTTTCCTATTATGGCAAAACTATCTATGGAGTAGCTGTATTAGCAATTTAAAAGAAAAATCACCGCAGATTCGCTTTAGATAATTTTGATTGGCGAATGAATTTGCGGTGATTTTATAAGTGTCAATTTTGATGAGTACTCTGCGTGTCTATTGAATAAGTATTTGATTCTTCAAATACTCCATTGCAAATTTCCCTTCGTTAAATAATAAATCAAGTACGCTTAAATTATTCAAAAATCCATGCTTGTCATCAAAGACTTGGGTGTAAGGCTCGAAAACAGAATGGTCTTTTTTTCCATTTACTAAATAGCGGAAATCTATTTGTTTTGAATTATCTATTTCGTGGAAATATTCAGTAGTGTGATCAAATTCTAATTTCATTCGCAGACATTTACATACAATATCGAAAGCTTCCAAATTTAGATCCATCAGGAAATTGTGTTTCTTTTGAAAAATGGGCAGTAAATCATCCTCAAAGTATTCAAAAAAAGGAGAGCTTCTATAAGCAGCTTCAAGCGATTTGAAATGCTGTTTTTGCCAATCAAATTCCTGTTCTATCTTTATCTCTTTTGTCTTCTGATGATTATAACCATTAGAATGTTTTATGGGGATATTTAGTAATTGAATGCCATTTGGGCTGTAAATATAAGTACGGTTGCGATTGGTTTGTTTTTGAAAATTATCCTCCATTTCAAATGTAATGCCTTCAGATTGTGCTATAGCAGCAAAATGACTAATGGATGGAAAATAAGAAGGATGTATGAGAATATTCATTTTTTTTAAGGTAAGAGTTTAGAAGGTTTAGTTCTGCGAGTAAACCTTCTAAACAATGTAAACTTTTAAGCTTTTTTTGCTTTTCTTTTGTTCCAAAAATACTCGCCGGCAAAAAATAAGGCAAGAGTAATCAAGAAAAATTTAAAGTAAGATTGTGGCTGTCCTTCACCGCTAACAGTAGTGAATACCCTGTCCCAGCGAATTTTGTTTAAGCCTTTTCCATTAGTATCCCAGCTTAACCAAATAAAAATTGGTTTTCCTACTATATGATTTTCTGGAACATAACCCCAATAGCGGCTGTCTTCCGAGTTGTGGCGGTTATCACCCATCATCCAATAATAATTTTGGCTGAAAGTATAGGTGCTGGCAGCTTTTCCATTAATTATAATCTCATTTCCATTCACTTTCAGGTCATTTTTCTCGTAGTCAGTGATAATGGTTTTATAAAATGGCAATGATTCTAGAGTCAATGCAACCGTTTTTCCTTTTTGTGGAATATAAATTGGTCCAAAATTATCTTGGCTCCATGGTTTAGTATGAGGAAAAATACCGCTGTCAGCATTATTATAAATGATTCGGTTTACGGCTGTTATTCCAGGCACATTTTTTAGTCTCTCAGCCCCAGCAACAGTCAATGCACTTACAACCAATGTATCTCTGGTTTGCTGATTTAAAAAATAACCTCCGTCTGTGATATCCATGTCTCTGAACAGGTATTCAAAATCGATAGGGGTTTTACCATCCAAAATTACTTTATAAGAAAATTGTGGTTTTGCACGTTCTGGCAAAATCAATTCTTTCCCATTAATGTATACTAAGCCGTTTTTTATCGATAAGCTGTCTCCGGGAACACCAACGCAGCGTTTTACATAATTTGATTTTTTG
Organism: Flavobacterium aquicola; assembly: GCF_003385115.1. GTDB lineage: Bacteria > Bacteroidota > Bacteroidia > Flavobacteriales > Flavobacteriaceae > Flavobacterium > Flavobacterium aquicola. The sequence continues at coordinate 8,450 of NZ_QUNI01000012.1, forward strand.
TCTATAGGCTTGTCAACTCTAAGTCCTGATCGATCTCTAAATTTATATACAGTATCAGCTGGCCAGTTGAAAACGACAATGTCAGTTCGGCCAATAGTTTGTAAACCAGGAAGCCTAAAATAAGGCAATTGTGGCCAATTCAAATAAGATTTTTGTTTAGTTAACGGAATAGTATCGTGTACCATTGGCATTGCTACAGTAGTCATTGGGACTCTGGCACCGTAATTCATTTTGCTTACAAACAAGAAGTCTCCAACTAATAATGATTTCTCTAAAGAAGAAGTAGGAATGGTGTATGGTTGGATAAAGTAAGTGTGTACAATTGTTGCCACAATAATTGCAAAAAGCAAGGAACTAATCGTATCGGCAGCTTTATGTTCGGAATTTGCATTTCGATCAGCTATGTATGTTAAAGTTTGCGTGTAATTAAGATAAAAAATATAAAAACCTAGGGTTACAATTACAAGAAAAGTATCTAGACTTGATTTTTTACCAAAGCTTCGAAGCGTTTCTACCCAAATAACGGGAAACATAATTAAATTAATAATTGGAATAAAAAGTAAAATTGTCCACCATGTTGGGCGTCCAATTATTTTCATTAAAACAATAGCATTGTAAACTGGAATAGCAGCTTCCCGTCTTTTTCGCCCAGCACTTTCATATAGTTTCCATGTTCCTAAGAAATGAATTACCTGAACAGCTAAGAAAAATACAAACCAAAGATATAGTGTCATAATTTGAAAATTTGAGGTTAAAAATTAGAAGTTTAGATCGGGATCCAAATTCTATTTTAAATTGTATTCGAAATGTTATTTGGAATTTAAATTCAATACATCTTTCATAGTAAATACACCATGTTTTCCGGCTAACCATTCGGCAGCGATTACAGCTCCCAGCGCAAAGCCTTCACGATTGTGTGCGGTATGTTTTATTTCAATTGAATCTACTTCGGAGTTGTAAGTTACTGTGTGTGTTCCGGGAACATTTCCTGTTCGTACTGCTTCAATATGAATTTCGTTTTCTTTAGCTGTATCTAATGTCCAATTAGAGTAATTGCTATTTTTTATAACTCCTTTTGCTAAGGAAATAGCTGTTCCGCTTGGTGCATCTAGCTTTTGATCGTGGTGAATCTCTTCCATGTCAACTTTGTAATGATCAAAAGGCGCCATGATTTTGGCTAAATATTCGTTGAATTCAAAGAATAAATTAACACCTAGGCTAAAATTTGAACTGGATATAAAACCTCCGTTTTTTGCTGCGCAAAGCGCAATCATTTCATCATAATGCTCTAGCCAGCCCGTTGTACCCGAAACTACAGGGACATTAGCGTTAAAACAACTGGAAATATTACTGACCGCTGCAGTTGGAACACTAAAATCGATAGCAACATCGGCAGTCGAAAGTCCATCATAAGTACTGAATTCATCTTTCTTTAAAACAATTTCATGTCCTCTTTCTAAAGCAATTCTTTCGATTACCTGCCCCATCTTTCCGTATCCTAAAAGCGCAATTTTCATTATGTATTATTTTTTGATTTGTAAAAAAAGAGACGAATAATTTTCGAATCTAAAAACGATAATTAAGTGTTAGTCCTAGATTTGCTTTTAATGTTACAGCATCTGGAGTAATTTCGGGTCTTACTGATAGACTTTGATTAACGTTGAATTGTCTTAATGCAGCATGTACGTTGGCATCTATAATGTTAAGGACATAAAAGCCAAGTACAAAAAAACCTGATAACGAAGCATTTCTTTGGTAAAACTCTTGTGCCGAAATTAACTGAGTGTCTGTTAAATAGGCATAATTAGGATCGGGATTACCAGATAAACGGCTTTTATAAGCGTCCCGATACTCATTGTATTTTTTTTTGCTGTCAGCATAAAGGTATAAACTGGTTCCAATAGCACCATAAACTATTGGAATTTTCCAATAGGCTTTATTATATGCTTGGCCAAGTCCAGGTAATATTGCTGAATAAAAAGCTGCTTTTGCAGGCGTCAAAGGATCTATTTCTACTAATTTTAAAGTGTCTTTTGATTGTAAAACAGCATCTTTTTTTGCTTGTGCAAAAATTGCTGCGTTTCCAAAAAGAAAAAGCAATAGACCTATGAATATGATTTTATTCACTATCCTTCTATTAATTTTATAATTCTATTGAAATCTTCTTCAGAATGGAAAGGTATAGTAATTTTTCCTTTGCCATTTCCAGCCACTTTTACATCTATTTTTGTTCCAAAATATTTATTAAAAGTACTTACATCTTCATCGTTAATTTCAAAAGAAGCAGTTTTTGCAGGGATAGCAGGTTTTGGTTTTAAACTTTCGTGGTAGTTTTTTACCAAAGTTTCAGTTTCCCTAACCGAAAGATTTTGGCTTACTATTTTCTGATAAATATCAGTCTGCACATCATGATCATCAATATTGATAATTGCGCGGCCATGCCCCATACTGATAAAACCGTCACGGATACCAGTTTGAATAATCGGATCAAGTTTTAATAAACGTAAATAATTGGCAATTGTAGAGCGTTTTTTACCCACTCTTTCGCTCATTTGTTCCTGAGTTAATTGAATTTCATCAATCAAACGCTGGTAAGATAAGGCAATCTCTATTGGATCTAAGTCATGACGCTGGATGTTTTCAACCAAAGCCATTACTAGTGATTCATTATCGTTTGCGATTCGAATATAAGCAGGAACAGTTGTAAGTCCAATCAATTTAGAAGCGCGTAAACGGCGTTCTCCAGAAATTAACTGGTATTTATTAAAGTCTAATTTACGTACAGTAATAGGCTGAATCACACCTAATTCCTTTATAGAAGTGGCTAATTCGCGTAAAGATTCTTCATTAAAATTACTTCGGGGCTGAAATGGATTTATTTCTATAGCATCAATTTCAAGCTCAATAATATTCCCTACCACTTTATCTGCATTTTTATCTTCTACCGACTGAATATCGTTTTCAGGATCTTTTAATAATGCAGATAAACCTCTACCTAAGGCTTGTTTTTTTATTGCTTTTGACATACAGCTATTTACTATTTTTCTTTATAATTTCTTGTGCTAAATGAATGTAATTAACGGCTCCTTTGCTGGTCGCATCATAGTTAATAATGCTTTCGCCAAAACTTGGAGCTTCACTCAATTTTACATTTCTTTGAATCACAGTTTCAAAAACCATATCGTTAAAGTGTTTTTGAACCTCTTCAACCACTTGGTTTGATAAACGCAATCTTGAATCAAACATTGTCAGCAGTAATCCTTCAATATCTAAATCTGGGTTGTGAATTTTTTGAATACTTTTTATAGTATTCAATAATTTACCCAAACCTTCTAATGCAAAGTACTCACATTGAATTGGGATAACTACAGAATCTGCAGCTGTTAAGGCGTTCAAAGTCAAAAGACCAAGAGAAGGAGCGCAGTCAATTAATATATAATCGTATTGATCTTTCACGCTTTCCAATGCTTTTTTAAGCATGTATTCTCTGTTTTCTTTGTCGACCAATTCTATTTCAATCGCAACAAGATCGATATGTGCAGGAATTACATCAACATTTGGTGAAGAACATTTAATGACAGCTTCCAAAGGAGTATGACTGTGTTCCAGAATTTGATAGGTTCCTATTTCAACAGTTTCAACATCAATTCCTAAACCTGATGTTGCATTTGCTTGAGGATCAGCATCTATAAGTAATACTTTTTTTTCTAATACACCAAGTGAAGCAGCTAGGTTTATTGAAGTTGTAGTTTTTCCAACTCCGCCTTTCTGATTCGCAATCGCTATAATTTTACCCATTTATTTTCTAAATTTTGAACGGTAAAAATACAATTATTTATGGGTTTTGAAAATCTATTTTGTTAACAAAAACAAATAGTTTTTAGACTTCCCGATTTATCCCAACAATATTGTGTGTATTTTTCTTGATTACTCATAATAGTGCAAAAAAAGAGAACTGCATAATTAGTTCTCTTTTTGATTTATTATTGAATACTTTCAATTATCTGAATCTGAATTCTGAATTCTGAAAACAGCTAGCTCTTTTTCTTTGCTTTAATCATCATTTCCAATTGATCCCAAAGTTCTTCTGGAATAGCTTCCAATAAATTGAACTGCCCGGCACCTTTCAGCCATTCACCTCCATCAATAACTACTACTTCGCCGTTTACGTAAGCAGAAAAGTCGGAGACTAAATATGCTGCCAAATTCGCTAATTCCTGATGGTCGCCAACCCTTTTTAGTGGAACTTTTTTGGCCATATCGAACTTTTCGGAAAGATCTCCCGGCAATAATCGGTCCCAAGCGCCTTTGGTAGGAAATGGTCCTGGAGCTATTGCATTGGTACGGATACCATATTTTGCCCATTCTACAGCTAGACTTCTAGTCATGGCTAAAACTCCAGCTTTGGCAGTTGCGCTGGGAACCACGTAGGCAGAACCTGTCCAAGCGTAAGTTGTAACGATATTCAAAACAGTTGCCGAAGTTTGTTTAGTGTCAATCCAGTGTTTTCCAAAAGCAAGTGTGCAGTTTTTGGTTCCCTTCAAAACAATGTCGATTACAGTATCAAAAGCATTGGCTGATAAACGTTCTGTTGGAGAGATAAAATTACCTGCTGCATTGTTTAGCAACACGTCAACTTTGCCAAAAGCTTTCAGTACCTCTTGAAGCATATTTTCTACTTCGTCATAATGACGTACGTCACATTGAAGCGGTAAACATGTTCCATTGGTTTCTGATTCTAATTCCTGAGCTGTGTTTTTTAATTTTTCTAAATCTCTAGAAGTGATGGCAACCTTTGCACCTAATTCTAAAAAATACCTAGTCATTGCTTTTCCTAAGCCGCTTCCGCCTCCAGTAACTACTATTACTTTGCCCTGTAAAGCATCGTCTCTTAACATTTTATCAGTATAACTCATAATGTTTTATATTTTGAATTGTAAATGTAATAAAATTAAATAGTATGCACGCATAATAAAAAAAATTAAATATTTAGATGTATAGATGCTAAAATTAAAATGTCAGCAGCTGTAATTTAGACTGCGCACAATCTTTTTGCAGCTTCTTCCAATGTGAAATCATCTTTGGCAAAGCAAAAACGAATTAATTTTAAATCTTTTCCATCGGCATAAAAAGTAGATATTGGAATGGCTGCAACACCATGATCTTTGATTAATTGCTTGCAAAAATCTACATCACTTTTATCGGAAATATTGCTATATGATGCTACTTGAAAATAAGTTCCTTCACAAGGCATCAGTTCAAATCGGCTGTTTTTTAATAATGCTCTGAAATAATCTCTTTTTTGCTGATAAAACGGACTAATTTCTTCTACCGCAACCAAATCTAAATATTCGGAAACTGCCACTTGACAAATGCTGTTTACACTGAAAACCAGAAACTGATGTACCTTTTTTATTTCTTTCATCAAATGTTCGGGAGCCACTAGATAACCGATTTTCCATCCTGTAACATGAAATGATTTTCCAAATGAGGAAATTGTGATACAGCGGTCAAACAGTTTTTTCCGAGTATGTGTTGAAATGTGTTTTTGTTCGAAAGTGATATATTCATAAACTTCATCAGAAAGCAACAGCACATTTGGATGTTTTTCCAAAAGAGCTTCCAGATTTTCAAAATCGGATTTGTTTAAAATTTTCCCCGTTGGATTGTGCGGATTATTGATGATAATCATTTTTGTTTTATCCGAAAATGCATTTGCAATAGTATTCCAGTTGGGAGTATAGTCGTCGTTAAGTGATACTCGTACTGGTTTTGCATTACTCAATAAAATAGGAGCTTCATAACAATCATAGCTTGGATCCAGAATTATTACTTCATCATTGGGTTGTAATAAAGCCAGTAAAGTTGTAAATATTGCCTGAGTTGCTCCAGCAGTAACAAGTATTTCGGTTTCAAGTGTTTCGCGCTGGTAAGATGATTTTACTAATCCTGTAATTTTGGTTATTAAAGGAGGATAGCCTGACATTGGAGTATATTGATGGACATTTTCTGTGGCTAGACGAGAAATTATTTGAGTTAATCTTTCGTCAACTGGGAAGTTTGGAAATCCCTGCGAAAGATTAATTGCGTTGTATTCAGCAGCCATTTTGGACATTACCGTAAAAATGCTCGTTGTTACATTTGGGAGTTTACTCATTATAATAGAATAATTTATTCAGTATAAAATTAGTTCTTGAAAAATTAATTCATCTTTTCCAATTCGTTTTTAAATTTTTCAACATACGGCCCAAAACGTTCGTCTTTGTCAATTTGAGTAAAGATTATCCATTCGTTGAACTTTTTTAAATTATTCTGACTGTAGAAAGCGCATAAGATATTGAACGCGTTTTCAGATTCATAAGTCTTGTCAGTTATATCCTTTGCTGTTTTATAATAGGTTTTTAATGCATCAGGTAGCTGATTGTTATGTACTTGTGAATAAAGTAATTGTTTGTAAGCATAAGCGTCGTCCGGTGATTCTTTAATTGCTTCTTTTAGGATGGTAATCGCATTTTGAGGCTGATTTAAACAATTATATGAAAAAGCAATTTCAGTTTTAAGCCCTTTGTAATTTGGGTCAATGTTTTTTACTTTTTCTAAAAACGTCAATCCTTTAGCGCATTCGCTCCATGCATTATAAGTAGAACCCCATTTGAATAACCTATTGGCTTCGTTTTCGTCTTTTTGATATGCTTCGAGCCAATCGGGAGTTTTTGAAATACCAAATTCGGCAAAAAAAGATTCAGGGATAATTGCTACTAATGACTTGTTTGGCTGTAATCTAAACTTCATAGAACTTCCCTTTTCTTTTTTGCTTATAAGGAATTTTTCATTGCTGTTTATTTTGAGTGAACCGCCAAAATCGAAAAGTAAACCTTCTTTATCGTCCATGTATACAAAGCCATAGCTGTAGGAGCCTTGTGAGTCAGATGGGAATACGACCCATTTATTTTCGCAGTCAATAGGTTTTAAATTGAAATTCAATTTATCTTGAGCTGTACAGCAAATGCTTATAAAAAAACTTAGAATTAAGATGAAGATTTTCATAATATAAAAAAGTTATGGTGGTACGCTCAAAATGTTTTTTTACATTTTATGGATAATAAAAATAGTGGGACGTTTGTGTAAGTCGATCGTTTCTTTTTTCCATGCCGAAATTTTCTTTGTTTTGATGTATTCTGTCGGTAAGGTGATATCGGCAGCTATGCACAAATGAGTTTCGGGATTCAGAGTTTGGATTAAATCTTCCAGTAATTTATTGTTGCGGTACGGTGTTTCTATAAAAATCTGAGATTGATTTTTTTCGAAAGAGATACGCTCTAAACTTTTGAAACTCGCTCTTTTTTCGTCTTTTTCGATGGGCAAATAACCGTGAAAAGTAAAGCTTTGTCCGTTCATTCCTGATGCCATCATAGCCAATAAAATAGAAGAAGGGCCAACAAGTGGAATCACTTGAATTCCTTTTTCGTGCGCTAATTTTACGATTACTGCACCCGGATCGGCTACTCCGGGACAGCCGGCTTCGCTCATGAGTCCCATGTTTTTTCCTTCCAAAAGCGGTTTTATAAACTCTTGGTGTTCTTTGGTCTCAGTATGTTTGTTAAGGATAAAAAGTTTTAATTCGGATTGTTTTTTTTCCGGATTGGTGAGCTTGATAGATTTACGGGCAGTTTTATCATTTTCAACTACATAATAATCGATTAAATCGACACATCTTTTTATGGTTTGCGGTAATACATCCATAGGGTCGCAGTCGCCCATTGTAGTAGGAATTAAATACAGTTTTCCAAAAAGAGGTGCTGCTTTCATAAGGTGATTTTTTTAGGAATGAGAAGTTTTAGCCTTATAAGAATGATTTTTTGCTAGTGTACTTCGCTGGCAAAGTTATGAAAATAACAGATTTGATTTTATTCAGAATGTTTAGCAATCAGTCTTTCGGCAATTACTTCGCAGGCTTCGTCAAGCATTTTATATACTTGGTCAAAGCCATTCGCCATTCCGTAATAAGGATCAGGTACATCTACATTTTCATCAGGAAATATAGCATCCAGAATCAGCTGAACTTTCGCTTTTTGAGTTTCGTTTTGTGCCAAATGAATTACATCATTGTAATTACTGCTGTCCATTACAAAAATATAATCAAAAGTATCAAAATCAGCTCTTGAGAATTGTCTTCCTTTTTGATTGCAAATGTCTAAACCATTTTTTTTTGCGGTGGATATGGAACGTTTATCTGGTGCATGGCCAACATGCCAAGAACCTGTTCCTGCTGAGTCAACAAGGAATTTTTCAGTAGGAAGTTTGGAGGCTAATATACCTTCTGCCAAAGGAGATCGGCAGATATTGCCCAAACAAACCATTAAAATTTTAACAGGCATTGCTTATAGCGTTAATTTTGAATTGATATCTTCGACATACTTTTTGAATTGTTTGTCGGTAGCAACTAAGTTATCTACAGTTTTGCAGGCGTGCAACACAGTAGCGTGATCGCGGTCTCCTATTTGAGAGCCGATATTGGCTAATGAAGCTTTAGTGAATTTTTTAGCAAAAAACATTGCTAATTGTCTCGCTTGCACTACGTGTCTTTTTCTTGTTTTGGATTGTAAAGTTTCTAAATCCAATTGGAAATAATCGGAGACAATTTTTTGAATATAATCGATCGAAATTTCTCTCTTTACATTTTTTACAAATTTCTCTACGACGCTTTTTGCCAATTCAATAGTTACTTCTTTTTTGTTGAAAGAAGATTGTGCAATCAATGATATAATAGCGCCTTCCAGTTCACGAACATTTGATTTGATGTTTCTCGCAACATATTCTATGATTTCATCAGGCATTTCAACACCATCACGGTATAAAATATTTTTTAAGATGGAAATTCTGGTTTCGTAATCTGGCTGGTGTAACTCGGCAGATAATCCCCATTTGAAACGGGATAGTAAGCGCTGTTCAATATCCTGCATGTCCACAGGGGCCTTGTCCGAAGTTAGGATAACCTGTTTTCCGTTTTGGTGCAGATAGTTGAAAATATGAAAAAATACATCTTGTGTTCCTGATTTTCCAGAAAGAAACTGAACATCGTCAATGATTAAAACATCGATTAATTGATAAAAATGAATGAAATCATTTCTATTATTTTTCTTTACCGAATCAATATATTGCTGTGTGAAAATTTCGGCAGAAATATATAAAACGGTTTTCTCAGGAAATTTATCTTTAATTTCTACTCCAATGGCATGCGCCAAATGCGTTTTTCCTAATCCAACACCGCCAAAAATCAATAACGGGTTAAATGAAGTTCCTCCAGGTTTATTGGCAACTGCCATACCAGCAGAACGCGCTAGTCTGTTAGAGTCTCCTTCTAAGAAATTATCAAAACTATAATTCGCATTTAACTGTGACTCAATTTTTAAATTTCTTATTCCAGGGATTACAAACGGATTTTTTAATTCTGGGCTAAGGTTTTTAAAAGGTGCATCTACTTCCTGTGCTTTTACCGGCCCTCTGTTGGCACTTGGTAATTGTTCCGTAAACGGCTGTTTGTTACCATAAGTGTTTTCCATTTTAATTTTATAAAGTAACTTTGCGTTTTTTCCAAGTTCTTTGGTCAAGGCTACTTTTAATAATTTTACATAGTGTTCTTCTAACCATTCGTAGAAAAATTTACTTGGTACTTGAATATATAATGCATTATCGGTAAGTTCAACTGATTTAATTGGCTCAAACCAAGTTTTATAGGCTTGATCTTGAATGTTGTCCTTTATAAAGGACAGACAGTTTTCCCATACTGATTGTGCAGTCTTGTTCATATATCTAGTTAAATTATTATATTCTGGGTATTTATTATCTTACAAAAAGAATGCAAAAAAAATTCTTTTTTCGGGATAACAAATATGTGAACAATTATCTGTAAAAAAAAATATTTTAGGTTATAATTTTTGGAAAAATTGTTGTAAGAAGCTTTTTAAAATTTAAATTTTTAATGCAAAATTAATGAAAGATCATCAAATTCAAGTTCGTGTCCGTTACTCTGAAACGGATCAAATGGGAGTAGTTTATCACGGAAATTATATTCCTTATTTTGAGATAGGAAGGGTGGAATGGCTTAGAAATAAAGGGGTTTCATATAAAGTCATGGAAGAAAGCGGTATTGGTCTTCCTATTGTTAATATGAATATCAGTTATAAAAAATCGGCTAAATATGATGAGCTGCTTACGGTGCACACGGTTTTCAAAAGTCAGACGTCTGTGAAGATTGAATTTGATTGCGCCATTTACAATGAAGCCAGAGAGTTATTAACAACGGCTCAATTTTTATTGGTTTTTGTCTCTCTAAAAACAGGCAGACCTACTGCTCCGCCGGATTACATTTTAGAACTACTAAAAACTTTTGAATAATCATCAGTGTGGATTCATTTTGATGCGGAATTATAGTTTTTTTATATCAATTTCAAACAATGAATTAAAAGTGTCGAATACCATTTCGGCATTTTTTTTTCTGGTTTTTATTACAAATCTGCCTATCGGTAAATTAGTTTCCTCATCAATTTCCATTTCTTGATTCACAATATCCAGTTTTTTTTCTTTGATTACCCGCATCACTTTATTCATATTTTTATAATCGAATGAAATCTGAAAATGAATATCGATAGTTTTTTCGATAATTTCACAAGATTCTAATGTGATTTGTGCTGAAGTTTTATAAGCAGAAATTAATCCGCCGACTCCTAATTTTATGCCACCATAAATACGGACTACAACTACAAGAACGTTAGTAAGTCCAAAAGATTGTATCTGGCCGTAAATTGGTGTACCGGCAGTATTGCTGGGTTCTCCATCATCATTCGCTCTATACTGAATAGTTTCTGTACCTATTTGATAGGCGTAGCAATAGTGAACCGCATGCGGATGTTTCTTTTTTAAGATTTCAATGATGGGTTTAACTTCGTCTTCGGATTCTATAGGAAATGCATATCCAAAGAATTTACTGCTTTTTTCCTTAAATAAAGATTCTTCGGAGGAAAATGCAATAGTATTATAGGTGTCTTTCATGTTCAATGGCAAAAATCAATTGCAATATCAAATTTCAATATTAATTTTTAATCTATAAAAGTTTAATTTTCCGAGTTAGTTTAGGAATTTTTATTTTTTCATTGCCATTGCCATTGCCATTGCCATTGTCATTGTCATTGTCATTGCCATTGAATTTTGATATTTGCTAAAGTATTTGTTTATCAAACAAATGAACGACGTCTTCTTCTCCTACTTGTAAATTCCAAATTTGAAGACCAAGTGCTGATGCAGCATCAGTATTTTCTTTTTTGTCATCTATAAATAAGGTATGTTTGGCCTGCAGTCCGTGCTGGTCAAGTACAAAGCTGTATACATCTGGATTGGGTTTTCTCATTCCGATTTCAAAAGAAAAGTATACTTTCTCAAAACATTGATAAAAATCGCTGTAAAATGAAGCTCCGGTTTTTTGTTCGAAAGTGTCAATGTGAATCGCATCGGTATTGCTTAATAAAAATAAGCGGTACTTTTTAGATAGCATTTGAAGAAATTCTAATCTATATAAAGGGAAATCGGCTAGTATAGAATTCCATGCTGCACGAATATCTTCGATAGAGGCATCGTTGGTATGTTTTTGAATTCCAGATAAAAAATCGTCACCCGAAATTGCGCCCACTTCATATTGTAAGTTCAATTGGTTTAAATCTTCGTTCCAATGGGGTATGCCAAGATTTTTCAAACCGTCCAGTGTAGCCTGTTTATCTAAATTGATAAACACGTCTCCAAAATCAAAAATTATAGCATTAATCATGGTTTCTTAGTATTGTAAGTTCGTCCCTTTCAATTAGGTGTTTTTCTGAATTTGTTTTTGGCAGTAAAGGAGCTTGAATTCCTTTGCCTAAATTTATATTTCCTCTAAAAACTCGTGCTTCATCCCAAAGATCAGCATCGATAAAGGTCTGTAACGTTCGGAGTCCTCCTTCTATAATAACGGATTGTATGTTGTTTTTATAAAGTGAATCAGCGATTTGAGAGGCGATATTTTGTTTAAAATCTATTCTCTCAAAGGTAGTGTTTTCTTCGGGAATAGTATTTTGGGAATTAGTAAAAACTATTGTTCTTGCTTGATTATCAAAAACAGCATTTCCTTTTGGAATACGGCTGTTCTGGTCTAATACCAGCCGAACAGGATTGTTTCCGTACCAATCTCTGGCGTTCAGCTTTGGATTGTCGTCAAGAACAGTTTGTGTTCCTACTAAAATAGCCTGCTCTTCAGTACGCCATTTATGAACTAATTGTCTGGAATACGTATTGGTAATCCAAACTGGTTTTTTTTCAAGTTTTTCAAGTGGAGCAATAAAATCATCCTGACTTTGTGCCCACTTTAATATAATGTATGGTCTTTTCTTTTGATGAAAAGTAAAAAACCGTTTGTTGAGTTCATTACATTCTTCTTCTAGAATTCCAACTGTAACATGAATCCCTGCTTCGATTAATTTCTTAATACCGTTTCCAGAGACTTCACTAAAAGGATCTACGGTGCCAACGACCACATTTGGAATTTTATTTTTTATAATTAAATCACAGCAGGGAGGCGTTTTTCCAAAATGACTGCAAGGCTCCAGACTCACGTAAATAGTCGCTTTTGAAAGCAGTGATTTATCCTGCACCGAATTTACGGCATTAACCTCGGCATGAGGTTCTCCGGCTTTTTTGTGCCAGCCTTCGCCAATGATTTTGCCATCATAAACAATAACGCTTCCAACCATAGGATTGGAGTAGGTAGTTCCCAGTCCGTTTTTGGCCAAAGCTATACAACGGCTCATGTATTTTTCATGTATTTTCACTTTACAAAAGTACTAATTTTGGATTTAGGAATTTGCTTCGAAACTTAGGATGTTTACCGTTTACAATGGCTATTTTTGTGGACAGAATTAACAAAAGAGCACTTTTATGGATAATTGGATTATCAGAAAAATACAAAAAGAAGACAATGAAGCAGTTGCTCAATTAATAAGAGATGTTTTTGACGAATTGAATATTCCGAAAACTGGAACAGCTTACGAAGATCCGTATCTCGATTTGATGTTTGAAGAATACAATAAGTCAAGATCTGTTTATTATGTTGTGGAAAATGATGGGCGTATTGTCGGCTGTGCTGGTGTGGCTCCATTAGCAAATGAAGCAGAAATTTATTGCGAACTGCAAAAAATGTATTTTCTCCCAGAAACCCGCGGAAAGGGAATTGGAAGTAAAATGATGGAGCAATGTCTGCAGAGTGCCCGTGAATTTGGTTTCGAAAAATGTTATCTAGAAACAATGCCCTTTATGCATGATGCTCAAAAACTGTATAAAAAATCAGATTTTGAATATATTTGTTCACCGATGGGAAGCACAGGACATACGAGCTGTCCCGTTTGGATGCTTAAAGATTTATGAATTCAATTTTTTAAGTTAGAAAGAACAAGATACATTATAAATTAACCGCTATGACCGCAAAGAATTACGCAAAGCTTTGCGAACTTTGCGATTCCTTTGTAAACTTTGCGGTTTAAATTTTTCTCAGTCAATACATTTTTATAGTAAATGAAAATAAAAGAATACAGAAACCAATTTATTCAAGTACTTGCTCCTATTTATGATGAAGGTGAAGCGGAGAGTTTTTTCTATTTAATTTTGGAAGAAAAACAGCAGCTGAAAAGAATCGATTTGGCTCTACAGCCTGATTTGGAACTTTCACAGGAAGAAATTGCCGTTTGGAATTCGATTTTGGAACAATTAAAATTGGAGATTCCGATTCAGTACTTGTTAGGGAAAACAAGTTTTTACGGATTGGATTTTGAAGTAAATGAAAATGTTTTGATTCCAAGACCTGAGACAGAGGAATTGGTGGATTGGATTTTAGAAAGTCAAAAGTCAAAAGTCAAAAGTCAAAAGCTGAAAATTCTAGACATAGGAACAGGAAGCGGATGCATTGCTGTTTCGCTCGCTAAGAATCTTCCAAATGCTCAAGTTTTTGCTATTGATGTTTCTGAAAAAGCTTTGGCAACAGCCAGAAAAAATGCCGAAATCAATGCTGTCGAAGTAACTTTTATATCTCAAAATATTCTTGAAACTCAGGATTTAGAAAAAGAGTTTGATATTATCGTTTCGAATCCGCCGTATGTAAGGAATCTCGAGAAAGAAGAAATCAAGAAAAATGTTCTGGACAATGAACCGCATTTGGCACTTTTTGTAGAAGATAACGACGCACTGATTTTCTACAGAAAAATAGCCGAACTGGCTCAAAAAAATCTAACTATTTCAGGACAATTGTATTTTGAAATTAATCAATATTTAGGAAAAGAAATGATTGAATTATTAGAAGGAATGAATTTCAAAAATGTCCAACTTCGTAAGGATATTTACGAAAATGATAGAATGACTCGAGGTACGAAGTAAGATATTTGATATACAATATTTGATTATATTAAGTTTACAGAAATCGTATATGCAAAATCAAATATCGTATATATAAAACCTACTCATATCGCAGCGCCTCAATCGGATCCAGATTTGCAGATTTAATCGATGGATACAATCCAGATACAACGGCAACAATAAAACTGGTTACAAAAGCAGCTATGATTGCTCCCCATGGCACTACAAAAGAAAAATTCATTAAGGTCGAGATTCCAAAACCAATTAAGATTCCAAAAACAATCCCAACAAAACCGCCTATTTGACCAATCAGTAATGTTTCAATAAAAAACTGAAAGGCAATGGTCGTTTTTTTGGCTCCTAAAGCTTTTCGGACACCAATTTCTCTAGTACGCTCCGTTACCGATACGATCATGATGTTCATCAAAGCAATCGAAGATCCCAAGATGGTAATAATCCCGATAAGCCACGCTGCCATATTTAGATAGCCCGAGATACTCATTATTCTGTTAATCAAATCATCGCTGCGTACTATTCCAAAATTATTTTCTTTTACTGGACTTAATTTTCGGATTCTGCGCATTGAACTAATAGCATAATCGGTTGCTTGATTTAATAATTCCTCTTTGCCAACCATAACACTTACAGAATAATTAATGTTAGGCGCTGTAAATAAAGACCGGGCCACTTGTATAGGAATCAAAACTCTCAAATCCTGGCTGTTTCCAAATGTTGAACCCTTTTCCTTCAGCATGCCGATCACTTTAAATTTGGCTCCTCGTATAGAAATTGTTTTGCCAATAGGATTGACATCTTTCAAAATTCCTTTCGCAAAATCAGAACCTAAAACACAGACATAAGCATTGTTTGAAATATCAAAATTGGTGAAATTTCTTCCTGAACCGGTTTCTAGCCCCGAATTGCCCAGAAAATGATCGTCGACACCCAGAACACTTATTTCGGGATCAGTCTTTAGACTTTCATATCTTACTTCGGCAGTCGATGTGGCGGTAAAGGATAATGACGTTTCGGTCATTGGATAGTTGTATTTATTCCTGAAAGCCACAGCTTCGGGATAGGAAATAATAGGATTTATAATTTCGCGTTCCCCGCCGCCCCTGCTTCGGGTCGTGTTTTCGTATTGATTAATATTAAAGGTATTGGCTCCCATCGAAGCAAAGCTGGAGGATAAAGTGTTCCCGAGTGCCGCCACAATGGTCAGGATCGCAACCAGAGCCGTTATACCAATGGCAATAATAAGTACCGTGAGAGTGGTTCGTAGCAATTGAGTTCGGATGGAACCAAATGCAATTCGGATATTTTCTTTAAATAATTTTGGCATCATGGTAGTTTGACACGAAAATACAATTTTTGTTACAAAAGGGTTTGGGCAAATTTCGAAATATGACAGAGTATTTTTTTAGGAGCAGTCTCCAGCTGTCCACTATATCTGTCGTCCCGAACCCCGGGACAACAGGATGCCGTTCCCATCTGGGCTAGGGCATTCCGTCATTGAAGAAGTTCACATTAAAAGTTTAAATTTTTCAAACAGAATTATTTTAAAAGTAGGATATTTGCAGAATTATTTCAAAAAGAGGTTTACGATTTAGTTTTGTCTGAATCTGAAACCAATAATCTGAAAATCCAAAAATCTAACAATCTAAATAAATGGCTTCAAAACCAAGCATTCCAAAAGGAACCAGAGATTTTTCACCTGCTGAGGTGGCAAAAAGACAATATATTATTCAAATTATCAAAAGCAATTTCGAGAAATTTGGATTTCAGCCTATAGAAACCCCTTCATTCGAAAACTCCGAAACCTTAATGGGCAAATACGGCGAAGAAGGCGACCGATTGATTTTTAAAATATTGAATTCGGGAGATTTTTTGGCAAAAGCCAATGAAGCACATTTGGAAGCTAAAGACAGTACGAAATTAACTTCAAGTATTTCCGAAAAAGCCTTACGTTACGATTTGACCGTTCCATTTGCGCGCTATGTAGTACAGCATCAAAATGAAATCGAATTCCCTTTCAAAAGATACCAAATTCAGCCTGTCTGGCGTGCCGACCGCCCGCAGAAAGGACGTTTTAGAGAATTTTTTCAATGTGATGCCGATGTCGTGGGGTCAAAATCCTTGTGGCAGGAAGTAGAATTGGTACAATTGTATGATTCGGTTTTTACGGCATTAGGATTAGCAGGAGTAACCATAAAAATCAATAACCGAAAAATACTTTCCGGAATTGCCGAAGTCATTGGAGCATCTGATAAATTGATTGATTTTACCGTAGCTTTAGACAAACTTGACAAAATAGGCGAGGACGGCGTAAAGAAAGAAATGATCGAAAAAGGAATTTCCGAGGAAGCAATCGTCAAAGTCCAGCCTTTATTTAATTTCACAGGAACCATCTCTGAGAAAATCGAAAAGCTTTCGGTTTTATTATCTTCTTCGGCCGAAGGAATGAAAGGGGTAGAAGAACTGCGTTTCATTTGTGACAACGTTTCAAATTTAGGATTATCTACTGCCGGTTTAGACTTGGATGTCACTTTAGCAAGAGGATTAAACTATTATACAGGAGCCATTTTTGAAGTAGCCGCTCCAAAAACCGTTGCGATGGGATCCATTGGCGGCGGCGGACGTTACGATGATCTGACGGGTATTTTTGGATTAAAAAATATGAGCGGCGTGGGGATTTCTTTTGGACTCGACCGAATTTATCTGGTTATCGAAGAACTAGGCCTGTTCCCAGAAGCAGTAACTTCTACATCCAAAGCATTGTTTATTAACTACGGTGAAAAAGAAGCTTTCTATTCGATGAAAGCCATCAAAGAACTGCGCGCTTCAGGAATTAAGGTAGAATTGTATCCTGACAATACCAAAGTTGCTAAACAATTCCAGCATGCTGATAAACGATTTATTCCTTATGCCGTAATTGTAGGCGAGGAAGAAATAAATAACAATCAATTTAGCTTGAAAGACTTGGTTTCTGGAGAACAGAAAAAAGTCAGTTTAGAGGAGCTGACAGCGATTTTAAAATAACAAAAAATAAAAACCATAAAAAAGTGATTGTCGAATAGGTCATTCTATTCTTCAATCGCTTTTTTGCTGAGGTGTCTGCAGCAGTTAATTTTCTGTTGTAGTCTGAGAAATTATTTTAGCAGATCCTTGTATATTTTATTCTCCAGTTTTAGTGCATTTACTTCTTCCTGCAGTGCTTTCAATTCTGTTTCGAGAGCAGTTTCTCTGGGAGTTGTATAAGCAATTGGTAAGTGCGAAGCCAGATCGGCAAGGAGATTGCGGTTTACAGCCACCGAGATTTTCCACAGAATACCAAATTGAAGCGATTCCTGCGCCATGTATTTAGTAGCGGTACTATCTGCAATGTTCAATTGTCGGGCTACTTCGGCTCTGTTGACACCTTTGGCAGCAAAATACTTTCTTAAAAACTGACCAATGTGCGGATAAGGAACTGCCCCTTGGGTTTGATATTTTTGTGCCATTGTTTATATAATGTTTTGTGATGGTTTCAAATGTAGCAATAAAAATAATGATTCATAAGATTTTACTTGTTTTTTAATAAGTAAGCCAAGCCAGACTTCTACTACAGCAAAAATAAAAGCAGGGAATAACAGCTTTATAATAAGCCAGCGTAGCTTTATACTAAGTGAACTTAGTCTAATGATAAGAAAACGTAGTCTAATACTAAGTCGACGTAGCTTTATGCTAAGTTATCGTAGTCTTGTGCTAAGTAAACGTAGCTTAATACTAAGTAAACGTAGTCTTTCGCTAAGTTAACTTAGCTTAATGGTAAGAAGACGTAGCCTTATGATAAGCAGACTTAGTATAAGTGAAAGCATGGCTTTCCAGGATAGCAAATGGTGTAACTTTCATTTTTATATGCACGATTATTTTTAGAAGTAGTTCGAAAAAAATGTAAGAGAATAAAAAAAGGTTTGTAAGTTTGGTGGTAATAGAAAAAACAAAATAAACTTTCGCATATTTGATTAATGTTGTGGCTGTGTCATTAATAGCGGATATTTGAGAGTTGGCAGAAATAAAACCAAAAATAACTAAAAAGAGAAATATGAGTTTTTTTAAAAAATTATTCGGTGGAAGAAATAAAGAAGTTGAATTGTCGACAAGAGAATTTACCGAAGAGGAATATAATATCGATTACGAATTAAAAGAACAAGGACTAGAAAGTGTATTAGGTAAAATGCACGGAATCGTTGGACACGCAATAATACCATTTTCAATTGGAGGAGCTGTTGATATGTATTATTTCAAAAATCATATTAAAGGAACTGGATTTGCAACAATGGAGTTGTTAAATCCTGATGGATTTGGACCAAAACCTAACAGAATTGGAACTTATGAATTAGTTGGTTTTACAAAATTAGCTTATAACGATAGCGAAGAAAACGAAACTGAATTTAATACAATCGAAAGACGCTTTTGTGGAATATTTACGACTATTGGAAATTATGCTTCACAAGCAATTTTAAATCCGAATGAAACAATTGAAGTTCCAAATGGAACCGATGAAAATAATTGTCTGATTTTAGACAACTACAGACCTGACAACAAAGAATTCAAAATCGGGGAAAGAAACCATCATTTATTGTTATGTTTAGAGGTTTTCAGAAGCGAAATGGAATTTGCTAGAAAAAATGGAAGTGGAAAATTAATCAATTTACTAAAAGAAAAAGGATTTTATCCCTATAGTGATTTAGATAGAAACTCCGTTGTCTAATTGGCATCACATAACAGTTACTACAACGGATTTGGGCAATTGGCTTAATGTAAATATGGTTTTGTATTTGAAAGATTTGACAAATCCGAAGAATGGAATTAATTTAGTTCCAAACCCGCTGAATTACTAGAATGTTGTGCGTCATTTTGCCCAAACAGAACGTTTAACTGAATTTGCAGTATTAAATTATTTTATATAATTTTGTATCCAAACGAATACACTTTAAAGAATGTACTTTATTGAAAAAACGACGGAATTTGATAGGTGGTTCAAGAAACTGAATGATTTTAGAGCAAAAGCAAAAATTTTGTTCCGACTTCAAAAACTAGAAAAGGACGAACACTTTGGAGATTGCGAACCTGTTGGAGATGGGATTAGAGAACTGAAAATCAACTACGCAAAAGGTTATAGAGTTTATTTCAAAGAAATTGATGGGAAAGTTATTATTCTACTTATTGGAGGAGATAAATCTACTCAACAAAAAGACATCGAAAAAGCAAAAGAAATTTGGAAAAAATTAAAAAAATAGAAAATGGAAACATCAAAATTTGATATTGCAGATTATTTAGACTCCAACGAAATGATTGCTGAATATCTAAATACAGTTTTGGAAGAAGGTAATGATGCAGAAATTGTTACTGCAATCGGACATATTGCAAAAGCAATTGGTATGACCAAAATTGCAGAAGAAACTGGAATGAGCAGACCAAGTTTGTACAAAGCATTGTCTGAAGGAGCCAAACCACAATTTTCAACAATAATGAAAGTTTTGAAAGCAGTTGGAGGACAGATACATATAAACCCAATAACTACATAAAAACGAACGCACAACCGCTACAACGGATTTGGCCAATTGGCTTAATAGAAAGTTGTTTTCTTATGGAAGAAATTTACAATGATCCAGCATCCAGGTATAGATTTTATCTTCTCTGAAATATCTTTCGACACTGCCATGATTGCCGCCTTTCACGACTGTAAAAGTAAGGTTGGCATCGGGATTGCAGGTTTGAATGGCTTTGACCATCTTTTTGGATTGAGAAATCGGGACAATGTAATCCCTGTTTCCGTGAATAACCCACAGCGGAATTTTGCTTAAGTTGTAAGCATCTTTTGGATTTCCGCCTCCGCAGATGGCTACTGCGGCGGTTATTTTATCGGGATATTTGCCCGCAAAATCAAAGGTTCCGTAGCCTCCCAGACTCATCCCGCAAACATAAACCCTTGACAAATCGGTATTGTAATTGTTTTGAACATATTCCAGTAGCTGCAGCAGCTTGTCCGGATCCCAAGCACCGTGGGCTATCTGCGGAGCAATGACAATGGCAGGGATTTCTTTTCCTTTTTCGATCGCCCGTATAACACCGTATCGTTTCACCCGATTCAAATCAGTTCCTGAAAGGCTTTTTCCGTGCAAAAATAAGATGATTGGAGCTTTGTTATCCAGAACTTCCTGTTTGGGTAAATTAATCCAGAATGGATAATCGGTTTGGTCAGTTATGGCTTTTAATTGTGCTTTGGCTGTAGTAATAGTGCAAAGAATAATCAGGTAAAATAGTATAGGGGAACGCATTGTTGTTTTGTAATTATTTTGAAATGGGACCGCAAATTAACTTTTTAAAATTAAGTACGACCATTTTTTTAGATTTTAATGAATAAAAAAGATCTGTAATTCTAAATGTTTTGCAGCCGGATGATTATTTTTTGTAAAAATTAAGAGCTCTTTTTATTATATTATTCGGGTGTTAAGGCGAATTAATTTTGAAAAACTATCCATTAAAAACTATTTTATTATTTTTAATAAAAAAAAGATGGATAGAATCACACTTTTGATCTGTGCGTTTATTTGTATGAACAGTCACGGACAGCAGGTAAAGCCGAATGATATTCCTCTTCAGGAAGAAGTAAAAAAATATACTTTTGAAACTGTCGCTGATGGTATTAATAATCCTTGGGGAATGGCTTTTTTACCAGATGGCACAATGCTGGTTACAGAAAAAAGCGGTGTTGTATATCATATTAAAAACGGTGTAAAAACCGAAGTCAAAAATGTTCCTGCAGTTTACAGCCGAGGACAAGGAGGACTGCTCGACATCGTACTGCATCCTGATTATGCGAATAACGGCTGGATTTATATCACGTATTCTAATAAAGAAGGCGAGGGAAGCAATACTAAACTTATTCGTGCAAAACTCGAAAACGAGAGCCTGACGCAGATAGAATCGCTATATAAATGTGGACCAAATACCGCCAAAAGTCATCACTTTGGTTCGAGAATCGTTTTTGATAACGAGGGTTATTTATATTTTTCGGCTGGTGAAAGGGGAGAACATTTTGTAAATCCGCAGGATATTACCCGTGATAATGGAAAAATTTACCGACTGAATGATGATGGCAGTATTCCAAATGACAATCCTTTTGTGGGACAGCCCAAAGCTAAGGAAGCGATTTACTCCTATGGTCACCGCAATCCACAGGGATTGGTAAAACATCCCGTGACTGGTGTTATCTGGGAGCACGAACATGGTCCGCAGGGCGGTGATGAAATTAATGTCATCAAGAAAGGGGCAAATTATGGCTGGCCCGTTGTGACTTACGGTATCGATTATGATAATTCGATTATCAGTAAGGAAAAACAAAAAGAAGGCATCGAAGACCCGATATATTATTGGCTTCCATCCATTGCACCCAGCGGAATGACTTTTGTTACCGGCGATAAATACCCTGACTGGAAGGGAGCACTTCTTGTAGGATCGTTGAAATTTCAGTATTTAGAAATACTTAAATTAGATGGATACAAAGTTATCAGCAGACAAAAAGCGGCGGTCAATATTGGCAGAATACGGAATGTGGCGCAAGGTCCAGACGGTTACATTTACATAGGAGCAGAGGGAAAAGGAATCTTAAAAATTATACCAAATCCGTAAGACATAAAGTTTAAAACTTGTGTTTTGAATGATAAAACGAATTAAAATAGATGCAGTGATGAATAAAATAGATAATAGTAAAACAGCTCTTTTGGTACTGGCTGGGCTGTGTTTTTTAAATATGGCAGCTTTCGTTCCCAGTATAGATGCCAAATATATTTCTATAACAGGACAGCAGACATCTTTGCAGGAAAGCATGGCTAGAGGAAAAGAGATTTATGCTGAATTTTGTATCCAATGCCATTTGTCTTCAGGAAAAGGTAATGGCAGTAGTGTACCGCCGCTTGATGATTCTGATTGGCTGAAAAAGAAGAAAACCGAGAGTATTCATGCAGTGAAGTACGGGCAGACAGGAGAGATCACCGTTAATTTAAAAAAGTACAACGGTACCATGCCCCCGATGGGTTTGAGTAATGAAGAAGTCGCCGATGTGATGAATTATATACAGAATTCGTGGAGCAACAAACAAAGCAAAAGAATTACCCCAGAAGAAGCAGCATTAGTAAAACCTTAATTGAAGTAAGCAGATTATCCTCGGCATATTCTGAATGTGTTATTTCGTAATTTATTCCAATAAAAATGCCCTTAAACTATTGATGTTTAAGGGTGTTTTTTTTAAGCTGAAGATGACAAGATTCCTGTGTTTTTTACGGATGATTTAGATTTTTCTCCATTATCCTATTTGATTTTTGGAATACTCCAAAGACACAAAAATCGAAGAAATTGTTCTATTTGATAAAAAAACAAGAACGTCTCTGATGTATTAAATAGATAATTATTTCATTAAATCTTTTGCAGAAAATATATCCAGCGCATATTTCTAGACGTGCAATATTGTCGGAATTCTGCGGCATACGTTAAAGGGATTATAAGTCACCAAAAACAAAATTAAAACAGTGATTAATCGTCCTAATTTTGTAAAATATATTTCAATGTAAATTTCAAAATACTATGACACGTGCCATTGTACATATGGATTTGGATACTTTTTTTGTCTCCTGTGCCAGACTGCAAAACCCTCAATTGAATGGTATTCCTTTAATTGTTGGCGGTGGCGAAAGAGGCGTTGTCGCTTCGTGTTCTTATGAAGCAAGATATTTTGGAGTGCGTTCTGCGATGCCTATACGAATGGCATTGCAGCTTTGTCCACAGGCAAAAATCATCAAAGGGGATATGGAATTATTTTCTAATAAATCCTATGAAGTTACCCAGATTATTGAAGAGAATACTCCTATTGTGGAGAAAGCAAGTATTGATGAGTTTTATCTGGATATTTCAGGAATGGATAAATTCTATGGCTGTTACAAATGGACCAATGAACTCTCGCAGACCATTACAAAGGAAACAGGATTGCCTATAAGTTTTGCTTTATCGGTCAATAAAACAGTTTCTAAAATTGCAACAGGCGAAGGGAAGCCAAAAGGAAATCTGGAGATTCCTCAAAATAAGGTGCAGTCTTTTCTAAATCCTCTTTCTATCCGTAAAATTCCAATGGTTGGTGAAGTGACATTCAATCTGCTGTCAAGACTGGGCATCCGAAACATAGAAAAATTATCAGAAACCCCTGCAGAAGTATTACAAAGCCTGATAGGCAAAAATGGGCTGGAACTTTGGAAAAAAGCCAATGGCATTGATAATTCCCCCGTTGAACCTTATACCGAAAGAAAATCACTTTCAACGGAACATACTTATCTTCAGGATACGATCGACATACAAAAAGTGAGAGAACTGATTTTGGGAATGATCGAAAAATTGGCCTATCAGGCACGGTGTGAAGAGTGGCTTGTTTCCACTATATCAGTCAAAATACGATATGCCAATTTTGATACAGAAAATCTGCAGCGAAAGATAACATATACTTCCTGCGATCATGTTTTAGGAAAGATGGCATTGGAATTATTTGGTAAACTTTACAACCGCAGAATGCGTATTCGATTGGTAGGCATAACCTTTAGCGGATTAGTCCGAGGAACTTATCAGATAGATATGTTTGAGGATACTGAGGAAATGCTGGCATTATATCAAGCGATGGATAAAATAAAGAACCGTTTTGGTTATGATGCAGTGACACGCGGCGGAAGCAGAAACCTTAAATCAAAAACAGCCAATATAATTTCAAATCCGAGAGCACAAATAATTACTCCTAAAGATCCTGAATAATGTACCTTAATTGCCATTCCTTTCATTCGCTGCGTTACGGAACTATTCCATTACATGAACTGGTGAAGCAGGCGGGTTCCTATAATGTTACAGCCATGGCTTTGACTGATATTAATACAGTAACCGGAATTTATGATTTTATAAAAGAGTGTAATGCTTCCCAGATAAAACCTTTGATAGGAATCGATTTTCGCAATAACTGCAGACAATTATATGTGGGTTTGGCAAAAAACAGCGATGGAATAGGGGAGATGAACAGGCTGTTAACCAAACATAATTTCGAAAACAGTCAGCTTCCGGATTGTGCACCCCGTTTTCAAAATGTCTTTGTCATTTATCCATTAGATAACGTTCCCGATGAATTGCAGGAGAATGAATTTATTGGTATTACTGCCGATCAGCTTCCCAAGCTATACAGTCCTGCATGGAAAAGCAGGATGGATAAAATGGTGGTACTGCAAAGTGTTACGTATAGAACAAAATGCGAATTTAATCTGCATAAAATTTTAAGGGCAATCGATCTCAATATTATTGGAAGCAAATTAACAAAAGCGGATTACTGTAAAATTTCTGATGTAATGATACCTCTAGAAGACTTAACGGCTAAATTCGACAGCTATCCAATTATTATTAAAAACACAATAAAAATCATATCAGAATGTAATTTTCAATACGATTTCAATATCAAAAGAAATAAAAAGCATTACAAAGCAAACAAACAGGAGGATATTGAACTGTTAACTACACTAGCTTACAAAGGTATGATCCGCAGGTACGGTAATAGCAACGAGGAAGCATTAAAAAGAGTCGAAAAAGAATTAAAGGTAATTGATGAACTGGAATTCAGCGGTTATTTTCTCATCACCTGGGATATTGTGCAACACAGCATCAGTCAGGGATTTATGCATATCGGACGAGGAAGTGGCGCTAACAGCATCATTGCGTATTGTCTTGACATTACGGACATTTGTCCGTTAGAACTTGATTTGTATTTTGAACGTTTTTTAAACCTCAACCGAAAAACACCGCCCGATTTTGACATTGACTGGTCCTGGCGTGAACGTGACACCATTTTGGATTACATTTTTAAGAAATATGGACGTGATCACGTTGCTTTTTGCGGGACCAATGTAGAATTCAAATACCGTTCTATTTTTCGTGAAGTTGGAAAAGTCTTTGGTTTACCAAAGGAAGAATTGGATCAGTTAGCCAAAAAACCAATAGAGCAGCATCATAAAAATGAGGTGGTTAGAATGGTACAGAAATTTGGCAAAATGCTCGAAAAATATCCCAATCAGCGCAGTATGCATTCCTGTGGCATTATTATTTCTGAAGACCCCATAACTAATTTTACAGCTTTAGAAATGCCTCCAAAGGGTTTTCCAATTGTCCAGTTTGATATGCATACAGCCGAAGACATTGGTTTTGATAAATTCGATATTTTAAGCCAGCGTGGCATTGGTCATATCGATGATGCCGTAAAACTGATTAAAAAAAACCAGAATATAGATGTCAATATTCGGGATACTTCCATTTCTAAAGATGAAATAAAATGCAATGAATTTTTAAGAAAAGGAAATACCATTGGATGTTTTTATATTGAAAGTCCTGCTATGCGCGGTTTGTTAAGAAGACTTAATTGTGATAATTACAAAGTGCTCGTGGCTGCTTCCTCGATCATACGTCCAGGAGTGGCACAATCTGGAATGATGAAAGAATATATTTTCCGGCACAATCATCCCGACCGTTTCGAATATTTTCATGATGTATTCAAGGAACAATTAGGTGAAACTTACGGTATCATGGTGTATCAGGAGGATGTCATAAAAATTGCCTTGCACTATGGCGGACTTCCTGCTGCTGATGGTGATATCCTTCGCCGGGCCATGAGCGGTAAAGGACGTTCCAAAGAAGCTCTGCAAAAAGTAAAAGACAACTTTTTTAGCTCCTGTGCCCAAAAAGGACATTCATTGCCGTTGAGTCAGGAAATTTACCGTCAGATTGAATCCTTTGCAGGCTATTCGTTCTGCAAAGCACATTCGGCATCTTATGCTGTAGAAAGTTACCAGAGTCTGTATCTGAAAACTTATTTTCCTATTGAATTTATGACAGCTGTGATCAATAATTTTGGAGGCTTTTACCGTACAGAAGTTTACATACATGAGGCAAGAATGTCCGGAGCGAAAATACATAATCCATGTGTTAATAAAAGTGATGAGCAGACCAATGTATTTGGCAGGAATATTTATCTGGGGTTGCAGCATTTAAAAAGTCTGGAATCAAAAACAGCTGCATTTATAATAAGCGAAAGAAATGAGAATGGTCCTTATCAGTCGCTGGAGGATTTTATCAACCGTATCACTATTGGAATTGAAGGAATACAAATACTGATTTTTATAGGAGCCTTTCGTTTTACAGGAAAAACAAAAAATCAATTATTGATACTTGCACGATTAATTTTAATCAATTTCAAGCCAGAGAACCGTAATCTCATGCTGCTCAGCGAACCGGTCAAGGAATATGAATTGCCCGTACTGGATCGCTCGCCTTTTGAAGACGCTTTTGATGAGATTGAACTGCTTGATTTTCCAGTTTCGGTTACGCCGTTTAATTTATTGCAGACTACTTTTCGTGGCGATGTAATGGCAAAGGATTTGACCCAGCATCACAAAAAAACAGTTCGCATGCTTGCCTATTTAATTTCAAGGAAGCATGTTCCCACAAAACGTGGCGACATGTATTTTGGTACTTGGATAGATGCAGAAGGTCAGTTTTTTGATACGGCACATTTTGCCGACAGCCTGAGTAAATACCCTTTTCTGGGTGGTGGCTGTTATCTTTTGCTTGGTCAAGTTGAGGTAGATTATCATTTTCCCACAGTTACCATATCCAAAATGGCTAAAATGCCTTTTATTCCAGACCCCCGTTACGCAGCTACTGATGAAAAAAGATTCCATACACAACAGCAGATCCGTGAAGATGTGAGTATGACTCATAGAGATCCTTATCCGCAGGAACATGAATACAATATGCCCCGGCATAAAATGTCTCCCTGAGAAGCTTTTCAATTTAATAGAAGCACAGTATATTGATTTTCTTCAACTGAATAAAAAAGCCTGATTCTGAAAAAAATCAGGCTTACTAGGACGCATTAAATCTGAGCTAAAAATCTCTTTATTCCTTAATAAAAGATTTAGTTACTAAATCATTTTCTGTTTGAATACGTAAAAAATATACGCCTGGAGCCAAATGACTGCAATTATATGCAACATTAACTCTTCCGCTTTCATAAGTGTCATCTGTAATGTCATTTAATTTATGTCCATTTAAATCAAACAATGAAATATTGACTTTTCCCTGTTCTGTCTGCATAAATGAAACTGTCAAACTTCCGCCTGTTGGATTTGGAAAAATATTTAAACTGACATCTGAAGATTCAACACTTACTTTATTTACAGCAAGTTTTGAAGTGTCACAAGTTGGCGTTACACTAAAAGCCATCGCTGCAGCCGAAAAATTTGTAAAAGAGGGATTAATATCAACATTAGAAACATCGCTGGCACCTTTCCCGTCACAATCACTTCTGCCATTTGTCCAGTATGGGAATTGAAGATATACACCCGGTGTAGAACAGCTTCCAATTTCTGCATCACCGCCTACAACAACTGAGCTTCCAAAATTTCCAGCAAACAGCATAGCATTTCCTTTAATATTGGCCGTATTTGCCACTGAGCCGCCTTCCATCCAGGCATTTCCTTCTACTATAGCACTGTTTGATATAGCGGCGTTATATACACATGCATTACCTCGTATAATAGCGCTTCCGTTAATAGTTCCCCCGTCTACCATTGCATATCCGTCTATTCGGGCATTTCCTGAAATATTTCCAGCTCGTACAATTGCGTACGGCCCCACATATACTGTTGATGCTACAGTTGCAGTATTGGATACCCAGCCACCTCCGTTTGTATGCAGGTGTCCGTTAATTTTAAGAAATTTTCTAAAATCAGCTGCAGCCTGAAACCCTTCAGGATTCGCATTTGCAATTTTTATTTCATAAGGATATCTTCTTTGTTTAGGATATCCTATGTCTGTATTATAATTTACATGCACTTTTGGAGCTGAAAATACCACCAGAAATATATTTGCTTCTGTTGCAGTATTCAAAATAAATGATGCTTCTCCATCCGTTTTATACATTGGACTATAACGGGAAATAGTGCCATCTGTTTTTGTAGTAACAAAACCATATCTCCATCCGGCTTGAGTTGGATTGACTTCCGCATGTCCTTTAAATTTAATGGTTACTTTCTTTTGAGTACCTGAACAAGTTGGGTATAACGGAATAACATTCATCCCGTAGTCCTGCGGCGCCCAATCAGTATTAGTATAATATTGATCTGTAGTTCCTGTAACTTTTGTAAGAAGTGTATATTGTCTGCTTGTATATCGTGGCATATAATCCTGAATTGATTTATATACTTCTCTGATTTTTTTTCCAAAATTGCTGGTGGTATTTATTTGAGAGTTCCATTGAATTGGGTAATCAAACGCGGGCTGTCTCTGCGCATAACCCCACAAATAATCATTCAATTGATCTTGTGTAAAACCTTTGAGTCTTTTGATTGTTTCAAGCGGATGTTCCTGATTTTTCGATTCGGCCCACATTCTTCGTGTAAAATCAAATCCATCTTTTTCCTGTACATAATACATCAAATGAAAATTAGTATAATGATGACGGCTTGATGACCACATAAAGTTTCGGGTCTGTATCCATCGGGTCAAAGTACCATCAATTTCAGCCCATTGTGGATAAGCCTGAGAGCGCATAAAATTAGCGTGCCCTTCAAAGAAAGGACTTGCCCACTCATAACCTGAAAAAGCATTTCCGGCTCCAGGATTTTCCTGAATATGCATCATCATCTGCAATGTATGAGCAAACTCATGAGATAGCGCACCGCCATCTCTTGTTGCTTCAGGATGTACAAACATTGCACCAATAGTATTACTAAATGAGCTGGCTTGGGCAAATGCCTGCAAACGTTCATCTGTAGAGTTCCAAGTATTCATCATCATGATAATGATTTTGTACTTTCCTAAATTTTTTGTCGATGCATTACTAACAAATTTTAAATCAGTTATGTAACGTTTAAAACTGGTCTCAAGAGTGTCAGCAACTGATTTTGGAGTAAAACGCAATGTTGGGTCTGAGTATGTTGCTGGATTGGTACCAACCTTATCTCCCCAATACAGCACAAAATTGGTAGATTCATATCTTCTGGAGCTCGATGTTTTATTATAGAACTCATTATTGGGGTCGCTCCATTCTGTAGGAGTAAAAAGGGTTTTCTGCCCTATTGCAGTATAACTGCAAAGAAAAAGGACAGCTTGAAGTAAAAGTGTTTTCATATAATCAATATTAATCAAGGTTAGAAATCGATTTTAGATATATATTACTGGTGTTTTTTCAAAAAGACATACAAACAAAACTTTACTGCACAGCATCTCGAATGCATTGGACTTTGAATTATCAATTAAAAAGGTCTTTTGTTTACTAAGATAAATATGTATGTGTTTATTATTCAGATAATTAATAATTATGCTTTTTAAGTTTTTTATTTACATTTGTAAATTTAAAAGCATTTACCAAATGAATAGAAGTGTATTTTATCCTAACCAAATACTATATTATCATATTTTAAGTATTTTATTACTATTTAAATAAAAAATGGAAATAAAATATTAAAAACTTGAATATAAATTACACTATATAATGTATGTATTGGTAATATCGTTTTTTAGATTTGCGTGAACCCAGAATTCGACCGTCATGTACGCTGGTGGGAGAAAACAAGTGATCACGCCCCTGTATGGATTGGAATTGATTTCGATACTTTATAATTGCAGTATTTTTTTTTGATAATGCTGTCTAAAAATTTCTAAGCCCTCCCTTGGTAAGAAGATATAAAGCTATGGATACAGATAGTTTTTATTTTATTTCTGAAGAGTAAAAAAATATAAAATACTAATGATAACTGCTGTTAAATTAGCATTTTTGCAGAATAATTAATTTAGAGCAATATGGATATAGTCAAATTTAAAATCACATCAAAAACGATAAAAATAGAAGTACGCAATTCTAATAACTACGTTTTTAATTTTAATACTGCCTTAGATATTGAAAAAGAGGATAAAGATGTTTTATTAAGACTATACAATGCATTAGATATTCTTTTTAAAAAGGAAAATACAAGCGAAATTAAAAACTATATTTCGCCTAATCAGACAAATATACTCGATCAGATTTCTGCCATCGATAATTTAGAAAAGGAGAAATAAACAAATTCTGTGCTGTAGTTTTAAAAATCAAATAGGGATTACATTAGAAACTATCGGTGCTGATTGTGCGTAAATTATAATGAACAGGATGAGTTTTAGTAATAAGTTATTTGCTTATGTGTATTATTCTTCTATTTTTGTATCTAAGAATTTAAATAAAATCATCATGAAAGACTTAGTTGCAAAAATTAATGCAGAAATTGAAACGTTTAAAACTGAATCAGAATCACTTGTAGAAAAAGGTGTGAAAGCAGCAGGAGCAAGAGCCCGAAAATCAAGTTTAGAAATAGAGAAACTTTTAAAAGAATTTAGAAAAGTTTCAGTAGAAGAATCTAAAAAATAATTTATTTCAAAAAAGCCCTTATGATTTTCATAAGGGCTTTTTTTATAGAGGGAATAGTTTTTCATTAAAACTTCTATTGTAAATGACGGTTGCTGCTAATTCCCATTATTAATAAACTCTGAAGGCGACATTGCAAAACTTTTCTGGAAATTCCTGCTGAAACTTGACTGTGATTTATAACCCACAATTTCCGAAATTTCATAAACTTTATATTTGCCTGAAAGCAGTAATTCGGCAGCTTTTTTCAAACGTGCATTATTAATTAGTTCATTCGGACTAAGATTAGAAATATCTTTTATTTTACGATATAAAGTAGAACGGCTCATGTGTAAAATATCTGCCAGTGATTCGACACTTAGATTTGTATCGGTCATATTTTGATCTATTATTTCATCTAGTTTTTTAATGAAATCTTCATCGGTTTTATTATATGCAATAGTTTTTAAATGTGATAAAGGTGAACTGGCATAATACTCCATTACATGGCGTCTATTGGATAATAAATTATCTATTTGAGCCAAAATAAAGTCCATCGAAAAGGGCTTGGAAATATAAGCATCAGCACCAGATTCCAATCCTTGAATTCGGGATTGTATAGCGCTCAGGGCTGTTAGTAAAATTACCGGAATATGACTCGATTCAATATTGGATTTTATACGGTCACACAATTCGATACCGTCCATGATTGGCATTGTAATATCACTAATAACAATATGTATACTTTGGTTGTGAATTACTTTTAAGGCCTCTTCACCATTGGCGGCTTTAAAAACTTTGTACTCTCTGCCAAGTTCCTTGCTCATAAAATTTAGCAACTCCAAATTATCCTCAACAACAAGGATTTGAGTTTTAATTTCTTTAGTTGTAATCTCATTTTCAAATTCTTCGATGCTGTCTTTTACCTCGGTTTCCGCAGTATCTTTATATAGATGGAATTCACTTTGCTGACGTAGAGGTAATTGTAAAACAAAAGTATTCATATTGTCGTCCAGGAACCGCAATTTTAAAGTTCCATTATGCAATTCTGTCAAGGAATGAGCGAGTGATAAACCAATTCCCGTACCTGTTTGATTTTCGGCACCTAATACTCTAAAGAAAGGTTCGAAAATTTTGCTTTTAAGACCTTTTGGAATTAAATTCCCGTCATTTTTTACTATGAATTCCAATGAGCTTTCGTCTCTAAACAAAGTAATAATCACTTCTTTTTTGGCATATTTTAAAGCGTTACTGATTAAATTGGTTAGAATTTTTCTGATGGCCTCTTCATCAACAAAAGCATAAATATCTTTTTCACCTAATTCTAGTTCCAAGTGAATATTTTTTTCGTTGATTAAAGGAGTAAATTGGGATTGTAACTGTCTTACCAGCACGGATATATTTGTTTCCACAAAAGTAAGCTTCAAACCTTCCATTTCGGCTTTTCTAAAATCGAGCAGTTCATTAACCAAATTCAATAAACGAGAGGTGTTTTTCTCCATTATTGATAAATTCTGCGGAATTTCAGGAGATTCATAAGTTCGTTTTAGCAAACTTTCCAAAGGACTTTTTATTAACGTCAGCGGAGTCCGGATTTCATGTGCCACATTTGTAAAAAATTCAATTTTTGCGTTATAAATTTCCTTCTCTTTTTCGTTATTTAGATTTGCTATTTTTTGGTTGTTTTCCTTAAGATTCATGTTATGATACCTGCGTAAAAGTAAATAAAGACATCCTGCAATTATTAAAAAATAGCAGAAAAACGCATAACTGCTTGCCCAAAAAGGAGGCCAGACTACAATTTCAATAACCGCTTCTTTGCTCCAGATTCCGTTAGTACTTAACGATTTTACTCTAAATTTATAGTCACCGGATGGGAGCTCTGTAAAAAACACTTTGTTATTCTTATTCAAGTAAACCCAATCGTCGTTAATACCATCCAATTTATACCAGTATTCTGTAAGCTCTGGAGCTGTGTAGCTTAATGAAGCAAAATCAATATTAAAATTAGACTGATTATTTTTTAAAGTAATTTTTTTGATGTACGAAATAGATTCGTCCAGCGGAGAATCTTCTGCATTTACTATTACATCTTGATTATTTATCTGAAGACCTGTAATAAATATTGGAGCATTGTATTTATTTGTATTGAAATTTTTAGGATTAAAACTAATCATACCGTTAAGATTACCAAAATACATATCTCCATTGGAATCCTTAAATGCTGAATTATAATTAAACTGGTCACTCAGCAGTCCGTTTGCGGTGGTAAAAGTTTTTACTGACTTTGTTTTATGATTAAATTTGACTAATCCTTTTGAAGTAGTAATAAATAAATCCTGTTTTGGATCCTGCAGAATAGAATAAATTACATTGCTTGGAAATCCATCCTTAGTAGTGTATTTTTTAAATTCTTTTTTTTGTGTATCAAATAGGTTCAAACCATTTTCGGTCGCTATCCACAGATTATTCTGCTGATCTTGAAAAATAGAATTTATAAAGTCATTACTAATACTTTTATCATTTTTAAAATCATGCCTGTAAACTATTTTTTCTTTAGTTTTTGGGTTGTAGTAAAATAATCCGTCGCGATATGATCCTGCCCACAAATTTCCATCCCTATCTTTAAACATGCAGGTATAATGGGTAATTTGTGAAAAATCGTCACAAATTTTAAAATCATCGTTTTTTTCATCATACAGATAGATTCCAAGTGAGGTTACAACGTATAGTTCTTTTGCAGGAGTTTCATAAAAAGTAACAATAAAATCACTTCTTAAGTCACTTGTGGCCTGGTTATAGTGTTTTACAACTTTTCCGGAATTAGCATCCAAAATGTCCAATCCATGCTCAAAAGTTCCTATCCATACTTTATTTCCTCTTGGAAGAACGGCGTGAATATTATAAAAAGAAAGTCCTGATTTCGTTCCATTGGGCTGAAAATTTGTAAATTTCTTTGTCTGCAGATTGAATTTATTAATTCCGGCATCTTCGGTGCCGATCCAAAGATTTCCTTGACTGTCTTTGTGAATTTCACGTACAGCACTTCCAACGATTGCATTTTCGCTTTTTCGGGGAAAGTATTTTTTAAACTGATCGTATTGTTTTTGATGGTAATTTACGCCGCCAAAATAAGTACCGATCCAGACACCGTTTTCTTTATCAATAGTAATACAATAAGCGGCATTATCTGAGATTGCATAAGGATCACTCGGACTTTTGCGTAAATTTTTAATTGTTTTATCTTTTAAATTATATATGTAGACACCAGACTCGCTGGCAATCCATAAGTCATTTCTATTCTTCTTAAATTGTCGGACAAAAATTGGTCTATCGGCACCATTAATAAAAGGAGCTGTTTTTTTACTGGAAATATCATACTTGTAAACACCATGGTCTCGGGTGCCTATTAAAATTGAATTCGTATCTAATGCGTAAATGGCTGAAATTGAAAATGTACTATTAGGCAGCTGCACATTAATTTTATCAAAGCTTTGTGTTGCTTCAGAATAACGATACAGATCATCATAGGATGACACCCAGATTACACCATTTTTATCACAGGCAATAGAAGTGGCATAAAAGGAATCTCTGTCAAACATCGTTGTTTCTTTTGTTTCAACATTATATTTAACCATTGTTCCTATAGAAATAAACCATAGATTGCCTTTCAGATCATTATCGATATCATTGATACGATTATTAATCGCCTCGTTTAAAAAAGTAAATTTTTCCAGCTTTTTGTCATAGGAATACAGCCCCTTATCTGTTCCTACCCAGATATAATTTTTGTATTCGTGCAGTGATTGAATGTAGCTTATTCCTAAAGATGTTTTAGGATCTGATCCGCTGCGAAATGTTTTGAAATGATATCCATCAAAACGATTCAAGCCGTCTTTGGTGCCAAACCATAAAAAACCATCTTTGTCTTGAATTGATGCCAAAACAGAATTGTTTGACATCCCATTTTCTACCTTATAATGTTTAAAATAATATTCCTGACTATAAGTAGCAGCGGATAAAAACAAAAGACAAACGAATGTTCCTATTTTTAAAATATTTTGCATTTTAATGTTTTTATTAATTTTTTATAAAAATACTTCTCTAATCGTGTCATAGGCATTCATTTTGGTTCATATCACATTTCTGCAGGGTTTTTACAGGTGATTTGAATCATTTAAACACAATTGTGAAACAAAATGGGATTAAAATTACGTTGTCAATATCCTATTTTGGTCAAAAATTAAATTGATATTTTTTGGGCATATAAATTATAGTATTAATAAAAAATAGCCAAAATATTTCAATAGGCTTTAAAATAAACGTCTAAAGGCCGATTGCAATATTACTTATATTTTGACGAATACAAAATGAAATCCCTAAAGTTATTTTTTTATGATAAATGCTATCAATAGTAATTATTTCGGGATAAAATATAGAGTAATTAAAATTGACACAATACACCATAATTATTACACTTTAACCAAAAAAAAATTATTTATGAAAATCACTTTAACCAAAGGCGGAGTTTTTGAAACGGTATGTCTTTTTTTAATTTTACTGCTGTCGAGTGCAAATCTGGCAGCACAGCAAATTAAAACATACACAGGTATTGTAACAGATTCAAAACTGGTTCCTGTACCAGGTGCTAATCTAGTTATAAAGGGAACTAGTAATAATGCGATTACAGATTTCGATGGAAAATTCAGTATTAAGGCTAATGTGGGAGAGACGCTGAGCTGTAATTTTATTGGTTTCGGAAACAAAGAAATTAAATTATCAAGCAATACATCACTGACTATAGTGCTGCAGGAAGATATTTCTACATTAAATGAAGTTGTGGTAATAGGTTACGGAACCTTAGATAAAAGAGAGGTAACTAGTGCAGTTACTCACATTTCTGGTGAAGATTTAATAGAAAATGGCCCGACAAATGCAATAGAATCACTTACGGGCAAAGTCGCTGGTTTATCGATTACTAATACAGGAGGAACAGATCCTAATGCAGGCCCTTCAATTCAGCTTCGAGGTGTAACTTCCCGAGCAGCTGGAACAGGACCTCTAATTGTCGTTGATGGTGTTATTGGCGGAAATCTTTATAATATCAATAGAAATGATATCAAATCATTTGACGTACTAAAAGATGGTTCTGCATCGGCAATGTATGGGACACAGGGAAGCAATGGCGTAATAATAATCACCACAAAAACTGGTAAAAAAGGAGTTGCCCAAGCAAATTATAATGCGTACACGTCTTTCAGTGTACCAACAAATCAGTTAAAATCGCTGTCAGCTGAACAATTTATCGAAAATGGAAGAGGTATTGATTATGGAGCAAAAACCGATTGGCAGAAAGAAGTATTGAGAGATGTTGGTATTGTTAAAAATCATTCTCTGTCTCTAAGCGGGGGAAGTGATTTTATGACTTATAGAGCTTCATTAGACTTTAGAGATGCTGAAGGTTTAGATATTAGATCTGCTAGAAAGGAGTATGGCGGAAGAATTGCTCTGACTCATACTGGAAAAAATGATAAGTATTCTGTGACTGTAAATTTTGCGCCTCGTTTTATAAAACGTGATAACGCTGATACTAATGCTATTACTAAAGCACTGCTTCTAAATCCAACTTATCCCGTTTATGACGCAAGTACTCCAGGAGGTTATACAGATATACCGCCAGGAAGCGAAGGGAACTTTAACCCTGTAGAGTTATTGAAATTAGACCTTAGCGGATCTGAAGAAAAGTACTTGGAGATGAATAGTACATTCAAACTTAATTTATCTGATAAATTGAGTACACAAGTAACAATAGCACAAAATACTACAGATGATTTTAGTTATTATTTCCGTCCCTCTATATCAAATTTAGCAATACGAAGTGGTTATAAAGGAGAAGCTAACAGAGCTTATAATGTCAATACACAGCAAAATGCTGACTGGCTGGTAAATTATAATAATAAGTTTGGCAGACATTCTGTCAAAGTAGTAGGAGGATATACGTATCAATACAACGTTAAGTCTGGATTGTCTGCAGATAACAAAGATTTTACTTCGGATGCATTAACTTATAACAATCTTGGGGATGGAACTTTTCAGTCGGAGGAAGAAGGCAGAACAGGTTTTGGTTCAAATAAGCAGGACTCAAGATTAATTGCTTTTTTCGGAAGAGCAAATTATTCTTTTGACGACAAATACCTTTTATCTGCAAGTTTGCGTCATGAAGGGTCTTCAAAATTTGGAGAAAATAATAAATGGGGAAATTTTCCAGGTTTATCTGTTGGATGGCGTTTAAATAAAGAATCGTTTCTTAAAGATGTTTCATGGATAGACGATTTAAAATTAAGAGCAGATTATGGTGAAACAGGTAATCAGGCTTTTGATAATTACAAATCGCTGGCTATATATGGCGGTTTTGGACAATATTTGTATGATGGTAAATACTACACAGTATGGGGACCAGGAAATAATCCAAATGCTAACTTGAAATGGGAAGTAAGTAAAAATATTAATGTTGGTCTTGATTTTGGTTTTTATGATAATCGAATAACAGGAAGTTTAAATTATTATAATAGAAAACAGGAAGATATACTTGGAGATTACAGATCACCAGTACCGCCAAATGTATTCTCAACTACGTTCGTTAACGTTGGATCGATGCGAAATGAAGGTTTTGAACTTGATTTAAGTTATGATGTAATACGTAATAATAATCTTAATTACAACGTAACATTTGTTGGTTCAAGCAATAATAATAAATTCCTGTCTTTTTCTAATGAACTTTTCGAAGGTCAGTCTTATTCTGATTTAGTGTATTTACCTTCACCAGGAACTCCAGGTCCTGCTCAAAGATTGCAGGAAGGCAGAAGAATCGGTGAATTCTATATGTGGAAATTTGCTGGTGTAGACCAATTTGGTAATATGTTAGTTCTGGATAAGGATAACAAAGTTATTCATCAAAATGAGGCTACAGAAGACGATAAACGCTTTGTAGG
Source organism: Flavobacterium aquicola (assembly GCF_003385115.1). Lineage (GTDB taxonomy): Bacteria > Bacteroidota > Bacteroidia > Flavobacteriales > Flavobacteriaceae > Flavobacterium > Flavobacterium aquicola. Next base: position 46,367 of record NZ_QUNI01000012.1, read on the forward strand.
CAATGGAGCACCAAAATACTTTGCAAGTTTAAATCAAAAAGTAACATACAAAAACTGGGACTTAACAGTTTTCCTTAGAGGAGCTTTCGAATACGATATTTTCAACATTCACGATTTTTATTATGGTCTTGATTCTTCTCCAGAGAATGAAAATGTCCTGGCATCAGCATATGGTAAAAATAAGCTGATAAAAGGAGATAAAGTTCTAACTGATTACTTCTTAGAAAAGGGTGACTATGTAAAACTAGATGTTGTAACCATTGGTTACACGCTAAAAACTAAGTCTGGTTACTTTGATTCTTTACGACTTTTTGCTACAGGAAATAACCTGGCTACGTTTACCAGTTTTTCAGGCGGGGATCCCACAATATACCCAGTAAATGGATTAACTCCCGGGATAAACGGTTCAAAATCATACTACCCATCAGCGACAACCTATTTACTAGGTATTAACTTAAACTTTTAATTTTAAAAATCCATCACTATGAAAGTTATAAAAAAATTAAAGCTGTATGTGCCTGGTGTATTCTTATTAGGCTTTACACTCTTCAGTTGTACTAATTTGGATGAGGTGCCTTATGATAAAATTGTTTCTGAAAACTTCTACCAAACCAAAGAAGATATTATACGTTCCTTTTTGAGAACTTACGAACATGGCTATTGGAGTATTCAGAGTTCAGTTTATCAGATGCAGGAATTATCTGCAGACCAATTAATGACTCCCAATAGAGAAGGTCATTGGGCAGATGGCGGGACTTATTTAAGAATGCACAAGCATACATGGACACCAACTGAAGGGTTTTTGAATGAGGGATGGGAAGCATTATTTGTGGGTATTGGTCTAGCCAATAATTCCATAGAAGATTTTGAAACACTCGACCCGGCACGCTTTGGACTTACCGCTAGTGAATTAAACCTTTTTATTGCAGAGCTTAGAGTTATGAGGGCTTGGTATTATATCAAGGCTTTAGATTTATATGGTAATGTACCCATAGTAACTAAATTTAAAGGAGCACCAATCAATCCTCCACAGTCCAGTCCTGCAGAAGTTTTTGCTTTTATAGAAAAAGAACTTTTAGAAGCAATGCCTAATTTAGGTGTAAAAGGGAACCCTTCTATAACTGTAAATAGATGGACAAAAGCTGGAGCTGCGGCATTATTATGCCGTCTTTATCTTAATGGAGAAACATATACAGGTAATAAATATTATGATAAATGTGCTGCCATTGGTAACGATATTATTAACGGCAAATATGCATCTTATGCAATAGAAGGCAGATGGGATGCGCCATTCGATTGGAATAACGACTTAAGCAGTGAAACTTTATTTGCTTTTCCAAGCTCATTTGGAAGAACACACTGGCATTATGAAGGTGGCATGTACTGGTGGACAATGCCTTATAATGCTCCTCAATATTTAGAATTTGATGATAAAGGCACTGCAAATCCAAGATTTTCCATGCAGCCAGGGCGTGATGTAGATAATAATTTATACAACTTCCCATCTGGGTTAGGTCAGCCCTTTGTTAAGTTTCAAAATTATGCAGATGATGTACGTTTAGGTTTATATAAAAACCTTGGAGATAACAAAAGAAAAGGTATGTTCTTGTATGGATATCTTGATTATGGAGATGGCAAAAGAGTTCAGTCTGATAAAGGTAAAGATCTTTACATCCGTGATGCAGTTGGCTGGTTTGGTACATTAGGGCCAGGGCAGTATCCGGCAGATAAAGAGTCTAGTATGCTTCATGCTGACCAAAATTCTGGTGTATACTACTTGAAGTATCCTTTTTATAAAACAACTGATGATCATAAAATGGAATCTGATTATGCTGAAATACGTTTAGCAGAAATTTACTATAGTGTGGCCGAATGTAAATTTAGAGCTGGAGATATTAGCGGTGCAGAACAGCTTATTAATACTGTCAGAAAAAGATATTATCCATCAGGATCTCCTAGTCTTTATAATGGTGAATTAACTGAGAAAGAACTGCTGGATGAATGGGGAAGAGAGTTCCTTGGTGAAGGAAGAAGAAGAACAGATCTTATCAGGTTTAACAAATTTACAACTGGTGTTTGGTGGGATAAGGAAGCCGACGGATCAGACCATACCAAATTGTACCCTATTGGTTCCCAAATATTAAATGCATCGCCGCAATTGAAACAAAACCCAGGTTATTAATCAAATAATATGCACGGTTTAATTAATAGTAAAGAAAATAAGATGAAAAAATTTAAATATACAATTATAGTATTATTGATAGGGATAGTATTCTCCTCATGCCAGGAAGAGACGAAAGACATAGAGATATACAATCTTCCGGTTTACAAACATTTATACTTAGTAGGTGATGCCACGCCGGCAGGATGGGATATTAACAATCCCGTGCCTATGATTGTAAATCCGGATAACGAGTTTGAATTTACGTGGGAAGGGGCATTAACACCTGGTCAGTTTAAGATTCCTGTTAGCATTGGCAATTGGAGTGCCGACTTTTTTATGCCTGTTGCAGATGGTGAAAAAGATTTATCCAAAACCACTTGTAAATTAATAAAAGGAGGAAATCCAGATCAAAAATGGGTTATTACTGATGATACAAAAGGAAATTATAAACTAACTGTAAATATTGAAAATTTAGAGAGCCCAACAATCAAATTTGAATTAAAGTAGATCCTGTTAATCTATTTTTAAAAGTTTTGAAATTTATAAATAAAGGATTTTTAAGGGTTAAAAGCACAGTTTTTTAACCCTTAAAGATCAATACAATGCCCATAAGAAATGATAATATTGAATTTAATCTGTTTTGAGTTACTATTTTTTATGTGTGAAGAGTATGTTTTTAGAAATAATATGAAAAAAGTAAAAGGGAATTTTTAATAGAATTTTAGAAAGCAATAAAATCACCTTTGAAATATTACACATTAAATTTTATTAAATCAATTGAATATGAACACCAGAATTTTAAAAATTATATATATAATTTTTTCTGTTATTTTTTCTTCAGCAAGTTTTGCTCAGGCAGTACAGCCCAATATCGTTTATAGTGATAACAATGTACGTTTTACAGTAATCACTGATGGAGCAATACGTATGGAATACCAGCCTTCGGGTAATTTTGTAGATAATCCTTCGTTTCTTGCTTCCGAAAGAAAATATCCAGCGGTCAAATACAAACTGAAAAAAGGAAATTGGATTGAAATTGAAACTTCAAAAATGAAGTTGAAATACAAAAAAAACAGCGGTGAATTTACTGCAAAGAATATTCAGATTACGGATGTAAAAGGGACTAAACCTTTTCAATGGGTTCCAGGAACTAAACAGCAGCATAATCTTGGAGGAACGCTGCGAACCTTGGACGAGATGGATGGAGATACTCAAAGAGGAAGCGTTGCAGAAGCTAAAAGCGGTGAAAAACGTAAATTAGAAGACGGACTTCTTTCAAAGGACGGATGGTCTTTTATTGATGATTCTAATAATTTTCTTTTTGATGACAGTAATTGGGCTTGGGTGACACAAAGAAAAAATAAAGAAGGCCAAGATTGGTATTTTATGGCTTATGGAGAAGATTACAAAACGGCTCTAAAAGATTTTACAATCTTCGCAGGAAAAATGCCTTTGCCTCCCCGTTATGCCTTTGGGAATTGGTGGTCTAGATATTGGTCTTATTCTGATGGGGAATTTCGATCATTGATAGATAATTTTCACAAGTATGGAATTCCATTGGATGTTTTAGTTGTGGATATGGATTGGCATTATACTGATGAGGGAAGAGGTGGCTGGACCGGCTGGACTTGGAATAAAAATTTATTTCCTGATCCGCCCAAATTTTTAGAATACCTGCATGAAAATAATTTGAAAGTAACCCTGAACCTGCATCCTGCTGATGGAGTTTCTTCTTATGAGGAGGGTTTCAGTGGCATGAGGAAAGATTTAGAATTAAATCCTTCGACCACCAAAAATATTCCGTGGATAGGTTCAGATAAAAAATTCATGACTGCTTTTTTTGAGAATATACTCCGCCCGATGGAAAAACAAGGAGTGGATTTCTGGTGGCTGGATTGGCAGCAGCACCCATTCGATAAAAATGTAGATAAGTTAAGTAATACATGGTGGATTAATTATTTATTCTTCAGCGATAAAGAACGCAATAGTACGGCAAGACCAATGCTTTATCATCGCTGGGGCGGACTGGGAAATCACCGTTATCAGATTGGTTTTTCGGGAGATACTCACATGACTTGGAAATCTTTAGACTATCAGCCATTTTTTAACTCTCAAGCTTCAAATGTTTTATACGGATATTGGAGTCATGATATTGGCGGGCACACTGGCGGGCATTTTGAAACAGAAATGTATCTGCGCTGGCTGCAGTTTGGCGCATTAAGTCCTATTATGCGTACCCATACAGGCAAAAGTGCTGATAAGAACAAAGAGCCTTGGGTTTTTAATCAGGAAGTATTTACCATAATCAAGAATACGATTAAACAGCGCTATGAGATGGCTCCTTACATTTATACAATGGCACGTAATGCTTATGACAAAGGCATCAGCTTATGTTATCCTTTATACTACGATTATCCTCAAAGCAAAGAAGCATACGATTTCAAAAATGAATACATGTTTGGAAAAGATATTTTAGTTGCGCCTGTTACTAAACAATCTGAAAATGGTTTTGCCGAAATAGATGTGTGGCTTCCTGAGGGAGACTGGTATGACTGGCATACTGGAACCCTCTTAAAAGGAGGGAAAGTGATAAAAAGAAATTTTGCACTTGATGAATTTGGGATGTATGTTAAAGCGGGGGCAATACTTCCTCTGTACTCAGATACTGTAATGAATCTTAATGGTAATAATGAAGATTATATTGTTACAGTTTTCCCAGGAAGAGAAGGTTCATCCTCTATTTATGAAGATAACGGAAATGATAAAAGCTATGAAAAAGATTTTGCCGTAACCGAATTAAAGTCTCTTCGAAAAGGAAATGAACTTCAAATCAGCATTGATGCCAGAAAAGGAAAATACCAGGACATGCCTGATTCAAGAGGTTACAGTATAAAATTAATGTCTTCTGTAATGCCGGAATCAGTAACTCTAAATGGAAAATCATTATCCTTTAAATATCTGGAAGATGAATTTGCAGTTTTGGCACAGCTTGGAAAACTTTCCTGTAATGAAGCTAAAAATATTGTCGTAACATATCCTGCTGGGGCTGCAGACTTAACAAATGGTATTGCAGGTAAGAGCAGAAGAATAGCCAAAGCAATAGAACAATTGAAGTATAAAGATCCAGGAATTGTGCTGATTGATGAATTAGGTAAAATGGGAAGCATTAATGAAGCTATACTATATTATCCTAAGAATGTCAATGAATTGGTTAACGAGTTTAATAAAAACTATAATGAGCTTCCGGAAATTTTGAAAAAACAAAAGCTTGACAGCGAAAAAGTACAATGGTTCCTAAAAGTTATCGGTTACGAAAAATATTAATTAATAAAAGAGATAATTCAAAAAACGATCTGTATTAAATACAATAACTGCGGGAATTAGCATTGATTCCTGCGGTTTAACCCTCAAATATATTTTATAATGAAAAATAAATTAATAGCTGTTGCTTTATTTTCTATGCTGACAATTAGCTGCAACAAAAGCAAAAATGAACTGAAAACGGAGCAAACCCCAACAGAAGCTGCTACTGCCGAAAGAACAATCTGGACCAAAGAGCAGGCTAACGCATGGTATGCAGAACAGCCATGGTTAGTTGGAGCCAATTTCACACCTGGTAATGCCATTAACCAATTAGAAATGTGGCAGGCAGATACTTTTGATCCGAAAAAAATCGATCAGGAATTAGGCTGGGCAGAAAGCATAGGAATGAACGTAATGCGCGTGTACCTTCATGATTTACTGCATAAAGATGATGCCGAAGGGTTTTATAAAAGAATGGATGAATATTTGACCATTGCAGATAAACACCATATTAAAACATTATTCGTTTTATTCGATTCTTGTTGGGATCCGTTTCCTGCAGCTGGAAAACAAAGAGCTCCTCAGCCATTTGTTCACAATTCGGGCTGGGTTCAGTCACCGGGACAAAAAGCACTTTTGGACCAAACACAGACGCCGCGTTTAGAAAAATACATTAAAGAAACGGTAGCTCACTTTAAAAATGACAATAGGATTTTAGGCTGGGATGTTTGGAATGAGCCAGACAACATGAACAGTCCTGCTTATGTAAAAGTGGAAACTAAAGATAAAGAAGAACTAGTTTACAAGCTCTTAGAAAAAGCTTTCGAATGGGCTCGCTCAAGCAATCCTTCACAGCCTTTAACATCAGGAGTCTGGGCGGGTGACTGGTCTGAAAAAGGAATGAAAGCTATTTTTAGATTACAGCTGGAACAATCAGATGTTATTTCTTTTCACTGTTATGATAAGCCTGCTGATTTTACCAACCGAATAAATGAATTAAAACGTTACGGGAAACCATTATTATGCACAGAATACATGGCCAGGCCGAACGGCAGCACTTTTGAAGGGTTTTTACCAATTGCCAAAGAAAACAAAATTGCTATGATCAATTGGGGATTAGTAGACGGGAAAACTCAAACAAAATTCCCTTGGGACAGCTGGACAAAAAAATATACTTCTGCACCGCCTGTATGGTTTCATGAAGTATTTAATTCAGATGGGACTCCTTATAAAAAAGCAGAAACTGATTTTATAAAAAAAATCACATCTGAAGTAAATACTAAATAATGGCGAAATAATAATGCAATAAAAACTGATTTTTTTCATAATAACTGTGGTTAGTTATTCATGTGTTGGCCAAATTATCGGGATGTTCTGTCCCGGTAATTTGATTTTTAATTATCTGCAAAGCATTAAAAAATAAAACAAAATAATCTTTTTACTTTTTTAAAGTCAGTGCTTTAAAGGACGGATTAAGAAGAAATGACTAATTAGATTATGGAATGAATATGTCCGCAAATTGACTGCAAAAAATAAAAATAAATATTTAAATATAATGAAGAATAATTCCATACTGAAACAAACACTATTACTGATTCTATTTTGTATCGGAAGCAATACAATATCGGCACAGCAGACATTTACTAATCCTATTCTGGATTATGGTGCCGACCCTTACAGCACTTACCATAATGGATATTATTATTATACCCATACTATGCAGGACAAGCTGGTTCTCTGGAAAACTAAAAATTTGGCAGATTTAAAAAATGCTGAAAAGAAAATCATTTGGACCGCTCCAATGAATACCGATTATTCTGCTGATATCTGGGCACCCGAATTTCATTTTATAAATGGTAAATGGTATGCATACTTTGCGGCAGACAATGGATCGAATAACACACACAGAATGTATGTTTTAGAAAATAATTCTGAAAATCCAATGGAAGGCGAATGGATTTTTAAAGGGAAAATTGCCTCACAAACAGATAAATGGGCAATTGATGGTAATGTTTTTTTGTATAAAAAACAATTGTATATGATTTGGTCCGGTTGGGAAGGCGATACTAATGGACAGCAGGATATTTATATTGCCAAAATGAAAAGCCCTACTCAGATTGACGGAGACAGAGTTAGGATTTCAAAACCAACAAATCCTTGGGAACTGCATGGCGCATTGCACGATGATATAAATCCAGCGCAGGTAAATGTAAATGAAGGACCGCAATTTCTGTCGCATAAAAACAAAGCGTTTATTGTTTTTTCGGCAAGTGGCTGCTGGACGGATAATTACAGCTTAGGATTACTCACATTTATAGGAAAAGATAATTTATTGGATCCTTTGGCTTGGGTAAAATCTGATGCGCCAATTTTGCAGCAATCAGATAAAACAAAAGTGTATGCTCCTGGACATAATTCATTTTTTAAATCGCCAAACGGAAAAGAAGATTGGATTTTATACCACGCAAATTCAAATCCTGGAGATGGATGCGGAGTAAAAAGATCACCTAGAATGCAGCAGATAAAATGGGATAAAAAAGGAAACCCGGTTATTGGCGATGCAATATCCGAAGGAATTCCTGTAGCTATTCCTGCTATCAAATAATTGAAATTTTAAACATATAAAAAATGAAAAACGCACAATTAGCGGCCATTCTTTTTTTTGGATTGCTGCTTCAGACTTCCTGTCAGAAAAAAGAACAGGCTGGTACTCAAGAATCAAATAAATCGCTAAGCGAAAATATAAATAAACAAACAATAGTTCTTGATTCAAGTAATTTTGCAGAAGAAATTGAAGGAAAAAAAGTAAATCTCTATTGGATAAAGAATGCAGCTATTCAGGCTGCTTTTACCAATTACGGGGGGCGTTTGGTTAGTTTATTGGTTAAAAATAAAGACGGCGAATTTATAGATGTGGTGGTGGGTTTTAAAAGTATTAAAGACTATCAAAGCTCAACTGAACCTTATTTTGGAGCAACTATCGGGCGTGTGGGTAATCGAATTGCTAAAGGAAAATTTACTTTAAAAGGGAAAGAGTATAGTGTTCCGGTTAATAACGGAGAAAATGCTTTGCATGGGGGAACAAAAGGATATCAAGCTGTTGTTTGGGATGCTGAAAAAATAAATGATCAAACATTAGTCTTTACTTATACTTCTCCAGATGGCGAAATGGGATTTCCTGGAAACTTGAAAGTAAAAGTTACTTATAGCGTAACGGCGGATAATGAAGTAAGAATGGAATATGAAGCCACAACTGATAAAACAACAGTTGTAAATTTAACCAATCATGCTTTCTTTAATTTAAATGGAGAAGGAAATGGAAGTATCTTAAATCATATTGTACAATTCAATGCTAAGGAATATACGCCTGTTGATAAAGGTTTAATTCCAACTGGAAAAATTGAAACTGTTATTGGCACACCATTCGATTTTACATCTCCTCATACCATCGGCGAACGAATTAATTCAAATAATGTTCAATTGGAGAATGGAGGCGGATACGATCACAATTTTGTATTAAAGCACTCTAAAGGAAATAGTATGATTAATGCAGGGTCAATAACTGGTGATTTATCAGGTGTTGTAATGGAGGTTTTTACAGAAGAACCAGGTTTTCAGTTTTACAGTGGCAATTTTATGCAGGGAAAAAACACGTTTAAATCGGGTGCAAAAGACAGTTACAGAACAGCCTTTGCCCTAGAAACGCAGCATTTTCCTGATGCACCAAATCAGCCTGATTTTCCATCAATAACATTAGAGCCAAAATCAGTTTATCACACTGTTTCTATTTATAAATTTTCGAACAAGCACTGATTTTTTTCATGAGCATTTTTTTATCTAAAGGTAAATTAATGCTCATTGATTTATAAATTTTTATAGAATCAAACGGATTATATTTAATTTACTAAATCGTTTTAGTGTATTATTTACATTCGTAAAAGTTTAATAACATTTAAGTTTCCATCATGAATCTAAAAAACATATTTTCGATCTTTTTTATTTCAGTATGTATTACTGGATCTGCAGCTCAGGAAATTCCATTGCTCAAAACGTCATTGGTGGGCAATAGAATAGTAGAATTTGTACCTAAAGGGTTTGATAAAAATAAAACCCCATCATTAATACTAGTCTCTCCCCCAAACTCTAAAGGTAAGATACCATCTGATTGGACTTTGACTCCCAAGTTTACATTAAAAAACAATAATGCAGGTGCTGTTTTAAATTTGGAAGGAAATATAAGCTTATATGGAGGAGGAGAAGTTACAGGTCCTCTTTTACGTAACGGTAAGTCTATAAAATTATGGAATACAGATACTGGTGCATACAGTGTAGAAGGCGGAAAAAGACTGTACCAGACACATCCATGGGTTATGGGTGTTCGTCCCGATGGTTCTGCTTTTGGAATTATCTTCGACAGTACTTGGAAGGCTGAATTGATTACAAACTCTAACCAGATTATTTATAATTCTGAAGGCAGTCTGTTCAAAGTTTATATCATTGATAGAAAATCGCCTCAGGAAGTAATAAAAGGTCTTTCAGAATTAACAGGCACTATCAAGCTGCCTCCCCGCTGGGCATTAGGATATCACCAATGCCGATTTTCTTATGACAGTGAAAAACGAGTTATGGAAATCGCTGATACTTTTAGAGAAAAGAAAATTCCTTGTGACGTTATCTGGATGGATATCGACTATATGCAGGGATACCGAGTATTTACATTTGACAGTATCCGATTTAAAAATCCTAAAGTCTTAAACGACAATTTGCATAAAAAAGGATTTAAGGCTGTTTATATGATTGATCCAGGTGTAAAAGTAGATAAACAATATTCGGTTTATAACACAGGAACAAAAAATGATGTTTGGGTTAAGAAAAACAATGGAGAAGAGTATCACGGCAAAGTATGGCCGGGTGATTGCGCTTTTCCAGACTTTACCAATCCTTCAGCAAGAAAGTGGTGGGGCGGACTGTATAAAGATTTTTTAAGTACAGGAATAGATGGTGTGTGGAATGACATGAATGAGCCTGCCGTTAATGATAATGATTTTCCAGAAGATAAACGCCTTGGTACAATGCCATACGATACACCTCATAAAGGAGGCGGTAATTTGCCACAAGGTTCTCACTTATTATATCATAATGCATATGGCAGATTGATGGTTGAAGCATCATTCGAAGGTATATTGAAAGCCAATCCTGCTAAGCGTCCGTTTCTTTTGACGCGTTCTAATTTATTGGGAGGACAGCGTTATGCGGCGACTTGGACAGGTGATAATTACGCCAGTGTGGAACATATGAAATTATCTGTGCCGATGTCTCTTACATTAGGATTGTCAGGCCAGCCTTTTAATGGACCTGATATTGGAGGTTTTCTTGGAGATACAAATGGCGATTTATGGGCAAACTGGCTTGGTTTTGGAGCATTTATGCCTTTTGCACGCGGACATGCATGTGCTGGGACAAATAATAAAGAGCCATGGGCTTATGGAGAAGAGATCGAAAAAACATCGCGTATTGCTTTAGAAAGACGCTATCGTTTGCTGCCTTATTTATACACCCTGTTTTATGAGTCTTCAAAAAATGGTATGCCGGTAATGAGTCCAGTATTTTTTGCGGACACTAAAGACCCGTTACTAAGAGCTGAAGATCAGGTTTTTTTGTTAGGAGAAAACCTTTTAGTAGTACCTGCATTTGCTAAAGAGCCTGCACTTCCAGCGGGTATTTGGGAAGAGCTAAACCTTATAGAAGGTGAAAAAACGGATAAGTATCAGGCAAAATTAAGTATCAAGGGCGGAAGTATTATCCCCGCTGGTAAAGTTATTCAGAATGCTGGAGAAAATTCCTTTGATCCATTGAGTCTTTTTGTTTGTCTAGATGCAGATGGTATTGCGAATGGAAAATTATATATTGATTCTGGGGATGGATTCGGATTCGAGAAAGGGGATTACGCTATGTTAACATTTAATGCTGTAAAAAATAATGATACTGTTGTAATAAAAGTTTCAAATGCAGAAGGTAAAAGAAATATCAATGAAGAAGTAAAAAAAATAAATGTGACTGTATTACTTAACGGTAAAACGTATACAGGTTCTGGTACGCTTACTGATGGAATTACGATTGCTTTAAAATAGCTTTTCATAGTTGGTTTTTGGATAGGTCTTTAAGTCAAAGATCCAAAAATAAGCTGCCCGATAACTTGAACAAGCCAGAAAGACTAACGTTCTTATGACGCTGTTAGTCTTTCTTTGGTTTTTGGTGTGTTTGAGTAATAAAAATAAGCCAGTCAAGTTACGTGATTTTTTGCTAAAAATCACAATATCATTATCATATAGTTTATTAATGCATCAGCTTCTCTAATTTCTATTTTGACCAAAAGTTTAATTTGTTTCAAAAATTAAAGATTAGAATAAGATTGCAATTTTTGATAATGACAAATATTTTATTTCTTAATAAAAAAAAAAGAAGTTTTCCTATAAGTATATCATTTTTGCCTCTTTCTCAAAAGTACTGATGATTGAATAATTACTTTCATTTTGCGTTTTTTTTATCAATTTATTATTAAATTAATGTTAAAAAAGTTTTTATGTATAAATTTCTATAAAAATTTTCAAGATATATAATTTTATTTTTTTTTACTAAAACGTTTTAGTATGTTTGTACTGTCGACTAACATAATTTCAATTAATAATAAACCAAAATGAAAAAAACCCAAAATGAAAACAAAAATTAACTTAAAAATTGTGCCTCCTCGGAGAAGTAGAATAAAATCGTTAGGCCATAATTTTAATAATACTGGGCTAATTATTTTATTGTTGCTGTTTTTTAGTATTAGCAGTAGTATTGCACAAAACAATCCCAGTTCTGCTCAAAAGACTACTATAAAAGGAAAAGTGATCGATAAAACAGGGCTTTCTGTTCCAGGAGTTACTGTTTCTGAAAAAGGGACGACTAATGCTGTTCAAACAGACTTCGACGGAAATTTTTCTTTATCTGTAGTTAGTTCTCAATCAGTAATTGTTTACTCTTTTGTTGGAATGCAAACGATTGAGAAGAGAGCCAGCGATGGTTTGAATCCAACTATTGTAATGAAAGATTTAGCCACAGACTTGAACGAGATTGTTGTTATAGGATACGGAACTCAGAAAAAAGCAAAACTTATTAGTGCTGTAGATAAAATTGGCAGCGGTGCCTTCAAGGACAGGCCTAGCGTTAATGCAACTGCGGCTCTCCAGGGAAAAGCTCCTAGTTTAACTATTCAGCAGACTAATTCTGAGCCGGGTGCTGGTGTTAATATTAACATCAGAGGGGTAAGTACTTTAGGTAATAGTAACCCGCTGATAGTTATCGATGGTATAACAGGCGGAGATATTAATGCACTTAATCCAGCTGATATTGAGAGTGTGTCTGTATTGAAAGATGCTGGTAGTGCGGCTATCTACGGTTCAAGAGCAAGTAGTGGTGTAATTCTTATTACCACCAAAAAAGGTAACAAGTCATCCCCTATGACTTTACAGTTTAGCAGTCTTATAGGATATAATACTCCTAAATTTTTCACTAAGCCAGTGCATGGCTATGAGAATGCAATGCTCAGAAACGAAGCAGCCTACAACTCAGGAGAAACTAGCGCCGTATTTACTGCTGCGCAGATTGCCGAAATGAAGGAAAAAGGCGACACAAAATGGTTCGCTAAAGAAATAGTAAAACCTGCTCTTCAGCAAAATTATAATTTATCTGCTACTGGCGGAAATGAAAATTCTACGTATCTGGTATCTTTAGGATACTTGAATAATGAGAGTGTTTTTGTTGGTCCAGAGAAAGGAATGGAGCGATTCAATTACAGAATTAATCTTACCAATGAATTTGGTAATTTCAAGCTGACTTCTATACTAGCTTATTCTAAGCAAAAAATTAGAGATCATGCAGGCAGTACAGGTACATTGATGGTTGATGCCTTCAGGGTGCCATTATATTATGAGCAAAAAGATGAAAACGGTAATTATCTTACTAATGATATTCTTCAGGAATTCAACTCTTTGGGTATCTTAGAGCAGGGTGGTTTCAGAAAATATGATAATGATGATATTTTCGGATCGTTAAATGCTGAATTGAAACTTACCAATTATTTAAAGCTAAGAGGAGTTGTTGGTGGACGTGTATGGTCTAATACCATGTACAAAAGAGTTAAAGCTGTACATTATTTCCCTAAAGGAGTTTCTGGTGCAGATGCCAATACAGAAGATGAAGATAAAAAAATTGTTGAGCTGAATTCGCAGTTAATGCTGGAGTTTAATAAATCGTTTGGCAATCATAATGTAAGTGCTATGATTGGAGGGACAGGTGAAAATTTCAAAGAAAGGGGAGTAGGTGTCTACAAAAAATTTACGGATCCAGATCTGGGAACACCAATCACCGAGACTATAATAGATCCTAAAACCTATAATTCTAACGAGAAATCGGGTGAGAACAGCCTTAACTCATTAATCGGGCGTGCTTCTTATGATTATGACAGTAAATATTTTACGGAATTTGCTTTCAGATATGATGGGTCATCAAAATTCGCCGAAGAGAATCGATGGGGTTTCTTCCCTTCAGTTGCAGTAGGTTATGCCCTTACTAAAGAAAACTTTATGGAAGGATATAGGAATTCTGTTGGAAATCTTAAATTTAAGGCATCCTATGGTATTGTTGGAAACCAGAATGTGGGTAACTATCAGTATCAAACTACATATGGTGCTTCTCCAGGTGTTTATGGATTTGATAATTCAGTTGTCAGCGGTACAGATTTCAGCTTCGCAAACCCAGATATTCAATGGGAAAATGCCGCTACTTTTAACGCAGGAATTGAAGCAGATTTCTTTAATGGTGCATTAGGATTATCGTTTGAGTTCTTTGATAAAGTAACATCAGATATTCTAATTCCGCCGCAGGTACCAGGTGTGTTTGGCGCTAGTCTTCCTGTTTTCAATGCTGGTAAAATGGAAAATAAAGGCTGGGAACTTACTGCTACTTACAGACATGCTGGAAAATTATTTAACCACAATCTTTCAGTAAATATAGGAGATTCTAAAAACAAAGTGCTTGACTACAATAATGGTCAGGAAGAACTTCTGGGAGTTGAGGAATTACAAGTACTGCGTCGTGAAGGATTACCTTATAACTCTTATGTTGGTTTCAAGACAGACGGATATTTCCAGAATTATGAAGAGATTCAAGGTGCAGCAGTGCCAGTTGGACTAACTGTTCAGCCAGGAGATAACCGCTATGTTGACCTTAATAAAGATGGGAAGATTGATAATAATGACAAATTTGTTTTTGGCAACCCTTTCCCAAGATACACTTTTGGTGTAACTTATGATATTGCATACAAAGGATTTGATGTCAATATATTTATCCAAGGGGTAGGCAAGAGAACAATGATGATAAGAGGTGAACTCGTTGAGCCTTTTCATTACAACTATGGTATGACAATGTACACACACCAATTGGATTATTGGACGCCACAAAACCCAGACGCTGCATATCCGCGTTTGGCTAATAACGGGACACAGTCAAACGCCAATAACTTTAGAAGAGGATCAGATATGTATTTATATGACGGCGCTTATGCAAGGCTTAAAAATTTACAGATTGGATACTCGCTTCCTCAAAACGCAATAAAAGAGATTGGACTTAAAAGCTTTAGAATGTTTGTTTCTGGGCAAAACCTGCTGACGTTATCTAAAGTTAAATTTGTTGATCCAGAACTTTCTGAGTTTAATAATAGCTTGGTGCCTTCAGGCGGAAATAGTGGTAGAGCCTATCCTACACCAGTTTATTATGGACTTGGTTTAGATGTCACCTTTTAAAAAAATCGATCATGAAAAATATATTTGTACAAAAATTAAAGCTAATCCCCATCTTTCTCATGCTAGTTACAGTAAGCTGTGAGAATCTGGATTTGGCTCCAGAAAACAAGTTTACCGATTCGAATTATTGGACAAGCGTAGATAAAGCACAAATTATGCTTAATAAGGCTTATTCGCAGATGCAGACCAGCAATTACTTTTTTTATAATGAAGCTTTGTCTGATAACGCATATAATGGGAGGGGAGATAATGCAGGTGCTGCATCACTAGCAGCAGGTACACATGACGCATCATTGGGCAGGCTGAAAGATGAGTGGAAAAATAGGTATACGGGAATAAAATCTTGCAATTTACTGCTTGAAAATATTGACCGTATACCAAGTGCAGATCCAAAAATCATTGCAAGAATTAAAGCAGAAGCACGTTTTATAAGAGCATTTCAGCACTTTCAGCTTACAACATGGTTTGGAGATATTCCACTTGTTTCAAAAGATCCTTCGTTAGCAGAAGCTTTAACCATAAGCCGTACTTCGCATGCCGAAGTGGTTGAATTCATTCTCAATGAGCTTAATGGTATTGTGGCTGATTTGCCTAAAACCTATCCTGCTGGAGAAAAAGGAAAAATTACCTCAGCTGCCGCTATGGCTTTAAAAGCGAGAGTGCTATTATATGAAAGCCGCTGGGCCGAAGTGGTTACAACAACTGATGCAATAATAGCAGGAACTTATGGTCCATATAGTCTATTTCCATCTTATGAAGGTGTTTTTCTTCCTGAAAATGAATATAACAGCGAAGATATCTTGAGCCTGCAGTATGTCCCTCAATTTAAAATGTGGGGTGAGTTCTTTGATATTGCTCCAATATCTGCTGGTGCCAGATTAAATGCTTTGGCTCCAACACAGGAACTGGTAGACAGCTACTTGATGCTTAACGGAAAAAAAATAAATGAAACCGGCTCTGGCTATGACGAAAGCAAACCCTATACAAATAGGGATCCAAGGCTTACGGGTACTGTAGTTTACGATCAATATTTATGGAAAAATGAAGATGGAACTACACGTACTATTTCTATTAAACCAGATCCAAACAACACCTCTGCTGATCAATATGTGTCGGGGTCTTCAGCTACGTCTACAGGTTACTATACTCGTAAATATTTTGATCCTCAGCATACAACATCATTACAGTCAGGGTTAAATCTTATTCTTTTTCGTTACGCTGATATCCTTTTGATGAACGCAGAAGCTAAAAATGAAGTAAGTAAGCTAGATGCAAATAGATGGAATACTACCATAGGCGCTTTAAGAAAGCGTGCCGGATTTGTAGATCCTGCGGCTGTAAACTATGATAGTTCATTGTCTCAGGCTGGACTTCGTGAAGTGATAAGAAATGAGCGCCGTACAGAATTAGGCATGGAAGGTTTAAGAATATTTGATATCAGAAGATGGAAAATAGCCGAAGATGTATTGAACGGATGGACTCATGGTGCAAAATTTGGTGTTTCGTCAATTGACAATGGTTATTTAAGAGTAAACTTGAGATCATTTGACCCAGAAAAGCACTATCTATGGCCAGTACCAGCAGATGAGCGTTTGATTAATCCAAATCTTTCTCAAAATCCAGGATGGTAATCGTATTAGAACATAAATTTTAAAAAACAAAAAGATGAAAAATATATATATAAAATTATTCCTGTTTATGTTTTCAGTATTGGCAGTTGGATGCCAGGATGATGACACAATGAGCCATACAAATGTAAGTGCTGTAAATGCATTATATGCTCCTGCAAATGATAAATTTTTTAACCTTGCTATTCCTGGCGGTTCTGCCGTTTTTGAATGGGAAGGAGCTAAAGCTGAAGATAACGGTGCGGTGCTTTATGACGTACTTTTTGATGTTGAAAATGGAGATTTTTCTAAACCAGTGTTTACAATCCCATCTGATGGAAAAGGTTTTCAGCCAGCTTTAAATTTAACTTTTACACAGCTTAATAAGATAGCCGAAATGGCTGGAATTGAGACAGAAGCCATTGGAAAGTTAAAATGGACAGTGTATTCTACTAAAGGATTAAATGTTGTGAAATCTGCAGTTTCTGGAGTAATTCAGGTACAAAGAGCAGGAGGTTTCCCTACGCCAGATCAATTGTTTGTTACAGGTACAGGTTCTGAAGGCGGTGATGCTGTAGCAGATGCTGTTCCTTTCAAAAAAACAGGGGCTTCTACTTATGAAATTTATACCAAGCTTAAAGCAGGTCAATACAAATTCATTACAAGAAAAAATGGCACTCCAGAAACTTATTATATTGATAATGGCAAGTTAAAAGAAGATGGGGCTACTACTTTTGCTGGAACTGATAAGGTATACAGAATAAGAATTGACTTTAGCGATGGTTCTGCTAAAATGACTGAGATCAAAAAAATTGAATTGTGGTTTCCGCCTCTTGGACAATATCTTTTTGAATACACTTATGCAGGAAAAGGAATCTGGAAAGCAGATAACAAGCTTATTGTATTCAAGCAAGAATCATGGGGTAGAGATGAACGTTACAAATTCAAATTTACTGTAGACAACGCTGGAACAGGAGCTGAAGAATGGTTTGGAAGCGTAAACGGAGACAATAGCAGACCAGACGCTAACACGTCTCCAGCATACTGGTATATGGTTCCTGTAACTAACGATTTCTGGGCAAACAGCTTTAAGTTTGATGGCGCCGTTGATAACAAGAATGTAAATGCTGTAGTTGATTTCAGTGCAACTGCTACCGCTTACACTCATAGTTTTACAGTACTTTAGATAAATACGGCTTCTCTTTAGTTAATATAAATTAAAGAGAAGCTTTAAAAACACACACAATATGAAAAGATTTATTTCGATACGCCAAAGTGTAATTATGGCAATGGTTGTTGGGCTGGGCATAACGGCTGTTTCATGTGATGATGATCCAGTTCCCTTAATAGATCCTTCGACTGGAGGGGGAACAAAATTTGAATATACATGGGCAAAAACTGCGGATTCTTTACAAACTGCTACCTATAATGGATATTTGGGTTCAAACGGAACATTTGTCCAGGATAATGCAGGCAACAGCAATTTTAATTATTGGCCAAACGCCCACATGCTTGACGTGCTGGTAGATGGTTATTTGCGAACTCATGACGATAATTATTTGTCAAAAATGAAAGCATTGCTTCAGGGTATTAAAGTGAAGAACGGAAATACGTATAACAACGTTTTTAATGACGATATGATTTGGTTAGCCAATTCTAGCCTTAGGGCGTTTGTAGCGACCAATGATCAGGAATACAAAGATGTTGCCGATTACCTTTGGGGAAGAATAAAATTAAGCTGGAGTGATGACGTTTTTGGCGGAGGTATAACTTGGAAACAGGATACTCCTAAGCAAAAGAATGCAGTGTCAAATGCTCCTGCAGCGATAGTTGCCTTACGTCTTTATGAAATCAGTCACAATGCTGATGATCTAGAGTGGGCAAAAAAAATTTATGCTTGGCAGAAAAGTAACTTAGTTGATCCTGCTACAGGGCTGGTATGGGATAATATTTCCGAAACTAGCGGTGTAGTTACAACAAACAAAGACTGGGTGTTTACTTATAATATGGGAACATGGATAGGAGCAGGATTAAGGCTGTATCAAATTACGGCAGATCAGTCTTATTTAAATGATGCTTTAAAATCAGCCAAAACTTCTCTGACAAGCCCAAAACTAGTATCTGAAGGTCTGCTGAAAGATGAAGGCCAGGGTGATGGAGGATTATTCAAAGGTATTTTTGTACGCTATTTTACAGAACTTATAGAAGAGTCTACTATAAACTCTACAGATCATGAAAGTTTTGTGAAATTTCTTGAGTTTAATGCACAGACATTTTATAATGATGGTATAAAAAGACCTGTAATGTTTTGTGGGCCTAAATGGAATGCCCTTCCTACAGGAGCTACCGATCTTACAACACAGTTAAGCGGTGTTATGCTGATAGAAGCAGCTGCAAAACTTAATAAAGAGGATTTATTAGATTAATTAGTGGTTTGATTAGTTTAATGCCTGCAGGCAGAAATGCCTGCAGGTTTTATACAATTAATTATATGCTGTCATAAATTTTAAAAAATTAGAATGAAAAATAAAGCATTGACTTTTTATTTGGTTATAACACTTTTTGTAATGAATTGTTCTAATGCTCAGGATTGGGCCAATTTAAAACGATATGAAAAAGAAAATGCTGTATTAGCCGCTCCGATGGCTTCTGAAAAAAGAATTGTTTTTATGGGCAATTCTATAACAGAAGGCTGGCTGCGGACACATCCTTCATTTTTTGCGGGAAAACCTTATATAGATCGAGGTATAAGCGGACAGACAACACCGCAAATGTTATTGCGATTTAGACAGGATGTTGTAAATTGTAAGGCATCAGTAGTTGTTATACTAGCTGGTTTAAACGACATTGCTCAAAATACTGGGCCGATGACTCTTGAAGAAACTGCTGGAAATATTTTTTCAATGGCCGAACTGGCAAAAGCCAATGGCATTGACGTAATAATTTGTTCAGTACTTCCAGCATCAGATTTTCCATGGAGACCTGGAATGGAACCAGGACGGAAAGTTGTTGCGCTTAATGCTTTACTGAAAAAATATGCTAAAGAGCACACTATTCCATTTGTAGATTATTATACACCAATGGTAAATGATTCGCTGGGACTAAAAAAAGAATTGGGTGATGACGGAGTTCATCCTAATGAAGCGGGATATAAGATTATGGAACCTATCGTTGAAAAAGCAATAGCAGACCTTTTGAAAAAATCTAAAAAATAGAACATCATAATGAAGAACAAATTTACAATCTTACTTTTTGCATTAGCTAGTTTATCAGCCGCCGCCCAATGGAAACCTCAGGGTGACAAAATAAAAACAAAATGGGCAGATCAGGTGGATCCTAATCACACTCTTCCTGAATATCCCAGACCAATAATGGAAAGGAGCCAATGGAAAAATCTAAATGGCTTATGGAATTATGCAATACTGCCGGCAGGACAAACAGCGCCAAAAGCGTATGATGGAAAAATCCTCGTACCTTTTGCTGTTGAATCAAGCCTTTCCGGAGTAATGAAATCTGTAGGTGCCGAGAAAGAACTTTGGTATGAAACTGCTTTTTCAGTTAATTCTGATTGGAAAAACAAAGATATTCTTTTGCATTTTGGTGCAGTAGATTGGAAAACAGAAGTCTGGATTAATGACATCAAAATTGGAACTCACACTGGAGGTTATGTGCCATTCAGTTTTAATATAACTCCGTTCTTAAACGGAAAATCTCAAAAACTAGTCGTAAAAGTCTGGGATCCTTCAAGCGAAGGAACGCAGCCACGCGGGAAACAGGTCAAAAATCCTGAATCAATATGGTATACGCCAGTGACTGGAATCTGGCAGACAGTATGGTTGGAACCAGTTAATAAAAAGTACATAAAAAATGTTAGAAGCACTCCCGATATTGATCACAATACAATCAGTATTTTAAGTGAAATAGAAGGTGCTTCAGCGGGTGATATTATTGAAGTTTCAGTATTTGATGGAGCAAATAGTGTAGCATCTGGAAGAGCTGCCACAGGTCAGGCATTAGATATTGTAATTAATAATCCAAAGTTATGGTCGCCAGATTCACCTTTCTTATATGATACAAAAATTAAGGTGATTAGTAATGGAAAAGTTGTCGATGAAGTGAAAAGCTATTTTGCTATGCGAAAAATTTCTTCTAAAAGGGATGCTGATGGTATAGTAAGAATGCAGCTTAATAATAAGGATGTTTTTCAATTCGGACCTCTTGATCAAGGATGGTGGCCTGACGGTTTATATACTGCGCCAACAGATGAAGCGTTGAAATATGATCTTGTAAAGACTAAAGAATTAGGTTTTAACATGATTCGCAAACATGTTAAGGTCGAACCTGCCCGCTGGTATACACATTGTGATAAAATGGGTTTCTTAGTTTGGCAGGATATGCCAAGTGGCGATGAAGGTCCGATATGGCAAATGCACAAATATTTTGATGGCAATGAATTAAAAAGAACTGCACAGTCCGAAGCGACTTACAGAAAAGAGTGGAAAGAAATAATGGACGAATTATATTCTTATCCAAGTATTGTAGTCTGGGTGCCTTTTAACGAAGCATGGGGGCAGTTCAAAACTGTGGAAATTACAGAGTGGACCAAAAATTATGATTCAAGCAGGCTGGTAAATTCTTCAAGCGGAGGAAACCATTTTCAAACGGGAGATATTCTTGATATTCACCATTATCCGGGACCTGATTTAAAATTATATGATGCAAGAAGAGTAACTGTACTTGGAGAATATGGAGGTATTGGGTTTCCTGTAGAAGGGCATTTATGGCAGACGGATAAAAACTGGGGCTATACTCAGTTTAAAAATATAGGTAAAACTACTGCAAAATATAAAGAGTATGCTGATCAGCTTATTAAGCTGGCAAAAGTTGGATTCTCTGCGGCTGTCTACACACAGACTACTGATGTGGAGGGCGAGGTAAATGGTTTCATGACCTATGATCGTAAGATAGATAAAATGAATTTTTCTGAGGTAAATCAGATTAATAAAGAAGTAATAAACGCTATTAATAAATAATTTATGCTGGTTAATAAAT
The DNA here is from genome assembly GCF_003385115.1 of Flavobacterium aquicola. Lineage (GTDB taxonomy): Bacteria > Bacteroidota > Bacteroidia > Flavobacteriales > Flavobacteriaceae > Flavobacterium > Flavobacterium aquicola. The sequence continues at coordinate 68,338 of NZ_QUNI01000012.1, forward strand.
TAAAATTTGGTTTTTGGTTAGTAACACTATTCGCCGTTAATTCGAGTAGTGGTCAGATTGTTCCCGTTAGTGATAGCAAAAGCCCTGTGGAATGGGTGAATCCGCTAGTGGGAACAGATTCTGATTATGATGTTTCTAATGGAAACACTTATCCGGCAATTGCCATGCCTTGGGGAATGAATTTCTGGACGCCACAAACTGGCAGTATGGGAGATGGATGGGCATATACCTATAGGGTTTCACAAATAAAAGGCTTCAAGCAGACACATCAGCCTTCGCCCTGGATGAATGATTATGGACAATTTTCTATTATGCCAGTAACAGGTAAACTTAAGTTTACTGAAAAAGAAAGACAAAGCTGGTTCTCTCATAAAACAGAAATTGTAACTCCTTATTATTATAGTGTTTATCTAGCAGATCATGATGTAACTACTGAGATTACACCCACTGAAAGAGCGGCAAGATTCAGGTTTACATTTCCTAAAACTGATTCTTATATAGTTGTAGATGCTTTTGATAAAGGTTCTTATATTAAAATTATTCCGCAGGAAAAAAAGATCATTGGTTACACTACCAAAAACAGTGGGGGTGTACCTAAAAACTTTAAAAATTATTTTGTAATTATTTTTGATAAAGAGTTCACTGTTACCAACACTTTTAATGGGAATAAATTAGGCAGTGCTCTTGAAATGACAGCCGATCATTCAGGTGCTGTGATTGGATTTAAGACTAAAGACGGTGAAAAAGTAAATGCAGTGGTGGCTTCTTCATTTATTAGTTTTGAGCAGGCCGAAATCAATCTTAAAGAAATTGGCACTAACGATTTTGATCAGCTGAAAGCAAAAGGAAAATCCATTTGGAATGAAAATTTAAGCAGAATACAACCAGAAGGCGGTACAGCAGTCCAGACAACTACATTCTATTCATGTTTATACCGCTCGCTTCTTTTTCCTAGAAAGTTTTACGAATATGATGCTTCTGGAAAAGCAGTTCATTACAGTCCTTATAACGGACAAGTAGTATCTGGATATATGTATACAGATACTGGCTTTTGGGATACATTCCGCTCACTTTTTCCATTTCTTAATTTAATGTATCCTAAAACAAATGCTGAAGTACAAGAAGGCCTTAGTAATGCTTATAAAGAAAGCGGATGGTTGCCAGAGTGGGCAAGTCCGGGTTTAAGGGATATTATGGTTGGTAATAATTCGGCTTCAATTGTGGCAGATGCTTACCTGAAGATTGGAGATCAAAGTAATTATGATATCAAAAATCTATATGAAGCTGTATTACATGGTGCTAACAATGCAGGACCAATGAAAGCAGTTGGCCGTGCAGGAGTTGAGCAATATAATAAATTAGGTTATGTGCCTTATGATGTTGTAAACGAAAGTGCTGCCCGTACGCTGGAATACGCTTATGATGATTTCACGATTTATCAATTGGCGAAAGCTTTAAAGCGTCCTAAAAGTGAAATTGAGCTTTACAAAAAACGCAGCCAAAACTATAAAAACCTGTTTGATCCAGCACATAATTTAATGCGCGGAAAAATGACAAATGGAAAATTTATGGAGCCTTTTGATCCAATCCGCTGGGGAGAAGGTTTTACCGAGGGGAACAGCTGGCATTACAGCTGGTCCGTTTTTCATGATGTGCAGGGACTTATTGACTTGATGGGAGGTAAAGAAGTTTTTACCAAACAATTGGACAGTGTATTTGCAATGCCTCCAGTTTTTAATAATAGTTTTAATGGCGGTTTCATTCATGAAATGAGAGAAATGCAGGTTGCCAATATGGGGCAGTACGCTCATGGAAACCAGCCGATCCAGCACATGATTTATCTTTATAATCATGGATCCCAGCCTTGGAAAGCACAATATTGGGTAAGGGAAACAATGAATAAACTATACAACCCAAATCCGGACGGCTATTGTGGTGATGAGGACAATGGACAAACATCTGCATGGTATGTATTTTCGGCAATGGGATTCTATCCAGTAACTCCGGCATCAGATCAATATGTTATAGGTGCACCATTATTTAAAAAGATTACACTAAATCTTGAAAACGGAAAGCAGGTTGTAATTAACTCACCAAACAACAGCGAAAGTAACCGATATATAAAAGCAATGCAGTTTAACGGTAAAGACTATACAAAGAACTACCTGAGTTTTACAGAGCTTATGAAAGGAGCTGTTATAGATGTAGACATGAGCGATACACCTAACAAAGAAAGAGGAACGAAGAAAGAAGATCTTCCATACTCTTTAACAAATGAATAATTAAAAAGATTAGCCTTAAAATTTAAAATATACAGTTATGCAAAGAAGAAAATTTATCCAGAACACTGCATTATTCAGTAGTTTAGCTTTTATAGATCCTTCGGAGATATTCGCAGGGAACACTATAGCAGCAGATTTTCCAATAGTAAGGGTTGCCAAAGGGAAAAGAAATTTTGAAAGTGATCTTATTGAAAAAGCAATTGCCGAGTTTCAGAAGAATGTAAAAGATAAAGAATTGGGATGGCTTTTTAATAACTGTTTTCCAAATACCCTTGATACAACAGTAACTTACACACAGAAAAATGGCAGACCAGATACGTATGTAATCACAGGAGATATTGATGCTATGTGGTTAAGAGACAGTTCTGCTCAGGTATGGCCGTATATGGCTTTTGTTGGCAAGGATACAAAACTAAAAAACCTTATAGCAGGTGTTATCAACAGGCAGACAGATTATATACTCAAAGATCCTTATGCTAATGCCTTTTATAATGATCCAAATAAGAAAGGAGAATGGACAAGTGATCATACCGATATGAAACCTGGTGTTCATGAAAGAAAGTATGAAATTGATTCTCTTTGTTATCCAATAAGATTGGCCTATAACTATTGGAAAAATACAGGAGATACAGCTCCATTTGATGATAATTGGGTAAAAGCTATTCAAACAACACTTAAAACATTCAGAGATCAGCAACAAAAAGATGGGCATAATCCATATACTTTTCAGAGAAATACGCAGTTTGCAACCGATACAAGACCTCTCAAAGGCGCGGGCTACCCTGTTAAGCCAGTAGGATTGGTTTGTTCGGCATTCAGACCAAGTGATGATGCTACAGTTTTCTCATTTCTTATTCCAGCTAACTTTTTTTTAGTAGTGAGCATGAAACAGGCTGCAGAGATGCTGGAAACAATTAAAAAGGATACCGTCGCCGCAAATGAACTTAGAGCTTTAGCTGCTGAGGTTGAAAAAGCAATTCAAGAGTACGCTGTTGTTAAGCATCCTAAATACGGTGATATCTATGCTTTTGAAGTAGATGGTTTTGGAGGTCATCTTTTAATGGATGATTCCAATGTGCCAAGTTTGCTGGCGTTGCCTTACTTAGATGCAGTAAATGTTAATGATGCAGTTTATCAAAACACTAGAAAATTTGTTCTTTCAGAGGATAATCCATTCTTTTTTAAAGGAAAAGTTGCGGAAGGAATTGGAGGCCCGCACGTAGGAACGGATATGATATGGCCAATGTCTCTTGTTATGAGAGCCTACACAACATCTGACCCTAACGAAATTAAAGATTGTATCAAAATGTTAAAAGCTTCTCATGGAGGCAAAGGTTTTATGCATGAATCATTTCATAAAGATGATGCCAAAAACTATACAAGAGATTGGTTTGCTTGGACAAATACGCTTTTTGGTGAGTTGCTTTGGGATACATACCAAAAAAATCCAAAGCTTCTTGAACTATAATAAACAGGTAATGAATTTATTTATATCATGATAAAATTTAGAAAGAATATTGCAATCGCAGTTCTTTCCGTGTCACTTTTTGGCTTTAACGCTAAGGCACAGGAAAGCGGTGGCGGACCTGCAAAAGGAAAATATACAGCTTTGGTTAATCCGTTTATTGGTACAGCACCGTTGCTCGATACTAAAATAATCGGTTATACTCCGCCGGCAGATATGCGTGTTTGGGCTGGTTTGGTTTTTCCTGGTTCATCGGTGCCAAATGCGATGGTGCAGCTAAGTCCAATGACAAAATACAGATCGGGTGCTGGGTATGAATATGAAGACACATCTATTTTAGGATTTACCCATACTAATAAAGGGCATTGGAATCTTTGCCATATTCCATTGTTACCAGTTCCTGACGGCGCTTCATTTCCGTATAAATCTACATTTAGCCATAATCAGGAAAAAGGAAGTCCAGCTTATTATGAAGTATATTTGAAAGAATATGATGTTCAGGTTAAACTGACATCGACACTTCGCTGCGGAATACATGAATATGCTTTTAAAAATAATAAAGGAAGAAAAGTACTTTTTGATTTAGGCCGTGCCAATAATCGTGTGGACGACTGGCAGATTAAACAGGAAAGTTCAAATGTTTTAACTGGTTTTCAAAGAACAGGGGGCGAAAAAATATTTTTTTATGCCACTCTGAGTAGTACAATAGACAAGCTGGATGTTAAGGAAATGTCCAAGAATAATGGTTATGCATTGGTATACATTAAAGACGGAGATACGAAACCGGTTACCGTTAAGATAGCATTATCTTTTGTTAGTGTTGAGAATGCAAAAGAAAACTTGAAGGCTGAGGTCGGTGATAAAAGCTTCAGCAGGATTTTTGAAGAAGGAAGCACTACATGGGAAAATTTGTTATCTAAAATTCAGGTTAAAGGCGGCAACAAACAGCAGGATGTTATGTTTTACAGTATGCTTTATCGATCTTTCTTATGGCCTGCTCTAAGAAGCGATGTAAATGGCCAGTTTATTGATGAAGCGGGTAAGGTGAGAAAAGAAGACTACCGCTACTATACATTACCATCATTATGGGATGATTATAGAAACAAACTTGTTTTATTAAGCATAGTTTCACCAGATGTTACAGCTGATGTAATTAGCTCCATTATAAACGAAGGAGAAATTAAAGGTTTTATACCTACATTCTTTCATGGGGATCATGCTGCTTCATTTATTGCAGGATCTTACATGAGAGGAATTCGAAACTATGATGTTAAGACAGCATATAAATTATTACTTAATAACGCTTATAAAGAGGGAGGAACAAGACCTCATATCGCCGAATATATTGCAAAAGGATATGTTCCTGAACAAGATATAAAAGACCCAAAAATTGAAACTAAAGCAAATGCAGGAGTTACCAAGACGTTGGAGTATGCTTATGACGACCATGCTTTGGCATTATTAGCTAAAGAAATGAACGATACGGAGCATTACAATGATTTGGTAAAACGTTCAAAAAACTATGCGAATGTATTTGATAAATCTACAGCTTTTATGAGAGGAAAGCTTGAAGATGGAAAATGGGTAACGCCATTTAACCCCGAATTTCCGTACTATGAATATATGTACCGTGAGGCAAATGCCTGGCAATTGTCGTTTTTTGCACCTCATGATATGAAAGGACTGGTTGAATTATATGGCGGGGCTGAACCATTTGAAGCTAAACTGGATGAATTTTTTACAAAACCATGGAATCCCACTTATATTGCCTGGAATATCTCGGGTTTTATAGGTCAGTACTGTCATGGTAACCAGCCAGATCATGAAGCACCATTCTCTTATTATTTTATAAATAAACCTGAAAAATCACAGCAGAGAATTGATGAAATTCTTGATACTATGTATGGCATTGGACCCGAAAAATTAGCAATGTCCGGAATGGATGATGCAGGAGAGATGTCTTCTTGGTATGTGTTCGGCGCTTTGGGGCTTTACCCATTATCACCTGCTGATCCAGAGTATATAGTAACCGTTCCTATTTTCAGCGAAGTAAATTGGACTATGCCATCAGGAAAAAAACTGACGATAGCAAACCCGAATGCAGGAAGAAATTTGAAGGGAATTAAAGTTAACGGTAATGAAAGTAAAGGTTATTTTATTTCGCACGACCTTTTCAAAAATGGAGGTAGGATAGAAGTTGAAACTAGTAAGTAATGTTTATTTCGTAAGTGCTGAATTAATAAAGCGCGCAAAAAGGAATAGATCATAACAAAATAAAAGAAGTTTAAAAACTAAAAATTGATTCATAATGCCTGCATTAAATACTTTTAATATACTGACAAGCATAGGAATTGATTGGGTTTGCTAAACTAGCCTAAAGCCTTCTTGCGAATTTTAGATGATGATGCTGCAATGTCTTCATGTTTTGTTTTGGAGGCTTTTAGGATTTTTTCTGCTTGAGCAGAAAAGCAAATATTGTAAATTATTAAACAAAAATTAAAACAATTAGAATGGCATTAGTAATAGGTGTTGATGTAGGAGGCAGTCACGTTAGCAGTGCTGCAATAGATAGCGAAAATTTTAAAATAGTACCTAATACTTATTTTAGCGGAATTGTAGATAATAAAGCTTCAAAAGAAGTTATTTTTTCAAAATGGGCCGAAGTTATAAATAAAACAATTGAAAAATGCAGTCATAATGATACGATAGAAATAGCTTTTTCAATGCCGGGACCTTTTCAGTATGAGACCGGCCGGGCAATGTTTGAAGGGAATAATAAGTTCGAGGCACTCTATAATGTTGTAATTCCAGATGAATTCTCAAAGTATGTCTCGTCAAAAAATATAACTTTTCGTTTTTTAAATGATGCATCTTCATTTGGTATAGGAAGTATACTGATGAATGGGTTGGATAAAAAAGCGCAGAAAGTAGTAGCAGTAACTTTAGGAACCGGTTTTGGTGCTTCTTTTTTGGATAATGTATTGCCCTTAATTAAGGGTGACAATATTCCCGAAAATGGATGCCTATGGGATAAAACTTTTCAAGGAACAATAGCTGATGAATATTTTTCTACAAGATGGTTTATAAAAAAATATGAAGAATACAGTGGTACCCAAATTACAGATGGGGTAAAAGAAGTATCTGCTAAAAATGATGAATTTTCGGAAAAAGTTTTTGAAGAATTTGCAATTAACTTCAGCGGTTTTCTGCTTCCTTTTTTGAATGATTTTGAAGCGGATACATTAGTTTTAGGGGGGAATATTGCTAAATGTCATACTCAGTTTCTGCCGAGAGTACAGCAGATTTGGAAAGATAATGGAAGAAAAATAGAGATGATAATTTTAGAAAATACAGAGGAATCGAGCATAATCGGAGCAAGTTATATGTTTAATGATTCATTTTGGGATAAAATAAAAGAATCGCTGCCTAATTTTTAATAAAACAGAATAATTATAATGGATAATAACAATACTATACAGAAAGAAACAATTTTTAAAGAAATCGCACTGTGGCTGCAAACTCAAAATTATGGTGTAACCCAGCAGGATACTGCAAGACCATGGGGAGGTTTTTTTGTAATAGATGAATCGCAGGCCAGCAGGTTTGCCCAACAGTTTTTTCCTCATCTTAAAATGTCAGATATTCAGATTACAAATAAATTAAGTCCAAAAATTTTGATCGTGGCTCCAGAAAAAAGACTTTCATGGCAATATCATTTTAGAAGAGCCGAAATATGGAAAGTACTGGAAGGTCCTGTAGGAGTGAAAATTAGTGATAATGATACCGAAGGGGAACTAAGAGAACTGTCAAAAGATAGTTTTATACAGATGAATAAAGGAGAACGCCATCGTTTAATCGGTTTGGATTCATGGGGAATTGTTGCTGAGATTTGGCAGCATACTGATCCTGATAATCCATCAGATGAGGAGGATATAGTGAGACTTCAGGACGATTTTGGAAGGTAAATATTTTTTAAAAATCAATAAAATGTTTAGTATTAACCTTTGGTAATTTTTTTTGGCAAAGGTTAATACTTACTGCTTTTCAGCAAAATAAGTTGCGTATTTTTGATACTTTTGTTGGCGTAATTATGAACAAATTATTTACAGCATTTTAATACTATCTAAACCAAATGAAAAAGAAAACTGTTTCAATAAAAAATATCGCTGAAGATTTAAATATTTCAGTGACAACTGTTTCATTTGTTTTAAATGGTAAAGCAAAAGAGAAACATATTTCAAAAATTCTTACTCAAAAAGTTTTAGATTATGCCAAAAAAGTAAATTATAAACCGAATCAGATAGCGCAAAGTCTGCGAACAGGAAAATCAAAAATATTAGTTTTCATGGTCGAAGATATTTCTAATTACTTTTTTTCCAAATTGGCTAGAATTATTGAAGACATTGCGTATGATAAAGGATATAAAGTTATTTTTTGCAGTAATGAAAATCAAGATACAAAATCACTTGAATTAATTGATTTATTCAAAAACAGACAAGTGGACGGTTTTATAATTGTCCCTTCTCCAGGGATCAAAAGCATGATTGCTGAGCTAATTGAGGAAAACCATCCTGTGATTCTTTTGGATAGGTATTTTTCTGATTTAGAATGTAATAGTGTTGTTATAGACAATCAGGAAGCAACTTTTGACGCGACCAAACATTTGATTGCAAATAAATATTTAAATATCGCTTTTATAACCACTGACTCAGATCAAATGCAGATGCAGAATCGTTTATTTGGTTATGAAAGTGCAATTTTAGAAAGCAATTTAAAATCACATGTTCTTAAAATTCCATACAGAGAGGCTAATGATGGAAAATCTAAAGACTTTATAAAAAAATTTATTGATGAGTCTAAAGAGTTAGATGCTGTCTTTTTTGCAACAAATTATCTTACTCAGGCAGGATTAGAAGCTTTTAAAGAAAATAACCCTGAATTTATTCATAGTTTAGGCATTATTACCTTTGATGATAATGAACTTTTTAAAATCTACAGCCCAACAATTACAGCGGTTTCCCAGCCTTTGGAAGCAATTGGTAATAAATTAATGGAGCTGATGCTCAGGCTGCTAAAACAAAAAGATGTAAAAGAAATATCGGAGAAGATTGTACTTAATGCTGAATTAAAAGTGCGTGAGTCTTCTACGAAACGTTCTGTTAAGTCTTGATTATAATTGCTCTTTTTTAAGCTGTGTTTTTTAAAAAATAGAATCAGGTTTAGCTCTCGTAAAAAGGTAATTTTTTTTCTTTTGTATTAATTGTCTGCGTTTTATATTTAAGATAAAAATCACGTTACTGCAAATTGATTGCAAAATATGTTTCATTCTTTAGGATTTTGTTTTAATTCTCAAAATTCATCTTATTAATAAATACTTTAACTGAAAATTTAATAAAAATAGTTGTAAATGTATAATTATGCTTTGTTTGCTAAATCGTTTTAGTAGATTTGTAATAATCATTAAATAAAGCGTAAATTTTATAGCTAATTGCTTTAACACCAATTTATATGAAACAAATTATTTACTTATTTCTTTTCTTTTGCTCTTCGATCACTTTTGCCCAAAAAGAAATTCTCTCTTCTCCAGATGGGCATTTAAAAATTCAGATTAATTTGAAAGAGAGTATTACCTATTCGGTACTTTTAGATAATGAAGCAATTTTCGAAAATAACAGTCTAAATTTAAGACTGAAAGATCAGGTTTTGGGAAAACAGTCCAAACTTATTGGCAAAAAGACCGAAACTGTAAACAGACAGGATAAAGTAGTGATTCCGCTAAAATTCAGTACGGTTACTAATCAATACAACGCTTTAAAGTTAAATTTAAAGGGAAATTATAGTGTGGAGTTTAGAGCATACAACAATGGTATTGCTTATCGTTTTATTACTGATTTAAAACAAACAGATATTGAAGTTTATGATGAGGAATTTACAGTAAATACTCCCGTTAATTATACGGCACATCTGCAGCAGACGGGATCTTTCAAGACTTCATATGAAGATGTGTATTCTAAACTGAATACCAAAGATTTTAATTCTGAAACTAGAATGGCTGCTTTGCCGGTATTGCTCAGCACGCCTCAAGATTATAAAATATTAATTTCCGAATCCAATCTTACGGATTATCCGGCAATGTTTTTAAAAGGCATAGCTCCAAATAAAATAAAAGGTGTTTTTCCAAAAGTTCCATTAACCTTTGAAGATGAGGGTGATCGAAGTGTGAAGATTACTTCACAGGCTGATTATATAGCAAAGACAATTGGCAAAAGAAGTTTTCCATGGCGCTATTTTGTGATTACTAAGAAAGATACGCAGCTTTTAGAAAATACCATGACTTATAATTTGGCAGAAACCAGCAAAATAAAAGATCCTTCATGGATAAAACCTGGACAGGTAAGCTGGGAATGGTGGAATGATGCGTCTCCGTATCATGTTGATTTCGTCTCGGGCTACAATGAAGCAACGTATAAATACTATATTGATTTTGCTTCGAATTTTGGCATCCCTTATATTATTATGGACGAAGGCTGGGCAAAATCAACGACCGATCCTTTTACTCCAAATCCTGATATTAACCTTTTTGAACTTATTGAATATGGTAAAAAAAAGAACGTCAAAATAGTTCTTTGGCTGACTTGGCTAACGGTTGAGCATCATTTTGATCTATTTAAGACTTTTAGCGACTGGGGAATTGCAGGAGTAAAGATCGATTTTATGGACCGCAGCGATCAGTGGATGGTGAATTATTACGAAAGGGTTATAAAAGAAGCAGCGAAGAACAAATTGTTTGTTGATTTTCATGGATCATTTAAGCCGGCAGGTTTAGAATATGCTTACCCAAACTTACTGTCATATGAAGGAGTGAGAGGACTGGAACAAATGGGAGGCGCCACAGTTGATAACAGTTTGTACCTTCCGTTTATCAGAAATGCAGTAGGACCAATGGACTTTACGCCAGGAGCCATGATAAATATGCAGCCAGAAGTATATCGCAGCGAAAGGCCAAATTCTGCAGGTATGGGAACCAGAACATTTCAGATGGCACTATATGTTGTATTTGAAAGCGGTTTGCAGATGCTTGCAGATAATCCAACCAATTATTATCAAAACAAAGAATGTACAGAATTTATTACTCAAGTACCTACTACTTGGGACGAAACTATTGCTCTTGAAGCCAAAGCTGGAGAATATGCCTTAGTTGCTAAGCGAAAAGGAGATCAGTGGTACATAGGAGGCATAACAAATGGGAGTCAGGAAACAAGGGATTTTAAAATTAAACTTGATTTTTTAGATAGCAGTAAAGAGTATGATATGATTTCTTTTGAAGATGGAGTTAATGCAGGAAGACAAGCAATGGATTATAAAAAACAGCAGCAAACAGTAAACAAAGAACAAATAATTTCTATTAAAATGGTTAAAAATGGCGGATGGACTGCTAGGATGACAGTTAAAAAATAATAGAATAGTAAGTGTAAAAAATCTAAAAAAAATAATTAACCAATTAACTAACCAAAATGAAAAATAAAAAATTATTATACTGGTCTATTGTAGTAGCATTGGCTGGTTTTTTATTCGGTTTTGATACTGTAGTAATTTCGGGAGCAGACAAACAGCTGCAGCAATTATGGGGAACCTCTGATTTGGCTCACGGATTAGTAGTGATGTCTTCAGCATTATGGGGAACAGTAGTCGGGGCAATTTCGGGAGCCGTTCCTACTAATTTTTTGGGGAGAAGAAAAACACTTATATTAATTGGTATTTTATTTTTTCTTTCGGCGATTGGGACCGCTTTGTCAAATGATTCTGTTGTTTTCTCTATTTCCCGATTTATGGGAGGCTTAGGAATAGGGATTTCTACAATAGCTGCACCGACTTATGTTTCCGAAATTGCCCCGGCAAAAGACAGAGGTAAATTGGTTGCATTGTATCAGTTTAATATTGTCTTTGGTATAGTAATAGCTTATTTATCCAATTATTTATTAAAGGATATGGGCGAGAATTCCTGGAGATGGATGTTAGGCGTTCAAGTATTTCCAGCTCTAATTTATACTTTGCTGGTTTTTGGAATTCCAGAAAGTCCGCGCTGGATTTTTGAATATAAAAAAGATCGAAACAAAGCGATTTCAATTTTAAAACAGGTTAATACCGATGAAGATGTTATCTTAGAAATTACTGCAATAGAAAATGAAAGCAGGCAAGAGCTGCTTAATGAATCTATTTTTATGAAAAAATACAGAAAACCGTTAATGCTTGCATTTTTTGTAGCATTATTTAACCAGTTTTCAGGAATTAATGCTTTTTTATATTATGCGCCCCGCATTTTTGAATTGGCTGGACTTGAAAAATCAGCATCCTTTTTTAGTAGTATAGGAATAGGTGTGGTAAATTTAATTTTTACTGTAATAGGCATTTCATTAATTGACAAATACGGCAGAAAAACCCTGATGTATTTAGGTTCTTTTGGTTATATTATTTCATTAGGTTTAGTAACCCTGGCTTTTTATAATGAATGGAAGGGTATTGTAGTGCCTATATTTTTCTTTTTATTTATAGCTTCTCATGCTGTTGGGCAGGGATCTGTTATATGGGTATTTATTTCCGAATTATTTCCAAACAAACTTAGAGCTGCAGGAACTGCTTTTGGAACATCTGTGCACTGGGTTTTGGCAGCTTTGATCCCTTCTTTTATACCATTTTTATTTAAGGAAATTGGTGCTGCAACAGTATTTGCTGTTTTTAGTATTATGATGATTTTTCAGTTGTTTTGGGTTTTCTTCAAAATGCCGGAAACTAAAGGAAAGACTTTAGAGGAATTATCAGTCAGCCTGCAGACAGATTAAGCTTAAAATATTTATAAGATTATGGACATATAGTAGCCAATTTTCCTGTATTTAATGGAGTTCTATTAAAACAACGATGTTATAGATACCTTGCTTTTGGAAGTGTTTTGTGTTCTAAATATCTTATGATGAAGATGATATAATTTGCTGGTTATATGATTTTGTATGATAATAATTTATTTATAATGTTAAAATACTATTGCCTATTGAGTTTATACTATTAATGTAGTATGTACACTTTTGTTATTTTTATCCCGTTATTTGTTCAATGTTTTGATGGATTATCGGCTGGCATTGAACTTATAATTTTATAAATATTTTATAAGCAGTACGGATGAAAAAAAAGGCGGTATCTATAAAAACAATTGCAGCAAATCTTAACATTTCAGTCACAACAGTTTCTTTTGTTTTAAATGGCAAGGCTAAAGAGAAACATATTTCTAAATTGCTGACACAAAAGGTGTTGGATTATGCCAAAGAAGTGAATTACAGACCAAATCAAATTGCCCAAAGCCTTAGAACTGGTAAATCAAATTTATTAGTTTTTATGGTCGAAGATATTTCGAACAGCTTCTTCTCCAAATTAGCTCGTATAATCGAAGATATAGCATACGAGGAAGGTTATAAAGTTATTTTTTGCAGTAATGAAAACGATGATGAAAAATCAAATGATCTAATAAGTCTTTTTAAATTCAGGCAGGCCGATGGATTTATAATTGTTCCGTCACCGGGAATAAAAAGTACAATTCAAGAATTAATAGACGAAAATATTCCTGTTGTTTTATTAGATAGATATTTTCCTGATCTGGACTGTAACAGTGTTGTTATTGACAATAACGAAGCTACTTTTAAAGCAACGAGTCATTTAATTCAAAACGGCTTTAAAAATATTGGTTTTATTACAACCGATTCAGATCAGACACAAATGCAGGATCGTTTATTGGGTTATGAAAAAGCGATAGAAGAAAGCAGCTTGAATAGACATGTTTTAAAAATTCCTTATAATGAAACAAGCAACGGGAAATCTAAGTCGGCCATAAAAAGTTTTATAGATGAGCATAAAAAGTTGGATGCCGTTTTTTTTGCAACCAACTATCTTACCAGATCCGGTCTAGAAGTTTTAAAAGAAGATGCGCCTCATTTAATTCATGAATTTGGCATTATTACTTTTGATGACAATGAACTTTTCAAAATCTATAACCCTACAATTACGGCTGTTTCTCAGCCTTTGACTGAAATTAGCACTGAGCTGATGAAACTTTTATTACCACTTTTAAAACATGAGGTGGTTAAAGAGGAAAGAGTTAAAAATGTTTTAGTTCAAGCCGAATTAATAATCAGAGAATCATCGGGAGCAAAAAAACTAGTAAAATCTCAATTTTAAAAAGTTTCAAAAATTGGTTTTTATAATTAAGATATAATTCAAATTACTAAATTTTAAATTACTTATGTAGAAGTAATTTGACATTGTTTTGATTGGATGTCAATTGCTTAAATTTATTTTTAACGAATAAATTTTGTATAAGCTAAATCGATTTAGTATGTTTGTTTTGCATTAAATCTAATCTAAAAACCATGAAACAAATTTTATTCTGTCTCCTTCTTATTTGTTACTCAAAAACAATTGCCCAAACATTAGTTTCTGATAAAGCAAAAAATAATAACCCAGTATTTAAAGGCTGGTACGCTGATCCTGAGGGAATTATTTTTGATAAAACCTATTGGATTTACCCCACTTTTTCCGCTCCTTATGAAAAGCAGTTTTTTCTGGATGCTTTTTCTTCTAAAGATTTAACACATTGGACAAAACATTCTAGAATTTTAGACACAAGTGCTGTAAAATGGGCAAAAAAAGCCATTTGGGCACCTTCGATTATAAAACATAAGAACAAATATTTTTTGTTTTTTGGAGCAAATGATATTCAGAGTGATAATGAAATAGGAGGGATTGGTATTGCTGCAGCATCAAAACCAGAGGGGCCTTACAAGGATTATCTGGGAAAACCATTAGTTGATAAATTTTATAATGGTGCGCAGCCAATTGACCAGTTCGTATTTAAAGATAAAGATGGGCAGTGTTATTTAATTTATGGAGGATGGAGACATTGTAATATTGGAAAATTAAAGGCTGATTTTACTGGCTTTGTTCCTTTTGAAGATAAAACTGTTTTCAAAGAAATTACGCCTGAAAATTATGTTGAAGGCCCTTTTATGTTTATCAGAAATAATAAATATTACTTCATGTGGTCCGAAGGAGGCTGGACAGGTCCTGATTATTGTGTAGCTTACGCTATTGCAGATTCTCCGATGGGACCATTCAAAAGAATTGGAAAAATACTGGAACAAGACCCAAAAATTGCAACTGGCGCTGGTCATCATTCAGTTATAAAAGCACCCGATTCAGATAAGTATTTTATCGTTTATCATCGAAGACCGCTTACCGAAACCGATGGGAATTCTAGGGAAACATGCATAGAAGAAATGCATTTTGATGAAAATGGATTTATAAAACCTGTTGTTATAACGAACGAAGGAGTAAAACCGCATGTAATTAAATAATTTAAAATAGGTTTAAAAAGAATGCTTAAAAATTGGTGTATTTTTAAGCATTCTTTTTTTAATTTATTTTAGGGTTTTGCCTGTGAAAGATAAATTATATTTTAAATCAAAAGCACTTCCTCTATCTTTTTTAAGTACTGCTTACTTATATAAAAAATCATTATAGTATCGATGTTTAGTTCTACAAATAATTTCTTCTAATTATTTAGCTGCCGCAATTCTTATCAGTTTATAACAAAACCATTTGTAGTTTGAAATGATTAGAAAACTCTATCATGTGGCAAAACTGTATTTCATTTCATAGTTTTTAAAATAATGCTCTTGACGTAAAAAAGCTTTCGTTAATAATGAATGATAACCTGTTTCTAGATGTTATCGTTTTGTTAATTTTTCTGTTAAAAATATTGTTTCCATTTGTTCCATAAGTATTTATTTTGGTTCATCTCATGGTATACCAGCGTTTTCGGAGGCTGTATGAACGATTTGAACATAATTATGAAACAAAATGGGACTAAAATTATGTTATCAATATCCTAATTTGGTCAAAAATTAAAATGATATTTTTTGTGGATATAAATTATGGTATTAATAAAAAACTTCCCTAATATTTTAGCATATCTTAAAAATTAATAAAAATCTAACCTTATTTAATGATGCAATATTACTTACATTTTGAAAATGCAGATTGAATCCTTAAAGTCTAAAATTTTAATTTAAAACCTAATCTAATTAAAAACCAAAACAAAATCAAACTCAAAATGAAAATGAAAACGACTTTGAAAATGTCATCAACTCATCTGAGCTTATTTACCTGGAGTAAATTAAAGTTTAGCATGTCTGGATTGATTTGCTTATTTTTTTTCCTGCTCTGTGCGGGAAATATTTATGCGCAAACCGGTAATCAAAAAAATCCTGTAAAAATAACAGGAAAGGTTACGGATGCAAAAGGAATTACATTGCCTAGTGCTACTGTGCAGGAAAAAGGAACAAAAAACTCAGTAACAACTGATTTTGATGGAAGTTACACAATTAATGTATCTTCTTCCCAAGCGGTACTTGTATTTACTTATATCGGAATGAAAGCTACAGAAAGACCTTTAAATAATGCTACTAATATTAATGTGTCAATGGCAGAAGAGACGAATGATCTTCAGACCGTTGTAGTAGTAGGTTACGGTACCATGAAAAAAGCATCTGTTGTTGGAGCAATCAGTACAGTGAAGCCTTCATTATTACAGGTAGGAACAGCTCGTACACTGGGCAACAACTTGGCAGGTCAGGTTACTGGTATTATGGCGGTTCAGCGAACAGGTGAACCAGGATTTGATCAATCAGATATAAAAATTCGTGGAATCTCTACTTTCGCGGGAGGGCAAAATCCGCTTGTATTAGTAGATGGAATTGAACGAAACCTAAATGACCTTGACCCTTCAGAAATTGACTCTTTTTCAGTTTTAAAAGATGCGGCAGCTGGTGCTGTGTATGGTGTTAGAGGGGCAAATGGTGTTATCTTGATCAATACTAAAAGAGGTTTTGTTGGAACTCCAAAAATACAGGTAAGAACGGAATATTCTATTCAGGAACCTACTAAACTGCCAAGATTCATCGGTGCTGCGCCTTACATGAGTTTACTGAATGAATTAGCTGTGGACGCTGGTAAAGTACAGCCATATTCAGCAGACCGTATTTCAAAAACAGCTAATGGATATGATCATGATTTATATCCCGATGTAAATTGGGTCGATGCAATTACCAAAGATTATGCTTACACCTCAAGAACCAATTTGAATATTGCAGGAGGGTCTGATATTTTGAGATACGCATTGACAGCTTCCTATTACAGCGAGAACGGTATATTATCTGCAGATAAAAGTTTATCATATGATACAGAAACGCGATTGAATAGAGCAAATATCCGTTCAAATGTTGATGTTAACTTGTCCAAAACAACTTTGTTCAGATTAAATATTGGAGGTTTTCTTCAGAGACTTAGCAAAGGAAACAGCAGCACTAATGATTTGTTCAATACTGCATTCGAAACAACTCCTTTTGCTCATCCGGCAATTTATTCAGACGGGGCTATTCCTAAAGTTATAAATCGTCCTAACCCATGGGCGATGAATACGCAGCAAGGGTTTAATAAACACACTGGCAGCAAAATTGAAAGCTTGGCATCGTTAGAGCAGGATTTAAAAGGTATTACTCCAGGATTGAAAGCGAAATTTACGTATGCGTTTGATTCTTTTTCTGAAAACAAAGTGGAACGCGGTAAAGCACCTAACTATTATAATGTGGCTACCGAAAGAGATCTTGATGGAAGTCTAATTCATGAGCTTCAGAGTTATGGTCAGGACTATCTTGGGTACAATAAAGATTATGAGCATGATTATTTTGGAAATAAACGTGTTTATCTGGAAGCAAGTACAACATATAGCCGATCTTTTGGAAAACATGATGTGACAGGTATGCTCTTGTATAATCAAGACAGTTATGATGATGGAACTCCTCCGCAGCCATATAAACATCAGGGATTGGCAGGAAGGGCTTCGTATACTTTTGACCGAAAATATGTTGGAGAGTTTAATTTTGGATACAATGGATCAGAGAATTTTGCAAAAGGACAGCGTTATGGATTTTTCCCATCTGTGTCTATGGGCTGGATTGTGAGTGAAGAAAAATTTATGGAGCCTATGACAAACGTATTTAATAAAATCAAGCTTCGCGGATCTTATGGTATGGCAGGAAATGATAACATTGGAGGAAATAGACGATTTGCTTATCAGACTACAATCAGTGATAAAAATAATTCAGATTACCATTGGGGTGCAGGACAAGGGGTAAAATTTGAAGGTATTGAGGAAGGCGAAATTGGAGTAACTAATTTGACATGGGAAAAAGTTGCAAAAACAGATATTGGTTTAGAATTAGGAATATTAAATACAATTGATTTGACAGTAGATGTATTTCAGGACAAAAGAAAAGACATCCTAATTCGACGTGAAATTATTCCTTCCCAGGCAGGAATTTTAAATACCCCGTATGCCAATATGGGAAAAATGGAAAATAAAGGATTTGAAGTCTCATTAAATTTTAATAAGCAGATAACTACTGATTTTTCTATGAGCTGGCGTGCCAATTTTACTTTTGTTGAAAATAAAGTGACTGAAAAGGATGAAGCTGATGCTTTAAAAGGTACTTACCGTTCTGCTACAGGTATTCAGCATAATACTTTAAAGGGTTATATTGCAACAGGATTATATACTAATGAAGATTTTGCTGTTATTAATGAGGATCCAAAAATAGATAATGTGTTAGTCCCAGGCTTGCCAAAACCTACATTTGGTAAAGTACGTCCAGGCGATATTAAATATGAAGATAGAAATAATGATGGAAAAATAGATGGTTTAGACCAAGGTTTTATAGGAGGTACTACTGATCCGCAAATTGTGTATGGTTTCGGTAACACTTCCAAATACAAGCAATTCGATTTCAGCTTTTTCTTTCAAGGGATCGCAAAATCAGAACGAATCATAGGAGGAAGCACATTTATACCAGGAAGCGGTGAAGGTACTTTAGGAAATGTATATGACAACTACCAAGACCGCTGGACCGAAGAAAACCCTGATCAAAATGCATTCTATCCAAGATTGAGCTATGGGCCTAATATTAATAATGCTCTTCCATCAACCTGGTGGAAAAAAGATATGAGTTTTGGCCGCTTAAAATCTATGGAATTTGGATA
Source organism: Flavobacterium aquicola (assembly GCF_003385115.1). Classification (GTDB taxonomy): domain Bacteria; phylum Bacteroidota; class Bacteroidia; order Flavobacteriales; family Flavobacteriaceae; genus Flavobacterium; species Flavobacterium aquicola. The sequence goes on from NZ_QUNI01000012.1 coordinate 87,226, forward strand.
CTCATTGAAGAAAAACACTGCCGAAAGAATGAGATTACAAGGATTAAGAGTATATGTGAGCGGGAATAACTTATGGTATATTTCGAATTTTAAACTTTGGGATCCTGAGTTAGATACATCAAATGGTTTGAAATATCCATCAACAAGATCTATTCTTTTTGGATTAGATATCAGTCTATAATTTTAAAATAATGAAAATGAAAAATTTATATATCAGATTAATATTCCTTTTTGCAGGATTATTTTTATCGTCTTCCTGTTCCGAATACCTTGATAAGGAAGATGATGTGGAGCTTACTGTGAATGCTGTTTTTGAAAATAAAACAAAAACTGAAAATTGGCTGGCCAGCTGTTACTCCAGGATTCCAGACCCTACTTGGGGATATGCCCGCAGTATAGGAACGGAAATTTTAGCTGACGATATGACCCCATCAGAGAGATGGCGTCAATACGACTGGCAGGTTATTCCATTTGCGCTAGGTGATTGGGCGGTGAGTTCGCAATGGGGGCCAGGATATTGGAATCAGCTTCCTCAAAGAATCAGAGAGTGCAATATCTTAATAAAAAATGTAAAGCCTATTCCTTCTCAGAATTTAACTGAAATCGACGTAAAAGAAATGATTGCTGAGTGCCGTTTTCTAAAAGCATACTATTATTCACTGTTGATAAATACATACGGGCCAGTTCCTTTTAATCCAGATGAAATTACTCCGGTAGATTTCGATCTTTCTGATCTGCAGGTTGGTCAGACTCCTTATGATGAAATTGTAAGCTGGATAGATAATGAATTGAAAGAGGCCGAAAAAGTTTTGCCACCATCTTATGAAGGTAAAAAATACGGACGTGCAACATCGATTATGTGTAAAGCCGTTAGAGCCAGAATGCTGCTTTTTGCAGCAAGCCCGCTTGTAAATGGCAATCCAGATTATGCTAACCATCTTTCTAAAGATGGAAAACCATTATTTAATTCTTCTTATGATGCTAATAAATGGAAAATTGCAGCAGCTGCCAGCAAAGATTTGATTATAAGTGCAGCAGCTGCTGGCCATAAATTGCATGTAGAGTTTAATACTGCTGGAAAAATTGATCCATTTTTATCTTGTCAAAGATTACACCTTGTAGAAGGCACTGGGTTGGAAAATAAAGAAGTACTGTTTCCTCGCGTGAATGTAGAATCCAAAGAGTATGACAGGCACTCAGCCCCTACAGGAAGCAAAGGCAGTGGAGGATATGGCGTAACACAATCTCTGGTTGATGCTTTTTTTACAGCAAATGGTCTGCCTATCACCGATCCAGCTTCTGGATATATCGAAAATGGTTTTTCAGGTGAAGATGGATACTGGACTTATGGTACAACAAAATGGAACGAATCAAAAAAAGCAGGTTTTGTTACTGTTGCAGGCACATACAATATGTACTGCAATCGAGAACCAAGATTTTATCTGGCAGTTAACTTTGACAGAGCATGGTATACTGATGGTGCAAATGCAGGGAAAGATCAAGGCAGAAAACTTGAGTTTTTTAACGGCGGAAGAGATAATAATCATACGCACGATGCACCTCAAAATGGTTATCTGGTAAGAAAAAGAACTGATCCTTCAAGAGATCCTCTTCGTGAGTATTTTGCACCACGCCACGGAATTTTATATAGATTAGGTGAAGCATACTTAAACTATGCAGAAGCACTTAATGAGTCTGATCCAGGTAATGCAGAGATCTTACTGTATGTTAATAAAATTAGAGAGAGAGCTGGTGTAAGAACCTATACAACTGGTGCGACTGATGCTCAAAATATACATGTCGATGGTGACCAGGCCAGCATTAGAAAAATAATCAGAATGGAGCGCAGAGTAGAACTTTGTACAGAAGGAATCCGTTATGATGATTTAAGAAGATGGAAATTAGCAGAAACTGTATTGAATGGGCCTGCTTATGGAATGAACTTTAACGGAAAAACTGAAGCTGAATTCTATAAAAGAACAGTATATCAGACAAGAGTGTATAGAAAAGCATTTTACTGGTTTCCAATATACTTGGACGAAATCGAAAAGAATCCAAATTTAGTGCAGTCACCTTTCTGGGCTAATTAATTAAAAAACGAAAGCAAAATGAAAAATATAAAAAATATTATCTCATTTATAATAATGAGTATAGTTCTTTTTTCTTGTGAAGATAAGGGACTTGATAATCAGGATTGGCTTCAGGAACCAAATTTTGCTAATCCTTTAACATTAACACTTTCAAGTAAAGAGCTTGTGCTGGTCAAAGAAAATGAAGCGCAGAATGCAATAACTTTTACTTGGACACAAGGAAACGATAGAGGAGCTGGAACTAGCCTGAAATATTTCTTCCGCATAGATATATTAGGTAATAATTTTAGTAAAGATGAGTTCGAGGAAGATAAAAAGACTGTTTACACCGAAGAAATACCAGCAGGAGTGCTTACCAGAACCTATACTGTCAAACAGTTAAATTCGATATTATTGAAACACTTTAAACGCCCGGGAGGTACTGTAACTAATCTTGAAGTACAAATAATTGCACAGGTAAATGGTGGTGCAGAGTTTCAGCTGCCAGAAGTATCTACATCAAGTTTTGCAGTTACAAATTATAGTCCGGGACCATTGCCTCTTTTTATGGTTGGAGATGCAATAAGTGGCAGCTGGGATTACAGCACAGGTAAAAGTTTACCTGAAATAACAGAAAGAACGACATACAATTTTATTGGAGATTTTTCAGTAGGGTCATTCAAGGTTATTGAAGAACCAGGTCATGAATTGCCTACTTACGATCCGGTTTATACTGTGGGTAAGGAAAATACTATTGTTTATAATGAAACTGAAGAAAGAACAACTGCTAATGTTTTCAAAGTAACTCAGGCAGGTCGTCATTACTTTAATATGGATATTGAGGCAGGAACCTATGAATTTTATTATAAACCCTACGATAAACTTACTTTAGTGGGAGAATCAATAGATGGTCAAAGGTGGAATAAAGATAATAATCCTAGACCAATGAATTGGGATAGTAAGACCCCTGAAGTATTCACTACTAAAGTAAATCTTGGACTTGGTGAAATGAAAATTTTTGTAAATACTCCTGATTGGAATTCATGTTTAAGACCTTTAGTGGCTAATACTCCAATCAATGGAAATAATAGCGACGCAACTGGATTTAAACATGCATTAGGTGGTCCGGATGATAAATGGGTTATTGCAACTGCTGGTGATTATGATGTCACCATCAATACAGTGAAAATGACTATTGTGTTTAAAAAATTGTAGTGATAGAACGAATTAAAAATATTTTATCAGTAATTAAATACTAATTATGGAGTCAAAACTTTTAAATCAAGATTGTATTAAAAAGTTTTGGCTTCATTTTTTATAAAATAAATCTGCTTATGGAGATAAAAATACTTTACATGTTAAAATAATTTATCAAGTCACAGCAAAACTATAAGTAACAGCGTCCTATCGCAGTTCGTTTAAAAAGTGTTTTTTCAAATAGACTCCTTTCGTCCATTTGTAATCTAAACCGCTGTACTAGTATCATCAAGGATCAGAATTAGAAAACCCGGCTGAATATTTTTTCAAAAACAAAAGCATAAAAACTGCTATATGAATTTCAAAATCAAGAAAACAGGCTTTTTTTTAACCCTTCTATTACCGCTTATTTCTTTCTCGCAGCAAGAAATTAGCTCTGTAAATAATGACATTTTTAAAGATAGTATAATCATTAAAAATGGCTTTCGGCTTACGTTAAAAAATAATGATCCAAAGCTCAGTCAGGAATTCAAAAAAAACATAGCAGAACGCTTTTTTCTTGTCTATCCTAAAATGCTGAATCATTTTAACCCAAAAGCAACAAAGACCGTTACAATCATTTTTAGTAATGAAGATACTGATCACCCTGCACATGCAGTGAATAATGAAATTACTGTTTTTACAAAATTTTTCACGAATAATGGAAGAGAAAAAGATATTGATGTCATTGTTCATGAAGGTTTCCATTTAGTTCAGGCCTATAGATACAATGAAAATACTCCAGGATGGCTTGTAGAAGGAATAGCAGATTATGTAAGAGAAATTTATGGAGTCAGTAATGAATCCAGTGGTTGGGTTTTACCAAAAACACTAGATGATAAAGGAAATAAATACAAAGCATCTTATAGAACTGCCGCACGTTTTTTGCTTTGGATAGATTTAAAAGTTAAAAAAGGCATAGTCGAAACATTAGATGACAAATGCAGAACGGGCAATTACACCGATGCTGTTTGGGAAATAGAAACCAGTAAAACAGTTGATGAGCTTTGGGATGATTACACCAAAAATTACAGTTTATAAAAACTTAAAATAAAGGCAACTTTAATTACCATGTCAATGATTTTAATAAAAATATTGATGGAAAATATTTTGAAAGGTAGAAATACATGTTTCTTAGTATTGGTGCTGTGTGTTTCAAATTTATTTTCGCAGACAGCAGATCAGCGTGCCGAGAATGTACAGGACGCTGCCAATGCAATTTTCATGTCCTCTGATAAAAGTTATTATAAACATAACAGTGCATCGGATAATGATCCTTATGGATATGGTTACTGGACGCAGGCACACACTCTTGAAACATTGGCAGATGCCTACCAAAGAACTCGCAGTGCCGTTTACAAAGACCGGATGAAAAACATTATTGCTGGAATACGAAAATACAATCTGTATGAACAGGGAACATACCGCAATGATTATTATGATGACTTAGAATGGCTTTGTTTAGCGAGTTTTAATTGCTATAATGCTACCAAAGATCAAGAGTTTCTTGATGCAGTTCATCAAATATGGGGCGAAATAAAAACTGGATATGCAAATGGAGCAATAGCTTGGAAAAAAGGATGTTCGACTGCTTGTAATAATTCCATTTCGAATGGACCAGCCATTGTTATAGCTGTGAAACTGTATCAATTGGAAGGCGACAACGCTAATCTGCAGATGGCAAAAGACATTCATGCATGGATGAAGACCAATGTATTTAACGCTCAAGGCGGTATCTGGGACAGTCCTTCTAATTTTGACCAAGGCTGGCAGTTCTCTTATAATTCTGGAATGTTTATAGCAGCTTGTCTTGAGCTCAGCATTGTCACTGGTGAACAATCCTATATAGATGATGGTATCAAGGCCTCCGACTTTATGATGAATTATAGAAAATATAATGGAGGCGCATTTTACTTAAATGAAACAGGACAGGGAGATGGCGGTTTATTCAAAGGGATTTTTGCCAAATGGTTTATAGAGTTTGTACGGATAGGGAATATTCCCCAAGCCAGAAAAGAACATTATTTGCAGATAATTAATTATACTGCAGACTATGTATGGAGCCATGCAGTAGATAAATCTAATTTTTTAACCAATTATAATTGGAAAAAACTGCCAGCAGAATCAATTGATTTATCTACGCACACGAGCGGTCTTCATTTATTTGAATCGGCAGCTAGCTTAAATAAAGTACACGTTTATCAAGATCTGAATTATGCTGGATTTTATTCACAGCTTTCACCAGGTGATTATACATCGGCACAGCTTCTCTCAAGAGGCGTTCCTGATAACTTCATTACTTCTTTGACCATTCCTCTTGGTTATGAAGTTACCGTTTATGAAAATGATAATTTTACAGGAGAATCTCAAATATTTACTACAAACACAGCTTCACTTGCCGATTGGAGTGATAAAATTTCCTCTATCAAAATCATTGATAGAAATCCTCCCGTTACAAATCCCATCGCTATTGACAGTTCAGTTATGAATGTTTTTCAAGGTGCAGACTTTACCGGTTATAATGTTGCGCTTGATATTGGAGATTATACATTGGCACAGCTTCAATCCAAGGGAATATTGGACAATGACATCAGTTCTTTTAAACTTTCAAAAGGTTTTAAAGTTACGCTGTACGAAGGGGATAATTTTACTGGAGAGTCAAAAGACTTTACTTCAGATAATGTATTGACAGCAGATTGGAACAATAAAGCAACGTCTCTCCGTATTCGCGCCAATGGAGACGTGAATTTAGGCGGTGTAATTTATAATTTACAAAACCGCAACAGCAATTTGAATATGGATGTTTGGGGCTCTAGCCTTTCAAATGGAGGAATTGTGGCTCAGGCTGTTGCCACAGCTGAGGGTAATCAAAAATTTGCATTCACTCATTTAGGGGATGGTCTGTATAAAATCACTGCAGAGCATAGCGGTCAGTCACTTAATATTGATGACTATAGCTCAGACAACGGTACTGCTGTAAATCAATATCCTTACAATGCGGCTCCAAACCAGCAGTTTGTACTGGTTTCTACAGGAGATGGTTATTATAAAATTATACCTAGAATCAGCGGTAAGCTAGTTGAAGTCTCTGATTTTAGCAGTGCGGATGGTGCAAAAGTACAGCAATGGGAAGATGTTAACAGCCAGGCGAGCGGACAATGGAAATTAATAAAAGTGGGCTCATTGGGAGTGGAAACACAAAATAAAATACCATCTGCTGTCTATCTATATCCGAATCCTGCTGAAAACACTCTTTTTTTTAACACAGATATAAAAGGATCAAACGTGAGTGTTTTTTCTTCGGCGGGAAGTTTGGTTTTAAAGCAAAATATAGAAGACAGCAATACTGTTGATATTTCCAGATTACAGGCAGGAACGTATTTTATTACAGTAAATAAGGAAGGAAAAAAAGTCACAAAGAAATTTTTTAAAAAATAGTAAAGAAAAATATTCTGAGAGGCTCTATAAATTTTTAATACGAAAAAATAAAAACTAAAATAATTGTGAAAAAAGAATTTAAATTACTCATTATGGTATCTATGCTGGTATTGAATGCATTCATATCCAAGGGTCAAACCTCAAGTATGATTGGAGACAATATCGCGGCTTTTTATCCAAAAAGCTTTGATCCTGTACAAACTTTACCGTCTTTGATTTTTACAAATGATTTTACCGAGAAAGGAAGCGTTGCTGCTTCATGGACAGTAAAACCCATTTTTAGTATAGAAAATGGTAAAAACGTAGTGAAAATCCCTTATACAGGGAATGTGGATTTTTATGGTAATGGAGAGGTTTCAGGACCGTTAAAACGAAATGATACTAAAGTAACTTTATGGAATAGCGAGGCACCAAATTACTGGATTGATAATGGTACCCGTCTATATCAGTCGCATCCATGGATTATGGGTGTCCGTTCTAATGGTACAGCTTTTGGAATCATTGCTGATCATACCTGGAAACAATCCTTTGTGATATCAAATCCAATAACTATAACTTCTGAAGGTCCTGGATTCAGAGTAATAGTCATTGAAAGAAATAATCCCCAAGATTTATTGAAAACTCTTGCCGATTTAACAGGCAAAATAGAACTCCCTGCTTTATGGACACTAGGCTATCAGCAAAGCAGGTTTACCTATACTCCAGATTCAAAAGTAAAGAGTATTGCTGATGAATTGAGGAACCGAAAAATTCCGTGCGATGTACTTTGGATGGACATCGACTACATGGACAAGTTTAAGATATTTACTTTTGATTCGGGTACATTTAGTAATCCTAAAGGGCTGAATGATTATTTACATGCTAAAAATTTCAAAGCTGTTTACATGATTGACCCTGGAGTAAAAAAAGAAACAGGTTATTTTGTGTATGATCAGGGGAAAGCTGGTAATCATTGGGTACAAAAATCGGATGGTACGGAATTTAATGGCCAGGTCTGGCCGGGTGATGTTGCCTTTCCAGATTTTACCAGACCAGAAACTAACAAATGGTGGAGCGGACTGTATAAAGATTTCATGGCAAAAGGCATAGACGGAATTTGGAATGACATGAATGAGCCTTCTGTGTTCGAAACTCCAAATAAAACAATGCCTGAAGACAATTTGCACCGTGGTGGCGGAGATATGCCTCCGGGAAGTCACTTAAGATATCACAATGTCTACGGTTATATGATGGTCAAAGCAAGCCGTGAAGGAATTATTGCTGCTAATCCGGATAAGCGTCCATTTGTTTTGTCGCGCTCCAATTTTTTGGGAGGTCAAAGATATGCAGCTACATGGACAGGAGACAACTCATCTACATGGGCACATTTGAAGCTTTCAATCCCAATGTCGATCACATTAGGTCTTTCAGGTCAGCCTATTTCGGGGGCTGATATCGGGGGCTTCAACAACGATTGCACGGCTGACTTATTGGGGCATTGGATGGCTCTTGGGGCTTATTATCCTTTCTCAAGAAATCATGCTGCAAACAATTCTGTTAATCAGGAGCCTTGGGTTTTTGGTTCGAAAATTGAAAATGTTTCCCGCACTGCGGTTAATCGCAGATATCGTCTTCTTCCTTATATGTACACATTATTAAGAGAAGCTTCAGAAACAGGAATGCCTTTGATGAGACCCGTGTTCTTCGTCGATAATACAGATTTAAGTCTACGAAGCGAACAGCAGGCCTTTATGGTTGGGAAAGATTTGCTGGTAGTTCCTAGATGGGCAGTAAATCCATCGTTGCCAAAAGGCAATTGGAATAAAGTAACGCTCGAAGCTACCGAAGATGATAAATATCAGGCTCTTTTATATGTAAGACCAGGTTCAGTAGTTCCAATTACCGAAGTTGTTCAAAGTACAGCAGATTATAAAAGCGACAACATTACCTATTTGATAAATCCATTAGAAGACGGAACTGCTTCCGGCGAAATTTATCATGACGACGGAGATGGATTTGGATACAAAACAAATGATTATGCCGTTCACGGAATCAATGTGTCAAAACACAATGCTGATTCATTAAAAGTAGTAATCAGTCAGACAGGCGGCAGCAAAACCAGTAATCGTATAAGTAGAACAGGATATATAACTGATAATGGAATCGTATATTCAGGCTGGTCAACGAGTACAGTTCGTTATATTCCGCTTATACCGGATAATAATCAGAACATTGATTTAAGTTCGGTAAATACAATGTTTTTGAAGGGAAGTTTTAATGAAAATTTAACTCCAATGATAAATATTGGTGAAAAGAAATGGAAGTTCGATTCATTAAATCTAAAAGCTGGCCAGACCTATACATTGAAATTTATTCAGAGTAAAAGCGCAAATGGACTGGAATGGGGAGGAGCTTCGGGGGCAATAGGAAAAGCTGTTGAAACTGCTGATAGTAATGCCAGAATTTCATTTACAGTTAGTACTGATGGCGCATATAGTGTAACATTTGATGAATCTACATTAAACTATACTGTTCAAAAAACACCCGCAATTAATTCACTGTCTATTGTAGGTGATGCTACAGATCTCATGAATTTTGATATGCTGGGAATGGCAATGAATCAATCGCTTGAAGATTTGAACGTTTTTACATGGACTGGTCATTTATTTCCAAGTAACGGTAAAACCGAAGGGAAATTTAAATTCCACAGCGGTACAGGAGGGCAATGCGAAGATGTATGGATTTATGCACTCTCAGCAGATCAGTCTTTGACATCAACATCAATGGTTATCGCAAATGGCTGTTCTTATCCAGATAATAAATGGAAAGTGAAAGCTGGCGAAAATGGGACATACAAAATAACAGTCAACGTAAATACGAAAGTAGTTAAGATAGAAAAACTTAATGACTTTGCCACTTTATCCATAACAGGAGATGCTACCTCTATAGGCTGGGATCCCAAAGGACTGCCAATGGATCATGATTTGGATCAGCCAAATATTTTTACTTGGACAGGAAAATTAACTGCAAGTGACGGTACTTCGCAGGGAAGATTTAAATTTCATTCCGGTTCTAATAATTGGTGCGATGATACATGGATGTATGCTTCAGTTGCAGACCAGTCTTTGTCTGCAAATACCTATCAGATATTTCCAGGATGTACCGGTCCTGATAATAAATGGAAAGTAAAAGAAGGAGAAACAGGTACTTATAAGATTACTATTGATGTTGCTGCCAAGACAATCAATATTAAAAGAATAATTACATCTATGGCAATAGTTGGCGATGCAGCTTCAATCGGATGGGATCCAAAAGGACTTCCTATGCAGCAATCCGGAGATAATTTAAATGTCTTTACATGGACTGGAAAATTAGCGGCAGCTAATGGCAGTACCGAAGGGAAACTAAAATTTCATTCAGGTTCAAATGGTCTCTGTGATGATATTTGGTTATATGCAGCTACAGATAATCAATCCATATCTCATACTGATTTTACTATAGCAGAGGGGTGCTCTTCTGCTGACAATAAATGGAAATTACAGGCTGGAGAAACTGGAACTTATAAGGTAACTGTTGATGTTGAAACTAAAAAAGTAAGTTTTCAAAAAGTAGTACTGGAGTCGCTGTCAATTGCCGGTGATGCTACTTCTGCAGGTAATGATGCTAAAGGGTTATTGATGGAACAGTCTGCAGATGACTTAGATGTTTTTAAATGGATAGGAAATTTAGCTGCAGCAAATGGCAGTACCGAAGGGAAATTCAAATTTCATTCAGGCAGCGGTCTTTGCGAGGATGAATGGCTATACGCATCTTCAGAAGATCAAAGTCTTTCAGATACTGCATTCACAAAAACTGATGGATGTGCAGTTCCTGGTCTTTCGTGGAAAGTGCCGGTAGGAGAAACAGGGACTTATAAAGTAACTGTTAACTTAAAGACTAATAAAATAAGCATACAAAATATTTCTAAAAATCTTGGACTGCCTAGTGCTGTAAAGGAACAAAGTTATATTTATCCAAATCCGGTAGGGAACACACTTTTCTTCAGCACGGAGATGGCAGGAGTAAATATTAGTATTTTTTCTCCAACCGGAAGTTTAGTATTAAAACAAAAAGCTGACAGCAATAACAGTGTTGATGTTTCTAAACTAAAAACAGGAACATATTTTCTCATTATAAATAAGGACGGGAATAAAATTTCAAAAAAATTCATAAAGAAATAGACTCTGCCAACAGGAATTTATTTTATAGTTTTTGAAAAGTATGGAACAAAAAATGCAAAGCGATTTATTAAAAAATAAAATCAAACACTGGAAATTATGATACAAATTAAAATGAATAAGTACGATCTCCTTGATAAATTGAGATTTCGTCTTACAGTACTTTTAGTATTTTTAAGTTTAACTGCTTCTGTCCAAGCACAGCTAAGTGGTAATCCTTTGTTCACAGGAGCTGATCCCGAGATTCATTACTTTAACAATAAGTATTATATCTACACTACGGCGACTTATGGCACACAGTTTCATGCCTATTCCTCAAACGATCTGACTAACTGGATTGACGAAGGTCTTATTTTTGATCTTTATCCGGACAGCCCTTGGTCACAAAATAATGGCTGGGCGCCAGCAGTCGTTTTCCGCAACAATAAATATTATTTTTATTATACTGCCGAGACTAAAATAGGCGTGGCGGTTGGGAATACGCCTATTGGTCCTTTTACAGATATTGGAGCACCGCTTATAGGAACAGATCCTTATACTGATGATATTATCGATGCCGATGTTTTTGTTGATGATGATGGACAGGCCTATATTTATTATGGAGGATCAGGCAAAAGCAGAATGGTGGTTCGTAAATTAAATGCCGATATGGTTTCGCTGGCAACAGGGCCTACAGATATAACTCCTGTAAATTATACTGAAGGACCTTATATGGTAAAGCGCAAAGGTATTTATTACATGATGTATTCTAATGGATCCTGGTTTAATGATACTTACAATGTGCAGTATTCAACATCAAGCTCACCCATGGGACCTTGGACTTATAGAGGGAAGATATTAAGTTCCAACATTGAGGATAAAGGTCCGGGGCATCATGGAGTTTTAAAAATAGGAAACTGTGATGAGTATTATATTATTTACCATCGTTATGAAAATAGTGCTTCTGGGGACAGAAAAATTGCTATTGACAGAATGTATTTCAATTCGTCAGATTTGATTGATCCTGTTAATATGACTAATTATGGTGTTGCGCCTAGAGTATTAGATCAATCCTGTCCTACACAAAATATTGTTTCAGGAGGAATTTATAAGTTAACGCACAAAGGAACTAATCAATGTCTGGATGTTTTTAATAACAGCAGCCAGTCGGGAGCAAACGTACAGCAAAGTACAGACAACGGCAGTGATGCCCAAAGATGGTATATTACAAAAGAAGCCGATGGTTTCTATAAATTAACACACAAAGGAACAGCACAGGTTTTAGATGTTGATAATAATAGCAGTCAGGCTGGTGCCAATGTACAGCAATGGACCGATCTTGGTACCGATGCACAGCGCTGGAAAATTGAAATGATGTCTGATGGTTACTGCAAATTAACCCACAAAGGAACTACTCAATGTCTGGATGTAGATAACAATAGTAATCAATCAGGGGCGAATGTGCAGCAATGGGGAGATAATCTTGCTGCCAATAATGATGCGCAGCGATGGAAACTTGATCTCATAGAAGTTCCGATTGTTTCCGGAGGGATTTATCAGCTGACTCATAAAGGTACTAACCAAAGACTGGATGTGAGCGGAGGCAGTACGCAGCAAGGTGCTAATGTGCAGCAGCACAACCCTAATGAGACTGATGCACAGCGCTGGGTTATCACAAAAGAATCTGACGGTTTTTATAAATTAACTCATAGAGGAACTAATCAGGTTTTGGACGTTGATAACAATAGCAGTCAGGCTGGAGCAAATGTACAGCAGTGGACAGATCTTGGCACCAATGCACAGCGCTGGAAAATTGAATTGATGCCTGACGGTTATTTTAAGCTAACCCATAAAAACACTTCTTTATGTCTAGATGTTGTAAATAATCTTGCAGAACCAGGAACGAATGTACACCAATATACAGATAATGGTAACGACGCACAGCGCTGGAAACTCGATCTGGTAAAACCTATAGCAAATACTGCCAAAATAGCTAAATCACAATTAAAAACTGATGATGAAGCGGGGCCAATAGCTTTAAATGTTTATCCAAATCCGGTAAAGAATACACTTTTTTTTACTGCAGAAATGACTGGAACTCATGTTAGTATTTTGTCTTCAGCAGGAAACTTAGTTTCACAGCAAAAAGTAACGAATAACAGTGTAGATGTTTCAGGTTTAGCGTCAGGAATTTATTTTGTGGTCTTTGATAAAGATGGAATAAAAAGCACAAAAAGATTTATTAAAAAATAACACCAAACAAAATTCTGCAGTTTTCTAAACTAAGAATTAATTTAATTAATTGACATCTCTAAAAACGGATTGTTATTACAGTTTAAAAAGAAACAGTAAGTTTTTAGAGAGTTTTAAAAATAGTAATTATGATGCGAATTATAAAAAGCAGTTATAATCTAATTAACCAAACAAGATTTCGTCTTACGGTATTTTTAATGTTTATAAGTTCAGCTGCTTCGGTGCAGGCACAAACCAGTGGTAATCCTTTATTTTCGGGTGCGGACCCCGAAATTCATTATTTTGAAAATAAATATTATATCTATACTACTGCCACTTACGGCACGCAGTTTCATGCTTACTCCTCAATTGATTTAACCAACTGGAAGGACGAAGGTGTTATCATGGATCTTTATCCGGATAGTCCCTGGGCACAAAATAATGGCTGGGCACCAGCAGTTGTTTTCCACAATAACAAATACTATTTCTATTATACGGCCGAAGCCAAAATAGGCGTTGCAGTGGGTGATACGCCCATTGGACCTTTTAAAGATACAAATGCTGCGCCGCTTATCGCAACAGACCCAAAGATGACTGATATTATTGATGCCATGGTGTTTACAGATGACGATGGTCAAAGCTATATTTATTATGGAGGCTCAGGTCAAAGCAAATTATCGGTGCGTAAATTAGGAGCCGATATGGTTTCAGTTTCTGCACCTACAGACATAACGCCTCAAAATTATACTGAAGGGCCATTTATGGTAAAGCGGAAAGGTATTTATTATATGATGTATTCTAATGGCTTTTGGGGCAATGACAGTTATAATGTGCAATATTCTACTTCCACAACTCCAGTGGGGCCTTGGACATATAGAGGAAGTGTGCTTAGTTCTAATTCAGAAGATAAAGGACCTGGACATCATTCTGTTATAAAAATGGGTGACTGCGACGAATACTATATTGTATATCATCGTTATGAAAACGGATCAAGCGGAGATCGAAAAATTGCCATTGATCATATGTATTTTAATGCAAATGATTTAATCGAACCCGTAAATATGACTAATTATGGGGTAAAACCAAGAATACCCGATAATACATGTTCATCACTGCCTGTCTCTCCAATTGTTTCGGGAGGTATTTATAAGCTATCACACAAAGGGACTAATCAGTATCTGGAAGCAGCAGGCAATAGCAGTCAGCCGGGTGCCAATGTTCAGCAGAATAATGACAGTGGCAGCGATTCACAGCGCTGGGTTATTACTCTTGAATCTGATGGTTTTCATAAACTGACACACAAAAACACCAATCAATGTTTAGAGGCAGAAAACGGCAGTAATCAGCCTGACGCAAATGTACAGCAGGGAACTGATAGTGGTGCCGACAGTCAGCATTGGAATTTAGAAGCTATGACAGATGGTTATTTTAAGATAACGCATAAAGGAACCAATCAATGTTTAGATGTAGATCAAAATAGTAATGCTCCCCTTGCCAATGTGAAACAATACACAGATAACGGAAGCGACGGACAGCGCTGGAAATTGGAATTAGTTGAAATTCCAGTTGTTTCCGGAGGTTTATATAAGCTGACGCATAAAGGAACTAATCAGGTCTTAAGTGTAGATAAAGACAGTACTACGCCGGGAGCCAATGTACATCAGTGGACTGACAGCGGTAATGTTGATGCGCAGCGCTGGTATGTTACACTGGAAAGTGATGGGTTTTATCAGTTAAAGCACAAGGGAACAAATCAGGTTTTAGATGTTGATAATAATAGCGGTAATGATGGTGCCAATGTGCATCAGTGGGATGATACTGATAATGATGCCCAGCGCTGGAAATTGGATTTGATGCCTGACGGTTATTTTAAATTAACACATAAAGGAACGACTAAATGTCTCGATGTTAACAATAACCTTGCGGAGCCAGGGACAAATGTGCAGCAGTGGAATGACATTGATAATAATCCTGCCCAGCGCTGGAAAATGGATTTGATGCCAGATGTGAATCCAGTAATTGGCACCGGAAATGGTCTGTCAGGAAATTATTTCAACGGAATGAATTTTAATACACCTGCATTAAGCAGAGTGGATGCTGCCATTAATTTTGACTGGGGATTTACTTCTCCGGGAGCAGGCGTAGATCAAGATCAGTTCACAGTACGCTGGACAGGTCGAGTACAGCCAAAATATACTGGTGAGTATACTTTTTATGTGACTAGCAACAACGGAAGAAGACTCTGGGTCAACAACCAGTTAATTATTGATAAATGGATTGATGATACAGCCGAAAACAGAGGTAAAATTTTCCTTGTAGCAGGTGAAAAATATGATATTAAATTAGAATATTTTGAAAACAGCAGTGCAGCTTCCTGCAAATTAGAATGGTCAAATTTTTTACAGGGCAGAGAAGTTATAGGCAAATCGCAGTTTTATGACAGCACTTTGGGTATTCACGATTTGCAGCAAAACCATCAGATTGTAATAACAAATCCTGTAGATCAGGTATTGCATATTACTTCGGATATTAATCTATCAAACGCTGATATAAAAATATTTGATATTCAAGGTAGACTGTTAAGTAATCCTAAAAAGTTCTACAATGATCTGTATGTCGGTAATTTAACTAAGGGTGTCTATATCCTGCAGGTTCAAATGAACGGCGATAAATATGTAAAGAAATTTATTAAAAAATAAACCCAGAATAAAAAATATATGCTTAAAATAAATTATTGATTTGGATAATAATTTTAAGTTTTTATTGAAGATTAATTTTAAATGAGAATATGAAAACAAAACAATTTTTACTTACAATTTTTAGCTTTGCTTCGGCAGCGTTAATGGCACAGGAATTTAAACCCGAAGCAAATCCAGCGGCGACGGTAGTGTCAGGAAACGCAAGATTTACGGTGCTTTCGCCTCGGGTAATACGTATGGAATGGAGTGCAGATGCCAAGTTTACAGACAATGCTTCTTTAACTTTTGTTAATAGAAACCTTCCAGTGCCGGCTTTTACGAAAAAAGAGACTAATGGTGTTCTCCAAATAACTACAGATGCTGTAAAGCTAAAATATAAAATAGGTTCAGGTAAGTTTACCCAAAATAATTTGAGTGTGGATTTTATTGTTAATGGTAAAAATACAACTTGGAAAGTGGGAATGCAGAATACTAGAAATCTATTGGGAACAACCAGAACTCTAGATGGAGTTGATGGAGCTGCCAAGGAACTGGAGCAAGGCATAATTTCACGTGACGGATGGTATTTGATAGACGACAGTGAACGCCCGCTTTTTGACAATTCCGAATGGGCGTGGGTAATGGCAAGACCAGGAGATAAACCTCAGGATTTATATCTTTTTGCTTATGATTCCAATTATAAAATTGCTCTGAAAGACTACACGGATATTGCAGGTAAAATTGCTATGCCTCCGCGATTTTCCTTTGGTGCATGGTGGTCGCGCTATAGAGAATATACCGATACTGAATTTCGTGAACTTGTTGGCGAATTCAAGACACATGATGTACCTCTTGATGTATTTGTGATTGATATTGACTGGCACGTAAAATCATTGCCTGAATTTTTCAAAAATGGACAAAGGCAAAGAGATCAAGCGGGCGAAGATGCCGGATGGACTGGGTTTACATGGAATAAGGATTTCTTTCCTTCTCCAGAAAAGTTTTTAAAATGGACAAATGAGCAGCATCTCAAAACTTGTTTAAACCTGCATCCGGCTTCAGGTATACAGCCATTTGAGGAAGTATACCCCGAAATGGCCAAAGCTATGGGTATTGATCCGGCTACAAAAAAGTTTGTGCCTTTTGATATTACAGATAAAAAATTTGCAACCAATTATATGAATCTCGTGCTGCATCCGATTGAAAAAGCTGGTGTAGATTTTTGGTGGCTTGACTGGCAGCAATGGGGAAACACTAATATTCCAGGAGTTAACCCTACTTTCTATTTAAACTACGTGCACTATAGCGACATGGAACGCCAAGACAAAGTACGTCCGCTTATATTTCACCGTTGGGGAGGATTAGGAAATCACAGGTATCAAATCGGATTTTCTGGAGATACGCATGTAACTTGGAAATCATTGGATTATCAGCCTTATTTTACATCCACTGCGGCCAATGTTGGATTTGGATACTGGAGTCATGATATTGGAGGACATCAAGGGGATGCCGGTTCTCCTGAACTTTATACAAGATGGATTCAATGGGGCATTTTTAGTCCAATATTTAGAACCCACGCTACTTCAGAACCACAGCATGAGCGCCGTATATGGGCTTATCCGCTTGAAAATTTCCAAATTATGCGGGATGCTTATTTATTGAGATATTCTTTAGTGCCGTACCTATATAATGAAGCTCGTAATACTTATGAGACTGGTGTTTCTACTGTGCATCCAATGTATTATGATTATCCAAAAGACGAAAATGCATATTCTATGCCTAACCAATATATGTTTGGCCGTGATATGATAGCACATCCTATTACTAAACCTATCGATAATGGAAGTATATTTCTTTCGCACGAAACATGGCTTCCTGAGGGTAAATGGTATGAATGCAGTACAGGAAGTATTCTGGAAGGAAACAAAAAAGTTACAATGCCTTTCACTTTAGGAGATATTCCTGTTTTTGTAAAAGAAGGAGCTATTATCCCTATGCAGTCAAAAGTTGAAAGAACAGATGAATCACCGCTTAACCCGCTTATTCTTTCATTTTATCCTGGTGAAAAAGGAGCTTTGAAACTATATGAAGATGAGGGTAACAATAATAATTTCAAGAAAGGTGCCTTTACATACACACCTGTTACTTCGGAGCGTTCAGGTAATGCAATGAATATTACTATAGCAGCAGCAGAAGGTTCATTCCCTGGAATGCTGTCTTCAAGAGGTTATGAGCTCCGTTTTCCCTGCTCTTTCCCTCCAATAAGTGTAACTGTCAACGGACAGAATATTCCATTCAGTGATGTTGCCAAAGCTGGCAGCTGGATTTATTC
This sequence comes from Flavobacterium aquicola, assembly GCF_003385115.1. GTDB lineage: Bacteria > Bacteroidota > Bacteroidia > Flavobacteriales > Flavobacteriaceae > Flavobacterium > Flavobacterium aquicola. The sequence continues at coordinate 105,386 of NZ_QUNI01000012.1, forward strand.
TGGAAACGATTTTGAAACGACTGTTTATGTACCAGAATCTGCAACGAATAAAGCTGTTTCTGTTCAAATCCAATTTCCTGATTATGATCAGCAGCTTCTTTCAGGTAAAAAAGGACAGCTTAAATACATCAAAAAATTCGAAACATTTCGTGTGACAAATAACTGGAATAACGGATTGTATAACGCTTCAGGAATTATTTCACTTTCGCAATTGGGTCAGAATCTGGATTATAATCTTAAAGATATAAAAGCTGAGGTTGATAAATTTGATGATCGCTGGAACAATGCTCTTTTGGTCATTCAATCTGCTAGTGAAACAAATAAAGTGTACAGACCTTATTACGAATTACTTAAAAAGTATGGAAATATTGCCGAAAGACCAGAATTTAAAAACACGGCAAGCGCACTAGAATCAGGAACAAAGGCTAAAGTTGAATTTATTACAAAAGGAACTGATAAAATTTATTACACAACAGATGGATCTGTTCCAACACGCAATTCACAGCTTTACACAAAAGCAGTAGAAACTGCAGTTCCAGTACGTGTAAACGCTATTGCTTGTCCCGAAGGAAATGGAGTTTGCAGTTCTGCCGTATCAAAAATATTTTATGATAAAAACAAAGGATTAAGTTATAGTCTGTACAAAGGAACTTGGAATAAAATACCAGATTTTAATAAACTTACTCCAGTTGACAAAGGCTATGTTCCTGATTTTGATTTGAGCAAAATTAAACATGATGCTACTAGTTATGGTGTTGAGTATAATGGTTCTGTAAACATTCCTGCTGATGGAAAATATACTTTCTATATAGGTTCTGATGATGGAAGTAAACTCTACATCAATAACGAACTGATAATTGATAATGATGGATTACACGGTTTTAACGAAAAAAGTGCAGAAATAACAGTAAAGAAAGGGCAGCTGCCAATTCGTGTAGAATATTTTCAAGAAAACTATGGAGACGGACTTTCAGTCGAGTTTTCATCTGATAAAATTGCTAAAACCAGTCTTTTTCCATCTTTTTAAAGTAAATGAATTAGCCGTCCGTCAATAAGTAAGATTTTAATATTAAATCGTTTACGGAGCTAGGCTAAAGCAAACCGATCAAGTGTGTTTACCACATTTGGTCGGTTTCTTTATTTTATATTGTTTTAAAACCAGCAAACAGACAATAGATTTGATGAGGTATATGATTAAACATTTCGTTCCTGTTCTTTATATTTTGAAGGAGATATGCCCATGACTTTTCCAAAAATCCTGCTAAAATAAGCGGCGTCTTTAAATCCAAGTTTTGGATAGATATCGCTGATTTTTAAGTTTGATAATTCGAGATATTGACAAGCCTTTTCTATTTTTAAATTTATAAAATATTTAATGGGTGATTGTTTAGTTTCCTCTTGAAACAATGCAGAAAAGTGTGAAGGAGAGTAGTTAAAATGTTTTGCAAATTGATCTAAAGTCAGATTGTGCTCTACATTTTCACGCATATAATAAATGACTTTTTGACTAAACTGATTTTCAATTCCATCACGATTACGAATCTGACGGAACTGGCTGTCATATTTAAAGGATGCTAGGAAATGAAAAAGACAAAGCGAAGCATAATTATAATGATTACTATGAAAACTCAGTTCTAGGTTTTCATATATTTCTTCAAACATATCTATACGGTCCTGTAACCTGGAATCGACTTCAGGTAAGATTTGATAAGGGATAATCGGTAAACTTAAAAAGGAAGACGCCAGTTTTCCTTTGAAATGTATCCAGTATATTGTCCATGGATTTGCTCTGTCAGCACCATAGCTATACGGTGTGTTTGGCGGTAAAATCAAATAATGATTTTCTTTAATAGCGTAAGTATTTCCTCCTACTTTATACCATCCTTCGCCCGAAGTACAGTAAATTAAAATATAATAATCAACACCGGTGTCTTTCTTTATAAAGTGATATTTCACCGCAGGAAACAAGCCTATTTTTGTAGCGTATAGGCTCATTGTTAATGGGTTGTGTTCATTGTTGTCAATAACTTCCGGACTGATAACAACTAATCTTTGTCCTTTAAATCCTTCTTTTTGCTGCAGCATAATATAAGTAGTTTTATTTCGTAAGATAGTACAAGTAAATCACAACAAAGTTATATTTTTTTCACTTCAATCAACAATATATTTGTACCGATCACATGAATCGCTTATTGTTTTTATTAGCCAAAAAGATATAGGTATTCGAGAGCTTTTAAGTTTGATGTGATAAAATTTTAGAATTAATCATCATTTTATATTATGAGTACTTATAACAAAACACCTTTTTTTTCAATTGCAGGCAAAGCTTTTACTGGTTGGGATTCTATTATTGAAGAATTGAATTTAAAAATTAATAATTCCAATGCTAATCGCCGGATTTTAGTAGTTGAATGTTATCAGGGAGTTAATCACGATGAATTGATAAGCAGTTTTAGCCGTCTTAATGCTAGTGTTTTTATTAATTCTGAGGAAGCATTTTATTCAGAAGAAAAGATAAGTGAACTGACTTATCCAGATGTTACTGATGATGCTATTTTTGGTTTTATTACAAGGCTTAACTATATCGATTTCTTAAATTCTGAAAAAGTAGAAAAACTTCGTGCAAAAATTAAAAACGCTGCAGGGCTTGTAGTTGTTTACGGTCATGCGGCATCTTTAATTGCTGAAGATTATGACTGCTTGGTTTATGCCGATATGGCTCGTTGGGAAATTCAGCTTCGCCAGCGCAGTCATGAAATTAATAATATCGGTTTGAAAAATACAGTCGAAGAGCCAGGTATTCAATACAAAAGAAGTTTTTTTGTCGACTGGCGGGTTTGTGACAGATTGAAACAACAATTATTTGAAAAGGCAGATTATTGGCTGGATACTAATAAAAAGAATGAACCAAAAATGGTAGCGGCTCAAACGCTTCTGGACGGATTAACCGCAGTTTCAAAAAGTCCTTTCCGTGTTGTTCCCTATTTTGATCCTGGACCTTGGGGAGGACAATGGATGAAGGAAGTCATTGGATTGGATAAATCAAAATCAAATTACGCCTGGTCTTTTGACGGTGTACCCGAAGAAAACAGTCTGCTGTTAGAGCTGGATGGCGAAATTATTGAAATTCCGAGTATCAATTTAGTCTTTTATAAAAGTACCGAATTGTTAGGTGCTCCGGTAGAGTCAAGATTCGGAAAAGAGTTTCCTATACGATTTGATTTTCTTGATACAATGGATGGAGGAAATCTAAGTTTACAAGTCCATCCTACTACACAATATATACGCGAAAAATTCGGGATGAATTACACACAGGATGAAAGTTACTATATGCTGGATGCAAAACCTGATGCAACCGTATTCTTAGGATTAAAAACAGGATGCAACAGTGAAGAGATGCTGTCGGGATTAAAAAAATCTCAGGAAACTGGAAGTTCCTTTGATGCAGAAAAATACGTTAATGTATTTCCTGCGAAAAAACATGATCATTTCCTGATTCCGAATGGAACAATTCACTGTTCCGGAACAAATGGAATGGTACTAGAAATTAGTGCAACTCCATATATTTTCACTTTCAAGCTTTATGACTGGGGCCGAATGGGGCTGAATGGTAAACCCAGAGCAATCAATATAGCTCATGGAGAACAAGTCATTAACTGGAGTACAGATACAGAATATTGCATTGAGAATTTAGTTGATCAGGTAAAACAAGTTGGTGAAGGAGACGGATGGCGTGAAGAAAGAACAGGTTTACATAAAACCCAATTTATAGAAACACGACGCCACTGGTTTACAAAAAAGGTTTTACATCAAACAGGAGACAGTGTGAATGTATTAAATCTAGTAGAAGGTGAAGAAGCAATTGTTGAAAGTCCAGCCAATATCTTCAAGCCATTTGTGGTTCATTATGCAGAAACATTTATTGTACCAGCTGCTGTTGGAGAATATTCTATTAGGCCATTTGGTGCGAGTAAAGGGAAAGAATGTGCTACGATAAAAGCATACGTAAGGCATAAGGCATAATGCAAAGTCAAAATTTTAATTCTTGACTTTTTGTGGCAGGGTAACAAGTAAATCTATAATAATACAAAAAAATAAAATGAAAGATTCATATAACATAGGGGTTGATGTTGGAGGTTCACATATTTCTTGTGCCTATGTCCATAAATCGACAGGCAAAATAGTTGAAGGAAGTTTTGCTGAACGCAAGATAGATTCGAATGGTAATATTCAGGAATTTATGCAATCGCTGCGCTTATTATTTGGACAATTATTTTCAGTAGCAAGCCCTGATTCTTTTTCAGGTGTTGGTATTGCTATGCCGGGCCCTTTTGATTATGAAAATGGAATTTCAAAAATTAGAGGAGTCCAAAAATTTGAAGCTCTATATGACATTAATCTTAAGCAGGTATTCAAAGAAGTAATTGGCAAGGAAGATATCTCCGTATGTTTTACAAATGATGCAAGCTGTTATGCGTTAGGCGAATATTATGCAGGTGCTGCTCAAAACAGTAAGAGAACAATTGTCGTGACATTGGGTACGGGATTCGGAAGTACTTTTCTTATTAATGGAATTACTCAATCGATTGCGGGAAATGGAGTGCCTCCAGAAGGATATTTATATAATGTCCCTTTTAAGGAAAGTATTGCGGATGATTATTTTTCAACAAGATGGTTTGTAAATACCTGCAAAGAAAGATATGATCTTGACGTTTCAGGAGCCAGAGAAACTGCTGAATTGGCTAAGAAAAACGATTCAAAAGCATTAGCAGTTTTTGAAGAATTTGCCGAAAATCTGACAGAAATGATTTTTCCTTGGATTGACCAATTTAAACCAGACACTTTTGTAATTGGAGGAAGTATTGCTAAAGCATTTCCTTTCTTTTTGGAAAATCTGAATAATAAGTTAGTGAAGAAAGGGGTAAAGAATCTTAAAACAACAACATGTGAATTGTGGGATGGAGCCCCAATTGTAGGTGCCGCGATGACTATGTAAAAATAAACAGAATGACCAAGAGCCGATAAACTCATAGTTTTTATTGGTTCACTAAAAAAAGCTATTTCAAAGATCTTTTGTATGACTAAGCCGGAATGAGAAAATACATTGAGTTTTTTTTATAGTTAAAAGCAGTTTGATTTTTAAATTCTGAATATTCAGTATAGAAACTCTGTAAGTCTTTAGAATAAATCAAAATCAAGCGGAATGAAATAAACCAAAATCAAGATTATTCTATTAAACTAAAAATGAAATGAAAAAACAATATTAAATCTATGAAAAATAAAAAACCAATCAGCAGTAAGTTTTGGATAGGAATATCCTTAAAATCAAGACTCATACTATCATTTTTTTTGGTGGCTAATTTTGCTGTGTTACATGCTCAAAATACAATTTCGGGCAAAGTTAGAGACAGTAAAACTACCGAAAACATAATTGGAGCAACAGTAAGTATCAAGGGTACTACCGAAGGAACAATTACAGATCTTAATGGAACTTATACTATAAAAGCACCGGCAAATGCTGTGTTAGTTGTTTCATACATTGGTTATGAGAATAACGAAAAAGCAGTAAACGGAGCACAGACACTAAACTTTTTGCTAAAAGAAGAACAGAATAATTTAAAAGAAGTAGTGGTGGTTGGTTACGGTGTTCAGAAAAAAGCAAATCTTACTTCGTCGATTAGCACGGTAAGTAAAGAAGTTTTTGAAAACAAACCCGTAACCAATGCTGCACAAGCATTACAAGGCACAACGCCAGGACTAGTAATTCAGCAAGGGTCAAATGAGCCTGGCCAAGGAACAAATATAAATATTCGAGGGATTGGCACATTCCAATCTGGAACATATCCTTTGATATTAATTGACGGATTAGTAGGAAGCATTAATGATATCAACCCAAATGATATTGAAAATGTATCAGTACTTAAAGATGCTTCATCTACCGCAGTCTATGGATCGAGAGCTGCCAATGGCGTTATTTTGATTACTACCAAAATGGGAAAAAAAGGTAAAACCAGAGTGGCATACGACTACATGTTTGGATTCCAAGCGCCAACAAATATGCCAAAATATGCTCAAGCTTGGGAATATGCCGAACTTAGAAATGAAGCATTGATTAATTCTGGACTGCCTGCAAAATATGCTCCTGATCAAATAAATGAATTTAGAAAAATGGGCAAGGGAACCATCTGGCTGGATGAACTTTACAGAGAAAATGCACCGCAATCCAGTCATAATCTTTCTGTTGAAGGCGGATCTGAAACAACTACGTATCATATTTCCGTTGGTCATTTAGATCAAAGAAGCTTATTTGAGGGTAATGACGAATATGGATTAAAAAGAAACAATGCTAGATTAAGCATCAATTCAAAATTGTCAGATAAATTTACAGTAACTGCATCTGGTGCCTATAATGGCACTACAACAAATGAACATGCTTACTGGACTGAATGGCTTATAGAACAAGCAACCAGGATACCTGTTATTTATCCTGTAAAAGATGAAAATGGAAATTATACGCTTCCAAGCGGAAGTAATTCAAATGCATTGGCCAGATTAAGTGAAGGTGGTATGAGAACTTTTAAAAGTGATGGTCTAATGGGAAGCATTAGTGCTGAATGGAGTATTATTAAAGACTTAAAACTTAAAGGTTTCTTTGGTGCTAATTTATCAGATAACAATAGTCATGAATTTAGAAAATCAATCGATTATGCTCCGTATAAAGGAGGGGGAGATAATGAAAGTTCAGTAAAGGATGCATACGATAGAACAGTACTGCTCAATTCTACTCTTACTTTAAATTACAATAAAAAAATAGGAGAAAATCATAGTTTCTCCGGATTACTTGGACTTTCAGATGAAAGTAGTGAAAGAAGATGGTTTCAAGCAAGAAAAATTGGAATACCGGGCAACGAGTTTGGTGTTTTAGGAAATGGAGAAATCACAGATGAAGCCAATACTTACGGCAGTGGTGAAGAATGGGGAATTCATTCTTTTTTTGGAAGGGTAAATTATGCTTATAAAGAAAAATATCTTTTAGAAGGAAATGTTAGAATGGACGGTTCTTCGCGTTTTGCTTCAGAGAATCGCTGGGGTACTTTCCCATCATTTTCAGGGGGATGGCGTATTTCGAAGGAAGAATTTATGGAGCCTTTAAAAGATTATGTCAGCAATCTGAAGTTACGTGCTTCATGGGGACAGGTAGGAAATCAGGACATTGGGTTATATAAATATCTGCGCACTGTAAATATTGCCACGCAGGCATATTCTTTCAATGATAATGTAGCAAATGGAGCTTATTTTAGTGAAGCAAACCAAGATATTAGCTGGGAAACCAGTGAGATGATTGATTTTGGTATTGATGCTGGTTTTTTTAATAATAAACTATCATTTACACTTGATCTATACAGTAAAGACACCAAAAATATTCTGGTAAACAGTCTTCCTGTTCCAGGTATTTATGGAAGCGGGTCTCCTACTCAAAATATGGGAGCCATAAACAACAAAGGCTGGGAGTTTTCGGTTAATTACTCGTTTAAAACAGGGAAAGTTAATCACTCATTGACGGCAAATTTATCTGATAATGTAAATGAAGTAACAGATGACGGAGGCAGATCCTTGATTTCTGGTTATGATGTGGTTACCATGTTAAAAAAAGGACAGCCTATTAATTCCTATTATGCTTTGAAAAGCGACGGTTATTTTCAAAATGCTCAAGAAGTGGCAAACGGACCTAAGCAGACCTTCAATGCTGCCGGAGCAAAACCTGGAGATATTCGTTATGTTGACAGAAATGGTGATGGCGTGATTAATGAAGCAGAAGATAGATTTATTTTAGGAAATCCATTTCCTAGATATAATTATGGATTAACATATGCTGCGAATTGGAATGGTCTTGATTTGAGCATTTTCATTCAAGGTGTTGGTAAACGAAGCATGTGGATACGCGGAGAGGCAGTTGAAGCATTCCATAATAATAACGAAGGTCCGGTAATGGATTATCATATTGACAGATGGACGCCTGCAAATCCTGATGCGTCATATCCTCGTTTAACAATCGGATCAGAATCGGCTAATAATGCCGCAAAATCTGATTTTTGGATAGAAGATGCTTCTTATCTGCGTTTGAAAAACGTACAATTGGGTTATACTATACCTTCAAGATTTACGCAACAAATAGGGATTACTAAATTCAGAACCTATATAACAGGACAAAATCTATTTACGTTAACTAAACTAAAAGCAGGATATGATCCCGAAATAAATTCTGGCGCTGCTACAAGCGGGCGTGTTTATCCAGTGACGAGAGTTTTAGCTATAGGCCTTAATGTTAACTTCTAAAAATAATTTAGACATGAAAACAAAATATATATTAGTAGTATTTATAATGACAATCTTCTGGGGATGTGATAGTCTGGATACTCCATTAGTTGACAAAGAGTCAGATCTTTCTTTTTGGGATAAACCTGAAGATGCACTACATGCATTGAACAGCTGTTATCCTGATCTCTATGGTGCAGAGCAGTTTATTTTTACCGAATCACTTTCTGATAACTCTTATACAAAAAGTAACAATGGTTCTTTAGTTCGTGATGTGGCCAATGGAAGTTACACAATATCTGCCTCACTGATGAGTGATGTATGGAATGCAAGATATGCAGGTATAAAACGATGCAATATTTTATTGGACAACATTGGCAAAGTTCCTGATATAAATGCCGATTTAAAAAACAGATATATTGCCGAAGCAAAAGCAATTCGTGCCTTTCACTATTTTATTTTGATGAACAATTTTGGAGATGTGCCTTTGGTAACCCGCGAAATAAGCATTGAAGAAGCAAGAACTATTCCCAGAACTCCAAAAGCTCAAGTATTGCAGTTTATTTTAGATGAATTAGATTTTGCAAAAATACTTCCAAATTCATATCAGGATACTGATAAAGGACGTTTTACAAAAGGTGCCGCAATGGCTTTAAAAGCAAGAGTTTTGCTTTGTGAAAACCGCTGGCAGGAAGTTGCAGATATTTGCGATGCAATCATAAACAAAAAGGAAGCTGGTAATTTAGATTTGTTTGGCGGGACATATGCCGATTTATTCAAACCTGAGAATAAAGACAACATAGAAGTGCTGCTAAATGTCGAATTCATGGCAGTTAACAGAGAACAAGGAAATCAGTATTTTTTAATCCCGCCTTCATTGGGAGGTTATGCAGCAATTTCACCAAGCCAGGAATTAGTAGACAGTTATTTGCTTTTAAATGGTAATACAATAGCAGATCCAAGTTATAACGAATTAGCTCCATACGCTAACAGAGATCCCCGTTTGGATGCAACCATAATCCGACATGGGTCAAAACTTGAAAACCCAAATGGAAGCTTTACTACAATAAATACTAATCTGGGAACAGGAGATGATGCTATAAATGCTTCGTCAAATTGTACTCCAACCGGTTACTATGTTTCTAAGTTTTATGATAAAACGGCTAGAAACATGACTAATTCAGGTTCAAATCTTATTCTTATCCGTTATGCTGATGTATTGCTAATGTACGCTGAAGCTAAATCTAAACTGAATGCTTTTGGTCAAAACGAATGGGACCAGACAATCAAAAAATTACGTTTAAGAGCTGGATTCACAAATGTAAACGCATTAAACTATCCAGGAGTTTCAGGAACAGAAATGGACGAAATTATTCGCCGTGAGCGCCGTTCAGAATTAGCAATGGAAGGTTTAAGACTAATGGATTTGAGACGCTGGAAAACTGCTGAGGATGTTCTAAACGGCTGGTTGCATGGTATAAAAACAAATGAAGCTCCATCAGTAGATAATGGTTATATCCGTGTAGATAAAAGAGTGTTTGATAAGAGTAAACATTATTTGTGGCCTGTGCCTCAATCTGAAAGAGATTTAAATAGCAGTTTAACCCAAAATCCAAATTGGTAAATATCTAACATTATGAAAAATAAAATTAGCAGGCTGCTAAGCCTATTAGTCATCCTACTTCTATTGGGTAGCTGTACTGAAACATATGAACTGAAGACTGGTTTTGATGCGTCAGAATCATTGATTATGCCGGCGGTAAATGAACTGGTAGCAATCGATTTAGAAAACGGAACTACAACAAAATTCGAATGGACAAAATCTAATTCTTATTATGGAGGAGTTGTAATATATGAAGTTGTTTTTGATAAAGAAAATGGTGATTTTACTAACCCTATATTTAAAACTGTTTCAAATGGCGGTGGCGGCGACACTTGGCTGTCATTAACTCCAAAACAATTAATTGCGCTAGCAAAACTAGCCAATATAGCTGTCGATTCTGAAGGTACTGTTAAATGGAAGGTAATTGCTTCTCAAGGCGGAGAAAGAAAAGAAACAAAGGAAATCCGAACTTTAAGATTAAAGCGGCCTGCCGGAATAGGTGAGATTCCAAATGAATTATTTATTTATGGATCTGGATTTGAGGCTAAAAATCTTGAGAATGCAATGCAGACCAAAAAAATAGAAGACGGCGTTTTTGAAATTTTTGCATCGTTATCTGATGGCCAGATAAAACTTTGCAACTCAACAGCTGCAAATAAAATTTACTACATACTTGGCAGTAATAATAAATTGGTTGAAGCTGATAATGAATCAGGAATTGAAATGACAGGTACTGGGAAAGCCTATAGAATCGTTATTGATTTTAATTTGCTTACTATTAGAACTACAGAAATTAAAGCGATCCAAATGATGCGGACTTGGCAATACAATCTAGGCGATCTGACTTATATTGGAAACCATAAGTTTGAAGTTAAAAACATTGCTTTCCCATATTATCACGATTGGGGATATCCAGAAGAGCGTTATCGTTTTTGGATTGATACAAATGAAGGCAGAGAAATTTGGGGAAGTTATCATAATGATCAGATGAATGCATCAAATCTAGCAGGACTAGTGGCTTTCAATACACAGCCTGATGGCAGTCAGCCAGATACTTATTATAATGTCTATAATTTAGCAGATATTCCAAGTGCGGGACAAAATCAAGACTGGACGGGCATGTATAAATTACCTAAAGGTTCTGAGAACAAACATGCCAATGTAGTAATTGACATGTCTCCTGCCGGAGCTTACAAACACTCCGTAAACATAATTGATTAATAAATGCAAACAGGCTGTCTTTCTCAAGATGACAGCCTGTTTTTAATACCTTCAACAATGAAAAATATTCAAAAATTAAGTGTTTTGTTTCTTTGTTTTACAGTCTTTTCCTGTTCGGAAAATACCGATGATGAAATGACTCATACTGATCCTCCTGTACCTGTAGTCACTATTAGTTATAAAGAAAAAGCTAAGCAGACTTTTGATTTAATTCAGCAGAATTATAAAATCAACAGTACTGGTCTGTATTTAGAAAATTTTCCCAAACAGACAGGCGACAGAGAATCCTCCTATCTGTGGTCACTCGATGGGCTTTTATCCGGTGTAAATCAATTAAAAGCAATTGGATATAAAGATCAAAAACTTAATGAACCTTTTCTTGCTCTGGAAAAATATTATGATACGCAGCGATTGCCTAGTGCTTATCCGGCTTATCCCGTTCAGTATGGTTTAGAAGATCGTTTTTATGATGACAACGCTATTGTTGCCCTTGATTTAATTGAAGATTATGAAATTACAAAAAATCAAGCGTCTTTAGATCGTGCCAAGAAAATAGCGGAATTTAGCATAACTGGTGAAAACAACATAGCTGGCGGCGGAATGTACTGGGTGGAACAGTACAGAAATAAACCTGAAAGCGACAATTGTAATAAAGCGGTTTGTGCAAGTGCATTCACAACCACCTATCTGCTAAAATTGTATCAAATTACAAAGGATGAAGAATATTTAAAATTTGCCAAGAGAATTTATCAATGGCTGACAACTACGATGAAAGATCCAGTAGACAATCTTTTTTGGAATGACATCAGAATAAGAGATAATTATATAAATAAGACCAAATGGACCTATAATGCCGGTGCTATGATTAGTAATAATGTTTTACTGTATGAAATCACAAAGGACGAAGCTTATCTTGCCGAAGCTAAAACCATCGCAGCATCATCTTTTACTGTTTTTACACGAAGAGTAAACAATCAGGTGTTTTTTCCAGATCATGACTCTTGGTTCAATGTATGCCTTTTCAGAGGATATCTGGATCTTCTAAAACATGCGCCAATAGCACAGAATTACGTAAACATTTTTATAAGTAATGCAGATTATGCTTGGGAAAATGCTCGAAATAGTTACGGTTTATTTTTCGAAGACTGGTCTGGAATTAAGTCAGGAAGAGACAAATGGTTATTACAGCAGGCAGCACTGATTGAAATTTACGGCCGTATCGCTATTTTGAAAGGAGAAAAAGAGTAATGAAAAAAATGATAGCTGCCCTTGTAATCTGTTTTTTTGGTTTTAACCAAATTAACAGTCAAAACAAGCAAAAAGAAGCGTATTTAATGTATAAAAACAGAGCTGAATCATTTTATGATTTAGTATATGGTTTATATTACCTGCCAAAGTATAATTTATTCTCAGAGTATTATCCAAATGCTAATGCAGTTAAATTAAATTATTTTAATGATGGCGAGAAAAACACAAAAGAGGTTTCATTCCTATGGCCTTTTAGCGGTATGACATCTGCTATTAATGTACTCTATAAAATTGATCCGAAAAAATACAAAGCTTCATTAAAAAATTTAATCGAAGCACAAAAATTATATAAGGATACTATTAGAAAACCGGCCGGATACCAAGCTTATCCGCCTCAGTTTGAAAAATCAGACCGTTATTATGATGATAATGGATTAGTTGGTATTGATTATATTGAAGCATATGAAAATACAAAAGATACCAAGTATCTAAAAGATGCTAAAGAAGTTTTTGAATTCATTATAAGCGGCTGGAATAACGATCTTGAAGGAGGAGTTACGTGGCTTGAAGGGGTTTATGATCAAAAGCCTGCCTGCTCCAATGGAAAAGCAGCTGTATTAGCTTTAAAAATTTATGAGCAGACGCATGATAAATATTATTTAGACTGGGGATTAAAGTTTTATAATTGGATGCATTCCCATTTACGGGCATCCGAAAATATTTACTGGAATGACATGAAAACAGCTGACAGATCTGTTTTAAAAACAGCCTGGACATACAATACAGGTACAATGCTGCAATCAGTAGTCAGTTTATATAAAATTACGGGAAATAAAGAATATCTTAACGAAGCCCAATCATTAGCTGAAGGAGCGTATCTTTTTTTTGGAAAAAAACAAGCTGACGGGCGCACTTTAATTCTTGATAATCCATGGTTTACAACAGTTTTATTTCGGGGTTATCAGGATTTGTATGAAGTTGACAGGAATCCGAAATATATTGATGCGATTATAAAAAACATTGATTACGCCTGGGTACATGCCCGTGATGAGAAAGGGCTTTTTTTTAATAACTGGAATGCAGAAACAGATGAATCTAAAACTGCAAAATGGTTACTTGATGAAGCTTGTATTGCTGAACTGTACGCTCGGATTGCACTCTTAAAAAAATAAATCATTTTAAAATATTAACATATGAAAAGGGTTTTAACTATATTATTTTTAAGCATTAGCTGTATTTCGCAGACTGCTTATAGTCAAAAAGGACAAAAAAAATTATCAGATTATGTCAATCCAAATATTGGAACAGCACATAGCCGCTGGTTTTTTTATACTCCGGCGGCAGTTCCTTTTGGTTTGGCCAAATTAGGTCCTTCGACCAATGCACATCTCGGCAATAAGGATGGCTGGGAAGCCACAGGATATGATGACAGAGATACCTCGATTGAGGGGTTTGCCTGCTTACATGAATTTCAGGTCGGCGGAATTGTACTTGCTCCATCAGTTGGGAAACTGCAGACTGTACCTGGAAGTCTCGAAAATCCGGATGAAGGGTATCGATCCAGATTTGATAGAAAAGATGAGTATGCTACTTCGGGGTATTACTCTGTTTTACTAAAAGATTATAATGTAAAAGCAGAGCTTACCGCTACGAAAAGAGTAGGTTTTCAGCGTTACACTTTTCCTAAATCGGCTGCGTCTCATATTATTTTTGACATTGGAAACAGACAAGGTGAAAGCGGTGCTGCAAAAGATGCCAAAGTTACTATTACTGATGATGGCAGAATAGAAGGTTACGTTATTACAAATCCGGAATATGTAAAAAAATATCAGGAAGGCGCTGAGGTAGCTATGTATTTCTCTGCTGTTTTGGACAAAAAGCCAAAAGATTATGGGGTGTTTAAAAAATTGGAAGTAATAGCAGGTAATAAAGAAATGAACGGTGTTGGTTCTGGAGTGTATCTTACCTTTGATACAAAAGAGAATGAGGCAATTACAGTAAAAATCGGATTGTCTTATACTTCAATTGCTAATGCCCGTTTAAATCTTGAATCGGAAGCAAAAAACACTGATTTCAATACTGCCAAAAAGAATGCTCTTAGTACGTGGAATCAAAGTTTAGGGAGAATAACCGTTGAAGGAAAAAATGAAACAGACAAGATCAAATTTTATACAGGACTGTATCATGCACTTTTAGGAAGAGGACTAGCCAGTGATGTCAATGGCGCTTATCCTATGAATAACGGAAGGGTTGGACAGATACCTCAAAACGCAGACGGTACTTCAAAATACAACTGTTATAATACAGATGCTATTTGGGGAGGATTTTGGAACCTGACACAATTATGGGCATTAGCATATCCAGAATATTATGCGGATTGGGTACAAGGCCAGTTACTTGTTTATAAAGATGCCGGCTGGTTGGGTGATGGTATTGCAAACAGTAAATATGTTTCGGGTGTGGGGACAAATTTCACAGGATTAGCTATTGCTTCTGCTTATAATTGCGGTATTCGAAATTTTGATGTGGCCTTAGCTTATGAAGCATCATTGAAGAATGAAATTACATGGAAAGACAGAATTGAAGGTGCTGGTAAAATGGATTTGAAACAATTTGTGGAGCGTGGTTATTCACCGCACATTGACAATATTGGTTTCAATACAATAAGCGATGGTTCAGGATTTTCGGCCTCTCATACTTTAGAATATTCATACAGTTCTTTTGCAGTGGCTCAATTTGCTAAATCACTCGGAAAAACAGAAGATTACGAGCAACTGATAAAACTGTCAAAAGGCTGGAAATTATTGTACAATCCAGATGTTAAATTTATTTGTCCAAAGGATGCTGATGGAAAATTCATTGACAAATTTGATCCATCACAGCCTTGGAGAGGTTTTCAGGAAGGAAATGCTTGGCAGTATACTTTCTATGTACCTCACGATGTAGAAGAGTTAGTAGAAACTCTAGGCAAGGACACTTTTAATGATCGATTGGAAACTATTTTTGAAGCATCTCAAAAAAATGTCTTTGGAGGCGGAACAAAAATTGATGCTTTTGCAGGGTTGTCAGGATTTTATAATCATGGTAATCAGCCTAATTTACATATTTCGTGGCTGTTTAATTTTTCTGGAAAGCCTTGTCTTACTCAAAAATGGGTGCACGCTATTTGTGATGAATTCTATGGAACAGAAGGAATTCATGGATATGGTTACGGACAAGACGAAGATCAAGGTCAATTGGGTGCATGGTATGTTATGTCTTCTATAGGATTATTTGATGTAAAGGGTCTCACAGAAATAAATCCTTCATTTCAGATAAGCAGCCCATTATTTGATAAAGTAACTATTAAATTACCGAAATCATTAAACCGAAAAGATTTTGTAATCGAAGTTGTAAATAATTCTAAGGAGAACGTGTATCTTCAGAAAGCGTCTCTAAATAATAAAGAGATAAAGGATTTGAAAATAGATTTCAAGGACATCACAAAAGGAGGTGTTATAAAAATGGCTGTGGATGCTAAGCCAAGTCAAAAATGGTCTAACTAAAATTGGTTTTATAAAAATGATAGTAGGCTAAATAATATCAATTAAACAAAAAAAGCATGCAAAAAAAACAATCGGTTTTTCAACTTTTACCCATTCTATTGGGATTTTTCATCATGGGATTCGTAGATGTGGTAGGTATTGCTACCAACTACGTGAAGAAAGATTTCCAGCTTTCAGATGCGGTGGCAAATCTTTTGCCTATGGCTGTATTCCTATGGTTTCTAATATTCTCTATTCCAATAGGAATGCTGATGAATAAAATTGGACGTAAGAAAACAGTATTGCTTAGTATGCTTATCACAGTGGTTGCACTGTTGATTCCAATGATAGCCTATAGCCTGCCTGTTGTTTTAATAGCATTTGCTTTGTTAGGAATAGGTAATACTATTATTCAGGTGTCGCTTAATCCGCTGCTTACGAATATAATTACTGGAGAAAAATTAACAAGTACGCTCACTCTTGGTCAGTTTGTAAAAGCTATAGCATCCTTTCTTGGTCCGGTTATAGCTGCATTCTGCGCAAATACTTTTGGTAATTGGCAGCTATTATTTATTGTATTTGCTGTTGTTACGATATTATCAGCGTTGTGGTTGTGGGTTACTTATATTCCTAAGGAAGAAGCCGTAGCTGTCGTTTCTACCTTCGGTGAATCCTTTGCACTGTTAGGCGATAAAACTATATTTCTGTTTTTTATTGGAATCCTAACCTTGGTAGGAATCGATGTAGGATTAAATATTACAGCCCCAAGATTAATGATGGAGCGTGCAGGAATGGCTCTCGAAGATGCTGGTTATGCTACTAGTCTGTACTTTATATTCCGAACTGCGGGAGCATTTCTTGGTGCAATCATTCTGTCAAAAATGTCGGCCAAAAAATTCTATATAGGAAGTTCTGCAGCAGCAATTTTAGCGATAGCATTGTTAATGTCTGCAAATTCACAGTCATTGTTATACACAGGCATTGCATTGGCAGGTTTCGCTTGTGCTAATATGTTCTCCATTATATTTTCCTATGCACTTAAAAAGTTGCCGTCTAAATCGAATGAGGTTTCAGCCTTAATGATTATGGGGGTTTCTGGTGGTGCACTCTTTCCGTTTTTGATGGGTGTAATGACAGATGCAATGGGCGGAATCCAAATCGGTGCTGTTGGTATCATATTGATTTGCTGTGTTTGTCAGCTGTTTCTTGCTCTTAGTGTGAAAGAATAAATTAAAAAATACAAACTGTGTCGGCATAAAAATAGGCTGACAAGTTTTTTAAATAAAATTATAGTAACCAGTCAGATTTTTTGACTGGTTTTTTTGTTTCAATAAAACAGTCTAGTGTTTTGTAATCAGCTTGCTTTGATCCCTAAATTCACTGGGGGTAAATCCCATTTTTCGTTTAAAAGTTCTGTTGAAATTTGAAATATTATTGAATCCGCTGTCGTAGCATATCTCTTTAATAGATTGTTCCGATTCAAATAATAATCTGGCAGCCAGTCCTAAACGAAGATCAGTAATGTAATCCGAAAACGAACTGTTAGTACATTTTTTAAAATAATGACTAAATGCAGATTCTGACATATTCACTAAATCTGCAACTTCTTTAAGCTGTATCTTATTCTGCAGATTCTCTTTTATAAAGTCATTTACTTTTTCTATTCTTTGACTTTCCGGAAAGCTGTAATAATCAATATAGGAATGTGATGCCAAAGTTTTGGTGTTTTTGGCAATCGCTAAATCATGCAGAATGGATAAAAAATTTAATAACGAATCAAAATCCTGCGAATCGGATAACTGCAGTATTTTGGGTTTTAACGCTTCAATTGTCTCTTTAGAAAAAGCAATTCCCCTTTTAGACCGTTCCAGTAATTCTCTGATTGGGATAGCGAGCTTTCTGTTTAATGTTTTTTCTGAAAATAGATTTTCATGAAATTGTATCGTAACCACATGTGCATTATTGTTGTCTTTGATTCCTGTCCATAAATGCGGTGTGTTTGGTCCTATGATGGCTAAATCACAATCGGTGTATTCTACAACAGAGTCTCCGATAATTCTTTTCCCTGAAGAATTCAAAACTAAGTTCAATTCAATTTCTGGATGAAAGTGTAGTGGAAAATCAAATTTGGCATTAATGTGATTTAATACAATAAAGAAATCATCATCTGAAATAGGTACTAATTCTCTTAAGATATTACGTTTTTCGTTCATAATAGTATTATTATATTTCATTATATGTATAGTTAACTTGCTCAAAAATAAGTGTTATTTTTCTAATATACTCATTTTTTACCCTAATAAAAAATAATTTATTCATATAAGGGCTATATTATTGGATGAAAGTATTATTTATAATTCATAATAGTATTATTATTCGATTGTATTTACAAAACCGTAACGAAAACGAAGTAGTTAATTTGTCACGTAACTAATAACTAATCTTTAACCTATGAACAAATGAAAAAAAAATGGAAAAATAATATTCTTTTTTGTGTTCTCTTGATGACATCGCTAACAGCATTTAGTCAGAATACAATTCAAGGTATAGTGTCTGATGAAAATGGACTGATGATCCCTGGTGCAAACATTTCTGTAATTGGATCTTCAAAAGCAGTCACCACTGATTTTGATGGTAAATACAAAATAGAAGCAAACGGTGATGCAGTATTATCATTTTCTTTTATTGGATTTGATGCTCAAAAAATTATTGCAGCTGGAAGAACTACAATTAATGTAGTATTGAAAAGTTCTAATGAGAATTTAAAAGAGATTGTCGTAATAGGATACGGATCTGTAAAAAAAGCTGACCTTACAGGTTCTGTAAGTACAGTAAAAACAAAAGCTTTGCAGGACATTCCTTCAAATTCTATTGAGCAGGTGCTGCAGGGCAGGGTTGCCGGTCTGCAGATAACTACTTCACAAGTTCCAGGTTCAGCATCAACCGTGCGAATTAGAGGAGGAAGCTCACTGCGGGGTTCGAATTCGCCTCTAGTTGTTGTCGATGGATTTCCGCTGGGAGATGCAGGTGATTTAAAACAAATTAATGTTGCAGATATTGATAAAGTTGATGTATTAAAGGACGCTTCAGCCTCAGCGATTTATGGTTCCAGAGGAGCAAATGGGGTCATTATCGTAACTACAAAGTCTGCTAAGAAAGGGAAGACTCAAATCTTGGTGCAGCAGCAATCTTCATTTTCAGAATTCAATTCGGAGCTGAATCTCTGGAGAGATCCTGTGCTTATGGCACAGCTCAGCAACGAAGGACGAATCAACGGAGGACAGACACCTCTTTATATTGGTGCCGAGAATTCAAATGGAGTTTATTATCCGTCAGTTCATGAACTGCAGTCGGGTGCATGGCCCTATTTTACAAAGTGGGATGATATTACTTTTAGAAGCAGTCCTTTGTCTAATAATACTTTGGTAAGTATAAACAGCGGAACCGATAAAACCAGCTTTAGCCTGACGGGTAATTATTATTCGGAACAAGGAGTGTATGTAGTCGATAATTATACTAAAGGCGGTTATAATTTACGCGTAAAACATGATGTGTTTGATAATTTGACAGTAAGATTTTCAAATATTCTAAGTAAAGGAAATAGAAAAGCAAATGACGGCTTGGCATATTGGAGAAATCCTATTTTTCCAGTATATGATGAGAATGGAAATTATTATATGATTGGCAATAATGATTACAGCCATCCGGTGGCAATTACTGAAAAGCGCCAAAATGAGACAAGAACTACTGATTTTATAACATCTGGTTCTTTGGAATGGCAGGTAATACCTTCTTTAAAACTAACAACAAGATTAAATTACAAATTAGGTTCTTCGATAAACGATCAGTTTTATCCAAGTATTTATACTGAAACTGGAGATTTTAATAATGGTGCTGGTTATATCAATAACTGGGAAGGGGAGAATTTTGCCTCAGAAACTTTTGCAAACTATAATAAAACTTTTGGAAAACATGACCTTGGAGTGACCGGCGGTTTTACCTATGAGACATATATGTCTAGAAATTCTAATCTTGGTGCTTTCGATTTTGTAAATGAAACATTGGGGAATGAAAATATGAGTGCTGGGAATCCAGAAAGAAACACAGTGTCGAATGGAAAAACGGAAACTAAGCTAGTGTCTGGAATATTTAGAGTTAATTATGGATATGATGATAAATATTTAGTGACATTAACTGGCCGTGCAGACGGGTCTTCAAAATTTGGAAAGAATAATCAATGGGCTTATTTTCCTTCAGGAGCAGTCAGCTGGAAAGCGCACAATGAAGAATTTATTAAAAGTTTAAACACTTTTGACGAATTAAAATTCCGCATGAGTTATGGGATATCTGGTAATCAGGGAATCAGCCCTTATCAAACATTGAGCCGTTACGGCGTAAGCCAATATTATGATAATGGAAACTGGGTTTCTGCTATTGGACCGGGATATCAGGTTGGAACAACTGGTCAAGATGGTATTGAAAAACTATGGGGAGGAATTCCAAATCCAGATTTGAAATGGGAAACAACTGCTCAATCAGATTTTGGAGTTGATGTTGGAATACTTAAAAACCGACTGCATCTTATTTTTGATCTGTACAGCAAAAACACAAAAGACTTATTGAGAGAAAGAATTCTACCAGTATCATCTGGTTATGATAGAATTTGGGTAAATGACGGTGAAATCACTAATAAAGGTTTTGAACTTACTCTTGACGGCGACATTATTAAAAATAAAGATCTGACTCTTAGTGCTTCATTGATTTACTCTAAAAACAATAATGAAGTTGTTAGTTTAGGTTCAGTAGAACAATCTGGTTTAAATGTTGATCCTAATACAGGAATGCAATATGAATATTCAGGAAACAGCTTAGAACAATTTAGACAATTCCCTAATATTTTGGCAGTTGGTCAGCCAATAAATGTTTTCTACGGATACAAAACTGAAGGTATTGTACAAAATTTACAAGAAGGAGTTAATGCAGGTTTAGATGGTGATCTGGCACAGGCAGGAGAGTTTAAATATGTTGATATTAACAAAGATGGAGTGATAGATACCAAGGATCAGACTATCATTGGTAATCCTAATCCGGATTTCACAGCTAGTTTTAATTTAAGTTTAAAATACAAGCAGTTGGATTTTAGTGCTTTCTTCAATGGCGCTTTTGGTCAAGATGTTCTAAATACTCAAGCGTTCAACCAGCCAAGCAATGCACCGCTGCGATGGACACCAGATAATCCAACTAATGAATATCCAAGTTTGAGAGATGGAAGAACTTTAAAACTATCGGACTGGTGGATTGAGGATGGTTCTTTTGTAAGAATTCAAAATATCACTGTAGGTTATACTTTAAAACCTGCAAAATCAGTGATACAGAGTTTACGTCTATATCTTAATGCAAATAATGTGTACACTTTTACAAGCTTTGAAGGATATGATCCTGAAGTAGGTACAGATGGAATATACTGGGGAGGATACCCAAGATTGAGTAAATGGACCATTGGATTAGATTTAACTTTTTAAAAAATTAGGATGAAAACAAGATATAAAATTTTAACAATGGCTCTTTTAATGAGTGCATTTTCCTGTGACTTAAATGAAGATCCTTATGGATTCTATTCTGAGGATAATTTCTATAAAACTGCTTCTGATGCTGAATCTGCTGTAGATTATGCCTATGATGCCCTGACTTTTCTTGAATATTCACGTGCCATTTTTTTTGTAGGGGATCTTCCTACTGAGGAGTGCGGGCCAAAAGGAGATGAAGCGGCTGATAATCAAAATCTAGATAAATGGAATGTAGCCAGTTTTAGTACAAACCGTATGCTTTCTAATTATTTTAAGTATGGATACATTGCTATTAATCGTGCGAACGCTGTAATAAAAAATGTTCCAGCAGGTGATTATGATCAGGCTTTGAAAGACAAATTTCTTGGCGAAGCTTATTTTCTAAGAGCTTGGAATTACTTTAATCTGGTAAAAGCTTTCGGAAAAGTTCCAATGCATACTTCCCTTGTAGAAACGGTGGCTCAGACTTCAGCACCTATGGCTAAGGATTTAGATGAGGTGTATGATTTTATTATAGCAGATGCTCAAAAAGCGGTAGAATTATTAAAGGTAAATCAAGCATTAGGCCGTGCTGATAAAGTTGCTGCTCAGGCTTTGCTGGCTAAAGTTTATCTTTTCATTGCTTCTTCAAAGGAACATAATGTCCCGCTTTATACTGCTATGAACAAAGATGTAAATACAATGTATCAGTTAGCTGCAAAAAATGCAAATGATATAATAACAGGGCAAAGTGTTTACGGATTTGAAAATAATCTGGTTAGTATTTATGATGTTGAGAAACCATTGGGTAAAGAAAATATTCTTTTGCTTTCTATGGATAGAACAGGAGCGGTCGAAGGAGATTATTCCAAAATATCAAAATTGTTTATTCCATATATAGACGGGGCAACTATTTATCTTAAAAACCCTGATAATACATATAGTAAATCTCATGACGGATGGAGTGTTTTTCAAACAAAAACTGATTTTTATAACACTTTTGACGGTTCCGATAAAAGACGAACTGAATTAATGGTGACAACTACTTATAATGCATCAGGAGTTATTTCGGCTCAATATCCTGGAAAAATTATTTATCCGTTTACGAGAAAATATATTGATCCAAATTTTATTGGTGATAAAACAAGTACAAAGCCTTTCTTAATTCGCTTCAGCGAAGTAGCATTGACTTATGCAGAGGCAGCAGGACCAACAGCCGAATCGTATGCGCTAATAAATCAGATCAGAAACAGAGCCGGTTTAGGGAATTTAGTACCAGGATTAAATGCTAATGATTTCCGATCAGCCGTTTTGAAGGAACGCTCTTGGGAGTTAGCATTTGAAGGGAATCGTCTGTATGATCTGCGCCGTTTTAATTTAGTGGCACAAGTTGTACCTGAAGCGGCAGGAATAACTGCTGAACAAGCTGCTTTTTATCCGATTCCTCAAACCGAAATTGATTTAAATAAAGGTCTGTAATTCTAAAAAACTAATTATGAAAAAACTACTATACATCCTGTTAGCTGTCCTTGCGCT
Organism: Flavobacterium aquicola; assembly: GCF_003385115.1. GTDB lineage: Bacteria > Bacteroidota > Bacteroidia > Flavobacteriales > Flavobacteriaceae > Flavobacterium > Flavobacterium aquicola. Next base: position 128,380 of record NZ_QUNI01000012.1, read on the forward strand.
GGCGCAGTCAGGCTGCCAAAACGATCCTTTAGAAGATATTGAAGAGGGAAATTGGAATAATGAGCGCAATGTTTTAGAAATAAAATTTGAAAATCAAGTAGGCGCTGCCGTAGTTACTCGTGTGGATGATGTAACAGGAACTATAAACTTAGCTATAAATGTGGATGCAGTACCTGATTTAAGCCACATAGTTGTTCAGGAACTGGTTTTATCCTATGAAGCAAAATCATCCGTAAACGAAGGCGAAGCTTTGAATTTTGAAAATGCCCAAAAGAGTGCAACAATAACAATTACGTCCCCTACAGGAAAATCTAGAAATTATACTGTTGTTGCGAGCTCATTTAGAGAATCACTTATCGGGACTTATGATATTGATAATCTTGTTGTATATGGCGGAACTGGACCTGAATATGGAGGTGGAGCTGTACTAGCTTTGACTGATAAACCTTGGAATTGGTCAACAGTTGATGGGCCGGCTCAAGAATTAGACAATCAGCTTGTTTTTGAAATGACTGGAATAACCGAGGATGGAAATACTTATGGAACAGTTACAAATAAATCTGGTGCCGATAATATAAATGCAAATTTCATCTATACAGGGAATCCGCAGACAGATGTAAATAATTTTTACAGACAAATCCCAACTGGAGAAGGAAGGTGGTTAAGAAATTATACGAATGGAACGATCACTTTTACTTTTGCTGACGGCAGCACGAAAGTTGGAACTTTTGAAAGTGCGGGGACAGAAGATTTAGAAAACGGCAATAAAAAAACAATTATGAATAATGCTTTTGCTTTCAACTTGAACGGTACAGATGACTGGGGAAGTATCTATTCTGACTATGATAAATTCGTTAAAAAACCAAGACGTTATTGGATTGATGTTACGAAACAAAACTAAGTAAAGAATAAGAATGTCATCAACAATTTTATGAGACAGATATTTAGAATTATGTTATCATTTTGGTTAGTGACGGCAGTAATCAGTTGCTCGGCTTTGTCCGATGCAACTGTTACTGTTGATAACAAAACCATTATAAATCCTGATTATATAGGTAACGGTGTTCAATGGGATCCGTATCAATTGGACTATGGAGAGAGGCAGTTAAAAATTTCTCAAGAAGACTGGCAGAAATTATATTCCCGTCTCGATTTTATGAAACCACAGTTTATTAGAGTAATGATTAATACCACTTCGGTAATAGAAAATGATGTTCTCAACGAGACAAAAAACTATGAAAATATTGCCCCGATTCTTGAGTATTGCCAGTCGAGGAATGTTAAAGTAGTTTTAGGAGATTGGGGAGATCGTATGGTGAACAGTAAAACCAATACAATCTCTGAAAACAACCTGAAATTAGCTGCCAGATACCTTGATTTTTTAGTGAATCAAAAAGGTTTTAACTGTATTCGCTATTACAATATGATAAATGAACCCAATGGATTTTGGGCTGCGACTGATGAGAATTATGATCTGTGGAAAAATGCAGCGCGGTATTTTTGGTCTGAACTGAAAATTATAAATCTTGATAAAAAGGTTTCTTTACTTGGGCCTGATATTGCAATTTGGAAAACCGATAAAGTAGATTGGATTACAAATTCAGTTAGAGATCTAGATGATGCAATTGGTGTTTATGACATTCATACTTATCCGTCTAAAATAACAGTGAATTCGGGAGAATATACTTCAATTCTAAAGGCCTATAAAGATGCTGTTCCCCATAATAAACCAATTGTTATGGGCGAAATTGGATTTAAGTTTGTTGAGAAGCAAGACGAAGCTTTAATGAACGAAAACATTGCAAGAGCCAAAGCAAAACCATATGCATCTGTCGAAGATTCTCAAATGTTTGTTTACGATTATGTCTATGGTTCTGATATGGCTGATGTTTTAATCCAGACAGTAAATTCAGGCTATTCAGGTTCAGTTGCTTGGATGCTGGATGACGCAATGCATAGGAAGGAACAAAAAAACAAATTAAAAGTCTGGGGTTTCTGGAATATTTTAGGAGATGAATACTTCGGAGCAAAAGAAGAAGAAGTTCGTCCTTGGTTTTATGCTTGGTCTCTGCTTACTAAATACATGCCTTCGGGCTGTCAGGTTCATCAGGTTTCTATTACTGGTAATGTGAATATAAAAGCGGTTTCAATTTCAAAAGAAGGGAAAAATATGATGGCGATTGTCAATGTATCTCATAAAGAGCTAAAGATTAAATTATCATCAACTGCAATGCCGGTTTTACAGAACGTGAAAAAATTTGTTTACGCCAAAAATCAGTTGAAGTTAGAAGGTGACCATGACTTACTTCCAAATAAAACCAAAATCACTTTAGATTTAACGAAAAATAGTGTTCAGACCATACCAGCAGAAGGACTTTTGGTATTAACGAATTTTGATTATTAATTTTAAAAAATGCAGCTATGAAATCATTATATGCAATTCTGGTTACTATAACTTTATTGTCCGCAGGATGTTCTTCTTCGGATCATAAAGAGGAACAAAACGGAAATGATCCTGATGTCCCAGCTTCGGTAACACTTCAATTGACAGATCCAAATGCTACTGCCGAAACCAAGGCATTGTATTCAAATCTATGGCGGATTCAGGAGAAAGGAACCATGTTTGGTCATCACGATGATTTACTATACGGTAGAAACTGGATCACTGAGTCAGGGCGTTCAGATATTAAAGATGTCTGCGGTGATTATCCTGGAGTTTTCAGCGTTGATTTTGCTGAAATTATGGATGACAGAAGCACAACAGCTACACTAAATAATGACAGAATCAGAGTAATAAAAGAAGCTCGCGAAAGAGGGGAAGTAATTACAGCCTGCTGTCATTTGAATAATCCATTAACCGGTGGAGACAGCTGGGATAATTCGAAAAATACAGTGGCAAAAGAAATCCTAACAGATGGGAGTGCAACTAATTTGAAATTCAATTCTTGGCTGGATAAATTGGCGGTTTTTGCCAATAATTTAAAAGACAGCAACGGAAAATTAATTCCGGTTATTTTTCGTCCTTTTCACGAGCACACTCAAACCTGGTCTTGGTGGGGTTCAAGTGCGACTACGCAGCAGGAGTTTATCAGTTTGTGGAAATACACAATTGATTATCTGAAGAATAAAAAACAAGTTCACAGTTTTATCTATGCTATTTCACCTCAATTAGATCAGCAGGGAACAGTTGATAGTTTTTTATTCAGATGGCCTGGTGATAATTATGTAGACTTTATAGGCTGGGACAGTTACCACGGAACTAATACCGCAGCTTTTAGTACTAACCTTCGAAATCTTGCGTCACTTTCGCAGCAAAAATTAAAACCATGCGGAGTGACAGAAACCGGAATTGAAGGAATTGTAAAAAATGGTGCGCCATATGATACCTATTGGACAAACGAAATTAGCATTCCGCTTTCGGGTAAAAAGGTAAGTTTAGTTATAATGTGGCGGAATAAGTATGATCCGTCTCACGAAGGAAGTCATTTTTATGCACCTTTTAAAGAGCATAGTTCTGCTGCAAACTTCAAAATGCTATATGCAAGTCCAAATATGATTTTCAGTAAGAAACTGCCAAATATGTACAGCATGGCTGCAAACACAATCGTAAAATAAAAATTATAATATACTAACAGAAATGAAATTAATTAAGTGCACCCAAAACCCAGTTTTAAGTCCAAATCCTAATAATTATTGGGAAAATCTTGTCGTTTGTAACCCAGGCGTATGGTATGAAAATGGTACATTTTATATGTTATACAGAGCTGCCGGAGATGATGAACAGCATTTTATTCGTGTAGGATTAGCCACAAGCACAGACGGGATTAATTTTAAAAGAGAATCGGATGAACCGGTTTTTGGCCCAAGCAGTAACGGACCCGATATGGGCGGAGTGGAAGATCCAAGAATTATTAAATTTGGAAACGAATATTATGTTACTTATGCTTACAGACCTTATCCTCCCGGACGCTATTGGACATTTGCCCATGATGTAATTAATCTTCCTGAAACAGGACCTGATGCACCAGCTGTTTACAAACATAATATTGCCAATTCAGGTTTGGCTGTAACTGCAGATTTTAAAAGTTTTAGAAGATTAGGCCGAATCACAACTTCAAATCTTGATGATCGTGATGTGATTTTATTCCCTGAAAAAATAAACGGAAAATATGCAATGCTGCACCGCCCGAAACAATGGATTGGTGCTGAATATGGCTGTGATTATCCGGCAATTTGGATTAGATATTCGGATGATTTAATGGTGTGGGAAGAAAAAAGTACATTATTATTAGCGGGTGTTAATGGAACTTGGGAAGAGAAAATAGGAGGAAGCACACCACCGCTTCGCACGGAAGATGGATGGCTGTTAATTTACCATGGCGTTGAGAATGGCGGTAATGGTTATTACAGAGTAGGGGTTGCTTTGCTCGATCTGGAAGATCCAACAAAAGTAATTGCACGTTTGGAAGATTGGATTATGGAACCAGAACACGATTATGAAATTGAAGGATTCTATAAAGGCTGCGTTTTTCCTACAGGTAATATGATTGTCGATAATATTTTATATGTTTATTACGGCGCAGCCGATAAATTCGTTGGATTAGCAACCTGCGACATCAATGAACTATTGCAAACTTTAAAAGATTCCTAAAATGAAAATTCAAAATAGCATCGTACTGTTTTGTGCATTAATCAGTTTTTCGGTTCAAAGTCAAAATGCCAATCCTGTAGTTACAATTCGTCCAAATGAAATCATTTCGAATGAATTTATAGGTAATGGAATTGAATTTTCGGCTTACCCTCATGCTGATACAGATGATTCAGAATGGGGGAAATTAATGACGGACGAAAAATGGCAATTGGTTTTTGACCGAGTTTCTTTCATTAAACCAAAAATTGCAAGAGTAATGGATCAGGCCAACTGGAGATATCTTAAAGGTTTTGACGCTTCAGGAAATCCAATTGTAGATTTCGAAAGCGATCAGATGAAAGCGCTGTACAAGCTTTTGAATTATTGTGAGAAAAATAAAATTACAGTGATTTTAGGAGAATGGGGTCAGCCGTATAAAGTGCATGATACATATTTGAATTTGCAAAATAGCTTTACAGGCGCTAATGATCAAAAATGGATTGATCTTATTATCAAAAATCTGAATCATTTATTAAAGGTAAAAAAATACAGCTGTATTAAATATTACAATTTGGTAAATGAACCTAATGGTGATTGGGCAACAACCGATGGTGATTTTCAGCAATGGAGAGAAGGTATTGAAATGCTTCATAAATCAATTGCCAAAGCAGGACTGGATAAATATATTTCGATAATCGGACCTGATGCAACGTCTTTTAACAATCCAAGATCAAAATACAAAGGATTAGATTGGGTTAAGCAAACGGCACTTCAGATTCCGGATTTAGTATCGGCATATGATGTTCATGATTACCCTTCAAAAGAAAGTATCCGATCGGGAGAATTTCAAAAGATATTTGGAGATTTAGTTCGGTTCACAGATTCGGTTCACAGGAAACCTTTCATTTTAGGTGAATTAGGACTGAAAGGAGAGCCTTCGTCCAAAGAGCATTTAGATGATAAATTTACAAGTGCTGACAGCCAGCTTTCGATTTACGATTATGATTATGGAGTTGACATGGCTGATGCCTTGATTCAGTCTATGAACAGCGGTTTTGATGCAGTTATCGCCTGGGATCTGGATGATGCAATGCATACAAAAGATGACAAAGGCGACAAATATAAATTGAAACGCTGGGGGATGTTCAACAGTTTAGGAAAAGAGCTGACAGACAGCAAAGCCGACGAAGATTTGCGCCCTTGGTTTTATACTTGGTCGATTATGACACGTAATTTTACCAGCGATATGAAAATCGTAAAATTCAACAATCTGAATATCGAAAAAGTACGTGCAACAGCAGGAGTAACAAAATCTGGAGATTTTACAATTGCTATTGCAAATAATAGTGATAAGGAAGCCAGTTTTACAATTGACACCAAGAATCTAAAGTTGAAACCAGAAGTAATTAAATATTTGTATAGCGAAAACAAACGCCCTGTGGATGCAAAAGGCTTTCCGGTTCCATCAGAAAAGTTCAAATTAAAAACTGATGGTATTCAAGTTTCGATTCCTGCAAAAAGCGTTATTCTTTACACTTCATACCAACAATAATTATGCTAAATTTAAATATTATCGACTTAGTCGTTCTCGTACTATATATCATCTTTATTGTTTGGTGGGGACTTAAAAACAGTAAATCAAGCGACTCTGATGCTTATTTTTTGGCAGGACGGGATTTAAAATGGCCAATGGTTGGTTTATCCCTTTTTGCAGCCAGTATTTCGAGTTCTACTTTGATGGGAAATTCCGGAGAAGGATTCATCAATGGAATAGCTGTTTTTAATTACAACTGGATTTCGATTCTGGTAATGGTTTTCTTTGCCATCTTTTTTCTGCCGTTTTACATTAAATCAGGAATTTTTACGATGCCCGAATTTTTGGAGAGACGATTTGATGCGAGATCAAGAACCTATTTTTCGTTTATAACCATTGTTGGAAATATATTTTTGGATGCATCAGCAACTTTGTATGCAGGAGCATTAATTATCAATATGATTTTTCCAGGTGTCGACATGATGCTTCTTATTATAGGAATGGGTATAGTTGCAGGAAGTTACACGATTATCGGCGGACTCTCATCTGTAATCAATACTGAGGTAATACAAGCTTTTGTCCTTATTATAGGATCAACTTTATTAGCCTTTTTTGCAATGGACAGTATAGGAGGCTGGGAAGTTTTTTACACACAGTTTCATGATGGTGTCTGGCTAAAATTGACCAGATCTATGGATGATCCAACAGTTCCATGGTTAGGAATGTGGGTTGGAATTCCAATTTTAGGTTTCTATTTCTGGGGAAATAATCAGGTAATGGTGCAAAGAGTCTTGTCTGCAAAATCAATCGATCATGGTCGAAAAGGAGTTTTGTTGGTAGGTTTTCTGTATCTTTTTACACTATTCATTTTTATTTTTCCAGGCTTGATTGCAAGAGGAATAAATCTTTTTGGAGTCGAAAATCTGCCTCACGAAATCATTAGCGGAAGCGAACTTAAATCAAAATACGGAATCAATACGGATCAGGTTTATCCAAGACTAATTAATAAAGTACTGCCGGTTGGATTAATAGGAATTATACTTTCGGCTATGATCTCAGCATTGACTTCCGCCTTGAGCGCAACTTTAAATTCGGTTTCAACTTTATTCACAATGGATTTTTACAGCAAGTTTGATAAAAATGCAACAAGTGAAAAAAAGGTTAAAGTAGGTAAGATTACAGCTGTTGTTACTTTGATAATTGCCATCTTATGGGCGCCATACATTGGTAAATTTGATTCGTTGATTGCCTATTACCAAGAGATACTTTCTTATCTGGCACCACCCGTTGTTGGTACTTTTTTCTTGGGATTGTTCTGGAAACGGTCAAATGCGACCGGAGCTTTCAGCGGTTTAATGTCGGGCTTGTTTATTGCGATGATTATTATGCTGGCTAAGTATGTTTTAGATTTCGAAGTAGGGCTTCACTTCTTATTATTAGCCCCAATTATTTTAGTTTTAAGTGTTCTAGTGAATATTGTTGTGAGTTATTCTTCTGCACCGCCATTAGAAGAAAAAGTAAAAGACAATACTTGGACAAAAGCTATCTGGATCGAAGAAACAATGGCTTTGAAAGATGTTGTCTGGTATAAAAATTTCCGTCTTCAGGCACTGTTGCTGATTTTGGCCTGTTTCGGAATGTATGCTTTGTTTTATTAAATGAACTAAAAATTAAACAATGACAAAGGTTCGATTGTAGTGCTGTTTTTAATTCTTTTTGGATTAAAAATAAGCGCTCAGACTCTCAATGTTATTATCGAAAAAAAGACTGATGTCCTCTTGAAAAGAACTTAAAAATTTTCAAAGAATTGAGTTGAATGCTGAAGAAAAAAAGGAGGTAAGATTCAAATTTCCAATAGCAGTTTTGGCATTTTATAGTATTGATATATAGAAATAAGCAGAAGCTGGAAAATTTGATTTATGGATTGGAAGCAGTATTATAAAAGTGAAAAGGTGTCATTCGAAGTAAAATAAAAAGAAAATGAAAAAATATATTTATGCTGTAGTAATATCGGTTTTACAGTTTGTATCAAACGCACAAAGTTTTATAAAAGCAGAGAATGGAGAACTGATCAAAGAAGGAAAACCATATCATTATGTGGGAACTAATTTTTGGTACGGAATGAATTTAGCCGTTTCCGATGAAGAAAGGCTGATTAGAGAATTAGATCGATTGAATACGCTGGGAGTTAAGAACCTTAGGATTCTTGCGGGTTCCGAAGGAAGTTTAAAAACGCCTTGGGCAGTTCAGCCTGCAATGCAGAAAGAACCTGGAATCTATAATGAGAAACTTTGGGAAGGTTTAGATTTTTTATTGGCAGAAATGAAGAAGCGAGATATGACAGCAGTTGTATGTCTGAATAATTTCTGGCCTTGGTCTGGAGGTTTTGCACAATATGTTTCGTGGGCTAATAAAAACGAATCGATTCCATATCCGCCTCCTGCAGAAAATGGAGACTGGAGAACTTATCAGCATTATTCGGCTCGTTTTTATAGTAATAAAACGGCTCAGAAATGGTTTACTAATCACATTGAAAAAGTCTTAAACAGAATCAATTCGGTTACTAAAATACCATATAAAAAGGATGCCACCATTATGGCCTGGCAATTAGCAAATGAGCCGGAAGGAAGCAATAATGCTGAGGATTATAGAAAATGGATACATGAAACGGCCAAATTTATTAAGAATCTAGACAAAAACCATTTAGTTTCAATTGGTTCAGAGGGAAATACGCCATCGCCGGCAAACGGAACCAATTTCGAAAAAGATCATCAGAGCAAATATATTGATTATTGTACTTTTCATCTTTGGGTACAGAATTGGGGCTGGTATGATCCGCTAAAAGCGAAAGAAACTTATGATTTCGCTGTAGAAAAGGCTAATAATTATATCGACGAACATGTCAAAATTGCTCAAAAACTCAATAAACCAATCGTTCTGGAAGAGTTTGGGATTTCAAGAGATGAAAATAGTTATGAATCCAATTCATCTGTTGAAGTCAGGGACGAATATTATAAAATGATTTTCGAAAAAATATATTCTTTAAGCAAAACAATTCCGCAGGTTACTGGTGTTAATTTTTGGGCTTGGGGAGGCGAGGGCAGACCCAAAACAGCTATGAGCATCTGGAAAATTGGAGATGATTTAATTGGTGATCCTCCGCACGAATTTCAGGGCTGGTATTCAGTTTATGATACAGATAATCATACTCTGGAAATAATCAATGAATATGTTTTGAAATTTAATGATTTAAAATAATCAGAATTTGATACAGGATTTTGATCTGAATCATTTAAAAAAAAACTCAAATGAAAAGAAAAGCTGTTTCCATTAAGAATATTGCCGATGATCTGAAAATTTCAGTTACGACGGTCTCTTTTGTGCTAAATGGAAAAGCAAAAGAAATGCATATTTCAAAAGAGCTGACTCAAAGAGTTTTGGACTATGCCAAATTAATCAATTACAAACCTAACCAAATCGCGCAGACTCTACGAACTGGAAAATCAAAAATACTGGTTTTTATGGTTGAAGATATTTCGAATAGTTTTTTTTCAAAACTGGCTCGTATTTTTGAGGATTTGGCTTATGAACAAGGATACAAAGTTATTTTTTGCAGCAACGAAAACAATGATGAAAAGTCTAATGAATTGATTGAGGTGTTCAATTTTCGCCAGGTTGATGGTTTTATCATTGTACCGTCGCCAGGTATAAGAAATACTGTCGAATGTTTAATAAAAGAAAGCACTCCTGTAGTTTTGTTGGATCGTTTTTTTGAAGATTTAGATTGTGACAGCGTCGTTATTAATAATGAAGAAGCAGCTTTTAATGCTACTATGGAATTAATAAAGAATCAATTTAAGAATATAGGTTTTGTGACAACAACCTCTCTTCAGACTCAAATGAAGGATCGATTATCGGGGTACGAAAAAGCAATTCAAAGCAATACCTTAAAATCTGCCATACTTCGCATTCCTTATGATAAAATTCTGAGGGGAGAAGGGAAAAAATATATCGAGACCTTCCTTTTAGAGAATATAGCTTTGGATGCTGTTTTTTTTGCAACCAATTATCTAACACAAATGGGATTACAGGTTTTTAAAGAGAATGATTCAATCCCACTACGGGATTTTGGAATTATGGCTTTCGATGACAATGAAATGTTCAAAGTTTATCCAGTTTCCATAAGCTGTATTTCACCGCCATTACATAAGATAGGAGTAAAGGCAATGGAATTAATATTATCACAAATAAATGAAAATGTTATAAAAAGACAGCCTCAGAAAAGTATTTTAGAATGCGAAATTATTTTACGCGAATCATCTTTACAAAAGTAAATTTTAGTTTGAATTTATTATAAAGCAAACACGTTCTTAAAAAAAAAGTCACTGTTTATAATATACTGTATGGTGTGATGGTATATCTGATACTTGAAGCAGAAAGATTTTGAGGATAAATTTTGCATCTTAAATTTGCCAGATTTTTTAAATTTCTTATCAAAATTTTTCTATCAGTAAAGAATTAATTCCAATAAAAAACCCTTAAACATTTGATGTTTAAGGGTTTGTTTTTGTAGCCACCTCCGAACAAATGTCGAACTTTTTTATTGAAGATTTAGAAAGACTATTAAACATTCCTATCAATAGAAAAGCATCGTGAGTCTAATTTTCTTAGGAGATGTTATGCTTCATTTGGAGCATGAAGTAAAAGCAAATAAGAAAAAAGGAATAAATAAAAAACATGAATTCAGCTCTAATTTAATAAATCTTTCAGCTTTTCTAATCGAAATATTAACGTTCATTAAAATCTGTATATTCAACTATAAATTTTCTACAATTTTATCAAGACTTAGCATAAATTCTTGGGTTTGTCTTATATCATAAAAATTTTGTTTCATCATTTTTATCTGAAATTTTAATGGTAAATAAATCCCCCACTTAGATAAAGTCAATGAATCTGGATTTTGTTCTAATTCTTTTGTGATAATTTCGTCAATAATTTCAATACGCGAGTTTATGAGATTTAATTTAGATAGAAACTCTTCTTTTGAGATCATTATATAGAACATACTTGTTTTATCATCTAAAATGTTTTTTATTTCTATCACATCAAAGAGGATTTTTAATGTCCTGTTTATTTTAGTGCCAGTAAAAGTATAAAATAGCATTTTCTTCTCTGAAACAAGTAGTAGTCTTTCAGAATCAATATTTTTCATATCAAAAACGGAAAATTCTCTTCTCATTTTCTCCAATTCTTCTGAAGAGTTTTGATCAAGCTCGCTAAAAATTTCATCTTGAAAGATTATTTCAAGCATTTTTTTTCTAATTTCGGGATGTACAATACCTCCCTCTCCAGAAAATTTAGGTTTCTTACCATCATTAGTTGGAATTACCTCTATTTTTTTTGCTTTAAAATCTACAAACTTAATTTTCCATATTTTAGCCGCTAACAAAATATTTTCATCTTCTTTAACTTGTGGTGAAAATGGAATTTCTCCTATCTTATTACCTGCACTTACAACTTTAAAATTATCTTCAACAGTAAAAGAGCTATAAAAATCTCTATTATTAACGATTTTTTCACCTTCTATTCCTATAATAACTTCGTCTCTTAATTTTTCCAAAAAGTCTGTTGAGATCAAATGATTTAAAATTTCTTCAATTTCAGCAACCCCAATGTCATTGAAAGCAAAATTATGATTTAACTGTTTAATCAAATCAACAAGTTTGATACCTGAATGTCCTTTTGTTATAGATAGAGCCTGATGCAATAAAATATCATAAGCTAGATTCATAGATTCTGAGGGTTCTATAAATTTTTCTTTATATAATTGCCAACAAGCCAGTGATTGCAATAAGCTCCATTTATCTGTAGAATATAAAAAAAGATTGCTTTTTGCACCATTCTGTCTCCCACTTCTTCCAACACGTTGTATCAAAGAAGCAATGCTATTTGTAGCATCTATTTGAACGACCTCGTCAACTGAGCCAATATCAATTCCTAGCTCTAATGTTGAAGTACAGGATATGCAGAAATTTTGTCTATTATTATTCTTTGCAAAGTATTCCACATATTCCCTTACTTCCTTATCAACAGATGAATGATGTGAAAAATAGTTAGTGTGTCCATTTACCTTTTCAGAAATCTTTTTAAGTTTAACAGCCACTTCTTCTGCACGACCCCTGCTATTGGGAAAAATCAGAACTTTATTGTTTTTGGTTACCAAATACAAATCTTTTAAAAGATCTATAGGCAATTCGATCTCTTCGTTTTTAAAATATCGAAACTCTGTTTCTATTTCTTTAGATGTTTTATCTAATAGAACTTTTGTGTGCAATATATCTCCAGTAAATTTCTTTGCCTCTTCATAATCTCCTATAGTTGCTGATAATCCTACTATATTAAATTGTTTTGAGTTCAAATCCTGTAATCTAGACAAAATAGATTTTAATTGAGTTCCTCTTGCTGATCCTATAAAGGAATGTATCTCATCAATAACAACGTACTTAAGATTAGAAAAAAGGTAACTTACATTGTAAGGTCTATTCACAAACATAGCTTCTAATGACTCTGGAGTGATCAGCATTATACCTTTAGGATCTTTTATTATTTTTTCCTTAAGTGTTCTGTTGGCTTCTCCATGCCATTTTGTAACTGAAACTTCAAGATATTTACAAAGTTCTTCAATTCTATAAAACTGATCATTGATAAGGGCAATTAGAGGTGATATATATAAGACCTGAATGCCTATTTCATTAAAATCAACTTTTGAAAGTATCGGAAGAAATGCAGCTTCAGTTTTACCAGAAGCTGTTCTTGATGCCAAAATATAATTATCACTAGTAGAGCTGATTCTTTGAATTGCTGCATCCTGAATAGGTCTCAATTCTTCCCATCGTTTGTCCCTAATGTATTTTTTTATAGGATCTGAAAGTAAATTATAAGATGACATTACAATTCTTCAATGCTGTCAATTAGAGATAATTCATCAGGTCTTTCATCAGATATTTCAATTTCTCCAAATAATATGTTCTTATCAACACTAGGATTTTGTCTAATAATATTAAGAATATTTAAAAAATCTCGAATGACTTCACGAGGGGTTAGAAACTCAGAAGCCCCAGGCTTATTGAATATTTCTTCCATGAATTGTTGAATATCATAATCTGAAATATCAATGTTTGTTTTATAGTTAAAATCGAAAATTGCTTTAAGCTTATTAAGTAATACAAATATCTCATTATGATCTAATGGCATTAAACGTATTACAGGTTGAGCAAAATCTCTTATTTCCAATGTTTCAAACTTATTTGTTTCTAACCTTGATTTTAAAGCGTGATAGCTAAATAGGCCTCTTCTTTCGTTTTCTAAAAACTCTCTCGTGCCTGCAAAGTTGAAAAAAAGATTAGCAACTTTTCCTTGAAAACAATCATTGTATATAGTTAGTATTTTTTCATAATTTTTCTCTCTCATTACAGAAGTAGAGATTTTGTATAGATTTATTGCTTCATCTAAATTAATCATAAATCCACTATACCCCATGCTCACAAACAGTTTGCAAAAATTTTTGAGCATATCGTAATAATTCAAATCATTGATTATTTCCCTAACTCCTAACTCTTGTTTAGCTTCGGTCTTGGTACGATATTCTCCTTTAAGCCATTTTAGTGCATTTCTTCTTAGCTGCTCATCATCTTTGATATAACCTTCATAGTATTTCATTATAACAGTTCCAAAATCAAAACCACCTACTTCAGTAATTTTACTAATGGTTTTCATTATACTTTTCTGAATTAAATCTAGATACTGTTCATCTCGGATAGATGTTAAAGAAACTTTGTTTTCTTCAGCAGTTTTGGTAATTATTTGTTCAATCCATTTTTCCAGTAAGGTTGGTAAAGCTCCACCTTCTGGTTTTGTTTGAATTGATATATTATCCATTATTGCTGAATAAAGCATTACGCCCTTACCATCATTTGAATACAGTCGATTGTCTGGTGTAAAATCGGCATTGGTAACAACAAATTTTTGTTTTAAAGCTACTGTATTGAGCAAGTGGAGCATAAATGATTTTCCAGAACCGAAGTCACCTATCCAAAACTTGGCCATACTGTGCCCGTTTTTTACATCTTCTAATGCAGTAACAAAGGCTGCAATTTCTTCTGAACGGCCAACTGTAATATGCTGGACACCTATTTTAGGAACGACCCCGCCTAATAGTGAATTTATTATTGAAGTTGCTTCTTTGGGTTTAATATTATCTATCATTATGCTAAAAGTTTTTGGTAATAATCTTGATTTATAGTGTAATAAGCTTCGTCTTCTTCAATTAAAAGGTCATCAAGACTTTCGAAACATATTTCATTAATGTTTTCTATTAACTGATTTTTAAAAGCTCCTTTTGATTTGGCAAAAGTTTCAAATTCGCTTTGAAGAATTGAAAAATTATTTTTGGCAAACGTTTCTAACGTTGAAGTATGGATCGGTTTAAATAACAGTTCTTTTGAATATATTGAAATTGTATGCTCTTCATTACTTTGAACTATATTGATTTCAATTTGTTCTTCTATTTTTATTTTATCATCTAAATCTTCTGAACTATCATCTTTTAAGTATTCATTTAATAGTTCCACAGTGCCTGAATGTTGTTGTTGCACTTCTTTAATTAATGATTTATCCAATTGGATTTTTTTTCGTTTTACAGCGTAGAGTTGAGGTACTGAATTAATTGCTTTCTCAAAATCCTTATCATTAATAAAGTCATTTACTATTGCTTGAAAACCCTCAACTTGTTCATCATTTTTAAAAAGACTTTTTTGGATTGTTTTTGTAAGTTGTTTATTATCGAAAGTTACAGATTTTAAGTCATGGTACAAATAATGAATATACAATAGCAATGCAGTTTCTTGATTGTACTTCGCTATAAACTTAGAAGCTTCGAAAAAGATATTCTCAACTGAGGGGTTTTCTTTGTTTAGTTTTCCTAACTCAATAATTTGATCCATAAACTCTTTGGAGTTATTATTGAAATTAGAGCTAATTTCTTCAAATTTAGTTTTCCATCTTGTTGTGTTCTGAATATTGAGTTTTATCTCTGTTTCTTCATCCGGTAAATTAATTTTTGAAATTAATTCTAAATGAATCTGAGCAACTTTATTAATTAGCTTTGTTTCAAATTCTTCTTTTGCTTCTAACGATGATGCATAGGGATCAATAGTTATTTTTCTTTTATGTCCAAAGTGCTCTCTTACTGTGTTTTCGCAAAACTTGAAAATATTAGTATGAAACTCATTTTCGCAAGAATGCATGGCGTGTTTGTAATTGTTACTGCCTTTCCTATATCTAAAATGTTTTCTAACTACAACGTCTGCAATTTCATCAAACTCTTTTTCAATTGATGAGTTATTATCAATATATATCTGCTCCAAATTTTTCATTGTTGCTAGATAAAGTTTAATTATTTCAATGCTGCAATATTCAATATTTACAAAATTATTACTCGAATACCATATTTTATCTAAAACATTAGTTTCGTCCTTTGTGAGGTTTAATATTTTCTTGTATTTGTTTCTCCATTCAAATGTCGAATAATTAACTTGGGTATATTGATAATCATAGTGATCTTCCCTCAATCTTGCAACGCCATCAGTATCTCCGACCTGTTCCATTTTTTTAATTAGAAAATTTATTGTGTACGTTTTAGTTTTAGGATAATGATTACCCAAAATTTCTAATTGTGATTCAAGTTGGGCAACCTTTTTGTGTTGATCAAATTCATTTAACAAATCAAAAAGTAAAATAAACGCATAATTAGTATTTCCTTCTAAATCTAAAAATTGACCGTTCAAAAATTGAGTTTTATAATATTGATAAAACTTTTTTTGGTTAGATGTAGCATAATTAATTTCTGAATAAGAATAAACATAACTATGAGACCAATATGGAACTTTTGATTCTAATCCATAATCTGAATCAATTCTATGAGATTGCGAACCTACATCTATGATTGAGTCGTCATTTTTTGAACCAGATCTAGTTACAGAGACATTGATAGTGTGCGTTCTATTAATAGAGGAAACCTGATTTGTTCGTTGATTTTTCGCTATATCATAATAATTTACTTTTTTTGGTTCCGGTTTCTTTTTACCTACCGAAGCAAGAACAATTATTATAAGGATTATAATTACTATTGTCATCTATAACTAAATTAGGTCATCAATAATATCTGAAAAATCAAATTCATGGATCATTGTAATTGTATGGCCACCTTTTCTTAGACTTAAAGCTTTTTCTACTTTTCGCCCATAACAGGAAAATGCCCAAGCCGGATTTCCATTATCTCCAACAATTAGATAATCCGTTTTCTTATTAACGCTATCAGTGGGAATTCCCCCAAGTTTTTTAATCTGATTTTGCAAGGTTTCTCTATTACCTCTCTTTAATACTCCTGTAATGCAGAATGTTTTTCCTTGGAAATTCACATTTGGTTCACTTGTACAAAGACCTGAAATATTTACTTCTGATGTTTCCGACTCAATTCTTTCTTGCAATTTTGAATCTTGCAATTTCACAAATTGCTTAAAGTAAGCTTTTAGAACTATTCTTTCTTCCTCATCAATTTTATTATCTGATAATATAGATAATATCAGGCTTCTAATCTCATCATAAGGATAATAAGTGTTTAGATGCTCATTTTCTGAAAGCCAAGTATTTAATTCAAATATCTCCTTATCACTGATGTCTCCATCTGATAATATTCCATGACAAATCCCTTGTAAAGTTTGAAGATCAGAAGTTACAGCATTATAATAATAATTATCACTTTCGTATTTTTGGCATAACCAAAATAGATCCTCTATAGTTTCTTTGGGTGGAATTTTATTAGAAATTGTTTCTTCAATAATCGTCATAAACTCATTAAAAGGATTGCGATTGATCAAT
Source organism: Flavobacterium aquicola (assembly GCF_003385115.1). Classification (GTDB taxonomy): domain Bacteria; phylum Bacteroidota; class Bacteroidia; order Flavobacteriales; family Flavobacteriaceae; genus Flavobacterium; species Flavobacterium aquicola. The sequence goes on from NZ_QUNI01000012.1 coordinate 145,482, forward strand.
CCCTTATGTGAAGTTACCCACTTCCCGAGTTCATTAATTTCTTTTTCATTTACTTCATTATCTGAATTAATACCCAATAAAATCCCTTTAAGAGAACTAATCGCTTTGTCTGCTTGAGATTTTGAAGTGTAGATCTTCAACAATTCATCATCAATATTATTTATAATTGTATTTTTTAGCTTATGTAGTTAAACAAAAGAAACTATATTTAATTTAAAAATTTAAATATAGTTTTTTTATGCCTATTTTAATTTTTTAGTCGTTTTAAATTGTTTTTTAGATATTAGCTTTATCCAAATATTAGGATATGTGGTGAAAAGCTAGAGAAAAGTTTAGTTCTATTTTTGAATAGTTGGTTGTGTAGTTCAACGCAAAATTAAATAGTCCGTTGCTACCCAGAAATTTATCTAAGAGAATGTTTAGGAGCAAAGAGAATCGATATATTATGTATATATAAGTGTTTTAAAAAAGCATAATTGAAATAGACTTCGAGTTATAATTGATGATAATTTTAATAGTGAATGTAGTGGAAGATAAAAAGAAGTAAATCATAAGCTATGTTATAATGTACTTGTATGAGATAGAGCATATAAAAGAAGTGCTCTTGCTATTGTAGATATTAAAGTATTTAATACCTTTGTAAAATGTTAGTTACTAGACAAGACATAATTATATTAAAAAATTTATCAACAACTAAAGATCTCGTAGCTGTTGATACAATTCCAAGTACCTTTAAAAGAGATTTCCAATTATTCTTTTTTGGGAAGACTTTTTTAAAAAAGGATAATATTTTGTTTGCATATCCTCATGATGTAAAAAAATGGACGCGTTTCATGTTTAATAAGTATAACGGATAATTTTTAGTCTATGCTTCCAGACTATTTGTTAAACTTTAATTTAGCCCTTTTAAAATTCCAAGAAAAATTTCCGAGAGATAATTGGTCAGTAGAATTTAAGGATTCATTAGTTAATGATTATTCTTTTTATTCTGCAAGGGTTGAAGATTCTAAACTTCAATATGGCGACACAATTCGTTTTTTGAATAATGAAAGCGTTCGTGGTATTAATTTAGACTCATTACTCGGAATCTCAGAACATCAATCAGTTTTAAAAAATCTTCTCGAAAATTTTGAGAATTTCGAGCTTACAGAAGAGATGATTAAAAAAATTCATGGTTCTTTAATGAGTTCACCATTAGCATGGGAAACTGATTTTAAACCTGAATTAGTTGGAAATTATCGTAATGTTCCAACGGTCGGTTCTAGGCAGCCTTTTTTTGAAGACAAAGAATATTCTCCTCATTATAATTTAGAAATTATCATGACGACATATGTAGATATGTTTAATGCTAGATTGGAGGATATTGATAATTCAGTTTTTGAAAAGCATTTATTAACACGTATAGCTTATTTTCATAATAAATTTTTAAATGAAATACATCCTTTTGCGGATGGCAATGGTCGGGTTTGCAGAATTATAATAGGTGCTGTGTTGATGATAAATAACTGTCCGCCAATTTTTCCAGAAATAACTAATCAGGAACAACAAATGGAATATATCTCAACTATCATTGAATGTGAAAAGAATAAAAATGATTTTGCTCTCATTGAATATTTTGCAAAAGGTATGAGTAATTACATACTCAATCGATTAAATGATTAGAAAAATTACAAGAACAGTATTTTGAGATTTTTATGTATGTTTTTTTGAAATATCATGTAATTGAAAAATACGCTAAGATGCCTAGTATTTAAGTTTTAGGTTTGGAAATACCTATTATACAAGCTGAAACCATCTCGTCTAAAGTACTTGAGAATTGGCAATTTTCGAGCAGCCAATCTAATCGTTCTGGTGTTATTTTTACGTTTGAAAAGTTGAGATCTCTTAAGGTGTAGATTTTCCTCCTTCTTGTTTGCATAGCCTTTAATTTATCCAATTCAGGAATTAAGATTGTTAACCATAAATCTGCGAAGTGGTCAAGATCAACGTATTCTTCTTCGGCATTTGATTTGAACAGATTAATTAGCTTTTCACACTTTTCCTTGTCGGCATGTATAACAGTGGTGTTCTGGTATTTTTTAAGTATGGTTTCGCCTTTTTCTAGTGCACGTTTCTTTTTCCAAGGCAATAAATTTTTCTCTTCCCTTCGGAGTTTCTGGATAATTTTAGTCATTTCTGATGTAGTGTCTACTTCATTCCATTTCCGTTGTATGATATTGTCTTTAACTAAATAGACTTTTAATTTATTAGTGATTTCTGAAAAATCAGTATGACCTTTGCCTTTCTCGTCTATGAGGAGCCATTTGGGACTTCTTGTAGTACTCCCTCTAAAAGCAAAAAAACACCAATTTGAGTCTGATTCAACAAAACTTATAGCTGTTTTTACTGTCGCATCTACATCCTTGTACATTTCATACGTTTCGTGATCTATCAAAGCTCCTGGGCCTTCGATCAGACTGTATAAATATTGGGTGCTGTCTTTTACTCCATCCCATTCATGTTCTGTTGCCGTATATTCATTAAAAGCATTAATTATATTTTGAGTATTAAAGTCATCTTTGAGATATTTCTCATATATCGTTTTTGGTATTTCTACATTATTTCCAATCAAGTTTTCAGTAACCATCAAAGTGTCAATCATTCTTTTATCCCCTTTTAAGGAAAAAGCTTCTGAATCATCGGGCCATAATACAGTAATCTGCTCATGTTCACAATCCATCCTTTCCAATCTACCGATGCGTTGCTCAATGATTCGTAGTACGCTAGGCATATCTAAGAGTACCAGACAGCTTGCATCTTGGAGATTAATACCTTCTGACATGGCATCTGAACACAAAGCGATGAGTTTTTCATCGGTAGCTGCGCCTAGTGCAAAGTTTTCCATAACTTGATTTCGGTTTGTTTTATTATGTCCAGCTGCCACAATTGATCGTACTTTGCTTTGTTTGTCAGTAATTAGTTTATTGAGATAATCTAGAGTGATAACGGTCGAATCGAACGCTAATATTTTATTGGTCTCAGATTCGGGTTTAAAACCCTGCAATTTATTGCAGTACTTTAGTAATGCGAAAAAATCTTTACCTTTAGATTATGAGCACAGATTTAAGAAAAGGTTCGCAT
>NZ_QUNI01000013.1 GCF_003385115.1 Flavobacterium aquicola
ATGATAATTCAAATTTCATTCTCGAATGAAAAAATGAGGGACTTTCAGTCCCTCGTAAAACAAACCTCTGCACTTTCAGTGCAGAGTGGTTTAGTGTTCTTCATAGCGGAGTCAATAAGGACTTGTACTTTTTTTGATTCCCGCTCTTCACTTAGCTGTTCTAATAATGAACCAATTTTTTTATAAATGGAGATTTCTGTTGTACAGGCTTCATTATATTTTACCTGATCATAAAGCCATAGATGGCTTTCGCCTAAAAGATGATTTTCGACGTATTGTCTTGGTAGTTTTAAACCACATTTTTCGATTTTTGCTAAAATATTTCCAGAAGTGTTCTTAGTAGATTTTAATGAAAATCTTATGTTTGCTTCGGCAGTTCCGTAGAGATATTCATATAAAGCACAGCGGGAAGAGCGGAGGTTCACTCTTATCATATAGCCTGCAAGAGCTGTGGCCGAAGTAAATCTTTGGTTGATATAATTGACTTTTTCGTCTTCCTTCTTTAAAAAATCAGGTATTCTTAGTACTTGTAAATAATGTATTCCTTTTAGCTGTTGTATTAACGTTAAGATCTGGTGGGCAATTTCTTTATCATTTTCGTTTTCTCCAGTTGAGTAGGTTTCTGATAGGGTTTTAGGATATTTACACGTTTTACCATGTCTGTTTCGGTACTGTTCCGGCTCACGTTCTATCATCTTATTGAGTTCCCTTTTTGTACGCCTTACGATGAATTGGTTGATATATCCTTTGAGTTGCTCCAGATGTTTTTTGTCTATATTTTTCTTCCTGTTTTTTCTAAGCTCGAGATAAGTAGTCAAATCATCATCACTCAAATTGTCAATGTCCAGCAGTTCTACTAAACGTAACAAATCATCAGCTTTTTTATTAATTGGTGTAGCGGTAGAGAGGATTACATGGCTAGATCCTTTAGGTGCAATTGCTTGGCTTCTCTTTGAATTTGGATGAAGATAATTATGAGCTTCATCTATCACTAAGATGTCTGAAATCTCAATCATTTTCTGCAGGCTTTTTTGATTTTTATCATTACCAACACTTAACTTGCCCATAGATTCTATCTTATTATAAAGGCTGAAATGAGATTGTTCTTTTTCCCAGTTTTCCATAACCTGCTTGGGACAGATGATTAATGCATTGGATCGGTCTTTCAATCCATTTTCCCATAACCAGTGAAAGAGGGTGTAGGCCAAGGCCGTTGCAAATTTTGTTTTGCCGCTTCCTGTCGGATCAGCTACTAGTACCCTTCCCTGATCTTGTATGATTTTCATGGCTCGTGCTATGCCCATTTTTTGTGATGGCCATAGGTTGTGGGTAATTAGTGCTTGGTATAATACTGGAAAATCTTTCATCCATTTGCTTTCCAATATTTCTGCAATGGCTCTTGCTAATGCTTCTTGCCAGGTTGCGTCTTTCAGCAGTTTTTTAAAAAGATCTATAAGACCTTGATTATAATCATTAGCAACTTCATAGTAATACTCCGCAATACGTTTGATATCATCATATTGCTCATTTTCTATTTTAGAAAGGGTTGGTTGAATTCGAATGTTTGCTTCAGTTTGTATTCGCGTTCCAGATTTGCTGAAATTAGAGGAACCCAATATTGCGGCTGTATCGCCCACATAGATTTTTGCATGCAGCCTGTCTTTTACTTTAAAGTTGTATTTGCCTTCCTGTATCTTTTCAATGATATTTAGAATTGGCCCGCATAGTTTGATACTGACATTTTGTTTGACCCAGTAGTTTTTAATCAGTTGAATTCCTCGAGGCTCTGCCTCGGGGTTGAAGAGGAAAGTTTGAAAACCTAAGGTTTTCATAAAACTAAAAATTTACTCTCTTCCGCTTGATACCTCGACGGCTCTGCCTCGGGGTAATTCATTTTCAGTAGGCAAAGAGTAGTGAGGAAGCCTTTTTCCAACACGTTCATCAGGATCAAAGCCAATTACAATACGGAGTGTTTGTAATTGGGGGTAATCCTTAGTGCCAAAAACATCAATCAAATTGGAAAGGGATGTAAAACCAGTAAGTATGATATAGTCTTCCGTATTTTGAATATCGTTTAGCAAAATATCACTGACTGTTCGTGCCTGTTCTCTCAAATTCAAAGGAAACTTCGCCTGATCTGGAAGATCAAGCGTATAGTTGAAATCGAAGAGATTTGGTTTAGACATGATCAGCTATTTTTTATAAACCATTGAATTAGTTTACCCATTTTCGTTATTTCTAATTTGTTCCAACCATTCTCTATCTATATTGATTATAGAGAATGGAATTTCTAGATTGTTTTGTTGGTTAAATACAAATATTCTTGAGAAAAACTCTTGTTTAATGTTAAGCGCTGCGTTCTTATCGAGATTGTAGGTTTTCCAGTGATTGAAAATTCGTTTAGGAACGTAAAAATCAAAATCAGATCGTTGAACTCTATTTCTACTATTATAGATTGTAAGTGTCCAAACATCTGGTCTATCGCTTGACCAATGGATTTCAGCTTTCAAAGTAGCAAACCCATTCAGATGATTGAGTATATTGTCTTCTGATTGTGCAAATAAAAATACTATATCGCCTGTTTCAAGAAGGCCTACATAAGAATATCTAATAGTTTCATTAGCTTCAGTAACTATATTTCCTAAAATATTGTTCGATCTAAGAAAATCCCTAGTTTTTCTATATGTTTCATTATGGAAGTTGCCTTTTCGGTCTTTAAAAAAATCATAAAGATTTTGTACATCTTCGGGATTAAAACTATTAATTAATGTTTGATCGATACTATTAAAAGCATTAATTGTGTGAGAACTTAGAAACCAACTTAATGACAATAGAGGGATTTTATTATTGGTTGCATATTCGACAGATGGTTTGCTAAATTCATTAACGGATGCAACACCTACTTGATATAAAAATCGAGTCCTAGTATCTATAGCATAAGTAGCTCGTCTGTTATTTTGTCGTTTACGAAGAGAGTCTCTTGTCACAATTTCGAATTCATTTATATCATTTCGTAATCCTAAAGCATTACGTACTATTGGGAGGCTAGTAGTACTACCATATGCCTTACATTCAAATAATAATTGCGATGGGTAGGCAAAAGGCATCTGTATTGGTGGGTTCATAATAATGTCGGCATCATGAGCTGCGCCTCTGCCATTGATAAAAAACAGTCCACCTCGTTCAAAGGAGAAAAGATTGTCGGCTTTGACATTCGTAAAGCCACAACTCTTTAATAATTGACGAACAATATATTCGAGAAGTGCTCCCTTTAAATTTCCTGCTTTCATTTTTAGATAAAATTATAGTTAAGCTACAATTGCTAGCTCGCCTTCTTGTTCTCGATACATCATTTTATAGTGTTCTTCATGTCCCATTTTGACAAAAATTTGTTTAAATACATCAAGGTATTTTTCGAGTATTGTTTCCTGTTGTTCTATGTACAAATCGTCAGGTAATCCGTGAGAACCATCATTTATCCAGCAAACTAACGAACGGCATATTTCCTGTTCCTGATGATTGTCAAAACTTTTAATGAGATCATCGTCAGCATACTTTCCTAAAATCTTGAAATAATTTTCTATAATTCTTCTCATTGTATTTTGAATTGTGATACCTGAGTTTTGTTGGGTATTTTTTAATTCCTTCCAAAGTAATTCATACGAGCTTTGGATTGGGTTTTCCATTTCGTAAGACTGAAGACTAGATAAGTTATTGTTTTTTCGTACAATCCAAAAATTTGTATCACCATTTTTTGGTGTTCTTCCATCTACAAAGGATACTTCTTTATGAAAATACACATTGTGAGTTAGTAAAATCATTTGCTTTATACTGCCCAAATCTTTTTTAATAGATTTAACTATTTCTTTAATTAAGGAACTCACTACAAAAAGTACGTTACTATCTAGACTTGAAATAGGGTCATCTATAACTAGAATTCGTTCTTCAGTTATATTGTCTTCTTGAGTGCTACCTTTTGCTAACTGTAAATAGTAAAGAAATGTGATAAAAGTTTCTTCTCCTTCGCTTAGTGTAGATTCAGCTGTAGTGCCATCCTGCCTTAGAATTTGATATTGATTGGGTTCAGTTTGAGAAGGAACTATTTCGAAATTTAAAAAACCGTAAGATTTTAGTATTCGATTAATTTCATCAACAGAAGGTTGTACACTAGTGACATTTTTATTAGCCTCTCTTATTTTTTTATTTAGTTCTGTATATTTTTCCTTAAGATCCTGATGCTGTTTTTTTATTGCATCAATGCCTTTTGATAATCCTTGTTGTTTTTTTACGAATGTTTCTATCGTGCCGTGATGTCCCTCTATTAAATATTTCCAAATAGCATTAATTAAATTGTTTCTTTGATTTGTATAATCGGCAACTATATCATTATGTGATTTTATATCACTGTTGCAGTTACTGATTGTTTCTTGAATATTTTCTAATTGTTTTCTGGTTGAAGTTAACGTGATACTTCTACTAGGTTCTTTAGCTTTATTATTTAATAATTCTTTATTAGCTGCTAGTTGACTTATCAACGTTTTTAATAACGGCGAAAACAATTCTATATTAAGCTTGGTATCAGTTTTTTCTTTTTCTTGAGTTTCTATTTGCTCTAAAAGATTTTTTATGTTTTCTGAAATTCTATTGTATTCTGTAGATAAATCTTTTAACTTAACAATATCTTTTATAAATGTTTCATCAAAATAATCATCTAACTGTTTTTTGAAATTTTCGGTAATTGTTTTTTGTTGACAGAAAGGGCATGTGTCATTTTCAATTATATAATTCTTCCCTTCATTTACCCAATCATTTAAATTAAGTTTTTGAATTAAACCAGCAATCTCTACATCTGCTTTACCAATAATTTTTTTATTCCATATTTTATCGGTTTCTATTTCTAACAATTTTTCAAAATCGATAGAAGAGATGATGGATAATGCTATGGGCGTTTTTCCAAATATAGTTTGTGCCTTCTCTTTTAAATCTTCAATTGTTTGCAATGAATCTTTATTGTTGTCATACTCATATAATATCTTATCCTTAAATGTTTCTTTTTTTATAAATCCTCTAAATGCATCTTTGAAATCATCTTCATTTTCTTTGTAAACATCTGTCCATACAATTTCTTTGAATTCATTATCTTCTTGTTGCTTTGTTTGCTCTTGTTTATCTAGGCTAGCTTTCTTTTCAATGCCTTTTGTCTTGAGTTCAGCCAAATCTTTTTGCATTTTCTCAATTTTTTCTATTTCTTCTTTCGTCGCTTCCCCAAGCGTGAATACTCCATCTATTTTTCCTTTTCCGAAATTTCTGTCACGAAAATCCTTGTTATAAACAAGAGTATTTACAGTTAATCCTCCTTTCCATTCAAGATTGCATGTTGCATAAATAGAATTTGAACTATTGTGTATATATTTAGATAGTGTTGTTTTTCCAGATCCATTCGCGCCATATATGAAGTTAATCTTTTTAAGATTATTCATTTTTATTCCTACAGAATCATAAGTTGCGATATCCTTAATAATTATTGATTCTAACATAATTCGTTATTTTATGTTGTAATTTACTTTATAATTAATACCCAATCACCTCCACCTTACTTTTTCCACTTTGTTGTTTGCTTACCTTAATCTGCACAGGAATCCTTTCCGTCATTTCTTGTACGTGGGAGATGACGCCCACTTTTCGACCCTGATTGTGCAGTCTTTCCAAAGCATCCATGGCAATGTTGAGTGTTGTAGGATCGAGGGAGCCAAAACCTTCATCAATGAATAAAGATTCCACTTTCATACGACTGGATGATAAAGAGGCAAGACCCAAGGCTAAGGCAAGGGATACCAAAAATGATTCGCCACCTGAAAGTGAGTAAACGGTTCGCACTTCATCGCCCATGTCTTGATCTACCACCTGAAGACTAAGCGATGAAGGAATACGTTCCATTTTGTATCGGCTGGTGAGTGCTTGGAGGTGGATGTTAGCATATCCTAATAATACATCAAGTGTGTATTCCTGTGCAACTTGACGGAATTTTTTACCGTCGGCAGAGCCTATTATTTCGTTGAGTTTGCTCCAGTTTTCTGTAATGGCAGTTTGTGTCGTTATACTTTTCAGCAGGTCGCCAATTTTGTTTTTATTAGATTCATCTTGTTGCAGGCGGAAGTTATTTTCCCCTTTTTTATGTTTTTTTTCTTCTGCTTCTGATTTTGCAATAGTTTTCAGGTTGGTAAGTTCTTCGAGTGGTCGATCAGATGTACCATTTTGTTTATGATTATCGAAAGCTTGTTTTCGTTCTGTAAGAATGCTACTGGCTTTGGTCACTTCTTCATCAATAGTTTGCAATGTAGCTCGTTCTGTAGTGATCCAATCGCTGTTTAACGTTAATAACTCTTGGAGTGTTTCAATACTTAGAGATTGATCGTTTTTTTGATTATAATCATTAAGCCAATCCTGTATTTTTTGTAATACTTTTTGGGTTTCGGTTTCCAAAGCTATTAATGTGGCGGTTAGTTCATCTTTTTGGGTGTGGGCTTTGGTGCTGTCAATAGTAAGTTGCTGCTGGGTTGTTTTTAGTTGTTCAAGTTGTTGCTGTGCATCGGTTTGAGCCTGTTTTAGTTGTATTTCAGTTTCTTCAGCAGATTGTCCTGCAAATAAGGCATTGCGTTGTTGGGCCAGATCCAGATGGATGTTATGTTGCACAAGATGGGCCTCCGTTTTTTTGCTCATCTCTAATGCAAGGCTTTTAGTTTGATTTTCCAGTTCTTTTAATGTGGCTTCGAGTACTGCTTTTTGGCGTGTGTGTTGCTCTAGTTTTTCCGTGTTTTCTTTCCAGTTGCGGGCAAACACATCTATGCTTTCAACGAAAGCTACAGGAGCAGACTTCCAGTTTTCCATCCAGTCAGAGGCAGTAAAATAGGGAGAGAGGAGCTGTTCTACGCCGCTAAGATCAATTTTGGCTTTGTCTCGTTCTTTTGTATTACTTCTTTGCTGTTCGTTATAAACAGACAGCTTGCTTTGGATTTCTTGTATTTGGTTGGCGAAGCCATCTGTATTTTCCTTTAATTCGTCTATTTTGGTTTTGGTTGCTTCCAGTTGTTGCTTTTTGTCTGTATAGACTTGTATTTGCACCAATAGATCGGCTTGTTTTGTTTTTAGGACTTGTAATTTTTCTTCAATCCAGTCTGCTTTTTTTGCATCGGTTATGGCTTGACTTTGTTGAGCACTATCGAATTGTTCCCAAGCTTGCTTTTTGGTTTCTAATTCCGATTGCCTTGTTTGAATATCTTCGTTACGGCGTTGGATGTTTTGCTGTAGTGTACTCCCTTCCTGTTCCAATACATTGTGCTTGCTGTGGCTGGCCAAATAACTTTGTTCTTTTTCCAGATAGGATTTTTCCAGTTGTGTCAAAACATTTTCCAATTGCGGATTATGCGCCACATAAGGGTGAATGGTGCTGCCACATACAGGGCATGGCTCGTCGTCAATCAAAGCTTCCCTGAGTGTTTCCACATTTTCGGCCGATGCCAGGCGGACTTGTTGCAAGAGTTGGTAAGCCGTGTCTTTTTGAGCCTTTTCAATAGGCAGTTGTTGGGTTAGTTTTTGTAATGTTTCCTGTTTTGTTTGATAATCGGATTGATCTTGTAATTGCTTCTGGTTTAAAATTTCTAATTCTTTTAGTGCATTATGGAAAAGTTGCCAGTGGGCTTGTGCTTTTATAGTGTTTTCTACTTGTCGGTCTGTTTCGGTTTTGTCGAGGTTTAAGGCTTCAATAGGGGTTAAAAGTAGCTCTTTGGACTGAGTGTCGTAGCTTTTCTTTAAATTTCCCAAGCCTTGTAGTTGCTGATTCCAATGGTTTTTAAAAGTTTTCTTTTGAGCTTCGTCTGTTTGGATTTTGTCTTGTAATTGAGTCAGATTTGTAGCGGAGGTTCGCAGGATTTCCAAAAGTTTTTGAGCATCCTGCAGTTTGGAAAGGATGAGGTTTTTATTTTCGGCAATCGGGCTGCGGTCTGTGTTCTCAGTTTTCCAGTCGGTAACAGCTTTTATTTGGGTAGCAAGATTGGTAAATTCTTCTTGCTTAGCAGTTAATACTGCTTGGTGTTTGTTGTTAGCTTCAGTAACATTTTCAGCTTCTTCCTTGCATTTTTCTACTTGTTCTTTTTTCTCAGCTAAAAAGATGTCTAGTTTCCTTGCCTGTTCTAAGAGAGGCAATGCATCGGTAAGGGCTTTGTTTTTTTCTGAAAGACGGTTTTCTGCCAATTCAAGCTGTTTTTCAAGGCTTTCTTTTTGCTCCTGCAGTTTGACGATGGTCGCTTTTAGTGCTGTAAAGGCTATTGTTTTTTCGGCATGTTGCTGCTGTGTATGTTTAAGGGCATCCGCCCAGCTTCTAGTTTGCTGTGCTTGTTCCACCATGAGCAGTTTTTGCCTTCGTGGTGCGGCCAATGTTTTAGTCTCGTTTGTAAGCTGTAATGTTAGTTGGGCTTCCTCTTGGTTGGTTTCCAGTTTGGTAAACTGTTCATGCCAGCTAATTTCTTTAGTTAGTTTTTCGATGTTTTTTTCCAGACTTTTGATCTGGTTTTCCAGCGTGTCTTGTTCATCTGAAAGGGCTTTTAGTTCATCTTCAGTCAAGGTAATAATTCCTTCTTTACGAAGATTGAGGTCGCGTAGTAGCACTTCCTCCACTTTGTATTTTTCGTAAATCTTTTTAGAGATTTCGGAATAGATGTGCGTTCCAGTAAGCTTTTCGAGTAACGAGGATTTTTCGTCTCTATTGGCTTTCATAAATGCGGTGAAATCACCTTGCGCCAATAATACAGATCTGGTAAATTGTTCAAAATTTAGGCCGACAAGGCGTGCTATTTCATTTAGGGTTTCCTGTTTTCTGCCTGGGATTTCTATATTAGAACTGATGTTTTTTAGTGTGACCGAATCAGATTGAATACTTCCTTCAGCTTTATTTCTTGCACGTCTGACATTCCAGTTCGCACGGTAGTGTTGCCCATCTATGCCCACAAAATCGACCTCGGCAAATCCGTCAGCTGTCCCGTCTCGTAGGATACTGCGAACATCTCCCTGGCTGAGCGTGCTGCCTTGCACATCTTTGATTTCTATTCCAATTTCTTTTGCTTGTAGGTATCGGGGTGTTTTGCCGTATAAAGCAAGACAGAGTGCATCTAATATAGTAGATTTGCCTGCACCAGTGGAGCCGGTAATAGCAAATATTCCCGCCGTGGATAGCGGCTCGGCTGTAAAATCGATTTCGGTGTTTCCTTCTAATGAAGCCAGATTTTTGATGCGTATAGCTAGTATCTTCATTTTATTCGACTGTTTGGTTAGCTTCCTGCGCTACTTCTTGAAAGAGTTGTAGGATTTCGGTTGGTACTATGCTGTTGTATCTGGACTGGTATATTTTTGAGAATACATCAAGAGGCTGTAGCTCGTTCAGCTTTTCAGGTGTAATAAACTCTGGAGCTTCTTGTGCGTAATCAGGATATTTTACATCAATTTTTGCAAGCCTTACTTTTTTGCCAGTCAATGCAGTTTCTACTTTATGGCGCAATGCGGGTTCCGGCCCCTCGAGCAATACTCTTACTTCGAGGTAGGGAGTTGTTTTGGGAGCTGAGTCCACCTGAGGTAACTGTTCTAACATGGCTACGACTTCATGTAGTGGTTGATGACTTTGCGGAATTCTTTGAAGCGTTACAAATAGTGGGATTTCTATAGCTTCGAGGTTTTTGATTTCTTGATCGAGTTCGAAAATGATTACTTGATGTTTGTAATTAAGTTCTGAAAAGGACATGGGTAGTGGACTGCCCGAGTAGCGGATATGCTCTTTGCCTCCTATTTTTTGCGCTTTGTGAATGTGTCCTAAGGCAACATATTTGAGATCTTGATGAAAAGCAGTAGCTGGAATGCATTCTACACCTCCCATTATGAGTCTTTCGGTTTTATCCAATTCAGTTATTTCGGCATGGTGGGTGTGTAAATGCCCCATGGCGATAATGTTTTGTCCATCTTGTTTTATTTTCTCGGCATATTCAAATGCTTCTTTATATAATTCAGCAACACCTTCAGTATAAGGATTGGTGCAGTCTGTTATAGCTGGATAGTCTCCCATACGCAAAAATGGTACTGCAAGACACCATGTTTTTATGTTTCCAGAAGAATCCCGTATTGGAATTAGCAGCTTTTCATAATCAATTTTGCCATCAATATTTTTTTCAACCACACCAATAATGTGAACATTGGATGATTCCAATAATGGTTTTGGAGATTCTAAACGTGATGCAGAATCGTGATTTCCGGCAGTAATGATTACTTGTAAATTTGCATTTGCTTTGGTAGCCTCATTCAAAAAAGTATAAAACATTTTTACAGACGTAGCCGATGGGTTGGAAATATCAAAAATGTCACCGCTCACAAGTAGGACATCTACTTGTTCAATTCTTATAATTTCAATTAGCCAATCTAAGAACTTTTGGTGTTCATAGCTTCGATCGTATTCGTGGAATAGCTGGCCGATATGCCAATCAGCTGTATGGAGTATTTTCAAAATAATATATAGTAAAGAGATATAAATGTCACTAAAATAATAAAATTTGGGGATTATTTCTTAAAAAACACACACCTTAATTTTAATTTTTCAAAAAAAGAGTAATAAATGTATTTTTTAAGGTAAAGAGGTTTCGGGTTCTTTATTTTGAGCTTTTTATAGGTAATATTGCAAATTCCAGTGTCGTTGACCACCTCATTCCAATTTTAATCGACCATTTAATTCTTATATAGTTTTCAATACAAATCTAATTGTAATTGATTGATTTTTATGATGGTAAATTGATTTTGAAAATGTGTGATTGTTAATTTGTAATGGTCAATTAAAATAGGAATTTGATGGTCAGTTGCACCGTTTTTTCCAAACTATGAAAAACAAAAAAAGCTTCACAATTTCAAAATTTGTGAAGCTTTCTCTTATGAAAATAAATTTTGCACTATTTTTTATCGACTAGTTTTTCCAAATAGGCATTTTTTTCTTTTTCAGCTACTAATAAACGTTCGTATAATTCTACGATTTTGTCAAGTGGATTGAATGTACAATTATAATTAGTGCCAGCATTGACTATGCCATTATCGTGATATGTGTTTCCAATAATATTTAAGACCGCCTCTTCCGAAAAATTCTTAATCGCTTCCACACTTACACCCAAAGCTTTTGCTACTTCCATAAGTTTTTCTTCTTCTATTGTCTCGCTGTTTTCCATAATTGAAACAGCCTGCTGGTTTGTACCCAAGGCTTGAGCTAAAGCTTCCTGTTTCATGTCTTTTAATTCACGGATACGGCTTATTTTTCGACCGATGTGATTTGGTTTTGCTAATGTACTCATAGCTCAAAGATAATAATTACGAATTAAAAAAATAAGATTTATGTGTGATACATAAACAGTTATGTACGGTACAGGTTAAATTGATACGGTACTGAACAAGTAATTGCTTACTTGCCTGTGTATTAAGCAAAAATACAATTTTTCAGACAAGTATTAATTAAAAAATTTAAAATTATGAATGCAATTGAAATTTTAAATCAAAAAGAATTGATGGAAGTAATTACAAGCCACATTAAAACATCTGCTGTTTATTGTTTTGGCAGACGCAAAACAACTTATAGTTTGAGTAGGAAAATTTATCCTGATAAAGAATTACAAAAGGAGCATATTCATTTATATCTCTTAGTTTTTGTGCAGGTAACTAAAGAAAATGCGAGCAATGACATAAGTGATAAGATAAAAACAAAGACTCAGGGGGCTTTGAGTGCGACAGTTCTTATACACCACATAAATAGTCTTAAAGACCCCTGCCAAGACCAGCAGTTTTTCTTTTGGCAGATCACGCAGAACGGAGAGCTGTTATTTCAAGATATTAACAAGCCTCCTTATTTAAATATTGGCGAAACTCCAAAAAGAAATTTGAAATCCACATCGCATTATATAGCATGGAGGAATAATAATATTGCTACGATCTGGGGGTGGGTATATAATGATGATGATGCTTCGAGTTCGGATGAAGTAAAAATGTCCGCTCTTCATCAAATAGTGGAGCAAATCTGTTTGTCTTTGATCCGTGTCTTTATAGGCTATACTCCAAATCATTTTGCATTAGAGTATTTGTTTAATCTCTGCGAATACTTTACTACTATAACAGCAGACTTTTTTCCTCGACAAACCCGGGAAGATAAATCCATATTTAAACTTCTCAAGCAACAGCCCAACACGTTACGTTTTAGCAAGGCTAACGATGTTGATTATTTATATTATCAGGTTGTGGAAGAAAGATGTAGAAATTTTAAAAAGGAAGCGGAAATTTTGATTCAAAATGAAATTAACCGACAAAATGAAGTTGAAAATGAATCCGATAAAATAAAATAATTAGAAATTATGAAAACAAATGAAAATAAAAAGGTTGATGATTTTATCAAAGAACTCAAAGACAGTTCCTTTTTTAGAACCTTGACCCCACAGAAAAACAGAGACGGCATTTATTACGCCGATATAAAATTTGCACGCTACACACATCTGATTTATGCTGTACAGGATCTGCTCAAAATAGCATTGCATACATTGGAAAATTCTGGTCTAGAAAATTCCAGTCAGATTGAAGATCCGACTTTCCATCTTACGAGCATTTTAGAAATTGCAGTACAACTTCTGCCATGCAGTGAGGCTGAAGGATTGGATAGCCTGCACGAGCTGTATTTGGAGATACTGAATGATCAAGAAAGTAAAAATGATAAAACGGATAATGTATAAATTATGAAATTATGAAAAAGATATAGAGCTGGATGATTTCATCGAAGAAATAACCACATACGCTTACTTTACTACTTTAAAATCTGATAATAAAAAGATTATCGATTTAATGCCAATATAACCTTTGAGAGGTATTCTGATCTGCTTGGTTCAATAAAGGATTTATTAAAAATTTGTCTGCATACTCTTTATAATGCTGGGAGTAATAATTCCGGAAAGATTATAGATCCCACAATGTATCTCATAAGTGTTTTAGAAATGGCAGTGCAGTTACTACCTTGTACCGAAGGAGAGGCTCTCGACGCTATGCATAAATATGTATTGAAATTTGATAAGGATAAAAAAGCTGATAAAATAAGTGGAGACAATCAAACGCTTACTTAAAAACAAAGATTATGGAAAAAGATAAAATCAAATTAAATGACCTAATTGAAAACCCTGAGCATTATTTTATATTACTCAAACCAATATTAGAAATAAGAAATGATATTCATAGTCTCGAAATAAATGTGGATGGTTATAGAGACCTCTTCTGCATAATAATGGACTTACTCAAAACGGCAAAATTTGCTTTAGAAGGAATTGAAGTCAGTATGGATAGTAATTTAAGTACTACAAGATATGTTGGAAGTCTTTTGAAAATAATAGAAATGATGATCCCATTTGAAGAGTCTGAGTTACTTGACATACTTTACAGAAAACATTTAAATGAAAAAAATGAGAACGCTTCCAATTAACTGTTTCCATTTATAATTTTAATAAAACGGCGACTTTGGAGGCGTTTTCCAGCCCCCGGCAGGGCAAGTGGTTTTGAGATGCTGAATTCATTTCAAGCATCTCAAAACACAACTTGCTATTTTCTTTCGAAAATATTATTGGAATGGATTTATTGAAAGGGCTTGATGCCCTTTTTTTATTGTAGTGTGATAGAGTATTGTTTTAGAAATTATGATGGATATAGGATTATACATCACAGTCCCATCTTTTCTTAAAGTCTCAGGAATCCTGACTCAATAATTAGCTTATATATACTTATTTATGGATGTATGCAGGCAATCAGGCAGACAAGTGCTCAGAAACTCTTGCATTCAAGTATGTAGGTATGTAAGCATGCAGGTATGTAAGCATGCAGGTATGTTGGCATGCAAGAATTCAGGAATTCAGGAATTCAGGTTTTTATTCCTGCCTGCATTCTTGAATTCAAGAGTGCAAGCAGGTCTGCAGGTGTGAAAGCCTCTTATAGTTCTGTATATTTTGTAAAAGCCAACCTTTAAGCATAAATGCTTTTAAAACTATAAACCTGTATTCAATTCTTTAATCAGATGCAATTGTAAAACGATAAATCTGTATTTCTTCCCATCTGCTTTTATAGTTTTATGCTTTTGTAGTTTAGCGTGCAGGTATGAATATTTCTTCCTAATAAATAAGCAGATACTGTTTTATAGACATCTAAATCAATAAATACATTTCAAAAGAAAACAGAAAAACCAAAAAAAAAGAAAAAGAAAGCAATTTCACTTGACGGGATTCAGACAAACCAAAAGGAAACGGAATAAGTCCCGAAGGGTGGTTTGTGAGGAACGAGCAAAACATTATGCCGTAGTCTTTTGGTTTATCTGAGAATCCCGTCATAACTTGGGTTTCTTTTTATTTGTCTGTACAAAAGTCAAACACTAAATAGAAACTAAATCCAGTGATAGGGTTTGTCTTTGCGGTTGAGATAACAATACATTTCCTCTTTTTTGAGTTCAGGAAAGAATTTAAGGGCATCTTCAATGGCATAGTTGGGCAGAAAGTAAATTTCGTCACGGACAGCCGTAATCACTTTTTCCCGACCATAAAAACGGACTATTTTGTCAATTTGATCCTGACCGCCACGCTCTACAATGCGGGCAATTACCATTTTATATCCTCCGTCCCAATCAATCTTATCAAAATTAAAATCCCAAAAGAATTTGGGGTGAAGATTGGGGATTTCGTTGTGTTTTTTTGTCTTTTTCATACATTAAATATAATGATTTTTAGGGTTTCATACAATTTTTTGCTTTGTAAAAACATGTTCTTTCTATTAAGAAACACTAAGCCGAACACTTCCAGAAACTACCATAAATGCTTATCACAGCTGATAATAAAATATATTGGTAACTAATATCAATAGTCAATAACCGCTATGGAAAATAACAGTAAAACAAAACCACACAAAGGAGACAGGCATCCCAAGAAAGATCCTGCTGTTTACCGTTATTCAATTAGTCTTACAGCAGAGGAAAATGCCCGTTTTTTGTCATTGTATGAAGCTTCACAAATGAATGTGATAGCACACTTTATTACAGCCTGTATTTTTCAAAAAGGTATTAATACAGTGAAGATCGATAAAGCAGGAATGGATTATTACATGCGCCTGACCACTTTATTTGGGCAGTTCAGGGCTGTGGGAACAAATTACAATCAGGTTGTAAAAATACTATACCGCAATTTTTCAGAAAAAAGGCTTCAGCCTACCTGTATAACCTTGAAAAGCAAACAGCAGAATTAGCTGTTTTATCGCAAAAAATTATTCAGCTAACTACAGAATTTGAAGAAAAACACATGAAAGAATGATTGCGAAAATTGGAAGAGGAAGCAACTTGTACGGGGCATTGGCTTATAATCAAAGCAAAGTAGAAACAGGAAATGCCCAGATTTTGCATGCAGAGAGAATAATCCAGACAGCGGATGGCAGTTATTCTCTTAGTCAAATACTGAAATCCTTTGAACCGTACTTAGAAGCCAATAGAAAAACTGAAAATCCAATACTGCATATATCCCTAAATCCTGATCCGAAGGATAAAGTAAGTGATGAGGACTATAAGAGTATTGCCCAGTCTTACTTGGAAAAGCTCGGTTATGGACAACAGCCCTTTGTGTTATTCAAACATACCGATATTGAGCGAACCCACATTCATATCGTATCAGTCTGCGTGGATGAAGAAGGCAGGAAAATCTCCGATAAATTTGAGAAAAGACGTTCGATGGATGTCTGTCGAGCATTGGAAAGCGAATACTGTCTGCATTCAGCTACGGAGAAAAAGGAAAATTCACAAAATCAAATATTCAAACCAGTTGATTATAGGGCAGGCGATATAAAAAGTCAGATGGCTTCTGTAATACGCCTTCTTCCAAAATATTATTCGTTTCAGACTTTCGGAACATACAATGCCCTGCTTTCTCTTTTCAATATTACTGCTGAAGAAGTCAGGGGTGAATATAACGGAATTACTAGAGCGGGACTGGTGTATTTTGCGTTAAATAAACAGGGAGAAAAAGCAAGCAATCCCTTCAAGGCTTCTCTGTTTGGAAAAAGTGCAGGTTATGTACAACTGAATTCCCATTACGCTGAGTGCAGAAAAAAACTAAAAGATAATCCTGTGAGGGATTCGGTTAAAAACAAAATTGAGCGGGTCATGCAGACTGCAGATAACCAGACTGATTTTAAAAAACAGCTGATAAATCAAGGGATAAGTACAGTACTGCGCTGTAATGCCCAAGGATGTATTTATGGTATTACATTTATTGACCACGCTTCCAAAACCGTGTGGAATGGCTCAGATTTAGGTAAAAACCTCTCTGCCAATATATTCAACGACTGGTGGGATAACGGCAATAAAGCAAATCTGTCTTTAAAAAACAGCTCAGCTTCCAAGGAAAATTTCCCTGCAGATGACCATGTAAGTCAGTCACACAGCCTGTTTGGCTTTTTAGGGAAGGAAGAAACGAGTTACAACGGGAAGGAAAACAGTATTGTTGAAACATTTGGAAGCTTACTACCACAAACGCAAGGAGAAGATTTTCAAGAAATGACTTTTGCTAATCAGCTCAAACGAAACAGTAAGCGTAGGAAACCAAAGCTTTAATTTAGTTACTGAGTATGTCTAATTTACATCAAATGTATGAAACATGATTTTCAATGTGCCGTATATAAAAAATTGATAGGATACATTATTATGATTTTTTTAATTGCTGGTAATTAAAAAAATGTAATGAATCATTTATGCTCAATAGAGTTTAATTGATTTATTATAGATTTCAATTGAAAGACATTGAGTGTCAAAAGAGTCCACAGTATGTCATTATAGATTGGTGTAGTAATAGCTGTATTACATTCGATTGCTATGCAATCCAGCACAGTATAATGATTGTGGAGATGAACGAGTTTGAAATAAAAAAAATATCTTATGATGAAGCTTTTGATAGGATGAAAAAAGCAGGTATGGATATTACTTATGAGGAAGCGGTTTTAATTCTTGATTTTTTGCATGGTTTAACTTATCTAGTTCTAAAAAAGCACTTTAAATTCAAATAAATTGTATTCTTAATACTGTTAATCTTAAGCTTTGTACTTATAAATATACTAAAGTTATGAAAAGTGCAATATTATATATCAGAGTTTCCACTGATGAACAAGCTGATAAGGGGTATTCCCAACGTGATCAGGATGAACGTTTGCGTAGATTCTGTGTGAACCAGCATATTCATGTAAATAAAGTCATATTTGAAGATCATTCTGCAAAGTCGTTCAAGCGACCAGAATAGGAAAAACTTCTTGTCGAGGTGAAAAATCGCAAAACAAGACCAGATTTTGTTCTTTTTACAAAATGGGATCGATTCAGTAGAAATGCAGGAGATGCTTATCAGATGATAATCTCCTTAATGGATTAGGAATTGAGCCTCAAGCTGTAGAGCAACCCCTTGATCTTTCAATTCCTGAAAATAAAATGATGCTTGCGATATATCTTGCTGCTCCTGAAGTTGAAAATGATAGGCGTGCACTAAACACATTCTATGGAATGCGCCGAGCAAAAAAAGAAGGACGCGTAATGGGGATTGCTCCCTTTGGGTATGTTAATCGAAGTAAAGAGGATGGTAAGAAGTATATTGGACTAAAGGAGCCAGAGGCTAGTAATATAAGATGGGCATTTAATGAAATTACTAAAGGAATATTAGCTGCTGATCAGGTTAGGCAGGCAATGAATAAAAAAGGTAAAAAGATGAGTAGGAGTGCATTTCATGTTGCAATGCGAAATCCTGTTTATTGTGGTAAAGTCTTTATACCTAAATATAAGGATGAGGAGGCGTATCTTGTCCAAGGACAGCACGAGCCAATAATTTCAGAAATACTTTTTTACAAAGCACAAGGCATCATGGATGGTAATATTCGCAAAGAACGTCCAAATGTTAAAATACTCTCAGATGATAATCTTCCGCTACGCGGATTTTTAATCTGTCCTGACTGTGGAAGAAATTTAACGGGGAGTGCTTCAAAAGGTTCAAAAGGTGGGCTTTATTATTACTATCACTGTATTCCAAAATGTGGTTTCAGAAAAAGTGCGAGTATGGCAAATTCATTATTCGAGAAAGAATTGGTTAATTATGAGTTTCCTGCTGTGATGAAAGATATATTGCAAGATGTTTTAAAGGCTAATTATTTGAAATTCACCTCGGTTTTTGACGATAGGCGAAAAGCTATTTCTGTTGAGATTGAAAGTTATAATGTAAAGCTTGGTAAAGCTAGGGATATGCTTTTTTCTGAAAAAATTGATGCAGATGATTATAAAGAAGTGAAAGAAGAGTGTAAAAAAAGGCTTGACGAGCTAGAAGTTGAACTTTCATCCTGCTTACAAGAGCGAAAAAAACTTGATATTAAAGACAGTCTGGACATGGTTTTAAAGACACTTTCTAAGCTCTCAACCGTTTATAAAGAGGGCAATATGGAGATAAAAAGGTTTATAATAGATTCAATATTTCCCGAAAAATTGCTGTTTGATGGAATGGCATATCGAACCCCAAGAGTTAATGTGATTGCACAGCAAACTTCCTTTGTTTACAAGGGTTTAGCACATAAAAAAAACCGAACAAATGAGTCGTTTTCTCATTTGTCCGGTCTTGTAGCGAAGACGGGAGTTGAACCCGTGACCTCAGGGTTATGAATCCTGCGCTCTAACCGACTGAGCTACCTCGCCATATTCGGGATATTTTCTATCCCTGAATGCGGGTGCAAATATAAAACAATAATTAGAGTTTGCAAGCAAAAAAGAACAAAAAAATTTTTTTTTGAAAAGGTTTTTTTTTTGAAGTAATAATCTATATATTTCGCAAACAAAAAAAATGTATTCATGAATTTAAAAGTGCGTTACGAAATCGAATTCCCCATAAATTCCTCCCCCCAATTATTGTATCAATATATTTCAACTCCTTCAGGCCTATCTGAATGGTTTGCAGACAATGTAAATTCTCGCGGTGAGTTTTTTACTTTTATTTGGAATGATTCCCAAGAAAAAGCTAGGCTGGCTTCCAAAAAATCGGGAGAGAAAGTTAAGTTTAGATGGGTTGATGAAAATAATAAGGATACCGAATATTTTTTTGAATTGAATATCTTGGAGGATGAACTGACTAAAGATGTTTCTTTGATGGTGGTCGATTTTGCTCATAAAGAAGAACTTGAAGAGGCTACTCAATTGTGGGAAAATCAAATTTCAGATCTGAAACATGTTATAGGTTCGGTATAGCAGAATTGTATATTATAACTTATATTTGCCTGAATTAATTTCAGGCTTTTTTTTATGATAAATTTTAATGGCGCATTTGTATCTGAGGATGCAAATGTTTTAGTGCAGAATAGAGGATTTTTATATGGTGATGCAGTTTTTGAAACTGTAAAAGTTGTAAATGGGAAAATCCTGTTTCTAGAAGATCATTACTTTAGGCTGATGTCTTCCATGCGTGTGATTCGAATGGAAATTCCAATGAATTTTACGTTAGAGTACTTTGAAGAGCAAATCCTTGCTTTGGTTAAAAATAATAATACTGAATCGTCTTCCAGAGCTAGAATTACAGTTTATAGAAACGATGGAGGGTATTATTTGCCACAAGATAATACAGTTTCATTTTTGATAAAGACAACTCCGTTAGAGAGCAAGGAATATTTGTTTAATGAGCAGGAGTATGAAGTCGATTTGTATAAAGATTTTTACATAACTAAGCAATTGCTGTCATCAATCAAAACAACAAACCGTTTGATAAACGTCACAGGAAGCATTTATGCACATGAAAATGGACTAGATAATTGTGTTTTATTAAATGACAGTAAAAATGTTGTTGAGGCATTACAGGGGAATATTTTTATGCTCAATGGTAATAAATTAATTACTCCTCCAGTATCTGAAGGCTGTTTGAATGGTGTAATGAGAAAGCAGGTTTTAGAATTGGCAAAAAAAATAGAAAGCATTGAAGTAGTCGAAGAGATTATTTCTCCTTTTGATCTTCAAAAAGCAAATGAATTATTTGTGACTAATGTTATTAAAGGAATTCAGCCAATTACAAAATATAGAAAAAAAGAATTTTCAACGGAAATTTCTAAAACTTTAATAACAGCACTAAATAAAAGTTTAGGTTTAGTTTAAATAAGGATTTTCGGGAGCGTTGGACCAAATAAGATATTCACCTCCCAATTCCATAATTTGTTCTTTCCAGAAATGGATAGTTGATTTTCCGATTATTTTATTTTCATAATTATTTTTGGCAATAATCCACGAGTTGGCTTTCATCTCTTTTTCCAGCTGCTCTTCTTCCCATCCAGTGTAACCTAGAAAGAAACGAATGTTTTCCTTTTTTATCTGACCTGTATTGATGAGATCTTTGGTAGAATCAAAATCGCCTCCCCAATAAATCCCATTGGAGATCTCAATACTATTAGGTATCAAGTCTGGAATATTATGGATGAAGTACAAGTTATCCTGCTCTACCGGACCACCGTTAAAAATTTTGAAATTGGCATTTATTTCAGGAATCAAATCATTGATTGTGTATTTCAATGGTTTGTTCATAATAAATCCTACTGAGCCATCTTGATTGTGATCTGCTAATAATATTACAGATCTATTAAATGACAAGTCTCCTATTATTGATGGTTCAGCAATAAGTAAATATCCTTTTTTTAATTTTTCTGAAATCATAAGGCTACATTTTTAATTAAATTTAAGAAAAATTAAATAAAGTAACCAAACTTTTTGAATTTTATTCGTTTAAAGGCATAAAAAAACCTTCCAATCGGAAGGTTTAATTATATAAAATAAGCTATTATTTAGTTTACAGCTCCTTCTAAATCTGCTCCAGCTTTGAATTTTACAACATTTTTTGCAGCGATTTGAATAGTTTTTCCAGTTTGAGGATTTCTTCCGTCTCTTGCAGCTCTTGAAGATACAGACCAAGATCCGAATCCTACTAAAGATACTTTACCACCTTTTTTCAAAGTACCACCTACATTTCCTAAAAATGATTCAAGCGCTAATTTTGCAGCAGCTTTAGTAATTCCTGCATCTGCAGCGATAGCGTCGATTAATTCTGATTTGTTCATAATAATGGATGTTAATTGTTGGTTAAAATAATTGTTAATAGAACAAAATTAGCAGGAAATACGGAGTGTGCAAGTGTTTTGTACAAAATCAGCCTATTTTGTTAATAACTTGCTTTTTTTGTTCATAAAGTAGGCTAAAATTCTGAAAGAAATGCACTTAACCCCTGTCTTTATTGATGTTAGAATACTTTTGCATTCTCTGAAAAAGTAATGCCATTCAATAATTCTGCTGCAGACATTTTCTTTTTTCCAGGAAATTGTAAGCTTAGTATTTGAATAAATCCTTCTTTGGATGTAATCTTCATTTCTTTTTTTGTACAAATCAAAGTGCCTATTGGCTGATTGTGCTCTTCAAAAATAATCTTAGCTTCATATATTTTTACATTCCACTCCTGATCTTTATCTGCAAAATAACACCAAGCGGAAGGGTAGGGGCTTAAACCTCTAATTAGGTTATGAATGTCTGCTGTAGATTTTGACCAATCAATTTTGCAGTTCTCTTTATTTAGTTTGTAAGCTGTTTTGATATCTGAATCATCATTCTGAATAGTTGTGGTTACATTTTTACTTTCAATTAATTTTAAAGTATCAATAACAGTGTTACATCCCAGATCCATCAATCGGTCATGAAGCTGTCCTGCATTTTCATTATCGTCAATTGCAGTTTCACTGCTCAAAATCATAGCTCCGGTATCTATTTTATCATCAATGAAAAAAGTAGTAACTCCCGTTTTTGTTTCTCCGTTTATAATTGCCCAATTGATTGGCGCAGCTCCTCTATAATTAGGAAGCAATGAAGCATGAAGATTAAATGTCCCTAAAGCTGGCATTTCCCAGACTGCTTTTGGCAGCATTCTAAAGGCAACTACTACTTGTAAATTAGCTTCTAAAGATTTTAACTCTGCCAGAAAAGCTTCGTCTTTTAAATTAGTGGGCTGTAATAAATGTAAATTGTTTTCTAAAGCATATTCTTTTACTGCCGAATATTTTATTTTTTGTCCGCGTCCAGCTGGTTTGTCTGCAGCTGTGATTACTCCAGCTACTTCATAATTGTTTTTGATTATGGTGTCCAGAATTCCAACAGCAAATTCCGGAGTTCCCATAAATATAATTCTTAATTTTTCCATTAGGTTTTTAAAGTGTATTTGTTGTTTTTCTGAATTATTAAAAAATCATCTTCTAATAATTGCTGCAGTACAAAGATAATATCGTCTGCAGTATTTTTGGTCTTGTTTTGAATTTCTCTTGAACTTAAGCCTTCAATCTGCAGTAAGTCTATTATTTTTTTTGAAAGAGCATTAAAGTCTTTTTTGGGTTTTGTTAAGGTGATGCAGTAGGAGCAGATGCCACAGTTCACAGTTGTTTTTTCGCCAAAATAATCCAGAATCATTTTGCTTTTACAGCTGTTTTTTTCTGCTACGTATTTCAATACTGATTGTAATTGCTCTTTTTTGAGTTCGTTCTGACGAGATAAGTGTTTTGAAACTTTGTTGATAGTTAACTCATCTTCCCGAATTTCATTAAAAATTAAAACGGCATCATTGTTTTTCGAATGATATTCTATAATTTCTTTGTCTTTTAATTTATGTAATACACCCAATACTTCTGCTTCCGAATGATGTGATTTTTTTGCAATTAACGGAAGATTAAAAGCGGTCTGCATTTCATAAACCCCAGGATACGTTCTGAGGATGGTTAAGATAATCTCCTCATCATTAGGGTTCAAACTGGTATATCGAATAACTTCCTTGGACGGAATGATAAACTGCAAAGTAATTTTTTCTGAAAATTCCTGAGACAAAGTGATAATCCCCTGTCCGTCTAAAAATCGCATAGCATTAAACGTTTTCAGTGCAGGAAAATCATATTTATGGCAAAAATGATTCAGATTAAACATGAATTCTTCGTTTATTCCTTCTCCATAAGCTATCTGAAAATAATTGCAGAGTTTGATGTACATAGTCGTCAAAAACGTTTTATCAGGCAAAACTTTTATAAATTGACTTTCAGCCTGAATAAGATCTGTTTTTCCAGTTAGTAAAACGGCAAAAGCTTTTTCTCCATTTCGGCCGGAACGTCCCGCTTCCTGATAGTAGTTTTCCATGTTCTCAGGCAGCTGAATATGAATTACCGTTTTTACATTGGGTTTGTCAATTCCCATTCCAAATGCATTTGTGGCAACAATAACCTGCGCTTTTTCTTCCATCCAGAGCTGCATGTTTTTGTCTTTTTCTCTGGAAGTAAGTCCGCCATGATAATAGGTAGATCGAAAGCCTAAAGTTTGCAGTTGAGACGAAATCTCCAGGCAGGATTTTCTATTTCGAACATATATTATAGAAGGCTGTGGATTTTTTTTAAGAATCTGTTCAATTCTAAAAAGTTTATCTTCTACTTCAAAAACCATATAAGCAATATTCTTTCTGGCAAAAGACTTTTCAAATTGAACAGGATGCTGCATTCCTAATTCTGTAATAATATCTTCTTTTACCCGAGGAGTTGCTGTGGCCGTTAAAGCTAAAAATGGAATTTTAGGAAAATGTTTTTTTAATTCTGAAATCTTCAAATATGCGGGACGAAAATCATGCCCCCACTGCGACACGCAATGTGCTTCGTCAATAGTTATAAGGTTTATGGGAAGATTTTTTATTCGGTCAAGAATCCAGTCCGACTGTAAACGTTCGGGAGAAACATACAGGAATTTATAATTCCCATATTGACAGTTGTCTAATAAATCAATAATCTCATCAGACTTAATGCCTCCTGTCAAAGCAATGGCTTTAATGCCTCGCTTTTGCAAATTGGCGACTTGATCTTTCATTAATGCGACCAGAGGAGAAACTACCAGACAAACCCCTTCATTCATAAGGGCCGGTACCTGGAAACAAATCGATTTGCCACCGCCTGTCGGCATCAGCGCAAAAGTATCATGACCACTCAAAACCGAATCAATAATTTCGTTTTGTAACGATCTGAAAGTATTGTGCTGCCAGTATTTTTGAAGAATTTCTAATGCTGTTGGCATTATTTTCTGTTTAGATTCGTACTAATTTACAATATTGAATATTCAATAAATTGCTAAATTTTATCTAATATAAAAAGAATTCTGTTATCAATGCTGTCTTTTGGCACTTCAATTAAGTCGTAACCATATTTTTTATAGGTATCTGTAAGATGTTCTTGTATTTTTTTTGCCTGTTCAAAGTTTTCATAGCGCTCGCTGTCACTTTCATAAATTTCTTCCCAAGGCGGAAGAATGAAAATTTTAGTATATACATTTTCGTTGCAGGCATCAATAAAATGAGCAGGATAATCATCACCAATATAATCTAAATACGCAACAACATCAGGAATACCGCGGTCAATGAAAACCCATTGATTAGGTTCATTTCTCGCATCATTAAATTGTTTGATTCTGCCGTCAAGCAGCATTTGACTGAATAATAAAGGATCTTCCAAGAACAGTTGTTCGATACCTCGTTTTTGAGCTTCAAGTGTAACTTCACGAGAAATTTCAGGATAACAGCAATAACCTTTGGCTACCAAACCTTTTATAATAGAACTTTTCCCCGTACCAGGGCCGCCAATGATAACAATAATTTTTTTCTGCACGTTTTCAAATTAAACGGCAAAAATACTCAAACTTATTGGTATTTTAAAAGAATATTTAAGACTAAAATAGGCTGTTGCTTAAGGAGCGAATGATAAGGATTTTTTAGTAAAAATGGATTCCTGCTGTCCTTCCAAATCTTTTATTTTTTGAAAGAAAAAATAAAAGGATTTTCCCTCCCATCAGGGCTATGAAGGGGAGATAGGGCATTTTTGGAAATAAAAAAGGATAAAAAAGAGAAAATTAAATATTAAAAATCCAAATTCTTGATTCTTGATTCTTAAATCTTAAATCTAAAATCAAAATTCTAAAATCTAAAACGTATATTTGCCTTTATTTTTATTTAAGAATGAGCGACGACAACGAAAAAAAGACTGCTGAGTTTTACGAAAGACTGAAAACCGAATTAGATAACAGTAATTCTTGGCCTGCACCATATTTGTTTAAATTTATAGTGCCAACTAATGAAGAAAATATCCTAAAAGTGGAAAATGCCTTCAATTGTATGGGAGCAGTAATCAAAACAACAAAATCTAAAACCGGAAAATTTACCAGTGTTTCAGTAGATGTAACGGTCAAAGATTCTCAGGAAGTAATAAATAAGTACCAAGAATTATCCACAATAGAAGGTATAGTCTCCTTATAATTATGATCGAAAAATATACAAAAGAAAATGCGAATGATGTAGTTTTCAATTTGGAATATAATTCTGAAAGAGAGCATTTAATCATTCCAGAGTACGGCCGTCATCTGCAAAAATTGATTGAGCAGGCTACTATTATCGAAGATGATGAAAAACGCAATAAAACGGCAAAATACATCATTCAGGTAATGGGAAGTCTGAATCCTCATTTGCGTGACGTACCCGATTTTCAGCATAAACTTTGGGATCAGCTTTTTATAATGTCTGATTTTAAATTAAAAGCCGATTCTCCTTATCCAATACCTTCAAGGGAAGTGCTGCAGCTTAAACCAGATGTTTTAAAATATCCGCAAAACTTTCCAAAATACAGGTATTATGGAAATAATATAAAGTACATGATTGATGTGGCCAATAAATGGGAGGAAGGCGAGATGAAAAGTGCATTGGTAAAAGTTATTGCCAATCACATGAAAAAATCCTATTTGAGCTGGAACAAGGATACCGTAAAAGATGATGTGATTTTTGAACACCTTTATGAGTTATCTGACGGGAAACTGAATTTACTGCAAAGCTCAGAAGAACTATTAAACACTACCGATTTATTAAGAACCAATAAAAGGATTTCTAATAAAATTGGTCCTGCAGGACAGCCAAAAATTCAAAGCAACAAGAATAATAAAAACGGAAAACAAAAGCCGTTTCAAAAAAAGTAAATAAAAAAGAAGCTAAGACGCTGAGTTCCTAAGTTTCTAAGATTTATAGGAACTTTTAGTTCAATGTCTTAGGAATCTAGAATTTTAGAAAATTAGAATCTGCAAGTCAAAGAATCTTAAATCAAAAGCATGGAAGTTTTCAAAATTGAAGGAGGAACACGTTTAAAAGGAGAAGTAATCCCGCAAGGTGCAAAAAATGAAGCACTGCAGATTTTATGTGCAGTACTTTTAACACCAGAAAAAATAACAATCAACAATATCCCGGATATTATCGATATCAATAAACTGATAACGCTGTTGGGGAATTTGGGTG
Organism: Flavobacterium aquicola; assembly: GCF_003385115.1. GTDB lineage: Bacteria > Bacteroidota > Bacteroidia > Flavobacteriales > Flavobacteriaceae > Flavobacterium > Flavobacterium aquicola. The sequence continues at coordinate 26,460 of NZ_QUNI01000013.1, forward strand.
TTAAAATAGAAAAACTAGGGCATGGTTCATATACTTTTCAATGTGATGAAGTAAATGTAGGATACTTAGAAACAGAAGCTTTCAAGAAAGAAGGAGGTTCGCTTCGTGGTTCTATTATGATTGTTGGACCGCTTTTGGCTCGTTTTGGAAAAGGATATATCCCGAAACCAGGCGGAGATAAAATCGGACGCAGACGTTTGGATACCCATTTTGAAGGATTTATCAATCTTGGTGCAAAATTCAGATACAATAGAGAAGACCATTTTTATGGAGTAGAAGCTCCAGACGGACTTACAGGTGCTGATATGTTATTGGACGAAGCATCAGTAACAGGAACTGCCAACATTGTAATGGCAGCAGTTTTGGCCAAAGGAAGAACGACAGTTTACAACGCAGCTTGCGAGCCTTATTTACAGCAGCTTTGTAAAATGCTGAATTCTATGGGAGCCAAAATCACAGGTGTTGGATCTAATTTATTGACTATTGAAGGAGTTGAAAAATTAGGAGGCTGTGAGCATAGAATTTTACCGGATATGATTGAAATTGGTTCTTGGATTGGTCTTGCGGCTATGACAAGAAGTGAAATTACTATCAAGAATGTAAGCTGGGAAAATCTAGGAGTTATTCCAAGCGTATTCAGAAAATTAGGAATTACCCTTGAGAAACAAGGAGATGATATTTATATCCCTGAACATAAAGATGGTTACGAAGTAAAAACAGATATCGACGGTTCAATTCTTACAATTGCCGATGCGCCTTGGCCAGGATTTACACCTGATTTATTGAGTATCGTTTTAGTAGTTGCTACTCAAGCGAAAGGTGATGTTCTTATTCACCAAAAAATGTTTGAAAGCCGTTTGTTCTTTGTTGATAAACTGATTGACATGGGAGCTAAAATCATGCTGTGTGACCCGCATAGAGCTGTAGTTATTGGACACGATTTTAAATCAGTATTGAAAGCAACTACAATGTCCTCTCCAGATATTCGTGCAGGAATTTCATTATTGATTGCTGCGCTTTCTGCAAAAGGAACTAGTACAATTCAAAACATTGAGCAGATTGACCGCGGTTACGAGCGCATAGACGAGCGACTAAGAGCAATTGGAGCCAAAATAGTTCGAGAAAAACAATAAGAATAATAATTTTAAAAAACGCTTAAAAATAATTTAAGCGTTTTTTTATACAGTTTAGGTTCAGAATTTAGGGTTGTAAATTAGAAATTTAAATTGTGCTTACAATAAAAAAATGAAATATGTCTAATGTAGAAAAAGCGGTAAAAGCGACCTATTTTAGTATAATCGGTAACACATCTTTGGCTCTTATTAAGGGATTAGCAGGGGTTTTCGGGAATTCATATGCGTTAATTGCTGATGCCATCGAATCAACTGCTGATATTTTTGCGTCACTTCTGGTTTTATTTGGTATCAAATATTCCAGCAGACCGGCAGACGAAAATCATCCGTATGGACATGGAAGAGCCGAGCCTTTAATTACCTTTTTGGTTGTCGGATTTTTAATTACTTCGGCTACGATTATTGGATATGAAAGTATAATGAACATTCGAACTCCGCACGAACTGCCAAAACCGTGGACACTTTTTGTGCTTGGAGCTATTATTGTCTGGAAAGAATATTCGTTTCAATTGGTGATGAAAAGAAGTAAAGAAACAAACAGTTCTTCCCTAAAAGCAGATGCCTGGCATCACAGAAGCGATGCGCTGACTTCGATTGCAGCTTTTGTCGGAATTTCAATTGCATTGTTTTTAGGAAAAGGATATGAATCTGCTGATGATTGGGCGGCGCTGTTTGCTTCAGGATTTATACTTTATAACAGTTACCTGATTTTTAGACCTGCTCTTGGGGAAATTATGGATGAACATTTGTACGATGATTTGGTTGAAGAAATCAGGCAGGTTTCTCATCAGGTTGATGGTATTATTGATACTGAAAAATGTTTCATCCGAAAAGCAGGAATGAAATATCACGTTGATCTTCATGCTCGTGTAAGCGGAACCATAACGGTAAAAGAAGGCCATGATTTATCTCATAAACTCAAAGATACTTTGCGTGAGGAAATTCCGGAACTTGGTCATGTATTAATTCATATTGAGCCGAATTAGAAAATGATTGTAAAATAGAAAAACCAATACCTTCAAAAAAGGTATTGGTTTTTTTATTGCTGTTTTGATTTAGAGTTCTGTATTTGAACACAAATTTTGTTCGCTGGCAGTTGCTCGCGTGAGGGATTGCAGTGGAGCTCTTTTTTATCCCTTTTTTTCAAGGGATAAAAAAAGCGGGAACGGAAAGCCCGACCCGTAGTTTTTACGAAGGGTCACGCCCAAATGAATTAAATAATCTTGATTTAGTTCATAAATTTTATTCCCACAATAACTCCTTCATTTTGAAATCCGTTTTGATAGGAGCGCACATAATCGATTCGAAACATTTTTAATTTTCCAAAACCAAGATTGTCCAATCCTACACTATACTCAGAATACGGATTGATATTTGGTTCTGCAAGTAAATGATAGCCTACAACTAAGTTTGATTTTAGCAGATTCAATAACGGAATTTTGTTCATTATAAACCCTCTGTCATTGTGCTCGGTGTGAAATTCAAAATAGCTGTCGTTGGTACTGTTTGTGTAATACGGCATTAAATTAAATACATTCAGATAATTTCCTGATAAGCCAACATAGGTTTGATTTCCATTGAAATGCTGATAATCCATAAAAGCAATATTTTCGGCATCAAAGAATTTTCCAGCTTTTAGGCTTAATCCAAAATCTCCTTTGTTGCCAAAGGTGTGACTGTATTTAATCTGTGTATTGATATTGGTAAATTCATATTTCTTTTCGGTTCCGGCAAATCCTTTTTCAAGTCCAAAATATAGAGTAGGGTAGTTTGAGTTACGGATATTATATTTCCCGTCTGGTCTTGAAGCATATTTATTGCCGAAATTTATTTTAGCAGTCAAATCCAATTTGGCCAAACTGTGTTTTTCGAACCCAGAATTTATATAATCGTCCGGATTTAGAGGATTATTGGAAGAATAGAGTTTGTCTTTGTTGATAAAAGTATAATCTGTAGTGTTGAATAATGGTTTTCGTTGCTCATAATCAATTTTTCCTCTTAGATTAACGCCGTTTGCAATATCCTGTCCATACTCTATTTTGGCAAATTCCAGATTATATAATTTTATGTAATTGTCCTTAAAAAATAGCGTACTTATTGAGTTTATAAAAGGACTGATAGGTTCGTTTCTGTTAAACTGTGCGACAGCAGTTCCTCCGGAAACTTGTATATTGGCATAATTCTGATTATTGAATTGGTGCCAATATTTTCCGTTAATTCGGACACGGTCATCAGAAAATCCATAATTGATTTTTAAATCAATGTTGGTTCGGCGTCCTTTTTCTTCCTGCTTCCAGTTGGAGTAGGAGAAACCAGTATCGAAATTCCAGCCCTGCACGGTATTGAAACTAAGGGAACTTAGATCGAGTAATCCTTTATATCCCAAAGAAAATTTTTTGGAACTGCTTCTGTATGTATAACCAGTAATTGGATCGAGAAACTTAAACTTGTTATTTTTTTTATCTATTGAATCCAAGTATTTTGGAGAGTTACGGACTTTGTGGATACTGTCTTTCCTGATGTAATCGGTAATCTCTTCTGTTGTTAGTGGGATGGGTCTATTTGCATTCCAGAAAACTGTGTCTTTTTTGTTTGAGTTTATATCAACTGAGGTAATCTCGTTTGTGAATGTTTTTTTGTCGAAAGAATCAACAAACTCATAATTGTTATAAACGTAAGTGTATTTTCCGTTGAATTTAATTCCAAATAAGCCTGCACTGAAATCAAGACTTTGTGTTCTTTTTGCCCAAATTTTATTGGTTTCGTTGTAGCTGAAGTTTTGTTTCAGCGTCATCACATCGATAACATCTTCTTTCATTCGGTAGCCTTTTATGTCTAGATCAATTCCATAAATGGCCCAAGAATTCTCTACAATATAAATATAACCTTCAAAAACTGGTTCTTTATCTCTTTTGGCAATGACCTTTATTTTGTTAATGGTCTGGTTGTTTTCATCGACAAAAGTGCTTTCCAATTTATACTTATAATAATTGAAGGCATTATCTGCAATAGGCGAAACCATATTGATTCCAAAACGTATCGTATTGTCATAAAAATCATAAAAGGAAGATCTTGCAGTATTGTATGCATATCCTTTGTTGTCTCCGCTTACTTTGGATGCCGTAACGACTTCTTTCAGATTATTTGGTTTTTCATAAATAATTTTAGAAAACGTTTCAGAAAGTGATATGATTCCCGTTCCGGTAGAGTCCAATGCGCCATCCATGTCGCCTATTTCCTGACCGAATATCTTTTTTGGTGCATTTTTCAGTTTAAAAATCCCTCTGGAATAAAAATCGGCTTTGAAGCGTGCTGTTTTGGTGGTGTTTTCTTTTTTGCTGGCAATTGCTTTTTTTATAATTGTATTTGCAGGATTATCTTTGGTAGTAATTACTACTTCGTTGAGTGAGAAGTTCTCTTCAATCATTTTTACATCCAATGGTAGGGTTAAATTCTCAATAGGAACGGCTATTTTTTGAGTTTTGAAGCCTAAATATTGGAAAACAATTTTATTCTTGCCGGTAGATTTTAAATGGAGCTGGTATTTTCCCTGCTCATTTGTAGTTGTTCCATTATAGGTGTTTTCTTCAAAAACATTGATAAATGGAAGCGGATTTCCTTTTTCGTCAGTGACAGTGCCTTTTATTTGGGCAAAAGAATGAAAAGATAATAGGAGTAAAAAGTACAAAAAAGCGTTTTTCATAAAATTTAGTTTTTATGTTTGACGCTTTTTTGTAAGTATGTTACGAGAATATCGAGGATATTCTGTTAAATTTTCTATAAAAGTATTACAAAAAAGACTGGATCGCCAAATCATAGCTTTTTAAGCCAAAACCTAAAATGACTCCTTTGGCGTTTCCAGAAATATAGGATTGGTGTCTGAAACTTTCACGGCCATAAGTATTGGATATATGAACTTCGATTACTGGCGTTGTAACCGCTTTGATAGCATCGCCAATTCCAACGGAAGTATGCGTGTAAGCTCCGGCATTTAGAATTATTCCGTCATAGCTAAATCCTAGTTCCTGAATTTTACCAATTAATTCTCCTTCAATATTACTTTGGTAATAGACAAATTCTAACTGAGGAAATTTGGCTTTTAAAATTTCAAAGTAATCTTCAAATGTTTGAGAGCCGTAAATTTCCGGTTCTCTTTTTCCAAGTAAATTTAGGTTTGGACCATTAAGGATGGCAATTTTCATAATTTTTTGTTTTTGTAAAAATAAATAATTCGTTTTAATATAGAAGAATAGTGTCACAAAAGAATCATTTTATTTAAATATATAAGAATGTTTTTTTTGTTGTTAAAAATAAGAATTTAGTTGTTTTTTTAAGAATTTTACTTCTTTGTATTGGATTGATATACATTTTGTTAGCAATAATTTCATTGTAATATATACAGTATTTATATTACATTTTAACATTTAATTAAGATTTTATGAAAGAATTTTGGTGAATATTTCGTACGTTTGTAGTTATATTAATAACAAACAAAAAAAAATGAAAAAAATTATTTTAACAGCTGTTGCTGTTTTAGCATTTGGATTCGCAAATGCACAAGAAAAAGGATTTACTAAAGGGGATTTATTCATTTCGGGAGCAGTAGGTGTTTCTTCAGTGAAAACAGGAGATGTAAAAGAAAGCGAATTAAATATTACGCCAAAAGTAGGTTATTTTGCAACTGAAAACATTGCAGTAGGAGCAACAATTGGTTACACATCACTAAAAGAAACAAATGATTTTGGTGATGATCAAAAAACTACTGCTTTTGGATTTGGAGTCTTTGGTAGATATTACGCTACTCCAGCTTCTGACTTTTCTTTCTTTGGAGAATTAGGAGTTAACTATGCCACTGCAAAATTTGATGATGGTATTGATGGTACAGAAGATGGAAAGGCTAATGGTTTTAATGTTGCTGTTGCACCAGGAGTTAGTTACTTTATATCTAAACATTTTGCATTCGAGGCTTCGATAGGAGTTTTAAGTTATGGTTCTGTTAAACCAGATGCAGATGGTGCTGAAGCTACGAATTCTTTTGAGTTAGGGTTAGGTCTTGATGATTTAACTTTAGGCCTTGTTTATAAATTCTAATTTTTAGATTACGTTTATAAAAATTTAAACCTCCCACCTCGGGAGGTTTTTTTATGCGCAAAAAAGTCTTTACTTTGTTGGTATGAATTGGGAATCGTATTTAAAAAGTTATCAGTCCTATCTTAAGATTGAAAGAGGTTTGTCAAAAAATACTATTGACAATTATACTTTTGATATTGAAAGATTGTGTTTGTTTTTGAGTCAAAATTCGATTTCCGTTTCTCCAATAACTATCAATGAAGAATCACTGCAGCAATTCATTTACGCGGTTTCCAAAGAAGTAAATCCAAGATCTCAGGCAAGAATAATTTCAGGTCTGAAGAGTTTTTTTTCTTATTTAATATTTGAAGATTTTAGAAATGATAATCCTTTAGAACTGATTGAGTCACCTAAAACAGGGCGTAAATTACCAGATACATTAGCTGTGGAAGAAATCGATGCGATTATTTCGGCAATTGATTTGAGTTCTAATGAAGGGGAACGTAATCGTGCTTTATTGGAAACAATGTATGGCTGCGGTTTAAGGGTCTCCGAATTAGTAGCTTTAAAAATATCCGATTTGTTTTTTGACGAAGGATTTATAAAAATTACTGGTAAAGGCAATAAACAGCGTTTTGTCCCTATTGGAGACCTGACTCAAAAGTATATTGAGATTTATAAAAACAATGTGAGAACTCACCTTACTATTCAGAAAGGGTTTGACGATACACTGTTTTTGAATAGGAGAGGGAAACAATTAACAAGGGCAATGATTTTTACCATTATAAAAGATCTGACTGTAAAAATTAATCTAAATAAAAAAATTAGCCCGCATACATTTCGACATTCATTTGCTACCCATTTGCTGGAGAATGGAGCCGATCTGCGTTCTATTCAATTAATGCTGGGACATGAATCAATTACTACTACAGAGATTTATGTTCATTTAGATAGGAAATTTTTAACGGAAGTTATTAATGCTTATCATCCCAGAAAGTAATAATTGTAATAAAAGTATTGATTTATGATAATATCAAGTTAAGATTCAATATTTTTGCAATTACACCAAGGATTTATAAATTATGATCTTTACAGCCAATAAAAATCCCGAAGATTTAAATAAATTATACGAAAGTCTGATAAAACAGCTCCCGAATATAATTTTTCAGATAAGAGTGAATTCTGATAAACAAATTGCAATCGATTTTTTAAGTAAACCAATTGAGTTTCTGGATGAATTTTCAATTAATGAATTTCTTGAGGATTCGTATAAGCTGTCTAATTATAAAATTTACGAGCCGGATTTCAAAATGTTTTTGGATTCCTATGAAAAGGCTATTTCAAGTAATGAAAAATGGGAGATTGATTTCAGATTGCTGATGCCTGAAAGCGGATACAAATGGATTCGAATCGATGCAACTCCTAAAAAAAATGATCAAGGAGAAATGGTTTTTTATGGACTAATTTCGGATATAACAATAGTCAAAGAACAGGAAATTAGACTGAAAGTAGCCGATGAAAGGTATCATTTTGCTGTACAGGCCTCAGATAGAGGGGTTTGGGATTGGGATTTGATAACTAATAAAGTGTATTATTCTTCGGAATCAATGAAGATATTGGAAATAACCGAGTCTGATTTGGTAGCAGCTCCCGAAGAATGGGATGAAAGAGTGCATCCTGATGACCGCGAAGAGTATTACGGAAATATCAATCTGCATTTTGATAATAAAATCCCTTTTTATGAAACTTGCCACCGGGTTTTATGTTCGGGAAAATATAAATGGATTCTCGATAGAGGAAAAGTTATTGAAAGAGACGGCAACGGAAAACCACTGCGGATTGTAGGAACTCATACCGATATATCTGAGCAGAAAGAGAAGGAAATAGAGCTGGCAAAAATGCTCGAAATTGTAAATACTCAAAATAACAAGTTGCTTAATTTTGCTCATATTGTTTCTCATAATTTGAGAACACACAGCGGAAATATAAAATCATTGTTAGATTTACACAAAGAAAATCTTTTGTCTGATTCGGATACTTTAAGTAATATCCAAATTGTCTCAGATGAATTGTTTTCGACCATTGAAAACCTGAATGATTTAGTAAGTATCTATGCCGAGAGGGAAGATAATATGCAGCTTCTAAAAATCAATGGATTTATAGATAAAGTTTTGGATGTTTTATATGAGTCTATTAGATTAAAAAGAATCCAAGTATTGAATTATGTTCCAAATTCGGTTAAAATACTTTGCATACCAGCTTATTTAGAAAGTATAATGCTGAATTTAGTCACTAACGCAATAAAATATTCCGATCCCGATAAAGAGTCTAAAATTATATTTACCGCTGAAGTAAATGATGAATTTGTGATTTTGAACGTAAAGGACAATGGACTTGGAATCGATTTAGAAAAGCATAAAGAATCTATTTTTGGATTGTATAAAACATTTCATAGAAACAATGATGCTAGAGGTGTTGGTTTGTATTTGACAAAAAATCAAGTTGAAAATATGGGCGGTAAAATTGAGGTAGAAAGCACTCTTAATTTTGGATCAACTTTTAAAGTTTATTTTAAAAAAGAGTAATTTGTACATTTGGCATGAAAAAATAAAAGAGAATTTTAAATTCTTGACACTCAAATAAAAAATCCAAATTCCAATTTATGTAAAGGGAATTTGGATTTTATGTTTTAGTCCCTCTTAAAAGAAGGGATAGTTAGCTTTTATTTGGCAATATTCACTGCTCTGGTTTCTCTAATTACAGTAACCTTAACTTGACCAGGATATGTCATTTCAGTTTGAATTTTTTGAGAAATTTCAAAAGATAAATTGGCAGCATTATCATCAGATACTTTTTCGCTTTCTACGATAACGCGAAGTTCTCTACCGGCTTGGATTGCATAAGCATTTTTAACCCCGCTGAATCCGTATGCTACTTCTTCCAGATCTTTTAAACGCTGGATATAAGAATCTAAAACTTGTCGTCTAGCTCCAGGTCTGGCTCCTGAAATAGCATCACAAACCTGTATGATAGGAGATAAAAGAGATTTCATTTCTATTTCGTCGTGGTGAGCTCCAATTGCGTTGCAAACCTCTTCTTTTTCACCATATTTTTCAGCCCACTGCATACCTAATAATGCGTGTGGTAAATCGCTTTCTGCATCCGGCACTTTACCAATATCGTGAAGTAAACCTGCTCTTTTTGCTAGTTTAACATTCAATCCTAATTCAGCGGCCATGATACCGCAAAGTTTAGAAACTTCGCGAGAGTGCTGCAATAAATTTTGTCCGTAAGAAGAACGGTATTTCATTCTGCCGACTACTTTTATCAATTCAGGATGTAATCCGTGGATTCCTAAATCAATAACGGTACGTTTACCTACTTCGATAATTTCGTCATCAATCTGTTTAGTTGTTTTGGCAACTACTTCTTCAATACGAGCTGGGTGAATACGTCCGTCCGTAACTAATTTATGCAATGCCAAACGGGCAATTTCTCTTCGTACAGGATCAAAGCAGGACAGAATAATCGCTTCCGGAGTGTCATCAACGATAATTTCAACTCCTGTAGCTGCTTCAAGGGCACGGATGTTACGTCCTTCACGTCCAATGATTCTTCCTTTAACATCATCAGATTCAATATTAAAAACAGAAACGCAGTTTTCTACTGCTTCTTCAGTTCCAACACGCTGAATGGTGTTAATAATAATTTTTTTGGCTTCCTGCTGTGCTGTTAATTTAGCCTCTTCAATAGTATCCTGAATATGAGACATCGCTTTGCTTTTTGCTTCAGCTTTCAACCCTTCAACAAGCTGGTCTTTAGCTTCTTCAGCAGATAATCCTGAAATCACTTCCAGCTGCTGCAGCTGGCTTTTATGAAGTCTGTCAACTTCTACCTGTTTTTTTTCTAAATTTTCTATTTTAGAGCTGTATTCAGCAGTTTTCGCTTCAAAATCATCATTTACTTTTTTAGCTTTTGATAATTCATTTGAAACTTGTGATTCTTTATCACGGACTCTTTTTTCAACTTCGGCAACTTTTTTATCTCGGGCCAAAATTACCTGTTCATGTTCCGATTTTAATTCAATAAACTTTTCTTTCGCTTGAAGAATTTTATCTTTTTTAATGTTCTCAGCCTCAAGATTGGCATCTTTTAAAATTGAAGCAGCTTCTTTTTTAGCGCTTTTAATTAAATTAGAGATATTGCTTTTTTCTATGATTTTGGCAATGCCAAATCCTAGTGCAATTCCTGCAATTCCTGAAATAACTATTTCTATAATGTCCATGTTTATTAAAAATTTATATATAAAAAAAGCCTACATTAGAAGTTGTATAAACTCGAAAAGACAAGTTTTGAGCTAACTCACTGTTCAAGTTTCCTCGCCGAAGCGTGGCATACTATAGTAGTGATGATTCGCTCATTCTAAATTGTTAGTGTTGAGTTTACCAATATGAACTAATGTAGGCAGTATCTTAGTCTGTGTAAAGAACGTTTAATTTTCGAGATATTCGTCTAAAAGTAAATTGATTTTGTTTAATTTTTCAATGGTTTCATCACCATTTATTACATTGTCAATTTGTTTTTGCTCCACTTGAGAGGCAAATTGTAAAGCGCACATAGCCAATACATCTTGTTTATCTCTTACAGCATAATTTTCTTCAAATTGCTTAATCATTGCATCAATTTTTTTTGAAGCGCTTCTAAGCCCTTCTTCTTGAGAAAAGTCTACCGTTAATGGATAAACTCTGTCAGCAATTGATATTTTAATTTTAAGCTTTTCGTCCATGTTCTTTTGTTAATCTGACAGCTGGGCTATGCAGTAATCAATTTCACGAATTATTGAATTTATTTTAAGCTTTGTATCTCTTTTATTGTCGTCACTGCCTAATAATGCATTGGCTATTTTGAGCGTTTCTACTTGTGTTTTCAGCTCTTCAATCTCTTTAGACTGGTTTTGCGATAGCACTGCAGTGTTTTTTAACTCTGAACGTAAATCTTGGTTGTTTTTCTCTAAACTTTGTATTTTTAGAAAAAGTTTTCCTATCTTATTTTCAAGAGTATCAATTATTTCTGCAATCACACTCATTATAATTCCTATTCATTACTTAATCTTACAAAGTTAGTATTCCTTTTTATTATTACAATATTTTATTGATTTTTTTACGTTAAAATAATCAATCATCTGTAAATCAAATTATTGTGTTTTTTTGAATTGTGGCTTAATTTGAATGTAATTGTTATAATTACTAATGTAACTTTTGCACTGATAGAATTAAGAGCCTTTGTTTCTTCTGTAAAAATTAAAAGATAAAGTTAAGTGCGGGAGTTATTATTAGTGAGAACTACTTGCTGCTATTTGAAATTTATAGCATGATTTGTGGGTTTTGCTTGCTTTTTTTATCTTAGCAAAAATGTATATCATGAAATTCTCCATTTTTTTATTATTATTGACTACAACTCTTTTTGCGCAAACTGAATATCCTAAAGACTATTTTCGTTCGCCTCTTGATATTCCGTTGAAGTTATCCGGAAACTTTGGAGAATTACGGCCTAACCATTTTCACGCTGGTTTTGATATGAAAACCCTTCAGAAGGAAGGTTTAAATGTATATGCAGTTGCTGATGGATATGTGTCGAGGATTAAAATTTCGACATTTGGTAACGGGAAAACTATTTATATTGACCATCCAAATGGTTTTACATCAGTATATGGGCATTTACAGAAAGCGACGGATTCAATTGAAAGTTATATAAAAAAAACACATTATAAAGAGCAGTCTTTTGAGATCGAAATGTATTTTAAACCCAATCAAATGCCTGTGAAAAAAGGGCAGTTAATTGCACTGTCTGGAAATACTGGTGCATCAGAAGGGCCTCATCTGCATTTTGAATTTAGAGATACCAAAACTGAAAAAATAATTAATCCAATTTTTTTTGGTTTTGATGCTTTACTGCAGGATACCAAAAGACCAATTGTGTCTAATTTGTATGTTTATCCGTTAGATTCAAAAACAACTGTAAATCATTCGCAGCGGCGCATTCCAATTAATTTATCGTTGCAAAAAGATGGGACTTATCTAGCAGACAAAATTATTGCTAACGGTAAAATTGGTTTCGGCATTACAACATATGACTATGATGATTTTTCTTTTAATAAAAATGGTTCTTTCAATGTAGATTTGTTTAACAACGGAAAATCTATTTTCGGATATCAATTCAATACGTACTCTTTTGATGAGATGCGTTATATAAATGCATTAATTGATTATTCATTTTATAAAAAGACAAGTCAAAGGATTCAAAAGCTGTTTATGGATCCGCCTTACAATTTAAGTATCATTAAAGCCGATGAATCGAATGGGATAATTACTGTAGCTCCAAATTTAGCGAATGTCTGCCGTTTGGAAGTTTCAGATTTTTATGGAAATAAAACAACAATTGCAATTCCGGTGGAGTATGATTCTCTTACTGCAGTAATTGAAAAGGAAGCTGTAATGGCTAATTATGTTGTGAAATCTTCAAAAGATTGTTTTTTTGAACAAAGTAAAAATTCTGTTTTTTTTCCAGCAGGAACATTCTACAATGACTTTGATTTAAATTTTAAATTTAGTAGTAATGTACTAACGGTGCATGATGATACCGTTCCTGCACATACTAATTTCACCATATCAATGGAAAGCGATGCGTTTGATCCTACTAAAAAAGATAAAGTTTTTATAGGTCGAATAAGCGGCAGCGGAGTTAGTTATAACACTACGAGAGAAAAAAACAATGTTTATGAAATTCGTACTAAAACCCTAGGTCAATTTAAATTGGCAATGGATACGATTCCGCCTGTTATTAAGGTTTTAAAATCAGTTGAAGGTAAAAATTTAGATAATCAAAAGGTTCTTCAAGTCCGTATTTCAGATGGATTATCCGGGATAAAATCTTATAATGGTTACCTTAATGGGAAATGGATTTTGATGGAATATGACAATAAAACAAGTCTTTTGACCTATGATTTTAATGATGGGATAGCAGCAGCGGGTGATAATGAATTAAAAGTGGTGGTAGTTGATAATGTAGGGAATTCTTCTACCTTTGAAACACATTTTCTAAGAAATCAAAAACTGTAAAAAATAAAACCAATTGAATATTTTTAAGCCTCTAGTCTGTTTTATTTTTTTGTTGACAGGAATAACTTCCTTTGCCCAAACTGCTTTTGTTAAAGGAGTTGTTTTGGATAAAAAAAGCAAACCTGTTGAAGGTGTCAATGTATCCTGCGCCAATAATACTGCTCAAACTAACGATAAAGGTTTTTTTCAAATTGCAGTTCCGTCCGATGAAACAGTTACCGTCGAATTTACTCATGTTTCTTTAAAAAAAGCAAGCCTGAAATTATCTTTAAAATCTAAAGAAGTATACGTATTTAATATGTACATGAGTGATCAGGAAGAGCAGATGGGGGAGGTAATCATCAATAATAATAAGAAATCAGTTCAAGGCATTCTTACTTTTGAGGCCAAAGATATTCGTTTTATTCCTGGGGCAAATGCTGGTATCGAAAACATCTTGAAAACGCTGCCTGGTGTTAACTCAAATAATGAACTAAGTACGCAATACAGTGTTCGAGGAGGAAATTATGATGAGAATTTGGTGTATGTTAATGAGATCGAAGTATACCGACCGTTTTTGATACGCTCAGGACAGCAGGAAGGATTGAGTTTTATTAATACTGATTTAGTTCAGAATATTGATTTTTCTGCAGGAGGATTTCAAGCAAAATATGGAGATAAAATGTCATCGGTTTTGGATATCACTTATAGAAATCCAACACAGTTTGGCGCATCCCTTGAAATGAGTTTTCTGGGAGGAAGCCTAGCTGTTGATGCCGTTTCTAAAGACAAAAAATGGTCTGCAATTACTGGGGTGCGCTATAGAAATAACAGTCTGCTTGTCAATAGCCAAGAGACGCAGACAAATTATACACCAACATTTGCAGATATTCAAACTAATATTAATTATAAAGCCTCTGACAAATGGCAATGGAGTTTTTTAGGAAATATTTCTCAAAATAAATATTTATATCAGCCTCTTACCCGTCAGACTAATTTTGGTACGGTTAATGAACCTATGGTGCTTGCGGTTTATTATCAGGGAAAAGAAAAGGATTTGTATAATACTTACTTTGGAGCAATTAAAACGACGTATCAAGTAAATGATACTTTTTCATTAAAATTTATTGGATCTGTTTTCCATACTATTGAACAGGAATATTTTGATATTTATGCACAATATCGTTTGGGGGAAGTAGATACTAATATAGGGTCTGATTCGTATGGCGATATTCAGTTTTCGAGAGGAATTGGTTCTCAGCTCAATCATGCACGTAACGATCTGGATGCTTTAATTGCTAATTTAGAAATAAAAGGGCTAAACAATTGGAAACAAAACCAAATTGAATGGGGAGTAAAATATACAAAGGAGTCCATTCGTGATAGAATTTCAGAATGGGAAGTAATTGACTCGGCAGGATTTTCAATAAGACCGCCAATTATAGTGCCTAAAAATGATGAGCCCTATGTGCCTTATTCTGGATTACTGCTTCCATATCAGTTTGTCAAAGCTGTTAATTTTACTGATATTGATCGGTTTTCTGCCTATGCACAGTGGAGCCACAAAGACAATTTAGGAACAGCTGAAATTTGGTATAATTTAGGTATGCGAATGCAGAGCTGGGAAGTTTCTGGAGACAATCTCAGCGGAAAGGTTCAAACTGTTTTTAGTCCAAGAGCCCAATTTGCAATAAAGCCCGATTGGAAAAAGGATATGCTTTTCAGGTTTACTATAGGACTTTATAATCAGCCTCCATTCTATAGGGAATTACGAGATTATGATGGTGCCGTACAGCCTGATGTCAAAGCTCAGAAATCGCTGAATATTGTTTTGGCTAACGATTATAGTTTCAAAATGTGGCAGCGCCCATTTAAATTAGTTACCGAAGCCTATTATAAAAATATGACGGATGTAAATACATATACCCTTGATAATGTCAGAATACGATATGCAGCTAATAATAATGCAGCAGCTTTTGCACAGGGACTAGATCTTCGGCTTAATGGAGAGTTCGTTCCCGGAACCGATTCCTGGATTAGTTTTGGCTATTTAAAAACGGAAGAAAATATAGATGATAAAGGATATATTTCCAGACCAACTGATCAGAGGTTAAAATTTGGTCTTTTGTTTCAGGATTACATGCCCAAGATTCCAAGTCTAAAACTGTATCTTAATTTAGTTTACAATACGGGACTGCCTGGAGGATCGCCGTCATATTCGGATCCGTATTTGTACCAGAATCGATTAAATGATTACCGTAGAGTAGATGTTGGTTTTTCTAAAGTTTTTATTGATCAAAAGGTAGGAATGTCTACTAAGAAATTTTTTAAAAACTTTAAGGAGCTGTCTTTAGGATTTGAAATTTTCAATCTTTTTAATAATCAAAATGCGATTACAAATACTTGGGTTAGGGATGTGTATACTAAAACAGAATACGGTATTCCTAATTATATGACAGAGCGGGTCTTTAATTTGAAGTTAAATGCAAGACTGTAACAATTTTCGAAAGATAAAATTGGGTTAATAAATCTGTGGTATATTGTCTTTTTCATTTTTTAAAATGATTACATTTGAGTTTATTTTTTAATATTAAGATTATTATGAGAACATCACATTTTGTTTGTATTGGAATTTCGCTTTTACTTTTAGCCAGCTGTAAAGAAGAAACAGAAAAGCCAAAAGTGATTTATGATGCTTCAAAAGCTGGAAAAGAACTTACTAAAGCTGATTCTACTCAAATAAAAATTGCAGATTTGCCCATACAAATGCAGGGAACAAATTATTTGATTCATCCTGTCGGCGATTTGAACGTTTATGAAAAAAGAGCCAAAAATAAATATGGTTCTTCGAGTGTGAACGATTTGAGTTTCACAATATCAAATACATCCGAATATCAGATTACGGGTTATCTGCAAAATTTTAAATTTCAAAAAATAGGCTCAGATTCTATAAAAGCATTGACAGACAAACCCGTTTTGATTCAAACTGCTACTTATTTGAAATCGGTTTCAGATAAAATTAATAAACAAATTATGGTTTATACTTTGATGGATATGGACACTAATAAAGACGGAAAACTGGATGTCAGTGATATTACAACATTGTATTTAAGTAAAATCAGCGGAGAAAAATTCACCAAAGTTTCAGTTGATTTTCAAGAGCTGATAGATTGGAATCTAATTGAATCTCAAAATCGTTTGTACTTTAGAACAGTTGAGGATACCAACAAAAATGGAAATTTTGATAGTAAAGATGTGCTGCATTACAATTATATCGATTTGGCTTCAAAAGACTTGGAAGTTAAAACCTATGATCCTATTTCAAATTAAAATATCACTTTCTAAATCTGATTTTTCTATTTCAAAATCAAATCCAAGTTGTTTTACCAATTGAATAACCAAATTTTTATACCAATTTTCAGATTTGGGATGAATGTAAATTTTTTCTATTAGCTGACTAATGTCGATGTTTATTTTTAGACCATCATTTAGTTTAATATTACTGTCGGCTACGTCAGTGATGATGCGTACTTCTCGCTCATACTGAAAACTTTTACGTTTGAATAAAAAAGGAAAAAACATATCATCAAACGGGATATATTCCTTTTTGTAGTCGATGTAATTAACTTCGCCAATATATTGTTTGTGATTGTTTTCGGGCGCTAAAGCATTTTGAAGTCTTTTTACAGTAGATTGTATAGCTAATCCTTCGCTGTTTTGAGTGAAAATCTGCCACATTGCAAAAGATTCGTATTCATTGATATGCCAGCTGCTGACGGCGACTTTCTCCCGATGTGTTTTGTAGAAATTTAAGAAATCAGGATTGTTTGTTGAAAGTTTTTTAATTTCTTCAAAAGTAGGTTCACTAAAAGTACCCTCGTACTGATCCTCAAATTTGTCGGATCTTGACATAAATAGTTTTTGCGAAATTAATAAATCCAAAAACTTCGACAAGTCCAAATATTTCCAAACAACTGTATCTGGATCTTGTGGAAGTTTTATGTTAGGATTATTGAGGTACATTGTTTTTAGATTTAAAGAAATTTAAAAATGAAATAATGTAGATTTTTTAAGTGGGCAAGAAATATGTTTTCCTAATTACTTAGATTTCTTATGGTTTTATTCGAATTACGACTCAAATGACTGCATAGTTACCAATTTGTTGTAGGTTCCTTGTAGTTCAATTAGTTCCTCATGAGTACCTTGTTCGACAATTTTTCCTTTTTTCATTACCACAATTTTATCTGCTTTTTGAATGGTCGAAAGGCGGTGAGCAATTACGATTGAAGTTCTGTTCTGCATCATGTTTTCAAGGGCGACTTGTACAAATTTTTCGCTCTCAGTATCCAATGCTGATGTTGCTTCGTCCAGAATCATTATCGGCGGGTTTTTCAAAACGGCACGGGCAATTGATAGTCTTTGTTTTTGACCGCCTGAAAGTTTGTTACCGCTGTCGCCAATATTTGTATCAAAACCAAGCGGCAAATCTTTTACGAATTCATACGCATTGGCAACTTTTAATGCCTCTATAATTTCGTCATCAGAAGCATCTGGTTTTCCGATGAGGATATTATTTTTAATAGTGTCGTTAAAAAGAATAGAATCCTGAGTAACCAGACCCAGTAAACTGCGTAAAGAATGTAACGTCATATCTTTGATGTCAATTCCGTCAATTTTTATATTTCCTTCCTGCACATCGTAGAAACGAGTCAATAAGTTGGCAATGGTGCTTTTCCCGCTGCCAGACTGACCAACAAGAGCTACAGTTTTACCTTTAGGAACTTCTAATGAAAAGTTATGCAGCACATTTTCCTCTTCATATTTGAAATTGATATTTTCAACAGTAATAACGCTGTCAAACGATTTTTTAATTATCGCGTCTGATTTGTCAGTAATTGTATTTTCAACTTCAAGAACTTCAAATACACGCTGCGCTGCAGCCATACCGCTTTTTACAGAATAAGTTGCTTTTGAAATTGCTTTGGCTGGTGTCAAAATATTATAGGCTAGTCCCATGTAAGCAAGGAATTTGGCGCCTTCTAATAAGGGCTGTCCGTTTGCTAATTTTTCAACCAGCACCATATTACCTCCGTACCAAAGTAAAATTGCAATAACAACAATTCCCATAAATTCGCTCATTGGCGAAGCAAGATTATTTTTTTTACCAATACTGTTTGAGAGTTTTAATAACGTCGTAACTGAATCATTAAATTTGCTTTTGAAGCTGTTTTCAGCATTATAGCTTTTTACTACTTTCATACCTGAAAGAGATTCTTCTACAATTGAAATTAAGTGACCCGCTTCGGATTGAATTCGTTGTGATTTTGATTTAAGTGATTTTCCTATAATTGAAATTAAATATCCGGAAAGAGGTATAAAAATGAAGACAAAAATCGTTAATTTAATACTAATCGCAAACATGGCAATGATGGTAAATACTATTGTCATTGGTTCTTTTACAACTAATTCTAAAATAGCAAAGAAAGAGTTCTGAACTTCACCAACATCACCCAGCATACGAGCCATAATGTCGCCTTTCCTTTTTTCGGAATAATAAGAAACAGGAAGCTCGATAATTTTATTATACATCGTATTTCTTAAATCTTTTAACACACCATTTTTTAAGTGCATTAAATGATTTGACGCCAAATAATTGAAGAGGTTTTTAAGAAGAAAAGTCGATATTACTAACGAAACAACTAGAACTAAAGCATATTGAGGACCGCTTGCCTCAGATAATTTAGTGATGTAATAATATAAATAATCATTTGCATATTTTGTTATATCAAAAATGCCTTTGTAAACCGGTTCTGCAGTTATTTTTTCAGTTTTATCGAACAGCACCTGCATCATTGGAATTAATGATATAAATGAAAGCGTGCTGAAAAGTGCATATAAAACATTATAAATCACATTCATAATGACATGTGATTTATAAGGTTTTATAAAAGGAAATATTTTTCTTAAATTTTCGTCCATTAGTTTAACTGCATGGCAGTAATTATATTTTTAATTTTTTCGTCTAAAACCTGCTCAACTTTTACAAAATTTTCAACCGAATCCAATTCCGTTTTTACACTGATGTAAAATTTAATCTTCGGCTCAGTTCCGCTTGGTCTTGCACAAATTTTAGAACCATCTTCTGTATAATAAATCAATACATCAGCTTTTGGCATATCGATAGTTTCCTCTTCGCCGGTAAATAAGTTTTTAGCAATAGATGATTTGTAATCTTCGACCATTACAACTCTTTGACCATTAATTTCTTTTAATGGATTTTCACGTAAAGAAATCATCATTTTATTGATTTCTGCCAATCCCTCCATTCCTTTTTTGGTAAGCGAAATTAAATGTTCTTTGTAAAAACCGTGTTCTACATATAACTCTAGTAATTTTTTGTAAACGGTGCTTCCGCTGGCTTTGGCTTGAGCTGCTAATTCGCAGATTAATAAAGTGGCTGCAACAGCATCTTTATCACGAACAGCGTCGCCAACCATATATCCAAAACTTTCTTCTCCGCCGCCAATGAATTCTAATTCTGGGAAATCCTTAATCATTTTGGCAATCCATTTGAAACCTGTCAGACCAACTTTGAACCCAACTTCATAAGCCGAAGCCAATTCCATAATCATTGGAGTAGAAACAATAGTAGAGCCTACGAATTGCTTTCCGTTGATTTTACCAGCTTTTTTCCATTCTTCCAATAAAAATGCGGTCATCAAAATCATCGTTTGATTTCCGTTTAATAAAATCATTTTGCCTTCGTTATTTCGAACAGCAACACCAAGGCGGTCGCAGTCAGGATCTGTACCAATAACGATATCAGAGTTAGTTTTGTCTGCCAATGCCAATGCCAGTGTTAAAGCTTCCGGTTCTTCAGGATTTGGAGATTTTACAGTTGGGAAATCACCATTTGGAACTCTTTGTTCTTCAACAATATTTACATTTTTATACCCCGCTTGAGCAAAAGTTTCAGGAACAGCAGTAATTGAAGTTCCGTGAAGTGAAGTAAACACAATATTCAAATTATCTTTTGCTTCCTGAGAAGTTCCAAAACTTGCGTTTTCGATAGTCGATTTTATAAAAGCCTGATCAACTTCTGTATCAATATATTGAATCAAATCTTCGTTTGCATCAAATTTGATTTGGCTGTAATTTAATTTTTCAATTGTATTAATAATGTCGCCATCCTGCGGAGGAACAATCTGTCCGCCATCTTCCCAATATACTTTGTAACCGTTGTATTCTGGAGGATTGTGAGATGCTGTTAGTACAATTCCGCATTGACAGCCTAAATATTTAAGAGCAAAAGATAATTCTGGAGTAGGTCTTAAATCCGAAAATAAATAAACCTGAATACCATTTGCAGAAAAAACATCGGCAACCACTTTTGCTAATGATTTACTGTTATGACGGCAGTCAAAAGCAATAACTGCTTTCAAAGGCTGGTTTGGAAATGCAATTTTCAAATAATCTGAAAGTCCCTGAGTACTTTTCCCAAGTGTATATTTATTGATGCGGTTGTTCCCAACACCCATTACACCGCGCATGCCACCTGTTCCAAATTCCAGATTTTTATAAAAACTCTCTTCTAAGTCTTTTGGGGAAGTTGTCATTAATTCTTTGATGGCAACTTGAGTTTCATTGTCAAACGTAGGAGTTAACCATTCGTTTACTGCGTCTAAAATGTTTTGTGCTATGTGCATTATATATTTAGTTTAAGTTGTTAATCTGTTTTATCAGGAGCTAATCCTGCTATCCGCTATAATCTTTTTCTCTTAAATCTTTTTTTCCAAGAACTGTCAGGAGCTTCCTTCGGTCGCTCTGCCCGTTCAGGAAAAAATAGATTTATTCAAAAAAGGATTTCCGCTACTATCAGGGCTATAGCGGTAAACTCGAAAATTAGTTTTTTATAACCTATTTTGGTTTCTTACTTTTTGCTTATTTGTCCTAAATGGAGTTAATTTAACACTCTTTATTCTTGCTTTGTTCTTCTTTTGAAGATATGAAGGAGGGTTAAAAATTTACCTCAGTTGCAACCTTATATCGTTCCTCATTGTTCTTGGTTCGCAAAATAATTTCCCCCAGAAATCCTGCCAAAAATAATTGGGTTCCCAAAATCATTGTTGTCAAGGCGATAAAAAACCAAGGATTATTGGTAACTAATGTATATTTCATTCCATTATACATATGATATAGTTTGGAAATCCCAATGTAACCAGCGGATAAAAAACCAATGATAAACATTAAGGATCCAATGGCGCCAAACAAGTGCATAGGCCTTTTTCCAAATCTGGAAAGAAACCAAATGGTAATTAAATCTAAGAAACCATTAATGAAACGTTCCATTCCAAATTTGGTTTCTCCATATTTTCTTGCTTGGTGCTGAACAACTTGCTCACCTATTTTGCCAAAACCCGCATTTTTTGCCAAAACCGGTATGTATCTGTGCATTTCGCCAGATACTTCTATGTTTTTTACAACAACATTTTTGTAAGCTTTCAGTCCGCAGTTAAAATCGTTCAATTTCACTCCAGATGTCTTTCTTGCTGCCCAGTTAAATAGTTTCGAAGGGATGTTTTTGGCCACAACTGAATCGTAGCGTTTCTTCTTCCAGCCCGAAACCAAGTCGTATTTTTCTTTGGTAATCATTTCATACAAAGCCGGAATTTCGTCTGGACTGTCCTGTAAGTCGGCATCCATAGTGATAATTACATCACCTTTTGCCTTAGCAAAACCGGCATGCAAAGCCTGCGATTTTCCGAAATTTTTCATGAATCGAATCCCTTTTACATTGGGATTCTCAGTGGCAAATCCTGATATAATGTTCCAGGATTCATCTGTACTTCCGTCATCCAGAAAAATGATTTCATAACTGTAATTGTTAGAATTCATTATTGAAATGATCCAAGTGTACAATTCTTGTAAAGATTCCTCTTCGTTAAGAAGTGGTATAAGTATGGATAAATTCATTATTTGTATTCTTGATGTATAGTGTTGCTTTTAAAGAATGCAGCCAAAATCAAGCCGAAAATTGAATTAACAACAAGGCTGTAAACAAAGCCTTTTAAAAGTTCAACTATTGAATAAGGATTGCTTTCATCCAATTTTTTCATGGCTTCATTGATTGCAGAGGCTGGTGTTCCAAATTTCTGCAGCATTTCCGAAGTGTATTTTGCTGTTAAGTCTTTTAAAGTTTCTTTTGCTGATGGGTCGATAAAATTGAATAGAATAATGTTGAAAAGAGTTGAAATTGCTATGCCAATAGCAGCGGCTATAAAATAGGTTGTGAAAGCTTCTTTGTATGGAAAAATTCCATTTAAATCTTTTTTTGTTTTTACAAGTAAAATAATAGCAATAACAAGATATAATCCTATAATTGATGCCCCAAGCCAGCCTGATATAAAAAGATTAATATTGACAGCGTATATTGTTGCAGTTATTAATGCAGAAATGATTCCGATTAGTACCCCGAAAGTTATTCCGTTTTTTTTAACGATTTCGTTTGTCATTGGTAGTTGATTTAAATTAATCCACAAATATAGCAATTCCCAATATAATGAGGCGTAAAAAATGATTTTTACGGTTATATAAAAAAAACAGTGCAAAGGTTTGTATATTAAAAAATAAGTGTAAATTTGCACACTCAAAATAATATTGTAAAACAAAAAGTTATAGCGGGTTTATACCTTTTCTGTTAGAAGAAAAGCTTCAAGACAAGTTATAGCTAAACAAATAAAAAAGATTTCAAGATGAAAAAAGGTGTACACCCAGAAAATTACAGATTAGTTGCTTTTAAAGACATGTCAAATGAAGATGTTTTTATCACTAAATCTACTGCAGATACTAAAGAAACTATCATTCACGAAGGTGTTGAATATCCAGTTGTAAAAATGGAGATTTCTAGAACTTCTCACCCTTTTTACACAGGTAAATCTAAACTTATCGATACTGCAGGACGTATTGATAAATTCAAAACTAAATACGCTAAACACGCTAAATAATTTTAGCTGTTTTCAAATACATCAAAAGCCTCGCAATTTGCGGGGCTTTTTTTATAAAATTACGTTTTCTTTCTTTTGTTATGAGAAGGTATAGCTCAGTAAAATTTAAAAATAATTGTAACTTTGCGCTGATAACCAAATCACATTTTAACAATTTATAATCTAATTTATGAACTATATACTTTTTGACGGTCCCGCTCGAAATGCATTGTTACCCTTTACTTTTACACGCCCTGTAGCCGATATTTTGGTTGGAATTATGACAATTCGTCAAAAATGGGAAGCACATTTAAGATCCACAACCACAACGGTGACTGAAGAATATTTATCAGAGAAATTTCCAATGGTTGAGCTGGAGGAAAATGTAATGATTAATGCTTCTTTTTTGCCAAATAATGTTTTGGCAGAAATGGTTAGTAATCTTGGTCCTAATCAGGCTATTTTCAAGGGGGATGATGTTGTTGCTTTTTATGCGGATGATCAGCAGGAAGTAGATTTCGATACTTATGAGATTCTGGAATACAATGAAGACTGTATAACTATCGAGAATACTTGGGATATTTTTTCTAAAAATGACTTGGCAATCCGTGAAGATTTTGAATTCTTAGCAGAAGATAGAAAATCTCAGCCCATTCCTGCAAGCGTAAACGCTATCGCGCCTGAAAATATTTTCATAGAAGAAGGAGCTAAACTGGAGTTTGTAACTCTGAATGCTTCAACCGGACCAATATATATAGGTAAGGATTCTGAAATTATGGAAGGATCCATTATTCGGGGGCCATTTGCTTTATGCGACAATGCGCAGGTAAAAATGGGAGCCAAAGTATACGGAGCTACTACAGTGGGGCCTCATTCTCGAATTGGTGGCGAGGTGAAAAATGCTGTTCTTTTTGCTTATTCAAATAAAGGACACGATGGTTTCCTTGGAGATTCTGTATTAGGTGAGTGGTGCAATATCGGAGCAGACAGCAATAATTCTAATTTGAAGAATAATTACGAAGAAGTGAAATTATGGAGTTATGAAACGGAAAGCTTTGCTAAAACAGGCCTTCAGTTTTGCGGATTGATGATGGGAGATCACAGTAAATGCGGAATTAATACCATGTTCAATACCGGAACTGTGGTAGGAGTGAGTGCAAATATTTTCGGAAGCGGTTTCCCGCGAAATTTTGTACCAAGTTTTTCGTGGGGCGGAGCAGCAGGGTTTACAACTTATGTGACTAAAAAAGCTTTTGAAACTGCAAGGTTGGTAATGAGCCGTAGAAATGTAGATTTTGATGAAAAAGAAGCTGCTATTTTGGAACATATTTTTGAGGAATCAAAAAAATGGAGAAAGGAATGATTTTAATTTGATAATTAGAAAATTAGATAATGCTCCGCAAGGTTGATACTTTGCGGAGTTTTTTGTTTTGAATTATCTAATTGACTAATTTTCTAATTATCAAATTCCTCAATTGATACATTTTCCAAATTATCTAATTTTCAAATTGCCTAATTATCTAATTAATCTATCTTTGCGCTTTCAAAAAAAGTTGAGAATTAAACTTCTAAACTTTATAAACCTTTAAACTTTAAGATGATTACAATTAACGATATTTCGGTTCAATTTGGAGGAACTACACTTTTTAGTGATGTTTCTTTTGCAATAAATGAAAATGATAAAATTGCCCTTATGGGTAAAAATGGTGCTGGTAAATCAACACTTTTAAAAATTATTGCAGGAGAAGGTAAGCCTTCTACAGGAAGTGTTTCTGTTCCAAAAGAGGCCGTTGTTGCTTATCTGCCTCAGCATTTATTGACTAAAGATGGTGCCACAGTGATGGAGGAAGCGTCAAAAGCGTTTGGCGAAATCTTTAAAATGAAAGCTGAAATCGATGAAATCAATGAACAATTGACTGTTCGTACTGATTATGAAAGTGATGCGTACATGAAATTAATCGAAAGAGTTTCGGACTTAAGCGAGAAATATTATGCTATTGAAGAAGTAAATTATGAAGCTGAAGTAGAGAAAATCTTAATCGGTTTAGGTTTTGAAAGAGAAGATTTTACACGTCAGACTTCTGAATTTTCGGGAGGATGGAGAATGAGAATAGAATTGGCTAAAATTCTTTTGAAAAAACCAGATTTGATTTTGCTGGATGAGCCTACGAACCACATGGATATCGAGAGTATTCAATGGCTGGAGGATTTCTTGATTAATTCTGCGAAAGCAGTTGTGGTAATTTCGCATGATAGGGCTTTTGTAGATAATATTACCAATCGCACTATTGAAGTGACAATGGGGCGTATTTATGACTACAAAGCAAAATATACTCATTATTTAGAGTTGAGAAAAGACCGTCGTATTCATCAGCAGAAAGCTTATGATGAACAGCAAAAGATGATTGCTGATAACAGAGCTTTTATCGATCGTTTCAAAGGGACATTTTCTAAAACTGATGCCGTTCAGTCGAGAGTTAAAATGCTAGAGAAATTAGTTATCGTTCAGGTGGATGAAGTGGATACATCTGCATTGAAATTAAAATTCCCGCCCGCAGCACGTTCTGGTCAATATCCTGTGATTGTAAAAGAAATGTCGAAATCGTATGGTGATCATGTGGTTTTCAAAGATGCTAATATCGTTATCGAAAGAGGTCAGAAAGTCGCATTCGTTGGGAAAAACGGAGAAGGAAAATCAACAATGATCAAAGCTATAATGAAAGAATTTGCTCCTGACAGCGGTTCGGTAGAAATTGGTCACAATTCTCAAATTGGTTATTTTGCTCAAAATCAAGCGGCTTTATTGGATGAAAACGCTACCATTTTTGAAACCATAGATGATATTGCTGTTGGTGATGTTAGAACACAGATAAAAAATATTCTTGGAGCTTTTATGTTTCATGGTGATGATATTACAAAGAAAGTTAAAGTGCTTTCAGGTGGTGAAAAAACACGTTTGGCAATGATTAAATTATTGCTTGAGCCAGTGAATTTGCTGATTCTCGATGAGCCTTCGAATCACTTGGATATGAAAACCAAAGATATCATTAAGGATGCTTTGCGTGATTTTGACGGAACTTTAATTTTGGTGTCTCACGATCGTGATTTCCTTGATGGTTTGGCTACCAAAGTTTTTGAATTTGGAAATAAACGTGTTGTTGAGCATTTTGAAGATATTACAGGTTTCTTGGCTCACAAGAAAATGGACAGCATGAAAGAAATTGAAAAATAAATTTTAGGTTAAAAAAAGGAAAGAGGCTGTTTTGTAAACAGCCTCTTTTTTTATATGCGTATTCCAGGAGGAAGTAGCTCTTTGTAAATTGGATTTTTTTTAAAGAAAGCGACAATTTTTGGATGAATCGGCACAACTTTTAGCTTTTTCTCAATGACGGTTTCCATGATGTTTTTTAGAAAATTAGAAATAAATTCTTCGTCATTGTAATTCTCGGGGGTGTTAATCTTGGTTAAAAATATTTTTTTTTCTTGAAATGAATATTCTAAAGTAATTATGCCGCTTTCAGTTTTTGTTTCAAATTGTCTGGCAAAAGCATTGTCTTTAATTTCTAATCTTGTTATCGTTTCCATTTGATGCATTGATAAAATGATTTGTAAATATTTATGAAGTTTAATATGCTTAAATAAAACACAAAGGTAATGATTTGATAATCAGAGACAATGATTTTTATCATTTACTTATTAAACTAAATTTTTAAAGAGTATGTGGTTAATGATTAAAACGGTTTTGTTATTTTATAAAAAAATCAATTTTATTTTTATTAAAAGTATCATAAGTGATTGACAGATGAGAATAAAAAAATTAACTTTAAGGATTGTAAGGGGGCAACTTGTCTAGGTTTCTCTCAATAAAATATGTGATATGAATAAGATTCCGGTTTATTTTATGCCAGGCTTAGCGGCTAGCACTGCAATTTTTGAAAGAATAAAACTTCCTGAATCTGAATTTGAAATGTTTTTTTTGGAGTGGGAAATTCCAAATGAGAAAGAGTCTTTGCAGGAATATGCCAAACGGATGACTCAAAAGATTGTACATGAAAATTCAGTTTTGATAGGAGTTTCTTTTGGCGGTATTTTGGTTCAGGAAATGGCAAAATTTATTTCAACACGCAAAATCATAATTATTTCCAGTGTAAAAAGTAATCTGGAATTTCCTAAAAGAATGGTTTTGGCCAAAAGGACAAAAGCCTATAAGCTGCTTCCTGTAAGTTTGGTTCAAAATATTGAAAGCCTTGCTAAATTTTCATTTGGAAAAAAAGTAAATGAAAGACTTAAGCTGTATGAAAAGTTTCTTTCGGTAAGGGATAGGCGATATTTGGATTGGGCTATCGAGCAGGTGATTTTATGGGATAGAACAGATGCTGATCCCGATGTGATTCATGTTCATGGAGACACGGATGATGTTTTTCCAATTAAATATATTGAAAACTGTATTGTAGTCTCCGGAGGAACTCATGTTATGATTCTTAATAAATACAGGTGGCTGAACTCTAATTTGCCTAAGATTATTTTAGGCGAAAAATATGTTTAGAAATTAATTAGTGGTAAAACTTCTGTTTTTAGTTACTGCATTAACTAGGTTTTCGTTAATATCTTTACTAAAGTAATTATAACTGCTTATAATAGCCTCCTTAATTGGTGTTTTTAATTTAATTTTATTCTCAAAATGCTTAACGTTAACTACGTTTTTATTTTCATCAATGAATATTGAAGTAGGGAAGCCTAATGTATGTTTTATTGTAGCAATTATGTGTGAATCTTTAGCATAATATTCGTTAGCGTAACATACTTTGATAACATCATTGAATTTATTGGCAATATTTTTTAAATCACTTTTTTTGTCCCAAAAAACTACGATGAACTGCAGGTCATTTCGATGTTCTTTGGCAAGTATATTTAATGCGGGAATTTCGCCCTTGGGAATTACACACCAAGATGCGTAGGTAATAATAAATATAGGTTTGTTGATTCGATTAATTTTAACGTTTTTTTCTTTATAAACTTTAATGCTGAAATCATCAAATTTTGTCCCAATAAGTTTTGTTTTAACTAAAGAATCAAAAAGTTTTTTTCCTTCTTTTATATCATTGCTCTCGTAAGCTTTATTCGATGCTCTTTTATAAGGAGTAATATTTTCTTTTATTGCATCGGTGAAATACACAATTGTATCTTGGCTATATACAGAGTATAAGTTGAAAAGAAACAATAAAATGAGTAGTTTTCTTTGCATAAATGGTTAGAATTTAATAGGTTGGCAAAAATAAATAATGTTTATAACAATTTGATAACTTTACCGATTAACGACAAATAAATCCGTTTATATGACTTAAAGGTATAAAAAAAAGCGTTCTAAAATTAATTAGAACGCTCTTTTGTAAATAAAATTGTAAAATTATATTTTTTTCATCTGCTCTTTCATCATGGTGATTTGATCCTTAAGCATGTTTTGTTTGTCCAGCTTTTTTGCTTCGTTTAATAAAGCGGTAGCTTCAAGTTTTCTTCTGCGGGACATTGCTACTCCGGCTAAATTTAATTTAGCAACAGCTAAATCCATATCCATTGATAAACCAAGTTCGATTGCTTTTTTGAAATATTTCTCTGCTTGATTAATATTTGTCTGTGAAAGCATAATTCCATGCAGGTAATTAAAATATCCCTGTTGTTTTCTAACTAATGCAGTTTCTGGGTTTTTAATATAAGCTAACCATTTTTTAGCTCCTTCAAAGTCTTGTTTTCTTAGTTTTAAAAACGCAAGTAGTATGAATTCGTTTTTGAAATAAAGAAAAATTGGAATTGCAGTCAATAATATAAGGAAGATTCCATTTCCGACTGAGTCGTCGACAATTTCGTAAATACCAGCAACGACAAGAAGTCCGGCTAGTATAAGTTTTATAATTTTGTTAAACATAATTGATGTATATTTGTGTCTGCAAATATAGTAAAAGGATTTAAAAATATTTTTTAAAAACTACTTGCCAGTGAAAAAAGTCTTTGTATATTTGCACTCGGTTTTGAAATAAGCAAAACTCGAAAACAAACTGATACTATAATTAAGATTTAAATATACAAAGCAATGAGCAAAAGAACGTTTCAACCATCGAAAAGAAAAAGAAGAAATAAACACGGATTTATGGATAGAATGGCTTCAGCTAATGGAAGAAAAGTTCTAGCGCGCAGAAGAGCTAAAGGAAGACATAAATTGACTGTTTCTAGCGAACCTAGACACAAAAAATAATGTTTGAATAAACATCTATAAGGCGTTACTTTTTTTAGTATCGCCTTTTTTTATACCCAAGCGGTACTGCTGTATAAAAGTTTGATATTTGATTTTTCCTAACAAATTTCAAATTATAAGTGATAAAAATATAACTACAATAATAAAAAAAATGCCAAAAGACACATCCATTAAGTCCGTTTTAATAATAGGTTCAGGTCCGATTGTAATTGGTCAAGCATGCGAATTTGATTATGCTGGATCCCAATCTGCCCGTTCGATCCGTGAAGAAGGAATTGAAGTAATTTTAATTAACTCCAATCCAGCTACAATTATGACAGATCCTTCAATGGCGGATCATGTTTATTTGAAACCCTTAACAACAAAGTCAATTATTGAAATTCTAAAGGAGCATCCGCAGATAGATGCAGTTTTACCAACAATGGGAGGACAGACTGCTTTGAATTTATGTTTGGAGGCTGATGAAAAAGGGATTTGGCAGGATTTTGGGGTAAGAATGATTGGTGTTGATGTTAATGCTATCAATATTACTGAAGATAGAGAGCAGTTCAAACAATTGCTTCAAAAAATAGATGTTCCAACTGCACCTGCAAAAACGGCTACTTCTTTCTTGGAAGGAAAAGAAATAGCGCAGGAATTTGGATTCCCATTAGTAATTCGTCCTTCATTTACATTAGGAGGAACTGGAGCAGCATTTGTACATACTAAAGAAGAGTTTGACGAAAAACTGACTTATGGATTAGAAATGTCACCTATTCACGAAGTTTTGATTGATAAAGCTTTGATAGGGTGGAAAGAATACGAATTGGAATTATTGAGAGATAAAAATGATAATGTTGTGATTATCTGTTCAATCGAAAATATGGACCCAATGGGAATTCATACTGGAGATTCAATTACAGTTGCGCCAGCGATGACATTATCGGATACAACTTTCCAAAAATTACGTGACTACGCCATCTTAATGATGCGCAGTATCGGAAACTTTGCAGGAGGATGTAATGTACAATTCGCAGTTTCGCCAGATGAAAAAGAAGATATCGTTGCGATTGAAATCAATCCTCGTGTATCTCGTTCATCAGCTTTGGCTTCGAAAGCGACTGGTTACCCAATTGCAAAAATTGCTTCTAAATTAGCTTTAGGTTACAATTTAGATGAATTACAAAACCAAATTACAAAATCAACTTCAGCTTTATTCGAGCCGACTTTGGATTATGTAATCGTAAAAATACCGCGCTGGAACTTTGATAAATTTGAAGGAGCAGATAGAACTTTAGGTCTTCAAATGAAATCAGTAGGTGAGGTAATGGGAATTGGACGTTCGTTCCAAGAAGCATTGCACAAAGCTACACAGTCATTGGAAATCAAAAGAAATGGTCTTGGTGCTGACGGAAAAGGATATACCAACTACGAGCAGATTATCGAAAAACTGACTTTTGCCAGCTGGGACCGTGTTTTCGTAATTTATGATGCTATCGCAATGGGAATTCCATTGAGCCGTATTCATGAAATTACTAAAATCGATATGTGGTTCTTGAAACAATACGAGGAATTGTATGTTTTAGAAAAAGAAATTTCGAACTACACCGTACAATCTTTACCGAAAGAATTATTGCTTGAAGCGAAACAAAAAGGTTTTGCTGACAGACAGATTGCACACATGATGGGGGCCAAGGAGAGCGAAGTTCATTCTTTGCGTATGGATATGAATATTAACAGAGTGTTTAAATTGGTTGATACCTGTGCAGCGGAATTTCAGGCTAAAACACCTTATTATTATTCTACTTTCGAGGCTGAAATCGAAAAAGCTAATGGTGAGCGTTATGTTGACAACGAAAGTGTTGTTACTGATAAAAAGAAGATCGTTGTTTTGGGTTCAGGACCAAACCGTATCGGACAAGGAATCGAGTTTGATTATTCTTGTGTGCACGGAGTTTTGGCAGCTAAAGAATGCGGTTATGAAACCATCATGATTAACTGTAATCCTGAAACGGTTTCGACAGATTTTGACACTGCTGATAAATTATATTTCGAGCCAGTATTCTGGGAGCATATTTATGATATCATCCAACACGAAAAACCAGAAGGTGTTATCGTGCAGTTAGGAGGGCAGACAGCTTTGAAACTAGCTGAAAAATTGTCGAAATATGGAATAAAAATTATAGGAACAAGTTTCGATGCTTTGGATTTAGCCGAAGACAGAGGACGTTTCTCCGATTTATTGACAGAATTACATATTCCTTTCCCTAAATTCGGAATTGCTGAAACAGCTGACGAAGCTTCTGCTTTGGCAGATACTTTAGACTTCCCATTATTGATTCGTCCTTCTTATGTATTAGGAGGTCAGGGAATGAAAATCGTAATCAACAAAAAAGAATTGGAAGAGCATGTTATCAACTTGCTGAAGCAGATTCCAGGTAATAAATTGCTTTTAGATCATTATTTGGCTGGAGCAATCGAAGCTGAAGCAGATGCTATTTGTGATGCTGACGGTAATGTGTACATCATCGGAATTATGGAGCATATCGAACCTTGCGGTGTGCACTCAGGAGATAGTAATGCGACTCTGCCTCCTTTTAACTTAGGAGAGTTTGTAATGCAGCAAATAAAAGACCATACCTTTAAAATAGCTAAAGCTTTAAAAACAGTTGGTTTAATCAATATTCAGTTTGCGATAAAAGACGATACCGTTTATATCATCGAAGCAAACCCTAGAGCATCCCGTACGGTTCCATTTATTGCAAAAGCTTACGGAGAGCCTTATGTAAACTATGCTACCAAAGTAATGTTAGGTGAGAAAAAAGTAACCGATTTTGATTTCAATCCTAAATTGAATGGATATGCTATCAAACAGCCGGTTTTCTCTTTCAGTAAGTTCCAAAATGTAAACAAAGCATTAGGACCAGAAATGAAATCAACTGGAGAAAGCATCTTGTTTATCGAAGACTTGAAAGACGACCAATTCTACGAATTATATTCTAGAAGAAAAATGTACTTGAGTAAATAAAATTTAAGTCCATAATATCAAAAAAGCCTCGTTTTCGAGGCTTTTTTTGTTATATTCTTAACATTGAAGATACAGTTTATTAAAGCTTATCTTTATTGTGTTAAAATTTATATATTTGATAAAAATCTATTCCATTATGTTTAAAATTAAGACTTTAAATTTCAGTACGCTGTTTCAGTTCTTCTTTGTAATGTTATTGATATCATCTGGTGAGATTCATTCGCAAACATTTACCGATAGTAATCTGCCAATTGTTGTAATCAATACAGATTTGGATCCTAATACCAATCTGCCATTGGAAATATTAGATGATCCTAAAATTTTGGCTGCTATGAAAATCATAAACAGACCAGATGGAAGCAGAAACTTCCTGACGGATGTCAATACCGCTGAATATTTAAACTATGATGGAAGAATTGGTATTGAGCTTAGAGGTTCTACATCACAGCTTTTGCCAAAAAAGCCATATGGGCTGACAACTTTAAAAGCGGATAACAAGAGTAATAATAATGTGAGTATATTAGGTATGCCGGCAGAAAATGATTGGGTTTTAAACTCGTTTGCTTATGATCCTTCTTTCATGAGGGATTTTCTTTCCTATAATTTAGCAAGGCAGATAGGTGATTACGCTTCAAGGACAGTTTATTGTGAAGTTGTTATTAATGGAGAATATCTTGGCTTGTATGCTATGCAGGAAAAATTAAAGACAAACTCAGAGCGTATTAATATACTTAAAATTAGCTCTTCAGATGTAAGTCTCCCTAATGTAACAGGAGGTTATATTACAAAGGCAGACAAAACTACTGGTGGAGATCCTATAGCTTGGTCCATGTTTTCTACTGCGGGCTGGGTTGATTTTATTCATGAGCTGCCTAAACCTACTGCGGTAACGCCAGAGCAAAACACATATATTCATAATGAGTTTTTGAAATTAGAATCAAGTGCAACTAATCCAGATTTTATAGCTGGTTATCCATCTGTTATTGACGTGCCTTCTTTTGTAGATTTTATGCTGCTTAATGAGTTTGCTTCGAATGTTGATTCTTATCAGTACAGTACTTATTTTCATAAAGACAGAAATGGTAAATTGCGTGCAGGACCTATTTGGGATTTTAATTTAACATATGGTAATGATTTGTTTGAATGGGGTTATGACCGCAGCAAATCAGATGTTTGGCAATTTGCCAATGGTGATAATGTAGGTCCTAGGTTTTGGTCTGATCTATTTACTGATTCTAATTTTAAATGCTATTTATCAAAACGCTGGAATGAACTGAGCCAGACAGGCATGCCTTTTAATTATTCTAGTTTAGAGCAAAATATTGATAAC
This sequence comes from Flavobacterium aquicola, assembly GCF_003385115.1. Taxonomy (GTDB): domain Bacteria; phylum Bacteroidota; class Bacteroidia; order Flavobacteriales; family Flavobacteriaceae; genus Flavobacterium; species Flavobacterium aquicola. The sequence continues at coordinate 60,330 of NZ_QUNI01000013.1, forward strand.
ACAGTAAGTTATATTACAGAAGCTAAAAATCGTGATAATATAAAATGGGGAGCTTTAAGAGATTTTACTACTGAAATTGCAGGTATTAAAACTTATTTGTCTGCTAGAATATCTTGGATTACTAGTAACTTAGGATCTTTTTCTTCATGTAGTGCTGTTCAAGTTCCTTCTTTAGTAATTAATAAAATAAATTATAATCCAGCTATTTCCACAGGTTTTTCGGTTAGTGATGATTTAGAATTTATAGAAATTGTAAACACAGGCAATACAACTGTAGATTTGACGGGGGTATATTTAAAAGAATTAGGGATCACCTATCAATTTCCGGCCAGTTCGATTGTTTTAGCGGGAGCTAGTATATTTTTAGCCAGCAATACAGTTACATTTCAAAATAAATATGGAATTCCTGCATCTGGGCAATTTACCCGAAACCTATCTAATAGTTCCCAAAAATTGGTTTTGGCAGATGGATTTGGAAACACTATTGACAGTGTTGAGTATTCTGACGCATCACCTTGGGTAACCGAGGCAGATGGAAATGGAAGTTATCTGAAATTAATAAGTACAGACTTGGATAATAGTTTAGCATCAAGCTGGATTGCAAAAAATGATACTTCCCTTTCTACATCCTCATTTTTGAAGTCAGCTGTTATTGAGGTTTATCCAAATCCAGTTACTAATGTTTTAACTGTTCATACAAGTAAGCCTATAGCAGGAATTAAAATTTATTCCGTTTTGGGGATTTTGTTAGATGATATGAAGCAAAAATCAGAGAATACACAAGTAGATTTAAGTAAATATACTAACGGAGTATATTTTATTGCTGTTTATGATGAAAATGGCTCAGTTACTCAAAAAATAATAAAACAATAATAAAATGTATTGAAAGTTAGTGCTGTTTTGGCATCATTTGTATTTCGAAAAAATACCAGAATCCATAGGAGTCCAAAAACAGCATTTTTGTCCGCTGGCTTTTAAAGCACCATTAGCCCAAGAATTGCAGGTGTTTATTATGCTATAGCTGCCGTTTGCTTCATAAAAAGCATCTGTTTTACTGTAATTGGCATCGGTTTTTATCGGTAAAAAATTTCCTAAATCATCTTTTTGAAAACTTTCGGTAATGTATAAAATTAAGCGTCGATATTGCTCTTCACTGATCATTATCGACCTGCAGTCATCTCCTATTTTCATTCGCTTGTAATAAGTTGCATGAATGGCAGTAGTGCTTAATCCAGTTGCAGCTTTAAAGGCAACGGAAGCTTTTAAATCAGACCATTCTGGGGTTTCTAAATAAAAACCTTTATCTCCCCAGCCCATTGCAATATAAGTATAAGTAGAATCTGCTGCTTTTGTATTTTGAAATGAGACATATTTGCTCCAGTCTATTTGAGTACTTTTTGTTGGCATTACAATATCCGTATGAACACCATTTGTAAGAATAAATATTTCAACTTCAGGTTTTGTATTGGGTTCCTGATCAATTGTAATTTTCGAAAGCGTATAAGCTGATAGAATATACAATACTATAAATGCAAGAAAGACTGCAATTAATTTAAAAAAGATTCTTAATGTTTTTTTCAATTTGAAAAGGGATTGATGTTTTTTCAAATGTAATTAAAATAAGATATTAAAAGTCATAACCCTAAAAAAAAACAGGGTGTTAAATATTTAAATTAAAAGTTTCTTTTTTTTAGCGTTTATTTTCGAATTAATCCTTTATTATTCTGAATGTTTTCTTTGTAGTGCCATAGGTGACAATCGCTGTGTAAACCCCAGTAGCTAAATGATTATCAATCGTAATATTTTGATTGGTGTAAAAATCATTGCTGGAAAAACAGGTAATACCTTTCATATCAACTATTTTAAGCTGAATAGGTTCAGTAACTGGTGATTTTATTTGAATTTTTGTATCGGATGTAAAAGGATTTGGATAAAAAAGCACAGTGTTTTTTTCTGAGATTTTATCTGGAATTCCAAGAGTGCTTTCATCAACTGCATCAATATAATTAAAATTAAATTTCGATTTATAGTGAATTTTAATATAATTTTCTCCTTGTGGCAGGCTGATTCCAGTAACGATTTTGTCTGTGTAGATTTGAAGACCGCCTGTGGCTTCAAAAGTTTCGTCTGTTTTTACAATAACATCATTAACGCTAATATCAAACATACCTTTATTGAGTGATGCTACCCGGAAAGTCAATTGGTATGAGCCATTTTTTGCTACATTAATCATGTACTCACCCCAATCACCAGAATCAGCAAAGCATACATTTTGAGAAGTACCTCCATCAGTAGTGCTTTGAAGGCTAGTACCCTTGCGACGGTAGTGTTTGTTAGCAGTAATTCGGCCGGGAACATTCATTTTTTTAGTGGTGTAAGGAACATTAAGATATTCAGTTCCTATTGGTCTAATTGCGCCACTCGCAGGTCCAAGCAGCTGTCCTTCCAGCATATCTGTCCAGTTTGAGGGTACTCTGCAGGTAAACCAAGAATAACGATAAATATCGGGATCGTTTTCAAAAGAGGTCACGGTCTGTTTCATAAAATTTGTTTTGTCAGCCGCAGATTGTACTACGCGATTGGCAAATTCTGTAACCCAAATCGGAATATTGTATTTTTTTAATAGCGACGTGACTCCAACAATATCTCCTGCAGTTGCATCATATGTGTGAAATGCAATATAATCTACTTTGCAGGTAGGACAAAGACGAAAAAACTCATCGTGCCAAGCAATAGGGCTAGAATAGCCACCATAGTTGGATGGGCCGTTGAAAGCGGGAGAGGCACTTACGATTTCTAACCCCTTAGCAGTAGCTATTTTCTCAATATTTGGCCAGGCATTTACAGCTTCTTGCGGAGTTAATTTTGCACCATCATTAAAGTTAGGCTCATTAAAGGCTAATAAATATTTAGCTCCAGGTTTAATAGTGGCGATAAAAGCATCTGGATTGTTTATTTTACCCCAAGCCATTGCTACAAATTCAACCCCAAAACTTTCATAATTGGCATCAACTGTAGATTCTGGTACTGGAGACCAATTGTACCACCATGAAATCCCAGATTTCAATGCATTTAGATCTGCAGTACTATGCTTTCCATAAGCGACTCCTCTTTTTGGACTTACTTGCGCATGACAGTTATTGTAATATAAGGAAGCAATCAGCAAAATGATAGAAAGTATAATTTTAGGCATATTGTATTTAGTTTTTTTTGATTAGAATCAATTTTTCAAAAGTAGTTCAAGAACAAGTTTTTTGTAAAAATAAAATCTTATCAAAAACACATCATATTTGATCTTTATTAGCAATTCAGTTTATTTATTTGTTCAATATTTTAACAAAAGAATGGTGTTAAGCATGTTTGTATGCCCAAAAACTAAAAACATTTCTTTACTTTTGTGCCAATCAATTTTTGAGCTATGTACAAGATTTTTATACGTCCTATTCTTTTTTGTTTTGATCCGGAAAAAGTGCATTATTTTACTTTTTCACTAATTAGAATCATCTCAAAAATCCCAGGCATTCCATCTTTATTTAGATTTTTATATCAAGTAAATGACAAAAGATTAGAGACCGAAGTTTTTGGTTTAAAGTTTAAAAATCCGGTAGGTTTGGCAGCTGGTTTTGATAAGGATGCTAGTTTATATAGTGAACTTTCCAATCTTGGTTTCGGCTCTATTGAAATTGGGACTCTAACTCCAAAAGCACAGCCGGGAAATGAGAAAAAACGTTTATTTCGTCTAAAAGAAGATGCTGCAATTATTAACCGAATGGGATTTAATAATGGAGGAGTTCTTGAGGCGGTAGAGCGTTTAAAGAAAAACAAAGGTGTTTTGATAGGAGGGAATATCGGTAAAAATAAACTAACTCCAAACGAAGAAGCAACCTCTGACTATGAAATCTGCTTTGATGCATTATATGATTATGTAGATTATTTTGTTGTTAATGTGAGTTCGCCAAATACTCCAAATCTTAGAGCATTGCAGGAAAAAGAGCCTCTTACACAATTGCTGCAGACTTTACAAAACAAGAATTTAGCAATGCCAAAACAAAAGCCGGTATTGCTTAAAATTGCTCCAGATCTTACAGATGAGCAGCTGCTGGATATTATTGATATTGTAAAAGATACAAAAATTGCAGGAGTAATCGCTACCAATACAACCATTTCGCGTACTGGATTGAGTTCTTTAAATCAGACAGAGACTGGTGGTTTGTCTGGTAAGCCTTTAACTTCCAGGTCTACTGAGGTGATTCGTTTTCTATCTGAAAAAAGTAATAAAGCATTTCCAATTATTGGAGTAGGAGGAATACATTCTGCCGAAGATGCTTTGGAAAAATTAGAAGCAGGAGCAAGCCTTCTTCAATTATATACTGGCTTTATCTATGAAGGGCCAGCATTAGTTAAGGACATAAATAAAGCAATTTTAGCGAAAAAAAAATAGCAGGATAACTTTTTTCTTTCTTTATAACTCAAAACCTTTTTATATATTTGAATGTTATGGAGGCTATAAAAATTATTGAATGTCCACGGGATGCTATGCAGGGAATAAGAGCCTTTATTCCTACTGAAAGAAAAGTCGCTTATCTGCAGGCTTTGTTGAGAGTAGGTTTTGATTCCATCGATTTTGGCAGTTTTGTTTCGGCAAAAGCAATACCTCAAATGCAGGATACAGCCGAAGTTTTAGAACAGCTTGATTTATCTAAAACGACTAGCAAATTATTAGCTATTATTGCCAATGTTCAAGGAGCATCTTTAGCTTCTCAATATGATGCAATCCGATATTTAGGATTTCCTTTTTCGATTTCAGAAAATTTTCAAATGCGGAATACGCATAAAACGATCGCCGAATCTTTGGTGACGCTTGATGAAATTTTAAATATAGCTGATAAAACAAATAAAGAAACTGTTGCCTATCTTTCTATGGGATTTGGAAATCCATATGGGGATCCATGGAATGTGGAGATTGTTGCGCAATGGACCGAAAAATTAGCAGAAATGGGAGTGAAAATTTTATCCCTTTCCGATACTGTAGGCAGCTCTACACCAGAGGTAATAGAATATTTATTTTCTCATCTAATTCCGAAATACCCTCAAATCGAGTTTGGAGCACATCTTCATACGACTCCTAACAAATGGCTGGAAAAAATTGACGCCGCCTATAAGGGAGGCTGCCGGCGTTATGACGGAGCTATCCAAGGTTTTGGGGGCTGTCCAATGGCTTCGGATCATTTGACCGGAAATATGCCTACAGAAAAATTACTTTCGTATTTTACTGTTCAGAAAGAAATTACTAACTGCAGTCCGATGAGTTTTGAAAGTGCTTATAATGAGGCTTCAAAATTATTTGGTGAATTTCATTAATATTTGCTGTTTATTGAATTTAAGTATAGGCTGCAATTTATCTGAAGGGTTAAGATAAACAGTATTATTTTAAATGTAAGGTATTCCGTTTTATAGGTGTTATTAATTCTCATTAAAAATAAAATAGTCTAGTCAAGTGGTTTTTAGCTTAAGATTGTGTATATTTGCACGCAATTCAACTAGAAATTGCAACATGAAAGCACACGACTCCAAGATTATCGGTGAAGGTTTAACTTACGATGATGTACTATTAGTCCCTAATTACTCAAATGTTCTTCCCCGCGAAGTGAGTATCCAATCAAGATTTTCCAGAAATATTACACTTAATGTCCCTATTGTATCTGCTGCTATGGATACAGTTACCGAAAGTTCTATGGCAATCGCTATGGCACAAGAAGGAGGAATTGGTGTTTTGCATAAAAACATGACTATCGAACAGCAGGCAGCCAAAGTACGTAAAGTAAAACGTGCTGAGTCTGGAATGATTATCGATCCAGTTACTTTATTATTGACTTCTACCGTTTCGGATGCTAAAGCTGCAATGAGAGAATATGGTATCGGCGGTATTCCGATTGTGGATGAAAATAAAATTTTAAAAGGGATTGTTACCAATAGAGATTTACGTTTTGAAAAAAATGGTTCAAGACCTATTGTTGAGGTAATGACCAGCCAAAACCTAGTAACTGTTGCCGAAGGAACTTCATTAGAAGAAGCTGAGGTAGTACTGCAGGGTCATAAAATTGAAAAATTACCTGTTATAAATGATAAAAACGAGCTGGTTGGTTTAATCACTTTTAGAGATATTACCAAATTAACTCAAAAACCAAATGCTAATAAAGATAAATTTGGACGTTTGAGAGTAGCTGCCGCTCTAGGAGTTACTGCTGATGCTGTTGATAGAGCAACTGCTCTAGTAAATGCTGGTGTTGATGCTGTAATTATCGATACAGCTCACGGACACACTCAAGGTGTTGTAGATGTATTGAAAGCTGTAAAAGCTAAATTTCCAGAACTAGATGTAATTGTTGGTAATATTGCCACGCCGGAAGCTGCTTTGTTTTTAGTAGAAAATGGTGCCGATGGTGTAAAAGTAGGAATTGGACCTGGTTCTATCTGTACAACAAGAGTTGTGGCAGGAGTTGGATTTCCTCAATTTTCTGCAGTGCTTGAAGTTGCAGCAGCTATAAAAGGAACAGGAGTTCCGGTAATAGCTGATGGCGGTATCCGTTATACAGGGGATATTCCTAAAGCTATTGCTGCTGGTGCTGACAGTGTAATGCTAGGTTCATTATTAGCAGGAACAATGGAATCTCCAGGAGAAACTATCATTTTCGAAGGAAGAAAATTCAAATCCTACAGAGGAATGGGGTCTGTTGAAGCCATGCAGGAAGGATCGAAAGACCGTTATTTCCAAGATGTGGAAGATGATGTTAAGAAACTGGTTCCAGAAGGAATTGTTGGCCGTGTACCGTATAAAGGAGAATTAAACGAAAGTATGCAGCAATTCGTTGGCGGACTTCGTGCCGGTATGGGATACTGCGGTTCCAAAGATATCGCAACTTTACAGAATACAGGACGTTTTGTTCGTATTACTGCCAGCGGAATCAACGAAAGCCATCCGCATGATGTAACAATCACAAAAGAAGCTCCAAATTATTCGAGATAAAATAATCTTAAAGGCGAAAGTCTAAAAGTCAAAAGGTGCAGGATTTAGTTCTTGCACCTTTTTTATTTTTTTAACTACTTGTTTAAATGTAGTTTATTCCTAATTTTAATACTATAAATAGTTGTTTAGCTGTGTTAATTTAGTTTGCAAATTGAGAACTTTTAATTAAATTTGTCCAATGAAAATCCTTGTAAAGAAAACCGTTTTATTTTACACTGAAACATATCCAATAGCAAAAACATCATTGTTGATATGGTATAATGAATTTTCAAAGCAGGATTTTTGCAATTTCAATGAACTCAAGCGGGTGTATGGAAACGCAAGTATAATCAACAATGAAAGAGTGGTTTTCAATATCAAAGGAAATGATTTTCGGTTAGTTGTTTCGGTTAATTTTTTGCAGACCGCCTGTTATGTCATTTGGTTTGGGACTCATAAAGAATACGATAAGATAAATGTTGCAACAGTTGCGTTTAATACAGCAATCTTAATCAAGAAAAAAGGATAATTATGAATTGGAAAGTATTAAAAACCGAAGAGGATTACAATAAAGCTTCCTTGCGATTAATGGAAATATTCCATGCAGAACCTAATACTTCACTAACTGATGAATTAGATCTATTACTGGTTTTAGTTAAAGATTATGATGACAAACATTATCAGCTGCCAGAATTGGATGCTCTGGAAGTAATCAAATACAAAATGCAGGAAATGGGGTTGAAAGCCAAAGATTTGGAACCTATAATAGGGAGCAAGGGACACGTTTCCGCCATTCTTTCTGGCAAGCGTGACATCACCTTGAAAATGGCGCAAAAACTAAAGAATTATTTTAGTATTCCGGCGGAAGTTTTTCTGCATAGTGCTTAAATAGCAAAGTACTGATAGTCTTAAAGACGTAAGTCTAAAAGTCAAAAGGTGTAGGATTTAGTTCTTGCACCTTTTTTGTTATGATGTGACCGAGGTTGATCTTTCTAATAATGTGTTTCAGCATTTTAATTGCCACTAGGTTGTCAATGCTGACTAAGGAAGCATTTCCATAAGTAATTCTGCAAAGAATTGGACTCCCAAGTACAAAACCATTTTTCTATTAAGCCAATTGCCCAAATCCGTTGTAGTTATTGGCAGATAGCCGTATTTGTTTAATTATATTGGCTGTTTTGATTAAGTTTAATTGTTTTCATAATCTCTTTATAATTTTCAAAATGGTCAGGACTGATTAATATTTTTTCATTTGTTTTTAGAATTAATATAGTTTCGTAATATCCTAAAGTTATTTCACCAGCATCACTGCTCATTCCTTCAACTTTTTCTAAACGAACTTCTTTAATGTCACTGAATAATATTAATTTCTCTTTGTTGATAAAAATGGGAATTTTCAATATTCCATTTTTAACTACTCTAATTTTATAGATTTTCCTAATATCGTTTTTCAGTATTATAAAAGATATTGCTAATATTATCAATGAAATTAATATTATTACCCATTCATTTCTAACGAATCCCATATTCATTAGTAAACAGCAAATAGCTAATAAAAATATAAATCCTGAGATTTTCCTTAAAATAAATAATGTTCTAAATTCAGAGGTTAATTCCATTTTACGCTTCTTTTATTCTCCGATTTTAAACGGTTTCTGCCAACGTTCTGGTACTACAGCGGGTTTGGGATTAAATTAAGCCCTATTTTCTGATTTGCCAAATCATACCAAATACAAGACCATCTTTTCATTAAGCCAAATGCCCAAATCCGTTGTAGTGGCTGTTAGCGGTAGTACTATCTATATGTAGCTATAGTTTCCGGATTGACTAGTTCGTGAATAAAAGGAATATAATTAAATGAACCACGTCCATATCTAATTTTATCTTTTGAGTTATTCATAAATGAATTCAACTTTTCTTGTAATTCTTGTTTTGTTTTTATATTGAATATTTTTTTTATTTTTTCAAAATGCTTTTCAGAAGTTATTTTTTCAAAGAAATTTGTGTTAGACCTTTCTCCGTATAAATAAGTATTAGGAAACCAAGTATCATAAATACTATTCTTGTCTAAATAACTAACGAAATAACATAATGTATCAGCTAAAATTACATCTTCTTTTTTTAAATTTTCTGATAAATTTGTAATTATATAATCTCCAAATCCAGTTATTTTATTATAAACTTGATAACTGTAATTTTCTAAATTTTCGTGATAATTATATAAAAAAACAAATGATTCCGGTTCAGATTTACTTTTATATTTGTCTTTTTTGTAATATTTTGAATGTAACAAATCTGCAACCAATTCATAATTTTTGTTTTTTAAACAAACGGCTATTGTGTATATGAAAAGTTCGTGAAAAATAATTTTAAATATTTCAAATCTTGTTGCAGTCCAGCTTCCAATTTCCTCTCTTGGGATATTAAATATTGGAGCATTTTCAAAAAATTCAATTAATGTTTCCTCTGAGTTATCAATTTCGTTAGAAGAAAGAATGTCAACAAATTTTATGTAATCTTCTCGTAATGGTTTGTATGATATCAAACTATTGAACAATTGTTCTCCATATAAATTAAAATTATTTGGTGTATCCTTTTGTTCAAAATTCCATAAGTTCTCTAAAAATAAATCTATAAAATTGTTAAGTTCTTTGGCAGAAACTGAATTGTTTTTTTTTAATTGATTTTCAATTGTTCTTAGTTTATTATTTGTTTCAGATAAATTAACCGTTCTGTCTGTAATGTAAACAGGTGGTTTAGTTCCAAGTTTTGGTTTTGGTATTGAAGGAACTTCGAGAATATTTCTTAAAAGTTCTTCATAGCTATCTTCAAAACTTTCCACTCTAGAAAAATCAATATATTTTCTACTTTTTAAATAAATAGGAAGGAAAGGCTCTCCATTTTCATCTCTTTCTAATACAACTGGAATAAATTTTTCTTGCTTTTCTTTTGAATAGATATTTGGAGTGATTATTTGAGTTTCAGTTCCAACTCCACCTTCTCTTATATTTGCTTTTTCTGTATATTTTTTATTTGAAATAATAAGAACTCTAAATATTTCTTCAGATTTCACCATTTCTTCCATAAAACTATAAATGTCGTGTCCATCTTTTAACGACCATCTGTCTAATACAACATCTACTGTGTCATTCATTAATCTTGTTGCCAAGTTAACTATCCATTCTTGATCTTCACTGTTTCCCCAGCTATAAGATATAAAAATTTTTTTATTCATTGATTCTTTAAAGTTGTTGAATTCTTCTCATTTTGTGCGTATTGCCGCTAACTGATAAATATACGCTACAATACCAAATTCAAGATGGATTATCGCAATAAACCCATCATATTACACTTCTTTCAAATATAAAAAATAATAATTATAATCCTATAAAAGTTTTTTTCTCGATCTGCTATTATTTTATCTTCTGAAAACTTTGGTATAGCCTTAAAAGATGACAATTTACAGTCAGAAGACTGTAATTGGTTGTTAGTTGATCTAAATCCGCAGTTAGTTGTAACAATGTTAGTGACTTTACTATAACTAACCGCGGATTTAGGTCAACTAACTGAAGATTTGCCTCAACTAACCTTGATATACTTACAACTAACTTAAAAATTCTTACAAATATTGGTATTTTGATTATTTCTAAACCTAATGACAGAATGTTTGCCTGTAATCTGAGTTTTACTTAATCCGGTATTATAACATACAGTAGCAAAATTTAGACTTAGTGTTATCGGCTGGTATTTTTTAACCTCCAGATTGCTCCATTTTTTGTTGTAAACTTTTCTAATTTTCTATCCAGAACTAATTCGTCTAAATGTTTTTCGCTTTCATTTCGATCGGTATTTGTTAGTTCTGAAAATTCCTTTGCTGTTAATGAATTATATTTTGTAAAAATAGATGTCCAGGTTTTGTTATAACTCGTTTTGGAAGCAGAAGGAAATACTTTAAGCAGCGCATTTTCAAATGTACTGTATGGTTTTGAACCATACACTAATTCTTTATTTACTGCCGTGTTTGTAAATATCATTGTCGGAAAACCTCTTACGCCTAGTTCTTTACCCAATTTTAAATCTTCTTCAAAAAGTTCCTTTGCTTTTCCTTCATAATCAGTTTTAAATTTTGCAATATCAAGTCCGGCATTTTTTGCTGCTAGTTCCAGATGTTCCCATTTTGTAATATTCTTTTTTTCAAGAAAAACCATTTCTCTTATTTCGCGAAGAAACAAAACGGCTTTTTCAATATCTTGAATCTGTGCAGCTTTAAAAGCAATGGAAGGCGGATAAGACGAGGATAATGGATCTTCCAGCCAAACGCTTCCATCAATAGGCATGTCATAATAAATGCTGACTTCGTCCCAATGATGGGCAACATCGGAGGGCTTGCTTATACCACCGCTATTGTAATTCCAATCAGGAAGTAAACCGCCCATTCTGTATTCAATATCTATACTGTTTCCATATTCTAATTTTAATTTTCGAAGCTGCGGTTCAATACCCCAGCAGGAGGAACAAATCGGGTCTGTATAGTAAATTATTTTCACAGGTTTTTTATCTGACTTTATCAGACTGCTGTCTGCTGTATTTGTATTGTCTGCAGGTATTTCACAAATACCGCTTTCTGGGTTGCATAGTAAAGGATTGCTGTTTTTCATTTTGTCTTTGGTTTGAGCCTGGCAGCCACTGTTGCCAAGCATAATTAATATCATTAGTATTTTTAGTATCATTAACTGAATAATTTTTTGGAATGTGCAGTGCTGGCATATTCTTCCATTTTTATAATTATATCACGTGTTGTTTTGTTCATTGCATTTAAGATTTAAATTGCTGCTATTTGTGCAAAATTAAAATACCTTAAACGTTCATTAGTTATGAGTTTCCTTTTTGATAGTACTTTCCTCTTGGGAACTACATGTAAAAAGAATAATTTTGCAGTATAAAAATCCACAAGATGAAAAAGAATGCTCAAATAAATTCAACACGAGTTTGTCAGGTAAGGATGCAGGCCATAAGCGATGCTATGAGTTTGTTGTCCGGCAAATGGAAATTCCATATTTTAGGCACACTCATTGAAGGAAATACATTGGGTTTTATGGATCTGCTGAGGGAAATAAACGGAATAGGCACTAAAATGCTGTCAAAAGAACTTCAGGATTTAGAAATAAATAATTTGATAAGCAGAACAGTGATGAACACAAAGCCTATTACTGTTGAATATTCAATTACTGAACAAGGGAAAACTCTTTTGCCTCTTATCGATGAATTAGCAAAATGGGGTATTGATTACAGAAAATCGGTTTATCATAAAATATAAATACTTTTTTTGGACAGCAGCTTACTTTAAATTAGTTCTAAGAAAAACAAAAGGCTGTCGTTTAGCCCCGATCGAAGTGGAAATCCTTATAAGCCGGGGTTCGGCTTATAAGATTTGAAACGGAGAGCGGGAGGGAAGCTGTTCTGAAATCCTATTGTTCTGCTCCTGATATGGCTTATGGATATAAAAAAAACACCAGCCTTTCGGCCAGTGTTTCTGTATATACAAATGCTGATGATTTAATCATGAACCAAATCCCACAGCAGTTTTTTATCTCCTACGATCCATAAAATATCGTCTTTTTCAAGAATAATATTCGATTCGGGATTTAGGGTTCGCTTGCCTCTTTTCTCGATGCCAACGATTACGCCCTTGGTTTTTTCTCGAAGCCTTGATTCTTTGATACTCTTGCCATGAAATACATGGTTTTTCAATTCAATTTGGCGCAGTACAATATCCGGTTCGACAACTTCGGGAGAGACATCCATTTCGTGCTGATCCAGGTATTTTTTAAACTCCTGTACTTGAGCATCGGTGCCAATAACGCAGACTTCATCTCCGGGAAATACACGTTCGTTTGCATCCGGTATATGTATCATGACTTCACCTCTTTTTATCGAAACGATGTTAATACCTAGATTCTCCCTAATTTGTAAATCTTTCAGCGATTCGCCGGCAATATTCGATTCGGCAGCTATATCAAAAAATGCCATGTGTCCGTCCCAAGGAGATAGATCGCTTCGGCTTCTTTTGGCTTTTGCGATTTCTCTGTCGTTTAAATTGGTCAGGAAGTGATTTTCTATTTTATGATATTGTATGTGCAGTTTTCTTTGGAAAATCAAATAGATTACTACTGCAATTATCAATGCAATTAATGCGACCTGCGGGGAGAAAAATATATTTAGCAATAAACCTATAAAGAAAATGGACAGTACGATGCGGACGAAAAAAAGCATGGTCAGCGGACCGCGTGATTTACGGTCGTACATTAATTGCTCTACTTCGGCTGTTGCCACACGCCTAAATGCAAGCGCCCATAAAAATGGTGATAGTATTACCAGAATTATTAATGCTCCCAGTGTGTTTCCTAAATGATAATCATTTACCAGCGGGAGAATAAATCGGGAAGAAAGCAGGATAATGGCAAGAATGATTACCACGAGCACAATCACTTGAATCAAAAAGGCATTGATTACCGTCTGCCATAAGCTCACCGTTTTTATTGCCTGCGTACTGGCCGAGTAACGTTCTATACGTTTTGTCCATTTGCGCGGGAGTTTATGTGCCAGATATTCTGAAAACGGCTGCGAATATTTAATCATAAACGGAGTCGTAAAAACGGTTACCGCCGAAACTGCTACTACAATGGGATATAAAAAGGTATTTGTAGCCTTTAATGTTACTCCGAGAGTCGCAATAATAAACGAGAATTCCCCAATTTGGGATAAACTCATACCGGTTCTGATGGAATCTTTGAGCGGCTGTCCTGATAATAAAGCGCCAATAGTCGAACTGATGGACTGCCCAAAAATAGTGACAATGGAGAGAACAATTACCGGTATAGCGTGCTCGTACAAAGCATCGGGATTGATTAACATACCGACAGATACAAAAAAGACTGCGCCAAAAAAATCTTTTACAGGTTTTATAAGATGTTCAATATGTTCGGCCTGAGTAGTTTCGGCAATTATAGATCCCATAATGAAAGCACCAAGAGCTGGCGAAAAACCTGCATTTGCCGCCAAAATTACCATCATTAGGCAAAGTGCCAATGAAATAATAAGCAACATTTCGTCAGTAAGCAGATGTTTGGTTTTTTTGAGTACCGTTGGGATAATGAAGATACCGCCCAAAAACCAAAGCACAAGGAAAAATACCAATTTTAGTACAGACATTAAAAGCGCACCTCCAGAAAACTGATTGCTTACGGCTATTGTCGATAATAACACCATCATTAAAATGGCAAGAATATCTTGAACTATAAGTGAACCAATGACGATTCCGGCAAACCTTTGGGTCTTGACACCTAGTTCGTCAAATGATTTTAGAATGATGGTTGTCGAAGATATCGACAGAATTACACCCAGAAAGATACTGTCCATCTTGGGCCAGTCAAGCCATTGACCGACACTGTAACCAACCAGGCACATGCTTATAATCTGGACTCCCGCAGTGATAGAAGCGGTGCCTCCGACTTTCATCAGCTTTTTGAAACTAAATTCGAGCCCCAGACTAAACAGTAAAAATATGATTCCAATCTCTGCCCAGACTTCAACACTTTTAATGTCCTTTACCGATGGAAAAAAGTCGAAATGATTCCCTGCCAAAAAACCAGCAATAAGATAACCAAGTACTAACGGCTGTTTTAGTTTTCTAAAGATTAAAACAGCAATTCCTGCCGTCATTAATATTAATCCCAGATCGGTTATTAAAGGTTCAAGGTGGTGTGCAGTTTCTGTTGTTTCGGCTAATAGACTCATAGGCTAGGATTGTAATTTGTAGTTGTAAAAAACGATTATGGCTAATTTACAAAAAAAGATTTTTTTTTAGGATTTAACGGCAGCTCCTTTTGAAATTTTAACCTCGAATTATGAAATTAGCGCAAGGTTTTACTGAGAATTACGCTAAGTTCGCAAAGATTCTCTTGTTATGGAGTTAAGTTTAAAATTTTTCTCGCAAAGACGCGAAGACGCAAAGATTAGAATGTCTTTCTTTGCGTCTTCGCGTCTTTGCGAGATTTTTTTAAGGAACTTTGTGTGCCTTGCTCTTCCTTTGTGAACCTTGCGGTTAAAAAAGTATCACGCAAAAAAAAAGCTACCCTGAAAAGGATAGCTTATTAGTTATTAGCCTAAAGCTTATTGCTTAAAGCCTACAGTCATAATATTAAATTCCTATAAAATTACTTGGCGTTATTTGTAGTAATTCAGCTTTGATTTCATCTGAAACCTCTAACGTTCCAATAAAGGCATGAATAGAATCTTTTGTAATCGCTTCATTGGTTCTTGTCAAACCTTTCAAAGCTTCATAAGGATTTGGATAGGCTTCTCTGCGTAAAATTGTTTGAATCGCTTCGGCAACAACCGCCCAGTTTTTCTCCAAATCTTCGTGGAATTTAGATTCGTTTAGTAATAATTTGTTCAAACCTTTCAAAGTAGCTTCAAAAGAAATGATTGTATGTCCCATCGGTACACCAATGTTTCTTAGAACAGTACTGTCTGTTAAATCGCGCTGCAATCTTGACACAGGCAATTTAGCTGATAAATGCTCGAAAATGGCGTTCGCAATTCCTAAGTTTCCTTCCGAGTTTTCAAAATCAATCGGATTTACTTTATGTGGCATAGCAGAAGAACCAATCTCTCCCGCTTTAATTTTCTGCTTGAAATATTCCATCGAAACATACGTCCAAATGTCTCTGTCTAAATCAATAATGATAGTGTTGATTCTTTTCAGCGCATCAAAGAACGCTGCAAAGTGGTCGTAATGTTCAATTTGTGTTGTTGGAAAAGAGTGGTGTAAACCTAAATTTTCCTGTACAAATTTAGTCCCGAACTGTTTCCAGTCAATCTGCGGATATGCTACGTGGTGCGCATTGTAATTTCCGGTAGCACCGCCAAATTTAGCTGCAAACGGAATGTTAAAAAGCAAACGCATCTGCTCTTCCAAACGCTCTACAAAAACAGCAATTTCTTTACCCAAACGAGTAGGAGAGGCAGGCTGTCCGTGCGTGCGTGCAAGAAGCGGAACCGAAGCCCATTCTTGACTCAATTCCTTTAATTTAGAAATCACAGCAATCAATGACGGCATATAAACCTGCTCAAAAGCATCTTTAGTTGAAAGCGGAATAGCAGTATTGTTAATGTCCTGAGAAGTAAGTCCAAAGTGGATAAACTCTTTATGTTCAGACAAACCTAGTTTTTCAAAGGCATCTTTTATGAAATACTCAACCGCTTTTACGTCGTGGTTGGTTACTTTTTCGGTTTCTTTAATCCAAAGAGCATCTTCGGTAGAAAAGTTTTTATAAATGTCACGTAAACTGTCGAAAAGATTAGGGTTTACGTTTTTTAATTGTGGCAAAGGAACTTCGCATAAAGCAATGAAATATTCAATTTCGATTAATACGCGGTATTTGATTAATGCTTCTTCAGAGAAAAAAGGAGCCAGAGATACTGTCTTATTTCTATAACGACCATCGATTGGTGATATAGCATTCAATTCGTTTAGAGTAGTCATTTTTTTGTTGTTTTTTCGAAAGGCACAAATATAATGAGAATTTAGGGATTAGGGGTGTGAAATTTAAGCTTAAACAAAGAAATTAGTTATAAAAAATACAATCATGAATTAAAATGAAAGATTTAAAATTATCAGATCGTATTTTAAAAAAAGTATTTTGAAAATATAGTTATATTTGTTTAACAAAATGTAAGTTATAAATGAACAATATTAAAAATGTTTTCAGTATCAAGGATCTTGAAAATCTTTCTGGTATAAAAGCACATACTATCCGGATTTGGGAAAAGCGATACAACGTTCTTCAGCCTATGCGTACTGATACCAATATACGTTTGTATTCTTTGCCAAGCCTTCAGAAACTATTGAATATTACCCTGCTGCATGATTATGGGTATAAGATTTCTAAAATCGCAACCTTTGCAGATGAAAAAATAGTCGAAATGACGCTTGAGATTATTTCGAACAAAAATGCCAAAAATCATGCTGTCAACGCTTTTAAGATGGCGATGATGAATTTTGATCAGGAGCTTTTTTCTAATACCTATAATTGGCTGATGGAAGATAAATCTTTTAAGGAAATTTTTCATCAGGTATTTATTCCGTTGGTGGATGAGATTGGCCTGTTGTGGCAGACAGATACGATTACTCCAGCGCACGAACACTTTATAAGCTGTTTGGTATTAAAGAAAATATTGGTAAATATTGAAAAAGCAGAAGAGGTTAAGCCAATTAAAACGGATAAGGTTTACGTGTTGTCGCTTCCGCTTAATGAAATTCATTCATTAGGATTGGTATATCTGCATTACGAAATAGTTTCCAATGGATATAAAGTGATTTATTTGGGTGAAAGTCTGCCGTTAACTAATCTCAAAGATTTAAAGAAGCATTTTAATTCCATTGTTTTTCTGTCTTATTTTTCGGTGCAGCCAGATCGTGAATATGTGGATGATTATGTTAAAGCTATGGCAGAAACGCTTTTGGGTGACGGCTCACAGATTTGGCTTATTGGAAAGATGACACAGTATATAAATCTTAGTTTACTTCCTGCGGATGTTAAAGTTTTTAATTCCATTCCTGATTTAGCAGAAAACATTTGATTTTTTGTTTAAGATTTTTGTACATTTGTTAAACAAATGAAAAAATCAATATCAATAATCGGTTCTGGGTTTTCGGCAATGGCTGCAGCTTGTTATTTGGCTAAAAGCGGTCATGAAGTAACCGTTTACGAAAAAAATGCTTTAATAGGAGGCAGAGCCCGCCAATTGAAAGCGGAAGGATTTACTTTTGATATGGGACCAAGCTGGTACTGGATGCCCGATGTTTTTGAACGTTTTTTTGCTGATTTTGGTAAAAAAACAACCGATTATTATGAGCTTATAAAACTCTCACCTGCCTATAGAGTCTATTATGGAATTGATGATTTTATTGCAATAGCTGATAATCTGACACAAATTGCAGCTGATTTTGAAGCGATCGAAGAGGGAAGCGGACAAATTCTACAGGAGTTTATGCGTGAAGCCAAAAGCAATTATGATATCGCCATCAAAGATTTAGTGTATCGTCCGGGTGTTTCTCCATTAGAATTAGTAACTGTAGAAACTGCTAAGAAAGTCGGTCAGTTTTTCAGTAATATCAGTAAAGACATCCGAAAGAAATTCAAAAACGAAAAACTCATTCATATACTTGAATTTCCTGTTTTGTTTCTTGGTGCAAAACCATCTGATACGCCTTCATTTTATAGTTTCATGAATTATGCTGATTTTGGTTTGGGAACTTGGCATCCTAAAACAGGTATGTTTGATGTCGTTCGGGCAATGGAAAGCCTGGCTGGAGAATTAGGAGTCACTTTTGTAACCAATGCCAATATTGAAAAAATCAATGTCGAAAATAAAATAGCCCGATCCATTGAAGTCAATGGGAAAACAATTCCATCTGATATCATTTTGAGCGGTGCCGATTACCATCACACCGAAACATTATTGGATATTAAACATCGTGCTTATTCTGAAAAATATTGGGAAAGCCGAGTTTTTGCGCCGTCTTCTTTATTATTCTATATCGGATTTAATAAAAAATTAAAAAACATTTCGCATCATGCTTTATTCTTTGATGTCGATTTTGACGAGCATGCCAAAGCTATTTATGATGAACCGCAATGGCCGAAGGAACCTTTGTTTTACGCCAATTTCCCATCACTGACAGACACATCAGCCGCTCCAGAAGGAATGGAATCTGGTTTTTTTCTGGTTCCTCTTGCGCCTGGAATTGAAGATACCGAACATTTACGCAACGAATATTTTGATAAAATAATTGAGCGTTTCGAAATTTTGACCCAACAAACGGTGAAAAGTAATATTATATTCAAACTGTCATTTTGCAAAAATGATTTTGTTTCGGAGTACAATTCATATAAAGGAAATGCTTACGGAATGGCAAATACGCTTTTGCAGACAGCCTTTTTGAGACCAAAACTCAAAAGCTCCAAAGTAAAGAATTTATATTTCACAGGGCAGTTAACCGTTCCCGGTCCAGGCGTTCCTCCAGCATTGATTTCTGGAAAACTGGTCTCTGAATTAATAGATAAACAACTTTTAAATCAATAGATTATGAAGCAATTATTTGACGATGTGTCCTTTAAGTGCAGTAAATTGGTGACCAAGAATTACAGCACTTCGTTTTCTATGGCGGTTTATATGTTGGCGCCCAGCATTCGTGATGCCATTTACAGCGTGTATGGATTTGTGCGTTTTGCCGATGAAATAGTGGATTCTTTTCATGGCTATGACAAAGAGAATTTGATCAATGATTTTGAAGCGGAATACTACAAAGCCATGAAATCAGGTATCAGTTTAAATCCGATTTTGAATTCTTTTCAGCAAACAGTCAAGGAATATAATATATCGGACGATATGATTCAGGCATTTCTCAAGAGTATGAAACTCGATTTAATCAAATCCGATTATCACAGCAGAGAGGAATACAACGAATACATTTACGGTTCTGCCGATGTGGTGGGGTTGATGTGTCTCAAAGTGTTTGTAAAAGGAGATGAAGCCAAATACGATCAGCTGAAAGATCAGGCAATGAGACTGGGTTCGGCTTTTCAAAAAGTGAATTTCCTTCGGGATTTAAAGGACGATAATTTACTGTTGAACCGTAATTATTTTCCCGGTATTGATTTAAAATCTTTCAATGAATATTCAAAAAAAGCAATCATCGAAGAAATCGAAGAAGATTTTAGAATTGCTTATCAGGGAATTAGAAAACTGCCTTTGGAAGCGAAATTTGGTGTTTACACAGCTTATGTCTATTACAAAAAACTGCTCAAAAAACTGGCGCATACTCCTTGTAACGAAATAGGGAATGCAAGAATTAGGGTTTCTAATTATTCCAAAGCAGGATTGTTGGCGCAATCTTTCGTATCTTATAAGCTGAAATTAGTGTGATTATTTTGGAGCAGAAAGATTTGGCATTTATAGGAGAGATTTGTCCCGCTATCCACTACAATCTCTTGTCCTGAACCCCAGGACAAGAGGATTTTCGTTTCTATCGGGGCTAGTAGGAAATATTTTTGCTTTTTAGAGATTATCAAAAGTTGAAAAACGAAAAATCGAGTACAAAATGAATAGGTTTGATAGTTTCCTGCAAGGTTTTTTTTCAAACCTTGTAGGTATTAGGATTATAGGATTAACAATACCTACAAGATTTTGGAAACCTTGCAGGATTAAAAATCTAATCCTATTTACAATTGAAAAATAATTTAATAAAAAGAATATGGTTTCTTTTCTGATTTTTTTAGGTATTTTTTTATTCATGGAATGTGTCACTTGGTTCACGCACAAATACGTTATGCATGGATTCATGTGGTATTTTCATTCTGATCATCATCAGCCAAAATACGCACATACTTTTGAGCGCAATGATATTTTCTTTGTCATTTTTGCTATTCCGAGTATTGTTCTTTTTTATTTTGGAGCAGAGCAGGGTATGAATTATCTCTTTTTCATAGGTCTGGGAATAACTGCCTACGGATTTTGTTATTTTATGATACACGATGTTTTGATTCACCAGCGTTTTAAGTGGTTCAAAAACAGTAAAAACAAATATTTGATAGGATTGAGGAAAGCACATAAAGTACATCATAAACATTTAGGGAAACATCACGGAGAATGTTTTGGAATGCTGTTTGTGCCTTTTAAATATTACAAAATATAGTATGTCTTTATACCTTTTTTTAAATATAGCTTCGTTCTTAATTCCGTTTTTATACAGTTTCGAAAAAAGAATGAAATACAGTAATCGCTGGAAAGTAATTTTTCCCGCTTTGCTGATAACGGCTGTCTTTTTTATTGCTTGGGATATTATTTTTGCCAGAATAGGCGTTTGGAGTTTTAATCCCAGATATCATTATGGAATAGAATTTTTTGGCTTACCCATTGAAGAATGGTTGTTTTTTATCTGCATTCCGTATGCTAGTTTATTTATCCATTTTTCTTTTCAATATTTCTTGCCCAACGTGGCTTTGAGTGACAGCACTGTGAAAAAAGTTTATTGGATTTTGATGATTTTCATTGTTTCTGTGATTGTATTGAATTTCAATAAATGGTACACTTTTGTCAATTTTAGTGTGTTTATTCTAGTTTTAACAATAGCGGTTTTTAAATATCCAAAGATTTTAAAAACCTATTTTATTACTTTTTTAATCATTTTGATTCCGTTTTTAATAGTGAATGGAATTCTTACCGGTAGTTTCATAGATGAACCGGTCGTTTTTTATAATAATAACGAAAACTTAGGCATCCGATTGGGAACAATACCTATTGAAGATGTAGGTTATGCTTTTACGATGTTATTGATGAGTTTAGTTTTAATTGAAATAATGGATACAAAAAATGAAAGTGTATAAAAAAGAAAGTGTACAGCATATCAACGCAACTTTGGATGAATGCTGGGCTTTTTTCTCGAGTCCCGAAAATCTGCAGAAAATAACCCCAAAAAGTATGGGATTTGAGATTACCGATTTTGATGGTCAATCGATGTATGCGGGACAGATTATTCAATACAAAATTTCGCCTCTTTTGGGATTAAAATTAAATTGGGTTACTGAGATTACGCAAGTAAAAGACAGAGCTTATTTTATAGATGAACAGCGTTTTGGTCCGTATAGTTTTTGGCATCATAAACATTTTTTTGAAGCGACTCTAAACGGAGTAAAAATGACCGATGTTGTCCATTATGCATTGCCATTTGGTTTTCTGGGTAGAATTGTAAATGCTTTAATCGTTAAGAATAAACTCAGCGAAATTTTTGATTATCGTTTTCAGAAAGTTAACGAACTTTTTAATTCAAAATCCTAACAGGTTTTCAAGATCTGTTAAGTATCATTAGGCACCAATCTTTCAATTAAAAATAATGATAAAACAAGAAGTAGTAATTTTTTGGTTCAGGCGCGATTTACGTCTAGAAGATAATGTAGCGCTGTATCATGCTTTACAGTCTGAACGTCCTGTAATTCCGTTATTTATTTTTGACACGGATATTTTGAATAGTCTGCCAAAAAATGACGCACGTGTTGGTTTTATACACGAGTCACTCCAAAAAATAAATGCAAAAATAAACGCAATTGGATGTTCTCTTTTAATAAAAAAAGGAAGAACAGCTGAGGTTTGGAAAACACTCTTTGAGGAATATACTATTTCAGCAGTTTTTTTAAATAAAGATTATGAGCCATATGCCATAAAGAGAGATTCGGTAATTGAAACATTAGCAAAAGATAACAATGCTTCTTTTTTTTCTTTCAAGGATCAAGTGATCTTCGAAGAACTTGAAATTACAAAATCAGATGGATTACCTTATACGATTTATACGCCGTACAAAAACAAATGGCTGGAAAAATACAAAGCGATGGCACCGCTTCAAGAGTATATAACTCTTAATTACTTATTTAATTTCTGCAAAAGTAATTTCGATTTCCCCACTTTACAGCAAATAGGTTTCGAAGCAAATAGTATAAAAGTCTTGCCTCATAATCTCACACAAATTACAAATTATCATCAAACACGGGATTTTCCTGCAGCGGACAGCACTTCATATTTGTCGCCGCATTTGCGTTTTGGAACCGTCAGTATCCGAAAGTTAGTCAATTGGGCAGTTCGTAAAAATGATGTTTTTCTTAGTGAATTGATTTGGCGGGAATTCTTTATGCAAATCTTATTTAGTTTTCCAAAAGTGGTTACTCATAATTTCAAATCGGCTTATGATGGCATTCAGTGGCGTAATAATGAAGAAGATTTCAAGCGCTGGTGTACAGGAACTACAGGATATCCGATGGTCGATGCAGGTATGCGCCAGCTTAATGAAACTGGATATATGCACAATAGAGTGCGTATGGTGACAGCGAGTTTTTTATGCAAGCATCTGCTTATCAGCTGGCAGTGGGGCGAAGCTTATTTTGCCGAAAAATTACTTGACTATGATTTGTCAGCCAATGTGGGCAACTGGCAATGGGCCGCCGGAACGGGTTGTGATGCAGCGCCTTATTTCAGGGTTTTTAATCCCGATATCCAGCTCAAAAAGTTTGATGAAAAAGGAATTTACATTCGCCAGTGGATTCCAGAATTCGATTTGGGTTACGGTGAGCCAATGGTCGACCATGCATTTGCCAGAGACAGAGCTATAGCAGTTTACAAAGCTGGAATTTTAAAGTGATAGATTTACATAGTATATTTTAAGTATTATTTGTGTATAATTCGCTTACGTTTAACTTCTTATTAATACTGTTAAAAAAAGCATTGGCTTATATTTGTATCTGTGATAATTGACTTCCTCAAATTTTTTTAAAATTATGCAAAAAAATGTTTTAATTACAGGAGGTACCGGCTTTATAGGAAGGTATCTGACTAAAAAATTATTGGAAAGAGATTATACAGTTTCTATACTTACGAGAGACCGCAGACCAAACACAGATAAGGTTTCTTATTATACTTGGGACGTAACTGCACAAAATATTGATGAATCGGCGGTTTATAATGCCGATTATATTATCCATTTGGCTGGCGAAAATATAGCCGAAGAAAGATGGACTTCTAAAAGAAAAGCAGCCATTCGGGATAGTAGAATACAATCTGCACAATTGATTTATGATACTTTAAAAAAACTGAACAAAAGAGTCGATGCTTTTGTTTCGGCTTCGGGGATTGGGTATTATGGAGCGGTCAATGGAGAAGGTATCTGTACCGAAAATACTTTGCCTGCAGATGATTTTGTGGGAACTGTTTGCCAGGATTGGGAAAATGCAGCCGATTTGATGGTAGGCTTAGGTATTCGCACTGTAAAGATTCGAACGGGCTTGGTCTTGGGGAAAAATGAAGGAATATTAAAAAAACTAAACCCAATCTTTAAAAAAGGTCTGGGTAGCGCATTAGGTTCAGGAAAGCAGTATATGCCTTGGGTTCATGTGCATGATTTGTGCATGATGTATATTGAAGCTATAGAAAATGGAAAAATGACAGGCCCATATAATGCTACTATTAATGATAGTACCACCAATTTAATTTTCTCTAAAGAATTAGCTAATTCGTATGGTTTTTCAATTTGGCTACCCAAAGTACCAGCTTTCTTAATCCAATTAGTCCTTGGCGAAAGAGCAACGCTGCTTTTGACAGGAAGAAGAGTTTCTTCTGATAAAATAAAAAAATTAGGATTTAGATTTCAATTTAAAAATCTTCCAAAGGCAATTAAAAACTGTATAAAATAGCACTAGTTCAAAACGCAGACAATCTGGGTATTTACTTTTTTTGAAATCTTGGCAATTACAATATTTGGGATTTCAATATTGAAATCATCAGTGTTAAGCGTGAAATTGGAGTTTATGAGGATTCCGTTTCCCGCCTTTTTAATTTTTGCAAGAACAGTTATCATACGTGATTCTCCATGAATCGTTATTTTTCCCTTTATAAAAAAATCTTTCTCTTCCTCGGTGATTAGCTTTAAGTCAAATTTTTCGATGATTCCTTTAAAAGTAGCTTTAGAATAGCGGTCGCTTTCCATGTAATTGGTATTGAAGTGCTCCTGCATCAAATCTCTTTTAAATTTGAATTTTTTGATAACGGCTGTAAAAGTTATTTCACTTTTATTGGGTAACAGGGTACAGTTCACATCATTATTTTTGGCCTCAACAGCCTCAAACAGCGGTACGGATGCTTCAAAGAAAATAACACATTTTGATGTGCTGAATTTATTTTGTGCATTAATGGGATAAAGAACAAAAAGCAGAACTAATAGAGTAAAATTTTTCATGATCTTGTCTATTAAAGGTTGTACTTAAAGTTACGACATATTTATGATAACAGTCATAAAATTGCGCCAAAAATAAAGCCAATATAAAAGTTTATTCTTCTATATTGGCTTTTGTAAATGATATATAAAATCTTGAGAAAAGACTGTTTTTTCTATTAGAATTTAATCTAGATTAATCTGGATATTGTACTTTTTTAAACCCTCTAAAGTTTCTTTTGAAGTATAATTAAAAACTTCTTGATGATGATCACGTTCTTTTTTTAGCGCAATTTGTTTTAATGAATTGCAAAAACGTTTTACATCTTCAAAATTGGAAAGAATTAAACCAGGCACAGGTACGCTGTTGCCTTCATTATCTTTGGCAACCATCGTGAAGTAAGAGGAATTACAATGTTTTTTATAACCGGTTTGAATATTTTCGGCTTCTACTCGGATTCCTACAACCATAGAACTTTTTCCAACATAATTTACAGAGGCTTTCATTGTCACAAGTTCACCTACTTCAATAGGTTTTAAAAAGTTTACAGTATCTACCGAAGCCGTTACACAATAATTTCCTGAAAATTTGGAACCGCAGGCAAAAGCGATTTGATCTAAAAGCGATAGGATATAACCTCCGTGAATTTTTCCGCTAAAATTGGTATGTGAAGGCAGCATCAATACTGAAATACTGACATGTGATGAAGCAACTGTTTTGAAAATTTTGTCCATAGATTTATTTTTGGTGAAAAGACAAAGCTGTCTTTAATTGTATTGGTTAAAGTTATTGGTTTTGTTCGCTGTGCAGAGGTTTAGTTTTTTAATGATTTAGTTTAAAAGCGAACTTTCATCAGTTTCGGCTCTTTTTAATATGCTGTCAGGAAGTGCTTTTTTAGCTTTGGCTCCCATTTTTTTAAGTTTTTCGACACTGGTAATCAAGTTTCCTTTTCCTTCTACAAGTTTATTCATAGCTCCTTGATATTCTACCTTACTTTCTTCAATTTTCTTTCCAATTTTGATTAAATCGGCAACAAAACCTTCAAATTTATCATATAAAGCGCCCGCTTGGCGCGCTATTTCAAAAGCATTTTCCTGCTGTTTTTGGTTTGCCCACATACTGTCTATGGTACGTAAAGTGGCCAATAGGGTAGAAGGAGTGACGATGACGATGTTTTTTTCAAAAGCTTTATTATACAGAGCAGTATCTTCGTTAAGCGCCAATGCAAAAGCAGGTTCCATCGGAATGAAAAGCAATACGAAATCGGGACTTTCTATCTGGTATAAATCGTGATAGTTTTTGGATCCCAATTGGTCCACGTGGCTTTTAATCGAATTGACATGTTCTCTTAGATAGGTTTTCTTTAAAATTTCATCTTCTTCGTTGATAAATTTTTCATAAGCAGTTAAGGAAACTTTAGAATCGACGATCATTTTTTTACCATCAGGAAGATTGATGACAACGTCCGGGAAAACTCGCTGGCCTTCTTCATTAACGTGTGATTGCTGTACATGATATTCCCTGTCTTTTTCCAGTCCTGATTTTTCCAGAACCCGCTCCAGTACCAGTTCGCCCCAGTTTCCCTGCATTTTACTGTCGCCTTTTAGGGCTTTAGTCAAATTCAGGGTTTCTTTGCTCATCTGTGCATTCATTTCGCTTAGGCCTAATATCTGCTGGCGTAAAGCGGCATGGTAATCAATACTTTCTTTATGAGTATCTTCTACTTTCTTTTCAAATAAATGAATTTTATCCTGTAGCGGCGTCAGGATGTTTTTCATGTTTTCTTTGTTTTGCTCAGTAAACTTATTCGATTTTTCTTCTAATATTTTATTGGCAAGATTTTCAAATTCTTTGGTGAATTTCTCCTGTAGTTTTTCAACTTCGTCTTTTTGCTCTTTATTGCGTTCCCATAGATTTTCAAAATCAACTTCTTTTTTAGAAAGCTGAATGGCTAAACTGTCTTTCTCATTTCGGATATTTTCTTTTTCAGCATTGGATGCTTCCAATTGTTTTTCGAAAGCATTTTTATCCAATAAAAATTGTTCTTTCTGCTGGATTAATTGTGAATTTACAGCAATTAGTTTCTCTTCCAGACTTACTCTTTCTGACTGAAATCTAGCAGAAAAGATTAGTTTGCCAATGAAAATACCTATTGCAAGCGCAATAATAAAAACCAATAATGACGGAAGGATTGTTAACATAAATGTCTTTTTTTTAAAAAGACAAAAGTACGCATTAATACGTAGTGCTTAATTTTAAAAAATGAAATTTCACGAATTATTAAAAATCTGATGCTAAATCAACATTTTTATTTTTCATCACGCAACCTTTTTAAACTAGTGTCATCTTACTAGTATAATAAATTATTAAAAAAAGAAAAAATATGAAAAAGTTGATTTCAATCATGTTAGTGGCTCTAAGTCTTTATTCCTGCTCAGATCCTATAGAAAGCGGGGAACCACAAAATTGTGGTAGTGTTAGAAATGTTGCCTTTGAAAGTTTTAATTACTGCGGGCAGTTAAAAGAAAATCCTACGAAGGCTATTTATATAACTATAAATTCAACGGAAGAAATGCAGCAGAAATTTGCCGCTTGTGCAGCTGTTCCATTACCGGATTTTACACAAAAAAGAATATTGGGACTTTTGGCCGGACCAAAACCTACAACTGGTTATGATATAAAGATAGTATCTGTAATTGAGGATGACTGCCAGATTTTGATTCAATATTCTGAAAAAACATCTGGTGCAGTTGGAGAAACTCCAACTACTACATACCCTGCAGATTATGTAATTCTTCCAAAATCTACCAAGCCTCTTTTGTTTTCAAAAGTAAATAAGGTTGTTGATTATGCAATTGTTGGTACTTATTTTAAAGAATGTACAGGGGCATCATGTTATCAGTTTTATAAAATTGAAAACTACAAAGTACTTCAATACCCGAAAGTAAGTAATTTTCCTGTTCAGTTCAATCAGACAGATTATAAAGCACTAATTTTTAAAGATGATTATGCAGGTTTTCTTGCGAAAGTTCCAACTGAAATAAAAAACCTAAAAGGTACTTCCAAAACTTATGGATTGCCGGATGATCATGATCAAGGCGGTGTTTATTTTGAATGGAGCCTAGGAGGTGTCGTTACAAAAGTATATTTGGATAATGATAATACCGCAGATCAAACCGCAGAAATTATTGCATTTAAAAACGTGATTAAAAATAAAATCACTGAATTAAAAACTAAATCTTAAATAAATTTTACAGAATAACTCAGATTCTTACTTGAATCTGAGTTATTCTATTTTTATAAAAAGACGTATCTCAAAGAAAAACCAATAGAAGCCAAGGTTTGGTGAAATTTGATTTTTACTAACAAAGTTTAGTTTTAAATAATTGATTTATAGATAAATAAATTTTTATAATAATATCGAAGAGAAGCTTATTTTTGTAAATGATATTTGGGAAATCATTTGTTCTTGAAAAAATAATAAAGCAGTATTCGAACAAGAAGCGGCTAATTCCAAATAGCCAGCATAGAAATAATAAACCAACGCCAAAAATTCTTGAAAGAGAACTTAGACCAGTATATTAAAAAATGTGTCGATAATGACCGAGAGGCTCAGCTGAAACTGTATCAGTTGTTTTCTCCAGTCCTTTATGGCCTTTGCTTAAAATATATGCGGAATGAGGATGATGCCAAAGATGTTTTTCAGGAAGCCTTTGTAATTGCCTTTCAAAAAATAGGTCAATACAAATTTGAAGGAAGTTTTGAAGGCTGGATTAAGCGAATTTTTATCAATAAGTTATTAGAAACATTAAAGAAAAAGAAAAAAGATATACTGTTTTTGGATGTTTTTGATACTGATGTCGCTGCCGAAGAGGAATTAGAATTGGTACCCATTGAACAGGAAAAATTATTAGAATATATTCAGGAATTGCCAGATCAATACCGAATGGTTTTTAATTTATATGTCTTCGAAAAAATGAAACACAAAGAAATTGCAGTGTTGCTTGAAATAAGTGAAGGCACATCCAAATCAAATTTAAATAGGGCCAAGAGTATTTTGAAAAAAAAAATTTTGATGGTCGTAAATTCTAAAACAGCATAAAAGAAGATTTCTGTTTAGTTGCATTAAAGAAAAACCAGACTGATTTCAAAAAAAATAATTACGCATGAAAAATAAAGAAGCAAAATCTATTTTTTCTTCATTGGAGAACTTTTCCAGTCCTCCGCCACCCGAGTTATGGGCAAATATTGAAGCCGAATTAGATAAACCGAAAAAGAAAAAACGCCCCGTTATCTGGTGGTGGACTGCGGCTTGTCTAGTGGCGGGATTTTCTCTTTTAACTATGAAATACGGGAATAATCATGAATTGATTATAGAAAATAATACTGATAAAGTTGTTCTTCAGAATGACTCAGAACAAAACAAAAAAAATAATACAAATAAAAATGAAAGCACTATTGGAAAAGCATCTCTTGAAGAAAAAGCCAATAGCGTAAATGAGGCTGAAAATAAAAATTTAAATACTAATAAATCTATTATTTCTTTGACAAATAATAATTTAGCAGCAACCAAAACTATTTTGCCGAAAACCAATAATTCAAAGGAAATTAATCATTCCAAAGGAGAAAAAAATAACCAATTAATTACTGAAGGAAGTGATAAATTACAGTCGGATGTAATAGTTGTAAATAACAGTGTAAATTTTGGTTTTTCTAATGCCGTTTCAGTTGTTGAGGTAAATAATTATTCGTCAAAAAGTAATTCAAATGGAAACACCAAAACGATAGCCAGTTCTGAAAATAATGCTATTTCTGAATCGAAGCAAAATAAAGAAATTGAAAAAAATACAAATTCTAAATCAGTACAGGCAAATCAAAATTTAGAGGTTTCGGGATTCAATCCTAATACAGCAATAGCAGAAAATAATAGTACTAAAGATTCACTTTCTATAATAAAAAAAGAAGTTGCCCAGCTGGAGAATGCACTGGCTGATTTGGATAAAGACAAAACTAAGAAATCAAAGCCGGAAGCTGTTATTGATAAATGGTCGCTTCAAGTATTTGCAGGAGTTATGAGTTCTGATAATTTCAATAATGAAAAAGCTTTAGGAAGTACTGTGGCCTCCAAGCAGTCCAATGGTTACGGTATCAAAACAAATTATAAACTTAATAAAAAATGGGCTGTTAGTTCGGGGTTTAAAATTAATGAACTTGGACAAAAAATAGAAGGAGTCGGTTATTATGAACGTGGCAGTTTAGTAAGTTTTGCGTCTGGGACATCACCTTTAGTACAGGACAGTCCTTCTAAAAGCAGTAGCGTAGTTTTTGTTTCCGATAATGAAAATTATTTATTTTCCTCAAATTCGAAAGCCAGTACAGGTTTTGAAACAGGAAATGTAACTCAAAATTTAAAATATTTTGAAATGCCTTTAGAGGTTTCCTATGCTCTTTTAAGTAAAAAGAAAACCAATATAAGCATGAATACCGGAGGCTTTGTAGGTAAATTAATTTCAAATGATGTTTTACTGAATGGTAATTCTATAGGAGAAAACAATAATGTAAATGAATTTGTTTACGGAACGTCATTGAGCAGTACTCTGCAGTATGAGTTCTATAAAAAGACCAGATTTTTTATAGAGCCGGGGATGAATTATTACATCAATCCATTGGAGAATCAGTCTTTTAATCAATTCCAGTGGATGTTTAATGTGGGGCTGAATGTTTCGTTTTAAAAACTAATTTATAAAAGAAAATGCTGGAGATTCCTAAAAAACATCCAGCATTCATTAATGTGATTTATATGAAGAATTTAAATTATTATTCATCCAATTTTTGATTTCCTCTATCTATGTGATTATCTGGATGCGAGTTTGGATAACGATTAGGAGTTATGTCCGAATTTTTATCTCTGTTTTCTAAAGTTTTTTTTAAATCTGCATCACTAGTAACACCACGATTTGAATTCTCGTCCTCGTCTGTAACATTCTTTAAAGTGTCGCCAGAGTTTCGTGCTCTTTGTACTATTTTTTCATTTCCCTGAGCATCTATTTCTATTTCTTCTTGAAGTTTTGGTGAGTCCGAATCAGTATCTCCAAACATATTTTTCCCGCTGAAACCTTCATTAATTTCTTGTTTGTTATTTATCTTTTTAGAACCTAAATCTTTATTTTCCATAACGTTAGTTTTTTAAAACAATTTGTTTCTTATATCAATACTACGATTTTTATGCTTTAAATTCCAATCATTTAACATTGCTTTTGGTTTAATTATTTTTGAAATCTGGACAAATTTGGATGAAAATTTTACTAAAACAAATCTATCTTTGCCCAGATAAAATAAGTTAGTATGTCCCACCGTCATTTCATTCTTCATAAACCTTATGGATATTTAAGCCAATTTATTTACGAATTGAAACGCAAGAAAAAGCTCTTGGGAGAATTACATAATTTTCCAGAAGGAACTATGGCAATTGGCCGTCTTGATGAAGATTCGGAAGGTTTACTTTTATTAACCACCGACGGATTAATAAGTGAAATTATTAGAAGCAAAAAAGTTGATAAAGAGTATTACGTTCAAGTTGATGGAGTCATTACTCAGGAAGCCATTGATATATTGAAAGAAGGTGTGGAGATAGGTTTCGATGGAGGAAAATATAAGACAAAAAAATGTGAAGCAAGACTCATAGCCGAAATTCCTGATTTTGGACCAAGAGGCAAGAAAATACGTGACGAGCGTCATGGACCAACTTCGTGGGCGGCTGTCACGGTCAATGAAGGGAAGTTTCGCCAAGTGCGAAAAATGACTGCGGCGGTTGGTTTTCCAACTCTGCGATTAGTGCGTGTCCGAATTGGGAATGTACATTTAAATGACTTAAAAGCAGGGGAAGTTTTGGAAGTGGAAGATTTCAATATCAATGTCAAAAATCAAACAATCTAAATTATTTATGTCTATCTGCAATCAAAAATCGTTAATCAAAAATTTTAAATCACAATGCTAAACATCGTTCTCGTAGAACCCGAAATACCAAATAATACAGGAAATATTGGCCGTTTGTGCGTAGGCACCGAAAGCCGTCTGCACTTAATCCATCCGTTTGGATTTGTTATCAATGATAAAAATTTAAAACGCTCCGGACTCGATTATTGGGTACACCTCGACGTCACAGAATATCAAAATGTTGAAGAGTGGACGTCACAAATTCCAGACAAATCAAGAGTTTTCCTGATGAGTTCCCATGCCACAACATCCATTTATGATGCAGAATTCCAAGATGGTGACTGGCTTGTTTTTGGTAAGGAAAGTGTTGGTTTGAGTTCCGAAGTTATGGTTTTGTTCGAAAATCATTTAACAATTCCAATGTCACCGTTAATCAGAAGTTTTAATATCGCTAATTCGGTTGCATTTGTGGTTGGTGAAGCGAAAAGGCAGATTGGATTATAGTTTATTAATGATTTTTGTCTAGTGGTTATTGATGGGTTAATGTGTTTTTTTAAATGAAATTGCATATATTTGAGATAAGCATTATATCTTAAAATCTCTTTTTATGATAGACAACGTTTCCTTAAGAAGTACCATTTTCAAACACCTCGATGGCTTAGTTACGGCACCAGTTGCTTATGCTCTTCATAAAAAAGGAGTCTTAGCTTATATCTTAGAAAGAAAAGAAATATGTCTTTCTGAACTTTCTTCAAAGTTCAAAACCAGTGAAGGTTATTTAAATGTGGCTTTACGTGTTTTGGCTTCACAAGGTTTTCTCGATTATTATATCAACACTAAAACTGATCTGATTGCATTTCGCATTAATGAAAAAAGTGAAATTGCTTTTTCATTGTTTCCATTGTATAAAGATGTTGTGGAGCTGTTGGAATTTTCAAATGATTTACGCCCAAAATTATTTGAAGGTGAGGTTTTCAACCGAATGAAATTAATATTTGAAAAATACCAAAATAATTACGGGATTTCGTTTTCCGAAGATGCATTAACAAATGAAATGCAGCATCAGATCCTGATACATATTGAGGGATTTCTAGTGGGACAAATAACGGTTCATTTGGGAATGAGCGGAATGTTTCATAAATATTTTATGGAAATATCGTTTAGCCCCGAAGAGTTTCATAAATCACCCGAAAATTTTAAAACTGTTCTTAATTTTTTGACACATTTGGGATGGTTTTCCAGAAAAAATGGAAATTATCAGTTTACTGAAACTGGATTGTTTTTTGCAAAAAGAGCTTCGGCGTACGGCGTTACAGTTTCGTATTTACCCACTTTTAGAAAAATGGACGAATTGATTTTTGGAAATCCTTCAGTTTTAAGAATTGTAGGCGAAGGAGAAGATGAAATTCATGTTGACCGCGAAATGAATGTGTGGGGAAGCGGTGGTGCGCACGATACGTATTTTAAAGTTGTGGATGAAATTCTCATCAAATTATTCAATTTGCCTATTGCTGAACAGCCCAAAGGAATCCTTGATATGGGTTGTGGAAATGGTGCTTTTTTGGAACATGTTTTTGATGTGATTGACCGCCAGACGCTGAGAGGAAAAATGCTGGACAAATACCCTTTGTTTCTGGTGGGTGCCGATTATAATCAAGCCGCTCTTAAAGTTACCCGTGCCAATTTAATCAAAGCCGATATTTGGGCCAAAGTAATTTGGGGAGACATTGGACGTCCGGATTTGTTAGCCGATGATTTAAAAGAAAATTATAATATCGATTTAAAAGATTTGCTGAATGTGAGAACTTTTCTAGATCACAACCGAATTTGGGAAATGCCAAAACAAATTTCAATAGATAGAATTAGCAGTTCGACCGGCGCATTTGCACACAGAGGTGTTCGAATAAGCAATAATTTAGTGGAAGATAATTTATTGGAACACTTCAAAAAATGGTCGCCCTATGTTCATAAATTCGGCTTGCTGATAATCGAGCTGCATACCGTTGCGCCTCAAATAACAGCATTAAACCTTGGAAAAACAGCTGTAACGGCTTATGATGCGACCCATGGGTTTTCGGATCAATATATTGTAGAAATTGAAGTACTGCACAAAATTGCCTTTGAGGCTGGATTATTCCCTGATCCTGACTATTTCAAAAAATTCCCTGATTCTGAAATGGCAACTGTGAGTATTAATTTACTGAAAGGAGTTTAAAAAAAGAATTCAGAGTTAGTTGTTAGTATCCTGTCCCGTTATGGATAATGGAGCGGACTGTTGGGCTATGTAATTAATATAAGATTTTACAATTTTATTTACGGTTCTTTCCAATGAAGGTTTTACATCTTTGAAATCTTCTTTTAGTTTGCCTCCAGGTGTAAAAAAATCTGCCACTGTAGATTTCAAGGGAACCCTATCGGTATAAATTTCTTCTACAATAAATGTCAGCGTATATTTCTGGTTTTTACCAAATACAATTTTAAGACTATATTTGATATCAAAATTATATTTTACACCTATATTCCAATAGGAATAAGCATTTTTACAACGAGCTTCAATTGTTAAGGAATTTTCAGTAACATCAAAAACATCATAACCATCTTGATTGTAATAAGGTGCCCAATCTTTAGACAGCTCTAATAATTTATTGATCGGTCGGTTGGGTGTTTCTATTTCAAGAGGAGCAAAACCTTTTGGAGTCATTTCTAATTTTGGTTGTGCCAAACTTATGGTTATCCAAAAAAACAAAATTATTTTAAATAAGTATTTCATCTTTAATAGTTTACGACTCTTACAAAGATAGAGAACTTATTATAGATTTTTGAAAGTAAATTTCCCTTTTTCCTTATCAAAAAAAAGACTTTCATCCTTAAATATAGTGTCGAAAATCCCTTTTGATATCAAATTACAAGGTTCGTCCTGAACCACCATTTCGGGAGTCATAATTATCATTTCGTCGCATAATTGAATAGCCATATCAATATCGTGAGTCGAAAATAAAATACATTTTCCGGTTTCGTGTGATAGTTTTTTTAAGAGTTTAAGTAACGAAACTTTGTGAAGTAAATCTAGATGGGTTGTGGGTTCATCCAGAATAATTAGTGGAGTGTCTTGTGTCAATGCTCTTGCAATCAAAACTTTTTGCAGTTGACCATCGCTTATTTCGTAATATTTTTTTTGTGACAAATGACCAATTTGTGTCAGCTCAATGGCTTCCTGAACAATTTGAATATCAGCATCTGATAACGTCCCAATCCAATTTGTGTAAGGCTGACGCCCCAAAGCCGCCAATTCAAAAACAGTTAAATTACTTGGAGGTAATTTTTCGGTCAAAACCATGCTTAAATTTTGGGCAAGTTCCAATGGTTCGTAACTGGAAATTTTTTTATCATTCAATAAAACAGTTCCCAACAGAGGTTTTTGAATTCCGGTAATTGTGCGCAATAAAGTAGATTTTCCAATACCGTTTGCCCCAATCAAAGCAATTAGTTTCCCAGCTTGTAAATTCAAGTTGAGGTTTTCGGCTATAGTCACAGTTTCTTTTTTGGAAGTGTATCCAATACTTAGATTTTGCGTAATAAGGATATTGTTTGACATACTTTATTTTAATTTTTTCAGCCCAAAACTTTGCGAACTTTGCGTAATTCTTTGTGCACTTTGCGGTTAAATCCTATTTAAAATTCCGCTTTCGAATCAACAACCAAATGACAATTGGAGCACCCAATATCGAAGTAATCGCATTAATAGGCAACGTAATTTCCATTCCCGGCATTTGGGAGACAACATCACAAATCAACATAATTCCCGCTCCAAAAAGCAATGTACTCCAAAATAAAACAGTATGGTTACTCGTCTGAAAAACTAATTTGGCAATATGAGGAACTGCTAATCCCACAAAAGCAATTGGACCTGCATAGGCAGTAATACTTCCCGCCAAAATGCTGGTGGCTAATATGATGATAAGTCGCGCTTTGTTGAAATTCAATCCCATACTCTTAGCGTAGTTTTCGCCAAGCAGTAAAGCATTCAATGGTTTTATACTGAGTAAGCTCAGAAATAATCCTAGTAACACACAAATCGTCAAAATAAGAATGGAAGTCCAAGATAAATTGCCAAGATTTCCCATTGACCAAAAAGTGAATTTTTGCAATTGTTCAGCTGAACTAAAATAAGTAAGAACCCCAACAACTGCACTAGTAAAACTGCCAAACATCAGCCCGACAATCAGGATAGCCATCGTATCTCTCAAGCGTTGCGAAACCAATAAAACCAGCAACAAAACAGAGGTACTTCCTAAAGTTGAAGCCAAAACAATTCCATAGGGAGATAATAAAACGCCACTCAAAAACGAAGGAACTACACTCGCTCCCAAAATCACAAAAGCAACCCCTAAACTCGCCCCAGAACTAAGTCCTAAAACATAAGGTCCAGCAAGCGGATTTCGAAATAAAGTTTGCATCAATAATCCGCTTATCGAAAGTCCCATTCCGACCAAAACTGCCGTAATCGCTTTTGGTAAACGATAGTTGATAATAATGTATTCCCAAGTTGATTTACTCGATTGTCCTCCTGTCAAACTAGTATAAACTTCTTTGAAAGGAATAGTAATCGACCCCAAACTGATGTTTACAAAAAACAGAATAATCAGCCCTAAAAAAAGGAATGAGAATAAGATCGTATTTCGTTTTGGATTGTTCAATTCTATTTTGTTTGCTGAGATCTAACAGGTTTTTAAAACCTGTTAGGTCTGTCGAGTAATATTTAATTCAGTTTTTGTGCAAAAGTAAAAGTATAATCAGGAAGCAATTCCGGATGAAAAATTTTGATGTAATCTTTCAATACCAAATCAGGCCGGGCAGGGGATAATTCGTAGAAAATTGTACCACCAGTAGCTCCCATTTTTGCTTCAAATGTGTAAATATTTTTATTAATAAAAGCATCAAATTGACTGTAATGTGGGTTAGCTTTTTCCAGTTCCGACAATGATTTGAAAGAGCCAGTTGCAATCCAAAAATTGGCCGTTTTGGCTTTGTCCAAAATGTTTTCAAATGACAGTCCAAGACTTCCCGTGCCTTCAAGATTTTTCCAAAAATAATCCGCTTTGGCATCTTTCATAAATTGGGCAACCCAACTGCTTCCGCGGGCTACATACCATTGATCTTGATACATTGAACCATACAAAACAGTCGAAGTTGGTTTTTTATTGGCAACCAAAGCCAAAGCATTGTTGTATTCTTTTACAATATTGTCAAATAATTGATTGGCTTCTTTTTCTTTACCAAATAAAACGCCATAAAGTTTTAACCATTCAGCTTTTCCAAGAGGAGATTGCTCCATCCAGTCGGCTTGGATTAAAACTTTTAAACCGCTTTTTTGTAAATTTTCAATGCTCGGATTATTATTGTCAATGCCAAAAGTGACAATAAGTTCCGGCGATAATTCGATAAGTTGTTCGATATTGAGTTTTTCGTTCTGCCCCACATTTTTAACAGAACCGACATCAATTAAGGCTCTTGTTTTTTCGGATGAAACATAATCGGTATGCGGGAAACCAACCAATGATTTTTCAACGCCCAACATTTCCAAAAATGGGATATTGGTAGTCGAAGTCACGACAATGGATTTCAAAGGAACATTAATTTGAGTATATTTTTGCAAGCTGTCTGGAACAATTCCGTTTTTTTCTTTTAGGACATAAACGAAATTTTTAACCGCATCCGGCCAAGGATTTGAAACTGTAACTACACTATAGCCGTTGTGTTTGTGAATGGCTAAACTTTTGGAATATTGAATGCTATTTGTAGTGTTAACAGCATTTATAACCTCTTTTGTTTCATTTTTTTTACATCCAATAAATGAAAAAAGAACACAGATTAAAAGAACTTTGTAGAATGAAAATCGCATATATTATTTTTTTCGATAGCAACAAAGGTATAG
The DNA here is from genome assembly GCF_003385115.1 of Flavobacterium aquicola. Lineage (GTDB taxonomy): Bacteria > Bacteroidota > Bacteroidia > Flavobacteriales > Flavobacteriaceae > Flavobacterium > Flavobacterium aquicola. The sequence continues at coordinate 98,029 of NZ_QUNI01000013.1, forward strand.
TAAATTATAAATTTCTTCTTTAATTTTTACAGTAAAAAATAAGACAAACGTTATCTTTACAAAATGAATATTATAAAAGTGAAGCATTGTTCTACCTGCCAAAAGGCTTTTAATTGTGGGGATACTCCCCAAGGCGAAGCGTGTTGGTGCAATGATTTTCCGCCTATTTTTGATCCGTTTGATATTGCCGATTGTCTTTGTCCAAGTTGTTTCAAAACCGCCTGTTCCAATAAAATAGACGAGTTTGTGGCAACCATAACTCCCGAAACCGCAATAGGAAACAAAGCTTCATTATTACCAGAAACAACACATATTATAGAAGGAATTGATTATTATTTTGAAGACAGAAACTATGTTTTCAAGCCTTGGTTTCATTTAAAAAGAGGTTATTGTTGCAAAAGCGATTGCACGCATTGCCCGTATTAAATGGTTAATTATAAATTGTTAGTGGTTAATTATGAAGGATAACATTGTTAAAGACAAAAGCTTTGATTTTGCAATTAGAATTGTCAAACTTTATCAATATTTGAGCAGTAATAAAAAGGAATTTATACTTTCAAAACAGCTTCTAAGATCAGGAACAAGTATTGGTGCAATGATTAGAGAAGCAGAACACGCCGAAAGCAAAAGTGATTTCATTCATAAATTTGCAATTGCGCAGAAAGAAGCCAACGAAGTAGTTTATTGGTTGGAATTGCTAAAAGCAACTGATTATTTAAATGAAAAAGAATTTGAAACTATTTACAATGATGCAATTACAATTCTAAAATTAATCACAAGCATTCTTAAAACTTCCAAAAATCAATTAGTTTCAAAATAGGCTTCAACATTAACCATTAACAATTAATCATCAATAATTAACTAATGATATACTTAATAACGGGAGGGGAACGCTCCGGAAAAAGCAGTTATGCCGAAAATTTAGCCAAAGAGTTAGCCGAAAAACCATTGTATGTTGCCACAGCCAGAAAATGGGACGACGATTTTCAAAAACGTGTCGATCGTCATCAAAAGGGGCGTGATGAAAGATGGATAAACATTGAAGAAGAAAAACATTTGAGCCAAATTGATTTCTCAGGCAAAGTGGCCGTTGTCGATTGTGTGACGCTTTGGCTGACGAATTTTTTTGTGGATACGAAAAATGACGTTACTTTAAGTTTGGAACAAGCCAAAACTGAATTGGACGCTATCGCACAACAAGAAGATGCAACAATCATTATTGTAACTAACGAAATCGGAATGGGAGTCCACGCAGAAACGCACATTGGTAGGAAATTTGTAGAACTTCAAGGATGGATGAATCAATACATCGCCCAAAAAGCCGATACAGTTGTACTAATGGTTTCGGGAATTCCTGTAAAAATTAAAGGATAGATTTTGTAAATTTGGGCGTTACCACAAGGGTCGGGCTGTTCGCTATATCTATTGTGGCGAACCCCGCCACAATAGGATGTCGTTTCCATCCCTAACGCAAACACACTGCACATAATGACATTAGATGAAATCATAAAATCCCGCCGTGACACTCGACATTTTACGCAAGACGAAGTGCCAGATGAAGTGATCCAAAGAGCATTGCAGGCAGGACATCACGCTCCTTCAGTAGGTTTGACCGATGCTACAAGATATTATCTTATAAAATCGGATACAATCAAAAAAGAGATAAAAAAACTGTTTTTGGACTACGATCAGAAAGCTTGTAATTTAACCGATGATGAGTTGCAGAAAAAACAATACCAAGGCTTAAAACTCGAAGCGATTGAGGAAACACCGCTTGGATTGGTGATTTGTTATGACCGTTCGGTTTTGAATACATTTACAATTGGAACAGTCGGAAGCAATGAAGCGATAAAATTTAGTGCAGTTAGTGCATCACAAAATATTTGGCTGTCATTAACAGAACAAGGTTATTCAATGGGTTGGGTTTCAATTCTGAATTATTACCAATTCAAACAACTTTTAGGATTACCCGAAAATATTGAACCTTTGGGCTATTTCTGCGTAGGTAAACCTGCCACCGATTATGGCAATCAACCAATGCTTCAACAATTGAATTGGAAACAAAAAGCTGAAAAGCCTTTTGTTGAAGAGATTTTAGTTTCCACTCCAGTATCGACTACAGAGTCATTGCGAGGAATGAAGCAATCTTACTTTGATGATTCCACATTAGTTGAAGCACTTCAACAAAAAATAGACAATAAAACCAAACCAACAGGTTCACTCGGAGTTTTGGAAATTTTGGCAAAGCAAATAGGAACAGTTTTCCAGACATTAGAACCCAAAATAATAAAACCGCACATAGCAGTTTTTGCAGGTGACCACGGAATTGCTAATCATGGCGTAAGCGCCTATCCGCAAGATGTTACCCGACAAATGGTTACTAATTTTCTCGAAGGCGGAGCAGGAATCAATGTGTTTTGCAGACAAAATAATATTAGCTTAACCATAGTAGATGCTGGGGTAAATTATGATTTTCCAACGAATACGAATTTAGTTTCAGCGAAAATAGCGAAGGGAACACAATCTTTTTTACATACTTCGGCGATGAGTAAATCCGAATTGGATTTATGTTTTACTAAAGGAAAGGGAATCGTGAATTCCATTTTTGAAATGGGTTGCAACTGTATTGGTCTTGGCGAAATGGGAATTGGTAACACTTCTACAGCCTCAGTTTTGATGAGTATTCTTTTGGAATTACCAATCGAAGATTGCGTTGGCCAAGGAACAGGAGTTATTGATGAAAAATTAATTCAGAAGCAAAATATTCTGAAAAAAGCTATTGAAAATTATAATGGCTCAAATGATTTAGAAAGTAAATTAGCTTATTTCGGTGGATTTGAAATTCTGCAAATGGCAGGTGGAATGCTTCAAGCCAAAGAAAATAATATGCTTATTCTAGTAGATGGGTTTATTTGCACGGTTGCTTTTTTAATTGCCTATAAAAAGAATCCGTCAGTAAAAGAAAATGCAATATTCTGCCATTCATCCGCAGAGAAAGGACATCAAAAAATATTGAATTATTTAGATGTTCAGCCATTATTGCAATTGGATTTACGATTGGGAGAAGGAACGGGTTGTGCAGTGGCGTTTCCGATTATACAATCTGCTGTTTGTTTTTTAAATGAAATGGCTAGTTTTGAATCGGCAGGTGTTAGTCGTTCGTAAATTTGTTGAAATACGCAACGTAGAGAGGCACTGCAATGCCTCTCTACAGAATTATAAATAAAAAATGAAAAAACAATTACATATATTTTTTACGGCATTGATGTTTTACACCCGAATTCCGTGCCCTAAAAACATCGACCACAATCCTGATTATTTAAATAAAGCATCTCGTTATTTTCCTTTAATTGGATGGATTGTCGGGGTGATTTCTTTTGCGGTTTATTATTTATCAGCGATTTTGTTTAACAATGAAATTGCTGTAATTCTGTCTGTTATTGCAGGAATATTAACTACAGGAGCTTTTCATGAAGACGGTTTCGCTGATGTATGTGATGGTTTTGGCGGGGGATGGACAAAAGAGAAAATTCTTTTGATAATGAAGGACAGCGCTATCGGAGCCTATGGAGCGATTGGTGTAGTTTTGTTGTTCTTGCTAAAATTTCAGAGTTTAGTTCAGGTGGTGGATGACAGTCAGAAGTCGGAATTAATAATTTACAATTTACAATTTACCATTTTTCTACTTTTTGTTTCTGCACATTCAGTTAGTCGTTTGTCTGCAATTTCAATTGTCTTTACCCATCAATATTCTAGGGAAGATGCTTCGAGCAAAAGCAAACCTATTGCTCAGAATTTCACTTGGAAAGAAGTTACAGGTGCTTTGTTTTTCGGATTGTTGCCACTTGTGGTTTTGTCATTTTTTCAATGGCAGTTATTGTTGGCTTTAGTACCTGTTTTTATAGCTAGATTTTTTCTGGCTCGTTATTTTCAGAAATGGATTGACGGTTATACGGGAGATTGTTTGGGTGCAACGCAACAGGTTTGTGAGGTGATTTTTTATCTGTCAATTATTGCGATATGGAAGTTTATTTAGTTCGTCATACCGAGACAGTTTGCGAAAAAGGAATCTGCTACGGTCAGAGTGATGTAGAAATTAGAGAACCTTACGATCTTGTTTTTCAAACTATTTTGAGTCAATTGCCACAGGAGGCGGTTTTGTATTCCAGTCCGTTGCAACGTTGTGTTGTTTTGGCCAAACATATTCAGGAAAATATTAAGGCTAATTCCATTATTGAAGATTCAAGATTGATGGAAATGCATTTTGGTGATTGGGAATTGCAAAGTTGGAATGATATTCCGCAGGAAGTTTTAAATCCGTGGATGGAGGATTTTGTAAATGTTCGGGTTCCCAATGGTGAATCTTTTGTTGATTTGAATAAAAGAGTTTTAGATTTTTTAGAAAATGAAATTGCAAAAGGATCTGAAAAACCATTAATTATTGTCGCACATGCGGGAGTTATTCGAAGTATTTTGTGTAAAATAAATAATCTTCCTTTGTTAGAAGCTTTTAAATCTAAGCTGGATTTTGGAGCTGTTGTGAAAATTGAAATTTTGAATTCAACGAGGATTTTAAAATCTTTCTAAAATAGCACAAATTTTTCTCTTTAGCCCCGATTGTAGTGGAAATCCTTTTTGGCTGGAGTTCAGCCAAAAAGATTGTAACGGAAAGCGGGACCAATCTTTCCTAAAAATGCCGAATCTTTCTGCTCCAAAAAAAGATAATCAAACTCAGATTCCAGAGAGGTTTTGATTGTTCAGAACAAATTTTAAGAATATAATTTTAGGATTTGTGAATTCATTTCAGTTATATTTGCATCCGAATTAAGGTTGTGTTTTTGAATTTTTGGAAACACATTAAAAGGGAATTAGGTTCGAAACCTAAGCTGTTCCCGCAACTGTAAGCTATCAAGCTTGTTGTAATCTACTAAGCCACTGCCCCGAAATCGGGATGGGAAGGCAAACAACAAGACGCAAGCCAGGAGACCTGCCTTTTTTCTTAACGAATATCGAACTTTCGGGAAAAAAGGTTCAGAAATTATGACTTTAAGAAAACTACTATTTGCCTTTTTTGTTTTAATGTGCCAATTGATTTCGGCACAGAATGACTCTGTAAACAAGTTAAAGGAGGTTGTTGTTTCCGATAAAAATTTTAAAAAATACTCCAATTCACAGTCGGTTTTAAAGCTCAATGATTCCATTATCAATAAAAATGAAGCTTTACTGACTGATTTGTTAAACTTCAATTCTACACTTTATTTTAAGGAATACGGACGCGGAATGCTTTCGACGGTTTCTTTTCGAGGAACGACTTCTTCGCAGACTGCTGTAATTTGGAACGGAATCAATATTAATTCACAAATGAATGGGAGCACTGATTTTAACACAGTTTCAGGTTCTGACTATAATTCAATTAGTGTAAAAGCTGGTGGTGGGAGTATACTTTACGGTAGCGGAGCAATAGGCGGGACGGTTCATTTGAATAATGATTTTGGGTTTTATAAACGATTTGACACTAATTTAAAACTGGATTATGGCAGTTTTAATACGATTGGAATTAATTATAAAACCAATATTTCCAATGAAAAATGGAGTGCCCAAATTGGATTTTCAAAAAACAGTTCGACTAATGATTATAAATACCTGAACAAATACACTTGGAAAGGCGAACAGCGCTGGAATCAAAATGGTCAATATGATGTGATTACCGTGAGTGCTAATTTGGGGTATAAGCTTAATGATAGAAATATTCTTAAACTATACAGCCAAACGTCCAACACTGACAGAAATACTTCTTTGGTTACGGAAACGGAGATGAAAAGTAAATACGTTAATGGCTTTAACCGAAATTTATTGGAATATGACGGGAATTTTGGCAGGTTCAGCACGAATTTAAAAACCGCTTACATTTTTGAAAATTATCAATATTTTGCTGATAATTCAACTAATAACTATACTTACGGAAAAACAGAAAGCCTGATTGCTAAAGCTGATTTTGGATATGCATTATTTAAATCTACCCAGCTAAACGGAATTTTAGATTACAACAGAACCAATGGTTATGGAACAGGTTTTGGCAATCACGTACGCGAAATTAGTTCGGCTTCATTATTGGTAAAACAAGACTTTTTTGAGCATTGGAAAAATGAATTTGGTATTCGAAAAGAATTCACAAACAATTACGAATCACCTGTTTTGTTCTCTTTAGGATCTTCGTATCAGTTTAGTAAACTATACAATTTGAAATTGAATTTGTCCCGTAATTTCAGGATACCAACTTTTAATGATTTGTATTGGGAACCTGGGGGGAATCCTGATTTAAAACCTGAGAGTTCCTATCAGGCGGAGATTGGAAACGTGTTTACTTTCAAAAACATTTCGCTTACGCAGACTTTCTATTATATAAAAATTAAAGATTTACTGCAATGGGTTCCTGGTAAAAATGGCATCTGGACTCCGCAAAATCAAGACAATGTAAACAGCTATGGAGCTGAAACTTTATTGAGCTGGAAGAAACAATTTGGCAAAAATAGTTTTGGTGTAAATGCTTCCTACGCTCATACAATATCTGAAGATGACGAATCAGGAAACCAGCTTTTCTTTGTTCCTTTTGATAAAGTAACGGCTTCGGTTTCATATTCCCGAAATAGAATTAGCACTTACTATCAGTTTATGTACAATGGTTTTGTTTATACAAGTTCCGATAATAATCCGGACCAAATCATAAACGATTACACGGTTTCCAATCTTGGAATCGACTATGATTTTAAATTCTTAGATTCTTTTAAACTGGGCTTTCAGGTTTTGAATGTTTTCAACGAAAACTATGAAAGTCTGGAAAACAGACCTATGCCGGGTCGAAATTTCAATATGTATTTAACCTTAAAATTTTAATATTATGAAGATTAGTAAATTACTTTTAATAGCGTTTGGTATCTCCTTGTTTGCCTCGTGTTCAAATGACGATGATAATGATAATAACAACAACAACAACGATCCAAAAGGGAATTATGAAAATGGATTTTTTATTCTAAATGAAGGAAGTGACACATCTGGAAAAGGGACTGTATCTTTTTCGAGCAATGATTTCAGTTTTTTTGCAAAGGATGCTTATACTGCGGCAAATGCGGGCGACTTGTTAGGAAAGTTTGTTCAAAATATCTTTTTTGACGGAGATAAAGCTTACATCATCGCTGGAGGAGCAGATGTTATAAATGTTGTTAATAGATATACATTTAAATTAATAGCAAAAATTGATACAGGACTAGTGAATCCAAGATATGGTGTGGTAAAAGATGGTAAAGCATATGTAACCAATGCCAATACTTATGCTGAATGGGGTGGTGCATGGGATGCTGATGGTAATACAGATGATTATGTTGCTGTTATTGATTTGGCAACTAATAAATTTGAATCTAAAATTAATGTAAACACAACAGCCAACAGAATTATAGAAAAAAATGGTAAATTATACATTACTGACCCTAATAGTACTGACAAATTATCGGTTGTAAATATTGCTACAAAAACAGTTGAAACACCAATAATAATTGGATCTAGTGCAGATACAATGGAAGAAAAAGATGGGGTTTTATATATTTTGAGAGGTCCTTTTGGCAGCAGAAGCGAAATAGTGAAAGTGAAATTATCAGATAAAACAACTTCTACAATTGCATTTCCTGAAGCTTTAGACGGTGCTGGACATATGGATATTTACAAAGATAAAATTTATTACACTGTTTCAAATTCGGTTTACGGGATAACTACAACTGCTACCGAAGCTTCGACTACACCAATTGTAACAGCCACTTCAGTTGCTAATTTATATGGATTTGCAGTTAATAATGATCGTATATACTTGTCTGATAGTGGAGATTACAAATCTGACAGTAAGGCTTATATTTATAATTTAACTGGAACTTTACAAAAGGAATTAACTGTTGGTATAGGTCCAAATGGATTTTATTTTAATGATTAATACAAACATTTAAAACCATTATTGTGTTTTAATGTTTTTAGTCTAATGTGGTGTATTTAATAGTTGTGGTATTCTGTTAAATAATTTAAACCATGTTATAAGTTGTTTTTGGGAAAAAAAGAGGCTTTCAGTAATGAAAGCCTTTTTTGGTTGCAGATGTTTTTTTTAATTTTTTATATAATCATCTGGATGAGATTACAAATTAAATTGTTTATTCCAAAGCTTTCAGAAGTCCTACTGGTACTTCCTCAATATACATTTGATTTTGTCCAATAATTGATTTTGAATCGCCCAAATAATTAAATTGAAGTAAAGGAATATTTTCTTTCTTTTTTGTAGTAGTTCCTGCAGGTCTTCCAGTGATTTTAGCAAAAGCCAAATCTAATAAAGGATCATTAGATATTAGTGTTTCGTTGTTATTAATCATTTTGGTCTCGTAGCTTCCCAGTTCACCCAAATTAGCTAGATTTTCTTTTAATGAATAAGTAGGAATCAGTCCATTAAAATAGTCGCCAGAATCATTTGCATTAACAATTTTTAAAACAATAGGCTGCATCGCGTAACGATGATTTGGATTTCTGTTTTCTTTCCCAAAAGTAGGGGAGTCATAGATTGTTATGGAACCTACATTTTTTCCAGTTGTAATATCACCAATTTGGACTACATTAATATATGGTTTTAATCCATTGATAATCAATTCACTTGCTGAAGCTGTACTTTGTGTCGTCAAAATATACACTTTGTCAAGATTCAGGCTGTTTATTGGTGCTGATCCTATTTTATCAACAAATAAGTTTTTTAATGCATCTGGATCTTCTGACTCAAAATAAGCATTAATTTTGCCGTTCCATCTCTCTTTGGAAAATACTTTGCCAGTAGTAGATTCGCCTGTAATCATACTTGCCAATCGAGTGGCAGACAGAATTGAACCACCAGAATTATATCTTAAATCTAAAACTAAATCAGTAACACCTTTTAGTGAAGCAAAAGCATCGTTTAGCTGAGTGTCATAATTTGGATAAAAACCATTGTACATTAAATAACCTATTTTATGACCATCAGTTTCTATGATTTTATTAATTAAAATAGGATTTTCATTGAGAACTGTTTTTGTAAGAGTTACTGATTTTCCATTTGGTGTAATTTTTCCATTGTCATAATCTGCTAAATTTAGAGTGTAAGTATTGGAGCTTAATAAATTCTTGTAATTATTTTCTCTTGTAACTCTGTTGTTAAAAAGCTGAATCCCATTAATGGCATAAAAGATAAGTCCACGTTTAATGCCTTTAGTAGAAGCGTCAGAATTGGGTATTATATAACGTACAAAACCAAATATATCATTTGAATTTGGAGATTTATAGGAAAGACCAAAATCCATACCATTATTTTTAGTGGTTCCTTGAAGCTGACCTTCTAATTCTAGATAATCGCTTACAATCCAGCTGAATCTATCAATTTTTGAATCGACTCTCAGGGCATCAAATAAATCTTCGGGTTTAGCATATCCTTTCAAAAAATTATTTAAAGCAGTTTGATAAGCAAAACGTTTATCAGCTAAATTTGGTACATCAGCCTGCCATAAATAATATAAATTAAGACCTTTCCATATAAAATCATTAACTTCTAGATCGGCTGGAGGTGGGACATCGTCCATATCTTCACAACTTTGAAAAGTAAAAAAAGCAATGAATAATAATAAAGTAACTTTGAAAGATGTCTTCATATAGTTTTTGTTGTAGATCTACAACGTAAAAGTACTAACTTTAGTTTAATTTAATTTTTTTTGTAACAAAAATTATAGTGCCTCGTCTTGATTATATAACCAAGATTAATAAAACCCTATTTATGAACCAAAAAGAGTTTGTGCTTTTAATCAATCCGTTCAAAGACAAGCTGTTTCGGCTGGCTAAACGATTGCTTGTAAGCACAGAGGAAGCAGAAGATGCTACTCAGGAAATTTTGGTAAAATTATGGAGCAAAAATGAAAATTTAGAAACATATAATAGTGTCGAAGCGATGGCGATGACCATGACCAAAAATTATTGTTTAGATCAGCTGAAATCAAAAAGAGCGAGTAATCTTAAAATTGTAGATAATAATTTTACTGATAAAGAGCCAAGTTTATACAAACAAGTTGAAGATACCGATAGTTTAAATTGGGTTGAAAAAATCATTAATCAATTACCGGAACAGCAGCGGTTAATTATTCAGTTAAGAGATATTGAACAGTGCGAATTTTCAGAAATAGCAAAAATAACAGAGATGAACGAAACTGCCGTACGGGTGGCACTTTCTAGGGCAAGGAAAACAATTAGAGAATACATGTTAAAAACACACAGTTATGGAATACAATAAAATGGAGGCGCTTTTAGAAAAATACTTTGAAGGAGAAACAAGTATTGCCGAAGAGAATGAGTTGAAAAACTATTTTTCGTCACTGAATGTTGCACCGCATTTAGAACAATACAAACCTTTATTTGGTTTTTTTGCAGATGCTCAAAAAGAAAAATTTGAAAAAGATGTACCGTTTATCCAAAAAAAGCAAAAAGCAGCTTGGTTATCAATAGCAGCATCGATAGTAGTTTTGATTGGAATAGGAACTTATGCATTTTTTGATATGAATAAAGAAAATGAAAATAAAAAATTAGGCACCTATGATGATCCTAAAGAAGCTTTGCAGGCAACTCAAAAGGCATTGGCTTTGCTGTCCAATAACGTAAATATTGGTGTTGAAGGGGTTCAATATATTTATGTTTATGAAGTAACTAAAGAAAAAGTATTTGTTCAATAAAAATAAAGCGAGAGTGATTCTAGAGCACTCAAGCCCAATTGCAGAATTTAAATTTAAAAATAATCATTAAATCAAATAAAATGAAAAAGTTAATAATCACATTAGTCTTAGTATTAGTATCAAGTCCGTTTTTTGCGCAATCAGCGTTCGATAAGTTTGACGGACAGGAAGAAGTAACATCAATTGTCGTAAATAAAAAGATGTTCGAATTGATGAGTAAAGTAAAAGTTGATACTTCTGATAAAGAAGCACAGCAGTACATGAACCTGATTAAAAAGTTGGATAATTTAAAGGTGTTTACAACTCAAAATTCCAAAGTGGAAGGGGAAATGAAATTAGCAGCTGATAAATATATAAAAACTGCTGGTCTGGAAGAATTGATGCGTATAAATGATAAGGGCAAAAATGTCAAAATCATGGTTAAATCTGGCGCCAAAGATACTCAGATAAAAGAGCTGCTTATGTACATAGAAGGAGGTAAAGGGGAGGAGACAGTATTGATGTCACTGACTGGTGATTTTGATCTGAATGAGATATCAGTTTTGACTGATAAAATGAAAATTCCTGGAGGAGACGATCTGAAAAAAGCAACCAAAGGCAAAAAGTAAGATGAAACTTGTATTATTTATAATTGCATTATTGAGCAGTCTGCTTTTTGGCAGCTGTAATTCTGAACCGTCTCTGCAGAAATACTTTGTAGAAAATACCGAGAACAAAAATTTCATTGCCTTAGATATTTCATCAAATATTTTGGATGTTGATAAAGCCAAATTAACTACAGCTCAAAGTGAAGCTTTGCAGTCTTTTGATAAAATTAATGTTTTGGCTTTTAAATTAGACGATAAGAATAAATCACAATTCGAGGCGGAACGTGCCAAAGTGAATCTGATTTTAAAAGACCCAAAATACCAGCAGCTGATGAAGTTTAGTTCAGGGAAACAAGGAGCTTCGGTTACCTACGTAGGATCCGATGATCATATAAATGAATTTGTGTTTTTTGCCAATAAAAATGATGCTGGTTTCGCGGTTGTTAGAGTTTTAGGAAAAGATATGAATCCGACGCATATTATGAATATGATTTCGGTTTTGAAAGAATCTAAAATTGATTTGGAACAATTAAAACCATTGCAGGAATTAATTAAGAAATAGGTTTTATAACGATCATCAATAATCAGAAAACGAATTCAAGTTAAAAGAGCGTTTCGAAAGTCTTTTCGGAACGCTTTTTTTATGCCTTAGAAAATACCGCCCAATCCTCTGGAGTATTTAAATTTTTTACGATTGAAGAATCGGTTACGGTAATTGTTGTTATTCCTGAAGGATTTGTTTTTTTTATTTCTAAATCCAATCGGCTGTTTTTATCAGCTGGATCTAGTCGAAGCAATGGATTCCAAAAATCGGGATGCAGTTTTATGGGATGCCCATTTTTGCCTTCAAAATTTGGAAGTACAATTTGGCTTTGAGTTTCGATGATTGTCTGTAACTCGGCAGTGTTCAATATTGGAACGTCAATAGGATTTGTCAATACCGATTTATTTCGAGGTATTTGCTGTAAGACCGTTTGGAGGGTAGAGAAAGAACCCATTTCTGGATTACTGTTAATGATTACTCGAATCCGAATTTTGTTGTAAATAACAAATTCTGATTGTGCCTGTTTTAACAAAGGTATTTTGTCTATGTATTCCTTAGAGTGATGCCCTAGCCCAATATAAATTTCGGTTATTGCTGCGTCCGAAATTCTCTTAATTTGTTCCAAAATCCAATAGCTGTTTTGGTATTGGAGCAATCCTTTTGCAATTCCCATTCTTTCAGATTTTCCGCCTGCCAGTAATATGAATATGGTGTCATTTTTCATAATAGGCTTTCAGTAATTCGGAGGCGATGCTTATGGCAATTTCTTTTGGTGAATTACCGCCTAAATCCAATCCAATGGGGCAGTGGACAGGTGAGATTCCTGCTTTAAAATTCAATTCATTTATCAGCATATTATTGAATTTGTTTTTCTTGGTCTTACTGCCTATCAGTCCAATATATTTTGTCTGCTCGTGCAGTGCCAAAGCGGTAATTTCAAAATCAAGTTTGTGATCGTGAGTCAGTATAACGACATAGCAGTTTGGTCCCCAGTTTACAGTTTGTTTATAAAGATCAAAAGGAGTATCACTATAATTAACTGCCGAGTCAATTTCGATAGTTTCTTTCCAGTTTTCTCGGGTATCAAGAAGTGTAATTGAAAAAGGAGTGTCTTTTAAAACCTGACAGATAGCTGTGCCAATATGTCCAGCTCCAAAAATGTATAATTCTTGGGATTGATTCATGGGTTCGATAATTAATTCTACTTTTCCGCCACAGCATTGTTCAAATTCAGGTCCTAGCGTATAAGAACATTCTAAGATTTTATTTTCCCGAATAGATCGAACTGCTTCATCGATTACTTGAAATTCTAATTTTCCGCCTCCAATAGTTCCAAAAAAATCTTTTTGCGGTGTTACAATCATTCTGGAACCTATTCTGCATGGGGCTGAGCCTAAAATTTTGGTAACAGTAACTAGGGCAACAGGTTTCTTTTTATTTTTAAATTCCTGTAATAGCTCAATCCAGTTGTTCATTAAAATAAATATTCGTTTTAATTTTTTTGTGTTTGCATCAAATTTTGTTCCGTGCTGTTATCTGCGTTAGGGATGGTAGTGGCATCCTTTATTGCCGGGGTTCGGCAATAAAGATATAACGGACAGCCCGGCCCTTGTGGTAACGCCCAGAAAATAATTTATACCAGATCATAATCACTTAAAGGCAGATTGTAATATCGTTTTCCTGTAAGCTTAAATATCGCATTGATAATAGCAGGAGCAATTACAGGAACTCCAGGTTCTCCTACGCCGGTTGGTCTATCAGTACTTTCAACAATTTCTACATGAACCTTTGGTGCTTCATTCATCCGGATCATTCGGTAATCACTATAGCTGTTTTGTTCAATAGCACCATCATTCGCTGTTATTTTTCCGTAATAAGCTATCGACATTCCAAATACTGCAGCACCTTCTAACTGCGCTGTTATGGTGTTTTTATTGACCGCTGTTCCGCAGTCAATAACCGTATATACATTGTGAACTTTTACTTTGTCATCAGCCATCGATACTTCGACTACAGAAGCGACATAAGAATAAAAACTATAATGAACAGCCAGTCCGTAAGCGTGTCCTTTAGGTAAAGGTTTGCTATAGTTGGCATTTTTTGCCGCCAGTTTCAAAACGTTTTTTAAACGTGCAGTATCATATTTAATAGAATCTTTGGTGTCTTGAATACGATCGCTGCCAATTAATTTTAGGCGAAATTCCAAGGGGTCTTGTTTTGCAGCATAAGCCAGTTCATCGGCAAATACATTGATAGAAAAACCGTGAAGAATATTGATTACAGAACGCATCCAGCCAATACGGACCATAGCAGGTGCCTGTCCCGATTCTACTTTGAAGTTTTTTATTTCAAAAGGTACGTCTGCAGCGCTGCCGGCTTCCCATCCTGCAGGATAATCAGTCCCTGGCTGAAAAGTTGACATAATAGAAGGAAATGCGGAACGATGCAGCCAGCCCGAAACATTGCCTTGTGCGTCCAGCGATGCTTTCATGTATTGCGCACTTACAGTATGATAGTAACCATGTTTTATATCGTCTTCCCGCGTCCAGACCACTTGAACAGGAGCTTTGATAGTTTTCGAAACCATAACAGCTTCTACAATATAATCGGGTTTTGATTTTCGGCCAAAACCGCCACCTAAAAAAGTAACATTTACAGTAACTTTATCTACAGTAGTGCTTAGGTAAGCGGCAACTTCGTCTCGTGCATCCTGTGGAGACTGTGTAGGAACCCAAACTTCGCAGCTGTCTCCTTGCACCCATGCCACAGCATTAGGAACTTCCATTGGGGCGTGTGCCAAATGGGGTAATTGAAAAGTACTTTCCACAACTTTTGCAGCTTCACCAAAAGCTTTATTTACATCACCAGTTTCTTTTTCGACTTTTCCAGCTGTGTGAACTCTTTCGGTTAATTCAGCCATGTATTTTTCCGAATTATACCCTTCATTTTTGCCATAATTCCACTGAATTTCCAGTGCTGCTTTTCCTTTAAAAGCCGCCCAGGTATTACTAGCAATCACGGCAACACCTCCCAAAGGACCAAATGGTTTTTCAATTCTTGGAAATTCAATAACATCTTCTACGCCTTTAATTTTCATTGCTGCCGTTTTATCGAATGATTTAACGGTGCCAAAAGCTACAGGACATCGAGCTATCGCAACGACTTTCATGTTGGGTAAGCGCTTGTCGATTCCAAAAACAGCACTCCCGTTTGCAAAATCTTTGACATCAATACTTTTTAGATTTTTACCAATGTATTTAAAATCTTTTGGATCTTTATAAGTGATATTAGCTGGCACAGGAAGCGTTGTTACTACATCAACTAATTCTCCAAAACCAATTTTTTTACCGCTGGTATGAATGATAAAATGATTTTGTGCGCTACATTCACTTTCATTAACCTGCCACTTTTTTGCAGCAGCGGTTATTAGCATCATTCGGGTCATGGCGCCCATTTTTCGCATAGTTTCATAAAAACCAACGATACTTCGGGAACCATCGGTGTTTTGATCTCCATATTTGGCATCACCAACAGCTTGCTTCACCGAAACTTTATTCCAGTCAGCTTCCATTTCGTCTGCAACGACAGAGGTTAAAGAGGTGCGCACACCATTACCCATTTCAGAACGGGAAGCAACAATAATAAGACTTCCGTCCGAATTTAATTGTACAAATAGATTAGGGTTAAATTCTGTTAGACTTCCGACCGCTATATCATTAGCTAGTAAATTATAATTACACCCTAAGATTAAACCTCCCGAAGCCAATCCTACGTTTCTGATAAAAACCCTGCGGCTTAAATTTTGAATTTCATTCATGACTAGTGTTTGTTTTTAAGTTTCGCAGTATGTTTGATGGCGCTCTTGATGCGCTGATAAGTCCCGCAGCGGCAAATATTACCGCTCATGGCATCGTCAATATCAGTATCCGAAGGATTTTTATTAGAATTAAGTAAAGATGCAGCAGTTATTAACTGTCCAGGCTGGCAGTAACCGCATTGCGGTATATTGAATTCCTCCCAGGCTTTTTGCAGTAATTGTAAATTTTCAGTGGTACCTTCAATAGTGGTAATATTTTTACCAGCAACCGTTTCGACAGGAGTCAGGCAGGAGTAAGTGGCAACATTATCTACAAGCACTTTGCAGGCACCGCATGCACCTATTCCGCATCCAAATTTGGTGCCCGTAAGGCCAATGATATCTCTAATGGCCCAAAGCAAAGGCATTTCGGGATCAACATCAATAGTATGTTTCTTTTTGTTTATGAAAAGTGTAGTCATTAGATTCATTTTTACATTTAGGAAGCTGAAAGTTATTACTTTTTTTAAAATTTATTGGTTTCAAATTACTCGAAATACTTTTTGCCTATAGTGCATTTGCCTTTGAGCTTCTGAAAAAGCAGAAAGAGAAGAGGCTTGTGGGTTTTAAATACTTATTGTAAATGTATGAAATTCAGTAGTATATACGTTTTTTTGTAAGCGGGAATATTTTGTAATTATATAATTTAAAAATAATAATGAATTGGTTTGTAATTGCCTTATGTAGAAATAAAACTTTCGGGTATAAAAAAAGGCAATTAGAATTTAAATTCTACTGCCTTCTTGGTATATAATTTTAAAAAAAATCTTTAGAATGCGTATTTTGCCATAATAGTTGGGAATACTTCAAATTCTTCTGATGGAAGAAAGTTGTTACTGATTTCAACTTCCGAACCGAGAGAGAAGTTTTTGCTGAAATTGTAGAGAAATTGAGGTTCGGTTAATAAAATTGCTTTTTTGCTCGACCCGTCAGCTCTGTCCTCTGACCAGAAATCTAGAAAACCTCTTACAGTTACCTTATTGTTGAATAAGTTTTGGAACCACACAGCTGTGAATTGCCCGTCGAGTCCAGATGATCCATGCGTGTTTTTGTACAGATAACTAGTGTTCAGTGTGAAGCTGCCAATCTTGATAGGGAAACCTAAACCGGCCAAAAAAGCACGATTAATGGGGAATCCGAGTGGATTCTCAGGACTGTTTTCTTTGTCATCGGTCATCAAAAAACCATCATTGTATTCAATGTGAAAATTTAGTCCATCCATAAAACTATTCTTGATATTGAATTTCCGAGCAATTTCAAAGTAAGCCAAATTTGCTGAATCACTGCGTCCGAAGTTGAAATCAGTAAAGAAGAAAGTGCTTCCTAGATTGTCTGGTTTAAAAAATTCGAATGTGAAGGTTGTATATTGTCTTTCGGGTAAAAAGTCATAATGAAGCTGGGCTTCCTGGGCTTTGATATAACAAGAAAATAAAAGAGCAAATAATAAGTGCTTAATTTTCATAAAGCTTATAGATTTTAGAATTTGAAGTTAATGCATTTGCGAAATGATGATTTCTAATATTGAAAAGAGCCCAATTCCCCACATGATTGGATGGACTTTGTTTGTGTTTTTTGTTGCTAGACATAAAATGACATATGATGAAAAACCATATGCAATTCCAGAACTTATACTGTAAGTTAACGGCATTAAAATTAAGGTTAGAAAAGTAGGGACAGCGATATAAAGTTCTGTGAAATTAATTTTAGCTAAATGTTTTGCCATAAAAATTCCAACCAGAATAAGTGCTGGTGCAGTGGCATAGGCAGGAACAATCCCAATTATGGGAGCAAAGAACATGGCAAGAAAGAATAATCCGGCTGTAAAAACGGAACTCAATCCGGTTCTGGCACCATTGGCAATGCCTGCTGCCGATTCTATATAAGTCACAGTGCTGCTGGTTCCTAAAACACCGCTGAATGCTGTTGCAACGGCATCGGCTTCCAGAACTTTTTTGATGTGAGGCATTTTTCCTTCTTTATTAATTAACCCTGCTTCCATAGAACAGGCAATAGCTGTTCCGATAGAGTCAAATAGATTTACAAATAAAAACGAAAAAATAGGAGCAATGAAAGTGATTTTTAGAACAGAAAGGATTTCTAATTTCCCGAAAACAGGGGCTATAGAAGGAGGAGTGCTTATTAATTCTGTAGGTATTTTTATGGAGTCGTCAAATATAAAACCAAGAAGGGTTGCAGCTAGTATTCCAATGAGGATGGAGCCTTTTACTTTTCGGATTTCCAAAAACACCGTGATGATGAAAGCAATGAGTCCAATGACTACTGCTGGAGTGAATTTTCCCAGACCTACCAAAGTTTCTGGATTGGCAACGATGAGTCCCATTTGTTTGAAACCAATAAAAGCGATAAACAGTCCAATACCGGCACCAATAGCGACTCGCAGCGATTCGGGTATGGCATCGACTATTTTGTGACGGATCCCGAGAATCGAAATGATAACAAAAACTATCCCCGATAACGTAACCACACCCAGTGCCTGCTGCCATGTGGCACCATCGCTCATAACAAGTGTAAAGGCAAACATTGCATTGAGTCCCATTCCTGGTGCCATTGCAAAAGGGACATTTGCCCAAAGACCTACCAAAAGGGTTCCTACGATTGCTGCGATACAGGTAACACTAATAAGCGCTGCTTTGTCCATTCCTGCGGCCGAAAGAATGTTGGGGTTTACAAAAATGATATAGGCCATTGTTAAAAAAGTGACAGTTCCGCCAATGGCTTCCTGTTTGAAAGAAGTGTTTCTTTCCCGAAGTTTGAAAATTTTGTCTAGCATTATTTTGCTGTTTACTGGTTAGTTTTTAGTTGGATTAAATCACTAGATAATAGTTTGTATTATTTATGCTGGCGAATAAGGCATTAAAAAATAGTAAATGAAATTGGAAGGTTTAAATATGGAAACATCCATAAAGGAAGCTCCAGTCCAATTCTTTATTTCTAAAAAAAAAGTTTCCAAGTAAAATTACATTATTTTGTATTAATGCTTATTTGTAACAGGGAAGACTTATTAAATTTAAATGCGGAGCAAAATTATTTGGTTTTAGAGCAAATTGAGATGATAAAAATCATAAGATTAAGAAAAATCCAGAATTTGTTTAATATGGAAGGAGTGAGTTTTTTTTAAATAGAAAAACCTCTGAAAGTACAGAGGTTTTCGAGTAAGGTAGTCTTGAATTAGTGACCATGGAGGGAGCAAAGCCCGTGTATTTACATAAAATCTAAAATACTTAAAAGTCCCATATATAAAGGGATTGTTGTTTTTTAAGTTCGTAGTGATTCGCAATAATTCGCATAAATACATTAAAAGTGTAGCAAAAGTGTAGCAATATTTATATATTTGGTTTTAAATTTTCAAATATCATGGCTACTCTAAAGTTCAAATTACGTAACGAAAGTGACAATTCAAACATTTATGTTTATTACTCAATTAGTCAAAAAATTAGGCTTTGGAGAAAAACTGGTTTTGTGATAAACTTCAAAGATTGGAATGCTGAAAAAGAGCAAAGTCGTTTAAGAGATGATGATGCGAAAAGACTCAACATTCGATTAGCGGAATTAAAAATACATTTAGAAAAAAACTACAACAATGCTGTAAGTGAAGGAATAGAATTTACGGGTGATTGGTTACAGAATATAATAGATGTTTTTAATAATAAAGTTGCTGTTGTTGATTTAGATGTTTTTACAAACTATATTCAAAAATATATTGATGATGCACCATTCAAGCAGAATCAAAAAAAAGAGCTTGGATTAAGCGGAGGACGTATCCAGAATTTAAAACTATTCAAGAACACAATTTCAAAATATGAAGCTGAAGCTTTGAAAGGTAAAAGTATTTTGGTCAAAGAAGTTAACTTGCAATTTCTTGACAAATACAAAATGTGGATGTTTGCAAAAGGATATTCAACTAATTATGTTGGAAAGAATATTGCAAATTTTAGAACTGTGTGCCGAGATGCTTTTAAGAACGATATTGAAACGTCAATACAGGTTCATAATTTTAAAGGACTGTCTGAAAGTAAAGAACCACAGGATATTATAGTTTTGAGTGAAGCGGAACAAGAATCTATTAAGTTGGCTGTGCTTACAAGAGAGGCTTTGATAAATGCTAGGAAATGGTTGCTGTTAGGTTGTTTGATTGGACAACGTGCTGGCGATTTGTTGAGTATTACAAATGATAATATAAAAGAAATTTCTGGAGCTAAAATCATTGAATTGAAACAAAAAAAAACTGGAAAATTGGTTGCTATTCCATTGTTGCCTAAAGCAATCGAAATTGTAGAAAGTGGTTTGCCATATAAAATATCGTTATCCCGTTTCAATGAGTATATTAAAGATGTGTGTAAAGAGGCAGAGTTGAACACTTCAACAAAATGGAGAAAGAAAGAAACGCAAGGTGAACCTAGTGTAATTAAAGTTTCTCCAAAACACGAAGCTGTTAGTAGTCATATTTGCAGACGTTCTTTTGCAACCAACTTTTACGGAAGGATTCCAACACCCATTTTAATGAATATTACGGCACATGGTACTGAGCGTATGTTCTTATCTTACATAGGAAAGACTACCTATGATAATGCACATCAAATGTTGGAATATTTTAGTAAATTGTCTTCCGATATAAAACCAACTTAATTTACTAAAGTGACTAATACCGAGCTAATTGAATTTTACGAAAATGTTGAGAAAGTTACTCCTTTTACTATAACACGGACGGTTTATGATTTGACAAATGATTTGGATATAAATCTTTTACGCTTTCTGAGAAGAGATTTTTTTCATTATCACTTGTTGAAAATAAAAGCAGAAGTCTATCGTCATAGTGATGTGGAGAATAAAGATATCGAGTATGTTTTTAATACAATTCTGAATGATGACTATCACATGTACGATATGGAACATACAATCGATTTTTTTTGTGAGTATATTAATGTAAGTTTTACTGATGTTCTCATTGATAAGACAAATGCTTTTTTTCCTGTACTTAATGTGTTAATTGATATTGCTTATAGTAAACTGGAGAAAAATCAAGTTGGAGATAAAAAATTACCATTAGAGGTTTATGATGAACTAATAGAAGACTATAATATTCCAATTGTTAAACGGATAATTTATCTCGAAAAACTGGGCGTGATAGATTTTTTAAAAAAGCAAACTCCTTTTAATACGTCTATAAACAGCATGGCAAATATTTTGGGTCATATTATTGATGCAAAACCAAGTTCAATTCAACCATTGTTGAATCCGCTTTTAGGCAACGATTTAGATAATAAGAACAATCCTTTAAATTCAGCTAAAAATGTAATGGCTGTTGAAAATTATTTATTGAAGATTGGTTATTCTTTAAAAAAGACTTAAATTTATAAGTAGAGATAGTGTAGGTGATAAAAATTTGTCTATAATTTGATTTTTATGATGTTTAAAAAGAATGGAAATATTCAATTTACCTTATTTTAATAGTAATGAGAGGTTTGTACTCGATTATAATAACTATCTTTGCAATTGTATTTTGTTTTTTAGATGAGTTTTATTTGATTTTCATGTTTTTTTTTATTTATATTTGAGCCGAGTAAAACCATTAATAATAAAATAATATACTATTGCATTTAAAATCTAAATCAGAATTTAATATGAGTGCCGCAAAAATACTCATTGATGATTATGATAATTATGCGTCTAGCGTTCATTGTTCATATTATGGATGCTTTCAATATATTAAACATAAATTAAATCAGTTAGGTCATACATATGAGCAAATTGATTTAGCGATACAGCAATCAAAGGATAGTAAAGGAGTGATTCTTTCTACTCATGGATATCCTTTACAATTAATTCAAAAAGAGTTAACCGCAAAATATAATGATAGTGGTTTTTTAGCTCGTGAAATTAAAGATAAAGTAAAGCTTTTAAAAGCCTTTCGAACGTTGTCAGATTATCACAATGAAATTGTAGATTATGATAAAGGAAAGAAAGCTTTAACGCTTAGTAATGAAGTTTTAAATATCATCAAAACAAAACTATAATGGATTCAAAAAATTTTATAATTGAGAAATTAAAAGGATTGTATGCTGATTTGTCATATTTAGAAATAAGATATGAATTTAGGGTTAACATAGCTACTCATTTAATTGAAGTTAAGCCTGTTCATTGTTACGATAAGGATAAAGCTTATATTTTAAAGCAAATAGAAATTGAAAATCAATTCGAAGAATTGTTTTCAAATGAAGAAATTCTTTTTATGTCTGAAAATATATTGATTCAAATTGAAAAGCCAATCTTGGAATTAGGAATTTCACTAATTGAACAAAAATCTCAGATTGTAACTGCATCATATTCAATTGAACATATAATGCCGAATAGCAACGTTCTTGAAGAGGTATTCGATTCACTTAGTAAAGTGAATATAAATAGTCCGATTTATCACTATGTAAATTATTCAATGAATAATGAATTTGTTGTTACAGCTAAGCCTTGTGCTAATGTTATATTAAATGATTATTATATGAATGAGTCACCACATTTCAAAGACGAAGTCGTGGCGAAAGAAACTAAAACAAAAAAAGACTCTGAGATTAATCAGAGTCTTTTTTTTTTATTAATATTGTAGCATGATAAATAGTGAAAACGCAATAGGTTTTAAATTTTCGAAATATAAAATTTCAAGATTTTCATTCAATGAAGCAAATAATGAAAATTCAGATTTTAATATTTCATTTAGTCCTTCTGGATTGTATAATGAAAATACAGGTGAATTTGTTTTAACTTTAGCTGTTGAAGCTAAAGAGGTTGGGACAGATAAAGTAGTTGTTGAGGCAATTGGAATTGCTGAATATCAATTTGATAAGCAGTACCAATTAGCAGAATTGCCTTCGCATTTTTTTTTAAGTGCTGTACCCATATTTTTTCCTTATTTGCGTTCTTTTGTTAGTACATTAACACTTCAGGCTAATTCAAATGTTATGATTTTAGGGTTGATAAATTTCACAAATATGGCTGAGCCTTTAAAAGCTAATACCAAAGTGATTTAATATTTAGGTATAATTTTTATCCATGCTGACCTTTTTTTATTCCTTAAACATCAATTTTTTATTACTGGTCGGTAATGATTGAAACATTAAGTACAGCTACATAGGGATTTTACTTTAGCAATCTTCTCCGTTCACGTTGTTCATTAATAGAAACCGTGAACACCGTGAACATGAACGCTACAAACTCATATATATGTCGTCTAACTCTTCTTGACGAATACCAAGATAACGTTTTGTTATCGCTGGTGATGAGTGATTGAATAATTCACTAAGGTATAAAAGAGCTTTATCAGTCTCATTGTTATTAGCCCAAACTTGACGACCAAACGTTTTTCTGAGCGAGTGACTGCTAATTGCAACGTTTTTAGTTGCAAACATTTCTTTTAGTTTACGGTTTACATATTGTACCGTTATTACAGTCGACTGGTTTGAAGTAAAAATATAACCACTTCTTATTTCTGTTCTTGTTTTAAGAATCTCGTAAGCATTTTTAATATTGTCGTTTAATCGAATGACACGTTTTTTATTAGTTTTAGATTCTACCAATGAAATTGAATCATTTTCTAAATCTTCAAATTTCAATTCCAGAATGTCAGAAATTCTCAATCCAGCATTTATGCCAAACACTACTAAAAATCCTAATTTATAGTTTTTTTCAGTTTTGATAATTTTCATTGCTTTGTTCAATGTTGAATCAAAATTTAGATAGTCGCTAGTAGTGATTGAATTTTTAAGGCTCATGGCTGTAATTATTTATTACTGTAAAGATAGTAATAAAAGTTTCAAAAACAACTAAAATTAATTAAAAGTGAAACTTTTTGACTTTAAAAGTTAATCGAAATTCCGTTAATCCTTTATTCATAAGGGTTTAGCTAAAATAAAAAGTTTCACTATTGCTAGAAGTGAAACTTTTTTACAGAAGTAAAATATTAAGCTGGAATTATTATACTTAATTGAATAATTATTACGCTGGAGTTGTTTTTGAAGATGTTTTAATTCATGTATTAAAAGCATCAAATTTTAATTAATAATAGATTAAATTAGCACTTTTAAAATAAGACAATAAAATAAAAAATGCCCGAATCAACACATAATAATCAAGTAAAATCAAAAAAAAGGGTTACTGACCATGGGGAAGTTTTTACGAATGAACGAGAAGTAAATTCAATGCTTGACCTTGTAAAACAAGAAACAGAGAGAATTGATTCCAGATTCTTAGAACCAGCTTGTGGAACAGGGAATTTTTTGGTCGAAATCTTAAAAAGAAAATTAACAGTAGTTGAAATTAGATACAAAAAAAGTCAATTAGAATACGAAAGAAATGCAATTACAGCAATTTCAAGTATATATGGTGTTGATATATTAGAAGACAACGTAGAGGCATGTAGAAACAGATTGTTAAAAATACTTGCAGAATTGTACAAAACTCATTACAAAAAAGATTTTAATGAAGAATTTCTAAAATCTGCGCAGTTTATCTTGTCCAAAAATATTATATGGGGTGATGCCCTAACTATGAAAACAATTCATGGAAAGCCGATAACTTTTTCTGAATGGAGTGCTGTAAATGGAAGCATGCTTAAAAGAAGAGATTTTCAATTAGATAAATTACTCGAAAATGTGGAATTTGACGACACTGAAATGAATTTGTTTTCAGACCACCAAGAGCCTGTTTTTATACCTCAACCAGTTGCAGAATTTCCTTTAACTCATTTCCTTAAAATAGCCGAAAATGACTGAAACGAATTATAATCCTGATGTATTAACTTGCCTTGCCAACTTGAGCAATGACGAGGTTTTTACACCTCCCTCATTAGCAAACCAAATATTGGACAGTTTGCCTCAGGAACTATTCAGTAATCCACAAACTACTTTTCTTGACCCCGTAAGTAAATCTGGCGTTTTTTTGAGAGAAATAGCCAAACGGTTGATGAAAGGTTTGGAAAGTCAAATACCAGACCAACAAGATAGATTGAACCATATTTTTACTAAACAACTTTTTGGAATTGCTATAACTGAACTCACTTCGTTATTAACTCGTAGGAGTGTTTATTGCTCCAAAATTGCAAACGGAAAGTATTCAATATGCGAAACATTTACTGATGAAAAAGGAAACATCATTTTTGACAAAATCAATCATACTTGGCAAAATGGAAAATGTACCTTTTGTAATGCAAGCGAGGAAGTTTACAATAGAGAAGATTCTTTAGAAACCTATGCTTATCAATTTATACACACCAACAATCCTGAAAAAATATTTAAAATGAAATTTGATGTCGTTATAGGAAATCCACCATATCAACTGAGTGATGGAGGACATGGAAGAAGTGCTAGTCCAATTTATCATAAATTTATTCAACAAGCCAAGAAGCTTAGTCCAAAATATTTATCGATGATTATTCCAGCTCGTTGGTATGCTGGAGGGAAAGGTTTGGATGAATTTAGAGCGGAAATGTTAAGTGATAAAAAAATTAGAAAAATTGTAGATTTTGAAAACTCGAATGAAGTTTTTCCTGGTGTAGATGTTGCGGGAGGAATATGTTATTTTCTTTGGGATAGAGATAACGAGGGATTGTGCGAAATTACTAATTTCAAAAATGACGAAGTAGTAAAACTCGAAAGGTCTTTAGACGAATTTTCTATTTTAATTAGACAAAGTAAAGCTGTTGCAATCATAAGAAAAATTAATAAAATTGAGAATTCAAAATTCAATTTAGATAAAGTTATTTCTGCTTCAAAACCTTTTGGTATAAGGGGGCATCATAAACCTTCAAAAACGGGAATTCCTTGTCATTTTACGCAAAAACAAGGAATTTTAAATGTTAACAAAGAAGAGACATCTGATAGATATAAAATAATTGATAAGTATAAATTATTAATCCCAAGAGCTCCAATTGCTGGTCAAACTGATTTTTCAAAACCAGTTGGTTTTTATTATGAAGGTAATGTTCGTATTGCAAAACCAGGGGAAATTTGTACTGAATCTTGGATTGTAGCTTATGCATCGAATTCATTAGACAAAGTTGTTTCTTTTAAATCCTATTTATTTACTAAAACAGTTCGTTTTTTATTGCTTCAAACAGTTGTTTCTCAAGATGTAACCAGACAAAACTTTTCACTTATTCCAGATTTAGGTAAATATGAAGGTATTTATACAGATGAAATATTATGTACAAAATGGGGGATAAATAAAGAAGAATGGGAATTTATTGATTCAAAAATTAAGGCAACTGAATTAATGGGAAATAGAAAAAACGAAGATAATGAGTAAGAACTATTTTCCAGAAAAAAGTATTCCTAAAGTTTATTGTTATACCGATACACGTTTTGCTAGTTGTATAAAGGTAGGCTATACAACCAAAACTGCTGAGGAACGAGTTGCGGAACAATATCCTGTAAAATTGCCAAATATGAGTTACGAAATCATATTGGAAGAATTGGCGATACGTAATGATGGTACGCTTTTTACAGATAAGGACATTCACAAATTATTGAATGCAAAAAAAGTTAAACATGTCAATGGGGAATGGTTTGAATGTTCATTGAAAGAAGTTAAAGCTTGTATTCTTGAAATAAAAACTGGGGTTGTAAATGAAGACAAGCGTACACTTGATTTTGGATTACGTCCTGAACAAGCGGAAGCTATAAACAAAACAGAAGCCTATTTTAACAGTTTTAAAACAGAAAATAAAGAACATATTCCTCACTTTCTTTGGAATGCCAAAATGCGTTTTGGAAAAACATTTACAACTTATCAGTTAGCCAGAAAAATGGGTTGGACAAAAATCTTGGTTCTAACTTTTAAACCTGCGGTTCAAAGTGCATGGAAGGATGATTTAGAATCTCATATAGATTTTACTGGTTGGCAGTTTATTTCAAATAAAGAAGATGATTTGAGTTTTGAAGATGTTGATTCAACAAAACCTTTTGTTTTCTTTGGCTCATTTCAAGACTTGTTAGGTAAAAATTCGGCAGGAGGAATAAAGTCAAAAAATGAATGGGTTCACACTACTAATTGGGATTGTGTTGCTTTTGACGAATATCATTATGGAGCTTGGAGAGAAAACGCCAAAGAACTTTTTGAAGCCGAAAGTCCAAAAGAGCAACAATTCGGTGAAGGTGTTGGAATCGAATATTTTGATGAAAGTAATATGCCAATTACGACTAATCATTATTTGTATTTGTCAGGAACGCCTTTTAGAGCAATTGGTTCAGGGGAGTTCATAGAAGAGCAAATTTTTAATTGGACTTACTCTGACGAACAAAAAGCAAAAACAGAATGGAAAGGAGATAAAAATCCTTATTCATCTTTACCCAGAATGGTAATGCTAACCTATCAAATGCCCGATGCCATTATTGAAGTGGCTATGAAAGGTGAGTTTAATGAGTTTGATTTGAATGTTTTCTTTTCTGCTGATGGTGAAGGGGAAAATTCAAAATTCAAATATGAAAATGAAGTTCAAAAATGGTTGGATTTAATTCGTGGAAATTTAGCAGAAACAACTATTGACAATTTAAAAATGGGGGCAAAAAAGCCACCTATGCCATTTTCACACGCTAAACTTTTAAACGTTTTACAACATACTTTTTGGTTTTTACCAACAGTTGCTTCTTGTTTTGCAATGAAGAATTTAATTGACCAAAAACAAAATAAATTTTATCATGATTACAACGTTATTGTTTGCGCAGGAACAAGTGCGGGTATTGGTGTTGAAGCACTAAAACCAGTTGAAAAGGCATTAGCAAATCCATCAGAAACCAAAACTATAACTTTATCATGTGGTAAATTAACAACAGGTGTTTCTGTAAAACCTTGGACAGGAATTTTTATGTTACGAAATTCGTCTAGTCCAGAAACCTATTTTCAAGCGGCTTTTAGGGTTCAAACACCATGGACAATAAAAAATCCTGATAAAAATGCACCAAACCGAGAAGAAATTGTAAAACACGAATGTTATGTTTTTGATTTTGCCCCTGATAGAGCATTAAGACAAATTGCCGATTATAGTTGCAGATTAAACGTGGGTGAGAGTAATCCTGAAAAGAAAGTTGAGGAGTTTATAAACTTTTTACCAGTATTGGCGTATGATGGAAGCTCAATGAAAGAAATTGATGCGGCTGGAATATTGGATATTGCAATGAGTGGTACAACAGCAACTCTTTTGGCAAGACGTTGGGAGAGTGCAATGCTCGTAAACGTTGATAATTTTACTTTACAACGATTAATGGATAACAAAGATGCGATGGAAGCATTAAGTAACATTGAAGGGTTTAGAAACTTGAATCAAGATATTGAAACTATTATCAACAAGTCCGAATCGATTAAAAAAGCAAAAGCCGAAGCCAACGAAAAAGAATTAACCCAAAAAGAGAAAAAAGAACTTTCAGAAGAGGAAAAAGAATATAAAAGTATAAGAAAACAAATTCAAGAAAAGTTAATAAAATTCGCTACCCGAATTCCAGTTTTTATGTATCTGACTGATTACAGGGAAAGAAGTTTAAAAGATGTAATTACACAATTAGAGCCTGCTTTATTTAAGAAAGTAACAGGACTAAATGTGAAGGATTTTGAACTACTCGTTAGTTTGGGGGTTTTTAATAGTGCATTAATGAATGATGCTGTTTATAAATTCAAAAGATATGAAGACGCAAGTTTATCCTATTCAGGGATAAGCAAACATCCAGAGGATAAGATTGGTCTTTATGATACGGTTATTAGTGCCGAAGATTTTAATTTGGAATTATAATCTAGTAAAATAATAAGACCACATTTAACACATCATCAAAAAAGCCACTATTGACAGTAAATAGTGGCTTTTTTTTATAAAACGATTGAGTAAATACTGGAGCATCTAGGTACGATGTAGAACCGCTAAGTACCTATAAATTGCACTTTTGGAACTATTATTTGCTATTTTGGTCTCGAAATTTTAAAAGGCAATCTGATGTAAGGTTTTTGCTTACCTAAAAATAGTTACCTAAAGAGGCGGATAACGAGAACAATTGAATTTTAGAATGGAGGGAGGAAGGAGAGGGAGGTCTATCCTAACTGCTCTATTTTTTTTCTAATAACAGCAATTTCTTTTTGAAATTGTAATTTGGACATTTGTTTGTGTAATTCAGCTTCTCTTTCTGGATTTTCTTCAATGTTAATTTCCATCTGTTTAAGTCTTATTTTATCCTCTATAGTGTTCATCATTCAAACGGTTTGTTAAGCACTCTTCTTTAAAAAGTTCATCTAATTGATTATTGTTTTTTAACCATGAATACTCTTGAAATAAGTGCCAATCATCATATTGAGCATCTTCTCCGTATTTTCGAGATATATACATTATTAGTAATTCTTTCAGCTTTGGGCTGTGGTCAAGGTTTGTTACTTTTTCCATTTTTTAAATTTTTAAGTTTCTTATTATATTATTTCTGTTATTATCGGGGCTTTATTAGTGTAGTTTACGCTACTATATTTATTTATTATGGTTGTAGCTTCAAAAGAGATTTCGTTCCAGGAAAAGTACCTATAAATAACATTTTCAACTATTGTTTTTACTTCTGGTAATTGAGCATCGGTGATAAAGTGAACATGATTGTAACCTCTTCCATCTAGTTCTATCGTGTATTTGATGTATTTATCTGGCATTTGATTTTTTATCTGGTAAATAAGGTATTGATGGTATTCCTTGTCGTAATTTTCAAAAGGATTCCATGATACGAAGCTTTGCCAATCGTAATTATTCTCAGTATAAGTTTTTCTTTTGTTAATTGGCATAAACTCGTTTATGATTGAGTAATGTATTTTCCATTGCTTACCGTCTTTCTCTAGTAAACTAGTCACTCCAGCATATTTTTCTTTGATTTTAACCATTTTGTATTTCAACATTCTTATTGATAGTCCAGTTATTTTTGGTAATTGGTTAAGCTTGTAATATGTGTTATTTCTTTTGCTGTTAGCATTGTTGATTAATTCATTAAACTTTTTTTTCATTCTAAATTGGATATAAAAAGGTCAAGAGAGGTTGCTAATCTCTTGGGTTATGTCTGTTGTCTATTTATAAATATGTGAAACTTTTGAAAAAGATGCACTTTGACTAAAAAAAGGTGTATTTATTTTTTATTGGGTCTTAGTTGAATTCATTTTTTGGCTAAGCATCTAATCAATGCAAAATAAATTATTGCACCTATTTTCTATAAAATCAAGTGATTAAGTTTTTGCTATTCGAATTAGGGAAACCCTAAAAAATCCCTAATAAACCTTTGCGAAGCATTTAAAAAGAAAAAACTATGACAACGCAAATTTTACTAAACGGCATTACAATTGAGCAATTGGCGGAAGCTTTAAAACCATTATTACTTGGGAAGACTCAAGAACAAATTCAACCAGAAAACCCATTATTAACTAGAGATGAGGTTTGTGAGCTTCTTTCCTTTAATAAAACAAGTCTTTGGAAACACACAAAAAGCGGAAGGCTTAAAAGCTACGGTATTGGAAATCGTGTGTACTATAAAAGGGATGAAGTGTTAGAAGCTGTTAAACCTATCAATTCATAAGCTATGGAAAGTGTAAACAACGGATTAGAAGTATTAAGTAATGTAATTGATAAAGCAATGACTTCAAGTAATAGTATAGTTAAAAATGAAAATATTGGTTTGTTCACTATTAAAACTGGTAATGAATGGATTGAAGAAGCAAAAAACAAACCTGTGCCGAAAATGCTTTTTGGTGAGTTTTGGTTCGAGGGGGAATTATGTATTCTGTTTGCTGATTCCAATGTTGGTAAATCAATTCTAGCAGTACAAATAGCTGACAGTATAAGTAAAAACAAAGAGATAACACCTTTTAAATTAGAAGCAAAAAAACAGGCTGTCCTATATCTTGATTTTGAGTTATCCGCTAAACAATTTGAAAATAGATATTCTAAGAATTATGATGAGCATTATTATTTCGATAATGGTTTTAGCCGAATAGAAATCAATAGTGATGCAGACTTACCACCGAATACAGATTTTGAAACTTATCTTTTACATTCATTAGAATGGTCAATCGCTAAAACAGGTGCTAAAACTATAATAGTCGATAATCTAACATATCTTAAAAGTGGTAATGAATCCGCTAAGGATGCGCTCCCTTTGATGAAGAAATTGAAAGCATTGAAAAGTAAATATGATTTGTCAATGTTAGTTTTGGCTCATACGCCTAAACGTGATTTGTCCAAAGCAATAACTAAAAACGATTTGGCAGGAAGTAAGATGTTAATGAATTTTTGTGATAGTTCATTTACTATTGGTCAAAGTTCCGCAGATTCCAATTTAAGATATATCAAACAGATTAAACAACGAAATACCGAAGAGATTTATGGTGCTGATAATGTTTGTGTTTGTCAGATATTAAAGCCTCAAAATTTTCTAGAGTTTGAGTTCTTAGATTTTGATGAAGAAAAAACTCATCTAAAAGAATCAAATAAAGCAGATAGGGATGAACTTATTGAGCTTGCTAAAGAGCTTAGCGATAGCGGTAAAACCCAAAGGGAGATTTCAGACGAATTAGGTATCGCAGTTGGAACAGTTAACAAGTATCTCAAACTATAAAAGTGTTCATGTTGTTCATTGTTAAAAGAGTGAACATCGTGAACAATGTGAACAAAAAAAATAAAAATGAAACAGTATAAATATAGTCTGGACAATAGTAGCAAAAAGTTTACTTGTCCAATGTGTAAAAAGAAGACATTTGTTAAATTTATTGAAACTGAAAGCCGAGCATATTTAAGTGATAGTTTAGGTAGGTGTGACCGTGAAAGTAGTTGTGGTTATTTTAATGTACCCTCGTCTAATGGTATAATTGTCAAAAAAGAAAGGATTATTGATTATGTCGAAACTAGTTTTCATAGTTTGCAATTGGTTGAAAGTAGTTTTCTTTCAAAAAACAGAAATAATTTTATTCAATTTCTAATGAATAATTTTCCAGAAGAAGCGGTAAACGAAGTAGTTTTGAAATACTTAATAGGCACGTCAAGACGTTGGGATGGTTCTACAGTTTTTTGGCAAATTGATAATTACGAATGTGCGCATGCGGGTAAAATATTAGCTTATAATCAAGAAACTGGGAAACGAATTAAAAGTAACGAAGGCAAAGCGTTAATTGATTGGGTTCATAGTGTATTGAAAAGAAAAGGTGTTATACATGATTTTAATCTTAGGCAGTGTTTGTTTGGGTTGCATCTTATTAGAAACTCTAATGCGAAAGTCATTGGACTAGTTGAAAGCGAAAAAACAGCCGTTTTAATGAGTCTTTTTAAACCTGAGTATATTTGGATGGCTACAGGTAGCAAAGGCGGATTAAAATACGAGTTTTTGAAGCCAATTCAGCAATATAAAATCATTGCATTTCCAGATAAAAGTGAATACAATGATTGGTTAATTAAAGCAAAACAGTTAAATGGGTTTAATTTTGATATTGTCGTTAATGATTGGTTGGAACAAAGCAATTATAGGGATGGTACGGATTTGGCTGATGTATTGATATTAGAAAAACAAAAATGTATTAAACTTGGCATTTAAGAACCTCATCTTATATGCCTATTTTAATAAACTTTATTCCGCTTTAAAACCTATGTTTGCTAACTTATTAATAACAACATTTACGGTTTTTATTGATTTTAAAGGATTGTTTTTCTCTGATGTGCCTTTGCTCAACATTGCATTTAACATTGGTTGTATCGTGCTGGGCTTTATTCCAGTTACACCGCTTAAAGCATTTGCTAAACTGTTTATAGTAGTGTTGAATGGTGATAAGCTACGCATGTATTCTATAAGACCTAACTTTTGAAGAAATATAATTTTTGAAACGTTGTTACTTTCACTATAATCAATAAGTTCATCTTGAGCTTCATTCTCATTTTCGCCTTGAGCTACATCAATAGTTTTATTGATGTTTTCTTTATATCTAATCAGTTCGTCAATATCGTACAAGAAGTCAGCCATGCCTTCAAAAATCATTTCAACTAGTTCATAATTTTCAGTAGACAATATCCCATCTATTGATTGATTGACAATTTTGAGTTCATTTTTATCCATTTCCCTGATTGAACTTGCAAGAAAATCTCTAGCTCTAAAAGCTATTTCATCATATTCGGTATTTTGTGAAGGCACATGACCATCAAGTTCTTTTGCTAATTGCAAAGCTTTTTGAAGATAATGTTTGTTGAAATCTATTTTCAATGCCTTCAATAAAAACAAATCAAGATTATTTGTAAGTTCATATATTTTTTTTGTTCTTAAAAAAATTGATAAATACATGTATTCATCGTAGAACTCATTCAATTCAATTTGTGTCATCTTATTATTTTACATTAATATTTATCGCTAATTTATCAAATTATTGGAGCTTTTGACATGTATAATGTCAAGAGGTTGTACTTTAGTATTTCAAAAATCAAATTTGACTATGTTTGCTTATGAATTTTTCCTTAGATGGTTTTAAGAATATGATAGTAAAGCATGATATTAGTGTATAAAAAAAACGCTCTGGATTAGAACGTTTTTTAAAATGTGTAGCAAATGTGTAGCAAAATCATTGTTGAGTCAATAAAATCAGTACTATTTGTGACCATGGAGGGATTTGAACCCTCACGCCCTTGCGAGCACCACCCCCTCAAGATGGCGAGTCTACCGTTTCTCCACATGGCCTAAAAAAATAAAAGGCCAAGTAATAAATTACTCGACCTTTTGTGACCCGACTGGGGCTCGAACCCAGGACCCCATCATTAAAAGTGATGTGCTCTACCGACTGAGCTATCGAGTCATTGATTCAAGAAACTTATGCTTTGATCACATAATTTGTGACCCGACTGGGGCTCGAACCCAGGACCCCATCATTAAAAGTGATGTGCTCTACCGACTGAGCTATCGAGTCATTTCGTTTCTTGAATGCGGGTGCAAATATAAGGACTTTTTTTCGAAGTTTCCAAGCAATTTTATTATAAATTTGTCTTTTTTTAATTAAAACTCTTAACGCCTTAGTATGTAAGGTCTTATTCAAATGAAAAAAATTATATTATTAGGTTATATGGGTTGCGGTAAGTCAACAATCGCTCAAAAACTTTCGGGAATAATAGAAACACCTTATATAGATTTGGATGATTATATCGAAAAAAAAGTAAAAATGTCCATAAAAGAGATTTTTGAAACCCATGGAGAAATTCATTTTCGAAAGTTAGAACATACTTATTTTGTCGAATTATTAAATTCTCCTGATGAAATTATTGTAGGACTTGGAGGAGGAACACCATGTTATGCTAATAATCATGAATTATTAATAGGGAATGGTATAACGTCAATCTATTTAAAAGCATCAATTGACACATTATTTAATAGACTGGTGATTAATAAGAGCAAAAGACCTCTTATCGCAGATAAAAATGATGAGGAGATGAAAGAGTTTATAGCTAAGCATCTTTTTGACAGAAGTTATTATTACAATCATGCACAGCACAAAGTAAATGTTGATGGAAAATCTGTCGAGGAAACGGTAAATGATATTTTAAATCTCTTAGCTTAGACTGGCATAACTATTGCCATCGTTGTCCAGAACAACATTAACGTGCTCTAATAGAGATGTAGAAAGCGATATTCCTTTAAAATCGGCTTTAATCGGGAATTTTTTGTGGTTTCTATCAACAAGAACAACGGTTTTAAACTTTTTTAAAGGAACATCTAAAAAATGTTTCACAGCATATATTAAAGTAGCTCCCGAACTCAGTACATCATCTACAAGTACTAGACCTTTATTGCTGTATTGTTCTTTTGTCAAAGAAGTAGTTATTGGAAGTTCTGGATTTTGTTTATTGGTGTGAACTTCACAAAGCGAGATTTTGATTGGAGAAATAGCTGTTAATGCATCAGCAATTTTTTTAGCAAAAATAAAACCGTTGGCTGTAATTCCGGCAATCACTATTTCTTCATCTTCTACAAAAGTCTCATAGATTTGGTAAGCTATTCTTTTAGTAGTATGTTCAATTTGCTGATTGGTAAGAATTATATTTTTGCTCATGGCGGATTGTATTTTATTTTTTCAAAGATAAAAAAGTTAGACGAAATAGATGTTATTAATTCCTTTGTTCTAAAACAGAAGATTAAAAAATAGTTTAGCCTATTTCATCTTCATCAGGAATGTCGTTTCCAAATTCATCAATATCTCTTCGGTCTTTTTTGGTAGGTCTTCCAGTTCCGGTTTTTCTATAATGCTCTTTTGATAATTTTAATAGTTCTAAGTGAGCATACGCCTCGGCGGGAGTTTCATTTTTTCTGTAGATATCAACAAGTTTAGCGCCCACGCGGTTGTCGGGGATGTCAAGAACGGTTATTATTTGTGTAATCTGATCTTTTCTAAAGGTGATTTTATCAGTAGGAAAAACTTCCTTCGAAGGCTTGGCAATGATGCCGTTTACAGTGATATGATTTTTTTTACATGCCTCAGTAACCATGTTTCTGGTTTTGTAATACCTTACGCACCATAAATATTTGTCTATTCTCATGAATTTTTCTAAAATCGGAGTTAAATACTTTACAAAAGTAAATCATTAATGTATATTTGCGACTTAAACTATACCTAAAATAATGAGCAAATTTAAATTTTATATTGTTTTATTAATTGCTACAATTGTTGTGAGTTCTTGTAATAAGGATGATGATAACGATATTGAAGTAGTCCCACCTAGAGATTACGCTGAACAGTATAAGACAGAAAAAGTTTTGATAGAAACTTATTTAAAAACTAATTACATAACTGTTGTGAATGCTCCTGGTGAAACAAGAGATCAGGATGTTGTAATAGCTAAATTGGATGCTGATCATAAAATATCAATTTGGGATCAAAAAGATTATGCACTATTAAATAGGAAGGTTAATATACATGGTATAACTTATACATTGTATTATCTAGTTTTGCGTGAAGGGCAGGGAGAAAAACCATGTAATGTAGATGATGTTTTTACTTCGTATAACGGAAAATACCTGACGGAAACTACTACCAAGAATGTTACGAGTATCACCTCTACACAATTTGAAGAAGTAATATATCCACAGTCATTTTTGAATTTATTTGGTCTTATAAGAGGATGGAAAGAGATTTTTCCGCAGTTTAAAACGGGAGATACTTCTTCAAATGATGATGGTACCATTAAATATACAAATTTTGGCGCGGGTGTTATGTTTCTTCCTTCTGGACTTGCATATTATAATAGCGGAAAAGGGTCTATACCTGCTTATGCTCCTTTGGTGTTTAGTTTTAAATTGTATGAAATTAAACGTTCGGATTTAGAGTATAATGTAATTAATGGAAATGCATTTTCAGATCCTGATGGCGTGCCTTCTTATCAGGAAGATTTTGATGGGGATGGTTATGTATGGATGAATAGTGAATTACAAGTAGGTGCTACTGAAAATCCAGATGATACTGATAAAGATGGTATTCCAGATTTCTTAGATTTTGATGATGATGGTGATGGCTATGCTACAATAGGAGAAGTTAAAAAAGCAGACGGAACTTATTATGCATTTGAAGATATCCCAGATTGTGACGGGAAAATACCTACTGATGTAAAGAAAAAACGACATTTAGACAAAGATTGTCATAAAATGAGTCAATAAAAAAAACAACTCCCATTCTGCAACGAATGGGATTTTTTTTGATGTAACTTGAAGCATATTATTAAGCTAGTAAACTCTTTGATTGAAATGTGGACATTGTACTTTAAGAGAAAGAAGAGTCATATTAAAAACAAATAAGCACAAAAAAAATCCCATTCACCGCGGTGAATGGGATTTTGTATTTATAATGTGAGAATTACTTTCTTTTGATCACTTTTTCAACAGCTTCAACAATCGCCTGATTGTTTAATTTGTATTTCTCCATTAACTGCTCAGGAGTTCCAGACTCACCAAAGCTATCATTTACAGCTACAAATTCCTGTGGAGCAGGAGTGTTCAATGCTAATACTCTAGAAACACTTTCGCCAAGACCCCCAAGGATGTTATGCTCTTCGGCAGTAACAACACATTTAGTTTTTGCTAATGATTTTAAAATAGCTTCTTCATCCAATGGTTTAATAGTGTGAATGTTGATTACTTCGGCAGAGATTCCTTTGGCTTCCAGAGCTTCGGCAGCAACTAAAGCTTCCCAAACTAAATGTCCGGTAGCAATAATGGTTACATCAGTTCCTTCGTTAAGCATAATGGCTTTTCCAATTACGAATGGTTCGTCAGCAGGCGTGAAGTTAGGTACAACTGGACGTCCAAAACGCAGGTAAGCAGGACCGTGGTGATCTGCAAGTGCCAATGTAGCTGCTTTTGTCTGATTGTGATCACAAGTGTTGATTACAGTCATTCCAGGAAGCATTTTCATTAACCCGATGTCTTCAAGGATTTGGTGAGTTGCTCCGTCTTCTCCAAGAGTTAATCCTGCGTGAGACGCACAGATTTTTACGTTTTTCTCAGAGTAAGCAACTGATTGACGAATCTGGTCATAAACTCTTCCTGTAGAAAAGTTAGCAAAAGTTCCTGTGAAAGGAATTTTTCCTCCAATAGTTAATCCTGCAGCGATTCCAATCATGTTTGCTTCAGCAATTCCGATTTGGAAAAAACGCTCTGGGTGATTTTTTTTGAAATCATCAAATTTTAATGATCCTATCAAATCTGCACAAAGTGCCACTACATTTTCATTCTTTTGACCCAATTCAGTCATTCCCACTCCAAAACCTGAACGGGTGTCTTTACTTCCTGTATTTATATATTTTTTCATTTCTTTTTTGCTGTATGCAATAGGCAATAGGCAATAGGCATAAAGCTTACTGCTTAGTGCTTAAAGCTATTTTTAATAATCTGTATTACCTCCAGTGTTATAGTTTTGTTCCAATGCATTTGCAAGCTGCGCATCATTTGGTGCTTTACCGTGCCAAGCATGACTGTACATCATATAATCTACACCATTACCCATTTCGGTATGAAGTAGTACACAAACTGGTTTTCCTTTTCCAGTTCTTGCTTTTGCTTCATTCATTCCGCCAATGATAGCTTCGATGTCGTTTCCTTTGGTAATTTCGATAACTTCCCAGTCAAAAGCTTCGAATTTAGCTTTTATGCTTCCCATTGCTAGAACTTCGTCAGTAGTACCGTCAATCTGTTTTCCGTTAAGGTCAACAGTTGCTATAAGGTTGTCTACATTTTTTGCAGATGCATACATAATTGCTTCCCAGTTTTGACCTTCCTGCAATTCACCGTCTCCATGTAATGTGTACACGAGGTGGTTACAATTGTTTAGTTTTTTTGCCTGAGCAGCACCAATTGCTACAGATAAACCTTGTCCTAGTGATCCAGATGCGATACGAACTCCTGGTAAGTGATCGTGAGTTGTAGGGTGACCTTGTAATCTTGAGTTAATAAGACGGAAAGTTGCCAATTCCTCTATTGGGAAGTAACCGCTTCTTGCCAAAACGCTGTAAAATACAGGTGAAATATGTCCGTTTGAAAGGAAAAATAAATCTTCTCCAATTCCGTCCATGTCAAATCCTTCTTTGCGATCCATAAGGTTTTGGTACAAGGCTACTAGAAATTCAGTACATCCTAGAGATCCCCCTGGGTGACCTGAGTTAACAGCGTGAACCATACGAAGAATATCTCTTCTTACTTGGATAGTTAAATCGTTTAATTGTTGTGTGTTAGGCTTCATTTTTTGTGTAAAAGTTAAACTGGTGCAAAAGTAATTTTTATTTTGCGGGGAGGCAAATGATTTTAAGAGCAATTTCGACCAAAATGTTATTTTATTGCAGATAGTAAATTAAAATTCTGGTTATATTTTATTTTTAAAAGTATTCTGCTGGAATTTAAATCATTTGCTTATCTCAGTATCTGATATAAAAATATTTTTTATAACAACTTCATCGCTGATTTTAAAGGACGATGTATTGGTCCGATCTTTACTGTACTGCTCGTGGGAGGTAGACTCTTAATTGGCTATATCGTTTAGGGCTCGGAATAAATTCAGGGGATACTCTGCGATTCTGTTGCACAGATATAAGTACCATTCTTTGCCGTACACAAAATATAATTTAGCGGGATGGCCTTGGTTTTTTAAATCTGTCAGCTGTTCTGTCTGGATGCCGTATAAACTTTCGAATTCATAAATTTCGGGATTAGTGCTGTATTTCTGAATTAATTTGACAGCTTCCTGCTGGATTTCCTGATGGTGTGTCGCGATGGAGCATGTATGATTTTGGGATAATAACTGGTCAACAAAATTAAGATATCTTTCGTCTAATTCTTTTCCTCTTGGCAGCGAGAGATTTTTTGGGGTTTCAAAGGCGCCTTTTACCATTCTGATTCTGCCATTTTCCTGAATTAAATCTTTAAAATCATCTGCAGATCTATGTAAGTAGGCTTGTAAAGTTATAGAAACATTAGGGTAAGTTTTAGAGATGGTCTTGTAGGTTTCGATTATCGCATCTGTTCTTTCTACGCCTTCGGCGCTGATGGTTACTTCGGTATTATTTTTTGCAGCTTCCTGGCATATTTCAGTCAGATTATTTAAACATAAATCTTTTGATATCGCTAAGCCAATATGGGAAAGATCAAGTGAAAAAGTAGAATTAAGATTTAGCTTTTTAATTTGCTTTGCTATAGTGATAAATTCATTTGTGGCTTCATTTGCTTCTTTTTCAGTCAGCGTGTTTTCGCCCATAAATTCTATAGAACATTTAAAATCCTGCTTGTTTTGATTTATGACTTTAATAATTGTTTCCTCAAGAGTTTCGCCGCCAATGTATCTGTCCGCTGCTTTTTTGATTGTTTTGTACAGCATGTCATTAGAAAGAATAAATTCTTTTGCTTCAGTATTCATTGCTATTTTGCGCAGCGCCTCTGCGCCCATTAAGAGTAATTCCTGTTCTTTCATTATAGTTTTTTTTGGGTTGTATAATGCTAAAGTAATTTGCTGTAATTAATTGTTTTGATGAGGTAATGCTGAATTGGAGACTGCGGTCCCGCGCCGCAATACTATTCTTTTTTACTGATATGAATAGACTGTCCGACAATTTTCCATTCCTGTTTTATTTTTTCTAAAAAGCGGATTTCATAGGAATAGGTCTTTTTTCCGTCCTTGGAAGTAGAAATTTCATCGTGGCTGACCCACGCATTATCACCGTGAATACTCATTTTATAATTGGTGTTTATCGAAGAACCGCCGGCAGGATCGCTAATTGGGGACTGCATGGCACTTGCCGGGATATTTATTGTATTCCCTTCTGGAGTAGAGATGATAACGGTGCTGTAAGGCTGGATATACCAGCATTCGGCGTGCTCTTTACTATCGCCGGCACGCCACGTTGCCGATTCTTTTTCCAGAAGTCTTTTAATAGCGTCAGAGTCTTCGGTGTTTTGTCCGGCGCTGTTTATTTCTATCCAATAGCCATCGGGATCCTGAAAATAGATTTGTTTGATTCCGTCTGCGCGGATGGTTATCTTGCTCAGTTCTCCCGCCCAGGAGGAATAGGTGATTTTTTTGGTATTCAAATTTGCAATAAAAGTCTCAAAATCCGAGTCAGGAATCGAAAAAGAGATATGAATTGCTTTGTTTATCACTACAGGTTCCTTTATTGTAGAAACCAGATGCAGTTCTTTACCGTCGCCCATGGAGAACCAGTAAATACCTTCTTTTTTTGTGCGGTTGGTGATTTCCTGAAGGTGTAAAACATTTTTGTAGAAAGCCACTGATTGATTAAGGTCTTTTACAGAAAGTGCCGAATGATTAAAATTAAGCGTAATTGGAGCTGTCTCCTGTGCTGATAATAAACTGACATTTAATAGAATGAATAAAATATAAAATGCTTTTTTCATTTGGTTCTTTTTAGATTTTCAATGCCGAATATAGGAAGTTTATTGTTTTAAATTTATTTCCTCATCATTTCTTTCATAGTCTCCATCTGGATTTCCATTTTATGGATGATGGCTTCTTTCTCGGCTAATTCTTTTTTTAATTCTTTTTCTTTAATGGTTTCGAAGCGATACGGCAAATATTCGCCCAGCTGGGCAATAAAATTATGTTCTAATGCCATGCTGAGTTTCCATAAAATGGCAAACTGCAGTGAGTCTTTTTTAAAATATTCGTTCAATCCGCTGGGAAGTATGTGTAATGCCCGCGACACATCGGCCTTTTTAATTTTATTGTGATAAATGTGGTAATGAATAAAGTTACCTATTAATGGATAGCGATTCCCTAGGTCTTTTTTGTATTCTCTGGCATTGCTTTTCATGTTTTTTTGTGTTTTATCTCATAAAGATAGCGTTTTTTGTAAGATATGATGGTTTAAATAGATATAAGTTGTGTTTAAACATTATAAGTATAGGTTTAAATACCCGTTTTATTGTTTTTTTTAGGGGTAATACTGGTTTTAAAAACCAATAAAGATGGTGTTTTAATGGAGTATTATTGTTTTTTAAACTAGGTCTATTGGTTTTTAAAACCAGTATTGCTATGTTTAAAAACCAGTACTGTTAGTGTTAAACACCGTTATTAGTAGTGTTTAACACTATGTTTTTAGTGTTAAACAGCTGTTTTTGGGTAATAACTTGAAATTGAGGGTGTCAGATGGCAGATTTGAGAAGGCAGAAGGCAGTTATCAGAAGGCAGGTATCAGAAGGCAGGTATCAGAAGGCAGGTATCAGAAGAAAGGTATCAGAAGAAAGGTATCAGAAGAAAGGTATCAGAGGACTGAAATCTGCCTTCTGAAAACTGAAAACTGCCTTCTGCCTTCTCAAATCTGCCAACTGAAATGTGAAATCTGCCCTTCTGGGAGGAAATATTTTTTTGATGCGGGTTTTAAATTAACCTATCTTTGCCGACTGATAAAAGGATATATGAAATACGCCTATTAAAATTTTGATTTATAGGCGAATTACATCTGACCCCGAAAAAAGATAAAAAAGACAGATGAAGTTTGATTTACTAAAAACAGATCCGCAGTCGAAAGCGCGTGCGGGAAGTATTACTACAGATCACGGTGTTATCGAAACGCCAATTTTTATGCCTGTTGGGACAGTGGCCTCTGTAAAAGGGGTGCACCAAAGGGAATTGAAAGAAGAAATAAATCCAGATATTATA
This sequence comes from Flavobacterium aquicola, assembly GCF_003385115.1. Classification (GTDB taxonomy): domain Bacteria; phylum Bacteroidota; class Bacteroidia; order Flavobacteriales; family Flavobacteriaceae; genus Flavobacterium; species Flavobacterium aquicola. The sequence goes on from NZ_QUNI01000013.1 coordinate 139,969, forward strand.
CTTGGGAATACGTATCATTTGTATCTGCGTCCGCAGACGGAGATTCTTGAAAAAGCGGGCGGTCTGCATAAATTCATGAACTGGGACCGTAATATCTTGACGGATTCGGGAGGGTATCAAGTGTATTCTCTTTCGAATAATCGAAAAATTAAGGAAGAAGGGGTGAAGTTTAAATCCCATATTGATGGTTCGTACCACTTTTTTACGCCAGAGAATGTAATGGAGATTCAGCGTTCTATTGGAGCCGATATTATCATGGCTTTTGATGAGTGTACGCCTTATCCGTGCGATTACCGCTATGCGCAGCGTTCTATGCACATGACGCACCGCTGGCTGGACCGCTGTATTAGCCATTTGGATAAAGTTCCTTTTAAATACGGGTATGAGCAGACGTTTTTCCCAATTGTTCAGGGAAGTACTTATAAAGATTTAAGAAGACAGTCGGCAGAATATATCGCTAATTCTGGTCAGCAGGGAAATGCAATCGGCGGATTATCAGTTGGAGAACCTGCAGAAGAAATGTATGCAATGACCGAGGTAGTTTGTGAAGTTTTGCCAGAAGATAAGCCTCGTTACTTAATGGGTGTTGGTACTCCGATTAATATTTTGGAAAATATCGCTCTTGGTATCGATATGTTTGACTGTGTGATGCCAACGCGTAACGCCCGTAACGGAATGTTATTTACTGCTAACGGAACAATCAATATCAAAAACAAAAAGTGGGAAGCTGACTTTTCGGTAATTGATGAAATGGGACACACATTTGTAGATTTAGAATATAGCAAAGCATATTTGCGTCACTTGTTTGCTGCCAATGAATATTTGGGTAAACAAATTGCTACCATACATAATTTAGGCTTTTATATGTGGCTGGTTCGTGAAGCCAGAAAACATATCCTGGCTGGTGATTTTAGACCATGGAAAGAAATGATGGTGAAAAATATGAGCCAACGATTATAAAATTGTTTAATCGTTTATTCGGTTATTCGTTTTAACGATTCAACAAATAACCGAATAAACGGTTTAACAAATAAACGATTCAACAAATAAACGGTTTAACGAATAAACAATTAAACGATTCAACTTTTATGTTAACAATAATTGACAGATACATTTTAAAAAGATATTTAGCCACTTTTGCGGTGATGCTTTTGTTATTTGCTCCTATTGGAATTATTATAGATGTATCGGAGAAAATCAATAAAATGCTTTCTAATGAAGTGCCGGTTTTAAAAATCGCTGTTTATTACTATCATTTTACGATTTATTTTATGAATAACCTTTTTCCGATATTTTTGTTTATATCGGTTATCTGGTTTACTTCGAAGCTGGCAAATGATACGGAGATTATTGCTATTCTGAGTTCTGGAATTTCGTTTACTCGATTTATGAGACCTTATATTATAGGAGCTTCTATTATATCGCTGATAGTTTTGCTTATGGGATTCTGGGTTATTCCTGTGTCCAGTGAGGGTTATAATAATTTTCGGTACACGTATTTGAGAACCGATGGGAAAGCACTGATGCGGGGTGACAATACCGATGTTTACAGACAGATAAATGATCATGATTTTATTTATGTAAACAGTTTTAACAGTGAGTCGCAGATGGCTTATAATTTTTCTTTGGAACGATTTAAAAAAGAAAAATTAGAATATAAAATTACTGCCAGCAGGATCAAATGGAATCCAAAAGAAAAGAATTATACCTTATATGATTACACCAAAAGAACGGTTGGTCCCGAAAATGATGTGATCGATAAAGCACCAGAAAAGAAGATGAAATTTAGTTTTGATCTTCAGGATCTGGCGCCTGTGGTTTATATTGCAGAGACGCTGAGTTTAGGCGATCTGAATGCCTTTATCGATAAGGAAAAAAAACGAGGATCATCTAATATTAACGTTTATCTGGTTGTTTTATATAAAAAGTACAGCGTGCCCGTTTCGGCATTTATACTGACTATCATAGCAGTTTCTGTATCGTCAATGAAGCGAAGAGGAGGAATGGGAGTCAATCTGGCTATTGGAATTGCAGTAGCATTTTCATTTGTGTTTTTTGATAAAATATTTGGCGTACTGGCCGAGAAATCAAGTTTTTCTCCTCTGTTGGCAGTCTGGCTGCCTAATATAGTTTTTGGAATATTAGCTGTTTATTTACTACGAAATGCAAAACGATAATTTAAAGAGCTACCTTAATTTACATTTAATTGTTTTTATTTGGGGCTTTACAGCAATTTTAGGAGCATTAATAACCATCCAGTCTGATTTTTTGGTTTGGTTTAGAATGTTTTTTGCAGCTGTTTTTTTAGCGGGTTTTGTTAAGCTAAAGAAAAAATCATTCAGGGTAACTCCAAAAGTTTTAGCAAGATTCACCTTTGTGGGGCTTTTAATAGCACTGCATTGGATTTTCTTTTTCGAAGCTATTAAAGTTTCTACAGTATCCATCACTTTGTCGGTTTTTTCATTGGGAGCTTTTTTTGCTTCTTTATTGGAACCTTTATTTTATGGCAGAAAAGTGCTTTGGTATGAAGTGTTTTTTGGCTTGATTATCATTGCTGGATTAGGCCTGATTATGCAGGTGGAAATTAATTACTGGAACGGAATGATACTGGCCCTGATTGCTATCATATTAGGAGTATTGTTTACTCTGATGAACGGAAAATTAATTGTAGATCATGATCCCTCAGTAATTTCGTTTTATGAGTTTTTGGCTGGTGTTGTTTTTATCTCGATTTATTTTTTATTTCAAGGTTCTTTCACTGCAGATTTTTTTAAGATGTCAGCCAGAAATTGGATTTTGATTTTAATTTTAGCCTCGATTTGTACTGCTTATGCTTTTACGGCTTCGGTAAAGGTTATGCGTAAATTGACGCCTTATACAGTAATGTTAACCACTAATTTAGAGCCTGTTTACGGAATTGTACTGGCTTATTTTATCCTTGGCGGAAAAGAAAAAATGAGTACTGAATTTTATATTGGCGCAGTGGTAATTGTAATAACAGTACTGCTGAATGGCATTATAAAACACTATAGAAAGGAAGATTGATTGTAAGATTTTTTGTTATTGTAAAATCTATTTTTTTCTACTTAAGTAAAAAAGTAAGTGTATAACGATATTAAATTTTATATTTGCAGTTCCAAATTGAAAATTGAAAAAATAATAAATTCGCACAAATCCTATGGAATATTTAGATTTTGAGCTTCCTATAAAAGAACTTGAAGAGCAATTAGATAAATGTGTTGTTATTGGTCTAGAGTCGGATGTTGATGTTACCAATACCTGTAAGCAGATTAACAAAAAATTAGAGGAAACCAAAAAGAGCATTTATAAAAACTTAACCGCTTGGCAGCGTGTTCAATTGTCAAGACATCCAAGCAGACCTTATACTTTAGATCATATTAGAGGGCTTTGCGGAGAAACTTTTTTGGAGCTTCATGGAGATAGAGGTTTTAAAGATGATAAAGCGATGATTGGCGGTCTAGGAAAAATAGGTGATCAATCGTTTATGATTATTGGACAGCAAAAAGGATTCAATACGAAGACACGCCAATATAGAAATTTTGGTATGGCTAACCCAGAAGGGTACAGAAAAGCCCTGCGATTGATGAAAATGGCTGAGAAGTTTGGTATTCCTGTCGTTACTTTAATTGATACTCCTGGTGCTTATCCAGGTTTAGAAGCTGAAGAACGCGGACAAGGAGAAGCAATTGCAAGAAATATTTTTGAAATGGTTCTTTTAAAAGTACCAGTTATAACTATTATAGTAGGTGAAGGTGCCTCTGGAGGTGCACTGGGAATAGGTGTTGGAGACAGGGTTTATATGTTAGAAAACACTTGGTATTCTGTGATTTCACCAGAATCCTGCTCATCTATTTTATGGAAAAGCTGGGATTTTAAAGAGCAGGCTGCCGAAGCTTTAAAATTGACTTCAGCAGACATGAAAAAACAAAAATTAGTTGATGATATTATTCCGGAGCCTTTAGGAGGAGCTCATTACGATAGAGAAACTACATTCAAAACAGTAGAGCAGTATATATTGAAAGGTTATAACGAATTAAAAGACTTATCAACAGAAGATTTAATTGCTCAAAGAATGGATAAATACTGTAAAATGGGGGAGTTTAAAGAATAAACTGCCATTTATAAGATCTTAATCCGAAGCCTTACAGTTTCGGATTTTTTTTTGGTTATAAACAAAAAGCAAGTATTTATAAACAATAAATCGTAATAACTCAATTGTGATTTTTTTTTAATTTTAGTTACTTTCGTTACATGGAAAATTTCAAAAATGTTAATCCATTCAAAGTGGATAAAACAACTATAATAAACTTAGAAAAAGGGAAATTACCCCCGCAGGCATTAGACTTAGAAGAAGCTGTACTTGGGGCAATGATGATTGATAAAAAGGGTGTAGATGATGTAATCGATATTCTGCAGGCGGATGCATTTTACAAAGATGCTCACAAATATATTTTTGAAGCAATTGTTCAATTATTTAATGATACGCAGCCTATCGATTTATTGACTGTATCTGCTCAGCTTAGAAAAAATGCGAAGTTAGATTTAGCAGGTGGTGATTTTTATCTTATTCAGCTTACGCAAAAGATTTCGTCATCAGCGCATATTGAATTTCACTCCAGAATTATTCTTCAAAAGTTTATTCAAAGAAGTTTGATTCGAATTTCATCTGAAATTATTGAAGCTTCCTATGATGAAACGGCCGATGTGTTTGATTTATTAGATCAAGCCGAATCCAAACTTTACGAAGTAACTCAAGGGAATATCAAACGTAGTTCCGAAACGGCGCAGAGTTTAGTATTACAAGCCAAAAAACGTATTGAAGAAATTGCTGGGCAGGAAGGACTTTCAGGTGTAGCGACTGGTTTTCATAAATTAGATAAGCTTACATCCGGCTGGCAGCCAAGTGATTTAATTATTATTGCTGCGAGACCAGCGATGGGGAAAACGGCCTTTATTTTGTCTATGGCCAGAAATATAGCGATAGATTTTGGGCATCCAGTAGCTTTGTTTTCGTTAGAGATGGCATCGGTACAGCTGATTACTAGGTTGATTTCATCAGAAACCGGATTGTCTTCGGAGAAGTTACGTACTGGAAAACTTGAAAAACACGAGTGGGAACAATTGAGTACCAAAGTGAAAAATTTAGAAAAAGCACCTCTTTTTATTGATGATACGCCTTCGTTATCTATTTTCGATTTAAGGGCAAAAGCAAGACGTTTGGTGTCTCAGCATGGTATAAAAATCATTATTATTGATTATTTGCAGTTAATGACTGCTGGTGGAAATTCCAAAGGGGGAGGAAACCGTGAACAAGAAATCTCGACGATTTCCCGAAATCTAAAAGCATTGGCAAAGGAGTTAAATGTTCCAGTAATTGCACTGTCACAGTTATCGCGTGCTGTAGAAACACGTGGATCTAGTAAAAGACCTTTGCTTTCGGATCTTCGTGAATCTGGAGCGATTGAGCAGGATGCGGATATCGTTTCGTTTTTATACCGTCCTGAATATTATAAAATCGATGAATGGGATGATGAAGAAGCATCTTCAACTGCAGGGCAGGGAGAAATTATGATTGCCAAACATAGAAATGGTGGTATCGAAAATGTTCGTTTGAAATTCATTGGACATTTAGGACGTTTTGATAATTTAGAAGATTATAGCGGCGGTTATGATGATTTACCTTCAAGCATGAACCATGATGATAATTCATTTATTACCAAAAGTCTTCCTTCGGCAAATGAAGCTTTTGGAAGTAATTTTAATAATGATGACGATGATGATGGTGACGTTCCATTTTAGATTTTAAATTTGTATTAAAAATTCTAAAATAGTTGGTATAAAAAAAAGAGATTAGCCTATTTATTAGGCTAATCTCTTTTTTAATTAATATGGGTTTTATCCCTTAAAGATTGGATGAAATTTATTTCCGAATAATTAATTTTAGAGTCGAAAAAGTATTTGCTTTTGTTTCTCTGATAAAATAAATACCATCTCCCAATTCCTCTACATTGAAAGAATTAAGTATGTTCGGAACAACTTTAAGTGTTTTTACTGTTCTGCCTAAATTATCAATGATTTCTAAATTACCATCATATTCTGTATTTATATTTATTAAACCTTTGCTTGGATTTGGATAAAGTATAGATTTTTTGGCTTTCGTAAAATCTGTTGTTCCAAGTGTATTAACCGTAATACAAGAAGATATAACTGAACAGCTTCCTATGGTAATCTCTACCTTGTAGTTACCAACTTGAGTAGGTATGAAGGTATTGTTATTGGTTCCGATAGGGGAGTTGTCAGAACAGTTGTACCATTGGTAAGATGCACCTGTTTGAGTTGCTGTTAAAACACCTGAACTTAGAGTTACCCCATCATTGATTGGCAGCGGTTGCACCGGAATGGTCACGGCAGCCGAAGCAGCCGAAGCACAAGTCAGGGCATTTGTAGCAATAAACGTATAAGCAGTTCCCGCAGTACCTGTAATAGCACCCAAAGCGCCTACAGTTGCACCAGCCGGAGTTGAAGCATAAGTCAGGGCAGCGGAATAATTGTCAATCGAAGCCGTTCCGTCAGCCGAACAGGTAGCCACAGTAGTGGATACGGTCGGTGCTGCTGGAGCCGCCAGCTGCACAGGAATAGTCACGGCAGCCGAAGCAGCCGAAGCACAAGTCAGGGCATTTGTAGCAATAAAAGTATAAGCAGTTCCCAGAGTCCCTGTAATAGCACCCAAAGCCCCTACAGTTGCTCCCGCCGGAGTTGAAGCATAAGTCAGGGCAGCAGAATAATTGTCAATCGATGCCGTTCCGTCAGCCGAGCATGTAGCCGGAGCAGTGGATACGGTCGGTGCTGTTGGAGCCGCCAGCTGCGCAGGAATGGTCACAGCAGCCGAAGCGTTCGAAGCACAAAAGAGTGCATTTGTAGCAATAAAAGTATAAGCAGTCCCCGCAGTACCTGTAATAGCACCCAAAGCGCCTACAGTTGCCCCTGCCGGAGTTGAAGCGTAAGTCAGGGCAGCAGAATAATTGTCAATCGATGCCGTTCCGTCAGCCGAGCATGTAGCCGCAGTAAAGGATACGGTCGGTGCTGTTGGAGCCGCCAGCTGCGCAGGAATGGTCACAGCAGCCGAAGCGTTCGAAGCACAAAAGATTGCATTTGTAGCAATAAAAGTATAAGCAGTTCCCGGAGTCCCTGTAATGGCACCCAAAGCGCCTACAGTTGCCCCTGCCGGAGTTGAAGCATAAGTCAGGGCAGCAGAATAATTGTCAATCGATGCCGTTCCGTCAGCCGAGCAGGTAGCCGCAGTAAAGGATACGGTCGGTGTTGCCGGAGCCGCCAGCTGCACAGGAATGGTCACAGCAGCCGAAGCAGCCGAAGCACAAGTCAGGGCATTGGCAGCAATAAAAGTATAAGCAGTTCCCGCAGTACCTGTAATGGCACCCAAAGCTCCTACAGTTGCACCAGCCGGAGTTGA
>NZ_QUNI01000014.1:0-105509 GCF_003385115.1 Flavobacterium aquicola
ATTTATACTTTTTATATAAATTATTTATACGTTTTATATAAATTAATTGTATTTTTTATATAAATAAATTATACATTTTATATAAATTAATTATACGTTTTATATAAATTAATTGTATTTTTTATATAAAACAATTATACTTTTTATATAAATAATTTATACTTTTTATATAAATCATTTATACGTTTCATATAAATTAATCATAGAAATACCGACTTTAGATGGAGAATTTAAATTCTAAGACTGATGGAATAATGCTGAAGTCCGATAGGGAGTACTATATTATTATATCAAAACCTCACCCCCAACCCCTCTCCAAAGGAGAGAGGAGCTATGATTTAGACGTGTATTTGATATTATATAAAAGGACAATTCTTGTTATGAATCGCAAATGCCCTAGCCCTGTGCTTCGCCAGTTCGCTTCGCTCGTGTGCAGTGGAAATCCTCCCTGGCCGGGATTCGGCCGGGGAGATTGTAACGGATAGCAGGTTTTGGCTCTTAAAAATATAATTGCAAAAAAAGATCTATCAAAATCAGAACAACAAACAAGCACCTGACACTTCACTACTATATCTACTCCTTAATATGTCTGCAGCAGAACGAACCGCCTATCGATTTTGTTTTTAATATTTTATTCTATTTTTGTTAACTAATACACCTTTCATGGATAATTCTACTTTGAATACTTCTTTAAAAAATAAAAACATACTACAGCGTATTTTTTTAAATTTTACTTTTTGGGTACTTGCAGCGATAATCGCTGGTGTTTTATTGGGTCATTTTTTTCCTGAAAAAGGAATCGAAATGGAAATTTTCGGGAAAATATTCGTTGATATAATTAAACTTTTTATTACCCCAATTATTTTTCTAACTATTGTTTTAGGAATTTCCGGGATAGGGGATTTAAAAAAAGTTGGACGCATTGGCTTAAAAGCCTTATTCTATTTTGAAGTAGTTTCTACATTGGCATTAGTCATAGGAGTTACAGTAGCCTACATCTTGCAGCCTGGCATAATAGACAAATCTGGATTAGTACTGCAGGACGCCAGTAAATACACAAAAGGTGCTGCTGAAAATTTTTCGTGGCTGCAATTCTTTTTATCCAATCTTACTTTGCAGGTTTTAGCTGTGGCAATTATTGCTGGAATTGCCCTTAATCACTATAAGCACCGCGAGCGGGCTATTATTATCTTGGAACGGTTGTCTAAAATAGTTTTTACGGGTTTAAAATACGTGATGTATCTCGCTCCGCTGGGTGCTTTTGGAGGCATGGCTTATACTATTGGGAAATTTGGATTAGCCACACTTATTCCTCTAGGAAAATTAATGCTTTCTGTTTATTTGACAATGTTTTTGTTTGTTTTTATAGTTCTTGGAGGGATTTTGCGCTACTATAAAATTAAAATATTGGATTTATTGAAATATATTAGAGAAGAAATATTACTGGTTCTTGGAACATCTTCTTCAGAATCAGCTCTGCCTTCTATTATGCTAAAACTAGAAAAATTGGGATGCAGTAAATCTGTAGTGGGATTGGTGATTCCAACGGGCTATTCTTTTAATTTGGACGGCACTTCAATTTATTTATCGATGTCTGTAATTTTTTTAGCCCAATTGTATAATGTCGATTTAAGTTTTTGGGAAATTATAGGAATCATCAGCATTCTAATAATCACATCAAAAGGAGCCGCAGGAGTGACAGGAAGCGGATTTATTGTTATGGCATCGACCTTGACAGCAATTCATAAAATCCCTGTGGAAGGGCTGGCTTTTTTATTAGGCATAGATAAATTTATGAGCGAAGCCAGGGCTATCACAAACCTCATAGGGAACAGTGTTTCGACAATTGTTATTGCTAAAAGCGAAAATGATTTTACAGAACCCAATTTAGAAAATACTGAAGAAGGATTTTAACTATTTCTAACGTTTAGAAATTTATCGGTTTATATAAGTAATGCATAAAAAAAAGAGGCCTTCTAAATCTAGAAAGCCTCTTGAACAATGTTGCGGTCTGGACGGGACTCGAACCCGCGACCCCATGCGTGACAGGCATGTATTCTAACCAACTGAACTACCAAACCCTGCTTTATTGCGAGTGCAAAGATACAATAGATTTTCGTTTACGCAACTATTTTATAACACAAGAACAAAAAAAAATGTAACTACTTAAAAATCAAAAAAGCCATCCGTAGATTCCGAAAAAATTCAGAAACATTGGAAAGCTTTTCATTGGTCTAACTACAAACCGATCTCGTTCTAAACGAGAAAACAACACAACTAGCTTTAGATACCGTATTTGGACAAAAAAGCCTTTCTGTTACGAAAGGCTTTCCCCAATATTGCGGTCTGGACGGGACTCGAACCCGCGACCCCATGCGTGACAGGCATGTATTCTAACCAACTGAACTACCAAACCTCTGCTTTATTGCGGTGGCAAAGATACAATAGATTTCCGTTTACGCAAGTCTTTTATTGGAGAATTTTAATTTTTTTTTAGTTCGATTATCCAAAGTTTTGTTTTTCAACTAAATATGCGGTCAAAATTTTATCAAAACTTTCGCCAACCCCCACCGGAATGTACTTTATTTTGTTTTGAGCACAGGTCAACGCCAGCTTTTTGAAGTAATCGCCCACCTGTTTTTCATATTCCTGCTTCACATTATCTGCAAAAATTACTACTTCGTCTCCTGTTTCAACATCGATAAACTTTCTCGGAGCATTGTCAAAATCAAATTTTCGCTCTGTTTCATTGTCAACAACATGAAATAAAACCACTTTGTGCTTATCGTGTTTGAGATGCTGTAGAGCATTAAAAAGTGCTTCCTCATTTTCGGACTGAAACATATCTGTAAACAATATAATCATCGAGCGACGGTGAATCTTCTCGGCAATTTGATGTAAATAGGTAATAGTGTCGGTGCTTTTTTTCTCTTTTGGACTTTCTAAAAGCCCTTCAAGAGTATTCAAGATCATTCTGTGATGACGATCGCTTCCTTTTTCGGGTGCATAATATTCATAACTGTCCGAAAACACACTCAAACCTACGGCATCACGCTGTTTCTTCAACAAATTCATTAAAACCGCCGACGCCAATACTGAAAAACCGATTTTGCTTTCGTAAAACTTCTGGTTCTCTTTCAATTTGGGATAATGCATCGACGAGGAATTGTCTATAATAATATGACACCTTAAATTAGTCTCTTCTTCAAAACACTTCGTGTACAAACGATCGGTTTTGGCAAATAATTTCCAATCAATATGCTTGGTGCTTTCTCCTGTATTATAAACCTTATGCTCGGCAAACTCGGCCGAAAACCCATGAAACGGACTTTTATGCATACCCGAAATAAAACCTTCCACCACTTGATTAGCCAGCAATTCCAAATGCTGAAAACTGGATATTTTTTCTATCTGTGATTCTATCTTCATCTTTCAAAAGTATTAAAAGATTGAATGATTAAAAAATTAAATGACTATCCATTATCAATACCAAACTATAAAATTAGCCACAGATCAAAAAGATTAGCACAGATTTTTTAAAATTTTACGAATCAAATCTGTCTGAATCTTTTTAATCTGTGGCAAAAAAACAGAATCGATATACTTTTCGAATGATTATTAAAAAATTAAAAAAGGCCTGACATAAGCCAAACCTTTCTAACTAACCCAAACTTATTTAAATAGAAAATCACATTTTTTGCTGAAATTTAAAACTTTGTACTTACTGATTATGGGCATTGAAGACTCGCACCGAAACTTTTTATATTCATTTTTATATTTTTTTCCACTCTAAAGTAATAGAACTTTTACCAACAGTTTGTTTTATCGGATAGCCATCTTGGTTATATTCATAAATAATATCGATTATTGTTGTATCACCAGACGAATTGGTCTGTGTCATTTTTATTATGTTATTTTTATTGAAGAAAGGAAACGCACGTTCTGCCGACAAAGAAGTTTCTGCATTAATTTTATCGTCATACACATATACAACCGAAGTATCCATCAATCCATTCGGATTATTTGCATCAATCTGACTGTATATAGTATATTTTGATACATTACCATCTGTATTAAATTCAAAAACTGCCCTTCTACCTGGTAATGAATTCCCGCTGTTTATTGTTTTTTGAATGACGGAATTACCGTTATATTCAAAAAAATCACTCTTTTCATAATTAAATACCGATGGGAAATCATACGAGTTTTCAAAAAACTTTCTCTCAATAAGCCTGTTCTGAGCATCATAAACATGAGTTGTCTTGGTTTTACTATAGGAAGGGAAAGGACCTCCTGACGAAGAATCAAATATTTCTTCAAGTCTGCCATTTGAATTATAAAAGAATGCTGTTTTATAATTTGTAGAAGCAGGATTCATCTGTTCCAGCACAATTAATTTATTATCAGCATCATAAGTGTAATTAGTATTCGAACTTCCAAAAATAGTTTTAGTTAACAAATAAGTGGGCTTAGCCGGTTCTGGTGTTGATTCATCATCTTTACTGCATGAAATGACGAAAAGAGATGATATAATTATGACGATAATTGTTTTTAGTGTTTTCATAATTTTCTTTTAGTTTTTATATAGTTTTAATTCTCCCGAAACTGTTCCTTCTCCTTGTAAATCGTCTGCATTATACATTTTGCTGGCTTCCAGTTTTATGTCATTCAGCCTGCATTTAATTTCATTGCCATTAACTGTAAAAACTAATTCTCCAGACGTTGGCTTTGCATCCCAAACATTCATTTTATTATTAGGCAATCCTTCGATAAAACTTACTCCGATCTCATTTTCTGGATTTTTATCTAAAGTGTAATCTTTAGGGAATATCAAATATTCTTTCCCGCTTTCTGGAAAATCCGGAGTATTAAAATTAATGGTAAAAACTTTCGCTGGATTGGTTTTATCTTTTACCGCAATAGTCATAGTTCCCATTGTTATTACGCCACCACAGACACCCTCTGCAATGATTTGTTTACCATTACAGGTTAGGACAATTTTCCCAGAGCCTTCTTTGGCAATAAGCTCGGTATTTTCTTTGATGTTTTCAACAGCTTCGTTTATAGTTGCTGTTTCTTCTTTTTTGCAGGAAGCCAGAAGTATTATTATAACTAAAAGCAATAAATTTTTCATCTTGATTAAATTTTAGATACGTTCATATTCATAGATTATTGACTTGTTGTCAAAAGAACTTGTTTTTTTGACGGGATAACCATCAGCATTATATTCATAAGTATAGGTGATTGTAGTACCCGAAGATTCATATTTTCCTGAATTATTTGCCGACGAATAAGGATAATTATATATCAATGGCAAAGATTCATAAGGGGATTTTTTTGTATCGTAATTAGAATATAGACTAGTATAGTTCAACACACCATTTGGATTATTGTTGGTAATATTGGTATAAACAGAATTTGTTGTGATGTTTCCGTTGACTACATCCAGCACACTTATACTAGTGTTGCCATCCATTCTCCAGTCTTTCAGCTTAATAACATTAGGGGTAGTATAATCAAACACTATGTCTGTAAAATCATTATAATTCTCTGATCCAACACGTTTTTGCACATACATTGAATATACTCTTCCTTCAGAATCGTATCCATACATGTATCTAAATGTAAATGAAGTTGATCCGGTATAGTCTTCCTGAGACTGGACAACTTTTCCATTTTCATAAGTATAATTTTTTACAGATTGGGTTACTCCAAAAGCATCGATTTTTCCTATTTCGATAATTTTTACAAGTTGATTCTGATCGTTATAAGCAAACGTTTTGGTTGTGTTTTCACTAATTTCTTTCACAATTCTGTTTGCTTTCATTTCATGGGGTGTTTCTGAATCAGAATCATTATTACTACAAGAGATAGTAAATACTGCCATAAGTAAAAGGACTATTTTATTTATTTGTGTTTTCATGAATTTAAGTCTATAAAATTATTGTCTGTAAAATGTCAATGTCCCAGTCAAAACACCATTATTGGCAAAATTTCCTGTATTACCATTTGTAAAAAAACCACTGTCGGTTTGGGGATATAGAGTAATGCCAGCAAGATCTGCGGTTATTTTATTTCCATCGACCACAAGTGTTAGGTTTCCTGAAGTATTTTTGGAACTCCATTCTATAAGAGTTGTACCAGATATTTCAGTAATATTCATTGTAATGTGAGCAGGGTCGGTATCAGAACTGTCTTCTACCAAAGTATAAGTGGTGGTTTTTTCGGGAAGCTGAGTGATATTAAAATAGGAAGAAAACGTTCGCAGATTATTGTCGGACTGATTGGCTCCAATATAATTTGCACCTGCTGCATTTGCCCAGCCGCATGGCCCTGCTATTTTAAATTCCTGCCCGCCGGCTGTCAGAATTATAGCTGCGGTTCCGGCACTCGGTGTCTGCCCAGAATTATTATTATCATTATCATCGCTATCACCTTTATCACATGAAATTGATAGAATGCTCAGCATAATAATCAAGAAATAAGACAAGATGTTTTTTACGTTAATTGAGAAATGTTTTTCTTTGTTTTTCATGACCATAGATATTTAGTAGATTATTAATTGAAGTTTTACAAACGTTTGTATTCATAGACTCGGGTAAAACTATCCGTTCTTTTTGTTGGATAACCATCGAGATTGTATTCATATTGGCTTGAGCCAATTCCTCCTCCATTGTATTGAGCAGTTTTAATGTTATTTGCAGAACTTGGAAAAAGGAATCCCTGCGGGAATGAAGAAGCAGCATTTTTTTTATCATCATAAGTATAATTTATAACCGCAGAAAAAGTTCCCTCTGGATTAGCATCGGTAGCATCATTGTAAGACTTTAATTCTATGATATTCCCATTCTCATCATAAGTATATGTTTGTCTCCATCCGACATCAGTAGTTGCAGATCGGTAATCTTCGGTAATAACATTGCCACTATAAGAATATTTGAAAGTGTCGAAACCACTTCTTCCAATTTTTTTTATGATTTTTTTATTGGCATCATAAAAGAATTCAGTAACTATGGCTCCATTATCGGCTTGCACTAATTTTTGCAGTGTGCCATCTGCATTGTAGACTAAATTTTGATTCAAATCAGGATTAAAATCATTTCCATTTCGTTTATAATTATCAAGACGATTATTACTGTCATAGCTATAAGTACTTGTAAGACCATCACTGTCTGTTATTTTCAATAGCAAATTTTGATGGGCTTCCGGCTGGGTTTCCGGCTGTATTTCGGATGTTTCATCTTTGCTGCAGGAAGAAAATACCATCAGGCAAATTATAATCACTTTATAAAATGTATTACTGTTTTTCATGATTTCTATGGTCTATTATTAGTTGTGTTACATAACTTCATTACAAAGGTGTACAACCGTTTACTCTAAAAAAATCACTAATAGATAAATGACTCTTTAAATAGACGAATGAAGATCAAATACTTATATTTGTAAAAATTCAACTTATATAAATGAAACCCTACAACTGTATTATCATTGATGATGACGAAATTGACAGACTGACTGTTCTTTCTTTTGTAAAAAAATTTCCCAGCCTGAACATTCTAGGTGTTTTTGAATCGGCGGAAGAAGCAATCCCTTTTATTGAAAAAGAAAAAACAGACATCCTGTTTCTTGACATTGATATGCCAAAATTGAGCGGAATTGATTTTCGAAAATCCGCACTTGAGGTTCCTGTCTGCATTTTCATAACAGCACATCCGGAACATGCCGTTGAAAGTTTTCAAATCGACACACTGGATTTTATCGTCAAACCATTAAAACTGGATCGCTTCACACAAACCATAAAACGAATTGAAGAATTTATGGAAATTAAACTCAAAGCTTCACTTTTTGAAGCCAGTATTGGCGGTGATACCATTTATATAAAAGAAGGCCACGAACAGACGAAGGTCAAACTTCATGAAATTTTATACCTCGAAGCATTAAAAGATTATACGCTTGTAATTACCGATAAAAAAAGACATTGCGTTTTATCAAGTATCGGAAATCTTTTGAAAGAAAACCATTTTCAATCTTTTATCCGGATTCACAGAAGTTTTGCGGTTCAAAAGCAATTCATTCAGAAAATAAATACTTCAGAAATTATTTTAAACAATAACATTGCAATTCCTGTTGGAAGAAGTTACAAAGAAAACCTAAACCTGTTTTCATGAAAAAATATATTCTTACTCTCCTTTTTATTGCCGGATCTTTATTTGCCCAAGTTCCAAAATCGATGGATTCTGTGGTCGTTTTTCTGCAAACAAAACCTCAGGATACCACGTATGTTCTGGCTCTCAATCAGTATGCTTTTTTATTGGTTCAGGAAGGAAAAATAGATGAGGCCAAAAAGATCATCGCCCAGATGGAAAAATTGTCGAAAAAATACAATTTCGGTAATGGTTTTTATAAGGTAGTGAATATGAAAGGTATCATTGAATACACCAATCAAAAGCCTCAAAAAGCGATGGATTACTTTTTGGAATGCAATAAAATAATTTTAAAATATAAGCTTCCAAAAAAGATTTATCAAAATTCATTAAACAATATTGGCGTTGTTTATGAGCAGATGGGAGATAGAGAAAAGGCTACCGAATATTCGATAAAACTGATTAATTATCAGGAGAAAAATAAATTAAAACCTTTAAAACCGAGTCCTTACAGCCAGCTTGGAAATAATCTTAAGTTTTATAAAAAATACGATGAAGCCTTAGTGTACTTTAATAAAGCGCTTAAGATTGAAACAGATTTAAAGAATTTCTCCGGAATGGCCATTTGTGAAAACAATATTGGTAATTTATATGATGATTTAAAGAAAAATAAAGAGGCAATCCTTCATTATGAGAAAGGTTTGGGTTATGCTGAAAAAGATAATTACAAACTTCTTCAAACCGATTTACTGACAAATGCCGGCAGATTATATCAAAAGGAAAAGGATTATGCCAAAGCAGAAAAATATTTAAAAAAGTCTGAAGGAATTTCCAGAGAATTGGAAGCTACTCAATCGCTGAAAACGGTTTGTGGAAACTTGGGCGATTTGTATTTTATTCAAAAGAAATACGATCTATCCGAGAAATATTATCAGGAAGCGTTGGCTCTTGCCAAAGAAATCGAGGATCCGGAGTATTTATATATTGCACATGAAAATCTGGCTGATTTGTACGATGCCAAGGGAGATTACAAGAAGGCTTTTTATCACAAAAAGAATGCCGATGTGTCCAAAGATTCAATTAATAAAATAGACATCGCAAAAAACACCGAAGACTTGCTTCGTAAATATGAAACGGGCAAAAAAGAACAGCAAATTGCGATTAAAAACATTCAGATAAACAATGCCAATAAGCAAAAATGGTTTTTATTACTTGGAATATTTTTAGTGAGTATCATTGGAATCCTGATATTTTATCAGAGTCGAAACCGTAAAAAATTGAATGACAAACTGCAGATTTTAAATGAAGAACTAGATAAAGCGAACAAAATAAAAACCCGTTTTTTCAGTATTTTAAATCATGATTTGCGAAGTCCGGTGGCTAATTTGATTCATTTTCTGCATCTGCAAAAAGACAGCCCCGAATTACTGGACGAAGAAACCAAGAAACGTATGCAGAACAAAACCATTTCAGGAGCCGAAAATCTGCTTTGTTCCATGGAAGATATTTTATTGTGGAGTAAAGGCCAGATGGAAAATTTTAAGCCTCAGCCCAAAAATATTTCCGTAAACCAATTATTTGAAGATACCAAAAAAGTCTTTTCAGGATATCAAAATATCCAGTTTGAATATCATAATCCGGATAATATTGAAATTTTTACAGATGAAAACTACCTGAAAACGATTGTTCGAAATCTAACCAGCAATGCGATAAACGTTTTTACAACTACGCAAAACCCAACGATTGTCTGGAAAGCCTGGCAGGAAAACGGAAAATCATATTTATCCATTACAGATAATGGTCCAGGTGCAAGTCAGGAGCAATTTAAGGCACTGTATGATGAAACCGAGGTGGTCGGAATTAAATCTGGTTTAGGACTGCATCTCATTCGTGATTTGGCCAAAGCTATTTTCTGCGAAATTACAGTCGATTCAAAAATCAATGAAAAGACTACGTTCACATTACAATTATAGCACAAAAAAAAGGCCTGACTTTCGCCAGACCTTTTTTGTTTACTTCAGTTTAGATTACAATAAAGCATCTAAACTATCTGCATACGTTTGTTTTGGAGCTACTCCAACTTGTTTTCCAACTACTTCTCCATTATGGAAAACTAATACTGTTGGAATATTTCTAACACCATATTTTGCAGCAAATTCCTGGTTTGCATCTACATCAACTTTCCCTACAACAACTTTCCCTTCGTACTCGCTGCTTAGTTCGTCAATGATTGGTCCAACCATTCTACAAGGCCCGCACCATGCTGCCCAAAAATCTACCATTACCGGTTTATCTGATTTCAAAACTACTTCATCAAAAGTAGCATCTGTTATTGCTAATGCCATACTATTTTTTATTAAATGTTTAAATGCTTATTCTTAAAACTAGAGTACAAATTTAGAAATTAAAAACCAACCAAACGTCATTCCCAAATTAGTTTTCGCTATAAATGTATTGCTAATTACTATTTTCAAAAAAGTTCAGGAGCTTATTCCTGCTGTCCGCTGTATCTTTCCTGCGGAACCCCCGCAGGAAAGGATGCCGCTTCCATCAGGGCTAGGGCATTTGTGCTCTCAACAAATTTATTCCAAAAAAAAGACCCTCTTTTCAGAAGGTCTTCAATATACTTCAGCCAAATTCGATTAAAGACTGTATTTCAATCCGAAAGTGAAACCTAAACCACTGATTCCAACATAAGAACTGATATCGTTCATTGCATCATTAGGTCTTGTTGTATCGGTAGAAATATTAGCAGTAGTTGTATTAGGGTTAAACAAATAGTGATTTGAACCGCTGTTTAGCTGCTCTACATAATCTACGTGACTTGCTGAATAAGACGCATCCGGACGAAATGATGTAGGAACATTCAATTTATCAACACCATTCTCTGTATATTCTTTTGTTTCTTTTGATTTTCCGTGTACAGTAAAATTACGGTATTCAATCTCAGCAAAAAGAGAAATGTTTTTACCTACTTTGTATGAAGTTCCCAGAGCAGCCATAAAACCCACAGTTGGATTTGGCAATACTACATCTTTTGCATAAGCATTTACAGCTCCGGCAGGTGTTGTGTAAGTTCTTTTTGTTTCAATAGTCAAATCTCCTACAACAGGAACAATAACCCCTACTTTAGTGTAAGGCTCAAATCCTTTAGTTTCACCAAGAAATAAAACAACGGCAGGAGCTAAATCAAAAGCAGTGATTTTGCCTTCAGCAGTACCAGTTGCAAAAATTGGACCTGGAGCAACCAATCTATTTACAGTCTCAACCATAGTTTTGCTTTTGCTGGTAAAATAATTAAATCCCATCTCAACACCTAAGCGTGGTGAAAAACGGTATCCTACATTTAAACCTGTACGAAACCCTTCTCCAAAAGAACCATGATTTGTCTCTCTGCTAATTAAAGTAGTCCCATTTGCAGCATATACATCTGTGTTTGGCAATGCACCCGAAACAATTGGAAATTCAGTAGCCGCAGTCTGCATAAAATATGAACCTCCCAATTTAAAATACCAAGTTTCTGGCTTGTTGTCTGCAGTGGTGGTTGTTTGTCCTGCCACAGTCATAGCAGAAACTAATAATCCTAATAAAAATAATTTTGTTTTCATCTTCGAAAATTTAAATTTCGACAAAATTATATTTTATACCTTTTCCTAAAACGACACCTCATCGAATAACATATAATACCCAATTTACCTTAAATACATTGTGTAACATCATGTTATCTTGTTAAAAAGGTAATAATTATTAACAAATATTACAAAAATTACTTAACAATAAATTGAATACAATTACAGTTTAATCTTTCAAATTATTAAAAAACACGTCTTTAATCGTAGATTTTTCTCAATTAACTGATAATTGCATAGTTATTTACAATTTCTTCAGATTTTATGTTTTCAGAACAAAATTTCATCGATTAATAATTATCTTTATTCCATAAAAAAATCCCAATATCAAAAAGATAATTGGGATTTAGTATTTCTAATAATATAGCTTATTACTTAACGTCCATTAATTCTACGTCAAAAATCAAGATAGCATTTGGAGGAATAACCCCGCCTGCTCCTGCTGGTCCGTATCCTAAATCAGATGGGATTACAAAGCGGGCTTTATCTCCCACTTGCAGCAAAGCTATACCTTCGTCCCATCCTTCAATAACATTTCCTCTTCCTAATGGAAATTCGATTGGTTTTTTTCTTGGATAAGAAGAATCAAAAACTTTTCCATCAGGTAATTGTCCTGTGTAATGTACTGAAACTGTTTTACCGTTTTCAGCTTTTTTACCAGAACCTCTTTGGATAAACTGGTAACGCAGACCGCTTTCCGTTTTTTCAAATCCAGCAGCTAATTCTTCCATTTTTGCTTCAGATTCTGCTTTTGCAGCGGCTTCTCTTTTCATGCGGGCTCCTTTTAAACCAATAAAAGCCTCAATTGCATTCCATTTTTCAGCTTCTTCACCTACTCTGACAATTTCTACTGAATCTAGCGAATCACCTTGCGCAACTGCATCAACTACATCTTGTCCTTCTACTACATGGCCAAAAACAGTATGCTTGTTGTCTAACCAAGAAGTTGGAACGTGAGTGATGTAAAATTGAGAACCATTAGAACCCGGACCAGAATTAGCCATTGCTAAAACTCCTGGTTTATCATGTTTCAAAGATGGGTGAAACTCATCATCAAATTTATAACCTGGATCTCCAGTACCAGTTCCTTTTGGACATCCTCCCTGAATCATAAAATCAGGAATCACTCTATGAAAATTCAATCCGTCATAGAATTTTTGTCCTTGAGGTTTTACTTTGTTTTCCATATTTCCTTCTGCAAGAGCAACAAAGTTACCTACAGTACCAGGAGTCAAATCGTGTGTTAATTTTACTAAAATCGATCCTTTTGCGGTGTTGAATTTAGCGTATATTCCGTTTTCCATTGTGTTTATTTTTTGTTGAGGCGCAAATTTACAAATTAATTCAATAGTAATCTGCCTTTCTATTTTTTAGAATTGGGTTTATAAGTAAGTCTGTAAACTAATAATGATAATAATGCCAAAACAGCACAGCCGATTGTGACGGCATGCCACCCTCCCAATTTCCACAATAATAACCCGTAAGCAGAGCCCGCAGCCGTTCCTAGAAAACTAAACGACATAAACACGGTATTTAATCTGTTTCTGGCTTCTGGCAAAAGTGAATACACACGGGTTTGATTTGAAATATGGACACCTTGAATTCCGATATCCATGACAATTATTCCGATGATTATTCCAATTACATTTTCTCCAGAAAAGTAGTAGACGATAAAACTGATTAAAAGCAATAGACAGCCGTAGCCTACGGCGATTCGAGAGTTCTCTTTATCTCCTAGCCTTCCTACTATTGGTGCTGCTAAAGCTCCTGAAGCACCAACGATTCCAAAAAGTCCAATAGTAGCACTATTAAAATGAAACGGTTTATCCGAAAGCAGCAAAACCATCGTTGTCCAAAAAGCACCAAACTGCGCAAAAGAAAACACATTAATTAAAGTCGCTTCCCGCAAAATAGGCTGTGTTTTTATCAGCGTAAAAAGCGATTGAATTAATTGTCCATATGAACCCTGAAATTGCGGTTTATTTACAGGAAATTTATTTTTAATAACAAAAAATATCACTAGACAAATTCCGGCAGCAATCCAAAACATCGATCTCCAACCAAAAAGCTGACCTATAAAGCCACTTAAAGTTCTGGAAAGTAAAATACCTATCAGCAGTCCGCTCATAATAGTTCCCACTACTTTCCCGCGTTGTTCCGGTGCGCTTAAAGAAGCTGCCAAAGGCAAAATAAGCTGTGGCACAATTGACGTGATTCCAATAAGCAGGGACGCAATCTGCAGAATAAAGAAACTTTTTGCTAAAGCTGCAATAATTAAAGCAACCACTGATGCAAAAGTAGTTATCATAATTTGCTTTTTACGTTCGATTTTATCGCCAAGAGGCACCATAAAAAACAACCCTATAGCATATCCAGCCTGAGTTAAATATGTAATCGTTCCAGCATTAGCTTCAGGAATTTTAAATTCGCTCGCAATTAAAATAATTAAAGGCTGACAGTAATACAGATTGGCAACTATAAGGCCAGTACAGGCCGCCATAAATAAGACATTTGTTTTAGATAAATTCATGTTGCAAAAATAGTATTCTAATTTCGACCCAATCTTTAATTATTTCATAAAATCCTCTCGAATCGGGCTAAAAACATCAATCAGTAAACCATCTTCCAGACAAAGCACACCGTGAATGGCGTGAGGCGGAATATAAAAGCAATCGCCTTCTTTCATCACTTTGGTTACGCCATTGATAGTCACTTCAAATACTCCCTTGGCAACATTCGTCACTTGCGAATGATAATGTTCATGCAGTGTTCCGATAGCTTCTTTTTCGAAAAGTACATTTACCATCATAATGGTATCGTCATAACCCATTATTTTTCGTTTTATGCCGTTGCCAACAACTTCCCACTCGAATTCATCATCTTTTATAAATTCCCTGCTTGCTCCAAAACTCTGCATATTACCTTTGATTTTATAGTTAGTTTTGATTTAAAATCATATTCTTAATCTTTTTATGCAAAAATAACTCATTGATTTCAATTCAAACAACAGCAAATTATTTAATTGAAATCAATGAGTTATCCCGTAATAGCTAAAAACTTTTAACTGCTAAAAACTACAAAGTTAATTGCTCATCAATAAGACGCGTTAAATCCTGCTCTGAAGAGCCAAATGCGATTACGTTTCCATTTTTATCAATTAAAATTTTAGTTGGAATTCCTTCTATTTTATATTTTGTAGTAACTGCATCATCAAAATCGAAAACTACGATAAAGGTATATTCCTCTCACCATTGTTTTTTGTGCATTACTATTTAAAAACATAGTGTTAGAATGAGAAAGCTTTCTTGAAATTCTTAAAATTTCAGTTACTAAAAATTAATTCAGCTTGAAATTAATCTGCATTTTCTCCAATTCGAATAACAGCTCATTCGAAATCTGAATTTTCAGTTTTCGGCTTGGCATAGCCACTTTGGTGACTACTTTTATTTCTTCTACTTCGGTGACTTGCTTCACTTCTGCTACTTCAACAGCTTCTTCATTTTCATCCACGAATGCTTCTTCGTCTGCTTCAAATTCGGGAGTTGTTTCGACAATCCGTTTTATTTTTTCGAGTTCCATAATTTCAAAAGAAACCATATTATCTCCTTTATACTCTTGAAAAAGACGATTTAGTTTATGAATAAATTCAGCTTCAATGTCTCTTATATTCAAAAGAAGAATGAGCTTTTTGGCAAAAGTGCTCAACACATCCTGTAGATATTGCACTAGAACAAACTGCATTCTAGGTTCTGTTTTTTTACCAGTTTCCTGATTTACCCAGCCTTCCTTGATTAAAACTTTCATGAAGGTGAAATTATTTTGAATAAAGAAATGCCTGAATTTCAAATAATCTTCTCCAAAAATTTTGAACTCGTAACTTTCATCATAACCTTCCAAAACGAAAGTTCCCCAGCCTTTTCCGTTCTTCGCGACACGGTGCTGGACATTGGTAATAATGCCGCCAAAAGTCAGGTTCTTACCTACATATTGTTCCATATTTTTCAAAGCTTCGAGCTTGGCATTGCAGAAATATTTCATTTCGAATTTGTAATCATCCAACGGATGTCCAGAAATATAAATCCCTACTACATCTTTTTCTTTGGCTAGCTTTTCCATCGTGCTCCAATCTTCGCACGGAGGCACGACAGGTTCGGCTATCTGTACATCACTGCTTTCTCCAAACAAACTCACTTGCGAGGAATTTTCGTTTTCCTGATATTTAGAACCATAACGAATGGCTTTTTCGTAAAAAGTAATTCCGTCACCATCATCGTGGAAATATTGTGCTCTGTGTGTGTCTGTAAAACAATCGAAACCTCCTGCCAAGGCTAGATTTTCAATCGCTTTTTTATTGGCAGCACGCAAATCAATACGTTTTGCCAAATCAAAAATCGACTTGTATTCTCCGTCTTTTCTGCTTTCGACAATTGTCGCAACCGCTCCAGAACCTACTCCTTTAATCGCTCCCATCCCGAAACGAACCGCATAATCATCATTTACTGTAAATTTATAATACGACTCGTTCACACAAGGTCCTAAAACCTGAAGCCCCATACGCTTACATTCTTCCATGAAAAACGACACTTGCTTGATATCGTTCATGTTATTCGAAAGTACCGCTGCCATATATTCAGCAGGATAATGCGCTTTTAGATAAGCTGTTTGGTACGCAATCCAAGCATAACAGGTAGAGTGCGATTTATTAAAGGCGTAACTCGCAAAGGCTTCCCAGTCTTTCCAGATTTTCTCCAGAACTTTGGCATCATGCCCTTTTGCCGAAGCCTGCTCGACAAATTTTGGTTTCATTTTATCTAGAACGTCCTTTTGTTTTTTACCCATCGCTTTACGCAAAACGTCGGCTTCACCTTTTGTAAATCCTGCCAGCGACTGGGACAAAAGCATTACCTGCTCTTGGTAAACGGTAATTCCATAGGTTTCTCCTAAATATTCTTCACAGGCATCAAGATCGTATTTGATTTCTTCCTCGCCATTTTTTCTGCGAACAAAAGAAGGAATATATTCCAAAGGTCCTGGACGATACAAAGCATTCATCGCAATTAAATCTCCGAAAACAGTGGGTTTCAATTCCTTCATGTATTTCTGCATTCCGGGTGACTCGTATTGGAAAATTCCAACAGTTTCACCTCTTTGGAACAGCTCATACGTTTTTATATCATCAATTGGAAAAGTATCTGGGTCGAGGTCAATGTTACTGCGGTATTTGACTAACTTAACAGTGTCCTTTATCAAAGTAAGGGTCTTCAGACCCAAGAAATCCATTTTTAGCAGTCCTGCACTTTCGGCAACCGAGTTATCAAACTGCGTTACATATAAATCGGAATCTTTGGCGGTGGTAACAGGTACATAATTGGTGATATCCGAAGGCGTGATAATCACCCCGCAGGCATGAATACCTGTATTTCGCATCGAACCTTCCAGAATTTTTGCCTGTTGAATAGTTTCTCCAGCCAAATCATCTTCATTGGCAATGGAAATTAATTCTTTTACAAGTTCAAATTCATCAGCTCCTTTTAGTGCTTTTTTAACCTCATCTTCTGATTCCGAAAGGAAACGCGCCAGATTCCATTTACCTGGCATCATAGCAGGAATCAACTTGGCTATTCTATCCGCTTCAAACAACGGCAGATCCAGTACACGTGCTGTATCACGAATAGCCGATTTCGTTGCCATTTTACCATAAGTGATAATCTGCGCCACCTGGTTGGCTCCGTATTTATTGATTACATAATCCATTACACGACCACGACCCTCGTCATCAAAATCGATATCAATATCGGGCATGGACACACGATCCGGATTCAAGAAACGCTCAAAAAGCAGATCGTACATAATGGGGTCAATATTGGTAATGCCCAAACAATACGCCACTGCTGAACCCGCAGCCGATCCACGTCCAGGCCCTACCGAAACATCCATTTTTCGGGCTTCGGCGATGAAATCCTGAACAATCAAAAAGTAACCTGGATATCCAGAATTTGAAATCGTCAACAACTCAAAATCCAGACGTTCCTGAATCGATTCTGTAATTTCTCCGTATCTTTTTCTGGCACCTACCATCGTCAATTCCCTCAAATAGGCATTTTCACCGCGAACACCATTGTCCTTTTCATCTTCGGGATCAATAAATTCTTCGGGAATATCATATTTTGGAAGCAATACATCACGATAGAGCGAGTAAATTTCGACCTTATCTACAATTTCCTGAATGTTTATAATCGCTTCAGGCAAATCGGCAAAGAGTTTTTTCATCTCCTCTTCCGACTTGTAATAGTACTCCTGATTTGGCAGTCCGTAACGGTACCCTCGACCACGGCCAATTGGTGTGGCTTGTTTTTCGCCGTCTTTTACACACAATAAAATATCGTGTGCATTGGCATCTTCTTTATTTAAATAGAAAGTATTATTGGTCGCAATTAGTTTGACATTGTGCTTTTGCGAAAATTCAATTAAAGTTTTATTGACACGGTTTTCGTCTTCCTGATTGTGACGCATTACTTCGAGATAAAAATCATCTCCGAATTGCTCTTTCCACCAAATCAAAGCTTCTTCGGCTTGATTTTCACCGATGTTCAGAATTTTACTCGGAATCTCTCCGTATAAATTTCCGGACAAAACCATGATGTCTTCTTTGTATTTTTCGACTATTATTTTATCGATTCTGGGAACATAATAAAAACCATTCACGTAGGCTATCGAAGCCATTTTGGCTAAATTATGATATCCATTTTTATTTTTTGCCAATAAAACTACTTGGTAACCATTGTCCTTTTTGGATTTATCCAAATGATTATCACAAATATTGAATTCACAGCCTACAATCGGTTTGATTTCGGTTTCGGTTGGTTCTTCACCAGCATCAACCAAAGATTTATTTTTAGCAGAAGCTCCTTTGTTGTGGTTCATCACTGCACTCACAAAATGGAAAGCACCCATCATATTTCCGGTGTCGGTCATCGAAACGGCAGGAAAACCATTTTTGGCGGTAGCCGAAACTAAATTTCCAATTCCGATAGTCGATTGCAAAACCGAAAATTGTGTATGATTGTGTAAATGCGCAAACTTTGCTTCTTTTAATCCCTGCTTGTCCGAATCGGAAACTACGGTTTGTTTATCATCCGAAACTAATGCTTTCAGTTGCTCTCTAACAGCATCCGAAGCCTTTTTTAGATTGATGTGTTTTAACCCAATTAATGGAATTTCCCTCGGGTTTTTATTTTGAAAGGCTTCGAAATAATCCTTTGGAACATCTAACTCTTCCTTGGTAAAAACTTCACGACGGATTAACTCCAAGAAACAACGCGTGGTTGCTTCAACGTCGGCAGTTGCGTTGTGCGCTTCCGCAAAAGGAACGCTGAATAAATATTCGTGTAATTCTGTTAATGTTGGCAGTTTGAATTTTCCTCCACGACCTCCAGGTAATTTCAATAACGAAGCTGTAACTTCGGTACAGGTGTCCAAAACCGGCATCGAACTCATAGGGGAATCCACTCCCATTCGGTGCAATTCGGCTCCCATAATATTCACGTCGAAACCTAAATTCTGACCTACGATAAATTTGGATTTGCTCAGCGCAATATTGAATTTCTCTAAAACTTCGGCCAAAGAAATTCCTTCAGCTTGCGCCAATTCTGTAGAAATACCGTGAATACGTTCTGCATCATACGGAATATTAAAACCCTCAGGTTTTACCAAATAATCTTGATGTTCGATAAGCGTTCCCATCTCGTCATGCAACTGCCATGCGATTTGAATACAGCGAGGCCAGTTATCAGAATCGGTAATGGGCGCATCCCAACGCTTAGGTAATCCAGTAGTTTCGGTATCGAATATTAAGTACATATTTGCAAATGAAGTGATTGTAATTTTCTAAAATTACAAAAAATGAATTTCAAAATTAGGCTTTTTTTACACTACGATATAAAGAAATTACAAACAACTTGTTTATAAAAATTATTGTAGTATTTTTTGTGTAAAAAAACATATATTTGTTTTTTATCGAACAAGTTATTCTTATCTCTTTAATATTATGAAAAAATACTCATCATTAGCATTATTGTTTTTTAGCTCTTTTGATTGCCTGCACAAATGACTCTGAAGAAGAACAAAAAATGGTTGCTAATTTTACATTAAACACGACTCAATATAATGTTGGTGAAGACATTAAAATCACTAACACCTCAACATCTAATTCAGAAATAGTTTCATATTTATATGATTTTGGGAACGGAACATCCTCCACTGAAAAAGAACCTACCTTTTATTATTCTAACCCAGGAGAATACATCATCAAATTAACTATAAAAAACAGTGATGGGGTTACCGAAAGCATCTCAACCAAAGTAACTGTTACTATGGACGACTCTTTTTTTCAAGATACGCTAAGATCGGTTGACGAAGAAACAATACCACTTGAGATTGGTCTTAAAGATGATGAAATATTTATCACAGTCTCTCAGAGTGTTACTACTAACCCTGCTGAGACTAAATATTATTTTATGCATATTACATATGCCGAAAAGAACCCTACCCTTTCGTATTATCAATATTTCGAAAAAGAATACTATTCAGGGCACGCAAGCACAACATTTTTAAATAATGGAAAAAAAATTATAAATATAGCTCAAACCTCAGACGTTAATTTATGGGGTTATAACGAAGTAAATGTTGATGAAAACGGTTATACTTTTACTGAACAGATGTACGGTTCGAAAGTAGTTTATGGCTCGATGCCAAACAACGATCAATACTATTTTTATGGAGCAGCAAATAACATTCCTTCAATTGAAATCAGGAATGCTTCAGGTGAGTTCAATAGTATAAATCAATATTCTGCTATCGAAAATGGATTTATTGGGGATTTAATTAAAAATGGTAATGGCTATATTGCATTTGGAGGGAAATTTGACATTTCTTCTGACTTAAATGCTTCTGATTTTTCTAACTATAAACCTATGATTGCTTTTTTTGATGAAAATCTTGTATTAACTAACCAAAAAACATTCGAAGTTTCTTTATCCGAAAAGCCAAAAAAATGGAATGATATAAATGGTTCTTTTACAATACGAAAATTAAGTAATGGCAATTTTGCATTATATAGTCATGATAATTTAATAGTAGTCTCGCCTTCAGGAGAAATGATAAAAACAGTTAAAATTTCCAATCACAATATAAATATTAATGCACTGATAGCCGTTGAAGACGGATTTATCATTTCTACTTTTAAACAGCTTGAAAAATACGATAACAGTGGCAACTTACAAAAAGCTATTGCATCTAAAGGTTTTATGACGCCTGGATTTGTCAAGAAAGGGAATTTAATTTATTTTGCTTCAGCATATAATTCCACATATAAAGAATACACGACTGTTAGAACTTTTTTTGGCGCCGTTGATTCTAATTTAAATTATAAAAAGCAAAATTAACTGCCTCCTTCTAATTTTTAAGGGTAAGATTTTTTTCAAAAAAGATTCTTACCCTTTTTTAATTTAGAATAATTACTTCTTTTTTACACTTAAATTTTCAGCACATATCAAAATATCCAGTTTTTGGATGTCGTAGTATTTTTTGAAAAAAAATTGCACTTGGAGAACATCATTTTCTTTAAAAAAAACAAAATTATATTTCAAAAAAGAAACGAAATTCTAAATCTGAACCTGCCTTTTTGTTACTATTTTATTTTAAAATGTTACATTTTTTAAACCAAAAACTGTTATTTTATAGCACAATAGCGATAAATTTGCCAATTATTAAAAACAACAGCAAACGGAGTAAAAGCAGTTCTGGTTTAAAAAAAGTTTTGACATTTGGAAACAGTGCTCTTTCTAAAACAAAGACGTAACAGTTTACTATCCAAAAGACAGAATTGTTTGGGTATCGTATAAAACGAAATATCACAATTGACGACAATATAACTTTTTTTTACTTTTGAACTTCTATTATAATTACACCAAGTTTCTGTGGTTATACCAATTACAATTAAAAAAAAACAAAATGAGTAAGACATTATTTGACAAAGTATGGGATTCACATGTAGTGCGTAAAATTGAAGATGGACCAGATGTGTTTTTTATTGACCGCCATTTCATTCACGAAGTTACGAGCCCAGTTGCTTTTTTAGGATTAAAATCTAGAAACGTAAAGGTTTTATACCCAGAACGTACTTTTGCCACTGCCGATCACAACACACCAACTATAAACCAGCATTTACCGGTTGCTGATGCTTTATCTGCAAATCAGTTACAGGCTTTAGAAGATAACTCAGCTGAATACGGAATTTCTCACTGGGGATTAGGTCACCAAAAAAATGGAATTGTACACGTAGTAGGCCCTGAAAACGGAATTACTTTGCCAGGTGCTACTATTGTTTGTGGAGATTCACATACTTCTACTCACGGTGCTTTTGGAGCGATTGCTTTTGGTATTGGAACTTCTGAGGTTGAAATGGTACTTTCTACTCAATGTATTATGCAGCCTAAGCCAAAGAAAATGCGTATCAACGTAAATGGTAAATTAAGTAAAGGTGTTGGGCCAAAAGACGTTGCTCTTTATATTATTGCTCAATTAACTACTTCTGGAGGTACAGGATATTTTGCTGAATATGCAGGAAATGTATTCGAAGAAATGACTATGGAAGGTCGTATGACTGTATGTAACCTAAGTATTGAAATGGGTGCTCGTGGAGGTATGATTGCTCCTGACCAGACTACTTTTGATTTCCTTGAAGGAAGATTATACGCTCCAAAAGGTGAAGCTTGGACTAAAGCAGTTGAATACTGGAAAACTTTAAAAACCGATGCTGATGCTGTTTTTGATGCTGAATTAAACATCAAAGCGGAAGATATCGAACCAATGATTACTTATGGTACAAACCCTGGAATGGGAATAGGTATCACTAAACATATTCCGAACGCTAACCAAGTTGAAGGTGGTGAGGAAACGTATAAAAAATCGTTAGCTTATATGGGCTTTCAAGAAGATGATGTGATGATTGGAAAAACAATCGATTATGTTTTCTTGGGAAGCTGTACAAACGGACGTATTGAAGATTTTAGAGCTTTCGCAGAAATTGTAAAAGGCCGTAAAAAAGCGGATAACGTTACAGCTTGGTTAGTTCCGGGTTCACACGTAGTTGAAGCTCAGATTAAAGAAGAAGGTATTTTGGATATTTTAACTGATGCAGGTTTTGTACTTCGTCAGCCAGGATGTTCTGCTTGTTTGGCAATGAACGATGATAAAGTTCCTGCTGGAAAATATGCAGTGAGTACTTCAAACAGAAACTTTGAAGGTCGTCAAGGTCCAGGTTCAAGAACTTTATTAGCTTCTCCAATTATGGCAGCAGCAGCAGCAGTTACTGGAAAATTGACAGATCCGAGGGAGCTTTTTTAAAAGATTTTTAATTGAGGATTAACGATTTTTGATTTCAGATTGATTTCGTTACTCTAAAAAATCATTTAAAAACTTAATATTTTAAAATTTTACAAAATTAGTAACATCTACGATTTTTAACTCTCTACCAAGAAAATCTAAAATCTAAAATCGTTACTCAAAAATCTAAAATCACAATGGCATACGATAAATTTAATATACTTACCAGTAGTGCAGTGCCACTACCGATAGAAAACGTAGATACAGATCAAATCATCCCAGCTCGTTTCCTGAAAGCTACAAAACGTGAAGGTTTTGGAGACAATCTTTTCAGAGACTGGAGATACAACGGAGACGATACTCCAAAAACAGATTTCGTTTTAAACGATGCAACTTACTCTGGAAAAATCCTTGTTGGAGGAAAAAACTTTGGTTCAGGTTCCTCTCGTGAGCACGCTGCTTGGGCAGTTTACGATTACGGATTCCGCGCTGTGGTTTCTTCTTTCTTTGCAGATATCTTCAAAGGAAACTGTTTGAATATTGGTGTTTTACCAGTACAAATCAGCCCTGAATTTGCTGAAACTATTTTCAAAGCAATCGAAGCTGATCCAAAAACAGAATTGGAAATCAATTTGCCAGCGCAGACTATTACTTTATTAAGTACGGGTGAAAAAGAATCTTTTGATATCAACGGATACAAAAAGAACAATATGATCAACGGATTTGATGATATTGATTACTTGCAGAATATTAAAGAAGATATTGTAGCTTTTGCAGACAAACTTCCTTACTAAAAAGCATCCTGTATTTCAATTAAAATTAAAGGTTAATTTAATAACACCCGACAGGTTTATAAAATCTGTCGGGTTTATAAATAAAATACGGATGGTTTTAGAAATGGCTGTTCTGTAGATAATAAAAGGAGAAGAACAAAATTTTGAAAGAGATTTTGCAATTGCCAGCCAGTTTATCCAATCCATTCGAGATTATGAAGGTCATGGTTTGAAAGAATGTTTGGAGTAGCAAACATCATTTACACATAATACGTTTATTTTATAAAAAAACATGAAAAAGTCCTTTATCTTAGTTTTTATTTCATTAACCTCTTTTTTAACGTCTTGCTCCAAAGATGAAGCTGATATGCCTATTTCTTCAAATTTAAAAGATATTTACATTTGTGGAAGGGAATATAATGGCTCTCATAGTATTGCTAAACTTTGGAAAAATGGAATAGCGACAAACCTATCAAATGGATACACTGATTGTGAGGCTATTGACGTAACTGCGGCAGGAGAAGATGTATATGTAGTTGGTAATGAATACCTTGCAGGATCCGGAAACAACATTGCAAAGTTTTGGAAAAATGGAATTTCTACAAATTTAACAACCGGAGCTAATCATGCATTAGCAAATGCAATTACAGTTGTAAACAATGATGTTTATATAGCTGGACTTGAGTATAAGGGGTCAATGGGAGTTGCTAAATATTGGAAAAATGGAATTGCCACAAGTCTAACAAATGGTAATTTTGATGCAAATGCTTTTGACATTACAGTTGTTGGTTCTGATGTATATGTCGTCGGATATGAAACAAATGGTAATAACTATATTGCAAAACTTTGGAAAAATGGAATTTCTACAAGTCTAACAGACGGAACTAATCATGCCCAAGCACATGCAATTGTAGTTACTGGCAATGACGTTTATGTTGCTGGTCATGAATATTATAATCATCAATCTATAGCTAAAGTGTGGAAAAATGGAGTAGCACTAAATTTTACAAATGGGATTAATTCAGCTTTTGCAAGGTCTATCGAAGTAATTGGTTCTGATGTATATATTACAGGAAATGAATATATTGGAAATGAATACGTCGCAAAACTTTGGAAAAATGGTGTTACCACAAATTTAACAGATGGAACCAAATACTCATCAGCAATAGGCATAAGCGTAATAGGAGCTGATACTTATATTGTTGGATATGAAAATTCTGATTCCAATACTTTACCCAAATTTTGGAAAAACGGAAAAGTAATTTCAATTAATTCAGATCCAAACTATAACACAATGGCAACATCTATTTTTATTACAACAAATTAAATAGCAAAATTTAAAAACTTTATAAAATTAATTAATTTATACAACACGAAAAATTAGAAATGGTTTTAGAAATGGCTATTTTGCAGGTGATAAAAGGAGAAGAGCAAA
The DNA here is from genome assembly GCF_003385115.1 of Flavobacterium aquicola. Classification (GTDB taxonomy): domain Bacteria; phylum Bacteroidota; class Bacteroidia; order Flavobacteriales; family Flavobacteriaceae; genus Flavobacterium; species Flavobacterium aquicola. The sequence goes on from NZ_QUNI01000014.1 coordinate 25,367, forward strand.
ATTTTGAAAGAGATTTTGCCATTGCAGGCCAGTTCATTCAATCGATTCCAGGTTATGCAGGTCATAGTTTGAGAAAATGTTTAGAGGAAGAAAATAAATACCTGCTTCTAGTCGATTGGGAGAAATTAGAAGATCATACTGTAGGTTTTAGAGAATCTGAAGTGTATTTGGAGTGGAAAAAACTGCTTCATCATTATTATAATCCGTTTCCGATTGTAGAGCATTATGAAACGGTTTTGGAAAATAAAAAACATTTTTAAGGCAAATAAATGAAAGCAAACAAACACATTCAAAGAGACGAAACAGCCAATAAAATATTCGACAACAGAAGTTTGACAAATGATTACAAGAATCTAATATCCATATTAAAACCTAGAATGAAAGTTCTGGATGTGGGTTGTGGAACCGGATCTATTTCAAAAGACATTGCAAAGATTGTTGGAGAAAATGGTAAAGTAGTTGGAATTGACAATACAGAAAATTTCATTACAAGCGGAAAAGAATCATATAAAAACGCAACGAACTTAGAATTGATTCATGTTGATTTATTTGATTTTAATCCGGAAGAAAAATTTGATTTAATCGTTTCGGCAAGAACGTTGCAATGGCTGAGTAACCCAAAAGAAGCTTTGGTGAAAATGAAATCACTGCTAAAACCAAACGGTCAAATTTCGATTTTGGATTATGACCACACTAATTTAGACTGGAATCCGTCGCCTCCAGAAAGCATGCAGGAATTTTACAATGTATTCTTAAAATGGAGACAGGATGCCGGAATGAATAACAGAATTGCAGAAGATTTGCCGAATTTATTAGAAGAAGCAGGTTTTCACTCGATTGAAAAAATCAATTCGGATGAATTTTATTCTAAAGAAAGAGAAGGTTATAAATCGAAAATAGGCATTTGGTCTAAAGTTGCCGGTTCATCTCAAATGGTTGAAGAAGGTTATTTAGACAATGATTTACGATTGAAAGCTATAGAAGAATACGACCATTGGGTGGAAACAAAAGCGGTTTCTATGACAATGAAATTAAACGAAGTAAGAGGAAGAGTATAAAATTTGCTGAAGGCAAAAAACAACATAACAAAATACACAATACCATTTTTATTAAGGTTTTATAGAATAGCAATAATGGAAAAAAGAAAAATTGAAATAATGGATACGACGCTTCGAGATGGTGAACAGACCTCGGGAGTATCCTTTTCGGCTGCAGAAAAATTAACCATTGCGCAATTATTGCTTGAAGAATTACATATTGACCGTATTGAAATTGCATCGGCTCGTGTGAGTGAAGGTGAATTTCAAGGAGTAAAAGGGATTATGTCATGGGCCTCGGAAAAAGGCTATACTGACCGTATTGAAGTATTGGCTTTTGTAGATGGAGGCGTTTCTATCGAATGGATGAAAAAAGCGGGTGCTAAAGTTCAAAATTTATTGACTAAAGGTTCATTAAACCATTTGACGCATCAACTAAAAAAAACACCAGAACAACATTTTGCCGAAATTGCACAATCTATTGCTTTGGCAAATGAAAACGGAATCGCTACCAATGTATATCTTGAAGATTGGAGTAATGGTATGCGTAATTCTCCTGAATATGTTTTTCAATACTTGGATTTTTTAGCTACTCAACCTATTAAAAGAATATTGTTACCCGATACATTAGGAGTTTTGATTCCATCGGATACCTTTGAATTTATATCAAAAATAACAGCAAAATACCCAACTATACACTTTGATTTCCATGCACACAACGATTACGATTTGAGCGTTGCCAATGTGATGGAGGCCGTAAGAGCAGGTATTAACGGATTACACGTTACGGTAAACGGAATGGGAGAACGCGCTGGAAATGCCCCTCTCGAAAGTACAGTTGCCGTGATTAATGATTTTATGCCTCAGGTAAAAATTAATATCAAGGAATCTTCTTTATATTCGGTAAGTAAACTTGTTGAGACTTTTACAGGTTACAGAATTCCTGCCAACAAACCAATCGTTGGTGATAACGTTTTTACACAAACTGCTGGAATTCATGCGGATGGTGATAACAAAAACAATTTGTATTTTAATGATCTGCTTCCAGAGCGTTTTGGAAGAAAACGTAAATATGCTTTAGGTAAAACATCTGGCAAAGCGAATATTGAAAAAAATCTGCAGGAATTAGGATTGAAACTAAACCCTGAAGATTTAAAGCTAGTTACCCAAAGAATAATCGAATTGGGTGACAAAAAAGAAACGGTTACGAAAGAAGATTTACCATATATCATTTCTGATGTTTTGGACAGCCAAACGTATGAAGAAAAAATTGTAGTGGAATCCTATTTATTATCTCATGCCAAAGGATTGCGCCCTTCAACAACACTCTGCCTAAAAATTGACGGTGAAGTTTTTGAAGAAAGTGCACAAGGTGATGGTCAGTTTGATGCTTTTATGAATGCTCTTTCGAAAATATATAAAGGCAGAAAAATGACTCTGCCAAAACTGATCGATTATGTAGTTCGCATACCTCCAGGAAGCAGCTCGGACGCTTTGTGCGAAACGATTATCACTTGGACAGACAACGAAAAGAAATTCAAGACAAGAGGATTGGATTCAGACCAGACAGTCGCTGCAATCATTGCAACACAAAAAATGCTGAATGTAATTCATTAAAAAAAGTTACTACGATTCTAAGTTGCTAAGTCACTAAGTTTTTTTTAACAACAATGAATCTTAAAAACTCGGAAACATAAAAATAATTTAAAAAGAGTCTAAGTCGAAATCTTAGAAACTTAGATTCTTAGAAACTCATAAACTTAAAAATAAAAATCAATGAAATTCAACATTGCCCTTTTAGCCGGAGACGGAATCGGACCAGAAGTAGTTAACGAAGCAGTTAAAGTATCTGATGCTATTGCTAAAAAATTCAACCATGAAATCACTTGGACTCCTGCGCTTACTGGAGCTTGTGCAATTGATGCAGTTGGAGTGCCTTACCCAGACGAAACTCATGAGGTTTGTATGGCTGCCGATGCTGTTCTTTTTGGAGCTATCGGACACCCAAAATATGATAACGATCCAAGCGCGCCAGTTAGACCTGAACAAGGTTTATTGTTAATGCGTAAAAAATTAGGTTTGTTTGCAAATGTGCGTCCAACTTTTACTTTCCCTTCTCTGATTGACAATTCTCCATTGAAAAGAGAAAGAATCGAAGGAACTGATTTGGTTTTCTTAAGAGAATTAACTGGAGGAATCTACTTTGGTGAAAAAGGAAGAAAAGATGGTGGAGAAACTGCATTTGACAACTGTGTATACACTAGAGCCGAAGTACAGCGTTTAGCTAAAAAAGGTTTTGAATTAGCTATGACACGTTCTAAAAAATTGTGTTGTGTAGACAAAGCAAACGTTTTGGAAACTTCACGTTTGTGGAGAGAAACAGTACAGGCAATGGAAAAAGATTATCCAGAAGTTACTGTTTCTTACGAATTCGTTGATGCTGTTGCTATGCGTTTGGTTCAATGGCCAAACTCTTATGATGTATTGATTACTGAAAATTTATTTGGAGATATCTTAACAGATGAAGCTTCTGTAATTTCAGGTTCTATGGGATTAATGCCGTCTGCATCTGTTGGAGAACATACTTCACTTTATGAGCCAATTCACGGTTCTTACCCACAAGCAACTGGATTGAATATTGCAAATCCATTGGCAACTGTTTTATCTGCTGCTATGATGTTTGAAGATGCTTTTGGATTAAAAGACGAAGCAGAAGCTATCAGAGCTGTTGTAAACAAATCATTAGAGCAGGGAATTGTTACTGAAGATTTAGCTGGAAAAGGTGCAAAAGCTTATTCTACAAGCGAAGTTGGTGACTGGTTAGTTGCTAATTTGTAAAAATATAATTTGCGTAGAGACGTTGCAATGTAACGTCTCTATCGTATCAATCCAAAATGAATTATAACAAAAAAGGTGTCAATTTACATTGACACCTTTTTTTATATGATTGAAAAAAATATTAATATCTTCCTCTGTCTCCACCGCCACGGTTATCTCCACCACGGTTGTTTCCGTAACCTCCGCGAGAATCACCGCCACGGTTGTTGTTAAAACTTCTTCTTTCGCCTTCTGGTTTTGGCTCAGATTTATTTACAACAATTGCACGTCCTTGAACAGTAGCTCCGTTCAACTCGTCAATTGCTTTTTGAGCTTCCGCATCATTTGGCATTTCAACAAAACCAAAACCTTTACTTCTTCCTGTAAATTTATCAGTAATGATTTTAACTGAATCAACTGCTCCGTATGCCTCGAAAGACTCTCTTAAATCTGCTTCCTCAATACTGAATGGAAGGCTTCCAACAAAAATATTCATATGTACTTATTTATAATAATTGAAACAAATGTACTGTATTTTTTTTCTAATCCACTATAAATTAGCTTATTTATCAGATATTTTAAGAAAACGCTTTATTTTGTTGTGTTGTTCAAATAATCTCAAATCTCCCCTTCATGTTGTTTATTAATTTCAGAATTACCAGAAACACAATCTCCTAAACATAATGAAGTAACCTTATAAACTAAGTTTTAGATTTTTATATCTCTATTTATTTAACATTACAATCGAGAAAAACATCAGCTAAAATGTTTTTGAAGAACTATTTTTCAATTGTAATAGGCACTTTATAAAAAATACCTTTTTTAAAATTTACATTAGGTTTGGCCAAAGGATCCTCTGATTCATTTTTAGCATTAAACATAAATTCTCCTGTGATGGTATGATTTACTGCGTCCAATTCTGTAATCACAATTTGACCATCACCAATATTTTCGCCAGTAGAAAAATCAGTAACAATATCCCCTTCTTTTTCTGCTAAAGTGGCCCTATTTACATCATCATCTCCTAACAGATATGTTTTAACTGCTGTACTTTGAGTTTTTAAAGTTAAAATATCGTTTTTTTGAAAAGCCTCTATCACTAAAGAACCATCAGGAGCCTGAACTGCTGTGAATAAAGTGGCTTTCCAAAGCACATTCTCTTTTAATCCTTGAACAGCGGGATTATTAAACTTCACTTCATCTTCACAAGATGTCATAACTAATAAGAGTACTATAACCGAAAAAATTCTATTCATATATTTTAATTTTGAATTACAAATATAATTGATTATGCATACATAAGGATATTTTCTTATGCAAATTGATGTCAGATGGAGCTAATAAACTATTACTCATTAAAATAATAAACTTTTAGATTGTTTCAATAAAAGATGTATCTTTGCACCCTTAATTAATCGAGGTCGAGTACCTCAAAATTTAATCATACGATTATGTCAGTAAAAATTAGATTACAAAGACACGGTAAAAAACAAAAACCGTTTTACTGGGTTGTAGCAGCTGATGCTCGCTCAAAAAGAGATGGTAAATACCTAGAAAAAATTGGTACTTACAATCCAAACACAAACCCTGCAACTATCGAATTAAACTTGGATAGCGCAGTAAAATGGTTGCACAATGGTGCACAGCCAACTGATACAGCAAAAGCGATTCTTTCTTACAAAGGAGCTTTATTGAAACACCACCTTGATGGAGGTATTCGTAAAGGTGCTTTAACTCAAGAACAAGCTGATGCAAAATTAGCTGCTTGGTTAGAGGCTAAAGCTGGTAAAGTTGATGCTAAAAAAGAAGGTTTAACTAAAGCACAAGCTGATGTTAAAGCTAAAGCTTTGAAAGCGGAACAAGCTGTAAATGCAAAACGTTTAGCTGATGCTGCTCAAGCTGAAGCTGATGCTATTGCTGCTGCAACTCCTGCTGTTGAAGAAGAAGTTGTTGCTGAAGCTGAAGAAGCTCCTGCTGCAGAAGAAAATAACGAAGCAACTGAAGCATAATTTTAGCAGGCAACGATGCGTAAAGAAGATTGTTTCTATTTAGGCAAAATTGCCAAAAAATTTAGTTTCAAAGGGGAAGTCTTAGCCTATTTAGACACAGACGAACCTGAGTTATACGAAAACTTGGAATCAGTGTTTGTTGAATGCAACAAACACTTGGTTCCTTTTTTTATTGAAAATAGTTCTCTTCACAAAAACGATTTTCTTCGCATTCGTTTTGAAGATGTAAATACAGAAGAAGAAGCCGATGCTTTATTAGGCAGCGACTTATATCTTCCATTAAAAATGCTGCCTAAACTTACAGGCAACAAATTCTACTTTCACGAAGTAATCGGCTTTGAAGTAGAAGACAAACGTCTAGGATATGTTGGAGAAATCCAGTCAATCAATGACACCACTGCTCAGCCTCTTTTTGAAGTTCTTAAAGGAGATGCCGAAATCCTGATCCCAATGATTGATCATTTCCTAGTTAAAATTGACCGAGAAAATAAAAAAGTCATCATGGATTTACCAGAAGGTCTAATTGAAATGTATCTTTAGAAAATTTAATCGATAATTTGTTTAATCGGTTAATCAATAAATCTAAACTCTTTATGTCCAAATTCCAATTCAAACAATTTTCTGTCGAACAAGACCGATGTGCAATGAAAATTGGAACTGACGGTGTTTTATTAGGCGCCTGGACCCCCATTGATAATAATCCTTTCAGTATTCTGGACATTGGAACCGGAACTGGAATTATAGCTTTGATACTTGCGCAGAGAAGTGATGCCCAGCAAATTGATGCTCTGGAAATTGATGAAGAAGCTTATGAACAAGCTACTGATAATTTTGAAAATTCACCTTGGAATGACCGTCTGTTTTGTTTCCACGCTGGTTTAGATGAATTCGTTGAAGAACCAGAAGATGAATACGATTTAATTATTTCCAATCCTCCTTTTTACAGTGAAGATTACAAATCAAATGATGATCAACGAGATTTAGCCCGTTTTCAAGACGCTATGCCTTTTGAAGAATTAATTGAAGCCGCAGACTTATTACTTTCTGAAAACGGAATTTTCTCTGTTATAATTCCCTTTAAAGAAGAAGAAAAATTCTTGGCTCTTGCCAAAGAAAACGAATTATATCCTATAAAAATTACCCGAGTTAAAGGTACTGCTGCTACTGAAATCAAACGCAGCCTATTGGCCTTTAGCCGTAATGAAATTGACCATTTTCCAGTTGAGGAATTAATTATCGAAACAGCAAGACATATTTATACTTCAGAATATATAAAACTTACTAAGGAGTTTTATATAAAAATGTAATGTTGAATTCAATTTTCAAATAAAAAATCAATTTTACTGCTTAACAATTAAAAAAAGCAGGTGATTTATAGAATAAATCTTCTTAAAAAAAGACATTCCTTCCTTTTTTTTTCGCATTAAAACTTAAAATTATCATAAATAAATATTAAATTTGATTTGAATCAGAAATAAATATGATTCTAAACAATTGAAAGCCAATCCTTATTTAATTAATACTAAGCGGCTACATTGCAAATATTGATATTAGAAGATCTTTTTTAAGTTAAAAATTATGAAAAACCAATTAACCCTCATTTTCTTATTTTTATTTTCATTAAATACATTAGGTCAAAGCCCGACTATTTCCAACAAAAACTTTTCTCTTGGAAGTTATGGCCGAGCAGGAATAGCAAAATCACTCGGAGCGGCAAACACTGATTTTCCACAATCACTAAATTTAAATGGAATGGGCTCTATTGGAGGACGTTTCGAAGAGAACGATTATTTTGAATTAGTCACGGCATTACATTTTGATCCAGCGATTGCAGGACAGGAAAAGACTAAGATCAATGTACAAGCCCGTTTTTCCTTCTACACTACTCAAGGTCAATTAATAGGCAATGTTTCCAATAAAGCAATTGGAGGAATTACAACTGCTTTACCCGAAGTATATGCAGAAGCCAATAATATAATGGGGAGTGATTGGAGCGTGTGGATAGGAGCAAGACTAAACCGTGGTGATGACATTCATATTATTGATCATTACTATTTTGATGACCATTCTGGACAAGGAGTTGGAATAAAATATAAAAACACACAATTTTCACAGATTTTCACAGGATCAATAGACACCACATCTACTTTACCTCCCAACTTTTACCTAAATATTGTAAACGGCACTCCTACCTTAGGATTACGAAATAGATATGTTTCTATATTAGAGCACAAAATAATAATCAAGGAAGGATACATTAAATTACTTGCTGAATATCAGCGTCTTCCATCAGGAACAGCGCAAGATGCTGATACTTTTTATAATTATCCCGCCGACAACGGTTATGTAGTTGGAGCAAAATATTTAAAGAACTTCAACTCTAAAATACCTGGCTCTTTTAATGCAATAAGCGCACGTTATGGAACTGGTATCGCAAATGGCGGTGATGGAGGAAGCAGCCGAACCTATGTCACATATGGAGCTCCCAACATCGAGACTAATAGTTTCAAGAAAGCTTACTCCATGGCTCTAACTGAAACTTTTTTACTCAATATCAATAAAAATTATTCACTAAACGGTTATGCAATTTATACAAAAAGCCGAGGAGCCAGCGATAGTTTAAATAAAGCTCCAGATTATTTGGGTAAACAATTACTGTTTAATCGCAAACAGGATATAGCTGTCGGAGCGAGAGGAACCTGGTTCATTAAAGACTGGCTGCATTTGCTTCATGAATTTGATCTGGCATGGAGAAAAGATGGAACGCAGGAATTTGGCCAGATGACCAAATTTACTATTGCCCCAACTTTTGTTCCTACTGCTATTAGAGATGTTTGGGCAAGACCACACTTTAGAATAGTGTACAGCGTGGCTCATTATAATAAATTTGCAGCAGACAATCTTTACTCTCCCTACCTCGCTCAAAGCGGAACCAAGGATTGGGGGCAATATTTGGGTGCAAAAGTAGAATGGTGGCTTTGGTAATAAAAAAAGTTCCAGTAATTTGTGATTTAAAATCACTTGTTACTGGAACTTTTATTTAAACTAATTTGTAAAGGGTTTTATTTTGATATGCAATAGGTATTTTCCGGATCTACATCTCCATCTGGAAAATTTTTAGCATGAAAAGTTCTTTTTACAGTAATGCAGTCACCGTCAATACTAATAATTGTCATTACAATTTTATCTCCGACCTCCATCTGTGACTCTACAAGTTTTTTAGTACAGGTAACTTCATATTCACAGTCGCTTAGCCATTTTAAGCTCCAAACCAGCTGAAGAACTCCATTGTCGTAACTTTCTTGAGTTGCGCCTTTAATCACAAAAGTTTTTTTAGGGTAATCTGGATTATACGCTTTGATATTTTTAAGCTTGCTGCAATCCAATATTTGAGAGTATCCTATTGATCCTGCAAATAATAATAAAATAAGGGTAATTTTTTTTTTCATAATTTTAGGTTATCTGATTTGGGGTAAAACAGTCATTTAGTAATTTAGCAATATTACAAAATTGTATTTCGCTATCCAATATTTATGAACCTCTTTTGATATAGATTTGTAAAATATTATTTGATAGGCTCAAAATCGTTTTCTTTACTTTATGAACATTAGCTCAGGTCAAATAAAAAATTATTTTTACAACATTTTGAATTAGTTTTGTTATATTTCTTTATGTAGATTTGTATCAATAAAAAACACTTTATTATGAGACCCGACTTATTTCAAGCCCCAGATTATTACAATCTAGATGATTTATTAAGTGAAGAACACAAACTTGTTCGCGATTCAGCAAGAGCGTGGGTTAAGCGCGAAGTTTCTCCCATCATAGAAGAATATGCTCAAAAAGCAGAATTTCCAAAACAAATAATAAAAGGACTTGGGGAAATTGGCGGTTTCGGTCCATACATACCTGTGGAATATGGCGGGGCAGGTTTAGACCAAATCTCATATGGGCTTATTATGCAGGAAATTGAACGTGGTGATTCGGGTGTTCGTTCTACCTCATCAGTGCAGTCTTCATTAGTAATGTACCCAATTTGGAAATACGGAAATGAAGAACAAAGAATAAAATATTTACCAAAACTAGCTACAGGAGAATTCATGGGCTGTTTTGGACTAACAGAACCCAATCACGGATCTGATCCTGGAAGTATGATTACCAATTTTAAGGACATGGGCGACCATTTTCTCTTGAATGGTGCTAAAATGTGGATATCCAATGCTCCTTTTGCAGATATTGCAATAGTGTGGGCAAAAAATGAAGAAGGAAGAATACATGGATTGATTGTAGAACGAGGCATGGAAGGTTTTACGACTCCAGAAACTCATAATAAATGGTCACTTCGCGCTTCTTCAACTGGCGAACTGATTTTTGACAATGTTAAAATTCCTAAAGAAAACCTGCTTCCCAATAAATCTGGTTTAGGTGCACCTCTTGGATGTTTAGATTCCGCACGTTACGGAATTGCTTGGGGGGCAATTGGAGCAGCAATGGACTGTTATGACACAGCTTTGCGATATGCAAAGGAAAGAATTCAGTTTGAAAAGCCAATAGCAGGAACACAGCTGCAGCAAAAGAAATTAGCCGAAATGATTACTGAAATCACAAAAGCCCAATTATTAACATGGAGACTTGGTGTTTTGAGAAATGAGGGCAGAGCTACAACTGCACAGATCTCTATGGCCAAAAGAAACAATGTAGATATGGCTCTTCATATTGCACGTGAAGCCAGACAAATATTAGGTGGAATGGGAATTACTGGAGAATATTCCATCATGCGCCACATGATGAATTTAGAATCCGTAGTAACTTATGAAGGCACTCATGATATTCACTTGTTAATTACCGGAATGGATATTACTGGAATTCCAGCTTTTAAATAGCTGGATAATAATAAGTATAAAAACTGAAAAAGCTTCTTTTACAAAGAAGCTTTTTCAGTTTTTATATAATAGAATGAATTATTGACTAATTTAAATAACCCTTCTAAGACATACGCAAAAGAAGATCAAAATTTAATTCTCTGGAGCGAGTTCTAGTTCTAGCCCATCAAGACTTTCAGTGATAGGGATTTGACAGCCTAAACGGCTATTTGATTTTACATAAAATGCTTCAGAAAGCATAGCTTCTTCATCATCACCCATTTCTGGCAATATTACATCATTAAGAACATAACATTGGCAAGAAGCACACATTGCCATACCGCCACAAGTTCCTTCAACAGGTAATTCATAAGCTTTGCATAATTCCATTATATTCATCGCCATATCTGTAGGCGCTTGTAAATCATGAATTACTCCCTCTCTATCTTTAATCTTAATTAAAACGTCCATTAATTTTTATACTATTTTTATTTTTTGAAATTGAAGTTAAATATACAGTATTAACTTTTAACTTCAAGGTCGACTGCCATTTCTTTTCTATTTTCTTTATTCAGTATTTTTAAACCAATAACATCAGCCTGATTTATAATAAAAACAATCACAGCGGTAGGTGCATAAGTTCCATCATGAGTTTTAAACACAAGTTTTCCTTCATATGTTAAATTCAACAGCCCGTTTTTATCAGTTTTTGTTTTTGTTTGTACTTGAGAAGTGAATTCAGCAGTGATATACGCACTATTTTCTAACATATTAGCTTTACCATTGCTGAGTTCTTTCAAAAACTCAGCATTTGAAATCTTTAGCTGTCCAGTCCTATTAGAATAAATATCAATCATCCTACTGAAATTTATTTCACTCCACGCATCATCAACATTTACATAAGTTCTAGTAACAAATGCTTCTTGAATTGGCTCTTGTCCATATGTTTTACAAAGACATAATAATAAAACGATCAATAAATAATGTTTTTTCATAATTCAAATTTGTAGGTTAGTGGTACAAATGTAAATTTTTATTTGAAAAATCAGATGAAATAACTTTGAATTATTCATACTGTTTTTTACACATAATGAAAAAAACCTTTGTTATATTGGCAATTCCTTAATAATAATCTTTTAAAAAACCTTATTTTATTACGTTTTAACAAGTATAAGTTTCGTATTCCCGTAGCGCACACATCGCGCTTTTACAATAATAAGGAGAATTTTCTATTAAAATTCAAACACCATTTTAATCAAAAAAATCCGCTGATTGTAAATATTATTTAAATAACGTTAACAACTGTTTCAATTTGGGGGGCATATTTTTTAATTGTTGTCTCCACCCCTGCTCTCAAAGTCATTTGATTTACACTGCAGCTTGTGCAAGCTCCTTCAAGACGCACTTTTACATGTTTTCCTTCATCAATTGAAATGAGCTTAATGTCGCCACCATCTGAATTCAAGAAAGGCCTGATTTCATCTAGTGCTTTCAAAACATTATTTGTTAATTCCTCTGTTTTCATAAGTTTGGTATATATTTTTCACCATCTCTTACTTTAATTAAGATCACAATTAGTGATCACTTATATTGCAAGAATGGCATTTGAATTAATATTCAAAGTTTAAGAATTATTTTTTAACGGCTGAACAACCCGCCATTGTTGTAATTTTGATAGCTTCAGTTGGTTCTAGATTTTCATTTCTATTAATAACTTCACTTACAACATTACGCGTGATTTCTTCAAAAACATTTTCAATAATCGAGCCAGCCTGTAATGCAGCAGGCCGCCCATAATCTCCAGCTTCACGAATAGATTGAACAATTGGAACTTCTCCTAAAAATGTCACTCCTAAATCTTCAGCTAAATCTTTTGCTCCTTCTTTGCCAAAAATATAATACTTATTATCAGGCAGTTCTTCAGGTGTAAAATAAGCCATATTCTCTATAATACCAAGGACAGGCACATTTATCGCTTCAGACAGAAACATCGAGATACCCTTTTTTGCATCGGCTAAAGCTACCGCTTGAGGCGTACTTACAACAACAGCTCCTGTAACAGGTAAGGATTGCATAATTGAAAGATGTATATCTCCAGTTCCGGGAGGCAAATCGATTAACATAAAGTCTAGCTCTCCCCAATTAGCATCAAAAATCATTTGATTTAATGCTTTGGAAGCCATAGGTCCTCTCCAAATAACAGCTTGGCTTGGAGATGTGAAAAATCCAATAGAAAGCATTTTAACTCCATAACTTTCTACAGGCTTCATTTTTGATTTCCCATCAACTTCAACCGAAATAGGTTTTTCGCTTTCTACATCAAACATAATTGGCATAGACGGTCCATAAATATCTGCATCTAAAACACCAACTGCAAAACCCATTTTTGACAAAGTAACAGCCAAATTTGCTGTAACTGTAGATTTTCCTACACCGCCTTTTCCAGAAGCGACAGCAATAATATTTTTTATCCCTGGAATTGCTTTCCCTTTAATTTCATTTTTCTCAGGAACTTCAACTTTTATATTTACTTTAATTTTAGCGTCTGCAGATACTAAATCGTGTATTGTCTTTTTAATATCATCTTCTGCTCTTTTCTTGATATGCATTGCAGGTGTATTTAATACTAAATCTACCATGACCTCATCTCCAAAAGTGACAACATTTGCAACAGCACCGCTCTCAACCATATTTTTACCTTCTCCAGCAATAGTAATAGTCTCTAAGGCTTTGAGAATGTCTTTTTTATCTAATTTCATTTTTTACTCTTCTTTCTGTTTACGTTATATAAAAAAACGTGTTTTTATTAAAACTAAATTTAGATTGCAAAGATAACTGATTAAGTTCTTATTCTAAAGGATTTGGATTGGATTTGTTGATACTGAAATTACCCCGAATGATACTATTGTTCCAAAATTATTTGTATTCGAATAAAAACAATCTTTTGAAGCCTTAAAATTATAGATGTAATCCTTCTCTACGTGAAAATTTTGATAAAACTATACGATATTCTATAAATAAAATCCAGTATAGATTTCATAACTTTGACTATTATAAATTTTTGATTTTCAATGTATTACAAAAATAATATAGCGTTAAATTTTATAAATTTTTTAACAAATTTTTACTCTCTTTTAATGCAGATGTTATTCTTAAAACTATTTAAATTACAAAGTCATGCGAAATTTTAATCTCCTATTAGGTCTTACAGTAACAAGTCTTTTATTGTCATCTTTTAGTTATGATAATAAAAAAACAGCTAATACTATCTTTTGTTCTCAAGAAAATATGCAGTATTTTGAAAATAATACTTCTCAAATATTTTTTGACCGCATATATACTTCTCAGTCCTTAATTAATGCTGGAATTTTAAAACCTCATCAGAACGACACTTTAAAATCAAATAAAGTAAAATCCGATGGTACGGCAGAAAATCAATATGCTTTATCAAATCAGTACGCTAAACTTCAAAAAGTGCTGGAAAAATATCAAATTATTGAAAAAAATAATCAATGGAAAAAGATTGATATAGATCCTGCAAACTACAAAGAGTTAAAACCTACCGACAGTGGAGCAGTCGTACGGCAAATTAGAGAACGTCTATTTATTGTCGGCGATTTAAAAAAAGATTCTAAAAGTGAAATCTATGACGAAGAATTGATGGCAGGCGTATTAAACTATAAAAAAAGATACGGGCTGGCTCTAAATTACCAGCTGACATTAGAGCATATAAATCAAATGAATGAACCTATAAGCAATCGAATTAAAACTATAAAACTCAATATGGAGCGCTGCCGCGAAATGCCGGCAAACTTAACAGATGCAACAGAGTATATTATCGTTAATATACCTTCTTACCGATTGTTTTATATCAAGGATGGAAAAAGCGAATTTGAATCGGATGTGTTTGTTGGTGCCAAATGGTCAGAAACTGAAGTCCTTTCGAGTATGGTGGATAAAATCGTATTTAGTCCTTACTGGAATATTCCGCAAAGCATTATAGACAATGAATTAAAGCTGAAAATGTATGCTGATAAAAATTATCTAGAGGAAAATAATATGGAATGGAACGGAGGCCGTGTGAGACAAAAACCAGGTCCTACAAATTCATTAGGTTTAGTTAAGTTTATGTTCCCAAATCAGTACGACATTTATATGCACGATACACCTGCTAAAAGTTTATTTTTATTAGAGAAACGTACTTTTAGTCATGGCTGCGTGAATATAAAAGATGCCAAGGGGCTTGCACAGGCAATTTTAAAAAACGATCCTGATTGGACGGTCGAAAAAATAGATACAGCGATGAACGGCGAAAAAGAAACTCCTTATGAATTGAAAAATAAAATCCCAATATATATGAGTTATTTTACAGCTTGGGTAAGCTATGATACCGGAGAAATCAACTTTTTTGACGATATTTATGATAAAGACCGCAATGCTGTTCAATTGCAAAATTCTAATAGTGTGGTAATGGATTAAAAAGTTCTAGCTTTTCAAATGCAATAACACTTGTGGCTAAGGCTGCCAAAAGTACTTCTCTAAGTCTACAATTTGGTTATTCTCAATTCTGATACCTTCGCTTTCTAATAATTGCTGCATGAGATTAGTTCCATCAAAATGATGCTTTCCAGTAAGCAGTCCTTTTCTATTGACAACTCTATGTGCAGGAACATCTTCTAAGTTATGAGCTGCATTCATTGCCCAGCCTACCATCCTAGCCGAACGTGCAGCTCCTAAAACTTTGGCAATCGCACCATAAGAAGTGACTTTGCCGTATGGAATTTGTCTAACGATATGATAGACTCTCTCAAAAAAATTATCATTTGCTTCTTCCATTGGCTTTATCTAAAATTATCCTTTAATAAGTTTAAAGAGTGTAATTATGGACACGAGACCTGTAATGGTTCCAATTATATAATTGCCATTATTCATAAGAAAAGAAGACTTTGCCTCACGTTTTTTGAAAAATACGATATAAAGATAAAAAACTAAAAAAGAACCAGCTACCACTCCAACTACGAAAGCATAAATAAAAGCTTCCTGAAAATAAAAATATCCGTAATTTGCCAGCGTGATTGATACAAATACATAATACGGAATTGGGAATAAATTCAACGCCGACAGCAGCATTCCTAAAAAAAAGCGATTAGTTTTGCTGCGAATTTTTGTTTCTGCTTTAGGTAATTTTGGTCTTTTTGCTTTCCAAAAAAAATAAATGGTCAGCGCTATAAAAATAAACAGCCCAAGTTCTTGCAGTCTATTGATAACGTCAGGGTGGCTATTGATAAAATTAGCAAATAACAGCGCTAAAAGTGTTTGAAAAAAAACCATTATAGTCGCGCCAATTACAAAAGAAATAGCCTCATTTCTACCATCTTTCAAACTTACCTTTGCTGCTGTCATATTAATCAGCCCTGGAGGCGTAATACCAATA
The DNA here is from genome assembly GCF_003385115.1 of Flavobacterium aquicola. Lineage (GTDB taxonomy): Bacteria > Bacteroidota > Bacteroidia > Flavobacteriales > Flavobacteriaceae > Flavobacterium > Flavobacterium aquicola. The sequence goes on from NZ_QUNI01000014.1 coordinate 41,526, forward strand.
GCAGCAACAATAAATCCAAGAATAAAAGGTACTATTAATGTCATCTTTTGTTTTTAATCACTTTCCAATAATAATCTGGTTTATTCTAAGCCTTTAGATGACAATTTATATTCTTTCAATTAATATGAAAAATATGTAATCCAAATACTATTTTATCTTGAAGCGAATATACGTAATTGCCTTATTAACTTCCAAATATTGTTTTTCATAAAACGTCTGAAAAGCAGTAACTTCCTCAGGACTTCCTTCATTTACATACACATTGTGATTAGCATACAAAACTTCATGCCCTTCACCATGCAGTAATCCAAGAGTGTATCCATGCATGAATTCACTATCGGTTTTCAGATTTACAACACCGTCTTTTTTGAGGATTTTTTTATATAACTTCAAAAACTCCGAATTGGTCATTCTGTGTTTGGTTCTCTTGTATTTTATCTGAGGATCTGGAAAAGTAATCCAGATTTCATCCACTTCATTTTCGGCAAAAATATGATTGATTAATTCGATTTGCGTGCGGATAAAAGCCACGTTATGCAGTCCAGTTTCAACGGCGGTTTTTGCACCACGCCAAAAACGGGCACCTTTAATATCGATTCCTACGAAGTTTTTATTTGGATATCTCTCGGCCAAACCAACAGAATATTCACCTTTACCGCAGCCCAATTCAAGTACCAATGGATTTTCATTTTTAAAAAAATCTGAATTCCATTTTCCTCTCAGTGGGAATAAATCCCCTACTACTTCTTCTCTTGTTGGCTGAAAAACGTTATTGAATGTTTCGTTTTCTTTGAACCTTTTTAATTTATTTTTGCTTCCCACGGTATAATTACTATTTCGGCAAAATTAAGGAATTATATAAGAATGAAAGCTGAAGTACCGAAAAAATCAAAAATTATCGTTTTGGAATTATTTTTTGCAGCAATTCATCTTCAATAGGAGCAATGATTTTTACCACTTCGTCAGTATTATCATTTGGAATTGTCATCGACAGAACATAATGTTTAATTTTCCATTCCGTACCAATTTTTACAAGAACGCCCGAACCTCTGCAGATTTTCATTTGGGTATTTAAAAGTTCATCAAACCATGCTAGTTTGCCTGACTTGTCAAAATAAATATGACGTTCGATTGCTTTAAAATCCCAAGCTTTGCCTTTGTCAAAATAAGGCTTTGCATACGCTTGAAACGATTTCTTATCCCAATTTTCGGTTGGATCTGTACCAATAAAAATGGCATCATCTGTCATCATTCCAAAATAACTATTGAAATTAGCTTCGGCCGCAGCTTTGTGCCACGCGTCTAATGCCCTATTTACTTGCTCTTTTTCATCGGATTGGTGATGCTGTAAAACATTAAAACCAACTAATGCAAATACTGCCAGACTCAAAAGTAATGTTCTCAAAAGTAATGCTCTCATGCTTTATTTTTTTTCTCATCCGAAAGGCTTCCCAATTTTATTTTCATTTCGCCGTTTTTGCCGTCTACTACTAACAAACGTACAACTATGCCCTTATATCGTTTGGCCTCTCTCTCTTTTTTGTCTTTTATTTTTAAATCATCTTCTGGATTTCTAAGCGGAATTACCAGTCCTAATTTTGTTCCTTTTTTGAACGAATAAATCCCTTCAACATCAAAATTCAGTACATTAGAACTTACTTTAAAATAATCAACATTAACCAGACTTCCATCCATCTTTAACTGTCCTGACAAATCATTAAATACAATATGTTTCACATCTCTGTTAGGAAAAGCAAACTTTCCTACTTTCATTATTGGTTTAAAATCTGTCAGAGATCCGTTTTTGATTTCGTAATATAAATTTCCTTTTCCTGAATCCTCAACCAAATCTCCATTTTCTGTCATCTTCATCGATATATCAGCTTTCGCAGAAAGATTTCCTTTTATGTTTTGAGGCTGAAAAGATTTAACTCCGAAGTTTTTAAAAGAAGTCAAAAATTGCGGAATATCAACTGTTGCAATATTTACATTTGTTTTCACATCAAATATGTTCCCTTGAGGAATCAACTGTGAACTAAATGTGATTTTACCTCCACAGGTTTCAATTGCTCCCTGTTTGATAAAAAATTGCCGATTCTTAGCAACAATAACAATTTTAGCATTTTTTGCAGTTAAATTGGAATAGACCATTTTGTCAAGATTCAGATTTAAAACCACTTGACATTTCTGCACTAGGGCAATTCTTTTTTTGGTATCAGCTTTATTTGCAGCTTTTTTAGGTTCTTTGGGTGGTGCAGCTTTATCTTTATAAGCAAGAGTGCCCATCATTTTTTTTACATCCATAAACGGACTTTTAATGTTGAGTACCGCTACCATATTTTCTGGATTATTATAATAGAGATTTAGAAAATTATCTATTCTGCCATCCAGGAAAGCAATATTTTTATCTCTTTGGTATTTAATATTTCTGATGAATAAGGCTTCATCCGTAAAATCAAGAAGAATGTTAGTCTGAAAAGTCAGGTTTTTTGGCTTATAAAGCATATCAGCGTTTTTTATATCCACTTTACCTGTAAATTTAGGTTTTGAAATACGCAGTGCTACAATATCAACATTGAATTTGAAATCTACTTTGGCTGTTCCTCCCGTAAATTTGAAAACATCTTCGCCAAAAATATTTCCTAATTTATCAACATCAAATTGAGTGTGAATATCTCCCGTTGCTAATGGTTTTTCTAGATTATGAATTGCAGCATTTGGAATAGATATCGGGATGCCTTCGTAATTTCCTGTAAAGTTTTTTACAATAACCGCAGAGTTGATGTCATTGTTTCCTAATCCGTTTTTAAAGTTATTGATATATCGGGCTGTAAAATTACAGTCGCTTACTGTGGCATCTGGCGAAACCAGTACGTTATCTTTTATCTGGGCATCAACAATAATTTCGGGATCGCCTTCGGAATTCATATCACCTATGATACTGCACTGTGCATCAAGCGGCTTGGTTATATTAAAATGATTTAGAATTTTGAACAAATGCGGGTCTAACAAATGAGCGGCATTCAGCCATAAAATATTGGTTTTTATATTGATGTTCATTATCGGATGCTCCTTTTGGAGACCAAAACTCGCTTTAATATCAAAATCATCCTCGCCAATTCCCAAATCCTCAGTAAGTACATCAATTCTGTTTTTTGTTTTTGAGAACTGTACAGCTAGTTTTCCTTTTACTCTTTTATCTTTTATAAAACTTCCGTGTTTGGTATTAAAAGCCATGCTTTTTGCAAAAACATCCAGATACAAATCAGTCTGAAAACCATCATCAGTATAGTTAATCTTGGTTTTTAAAGAAGCCACTTCAAAGTGAAACATTTTATTACGCTGCACATTTTGGGAAATAAAAACTACGTTCTTAAAATCTACTTCACCGATTTCTGTTTCAGTTTCACTTTTGCTTTTCGGTTCATTTGTTTTTGGCTTTGGCTTTAAAATATTGGAATTAGAAATTCCATTTTTGTCTTTATATAAATCGATTTTAGTATCAATCAATACCACTTTCTCGATATTAACCTTTTTATGCAGCAAACTCAGCACATTCAGCCGGACCTCAATTTCACCTGCCTTTAGAACACTTCTTTTATGAATAGCATAAAGACTGTCCTGCAGTTCGACTTTATTTAAAACCACCGTGAAATTTGGGAAACCTATCAAAAACTTGTAGCCAACACCGCCAATACTGGCATGACCGGAAATGTTTTCATTAATTTTTTTATTTATATCAGCCAAAATACCGGTCTTGTTCTGTTCAAAATAAAGCCGTAACCCAATAAAAAGTGCCAGCAGCAACGCGAAAAAAGAAATGAGGAATATCTTTATTATTCTAAAAGTTTTTGTCTTTAAAAATGCTTTCCCTTTTTGTATAAATTTATTCATAGCGTCTGATTATTAATTTAATGAAAAAATAGCGTCTGAAATATTACTTCGTATCTGAATCGGGAAATACTCCTTTTCATTTCAAAGTTAGTATAATATATTTACAAAAATTGCCGTTATATCTGAAATGTTTTGATTCTTTCATCTAAGATAACATGGCAATTAAATAATATTTTTCCTTTAAATTGAAATCATTTAAATTGTTGCTTTTGTAATTTTACCAATGTTAAAATTAAAATTTGTAGTACTTTTGAACTAATCAAACCCTATTAACTGGGTTTTAATCTAAAAAACGAAAAATATGAAATCTTTAAAAATCTTACTGCTCGGCGCATTCATTATGTTAGTTTCAAATTCTGTTTCAGCACAGAAATGGGGAGTTAGAGCGGGTGTCAACATCTCAGATATCAACGCAGACGGCTGGGACTCGGATGCCAAAACAGGGCTTTATGTGGGTGTTTACAAAGAAATTCCATTAGTAAAAAGCCTGTTGTTTATTCAGCCAGAGGTGCAATATTCTCAAGAAGGATTCTCAACAGATTATGAAAATGTGGGTGATGTTAAGGTAGATTACCTTACAGTGCCTGTTTTAGCTAAAGTTTATGTTGCCAAACTATTGAGCTTTGAAACGGGACCTCAATTTGGATTCCTTGTTAACGATAGTGATTTCACAGATGCAAACAGCTTCATACCTTCATGGGCTTTTGGAACCTCTTTGAATCTTCCTCTTGGATTGTCTATAAATGCCCGATATATTTCTGGTTTGGATGATACCTACGATGGTCTTTCAGGAAAGAATCAAGTTTTTCAAGTAGGTGCTGCTTTTCAATTCTAAGAAAACTAACTGACTCAATTTTACTGAAAAATGCCTTAAAGTGTATTGCTTTAAGGCATTTTTTTATACTTTTTTATTTTTATCAAAACACAACAACTCGTTTAAAATCAGCATTTTAAAAGCTAAAAATGATTTTACTTCAAAAATATTTTAACAAAAAATTAGGATATTGTGAAATTATATTCGAATCTTTGCACACGAAAAAATAATTAACCCTTTAAAAACGAAGAACAATGTTTGTATTCAAATCATCATTACAAGGCTTCACACCAGTTGGAATTGGTGCAGCGCATCTTCGTGGTTTATTTCATTCTTAGAAATTCAGTTTTATACTATATGAAAAAGCCCGAAGCAATTTAGATTCGGGCTTTTTTGATTTTATTCTAGACTCTTCTCAAAAAATTCCCGAACACAGCTCCTTACTTTATCCCAAACGGGATTAAGATACTTTGCCCTTACATTTCCTTTTCTGTATTTCAGATTGGCGATTTGCAGCGCTACAAACAAAACGAACAATAAAACGAAATTCGATTTAATTTTTCTCTTTCGGGAATGATGGCAAAAAAACAAAATGTCTGCTTTTAGCCCCGATTGTAGTGAAAATCCTTGTGGACTGGGGTTCAGTCCACAAGATTGTAACGGAAAGCGGGACTAATGCTGGCTGAAAATGCCTAATGTTTCCGCTCCAAAAAACAATAATCGAACTCAAGTCAACAATAAAAAATTTATGGGAAATAAATTATCGGGAAGAGACCTAATAAAATTAGGCTTCCCAAAAAATAACAGTATCAATATCGCTTTAGGGCAGATAAGCAGATACCGAAAAAAAGAAAAAAAAGAGCGTATCATCAATGAAGCCAAAGATGTTTTGCTCCATCCGGAGAATTATAAAAATGACGGCACTTGGGGAAAAGTAGCCGAAGGCCTTATTAATCCTGTCGTGGTTAGAATGCATCAGCTCCAGACTACACGTGCGCCGTTCTCTATTTTTGGAGAAAATGAAATCGATGAACAGGCGAAGTTTCAATTGTATGATTCTTTAAAACTGCCAATTTCTGTCGCAGGCGCTTTAATGCCCGATGCACATTCTGGTTATGGATTGCCAATTGGCGGTGTTTTGGCAACTGACAATGCGGTTATTCCGTATGGCGTTGGTGTCGATATTGGATGCCGAATGAGTTTATCCATATTTGACCTGCCAGCTTCTTTTATCAAAGGAAAAGACCATCAGCTGCAGGCGATTTTAAAAGAGCATACCAAATTTGGAATGAACGAAACACACGCTAACAAGGCCGATCATGAAGTTTTCAGCCGATCGGAGTTTCAGGATATTCCATTGCTTAAAGGATTGCTTTCTAAGGCTTACAAACAATTAGGAACCTCGGGTGGCGGCAACCATTTTGTGGAATTTGGAACTGTTCAGCTGGACACCGTTCTGCCGGAATGGAAACTGGAATCTGGCAATTATTTTTGTGTTTTATCACATAGCGGTTCCCGCGGGATGGGTGCCAATATTGCAAAACATTACACCTATCTGGCTGGTAAGCAATGTCCGCTGCCAAAGAATGTACAGCATCTAGCCTGGCTTGATCTAAACACACATGACGGTCAGGAATATTGGCTGGCGATGAATTTGGCCGGAGATTATGCCAAAGCCTGTCACGACGATATTCACCGAAGAGTGGCAAAAGCCATTGGCAAAAGAGTGGTCGTTACTATCGAAAATCATCACAATTTTGCCTGGAAAGAAATGGTAAACGGAAAAGAATGCATTGTTCACAGAAAAGGTGCTACCCCTGCACACGAAGGTCAGCTGGGTATTATTCCGGGATCTATGACCGCACCGGGATTTGTAGTTATGGGAAAAGGAAATCCTGAATCATTAAATTCGGCTTCACACGGAGCGGGAAGATTGTTTTCGAGAGCCAAATGCAAAAGCACTTTTACGCCAAGCGAAATTAAAAAAACATTGAAAAACCATGATGTTTCACTGATTGGAGGCAATGTTGACGAAGCTCCGATGGCATACAAAGACATTCACAAAGTGATGGCGCTGCAGACAGAACTAGTTACTGTATTAGGCACGTTTACGCCAAAAATTGTCCGTATGGACCGATAAAAAATTAAAGCATGGAAAAAATAATTCAAATAACGGCAGGACGAGGTCCTGCGGAATGCACTTGGGTGGTTGCCCAAGTGCTTAAAAAAATATTGGACGAAGCACAGCACAGCCAGATTGAAGCTACTGTTTTACAGCGGGAAGCTGGAACTGAAAACGGAACGGTTTTAACTGCTTTGATTCTGTTGAAAGGAAAAACAGTAATCGAGTTTGTGAACTCCTGGAAAGGAACTATCCAATGGATTGGGCAAAGCAGTTTCAGGAAAATGCACAAAAGGAAAAATTGGTTTATCGGCATTTTCGAAATGGATGCTTTGGCCATAAAGTCTATTTCTGAAAAAGATATACAATATCAGGCGATGCGGAGTTCTGGTGCGGGCGGACAGCATGTCAACAAGGTAAGCTCGGCCATTCGCGCTACACATGTGTCCACAGGATTGAGCACTGTCGCTATGGATTCGCGTTCGCAGCACCAAAACAAAAAACTGGCGACCGAAAGACTGCTCGAAAAATTCAAGGTTTTTGAATTGGAAATGATTAAAAAACAGGTCAATAATCAATGGGAAAATCAACTGAATGTGGCCAGAGGAAATCCAACGAGAACATTTACCGGATCTGATTTTAAAAATGAAAAAGTAGTCAAAAGCTACAAATCCGAAAGACAAAAATTAAAACAGCAACTAAATCACGACACCGAATAAATCCGGCCGTGATGCTAAATTTTAAAACAAAATGAAAACAGCAGATAAATATATTTTTCAGGCATTGGACAATTATCCGTACTGGCTCGAAGGAACTATAGAATCATTGGATTATGCCTTGTCTTATAACGAAAAAGACACTACGGCACTCTGTTTATACGGCAGAGTACAATCGGAGCAGTTACAGGATTATGAGGAAGCCAAACGCTACTTTCAGGAAGCACTGGCCATCAATATTCATGCGGTTGCAGTGTATCCTTATTATTTGGATGCCTTGCTTTGGAATGAAGATTATGAAGAAGCATCGAAGTTAATTGATTTTGCCTTGACCCTAAAAGGAACAGACAAAACTGCGATACAGCTCAAAAAAGTGACGCTGTTAGAAAAACAGCAGGAAGTCATTTTGGCATTGAAACTGCTAAAGGAAATCAAACTTTTGATAACTGCCAACGACAATTTACAGGAAATAGAAGAAACCGAAAAACGCCTTAAAACCAAAAAGAAATTGTTAGCTCCCAAGAAGAAAACAAAATCTGAGAAAGAGACTCCTGAAAAAGAGAAGAAAAAGAAAAGCAGAAAAAAGTGGTTTTTTCTATAATCAAAAAAGGCTGTCCCAAAAGACAGCCTAATTTTTATATGTTTATGAATTTGCTTAATGCGCTTTCTGCTTATCGAATGTAGTGTTAAGTACTTTTTTGATTTTATCCAAAGCTCCGTTGAAGGCTTTCTCTATAGAATCGGCGTGCTCTGTAACGGCTATCGGCTGCATATTGGCAGGACGTGCTTCAATAACGCAGCGTTTATCGCCAAAACCTGATTTAGCACTGTTTTCATCACCAAAATGCACTTCGATACGTGTCACTTTATCATCAAAACGAGATAATACTCTTGATACTTCACTAGAGAAATAAGATTCCAATCTTTCGCTTCCTTCTATATTCTTGTCGGTGTTAATTTGTACTTTCATTATATTGAATTTATTAATTTTTAATGCTTTTCTCAAAGTTAAAAATTATTCCCTAAAACAGCTCCGTTTTAGTAAAAGATTATGAAAGAAAAAAGTTCTTTTTTTTATCCCCATGAAGGAGGAATCTTCATTAATTGCTGCGTCCTGTAATTAATAGTATTCAGAATTTCCGAAACACAAGCACCTAGATTCTTTTTAATCTCATTGCTCCAAAAACGTAAGACTTTCCAATTGTGAGATTCTAAATAATGATTGACTTCAAGATCACGCTGTATATTTCGTTCAATCTTTTTGATCCAATATTCTGAATTGGTTTTTGGTTTTTTTCTGGTTTCCCAATCTTTACCGTGAAAGAATTCGCCATCAACAAAAATGGCAATTTTTAGATTTCTAAAAGTCAAATCTGGACAGCCAAAAACTTTTTTATTGTTTTTTCGGTAACGTAATCCTATATGCCATAACGCTTTGGCCAAACGTACTTCGGCTTTAGTATTTGTGCTGCGAATGACACTCATGTTTTTGGAACGCTGTAATGAAGTTAGATTGTCCATGGCGTAACAACTTATTGAATTGACCCAAATTAAAAATTTTAAAACCTAATATGGTCAATGTTTTTTTAAAGATATAAAACTCCAGCTCTATTTATATGACTTCCAAGTTTAACTTGAAGGTCAGCCAATAATTGTTGTCTTAATTTATATTTTGAAGTTCTTTTTTTGGCTACATGATTTGGAATTGAGTATAAAAATTTAAAATCAAAAACAAATAAATAATCTACTTCATTTAGACTAATTGTAGCATCAGAAATATAATTAAAAGAGTTGCCTTTTTCGATTTCGTATTCTTTTTTTATTAAAAGGCCTGGTAAAATTCGACAGCAAGGCATTTTTTGTTGAGCATAATCACAAATTGGCGAAATATTTAATTCAATTTTTATAGAATTTTGAATTATGTCAGCATGAAATTTTCTGGTTTCAGCTCTTAGTATTGAATTTACTATATTGTTATAATTTGTTTTTAAAGCCAAAACTTTAAAATTCAATTTTTCATTTTTTTCATTTGCTTTTTTTTCAGCATTAGCTATTGCAGCATCTCTTTTTTCGGCAGGAATTTTTTCGTTCTGTGTAGTTTTTTCAAGTTCTAACTGTACCGATTCTTTTTCTATTTTGATGTCATCATCAACAAAAATTATTGAACCTGGTATGTCTCCTGAAAAAATGTCTTCAGATATTAATAGTTTTTTGTTGATGAGAGTAGTAAATGTATCATCTCCTACATCTGAAATTACACCTGTAAATTCTTCCTCTTTATCATCCAAAGATTTAATAATTGAGCTTTCGAGAGTATCAATAAAAGTGTGGTTTAGGGTATAAAAAGAATTCTTTATTTTCTCCATTTCATTGAGAGCAATTACTTCTTTCCCTCCATGTGCAATTGCTAATTTGTAAAGTAAAAATTTAGCGATATCATCCCATTTTTCATCTTTATTTATAAAATTGACAAAATTATTAATTAAGTTACCTGAAGAATTATTAACTAAATTTTCCCAAAAAGAAAAAACTTTTAAAACTTTAAAATCCTCAGCATTCTCTTTAATATTATCAATAATAAATTGAATAGGGTCTTCGGAATTCTTAGTTGCTATTTTATCTAAACTAATACTAAGAATTGGCTTAAATTCTTTTAAGCCATCATTAAAAGCAGCTTCTACTGCTTCTCCATATTTCTCTTGTTTTGTACTCCAATATACTAAGATATAATTACTATTTGGTTCTATGACTCTAGAAAGCCTAGCATAAATTGCTGATATTATATTTTGATCAGTAGCTTTACTGTCTACAACTAGTTCTAAATCTAAAAAAATTAATCTAATATTCTCAACTGGATTGTCAGGCAAATCATCTCCATCTTCCGATTGATAATACAAATAAGGTATTTTTTGCTTACTAAGAGCTTTAAGCAAGCTCTTTACTTCATCATATTTATCATCAAAAATCACCACTTTCCCATTTGTTGGTAGAATCATGCTATAATTTCTTTTTGTTCAACCTAAGAACTACTACAGCTCCATTTTCAAACTCTTCGTCTAAATCATATTCACCAATTTCTGGAAATAAAATTTGTCCTTTTTGTACTTTCATTACCTCACTAACTATATGTAATCCTAAACCCATTCCTGAAGTCTTATCGCTAACAAATGGTTTTGTAAGTTGATGTATTGGTAGTCCAAATCCAAATCCATTATCAGCAATTAAAATATCAACATAACTTTCATTATTATAAAGTTCTATTAAAATCTTTTTCTCAAATTTTGAGTTACTAACATCATTTTTTTTTGTTTTTCTTTCTAACCAATATATTGAATTATCGATTATATTTACAATTGCACCGAGCATCAATCTTTTACTACAATCAATTTTACTACTTGCTCTATTTTGATAATCCTTTATTAATTGGATATTATGGGCTTTTAATCTGTACTCTACATTAAAAACAGCTCCATTGATTAACTTGATGGCATCTTCTTCCTGATTTTTTGCTTGTCTGAATAAATCACTGTAATTTTCTATTAGCTCGTCAAGATGCTTTACTAAATTTAATATATTGGCAGGAACTGATTCTTCTGTAACTAAATAATTTAATTCAGCAATAACTTTTTGAACTTCATGGATTCCAACTCCCATAGTCAAACCAACACCCGCACTAGTTAATAGTACTTCATTAATATGATTATAATCTTCTTCTATTTTTACAAGATGCTTAGTTATTTCAATTTTTAAAGATTCATTTTCAATTTTAGAATCTACTAAATCTTTTAATTTTCCTAAACTATTAATTACAGGTTCTTGTTTTTCTGTCGGATTGAATTTTCTTCTAATAGTATCTTTATCATCTTTTCTTAAAGTTTCAATAATATTTAATGTATAAAGGATTGAAGTACAAAAATCATTGAAAGCTTCATTTTCTATGAACCCTTCTCGATTTGTTTTTTCAATTAATGCAGAACTATTTTCTTCATCTAAATCAATCACACTAAGAATAATATTGTTACTCACTCTTTTTGCGGGTATATTAACCCTTCTTAAATCTAAACTGAGCCAATCATTGCCTTTTTCACCATATTCATTGATTCGGATATTATTCCTATAAACTCTTATTCCTCCTTGCTCATCGAGGTATTCTTTAAGTAGTGCGATTCCTTGCTGATTACTTAAATCTAATGTTAATTTGTCTCTGTCAAAAATATATCCTTCGAAAGTTATTGAACCAATACTTTTAGGATTCTCCCTATCTCCATAATTTTTAGAAAGATTCAAAATAGTTTCTTTCTTTTTACCATTTATTTTCTCCTCATATACTAAAGTAGACCTATCCTTAATATAATCATCTTTTTCAGTTATTTCTCTACCTTTAATTCCAATTAAACTATTCCATGGAGTAAATTCATATAAAAATTCTTTTATTTCATAACCTTCTATTTTACACTTAAAGTGCCAAAGAGAAAATTTTTGAACATCATCCCAAACAGGCATTTTATCCAATAATTTTGTATTATCAATGTCAATTTCGACACTAAATTTTCCAGTTTTATGAAAAGGAGAATTTAGGGTAAAAACAGATTTGTATAAATCTCTGACCATCTTTTTATCCCAAGCACTTCTTAAATTGGAAATTATGATTTTTGTGCCTGTTTTGTTCCCTTTAAAATATTCTGGATTAGTTCTTTCAAATACATCAAATTTAGCATCTTTCAAGTATTTGTTTTTTGCAAATTCATTCCAATCAATTCTTACTACAACTTCATTTTTATCCTTTCTTTTAGAAATCAATTCAATTTTACTTCCTAATTTATGTACGCCAAATCTTCCAATACCTTTCTCCCCTATGGGTAATCTTAAATATTTAGGGGTTCTAACTCTTTTCCTAAATAAATCTTCTTTATAATCACTTCCTGGTTCCAACCATACATCTTCAATAATTTTGATATCCATTCCTTCTCCTTCATCTAGAATCTCAATATACCCATTATTTTTATCTTCAACATTTCTTAATTTCACTTTAGCCCACCTAGAATCAGCATCATAAGAATTTTTTATTAATTCTAACAAAGCAATGTTTTCATTTTTAATCAACTTATCACCTAACTGTAGTAATAATCTAGCTCTTGGCTGAAAAAAGTTTTTTTGTGATTTTAAATCCATTGTAATAATTCTTTTATTTTTTTAGCAATAGCATTTGCCATTAATGGTGGAACAGCATTTCCAATTTGTTTAAATGCTGCTGAGCGTGAACCTTCAAAATAAAAATCATCAGGAAATGACTGCAGTCTTGCAGCCTCTCGGACAGAAATTGAGCGACATTGTTTCACATCTGGATGAATATAATAATGACCATCTTTAGCGATATGTGCGACCACTGTATGGGAAACTCCTAAACCGTCAACTACTTTGTATCTATCTGTAAAAGAACTTTCGTTTTTATGTGTTTTTAATTCTTCTGGCAGATCTGGATATTTTAATCGTTCTTTTCCTTTATTCCATTTTTGAATAGCTGTTTTATAAATAGCTAAATCTCTTGTATTATGAGGTCTTGAAATGTGTTGTGTTACAAAATCGACACCATTACGCAATTCAAATTTCTCAAGGTATTCATTCTTACTTTCTGTGTATTTTGCTGTTATAAAACTTTGTCCTGGCTTTAATTTAGGCAAATCCTGAAAAGCATCATTCACTTTATATGTTTGGATTATTTTCTCGAACTCAGGAAATCCAAAATCTTTTTCTTTTTTCCAGCCAACAATTATAATTCTTTTACGAGCCTGTAAAACTCCAAAATCTGATGCGATTAGAGTGTCATGATGAACTTCGTAACCGAGTCTTCTAAAATATGCTTTTAGATTTTTAAAATGTTCGCCTTTATTAGCAGTTAATAATCCTGGAACATTTTCAAAAACGAATGCTTTTGGCTTGAATTCTTTTAAAAATCTTCCGTATTGGATGTATAGCTTATTTCTTGGGTCTTTTTCAATATCTTCCTGATGCCTTCTTAATAGCGAATAGGCCTGACATGGAGGTCCGCCAATGATTAAGTCAATTTGCTTTTTTGACTGCTTTATTTTATCAAAAAGACCTGCAATTGTTTCGTCGTTGATTTCAATATTTATAACAGAATCGAGGACTTCGTTTGGAATTTCTTTATAAAAAGTTTCTTGTGTGATTTCGTTTTTTATGTATTTGTAATATAAATCTAAATTGTTTTTTGATTTTAAATAATGATATGCAGCTCTGGTTTTAATTGTCAAACATGCTTCCGGATTCATTTCAATATGAGAGACTGGATTGAAGCCTGCCTTAATAAAACCTTCGGACATACCCGATGCCCCAGCAAACAAATCAATAAAATTTAATTTTTTATTTTCCATTCTCAAAAAAGTATTCAATAGGTTTTTTGTAATAATTTGCCAAAACAAAAAGTTTGGCTGCGGCGATGTTTTTTACACCATTTTCAATTTTAGATAAGTTGCTTTGATTGATAATCTTATCTTGCTGCACTTTCATCTGTGTATAGCCAAGATCTTCCCTTGCTTTCACTAATTGGTGAGAAATAAATTGATTAATTTTCTTTTCATTCATAGAATTTTTTTTGAATATTCCATATTACAATATTCTTACTTTAATGTTGTTATTCCATATTGGAATAACTGCTCTTTTTCTTATAAAAAAATATTGTTTAAAATTCAGTCCCGACCAAAAAAAACGCCAATCTTTCGACTGGCGTTTTGTATTTATAGAAAGGTTTATTCTAATTTTCTTCTTCTAAGTTTTCGAGCTGCATTTCTAAAACTTTATCGGTTTTAATCCTCTTCACGGTTTCTTTACGGGCGATGAGCAATGGGATGGCAACTCCTGCGGACAAGGCCAAGATGATAAAACAAGCCGAAAGTCCGTTTTTTGCGGTTTCAAAGAAAAGCGTAGAGTACACTTCCGGATCTTTTTCGGCGGTTAATTTCATAACGCCTACCATCGCTTTATAGGCAAAAAATCCAGGAATCATAGGTATTAAAGCTGGAAGCGAAAATGTCATTGGCGGTGCTTTGCGATAATGTGCTGCCAAAACACTTAAAAAACCGATAAGACTTGATCCGCAGAAAGCAGCGAAAACCAATCCGAATTCGAGCGAAATCATATAAAATTTCAACAATCCTCCAAGAGCCGACATGATATAAATTGCTGCTAACGTACGGCGGGGAACATTGAACAATGCTCCAAAACCAATTCCTGCAAATCCTAACCAAATTCCTTTTTCTAATAATGCGAAATCCATTTTAGTGTAAATTAAAAATTAATAATGAAACCATCAATCCCAATGCAATGGCAAAAGCGATGACCAAGACATTTACGCCGCGTGTGGTTCCGTTTAATATGTTTCCGTCAATAAAATCGGAGAACGAATTGATCATTGGCACTCCCGGAATCAAAAACAGGACTGAGGTGGACAATGCATGTATAAAATCTTGATCGGGATTAAAATGCCAATAAGCTCCAACCAAGAAAGAAGATGTTAAAGCCGCAAAAAAGATGCAGAGATAAAAATTGAATTTGAGCTTTACCGTTTCCTGTCTTACAAACAAGCCTAGAAAAGTCCCCAAAAAGCAAAGAATCATTTCGGCCATACCTCCTCCAAAAAGTCTGCAGAATGAGGCTCCTGCCAAAGCAACCAGAAATAAAACCAAAGCTCTTGGGTATAATGGTCTTCGGTCCAGTAATTTCATTTCGTTGTTAATGCGCTCCACAGACCATTTTTCTTCGACTATTTTCCAGCTCATGGTGCTGATATCGGAAATGAGATTGAAATTAAGATGCATATTGGGCACCCATTTTACTCTGGTAAAGGTTTTGATATTGTCTTTATAAGTTAAAGTGAGCATGAGAGCATGATTGGTAATCATTAAATCCGAATTGCAGCAGAAAGCACCAGCAATCCTGCTGATGGTTACTTTGACACGTTCGGTATTGGCTCCTGCAACGATGAGTAAGGAACCTATTTCCAGGAGCATTTCTCCCAGTTCATATTTGTTTGGTTTTGCAATTTCCATATAAATGCGGTTGTTAATTTTACTCTCAAATTTAACAAATTAGCCTCTCAAAAAGGCTGATTTTTGTCTGAAATCAATAATTTATTTAGAGAATAAATAACAAGAGCTTTCTATCGATTTCGCTTGCCATAAAATGTAAAAATCGGGCTTGAATCGGCTGTTTTTGGAGTCGATTTTTCGATTTTGAACTTCATTTTAGGTTTTTGACGGGTCGAAAAACGTCAGCGAAACGACTTTCGTTTGCTGAAAATTCATTTTTAAGCATAACTTTTTAATGAATTATTCTTTTTTTGAAGTTAAAAAGAGGATAATTTAATCTTTTATGATTTGGAATATGCGATTGAAGGAACGCGGATGACACGGATTAAACGGATTTGCGCAGACAACTTATAATAATCTGAATCGATTATTATAAGTTGTATTTCGCACCTATGGAGCTTATAATCACTTAATTTTATAATTTCTACAAACATTCCGCCACGCTGTGGCTTGATGTATATAAAAGGAATATCTTCTGATGAAAACTGCTCCCCTAGCCCTGATGGAAGCGAAAAGCCTTTTGAAATAAAATGCCATTTTTCTTGGACAAAAAGAGCGACCAGCGGAAGCTCCTTTTTGTCTTTAGAAAAATGGCAGTTTTATGAAAAAGCTTGCAGCGTACAGCAGGATTAAGCTCCTAACTATTACCTACAGCTTATTTTGGCAATGCTGTGAATCCCATGTTATAAAGGGTGAAGGCCTGAATGTCGCAGCTTTCCTGAATGGTTGCTGCCAGTGATTTTCCTGCTCCGTGGCCTGCGTTAATATCGATTCGGATTAAAACCGGGTTGGTTCCTGACTGTTTTTCCTGTAACTCAGCAGCGAATTTGAAACTGTGCGCCGGAACTACCCTGTCGTCGTGATCGCCCGTCGTAACCATAGTCGCGGGATACTGCACGCCCGATTTTACATTGGCAACCGGTGAATATCCTTTGATGTATTCGAACATTTCTTTGCTGTCTGCTGAGGTTCCGTAATCGAAAGCCCAGCCAGCGCCTGAGGTAAAGGTGTGGTAGCGCAGCATGTCCATCACGCCCACGGCCGGCAGGGCGACTTTCATCAAATCGGGACGCTGTGTCATGACAGCTCCTACCAATAATCCGCCGTTGGATCCGCCGCGAATGGCAAGGAAACTGGAAGAAGTATATTTTTTAGCAATCAGATATTCAGCTGCAGCGATAAAATCATCAAAGACATTTTGTTTCTGCATTTTGGTCCCTGCATCGTGCCATTTTTTGCCGTATTCCCCGCCACCGCGAAGATTGGCAACTGCATAAATTCCGCCGTTTTCCATCCAGACTGCATTGGAAACGCTAAAAGCAGGCGTCAAGCTAACGTTGAAACCGCCGTAACCATAAAGGATTGTTGGATTCTTTCCGTCAAGTTTCAGCCCTTTTTTGTGAGTGATGATCATTGGGATTTTTGTACCGTCCTTAGAAGTGTAAAAAACTTGGGATGAAACATAATTTTCGCTTTTGAAATCTACTTTTGGTTTATCATAAACTGCCGATTTTCCAGATTTTGGTTCGAATGAATAAATCGTTCCCGCTGTTACGTAATTGGTAAACGAATAATAAAGTGTTTTTTCTTCTTTTTTACTGCCAAATCCTGAAGCTGTTCCTAATCCTGGCAATTGAATTTCGCGTACTAATTTGCCCGTGTAATCGTATTGCTTGACAATCGAAACGGCATCTTTCATATAATTGGCAAAAATGTAGCCGGCACCCGTGGTTGGTGTCAAAACATTTTCGGTTTCGGGAATTACGTCTTTCCAGTTTTCGGGTTTTGGACTGCTGAAATCCACACTCACGATACGTTTGTTGGGCGCATTCCAATCGGTTTCTATGAACAATTTACTGCCTTCGGTTTCTATAATACTGCTGTCGCTATTGAAATTATCAACTATCGTTACAATAGGGCTGTCAGGCTTGGTCAAATCCTGAATGTAAAGTTCGTTTCCATAAGTCGCATTAGACGCCGTGATTACCAAATAATGATTGTCTTCGGTAACATAACCGCCTACATAACGGCGTTTTTGGTCTGCGCCAAAAATAACCTGATCGTCTTTTTGCGGCGTGCCTAATTTGTGGTAATATAATTTGTGCTGATCGGTTTTGGCCGACAGTTCGCTTCCTTTTGGCTTGTCATAACTGGAGTAATAAAATCCTTCATTTCCTTTCCAGGACACACCGCTAAATTTGATATCGACCAAAGTATCTTCCAGTTTTTTGAAACTGAAAACATCGATCAGAATTACTTTTCTCCAGTCGCTTCCGCCCTCAGAAATGGAGTAAGCTACTTTCGAACCGTCTTCGGAAAAATTTACGCCGCCCAATGAAGTGGTTCCTAATTTTGAAAAAGTATTTGGATCCAAGAAGATTTCTTCTTTGCCTTTGGCATCTTTGCGATATAAAACCGACTGGTTTTGTCTTCCGTTGTTTTTGTAATAATAGATGAAATTCCCTTCCTTGAATGGAGCGCTTATTTTTTCGTAGTTCCAAAGTTTCTCGAGCCTTGATTTCAAAGCTTCTCTAAAAGAGATTTTGGACAGATAATCATAAGTAACTTTGTTCTGTTCTTTTACCCAAGCAGCAGTTTCGGCTGATCTGTCGTCTTCGAGCCAGCGGTACGGATCACTTACTTTGGTATCAAAATACACATCGACTGTTTCGCCTTTTGCTGTTTTGGGATACGTTATTGGAGTTGATTTTTGGGTCTGCCCCAAAGAAGCCATTGAAGTTGATACAGCCATCAGAAATAGGATTTTTTTCATTTTAAAATTAGGTTAAGTACCTAACAAAATAAGGGAAGTTTTTTGAGAAATTAAAGCTAAAAATTCATTTTAACTTAATAAAAACTAAAATTTATAGACAACAGGAATGTTTTACTGAAGATATTACAGGCTTTTGTTTTTCAAGAAAGGGTATAAAAAAACCCAAACAATGTTTGGGTTAATGTGTGGAGAATACCGGATTCGAACCGGTCACCTTCCCGATTGTCATCGGGACACTCTAGCTCTTATTTGAAATCAAACTTTCAATATATTTTCTGCTCTTCATTTTTTTGATTTGTAATTCCCTTTGACAAGCCTCACTTCTGGTATCAAAAGTTTCAAAATATTTCAATTCCCAATCTTTAGCAACTTTTGTGTATTTACTTCTGCTATTCAAATGATCTTGAAGACGCTGAGTAACATCCTGACAAGAACCTATGTAATATTTATTAAGAATTGCGGAGTAAATAATATAAGTATAAAACATAGATGTTGGTTTAAATTTCTTTCAAAAAACAAACCAAAATACAAATAAAATTTAAGCAAAAAAAAGACCCAAATATTGTTTGAGTCTTTTGTGGAGAATACCGGATTCGAACCGGTCACCTCTTGCCTGCCAGGCAAGCGCTCTAGCCAAATGAGCTAATCCCCCAATATTTATTTTATTTCTGAACAGGTAACCTTCCCGATCCAATCGGGACACTCTAGCCAAATGAGCTAATCCCCCGATCGATGGCGCAAATATAACATATAAAAATAAGAATATGCAAATTTCAAAAAGACTATTATTCAAATCTAACTGTGCATTTGCAGTGAACGATTTAATTAGCCACAGATGACACGGATAAAACAGATTATCACAGATTTCGGTACAAATTTTTAATGCATCAAATAAATAAATCCGCCTTAATCTGTTTTATCTGTGTCATCCGTGTTCCATTTTACAATTTGGACATATTGCTGTGCAAATCCAAAAATAATACCATTTGCTTCGGTTACTTTTTTAACTTTACATCAAAATACACCTTATGCTGCCATCTGATAAAAACGGAACACTCTTAACAGTCATCGAAAACAAAATAGCTACAGTGCAGTTTGGACATCCCGCGAGTAACTCTTTTCCCAGAGTATTACTGGACCGATTGACAAATGAGCTTACTTATTTGAGCGATAACGAAGAAGTTTCGGTGATTATTTTGAAAAGCGAAGGAACAAGTACTTTTTGCGCGGGAGCCTCTTTTGACGAATTATTAGCAGTCAGCACGCTTGAAGAAGGAACCCGTTTTTTTTCTGGTTTTGCCAATTTGATTAATGCAATGCGTTCCTGCAAAAAAATAATTATAGGACGCATTCAAGGTAAGGCTGTTGGCGGAGGCGTTGGTATTATTGCTGCCTGCGATTATGCTTTGGCGAATCTGGAAAGCAGTATTAAATTATCCGAATTAGCAATTGGTATTGGGCCTTTTGTGATAGAACCTGCCGTAAGCAGAAAGATAGGAAAAACGGCAATGTCCGAAATGACTTTATCCGCACACGAATGGAAAACAGCTTCTTGGGCTTTACAAAAAGGATTATATTCTAAAGTTCTGGAAACAAAAGAAGAACTTGACTTGGAAGTTGACGTTTTCTCCAAAAAACTGGCGGGTTACAATCCAGAAGCTCTTTCTGAAATGAAAAAAATATTTTGGGAAGGAACAGCACATTGGGACAAATTATTAAAAGAAAGAGCCTCAATTTCCGGCAGATTAGTCCTCTCCGATTTTACAAAAAATGCTTTAATTAAATAAAAATGACAGCCGTAATTCTATTGCTTCAAAAGGTAAATGTTGAAGAAAAAATTAAAAATGCTCCAGATGCAGGCTATCAGATAGGCGTTCTTATTGGCTCGTACCTGCCATTTGTGATTTTGGTTTTATTGGCTTATTGGACGTATCATCGAGCCAAAAATAGAAAAGAGTAATTCATCCCAAACCGCTTCTCTTTTGAAAAAAACAATTCTTTTTGGCATCCTATTCTGTCTCTTTATTTCCTGTCAGCATCAGGAAGAGCCTGCAATTTCCTTTTATTATTGGAAAACCATTTTTAGGCTTTCGCCAAAAGAAAAAAATACACTGACCGACAATCAGGTCAAGCGGATTTACATTCGGTATTTTGATATTGATTTGATCGGGCAAAGCCAAAAACCATTTCCAAGAACTCCAATTCGTTTTGAGGATTCAGCTTCTAGCTTTGAAATTATTCCAGTGGTGTATATAAAAAACAAAGTGATGCTGGACAAAAATTTAAATGTGATTGATTTGGCTCAAAAAACAGACAGTTTCATAAAGCAGATTAATTCCAAAAACAATATTTCAGTTCAGGAAATCCAGATCGATTGTGACTGGACGCTGGAAAGCAAAGACAATTATTTACGATTTATTGACGCTTTCAAGAAAATTTCCAGCAAAAAACTCTCTGCTACTATACGATTACATCAGATAAAATATTTCGAAAAAACCAAAATCCCAAACGTAGAGCGAGGCGTTCTGATGTATTACAATATGGGTAAAATAGCTTCTGATTCCCTGAATTCAATCTACGACAGAAACATCGCAAAACGCTATTTATCGAGTCTGCAAAATTATCCATTGCCCATAAACATTGCCCTGCCTATTTATTCTTGGGGAGTTCACATTCGGGACGGAAAAATAATTGGTCTTAGAAACAAAATTGATGTCAATAAACTAAAAAATAACAATAGTTTTGTTTCTACAAAAGAGAATTGGTTTACCGTAAAAAAATCCATTTTTGCAGAAGGTGTTTTTTACAAGGAAAACGATCAATTGAAAATAGAATCCATATCCAAAGATGATTTGCTCGAAATGGCAGATGATCTGGAAGAAAATACAATTCAAAATCCGAAGGAAATAATCTTTTATGATTTAGACGAATTCAATTTAAAAAACTATGAAAAAGACCTTTTTAAAGAAGTTATTGATTGCTTTTAGTGCTCTGACACTTTTAGTTTACGGAACTATTTACGCCTGTTCGGATGGTGATTGGGGATGGTCATTCGACTCCAATTTTACTCCTGAAACTTTTGTAGACAAGTCTTATTCCCCTCTGTTTTTATCCTCCGATGTTTTTTACGGAATAGGTTTCGATACCGAACATCTTACCAGATTTAACAGCGAAAATATCAAAGACTGGTCAGTTTATCTGGAAGACCGAATCAGCGAAAAAGACTTAACATTTTTCCTGACCGATTCCAGCAGTGCGGATGTTTCCAATTTGTATATGTATTACAAAAAAGGAAAGCCAAATAAAACATCTGAAAAATGGAGCAAAAAAATAAAGTTAGATGATGCCAAAACCAAGGACTTTCTATTCTTTTTAAATGATGCCCAAACAGTTGAAACTTATTCTACACAGCGATTTGATTCTTGGAGTTATGACGAAACTATAAAAAACCAAGTCATCTCCGACCCAAAATGGATTAAAACATTGGAACAAAAATACAACGACACCAAAGATCCTTTCATAAAAAACAGATATTGGTTTTTGACTGTAAAAGCTGATTTTTACAGTGACAAACCTGCAAACGGAATTACTTTCTTTAATCAAACCGAGAAATCTGTTCCAAAAAACACTTTGTATTACAGAGCATTAGCCTATTTGGCTGGAATTGAATACAGGCAGAAAAATTATGCCAAATCTAATTATCTGTACAGCAAAGTATTCGATAAATGTCCTGCAATGCGTGTGGTTTCGGCCTATTGTTTTCATCCTAAGGAGGAAAAAGACTGGAAAGAATCTTTAAAAATGGCTAAAAACGATGAAGAAAAAGCTGCGCTTTGGGCATTACAAGGATATTATAATGACGAAGAAAAAGCCATTGCTGAAATCTATAAGGTAGAGCCAAAAAGCCCGCATATCGATTATTTATTAACCCGATTAATCAACAATCAGGAAAACAAAATTGATAAATCTTTCAAAGACAAAACTGTACTTCAAAACAAAAAAACAACCAAAGACAGCATTCGTAAATCAACTATTAATTTGGTTACCAAAATTGCACAGTCCAATAAAACTGCACAGCCGTATTTATGGAATATTGCAGCAGGTTATCTAGAAACTTTAAATGGAAATTTCAAACAAGCCGACAAAGATTTTGATGAAGCCGAAAACAAAATGCCAAAAACACCTTTAGCAGTTAGTCAGGTCCGCTTGCTAAAATTAGTCAACAACCTCAGCAAAATAGATCAGTTAACTCCCGAAAACGAAAAAACAATACTTAGCGATTTATCTTGGCTGTATCAGGAACTGCCTAAAAACCCGATTGATAATTTCCGTTACGAAAATGCTACGGCTTGGAGCCAAAACTATTTGGCAGCATTATACCGTTCACAAAAAAATACGGTAATGGCTGAGATTTTTAACCATGATTCTGGTTTTTATGACAATGAAAAACAGCTGCTCGACATGAAGGCTTTTTTATCAAAAACCAACAAAACCGAAATCGAAAAAATTGGTGCTTCTATCTATACTGTAAAACTGGCTGACATTAATTATTTTCAGGCGGTCAAAGCCACTTTCGAGAACAAAATTCCCGAGGCTATCGCTTTCATGAAACAATCGGATAAACTCCAAAACACTGTTTTTTATGGAAATCCATTCCTTGGAAATATCAAAGACTGCCACGACTGCGATCATCAAGCACCTCAGAAAAAGAAATACACCATGTTGGATTTTCTTACGATTATTCAGAAAATGCAGGATAATATTGCCAAACAAAGTGATGTCTACACAAACAGTGGAATACTCGGAAATGCTTTTTACAACATCACGCATTTTGGCAACGGCCGTGTATTTCATGAAGGAAATATTGCCGGATATGGCTCCAGTCCTGATTATTTTAGAGCCCCGATCAGCAATATGATTACCAACTGCTCTTTGGCGAAAACCTACTATCAAAAAGCATTTGCATCGGCCAAAAACAGCGAGCAAAAAGCCAAAACCCAATACATGATTGCCAAATGCGAGCGTAACGATTATTATAACAAAAAGTATTATTCGCTCAATTTATCAACTTGGGACATTCAGGACGACCAGACCAATTTTATTGCTTGGCAAGGCTTTAAAAACATAAAAGCAAATTACTCTAAGACCAAATATTATAAGGAAATCATCAACGAATGCGGGTATTTCAAGACCTATGTTCAAAAATAGATTTGAATTGAATAGTATTTGGGCGTGCCACCATCCCGATAAAAGGGCAAAACTTTCTTTACGGTTATACGCCCTTTCATCGGGATGCTGTCGGGCTATCCGCGCTACTTCGGTAGCTAGCTCCTATCCCTCACGAAATCTACAAGAACTTTATAATAAGTGAGAAATTCTGTTTTTCATAACATCTCCTAACAGGTTTCCAAAACCTGTTAGGTGTAATTGATAATTTAATAAGACTTTCTGAATTAATACCTAACAGGTCTTGGAGACCTTTTAGGATAAAAATCAAGAGTGCGCCATCGCCATACAGATTATGCTGATCTTCGTTCCTGGAATTTTCAGTAACGCTTTGGAGCAGGCTTCAAGAGTGGCTCCCGTGGTGAGTACATCATCAATTAACAGATAATGTTTATTGGCATCTTTTTCAGAAAAAGAAACATCAAAAACAGTTTCGATTCCTTCCATTCTTCCCAAAAGGTTTTTCTTCGATTGTGTTTTGGAATATACTTTTCGCTTTAAAATGGAATCATTCAGAGGAATTTTAAAATTCTCTGACAAAGCCACCCCGAAATTTGTAACCTGATTATAACCCCGTTCTTTCATTCTTTTTTTGTGCAATGGCACCGGAATAATTGCATCCACATTATTCATTATGGAATTGTCTTTCAAATCGGAGGCATACCATTCGCCCAAAAAACTGCCAATTTCTTCATGACCTTTGTATTTCAATCCATGAATCATTTCCTGTACCATTCCTTTTTTATGGAAATATAAAAATGCCGAAGCATGTTCAACCTCAACCCTGCCGTAAAACTTTTTGAAAGCTTCATTTTCGGGATTTAAATGATGTTTAGTCAAAGGCAGTTCATGTCGGCAGACCGTACAGATTATGTATTCGTTACCACTTATAAATGATTTACAGCCGGCACAGACCTTTGGAAAAAACAGGTTGATGAGAGAATTTAACATATCGAACAGAATTTGTATTAGTTTTTTACTACAAAAATGCAAAATAATATGTTTAAACACACTAGATTTACACATAAACATTTATTAAACAACACAATAAATTTAATTTCTCATCAGACAAAAATGGATTATAAAAAACTAATAACTTACTGCTTATTCTTTTTTTTGATTTTTTCAAAATCAATGATTGCACAGTCTAAAAATAACGGCCGTGTATTGAAAACATTTTTCAAGAATGGACTTATAGCTAAAGAAATTTATTCGGGCATTGATGAAAAGTATGACAGTATAAAAACCTATCATATTACTGGCGGATTAGATGAGCGATTTTATTTCACAATGAATAATAGGATAGATGGGCTCTGCGAAAAATTTTCCAGTGAAGGAAAATTACAAACTACTTGGATATTTAAAAACGGAGTTTTGATAAACAGAACCGATAATTTTAAAGAATTTAATGCTAAAAACAAAGAGACCGCAGAGTATAATTATGATAATATTGTTAAAACCAATTTGCAATTAAAAACCGATCCTAATAATTTAGGGCTGATTTGGAGCCGAGCGTCCAGCAGAATCTATCTAAAAGATAATATATTGGCCGAAATGGATTTTTTGATGCTTAAATCTCAACTGGAAATTATTAAATCCATTCCTAGTGAGGCAATAAAATACCCAAGAATAAATCAAGATTTAGCAGAAATATACAGTAGGCTCGCCTCACTTTATTCACGTTTTGAGAATGATAATTTAGCCGTTGATTATCAATTAAAAGCCGTACAAACTGACCCAGATGAAATCAGGCATGTCCTTAATTTAGGAGGTACGTTGGCTTCTGAAACTCATGAATACCGGTTAGCAATTTATTATTTGAACCAAGTAATCAGCAAAGTTCCCAATCATAATTTTGCCAACTGGGCTTTAGGAGCTGCGTACTTGGAAATGGAGCAGTATCAAAAAGCAGCAGACTGCATTAATCTGGCATTTGAGAATGAAGCTAATTTATACATTTATGGTTATGGAACAAGTGAAAATGACCTTCGGACTATTCGCGGATTAGCTTATCATAAATTAGGAAAAACCGCTTTGGGAATTAAAGATCTGAAAGAAGCTTTACGAATTAATGACAAAAATTCAGTGGCAAATAAATACTTTGGAATCGTTAATGATGATCTAGGCGATAGTCAAAAAGCCTGCGAATATTTCCAGAAATCAAGAGAATTGGGTTATGAAAAAAAATATTATAATAAAAGTTTAGAATCTTACATAAAAAAAGCCTGTAAAGAAAATGCTTCTAAAATTACAGATTCAAAATCAATTCTAAATATAAGCCCAAAAGACCTGCCTTATATTGGCCCTAATCCTGCGGAAAATTTTGTCGAAGTATTCAATTATCCATACAGTAATTTTAGCTATGACATTAATGACATGGGAGGCAAAAGCGTTGGACATGGAATAGCTAATAACAAAACTATACAAGTTTCAGGGATACCTTCGGGCTTGTATATTCTTACTATTGAGAAAGAAGGAAAGCAAGAGACATTTAAACTAATAAAAAAATAGTTCCTTGACTCTGTAAAAAAACTTAATTTGATTATGAAAATGATTGGGTGCAATTATGAAATTTTAAAAAATAACTTAATTTCATAAAAACCAACAAAATCATTGTGTCAAACTTCATTTTTTTTCTTTTTTTAATTTCACTTTTTATATTTTTGCACCACTATGGCAAAACAAGAAGATTTATTTAAGAATGTAGTTTCGCATGCAAAAGAATACGGATTTATTTTTCCGTCAAGCGAAGTGTACGATGGTTTAAGTGCGGTATATGATTACGCACAAAACGGAGTAGAATTAAAAAAGAACATACGCGAATATTGGTGGAAATCGATGGTTCAGATGAACGAGAACATCGTAGGATTGGACGCGGCTATACTGATGCACCCAACAACTTGGAAAGCATCTGGTCACGTTGACGCTTTCAACGATCCATTGATAGACAACAAAGATTCGAAAAAAAGATATAGAGCTGATACTTTAGTCGAAGATTATGCTGAAAAGTTAAATCAAAAGGCTCAAAAAGAAATTGAAAAAGCAAAAGCCCGTTTTGGAGATGCTTTTAATGAAGAAGAATTTATTACCACTAATGCCCGCGTTGTAGAATATCTTTCTAAGAAAAAAGAAATTTTGGAAAGACTTGCAAAAGGTATGAGTGAAGATCTTCAGGATGTAAAAGCTTTAATCGAAGAATTAGAAATCGCTGATCCTGAAACCGGTTCAAGAAACTGGACTGATGTAAAGCAATTCAACTTGATGTTCGGAACCAAATTAGGAGCTTCTGCAGATTCTGCAATGGATTTGTATTTACGTCCGGAAACAGCTCAGGGTATTTTTGTAAACTTCTTGAATGTTCAAAAATCTGGCCGTATGAAAGTTCCTTTTGGAATTGCACAGACTGGAAAAGCGTTCAGAAACGAAATTGTTGCTAGACAATTCATTTTTCGTATGCGTGAGTTTGAACAAATGGAAATGCAGTTTTTTGTACGTCCTGGTGAAGAAATGCAATGGTACGAGCATTGGAAAACAACTCGTTTGAACTGGCATTTATCTCTTGGTTTAGGAAAAGAAAACTATCGTTTTCACGATCACGAAAAATTAGCGCACTACGCAAACGCTGCTGCCGATATTGAATTTAATTTCCCTTTTGGTTTCAAAGAATTAGAAGGTATTCACTCTCGTACAGATTTTGATTTAAAAGCGCATGAACAATATTCAGGAAGAAAACTTCAGTATTTTGATCCTGAACTGAACGAAAACTATGTTCCTTATGTAGTAGAAACTTCAGTAGGACTAGACAGAATGTTCTTGGCGATTTTCTCTACTTCATTAAAAGAAGAAACTTTAGAAGACGGTTCAACCAGAACAGTCTTAAAATTACCAGCAGTTTTGGCACCAACAAAAGCAGCTGTTTTGCCATTGGTTAAAAAAGACGGACTACCTGATATTTCCAAAAAAATCATTGATGATTTAAAATGGGATTTCAATGTGTCTTATGATGAAAAAGACGCCGTAGGAAGACGTTACAGAAGACAAGATGCTTTAGGAACTCCTTTCTGTATCACTGTCGATCACCAAACTATCGAAGATCAAACGGTAACTATCCGACACAGAGATACGATGAAACAAGATCGTGTAGCGATCTCTGAATTAAAATCAATCATTGAAAATGAAGTTTCGATGAAAAACTGGTTAATGAAAATGTAATTTATCTCAATAATCATTTATAAATGCTTCTCAGATGAGAAGCATTTTTTATTAGCAACAATCTGAAAATATTATAATTATTTGTGTATGTATTTAATCTACAAACAAATACTGCTGTATTTTTATAAACCTTTTAATTTATTTGAAATAAAAAAATCATAACTTTGAGTGTTTTTTATTATGTTATTTGCTATTAAAATCATTTTTTAATCTGAATTATTCTTTTAAAATCTGCACTTTTTAAATAGAAACTATAAACATTTAAAACAAAAAAAGTAAAAATTTCAATAATTAAAATAAATTCGAAAAAATGAATTACACCTACATTATTATTGATGATAGTCCTGAAAGTGTTTTGAAAACAAAGGCAATTGCCAGCGAATTTTCAGAATTAAACTTTCTCGGCTCTGCTGATAATTATGCAGATGGTGTTAATCTAATTTTGGAACACATGCCAAGACTCATTTTTTTGGAAATAGATCCTGCAGACAAAAACAGTAATTTGTCCTTACAATTAATCAACGGACTATTAATGTATTTGAGAGAATTACCCAAAATTGTTATTACAACTAAGAAAAAAGATTTTGCTTTTGACTGTATTAAGTATGAAGTTGTAGACTATTTACTAAAACCATTATTAGTAATTGATTTTGTAAAATTGATTCATAAATTGAATAAAACAAATACAGAAGACGAAATAGTGCTTGTTCAGAATCCAAATACTTCAGAAAAACAAAATCTTGAAAAGATTGAATCCAGAAATAACAAAAAATCGTTCATATTATGTGTCAAATCCTATGGCGATCATAGATATATTGATTCTGATGAAATCTGCTATTTCCAAGCCGATAATAACTCGACTGATATACATCTGAAAAATGGAGAAATGATAACCGCATTCAAGACCCTGAAACATTTTGAAACAGTATTATCAAATCCATTTATAAGAATTCACAATAGTTATATAGTTAATCGAAATTATATCTCTAGAATTCATACAGGAAACTCTTTATGTTACATAAAGAAAACTACAATAAAACTGCCTTTTTCTAAATCTTACAAAACGAATATCGACTTTATAATTAATGAATTTGCAACTGAAAATTATATTGAAACTTAAGAAATAGTCAATTTCTCGAAATTGATATGCATCCACTATCAGACGGATACCATTGACCATAAACAGCTTTTTTTCAATTGTTTATTGTGGCTTACTGTTTAGTTTTACAAAAGAATTCCAACGCAAATGGAATCAAAAACGTAAAAAAAACAACAACATAAAGCCCAAGAAATCATGAAAAAAGCTATCTTATCAATCGGATTATTTACATTAGTATTAGCATCAACTTCATTTGCTGCACCAACAAGTTCAACTTCTTCAATTGCTGACAATACAGCAATCACAAATGTAGATGGCACTGGAGCACAACAAACCGGTGATCACAGAAAAGTGGACTTTAATCAAAATCTTCTAGTCAATCAAGTTACTGCTGTTGACGGAACCGGGGCACAACAAACTGGTGATCATCGAAAAGTAGACTAAAAAATATCGATTAAAATATAAAAAAAAGCCGTCAAAAAAATGACGGCTTTTTTTTATATAAAAAGTTTTAGTATTTTTGAGAGAATTCATATTCTTCTATTGAAAAATTATTGCTACATATTATTGTTATTTTTGATTTTTTTCATTAGTTGTACTAATAAAAATAAATCACAACAAAATAGTATTCCTTCTCAAGATAGTCTAACATCATATTTGCTGTTAGCTAATGACGTACACTTACCCCAAAAATTAAAACAAAAATACAATCATAAGGCTTTTGAAATTATAATTAGTCAAAAAGATGATTCTCTTAATAAAGTTAACCTATTTAAAGTAGCCAATCGCTATTATAATATGGCCGACTGGAAAGGATATTATAACACTTCTAAACTTATTTTAGAAAATTCTCAAAATAGTCATGACACAGTCAATTTGGCCAAAGCATATACCTATGTAGGAGATTACTATAAAAAAAAATCTATCTCAGACAGTGCCTTCTACTGTTATAATAAAGCTGAGAAATTATATCTCAGACTTGATGATAATTATAATTTAGCAAAAACCCAGATTAGTAAAGCGAATCTACAATTTTCTGAAAATGAGCACTTTAATAGCGAAATAGCAGTTTTCAAAGCTCTCAAGAATATAAAACAGGTAAAAGCTAATGATTTATTATATGAATCATATAATCTTTTAGGAATTCTATACAATGAACGTGAAGAATACAACAAATCCTTAGAATTTCATAATAAGGCTTTAACAACTTTGAAGGATTCATCAATACCCGCAGAATTCCAATTTAAAGCAACTTCTTTAAATAATATAGGTTATGTATATCTGAATTTAAAAAATTATAACGAAGCAAAAAACTATTTCCAAGAAGGGCTGAAGCAAAAAAAGTTATTTATAGAACATACTCCTTTATATGCTATGCTATTAGATAATCTGGCATATGCCAAATTTAAACTTAAAGACACAGATGGCATTTCTGATTTATTTTATAGATCGCTTAAAATTAGAGATAGTTTACATTTAACATCTGGACTCATTGTTAACAAGACTCATTTGTCGGAATATTATTATTCTAAAAATGACACATTAAAAGCAATTCAATATGCGAAGCAGGCACTTGCATTATCACGAAGTACCAAACAATTAAGAAGCATATTAGAATCCCTAAAACAAATGGGAGCTGTAGATCCTAAAAACGCATCAAAATATTCTAACGAATATATATTAATTAATGACCGCTTACAAAAAGCAGAGAGAAAAATGGGTGAAAAGTTCTCTCGAATAGAATATGAAACTGATGAAATAAAAGTAGAAAATACCAATTTAGAAGGTCAAAACAAAAAGCTGTTGTTAATATTTGCCGCTTTTATTATCTTAGTAATATTATTGTATACTATTAACAGTCAAAAAACTAAACAAAGAGAACTTTTATTTAAACAGCAGCAACAGCAAAGTAATGCCGAAATTTATAATCTCTTGATTAATCAGCAGAACACTATTGAAATCAATAATATTAAAGAAAAAAAGCGAGTAGCAAGGGAACTGCACGACGGTGTTTTGGGCAGAATGTTTGGAGTTCGAATTAATCTGGATGGCTTAAATAAAATTAAAGATGATTCAGGAATCGAAATGCGATTGAATTATTTGACTGAATTAAAAAATATTGAACAGGACATTCGCGAAATTTCTCATAATCTTAATAGAGAAAAATCAGAATTAATTAATAACTTCGTAGCAATAGTAACCAATCTATTTGAAGAACAGAAAAAAACGTTTCCAACAAAGTTTCTAGCACATCTGGATCCTACTATAAAATGGGATTCTATTGACAATATTATAAAAATTAATTTATATAGAATTCTCCAAGAATCACTTCAAAATTGTAACAAGTACGCTAACGCAACAAAAATAAAGGTAGAATTCAAAAAACAAAATGACAGCTTAGTTTTAAAAATTAGTGATGATGGAATTGGGTTTAATATAAACCGAGCCAAAAAAGGAATCGGACTCCAAAATATCAAAATTAGAACAACAGAATGTGAAGGAACCCTCGAAATAAAATCAAAAAAAGACGAAGGCACTTCCATAATGATAATTATTCCAATCAATAAAACACAAAAACCTATAGCATAATGACAGTTGATTCAAATGTGCAAAAAATAATTAAAAAGGAAATTTTAATTGTAGATGATCATCCTTTTATAATTGATGGATACAAAAACGCTATAACACGATACAAACCTGATGTTTATGAATATTCATTTACTCAGGGTAAGGACTGCGTAACTGGCTACAACATCATTACAAATCCAGAAACAACACCTTTTGATGTGGCATTTTTAGATATAAGTATGCCTGCTTATGAAGAAAAAGGAATTCATTCTGGTGAAGATTTGGCTAAATTAATTATAGAATACATGCCCAATTGCAAAATAATTTTGCTTACCATGTATACCGAATTACTCAAAATAAAGAATATAATTGATACTATAAATCCCGCCGGCTTGGTTATCAAAAATGATTTGACTTTTGATGAACTGCTTTTTGGTTTTGATATAGTATTGAAAAACGAAATTTATTACAGTCATTCAGTAATCAAAATGGCTAATCAAAATAACAACGACATTGCGGGAATTGATCAATTTGATAAATTAATTTTATTTCATATTTCCAAAGGAACAAAAACCAAAGACATACCTCAATATATTCCTATTTCGTTACACGCCATTGAACAGCGAAAAGTAAATCTTAAAGCATTGTTTAAAATTGAAGAAGGAAGTGATATTGATCTGATTAAGGAAGCAAAAATTCGAGGAATTATTTTATAACCTTTTTCAGTACTACTATATTAAACTACAATCAAACTTGTTAAAAGCTAAAAACCGTCTCAAAATATTGAGACGGTTTTTCTTCTTTTGGTATTATTAAATTTAATTATTTATTCGATTTAATTACTTTAAAAATTTTGCTGGCATCTTCTGTATTTACTTCTATTAAATAATATCCATCAGCAATTGAACTCATATCAACTGTTCCCGATGTGGCATTTAAATTTTTAGATATTAGTTCTTGACCAAGCATATTTAAAACTCTGACTTTTGTCAAAATGACTACATGAGAAAGATTCAAATTATCTTTCACATGATTAGGAAAATATGCAAAAGATTTTGAATCAAAACTATCATTTCCTAATGTTAAACCTATGGTAACACCTAAGGCACTAGTGCTAAAACAACTATCAATAGTTTGTGTTGCATAGTATGTTTTTCCTTCTTCCAGTGCAAGTCCCAAATCTAAAGGATTCGTACCTGCAGCAGCAGCAGCTTGTGAATCGTACCATTTTATATCTGTTCCTGTTACCACAATATCAGCAATGGTTTTATTTTCCTCTAATGTTTGATTTGTATCACCGCTTGGTGCTGGTGTAACGTTAATAGAAGCCATAACAGCCAGACGTGCTGCACTTTCACAAGAATTTAAAGTCTGGCTCGCATAATACAAAGTATTGTTTACCAATGCTTCATCGCTATTTAGAGATGTTCCATTTACAGAATCCGTGTACCATTTAATATCACTGCCGGTGGCTTGCAATTCTGAAATCTTAGCAGCATTACAAAATGTCTGAGTTGCTGTTCCAGTTGGCGTTGGAGTAACATTTATAGAAACCAATACAGCCAAACGTGCTGCACTTTCACAAGAATTTAAAGTTTGGCTCGCATAATACCAAGTATTGTTTGCCAATGCTGCATCACTATTTAAAGATGTACCATTTACAGGGTCTGCGTACCATTTAACATCACTGCCGGTAGCTTTCAATTCTGAAACCTTAGCAGCATTACAAAATGTCTGGGTTGCTGTTCCAGCTGGTACTGGAGTAACATTCATAGAAGCCAGAATAGGTAAACGCGAAATACTTTCACAAGAATTTAAAGTTTGGCTCGCATAATACCAAATACCATTGGACAATGCTGCTGTACCATCCAATGATGTTCCGTTCGCAGGCTGCGTATACCATTTAATATCGGTACCATCTGCTTTCAATTCGGAAACAGTGCCAGCATTGCAAAACGTTTGAGTTGCCACTACTGCTGTTGGAACAGGAGTTGTACTAATGCTCACTGTTATTTTTGAAGCTGGTCCAGTTCCACAAGGTCCAGTTCCGCTAACTGCTATAACAGTATACTCACCAGTTTGATATGAAGCTAGGTTATTAATGGTAATACTTTGCGTAGCAGCTGTAAATCCATTTGGTCCTGTCCATAAGTAAGAAGCAGCACCAACTACGGTTTCGGCAGTAAGGCTAAGACCTTGTCCAGCACAAACTACAGGATTTCCAGAGATAACCGGAGCTGTTAACAGAACTGAACAAATAGTAAATGTTCTTTTCTCTGTCAAACTCCATACTTTACCTTCGTTTTTTACTCTCACAAAAACATTATGGTCTCCAGCACCTAGAGTACTTGTAGCCACGTCTGAAAGGGTAACTGTAATAGATTCAGCTGGAGTCCCAATGTCAATTGCTGTTCCGCTTCCTAATCCTGGATCTGTGTCAAAATAATATTCTGCAGTAACGATAGGTTCAATCACTGTTGAAACAACTGTAGGCTGAATATAAACAACTCGACCTTCGTACATACTCCATTGCCCTTTAGAATCTTTGGTTCTAAAAAACAAATTATGAAATCCTTCTGATAATCCTGTAGTAGAAACTTGAGCAGTTACACTAAGAGGAGTGGCGGCGCTAAATGGAGCTAAAGCCGTGCCGTTACCAATGCCTGGCTCCGTATCAAAAAAGTATTCTCCTGCAACAATAGGTGAACTTGTTAATACCAAAGGTTCTGGCTGAACATAGAAAACTCTTCCTTCGTACATTCCCCATTTGCCATCAATATCTTTAGTTCGTATAAACAGATTATGAAATCCGGAAGTTAATGTTGGAAGCGTAATTTGAAGATTCTCACTAACGTTAAGTCCGCCAGCTGTCGGTAATGGAGTACCTTTTCCAAGCCCTGGATCAGTGTCAATAAAATATTCAATAGCTGCTATTGGTTTCACATCAAGCTTAACAATATTACTTTTGCAGTCAGTTTGATTAATTTTAATATCAATACCATTATCACTTCCAATCAAAGGAGTATTACTGCTTACAACACGAATACGGTATCCAGTTCCAGCAGGAGCTGCCAAAGGAATTATAGCATAAATACTTGTATTTAAAGGAGATTCTAAGGTCCCAATATTTACAGGACTGCTAAACGATCCCGAAGCATCAGACAATTGTGCGGTAAAAATATTGGCAGCATCATATTTTCCAGTTATCGCAAAATCAACAGTAACTACCGCCCCTCCACAAAAGTTTTCACCTTTCACAACAGCGGTTCCTAAAGTAGTATCGGCGGTTAAACCTATTTTTGCTAAAAATGGATTTCGAGTTAGACCATTTAGGGTCGCAGTACCAAAAGTTGCACTTGCTGTGTAATAACCATTGATATAGCAATTCCCAGCAGCATCAACACCTATTTTACTTCCTGCATCTTGTCCGCTTTCTCCTACTTGCTGTAACCAGACAATATTTCCCTGATTATCATATTTAGCAACAAAAACATCACTAATACCACTGCTAGTATTACTAACATTTAAAGTTGAAAAATCAGTGTTGTGCTGGAATCTTCCCGTTACAAAATAATTCCCGTTAGCGTCTAATGCTATTCCATCTCCGTAATCAGCATCTAGCCCAATACCTTTTTGTTCAACTGTTTCCGGTAATTGCCCAGCTGCATCATATTTTCTAATGAAAATATCCCATGAAGAACCTGTATAATAGGCACCAGTTACGTAACTATTCCCAACTTTATCAGTTACAATGTCATTCCCGATAGAATATTCAGTCCTTCTTTTTGTCCACACTTCACCTCCAGAAGGGTCGCATTTTCTAATAAAAAAATAATTTCCAGTTGCACTGCTTGTACGAGTGTATCCTGTTATGTAAGAATTACCAAAATTATCAACAGATATACCATTCACAGTATTTTCTAATAAAGTAGTATTAGTTGCATATCCATCATATTTTGACCATTGTACCACCCCATTTGAATCATACTTTGCATAGAAATAATAAGAATAGGTAGTGGCATTTCCATACATATATCCTCCTACATAGCAATTTCCATTCGAATCAACAGCAATACTATTTCCTTGATTTTTTCTTCCAAGATTATAATTACTAGCCCATAAAACTGTTCCAGAGGCATCATATTTAATTATAAATAGATCGGATTGCCCCGTGTTAGCAAGAGTTATTGCTCCAAAAGTAGCCGAACCTGTATATGATCCGGTAATGTAATAATTACCTGAAGCATCTACAGTAATATCAGTAGGGTTTTCAACTCCTGAACCACTGCTTCCCGTTCTGTCCCAAACCAAGGTTCCTGCTGCATCATATTTCTTGATGTTTACATGCGAACTTATTTGATTTACAACATAACTGTTCCCCCCTGCATCAGTAAAAATAGAACCGTCATCTGTAGTCGCTACAGAACTTACTCCGTCTATATTTTTCGCCCATGCCCAGTCAGGGGTTGTCAACTGACTGTTCCCATTTATAGTAATAGCGCTTCCATTATCAGTTCCAAAAACTTCAGGTGTTGTAGATATTACCCGAATGCGGTATTCTGCCGCCGGGATTGTGAGTGAAGGAATTACGCAGTTAATAGGGCTTGCAGTACCTACTCCAATATATTTGGGATAAAAGAAAGAACCCGAAGGATCAGAAAGCTCTACGGTATATTTGGTACCAGCAGGGAAATTTCCTTTGGTTGAAAAAGGCACACTTATAGAACTGCCAGCATTGTAATTGTGGGAAGCCAAAGGAAGCGTGGTAATGCTTTCTGTTCCTTCCACAAAATCGCCAATTTTAGCTATATAAGGCTGTCTAACTATACCATTTAATGCAGCTGTTCCAAAAGTTGTGCTTGTGGTGAAATAACCGTTAATATAAACATTATTGGCAGCATCAACTCCAATTTTGCTGGCCGCATCTTCACCGCTTTCACCCGCCTGCTGTACCCAAACGACATCTCCCAGCTTATCATATTTGGCTACAAAAACATCACTTACCCCACTATTAAGGTTGCTGATGGCTATGGGACCAAAAGCAGCATTTTGTTGAAACCTTCCAGAAACATAACAGTTTCCATCAGCATCAATGGCAATTCCATCACCATAATCTGCATCTACACCGCCATTATTTTGAGCCCAAAGAATTTGGCCAGCTGCATCATATTTTCTAGTAAAAATATCCCAAGACGTGCCAGTATAATATGCTCCTGTCACATAACTGTTTCCTACTTTATCAGTAACAATATCAAATCCAGCTGAATTTTCAGTTCTTGTTTTGTGCCAAACTGTATTTCCAAAAGGATCACACTTACGTATGAAAAATAATTGCTGCGTGCTGCCATTTGGTCTGTAATATCCAGTTAAATAAGAATTCCCAAAATTATCTACAGAAACTCCATTAACAACATTAAATATTGCAGGAGAAGTGGTATTTGGGTATCCATCATATTTTGACCATTGAATTACTCCATTTGAATCATATTTTGCATAGAAAAAATAGGCTGCCGTAGTCGCATTACCACACATATATCCTCCTACGAAGCAATTTCCATTGCTGTCAACAGCAATACTATTTCCTTGGTTATTTCTCGATACACCATAATTACTTGCCCACACTACTGTTCCAGAAGAGTTGTATTTAACAACGAAAAGATCAATTTGTGCTGTATTAGGAAGTATTGTCGTTCCAAAAGTAGAAGATCCAGTATGGGAACCTGTAACATAATAATTACCAGTAGCATCTACTGTAATATCAGTAGGTGTTTCAACTCCTGCACCACTGCTTCCGGTGCGATCCCAAATCAAGGTTCCTGCTGCATCATATTTTTTAATGTTTACGTGTGAGCTTATTTGGTTTACAACATAACTGTTTCCTGCTGCATCTGTAAAAATAGAGCCATCATCTGTGGCTGCCACAGCACTTGCCCCGGTTATGTTTGCTGCCCAAGCCCAGTTCGGAGCAGGTACTGTTTGGGCATTAATTTGTGATCCATACAATGTAGAGAGTATCACAAATAATATAAATATTATTTTTTTCATCGTGAATCGGGTTTTAGATTAGAATTTTAAATTCAGAAATGATTTTAGAATCTTTCTTATTGCTGGCCTTTAGCCTTAAATTCTATACTTAAAGTCCCGTTTTGAGGCAGTACAGAGTTTTGAATATCCATACTTGTTATTTGAGGTATATTTGTAGCTCCTGTATTGTTCGGCGAAGGGTAACTTCCTCCGTGAATACCTATATCAGTTCCATCAGTTCCATATTTAAAACCTATTGAAGAGGCAAGCAGCGTCCAATCATGTTTTGTGGCATCTTCAAGAGTTATATTTAAAGGTATTGTTGTTGTAAATTGAGCATTGACAGTGTTTAAATTACCTACACCTGTGTTTCCTGAAGGAGGAAAATTTTTGTAATTAGCTGGATCCGCATAAATAAAAATGTTTTTATTCCAAGTATTTTGTTTACCTGTGAAATAACTAAATGCTAAAGGTTCAATAAAAATATTATTTGTTATTGTAGAATAATCCATTTGGGATATCCATGCCCCATTTAGAAAAATATTATTTGTAATAATAACGCTCGGTTTAGTTGAATTATATATGTAATTTCCAACTATATTATTACTAATAATAATATTTTTAAAGTCTAGAATCCTAAGTCCAGCTATAAAATTATTACGAAGAATCCAGCCATTCCCTACAACATCTGAGCTAGCATTAGTGATGTAATTGCGTTCTAAAGTTATATTATTAACATCAAGAGATCCCCCAGAACCATATATGTAAGAAAATTCAATCCCTTTTATAGTACTTCCTGTTGGCAAAGTAGTAGAATTACCTCTGCTTAAATAAATAACACCTAACTCGGTAGCAAAATCAAACTGTGTTCCCTTCACATGATGTCCTGCTCCTATAAGCACAAGACGCTTGTTTAAAGTAACATCACCGTAAGCAGTTTGAGATCCATGAATGTAAATGGTATCACCAACTGCTGAAGCATCAACAGCTGTCTGTACTGAAGTATACTGTCCAGCTCCAACAGATCCGTTGTTTACTGTTCTAGTGGTCGCGTTAGCAGTAAATGTCGTAACTGCAAGTACAAATAATAAGTAGATTTTTTTCATCTTTGGGAAATTTTAATTTCGCTTACTCTTTATTAGGATTTTCAGCTTTCTCCTTTTAAATTGGAAATCTCTTTCCGTTTATTGAGGTATTAATTAAGCGTACTCTTATTTTAGATAAAATAGTTTTATATCTTTTATTTTTTCAGATTTGTAATTTATTGGTTTACTGAAAACTAATATCCATCGGTCTTACAAAAACAAAACCTCCAAATTTAATTTATAAGATAAAATCAAACAATACCGCTTTTGGAGTATTTTTTAATTTAAAACATTAGTTTAAAAGTGTTATTTCTCACAAATAGTCAATTTATTAACAAAAAAAATGTTCAGCCTAAATAAGCTGAACATTTATCTTTTACGTTATTAAATTTATTCTAGTTAGTGAAAGCGAATTGTAATTTACTCACTTATAGCATCCCAGCCTCTAGCTTTCAAAGGTATTCTTGTATTGGCACGGGTAACAAGATGAATACCTTCGCTTTCTTGGGTCATATGCCCAATAATAGAGAAGTTTGGATTCCCTTTTATTTTATCAAAATCTTCCATGGCAATGGTAAAGAGCAGTTCGTAATCCTCTCCTCCATTGATGGCTACGGTTGTACTATCAATATTAAACTCTTCGCAAGTTGAAATAAACTGCGGGTCAATTGGCAGTTTATCTTCATATAAATTACACCCAACACCAGACTGCTTGCATAAATGCATGATCTCTGATGACAATCCATCCGAAATATCGATCATCGAAGTTGGTTTAATTTCTAAAGCATGCAATAATGTACGCACGTCCTTGCGGGCTTCCGGCTTTAATTGGCGTTCGATTAAATAGGTGTATGCATCTAAATCAGGCTGTGAATTTGGGTTTACCTGAAAAACCTGTTTCTCTCTTTCCAAAACCTGCAATCCCATATAAGCAGCTCCTATATCGCCTGTTACGACTAATAGATCCGTTTGTTTGGCTCCGTCTCTATAAACGATTTCGTTTTCATCGGCTTCGCCAAGAGCGGTAATACTGATGATCAGTCCTTTTTGGGAAGAAGTAGTATCACCCCCTATGACATCAACTTTATATTCCTGCGCAGCATGCTTAATTCCTTCATAGAATTCTTCCAGAGCTTCCAGCGGAAAACGATTAGATACTGCTATCGAAACTGTAATCTGTGTTGGCTTGGCATTCATCGCACAAATATCAGAAACATTGACTACTACCGATTTATATCCTAAATGCTTCAGAGGCACGTAAGCCAAATCAAAATGCACGCCTTCAATCAATAAATCGGTGGAAACAACGACTTTCTTTTCCTTGAAATCCAACACGGCTGCGTCATCACCAATTCCTTTTAGTGTCGATGGCTGCATGATTTCGAAGTTTTTTGTCAAATGGTCTATTAAGCCAAATTCTCCCAGTTGGGCTATGCTTGTACGCTGCGGGTTTTTATCTTCAATCATTTTGTCTGTTTATTGCTTTTTTGGTTTTACCAAGGCAGCAAAGGTACGAAGTTGATGATTTAATAACTATAAACCTGTGTTGTATTATTTATTGAAGCCGAAAGATTTGCTTCGCCTGTTCCCTCTGTCAGTTTTTTTATTAGAAGTACTGACTACGCTACTGCCTTTGAGATAAATTATTTTTTTTAAAAGTTTAAAATCGCTTCGAGGCTGGAATTAATAGGGGCCGAAGTATGCTGATGAATCACTTTCCATTGCTCGTTTTCTTTGGCAAATCCTACTGTGATTCTATTTCTCATGCTCCTTATAATAGTGTTAGTAGCCGAAATTGCCTGAAATGTAATCACAGCACTCCCAAAACCTGCATTATCACCTTCATGGATTTCTATCATTTCAAATATCACATTGACCCTTTCTTCTCCCAAAGAACCTAACCAATCTTTTATAGCAGCAGACCATGCTGTTATGCCTGTTTGATAACCGTGTTCCCACATATCAAAAATCACAACATTGTCATGATACAGCTCAATCAGGCTTTGAGTATTCTTCTCCCAGACCGATTGCTTATAAATTGTAAAATAGTCTTGAATATTTTTCATTTTTATAAAATGTTTAATTTTCTGCTATGAGAAATTTTATAACGGATTAAGAAATATAAATCGCAAATACAAAACCATCTTTCCATTAAGCCAATTGCCCAAATCCGTTGTAGTAGCTGTTGTGCGTTCGGTTTTTTATTTATTTCTACGTTTAAGGGTTAAAATAATTAGAACAATTATTGAAATTATTCCGAGTATTAACATTATCGTTTTTGTCAGATCTATTTTATCAACTTTACTTTTTATGACTTTTGTTTGAGTTGCTACTTTTTTGATTTTTAATTTTTCATTTACAAAGTTCATTCTTTTGTTTAGTAAATCACTATCTAATCCATATTCTTTAGATTTCTCAAAAATGTCTTTAGCATTTCTAAATTCTTTTTTAATGATTGATAAATTACCAAGTTCAAATAAAAGCATTGCTACAATTTTTTCTTGTGGTTTGATAAATGATATTCTTTCATTTAATTGAAAAAAAATTGATTTATAAAGTTTGTCTATTTCTGTTTTGTTAAGTTTAGTGATTGGTATTTCTTCGTTTCCAAAATTTACACCTAAAATAAATTCAGATGTATAAAATTTTTCACCTTTAATTTTCGCTTCTAATATTTTTGAATGTAACCATTCTGATTCATTATGAGATTTTGAATTTATTTTTATGGATTTATTAATCCATTCTAATGCTTTTTTATTTTCTCCAATTAACTCGTAAATAGTTCCAATATTTGATGCTGTTGAATATCTATTTGGGTTTGTTTTTTCAATATTCAAATATAATTTTAATGCTTGATTGTATTTTTTTTGCAAAATTAATATTAATCCTTTATCAGATAAACATGCAATATCTTTTGTTTTTTTGTAAATACTGTCTAGTCGGAATTTTATATCTTCAAATTGTCCGTCGAAAAAATTATGACCAAAAGGAAGTCTATTATCATGATCCATATATAAATAATCACCATTTTTTAATTCTTTTGATTCGCCATTTAGACAAGCAAATGAATTAAGAGTTGATAATAAAAATAATAGTATAATAAGTTTTAACTTTTTCATATTTCTAACATTTTTCGTTTCGTTGGTGTAAACTGACGCACGACTAGTATATATGCCGGACAATTTCCTACTTACCACTCCTACATCGAGTGGCTATGTCTGACCAGCGTCAGTATTTATTTTCAAATATATCGATTTATTCTTCACTAAGGACTTGTGGAAGTTACTCTATTTTGTGAATCTTTTTGAATACTTCAAGCTGTAGCTCCAGTGCTTCTATTTGTTTTGTGCTATCGGCGAGCTGGGATTTTAGTTCCTTTTCGGCTTTGGTTTCATAGGGTATTGAAAGTCTTTCGCCCAGCTCCATCAAAAAATTGTGCTGCACCGCTTGCGAGATGCGCCATAATTTCAAATAGTTACAATCAAATACAGTCTTTTTATAAAAAAACATAGTATAAAACTTAATTAAGTATTATTATAAAGTTAGTTAAGCTAAAAACCAAATTAAGTTATGTTTTATCATAAACTTAGTTAAGTAAAAAGATAAACTTATTTAAGCTTTTTACCTAACTTAATTTAGATTTATTTAAATGCAGTTATTTAAAATTTAGATTGTAATAAATAGCCTCGCTGCATACAAAAAAGATGGTATATTTCAAGTACTCAAACATCTGAAATAAGAAATCGTTAATCAAAAATCTTCAATCAGATCATCTTTAATCCTTACCTTCGTCTGACACATAACCATTTCTAAAAAAATAAAAATGAATTCATTTGATATAGTTACCCTGACCGTAAATCCGGCTTTGGACAAAAGCACTCATTTTAAAGGTTTAATTGCCGAGCAAAAAATACGCTGCTCAGAGCCTCGTTTTGATGCGGGGGGCGGCGGTATCAATGTTTCCAAAGCTATTTCCCGCCTGGGAGGCAGCTCCTTTGCAGTTTTTACCTCGGGAGGGCCGCTGGGCAAAATACTGGAAGAATTGGTTGCCAAAGAATCGATCGATTTTCAAGCCATTCCCATTCAAACCTGGACTCGGGAAAGTTTTGTGGCTGTAGATGACCACACCAATTCGCAGTACCGTTTTGGCTTTACCGGAGGAGAAATAACAGCTGAAGAAGAGCAGGCTTTTCTTGACACGGTTAGTGGTTTAAAATCTAAATTTATAGTCGCCAGTGGCAGCTTAAACGAAGGCTTAACAGCTGATTTTTATCAAAAAATAGCCGAAATAGCCAAGCAGTCTGGTGCAAAATTAATTGTTGACACATCGGGAGAAGCATTAGAAAAAGTACTCGAAACAGGTG
The DNA here is from genome assembly GCF_003385115.1 of Flavobacterium aquicola. Lineage (GTDB taxonomy): Bacteria > Bacteroidota > Bacteroidia > Flavobacteriales > Flavobacteriaceae > Flavobacterium > Flavobacterium aquicola. The sequence goes on from NZ_QUNI01000014.1 coordinate 84,528, forward strand.
CTTACCTCATCAAACCAAATGTTGGTGAACTAGCCAAATTAATTGGCGCAGAGCGATTGGAAATGGAAGAAGTAAACGAAGCTGCCAAACAGATAATTGCCAAAGGAGGAGCCGAAATTGTGGTAGTATCACTGGGACCACAAGGTGCAGTTTTGGTAACCAAAGACAATTATGAATTTGTTCCCGCTCCTAATGTTGCCAAGAAAAGTACCGTGGGTGCCGGTGACAGTATGGTGGGCGGCATGGTTTGGGCGCTTTCGCAGAATAAAAGTCTTAAAGAAGTCATTCGCTGGGGAGTTGCCTGCGGATCGGCAGCGACAATGAACGAAGGAACCCAATTATTTAAAGGTTCCGATGCACAGCGATTATTCGACTGGCTGAAGGATAAATAAAATTTCCTCCATAAAGATAAACTCATTTGAGGGACAATAACCTGATTTTTCTCTGGAATCATCAGGTTTTTGTCTTTCTTCTTTACTCTTTTTTCTATATTCTAAAAAAAATAAAAAGCTGCTGACAAACTGTTGTCACCAGCCCTCTCTAATTTTGAAGAAGTAAAATAAAAACTTTAAAATTATGAAAACATTAGCAACACAAGTGATTACTCCTGAAGATTTATTGAAACACTGGCAAGGGCACCGCGCCTTGACAAGACGTGCAATAGAATTGTTTCCTGAAAAAGATTTTTTTGAATTTTCAATTGGCGGTATGAGACCTTTTGCAAAATTGGCCGACGAACTTTTGGCGATTGGAGCACCTGCTTTAAAAGGAATTGTAAACAGAGAAATTAAGCCTTATAATCCAGAAGAAGGAAAATTAATTTTCAAAGCACAATATCTTGAAAAATGGGATGAAGCAACGGCAGAAATTAATGAAAATTGGCAGAAACTAACCATCGAAGATTTTAACGAAACCTTCAATTTATTCGGTCAGTACGAGTTTCCGATAATACATAATATTTTATATTTCATTGATAATGAAGTGCATCATCGCGGTCAGGGTTATGTATACTTGCGTGCATTAGGGATCGAACCTCCTTTTTTCTGGGAAAGATAAAATTAGTTTTACCATTAAGGGATTAAGGCAAGTTAAGCCTAAATTTTCTTAATCTCTTAATGGTTTAATAAAAGCCGTTGACGATTTCTTTCCAGTAATTCCAGAATTTTGGTTTTTAAACTTTCGGGTTCCAATATCATGGCATAATCGCCAAACATCAGATACCAGCGCGAAAGCCCTTCCATCGAATCACAAGACATAAAAGTCATTTCGATTTTTCCATCCATTTCCTTCTCCGAAACAAAACCGTAATATTTCCGATCGCTTGCCAGATAACTGGCTATTCTTTTCTCCACAAGAATCCGAACTTTTGTAGTCGAAACATTTTTGTCTTTATCCAAATAGGTTTCTAATGCATTATGTTCTAATGAAAAAGGGATTTCCGTTTTCTGGATTCCATGAACACGGTCAGCACGAAATTGCCTGTAATCCTTACGCAGATGGCAATAGCCAAACATATACCAATTGTTATTATCATGAAAAACACCGACAGGTTCAATATGCCGAACAGTAATTCCCTCCGACTGAATCGCTTCATACGAAAGAATGACCTGTGTTTTCTCAGCAATACTTTCAAAAAGTGTGGCTAAAGTATTTGGCGATTTGTCATTAAAAAGCTTCTCCGAAGACTGCATCAAAATACTGGATTCTATACTCGAAACCCAGTCTTTATCATCACTTCGAAGCACTGCTTTCAACTTATACATCGCCGAAGCGTAATGATTCCCAAGAGTCGTGTCAGTGAATTTCTGCATTAATTTTTCGGCAGCAATAAAACTGCTGGCTTCTTCTCGTGTAAACATCACAGGTGGTAATCGATAACCCTCCATCAAGGCATAACCAATACCGGCCTCACTGTAAATAGGAACTCCCGAAGCTTCCAACGTTCGGATATCACGATAAATGGTTCGCAGACTGACTTCAAAACGATCGGCTAATTCCTGTGCTTTTACAATTTTTTTGGATTGCAATTGAATCAAAATAGCAACAATGCGGTCAAATCGTTTTGGGGTTTCGTCGAGCATTTTTTTTGGGTTTCTGAGTTTTTAGTTGCTAAGACTCAAAGATACATTTCAAAAACAGAAAACCCAACAACTTCTGTCATTGGGTTAAGATTATTTAATTATAGTATCTTCGGTATTTTAATCTTTTAAATCATTTGTATTATCTTCCAAAACTATCATAATTATCTTCAGCGTATTTTTCAAAACGTTCCAGCAGATTTATATTGTTTTTTTCCAAAGAGGTTAATTCATTATCTACATTTTCTGAAACAGGAATATACCAATCTACCGCATCAAAAAACTGACGGTAATTTTTTTTCTTAAAAGAATATCCGTGTCGGGCATAAATAGTATTCCGAAGAATTTCCAGTTCTAACTTTTTTAAATTTTTCAAGTCTTTTTCAGTCAATTTTGCTGTAGAAGAATTTATTTTTGTAACAACATCAGAAGCTGAACGATAGGTTTCTTCAAAATAAGTTTCTTCAACCTCAGTGCTGTCTGTTGGCTGCGTTTTCACAGTGTCTATTTTTACACTATAATAATCTACATAAGGTTCATCTTCATAATTGGGCAGCATGGCATTTGGGTTGTATTTGAATTCTTGTTTTTTTAATTCAAAAGTGCGCTGTGTTACATGCTGTTTTTTATCATTTGAAAACCAAGTTCCTTTTAAAATTTTATTTTCAATAGAAAATTCGAATCTTCCATCATATTTGCTATTTCCAAGCTCCTTTAGTGTAAACTCGTAACCGTTAGCAGTTTTTTTTAATTCACCAGATAATGGTCTGCTGTTTCCTGCAACAATACTTTGTCCAAATACTCTATTTTTTTCTATTCTTTTTATAACAATATTTATTTTATTAGAATAAACAAAATCGTTTGTAGTATCATGAACACTAGCAACAATATCACCAACCCAATTACCATATAAATCGTTATACGAATTATTTACAATCTCGATTTTTTCTGAATTTTCTAATTTTTCCTTTTTGCAGGAAACCAATGTCGTAACGAATAATACAATTAATATTTTTCTCATTTATTTTTTTGTTTAAATATACAATATTCTATAACCAATAAATTAGGTATCCAGCCTAACCAAGCAATAATTTGATAAACATCCATTGGAGCAGGATGAAATAGGTATACAATAATTACTTTCCATAGCCGTAAAGTTATCGCTGAAAATGCTAAGGCAAAACTCCGCATCATAAATGCTTTGTGACTTTTAATATTACTTTTTTTTATTAATAAAAATCCTTTTAGAGTAAAATAAAACCATAAAATGGATAATATGACAAAGGAAATTTTAGAAAAAAAGCCACCGTTTGCAAAGAGTCCAATAAAAAACCCAGACGGAGAAGCTAAGAATAAAACAACAAAAACATACAATTTCCCAATCCATCTGTGTATAGATGAATACTGTTTTAAAATGTTCTGATTAAATTGAGTAAAGCCAGCAAGTAATGTAAATATAGAAGTACAGACATGAATATAGAAAACAAACAGATAAGGCTTAATCCCCATGACTTCAGTCTGTTTTATTTGTAAAAAAGCAACATTTGAACTAATTGGAAAATATTTCAATGTTATAAACAGCATTAAAATAAAAAACCAGACAAAGACTATTAGCCAAAGTGTTTGTTTGTAGTTTTTTAGAATCACTTTTTAAAAAAATATAGTTTTTTTGAATGCCAAAGTAAATGAATTTGTTTGATAAAATCGTTTTGTTTTTTAAAAATTAAACGAAAAAACCTGACAATTTTCATCATCAGGTTTTCTCTATATTCTTTACTCTTTATTCTGTTTTCTAAAAAAAGATTAATCATTTAATTTCAATACCGCCATAAATGCTTCTTGCGGAATTTCAACATTTCCTACTTGGCGCATACGTTTTTTACCTTTTTTCTGTTTTTCCAACAATTTACGTTTACGGGAAATATCCCCACCATAACATTTTGCGGTAACGTCTTTACGAAGTGCTTTGATTGTTTCACGGGCAATGATTTTAGCTCCAATCGCCGCTTGAATCGGAATATCAAACTGTTGTCTCGGAATCAGTTCACGCAGTTTCTCGGTCATTTTTTTACCAATGTTGTAAGCGTTACTTTCGTGAATCAAAGCAGAAAGTGCATCAACCTGATTAGCGTTCAACAATACGTCAAGTTTAACCAATTTGGAAGCACGCATTCCAATAGGAGAATAATCAAACGAAGCATAACCTTTGGAAACCGTTTTCAATCGGTCGTAAAAATCGAATACAATTTCAGCCAATGGCATGTCAAAATTCAATTCCACACGTTCAGTAGTCAAATACGTTTGATTAGTGATAATACCACGTTTTTCGATACATAAGCTCATTACGTTACCCACAAAATCAGCTTTAGTAATGATAGTTGCTTTGATGAAAGGCTCTTCTACACGATCAAGTTTTGAAGGTTCCGGCAAATCTGATGGATTGTTGACTATAACAGCTGTTTCTGGTTCTTTTTTGGTGTAAGCCAAATACGAAACGTTAGGAACTGTAGTAATTACCGTCATGTCGAACTCGCGCTCCAAGCGCTCCTGAATAATCTCCATATGCAGCATTCCCAAGAATCCGCAACGGAAACCAAATCCTAAAGCCGCCGAACTTTCAGGAGCAAATACCAGCGAAGCATCGTTCAGCTGCAGTTTTTCCATCGAAGCTCGCAGCTCTTCAAAATCTTCAGTATCTACAGGGTAAATTCCGGCGAAAACCATTGGTTTTACATCCTCAAAACCTGTAATCATATTAGTTGTAGGCGTTTTGGCATCAGTAATCGTATCCCCTACTTTTACCTCTTTGGCTTCCTTAATTCCAGAAATCAAATACCCAACATCTCCTGTCGAAATTACACTTTTTGGAACTTGATTTAATTTCAAAGTTCCTACTTCATCGGCAAAATATTCATTGCCCGTAGCCATAAATTTAATTTTCTGACCTTTCTTTATTTCACCGTTTACAACTCTAAAAATAACTTCGATTCCACGAAACGGATTGTAATGTGAGTCGAAAATCAAAGCCTGCAAAGGCTCTTCTTTATTTCCTTTCGGAGCCGGAACTTTTTCAATAATCGCAGCCAAAATATTCTCCACACCAAAACCGGTTTTACCCGAAGCATGGATAATATCTTCTAATTTACATCCAAGCAGATCAATAATATCGTCACTTACTTCCTCAGGATTGGCACTTGGTAAATCTACTTTATTCAAAACCGGAATAATTTCCAAGTCATTTTCTAATGCCAAATATAAATTCGAAATTGTCTGCGCCTGAATACTCTGCGCAGCATCCACAATTAGTAGCGCACCTTCGCAGGCAGCAATCGAACGCGAAACTTCATAGGAGAAATCCACGTGACCCGGAGTATCAATCAGGTTCAGGATATATTCTTCGCCTTTATATTTATATTCCATTTGTATTGCGTGACTCTTAATCGTGATTCCACGCTCACGTTCCAAGTCCATATTGTCAAGCAACTGCGCCTTTTCTTCACGAGCCGTTACCGTTTGGGTTGCACCCAATAATCGGTCAGCCAATGTACTTTTTCCGTGGTCAATGTGTGCAATAATGCAAAAATTCCTAATATGTTTCATTTTCTCTAAATATCAATTTTATATGTCCTAATGAACCAAATTATTTGGGCGTGTTTGTAACAGGAATGAGGAGTTCAATACTTTATCTATAAAAAAATACCTGACAGCCGCTGGCTGTCCTCCTCTTAATCTCAAATCTCACGCAACTCACCATAACGACAATTAATCTGCAAATATACTTTAAATTCAACAGTTTCAAAGTTTCAAAACAGGAAACTATTTATTTACCATATAAGTCATATAAGGTTTTGGTTTTCAGCTAGCAAATCTCAAATGCTCTTAAATCCATAATATGGTTTAAAAATAGTTTTCAGTCATAGTTTTTAAAAAACTTATATGACTTATATGTTTCAAAAAAACTCCTTGATTTATTTCAAACAGCATTCAAAATCACGGTTTTAACTCTCTATTAGTGGCTGACCTATTTTCTATTCACTTAAAAGTTGTAATTTTGCAAAAAATTTCAAGGAAGATGATTAAGATTGGCAACATAATATTACCCGAATTCCCACTATTGTTAGCACCTATGGAAGATGTGAGCGACCCTCCATTCCGCCGTTTGTGTAAAGAACATGGTGCCGACTTAATGTATTCCGAATTTATTTCTTCTGAAGGATTAATCCGTGACGCCATCAAAAGCCGAATGAAACTTGACATTTTCGATTACGAAAGACCCGTAGGAATTCAAATCTTTGGAGGTGACGAAGAAGCGATGGCACTTTCGTCAAAAATCGTTTCTACCGTAAATCCCGATTTAATAGACATCAACTTTGGCTGTCCTGTAAAAAAAGTAGTCTGCAAAGGTGCCGGTGCCGGAGTTCTGAAAGATGTCGATTTAATGATCCGTTTGACCAAAGCCGTTATCGACAGTACGCATTTGCCGGTTACTGTAAAAACCCGTTTAGGCTGGGACGACAGTTCCATAAACATTGACGAAGTTGCTGAACGTCTGCAGGATATTGGTGTAGCTGCCTTGAGCATACATGCCAGAACCCGTGCACAGATGTACAAAGGTCATTCTGATTGGTCTCACATCGCACGTGTCAAAAACAACCCAAGAATAACAATGCCTATTTTTGGAAACGGCGACATCGATTCTCCCGAAAAAGCATTGCATTATAAAAACGAATATGGCATCGACGGAATAATGATCGGACGCGCCGCTATAGGCTACCCTTGGATTTTCAATGAAATCAAACATTACTTCAAAACAGGAGAACATTTAGCAAAACCAACTGTTGCCGACAGAGTCGAAGCAGTGCGCAACCATTTAACATGGGCAATGGACTGGAAAGGAGAAAGACTCGGAATTGTAGAAACCCGTCCTCATTACACCAATTACTTCAAAGGAATTCATTCTTTCAAAACCTTTAGACAAAAACTAGTAACCCTAGACCGTCCCGAAGAAATATTTGCGCATTTGGATGATATTAAAGAAGCATATACTAATTATGAGGTGGTTTAATAATTGATTCTTCTCTTTGATTTTGTAAAATAAAAATTACTTTTGCAAAAAAAATGAGTTAATGAAAAAAATTATAGTTCTAGGTTTCGTTTTAATCAGTTTCATCGCAAAAGCACAAGAAGCAGAAAAAGTATCAGTTGAAAAGAATTTATACGGTGCGCAATTGGGTTTGTTAAGTACAAGTTTTTATTATGAAACTCAATTGCAAAGAAAAATTTCACTTCGAACAGAAATAGGGTTGACATTAGTAACTTCTACGAGAGATTATATAGATCCTGAGATTAAAGATGAAACTGCGACACTTATTACTCCTTATCTAACACTTGAACCAAGATGGTATTATAGCTTAGATAGACGTAAAAGACTTGGAAAAAAGACCTATAACAATTCTTCAAATTATATTTCATTGGCAACATCCTATATTTCTAATAAGACTCCATTAATTAATAACGGTGATTTTGATGTTGTTTCAGCAATTACTATTATTCCTAAATATGGAATGCGTAGAGCTTTTGCAAAGCATTTCAATTATGAATTTTCAGGAGGAGTGGGTTACCAATATAATATATTTAGTAAAAACGATGGCTGTAATTGTGATCATAATACTACTACAGTCGATCTTCAAATAAGGATTGGATACGATTTTTAATCCAGCAACTTCTTACTTACCCTGCTACTCGCAATCAGCGAAGCAATAAAACCAAGGGTAATAATAGTTACCATAACTATCAAAACATTTTCGAGATTAAAAACCACTGGATAAGCCAGTGTTGGAGTTATCATTATAAGCTCGTACTGCTGTTGCAGCAGTACAATAACAACACCAAATAATAATCCAATAATTCCGCCAAAAACACTCAGCAAAGTTCCTTGAAGCAGGAAGATATTCCGCAAATCTTTGATGTCAGTTCCTAGGTTAAAAAGAGTTTTTAGATTTCCTTTTTTATCCAAAATCATCATGATAAGCGCACCTATCAAATTAAAAAGCGCCACCACAATTACAAGCGTAAATATCAAATACACCGCTATATTTTCGGTATTCAGCATTTTATACAAAGACTCATTGAGTTGTTCTTTGTTTTTTACGGTAATTTTATTTTTAAAAATAGTTTGAAGCTTTTGGACAACCGCACTTTCATCAGCATCTTTCTTTAATTTAATCTCGATACTCGAAATCTGATTGGTTTTATATTCTAATAATTCTTGTGCTAAACCCAAATCGGAAAACACATATTTCGAATCCAAATCTTCGCTGATAGCATAAATTCCAACAGGAAAAACATCAGTTTTATTAAAAGCCTGAGAAGGGTTTTCTATATTACCCTTGCCTGGCTTTGGAACAAAAACCTCAAAAGCATTGTTATAATCCAGCAGACCCATAGAGAACTTTTGGGCAATTCCATAACCAACAACAACCTGATAGGTATCCGGCTTTAGCCATTGTCCATTATATATTTTTTTATTAAAACTGCTGACTGTATTGAAAGTAGAATCAATACCTTTTAAGTAAGTAACTTCTTGTTTTCCGTTAAAAGTAAACAGCACGCGTTCTTCAATAACTTTAGAATAGGAAGCCACTCCAGCAATTCTCGAAATTTCAGCTTCTTGTTGCGGTACAATAAAAAAAGATTTACCAAGCGTACTGCTCGCTTTAAGGTCGGGATCAACATCACTGGTAAACGAAAGACTAAAATTCTTCAAACCTGTAAAAACGGAGAGCACTACAAACAACGCCATTGCTCCCACAATAACTCCCATACTCGCAATACGATTAATAATATTGATAGCATTATTAGAACTTTTGCTAAAAATATATCGCTTGGCTATGTAAAGAGGAAAATTCAAACTTTATTGAAATCTGCGTTTGTCCAACAAATCTCTATTCTCAATCGGATTTTCTTGATTTTTCAAGGCATTGTCAATCTTCTCAATGTAATCCAAAGAATCATCAATAAAGAAAACCAAATTTGGCACTTTGCGCAATTGCAGACGTACCCTTTGCGACAAATCATGTTTAATCAAAGCTGAATTAGCCTTAATCCCCACCAATGTTTCCTGTGCTTTTTCCTGAGGAAAAATACTTAAATGTACCGTCGCCACAGATAAATCTGTAGTCACCACAACTTTGGATACTGAAATTATCAAATTCGTAATTCCATTTTTTCTCACTTCACCCTGCAGAATATCAACCAAATCTTTTTGGATAACGCCTCCTATTTTTTTCTGTCTATTTGTTTCCATTGTGCAAAAATACTATTTTTTTGAGAGACAACCCTACAAAGTCATAAAGTCCTAAAGTTTTTTATATTTGTTAGGAGCATTTAGGAGCAGAACATTCGGTATTTCAGTAAGCCAAAGTTCCTGCTGTCCGTTATATCTTTTTATAAGGTGAAGAAAAATCACCTTATAAAAAGAATCCCACTACCATCAGGGCTAGCGAGAAACATAGTGCATTTTTATAAAGATTTAAAAAAGAGTAACACAAAAAAAATGAAAAAAATAGAACATATTGGCATCGCCGTAAAAAACTTGGAAGAATCCAATTTACTATTTGAAAAACTCTTTGGTGCACCAGCTTACAAACAGGAAGAAGTCGCCAGCGAAGGCGTAAAAACATCTTTCTTTATGAATGGTCCCAACAAAATAGAACTTCTCGAAGCCACAAATCCCGAAAGCCCTATCGCTAAGTTTTTAGAAAAAAAAGGAGAAGGTATTCACCACATCGCTTTTGATGTTGAAGATATAATTTCCGAAATAGAACGCCTCAAATCAGAAGGATTTACAGTCCTAAATGAAACTCCAAAAAGAGGAGCTGATAATAAACTAGTCACTTTTTTACATCCAAAAGGCACTAATGGCGTACTAATTGAATTGTGTCAGGAAATAAAATAAATTTTAGTGTATTCATAATCAGTTATTTTAAAAACAGATTTATAATATTATCCAACTATTAGAAAATCTACCCAAAAAATACTTGTGACAATAAAAAAATTGTATTAATATTGCAAACTCTTAACCGGTCCTATAGCTCAGCTGGTTAGAGCACCTGACTCATAATCAGGTGGTCCCTGGTTCGAGCCCAGGTGGGACCACAAACCGCACTAAAATAGTGCGGTTTTTTTGTTTAAAGCCCTTATTTTACTGGGGTTTACGTTTTTTAGACAAAAAAGTTTACCGTTAAATATCAAACCTTTTTCTACCAGTTTTCTACCCAGTTTCTACCCGATTTATTGAATTTGTTTATATACATTTGCGTAAACTAATACGCTAATATTATGAATAAAACACGCTACACGCCAGTGTTTAACCGTAAAAAACAGTTAAATACACTAGGCAAAGCACTAATACAAATTGAGTGCTATTTGAACGGTAAGAACAAATATTTTTCTACCCAAATTTACGTTGAGCCGAACTACTGGAACAACAAAACCCGAACAATCAAAACAGACTACCCCAACGCAATTAAACTAAATAAGCAAATTGCCGAAACGATCAGGAATTTTGAAAACTTCGAACTGGACAAAATCAACGCTGGCAAAATTTTTAACCTCGGAATGTTAACGGATTTTTTTAAAGGGAATTCTGTAAACTCATTCACTGAATTTATGGAGCAAGAAATTGAAAAAATGAATTTGACCGAAGCGACAAAAAAGAACCACCGTACTACGCTGGCAAGATTAAAGGAATTTAAAAAAGTGATCTATTTTGAAGACATTACCTTTGAGCTACTGAATGATTTTGATGTTTTCTTGCGAAAAATAAAAATCACTTACAAAGATGCACCGCCCAAAAAACTAATGCAAAATACAATTTGGAAGTATTTTAAAAATATGAAAACCTACGTAAACCTTGCTATAAATAAAGACTTAATGAACGTACAGCAGTACCCATTTAGAAAATTTAAGGTAAAACAAGGGGACAGCAACAAAGTTTTTTTAACTCCCGAAGAAATTGACCAAATGCAGGATTTGGTATTAACAGGCGAAAACATAAAACACCAATACATTAAAGATTTGTTTATGTACAGTGTTTATACTGGATTGCGTTTTAGTGATGTTTTGAGCATGCAAAAACGAGAACTCGTAACCATTGGAGGCAACACTTGGCTCATTAAAAAAATGGAAAAGACAGACGAAAACGTGAGAATACCAATTTATACTATTTTTAACGGCAAACCGATGGAGATCATAAGCAAGTATAACCGTTTTAATACTGTATTTTGTTTTGAACAAATAACGAACCAGTATGCAAATAGGACTTTAAAAACATTGGCGGGACTTGCAGGGATTAATAAAACAATAACCTTTCACACAGCCCGCCACACCACCGCCACATATTTACTTTATAAAGGCGTAAGCGTAACGACAGTGCAAAAAATATTAGGCCACAAAAAATTAGCCACCACACAGATTTACGGTCATATAATGGATAATACCATAGAAAAGGAATTGATAGCTGTAAACTTTTAACGTTGACTTTATAGCTAAATAAATTTAGTTGTGAAATCCTTGCGTAGTAATTATGTGAAATTTGCCTTTTTGTGAAACCTTTGCACTATGGCGTACAACAAAACAAACTACAACAAACGAGCAAGGTTTATAATTGGGGTTTACAATGAGGTTAAAAACCCCGATATACCTGATACAAAAATAGTGTCTAAAATATTCCCAAAGCATGGAATAAACTTAAGTTATCGCCAGTGGATGAATATAAAAGGTACACCAATACCCAAAGAAACAAACACTTAAATTTTACCCAGATTTATTGTCTAATAGGTTTTAGATTTTTTAAGGTAAAGAACCGTTCCCAGCTGGATCGGTTTTTTTTATGCTGTATTACAATATGTTAATAACTGAATTATCAAGTCAAATATTAAATAGCAATTAGTATTACTTTTATATTTCACCTTTAAAAATAAAAAATATGGAAATCAATTTAAACAATATTAGTGTTATATATCCAAATGAAACCAACCCACAGCCAAGAAAAGTAAATTTCACAGCTGATGGAGAATTTTTAAGCATTAACATTCTAGATGATACCAAAGACTCGATAGGTATTTCACTAGAAAAACAAGAAGTTGAATTACTAATTGATACACTCCAGCTTATATTAAAACATAACCTAATCGAAGAATTAGCCTAACTTTATTATATAAGAACTTATTTTATTTTGAACCGCTCCAATTCGAGCGGTTTTTTGTTAATTTGCCATACAATTAAACCCAATACGCTAAAGAATGAACAAACCTAGTAAAATCACCGTAAAACATTATTTAGAAAAAAAGGTAAAACCGATTTTAATTTATGGTGATATTGAAGCGTATCCAATATATTGCAGAATAACTTATAAAAGAAAAACAACCAATTTTAAAAGTTTTACTGGTGTTTTAATGAGTCTAAAAGCGTATGACTACTATTGTAAAAATAATAGCTTATACCATAGCGAAACACATCCCTCTCTTACATTTACACTAGATGAAGAAATAAAATTTATTGAGCAATCAATAAAAAGAATGACTGAAAACAAACCTGACTTAGATGTTTTTAATGAGTATTTTTTGTTTGAACTAAAAAAATATCTTGAACCAATAGAACAAAGATTATTAGAGCTAGGTTGGTTTGCCTATCATAAGGTAGATTTATCAAAAGAACCTATTGAGAAAAAGTATTATAAAGATGGAATTGTAAAGCCTATGACAGTTTCGCAACTTCTTAAAATAAAACCATCGAAAGAAAAAAAAAGATTAAAGGAATTATATCCTAATGATCAGTTTTACAGTAATCCTAAAAGATTTTATGAATTATTCAATAAGGAAAACTCACTCTTATACAATATCGAAACTTTTAATAAAATTGTTGGGTTAGATATTTCAAATTATTTTTTTGACGGTACATTATTGTATTGGAATGTCATAGATTTAATAATTAAACAGAATCGAGGAAAAACAACAATTGAATTTTTAGACAATTATACAATAAATGAAGCCCATAATCTAATAGGTATTTTTAAAAAAGAGGAAATAGAATCTGCTATCAACTCATTGAAAAATAACATATTAATGTTAGATTAAAAAAAAATTATTCAAAATGTTTGCAAGTCGCTAACATTTTTATATATATTTGCTAAAATAATATTCAAACTTATTTATAAAATGTTAGCGACTTGCAAACATTTAAACCTTTAAAAAATAAATCATGGACATTCAAGAAATTAAAAGACAATTACCAATCGGAGCATTAAGCGAAATATCCAAAAAAAGCAGTATTAATTTCGCAACGATTCAAAGGTTTTTCAAAGGCGAAAAAACAAAATTAGATATTGAAGTTATGGAAGCCACAACAAAATATTTAAAAGAATACAAAGAAGCAAAAGCAAACGCATTACAGGAACTCCAAGCGGTAGCCAGTGCATAATTATTCGAGTTATGGAAAAACTAGAGTTTTCGACAAACTGGAATAATAAACTTGACTGCAAATGTTTTACAACGATCAGGCTTTTCAATACAGCAAAACATTTTAGAGGAAATCAATTTGAGGTTTTTTTACAAAAAAAGTTTAAAACCAAAGTCGTTGTTTTAGGTACGGTACTAACAACGCTGGATAAATTAAGTGACTATGTATGTTATTTAGATACTGGATATAGTAGAGTAGAAACACTAGAAATATTGAGAAAAATGTACCCACAAATTGATTTTAAAAAGAAAAAAATCTGCATTCTGTTATTGCAGAAAATTGAACCAGCAAAGCCAAAACAACAAACACTTTTTAATTAAAAAAGATTATGAAATACTATTACATTACCGATAAAAAAAACAGGAAATCTATTTTAGAAAATGGATTAATAGCCAATTCAGAAAACGAGATTTTTCTGTTTGAGAATAAAAAAGTAGTGAATAAACGAAATTCTATAAGTAATCTAATGGCTGATTGCATCGCAAAAAATCAACTGTTTTTAGAAGAATATGCAATGTTTGAAATAAACCCGAATGGGTTTAAAACTCCTTTAGAAAATGATAATGTGGAGGGGGTTGCTTCAAGTATTTGCTGGGTTTTAAACCAATCCAAAATCGATATTGATTTTATTAGTGATTTAGGGGATTTTAAAACAGATTTTACACCTTTCATAATCTATAATACTTAAAAATATTATGAGTACTAACACATTAATTGATTTGAATAAGTTGTATAAAACTTATTTTAATTCATCGCCATATTATGTAACAAAAGAGGAAACCCAGCCTACTATACAAGACGTTGGGTACTTTATAAGCAAACAAAATCCATACCCAAAAGGAACTATACAAAGAAGCAAACAGAACCAGCCATTTAATAAAATTGGGGCTTACGGTCAGGAAATTTGGGGCGCAATTACCCTAAGAACAATAGGAGGTCTGAGCATTGAAATTGAAGCCTGTACCGTAGCAGTTCAATTAAGTAAGACCATTGTAAAAACTGCAGTAAGTGAACGACAGGGAACGGTAAAAGAATGTTTTCATACTGACGACTACCGATTTACAATAAAAGGTTTTTTGATTGATAAAAACAGATCATTCCCCGAAGATCAAATAAACACGCTAAAAGAAATTTTTGAAACCCAAGAGGCAGTGGATTTATTGGGTGGCTATCCCGAAATGTTTTTAACAGACAGCGCAAAAATTGTAATCGAAACTTTAGACTTTCCAGAGGTTCAAGGAAAAGCACGTTGGATAAGACCATTTCAAATGACTTGTGAGAGTGATTTAATTAAAGATTTAATTATAAAATAAAGGATATGAAACACTGGATCACATTTTTACACAAACGATCCCACGCCACACAACGGCTGGGAAAACTGGCTAATACATTAACTTTTGAAGTCGAAGCCAAAGCATTAGAGCTACAAAATGCAAAGTTAAATTTAGAACGTTTTGAAACTCAAATCTGTAATAAAATTGCTGGCAATTATTCCGATCAATCGGAATTTGAAAATGCAGTATCGAGCGCAAAACATAAAGCCGATTTATGGAATAACGAACCCATAGCCAGCCACAAACCACACACAGTAAAACAATAATTAAAAACCCAATACGCTAGAAAATGAAAAATAAAATACAAAAAAACACTTCGAAAAATTTTAATGTGGTAACTGATATTGATATTGATTTAAGATTAAAATATTTATATGCCTTTACTGATTTTATGCAATATAAACTAGATAATTCAAAGGGTAGCATTGACTACACTTATTTAAATTAATGAAGCAGATACTTCAATATATTATTACTAACTGTTAATTTATAAGACAATAATTAAAAACCCAATACGCTAGAAAATGAAAACAAAACCGATTACAGAATACAGCAAAGAAGCTTTAGAGAATATTGGAACTTACATACAATTAAATGACTGGGAAAAAGAACCAATAATTAAAAAAATCACTTTTTACAACTTCACGGATTTAATGTGTAGCATATCTGCAATTTTAGAAGCAATTGAAATTATAGGATATGACGGACAGCAAGATAACCGAACTACTTGCGCAAATTTGGCTAGTGTCGCAAGGAAGATGTTACCTAATGAAGAGCTGGCGTTTATGGATAGGCTACTAATAAAAAGGGAAAGTACAAAAGACGATTTTATAACTATTAAAAATATGTAATGATGAAACCAATATTTGCGATAGAAAAAGTATATGATTTGAGCGGTTCATTAGTTCAAATTAGAGTAAAAATATTTAATAAAATCCTGTTTAAATTTTCGTTTAAACAGACTTTAAACCCTATTTAAAATGATAAAGAATAAAAATGGTTATAACGGGTTAGCCGATTTACGGGATGGTGTGACAGGAAAACAAATTGATCTTAAAGACTTTTCTAGTGGTGCATATATGAACACACTAAAAGAAAGGAAAAACGAGCTTTCGGACTCCAAAGAAAAACCACTAATTAACAATAACCCCGCACCAAAAACAGACACTTTGCCAGGTGAATATGTTGGCAAAAGCTGGGATGATTTATACCAATCGGACAAACTAGAAACTATCCGTACTAACTACCCGATCCACTACGAAAATTTGAGAAAAGAAAAATTTAAAACCAACTATTAATTTAAAAAATAGAAATATGAATGAATTTAAAAAAGTGCCTATCTACATTGACGAAGAGAAAATAAACAGTTTTACACAACCACAGGCCAGCCGTATTGAATACTTCCGAGAATTGGTCACAATGTACCAAGCTTTAAACACTGGCGAACCATTACAAAAAGACGATTTAACGGCTTTAATCAGAAACCCAAAAGAATTTATTGCAAAACGATTAATCAAAGAAGAAACATTGAGTCTTGGTGGTTTAGAATTGAACTTTGAAAAAATGTTTGATATTATACAAAAGCCATTAGGAACAGAGGAATTAATAAATAAAATTATTAATGACAGCAAAGTTCATCAGCTGGCTATTAATCAAAGAAATGCCCCCTATTTTGAAATTAAAGACGAAACTACAGTAGTATTAAATTCTAACTTTTTGGAGCAGACAACGGAACAATGTACGGTCTATCTTAAAACTGAAAACGAGGTTAAAGCTTATGAGGTCTTAAGCATCCTTGCCGAAAACGTTAATAAGTTGAATGATCTAAAAACAAATGGTCACTGGCATGATAACATACTTTTTGAAAAGTTTTTTGAAACTAATAACGCAACTGGAAGCGTTGCCGTAAACCCTTATTTTGGTAATCTAATACGCTAAACAAATGGAAAATAGTATAGCCGTTATCACAGTGCCATTAACAGAATGGCAGGAACTTAAAGCCGAAATGGGGATTATCGCCAAAAGTTTATTAGACCTTAAAAACAAAGGACAAAAAGAGTTTTTAAGCCCAAAAGAAGCAATGGAAATGCTAAAATGTGGCAGGACTACATTACAAAGCTACATCGACAAAGGATTTTTTAATATTACTAAAATGAGTTCTAAAAAATACAGCAAAGTACTTATAAGGCGTGCGGATATAGATTATTTCATTGAAACAAGAGCATAAAAAAACCCCTCGAAAGGGGTTTTATATTGTTACTAAAAACCCAATACGCTAATATTAATCTCTAGTAGTACGCAAATATATAAAAATGATTGATAATATCACAATGACAAAAAGGACTTTGTCAGAAGTTGAAAAAAAGAATATAATTAAATCCAGCCGTTTAGTGTGTAATACGCTAAACGGCTTAATCTATTATGACAATCGAACTACTAAAAATTTTACTGGCGGTTTATTTATAAAAATTGATCCCAGCAATAAATTAAAGATTACTGGAAGTTTACATAAATACTATTCCTATTTAGAAAATGGAAGCTTAACCAATTTTGATAGTTTTACTATGAAAGACGCAAAAGAAACATTTGAAAAACTGATCTTAAATACTGGTATCAATCCCGACAAAGTAGAAATAACTTTTTTTGAGATAGGTTTAAATGTAAAGTTACCAATTGATACAAAAAAGGTCTTAGAGAAAGTGCATAGCATTGGTAAAATGGAAAAAGTATTTTTTATTGAACCAACTTACAAAGATGCTAGGTGCATAACTACGGAAAAGCACCGAGATTACAGGATATTTTTTAAGATGTATGATAAGGTTTTTGAAATGCTGGATAAAAACCATAAGCGAACCCCTAAAGGATCAAATATTATTAGAATCGAAACGGTACATAGGAGGTGTGAAAAACTATATCTGAATGATTTTTTTGATATGGAGTTTTTGTACAGATTGCAAAATTCATTTTTTAATGAATGGGATAAACTTATTTTCTACAATGACATACACGCCCCAAAAGGTACACAGCGAAGCAAAATAGATTTGATACGTGATATTATATATAAAGGAAAAAACGAGGTTTTAAAGCAGTATAAAACACAATATGAAAACAAAGCACTTTCAAAACGACAATTTTACTCGGTTAGGGATTTTTTAGAGAATTGGGAAGCAATCCGGCACGAATTCAATATTAAAAACAGTAAAATAGTCCCCTTTTGGAATATCGCATATAGTACTGAAAAACAAATAGTTATGATGATATTATAAATGAATTGATGTTTAACGGTAGGAAAAAGTGTTTGAATGGCACTTTTACAAAAAAGTTACACTTATGTAACTCGTGTAAGTAATTAAAAAACAGTTGTTTAACACATAAAGTAAAATGTAATGGTATTTATTGGCAATAAAATTGGTTCTAATGCCACACGTATAGTCCCTATATTTTTTTGCGGAAGCTTGTTATTCACTCCCGATAGGGAGCGCACCCCTACCCAGTATTGAGTTTACATAGTATATACAGCAGTAACATAAGTGTAACCATTCAAAAACCACAAAAGACAATACCAAAAAAAAGGTCGAAAAAAGGCGATTTGATAGACCAACGCACTTTTGAGAAAATTTTTTCGAATGGGGCTATCTGATTTAAAACTATTTCAAAACGTTTCAAAAAATACCCGATAGAAAAACCCATAGAAAAAAGGCAGTTTTATTACTTTTTATTACCATTTAACTACTCAAAATATCAAAACCTCCCGATAATGAAAAAATCAAAAAAAAAATCTGTGATACCCAAAAAGCGAAACACCTATTCACTGGATCAAAAAGCCAGTGCAAAGCGTTTTTATTTGATGGGTTTGACACTTCAAGAAATTAGCAAATTAATTGATGCACCAGTACGAACAATTGAAAAATGGCAAATTGCCGAAAGCTGGAAACAATTAAAAGAAACAACCTCGATCCAACACAAAGCCTTGGATTTAAAAGAGAGTGGCAAAACGGATAAAGAAATATCAACATTGCTAAATAGAAGCACTGTTACAATATGGCGTTATATAAACACTGCAAAAAAAGATAGAACAAATGGAACTAAATAAAACGAGCATTAAAGGTTTGTATTTGACAACCGAGGGCAAAGCGTGGCATAAAAGCGCAAAGCGTGAAATACCAGCCTCCACAAACGGCAAAGTTAGGTTTAACGGCAAATTGTATGATTTGCAAAAAATAATGATTGAAACCAAGCCAAAAGCACCAAAGCGACCAGTTAAAAAAAGTGTTTTCGTTCGGGAACTTCATAAACTCGGATATAGAAAAACTAAAATAACAGGTCTATTTATTACAAATGCTGGACTTTGTTATAATTCCGTATCAAAAAGAAGTTTAGCCATTAGAAAAGGCAAAACTGCCATTAACGGCAAAAATTATAATGTAGCAAAGATTGTTTTAGATACATTTTGTAAAATTCCAATTCGTAACGGTCAAATAAGCTTTAAAAACGGTAATGATAAAGATTTTTACTTTGAAAATTTAGATTACAAAAGCACTATAAAGCAATTGCCACCCAATGAAACCGATTTGCTCCAGTGCATTAGGTTTTATTTTGAAATTGATAAAAAGCTAACTACTTCAAACATACTTTTCAAATGTTATTTGAATGAAATTGCAGTAAAACGAAATTTCATTTTTTTGTATAAAGACAATGATTTTATTTTATTTTTAGAATGGTTAAAACCGTTTGGAACAAACCAAAGCAAAGCCGAAATTAGCAAAACCCATAATTACAGTACAATTAACGGAACTAATGCTATAAATAAATATTTGACAATGTTAGTAAATGAATGTATGCAGGATTTTGAAAATGGCAAATTGAAAGTAAAAGAATTTAAGCCAAAGCCACCAACAAAAAACCAAAAATTAAAGGACTTGCAAAAGTCTGTTAATGAAATGGGGTTAAGCGTTAAAATTCCTTTGCGAAAATCGAGTACAAAAGAATTATTAGACAAATTTAAAACTCATTTAAAATAAAGATAAAATCAGTGCTGTTTTAGTCAATTTTGTAGTGGTTTGGTCTGTACAGGACTTGAATTAAACATTACAAACACCACTAAATCAAAATGTTAACAAAAATATATTGACTATTGGTAGAAAAATGGTAGAAATAGGCTGTGTTTTTCAAACCTAAAAGCTAGAAAAAAAGCTAAATGATAATAGTTTTATTATCCCAAATAATTAACCAAATTTAATGTCACAGCTTAAAATTTAATGTTTACAGACCTTTGAAAAAAAGTCTAAAAAAGGTGTCCTATTTTATTTTTCATGCCTTTTAGACCTTGCTCAAAAATTATAAACATGGAAACATTAAACTTGATCAACGATCTATTAAGTACTTTGGTTATTTGTCTAAAACTTATAGGAGAAACAAAGAGAATTTTAGCAAAGAAACATACAAAAAAGAAAAAATAAACTGCTGGAGCTATTCCCTGGAACTGATCTGCCGATCCAATATGAGCCGATCTGCTGGAGCTATTCCCTGGAACTGATCTGCCGATCCAATGTGAGCCGATCTGCTGGAGCTATTCCCTGGAACTGATCTGCCGATCCAATATGAGCCGATCTGCTGGAGCTATTCCCTGGAACTGATCTGCCGATCCAATGTGAGCCGATCTGCTGGAGCTATTCCCTGGAACTGATCTGCCGATCCAATATGAGCCGATCTGCTGGAGCTATTCCCTGGAACTGATCTGCCGATCCAATATGAGCCGATCTGCTGGAGCTATTCCCTGGAACTGATCTGCCGATCCAATGTGAGCCGATCTGCTGGAGCTATTCCCTGGAACTGATCTGCCGATCCAATGTGAGCCGATCTGCTGGAGCTATTCCCTGGAACTGATCTGCCGATCCAATGTGAGCCGATCTGCTGGAGCTATTCCCTGGAACTGATCTGCCGATCCAATATGAGCCGATCTGCTGGAGCTATTCCCTGGAACTGATCTGCCGATCCAATATGAGCCGATCTGCTGGAGCTATTCCCTGGAACTGATCTGCCGATCCAAT
>NZ_QUNI01000014.1:105519-141342 GCF_003385115.1 Flavobacterium aquicola
CCGATCTGCTGGAGCTATTCCCTGGAACTGATCTGCCGATCCAATATGAGCCGATCTGCTGGAGCTATTCCCTGGAACTGATCTGCCGATCCAATGTGAGCCGATCTGCTGGAGCTATTCCCTGGAACTGATCTGCCGATCCAATGTGAGCCGATCTGCTGGAGCTATTCCCTGGAACTGATCTGCCGATCCAATATGAGCCGATCTGCTGGAGCTATTCCCTGGAACTGATCTGCCGATCCAATATGAGCCGATCTGCTGGAGCTATTCCCTGGAACTGATCTGCCGATCCAATATGAGCCGATCTGCTGGAGCTATTCCCTGGAACTGATCTGCCGATCCAATATGAGCCGATCTGCTGGAGCTATTCCCTGGAACTGATCTGCCGATCCAATATGAGCCGATCTGCTGGAGCTATTCCCTGGAACTGATCTGCCGATCCAATATGAGCCGATCTGCTGGAGCTATTCCCTGGAACTGATCTGCCGATCCAATATGAGCCGATCTGCTGGAGCTATTCCCTGGAACTGATCTGCCGATCCAATGTGAGCCGATCTGCTGGAGCTATTCCCTGGAACTGATCTGCCGATCCAATGTGAGCCGATCTGCTGGAGCTATTCCCTGGAACTGATCTGCCGATCCAATGTGAGCCGATCTGCTGGAGCTATTCCCTGGAACTGATCTGCCGATCCAATGTGAGCCGATCTGCTGGAGCTATTCCCTGGAACTGATCTGCCGATCCAATATGAGCCGATCTGCTGGAGCTATTCCCTGGAACTGATCTACTGATTCAATATGAGCCGATATGCTGGAGCTACTGCCTGGAACTGATCTATTGATCCAATATGAACCGATCTGCTGGAGTTGTTAGTTGCCAACAATCAAATGATCCTATACTTATTTGCTAGAGCGATCCAGCGGGGCATGCTTTTAACTTAAAAAAAAATGAATATAAATTTTCTGCCAATAAAAAAACCCTACTAAGTAGGGTTTTTAATTATTTTGCTATTTTAAGTAAGTTTTCGTACTCTTCGGAATAGTTAGAAACTTTTTGAATTTTCTTTAATTCATGTTTTACATCTGCAAAGCCAGTCTTTGACTCAATATGTAATCCATCAAGTTGACTTTGTAGAGCATCTATTTTATTATCAAGGATTTCAAAATTTTCATCAATTTTTTTTGTCGCCTCAATAACTTTAGTATTTACGCCTAAAATAATTTTAGTTAAAGTATCTATTTTTTCCTCTAAACTAGCGTTACTATGATCCATGATTTGTGTTGTTTTTTATGTTTTTGTGTTCAAAATGATGCAAAAAAATGCGTCAAACCGCATGATTTACCATGCAAAAGTATAAAAAAGCATCATTAATCGGTAAATAATGGGAATTATCGCCACCTTAAAACGTTATTTATACAGATTATAAATAAGGTTTGTATGTGAAAATGTTTGTTAAGTGGTCATTATTATGCGATCCTTTAATAATAATTTGCAGGATCGATTCACTGGCTACGATCTAACAACTAAGAAGCAAACTAAAATATATTACGTATTTTTGTTATATGGAAACAATATTTAATTACAATCCTTCACTCCAAGAACTAAGCGACATTCGCTTTGATTCTCTTTCATTGTGTTTAAAATTTGCTATTGATATTGAAGAGGAACTTACTCCAGCTATTTATAAAAAACTGATCTCACAGGAAAACGCATATTATGATTTAGCGTGTTTATTCGAATTTAGAGGCGATGAAGACAAAGCAAATGAGTACTGGAGTAAATTACCCGAAAACCACAAAACAAACGGCTTGGGGCTTGATAATTATATTCAAACTTCTTAGAATCAGTATAAATTAGTGTTTCTACCTGTTTTCTACCCAAAAACTAAAAAAATAAAAAATCCGTTTATTTACAGTACTTAACAGCGTTTTTAGTTAGTGCAGGTGGGACCACTTATTAAGAATATAAAGCCTTATAAACATTGCGTTTGTAAGGCTTTTTTATTTTCAGGGGCGGAATGAGGGGACTAAAAAAACTAGGTTAAAAAGTAATTTATAAATCCCCTCAAATAACAGTTCTTGTTTTTATTTTAAAAGCTTTATAAATATAGCCTTTAATATCAATTAGTCTACCTTTGTTCCGTTGGCAAAAAGTATTGCTCTATCCAGCACTTCGTCTTTTCCTTGTTGAATTCCTAAAATAGTTGGTTTAACTACAATGTCAAGAACAATTCCAATACGCTGCGTTTCTTTTTTATTTGGATAAAATACCCCATAACCAGAAAAACTTGTTCTAAATCCCTTGATGATTTGAAATCTAATATTAGAACCGTCAGCTCCTGCGGTCTGACTACCAACTATTGTTTGGTTCGGTGCAGTCTGCAATACCATAGTTAAGTATTCTGATTGACTAAATGTTTTCTCATTAACTAGCGAAATTACTTTTCCCTTATAATAATCCGGGTTTTCTTTTCCACATTTTTGCATATCAGCCCAATAAAATCTGCCGGGATAAGTTAAGTCAGGAACAATTTGTCTGGCATATTGTTTTTCAGATGGATTTAAGTA
The DNA here is from genome assembly GCF_003385115.1 of Flavobacterium aquicola. Lineage (GTDB taxonomy): Bacteria > Bacteroidota > Bacteroidia > Flavobacteriales > Flavobacteriaceae > Flavobacterium > Flavobacterium aquicola. The sequence goes on from NZ_QUNI01000014.1 coordinate 108,085, forward strand.
TTCGGCAAGAGATAAGAGTACTTCTTTTGGATAGCCCCTGATATCAAAAACAATAGCCTTTGTATTTTTAAATTCTTCCATAATCTTTGGAAGATTAGAAACACTAAGTTTTTCTATATTAACATAACCTATATTTCCTTGTAACAATTCCCATTCTGGTTTTAGATTTTTTTCTTTAGAGATAGTAATTTTACCAAGAGGATAACGATTGATTATTTTAGTTCTGGTAACACCATCTCTAGTTAATTCAACACTTACCGTATCTGCATTACCATTTAAAAGAACATATTGAAAATTATCCAGCATCGAAGCATTATTGGAACCGCTTACATATTGCTTTTTTTCACTGATAACCTCATTGATACTTTTGCCGTCAATTTTGGTGATGACATCTCCAAATTTTAAATCATTTTCTAAAGCTAGATTGGCATCATAGAAATCTACAATTATTATTTTATCATCTATTATTTTAAAAATGATTGGAGTAAATTTTAGCCCCAAGTATTCGTGTACTTTCATTGCATCGAAACTTGCATGTCTATCATTTAATTTTACTGTAAGTTCTCTCAAGGCCAAATTATAATCAGTTTCAGATTCTGAATTATTGAACCTCGGTATCATCTGCTGTAGCGTAATATCCCATTTTTGATCCATCTGATACTTATAAGGAAAAAAATACTCAACAAGGTTCCAATATCTGAAAAAAGCTAGAAGGCGTAAGTTTTTATCAGTCCATTTAAAATCCGGATATAGAATTTCATTTTTTAACAGATCTGATTCGTAATCAACGTAATATTGTTTGCCTTGATATCTATTGTTTTGAATTAGCGAAAGTTTTTTAGAGAGACTTTTAGAAAAAACTTTAGAATCATTAGTCCAGGATAAATCCAGATTTTTAGTAAAATACTCGATCTTTGGATCTGATTTTACTTTCTCGTAAGTTTGTATTTCGCCTTGCTCGGCAATCCAGTTCTCTAGAACAGTGGAGAATTCTTCTTTGGTTTGAGCGTTTTCTATTTTTGGAAGAATAGTAAAAAGCTGTTCATCCCAATTTTTGCTTCCATTGGCAACTTTGGGGTGATAGTATTTTAAAAATCCCCAAATTTTGCAGGTGGCTTCCAATTTTTGATTTTCAGATATTGTATTTTGAGCAAATATACATTGAAGCATTAAAATAAAGATAACAAGTAGTTTTTTTTTCATTTGGATTTAATTTCTAAAGTTTTATGAATAAAAAGATTTAGGATTTATGTTTGCCTTTCAAAATACAATCTTTTGTACGAATATAATCATAAAATTTTCTGCTTATATGAAGTATTCATTTTAATTTAAATCAAGGACAAGTCCCCTAAACTATTTTCAAAAAAAATATTAAAACCGACTAATCCCGATTAATATAAAATATTCGGCAAAAGCATCTTACACAAAAAAATCTCTTTATAAGATTTTACATTAGTTAAAAAGACAAAATCGTAGTGCCTTAAAACTTTATATTTAATCTCTCGTCCATTTCTTGCTAATTAAAAAAATAATTATAGATTTGCAATCTAACAATAGTTTAGGCCCAAAAACAAATCACTCTACCACTGCCCCTAGTAATTATGAAGATAGATTTTAAAAAAGCTTTTTACAAAATTATTTTTTTGTTTTTTTTCCTTTATGGCTATGTAGCTCATGCGGATGACCCTCCAGCTCCATGCCCTGGAGGAGAACCACAACCTTGCGTACCACCTCCATACCCTGCTCCTATAGACGATAATATTATTATATTACTTTTAATAGCTGTATCATTTGGAATATATATGATACACAACAGCAAACTAAACAAAAAAAGACCAATTTAAAATTGGTCTTTTTTTATGTTTTAAATTTATTCATCGCTATTTATTTGCATAGAGCCTTGAAACATATTTCCCAATTACGTCAAATTCTAAATTAACCTTTGTCCCTACAACAAACGAATTAAAATTAGTGTGTTCGTAAGTATAAGGAATAATCGCTACACTAAAATTAGTTGCACCAGAATTAACAACTGTCAAACTTACTCCATTTACTGTAATGGAACCTTTCTCAATAGTTATATTATTTAAACTGGAGTCATACTCAAAAGTATAGAGCCAGCTTCCTTGGGTTTCCTCAGCCACAACACAAGTTCCCACTTGATCTACATGGCCTTGCACAATGTGTCCATCCAAACGATCTCCCAGCTTCATCGCTCTTTCCAGATTAACAATATCTCCAGCTTTCCAATTGGATATGTTGGTTTTTTTAATAGTTTCTCCAATAGCCGTAACCGTATAATGATTTCCTGCTATAGCAACAACTGTCAAGCATATTCCGTTATGAGCTACACTTTGATCTATTTTTAATTCATTAGCTAATACCGAATCTATAGTGATATGAATATTATCCTGCTCTTTTTTAACTTCTTGGACTACACCAAGTGTTTCAATGATTCCTGTAAACATTTCTTGTTTTATTTTACTAAATTTGCAGTTCAAAATTAGCAATAAATAACTAGAGGACATTATGAAAAAAGCAGAAAATATAATCGTAGGAATTTCAATAGGAGATTTAAACGGTATTGGAAGCGAAGTGATTCTAAAAACATTCGAAGATACACGCATGTTAGAATTATGCACTCCCGTTATTTTTGCCAACGTAAAAATTTTATCATTCATCAGAAAAAATTTCGAATCTATTGTTCCTTTACACGGCATAGACAAACTAGACCAAATTGTAATTGGCAAAGTCAATGTTTTCAATCTTTGGAGAGAAGGAATTGATTTAAACCTTGGAACAAATGACGAAAAAGTGGGTCAGTATGCCATAAAATCATTTGTAGCCGCTACCAAAGCATTAAAAGATGGCGAAATAGACGTATTGGTTACCGCACCTATTAATAAGTATAATATTCAATCGGAAGATTTTAAATTCCCGGGACACACTGATTATTTAAATCAAGAGCTGGAAGGCAATGCATTAATGTTAATGGTTCAGGACAATTTAAGAGTTGGTTTGTTAACTGATCATGTCCCAATCAACGAAGTTGCCGCACATTTAACCGAAGAATTAATTATAAAAAAAATCGGAACCATAAATCAAACATTAATTCAGGATTTTAGCATCAATAAACCAAGAATTGCAGTTCTAGGCCTTAATCCTCATTGTGGAGACGGCGGCGTAATTGGAAATGAAGATGACGCAATATTAAAACCTGCCCTGAAAAAAATATTCGAAAAAGGAACTCTTGTTTTTGGTCCTTTTGCAGCAGATGGCTTTTTTGGGAGTAATCAATATGAAAAATATGATGCCATAATAGCCACATATCATGATCAAGGTTTAATTCCTTTTAAAACATTATCTTTTGGCAATGGCGTAAATTACACAGCAGGCCTTAACAAAGTAAGAACTTCTCCAGATCATGGAACCGCCTACGACATTGCCGGAAAAAATAAAGCCGACTATAATTCTTTCAAAGAAGCTGTTTATTTAGCAATTGACGTTTATAATGCAAGAAATCAATATGCAGAAATAAGCGAAAAACCCCTAAAAACAAAAGAAAAACAGTTATAAACAAAAAAAGGTGAATAACATTATTAGATTTCCATTTATTTTATATCTTTGCACTCCCGAAGTTTAGGGCAAATTATTGCTGAAATGAAACAGACAAAAGAATATACAATTCCTTTCGTAGGATTGAAGCTGGGGAAACATAAATTTGAGTATCAAATAAGTAATGCGTTCTTTGAAATCTTTGATTATAATGAATTTCAAAATTCAGACATCAAAGTAAATGTTGTTTTAGACAAGCAAAGCAATTTGTTAGAAATAAATTTCAAGCACCAAGGAACTATAAATGTGCCTTGCGACATGACAGGAGAAGATTTTGATTTACCAATAAAAGGAAAATTAAAACTTATTGTTCGATTTGGAGAGACTTTTAATAATGATAATGAAGAGCTGCTTATACTTCCTTTTGGGGAATTTGAAATAGACATCGCTCAATATATTTATGAGATGATTGTACTTTCAATCCCGCAAAGAAGAGTACATCCTGGAGTAAAGGATGGCAGTTTAAATACTGAAGCTTTGACAAAACTAAAAGAATTGACAATTAAAGAGCAAAAAAAAGAAAAGAAAGAAGAAGAAAATATAGACCCACGCTGGGACAAATTAAAGCAACTATTAACGGATAAATAATATAGTAAAATGGCACATCCTAAGAGAAAAATCTCGAAAACAAGAAGAGACAAAAGAAGAACACATTACAAAGCTACAGTAGCTCAGATTGCTACATGTCCAATTACTGGAGAAGCACATTTATACCACAGAGCTTATTGGCATGAAGGAAAAATGTATTACAGAGGACAAGTTGTAATCGATAAATCTGTCGTAACTCTTGCTTAATACGTTTTTGTAATAATACTGGAACTCTCACCTCGTGAGAGTTTTTTTTGTTGTTTATAATTTCGCCCCCCAAATAAGAAAAACTTAACACAATTAGTTTGGTTTTTTTATTGTAATTTTAGAAACTTTTAAAAATTTTGCAAATGGCAACATTTGCAATAAATAATCGCGTAAATGAGTACAATTACAGCCGCAATTACCGCAGTTGGTGGTTATGTTCCTGACTTTGTTCTTTCTAACAAAGTGCTAGAAACAATGGTCGACACTAATGATGAATGGATAACCACACGCACAGGAATCAAAGAAAGAAGAATACTAAAAGATGCCGATAAAGGAACTTCATTTCTTGCCATAAAAGCGGCACAAGATTTAATTGCTAAATCAAATATTGACCCTCTTGAAATAGATTTAGTTTTAATGGCCACTGCAACTGCAGATATGCCAGTAGCTTCAACAGGCGCACATGTGGCTACTTCAATAGGCGCTACTAATGCATTTGCATATGATTTACAAGCAGCCTGCTCTAGCTTTCTATTTGGAATGTCAACTGCAGCAGCTTATATCCAATCTGGAAGATACAAAAAAGTTCTATTAATAGGAGCCGATAAAATGTCATCTATTGTAGATTACAAAGACAGATCTACCTGTATTATTTTTGGAGACGGTGCTGGCGCGGTATTATTTGAGCCTAACTACGAAGGGTATGGATTACAGGATGAATACTTAAGAAGTGATAGTGTAGGTCGTGATTTCTTGAAAATCCCAGCTGGCGGATCTCTTCTGCCAACAAGCATTAAAACCGTAAATGACAACCAGCACAACATCATCCAGGATGGAAAAACTGTTTTCAAATACGCCGTTACCAATATGGCCGATGCAAGTGAATTGATCTTAAAAAGAAATAATCTTACTAACGAAGATGTAAATTGGCTGGTTCCGCATCAAGCAAACAAACGTATTATTGACGCTACAGCTCATAGAATGAACTTAGAAGATGACAAAGTATTGATGAATATTGAAAAATACGGCAATACTACATCAGCAACATTACCATTAGTATTATTTGATTTTGAGCACCTTTTCAAAAAAGGAGACACTATCATTCTTGCTGCTTTTGGCGGTGGTTTTACATGGGGATCTATTTACTTAACTTGGGCTTACGATAAAAAATAAATTAAAACTAAAAAGAAATAATTATGGATTTAAAAGAAATTCAAAATCTAATCAAATTTGTAGCAAATTCAGGTGTTGCAGAAGTAAAATTAGAAATGGATGATGTTAAAATCACCATCAGAACTACTTTAGAAGGAAATGTTACTGAAGCAACTTATGTGCAGCAGTTACCAGTTCAGAACGCACTTCCTCAAGCTGCCGCTCCACAGCAGATTACTCCAGTAGCAGCTGCTCCCGTGGCCGAACCAGTTGAGACAAATAATTATATTACAATAAAATCACCAATCATTGGTACTTTCTACAGAAAACCTGCTCCAGACAAACCAATGTTTGCCGAAGTTGGTAAAACCATTTCTAAAGGAGATGTTCTTTGCGTAATTGAAGCGATGAAATTATTCAACGAAATTGAATCAGAAGTATCTGGTAAAATTGTCAAAATATTAGTAGACGATATGTCTCCAGTAGAATTTGACCAGCCTTTATTCTTAGTAGATCCATCATAATTTTAGATTTTAGATTGCAGATTTTAGATTCCTGATTGATTTTAAATCAAGCTAAAAAACTAATTATCTAATTATCAAAATTGCCTAATTATCTAATTGAAAAAAAATGTTTAAAAAAATACTAATCGCAAATAGAGGAGAGATAGCACTTCGTGTTATTCGAACCTGCAGAGAAATGGGCATCAAAACTGTGGCTGTTTATTCTACTGCCGATGCCGAGAGTCTGCATGTAAAATTTGCTGATGAAGCAGTTTGTATCGGACCGCCTCCAAGTAATTTGTCTTATTTAAAGATGTCAAATATTATTGCTGCTGCAGAAATTACAAACGCAGATGCAATTCATCCAGGTTACGGATTTCTATCTGAGAATGCAAAATTTTCCAAAATTTGTCAAGAGCATAATATAAAATTCATTGGTGCATCTCCTGAAATGATTGACAGAATGGGAGACAAAGCTTCTGCAAAAGCTACAATGATTGAAGCTGGAGTTCCTTGTGTGCCAGGTTCAGTTGGGATTTTAGAATCATTTGAACAAGCGGCAGAATTAGCCGATAAATTTGGATACCCAGTAATGCTTAAAGCAACTGCTGGTGGTGGCGGAAAAGGAATGAGAGCTGTATGGGCCCCTGAAGATTTATTAAAAGCCTGGGAAGGAGCTCGTCAAGAATCAGCTGCTGCTTTTGGAAATGACGGAATGTATCTTGAAAAATTAATTGAAGAGCCTCGCCATATCGAAATTCAAGTTGTTGGTGATTCATACGGTAAAGCTTGTCACCTTTCTGAAAGAGACTGTTCTGTGCAGCGCCGTCACCAAAAATTGACCGAAGAAACTCCTTCTCCATTTATGACCGACGAATTGCGTAATAAAATGGGAGAAGCGGCTGTAAAAGCAGCAGAATATATAAAATACGAAGGTGCTGGGACTGTTGAGTTTTTGGTCGACAAACACAGAAACTTTTATTTCATGGAAATGAATACCCGTATTCAGGTAGAACACCCAATTACGGAACAGGTAGTAGATTATGACTTGATCCGCGAGCAGATTCTAGTAGCTGCCGGTGTGCCAATTTCAGGAAGAAATTACATGCCACAATTACATGCTATTGAATGCCGTATCAATGCTGAAGATCCGTATAACGACTTTAGACCATCTCCAGGTAAAATCACTACATTACATATGCCAGGAGGGCACGGAGTACGTTTAGACACTCATGTCTATTCAGGATATACAATTCCGCCAAACTATGATTCAATGATTGCTAAACTAATTACTACAGCCCAAACTCGTGAAGAAGCTATTAGTAAAATGAGAAGAGCTTTAGATGAATTCGTAATCGAAGGAATTAAAACGACTATTCCATTCCACAGACAATTAATGGATGATGCAAGATATATTGCAGGAGATTATACCACTGCATTTATGGATGATTTTAAAATGAATCCAATAGAATAATTTTAAGAGGCTGTCATTTTTAGACAGCCTTTTTTTTTACACAAAAACCCAGCAGATAAAAAAACTGCTGGGTTTTCTTTTTTAAATTTTATCCTTGGTAAACAGTTATTGTGTATACTTTTTACACACCTATCCACCAAATTACACACTTTTTTACTTTTCAATTTTAGCGTAACACCATCAAACTTCTTTAAATACAGTAGTTTATGCGCTTTGACATATTCCTTTTCCCTTTTGGCATACTATTTTCATTATCTAAAGTGTAAACAACTTAATAATTAAATATAATACATTATGAAAAACTTATTTCTATCTGCCGCCATCGTTTTGGGAAGTTTAACCTCGTTTGCTTCAACTTCTGCAATATCTAATACTGTTGTAAAAAGCATTTATATTGGAGATGAATACACTGAAATTAAAATAGCAGAACTTCCATCAGCTATTAGTGAATCTCTGAAGAAAGCACAGCCAGATGCAGTAATTATTAAAGCATACAAAAACGAAAAATCAGAATACAAATTAGACATTACAGCAGGCGGAAAAACAGAGAGTCTTTTTGCAAATGCAGACGGATCTTGGATTAAAAAATAATCTCGCCGTCTTTCTTTAATTAATATTAATAAACAATACTAAATACAATCATTATGAAAAATTTATTTTTATCAGCCACCATCGTTTTGGGAAGTTTAACTTCATTTGCTGCAACTTCTGCAGTTTCAAACACAATAGTAAAAACAATTTCAGTTGAAGATGAATATACTGAAATAAAATTGGAAGAAGTTCCAACTGCAGTAACAGATGCTCTTAAAAAAGCATATCCAGAAGGAGTTCTTTCTAAAGCATATAAAAATGCAAAATCAGAATATAAATTAGAAGTTACAGTTGGTGACAAAGTAGGTTCTCTTTATGCAAATGCTGATGGAACCTGGATTAAAAAATAATCCTGTCCTCTTTAAAAACTAATAAATCAACAATTAAATACAATCATTATGAAAAATTTATTTTTATCAGCCGCAATAGTTTTGGGAAGTTTAACTTCATTTGCCACAACTTCTCCAGTTTCAAATACAATTGTAAAAACAATTTCAGTTCAAGATGAATATACTGAAATTAAATTAGAAGAAGTTCCATCTGCTATAACTGATGCCCTTAAAAAAGCATATCCAGACGGAGTTCTTTCTAAAGCATATAAAAATGCAAAATCAGAATATAAATTAGATGTTACCGTTGGTGACAAAGTAGGCTCTCTATATGCGAATGCTGATGGAACCTGGATCAAAAAATAATAAAAAACATATAATATGAAAAAGTTAATCTTATTCGCAACAATAATTTTAGGAGCTATCTCTGTACATGCAGTCAATACTACTACTCAGCAAGTTCTTATTAATCAGTCTGTAAACGCTCAAGAAGAATTTACTGAAGTAAGTTCGGATGCAATTCCTGCCGCCGTTAAATCAACGATTGAAAAATCTTTTCCAGGAACCAAATTAGAAAAGGCGTACAAAAACGAAAAGAACGAGTACAAACTGGAAATTGCAAAAGACGATAAAAAGTTTACTGTATTTACAGATGCCTCAGGTAACATTATTAAAAAATAATAGTAATATAATAAAGATTCTAATTCTAACTTCAGTTATTATTTTAGGAACTGTATCAATTTATTCCATTTTTGAAAATGAGGGAGTTGAATCAAATATAAAGTCCGAATTTATTGAAGTTAGCTTAGATAAAGTTCCTGTGACAGTGAAAGCTGCTCTAGAAACAGAATACTCCGGCGCAAAGCTAGTCAAAGCTTATGTGAATGAGAAAAAAGAGTACAAACTAGAATTATCAGTCGGAAACCAGAAAGCTACTGTTTTTACAGATGTTGATGGCAACTGGTAAAATAATACTTGGGGGAATTAGATTTATGTTTTTGATTGAAAAGAGATTGTTATTTATAACAGTCTCTTTTTTTTGCATAATATTATGAAAATACAAGTTTATTAATATTATTTTAGCGGAATAGCTGTTAAAAACAAATGTCAAAGATATTACTCATAGAAGATGATATTTCATTCTGCAAATTATTGGAGAAATTTCTAATAAAGAAAGAATACCAAGTGTCTATTGCTTTTTCTGCAGCCGAAGCCAGATTGGCTGTCAAAAAAGAGTTCTTTAATTTGATTCTGATGGACATCCGGCTGCCAGATTCTGACGGCATTGGGCTCATGACCGAATTTAAAAATTCAAATCCAGATACACCAATTATTCTTATGACTGGATATTCGGATGTTAATACTGCAGTGAAAGCTATCAAAAACGGCGCTGCTGACTACATTTCAAAACCATTTAATCCAGACGAGGTTTTATTGGTAATTACAAATGCAATGCAGATTCCTCAAGAAACAAGTCCTTCCAAAGAAAAGATAATTGATAAAAAACCAAAGGAATTCAATAACGAATTTGTAAAAGGAATTTCGGTGGCTTCAAAAAAATTATTGGATCATATACAATTAGTGAGCCCAACAGACATGTCGGTTTTAATTATTGGAGAAAGTGGCACAGGAAAAGAAATCATTGCCAAAAGCATCCACCAGCAAAGCAATAGAAAAAACAGCAATTTCATTGCTGTTGATTGTGGCGCGATTCCAAAAGAATTAGCAGCAAGCGAGTTTTTTGGTCATTTAAAAGGATCATTTACTGGAGCAATCAGTGATAAGATAGGCTATTTTGAAGCTGCAAACGGAGGAACACTTTTCTTGGACGAAATTGGAAATCTTTCGTACGAAAATCAGATACAATTGTTGAGGGCACTGCAGGAACGAAAAATAAAACCTGTTGGCAGCAATAAAGAAATTAATGTTGATATCCGAATCATTACTGCTACCAATGAAGATTTGCGTGAAGCGGTCAAAAACGGTGATTTCAGAGAAGATTTATATCATAGAATTAATGAGTTTTCCATCCTATCGCCTTCGCTGACAGACAGAGGCGAAGATTTAATGATTTTTGCTGATTATTTTCTTGAAAAAGCGAATCATCAGCTGAATAAAGAAGTTATTGGATTTTCTCCAGAAGTAATTGCTATTTTTCAAAAATACAATTGGCCGGGCAATCTGCGGGAACTGCAAAATTGTGTAAAACGGGCAACTCTTTTAACGCGGAGCGATTATATTGAAAGTGATGTTTTACCAGCAGAATTTTTTCACGTACAAAAACAGCAGCAGTCCAATGAAACTTTTTCATTATCAGAAAATGAACGAGAAGCCATCATTCAGGCATTATCAAGGACGCAGAACAACAAATCAGAAGCAGCAAAATTGCTTAAAATTACAAGAAAAACGCTTTATAATAAATTGAAGCATTATAAAATAGACTAAACAATTTCTTTATTTAAAGCTGTAAAAAGCACATCAATATTTACTTTTAGAGAATCAAAAAGGCTTTCCAAATCAAAGTTCTCCAAATTATTTTCCTCCAATGATTTTAGAATTTCTCCTATTTGATGGGCTTCAATCTGCCGAAACATTGGTGCAATTCTATGGGAAACAGCATTAATTTCGGATGTATTTTTTTCGTTAATAGCATTTTCTAAATAAACCATATTTTTTTTAGTACTTTCTATAAACTGATTTAAAAAAACAGATAAGCCTTCATTATCATTTCCTAAAAACTGTTTTAATGTTTTTAATGAATATGGCTTTACATCAATAATTTCTTCAGGTTTATCGATTTCAATTGCAGGAAACTCTTTGTTTTCTACAATATTCTGAATTGTTTCCAGTAATACCTTTGGAGAATACGGTTTTTTAATCACAGTTGTAAAACCAGCTTCGATAAAAATGGAATAATCCAAATCTGTACGGCCTGTCAATGCAATTATTGGCTGGTTATTGTATGCTGAATTATTGGTACTTTTTAATTTTTCAATGAACAAAAAACCATCCATCACAGGCATTTGGATATCGGTAATTATAAAATCAAAATTGGTATTTTCTATTGTTTTCAAAGCTTTTTCAGCATTGTCAAAAGATAAGACCTTATGATTTTCCTGTTCTAAAACAGTGCTGGTTAAATGCAGCAGATTACTGTCATCATCAACTACAATAAAAGTATATTTTTTAGTATCTAGAGAGACTGACTTTTCGATCTTGGTAACATCGTTTAAACTAGTATCAAACTGCAATGGAAGTTCAATTATAAAAGTACTTCCTTTACCAAATTCACTTTCCAGTTTCAAACTGCCTCCCAAAATAGTGATGATCTTTTGACAGATAGCTAATCCTAAACCAGTTCCTCCGTATTTTTTTTCTATATTTTCATTGGCCTGAGCAAATTCTTCGAAAACCAGCTTTTGATTTCCCTTTTCAATTCCAATTCCCGAATCTTCTACTGAAATGGCAAAAGCAGAGTTGTCAGAAGTTGGAAAAGCGCTGATTTTAATATATCCTTCATCTGTAAATTTGTAAGCATTTCCTATAATATTACTCAAAATCTGTTTTAGCCGGAAAGGATCACCTACGATGTTTTTATTCAGCTTCTCATCAACATGAACAGTAAGATTAATGCTTTTTTGCTTATAAACGGTCTGAATACTTTTGGCAACCTCATCAATAACTTCGGGTAACAAAAAAGGCACTTTTTCAATTGTAATTTTTCCAGCTTCAATTTGAGAAAAATCCAATAAATCCTGAACCAATTGTGTGATATATTCGGAAGAGTTTTTGATGTTCTTCACGAAATACGACTGTTTAGTATTGACCTCTGAATTGCCTAAAAGTTCTGTGTATCCAACAATGGTACTCAATGGTGTTTTTAAATCGTGGCTGACGGTCGATATAAGCTGTTCACGACTTTTCAGCAAATTTTTTGTTTTGAAATTGGCAATTTCCAGCTGTTTTTTATACAGTTGAGATTTCGAATAATCGCTAACAATCAAAATTGAAAAAATCAATGTCAGCACCAAACCAATTATTGCCGATGTCATTACAACTTCATTGACTTTTTTTAGTGATTTTTCTTTAAGTGTATTGTTTTTTATTGAGTTAATAATGATTTCACGTTCAATGATTCGAAGTACTTTTCGAAGCTGTTCGGAGATGGCAATTTCATTTTTAAGAAGTTTATTTTCTTCAAAATTTAATGATTCTTTTTTCTTTTCAGCCTTCTGTTTTACTGTGGTTAAAAGTTTTTTTGAATGGGCCAAAATCGAATCAGAAGCTTTTTTGCTGAGTGTGTTTGTGCTGTCGTCGGGAATATTTTGGTTAAGATAATCAACATATTTCCGAAGTACATTTCGCTGATAAGTTCCTAATTGTTCTGGATTTTTGGCAAAATCCTTGAGTACCAGTTTTCGAAGTTTGGACTCCATTCTGGTGATTTCATTAATGGCATTATCTACCGAAACTTCATCTTCGGCTTTGTTTTTTATAGCTTTTAATTGACGGATATTTTTAGTTTTCTCAGACAGTAAATAGGTTACACTATCCAATAAAGTTTTTTGGTATTGCGTAGTAACAATTTGTTTGAGTGTATCAATCCGAGATTTTAGTGAATCTGTTTCAACTAGATAACTTTTAAAATCTTTCTGAGAATTGGTCTGAATTGTTTTTCGGGCTAAACTTTCGGTTTTATAAATATTCGAGAAAAGTTTGCTTACTTTTAAAATCTTAGTTTTTTCGAAAGCAATTGTATCTTCCAGCTTGTTGTAGACAACATTTTCAGAATATAAAACCCAGCCTACAGTGAGAACTAATGCCAGCAATGCAAGGTAACCTAAAAGTACTTTAATGGGCGTATAACTTTTTTTGATCTCCATAAATTATATAACGCTGTTTTGTGAGTTTTAGTCCTTGGATAAAAATTCCAAATCTTAACAAGGAAGCACTATGCCTGTCGTTAGCCCCGATAGAAGTGGAAATCCTTTTTATTTTTCCTTTAAAAATAAAAAGATTGCAGCGAATAGCGGGAACTATCTTTATAAAAATACCAAATCTTTCTGCTTCTAAAAATAAATAATAAAATTAAAAAAACAAGCCGCTTCATAAATCTGAAGCGGCTTGTTTAGTATTTGCTAATGCAATTTAAGCACCAATTTTCTTAACGATATCTGTTGGAATTCCTCCTTTATTGACCATAAATGAAGTGGTTTTGTATTTCACAAAATTCTTGCTTACATACAAATACCCTTTGTAATCATTTGTAGTTCCCCAAGAATTTTTTACGATATAATATTCCTTGCCCATTTGATCTTTTGCAATTCCAACGATGTGCATTGCGTGATCGTCAGTAGTCTGGTAATTATCGAATGCTTTCTGGCGAATTTCTTCGGTTATTTCTAGTTCCTGCTTTGGTCCGTTGAACATGTTTTCTTTTTCTTCGGCAGTCATTTCGTCAAACTTTTTAGTTGGAACGTATGCCACACCGTTTTTCCAGCTGAAGCTTTTCTCGCTTACATCTGATGCCCAGGCAACTGTGTAGCCGTTTTTCAAAGCATTGTCAATGATGTTGGTCATATCATTCATTTTAATATTGTATGCCAAATCAAAGGACCAGTTGTCTGGCACCATCATCATGGTTTTGGAATAATAGGGCTTATCGGCATATGAAGCAAATTCTACATATTCGTCAGGATTTATTCCTACCACTTCTTTAGCAAATGTTTGAGGCGTATAACTTTTACCTTTATAAGTGAAGTTTTCCGGCACCTGCCCTAAATAAGAATCAATTACTGCTGCGTATGCTTTTTCCCAGTTTGGAGTAAGTTCTCCGTTTGGATTTTTGACAACTGCGGTCAATACTGCTTCTGACAATGAAGCCATTTCGGCAAACTTATTTTTGGAAGTTCCATAGTTTAAACCGGTGTAAACGGATTGAGGAACTGCTCCGTATTTTTTGTACATATTAATTACATCATGCAATTCTCCTCCATCACCCAAGGTTACGGCTCCATGCATGCGCACGTAGTTTTTACCTTTTTCGACATAAGCATTACGAGCAGAGAAAACCTGAGACAATTCTACCGGCTGTTTTCCAATTCTGATCATTTCTGATTCTAAAAAAGAATTGGTAGAATAACTCCAGCAGGTTCCTGATGAACCTTGATTTTTTACCGAAGTGTTTTCTAAGTTGATTACATCTGTAAATTGAAAGCTTTCGGCACTTTTTGCACTGGCATTTACCTTCAATGAGTTGACCAACCCGTCTTGAGCAGTCATCGTGTGCATTCCAACAACTAAAGCTGTTACAATAAAAAACGGTTTGATTGATAATTTATACATTTTCAAATAGGTTAAGATTTTTTAATATGTAACAAAAAACGAAATATTGTTACAAAAATATCATTTGCTTTGAGATTTACAAGGTTTCTTTAAGCCACTTGTAAAATTCTTTCTGCCAGATCTGAGCGTTTTGAGGATGCAGCACCCAATGGTTTTCTTCTGGGAAATAAAGGAATCTGCTTTTAATTCCTCTTATTTGAGCGGCCTGAAAAGCTTCTTGCCCTTGCCCGATTGGCACTCTAAAATCAATTCCTCCCTGAATAATCAAAATAGGCGTGTTCCAGTTTTGAACATAATTGATAGGATTGAACTGATTATAGGCTTTTTGTGCAACCGCATTGTCCTTCTCCCAGTATGCACCGCCAAAATCCCAATTGTTGAAGAAAACTTCCTCGGTAGTCCCGAACATACTCTGCGTGTTGAAAACTCCGTCGTGGGCAATAAATGTTTTAAATCTGTTGTTATGAATTCCCGCTAAATAAAACACAGAATATCCTCCGTAACTTGCACCAACACAGCCCAAACGTGTTTTATCAACATAACTTTCTTTGGCTACATCATCAATAGCCGAAAGATAGTCGTCCATTACCTGTCCACCCCAATCTTTACTGATCTTTTCATTCCATTCTACTCCATGACCCTGCATACCGCGACGGTTTGGTGCTACAACTACATATCCGTTCGCAGCCATTAATTGGAAATTCCAACGGAAAGAATACGATTGTGTAAGCGGTGATTGCGGTCCTCCCTGGCAAAATAACAGTGTTGGATATTTTTTAGTAGCATCAAAATTAGGAGGCAGAATTACCCAAACCAGCATTTTTTTTCCATCAGTTGTTGTTACGTAGCGTCTTTCAGTTTTACTTAATGCCAATGATGAATAAGTCGCTGTATTAACATTAGTCAGCTGTTTCCAAGTATTTTTCTTCAAATTATAGGAGAATAATTCTGCTGCGTGATTCATATCCGTTCTCGCAACTATGATATTATCTCCTGAAAAACCTACCAAATCACTTACATCAAAATCACCATTTGTAATTTGGTGAACCTGAACTGCAATTTTAGTCATTCCAGGGAAATTCACTTCAAATAATTGTTTTGTGCCGTCTATTGGTGCGATAAAGTAAATTTTTCTACCATCCTGGCTCCATATAAAACTGTCTACAGTTCCGTCCCAATTGGCAGTCAGATTCATTTTCATGCCTTTGAAACTAACAATTAAATCGTTTTTATCTGATTCATATCCGTCACGTTTCATTTGTAACCAAGTCAAATCTCCAGCAGGAGAAAATTGTGGGGCAGTGTCATAACCTGCATTTCCTTCGGATCTGTTAACTGTTTTTCCAGATTCTAAGTTGTACTCATATATATTGGTGTCTGTAGAAAGAGCATATTCAGTTCCTGCTTTTTTCTTGCACACATATACAATGCTTTTGCTGTCCGGCGACCAGATATAATCTTCATCACCGCCAAAAGGTTTTTGCGGACTGTCGAAATTTTCTCCCTTTAGAATATCAATTCCTACAGCACCTTCTTTATTTTCTTTGTAAAAAACGTGGTTAAATTTCCCCTCGTTCCAAGTATCCCAGTGGCGGTAATCTAAGCCGTTATAGATTTGAACATTGGATTTATCTAGCTCAGGATAAAAGTCTTTCCCTAATACTTTATCAATTTTTACTTCCTCACTGTAAACAATAAATTTTCCATCTGGAGAGGTATTTTTATCAGCCAAAACCTCTTTGGTATCCTTAATTTCTACATCTGTTCCGCCATTAATAGCGACGGTATAATACTTCGAACTCGATTTGTTTTCATCGACTGAAGGAGTCGATACTTTATAGACAGCATTCTTGCCGTCTTTTGATATTCCCAACGGAGAAATTCGTCCTAATTTCCAGAGCAATTCTGGAGTCATTACATTTTGTGCACTTGCTGTCAAACTCATCATTGTTAGCATTAAAAAGAGTATTCTTTTCATAATTATTGAAAATATATGTTCAGTTTTCAAATATAGCAATATAATTATCAATTTAAACAAATGGCTATACTTAAAAAAAACCTAAAAGAAATGAAACAATTTAATGCTAAAAAAGGAAGTAAAAAATTACTGTTTATGAAATATTTCAACAGTAATAAGGGTGATAAAAAAGCACAATACTAATATGATTATGCTTGCAATCATTATCTTTTTAAAAAGTGATTTTTTATTTTTTTTTACTTGAGAATCTATCGTAATCTCAGAATTGATTGCTGAAAATGGTTCAGAGGTCCGCATATACTTGATCCATCCCCCATTGATATAAATTTGTCTTCCTAAATCTGTCAAATCACATCGAAAACCTTGACTGCTTTCTAATAAAATAATTCCTTTTTTAACTAAAATATCTGCAAAGGCCTTGGAATTTTTCAGATTAAAACCATATTCATCCTTGAAATTTATCCGCATCATATATTGGGATTTCGATGCATACAATAGCTTCATATTAACTTCTATGAGCTCATCAACATTTTCAAACATAACAAAGTATTTTAATTTATTTTCCAGATTTCATCAAATGAAAAAATCTTATTTATATTACTATCATTTACTTCTCAATTATAATGCCAAATCGTGTCTCATTTGAAATAATTACACATTTCAAAGGACATTCTCTTCGGGTGATATTCGATAGAAACAATTCAAAAACTAAAAAAAAGATTTAATTTTATAAAAAAAAGGAAAATGCAGTTAAGCTATTGGGAAATAAAGAATTGGTTTACTAACGTAGATTTTACTATTGTGGGAAGCGGTATTGTCGGGCTTCATACCGCATTGCGCTTGCGCGAAAAGTATCCAGCCAGTAAAATATTAATACTCGAAAAAGGAATGCTTCCGCAAGGTGCCAGTA
Source organism: Flavobacterium aquicola (assembly GCF_003385115.1). Classification (GTDB taxonomy): domain Bacteria; phylum Bacteroidota; class Bacteroidia; order Flavobacteriales; family Flavobacteriaceae; genus Flavobacterium; species Flavobacterium aquicola. The sequence goes on from NZ_QUNI01000014.1 coordinate 125,777, forward strand.
CTAAAAATGCAGGGTTTGCCTGTTTTGGAAGTATTTCAGAAATCATAGACGATTTAAAATCACATACCGAAGAAGAAGTAATTCAGCTTATTCAAAAAAGATGGAATGGACTGCAGTTATTAAGAAAAAATCTTGGTGACAAAGTGATTGACTTCAAGCCTTATGGCGGTTATGAGTTGTTTTTGAAAAACGATGAAAGCAGTTTTTCAGAATGTTCCAATAAATTATCTTTCATAAACGAGATTTTAAAACCCCTTTTTAAAGCAGATGTTTTTGCCAAAGAAGTAGATCGTTTTGGTTTTGGAAACATCCACGAATATTTAATTTTCAATCCCTTTGAAGGTCAAATCGACACTGGAAATATGATGCAGGCTTTGCTGAAAAAAGCAATTTCAGAGGATATTTTAATTCTGAACCAGCAAACCGTGACCTCCTTTTTGGACAAGGAGAATAGTGTAGAAGTAGCGCTAAACGATTTTAGCTTCACTACCAAAAAACTATTATTTGCCACCAATGGTTTTGCTAATGAACTAACAAAAGGAGGAGTAAAACCAGCAAGAGCACAAGTTCTAATCACAGAACCTATTCCAAATCTTGATATAAAAGGAACTTTCCATTTGGACAGAGGCTATTATTATTTTAGAAATATTGGTGATAGAATATTGCTTGGAGGAGGCAGAAATCTGGATTTTGATGCCGAAACCACTACCGAATTTGGTCAAACAAAAATAGTGCAAGAAAAATTGGAATACTTATTAAAAGTAGTAATTTTACCTGATTACAATGTTCAGGTTGAACACCGCTGGAGTGGTATTATGGGCATTGGCAACAGCAAAAAGCCAATAGTTACCCAACTTTCCGAAAACGTCTGCTGTGGCGTTCGATTAGGCGGAATGGGAGTAGCAATAGGCAGTTTAATAGGAACCGAATTAGCAGATTTAGTATAAAACTACCAATAAAAAAACACTCTCCAAACATGCAGAAAACTACTTTAGTAATTATTTTTTCTTTTTTCAACTTACTTTTTTCAAACGCCGCCAGCAAGACAAAACCCATTACCGCTAATTTAGATTTTGAAATTACAGTTTCATTAACAGGTGAGGCTATGATTGAATATCTTAATTACAGTGTTTATACTACTGCTGAATGGGAATTTGAATACGGCCCGGAAGGATTTCTGCCTGGGCAAGGAACTTCTGTAAAGGTTTCCGGATGGGATTTTTACCGTTTTACATTAAATCCGTTAAAAAAATATGTCTTCAGGATAAGAGAAAATCATTTTAACGGCAGTACCATTACATGGACTGATTGGTCGCAGACTCAAACAGTATTTGCCACAAACGACAATTATTATTCTTTGGGCTACGCCATTAATTTTAATAATACAAACGAAAAAGATTTAGAGTGGAAAGGTCTATTATACAGCAACCCTAAAAATGAGGCTTATATAGCATTGACAGAAAATTATAATCATGGAGATAATCCAGGTTCTTCAATAATTATGACCAATTTAGACAAAAGTGCTAACGGTCATATTGCCTTTGTTTCGCCAAAATTTAAAGATTTAGCAACCGAAAGAAAGATACGCTTTTGGGTTTATAATTACGATTCCAATGAAGAGTTACTTGTAGGGACAATGACAGATCCAAACGACCCAAGCACTTTTCATTTATTATCTGAGGTTGAAAGACCAGCTACAGCAAATTGGGAACAAAGAACTATTTATTTTAATAATTATAAAGGAAATGATAATTACATTGTTTTCAAATTCAAAAATAAATCATACAACTATATTGGCGATGCCGAAGTTTATATTGATGATATCAGTTATGAGGAAGCTTCTAATTGTTATGACCAATCTAATTTTGCAGTTACAAATGTTCAGGAAAATTCAGCTCAGATAAGTTTTGATTCTCCAAACCAAACTAATTTTCAGGTTAGTTTAAAAAATCTTTTTACACAAACCACTGAAACGTTCAATATTCAAAGCAGTCCATTTGTCATAAATAATTTGACAGGAAACAGTGACTACGAAGTAAAATTACGGGCAAACTGCGTTGATGATTTATATTCGAATTGGACTCGGACTATAAGTTTTAAAACCGTCTGTAATGATTTTTCGGGAACTTATACAACCTCTTTTGAAGGAGGCGATTATATAGATCCCTGCTGGAGTACTAATACTAATTATGCTATAATAACAAAAGATAAAAACGTTGACTGGAGTTTAAAACCATTGCCTAAAACGGGTTCACAAATGATTATTATGAATTCGTATGGTGATTCTGGTCAAAAATCATTTTTGATAACTCCTTACATTGCAAATTTAGAAGCCACTAAGAGAATTAGATTCAGTCTCCTTGCTTATAGTTCAAGCCAGACTTATAATAACAATTCCCTGACTATAGGAACGATGTCTGACCCAAAGGATGCCACTACTTTCATTCCCTTGAAAACAATTTCAGCATCAGAAATGAATGAGATTGACAATCCAAATAAATTAGATATTTGGAAAGAACATACTATTTATCTGGACAATTATCTAAAAAGCAATAACCATCATTATATCGCTCTAAAACAAAATGAATCGTCCAAATCAATTTTTTGCATAGATGATTTTGTTTATGAAAATTCGCCATTGTGCATAGAACCTATAAATCCTAGAGTTCTTAGTTCTGGTATTGATTTTGCGACTGTTACTTGGGACAATTACAAGCCAGCAGCAGAATGGCAGATAGAATTTGGTCCGAAAGGATTTGCGCATGGAACCGGAACTATTGTAAATGCAACCTCATTCCCTTTTAAAATTACTGAATCTGTTTTAGACGATACGGTATATGATTTTTATGTTCGTTCTAAATGTGACAATGATTATAGTGGCTGGTCTGATAGAGGCTATTTTAGAACCAAATGTTCAGGGATAACTGTGGGATATAGTGATGATTTTGAAAATGTCTCTTTTGAAAAAACTGGCTGCTGGACTAGAATTGTGCCTAATATTGAACAAAGATATTGGGATAAAAATCAGTTTATAACAATGACTGCTCAACCAGCAAAGAGTGGTTCGCATTCGGTATATATGCTAAATCAGCTAGATGCACCGTATCCTTCTGGCGTGGGAGAAAAAACAGACAGAGTAGTTCTTGTTTCACCAAGATTGAAAGATTTCGATAATTATAAAAGATTTAGTTTTTGGATGCTTTCGCCAAAAGAAGACAGCAATACCGCTGTAGAATTTGTTATAGGAACTCTCTCGGATCCGGAGGATTATACAACTTTCACTTCTTATAGAACAATTGCAATTCCTGCCGGAAATATAGGGAAATGGGTGAAATATGAAATTGATTTTTCAAATTATTACGGTACGGATAAATATGTCGGCATAAAACAAGGCAAAAACAATGCTCGTTTAATAAGATTATATATCGATGATTTTGAATATACGCAAAACGATTGCCCACGACCAGCTCAATTAGGAGCAAGCCAATCAGGAACTGATAGTGTTTCCTTGGACTGGAAAGACAACAACAGCCAAAAACAATCTGAAAGCTGGGAAATCGAATATGGACCAAAAGGATTTACAGAAGGAACAGGTACTTTAATAACCGTAAAAACAAATCCGTTTAATTTAACCGGATTAGTTGAGAATTCATACGATTACAGGGTTCGTACTTATTGTGAAGCAAATATAGCGAGCGATTGGAGTGACAGATATACCTTTAGAATCGCATGTTCTAAAACAGCACCTTTTGTAGAAAATTTTGACTCTTATAAAAATAATTATGGCGATGTCATTGATTTTTGCTGGACTTATAATAACCATCAATTTTCCCGTATTGATGAATTTAGTCTGACCAATATAAACAGTGCTCCAAATGTTTATTTATTACAAGACGAATCAGGTACTGCATATTTAATAACTCCTTATTTATCAGACTTCGATAATTCTAAAAAAATAAAATTCTGGATTTATAACCGATTATCACCATATACTAAATCAGGTAATTTAATTATCGGAACAATAAAGAATCCTTTAGATCTTTCAACTTTTGAACCGTACCAATCTATTTCTTTTGATGAGATAAAAAAAACACCACAATACGGAAAACAATATAATATTGATTTTTCAGAATATAAAGGATCCAATAAGCAGATAGCATTTAAGATTGAAAGCGAGCCAAATGAATATCGAAGTACTAATACAATTTTAATTGATGATTTTTATTATGACCAAACATTAGCATGCTATGAGCCAATAGATATTGTTTTTTCAAACATAAATAACAATTCAGTTCATATTAATTGGACATCAGGAAATCAATCACCGCAAAATGTTGAAATAGAATATGGAATTAGAGGTTTCGCTGCTGGAAATGGGACTAAAGTAAACACTAACCAAAACGAAATAACCATTTCAGACCTATCCGAATCAACCAACTATGATTTCTATTTTAAAACCACCTGCGGATCAGGAAACTCAATCCTTGTTGGTCCAAAAAAAATAGACACAACTTGTGAGATACAAACCTTGCCGTGGTCAGAGAATTTTAGCAACCTGAGCGCATATGGACAAAACATGCTGCCAAGCTGTTTCAAACATTCTAATGGAGAATACTCCTTGGAAAAAGATCAAGTGAAAAATTATTCATCCTATTTTAATTATAATGAATTTTTAACAGGCTTTGATGATAATACATTTATCCACATGAACGGTTCCTATCCTAGCTTCTTTAGTCCGATGTTTCATTTAGTAGCGGGAACAACTTATAAGTTTAGCATGAAAGCTGTTAAAGCATATGAATATGCAGCGATAGGGATAAGCCTGGCAATTGGCAGAGGCCAAAACGAATATAATATTGAATCAAGACCATCCCGAGATGGATATTTGACTGAATATGGATATAGAGATCTTGTTTTTTATTACACTCCCCTTGTAACAGGTGACTATAGTTACCAGATAATGGCTACCTACTCGGGTTCAGCAAACGCATTAATTGACAATTTAAAATTGGAAGAAGGTTATACTTCAACCATAAATGGAAAAACTGCGAATATAAAATATGACTTTGAAACTCCATTAGATGAAACACTAATTTTGGAAAGCACCAATCAAAGTTCGATAATAGTATCTCTGGATCCTTCAAACGACGCAAACAATCTAATTGCTATGAATGGAAGCAATAATTCAGGAAATTGGAAAAGTACCGCTTCACAATTGAACAAAAAAACTTCAAAATTATCATCAGATGCCTCAAATGTTTGGGAAGCCAATCCGGAGTTCATAACAAAATTGAATATGAAAGTAGATGCCCGAAATGCACAAACCCTATTTATGCAATTTGACCTCAAACAAACCTATAATCAAAATAGCAATGAATCCATATTTAGAGTTCTCATAAATGGCAAAATTATAGGAAATGAAGTTCAGCCAATTTCGAATGATGCAGATGAATTTGCAACCCTAAAATATGATCTGACTCCATACGCAGGAACCGAAATCCGCATTTCTTTGCAACACATAGGAAAATCAGAATATGGCGATAACGCTTATCTGGACAATCTTGTTTTTAGTCCTACAGCAACTTTATCCATTGCCGAAAATGAATTGGAAAATTTAAAATATTATCCAAACCCTGTCGAAAATACTTTGAACATCGAAAGTAATTCGGTGATTTCTAAAGTTGAAGTTTACAGTACAAATGGACAATCAATTTTTGAAAGTAAATTTTCAAAACCAAATGTGAGCATTGATTTCAAAAAATACACAACAGGCGTGTACTTAATCAATGTTACAAATGAGGACAAGAAAAAAACTTTTAAAGTCATTAAAAAATAAACGTAATAAAAACTACTTTTGGTTCAAAATCAAAAGAAGAGTTAGAATAAAAAATGGCAACCAAAATAACACCCAAAAAAACAGCAGCAAAGAAACCCGTTAAAAAAAAACAGGGAAACTTTATGTCCAAAGTAAAATGGTTTTTACTAAAAGCGTTATTATGGTTTTTTGGACTTTCAATAGCTTCAGTAGTGCTTTTTAAATTTGTGCCCGTACCATTTACACCGTTGATGGTAATCCGTTATTTTGAGAATAACGCTGCTGACAAAGAAAATCATTTCAGCCACAATTGGGAACCTATTGAAAAAATTTCGATGAACCTTCAAAAAGCAGTAATTGCCAGTGAAGACGGAACCTTTCTAACTCATAATGGTTTTGATTTTATTGCGATGCAAAAAGCATACAAGAGCAACGAACGAGGCCGGAAAGTAAGAGGCGGAAGTACCATTTCACAACAGACTGCCAAAAACGTTTTTCTTTGGCAAGGCCGAAGCTACCTGCGTAAAGGTCTGGAAGCTTATTTTACCGTTTTGATAGAACTTATTTGGGGCAAACAGCGTATCATGGAAGTATACCTCAACAGCATCGAAATGGGTGACGGAGTATACGGAGCTTATGCCGCAACCGAGCATTGGTATCGCAGAGACGCATCGAGCTTAACGATGCAGCAAGCCGCCGGAATCGCCGCTATTTTGCCCAATCCAAGAAAATACAAAGCAACCAGTTCTTCATCCTACATCAACAACCGAAAGACAAAAATTGTTCGGATTATGCGACAGATCGGAAAAGTAGAATATTAAAATAAAACCCCAATGGCACAATTGCTATTGGGGTTCTTCTTTTTATAACATTATTTTATAAACTCTGGGAAATATTCGGCTTTAATAACCTGCCAATCTTCTGAAATAATACTGTAATAAACATCATCTTTGCTTTTCCCTTCAGAATCTATGTAGTTATTTCTAAACAAACCTTCTTTTAAAGCACCCAATTTTTCTATTGCTCTTTGGGATTTTTCATTTTCAAGATCAGCACTAAATTGAATTCTTCTAAATTGAATATTTTCAAAACCAAAATTTAACAACTCATACTTACAGGCTTTATTTAATCCTGTTCCCTGAAAATCTTTACCGTACCATGTCCATCCAATTTCGCATTTTTGACTTGCATGATTTAAATATCCATATCTCGTACTTCCAGCAACTTTATTTGTAATTTTATCAATAATTAAAAACGGATAACATATTCCGTCTGCCTTTTGTTTTAAAGTGCTTTTGACATAATTTTTAAAATCAGCATCATTTCGAACATACATTCCCATGTATTTCCAAATTTCATCATCATAAATAATTGATTTGAGTTCGATATTTCTTTCACTTTCGAAAGGAATCAATAAAACTATTTCATTTTCTAAAATGATTTCAGATTGTAATATTTCGCTTTTCATTATGGTTACTTTTATTAAGTGCAAAATAATTATTTTGGCATTCTAAATAATTTAGCAACGGAACTGTTTTGTTATAAAAACCTAAGTTCACAGATGTAATCAGGTAATAATAATCAAAAAATAATCCCCAATAAAGAGAACTCTTCATTGGAGATTATTTTTTTAAACACAAAGATCACAGGATATTATGCAAAGCTTTGAGTTAGAATTTAAACGCCACTCCCAAGACAAAATTCCTTCCCAAATTTGGTATTCCCGAAGTTGCTAATCGGGACAAATGCGGAATATAAGTTTTGTTCAGCAGATTATTTCCATTCAGGTTAACGTCAAAAGTAGTTTTACCGAGATTTACTTTTCCTCCAAAACCCATATTGAGCAAAGTGTAGCCATCCGAAGGAATATCAAAACCGCTAATTTTCTTCTGACTCAAAGTCGTTGAAACATTCAAAGTCGCAAAACTGTCCTCAAGCCATTTACCAATTTTAAAATCGGTTTTTATAGTGTTATCCCAATTGTTTGCCGGAATTTGAGGCAAGTAACCGCCATCCTGTAATTTACCAGTTACAGTTTCAAAACTGGTTTCGATGTGTAACCAATCCAATGGATGCGGGTGAATGTGAAGTGCAGCTTCTCCACCATAAAGACTGGCATTGTTCTGAATATAATCATATACTTTAAAACCATCGATTTCGACACCACTTGGAGACGAATAAATATAATCGTTGATATGGTTGTAAAAACCGCTTACGCTAAATTCAAAGTGAGTGCTTTTGTATTCCAAGTCCAAATCGGTCTGCAGGTTTTGTTCAGTTTTTAAATTAGAATTTCCAATTTCATAACGAAATGTACCTTCGTGAACACCATTTGACGAAAGTTCCGCCAAATTCGGTGCTCTAAAACCTGTTGCAGCATTTAATCGAAAAGTCAAATCTTTAGCAAAATCCGTTTTGTATCCCAATGAAGCATTGAAACTGTCATACTTTTTATCAAGTGATTCAAAATATCCTTCTTCAGCAGCAATTCCATGTTCATCAGAAACTAAATGCCTGTTATCAAATCGAATACCTGCCTGCACCGAATTAGAACCCCAGCCATAAATTCCTGTTGCAAAAATCCCAAAATCATTGGTCGTTGCATTTGGAATCAAATATTCTTCACCCAGATTTTTATTGTTTTGAGACATTCCCTGAACGCCAACAATCGCCTCTACTTTACCAATTTTGGGCAAATAGTATTTAACATTATAATCGAATGTGTTTAAAACCATATGCAAAACCGCTACATCACTGTCTTCAAACTCGCTGCGGTCATTTTGAATGAATCCTAAATTCACATCTAATTTTGAGTTACTAAAAAACAAAGTATTGTTCAAAGAGAATAAATTATTAGAAACACCTTGTTTTGGGAAAGCCGTTTTCTTGGTAGTGGTTTGGTCGGCGATTCCGTCTTCGGGAATTCCTAAATCCAGATTATTGTAATTGTATCTAAAAACACTCGAAAACTTCGCATTGCTGTATCCGATTCCTGCTTTGAAATCCATTTCCTGAAAACGGGTGTTGGTCACTCTGTCCCCATCTGGAATTTTATAATCGGATTGGGTGGTGTAAGCACCACGAATCAAATATTTCCAATTATCGGTTGAAGCTTTCAAGCCCAGAGTTGTGTTGCTTCCAAGAGTATTTGAAAACATTCGCTGTCCAAAATCACCTTGAAAAGTATTTGCCAAAGCAAATTTTTCGGGATTAAAAAACAGAACCCCGCCCAGCGCATCCGAACCGTAAAGCAAAGATGCCGGACCTTTTATAACCTCAACATTTTCCACTCCGGCATCATTTAATCCCAAACCGTGTTCGTCGCCAAACTGCTGATTCTCTAATCTAATTCCTTGAGTATAAACCAAAACACGGTTACCGCTCAATCCGCGGATTACCGGTTTCCCGATTGATGTTCCCGTAGAAACCTGCGAAACTCCGGGAATTGTTGCCAAGCCTTCTATCAAAGTGGCGCTTCCTTTTTCCTGCATCGATTTGACGCTTTCGCGATCGACTTTCATCACGTTTTGAGACTGTAACTTGGAGAAAGGCGTGGAGACAATAACCTCATCCATTTGAAAAGCCTTTTCGTCCATTACAATATCGAGTGTCTGCGTATTTTGAACTTTTTGAATCTTTTTGTTTTGAACCGCAAAACCTACGTATGAAAACACCAAAGTTTCCTCTCCGTTTGGAAGTTCGGTTAAAGTATATATTCCGTTTTCATTTGTTTTTGCTGATTTATGCGCCTCAGTGGCATAAACGACAACTCCAATTAAAGGATTATTTTTGGTATCGGTTACTTTTCCGGTTATGGTGTTTTGTGCCTGTAAAAAAGTGGTAAGCCCTAGAAAGAGGACTAATAAATATCGTTTCATATAATGTATATTGTTTTCCAATCAATGTTCTTTTTAAAAGAAAGCAATGATTGAAAATGTTTTGTGAATGGTTGAATTATTGACTAAATCTCTTGTTGGACTTAACCTTTGTGGTGCTTTTTATTTGAAAAATTTACAGATTGCGCAATAGAACACGGATGACGCAGATCAAACGGATATGCGCAGATTTCTATTTATTGCGGATTTGCGGATTATGCCAAAAACCTTTAATAATGTTTGGCAATAATTCCAAAAATGCACTATGCCGGCTCTTTAGCCCCGATTGCAGTGGAAATCTCCCGATTTAGAAAAACAAGGCTTTTTTGCCGTAGTTTTTTCTTGATCGGGAATTGCAACGGAAAGCGGGAACGATCATTGCCGATAAAGCCAATTCTTTCGCTTCAAATAATTTTAGCGGTAATTATAAATTTGGGGGACCACGATGGGAATACAGACTGCCCGAAAAGGAGTGTACAGACTCGGAAACTGTATTGAAATAAGGAATTTTCCAGTTTTTGGCAAAGAATGCGCTGGAGTAATTTACCGGCGTTATGAAACTGCTGAAGCCGAATTCGCAGACAAAACAATGATCAAAATTGTGGTGCTGGTGCGTGAATTCAGAACTGGAATTGTAAGTGTGATGACAGGCTTTCTCGGAAAATTTTTCCTGTAAATGCCCAATACTATCCAGCGATTGAAACAGTATTGAGAACAATACCACCGCAACCAGCGAAAGATTAAGTATGAGCTGTTTTCTTTTCATCACCGCAAAGGTAATAAAACAAAAAAACTACAACCGATTAAAGTTGTAGTTTCTTAATTTATTAATTCTGAAATTGGATTAAACCAATTTTGCTGCAATTAAGTATTCAGCAATCTGAATAGTATTTGTAGCTGCACCTTTTCTCAAGTTATCGGCAACAATCCACATATTCAAAGTGTTGTCCTGGCTTTCGTCACGACGGATACGACCTACGAAAACATCGTTTTTACCTTCAGCATATTTTGGCATTGGGTAAGTGAAAGTGTCCAAATTATCCTGAACAGTTACACCATCTGTTTGGCTCAAAATAGTTCTTACGTCGTTTACATCAAAATCATTGCTGAATTCCACGTTCACCGCCTCGCTATGCCCGCCTACAACTGGTACACGAACCGCAGTAGCCGTTACTTTGATAGAATCGTCGCTTAAGATTTTTTTGGTTTCTTTAACCAATTTCATCTCTTCTTTTGTGTATCCGTTATCTTCAAAAACATCACATTGAGGGATACAGTTACGGTTGATTTCGTATTTGTAAACCATGTCACCTTTTACTCCAGCAACTTCATTTTCGAATTGCTGTACCGCTTTCACACCAGTTCCAGTAATAGATTGGTAAGTAGAAACGATTACACGTTTTACATTGTATTTTTTGTGCAAAGGTGCCAAAGCCAATACCATTTGAATAGTCGAGCAGTTTGGATTTGCAATGATTTTATCTTCTTTTGTCAATTGATTTGCGTTGATTTCAGGAACAACCAATTTTTTAGTCGGATCCATTCTCCAAGCAGATGAATTGTCGATAACTGTAGTTCCTGCTTCGGCAAATTTTGGAGCCCATTCCAATGATGTTCCTCCGCCAGCAGAGAATAAAGCGATATCTGCTTTCATATCTACTGCTGTCTGCAATCCAACCACGGTATGTTTTTGCCCTTTGAATTCGATTACTTTCCCAACTGATCTTTCAGAAGCTACAAGTATTAATTCTGTGTATGGAAAATTTCTTTCTTCTAATACTTTCAACATGATTTCGCCAACCATTCCGGTAGCCCCTACAACTGCTATTTTCATTCTATATATTTTTATTGTGTATTTCTATTTTGAAGTACAAAAGTAAGTAAACTTCAAAAGATAACAAGGGGGTTAACAAAAATTAACAAATTGTTATAAATTAAACAATGTGATTATTCTAGGTTGCTGAGATACTAAGTTTTTAAGCTTTTTGGAGCAGAACATTTGCTTTCATTTCAAGTATACTCCCGCTTTTCGCTGCAATCTCTTGTTCCGAACCCCGGAACAAGAGGATTTCCACTGCAATCGGGGCTAACGACAACTTTTCTGCTTTTTTAGAGATTAGAAAAAATTAAAAATTCAATAAAGGTTCTAGCTTTTGTCTTATATCAAAAACGAATTCTATAATCTTATTTTTGTCAATTTTTATTCTAAAAAGTAATATAAAATGACCCTAAAGAAGCCTATCCACACTGCCTATACCCAATATTGTCATTCCGCCGAAGGAGGAATCTTCACAAGTAGCTCGACAAGCAAAGTCCTCAACACTACGGAATACGAAGCGAAGATTCCTCCTTCGTCGGAATGACAAACTTGCGGATTATTGGAATGTTTTATGAAAAATTATTGATACTATCAACTTAGAAATTCAGAATCATTTACAAAAAAAGAACCACCCTTTTATAGAGTGGTTTAGTTAGAATATATAGTGTAAGCGGTATGTTTTCTGAGTTGCAAAGTTACTGAGAAGCTAAGTTTCAAAGATTTTTTCTTAGAAGCTTAGGCTTTACTTTTAAGCAAATCCCTAATTTGTGTAAGCAATTCTTCTTGAGTTGGACCAGCTGGAGCTGCAACAACAACCTCTTCTTTCTTTTTTGCCTTCTCCGCAGCTCTCAAAACTACAAAAATAAAGAAGGAGATAATTATAAAATTAATGATGGCCTGAACCAAATTCCCATAAGTTATTACAGCTGCACCTGCAGTTTTTGCTGCTGCCAAAGTTTCATAACTATTACCATCAAGAGTGATGAATTTTTGAGTAAAATCAATTCCACCAGTTAATAAACCAACGATAGGCATAATAACATCATCAACAGCAGAGCCAACAATTTTGCCAAAAGCGCCACCAATAACAACCGCAGTAGCTAAACTTAGTACGTCTCCTTTCATTAAAGAAGCTTTGAAATCTTTGAAAAATCCCATAATTTTTTGGTTTTTAGGTTATTTTTAATGTGAAAACACTAACGAATATAGTCATTTTATTTTAAAAATAATTCTTATTCCCTGTAAAAAACACGCTTAACACGCTGGGAAATACTGGTAAGAATCTCATACGGAATCGTTTTCAATTGTTCCGCCATATAAGTCACGGTTGGGCTTTCGCCAAAAATCACTACTGAATCCCCTTCTTTGCAGTCAATCTCGGTTACATCAACCATCAGCATATCCATACAGACACTTCCAAGTATGGGTGCTTTTTTGTTTTTTATCGTAATAAAACCAATACCATTTCCCCAGCTTCTTGCAATTCCATCGGCGTAACCAATGGGAATTGTAGCAATTTTCGATTCTCCGTTTGCCATAAAGCGTCTGCCGTAGCCCACACTTTCACCCGATTGAATCGTTCTGATTTGGGAAATAATGGATTTTAAAGTCCCAACGTTTTCCAGATATTTTTGCTCTTCTGAATCATTCGAAACACCGTAAAGTCCAATTCCCAAACGAACCATATCATATTGTGCCTCCGGAAAATTACTGATACCCGAAGTGTTCAAAATATGGCGAATAGGAGTAATTCCTAATCCATTCATCAACTTCGAAGACAGTTTCTCGAATAAATTAATTTGATATTCGACGAAATCTTTGTGTTGTAAATCATCACTTGTCGCCAAATGAGACAGAATACTTTTTACTTTAACGGTTCGATTCCCTTTCAAAGTCGAAATTAAATCATCAATTGTATTTAATTCAAAACCCAAACGGTGCATCCCTGTATCCATTTTTATATGAATGGGAAAGTCTTTTAATTTTTTCTGTTCGGCTATTTTAAGGAACGCATTCAGCCCTTTCAGACTGTAAATTTCAGGTTCCAACTGATGTTGAATGATTGCCGGAAAGCTAGTGTTTTCGGGATTCAGAACCATAATCGGCAATTTGATTCCCATCGTTTTCAGCGAAATTCCTTCATCGGCGAAAGCCACACCTAAATAATCCACTTTGTGATGTTCTAGCAGTTTTGCAATTTCAAATCCTCCGCTTCCATAACCAAACGCTTTAACCATTGCCATCATTTTGGTGCCGGTTTTCAGTTTTGACTTAAAGAAATTAAAGTTATGGCTTATCGCATTCAGATTGATTTCAAGAACCGTTTCGTGTGTTTTCTCCGCCAATGCCGACACGATTTCTTCAAACTGAAAAGATCGAGCTCCTTTTATCAGAATGGTTTCATTTTCAAAATTCAGATTTTCTAACTGTAGTAAAAATTCATCGGTGTCTTTAAAAAACAAGGCATTGTCAAGTTTTGTTTTTAATGTGGAAACCGTTTCTCCAATTCCTATAAAACGGTTAATATTATTGGAAACTATCAGCTCTGCCACTTTAGAATACAACTCTTCATTCGACAATCCGCTTTGGAAAATATCCGAAAGAATTACCGTTTTCTTCTGATGCTGTTTTTGGCTTTCGAGAAAATCCAATGCTATTTTCAAAGACTGAAAATCGGAACTGTAACTGTCATCAATCAGACTGCAGTTATTGATTCCCTTTTTCACCTTCAAACGCATTTCCATCGGAAACAATAATTCAATTCGGTTTTGAATCGTTTTGGCATCGTAATCCAAATGCAGTAAAACCAAAAGACAGGAAATCACATTTTCGACCGAAGCATCATCCACAAAAGGAATTTGCAAGGTCGAAACATTCGCTTTATAGGTATATTCAATAAGTGTATGGTCGTGAGTGTGTTCTTTTTTGGAAACAAAAACCGTAGCGGTTGTATCCATAAAAGACCAAGAAACAGCTTTCATTTTTGGAAGAATATGTTGCTCAACATTGCTGTTTTTTTGATAAATCAATGCTTCGGAATTTTGGAAAAGCAACATTTTCTCCTTGATTTTTTCTTCCAAATTTTCAAAACCTTGATCGTGTGCAGAACCGATATTGGTCAAAATTCCAATGGTTGGCTGAATGATTTTTTCGAGTTTATCCATTTCTGAAACCGTCGAAATTCCTGCTTCAAAAATCCCCAAATTATGCTGTTCATTTATGGCAAGCACAGACAATGGCACACCTACCTGTGAATTATAACTTTTTGGGCTTCGGATGATATTATAGTCGGGACTCAACAGAAAATTGAGCCATTCTTTCACGATTGTTTTACCATTGCTCCCCGTCACTCCGATAATTGGGAACGAAAAAAGACTTCGGTAATAAGAGGCCGTTTGTTGTAAAGCCTCAAGTGTATTTTTGACAACCAAAAAATTGGCTTTTCCCTCTAGACCTTCGGGAATATGGGTTACAACAAAATTCCGAACGCCTTTTGCAATTAAATCTTTTATATAAATATGGGCGTCGTGATTCGTTCCGACTAATGCAAAAAAGAGCGTTTTCTCGTTGTTTTGCAGGGAACGGCTGTCGATGGAGATAGTGTCAATTTCAAGGGTATCCTGAATGTCAATTGTTTTAGCATCCAGAGTTGAAATGATTTTTTTTAAGGATAAATTCATTTGGATTTGAAAAAGTAGAAAATTAAATAATTGAGGTGATAGGTTTAGTAATTTTTTAACCCCATTTTTTAATTTCAGCAAATAAATCAATATGCTCAATAACTTGATCGTTAATCGAATCCGTTATTTTTTGGGTTTGTAAGTCCATTGTGGTCCATTTTACATCAAAGTTAAAAAAAATAGCAATGAACTAGTCTTATTTTAGAGTTTTATTAAGGTTAAAAATCCATTTGAAATCATTACCAGAATTTTAGATTTTTTCACTCCTTTTGATTTTTATTAACTAAACCACTCTGCACTGAAAGTGCAGAGGTTTGTTTTACGAGGGACTGAAAGTCCCTCATTTTTTCATTCGAGAATGAAATTTGAATTATCAT
>NZ_QUNI01000015.1 GCF_003385115.1 Flavobacterium aquicola
ACAAAAATTTTGTTGTCTACATTAATGTCCCCGCCGCTGGCGCGCTCCTCATCAGTAAGCGTAGCTCCCAGCGGAATTTTTGCAATTACAGCATTAGCATTACTTTTCATCAGCGTCATGTCGGCCACTAGATACGTCAGGTTCAACCTGTTCGGATTTAAATTACTCATAAATATTAATGGTTTAATGGTTAATTGTTGGTGGTTGATTGTTAATGGTTAATGGTTGATGGTTGATGGTTGGTGGTTGATGGCTCTTGTTTCTTGTCTCCTGATTCATGCCTCCTTCTTATTGCCTACTGCCTATTGCCTACTGCCTATTGCCTCCTTCCTACTTCCTACTGCTTACTGCCTCCTGCTTACTGCTTACTGCCTCCTGCTTATTGCCTACTGCCTACTGCCTACTGCCTACTGCCTACTGCCTTTCAAACTCAATCAATCAAATCAACTTTCACAGTCAGCTCTGACGTTTCCAGTAATTGAGCGGCATCTGGAGGCCAGCTCAGGATGCTCGAAAACCCTGGAGGCACAACGGCAGTAAATTCATAAGTTCCTGCAGGCACAGCCTTGGCAACACTCTTGTTCAAAGAAAACTTTACATCGCCGCTTTCTCCAGGCTGCAGCCCGCCGCCGGGTACAACTAAACTTATCAGTCCCACATTATTAGATTCAAGATCCGGGATTTTGTTTTTGTACGTCGTGGCAAATGCAGTCAGTGGGTGATTTCCCTGATTGGTATACTTCACTATAGTTTCAAAAAAATCGCCGGTCTTTTTTACATTCGGAATTTCTACCGTTGTATTTTCAAATTTGATTGGGTTTTTAACATCTACAATCACCGAGTAAAACTGAATTTTGCCACCTGAATCGCTTTCTGCCTGAAGGCTGAACGTTTTGGGATATTTAAAATCGGTATCCTTTCCAGCTGCAGGATACTCCTCTTTTCCTGTGCCTATAAAGCGATACAGTTTTTCTCCCTTAAAAGTAATGGTTGGAGTAAGATGACTGAAATCAGTCCCAACAGGGACAAAAATAAATATCTGTTTTTTTTCATTATCAATTTTTGCAGCCGCTATATCTTGAGACAGCGCGCTGTTTTTGCTTTTCTCAAATTTAAAAGCACTTATTTCGGGCGTTTCAGATGTATGCGGTGTATCCAGTTCTACTAACACTTTGTAGTGAATCGACTGGGCAGGATTTTTAATAGACGTAATCGTATAAACTACCGGCTGTGTCGAGGAGAAGGTTTTTTTTGTCCCTATTTCCGGCGAGATCTTAAACTTCGTCTGATCAAAGCTCACTTGTTTTAAACTCAGTTCCAATGTCGATCCGCTGGGAATTTTTATAATTATTTCACCGTGCTGAGTCTCTGCATTGTTCTCGATTTTGGGAGGCGTGATGGCTGCCGAAACAGATGCTGCTTCCGTAAAAACGAAATCAGTCAGTAAAGCTTCCTTAATATCAACTGTCTCGGTTTTGGTTTCAGTGCCTTTTGAGTCGTCGCTGCAGCTCAATAAACCAAAAAATAAAATCATGCTAAGGCTGATAGTTTTAATAGAAAAATTCATAATGGCTTTTTTAAAATTGTAGTTTTATTTTTTACAGTTTTCAAAAATAAGAAAATTAGTATTTTATATGAAGTTATTTTTCTTATAATTTTTTGTTAAGTTTTTGTACGAAATTGATTTGCATGAAGTTAAAACCAATTTAAAATCATTGCAGCCTGAGTTGTATTATTTTTTGGAGCAGAAACATTAGGCATTTTTTGGAAAGATGGTTCCCGCTCTGCGCTGCAATCTTTGCGGGCTGAACCCCAGCCCACAAAGGATTTCCACTTCGATCGGGGCTAAAGAGAGACATTTGTTTTTTTTAGTGATTAAACTTCACCCAAGTCTTAATGCTCAATTACATAATCGAGTCCAGTTTGCAATCAGCGGCTATAAAATCATACAATAAAAAAAAGGCTTACTAGCTGTAAAACTAGAAGCCTCTTATGTATTTTGTGCTAAGCAGCATTTAGCAGAAAACCAAAACCATATTAGTTTTTAGCCCTTAATCTGCTTTAGTGAAGTTTTGATTCCTTTGATTAATGATGAACTGAAACCGTGAAGTTCCATTTCGTTCAATCCCGCAATAGTACATCCCTGCGGTGTAGTAACACGGTCAATTAACTGTTCCGGATGTCCTTTTTCCTCAAGAAGCATTTCGGCGGCACCTTTTACCGTCTGCGCCGATATTTCTAAGGCAGTCTTCCAGTCAAACCCAATCTCGATTCCCGCCTGCATAGAAGCACGAATATATCGAAGGGCAAATGCAGTTCCGCTGGCAGCAAGAACAGTCGCTGCGTCCATCAGTTTTTCGTCAATGATCGGAGCTGTTCCTAAACCTTGAAAAAGAGCAACAGTCTGCTGGGCTTTGTCTTTGTTTTTTTCGTTAAATGCAATACACGTAGCCGATGCGCCAAACTGTGCCGCAATATTTGGCATAATACGCACCGCCGTATGGCTCTCCCCTATCTTGTTTTGTAAATTTTCTATAGAAAGCCCGCTTACTGCAGAAGCGATTACTTTGTTTGAAATAGCAGGCAGTATTTCGGCCAGAACAGTATCTACCTGATAAGGTTTTATAGTCAGGATTATAACATCTGCTTCCTGAATATTGCTGGTATTATCAGTAGTGACAGTAATTCCTAATTCTTTCAAATGAGAAATAGGCGCCAGGTTGCGTCTGGTTACCGTTACCTGATTGTCTTTAGTAAATTTTGCTATTCCTATTGCGACAGAAGCGCCAAGGTTTCCTCCGCCTATGATGTGTACTTTCATTCTGATTGGTTTAATGGTGTATGTATATCCTGAAAAAATGGAACCACAAAGTACACGAATTATCCCGAATTTATTATTTTAAAATCTAAATAAATTCGGGATAATTGTTATATTCTAATATAACTCCGTAACTAATACTAAACAAATCTAAATAGCCACAGATTTTCTAAAAAAAAGAATAAAATCTGTGGAAATCTGTGTAATCTGTGGCAAAAAATATACCTGATATTCTTTGCGGACAGTAATATATTTAAAGTATGAGAGCCTTAATATCCTAGTATCAGTCTGGCTATTCCAAAATAAATCATGATACCAAAAACATCATTCGTAGTAGTAATAAAAGGACCTGTTGCTATAGCAGGATCAATTTTTCTTCTATATAAAAACAAGGGTACTAATACTCCTAACGTAGCTGCAAATACTATCACTACAAGCATAGAAATAGAGATGGCAAATCCAACTAAATACTGCTGATACATTAACGAATGGTACAAAAATAAAAACAATGATATGATGGTTCCCGAAATCATCGCAACCGAAAGTTCTTTAGACAAGTATTGTCTGCTGTATTGTTTTAAAGTACCGTTAGCCAAGCCCTGCACCACAATCGCCGATGCCTGAACGCCAATATTTCCCGCTGTCGCCGAAAGCAAGGGTACAAAAATCATTAAAGTAAAATACTGCTGCCCCGTAGTCTGATTCCCTTCCAGAACCTTTGAAGCTATAATTTCAATTACCATTCCTATCAGCAGCCACGGCAGTCTCGCTTTCATTAACTCCAGAACGGTATCACTTGATTCTACGTCATTGGTAATACCCGCTGCCAGCTGGTAATCTTTCTCTGCTTCGTCCTTGATTACGTCTACAATGTCATCGATGGTGATTCGGCCTACTAAACGTCCCAATTCATCTACCACCGGAATGGCTTCCAAATCGTATTTCTGCATGATTCTGGCCACCTCAACATCTTCGGTATCTACATTTACCGAATTCAGTTTTCGGATATACACATCGCTGATATTTGTTCTGGTTGAAGTCGTAAGCAGGTCTTTAAGCGACAATCGGCCTTTTAATCTGTCTTCATCATCAACCACATAAATAGAATGGACTCTGGAAATATTTTCGGCCTGAATACGCATTTCTTTCACACAGGTAAGCACGTTCCAGTTTTCATTAACTTTTACAAGCTCCTTGTGCATGATTCCACCCGCAGTATCTTCCTTATAGCGCAAAAGCTCAACAATATCCTTGGCATGCTCAACATCCTGAAGCTCTGATATTACTTCGGCTTTTTTCTCTTTTGAAAGTTCCCCGATAATATCGGCCGCGTCATTCGTTTCTAATTCGTCAAGCTCCTCGGCAATCTCTTTTGGCGAAAGCCTGCTTAATATATTCTCACGTAAATCGTCTTCTAATTCTAAAAGGATTTCGGCAGTTTTCTCACTATCTAAAACTTTAAAGATATAAGTCGCCTGATCAAAGTCCAGCTCATCTAAAATTTCGGCAATATCAGCATGGTGCATGTCATTCAGTAAAACTTCCAGCTGCTGGTCGTTTTTACTCTGAATGAATTCACCCAATTGCAGTATTAATTCTTTGCTGATTTTAAATTCCTCCATCGGCTTCAATTTTTTGGGTCAATGCAATAAACTCTTTGTAATCTAATTGTTCCGGCCGAAGATTAAAAACGGTATCTTCTCTCAGACTATCGGACAAATTTAAGGTTTTTAAACTGTTTCGCAACGTCTTTCTGCGCTGCTGAAAAGCCGTTTTCACAACAGTAAAAAACAATTTTTCGCCACAAGGAAGGCTATAATCTTCTTTCCTGCGCATACGCATCACCCCCGACTTTACTTTTGGTGGCGGATTGAATACATTTTCGTCTACGGTAAACAAATATTCCGTATCATAGAAAGCCTGTGCCAAAACCGACAGGATTCCGTAAGCTTTTGATCCTTTTTTCTCGCAGATGCGTTCTGCTACTTCTTTCTGGAACATTCCCGCAAATTCAGGAATCTGATTGCGGTATTCCAATGTTTTGAAAACAATCTGCGTCGAAATATTATACGGGAAATTTCCAATTATTGCGAACTGCTTTCCCCCGAAAACTTCATTGATGTCATATTTCAGGAAATCCTTAGAAATGATTCTATCTTTCAGCTTATCATAATGAACGCCCAAATATTCAACTGATTCGGTATCAATTTCGATCACGTAAGTATTGATTGGTTTTTCCAATAAATACTTGGTCAGCACTCCCATTCCAGGACCTATTTCCAGTACATCTTCGTATCCTTCTAAATTCAAGGTATCGGCGATGTCTTTTGCTACGCTTTCATCTTTTAAGAAATGCTGTCCGAGGTGTTTTTTGGCTGTTACTTTTTCCATTTTTTTTCTTTTAGATTTTTCGAATATTAGATTGTTAGACTTTTCGAGTTATCGAACCATCTAAAAATCGAATAATCCATTAATGCTCTGAAATCACTTCTTATTTGATAAAATCATTTACTCAAGATTTGAGTCTTTCAATCCCAATGCTATCAAGTGTTTTTCTATCGAATTCATATCGCAGACACGCCAATTTTCGTTTAAGGCATAATCTCCGCCTGCAAAAGTAACTATAAAATTATTTTTAGTTTTCAAATCCGCAATAGATTCGGTGTTGCCTCTGCTAATTTTTGGATTATTAGATAATTTTATCTCAAAGACAGCCACAATTTCATTGCCCTTTACGATACACAAATCTATTTCTGACCCGCTTTGCGTTCTATAAAAGAAAGGAACACATTGATTATTGAGGCTCGAAATAATTTGTTCTACTACAAATCCTTCCCACGAATTTCCAGCAACTGCATTTGAAATAAGAGCGTCGTAACTGTTTATCTGCAGTAAAGAGTGCAAAATCCCGCTATCCCGAATATAGATTTTAGGGCTCTTGACCATTCGTTTTCCAATATTTACAAAATAAGGTTCCAACCTTCGGATTATAAACGAATGCTCTAAAAAGTCTATGTATTTTTTTACCGAATTACTCGAGATTCCTAACGCATTCCCTAACATTGAATAATTGACTACCGAGCCTTGAATAGAAGCTATCATCCGCAACAATTTACCAATTAAAACAGGCGATGCCGATAAACCGAGCATTCTTAAATCAGTTTCGATATAAGTTTTGATATAAGCCTGCTGCCATTCCTGCCAAAAAAAATCATTAGGAGCCAGTAATGCCTTAGGATAACCTCCTCTAAACCAAAGTACTTCTAGTTTTATTTGAGTGGCTTCGTCAAATCGTATTGGAGTTAATTCTTTATAAACTATTCTTCCTGCTAATGTCTCTGAACTTTGAGATAACAATTCTGGTGATGCTGAACCCAATAATATAAATTGACCAGCCTTATCCTGTTTATCTATTAATGAACGTAGTAAAGGGAAAAGTTTTAAATCTCTTTGCACTTCATCGATAACGATGAGTTTGTCGGCATTTTGAGAAAGAAACCATTGTGCATTAGTATTCAATATCTCAAAATCATCTGTATTTTCTAAATCCAAATACAGTATGGGTTTGTCTATTAAAGGCTGTAAGTTTTTAACGAATGTAGTTTTCCCAACTTGTCTAGAGCCAATTAATCCCACAGATGGAAAAAATTCGAGTAATTTAGGGATTACTGTATTGAGTCTTCTATCTATCATCTCGCGAAATATTATTTTCAAATATACGCGATTAATTTTTAAAAAAGCTAATTAACCTTGTAAATTTGAAATTAAAATTAAAATTTACAAGGTTAATTTATTTTAATGATCTGAAATCACTTGCAATTCGGTTCTAAAAGTCAGCATTTTGTCTCCAAACAATTTTTCGCCTTCTTCTCTTAATTTTGGAGCGTCTTCCAAGTAATATCGATCTAATGTGTCTTTACTGTCTGTTGTGTATTGAACGGAGTAAGTAACTCCTCCCATTTCTTCTTCTACCAAAACACGGACCAAACGAGCCGAAATAAATTTTCCGCAAGCTAGCATTTCTGGAATGTGTTTGTGCTGCATCCAGATCATCCATTTATCGTGAACACTTTCGTGTATGTTTGTGGTAACGTTGTATATTATCATTTTTATTGTTGATTTGTTGATTTGTTAAACTGTTTAATTGGTGATTCGTTTAATCGTTAAATTCTATCAGACAAATAAACAATTAAACGATTGGAACCATTAACAGATTGAATATTAATTTCGTTAACGGTTGTTTTTCGATTAAACAAATAAACGATTAACCGATTAAACCCTCTTATAAATTCGTATCTCCCCGCAATTCCCTAAATTTCCTTCTGGCATCGACAAAATAAATACTGTCCTGATGGCTGAAAATAATTTTCTCATACAAAGCTTTTGCTTTATCAGGCTGCTGTAATTGTTTATTGTAAATCTCTGCCGAGAAATACAAAGCTTCGTCAACATAAATTCCGTCGCTGTGATGCTCTATTATGTCTTGATATTGTGCCAAAGCCAAAGCAGTATCACCCAATTTTTCATACAATCTCCCCAATCGCAATAAAGTAACAGACTCAATTTCCTGCCCTTTAAAACTTTTCAAAATCTGCTGAAACTGAACTACAGCTTCCTGATTTCTATTTTGGTACAAAAGATAATCTCCTTTTGCAAATTGCTTCAAAGCGGTTTGGGTCGAATCGGCAACTGTATTATCATTAATCAGCAGAAAATATTCCAAAGCATCATTGGCAATTAACTGTGTACTCGCCGATTTCAGCTCCTTGAACTGTTTCAAAGCCCATTCAAAATCTGTTTTAAAATAACTTGTTTTGGCCGATTTCAAACTTGCTTCATGCGAAAGAACATTGTTCTGCAAATTTTCCTGAATCTGTGAATAATAAAGCAATGCCTGATTGAACTTTTCTTCCGAAAGCAGAATATCTGCCAATTCCATTTTACACTGAGCCTGATCAAACTGATTCAGCTGCATTTCCATAGCACGTTTTACAATAGCTTTTCCCTCTATGGGGTTTTTCATTATAAAACTCGCAAAATGGGCTTGTTTCAGCTGCAAAGATAAGGTAACCGGAGTTATTCCATATTGCTTTAACAGTGCATTAAACTGCGCATCGATTGCAGCAAAATCTTTTTCCTGCGCTTTTTCCATTCGCATCTGCAGTAAATAACTTTGAGCCCTGACAATCAAATCGACATCAGTAGTGTTTTCTAAAACATAATTCATCACCTCTGTCGCAACTTCCTGATTCCCTTCTTCGATCGCCATCTGCCCTAAACTGAGAATATTCATCAGCGATTCTGGATTGCGTTTGTAAATCGCTTTTTCCTGAATAAAAGCTTTTCCGAATTCCTTCTGCTGCATATAAAACCAGCT
This sequence comes from Flavobacterium aquicola, assembly GCF_003385115.1. GTDB lineage: Bacteria > Bacteroidota > Bacteroidia > Flavobacteriales > Flavobacteriaceae > Flavobacterium > Flavobacterium aquicola. The sequence continues at coordinate 8,196 of NZ_QUNI01000015.1, forward strand.
CAGAAACTGATTCCAAAAAACATCCTGATTCTTTTGAACTCTAACAATTAAAGATTTTCGAAGGCTCTCATTAAATTTTGAATCTCCGTCTTTAGACATATACCGTGTTAATTGATTTTGAATCATCAATACCGACTGCTGGTTTTCGAATGCTTCTTCTAGAAAATTAGCAATCATTTGGTCTGTATTTCCTAATTGTCCGTACAGCAGTGCCGTTTGATATTTAAAGTCAAGAGTTGGTACCATTTCGCTCGCGGTCACATAGGATTTTAAAGCATATTCGAGCAGTACCTTTTTTTCAAAAGTATTAGCAACACCATACACCTCATTTGGATTTTTCCGAATCCGCTCGATTGCTTCATCATAATATTTTTTGGCCTTAGCATCATTTTTCTGTAACTGAAAATTGTACCCTAATTCGACCAAAAGCGTAGACTGTTTGGACCTTGCCATCCTTTCCTGAATTTCCTTTTCGGCCGGATCAAACTGAAGCAGCTGCTGCATACAGTCAATTTTTCGCTGAAAATAAAAAGGATTCGAAGGCAGACTGTTTGATAAATCCTGATAACTGACTAAGGCTTTCTCAAAATCTCCTTTATCATAATAATATTGCGCCAATTGCTCGTTTTGGGAAAAACAAGCCAATGAAAAAAACAGAGTGATATATAGAAAGATTTTTTTCATTGCATCTTATTCAATTTCAAAATTTAATTAAACCTATAACTTTTACGAAAAAGACAGTCCTTTTTTAGAATTTAACTTCCATATTATTAAAACTATGCCTGCCATAATAAAAGGAATACTCAATAATTGTCCCATATTAATAGGCATTTGATTTTCAAAAGACTCTTGATTTTCTTTAAAATATTCAATACAAAATCTAGCCGTAAACAATAAAATCAGAAAAGCTCCAAAAATCAAACCATTCCCTTTTTGATAGATTTTAGATTGGTATAAAAAATAAACAATCCCAAAAATAAGCAAATAGGAAAACGCTTCATATAATTGTGTTGGATGCCTCGGAATCAGATCATCTTTTTGAAAAATCACTCCCCAGCTTCCATCTGTAGGTTTTCCATAAATTTCAGAATTCATAAAATTTCCAAATCGAATAAAAGCAGCTGCAACTGGTACTGCAATTGCGATTCTGTCCAATTGCCACAATAAATTCACTTTGTACTTTTTACAATACATAATTACAGCAATAAGCACTCCAATTGTTCCGCCGTGACTTGCCAAACCTCGAAATCCGACAAAACTATAGCTGTCACCGATTTTTTTTATTGGTAAAAGAATTTCTATTGGATTTTTAAAAAAATAATCTGGCTCATAGAATAAACAATGTCCCAATCGAGCTCCAAGAACAGTTCCTACTATAATATAAATCAATATTTTATCCAGATTTTCAACTGGAATATTCTCTTTATCATAGATTTTTTTTACGATCTGGTATCCTAAAATTAGCCCCGTAACAAAAAGCAATCCATAATATTTGAGAGGAAAACTATCCGTTATCCAAAAAATTACAGAATCAACATTCCAATTAATTATTCCATTTGCCATAATTCTTCATTTGAAATTATACTCAAAAATCTTTAATAAATACAACTTAAACAAATTAAAACCATTAAGAAATTAAGTCTATAAAGCTTAAAATGCTCCTAAATTTCTTAATGGTTTAAAAAGATTTTATTTATTGAAACTAAAATTAATCTATAATATCAAACCCGCAGTATGGACGCAAAACCTCAGGTATTACGATTCCTTCCGGAGTTTGGTAATTTTCTAAAATTCCGGCCAAAACCCTTGGCAAAGCCAATGAACTTCCATTAAGCGTATGAGCCAATTGGTTTTTACCATCTTTGTCTTTGAAACGCAATTTCAAACGATTCGCCTGAAAAGTTTCAAAATTAGAAACAGAAGATATTTCCAACCAGCGTTCCTGCGCTGTAGAATACACTTCAAAATCATATGTCAAAGCCGATGTGAAACCCATATCTCCTCCGCAAAGGCGCAAAATTCGGAAAGGCAGTTTCAATTCCTGCAGAATATTTTTTACATGTTCTACCATTCCGTCCAAAGCTTCATATGATTTATCTGGGTGTTCTATGCGAACAATTTCTACTTTATCAAATTGATGCAGACGGTTCAAACCGCGAACGTGCGCTCCGTAAGAACCCGCTTCACGACGGAAACAAGGCGTATAGGCCGTTCTCAATATAGGAAACTCATTTTCGCTTACGATTACATCTCTAAAAATATTAGTTACAGGAACCTCAGCCGTTGGAATCAAATATAAATTATCAGCCGCGTCATGATACATCTGCCCTTCTTTGTCTGGTAATTGTCCCGTTCCATAAGCCGAAGCTTCATTCACAAAATGCGGTACCTGTACTTCCTGATAGCCTGCAGCCGTATTTTTATCCAAGAAATAATTGATTAAGGCACGCTGTAAACGAGCACCTTTTCCTTTATAAACTGGAAATCCAGCACCAGTAATTTTATTTCCAAGTTCAAAATCAATGATATCGTATTGTTTTACCAATTCCCAATGTGGCTGCGCAGCTTCATGCAAAACAGGAATATCACCTTCTTCATAAACATTTAAATTATCCTCAGGTGTTTTTCCAACAGGAACAATGTCTGCAGGAAGATTGGGTAATGTATATAATTTCTCTGTCAATTCATTTGCCAAAGCATCTGCGCTTTCTGCCAATGCTTTGCTTTTTTCTTTTAACAGAACTGTTTTTTCTTTAAGAATTCCGGCTTTAGATTTCTCTCCGGCTTTCATCAATTCGCCTATATCTTTGGATAATTTATTAGATTCGGATAAAGTGTTGTCTAACTCTACTTGCGCAGCGCGGCGTTTTTCATCCAGTTGTACCACTTCTTCAACAACGGCTCTGGCATCCATATTTCTTTTGGCCAAAGCGCTGATTACTTTCTCTTGATTCTCTCTAATAAATGCAATTTGTAACATAGTTTGATTTTTATAACTAAATAATGGAAGCAAATTTAAGGAAATGTTTGCTAACAACGAGACAAAGTTTCCCTTGCGCATTTATTTTAATTTTTAATGCTGCATTTTAAAATAAACCCCATTTTTGATGTCCAAGATATAATTCTCGCAAAGGCGCTAAGACGCAAAGGAATCCGATTTTAACTTTACGCCTCAGCGTCTTTGCAAGAGTGAAATAAAACTTAAATTAATAACTTGTGTACGCAATTTGTGGCAATTGATTTTAAAAAGTAAAAAAGTAAACACACTAAAAGTCCATAGTTTTGAACAAATTTTGAAACCGATAAAAGACCATTTTATCAATAGAATGATACTAAATTGAAGCTGTATGCTGGAATTTTAGTATAAAAAAAGACCGTTAAAATATTTTTTTTCTAATTTTACTAAAAACTAGAAATCATGTTATTAAAAAATATCGAAACCGCATTAAATAAACAAATCCGTATAGAGGCCGAATCTTCTCAAATCTATTTATCAATGGCCTGCTGGGCTGAAGTGAATGGCTTGGAAGGAATCGCTCAGTTTATGTACGCTCAATCAGATGAGGAGCGTCTGCACATGCTAAAGCTGATCAAGTATGTAAACGAACGCGGCGGTCATGCTCAAATTACCGATTTGAAAGCTCCAAAAACATCTTACGAAACTTTCAAAGGGATGTTTGAAGAATTATACAAACACGAAGTTTTTGTATCCGACTCGATTAATGAGTTAGTTCATATTACTTTTCAAGAGAAAGATTATGCCACTCATAACTTCCTGCAATGGTATGTAGCCGAGCAGATTGAAGAAGAAGCAACTGCCAAATCAATTTTGGATAAAATCAACCTTATCGGCGACGACAAAGGCGGATTATATCTTTTTGACCGTGACATCCAGCAGGTAGCTGCTGCTAGTGCTGCCACAAATGGAGGCGCTGCTGCCAAATAGTTAAGATACCTCTTAATAAATACTATCCCCAAAATGTACGAACAGCATTTTGGGGATTTTTTTTGCTCTAAAAGTGTTAAATTTTATTTAGAATAGATAAAAACAACATACATTTGCATTGGTTTTAAATTCTTTATACCAAAATTTCAAACAGATTCATAACTATAATTCGCAGTTACCTTGAGCAAGAAAGAAAAAGAAAAGGAGAAAAAGGACAAGAAGAAAAAGGATAAAAAAGAAATCCTCAAAAAACTGAAAGCTCTTGAAGGCTGTAAGTCGACTTGTATGTCAAGCTGTAAAGTACCGTCAAACTGCAAATCCAGCTGTTGTGAAAAATACAAGAAGAGCGAAAAGAAACGCTGTAGCCGCTGTCCAATGTTTGATTTATTAAAAAAATCAGCTTAATATTTAAGTTTGCAGTTTATATAAGCCTAAAAGTTTACTATTAGTATTTCAAAACATCTTTTTCAAAGAACCGTCGTAATAGTTAATTTATAAATAATGCAAAAGAGTTCCGAAGCTTCGGAACTCTTTTTTTATGGATAAAATTCAAACAACTACTAAACTCTGCTAATCCTAAAATATAGCCCAGCATACAATTTGCTTCAATGATATACCGTTTGTAAACCGAAACATATTTCGCTATATTTGAGATAAATCAGAATGTTATGCAGACCAAAATCAAAAAAGTAGAGTTAAGAAATCTTAAAATTGAGGATTACAAAGAATTGAAAAAATCAATGATACAGGCTTATCCCGAAATGGAAAATCCATATTGGAAACAGCCCGACATCGAAAATTTACTTCAATTATTTTCTGAAGGGCAAATAGTGATTTTGGCCGACGGAAAAGTCGTGGGAGCAGCTTTATCCCTGATCGTTGATGAAATTTTGGTAGATAAAAATCCTAATTATGCAAAAATAACAGGGAATTATACATTCTCTACCCACAATCCGCTGGGAGAAATATTGTATGGAATTGACGTTTTTATCCATCCTGACTACAGAGGCCTGCGCCTGGGAAGACGATTGTACGATGCACGAAAAGAGCTATGTGAAAAATTAAATCTAAAAGCAATTGTTTTTGCAGGACGAATTCCGAATTATAAAAAACATGCCGACAAATTAACGCCGAAGAAATACATCGAGAAAGTCAGAAAAAAAGAGCTGCACGACCCTGTTTTAAATTTTCAGCTGAGTAATGATTTTCACGTAATGCGCATCATGAAAAATTATCTCGAAGGAGATACAGATTCCAAAGACTTTGCGGTATTATTGGAATGGAATAATGTCTATTATGACGAAAGCCCCCAATTAATAAACACAACAAAAAGTGTCATACGTCTTGGATTGATTCAATGGCAGATGCGTCCATTAGGGAATTTGGATGCTTTATTTGAGCAGGCCGAATTTTTTATAGATGCCGTTTCGGGTTATAAAAGCGACTTTGCATTGTTTCCCGAATTGTTCATAGCACCACTTATGGCCGATTACAATCATTTATCGGAACCGGAAGCCATTAGAGAACTCGCAAAATACGCAGACCCAATCCGCAAAAAATTTCAGGAATTTGCTATATCGTATAATATCAATATTATTTCGGGAAGCATGCCGTATATTGAAAACGGCAATTTATACAACGTTGGTTTTCTCTGCAAAAGAGATGGAACTTCGGAGATGTATTATAAAATTCATATAACGCCAAACGAAGTACTGCATTGGGGAATGAAAGGCGGTTCGCAATTTAAAACCTTTGATACCGATTGCGGAAAAATTGGAATTATGATTTGCTACGATGTAGAATTCCCCGAACTTTCGAGGCTTTTGGCCGATGAAGAAATGAATATTCTGTTTGTTCCTTTTCTAACCGATACCCAAAGCGGTTATACTCGAGTAAAACATTGTTCGCAAGCGCGTGCCATTGAAAATGAATGTTATGTTGCCATTGCTGGCTGTGTCGGGAATCTTCCGAAAGTAAATAATATGGATATTCAATTTGCGCAAACAGCTGTTTTTACTCCTTCGGATTTTGCTTTTCCAAGCACTGGAATAAAAGCCGAAGCTACTCCAAATACCGAAATGATCCTGATTGTAGATGTGGATTTAAATTTACTAAAAGAACTGCACGAACACGGAAGCGCCCGAATATTAAAAGACCGAAGAACTGATTTGTACGAGATTACAAGACTTGGGAAGAATTAAACAGGTGGCAGTTTTGAGTATTTAGATTTCAGTTTTTTTGTGATTTGTATTCAGGCACTTAGCCATAAATTGTAATAAAAAAAGTGTTCGCAATGCGAACACTTTTTTTATGGACAAAATCAATCAGTATTTTGAACACTGAAACCTACTTCCCCAGCAGCATAATTTCGCTGGCAACCACTTCGGTGATATAGCGTTTCTCACCATTTTTGTCTTCGTAGCTTCTGTGGGTTAGTTTTCCTTCTATTCCAATTTGTTTGCCTTTGCATGTTTACTTCAATTCTAGTCGTTTTTAACTATGAATAAGTAGAGGATTTTGTACAAATTTAAGACTTAGCAGGACACTTTAAAAAACGAAAAAGGAAAAATGAATTTGGCAAATCCGAATATTGGACTTAATTTAGTCCCAAACCAGCTGTAGCGCCAGATAGTAAAACAAACACACAGAAAGACAAATTAAACAGAATAATATTTTAACAAAAAAATTATGCAGGAAGAAGTAAAAAAACATACTCAAAAAATCTACAAAAGTGTGAAAAATTCAGAACACACATTGGGAGAAAAAGTAAAAGAAATCATCGTAGAAATATTCATAATTGTTTTTGCAGTAACACTTTCAATATGGCTGCACAGTTGGAGCGAACATAAACACCAACAAGAAGAAGTAACCGTGTTTCTTAGTAATTTAAAGAATGATTTAAAGAATGACATAAAAAATATCGACATTGAAAAGGAAGCATATCACGATTCAAACATAGGTTATGAAAAAATTTTAGCACTAACTACTCTCCAGCTTGACAGTATTTATAAGTCAAAAAACAAGGTTAATTTTCCAATTTATTCACATGGACAAATAATGAATATTGGTAATTATGAAGGTTTTAAGTCAAGCGGCAAAATTGGCTACATTGAAGACGAAAAATTAAAACAGAAAATTTTAAATTATTACCAAATATACGTACCAGCTGTTAGCGAAGTAGATAAAATGTATAATGGTTTTCTGTTTAAGTGTTTTGACAAAATGATAGAAAATGCAGATAAATCAGAAGAAAAATTATATTCAGACCCAAAATTTAAAAAAACAATCGAACTTCTTGTCAAACTAGGTAAAAATAATATTAGAGTTTATAACGAAAACACAAAACCGCTCGCAATTGAGCTTATTAAAGCAATTGATAAAGAACTTGAAAAATAAAAACGTCATATAACCGCCGTTTGGCAGTATGACGGCATTAGTCTTAATTTAAAGTTTGTACTTTTATAAGAGAATAAAATTCATCCAAGATTTGTGCAGGAATTGGGATTTTTGCCTGCCAATAAAAATAGCTTAGCATATAAAAAAAGTGTTCGCAATTACGAACACTTTTTTATTGCAAAATTCCAAACTGTTTTCTGAAATTTATCAACTACTAATTGACTCCTATCAGCTACTTCCCCAGCAGCATAATTTCGCTGGCAACCACTTCGGTGATATAGCGTTTCTCACCGTTTTTGTCTTCATAGCTTCTGTGGGTTAATTTTCCTTCTATACCAATCTGTTTGCCTTTGGTTACGAATTTCTCGATAATCTCGGCGGTTTTTCCCCAGGCTACTACGGGATGCCATTCAGTTTGTTCTACTCTTTCACCCTTGTCGTTTTTGTAAAAGTCTTTTGTAGCGATCGACAAGTTGGCAACTTTTTTCCCGCTGTCCAATGTTTTGATTATTGGATCATTCCCTGTGTTTCCGATTAACTGTACTCTGTTTTGCATGGCGTGTAAAATTTAAATGTTAGCGTATATAATTTTATTGATATTGTCATTGAAATTTGACATTGCTATTGCATTGTTTCATTTCGACATTGCAAAGATGTGATGACTTGCAAAAGTTATTCGGTTGCTAACTGTTTACTTTCGGTTGTAATTGTTTGTAACCGTTTGTAAATGACTTTTTAGCTGCTAATTCCAAAAAAAAAATCGTTAGTATTTATCATGTTTCTTCAAATGAATAAAATCATGACTTACTAATTAATGTAGTTTGAATTTCTTAACTTTGTAAAATGAAAGACAATAAAACACGAATAGTTTCCGAGTTTAATGATCAGCTAAAACTGAAAGGTTTTAAAGCGTTTCAGATTGAAGATGACAGTGAAGCCACGCGAAACTACAGCAGAAAAGACTTCTTTAAAATCTGCCTGACCACCGGCAAAAGCAGAATTCATTATTCGGACAAAACTTTTGAGCAGGACGGCACTATATTATTCTTTGGCAATCCGCACATTCCCTATTCATGGGAAACGCTGACTACTGAATACATTGGTTATACCTGCCTGTTTTCAGAAGATTTTTTAAAACAGATTGACCGTTCGGAAAGTCTGCACCAATCTGCTTTTTTTAAAATTGACGGAACGCCGGTATTAAAAATTTCCGAAGAACAGCGTTTGTTCCTCAATACCATTTTCCAAAAAATGATAGATGAACAAAAAAGCGACTATGCGTTTAAGGACGAACTAATTCGCAACTACATCAACTTGATCATACACGAAGCGTTGAAGTTACAGCCCTCGGAAAATTACAACCAAAACAAAAATGCATCTTCCAGAATTACTGCTGTTTTCCTCGAATTATTGGAAAGACAATTTCCTGTCGAAACCAGCGAAAACCCGTTACAGTTAAAAACAGCCCAGGACTATGCACAAAATCTGAATGTGCATGTCAACTACTTGAACCGCGTGGTTAAAGAAGTTACCGGAAAGTCCACCACGACCCATATCACTGAAAGGATTGCAGCAGAAGCAAAAGCTTTACTACTGCATACCGATTGGAATATCGCAGAGATAGCCTATGCCCTCGGCTTTGAATACCCTACTTACTTCAATAATTTCTTCAAAAAAATAACAGGCACCAACCCAAAATCAATTCGGGAAGCTATGGTTTGATTTTCTTAATTTTTGGTTTGATAATCTTTAGCCCGGCCGTAATTTCCCGTCATACCTTTGCTTTAGATTATCAAATACAATTATGATGTCAGATACAAACACAACAACAACCTTCAGCGAAAGTGAAAAAGACATTTTCGCAAGAGACCAATCAGGCGAAATTATTTCGCTGAACGACCCCGAATATCCTCAGCTTTTCAAGGTTATTCAAAAAGCCATTCGCACCACAGCTAGACTCAATACATTGGTAACCGATGACCAGCAGGAAATCAACACCGTTTTCAGTGAACTCATCGGCAGGAAAGTCGATGATACTTTTTTCATCATTCCGCCCTTTTACACTGATTTTGGAGAGAACATAACCATTGGCAAAAACGTATTTGTCAATCACGCCTGTACTTTCATGGACCGGGGCGGGATCACCATCGAAGATAACGTACTCATTGGCCCGAAAGTCAATCTTATTACGACCAATCATCCCATCCACCCGTCCGAAAGAAGAGCCACAATATCGCATCCTATCCTCATAAAAAAAGGAGCTTGGATTGGTGTCGGAGCCACGATTCTGCCTGGCGTTACCGTTGGCGAGAACTCAATTGTGGCCGCCGGAGCCGTAGTTTCCAAAGACGTTCCCAACAATGTGATCGTCGGCGGAATTCCTGCCAAAATCATAAAAGAAATTCAACTGGATTATTAATTTTTTGGAGCAGAAATATTTGGCCTTTTCAGCAGGCATTGGTCCCGCTTTTCGCTACAATCTTGCGGGCTGAACCCCAGCCCACAAGGATTTCTACTTCAAACGAAGTTCACTGAACTCCTATGAAAATAAAAGTATAGTGAAGTAATCGGGACTAAAAGACAACATTCTGCTTTTTTGGAAATTATTTAAAAAAATGAAACATAAAATAAAGGCCTTAACAATTGTGCTGTTCACAATCGGAAGCATTGTATTTACAGCCTGTAACACTAAAAATCAAGAAAAAATGAAAACAGAAAATAACGAATCTATTTTTCCAAAAGGAGAAAAATTACCCAGCGACTGGTTCACCGGAAATGCCTTTTTATCGCCATTGGTAAGTCAGGACAAAAACAACAATTTTTCTGCCGGAGCAGTGACTTTTGAACCCAACGCAAGAACAGTTTGGCATACGCACCCAAAAGGTCAGGTCTTGCTTGTCATTGAAGGCGCCGGATTGTATCAGGAAAAAGGAAAAACGGCACAATTTATCAAAAAAGGTGATGTCGTAAACATTCCCGAAAACACCGAACATTGGCACGGAGCAACAGCAGCGACGAAAATGGTGCACATCGCCATCACCAATTTTAAAGATGAAAGACAAGTAACCTGGCTTCAGCCCGTATCGGATGAAGATTTTGCAGAAGCAAACAAAACAGCATCTGAATAATAAAAATCATCAAAACTTACAATCAATGAAAAAGACATTCTTAATTGCAATAATGTTCCTGATGATGATCGGACAATCATTTGCACAAAACAAAAAAACAAAAATAAATTCCAAAGCAATGAATACAACAGAACACTATACTTTTCAGTTAAGCGACAAAGTAACACGAACAGCAGTAACGTTTAAAACCCGCTACGGGATTACACTTTCAGGCGATTTATACCTGCCCAAAAATTCAGAAAACAAACAGTTGCCGGCATTGGCAATAAGCGGTCCTTTTGGTGCGGTAAAAGAACAGTCATCTGGTTTATATGCAAATCAAATGGCTGAAAGAGGTTTTGCTGTAGTAGCATTCGATCCTTCCTATACAGGCGAAAGCGGCGGTGAACCCCGCAATATTTCCTCACCCGATATTAACACCGAAGATTTTAGCGCAGCTGTTGATTTTTTGGGACTTCAAAAAAATGTGGACAGAAATAAAATTGGTATCATCGGAATTTGTGGTTTCGCTGGTTTCGCGTTAAATGCTACCATCGTTGATAAGCGTATCAAAGCAGTTGCCACTACCAGTATGTACGATATGTCGAGAGTACTCGCCAAAGGATATTACGACAAAATGACCGCAGAAGAACGTACAAAAGCGTTCGAAAAAATGAGCCAGCAGCGCTGGATTGATGCCGAAAATGGAACGCCAGCTTTTCCTGAAACGCATTTGCCTGCAAAATTAAACGGTGATGAACCTCAATTTGTAAAAGAGTATTTTGATTATTACAAAACGCCGAGAGGTTACCACGAACGTTCATTAAATTCGAACAAAGGGTGGACAATTACCAATGCAATGTCTTTCATGAACATGCCACTGCTGACATACATCAAAGAAATTTCGCCGCGTCCTATGCTTTTAATTGCAGGTGAAAATGCACACTCCCGTTATTTCAGTGAAGACATCTATAAAATGGCATCCGAGCCAAAGGAACTGATGATAATTCCTAATGCGGTTCACGTAGATTTGTATGATAAAGTTGCCGTGATTCCTTTTGATAAATTAGAAGATTTTTTCAAAAAGAATTTATAAGTATTTGTACAAATAGAATGTTTTAAAAAATTGATTTTTACATACATTACAGAAAAAAAATAAATTAAAATCACAAAAAGCATGGCCTCTTTCAAATTTCTTTGAAAGAGGCCTTTTTTATTTTTTTATCGATTAACATTTTCAGCAAAAAGAATTTCATTGTAGGTAAAATGCAATAGATTTAATCCTTAAGTTTATCCTGCAAAGATTTTTTATTCAAAAACGAAACTAATCTTTCGCTTCAAAAAATAAACTAATTTTGAATATTAAAGCTGAGAAAAATATGAAAAACTGCCTTGAATGCGGCGATCCGATTGTAGGCCGCGAGGACAAGAAATTCTGCAGTGACGGGTGCCGAAATGCGTATAATAATAAAATAAATAAGGACAGCACGAATTATATGCGCAATATCAATAACAAATTGCGCAAAAATTACCGAATTTTGTCAGAGCTAAATGTGGAAGGAAAATCCAAAACAACCCGAGCCAAGCTGATGAGCAAAGGTTTTGATTTTGAATTTTTTACCAACATTTTGAATACCAAGTCGGGAAATACCTACTATTTCCTATATGACCAAGGCTATATGGTTTTGGAAAATGATTACTATATGCTGGTTAAAAAAGATATTTAATACCCCTCAAATAATGAAAAAAAATTACTCTTCGCTTATTGCTGTTGCTCTCATCATTGGGATTTTAGCCTTTTTGTTTGCTTTTTTGACGCCCTCTTGGTCAGAAAATGAAGAAGAAAAAGTAACGGAGTTTTCGACAAGCCGCGCTTTGGAACATATTACTGCAATGACCAAAGAACCTCATTATGTAGGTACTCAAAACCACGAAGTGGTGGCAAATTATATCACCAAAGAGCTGCAAAAACTTGGTCTGGAAACTACGGTTCAGGAAGGTTTTACACTGAGTGACTGGGGAAACTTGGTAAAATCCAAAAATATTATGTGCCGCATTGAGGGAAGTGCAAACAATAGCAAAGCTTTACTGCTGTTATCACATTATGACAGCGCTCCGCATTCCTTTTCGCATGGTGCCAGCGATGATGCATCAGGTGTGGCGACGATTCTGGAAGGAGTCCGCGCTTTTTTGAATGCCAAAACCAAAAATACAAACGACATTATCATTTTATTTACCGATGCTGAGGAATTGGGATTAAATGGCGCAGCACTTTTTGTTACGCAGCATAAATGGGCAAAAGAAGTGGGATTGGTTATCAATTTTGAAGCCCGCGGTTCGGGAGGTCCGAGTTATATGCTGATGGAAACCAACAAAGGAAATGCTGGTTTAGTCAATGAATTTGCCAAAGCAGGTGCAGTATATCCAGTTTCGAATTCGTTGATGTACAGTATTTACAAAATGCTTCCGAATGATACTGACTTAACAGTTTTTAGAGAGCAGGGAAATATACAGGGGTTTAATTTTGCTTTTATAGACGGACATTATAACTATCATACACAGCAGGATGATGTGGAGCATTTGGACAAAAATTCTTTGAAACATCAGGGTTCGTACTTAATGCCTCTGCTAAATCATTTTGCTAATGCTAATCTAAACAATACGATTGCTGCCAAAGATTACGTTTATTTTACGATTCCGTTCACGTTTATCAGTTATCCTTTTGATTGGGTACTGCCAATGACATTTATCGCTGCTGGCTTGCTTATATTATTTGTGTTTATCGGAAAAGTGAAACGTATATTGAAGCTGAAAGATATCATGAAAGGTTTCTTCCCGTTTTTGGGTGCTTTGATAATTACAGGATTAATTACGTATTATGGCTGGCAGGGATTGCTTTTATTGAATCCGCAATACAATGATCTTCTTAATGGATTTACTTATAATGGACAGGATTATATTACTGCCTTTGTATTGCTTAGCATTTCTATCTGTTTTTTCTTTTATCAGATAGCATCTGCTCGAAAAGTCACAATGAATCATTATGTGATTCCGCTTATTTTCTGGATTGTGCTCAATGGTTTCCTAGCCAATAGTCTGCCTGGCGCAGGATTCCTAATTATTCCAGTATTTTTTGGTTTGCTTGCTTTTGCTATTTTTATATTTAGCCAAAGATCAAACTGGATTATAAATCTTATCTGCGGCATTCCAGCATTGCTGATTATTGTTCCATTTATTGAAATGTTTCCAATTGGTTTGGGATTAAAAGTATTATTTGGCAGTGCTATTTTGACTGTTCTGACTTTTGCAATTCTGCTGCCGCTTTTCGGAGATTTCCGTAAAAAAGGAAGCTGGTCATTACTGTTCTTTTTGGCTGCCGTGCTATTTTTTGCGAAAGCGCAATACCAATCTGGATATGAGTCAGGAAAAGCAAAATCGAACAGCTTGATCTATCTTTATAATGCCGATAAAAACAGGGCATACTGGACTACGTATGATACAAATCTGGATTCTTGGACAAAAGGTTATTTGGGTGAAAACCCGAAAAGTGCAAGAACTCTCAATAATCTAAAGCTGTATAGCAAATACAATTCTGAGTTTACTTATGCTGCCGAAACATCTGTAAAAGCAATTGCCAAGCCGACAATCAGTTTTTTAACAGATAGCGTTATAGGTTTCAAACGGTATTTGAAAATAAAAATCACTCCCAACCGCAAAGTACACCGCTATGATATTTTTGCTGCTGAAATTATGAGATTTTTTAATTTCAAAGCTAATGGAGCTACTGCTTTAGGCCAAAAAGGAACGGAACTGGAAAGAAACGGCAAAAAAATCCTTAGCTATTATGTTGTCAATAACGAACCTCTGGTACTGCAGTTTACAATCAACAGAGCTACTGTTCTGGATATGGACGTAATGGAAAGTTCCTTTGATTTAATGACGAATCCATTGTTTGATATGTCTCCAAGACAAGATTGGATGATGCCGACACCTTTTGTCCTGAATGATGCGGTGGTGATTACTCAAAAAATAAAACGAAGCCGAAAAATTGTTGCTCCTGTTGTAAAACCTGTCATAGCAAAACCGGCAGTTGCGGATAGTCTGGCTGTTGCCAAAGACACTCTGCGAATGAAACAAAAGAGTTTTTAACAAACGTCAATAATAATTTATGTCAGATTTTAATTTACAGCCTGAAACATTAGAAGATAATCTAATAAAATTGATACCGCTCCAAGAAAGTGATCTTGAAATGTTGTACAAAGTAGCATCTGACCCAGAAATATGGGAGAATCACCCATCAAAAAACCGGTATAAAAGGGAAGAGTTTCAGTTTTTTTTGGATAGTGCGCTAACATCCAAAAGTGCATTTATAGTTTATGATGTGGAAACAAATGAGTTAATAGGAAGTACTCGTTTTTATGATTTCGATTCCGAAAATTCTAAAATCGCCATTGGTTATACTTTTTTAGCCAAAAAATATTGGGGTAGTGGCCATAACAAAGCGATGAAAAAACTGCTTATTGATTATGCGTTTCAATACGTTAATACAATACTTTTTCATATTGGTGAAACAAATATTATATCTCAAAAAGCTATTGCAAAAATTGGAGCAGCCAAAATAGGTATTGTAGATTTTAACAATAGCGAAGTTCCTTATTTTGAGTATCAAATTCGAAAAGAGGATTGGGTATGAGATGCTTTCTTAGACAGAATATGAACGTTCATTAGAATAACATTTTATTTTCCGAATATAAAAAACTACTTTTGATAATATCAAATGATAGTATCAATGAAGCCTTCTTATGAAATAACCCCGCGAATTCTAAAATTAATAAGTTCCATTTCGGAAAAAATTGGGGAGGTAAATGCTAATTATCTAAGCAAGCAATCCCCACAGCTTCGTAAACAGAATAGGATTAAAACAATCCATTCCTCGCTGCAAATTGAAGGTAACACTCTAACTGAGGAACAAATCACTGCACTGATTGAAAACAAAAGAGTAATTGGCCCAGAAAAAGATGTATTAGAGGTTTTAAATGCAATTAAAGTTTATGAAAAACTAAATGTATATAAATTTTCATCTGAAAAAAGTTTTTTAAAAGCGCATTTAGAATTAATGAATGGCCTGCTTGAAAATGCTGGAAAATACCGAAAACAAAGTGTTGGCATAGTTAAAGGAACAAAAGTAGAACACATTGCTCCTCCGCATGAAAATGTTCCGTATCTAATGAATGATTTGTTTGAGTATCTCAAAGATTCTGATGAATTGGCATTAATTAAAAGTTGTGTGTTTCATTATGAAATGGAATTTATTCACCCCTTTTTAGACGGTAATGGAAGAATGGGAAGATTGTGGCAAACTTTGATTCTAATGGATAAATATCAAGTCTTCGAGTTTTTGCCATTCGAAACATTAATCAGCCAAACTCAAGATGAATATTATAAATCATTAGCATTAAGTGATAAATCTGGAAAATCGACACATTTCATTGAATATATGCTTGGTGTAATTGAGAAATCGTTAGATGGTTTGCTTAACTACAATAATCGAATTTTGAAAGATGTTGATCGATTGGATTACTTTTTAAAACTTGGCAAAAAGGAATTCACAAGAAAAGATTACATGAACATTTTCAAAGATTTGTCTTCAGCAACTGCCAGCAGAGATCTAAAAAAAGGGCTTGAATTGAATTTGTTTGAGAGCATTGGCAATCTTAACAAAACCATATACATCATAAAGTAACTCCATCAACAAGCACACTCAATTTTCAATCCTGTGTTATTTCCTTTAGTTCCTTCGGTTGCGTAGCCGTCAAATTTCCACCATTCGATGCCACCTATTAATTCTTTTACTTTGAAACCCAATTTGGTCATATTCAAAGCGCCTTTGGTCGAAGCATTACAGCCTATTCCATCACAATAAGTTACATACAATATTTCTTTATCTAAATGAGCGGTTGTTTCTGCATTCATTTCGCGGTGTGGAATATTAATCGCGTTTGGAATATGTTCAGCTTCAAATCCAAAAGCTTTTCTGGCATCGAGAGCGATTACTTTTTCACCATTATTTAAGGCGTCAAACAAATCGGATGGATCCATTTCAAATGCCAGTTTGTTTTCGTAGTGTTGTATTTGTGCATTCATTTTTTATATTTTTTGGTTTTTAGTAATACAAAAATAGTTCAAGCGCTATTATGATAAAAACGAAAAGATTTCATGTACTTGATGAATTCTTTTCATGTAAATCCATTTATAAATTTTGTTCCTTTGTTAAAATAATTTCAAAAATGGAAATCAGACATTTAAGATTGATTAAAGCAATCGTCGAAGAAGGGAGTATCACAAAGGCAATAGACAAACTTCATCTGACGCAGTCGGCGCTGAGTCATCAGCTCAAAGAAGCCGAATATCAATTGGGCACCAAAATATTTTTGAGAGCCAATAAAAAAATGGTTCTGACCAAAGCCGGTGAGAAATTATATGAAATTGCCAATGAAATTATCGATAAACTCTCGGAGACAGAACTGCAGATCAAGCAGATGGTTTTTGGCGAAATTGGCGAAATACGAATCAGCACCGAATGTTTTTCCAGTTACCATTGGCTGCCTTCCGTAATTAAGCAGTTTCATGATCTGTATCCAAATATCGAATTAAAAATAGTAACCGAGGCTACCCATTATCCGTTGCAGAAACTATTAGATAATGTAATTGATATTGGGATTGTAAGCGACCAAATCAAAGATGACAAAATAAAATACCTGGAGCTTTTTCAGGATGAAGTCGTAATGGCTGTTTCCGAAGAACATGCTTGGGCCAGCAAAAAATATGTAGTTGCCGAAGATTTTGTCGATGAGCATTTAATCATTCATTCGCTGCCTCTGGAAACTGTTACAATACATCAAATGGTTTTGGCTCCAGCCAGAATAAGCCCGAAAAAAATAACACCTCTGCCACTCACCGAAGCTTCTATCGAAATGGTCAAGGCCAATATGGGCGTCATGTCTATGGCGAAATGGGCACTGCAGCCTTATTTAAAAAACAGTCCGCTTAAAGCAGTGAAAATTGGCAAAAACGGTCTAAAAAGAAAACATTTTATAGCAATTAGAAACGAAAAAGAATATCCGGATTATTTCAACCATTTTATAGGCTTTTTGCAAACCGAAATTAATCTGCAATGGAATATTTAATACGTGATTGTGAACCGAATGATATTTCGGTTTTAATAGATTTGTGCCAAAAACATGCTGCTTATGAACGAGCTTCTTTCAGCCCCATTGGAAAAGAAGAGAAACTTCAAGAAGCTTTGTTTGGCGACCATCCTCAATTATTTTGTTTAGTTGTGGAAGTAAATGAAACAATAGTTGGTTACGCGAGCTTTACTTTTGATTTTTCAACTTGGGACGCAGCAACTTTTATATATATGGATTGTCTGTACCTCGAAGAAGACGCAAGAGGTTTTGGAATTGGAGAAGCTTTAATCGATAAACTAAAACAGATTGCCAAAGATAAAAACTGCATCAATATTCAATGGCAGACTCCTGAATTTAATACAAGAGCTATTAAATTTTACCGACGCATTGGCGGAATTGGAAAAGATAAAGTGCGGTTTTTTCTGAATTTGTAATAATACCTAACAGGTTTTTAAAAACGAGTGTTCGGAAGATATGAATTGGTCTAATTCACTAGGTTTTACGCACAGTTTGTCATTCCGAGGAACGAGGAATCTCCATTAGAAGCTCGACAAAGATTGGGGATTTTGATAGCGGAATTACTTGCGGAGATTCCTCGTTCCTCGGAATGACAAACTTTGTGGTTAATATGATAATCCTTGATTTAAATAAGTAAACATAAAAAAAACAAAATGAAACAAATAAGCATATTAGGCTGTGGCTGGCTGGGTTTGCCTTTGGCGAAAGCCTTGCTACTAAATGGATTTTCGGCAAAAGGTTCAACGACCTCCGAAAGCAAACTTTCCACATTAAAGACATTGGGAATAGATCCTTTTTTGATTTCGCTCGACAGCAAAAATACAAATGGTAAAGTTGATGATTTTCTCTATGGAAGCGAAACTTTAGTGATTGATATTCCGCCCCAATTGAATAGAAAAAATAATGATTCTTCGATTGAAAAAATATTTGTCGAGAAAATAAAAAACCTGATTCCTCATATAGAAAAATCAGATGTGAAAAATGTACTTTTTGTAAGTTCGACTTCTGTTTATGGCGAAGCTAATGGAATAATCACGGAAGAAACTCTTCCAAGACCCGATACTGAAAGCGGCAAACAATTACTTGAAGCTGAAAAGTTACTGCAAAACAACAGCCACTTCAAAACTACTATTCTCCGTTTTGGCGGACTTATCGGCGAGGACCGGAATCCTATAAAATTTTTGGCTGGAAAACAAAATCTGGAAAACCCCGAAACCCCAATCAATTTTATTCATCAGAAGGATTGTATTGGCATTATTCTTAAAATTATTGCGGATGATTCATGGAACGAAATTTACAACGGCGTTTGCCATTTTCATCCCTCAAGAGAAAAATATTATACTCAAAAAGCAGCCGAATTAAAATTACCTTTGCCAGAGTTTGACCATTCCAAAACTTCTACGAAAAAACTCATTTTGAGTGACAAAGTAGTAAACATTTTGGGCTATTCCTTTGTGAAAACCAATTTATAAATTGAAAACGAAAATAAGGTTAGCATATGAAATAACTAATTCATTTTTTGACATTTACCGAAGTAGTCCTGGATTAGTCTTGACAATTCTTCTTTTTTAATTGGTTTCGAAATATGTCCATTGCATCCAGCTTCTATTGTTTTTTCTTTATCGCCTTCAAGTGCAAAAGCTGTTTGGGCTAAAATGATTACGTCTTCGTTGAATTTTCTTATTTTGTTTGTCGCTTCATATCCATTCATCTGAGGCATTTGCATGTCGATCAAAATCAAATCAATATCTGGATTTTTTCGGCAAAGCTGTACGGCTTCTAATCCCGTTTTTGCAATTAGTATTTCTCTACTGAATGAACTTAAAACCTTCATTATTAATATTCTTGATATTTTGTCGTCCTCAGCAATCAGTATTTTTAGTTTTTCTACCTGATAATTTTCTTGCTTTACAGCTGTATTGACTGCAGTAGTATTGTCTTCTTCCAAATGCATTCTGCAGGGAATTGTAAAATAAAATATCGAACCTTTTTCTGGTTCGCTTTCTAACCAAATTTTACCGCCAAGCAATTCCACATAGGCTTTTGCTATAGACAAACCCAGACCAGCGCCCTGCCTTGCCATTTTATCATTAAAATCAGCTTGAATGAAACGTTCAAATATAGCTTGTTGTCTGTCTTTTGAAATTCCTATTCCTGTATCTTTCACAAAGAACTCAATATAATCATCCTTTTTTACGTAACCAAATTCTATAATTCCTTTAAAAGTATACTTGATGGCATTTTTAACAAGATTGATGAGAATAGCGTAAAGTTTTTCCCGGTCTGTCTGAATTATAGTTTCATCCTCATTTAAAGTTTTTTTCAGAAGAAGGAGTATTCCCTTATCCTGAGTTTCAGGCTTAAAAAAAGTCTGAATGTACTGTAGCTGCTCATCAATATTTGTTCCCGAAAAAGCAACATTCATCTGTCCTGCCTCGATTTTTGAGATATCAACAATATCATTGATAATATTGAGCAGACGAGTACCGCTTTTTTCAATAATTTCAATATAATCTTTCTGCTCCTCACTGCTAAGATTGGCTTCTTTCAGCAATTCAGCAAAGCCCATTATTCCATTCATTGGAGTTCTGATTTCATGGCTCATATTCGCCAGAAACGCAGATTTTAATTGGTCGCTTTCTTCTGCTTTTACTTTGGCTTTCTGTAATTCTTTGTTTATCTCTTTTAATTTTTCTTTAGATGAGATTAATTTTTTATAGTGCTTTTTAAGAGAATTATTTATCCGTTCATATTCCTGATTTTTAATTGACAAGTCTAGGCTTAATCGTCCAGCAATACTTTTTGCCCACTGTTTGGTAATGAGTAACGAGTAGGATAATGCAAATAACAGCAGACTTATTATCATTCCGCCTATTGCTATAATTAGTGTTTCGGCCGAAAAGAAGAATGGACTTCTCAATGGCTGCGTGAATACCAAAGTCCATTTTTTATTATTGAACAAAACTGGAAGTGTGCGTGTTCTAATCCTTGTATCGCTGCTGCTTATTCTGTTTTTATGACTATCAAATAATAAACTGTTTTGCGAAATAACAGCATTGTCATAAACCCTCAAACGGATATTTTCATCTCTGTTTAAATTCCAGCTTCCTAAAATACTTTTCATTAAATCATCCATAAGGAAAGGGCTAAAAACCCACCCCAAAATAGCCGACCGCCGTTCTGCAATTGTATTTAATCTTTCACCTTTGTACACAGGGACATAAATTAATGTTCCCGCCTGAACATCCTTTTGAGTCTGCCGCTCCAGTACTACTTTGCCTGATAAAACCGGCATCTTATAATCACGTGCCTGTTCCATCGCTTTGCGTCTAACTGCTTCAGTAAACATATCGAAACCAAGAACACGTGCATTGCCTTCATTAAAAGGCTCAAGATAAATTATAGAAGTGTAAAATGGCCTGTCTCCACTGGGATAAACAGTGTATGTGGAAAACCCTTCGTTTCTAACATCTTGAATATGTTTCTTTAATTGCTGTTTTTTAACAATAGCGGCAAACCCAAAACCCTGAACACCTGTAAAATTTTCATTTATTGTGGAAAATTTATTGAATTGTTCCCACTCTTTTCGAGTAACAAATTCAGAAGCTTCAAAAAAGGAAGAAGCATTAATCAAAAACTGTATATGTAAATTGATCCTGAGGGAAATTTTTGTTTTAGCTTCATTACAAACTGCAACAAACTCTTTTTGGGACTGCAATTCTTCCTCCTGACTAACATAATTTGAAATACCAAAAGTTATTACAAATCCCGTAAATAGAATTCCAAGAGACTTCCAAAAAGGTTTGTATTTTTTTATAGGTAATAAATTTGGCATCTTCATTATTTATTCTGCGATTAAAGTAATTCATGGAAAGGCCTGTTTTTTTTGCCTTTAACTGACTAATTTAAGTTGAAAATTTTCAAAATAAACCATGCCTAAGATTTCAAATAGTCATACAAATTAAGAAAAAAAAAGCAACACCAAAAAATATGTTAAAAATTTATTAATTTAGAAATATAAAAATGCATTTGCTGTAACTCTATAATTTTAAAATCACTGCTTATCATTACGGTAAAGCAGCTGACAGGTAAACATTTATGATCATGATAAACACCTTCCACCTCTCAGCTCTATATAATCTGATATCAAAATAATTTTTACTGAAAAAGATATTTACAAGCACTAATATTGCGTCTAAAAGCATTAATAATCTTACCTTTGCCAGAATTTGATATTCCTATTATTTATACGGAAAAACTCAATTTGAGCGATAAAACTGCAATCATTATGGGCTATTCTTGTATTAAAATCAATTCATAAATTGACATCAAAAATAAAAACAGCAATTAAGGCGAAAGCCAATTTTATTGGATTACCTATTTTGGCTTTATGCTGGGTAAGCTTTTTTTGGGGCACCACTTGGCTGGCTTCCAAAGAAGGTGTTAAGCACATGCCGGGATTACAGCTGGCAGGTATCAGGCAATTTATTGCAGGTTCTCTTTATTTGTGTTATTTCCTGTTTAAGAAAACACCTTGGCCAAAAGGAAAACAATGGAAAAGCATTCTCATCCTCAGCCTTCTCAACTTTGTGTTAAGCAACGGGCTCAGCACTTGGGGCGTAAAATACATCAGCAGCGGATTGGGTGCTATCATTGGTGCGATGGTTCCGGTGTGGATTGTGTTTATCAGTATTTTTAAAGGAGAAAAAATTACCAGATTGACAATTTTGGGAATTTTAATCTGTTTTGGCGGCGTCTGCGTAGTCTTTTATGAACATCTGCTGGATTTTTTACAGCCCGATTTTCAAATTGGCATATTTCTTTCGATAACGGCAACAATTACTTGGGCATTTGGAACTTTATATACCAAGAAAAAAGCCAATAGTTTTAACCCGTATTTTAGTTTAGGACTTCAGATGTTTATTTCCAGCGTTTCACTTTTTGCTTTTATCGGAGCAACAGGAGCAGGCATTCCGCTTTCTGAAATTCCTGCCAATTCATGGTGGTCAATCGCCTATTTGGTTCTTTTTGGGTCGATTCTAACTTTCATTGCATTTATTTATGCATTACAAAAACTCCCAACCGAATTAAGCAGCCTGTACGCATATGTAAACCCGATCGTCGCTGTCGTTTTGGGATCTTTAATTTTCGAAGAACCACTGACGACAGCCGTTATCTTTGGCGGAAGCGTTACTTTAATCGGATTGTATTTGATAAACCACGCTATGCGAAAAAAGAAAAACAGCACTGAACCGATTACCGAAATAAATTAGTTCCTGTTTATGATGAAATAAAACTAGATTATAAACCATGAAAAAATCCCATTAAGTTTTAGTAACCTAATGGGATTTTTTGATATTTAGAATTATTTCTACCAGATCTTAACCCTTTTCGAAGGGTCAACATACATGGTGTCACCAGCCTTAATCGAAAATGCATCATAAAAAGCATCAATGTTTTGTAAAGGCACGTAACCTCTATACATTCCAGGAGAATGCGGGTCTGTTTTTACACGGTTTTTGATAGCTTCATCACGCATTTTGATACGCCAAACGGTTGCCCACGAAATAAAGAAACGTTCTTCTGGTGTGAATCCATCAATTAATTCCGGTCTTCCGTTTTCTTTCAGATACAATTGCAATCCATCATAAGCAGCATTTACTCCGCCTAAATCACCAATGTTTTCACCTAAAGTAAATTTACCGTCGACATGTATTCCCGGTAAAGGCTCTAATGCGCTGTACTGATCAGCAAGAGCGGTTCCTAATGCACTAAATTGTTTTAAATCTTCGGCAGTCCACCAGTCAACAAGATTTCCGTCAGCATTGTAGCGCGCTCCTGAATCGTCAAATCCATGGGATATTTCATGTCCGATAACCGCTCCAATTCCTCCATAATTT
Source organism: Flavobacterium aquicola (assembly GCF_003385115.1). GTDB lineage: Bacteria > Bacteroidota > Bacteroidia > Flavobacteriales > Flavobacteriaceae > Flavobacterium > Flavobacterium aquicola. Next base: position 31,753 of record NZ_QUNI01000015.1, read on the forward strand.
ACAGCTTCATCAGCTTGATAATTATAAAATGGTGCCTGTAAAATGGCTGCAGGGAAAACAATTTCGTTATATGATGGGTTATAATAAGCATTTACAGTTTGGGGAGACATGTGCCACTCTGTTTTATCAACTGGTTTTGAAAGTTCCTCAACAGCTTTTTGATGATTCCAAAACGAAACATTTTTTGAATTCTCAAAGTAACTGCCTCCTTCAGAAGGAGCTTTTATTACTAGTTTTGAATAATCTTTCCATTTATCCGGATACCCGACTTTTATAGAGATTTTATTTAATTTTTCAATTGCTTTTACTTTTGTTTCCGCAGACATCCAAGTCAAATTGTTAATTCGAACTTCATAAGCCCTGATGATGTTTTTAATCATCTTCTCCGCTTTTGCTTTCGCTTCTGCAGGAAATAATTTTTCAACATATAATTTCCCTAAAGCTTCTCCAATATTTCTATTCACAATCAGCAAAGCTCTTTCTTCAAGAGGTCTTTGTGTAATGGCACCTGTTAATGTTTTTTCATAAAAATCAAAATCAGCAGCATCTATATTCATTGATAATTTGTTGGCTGAATTGTTCAACAGAGTCCATTTCATAAATTCTTTCCAGTCATCCACTTTATTCTCGGTAAAAATAGTCTGCAGCGCTTTCATGTAACGAGGCTGATCTACATTGACAGTACTTAATTTTGAAAATCCAACTCCCGAAAAATAATTTTCCCAATTGATTGCCGGTACCATTTTTTGCAAATCGGCTATGGTCGTGGGATTGTACTGCAGTCTGGAATCTCTTCTTTCAACCCTATCCAATCTAGGTTTTGACATAGAAGTTTCCAAAGCCAAAATTTTTGCAGCGCTCTCACTGGCCTGTTTTGGATTTTCACCTATAAACTGAAGCATTCTGGCAACATGCAGCAGGTATTTTTCTCTTTTTTCTTTAGAATCTTTATCATCAGAAACATAATAATCCCTATCAGGCAAGCCCAGTCTTCCTAAACCAAGACTAACCGTATTTTTATTGCTGTCTTTCTCATCCGCTCCTACTCCTACTCCAAAAAAACCAATGCCGCCAATCGGTTCCATTTCAATCAGTATTTTTTGCAGATCCTCGATATTTTTTATCTTATCGATTTTTGCCAAATATGGTTTCAATGGATTAATTCCCTGCTTATTTCTGGCCACTGTATCAAGGAATGACTTATAAAGATTAATAGCTTTTCCCTGATCAGTATTTGACTTATACTTTGGATTTTTTGAAGATTCTTTCAAAATATCCAGAGCATCTTTATCTGTTTTCTTAACCAGTTCGCTAGAAGATCCCCAAGTTGTTCTATCATTTGGAATTTGGGTTTTTTCTAACCAAGTTCCATTTACAAATTGGTAAAAATTATCATTTGGTTTTACATTTTTGTCCATAAATGTGACATTGATTCCTGGTTCGGCCACTTTTGCAGCTGATTGCGCTTGACTTTGAGATGCCCAAATCAATGCAGGGATCGCAAATAAAACCCTTTTGGTCAATACATTTTTCATTAATAAATTGTTTAGAAGTTGTTACAAACATATTAATAATTTCTCGTTTTGTTATATTTTTAAAAAAATACATAAAATTAAATAATCTGAAAAAGAAACTACTTTTTGTATTTTTGCATCAAATCACAATTATGTCTCCTTTCTTCAAAAAATATAGAACCTATATAGGTATTGTTTTCATTTTTTCTGTCGTTACGTTGTACTTGTTTTATTCGGCGTTAAAGCCAACTAAAACATTACCTATTTTCAATCCGGCCGATGTAAACCCAGAATTAGTAGACTCAACCGTTCAATACGTCAGCAAATACCACACAATCGCTGATTTTTCCTTTACTAATCAAAACGGAAAAACCATTACCCAAAAAGATTATGAAGGAAAAATATATGTAGCCGATTTTTTCTTTACAACCTGTGGTTCAATCTGTCCAAAAATGACAACCAACCTGGTCGATGTGCAAAAAGCAATCAGGAACAATCCAAAAGTTAAGCTGCTTTCACTTTCTGTTTTTCCAGAAACTGATACTGTGCCTGCATTAAAAGAGTATGCAAAAAAATACGGCGTGATTGATGCTAAATGGAATCTAGTTACGGGCGACAAAAAAGAAATCTACACAATGGCTCGAAAATCTTATTTAGCAGTAAAAATGGGCAGACCAGACCAATTATACGATATGGTGCATACAGAAAATTTTGTTTTGGTTGATCAAAAAAAACGCGTCCGCGGATTTTATGACGGCACTAAGAAAGAGGAAATTCAAAGGCTAATTGAAGATATTGATTGGCTTTGCGCCAATGAAAAAAATGAGTAAAACTGATAATAATCAAGTATAGTTATAAATAAAAATGTATTTTTGCAATCTAAATTCAATCTAAATAAGCTTTGCAGACAACGATACATTCTCTCAAAAAAGGCCAAAAAGCCACTATCCTGGATTTTGATATCGATTTAATCCCATTAAAACTTCTGGAAATGGGCTGTTTGCCAGGCAATGACGTTGAATTGCTTCAGGTCGCTCCATTTGGAGATCCTCTGTATTTAGATATAAATGGCTCACATCTTGCCATTCGTATTGAAACTGCCAAACTTATTGAAGTAGAACTCATTAATACTTCAGAAAAATGAGTTTAAAAAACATCAACGTTGCATTAATTGGAAACCCAAATGTTGGGAAAACTTCGGTTTTTAATCAGCTTACTGGTTTAAATCAGCAAGTGGGGAACTACCCTGGAATTACCGTTGAGAAAAAAATGGGTTTTTGTAAACTGCCCAACAATATCAAAGCGAATATTCTTGATTTACCCGGAACCTACAGTCTAAATGCCAGTTCAATTGACGAAAGCGTTGTTATCGAACTCCTGCTTAACAAAAATGACCGTCTCTATCCAGACGTTGCATTAGTCGTTACTGATGTAGAAAATCTAAAACGAAATTTACTTCTTTACACACAGATAAAAGACCTTGAAATTCCAACTATTTTGGTCATTAATATGGCAGATAGAATGGAAACCAAAGGAATCAGCCTAGATATTCTCTATCTTGAGGAACACTTAAAAACCAAAATTGCGTTGATAAGTTCCAGAAAAGGACACGGAATCGAAGAATTGAAAAACCTAATTATCAGTTACAAAACCATTTCGGCTGAACCATGTTTGAATGCTTCAGTAATCGATAAGCCTTATTTTGACAGTCTTCAGCAAGCCTTTCCTAATCAGCTGCTGTATAAATTGTGGCTGGTTATCACGCAGGATGTCAACTTTTTGAATTTAGAGCGAAATGAAATTCGAAGTACGTTTACCAAATCACATTCGGATTTGAAACGCCTGCAGCAAAAAGAAACCATCAAGCGCTATCAGTTCATCAACAATGTTTTAAAAGAAGGCTTAAAAATTGACACTAGTATTGCTAAAGATTACCGAAGTAAACTAGACCGCGTGCTAACCCATAAAGTTTGGGGTTATGCGATTTTCTTCGTGATTTTGTTTGTGATTTTTCAATCAATTTTTGAATGGTCCAAAATTCCAATGGATTTTATCGACAGTACATTTGCATCTTTAAGCTCTATGACGAGCGAACATCTGCCGTCGGGAATGCTGACTAATTTGATTTCGCAAGGGATAATACCGGGAATTGGCGGTATTTTAATATTTATACCTCAGATTGCTTTCTTGTTTCTGTTCATTTCGATACTTGAAGAAAGCGGTTACATGAGCCGTGTAGTTTTTTTGATGGACAAAATCATGCGCCGATTTGGATTATCCGGAAAAAGCGTAGTGCCTTTAATTTCTGGAACTGCCTGTGCTATTCCAGCTATTATGGCCACCCGAAATATCGAAAACTGGAAAGAAAGACTGATTACCATACTCGTAACTCCTTTTACAACCTGCTCTGCACGTCTACCCGTTTATGCCATTATTATTGGCTTGGTAATTCCTGATACTTATGTTTTTGGAATTTTAAATCTTCAGGGATTAACCTTAATGCTTCTATACGTCATCGGTTTTGGAATGGCAATATTTGCTGCTTATATTCTGAATCTTATTTTAAAAGTAAAAGGCAAAACATTTTTCGTTGTAGAAATGCCAAATTACAAACTGCCAATGTTTAAGAATGTTGCCATCAACGTAATTGAAAAAACAAAAGCATTCGTTTCTGGAGCTGGAAAAATAATTTTGGCAATATCCATCATTCTATGGTTTTTGGCTTCTTACGGACCAGGAAAAGAGTTCAAAGATGCTGAAAAAATAGTTTTTGAAAATGCTAAAGAACATCCGCTGTCTTCAACGGAGTTTGAGAATGCTGTGGCTTCTCAAAAACTGGAAAACTCTTATATTGGATTAATGGGAAGAGGTATAGAACCTGTCATTTCTCCATTGGGCTATGACTGGAAAATAGGTATAGCCATTATCAGTTCATTTGCAGCCAGAGAAGTTTTTGTAGGAACCTTGGCAACCATTTACAGTGTTGGCGGAACCGATAATGAGAATACCATAAAAAATAAAATGGCTGATGAAGTAAACCCTGTAACAGGAGAAAAAATATTCAATTTTGCCTCGGGCATTTCCTTATTGATGTTTTATGCTTTTGCGATGCAGTGCGCCAGTACACTTGCCATCACAAAGAAAGAAACCAATTCTTGGAAATGGCCAGCCGGTCAGCTTGTATTTATGAGCACTTTGGCCTATGTAGTCGCATTGATTGCTTTTCAAATCTTAAAATAAAGCATAATGATTCAGGAAATTATAGCCTTTGTTATACTCACTGCTGCAGTTGTCTTTTTGATTCGAAAATTTTTCTTCAAAAAAAAATCGGACAAAAACTGTGGGAACGGTGACTGTGGCTGCAGTTAATCGGTCTTAATTACTAAATATTTCTTCTTTTAAAATACAGCTGTGACCAAGTTTTCACTTTTTCAAAAAAGAAAAAATCAGAAAAAGAGAAAGAGCTAATAACTTAAAAAAACTCTAATTTCTATTTCGAAACGCTTTTCGTTCCGTTTTTTTATATTAAATTTATGTCATTAATATTCAATTCTTTAATGTCTAAATTAAAAAAATCAAACTCCTATGAAAAAAATATTTAGTAGAGGATTAGTTCTATCGGCTGTTTTACTGTCATTAATTTCATGTAAAAAAGAAGAGCCAGCTGTTGTTGCTGCTATTGATACTAATCAGATCAAAGAAGAAATTCAAGCCAAAGAAAATGAATTTGCAGACACATACAATGCCGGCATAATGAAGGATATAGGATATTTTGCAGATGATGCCATTACCTATCCGCAGAATAACCAGCCAGTAACAGGAAAAGAAGCAATCGTTAAATATTTGAAAACCCATATTGATACTATTTCCAAAGGCAAGAAAATTTCATTTACCACTAACGAAGTATTTGTTGCAAAAGACGGAGAACAGGTTGTAGAAATAGGCAGTTATAAAGTAACAGATTCTACAGCTGCAGTAGTAAATTCAGGAAATTATATGACATTGTTTGTCAAAAAAGATGGTAAATATTACAGCTTAAGAGATATGAGTACTTCCGACTTACCAAACTAATAAAATAATTCTATTACGAAAAAGGTTCCCAAAATTGATTTTTGGGAATCTTTTTTTTGGCTTTTTCACAAAAAACAAAACACATTCGCTATATAAAACTGTTTTGTAGGATTCAATATAATATGTAGAGATGCACTGCAGTGCATCTCTACATATTATTACATTTAATTGTGCTGATATTGTTTGTTAATCAAATAGTCCAAAATATTGGAATAAACGAAATCCTTGGCACTATAATAAAACTATTGTATTCATTAATATGCATAAAAAAACCCTGAAGAACATCGTGTCATCAGGGTTATTATATTTTTTCAGAAGAGAAGAAGAACTGCCTAGCGTCTTCTTCCGCCGCCTCCGCCGCCTCTAAAACCGCCTCCGCCGCCACTAGATCGGAATCCGCCTCCGCTTCCACTAAAACTGCTGGAACGATTTGATGCCGATGGTCTTGCCGATGAAGAAGATCTATTCGACGCTGAAGCTCTATTACTAGCATCACGAGTTGAAGCAGAATTTCTGTTAGCATCACGTGTAGAGGCCGAATTTCTATTTCCGTCTCTTGTTGAAGCCGTATTTCTATTACCGTTATTTATATTATTCCTATTCCCGCTGTTTATGTTATTGTGCGAAACCCTATTTGAGGTATTTCGGCTATTATTATTATAGTTGTTAAAACTATTATGATTAACATAGACATTTGTATTGTGATATCCATAACCTCCTCCGTGGTAATGGTAATGATTGTGACGATAAATGCCAACAGCCATCACAGTAGCAAATGCAAAATAAGGCGGGTAATATCCATAATAATATGGAGGATAATAAGGTACATATGCTGGCGAATACACATACTGCACAATTGGAGCTTGTTCAACTACAATTGTAGTCGTTTGAGCTGGCACATTCACAGTTACCGGATTACTGCCTGTATATCCCGGATTAGAAGTAACTCCGGCATTTCCAGATGGACTTGGCTCCACAATATAATCCTTGCCATACAAAGCTTTGTCCCCAACAATCTGCATTGACACCTTTTTGTTTTTGTCTTTTGAAACCAAAATTACAGCTACGTCCTGTGTTTCTTTTTTACTTATAGGATCTCTAAGGATAAATGTATAGTTATCCCCGTCTTTTTTAGTATCAACTTTGATAAAATCAATTTTTTTATCATCGTTTAAGTCCAAATTATTTATTTTATTCTTTTCGTCATTCAATGACTTTTCAAAATCTTCTATAGTCTTAGACTTTTGAAAAAGATCCAAAACTGCATAAAGATCTAGGTTGTCACCTGGCAAACCTAATTCTCCTGTATCACTATTTTGAGAAAAAGCAGTTGTCCCAAACAAGCTCATTACTATTACTAGAAATGATAAAAAACGTACTTTCATAATGTTATAATTTAAATTTGTAATGTAAATATAGCAAACAAAACTTAATAAAATATGTGTTGATTGAATATATATGGTACAAATCAAAATTTGTGCCAAACACTTAAATATTGAATGTCACGTTTTTGACTCCACTAAAACAAAGGCAAAATTCAAATATGAATTTCAGCCAGCTTCTCAGGTAAGTTTGGAATTCGGAAAAGGAGGATTTTAAATCTAAAGCACTTTTACAAACAAATTGCTTGCTATTTTATTCGAAATAACAAGTTCAGTGTCATTGATTTTAATTTTCAATGATAAATCGAAGGTTTCCTTGGCAAGAACTTCAATTTTAGTTCCTAATCCTATCTGCTGCTTGTCGAGGTATTTCAAGAAATCAGAAGAATTGTCCTTTACCCCTACGCATATCCCTGTTTGATTGGACAACAGTTCAGACAACAATTGTTTTTCAATGGCAATGATTCTTCCCTGCGCATCAGGAATTGGGTCGCCGTGGGGATCTTCTGTTGGATTTCCCAAAAAATCATCCAGCTTATTTATGAGTTTTTCGGATTTTATGTGTTCCAATTGTTCAGCAATATCATGAACTTCATCCCAAGAGAAATCCAATTTTTCAACTAAGAAAACTTCCCATAAACGGTGCTTTCTCACAATCATTTTAGCGGCAAGCTTTCCGTTTTCGGTTAATGAAACTCCTTGATATTTTTTATAATTCACCAAATCTTTTTCGGCCAATTTCTTAAGCATATCGGTCACTGACGAAGCTTTAGTTTCCATCATTTCAGCAATAGCATTAGTGCTGACTTCACCATCAAGATTAGCAGTAAGATGGTATATGGATTTTAAATAGTTTTCTTCGGAGAAAGTCATTTTTTTAAAGTTTCTTAGTGACTACGTTTCTAATGCTCTAATTTTAAATATTATAAAAAATCTTAGGAGCTTAAAACTTCAAGCACCTATTTTTTTACAATCAGCAAAGGTATGGAAATCTTGTGTCTCAAACGATCAACTGTAGTTCCAAAAAGCAGATCTTTCATCCCAGTATGACCGTGAGTACCCATAATAAGTATATCAAAACTGCCTTTATTGACCAATTTTGGGATTACTTTATTAGGTCTTCCAAAGCCCAAAACTGTTTTCACATTAAATCCTTTTTCCTGAAACATTGATTTATATTCCAGCAGCAGGGTTTCGTCTACAGTAGTTTCATGATCGTCAATTTGTTTGCCGTACATCATAGCGCCAACTGATTCAACCACGTGAATCAAAGTATAATTAGCATCTTTACCTCCTACTTTGAAGGCATGATTAATAGCATTTTCATCGGCAAATGAAAAATCTACAGTTATTGCAATATTCTTATTATCCTGAACAGCAGCTTCGGTAAACTTTAAATTCATATCATGAGGCGAATGATTTTCAATATTCAGCCTAGCTTTAGAAAAGAAAGGTTTTATAACGATATAAAGCAATAAAATAAGAAAACTAAAAGCTAACGGCACTACAGTCAGCCAAAGAATAATCGAATTTTCGGATGCCTCAAGCCAGCCTTGTATTTCGGAATACACCAATTTGGCATTTAATGAAACAATTATAATAGCTATCAGCCAAGCAGCAACTTGAGTCAATTTTCCAATATGATGTCCTTTCATTTTGGATTTATCACTTACAAAATGAATTAGCGGAATGATAGCAAATCCCAATTGCAAACTCAAAATGACTTGGCTTAACACCAAAAGTTTACCTGTTACGCTTTCGCCATAAATCAATATAACCACCACCGCAGGCACAATCGCAATCAATCGGGTAAGAATACGGCGTACCCAAGGCTGAATTCTTAAATTAAGATAACCTTCCATTACAATCTGTCCGGCCAATGTTCCTGTAACCGTAGAACTTTGTCCAGCCGCTATCAACGCAACCGCAAACAAAATAGGCGCCCATTTTGTCCCCAGTAAAGGCTGCAGAAAACGATACGCATCTTGAATTTCGGCAACTTCATGCATTCCGTTCTTAAAAAATGTAGCAGCTGCTAAAATTAATATAGCTGCATTTACAAAAAACGCAAGATTTAAAGCAATTGTCGAATCAATTAAGTTGTACTTCAGCGCTTGTTTTATTCCCCTATCACTACGGCTGAATTTTCTGGTCTGCACCAATGAAGAATGCAGGTATAAATTATGAGGCATAACGGTAGCACCTATAATTCCAATTGCAATATAAAGCGCCGATTCATTTGGCAATGAAGGAATCAATCCATAAAACACTTTATCTATTTCCGGCTGGGCAAATATCATTTCAAAAATAAAAGACAACCCAATAATCATCACTAATGCAATGATAAATGCTTCCATTTTTCGGATGCCTTTATTAATTAGAAAAAGCAGTAAAAACGTATCCAAAACCGTAATCATAACAGCTTCAATCAGCGGAATCCCAAACAACAAATTAATCCCGATAGCCATTCCCAAAACTTCTGCCAAATCACAGGCTGCAATGGCAATTTCGGCCAGAAAATAAAGAATGTAATTGATAAAAGGAGAATAAGTTTCACGAGAAGCTTGTGCCAAATCACGCTGGGTTACGATTCCGAGGCGTGCGCTTAAACTTTGCAAAAGCAGTGCCATCAAATTACTCATCAGCAAAACCCACAATAAGGAATAACCAAACTGGCTTCCTCCCGCAATATCGGTCGCCCAGTTGCCTGGATCCATATAACCCACACTCACCAAATAAGCCGGACCAAAAAAGGCTAATATTTTTTTTAAAACTGTTTTTTTATTCTGGGTAGACACCGATTGGTGTACTTCTTCGAGAGACTTAGACATTTTTAATCTTTTAATAAACAAATATATAAAAATAACTTTATATCAATGAAATTATTTTTTTAGCTTTGTCTAAAATTTAATTTAACCAAAAATGAAAAATATTTTTTTAATAATCTCTATACTTTCAACACCATTTGCTTATTCCCAAGAAAGCATATCAATCAAAGGTGTGGTAATGCATAAAACTACTGTAATTCCTAAAGCAGTTATTCAAATAATAGGAACTCAATACTCAACAGAAACAGATAATCAGGGCATTTACACCTTCCAAAACATTCCAAAAGGAGATTACAAACTAGAGGTAACAGCCTCCGATTATAAAACACAAAGAAGAAACGCATCCATAAAAACACAAGAACCTATTCAACTGGATTTTCAGCTACAATCGGATGAAAACGAACTTAACGAAGTGGTCGTTTCAGGAACTCTCAAAGCTGTAAAACGTCTCGAAAGTGCCGTTCCTGTTGAAGTATACACTCCAGTTTTCTTCAAAAAAAACCCAACTCCAAGTATATATGAAGCTTTGCAGAATGTAAACGGAGTACGCCCACAGCTCAACTGCGGGGTTTGCAACACAGGTGACATTCACATCAACGGGCTGGAAGGTCCATATACTTCGGTAATGATTGACGGAATGCCAATTGTAAGCAGTTTATCTACCGTTTATGGATTGTCCGGAATTCCAAATTCATTGGTCGAAAGAATCGAAATCGTAAAAGGTCCCGCTTCTTCCCTTTATGGAAGCGAAGCTGTTGGCGGATTAATCAACATTATCACTAAAAATCCAAGCAACGCTCCTATATTTTCTGCCGATGTATTTACAACAACTTGGCTGGAAACAAATGCCGATATAGGTGTGAAATTCAATATTGCAAAAAAAGCAACTTCATTATTGGGATTGAATTATTACAATTACGATCAAACCATTGATAATGACAATGACGGATTTACCGATGTAACAGCACAAAACAGAATTTCAGTATTCAATAAATGGAATTTCTCAAGACCACAAAACCGATTATTTACTATAGCCATTCGCGGAATGTATGAAGACCGCTGGGGAGGCGATGTTCGTTGGGAGAAAAAATACCGTGGCGGAGATGAAATTTACGGCGAAAGCATTTACACCAAACGAGGCGAACTTTTAGGAAGTTATCAATTACCTACAACCGAAAAACTAATGCTGTCTTTTTCGGGAACGATGCACTTTCAAGACAGCCGTTATGGAACCACTTCCTATATTGCGAATCAAAAAATTGGTTTTTTACAGCTGACTTGGGACAAGAAATTAGGGAAAAACGATTTACTCTCTGGAATTGCTTCCCGTTATACTTATTATGATGACAACACCACCGCAACATCCATCTTAAACGAAAACAATCCAGAAAAAACATGGCTTCCAGGGATTTTTCTTCAGGATGAAATCTCTTTCAGCGAAAAACATAAAATCCTATTAGGAATTCGATACGATTACAACTCCATTCATGGCAATATCTTTACACCGAGATTTGCCTATAAATGGAAAATGGACGACAATAATATCCTCCGTTTTAATGCGGGTACAGGATTTAGAGTAGTCAACCTTTTTACCGAAGATCACGCCGCCTTAACAGGATCGCGCGAAGTTATAATTGCCGAAGATCTTGACCCCGAGAAATCAATCAACGCCAACTTGAACTACATCAAAAAAATCTATTTCCCGAACGGTACTTTTCTAGGCATTGAAACTACCGCTTTTTACACTCAATTTAGCAACAAAATTGTATCAGATTATGAATCTGATCCCAATAAGATCATCTATAACAATATCAATGGCTATGCATTGAGTCAGGGAATCAGCTGTAATACGGATATTAATTTCACCAACGGATTAAAATTCATTTTAGGCGCAACTTATATGGATGTTTCCAATGTAGAAAACGGAATCAAAACAAGACCTTATTTAACCGAAAATTTCACGGCAACCTGGAGTGTTTCCTATAAAATCAGCCCAATTGATTTGTCTATTGATTACACCGGAAATGTATACAGCCCAATGAAACTCCCTTTATTGAGCGAAACCGACCCAAGAAGTCCCGACTCCCCTTGGTACAGCATACAAAACATTCAATTCTCTTATACCGGCTGGAAAAACTTTGAATTGTATGCAGGTATCAAAAACCTGCTTAACTTTACTCCAAAACAAAACAATCCATTCCTAATTTCCAGAACCGAAGATCCCTTTGATAAAAATGTACAATACGATCCAAACGGAAAAGTATTGGTAACTCCTGATAACCCCTATGGTTTAACATTCGACACTACTTATGTTTACGGCTCGAATCAAGGAATAAGAGGTTTCTTTGGGTTACGATATAATTTGTTTTAAAGCTATCGATAAACTAATGATTTCTCTGCCACAGATTAAAAAGATTAACATAGATTAAAAACAAGCTAACAATCAAAAAATCCGAGAAAATCTTTTTAATCTGTGGCAAAAAAAATAAGGCGTTGAGCAAACATAGTTAATCATTTAAATGAAAAAAGCAGTTTACATATTATTAATTTTCTTTTGGATAATTCCGACTAGTTTTGCCCAATTGAAAACCTATACTTTCGAAGAAACCGAAAAATTATCTAAGGAAAAGCCCAAACCAATTGTAGTTTTCATTCATACCACTTGGTGCAATTACTGCAAGATGATGGAAAACTCCACTTTCAAAAACCCCGAAATCATTCAGCTTTTAAACTCAAATTTCTATTTCATTTCATTGGATGCCGAAAGCAAAAATGATATTCAGTTCAATAATCATACTTTTAAATTCAAGCCAAAAGGTCCGAATTCTGGAATTCACGAACTCGCCACAGCCTTGGCCGAAATTGATACTCAAGTAGTTTATCCCACGATTACAATTCTACAGACTGAATATTCTATTGTCTTCCAAAGACACTCTTTTTTGAATGCCAAAGAATTACTAGCCGTTTTGGAAAAGACCAAATAATCTCTTTTTCAAAAAAGCTTTTAAAATCAGGACAAAGCATCTTATCAAACTATAACAAAACTTTATATTTCAAATTAAGTTCTTGCAATTAAACTTTGTAACTTTGCAGTTCTAAAAGTTAAACTTAAAATAAAAAATATGTATCCAGAAGAAATGGTAAGACCAATGCAGGCTGAATTAACAACTGCTGGTTTTCAAGATTTACATAGTGCTGATGAAGTTAATAATGCAATTAAATCAGAAGGTACCACATTTGTAGTAGTAAATTCTGTTTGTGGCTGTGCTGCAAGAAATGCGCGTCCAGGAGCAATTATGAGTTTAGAAGGCGCAAAAAAACCAGATCATTTAATCACCGTTTTTGCTGGTGTTGATAAAGATGCTGTAAATGCAGCCAGAGAACACATGTTTCCTTTTCCTCCATCATCTCCAAGCATTGCCTTGTTCAAAAATGGTGAATTGGTTCACATGCTAGAGCGTCACCACATTGAAGGACGTCCTGCAGAAACAATTGCTGAAAATTTAAAAGATGCTTTCAACGAATTTTGCTAAGCATTAAATAAATTATACAATTTTAAAAATCCAGCAAATTGCTGGATTTTTTGTTTCGATTTTGTACCTTAGGACTAATCACCGTTATAAAAAAACACTATCTGGTTACAGTATGGTCACGAAGGTTTTTAACTTCGTCATGTTCAGCTTTTAGTAAATTATATTGCCCTTTAATGAGAGCTACCTGTTCAAGAGTAAGGTCTCCAATATATTTTTCCAATGTATTTTCATAAGTGTGTTTTATTGCATCTTCTCCATATTCACAGGATTCCAGAATAAGAGTCTTATTATTTCCGGTCAGAGCAGCTTTAAAATCCATCCAAGCTCTAAAAAATTTACCGGTAATTCTGGTGCCTTCAATAATTTCTCCGTCTAAACGTTTTACTTCAGCAATTAATTCTGATTTGCATACTTCGCTTGTTTGTTTGAATTTGTTGAACAAAGCTTTTAAACTAGTATCTTCCGTTTCCATAGAAGCGGTTGCATAGCCCTCAATTCGGTCGTTGTTAATTTCGATCAAATTGTTTAATACATCAATTGTTTTATTGGTTTCCATGTTATATTTAGTATTAATGATGAAAATATTTATTTTTATAAAATTCTGAATATTAGCACATTTGTTTTTATATGATTCTTTTTGAATTTTATAATATTTACATTTTCAAATTTAGAGCAGACTAAATTGACCAAAATTTAAATTCTGACTAATGCATAAAAATAGAAAACCACGCAGATTGCGTGGTTTTTTATTTTTATGCATTAGAATATTTACTAATTCCATCCCCCACCTAAAGCTCTGTATAATTGAATAGTGGAACTCAATTGGTTTTGCGTCAATTCAGAAAGACTTAATTCGGCGTCAAATAAAGAACGTTCAATGTCAAGAACTTCCAAGAAAGAAACATAACCATTATAATATCGGGCTTGTGATAATTCTAAATTTTTTCTAGCTGCAACTACCTGTTTATTTCTAGCTGCTAATTCTTCTTTATAAGTTCTCACATTCTGCAATGACTGCTCTACCTCAGCAACAGCAACTATACATGTTTTTTGATAATTTAACTTTGATTCCTCAGCAATTTGACGATAAATCTCTACTCTGCGTCTATTTTTCCCAAAGTTAAAAATAGGACCAGTAACAGAAGCACTTGCATTTTGCAGATAGGAAGACCCATCGAACAGATGATTCAAATCAGAATTGGCAAATCCTGCCAAAGCAGCAATATTAAATGATGGAAAACGCATAGCTTGTGCCACACCAATTCTTTCATTGGCGGCCATATACAATCTCTCAGCCTGATTTACGTCGGGTCTGTTGCGCAGTAAAATAGACGGAATTGACGCTGGCAATTCATTGGATATTTCAAGTTCCATATTGGTTTTGCCACGAGCAATTGGACCCGGGTTTTGACCAAGCAAAATCGAAATAACATTTTCAGTCTGTGTAATTTGTCGCTGAATAGCTGGAATTGTCGCTTCAGCAATTGCTACCTGCTGTTCAATCTGAAGCTTATCCACTTCTGAAACATATCCTGCCATAAACCTTTGATTAATAATCTCAAAGGCTTTTTTTCTGGATTCAAAAGTGTTTTGAGAAATTAACAGTCTGTTGTCAAGATCACGAAGCTGGAAATAGGAAACCGCAATATCACTAACTAAATTAGAAAGGATCACCTTGCGTCCTTCTTCACTGGCAATTAATTCATCTTGAGCAGCTCGGTTTTGATGGCGGATTTTACCCCAAAAATCCAATTCCCATGAAAGATTAGCAGATGCATTTGAAGGTACAAAAGTCTTTTTGTTACTGTTTACAGTTCCATTATAACCAATAGCTGGCAGTAAATCTGCTTTGGTATATCCAAGTTCTGCTCTGGTTCTTTCTATACGAGCCATAGCAATTCTCAGGTCATAATTGTTTTCAAGCCCTTTATGAATTAAGTCTTTCAGAACATCATCATTAAAGAGATCAAACCATTTAATATTAACTACAGAAGCTAAAGTATCGGCATTTGCAGCACTGTTTTGAAAATTAGCCGTATTCTGACCTTCAGGTTTTGCATATTTAGGTCCAACCAAACAGCCTGTCGGGAGTAATGCAAGAGCAAGAATAATAATTACTATTTTTAATTTATTCATCATGTTCCGTAGTATTTGAATCCATATTATTTTCAACTGCTACAACCTCGTTTTTCTTTTTTCCGATATTTTCAATCATCACAAATAAACCAGGTACTATTAACACTCCAAGAACTGTAGCAATCAGCATTCCGCTGAATACCGCCATTCCCATAACTATACGTGCTTGAGAGCCAGCTCCAGTAGCTGTAAGCAAAGGAACAACCCCAAGTATAAAGGCAAAAGCAGTCATTAATATTGGGCGAAAACGAAGTTTGGCTGCCACCATAGCTGATTCGTATAAAGGTTTTCCTTTTTCGTATTCTTCTTTGGCAAATTCTACAATCAAAATAGCATTCTTGGCGACAAGTCCAATCAGCAATACCAGTCCGATTTGTGCGAATACGTTATTCACATAAGCATCATTACCAAATCTTGCCAAGAACAACCCTAAAAATGCGCCAAACACTGCAAAAGGTGCGCCCAGCAATACACTGAATGGTAATTTCCAGCTTTCATACTGTGCGGCAAGAATTAAAAATACGAAAATTAAAGCCATAAGGAATACCGTACCGCCGCCAGGTGAATGTTTTTCCTGATAGGATAAGTTGATATAATCGTAACTCATATCTGCTGGCAGAGTTTCTTTGGCAACCTGTTCTAATGCTTCCAATGCCTGTGCACTACTGTAACCATCATTTGGACTACCTCCTATCTCGGCAGATCTAAATAAATTAAGACGGTTAGTAAAATCCGGTCCTGTAACTTTAGTTGCTGTAACTAAAGTTGAAACAGGCAGCATATCACCATTGTTATTCCTTACATAAATATTATTTAAATTTTCAGGTTTTAATCGATCCACAGCCTCACCTTGCAGGTATACTTTATACTGACGCCCAAAACGGTTAAAGTCATTTACATAACTTCCTCCCAAAAATGCTCCCAATACTTCAGTAACCTTAGAAACTGGAACTCCCAATTTCATCGCTTTTTCATTATCGATATCTAACTTAATCTGCGGCGTGCCTGCGTTGAAAGTTGTATAAATCCTTTTAATTTCGGGACGTTTTTGTGCAGCAGCAATAAAGGCCTGTGTTTGCTGTGCTAAGTATTGTGCCGAATTTCCTCCTCTGTCCTGCAGCATCAAACTAAAACCTGCAGAGGCTCCAAGACCTTGAATCGCTGGAGGCCCAAAAGAAAATGCCGTAGCAGTAGTAATTTGAGTTGCCAGTTTTTTGTTCAGTCTATCAACAAACTGTTTCGCCGTTTCTGTTCTTTCTTCCCAAGGTTTTAAGGAGATAAAAATGAAAGCATTATTAGGCTGATATGAGTTGGTAAGCATACTAAATCCATTAATTGTGGTATAAGACAATATGGATTCCTCTTCTTTCAAAAAGCCATCTACTTTTTTGGAAATTTCATCTGTACGCTGCAACGAAGAAGCTGGCGGCAATGCAATGTTCACCAATACATACCCTTGATCCTCTTCAGGTATAAATCCTGGAGGTATTCCTTTCCCTAAAAATACTACAGCAACTAAAACTACTGCTAGCAAAAGAACAATACGCATTGCTTTTTTAGCAAAAAAAGTGGCTCCTGTTATATATTTATCGGTTACTTTTTCAAAAATACGGTTGAAACCAGTAAAGAACTTAGCTAACCAACCTGTTTGTTCACTAACTGGTTTTGTTGGTTTTAAAAGCATGGCACACAACGCAGGACTTAATGACAAAGCACTAAATGCTGAGAAAGCTACCGAGACGGCAATGGTTATTGCAAACTGCTGGTAAAAACGTCCTGTAATACCAGGTGTCATTGCTACTGGTACAAACACCGCAATCAAGATAAGAGCGATAGCAATTACTGGCCCCGACACTTCTTTCATAGCCTGAATAGTTGCTTCCTTTGGATTTTTTCCATGCTCGATATGATGTATTACGGCTTCAACAACCACAATCGCATCATCCACAACAATACCAATCGCCAATACTAACCCTAATAATGACAAAGTATTAATAGAGAATCCTAACATTGGGAAAACGGCAATCGTTCCAATTAACGAAACTGGTACCGTAATCAATGGAATCAAAGTAGCACGCCAGTTTTGAAGAAAAATAAATACCACAAGAATAACCAGTAATACAGCTTCAAATAAGGTATGTACGATATCATCAACTCCTGCCGTAATAGCAAGTGTTGTATCCAGTGATTCTTGATAAACGAGGTCTTTTGGGAATTTTTCAGACATTTCTTTCATAGCTTTTTTAGCTAATTCAGAAACTTCAAGTGCATTACTTCCAGGCATTTGATATAATGCAATTACGGCACTTGGCGAGCTATTTCTGCGGGCAGTTGAACTGTAGTTTTCGGTACCCAATTCGATTCTTGCAATATCGCTTAATACTACTTCGGCGCCGTCTGATTTACTTTTTACAACAATTTTTGCAAACTCATTTTCAGTCACCAAACGATCTTGTAATGTAACACCATAAGTAAAATCAGTTCCCATTGGAGCAGGCTCAGCGCCAAATTTCCCACCAGGACTAATCATATTCTGCGCATTCAGGGCATTTTTTACATCATCGACTGTAATCCCCAATTTACTCATTACATCTGCCTTTAACCAAATACGCATAGAATAATCACTTCCGCCAAAAAGAGAAACCTCTCCAACCCCTTTTATACGGGCTAATTGATCTACAATATTGATACTTGCATAATTATTTAAAAATTTAGCATCGTATTTTGGATTGGTAGATGTTACCGTAAATAACATCATCGGGAATGACAATGATTTTTTTACCACTACCCCTTGCTGTTTTACACTTGAAGGCATAAAAGGCGCAGATTGATTCTGCCTGTTTTGGGTAAGCATATTGGCATTATCCAAATTTGTTCCTACGTCAAAAGTTACCTCGATAGTACAAGCTCCATCTGAAGTATTTGTCGATTTTATGTAAAGCATCTGCTCTACTCCATTTACCTTCTGCTCAATTGGAGTAGCTACGGCCTGCTCCACATTTAAGGCATTTGCTCCTGTAAAACTAGTTGTGATTTTTACAACGGGCGGATTGATATCTGGATATTGTGATATTGGCGTCTTTTGCAATGCAAGCAATCCGAGTATCACAATTATGATACTAAGCACCATTGCTACAATTGGTCTTCTAACAAAAAATTCTCCCATAAAATGATGTATCTAATTTATTATTTAGCGCCTGACTAATTTTCTGTTTTACCAGGAGTCCATTCTGTTATTTTTGGAGTAATAACACTTCCTGCTTTTAATAATGAAGTGCCTCCAAAAGCGACCTTATCATTGGCAGTTAATCCATCCGTAACGATATAAGAATCTTTATAGGCCGGTCCTACCTGAATAATTTTCATATCTACTTTATTATTGTTATCCACAACATAAACCTGAAAAACACCTTGCATTTCAATTACTGAGCGCTGCGGTATAATTATTGAATTTTTGCGGACATCCGTAACAACTTTTGCTTTTACAAATTGACCGGGACGAAGTAATCTGTCTGGATTTGCAAATGCTGCTTCAAAAGTCACCGCACCAGTTGTCGGGTCTATTTGTCTGTCGGCAAAACTGATTTTTCCAGTTTCAGGATAAACAGAACCATCTGACAAAAGCAATGAAACTGATTTTCCAGCTCCAACCAAAGAGGAATTTTTCTTGCTGATTTCTCTAAAAATACGAAGAAACTCCTGCTCACTCATCGTAAAACGAACTCTTACATCACCTAAATCTGAAATTGTATTTAAAACAGAAACAGCGCCTGGTCTCACATAATCCCCTACTCTAACTTTGGATATTCCAATCAATCCAGAAATTGGGGCTGTAATTCTGCAGTAACCTAATTCAATTCGTGCGTTTTCTAAATTAGCTTTGGTTGCTTTTAACGAAGCTTGAGAAGCGTTATAGGCCGATTTGGCTGCAATAAGTTCTCTTTGGCTGACAGCATTCATTTTGGCTAACGGCACCATCATATCATAATCTGATTTGGTTTTTGCCATTCTTGCTTCTATTTCAGCTAACTTTCCTTCGGCCTCATTCAATTTGGCTTGATAAGGTAGTGGATCAATAGTATATAATAATGTTCCTTTGGTAACTATTTCTCCTTCTCTAAAATTAAGACTCTCAATAACACCGTCAACTCTAGGATTTATCTGAATATCTGATTGACCAAAAGTTTGCCCAGTAAATTCAGACTCAAGTTTAACATCTTGCTGTGCCACTTTTACCACTGCAATTTCTAAAGGTTTAGCCTCTGGGGCTGCTTCCTTTTTACAAGAAATAAATAAAGTTGAAAAAGCTATAGCAAAAAATAATATCTTATTCTTTTTAAATCCATTCATAAAAATTGTTGTTAAAATTAATAGAACCAAAAATACTGTAAAAACCTTAAAATTTAAAAACTAAATTACAAAAAGACTGTGAATTACTCTTAAATAA
Source organism: Flavobacterium aquicola (assembly GCF_003385115.1). Lineage (GTDB taxonomy): Bacteria > Bacteroidota > Bacteroidia > Flavobacteriales > Flavobacteriaceae > Flavobacterium > Flavobacterium aquicola. The sequence continues at coordinate 51,664 of NZ_QUNI01000015.1, forward strand.
TTACAAAAAAATATTTTTTATATTAGCTATTAAGCAGAAACATTGAAAAATCGATGCTTTTGTAAATTTTTACCGTCATTATTGAAAAATACTGACATAGTTTAAAAGAAACATATTCTAAAAAACTCTTCGTCAAACCATTATCAAGCATGCAAAAAAATATCGCAGATTAAATCTACACTATGGACAAATCGTATTTAATATTAAAAATAATACCTGTAATCATTTTTTCACTAAATTAGTTCATTAATAATTCATTAAATTTTTGATACTAAAAAAAGATTCTTTGCTTTTTTACAGACAAATAACAGCCTTTTTCACTAACATTAAATTTCGGGATTATGTCAAAATCGAATAAAAAAGAACAAAATGACTTTGAAGAAAAACTAATAGATTTAAGTACTTTAAGCAAAAAAGAATTAGTTCAGAGAGCCAAAAAATTCTCAAAACAATATTGTGTTGGCGATGGAAAGGGATTTAAGCTAAAGGACTATGAAACTAAAGCCAGTTTCAATCTGGGTGAAGAAGGAAAACCTTTGGTAAAGCAAACTTTAGAAATAGGTGTTGAAGCTTTGGCTGCACTTCAGGATATATTATATGCACAGGACAAATGGTCGGTACTGCTTATTTTTCAGGCGATGGATGCTGCGGGCAAAGACGGAGCGATTAAACATGTTATGTCGGGTGTGAATCCTCAGGGATGTCAGGTTTTTTCTTTTAAGGCTCCCAGTTCTGAGGATTTAGATCATGACTTTTTATGGCGCTGTCAAAAGCATCTGCCAGAGCGTGGCCGTATTGGTATTTTTAACCGCTCTTATTATGAAGAACTTTTGGTCGTTAGGGTACATGAACAGATTTTAAAAAGCCAAAAACTTCCAGAAAAGCTGTTTACCAAAGACATTTGGGAAGATCGGTTTGAAGATATTCGCAACTTTGAAAAATACTTGAATAGAAATGGAACTATCGTAATTAAATTTTTCCTTAATGTTTCTAAGAAAGAACAGAAAGAACGTTTCATCGAACGTGTAGACAACCCCGACAAAAACTGGAAATTTAGTGCCGCTGATGCCAAAGAGCGCGGTTACTGGAATGATTATATGCACGCTTATGAAGAATTAATAAAAAACACCTCAACCAAAAAATCGCCTTGGTATGTAATTCCAGCCGACAACAAATCCTATGCCCGTATCGCTGTTGCATCGGCAATTATCACGGCATTGGAAGAACTTGATTTGGAATATCCAAAAGTAAGTCAGGCAAAAATAGATGAATTACAAGCTGTCAAGCAAGCTTTGCTAAATGAGGAAGACTAATTTTTTAGCTCATAGTGAATAATTTAAATTATGATTTCTAGACTATTTCCAGTCATAAACTGGATTAAGGAATACAAAATAAAAGACTTAAAAAGCGACTTCATAGCTGGAATTACGCTCGCAGCTTATGGAATTCCTGTATCGATGGCTTATGCTACTCTTGCAGGACTGCCTCCGCAATACGGAATTTACGGTTATCTTATTGGCGGTATCTTTTACGCTTTATTGGGAAGCAGTAAGCAATTGGCAATTGGTCCTACATCGGCAATTTCATTATTGATTGGAACTACGATAGCCATTATGGCAAACGGCGATGTACAGCGCTGGGCAGATATTGCCTCGCTAACCGCCTTACTGTTTTCGGTCTTAGCCATCGCTGCCTATTTCCTGCGATTGAGCGGTATTATCAATTTTATCAGCGAAACAGTTTTGGTTGGTTTCAAGGCGGGAGCTGCCATAACCATTGGACTGACGCAATTGCCCAAACTCTTTGGTATAAAAGGCGGTGGCGAAAACTTTCTGGATCGTATTATTACTCTTTTTCAGCAAATTACAGACACTAATGTCACTGTTTTTCTTTTTGGGGTTACTGCGATTATCATTTTAATTGCCGGCGAAAAAATACTTCCCGGAAAACCAATTGCCATTTTGGTTGTAATTGCTTCCATTATACTCATCTCAACAACATCTTTAACAGATCATGGCTTTTCAACTGTTGGGGTAATTCCAACAGGGTTGCCAGAATTTCATTTGCCAACATTGCGAATGAAGGATGTAGATGGTGTACTGCCACTCGCATTGGCTTGCTTTCTACTGTCTTATATCGAAAGTGTCTCGGCAGCTAGAACATTGGCACAAAAAAATGGATACACCATTGATTCCCGCCAAGAATTACTGGCACTAGGAGTAGCTAATGCCGCTGTAGCTTTTGGACAAGGCTACCCAGTAGCTGGCGGATTATCGCAATCTGCCGTAAATGACAGTGCAGGAGCAAAAACAACAATATCCTTAGTATTTGCATCAGCTGCGATTGCCTTTTGTTTATTGTTCTTAACTGGATTTCTTCAAAATCTGCCAACTGTGATTCTGGCTTCTATAGTATTAGTGGCAATTCGAGGGCTTTTTGACTTGGATGAAATCAAACACCTCTATAAAATAAACAAGCAGGAATTTTATATAGCAATGATTGCACTTGTTGGCGTTCTCATTTGGGGAATACTTACTGGAGTTTTATTGGCTGCCATAATCACTTTGATATTGCTGATAAAAGCAACCTCAACTCCAAATGTCGCATTTTTAGGCAGAATACCACACACCAAACGCTATACAGACATGAAACGTCATGCCGATAACGAAATCATTCAAGGAGTATTAATTGTCAGAATAGAATCTTCCATATTTTATTTCAATACCGAATACATCAAAGAGCAGATATGGGAAAAAATTAACAGCGAATCCGATTTAGTCAAAGCAGTAATACTAGACCTCAATTCCTCTCCACGCATTGATATTGCCGGAGCGCGATTCCTAAAACAATTATTTATTGATTTAAAATCAAAGAATATTTCTCTAAAAGTTGCCGAAGCCCGCTCCGAGGTTCGAGACACTTTGCGCGCTGAAGGGCTCGAAGAGCTTTTGGGACACATCAGCAGAGGTGTTTCTGTAGATGATTTGGTGGTGAGTGCAATTCAAAAATAAATATTCAACACAATAAATTCGTAAAAATGAAAGTAACCACACTTTTTCTTTTGATAATAACTTTAATTTCTTGCAATTCAAAATCAAATAAATATGATGAATTAATACTTGGAGATTGGATAGAAGTCCTTGAAAAAGTACAAACACAAAGAAATGAAAATGGTATAAAACTTCCCCCTAAATTAAATCGTAATACAGTCCTAGGCTATTCATTTGCCAAAAAAGGAATCGTTGAAAATAAACTTGGCTATTTTGACAGAAGCAGAAAAGATAAAGATGGAAGAACTAAAACTAAATTTTTAGGAACGACAACAAAATACAAAATTGAAAACGACAGTTTAAAGACCTATAATCTTATTGACAAAAAATGGTTTAATGCTAAAATCTTAAAACTCACTAAAGACACATTAATTTTAGAATATAAAGACAAATCAAAAGATAAATTTATCAGGAAAAAATACAAAACTGATAACATTAAATCTTTTGATAAAATAATTATCTCGACTTCAGGTTGTTACGGATTTTGCCCTGTAAGAGATATTATTATTTCCAAATCGGGTGAAATATTTTATTACGGTAAAATGTATGTTGACAAAAAAGGTTTTTTTAAATCAAAAATTAGCACAAAAGATTTTTTAAAAATTGAAAATGACTTTAAAAAAGCAAATTACATGAATCTTAAAGATGAATATATTGCAAGTCATACTGATGATATGACAATCACTGTAACATTTGTCAAGAATGACCAAATATTAAAAACTATAACTGATTACGGAAACGAATCGCCTACAGAATTAAAGTGGGCTGTATTGCCAACACTATTTCTTGATCAACAAATTAAATTAGAACAAATAAACAATTCAAAGGTATATATGGATTTTGGGTATTGCAATTTCATCGATGGAAATCAATTGATTGAACTAACTAAATCTGAATGTTTTTATCTGAAAATCTTATTGCTAAGTTGTAGAGAAGTTAAAAAAGATTTTAAATCAAAATACATAATCCATTATTGGGAAAATGAGACCGAAAAGAAAATGAAAACTGATGGACAATATTTTAAATTTGAGATTGAAAAAGGAAAGTTCATTATTTTAGATTTGGGATATAATTTTTTAGACAAAAATAATCTGTTAAAAAGGATAAGAAAAAAAAATGAATACGACTTTTAAAATTTGAAATAATTGAAAAAAAGAAAAATGTTGTCTAGCCCCGATTGAAACGAAAATCTTATAAGCCGGATTTGGTTTTATAAGATTGTAATGAAAAATGAGAGGAATCTTCCTGCTAACTAGTCAAGAATCTGCTATTCATTTGAATACTTCGGCTAAAAGCAATACTTTTGCATCATTAGAATCTCTTTATAAAATATTTGATTTTGACACTAGTCGCTTGACTTTTGTTTGTTCGGTATATCATTGCGATACACACGAATCCAATAATTATACAATCAATTTTATAAAGAATAAAGATGAAAAAAATAAAAATAGCCGTTATTGGCGGTACCGGAAAATCAGGAAAATACCTTGTACAACAATTAATAAATCAGGGTTTTCAAATAAAATTACTTCTTAGAAATCCGGATAATTTTCAAATCAACAACAATAAGGTCGAAATCATTGAAGGGAATGTAGTCAATTATGATGACATTTATAATTTGGTCGAAGGCTGTGAGGCGGTAATTAGTACTTTGGGATTAGGAATTCCTGCGAACGAACCTACCATTTTCAGTCAGTCTACTATTAATGTTCTAAAAGCCATGAATGAATTCAAAATCCAGCGTTACATTGTGATAACAGGGTTAAATGTGGATACACCTTTTGATAACAAAAGCGAGAAAACAGCATTTGGAACGGAATGGATGAAGAAAAATTTTCCTGTTTCAACCGCTGATAAACAATCTGAATATGAAATGTTGGTTAAAAGTGAGGTTGATTGGACGTTAGTCCGTCTTCCAATGATTGAACAAACTGATGAAACTAATCAAATCAGCATTAATTTGCAGGATTGTCCAGGCGAAAAAATAAGTGCAATCAATTTGGCAAACTTTCTAATTGAGCAGCTTTCGGATGATCCGTTTGTCAGGAAATCTCCATTTATAGCGAATAGCTAATATAAAATTAAGGGCAAGTCTTTTTCCGGACTTGCCCTTTGTTCTTTAAAATGGTTATGTTTTTTCTAAAAAAGCAGATTGTTGAATTTTAGCCCCGATAGTAGTGGAAATCCTTGTGGGCTGGAGTTCAGCCCGCAAGATTGTAACGGATAGCGGGAGGAATCTTCCTGAAAATGCACAATGTTCTTGCTCCTAAAAATTAATATTATTCGCTTTTAAAAGCTGATAAATTATAATATTCCGCTAAATCGCATTTGAAAATCGCAAAAGTTCACTAATTTTGCGCCCGATTTCGAACTTATTATTACGAAATCGACACATATTTTCTAAACTTAAACTGTTTATAGCATGCAACTGTACAACACCTTAAGCGCAGAAGAAAGAGCCATCCTAATTGATGATGCCGGTAAACAACGACTTACGTTGTCTTTCTATGCGTATGCCAAAATTCAAGATCCTAAACAATTTCGCGACGATTTATTTGTAGCCTGGAACGCACTCGATGCTTTGGGCCGAATTTATGTTGCCAACGAAGGTATAAATGCTCAAATGAGTATTCCTGCCGAAAATCTGGAGGCTTTTAGGGCAACTCTGGAAGTTTATGATTTTATGAAAGGCATTCGTTTGAATGAAGCGGTGGAGCACGATGATCATTCATTTTTGAAATTGACAATCAAAGTGCGCCATAAAATTGTGGCCGATGGTTTGAACGACGATACTTTTGATGTTACCAATATTGGCGTTCACCTGAAAGCCAAAGAATTCAATGAAATACTTGACGATCCCAACACCATAGTGGTGGATTTTAGAAATCACTACGAAAGCGAAGTGGGGCATTTTAAAGGCGCAATTACTCCCGATGTGGAAACTTTCAGAGAGAGTTTGCCAATTATCAACGAACAGCTTCAAAACCATAAAGAAGATAAAAACCTAGTGATGTATTGTACCGGAGGTATTCGTTGCGAAAAAGCAAGTGCTTATTTCAAACACCAAGGTTTTAAAAATGTTTTTCAACTGGAAGGCGGGATTATTAATTACGCCAAACAACTTGAGGCCGAAGGTTTGGAAAGCAAATTCATTGGTAAAAACTTTGTATTTGACAACCGTCTTGGCGAAAGAATTACCGATGATATTATTTCGCAATGCCACCAATGCGGAAAACCTTGCGACAATCATACTAATTGTGAAAATGACGGATGCCATTTGTTGTTTATCCAATGTGATGAATGCAAAAGTGCAATGGAAAACTGCTGCTCTACTGAATGTCTTGATATAATCCACATGCCTTTGGTAGATCAGGTGCGATTGAGAACCGGACAACAAGTTGGAAACAAAGTCTTCAGAAAAGGAAAATCTGAAAATTTGAAATTCAAACATTCAGGCGAACTGCCAAATACTTCTTTGGCAACTAGCGACAAACCAAGCGATATTCGTCAAAAAATAAAAGTTAAGAAAGTACTTCTTGGAAAAGCGGAACATTATTATGTGAAAGCACAAGTTGGGCAATTTACGGTTGAGAATCACGAAGTAAATTGCGGAGATAAAATTTTAATTTCAGGGCCAACTACTGGTAATCAGGAATTGGTTTTGGATAAAATGATCGTTGATGGTGCTGAAATTGCTATTGCAAAGATTGGAGATAAAGTTACTTTTGAAGTTCCTTTTAGAATTAGATTGTCAGATAAAATATATAAAATTTTAGAATAGTTTATCATGGCAACAACAAACAAAATAGAACTTATGGCTCCCGCTGGGAACTTTGAGTCGCTTCAGGCTGGATTGGACAATGGTGCTGATTCTGTTTATTTCGGAGTAGAGCAATTGAATATGCGCGCGCGTGCCACGGTAAATTTCACAATGGATGATTTGCCGGAAATCGCACGCCGTTGCGAAGCCAAAAACGTCAGAAGTTATTTGACGCTGAATACTATTATTTACGATCATGATTTATCGGTTGTAAAAACCTTATTGAACAAAGCCAAAGAAGCCAATATCACAGCAGTAATTGCCTCCGACCAAGCTGTAATTGCCATGGCGAGGGGAATAGGAATGGAAGTCCATATTTCGACCCAGTTGAATATTACTAACATCGAAACCATTAGATTCTACAGTCTTTTTGCCGATACGATGGTTTTGAGTCGTGAATTGAGTTTGCGCCAAGTAAAAAAAATCACGGAACAAATCGAGAAGGAACAAATCAAAGGGCCAAACGGTAAATTAGTAGAAATAGAAATCTTTGGTCACGGCGCTTTGTGTATGGCTGTTTCAGGAAAATGCTATTTGAGTCTGCATTCGCATAACTCATCGGCAAACCGAGGTGCGTGCAAACAAAATTGCCGTAAAAAATACACCGTTATTGATCAGGAAACCGGTTTCGAAATCGAGTTGGATAACGAATACATGATGTCTCCAAAAGATTTATGTACGCTGGATTTTCTGGATCAGGTTATGGATTCGGGTATTCAAGTTTTGAAGATTGAAGGCAGAGGCCGAGCTCCTGAATATGTGGCTACCGTAATTAAAACCTACCGTGAAGCGATTGACAGCTATTATGAAGGTACTTTTACCAAAGAAAAAATTACTGTTTGGATGGAAGCATTGAACACCGTTTACAACCGTGGTTTTTGGTCGGGTTATTATCTCGGACAGGAATTGGGCGAATGGAGCGATGTTTCCGGATCTGTCGCGACACAAAAGAAAGTGTATGTGGGGAAAGGAACTCATTTTTTTCCAAAAGCCGAAATTGGTCAATTCAAAATTGAAGCTTACGACATTAAAGTCGGTGATAAAATATTGGTAACTGGACCAAGTACTGGAGCTCAGGAAATGGTTATCGAAGAAATGTTTGTGAACGATACTACAGCAGACAAAGCCACCAAAGGAGACGACTGTACTTTGAAACTTCCTTTCAGAATCCGTATGTCCGACAAATTATACAAAATAGTCGAAGCCTAATGGTTATTGTAACACTGCAAAGAGACAAATGCATTGGGTGCAACTATTGTGTGGAAATGGCACCGGTTCAATTTCAAATGTCCAAAAAAGACGGAAAATCGGTGCTGATTAAAAGCGTAAACGCCAAAGGTTTTTTTACTTTGAAATCGCCTGATCACACCATAGCTGAAAGTTGCGAACTAGCTGCAAAGTCTTGTCCTGTGAAAATTATTTCAGTGAAAGAGACTTAGAATTATATTAAAATAAACCCTTTCAAAAAAATTTCTGAAAGGGTTTTATGATTTAAAGAGCTCACTGAGTAACCTGTTTCCTCCTTTTATTTCTTTGTTTCAATAGTAACTTTTCCAAGTTTACCATTAAAATGAGCAGATACGCCATAATCGGCAACCGATGTTCCATCGTCAGTTCCTATATCGGCAAGATCATCTACAGAGAATATTCCTGGCTGGGTTTTATCTAATCTGCCTTCTGCTGTTTTGTTTCCATCAACTGTAATAGTTGCAGCACCGCCTTTTCCTAAACCGCCGCCATCATATTTAAAATCATATACAATAGTATGTTTTCCAGGTGCCAAAGCTTGGCTTGATGAAACATTAAAGGACTTCAGACCAAGGTAATTATAGGTAAATACAGGTCTGCCATCTTTTAGATAAAAAGAAAAACCGCCAAATTTTCCGCCCTGGCAAACGATTACACCATTTGCATTTTCTTTAACTTCTACCTCACTTGTTATAGTATAGGATGTATTTCGTGTATTTATAAAAACATCAATTCCCATTCCCTTCATTCCTTCACCGTAGGTAACCTTAGTTCTTTCTCCCATCAGGTCTGGACGCCCAACTGACTTGGCATCAGTTCTTTCAAATAAGCGATCATCAATTGGAAGTACGTGATATTTTTCTGCCTCAGCCATAAATAGAGCCTGAAGTTCTTTTAGTTTTGCAGGATTTTGTGTCGCTAAATTTTTGCTTAATGTAAAATCCGCATTTGAGTCATACAAATCCCAAGTATCCTCTAGTAATGTAGCTGTTGGTTTTTGCTTCCAAGCCGGTCTGTGAATCGTTCTTGCATACCAGCCATTACTGTAAATAGCTCTGTTACCAAACATTTCGAAGTATTGGGTTGTGTGGCGTTCTTTTGCTTTAGCATCATCAAAACTATATAGCATACTTGTTCCTTCAATAGGATCCTGCTGGATTCCATTTACCATTTTTGGTGCAGGAATTTTACAAGCTTCAAATATTGTTGGTGCAATATCGATAACATGTGCAAACTGTGTACGTACTTCTCCTTTTGCCTTAATGCCAGCCGGCCATCTAATTACCATGCCATTACGGGTTCCCCCAAAATCGGAAGCTACCTGTTTAGTATATGAAAAAGGGGCATCCATTGCCACAGCCCATCCCGCAGCAAAGTGTGGATAAGTATTTGGCCCTCCCCATTCGTCAATGTGTTTCAACTGATCCTCAACCGTTTCAGGAACCTGATTAAAATAAGTCATTTCATTAAATAAACCATTCATAGTTCCTTCGGCACTGGCTCCGTTATCCCCTGCCACATAAATAAACACGGTGTTGTCCATTACCCCAAGATCATCAATTGCATCATAAAGACGGCCTATTTCATGATCTGTATGTTCTCCAAAACCTGCATACGTTTCCATCTGACGGGCAAATAATTTTTTCTCATCTGCAGAAAGTTTTCCCCAATCTTTTATATCAGTTGGTTTAGGTCCCAATTGTGCATTCTGAGGTACAAGTCCTAATCGTTTTTGACGCTCCAATGTTTCCTGTCTAAGCTTATCCCATCCCTGATCGAATTTACCTTTATACTTATCGATGTATTCCTTTGGCGCATGGTGCGGTGCATGTGTTGCACCTGTAGCAAAATAAATCATAAAAGGCTTATCCGGAGTTAGTGCTTTTTGAAAACGTACCCAGCTGATAGCCTGATTGGTCATGTCGGTTGTGAAATGATAATTGGGATCTTTAGGAAGTTCTACTTGAGTTGTTCCGTCGTAAACAAGCGGCGCCCATTGATTAGTCTCTCCGCCAATAAAACCATAAAATTTATCAAACCCAGAATGAGTTGGCCAGCGATCTAATGAACCTGAAACCGAAATTTCCCACGGCGGAGTTTCATGATACTTCCCAAAAGCTGCTGTACTGTAGCCGTTTTGTCTCAGCACTTCAGCCATTGGTGTTATAGATTGTGGTCTGATACCGTTATTACCAGGAAAAGCAGTAGCAGTTTCCATAATAGATCCTGCATTATTACTATGATGATTGTAACCCGTTAATAATGCAACACGTGTAGGAGAACAAAGTGATGTAGTATGAAAACGGTTATAACTAATTCCCTCAGTACCTAACTTATCCAGAACAGGCATATTAATAGGTCCTCCAAAACGGCTTGAAGCTCCAAAACCCATATCGTCAATTAAAACGACAACAACATTGGGAGAGCCTTTCGGGGCAGTAACTTCCCAGCGTGCTGGAGCTTTTGCATTTCTGGCATCCAATTCTTTGTAGGTTTCACGTTCAGGCTGTTTGATTGGGAGTGAATTTCTATCGAGCTGGTCCTGCGCGGTTACTGTCATTGACAGTATGCTAAAACTAGTTAATAATAGAATTGGAGGGATTTTCAATTTTCGCATGGTTTTCAATTAAATTAATATTAAGTGCATTTTAAGAACGATTATAATTCAACTTGTAAATAAATTAAATATAAATTTATAAAAAAATATACAAAAAGACTGTAATTGCACCATTATCAATAAATTAAAATAGTACGAATATGTTAATTGATTAAAATATTTGCAATATTAAAAACGCAAAGTCTCTTGAAACTTGCTTTACTACAGCAGCAAATGACTTCTTTATATACCATCACATTTTTAATTTGCCATAATTCATTGATTCCTTGCTGCTTTTATATCTTCTGGTACGATCTAAAAAAACTATCTTTAATTATCAAAAATCAAAATACTGTTCTTAACTTAACACCATCAATCTTTAGAATAATTTTTTTGAATTTTGCTACTATTTGAATTTAGTAAACAACATCCTTTTATGCAGCGTAAGTACATTTTCCTTGTTATTTTTATTCTTCTTTCATTCGCTGCATTCAGATTTTTTATAGTAGACGGCTGTTCTTCCAAAGAAGAAAAATACAGCGTAATATCTAATGATAACAAAACCTATGCAGGCGACCAGTCCTGCAAAGAATGCCATAAAGGCGAGCACAAGGAATGGACAAAATCCCATCATTTTATGTCCATGTTACCGCCGTCGGAAAAAACAGTAAAGGGAAATTTTGACAACATCACTCATACCGCCGATGGAGTTACCAGCAGATTCTTTAAAAAAGGAAATAAATATTTTATAAATACAGAGGGTGAGGATGGCAAAAATCATGATTACGAAGTAAAATATACTTTCGGTTTTACTCCTTTGCAGCAATATCTAGTTGAATTTCCTGGCGGGAGATTGCAGGTTCCAAGGGTGAGCTGGGACAGTAAACAAAAAAAATGGTTTAACCAATATTCAAAACAGATTGTATCTTCACACGATTGGCTGCATTGGACTGGAAACTCCCAAAACTGGAATACAATGTGTGCTTCCTGCCACTCGACCAATCTTCAGAAAAATTACAATGACAAGACAGACACTTACAAAACTAGTTATAGTATTATGAATGTAAGCTGTGAGAGCTGTCATGGAGCGGGAAAACAACACAACGATTACATTCGTAGTGAAGATTATAAAGACGGTAATAAAACAAAGGGAAGTTTCTTAAAATTGATTAAAAACGGAAAACAGCTTGAACAAATAAATACTTGTGCTCCTTGTCATGCCCGAGCATCGGAAATTAGTAATAATCATATTCGCAGCAATGAAATTATGGACAATTATATTCCACAAATTCCAGATAACGAATATTTTTTTGCTGATGGCCAAATTAATGATGAAGATTATATCTACACCTCTTTTCTGCAAAGCAAAATGTTTAGCAAAGGAGTAAAATGCAGTCATTGTCATAATCCGCATTCCACCAAACTAAAAAAAATTGACAATCAAACCTGTCTGCAATGTCATAATCCGCAAAAATACAATGTATCCGCCCATACGTTTCATCCCGTGGGAAGCCAGTCTTCACTATGTGTAAGCTGCCACATGCCTGGAAAAATTTATATGGGTAATGATTTAAGACACGACCACAGTTTTAGAGTGCCAAGACCTGACTTATCTGTAACTTACGGAACTCCAAATGCCTGCAATAACTGTCATCAAGACAAATCAAACAAGTATCTAGCGGAAGCAATCGTTAAATGGTATGGGCCAAAAAGGAAATACCATTTTGCAGATGATCTTATACCAGGAAGCTTATTAAATGCTGAAAGTGAAGTCCATCTCAAAAAACTGATTGAGGATAAACAGACTCCAAACATAATCAAGGCAACTGCTGCTTTTTATCTTGGGAACATTCAAACAGTGACCAGTTTAAACACTTTACTGCATTGCCTTCACAGTAAAGATGCGCAGGTAAGATACAGATCCCTGCATAGTCTAGCTAATTTTCAGACAGCGGACTGGATTCAGGCAGTGGGACCTTTGCTTTCCGACAAGGTGAGAGCCGTACGAATAGCAGCAACTGATTTATATATTACTATTTCACCGAATCAAATACCAGATCAGTACAAGGAAGCTTTTAATTCAGCCCACAAAGAGCTAAAAAATTATTTACAGTACCAAACCGATTTTTCTGTTGGAAACATAATGTTTGCCGACTACTATTTAAAATTGCAGGATTACTCCAATGCCGAAAAATATTACAAAAAAGGATTGAAAAAAGACAATCTGATGAATTATGCGCATTTAAACCTGTCTAAAGTTTATAACCTGCAGGGCAAAAATGACGCTGCTCTTCAAACATTGCAAAATGCACTCAAAAACGATTCTAAAAACGAACAGATTTATTACAGCATGGCACTGCTTTACAATGAAATGAATAATATACCCGAAGCAGAAAAATCATTTGCAAAAGCAATAGCTTTGAAATCTCAAAATCCAAGAATTTATTATAATTACAGTTTACTTTTAATTCAAAACAAAAAATTCGGGCAGGCCGAAACTGTTTTAAACAAAGGAATCAATATAAATCCATCGGCATCCGAACTCTATTATGCGCTGACATTCCTCTACATACAGACTAACAATATTATTAACGCACAGAAAGCTGCACAGCAATTGAAACTATTGGATCCAAACAATCCTCAATATCAGGAAATATTTAAAAACGTGGGTATCTCTCAATAAAATTTATGCTTTCTTAAAAAATCAATATGAAATCCCTTTTTTAATTAAAATACAAATTATGGGATTTCCTTTAGTATAATTTTATGATTTTTTGAAGAATACAGCCCTTGTAACATAAACCAAAAAAATACTATCTTTACCCATTAAACGTTTTAAGAACTTAAATTGCGTTAATCGCAATACTACATATATAATTATGGCATGTACAAGTTGTTCAACTTCAGATGGTGGCGCACCAAAGGGTTGTAAAAATAATGGAACTTGCGGCACCGACAGCTGCAATAAATTAACGGTATTTGACTGGCTTTCGAACATGAGTTTGCCTAATGGAGAAGCTCCTTTTGACTGTGTCGAAGTCCGTTTTAAAAATGGGAGAAAAGAATTTTACCGCAATACTGAGAATTTAACATTGAGCATAGGTGACATTGTAGCAACTGTTGCTTCTCCAGGCCACGACATAGGAATTGTAACTCTTACAGGAGAATTGGTAAAAATTCAAATGAAGAAAAAAGGGGTAAATCCTTCCAGTAATGAAGTTCCAAAAGTTTATAGAAAAGCTTCTCAAAAAGATATCGATATTTGGACAGCAGCCCGAAACAAAGAGGAGCCCATGAAGGTACGTGCTCGTGAATTGGCCATTGCCCAAAAATTGGAAATGAAAATTTCTGATATTGAATTTCAAGGAGATGGATCAAAAGCTACTTTCTATTATACAGCCAATGATAGGGTCGATTTTAGGCTTTTAATCAAAGATTTTGCGAAGGAATTCAGTACAAGAGTTGAGATGAAACAAGTAGGTTTTCGTCAGGAAGCCGCTCGTTTAGGCGGAATCGGTTCTTGTGGACGTGAATTATGCTGTTCTACTTGGCTGACTGATTTTAGAAGTGTAAACACGTCGGCTGCACGTTACCAGCAATTGTCTCTAAATCCGCAAAAACTAGCCGGTCAATGCGGAAAATTGAAGTGCTGCTTGAATTACGAACTGGACACTTATATGGATGCCTTAAAGGATTTTCCCGAGTTTGAAACCAAATTGGTTACCGAAAAAGGAGATGCTATTTGTCAAAAACAAGATATTTTTAAAGGATTAATGTGGTTTGCATACACTAATAATTTTGCAAATTGGCATATTCTGAAAATTGATCAGGTAAAAGAAATTATTGCTGAGAACAAACTGAAAAATAAAGTTTCTTCGTTAGAAGACTATGCTATAGAAGTTATTGCAGAGCCTGAACAAAATTTCAATAATGCTATGGGGCAGGAAAGCTTAACCCGTTTTGATCAGCCAAAAAGAAAGAAAAAGCCAGCCAAAAAACCTAGACCTGCCGGCGAAAAAGCTATTGTACCAAACAATCCAAACAGACAGCCGGCTATTCAAAGAAATTCGGCTCCAAACACTCCAAATGCAAATAACGCTAACAAAGAACTTCCGGTAAAAGAAAACCCGAATTCGAATAACGCCAGCAAAAACCGCAATAAAAACAAAAACCGCAATAAAAATAATAACAATCGCCCGCCTTCAGCAGAGAATAAACCAGAAGCGCCTAGAAAACCAATAATTATTAAAAAAAATGAGAATAAAGAATAGTCTTTTACTGTTTTTTGCAGCAGTACTCCTTTTTTCGTGTGATAAAAAAAGAGTTTTTGATGAATACAAATCTGTGGGAAGCGCTTGGAACAAAGACAGTATAGTTACTTTTGACCTGCCTGTTTTGGATTCGACAAAGAGATACAATTTATTTGTTAATTTGAGGGACAATAATAATTATAAATACAGTAATTTGTTTCTAATTGTATCAATGGAAAGTCCAAATGGCTATACTAAAGTAGACACTTTGGAATACCAGATGGCTGCACCCGACGGAACATTGTTAGGAGATGGTTTTACAGATATTAAAGAAAGTAAACTCATTTACAAAGAAAATGTCCGCTTTAGAGGAAACTACAAAGTACATATTAAACAAGCGGTGCGAGAAAACGGAAAAGTGCCCGGAGTAGCTTTTTTAGAAGGAATTACCGAAGTTGGTTTTAGAATAGAAAATAAAGAATAGAACACGATTATGGCTATCAAAAAAAATAACCCTCAGACAAAAAACATCAACAAAGATGTAAAATATTATTCCAGAAAATTTTGGAAAATTTACTTCTACGGACTGGGAATTATTGCTTTATTCTTCCTGTTTGCTTCATGGGGTCTTTTTGGATCTATGCCTTCGTTTGAAGATTTAGAAAATCCAGATTCAAATTTAGCCACCGAAATTATCTCATCTGATGGAGTAGTTTTAGGTAAATATTTTAAACAAAATCGTTCTCAATTAAAATATTCGGATTTACCAAAAAACTTGGTACAAGCATTGGTAGCTACCGAAGATGCCCGTTTTTATGAGCATTCGGGTATTGACGGAAGAGGAACATTAAGAGCTATTGCAAGTTTAGGAACAAGCGGCGGTGCAAGTACTCTGACCCAGCAGTTAGCCAAGCAGTTATTTCATGGAGAAGGGTCAAAATTTTTACCTTTCCGTATTGTACAGAAAATGAAAGAATGGATCATTGCCATTCGATTGGAAAGGCAATACACCAAAAACGAAATTATTGCCATGTACTGTAATGTGTATGATTTTGGTAATTATTCTGTAGGTGTAAGTTCTGCCTCAAAAACTTATTTTTCTAAAGAACCAAAAGACCTTACTATAGACGAATCAGCTATTTTGGTTGGAATGTTTAAAAACTCAGGACTTTATAATCCTGTAAAAAATCCAGTTGGTGTTAAAAACAGAAGAAATGTAGTTCTTCATCAAATGGAAAAAGCACATATTATCTCTGAGGAGCAAAAACAGCAGCTGCAAAGCTTGCCTATCACACTGCACTTCAAATTAGAAAGCCATAGAGAAGGTACTGCTACTTATTTTAGAGAATACCTTCGTGAATACATGAAAAAATGGACGGAAGAAAATAAAAAACCTGATGGTTCAGACTATGATATTTACAAAGACGGTCTAAAAATTTACACTACAATTGACTCAAGAATGCAGGCTTACGCCGAAGAAGCTGTTTCGGCACACATGGCTAATATGCAGGAAGAGTTTTTTATTCAGTCCAAAACTAACAAAAATGCACCTTTTGTAAATATTTCTGAAGCAGAAACGGATCGCATCATAAATCAAGCCATGAAATCATCTCACAGATGGGCTGTTCTAAAAGATCAGGACAAAAGTGATGATGAAATCATCAAAACCTTTAGCGAAAAAACAAAAATGACGGTTTTTACCTGGAAAGGCGAAAGAGACACCATCATGACTCCTATGGATTCCATCCGCTATTACAAACACTTTTTACAGGCTGGAGTAATGTCTATGGAACCGCAAACTGGTAATATCAAAGTTTGGGTTGGAGGTATTAACTACAAATATTTCCAGTATGATCACGTAGGACAAGGAGCCAGACAGGTAGGTTCAACATTCAAGCCTTTTGTATATGCAACTGCAATCGAGCAATTGAATATGTCTCCTTGTGATTCTATCCTAGATGGACCGTTCATAATCCGCAAAGGACGCCACCACGTTACCGAAGACTGGGAACCAAGAAACTCCGATAACAATTACCGAGGAATGGTTACTCTAAAACAGGCATTGGCATACTCTATAAATACTGTATCGGCAAAATTAATAGACAAAGTCAGCCCAGAAGCTGTAATTGATCTGACTCATAAATTAGGCGTAAAATCAGAAATCGTTACACAGCCTTCTATCGCTTTAGGAGCAGTAGAGATAACTGTTGAAGATATGGTTGCAGCCTTCAGTACATTTGCCAATCAAGGAGTTTATACCAAACCACAGTTTTTATCCAAAATCGAAAACAAAAGCGGGGAAGTAATCTATGAGCCAATCCCTGAATCTCATGATGTATTAAATAAAGACATCGCATTTGCCATCATTAAACTATTAGAAGGAGTAACCGAAAGTGGTTCTGGAGCAAGATTGCGTACGCAAGGCGGAGGAAACGGCGACAAACGCTGGACTGGTTACCCATATATGTTTAAAAACCCAATTGCAGGAAAAACAGGAACTTCACAAAATCAGTCCGATGGTTGGTTTATGGGAATGGTACCAAACCTTGTAACAGGCGTTTGGGTTGGCTGCGAAGACCGTTCGGCACATTTCAAAAGTCTTACCTACGGACAGGGAGCAGCAATGGCATTACCTATTTGGGGTTATTTCATGAACAAATGCTACAAGGACGAAAACTTAAAAATTTCCAAAGAATCTTTTGAAAGACCTGCTAATCTATCGATCAAAGTTGATTGTTACGTTCCAAGACCAACGGTAGTTAAAGATTCTACAGCAACGCCGGAACAAGATACAGAAGAGTTCTCATTATAAATAAAGCCACAATCCTAATCATTAGGGCTTGACACCACTAGAAAAAGGAGCCAGATATAGCAAAATGCTTATTCGGCTCCTTTTTCTATTGCTGTCGGACTATCCGTGCTGCTTCGGCAGCTTACTTCAAATGAAATTCACTGAACACCAATGAAAATAAATATACTGTGAAGTAATCCTTCAAGCGGAAAAAAAACCAGAAATCAGAAGCTGGAAAACTTAAGAAATATGATTATTTTACTACATTTGATTCATAAATCTATTTTTATAAATTAATCACGAAATCGATATAGTAATAAACTTTATTATGATTAACAAAAAAGTAAAAAGCGTAGAAGAAGCGCTTCAGGGGATCGAAAACGGAATGACTTTAATGCTTGGAGGTTTTGGACTTTGCGGCATACCGGAAAACTCCATTGCCGAATTGGTTCAAAAAGAAACCAGAGACTTAACCTGCATCTCCAATAATGCCGGAGTAGACGATTTTGGACTAGGACTGCTTCTGCAGAAAAAACAAATCAAAAAAATGATTTCTTCCTATGTGGGTGAAAATGCAGAATTTGAACGCCAGATGCTTTCGGGTGAACTTGAAGTAGATCTTATTCCGCAGGGAACTTTGGCAGAAAGATGCCGCGCCGCCCAAGCGGGAATTCCTGCTTTTTTTACACCCGCAGGTTATGGCACCGAAGTTGCCGAAGGAAAAGAAGTCCGTGAGTTTAATGGTAAAATGCATATTATGGAACATGCCTTCAAAGCTGACTTTGCTATTATAAAAGCATGGAAAGGCGATACCGCTGGAAATCTCATCTTTAAGGGAACTGCGAGAAACTTTAATCCTGCAATGGCAGGTGCTGCAAAAATCACCGTTGCCGAAGTTGAAGAATTAGTCGAAGCTGGAACATTAGACCCAAATCAAATTCATATTCCCGGAATTTTAGTGCAGCGTATTTTTCAAGGCGAGAAATATGAAAAAAGGATTGAGCAGCGAACAGTAAGAATTAGATAATTAGAAAATAAGGGAATTAGATAATATAGCAAGACATTATCTAATTTTTTAATTAACAAATTGACACATTAACAAATGGCATTAGATAAAATAGGAATTGCAAAACGAATTGCACAGGAATTGAAAGACCGTTATTTCGTGAATCTTGGAATAGGAATTCCGACTTTGGTGGCAAATTATATCCCGAAAGGAATTGATGTCGAATTTCAAAGCGAAAATGGTGTCCTAGGCATGGGACCGTTCCCTTTTGAAGGTGATGAAGATGCTGATATCATTAACGCAGGAAAACAAACGATTACCACCTTGCCTGGAGCTTCTTTTTTTGACTCCGCAACCAGTTTCGGCATGATTCGCGGGCAGCATGTGGATTTAACCATTTTAGGGGCAATGGAAGTTTCAGAGAACGGAGATATTGCCAACTGGAAAATACCTGGAAAAATGGTCAAAGGAATGGGTGGCGCTATGGACTTAGTGGCTTCGGCAGAAAATATCATTGTAGCCATGATGCATGTTAACAAAGCAGGAGAATCCAAGATATTAAAAAAATGTACCCTGCCGCTAACAGGTGTGGGATGTGTAAAAAAAGTTGTAACCGAATTGGCGGTTTTAGAAATCACACCACAAGGTTTTAAACTATTGGAACGTGCCCCCGGAGTTTCAGTCGAGCATATCGTCTCGTCTACCGAAGCCAGCTTGATTGTAGAAGGCGATATTCCAGAAATGATAATTAATTAACATTTAGAGCGAAGAAATAATTCTTACAAGTCTTTTTCTTGGGCTGTATTCATGAAACGAACAGCGAAGTATAACTGCCTGAAATAGTAATCATATTTTATCTGGAATTAACATAGAATTTGTAATATTTTTAAATTTTTATTTATATTTGCTGGAAACAAACAAAACAACAAATTATGAAAAATTACAGATTATTATTAATAGCACTTTTATTTTCAGCTGGTATGATGGCTCAGGATAGAGGATCGGTAGTAGGTAATATTTATGGAAGCTACACGTTTTCAAACAACGTTAACTTTGATTATGGACATTTGGATATTGGAGATGGTCTAACGTATGGAGGAGGATTCGAATTTTTCCCGCAAAAATCAACTTCTGTAGAGCTTAAATATTTAAGACTTGATACATCTATGGATATTGACGTACCAAATGGTATAGCAGGATACCCAGATAAAAAAGGTGATGGAGCTTTTAATTATATTTTAATTGGAGGAAATCATTACTTTGACAGCGGAAACAATGCGGTTCCTTATTTAGGAGGAGGACTTGGTATGGCAATTACTGAAGGACCTTATGGAGGAAGCGATACTAACTTTGCATGGGAACTAAAAGGCGGTGTAAAAATCAAAACTGCTTCTATTGTTTCTATCAGTCTACAGGCTAATCTTATATCAACTTGGGCAGCAGCCGGTACAGATACTTACTGGGGATATTGGGGACCTGTAGCAGTACAGGATTATGCTGTTTCTTATCAGTTTGGTTTAGGAGCTGTTTTCGGTTTCAACTTTCATTAATCGATAAAAAATATTTAAATAGAAAAGCAGCTCAATCGAGCTGCTTTTCTATTTTGATAGGTCACAAGGTTATTATACTTTCTGATTGCTCGCTGCAACGACTAACAGCTTGCTCTTAATAATTTGTACTTATTTCGTATTTACATCGATTTCGTTAGTAATTTCACATTATTTTTAGAATTTTCAAATTTAATACTTATTTAAAAGTTATATCTTTGTTTTTCTTTCAAAAAACAATTAAAAAAAAGAACCATGAAGACTTTAAATAATTTTGATTTTAATAATAAAAAGGCAATAATAAGAGTTGATTTTAATGTTCCTTTAGACGAAAACTTCAATGTAACAGATACAACACGTATCGAAGCAGCGAAACCAACTATTGACTATATTTTATCTAACGGAGGAAGTGTTATTTTGATGTCTCACCTTGGAAGACCAAAAGGAGCTCAAGATAAATACTCTTTAAAACATATCTTAAATACTACTTCTGAAATTTTAGGAGTTCCTGTTCAGTTTGCTTCAAACTGTGTTGGGGCAGAAGCTCAGGAAGCTGCCAAAAACTTGAAACCAGGTCAAGTATTATTATTAGAAAATTTACGTTTTCATGACGAAGAAGAAGCTGGAGATGTAGCTTTCGCTAAAGAATTGGCTTCATTGGGTGATATCTATGTAAATGACGCTTTCGGAACAGCACACAGAGCACACGCTTCGACTACCATTATTGCTCAGTTTTTTGCAGATAACAAATGTTTTGGAACTTTATTAGCTAAAGAAATCGAGAGTTTAAATAAAGTTTTGAAAAACAGTGAAAAACCAGTTACTGCTGTACTTGGAGGATCTAAAGTTTCTTCTAAAATTACAGTTATCGAAAACATTCTTGACAAAGTAGATCACATGATCATTGGTGGCGGAATGACCTTTACGTTTATTAAAGCTCAGGGCGGAAATATAGGTGATTCAATCTGCGAACTTGATAAACTTGATTTAGCATTGGAAATTTTAAGATTAGCCAAAGAAAAAGGAGTTCAGATTCATATTCCTGTTGATGTAGTTGCGGCTAACGACTTTTCAAATACTGCAGATACTCAAGTTGTTGATGTAAGAGAAATTCCTGATGGATGGCAGGGTCTTGATGCAGGTCCAAAATCATTGGCAAACTTTGAAAAAGTAATTTTAGAATCAAAAACTATTCTTTGGAACGGACCATTAGGTGTTTTTGAAATGGAAACATTCTCTAAAGGAACCATCGCTCTTGGAGACTACATTGCCGCTGCAACTGCAAATGGTGCTTTTTCTCTTGTAGGAGGAGGAGATTCAGTTGCTGCTGTAAAACAATTCGGCTTTGAAGAAAAAATGAGTTATGTTTCTACTGGCGGCGGCGCTATGTTAGAAATGCTGGAAGGTAAAATTTTACCGGGAATTGCCGCTATATTAGATTAATTACTTTTACAATAGTATTAATTCTAACTTTTTAATTTTAAAATAATTAGTTTATATTTCTTACCTCAAGCTGTTAAAAAAGCAGCTTGAGGTTTTTTTTTGCATATATTAAACTATTTATCAATATATTGCGTTATAAAAATAATTTAAGCGCCTATTTTCTTTTTCTATTTAATTTCACTACCATATAAAAACACTTTTTAGAAAGCTCCATTAAATTTAAGATTATTCGACCGTTTTTAAAGTTAATATTATTTTCTAAAATTGCTGATTTTGTTTTATTTTGAAATTAATTACTCACAAATCATAAAAATTTAGGTTAAATGTCGATTTTTTATGTATATTTAACACTTTATATTGTTTCAAATTAGAAAATAGATTCTAAGTTTGCACAAATTTACTAGTAACCGTTTGAATAATAGCAAATTAAATCACTGTTATGATAATAAAAAATACCACACTTTCATTTTTCTTACTATTTACTGCTTTTGCATTTTCACAGAATACTATAGAAAATTCAGGAATAGAAACGATTCAAAAACCAGCTAGCTTTTTAGACTCTATTAAAGGTTCTTTTGTAAAATATGATCATACTGTAAAAAGTGATAGTTTATGGATGAATCAAATAGGTACATCTTTAGACATTTACAACAATTTAGCTGCCGAAATTAACACTGTAAATATTGACAAGGATATCGATGCTGAGCTGCCTACATCATTATTAAAAGAAAGGCTTGCCAAGATGGATTCAAAGTCACCTTTTAACATAGAATACAATCAGGGCCTAGAAAACTTAATTAAGTCATTCCTCAAAAATAGAAAGAAAGCTTTCGCCAGCCAGATGGCAGTTGCAGAATATTATTTCCCAATTTTCGAAGAAGCATTAGCCAAACAAAACATTCCATTAGAAATTAAATATTTAGCTGTAGTAGAATCAGCTTTAAATCCAAAGGCAATATCAAGAGTGGGCGCTACCGGTTTGTGGCAATTTATGTATAATACCGGCAAACAGTATAACTTAAATATTGATTCTTATGTGGATGAACGTTCAGATCCATTAAAAGCATCAGCCGCTGCGGCTCAGTACATGACAAATATGTTTACTATTTTCAATGATTGGAATTTAGTTTTAGCATCTTATAATTCAGGGCCAGGAAATGTAAATAAGGCAATCCGCCGTTCTGGAGGCCAGCAAAATTTTTGGGACATCAAAAAACATTTACCTTTAGAAACTCAAGGCTACGTTCCTGCTTTCCTTGCTACAATGTACATTTATGAATACCATAAAGAACATGGTATTATTCCTAAAAAAGCTTTGGTTAGACATTTTGCAACCGACACTGTTATGGTAAAAAAAGAAATGTCTTTTGCTCAGATTTCCAATTTATTAGACATTCCAGTTGAGCAGTTGGAGGCTTTAAATCCTTCTTACAAGCGAAATGTAATTCCTTGCTATAGCGATAAAAATCATTATTTGACTCTTCCGTCATGCAAAGTGGGCGTTTTCACTTCCAATGAAGATAAAATATATGCGTATGTTGCTTATGAAAAAGAAAAAAACAATCAAAATAAAAGAACAGTTTTCAAAAAAGATTCTACTGTTATAGCTTCGAATAGCAGAGTGAAATATTACAAAGTAAAACGTGGCGATAATTTAAGTGAAATTGCCAAGAATAACAATGTGGCAGTTTCCGATTTAAAAAAATGGAATCACATTAAAGGGAATGCCGTTGCATCTGGAAAATCTTTAAAAATTATCATTGAAAAAAATGCTGATACTGGTGCAGCATTCGTTTCAAACCAAGAGAAAAGCAAAACTATTATTGTAAAAGACAATACTAGTGTAGCAGCAGCAGAATCTAAAAATACCATTGACAAAAAAGACACATTGGTTGCAAATACTGCAAACACCTATATTGTTCAAAAAGGAGATAACCTCAACACCATCGCCAAAAAGAACAACACTACTGTTGCCGAAATTAAAGAATGGAACCATTTAACCTCTAACAATTTAAAATTAGGAGCTGCATTACAGGTAAGCAGTCCAGCTGTTGAAACCGAAACGCAGGAAGCTGTTGCTGTAGTTGTCCCAGAGTTGAAAAACATACATTATGAAGTTAAAAAGGGTGACAATCTAGGAAGTATTTCGAAAAAATTTGGTTCATCTATTGCTGATCTAAAAAACTGGAATAATTTACACTCTAATAATTTAGCTGTTGGAAATGTACTTACTGTTGCTAAAAATGAAGTGGCAATTAATACCAATAATGCTACTGTAGATTCATTCAAGAAAAAAGAACTAGGTACTTCTGCCAAAAATATGGATGCTAATTATTTAGTTCAAAAGGGGGATTCATTGTTTAGTATTTCAAAAAAATACCCTGGCGTTACAGTATCTGACTTGAAAAAATGGAATAATATCACTGGCGATGATTTGACACCAGGCATGGATTTAAAAATAAAAGGATAAAAATTCGTTTTTAAATTTCATATTAATGTTCAAGAAAATTGTCTTTGCTTCCACCCTTCTGATGGTTTTAAATTCTTGTGCTGTTCAGGAAAAATTTTCAAAAAATGATTGGTATGCTTTTACCAAAACAAGTAAACAAAGAATTAATTCTTCCGATGTATATGAGTTTACCGATGGAATGATTCGAATGCATGGTGATAACATTGGTTATTTGATGACCAATAAAAGCTATAAAAACTTTGAACTGGCTTTAGAATTTCGATGGAATGTCGAAGAAAAATACAACAAGGGCAAGGCAAAGAAAAATAGTGGCGTGATGTACAACATACCAACTGATTCCCCTGACAATATCTGGCCAAAAGGAATTCAATTTCAAATAAAGGAAGATACTACTGGTGACTTTATTTTCTTGGATAATATAACTGCATTAGTAAACGGAAAATTAGTCGAAGCGGGAGCAAGTGTCACTTCGCCTAAATTTAGTGCCAATGAAAATCCTTACGGAGAATGGAATCAGGTTTTGATTCGTTCATTCAACGGAAAAATCACTCAATACTTGAATGGAAAATTGGTAAACGAGTGTACCGAAGCTTCTTCAAGAGAAGGTAAAATTTCCTTAAATTATGAAGGTTCTCCAATTGATTTCAGAAATATTCAGCTAAAAAGCATTTCTAAAGAATAAAACTAAAATTTTTCAAAAGGCTTTTTTTATTTTTGATGATAAATTGTCAATTCAATGTATAAAAGCCTTTTTCTATATCTTTCCTTTTTATCGATTTTGTTTTTTTCATGCAAAAAGCAAGACGACGATGGTTTGCCAAGAAATTCGACTGGCAAGATCAATACTATTTCGGTAGTAATTGATGATCAGTTGTGGAATGGTATTATCGGCGACAGCATCCGAAATAAATTTGCCAGCCCTGTTGAAGGATTGTCCAAAGAAGAGCCTCAGTTTGATATCAACCAATATCCAATTAACGTAATGGAGGGCTTTGTTACCAAAAGCAGAACCATTATTGTTGTAAAGCAGGGCACTGATAATAATTTCAAAATTAAGAAAGATGAATACGCAGCTCCTCAAAATGTAATCCACATCACAGGAAAAACGCTTTCGGACTTATCCAATATTATCGAAAAAAGAGCTCCGCAAATTATAAAAATCATTAAAGAAGGCGAAATTAAAGCACACCAGCTCCTCTTAAATGATTCTTTAGTTGACCCTGAAACCATTGAAAAACAATGTCATCTGAGTTTAAAAATCCCTAAAAAATATTCTTATTCTTTAAAAAATAAAAGTTTTGTGTGGTTAAAACAAGAATTCCCAAGCGGAAGCACCAGCTTACTGCTTACACAGCTGCCACTTAATACGATCAGCTCGGAAGATAATGTTTTGGAAAAAGTTATAAAAGTTCACGATTCGATAGGAGCTCTATATATCAGAGGCAAAGAACCCAAGTCTAGTCTGTACATTGACAAATCATATCCTCTTTACCTATCCCAAATTACTCTTGACGGAAAGCCTGCTTATGAAACAAAAGGAACATGGCGGCTAAAAGACAGTTTTATGTTTGGAGCTTTTATAAATTATATGATTATAGACGCTAAAAACAACCGGATTGTTTATCTGGAAGGTTTTTGCTATGTTCCTTCGAGAGAGAGACGCAATTACATGCATGAACTGGAATCGATTATTAAAGGTGTCAAAATAAATTGATTCTCATCAGTTTTAGAAATTATAAATTAAATAAATTTAGCCATGTCCATAAAATGGAAAATAAAGCCTTTTGAGGCATTAACTGTAACCGAATTATATGATATACTCCAATTGCGAAGCAGGATCTTTGTAGTGGAGCAAAACTGCGTTTATTTGGATATCGACGGCAAAGACAAACTAGCGTTACATCTTTTCGGTATCTATGATAATAAAATTGTCGCACACGCCCGACTTTTCAAAGCCGGAATTACTTTTGATAATGCATCAATCGGAAGAGTGGTGGTAGATCCGGATTACAGAGACCGAAAATGGGGACATGATTTGATGCAAAATGCAATTGCAGGTATTCTAGAACACTTTGGCGAAAGCCAAATCACCATTGGCGCACAATTATACCTCAAGAAATTCTACGAAAGTCAAGGTTTTGTGCAGTCAAGCGAAATGTATCTCGAAGATGATATTCCGCATATCGAAATGATTAAGAATTAACTAGATCATTTTTAATTTCATCCCGCAACCATGACTTTCGACCTAAAACCAATTGACGATGCAATAGTAATGACCTTGCCCGAGAGACAGTACAAATTTGTATTGATCTTTTGTAAGTCTGGGAAAATAAAAATTGATATTGACAATCAGCTTTATGAAATTACCGATGGTCATTTTTTGACCATTACGCCCAAACAATATTATCAGTTTATAGAAATCAATGATTGTGTAGGCAGTATTTTGGAGTTTACGTATGACTTCTTTTGTAAAGATGAAAAATCAGTCGAACTCATTTACCACAACGGTTTATACTGCCATTTCGGATTAAATGAACTCATTCGGATTCCGAATGAAAATAGTTTAAGCAGGATTTCAGATTATTACGATTCATTAAAAAGCGAATTAGAAAATAAACCATTTGAATACGAAACCAGCTTACATTCTATCCTGAAATTATTAATTATCGAAGTAAGCCGATGCAAAATAGCCCAACAGCAAAGACCACTTTACAAACCCGATGCCTTGTTTTTGCAGTTTTTAAATTTGATAAGAGATAGCTTTGAGAAACGCCTTACCGTAAAGGAATATGCTCAATTACTGCATATTTCTGAACAAAAGCTGAATGAACTTACCAAGAAAAATACCAAGGAAACCACGCAACAGCTGATAAATGACTTAATAATTCTGGAAGCCAAGCGATTATTCAATTACGAAAACTTAAATGTAAAACAAGTTGCCTACAAATTAGGATTTGATGACAGTCATTATTTTTCAAGGTTTTTCAAAAAACAAACTGACACTCGTGCAAAAGATCATTTGCGTTCCCTTTTGACCGAATAGCAAAGTCCACCATTTTTAAAGTTTTGTCCATTTTTTGGCGAAAGCCATCCTCATAGTTTTGTATTGTAATTTAAACAAAAGAAAAATGCAAACACAAAGAATTGACATCAACAAGGTAACGCCAAGTGCTTACCAATCACTTATTCAGCTTGACAAATACGTCAACGAAACGAATTTGCCAAAAACATTATATCACCTAATCAAAGTACGAGCTTCGCTAATCAATGGCTGTGCGTTATGTATACAGTCACACAGCAATGATGCGCTTGCGGGTGGCGAAAGTTCCAAACGATTGCTGGCTTTGAATGCTTGGGCAGATTCGCCTTATTTCACTAATGAAGAAAGAGCCGTTCTAGCCTTGACGGATGAAACTACTTTGATTTCGCATCTCGGAGTTTCAAACGAAACTTTCGATAAAGCAATTGAGGTTTTGGGCGAAGAAAAAGTTTCACACGCAATTATGGCCATTGCCTGTATCAACGCTTGGAACAGAATAGGAAGAGCCACATTATTAATTCCGGAATAATAAAATGATCGAAATCAAGACTGCAATTACAGACAAAGATATAGCTTCCTGCTGGGAGGCTATGTCTATTTTGCGCCCTATGCTGAAAGAAAATGAATTTGTACAGCAAATTAAGGAAATGCAAAAAGAAGGATACACACTTCTATATCTTGAAGATAATGACAAAACCGTGGCCATAGCGGGCTACCGTTTTTGGACGATGCTCTATTGTGGTAATATGTTGTACATAGATGATCTTTCAACTGTCGAAAATAGCAGGGGCAAAGGATATGCATCCGCCTTGCTGAACCATATTTATGATATTGCCAGACAGCAAAAATGCGAATCGGTACAATTGGACAGCGGACACGTGAGAACCGTGGCACACAAACTCTATTTCAAGGAAAATTTTACAATTAGTGCTTTTCACTTTAATAAACAGCTATGAAATCGCCATTAAAAACCTGTTTGTTGAAAACAAACACCAATCTTTAAAGCGATACCATATATGACCTTTAACAAATAAATTTTACATATATGAAACAAGAAAAAATATTCGAATGGTTTTTGAGAATTTCGTTAAGTGCCGGATTTTTATCGGCAGTCGCAGACCGTTTTGGGCTGTGGAATAAAGAAGTTTCCGCTTGGGGCAATTGGGAAGCATTTGCAAAATACACCAATACGTTATTGCCCTTTTTGACATACAATCTAGCTTCCATAATTGGCGGAATAGCCACTTTTCTGGAAATCGTTTTTGCAATTGCGTTGCTAACGACTTTCAAAAGCCAGTTGATAGCCAAATGTAGTGGCTTTTTATTACTTGGTTTTGCCTTATCTATGACAATCGCCATAAATTGCAAAGCACCGCTGGATTATTCGGTTTTTACGGCTTCAGCAGGAGCATTTGTGTTAAGTGTCCTTGTAAAAAATAACTCGGTAAAGAGTATTGCATAATTTTTTGGAGCAGAAATTTTGCATTTTATAACAAGTTCAGTCCCGCTCTTTGTCGCAATCTCTTGTACTGAACCCCAGTACAAGAGGATTTTCACTACGATCGGGGCTAAGGATGAAAATTTGTTTTCCATAATGATCTACAGTAGAATTAGAGTATTTGTATTTAAAAAAGTTATCCAAGTATTCTATCAGCTTTAATAATTCGTGTAATTAAAAAACACATTGTAATTCGTGATTCATTAGTGAATTCGTGGCGGAATCGAATGTAGGATGATTGAAAGACTTTTTTTGTAATTTTACGGAAACGCTATCATATCAAAACTAGCAATTACTTGCATAATAGCTAAATAGCGATAATGAAAAATACGAATCTAAATAAATAATCTAAAAAGAATGGGAACTAAAAAAGAGCTGTTACAAGAAAAAAGTAGCGAATTACTTCAGATATTAAAAACCCGTTTTGAAAAACATTTGGACCGACACAAAGGTCTTGAATGGGAAAACATACAAGCAAAACTAGAAGCCAATCCTGAAAAATTATGGTCCCTTAATGAAATGGAAACAACTGGCGGAGAACCAGATGTTGTTGGTTACGACAATAAAAGTGACGAATATATTTTCGTCGATTGTTCAATAGAAAGCCCAGCCGGAAGAAGAAGTTACTGCTACGACCGTGAAGCTCTTGACAAAAGAAAAGAAAACAAACCCAAAGACACCGTTATCGACGCTGCATCAGCAATGGGAATTGAACTTTTATCCGAAGAACAATACCGAAATCTCCAAAAACTAGGAAAGTTTGACAATAAAACATCCAGCTGGATTGTAACACCAGCTGCTATTAGAAAACTTGGCGGTGCTCTCTTCTGCGATTTTAGATACGGAACAGTGTTCGTATATCACAATGGCGCGGATTCTTACTACGCGGCTCGAGGATTTAGAGGTTCGCTAAGAGTTTAGATTTTCAAAATCGAGTTATATTCCGCTGTTGCGTTCAGTATAGTTACTGCCCTTTTAATTTCAGGATTGTTTTTGATGTAATAATCATAAAGACCTTCCTGATATTGATAGCGTTTGATGATTTCATCCAGTAGTAACCCCTTTATTTCCTTCTGATTTTTGTCCAACAAAGCATTCTCCGATTTTTGAAGTGCAGTAAGAAGCTGTTGATATTCCAGTGTAATAGCTTCATCCAGTTTCTCTTTTTTGGCAGCTGCCAAAGTATTTTTTAACGCAATTTCGGTTTCGGTATCAAAATTGAATTTCTGTGCTTTTAGATATTGCTTGAAATCAGCATAATCAGCATCAGTGATTACGGGGATTTTAGTTCCTAAATTTGGATTTTTGTAATAATATTTGGTTGCATAATCAAAAATACCGTCGTTTTTTAATAAGGCATTGGCAATTGGACTTGTTTTGGTTTCTTCCATTTCGATATCTGGCAAAATTCCGCCACCATCATAAACAGTTCTTCCTTTTTTAGTTTTAAAAGCGTTATAGTTTTTGGCATCAGTTCGGGTTGCGACACCATTTTTATCTTTATGCGCATAATCCAGCGCCTGAATACATCTGCCGGAAGGCGTGTAATAGCGTGAAATAGTGACTTTCAGCTGAGTGCCATATGTAAGTTCAACTGGTCTTTGTACCAATCCTTTTCCAAAACTACGGCTTCCCAAAACTACTGCTCGGTCCAAATCCTGTAACGCTCCCGAAACAATCTCGGAGGCAGAAGCACTTCGGCCGTTTACTAAAATCACCAATGGAATTGTGGTATCCACAGGTTCTTGTGATGTTTTGTAGGTGTTGTTGTGTTTCTCTATTTTGGATTTGGTGGTTACAATAACTTCATTTCTAGGAACAAAAAGATTGCAGATGTTTACAGCCTCGTTCAATAACCCGCCAGGATTCCCTCTTAAGTCCAAAACGATTCTTTCGGCACCTTGTCTTTTTAATTGTTCCAATGCCTCTCTGGTTTCAGAAGAAGCCTTTCTATTAAAGTGTGCCAATACAATATAACCCGTTTTGTCATCAATTTTGGCAAAATAAGGAACCGATTTAATTTCGACTTCATCCAATACAATTACAGCCGAATATGGTTTGCCTTGACGAATGTATTTAACGTCAATTTTTGTGTTTTTGGATCCTTTAAAAAGCTGTGAAGCATCGTCCTTGAAGTCGGCCAAAGGAGTATCACCAATCTGAATGATTTCGTCCCCAGCTTTTAAACCCGCTTTGTCGGCTGGGAAATTTTTGTACGGTTCTTTTAGAATCAGTTTGTCGTTTTCGCGAGTGATTAAGGCACCAATTCCAGTATATTCGCCAGTATTATTGATTTTAAACTTAAGTACTTCCTGCTCATTAAAATATACCGTATATGGATCAAGAGAACTCAACATTCCTTTGACAGCGTTGTTCATCAGCTCGGCGGGAGTTGTTTCATCAACATAATTTTTGTTCAATTCTTTGAACAGCGTTGTGAAAATTTCCAATTGTTTGGCAATCTCAAAATAGTCGTCTTTGAAACTTACCCCCACAAACAAAAATGCGGATGCAACAACTGGAATAATAAATTTTTTTTGGAAAAGGGTACACATGATTATATGTTTTTTTTCTTGAATCGTTTTCTTATAAAATAAAATAGTGCAACTGCTAAAATAATAAAAGGCCAAATTTCCAGTAACCACAAAAAGAAGCTTGAAATGCCATAAAAACCAGATTTAATTGCGTTCCAAATTTTAGCTCCATAAGAAATGGTAACACCGCTTTCTTCGGCAATTGTTTTATAGAATTCTATTGTGACAGTGCTCAGGGAAACTTGGCTTTGCATGTATCTCAATTGCCCTTCTTTTGCCTCTATTTCTTCTCTGATAGCCGAAAGCTGGGCTTCAATCGCCAGCATTTCGGACATTTTGTTTGCTTTTGCTAAAAGTTCAAGATACCTGTTTTCAAGTTTCTTTTTGGCTTTCAATCGGGCATCAATATCAATATATTCTTCCGTTACATCTTGTGAATTAATTTCTTTATTGTCAAAATAGTCCACTCCATTGGAAATGTCTTTTATAAAAGAATCAAAATTCTCGCTCGGAATGCGAACCGTTATTCGTCTGTAAACGGAAGCATATTCTTTTCCCTGACTATCGTTCTGTATAAAGGCTTTTCCTTTTTTTACAGCACTTTTTATCTGCTCATAGGTAGTTTCTAAATTATCTGTTTCAAATCTAAGATTACCAGTTCTGATTATCTTTTTCTCAATGACTTTATCATTTTCATTTGATGATTCAGAATAAGCTTCTGAATTGACAGACTTTGCTTTTGCTGGCAAATTTACAGCCATTACTTTTAAATCTTCAGAAACTTCCGCATCAGCTTTTTTACAGCTTAATGCAACAAAAAGTAAAAGAGCAATTATTAATTTTGATTTCATAGGAGCATAATTTATTTTAAAAATACAAAATTAATTTAGATTACAACTAAGCGGTAGAATTGCTCTATGAAATGGATATTTATTTGGATTGTTCTTCTTCTTTTTTTATCTGCAATGCAAATTTCTCAAACAACTGTACCGTTTTGATATTAATTTCTTCAAAAGTCAAACGGTCTTTGCATTGGTAAAAAAGCATAAAAGAATAAGGCTGATCCAAATTATCAAGAAGTAGATGTTTGTTAAGTCGGTAAGTTTCGCGAAGTACTCTTTTGAAATAATTACGGTCGACGGCCTTTTTGAAATATTTTTTAGAAACCGAAACGCCTATTTTTATTTTTTCGCCTTCGCCAAAAGTTCCCGTATTATAAACCAACCGCAATGGATATTTAGCTACCGATTTTCCTTCGGTAAACAATAAACCGATGGTAATTTTGCTTTTGAGTTTTTCGTTTTTAGGATAAGTGAAGTTCATTTTATAAAAAAGACGCTGTAATATTTGGACAAAGGTACAATTAAACGCTAGATGACATAATTGTTCCAGTTTAAAATTGAGTAATAGAAAGAGATTTATTATTTTTGAGTATAACTTTTTAGCAATGAAAAAGATTTTATTATACCTCATAACCTCAATATACTATTTGGTTTATTTTGTAGTGATGTGTGTGATGCAGCCCGTAGAATGGTTTGCTTTCAAGGTTTTTGGAAATGCTGGACTACAGACAGTCTTTAATTTTATAGCATTTATTAGTTTAAAATTTAATCATATTTTAGGAACACGATTTTCTTTTGAAAATATAGATTTTATTCCAAAAAATGTTCCAGTTATATTTGTCGCCAATCATCAAAGTTTATTAGACACCGCTGGAATTATTTGGTATCTGCGAAAGTTTAATTGTCTTTTTGTCACCAAAAAAGAACTGGCAAAAGGAATTCCGAGTGTTTCTTATTTTCTGCGCAATGCTAAATATGTACTTATTGACAGAAGCAATCCAAAGCAGGCTATTCCGCAGATAAAATCGCTGGCAGAATATATTGAAAAAGAAAACTATTCAGCTGTTATTTTCCCCGAAGGAACCCGAAGCAAAGATGGAGTTCCAAAAGAATTTGCCGAGAGCGGTCTTAAAATTTTATGCAAATATGCTCCATCAGCTTACGTCGTTCCCATAAGTATTAATGATTCATGGAAAGTATATCGATACGGTTATTTTCCGTTAAGTTTTGGAAACCATATTAGATTTACCGTTCACAAATCATTCAAAGTAAGTGATTTTTCATTTGAAGAAATTATGAAAAAAACACAAAATGAGATTGTCCAAGGCATAAAACTTTAATAGAAACCGCACTAATATCTTCAGCTTTACAACACTGGAGAATGAAAATCCCGCAGTTTTGGGAAATGGCTGTAAATAAAGTATAATTTATTACTTTTGCACTAAATTTAATAGTATGCAGAAGTTAATTTCGTATCCCTTATCTTTTATTGTTTTAATATTGGTATTGTTGACTTTATCAGTGTTTCACCCAATTCAATGGATCTGTTTGAACGTTTTTGGATATCAGGCACATAAAAAAAGCGTTGATTATCTCAATTTTGTGCTGCTAAAAATCGTTATATTATTAGGAACGACTTTTAAATTTGAAAATCGTGAAAGCATTCCAAAAGGCGTGCCTATTATTTTTGTAGCAAATCATCAGAGTTTATATGATATAATTATGTCAATTTGGTATTTGAGAAGATTTCATCCCAAATTTGTCAGCAAAAAAGAATTAGCAAAAGGAATTCCAAGTGTTTCCTATAATCTGAGACATGGCGGATCAGTAGTTATAGACAGGAAAAACCCAAAACAAGCAATACCAGAGATCAAAAAGATTTCTGAATATATAGAAAAACATACCCGCTCAGCAGTCATTTTTCCAGAAGGAACCCGCAGTAAAGACGGTAAGCCAAAGGAGTTTGCAGAAACAGGTTTGAAAATATTATGCAAAAATGCGCCATCGGCATATATAGTTCCCATAAGCATCAATAATTCATGGAAACTCGTAAAATATGGAACTTTTCCCTATGGTTTAGGAAATCGTATTACCTTTGTAGTCCACGAAGCATTTGCAGTAAAAGATTTTGAATTTAAAGAAATTATGCAAAAAACCGAGTCGGCTATTGTAAACGGAATAAAAATTTAATAATTAATATATAATGTCTATAAAAAACATTCGTCTGGAAGTAATGCAGTTTCTAGAAAACAAGGTTGATAGTTTTGTGGATCAATACTTGATACCTGTAGAGAAAATTTGGCAGCCTTCTGACTTTTTGCCTAATTCTGAAGGTGATAATTTCCTCGAAGAAGTAAAAGAACTTAGAGAAATTTCCAAAGATCTTCCTTATGATTTTTGGGTTGCCATGGTTGGGGATATGATCACCGAAGAAGCTCTGCCAACCTACGAAAACTGGCTGATGGAAGTAGAAGGTGTCGATAATGAAGGAAGAAACGGCTGGTCAAAATGGGTTCGTGAATGGACTGGTGAAGAGAACCGCCACGGAGACTTATTGAATAAATACTTGTACTTGTCAGGCCGTGTGAACATGCGCGAAGTCGAAATGACTACTCAGCACTTAATCAACGATGGTTTTGATATTGGAACCGGAAGAGACCCTTACAAAAACTTCGTTTATACGAGTTTTCAAGAGTTAGCAACCTATATTTCTCATAACCGTGTGTCGCAATTGGCCAAAAGTTACGGAGACAAGAAATTATCCAAAATGTGCAAAATGATTGCTGGAGACGAAATGCGTCACCACCATGCGTATAGCCATTTTGTTACCGAAATTTTCAATGTTGATCCAAGCGAAATGATGCTGGCTTTTCAATACATGATGAAGCAAAAAATCGTGATGCCTGCTCATTTCCTGAGAGAATCCGGAGAAAAAATCAGTTCTGCCTTTGTACATTTTTCTGATTCGGCACAACGAATTGGAGTTTATACTGCAAATGATTATGTTGACATCATGCAGAAATTAATTGAAAAGTGGGAAATTGACAAAATTGGCAGTTTAACAGATGAAGCTGAAAAAGCCCGTGATTACTTAATGAAATTACCTGCAAGAATGGCCAAAGTTTCTGAAAGACTGACAATTCCAACAGAATCATTTCAATTTAAATGGGTAGAACCGGCAAGATTGTAGATTTAAGATTGCAGAACTGAGATTTTAGATTTAAAATTGAGATTGCAATTGATTTTTGATATTAAAACTAACATTGCTGATTTTTGAGGTTCATACTTTAAAAATCAGCTTTTTTTTATAAATGCAGATAGCGATGAGTAATCAGGATTTAATAAATAAAACGATTCTTTTTGTAAAAGAAAAATTAGAAAATGCCGAAGGAGGACACGATTGGTTTCACATTCAGAGAGTGTACAAAAATGCACTGTTAATTGCCAGCGGAGAGACCTGCAATGAAACCATAGTCAAACTTGGTGCCTTGCTTCACGATATAGCCGACAGTAAATTTCATGACGGTGATGAAACTGTTGGTCCAAAAATTGCAAGAAAGTTTTTGGAAAGTGAAAATGTTTCAGAAGATATCATCACTCATGTTATCCAAATCATCGATAACATCTCTTTTAAGGGCGGAAATAACAAAAAGACCTTCTCGTCTATTGAATTGGATATCGTTCAGGATGCGGATCGTTTGGACGCTATAGGTGCCATTGGAATTGCCAGAGCTTTCAACTACGGCGGATTTAAGAACAGAGCTATGCATAATCCTCAAATTTCCCCTAATTTGAGCATGACCAAAGAAGAATACAAAAACAGTCAGGCACCAACAATTAATCATTTTTATGAAAAGTTATTATTGCTAAAAGACAAAATGAATACCCAAACGGGTAAAGAAATTGCCCAAAAAAGGCACGAGTACATGCAGGGATTTTTGTCGCAATTTTA
This sequence comes from Flavobacterium aquicola, assembly GCF_003385115.1. Classification (GTDB taxonomy): domain Bacteria; phylum Bacteroidota; class Bacteroidia; order Flavobacteriales; family Flavobacteriaceae; genus Flavobacterium; species Flavobacterium aquicola. Next base: position 87,751 of record NZ_QUNI01000015.1, read on the forward strand.
CGCAGAATGGGACGGGGAGCTGTAGATTTTAGAATGCAGATTTCAGATGTTAGATTTCAGAATTTTAAAACCAAATAATTATGTCAGATAACAATTTAAAATGTTCCGAAGCCCAAATGCGGATTCGGAAACCGGCTTCCGAAGTTTTTCAAGCATTTATTGATCCCGAAGTGACTAAATATTTTTGGTTTACCAAAGGAAGCGACAAACTGGAAGTGGGCAAAACTGTAACTTGGGAATGGGAAATGTATAATTTTTCGACTCAGGTAGTAGCCAAAGAAATTGTAGAAAATCAAAAAATTACCGTTGACTGGTTTACCTCTGAAATGCCTACAACTATTGAATTTTCCTTTCAGTCATTAAGCGATGATACCACGTATGTATCAATCAAGCATTACGGATTTGAAGAAACAGGAGAACAGCTTCTACTGGCTATAAAAAATTCAACCGAAGGTTTTGCCTTTGTTCTCTCAGGATTGAAAGCATATTTGGAACACAACATCAACCTTAATCTTATCATAGACAAATTCCCGAAAGAACTTATGTGAAAGAATTCAGTCAGCAGTAATCAGTGTTCAGTTTGCCAATTTTACTGAAGACTGGAATCTAAATTCTGCCGTCTGCCAACTGAACACTGAATATTATTAAAGTCCTTTCTCTTTCATTTCTAAAATCACATCCGAAGCGTTCTTAAAAGTAGGCGCTTGTTCTGTAATAGTTCCGGCACGTTTTTTATTCAGTTTGAAGGTGATGTCATTCTCTGTGGTGAATAGTAATGCCGTTAAAAAGGGATTATTCATATACGGAGCCAATATAAAAAAAGCTTCTTCAAGTGAATGAAAACTTTCAATTTCTTCGGTTTTGTAGCGCGCAATAATTGAAAGTTTAAACTCGTCATTTTCCAATAAAACGGGACGTACATAGATATTCTTCAAATCGGTATCACCAATGGTTTTGGCCAAGGTTAATTTTGCGTAGGTTTTATCAGCAATACTTTCTTTTACTTTTTCCCAAAATTCGGCAAATACAGGCTGGAAGGACATAATTTTTTATTTTTTAATATTTAATTTGATGTATTTCGATTAAACCTAACAGGTTTTTAAAAACACAAGTATTCGGAGAATCGTAAAACTTGTTGAACAACATATTATCCTCAAAGTATGTCATTCCGACGAAGGAGGAATCTCCGTAAGTAATCCGCAATCAAAATCTCAATCTTTGTCGAGCTTCTGACGAAGATTCCTCCTTCGTCGGAATGACAATATTACGCAAAAAAATGTTTATTGACTGATTCACCTTTTCTGAATACTGCCAAATTTTTAATTATTTTCCTTTAAAAACCGGCTTTCTTTTCTCCAAAAACGCTTTTGTTCCTTCATTGAAATCCTCAGTTCCAAAACAGCGCCCGAAGTTTTTAATCTCTGTTTCATAACCATTTTTGCCTTCAGCAAAATTAGCATTGACAGCTTTTATCGCTCTGCCGATAGCAAAAGGAGAATTATTCATGATTTTTTTCGCAATAGAAGTGGCAAAATCAATCAATTCAGCTTGAGGAACTACGTGATTTACTAATCCGTATTGTTTGGCTTCATCGGCAGTAATCATTCCGGCAGTCATTATCATTTCCAGAGCACGTCCTTTGCCAACTAACTGCGGTAAACGCTGTGTTCCGCCATAACCTGGAATAACGCCCAGAGAAACTTCTGGAAGCCCCATTTTAGCATTGTCCGAAGCTACTCTGATATGACAGGCCATTGCTAATTCTAATCCGCCTCCCAATGCAAATCCATTGACAGCAGCAATGACAGGAGTTTTTAAATTTTCTATATAATTAAAAAGCAGTTCTTGCCCCTGAAAAGCCAGCTGTGCTCCTTCTTCGATAGTGAAATGCGCAAATTCCGAAATATCGGCGCCGGCAACAAATGCTTTATCACCACTTCCGGTGAGTATAATAACTTGAATTTCCTTGTTTTTCCCCAATACTTTGATGGCTTTATGCAAGTCATTTATAGTTGCTATATTGAGCGCATTTAATTTGGCAGGCCTATTGATTACAACAGTTGCAATACCGTTTTCGATTGTGATTGAAAGATTTTCGTAGTTCATTTTTTTGTAGTTAAGAGTTTATGATGGGCAGGGTTACCGTAAAAATGGTACCTCTTCCGTATTTAGTTTCAAATGTTATTGTTCCGCTGTAGTTTTCGATGATGTTTTTTATAATTCCGAGACCAAGACCCATTCCGCTGTTTTTGGTAGTGAATTTGGGTTCAAAAATATTGTCGATATGTTCTGGATTTATGCCTGTTCCGTTATCTTTTATAACAATCACAACCTGATTGTTTTCTTTTTTAATGGTGACCAATATCATTTTGGTTTCCTGATCACAAGGAATGGCCTGAATAGCATTTTTAACCAAATTTGTAATGATTCGGATGAGTTGTGTCCGGTCAATTTTTGAAATAATCTCTTTTTCAGAACATTCAAAAACAATGTAGTCTTCATGGAAAATATCCAAGGTCAGCTCTACCACTTCGACCACATTCAGCAGTTCGTTTTGCTGTGCAGGCATAGACGCAAAATCCGAAAAGGCAGATGCTACGGAGCTCATCGTGTCAATCTGCTGGATTAACGATTCGGAAAAATCATTAAGTTTCTGTCTGATGTTTGGTTCTTCCGGATTGAATTTTCGCTGAAAGCTTTGAATTGTAAGGCGCATTGGCGTAAGCGGATTCTTGATTTCATGAGCCACTTGCTTTGCCATTTCTCTCCAAGCCAAATCCCGTTCATTTTGAGCGAGTACAATAGCGTTTCTTTCAAGTTCTTCGGTCATTCTATTGTAGGCAATCAACAGCATATTGATTTCTTTAATCTTTGCCGAAAACGGAATCTTTTCATTCTTCTGATTCAAGCTTGTTTCTCTTAATTTTTCGGCAAAATCATAAATCGGTTTGGTGATAAATGAAGACAGTATGTAGGCCAATCCAAATGCGATTGCAATCATGAGTGAATAAACCTGTACCAGACGGATCAAAAAGCTGTTTAATTCTTTTTCATAATAACCATCATCTGGAATATTTGGTAATTTTAAAATCGCAATAGGCTTGAACTTCTTGTTTTTTATCAAACTATAGGACGATCTGTACTTGATCCCGTTAATGGTTTTGACTTCAAGAAATCTTTTGTCAATTGAGGAATTAACCAAGCGAAGAATAAATTTAGAGACAGTCGGCGTATATTTTTCTACCGAAAATGATTCTTTGGATGATTTAATCAGGTTTCCGTTTAGGGAATAAATCTGTATTTCGGCATTTTGAATATCTGATATTTCGTGGATTTTGTCCTTGAAAATTATCTTGATATTGTCATCAGTCAGCGGGTAGTCTGTTGTAGAAAGCATGTAGTCAATATGCTTTTTTACATACATTTCCATGCCTTCAATTCGCCTTTGATTGTACTTTTTGGCGACATTTTTATACTGAATAATCGAAATGGATATGAGTAAAAGAGAGGTAGCAATGATTAGTATAACCATTGAAATGAAGATTCTAAAACGTAATGAAATTAACGGAATCTTATATGCTTTAGACATGACTACGATTTGTTTTTCTCTCTAATTTTTTTGTAAAATTTAAAACCAAGCATTATTGTAATCGAGAATATAAAAATTCCAATTACACCGTAAATCCAGTTTACCGCATTTTTTAAAATGACCAAAAACACTACTGCAAATAATATGATAGTGGCTATTTCATTCCATAAACGCATAAAATTTGTCGTGTATTTGACTTCATCCCTTTGTAATTGACTGAAAATCTGCTGGCATTTTAAATGATATAAATATAGCACAAAAACAAAGCCAAGTTTTACATGCATCCAAGGCATCTGCAACCAAGCATTTCCCATTGGGGTAAAAAACAGCATCCAAAAAGCAAAAATACTAGCCAAAACAGCACTTGGCCAAGTAATAATGTACCATAATCGGTAGCTCATTATTTTATACTGTTTCTGCAGAATTTCTTTTTCTGGCGAAGGTTTATCGGCAGCTTCTATTTGGTACACAAACAATCGGACGATATAAAATAAACCTGCAAACCAAGTAATTACAAAGATGAGGTGCAGGGATTTTAGGTAGTTATATATTTCCATTAGATTTATGATTTTAGATTAACGAATTTTTGATTTCAAATTTTGATAACTCGTATATTAGATTAACTATTTAGCTTTATTATAAATGCTTCGCCTGTTCGCTATCGCTCGGGTCAAAAATCGTTAATCCGCATTCTTCATTCTTAAATCTTTGCACTCCACTCATTAATCCAATTCCCAACGGTTTCACACCATTCGTCATCATCGTTCAAGCAAGGAATCGCCAAGAAATTTTCACCGCCTTTTGCTTCAAAATCTTCTTTGGCACGCATTGCGATTTCTTCAAGAGTTTCAAGACAATCTGAAACAAAAGCTGGAGTTACAACAGCAAGGTTTTTAATCCCTTTTTCGGGCATTTTGTCAATTTCGATATCGGTATAAGGCTCTAACCATTTGTCTCCCGCCAATCTTGACTGAAAAGTCAGACTGTATTTGTCTTCGGGAAGGTTTAGCAATTTAACTACTTGTCTAGTAGTTTCGTAACATTGATGGCGGTAGCAAAAATCATGAGCTGGCGATGGCGTGCTACAGCATGAACCGTCAATCTTACAATGGGATTTGGTCACGTCAGTTTTGCGGATATGACGTTCTGGAATTCCATGATACGAAAACAATAAATGATCGTATTCAAAACCGGATAAATGCTTCTGAATTGAATCGGCTAAGTTTTTAATGTAATCAGGTTTGTTGTAAAAAGCAGGAACATCCGTGAATTTCATGTTTGGAAATTTCTTCTTGCGGATTTCTTCGGCTTTAACCAAAATAGTTAACGTCGAAGCCATCGCATATTGCGGATACAATGGAAAAAGCAAAACCTCATCCACTCCTTTGTTGTGTAACTCCTGTAGTCCTTTTTCAATATTCATCGAGCCGTAACGCATTGCCAAAGCAACAGGAACATCCACTAAAGGCTGTACTTTTTTATGCATTCTTTCAGAAAGTACCACTAACGGAGAACCTTCGTCCCACCAAATTTTTTGATAAGCATGAGCCGATTCTTCCGGACGTTTTCTTAAAATGATTCCGCGAACCAGCAGGGCACGCAGTAAATACGGAACGTCAATCACGTATTTATCCATTAAAAATTCGTCTAAATAAGGTTTTACATCTTTTGTCTGCGGACTTTCTGGAGAACCTAAATTTACTAATAATACGCCTTTCATGTGTGAGTTAGATTTTTGCCAAAAATATAGAAAGCTACTTCTTGGAAATATGATAAATGTTATTTTTTTGTTATGATTTGATGCTTAAAATCGATTGTTTTACACATTCGAATTAATCGACATCAGATATTTCTTTGGTGTGGTTGCAAATTTCTTCTTGAACGCGGCGATGAAATGACTTCCGGTGCTGTAACCAATTTTCAGTCCCACTTCGTTAACATTATAAGAACCGCTGTCGAGCAATTGACGTGCATAATCCATTTTGTAATCAAAAAGATAGCCATAAACGGTGTCGCCATAAATTTGCTTGAAACCCATTTTGAGTTTCTTTAACGTAAGACCTATTTCGTCTGCCAATTCCTGTAAACTTGGTGGTTCGGCCATATTTCCGATGATGATTTCTTTTGCCTTTTTGATTTTATAGACATTTTCTTCGTCAATCAAAAACGGACATTGTTCTGCATTCGGGTCTTCAGAACGGTTAAAATACAAACTCAATAGTTCGTATCCTTTGCCTTTGTAATATAAATTTTTGATCGAAGGATTCAGATTATAATGAAACAACTGACTCAAAACAATTGCCATCGAAGGACTGATATCTCCCTCTTTATAATATTTTTTGTCTTTGTTTTCTTCGCTCAAAAAAGGAATATGACCAGCATCATTCGAAAATAAGCGATGAAATTTTTGAATCGAAATTAAAATGGAGATTACCCAAGTATTAGGCGCCAATTCCAGATTAAGCGGTAATTCCTTTTGCGGATTGTAGAACAGGTACGACTTCTCTTCATTCAAATCCAACACATAACTCCCTTGATTGAAGTTAAATTTGGTTTTTCCCTTTAATCCAAAATGAAACTGAATCAACCCACTACTAACTTCATGCTGTGCATGAAAAGAAACATCAGAATCATTTTGAAAACGAAGTAGGGTAAAATCCTCTTCAATTGTTATAATATCTTGTGAACTCATAACGATATTTTTTATGTAAAAAAATGACTTTTTCCGAAAACTTTTATTTAGAATCACTCTAAATAAAATTCAAGATAACCCTTGATAACACTGCAAAAATAGCAGTTTTTCTTAAAAAACAACGGATTAAATTCAAAAAAGCATACAGCGACACAAAAAGAACTTTTAGCGTTATTTTTATAGAAACGATAGTAATAGTTTTGTAATACTTTATATGAAAGTGAATATATGGAAAATCATAACGTTTCGAAGCATCAGTTTTTTTACTCCATTGGATTGAGCTACAAAAAAGCCGATGCAGAAACAAGAGGTAAATTTAGCCTTGATACTTTAGCAAAAACACGTTTGTTGGAACAGGCAAAAAACGAAGGAATCCAGAGTTTGTTCGTGACTTCAACCTGTAATAGAACCGAAATTTACGGTCACGCCGAACACCCTTATCAGTTAATCAAATTACTTTGTGAGAACAGCAACGGAACCGTTGAGGATTTTCAAAAAGTGGCTTATGTCTATAAAAGTCAGGAAGCTATTCAGCATTTATTTCGCGTAGGAACTGGTTTGGATAGTCAGATTTTGGGTGATTTTGAAATCATCAGCCAGATTCGAAATGGTTTTGCCGAAGCCAGAGCAATGGGTTTAGCCAACGCTTTTTTGGAAAGATTGGTAAATGCCGTGATTCAGTCCAGTAAAAAGATTAAAAATGAAACCGAAATCAGTTCAGGTGCTACTTCAGTGTCATTTGCTTCGGTTCAATATATTATCAAGAACGTTCCAGACATTGGAAACAAGAATATTTTACTTTTCGGAACAGGGAAAATCGGAAGAAATACCTGCGAGAATTTAGTAAAACATACCAAAAACGAGCACATCACTTTAATCAACAGAACCAAAGACAAAGCCGAAAAATTGGCTGGAAAACTGAATCTGATTGTTAAGGATTACTCCGAATTACATATCGAACTGCAGAAAGCCGATGTTGTAGTTGTTGCAACAGGCGCTCAAAATCCTACGATTGACAAAGCGATTCTGAACTTGAAAAAACCGTTACTGATTCTGGATTTATCTATTCCGAAAAACGTAAACGAAAACGTCAAAGACCTTGAAGGAGTGACTTTAATTCATATGGATCATTTGTCACAGATGACTGACGAAACTCTTGAAAACAGAAAAGCCCATATCCCCGCAGCTGAGGCTATTATTGAAGAAATAAAGGAGGAATTTGTCGCTTGGACAAAGATTAGAAAGTTTGCGCCAACCATTAACGCCTTGAAAGAGAAGCTGAACACAATTAAAAATTCGGAATTGGACTTTCAAAGTAAAAAAATCTCCAACTTCAACGAAGAGCAAGCCGAAATCATCAGCTCTAGAATCATCCAAAAAATCACAACCCATTTTGCAAATCATCTTAAAAATGAAGACACTATGGTAGACGAGAGCATCGATTGGATCGAAAAAGTTTTTCAATTAGAAACTGTTACAAAATAGTTTAACCATTTAATTAAAAATATTGAACCATTAAGATATTAAGAAAATTAAGTTTTGTATTTATAAAAGCAGGCTTAATAACCTTAAATATCTTAATGGTAAAAAATAAAAAATTGAACCATTAAGATATTAAGAAAAATTAAGTTTGATGGTTAAAAAATAGAATCATTAAAGTTATAACGAAATTAAAGGTTTGTATGTAAACAGTGCCTTAATTAACTTAATATCTTAATGGTAAAAAAATAAAAAAAAGTTCTATGACAAAAAAAGAGGTTACGCAATTAGCTTATGAAATTACAGGTTTTGCTATAAAAGTGCATAAAGCTTTAGGACCTGGACTTTTGGAAAGCATTTATGAGCAATGCCTTAAATATGAATTAGAACAAAACGGATACGATGTAAAACAGCAATTAGTTGTTAAAATAGATTATTATGACCTTGAATTAGAATCTGATTTAAGAATTGATTTACTTGTGAATGATTGCGTAGTTGTTGAATTAAAAGCGATAGAAAACCTTTTACCAATTCACGAAGCACAATTACTTACATATATGAAATTATTACAAAGACCTCAGGGATTATTAATTAATTTTAATACTTTAAACATAACAAAATCAATGAAACCGCTTGTAAATGATTATTTTGCAAGATTAATTGACTAAACGTTACTATAAAAGAAATTGAACCATTAAGATATTAAGGAAATTAAGTTAACGTTTTAAAACTTAATTGACTTACATTCATCACAAAGCTTAATGTCCCTTAATATCTTAATGGTAAAAAAAATAAAAATGGCAGAAAAAACAATACGTATTGGAACCCGTGACAGCGAACTAGCGTTATGGCAAGCCCACACGGTACAAAAAAAACTAAACGATTTAGGTTATAAAACCGAAATTATTGCCGTAAAATCGGAAGGAGATATTATTCTTGACAAGCCACTTTACGAGCTTGGAATCACCGGAATTTTTACCAAAACATTAGACATTGCGATGATCAACGGTCAAGTTGACATTGCGGTACATTCAATGAAAGATGTTCCAACGGCTCTGCCAATTGGAATTGTTCAATCAGCAGTTTTGGAAAGAGCCAATACTTTGGATATTCTGGTTCACAAAGGAAATCTTGATTTTCTGGAAACTAGCGGAACTATTGCTACAGGAAGTTTACGCCGTCAGGCAATGTGGCTCAACAAATATCCCAATCATACTGTAGTCGATTTACGCGGAAACGTGAATACCCGAATGCAGAAACTTAAAGATAACGACTGGAACGGAGCTGTTTTTGCAGCTGCTGGGTTGGAAAGAATCAACTTAAAACCAACAGATTTTATCGATTTGGATTGGATGATTCCCGCGCCTGCACAAGGTGCAATGGTTGTTGTGGCTATGGCAAATGACAGTTTTGTTCTAGATGCCGTTTCTCAATTAAATGATGTCGAAACAGAGGTTTGTACTCATATCGAAAGACAATTTCTAAAAATTCTCGAAGGAGGCTGTACGGCGCCTATTGGGGCTTTGGCAACTTACTCTGAAGTTGAAGATACTTTTACTTTCAAAGGAATTTTGCTGTCTATTGATGGAAAACAGAAGTTGGAAATCGAAAAAACAGTAGATGTCAGCGAATGGAAAAAATTAGGTTTCAATTGTGCTAAAGAAATATTAGATAATGGTGGCGCTGAATTGATGGCCACTATTAAAGCAACTTTGAAGAAATAATTCGGCTTCCAAATCATGAAAATACTCTCTACCAAAATACTTGCCGATTATCAAAAAAAGCCTCTGATTGACGCAGGTTTTGAGTTAATTGAAAATGATTTCATCAGTACTAAAACCAAATCATTTGATTTAAAAAACATAAACGAAAGCCTGATTTTTAGCAGTCAAAATGCCGTTGAAAGTATTTTACAGCATCCTGATTTAGAAAAATTAAAAACCAAAAAAGTGTATTGCGTTGGTTTGAAAACCAAAAACTTACTTGCTGATAATGGTTTTGAAGTTGTTGCTTATACTGGTTACGCTTCAGATTTAGCTGAAATCATTACTTTGATTTACAAATCAGAAAGCTTTACTTTTTTTAGCGGAAACCTTCGAAGAGACACTTTGCCAGAGGCATTAAAAGAAGCTGAAATCACTTTTAATGAAATTGAAGTTTATGAAACGACATTAACCCCTCATAAAATAAAAATTCCGGTTGATGCCATTCTGTTTTTCAGTCCTTCAGGAATTGAAAGTTATCTAAAAGAGAATAACATTAAAAAAGAAATGTGCTTTTGCATTGGGGAAACCACAGCATCAGCATTAGGAAATAAAACAAAAAACATCATCATCGCTGATCAACCTACAGTGGAAAATGTGATTGAAGATGTAATCGAAGAATACAAATAGCAATACGCTTTAGGCAATAAGCCATAAGTTAGAATTATAGACAAACAAAATGCTTAAAGCCTAATGCTTAAAGCCTAACGCAAGGAAACAATGATTAAGAACGACCTATTTTTAAAAGCACTAAAAGGAGAAACAGTACAACGCCCACCAGTTTGGATGATGCGTCAAGCGGGAAGATATTTACCGGAATTTAGAGCTTTGCGTGATAAATATGATTTTTTCACCCGTTGTGAAACTCCAGAATTAGCTGCCGAAATCACCGTTCAGCCGATTCGCCGTATTGCGCCGGATGCTGCTATTTTATTTTCGGATATTTTGGTTGTGCCAAGAGCAATGGGAATCCACGTAGAATTGAAAGACAATTTGGGACCGATTATTCCAAATCCAATCCGTACGATGGAACAGGTAAATCAGGTTTTTGTTCCAGATGTAAACGAAACTTTAGGCTATGTTTTTGATGCAGTTAAACTGACCAAAGAAATGCTGAATGATGAGGTGCCATTAATTGGTTTCGCAGGTTCACCTTGGACAATTTTCTGCTACGCTGTTGAAGGAAAAGGTTCTAAAAGTTTTGATACTGCCAAAGGATTATGTTTTTCAAACCCAGTAGCAGCGCATACTTTGTTACAAAAAATCACCGATACAACTATTTTATATTTAAAGGAAAAAGTAAAATCGGGTGTAAACGCCGTTCAGATTTTCGATTCTTGGGGAGGAATGCTTTCTCCTGTGGATTATCAGGAGTTCTCATGGAAATACATCAACCAAATCGTTGAAGCTTTAGAAGAGGTTACTCCAGTTATTGTTTTCGGAAAAGGATGTTGGTTTGCTTTGAATGATATGGGGAAAAGTAAAGCTTCTGCACTTGGAGTAGACTGGACTTGTTCGGCCAGAAATGCCCGTTATTTATCAGGTGGCAATATTACTTTACAAGGGAATTTTGATCCGTCAAGATTGCTTTCTCCAATTCCAACCATCAAGAAAATGGTTCATGAAATGATCGACGAATTCGGAAAAGACAAATACATCGTAAACCTTGGCCACGGAATTTTACCAAATATTCCTGTGGATCACGCCAAAGCGTTTATTGATGCGGTGAAGGAATACGGACAATAGTATATCGTTTTCATCTCAGTTTTTAGTTTTAGATACAAATGAAAACTGAGATGAAAACTCAATTATAGATGAAAGAAGAAAAAATCATTTTTGAAAATAAAGAGCAAATAAATCCTAATTTTATTGGGTTGAATGTTTTCTTATTACTTTTATTTATTTGTTGGTGGTACAATGTTATTGGTGGTTTAGTTTTTCATCAATATTTTTTATCAGGAGAAAAACAAATGGCTGAAATATCTTTATATACGGTAGGTTCATTCGTCATTCCGTTATTGTACACTTTTTATATTTTAGGTTATATTGATTTCTGTAAAATAAAAAAGCAAACTTTATATTTTAAATTAATAGGAATTGCATGGTTTCCAAGTTTGATTCTTTTTGCATGGATTGCATATAATTTATACGATATTTCAACACAAGACCACCGTATATATTTCGAATAAAACAGTTTTAATTAAGAATAGGAAATGCTAAACAAAGGCTTAAGAGACCAGGAAAGTATCCGCATTGACAACGTGCTCAAGAAGCTGATGTCATTGGTTTATGTGCCTAAGTTTTGGAATTTGGAAGATCTTCTTTATTTGGAAAACGAATTAAAAGACTTGGCGATGAATGTCGAAAGTCTCCAGCAATTCACAGAAGAGGAATTAATTTTCCACTTGCAAAGCCTCCATTTGGATTGGAGTCAGTTGGAATTATTTGGTGATTTTTTGGTGTCATTTTCGAAAGAAAGTCAGTTTGATTTTTCACAAAAAGCCATTGCTATTTATAATTATATCCAACAGGAAAGCAAGACTTTTTCGTTTGGGATTTTAAATAAAATAGCATCATTAAAATAAAATGAATCAATCAAATATTACAGTTTTCTATTCTTGGCAAAGTGATCTTTCAAAAGATACAAATCAACATGGAATAAAACTTTCTATAAAATCTGCTATTCCATTAATTGAAACAGATTTTGAAAATATTGATATAGTTATTGATGAAGCAACAAGAAACGTATCTGGAAGTCCAGATATTACTAAAGAAATATTTAGAAAAATTTCTAATTCAGATATATTTATTTGCGATTTAACGCCAATAGGTGAAAGCTTAGATAAAAAAAAGAAGCTTTCAAATCCAAATGTTTTAATCGAATTAGGTTATGCTATTGCTGAACTTGGTTGGGAAAGAATTATTCTTTTATTTAATACCAACTATGGAAAAATTCCTGACGATCTTCCATTCGATGTAGCAAAACATAGAACAACAACATTTAAAATTATTGACAAATCAGACAAAAGTGGGAAAAATGAACTTACAGGTGTTTTAACTAAAGCGATTAAATTAATTATCCGAAATTCTCCTTTAAAACCTCATCAAGAAAAAAATGTTACTCCTGATGAGAAAAAACGAAATTTAGATATTGATAATTTAAAGAAAATATTAAGTTCAATCCATATTCCAACTTTTGACAGCTTTTTAGAAGACGCTCCTGAGCTATTAATATATAATCAACTGCATTATTTCGAAGGATTTAAAGCTGTTTTGAACAGTAATCTTTTTTATTTGTATGATCAAATATTGTTGGAAAAAATAAAAACGGTTTTTACTCTGTTAAATAAATCATTGTCTTATGGACAGCATTATATTTTTTTAAACAATGCAAAAACATCGAAATTTGTATTGCCTGCTTTTGATCAAAATGATTATGATGAAGCTATGGAAGACTATAGAATGTTAATTGAAAATATTAATCAATTGAAAGTAAATTTTAAAGATTTGATATCTTATATAAGAGAAAATTACATAGAAATTGATTTGAAAGAGACTAGTAAAATTGCATTTGAAGACTATTTAAGTTACCAATCAGAATATGAAAAATAAATTCTATCAATATATACAAAACCTTCAAGACCAAATCGTAGCAGGTTTAGAAGCTGTAGACGGTCAAGCCAAATTTAAAGAAGATCTTTGGGATCGTCCAGAAGGCGGAGGAGGAAGAACACGAGTAATCGAAAACGGAAAAGTTTTTGAAAAAGGAGGTGTGAACATTTCTGCCGTTCATGGAAAATTGCCTGAAACCATGTGTCAACTATTCAATGTAGGGGAAGCTGACTTTTTTGCCTGTGGACTGAGTCTGGTTTTGCATCCAAAAAGCCCAATGGTACCAACGGTTCATGCGAACTGGCGCTATTTCGAAATGTATGATGACAATGGAAATGTGATTCAGCAGTGGTTTGGCGGTGGACAGGATTTAACACCGTATTATCTGTTTGAAGAAGATGCAACTCATTTTCATCAGACCTGTAAAACCGCTTGCGACAAACACAATCCAGAGTTTTACCCAAAATATAAAAAGCAATGTGATACTTATTTTTGGAATGCACACCGCAACGAAGCCCGCGGAATTGGCGGTTTGTTCTTCGATTATTGCAAAGCAACGGAGCAAATGTCAATGGAAAATTGGTTTAACTTTGTAAGTGAAGTTGGAAATAGTTTTCTTCAAGCTTATGTTCCAATAGTTGAAAAAAGAAAAAATTTACCGTACACAACAGAACAAAAAACTTGGCAGGAAATCCGTCGCGGTCGTTATGTCGAATTCAATTTGGTTCACGACAAAGGCACTTTATTCGGCTTAAAAACCAACGGAAGAATCGAAAGTATCCTGATGAGTTTACCGCCACACGTGCAGTGGGTGTACGACCATCATCCAGAAGCAGGAAGCGACGAAGAAAAGTTATTAAAAGTATTAGAAAAACCAGTTGATTGGGTTTAGATTTAAGAATGAAGATTGCTACGCCAGTTCGCCTTGCAGGCTCGGGTAACGTTTTTGATTTAAGATGTAAATCCAAAAGCACAAATAATTTTCTTCAATCTACGATAAATCTAAAATCAGAAATCAACAATCTAAAATCATAAATCATATGTTCCCATTACACAGAGGCAGAAGATTACGAGTAAACGAATCCATCCGCTCATTAGTCCGCGAAACCATATTAAGTCCATCCGATTTTATGTTTCCAATGTTCATCGCAGAAGGCGAAAACATAAAAGTTGCCATTCCATCAATGCCTGGAATCTTTCGTCGTTCGATCGATTTAACCGTTGAAGAAGTCAAAGAATTATTTGCTTTGGGCATTCGTGCGGTAAATATCTACGTGAAAGTAAGCGAAGATTTAAAAGACAATACAGGAAAAGAAGCCTGGAACAAGTACGGATTAATGCAACAGGCAATTCGTGCAATAAAAACGGCCTGTCCCGAGATGATTGTAATGCCCGATGTGGCGTTAGATCCCTATTCCATTTATGGTCATGACGGAATCATTGCTAATGGTGATGTAGAAAATGATTCAACCAATGATGCTTTAGTAAAAATGGCCGTTTCCCACGCTGAGGCAGGAGCCGATTTTGTCGCTCCATCCGATATGATGGACGGTCGTGTGTTACGCTTGCGCGAAGGATTAGACAAGTCAGGTTTCCACAACGTGGGAATCATGAGTTATTCTGCGAAGTACGCATCTGCGTTTTACGGACCTTTTCGCGATGCTTTGGACAGTGCGCCAAGAGAAGCGGATGTTGTTATTCCAAAAGATAAGAAAACCTACCAAATGGACTATGCCAACCGCATCGAAGCAGTCAAAGAAGCGCTTTGGGATGTTGAAGAAGGTGCCGATATGGTAATGGTTAAACCTGGAATTGCTTATTTGGATATCGTTCGCGAAGTAAAAAATGCAGTGAATGTTCCTGTAACGGTTTTTCACGTATCGGGTGAATACGCAATGATTAAAGCCGCTGCCGAAAGAGGCTGGCTGGATAACGACAAAATCATGATGGAGCAGTTAATGTGTATCAAAAGAGCAGGAGCCAGTTTGATTTCGACCTATTTTGCCAAAGAAGCTGCCGTAATCCTGAATCAAAAATAATAGTTATATGAAAAAACTAGCATTAATAGCCATAGTCCTTCTTGCGTTTTCCTGCAAAAAAGAAAGCGAAGAACCTTTTGGAAAACCTGCCGCAACTGCAACAGAAGTTCAAACTCCAGAAGCATTAGGAAAAGAAATTTTCGAAGGTAAAGGAAACTGTGTTGCTTGTCACCAAGTAGATCAAAAAGTGATTGGGCCAAGCATTAAGGAAATTGCCAAAATTTACAAAGACAAAAATGGCAATATGGTTAACTTTCTTAAAGGCGAAAGCGAAGCCATCGTTGATCCGGCACAATTTCCGGTGATGCAGGCGAATTTGGCAATTACAAAAACCTTTACAGAAGATGAATTAAAGGCGGTAGAAGCTTATATCAATTCGAATCTAAAATAATAATTTTCAGGAGCTGATCCAGCTGTCCACTATATCTCTAGTGGCGAACCCCGCCACCAGAGGATGCCGTTTCCATCTGGGCTAGTGAATACCAAAATAAACAAAAACCATCTTTGAAAATGAGATGGTTTTTGCTTTTTGACTATTTAGTCATTTAGTATTTAAAAACCTACTTAATCCCTCCAAAAGCCCCAAAACACGCATTTTTATGCAATATTTCAACACTCGAAAAGCCAACTTTCTTCATTAAATCCAATTGGTATGTCATTGATCTTGGAGTATCTTCTATCTCAATATAATCAAAGACTTTTTGCTGGTATTCCACACCTCCGTGCTGCCTCAAATAATTACCATACCTTTCCCAAACCATTTGGTTTACTCCTTCATGATCCTGAACAAGCAAATCCGAAATCATCAAACAGCCGCCAGCCGATAAACTGTCATACAATTTTTGAAAAACAAACTCCCAATCGGAGTCTTCTCTTAAATGATGCAAAACGGCTCCCGCCAATATAATATCAAAATGATTTTTTGGCAATTCTATATCACGGATATCACCCTGTATAGTTTCTACTTTGCCAGTTGTAGCGTCCGAAACACGTTCATGAGCCTTGTCTAACATATTTTGGCTTAAATCGATTAAAACAGCGTTCAAATTGGGTACTTTCGAAAGCATTTTCAAAGTATAATTCCCTGCTCCGCATCCGATGTCCAAAACATTTACTGCTTTTGGCTTTATCGCTTTTGCTGCAGAAGTTAAAAGTTCCAATGATATTTGAGCGTCCATTGTTGCCACTTGACCTGTTTCTAAATTTGCAAAACGTTCAACATCATTGTCAAAACGTTCCTTGATTTCTGTAACTGTTGATTTTTTCATAGCTGTAAATTTTATTTTTTGCGTCCCACAAATCGTATTACCGATCCTTTTCCATTGTGGAACAACCCTTCGTTAAGTTCAATTTCTATTTCTGTCAATTCTTCAAAATCATAATTTGGAAAATCAGATTGTATTTCGGCAATCGAAAAAAGCGATTCAATATCTTTTGGACCACCAACTTTCTGATCTTTTTGAACATACTCAAGATGTTTTTTGCTGAAAGCTTCAAAAATTACAACACCGCCTTTTCGCAGATATTTGTCTAAAAACCGGTGATATTGCGATTTAACATCCGCAGGGAAATGAGCATAAATAAGCGCGATGGCATCAAATTGATCTGTTTTGTAATTTATTGTTTCTAATTCACCGACTTCATAATCAATATTTACATTATTAAGATCTGCCAGCTGTAATGCTTTCCTTTTTCCCTCCGAACTTATATCAAATGCAAAAACGTTCCAGCCCATTTTGGCCGCATAAACGGCATTGCGCCCTTCTCCTTCTGCAGGAAAAAGAATAGTACCTGCTTTTAGTTTATTTAGTTCTCTTTTGAGGTACTTATTAGGCTCTTCTCCATAAGCAAATTGTTCGCTGCTATATCTTTCGTTCCATCGGTCTTTCCAAAAATCTTCCATGGCTCTTTTAATTTTGTTTTACAAACCTATAATTTTTATATATGACTTAAAAATACTTATTTTGTCAATAATCAATACTTAATAAGTATATATGGAATTGCGTCATATCAAATATTTCTTAAAACTAGCCGATGAACTCAGCTTTGTCCGCGCTGCCGAAAAACTATTTATTTCACAGCCGCCATTAAGCCGTCAGATCAAAGAATTGGAAACCGAAATCGGTGCGCAGCTCTTTGAGCGCAATAACAAACGGGTCATTCTCACCGAAGCAGGGAAATTCTACGAAAAAGAAATGCGGGAAGTATTGAAAAACATTGAACGCATCAACATCAAAACCAAAAAAATAAGCGAAAATCAAAGCGGTGAATTTAGGATTGCCTATGTGAGTTCTACTTTTTCGGGAGATATTTCAAAGCTTTTGCAGTTTTTAACTGAGAAATACCCTTTTGTCAACTTTCGGCTTTATGAAGTGCCAACTGTCAAACAGATTGCTGCTTTGGAAGAAGGAAAAATTGACTTAGGAATCATTCGAGCTCCGCTGTATTCATCAAAAATTGATTCTCAGTTATGGTTCAAAGACAGTTTTTCTATTGTATTTAACCGCAATAAATATAGTATTACTACTGAAGAAGAACTCGAAAAGCTGAAAGAAGCGACTTTTGTGTTTTTTAATAAAGATTATGCGCCTTACTTTTATGACGTTTTGCTGCAGATTTGTGCTCAATATGGTTTTGAACCAAAAGTGGTGCATGAATCCAATAATATTTCTTCAATTATCCAATTAGTCAAAAATGGTTTGGGCATTTCGATTGTGCCCACTGCAATTATGAAAAATTATAATTATCCTGAATTGGAATATGTTGAAATCAAAAGAAGATTTCTTTTTACCCATATTTTATTGGCTACGCCAAAAGGAAACCAATCAGAAATTGCTCAGACGGCCATTGAATTTCTGAAAAAAGATACCAGCAATTTATAAAGTCTGTGCTCATTTAAATAAACTTTCTGTACTTTGCAGTTCAATTTCGGCACCATGGAAACAGTTTATATCAAAACACCTTTAGGAATTACAACGATAATCGGCGATGAGAACGGAATCGCCGTAATTTCTGTTTCGAATGAAGGAGAGATTTCAAAGGAAATTCCTGAAATTTTGCAGAATGCAGTTTCCCAGCTTACCGATTATTTCGAAGGGAAAAGAACCAGTTTCGATTTTAAGCTGAATCCAAAAGGAACAGACTTTCAGCAGAAAGTATGGAAAGAATTACTTGAAATACCTTATGGCAAAACACTAAGCTATATGGATTTATCTAAAAAGTTAGGTGATATAAAAGCTATCCGTGCTGTGGCTTCCGCCAATGGGAAAAACCCGCTTTGGATTGTTGTTCCTTGCCACCGAGTTATCGGAACGGATGGCTCACTTACAGGTTATGCTGGCGGATTATGGAGAAAAAAATGGCTTTTGGAGCACGAAAATCCAACGACACAGCAAAGCTTATTTTAGCAAAACAAACACGAATTGCACGAATTTTCACTAATTTAGATTTGTAAAATTGACTAAATTTCGAATTTCAAAAGTTTGTGAAATTCTATTCAAGTTTACTATTCGTGCTAATTCGTGAAATTCGTGTTTAAATAAATTAAAATGATCGAAAAAATAAACCTCAACAATATACTTTTCCTTGACATCGAAACCGTTCCGGAAACTGCCGATTACAGCTCATTGGATGATGAAATGAAAACACTTTGGGAACTCAAAACGCAATACCAGCGAAAAGACGACTTTACTCCCGAAGAATTCTATGACCGTGCCGGAATTTGGGCCGAGTTTGGAAAAATCATCTGTATTTCGGTTGGTTTTTTTGTTGTTAAGGGTGATATTCGGAATTTCAGAGTAACTTCGTTTTTTGGAGAAGAACCAAAACTTCTAAAAGACTTCAATAATCTGCTGAATAATCATTTCAACGGACCACAGCATATTTTGTGCGGTCATAATGCCAAGGAATTTGATATACCATTCTTAGCACGCCGAATGATTATCAATCAGATTCCAATTCCCGACAAGCTGAATTTATTTGGCAAAAAACCTTGGGAGATTCCGCATTTAGATACGTTAGAATTGTGGAAATTTGGCGATTATAAGCATTATACTTCTTTAAAACTAATGTGTAAAGTCCTTGGAATTCCTTCTCCAAAAGGCGATATCGACGGCAGTCAGGTTGGACATGTTTTTTATGTAGAAAAAGACATTGACCGAATAGTCACTTACTGCGAAAAAGACACAATTGCAGTCGCACAAATATTTCTCCGCCTTAGAAGAGAAGATTTATTGATTGAAGAGGAAATTATTCACGTGTAATTTTTGTTTCAAATGACACATCAGGAAATTGCAAATTATCGGCTTGCTTCTCAAAATCTTTTAAAGACAAATTCTAAATCGCCTCAGGAAATAGTACAACATTTAGGCGCTGTACAGGCACAGGATTATGCCATGGCAAAATGGGCTGTTGGTTCACGAGGCGGTGCAACTGAAAAAGAAGTTGAAGAAGCGGTTAATTCAGGCAAAATTATACGAACTCATATTCTTCGTCCGACGTGGCATTTTGTTTCTGCAGATGACATTTACTGGATGCTGGATATTTCAGGACCAAAGGTTAAGTCTCTTTTTGCATCAATGGCCAGACAGCACGGCTATGATGAAAGGAAACTCAATCAGGTTAATTCGGACATCGAAAAACTTCTTTCTGGAAATAATCATTTAACGCGGGACGAAATCATGCAGGAGCTTAACATCAAAAAGTCTTCCGGTGACTTATCACCAGTTATTGTTATGATGAATGCAGAACTGGATGGTTTGGTTTGCAATGGTAAAATGAAAGGCAAAAAAATCACCTATGCCCTGCTTGAAGAACGGGTTCCAAAATCCAAAACAACTCTGACCAAAGAAGAGGCGTTAGCTAAATTAGCGAAGCGGTATTTTGAAAGCCATGGACCGGCAACTTTGCTCGATTTTTCGTGGTGGTCGGGCTTTTCGCCAACTTCGGCTAAGCGGGCGATTAATTTAATTGAATCAGAACTGAATTCGTTTGGAATAGATAATCAGAAATATTGGTTTGGGACGGATGTTTCAGAGGTGGATAACCTTCGCGGAAGCGTACATTTTTTGCCCGCTTTTGATGAAATTTTAATTTCGTATAAAAATCGGGAGGCATCTATTTTATTAGAACATCAAACTAAAGCTTTTACAAATAATGGCATTTTCAAACCCATTATTGTTGAAAACGGAAAAGTCATTGGAGCATGGAAACGAACCTTCAAAAAAGATCATGTAAAAATCGAAACTCAGTTTTTTTCTTCTATTGATAAAAGTAAAAAAAGCATTCTTTTTGAAGCGATCAAACCTTTTGAAGATTATCTGGAAACCAAAATTATTATAGAGTAATCACTTTTATTTTTAGACCCAATTGCAATATACTTTAGTAAGTAATTGTATTTTAATTATTTGCAGAAATAATTATTTTTGACTGAATAGTCAGTCTTAAAATAATCGTGATATTGATCGACAATATTTCATGAGAATGAAATAGTTTAGGAGAAAGGATTTAGCATTTTCGGTATTTTGAACGATATTGCAATTACAATTGATTTATTACATTTACAAAAAATATAAGTTATGGTATTAAGTAGATTCTGGTTAGTTATTTTTATTTCATCGATTGTCTTTGTTGTTGTCAGTTTGTTTACTGCCAATACGTATACCATAGATTATGTTTTGAACGGAAAAAAAGACGATCCTGTTCTGATTTCTGAAAAATATATTGAACAGGTTCCTGCTTTTATCAAAGACAGTATCAAGAAATCGGAGGATCAGACGATGATTATTAATCGTGATACGCTGAATGCTGATACTACTTACGTTTATAAAAACAAAACCGTAAAAATTTTCAGCGGTGTTCAAAAATCAGATGGTTTACTGCCAACATGTAAGAGTACTTTACTTGATTTGATTCTGCCGCTTATTGCATATCTGGCCTTCTTCTGCGGACTGATGGAACTTTTAATCATTTCCGGCGCTTCTGGGAAACTGGCAAAATTATTGAGTCCGGTGTTTGTAAAAGTATTTCCAAGTATACCAAAAGATCATCCGTCTATTTCCTATATGACTTTGAATTTTGCTGCTAATTTTCTAGGATTAGACTCTGCAGCCACGCCTTTTGGATTAAAAGCGATGGAAAGTCTGCAGGAAATAAATCCCGAAAAAGACCGTGCGAGTGATGCCCAGATTATGTTTATGTGCCTGCACGCTTCGGGATTGACATTGATTGCAACTTCAATTATTGGCTACCGCGCTGCTGCAAATGCAACAAACCCTGCCGATGTTATGCTGCCATGCATTATCACTTCGTTTATAGGTACGATTGCCGCTTTCCTTATCGTTGGAATCAAACAGAAAATTAATTTCAAAAGCGCTTCTTTGGTTGTAGTACTAATGGGATTAATCGCTGCAATTGTAGGTTTGTTAATGTATGTAAACCACTTGGATTTAATTGGTAAAAACTACTTTACCTCTAATCTTTCGGCATTGATATTAGTTGGGATTATTGCCTTTACTTTGGTATTTTCATTTATAAAAGAGAAGAAATTTACAGAAGCCAAAACCACCGTTTTTGAAGCTTTTGTTTCAGGAGCGAACAATGGAATCAAAACCGGAGTTACTATTTTTCCTTATGTTTTAGGAATGTTAGTAGCGATTTCGCTTTTTAGAAACAGCGGTTTGTTTGAAATTATCAGTAACTGGATTGCTTTTGCTTTTTCGAATATGGGCGTAAGTAAAGAAATTACCGATGCTTTACCCGTAGCTTTGCTTAGACCGTTTAGTTCTGCGGGATCAAGAGGATTTTTGATCGATTCCATGAACACTTTTGGCGCCGATTCCATGACAGGGAGACTAAGCAGTATTTTTCAGTGCAGTGCTGAGAGTACTTTTTATGTGATTGCGGTTTACTTCGGATCTGTGAATATCAAAAATACCCGTTACGCTTTGGGAACTATGCTTTTAGTGGATGTGATTTGTGTGATTACGGCAATTTTTGTGGCTAGCTGGTTTTTTTAAATTATTTATATATGAGAAATGTTTTAATATTTATTTCGTTATTTTTTTTAAACACTATTTTTTCACAGAACACACCCGTATTAACTAATGTTAATAATGGAAAATTATATCATAATGAAAACGGAGAAAAAATATTTTTAGCTACTGAAGTTGATGTGAAAGCAGAATATAAAGGTGGTATTAATGGTTTAGCAAAAGAAGTTGGGAAAAAATTTAATGTCCCCGATTTTAACGACAAAAAAATACATAAAATCTATTTAAGCTTTATTGTGGAAACTGATGGTAGTATAAGTGATATTATTGGCATTACTGCGGATGAAGAAAAATTAATAACGGAAGGTATTAGAGTTTTTAAATTATTACCAAACAAATGGATTCCTGCTCAAAAAGATGGAAAATCAGTTAGGATGCAGTACGTTTTTCCAATAAGTCTTTCAAGTAGCTAGTGATTTACCTGTGAATGACAGATTACCGATGTTTTTTATTGGCTTTTGGTACTTTTAGTTTTGCTCAAACCAAGTCAAAATTGACTAAGAAAGAGAGTAAAGTAAAGACACCCTCGACGGAAAATTCGATGCCAGTATCTTGATTGTCAATAACAAAGGTTTTCTACCGATTCCTTTATCATTTTTAGCCACAAATGGAATCGATAAAAAGCATAATATTTATTTTTAAAAAAATTAAAAGCGAAAATAAAAGTCTTCAAATAATTATAACAATAATTTTTAGGAGTTTTAATTTATTTTTCATTCTTTTGACCGCTTTACAAATCATTAAATAATTTACAAAATGTCAAAATACACAAAATACATCGCCATCGGCTTACTTATCTTATTCTTAGTTACTAGTTTATTAGCTTAATTTTTTTAAAAAACCCCATACATTCTACTATGAAATATTCGATTTTAGCTCTCGCAGCTGTTCTTTTTATGTCTTGTAATGATAAGAAAAAAGAAGAAACTATAACACCAGAAACTACTACTAATGCTGTTTCTAATAATGAAGCAGAAATTAAAAAATACATTGCAGACAATCATTTAAATGCAAAACGCTCTGAATCGGGTCTGTATTATGTGATTGAAGAAGCAGGAACAGGAAAACAGCCAACAGCCGATTCTGAAGTTACTGTTGCATACAAAGGTTATTTTACCAATAAAGCAGTCTTTGATCAAAGTGATGAGAAAGGTATTTCCTTTCCTTTACGGAATGTAGTTCCAGGCTGGACAGAAGGAATTCAGTATTTCAAGGAAGGCGGTAAAGGAATTTTATTGATTCCTTCCGATTTAGGATACGGTCCAGAAACACAAGGGCCAATTCCTGGCGGATCAGTTTTGATTTTTGATATCAAATTAAATGCGGTTAAGTAATCCAAAAAAATAAAAACAAGCTACATGACCTAATTGGAAGTGTAGCTTTTTTAGTTTTTAAATCTTTGTAATAATTTAAGACAATTTTTAAAATCATCATTAATAATAAAATTTTAAAATCTATATATGAAATATTCATTCCTTGCCATTTTAGCGATTTTCTTCTTGTCCTGCAACAATGATCCTGAAGAGAAAAAAGATTATAGTGCTCAGAATGAAGCTGAAATACAAGCTTACGTTGCCGAAAATCATTTAGATGCAAAAAGAACAAGCTCTGGCTTATATTATGTAATAAATGAAGCAGGCACAGGAAAACAGCCCACAGCAGCTTCAAATGTGACAGTGTCCTACAAAGGTTATTATACCAACAAAAAAGCTTTAGATCAAAGTACTGATGCTGGAGTTACTTTTAATTTACAACAAGTTATAAAAGGCTGGACTGAAGGAATTCCTTTCTTTAAGGAAGGCGGCAGCGGTATACTGCTGATTCCAGCTCATTTGGCTTATGGTAGTGATGATTATAAAGGTGTTCCAGCAGGTTCTGTATTAATTTTTGAAATTAAACTGCTTGCGGTCGAACATAGTGCTATAAATGATGCCGCAATTGTAAAATATATTGCAGACAATAACCTAAATGCAACAAAAACAGCTTCTGGTCTTTATTATGTAATTGATGAGGAGGGAACAGGTAAACAGCCTGCATCAACTGCAAATGTCACAGTTGCTTACAAAGGCTACTATACAAACAAAACTCTTTTTGATCAAGGCAGTACTACGGGAGTTTCATTTAATCTGCAGGGAGTTATAAAAGGATGGACAGAAGGAATTCCGTATTTTAAAGAAGGCGGCAGCGGTAAACTCCTAGTACCTTCTGCTTTGGGTTATGGAAGCTACGATTATAGAGGCATTCCAGGCGGATCTGTTTTGATTTTTGATGTTAAGCTAATTTCAGTTAATTAATAAATCCATGAAAACACATCGCATTATTATCTTATTGCTTTTGATATTAGGGCAACAGGCACAATCGCAGCAAACAGAATTATGGAACAATAAAAAATGTGCCGTTGTGCTTACGTATGATGATGCACTCAATGTAAATTTGGACATTGTAATTCCAGCTCTAGATTCATTGGGTCTTAAAGGAACATTTTATTTAATTGGAGAATCCCCTGCAGTAAGCAAAAGAATTCCAGAATGGAGAACAACAGCTCAGAAGGGTCATGAATTAGGTAATCATTCCTTAATGCATCCGTGTGATGCTACTTTCCCAGGGAGATCTTGGGTTGGTCCTGATAAAGCTCTGGATAAATACACAGTATCAAGAGCTGTAAACGAGATCAGAGTTACCAATACCCTTTTACAGGCCATTGACGGTAAAACAGAACGAACTTTTGCATTTCCATGCGGAGACACTAAAATTGGATCGGTTAATTTCTATGATGATTTAAAAAATGATTTTGTTGGAGCGCGAGGCGTACAGCAAAACTTTCAGCATATAAAAGATGTTAATCTAAATGATATCAATTGTTTTTATATCGATGGTCATTCTGGAGAGTATATGATTGATTTGGTTAAAAAAGCAATTGAATCTCATACTTTACTGGTGTTTTTATTTCATGGCGTCGGCGGAGAACATGCTATCAATGTTTCGGCTAAGGCACATAAAGAATTACTGCAGTTTATGAAGCTGCATGAAAAGCAAATCTGGAATGCTCCGATGGTCGATGTTGCCAAGTTTATCAAGAAAAATCAAAAGTCTTAATTTGGTTTAGTTTATCCAGATTCATAAATGATATTAAAGCCTCGCATTATGTGAGGCTTTTTGATTTTAGAATAATAACAAAGAAGCAAAATCTTTCTCTTTAGCCCTGATCGAAGTGGAAATCCTTTTTGTTTTTTCTTTAAAAACAAAAAGATTGAAACGCAGAGCAGGACACATATAACCAAAAATGCCCAATTTTTCTGCTACTGAAATACATTTTAAACCTCAAATTTTTAATAATTTCTTCAAGGAACGTGATATAAATCAGTTATGATTCTTTGAACAATTCTTATATTTGGCAATCTTTAAAAAAAAACAAACTATGGACTTTATATATCAGGATCCTTATCCTATTTTAAAAGACGACACACAATACCGCAAAATCACTTCTGATTTTGTTAAAGTTGAACAATTAGGAGAACGTGAAATTCTTACGGTTGATCCGAAAGGATTGGAATTATTGGCTCAGGAAGCATTGAAAGATGTTTCATTTATGCTTCGTACTTCGCATTTGGAGAAATTAAAAGCGATTCTTGATGACCCAGAAGCGACAGACAACGACCGTTTTGTGGCTTATAATTTATTGCAGAATGCGGTTGTAGCCATCGACGGCGAATTACCTTCATGCCAGGACACCGGAACAGCCATTGTAATGGCCAAAAAAGGCGAAAATGTATATACGGGAGCCGATGATGCTGAATGGCTTTCTAAAGGGATTTTTAACACGTATCAGGAGAGAAATCTCCGTTATTCTCAGATTGTTCCTATCACAATGTTTGAAGAGAAAAATTCGGGATCGAATCTTCCAGCGCAGATTGATATTTATGCTAAAAAAGGAGCTTCGTATGAGTTTTTGTTTTTGGCAAAAGGAGGAGGATCGGCCAATAAAACGTATTTGTACCAGCAGACAAAATCATTATTGAACGAGAAATCACTTGATGCTTTTATTCGTGCCAAAATAATGGATTTGGGAACTTCGGCTTGTCCGCCATATCACTTGGCTTTAGTGATTGGGGGAACTTCTGCGGAATCGAATTTAGCTGCAGTGAAAAAAGCATCTGCAGGTTATTTTGATAATTTGCCAACTTCAGGAAATATGGCTGGTCAGGCTTTCCGTGATTTGGAATGGGAAAAAAGAGTACAGTTAATCTGTCAGCAAAGTGCTATCGGAGCACAGTTTGGCGGAAAATATTTTACACATGACGTTCGTGTGATCCGTCTGCCTCGCCACGCTGCTTCTTGTCCGGTTGGATTGGGAGTTTCTTGTTCTGCCGATAGAAATATCAAAGGTAAAATTACCAAAGAAGGTATTTTTGTAGAGCAATTGGAGGTAAATCCAAAACGTTTACTGCCAGAAACACCACCGCATTTGGAAGAAGCTGTTGAAATTGATTTGAATCAGCCAATGGCAGAGATTCTTAAAAAACTATCACAATACCCGATAAAAACCCGTTTGAAATTAAACGGAACTTTGATTGTTGCCCGTGATATTGCTCACGCAAAAATCAAAGAATTACTAGATGCAGGAAAACCAATGCCGGAATACTTCAAAAATCACCCAGTCTATTATGCAGGCCCAGCAAAAACACCGGAAGGAATGGCTTCGGGAAGTTTTGGACCAACAACTGCGGGACGTATGGATGTGTATGTAGAAGAGTTCCAAAAGAACGGCGGAAGCATGGTTATGCTTGCCAAAGGAAACAGAACGAAAGACGTGATGAATGCCTGCAAAACCTACGGCGGATTCTATTTGGGTTCTATCGGAGGGCCGGCAGCGATCTTAGCCAAAGAAAACATTCTTTCGGTAGAAGTTGTTGATTTCGAAGAATTAGGAATGGAAGCTGTTCGTAAAATCACTATCAAAGATTTTCCTGCTTTTATTATCACTGATGATAAAGGAAATGATTTCTTTTCGAATCTGTAATTTGGTTTAACCGCAAAGAACGCAAAGTTTTACACAAGGTTAACAAAGATATTTTACCGCAAATTCGCAAATTATAAAATCCTTTTTGGGTTTAAAATTTGCGAATTTGCGGTTTTATTTTTTTTACAGATTGATCACAAAAGTTATACTGAAAAAGACCGTCAGGCGTGGCGGTCTTTTCTATTTCAAATCCAAACTACTTTTGTACATTTGATTTAGAACACTTTAAAATCAAAAATGACAACAGACATTATCGAACTAAACAACTTTATTGTACTGATTGAACAGTCAGACACCAAAAAGACTTTTGTACAGAAATGTGAAATAGACGGAGATGCTGTTGGTTTTGCTTTCTATGGTTCGGGCAATGTGGAGCTGGAAATAAAACACAATAACCAAACAAAATATTTAACAAACACGACTGGTCTGGCTATTTCTTTTTTTGGAAACCAAAAAGTAGAATTTGCACACAAAATAGCACCCGATAAACCTTTGCAGTCCATCAGCATTTTTACGAAACTGAAAAACCTGCATACTTTATCACAGGTCGAAAAAGAAATTTTCGAAAAGCAACTGCCTGACCTGTTAAATCCAAAAGAAAATTTTGTAAAAGGCCCAACCTTTTTTATGACTTTGGATATGCAATTGGCCGTTCAAAAAATATTCAACACCACATATTCTGGCAATACAAGGCTTTTGTTTTTAAAAAGTCAGGTTAATGAACTGCTGGCTCACTATTTTGCACTTTTGTCAAGTGATAAAAAAAATGAGCTTACGGAAAAAGACAAAGAGAAACTTTTTCAGGCAAAAGAAATTGTGAGTACCAATTACTCAAAACCCCCTACTCTTTCAGAATTGTCAAAACTGATAGGGCTTAACAGCAATAAATTAAAAAAGAACTTCAAAGAATTGTTCGGTATTCCTGTTTATAAGTACATTCATGAAGAGCGGTTAAACAAAGCGTATGAGCTATTGTGCAACCACGAAAAAACTGTTCAGGAAGCTGCTTGGGAAGTAGGTTATGAAAGTCTAAGCTCGTTTTCGAATGCGTTTCAGAAAAAATTTGGAACAAGACCGAATGAAGTAAAGAAACAATTCCTTTCAAACAATTCTTAATTCCTTTTCGACAAATGATTTAATGATGACCGATGCATCTTTGTATCATCATTAATTAAAAAATCATTTATCATGGAATCAAAAAAAATCTTAATCCTTGGCGGAAATGGAAAAACCGGCAGAAGAGTTGCAGAATTATTAAACAACGTAAATAACGTTACCGTACAATTAGCTTCTCGAAGCGCAAACCCATCTTTTGACTGGGAAAAACCCGAAACGTGGTTAGATGTAATAAAAGGCAACGATACCGTATATATTACTTTTCAGCCTGACTTGGCAATTCCTACAGCTCCTGAAACCATTCGTCAATTTACAGAACTTGCAACACAAAATGGTATTCAAAAAATGGTGCTTCTTTCGGGAAGAGGAGAAAAAGAAGCTCAGGTTTGCGAAGAAATCGTAAAATCAACAGCGCAGAAATGGACAATTGTACGAGCGAGCTGGTTTAATCAAAATTTTAGCGAAAGCATCTTTTTGGAACCTATTTTGGCTGGTTTTGTAGCTTTGCCTAAAGCAGAAGTTTTAGAACCGTTTACCGATGCCGATGACATCGCAGCTGTTGTTGCTGAAGCGCTCCTGAACGAAAAACACAACGGAAAAACCTATGAACTTACAGGACCGCGTCTGCTGAATTTTGAACAGGCTGTTACTGAAATTGCCGGAATTACGGGCAGAGAAATTGTTTTCCAATCACTTTCTTTGGAACAATATATCGATATGCTCCGCCAATATCAAGTGCCTGAAGATGTAATCTGGCTGGTAAATTATTTGTTTTCCGAAGTTTTGGATGGACGAAATTCAAGTGTCACTAATGATATCGAAAAAGTCTTGGGACGAAAAGCTACTGATTTTATCGACTATGCACTAAAAACTGCTCAAACAGGAATTTGGAACGAAATAAACCAGCTGTCATGAATTGGGGAAGAGCTATATTTTCGGGCGTGATCGCTTGGCTTTGTGTCGTTATAACTTTTTATATTTTAGAGCATATTCCTTTGATTCAAAAATCTTCACTTGTACTGGCAGTCATTGCAGCTTTTACAATTGTATTCTATGCATGGATTGCGGCAGTGATTTATTATAAAAAAGCAGTAAAAGAATCAGGCCTGCAGGTAGGAATCGTAATTACGGTCACAGCATTGATTTTAGATGTTCTCATAACTGTTCCTTTTATCGAAATCCCAAAAGGAAGCAGCTATCAACAGTTTTTTAGTAATCCTTTATTATGGATATTGGCAGTTATCAACGTGATTACCGTGTTTGTGTATTGGAAACTGAATTTCGATAGCAGACCAAACTAAAATTAGAAAAATATAATCAGATCTGTGAATAAAGATTGGATTTTCGAGTTTTAAACAAATAAAATGCTGAATAATACAAAAAGGCTATTGATATCTTTAATACCAATAGCCTTTTGTATAGTTTTAAAACTTACTATTAGATAAAACCTACTAAAGTCTGCCTGCAATATCTTTTTTATATTTATTTAGAAGAGCTTTTGTCATCCCTAAATTTGCTTTAGAAGAATCTACTGCTAAATAGATAAAATACTCATTATTGTCTGAAACATCAATGATGTGTATTTGATTACTCAAAGTAATCATAATATCATCAATACTCTCATTTAATCCCAATGCACTAATTGCATTTAACTTAGCTTTTACTACTTCTAGATTGAAAGCAGAAGCCAATTCTGGATCAAATCCAGCTAGCGCAGAATCACTATAGTACGAAATTCCGCTTTTAATTTCAGATATAGCAACAGCAATGAATCCAGGAACATTTTTCTTAATTTCTTCTCCGAATTTTTTTAAAAAATCTGACATCTTCGTTGTGTTTTAAAATTTATATATTTTTTACAAAAATATTCATGAAGGCGCCATTCTTCTATTAACTTCATTTCTTTTTCTGAACTATTATGTCTAATTTTGAACTAATCATACACTTATCTATGTTTCAGCATCCAGAAATAAAAATCAAACAAATAAGAGAACTAAAAAACTTGACTCAAGAACACATATCAAATGAATTAGGGTTGTCCGTAAGAGCCTATTCTAAGATTGAATCAGGCGAAACACAGTTAACAATTAATAGGCTAAAGCAAATAAGTGCGATTTTAGAAATAGATCCTATTGAGATATTAGGTTTTAATGTTAAAAATATTTTTAACATTAATAATTCAGAAGGAAATAGTAATTATATTAACTATTCAGATAAACTAATTGAACAATATGAAGAAACTATTGAGTCTTTAAAAGAACAGATTTCTCTACTAAAACTTTTAATGAATAAATAAAGACACAATATAATTTTTTGAAAAACTTTCAATATAAATTTTAGGCTCTTTAACCTAAATGACTCTTTTTAGAATTCTATCTGAATTTATTTCTTGTTCATGCAATCTAAGTAAAAAGAACGCTTTCTCTTCAAAAATTTAATTTTGAAATATTTTATATAGAATTATTCTCCAATTATAATCTTTTATAATTGCACAAAAAACAAAAGAGATTATTTTAAAATTTCATAAAACATCTTAGTTGACCAGCGGGTGTAAATGCCTTATTTTGAACTTCCGGCAAAAAAAGACTGCACAATTTTGTTTTTTATCATTTCCTTTTCTTTCTTAACTATAAACACTAAACGGTAAGATAAAATAAAACCAATAAGGCCTAAAACAAACAAGAAAATCCAGTTGGCTTTATAACCAAATTTTTCAATAATTTCCATACCCGTTTTAGTACTTACGATCTGAGCTACACTATAACTCATAGTAAAAACAGACATAAATTTACCTTCCTGTTTTTTAAGGGATCGCTTTTTAACAAATGAATTGGCAAAAGGGAATGTGAGCATTATTCCAGCTGTCATCAATATCATCATAATAATTAAGCTGAAAATATTATTTTCAATCAATAAAAATAAATACCCGATAGACATCGATAAAACACCATAAGATACCATCAAAAGCTTGCTTATATTTCTGGATTCAATGTATTTTACAATTGGCAATTCAAAAATCAAAATTAAAACCCCATTTAAAGCCAAAAACAAACCTCCCTGGAGACTAGAAAAATGAAAGACTTCTTTATAATAAATAGATAAGGTTGTAAAAATCTGAAAGAATAAAACTCCCGTTATCATCGTAACCAAAAGATGGATTAAAAAAGGTTTATCGTCAAAAACCGAAGTAGTTTCTTTTAAGTGCTTAAAGATTTTTAATTTATAAGGCAATTTCTTTTCCTTGACATATATGGAGAATAAAGCTATACTCAAAATACAGGTTAATCCATCTATGTAAAACAGAAAACTGTAATCTAAAGCTGTAATTATAATACCTCCGATAAGGGGACCAAACATAAATCCTAAATTAACAGCCGATCGTACTAAAGATAAGGCCCGGGTTCTATCTGCTTTGAGAGCATAAGTATCCAGTGATACTAACATCGCTGGCCTGTACATATCTGCAACTGTTGTTAAAAGCAAAACACCAAAACAAAAACTATAAAAAGTAGTCAGAAACTGCAATAAAATAAAAAGAATTCCGGTTGTAAATAAACTAAAAATCATCACCTTGTAAAAACCAATTTTATCAGATAATTTACCACTTAACCAAGTACCCATAAAAGAACCAATTCCGTAAAAAACCATCACCCAGCCAATTTGGCCGTACGTAAAATGAAGTTCTTCTAACATATATTTAGACAGAAAAGGCACTACCATGGCACCGCATCTATTGATAAAAGTAGTAATGGCTAAAATTTTGACCTCGACAGAAAACTCGCTAAAATGCTGAAAATAATTTTTAAATAGTTTTTTTATCATTTTATTTTTAATTTTTTAAAATGTAATACTCTTTTGATTTTATATTAAAAGGCTGTATTATCCATTTAATTTCATTTCGTAATAATAATAATTTGCAATAAAATTCATCCGATTGAAACCAAAACCTTCATAAAGCTGCTGTGCTGGATAATTTTCAGTATCCGTATTTAATGAAATATGATCAACTTTGGTTTTTCTCGCATAGTCAATACATTTTAGCATAATTTGTTTTCCTATCTGTTTCCTTCTAAACTCAGGTTTAACATATAGATACGAGATATGCCAATTGTAGCGTACTAATGAAAGCACATTTACTTTGTGATACAAAACCATGAAAGCAATAGGACGGCCATTATCTTTTTTGACAAAAATCTTAGCCTTGTTTCTATCTAATTTATTCTTTAAAAATGATATCGCATTTTCTAAATCAAGCAGCTGTTCATCTATTAATTTAGATTCATAAATTATGTCAACTACCAAATGAAAATCGTTTGATTTAATCTCTTCGATTTCATCTATACCCATATAAAAATATTGGTTATCAAACTCCATTGTTTTTATTTATCCGCAACTTAATTACAACAATACTGTAATCTATACTTTGTATTTAAAACAGAAAATACCGTTTCAAAAAAAATAGAAAAAAAGCATAAATTACTTATAAGCTGTATGCAGTTACATACAGCTAAGCTATATTTAATAAAGCCAATCAAAATAATCTGACTGACTTTATTAAATGCTAATGATTATTAAAATCAGCAGCAAATCATATAACATTGCGAATTAATTTTGAAATTTCAAATAAGATTTGGGGAAAGAAAACTTTACAGTTTTCCAGAAATTTCTTTTTTGTATTTGTTCAAAAGAGCTTTAGTCATTCCTAAATTAGCTTTAGAAGAATCAACAGCCAAATAAATAAAATATTCATTGTTATCTGAAATATCAATAATATGTATTTGATTCGTTAGCGTAATCAGAATATCGTCAATAGATTCATTTAACCCTAAAGCACTAATTGCATTTAATTTAGCTTTTACTACTTCAAGATTGAATGCCGACGCTAATTCAGGATCAAAACTTGCAATTGCTGAATCACTATAATAGGATATACCGCTTTTAATTTCGGATACTGCGACCGCTATGTATCCAGGGATGTTGTTTTTTACTTCTTCTCCAAATTGTTTCAAAAAATCTGACATGGTATTTGTTTTATGTTATTTCACAAAATTACGTTATAGATGTTATAAAATTTGTATATACAACTAAACAAACACATTAAACAGATGTTAAATAAAATAATGACACTTAATTTGTTAATTAATACCTATATACAGTACAAATACTGGAAAAAATTGTATTTTTTACATTTAAAATATAATTATATAAAATGAATTCCTTTAAAAAACCACTCAAGAAATTAGACTATCCAGCTCATAAGAAATATAGAGGCATCTTGTTTAACTACAGAAAGACTAATTTATAAAATTACAACACAATATTGTTATAATTTTCTACTTCAAATCAATTTTAAGAGCTTCTTTCTGTGATTGATAATTTTCATAATAACAGATAGATAAACACGACTGAACAGGAAACATCAGAGTTTCGAAACCACATGTGTCATCACAATTTTTAGAAACTAAATAATTGTTTTCAATAATATCTACTAATGTTAGTAAAGGCGAGTAAAAAGTAATACCTATTTTATGTTTGGATTGGTCCGTAATATCTGTGTTAATGATATCCAATTGATAGTTAGAAAACGGAAAATAATTATTTCCCAATACATCAGTAATACGATAAAGATTCCCCTTTAACTGCGTTACGTAGCCATTGGCAGCAATACCAACCAAGTAATGCACCTGAGAAGCTTTTTCGTTTTCAGACAATAATTCTCTAAAAGTATTTTTGGGATTTTCCTTCGAATTGAACTGCTGATGCTGCATCAAATATTCTTTGTATGTATCCTCCCAAACATATTGGTCCCAAAGAGATGTGAATTTACTATCGATAATTATTCTATAAGCAAGTCGTATTTTGGCTTTATACATAGCAGATTTTTATTGATTTTCCATTGGAATTTCAAACACTAACAAAATAGCATTTTCTGAGAGTGCCTCCCACTCTACTGTTTCAATTTTATTAAAACTGAGCCCGTCTTTCTCCTCCAATAATCTGTTTTCAACTTCAAAAGCACCACTGATTACAAAAACAAATACGCCGTTTAAATTACTTTTTAAGGCATAAAAACCTTCTTTTCTTCCGTCATAAATACCGATGAAACCTAATGTGTCCGGAAATCCAAAAAGAGGAATTAATTTGTTTCTTTCAGAAAAATCAAAATCAGATCTGCTGGAACTTGGCTTAAAATTGCTAGCTTTTGAGCAGAACCTGACTTCCAAGTAACTTACATTTTCCAGCTCATAAGGATTGGAAAGCTCAAAAGAAGTTCCCTGCTGGGCAGAGAGATGCTTTATCTGTTCGATTCTAATGAAATCCTCATCACCTAAACTGTCTTTATAGGCTATTCCGCCAAAAAGAGGCAGCAGCATTATTTCAGTATTAGCATCAATGAATGTAAATCTTTTAGACAAAGGAGCAATTGTAACCTCATTCAAAACTTTCAAAGTTCCGAATGGTTTTCTGGACACATCGTCACTGCCCTCAAAATTGAATGTAGCTAAATTTAAAAAGGCATCCGATTTAGAAACTGTTCGTAAATCGGATCTAAAAATCTTCGCGGGGTTTTGCTTAATCATTTTTTAGAAACTAAATATTAAGCATCATCTAGCCAGCCACATTTATTGTGTGTGTCAAAACAAAACCATCTGCAACACTTCCTGTCACAGCCGACATTTCATTGGCAACACCATCAGAAAACACATTATCCGAAGCATTATACGTATATCCGGAAAGTCCTTTTGTATAACCATTAGCGCTCGAAGCATTTACCAGCGCTACGGCACTGCCAGAACCTTCGGGAAATGCGATTTGGGTAACAAGCAATGATGTCCCCGAAGCATTGTACACATGAACATGAATATGTGTCGCCCTGCCACTATACCATCCTGGAAAAATAGAGGTAAAATGTACTAATCCATTGGCGTCTGTCGTTTGTCTTCCTCTTAAAAAATGTACTGATGTGAAATCGGCGGACTGCATTGATGTACCTCCATATTCTGAATAATAGCCATCCTTATCACAATGCCAGATATCAACAATAGCACCTTCAAGAGCCGCACAGCTGGCTTTGGTATTCTTTACATAGATATTAATAGAAAACGCGACACCAGTGCGATCGCTTACAATGTTTGAAGTAACAAGTGATGTAGGCGTTTTTGTTGGAAATGGCCCCGCAGTTTCCGATGCGGTAACAGAACAGGTTCCAGTCGAAGAATCTCCACCAGTATCAGTTGCCTGAGTCGAATCGGCCGCAGAAGAATCACTGCTGTCATCATTACTGCATGCCTTAATCACAGGAATAGTCAACGCTCCCAGGCCTGCTAATCCTAATCCTCTTAAAAAATCTTTTCTTTCCATACTAATTCCAATTTTAAGGTTACAGCGGTAAAAGTATTTAAAGTCATAAATCGTTTATAATTTATGAGGTAACGCGATGATTTTAAGAGGTAAATAGGGTATAAATGTCCTTTTTAAAGAAAGGAAAAACATTATTGTTTATTGAGCAAGGCAAAAAAAGTGGTTTCATAACTCGCACTTACCGGAATTTCCTCCTCACTGATGTAGACTATTTTGTTCCGCACTTTTTCAATTTTAGAAATGGAAACAATAAACGAACGATGAACTCTTATAAATTCAGTCTCTGGAAGCTTTTGCAGCAAGGCTTTCATTGTCATCCGGGCGACAATTGTTTTTTGGTTCTGAATATGAATTTTGAGATAATCATCCAGCCCTTCTATGAACAAAATATCCGAAAGCAGAATTTTTATCAAACTATAATCGGCTCGGATAAAAAGATACTGCTGTTCAGGATCTTGATTCTGTGTCTTCCACTGTGCGAAAGCTTTTTCTATGGACTGTTCAAATCTTGCGAATGAAATCGGTTTTAATAGATAATCAGTGGCGCTCAAAGTAAATCCTTCAACAGCATAATCAGAATAGGCAGTTGTGAATATTACCATTGTTTTGCGCGGTAGTTTTTTGTAAAAATCAATACCGGAAATAGCAGGCATATTAATATCTAAAAACAATAAGTCGACAGGGTATTTTTTCAAATATTTGAGTGCATCCTCCGATTTTGTAAACGTTTTCAGCAAATCAATAGTATCAATTCTGTCGCAAAAATTTTGCAGAATTTCTAGAGCAGGCGGTTCATCATCGAGTGCTATCGCTTTTATCATCCCACTTTAATTGTTAAGGTTACAAGATACATTTTCGAATTATCATCGATAGACAAAACATGATTGTTAGGATATAAAAGCGAAAGTCTTTCAATAGTGTTTTGCAGACCAATTCCGCTGTCAGACTGTATAGACTGTACTTTATTGTTAGAAACAAATAACGTCAGATAATCACCAGCAATACTGATCCTGATACAAATTTCGGAATTCTCATTTGGATTAACTCCATGTTTAAAAGCATTTTCAATAAAAGAGATTAAAATAAGAGGCGTAATGGCTTTGCCAAAGGGATTTCCTTCCAATGTATAATCAATAGCTGCAGTATTTCCTAATCTTGTCTTTTGCAGCAGTATGAAGTTATTGATATAATTAATTTCTTTCTCTAAAGCGATTACATCATCATTGGCATTAGTAATTATATATCGCATCAATTCAGATAATTGTACCACAGCATCAGCTGTTTTATCATCTTTTTTTATGGCCAATGAATAAATGCTGTTTAAGGTGTTGAATAGAAAATGAGGATTTATCTGCGCTTTCAAAAAAGATAATTCGGATTTCATTTTATCTTCTTCAACTTTTTGTAGCCGATTTTTTATAGCAATAAATAAACTTGAAATTACCCCTATAAGATAAACCAAAATTGTATGGCTGTATTGCGTGGGCGGGCCTCCAAAATGATTTTGATCATTTAATTCCGATGGAGATAATGAATGTGAAACAGGACCACGATCATGATTAAAATCTTTGGAATGTGGCCGAAACATTTCATTGAAATGATTTTTTTTATGTTCTCTAAAATCAAGAAAATTTGACTCCGGTGTATCAAACACATTAGAAATCCATAGGAAGAACAATAAAAAACAAGCAAGAGTGATAACGTATGAAATCTGTTTTTCCTTAAAATAAATCTTTGGGATTAAAATATAATAATTAAAATAAAAGAAAAGCAACAGTAAAAAGTAAATGAAAAAGTATATTCTGTCGTGAGGATTAGCGGCTAATTTCGGCAGGCTGAAAACACTTCCCGTTGAAGTAAAAGCATACGGTAGAAACAAAAAGACAAAACACAGGCAAAAATGCATTGCGTAAAAGGAAATTTTCTTTTTCATAACGAAATTAATTCCTCAAAAGTATGATTATTAAGCTTCCTACTGAAATTATTGCGGTAAAATGAGGAATTATAGCGGCAGCTTGGAATAAAATCATAATCTAATAAGCGGTTCATTTTTGATGAATTGCAGCATTCTATATCTTATTGTCAAAAATTAGAATCACGGTCTTAAAACCATTAAAAAGCAGTTAAAAAAGCTTAAATCATATTACAGTATCTCTTTCACTTTAAATACCTAGTACAAAAAAAGACTGCTGCACTTGATCTGCAGCAGTCTTCTTTATTTTATACCTAGAAACTAAAATTTCAAAGCATATATTTATTAATCATGCACCGGGCTCTGTGTACAGGGACAGTTACTCAATCCTTGCAGGAATCTAAAACCAATCGTTAGAGAATGTGTTCCTGAATTATAAGCTGCTAAACCGTTAAGTGTAATTTGATAGGAATACCCAGCTGAAATGTAACCTTTTTGGAATCCAATTATAGGACCTACTGCTAAAGGTTTTCCGATTTGATCATTCAAAAAACGATAAGAAGCTCCAACCCAAAAATAATCTTCATACCTGTTAAATTTTCTATATTTAATATTCAAATCCGTCACCGAACGTCCATCACTTTGATAATATTGATAAAAAGCCGAAGGTTCTAATTCATTTCTGTTTCCCATATCAAGTACATATCCAGCATACAACTGGTAATTGGTAAGCAAGTTGGGTTCATAGGCAATTTCAAAATTAAGATCCTTCTGCAAAATATTAGTAGCCGTCGCACTAGCATAAAATCCTCTATTTCGATATAAAAAACCGACCTCAAAGTTGTTATTAATTGTTGCCCTGTCATCAGTAATTCCATTAAATTCATTTATATTAAATCTAAATGAATTATATATATATGACATCCCAAAGGAAAGATACTGTTTAGTATAATAATCCAGAATAATGTGGTGCGCAAAAGTAAGCTTAGCTCCCGCCTGTTTGGTATAACCATTGGAATCATTATACAAAGTCATCCCAGCACCAGATTGATTCAAAACTCTGAAATCAGCATATAATGCCTGACTCTGAGGAGCATCTTCAACACCTACCCATTGTTTATACCCATTCAGATTAATTCTAAAATTATCTCCAATTCCTGCATACGTAGGTGAAATTACATATGGATTATCGGCTAAGTATTGGGTAGCAACGGGAACATTCAGCTCCTGACCATAGCTGCCAGCTACAGTCAAGAGTAAAATGCTTATTAATATTTTTTTCATTTTATTGATTTTCATTATGGATAACTACTCTCACTTCTGCTATCTGTATAGTGTAAAGTGACCTATAAACTCTCTATCATCCTTAGTATGTCTAAGTTTCAATACATACCAGTAATCACCCATTGGAAGCTCAGTACCTTTGTATTTACCATCCCATGATTCTCCTGCACCAAAGTGACCAACTTCACGTCCATAACGGTCATACACTACAAATTTAATATCTGGATAATTTTCCGTTTTAAGTGGCTTCCATGTAGTATTTGGCCCATTTCCATTTGGCGTAAAGACATTAGGAATTTCAATATCTACAAATTCGAAATACTTAGTTACACTGAAAACACAGCCATTAGTATCTGTCACAGTAAATGTATAATTACCAGAATGGTAATAAATATACTTATTATTAGACCCTAAGTCTTCACCATTTACAGAATAACGATAAACTCCTGAGCCGCCTGTTGCAATTGCAACAATTTCATTTAATTTTCCAAGATTTAATGTCATACCCAAAGGATCTATGTGATCAATATGGAAAACTAAAGTTGCATCCACACAGGTATTCTTATGATGAACCATTATAAAGTGATCACCGGCAGCAAGATTAGTAAACACATTGCTAGGCTGCTCTACTCCAGTGTTGTCTAATGAATAGGTTACATCTGCAGGATTATTGCTAGGATCAATGCTCACAGTAACTTTATTAGCTGGAAGATCATTAACACAGTCATAAGTAACAACCGCAACTGGATCTAAAATAACAGCAGGATCTAACTGTACAAGCAATTCGAATGTACAAGTGTTTGCATCTTTGATGTAAACTATATGATCACCACCAGATAAACCAGCAAAATCAACTTGACCTAAGACATAAGTTCCATTAGGATCATCTAAAGTAGTGCTATATGGACCAACACCGCCACTAATTGTAATGCTGAATGCTCCTGTTTTATCACCTGCACAATACTCTTGAACTTCAGAACCTGGAACAACAGCAGATACAATAGGATCTGGTTCTTCAATCTGAATATCTTTAATTAGAATGAAGCAGCCGTTTTGATCCTGTACAAGAACCTCATATAGACCAGGTTTTAAATTGCTGAAAGTACCGCTTTCAAAGAACTGTCTCATATCAGGAGAAATGGCATATTTAATCATTCCAGTTCCTCCCGCCGCATTGATAATTATTTTACCATCGTTATTACCATTACAAGTAACATCCACAGTAGTATAAGTAGCTGATAATGCAGTAGCTGGTTCAGTTATTATAATTGGAGCTGAAGTATATTCACAATCGCTGCTAACCACTTTAATAAAATAAGTACCAGCAGGCAATTCTGTGAAAGTACCTGGTGTATTCTGAGCTCCGACTGCAATAGCATTTCCTGAAGCATCTACGAGTGAGTAAACATAATTGCCTAAACCGCCTTTTGCAACAGCAACTACAAATCCTGTTAAATCTCCCTGACAATTAATTACCGCGTTTCTAATATCTAAATCAATTCCCAGCGGTTCCAATGGTTCATTTTGAATATCATTAGAAACTATACTAACACAGCCGTTTACATCACGTACATAATAACGGAAAGTACCATTACCTACAGAGAAAGTAGCAGAATTACCAATCATTGGCGTGCTAACTGCAAAGTTAGCCGTATCACTATAGCTATAAGGCGCTGTACCTCCAGCAGCTGTAAGCGTTAATGTAGCTGGTATTTTACACGTTTGCAGAGTTGTTTTAACTAAACTCGTTACAACTTTTGTAGGTTCATTAATTGTCAACACCGCCGAAGTAGCGCTACAGCTCCATCCGTCAGTAACCGTAACACTGTATCTTCCTGCTCCTAAGCCATTAAATACTGGTGAACTCTGAGGGCCTGAAACAACAACTGGCGACATCGATTCATAATTCAAGGTATATAAATAATTACTTCCTTGGCCTCCAGATGGTAATTCTACAGAAGCAGTAATTACAGCTGATTGATCACCATTACAAGATAACATTGATACACTTGCAGCTGCTTTAACAACAATTGGAGCTGGATTCCTTAAAACAACAGGTGTTGAAACAACACAACCGTGACTGTCTTTTACATTTACTGTATAGCTACCAGCTGTTAAATTTGTGAAAGTAAATTGTAAACTATAAGCAACACTTACAGGTCCAACCAATTCATATTGGTAATCACCAACCCAACCGCCTGCTGCAGATACAGAAATCATTCCGTCCTTGTTTCCTGATACACAAGTAATTTCTTTGTGTGTTTCAGATATTGTTAGAGGAGCAGATGGCTGATCAATACTAAAAGTAGTAGTAACTGAACATTCTGGTCTGTTTTTCAAAGTAGCTGTAACATTATATAGACCAGCTTTCAATCCAGAAATTGGAACAGGACCTGCCGTTACTGAAGTTCCACTAATTGCCGATGGCAATACTGAACTTGTAATTACATAATCGAAAGCACCAGCTTCATTTGTTGGCAAAGGATAAACATCAGTAATAGTTAATTCTACACTTCCTTCATTCGAATTATGACAAATTACATCACTAATTTTGACCGCTTTCAATTCAAATGAGTTCGGATCGTTAACTATATGATATATTTCTTTTATACAATTAGTAATGGTGTTTTTAACCGATACAGAATA
Organism: Flavobacterium aquicola; assembly: GCF_003385115.1. Taxonomy (GTDB): domain Bacteria; phylum Bacteroidota; class Bacteroidia; order Flavobacteriales; family Flavobacteriaceae; genus Flavobacterium; species Flavobacterium aquicola. The sequence goes on from NZ_QUNI01000015.1 coordinate 129,314, forward strand.
ATCACCAATACCCAAATTACTGAAAGTACCAACAGTGTTCGTTACACTTGAATATACTGTTCCATTGATTCCCACAACTGTGTATTCAAGCGTTCCCGCAAGAGGAGTTCCGCCAGAAGTTACAGCTGTAACAGTTATATTTTGGTTAACCTTACAAGTTATTGCCTGAGTAATGTTAATATTTATATCCTCAAGACTAATAAATCTATTGATAACGATTGGTGCTGTAGTACTGCCTAAACAGCCTTTATCATCATAAACATTAACAACATAGCTGCCACCTGCAACATCAGATTCTGTATAAGAATTACTAGCACCACGCTGTACTACTGTTATTCCTTTAACAAATTCATAAATAGTGTATGTTCCAGAACCACCGGTAACATTGTTTACTGTAATAGTGGCAAAATTACTGCTATTCGATCCTGCAGTACAGCCAAACTGAACAACTGCCGGAGCAGGTACATTTATGATTCCTGGCTGCGTTACATCAGTATCATCACTGGCAATACAGCCTCTGCCTGAAGTTACTGTTACGACGTATCCAGTAGCTGCTGTCAGTCCAGTAAATACGTTTGAAGTTTGAGGTATTCCTCCATTCAAGCTATACATATACTCAGGATTGTCATTGATACCTGCAGCTGGAGTATCGATAGTTGCTGTAATTGTTCCATCGGCCCCTCCGTTACATGTTACTGGAGTCATGCTTAAAGCAAATCCGGTAACTCGTGTGGCTCTTGATAAATTAATCGGCACATAGAACTCACATCGAGTAGTCGTATCACGAACACCCATAGTATGTGATCCAAATGTTACACCAGTAAATGAATTTCCTGCTACAAATGCGCCTCCATCAATATTATACTGATAAGAACCAGAACCACCTGCCGCCAAAAGATTGACAACTCCATCATTATCTAAACAGCTAGGAGCAGCGGCAACAACAGCATTCAATGTTAATGGTTCTAAAATAGTTACCGATACTGGAGCTGAAATACATCCGTTTGCATCTTTCACGGTAATGTTATAAGTGCCATATGTATTTACAGTAATAACATTTCCAGTTTGGTAATTAGTACCATCGGCACTGTATTGAAGAGCTGCGTTGAATCCAGAAGCAGTAACTGTAATAGCATACGTTCCTGCAGCACTTGGACACTGTGCAGCAATTGCTGTTGCAATAACCGGATTAGCATCTAAAGAAATAGCTTGTGCGTTAGTTGCAGAACAGCCATTAGAATCCATAACATAAACTATCCAATTTACATCTACACCGTTATTGGTATCAACAACTAATTTTTCACTAGTGCCATAGTTTGTCAATGCTGGCACAGGATCACCTGCTCTAGCCACAGCATATTTATAATCTGCTGTTCCTCCTGCTGCAGCTACGGTAATTGTGGCATTGTCATTATTACAATTAATGTTAGTAGCAATTGATGCAGAAGATAATGACGATGCTGGTTGACTAACAGTGAAATCGGCAACTGTAGCGATACAGCCTGAAACTCCATCAGTAACTGTGAAAGTATAATTACCGGCTGTTAGACCAGTATAAGTAATTACGTCACCGCTTTGGGTAAATGAACCTGTCGCTGGTGTTAAACTAAATGTATAGTTACCTGCTGTTATGTAATTAGCTACTGTAAAGCTTACAGATCCGCTATTACCGTCTTTACAGTAAACATCATTAACTAATTGTGCAGTTGCAGTGATTTTGCTTGCTTCTTTTATTTCAACAGTATTTGTAGTACTGCATCCGTTACTGTCAGTAACTTTTATAACATAAGTATCTGGTGCAAGATTCGCAAAACTTCCCGTTGTATTACTAGCAACAGCTACAGCTGGAGAAATAATCTCATACGTATATGGCGAAACTCCACCTATAACAGAATTTACTGTAAGAGTTGCAACTGTTCCCGGAGTATTACAATAAATCAGGCTTACAGTAATATCCATATCAGTTGGCGGTGTATATGGCAATACATCAGCAGTACCATTAAAAATACAGCCTTTAGCATCAAGAACCACATAATTAATGGTCTGTGCAGTATTTACTGGGAACGCATCTGAGTCTTGGAAAGTAGTACCTCCATCAAAACTATATGTATATGGAGCAGTTCCGCCAATAGCTGTAATAGTTACAACTGCATCTTCAGGCGTATTCGCTGCTGAGCAGCCAAAAGGTTTAACTGAAGCGCTCGCATTTAATACAGCTGGCTGTGTAATATCAACAGGGATAGCTGCAGTTATGGTACAGCCTTTAGCATCTTTTACAACAATGTTATAAACACCCGCATCTGTCAAGCCTGCAAAATAATTTGATCCTTGGAAAGTAACTCCATTATCAATACTGTACTGATATAGCTCTATACCATTAGATGCTGTTATTGTAATTGTTCCGTCTGCCTCTCCGTTACAGCTTACATTCGTTTGTGCAAATGCAGCCGTTGGTATGCTTGGTGTTGTTACAACAACATTTGAAGTTGTAACAGAACAAGCAGGAGTATTACTGTCTGTTATTACAAAATGATACGTGCCAGCAGCAGGTACTGAAACCGTAAAACTAGAACCTGCTACTGCTGTCAGACTGCCTGCAGCAACTCCTCCAACATACATCTGATATGAATATGGTGCAACTCCGTCAGTTATAGCAACATCAATTGTCGCGTTAACTGATCCAGTACAATATAAGTCTTTTGTAACTGAAGCTTCCGCTAACAATTGTTTTTGAATTGTATAATCTACAAAAGCCTCACAGCCATTGTCATCCTTAATACCTAATTTATATGTACCAGGAGCATTAAACACTGCATTAGATCCTGCAATAGCAAAGCCGTTTACAGTATACGATTTAACACCGCCGTAAACAGTGGTATAACCATTTAAGTTAACCGTCAATGGGGATCCAACAAAACATTGTGCCGGAGGAACCGTAATCGTCGG
>NZ_QUNI01000016.1 GCF_003385115.1 Flavobacterium aquicola
AGATATTGTCTGCAATACTAACCAACAACTCTTGATAATGCAGCAGCATTCGATCTATTGTTGCTTTATCAAATAAAGCCGTGCAATAATTTATTTCTAATAAAACATCATTGTTATTTTCTGATGCACTCAATATCAAATCAAATTGTGCAGTAACCATATCGAACTCATAATCTGAAATCACAATACCTTCTAAACTCTCCTCTTTTTTACTAGAATTTTTAGTATTATTTTTAAAATCAAACATCACTTGAAATAATGGTGTCATACTCATATCTCTAGTGATCGCTATTCGATCTACGACTTTCTCAAAAGGTACCAACTGATGATCGTACCCCTCCAAAGTTGTTTGCTTTACTCTCGATATCAAATCTTTAAAACTCTGATCGCCGCTTAAATCACTGCGAAGTGCTAAACTATTTACAAAAAAGCCTATAATTCCTTCTAAATCCGATTGCGTTCTATTCGCAATTGGTGTTCCTACACAAATATCATCCTGTCCACTGTAACGAGATAATAAAATCTTAAAAGCAGATAACAATAACATAAACAACGTCACACCTTCTTCCTGGCATATAGAACTTAGTGAAGTGCTTATTTTTTTGTCTAGTTCTAAAGAAATAGTCGCTCCTGCATTACTCTGTACAGAAGGTCGTGCATGATCCATTGGCAAGGACAAAGTGCTTACACCGCTTAATTTTGCTTTCCAATAGGATAACTGATTCTCTAAAACAGAGCCTTCTAAATACTTACGCTGCCAAATAGCATAATCTACGTATTGTAAATTCAGCTTTGGTAAATTAGGAACTCTACAAGATTGTAATGCAGTATATAATTCTGTAAACTCATTCATCAAAATTCCCTCCGACCAACCATCACTGGCTATGTGATGGAAAACACAAGCCAAAACATATTTCTCATATCCTAATGTGTATAAACGCGCTCTTATTTTATAATCTTTTGACAGATTAAAAGGAATATTCAAATATGTCTTTAAATGACTCTCTAGCAACTCTTCATCCAATACCTCTTCTTGTTCTAAAAACCAATTCTGAGCACTCATAACCTCTTGATATCCAATCCCATCTTCTGACAAAAGATTGGTACGTAATACTTCATGGCGAGAAACTATAGTCTGTAATGATTCTTCTAAAATTGAAATATTTAATGCTCCATCTAAACGTAACGCAATAGGCATATTATATTCTGCACTACCACTTAACTGATCCAAAAACCATAAACGCTCCTGGCTAAACGATAGTGGAATTTTAGTAAAAGAATCTCTATTGTAAGGAGTAATCTTTTTTAATAATTCTTCTGATGTATCTTCATCTTTATACTTCTTTAGATATTGAATAATTAATTCCTTATTATTTTTTATTTCCAAAAATACTGTCGGGTCTATATTAGTATTTGATTTAACGCTTAATAAATCACCTTTTAATACTAATTTTATTCCTTCTCTATTTAATCTTTCAAAAAAACTTAAAAATTCCATATGCATTATTAAATTATAATTCGATGTTTATACTATAACCTTTTTTAGTATCAGTAGAGTTGATTACTTTATAGATTATATATGATGCTAACTCTTCTACTGTATTAAATCTGAAAATGTTTCGAATAGACACTTCTATTGATAGTTCTTTACGTATCATAGACACCAAGCGGGTTGCTAATAAACTATGACCACCCAATTCAAAGAAATTATCATAAATTCCTATCTTATCAATCCCTAATAATTCTTGCCAAATTTCTGCTAACTGCGCTTCCGTTTCGTTACGCGGTGCTACATATTCTTTACTTGATAAATCTGAACTATCCGGATCTGGCAGTGCCTTTTTATTCAGCTTTCCATTAGTGGTTAAAGGCATCGCATCTAAAGTCACCCACAATTGAGGAATCATATACTCTGGCAAGTTGATCTTTAATTGGTTTTGCAATACTTCTTTATCAAAATTCCCCTCAAGTACAACATAACCAACCAGACGCTTGTTGCCGACTGTATCTTCCTTAGCCAATACACAACACTGTGTTACTCCTGGCAAAGAAGACAAGACGTTTTCAATCTCGCCCAATTCTATACGATAACCCCTTATCTTAACCTGGTCGTCTTTTCTTCCTATACATTCAATATTGCCATCAGGTAACCAACGTGCCAAATCGCCTGTCTTATAAACTCGTTCACCTTCCTTAAATGGATTCTCTATAAACTTCTCATTAGTTAATTCTTCTCGGTTTAAATAACCTCGTGCTACCTGAACGCCTCCGATACACAATTCTCCAATTACTCCTATTGGCACTATCTTATCATAATTATCTAATATGTATATCTTAACATTATCAGTCATTCTCCCTATATTAACTTTTTGAAAACGATTTAATCTTTGAGCAGTAACCCAAATAGTAGCCTCTGTTGGACCATATAAATTCCAAACAAATTTACTTATAGAAGTAAGGCTATCCTTTAAAGATTCCTTAATAGCTTCTCCTCCAGTTAAGATAGTAACTCCTTCTTTATTGTCCCAGTCATTATCAATAAGCATTTGCCATGTTGATGGTGTCGCCTGCATAAAATCAGGACGGTAATCAGCTATAAAAGATTGAAGTTTATCTGCATCTCTTATGGATATACTATCTAAGACGATAACTTTTGCTCCTAATAATAAAGGAGTAAAAAATTCTAAATAAAAAATATCAAAAGTATATGTTGTTACTGAAATAAATTTCTTCAAACCACTCATTCCTAAACGATTAATCATACCTAGTAAGAAATTAACTAAACTAGTATGAACAACAGGAACTCCTTTAGGAACACCTGTACTTCCCGAGGTGTAAATAACATATGCCAAATTAGAAGATGATAATACAGGGATCAATTTTCTTTTAGAGCAGTCCGAGATAACATCCCAATCACTGCCTAAAGATAAAATTGATAATCCTTCACGCTTATCTATAATTTTACGACTTAACTCACTACTCAACACCAAGTGAATACTAGCATCTTTAAGCATGTAATTTATACGGTCTCTTGGATATTCCGGATCGATTGGAACATAGGCACCTCCTGATTTTAATATACCCAGAATACCAATTAGCATTTCTAAACTTCGCTCCAGACAGATACCAACAAGATCATCTGGTTCTACGCCTTGTTCGCGTAAATAACGCCCCAACTGATTCGATCTTTGATCTAATTCTTTATAACTTAATTCCTTACCTTCATAAACAACCGCGATAGCGTCTGGTGTTCGTTTAACCTGTTCAGTGAATAAATCAACTACTGTCTTATCTTTTGGATATGCGATATCAGTGTTATTGAAAACATTCAATAATTGATGTTCTTCTTCTTCGGTAAGCATCGATAAACTGCCCAAAGACTGGGAAATATCAACGACGACGTTTTTCAACAACTCTTGGTAATGTAATAGCATTCGGTCGATTGTTGCCTTTTCAAACAAAGCAGTACTATAATTTATGTACAGTGAAATCTCTTCATCTACTTGTGATACACTCAATGTCAAATCAAACTGCGTAGTAACCATATCAAACTCATAATCTGATATCATAATATTCTCTAATTCTATTTTTTTATTAGTTACTGTTGCATTTTGCAATATAAACATCACTTGGAACAAAGGGGTCATGCTCATATCTCGGGAAGTAACTACCCGGTCCACTACCTTCTCAAAAGGAACCAGCTGATGGTCATATCCCTCTAAAGTAGTCTGCTTGACCATTTTCAATAGATCCCTGAAGCTCAGATCACCACTCAAATCACTGCGAAGCGCCAGTGTATTGACAAAAAAACCAATCATTCCCTCTAACTCCGATTGTGTACGATTAGCTATAGGAGTTCCTACACAAATATCCTGCTGTCCACTATATCGGAACAACAAAACCTTAAAGATGGATAAAAACAGCATGAACAAAGTTACTCCCTCTTCTCTGCATAAAGACTCCAGCGAAGAGCTTAACCCCTTATCCAGTCGAAAAGAAACACTCGCTCCCACGCTACTCTGTACAGAAGGACGCATACGGTCTGTCGGTAACGATAAAGTACCGACACCTTCCAATTTCTTCTCCCAATACGACAACTGATTCTCTAAAATATTATCTTCTAAATACTTGCGCTGCCAAATAGCATAATCTGAATATTGCAAACTAAGCTCCGGTAAAACCGTCGGACGACCAGATTGAAAAGAACTATACAATTCCATAAATTCATTTACCAAAATCCCCCCTGACCAGCCATCACTAGCAATATGATGGAACACAATTGCTAAAACATATTGATTGTTCCCTAAACAATACAAGCATGATCGTAACTTGTAATCTTTCGATAAATCAAATGGATGCATTAAATAATCTTGTAGACTACTTTCTAGAATCGATGTATCCTCTATCTCTAATTGACTCATTGACCAGTTTTCAGAACCTATCACCTCTTGATAAACAATACCTTCTTCAAATAAAAGATTCGTACGCAATACTTCATGACGAAATACAATCTCTAGCAAGGTCCGTTCCAATAAAAATGCATCCAATAATCCATCCAAACGAAGAACTATTGGAATATGGTACTCAGTACTGCCATGTAATTGGTCCAAAAACCATAGTCGCTCCTGACTAAAAGACAAAGGAACACGATCTGAACGATCTGCTACTACAATACTTGGCAACAATACGTTTTCACATTGATCTGATATTTGAGCTCCCAATGCAGAAATCGTGGTATACTCAAAAACATCTCTAATAGAAATCTCAATTGATAACTCCGTACGAATGACAGATACCAAACGAGTCGCCAACAAACTGTGCCCGCCCAACTCAAAAAAATTGTCGTAGATCCCAACCTTATCAACTCTTAATAATTCTTTCCAAATCTTTACCAATCTAGTTTCTTTTTCATTACGCGCAGCTACATATTCTTTACTTGAAAGCTTAGAACCGCCTGGATCCGGTAATGCCTTTTTGTCCAATTTCCCGTTACTAGTCAAAGGCATTACCTCTAAAGATACCCAAATCATAGGAACCATATATTCTGGTAAGCTCAGCTTTAATTGTTCTTGTAATTCCTCTTTGTCTAATGAACCCTCCATTACTACATAGCCCACCAAACGTTTAGTGCCACTTGTATCTTCTTTGGCTAATACACAACACTGGAGTATTCCTGATAAAGACGATAATACCCCCTCTATCTCCCCCAATTCTATGCGATACCCCCTAATCTTGACTTGGTCATCTTTCCTACCTATATATTCTATATTTCCATCAGGCAGCCAACGGGCTAAATCACCTGATTTATATAGTATGGAATCACTATTCTTGCTGAATGGATTCGATATAAACTTCTCTGATGTAAGCACTGGTTGGTTTAAATAACCTCGTGCTACACCTGCACCTCCAATACACAACTCTCCTTCTACTCCTATTGGCAATAAGTTTAAATAAGAATCAACAATATAACATTCTAAAGTAGGAATCGCGGAACCTATATTACTAATTTGACATTCAGTATCAGCCTCCCTAATCTCTTTATAAGTAACATGCACGGTAGTCTCTGTTATTCCATACATATTTATCAATTTGCAGTCTGGATAAGTTCGTTTCCAATTTCTTAAATAAAATGGATTCAAGGCTTCTCCTCCAAAAATTACATATCGCACGGAATGTTTTAAGTTTCCTGATAGAAATTCCTCCTGAAGAACATAAAAGGAGCTAGGTGTCTGATTTAAGACCGTTACACCTTCACTAATTAATAATTTCTTAAAAGAAATTGCATCTTTTGTGATATCTTTAGAAACAATTACTAAACGACCTCCATGTAATAGAGCTCCATATATTTCCCATACCGAAAAATCAAAGCAAAAAGAATGAAATAAAGTCCAAACATCATCTGATCCAAAATCATACAAACAAGATTCATGTCTGAATAGTCGAACTACATTACTATGTTCTATCAAAACTCCTTTAGGAGCACCTGTACTTCCTGAGGTGTAAATAACATATGCTAAATTAGAAGGCGATAATATAGGACTCAATTTTCTTTTAGAGTAACCTGAGATAACATCCCAATCACTGTCTAAAGATAAAACTGACAATCCTTCACGCTTATCTATAATTTTACAACTTAATTCACTGCTCAACACTAAATCAATGCTTGCATCCATGAGCATGTAATCTATGCGATCTTTTGGAAAATCTGGATCAATGGGAACATAGGCTCCTCCTGATTTTAATATTCCTAGAATACCAATAAGCATCTCTAAACTACGCTCCAAACAGATACCAACAAGATCATCCGGCTCTACTCCTTTTTCCCGTAAATAATGCCCCAACTGATTTGAGCGTTGATCTAATTCTTTATAACTTATTTCCTTTCCTTCGCAAACAACTGCAATAGTATTAGGTGTTCGTTTAACCTGCTCTTCGAATAAATTTACTATAGTCTTGTCTTTTGGATACGCAACATCAGTATCATTGAAGATATCCAATAATTGATGTTTTTCTTTATTTGATAATATACTCAAAGTATTTATATTTACTTCTTTTTCAATAGTTAAGCCATCTATCAGCTGAATTAATGATTGCTCCATGAATTCAAATATGCGATCTGCCCCAATACTAGCATCTACAAGTACCGTTACCCCAAAATCAACACCAAAATCATCTACAATAAAGTTAAAAGGATAGTTCGTCCTTTCATAATCTCCAATTAGCGTTATCCCTAAGTCTTTGATATTATTCTCTTCTAGTAAAGATGATGAAGAATGACGGTAATTTAATAAAGCACTGAAAAAAGTCATTTGATTGGAGATACCGCACCAATCATGGATGTGAGACAAAGGGGTTTGTTCATAAGATAATAGTTCTCCTAATCTTAATTTAACTTCCTCTAAATATTCCCTAACACTGCCTTTTAATTCCAAAGCAACTGGTAGTGTATTTATAAACAAGCCTAAAGAATCAGCTGCGCCTAAAGAACCTTGCAAACGTCCGGAAAATAAAGATCCAAACACCGCATGTTCCTTATTACTGCATCTTGCTACTACTAATCCGAAAGCTGCATGAAACAATACTGCAGGACTCATACTTAAATTCACACAAACAGTACGCAATAGGGTACTTAAATCTCTAGAAAGAATAACAGTAGACTCTTCAATTTTTGTACCGTTTCCTAAGATATTTGATAAATTAAACGGGTATGTTGGTTCATTAATTACTCCCAATAGTGATCTAAAATAAGATTCTCCATCGTTGACTGATTGTGTATGTAATGTATGCCCAATGAAATCCCTATATAAAAAAGGAATCGGAAGATTTTCCGCTTCTCCTGCGAGATACAACGTTACCTCTTCTATGATTTTCTCTAAGCCAACATGGTCCATTACTAAATGGTGATCATAGACTACTAGATAATAAGATTCATTCTCAGGATCATCAGCTAATTTTAATTCCATTAACGGAGCTTTAGAAGTATCCATCCAATGGGTTCCCGAAGCTACTAATAATTCTAACTGTGGTAAAATAGCTTTGGAGTTATCCAAACTTGAACTATCTACTAATTCTATTGATAAAACAGCTTCTCTCAACACTACCTGTACCGCATTAGGTAAACCAGTACTTAAAAAAGAAGTACGTAAAATATCATGGCGGTTCACCACAAATTGTAAGGCTTCAATAAACGCTGCTCTTTTGTTCGAATCTGAAAATGAAAGTAAACTCGAAAGAACATAAGGATCTCCCTGAGCAGTATCGCTCATGAGATGATGAAAATAAATCCCTTCTTGTAATGGAGATAAAGGATAGATGTCTTCAATATTTGAAACACCACCTGCAACCATTGCAACTATCTTATCTAAATCACTCTGCTCAAAATCAAGTAAAGGCACCATCGATGGTGTAATATGATCACTTGTTGCTAAAATTCCATTAGCAGGAACAGTATAAACAAACGATGTCGAAGATAACTTATTACTAATTGAAGCTATCGTTGGACTTGCAAAAATATCTTTAACTAAAATATAAAAATCTAATGCCTGAAGGCGGGATATCAACTGAACTACCAATAAACTATGCCCTCCCAATTCAAAGAAATTATCATGTATTCCTATCTTAGCGACTCCTAATAAGGACTCCCAGATAGCTACTATTTGGATTTCTGTTTCATTACGCGGCGCAACATACTCTTGTGTAGATAATTGAGATCCATCAAATTCAGGTAAGGCCTTTTTATCTAACTTTCCGTTAGATGTAAGTGGTATTGTATCTAATTCAACCCATAATTGGGGAACCATATATTCTGGCAAAATAGATTTTAATTGTTCTTCTATTTTCTCTTTATCTAATACACCTTCCAAGACTACATAGCCCACCAGACGCTTGTTTCCACTTACATCTTCTTTTACTAATACACGACATTGGATAACTACATCTAAAGATAATAAAACGTTCTCAATCTCGCTCAACTCTATGCGGTATCCTCGAATCTTGACCTGATCATCTCCTCTGCCAACAAACTCAATATTACCATCAGGTAACCAACGAGCTAAGTCACCTGTTCTATAAATCACTCCTCCTTTTATAAAAGGATTTGTTATAAACTTTTCATTAGTTAACTCTAGTTGGTTTAGATAACCTTTGGCAACTCCTGTTCCTCCAATACCCAACTCACCAATAACCCCAATAGGTACTAATTCTTTATTAGAATTTAAAACATAAAGACTTGTATTAGTAAGTGGTTTACCTATTGGTAGAGTGTCTGCATTATCTGCTATATCAGAAACCACATAACAAGTAGCGTAGACTGTTGTCTCCGTTGGACCATATACATGAAGTATCTTATTATGCCCTAATGCAGCTAACATTTTTCGCACAGGTGGTACTGAAACTTTTTCACCTCCAAATAATAAGAGTCTCAAGCTGGATAATAAAGACAGATCATATTCAGCTAAAGAATTAAACAATGCAGTTGTGATAAAAACAATACTCAACTCATGTTTATTTATAACTTGAGATAAAGCGCCTGCATCTGAAGCTGTTAAATTATCTATTAAATAAAGGGAAGCTCCGTTTAAAAGACTTCCAAAAATCTCATATGTTGAACCATCAAATGCGTAATTAGACCATTGAAGCACTCGATCTGAAGCTTTTATTGAGATTTTATCAGATGGATCATTAATTAAAGTAATTATATTCTCCTCACTAATAAGGATTCCTTTAGGAACCCCTGATGTCCCTGAAGTATACATTACATATGCAACCGAATCAAGTTCTCTTTTGTATAAGCTTGCTGAAATTTCATAATGATAAGATTGTGCAATATTTAAAAGGGTATATTCCGAAACTGCTAAACCTGAAAGTAAAGATTCTTCGCTATAAAGCAGGTAATTAACACTTGAATCTTCAAGTATATAGGATAGACGATTAGAAGGCAATAAGGGATCTAAAGGAACGTAAGTACATTCTGACTTCAGAATACCTAATATACTAATGATCATATCAAAACCTCTATTAAATAATATTCCTATTCGAGAATCCTTAACCACGCCAGTCGATTTCAAATAATGAACTAATTGATTCGACCTTTCATCTAAATCCTTATAACTTACTTCCTCTCCCTGATAGACTATTGCTACAGCTTCCGGAGCCTTTGCTACCTGTTCTTTAAATAAATCAATTATCGTTTTATCTTTTGGATAGGCAAGGATAGTATCATTAAAAGTATTTAATAATTTATATTCTTCCTGTGTAGAAATCATGGATAAACTACCTATAGGCTGCGTGATATTGCTCACAATACTAACCAGCAATTCCTGATAATGCAACAGCATTCGGTCTATTGTTGCTTTATCAAATAAGGTTGTACAATATGACATCTCCAATGAAATAGCATTATTATCCTCAAATACATTTAACATCAAATCAAATTGAGAGGTAATGTTCTCAAAATTATAATTCGAAATTGTAATATCCTCTAAGTTTAATTCTCGAGATGCATCAGGCGTATTCTGTAATACAAAAAGTACTTGAAACAAAGGGCTCATAGCCATGTCACGAGTAGTAACCACACGATCTACTATCTTTTCAAAAGGAGCTAATTGATGGTCATATCCCTCTAAGGTTGTCTGTTTTACCATTGCTAATAAATCGCTGAAACTTGGGTTTCCACTCAAGTCACTTCGAAGAGCAATAGTGTTGACAAAAAAGCCAATCATATCTTCTAACTCCAATTGCGTACGATTTGCAATAGGTGTTCCCACGCAAATATCAGATTGTCCGCTATAACGGGACAACAAAACCTTGAAGGCTGATAATAAAAACATAAACAACGTAACACCTTCTGATCGACATAAGGAATCCAAGGATGCGGTTAACGTTTTATCTAATACAAAAGAAATACAAGCTCCATTTGTACTATGTACCGAAGGGCGTACATAATCAGTTGGCAATGATAAAGTGCTAACATCTTGTAGCTTCTCTTCCCAATACAATAATTGTTCTTCTAAAACAGTATCAATTATATATTTTCGTTGCCAAATGGCATAGTCTGCATATTGCAAACTCAATTTTGGAAGAGTTGCTGTTCGATCTAACTCAAGCGTATTATACAACTTCATAAATTCGTTTACTAAAACACCTCCAGACCAACCATCACTGGCAATATGATGGAATACACTGGCTAATACATATTTTCCGTTACCCAAATCATATAAGCAACTTCTTAGCTTGTAATCCTTAGATAAATCAAAAGGTTTCTTCAGATAGCCCGCTATATTACTTTCTAATAATAATTCATCTGATACAACTTCTTTATCCAATGACCATTCTTCTGCACTGACAATTTCTTGATAACCGATTCCATCTTCTGAAAGAAGTACAGTTCGCAATACCTCATGACGAGAAATAATTTGTTGTAATGTTTGTTCTAATATCGATACGTCTAAAGATCCTTCTAAACGAAGAACTACAGGTATATGATAATCTGTACTGCCTTGCAACTTATCCAAAAACCATAATCGCTCCTGGCTGAAGGATAAAGGAATACGAGTAGGACGATCCTGTACGACAATCGTAGGTAATAAAATCCCTTCGGATTGGGCGGACACATAAGTTCCCAATTTAGAAACCGTAGTATGTATAAAGACTTCTCGAATAGAAACCTCTATCATCAGCTCCTTACGGATCATAGAAACTAAACGTGTTGCTAATAAACTATGACCTCCCAGTTCAAAGAAATCGTCATGGATGCCGACTTTTTCAACACCCAATAACTCCTGCCATATATTAACAAGTTGTAATTCTAAATCTGTAGTTGGCCCAACATATTCTTCACTTGATAACTCTGAGCTATCAGGATCTGGCAATCCTTTTTTATCTAATTTTCCATTACTGTTTAATGGCATTACATCTAATGCGATCCAGATCGTAGGAATCATATATTCAGGTAAGCTTAGTTTTAATTGATTTTGAAGACGCTCCTTATCTAATTCGCCTTCTAATACCACATAACCTACTAAACGTTTTGTACCATTTATATCTTCTCTTGCTAATACACTGCATTGGGTAATCCCAGGTAATTCTGATAATGCGTTCTCAATCTCACCTAATTCTATACGATATCCACGAATCTTAACCTGATCATCTTTTCTACCTATAAATTCCAAATTCCCATCGGGTAACCAACGTGCTAAATCACCAGTCTTATACATTTGCTCTCCTTCTTTAAAAGGATTCGCTACAAATTTTTCACTGGTTAATTCTTCCTTATTTAAATAACCTCTTGCTACTCCCGCTCCGCCAATACATAGTTCGCCAATTACTCCTATAGGCACCAATGATTCAAAAGTGTTGAGTATATAAAAACTATTGTTCCATAAAGGTTTACCAATCGGAACATTAATTAAGCCATCAAGACTCTCAACATTATCCGTTTCAAAATAAGAGCTATCTATGGTTGTTTCTGTGGTTCCGTAACTATTAATGATTCGCATAGCGTGACCAAATCTGGTATACACTGTTTTAAAGTCATTAATACTGCATACGTCAGATCCTAAAATTAACAACTTCATCCAAGCGTAATCTAACTTTTGCTCGTAGATGTAATCCATCAATGGAATCACTAAACCTGGCGTACCTTCTAATATAGTAACACCTTTTTCTAAAATAAGGTCATAAAGTCTGGCTGGATCCAACCTAAAATCTGAAGGACAAAGTATCATTCTGCCTCCAAATAATAAACTTCGGCATAAATCCCCTGAAAACACATCAAAAGAAAAACTTGCCATTTGTAATAAGCAAGTATCACTATCCAAAGAGTAAGATGACTCCCAACATAAAGCTATATTTAATAAGCTCGTATGATTAATAATAACTCCTTTGGGTCTACCTGTAGAACCTGATGTATAAATTACATAAACAGACTGATCTGCTTTGACAATAGAATCAACCTTACTTAATGGTTGTTCACCTATTGACTTCCAATTGTCATCTATTGTAATAATTTGTATTTTCTTGTTTTTGGCAACTAAAAACTCATGTGCCTGATCTGTTATAAAAAAAACGGCATTACTGTCTTCAATTATGTAATGAATGCGATCTTCAGGATACTCAGTATCTATAGGGACATAAGTTCCACCTGCTTTCAAAACACCAAACACCGCTATAATCATATCAAAAGAGCGATCGACACATATGCCAACTAAATCTTCTGATTTTAGTCCTTTATGGATCAAATAATGTGCTACTTGATTTGATTTTTCATCTAATTCTTTATACGTTAATTCCTCATTTCCAAAAACAACTGCTATACTATTCGGCATTTGCAATACCTGTTCTTCAAATAAATCAACTATCGTTTTATCTTTTGGATACGATACTTCTTTATCATTAAAATACTGTAGTTGTTGCTCTTTTTTATCTTTAGATAACAATTGTATATCTTCTATACTGCCTCCATCGCCATCGCTTTCAATGATTTGATTTAAGATAAATTGATAACAATCTAAAATATCTTCTGCCAGTTCATTACTTAGAAAAGATTCTCTGTAGTCCAGAGAAAGAACTAAATCTCCAGATTCCTCAATGGCATTAAACATTAAGTCAAAATCGCTGTAAACTGGTTTATTATGTACTATATGTAAGTCTACACTTTCCATATCAGTATTGGAAGCACTAACATCAAAATTAAAAATAACATTTACCCAATTATCATACTTTATATCCGTTTCTTTTTGGAGTAATTCCATAAAATTAGCATACGGATATTCTTGATGCTCATAGGCTTCATATATTCTGTTTTTTAGATCCTTTACATATTCTATTAAAGAATCTTTGGAATTATGAGATATTAAGAATGGCATAAAATGAGAGAAATCTCCAATTGCTTCTTCTATATCCGGCATGGTTCGGCCACCTGCAGGTATACCAATAATAACCTCATCTTTCTCACATATTTTACATACTAAGAGTTCGAATGCAGACAAAAATGTCATGAAGAGCGTTAGGTTTTGCTGACTGCTCCATTTTCTGTACCTCAGAATATTTTCTTTAGGAATACGTAAAGAAACTGAATTACTTGCGTTCCCATATTTTGATAAACTGTTATCAAATGGAAGTGTTATATAAAAAGATTTTTTAGAAAATTTATTTATAAAATAGTCTTCATGAACCTTCCAATCATCATTGTTCAGGTTGTTTTTCAACCATTTTGTATATTCATAAAAACCAACAGCTTGCACTAAATCAAGTTTTTTTCCCTGAAATAACGAATTGTAATTATCTACAACCCCTTGAATAAATAAAGCACAAGACCATCCATCTGCTATTATATGATGCATCGTCACAATTAAAGTACTCTCTTCTAAAGAAAACTTTATTAACTGTAACCGTACAAAAGGCCCGTTGGTAAATGAGAATGCCGTACGCATGTTTTCATTAACTAAAGCTTTATAAGCCTCTTCTTGTTGATTTAATCCATCCTTTGAAAGATCTATTTCTTCTATTGGTAAAGTAATGGATGGATCAAAAATTAAATGCTCTCCATCTACTGATACCCGAGTTCTTAAAATACTGTGATTATCTATTAAATTATGTATTGCCATTTTCAGCAATGATGCATAAATTTTACCTTTCATCTGTAAGCTGAAAGATTGCGTATATGCTAAGGATCTTTCCGGGTCAATCTGATGAAGAAGATTAAACTTCTGTTGTGTTAAAGTCAAATTAACCTTAGAAATATTTGATTCCTGCACATCATAATCAATAACCTCCAGGGACAAACTCTTTTCTTGAGAAATATCAGAAGAAGTATAAACCAGTTTAGCACATTCTGTAATTCCTTTGTATAATTCTTCTATATCTTCATCAGAATGTGCAAATGAAAGAAAAAGATTATTAGATTCCCATACATATATTCCTCTTTGAACCAAATGGAAAGCTAATAATTCGAAATTCGCTTTGTATCTAAATGAAAATAGAGATCCAAAATATACCATCATCATGGGTAGTGATTCCTTTTCGAAATAACTGTTCAATCGGTTCATTAAAGAAGCCGTTCTGTTATTGAGTTCCAGATATGCTTCTTTACCAATTTCATCAATACGGGTAAGCACCGCTTTTGATGCTGCCATAGTTAATGGATGTCGTGTAAAAGTACCTGCAGTAAATGTTTTGTCTACTTCAGGATAGGATTCATCTCCAAACTGCCAACGACCACCATCTACAGCATCCAGATATTTTGGTGAACCGGCAACAATTCCAATTGGCATTCCTCCTCCGGCTATTTTACCATAAATTACAATGTCGGCTTTCATATCAAAATACTCTTGAGCTCCTCCGGGCATGATTCTAAAACCAGTCACCATTTCATCAAATATGAAAGGAATATCTAATTCTTTAGTTAATTCGCTAAGCTGATGTAACAATTCTTTTGGCTGAGAATCAGGAAACCTACTTCGTACAGGCTCTACTAATATCCCTGCAAGATCGTCTTTGTGTGCGCGTATTTGTTCTAGAATATCGTCATCAGAATAATTAAGGATAATTAAATCTTTAACCATATTTGCTGTTATTCCTGCCGATAAAGATTCTACAACATTTTCTTGATCACCTTGAACTCCAAGTGTTATTTCTCCATGTCCGTGAAAAGAGGCCGAAAAAACGATGATTTTATTCTTTTTTGTAACAGCTCTAGCTATTCTCAAAGCAAAAGAAACAGCTTCTGTACCTGTATTGGTTAGGCAAACTCGCTCAGCACCAGTTAATTTGGACACTAATCTTGCAATATCTCCAGACAACTTATTCATAGGGCCAATAATCATACCCTGACTATGCTGTTCAAGAATTGCCTTAGAAATAAATTCTGGTTGATGACCAAAAATACAGGAGCCAAATCCCATCACTATATCAATGTATTTATTTCCATCAATATCTGTAAAATGAGAACCAAATGCATGTTCACTCACTATTGGGTAAACCATTTCTTTTGTGGCAATGTTGAACTTATAAGCAGAGCGATAATCCGCTAAAACAGCTTTGTTTTCAATAGCAAAAGACTTTGATTTCTGGGTTTTAGCGGTATAACTCTCTATTAATTGCGGTAATTGTTCTTCTTGGTTTTTTGGTAATTTTTGAAAATAAAAGCTTTTACTGCCAAATGATCCTGGCAGGCTAACTTTTTCTTTAGTTGTTATTTTTTTTTTTACGATATCAAATATGTTCGTACTTTTAGAAACCTCAGCAAATGCTTCTCCCGTTGTATGTTTATCAGTATTTTGTGATGTCCTGGAGGTGTTTAAAAACTCAGAAATTATCTGATTTTGTTGTGACAGTATACGATTCTGCTCAGCAAATTGTTCTCTTATTATAGTAAATTCTGTAATATCAATTGCGGTATTTTCAATTACTTCTTTTACCGGTGTTTTAATATAGTCAGCAGTCGATTTATTTATTATTTCTTCTCCATTATTTGAATGTCTTCCTGTACCAATCTCACCATTTGAACTTGCCCTAAAACTACAAGAAGTATTCGTGTCAAATGTCTTATTAACCTCTACATGATTATCAGATACGACTTCTGTTTGCCCCGTTTCCTGAATAATGTATTTTATAATTGCATCCAAATTCGTTAAATCTTCAAACATCTTTCGGATTGGAAGTTTCACGTTGTATTCTTTACGTATCTTATTTATGATTTCCATCAAAGAAAATGAATCTGCACCATAATTCAACAATGGTCTATGCAGCTCTATTTCTTCAATTTTCATCTGTAGCGTAGCTGAAATTGTATTCTTTAAAAAATTCTCTATATCTTTAAAAATCATGCTTTCTGAAAAATCTTTATTATTAGTACTAGAGATTGTATTTGATTCTTTGGAAATAGTAATTTGTTCTTCTTCTATCCAAAATCTTTTTCGTTGGAATTTATAAATTGGAGCATTTACTTTTACAACATCTTTATTAGAATAAAATGATTTCCATTGTACATCTCCTCCTTCTTTATACCATTCATTTAGACTTTCTAATAATTGCAGGTTCTCATTTTTACCTTTTCTAAAAGAAGCTAACCACATTGTTTTATCAGCTCTCTCATCAGATATACATTGACTTCCCATATTGATTAAAACAGGATCTGGTCCTATTTCTACATACACATCAACTTCTAAGTTCTCTAATGACTTCATACCCTTTAAAAAATCCACCGGAGAAGTAATATGATCTACCCAATACTGTGAGGTACTTATTTCCTTACCTGCTACAGTTCCTGTTAGATTACTAATTACTATACATTTGGGAGATTGAAAGTGAATAGTATCCGCGATTGCTTTAAATTCAGAAAGTATAGGCTTCATCATTGGAGAATGAAAAGCATGGGAAACTCTTAATTTTTTCCACTTAATACCTTTTAAAGATAATGCACTTTTGATAGACTCTAAGGCTTCTTTTTCTCCTGACAATACTATTTGATTAGGAGTATTAATTGCTGCAATGGTAACTTTTTCTTTATAATGATTCAATATTTCGGAAATAGCTTCTTCATTAGATCGTACCGTAATCATCTCTCCTTCAAGTGTAATTCCTTGCATAAGACGCCCTCTAGATGCTACCAATTTAAGACCATCTTCTAAAGAAAACACACCTGCTACACATGCCGCTACGATTTCTCCTATACTATGCCCTATTAGTACAGTAGGTGTAATACCCCAATGCTCCCAAAGCTGATATAGTGAATATTCTACGGCAAATAGTGCAGGTTGTGTGTATTGGGTTTGATCTATAAATTTGGCTTTTTCACTTCCTTCCTCTGCAAATAAAACAGTAATTAAATTTTCATCTAAATGAGCTTTTAATAACTCTGTACATATATCCAAAGCTTTCTTAAAAACTGGTTCAGTATCATATAACTCCTGTCCCATTCCTAGATATTGAGAACCTTGCCCCGTAAATAAAAAAGCTGTCTTTAACGATCTTGTTTTCTGAAATGAGCTATTTTCCTGATTTAATTTTTGAAGTAATTCTTCTTTATTTTCAGAAATTATTCCTAACCTATTTTCAAAGTGATCTCTGTGTACTGATAAAGTGTAAGATAAATCGCTTATTTTTACTTCTGGATTATTCTCAATGTAATCAATTACCGCAACAACTTGGGCTTTTAGTGCTTTTTCTCCTTTTGCAGATATTGTAGTCAGCACTGTATTTTGAGAAGAAATCGTATCGTTTTGTTTTTTTGCATGATACACGGGAGCTTCTTCAAGAACTATATGTGCGTTTGTTCCTCCAAACCCAAAAGAACTTACTCCTGCCCTGCGTATGCTATTCTTTTTTTGATTCCATTTTAATAAATCATTAGGAATTAATACATTCAATTTTTCCCAATTGATATATCTATTAGGCTTATTATAGTGCAGTTGTTTCGGGATTATAGAATGCTGTAGACACAAAAGTGTCTTAATTAATCCCGCAATTCCCGCAGCTGCTTCTAGGTGACCTATATTACTTTTTACAGATCCTATTATTAAAGGACTGTCTGCATCTCTTTCTTTATTAAATACTGTATCTAGTGCATTAATTTCTATTAGATCTCCTAGAGATGTTCCTGTACCGTGTGATTCTATATAATCAACATCTTTTGAGTGTAATCCTGCAGATTTTAATGCAGCTTGTATTACCTCTTCCTGAGCCAATCCATTTGGAGCAGTTAATCCATTACTTCGGCCGTCTTGATTAACAGCGGATCCTTTAATTACTCCTATGATATTATCTCCATCTTCTATAGCTTTTGATAACGGTTTTAATAATACTAGTCCAGCACCTTCACTTCTTACATATCCATTAGCTGAATCGTCAAAAGTTTTACATCTGCCGTCTGCCGCCATCATACTAGACTGTGATAATGCTACTGTAGACTCTGGTGTTAATATAAGATTTACTCCTCCCGCGATAGCCATAGTACATTCTCCACTCCGAATATCCTTTATAGCCAAGTGTATACTTACCAAAGAAGACGAACAGGCCGTGTCAATAGACATACTAGGTCCTTTTAAATCGTAATAATACGATAGCCGATTGGAAGCTATACTCAATGCCGATCCAGTTCCCGAATACATATCTTTAGGATAGTTTTTGAGTAAAGATGCATACTCATTTTGAAGAATACCAATATATACTCCAGTCATTGACGCTTTGAGTTCTTTTGCAGTATATCCTGATCTTTCTAATAATTCATGAGTCAATTCTAATAAAATGCGTTGTTGAGGATCCATAAATTTAGCTTCTCTAGGAGATATCTCAAAAAAAGAAGCGTCAAATTCATCTATAGCATCAATAAAACCTCCCCAGCGTGTATTCATTTGGTAACCATCAATTTCTTCTTTACTGCTGAAGAAATTATCAATTTCCCATCGGCTCTTTGGTACTTCTGTAATAGAATCTGTTGCTGATTTTAAATTTTCTAAAAATGTTTCCAGATCTTGCGCGCCTGGAAAACGACAAGACATACCAATAACTGCGATTGGTTCTGAGTTCAATATTTTTTCTTCCTCAACATTTGAAGTTGATTCAATATGTTCATTAGATACTAAATATGCCACCAGATCCTTTATATTTGAATAACTATACACAATTGTTGGTGTTATTTCTATCCCCAAATAGTCAGACAATTTTCCTGTGAGTCTTATACTTTGTATAGAACTCATACCCAATTCTGAAAATGAAGTATGTGCATTGACATTTAATATGCTTATGTTTAGTTCTGCTGCTACTGCTTCTCGCAAAAACTTTTCTAAATCACTGAGTAATATTGGCGCTTTTACTACAATATCTTCCTGTGGGTTTTTAGTAGAATTATTTATACTTTGACCTCTTTCCCATTGATCCATTACACCATCAATAGTATCCGACTCATATAAAATTTTAGTAGCTAATCGCTTAATTTTTCCGCTGGAAGTTTTTTCAACTTTTCCTGGTTCTACCAATACAATTGCATATATAGATAATTCATGTTGCTCAAATACACTATCAATTATACTTTTTACAATGAAATTAAAATCATATCCCTTCATTGAAGTTCTTTTAATTTCCTGAACAATGACCAATTGTTCTTTTCCTTTTGCCTCTATACAAAAAGCCACTCCTGCATTGTTTTGTAAATCAATATGCGATTGTTGTACAACACGTTCTATATCTTGCGGAAAATGATTTACCCCATTAATGATCATGAGTTCCTTTAAACGACCTGTTATATAAAGTTCTTTATCGTTTAAAAAACCCATATCTCCTGTACGCAAATACTCCTCTTTGTATTCCTCTAAATTTGCATCCGAATTTTGAATTCGTGCCTGAAAAATATCTTTAGTTAATTCCTCTCTTTGCCAATAACCTTTAGCAACACTGGCTCCACTAATCCAAATTTCACCTATTTCATTTTCCTGACATATCATTTTAGTATCAGGATTTACTATTTTAATTTCTAACTCTTCTAAAACTGGTCCATTACCTATAAATTCAATAATATTAGATGTTTTATCTTCTTTATCGAAAAGTTTTACTTCTCCTGAATGAAATTTTTCTTTATCTAATAATAAAGATTTGGGTATTGAATTAAAATTAGAACAGCTAACTATTAGGGTAGTTTCCGCCATCCCATAACATGGAATTAAATACGTTTCATCAAATCCAATAGAACTGAAACTAGTACTAAAATTATTTATGGTTTCTGGTCTAATTGGTTCTGATCCATTGTAGGCTACTTGCCAACTGCTTAAATCCAGCCCTTTTAAATCCTCTTCTTTAATTTGATTAGCACATAAATCATATGAAAAATTTGGCCCCCCACTAAAAGTCCCTCTATAATCTGAAATAACTTTTAACCATCGAATAGGTTTTTGTATAAAAGCGGTTGGTGGCATAACAATCATTTCAAACCCTACATATAAAGCTTGAAGAATATTTCCTATTAGTCCCATATCGTGGTAAATAGGTAACCAACTAACCCCTATGCTTTCAGAATTTTGATGAAAACAGTTTTTCATCAATTTATTATTATGCACAATATTAGAATGTGTAACCATAACACCTTTTGGATCACCTGTTGACCCAGAAGTGTACTGAAGAAACGCAGTATCTGTTGGTAATACAATAGGAAAATCTTTATCCAATAAATCAACTAACACATTGGTTTGCAACCATTTTATATTTGCAAAAATTTCAGTATCAAACCAACCACTACTCTTAGTATATACACTCTCTATAGTCAGAATAAGAGTAGCTTTACAATCAGCTACAATATTTTCTAATCTGCCTATTCTTCGTTTTCCTTGTGGTGGAAAAGCTGGAACCGCAATTACACCTGCCAGGAAACAGCCTAAAAAAGCGTCAATAAAATCTAATCCTGATGGATATAAAAGTAAAACACGATCTCCAGGTTTTGCATGTTCCAATATATGAGATGCAATACGTTTTGCGTTATCATATAAATCCTGAAAGGTCCTGTAATCACTTTCTTCTTCTCCATTTTCTAAAAATCTATAAATAACCTTATTTGGAGTTTGGCTAATATGATTACTTAAAACTTTAACTAAGGTTTCTTTCGAAGTTATATCTTCTGGAATAGTAGATTTTATTAGCGACATTATTATATGATTTTATTTTTTTCTAGAGCTGGTTCCAAATATTCTTCCATACAAACTATTATGGATTCTTTGATAATTTCAATTGCTGATTCAACAATATTCTGAGTTGTGATTAAAGGAGGAATCAATCTCATTACATTTTTATAATGACCACCTACTTCAAATAATAGTCCTCGCTGAAAGCATTCTTGTCTAAGCTTTTTAAGATATTCCGGAAAAGGTTCCTTCGTAGTTTTATCCTTAACAAATTCGATTCCTATCATCATTCCCTTTCCTCTTACATCACCTATGAACGGATTGTCGGTTTCTAATGTCCTCAATTTTTCTATCAAATAATCCCCTATAGACTGAGCATATTTTTCTATATCATATTCTTCAATAAAATCAAAAGCTCCTCTTGCTGCAGCAATACTCACCTGGTTACATCTAAAAGTACCTATATGATCCGCCGACTTCCAGGCTTCTATATTTTTTTTATATATTAATCCTGAAATTGGAAAACCTATACCTCCAAAACCCTTAGAAAATGTAATAATATCAGGTACAGCATTTGTATTCATAAATTCTAAGAATCTTCCTGTTCTGAAAAAACCACTTTGGACTTCATCAAAAATCACAATAACACCATGTTTATGAGCTACTTCTACGATACGTTCTAAGTATCCATCTTTAGGTACAATATTACCTCCTTCTCCTTGTAGTGGTTCTAATATGATAGCCGCCGGAGCTACAATTCCAGAATGTGCTGTATCTAATATCCATTCGAAATGACTTACACATTCAAAATCGCAGCTATTAGAATTTTTATTAAAAGGGCAGCGATAGCAATAACTGTAGGGTACAAAACTTATATTTGGAATAAGAGATGTAAATTTATTGCGAAAAAAAGTATCAGAAGTTACTGCTAAAGCTCCAGAAGTCATACCATGATAACCTCCTGTAAAAGCTATAATGCCATCACGTCCTGTCTTAATTTTTGCAAGTTTTATTGCAGCTTCTATGGCATCTGAACCTGTAGGGCCTCCAAAACTAACCTTGTATTCGTCCTGAATTTCTGCTGGTAATTTTTTTAAAATTAGCTGAATTAAAATAAGCTTATTTTCTGTTGGAAAATCTAGTGCATGAATCAATTCTACTTGTTGCTCCTTAACATAATCTAATACATACTCATTGCCATGACCCACATTCAAAACTCCGCATCCTCCAAAAAAATCAATAAAATGGTTACCATCTACATCTTCTATTATACTTCCTTTTGCTCTTTTTATTGCAATTGGCATATTTTTAGGATATGAAACAACACTTCCTTCTATTTCACTTTGCAATTTCAACAATACTTTCGACTTTTCACCTGGTAATGAAGATGAAACAATTTTTGCACATTCAGATAAATGATACTTTTTAAGTAACTCCATAGTAAATTATTCTTGCTTATTTTATTAAAATAGATCTTGGAAAATAAAATTCTTAAATTAAACAGTGTTTATAAATGATCAGTAAACTCTTAGACCAATTGGTCTTGCACTTCTCCATAATTAAATTTCATTAATCGATCACAGTATTGATAATATGCATCATCGTGGGTGATTGCAATTACAGTTTTTCCTTTACTTTTTAAGTCAGGAATTATATTTTCATAAAAATATTTTCGAAATTCCGGATCTTGCTCTGCAGCCCACTCATCAAAAATAAAAATATCTTTATCTTCTAATACTGAATATATCAATGCAAGTCGCTTTTGTTGACCACTGGATAAATTTTGGAATATTCTATTGTTTTCTTCATCTTGTCGAATAACTTTGTCCAGTTTCATTTTTTTCAAAAGCTCTACTAAGTGTTTATTAGACGGAAGGAGATTGAAATTATCATAATTCTCTGTAAAGAGATAATTATCAGAAAAAATACATGATATCATATCTCTATATTGAGATCTATTATCATCTGTAATTATTAAATCATTAATGACAATTTTACCGGATTTAGGAATATATAGTCCTGATAATAAATTGATAAAAGTGCTCTTTCCACTACCATTACTTCCAGAAATGAAAATAATTTCTCCTTTATTTATTTTGAGATTAATTGGCTTAAGTTCAAACGTAACATCTCCGTTTTCATCAACGTGCTGGTAGGTTATCTTATTAATAGAAAGGGTTTCAAAAACTAGTAACTCCTTTTTTGAAGTTGATAATGGAAATGCATCTGAATCGTTCAAATTATCTGTGAGAGTGTCATTGAATTCATTAATTCTTGCAAAGGCAATTTTATAACCTATAACACTTTTCATAAGGTTTATTAAAATAGCGATTGGCCCCATTAAAAATAATAACGTAATCATAAAACCAGAAATAACCGTTTTGTCAATGCTAAAAACAAGAGGTAAAACAAAAAGCACTGTACCAATCAAAAAATAAAAAAAATAATCTCCTAATAGTTCATTACCAAAAGCCGATAATCCTGCTTTGATATTGAGATTTATGGCTTTAACACGATTCTCAGTAATGTGCTCTAAAAACATAGAATCACTTCTCTTAGTACTCATTTTAACCTTATTGAAACCATGTAAAAAGTCGTTATAAAACCTCATAAATGTATCATCAAGATCTCTCTTGGCATCCATATCCATTTCAATAATTCCATTTCGATAGTTATAAATAAATGCCAATATAATAATAAGAACGACTATCGTTAAGGCTCCTTTTGGATAAAGCCAAAACATGTAGCCCAAGCCGGCAACTATCATTATAAGTGAGTTAAAAAAAGTTATAAAAACTGCAGGAAGTGATTCTAAAGTACGTACATCTTCTAATGCAGTTCTTACTCTTGCCTCACCCATTTGCAAATAAGATTCATAATTCGATAGCCGAAGTTTATCTATGATTTGCAGGGTCATTTCTTTACCAAAGATTAACGTAGCTTTTATCATGTAACCATTAAAAAAGTACGTCAACAAAAAAGAAACCAAAACAAAAATTAAGTAAATCAACCAGTCGTATTCATTAAAAAAAGGTAAAGGAGTACCCGCTATTTTATGACTAACCAGCATTAACAAACTACCACTCCATAAACCATTAATTACAGCTAAAAAACCAAGTAGTGGCAATGCTATTTTTAGTTTTAATCTTAATAAATTAAGCAATGTTGCTTTTCCCAATTTTCTAGTTAGTTTAATTGTTATTGTAGCTTTTATTTCATGAAAATAATTTGAAATACATCCCAAAAATATTT
Organism: Flavobacterium aquicola; assembly: GCF_003385115.1. Lineage (GTDB taxonomy): Bacteria > Bacteroidota > Bacteroidia > Flavobacteriales > Flavobacteriaceae > Flavobacterium > Flavobacterium aquicola. Next base: position 24,360 of record NZ_QUNI01000016.1, read on the forward strand.
CACGAACATTAACGTTTATCGATATTTTATATGCCTTTTGACGTATTCTTAATTATCAAAAGGAATAAGAATTCGACCTACTTTGAATACATAATCTCTTTTTCCCCAAACAAACGTTCGGCAATTATGTTATTAGCCTGACAATCCTTTATCAATAAGTCAGACTGAATAATAGGATGAGATTCTGCTGTGTATTTAATACTACTAATAAATTCTAACCAAGGCTCTTGCCCCATTGCGTACACATATACTTCTTTTGGATTAAATGCTTGTACTAATCCTTTTCCTCTCTCAAAATTAGAGCCCGCCAATCTACGAGAAGAATCCTTATCTCTTGGCAATGGTTCTGTTAACAATGGACCATAAAGCCATGAAAGAGGTGCTCCGTCACATTCCATTCCTAAAAAGATAACATCAACATCTCCAAGTAAAGCTTGTACTCTCTGGTAAATTTTTGATTCTACATTACAGGAATCGGCAACGAAAACCATTTTAAAATCTCCAACACGTACGTAATGACATATTTTAGCCTGAATATTTAAATCCGAGTGCTCTCCTATAAATGGAATACCTGTAATAGAACAATCGTGAAATTTAATAGTGTCCATTTCATCAATTTCTACTACATTATCAAACCCAATTGAATTGAACATCAATTTCAAACTAGGATCTTGCAAAGTACCATTAGAAGATCTTGGCACGACTACATTTTTTATTTTATGTCTTAAAGGAATAAGAGTTTCGAATAAAATATGATCCTGATGATTATGCGTAATTAAAACGTAATCAATAGTATCAGGTAAATCCATATCCGAGAATCGATTAACTTCCTGATGATAACCATAATAACTGATAATAGGATCTATAAGAATACTTAAATCCTTAGTCTCTACCAATATACATGCATGACCAAAATAGCGCATTCTTACCTTGTCTCCTCTATATCTTTCATAAGGTTTAGGGGCATCAGTTGTAAAAAAAGATTCAAAAACTGCCTCCATATCAGCAGGTATATCCAGTTTCTTTTTAATTTTACTAAATGATCCTGGAATTCTTCTCATTGTACTGAGTTCATCTAATCCACTGTGGCTAAAAGGTATATTCAAGTGTATTTTATCCTTATCTTCTAAACGTGGTGTGCTTAAAACAAAAGGCCTTTGGTCATTATCGGTCAGCCACAATAAAATACTTTGTGAAGTTTCTTTATAAAATTCACTATTATATAATAATGGCTCAAAAAATCTAAAAGAAGGCTGATTGTTAAGATCGTAAATCAATTCTACATAACCTTTTAACACTTCAGGAACTTCTTCATACAAAGGTTCAAGAGAATATCCTTTTGCTTTTGCCATTAAGATCAAGTTTAACTCTTTGACCGCTTCACTGAATACGATAAGCTCTTTTTGATTTTCTAAAGTATTGTTACGTAACTGTTCTATCTCACTTACCCGTTTTCCATCATAATCAATAAAGGGACCTCCTAGCATTTTTGGGTTTTTTACTGCCGCAGCATGTGCTGCAGGAGCCTGAATATAGGAACTCATTATTTTTAAATGCCTACCCGTAATATTCATAGCTGCTGTTGCCGGAGATATCAAATGACTCCATGCATACCAGTTATCAAATAATGGCTCTATTACTAAATTTGGTTTCAAATAAACTTGATCTGTATTCATAATTATTATTTTATATTTAATTCGCCCTCAAAGGCATCTTATATTCTTTGAACAATAGTTTAAGAATAAAAAAATATCCATTTTTTTATTTACGAACATACTTTACTTAATATGCCCAAATTTCAACAAGAATATTTTCAATTACAGAAAAATTCCGTCAGAGTTAATATTTACAGTAGTATTCTTTTTTATAATAAAAATTCAACTAGCACATTGATTAAAATCAAGAGAGCATGAATTTATAGTGTTCTTAGATTATAGCTTACGGAAACTGCAATTAAAAAAGATCTTCAAAAAATAACTTTATTAAAATTCGGTTTAACTATAATCTTTAATTTTCAATCCTTATCGTTTTTTATTATAAAAAATAATATGTAATTACTTATAATAATGACCAATGATTACTAAATTCCTAAATAAAAAATCTTCATATTACATTAACAAACGTCAATAAATAATATGTTTCAAGACTATCTTTTAATTTTGTTCTGATATCATTCAAAAATTAACATATAATAATGAATAAATTCATGACTCTAATAAATACTGAAAGAACCCATCGCAATTTGAGATATTCTTTTTGCAATTGATTCGGCATGTTTAAAAATAAAAAAATGATCTCCTTCTAAAAGTTCAAATGTGCAATTATCACTAGTTTCAGTCTGCCAGGCCTTCATACCTGATAAAGAAGTTTTTTCATTACCAATACCTATTTCATCCTTACCCATAAAAATATGAATAGGAAAAGTAAAAGGCACTTCCATTGGTAAATAGTCATAATCCTCAATAGCCTTAAAATCAGATATCATTATAGGATAGTAAAGATCCAAAAGTTCTTTACATTCTAAAATTTCTTTAGGTAGCCCTCCAATTTTATTAACTTCTTCCCAGAAAAGAGGACTAGGCAGTATCGATTTTTTATTATCAAATCGGTTAAACCCTGGTGCCCCACGTCCTGTAAAAAAAAGAGCCATTGGTTTATTCATTTTTTTTTCAGTTATTTTCTTTGCCAATTCATATCCTAATAATGTCCCCAGACTGTGTCCATATATAATATAATTTTCGTCGTGTATATGGGGGATCATTTGACTCAAAAGATCATCTACCATATGATCAATTCTATCCAACAAACTTTCTTTAAAGCGACTGCCTCGTCCTGGAAGTTCCAAAGTAATCCAATCTATTTTTTTGGGCACATGCTTTTCAATACCATTAAAGCTATATTTATTACCTCCTGCAAATGGGAGAGCTATTACTTTATTGTTCGTTGCCATTAAAAAATCTTTTAATCTATATTAAATTTATATAATTATTTAAAGAATCTAATTCTAAAATCTTTATGTACTTTTCATTAACCAGTTTACTAGTCGCTATATGACATTTATATTTACTGTCTAACTTAATCTCTTTAAGGAAAAATTTTTTATTCTCAACAATTGCAATATTTTTTGATATTTCAAAAGATTTTAGCGGTACAGACAAACCTTTTCCGCCCCCCTTGATCACTGCTTCTTTTTGGGTCCAATAATTATAAAATGAACCCTTTTTATTAAAAGATGTGGAAATTTTTATCCATTCTCCCTCTGTCATTTCAGATTGAAAATCTTGTATTTGAATATCACGTTGCAATTCAATATCAATTCCTATATCACAAACATTAGTCACAGCACAAACAACAATTTCTCCTGAATGAGAAATATTAAAACAAACTTTATCTTCTCCAAAATAAGGTTTTTTATACTTAGTATATTTTACGCTAGTTTCTTTATAAGTTCCATTAAAATTATCAGTTCCCCTATAAAGCAATATTCTGCCTAATAATGACAATTGAGCATCCTCCCACCTTTGATAACTTTTTATTTTATTCTGAAAATCAATTGGAAATCTTAACAAAAACTCTTGCATCAATTTTTCATGATTATTCTCTGAAATAAAGGCATAATAGATATATATCATTTTTTCTTACAAAATATAAAACAAATAAATTAACTTTATCCTTTTTTTAGTACCATTGACTTATCAAATGTAATACAAAGATGATGTAAATCTAGAAGTAATTATCTTAATAACAAAATTTTATTATTATTATAAATTTTGTTAAAATATAAATTACGGTCTATTGGCATCAATAAACCAATTAAAATTAAGAATTTTACACTTAATTAAAATAAAAACATAAGTTTTATAATATATATATTTCGAACTGGTTATATTTAAATTGTTTGATTTATTAAGATGTTTATTGGTTTTTCAACTATGATTCTATTAATATATCGTACCAATGTTAATGCAGTTATTTTTGCTAAAATTATTGCTTTAAAACATTCGAAACTTTTATTATAATTTATTTATAATTCTTAAATAGTCAAATAGTTATAAAAAAAAACAACTCAATTTTTTTTGTTGATACCTAAGGATTTAAAATTTAAGCTTATAATTTTTTTTATAAATACTTTTTTGAATTTCTAGTTTAATATTCACCGTTTGGAATAGAATACTTTGAGACAAACAACCTCTTTTTCCATGTAATATACACTCAGGCATTTTTTGCTTTATATTCAAAAAATGAACTTCAGCTTTCGCAATGTCTAATGAATAGAAAAAAAAAAAAAAAATCCGTTCAATTTATATCCATAAAACCATTGTATTCAGAAGTACCAAAAATTATTTGAAAGAACAGTTTCAAACTCATTTTTACAAATTTTAATTCTTTTATGACAAGCAAATTTGCAAACATTCAGCGTACTAGCTATTTCGATGCATCCATTTAAAATTCCGAAAGAAACTATAAACTAAATTCTAAACAATGATTTTTTTTGAATTATAGTAAAATTAAAAAAAGAATACACCCTTACCTTAGTTTGAGAAAATCTTAGAGCAGACACATCTGAAGCAAGATGCTAAAAACTAAAAATCATAAAAAAATCTACAACACCTGATAGTTTGCAGATTTTCTATTTTTTTTTAGATCGAACTTAAGATATCTCTCCATTTGTTTGAAGTTAAGTTTTCATCTTTCTCTGTTATAGCAAAAAAAAGATCATGGGTAATTGATTATTTAACTTAAATAAACTTTCATTTTTTGTCGATATTTTTTCAATTTAAAACCCATTAATTTTTTATTAATCTTACATAAAATAGTTTCTAAATTATTTAGTCAACATAAAAAACTCTAAATCTTACGATTTAGCGTTTTTTATGGCTTTTCTGTACTACAAATGAAACTAGAAATAATGTACAAATATGCATGTCTCAAATAAAATTAAGAGAAAATTTAAATTTACAGAGCAATAACTTAACAGAATTTTAGCATCAAAATAAATAAAAAAACTAAGTATTATAATTATCTTAAATTTACCGAATATTAAATAATTTATAAACATCCAAGAATAAGCACCTTATATCAATAAAATCCTTTCCGTAATTGTTTTATTTGAAGAAGTATCAATTCCGGTAACTTCGGCATACTTTACATTGGGTAACCAAAAAGAACCTCCTTCGATACGTACAAATATTTTTTCTACCTGAATTTTTTTCTGATTTACATTTACAAAAACATGATATTTTTGATCTGAATCTATCTTTTTTAAAGTTAACGGCAGCTTTTTGTACGAAACAAACTGAAGTTCAAACTCCTCATTATTTACTGTTTTACTTTGTATTCCGTAGGCAAATTTGCGCTGTACATAACTAAAATCTTTTTTTTCTCCTTTCTCAGCGTATCGAATCCAATACGCTTTTATAGGATTGCTTTTGTCTATTTTTCCATTTTCCTGGTAATTTATAGCATAAATAGCAGTGTTTATATTAGGATCACGCTGAATATAAAACAGCATATTATCTACATTTTTAGGCGTTGGAAAATGTAATGGCGACGGATTTTTGGATTGTGCCAATACATTTTGTGAAATCATATTTACTAAGACCGCTATAACGATTAGTAATTTTGTGAAATATTTAAATGATAATTTATTCATGACGAAATATTTGTAAACTTAATTAGATTCTTAATTGTTTTCTTTTTTTGATTATTGTAAAAAAGCAGAAAGTTATCTCTCAGCCCCGATAGAAGCGACATCCTTTCCTGCCGGGGTTCGGCAGGAAAGATATAGTGGATAGCGGGACCAATCTTCCTATAAATGCCTAATATTCTGCTCCAAAAAATTAATAATCGAGCTCAGGTTGTAACTAATTTGATTCGATTACATTCTGTTTTTCATTTACTCTAAAAACCCAATATTTAATCAGTGGGTAATTAAATCCATAAGAAACAAAACTGTCTGTGATTAATCTTCCGATTCTATAATCGATTTGAAATACTTTCTGCAGAATAAGCGTACCAGATGATTTTAAGGAAATACTCCCTAATACCACCAGCGCGAACTTAAAAAGCTGACTATTGATGTGGCTGCTATAACCCGATTGATTTTTAAATACCCAAAATCTATTGATGCTGAAATTGATAACTGCGCCAACAGTTCCGGAGATTAAAATAGAAAAGGTAAAATGCAGTTTAACTACTTCTGTAAATACAATCATTAAACCATAATCGGTAACTCCGCCTAAAAATGCAGCAACTTGTGCCTGCAGAAAAGTGTAAATGGACTTTTTCCTAGGCATAACGGTCTGGGTTTTGATCTCTTATATCACCCAATTTTAAAAGTTTTATGCTGTCAGCAATATTGATTATCAGTAATAAAACTGTTATTAAGCCAGCCAAATAGGTAATTGATCCATGAAAAACAACTTCTAAAATCAGAATTAAAGCAATAATAAATCGAAGTTCTGTTGGACCAACAAAGCCGGAATCGATACTGTATTCATTTGTAATTTTGTAACGCAGTTGACTGATGATGATCGACCAGCCATACAATGCAACAAAAGCAAAAGCTATCATTTTTGTGCCGTTTTTAGCATAAATATAGTAGCCAAAACCTATGAATACAATACCAATCCAATCGGCAATAATATCGAGTGCAAAACCATACCAGCGTCGCGGAATATTTCTGTAATAAGCCAGTCTTCCATCTAAAGAATCACCTAACCAATTTACAGCCAAACCGATAATACCCAAAAGCAGATACCAATTTGCTACATAAGTTCCTAAAACAAAACCTAAAAAAACCAATCCCGAACCCAATGTACCTAGCAAAGTGAGTACGTTGGGCGAAATGAATTTAGGCACCTTTGGAAGTAAAAATACAATCGTTAACTGTTCTGCTCTTTTTAAAATATTAGTCCGCTTACGATCTGAGAATGTCCTTTGTACAATTGCACTATAATCTGCAGTCTGTGTTTCTGTTCCCATTAATAACCCAATTCTAGTTTTGTAATTTTCAGCTTTATTTTTCTTTGCGTATTTTTAAGAAAATCTGTGGTACCTTTTAGTTTACCTGATCTAACCAGATAACTATATGCGATGATAAACAACATGATTACTTAACAATTCCAGCAAAACGCTGATAGAAAACCGTTGGACTATTCTCATTTTTAGGAGCATATTTTCCTGCTATAATTGGAATATAAATCACTCTCCTTCTGCTTTCTTCACCACGAATAGATGATTCTGCAACCCTGTGCCACAAACGGCCATCGTGAATGGTTAAATCTCCAGCTTCTGGATTGATAGCAATTTCCTCTGGGTCGGCATTATGATCTAAAAAGTATTTTTTACGAAAAAGCATTTGATAAAGACTCTGCTTGTGAGTCCCCGGAATGATTTTAAGACCACCATTTTCGGGTTTTAAAGTACTTAAGTGAATACCTACATTTAGCATCGGGTTTAATTTTGCACCATAAAAAATATCTCTCAAACCATCTGTATGCCAGCCCATTTTGGCAAACTTACTTTCTGGTCCATTGATATAATGATTGAAAACCATTCCGTCTTTTTCTTCGGTGCCTAATCTTGCTCCCTCGCCTGCCAATGGCAATAAACCATCCAATCTTGGATCAAGTAAAAGACCGCTTAAGGTTTGATGATGCTGATTGATAAAAGCAAAACGCTGTACAATAGGAGAACCATCTAAATCTTTTCCGTATTTAATTGGAACGCCATTTACTTTTTCAAGGTTATTGTCAATCCATTTTTGCTCTACTTCTTTCGAAGCATCAATAATAGATGTAACAGTTTCGGGATTTATAAATTTTTTGAAATGGATGAAGCCATGTTGGTTAAAAAAGGCAATTTGCTCATCAGTTAATTGTTCTGTAAGTGTAAATTTTTTATAAGAAGATATCATGATAAATAGATTTAATAAATGAAATAATGTGTTTGTAATTTTATCTAAGGGATTAGCAGCTGCAACAGCAACAACAGCGCATCCGCATCTTTGCGTGCATTCCGCTTTTAGTAAAACCAAATATTTTTCTTTTATTATACATACTCTATCGAATTAGTAGAACTTTAAGCAAAAGTAATATAATTTTCCTTTCGCAAAGAATATTTTTTTTATTTTTTTGAAAAAAAAATTAAATTTTATAAATCCCGGCTGCAGTTTTTTCGATGAAAGCCTTTGGCAGTATGCGGTTGGCGTAAACCGAAATGATATTTGTAAACCCCGGAATAACTTCTGATTTTTTGCTAAACATGGCTTTTACTGCCAATTTTGCAACTTCGTCTGGCTGCATATTGAACTTTTGAGCCATTTTACCAAGAGCATCTAAACCAGCTCTTGAAGCAAAACCAGTATTAACGGGACCCGGACTAAAACAGGTTACAGATATTGAAGTCTGGGCAAGTTCAAAACGCAGGGCACGGGTAAATGATAAGACAAAAGCCTTTGTAGCGGAATAAACAGCCAGCGTAGGTACAGCCTGGTAGGCAGCAGTACTCGATATATTTAAAATGAAGGCTTGTTTTTCCTGTGAAAGTATGGGGATTAATAAATGCGAAAGTTCTACAACTACATTCATATTAAGCTGCATCATCCCAAGCTGATCGGTTAGAGAAGAATTACTAAAATCACCCCAAACTCCATAACCGGCATTGTTTACTAAAAAGCCAACTCGATAATTATTGGTTTTTATCCAATCGGTTACTTTTAGTGATGCATCGTTTGTCGAAAGATCAATCGATAAAAAAGGAGCATTGATTCCGTATTGAACCTGAAGGTCATCAGATAGCACTTTTAACTCCTTGTCACTTCTTGCAACCAGCAATAATGGATACCCCTGTTTGGCCAATTCATAAGCAATCGATTTTCCAATGCCTTTGCTGGCACCGGTTATTAAGGCATACGGTTTAGTATTTTCGCTCATTTTAGTATTTTAATTCCTCAAATATAAAAATTAATTGTAAACTGTTGGGTGTGCAGCGTGCATAATGGTTAACCTCTGCCTCCCATAGAAGTCACTAAATTCTACTTATTCCAACTCAAAAAAACCTTAATTTTTCAAGACTTTTTTTGTTATTCGCACTAAATCGAATTCTTTGTGTTAATACAAATAAATGATTTTCAGCTCTTAAAACTTTTACATCAAAACAAATATTTCTTGTAAATAAAGCTTGAAATATGGCTAACAATTTATTCCTATTATCAAAAACCATTGGATTGCAAAAAATGCTTATTTTTATTAACCACTAAAAAACAATAGTATGAAAGCATTAGTCATTGGTGCCACGGGTGCTACAGGAAAAGACCTTGTAAATATTCTGCTGCAGGATTCGGATTATAAAGAAGTGGTATTATTTGTTCGCCGCTATAGTGGAATGAAGCACTCTCAATTGACCGAAGTTTTAACCGATTTTGACAAACTGGAAGAAGTTTCAGAATTAATCAATGGAGATGTTTTATTTTCCTGTTTGGGAACTACGCTAAAAGTGGCAGGTTCAAAAGAAAATCAGCGGCACATTGATTATGAAATTCCGTTGAAATTTGCTGAAATAGCAAAGACCAATGGCATTTCGAAAGCAGTTTTACTTTCGGCTTACGGTGCTTCATCGACAAGCAAAGTATTTTACTCTAAAATAAAGGGAGAATTGGAAGACAAGATTGCAAGCCTTGCTTTTGATTCCTATATTGTTTTCAGACCTGGTTTACTTCTTCGAAAGGATACAAACCGAATGGGTGAACGTTTAAGTGCATCGGTACTAAAATTTCTAAATTCATTAGGCATAGTCCGTAAATTTAAGCCGATACCTACTTCTGTACTTGCAGAAAAATTAGCGAAGGCTCCCAAAATTTTACAGTCAGGAAAGCAGATTATCGAATTGGATGATATCTTCAGGTTTTGATATTTTTAGTACAAGTAATAAAAATTAACAATATTGTAGTTTATTTAATGAAGAAAAATCAGAATTATGAAAAACTCAATTAAAAATTGTTACTCGGAAATACCTCAATAACAAACAGTAACACTAATCTTTTCTTATTTTATAAAAGTCTTGAATACGTGTACAGACTGATTAAAACGACCAGATTTTCATTACAACAAATTAATAGTGGATAAATTTATCCACTATTAAAAATAAATACTTACCTTTGTGCTGTAAAAAAGAATAAATGTTTTCAAAAGCTTGCGAATACGGTATCAAGGCATCGATCTACATTGCCGAACAATCTTTGACTGGGAGAAAAGCGGGCTTGAAAGAAATTTCAGAAGCAATAGAATCGCCAACTGCTTATACTTCAAAAATATTGCAGCACCTCTGTCGAAGTTTTATCATAAACTCCGACAAAGGCCCTACAGGAGGCTTTTCAATGGATATACAAAGAATGGAAAAGATAAAGCTGAGTGCAATAGTTTTTGCAATTGATGGAGATTCAATTTACAATGGCTGTGGTTTAGGGTTAAAAAAATGTGACGAAAAAAAGCCTTGTCCTGTGCATAATCAATTTAAACTCGTTAGGGATGAACTTAAAAAAATGTTAGAAACAACTAGTGTAAAAACATTGGCTATGGATCATGAAAAAAAATTAACTTTTTTAAAACGATAAAAAAAAAATTAAAATAATAGTGGATATTTTTATCCAATATTATTCTAAAATAGAACATATTAATACAAAACTTTAAATTATAAAAAAATGAATATTCAAGAAAACCAAATTATAGGCGAATTAGTAGCAAAAGACTACCGAACTGTATCAATATTTAAAAAATACGGCATTGACTTTTGCTGTCAAGGCAACAGAACCATTAATGATGCTTGTGAGGCAAAAAAAATTGATGACAAATTAGTTGTTTCAGATTTGAATGCACTCATACAATCCAATGTAGAGAATACAATCGATTATAAATCTTGGCCTATAGATTTATTGGCTGATTATATAGAGAAAAGACATCACCGTTATGTGGAAGAAAAAACGCTGGAAATAAAACCCTACCTAGATAAAATATGCAGAGTTCACGGAGAACGTCACCCTGAACTGCTTGAAATCAGCGAACATTTCAACGCTACTGCCGGTGAGCTGGCAAAACACATGAAAAAAGAAGAACTTATTGTGTTCCCCAGGGTACGCAAAATGGTTCAGGCAAAACAAGAAAACTCCAAATGGGAGACACCACAGTCTGGCAGCGTACAAAACCCTATTCAAATGATGATGGACGAACACACCACGGAGGGTGACCGATTTAGAAAAATTGAAACATTAAGCAATAATTACACACCGCCTGAAGATGCCTGCAATACTTATAGAGTAACAATTGCATTACTTAAGGAATTTGAACAGGATTTACACCTTCACATTCATTTGGAGAATAATATTTTGTTTCCCAGAGCGTTAGAATTGGAAAAAGAATTGTCACAAAAAAACTAATTAGAAATTATGAGTCAAGAAAAAAAATTATGGATTGGATTGTTATTGGTAGCGATCTTTTCCTTTGGAGTTTTAGGGTATTATGGCTATGAAATTTACCAGCAGTCACCGCCCATTCCCGAAAAAATAATTTCAGAAAACAACGAAATCATTTTTACCGGTCAAGAGATTAAAGATGGTCAAAATGTCTGGCAAAGTATGGGAGGCCAAGAAGTAGGAACCATCTGGGGGCATGGTGCTTATGTAGCCCCAGATTGGACAGCCGACTGGCTTCATAGAGAAGCTGTTTTTATATTGAATCGCTATGCGCAAAAAGATTTCAATAAAGATTTTGATGCATTGGATAAGGAAAAGCAAGCTGCTCTAAAAATACGTCTGCAGGCCGATTTAAGAACCAATAGATACGATGAAAAAACAAAAGCAATAACTATTTCTGAAAATAGGATTTTGGCCATTCAATATTTAAGTCATTATTATGAAGGTTTGTTTACGAATTCTCCCGAATTTGACAAATTGAGAAATGACTATGCGATTCCAAAAAATGCCATCACAGACTTAACTAAAATGCAAAAAATGAATGCATTTTTCTTTTGGGCAACTTGGGCAACAGTTACAGAACGACCTAATTCTGATATTTCATACACGCACAACTGGCCGGCAGATGACTTAGTAGGAAACAAAGCCACCACCGATTTAATGGCTTGGTCGGGTGTCAGTATTATAACCCTCATACTATGCATTGGATTATTGGTTTTTTATCATGCAAAATCCGGTGAAGGGGAAAGTCTGCCAATACCAAAATCAGATCCGCTCTTAAAACAAGGCATGACACCATCAATGTATTTGGTGAAAAAATATTTCTGGGTGGTAAGTTTACTTATGATTTTACAAGTGCTGTTGGGAATTGTAACTGCCCATTATGGTGTAGAAGGAAATGGTTTGTATGGCATTCCAATAGACAAATTTCTGCCTTATGCCGTAACTAGGACTTGGCACACCCAATTGGCTATTTTATGGATAGCCACAGCCTGGCTTGCAACAGGATTGTATATCGCCCCTGCAGTTTCGGGAAAAGATCCTAAATTTCAATGTTTTGGAATCAACTTTTTGTTCATAGCCTTACTCATAATTGTGGTTGGATCCATGATCGGTCAATGGTTTGGAGTAATGCAAAAACTAAACTTGGTTCAAAATTTTTGGTTTGGACATCAAGGTTATGAATATGTCGATCTAGGCCGTTTTTGGCAGATCTTTTTGCTGGTTGGACTTTTCTTGTGGCTGGCTTTAATGGTTCGCCCTCTCCTTCCTGTTTTAAAAAGAAAAACAGAAGAAAAAAATCTTATCATTCTTTTTCTAATTTCATGTTCTGCGATTGCACTTTTCTATTCTGCTGGATTAATGTGGGGAAGACAAACCAATCTTGCCATTGCTGAATATTGGAGATGGTGGGTAGTTCACTTGTGGGTAGAAGGATTCTTTGAAGTATTTGCTACAGTTGTAATTGCTTTCCTTTTTGTTCGTTTAGGCTTATTGAAAACAAAAACAGCCACATTGAATGTATTGTTTAGCACGATAGTCTTTCTGGCTGGAGGAATTTTAGGTACATTTCACCATCTGTATTTTTCGGGAACACCCAGTGCCGTTATGGCTTTGGGAGCTACGTTTAGCGCCTTGGAAGTAGTACCGTTAACTCTTATCGGATATGAAGCGTATCACAACTATAAACTTTCTAAAGCAACAGCCTGGGTTGATGATTATAAATGGCCTATTTATTTCATGCTTGCCGTATCTTTTTGGAATTTCCTTGGAGCCGGAATATTCGGGTTTATCATTAATCCACCCATAGCTTTGTATTATGTTCAAGGACTAAATACTACTCCTCTTCATGGTCATACCGCATTGTTTGGAGTGTATGGAATGCTGGGAATTGGTTTGATGTTATTTGTGTTAAGAAGTTTGTATAGAAATATCTCGTGGAATAACAAGCTGATTAAAACCACTTTCTGGTCACTTAATATTGGTCTGTTTTTAATGGCAACAATGAGTTTACTTCCAATTGGTATTTGGCAAGCCATTGAAAGTATCGAAAAAGGAATGTGGTATGCTCGTTCCGCTGAATTAATGCAAGACCCAGCCATGATTACTTTAAAATGGCTGCGTACCTTTGGAGATGTTCTCTTTGCAATAGGCATTGTTTCCTTCGCTTGGTTTGTATTTGACCTGACATTAAAAAACAAAAACAAGTAAACATTAAATAAAATACAAGGTCTTTAATTAGATTGTTTAAAAAATTTATCAAATTAACAACCTGTGTTTATCAATTCAATTCCTGTTATTATAAAAAACCTTAAATGTCAATCGTTTAAGGTTTTTTTTTTACTTAATCTCTATTTAGTTTAGACTTCATCCTTAAATTCAGGAATCTCCTCCAGATTTCTGTAGATCGTTTTGCCGTAAGCTAAACCTGTTTCCACCATTTCATCAGCTCCTGCTGACGGCCCGCCAATTCGCAGTACACCATCGCAATGATTTATCAGCTGGATGGCAACCGGATGAAAGATCTGATTGAAAACGGCATCCCCTATTTCTTTTGAGCCTGCAGCCTCAATCAACGGCAGTGCAAACCACTCACCCAATACAGGAAGATGTCCTTTGTTATAAAGAGCTAAAGCGGTATCGGTCATCGCTTTTACATTAGCGTCAATCAGCACCGGATCATCATTGGTGCCTGAACGGTAAGGCCCGGCTACCAGTATCATAAGGTTTCTCATTTTTGTCATCCTAATATTTTATATGTTTTTAAGTGAATACTATTTTATTGTTCTATTTTGCACTAGCATCACAGAGTCGATTTTTCCTTAGCAAGCTATGCTTTTTTTCTGCTCAGTATACTCCGTGACAATAATATCTTTTTAAAAGTCAACTTATCTTGCTCTATTGACCTCCAAAATTTATCAGAAGTAACTATGATGGCAAATGCAATATCGCCATTATTTCTTTCGGCCGTTTATGTATAAAATTCGCCAGTGATTAAATTTATAAACAATTCTCTTTTGGTTAAATATTTATCCTAATTAGTTTTTCCTTAAAATAACCAGTCCTTTATTTACAGTCCCTAACCATTTACTGTTATTTTTTCCAGATGCTATGACAGTAATTGTCGAATCGTCTATAGGGATGGTTATCAATTCAACAGCCTGTCCGTTATATACGGCAAGAGTACTGCCACCGATCCATAAATTCTGACCATCCTGATGGAGTGATTTAATCCCTGTAAGGTCTTGCGGCAAAGGCAGTTCTCTAATAGCACTGGCTTCTATTCGAATCAATGCTTTTACAGATGTTCCAGTAAGCACAGCAGAAACTACATTATTACTGCTTACGGATAAACTGTATGGGAATGTTGAAGGATAGCCTAAATGATCCAACTGAAAGGTTTCTGCAAATTGTCCATCAAATTTTACAATGCGTCCTCTAAATGCAAAGTGATTGAATAATCCCATCCATATTTTGCCATCAGGTGCCACATCCATCGAAAGTATCAGGTTGTCTTCAAAACCGCCAAATCGTTCCCACAAGCCTGTTACGCTGTCAATTTTAATAAGCTCATTTTCGGTTGCCACCCAAATGCGTTTGTTTTTATCATCATAGCTTATGCAAAATATACTGTCGTCGGTAATTACACTGTTAGCAGTAGTATAAAGATTCCATTTTGAACCATCATAAGACAGCAAACCCCTATCTGTTCCAATCCAGAGCTTACCATTCGCTTCCAAAGCTAGTGCACGTATATGATCTGAAGGCAACAGAGAATTTGCTGTATTAAAAACAGTCCATTCTGTGCCGTTAATTTTCACAAGACCTTTTGCTGTACCTATCCACATTACCCCCTCCTTAGCTGCTTCAATAGCTGTTACCTGATTATCCGGAAGCTTTGAGTTTTGAATATTGTAAACCACTGCCTGCCATTTCCCATCAGGAGCTGGAGTCTCTTTATCCGAATCATCAGAGTCACATCCAAGGGCTGCAGAAAATAAAATAAGGATGATAAAGTTTAGTATATTTTGTTTTTGCATAGCTGCATTAATTTAGAATTTGTAATTAAGTGTTATTGACTGATATCGGCCAAAGCTGTGAAAATATTCATTGGATATTCAGCAATTCTGTTGCATACATAAAGGTACCATTCCCTTCCATAGACAAAATATACTTTTGTCATATACCCTTCCTCTTTAAGCACCGCTAACTGCTCCTGCTGTATGCCATAAAGGCTTTCAAATTCATAACAGCTTTTATGAGATGCATATAAATTCACCAATTTTTTTGCTTCCTGCTGTATTATATCATGATGGGTAGCAATCGAACATCTATGCCGTCTAAACAGTAAAGTGTCTATATAATCAAGATAGATATCATTTAATTCAGTACTTCTCGGAATAGAATATCCTGCCGGAGTTTCAAATGCTCCTTTAACAATTCTTATTCTTCCTGGATAATTAAGTAAATCAGCAAAATCATCTTTTGATCGGTGAAGATATGCCTGAAGAGTTATGCCTAAATTATTATGATTTTTTGAAGCCTCTTTATAGGTATCAATAATGCTGTCTGTCATATTTACGCCTTCCGCACTTATAATAACTTCATTATTTCCTGCTGATTTACAAATTTGTCTTAAATTATCCAATGCAAGTTCACGTGAAATATTCAACCCAATGTGAGACAGATCGAGTGAAATAGATGCGTTAAATTCATTCCCTTTAATAGTCTCACAAATTTTTATAAACTCATCTGTTGCTGCTAAGGCTTCCATCTCCGTTTTGGCATTCTCTCCCATAAATTCGATTGAACATTTATGGCCGTCTTTATTTTCTTTAAGAACTTTGGGAATTGTTTCTTCCAGCGTATCACCGCCTATATATCGATTGGCAGCTTTTTTAAATACATTGAATAATAATTCATTATCTAATATATATATTTTTGCTTCCTCATTAAGCGCCGCCTTTCTTAAGGCTGCCGCACCTAGAGTTAAATGATTTTCCATAGAATTTGTTTTCGGATCAGATACAGCAGATTAAGATATTCTGCCATAACTTTTAATTAATGTAATGTACTGAATATAAATACCCAGCATGAAACATTGTTGTTTTTATGTATTTTTGTAAAAAAATAAACTAAGCATTGCTGCATTTTTAAGCAGTTATACACCAATAGCCAGCTGCGATATTTACTTTTGCAAAAGTAGGTCTTCAATTAAACGAGCAGTTACGCATAAAGTATTTTAAAATACGCAAACCGTATTAATTACATTGTCATGCAAAACGAGCAAAAACAATTTGACAGGATTTATAATTCACAGATTATTAACCTGCCCAACATAAAAATCACGAGTAATCAATCCAGTTTTATGGAAAATGTTATTCTGCACGAAACCGCAGAAACTTCTCCTTTTAAGCGAATGGAAGATGTTGTACTTACTTTTATAATTGACGGACAGGTAAATTCTTCTTATCAAGGCATTGATAAACCTATTGTAAATACTTCAAAAAGCTGTACATTAATTTATGCACCAGATGACAACGAGCATAGAGTTACAGGCAATCAGAATATTGACAGTGTGTCTATAGGAATAAACAAAAGATTTTTTCAGGATCTGATTCATCCCAGCGACAACTGGATGGAAGATATTGCAAATAAGATAGAAAGAAAACAGTCTTTTAGTTTATCTAAAAATGCCTATAGGCTTACTCCAAAAATGTTTTCTATTCTGCACCAGATACGAACGACTGAGTTTACAGGAAGCCTAAAAACACTTTATCTTCAAGGGCTAATGAGCGAACTTATGATGCTGCAGTTTAGTGAAATTATGGCCGAGCAAAATTATGCTTATGAACTGGGAGTTAAAGAAATAGACAAGCATAAAATACACGAATTAAAAAACTATATTGACATTCATTATCTTGAACCATTAACACTGGATTCACTCGCAAGCCTTTGCGGACTCAATTCTTTTAAATTAAAAACAGGATTTAAAGCGATGTATCAAAAAAGTGTTTTTGAATACATACGGGGGCTAAGGATGGATCATGCCTTTAAATTACTTAGTGATGGCAATAGCAATATTACCGAAGTGGCCTATATACTTGGATATGAACATGTACAGCATTTTTCCACTGCGTTTAAGAAACATTTTGGCACATCTCCCGGAAAATTTAAATTTTAGGAAGTGTCACACTATTTTGTAATATTTTAAGCATAATTTTAAAAATACATACAAACCTTTTTTTTATTTATTGCTTATAGATTACAAGCTAATTCTTTAGATACTGTATGCAACAATTGGTAAAGTTTACAGAAATGCAAATCTAACTTCTTTTTCTTCTTCTAAAGTATTTTACCCATTCAAACCATAACACTGATAATGAACCTATTGAAACACATGAAATTAATTGAAAAATTGTGATTGGTTCAAAACTAAATAAGGAACGTAAATAGGGAATCGCAAACAATAATGTGACCAAAAACACTGTAATACCTACAATGATTGGAATCAAAACATTTTTGTATCGAAGTGTCACCAATAAGGAATAATAAAAAGACCTATTCACCAGCGTAAGCACAACATTGGCTGTCATTAAAGTCAGAAAGACCATGCTTCGGGTGCTGTTTTCATTCCATTGATTATGCACTGACCATTGATATATCAGCAATACTCCTAAGGTTATAGCAATCCCTTGTAAAACACTTACTATAAGTTCTTTTATATTAAAAAATGTCGAAGTCATTTGTCTTGGTGCTCTTCTCA
The DNA here is from genome assembly GCF_003385115.1 of Flavobacterium aquicola. GTDB lineage: Bacteria > Bacteroidota > Bacteroidia > Flavobacteriales > Flavobacteriaceae > Flavobacterium > Flavobacterium aquicola. Next base: position 42,596 of record NZ_QUNI01000016.1, read on the forward strand.
TCGTATCGGCCTCAGCAGGTTCGTTTTCGTATATTATGGAGCAGGTTGGTCCCATAACAAGTTCGAGTAAAATCACATGAAGCGGACTGAATATATTAGGATAAATCCATCCCAAAGCAAGCGGAAGGAAAACAATCAGGATTATAGGAATGTGTATCGAAATGATATATTGAATCGCTTTTTTCAAATTGGTATAAATCTTTCTTCCCATAGCAACCGCATCCACCATTTTAGAAAGATCATCTTCTACAAGAATCAGAGACGCTGCATCTTTGGCTATTGCCGTTCCTTTTGTTCCCATTGCAATACCTATGTGCGCTGACTTAAGCGAAGGCCCATCATTAACACCGTCTCCCGTCATAGCTACGATTTGTCCATTCGCTTTTAAGGCATTCACAATACGTAATTTGGCTTCGGGAAACATTCTGCTAAATACATTAATGTTCATTACTTTGCTTTGCAGTTCAGTATCGCTCAGTTTCATGAGTTCTTGTCCTGTAATCGCTTTATCGGAACCAAAAAAGTTAATTTCCTCGGCAATAGCATTTGTGGTACTCGCATTATCACCGGTAATAATTTTCACCCCTATTCCTGCTGCATAAAAAGACTGTAAAACCTCTTTAAAATTGTCTTTTGGCGGATCATAAAAAGCAACTAAACCTTTGAATATAAATGGAATTTCCTGCTGTGTTTCGGGGAAATTATTACCCTGCAGATTCCCTTTTGCAACGCCAAGAACTCGGTAACCTTTACTCATTAGTTTTTCCATAGCCAATGTTACCGTTTCTTTTTCTTCTTTTGAAAGATGACAAACTTCAAAAATAGCTTCAGGTGCGCCTTTTGTTGCAATTATACGACTGCCATTAGCATCTTCAAACAGATGGGTCATCATTGGCGGTGTACCAGATAAAGGATATTCGTGAATCATTTTAAAATTGATTCTTAAATCTTTATGGGCAAATTTTTTATACGCATTATGCAGGGCAATTTCCATTGGATCAAAAGCGATTGGCTCACTTGCCCACATCGCAATTGTAAGGAGTTCTTCGGTTTCTTTTAATTCACTGAAAGTATCTACCGCTACTTCTGAGCCTGAAGGCACATAAAGTCTGGCCAGTTCCATTTTATTCTGAGTAATCGTTCCTGTTTTATCGGTACAGATTACTGTTGCACTGCCTAATGTTTCGACCGTTTTCATTTGTTTGACAATAATTCCCAACTTCATCAGTCTGCGCGATCCCAAAGCCATAAATGTCGTGAACGCAACCGGAATCTCTTCGGGCAATATACTCATCGCTAAAGTTAGTGCAAGCAAAAGGCTTCCAAGAACATTTCCAAGTTTTATATAGTTGATACACCAAACCAAAATAAACATCAAAGCTCCGGCAAAAACCATTTTTTTTATAAAATTCCCAATCTGAATTTCCAATGGTGTTTTTTCCTCTGCAATAGCTTCCAGACTGCTTCCAATTTTACCTAAACTCGTCTGACTGCCAACCTCAGTTACTTCAATGACAGCCAATCCGCTGACAACGGTTGTACCTGAAAAAACTTTATTATCATCCTTTTTTCTATCCTTGAAAACAGACATCGATTCACCGGTCAGTATCGACTCATTCACTGAAAAATCATTCGAACGAATGATAAAACCGTCAGCGGGAACCATACAGCCTTCTTCAATAACAACTAAGTCTCCAACCACAATATCATGCGTTTTTATATCCTGCTGTTGTCCCTCACGAATCACTTTGCACAAAGGTTCGGTGAATTCCTGTAATTTTGCCAATGCATTTTGGCTTCTTTTTTCCTGATAAAGTGATATGGCAACAATTAATAAAATTGAAACCGAAAGAAAAACAGCATCATTGTATTGACTGTTGATAAAATAAATGGCTGAGGCAATAAGCAATAAAACTACCATTGGTTCTGCAAACACAGTTTTTAGAAAAGCTAAAAACCGGTTCTCTTTTTTATAATCATTCCTATTGATTCCAAATTTTTTTCTGTTTTCAACTACTTCGTCAAAACTTAGTCCTTTTAATTCTTGTTCAGTTGTATTCATCGAATATTTTAGATTTTCAATTTTAATTAATCCTTTCTTTTCCCAATCTAGCAATACCTTTATGCTGAGCTTTTATTCACTCTCGCAAAGACGCGAAGGCGCAAAGTTGGGATCGGATTTCTTTGCGTCTTAGCGCCTTTGCGAAAATTATATTTTAAAAAAAATAGTGAGAAATCCTTAACTTAATGACATTTTACTATCTCCCGATTGACTTTTGAAACAAATTATTCACTTCAGATTTCTTATCAGAATAGTTTTAATCTTCTGGCTGTAAATTTATTGAATATGCGTATGAACCTTTTTGTCCGATTTTAAAATTAATTAAATCTTAAGCTGAGAAAAAAAATAAGACCAGCTATAATTCGTTATTTCGTATAGCTAAAAACACTCACGATGAAAGTCCTTACACTGTTCCTTTTCTTAACTTTTCTTCCCACGATAAATTGGGAACCCGACTTTACTATTGCAAAAAAAACTGCAAAGGAAAAAAACGAACTAATATTATTAAACTTCTCCGGATCGGACTGGTGCGGACCTTGTATTGTATTGCACAGGGATTATATCCAAAGCGAAGTCTTTACAAAAATGGCAAACCAAAACTTAGTACTTGTCAATGCTGATTTTCCGCGAAAAAAGAAAAATATAGGCACTCCTGAACAGATTAAGCAAAATGAACAGCTAGCTGACATATATAACAAAGAAGGAAACTTTCCGCTTACACTGCTGCTTGACTCCGAGGGAAAAGTAATTAAAACATGGCACGGAAAACCTCAAAACAGTCCTGAGGAATGGACTGCCGAGATTAAAGCAATTTGTGACAGTAGAAAATAATATGATCAAAGAACAAAAATATTCACAGTCCCTGAAACTTATGGGAAACATCTTTACCATCACCGTTGTCGCGGTTGATGAAAAGACTGCCAATGCACATATTGAGCTTGCCATAGCGGAAATCCGAAGAATTGAAAAACTTCTAACAACATACAGCGATGACAGCCAGACAAACCTTATCAATGCAAATGCGGGCATTCAACCCGTAAAAGTTGATGAGGAAGTTTTTAATCTTATAGAAAGATCAATCGGCATTTCCAAAATCACTCAGGGTGCTTTTGACATTTCCTACGGAAGCATTGATAAAAGTCTGTGGAATTTTGATAAATCAATGACCAAACTTCCGGACAGTGAAACGGCTTTAAAAATGGTGCATCTTATCGATTACAGAAATATCATTTTGGATAAAGAAAACACAACCGTTTTTTTAAAAGAAAAAGGCATGCGCATTGGCTTTGGCGGAATCGGAAAAGGATATGCGGCCGAAATGGCAAAACAAATTCTTCTGAAACAAAATGTAAAGAGCGGAATTATTAATGCGAGCGGGGACCTCTGCGTGTGGGGACAACAGCCCGATAACAAAAAATGGACGATCGGTGTGGCTGATCCTGTTTCTCCCAATAAGCCGTTCTCTTATATGGAAATTTCCAATAGTGCGGTAGCAACATCGGGGAATTATGAAAAATATGTAACCATCAACGGCAAAAAATATTCGCATACGATAGATCCAAAAACGGGACTGCCCATATCAGGCATAAAAAGTGTCACCATTATTGCGCCAAATGCCGAGTTTGCCGATGCAATGGCAACTCCAATAGCGGTGATGGGAATTAAAGCAGGCTTATTTTTAATCGATCAAATACCCAATTTACATTGTATTATAATAGATGATAACAATAATATTTACACTTCAAAAAACATCCGTTTAAAATGAAAAAGCCTAATCAGAAAAGACTCCTGCTTGCATGCGGTATCGTTTTATCAGCAATGCTATTTGCCTCCTGCAGTCCTGTGAAAGAATATCAGAAAGGAAAAATCAACGATTCGGAGATGGTACTTTCCAACAGAAAAATCGAAAAGACTGAGCTCAGTTTTCAATCCTACCGTGAAGGAGCTTCCGGAGCCAATTCAGGAAAAAGCGGTGGTGGCTGTGGCTGTAATTAATTTTTTGATAATATAAAAAATGAAATCGCCATTAATAACAAGTTTGTTGCAAACAAACACCTATAAACAAAAGGCGATACCATATATGACCTATTACAAATAAATTTCACATATATGAAAAGAATATTCATATCAGGATTTGCTTTATTGGCAATGTTCCAATTAAAAGCACAAAACGTCGCTAAGGATTCAACAAATTACGAAAGCCGAAAATTAAAAGTCGAGGAAGTAAATTTAGTTTCCAGTTATTATACACAAGATGGAGATAATTCAGCCGTTACGGGAGGAATTGGTTCCGAGCATCTTACCGATATTGCCAATACCATAGATGTCAAACTTGTTAAGTTCGGACAAACTGGAATCAAGCACACCTTTGATATTGAAGCGGGTATTGATCACTATACTTCGGCATCTTCAGACATGATCGATTTAAGTGCCAATTCATCAGCATCCTCTTCTGACATTCGTTTTTATCCTTCTCTGGGCTATCTTAGAGAAAATATAGAAAAAGGGAGAAGTTTTGGCGCAGGTGTTTCCTCTTCAAGCGAATTCGATTACCAGTCTTTTGGTGCGAACCTTAGTTTTTCGCAAAAAACAAAAGATAGAAATGGTGAGTTTACTGCCAAGTTCCAAACCTTTATTGATCAGTTAAAACTAATCGAGCCAATTGAACTCAGAACCTATGGAAGTGAAGGCTATGACACTGCAAACCGAAATACTTTTGTGGGAACCCTTAGTTATTCCCAGATTATAAACAAAGAGCTTCAAATAATGCTTGTTGCGGATGTTATCAGCCAGAACGGATATTTAAGCCTTCCTTTCCATCGTGTTTACTTTGAAGATGGTTCCGTGCATCAGGAAAAAATGCCGGATACAAGGCTTAAAACTCCAGTGGGAATCAGAGCCAGTTATTTTCTGGGAGACAATTTTATTATAAGAGCTTACTACAGATATTATTCTGATGATTGGGGAATCAATTCTCATACAGCCGACCTTGAAATTCCTATAAAATTAACACAGGCATTTTCGCTGAGTCCGTTCTATAGGTATTATACCCAGAGCGGAACCAAGTATTTTAAGCCTTATGGTGAGCATACCTCGGCAGATGAGTTTTATACCAGTAATTATGATTTATCAAAATTCGACAGTGGCTTTTTTGGAATGGGCATGAAATTCACGCCTCCCGAAGGTATCTTTGGTGTAAAACATTGGAACACTTTAGAATTACGCTATGGTCATTATACCAGAACCACTAATATGGTTTCTGATATCGTAAGCCTTAATATTAAATTCAGATAAATTGAAAATCGGTTTTATCCACTCGACAACAAAGAAATTAAGTTAGACTGGATTTCAATCTCACAAAGACGCGAAGTCGCAAAGTAATACGTTAAAAACTTTGCGTCTTCGCGCCTTTTCGAGATCTATTTTTAGAAAAAGAATGGCAAGAAAAACTTAACTTAGCAACATATCAGACTCAACTTTAAATCATAAAAAAATAGACCACTTTAGAGTCTATTTTTTTTTGTTTTAGCATATGTATTATCTCTCCTTTGTGGAGCATAAATCAGAACCTTAATCTTCCTTTTCTTCCGATTGTTTTACAGCACCATTAACCGTTGTATCGGCATTGGGTCTTATTTCGGTGTGACGAATTTCCCCACCTGAAGTTCCTACTTTTTGAACCAAAAACAATCCGATGACAGAAATTCCCAATATCAGGAAGGAAAGCAATTTTGCTTTAGCATGAATTTTAAAATTCAGATACAATCCAGCAAGTGAAAATGCTCCTAAAACATAAAGTACAACAGCTAATTTTTCGGCCAGCTCTTCGTGTTCGTGAATGATTTGCTTTCCAATATTTGGCATGTCTTCAACCAACTCCTCTGCTCCTTCTCCAGTTCCCATACTGATTGCGCCAAAAACAGCGCTAACAATAAATAATACATAAGAAGTATTTATCAGGGTTTTATTCTTTAAAACCAAACCTGCTATTAAAATTCCAAATCCAAAAATGGTTCCAATAATCGGAAAATGGTTGACTACCATGTGTAAATGTGCATCGTTCATGACTATATAAGATTTAATGGTTATATGATTTTTTTTATATCAACTGCGACAAAATCAATTTTAATATCAAAACAAAAGTGCATCTAATAAATAAGAATATGCTTAAGAACAAATTAAGACTCGCCTAATGATTCCTTAATAAAGCGCAAATCTTTTTTTTTTAAAACTGTTCCTGCAAGGTCTTTTTCCGGACCTTGTAGGTATCTCCTAATTCGTATTCATACCTACAAGGCTAAAAAAAATCTTGCAGGATATTCAAATAATTACAAATTACAGCTTTACTCAAAAACAAAAATTACTGTGGTTCCTTTGTTTAATTCACTTTCAATTTTGAATTCGATATTTAATAATCGCGTAATTCTTTCTACAATGGAAAGTCCTAAACCGGAACCTTTAATTTCTGGATGCAATGTTGGATCTGATCTGAAAAATGGATTTACAATTTTATCCAAATCGGTTGCTGAAATCCCAATGCCATTATCAGATATAGAACAAATTGTTTTTGAACCGCTTTTGGAGATATTTATCACTAGTTGCCCATTCTCATGAGAATATTTTACAGCATTTGAAATTATATTACTGATGATTGTGGACACCAAATAGTTATCTGAGGTAACAAAATAATCTTTTGAAAAATCGTGTAAAACCTCTAGTTTTTTATCATTTATTTTGCTTGAATATAACGAAAGAGCGTCCAAAATTATGGCATTCAGGTAAATTTGTTCAATGCGTAAACTTTGTTTTTGATTTTCGAACCGAGCCAATAAAAGCAATTGATCCACCAAATTATTCAAACGGTTAACTTCAGAAATGCTGAAATTAATTTTATCTTCATATTCGGCTTGGTTTCTGGGTTTTCGTATCAAAACTTCGAGCGTTCCTTTCAAAACGGTCAAAGGTGTCCGTAGCTCGTGAGAAGCATCTGAGGTGAATTGTTTTTCTCTTTCGACCGCATTTTCAATTCGGTCTAATAAATCATTAATTGTTTTAGAAAGCACAAATAATTCATCCTTATTTTGAGGCAGAATTATTCTGTCTTTCAGATTGTCTTTGGTGATTCTGCTGGAAGTTTCAGTGATCAAGGTTACAGGTTTAATACTGCGTCCCGCAATCAATCTGGCAATAGAAAACAACAACACTAGAATTAATGGAAAGGCTATAAAAAGAGTGTTTCTGAGATTGGTCAGTATCAATGTTGCCTCATCCAAAGACATCGCTACAAAAAGATATCCTATTTTTTTATTTTTATCAAAAAGCGGAATCTGAATCTGCCTAATTGGTTTTTTATTCAAATAAGTATCAACAAATTGATTGTCCTTTTCGGGTTTATGGAGTTTAAGCTGAAATCCTTTCAGATTGGGTGATTTGTCAATTAATTTATTGTCATTGTCAAAAAACTGCACAAAAACCGGATTTACATTGACTCTATTATTATCACTTTCTCTCCATTGATCCACTTGAATCAGATAGGCATTATTGCTGTCAATTTTTATCTGCTCCAAATATTCACTTGATTCCTCTAAAATATCATCATTTATATGTTTGTTAATACTGTATAAAGTGATTCCATAAATAGTGCAAAACACCACCGAAATCAATAGTGCCGTGCTGAGAATGTAATTAAAAGCAATTCTATTTTTATAGGAGAATGAAAGCATCAATTTAATTTATGTCGTTTGCAATATATCCAACGCCCCTAATGGTTTTTATAAGATCTTCGTCTTTATTCAAATTAAGTTTCTTCCGAATGGCATTTATAAAAACATCAATTACGCCTGTATCGTATTCAAAATGTATATCCCAAACATCATTTATAATTTCATTTCTTGTGCATACTTTTCCTTTGTTCTTCATCAAATAAGCAAGCAACTCGTACTCCCGTTGTGTAAGTGGAACTTCCTGATCATTTACAATAACCTGATGTTTGGACAGCATTATTTTGATTCTGCCCAAGGAAAGCACATCGTTTTGATTTTCATTTCTAAAATGAATCCTGATACGCTCTACCAATTCATCAAAACTAAATGGCTTTTTTATGTAATCATTGGCACCAGCTTTCAAACCTTCAATGGTTTCCTGAATAGTATCTTTGGCCGTTAAAAATAAAATAGGAGTTTTTGAATCTTCTTTTCGGATTTCTTTGCAAACATCAATACCCAGCATTTGAGGCAAAATCCAATCCAGTAAAACGATATCTACTTTTTGTTTCTTGGTTAATTCAAGTCCCGACTTTCCATCGTGGGCGACCAAGACTTCATAGCCCTCCTCTTCTAAACCCTGCCTTAGAAAATTGGCAATCCCTATCTCATCTTCAACAATTAAAACTTTCATTTTTTTCTATTTTTCGAACGAATGGATGAGCTTAATATATTCAGATGCCGTTGCATTTTTGAAACCTGTGGCACCAATTATTTTTCCTTTTTTATCCAAAAGCAAAACCAATGGAAAGCTACCGTGCTTATTGTATTTTTCGGCTAGTTTATTATTGTTTTCCGCCAATTCCGAAGAAAGTTGGTTTACTTTTTTTCTAGGAAAATCGGCTCTGTAAATAACCCAGTTATTATCGGCTTCCGTTTGGAATTCCTGTGATTTCCAAACTACTTTTTCCAATCTCATGCAAGGTCCGCACCAATCTGAACCAGAGAAAACTAACAAAATGTTTTTATTTTCTTTTTCTGCTTTCATTTTAGCATCTTCAAAATTAGTACTCCAATTTTGGGAATAGCCAAAACCTGCCGTCAATAAGAACCAGAAGGAAATTAGGTATTTCATAAGTCTCATTTGTACATTTATAAAATTAACTTAAATGATTTTGTTTCATTGCATGAATGCATAGGTCTTAAGTCAAATTTAAGAATTAAAGATTTTACAGCTTTCAAAAATTAATAAATCTTCAGCAATAATGAATGATACTAAATAAAAGTGAGGTGATTTCTAAAATTCATTTTTAGTAATCTGCAGCTTCTTATACAATCTCCTTAACAAATCAAAAGCAAGCGATACTCCCCTTCATTTTCTATTGGTGCTCTATGAATGCAAGGCAGTACTTGCTGTTTTGGATGATCTACGGCCAGTCGCCAAAGATTCATTACACCTAAATTAATGGGTTCTGCTTCTGGATTTAACTGATAATGCAAATCAAAATAATTTTCCTTTAAAAAGTCATCAAATTCTTCCGATGGACCATTATATAGTTCTTTTAGCTTTGCTCGGATTTCTGGAATTAGAATTTTTTGCTGTGCTTGTGAATTAGAAATAATATCACTTGCTGCTCCGTGATAGGTACATAAAAAAGTATCAGTTGCAATGGGCGAACGATCAACATGAAAAGAATAAACATCAGTCGATATGAAATCAAATTCATCATCACGTTCATAACACTTCAGTAAATTAAGAGAGGGTGAAGCTCCAAAATCAGTTAATAACTGCAAATCATTTAAGATTGTTTCCCTAGCTATATTCCCCTTTTCTGATAGCTGTAGCACGATTAGATCTTCAGGGGAAACTTCGGTTATATTTTCTTTTAAAGATAACTTCTTTACAATCTCATTAAAATCTCCATCTAAATTCCGATACCAGCATAATGCATTCATTTCTCCCTTGAAACCAGTATGTACAAGCTCAGAGAAAGTAGATACAATTCCAATTTGGCTGCTGTCAGAAAATGTGTTGCTCATAATACAGTATAAGAAGCTGATTACTTCATTCGTCGCAAAATTATGTAATAGCAGTCAGTTAAGAAATTTTACAGCTATAAACTTTAAAATACACCGTCATTTTTGCAACAAAAAATTAAGCTGTTAATTCCGAGAATTTATAATCAATGAATTTTGATATGAATACTTTCAAAGCAAAACGAAATAAAAAAACGCTAAATCCGAAGAATTAACGTCTTTTACTCTGCATACGTTATTTAAATAATTAGTAATTTCCCGAGGCTGCTTAAAAACTTACCGTAAAAAGTTCTTTTCTTAAAAGCTGTATTTAAAATCATAAAAATCTGCATATGCTTTTGAATTCTCCTTATTGGTGACCGCAAAAAGCCCTAAATAGATTCCCGTGAATCCACCAGCAGTTTCCGAACTTATAAACTTAACATCTGCTTTTCCAAGCGCGTTAAAAGAAGATCCGTCTAAGGAGTACGAAAAATGATAAAAATCTTTATCACCTTTCACCTGAAGCTTGACCTTTCCTGCAGGTAAATCTACTGTAGCCGCTGAAGTCAGCACACTTCCCATTCGATACTCGAGTACAAGCTGCTTTTTACCATCTTTATTTTGTTTTACAAAGAGGTCGTAATGTGCTGCGTTATTCATATATACAGTGATTCCTGCTCGATCATCAACCTCAGAATTACCTAATTCAACACTTGCAGAAGCAGTAAAATTAATATGCTGCTGTCTCCTTCCAACAAATGTAGGTGAACCCGCTTGATCCAATGTAATTGCAGCAGGCTTTAATCGCAGTGCTCCTTTTTTTGCAGAAAGCGAATAATTTTCCTGTTTTGGATTACGCAGAAAATTCCACTCCATCCCTAATTTACTTGTACCGAAATTATTCTCCGCAGTTTCCTCCTTTATAATTTTCTGGGGAAGTGTCGGCACTGCCATATCCAAATTAATAGTTCCGTTTCCATTTACAACTGGCCATGCATCTTTATCCCAGCTCACTGGGGCAAGAAATGTCTCGCGTCCAAGCATATGGTTAAGTCCTGACTGAGGTCTAAAACCCAGACAAACCATCCACCATGATCCATCACCCGCCTGTACCAGATCGCCATGCCCCGTACCTTGAATAGGATTTAGCTGCGCATTCATATTGGAATGGGTAAGTATTGGATTGGCCGGATTAGAATCGTAGGGACCATCTATATTCCTGCTTCTTGATATAGTAACTTTATGCCCGTATTCTGTGCCCCCTTCTGAAATCAGCAGATAATACCAGTTATCTTTCTTATAAATATGAGGCGCCTCGGGATAGCGTCCTCCAGTACCGGACCAGATCGCTTTTGAAGCTGAAAGCTGCTTTCCTGTTTTAGGATCGATCTCAGAAAGATAAATCATATTATCAGGATTTGAGGTTAAATAGCAGTGTCCATCCTCGAAATAAAGCGAAGGATCTATCCCCTTTTGTTCAAGCCATACCGGGTCTGACCATTCCCCCGCTGGGTCTTTAGTGTAAACGATGAAATTGCCTTTATCTGAAACATTCGTTGTGATCATATAAAAAGTCCCATCATTATAACGGATAGTCGGCGCATATATCCCGCCTGACACTCCGGATTTTTGAAGCGGAAGCTGGGATTCACGGGTAAGACAGTGACCGATCTGTTTCCAGTTAACCAGATCTTGGCTATGAAAAATAGGCACTCCAGGGAAAAATTCGAAACTGCTGTTAACCAGATAAAAGTCATCTCCAACACGGCAGACACTTGGATCTGGATAAAAGCCCGAAATTACAGGATTTTTATATCCTTGAGCTGACGCAATTGAAAAGAAACCCAACAATAAGATTGAAAATAAAATATGTTTAACGGCCTTCCCACCTTGGCGGGTTTTAATGTTTTCTATGTAATGCATTCTAGAATATTTAAAATATTTTTAATAAAAAATAGATATTAATCAATATATCAATTCATTTTCAATACATCGTGGCATTTAACCATCTGAGCCTTTGCTTTGAAATCAACATTCTGGCGGATGTCGGCTACAGAGGCGGCGAATCGGGCAGTATACACACCTTCATCAGTAATAAATGACTGCTGAGATTCGTCATAGGAAGCTAAGTCATAATTACTGAATGTCATTGTGATCTTCTGACTCTCTCCAGGCTGCAGCTCTTTTGTTTTTCCAAATGCTTTGAGTTCATAAACAGGTTTTACAAGTTTACTTTTAGGTGCAGAAACATACAGCTGAACAGCTTCTCTGCCTGCACGTTTTCCTGTATTTTTTACAGTTACAGTTGCAGTGTAGATTCCGCCTTTTAATTTTATCTCTGCGCCGCTGTATTCAAATTGTGTATAAGTCATTCCAAAACCAAAAGGATATGCAGTCTTTTTCCCTTCGGTCTGGAAATAGCGATAGCCAACATTTAATCCCTCTTCGTACTTAGTTTCTCCTAAATTTGGAAGTTTATTGATTTCCTCCTTCTTACCAAACATTTCATCCCTCCATGTAAAACCATTAGGGAAATTTTTAGTCGAAGGAACGTCAGCCAAAGCTTCAGGCCATGTCATAGTAAGTTTTCCTGAAGGAGATGTTTTGCCTGTAAGCACGTCAGCAATACTGTTCCCTGCTTCCATACCTGGCTGCCATGCAAGCAGTATTGCATCCGAATATTTCTGAATAGGGGCAGTTTCAATTACACCTCCTACATTTAAAATTACAATTACTTTTTTTCCTTTATTGTGAAAAGCTTCATACGTCTGCTTTAGCATATCCAGTTCTTCTGAATTAATATTAAAGTCTTCAAAAGCACGGTCGCCTCCTTCACCAGAACTTCTTCCTACTGTAACGATGGCAAATTCATTTCTTTCGGCTGCGTAGGTATAGGTAAAAACTCCCATCTGCGGTTCTTTTACCCTTGGGCGCGGAAAATAACTCGATGATGAAAATGGTCCCATTTCAGCTTCGGCTTCATTTATAGCATAATCACGATACTTTTTATAAACGGTAGTTAGAGTTTCGTCAATTTCTATTCCTGCATTTTTTAGTCCCTCTACTAAATCTACCACATAAGGTTTATTTACGTCGCCAGAACCGGAACCCCCGGCATAAAGACCGTAAGAAGTATGTCCAAAAAGAGCCACTTTTTTCTTTGAACTGTCCAAAGGCAGTACATCACCATCATTTTTCAGCAAAACCATGCCTTCTGGAGCTGCTTTACGGATGATTTCTGCATGCGCTTTTAAATCTGGATTATTCGAAAATTTATATCCATTAAAACGTGGTGTTTTGACTATGTATTCCAGTACTCGTTTCACGTTTCGGTCAACATCTGCAATAGCTATAGAACCATTTTTCACACCGTCCGAAATCTGTTTAATCTGCTCAGCGTTACCTGGTGCCAGCAGATCATTTCCTGCATGTACCTGTGCTGCTGTATTTCGGGTATTGGTCCAGTCTGTAATTACAATATTTTTGAAACCCCACTCATCACGCAGAATGGTAGTCAACAAATCTTTACTTTCCTGTGTGTAAACTCCATTTATGTAATTATAACTGCTCATAATGGTCCATGGCTGGCTTTTCTTTACCATGATTTCAAAACCTTTTAAATACAGCTCTCTCAGTACACGCTGGCTTACAATGGCATTGTTATACGTACGGTTTCCCTCTTGGTTATTAGCTGCAAAATGTTTTGCAGATACTCCTACTCCATTACTTTGAATACCATTTACAACAGCAGCAGCAATTAAACCTGACACAAATGGATCTTCCGAATAATATTCAAAATTCCTCCCGCATAGCGGATTACGCATGATGTTCATTCCAGGTCCAAGCAGCGCATCAACACCATATTCTTTGGTTTCATTGCCCATTGCAGCTCCTACTTTGTATACAAGATCAGTATCCCAGGAAGAAGCAAGCAGTGTTCCAATAGGAAATCCGGAACAATAATATTTCTTTGTATCATTTGGTCTTTCAGCATTAATATGTACACCGGCAGGTCCGTCGGCAAATACTGTGTGAGGGATTCCAAACCGATCAATTTTGGCTGTATTTCCAGCAGCACCTAAGACAATAGCACCCGCATTTGGATCCGGATTGGTAGGCAGACCCCAGTACGACTTTCCAAAAGAATAGCCAACAAGTATGTTTGCTTTTTCTTCAATAGTCATTTCCTTAATAACGGCATCAATATTTTTCGATGTAAGTTTTATTTGTGCCGTAAGACCCGCTGACAACAATATAGTTCCCAGCATAATAAAAGTAAATTTCATTTTTTTTATATTTTGTGGTTCGTGTTTAGATTTGATACAAGATTGATAATTTAGTATAAACCTTGCTATAGATTTTAATTTATTTTCGCAAGATACGAAGGTTTTATCCAAAATTAGTGTAAAAATTCCTTCGAATGAATTAAGTATAAATCTATTAATTTTAATATCTATTTGCTTTGAAGCAAAAGAATTCCACAGCTCTGAATACCTTAATCAAATAAAAAAATGAAATATTATTTATTACTTTTTTGTTTCCAGCTTTCTGTGCTGAACATCACATCCCAAAATAAAAAAGATGCAGAAATTTTTGTTGATTTAAAACAAAAGCCAAATGAGATATCTCCGTTACTCTATGGTCAGTTTATTGAATTTCTGGGAAGATCTATTGACGGAGGTATTTATGATGAAAAATCAGTTTTATCAAATGAAGAAGGCTTTAGAAAAGATGTACTTAAAAGTGTTCAAGATTTAAAAACTCCTCTCTTAAGATATCCCGGAGGAACGGTTGTTAAAATATACCATTGGAAAGATGGCATTGGTGCAAAGGAAAGCCGCCCAAAACGTAAAAATCTAATTTGGGGAGGAATAATGGACAATCATTTTGGAACAGCTGAATTTGTGAAATACTGCCGTGAAATAGGAGCTGAACCATTTTTGGTAGTAAATATGTCAACAGATTCACCTAATGATGCTTCAGACTGGGTCGAATATTGTAATGGGACAGGAGATACCTATTGGGCTAATTTAAGACGTTTACACGGTTATCAAGAACCCTTTAATGTTAAATATTGGGGTATAGGAAATGAGGAATATGCAGAACCTGATGCCGGTAAACATCAGAATGTGAATAAATATATTGAAGACAGCTGGCACATAATTAAGCTGATGAAACTTCAGGATCCTTCTATCAAAATTACACTTGTTGGAAATGCTGATGATTTAGAATGGAGCAAAAAAGTAGTTTCTGAAATGCATCCAGTTTGTGACTTTCTTGCTGTTCATTTTTATTCAATGCCATCGGATTCTAAATATTCGACCCTTTTTCAGAGTGTTGATAGTTTTAATGAAAAATTCGACAGCATAAGAACCCTGCTCAATACTGTGCCTGCAAAAGTTCAGGACTTTCCAGTATGGTATCGCTTCCCTCCAAGATCAGAACCTTTGAAACTGGCAATTGATGAATGGGGCATCTGGGATATGCAGTCAAATAAAGGAACTGGTGTTTATAATCTAGAATATCCATACAACTGGGCTCAGGCTTTAGCTGTTGGAAAATTTCTAAATATGTTTCAAAGAAATGCAGATATTATCGGGCTTGCAACATGGGCTCAGACTGTTAATGTTTTAGCAGCTATTATGACTACCGAAAAAGGTTCTTATCACCAAACAGTATATACACCGCTTAAGGCGTACAGGCAGTACAGTCAGCAAAATAATCTCAATATTGTTGTCAATACACCGGCGTCAAAAGATAAAATGAATCTTATTGATGCTGCTGCCAGTATTTCTAATGACAGAAAAGAAGTAACTCTTGCCGTCATTAATCTTTCTGAAAATGAATCAGTAAAAACAAAAATTAGTTTTGGAAATTTAGAAAAAATGGAATTGAAAAACCAGATAATTTATACAGCTCCATCACTTGACGCTATTAATACTTTGGAAAAAAATATTGTAACAGAAACTAAAATTAAAAAAAACATTCCATCCAAAAATGGTTTTGAAATAACGCTGCAGTCTGGTTCTATAAACTTTTTAACTTTTGAGAAAATCGATAAAAAATAGCAATTAGTTGCAATGAAGAAGCCAATTTAAAAAAAACTGGCTTCTTCATTGAATTTTCTACACAGAAATATACATAAAAACTTCTTTTTAATTCTGATAATTAAAAATTACTGTACAGTGTAACCTCCATCTACAGCAATAGCCTGCCCAATTACATAAGTAGATGCGTTGCTGCAAAGCCAAAGCACTACATCAGCAATTTCTTCTGCCCTGCCTAAACGCTTAATAGGAAGCTGCTCTATCATCGCATTCATCGCTTCTGCCTGACCAACCAGCATATCTTCTACCATAGGCGTTACAATGATTCCAGGACAAACTGCATTGATTCTTATGCCCTGAGGAGCGTATTCTAACGCAGCACTTTTTGTCATACCTAAAATCCCATGTTTTGAGGCATGATAAACAGCACGTTCTGGCAAACCAACCAATCCGCCTAAAGAAGAATTATTTACTATAGCACCGCTGCCTTGTCTGCGCATCTGCTGCAATTCGTACTTCATAAAGTTCCAAATACCTTTTAAGTTTACGTCCATAACTCGGTCGTATATTTCATTGCTTACATCTGCAAGTTCTTGCGGAGGTGCTTGTATACCTGCGTTATTAAATGCAAAATCAATACTCCCAAATTGTGCTACAATTTTCTCAACAGTTTCTTTTACCTGTTTTTCATCGGCTACATCGCAGATAAATGCTTCAGCTTTATATCCTGCTGCTTTCAGTTCTTCTGCCTGTGCGCTGGCGTCTAATATATCGACCAAAGCTACATGAGCCCCCGCTGCTGCAAATGCTTTAGCTGCTGCAAGTCCCATTCCCATTGAAGCTCCAGTGATGACTGCCACTTTATTTTTAAATTCTTCTTTCATTTTTTCTGTTTTTTAAAAAGTTGAAGCATCAATTACATAACGGTAACGTGCTTTTTTATTTACTACTTTATCCCAAGCCTCATTAATTTGATCTGCTTTGATAATCTCAATCTGCGGATAAATTTTGTTAAGTGCGCAGTAATCCATCACTTCCTGAGTTTCTGGTATACCTCCAATAAGTGAAGCATTGAAATTAACGCGGTTGAATATCATACTGAAATTATTGATTGTCAACTCACCATTTATTGGCATTCCCACCTGAGTAAAAAATCCGTTTGGTTTAACACACGATATGTAATTTGTCATCTCATAAGCGTATGGAACTGTCGAAATCATATAATCCAATTTCCCAAAAAGCGGTTTAAGCTGATCCTGTTTTTCATCTACAATGATTATCTCTTTAGCCCCGAATGATTTGATGTCGTTTAATTTATCAGCAGAAGTTGTGAAAGCATAAACATCAGCACCTTTTGCTGCTGCTATTTTCACGGCAAGATGTCCAAGTCCTCCAATACCGATAACACCAACTTTATCCCCTTTTTTTATACCTGTTTTCATCATAGGCGAATAGGTTGTGATACCCGCGCACAATAATGGTGCTGCATATTGCAGGTCAATATTTTGAGGAATCTTGATAGCAAAATGTTCCGTAACCACAATATTATTTGAATATCCTCCTTGTGTAATTCCGCTTGGCGATGTTGGATCTGGCGCACCGTAAGTCCCTACCATACCTGTAGTTTCACAGTGATGTTCTTCACCATTTTTACAGCTTGTACATTCCATACAGCTGTTCACCATACAGCCAACACCTGCCTTATCCCCTACTTTAAACTTGGTTACTTTTTTACCCACGGCAGCAACCAAACCTGCAATTTCATGACCTGGCACCTGTGGATATTTCTGTGGTCCCCAGTGATCTCTTATAGTGTGGATATCAGAATGACATATCCCTGAGAATTTGATATCGATAAGAATATCATAATCCCCTATTACTCTGCGTTCGAATTCCCAAGATTGAAGAGGTGTTTCTTTATCTGTTCCAGCATAACCTTTTGATTTTATCAATTTATTCATAGTACCATTTTTAATTTCATTATTGTTATTATTCTTTTCGCTGGCAAGCAAACCTGAAACATCTGCAAGTACGAGACCAGTTCCGGCAAATGCTGCCTGCTGTAAAAACTTTCTTCTTGATTTTTCCATAACCTGTTTTCTTAACTAATTATATATAACCTGATCTGCCATTTTATTCACAAAAACAATCACACTGATTTATTTTACAAAATTCGGGATAACTGTAAAGATGAAGTTTATACATTTTACAGTTATATATACCACTTTTACCTATTTAGATTATAGGAGATACAATAGGCAGTTAGATTCTCTACCTTTGTTTAAAAATTACTTTTTATGGATGCTATAGAAAGACTAGATACAGTTAAGCAGTATAATGATTCGGTAGGTGCTGATACCCTGCATCCGCTTGTATCGGTAGTAGATTTTAAGAATATTTCCCCGTTCAGTTACTTCCGCAGGTATATGGGTGTTTATGCTGTATTCTTAAAAGATGTAAAATGTGGCGAAATTACCTATGGATGCCAGCCTTATGATTATGAAGATGGAACTTTGGTCTTTATTGCACCTGGACAGGTTTATGGGATAGATACTAAGGGAGAAAAAATTAAGGCAAAAGGAAAAGCATTGGTTTTTCATCCGGATCTTATTTCAGGCACAAGTCTTGGAAAAACCATTAAAGACTATTCATTTTTTTCCTATCAGGTTAATGAAGCACTGCACCTCTCTAAAAAAGAAAGAGCCATTATTAATGATTGTTTTGAAAAAATTGCAACTGAAATCGAATTGAATATTGACAAACACAGTAAGTCTTTAATCGTATCCAATATAGATCTGTTTCTGAAATATTGTATGCGTTTCTACGACCGTCAATTTATCACCAGAAACCATATCAACAGTGATATACTTACCCGATTTGAGCATTTGTTAAATGACTTTTTTAAATCAGGAAAACCAGCCCTGATTGGGCTGCCGTCTGTGGGGTATTTTGCAGATCAATTAAATTTATCTGCTAACTATTTCGGTGATTTAATTAAGAAAGAAACCAGCAGTACGGCATTAGAATACATACAATCCAAATTGATCGAACTGGCGAAAGAAAAGATATTGGAAACCAACAAGAATATAACAGAAGTGTCTGATGAACTTGGTTTTAAATACCAACAGCACTTTACACGATTATTCAAACAAAAGGTTGGTATGGCACCGATTGAATTTAAAAGCTTAAATAAAATGAATTAATTTCTTCAATAATTTTTTAAATAACTGACTTTATAATAATATTTAACCAGCTTTTACCCTCTCAGACTCAAAAGTTAGCAAAAAAATATAATTTAGTTGAAATAAGGAAGTTTTCAGCTTTTTATGACACTGTTATAATTTTTGTAAGCGTGTAACCATCACTATTATTCCCTGTTACACTGTCAGCCATATTTCGGCTTAAACTATCAGAAAACAAAGAATCCTGAGTATTTGATCTATCTGGTGCCCCATTATAGCCATTTGAAGCATATACTGATGAATAAGCCGCTACCGGAAAAGCAATTTGTGTAACCAAAAGTGAATTTCCTCCTGCAGTTAAAACCTCAACATGTATATGTGGTGCCCTGCCCGGATACCAGCCTGGAAAAATGCTTATAAAAGATACTTCTCCCTTGTTATCAGTAGTTTGTCTTCCACGAAGAAAATTTTGACTGGTATAATTTATTGCCTGTAACTGATTGCCTCCATATTGCGAATAATTTCCATCTTTATCGCATTGCCATACATCTACTAGAACACCTTCAAGCGGCAGGCATCCGTTACTTTGATCCTGAACAGTTATTTTCATTAATAAAGGTACGCCGCTTCTATCACCTATTATATTTGACTGTGCCAATTGTGCCGGAGTTTTAATTGGAAAAGGCCCAATCATTTCAACAGGCGAAACCTGACAGCCTTGTGCATCAGCCAAAGTTTCCTCTTCTTCTTTGTCGTCTTTTGAGCATGAAGAAACAACGGACGGCATTACCGCCATTGCACCTAAACCTAAAAATCCGTTTTTTAAAAATTTTCTTTTGTCCATGATTTTTTATTTATGTCAATAGCAGGCCATAAAAAATTAAAACTGCCATTCTGCAAATATGCAGCTACTTTTACTTTAAAAACATTGAACAAGTTCAATAAATACAGCAGTTTATTTACTAATGAAAAGCTTTTTCCTGATTTTACTCAAAAATTCATGGCTTATGCCTAAATATGCGGCAATCTGTAAATTTGTAAGACGCTGGGAAAGCTGCGGATATTTTTCGATAAAATCCAAATAAAGCTGATCGGCGGTTTTACTAAGATTATCCATCATACGCTGCTGCAGAGCAATATGCGTTTTCTGAGTCATAATCCTGAATAACTTTTCAATCTGTGGAATATTATTGTATGCATATTCTTTGTCATTTTTTGAAATGAGCAAAATTTCACTATCTTCTAATGCCTGAATATGCAATTTGGAGAAGCTGGCATTTGTAAAACTTTCCAAATCGGTTAACCACCAATTCTCAATGGCAAAATATAGAATCTGCTCTACGCCATTTGGATGGATATGATATATTCTAAAAAGTCCTTTTTCTACAAATCCTTCAAAATCACAGATTTCTCCCTCTTTTAGCAAGAAACTTTTTTTTCTGACTGATTTATTTTGAAACAAACCACAAAAATCTGTCATTTCAGATTCTGAAAGTGAAATGTATTTGGAGATATATTCCTTTAAATTATCTTTCATGATATCAATAGTGGTATTTTATAATTTGTTTTAATTTATATTTGTTAAAAATACACTTATTATTTCAAAGTCTATTCTTCAGAATTAATTTTGACACAGAATTCAATCAGCAAAACTATAATCTAATTATGAAAAAATTGCACTTCCTCTTTTTGTTTTACTTCATTTTTTCCTTTTGCGTAAAAGCACAAGAACTTCTTTCGCCAAACAAAAAGATCAAAATTGCTGTTACAATTCTTGAAAAATCAAACAATAACCAATTACAGTTCAAAATTTTATATAGCAAAGACAAACGATTTATTGAAGTATTACCTTTATCCTCTTTAGGAATTACAAGAACAGACGAGAACTTCATCAATAATATGGAACTTTTAAACGTCTCAAAAATCACATCAATTGATGAAAAATATGAAATGATTATTGGTAAAAAAAAGCAGAGAGAAAATTTTGGCAATGAACAGATTTTTTCTTTTAAAAATAATAACGGCGCTCTTATGAATATCATATTTAGAGCCTATAATGATGGTGTTGCTTTTCGATATGAATTTCCTGAGAAGACAGGTTCTAAAATTAATATATTATCAGAAAACACTTCATACATTCTGCCGGAAAACACCAATAGATGGATGCAGGAATTTGAACTTTCTTATGAAGGTTTTTATCCAATAAATACAGATGGAAAAGGTAAAAAGGTACAGCATTGGGGATTTCCTGCTCTATACAAAGTGAACGAAGAAAATGTTTGGGCAATGATTTCAGAAGCTGATTTATCTGAGTATAACTGTGCTGCCAGTCTTAGGAATTCAAACTTATTGAATAAGTATTCTGTTTCTTATCCAGAACCAAGAGATAATTTTAAACAAACTGGAGCTATAGGTTTTCTGCCTTGGAAATCGCAATGGCATACACTCATAATTGGCTCTCTTTCTGACATCACAGAATCTACATTAATTGACGATGTAAGTCTGCCAAACCAGCTGAAAAATATTGACTGGATTAAGCCCGGCGCAGTTTCATGGATATATTGGGCAGAAAATCATGGTTCTAAAGATTATAAAAAAGTCATCACCTACATTGATCTGGCTGTCGAAATGAAATGGCCTTACGCACTTATTGACTGGGAATGGGATGTAATGGATAATGGCGGAAATCTAGAAGATGCTGTTAAATATGCTAAATCTAAAGGAATTAAAATATTACTCTGGTATAATTCCGGAACGTCATGGCTGGAACCAACTCCCTGGGATCGGTTATTGACACCAGAAAAACGAGCTGTGGAATTTGCATGGCTTAGAAAAATTGGAATTGACGGAATTAAAGTTGATTTTTTCGCCGGAGATCAACAGGATATGGTTAAAAATTATATCGCTATTTTAAAAGAAGCAGCTCCATATCAGCTAATGATTAATTTTCATGGTGCTACTCTTCCGCGAGGATGGGCAAGAACCTATCCAAATTTGCTGACAACAGAAGCCGTTTATGGAGCTGAATGGTATAATAATCTTCCAGTATTAACTAATGAGGCAGCAAGACATAATACCACCCTTCCCTTTACACGTAATGTTGTTGGTTCTATGGATTACACCCCTGTGACCTTTTCTGACAGCCAACATCCTCATATAACAACAAGAGGACACGAATTAGCTTTGTCCGTAGTTTTTGAGTCTGCTCTTCAACAATTTGCAGACAGACCTGAAGTTTACAAAAATCTCCCCGCAGCTCCGAAAAATTTCCTAACGAATATACCAGTGACATGGGATGACACGAAATTAATCGACGGATATCCTGGTGAAAAAGCAGTAATAGCGAGAAGAAAAGGAAATATATGGTATATAGGAGGATTGAATGGAAAAGACACTCCCGAATCTTTTTCATTAAATTTAGACAAAATTCTAAAGTCAAAATCTACACTTGAAATTATAACTGATAATTCGGATGGAAGTTCATTCACAAATTATACTGTTAACATAAAAAAAGGAGAGCTTTTTAAAATAAACTGTCTTGCAAGAGGCGGATTTACTGCCATTCTAAAAGAATAATTTTTGACCTATTATCAATATTAGAAACTAGTCAGACAGACAGCAGTGTTCACAAAAGGACAGTTGTATTTACTACACAGCATATCAAAATTGACAGAATGCGGTTATCAATTACAGCTGTACTTTTTTGATTTTGCACTGAACGGCTTACGATCCCGCTAAAATCAATTAGTTTATTCTGAATCTTGTTTTATTAAAAAATGAATGCGCAGTACCTAAATGCAATAAAAGTACAAGACAATTAATAAGTAAGCTGTAGACGAAAAATAATAGTTCCCGCAATCAGATTAGGCGAAATTTTCTATCGATGTTTGAGTTCAGATCCATCTTCAGTATATCTCCAAGAAAAGATTTCAGAGCATTAAAACAGTTTGGCTTTACGGCATAATATGTGGCCCCAATTTTTTGAGCCTTTTCCATGCTTAAAGGATCATTGCTGGTAGAAAGCATAACAATAACTACATCTCTTAAACTCTCTTTCTTGCTTCGAATTTCTTCTACGCATTCGAAACCATTTTTTCCAGGCATATTGATATCAAGAAAAATAATATCAGGCAGACCGCTAGATACTTTATGCAGAATATTCATGAGCTGTGTCCCATCTTCAGCTTCTTTCACAACTACGTCAGGGGCGATTTCCAACAGTGCATCGGCAAAGAAAGCCCTGTCGTCTTCATCGTCATCAGCTATATAAATATATTTGGCGGGATTTTGTTTTTGTACAGCCATAAGTTCTATATTTTAAGTCAAACATAAGACAAGAATCTAAGAATCTGCAAATGTTTATATTTAAAATATAAGCGTCTGTAAATCGATAAACGACCGAATTATATCCGTGTAAACGGTTAATAATGGTAAATGTAATCATTTTTTAGGAATAAACTCATGGAAATCAATTTTATTCTTCTGCAAAATAAATCGTCATACGCAAAAATGACTTTACCGCTTACAAAGTTTTTCACAGCAGACTGAATGGAGTTACATAAACTAATAATTCTTCTCTTTTGAATTTTAAGTTCTTAATTGTATTTTTTGAATATTACTGGCATTGTTTCCACATCCAAAACATCCATATCTATAAGCTTTAATGACTTGACCATTTTAAGTGTAGATGATTTATAAACCAAGAAATGTGGTGTTTTTAAATGCGACTGATAGGAGTCTTTATCAGCATAAATTTCAAGAATTCTCACCTGATTTGGGTTTTCCTTTTGAAACATCGGGAAAATTGCAATTACGCCAGGTTCTAATCTAACGGATGCTTCTGATTCTTCTTTAAGTATTGTTTTATACTGCTCAAGAAACTCAGGAACAATTTCAATTTCCGAAATTCGAATCATCTGATCCTTCTTTTGAGCACTGACCGCTGAAAGAGAGAAAAAAGTAAAAAGAAACAATACCGCTGTTTTATTAAATGGGTTTTCCATATGTTTATTATTTGGTTTGTCTGAGATTATAATTTTGCCGAAACTTCTTTAGCTGTTTGAGCATATCCCTCTGTGATGCAATTTACATAAAAACAAAATACATTTACGAATGGGCAAATACAAATTATTTGATCCTGTGGTGAAAATAGTACTGCTGTAGAATTTATAATTATTGTTTATAATTCTGTAAAAAGAACCCAACCCGTAATTTTAAATTTGTTTATGAACAAGTTACAGTTTATTTTGATTCTAATGTTAAAACTCTTTTCAAAAGATCAGGTTTCAATTGGCAGAAAAAGCAACAAAATAGGTGCAAATACTAAATAATAGATTATAGAAAATTTATCTAATTATTTCAGACAGAATATTGACAAAAAACGCATCGTTATAACTGGCGGAACTACTGGAATAGGAAAAGCCGCTGCACAGTTGTTAGCTTCACTCGGCGGTCATGTATTTATTTTTGGAAGAGATAAAGACAAGCTCAATACTGCTATTGAAGACATTAAAAAACATGCTACAGGAGAAGTATACGGTCTAACAGCTGACATTTCAAAACAGGAAAGTATGCAGATAGTCTGGGACGAAATAGATAATTTAATGGGCGGTATCGATATCTTAATTAATAATGCTGCACTCCCCGCCAATGGAATTATTGATGAAGAGTATGAAAACATTAAATACATTCTTGAAACTAACATTTTGGGCTATATCGCATTTGCCAAAGAAGCAGTTTCCAGAATGAAAGAACAGCAGGCAGGACATATTATTAATATTGGATCGATGAGTGCTGAAATACAAGAAGCAAGCGGAACAATTTATGTCGCTACAAAAGCTTCAATTCGAGGCTTCAGTGCTGCCCTAAGAAAGGAAATCAATCCGCTTGGAATAAAAGTTTCTCTAATAGAACCTGGCTCTGCCATCAGTGATTTGCATCCGGACACGAAAGAGCAGCAAAGAGAAAAAGTTAAAAAAATGGAAATGCTGGAAGCAGAAGATATTGCTATGAGCATCTTGTTTTGTCTTGCGCAGCATGCACGCTGTGATATTGTAAGTATGCAGGTGAGACCTCATTTACAGCTTATTTAAGAGCTATTCTTGTGTCTGGAATTCCTTATTACCACACAAAAGCTTTCGAGTTAATTCAAAATCAATAACCAGCTGTGAATTATGTAATTATATGCCATACTATATATAAAATTACTATTCATAGTCATTCTACTTTTGTCTATAGAAACTATCACTTATACAGAGAGAAACTCTTTAAAAGAAATAATATAAAAAAAACGCATTATGAACTTAGCAGACACAAACCGTTACGAAGATCAGTTTTATCAATTTGATACATCGCGATATGAAAATATGTACCGCTCTTATCGAGTACCACATCCAATAACTGATAATGCTGAACCAGATTACGGAAATGATCTGGTCAATATAAAATTGAATAAAGACTTTGATAATGAAAATATTAAAGAGAAAGAATGCATCCAAAATTCAGCTGACTGTGACGAAGCCGACACTGATTTTGATAATGAAAATCTAAGATTAAACGGGAATGAATCCTAATTTGAATTGAATAGTACTTTCATAAACGACCGTCTTTTCAGATGGTTGTTTCACTCATTTTTGTGCATTTTAATCTCTAATTAATTTCGATTTTTGAATTTGCGATAAGCAGGTTATATTTTAGAAAAGAAACTATTCTGCTATTGTAATTTAAAATAAATTGCCTTATTCAATTTTACTTGAAAAGGCAATTTAATTATCACGCATCTAAAGACTGCGTCTATTTCCATCGTTTCCTGGGTCAGGTTTATATTCGTCGTCATCATCTTCTGAATCATCGATAGTATCCTCATCATCGTCATCGATAACAGATTCGTCAAACTCCTCATCATCATCATTTTCGTCATCCAAATCTGCATCATCGAGATCGCTTTCTTCCTCAAAATTTTCATCCGGATCGTAAGCAGGCTGTGAAGAAGTATCATTATTCTGCTGAAAATCCTGATTTGAATTATTCGTTAAATTTTCAGAATCGGTATTACCTAGTGATTCAGTGTAAGTATAATCGTCTTGATCATAATTACGGTTTTTATTATCTTCCATAATTTCAAAGTTTAGTTCTAGTAAATTATTTTTTGGCAGGAGTTTTTTTCACTGCTTTAGAAGCATCGCTTCCAGATTTTTTATCAGTGCTTTTTTTAGTTTCGGCAGTAGTACTTTTATCTGTACTTGCTTTTTTGGTGTTTTTATCATCCACCTTTTTTTTGCTGTCATTATCAGTTGCTGTTTTCATGCTTTTTTTTGCTGTCATTATCAGTTGCTGTTTTCATGATTTTTAAATTTTAATTATTACTTTTTCAAATCTATATACAAAAACGACCAACTTTTTACACAATTAAATTTTGTAATTATATAATTTACAGCATTTTACTATTTATAAAAATATTTAAGATCCTGTTTCCTCAAAAGATGCATCAACTGGCTTTGAAAGCTGTACACGCTTTAAAATTGATTGAATTATAAGCCGCCACATCACTTAAAATCATATCTGCTTCTTTCTCTTCAGCTAAAGTCTGGCGAAGCAGTTTTGCTGCATCATTTTCCCCCAGAGTGGTTGCAAAAGCATATAACATACCATAACTGGCAATTTCATAATGTTCAATTTTTTGAGAAGCACCAATGATTGCAGCATCACGAACTGGTCCCTGCGCTGTCTCTCTAAGAATGTTTTCTCCTTCTTTAATAATGCCTGTTATAGCTTCGCATTTTTTTCCTTCGGCAGTTTCATTCAAAAGTTCAAAAACTCTTTCTAATCTAACCACCTGATTTTTGGTAATAAGAATATTTTCCTTGATAGCTGCAGCAAGACTTCCTGAGGTGCAGTTATCTGCCATTTTTGGCAATGCTTTTAGCAAAGCATTTTCTGCCCAATAGATATCTTTCAAACTGTCCAGAAACAGTTCTCTCATATCTGAAGCTGCATCAGCAGATGCCAGAACATAATTTTCACTTTTGTTTGGACTCGTATTTATTTCTGTTGTAATCTTATCTGAATTTTTCATATCCTTTTTTTTAATATTTTTATATCTATAAAACTAATACAGCTTCACGATCCCAATAACGGTGCCCGCTCATTGCTGTAATGAACTGCATGGCAAAATCCGGATCTCCAGAAACATCACCTATAATAATTCCGCCATCATAATCGCCTTCTTTTCCAAAATTGGTTACATCTAATAGTTCAGTACCATTTCCTTCTGTACCTATAATTTTGCAGTGTTTATAAGCATCCGTCAGAAATTCTATTACATTATTATTCTCCGATAAATTATTAATTCCGTCGCCAGCTGGTATAAATACAGCATCAAACAAAACTGATGAAGCTGTCAAGAAACTAAAATCTACAGGAATTAATGCGTCCGTATCTGTGGTTATAAATCCTAGATGAGGTGCTATAATGAATCCTTTTGCATCCATTTTTAACAGTTCATTTTTAAGATTCATAACTGATTTTTCACTTACACCATCATTACATACAAAAGCAACCTTTCTCGATGCAATAGTTGGAGTAACTGTTGGATTTTTAATCATGTTCAGCGCATCCGAAGTCATTACCGGCTCTAGTATTTCTTTTGGTTCCTGTTTGCCGGGCACTGCATCGGCACCTATTCCCTGATTCATTGGTTTTTCAGGATATTCTGGAACGGCCGCTCCAAGTGTTTCGGCTACTTTTTCGGCTAAGGATGCATCAATGAGTTTGATGATACCAAGCATCCGTATTCTAATCGCAGTAGTTTCTACTTTTCCTAATTCAAAACTAAATGCTTTGGCAATATGATTTTGTTCTATTGGCGTCTGGCTTAGATAAAACATACGGGCCTGAGTAAAATGATCTGAAAAACTTTCGCTTCTTTCACGGATTTTATGTGCTTCGATGCGTTCATTAAAACTTGTAAATCCTCCCTCAGCAATCATAGCCTGATATGGGCATCCACCTCCCAACGAATTTGGATAGTAGCTTACTCTGCCTGTATTAATTTCCTGGCGCATATGTCCGTCGCGCTGATTATTGTGAGTTGGAGAAATAGTTCTGTTAATAGGTATTTCATGGAAGTTTGGACTTCCTAATCTTGAAAGCTGCGTATCCGTGTATGAAAACAGCCTTCCTTGAAGTAATGGATCATTTGTAAAATCGATTCCCGGAACAACATGACCAGGATGAAAAGCGATCTGCTCTGTTTCTGCAAAGAAATTATCAGGATTGCGGTTCAAAACCATTCTTCCAATAATGGCAACGGGAACAAGTTCTTCGGGAATTAATTTGGTAGGATCTAATAAATCAAAATCAAATTTATGCTCATCTGCCTCTGGAATAATCTGAACGCCTAATTCCCATTCAGGAAAATTACCCATATCAATTGCCTGCCAAAGATCTTCTCTATGGAAATCTGGGTTTTTGCCCGATATTTTTTGGGCTTCATCCCAAACTACAGCATGTGTTCCGAGTTTTGGTTTCCAATGCAGTTTAACAAAATGAGATTCATTTTCTGCGTTGATAAATCGAAAAGTATGAACGCCAAAGCCTTCCATCATTCTGAGGCTTCGAGGAATTGCTCTATCCGACATAAGCCACATGATCATATGTGCAGATTCGGGCATTAAGGAAATAAAATCCCAAAAAGTATCATGTGCTGATGCTGCCTGCGGTATTTCATTATGCGGTTCCGGTTTTACAGCGTGAACCAAATCGGGAAATTTATTGGCATCCTGAATAAAAAATACAGGCATATTGTTACCTACTAAATCATAAATTCCTTCCTGAGTATAGAATTTAACCGAAAATCCACGAACGTCTCTAGCAAGGTCAGTAGATCCTCTCGAACCAGCTACTGTTGAAAATCTGGCAAAAACAGGTGTCTTTTGTCCTGCTTCCTGCAAAAACCCAGCTTTCGTGATTTCGGGAATAGGATTTGTTACTTCAAAAAAACCATGAGCACCAGATCCTCTTGCATGTACAATCCTTTCTGGAATTCGTTCATGATCAAAATGAGTCATTTTTTCACGGAAAATAAAATCTTCCAATAAAGATGGACCTCTTTCTCCTGCCTTCAAAAGATTATTATCATCATTAATCTTTACACCCTGATTTGTGGTCAGAAACTTATTAGTACCATCGGACTTCTCTGATTGCAAATCCTCTTGCTTTTTATCCTGAAGGTTAGGATAATTGGTATTTGCTTTTTTCATAACAAAATATTTTATAGTTAATACATTGTAAAACAAACAAATAATGTCTGCAATAAGTTACATGATTGTAAGGCTGTATTTATAGAATTATAACTTTACTGCAATTAATAAGGTGCAAAAAAACCTGTAATGTTACTGGCACATCACAGGTTCAAAATAATAAAACCTACTCATCACAATAAGTTTCATTATTGCTGATCTTCATCAGCGGCATCAAAATTGATGGTATTGTAAGCCGCATCTGTAAGCTGCTGATCTGCATCTTTTTCTTCTGCCAAGGTTTTTTCCAGCATTAATACAGCATCATCCTCTCCCAAAGTCTGAGCGAATGCTGCAAGTGTGCCATAAGTAGCAATTTCATAATGCTCTATTTTTTGTGAGGCTGCAATAATACCCGCATCTCTTACTGGTCCTGCTTCAGTTTCTTCAATGATACTTTCGCCCTCTTTAATAAGACCTTCCATAGCATCGCATTTTTTAGCGGAAGCTTTTTCTCCTACAGATTCAAAAACCTTCTCCAATCTTGATACCTGTTCTTGTGTAACTGCCAAATGGTTATTAATAGCTGTGACTAGATTTTCGGATGAAGCATTTTTAGCCATTTTTGGAAGTGCTTTTGTCAATGCTTTCTCTGCCCAGTAAATGTCTTTCAAAGAGTCAACGAATAATTCTCTTAAACCGTCTGCAGCACTTGATTTCGCTTTTGTAACACCTTTACTATTGGATTTTGATGCACTTGCTGTCTTTTTTTCTTTTGTTTCAGTTTTCATGATATTTTTTTTAAATGATTAACATTCCAAATGTAGATAAGCTCTAAATCATTCATTTATATAATTATTTATCATAGTTATATCATTTTAAGGTGCTGAAATAGTCATTTTTAATACAAGAAAATAAGTACAAGTTAATTCTGTAAAACCATTCCATAATTATATAAATCTTAATCAATTCTCTTAAGTATTTTTGATAATGGAAATTCTAAATCACCTTCAGATTAAAAATTTTCTTTTTACAAAACATTTAATATTCAATAGTTATGCCTTCAGAAAGTATTATTAAATGCGCCAAGATTCTGGCTGACAAAAAGTGGAATATTGCCTTTGCAGAAAGCGCTACGGCGGGAAGAATGTGTGCCGAATTTTCTCTGACCAGCGAATCTGGTAAAATCCTTCGTGGCGGCATAAATTGTTATGAAGTTTTTGTTAAAGAACAAATTATGAATGTACCGCATAAACTTATTGAGCAATTCACTCCAGAATCTGAACAAGTTACCCAAAAACTGGCTGAATCCTGTGCTAAGTTTTTTAACGCAAAAATCTCTGTCGCCATCACAGGACTAACAGCTCCTGGAGGAAGTGAAACCTCTGAAAAACCTGTTGGCACAATTTTTATTTACATAATTACGCCCTCCGCAAAAATTAATCATCATGAAGTTTTTAAAGGAACTCCAGAGGAAATAGTACTGCAGGCTGCCGACAAAGCAGCTGGACTAATTGCAGACAGCATCAATAGTAATTCCTTCCAAATGGTATAAGCGTGAAACTATAGAGGGAGATAAATATAGAAAGCAGTACCTAATCCTGGTGAACTTGATGCCTTAATGAAACCCATATGATTTTCGACAATTTTTTGTACCAATGTCAGCCCGAGACCAGTTCCATACTCTTGGTCATTACTCTGCAGTTTATAAAAGGGGTCGAAAATCAATTTTTCAAAATTCTTACTAAAACCAATACCGTTATCCGTTACCGATAACCTGATATATTCTGTAGCTCTATGATGAGGCAGCCTTTGTAATTCTTCTTTATCAGGTAAGTGTATGCTTATTTTAATTTGCGGAACCTGATCCTGTTTGGCATACTTTACGGCATTGGAAATCAAATGCCAAAAAAGAAGATGAATCTGCTCAGGTATAATCTTCAAGGAAGGCAATGAATCAAAATTTATTACTGCATTGCTTTTATTAATGACAATTTTGAGATTATTAATTGCTTTTTTCAGAAGCAGATTAAGATCTGTTTTTTTAAATTTCTTCTCAGCAAAACTAATTTTAGAATAACTGATAAGGTCTTCAACGAGCTGATCTAGATTAGCTGCTGTCGATAATATCCGCGTCAGATTGTGTCTGCTTGATTCCGATAAGCTGGGTTCATTATCAATAATTTTTTTGCCAAACATATAAATTTTCCGAATTGGATCAAGTACAGTACTGCTTGCAGCTAATGTAAATTTTTCAAGCTGCTCATTATAGTTTTCAAACTCCGTATCTTTTATTTTTAATAATTCATTACTATTTTCTAATTCCGAAATATCCTCAAGAGTAATAAGAATCATATCTTCCGGTATCATTGAAACATTTACAAGCATTGTTTTTTGGGTGACAGGATCAAAATAAAATTGTATTTTGAAATTCTCAACTGTCTCATTTCTTCGGATTTTGTTAAAAAATGACTCCTGAATTTCTGTGCTACTCCAATGCAGATTTTCTAATTCAAATATCGGAAATCCTTCTGTCTGTTCTTGATGTATTCTAAAACAGCTGTAAAACGAAGGATTGGCGCTATGAACTATAAAATTTTTATCAATTATAATAAGCGGCTGACGAATTGTTTTTACAATTGATTCGTAAAAATTTCTCATCGATGACAATTCACTTCGATGGTAACGGAGTTCATCATTTGTACAAGACAGCTCTTCATTATTTGATAAAAGTTCCTCAGCGGAGCTTTCCTCCATAAGACGGTTTTCTTCCTTTTTGTTCCTGAATATTTTTTGCTGGCTATCAACCGATATAAATAAATTTTGCATCGTCAAAACCAATTCTGACTTACCTAGAAATAGAAAACCTTTCTCTCTTAAAGCGTAATGAAATTTTGAAAGCACCTGACTTTGCAGTGTTTCGTCAAAATATTTTAAAACATTGCGGCAGGATATCAAATCAATTTTTGAAAAAGGAAAATCTTTGGTGAGATCATGCACAGCAAAAACACAAGAGTCCCTTATAATTCTATTTATATGATAGCCGTTGTCTTTTTTTGTAAAGTATGATGCCAGCCTATTTTCATTAATGTTTTTTAAATCCTGATGCGAATACAATCCCGCTCGGGCTTTTTCAATGCATTTTTCCGAAACGTCCGAAGCAAAAATCTTAACACTTATATCATTCTTATTATTTATCTGCAGATATTCATCAATGCAGATTGCTAATGAGTATGCTTCTTCGCCTGTGGCACAGCCTGCGCACCATATTCTTAATTCCTTATTGGTGAGCGTTTCCATCAGAACCGGAAAAACAATTTTGGAAAGGTTATCGAAATAAGGCTGATCCCTAAAGAAATAAGTTACCGAAATAAGAATGTCATTATATAACAGGTCCTGTTCGCTAGTATTATTTCTAACTATGCTGAGGTATTTTTCTATAGTTTCCTGTTTGGTGACCACCATTCGCTTTGCAATTCTCCTGCGAAGTATCTGCTGCTTATAATTATGAAAATTAGTGCCCGATTTTAATACGATGATATTAATTATACTATTATAAGTATCTGCATAGGATGCTGAAATATCTGTCTCCTGATACGCATGATTTAGCAGATAGCTGTTTTTTATTTCGACAAGCGTAACTGCTGTATCTTCAGGAGTTGTAAAATAATCAATAAATTCAGAAGCTTTTTCATGGAGCGAACTATTTTTTACTGCAGAAACTGTTGCACCTCCACATTCCTTAATTTTTTTAAGACCGTAAATACCATCCAGCAAAGACCATGAAAGCAGTAGCCCAACAGCATAATATTCATATTTATCAGCCAGAGCATTAAAAAACTGATCTATACAGTTAGCAGCTTTGATGCTTCTGGTAAAAGTTTCTAATTTTAAAACATCACCTTCTAAAATGAGAAAATTATTAGGAGGGACAACATAAACAGTATTTGGGTGCAATTCAACGGTGCTGATAATTTCCTGGACTGGCAATATTGAATGACCGCTTAATTCATCAGCTAAATTGTCATGCTGTGGCACAGCAAAATTTTCCACAATTATAAATGCCATGCCTACATTAGCTGGAAATTGAGCAATAATTTTTTTTAAAGAATCAATCTCAGTTGCAGCAGTCCCAATTCCTACGACAGGGAAATGTTGGCTGATAATAGGATTTTCTGTTATTTCCACTGCATCCATACCTTTATTTTTTTGAATTAGCGGCTATTTCCGCAAAGGACAATGAATACTTGGTGCATTTAACAGAAGCTGACTGCTATGAATGTATAAAATCATGCTGTCCTTACATTAATTTTAAATCAACGTAAAATTGGCTAAATCTGTTGATAAAGATCTTATACAATTCATGGATAATATTGTATAATTCGAATTGAAATCGACTGATTATATGAGTTCTAACTTTAATTTTTAATAACTACCGCACTTTTTATGTGAACTATTTTTGTCATATTATCAATATCAGCAAGGTATGTAAATATTAAAAGTCACTCCTTTCATAGTTTGCCCTTCTGCTTCAATATAACCGTTATGATTTTCGACAATTTTCTTTACTATTGCCAGTCCTATGCCGGTTCCCTCATAAACATCTCTTCCATGCAGTTTTTGGAAAACACCAAAAACTTTCTCATTATACTGAGGATCAAATCCAATCCCATTATCAGAAAAACTAAGGTGGCAATAATCCCCCTCTTTGGATAAATTTTCAATTTGTAAATCAGAACCAGAGACAATTCGGCTTTTTATCTGGATTCGTAGCTGCACATCAGGACGGGCAAACTTAATGGAATTATGAAGCAGATTCTCCATTAACTGCACGAACTGAAATGCAATAATCTTGATTTTATCATGAAAATCAGTTTCAATTACTACATTTTTTTCGAGTAAATTTTCACGCAATGCTTCCTTCACATCAGCAATAATAGTATTCAAATCTGTATTTATATACTTTCTCTCCACAAGGGTTGCTCTTGAAAAAGTAAGCAGGCTGTTAATGAGTTCACGCATTCTATTTGTGGAATATAAAATTCTATCAAACTTAATCTTTCCGTCCTCGGATAAATTTGGATACTCATTGGTTAGTATCAGATTAGTAAATGTCTGAATTTTTCTTAGCGGTTCCTGAAGATCATGACTGGAAATATACGTGAAGGCATCAAGTTCCATATTTTTCTTTCTAAGTTCTTCAGCGTGTTTTTGAATGGCATCATTCTGCGAAGCGAGCTCATTATTTGCTTTTAAAATTATTTCATTAAGTGCATGTGTTTCTTCTTCCTTAATTCTCAGCTCTTTATTTTTCCTGAATAATTCGGTAAAGATTGTCACTTTTGCCTGTAATATTTCTGGTGATAATGGCTTAATCATGTAATCAACAGCTCCCGACTGATAGCCTTTAAATATATATTCTGTCTTATCCATATTGGCAGTAAGAAAAATAATAGGAACATTTTTAAGCTTATCACTTTCACGTATTAATTCGGCAGTTTCAAAACCATCCATTAATGGCATCTGTACATCCATTAATATAATAGCAAAATCCTGATTTTTTAAAAGAATCCGTAACGCATCCTTGCCAGACGTAGCCTCAACAAACTGGTAGCCGCGATCTGCCAGGATAACTTGTAAGGAAAGCAGGTTTTCCTTTTTGTCATCAACTAGTAAGATTTTAATTGCGTTATCTTCCATTATATTTTTTAATTGATAAAATTAATTATTTAAGCCAAACCCGCATCAGCGAAGACAATTGTTCAACGTTTACAGGTTTTGTAATATAATCTGAGGCACCCGATTCTATGCAGCGCTGTCTGTCTCCTTTCATCGCTTTTGCCGTCACGGAAATAATTGTCAGGTCTTTGTGTCTGGCATCCTTGCGGATACGTTTCATGGTTTCATAACCATCCATTTCCGGCATCATTATATCCATCAGAACAATATCAATATTATCTTGTTCTGTAAGTATATCAATTGCTTCCTGACCGCTCTCTGCACTGATGACATCTAATCCATAACGTTCTAAAGCCGTAGTCATCGCAAAAAGATTACGAACATCATCATCTACCAGTAATACTTTTTTACCTGGCAGTACATCCTCTTTTAAATAAAAAGATTCAATACTTTCTCTCATTTCAGGAGGCAGTTCTTTATGAACGCGATGCATAAACAAAGCTGTCTGATCAATTAGTTCATCCATAGAATTGGCACTTTTTACAATTATGCTGTGCGCAAATCTGTTAAGTTTTGTCTTTTGCTTTTTGGTTACATCAGCTGCTGAATGTATAATTATTGCTGTTTCCTGTCCTGCAAGATTGTTTTCTAGATCCGTAATAATTTCAAGACCGTCAGCATCTGGTAATTTTAAATCCAAAATAATACAGTCAAACGAATGATCTCTGATTAGTGCAACAGCAGCTGTAGCCGTTTTGGCACTAAAGACAGAAATATCATCACCATCTACAGCATTTAAAATTCTGTCAAGTTCTTTTTGATTGTCGTCTACTACCAGCAGATTTTTTGTTTTTTTATTTTTAAAATCATGAATATCATTAAACAAATAAGTCAAAGAATCGTTCTTAACCGGTTTAAGGAAAAAGTTTCTTGCGCCCCGTTTAAGTCCTTTATTTCTTTCATCCTCTCCAGAAATAATATAAACCGGGATATGACGAAGATTAAAATCTGTTTTTAATCTGTCGAGAATTTTCCATCCGCTGGTGTCCGGCATATTAAGATCCATAGTTATGGCGTGAGGATGAAACTGATTTATAAAATCAACGACGTCATTTCCTTTTGTTGTAACTATAGCCTTTATTCCGTGGATATGCGCCTGTTCGAGCATAATTTTGGCAAAGGTCAGATTGTCCTCGGCAATCAAAAGCACTTTATCGTCAGGTTTAATATCGGTTCTGTCATCGCCTACCTCATCAACAAAAAATAAATCAATATCAGATCTATTAAATTTTTCGGACGGCAATGATTTTATTTTTCCTTTTACATCTGATTCTTCATTGACATCAAGATTCTCTATTTCTGCAATATGTACATATTTCAAAGGAAGGAATAAAGTAAATTTACTTCCAACATTGGTCTCACTTTCCAGTTCAATGCTTCCTCCCAGCAAATCAGAAAGTCCGCGGCTGATAGACAATCCTAATCCAGTACCGCCGTACTTACGGCTGGTAGAACCTTCTGCCTGCTGGAAAGCTTCAAATATTAAGCTTTGTTTTTCTTTGGAAATACCGATACCCGAATCTGTAATTTCAAAAGCAATTACTGCCTCTGCATTGTCAAGACTTGGATTTGCGGTTTTCCAATTGTTATTGGCTTTGTATATTTTAAGCTGTACTTCTCCTTTTTCGGTAAACTTGAAGGAATTAGACAACAGGTTTTTAAGAATCTGATTCAGCCTTTGTGAATCTGTTTCTATTAGTTCAGGAAGATCGTCCTCCATACTGATTTTAAATCGAAGATGCTTAGCTTCCGAAATTGGATTGAAAGTAGATGCAACAAACCTGCTGATTTCTTCAAAACTAATTGGATTATAATCAACTGAAATGTATCCGGATTCAATTTTAGATAAATCCAAAATATCATTAATAAGCTGGATAAGGTCATCGCCGCAGGAATTAATTGTTTTGGCAAACTGAATCTGTTTTTCAGAAAGATTTCCATCTCTGTTAACGATTAATTCGTTGGCCAAAATCTGTAAACTGTTTAATGGAGTGCGCAGCTCATGTGACATGTTAGCCAAAAATTCGGATTTATATTTTGATGTTAAAGTTAACTGATCTGCTTTTTCTTCCAATGCTTTTCTGGCAACCTCAACTTCCTGATTCTTCAATTCTACCTCTTCCTTCTGATTGGCTAACAAAAAGGCTTTTTCTTCCAATTCTTCATTGGTATTTTTCAGCGCCTCTTGCTGGCTTTTTAACTCCCCTGCTAAAGATTGAGACTGTACTAATAATTCTTCTGTTCTCGAATTCGATTCAATCGTATTCAATACAATTCCGATACTTTCTGTTAATCCTTCAAGAAAATCTAAATGCGTCTGACTAAAAGTATCCAAAGAAGCTAATTCAATAACGGCCTTTAACTGGCCTTCAAAAAGTACCGGAAGAATGATAACATCCTGAGGTTTTGCATCACCCAATCCCGAATTGATCCTGATATAATCTTTAGGCACATTACTCAGAATAATTCTTTCTTTCTCTGTTGCAACCTGACCAATTAATCCTTCACCCATAGCATACTGCGTCGGAGAATTTTTTCTTTTGATATAAGCATACGAAGCAATCAGATTCAGTTTTGAGTCTTCGAAATTTTCATCTTCCTGCAAAATATAAAACAGTCCGTGCTGTGCAGTTACAACGGTAGCCAGCTCAGAAAGGATTTTTTTTGTAACCGAATTTAATTCTTTTTGCCCCTGAAGCATCTGGGTAAACTTAGCCAAATTCGATTTCAGCCAGTCTTGTTCCTGATTCCTTAATGTGGTAGCTTTAAGATTCGAAATCATCTGATTGATGGTATCTTTCAAGGCTTCAACCTCTCCTTTTGCTTCAACACCAATAGTTCGCGTTAAATCCCCCTGAGTTACCGCAGAAGCCACCTCGGAAATCGCACGTACCTGAGTCGTAAGATTCGCCGCCAGCTGGTTCACGTTTTCGGTCAGGTTTTTCCAAGTCCCGGAAGCTCCCGGTACATTTGCCTGCCCTCCTAATTTTCCTTCTGCCCCTACCTCACGTGCCACAGTCGTTACCTGATCGGAGAAAGTGGCAAGCGTATCAATCATTTCATTGATTGTATCGGTAAGTTGTGCTACTTCCCCTTTGGCATCTATCGATAATTTTTGTTTCAGATTTCCTTTGGCTACAGAAGTTACTACTTTTGCAATACCACGCACCTGAGAAGTCAGGTTAGAAGCCATTACGTTAACGGAATCTGTTAAATCCTTCCACGTTCCAGCAACTCCTTTTACTTCAGACTGTCCACCCAGTTTTCCTTCGGTACCCACCTCACGCGCAACACGAGTAACTTCCGAAGAAAAGGAATTTAACTGTTCCACCATCGTATTGAAAGTGTTTTTCAAATCAAGAATTTCCCCTTTTACGTCTACGGTAATTTGTTTCGAAAGGTCACCATTTGCTACCGCTTTGGTAACATCGGCGATATTACGCACCTGACCTGTTAAGTTAGATGCCATCTGGTTAACCGAATCCGTTAAATCTTTCCAAGTTCCAGCAACTCCCGGTACGAATGCCTGTCCTCCCAGTTTTCCTTCCGTTCCTACTTCTCTTGATACCCTTGTTACCTCCGAAGCGAAACTTCGAAGCTGATCCACCATCGTATTTACTGTTTCTTTCAATTGAAGAATTTCCCCGCGTACGTCTGCCGTAATTTTCTTGGACATATCTCCGTTTGCTACAGCAATCGTCACCTCGGCGATATTACGTACCTGAGTTGTTAAGTTACCCGCCATCTGATTTACCGAGTCGGTCAAATCTTTCCATGTTCCTGCAACTCCCGGTACATTTGCTTGTCCTCCCAGCTTTCCTTCTGTACCAACCTCACGAGCCACACGAGTTACCTCAGATGCAAACTCTCTCAGCTGATCCACCATCGTATTTAAGGTTTCCTTCAATTGAAGGATTTCCCCACGTACGTCAACCGTAATTTTTCGAGACATATCTCCGTTGGCAACAGCAATCGCTACATCGGCAATATTACGTACTTGCGCCGTTAAATTCCCCGCCATTTGGTTCACTGAATCCGTTAAATCTTTCCAGGTTCCCGCAACTCCAGGCACATTAGCCTGACCTCCCAGTTTTCCTTCAGTACCAACCTCACGGGAAACCCTCGTAACCTCCGAAGCAAAGCCTCGAAGCTGATCCACCATTGTATTAATCGTATTTTTTAATTCTAATATTTCTCCTTTTACGTCAACGGTAATCTGGAGCGATAAATCTCCTTTTGCCACCGCGGTTGTTACCTCGGCAATATTACGAACCTGACCCGTTAAGTTCGATGCCATCTGGTTTACCGAATCCGTTAAATCTTTCCAAGTTCCACCAACACCTTGTACTTGTGCCTGTCCTCCCAGTTTTCCTTCGGTACCAACCTCACGCGCCACACGGGTAACCTCTGAGGCAAAAGAGTTCAGCTGACCCACCATCGTATTGATCGTGTTTTTAAGTTCCAAGATTTCTCCTTTGGTATCAACGGTAATCTGACGAGACAAATCTCCTTTTGCCACCGCAGTTGTTACCTCGGCAATATTACGCACCTGACCTGTTAAGTTTGATGCCATTTGGTTTACCGAATCTGTCAAATCTTTCCAGGTTCCTCCGACACCTTTTACTTTGGCCTGACCTCCCAATTTTCCTTCGGTACCTACCTCAAGTGCCACACGTGTTACTTCTGATGAAAAGGAATTCAGCTGATCCACCATTGTATTGATGGTTTTCTTCAACTCCAGAATTTCCCCTTCGGCTACAGCCGTAATTTTTTTCGAAAGGTCACCATTTGCAACAGCGGTTGTTACCTCAGCAATATTCCTTACTTGGCCTGTCAAGTTAGAAGCCATCTGGTTTACCGAATCGGTTAAATCTTTCCAAGTTCCACCAACACCTTTTACTTTGGCTTGACCTCCTAATTTTCCCTCAGAACCTACCTCACGCGCCACACGAGTTACCTCGGCACCAAAAGAGTTCAGCTGATCCACCATCGTGTTGATGGTATTTTTAAGTTCCAAGATTTCTCCCGCTACGTTTACGGTAATTTTTTTGGAAAGGTCACCTTTCGCAACCGCTGTTGTTACCTCGGCAATATTACGAACCTGACCTGTCAAGTTAGATGCCATTTGGTTTACCGAATCGGTCAAATCCTTCCACACACCACCAACACCTCTTACTCTCGCCTGACCTCCCAGTTTTCCTTCTGATCCTACCTCTACCGCCACACGAGTAACCTCAGATGAAAAGGAATTCAGCTGATCCACCATCGTGTTGATGGTATTTTTAAGTTCCAAAATTTCTCCTTTTACGTCAACGGTAATTTTTTTGGATAAATCTCCTTTTGCAACCGCAGTGGTTACATCGGCAATATTACGAACCTGACCTGTCAAGTTAGACGCCATCTGGTTTACGGAATCCGTCAAATCTTTCCAAGTTCCTCCAACGCCTTTTACCTGTGCCTGTCCTCCCAATTTTCCTTCGGTTCCAACCTCACGCGCTACACGGGTAACCTCGGATGAAAAGGAATTCAGCTGATCCACCATCGTGTTGATAGTGTTTTTAAGTTCCAAAATTTCCCCTTTTACGTCAACGGTGATTTTTTTAGACAAATCCCCTTTTGCAACCGCTGTCGTTACATCAGCAATATTACGCACTTGACCAGTTAAGTTGGAAGCCATTTTATTCACCGAATCGGTCAAATCTTTCCAAACCCCACCTACTCCTCTTACTTTTGCCTGACCTCCCAGTTTTCCTTCGGTACCTACCTCACGAGCCACACGCGTTACCTCCATCGAGAAAAGATTCAGCTGTTTTACCATTCCGTTTACCTCCTTGGCAATTCTAAGAAATTCTCCCTGAAGCGGATTTCCTTCGATAGAAAGAGGCATTTCCTGAGATAAATTTCCTTTTGCCACCGATGTAATTACGTGCGCAATTTCGATAGTAGGATGCACCAAATCAGATATCAATGTATTTACAGAATCTATACAGGAATTCCAAGAACCTCTTGCTCCGTCGAGCACAACTCTATTGGTCAATTTTCCTTGTTTACCAATACTTTTACCTACTTTCTGGAATTCGAAAACCATGTTTTCATTAAGATCAATGATTTCGTTCAAGGTGTCACATATAGATCTTTTAACTCCGTTCTCATCCGTTGTGAAACGCTGGGTAAAATCACCGTTCTTTACTTTTAATAAAATCTTCAAAAAATCCTCATCAGTCAAAATTGATTCTTCCGAATTATTCTTCTTCCCCTTTGATTTTGACGATTTTTCACTAGAAACAACAGGAAGTATAATTACAGCTTTCTGAGATGTTTCAGCATTATTATTTTTATTTTTTTTCATACTCTCAACTCTTTATCGAATGATTAAAAAATCTGATACTGACTAAACTTGATTAACTTCAATTACGTAAAAAATAAAATATCAATTACTTTCGTTATTTAATATTTTCCTTAAATGAAACTGCACAAAAGCATCCATCGAATCTGACCGTTTGGTGTTTTCGGTATAGTTTAATGGCTTTATAATATATCCCGAGATTCCTAATTTTTCGGCCTGCGAACGATCGTTTACTTCGGAGGAAGTTGTCATAATAAAAACCTTTAACTCTTTAAAATCTTTATCTTCCCTAATCACTTTTAAAAATTCAATTCCATTCATTCTTGGCATGTTTATATCCAGCAGAATAACATCAGGAATGAGTCCAATATGAGGATCTCTCAGAATTTTTAAAGCTTCAATTCCATTAAAGGCTGTATAAAGCTCATATTCGCTTTCCAGCTTTTTTAAAGACCGCTCGACACTTA
Organism: Flavobacterium aquicola; assembly: GCF_003385115.1. Classification (GTDB taxonomy): domain Bacteria; phylum Bacteroidota; class Bacteroidia; order Flavobacteriales; family Flavobacteriaceae; genus Flavobacterium; species Flavobacterium aquicola. The sequence goes on from NZ_QUNI01000016.1 coordinate 84,398, forward strand.
TGATATCCAGAGCATCATCTTCTATGAGCAAAATTGTTGGTTTTTTCATAACTTAATTATTTTTCCAGCTAAATATAAATTCGGATCCCTTTTCGAGCTGTGATATCACAGTAATATGCTCCTGACGATCATCAATTATCTTTTTTACAATTGCTAATCCGACTCCGGTACTTTCTTCCTCATTCTGCTCGCGGAGGGTTTGAAATATTTCAAATATTTTTTGATGATATTCTTCGGCAATCCCAATTCCGTTATCTTTTACTGAAAACTCGTAATAGTTCTTAAAAGTTTTACAGCTTATCTGAATTAATCCATTTTCGTGCGGTGTATATTTTACGGCATTGCTTATCAGGTTTGTAAACACCTGTTCCAGTTTTATTCTTTCTGTACATAAAACAGGCAGACTCCCTATTTCAAGCTTAAAATTCCTGGGAACAATACTAGCCGCAATTTCATGAACCATAGCATTAGCATCGATGTTCTCTAAAGGAACATTTACATTCAGACGGGCATAATCCAAAAGACCGTTAATAAGTGCTTCCATACGCCTGGTTTTTTTCGGAATTATCTTCAAATATCTTTTAAGTTCTGGTGACAGCTCATTTTCCAAATCCTCTTCTATCCAGCTTACAACATTGTGAATACCACGGATTGGTGCCTTAAGATCGTGAGAAACAACGTAAGCAAACTTATTGAGTTCGGCATTCCTATTTTTTAATTCATGAATATTTTTATCAAGTTTTCCCGACATGCTGTTTAGTGAAGTTGCCAGGGCCGTGAGCTCATCGTTTCGGGTATCTTTTAAAACTGTAAAATTTCCTTTCGAAATATTTTCTGCAAGCCGGACCATTTCTGTAATTCTCCTTTTGGTAATATAAATAATAAAAATAGTGCTGAGAAGCCCCACAATAATAGTCATAGTGAGAAATACCAATGAATAAGTACGCGCATTCTGCAATGACAAAAGGAGCATATCTGTATGATGTTTTCTGCTTTTGTATTCTATTTTATCAAATCTAATAAAGATGCCCGCAATGGCGTCATTTATCTTCTTTCCAACATGTTTCTTAAGTGAGTTTTCGTAAATATTTTTATAGGAATCAGGTGCTTCCTTTTGGGCTTTTATTAATTGTTCTGAATAAACAAGCCAGTTTTTGTGCATTAAGCTTATCGAATCTAATAAGTAACGCTGTTTATTATCACCTCCTAAGAGCCGTTCCTGTTCTTTTAGCAATACAGGTACTTTTACAAGTCCTTTGTAGTAAGTGTCTAAAAATGTCTGATCATTTGTAAGCAGGTAACCCCGAAAGGCACTCTGCATTTCGATAATGGATTTATGAGTTTTATTTGAATTACGAATAATCTCCTCAGATCTTGCAAGAAACTGTGAATTAAGCGTAACTTTTTTCGACAGCATGTAATTAGTATATGAGTCCGCAATGGACAGCAAAATCACCAATGTAAACGCGAGAAGAATTTGATTTGATAATTTCATTCCATTTAAAATTCTATTTCACTATTAGGATTTTTCTATTATTTATTAAAAATAGAAAAAACATACTATTTTCTTAAAACCTTATGATAAAAAAATAAAACAGCCAATAACCTTTTATAACGGCATAAAAAACTATCTATTAATCATCAAAAACATATTTGCTTAAAATCTTTTTTAAGTCAATGAATTACCCCGAGGCAGAGCCATCGAGGTATCAAGCGGAAGAGAGTAAATTTTTAGTTTTATGAAAACCTTAGGTTTTCAAACTTTCCTCTTCAACCCCGAGGCAGAGCCTCGAGGAATTTAACTGATTAAAATTATTTGGCTTCGAAATAAAATCCAAAGCTCCATATTGTTTAGCTTCATAAATAATATCCTCTAGCTGTGATGTAGAAAAAATAATTACAGGAATCTCTCTCAGCCCGGTATCTTTCTTAATTTCTGTCAAAAACTCCAGTCCAGACATAGCCGGCATATTCAAATCCAGAAAAATAACGTCTGGCTCTATTTCTTTTTCAGCCAGCTTACGAAGCGCTTCTAAAGGATTATAAATAGCCGTATACTCTGCTGATGAAATTGCCTGTAATGCTTCCATAAATAATTCGCAATCATCTGAATCGTCATCAATCTGCAATATATTTCGATAAATCATATGTTTTAAATTTAAATCATTTTCCCATAAATTAAATACAGGACGATTTTATCTTAATTTAGTACAATATATAAAGTAAAAAAACGGAAACTTTATACTACAACTAAAAATAAAAGTAATTATCTACCTCAAATGTACTACTTTATTAATAGAACTTCTAGGGCGAAAAATAAATGATTACACTTTCATTTTATTAGCAGCAGTTTTGTCTAAATTATATTTGAATTTTAAAACAATTTTTATTGAGTTTTATATTTACTTTTCTTTCATCAAAATATTTCCGATTATAATTAATGAAGCTGCTTCGCAAAAATCGAGACCAGAATAATCTGGGTTTAAACCTCCTATGTAAGGAACTGCCATAATGTAAATTTTTTCGTTATAGGCTCCGTACTGATCAATTATCTGAAAATTATCATTGACAGCAATTCCTGAAACATTCAAATAATAGTTATCGTTCAGATCCTTTTCCATAGACAGATTCTCATCGGCTAAAGCTTTACTTCCTATTGCAGCAGATTTAAATTTTAATCTTGCTGGACTGACCGCCTTTTGCGCAAGCAGGCTTTTAAACGGAAAATCATCATACTGCAAATGGGGCTGACCGGCGCAGTCAACAAAAGTATTATAGAAAACAGCCTGTGCATTATCATTTTCATCTGAATATTCATAAACTGCACCACCTCCACTTTGGGGCTCTACCCGGCTATCGGAGCCAACAGCCACAATATCCAGCACACCAGCTTGGCGCAAAGCTAATAACTCGACACAGGATTTTTGCGGTACAAATGCAATTACAATCGATATGAGAGGCATCAATACTTTCTGTAATCGCTGCATATCTTCTGCCGAAAGATATTTTGCAGGATGATTCATTGCGAAACTCAGCACTGCCAGCATTTCTTTCCAGTAAATAGACTCTTGCCTTTTAATAGATTTTTCTGCTTGAATATATTCTGCTTTTAAAAGCTGGAATGGATCGAGACGTTCGCGCAGTTCCATCATTTCTTGTACAAATTCTTCAATGGATAAATTCTTTATTTTATCGTAAAAATCAGGATCTTTTTCACGAAAAATTTTGATGAAATTATTTTGAAAAAGAAAGTCAAGGGATAAAAATCCCTCATTGCTGTTTCGATGCTGATCTATTTCTTCCTCCGTAAGAAGAGAATTATTTTTAAGGTGTGAATCTTCCAAATGAAAACGTACCGCAGGAAACATGCCATTTCTGGAATGCAGGATCATTTTAAAGTCAGGGCATTCGGGATTAATCTGATAATTTAAATTGCCGTCAGCATCTTTCTGAAACGATCCATTATTTCTTGCAAGCGTTCGAACAGCATCAATAGCAGTAAGTGACGATCCTTTGATGGCAATGGTATGATTCAATTTTAATTTCAGTTTTGACGGCGGATAAGGTGAATCATAATATCCTTTTATTTTGCCTTCATGCCTCATTGGCCAATTGTGCCCGATACTTATGATTACGTAATCAAATTTTATTTTACCTTTCAAAGTTTCTGCCCATACCACTTTAGTCTGTTCGTCGAAAATAATGTCAGTAACATTTGTCTGGTAATGTATTCGTGTAGTAATTCCTTTAATTTCTGCTATTTCCTGCAGCAATTTAAATTGAGCAGAAAGATAATAGCCAAAAAGCAGCCGTGGCAATACTTTATATTCATTGAAATTTTCATAGTCAATACCAAATCTTTCCAATAAATCTGCTGGTATAGTCCGCATCCATTCTTGTATTGAACTCACCATATCCGGCGTTTCATTATCTGAAACATTGGTAATATGCTCATCATTTGCTCCATCACAGCTATAAGGCATACCTGAACCGAGCACATCTTTTTTTTCGAAAATATGAACTTCAAAATTGCTGTCACTTGACTCGAGCAATCTTTTATAAAGAAAAAGCCCGCTGGGTCCTCCTCCTATAATAGCAATACGCTTTCTTAGTTCATTTGTTTCCATATATGCCAAAACGCTATTAAGTAAATAATGCTTTCCCTTATTTAAATGGATGTTTTAATTCATAAAAAAACTGCAGTATAAAATAATGCTGCAGGTTTTAATCTAAATTTTCTCGTAAATTGACATTAAATCTCATTTATATCTTCTTCAGGGCATCGAAATTTATGGTATAATAAAGAAGTTTATCGGGCTTCTTTTTCTTCAGATAATGTTTTTTTCAATAATAATGTACCTATATAATTTCAAAAATACTCTACCTACATCGAAAGACCGTTACATAATTAATTACAAATGTTATAGAATTACCAGTAATACATACAATGATAATTATGTAATTATAAATCATAATTCTGTAAAGCATATTCTTGAAATGACTTTAATTTTGATTTAAAATATAAAAAGGAATTCTACTTTTCTGCATATCAGCGTATTTAAGTGAATCACAGAAACTAATATTAAATTTAAACTGCTAGTCATGAATTTTTATACATTGTTTCAACTTCTCATTGTTTCAATTGCAGCCACTTCAGCGATTACGCTTTTTCGCTATGCAATATCTGCGAGAGATAGAGAGATTTATAAAGAACCCTTATTACTAACTTATCTATTTTCTCAAGTAAAGCCCAAACTTTCGATTGGTTCAAAAAGAACTCTGGGATGGCTGCTGCATTTTAGCATTGGATTTGTTTGTGTGCTTTCATACCATTTGCTATGGAAATACAGAATTTTAGATTTATCAGTTATTGGCAGTTTGCTACTTGGTTTCATAAGCGGCGTAATTGGAGTCTTTAGTTTGTTCATTATGTTTAAAATCGCGAAATACACCCTTTCTATATATTCTAAAGATTATTATTTTCAAATGTTTATTGCCTATATAATTTTTGCTTTGTATGCCACAGTTATATATTACATTTTATCACCTATCTTTTAAAAGCAGAACCTTTTCAATATCTTAATTTACAATTATTGTAAGTAAAGAATAATAAAAAATTGCAACCCGACTATTGTCCTGCTGATCATAAAAAGCATTTCAATTTCTACTATTTTATTTATTAAATTTACAGTAATCATACAGCGTTATTTTAAAGCAGCAATAGTTTTACGTCATATAAAAAATTGATTTTGGATAACAAAAACAGCAGTACCGATTATTATTTCATTCAGAATGGTGGAAATTCAGCTGAAATCATTCGCTCTATTGATTGGTCCTTAAATCCGCTGGGCGTACCTGAAAACTGGCCAGATAATTTAAAAAACACGCTTTCAACGTTATTATCCGCTAAATTCCCAATGTTTCTGTTTTGGGGCGATGATTTAATTCAGTTTTACAATGATTCGTATCGCCCATCTCTTGGCAACGAAGGAAAACATCCTAAAGCTATGGGCCAAAAAGCAATTGAATGCTGGCCTGAAATATGGGATTTTATTTATCCCATAATCACGAAGGTTTTGACAACTGGCGAAAGTACTTGGTACGAAGATTTACTGCTTCCAATATTTCGTAATGGACAGCTTGAAAATGTATACTGGACCTTTAGCTACAGTCCTGTACATGATGATAACCGAAAAATTACCGGTGTTCTTGTTGTCTGTACAGAAACGACCGAAAAAGTAAATTATAGCCGAAAAATTGAAGAAAGCAAAAACGAATTAGAATTTGCAATTAATGCAGCAGAATTAGGAACTTTCGATCTAAATCCGCTTACCAATAGATTTTCTGCAAATGAAAGACTAAGAAACTGGCTGGGTATATTAGAGGAAGATGAAATTCAGCTGAATACTGCAATTAATGTCATTGCAGATACTGACAGGGTCCGAGTAGCAGAAGCAATAAATACGGCACTTCAATATGAATCCGGCGGAAAATACAATATAGATTTTTCTATTATCAATCCGAATACTAAAACTAAAATCACCGTACACGCTATTGGAAAAGCATGGTTCGACGATAACAAAACCGCCTATCGCCTTAATGGCACAGTTCAGGATATTACTGCTTCCAAAAAGGCTAATGAAGATCTCCTTAAATCCCGTCAGCTTACAGATCTTACTATAAAAACCATGGGATTGGGACTATTTAATACTGATCTTTCAGAAAACAGCGTCGATTATTCACCAGCATTATCAAAAATTATCACTGGTACGATAAAATATAATTTTTCCAGAGAAGATTTTTTAAAATACATTCACCCCGATGATTTATCACTGCGGACAGAATCAATAGAAAAAGGATTGGAAACAGGAGCTTTCTACTATACGCCACGAGTAATATGGGATGATGGCTCTATTCACCGAATTGCAATTTCGGCCACTAGAATAATTGATGATGAAGGCAAACCTGCTGCGTTTTCTGGAACTGTAGCAGATATAACTGAACAGGAAAGAAATCGTATCGCACTGGAACTTGCTGAATCCCGCTTGGAACAAACCAAAAGAGAAGCTGCCAATCTTTTTCAAAACGTGACAGACAGTTCACCAACAGGATTATGGCTTTCTGACAAAGAAGGCACATTAACCTATTTCAACAAAACACTGGTGGAGTTTACCGGAATTTCTTCCACAGATTTGCTAAATGGAGCCTGGTCATCTGTAATAATTGAAGAAGATAAAAAAAATGCCATCGTAACCTATGTTGAAGCCATTGAAAGAAGAGGCCATTATGATGTTTTATTCCGTGCAAAAAAAGGAACTGGTGAAATAATATGGTGCAGAGCCGCAGGCGACCCTTTCAATGATGAAAATGGAAACTATGCAGGGTATTCAGGATTCTGCATGGATATGGATGAAATTATCTCAGGAAGAAAGGCTCTTATAGAAAGCCAGGAACGCATCAGTCTGATGATTGAACATTCACCCGTTGCAATCTGCCTTTTTACAGGAGTGGAAATGAAAATCGAAATAGCCAATGATATTATGATCCGGTATTGGGGCAGAGATAAATCGCTTATAGGCCAATCTTTAGAAATTTGTATACCCGAATTAAAAGGACAGCCATATCTTAACATATTAAACGAGGTCTATATCACTGGAAAAACCTACCGCGGACAGGCGATACCCGTACAATTAAAAGTAAATGGTGCACTAAATACTTATTATTTTGATTTCGCCTATACGCCAATTAGGGATTCAAAAGGCGAAATTGGCAGTATAATGGCTATTGTCATTGATATTACCGATCAGGTTATTGCTTCTAAAAAACTGGAAGAAGCAAGAATAGCATTGGCCGGCGCAATTGAACTTGCTGAACTGGCAACTTGGAAACTGGATATTAATACCAATATAATTTTCTGTTCTACACGATTTTCCCATTGGCTTGGTCTTCCTGATCACAGTCCTCATAAAGACACCGTATTCCATTTAATTGCAGAGACTCATCGTCAAAAAGTAATTGATTCTATTAGCGAAATTACAAAGCCAGGGTCATCAGGCTACTATGAATCAGAATTTCCTATAATAAATGATATTTCCGGGCAAATAAGGATAATACGGGCAAATGCGCAGGTAATTTATTCAAAGAATGGAATTCCTGAGTCTCTTAGCGGGACTGCGCAAGATGTTACAGAAGAACGTGAATTGCAGGAAGAGTTAAAATTTAAGGTAAAGGAGCGAACTGCCGAATTACATTCGGCCAATGCCGAACTAGAAATCAATAATCAGGAACTACAGCAGTTTGCCTACATTGCTTCACATGATTTGCAGGAGCCTGTCAGGAAAATCACTGTTTTTTCCGAAATGCTTGAAAACTGCTTAGAAAAAGATCCTGCTAAAGCTAGAGTATACGTTAAAAAAATTACAGACTCCACCAAAAGAATGGAAAATCTTATTAAGGATGTTTTAGGGTTTTCACAGCTTTCCAATCCCTCCAGGAACTTTGAGCCAGTTGATCTCAATGATACTGTTCATGATATCCTGAATGATTTTGATTTAATTATAGAACAGAAAAATGCTGTAATAACCATTGAGACACTGCCTGTTATTGAGGCCATTCCACTGCAGATGTCGCAGCTGTTTGGCAATATTATTTCAAATGCCTTAAAATACAGCAAGGCAGCTATTTCGCCAAAAATAGATATTCTTGGAGACACGGTTTCTTTAAGTGAAAAAAAAGAATTTCTCCTTCACAAATCTATTGACTACGTAAAAATTACAGTTTCAGATAACGGTATCGGCTTTAATCAAAGTTATGCGGAGCAAATATTCAACATTTTTCAGAGGCTGCACGGAAAAGATGAATTTGCGGGAACTGGTATAGGGCTTGCTATGTGCCGTAAAATTATGCAGAATCATAATGGCATAATTTCGGCATCATCTCAGGAAGGAATTGGTACAATTTTCACCGTATTTATACCTGTAATACACCATAAAAATTAAAAATATTTTGAGAATAATATGTAAAAAACTTATATTTGTTTACCTATTATTTTTATATGAAAACAATTTTTTTAATTGATGATGACTCTGATGATCGCGAAATATTTGAAGAAACTTTATTATCACTTAATATTGACGTAAAATATGAAGATGCGAAAAATGGAGCAGAAGCATGGGAAAAATTAACTTCTGGCACTATAGACAAACCTGATTTAATTTTTCTGGATCTTAATATGCCTGTAATGGATGGCAGACAGTTTTTGAAACACTACAAACAGGATCAAAGTTTTAATGATATTCCTGTAATAATTTACACAACATCATCTAACGAAGCAGATAAAAATTTTGCTGTACAAAACAACACTTTATTTATGACGAAACAATACTCTATGTCTGCTCTCCGTGCCGATTTACAGGAAGTAATTAAAAAATTCCTGAAACTTTAATTTTGATAGATAATTTTATTTGGCTTGACCAATAGAATTAAACACCACTGAAATTTAACTCATTAATCTAAAAAAGCCTGCAATACTTGAAATATTGCAGGCTTTTTATATTAAAAGTCAAGATCTTATTTATGTCCAGACTCCAAATATTGTTTTAAATTGAGAATATCATCATTTACTATTTTCTCAAAATATGGATTTAATAGTTTGGCTGCACTTTCGCCCGCAACGCCTAATGGAGCGCGATAGGAAATTGTAACTTCCAGCTCTGTCGCTTTTCCCTTAGGTTTAAAAATAACTTTTCCGGCATTGTCAATAGACGAGTCCAGCAAAGATTTCCAGCTTAGAATTTTCTCCTTTTCATCTTTTATAATTTCTGCTTTCCATACCAGTCTGCCAATTCCAGCTGGCCCTTTAGCTGTCCATTCTGATATTGTATGATTTATAGATTTAACAGACTGTAAATGATTCATAAATTTGGGAAGATTTTCCAGATTTCTCCAAAAAGCATACACCTCACTTATAGATTTATTTATTACAGTATTTACCCTGATATTTACATTATGAACTTTAGCATTTTTAAGATGATCTACTGCATCATAAACAGGGCAATATCCACTCAGTCCTCTTAAAAGCATTGCGCCGCCAACACCGCTTTGAGTAAGGCTCTTATCTTTTTGACTTAAACCATTGTATAAAATATATGCGCCGCTTGCAATCATTACTATTCGTTCTAGCGCTGATACATTATTCTTTGTTTTTAAAAATTGTAACGGAGATTGTGTTATTAATTCCATGATATTTAATTATTATTGTTATTACTTAAAATCTGTAAGATCACTGTTATTGATTATCAATCCTGCGATTGCTATCATTTTCAATTTGATTATTATTATCCTGAATGGAAACTTCATCATTAATAATATTTCCATTTTTCACAATCAGATCTTCATCAGGCTGTAATTCATCTTCGGATATGTCTAATTTTTTCTGCTCTTGTTCACTTTCCTTTTCTAGTAATTTTTCAGTATATCCGGTGTTCGAATTATTTTGATCATCAGTATAATCAGAGTCTGTTTTGTTATTCTCATTTACAGATTCATTATCATAATTGATTTCATCACCACTTTCTTCCCTGCTGTTAATACATTGAAAATTATTTTGTTCTGTATTAACACCTTTCAGATTTTGATTTTCGTCTCTTTCAGTATCCATTTTTATATTATTTTGAAATTAATATTTAATTTATGTTCAACTAATAAAGAAATTATAGAGCTTTTAAAGCTTTCCATTCACTGTATCCTAACTGCTTAAACAAACTTTAATATTCAGCAGATGATAATTGTTCTAAATCTGTAGATTTTAATAGTAATGGAAAAATTACAGATGGAAATAAAATGCACATTAGATGAGATCGAATAAATATTGAATAGGCTGCCATAATTGATAAAATGGCAGCCATTTTTTCCTAAAATGTTTAAACTTTACGATTTATCCAATCATCATCCAACTCAGATTTTTCATCTTCCCCTTCGTAATTGGTTTCATCGTCTTCTTCATCTTCTAAATCACTTTCATCATCCAGATCTGGATCATAAATGGGAGGTTCATCATTCAAATCCGGTTCATTAAAAACTTCATCAAAATCACTTTCGTCATTTAAATCCTCATCATCCTCATCAATTTCCTCGTCCAGATCAGCGCCACTGTCTCCTTCTAAATTTTCATCCGCATTATAATTAGAATTTAAATTAGAATCATCTGAGCTGTAATTACTTCTGCGGTCCGAATTATTATCATATTCATCTTCGATGCCATCTGGATGTATGCTCGAGTCATTAGCTGAATATCCATTTGAATTATCATTATTAAACTCTTCAAACTGTTCTGGATTTTTTTGATAATCCTGATTGGGATCATCATTTAACTTTGATTTTTCAAAATCGGTAGTTCTTGGCGCATCTTGGTAATCATGAACATCCTGATCATAATTACGATTTTTATTATCTTCCATCTTTATTTTGTTTATTAGATTACTATTTATTATTTCAAAAGTAAAGAGAAAGACTTCTAATTTTTTATACAATTAAAAAAGGTAATTACATAATTTACAGCAGTATATATCTGGATTTACAAAGTACTTTTTTCAGATAAACTATTTAAATTTTAAATAATAATTAAATATGGGAATGAAGAGATAAAAGTTTTTTTTACCTAATAAAAAAGGAGATAATCAGCGTGATTATCTCCTTTTGAAGTATGATTTCAGATTAAAACCTATTTAAAAACTACACCGAATTTTTTAGCCTCAGCTTTAGCTTCTGGAATTAGTCTTTTTATATTAGTAATTCTCGTTGCATCCGCAGGGTGAGTACTCATAAATTCAGGAGGTTTAGTACCACCGCTGTTTGATGCCATTCTTTCCCAAAATGCCAATGCATATTCAGGATTGTAACCCGCAATTGCCATAAGTGTTAATCCTATTTTATCAGCTTCATTTTCATAGCTTCTGCTAAATGGAAGCATAACTCCTACCTGAGAACCTATTCCATAATACTGCTGCCACATTTGCTGCTGTTCGGCACTTTTATTTCCTGTTGCTACAGCAACTCCTACCGCACCAAGTTCCTGCAGCTGTCCGGCACTCATTCTTTGCGCACCATGATTTGCCAAAGCATGCGATACTTCATGTCCCATAACTGTTGCTAATCCTGCATCATCTTTGGTAATTGGCAAAATCCCGGAATATACTACAATTTTCCCTCCCGGCATACACCAAGCATTAACTTCCTTGCCTTCGACCAGCTTATATTCCCATTGATAGCCGTTCAAATAATCCGAATATCCATTGGCTTTTAACCAGCGTTCAGCTGCCGATTTGATTTTTACACCAACATTTTCAACACGTTTCGCATCTGGTGTACCGACAATAACTTTATTCTCTTTTAGAAAAGTTCCATATTGCTGGAATGAAGACGGAAACAACTGGCTGTTAGATACAAAATTTAAGCTCTTTTTTCCAGTAAACGGATTTTGGGCGCATGATAAAACCAGCGCTATTATACAAATCGCAGCTCCTAGTAATGATACGTACTTTTTCATAAATAAAATTTAAGATATTTAAACAAAATTACAGTGAATTAGGCTGATTAAATTTACAAAATAAAATCAAAAAGTATCAATATTTTTAGGCTGTCAATTGTCTTCTTTAATCTTACTTAGAAACTTAATCTTCTCTTTTTAATTCTTCACAATAGTTTTTGTTTCTCCATTTGAAAAAAGAACCGAGTACTGATCGTCTTTTTCAGAATAGCTGATGTTTTTAACAGGCATCAATTCTTTATCTGTAAACTTTTCTCCAGATTTTTTCCATAACATCAACGCTGCATAAACATCAGACTGCGCTTTTTTTGGAACAAAACTATTGACAGCATTAATCACCTTGCTGTTTACTGCTTCGGGATGCAGGTTTTTAGCAGCCACTACTTCTGTTTTATCCCAGCCCAGCAGCGGAATCATGGCCAGCTGATATTTTCCATTATCAATAATTGTGACATTATATCCTTTTACTTTTCTGTTTATGGTTAAAATTTCCTTGTTCAATTGTGGCAGGGCATAATGTCCTAACCGCACTTCTGCAGCATCTGTACTGCTGTTTCTGTCTATTCTTAAAATTCCGTTTGGCAAAGGAATATCTGCCAGATTCATTTTAATATTTTCATTGGTTTCAAGAACTGCATCTCGATAGTATATGCCATTTTCAAACTTCTTGAATGTAAACAGACGCAGCGGTTCCCATTCTCCTGCTTTATTTTTAAAAACATAATTCATTGCAACTTCACCATTTTTACCATCTGCCTGCCAGAGAAAAGCACTGTTATAAGACAGGCGGTTGTAATTTTCTGTCGATCTGAATCCCTGCCAGTCATCTTTTTTCTTTTCATGGCACCAAGCCCGAACTTCTGAAGCACCTATTGCCGGATAATCAGTAATCAAGATTTTAGAACCATTTTCAAATTTATTATAAACCTGATCTTTTTTAAACTCCGTTTCCCATGCGCCTTCATTTTCTTTTGCTGTCCAGAAAGGGCTGTCATCCGGAACTAAAAGCCCCAAAAAAGCTTTCCCCATCCAATAAACGCTTCCTCTGCAGCTATAGTTTTGCACCGCTGGCTCAAAAGCACCATAAAAACCTAAGGTTGGCACATTATCTTTCATAAAATCGGGATGCTGCAAAAACTGCTTAATAACTCCCGATGAGATTCTTCTCATCCAGCCGTAATTTACTTTAGGATCATTTTCAAATCCCATCAGCGGAAAAGGAATTATCGATCCTATTCTATAACTGATGCTTCTCCCCCACATAACCATTTTACCATCACGGCTAAAGAGGTAAGGATAATTGGCTTTTAAATCATTAAAATTAGCTTTAAACTGTAAAGCAATTTCAGGATAATATTTGTTTCCAAAATATTCTGACCATACAGCTCCATACATCTGGAAAGCCCACATGCTGTAATAATCATAAGCAGGACTGTCATTATACCAGCCTTCACCTCTATAATGACCTAATGATTTCTGCAGATATTCAACTAATAATTTTTCATTCACCTGATAACCATGCTCTTTGAAAAAACTTAAAATAAAAATATTAAAGAACTTCCAATTAGAATCTACAGTTGGACCGTCTCCATAACTAAGCATAGATTTAGCTAATGCATCTTTCTGTTCTTGTGGCAGAGGATTCCATAAAACTTCTGGATTTGTAAGTAAGGACAATGACAATGCCCCAAACTCAACTAAGTTTTGATTAGGTCCGCCGTCTTTTGCTCTTGGAACAATATAAGAAGGGCTGCTCGGATCAATTAATTTTCCTATTTGATACCTGTAATAATCACCCACCTTGATGTTATTAATTACCAAATTAGGATTCTCTTTTAAGAGCGGAGAGGCAATAAATAAGGTTCTGCAGAGTCCCTCCAGTTTTTCTGTTGGAACCCTTGATTCATCCTGCGGATAGCTCACGCCCGGCTGTTTCGGAAACTTCATAGGATCATCCAAGGTATGGATATAACTGAAAGCTCCTTTTAATAAATACAATGCAGCATCTTTCCAATGCTGTTTGGTCATCCCTGTATAAGGACTTACAGCAAAATCAGGATTGCTGATTTCAAAAATGTTATTTTGAGCTTTGTTCTGGAATTTTTCCTGCTGTTGCGCCGATGCTGTCAGACAAATCAGGAACATGTATATTGATAATGATCTTTTCTTCATATTGTATTAAAAAAGTTAGCATATTTACTTCTGTAAAAATAAAGCATATACTTATGATTTAATATTTTTTTTGAAAATAGAATAAATATCTGAACAAATTATTTTGCAAAAAACAAAAACCCAAACCGAATATCGGTTTGGGTTTTTGCTCACATTTTAGTCTTACAGCCTGATTGTTTTTTAGAATAACTGAATTTTTTCTTAATTAATGCCTACAACGGCTTTCAATTCTATATACTTTTCAAGAGTTTTAAAGTTATGTCCCTTTTCTTTCATAGACTTAATAAAGCTTGGCGAAACTCCCATTGCTCTGGCACCAATGATATTGTCTATATCCAGATCATTAAACCCTAACGCTTGATATTCGGCAATCATTTCAGCAGTTATGTTTTGAGATTTCAACGCAAAGACATCATCCGGTTTAAGATTTTTATAGCCTATCTTTTCAAATTCGGCTATATATTTTGGAGTAATGTTCATCGATTTTAAGGCTAATAAATCATCAGGCTTGAGATTGCTGTAACCTACTTTTCCAAACTCATCTATAAATGCTGGAGTAATATTCATCGATTTAAAAGATATAAGATCATCGTTCGAAAGATTATTATATCCTAGGGCTTTAAAAGAATCAATAAATTTTTTATCAATATCCATCGATTTAAATGCTATGATATTGTCTCCGGTTTCATCATTGTCATTACCAATGGTCGAATTATGAAAATCGGTAATGAATTTGCCGTTAATACCTTGAGACTTTAATGCAATAATATTATCGGCCGAAATGTTTTTGTAACCAGCCTGACGTATCTCATCGATAAAAGCTTTATCTATTCCCATAGATTTAAAAGGAATCAAATCTTCCAGATCAAAATCAGGAATTCCTGCCTGTTTCATTGAAGCAACATAATTTTCATTTACATCCAATGATACCAAAGGAATCAATTGATCTTTGTCAATATCCTTGTAACCATTTTTCTTCAGCATTTTTACATACGAAGTTTTTACATTTACCATAAAGAAAACCATAAGATCACTTTCATCCGAAACGGTAACTCCTTCTTTAGCCAAATCTTTAACAAAGTTTTTATCAGACGTAAATTTATAAGTTCCCATTCCGTTGTTTCCTTCAAATTTTCCTTCGAAATGCATGATTCCTGCTTCTCTGCTTAAGGTAAATTCGCCTTTCATGTCCTTTGTAAATCCTTTTAATTCACTCAGCTGAAAAGTAGATGAAGAATTATTGTCCTCACCGCTTTTAAACTGAATATTCACCATATTTCCTTTGATAACTGCAAACCAGCTTCCTTCGGTATCCATTCCGTTTTGAATGTTTGACTGCTCATTTGGCTTGTCGTTAAAATTTAGATTCTGACTCTGCGCTGCCGGCTGATTAAAAAGGCAGACAAACAAAATCAATACAGGCAGCAGGAAAAAATATTTCCATGCGGTGTGTACGCTTGATTTTTTTGAATTCATCATGATGATTCGTTTTTTGATTAATGATTGATTATAATTAGTTGTAAGACTCAACGGGAAATGGGGCGCCGCTACTTTGAGCAGGCTGAACTGATAATTCTCTTTTTCAACAGTGTCCTGCTGAAGCATTTTATCATCAGTCAAAAATTCTAGATTACTCTCCAATGCTTTTCGCCATTGCCATGCAAAAGGATTAAACCACTGAAAAACAAGAACAATTTCGGCAAGCAATAAATCGATAGTATGTTTCTGCTCAATATGAATTTTTTCGTGCAGCAAAATCTGGCTGTAGGTCTCCCATTCGTATTTTTCGGGATTGATAAAGATATTATTAGCAAATGAACAAGGGGCTTTGTCACCTGTGATTTCGACAATCCGGAACTTCCCATCCTGAATCGCCGATAACGAATACGCTCTATATAATAACACAGTAGCCTGCATCAAAAAGTTAAGTGCAAAAATGATAACACCAAACCAATACAAATACACGAGCCATTGCAGTAACAAATCCAGATCGAATATTTGTTTTGTCTGCTCTGCAACAACTTCCTGAACAGGCGGTGATTGTAACTGAGCAGTTTTAATTTTGTCAACCGCCACTTTTTTTACAGGAATATGTTCTGCTGCGACATCCTTTCTTAAGGATAATTCATGAGGAACCGGAAGCAGCGGCAGAATAAATGCCAAAATCATGCAGCTAAGCAGAACAAACCTATTAAGGCGAAAGAACGTTTCTTTTTGCAGCAACAGCTTATAAAACAGAAGGCATGCAGAAAGAATGAGGGCTGTGTACAAAATATAAGGTATCATACTTTATCTTTTTTAATGATGTTTACTATCTCATCCAATTCATTTTCGGTAAGCTTTTGTTCTTTTGCAAAAAAAGCAAGCATTCTAGGATACGAATTGTCAAAATACTGGCTGACGATATCCTTCAGCGCAAACTGCTGATACTCTTCCCTGCTTATTACCGGAAAAAAACAATGCATATTCCCAGTAGTTTCAAAATTCAAAAAACCCTTTTCCGCCAATATCTTTACAATTGTCGCCACACTATTGTAATGCGGTTTCGGATCTGGCAGCAGTGGAATAATATCTCTAATAAAAGCTTTATTCAAATCCCAAAAGACCTGCATAATCTGTTCTTCCCTTTTCGCTAATTTTATCATAGTATAAAAATCTTTTGACAAATATAACTACTAATTAATTAGTAGCAAAACTAATTGATTAATATTTTAACTAATTCTTTAGTGGAGGTACTAATTCTTTAATAATACAGTTTGGAAATTAAGTGTGGTTAGGCTGCCTAAACAGGCTATCCACTGCAAGTCCGCAGTCATCGCCCAAAAAAACATAAACCCAAAACGAGCTTCCTTCGGTCGCTGTTTTGGGTTTTGTTTTTTAAGGACATTGCCTTTGCGGGCTTTCCGCTACTATCCTTGGCAGAAAGCGGAAACATTTCATAAAGAAATCTGTTTTATATTCAATAAATCAAAAGTTATTTTTAATGATTTCTAAGAGTAACTTACTATATTTGAAGAGCAGAACAGTGACGTAAAACCTTTACAAATCGTTTCAAAAAGAGGAAGTAAATCAACCAAAGTTGTTGTTCGTAAAATAAAGCAATTCAAACAGAAACGCGAAAACAAAAAATAAATAAACTATGAAAATTAAAAGCACATTTATTGCAATTATCTGTATTGTCTGTCAATTAACATATGCCCAAGAAAAGATTCCCGTAATAAAATCGACTTCGAAAAAAATTGATATTCGAGACGGAAAAAATTTAAGCATACAAAATTGGACAATTTCTCCAGAACTAAATCCTGATGTTTACGAAACGAGTTCTTTGGGCCAAAAAGTGACTTTCATAACTGATAAAGATTCAATAGGTATAAAAATAAAAAAAGACACGAAATTTGACTTTATAATTCTGCTAAACGATTCAATAAAGGCAAAGACCCAAATAAGTTATAAAAGTGTACCCAACTATTTAGAAAAACTGAAAGGAGCCCGTAAATACAATCTTTCTGATAGCAGATTTATACCAAACTTCAGTTATCAATCGATGGAAAATCCTAATCTCGTTAAAGTTAGAAAAGATTTAAAATTAGATTCTATTGCAGGAAAAGGAAATGAAGTATCACAAATCCTTAATTTACTGCATTGGGTTCACAACATAGTTAGACATGATGGAGGCAGTAATAATCCAACATTAAAAAATGCTATCGATTTAATCAAAATCTGTAAAACCGAAAATCGAGGTATTAACTGCAGAATGATGGCAACTATTCTTAATGAATGTTATTTATCGATGGGTATAAAATCAAGATACATAACCTGTATGCCAAAAGAGACCGAATTTGATGATTGTCACGTTATAAATATGGTCTATAGCAATGACTTGAAAAAATGGATTTGGGTTGACCCTACATTTGATGCTTATGTTATGGACGAAAAAGGAGAATTACTAGGACTTGCTGAAGTTCGGGAGAGATTAATAAACGGAAAAACACTAATCTTAAACCCAGAAGCAAATTGGAATAAACAGAATTCGCAAACCAAAGAGTATTATTTAGAAACGTATATGGCAAAAAATTTATACCGAATGAAAACACCATTAGTAAGTGAATACGATTCTGAAACTTCGAAAAAAGGAAAAGAAATCACTTACGTTGAACTCCTGCCATTGGATGGAATTGAACAAACTCCACAAAAGAAAGAGGAATACAATACTGCAACAGCTGTAAAAACAACAAACTACAAAACAAATAATCCGAATTTATTTTGGACTGCACCCGAAAAATAATAATTCAATTTCATTGAATAAATTAAAATGACGATAAATAAATAGATAATAAAAACAGTACATCTTAAACAAATGAAAACAGACAATCTATTACAGCAGATCAATTTTATCAAAGAAATAGACAAGGTCAAATACATTCAGCGCAAAACAAAATTATTCAATAGTGACAGAAACGAAAATGATGCAGAACATAGCTGGCACTTAGCTATGATGACCATTGTTCTAGCAGAACATTCGGATGTTCCGGTTGACATTTTAAAAGTTCTGAAAATGGTTTTAATACACGATATTGTCGAAATTGATGCTGGCGACACATTTATTTATGACACTGCCAAAAGCCATTCCAATACAGACGAAGAGAGAATAGCAGCAAATCGAATTTTCGGTCTGCTTCCTAAAGAGCAGGCAGACGAATTTATTTCGATTTGGGAAGAATTCGAAAGCGGACAAACTAACGAAGCTAAATTTGCTAAAACAATGGACAGACTGGAACCGTTGCTCCAAAATGTTTCAAACAATGGCGGAACCTGGAAGGAATTTGATGTACCTTATGATAAAGTTTATGACAAAAAGAAAGTAATAAAGGATGGATCAGCTGCAATATGGGATTATGCAGAAAAGATAATAAACGAGAGCGTTGAGAAAGGTATTTTAAAGAAGACGTCCAAATAAAAAAAATCTTATTAAATACAAAGACCAAAATCTGATTTAAAAAAACTGCGGTATAAATTAATTTTGAAAAAAAATATAATAAACTGATACAGTTTAAATTAACAAAAGATTAATTCTATGATTTTAATTATTGATGGAAAGTATAAAATTTAATATCTCCTGAGTATTCAAAATATAATCCGGAGTTGTATTTAGAATGGCATTATTAGGCATAAAAGGCATTTCTGCAGATGCTGGATCTTGAATAATAATGGTCCCTCCTGCTTTTTGAATTGCTTTTATTCCTTCTGTTCCATCGGCATTAGAGCCAGACAGCAAAATGCCAACTAAATTTTTGCCGTAAACTTCTGCAGCAGATTCAAAAGATACATCAATGCTGGGTCTGCTGTAATTCACCTTTTCAGAAGTATCGAGTGCAAGCGTATCATTGTTTTCAAATAACAAATGATAATTTGATGGTGCAACGTACAGGAATCCTGGTAAAAAAGAAACTTTGTCTTCTATGATCCTGACTGGTATTTTTGTTTTTATTTTTATTAATCCCTCTAAAGTCTGATCATCTCCTCCTCTTCTGTGAAGCACAATTACCAAGGCAAATGAATCAATTCTTGGAATAGCAGGCAATATATCCATTAAAGCATGTAAACTTCCGGCAGATCCTCCAATGATTACAACTTTGCAGTCTGATATTACTTTACTTTCTGCCATACTTTCTCTTTTTCTAATTGTTTGTACTTGCCGGAAGCTATAGAATATTTTATGGTTTCTTTTGTTCCCAAAGCCAAAAAACCTAACACAGACAGGCTTTCGTCAAATAAACTGATAGCTCTCTTCTGCAGATCATTATCGAAATAAATTAAAACATTGCGGCATAAAATCATATCAAATTCATTAAAAGAATGATCAGACACTAAATTATGCTGTGAAAAGACCATTTTTGCTGTTAGATCCTGATTAAACTTTACATTCCCATAATTTGCAATATAATAGTTTGAAAAATCCTGCTGACCGCCGGAATCTCGATAGTTATCTGAATATTCTTTCATCATACGCAAAGGGAAAATACCTTTTTTCGCAGTTTCTAAAACCTTCGAATTAATATCGGTAGCATATATCAATGATCTGTCAAGCAGTCCAGCTTCTTTTAATAAAATTGCCATCGAATATACTTCTTCGCCAGTAGAACATCCTGCATGCCACAATCGGATAAATGGTTTTGTTGCCAAAACAGGCAAAATTTCATTACGGACAATTTTATAGAAAGAAGGATCGCGGAACATTTCGGTTACATTGACCGTAATTTCATCAACAACCCTTTTATAATATTCGGGATCGTATTTAACTTTTGATAAAAAATCATAAAAATTAGTGAAACCATCCAAAAGAAATATTCTAGTTACGCGTCTTTTTAGTGAAGCTTTGGAATAGCTTCCAAAATCAAAACCATAATATTCGTATACGTCATTAATAAAAGTTTCCAGTTCAATATCTGCTATCATACTATATCAATTTTGGATAATACCTGAAGTAATTTATCCACATCAACAGGTTTTGAAATATATTCATCGGCTCCGGCCGCAATACATTTTTCTTTATCACCTGTCATAGCCTGAGCGGTTATCGCTACAATTAATACTGAATTTCGCGACGGTATTTTTTTTATCAGCGGAATGGCTTCATAACCGTCCATTTCCGGCATCATCATATCTATTAAAACAGCATCAATTATTTCGTCGGTCTTTAATAATTTCAAACCCTCTTCTGCACTTAAACAGGATAAACATTCAAATGATTTTGCCCGCAGTGTGTTTACCAAAGCAAAAATATTTCTTGAATCGTCATCAATAATTAAGAGTTTTCTTTTAGTCATAATCTGAATCAATTTATATTAAACTTTATCGTAAAGCCATACTCTCAATAAAGACAGTAATTGGTCGACATCTACTGGTTTTGTAATATAATCTGAAGCCCCTGCTTTAATACATTTTTCCCTGTCGCCGGTCATTGCTTTTGCGGTAACAGCTATCATTGGCAATGTTATTAATTTAGGATTTGTTCTTATTTTTTCGGCAGTTTCATAGCCGTCCATATTAGGCATCATCATATCCAGCAGCACAATATCAGTATCGGCGTGTTCTTCTAACATTTTTATGGCTTCTTTGCCGTCAAATGCTGTGATAACATTCATTTTAAAAACTTCCAGCGCTTTGGTCAGCGAATAAATGTTGCGAACATCATCATCTACAATCAAAACCTTTTTATGTTGCAGAATATTATTAAGCTGATTCAATTTTTTATGACTCTCTTTACTTTCTGAATCATTATGATTTTCTTCAACTATATGCAGGAAAAGCGAAACTTCATCGAGCATTCTTTGATAGGAATGAGCTGTTTTTACAATAATAGAATCAGCATATTTTTTGATTTTAACTTCTTCTTTTAAAGACAGACTTTTACCTGTAAATACAATTACAGGCAGATTTTCCAGCCCCGGACTCTTTTTTACATTATCTAAAATCTCATAGGAATGCTTATCCGGAATTCCCATATCGAGAATCACGCAGTCGACATCTTTTTTATTCAAAGCAGTCAGTCCCTCTGAAACTTCGCTTTTAATCTCTGAATTAATTTTATGTGTTTCCAAAAAGAAAGCGAGCGCTTTAGCATGTTT
The DNA here is from genome assembly GCF_003385115.1 of Flavobacterium aquicola. Taxonomy (GTDB): domain Bacteria; phylum Bacteroidota; class Bacteroidia; order Flavobacteriales; family Flavobacteriaceae; genus Flavobacterium; species Flavobacterium aquicola. Next base: position 106,244 of record NZ_QUNI01000016.1, read on the forward strand.
CGGATTGTCTTCTATGATTAGAACTTTTTGAGATTCTTTGTTTATAATGTGTTCAATCCGAACAAAAACCTCTGGGATTTTATCAAAAGCAACTGGTTTGTGCAGAAAATCCACTGCTCCTTTTAATAAACTTTCCTGCTTCAATTTATGTGAAGACATAATATGCACAGGAATATGCTTGGTATGCGAATGATTTTTTAATTCTTCTAGTACTTCCCAGCCACTTTTTACAGGGAGTTCAATATCTAAAAGTATTCCTGCCGGTTTATATAAAACTGCAAAGTTCAAAGCATAATCACCCCGGACAGCAACTACTCCTTTATAGCCGTTTTTTCTGCTAAATGCCAAAAGCGACTGAGCAAACTTTATATCATCTTCTACAATCAAAATTACTTTATCTTCCAGTCCAATGATATCTCTATCATCCTCAATTTCAACAGGAATTACCGAAGAAATATATTTCTTATTGGCTTCTTTTTCTTCCTCAGCTTCGAGATCAAAAATTTCTAACGGCGGTGTTTTTTCTGCAATAACATTTTTATCTGCTGTTCCAGATTTTGGCAGACAAAGAGTGAATGTACTTCCTTCCCCTTCTTTGCTGTGCAGTACTATTTCTCCATGGAGCAGTTTTGCCAATTCCCTGCTGATCGACAATCCTAAACCTGTTCCTCCGTATTTTCGTTTAGTAGAACCATCGGCCTGCTGAAAAGCTTCAAAAATTAGTGGCTGTTTGTCTAATGGAATCCCAATTCCAGTATCTTTTACAATGAAGCAAATAATTTTATCGTCGTCAGTATTCTTTTTTATTTCAACACTTACAGAACCTCTTTCAGTAAACTTTATAGCATTAGAAATTAGATTTTTGAGAATTTGTTCCAATCTCATTTTATCGGTTTTAATGATAAGAGGAGCTTCATCTGAAATAATTTCAAACTTGATATTTTTCTCCTTTGCAACCTGTGAAAATAAACTGGACATCGCATCGGTAATTTCTTTGGTTGCAACATCCAAAAATTCAAGTTCCATTTTTCCAGCTTCAATTTTAGATAAATCCAAAATTTCATCAATTAATGCTAACAGACTATTTCCCGAACTCTGAATTACTTGAGCAAATTCAATTTCTTCGTTATTCATACTCTTATTATTATTTTCAGATAATAATCGGCTTAAAAGCAGAATAGAATTTAAAGGAGTTCTTAATTCGTGAGACATATTAGCCAAAAACTCAGACTTATAGCGGGTTGTAAGCTCTAATGCTTCAGACTTTTTCTGGATTTCAGTATTTTTTTCTTCCAATAAAACACTGCGTTCCGAAAGCTCTTCATTAGTCTGCTCAAGTTCTTCCTGCTGCACTTTCAATTCTTCTTCAGAAGCCTGCAGTTTTTCTGTTTGAGTTTCCAGCTCTGCATTCATCGCTTCTAATTCGCTGTGCTGTATGCGTAATTCTTCTGATTGTGCTGTTGTTTCTTCTAACAATTCAAGAACACGCTTGCGGTTTTGAGATGATTTTAGCGCTATCCCTATATTATTGCTGACAATTTTTAAAAATTCTATGTGAAGCGGAGAAAAGCCATGAATATTTGCCAATTCCAGTGCTCCTTCTACTTTGTTGTCAAATAAAGGAACCGCCACAATATGACTAGGTTTGACTTCCCCTAATGCATAGCTGATCTGAATATTATCTGAAGCAACTGCTTTTAATTCCAGGATTTCTCCCGATACAATTGCCTGTCCCAATAAACCTTCGCCTTTCTTAATACGTTCTCTGTTTTTTGCCGGAATATAACCATATCCGCCTGAAGCAAAAAGCTCATCTCCTTCCAGAATATATAAAACACCTGCACTGCTGTCAGTATAATTACATAAAAATCCAATAATATCTTTCGATAATTCCTGCAATAATTTGTCCCCCAGCATTACCTTGTTTAGACTTGCTATACCAGTTTGCAGCCATTCTTTTTCAGATAATAAAGTGAAGGATTTTTTTAGAGAAGAACTCATATTGTTAAGCGATGTGCCAACACTTGCTAATGCATCTGACTTAGTATCATCTACCTTTATATCATAATTACCGCTAGAAATATTGCTCGCAACAATACTGATGGCTTCAATTCTCTCGGCTGTTTCCTGATCTTTTCGTTCTAATTCATGCTGCAGCTGTAAACGGTCATTATAATCTTTTAAAACTCTGATTAAAAATACAATTGAAATTAAAAAGGCAATTACAAAAGCAACAATAATTAAAATAGAACTGTAATTGCCGTAGCGCTGTGAGTTATAATTACGCTCTTTTAAAAGTACCTGCTCGTTATTTTCAATACGCTTAAAACGACTTCGCAATTCAGTCATTATTTCTTTTCCTTCATCGAGATCAAAGAGAATAGTCTGTTTGCCAAGCTGTTTTTTTGCAACTTGATTTTTTAAATATTTAAAAAAATCACTCCTAAGTACTTTTAATTCCCGCAGTGATTTTTGCTGCAACGGATTATCAATAGTCAATTCATCGAGTTTATCAAAATAGGCATTCGATTTTAATTCAGAATCTTTATACATGTAAACAAACTCCTCATTTCCTGTAATTAAATATCCTCGCACATTAGTTTGTGCATCTGTGAGGATAGCTTCTCCTTCGTTCAAATTATAAATAACTTCCTGAGTATGATTTACCCAAAATGTACTTTCTAATAATTTTTTAATACTAAAATAAGAGGCTGTAGAACTGATCATCAATACCAGTAATGAAATCATTGAACTTACTAATAAATTCCTTTTAAAATTATTGTTTTTCATGAATTATAATGTAGATTTTTAGTTTTCATACTGTAACGGCAGCACCATAATAAAACTGGCTCCTTTGCCTAATTGGCTTTTTGCTGTTATTAATCCATTGTGTTTTTCCATTATCTTTTTGGAGATAGCAAGACCTATTCCTGTGCCTTCATATTCTTTGCGGTCATTTAAACTTTGGAAAATAACAAAAATCTGATCCAGATAAATTTCATCAAAACCAATTCCATTATCAGACACAGTAATCCTGCAAAATTTTCCATCAGGAGAAACTTCGCTGTCAAAATCTTTCGTTTTTATTAATTCTGAAGTAATTTGAATTTGAGGTTTTTCAACATTTCCTGAAAACTTAAGAGCGTTTCCTATCAAATTCTGAAAAACTTGCCGCAGCTGACTAGGAATACTGTCTATTACAGGAAGTTCTCCCGTTTTTATTATGGCATTTTTATCTTGTATTATATAATCAAAATCAGATAGAACTTCTTGCAGAACAATATTTAAATCTGTTTTCTCATGTGCAACGTTTGAGGATAATCTGGAATAAGCAAGCAGATCCGTAATCAATGTCCGCATTCTTTCGGCACTTTTAAGAGTCCTATTAATATAATCAATAGCTTTTTGATCATCTACTAAATAAAGTTCCTTGATAATTCCTATAAAGATCTGAATTTTTCGGAGCGGTTCATTTAAATCATGTGAAACTACCCAGGAAAACTGCTGCAATTCATGATTTTTGAATTCAAGTTCTTCATTTTTTAAAATCAGTTCTTTAGTTCTTTCAACTATTTTAGCTTCTAGATTATCTTGGGCTTCTTTGCGGATTTTAATTTCATTTGACAGCAGATCTTTCATGACTTTTAATTCATTTTGCTGCTTATAAATTTTTAAAAACGTTTTTACTTTTAAAATCAGCAAATCAGTATCCACAGGTTTTGTGATATAATCAACTGCACCGGATTCGTAACCTTTAAAAATATATTTTTTTTCAATATTTATTGCCGATAAAAAAATCACAGGAATTTCTTTTGTCCTTTCATTGCCAGACAAAATTTTTACAACTTCAAAACCATCAAGTCCAGGCATCTGAACGTCCATTATTATAAGACAATAATCGGTTTTTAAAATTTTCTTTAAAGCTTCTTCGCCAGATTCTGCAGTATCGACATCGATATCATGAAGTTCCAGCGTTTTTTTTAGGGCAATTATATTCGCCCGAATATCATCTACTATTAATATCATTTCATAGGGGATAAAACGAATGAATTAAATTATTTAAAATTAAAATTCGGTTCGAAAATTATTTTTTTTGTTAGGAAATTTTGTAAAAAATTTAAAATAAGTAAACGTCCAAATCTATAAAAAAAAACACATCTCATTGTATTACCATAAGTGAAATAAATTACATAATTCCCATGTCAAATTCCTTTTAAATATGTCATATGATTTTTTTTCAGTAAAAAAATTTGACATTTTTAAGCTTTGCAAGTAGTATTAAAATGGGTACTTTTCAAAAAAAATTAAAAAAATATTAATTCTGGAACGGTTGTTTCAAAAATAGTTTTACATTTGCAAAGTGAAAATTAAATCTTATGGCTCGCTGTGTAGAATTTAACGAGGTTGAAAAAATTGAAAAAGCAATGAATGTCTTTTGGAAAAAAGGATATAATGCTACTTCGATGCAGGACCTTGTGGATGCTATGCAGATCAACCGAAGCAGTTTATACAACACCATTGGCGACAAGCATCAATTATTTATGAAATGCATTGGCAATTATTTTGATCAGGCCATGTGTGAATTAAAAGGCAAAGTGGCTAATGAAACATCGGCGAAAGCTGCACTGATTAAAGTGATCAGCGATAAAGCAGATTGGATCATCTCTTGTGACAAAGGATGTCTTGGGATGAAAACGATTTTCGAAATTGCTCCAGATGACTGCTCAGTCCGAAATCTAATGAGTAAAAACAATGACATTTTCATTGAATTTTTGGCCACTATAGTTCAAAAAGCGATGGATAAGGGCGAAATGGACAACTCTGAAGATGCGTCTTTAATGGCCGAATACATTGCTACTTCTTTTACTGGATGGAAACAATCGTACATCCTTAACGGAAATCCAATTAAAATCAAAAAGATGTCAGAATTCCTGATTAAAAATATATTTAAATAGCTTCTATTTTTTTTACCTAATTCTGGAACGTTTATTTCAGAAAATAATATACAATAAGCATACCCTTTTTTAGACAAACAGCATTGATTCTGAAACGATTATTCCAGAATTATTGTTATACAAAAACTATAACCTTTAAATAAAAAACGCCATGAATTCTGAAACGATTATTCCAAAAAGTATAATATCCAACACTAATTTTAAACCAATAGCAACCATGAAAAAAATTTCTTTTTTAAGCTTAATGGCAGTATTTATAATCAGCTGTGCTGATAAATCGCAGGCACCAGCCGCTGCTCCCGCTCCTCTCCTGCCTGTTATGGCAGTAACTGCTTCCAATACTACAACTGATGACGAATATCCTGCCGCACTGCAGGGAGCTGTCGATGTAGAAATCCGTCCGCAGGTAAGCGGGAATCTTGACCGCGTTTTGGTCGATGAAGGTGCTTATGTTACCAAAGGACAGTCTTTATTCAAAATCAACGAACGCCCGTTCCGTGAGCAGTTAAACAATGCTTTGGCCAGCCTTCATGCTGCCGAAGCGGCTTACATCAACGCCCAGCTTGAAGTAGATAAACTGACACCTTTAGTTCAAAACAAAGTCGTTTCTGATTATCAATTGAAATCGGCTAAGGCCTCTCAAAAGATTGCTGCCGCCAATATAGAGCAGGCGAAAGCCATTGCAGCATCTGCAAAAATCAATTTAGGCTATACTACTATTACTGCTCCTGTAAATGGCTACATCGGAAGACTGCCTAAAAAACAAGGAAGTTTGGTTTCTGCTACAGATGTTGAAGCCTTAACCACCCTTTCTGATGTTCATGAAGTGTATGCTTATTTTTCTTTGGGTGAAACAGATTTCATCAAATTCAAATCGCAGTATGCAGGCAACAGCATTGGTGACAAAATCAAAAACCTGCCTCCTGTTACTTTGATACTGGCTGATAATAATGCGTATCCGCAAACTGGAAAAATCGATATGGTTGACGGACAGTTTGACAAAACTACCGGAGCGATTACCGTTAGAGCTACTTTTCCTAACCCATACAGAACACTTCGTTCAGGGAATACAGGGAAAATCCGTTTAGGGTTACAGCATGACGACGCAATTTTGATTCCGCAATCGGCGACAGTAGAAATGCAGGATAAAGTTTTTGTTTTCACAGTCAGTAAAGACAACAAGGTGACTAAAATGCCTATTACAGTTGTCGGCAAAAGCGGTACGAACTACCTTATCAAAGACGGCGTGAAAACGGGCGACCAAATCGTACTAAGCGGTATCGACAAACTTCAGGAAGGACAGCTGATTCAGCCTGAAAAATCAGCAGCTAAAATTGCGCAAATCACTAACAAAAAATAATTTCTACAGATGTTCAAAATATTTATACAAAGGCCCGTACTGGCAACCGTTATCTCCATTTTACTGGTGATATTAGGTGTATTGGGACTCACAAAACTGCCTTTACAACAGTTTCCTGATATTGCCCCGCCATCGGTTTTGGTGACGGCCGTTTACCCGGGAGCAAATGCCGAAACGGTTTTACGTTCGGTGGCACCATCGTTGGAAGAATCTATCAATGGTGTGGAGAATATGACTTATATGAGCTCTACTGCCAGTAATGACGGTACATTAGCGATTACGGTTTTCTTCAAATTAGGAACTGATGCCGATCAGGCTGCTGTGAATGTGCAGAACAGAGTCGCACAGGCTACAAGTCAATTGCCTGCCGAGGTTGTACAGCAGGGAATTATCACTGCCAAACAGCAGAATAGTTTTATCATGGCCATCGGGATGTACACCGAAGATGAGTCCAAATACGATCAGACGTTTGTTGCCAATTATGCGCAAATCAATATTATTCCTGAAATCAAACGTATTGCGGGAGTGGGTGCTGCGAGTATTTTTGGAGGTGTAAAAGACTACTCGATGAGAGTCTGGCTGAACCCAACACAAATGTCAACGCACAATGTGACACCCAATGAAGTTATGGCTGCGATTCAGGACAAAAGTCTGGAAGCGGCGCCGGGTAAATTTGGAGAAAGAAGCAACGAAGTTTTCGAATATGTAATCAAATACAAAGGAAAACTAACCAACCCAGAAGATTATCAAAATATTGCTATTCGCTCCAATTCCGATGGTTCTGTACTCCGCTTGAAAGATGTGGCGAGAGTGGAACTGGGAGCTTATTCTTATAACAGTTTAACGCGTCTGAACGGTAAAAAAGGAATCGTAATTGGAGTGATTCAGCTGGCTGGTTCTAATTCGAATGACATTCAGATTGCGATTAACAAACTGATGGTTAAGGCTTCGAAAGATTTCCCAGCCGGAATCAAACACAATATTTTCTACAGCACCAAAGTGTCGCTGGATCAGTCTATTGAGCAGGTAGAACATACCCTATTAGAAGCTTTTATACTGGTTTTTATCGTGGTATTTATCTTCCTTCAGGATTTTAGATCTACCTTAATTCCGGCAATTGCAGTTCCGGTTGCGATTTTAGGAACGTTCTTCTTCATGCAGTTATTCGGATTCTCGATTAACTTATTGACATTATTCGCCTTAATTCTGGCAATTGGTATCGTCGTCGATGATGCGATTGTCGTTGTCGAAGCGGTGCATGCTAAAATGGAACATAAACGTCTGTCACCAAAAATTGCTACACACGAAGCGATGCACGAAATTACCGGAGCGATTATTTCGATTACGCTGGTCATGGCTGCAGTGTTCCTGCCGGTTGGTTTTATGGAAGGTTCAACAGGAGTTTTCTATCGTCAGTTTGCTTTTACGATGGCGATTGCGATTGTGATTTCAGCAGTTAATGCTTTGACATTGAGTCCTGCCCTAGCTGCTTTATTTTTAAAGGACAATCACGGAGCACACGATCATAATTCGCCTAACGAGCAAAAAGGATTTAAAGAGAAATTTTTTACCGCTTTCAACAGCAGTTTCGAATCGTTGACCAACCGTTATGTTGGCGGACTGAAATTTTTAATCCGTAACAAATGGGTAAGTTTAGGAGGTTTGGCATTGATTACTGTTGCCACTATTGTGATGGTAAAAACAACGCCGTCAGGATTTATTCCGACAGAAGATCAGGGATTTATTGCTATTGCTGTTAATACGCCATCGGGAACTTCATTGGACGGAACTCAAAAAGTAATGACTAAAGCTGAGAATACGCTGAGAGGTTTAGAGTCATCCCGATTTGTAACTGCTATTTCCGGTTTCAACTTACTGACGAATTCTACCAGTCCGTCATCGGCAGTGGTTTTCGTATTGCTGAAACCCAATGAAGAACGGGGCAGTATTAAAAATATTGACGAAATCATGAATGAGGTTCGCGGTAAACTGGGTGCGATTTCGGAAGGAAGTTTCTTCGTATTCAGTTTCCCAACGGTTCCTGGATTTAGTAATGTGGAAGCTTTGGATTTAGTATTACAGGATAAAACAGGTGGTAAACTGGATAAGTTCAGCGGTATATCTCAAAACTTTATTGGTGAATTAATGAAACGTCCTGAAATTGCTGTAGCCTTTACCAGTTTCAAAGCTGATTATCCGCAATTGCAATTGGATATCAATGATGAAAAAGCAGACCAATTGGGTGTCAAAGTCAAAGATATTCTGCAGACGATGCAGGCGTATTTTGGAAGTGCACAGGCATCCGACTTTAACCGATTTGGAAAATATTACCGAGTAGTTGTTCAGGCAGATATTGCCGACAGAGCCGATCCAACAGCGATTGACCGTGTATTTGTAAAGAACAAAAACGGCGAAATGGTTCCAATAAACACCTTGGTAAAACTAAGCCGTATTTATGGTTCTGAAACCGCTTCGAGATACAATCTGTTCAACTCCATTTCGGTAAATGCGATTCCGAAACCTGGATTTAGTTCGGGAGATGCGATTAAAGCTATTGAGGAAGTAGCAGCACAGCAATTACCATCTGGTTACAGTTATGAATTCTCAGGACAAACTCGTGAGGAGATTTCTTCGGGAGGACAGTCGGCGACAATATTTCTGCTGTGTCTGATATTCATTTACTTCCTGCTTGCCGCACAATACGAAAGCTACATTCTGCCATTAGCAGTAATCTTATCGATCCCAGCCGGAATCTTTGGAGTATTTGTGGCCATCGGATTAACAGGAATTGAAAACAACATTTATGTGCAGGTTGCTTTGGTAATGCTTATTGGACTGCTCGCCAAGAATGCGATTCTGATTGTAGAGTTTGCCGTCCAGAAACGAAAATCGGGTCAGGCCTTAGTCAAAGCTTCGATAGATGCTGCGAAACTGCGTTTACGACCAATTATCATGACTTCACTGGCTTTCGTAGTTGGATTGATTCCGATGATGAGTGCCAAAGGTCCATCGGCTCAGGGTAACCACTCGATCAGTATTGGTGCCGCCGGAGGAATGGTTTCGGGAGTAATTCTAGGGCTGTTAATCATCCCGGTTTTATTCATCGTATTCCAATATTTACAAGAAAAAGTTACTGGAAAACCAGTAGCCGTAATTCATAACCACGAAAATAAAAATGGAAAATTATATCACAACCATTCTGATGACCATCATCATCAGCCTGACGTACATAGCGTATAAAGTGTCAAAAGATCTTGACAACAGAAAAGATAACTGTACTGAGATTTAAGATTACGACTCACCTGCTGGGTGTAATTCTAAAATAAAAAATGAACCACATAGATACATTGATTTAAAGACTATGCATTCTATGTTTCTATGTGGTTAAAATAAATTTAATTACGAAAAGTAAAATGAAAAAACATATAACCAAAATAGTGACGGTCACTTTTTTGATTGCCACTATCCTATCCTGTTCCGTTTCGAAGGATATTGAGACGCCAAAAGATGCCTTTCCTGCCAACTTCAGGAATGCATCGGTTTCAAAAGATACCACCAGCATTGGTGATTTGGAGTGGAAAAATTTCTTTACCGAAAAAGATATTGTGCAGCTGATTGACAGCGCCGTTGCCAGAAATAACGACCTGCAGATTGCGAATAAAAACATTGAAATTGCGCAATATAGATTCACACAGTCGAAATGGGGAAATGTACCACAGGTGAATTTATTGGTAACTGCCAATACCAACAATCCTTCAGACAACAGTTTTACGGGAATGAACCTGAATCAGGCATTGGGTATGAAACACATTGAAGATTATTCTGCGGGGGCTTCACTTTCATGGGAAGCTGATATCTGGGGTAAAATCAAGAACCAGAAGAAAGGTGCTTTTGCCAGTTATCTTCAATCGGAAGAAGTGAAGAAAGCACTGCAGACTACGATTGTTGCCAATGTTTCCAAAGGTTATTATAATCTTTTGATGCTGGATGCTCAATTGGATATCGCTAAGAAAAACGTACAGCTGATTGACAGTACTACTACTATCATCAAACTGAAATTTGATGCGGGACAGGTGACTTCGTTAGCCATTCAGCAGTCGGAAGCGCAAAAATTAAATGCTGCGCAATTGGTGCCACTATTGGAACAAAACATTACGATTCAGGAAAATGCTTTGAGCGTATTGACGGGTACGTTTCCTAATTCTAAAAAAAGAAGTATTGCTCTTAGCGCTGTTGAAGTGAAAAACAATGCTTCTGTGGGAATTCCCTCTTCGATTGTGAGCAGAAGACCGGATGTTAAGAGTGCCGAATTGGCTCTGAAAACTGCCAATACGAATGTTGGCATCACCAAAGCCGATTTGTATCCTGCTTTAAAAATCACAGCTCAGGGCGGACTAAATTCCTTTGAATCCAGCAGCTGGTTTAATGTTCCTGCTTCATTATTCGGAACTGTGGCGGGAGGATTGACACAGCCACTTTTGAATAATAAAAGATTAAAAACCCAATACCATATTGCGGTGGCCGAAAGAGAAAAAGCAGTTTTAAACTTTAGACAATCGGTATTAGTGGCAGTCAGCGAAGTTTCGGATGCTTTGGTAAAAGTGGAGAAACTGAACCAGCAGGAATCTATTCTGCAGGAGCGTGTCACCACCTTGAAACTGGCCATTAAAAATGCTAAAATGCTGTTCAAAAACGGAATGGCGGAATATCTGGAAGTACTTTCTGCGCAGGCGAATTTACTGCAGAGCGAACTGGAACTGGCGGATATTAAAAGACAACAGCTTACTGCCAATACGGAATTGTACCGTGCATTGGGTGGCGGCTGGAGGTAATATTTCTAACTGCATAATAGAACGCGGATGACACGGATTGAACAGATTGACACAGATTTTTTTAATGTTGTAAAAAGCACAAATGTTTCTCTTTAGCCCCGATTGTAGTGAAAATCCTTATGTGCCGGGGTTCGGCGCACAAGATTGCAGCGGAAAGTGGGAACAATGCTTCCTGAAAATGCCTAATCTTTCTGCTCCAAAAAATTAAAAATAGAATTAACAACATAAAATACAACAGTTATGAGTACCAATAATTTATTTACGCCTTTTAGCCTGAAGTCTCTTAATCTTAAAAACCGAATCGTGATGGCGCCGATGACGCGCTCTTTTTCTCCTAACGGAATTCCGACTGATGCCGTTGCGGCTTACTATCAAAAAAGAGCTGAAGGCGAAGTGGGATTGATATTGTCTGAAGGGACAGTTATCGACCGGCCTTCGTCATCGAATGATGGAAATGTTCCTCATTTTTATGGTGATCAAGCATTGAATGGATGGAAAAAAGTGATTGATGAAGTTCACGCTGCAGGCGGTCAGATGGGACCGCAAATCTGGCACATGGGCATTATGGACAATCATCATTCGGGCTGGGTGCCTCCGGTTCCTTTTGAAGGTCCGTCGGGATTGAACCGCCCTGATTTCAATAACGGCAATACGATGTCGGAAAAGGATATTGAAGACACCATTATTGCTTTTGGAAAAGCGGCTGCCGATGCCAAAAGATTAGGTTTTGATACTATCGAAATTCACGGTGCGCATGGTTACCTGATTGACCAGTTCTTTAGAGCAGAAACTAATCTGCGTACGGATATTTATGGCGGTAAAACATTGAAGGAACGCAGCCGTTTTGCGATTGAAGTGGTGAAAGAAATCAGACAGCAGGTGGGAAATGATTTTGCCGTGATTATGCGTTTTTCTCAATTCAAGCCTTCAGATTACAATTATAAACTGGCGAAAAATGCTCAAGAATTAGACTCCTGGCTTACGCCGCTTGTGGATGCCGGAGTGGATATTCTTCATTGTTCACAGCGCCGTTTCTGGGAGCCTGAATTTGAAAAATCAGATCTGAATTTTGCAGGCTGGGCCAAAAAGGTAACCGGAGCAGCAACGATTACTGTTGGTTCTATTGGGCTTTCTGGTGATTTCTTTGGTGCCTTTGCAGGCGAAAGTTCAGAACCGGCTTCCTTGGACGAATTGAACAGACGTTTCGACAGAGGTGATTTTGATTTGGCTGCCGTTGGAAGACCGCTGCTTTCTGACCCGAACTGGACTGCCAAAATAAAAGCAGGAAGAACCAATGAACTTTTGGGATTCAGTAAAGAAGCTTTGGGAGAATTAGTCATGTAATTTAATTTCACTTACAGCTGTTTCAATAGCTGAAAAAATACCCTTTTTTTATTATTTAATTTGATGACGCTGTAAGACTTCGGTTTTATGGCGTTTTTTTATTTGATTCAAATGATAAAATTCAAAAAACAAAATTCGTCTCTGCTCGATTATATTCGGGTTTTGAAAATTGACAGCTCTATTTTAGATATGCATTATATTTTTTATAACTTCGTAAAATAGTTGAACTATAATCTGTAAAGTTCCTAGAAACCTAATAACTATTTGGAATGAGCAGCAACAATAACACACATTATTTTCTGGCAAATGGCGGCCAAATGGGCGAATTGATTCGGGCAAAAGACTGGAGCAAAACACCTTTGGGAAACCCTGATATCTGGCCAAAAAGCCTGCAGACAATGGTTTCGGTCGTTCTTAATAACCCTTTTGGAATGTATATCGCCTGGGGAAAAGAATATATCCAGATTTATAATGACGGCTATCGTCCCATTCTTGGAAACACTAAACATCCAAATGCTTTAGGGATAAGCACCCGCGATACATTTGCAGAAGTGTGGAATATTATCGGATCAATGTTCGACGGCGTTATGGATGGTATTCCTGTGGGCTTTCCTGATTTCATGCTCCCTTTGGACAGAAACGGTGATGGCTCTATCGAAAACTGCTATTTTGATTTTGCTTACAGCCCTATTTATATCGATAATGGCGAAGTAGGCGGCGTTTTGGTTACTGTAAGTGAGACAACATCCAAAAAAAGAGCCGAAGATGCATTAAAAGAAAGCAACAATCATTACTTAAATAATATCATACAGGCTCCTATTGCCATGTGTGTTTTTAAAAACAAAGACCATGTAGTCGAAATTGCAAACGAACACATGCTTCGCTTATGGGAAAAAAGTGCTGCTGATGTATGGAACAAACCCATTGCGGAAGGACTGCCTGAAGAAAAAAATCAAGAATTCAGAACTCTGATAAATACTGTATTTACTACAGGGCAAAAATTTACAGCCAGTGAACGGCCGGTTCAGCTTCTCCGCAGCGGAAAAACAGAAACTATCTATGTAGATTTCGTTTATGACGCATTGAGGGAAACTGACGGAACCATTTCGGGCGTTATAGCGACAGCCATCGATGTTACCTCGCAGGTGCTATCCCGGTCAAAAATTGAAGAAAGCCAGCATAAAGTAAAAGCCATTGTAGAAAATGCCCCCTTCCCTATTGCCGTATATGTGGGGGAAGAAATGCGGATAGAACTTGCAAACGATTCCATTATTGCAATTTGGGGCAAAGGAAATAATGTAATAGGAAAATCATTTAAGGAGGTTTTGCCTGAACTGGATAATCAGCTGGTTTTTGAACAGATTACAAATGTTTTTAAAACAGGACAATCTTTCCATACCAAAAACACGCCTCTTGATTTAATTGTAGACGGAAAACTAGGCACTTACTATTTTAACTACAGTTTAACTCCCTTATATGACCTGAGCGGTAAGATATATGGTGTAATGAACACCGGTGTCGATCTTACCGATTTAAATTTGGCCAAGAAAAAAATAGAAGAATCAGATAAGCGTTTCCGAAATACGGTTAAGCAGGCGCCTGTGGGCATCACCATTTTACGCGGTCCGGAATATGTGGCAGAAATGGCAAATGATGCCTATCTAACGCTGGTAGACAGAGAAGAATCCTCCTTTATAGGAAAGCCGTTATTCGATTCGCTGCCCGAAGTGAAGGAAACTGTCAGTGCGCTTTTGAATGATGTTATTACTACAGGAAATCCCTGTCATGGATATGAAGTGCCTGTCCCGATAAATAGACACGGCAAAACAGAAGTTAACTATTTTGATTTTTTATACTATCCGTTAAAGGAATCAGACGGCGAAATTTCGGGTATTATTGTAACGGTTACCGAAGTAAGCGAAAAAGTACAATCCCGAAAAAAAACAGAGCAGAACGAAGAAAGACTAAACATTATACTCGAAGCAAGTGAACTTGGCACTTGGGAATTAAATATAAAAACAAGAGAAGTTGCGTACTCGCAAAGATACCTCGAGATTGTCAGTGGCTATACCGATGATGTATCATTAACACACGAGCAGCTGCTTACACATCTTCATCCAGATGATATGAACATTCGCAACAAAGCGTTTAATAATGCCATTGCTACCGGTTACTTAAATTATGAAGCTAGAGTAATATGGAATGATCAGTCTATTCACTGGATGGAAGGAAAAGGAAAAGTTTTCTATGATGAGAACCAGCTGCCAGAGAAAATGCTGGGAACTATCCGCGATATTACCGATGATAAAAAGCACCAGCAGGAAATTGAGGAAAGCGAACAAAAATTCCGTCTTCTGGCAAATTCTATGGCACAGCATATCTGGACATCAGATCCTGAAGGGAATCTAAATTATTTTAATCAGTCCGTATTTGATTATTCGGGTCTTTCGCAGGAACAGATGAATCAGGATGGATGGATCCAGATAGTGCATCCAGATGATGTCGAGGAAAATATAAAAGCGTGGATGGAGGCGGTAACTACCGGAAAAGACTTTTTATTCGAACACCGTTTCAGGCGATATGACGGCGAATACCGCTGGCAGTTAAGCCGTGCTATTCCTCAGATAGATGAAAACGGAAAAATACAGATGTGGGTGGGAACAA
Source organism: Flavobacterium aquicola (assembly GCF_003385115.1). Taxonomy (GTDB): domain Bacteria; phylum Bacteroidota; class Bacteroidia; order Flavobacteriales; family Flavobacteriaceae; genus Flavobacterium; species Flavobacterium aquicola. The sequence goes on from NZ_QUNI01000016.1 coordinate 121,399, forward strand.
GCACCGATATACAGGAACAAAAAATATTTACAAATGAATTAGAAAAGCAGGTAAAGGAACGCACCAGAGAACTCAGCCTGATAAATGAATCCCTTGAAAAAAGCGAAGAACGCTATCACCTGATGGTCGAAGAAATACAGGATTATGCGATCTTGTATCTTGATCATCTGGGCATTATAGAGAACTGGAATTTTGGAGCCCAAAAAATAAAAGGCTACAAAGCCCAGGAAATTATCGGAAAAAGTATTGCTATCTTCTATACCGAATCGGACCGAAATAATAACGTACCCCAAAAATTTTTAAGCATTGCCAGAGAGGAAGGCAGAGCTGTACAGGAAGGCTGGCGCATGCGCAAAGATGGATCTTTGTTTTGGGCAAGCGTGGTCATTACAGCCGTTCACAGCAAAAAAAATGAACTCATCGGATTTTCAAAAGTTACACACGATCTGACCGAAAAAAAGAAGGCCGAGGATAAAATAAAACTGAATGCACTGGAACTTCAGGAAAAAAATGAAGCATTAGAGAAAATGAACAAAGAACTTCAGTCTTTTGCCTATATCTCAAGTCATGATCTACAGGAACCGCTGCGGAAAATCCAGACATTTGCTTCACTGCTGGTACAAAAAGAGTTCGATAATCTATCTGACAGCGGCAAGGATAAATTCAGGAGAATGCAGAACGCTGCCCAGCGCATGCAGGCATTAATCAACGATTTACTCGCCTATTCCAGAACCAATATTCAGGAAATAAAATACGAAAAAACAAATCTTTCCCAGATTATCGAAGAGGTCAAGGAAGATTTAAAAGAAGAGCTGGAACAAAAAAATGCTGTCATCGATAATCAGAAAGTATGCGATGACATTATCCTCGATATTATTCCTTTTCAATTTAGACAGCTGCTGTACAATCTATTAAGCAACTCCATCAAATTCTCCAAACCGGATACTCCTCTTGAGATAAAGATAAAATGTGAAATTGCCAAAGGAAAAACTTTTGGCGACCCACAGCTTTTGCCCGAAACGGAGTACTGCCACATCAGTATTTCGGACAATGGTATAGGTTTTGAGCAAGAATACGGCAAAAAAATATTCGAAGTTTTCCAGCGTCTGCACGGAAAAACAGAATATGCCGGAACCGGAATAGGCTTGGCAATTGTCAAGAAAATTGTCGAAAATCATCATGGCATTATCACCGCAGCAGGGCAAATTAATAAAGGAGCAACCTTTACTATTTATATCCCTGTACTGTAATGAGAGTAACGTGCTTTCAAAATTTATCGAAAGAAGATCTGGCTCTAATGATGAATTATACTGCAATATTATAAAATAATATAACAAAAATTCCTATAAATGCAATTATTTAAAGTTCTACTTTTTCTTACATTTGGTTTTTAACCAATTAAAAAATAGAGTTTTATGAGTAATTTAAATCCGAACAGGTTAAACCTGACGTATCTAGCGGCCGACATGACGCTGATGAAAAGTAACGCCAATGCTGTAATTGCAAAAATTCCGCTGGGAGCTACGCTTACTGATGAGGAGCGCGCCAGCGGCGGGGACATTAATGTAGACAACAAAATTTTTGT
>NZ_QUNI01000017.1:0-1732 GCF_003385115.1 Flavobacterium aquicola
GCTTAATAGAAAGATGGTTTTGTATTTGGAATGATTTGACAAATCCGAAGAATGGGTTTAATTTAGTCCCAAACCCGCTGTAGTACCAGAACGTTGGTGGCTAGATTGCACCAAAATTCTAAAAGAAAATGTACTCTAAAATATGATTCAAATAATTGAAACTTTACTTTATTATCTTTCCATAATTGCAATTATATCTTTCCTCATACTTTGTGGTTTTATAATTCGATATCAATTATATTATGGAAAACGAGCTCCGTTAAGTTATTTTATAGAAAATAAATATTTTGGAATTTCCGTAATTGTGGTAATAATATCATTTATTTCAATTTTTAGTTTAAGTTTTTATGAAAGTAAATTATGTAGAACAGAAATAAAAGATAAAATTGAAAAACTGAATGACAAAAAATTTACTTTAATCATAAATGATACAATCAGAAAAAATGATAATTTAATAGTTGCACTAAAAAATATTAAAGAAGAAACAGGTGAAAGAAGTACGGGGTCATTAGAAATTAATGTGAAAATAAAAAACAGAAATGAAATAATTAAATTAATATTGCTTCGTGATTTCACTAAAAAAACAACATATTGGGTTTTCTATAAAAATTACGCTTCTACAACAAAGAATTGTATTGGAGAAATAAACACTGAATCTTTGAATGAATACCAATAATCTATAATAAATCCAGCCACCAACAGCTACTACAACGGATTTGGGCAATAGGCTTAATAGAAAGATGGTTTTGTATTTGGATGATTTGGCAAATCCGAAGAATGGGCTTAATTTAGTCCCAAACCCGCTGTAGTACCAGAACGTTAGCCGTCAGTTTAGCAGAACGCAGTAAAAACGAACAAAATGAGAAATCAAAATTATTATTTTTATTTATTTTTCATCATTATAACAATTGGTTGTTCTGAAAAGAACGATACAAAAGTTGAAAAATCAATTCAAAAAATAATTGAAAGATTTCCTCAATTAAAAACTGGCAAGAAAACATTCGGAAATGATTACAAACTTGTTAAAAGTGTAAAAAATGGAGAATTTGATTTTGAAATTCAATTATTTTCTGAATCAGACAGCATAAACGATAAACAACAAATAATTGTTCTGATTAATTCAAAAAAAGAATGTTCGTCAATTCCATTTTTTAACAATAAATACAAAGATTATTGGGAATTTCCATTTGATAAGCCAATAAAAAACGTAAGTAAAATAACATCAACTTTTAAAGTGGAATTAAATAAAGCGTTGAGCATATTTCCTGCACCTAAAAATCATTTAAAAGACAAAAACTTAAAATATGAAGTGGTAAATGAACTATTTCAATCGCTATTGAGTACTGAAAATTTAGAAGAAAAAGATAGCCTACTTATTTATAGAACGATAATTTCAAATTCAAATCTACCAAATGAAGTTTATGATTCTGCATTTGTAAGACTTCGAAAAAATTATGAAAAAATGAAAAGTGAATGGCATCCAGAAGATTTCATATATAATTATAATTGTTATTTTGACAGAAGAAATGCGAGAATATATCAAGTAAATTACAATGAAAAAACTAAAGGTTATGACGTAAAATGCTATAGACAAGATTGGGGTTTTACTCCATTGAATTTATAAAACCGAACGGCTAACAGCTACTACAACGGATTTGGGCAATAGGCTTAATGGAAAAATGGTTTTGTATTTGAATGATTTGGCAAATCCGAAGAATGAGCTTAATTTAGT
>NZ_QUNI01000017.1:1829-120228 GCF_003385115.1 Flavobacterium aquicola
CTAACAGCTACTACAACGGATTTGGGCAATAGGCTTAATGGAAAAATGGTTTTGTATTTGAATGATTTGGCAAATCCGAAGAATGAGCTTAATTTAGTCCCAAACCCGCTGTAGTACCAGAACGTTATGCACAATTTTAAAAAAATATGGAACTAACAAACATACCTGAATTCAAGTGCAAAAAATGCTTGAAAAATTTTGAAATCGAAATCGATGACTTTGAAACAGACACATATTCATACGAAAGAAGTATGGGGAACGAAAACCAATATAATTGGAACTATATTGGTAATTGCCCACATTGCGACAATGATTTAGAAATTTCATTTGATGCATATGAATACCCTGTTGGAATGCTAAATTATGAAGATTCGGAGCTTACAGGATGTGAATTTATTATAAAACCAATATTTAATGTTCACAATGAAGACTTTGAAACAGATATTTAATATTTATACATTGATTGTAGTAGTTGTATACTCCACTTTATTACATTTATACTTTAACCATTTTGACAGTTCGAAATTCTCAGATGACAACGGTAAATGGGGAACTTTCGGAGACTTCTTTGGCGGAACACTTAGCCCAATTATTGGTATTTTTTCGATATACTTGACTTATAAAATCATCTATAAGCAAAGTGAAGAAAGTGATCAAAATGAATTTAAAAATATGTTTCAAATTTTATTTCAGTCTCTTCCTGAAGAAAAAAAGGAAATCACAATTAACAAACTGACTGGAGATAAAGCAATTTTGAAACTGAATAATGACATTGAACTTTACTACACGATGGCTTCTGAGGAAGACACAAATGTTCCAAAAAATTATCAGAAAAATATTGAAAATGCCTTTTGGAGTATTCACGGAGATGCTAAAGATTCGTTCGGTCCTTTCATGAAAAACTTGCATAACATGCTTAAATTCATTGATTCATATTGTGCAGAAAATAGAAAAAAAGACTATGCAGATTTATTGAGAGCGCAGTTTAATACACATGAATTGTTATTTATATTTTACAACTCTGTAGGTAGCACTAAACACATAGAATTTAAACGTCGCTTAAAAAAGTTTGATTTCTTAAAAGACATAAAGGATGACGATGATATCGATTCAAATTTGAGAATTCTGTTTAATGAGAACTCTTCAAAAAAAACTAAAACCTTTTCATTCTGTAATTACCATATCACAATTACAGAAAAAAACTGTGCATAACAGCCGTTACACGAGATTTGGGCATTAGGCTGAATTTAAAAATGGTTTTGTACTTGGAAAATTTGTGTCTAACCGAAAAAACCTCGCGTCTTTCATCCCAAACCCGCTGTAGTACCAAGACGTTATGCGACATTTAATCCAAAAACAACTATAAAATTAACAATTCAAAAAATGTATACACCAGAAGAAGATTTATTAATTCAATCATATTTTACAATTGCTTTTCTTTCAGAACTTCAAAACAATAATTTTTTAAACAGTGAGGCATATAAAGAAATGCCATTTCAAGATTCTTTCATAAAAGAGCATCTACCCTCAATTGGGATAGGTAATCGAGGCGCATTAGTACAATCTCTTTATTCTATGCTTGTACTACCAAAAGAGTTGATATCTGATAAATTTCCAGCAGAATTTTCAGCTTTAAATGATATTCTTGAATCTCTGCATTCACAAATCACTACAACTTATACTTCTGATAATCCAAAAGTTGATTTTGTTAGACATATTCGAAATTCAGTTGCTCACGGAAAAGTAAATTTTGAAAATGATCTAGTAGTATTCAATGATCAAAATAAAAGAACTGGAGAAACCTGTGAAATTAAAATTACACTCACAAATTTTGGACAATTTATGAGTGAACTGCAAAAGATTTTCTTTGCGTTTGTAGAATCTATCAAAAATAAAAAATAAACGTCGCATAACAGCCACTACAACGGATTTGGGCATTTGGCTTAATGGAAAAATGGTTTTGTATTTGGGATGATTTGGCAAATCCGAAAATAGGGCTTAATTTAATCCCAAACCCGCTGTAGTGCCAGAACGTTATGTGCAAGCTTAGACAGACATTGATAGACGTGTTTTAGTTTATGATTTTTTTGAATTTAAAAACAATTGGTATAACCTAACTAATCCAAAAGCAATCAGGCTAAAACAAATAACTTCAACAATATCAAATTTATCTATTAAAGCTGTAGGGATTTTAATATCGGTAGTTGTTGGACCGCTATTAGTTATTATACTGTGGGAAAAATATAAAATTGAACTTTTAAACATTTGGAATACATTTTTTAAATAATATTTCTGACTTCAAAGCGGTGCAGAAGCGAAACCGAAAAATTGAGTAAATAAAAAACCGAAGGCATAACAGCCACTACAACGGATTTGGGCATTTGGCTTAATGGAATAATGGTCTTGTATTTGGATGATTTGGCAAATCCGAAGAATGGGCTTGATTTAATCCCAAACCCGCTGTAGTGCCAGAACGTTATGGGAGATTTTACAGCCAATTCGTGCCGAATTGACGCTTTCATTTTCAATAGAAATCAAAGCAGAAACGTAAAAAACAGAACGCAGACAGAACGCCAAATTTGAAAAATTGGAATCTGCCAAACTTACGCTGAAATTAGAAACGTGAAAATTGAAGCCGAATAACAAAAACGTGAAAAACCAATCTGCCAAACTTACGCCGAAAAGCAAAAGCGTGAAAAGCAGAAACGTGAAAATTGGGATCGATAAGCAGAAGCGTGAAAAACTAATCTATCAAACTTGACGTTCGAAACATAAAATCAATTTTCGCTTCAATTGGCCACAATTGAATTTTATTAAACTGTACTGCCGAACTAAAACGGAAAAGCAAAAGACTGAAAAACGAAACTTAAAAGTTGGAATGGAAGTGCTAAAAATAAGATCGTGCTAAAGAAAAAACCTCCCATAACCGCTACTACAACGGATTTGGGCAATTCGCTTAATGGAAATATGGTTTTGTATTTGGATGATTTGGCAAATCCGAAGAATGGGCTTAATTTAGTCCCAAACTCGCTGTAGTACCAGAACGTTATCTGTCATTCTATAAAAAACAAGACGTAACAAAAATTACTATCTTTGAAAACCAATTTTAAAAAAATGACAGAAGAAAAAAGAATTGAAATACTAAATAATGCTAAAGACTTTTTCAGAAGTGAAATTGTAACTAGCCATATTGAAGGAGCTTGTAAACGAGCAAGTAAATTATCTGAATATAATGTAAATCCTTTTTTATTCAAATATTTAGCAAATTTTCTAACTGGAAATGATAATGCTGAAAGCATAGCAAGAGCTTTAGTTTTACCGAGAATTCTAGGCTCATCAATTAACACATCATTCGGAATGAAAATCCAAAAACTAATAGGACAATTATTCCAAGGATTAGGTTCAACGACAACAGGAATTGATATTGAATTCATTGATGCTATAGATGGACGCAGAAAATATTGTCAACTAAAAGCCGGCCCAAATACAATTAATCACGATGATGTAGTGACCGTTATTAATCACTTCAATGGTGTTAGAAATTTAGCAAGAACAAATAACTTAAATGTTGGAATAGATGATATGATAGTTGGAGTTATTTACGGTGAAGAAGCTGAATTAAGTTCACATTATAAGAAAATATCTAATTCATTTCCTGTAATAATAGGAAAAGAATTTTGGTATAGACTTACAGGGAAAGAGGATTTTTACTTTGACTTGATTGATGCAATTGGAGACGTAGCATTAGAAGTTGATGGAAGTCATATTGTAGAAGAAACCATTTCAAATCTAGCGTTAGAAATTCAAGCAAAATATTTTGAGTAAAATAGAAATCTATGATTTCTGTTTTACTTTATAATAATCATTTAAAAACTTGATAATCGAATAACCAACTTCACGACCTAAATTTACAGGAACAGCATTTCCAATTTGTTTGTATTGTTGAGCCATTGGTCCTGAAAATTGCCAATCATCTGGAAAAGTTTGTATTCTAGCATATTCACGCACTGTAAACGGACGAGTTTCGTCTGGGTGGCATCTTTCAGTTTGTTTTTGGGCTGGACTACAAGTTAAAGTTAAGCAGGGTTCATCCCACCCTATTCTTCTTGCCATACCAGTTTTTCCACCACCTAAATAAAAACTTGCGCCCATAAAATCCTTCTGAATATCTATTGGTAAATCTCTCCAATATCCTTTAGGGGGAACTAGATCTAAAACACTTTTTTTACTTTCGGGATATTTTGCTCCACTAGACTTATGCACATTAGACTCAAACAGTTCTCCTTTTTTGAGTGCATCTGAAAGATTATATATTTTTTTATAAGGCTTTGGATATTCATATTTTAAATTAATATCTTTCCTAATTCCAACTAAAATAAGACGTTCTCTTTTTTGTGGAACTTTATAATTTATAGCCTTTAAGACTTGTACAGGAACAACATTATAACCAATTTCATCCAAAATAGAAATCATACCTTGTAAAGTTTTTCCATTATCGTGGTTCAATAATCCTTTAACATTTTCTCCGATACAAATTGGCGGATTTACTTCTTTGATAACACGTGCAAATTCATAAAACAAAGTTCCTCGAGCATCTTCAAATCCTAATCTTTTACCAGCATAACTAAATGCTTGACAAGGAAATCCTCCAGTAACAACATCCACCTGATTGTAATATTCAGAAAAAATGAAATTCTTTATATCTCCTTCCAGAACATTCCATTTTGGTCGATTATTTCTTAAAGTTGCACAAGCGTGTTTATCAATTTCATTCAAAGCAACACATTTCAATCCTGCTTTTTCCATTCCAACGGCCAAACCACCAGCACCAGCAAATAACTCCAAAACTTTGTATTCATTTTCAGACTCGACAAAATTGGAAATTGTTTCTCGGACATCTGTCTGAAGAAAATCAGCAAATAAAGTCTCAACATCATTTTTTCTATAAACTCTATAATTACTCATAGGTTCACGAACTGCAGAAAGTTTTCCTTCTTCATCCCAACGACGAAGTGTTTTTGTGCTCTTATTAAGTAACTTTGCTGTTTCTGAAATAGTTAAATATTCACTCATAACCAAATTATACAACATTAGACATTGGTTACAAATATAATGGAAAATATTTCAAACTTCCAAAACAAAAATGAGAAAAAAAAAGAACGACAGATAACAGCCACTACAACGGATTTGGGCATTGGGATTAATGGAAAGATGGTTTTGTATTTGGATGATTTGGCAAATCCGAAAATAGGGCTTAATTTAGTCCCAAACCCGCTGTAGTGCCAGAACGTTACCAGCTATATTAAAAAGAACCTGCGAAATGATTGAGACATATCCAAATCCTTGGAACTTTGATTACACTGACAAAACATTTGTTTCTGCAAACAGTTTATATAAAATTGTTTATTCCGAATTAAACGAAATAGCAATGGGTGCTCCACTTGTCGGAAAATGTTTTATTGAAATGACTGACAATCTGAAAATAAAAATCCACGATTCGTGTGGCGGACCGCCAGCTTGGGAAACAAGTGGACAATTATTAGCTATTCCAATATGGACTAGAAAATTTTGGAAAGGAACTGTTCAACAAATTGGCATAGTCAATTTAAAAACAAAAGAGCTAAAAATATATTCAAAAACTTTCAATGTACTTGATTTTCGCTCTTTTGACAAAACATTTATTTATGGTTACGACAGTCCAATACACAAAAGGAAAACTTTAGTTTTTGATATTGAAAAAGAAAAAATAGAAACAATAATAAAATTGTAGAAAATACAGCTGGTAACAGCTACTACAACGGATTTGGGCAATAGGCTTAATGGAAAAATGGTTTTGTATTTGAATGATTTGGCAAATCCGAAGAATGAGCTTAATTTAGTCCCAAACCCGCTGTAGTACCAGAACGTTATGCACAATGCCACCAAAACTAACTAAATACAAATTAATGAGATATTTTCTAATACTTCTATTTTTAATGACTTCCTGTAAAGAATCTTCTAATTCAAAATTTGAGAATATAAAATCTTTACCCAACAGAGATTATGAAGTTGCTCTAAAATTTATAAACGATTATAACAAAGATTTTTTTAGTCCACATTCAGAGAGTTTAGAATGGCTTTCGAAAAATAAAACTATCACACAAAACTTATTGCAACGATACAAACAAATGTTAGATTCTGCGAAAATCGCTGACCCAGAATTAGGGTTGGATTTTGACCCAATTATTAACGGGCAGGATTCTGATGAACAAGGTTTTGAAATAAAGAAAATAGATTCTATACTTGGCTATGTAACAGTAAGCGGAAAATCTGCTCCCAATTTTGAAATAGTATTAAAAGTAATAGAAAAAAATGGTGTTACTTTAGTTGATGGTTCAGGAGTAATCAATATTCCAAAATCTAAACGGCCTAAATATTAAAGCACTGTGCATAACAGCTACTACAACGGATTTGGGCAATTGGTTTAATGGAAAGATGGTTTTGTATTTGAATGATTTGGCAAATCCGAAGAATGGGCTTAATTTAGTCCCAAACCCGCTGTAGTACCAGAACGTTATAAGCAAGCTTCAAACCAATTGCATCTAAATCACAAATGGAAACAAATAACGAATATGCAATTTTAGAAAGAATTCTGTCTGAAATAATAGCATTTTATTTCAGCAAAGAATCTATAGAAAGTTATGTTGGTTATGAAACCAGAGAACGGATAGGAACTGTAAACGGAATGCAAGTAATCATTTATTCCAACGACCACAATCCACCACACTTTCACGTTAAAACAAACGATAATCGCGTAAATGCAAAATTCAAAATTGAAAATGGTGAGTTTTTAAGCGGAGAAATAAGTACAAAAGACTTAAAACGAATTGAATTGTTTTATAACGATATTAAAACAAAAATTTTGATGGAAAAAATTTGGTCTAAAAAGAATATTCAGAAATAAAAAGAAAAAAATGTACGCAGATTTTGAATATGGAATGAAAGTTTCATTAGATGGAGAATTCGGAATTATAATTAAATCCGAATTAGACAAACCAAATTTTTACGGTAGGATTTGTTGGGATACCGACAAAGAATTAGATTTTGAAGATTGGCATGGATTGTTTGGTTCTTTTATAAATCAAGGCGGAGAAATAGTTTCAGAAAATTATCATTTTAGATTTATAAACGATGATGGAAGTAAAAAAGCCTGCTTATAACAGCTACTACAACGGATTTGGGCAATTGGCTTAATGGAATGATGGTTTTGTATTTGGATAATTTGGCAAATCCGAAGAATGGGCTTAATTTAGTCCCAAACCCGCTGTAGTGCCAGAACGTTGTGCATCACTTTCGAGCGACAGAGAACCTAAATAAATGAAAAAAATAACAACAATAATATTATTAATATTCTCATTTAATTTTTGCATCGCACAAAATGCAAAAATTAGAATCCAATATCATACGGAAAAAAGTATAAAATCTGAAACTTTTGATAGTTTAGTATTTATTGTTAATGGAGAAAAACTGAATTTAATAAATCTTGAAATTAAAAATATAAAGTTAAATCAAAATGGATTTGATAAATTAAGTTACTACTACAAGGGAAAAGAAAATATTGTAGTAACAGAAATGAGTTGCAAATTTAAACCAAATCATTCATATAAAATTATGCCGTGTTTGTGTTGTGAAGATTTTATGATAGTTGCAGATAGCGTGCCTAAAAGAGGAAGTGTAAGATTTATTAATAATACTAATAGAAAATTAATAGGTATAAGATCTGAATTCAATTTAGATACAATTAACAAAAAATCTAAAACAAAGTATCTACCATCAGATATTTCAATGAATTGTGGTTTTAGACCGTTTTTTATAGAAATTACAGAATTTAAATACGCAAACCCAAAATTTGATTATAATGAGGATAATACAGAAGAACAAAATCAAATATTAAATAAAGAACAGGATTCACTTTGGATAGCGAAAGAACCATTTCTTTTTTTACACGGAGAAAAAATAACAGCAATTTATGATGATAAAAAACGTAAAATCATCTTGAAATTTGACGGATATTTAACTGATTTAGAATACAAATAAAAAAAGCGAACGCACAACAGAAGTTACATGAGATTTGGGTTTCGGTCATTAACTGAAAGTTGGTTTTGTGTTTTAAAGTTCAGGCTTTAACCGAAAGTTTAGGCTTGCTTTTTCCCAAACCTCGTGTAGCTGCGAAACGTTGGCAGTAATTGTAAAAAAACGAATTCTAATGAAATTAACACTTGTAAATAAACCATTTCTCATCGTTTTTGTCTTGTCAATTTTATTACATTCTTGTCAGAAAGAAGAAAAACAAAAGAAAATTAAAGAATCTGAAGTTCATTCTTGTGCAAAAGAATTACAACCACCGCCACCAATAGAAAATAGAATTTTATCATCAGCGAAACTCGAAATAAATGAGGAAAAGAGAAAATATTTTGTTACTGTAAATTTAGTTGCTGATAAATTAGTAGATTTTAACGGAAAAGACCAACAGCTTTATAAAATTGAAACAACAAACAAAAATAGGACAAGAAAACTTTATTTCGCTCTTCCAATAGATTACAATAAATATTGGAATGAATTAAAAATATTCTCTGATAAAGAAAATAAGATTTTAGAAATTGGTTTTAAAGAAAAGGAAGTTTCAAAAACATTATATAAACTTTACGGATATAAATATGACAATGAAGATTTCGGAAATGGTCTTATTGAGATAAAATCAAATTTTGAAAAGAATCAATATAGAATAATCGACTAGCCAAAACAACTACTGCCAACAGCCACTACAACGGATTTGGGCAATTGGCTTAATGGAAAGATGGTTTTGTATTTGGCATAATTTGGCAAATCCGAAGAATGGGCTTAATTTAGTCCCAAACCCGCTGTAGTACCAAGACGTTGGCAGACATATTATGAAGAAACTACAAAAAACAACATTCATCTTCTTAGTTATTCTTTTTGCAAATTGTAAAAAGAGCGATTGTGATATTGAATTTAACAAACATGTTTTAACGGAAATTTTGCCAAGCATAATAGACTCAACTTGTGTCGATATAAGAATATTTTCAAATCCACCTCCACCATATGGAAAAATGCTTTTTGATAAAGAAGGGAGATTTACGAAAATTGATTCAACAAAAGCAACAGCTAAAGAAATTCAAAGATTAAAAGATTGGAAAAAAGATATTGCTGAAATAAAAAAAGATACGTCTAAAGTTATCATAGCTTTTGATCCCAAAATTTCTCCATACGAAAAAGAATATGAATTGATTGTTATTAAAGATTTTCCAAATGATACTTTGAAAAAACTGATAGCTAATAAAACAAAAGAATACCTTCTAAATTACAAAAGTATAAGATTGAATGGTAAATTCATGCTAAAAGATATAAACGAATTTGATAGAGAAAATATTTTTGAGAGAAAATATAAATTTAATTTTTCAGGAATATTAAGGGTTTCGGGAATTAAATTTGATAAAAAATGTGAAAGCGGAATTCTTGATGTTGGATTTACTTGTGGAAGACTATGTGGTTATGGAAATAAAATCTTTATCAAAAAGGTAAAGAATAAATGGAAAATAATTAAAATGGAAGGAACTTGGATGTCATAGAAATACGCCTGCCAACAGCTACTACAACGGATTTGGGCAATAGGCTTAATGGAAAGATGGTTTTGTATTTGGATAATTTGGCAAATCCGAAGAATGGGCTTAATTTAGTCCCAAACCTCGTGTAGCGCCAGGACGTTGTATGCAAGTTCTGAAAAACCGAATCTAAAATGAAATTAAAATATCTAATCTTTTGTTTTTCTTCAATCTGTTTTTCTCAAAACAAACATTTGGGTATATATAATGATGCCTCCGGAAATAAAATTGAACTATTTGAAAATAATAAATTCAGACATACTTGGCAATTTGATTTATCAGCAAGTTGGACTACTGGAAAGTGGTCAATATCGAACGACACTTTAAAGCTTGAAGCTGTAAAAGTCTATGATACTTTAAATGTCTTTGACAAGAAAAACAATAGATATAAAGATAGTTTAGTTTTAGCAGAAGACGAGATTCCTAAACGAATAAACGAAACTCAAAATGCAATCAAATCATTATCTTCTGGTGGACAAAACAGAGTTTTACCTAATACCCTTTTTTTTCTTAAAAAGAATAAATTAATTATTATCAAAGCTGATGGAAAATTGCAAACAGAAAAAATAAAAGGATTTTTTGGCAATAAAACATATAATACTTGGTACCGAAAACGAGACGAATAAACCTGCATACAACAGCCACTACAACGGATTTGGGCAATTGGCTTAATAGAAAAATGGTCTTGTATTTGGGATATTTGGCAAATCCGAAGAATGGGCTTAATTTAGTCCCAAACCCGCTGTAGTGCCAGAACGTTACCGGTAATTTTAACACATACAGCTTAAAACAGAATCAATAAAATGAAAAACTTAATAATCATTATTTTACTGTTTAATAGCTTGTGTTCATTTGGACAAAACCACCTTGCAAAATCTAAATTGTTAAAATCAAAACATATCAAAATTGATAGTATAGAAGTTCAAGTTTCCATTTACGAATACGGCGAAATTGTGACTGAAAGTTATTTTGAAAAAAGCAAAAGCAAATTAAGTGTTGCTTATTTAAAATTTGCAAAGTCATCTTATAAAATTTCGACACGGGAAAATAGTTTAATGCCTGAAGATTTTTGGCGCACAAATGAATTTGACTTTGAAAATGGAAAAGTTTTAAACGGAAAAGAAAGATTTCACTTTAGTGGAAAAATGAGTGGAATCTTTGGGAAAACTGATAAAGAATACAGAGAAAGCTTTAATAAATCTTTAAATTCTGAATTCGTTGAAAAGTATGTGGTTGAGTTGTTTGAGAAAATAAAAAACTACCGGTAACAGCCATTGCAACGGATTTGGGCAATTGGCTTAATGGAAAGATGGTTTTGTATTTGAATGATTTGGCAAATTCGAAGAATGGACTTAATTTAGTCCCAAACCCGCTGTAGTGCCAGAACGTTATGGGCTATGTTAGCAGAAAACAGAAGAGACATTATTTAAAAACCAGAAAATCCATAAATGAAAATATATTCAGCAATACAAATCGGAGATTATCATCAAAATAATTGTGAAGACCATTTGTATATTGGAGAATATGGAAAAAATAAAATTCTTTGCGCAGTAATGGATGGTTGCACAACTGCATTGGAAAGTCATTTCGCTTCAACTCTAGTTGGAAAAATTCTAAAGAAAATTTGCATTGAAAAAGGTTATATAGAATTTGTTGAACAAAATGATTTGCAACTCAATGTTGAAGAAAACTTAAAAACAATTCTCCGAGATTTATTAAATGAGCTCAAAATTGTGAAAAACCAATTAATGCTTGACTCAAAAGAATTATTGACAACCTTAATAATATTGTTGTTTGACAAGAATAATGAACAAGGAATAATATTAGCAATTGGAGACGGATTTGTTAATCTTAATGGCGAAATAACTGAATTTGAACAAGACAATAAACCCGATTATTTAGGTTTTCATTTATCCGAGGATTTTGAGACATTTTATAATTCTCAAAAACAGAAAATTGAATTTAATAAAATAACAGACTTAAGTATTTCAACTGACGGAATATTTGCTTTTGAGAAATTAGCACCGAGTAAATCTAAAGAAGAAATTAATGTAATTGAGTTTTTAACAACCGAAAAAACTAATTCTGAAAAAGATGAAATGCTTAATCTAAAACTAAAGATATTAGAAAATGAATTTGGATTGAAACCGACTGATGATTTTTCTATAATTAGAATAACGGAGTAAAAAACACAGCCCATAACAGCTACTACAACGGATTTGGGCAATAGGCATAATGGAAAGATGTTTTTGTATTTGGATGATTTACTTCGTCTGTTCGCTATCGCTCGAGTGGCAAATCCGTAGAATGGGCTTAATTTAGTCCCAAACCCGATGTAGTGCCAGAACGTTGTGTGCTATTTTCGAGCAACTGAAACTAAAAAAAATGAAACAAATTATTTACATATCATTTTTACTGTACTCGATTTTGACTTTTGGGCAAATTGGAGACCCAACTCCAAATTTTGATAGCGAGACATTCACAAAACCTGAACCGCCTGGTGGCAAATGGGATTTTTCTAAGAAACCCTATAAAAAAATAATAAATTCAGAAAATAGTAAATGTATTGATGAATTTGATTCCATAGGAAGGCATACCAAAAGAAGTGTTTTTTGGAACCACGTTACCGAAATGGACATTATAAAATATAAAGGTGATCAGGTTGTAGAGCGTACGCATAAACAAATCTATAATTTTGATAAAAACGGAAAAAAAATAAATCTGGATTATATCTTAACATATAAATTAAATATAAACGACAAGGGAAAAATAATAGATGGCAAAACTTTCAAATTAACAAAAGACAGCATATATAAAATAGTCGGATATCAATATTATGATAAAAAAAATAGATTGACTAAAAGCATTGATTCAACAGGGCATAAGTATATTTCAAATTTTTATTATTCAGGTAAAAATTTAATCAGAAATGAAGAAATAAATCAAATTGATGCAAAGACAAAAGCCATTGTCGACAGAACTTACAAATACAATAAAGACAACCAAATTGTTTTGTTTGAATCAATTCGTAGTATATTTAAAAACAATATATTAACGGAGAAAAAGTCTTCTCAAACAGTTCAACAGGAATTTAAAAATAATCAATTAGTAAAAAAAGTTTTAAAAAGCAATTCAGAAACTATCGAGAGAAATTACACTTACGATAACAATAGGAACTTAACTATATTCATTGAAACAAAAAAGAATAATTATGATGGTTTGATAAGATCTCAGATGAAAGAAACCAAAAAGTATGAAAACAATCTTTTGGTATATTCTGAAGTACAAGAGGGTTTGGGTAAGCAAGAAGGTAATTTTAGTTTTACATACTATTTCCATTCAGATAAAGAATTGTTAGAAAAAACTGAAACCACTTACGACAAAGGGAATGAACAAGTTAAATACTTTTATAATGGACATAACCATTTGATTAAAACCATTACTACTTATTCCGATGAACCTTCACGATATGAAGTTCTATATGAAATTGAATACTATTAATAAAACAGCACACAAGAGCTACTACAACGGATTTAGGCAATTGACTTAATGGAAAGATGGTTTTGTATTTGGATGATTTGCTTCGCCTGTTCGCTATCGCTCGGGTGGCAAATCCGAAGAATGGGCTTAATTTAGTTTCGAATTCACTTTATTACCAGAACGTTAGCGTTCATTGCAAAAGAGACATCTATAAACAAAGAATTAAAATGGCATATTTAGTAATTGCATATCCAGAGTTAGAAAAAAACGATTTTGACAAAATACAACAGTACCGAGAACTAAATGATAAGTTGTTTTTCAAAGTAATTGCTCCACATTTTACAATTGTTTTTCCAGTTTTTGATAAGGAAGAAACTGAATTTATTGAGGAAGTGAAATTACAAGCGGCAAACATTGAAAGATTTAGTTTTAAAATTAAGTGTTCGACAATAAATAAAGATAGTTTTAGTGACCACTATCATTCATTTTTAGTTCCTGACGAAGGATTTAGCAGTATTGTTAAACTTCACGACAAACTTTATTGCGATAAACTCAAAGATAATTTGAGGCTTGATATAGATTTTATTCCTCATATTGGTATAGGCAATTCTTTGGACAAATATTTATGCAAATCTATGGTTGACGAATGGAATAAAACAGATTTTTTAATTGCAGGAGCTGTTACCAAGTTGACAATTGTCAAATATGAGAATGATGAGATAACGGAAATTGCAAGTATTAATCTTAAATAATAAACAACGAAACGCTGCTTAGCGTCAGTTTATGATAGAACGTAATAGAAAAAAATTAAATTACCACTACATAGAAAATTAATGATGAGACTAAAAATAAAACAGTTAATTAAAAACATAATTTATGATAAATATTTTTAGCGGAAGTTATATTGAAGTAATGAATATCAAAAACCTATTGGAAAGCATAAATATTGAAGTATTTACTCAAAACGAAAATATGGCTAATATTGAACCTTGGGCAGTAAGTTCCGGCGGATTTAATCCAGTAATTCTAAAAGTTAATGATGAAGATTTTGATAAAGCAAAAAAAATAATTGAGGATTACGAAAACGGAAATCTAAATATTGAAGTTGAGGAAACTGAAAAGGAATAAAAACTGAAGGGTTACGGGGTCCGAAGGTAGAAGTGAATGTAGAAACATACTAAAAATCAAACAAACGAAAATGAAACGAATTCATTCAATTGATATAGTAAGAGGCATTGTGATGATAATAATGGCATTAGATCACGTTAGAGATCTAATGCATATAGATTCAATTACACAGAGCCCAACAGATTTTACAACGACTACACCCATACTATTTTTTACAAGATGGATTACCCATCTATGTGCCCCGATTTTTGTTTTTTTGGCTGGAACATCGGCCTATATGTCGTTAAAAAACAATAATAACATATCACACACAAGGCGAAATCTGTTTAGGAGAGGCTTAGTCTTACTATTGCTTGAATTTACTATTGTCAATTTTGCAATATTTTTCGATGTGGGTTTTCATACACTGTTATTTGAAGTGATTGCCAGTACAGGTTTTGGATTTATTATTTTGAGTTTACTGCTAAAATTATCTTCAAAGCAATTAGGTATTACTGGCTTACTTATCATATTTCTTCATAACCTAACACCGCTTATTCCGTTTGGCGAAACATCAATTCTAAAAGTTATTCTAACACCTCTTTTCAGCCCGGCTGCCATACCTCTTTTTGCAGGGAAAGCATTTGTAGTGGGTTATCCGCCAATTCCGTGGTTAGGTATTATGCTGGTTGGGTTTGCCTGTGGCTCTTATTTTGAAAAGTCAAAAGAGAAAACGGAAAAAATATTTCTAAAAATAGGATTAGGGGCATTGGCATTATTTACAGTAATGCGTTTTATAAATATTTATGGTGATGGATTGCCGTGGACCTCGCAAAGAGATACAGTATTTACTTTTATGTCCTTTATGAACATTAGCAAATATCCGCCATCACTTGTGTTTTGTTTAGTTACACTGGGTATTATGTTTTTATTGCTTGCCTTTTCAGAACGATTGAGCGATAAGTTTAAAAACATACTTTCTGTTTACGGTAAAGTGCCATTGTTTTATTTTATTATACATTTTTATCTGATCCATTTAATCACACTACTGGTTTTAAGCCTCCAAGTTTTTCATTTTTCTCAATTTGAATTTGCATCAGGAACTTTCGGCAGGCCAAAGGGAATAGAAAGCGGATTACCGCTTTGGGCAGTTTATATAATCTGGCTGGCTGTTGTTACAGTGCTTTATAAACCGTGTCAATGGTATGGACAATACAAAGAAACCCATAAAAATTGGTGGTTAAAATATATCTGACAATACAAGAAAAACAATGAATGGATTTGCCTTTTTAAATTCCCCTTATCGGCAATATGTAAACCGTTATAAGCTATATTAACAAACAAAAAACTTAAAGTACATGAAATATTTATTAATTACTTTTTTTGCGTTATCAATTTCTTTTGCGCAATCTCCTAAGAAAATATTGAAAAAACTTGGCGAGGACCCCGTTTTTTTCATTGATAGTATAAATGTAGAAAAAGGTGATTTACAGAGATATGACCCAAACCAAATTAGTTCTGTAACAGTTTATAAAGACAAAGAGGCTATTGCATTGCTTGGAGAAGATGGTAAAGACGGAGTAATTTATATTGAAACTAAAGTTTTTTGTAAAAAAAGATATTGGAAATATTTTGTCTCAAAATCTTCAGAATATAATCAATTCGTGAGCTCATATGAGAATGATATGAATGTTCAATATGTTTTAAATGAAAGAGTGTTAAAAGAAGGATTTGAAGGGGATTTGGCTGCAATTGATGATGTCGTCTTTAAATCGATAAAGCTTATTAGTAAAGAAGAGCTGATAAAAAAATACCAAATTGAAGACAAAGATTATGGTTTTCAAATAATATCGGAAACTCCAAAAGATTTATATCACGGTAATCGCAAATTCTAGAGTATAACTTACAACATGGCTCCGATAAATTTGGGCAATAGATTTGATGGCAAAAAATAGTTTTGTATTTGGGAAGATTTGCTTTGTCTGTTCGTTATCTCGTGTAGCAAATCAGGAATTTTTAAGGTTCTAATATCCATCAATTCTAAGCGATTCTAAAACTCTATTAAAATCAAATTAAAAATGAAAAGAATAACCGTATTCTGTGGTTCCAGTTCAGGAACCGAAGAAATTTATACCTCACAGGCAGTTTTGTTAGGACAAACATTAGCCAAACGAAATATCGAATTGGTCTATGGCGGAGCCAATGTTGGACTTATGGGCGCCGTTGCCGATGGGGTTCTAAACGCTGGCGGAAAAGCAATTGGGATACTGCCCAGCTTTTTGAGGTCAAAAGAAATTGCTCACAAACAGTTAACAGAATTGATTCTGGTAGAAACAATGCACGAACGAAAAACCAAAATGAATGACCTTTGCGACGGCGTAATAGCCTTGCCGGGAGGTTTCGGAACATTGGATGAACTTTTCGAAATGCTTACTTGGGGACAGCTCGGACTTCATCAAAAACCAATTGCGATTTTAAATGTCGATGGTTATTATGACGCTTTAATTACTTTTCTGCAGACAATGACAGACAAAGGTCTTTTGAAAGAATCAAACCAGCAGATGCTTTTGGTAAGCGGTACTATTGATGATCTTTTGGAGAAAATGGAAAATTATACACCACCCACCGTTGGAAAATGGATTGACAACAAGGATGTTTGATATTGAAAATTAGGTAAACAAGAAATATCCTCAGCAAAAATCAATGATTTTCTGTATTTAATAAAAAATTAACTTGTATTTCTTTTTTACATAATCCGCCGTTTTTTGCTGTAATTTCACATAAAATATTTATATTAGATACCTTAAAAATCCAAATAAAATAGTCTAATGAAATCAAAATCAATACTGTTAGTCCTTGTTTTACTTTTGACAAGTTTGAGCAGTCAGGCTCAAAGCAAGCCGGATGTCAAAAATGATTTTAATGTTTCTTTTGAAGAATATAATCTGGCCAACGGACTGCGTGTGATTTTGCACGTAGACAAATCAGATCCTGTGGTTGCAGTGGCACTGACCTGTCATGTAGGTTCTGCAAGAGAAATACCGGGCCGAACTGGTTTTGCCCATTTATTTGAACACTTGCTTTTTTTGGAATCAGAAAATCTTGGAAAAGGAGGTCTGGATAAAATGAGTGCCCAAATTGGCGGATCAGGCGCAAATGGTTCCACCAGCAGAGACCGTACCAACTATTTTCAAACGGTTCCTAACGATGCTCTGGAAAAAATGATTTGGGCCGAGGCTGATAAGCTGGGTTTTTTTATCAATACAGTCACTGATCCTGTTTTGGCCAAAGAAAAACAAGTTGTTAAAAATGAAAAAAGACAATCAAGTGACAACCGGCCATACGGACATAATTTTGCTGTAATCGATAAAAATTTATATCCCGCTAATCATCCTTACAACTGGGAAGTAATTGGTTCCTTAGAAGATTTACAAAGCGCCACTTTAGACGATGTTAAGAATTTCTACAGCAAATGGTATGTGCCAAATAATGTGGTGCTGACAATTGCGGGAGATTTTGATCCTAAGCAGACTAAAATCTGGGTAGAAAAATACTTTGGCGAAATCAAGCGAGGAAATGATATCCCCAAAATTGCCAAACAGGAAGTTATTCTGCCCGAAACCAAAAAATACTATTACGAAGATAATTTTGCCAATTTGCCTCAGCTTACAATTGCGTGGCCAAGTGTTTATGAGTATCATCCGGACAGTTATGCTTTGGAAGTATTGGCTGATTATTTGGCCAGAGGAAAAAAAGCACCTTTGTATCAGTCTTTAGTCGAAAACAAAAAAATAACTGATGAGGTTTCATTGTATCAGTACAATTCGGAAATCGCGGGACAATATATGCTTACTGTCAGAGCTTTCGAAAATACAGATCTAAATCTTGTTTTAGAGGGAATAGAAGAAGGTTTTGCTAAATTTGAGAAAGAGGGTATTTCTCAGCAAGATCTGGACCGCATTAAAGCCAAACAGGAAACCATTTTTTATTCTGGTTTATCGAGTGCTTTAGGCAAAGGTTTTCAATTAGCACAATATGTTATTTATACAGGTTCTCCAAGTTACATTAACCAGGATATCAAAAACATTCAAGGTGTAACGACAGAAGATGTAATGCGTGTTTATCAAAAATACATTAAAGGGAAAAATTTTGTTGCTTCGAGTTTTGTTCCAAAAGGCCAAGCTAATTTAATACTC
This sequence comes from Flavobacterium aquicola, assembly GCF_003385115.1. Classification (GTDB taxonomy): domain Bacteria; phylum Bacteroidota; class Bacteroidia; order Flavobacteriales; family Flavobacteriaceae; genus Flavobacterium; species Flavobacterium aquicola. Next base: position 20,275 of record NZ_QUNI01000017.1, read on the forward strand.
AAAAATTCTGTTTTGGCAGATATAGTTGAAGAAAAAATTATTGACGGTAACGAAGAAACTTTTGATGCCAGTATAGCCGCAAATTATTCAAAAACACCTTCTGCATTCGACCGCAGCAAAGAGCCTCCTTATGGAAAAGATCCTGTTGTAAAAACACCAGATGTTTGGAAACAGAAACTGTCGTCTGGTTTGCAGGTTTATGGAATAGAGAATAATGAAGTTCCTTTGGTTTTGTTTCAAACACAGATAAAAGGGAGTTTGCTTCTAGAAAATAATGATAAAATAGGAGTTTCGAATCTTTTGGCAAGTTTAATGATGAAAGGAACGAAAAATAAAACGACTCAAGAACTTGAAAACGCTATTGAAATTTTAGGAGCTACTATTTATATAAATGCCACCGATGATGCTATTGTTATTTCAGGTTTTTCGCTGGCTAAGAATTATGAAAAAACAATTCAATTAGTCGAAGAAATGATAACGCAACCTCGTTGGGACAAAACTGAATTTGATTTGATTAAAGAAAGCATATTAAGCCAGATTAAGCAGCAAAAAGCAGATCCGAACAGCATTGCTGAAAATCAGTTCCGAAAACTAGTTTATGGTCAGAACAGTAAACTTTCGAATGCCTTAATTGGAACAGAAGAAACAGTGAGCACAATTACTATTGATGATTTGAAAAGTTTTTATACTCAAAATTTTTCACCTTCGGCTACCAATTTTCAAATTGTTGGCGCCGTTTCTATGAAGAAAGTATTGGAATCATTAGCTCATTTAAACAAAAATTGGGCAGATAAAAAAGTAATTGTGCCGACTCCAATTATAGCTGAAAAACCTGGTGCATCTGTTGTTTATTTTTATGACGTTCCTGGTGCAAAACAATCTGTGTTACGAATTGGTGCTATTGCTATGGCTGCGGCAGATGCAGACTATCATTTGGCTAATGTTATGAATTATCGTTTTGGAGGAGGTAAATTTGCTTCGCAGCTAATGCAGCAATTAAGAGATAATAAAGGCTATGTTTACCATATTGATTCCAGCTTTGACGGAACAGCGTACAAGGGGCCTTTTTTAATCAATGGCAGTGTGCGTTCGAATATTACTTTTGAAGCCGTACAATTGATTAAAACGATACTGGAGGATTATGGCAAAAATTTTAACACCAATGATTTGGAAATTACTCAAAGTAATTTAATAAAAAGTAATGCAAGAGCTTTTGAAACGCTGGAAGCAAAAATCAATATGCTAAACGAAATATGTAATTACAATTTTCCGAACGATTACGTTAAGAAACAGGAAATGGAAACCAAAAATGTAACTGTTTCTGATATTAAGAAGCTTTCAGAAAAGTATCTTAATGCCAATCAAATGATTTATTTGGTGGTTGGTGATGCAGAAACGCAATTACAAAAATTAGAGCAATTAGGTTTTGGAAAGCCGGTCTTATTAAATCCGAAGCAGTAAACAGCTTTTTAAGCAGTTAGATTAAAAAAAAATGTCTGTATGAAAATCATTTTCGTACAGACATTTTTTTTGGATGAAAACCTGAATAATTGAATCTTATTCAAGTGTATTAAAACATACGCTCAAAACCATCCGTAAACTTACGCATGGTATATTGTTTCGCATAACTGTCATAATAACCCAAAATATAGTAGTTTTTGTAGCGTATAATGCTCGGTAAAGTCACCTCGGGATGCTCTTGCTGAAAACCAGAAATAAAATCAAAAGCAAGAGGCTCCTGATCTTTTTTGACATGCTCCAGTTTTTTATCGAAAACACTTTCGAAATAGACCGTCGCGGGAATATCGCGATACATTAAATCCCCATTGATTTGATTACTGGACAGTGAATTGATAATATCCGCAAATTGGATTGTTCCGGTTCCGCCCATTGTGATCAAAATAGAATTAGGAGTTTTGTAGACTGTCAGTCCTACTTCTAAATACACCAATTGATTCAAAAATTTGGCAGTTGTTTTATATTCTTTCGGTCTTTGTCCTTCCAATTGAAATTTTAAAGGGGAAGTTTTAAAGGCAATGGTATCCGTTTTTGAAACCAGAATAGTCTTGATGGTGTCCATGGTTTTATAATCCTTTATTTCAAACAGCAATTCATCAGCATTAACTTTTAGCTGATATATCTTATTTTCATGATAATAGGAATTGGATAAACTAACGTAATTTTTGGTAGAAGTCTTCGGAAAGTTTTTTTCCTGAATTGCAGCGGTTGCAAGATCAATTTCGAATGCCTGAGTTTCGTTGTCGTTATGGTCAAACGTGAGAAGCAGTCGGTTTTTTAGAACATATAATTTGGTCCTTTGTGTGCCTTTAAATAAAGGATTGAACTGGCTGGTTTCTATTTTTTCGATAGGAAGCGCTTCCAGAATCTGGCTGAATGTGATAGTTTTATCTTTGCTGTTTTTGAATTTAAAAGTACTGAAATCCAGCATTTTTTCTTCTTTTGTACCATTTTTAAAAGCATACAATACTAGTTTATCCTCAAATTCCTTTTTCGCAAGTATATAAAATCCATTGTTTTCCTGAAACTGGGTAATAACAGTCTGATTGAAAAACTCCATGTCATAATCGATAATGGCAGCCGTGGATTTGGCATTCATATCGTATTGTACAGCCAATATTTTTTTTAAATCCTGGCTTGACCAATACAAAGTTGGATTTCCATCGCTATTAAAACTATGTCCTACAATTTGTCTATAGCTGATGTCGGGTCTTGGCAATGAATATTGATTGGACAAAAACAAGGCACTATTGTATTTTAGAATCGTGAGGTTTTCTTTATCGGAAGCAAAAACAAAAAGATCGTGAGTAGCCGTGTTTTCGACATTGACGATTTGTCTGTACTCTTTGGATTTTTTGAGTTCCAAAGGAAAGGTAGCTAGAACCGTTTGGCTAAAAAGGAATGTGCTTTGAAATAGAATTAAAAAAGTGATTATCTTTTTCATATAGTTGTATAAAAATAGCAGGTTGATGTGATAAAATTTGGTTGTTATTGGTTCATTATTCCTTGAAAATAATCCACCATTTGGCCCACATGCATAGCATCCATCAAACCGTGATGCACATGAATAGACATGGACATAGTCCTATTGCCTGTTTCTGACACAATTACCTTGCCAAAAGATATTTTTGGGCAGCTATCTGGGTAAGTCATATTGCGCGCATGGGAAAGCGAGGTAAAATTCAGCCAAGGAATTGCCGAAAAGTGAATGACATTATCATCTTTAAACTCTCTTGTAAACAGCCCAGTTGTGTTTTGAATGCGTTCAATTTCAGTTTTTGCGGTTTGTTCAAAAATCGTATAATCAGGATGAAATTCGATGAGTGAAAATCCAAAAGTACCGTCAGCACGGCTTATGGTTGCCGAGCCGTCAATCCTGTCATGTTTGTAAATATGGGTATTCTCGATACGATATCTGAAGCTTTCAAAAGCATTTACGGCGACCAATGTCTTATGTAAATAATAAATAAAGAATGAAGTGCCAAGAGCTTTGGAATTTTCATAAGCACGAGTACAATCGATGGTTATGTTTACCCCAAAAAAAGGTTCCTGCATTTGTTTAAAGAAAAGAAAATGTTCCTTTCTATTCCAACTATCCAAGTCTAAAAGCGTTTTCATTTTTTAGTATTTAGGGAGTAATCCAAATTTTTTGAGCTGTAAAAGAGAAGTTTGTTTTTAATTAAAAAACCTAGCTAAAATACTAAATAAAAAGCATTCTAACTAGGTTCCAAATATTTTTCAAAAAGCAATTTACAATTCCAATAGCGGTAAAACTTCGGTTATGGTATTTAATGCCTTAAAATTTTTATGTTCTACTTTATGGTCAATTTTTTCGTGTGCCCATGTCGTGTGAAAAGGAATGTGTACGGCGTGTCCGCCAATTGCTAAAACAGGCAATACATCCGATTTTAAGGAATTGCCAATCATAAAAAACTCTTCGGGTTTAATCTCCAGTCGTTTGATCAAATCCAAATAATCAACTTCCTGCTTGTCTGACATTACTTCGATATGGTGAAAATAATGCCCTAAACCCGAGTTATGTAATTTTCGGCGCTGATCCAATAAATCACCTTTTGTGGCTACAATCAATTTATATCTGCCATACAATGATTCCAAAGTTTCTTCAACACCATCCAATAAAACAATTGGTTTTTCGAGCAGTTCTTTTCCATATCGAATGATTTTTTCAATAACTTCTACAGGAATAGTATTGTTCGAAATATTCATTGCCGCCTCAATCATCGAAAGAATATAGCCTTTGATACCGTAGCCATACAATTTGAGATTATCGATTTCAATTTTGAATAATTCCTTCGAAATCCCCTGATGCGACAGATAATCCTCCATCAGACCGCAGAATTTCTTCTCAGTTTCATCAAAGTAGGTTTCGTTTATAAAAAGTGTGTCATCTGCATCAAATGCGATTACTTTTAAATTTGGAATTTTACTTTTGTCTAACATAACTATAAAGATATTTTTGTCTAATGTTGTTCAGTTACAAACTACTTTTCAATTTAGAAAAAAGATTTCAATGAAATTGTTTTATCGTAAAAAGTAATCCGGATTCCGAAAAGTAGAATAATTCCGCCGAAAACCATTTGTAAATTTATTTTTTCTTCTAAAAAAAACCATGCCAAGATGGATGTAATGACTGCCTGACTCAATAAACTCAGTGAAACTCTCGTCGCACGCATGTGCTGTGTTGCATAACTTACGGAAAGCCATGCGCACAATTGGCAGATAAATGCCTGCAGTATCAGTACAAACCAGCCCATATCTGAAAAACCAGTGAAAGGTTCGTTCAAACTATAACATAGAATTCCTAAATAAATGCTCGAAGACGTTAAACTGATGGTCATAAAGGATAAAACATCAACTTTTGAAAGGACATTTTTGCTGACCATTAGATAAATGGAATATAAAACACCTGATAAAACGGCAAATAGGAATGCCTGATTGAAATTCATTTCGACGAAAATTTCAAAACCAACTAAAACCACCATCCCGAATAAAGAAACGATGGTGCCAATCCAGAAATTTGGTGCTGGTTTTGATTTTAGAAACAAAAAAGAACCAATTCCAACCCAAACAGGTGATAAATTAGTAAGTAATGATGCTTGTGTTGCACTCGATTCCTGAATCGCAATGTTCCAAACAGCAACATCCGACGAAAATAATATCCCGCAAAGTGCCGCCAGAAGAGCAAATTTTAAAGAAGGAATTCTGAAGTTTTTGCTGACAATGACATAAGGTAACAGTAATATTAAAGCAAAAAACATTCGGTAAAAGGCCGAAATCAATCCCGGTGTTAACCGTAATTTTACCAATATCGGGAAAATCGAGATGCATAGTATACCGCAGATTAGCGCTATTCTTGGTTTTGTGAGTTTCATTTTATATGCTTAATCTAATAATAGATTCAATTTATTAAGATAGAAAAAAATACTGACTTTGATTTTGTATATTGTTTTTTAATCAGCAAATTTTCTAATTATGTATTGATTTGTAGGATTATCATAATATCCTAAATAATAAAAATCTCCCATTTTAAATAAGGTCTGTGATGACACATCTTTATTTTTATCAAAGAATGTTCTGATTTTGTCAAATGCCAAAGGTTGCAATTCACCTGTAATGTGATTTTCATCTTTATCAAATAATCCTTCAATTTTAACAACCTTTCTTCTAGAATAAGAATTAAAACTTTCCATTGTTGGATTAAATACCGCATAAGAAACCAAAGCTCCAATTAAACCGAATGAGCCCAAAGCAGCTTGGCCAGCTGATTGTTGAACTGCAGAAACGCCTCCAAAAGTTATCAATGTATTTTGACCGATATGATAACATGCAAGACCTAAACTTAAATTATTTACTTTTCGAATAAATTGAGCAGCAGTTTCCAAAGTTCTTTTTCCTCCAAAATCTCCACCTTCCTGATATATCTCTGAATTTTTAAAATCAATTGAACTGCCAGAGTTAACCACTTTTTCTTTTAAAATTGTATCATCTAGATCTTTTATCGTAAAATATAATAAATCAGATGAAGTTTTTATTTGATATAATTTATTGTCAAAATAAAACGAGTTTGAATTTAAAGAGATACGATCCCCTGCTATATGATGCTTTTTTATCATTTTTTCGGTAGTAGTAAAGTCTTTCAAGTCGATAATAATCATCTGTGTATAATCGATGTTGGCGTCAAGTGTTATTGTGATTTGCTTATTGGAAAAATAACATTTTCTTTTTTTTGCAGCATCAGTCAATGAAGTTGGATTTTCTATATTAATGCTTTGCATTGAAAACGGAGCTTCATAAGGAAGTAAATTTTCTTCTAAAACTTCATATAAATTTGATCTTGTATAATCACGATTAAAAAAATGAAATCCTTCCAAAGGAATTGTTTTTACTGAATAATTACCATCGTTATCAAAAATATGTAGTTTTAAATCATTGCTTTTTTTGATGACAGATAAAATATAAAAATGCTCATTTTCACTAAATTTTTGTAAAATCTTTTCGTTTTTTAAAACTAATGAGAATTCTTTTATAGTTGTTTTACGATTACTAAAATCATATAATTGCGAGATAATATTTTCATAATCATTAGATGACCAAAATAATCTAGCGTTTCCATTACTGGAATTATAACCAATCATATCGGTATATGTTTTGCTGTTTGGTCTGTCTGTAGAAATGCTGTCAATAATTTGCATTTGTTCGTTAAGTTGCATAGCTTTTACTTTTGCTTTGTCGCTAACAAATAAACTAACTTCTTTTTTATCGCTGTTTACAATTTGAAAAACATCGCGATTCTTTTTTAATGTAACAGGTGTTGAATTGACTACTTCTTGTGAAAAAGAGATTAAGCTATTTAAAAACAGAAGTGTCAGGAGTATATTTTTATTCATTTAATTTTTCTTAAATTTTTATTTTTTTTGCGAATGTCTTATTTTTTGTTCAAAATTTTATTATTTGATAAAAGTTTTTTAAAAACAAATTGCGTGAATCAATTAAAAACTAATTGATTCACGCAATTTTATAAATTTATAAAACTTTAGTTTACCGTTTCACCATTTGGAGTATCAGCATCCGGATTAATAAAAACCAATTTCCCTTCGGCATTCGTAGTCATCAAAATCATTCCCTGACTTTCAACGCCACGTAATGCTCTTGGTGCCAAATTCACCAAAACAGAAACACGTTTTCCTATAATATCTTCAGGTTTAAAACTTTCGGCAATTCCTGAAACTATTGTGCGAACGTCAATTCCAGTATCCACTTTTAGGACTAAAAGTTTGTTAGCTTTTGGCATTTTTTCAGCTTCCAAGATAGTTCCCACACGGATATCCATTTTGGAAAAATCCTCAAACTGAATCAGATCTTTCTGTGGTTCTGCCACTTTATTTTCTGCGATATTAGCGGTTTTGGTAGCTTCCAATTTGTCTATTTGTTTTTGAATTTCCTCGTCTTCAATTTTAGAAAAAAGCAATTCCGCTTCTCCAATTTGGTGTGCTGTAGGAATCAAATCAGAAGTCTCAGCAACAGTATTCCAATTAATTGAATTTTCAGTTTTCAAGATACGAGTCAGTTTGTTAGCTGTAAAAGGCAGGAAAGGTTCGCACAAAACACTCAACGCTCCAGCAATCTGCAAAGCCACATACATTTGAGTTTTTGTACGCTCTTCATTCGTTTTAATCATTTTCCAAGGCTCTTCATCGGCTAAATATTTGTTTCCAAGTCTGGCTACATTCATCATTTCACCAAGCGCTTCACGGAAACGGTATCTTTCTACCGAACTCGAAATGACAGCTGGATACGCTTTCAATTCGGTCAAAGTAGCCTCATCAACTTCAGATAATTCATTCGGCTGCGGTACAATTCCGTTATAATATTTATTGGTTAAAACCACCACGCGATTGATGAAATTTCCAAAAATCGCTACTAATTCGTTGTTATTTCTCGCCTGAAAATCTTTCCAGGTAAAATCATTGTCTTTAGTTTCGGGAGCGTTTGATGTTAAAGCATAACGCAAAACATCCTGCTGATTCGGAAATTCTTCCAAATATTCATGCAACCAAACCGCCCAGTTTTTGGAAGTTGATAATTTGTTTCCTTCTAAGTTTAAGAACTCATTCGCAGGAACATTATCCGGTAAAATATAGCTTCCTTCAGCTTTTAGCATCGCTGGAAAAATCACACAGTGAAAAACAATATTATCTTTCCCAATGAAGTGAACCAATTTTGTTCCTTTATCTTTCCAGTATGGAGTCCAGTCTTTTCCTTCTCTCTGTGCCCATTCTTTGGTAGACGAAATATAACCAATCGGCGCATCAAACCACACATATAATTTCTTTCCTTCGGCACCTTCAACAGGAACATCAATTCCCCAATCCAAATCACGCGTTACCGCACGAGGTTCTAGTCCTCCGTCAATCCATGATTTTACTTGTCCGTAAACATTCGGTTTCCAGTCATTTTTATGTCCGACAAGAATCCATTCATTTAAAAAATCAGAGTAACGATCCAAAGGCAAAAACCAGTGTTTCGTTGATTTCAAAATAGGAGTTTCTCCCGTAATAGTCGATTTTGGGTTGATTAAGTCAGTTGCGTTTAAAGTCGAACCACATTTTTCGCATTGGTCACCATAAGCTTCTGGATTATCACATTTTGGACAAGTTCCAGTAACAAAACGGTCAGCCAAAAATTGGTCAGCTTTTGCATCATACAATTGCTCGGTTACTTCTTCGATAAAATCACCGTTGTCGTATAATTTTTTGAAGAACTCCTGAGCCGTATCATGATGAATCTTCGCCGAAGTTCTGGAGTAATTATCAAATGCAATTCCAAAATCCGAGAATGATTTTCTTATAATTCCGTCATATTTATCGATTACTTCCTGAGGTGTAATGCCTTCTTTTTTGGCTTTCATAGAAATAGCCACACCGTGTTCGTCGCTTCCGCAAATGAACAATACATCGCGGTTTTGCAAACGCAAGTAGCGCGAATATATATCAGCTGGCACATAAACGCCCGCCAAATGCCCAATGTGTATTGGCCCGTTAGTGTAAGGCAAAGCCGCAGTAATCGTATATCTTTCTGGATTTTGTGTCATGATTTTATTTTATTGGGTGCAAAAATAAGCAATACAATCGAAAGTGTAAAGGTTTTTATTAGGAGCTAATCCCGCTATCCGTTGCAATCTTGTGCGCCGAACCCCGGCACACAAGGATTTTCACTATTATCGGGGCTAGGGCATTTTCGTTTAATTTAAAACATTAGGTTTTTATAAGGGAGTTAGTAACCACAAATAGCAATTCATTACCTTTGCAAATCAATTTATTAAGATTCAAAATCAATGGCAAAAGGATCTGAAAAAAACACCAAAAACAAGGCTTTGCACACCAAACTGCTCAATCGGAAAAAAGCAAAACTTCAGGAAGAGAAGAAAGAAAAGGCTTTACGATTGAAAGTTTTAGTAGCAAAAATAAATCGTAAAAAGAACACTGATGAGCCAGAAGATATTTAACACAATCTGGTATTTGCCATATTTATAGAAGTAGATACCAAGTCAAAGTAATAATGCCTTCGTTCAAGTTTTTATTTTTATATATTTCATTTCTAAAAATAAAAACTTGAACGAAGGCATTTGTTTTATAAAAATCAAAGTACTAATATTTCTTATTTGTTATTTTTTAAAATGAAATATATTATAACTAACTCCAAATGATATGGTGTTGGTTTTTCCTTCAAGGGAAGGACCTATGTAATTGTGATTTTCATCATAGCTGTCTGTTTCTACATCACTTAATAAATTGACCATTCCTAATGTATACCGCAAGTCAAATCTGAAATTGTTATAGCCGCCTGTTATGCCAAATCCAAATCCATAATTGAATTCTGAGGAATGTGAGAGAGCATTTTCATCTAGCAAATGAGGCAGATAATATTGGCCTGAAACATCTGAGCCTCCAGAAGGTGTAAATACATCTTGTAAGGCAGCAAACACACCTGCTTGAGGTCCAATAAAAAATTCATCTTCTTCAGGTTTTAAAATATAATAGTTAAAGTATAAACCAAAATTAAGATCAGAAGCATTATATTTTGAACTACTTGCCTGTTCAAAACCATTTTCTACATATTTTACATCCAAGGTATTGATTCTATAAGTAAGTTCCATTTGATAATTGTAGCTTTCATGATAGCCCATCTGGAAGTTTATTCCTAACAAAAAACCGAGATTAGGTTCGGTAAGCAAATCCGAAGATTTTAGTTCTGTCTGGCTCAATCCTGCAACTGCATAAAAACCTCTCGGTGCTTGGCTGTATATAGTAAGAGTAAAAAAAAGTATACTAAAAAAGAGAAGAATCTGTGTTTTCATTATTATAAAATTATTCATTGCAATTAATATTTTCTGTATCAAAAAAGAAGCTTAAAATCGATGCGCTTTTTTCATCATTATCATCATACTTATCGAGTTTGGCTATTAAATCGGGACAATCTGAAAAATGTTTTCTAATCATTGGCGCTATTTTAGTCCGATCTTCTATTTTACTCTTAGAATTACCAGATGTTACGGTGATTTCATCTAATACCATTTCATTATTATCGATAACGTACAATTCATAGTATGTTTTACTGCTTACAAAGCTCCCGCGGGTAGTGGTTACGGTTACAGCTAATCCAATAAGTTTCTTTTCATCTGTTTCTCCATAAATAAAATAAACATTAGATTTTTTTTTCTGATTCAAATGAAATGACTTTAAAATGCTGGAACCAATTACAGCATAATCGAGATCTTCAAATTTGATATATTTTTCCCAGCTTTTTCCAACTATTGTATAAGATATTCGTTTGTCAATCAGTATAATATTAGTTCGATCGGGTCTAATATATGTTGTTTTTCCCTTTTTGTCCAGAATATAAGATGATTGAGCAAAAGAATTTGTAAAAACAAACAATAGGATTATTAGTATTTTCTTCATTTTAGTTTTCGGTTATTTTGGCTGAAGTTTTAAATGTAAATACTGATTGGCTGAAAACAACATTGCAAAAAACAGCGGTAAGTTTACCATTAGACGATGATAAATAGACAAGTCCTTCTTGAGCATGAGTATAATCTGCAAAATTTAGGCTCACACAAACCTGATCCTTTTTCAAAAATGAGGTTGGACACTCACCACAAATCGAATATATGCCTGGAACTGGTCTTTCTTCACTGGCAAATTCTATTGTTAAACTTCCTCTTAAGCTGCTCGATAGGATTTTGAAATTTTGATTATAATTTGTTGTATATGTAGAAAAATCCAGCTGACTAAACATATCATTTTCAAAAACGAGTGTATTAGCATCTGGATTACATGGAATATCTGGAGCAATGATTTCCACTGCTACACTGCTTTCGCTACTTTCGCAAATACCTTTAATAGTCTTTAATTTATATTCTCCAGACATAGCTGGAGTTATATTCGTAATAATTGGATTTTGCAGACTGGATTGGAAATTATTAGGTCCTGACCAGCTGTAACTAACATCCATATTGGCAGTGGAAACCGCTTTTAAGTTTAAAGTTCCTCCAGGCACTAGTGGAGAATTACTAGAAATAACATTATCAGGAAGATAACAAGTTATTGCTTCATTTGTCGAGCAGCTAAATAATGATAAGGTAAAAATAGAGAGTAACAGGATGGGTAATGTTTTTTTCATAAATAAAGTTGAGCATTGATTTAAAGCGGCTAATATACTTTTTATTAAGTATTTTATCTCTTTTTCCGTAATAAATGTACATTTTTTTTAACCTGATTATTCTCAATAATTTAATAAGGAAATTATTGATTCAAATAATCGAAAAACATTCTCGATTTTTGACAAAAATACATTTCAGTGTGTAGTTTCTCTATTAATAATGTAAATAATTTCAATAATTGTGTAACATGTTTCGGGCACTCAAAAGTTAATTTAGCCATTATTAATTTTTTAAATGACGAGACATGAAAACTAAAAGCATAATAATTGCATTTGCATTAAGTATTGGATTATTTACAGCATCTTGTAGTAATTCTAGTGATGAGAACGAAGGAGAAACAATAGCACCTATAGAAGGGAAATGGAGTATTGTAAAAGTAGGTACCAATGTTAATGGGACAGAGACACTGAGTGATCCTCCACAAAACGTAAGCGGATGTGATCATGATTTCATTAATCTAAAGATCAACAACACGCTGGAGTCTGGAGATTACGATTCGACTGTTAGTCCGTGTGCATTGACAACTACGTCGGGAACATATTCTAGGGCAGGCAGTAAACTAACGCTAACTAGAGGAGGGACTTCAACAACGTATGACATTGTTAATCTTACAGTTAATGAACTGAAAATTAAAAATGGAACTGCAGTAGAAGTTTACATCAGATAATATGTTTGGGGCGCTAGATCCTGATTTTGTTGGGATTTAGTATTAAACGGAAATGATTTTAAAGTCATTTCCGTTTTTTTTAGTGCTTTATTTAAAATAATTTTCAAACTCAGCAGGCAGTTTATTTATTGGTTTTATTTTGATGTTTTTGTAGAAAACTTCGGCAGCTTCGCTTTGTAATTGTATTTTTCCCTCGACTAAAGGCTGGAATTTTTCACCATCAAAATAGCGGGAATTTTGCAGAACCATCACCACTTTTCCGTTGATGATATGAAGACTTTTACCCTCAAAACAAACTAACTCTATTTCTGTCCAGCCATTGTTAGGGGTTTCGGCTCTCATTTTTCGCATACAGAAACCCATATTTTCTGTGTGAGTTCCAAACGGTATAAAGTTTTGGCTTTCGTCTGCCACTGAATTCATCGAACCTTCCGATATATACGCCCGTATGTCAATAGCAGCATTTGCAATGTTCCAATAATCTCCAAAATGTCCTTCCATAATCTGAAATTCCTGCGCCAGCATCCAGGCACGCCAGTAATCTGCTCCGGCCTCACCTTGGGAATGATATAGTACGCCAGCGTCCATCAGTTTCTCGGTTCTAGGTTCCCATTTTTTGATTCCAAACTTAACTTTTAGCTTTAAGCGGTAGTTTCTAAATTTTTCTTTGGTGAAAACACATCCATAATATTCTCCGGAAACCTTGAGTACAGGCTCATTGTTTTCCTTAATTATTGTAAACATGTTATTAGTATTCTGATTGTAGCCAATTGGCTGAATTTCTTTCCCGTCAGCATCGGTTGGAATTTTTCCAGAATATCCATCTTTATGTTTATAACTGAGATACATTTCCCATTTATCGAGACTGTTGTCTAATAAATTTATCCAGCCGTCGTCTGTAGGGCTGGTGTTTTTTGTTAAAGATGTTAAGCTGAAAAAGAGAACAATGACTATGGCTAAAGAAGTTTTTTTCATAAGGCGGTTTTGGTGAATTAACAGAAGTTGTTGCAAACAAAATTAAGGAATTAATCAATCACGAAGTTTGAATATGTATTTAAAAAAGAAAGACATTTCCTTTTTTTTGTTTAATAAATAGTTTTTTATAAAGATATAAAAAGTTGAATTTTAGTATTATTTGGTGCAATTTTGCAACTCATTACATAAATACAATTCACATGGAATTCGGCAGAATCATTATTTCGGAAACCGCTGCAAACAGCGAAAACCCTCAAGACGTTATCAACTCTAATATTTCGGTGATTAACTTAATGCGCGAAGAAAAAATCGATGACGATCTGATTCATGAAGATGCCTTGATGAGTTATTATCTGGACTATTATTACACGCAGTATGTTGCTGGAAATTTTGCAAAATTCGTACATCATTCAGGCTGGAATGACGAGTTAAATGAATTAATTGAAGAAGGTTTGGCGTTGATTGGTGCCGAAAAACATTTGGAATTATTCCAGCAGCTTTCCAAAAAGGTAAAATTGATGAGCAGTGTAAAGCTCAATAAATTCCTAAAAGGGAAACTGGAAGGCGTAAATCCCACAAGAGATATGCTGATCAGCGATACTTTTTTTGAGATTGAAGAAAACTTGGTGACCTTGAATGCCAATTTTTTGAAATCGCATCCTGATTTTGAAGTGCTTTCAGTAGATGAAATGTTCGCCACATTGGAAGAATTCGTTGGGCATGAAATAAAAAGAGAGTAAATTATTATTCCGCAAATAAAAGAAATACGAACGGCGTTCAGTTTGATTTAATTTTAACCGTCAAATTTGGGAAACCAAACGTCATTTATGGACAGTATAACGTCAAATTTGACGTTCCATGGAGGCAAATTTGACCTAGCAAGCGTCAAATATGACGCTCTTGCCATTAGATTTGACGTTCATAACCTCAAATTTGACGCTGATGACGTCAAATTTGAGGTATTATATAAAAAAAGCAGCTCCATAATTGAAGCTGCTTTTTCAGTTTTGATGATTCCGCTCTTGTTAAAATTTTTTCAATTCTTCACAAATTTCAATTTCTTACTACCTGCATTCGTTTGTATATTAACAAAATATACTCCCGAAGACCAAGAGTTAATATCCCAAACGGTTGTTGAGTCTGTTGTTTTTATTTTTTGCCCCGTCATAGTATAGAATTGTGCTTTTTCGAGGGTTATTCCGCCGGGAATATCGAGTGAAAGAATGTTATTTGCTGGGTTCAGAAATAATTGTGCCGCTTTCAGGTCAAATTTTTTGCGGTTTAAGGTGGCTGAATTGCTTTTGGAAATAATATTTTTTTCAGGGTCGAAAGCGATGCTTGTAATCGCAAAAGGGACATTCTCCGTAAAAGTTTCTCCATTAACGGTATTGTTTAAAACCAAATCCAGCTGCTGGCCACCGCTTCCAAAAACCCGAACAGGCACCGGCATCTCAAAAAAGGAAACTGAAGGATCTGATTGTGTTTGGGTGATGGTGAATTTGGCTTGCCCGCTTTCTAAATTCTGAGCTGTAATCGTATAGGATGGATATCCCTGATTGTACACCCAATCGTTAAAGAATTCTGTGAGGCTGTGACCGTAAACTGCTTCTAAATGTGATTGCAAGTCAGGTGTTTTGGCATATTTGTATGCAAGATTAAGATCTTTTAAATAGTTTTTTATTCCTTGAAAAAATAAATCATCTCCTAATTTAAGGCGAAGCATATTGAGAACCATTGCGCCTTTATTGTATGTTAACCGGGAGCTGAAAATTCTGTTTACATCCGAAAGTTCACCATCGGTTACATATACAGCCCCATTGGTTTTGGAGGTGATGTTGTTAATCATTTTGTTTTTTTCGGAAATGAAAGCATTTTGTCCGTCAAAGTTTTCTATAACCAATGCCGAAAGATAAGTAGCAAAACCTTCGTTGAGCCAAATGTCGTTCCATGCGCCGCAAGTGATT
The DNA here is from genome assembly GCF_003385115.1 of Flavobacterium aquicola. Lineage (GTDB taxonomy): Bacteria > Bacteroidota > Bacteroidia > Flavobacteriales > Flavobacteriaceae > Flavobacterium > Flavobacterium aquicola. The sequence continues at coordinate 35,642 of NZ_QUNI01000017.1, forward strand.
TTGTCGCCAAACCATTGGTGTGCCATTTCATGAGCAATTAAGTCTCTGTCAAAACTAATCATAAATGAAACCGTTGTATGTTCCATTCCGCCGCCCCATTCAAACTGGGCATGACCATATTTTTCGGTATGAAAAGGATAGATTTCAAAAAGGCTTTCATATAAATTTAAAATCAGCGGTGTTTGATCTAATTGTGTTTTCACCGATGCTAAAGTTTCCGGATAGATATAATTTATTATTGGATATTGATTAGGAGCAGTTCCTCCCTGCTGATTGTAGACACTATAATTGGTTACCGCTATAGCAACCAAGTAAGCAGGAATAGGATAGCCATGATGGAAATGAGTAGTTTTGTCAGCACCTTTAATTACAGGAGGTTCAGGTTCAATACCATTGGAAACGCTTATATATTGCGACGGAGCTGTAATATAAACGTCAATTGCATCAGTTTTGTCATTTAAATCCTGTTTGCAAGGCCACCAGTCGCGCGCACCATAAGGTTCAGACAAAGTATATAAAATTGGACTGCCGTCATGTAAAGCCAAATTGAAAGCCTGTTCACTGCTGGCAGGAGTACCCGCATACCGAATTTCGACAGTTGTGGCATCTCCCAAATTTAGAACAGCACGCAAGGTAATGACTAATTCGTTATTAGCGTTTTGTACAAAAGGTACCGAAACCCCGTTTTGGGTAACGGTGCTTACTGTTAATTGGCTGGTTAAATCAAAAGTTACAGTGGTAAGATCTGATACAGCAGTAAAAGTACTGGTTACAATTCCTGAAATAAAATACTGAGCTGGATCTACAGTGAATTCCAGTTTTTGGTACGTAAGATCATAATTTTGTGTATTGGGATTTACACTTAAATTCATTTTTTTAGCTGCCAACTTTTGCTCTAATTCGGCAATATCTGATGTTTGACTAACGTTTTTTTGGGCATGAGCCGAAACCATCAGAATCTGTACTATGTACAGCAGGTATTTCTTCATTTTACATTTTATTTGAATATCAAATATAATCAATGATTTTGTATTAAAATTTTTCTTTCAATCAGTTATCATATCTATTAGAATAAAAAAAACCATCTGAGAAGATCAGATGGTTTTTGAAAATTAGTTGTTTGTTTTATAATTTAAAAGTAACTCCAAATTTAGCTCCGCTAGTTCCGGTATTTCCGCCTAATTCTAAATTGATTCCAAATGAGTCATTAAAGAAATAACGGCCGCCTACTTGTAAACCTAGACCTAAAGCATCATTGTCTGGATGAGGATTACCATTATAGTCATCATAATCCCAGATGTAATAAGTAAGACTTGGTCCTGCATAGAAGTCAAAATTACTTGGAATGTCTAATATTCTATTAAAATGATAATTTCCATTAAATCCTATTCCAATAGCAGATGAGTCATAATGGTAACCGTGGTAACCGCTGTCATCTGTCTGAAATGATATTTGGCCTCCAAGTGACCAGTCTTTAGAAATTCCATGATCAAGACCAAAATATATTGGTACTCCCCAGCCTGATATACCTACACCAGCGTTTAATTGAGTTTGACCTTTTGCTAATGGATTTTGAGCAAATATGCTATTTGTTATAAAACCAAATGCGATAATTAGAATAAATTTTTTCATAATTTTTTTTTTAATACAACGCAAAAATATAAGTTTATTATGTTTTTTTTAAGTTTTTTTTGCAACGCGGGCGAACAAGTCAAAGATTTAAATTGCTTGTTATAATTTTGCGTTTTTTAATTACATAATTTGCAGATATTTGGCAAAAATTAGGCTTTTACAAGACAATCATTTTAGCAGAAAATTTTGTTCCGTTATAAATTACCTGAACAATATAAGTGCCGGAAGCTACTATAACGCTTGGTGTAAAACTCAGAATATCCCCGTCAACAGCATATGTATTTCCAAAAATTTTGGAACCCAGCATAGAATAAATGGTTACCTGAACTGTACTGTTTATAAAATTATAGAACAACAGATTAATTTGGTTGGTGGTTATAGGATTTGGAAAAATCTTCATAAAATCAGTATTCGGATAATAGATTGATTTATCAGTTTTAAAAATGGGAAGTTTTTCAAACGATCCGCCCAAAACCGCATCCGATTGTGCCTCGGTCATACATAGCCAATCCTGCATAATGGTGGCATATATTTGTCTGAAATCATGCTGAAAAGGAACCTGGTCGTTAACTGTAGCATTTTGAGGTAAATCTGGAGAAGACCCAATCATTCCAGTAACTGGATTTTCGGTTCCTTCTACAGTCCCTCTTCCTGTATTTAAAGCGGCTCCAAAAAAGAGTACTGGCGCTCCAGATCCATGATCGGTTCCGGAACTGTCATTGCTTTTGATTCGGCGTCCAAATTCGCTAAAAGTCATTCCTGTCACAATATCGGCTTTGCCCATCATTTTTAAATCTTCCTGAAAAGCACCAATAGCCTGTGAAAGTATGCTTAAGTTTTCGGCCTGCTTTCCTAATGTTCTGTCTGTGTCCAGAACCTGATTCTCGTGACTATCAAAAGTTTTGGGATGGTTTACCACATAAATGGGTGTTTGTAATCCGCCATTGATGAGTTTTGCCACAATTCTTAGCTGATCTGCCAGGCCATTTTTGTCGGGATAGGTTGGCGATTGCGGTTTAGGAACATTATATGCTTTTTGAATAGAATCCCGATAGGCATTACTTTGATCTTTCATCAGTCTCAAAAAAGTGAGCTCATGGCCATAATCTGAGTTGGGAGCAGGATCTGAAGTTTCGTTAATTACATTTAATAAATCTTCTGGTTTCTGCACGCTGTAGGCCATGTTGATTTTTGGCCCCTGCAGCGAAAAAGGTAAAGTAGAACCAATTTGTATGGCTAATGGATCTGGCATATCTTTATTTGGATAGCCAGTCGGGAAGCTTGGATACACGGTGTCTAATGCACGACCGAGCCATCCCGACTGCAGTGACTTATCACTATCTGAAGCGGTAAACCAAATATCGGTCGCTCGAAAGTGGCTGTAACTTGGATTTGGATAGGAAACGCCTTGAACAATAAGCATTTTGCCATTATTGTATAGCTGCTGCATTTCTTTCATTGCGGGATGTAAACCTGTTGTATCATTGTAATGCAATTTTAAAACCTCGGTTTCTTTCATCAAAATATTGGAACGTGCGTTTGTCAATTCTTCCCATTTGTCTCTTGGCAAAACAGTATTTAAGCCGTCGTTTCCGCCATTCATCTGAATAATAACTAATATTTTGCCACAGCCAGCGGCAGCAGTTGCAAGTAATTGTAAACTCTCACTCTCGATCTGGGAGGAAGCCATTACCGGAATATGATTAAATACTAATGGTATTGTTGATGCAATAGCAGTTGTCTTTATAAATTTTCTTCTTTCCATTTTAAATTACATTAACTGATATTCAGCAAATTCAACAATAGTGAGTAATAGACTTCGAATTCTTGTTCTTACAATTGATAAAGTCATTTCGTTTGGGTTGGCAATGTAAGACCTCCAAGCCCCAGACCAATATTTATCGGAATCCTGACCTGTTAAAAGGGTTTGTGTTTTGATAGCATTTTTTGCGTTTATACTAAAGTCTATCGGCACTAAATACTGAAGACATTCATTTACCAATAAATTTGGATCTTCGCAGACGGCATTAGGAAATTGTTTTACATAGGCTATAACATCTACTTCCATCCTGGTAGTTAATCCATTTTTTTCTATATCAAAACCATAAAACAAATAGTCGATTAAACCGTAGCGTCTTTGTATGGAATTAGAATTTATCCAATATTCATGAAAGGAAGGTTTTTGATAAAAAGCCTGCCAGCCCGCAACGTTTGGAATCGCACCGATGGATTGCTGCATATCATACATAGCATAATTGAACTGGTTCCAAAGATGGTACTGTGCTTCATAATTAGCAATATCTTCTACGTTATAATTTAAGTTGAAAGTACGCATTGTTCCCACAATAACGTCCAATGGAGATTTTATATAAACGCCTCTGTTTGCCATGTCAAAAAAGTGTTCGCTCTTGAATAACTTATCCAAAACGGGTAAAATGTTCCAATTATTAGCCACAAAATGCTGAGCCAAAGGAACTATCACATTGGCTTCGATATTAGCATCAATATCATAATAAACGAAGAAACGATATAAGCGGCGGCAAATATATTCGGATACAACTTTTGATTTGGCAAAAATCATATCAATAAACAAATCCAATTCTCCGGCACCAATATTTGGAATCACAGTATTATTAAAAAAAGAGGAAAATTTCTTGGTACTGGTATCATGTAAATTGTCAATAAAATTGGTTGCCTCTGTTGTGGTATTCAAATTTTGAACTCTCCATCCCGTAAGGACTTTAGCGGCTTGGATCACATCGGCTTCGGTGTATTGGCTGTCTTCGTCTTTGCCCAGTGTAAATAATTCCATAACTTCTCTGGCAAAATTTTCGTCAGGAGCGGTTTTAGTATTGGCCTGATTGTTTAGATAAAACATCATGGCTGGCTGAGTAGCCATACTGCGGATTAAGGATTTGTAATTTCCAGTAGCATTATCACGAAACATTTTCATGTATTTGTAACAAATTCGTGCCGAATTGCTATTGCAATATTCATTAGACGACTGCTTTACAAATTCAAAATCAACCGGAATAAAATGATACCAGAAAAGTGTCATCTTCTCTCGAATCGTAATGTCCTGATTAAAGGCAAGACCTAGTGACCAAGAACTTAAACCGGACGTTCGGTTGCCATTTGTATCACCTCCAACGTCATTAGCTGCGAAAGCATTGTTTGTCCAATCGGCTCCATAAGGAAGTCCGTTTTCGTCTGGATTTTCATTTTCATAATGATTTACCGGCGGAGCAGGCGGCGTATTGTCTACTGTCAAAATCAAATTTACAGCTTGATTCATGCCAAGATTTAGTATCGTATCAACATCAGCTTTTTTAAACCCGAAACCGGTTCTTTTTAGTAAATGCAGGGCTTCCGAAGTGCCCCAAGTTCCTGTATATGCTGCCAGACCGCTGGTAACATTCGTTACTCTTTCAGTTTCCTGGCCTAATTTTGCTGCTAGATTTCTTTTTGGATTTGTTAAAGAAGAATATCGGCGTCCAGTATAAATTTTACGGGAGTATTTTTCGAATAAAGGGTCTTTTTCCTGGGCATTTACTAATAATTTTTTTATCAGCTTGGTAAATAAGGCGCGTCGGGTTAGAGTAATGTTTCCCATAAAATGATTGCTAGTTTGGAGGCCATTGCATTATGGCAAATTACAAACGCCAAATATATGGAAATCGATATGAGAGAAACAACAAAACAAGAAGAACACGTATTTCTACGTGAACTATAAGCAAAATAGGAGAAAATCAAGATTATACAATCTACTTTAAAATTTCAGTCAGATTCTTTTCTTTTTCGGTCTTTAATACAGCTTCAAAGTAAATTAAATCATTTTTTTTGATGAGGTTTATTTCCAGTGTTTCAAATGCCTGCAGAATGGATATGTTTTTGTTCTTGGCAATTAAAAAACGCCATTCTTTGGGCTGGAGTTTATCGAAATTAATTTTCAGATACCCTATTTTGGGATTGGCTGGCTTTGAGGATTTTGCTTTGGAAAGATTGGCTTCAAATATTAAAGAATTGTTTTTGACAAAAGTTTTGGTCACAGCCAAAGGAAAATTTAAAAATGTCTGATGTCTGTCGATTATATTTTGACTTTTCAAAAAGTTATAGATTTTTTGGGAATTATCAGTCTGGATGGAAAAGTAAAAAGAGGGTTCACGGCTTGCATGAGCTACGACTTTCTTTATCGGATTAAAATCATCATCATAATCATACGAAATAGCCGAATCTTTCTTTTCTATTATGCTGTGGAGCAGTAATTCGGTTTGAGCGGGATGATGAACCAGAATGGAATCCAGATTAAAGCCGATCATTTTATTGATTTTAACCGAATGGGTTTTTAATATATTCTGATCATTTAATATGTCGAAATTAAAACCTAATGACAGCAATGAAGCTGGATTTTGAATAAATGCAGAAGTTTTTCTAAACTTTGTTTTCCAATTGAATTTTCCCTCAGCTGCGATTCCATTTTCTTTCAATGAGAGATTTATAATGCCATCATCGTCGAATAAATTATTTTTTTTGATCCAAATAGTTACCGCTTTAGAATTTTCAATAATTTTTTCTATTTTTTTGACATTAAAGCAGCGATTTTTAATGAATAAATTTTCTGCTGTTTTGACGTAATCTTGATAGTTATTTGAAGCATTTGCGCAATACAAAATCTGATTCTCATATCGGATGATAAGCGCATTTGCAGTTTTAGAATAATAATTAATAAACGGTTTTCCGTATTCTGTTTTCACAAACTGAGCATTGACTAAGGCTCTTTCAAAGACCGCTTCGTTTTCGATTACAGCCGTTAAACACCACTGATTAAATGGCTGGCTCTGAATATGAAATGCTGTAAGATAATGAGGTGTTTCTATTCCGTAATCGGAAAGATTAGAATGACTTTTATCCGCAGTATTATTAGTGCCGAATTCCCATTGTGATGGATTCTTCAGGTACAAAAAGGCAAAATGATTTCGAATATTTTTTACATCTGCAATTACAATTCCATCAGCATTTGACGGAATAGTTTTTTTGTCAAATTGTTTGTAAAATCCATACCAATAAAGGATTGCCATACTTCCTATAGTGAAAAGAAGTATGGCAATTCTAAGAGAACTCTTTTTGATTCTCTTCATAAGTTATTCGGTAACAGCACTTTCTTTTTGCTTCTCAGTATATACATCATTAATTACATCAAAGAAATACTGTAAGCTGTTGGCATGTTCTCCTTTAATGGTATATGATAATTCAGATGTAATAGTTCCATTTTTAAATTTAGATTCAGCAGTAATCTCACCTGCATTTTTCAGGGCAATATCCCAATAATTGTTTTTTGCATCTTTTTCCAATTCGGTTTTGGAAGCTGTAATTATTTTTTGAACATCAAACCAAGCTGAAGAATTATTTTTTGAAATCATTTTTTTGAAATCAGCTTGTAGCGGCATTACTTTTTGCTGGATGAGGTTTTCTACATTTTCTTTGGAAGTCGTTACCATAAAGACTCCATTTTTCAGTCCAAAATATAAGTTTTCAAGCACATTATCTTTTTCAAAATGAATCGTATAATACCCGTTTGTAAATTTATAATCGGTTCCTGTGAATTTATCAGTGTTTAAAGGGAGTTTAAGTAATTTGTCTACAAATGTTTCATTTCGAGTATTCACAAGAAATGTGAAATCCGGCTGAATTTCTTCTTTGTTGCTTTTGGTTTCTACCTGCTCATAATTTTCATTATATTCGAAAGTAACATAATCTCTCTGCACTTTTTTGAGATCGTGAAGTACAAAAACAGCATTGCCGGGAATTAAATCAGCTATGGCTTTTTCGTCTAAGACCAAAGCAATTGCATCGATCAAAACATCGGTCTCTTTGCCGCTGGCTTCTTTTGAGTATGCTTGATAAACAGAACTCAAAGTGTTTTTCATGACCTTGTATTCATAATTCATAATGGCTTCTGTATCCATGCTGATAGAGTAGTAGCCCAAGATATTATTACCGATATAATTCAATAAGTTTTTATCTATTCTGGAATCAAACATTTCCTGATATGATTTTTTTATTTCATCGTTTTTAGGAGTTAATACTTGATTGAACCTAATTTTTTCTTTTTCAAAATAGGTATTGATGTGATAATTACTATTTAATAAACCATTTTTATAGATTCCCATCAGCGCCGCATTGCCCCCAGCAAAAGAAGAAAACAACTGAGAGGTTAATATGTCCAGATCTGCAAAAGCATAAAAATCTGATTTTGGATCATTATTCTTAAAAACGTTTGAACTCATAACAGCTTTTTCGCTTGCTGGATCAAAAGTTTCTTTAAAAATTAAATCTACAGCCGAATTGATTTTTGCTCTTTCGATAGAGTCTGTTTTTTTATATTCGAGATCTTCGAGTTTTCTGTTGGTTTCCTCTAATTCCGCTTGAGCCTTTTCTTGTTTAGCATAAATTTCTTCTTCAGTAGGCTCTGTAATTACTGGAACTTTAACTGTTTTCTTTGCTTTTTTGCCTTTTTTTAATTTGCTGTTTTTGGAGGTTTTGGAGGTTTTGGTTTTTTTAGGTTCTGGAGCTGGTTTTATTTCTTCAGGAATTTCATAGCTCATCGCAGCCGAGTCTATCAAAACACTCGTTGAGTCCATCAAAGCTAAATCAGAGTAAGGTTCATTATAAACATTTTTATACGGTTTTGTATAATTGGAATTTATCAAAACGGCAAATTTATCATTCCATGCCAAATGATGATTTTTCGAAGCCGTAATATTAGAATAATTAGCTTGTTTCGTAACTTTAAGACTGTCTCCATATTTGGATTGTATTAATTTTTCGAATTCTACCGCATTGTTCAGCGGAATCAATACCACATAATTCATTACTGTATCTCTATTGGAATAATAGTGATACTGGTTGCGGGTAATATCAATTCCAGTCTGGCTAAGATCTTTTGGCAGAAATTTTAATTCCTTGTCTAGTAAAGCCTGCATCCACGGATATTCCTGAATGGTTTTTAGAGCTACTTTGTCATTTAGATTTTTGCTGTTAATACACAATGCAAACGGTGAATTCTGAGGAACTTTGTTTGCTAAATCCTGCGCATATATTGAAGCATAGAAGCAGATTACAAGTAAAAGAAAATATTTTTTCATGTCTTAAAGTATAATTGTTGTAATTGATGTTGTTTTTTAGTTAAGCGTAATGGTGTTTTCTATTTTTTCATTTCCGTTAATCAGGCTGATGATTGATCCATTTAGCTTAATGGCTTTTTTGCTTTTGGATGTTGCCGCATTTTTGTTGGAAAATGATTTTATCGTAGAATCAAATTTATAAACAGAAGTGTATTTTGCGGTTTGAAATACTTCTTTATCTGACTTTTCTAATTTCTCGTAAAGTGATTTAATAGGGATTTTTTGGGTACGGATAAATTTTTTATCTGCAAAAGCAAAGTAGTCAGTGCTTAAAGAAGGATCTAACTTTTTGCTGTTTTTAAGTTTTAAGAAGGCGGTATTAAGATTTCCTATTTTTTGAAAATCTAGGTCAATTGCAAAAATGTAATTCGTTAAATCAATATTCGTTTTTACATTAGAAATTCCGGCAGTGCTTTGTGCCAATGCTTCTATTTTTGATGCTTCTTTTTTAATTTCGTCTTTAGAAGGAATAGTATAGCCATTTATTTTCTGCATTTTTAAAATCGAATTTATTTTAGTTTTACTTTGACTAAAATTAATTACGAAATTAAAATGTCCCGATCCGTCATCTTTCATTTGGACTTCTTCGATTACCTCAAAACAGCTTTGAAACAAAAAGACAAAACACAGTAAGGGTATAAAATAAATTTTTTTCATTGTACAATCTGCTGCAAAAATTAATGAATTGCTTTGTAAGCAATGGACTGCAAAGGAAAGAATAAATTTTTTGTTTTGATTTTTTTTAATACGCTTTTTATCCTAGATAAATGTCTTTAATCGTTTTTTGGCTCTTTGAAAGATAATTTTAAACATATAAAACCAAAAATTCCCGATAGGAAGGAAGCAATCAAAATGGCAATTTTAGAATACGTTATAACTTCTTCGCCATCGTTTTTGAAAGCCAGTAAAGTGATAAAAATGGACATAGTAAACCCGATTCCTCCCAGCATTCCGGCTCCCAGAATGTTTTTCCATTTTAAATCTTTTGGCAGTCTGCAGATTCCGGTACTTACCGCAAGAAATGAAAATAAATAAATTCCCAGTGGTTTTCCTACTGTAAGTCCAAGTATAATTCCAGTGGAATTTTCATGACTCAGCCCTTCATGCCAATTGTCATTTATGGCAATACAGGTATTAGCAATTGCAAATAAAGGGAGAATAATGAAGGCTACAGGTTTATGTAAAAAGTGCTGTAAGCGGTGGGATGAAGTTTTTTTACCGCCATCTCCAAACGGAATAACAAATGCTAATAATACACCTGTAATGGTAGCATGTACTCCAGAGTTCAGCATGAAATACCACATCGCAATTCCTCCGATTAAATAGGGAGCCAAATGGTGCACTTTTCGTCTGTTTAGGATAAATAAGAATCCCATTATGGCAAATGCAATAAGTAAATTACTAAATGCAATTGTTTGGGTATAAAATAATGCAATGACAAGTATCGCTCCTAAATCGTCAATGACGGCAAGAGCGGTCAAAAATATTTTTAAAGAAGCAGGAATTCGATTGCCTAATAATGATAATACACCAATAGCAAATGCAATATCGGTAGCCATAGGGATTCCAGCTCCGTTTTGGGTATGTGTTCCATAATTTAAAGCTAAGAAAATACCTGCTGGTACAATCATGCCACCCAATGCCCCAAAAATTGGGAGTGCCGCATTTTTGATATTGGATAATTCACCATGATATATTTCGCGTTCCAGTTCTAATCCAATTAATAAAAAGAAAATAGTCATTAATCCATCATTAATCCAATGAGTAATGGAGTGATGCCCAATTTCGGTTTCCCAAAAAGCAATATATTCAGTTTGAATTTGAGAGTTAGCAAGCAGTAAAGAAATTATCGTCACAAAAAGCAGCAGTATACCGCCTGCTTTTTCGCTATGGAAAAAATCAGTAAATGTTTGGGTTAATTTCATTTTATAATGCTCTTGAATGAATCACGAATTTAAACATTTATAATTTAATTTGAGTTCAAACTGCAAACCGTAATTTTTAATTAATTTTGAAAATCTAATTTACTAATCCGCATCATGGACATAAAAATTCTTCATATTGACAGCAATCATCCTTTGCTTTGGGAGCAATTGGAACAAGCAGGTTTTATTAATCACGCCGACTTTAGTTCTTCGAAAGAGGAAATAGAAGCCAAGATACAAGACTATCAGGGAATTGTAATCCGAAGCCGATTTAAAATTGACAAACAGTTTTTAGATAAAGCAACGAACCTGCAATTCATCGCTAGAGTAGGAGCGGGACTGGAAAGTATCGACTGTGATTATGCCGCTTCCAAAAATGTGGCTCTTATCGCCGCGCCCGAAGGGAATTGCAATGCAGTTGCTGAGCATACTTTAGGAATGATACTGTCGCTCTTCAATAAATTAAATATTGCCGACAGTGAAATTCGATGCGGAGAATGGAACCGGGAAAAAAACCGAGGTTATGAACTCGATGGCCGAACGGTTGGTATTATTGGTTATGGAAATATGGGTAAGGCTTTTGCCAAAAAACTTCGTGGTTTTGATGTTGAAGTTCTTTGTTATGATATCAAAGAGAATGTCGGTGATGCCAATGCGAGGCAAGTTTCGCTGAAAGAGTTTCAGAAAAAAATTGATGTTTTAAGCCTGCATATTCCGTGGACTCCAGAAACTGATAAAATGGTTGATTTAGCCTTTATTAATGCTTTCGCAAAAAATATCTGGATTATTAATACTTCAAGAGGAAAGAATATTGTTACTGCCGATCTGGTTACCGCGATGGAATCTGGTAAAGTGCTTGGTGCTGGTCTGGATGTTTTGGAATACGAAAAATTATCTTTTGAAACACTTTTTAAAGATAAGAATACTCCAGATGCTTTTCAGTATTTATTAGATGGACGAAAAGTGATTCTAACACCTCATATTGCTGGCTGGACTTATGAAAGTCATGAACGATTGGCGCAGGTAATTGTAGATAAAATTAAAGCTTTATATGTTAATAAATAAAATTGTAAGTTTTTTAATTGTTTAAAAAGTAGGCATTTGTGATATTTTTTATAATTTAGACAACTATATAATTTAACAAATTTAATTGTCAGCTATGGAGAATTCAAAAAGAGAAGATTGGAATAACCCTCACCCAGTCCGTCAAGAAAATAAAAAAATTTTAGCAGGGATCTTAGCGTTGATTTTCCCATACTTTGGGATTCATAAATTTATTCTAGGATATACTCAGGAAGGAATAATTCAGATTATAATCAGTGTTGTAACTTGTGGAGTAGGCAGTATAATAGGCTTTGTAGAGGGAATTATTTACTTGACTAAATCTGATGAAGAATTTTATCAAACGTATCAGGTCGGAAAGAAAGGCTGGTTTTAACAAGCTTTTGCATGATTGTATAAAGCGAAATCAATAAATTGTTTTCATAAAAATGAAACAACAGCGTAAAATACTCGGAATTATAGGAGCTTTATTAACTCTTATAATTCCGTTTTTTTTAATGTTATACAATCAGAATAACCATCTCGAAACGGATCAGTCTTTATGTCCTTTCAAAATGCTGACTGGTTTACCTTGTCTGGGCTGTGGTATTACAAAATCATTGGTTTATTTCTATGAAGGTGATTTAAACAAAAGTTTATATTATCATATTTTGGGACCGTTTGTAGCCCTTTTTTGTGTAGCAACAATATTAGTTTTATCCGCAGAATTAATTACTAAAAAAGAGTACTTCAATGAAATTCTGTACAATAAAAGACTGGCTTATGTTCTGGCTTGTTTTCTGATTTGTTATCAGATAGTGAGAATTACTTATTTCATAGAAAATAATACATACGATTCCATTTTAAAAGAATCCATCTGGAAATAGACAGGCATAAAAAAATCCCATAAGGGATTTTTTTTATAATTCTAAATCTGCAGTTTCTGCAGACTGCAATCTATTCTTCTTTATCATTTAACTTACGCTCCAATTCGGCTTGAAATTCTTCCATAACTGGTTTCATTGTGCTTTCAGGAATATCCGAAATCCGAATGTACATTAATCCATCAATAGCATTATTGAACAATGGATCGACATTAAAAGCGACCAGTCTTGCATTCTGCTTGATGTATTTTTTGATCAATACAGGAAGTCTTAAAATACCAGGTTCTAATTCATCTATAAGTTTGTCAAATTTATTTAAATCAGCTTCAGCTTCATCAAATATAAAATCTTTGTCGGCATCTTTTAGTTTAACCTTGAACTCTTTCTTAGGGTGAACATATTGAGCGATATATGGATCATAATAATGAGATTTCATAAACTCAATCATCAAAGATTTAGAAAAATCCGAAAATTGATTGCTGATGCTCACGCCGCCCAATAAAAATTTATGCTCTGGATAATGCAGTGTAGTGTGCATAATCCCTCTCCACAATAAGAACAAAGGCATCGGTTTTTGCTGGTAATCTTTAATGATAAAGGCTCTGCCCATATCGATAGATTTACTCATCATATCATGCAGTTCAGGTTCGAAACGGAAAAGACCATTCAGATAAAATCCTTCAATACCATATTTTGGAAAAATTTCCGAGCCCAATCCCATACGGTATGCGCCAGCAATTAGTTTGGTTTCATCATCCCACAAAAAGAGATGGCGGTAATATTTATCGTATTTGTCAATATCTATAGACTCATTTGTTCCTTCGCCAACTTCTCTAAAAGTAATTTCGCGCAAACGTCCAATTTCATGAAGAATATTTGGAATCTGTTTAGCTTCAGCAAAAAACACTTCGTAGTTCTTGCTCTGTAGCAGGCGATGATCTCCTGCTCTCAAAGTTTCAACTTCGGCAATCATTTTCTCTGTACTGGCAGGAGTTACTATTTTCTTAGGTGCTTTCGCTGGTTTCAAACTAGCTGTATTCAAAAAATTATTTTCTTTTTCAAATGGATTGGCCAGCATGTAGGTTTTTTTTCTCAAGAATTCAGTATACTCTTCTATAGATTCGTATTCGTTTTGTTCGGCAACAGGAATAGGTTTTCCTACGCGAACTTTGATGATACGATCCTTTTGAGTTAATAATTCCGATGGAAGTTTAGCAGTTCTAAGAGTGTCATTTATTTTGGATAAAAAATAAAATAAACGACTGTTTTTAGCATGGAAATAAATCGGAACTACAGGAACTTGTGCTTTGCGAATTACTTTTATAGCACCTTCTTCCCACGCTTTATCAACCACAAATTTCCCATCTTTATAAGTCGATACTTCTCCGGCAGGGAACATGCCAAGAGGTTTTCCGTCTCGAAGATGACGCAGTGTTTCCTTAATTCCAACCACGCTGGACTTGGCGTCTTTATGGTTTTCAAAAGGATTTACCGGCATGATATAAGGTTTCATCGGGTCAATGCGGTGCAGTAAAAAATTCGCAATGATTTTAAAATTTGGTTCTCTTTCAAGCATTAATTTCAATAGCAGGATACCATCAATTCCTCCAAGCGGATGATTGGAAATAGTGATATAAGCACCGTCTTTTGGCAGACGTTTAAAGTCTTCCTCCGGAATTTCGAATTTAATTTGAAATTCATCTAATATGGCATTTAGGAAAGGCAGTTCTTTCAAATGCTTATTCCTGTCATATATTTTGTTTAACGTAGAAATCTTTAAAACTTTCATCAGCAGCCAACCCGAAAAAGTACCGAAAACCCCGTACTTATCCGTATTTATTGCCTTTGCAACTTCTTTCGCGGTAACTAGACCCATCTATTTTTTCTTTTTTGAGCAAGAGACAAAGATAGCAAAATACTCCATTTTTTTATGTTTTTTTTTGAATCAATCTTTCTGCTTTTTTACTACTTTTGGATTCCACAGTAAAAAACAAATTTATACAAATGAAGATAATCTCATACAACGTAAACGGAATTAGGGCTGCAATTACTAAAGGATTTATAGAATGGTTGCAACAGGCCAACCCCGATGTTATCTGCCTGCAGGAAATTAAAGCGACCGAAGAGCAGATTCCCGTTTCCGATATTACCGCGGCAGGTTATCCTTATCAATATTATTATCCTGCCACCAAAAAAGGCTATAGCGGTGTTGCCATTCTTTCCAAAATAAAACCCAATAATGTGGTTTATGGAACCGGTATTCAGCACATGGATTTTGAAGGAAGAAACCTTCGTGCCGATTTTGACGATTGTTCGGTGATGAGTCTGTATCTGCCGTCGGGAACCAATATTGATCGTTTGAGCCATAAGTTTATGTACATGGATGATTTTCAAAACTATATTGACATTCTGAAAAGTACCATTCCCAACCTGATTATCTGCGGAGATTACAACATTTGCCATGAGGCGATTGATATTCATGATCCTATCAGAAACAAAAACGTATCAGGGTTTCTGCCCGAAGAAAGAGCTTGGCTGGACAAATTCATGAAATCCGGTTTTGTAGACAGTTTTCGCCATTTCAACAGTGAACCGCACCAATATTCTTGGTGGAGTTACCGCGCTGGAGCAAGAGGGAATAACAAAGGCTGGCGCATCGATTATAATTTAGTAAGTGATTCACTAAAACATAAATTAAAAAGAGCCGTTATATTGCCAGACGCAATACATTCTGATCATTGTCCGGTTTTGGTCGAAATTGAATAATTGAAATTTTTAGGAGCTAATCCAGCTGTCCGTTACAATCTTGTTTGCAAAAATCTTTTTTTGTAAGCCACTGCAGGAGCTTCCGCTGGTCGCTCTGCACCGGCAACAAAAAAATAGATTTTTTACAAACAAAGATTTCCACTTCCATCTGGGCTAGGCTTACCAGATTTTAAGAAATTTTGATTTAAAAAAAGAGAGTACAACATTCAAAAATAAATAAAAATGATAAAAAGAATTTCCATTGGACTTTTAATTCTTGCATTGAGCACTTCTTGCGTTTCCAAGAAAATCTACAATGATCTTGAAAACCAATTTGCCAATCTAAAAAAAGAAAATCGAGCCATTTCTGATGAAAATGCTGCCCTTTTGGCTTCCAAAAAACAATTGGAATCGGAGAAAGAAGCATTGAAAAAGAATTTGGATGAGGTAAATTCAAATCTAGCCAAAGTTCAGGCTGATTTGGCTGCTGCCAAAGATAAAATGAAAGTGATGCAGGATTCTTATGCCGCTCTTGAAAAAAACAGCAATGAATCATTGGAAGCCAATATGAAAAAGAACCGTGATTTATTGGCGCAGCTGGATGCTAAAGCAAAAGCACTTGCAGATGAACAGGCAAAGCTTAATGCAAGTAGCCAGCGTTTGAAAGAACTGGAAGATTTAATTGCTGCTAAAGAAGCCAGCATGAAAAAACTAAAAGAAACACTTTCAAAAGCGCTGAATGGTTTTGAAGGCAAAGGTTTGACAGTGGAACAAAAAAATGGAAAAGTATATGTTTCTATGGAAAACAAACTGCTTTTCAATTCAGGAAGCTGGGCAGTTGGTGCCGAAGGAAAAAAAGCAGTTGTTGAGGTAGGGAAAGTATTAGGTGACAATCCAGATATTTCGGTATTGATAGAAGGTCATACTGATAATGATCCGTATGAAGGTTCAGGTCCAATTGCCGACAACTGGGATCTTTCAACCAAAAGAGCAACGGCAATTGTTACTATTTTGGGTGAAAACAAAAAAGTGAACAAACAAAATCTTACTGCTGCAGGACGCAGTGAATATTCGCCATTAGCAAGCAACAGCACAGCTGAGGGAAAATCTAAAAACCGCAGAATTGAAATAATCCTGACTCCTAAATTGGACGAAATTTCTAAAATGCTGAATGATTTTTAGGGAGTTGCTGAATATTTTAGAGACTAAGTATCAAAGTTACAAAAAAGGTTTACGTGCAAACGTGAACCTTTTTTATTGGAATGAATATGACTTTAAAGTCTCTTTTTTAATTTAGTTCTGTCTTGTTTGTTGTGAAGGATTGCAACGATTGTGATTTGTTTTATATCTTCTTCAATGTAAAAATGAACTCCGTATGGAAATATTTTCGGATGAGCAATGCGAATATTTTTAAATATTGGGGAATAGATAAAAGGATTTTTTTGAATCTTTAAAATGATTTCTTTTATTGCTTTCGCAAAACGTTCTTCTAAATCAGTATCAGGACTTTGTTCATAGTACCATAATTTGGCTTCATCAATATCTCTTTCTACTTCTTCAAAATAGTTTAGTTCAAAATCAAACACAATCATTTTTTGACTTTTTTATCGAGCGCATCAAAAAGACCTTTAATTGGTTTTACTTTTTCTGGGTTTTTAGAAATTGCTTCAATTCTTGAAGACAAAATTTCTTTTTGCCAATCAGGTATATCGTCAGTGATTTCTTCAATATCAGGGTATTGTTTTTTAATTAAATCCCATTCTTGAGCAGGAATATATACGCCCGAATTATTTCCGTCACTATCATGTAAAACTTGTAGTTTCATAATTAGTTTGCTGATTAAATGGTTACTTAAAAGATACTGTTAATTACAAATTTACAAAAAAAATAGGTAAAGACGGGTAATTTGGTTTCAGGCAAACATTCAATTCCTATTAATCCGATTCTAATTTGTTGCAATTCTAAAAATGCTAAACGATAAATTAATTTTATCTTTGCTTTCAATAAAAAAAAACTTAGTTTCTTAGCATCTCAGAAACTCAGCAACTTAAAAAAAATGAAATATACCACTTTACCAAATACCGATATCAAAGTCAGTAAAATATGCCTTGGCACAATGACTTTTGGCCAGCAGAATACGGAATCAGAAGGACATGCCCAAATGGATTATGTACTCGAGAAAGGAGTCAATTTTTTTGATACTGCCGAGATGTATTCTATTCCAAGCAGGGAAGAAACGTACGGAAGCACCGAAAGAATTATTGGTACTTGGCTGAAGAAAACAGGAAAAAGAGAAGAAATTGTTTTGGCTTCCAAAATTGCAGGACCAAATCCTCTTTTTGGTTATATGCGTGAAAAACTTGATTTTTCGCCAGCAAGTATTCAATATGCTTTGGACAAAAGTCTGCAGCGTCTTCAAACCGATTATTTGGATATTTATCAATTACATTGGCCGGAGCGTAAAACGAATTGTTTTGGACAGCGCGGGCTTAAAATTCAGGATGATGCTTGGGAAGATAATATTCATGAGGTTTTGGAGACTTTAGACAGTCTGATTAAAGCTGGAAAAATAAAACATGTTGGAGTTTCTAATGAAAATCCTTGGGGAATGATGCGTTTTCTGGAAGAAAGTAAGTACAACAATCTGCCAAGAATTAAAACGATCCAGAATCCCTATTCTTTGCTGAACCGCCTTTTCGAAAATGCTTCTGCTGAGGTTTGTCTTCGCGAAAATGTGGGATTATTGGCATATTCGCCATTGGCTTTTGGAGTTTTGTCCGGAAAATTTTTGACAGGTGAAAGTCATCCCAATGCTAGATTGACTTTGTTTCCGCAATATGCAAGATACAGCAGTACTCAATCTACAGAAGCGACTAAATTATACCAAAAAATTGCCCATAAACACGGATTGACATTAACTCAGTTGGCTCAGGCTTTTGTCCTGCACCAGCCTTTTGTGACCAGTTCAATCATCGGAGCTACAACAATAGAACAGCTCAAAGAAAATATTGCAACTATTGACGTTGTTTTATCAAAAGAAATTTTAGATGAGATTAACGCCGTTCAGGCTGTTATTCCTGATCCGGCGCCATAAGATAATAGTAAATTTGAATAAGTAACCCTGTCAGAGTTTTAAACTCTGACAGGGTTTTTTATCTTAAAAGCTTTTAGAATTACCAAATTTCTAGTGTAGCCCCGATGGAAATGGCATCTCCCGATTTAGAAAAACAAGGCTTTTTAGCCGTAGTTTTTATTTATCGGGAATATAATGGACAGCGGGACAAATGCTGTGCTGAAAAGCAATTATTCTGCTCATAAAAACAAGTTTACGGATTTTTCTTTACAGTTCTTTCAGCAAAGAATATACTTTCTTGAACTTATTGAAGGATTCAGTATATACTTTTTCATTTGCCGGATTTGGAAAAAAGGTTTTTCCTGTTTCATTCTGGTTTTCTGCAGAAACATTTTTGGCTTCTAATCCTATTAATACGGCACCCCACGCGGAACCTTCGATAGTTTGTGAGGTTTGTACTTTCATCTGAAAAATATCGGCTGTGATCTGAAGCCAAAATTCGCTTTTCCCAAA
This sequence comes from Flavobacterium aquicola, assembly GCF_003385115.1. Lineage (GTDB taxonomy): Bacteria > Bacteroidota > Bacteroidia > Flavobacteriales > Flavobacteriaceae > Flavobacterium > Flavobacterium aquicola. Next base: position 54,639 of record NZ_QUNI01000017.1, read on the forward strand.
GCCACCACTGGCCATAACGGTTGTTTCTTTTCTTTTTTTGGGATCGGGCAATAGAATTTCTGTAATTTGAAATAAGCCAAATAAAATGCCTTCCAAAGTGGCTCTGACCAAATGTGCTTGTGTATGCGTAATCTGCATTCCTAAAAGTGTTCCCTGTGCAGAAGCATCCCAGATTGGTGCTCTTTCCCCCAGTAAATAAGGTACAAAAAGTAAACCTTCGGAACCTGCCGGAATCTTTTCTGCTTCTTCAAAAAGAGTTTCATAAGATACAGCTGTTTTTAGAATAGTTTCTTTAAGCCATTGCAAAACTATTGCCCCATTATTTACTGCACCCAAAGTAAGATATTCATTGCCTTTGAGATGGTAACATTGTGTCCGCATTTGAGGGTCGAGAGATGGCTGATCAATGGGTAAACGGACTGCTCCGCTTGTGCCAATTGTCAATGCCATAAATCCCTTATTCATTGCTCCTGTTCCCAGATTTGCCAAAGCGCCGTCGCCTCCGCCAATTACGTATAAGAGATTATCCAAAACTCCTTTGCATTGATGCGTCACTTCGCAAACTGCAGACAGCTGTTCTGGTTTTATTTTTAAAAAATCCAGAATTTCATCATCCCATTGTAAAGTATGGATATTCAATAATCCTGTGCCCGAAGCCATTGAAGTATCCGTAGCATATTCTCCAGTGAGATGATGCCAGACATATTCTTTTATACTGATGAATTTGTAAGTTTTGGAGAAAACTTCAGAATCAGATTCTTTGAGCCATACTATTTTGGTCATGGGCGAAAAAGGATGAATCGGTATTCCTGTTTTTTGATAAAAAGGGTTTCCTTTTTCTGAGTTTTTGATTTTTTCGGCTATTTCGCTTGCTCTGTTATCTGCCCATAAAATTGCATTGGTGAGCGGTTTTCCAGTTTCATCAACTGCGATAATGCTCTGCATCGCCGAACTGAAACTGATAAATTGCGGCTGAATAGCTGCGGTAATTTCTTTTATGCATTCTAAAACAGTATCTAAAATCTCTTGCGGTTTCTGTACACTCCAATCTGGTTTTGGATGATACATTGGATACGAATGCGAAATCTGATTGATTACATTTCCATGCAGGTCAAAACATACCGCTTTTGTAGCTGTAGTTCCAATGTCAATGCCAACGAAATGTGATTTTATTTGATCCATATATTCAGTATCAAAACTCCAATTAATCCCATAACTCCAATAATTGTTTCCATGATTGTCCAAGTTTTAAACGTGTCGGAAACACTGATGCCAAAATACTCTTTGAACATCCAGAACCCCGTATCATTGACATGAGAACACATTAAACTTCCTGCACCTATCGAAAGTACCATTAATTCAGGACTTACGCCCGATGCCGCAACTAAAGGCTGCACAATTCCGGCTGCGGTTAATCCCGCAACAGTGGCAGAACCTAAAGCAATTCGGATTATCGTAGCAATCAGCCATCCTAAAACTAGGGGAGAGAGAGATGATTTTTCGAAAAATGTACTTAAATCTGTTCCTATTCCGCTGTCTATAAGCACTTGTTTAAAAGCACCTCCGGCAGCAATTATCAAAATTATCATTGTAGCTGCGCTTAATGCAGCACCAGACTTATCCATAATGTCCTGCATTTTTCTGTTGCGGAAAATACCTAATGTAAACACTGCAAAAAGTATGGCAATCAGCATTGAAATGGTGGGGTTTCCAATAAAAATTATAATGGAACGCAGGGAATTTTCTTCTGCTAAAAACAATTCGCTGAATGTTGCTGTCGCCATCAAAATAACAGGAACTAACGCTGTTATAATGCTGATTTGAAAAGAAGGCATTTCAGTCTCAGTAAATGTTTTGCTTTCAAATAAACCTTTTGGAGGAAAAGCATTGATTTTTTTGATAAACTCAGGAAAAATAATTCCGGCAGCAAAAAGAGAAGGAATTGCCACTATTAATCCGTACAGGAGTGTTTTTCCAATATTAGCTTTAAATATAACCGCGATTGCTGTTGGTCCGGGATGAGGCGGTAAAAAACCGTGTGTTATCGAAAGTGCCGAAGCCATTGCAATCCCTAGATATATAATAGGCTGCTTTGTGCTTTTGGCAACTGCAAAAACCATTGGAATTAAAATAATAAAACCTGCGTTGTAAAACATCGAAATTCCCACGGAGAAACCTGTAATCACCATCGCCCATTTGATGTGCTTCACGCCAAAGGAATTAATCATCACCGAACTTATCCGCTGTGCTGCGCCACTGTCTGAAAGGAGATTTCCTAAGATAACGCCAAACGCAATAATTAAAATCAATGACCCCAGCGTACTGCCGATACCCTGCTGAAAGGAATTTATTAAATCAGTGAAAGGCATTCCTTTTAAAATCCCTGCAAAAAATGCTGTGATTGTTAAGGCTATAAAAGCGTTAAGCTTAACGCCGGAGATTAAATACAATAACAGTAGAATACTTGCAATCAGAATCAGTAAGGACATGAAATAATTTTTTTATGGATGTGATAATTCTATTGAAAATTGAGTTTCTGTCAAGACCTAACAGGTTTTTAAGACCTGCTAAGTCTAATTTAATAAGATTCTCGGCGATTATTCATTTTTCTCAACAGCATGACCGCCGAATTCATTTCGAAGTGCGGCCACAACCTTTCCAGAAAAGGTATCTGACATTTGGGAACGGTAACGCATCATTATAGAAAGCGCAATTACAGGTGTTGGAACGCCTAAATCCAATGCGGTTTCTAAGGTCCATTTTCCTTCGCCAGAGGAATGCATAATTCCTTTTATACCGTCTAGTTTTGCATCTTTAGAAAAAGCATTTTCAGTCAGTTCCATCAGCCAGCTGCGTACAACAGAACCATGATTAAACAGTTTGGCTGTTTTGTGAAAATCAATATCAAATTCGGAATGTTCAAAAACTTCAAATCCTTCTGCAATAGACTGCATCATACCGTATTCGATTCCATTGTGAACCATTTTGGTAAAATGACCGCTTCCGGCTGCTCCTGTATATAGCGATCCGTTTTCGACAGAAATATTTTTGAAGACTTTAGATACATAATCAAATACATCTGCATCACCGCCTATCATTGTGCAGGCACCATTTAGCGCTCCCGAAGTTCCTCCCGAGGTTCCGCAGTCTAAAAAATCAATTCCATGTTCTTTCAATTTAGTATATCGGCGTTTGGAATCATTATAATTCGAGTTTCCACCATCGATAATAATGTCATTTTTTGACAAATGAGGCACTAATGAGTCAATAACGGCATCTACAATTTCGCCCGCAGGAACCATTAACCAAATTACTTTTCGGTTATTTAGCTTTTTGCATAATTCTTCTACAGTATGAGCTGTTTCAATTCCTTCTTTCCCAATATTAGAAACAAATTCTAAGTTGACGTCCTGAGCAACAACTTCATAATTGTTTCTTTTTAAATTCAGGGCTAGATTGAACCCCATTTTTCCTAGTCCGATTATTCCTATTTGCATTGTGTCTGTTTTCTGTTTGATTTGTAAAAATATTACTTTAGTTTAATTGCTATTAATAATTTCGGTATTTAAATTTTACTTTTGAAATGAATTATGTTAAATAATTGAAATTTAATAATCTAAAAAAAAAAACCTGCCAGAATTCAATCTGACAGGGTTAAATTTACAAATTCTCTATAATCTGATCTTTGGGATATCGTACTTTGTAACTTATCCTGATTTTCTTGGTTTCATTTGGTTTCATCTGCAATTGCCATGTTAAAATTCCTGTTTCGGGATTTACTTTAGCACGATCGCTTTGCAGTAATTCGATTTCAATGTCTTTATTGGAACTCAACGGATATTGGTCTTTTAATAACATTTCAATCGCTTCTTTTTTGTTATTTCTAATGGTAATATCAAAAGTGAAAGTCTGTTCTTTTTTGGAAGATAAAAACTTGGTGCCCGATTGATCCACGACTTTTTCGCGTTTGATGCTCACTTTTTTATCACGGCCCATACTCAAACTCAAAGTGTCGCTCGTTTGATTTGGTTCGATGAAAGTTTTACCCACATACATACCTTCAAAAATAATATTGGCTTCTCCTCTCAGCAGATTGTATTTGCTGTAATCGGCAATTTCGGCTAGTAAAAAAGCATCTTTTTCTGCTTTTGGTACAGCATAAAATTTATACGATGTCGGAAGCTTGATTTCTTTCAATGAAACGCTGTGTACTTTTCCACTTGATAAAATATCATAAGGAATGTCAATGTCAAAAGAAACGTTTAATTGATTTTCTGATACTGTTGTGTAATCAGAAACAGAAGATTTTGCTAGCATCATCGGCTGTGCCTTATATTCTTCATTAGCAATCTCAACGCCTGCAACTCTTCCCTGCAGCTGATTCATTACTCCTTTATTCTTGGTAGCATAGCCACTTATAACTACTTCTTTTAACCCATTGTCAGTTGGTCTATAATTTAAGAACCAAGAACTTAATAAGGGCGCTTGATTGTTTTGGTTGGGAACACCGCTAGATAAAGTCAGTTTTACTTTTTTCCAATCGATTCCGGTGTTTTGAATAACCTGCGCTTTGTACATCATATTGATTGGTACCGTTACACTTTCGGTGCGTAAATCATAAAATGGAGTCCATGAAGCACTATTCGATAAATAAGTAATATCCAATGGAACGGCTCCAGCCAAATTGTTCATCACTTGGACAATTAGTTTTCCGGAAGAAGTTTTCTCTTCTTTACTAGTATCAACTTCGAGTTTGTTGTTCAATTTCTGAAGAGTCTCATTGAGTTTTTGCTCTTTTTCATTTAAGGCGTTTATTGTATTGGCAATTTCAGTTTGTTTGGCTTTGTAATAATCGACCATTTTCATTAGTTCCAATACATTCAAACCCGAATTCACTCCCGAAACCTGCTGATTTCTGTCTAAAAGCGCCAATGTTTTGGTTTCCGAATTCTTGGCATTAGTTGTTTTTAAAAGTTCTTTTTGAACCAAAACAATACTGTCTTTTACTTTTTTCAATGCAGGAGATTTTAAATCCACTTCATATTCCGAAACGTAGTCGTTGGTAAATTGAACCGAAAGTACCGTTACGCTCGCAGGGGCGCCTATCTGTACTGAATTTTCATTTAAATCGACGGCTACATTTTTGATGACAATCTCACTGGTGCCTAATGGCAGATTTATATTGGCTGTTTGAGAGATTTCTGCAGCGTTAAAATACACGGTCGCTGCTTTTACTTTGGCAGTCGTGAAAATTGGTTTTTGTGCAAAACTAAATGCCGAAAACAATAACGCAAAGAGGAAATAAATTTTTTTCATGAGGTAGTGAGTTAAGATTATATCTCTATAGATGGCAAAAAGTTGAAAAAGGTTGGGTGTCTGCTCAAATTTTTTATAATTTTTTTTTTGCCAGGTATTACAAAGATTCACACAGATTTTTGTAAGCATCATTAAAAAAATCTGTGTAAAACTATGCTAATTCTATCTTTTTTAAGTCGTTGTGAATACTTTGTAAGATTCATTTTTCTACGGTGTAACCTTTCACTTTTGCCAAAGCCACTATAGAAGTGTTGATTGCTTTTCCCAAATCGTCCTGTGATTTTGTTTTTTTGGCTTCGGTGTCGATGTATTGCTGGCGTTTTTTGCCCAATTCACCAATTTCTTTTTGAATAGCTTCTCTTTCCTTGGTTTTTTGAGTAATAATTTCTTGCACTTCAGCTTCGGATTTGTTTTGAAGTTCGGCTGGTAATTCTTCTTTTTTGATTTTTGCAATGGCTTTTGGATCTTGTTTTACTCGGTCAACCAAATCCCAGCTTTCGTTTTTGTATACCGCTTTGGATTTACTTACGGCACGTTCCGCATAATTGGCAGATGAAACGCCTTGTGCATTTTTGTCCTGTACTTCCTGATTTATTTTTTTAGCAGAGCCTTTCGATCCATAGCCAATATAGGTCGAATTTATCTTTACATTGCATTTTGATATTTGATCGTCATAAGGCGTTGATACGTATTGAATAGATTGATTTGAGTCAATGTTGAAGTATTTTCCTTTGCCATAATCGGCACCGTCTTTCCAAAAGGTATTTATGCCCTCCAAACTGCTTCCGCAAAAGATAGTATTGACGTAAATATCGTTTTTCATTGCATCACTGATCGCTTCTTTGTAGTTTATTCCGCCTTGGTTGAAGGCTTCGTTTCCTGCAATATAAATAAGCTTCATATTGTCGTTTGCTTTTCCCCATTGCAGTTTTTTTGTAGCGTCCTGAATTACCGCACCGCAATATTCGTTGCCTCCGTTGGTTCTCAAAGCAAACAATTTTTCTGAAATCAAGTCGAGGTCAGTGGTTAGTGGAGTTACTTGACGAATATAATTAGATTGCTGTGCCAAACCGTCGTTGCCGTATTCGTAAAGCGCAATTTCGATATCGGGAGTTTTTCCTGAATATTTAAGAGTGGTCAGAGTGTTTACAATATTCCAAAGTCTGGATTTGGCTTGGTCGATCAAGCCGTCCATACTGTTGGATGTGTCCAATAAAAGTGCGACTTGGATTTTGTTATTGTCTTCTCCTTTTGGCTTTTCGGGATTGATTTTTTCTACGGGTTTTGCATTCGAATTGTTACAGCTTGCAAAAGAAAGTGTTGTTGCTAAAAGCGCTGAGATAAATAGTGTCGATTTCATAGTTTCTAGTTTTTAAGGATTGATTACAGATCAAACTTAGAAACTAAAAACACTCTTTTTTTGGACAAATGGTGAAACGGGCTTTTCACTTGGTGAAACGGGTTTAAATTAAGCCTGAAACCTGTAGCAGAATCTACTACAGGTTTCAGGCTTAATTTAAAGCTTTTGTTTTGCGGTATCGACAACAAGATTCTTTAAATCGCCATTTGGAGTAATCAGTATAAATTGCTTATCTGTTTTAGGAATTTGTTTCTTTTCTCTATTAATGAAAATCTTTATTTCATATTGTACTTGTATAACCGGTTCCAAGATCGTAGGGTTTATTATAAAATCAAATTCTTTATTAAATACAGGCTGATAATAAAGCGTAGTCGATTTATTTGATTGATTGACATTTGCTGTTTTCTTTAAGTTTAAATAAGAATTATTATACGCTTCATAGGATTTGTACATTTCTACAGGTAAGTTTACAATAAAATCATCGGTTATTCTTTTTTCTGCATTTGTAAATGTCTCACCAAGAATTACCTCATAATTCTTGGTTTTTTCCTGTATTAACAGCTTTGCTTTGTTCATCATTTCTTTTTTGATTGATTCTAAAGTATTTGAGACATAATCAACTCGTACCAGATCGTATATTTCATGATTGGATAAAATTGATATGAAATCGTTCAACTGATTGGGATCAGAGTATTTTATATGAATGTTTTTCTTCAACTCAAACCCAATTGGAACTTCATTGTAGGTTTTACGACTGAAAACCTTTTTCTCAACTTCATATTCATAAACAGGAACAAATGAGATCATATCTACAAAGGTTACAACATCTTTTTTGAGTTTGATTTCTGTTAATGATTGCGAAATTCTCTGATTAATTAATTCATTGACCTCTTTGGTCGTTTTACCTATTTGAGTTAAACTGAAAATAGCAGTGTATGAATCTGCCTTAACATTCGCAAGGCCTTTTACAGTTATCATAATACCATCCTGAGATGGAAAATTGATATTGATTGTTTTTTGTTCAGAATACTGATTTTGGTAATTGACATTTCCCGAAACCTGTCCAGAGCTAAACTGAGACAACAGAATGATTAAAAATGAAATGAATAGTTTTTTCATATTGATAGATTTTAAGTTTACATGGTAAAAGTATCAATAGAGGAAATATATTTTTGAGAGAATGGGTCAACAAGCCGTTTGACTTGGTAAAAGCTATAGTTTTGGAATTAAAAATTAACTTACTTTACACTTTCTAAATATTTGTTTGTGAAACATAATTTATTAATTGTTTTTGCTCTGCTCTTTTTAGCGTTTTTATTTCCTCATGAAATAATTGCGCAGTCTCCTTCTATAGAAAAAATTGAAAAAAAAAATAACGCTAAAAGTAGCAAAGCTAAAATTAGTGTAGTTGCTGACGAATTATCTAAATCTTTGGATGAAAATAATGAATCGAATATCGCTTCGAATTATGAAAAACTGGCCAATGAGTTTCTCGGAAAAGGGGATAATGCCAAGGCCGAGGAATATTTTAAAAAAGCGCTGGCGAGCTACACCAAACTAAAACTGACCGATGACAAAACCCGTGTCACCAGAAGCCTTGCCAAAGTGCAAGAATCACAGAAGGATTATAAGTCGGCGATTAGTAATTATGAAGTTGCCGGATCGATGGCCGAAGATAAAAGTCTCGAAAAGATTAATACTAATGATGCCAATCGTCTGCGATCGTCTGCGAGTCCGGTGGCTCAGGAAAGTTATGTGAATTCGAATATTGAATTGCTGAAAAAGGAGAAAAAAAGTGATGAGGTTTCGGATGCTTATGTGAAGAAGGCCGAAAATTCGCTTCAACAAAAAAAGAAGGAAGTTGCGATAGAAAGTTACAATCAGGCGCTCGCTTACGCGAAAGGGAAGCCGGCGAAGATCATCAAAATTAATAATGAAATTGCCAAAGTATACGCTTCGGACAATCAGTTTGACAAGGCAATCGGGATTAGCGAAAAGCTTTTGGCGGATGCCAAAACCAAACAGGATTTCACTACTCAAATCAAGCAATTGCAGTCGCTTTCGGGGCTTTATTTTCAAAAGGAAGAACCAAACAAAGCTGTTGATGCCTTAAAGGAAGCATTTGCCTTAGCACTGCAAAAAGGTAATTCGGCCGAAGCGAAAACAAGTCTGACGGCATTAACGCAGTATTATAATAAAAAAGGAAACAATAAGGAGAGTTTGGCTTTATACGATCAATTTGTTCAGAATTTCGACCAGTTAATTCATTCGGACACGACTTTGATTGATGCCAAAACATTTCAGGTGAGTGAAGATAAAATTCGCCAGTTGGAAAAAGAAAAGTCGCTGAAAGACGAGCTGATTTCAAGGAAAAACACTTTTAATTATTTTCTATTGGGTTCAATAGGGTTGCTATTACTGTTTTTTGTATGGATTGTAAAATCATTTTTTGCTATTAAAACTAAGAATAAGGAAATCGCTTTGCAATCGTTGCGTCGCGAAATGAATCCACATTTTATTTTCAACAGTCTTAATAGCGTCAATCAGTTTATTTCCGAGAATAAAGAGCTGGAAGCCAATAAATACCTGACTTCGTATTCTACGCTGATGCGAAATACAATGGAGAATTCCAACAAGGATTTTGTTTCACTGGATAACGAATTGGAGCAATTGAAGAAATATTTGGAACTGGAACATTTGCGTTTTCAGGATAAATTTGATTTTAAAATTAGTGTTGATCCGGAATTGGATGCCGAAAGGACGATGGTTCCGAATATGATAATGCAACCGCATTTGGAGAACGCCATTTGGCACGGTTTACGTTATTTGGATACCAAAGGACTGCTGTTGCTAAAAGTGGAGTTAATCAGCGGAAAAGTGGTGATTCGGATTGAGGATAACGGCATTGGTCTTGCCAAAAGTCAGGAGCTGAAAACGGCCAATCAAAAAGTGCACGAATCACGAGGAATGAGCAATACGAAAGAACGTATCAGTCTGCTGAATGAACTGTACAAACAGCATATTTCTTTCATTATTTTTGAAAAAACAGTACCGGAAAGAGGAACGATTGTTGAAATTAGCTGTCCATTAATTGATAAAATACGATGAATTTTCAGAAGATAAAAAGCGTTATAGTCGAAGATGAGTTGACGGCGCGTGAAGTGCTCAAAAATTATTTGGGTAAATACTGCCCGCAGGTAGAGGTTATTGGCGAAGCCCAAAATATAAAAGAAGCCGTTCCGCTGTTGCACGAATTACAGCCACAATTGGTTTTTCTGGATGTAGAAATGCCTTTCGGAAATGCTTTTGATGTTCTGGAAGCCTGTAAAGATTTGCATTTTGAAACTATTTTTGTAACTGCCTTTTCGGAATATTCGCTTAAAGCCCTGAACCAAAGTGCTGCCTATTATCTGCTGAAACCTATAAGCATTGAAGAATTGATTGTTGCGGTAAACAAAGTGCATCATCAAATCCTGAATCATGAAATTTTTAATAGAAACAAGATTATTATTGAAAATTTCAAGGAATCCAAACCCGAAAAACAACAAGTTATTCTGCCGACACTGGAAGGTTTTGAAGTCGTAAAAATGGAGGAAATAGTTCGGCTTCGCGGTAACGGCAATTTCACCGATTTGTATCTCCATAACGGAAGTAAAAAGATGGCGTGCCGTTTTTTAAAGCATTTCTCTGAAATTTTGCCATTGCCTTTCATCCGTGTGCACAAATCCCATATCATCAATCTGAATTTTGTGAAATCGTATAATAAAGGCGGTATTATTACGCTGAACGATTCGACCGAAATTGAGGTTTCCCCGACTTATAAAGAGGATTTTTTGAGGAATTTTAAATAGGGATTATTTAACCGCAAAGGGCACAAGGTAAAATCCGCTATGTTCGCAAAGCTTTGTGTTCATAGCGCTTCCTTTGCGAACCTTGCGGTAAAGTTTAAAAATCAAACTCTTCTATAGTAGCTGTTGAGTCGATTACAGTTGTGTCCTTTATTTTAATATTTAAAAATGAGTGAGCACGTCCGGTAAGCGTTATAGGAGCTGACAGACCAATAGTGTCTTCAGGAACCAATAAACCACGGCGGAACATCAGATTTCTCAGGAACGCCTGATGCTTGGTAGCATAGGATTTCTGAAGTCCTTCCTGATCAAACTGCCACATGAATTTTTTTGGTTTCGGAATTATTGTCGCTAAGAATAGACATTCGCGGACATTCAGATCGGCAGGTCTTTTTTGGAAATAGAATTCGGCCGCTTCGCCAATTCCATATACATTTGGTCCCCATTCTATAACGTTGAAATAAACCTCAAGCATACGCTGTTTGCTCGTGATTCTGTTGTTTTCTATGATGTAAACCAACAGGATTTCCTCCAGCTTTCTTGACAGTGTTTTTTCTCGGGTAAGAAATACATTTTTTACCAGCTGCATGCTTATTGTACTCGCACCGCGGGAGAATTTTTTGGTACGTATGTTTTTAACGATAGACTGTTTGAAAGCTTCGTTTATAAAACCGTGATGGGACATAAAAGATGGATCTTCGGAAGTTAAAACGCATTTCTGAAGATAAGGTGAGATTTGGTCCAAAGGCGTGTAATAAGGATTGCTTGCACCTACAAAAACTGGACGCTGAAGTTTTCCGTTTTCAATGGCGCGATAGGTAAATTCACTGTTTAATTTAGCCAGATTTACATTTCCGTATTTGGTTATTTTTAGGTTGTCTTTTTTGATATCACTCGTAAAAACGATCTTGTTTGGCTTGTTTTTATTGAACATAAAATTCAATTTATAATCAAAGTTTCCAGTGGCTTCCATTCCTTGAAAATGGGTGAATAACCCGTCAGGAAGAGAACTTATAAAGTCTTGGGCTTTCATTTTTGGAATGCCAACTTTTAGTTTATAAACAGTATCTTCTTCGGTGTTATAAGATAGATAAGGGTGTAATTTGATTTTATTAAATTGAAATGTAGAACTGCTGTCAATAGAAATAAAGTCGGAACCCAATAAGAAACGGTAATCGAATCTCGCATTTTTGATGATAACATCTTTATCTGCAATTTTTTTATGATTTATTTTTAAGTTCGCAATAGAACTGTATCCGTCTAAGTGTAGTTCGCCACCGCTCTTGTCAATATTTTGAATATTGAATCGAATAGAGTCAAAACTCATTTTTAGATTGTAGCGCTCATCGAAATAAGGAACTTTTATGGCTCCAGTATCAATATTGAAAAATCGCAGATCTCCTTTCTTGTTTCTAGGGTCGGCGATTCCGTTGATTCTCCATCTTTGTGCAAATGAATTAGTTTTTACCTCAATAGCTGATTCTAATTTGGTTTCAAACAAAGTTAATTTTTTGAAATTTACTGTTGCTTTTTTGCCATTATCGTCAATTTTGAAAACTAAATTTTCAAGTGTCATATCTGTGGGTACAAGATTGAGTACTTTGGATATTATGCGGTAAGCGAATGCAGCATAATCTCTTTTATTATCGCTTTTTGGTTCGTTTTTATCTTTTTTCAAAAAGGCACCAAAGTTTCTGATTTTTCCTTTTTTTGTCAATTGAACATAACCATTTTTAATTTCTAGAGTACCTAGCTGAACATCTCCAAGGAGTAATTTCCATAAATTCACACTTGTCTTTATTCTTTGGATTTTAAAAATTGTGTCTAAATTGTGCGGAGCAAGTGTGATTTCATTCAATTCTATTCCTGAAACTCCATCAAATGATGCTTTTTTTATTGCAAAATCGCTGTTGTAGTCCAGTTTCATTGTGGCTGAAGCTTTGTCGATGGCTTGGTCCAAAAGTTCATCTCTAAACATGAGAAAGCCAATTAAGAGTATGGCGATAATGATTCCAAGTATTTTGGAAGCTAAAAATAACTTTTGTTTGTTAGTTCTCATGTTTGAATGGAAATGGAAATTTTTTTACAGAGATTTCAAATTTACACAAATAAATGAGTGTAAGTCTGTGAAATCATTGTTAAACTTATTAATTGAGTTATTGATCTGTACATTTTGGTTTTATCCAAATAATTGGCTGGCTACATCTTCAATTTTAGCTACCAATTGAATTTTGATTCCAGTATTTTTCAACGCAATTTTATTGTATTTAGATACAAAAATAGTTGAAAATCCTAATTTTTCAGCTTCCTGAATACGCTGATCGACACGATTCACAGGCCTTATTTCTCCAGAAAGGCCAACTTCGCCGGCAAAACAAAAACCTTTTTCGACTGGAATATCTTCATTAGATGATAAAATTGCAGCAACAACTGCCAAATCTATAGCAGGATCATCTACAGAAATTCCTCCAGTTACATTCAGGAAAACATCTTTTGCACCAAGTCTAAAACCGGCTCTTTTTTCTAAAACAGCCAAAATCATATTCAGCCTTTTTGCATTATATCCCGTGGTGCTTCGCTGCGGTGTTCCGTAAACTGCGGTGCTTACGAGGGATTGTATTTCGATCATCAATGGTCGCATGCCTTCGAGTGTGGTTGCAATGGCGGTTCCTGATAATTCTTCATCTTTATGCGAAATCAATATCTCGGATGGATTGGAAACTTCACGTAGTCCGCTTCCGAGCATTTCGTAAATTCCAATTTCGGCAGTGGAACCAAAACGGTTTTTTAGTGAACGCAAAATACGGTAAACGTGGTTGCGGTCCCCTTCAAATTGCAAAACGGTATCGACCATGTGTTCCAGTATTTTTGGTCCTGCGATGGTTCCGTCTTTGGTGATGTGACCAATTAAAATAACTGGAATATTGGTTTCTTTGGCAAATTTAATTAGCTCTGCGGTGGTTTCCCGTATTTGAGAAATACTTCCGGCAGTAGATTCAATGTAATCAGTATGTAATGTCTGAATAGAGTCGATTATGACAATTTCGGGCTGAATAGTTTCAATCTGTTTGAAGATATTCTGAGTTTTCGTTTCGGTAAGAATGTAGCAATTATCTCCATCTGGAGTAATACGTTCGGCACGCATCTTAATCTGCTTTTGACTTTCTTCACCAGAAACATAAAGCGTTTTATAAGGTAATTTTAATGAAATCTGTAATAGTAATGTACTTTTTCCAATACCAGGTTCTCCTCCCAGAAGAATTAAAGAACCAGGAACAATTCCTCCTCCCAGAACTCTGTTTAATTCATTGTCGGTAGTGTCCAGACGAATTTCTTCGGCGCTGTCAATTTCGTTTATTCGTAAAGGTTTCGGAGCTTTGCTAGTTGTTGAAGGCTCACTTTTCCAAGCGACTTTTTCCTGTTTTTGAATAATTTCTTCGGCAATAGTATTCCATTCTTTGCAGGAATTGCACTGACCCTGCCATTTGGCATATTGAGCACCGCAATTCTGGCAAAAAAAAGTTGTTTTTACTTTGGCCATTTTTATTGTTTTGGTTCTTCTGCAGCTGGAGTGTCTGTAGGAGCGGGGTCTGCTGCAGGAACATCCGTCTGTACATCTGTAGAAGTGTCTTGGCCTACTTTGCCTTTTATTTTTGGTTTTTTTGCAAAGGTTTTTTTCAATTCTTCAGCTTTGGCAAACATCATGTCTTTGGTTAGGTCAGCAATTTCTTCTTTGTTGAATCCTGACATATAATAACGTACAGCTCTTGGATTGTCGCCTTTTTTTTCGAACATAATTGCTAATTCATAATCTCCCAGCATGCTTTTCGGATAACTTTTATCTGCAAGAATAGCCAAAGCATCGAGTTCGTTATAGTCTTTGTTTTCCAGAATTGCAGCTTCAATAGCTTTAAAATCATTGATTCGTATTGGGTTTTTAATTCCAAATGAATTTTCAATTATATCATATTTTTTCTTTAAATATTCAACATAGCCCTCTTTTAGAGTTACAATTTTGGTATTGTATTCCTGAACTGATATGGGCTGTATTGCTGAGAAAATTTGATATAATGCTGATGGAATGGAATTCAAAACCAATGAATAATGAGAAGCTTGATTAAAATATTCAAATTTGTAATTTAAGTCAGGGTTTTGAATGGCTTTCATGCCGGCATCAAGTTTTTTAATTCTTTGCTGCATCTTTTTTTCATCTCCATCGGCAGCAGATAAATAATAAAAAACAGGTAATTTGGCTTCAGCTGCCAATTCTGGCAGTTTGTCTTCCATTTCTACAGGCAATTCAGGACTTAATGAGATATAGGCATTAAATAAAGGTTTGTCTTGATATAGGAAGAAATTTAAAAAAGATGCTGTAGTATCATGACCTGCAATTATTTTAAAATTGGTGGTTCTATATTCCTTTTGAATCATAGGAATAAGCTCTAGAGAAATAAAATCGAAGAAGTCTACACTTTTTCCGTAAGGAACCCCTGTTACAGTATCTACTCCGCAGTCAATAGTTCTTTGGTCATTTTTGTTTTGGCTGATCCCTACAATAATTACTTCTGGCAGTTCATCCCAATAAGAACCATAATTTAATGCACCCGTAAAAGGATTCATTAAATAATCCCCATCCAATACAAGTAGTAAAGGGTAGTGTTTGGCTTTGTTTTTTTCATATGAAGCTGGTAACGAAACATACAAATCTCTTTTTTCTTTTATTTTTTCAGAGTTAAAACTGATTGTTTTTACTTGTGCAAAACAAGAAACAGAAAAAAAGATAAGAAATGCTGTAAATAGATGTTTCATATAATTTGGAGTTATTTTGTGTAATTGAGCAGCAAGATAAACAATTATTCGGTGTAGTAAAGAACGATAAATTGTAAAATTATTATGTCAAAGAATTATCTTCTTCATTTGGGAAAACAATCCAGGGTTTGAATGTTTTTGCTTCTTCAAAGTCCAGTGTCGCATATGAAATGATAATAATTATATCGTCTTTTTGTACTTTTCTGGCAGCTGGACCATTTAGGGTAATTATTCCTGAATTTTTTTCTCCGATGATTGCATAAGTGTCAAAACGTTCTCCATTATTAATATTTACAATTGATACTTTTTCCCCTTCTATAATATTTGATGCTTCTAATAGGGCTTCGTCTATAGTGATGCTTCCGATGTAATTTAAGTCGGCTCCTGTAACTTTTACACGGTGAATTTTTGATTTAACAACTTGAATCTGCATGGTGTTTAATTTAATGAAATAGTGTCTATTAAGCGTACGTTGCTGATAAACACAGCAATAAACGCTCGGTATTTTTTGTTCTTAATTTTTATATCACAGGTGGTAAGAGTATCTTCATCTGCAATTTCAAAGTATTCTAAAGTGAATTTTTTGTTTTTATTAAATTCGTTTTCAACCCATTGAGTTGTTTCTTTCACACTGCTATTTGCGAATTTCTCTTTGGCTCCCGTTAGTATTTCATAAATGATGCCTGCATCCATTCGATCTTGCAAAGTTAAGCGTTCATTTCGAGAACTCATAGCTAAGTTGTTGGTTTCTCTTAAAATAGGACACATAATGATTGTCACAGGCAAATGGCTTTTCTCGACCATTTTTTTAACAATCTGCACTTGCTGAAAATCTTTCTCTCCAAAATAAGCATTTGTTGGCTGCACAATTTCAAAAAGTTTTTTTACAATCGTTCCGACTCCGTCAAAATGTCCGGGTCTGAATTTTCCTTCCATTTTATTTTCTAAACCGTCAAAATCAAAAGATTGAGAAAGCGTTTTTCCTTCATATATATCTTCGACCGTTGGTGCAAAAACAATAATATCTGGATTTATTTGAGAGATTTTTATTATATCTTGATCTAGAGTACGAGGGTATTTTTCTAAATCTTCTGGATTGTTAAATTGTGTCGGATTTACAAAAATACTTACAACAGTTATCCCATTTTCCTGTACAGACTGCTTCATTAACGACTGATGTCCTTTGTGCAGAGCACCCATTGTTGGAACAAATCCAATTGAAGAATTTGTAGTCTTTATTGAACGTAAATAATCCATTAAAGCTGTTTTTCCATCGAAAATCTGCATGGCCGTTTTGTTTAAATTAGGTGCAAACTTAATATTTTAGTCTATAACTGCATAAATTTTTGTAATTTTGCGTGGTTTTTGTTGCCAATAATTAATCAATTTATATTATGAAAGATAAGAGGATATTATATGTATCATCTGAAGTTGTACCTTATCTCGCTGAAAATGAGGTTTCATTAATGTCTTATGACGTACCAAAAATGATTAATGATCAAGGAGGGCAAATTAGAATTTTTATGCCAAGGTATGGAAATATTAACGAGAGAAGACACCAGTTACATGAAGTAATAAGGCTTTCTGGAATGAATTTGGTGGTAAATGATTTAGACATGCCTCTTATTATCAAAGTAGCTTCAATTCCAAAAGAAAGAATTCAGGTTTATTTTATTGATAATGAAGAATATTTTAAACGAAAGGCCACGTTTGCAGATGAAGAAGGTTTGATGTATCCTGATAATGACGAGCGTGCTATCTTTTTTGCAAAAGGAGTTGTTGAGACTGTTAAAAAATTAAACTGGGTTCCGGATATTATTCATGTTCATGGATGGATGGCTGCTATGCTGCCAGTTTATATGAAGCATTTTTATAAAAATGAAGCGTTGTTTTCGGACACTAAAATTGTCACTTCTGTTTACAGTCAGTCTTTTGACGGAACATTAGATGCTGAAATGATTAACAAAGTTCGTTTTGACGGTATTCCAGATGAGGCTATTTCTGAATTGGAATTGCCGAATTATGAAAATATAATGAAGGCAACTGTCCGCAATTCGGATGCAGTAATCATTGCCTCTGATGCTCTCTCTCCAAGTTTAACAAAATTTATAGAATCTTCAGGTAAACCTTTTTTACCTTTGAAATTTAAGGATGAATTTGCGGGCGCTTACACGGAATTCTACCAAAATATGTTGTTATAAATCAATTTTTTACGAATAAATATGCTTAAAAATTCTTTTTTTAAAATAATCTCTTTTCTTTTTTTTATAGTTCTTTTTAATTCATGTGATAAAGAATTTAGTGTTGTAGGCTCGGATTTAATAGTAGGTGGAAATTTTGATATTGTTAAAGATAGTTCGAGTACGGTTCAATCAGCTTGGAAAAAGACAGGCGGGATTGCTTCTAATAATTTAGCTGTAAATGCTTTAGGGATATTAGATAATACAGTATTTGGTCAAACAACTGCTAATTTTGCTACTCAAGTTCAGTTGGAGTCGACTAGTGTAAATCCAGTCATAAATCCTGATTTAGGTCAAGATATTGTAAGTGTAACATTATATATTCCCTATTTTACAAAACCTTCCGTAAGTACCGATAAGGAAGGTAGACCTGTGTATACACTGGACTCTATTTATGGCAACAAAGCCTCAAAAATTAAGTTAAAAATTTATGAAAATGAATTTTTATTAGGAAACTTAAATACTGAACCTGGAGCCCCTCTTTCTGATATAAATTATCCTCAATTATATTATACCAATCAAAACACCTTTTTTAGCGAAAAAAAAGGAGACTTGCTTTATCAAAATAATGATTTTGTTTTTAGTGAAAAAGAATATGCTGATTCTGTTCCAGCTACAACAACTAGTGCAGCGACGACTACATATACAGCTCCAGGTATGCGATTAACTTTGGACAAAGTTTTTTTTCAGAAACTGTTATTTGATAAAACATCAAATGGTTATAGTTTAGCTAGTAACTCTCAATTTGAGCAATATTTCAAAGGATTGTATTTTAGCGTCGAAAAAAATGATGTAGAAGGCGTATTAGCTGTAATGAATTTCAAAAAAGGAACTATTGTAGTAAAGTACAAAGAAAAAGCACTTGCAACAGATCCTACATTGACTGTGGAAAAATCAATTACTTTAAATCTTACTGGAAATACTGTAAATTTGTTAAATAACGAACCTAGTACAGAACCAGATTCTTACTCAAGTCCAAAAGCGGATAGATTGTATGTAAGAGGAGGAGAAGGAAGTGTTGCTACAATTGATCTGTTTAATCCTGCAGTTGATAAGGTAACCTATAATAGTAATACGCAAAAAATAGAACTTGGGAAAAGTAATGATATACCGGACGAATTAGATTATATTAAGGAAAAAGGATGGTTAGTTAATGACGCTAGTTTGACTTTTTATGTAGATCAAACGCTAATGAAAAAAGTCACCACTGAGCCAAGCAAAATGTTTTTGTATGACATAAAGAATCGTAAAATACTTGCTGCGGCAGTTTTAGAGAAAGATGCAGCTGACCGTGGCCTTAAATACAGGTTTAGTATTACGGATTATGTAAGAGGTCTTATAAAAGATGATAATGTAAATTTCAAATTAGGTGTTTCTATTGCGCAAGTGATTTCAAATGTTACATTTAAAAAAATAAAAGAGGCTCCTGCTTATGCAACATGGACAAATCTTAAAACAGAGGAACAAAATGCTTATTTCTTTCCAGAATCTTCTGTTATGAGTCCTTTAGGGACTATTTTTCATGGAAGTACCAGTACTGATGAAAATAAAAGATTGAAGCTTGAAATTTATTATACTAAAACTAATTAAGAAAAACTATGTGTGGAATTGTTGGATATATTGGTCATAGAGAAGCTTATCCTATTGTTATAAAAGGGCTTAAGCGATTAGAGTATCGTGGGTATGATAGTGCTGGTGTTATGCTGTATGATGGTGAAGCTGTAAAATTATCAAAAACTAAAGGTAAAGTTTCTGATCTTGAAATTAAAGCTCAAAATGAGATTACTTTAAATGGTTCTATTGGAATTGGGCATACTCGTTGGGCTACGCATGGAGTTCCAAATGATGTAAATTCGCATCCTCATGTTTCTAATTCTGGAGATTTAGTGATTATTCATAATGGTATAATTGAGAACTACGCTCCTTTGAAAGTAGAGCTTATAAAGAGAGGGTATACTTTTACTTCGGATACTGATTCTGAAGTTTTAATTAATCTTATTGAAGAAGTCCAAAAAAACGAGAAATTAAAATTAGGTAAGGCTGTTCAGGTAGCATTAAACCAAGTAGTAGGTGCTTATGCAATTGCAGTTTTTGACAAAAAAAATCCTAATGAAATTGTAGCGGCAAGACTTGGAAGTCCATTGGCAATTGGAATTGGTGAAGGGGAATATTTTATTGCTTCTGATGCTTCTCCATTTATTGAATATACTCCTAATGCAGTGTATCTTGAAGATGGAGAGATGGCAAATATCAGATTGCATAAAACAATGAAAGTTCGTAAAATTAAAGACGATTCAATTGTTGATCCTTATATTCAGGAGCTTCAAATGAACTTGGAACAGATTGAAAAAGGAGGTTACGATCATTTCATGCTGAAAGAAATTTACGAACAGCCAAGTGTGATTAAAGATACTTACCGAGGAAGATTGCATGCTAATGAAGGTATAGTGCAGCTAGCGGGAGTTGAAGATAATATTGAGAAATTTTTAAATGCTGACAGAATTATAATTGTAGCCTGTGGTACTTCATGGCATGCTGGTTTGGTTGCTGAATATGTTATTGAAGAGTTTGCAAGAATTCCTGTCGAAGTTGAATATGCATCTGAATTTAGATATAGAAATCCAATTATTAACAGTAAAGATGTTGTAATTGCAATTTCACAATCTGGTGAAACGGCAGACACCATGGCGGCTATAAAATTGGCGAAAGAGCATGGAGCATTTGTGTTTGGTGTTTGTAATGTTGTAGGTTCTTCTATTTCCAGAGAATCACATGCTGGTGCTTACACTCATGCTGGACCTGAAATAGGTGTAGCATCTACAAAGGCATTTACAACTCAAATTACTGTTTTAACGATGCTGGCTTTACGTTTAGCTAAAGCTAAAGGTACTTTGACTCATTCTGATTTTCATACTTATCTGCAGGAACTAGAAATCATTCCTGAGAAAGTGAAAGAAGCGTTGGAAACAAATCCTAAAGCAATGGAAATTGCTGCAGTTTTCAAAGATGCGCCTAATTGTTTGTATTTGGGGCGCGGTTACAACTTTCCTGTAGCACTTGAAGGCGCTTTAAAGCTTAAAGAGATTTCGTATATACATGCTGAAGGATATCCTGCTGCTGAAATGAAACACGGACCAATTGCATTAATTGATGAATTAATGCCTGTTATTGTAATTGCTCCAAAACAAGGGCATTATGATAAAATTGTTAGTAATATTCAAGAAATTAAATCAAGAAGCGGTAAAATAATCGCTGTTGTTACCAGAGGAGATACACAAGTTCGTGAATTAGCGGACTATGTTATTGAAATTCCGGAAACATCAGATGCTTTATCACCGTTAATTACTACAATACCATTACAGCTCCTTTCTTACCATATTGCTGTAATGAGAGGGTGTAATGTCGATCAGCCTAGAAATTTAGCTAAATCGGTTACGGTTGAATAATTAAGAGATATAGTTGTCTATTTTTTTAAAAGCGAGATTGATTCTCGCTTTTTTTTGTGCTTTTTTCTCATTACGAAAACGTTGTAAATTTTTATGATAAATTTAATATAATTGCCAAATTGCTATGTATGCATAATAAATTATGTGATTTATTTATAGTTTTATTATTAAATCTGTAATTAATGAAAATATATTATTATTACATATATTGCCTTTTTGTTGGTAATAACAAAATTTAATTTTGTTTTTTTTATGGATAATTAAAAAATATATGTAATTTGGCAACATTAATCATGAAACTTAACCAATATGAGATTGTATTTACTTTTTTTAGCGTTGTTCTTTTGCAGTATAACTTTCGCCCAAAATTCTATCAAAGGAGTGGTCACAGATGAAAAAAATCAGCCAATACCTGGTGCTAATATTAATGTGGCTGGAGTAAAGGAAGGGACGATTACGGATTATGATGGTTCATTTGTTTTAATTACTAAGCAAACGCCTCCTTTTTCTCTTGAAATTACCGCTGTTGGCTTTAGTTCTTCAGATATTACTGTTGAGTCACTAAGCCAAAAAATTGTGGTTAAATTGAATTCAGAAGAGACAAAATTAAACGAGATTGTGGTTTCTGCTTCTAGAGCACCTGAGAGAGTGCTTCAGTCGCCTGTTACAATTGAGAGAATGGGGATTCAGCAGGTGAAAAGTACAACAGCTCCGACTTTCTATGATGGTTTAGAAAATTTAAAAGAAGTGCAGTTTAATACCAGCAGTATTTCTTTTAAAACAGTAAATACAAGAGGTTTTGCTGCTGTAGGGAATACTCGTTTTATGCAGTTAGTAGACGGGATGGATAATTCATCTCCGGCACTGAACTTTGTGTTAGGTAATTTAATTGGTCTTTCTGATATTGATGTAGCGAGCGTTGAGCTTTTGCCTGGAGCGTCTTCTGCTTTATATGGAGCTAATGCGTTTAATGGAATTTTATTTATGAATAGTAAAAATCCATTTGTTCACCAAGGAATCAGCTCTTATGTAAAATATGGACAGACGTCTCAGGATGTTGCTGGTACCAATGACTATTTTGATATGGGAATTAGAGCTGCAACAGCTTTTAATAAATATTTTGCTGTAAAAGCCAACTTTAATTATATGAAAGCTACCGAATGGATAGCTGATGATAGAAGAAGTATGACGGGAGGTTCTATCGGTCATGCTGAAAATCAAAATTATGACGGGCTAAATATTTATGGCGATGAAGTCACCACTTCTATTCCTAATGTTGGACAGGTAAGCAGAACAGGATATCGTGAGAAAGATTTGAACGACAATAAAGTGAATAGCGTTAAGGCTGATTTCTCTCTGCATTTTAGGCCTTGGGCTAATGAGACTGAAATCATGCTGCAGTATAAAGTAGGGATTGGAAATACAATTTATCAGGGTGCTAACAGATATGCTTTGAATGATTTCCTGATGAGTCAGACAAAAATTGAAATTAAAGGAAAGAATTTTTTCGCTAGAGCATATCGTACATCTGAAGATGCTGGAAATTCTTATGACATGCGTTTTGCAGGTTGGAATGTGCAGAGAGCTGCAAAATCAGATACGGAATGGTTTACTAATTATGCTACCGCTTTTCAGTTAGCAGGTGCGGTAATGGGAACCAATGCAATAGAATCTGCAGTTACTGCTCGTGAATATGCTGATTATAACAGACTGCCTGCTGAGCTGGCTTCGCTGCCTCAATTTGCAACTCCGCCTACAGGAAAACCTCGTTTTGAGCCAGGAAGTCCTGAGTTTACATCTGCGCTGAATGCTATTAAAGACAATCCTGATTTTACTAAGGGTGCTAAATTTACAGATCAGTCAAAAATATATCATTCTGATGTAAATTATAACTTTAAAGACTTAATTAAGTTTGCTGAAATTCAGGTAGGAGGGTCTGCCCGTCAGTATGAAATGAATTCCAGCGGTTCAATCTTTACTGATTATGACGGACCGATTCGTTACAATGAATACGGAGTTTACACTCAGGGGTCCAAACTGTTTTTGGAAGACCGCTTAAAACTGGTTGCGTCAATACGTTATGATAAAAGCCAAAATTTTGACGGGAATGTTTCTCCAAGAGTTTCTCTTGTGTATTCTGCGGGTGCTCAAAAAACACATAATTTCAGAGCTTCATATCAAACAGGGTTTAGAAATCCAACCACACAGGATCAATATATAGGACTTGATTTAGGGCCGTTTGCCTTAATTGGTTCTGCGCCAGAGAATTTAGTTCGCTTTTCTGAGACTTTAAATGTTAGTGCGGCGGGCCAAGCTGCTTATATATTGGCTGGTAGACCAGCTACTCCAACTGTTGTTATGAATGGAAATGATGCTTACAATAAATCGTATACTTTAACTTCAGTTAAGGATTTTAGTGAGGCTTATGCTGTTGCGGCTAATGAAACGGAGCGGGCAAATGCGGTAGCTTTGTTGAAAGTGGCAAATGTTCAATTAGTTCGTCCTGAAGAAGTAAAAGCTTATGAGTTAGGATATAGAACTATTATTAACAATGATTTTTCAGTAGATATTAATGGATATTATAATCAGTACAATCATTTCTTGAATACTTCAAGAGTAGCTGGAGTTTATTATGGTGATGTAAACGCAGCATTTAATCCACTAGATCCATTAAGCCCGGTTGCTGCATTAAGTAGAGGTGATAGAAGAATTTATCAAGTGTATTCCAATACAACTGCTGATGTTTCTTCATTAGGCTTCGGTATCGGATTGTCTAAAAAAGTGTATAAGAATTTTGAATTGGGAGCTAATTACAATTATTCTCAATTGAATTTTGATCAGTCGGAAGATCCTGGTTTTGTAACTGGATTTAATACTCCTAAGCATAGAGTAAAAGCATCATTGGGAAATACCAGATTGTTTAAAAATTTCGGATTCAATACTAATGTAAGATGGAACTCAGAGTATTTATGGCAGTCTTCTTTTGCAGACGGCATGATTCCATCAACAACTGTCTTTGATGCACAGATTAATTATGCTCTTCCGCAGTATAAATTATTGTTCAAAGTTGGGGGAACTAATATTGGGGGAGATGATTATATCCAAGTAATAGGAGCGGGTTCAATTGGACAGCAATGGTTTGCGTCAGTAACAATTAATCCATAATTAAAAAGACAAGTCAAAAACTTAAAAATATAGGTATGATAAAAAATTTTAAATGGCTGCTGTTAGTTTCTTTAAGCTTTGTGGCATGTAATAATAATGATGATGAAGATGCAGTAGTAGAAGTGCCGATTGCTTCAGGTTCGGCTTCTTTTGCAAAATATGTTGCGCTGGGCGATTCTTTTGCAGCGGGTTATAGTGATAGCGCTCTTTTTAAAGCGGCTCAGGAAACATCCTATCCTTCAATTTTAGCACAGCAATTTGCTCAAGCCGGAGGCGGTGCTTTTGCAATTCCTATGATGGCAGATAATACTGGAGGATTATTATTGGGCGGAAATGTAATTGCAGGCAGCAGATTGGCGCTTTTTGGATTTTCGCCGACTGGATCTCCAATAATAACCCCTGTTTCGGGTGTTCCAACTACCGAAGTGACTGCGCATTTAGCGGGGCCTTTTAATAATTTGGGAATTCCTGGAGCTAAAAGTTATCATTTAGTGGCACCTGGTTATGGAAATGTAGCTTTTGTGGCTGCAGGTAAAGCGAATCCATATTATGCGCGTTTTGCGGTATCAGCAACAACAACAGTTTTGGCTGATGCACTAGTACAGACTCCAACTTTTTTTTCCTTGTTTATTGGAGGAAATGATGTTTTAGGATATGCGACTTCAGGAGGTGTTGGAGTAAATCAAACAGGGAATTTAGATCCTTCTACTTATGGAGGAAATGATATAACGGATCCAAACGTTTTTGCTAATGTGTATAATGCTTTGGTTACTAATTTAACAGCTAATGGGGCTAAGGGTGTAGTGGGTAATTTACCTTATGTAACAGCTTTGCCATACTTTACAACAGTTCCTTATAATCCTGTTCCTTTATCCGAAGCGGCGGCAGCGCAATTGAATGCGGGTTATGCTCAATATAATGGAGGATTGCAGCTTATGGTAAAAAACACATTGCTTACTGAGGAAGAGGCTGCAAAAAGAACAATAAAATTCGCTGCAGGTAATAATGCGGTTGTTATTGTTGATAGTTATTTGACGAATTTGTCTGCGTATGGTCTTCCGTCATACAGACAAGTAACCAAAGAAGATTTAGTTGTATTAACCGCTAGAAGTTTTATAGGAACTACAATTGGCGGAGATCCAACAAAAGTTAATGGAGTTTCGGTTCCTTTAGCAGATCAATGGGTGCTTACAAAAGATGAAGTTAAAGAAGTCAAAGATGCTACCGATGCTTATAATGTAACAATAGATGCAATTGCTAAATCAAAAGGATTGGCATTTGTTGATACAAAAGCCGCATTGACGCAGTTATCTTCATCTGCAGGTGTTCGTTTTGGGAATTTCCAAATGACTTCTTCATATGTAACAGGCGGGGCTTTTTCGCTTGATGGAGTGCATCCTACGCCAAGAGGGTATGCTTATATTGCAAACCTTTTTATAAATGCAATCAATACTAAATATGGTGCAACATTGAGGACGGTAGATTTGGCACAGTATCAGACTTTATTTCCAGTCACTATACAATAATCCTAATTTTATTAGTGTTAAAAACCACCCGTTTATCACGTGGTGGTTTTTTTGTTTTTTGGGCATTAATGAGGTGTTTTAATAGTTTGAAACAGCTTAATAATCAATTCAATAAAAATTTAGCTTTTTTTATAAAAAAAATATTGATTTTATATTTTAAAAAATTATCTTTGCACTCTGAAAAAAGTATCCATTTGAGGAGTTTGGATGGGCTGTATTTCATAAACCTAAATAGCTATTTAATAAATACATAAGCAATGTCAAAAGTAATAGGAAAAGTTGCCCAAATCATTGGACCAGTAGTCGATGTAGTTTTCAACGGAGAAGTTGAACTTCCAAAAATTTATGATTCATTAGAAATCACTAAAAAAGACGGTACGTTATTAGTACTTGAAGTGCAGTCTCACATCGGAGAAAACACTGTTCGTACCATTTCGATGGACTCAACAGATGGTTTGAGCAGAGGTTATGAAGTTGTTGGAACAGGAAATCCTATCCAAATGCCAATCGGTGCCGATGTTTACGGTCGTTTGTTTAACGTAATTGGAGATGCTATTGACGGTTTGCCAGCTTTAGCAAAAACAGGTGAAAGCGGAACTCCAATCCACAAGCAAGCACCAAAATTTGAAGATTTATCTACATCTTCTGAAGTTTTATTTACGGGTATTAAAGTAATCGATTTGATAGAGCCTTACTCAAAAGGGGGTAAAATTGGATTATTTGGTGGTGCTGGAGTTGGTAAAACAGTATTGATTCAGGAGTTGATTAACAATATTGCAAAAGGTCACGGTGGACTTTCTGTATTCGCAGGAGTAGGTGAAAGAACACGTGAAGGGAATGACTTACTTCGTGAGATGTTAGAGTCAGGAATTATAAAATATGGAGAAGATTTCATGCACTCTATGGAAAATGGAGGATGGGATTTATCTAAAGTAGATTTACCAGGAATGAGAGAGTCTAAAGCTACTTTCGTTTTCGGACAAATGAATGAGCCTCCAGGAGCTCGTGCTCGTGTGGCACTTTCTGGATTGTCTATCGCTGAGTATTTCCGTGATGGAGCAGGTTCTGACCAAGGAAAAGACGTGTTATTCTTCGTTGATAATATCTTCCGTTTTACACAAGCAGGTTCTGAGGTTTCGGCTCTTTTGGGTCGTATGCCATCTGCGGTAGGTTACCAACCAACATTGGCAACTGAGATGGGAGCAATGCAAGAGCGTATTACATCTACAAATAAGGGTTCTATTACATCTGTGCAAGCGGTTTACGTTCCTGCGGATGACTTAACTGACCCGGCTCCGGCTACAACATTTGCTCACCTTGATGCTACTACAGTATTGTCTCGTAAAATTGCTGAGTTAGGTATTTATCCTGCGGTGGATCCTTTGGATTCTACTTCAAGAATTTTAGCACCTCACATTATCGGAAACGAGCACTATGACTGTGCACAAAGAGTAAAAGAAATTCTTCAAAAATACAAACAATTGCAGGATATCATCGCGATTCTTGGTATGGAAGAGTTATCAGAAGATGATAAATTAGCGGTTTCAAGAGCTAGACGTGTACAACGTTTCTTGTCGCAGCCTTTCCACGTTGCTGAACAATTTACAGGTTTGAAAGGAGTTTTAGTAGATATCAAAGATACTATCAAAGGATTTAATATGATTATTGACGGTGAATTAGATCACTTGCCAGAATCAGCTTTCAACCTTAAAGGTACTATTGAAGAAGCTATCGAGGCTGGAGAAAAAATGTTGGCAGAAGCTTAATTGGTTGTCAGTTGTTAGTTGTCAGTTGTTAAAACAACCACCAACCATCAACCATCAACTACTAACTAAAAAATTATGATTTTAGAAATAGTATCACCAGAAGCGAAATTATTTTCAGGAGAAATCTCTTCTATCTCTGTACCTGGAGTAGATGGCCGTTTTCAAATGCTGAATAACCACGCGCCAATAGTTTCATTATTGCAAAAAGGAACTATTAATATTACTACTGCTGGAAACTTTGAATTAAATGAAGAAACAGCAGGTTTGTTTAACAAAGTAAATGATCAAAATTATACTTTAGAAATTGCCTCTGGAACTCTTGAGTTAAAAGACAATAAAGTAATTGTTTTAGCAGACTAAGACAATTCAGGTTTAATAAATTAAAATGCTCGGCTTTGGCTGGGCATTTTTTTTATAATTAATTTTAAATTTCTTATAAAATTGGTTTGGCTGTATTTTTTTTTAACTTTACATTGTGATTCAAAAACTTATAAATAATTTGCAATGAGAAATAAATTCCTTTTAGTTCTTCTTTTTTTATTAATGACGAGTGTTAATGTTTTTGCACAAGTTTACAGTAATAAAATAGTTGGCAAGAAAAACGAAGCCCTGTTAGATAGCATCAAGGAAGAACCCTATCCGTATGCTTTGCCAATATGGGGAGAAAAAGCAACTAAAAAAGGATTTCATTTGCCTTATTCTGCGGGAGTCTCGGTAAATTATTTTTGGCAGAAATCAGACATTATTATTGATAATCTCGAAGTTGGTTTTAATAATGGACCTCAATATAATTTAGATCAGATTGTTCGTTTTACGGATTCGTATGTAACAGCATCTGCAGTTAATGTTCGACCGGATATTTGGCTGTTTCCATTTTTGAATGTCTACGGTATTTTAGGTAAAGCAAGTACATCAACGACAATTAATGCTGGTATTTGGGTTCCTGATGCTGATAATAATTGGACTAATGTAATGGATTTTGGAACTAAAGCCGAATTTAATGCTACTACTTTTGGATTAGGTATGACTCCTACTATTGGTATCGGCGGAGGCTGGCTTGCTCTTGATATGAACGTAGCCTGGACAGATGTTGATGCTCTTGATAAGCCCGCTATGAGTTTTATTTTTGGACCCAGATTAGGAAAAACAATTAAATTTAATAAGCCGGATAGTAACATTGCGTTTTGGACAGGAGCTTTTAGGGTTCATTTAAAAAGCGGAACAAATGGTTCATTAGCTATAAAAGATTTATTTCCAAATGCGGGGCAAGCTCAGGACAAAGTAGATCAGGCAGTAACAAAAGTAGATGAAAAACAAGCTCAGGTTGATACATGGTGGAGCGGATTGTCTAATGCTGAACAAGCAAAACCATCTAATAAAGCCAAATATGAAACGGCTAATAATGCTCTTGATAAAGCTGGTAATTTATTGAATGGAATTGATGGTGCGCTAAGTACGTTAGAAACATCTACAGTGCAATATTCATTGGAGAAAGCTCCAAAGGATATGTGGAATTTTATTATAGGAACCCAATATCAATACAACAGACACTTTATGCTGCGCGCCGAAGCTGGTTTCCTTGGAAGCCGTACCCAGTTTATGACAAGTCTTCAGTACCGTTTTGGGCTATAATTGGGCAGTATAATGAAATTGATATATAGAAAACAAATAAATTAGCAGATGAAAAGACTTTTATCATTACTTGTAGTGTTTTTTTGTTTTCAGGAGGCTCAATCTCAGGTTTTAATGTCACTTATTTTTGGAGATAAACTGAATTCGCCGAATATAGAATTCGGTTTGGAGGGCGGTGCCAATTTTTCTACTATTAGTAACCAGACAGGAGCCGACTATAGAACTGATTTTAATCTAGGTTTTTATTTTGATTTTAATTTGAAAAACCCTTCCTGGATTTTCAATACCGGAGTTATTGTTAAATCTTCTATGGGAGCCGAAGGATTGCCTGTTTATAGCCTAAATGATGCTAATTTAGATGCCACATTTTCCGATGGTTCTGTGAGCAGAAAAATTAGTTATTTTAATGTTCCGTTGATGATTAAGTATAAGTTTGATAATAATATCTATGTAAAGGCTGGTACTCAATTAGGATTATTATCAAGAGCGGTTGATATTTTTAGTCAAGATTATAATGGAGAAGATGTGGAATATAAAAATAACATACGCGATAAAATTCATGTAATCGATGCTGGTTTGACATTTGGAGCTGGCTATCGGTTGAAAACTGGAAAATATGGCATGAACCTTGGCTTGCAGTACTACTATGGACTAGTACCACTTTTAAAAGGAGATAACAGTCCTATTCAGTACAATCGTTCTTTATATGTTACTGCAGGATTGCCTATTGGAAAGGGTAAAGCGGCTAAAAGAGCGGCTGAAAAGAAAGCATTAGAAAGTAAAGAAACGTTGCCTAATTAGCTTCAGTAAAGAGTAATTATTGGATAGTTACAATTGATTTTTATAACTTTGCTTTTATGAATTTTCCAAAAAATCTTGCCGATAAACTCGAAAACAGAAGACAAAATAAATCATTGCGAGTGTTACCGCAACCGAAACATTTAATCGATTTTTCTTCGAATGATTATATTGGTTTTTCAAAATCGGAAGTTATTTTTGATGCGACGCATCAATTTTTATTGGATCATAAAATAAAAAGCAACGGAGCAAGCGGATCCAGGCTGATTTCTGGTAATCATAAATTGTATTCCGAAACTGAAGATTTTATTGCGAAATTTCATCAATCGGAGTCGGCATTGCTTTTTAATTCGGGTTATGATGCTAATGTTGGTTTTTTTAGTGCCGTTCCCCAAAAGGGTGATTTGATTTTATACGATGAATTGTGTCATGCTTCTATTCGTGACGGAATTCAATTGTCGAATGCCAAGTCTTATAAATTCAAACACAATGATTTTGAGGATTTGGAAAGATTGATTTTAAAACCAACAACCAGTAACCAACAACCGACAACTATTTATATCGCAACCGAAACTGTTTTTTCGATGGATGGCGATTGCCCGAATATGGAAGAACTGGTTGCCCTCTCGGAAAAACATAATTGTTATTTAGTAGTTGATGAAGCACATGCTTTGGGAGTTTTTGGTGAAAAAGGAGAAGGACTAATCCAATATTTGCATTTGCAGGAAAAAATATTTGCCCGAATAATGACTTTCGGCAAAGGTCTGGGCTGTCATGGCGCAGTGGTTTTAGGTTCGGATGAATTGAAATCATATCTCGTAAATTTCTCCCGAAGTTTTATTTATACTACTGGGCTTTCTCCGCATTCGGTTGCTACTATTTTAGTTGGCTACCAGCATTTAGAAAAAGATAAAAAGGCACTTGAATCGTTAAAAGAAAACATTGTCTTTTTTAATCAGGTAAAAAAAATGCTGTATTTGAATCCGCTTTTCATTCGCAGCAAATCGGCTATTCAAAGTGTCATTATTCCCGGAAATGAAAAGGTGAAAGGTATTGCTGCTGCTCTTCAGCAAAATGGATTTGATGTCAAAGCGATACTTTCGCCTACAGTTCCAGAAGGACAGGAGCGATTGCGCTTTTGTCTGCATAATTATAACAGCAAGGAGGAAATGACGCAAGTATTGACGTTGTTAGGTGCCCTTGTTTTTTAGCAACGGATGATGCGGATATTGTTTAAATTGGAACACAGATTAAACGGATTGAACTGATTTGCACAAATTTTAAATAGGTATGAATATAATTTTAGAAAATTATTATGGCAAATTTTTTACATAAAAGTTTAAGTGATTCAATTTTGAAAGCTTATTATGAAGTTTATAATGAATTAGGTTATGGCTTTTTGGAGAAAGTATATCAAAACGCAATGTATTTAGAATTAAAATCTAAAGGATTTAAGGTAGAAGCTCAAAAGCAA
This sequence comes from Flavobacterium aquicola, assembly GCF_003385115.1. Lineage (GTDB taxonomy): Bacteria > Bacteroidota > Bacteroidia > Flavobacteriales > Flavobacteriaceae > Flavobacterium > Flavobacterium aquicola. Next base: position 86,019 of record NZ_QUNI01000017.1, read on the forward strand.
ATCAAAGTATATTATAAAAGCCAAATCGTTGGAGAGTATTTTGCGGATATAATAGTTGATGACTCTATAACTTTAGAACTCAAAGCTTGCGAATGTTTGATGGACGAACATCAGGCACAATTATTAAATTATCTAAAAGCAACCAAAGTAGAGATTGGAATGTTATTAAATTTTGGAACTGAACCAGAATTCAAAAGACTTATTTATACAAACGACCGAAAAAAATTAAGAGAACAATTTTAAAATCCGTTTAAATTTGTTCGATTTGTTTAATCTGTGTTCTATTACTATGAAACTATTCATTACAGGAATTTCTACCGATGTTGGCAAAACCATTGCCTCATCCATTATTGTCGAAGCTCTTGAAGCTGATTACTGGAAACCAGTTCAGGCTGGCGATTTAGATAATTCCGACAGTAATAAAGTAAAATCGTTTGTTTCCAATACCAAAACGGTAATCCACCCAAACAGTTATCTGCTAAATACTCCAGCCAGCCCGCACCTTGCTGCAGAATTAGACCGAATCACTATTGATTTGAAGCAGATAACTGAGCCAAAGACGGAAAATCATTTGGTTGTTGAAGGAGCTGGAGGTGTTTTTGTACCTCTGAATGATACGGATTGCGTGATTGATTTGATTCAGCCCGATTATAAAGTGATTGTCGTTTCAAGACATTATCTGGGAAGTATCAATCATACGCTACTGACAATTGAATCCTTGCTTAATCGTAAAATAGCGATTAGAGGAATTATTTTTTCGGGAGATGAAAATAAAGCAACTGAATTGATTATTTTGAATAAAACGGGTCTTAAATGCATCGGTAGAATCGAGCAGGAACCGTATTTTGACCAAAATGTTATCAAGGAATATGCAGACAGGTTTAGAGAGGAATTATTGAAACTTTAATAGCAATTTCAAAAATCAATTTCAATGGCAATATCAATAATAAAAATCAACGATTGTTTTTCGGAACAGCAATCTAAAATCCAATGAATTTAATCGAAAAAGACAGCCAGTATCTTTGGCATCCTTATACACAGCACAAAACCGCAGCTTTGCCAATTGCTATAACCAAAGGAGAGGGTGCTTTGCTTTGGGACGAAAATAATAAAGAATATGTGGACGCAATCGCCTCTTGGTGGGTCAATCCTTATGGTCATTCCAACAAGTTTATTGCCGATGCGATTTACAAGCAATTGACAACATTGGAACATGTTTTGTTTGGCGGTTTTACCCATGAGCCTGCAATAGTTCTGGCCGAAAAGCTTTTGGCTATTTTGCCAACCAATCAAAAGAAAGTATTTTTTTCGGATAATGGCTCGACATCAGTTGAAGTGGCTATTAAAGTGGCTCTGCAGAATTTTTACAATAAAGGCGAAAAGAGAACAACGATTATTGCTTTCGAAAATGCTTTTCATGGAGATACTTTTGCCGCGATGGCTGCGAGCGGTATTTCATTTTATACGCAGGCATTTCAGGGAATGTTTATTGATGTGGTTCGTATTCCTGTGCCGGTAGAAGGCCGGGAACAAGAAAGTTTCGATACTTTGAAAAACGTTATTCAAAATCATAATTGTGCAGGATTTATTTTTGAGCCATTGGTTCAGGGAGCGGCTGGAATGGTGATGTATAAACCCGAAGCTTTGGATACTTTAATTCAGATCTGTCGGGAAAATAAGGTGCTTACGATTGCCGATGAAGTGATGACGGGTTTTGGGAAAACAGGTAAAACATTTGCTTGTGATTATTTAAAAGAAAAGCCGGATATGATGTGTTTGTCTAAAGCTTTGACGGGAGGAACTATTCCGATGGCGATTACAACTTTTACTCAAGACCTTTTTGATGCTTTTTATGACGAAGACATTAATAAGGCATTATTTCACGGACACACTTTTACGGCTAATCCAACAGGCTGTGCTGCTGCTTTGGCCAGTTTGACTTTGTTGGAAACGGATGAAATGCAGCAGAATTTAATTCGTATTAATCAAAACCATTTGGAATTTAAAAAAAGAATTGAAAAACATCCGATGGTTACTACTGCTAGGGTGCTGGGTGTTATTTTTGCATTAGAGATAAAAACAGAAACTTCGGCAAGCTATTACGGTACTTTACGAAATAGACTTTATGATTTTTTTATTGAAAATGGCGTGATTCTTCGCCCTGTTGGAAATATTGTTTACATTCTGCCACCTTATGTGATTACCGATGTACAATTGCAAAAAGTGTATGAAGTGGCAGAGAAAGCTTTGGAAATTGTTTAGTTATGACTATGCGGATTAAACAGATTTTACGGATAATTTGCAGTTGTTATGAAATAAAACAGTTAGTTTTTTTAGATAATATCTTTTGTAAAGATGCACTGCAGTGCATCTCAACGCAAATAGGTGATTAAGACAATAAAATTTGTTTTATCTTAGTGATTAGTGTGCCTATTTTTACATAAAACTTTGCGACCTTTGCGGTCAAAACAGAACTGAATATTTTGTCACAAATTATCTCTATAACCGCACTAGCATCTATTTCTCCATTAGGCAATGACCCGAAGACTATTTGGGAAAATTATCTAAATGAAAAGCATTGTTTTACGAGTCATTTTTTAGATCATAAAAACACACTTGTCGCCAAGCTGGATGAAAATTCAAATGCAATAGTTGAGGCATTGAAACAATCGGATATTAAATACAAATCGTTGGATAAATCGGTTTTGTATACGATGGCGGCTTCTCGTAAAGCGATTGAAAATGCAGGCTGGACTGCGAATGATATTTTTGGGATCAATATTGGTTCTTCCCGTGGTGCGACTGATTTATTTGAAAAACATTATCAGGAATATTTAGAAACGGGTAAAGCGCAGACTCTTGCTTCTCCTACGACGACTTTGGGAAATATTTCTTCGTGGGTTGCACATGATCTGCAGAGTTCCGGTCCGGAGATTTCCCATTCTATTACCTGTTCAACTGCTCTGCATGCTATGCTGAATGGCGTGGCTTGGCTTCGTTCAGGGATGGCTGATAAGTTTTTGGTGGGCGGCAGCGAAGCGCCCTTGACCGATTTTACCGTTGGTCAGATGCGGGCGTTGAAAATTTACTCAAATAGTGAAGATGAATTTCCCAATAGAGCTTTCGACTTGGAAAAAACACAAAACGGAATGATTTTGGGTGAAGGTGCTGCAGTGTGCTGTCTGGAAATTGGACTGAAAGAAAACGCTCTGGCTTTTATTGAAGGAATTGGCTATGCGACCGAAATTTTAGAACATAATATTTCCATCTCTGCAGAAGCGGTTTGTTTTCAAAAATCGATGAAAATGGCATTGGAAAATACTGATTTGTCTAAAGTTGATGCTGTTGTGATGCATGCACCTGGAACAAGAGCGGGCGATTTAACCGAATACAAAGCGATTCAAAAAGTTTTTGGAACTGATTTGCCAATGCTTACTACAAACAAATGGAAAATTGGCCATACTTTTGGGGCATCTGGAATTTTGAGTGTGGAAATGGCCATTTTGATGATGCAGCACAATCAGTTCATCGGAGTTCCTTTTGCTAAAGCACAAAAACCAAGAAAACAAATCCGTAAAGTTTTGGTCAATGCGGTAGGGTTTGGCGGCAATGCGGTGAGTGTTCTTTTGAGTTTATAAAAGCTGGCTGTTTCAAAAAAAAAATACAAAGTATTAGCAGAGAAGCACAATGAGTATTAGTGTCTTTTTGCGCAGATTGTATTTAAAATCAGCGTTAATCTGTGGAATTACTATTCCCATTTTCAAGCTCCCGTACTTTATCGTAAATCAAATTACTCTCAAATCCTCGGCGTAACATATAGTCGCAGAATTTCTTCCTTTTTTTAAGTACATTTTTTTCGGTGATTGAATTCCAGTTTCTTTCTGCTAAATTTTCAAATGTTTCTATATATTCTTCGGGTTCAATTTCTTTTAAGGCAATATTAATAAGTGTCTGATTAATATTGCGCATTTTCAATTCATTGGTAATCCGGATTTTTCCCCAATGTTTGATGCGGTGTTTTCCGCGGGCAAAACTGCAGGCAAATCGGGCTTCATTAAGGAAGTTTTCCTGAATAAGGTGAACTATAATTTCAGCTATTTCTTCCGAATTCAATTTCATACTCCATAATTTGGAAACTACCTCCTCGTGACATCGTTCCTGATAGGCACAAAAATGTTCAATTTTTTGAATAGCTTCTTTAATAGAGTAGACTTCTTTCATAAATGTAAATAACTGTATTGTTCTATTTGACAAAAATAATTTTTTAAAAATAAAATGCTTTAAACAGACCGGTTTAATTATTATAGATTTTTTTAGTTCTTCTTTTCTGTTTAATGTAAAAAAGAGAAACATAATTTTTGAACGGGTATTTTAATTATTTGTATTATGAATCCATTACTAAAAAACCGTTTTCATACTTTTATTATAGTCTAAATACTACAATATAAAAATATTGATGTATTTCATCGATTAAATATGCTTTTCTTCTATTTTTACAAAATCCTTTCTTAGATTTGATATAGTTACAGATTTAGGTTTTTATTATATGAATTTTACGAATACTGAATATAAATTTAATACCCATTCTTATGAAAACAATTTTACTTTTTGTGTGTGGTCTTTTTTTAATTTCACAAGTTTCTTTTTCAAAAGAGAACAATATTAATACTGTGGCAAATAATGCCATTGTTAAGAATTTTGAATTAAATGGTATGGCCAGCAATAATTTGGCAACATTAAAGAGCTTTGCGGGCGAAAAAAACAGAATTTGGTTAAATCTGACTAATGCAGGTGGAGCTTTTAAGCAAACATTGGTTGGTTATGTGACAAATGCAACAAATGGTTTTGACAAGCTTTATGATGGAATTAGTATAGATTCGAATCCATACATTGATTTTTATAGTATTAATTTGGGCAAAAATTTAACAATTCAAGGGAGAGGCCTGCCATTTGTTAATACTGATGAAGTACCATTGGGTTATAGAACAACTATAGAAGGTACATTTCAAATTAGCATAGATCACGTTGACGGTCTTTTTGCTACTCAGGATATTTTTCTTAAGGATTTAACAACTGGAGTAATTCATAATTTGAAAACTGCACCTTATAGCTTCACCACAGCGGTCGGAAGATTTAATGATCGTTTTGTGTTGCTTTATATTGATAATACTCCTGTAGCGCCAATAATTCCTGATGAAATCGCTTCAGAAGAAACTGATCCGGCAGCCATTACTCCTGAGGCTCCTGCACCAGATGTAACTAATCCGATTATTACAGTTCCAGAAGTTCCGGCTCCAATAGTTACTGAACCAGTTGTGACCGTTCCAGAAGTTCCTGCTCCAATTGTGACTGAGCCTGTTGTAACTGTTCCAGAAGTTCCTGTTCCAATTGTGACTGAGCCTGTTGTAATAGTTCCAGAAACACCAGCTCCAATTGTAACTGTTCCAGAAGTTCCTGCTCCAATTGTAACTGAGCCGATCGCAGTAATTCCAGAAGTTTCCGATTCAGTTACAGATGAACCTGTTGCACCATCAGAGCCAGTTGTTACAGCTCCGAAAGATCCATCGCCAATTCAAACGGAACCAGTGGTAGCGACACCAATTGTTACCATTCCAGAAGTTGCTGATCAGATTGAAACTAATGGTAAATCCTTTGGAAATAGAGGGAAAGCGGTTGTAGTATCTGTTAATAATAATGAAATAATGATAAATTCTGAAGAGGATGCCATAAATGAGGTTTTTATTTATAATATGGGTCAAAAGCAATTATTTGGAAGAAAGAATATAAATACTAATGAATTTGTGATTTCTGGCTTAGGCGCCTCGAGACAGGTTTTAATAATTAAGACACAGCTTAAAAACGGCAAATCAGCAACAAACAAAATTATTTTGTAACGATTAAAAAAATTCTATCAGCCTCATCTTGTGTATTCAAGATGAGGCTTTTTTTGTTTTATAACTTTTTTGATATAATTAATTCTGTATTTTTATTGCAAATCGAATGCGATTTTAAAAAATGATAAGCGCTGCTATTTTTTTATTGTTTAATTTTGTATCGTATTAAGAATAATTTATTTAGAATAGATAAAACATAATTCAATAAGAATTGTTTTATATGTGAAATATAAAAACAGTTTTTTGGATTTTAATAAATAGCCTTACCCCCAAATACCTGCAATTGTATGAGTAAAACTTTACCTACTGTAATTGCTTTTTTATCCCCCCAGATAAATAAGCTAAATAAATATCATTGTATTTTCTCAAAAACAATGTTTGTGTTTGATCACTTAATCAAACAGGACAGCACCAAAAAAGATTCAGTAAATCTTTTGTATATGTGCTAGCACCATTATTTTCTTTCTAAATTATAGCTAGTATTCGTAGTCGGAATCCGTATGGAGTTTCGGGTTATGGATATTTTTTGCCTGAGGAATCAGGTTATTATTGTATAAAATAATTCCCCCAATTATATGAGATTAAAATTACTTTTTGCGTTTTTATTGTTGATATTGTTGCAGACAAGCGGGTTTGGGCAGTCATGTAATGTTGTTAAAAATGGAGATTTTACTGGAGGTGCTACTGGCTGGACATTGCAGACTAATACTACTGGCTGGTATTATGAGGCTACTTATGCTAAAGATAAAATTTATATGGACAAAGACGGTGTAACTGTATCGCTAAAACAAACTGTTAATGGTTTGCTAGGTGGGGCAATAACACTTTCTTTTGAAATTACGGGGCAAAATGCAGATAGATTGATGTGTGGTACTTTTGCTACTCTTGATGTAAAAATAGGTGGTTTCACTTATATGAAAATTACAAATCCTGCAAATAATGCTACCATTACTACATCTGATATCATTGTCTATGGAGCAGGAACTACTTACTCAGCATCAGGATTCCCTATAACTGTAGGAGGCACAGGTACAGGTACAGGTGGTGGTAAACCAGGTATAGATGCAGATAAATTAACTCCGGGTACAATAACGCTCACAATTCCATCATGGACGGGTGCAGCAACCGCAGATCTTGAGTTTTTAGCTGCAACCTCAAGTATTACTGCTACTTCGGGTACACCATGTAACGGTACAACTGGTGGAGATGACTGGATTCTTGATGATATTAAACTTATTTCTTCTGTTGATCCAACGGCTTATGATATTAGTGGTACTAGTGTTTGCGGTGGTACCGCTACAATTGGACTTAGTTCTTCTCAAATAGGAGTTAGTTATCAATTGCAACGCAATGGCACAAATGTAGGTACTCTAGTTGCTGGCACAGGGTCTGCTATCGCCAGTACCGCTTTCGGAAATCAAACAATAGTAGGTACGTATACAGTAGTTGCAATAGTTGGATCTACGAATTGTAAAGTTATGAATGGGAGTGTTTCTATAAATGCATTGCCAACAGTTACATCAGCTACAGGAAGCACTAAAACGTATACAGGAACAGCTAATACAACTACCGTATCCGCAACTGCAAATACTGGCGAAACAATAGATTGGTATGCTAATTTAAGTGGAGGATCTGCACTTGTATCAGGAACAACAACAACAACAACAACATATGCACCTGGAGGAATCAATGCTGGCACTTACACAGTATATGCACAAGCAAGAAATACAACTACAGGGTGTATTAGTACATCACGTACACCAGTTGTACTAACAATAACGCAGCTGCCTGTAATTTTAGCAGGAACTCGTGCGTATGATGGGACAACCAATGCTTCATCAACAGATTTAACAATTTCAAATAAAGCAGTTGGTGATGATTTAACACTATCTGGCATTGGTATATTAGCGGCAAAAGATGTAGGAACACGCGCAATTTCAGCACCTGCAATTCCTGTCAGAGTGCAAAGTAAAGTAGGAAATTCTGGTACAGGTGCAACGTCTTTTAATGTTACAGTTACAGCACCTGTGAATGGAAATACCTTGGTTGCTGTTATATCTACTAGAGGAACGACTGCCGGTAGAGTTACAAGTATCACTCAAACAGGTGCAATATGGACACGAGCCACTCAAGCAGCAAATGCAGGTGGAACAACAACAGAAATTTGGTATGCTCCAAATGTATCAGGAGCAGAAACTTTAGTGACTATTAATCAAGTAGCAAGTTTAAGATCTGCTGCGGTTGTAATGGAATACAGCGGTATATTAATGGTAAGCCCGTTGGACGCTATAGGTAATAGCAGTAATGCTACTAATAATATAGCTGCTAGTACAGGAACGACCCCTACAACAACACAAGCAAATGAGGTACTGATTGGTGGTATTGGTTTGGTAAGTAGTGGCTATACATTCGGAACGCCGACAAATAGTTTTACCGCTGTGGCTAATGACGCATCGACACATACAACCCCTAGTAATAACGCTAGAGTATATGCCCTTGAAAGAATTGTCTCAGGAACTGGTGCTTATTCATCAGGAGCTACCATTGGCACATCGTCTCGATGGTCAGGTGCTATAGCAACTTTTAAGGCAGTACTTCCATCAGGGACTGCACTTACTCTTGGAGGTTCGGCAGCTGGTAATTACACTCTATCGGGATTAAGTGGTTCTATGATTATTACACCGAAAGCATTAAGTATTGCAGCTCCTTTGATTGCTCCAAAAGTATATGATGGCAGCGCAGTTTCAGGAACAGTATCAGCGGGTGCATTATCTGGTTTTGTTGGAACAGAAACTGTCACAGTAACAGCTGCTGCAGGTTTATATGCTGATGTGAATGCTGGATCAGGGAAAACTGCAACGGTAACTTATACATTAGGCGATGGAACAAATGGAGGTTTGGCATCCAACTATAGTTTGACAGGAACAGGTACAGGAAATATTACCAAAGCCGTTTTAACTATCACTCCGGGGAATCAAACCGTGTCTTACGGAACGCCAGTGGGTACTGTGACTGGAGCTGGAAGTTATACGCCGACAGGATTTGTTAATAGTGAAACTTCAGCTGTTATGGGAGGTTCAGCTTCTTATACAACAACTTATACAGCAACAACTGCTGCAGGAACTTCGGGTGTGACAATCACTCCGGTTGTTACTTCATTGACTGCTGCAAACTACAGTTTCAGCACGGCTAACGGAACAATTACTATTAGCAAAGCCAACTCAACTATTACAGCAACAGGTTCAACAAGTTTTACTTATTCAGGTTTGGTTCAAGGTCCGGCAACTTCTTCAGTGTCAGGGTCAACAGGAGCTGTAACATATAGTTATTCAGGAACTGGTGCAACAAGTTTTGGTCCAAGTTTAACACGTCCTATTAATGCAGGAACGTATCAAGTTATTGCAAGTGTAGCTGCTGATACCAACTATAATGCAGTTTCATCTGCAGCTTTGGCATTTACAATTAATACAGCAAGTTTAACTATAACAGCTAATGATCAAAGTAAATGTTATGGAACATCATTAACTTTAGGGGGAGTTGCTTTTTCGGCTACTGGATTACAAAGCGGAGAAACTATAACAAGCGTGACTTTAGCAAGTATAGGAGGATATGATGCTTCAACTACCCAGCTGCCAGGTTCATATACAGGTAATATAGTACCATCGACCCCTACAGGAGCTGGTTTTTCTGCTAGTAATTATGCAATTACATTTGTCGGAGGGAGTTTAAAAATAAATGCCTTACCCAACAACATATCTAATGGTTTTTCGGCAACAACTATTTGTGCGGGAGGAAGTCCCCAGTTAACTTATAATGCAGAAAACAATAGTACTTACACCTCACCTTACATTATAACGTATAGTAATGGTACAAATCAATATACAAAGGAAATCACAAATGCATCAGCATTTAGTTTTACACCAGAAGGTGCTTCACTAACTATAAATACACCATATACTTTGATTTCAATCTCTAATGGAAATTCTTGTATACGAACAAGCTCTTTTGGAGATGATGGAGCTAATTTGATAGTGAGACCAATACCAACAGCTACTATTACTGGAACAACATCTGTATGTGCTGGTGCTTCATCTCCTAATATTACTTTTACAAATCCTCAAACGGTTTCTGTAACTGTTACTTATAAAATTAATGGAGGTTCGGATCAAACAATAAATATTGGGGTTGGAGCAAGTAATATTTCAACTGTTGCAGTTTCAACAGCTTCTAGCGGTACTTTTATATATAATTTGGTAAGCGTAGTATATCAAGATACTCCTGCTTGCCCTAATACAATTACAGGACAAAGCGCAACAGTAACAGTCAATGCGCTGCCGTCAATTACAGCACAGCCCCCAACAGATAGTACTATATGCGAGGGAGACGGCACTTCGTTTACCGTAGCAGGTTCTGGAGCTGGATTAACGTACCAGTGGCAGCTAAGTACCAATGGAGGCGGGATTTTCAATAATCTTTCCAATAGTGGTGTATATTCAAATGTAACAGCAGCTACTATGAACATCACAGCAGCTGCTATAGGGATGAATAACTATCAGTACCGCTGTATTGTAAGCGGAACTTGTGCGCCATCAGTCACTTCGGATCAGGTTAAACTTCATGTAAATTCCGATTCTGGAAGTATTTCGTTAAATGGAGGAACGCCAATTGTAACCAATGGTTTTGTTGACTATTGCCCAACTAATCTGGCGACTTTTAGCATATTACCGGTATCAGCAGCCACAAGTTATGTTTGGGTAGTTCCTGCAGGCTGGAAAGATGAAAGCGGTAATGTAATTACAGGACTAATTAGTACTGCCGTTCCTAAATTAAAGGTGATAACGGGCACTAATGCACAAAGTGGTGATGTTTTTGTAACGGCCGCTAATATATCTGGTAGTATGTTTTGTCCAAGTCATATAAAAGTTAACTTAACCTCAATTGCGCCTTCTTCTACGATAACAATTTCAAAAATAGATCCAACTTGTGCCATACCTACAGGAACTGTGACTGCATCACTACCTTCTCCTTCTGTAATTGGAACGCTGACTTATACACTTATAAAAACGGATGTTATTCCTGAGGTTACGGTGGCTCAAAATTCCGGCGGAACTTTTACGGGGCTTGCAGTCGGGGATTATGTGGTAACTTTTCAAATAAATTCTGGATGTTATTCAGCTAGAAGTAATTCAGTTACAATAGTGCCACAGTCAACAAATACTTGGAACGGCACAGCTTTGGGCTGGTCTGCAGGCACACCAACATTAAACGATTTTGTTATTTTTAATGCAGATTATAGTGAGGCAGTCTCCGTAAATTCCTGTTCTTGTACTATAAATTCGGGAAGAGATGTAATAATTCCTTCTGGAAAAGTTCTAACTGTCGTAAATGATCTGAATGTGGATGGAACTCTTACATTTAAAAATGGAGCAAGCTTGATTCAGAAAAATGAAAATCCGAATCCAAGTACATTGAAAATTGTTTACGAACGTACCACATCTGCGGTAAAAGACTTTGATTATGTGTACTGGAGTTCTCCCGTAGCAGGGCAAAAGCTTGGTGTTTTATCTCCACTAAGTGAAAAATATTGGAGCTGGTCTAATTATTATTGGATTGCAGCTGCAGCTGGCGATACAATGATCGAAGGGAATGGATATATTGCCCTCGTCCCTAGATATGTGACTTCTCAAACGGTTAAATTTATCGGGACACCAAATAACGGAGATATTACAATAGTCGCACAGGGAAATAATAAGAGTAATTTAATAGGAAATCCATATCCTTCTGCGATAAATGCAGAGAAATTTATGCTTGATAATCAATCTATAATTCCATTTGGAGGAATGCTCGCTTTCTGGACACATACGACAAAGAGAAAATTAAATGGATCTGAAACTCAATATGAGTATGAATCAGATGATTATGCTTTCTTTAACATATCAGGAGGCACAGGAACAGAACCAACAAATATTGGATCGGCGTCTGGCGGATCTGCACCAGATGGGAAGGTCGCAGCAGGACAGTCTTTTATGGTAACCAGCGAGACAGCCAATAAGAATGTTTTTAAATTTACGAACTCAATGCGGATTGGTGATGATGGTAAAAACAGTCATTTTTTCAAACAGACAAATGCCAAGAAAACTGCTGAGATAGAAAAGAACAGGATTTGGCTGAATTTAACCAATTCCGGAGGTGCATTCAAGCAATTATTAGTAGGTTACATCGCGGGAGCAACAAATGATGAAGATAAATTATTTGACGGGACAAGCCGTAATAGTAACGCTTATGTTGACTTTTATAGTGTAATGAATGAAAAGAAATATACTATTCAAGGTCGAGGTTTGCCATTTGATGAAACTGATGAAGTCCCACTGGGCTACAAAAGCACTATTGAAGGTACACTGCAGATTAGTATTGATAAAACAGATGGCTTTCTGGCAAATCAAGCGGTATATTTAGAAGATAAAACGGCTAATCTTATTCATGATTTAACAAAAGGCTCTTATTCTTTTGTGACTTCGAAAGGAGAGTTTAAAGATCGCTTTGTGCTACGTTATACTGATACTAAATTGGGAACAGGAGATTTTGATTCAAAAGGGAAAGGCGTTATTGTATCGGTAAAAAATGCCCAGATAAAAATTAATTCATTTGATAAAGCATTGTCTTCGGTAAAAATTTATGATCTGAAAGGCAGCCTGCTGTATGAGAAAAACAAAGTGAACAAGAACGAATTTATTGTAGATCATTTCGTATCGAGCAATCAGTTCATGATTGTTACTGTACAATTGGAAGATGGTAAATGGGTTACTGAAGAAATAATTTTTCACGACTAACAAATAATAATAAATTTTTTAGAATTCCATTCTGTTTGTCAGAATGGAATTTTTTTATTATATTAGTTAGACTATAATTATTAGCAGTATCTAAATGTTAAATATTTTATTTATTTAGAACTGTGTTTGTCTTTTCTATGCATGGCTTTTTGGTCAGGTATATAGCTGTAAAAGACTTTTATTGGAATTATAAATTTGTAGATATAAAATTACAAAATGATTGCTTTATGGCTATTTATCTGCAAATCAAGTAAATTCACTAAATTATTTTATAATATAACTTTTATTGTCTAATTTTGACACGTAAAAGTACGTGTTTTTGAATTTGAAATATATTTTAAATCCAAAATAGATTTTTTCTCGTATCTATTATAATACCACAAATAATTTGTATCCATATGAATAGAACTATACTTACCTCTAAAGTTTTAATAATTTTTATGTTTTTTTTGCTCGTACAAACTATTGGGTTTGGAGCGACAATAACTAGTACAGGAAGTGGAGGATTTTGGGACTTAGGAGGCTCTTGGGCAGGAGGTGTTGTGCCAACTGCATCAGATGATGTGGTTATTGCTAATGGGACGACAATTACTGTTAGGACAAATAGAACTGTAAATAATGTAACCGTACAAAGCGGTGGTGTTTTAACAATACTAAATAATATAATATTAACAGTTAATGGAAGTGTTTTGGTTAATAGCGGTGGACAGTTTAATGCTGGAACTGGTAATAATGACAGCGCAATAATTAAAGTTTTTGGTAATTTTACAAATCAAGGAACTGCTAATTTTTGGAAAAGTACAGTTGTAATTAAAGGTGATTTTATTACCTCAGGTACGAGCTTACAACAAAATGGAAATATTATAGTTGGAGGGAATGTAACAGCTGCAATTACAGGTAGTGGTAATGGATATGTTTATCCAGTTAATCCCTATGCAGTAGTTTCAGTAACGGGTACTTCAAATGCTCAACCAGCCGGCACTAAGCCAACAGATTGGCAGTTAATTAATTACATGAATGAAGTAATATATGGGGGTGTAAACTGTGATGCTTCTGCTGGTACAGTTTATAGTAATTTCTCAACTTTTTGTATAAATGACACTATGGATTTTTGGTCTACTGGATGGTCCACGGGAGGGTCTTGGTCTTCTTCTAATCCCAGTGTTTTAACAATTGGTTTTGTTAGTGGTAATAGTGGAAATGGTAGAGCTACAGCAATTGCATCAGGAACAGCTGATGTAATTTATACAGTTAAACAAGCTGGTTGCGTAGATAAAATTTCAATTAAAAAAATCACAGTTGGTGCTGTGGGTGCAATTTCTGCAGATCAATCAATTTGTACTGGTAATAATATTACAAGCGACATTACAATTGAAAGTGCAACAGGAACTATTCAATGGAAAAGGGCAGATAATGCTGCCTTTACAGCTAACGTCATCAATTTAGGAACGAATTCAAAAACTTTGACTATAGCTCAAGTAGGAACTTTAAACGCAACTAAATATTTCAGAGCAGTAGTGACAGGAGGCACTTGTGGTGCTGGAAATTCTGCAATAGTTACTGTAACTGTCAATGCAGCGCCGACAGTGCCTACAGGAACAGCATCTCAATCCTTTTGTTCAGGAGCATCTCCAACTGTTGCAAACTTATCGGCAACAGGAACTGCGATTAAATGGTATGCTGCATCAAGCAGCGGAAGTGCATTAGCATCAACTACAGCATTGGTAAGCGGTACACATTATTTTGCCACTCAAACGGTAAACGGCTGTGAGAGTACTTCGAGATTTGATGTAACTGTAACCTTAACTGCCAGTGTTACACCTTCTGTTGCTATTGCTATTACAAGCGGATCAAATCCGTCATGCAGCGGAAGTTCCGTAACCTTTACAGCTACACCAACTAATGGAGGAACACCAACTTATCAATGGACTAAAAACGGGACAAATATTGGCGGAGCAACTTTTGCCACCTATACAGGTGTTGCAGGAACAGACTTTGTTAGTACAGATATTATTCGTTGTGTATTGACCCCAACGGCAATTTGTGTTTCTCCATCTACGGCAACCAGTTCAGGTATAACTATGACTGTAACTGCCAACGCTACACCTTCTGTTGCTATTGCTATTACAAGCGGATCAAATCCGTCATGCAGCGGAAGTTCCGTGACCTTTACAGCTACACCAACTAATGGAGGAACACCAACTTATCAATGGACTAAAAACGGGACAAATATTGGCGGAGCAACTTCTGCCACCTATACAGGTGTTGCAGGAACAGACTTTGTTAGTACAGATATTATTCGTTGTGTATTGACACCAACGGCAATTTGTGTTTCTTCTTCTACAGCAACATCAAATACAATTACTACAGTAGTTAACCCCACCCCAACCATAACAGCAGCCACACAACCAATGTTTGCCTGTGAAGGATCGCCGGCAACTATAAATTTAACTGGATTACTGGCAGGCAGTACATCGACCATTAGCTATACTATTAATAGCGGAAGTGTTCAAACTGCGACAGGAGTTGTTGCTGATCCTTCTGGAGCAGCTAGTTTTAATACAGGAAATTTAATAACTGCTGACAATAATAAAACACTGGAAATAACAGGAGTGGCTACTACGAGCACTTCTCCTAGCTGTACTAAGAGTGTTACTGGTATTACTGTAAATTTAAACGTTAAGTCCAATTCTGGAGTTATATCACTAAACGGTTTACCTATTCCATCTCTTGGTACTACATATTCTCCAAATTCAAATGCTGTTTTTAGTATTGATGCTGTTGCTGGAGCTGCTTATTCTTGGATTGTCCCTTCTGGGTGGAGTATTGTAAGTGGTGATGGAACCAACCAAATAATTGTTACAACAGGAACTAACCCCCAAGGAGGTTCTGTTACAGTTATGGTGAATAGCCTTTGCTCAAGTTCTTCGTTAATAACCTTAAGTTCAATTCCGCTTCCAGCTCTAAACGCCAATTCTACACCAATTAAGTGCGGTACTTTAGGGAACGTAACATTGAATAATTTGCCTTCTGGAAATTGGACTCTTACTGTAGTAAAAGATGGAGCAGTCAGTTTTTATCATGAATCTGGAGCTACAAGAACAGTTGGAAGTTTGTCTGCAGGTACATATACATTTACTATTACTGACCAATTTGGAGGTTCTGCATCAGCTAATGTGACTATGGATGCTGTTACTAAGACATGGAAGGATATTGGTTCAGGACTTGGATGGTATATTGGTACAACACCGAGTAGTGTTCCTACCTTAGATGATATTGTTGTCTTTGAAGGAGATTATACTATTTCGGGTTCAATAAATGCGTGTTCCTGCACTGTAAAAGCAGGAGTAAATATTACAATTGCTGGCGGTAAAGTTTTAACTGTTGAGAACGGCGTACATGTGGAAACTGGAATAGCTCCTGTGCTTGATGGAACTCTAACTTTCGAAAACGGTGCAAGTTTAATCCAGAATAATGATGCAAAAAACGTAAATACGGGCAGTATTATTTACAAGCGTACTGCAACATCCATAAAAGACTTTGATTATGTTTATTGGAGTTCGCCAGTAGCAGGCCAGAAGCTTGGTGTTTTATCTCCCCAGAGTGATTTATACTGGAGCTGGCTTGGCGATTACTGGACAACAGCTACTGCTGGCGAGACAATGATTGAAGGAAAAGGATATATTGCCCGAGTTCCTAGATATGTTACTTCGCAAACGGTAAATTTTATCGGAACACCTACTAACGGCGATGTTACAATTGATACGCAAGGAGCTCTTAAGAGCAATCTAATAGGAAATCCATATCCTTCTGCGATAGATGCTGAAGATTTTATGGTTGAGAATGTAGATTTACTCGTGGATAGTCCTATGCTGGCTTTCTGGACACACTACACTCCAAGGGATCTAAACGGCAATCAATATGTATATGAGGCGAAAGATTATAGTTTCATTAATGCAACAGGAGTAGTGAGCGCAGATTCTGGCAGACCCGTGTCTGATGGAAATATAGCAGCAGGTCAGTCTTTTATGGTTGGCAGTCAGACAGATGGCTCTTTTAAATTTACCAATGAAATGCGGATTGGAGATCCAGATAAAAACAATACTTTTTTCAAACAGATAAAATCTAAGAAAACGGTTAAGAAAGAAAAGAATAGAATCTGGCTGAACTTAACCAATGAAGGAGGTGCTTTCAAGCAGTTATTGGTAGGCTATGTAACTGGTGCAACAAATGATGCGGATAAATTATTTGACGGTACAACCCGCAACAGTAATACTTATGTTGATTTCTACAGCATCATGAAGGATAAGAACTATAGTATTCAGGGACGAGGCCTGCCATTTGATGAAGAGGATCAAGTGCCGCTGGGCTACAAAAGCACAATTGAAGGGACACTGCAGATTAGTATTGATAAGACCGATGGCTTTATGACAAATCAAACCGTATATTTAGAAGATAAAGTAACTAATGTTATTCATGATTTAACAAAAGGTTCTTATTCTTTTACGACTGCAAAAGGTGAGTTTAAAGACCGTTTTATACTGCGTTATACCAATACTTCAAAATTAGGAACAGGAGATTTTGATGCAAAAGGCAAAGGCGTTATTGTATCTGTAAAAAATAGCCAGATAAAAATTAATTCTTTTGATAGTTCGCTATCTTCTGTAAAAATCTTCGATTTAAAAGGAAGCCTGCTTTATGAAAAGGACAAAGTTGGTAAGAATGAATTTACTGTTGACCATCTAAATTCTAGTAATCAATTCATGATTGTTATGGTACAACTGGAAGATGGCAAATGGATCAGTGAGGAAATTATTTTTCACGATTAGTAATCATAACTGAAATTTTTTTAAAACCATTCTGTTTTCAGAATGGTTTTTTTGTTCAGCTAATTTTAAAATCTAAAGCAAATAGCTTTCCTTACTTTAAATGATGTCATCTTATCAGGAAGTTATTTTGCAAAGTGTCCTTCTGATTTAGAGGTGCTATTTTGCATATGTGTGATCCAAAAGGAGTAATTGTATGTTTACCAGTCTTGTCAAAATTTTCATCATTTAAAAAAAAACGAAATTATAATTTTTGTAAGATTAACATTTGTATTATTTTAAATTAATGTATTTAATCGATAAAATATGCTTTTATCCGATTTATTGAATTTCATTTATTAGCTTTATGTAGGCGTAAAAATTTGTTTGTAATTCAAAAAACAATCAATTAGGCTGGACAGATAGTTAATAGAGGTATAATTCTTAACATAAATTCAAAATGAAAAATTGTCTACATATGCTTATTGGGTTTTTTTGGATCTCCCAATTGTCTTTTGGTCAGGCAGCAAGCAGTTATGCTTTTACAGCAATACAAGGAGAGTATATTTCGCTTACGGGAGTCCCTGGAGTTGTGGATACTTCATTGTCGGCAACAGCAGATGCAGGAGTTTCTAATTCTATAAGTCTGCCGTTTGCAGTTACTTTTGCAGGAACTGTTTATTCTACGATAAGAGTTTCACCTAATGGATGGTTAAGTTTTGGAACACCTACAATTACCGATGTTCAAAACAACACAAATACTGCAGTAAATGCAGGTATTGCAAAGCCTATGTTGTTTCCTTTATGGGATGATTTGATGTGTACTGTAAAACCAAGGTATGTAACTACGGGGATTTTTCCTCACAGGAGATTTAAAGTAGAATGGAGCCAGCAAAAATGGAATGCCCAATCTTCTGGAGATACGGTATCGTTTCAAATTTGGTTTTTTGAAACAACAAATGTTATTGAATTTTTATACAATCAAGGAGCTGCTACTGTTTCAAACACTTCCAGCGGCGCTTCGATTGGGATTTTTGATGGAAATGGAAAATATTTGACACTTTCTAATTCCGGCGCGAATCCAACTGCAAATTATAATGTTTTTACAGATAACATTGCCACAAAGCCAGCATCTGGACAAATTTATAGATTTACGCCGCCACTTGCAAGCGGCCTTGAGGCAAGCAAATACTGTTTTGCAGCGTCGGCATCGACATATACAATTTTAACTGGAACAACAGATGTTGCAGGTATAAGTGCATCTGCAGACGATGATATCTCAGATCCAATAACACTGCAATTTCCTTTTACTTTTGGGAACAATGTTTATTCAGAGTTGCGGGTTTCGAGTAACGGCTGGCTTAGTTTTGGTTCAGCGTCTGTTACCGCTTCTCAGGATTATACAAATACTGAAGCTAATGCAACAGCTTCAAAACCAATTTTAATGCCTCTATGGGATGATATGAAATGCAGTGTAAAACCTAGATACATTACAGTTGGTACTGCTCCAAACAGGATATTTAAAATGGAGTGGTATAAACAGCGGTGGAATTATCAAGCAAATGGAGACCAGATATCTTTTCAAATATGGCTGTATGAGAGTTCAAATAGAATTGAATATTATTATAATCAAGGGTCCGGTTCTTTAAATGCGGCATCAGCGACCATTGGAATATATGATGCAAGCGGTAATTATTTAACTCTGAACAATTCGAGTTCAAGTCCGACTGTTCAATCGTCAGTATTTACGACCGCAATTGCTGCAAAACCTGCTTCTGGCCAAATGTATCGATTTACTCCCCCACCTACTATAACCTATCCCGGCAACGCGTATATAGCAATAGGAAAAGTGGCGGTAACACAAACAGGTGCAACGGGCGGAACTTATTCAGCAACACCTGTTGGTCTAAGTATAAATTCTTCAACGGGTGAAGTTAATTTAGCTGCAAGTGCCGGAGGGACATACACTATAGTTTATAGTTTAGCGAGCTGTAATAATACGTCTGCGTTAATGACTATTTTTCCATTGTTACCAGTTCCTACAGCGACAGTTACACAGGCTTCGTGTGCAACAGGAAGTGATGGGACAATTACAATAACTAATATGAATAATGCAGTAAAATTTATTGCAGCAGACAATGATTATATTGATTTGGGAAGTCCTCTGCTTTCAAATAGAAGTGCTTTTACGATCGAGGGCTGGATAAAATTTAATGTTGCGGATATTACTGGGAGGATGAGTTTATTCGGGCAAAATGACGCTATTGAGTTTGGGTTTGCAAATTCGACAACACTCGAGCTTTGGACTTCAGCAACCGGAGTAGTGACAGCAGCGGTACCCGCTTCTTTTGGGGATGGCACTTGGCGCCATATAGCTGTTGTAGGAAATGGGGCAAATATTAAAATATATCTAAACGGGGTTAGTGTAGCTGTAACTGGAGGAGTCGTAAATACTGTGAATTATGGTACTTCTGCTTTTAGTGCCAAAATAGGAAGCGGTGTTTATAATGCCACTGGTAATTCATTCACTGGTCAAGTTCTAAAATTTGGATTATATAATACGGCGCTTTCAGCTCAAGGCATATCTTCTTTAGCTATAGGGCCTACAACTTATTCAGGGTTCGAAACGGGCATTATAGCAGGTTATAATTTTTTAATTGGATCTGGAACAACAGTGTTTTCCCATCCATCCGGCAATAATGGAAGTTTTCAAAATTCTCCAGAATGGATAGATCCATATAACTACAGCTGGCAAAAAAATGGGGGTGCTGTTTTTTCTACTTCCAAAAATTTAACAGGACTGTCTCCTGGGAATTATAAGGTTACGGTATCTTTAATAGGGGTAAGCAGTCCGAATAGCACGACTTTTGTAGTTGGATCTGAACCTGCTGTCACTGCAACAGCTGGAACAAATGCAAATTGTACAAATACTTTTACTGCCAACTGGGGAGCATCTACCGGTGCATTAAATTATTTTCTTGATGTGGCTACAGATAGTGGTTTTACAAATTTTGTTGCTGGATTTAATAATCTGAATGTTGGGAATGTCACTAATTATGTAGTCACAGGGGTGCCTCCTGGAGATATTTATTATAGAGTCAGCAAGCAAAGTAGCTGTGGTGTAAGTGCTTATTCAAATACAATTACCTATGCAACTCTGCAAATAAATGCACCAACCGCTGTGGTAGCAACCGATTTACTTTGTAACGGATTTACGGCAAATTGGAATGCAGTTACAGGAGCAACAGCTTATCATTTGGATGTGTCTACAAATTCGTCATTTAGTACATTTGTGACAGGATATAATAACCTAGCCGTTGGAAATGTTACTTCGCTTGTGATTAGTTCGTTAGCTTCTGGATTTACTTATTATTATAGAGTAAGATCTTCGAATGCTGCCTGCAGTATGGCGACACCTTCAAATGTAATTTCGGTATTAATTAATACAGGTCCAACGGCACCAGTCGTAGGGGCAATACAGCAGATTACCTGTGCTTTTCCAACAGCAAGTGTTGTACTTAGTGGCCTGCCAGCGGGAGACTGGTCATTAAAGTTTAGTTCCGGGGAATTATATTCTGGTACTGGAAATACAATAACTATTCCAAATTTACTTCCAGGAAATTATACGGTGGCGGTTACAGAAAATGTTTGTTTTTCTGCAAATTCTGCAAATATTACTGTCAATCCAGATCCAATTTCTACAACAACTTGGAATGGTACGGTATGGTCTACTGGATCACCCACTCTTTTAAAAAGAGTTGTTTTTAATGGATCGTCGAGTGATGTTTTTACGGTTTCGGCGGATATGAATATGTGTTCTTGTCAAATTAATTCAGGTTCAGTTATTGTTAATTCTGGAGTTGTATTCTTTGTAGATCAGGCTATTGATATTAATACTTCTACTAATGTAGTATTTGAAAACAATTCCAGTTTAGTTCAGGGAAATAATACTGTGATCAACTCAGGAAATATTACTTATAAACGCAATACTTCTCCAATAAAAGATTTTGATTATGTATACTGGAGTTCTCCAGTGATTGGTCA
The DNA here is from genome assembly GCF_003385115.1 of Flavobacterium aquicola. GTDB lineage: Bacteria > Bacteroidota > Bacteroidia > Flavobacteriales > Flavobacteriaceae > Flavobacterium > Flavobacterium aquicola. The sequence continues at coordinate 107,592 of NZ_QUNI01000017.1, forward strand.
AACATTGGGACTTTTGTCTCCTAGCAGCGATAAATATTGGAGTTTTGCTAATGACAATTGGGTTCCTGAGAGTGCTGGTTCTGTAATGACTGCTGGAAAAGGTTATATAGCAATGGTTCCAAGATATACCACTACTCAAAAGGTTCAGTTTATCGGAACGCCAAATAATGGTTCTGTTTCGATTGTTGCGCAGGGAAACTTAAAAGGTAATTTGATAGGAAACCCATATCCTTCTGCAATAAGTGCCAATTCATTTATTAGTGATAATTCTTCTGTAATTAATGGCGCTTTATATTTCTGGACTCACAATACGGCTAGAGCATTGAATGGTGCTGGAACTCAATACGAGTATGATTCAGATGATTATGCATCTTATAATTTTACGGGAGGAACAGCTACTGCAGAAGCGGCAAAAAGCACAGATACAAATGGAGATGGAATTGGAGATGGAGCTATACCTTCTGGTAATATTGCTGCTGGCCAGTCCTTTGTTGTTCTTAGTAAAAATAGCGGAAATTTTGTGTTTACTAATTCAATGAGAATACAGACTCCTGGAAGTAATAGCCAATTTTTTAAACAGACAGATAGTAAGAAATCAGAATCGATAGAAAAAAACAGGATCTGGCTGAATTTAACCAATGATGGCGGCGCTTTTAAGCAATTATTGGTCGGTTATGTAACAGGAGCTACTAATGATTTTGATAATCTTTATGATGGTAAAAGTCTTAATGGGAATAAGTATGTAGATTTTTACAGTATAAATAATTTAGAAAATTATGCTATTCAGGGGCGTGGATTGCCTTTTGATACAAGCGATGAAGTTCCATTGGGTTACAAAACTACTATAGCTGGAGTGTTTCAAATTGGTATTGAAAATGCTGATGGTGCTTTGACCAATCAAACGGTTTATTTAGAAGATAAGACGGCCAAGATTCTTCATAATTTAAAGAATGGGAAATATTCTTTTACCACTGCCATAGGAACATTTAATGATCGTTTTGTATTGCGTTATACTGAAAGCTCATTGGGTACCGGGGATTTTGATAAAAATGGCAAAGGTGTTGTAGTTTCGGTAAAGAATCACCAGATAAAAATTAATTCTTTTGAGCAGACTATCTCTTCGGTAACAGTATATGATTTGAAAGGAAGTCTTCTTTATGAAAAAAATAAATTAGATAAAAATGAAGTGATTATCGATCATTTAATGTCCAGTGATCAAGTATTGATAGTCATGACTAAGTTGGAAAATGGAAAAACGGTCAGTGAAAAAATAGTTTTTCATGACTGAGCAAAATGACCTTAAATAATTTTTATTGTCCCATTCTGTTTCAGAATGGGATTTTCATATAAAATAATTACAAATTTTACGTTTCAGATGTGAATGACTATTAAAATTTTCCGTTTATCGACAAACCGTTGGCATTTAATTATCTATATTTGTACCAATTCCTGGTGACAATACCAACTGATTATATTTCAGGGTCATTAGAAAAAAACAAATTATAACCTAAGGCCCTAAATATCATTCTGATTAGATTTCATGATTATTATGTATTCAATTAGGTAAATTGAACACGTAACTCATATTGGTTTGCAGCGGGGTCAAAATTATTAATTTTGACATTGTTTATGATAAAAAAAATACTTTCGCTTTTTTGTTCTGCATCTTTACCAATTTTAGCAACGTTCTTTTTGTCTACTTCTTCAAAAGTAACTGCACAAGCTGGTGTTACAAGAATCCATACCGACTGGAAAGGTTATTGGACAGCTAATGGTGCAACAACCGGCACAAATAGACCAGATTTAGAAAATAATCTAATAGGTTTTGAATGGAATGGAACAACTTATTCTACAGGTGTCGATGACGTTACTTTGATAAGTAAAGTACCTAGTGCTTCTATTCAAAAATTTAGAGCTTTAAAAATACAGTCATTAAGTTATACAGGTTCTACTTATTTCCTGCAGGGAGCAGCAATAGACAACCCGACAGTATCAAGTGTCAGGATTTTGACTCCGCCTTTAGGGGCAGGTACATCTACTCCGGCAGAATTAGCCTCTAGACTTACAGATGGTATAAATGGTTTAGCTCTAGGAACGGGTATTGCTAATATAGCTACAAACAGTGTGTTTTTTAAAGTAGGGACAGGGAATTTGAATTTATTAGGGTTAAATGATAATATTCCTGATTTAATTGTAACTCAAGTGGCTGAGCCAGGAGGAGGAACGCCAGATGTTTTTAGGTTTGTAGATGCAACAGGAGCTTTAGTGGGAAACGCTATTTCTATCAATTTTGGTGCTGTTAATAAAGTGGGGTCTTATAGTTTAGATCTTTTCAATGCTTCAAATGGAGCGATAGCAGGTAGTTTTACCGCTCAAGAAACCAGAGACATTCGTATTTTGGGTTATGATACTAGTGCTTTTGGAATTACTGCTGCTAATGCACCACAAGTTGACCGATTTGAAGTTGTTTTTTCTGGATATTCTGACTGTGCTTTTATTGCATTTAATGCTAATTCATTAAAGAAAGCAGAATTGAGTTTGGTTAAAACTGCCTCAGTATCAGGCTGCGGTATAGCTGGAGACGTGATAAATTATACTTTTGTTGTTACTAATACAGGAGACGTTTCTGTTACTAATGTGGTAGTGACAGATCCTATGACTGGATTAGTAATTTCGGGAACACAAGGTTCTACATTGGCAGTTGGTGCAACAGTTACTTTGACTGGTACTTATACCATTACTGCATCTGATGTTACAGCTGGTAAAGTAACAAATCAGGCGAAAGTTACCGGATTGGATCCGTCTCTAAATATTGTCGAAGATTTATCTGGTCAAACTAATGGGAATAATGTTGCAACTGTTACTAATTTATTGTCCCCGCCAACGGGAATAACAGGAACTGCTGCAATATGCAAAGGAGATTCGACAGTACTTACCGTAAGTGGCGGTGCACTGACTGGTACTGGCGCATCAATAGAATGGTTTGCCGGTACTTGCGGCGGAACACCGATAGGGACAGGTACGAGCATAACAGTTTCACCTGCGTCAAATACAACTTATTATGTACGCTATAAAAATAATTGTACCTCAACAGCTTGTTTCTCAAGGCTGGTAACAGTTAACCCAACTCCCACATTGACAGCTGCGTCACAACCAGTTTTTACTTGTGCAGGATCGCCTGCAGCTATTAATTTGACCGGATTATTGGCAGGCAGTACATCGACAATCAGTTATACTATTAATGGAGGAAGCACGCTGACAGCAACAGGAGTATCGGCAAATTTATTGGGTGTGGGAAATTTTGCAACAGGAAATTTAACAGTAGCAGAGAATGGTAAAATTCTGAAAATTACGGGAATTACTGTTACAAGTGGCACTCCAAATTGTTCTACGGTTTTTTCTCAAGATGTAACTTTGATTGTTAATTCAGATTCGGGGCCTATTTCTTTAAACAATGTGGCTTATCTTTCTAATGGCAGTGCAGCATATTGCGCATCAAACATAGCTGTTTTTAGTATAGCACCAGTTTCGGGAGCTTCCGGTTATACTTGGGTTGTTCCAGCGGGATGGAAAACAGAAAGCGGAGTTGTAATTACGGCACCTGTCAGTACTGTTCTTCCTGAGCTGAAAGTGATAACAGGAACCAGTGCACAAAGTGGTTCTGTTTCGGTAATGGCAAGTAATCTGTTTTGCCCAAGCAGTCTAACTGTTACTTTAAGTACTATTCCTCCTTCAGCACCTGCATTTTCAAAAACAGATGCTGTCTGCGCAGTTCCCACCGGCACTATAACGATTAGTTCTCCAGCTCCTGCAGCGGGAACAGTATATACAGTTACAGGAACAGTTCCGGCAGTTCCATCGGTAACAAACACAACAGGAGTGTTTTCTGGTCTTGCAGCAGGAACTTATGTGGCGACGTATCAGATAGGTTCAGGATGTGTTTCGGCAAGTACTGCCACTATTACAATAGCACCGCTGGTTACCAACACTTGGAATGGTACAGCTTGGTCTGCAGGCAGTGCGCCAACTTCCAGTCAGTTAGTTGTTTTTGAAGGAGATTATACTATTTCGGGTTCAATACATGCCTGTTCCTGTACTGTTAAGCCTAATGTAAATGTAACAATTGCTTCTGGAACAGTTTTAACAGTTGAGAACGGTTTACATGTTGAAACTGGAGCAGTTCCTGCGCTTGACGGAACTTTAACCTTCGAAAACGGTGCAAGTTTAATCCAGAATAATGATGCAAAAAATGGAAATACGGGCAGTATTATTTACAAACGTACTGCAACATCAATAAAAGATTTTGATTATGTGTATTGGAGTTCGCCCGTAGCAGGTCAGACGCTTGGCGCTTTATCTCCACAGAGTGATAAATACTGGAGCTGGTTTGGCAATTACTGGAAAACGGCAGTTGGAGGGGATACAATGATTGAAGGACTAGGATATATCGCCCGGGTTCCTAGGTATGTGACCTCTCAAACGGTAAATTTTATCGGAACGCCAAATAATGGAGATGTTACAATTGCTGCGCAAGGAGCTCTTATGAGCAATCTAATAGGAAATCCATATCCTTCTGCAATAGATGCTGAAGAATTTATGGTTGAGAATGAAGATTTACTCGTGACCGGTGGTATGCTGGCTTTTTGGACGCATACTACACGTAGAAAGCTGAGTGGAGATAAAACGCAATACGAGTATTTATCAGATGACTATTCTTTTTATAATGTAACAGGAGGCACAGCAACAGACCCAAAAAACATAGGATCAAAGTCTGGTGGTCCAGCTCCGGATGGAACTATAGCAGCAGGGCAGTCTTTTATGCTAGGCAGTAAGACAGCCGGTTCTTTTAAGTTTACTAATTCAATGCGAATAGTCGATCCCGGTCAAAACAACCATTTTTTCAAACAGACAAATACCAAGAAAACTGCTAAGAAAGAAAAGAATAGAATCTGGCTTAATTTAACTAATTCTGGAGGTGCATTCAAGCAGTTATTAATAGGTTATATCACAGGAGCAACAAATGGCGAGGATAAATTATTTGACGGCACAAGCCGCAATAGTAATGCTTTTGTTGATTTTTACAGCATAATGAATGAGGATAAATATACTATTCAAGGCCGCGGTTTGCCATTTGATGAACAAGACGAAGTGCCTTTGGGTTACAAAACGACTATTGAAGGAACGTTTCAGATAGACATAGAGAAGACGGATGGTTTTTTGACAAGCCAAACGGTATATTTAGAAGATAAAATGACTAATGTTATACATGATTTAACAAAAGGCTCTTATTCTTTTACGACTGCAAAAGGGGACTTTAAAGATCGTTTCGTACTTCGTTATACCAATACTTCTAAATTAGGAACAGGAGATTTTGTTGCAAAAGGCAAAGGCGTTATTGTATCTGTAAAAAATAGCCAGATAAAAATTAATTCTTTTGATAGTTCGCTATCTTCTGTAAAAGTTTACGATTTAAAAGGAAGCCTGCTTTATGAAAAGGACAAAGTAAGCGGGAATGAATTTATTATTAATCATTTAAATTCCAGTAATCAGTTCATGATTGTCATGGTACAGTTAGAAAATGGCAAATGGATAAGTGAAGAAATTATTTATCATGATTAATTTTCAGATTTTATAATGAATATCGGTATTTCATTAATTTTGAAAATTTTAAACAATATTATTATAAACAAAAAGCCCAATTCAATATGAATTGGGCTTTTTGTTTTATTGAAAAAGGGACTATTTTCCTTTTATAGAAACTTCTAAGTTTTTTTCAATTGTATGATTTGGACGAGTCCATTTTGGTTTTTCCCCTAAAGATTCAAATTTAGAATCGGCTGCTTCAATAGTTGTTCTTTGTGGAGCTTTTTTGAATGGTTTCTGAGGTTTTAATCCTAATAACTCAAACATTTTCATGTCTTCGTTTACATCTGGATTTGGAGTTGTTAATAATTTGTCACCCGCAAAAATAGAATTAGCACCAGCGAAAAAGCACATCGCTTGACCTTCGCGGCTCATATTCATTCTTCCCGCAGATAGGCGCACTTGAGTATGCGGCATAACAATTCTCGTGGTAGCCACCATTCGGATCATTTCCCAAATTTCTACTGGTTTTTCGTCTTGCATTGGAGTTCCTTCTACAGCAACCAAAGCATTGATCGGTACAGATTCCGGCTGGGGATTTAATGTAGAGAGAGCAACAAGCATTCCTGCTCTGTCTTCAATACTTTCTCCCATTCCTATGATGCCACCACTGCATACAGTAACGCTTGTTTTACGAACATTTTCAATTGTTTGTAAACGGTCTTCAAATCCGCGTGTAGATATAACTTCTTTATAATAATCTTCAGATGTGTCTAAATTGTGATTGTAAGCATATAGACCTGCTTCTGCCAATCGCTGGGCTTGATTTTCGGTAATCATACCCAAGGTACAGCAAACTTCCATATCCATTTTGTTAATAGTACGGACCATTTCCAAAACCTGATCAAATTCTGGGCCGTCTTTTACATTTCTCCAGGCAGCACCCATACAAACACGGGATGAACCTCCAGATTTTGCTTGAACAGCCTGCTCAGTTACTTGAGCTACCGACATTAAATTGTTTCCGGCAACTCCAGTGCTATATCTAGCAGCCTGTGGACAATAGCCGCAATCCTCAGAACATCCTCCTGTTTTAATAGAAACCAAAGTAGATACTTGAACTACATTTGGGTCATGATGTTCTCTATGAATAGTAGCCGCTTCAAAAAGCAGATCCATCATAGGTTTATTGTAAATAGTAATTATTTCTTCTTTCGTCCAGTTATGTTTTGTGATACTCATTGATCCTTTATTTTAATGCTTCAAAAGTAATCAAATTGTTAGAAAGAACCAACGAACAATTTTTAAAAAGACTTACGGAGAATCAATTAAAATTAAGTTTAATCGGCGACAAATTTGTCGTTATAATAAAGCATGAACAATAAAGTGACAATTACTGAAGAAGCCATTCCTTCAAAAAACAAAGTCAAGCAGTACATATTGATTGATGGATGACCGCCGAACAGGAAAGTTTCGGATAAACTGTTGATATATTTATCACCGCCCCGTATATAACTATAAATTAACAAGCCCAAAATGGACAAAGTTACACCAACCAGCGAAGTCACTAATGCAGCGATAGCATTTGGAACAAAATTTTTCTTACCGTGAGCAATTCTCGATTTTAAAGTGTCATTTACAGCATAAATAATGAATAAAATATTCAGAAGCCTCAAATAGAAAAGATTGGATAAACCTAAAAATTCCATTAATAGGAAGTAAGTTCCTATTGATATAAAAATGAAATACCCATTTTTAATTTCCTTTTTTACTTTCATGATGAATGGTTTTTAAAAAGTTAGAAATTCAGTATCTTTTTGGGAATCAGGTAGGCTGATATAAAATTACAAAAAATAAACGAAATCGATGTAATTAATTAACAGAGAGTTTTCTATGGATTGATTTGAAAGTAATGTGAATATTATATTACTTCAATGTGGAAATGTCGCGCGAGATTAAAGCAGCTGAGTGAAAATTGGATTGCAGGAGAAATGCTGTCATTGTGATAGATTACTTCACTGGAAAAATAATGACGAGCGAAGCACTCTTACAGCATTTCATTATTTAAAAAAGTGCTGTTGTTAAATAGAAGAGAATTTTTAGAAATGGAATAATGCTGCTGAAATATATTAGTGTTTTTCAAAATAAGCCAAAGCAGTTTTTTTATCTTTTTCTAATTGTATTTTTAGATGATCTACAGATTCAAATTTTTCTTCATCTCTGATTCTTTCTAATATAGATACAGTTATTTTTTGATCATATAAATCTTCGTCAAAATCAAAATAATTGATTTCTATAGTTTGGTTTTTACCGTCAACTGTTGGGTTGAAGCCGATATTCATCATTCCTTTCACTGTTGTGGAGTTAATAATGCTCTTAACAATGTAAACGCCATTCTTAGGAATCAGCTTAAAGTTTTCTTCTAATTTTAAGTTAGCAGTTGGAAATCCAATAGTTCTTCCTAGCTGTCTTCCTTTGGTGATGATACCAGTCAATGAATAATTATAGCCTAAGTATTCGTTGGCCAAAGCTATGTTTCCATCATCGAGGGCATGTCTTATTTTAGTGGAACTTACAGATACTTCTTTAATTTCCTGAGCTGAAATTTCTTCGACTTCAAAATCATATTGCTCTCCAAACTTTTTGAGATCGTCAATATTAGCTGTTCTGTTTCGGCCAAAGCGATGATCGTGACCAATAATTATTTTATGAATATGGAATTTATCGACTAAAATGTTTTTTACAAATTCTTCAGCAGTCAATCTTGAAAAACTTTCATCGAAAGGGTGAATTACTAAATTTTGAATTCCAATTTTATCTAATAATACTGTTTTTTCCTCGATTGTATTGAGCATTTTTATGCCGGAATCCTCTTGTAATACCATTCTAGGATGTGGAAAAAAGGTAAGGACCAGGCTTTCATACTTTTCATTTTCAGTATTCTGGGTTACTTTTTCCAGAATTTTTCTGTGGCCAAAGTGAACACCGTCAAAGGTTCCTAATGTAAGAATTGTTTTTTTTATCGGGGTTCCAGCAATTGTTTGGAAGTCGTTTATAGAATGAAAAATTTTCAAAGTGACTATTTTAAATTTTTTGCAAATTTATACTATCTATTTTAAAACTAGGACAAGAAGTTTCGATTTTTATAAATACGGATTATTTTAAAAACGATTAAACGTTCAAAGAAGTCTTTGTACTTCACTTAAATGCTTAATTGTTTAGAAATTGTTTTGAATCATCGTGTATTCTATTGCAAATGGATTAATTTTGTCTGTTAAATTATGGATTATCAATTACAGTGTTATAAAATACATCCTTAAAATAGCAGCCACACATGAATAAACTTTTTCTTTTTATTGGTGTTTTCACAGTAAGTTTTGCGGGATTTTCTCAAGTCAAATCGGCGTGGAAAGCAGTTGGTAATTCTCAAAAAATAGCTTCTCAAAAAGGAGATGCCGAAAATGTCCATTTATATACATTGGATGTAGTTGAATTCAAGAAGTCTCTAGAGACTTTTGACTTACGGAATTCTAACTCTAAAGGAGTTTCTGTATCAATCCCAAACGGGGAGGGCAAAATGGAACAGTTTTTAGTTGTAGAATCATCCAATTTTGTTCCAGAACTGCAAGCGCAATATCCAAATATCCATTCTTATTCCGGAACTGGAATTACGGATGCAAAAGCATCTATAAGTTTTAGTATTTCACCAAATGGAGTTCAAACAATGGTTTTAAGAGGAGATAAGGCTTCTGAATTTATTGATCCTCTGCCGGGTAATAGATCGATTTATGCAGTTTCGTCTTCCAATACTAGAACTAAAGGTGCGCTGCCTTTATTCTGTAAAACTGTAGATATAAATGTTAATAAAGGATTGACTAAAAAGGCGTCACAGTTGAAATCTAGTGCGGGTGTTTTCAAAACATTGCGTCTGGCTTTGTCTTGTACAGGTGAATATGCTCAATATTTTGGAGGATCAAAAGCTGAAGCTTTAGCGGCCATGAATGCAACTATGACTAGAGTAAATGGTATTTTTAATAAAGATCTGGCTATAAAATTAGTGCTGATAGCTAATGAATCGGCGATTATTTATACAGATCCAGATACCGATCCTTATTCGGAGTCGGCAGCAGGTGTCGGAGATGGAGAATGGAGTTCTGAGCTGCAGACTACATTGACTACGGTAATAGGTAATGCTAATTATGATATTGGGCATTTGTTTGGTGATACCGGGGGCGGCGGTGCGGCAGGCTGTATAGGCTGTGTTTGTGTAAATCCAACAGTTTCCGTTCCAGATGGAAAAGGAAGCGGTTTTACCTCTCCATCAAATGGCGTGCCTGAAGGTGACAAATTTGACATTGACTTTGTTGCTCATGAAATGGGGCATCAATTAGGAGCAAATCATACTTTTTCTCACGATGTTGAGGGTACTGGTGTGAGTGTTGAGCCAGGCAGCGGATCTACAATTATGGGATATGCAGGGATTACTGATTATGATGTTCAAAATCAATCGGATGATTATTTTTCGTATGCTAGTATTAAGCAGATTCAGGACAATTTAGCAAACAAAATATGTCCTGTAAGTACTGTATTAAATGATCAGACTCCAAATGTCGAAGCTGGATTAGATTATACGATTCCGAAAGGAACTCCCTTCGTTTTAAAAGGCAAGGCAACAGATGCCAATGGTGATGCAATGACATATTGCTGGGAACAAAATGATTCTGCTGCCGGTAATGAAAGCGAAGATAATAGTTATGCTTATGGAACAAAAGTGTATGGGCCAAATTTTAGATCATTTTCCCCTAGTACTGTGACATATCGTTATTTCCCTGATTTTAATAAAGTACTCATTGGACAATTGAACACTACTTGGGAATCTGTTTCTACTATAGGAAGAAAATTAAATTTTGTGTTTACAGCTAGAGACAATGCTGCATCAGGATTAGGACAGACTCATTCGGACGCCATGGCTGTTACTGTTGATGGAAATAAGGGGCCATTTGCTGTAACTTCTCAATATGATTCAAATAGCGGATGGATTTTGGGTTCGTCACAAACTATAACTTGGAGTGTAAATGGTTCTAACTTATTGTCGGGAGCTGCGAATGTGAATATTAAGTTGTCTACAGATGGCGGATTGACTTTTCCAATATCTTTGGCTGCTAATACTCCTAACGACGGTTCTGAAATTGTCATGGCACCTTCCACAGCTGCTAAAAATTGCAGAATTCTGATTGAGCCTGTAGAAAATATTTTTTATGCAGTAAATAGTACTCCTTTTTCTTTAGGATATGGTACCGAAGCGTCTTGTGATACCTATACTTTTTCGGCACCTTATAATATTCCAGAATCTCAGACATATGCAGAACGGACAATTACGGTTCCAGCAACAGTTTCGGAAATTACGGATGTGAATTTTAATATTAGTTTTACGCATGCCTATATGTCGGATGTTCAGATTGAAGTGGTAAGTCCAAGCGGGACTACTGTCAAGCTCTTTGATAGTTCCTGTAAAGATGAGAATAGCAGTTTGGTTTTGAAGTACGATGATTTGGGAGGAAATTTAAGCTGTGGCACAATAAGCAGCCAGACCGTTGTTCCAGTTAGTTCGTTATCAGCTTTAAATGGTGAAAGTCCGCAAGGTATCTGGAAATTAAGATTTAGAGATGCCATTGTTGGTGATACTGGAAAAATAACAGCGGCGTCAATACAGATTTGTTCTAGTGTTTATACCAGTTTGGGTGTGTCGCAATATGAAATCAAAGATTTTCTGGTGTATCCCAATCCTAATAAAGGAAATTTTACTGTTTCATTCAAAAGTAATGATAGCGACGATATTCGGATTTTTGTTAATGATATGGATGGTAAAAAAGTCTATGACAAAAAGTTTAAAAACACTGGTGATGTAAATGAAATTGTAGCGCTTGCTAATACGGCTGCAGGAACTTATATTGTTACCGTTGAGGATGGTGGCCGAAAAGGGGTTTCGAAAATTATAGTAAATTAGTTTGATTCTTATAAAATAAAAAAGGGAGACATTTTTGATATGTCTCCCTTTTTTATTTTCCATTAAATGCAGTCATCGTGTTTTCTAATCCTGCCGTTCCAAAAGATTTTATTATTTCGGAAGCGACTTCCAGTCTTTCGGGAAGTTTTGCTTTTTCGTTATCGTCCCAATCTCCTAATACATAATCGACCTGCTGTCCTTTTTTAAACTCATCGCTGATGCCAAATCGGAAGCGGGTGTATTCTTGTGTGTTTAGAACGAGATTAATGTTTTTTAGTCCGTTGTGTCCCCCGTCACTACCTTTTTTTCGGATGCGGATAGTTCCAAAGGAAAGGTTTAAATCATCGGTAATGACAAAAATATTTTCAAGCGGAATGTTTTCTTTGTCCATCCAGAATTTTACGGCTTTACCGCTTAAATTCATGTAGGTGTTGGGTTTGAGTAGTAAAAAGGTTCTGCCTTTGAATTTGTATTCGGCTAGTGCACCTAGTTTTACGGTTTCGAATGAAAGTCCTTCTTTTTTGGCTAGGAAATCCAATACTTTGAAGCCAATGTTATGTCTGGTGTTTACATATTCGGAGCCGATGTTGCCTAGGCCTACGATTAAAAATTTTTTACTCACTTCTATATTATTTTTTTGGTGTCCGTGAACCTCCGGTTTCATATTATCTTTGTTCTCTGCTGTTTTTGGTGATGAAAACAGGTTTTGTATCCATTTTATCATGGTGCAAAAATAGTATAAAAAGAATAAAGAGGAAAGAACAAAGAATATAGAGAATTCCATGAGATTGATTTTAACCGCAAGGAGCGCAAAAGGAAGTAATGGACGCAGAGCTCTGCGAACTTAGCGCAATTCTTTGCGGGCTTTGCGTTTAAAATGAAGGCAAGAACGAAACCATAAACCCTAACCAGCACCGATGGGAGGGAAAATCCTTTTATTGGTCTCAGATTCGGGTTTAAAACCCTGCAATTTATTGCAGTACTTTAGTAATGCGAAAAAATCTTTACCTTTAGATTATGAGCACAGATTTAAGAAAAGGTTCGCAT
>NZ_QUNI01000018.1 GCF_003385115.1 Flavobacterium aquicola
ATGCGAACCTTTTCTTAAATCTGTGCTCATAATCTAAAGGTAAAGATTTTTTCGCATTACTAAAGTACTGCAATAAATTGCAGGGTTTTAAACCCGAATCTGAGACCAATAAAAAAGATGTTTTTTTTCGAGAACTCCTACATCTACAATCAAAACTCGTTAATCAGAAATCTTCAATCACATCATCATTAAATTAAGGACATCTATCAGATTCCTGCTTTTAAGTATAGCTGTGCTATGCAAATAGCATATTCATGCTATACTATTAATAGAACAAAGATATATTTAAAATACAGCGTCGCTCTACTAATTATTTAATAATGCTAAATTTTTAATATAGCGACGCTCTACTTAAAATATAGCGTCATTAGATCATAACTATAGCATCGCTATATCAAAAATACAGCATCTCTCTACTAACAATATAGTGATACTATTATTATAATAATAATTTACGCAGATTACATAAAAATTTTATTGTATTTTTATCAAAACATTAAACTATTTAAATTATGATAACAATAAAAACAGGAGAACTACTCTCGGCATACTGCGATCGCGAACGTATTTTCAAAAGCGGACTGGCAAGAAAAACTGGGATTGGCTATCAGTCTCTTTTAAAGTACCTCAAGTCTGAAAACATTTCTGTGAATACCTTATTAAAGCTATCAGAAGGTTTGGAGCATAATTTTTTGATGGACATCGCAGTTAAGCTGCCAAAAAATTATTCTACTGATGCTCCAACAGACCAAACTGCCGCCGATAAAATACAAGCCTTGGAAAGAAAAATAGAACTGCTTGAAGCAGAGAAACAAGTTTTACTGCAGGTGCTTGGGGCGAAAGGCTGAATTAATCAGTGATGCTAACTAAAATTATATATATTTGAATATATTAATGTGTGATAAAACTACGTAGAGTAGTTACTACAACGGTTTTGAGCAATTTGGCTCAATTAAAAAAATAGTTTTGTATTTGTAGCGGTTTTGCAAATCCGAAGATAGGGCTTAATTAAACTTACTGTATGAACAGGACGTTAGCGAATATACCATAAGTAGTAATGGACCAACGGTTACACCATTAAATAAATAAAAAATGGAAAATGCAAAAAAAAGAGCTTGGAACAATTCATTAATTATTTCTTCAATATATGTTGGAATTGGAACGTTAGCTGTTCTATGTTCATACCCACCATACTATAATGATTTTATTTTAGTGATACAATTACTTACATTTCCAGTTATTATTTTTAGTTTTGGAATAATGATAGCAGGTAAATATTATTTGGCAGTTATACTAATTCAGATAATTATTTTTTTAATATTTTGGTATATATGTTATCAACTTATGATAAAACGATACTTAAAAAAAGTATAATGTGTCGAATGCTAAATTAAAGAATATAATAACATATTGTTTTGTTCTAAAATTCAGGGATAAAAAAGAAAAGTTGATAACATTGACTTTCGAATAACGCAAAACACGCCCGCTAACTGGTACTAAAATGGTTTTAAGCAAAAGGTTTAATAAAAAAATGGTTTGCATTTGGGAAGATTTTGCAAATCAGAAGACTGGGGTTAATTTAGTCCTTAGCCTCCAGTAACATTAGAACTTAGCAAATCAGTTTGAAAACTATATAAAAATGAAATTTCAAAAGAAAGATAAATCTACTCTACTACTGACAACTATATTTTTACTTATAATTATGTTGTCAATATTTATAGACATGGATAAATTCATTCCGCATTTCAGTGAATATTCACTACTCTTTTTTCCACTTTTATATATTATTGACATTTTTGAATCTATTAGATATTCAAAAAACAAACCTGAAAACGAAATCAGAATAAAAAACAGCAATGATAATTATATCAATATTATACCATTCATTTTCGGTTCAATTTTCTGTTGTTTTGCAATACTATTTTTCTTTGCGACTGAAAATGAAAAAATATTAGCTGTCCTTTATTTTATATCAGGTCTGATTTTTATTTTTAAAGGTTTAATTTTTATTCCATCAGTATTAATTAAAAATGAAAATGGCAAGCTGTATTTAGAAAACGGAAAAGAAACAAATAGTTTTGAAATTGAACATATTGAAAGTTTAGAAATATTGAAAAACACTATTAACTTAAATCTTCAAAATAATAAAAAGTATATTTTTTCACATCTTGAATTAAACGCAACAGAAATCGAAAAAACAAAATGTTTTATTACAAAGCATTTCGGTATGCGTATTGAAAATAAATAAAATCTACAAAATCTGCATAAACCAAATTTACATTTACGTTAAAATCATAGTAAAAAAGTCAAAAAGAGAAATCTGCTTCTTAATTATATCGATATTTTTCAATAATTTGCGCCCAGCAGATTTGTAATTTTTTAAATGAACTATTAAATGAATATATCAAAGAAAACAAAAATAGCATTTGCATTTTTAACAATGCTGTTTATTGCCAATACTTATGGACAATCCGGTAATTTCAAAGTGACTTTGGATGCAGGGCATGGCGGTAAAGATACCGGCGCAAAGTATTTTGATAATAAAGAAAAGGATTTGACTCTGGCAGTTACCTTAAAAGTAGGTAAACTATTAGAACAAAATGCCGGTATTGAACTGATCTATACTCGAAAAACCGATGAATTTATTGAGCTGAGAGAAAGAGCAAAAATTGCCAATCGTGCTAATTCAAATTTATTTGTATCCATTCACTGTAATGCAAACAGAAGCCCAACAGGAAACGGCAGCGAGACTTATGTAATGGGTATGTCTAGAGCAAATATGAATCTGGAAGTTTCCAAAGCTGAAAACTCCGTAATCTTTTTAGAAGATAATTATGAGAAAACCTATAAAGGTTTTGACCCAAACAATCCAGGGACATTAATAGGACTGCAGATTGTACAGGAAAGCAATTTAACGAGCAGTATTGATCTTGCCACTAAAATCCAGAATAATTTTTCGAACACTATGTCTATAAAATCCCGAGGTATTAAACAAGAGCCTCTGTGGGTATTAGATGCTACTACAATGCCCGGAGTCCTAATCGAGATAGGTTTTATTTCTAACAAAATTGATGTGAGCATATTAGAATCCGAAGACGGACAGAATACTATTGCAGCAGCAATTGCCAATGCTATCATAAGCTATAAAAATGAAAATTTTTGATACCAAATGAGTAACCCAAAAGCTCAAACTGACAAAGTATTCAATGATCAAAAATTTTAATTATTAGTTATGACAAAAAAGAATAACTGCCCGTTTTTACTATATCTTTTTTTGCTGGGATCAGCAATAGCAAACGCTCAATCGATACTGCCACCAGAAATAGAATGGCATGGAAAAAGTGAATCACTTATTGCCAAACCAAATAATCCCTGGATTACACCAACCGAAAAAGCAAACTTTAGAACTACGCCGTCCTATCAGGAAACCATGATCTGGTTACAAAAACTTGATGCTGCCTCGCCATTACTTAAAATGATTTCTATTGGCAAAAGCGATGAAGGCAGAGATATTAATATGATTATTGCTTCTTCCGATAAAAATATAACTGCAGCTTCATTAAAGAGTTCGGCAAAACCTTTATTGCTGGTACAGGCAGGCATTCATTCCGGCGAAATTGACGGAAAAGATGCAGGCATGATGTTGCTGCGAGACATTGCTTTCGGCAATAAAAAGTCACTGCTTGATAAGGTGAATTTTTTGTTCATTCCTATTTTGAGTGTCGATGCACATGAACGTTCTTCAGCATATAACAGACCCAATCAGCGTGGCCCTGAGAACATGGGCTGGCGCACTAATGCACAAAATTTAAACTTAAACAGAGACTATGCAAAACTCGATACAAAGGAAATAAGAGCTGTTATAAAAGTAATCAACGATTATGATCCTGAAATGTATATGGATATTCATGTCACTGATGGTGCCGATTACCAATACGATATCACGTTTGGCGGTATTGGACAGATTGGATATTCTCCTGCTATCGAAAAATGGCTGAGCGAAACTTATAAACCCTTTACAGATAAAGACCTTTCTGCCAATGGACATATTCCCGGGGCGTTGACCAATGCTTTTAACGACAAAGAGTTTTCGCAGGGTAATGTAGTAACAACAGGTGCTCCGCGATTTTCTGACAGCTATGGCGATGCCCGTCATCTTGCTTCAGTTTTAGTGGAAAATCACTCATTAAAACCTTTTAAACAGCGAGTATTAGGCACCTATGTTTTATTGGAAAGCACTTTAAAATTATTGGCCAATGAAGGCAATTCATTACATGAAATTACAAAAAAGGATAAAGACATAAGGCCGGCAAAAGTTCCTATGGCCTGGAAGATACCGCAGATGAAACAGCGTACAACATTTGAAGCGTTATCCACTTTACAAAATTCAGAAAACGCTGCAAAACCTGCTGACAGCATAACTTTTTTAGCGATTGATTCTAAAATACAGAAATCTGCTGTAACCAATTCTGATTATGTCGAATGGCTGGGCAGACCAGTAACCATGCACATTGCTGATTATAAATCAACAGAGCCGATTGATTTTATCAGCAGGCCAAAAGGATATTGGATACCTGCTTCCTGCGGGGAAATAATTACAAGGCTGAAACTGCACGGCATTACGATGACAGCACTAACGGATGCCAAAGAAATAACCGTCGAAATGTACCGCATTACTGATTATAAATTTCAGGATGAGAATCAAGCTGTAAAACCTTTTGAAGGACATATGCAAGTTGATGCAGCCACAAAGACGGAAGTCCGTAAACAGCTGTTTCCAGCTGGTTCAGTATATGTTTCAACCGATCAGCCACTAGGCGACCTTGCCATGTTGCTGCTTGAAACAGCATCAAAGGATTCTTATTTCAGCTGGGGATTTTTTCTTAATATTTTCCAGCGGACTGAATATATTGAGGCTTATATAATGGAACCAATGGCAAAGAAAATGCTGGATGATTCGCCTGCATTACAGAAAGAATTTGAAGAAAAGAAAGCAAATGATGCGGCATTTGCCAACAATCCATCTGCCATACTCAGCTGGTTTTACAGTAAAACAAAATTTTATGACGAAAGGTATCTATTATATCCGATAGGAAGAGTTTTGTAATTAAATTTCAATACGATTACACCATTTTTTGTGGAATTTGCTTCTCTGGCAATTCCACATTTTTTTTTATACGGACAAACCACCTGGCTTCAAAAAGCTGATGAAAACTCAAAACCGCAAATTCAGTTCCTTTATCTCGATATTTTTCAATAATTTGCACCCTCTTAGAAACTGTCCAAAAAAGGACTTCGAAGACAACAATTCCAGCAAGACATTCAGATGTATTTAAAGAAAATATCGTTATTCAATTACAAAAACTTTTCCGAAGCCAATTTCGAATTTGACAGCAAAATCAATTGTTTTGTGGGCAAAAACGGCATCGGAAAAACCAATGTTTTGGATGCCATTTATCATTTGTCGTATGGAAAAAGTTATTTCAATCCGCTTGCCGTTCAAAACATCAAACATGGAGAAGAATTTTTCGTGATTGATGCCGAATTCGATAAAAATGAAAGAACCGAACAAATTGTCTGCAGTCTCAAAAAAGGACAGAAAAAAGTCCTCAAACGAAACGGAAAAGCCTATGATAAATTCTCGGACCATATTGGATTTATTCCGTTAGTCATTATCTCGCCAGCCGACAGAGATTTAATCATCGAAGGAAGCGAAACCCGCAGAAAATTCATGGACAGCGTGATTTCGCAGCTGGATCCGCATTATCTGCAGCAGCTCATTCAATATCAAAAAGTGATGAGCCAGCGCAACGCTTTATTAAAGTACTTTGCCCTGAACCATACTTATGACAACGATACCTTATCTATATATAATGAACAGTTAACCGAATTTGGCCAGTCCATCTTCGAAAAAAGAAAAGCATTCATCGCCGAGTTTATTCCTATTTTTAACTTTCATCATCACAATATAACAGGTTCGGAAGAATCGGTTCAAATCATTTATGAAAGCCATTTATTCGAAAATGATTTATTGACACTTTTACAACAAAGCATCAACAAAGACCGCATCCTGCAGTACACCAGCGTGGGAATTCATAAAGATGATCTCTCTTTTGAAATTGACAGTCATCCTATCAAGAAATTTGGTTCCCAAGGCCAGCAGAAATCATTTTTGATAGCCTTGAAACTTGCGCAGTTCGAATTCCTAAAAAAACAAAGCGGTGTAAAACCCATTCTGCTTTTTGATGACATCTTCGACAAACTGGATGAAACCCGTGTTTCCAAAATCATCGAAATGGTCAATAATGACACTTTTGGACAGCTTTTTATATCTGACACCCACCCTGAACGCACGGAAACGATTGTAAAATCGACGATGCAGAGTTATACGATTTTCAATTTGTGATTTAAGATTTCTTAAAGATTCAAAAAAACAAAAATTGCTTAAATTTACACCAATATAAAATATACGTTTCCAATGAAAATCAAACAGCTTTATTTATTCATCATATCCTTTATAATTTTCTCCTGCAACGGACAAACATCCACAAATGTCAAAACCATTGATGTTGCTTCGTATTCCGAAAAAATAAAAGCTACTCCAAACGCCCAAATTCTAGACGTTCGCACACCTGATGAATATGCAACTGGACATATCGAAAACTCCGATAATGTTGACTTTCTAAGCAGCAGTTTTGTTTTAAAAACTGACAAATACGACAAAACAAAACCTGTGTTTGTGTACTGTAAAAGCGGCGGGAGAAGTGCCAAAGCATCTGCAAAACTAGCCGAATTAGGCTTTACCTCTGTTTACAATCTTGATGGCGGAATGCTTAAATGGGAAGCTGCAGGACTGGCAAAACCAGACACCAAAATCATAGGTATCTGCAGTCAGGAATACGCCGAATTATTAAAATCCGACAAAAAAATAGTAGTAAACTTTTATGCACCTTGGTGTGCTCCCTGCAAAAAAATGGAACCTTACATCCTAAAAATGCAGAAAGAGATGGCCGATAAAGTAACCATCATCCGCCTGAATGCAGATGAAAACAAAACCATTATGCAGGAACTAAAAATCAGCGAACTTCCTACTCTGCTATTATACGAAAACAAAGCTATAAAATGGCAGCAATCGGGATTCGTGAGTGAAGAAGATTTAAAAACCCAATTACAATAATCCGGCCCATGCTCTCAAAAGACACCCTACAATTCCTCGAAGATTTAAAAGCCAACAACAACCGTGATTGGTTTCTCGAAAATAAAAAACGGTACGAAGCAGTAAAAAAAGACTACCATCAACTGGTTGGTTCTTTACTTGATGCCTTGAAACCTCTGGATTCTTCACTGGAAATGCTGGAAGTCAAAAACTGCGTTTTCAGAATAAACCGCGACGTTCGTTTTTCCAAAGACAAATCTCCTTACAAAACAAATTTGGGAATCTGGATTTCTGCAGGCTCTAAACACACCGAAGCTTCTGGTTATTACCTTCATATAGAAAACGGAAAATGTTTTGTTGGCGGAGGGATGTATTGCCCTCAGCCGGATCAGCTGCAAAAAATCAGAAAAGAAATCCATTTTTTCTATGATGATCTGGTCGAAATCATAAACGATAAAAAATTCCAGTCCGTTTACCAAAGTTTAAACAGAGACGAGAATTCGACCTTAAAAAATCCGCCAAAAGGCTACGACAAAGAAGATCCAGCGGTTGAATATTTGAAACTAAAAAGCTTTACGGCAACGCAGTCATTCGATACCAAATTGGTTACACAAAAAGATTTTGTTCCGACAATGGTCGAAAAAATGCTAGCCTTAAAACCTTTCAATAATTTTATCGAAAGAGCTTTATACACCGAATAATTACAAAAGCAAAACACTCTTAAATCCAATTCTTAATGGAGATTTTAAATAATTTTTCTTTAAAAAACTACAATACATTTGGCATTGAAGCCAAAGCCGAACAATTTGTTGCCGTTCACAGCGTTGCCGAATTGAAAAACATTTTGGAACAAAATAAAAACAAAAAGAAATTCATCCTTGGCGGCGGAAGCAATATGCTTTTGACAAAAAATATCGAAGCGCTTGTAATCCATATTGATTTAAAAGGAAAAAAAATAATAAAGGAAGATTCTGATTTCGTTTGGATCGAAGGGCAGGCTGGTGAAAACTGGCATCAATTTGTGCTTTGGAACATTGAACAAAATTTTGGCGGACTCGAAAACATGTCACTTATTCCGGGAAATGTTGGGACAACTCCCGTACAAAATATTGGTGCTTACGGCACTGAAATTAAAGACACTTTTGTTTCCTGTGAAGCGATACATATCGAAACTCAGGCAATGAAAACTTTCAACAAAGAAGAATGTAATTTCGGATACAGAGAAAGTGTTTTTAAAAACGAAGTAAAAGACCAATACATCATAACTTCTGTCGTTTTTAAACTAACGAAACAGAACCATAAAATAAATACTTCTTATGGTGATATTCTTGCCGAATTAGCAAAGAATAACATCACAGCTCCCGGTCTAAAAGACGTGAGTAATGCCGTGATTGCCATTCGCAAAAGCAAATTACCTGACCCTGCCGAATTAGGAAACAGCGGTAGTTTTTTCAAAAACCCGATACTTTTAAAATCCGATTTTGAACCAATACACCAAAAATTTCCAGAAATGAGATTCTTCGACATTTCAGAAACCGAAGTTAAAGTTCCAGCAGGCTGGCTGATTGAACAGGCTGGATTGAAAGGAAAACGTTTTGGCGATGCCGGAGTTCATAAAAATCAGGCATTGGTTTTGGTAAACTATGGAGGCGCAACTGGTCAGGAAATTTTGGATGTTTCCAAAACTGTTCAGGACACTGTTTTCAACACATTTGGCATTCATATTGAAGCAGAAGTGAATATAATCTAGATTACAGATTTTAGAATTCAGATAACAGAAATCCTAAATCAGGAATTTAAAATAGCAGAAAATGTACAACCTGGATATATTCAAAAACGAAGACAAAGACTCCATCATAAAATTTCTAAAGGAGAATGCTTTTGGACTTCTCATCAATCAAACCAATGGGAAATTATTTGCCACGCATATCCCTTTAGAACTGGATTATAACAAAGATGGTGAAGAAATTCTGCACGGTCATATTTCAAAAGAAAATCCGCAATGGACTGCTTTTGAATCAAACGATCAAGTTTTAGCAGTATTTACTGGGGCTCACGCTTATATATCTTCGTCTTGGTACGATCATGAAAATGTTCCTACTTGGAATTATTCGGCGGTACATATTTACGGAAAAATCAAAATCATAGAAGGAGATGCCGTAATCGACTCTTTAACGAAATTAGTAGACAAATACGAGCAAAACTCCAAATGTCCAGTCCGTGTTTCGGAATTATCAAAGAAAACAATGATGCAGACCCGAGGCATTGTGGCATTTGAAATTAAAATTGAAGAGATACAAGCCAAAAATAAAATGTCACAAAATAGAGATGATAAAAATTATTCGAATATTATTTCGGAATTGGAAAAAACAGAAAAACCTCAATCTAAGGCTGTAGCAAAAGAAATGTCCAAATTAAGAAAGTAATTACTCATTTTACATTGATAATTGACAATTGCTAATTACATTTGTAATCGTTTTAAAAGCCAAAAAATAAAAGATGCTAAACATTATTTTATACTTTTTTATTGCTATTGTTGTTATTCAACTTTTTTATTATCTCATTGTTTTTGCAAAGTTTTCTTTTGCCAGAGCACAGGAAATTAAACCCACAAATATTCCAATTTCGGTAATTGTATGTGCCAAAAACGAGGAAGAAAATGTCGCTAAATACATTCCTTTATTGGCCGAGCAAAATTATCCCGATTTCGAAATTGTCTTGATTGACGATGCTTCGAGCGATACTACTTTGGATATTTTTGAAGAATTTGAAAAAACATATCCTAACATTAAATTAGTTAAAGTAAAAAACAACGAAGCTTTTTGGGGAAATAAAAAATATGCTTTAACATTAGGAATCAAAGCTGCTAAAAAAGAATACCTTCTCTTTACAGATGCAGACTGCTACCCAGCTTCCAAAGACTGGATAACTGCAATGAGCGCTCAATTTACCAAAGAAGAAACCATTGTTTTGGGTTACGGCGGTTATGAAAAAATAAACAATTCTTTTCTAAATAAAATAATCCGTTTTGAAACTTTACTTACGGCTCTTCAGTATTTTTCATGGGCAAAAACAGGCAAGCCATATATGGGCGTGGGCCGTAATTTAGCTTACAAAAAAGAGGAGTTTTTCAATGTAAACGGCTTTATCGATCACATACAGATTCGTTCTGGAGACGATGATTTATTCATCAACCAAGCTGCAAATTCAGACAATACAACCATTAGTTTTTCACCTGAGAGCTTTACATATTCAGCACCAAAAACCAGCTACAGAGATTGGTTTATTCAAAAAAGAAGACACGTTGCCACTGCTAAATTTTACAAAGCATTTGACAAAATACAGCTTGGACTGTTCTTTAGCTCACAATTATTATTCCTGCTGTTACCAATTGCATTATTGGTTTTTCAATTTCAATGGATATTAGTATTAAGCCTTATCGGCTTTAGATATTTGGTAACTTGGATTGTAATTGGATTTGCTTCCGGAAAATTAAAAGAAAAAGATGTAATGTACTGGTATCCTATTATCGAAATTATACTTATATTCACTCAGATTAATGTTTTTATAACCAATATTTTTTCAAAACCTGCACATTGGAAATAAGCAAACAAATAGAAAAAGCTAAGAAAGGAAATCAAGTTGCCTTTACTTTTCTATTGGATTACTACTGGAATGAAGTCTACGGTTTTATGCTGAAACGAACCGAAAACGAGACCACAGCCGAAGATATTACCATTGAAACTTTCTCTAAAGCATTTGACAAAATAGCAACCTACAACCCAGAGTTTCAATTTAACACTTGGTTAATTTCTATTGCAAAAAATGTTCATATCGATTTAATCCGCAAAAAAAAATCGAGCCTTTTTATTGAAATTACCGACGAAGAAGACCAAACTGCCTATAATGTTGCCGATACTACTCCATCGGCAGAAGATGTATTAATTACCGAGCAGAATCTTTCACAGCTGCTGCGGTTTATCAAAGAACTGAAACCTCATTATCAAGAAGTAATTCAACTGCGTTATTTTCAGGAAATGAGTTATCAGGAAATTGCGAACAAAATTGACGAACCTTTGAGCAATGTAAAAATCAAACTGCTTCGTGCCAAAAAATTACTTTCAGAAATTATTCAGAACAGAAGGTAGTTTTACCAAAATATTTTACTGAATATTTATACCAAAAACATATTACTCCCTTCCATTATAAGGCTTCAGATTAATTTACATTAACAGAATTAATTTGTTAAAAAACAATAGTTATATTCAATAAATATTACTATATTTACTTACACTGATACCTATTTAACAACTTTATTAAAAATAATCACATTCACACATACTAAAATTCCTGTTATTTGCGTTAGAAACAAAAACCCGCTTTAGCTTATGATTTAATCTCTACTTTAACCATTAAATCCATAAATTATGTCTAAATTAAACCTCTACGAAACAAGCTGGACTGACATCGTATTCGAAAACAGAAACAAAGAATACGGCGCGTATCATTTACGTCAGGAAAACACTAAAACAACCATTTTTGCACTCTTTATGGGAGTATCTCTATTGACAGCTGCCCTATGCGTCCCGAAAGTTTATAGCTATCTAAATCCGGCACAGATTATCACAACTGTCATTCCTGAATCAGATGTTATAGAAGTCTCACCTTACGACCCTATTATACCTAACGAGACAAGGCCAGAAGAAGCTGCAATGCCTGCAGTTACAGAACCAATTGAACAAACCATTAATACCGCCCAACAGCTAACAAATCCCGTAATTACTCATTCTACAGAAGCAACAACTGAACCTATTGCTACAAATATTGAACTCAAAAATACCACGGATAACAGTACTGGAACTCCAGGCGGAACAGGTGTAGGCACAGGAACTTCAACAGGTACAGGTACGGCAGTCGAACCCACTAGCGTACCTACCAATGCAATTATGAATAGTGCTGTGTTAGATAAAAAACCTGAATTCCCTGGGGGAATCAACAAGTTTTATACTTATGTAGGCAATAATTTTGAACGACCAGAACTTGACAGTGAAATGGCAATTCGCGTAAGTGTATCTTTTGTTATTGAGAAAGATGGAAGCATGACCGACATCAGAGTTCTTAAAGATCCTGGTTATGGATTAGGAGCCGAAGCCATTCGTGTTTTAAAATCATTAAAAACAAAATGGAGCCCAGGAATTCTTGACGGCAAAGCAGTTAGAACTTCTTATAATCTGCCAATTACAATTCAGACAAACTAAACTATAACTCAAAAAAGAAAGCTGCATATAAATAATATGTAGCTTTCTTTTTTATATAAATACCAAATTGAAACTTATTTTTTCTTTTTAGCAGTGGTTTTTTTAGTTGTTTTCTTGGCTGTAGTTTTCTTCACCACAGGGAGAGTATTTACAATTGGCTTTTGCACATACGGCTTATATAATCCATCCTTTTCAGCCCTTGCTTTGGCATTATCTGCTCTTAATTTAGAATCTGGATGTGAACTCATCATCTGATCAATAAAAGAACTCTGAGTCCCTTCACTCATTTTTGCTAATATTCTAAAGGCAGATTCCTCTGCATTTACATCATAACCATTTTTTTTCATAAAATCGTAAGCAAACAAATCGGCCTCCGATTCTTGTTTACGGCTATATTTACTATCAATCATTGCACTTCCAATTTTGGCCAGCTGACTGTCTGTAATCGCAGAAATCTTAACCGATTGAGAAGAGGCGGCATCAATCAAAGCTTCTTTTTGGTACAAAGCTTTCATAGCATCTCTAGAATCATGATTATGAACATGCCCAATTTCGTGGCCTATCACAGCAATTAACTCATTATCATCCATCACATCCATCAAGCCGGAAAACACTCGTACACTTCCGTCTGCAGTAGCAAAAGCATTTACATCTTTAGTTAAATATACTTTATAATTCAATGTATAAAATTCACCTTTTGTATATTTTCCAAAAACTCTGGCCAAACGAATCGCATAAGGATCTGTAGCAGGTGCTACTTTATTTTCGGCATCCATTTTATCAACAGCTGGTTTAGATAAAGCTGCAGCATCGGCATCGCTAAAAGTAAATCCTGTCATTCCTTTTTGAACAGCACCTAATGCTTTTTCACCAAAATTAATTTGAGCCTGAGCCTTAGTTATTCCAAACAAAACAATTATTGCTCCTGAAAGTAATATTTTAGTATTCATTTTTTTTCATGTTTAATTGAGTAAGCAAATATACTACAACTTTGAAAACAACATAATCCCGAACTATTTAAAAATTTAAATTTAATATTACAAAAATCTTAATCCTATTTATCTTTCACATCTGTTTTTTGAAAACAAAAATCACAAAACAGACCCGACAGCACAACAAGTTTTGTCAAAATTCACAAATATGGAACTCTAATTCTAAAACTACATTCCTTATCTTTGCAGTCTGAATAATGAAATATGGAAACTGTTTTAGATAATACATTACCCGTTGGAAAGCCAAAATGGTTAAAAGTTAAACTTCCAATAGGTCAAAAATATACAGAACTTCGCGGTTTAGTTGACAGATATAGTTTGAATACTATCTGCACTTCGGGAAGCTGTCCAAATATGGGAGAATGCTGGGGAGAAGGAACCGCAACATTTATGATTCTGGGAAATGTCTGCACTCGCTCCTGCGGATTTTGCGGTGTAAAAACCGGGAGACCTGAAACTGTAGATTGGGATGAACCTGAAAAAGTAGCCCGTTCTATCAAAATAATGAATATAAAGCACGCTGTAATTACAAGTGTTGACAGAGACGATTTGAAAGATGGCGGCTCGATTATATGGATTGAAACTGTAAAAGCAATCCGCAGAATGAATCCAAACACAACTCTTGAAACATTAATTCCAGATTTTCAAGGTATCGAAAGAAACATCGATCGTATCGTGGAAGCAAATCCAGAAGTAGTTTCTCACAATGTAGAAACCGTACGCAGATTGACTCGTGAGGTACGTATTCAAGCCAAATACGACCGAAGCCTAGAAGTTTTGAGATATCTGAAAGAAAAAGGCATTAATAGAACCAAGTCGGGAATTATGCTGGGGCTTGGCGAGCAAGAAGAAGAAGTTTTTCAAACTATGAGGGATTTAAAAGCTGCCAATGTGGACATTGTTACTATTGGACAATATTTACAGCCTAGCAAAAAACACCTTCCTGTGAAAGAATTCATCACACCAGATCAATTCAAGGTATACGAAAAATTCGGATTAGAACTAGGTTTCCGCCATGTGGAAAGCGGTGCATTAGTTCGATCTTCTTACAAAGCACAAAAACATATATTATAAATCGTTTATTCGGCTGAACGTTTAATCGATGAATCGTTTAATTGTTCGAGCGATTAAACGATTAAACGGTTAAACAATTTAAACTTGAAAACAAGAATCGCTATTAATGGTTTTGGAAGAATTGGAAGAAATTTATTCCGCCTTCTTTTAAACCATCCCACAATTGAAGTAGTTGCTATCAATGACATTGCCGATAAAAAGACCATGGCTCATTTGGTAAAATACGATAGTATTCATGGTGTTTTACCATTTACAGCCAGCAGTGACGAAAAAGGAATACTAGTTGATGGAAAGCATTTTTTATTTTTTCACGAAAAAAATATTTCAAACCTAGATTGGAAAAGCATCGACATTGACTTTGTTATAGAATCAACTGGAAAATATAAAACTTTTGATGAAATAAATGCTCATATTTTGGCTGGAGCCAAAAGAGTAATCTTGTCCGCTCCATCTGAGGTTGACAGTATAAAAACGGTTGTATTGGGGGTTAATGAATCCATTCTTGACGGGACCGAAACCATCATATCCAACGCAAGCTGTACTACCAACAATGCAGCTCCTATGATTAAAGTCATAGAGGAACTTTGCGGTATCGAACAAGCTTACATTACAACAATTCATTCCTTTACTACTGACCAAAGTCTGCACGACCAGCCTCACAAGGATTTGCGAAGAGCAAGAGGAGCAAGCCAATCGATTGTGCCGACAACAACGGGTGCTGCAAAAGCTTTAACCAAAATTTTCACATCCTTGGATGGTAAAGTAGGAGGATGCGGTATTCGTGTCCCTGTCCCTGATGGTTCTCTAACAGATATTACATTTAATGTAAAACAAAATGTAACTATACAGGAGATAAATGATGCATTTAAATCTGCATCGAAAACCAATTTAAAAGGGATTTTAGAGTACACCGAAGATCCAATTGTGTCAGTAGATGTTCTTGGTAACAAAAATTCATGTATATTTGATTCACAGCTTACTTCGGTAATCGACAAAATGGTAAAAGTAGTTGGATGGTATGATAATGAAATTGGTTATTCTTCCCGAATCATTGATTTAATTTCATTATTAAACTCTAATAAAAAATAAAATTAGCAAAATAAAACATAAGTAATCACCTACAAGTTACTATACTGCGATAATACATATCCATAAATAGCAACGCATGAAATACTTTTTATTATTTTTTTTCTTTTATACACTTCTCTATCCCCAAAAAAGAGTGGCAATAGACAGTGTTGCTTATTATACAAGATTGGCAACGGAGAATGAAAAAAAAAATAATTATAAAGAAACTCTCTTTTACACTCAAAAAGCAATCAATTATTGTAAAAAAAACAATAAAACTGAAGCCGAAGCGAATCAGACTTTCAATTTAGGCAAAATATATTTTGATTTAAAACTCTACAACGATGCCCTCGAAGTTTTTAGCAAAAGTATTGCCACATTCAACATTATTTCTAAAAAACCAAATGATAAAGCAGCTAATGCTTATTATTATATTGGTTTAGTTTATATAGAAAAAAAGAAATATGACCTAGCCATAAACTCTATTCTTAAAGCTGAAGAAATTAAAAAAAATTTAAATATTAAAACTGATACAGATTTAATTAATCTGCAAAAAGGAATACTCTTAAGAAAAAAAGGCAATATTTTTTTAGCATCAGACATATTTAATTCTATTGCTGCTAAACCCGAAAACAAAGTCCTGCCAAATACAAAAGCAGAAGCATTATATCAAATCGGAATTATTGAAGCCGAAAATAGACGTTACAACTTAGCTTTAAATTATTTCAATAAAGCATTAGAACTAAATAAAAAAAGTAAAGATCTTAATCAAGAATCAAATATTTTATTGGCTTTAAGTACCGTTTATGATAAACTATTAAACAAAACGGCCGCTTATACGTATTTAAAAAAACATTTAAATTTAAAAGAAAGCATTACGCTGGCAAATGATGAAAAGTTAGGTGTTAATGATTATGAAGCTTTCAAAGGCTCTCAGCAAATTCAAGAAAAATTACAGAAAGAAAAAGAAAAAAAGGAACAGGAAAAAAACGATAAATTTTCCAGACTCATCAGCATATTGGCTATTGCTATAATTTCGATCCTCTCTTTATTGAGTTTGTCATTGTACAAAAATAACATTATACGCAATCAAACGAATTCATTACTAAAAGAAAAAAATAACGAATTAATTGTCGCCAAAAACAAAGCTGAAGAAGCTTCAAAAGCAAGATCCGAATTTTTATCAACAGTAAGCCATGAGCTTCGAACACCGCTAAACGCCATCAACGGAATAACTCATTTATTACTTGAAGAAAATCCGAAAAAGACCCAAATGCATTATCTAACATCATTGCAGTTTTCTGGTAATTATTTAACTAATTTTATAAATGACATTTTAGAAATAAACAAAATCGAGTCAAATAAATTAGAGATTGAATACATTAGTTTTAACCTCAAACAGCTATTAACTGATATTCAAAACTCACTTAAAGAAATTGCTACAGTAAACAAAAACAAATTTCACCTTAAAATAGATTCTGCTATTCCTGAAAATTTAATTGGAGATCCAACAAAATTATCTCAAATTTTCATGAACTTAATCAACAATGCTTTAAAGTTCACAAATAACGGTACTGTTAGTGTTATTGCCCGTTTAAGAAGCTATACAAACGAAAATGCCGCTATCTATTTTCAAATTATTGATACAGGCATTGGAATTCCGGAAGACAAATTAAAAACAGTATTCGAAAGTTTTTCACAAGGTTCTGTCGAAATCAACAGAAAATTTGGAGGCACTGGATTAGGATTGACTATCGTTAAAAAATTAGTTAGAATATTAGGCGGTCGCATACGGGTGAAAAGTACTGTTGGCGAAGGCTCAACTTTTTCATTTGAATTGAATTTTAAAACAGACACAAAACCAGTTCAAATCAAATCTAAAATTAAAAAATACAATCCGGAAATATTCAAAAACAAAAAGGTTTTATTGGTTGAGGACAACAAAATCAATCAAATGATTACCAAAAAAATGCTTTCAAGAAAAGATATGGAATGCACCATTTTAGACAATGGTGAGGAAGCTATACAAGTTTTAAAAAACAACACCTACGATTTAGTTTTAATGGATGTCCATCTACTAGGCATAAACGGTACTATTGCTACACAAGAAATCAGGCAGTTTGACACCACAACTCCTATTATTGCGCTGACCGCTATTTCGTTAAATGAAAACAGAGAAATGTTAATTTCTTTTGGTATGACAGATGTAATCACAAAACCTTTTATTCCCGAAGATTTTTATACTACAATTGCAGAAAACTTCAGCAATTCTTAATCTCTAGTTATCAGCTCTTTTACAAGTTTTCGCAAATGAGGCTCCGCTCCTTTTGCAGCTTCTAAAACTTCATCATGCGAAATACTAAGTATGCTTTCCTCATCCCCCATATCTGTAATAATTGAAACTCCGAAGGTTTCCAAATCCATGTGACGAGCTACAATAACTTCAGGAACCGTAGACATTCCAACGCAATCTGCTCCTAAATTTTTGACCATTCTGTATTCAGCCAATGTTTCAAAAGTTGGTCCTTGCAGGCCTAAATAAATTCCGTCATGAATTTCTATATTGAATTCTTTTGCTATCGCTTTTGCTTTAGCCATCATCTCAACCGAATAAGGCAGGCTCATATTTACAAACCTTGGTCCAAAACGTTCATCATTTTTTCCTCTTAGTGGATGTTCAGGCATGAAATTGATATGATCCTTAATAATAACGATGGAACCAACCTTGTAAGTTGAATTCACCCCTCCAGAGGCATTGGAAACAATTAATTTTTCAACACCCAAATATTTCATTACCCTAACCGGAAAAGTAACTTCTTTCATAGAATAGCCTTCATAATAATGAAAGCGGCCTTGCATCGCCACTACGTTTTTGGTTCCAATGGTACCAAAAACCAATGCTCCCTTATGCCCTTGAACCGTGGAAACAGGAAAATTAGGAATTTCATCATAAGGTAATACATATTCAATTACGATTTCCTCTGTAAATCCACCCAAGCCTGATCCTAAAATTATACCATATTCAGGACTGAAATTAAATTTCTCTTTAATGTAACTAACCGTTTCTTGTACTTTGTCCCACATAATTTAAAATATTTTTGTCAAAACTATCTGAGTCGGAAAGAAATGAACTTTTTATAGGCAAATAATAGAGCTGGCCACTTAAAATACTTCCCTTTAACCGAACATAATCTTTCTCAGTTGTCACGATAATTTTTCCCATTGCTTTTTCTTTAATTTCCTGCAATTCGCTTTCGCTAAAATGATGATGATCCGGAAAAGTCATACATTCATCATTTCCATGTTTTAAATAAGCAAAAAATGACTCAGGTTTAGCGATACCAGCCAAAAGTAACTTTTCCATTACTTTAACTTCATCAGCTTTTATTGTTTTTTTATCCGAATAAACTATTTCGTCATACTCAATAAAAGTAAAAAACAAACTCTGATTTAGAGAAAGGTTCAATTTACTTTTAATAGCATTTTGAGCTTCCAAAGATAAATCTGGAGGACATTTTGTAACAATAACAATATTGGCTCTCTTCACTCCGCTTCTGCTTTCTCTTAAATTTCCAGCAGGCAGTATAAAATCATTACAGTACAAATCCCCATATGAAGTAAGCATTATATATAGACCAGCCTTTACTTTCCGATGCTGAAAAGCATCATCCAATAAAATAATATCGGGTTTAGATGCTGCAGAAAGCAATTTCTCGATACCATTTTTCCTGTCTGCATCTACTGCAACCTGAATATTGGTGAATTTTTGATAAAACTGATACGGTTCATCTCCCAATTCTAGGGCGTCCGAATTCTCAGTGGCCAAAACAAAACCTTTCGATTGTCTTTTATAACCTCTGCTCAAGGTCGCCAGCTTATATTGATTGCCCAGCAACCGAATTAAATATTCAATTTGCGGTGTTTTTCCTGTTCCTCCTACGCTAAGATTACCCACTGCAATAACAGGCAAATCAAAAGAATATGATTTTAAAATTCCCCTATCAAAAAGAAAATTTCGAATTCCAGTAATAAAGCCATACAAAACAGCAAACGGGAAAAATATTTTTCGAAGTATATTCATTTTACGAAAGTAAAACATTTTATGATAATAGTAAAAGTAAGATGGTTTTATCAGATTACTATTTTACAAAAAAAGAACAGCCACAATTGTGATAACAATAAATTAACATACTGTTTTTTACCATTTTATGAAATCTAATTAGAGACCTTAAAATACCTTCCAAAATCGCATAAGCAGTTCATTTTTAATTCTATTTTTGTTAAAAAACCACGTTATTCAGACAATTTTAAATAAAAAAATAACACAAATTGACACTATTAAACACAACCCAAATTACAAATTCGTTTAACCTTCAATTCTTTAATTATGAAAAAAAACTACTTTATTGTTTTAATCTTATTATTATTTACCGGAACCATTGAAGCACAAAAAGAAAAAATAAAAGAAGCTGAAAAAGAGATGAGCAGCGGCAATCTGCAAAATGCAATCTATATTCTAAAAAGCATTGAATATCAAGTCTACAATTCTAAAGATGAAGAAAAAGCTCAATATTATTTTGTTCAGGGATCTGCATTTCTAGGGTTAGCCGATAAAAAAACTGACGCAAGCAAAAATTTAGTCTTAGCGGGAAAATCATTCCGAGAAACCATTAAAATTGAATCAGAATCTGGCAAAAGAAGATACACAGGACAGATTCAGAGCTCTTTTAAAAGCATTAAAGATAAATTGGTGACAATTGCTGTCAATGACTCTAAAGAGAAAAAATACATTGACAGCGCAAATGAACGTTATGAAGCCTATTTAATAGACCCGAAAGACACGATCAATTTATACAACTCAGCTATTGCATTTGTAAATGGAAAAGATTACGCTGCCGCACTTAAACATTATGAAACGCTCAAAACCATTAACTTTTCTGGAATTGGCACCAATTATTTTGCAACAAATAAAAAAACCAAAACAGAAGAAAATTTTTTAACAGAAAATGACCGCGATTTATCTCTTCAAGCCGGAACTCATGAAAAACCCCGAACTGAAAAAAGAGCATCCAAAAGAGGAGAAATCTATAAAAATATGGCCTTGCTTTATTTCCAAAATGGAGATCGAGAAAAAGCCAAAAAAGTAATTTCGGATGCGAGAATAAAAAATCCAGAAGACATTTTCTTAGCATTAGCCGAAGCTGATTTATTTTTAGAGACCAAAGACTATCAATCTTATAAAAAAGTGATAGATCCCATTGTGAAAAAAAACCCAACTGATGTTGATTTAGCTTATAATTTGGGAGTTCTTAGTGCTAAAGCAAAAAACACTTCTGATGCCGAAAATTTTTATTTGAAGGCAATAACACTTAATCCCAATTATATCAACGCATATATAAATCTTTCGGTTTTAAAACTGGAGGAAGCAACTGCTATAAATGCAGACATGGATAAATTAGGAACATCTCCTGTAGAAATGAAGAAATATGATGCTTTAAAATTAAAAAGAGATGATAAATATAAAAGCACAATCCCTTATCTCCAAAAAGCAATTGAAATAGATCCTAATGACTCCTATGTTTCACAAAATCTTTTGAGTGTTTATAATGCATTGGAAATGACTGCAGAATATAAAGAATTAAAAGCTAAACTGTATTAATTCAAAAATTTTAAGGATTTTATATTTTTTTTATCTGCCGATTCTTCCCCTCTTCCGATTTAGGACTTAAGAAGATTCTATTATTAATCCATACAAAAAATTAACACAATTAAACACTCTTAAAAATACTGCAAAAATTGGCTAGTGAAATCGTAATTTTTCGCATTAAATTCTTTTTACGAAACTATAATATTTTATCTTTGGACGGAAATTATTAAAAACAGACTATCTTGTAGTTTTTCAAATTAATTTCAAATAATTTGCGTTATTAGTTTGTAAAATACAGATAACAAATACCCAGAAAAAGATTAAAAATGAGTACGATAAAAGAAATTCTTTCTGTTCTTGAAGAAATGGCTCCATTGGCTTATGCCGAAGATTTTGACAATGTAGGTTTGATAATTGGAGATGAAAACGCTGTAGCAACAGGCATTTTAGTTTGTCACGATGCTTTAGAAAATGTTATTGATGAAGCTATTGCAAAAAAATGCAATTTGGTTGTTTGTTTCCATCCTATTCTATTTGCTTCAATAAAAAAAATAACCGGTAAAAATTATGTAGAGCGAGCGCTGCTCAAAGCTATAAAAAATGATATTGCGATATATGCCGTTCACACCGCACTGGACAACCATCCAGAGGGTGTAAACAAAATATTTTGTGACACTTTGGGACTTATCAATACCAAAATTTTAATCCCAAAACAAAATCACATTCGCAAATTAGTTACTTATACTATTCGCGACAATGCCGAAAAAGTTCGTAATGCATTGTTTGATGCAGGAGCAGGAAGCATAGGGAATTATGACAAATGCAGTTTCAACTCCGAAGGAACTTTTACTTATCAAGGAAATGAAAAAAGTGAACCGACTATTGGAGAAAGAGGCATAATGTCTAGAGGAACGGAAACCAAAATCGAAGTCGTTTACGCCAAACATCTAGAAGCTGGCATCATAAAAGCTCTTCGAGAAAATCATATTTACGAAGAAGTGGCCACCGAAATTTACAATATGAAAAACACTTTTAATCATATTGGCTTAGGAATGATTGGCGAATTAGAGGAGGAAATGGACGAAAAAGACTTTTTGCTCTACGCAAAAGACAAAATGAAATCAGATGGAATCCGTCATTCAGCATTTACAGGAAAAAAAATAAAAAAGGTAGCAGTTTTAGGCGGTTCAGGAAGCTTTGCAATAACTAACGCAATTCAGGCTGGAGCTGATGTTTTTTTGACTTCCGATTTAAAATATCATCAATATTATGAGGCCGAAAATCAGCTTTTATTAGCGGATATTGGACATTTTGAAAGCGAACGTTATACAAAAGAGTATATTGTTGATTATCTTAGAAAAAAAATTCTTAATTTTGCAATCATTTTATCGGAAGAAAATACAAATCCAGTTAAGTACTTATAGAATATGGCGAATACGAAAGAATTAAGTGTTGAGGACAAGTTAAGAGCAATTTACGATTTACAGCTAATTGACTCTAGAATTGACGAAATCAGAAACGTGAGAGGTGAACTGCCTTTAGAAGTTGAAGATTTGGAAGATGAAGTTGCAGGTTTAAGCACTCGTTCAGAAAAATTAAAAGGAGAACTTGAGGTAATCGAGAACCTTATCAAACAAAAAATCAATGCTATTGACGAGCACAAAGAAGCCGTTAAAAAATACACCAAGCAGCAAGAAAGCGTTCGTAACAATAGAGAATTCAATTCGTTGACTAAAGAAGTTGAATTTCAGGAATTAGAAATTCAATTGGCTGAAAAGCAGATTAAAGAAATGAAAGCTTCTATTGAACACAAAAAAGAAGTAATTAATTCTTCAAAAGAGAAATTAGATTCCAAATCATCTCATTTAAAACATAAAAAATCCGAATTGGATGCTATCATGGCCGAAACTCAAAAAGAAGAAATCTTCTTAAGCGAGAAATCAGCAGAGTATGAAGCATTAATCGAAGAACGTTTATTAGTAGCTTACAAAAGAATCAGAAGCAGTGTCCGTAACGGGTTAGCTGTTGTTTCTATCGAAAGAGGAGCTTCTGCAGGATCATTCTTTACAATTCCGCCACAAACACAAGTAGAAATTGCTGCCAGAAAGAAAATCTTAATCGATGAGCACTCTGGAAGAATTTTAGTTGACAGCGTACTGGCTGAAGAAGAAAGAGAAAAAATGCAGCAATTGTTTGCTAAGTTCTAAAAATAC
Source organism: Flavobacterium aquicola (assembly GCF_003385115.1). Taxonomy (GTDB): domain Bacteria; phylum Bacteroidota; class Bacteroidia; order Flavobacteriales; family Flavobacteriaceae; genus Flavobacterium; species Flavobacterium aquicola. The sequence goes on from NZ_QUNI01000018.1 coordinate 23,409, forward strand.
TAAGTCCCGATTTAATCGGGACTTTTTTTATCACATATTATTTTGAATTTAAAAAAAAGCATCCGATTTATAGTTGTCAAATCCGTTGGTCAATATATAAACCTTCTCCATTTGTTGCATCCAAAAAAAGCATTGCAGCTCTCATACACTCTTTTCAGTAATCCTAGAGTCGGGAAACTTTCAAAAGAAAACCTCCCTGCTGTACTGCAAGACACGCATAAAGAAATATTCGAGCACGATGAACATAAATTTCACACCTATACCTGGAAGGGAAATGACACCAAAATTCTTTTGGTTCACGGCTGGGAAAGTAATTCGGCACGCTGGGAAAAAGCGTTACCATATCTTCAAAAATCCGGAAGTACTATTATTGCCATCGACGCTCCCGCTCACGGACAAACTAGCGGCAAAGAATTCAATGTTCCGCGCTATGCCGAATTCATCAACAGAGCGGTAAAAAAATTTGAACCCAATATTATTATTGGACATTCTATAGGCGGTTCCGCCTGTCTCTATCATCAATATTTATATCCGGACACAAACATCCAAAAAATGGTTCTTCTTGGCGCACCTTCAGATTTAAAAACGCTGCTTGACAATTATATCCAAATGCTGAGTTTAAATCCTAAAATGTTTACCCATTTAGAAAAACATTATTTAAAAAATTTCAATATCGAATTAGACTATTTCTCAGGTGCAGCCTTAGCCCAACAAATAAAAATAGAAGGCATTATAGCCCACGACACCAACGACACCGTAGTTGCATTTGAAGAAGGCAAAAAAATTGCTGCAAATTGGGAGAAAGGCCGTTTTATAACGACTAACAATCTTGGTCATTCCATGCATGACGAGACATTATACAAAGAAATATATCAATTTTTATTTGAAAAATAGTTTCTCAAAGTACCAGACTGTTCGCTTTTTGGCTTAAAAGATTAAGATATCAAACTCTAACATCATGTCTTTTTAATAAAATTAGCGGACTGCATAACTATCTAAAAAGAGCAATCTAAAAATCTAAGAATCCAAAAAATTCAAGAAGTCTAAATTTTGACTACTTTTGCAGTATGGAAGAAAATCTAAAACGCCTCAATAAATTTATAGGAGAAACAGGTTACTGCTCTCGACGAGAAGCCGATAAAATTATCGAAGAAGGCCGAGTAACCATCAATGGAGCAGTGCCAGAATTGGGAACCAAAGTATCACCAGATGACGAAGTGCGTATAGACGGAAAACTAATTCGTGAAAAAAATGAAAAACCAGTCTATCTTGCATTTTACAAACCCGTAGGAATAGAATGCACTACCAATCTGGAAGTCCGCGATAATATTGTAGATTATATTAATTATCCAAAACGTATTTTTCCTATTGGCCGTTTGGACAAAGCCAGTGAAGGTTTAATTTTTATGACTAATGACGGTGATATTGTAAACAAGATTTTACGTGCCCGAAACAATCACGAAAAAGAATATACGGTAACTGTAAACAGACCAATAACTGATCGTTTTATTGAGCGAATGGCAAATGGAGTTCCTATTTTGGACACTGTTACCCGCAAATGCAAAGTAGAGCAGATTAGTAAAAATATCTTCAAAATCATTTTGACACAGGGACTTAATCGTCAAATCCGCAGAATGTGTGAATATTTGGGCTACGAAGTTACCGCCTTAAAACGTATCCGGATTATTAATATTTCACTGGATGTTCCTGTGGGCCGTTACCGCGATCTGACCGATGCTGAAATAAAAGAGCTCAATCAATTAATAGAGCCTTCCAGCAAAACAGAGGAAGCGAGTCTGCCAAAATCTGAATATCCTCCCAGACGCAAAACGGAATTCATAAAAAGAGATGATCCAAGATTCAAAAAAAGAGGAAATTATTAAACCATAAAAAAAGTGCTAAGACAAAATATCTTAGCACTTTTTTTATATACTTACTCTTTTATTCGAAATCCTAAAAAAGAAACAAATTCAAATTATTTTAATACAAAACTGCTTTCATCAACCAAGTTTTCTCCGTCATAAATATTAACGTAATAAGTCCCTTTTGCAAAATTCTTACCCATTATATTTTCCGACACCCTAACCATTTTATTTTCATATCTCACATTAGAAGCCATACTATAAGTTAAACTTTTATACTGATGCGTTCTCATATCGTCGTCACCCAGAATTAAATTTTCACTATTCATAACTTGAATATAATAAGTTTTATCAATTGGTTTTGCAATTTCGTTTTTAGCAATCACAAAACTAATATTTATTCCTCCTACTTTATTCGCCTTATCAGTTACTATTAAATCTCCCGAACTTTTCAGCCTATATGTAACAATCGAGGTGCCCGAAACTTCTAATTTAGAAAATTTTTCAACTGTATTCTGCAGATCACGTTTTAAGCCTTCATTCTTTTTTTGAGACTCATTTAAAACTACTTCTGTAATATCTCGCTGTTCTTTTATGTTTGCATTTTGTCTTTTTATTGAAACGTTCTGCTCTTTTAGCTCCACGTTTTCAACTGTCACCATCGCCAATTTTTCCTGTAATGACTTGACTTGGTCTCTATATTTATCAATAGCAATCTGATCTCCTTTAGACGCAACTAAATCAGTCATCAATTTAATTACCTTATCTCTTTCCTGAATTAACTCGAAGGACATTGTTTTATTTTCTAAAATAATCTCATCATAGGTCTTTTTCAGATCTTTAAGTTCTTGCAAAATCATATTTTTTTCACGCTCATTTTCTGTTAAAACTCGCTTGATCTTTTTTGATTTTGAAACGGGCTCAGTTTCTGATTCATTTTCCATGCCGATCGAATAATAGAGAACACCGGATGATAGCAGTGCTATAGCGCAAAACGATATCAAGATAACTTTTAGAAGGGGGGATTTGGCTTGATTTTTCAAATTAATAAATTTTGTGGTATTTGCAATTAATTTTGTTTATTGTAAAGGTAAATACTTTAACAATAATTTGATACTAAAAATGATGCAAAACCGACATTTATTGTCATAAAAACGTTTAAAAGCAAATATAACATGCTGATAATACAAAAAAATAAGGAAATTATAAGAAAATTTAACGAAATCTGTATGAATTTCATTTATTTACTATAATTCAGAATTAATATTAGAAAAGTTAATTTACAATCTATATATCAACACATTAGCAAAAATAAATTTTGTAAAATTATTTGATGATTGAAATCGTATTTTTTTATTTTATCCTTTAAAAAAATATTTTATGCAAAAAACGCATGTGTTGTAAATTTATTAGATAACTGCCTTAGCTTCATACAATAAAAAAACCTCAAACATATTTATGCTTGAGGTTTTATCATAATATTAAAATAAATTTATTTTTGCATTCTCATTTCTCTTGCCAAAAGCGTATTTTTTAAAAGCATGGCAATAGTCATTGGTCCGACACCTCCTGGAACCGGAGTAATGAAAGAAGATTTCTTGCTTACGCCGTCAAAATCAACATCGCCTGTAATTTTATATCCTTTTGGATTTGAAGCATCGTCAACTCTTGTGATACCAACATCGATTACTACCACCCCGTCTTTCACCATATCAGCTTTTAGATAATTAGGAACTCCAAGAGCCGTTATTATAATATCAGCATTTTTAGTATACTCCTCAATATTTTTTGTACGGCTATGTGTAAGTGTTACTGTAGAATCTCCCGGATATCCTTTGCGGCTCATCAAAATACTCATTGGTCTTCCCACAATATGGCTGCGTCCAATTACTACAGTATGTTTTCCTGCTGTTTCTACTTTATAACGTTCCAATAATTCCATTATCCCAAATGGAGTTGCTGGCAAGAATGTCTCCATGTCCAAAGACATTTTTCCAAAATTCGCAGGATGAAAACCATCCACATCTTTATCTGGATCAATAGCCATCAGGATTTTTTGCTCATCTATGTGTTTTGGCAAAGGCAGCTGAACAATATAACCATCTAAATTATCATCTTCATTTAACTCTTTTATTTTTTCCAATAAATCTGATTCGGTAATCGTTTCCGGCAAAGCTACTAAGGTGGATTCAAAACCAATTTGCTGACAAGATTTTACCTTACTACCAACATAAGTCAAACTAGCTCCGTTATTTCCAACGATAACTGCAGCTAAATGAGGGACTTTTTGCCCATCAGCTTTCATTTTTTGAACTGTAGCAGCAATCTCGTTTTTAATATCTTCTGATGTTTTTTTTCCGTCTAGTATTTGCATTTTTTAAAAAGTTAAATGTTTGAAGCTTAAAGTTTCGGATAAAAGGTGAAACTCAAGTTATATAATTATTCTTTGTTCAATTTAAAAAATTTAAGGTCTAAAATTCCAATTCATTTGAAACTTTAAACCTTAAACTATTTTATTATCTGATTCCAGGCATACCTCCAGGCATTCCGCCTTTCATTCCGCCCATCATTTTCATTAAATTTTTTCCGCCTGGCCCCTGCATCATCTTCATCATCTTGCTCATTTGCTCAAACTGCTTCATCAATTGATTTACCTGCTCCACTTTTGTCCCAGAACCTTTGGCAATTCTTGCTTTTCTTTTCACATCAATTATTGCAGGCTTGCTTCTTTCAATTGGAGTCATCGAATGAATAATTGCTTCAATATGTTTGAAGGCATCATCTTCGATTTCAATATCTTTCATGGCTTTGGAAGCACCAGGTATCATTCCTACCAAGTCTTTCATATTACCCATTTTCTTCACTTGCTGAATCTGCGACAGGAAATCATCAAAACCAAATTCATTTTTAGCGATTTTCTTTTGGATTTTTCGGGCTTCTTCTTCGTCATACTGCTCCTGCGCTCTCTCTACCAAAGACACAACGTCTCCCATACCAAGTATACGCTCAGCCATACGATTTGGATAGAAAACATCAATCGCATCCATTTTCTCGCCTGTACCAACAAATTTAATTGGTTTGTTTACAACAGATTTAATCGAAATCGCAGCTCCACCACGAGTATCACCATCTAATTTCGTCAAGATGACTCCATCAAAATTCAAGATATCGTTAAAAGCTTTAGCAGTATTCACGGCATCCTGACCTGTCATAGCATCTACAACAAATAAGGTTTCCTGTGGTTGGATAGCTTTGTGAACTTTCTCAATTTCGTCCATCATTTCCTTATCGACAGCAAGACGACCAGCTGTATCTACAATTACGACATTGAATCCATTAGCTTTTGCATGTTTAATAGCGTTTTGTGCAATTTCAACAGGGTTTTTATTTTCCGGCTCAGAATAAACCTCAACACCTATTGAATCCCCAACAACATATAATTGCTGAATTGCCGCAGGACGATAAATATCACAGGCAACCAAAAGTGGTTTTTTATTCTTTTTTGTTTGAAGAAAATTAGCCAGTTTACCAGAAAAAGTAGTCTTCCCAGAACCTTGTAATCCTGACATCAATATTACCGATGGATTTCCAGAAAGATTAACTCCTGCAACATCTCCACCCATCAATTCAGTAAGCTCATCTTTGACCAGCTTTACCAATAACTGCCCCGGCTGCAATGTTGTCAATACATCCTGACCAATTGCTTTTTCTTTTACTTTGGTTGTAAAATCTTTGGCAATTTTAAAATTGACATCGGCATCAAGTAAAGCACGACGAACTTCTTTTAAAGTTTCAGCTACATTTACTTCTGTGATTTTTCCGTGTCCTTTTAATATATGAAAGGCTTTGTCTAGTTTATCGCTTAAATTATCGAACATAATTATATTTCTCTTTTATTAAGGCGCAAATTTAATGATTTGATATTGAAGTTTAAATAGTATTAGAAATAAAAAATCAATTGTTTTGAAAATTAAATTAAAAACGAGCACCCGTATATTATTTTGAATCAGAAAGATTTGTCATTTTGGAATCAGCCTGCCTATTTTTCAACTATAATTTTATAAATCTCCGAATTACTATTATTAATGAGTTAAAAAGGCGGCAGGTTCTTACCCAGATTTATGGAAATCCGACCTAAAAACATACATTTTAAGCTCTCCTATTCTACTTCTTTCTAAAATTCCTTAATGGACAATTTTGTCGGATTTTTTGCATTTTTAACACCAATTTAATTCAAACGTTTTCGTTTAATCGACTGTTTCGAGAAAGAGTAATTTAAAAATAATTAGTTTTGTTAAAATATTAAATATAATTCAATTTAAAAAGATAAAAAACGTTATAGAATTGAAGATTTATAAAAAAAATTGTCTTTTTTTGTAAATTTGACAACAAAATATTTTGTCGATCGAAAAATAGTTAGTACTTTTATCCTAACAAAAAAGGTTAAAAAACACAAAAATATAACATAAAAAATAAAAAAAATCATGAGAACAATTATCACCTTCGCACTATGTTTGAGTTTGTTTACAGCTTCATATTCACAAGATAAAAAAGCGAATAAAAACTCAGAAACAAAAATTGAAGAATTACCTGAAGTAGTAGTATCATCAATTAAAAATGATTTTGCTAAATACATCCCAGACAATAATCCAGATGTAATTGTCAGAAAAACTCAAAATGAATTTGTTGCTTATACAGTGGATGAAGATTACAAGGATTTTGACACTTATTTAGTGACTTTAAAAAATTCTAAAGGTTCCTTAATAGCAACTTACAATCAAAAAGGAATGCTTATGTCTGTTGAAGAAAAATATGTTAATGTGGAATTGCCAAGAGAACTTATGAAAACGGTTTACCTTGCTTATCCTGAGTGGACAGTTACTCGAAGTAAATTTGTATATTCTCAAGAAAAAGGACAAATATTGAAAAAAGCATACCTTTTGAAACTTCAAAAAAACAACAAAACTCAAAACATATTAGTAAGTTCAATAGGAGAGATTAAAATAGCCAACTTAGAAGAATTAGCAATGAATTAAAAATTGCTGTAAATCAAGAAACTTAAAAAAACCAACTAACCTTTATTAACCAAAAGGAGAGACCGTCAATACCTTGAGACGATCTCTCCTTATTTTTTTTACATAAAAAGATTCTAATTCAATTTTATTAAAAACGGCTAGGATTCTGTGGCCAGTATATCAAAAAAAAGGCTGTCTTTTAGAACAGCCTCTCTTCTCCAAAAAAAAAACTAACTAACTTACAAACTAATTCATCTTAAAATGTTGTCGTGCTATTCGCTTGATATGCAAAATTAAAAGTATAATAAGGCGACAAAGATGTGGCATCTGGTGTTGCAGGCGCATCTTTATAATAACTTAAGATTTCGAATTTTGCATACTTGCCATCATGCGTTTTTACAACAAATACTTTTCCAGCAATAGCCGAAATAATGTGTGTCGTTGAATTATACGAATACCAACCATTTCCGCTTCCTGTAGGAATTGCATAAGCTGAAGCACCATCTGCTTTAAAAGTAGTTGCTACTGGAAATGTTGTTACACTAGCAAATGTTCCAGAAACAGAACTTACTGATCCTGATCCTGTTCTCGCTGGTTCACCTGCATCGGCAGCATTGTATTTAGCTCCTCCATTTACAATAATTGCGGTCCCACGAAAAGCAATATCCCAATTATCATTAGTTACCACTTTGTTTTCAGAGAAACTGAATTTTGTAAATTCACCGCCAACTGGCTGTCCCTGTCCGCCTGTCTGAGGTGCAGAAAGATTAGAAACTTTTTGAGTTACAACAGCCGGTGTTGTTTCATTATTATCATCATCATTACTGCAAGATGTGATAAAAAGTATTAATGCTAAAATCGAAAGTTTTAAAAAATTTGTTTTCATTGTAAAAGTGTTTAAAATAAAGGTTGATTAAAAATTATATTGAATTCGTGCAAAAAGCTGTCTTCCGGAAAGGTTTGGAATTTGACTCGGATCGGTATAATCAAGTAAATTGTTGGCTCCAGCCTGAAATAATATTTTGTCTGTTATGCATTTTGAAACCGATAAGTTGGCCGTAAAATAATCATCTACAAAAGTGTCGTATTTGTCCAAGATTTGATTTCCATTGGTGTCATACAAACCGTATTTGCTTCGGTAAAAAACACGCAGATTGATGTCGGTTTTTATTTTCGGGATTGTGTAAGCAAATTTGATATTGGCAGTATGTTTTGAACGATTATACAATCCGAAATAATCCGATTTATTGATTTTAATGGTTTGCAGTTCGGAGTTTCGTATGTATTGATAATTCTCAAAATTATCGACAACCGATTTGTCTTTCGCAGTCAAATATTGATAACTTAATGACACTGAAAATTCATTGGTAAAATTATAAGCCGAATTAAATTCTAACCCATAAGTAAAGACTTCGCTGACATTGAAATAACTAAAAACGTTCTGACTATTCGTTTTTTGAGCTACTACTCTCGTATCAATCAAATTACTTATCGAATTGTAAAAAGCATTTGCATCTATTTTCAGTTTGTTTCTTTTGAAAAATGTTCCAAAGTTGACATTAATTGCACTTTCGGCTTCCAATGGAGTATCAAAATTAATTCCATCTACTCTTTTCAAAATTTGACCTTCAGCATCCAATTGATTCAAACGATCTTCGGCAACATTATAACCCAAAACGGTATATCCAACAGAAGGATTCGAAAAATCAAAATACAACTGGCGGAAATCGGGTGCTTTGTAACCGTAACCAACAGATCCTTTTAGAGAAAAATCAGAATTAATTTTATAATTTACGGCTAATTTTGGACTAAACTGAGATGCGTATTCACTGTGATTATCATATCGAAATCCCGCAAGAATATTCCACTTTTCGCTTGGATTCCAATCGTATTGAACAAAAACATATTCAGAAGTAAATTCTACATTTTTACTAAAATAGGTTCTATCCAAAGTTTCATAATTCATCCCAACTCCTGCCGTTAGTTTGTTATTTTTTATCGAAAAAGTTGTTCTGACTTCAGGTCGAAAAAGCCATTGATTATAGTAGGCTTTATCATAAAGCACATCGTTCTCATCATTCAAAAACGAATCATTTTTATAATTGGTAGCATATAATTCATATTCAGAATAAAATTTAGAATTCCATTTGTGTTCCAATTTTACTTGGGAATTCCATTCATTTTCTGTGGCATCGCCTTTGTAATTTCCAGCATCAATTATAGCAACGTTATCCATCTTCTGGTTATAGAAACGATTGCTCACAATTAGTTTTAGATTTTCTGAAAAATCATAATATAATTTGGGCTGAATGGTGTAATTATAAAAATTTTCAAGATTTTTTAAAGGAGTACTTTTATCTAAATCATATCCATCTGACGAATAATAATTGGCGAATAAATTAGCCGAAAACTTTTTCTTTTTCCATAGAAAATTAGCATTAGCATCATTGGTATTGAAAGTTGCATATCTATAAGAAAGACTGCCCGAAAATATGTCTTTTTTCGGTTTTTTTGTAATTACATTAATCACACCGCCCATGGCTTCGGAACCATACAAAGCAGATGAAGCACCTTTTACAATCTCGATTCTTTCAATATTTCCAACAGAAACTCTTGACAAATCCAGAACTCCGGCACTTCTTCCTACCAAAGGCACACCATCAATCAAAACCATAGTGTAAGCCGAATCTAAACCCTGCATCTGAATTCCTTCAAAACCACTTTCATCCGGAATCAGGATAATTCCAGTTTGCTCGCTTAAAATTTCGTTTAATCTTGTTACACCTGTCTTGGCAATTTCAGCAGATGTAATTATGGTCATCGGTAACGGCAATGACGAAAGAACTCTCTCTGTTCTTGTTCCTGTAACCACCATAACCTCTAACAATTCATTAGTTTGAATACTATCTTTTTTCTTTTCTTGGGCGAAAGAAATTTGATAAAAAAGGAGAGTAGAAAAAAGAGTAATTCTATATTTCATTATTTTTATTTAGTCTTAATAATCAATGCAAATATATAGTTATTTTTATTTATTCTAAATAAATTTAATATATTTGTCAAAATTTTTTTTAAAATAAAAACTCAATTATGATCACAAAAAAGACTTATCTAACAGTATTAATGGGCATTACAAGCCTTATTGGATTTAGCCAAAACACAAAAAAAGAAGACATCAAAGCAATCAAATCGATGTGTGGCTGTTATGAAGTAAAATTCAATTTTACCGAAACTTTCAAATATCCAAAGGATTCAGCAAGCTACAAACCATCAGAAACCAAACATGAAACGGCTCTTGAATGGATAGAATTATTGGAAGACAAACCTAACAAAGTAGTATTACAGCATTTGTTAATTGTTGGAACCGGAGAAAATGACATTGTAAAACACTGGAGACAAGATTGGCTTTATGAAAACACCGATTTATATTCTTTTTACAAGGATAATACCTGGAAATTCAACAAACTGACAGCCAAAAACGTAAAAGGACAATGGTCCCAAAAAGTATATCAAGTAGATGACAGTCCTCGATACGAAGGTTCTTCCAGCTGGGCTCACATTGACGGGAAAAATTATTGGCTGAATGCCGCAGATGCACCACTTCCAAGAAGAGAACACACTAAACGTAATGATTACAACGTTCTTAAAAGAAGAAACATTCATGAAATCACAGCAACTGGCTGGAATCATGAGCAGGATAATCAAAAGCTGGTAAGAGACGAAAGCGGGAAAGACTATTTATTAGCCGAAGAAAAAGGATTTGACGTTTATACCAAAGTGGAAGACAGCAAATGTTTATTGGCACAAAACTGGTGGAAAAACAATAAAGAAGTTTGGGAAAAAGTGAGAAGCAAATGGGAAAAAGTATATGCAGGCAATAAAGATTTATCGCTTCAGAATAAAGTAAACAAGAAATCGCTTTTTTCTCTTTTATTTGATTTGAAACCAACTGCAACTCAAGCTGAAGTCGACGCAATCATTGATTCTTTCGTAATCAAATCATAATTTAAGAATTACGCTTATGTGCAATCTAAAAGTATTAAACCGGACCTCAAATGGCATTTTGTTATTTTGTCAGCATAGAGAGATGTATCAGCTGCTGTTCAATAATCTGACATTTGATTTAAGCGGCATCGAAATGACCAGTTTTGCCAATTATATTGATCAGATTGACATTGATTATTGGGAAAGGGAATATAAATACTCCATTTATGAAAAGAAAATTCCAATTCCGACTTTACAGTCCAACTTCATCATTCTGCTAAACAGAAAAGAATTGGAGGAATTACGCTTTTTGGTAGATTGTGTCAGTGAAGATAGAATTCTAAAACCTATGGAAATCAATTATAAGATAATCTCAAATTGATTTAGACTGCAGCACATAAAATTAATCCGTCCCGTTTTTTATAAAACAGGACGGATTTTTTGTTTTAGAAGTATCTCGTAAAATTTAATTTGCCATGAAAAGCCGAATTTAAGGAATTCCAAATTACTACAAAAGCGGCATAAAAACATATATTTTAATATATCCTATTTTGTACAATTTTAGACTGTTTTTTTCATGTTTTTTTCATGTTTTTTGACTGATAATTAAGTCCGATTTTACGCTTTTAGCATTAATTTCCATCAAACGTTTTCGTATGTTTTACAGTTTACCGAAAGAAGCTTTCAAAACAACGTGTTAATGTTAAAATATTAAATATAATTTAATTTAAAAATAAAAAAAGTACAGTAAATTATATTATTAACAAAAAAATATTTAATATTTTAAAAAATTAATAAAAAAATATTTTTACTATTTCGAAAATAAAGGTACATTTATACTATAAAATAAAAGCATAAAAATCATTAAAAAAACAATATAAAAAACACAAAATCATGAGAACAATTATCACCTTCTCCCTTTGCTTAAGCTTCTTTTCTGCAGCGTATTCACAAGACCAAAAAACAGCTGATAAAAAAGAAGAAACTATAAAAATGAAAGTATTACCAGAAGTATTGGTTTCATACACTAAAAATGTTTCAAAATACATTCCAGATAATAATCCTGATGCAGTTATCAGAAACACTCAAAACGAATTCATTTCATACAAAGTAGATAATAATGAGTGCAGAAATTTCGACGAGTATTTAGTGACTTTAGAAAATGAAAAAGGTTTTTTAGTGGCAACTTACAATCAAAACGGAGTATTAGTACGGGTTAACGAAAAATATGCAAATGCAGAATTACCAAGAGAAATAATGCGTTTTGTCTGTATGTGGTATCCTGAATGGACAATTACAAAAAGTAAGTTTGAATACTCTCAACAAAAAGGAGCTATAATAAAAAAAACATACCATTTGAAACTTAAAAAAGAAAATCAAACTCAAAATATACAAATTTGCTTAACAGACAAAATTGTTAAAACAAGCAATGAATTAGCAATGAATTAAAAATTGCAATGATTCTACAATTAAACCAAAATTCCCCCATCCCTACCAAATAAAAAAGAGGCTGTCTAACAAATATAGACAGCCTTCTTTATTTTATTATTTTTAAAAAAATTACATTCTCTCTGGTACATTAATTCCAAGTAAACTAAAGGAATCTGCAATAACATCTGCCACTTTTTTGGACAACTGTACTCTGAATGTTTTTTTAGCCAAATCAGTTTCACCAAGTATGGAAACGGCTTGATAAAAAGAATTGTATTCACGAACCAAGTCATACGTATAGTTTGCAATTAGAGCCGGACTATGATTGTTAGCTGCATTCTGAATTACCTCTGGAAACAACTCAAGCTGTTTTATAAGTTCTTTTTCTTTTTCGTGCATTTCCACAACTCCTGATCCTGCATTCAAATCAAAATCAGCTTTTCTTAAAATAGACTGAATTCTGGCGTAAGTATATTGAATGAAAGGCCCTGTATTTCCTGCAAAATCAACCGATTCTTCTGGATTAAAAAGGATTCGTTTTTTTGGATCGACTTTCAAAATATAATATTTAAGCGCTCCAAGACCAATTGTATTGAATAACTTTGCTTTTTCCTCAGCAGAATAGCCATCTAATTTTCCTAAATCTTCAGAAATTTTTTGAGCTGTGCTGGTCATTTCATTCATCAAATCATCGGCATCAACAACAGTTCCCTCTCTCGATTTCATTTTCCCAGAAGGCAAATCCACCATTCCGTATGATAAATGGAAGAGATTAGAAGCCCAGTCAAAACCTAATTTTTTAAGGATCAAAAACAAAACTTTAAAGTGATAATCCTGTTCGTTCCCTACGGTATAAACCATTCCGCCAACATCCGGCATATCTTTTACACGCTGGATTGCAGTTCCAATATCCTGTGTCATATAAACCGCAGTTCCATCAGAACGCAAAACGATTTTACGATCCAATCCTTCGTCAGTCAAATCAATCCAAACCGAACCGTCTGGATCTTTTTCAAAAATCCCTTTATCCAATCCTACCTGAACCACATCTTTTCCTAATAAATAAGTATTGCTTTCGTAATAATAGCTGTCGAAATTTACTCCAAGATTTTTATATGTTGTTCCAAAACCGTCATAAACCCATTGGTTCATTTTTTTCCAAAGATCAATAACTTCAGGTTTTCCGCTTTCCCAATCCAAAAGCATTTGTTGTGCTTCAAGAATGATTGGCGCTTGCTTTTTGGCTTCATCCTCAGTTTTTCCTTCTGAAATTAATTGATTGATTTGCTCTTTATACGCTTTATCAAAAGCTACATAATAATTACCAACCAATTTATCTCCTTTTAAACCTGTAGATTCTGGAGTTTCTCCCTTTCCAAATTTTTGCCAAGCCAGCATTGACTTGCAGATATGAATTCCTCTGTCGTTGATGATTTGGGTTTTATATACTTTTTTACCAGAAGCTTTAATAATTTCGGCTACAGAATATCCTAAAAGATTATTACGAACGTGTCCTAAATGCAAAGGTTTATTGGTATTTGGCGAAGAATACTCCACCATCACCGCTTTATCATTTGCCGAAGGCGTTACAAATCCGAATTTGTCAGTGCTTCTGATTCCATTGAAGAAATTCAGATAATAGCTGTCGGCAATCACAATATTCAAAAATCCTGAAACCACATTAAAACGGGCAACTTCAGAAACATTTTCTACTAAATAGTTTCCAATTTTGTTTCCTAATTCTACAGGATTGCTTTTTACCACTTTCAATAATGGAAAAATAACCATTGTGATATCGCCTTCAAACTCTTTGCGCGTAGCTTGAAACTCAATTTTATCAATGGTTACGTCAAACAAAGTCTGAATTGCTTTTTCTATCGACGGGGTAAGAATATTAGGTAATGACATTTTGTGCTTGATTTTTTAAGTGTGCAAATATAAGGATTTCATAAGAAAATAGTTTGTATATTTATAGGAAATAATACTCCCTCTATTAACGTTTTATTTGGTGATCACGCGAAAATAGTTTACCCCACTTCCTAAATTATTTTATGTCGTAACGAGATACAAATCTATTTGAGAATTGTATTCGTACGTAAACTCAGCCTTTATTGTTTCTGTTTTATTAGTACAACTATTTTCATCATGAAAAAAAGTATACTTATTTTAATTTTAATTATTGGAGTAGAATGCTATTCGCAATCTATTACAATAGATACGAACACCTATACTGTCCCAGAATTAGTAACTAATATTTTGGTAAACAAAGAGTGTATTCCTGTAGATAACATTTCTTGGAGAACTGGTAATACAAATAATTTTAACTCATCAAATGGGATTGGATATTTTACAAATACTAATCCATCCTTTCCGCTAAAAAATGGTGTAATCTTAAGTACTGGAAATGCTGCAAATGCAGCTGGCCCAAATAATAGCCAGCTCAATGATGGCAATACAGCATGGATTGGCGATACCGATCTAGAAGCTGCGCTTTTGGCCGAAGGAATTACAATGAATTCTACAAATGCAACAGTGTTAGAATTTGATTTTGTACCTTTTTCTTCCAATTTTGACTTTAACTTTATATTCGCTTCCGAAGAATATGGTAATTTTCAATGTCAATTTTCAGATGCTTTTGCTTTTTTACTAACCAATAAATCAACTGGAGTAACTACAAATCTTGCAGTTGTGCCTAACACCACTACTCCAATTTCTGTAGTAACTATCCGCAATTCATTATATAATTCTTCGTGCTCCTCAGAAAATCCAAATTATTTCGGATCATTTAACGGCGGTTCTGAAGCTGCTGGTTCGGCTACAAATTTTAATGGACAAACAGTTTCTATGAGTGCTTCATCAACTACTTTAGTGCCTAATATACCTTATCATATTAAGCTGGTAATTGCTGACAGAAAAGACAATCAAGCTGATTCCGCTATATTTCTAGGAGCAAACAGCTTCAATGTAGGGCAAGATGTTTTAGGACAAGATCTTACTGTTGCTGCCCATAATGCAATTTGCCCAAACAGTGTACACACCCTAAGTTCAGGTTTAAATCCCGCTGCTTATTCTTTTGCCTGGACATTTAACGGAAATCCAATTGGCGGTAATACTCCAGATTTAACAGTAAATCAAGCAGGTATTTATGGACTTACCTACTCTATTATTGCAACCAACTGCCCCGTCACTAGTGATTTTATAACTGTTGAATATTACAGCCCAATAATAACTCCTGATCCTGTCAATTTATTTAAATGTAATTCTGGTCAAGCCAATTATACTTTTGACTTGTCTTTGAACAATCCTATTGTAACCATACCTGAAACTCAAATAAGTTACCATTCTTCTTTGGCAGAAGCCACTGCAAATATTAATCCGCTTCCAAATAGTTATACAATCAATACAGCTGATTTACCAGCTGTAATTTGGATAAGAATTAAAAATACATCCACAGATTGTTTCATCTCGAAAAGTTTTCAATTAGCATATACTGCTCCACCCCGCGCCAACAGTCCAGGAACTATTCGCCTTTGTGAAACTGTCCCAGACTCAAATACAGCTGATTTTGACATTGAGTCCCTAACAAATATAATATTGGGAGGACAATCCTCAAGCATATATAAGGTTTCTTATTATATCAATCAAACTGATGCCTATGCAGGACTTAATTCGATAGATACTTCGGTCCCTTTCACCACTGGAAATACAACGCTGTATACAAGAGTACAAACCATTACTGACCCCGCTTGTTTCAGTACTGCTGGTTTTGACTTAATTATTATACCAACTCCTACAGTTGATCATACTTCCGATCAGTATGTCTGCAATGGCTATTCCTTACCTCCACTTGTAAATCCAGGTAATTACTATTCAGGTCCCAACAAAGGATTACCAATATTAAATGCTGGCGATGTGATTACGACAGACCAAACCGTTTATCTTTATACCGAAACAGGAGGTACACCTAATTGTATTTTTGAAAGTAGTTTTTTAATTAAAATTGTTAAACCGCAAAATCTAAAACCCAAAGATGTAAAAGCCTGTGACAGCTATAAATTACCACAAACTCAATATGGCATCCGTTATTTTACATTGCCTGGAGGTCCAAGCGGAGGAGGGAAAGAACTTGCTGCCGGAACATCAATAATTTCCGCTGGCATATCGACTATCTATACCTATTTTACCTCGACAGATTTAGCCAATCCCTGTATTCTTGAAAGCCAATTTAATACAACCATAAACATAACTCCAAAAATTGCCCCAATTGCAAATGTTCTTAATTGTTCTTCTTATACTTTACCTCCATTAGCAGTGGGAGATTATTATACGTACAATGCAGCAACAGAGGTATACACTCCCGCAGTTTCTCCCATAACAACGACCACAACTTTACATGTTTTTGCAGAAAATAATGGATGCAGAACACCAGATACCATTTTTACGGTATACATTAACACATTAGGTTTTACTAATTTAAACGAATGTGTTTCGTATGAGCTTGAGCCATCTCCTGTTGGCGAATATCGCGATGCACCTAACGGCGGCGGAAATATCATTCCTCCCGGACTGATAACACAGACAACTACTATTTATACCTATGTTCCTGGAGCTGGCTGTGCAAATGATGATTTTTTTACTATTACAATAAATGCACCTTTTTTAACAACTCCTGCAAATGTAACCGCCTGTTCCAGTTTTGTAATACCTCCCCAAATCGAAGGAGGAGAATATTACACCTTACCCGGAGGACCTATAACCGCCGGAAATGTAAAACTAATTCCAAATGCGGATATCATAACCTCGACTTCAACTATATATATTTATAAACCATCTGTAACACTTACAGGCTGTTACAATGAAAAACCGTGGCTCATTACCATTAATAAAAAACCAATTATAGATTCCAGATCAAATGTAGATCAATGTGACTCCTATACCTTAACTCCGCTGACTAATGGAAATTATTTTGATGATCCTAACGGAATCAATCCTATAGCTTCGGGGACTGTTATCAGTAAGGATAATAGAATCTATATTTATAAAGCACATCCAAACGATCCATCATGTTATACAGAAAACTTTTTTGACATTTTTATAAATGGTGTTGAAGCCGATCCAATTCCTGCACAATTATCATATTGCGACAGCTTCACATTTCCAGCCCTGCCCTCTGCAAATAATTTTTATTATGATGCACCCGGCGGTCCTTTGGGCGGGGGAAATATAATACCTTTTGGCACTGTTCTAACACCTGCAACTGCTAAACCGGTATACTATATTTACTATGAAACCGGTGATCGGTTAAATTGCAACGATGAAAATCCATTTAGTCTCGTTATTGCTCCCAGACCAGTTGCTAATCCGGTAAATCCTTTAGAAACCTGTGATACCTTTGGAATAAACGATGGCATTTCCGAATTCGATTTAACTGCATCAGCCATCAGAAATCAAGTATTAAACGGCCAAACACCCGATTCTGATTTTACATTTACTTATTATACATCATTGGCTGCAGCAAATGATGTAAATGCGATTCCCATCAGTAATCCCGCAGCCTATCAAAATGACAATACATTTACAGACAGTATCTGGATTAAAGTAACCAATAACCGAGTGACAGCTTCCTGCTTTGATACTGTTGAAGTAAAACTGATTGTCAATCCATTGCCTAATCCTCAATTAAAACCGGAATATTTTATTTGCGAGGATTATAAATCTGGTACTTCTTTAAATTCGGCGACTTTAGACACGCATCTTACAGGAACAAATTACTTATTTGACTGGACTCTTGACGGAAATCCATATGGTGGCAGTACACCTTCCATAACAACTAATCAAATTGGAGATTACGGATTAAAAGTAACAAATACCGCTACCAATTGCATCAATACAACTACAGCCAAAGTCACTAAATATGCTCCTTATATAGAAATTATCTACAGTGATGCATTCGAAAACACAAATTATATTACAGTAAATGTATTAGGAGCTGGTTCCGGAAACTACGAATACCAGCTAGATGACTGGTCTTTCCAAGACAGCAATATGTTTATCAATGTAAGTTCTGGCGAACACACTATTACAGCTAGAGATAAAGACGGGCATTGCAGTCCCGCTCCTCTCACTGCTGAAATAATAAATTACCCCAAATTTTTCACTCCAAATGGTGATAGTTACAATGACACCTGGAATATTCCTGATTTAATTTTATCAAATCCAGATGCTGTTATATCCATTTTTGACCGATATGGAAAACTTATTAAAAGAATAACTCCTGCAGCCGAAGGATGGGACGGAATATATAATGGACAGCCGCTACCTTCCAGCGACTATTGGTTTACAGTAGAATACACCCAAAAAGGAATTCCAAAAGTTTTCAAATCACATTTTTCTTTGAAGAGATAATCATAAAAATATTTTTTTTTATTATTTTTTTTCAAAAAAACTGTTACAAAACGAAGACAAAACAGTCTTATTTGCAAATCATCAATCAAAATAATCAATCAATAATTAAATTATGAAGACTAAACTATTAGTACTGTTCCTATTATGTTTTATAGGAATCGCACAAGCAGAAAACGCCGGAATCATTTCCGGAAAAATAATAAACAAAACAACTAAGCAGCCAATTCCATACGCTTCTATTGTTGTAAAAGATGGTGTGAAAATCGTAAATGGGATTGTTGCAGATGACAAAGGAGAATTTTTAATTAAAAATTTAGAATTAAAAAAATACACTTTAGAAGTAGAATTTATTGGTTTCAAAAAATATACTTCTTCTTTTGAATTGAGTACTTCTCAGAAAAATTCAAGAATAGAAATTGCTTTAGAAGAAGATATAACGGAACTTCAATCGGTTGATATCGTCAAAGAGCATTCGTTAATCGAGCAAAAAACAGACAGGAAAGTAATCAACGTAGGCAAGGATTTGCTTAGCGCAGGAGCAACTGCTTCCGAAATTCTGAACAATATTCCTTCTGTGAGCGTAGATCCGCAGACCAACGCGGTGAGTCTTAGAGGAAATTCAAATGTAAGGGTATTTGTGGACGGAAAGCCTACCACAGTAAGTGCTTCCCAGCTATTACAGCAGATTCCGGCAACTTCGATCAAACAAGTTGAATTAATTACAAATCCATCAGCTAAGTACAATCCGGAAGGAATGAGCGGAATTATCAATATTGTTTTGAACAAAAATGCTAAAATTGGTTTTAACGGAAGCGCAAACACAGGAGTTACCATTGGAGAAACACCAAAATCAAATTCTTCATTTGACATGAATTACCGTAATGGAAAAGTAAATATGTATGGTAATTATGGTTTAACTAACGGAAAACATCACAATCACGGACAAATAGAAACGTTTGATGACAATGGGATTCAAGAGAACTTTCAAAAATTTGATTTCACTGATGATAACACTTCTCATTTAGCCAAAGTGGGACTTGATTTTTATTTAAATGATTCAAATACTATTTCTGTTTATACAACTCAAAATATTAACAATGAAAAAGGACATTCAGAAGTCATTGTAGATTTTCCAAATCTTTCGGATCCTAACCTTCCAAAACGTATCAATCAATTATTTGACAGCAAAAACAGCAACTACACGCAAACCTATAATCTTGATTACAAGAAAAATTTCAAAAAAGAAGGACACACTCTTGAATTTGAAGGCAATTACAGCAATAATGACAACGAAGAAAACAGTTCATTCACTAATCCTCCAGCATTAAACGACATAACTAATAAAGGTGAGAATATTTTACTCAATCTGGATTACGTAAATCCTTTGACCGAAACTATTAAACTGGAAGCTGGGCTGGAAACCCGTATTGAAAACACCAAAAATAATTTTCTGAAAGACGGCGCCTATAATTCCAATTTTAATTACGACAGAAAAATTTATTCAGCCTATACTACCATTGCCAAACAAT
This sequence comes from Flavobacterium aquicola, assembly GCF_003385115.1. Lineage (GTDB taxonomy): Bacteria > Bacteroidota > Bacteroidia > Flavobacteriales > Flavobacteriaceae > Flavobacterium > Flavobacterium aquicola. The sequence continues at coordinate 43,632 of NZ_QUNI01000018.1, forward strand.
GGAAAAAATGGAATGCTCAAGTGGGTGCCCGTTTTGAAAAATACACGGCCGATGCATTATTCAAAAAAGTGAACGAAGCTGACGGAACTTTTGATGATGATTTATTCACTGTATATCCTTCTGGATTTGTAACCTACACGCCAACCGACAATGACTCTTTCAATTTTAGCGTTTCAAAGCGTGTGGACAGACCCAGTATAGATCAAGTAAATCCAATACGCCAATGGAGCACGCCTTTGATAGATTCCGAAGGAAACCCTAATTTGTCCCCTCAATTCACAAATTCGGTAGAGCTGAATTATACTAGAAAAACTAAAATAGGTTCCATTACTTCGGGCGTTTTTTACCGTCAGATTAATGACGAAATTTCAAGAACAGTTTTTGAAAATCCAAACAATACCGAAAGACAAATTTTATCGTATGCCAATATAGGCGACAACAACGCTTATGGAGTGGAACTTTCGGGAAATCTTGATTTTACAAAATGGTACACTGCCAATATCAGCTTTGACATGTACAACAAAAAAACCAAAGGTTACGTAGAAACCGATTATATAGAAGTAAATGTTACGACGTTCAATTCCCGTATCAGCAACACTTTTAAAGCTAATAAAAATTTACGTTTTCAATTAACTGGTATGTACCGCGGAGAAGATTTAAGTTTACAATTCCTGAGAAAACCTATGTGGAGAGTCGATGCAGGTTCCAGTCTTACAGTAATGAAAGGCAGCGGAACTATAACGGCGAGAGTAAGTGATCTATTCGACAGCATGCATTTTGCATTTGATGCTACAAAACCAAAAGTACAAACCGGAGAATTTCATTGGGAAAGCCAAACGGCTTATTTAGGGTTCAATTACCGTTTTGGAACAGGAAAAAATAAAGCGATTCAAAGAAAAACAAGAGATAAAAACGAAACCCAAGGAAGCGGTGGTTTCTAAAAATTAGTTTTAATAGTAGAATTGGTTACAAAAGAAGAAACCCCAGAGAATGCCAACTCTGGGGTTTCTTTATATTTAAAAATCATCAGATTACTGACAAAAAACTACCATTTTATAATCGCGCTCGCCCAGGTAAATCCACTCCCGAAAGCAGCTAAAACTACAGTATCCCCTGATTTTATCTTCCCTTGTTCCCAAGCTTCCGTCAAGGCAATCGGAATAGACGCAGCAGTTGTGTTTCCATATTTCTGAATATTATTGAACACCTGATTGTCTTCCAGACCGAATTTCTTTTGTATAAACTGCGAAATTCTCAAATTTGCCTGATGCGGAATCAGCATATCGATATCGGAAACCTGCAGATTATTGGCTTCCAATCCTTCATTGATAACTTCGGCAAAACGAACCACTGCATTTTTAAACACAAATTGTCCATTCATATAAGGAAAATAACTTTCGTCATCTGGATTATTATCGGCAATAATATCTGTTACCCATCGCGCGCCCATTCCCGGCGCAGTCAAAGCTAACTCTTCAGCATGAATTCCTTCTGAATGCAAATGTGTAGACAAAATACCTTTCGACAGATCTTCTTCCCTGCTCAAAACAGCCGCTCCTGCTCCATCTCCAAAAATAACTGAAACTCCTCTGCCCCGTGTTGTCATATCCAAACCTGTAGAATGAACTTCGGAACCAATTACTAGTATATTTTTATACATTCCTGTCTTGATATACTGGTCAGCAACTGAAATGGCATATACAAAACCCGAACATTGATTTCTCACATCCAGTGCTCCAACGGTTCTTAAACCTAAATCGCGCTGTACCAAAACGCCTGGTCCAGGAAAGTAATAATCGGGGCTTAATGTTGCAAATATGACAAAATCTATATCTTCGGGAACAACACCCGAACGCTCTATCGCAATTTTGGCCGCCTTAACTCCCATTGAAGTAGTAGTATCTTCACCTCGAATGATGTGTCTCCTTTCCTGAATCCCTGTTCTCTCTTGAATCCATTCGTCATTAGTATCAATGATTTTGGACAAATCATCATTGGTCACTACATTATCTGGGACATAATATCCTAATCCTGTTATTTTTGAATGATACATACTTTGTTATTTTATTAAAAATAGAACTCGCAATTTAAACATCTTTTAAAAAAGACGTTCACAATATCGTGTTTTTTTCGACATCAGCAGTTTTATTCCAAAACTATTTTCTATAGATTAAATAATCCTCAATATTACTTCCTGATTAAATTCTAACGCGGTTTCATGCTCAAAGAAAATGACTCTTCTGTCGAAAACCGCTTTTATCAAGAAACGGCTTCCTTTAAAAAATGATTCTTTAACTACTGCTTTTATAGAACCCTGCGTATCGACTTTCAGCTGATGCGGGTATAATAAAACAATCTCATCTTCTCCTTCAATCGGCATTAGCTGCGATAATTTCAATTCATTCACTTCTCCAAAAAGGGAAGCAACATATTTATTCAGCGGATATTTATAAACATCAGCAGAAGGGCCTTTTTCCATAATTCGGCCTTGGTACAAAACAATAGTTTCATCAGAGAAAGAAAGAGCATCAGTACTGTCGTGAGTCGCTATGAAACAGGTGATTTCTTTTTTCTTTAAATAAGCAAAAAGATTTCTGCGGAGTGCATTTTTTCTAAAATTATCAATATGGCTGAAAGGTTCATCGAGTAACAGCACTTCTGGTTCCAAAGCCAAGACTCTGGCCAGAGCTACACGCTGCTGCTGTCCGCCACTCAACAGCTTTGCTTTGACATTAGCAAATTCTGTCATTTCGACCATTTCTAATAATTCCTGTATGCGCAGTTTTTTTAATGGCAGAAAACCATTAGAAAGAAACTTTCCAATATTTTCGGATACGGTTTCATAAGGCATTAGATCAAAATCCTGTGCCAGATATTTCATAAATGGCATTCCGGGAATCAGATTGTATTTAGGGCCTCGAACCTCCGTATCGTCATATATAATACGCCCTTGATTTAAGTCGTACATGCCATAAATCAGTTTTAAAAGGGTGCTTTTCCCGCAGCCACTTTCGCCAATAAGTGCAATATTCTGTCCTTTGGCAACGGTGAAGTCAACATTCTGAATAATGATTTTTTCGGTATAGCCGAATGAAATATTTTGAACTTGAAGCATTCTGTACTATTAAAATTTAGGATAACAAAGATAGTTTCTTTGTCCAAAAAAAATAAGGTTATAATTCATTTATATCCAAAAAAAAACTGCTTTATAATAAAGCAGTTTTTTTAACATTGTAACTTAATGACTATTGTTTCTTTTTAGCATCTTCGATCATTTTAGCATTTGCAGTAATTGCAAATTCTACACGACGGTTTTGGCTTTGTCCTTCTTTAGTATCATTAGATGCAATAGGGTCGGCAATTCCATAACCTGATGTTTTAAAACGGCTTGCTGCAAGTCCTTTTGATACCAGATATGTTTTTACAGATTCGGCTCTTTTTTGCGAAAGCGTTAAATTATAATCTGCTTTTCCTGTAGAATCTGTATATCCAAAAATCTCGATATTAGTATCGGCATACGAATTAAATACCGGGATTAGTTTATCTAAGTTAGCTTTGGCCTGAGCAGTCAATGTAGCTTTGTTTACATCAAAACGAACTGCATTTTCGTTAAGAGTCAAGTGAATTCCTTCTCCTACTCTTTCCACATCTGCACCAGGAAGTGCCTGATCGATTTCACGGGCTTGTTTATCCATACTGTTCCCAATCAAGGCTCCAGTTCCTCCTCCTACAGCAGCACCAATAGCAGCACCGGCAGCAGTTCCAAGTTTAGTATTGTTTCCGATAATTGCTCCGATAACTCCTCCGGCAACAACACCAATTCCGGCACCTTTTTGAGTATTATTCGCGTTTTTTGTAGCCTCACATCCTGTAAACACCATGCTCAGCATGCATAATCCGCATAATCCTATAATTGCAATCTTTCTCATCTTTTTTGTATTTATGTATTAGTTAACTTTTTGGAAATGGTAAACAACATCTGTTGGATTGTTACCTACGCTTATTTTATCAACCAATTCAAATGAAGTTTCTGATTGATTTCTTACGGCAAGAACAAAACCTGTTTTTACTTTTTTGGATTTCAATCCTTCGTCTAATATTTTCAAGACAAACTGCCCTTCTTTATTAATATACCAAGTAATTGCCGAAGTAAAAGCAGTACAGTTTGGACTATTTAACGTCACATTTCCTTTATTATTATTGGAAATAAAATGCCAAGTACTTCCCACGAAACATTTTGAATCGGCGATATTAAAAGAATTCACTTTTATATACTCAGATCCCGGATAGCTCACGCTAACAACCTGCCAATCTCCTTTTATTCCTACTTGCGAAGTCTTATCTAATTTTGTTGCAGGGGCATTAGATACTGGCTCGGGAGTAGTGGGAGCTGTAGACCCAGACTTACATGCAAAAACCAAAATGGCCATAGTGCATATCAAAAGAATTTTTCTCATTTTTTTAATTTTAAGATTAATTTGATTACAAAGATACGTATGAAATTCGTTCAAAATTATTTTTTTATTTATATAATTTGCTTACGGCGGTCTCCAGCAATATGGTATTTTTATAACAAGCCAAAGGCAGGTTTAAAAGACAAGCTGCTGTACTGCATCACCTTATAAAATAAAAAAAGCACTAATTACTCAGTGCTCTCATTTCGTTAAATGCTGTTAAACTACGGGAGGTGCGGCCACCTCTGGAGTCTCTCCGGTCACGGTATTATAAATAACATAATCATTGTACTTGGCCACATCGCTGGTTTCCCAGATGCTGAGTCCTGTTGTGGTGTAGCTCATCAGCGTTTTGTAAATTATATTACCCGCTTCTACACGGTCTTCCTGCGTTATATCTCGATCCGCAATTTTTAACTGAAGGTCGATCATCAGCACTTCAAACTCATTACATAATTTAGTAATAGCTGTAAGCATGGCTGCTGTTAAACCATTTGGTGCCAATTCAGCTAATAATAATGTCCCTACACGCACTACTCTTTTGGAAATAGTCACCAGCTCAGAATCCGATTGTTGTGAGAGTGCCTGAGTGCCAAATTTTTTATATTTAGCAGATCCCACCGTATACTTTCGCTCCGCACGTGACATTACTGCTCGTATCGCAACCTTTAGCTGATCGGCTTTAGCATCTTTCGCAACGGTAACTCCCGTTTGGTCGCTTACCGCCTCAACATCGGTAATGGTATTGGAGAACACATTCACAGCCGTTTCCAAACTGGTTACTAAGGCAGCCGTAATCCCAAACGGGGTAAAAGAGGCAGCATCGCGACGCATAAAAGCAATTTTTTCTTTGGCCTTCGAAACCAAAGTAGCATCTGAGAAATTGTACGACCTAACTACTGACGGTTTTTTCATAATTATAATTTTATATTTAAAAGTTAATACTTACAAATGTATCAAAATATCAATATGTTTTACATTAAATATAAAAAAAGTACTACTTTATATAAATCCAAAGCGTTCAGAACCAAGCGAAAAGCACTAAGAAGCTAAATTGTAGCATTCAGATGTGCAAAATTACTTTTCAGATGACCAAATTTATCATTCAGAAGACCGCATCAGGCATTCCGAAGATTGTATCAGGCGTTCAGAAGTATATTTCAGGCGTTCCGAAGCATGCATCAGGCATTCCGAAGCTCGTATCAGGGCATTATTTTTTCTTCTACTGCCCTATTTTACTGGGCGGAGCGTAAAAACAGCTGTAATGAACAAAAATTACGTTTTGTAGGTTTGTAACTATTATTTTCTATATTTGAGAAAAGAATAACGTGAGACGAATTTTCGTTAAGCCATCCGGTTTTGGGTGTTTATATGAATGTTTGTTTCGTATATAAGATAGTTATGCACCATTTTAAAAAACAGAACTACATTGACAGACAGAAAAGAAGAAATACAAGTTTTATCTAAAGAGATATCCACCCAATTACACAAGTTAGAAGTAACATTTTGGGAAGTTTATGTTTATCCTGGAAATGATGAAGAATATTATGAAGATACAAATGGGCAATTACATTTTAATTATGAAAGAGAAGATAAAACAACTTGGCTATTTTATGGAACTCGAGCACTGTTTTATAAAATTTGCCTATTTCTTGAATTGAAAAATGTTCCACTTTATTATAAAATGTTTATTGATAAATTTCAACTAATAATAAATGATCAAAAAATAGTATGTAAAAGTCGAGGACCATTATATACTGATGATGAGCCATCAATGATAATTCACGATGAATTTAGAGAATTTTTACGTTCATTCCAAGAATTCAATATTGACTATTTTGAAAAACTTGAAGTAAATAAGCTTAAACAAATTTTAGAGAATACCAATCCAATATTGGCAAAAACAAAATCGAAAGTAACTAATGAAACTTCCATATATACACCTATTAAATGGTTTGTAGAAATAGTTTATCCAACCATGAGAAGTTTAGGTAAAGCTAGATTTATAAAAAAATTCACCACTTATCATCCTGATATATTAATTCCCGAAATTAGTTCTGCGGTAGAATATAAGTATATTAGAAAAGGCGTAGGAATCTCAAACTATCTTGATCAAATCAAAACAGATGCTGACAGCTATGTCGGAGATCCTGAATATAAGTTCTTCTATGCTGTCGTTTATTTTGAAGATAAATCCGAAATAAATCCAGAAGGATTCAGACAAGCAGTTGTCGAAAAAAAATTTCCTGAAAACTGGACTTTAATAGCGTTGTAAAAAAACGGTGCATAACAGCTACTACAACGGATTTGGGCAATTGGCTTAATTTAAATATGGTTTTGTATTTGAATGATTTGGCAAATCCGAAGAATGGGCTTAATTTAGTAACAAACCCGCTGTAGTACCAGAACGTTAGCAGGCATTGTAGCCGAAAATGAGATTATGAAAAAAACAATATATAAATACCTATTATTTATATTCATTTTAGGTTTAATATCTTTATTTGTCATAGGTTACCTATATAAAAAAGAAATTAATAAAAACAGAATGACAACAGTTTGTCAGTTTGTTTCTTGTAAAGAATTTCCAAAAACTTCAAGTAGTTATTTCAAGTATTATGTAAATGGAAAAGTTTATAAGGAAAACTATGGACAGTGTCCACCAAACTACGAAAGCAAAATTGGAAAATATTTTATTTTACACTATTCAAATTTAGACCCTGAAAAAATAACAGTAGATTTTTCAGATGAAGTGACAGACACTGAAAAAATTTTTGGTGCAGGTTTTAAAACAAACGAATAAAAAACAACGCCTGCTAACAGCCACTACAACGGATTTGGGTATTGGGTTTAATGGAAAGATGGTTTTGTATTTGAATGATTTGGCAAACCCGAAGAATGGGCATCTTTAATCCCAAACTGCTTGTAGCGCGAGAACATTGTCAGCTATATCAAAAAAAAAAACGGTATGAAATTAAAAATAGTATTAATAATTATCGCTGTGATATTCATGTCGAGTTGTACATTAATTCCTTGTAGCTCTACAGCGGGCTTAACTGATTTGGATAATAAAGTTTCAAAAAAAGAATTAATTGGCAACTATGAACTTGATGATTGGACAAAAAAATTAATTCCAGAACTGAAGAATTCAAACAGTAAACTATCAATAAAGAAAAACGGACAGATTGAGATAACAAATATTCCAACTGCGGTTTTTAATGATTTCTTGCATGGTGAAAGAATAATTGATAAAGCAAACGGAACTTGGAAATTCCCACAGAAATCGGATGCTAACGAAATAATAACAAAAATGATTTTTAGCTTAGAATCTGAATCAAATAATACTGTTAGCTTCTGGAAAATTTTTTCTCAAAATGGAAAACTTACAATCTTTATTGAATTTGGAGATCCAGATAATTGTACTGCAGCAAGATTCATTAAAATATAAAGACACAGCTACTACAACGGATTTGGGCAATTGGCTTAATGGAATGATGGTTTTGTATTTGGATGATTTAGCAAATCCAAAGACATTAACTACAATATTCCCGATTTAATAAAGAAATAAATAACTTAAAAACAGAATATATAACTTATGAAAAGAATATTATTACTTTCAATTTTTATTTTATCCTTCGCGAACTTAACAGCTCAAGAATCAAAAGAAGATCAGATTATTACTGCTATAGAATTGAAAGCTGACAAAATTATCCTGAACAACAAAACAGCTTATAACTATAGCCGAAACGGAAATGATTTTCTAATTTCAAATCTTGATGGAAAAGAATTAATCAAAGGAAGTATAACTTCACACGGAAACGGAAAATTTTCAAGTATAATTACTTTTATTACTTCTGGAAAAAAGTTCTCTAACGAAAAAATTATTGGCCGTCAAGAAATAATATTTGCTCTTTGTGAAAATAATGTCATTAAAGATAATTTTGAAATTGATGAGGCAAAATTGACGATGTTTTTTGAAAAATATAATGAACTAAAATAAATATGCTGTCTCTAACTCGTAAAAACTAATACGAATAAATACGATTGGAAGAAAAATAAATTTTACTCTAACTCAAAATCAATGAAAAGTCAATTCAAAATTATTGTTCTATTTGCATTTTTATTATGTAACAATAGTAATGCCCAGTCAAATTCAAACACGGAAACATTTACAATTAACTGGCCAAAAGAAGAAGGCTGGCATATAGTTGACCAGCAAAATAATGCCGAACAAACAACAACAATGATAGTATCATTAAAAGGCAAAGAAACTATTGCTAATTGCAGCGAAATTGCAACAACATATATTTGTCGTGGTTCTATGTATGTGCCCATAGAAAAGAAAATGGAAGAATTATTTCAACCGCTAAAATATGCACAGACAGCAAAAAGAACAGTAATTGAGAAGGATGAAAAAGCTAAACATCCTTGGTTTATCCTCAAAATCGAATACTCAAGTGAATCTCAAATTTGGTATGTTATTCAAGGAAAAAATGAATTATATTGCAGTTTATGGTCAACTTACCAAAAAGAGATAACACCAAAATCTCAAGAAAAATGGGTGGAGATCTTTAAATCTTCAAAAATAACAGCAGAGTAATCGACAAGACTGCTGCTAAAGCTATTGCAGCGGATTTGAGAAATGAGGTGCGTGAAAAGACATTTTAACCAGCCTGCAAAAAGTATTTAAACATTTCACTTACGACAATTTGTCACTTTTATAGTATTTGGTATTCTATTTGAAAGTTACTTTCCCGATTGTAAAACCATTAATAATATAAAAAAATATGACAACAGGTAAAATTAATGTTTCGGTTGAAAACATCTTTCCCTTAATCAAGAAATTCTTATACAGTGATCACGAGATTTTCCTGCGTGAATTAATTTCTAACGGAACGGATGCAACTTTAAAATTAAAACATCTAACCAGTATTGGAGAAGCCAATGTTGAATATGGTAATCCAATTATTGAAGTTAAAATTGACAAGGAAGGCAAAAAAATCCACATTATCGATCAAGGATTAGGGATGACTGCTGATGAAGTAGAAAAATACATCAATCAGGTTGCTTTTTCGGGTGCTGAAGAATTCTTGGATAAATACAAAGATTCTGCCAAAGATTCAGGAATCATTGGTCACTTTGGACTAGGTTTCTATTCTGCCTTTATGGTTGCAGAAAAAGTAGAAATCATCACCAAATCATACAAAGACGAACCAGCAGCACACTGGACTTGCGACGGAAGCCCAGAATTCACATTGGAACCAGCTGACAAAACGACTAGAGGTACTGAAATTATTCTGCACATTGCCGAAGATTCATTAGAGTTCTTGGAAGAATTCAAAATCTCTGGTTTATTGAGTAAATACAATAAGTTCATGCCTATTCCAATTAAATTTGGGACCAAAAAAGAAACACTTCCAAAACCGGAAGATGCTCCAGAAGATTTTACTGCCGAAACTATCGAAGTAGATAATATTGTAAACAATCCTAATCCAGCTTGGACTAAACAGCCAGCTGATTTATCGGATGAGGACTATAAAAATTTCTACCGCGAAATGTACCCAATGCAGTTCGAAGAGCCATTGTTTCATATTCATTTAAATGTAGATTACCCATTTAATTTAACTGGTATTTTGTATTTCCCAAAATTGGGTTCTGATATGCAGATTCAGAAAGACAAAATCCAATTGTACCAAAACCAAGTATATGTAACAGATAATGTAGAAGGAATTGTTCCCGAATTCCTGATGATGCTTCGCGGTGTCGTTGATTCTCCGGATATTCCTTTGAATGTTTCTCGTTCAGGATTACAAGCTGATGGTGCAGTTAAGAAAATTTCAAACTACATCACCCGTAAAGTGGCTGATAAATTGAAATCTTTATTCAATGAAAACAGAGCTGATTTCGAACAAAAATGGAATGACATCAAAATCGTTCTAGAATACGGAATGCTTTCTGAGGATAAATTCTATGAAAAAGCTGGAGCATTTGTATTATATCCAACAGTTGATAATACTTATTTCACCCTTGAAGAATTAAAAGAAAAAATCAAAGAGAAACAAACTGATAAAGACGGAAAACTTGTTGTTTTATACGCTGGAAATAAGGAAGCGCAACATTCTTATATCGAAATTGCAAAAGACAAAGGATACGAAGTTTTATTACTAGACTCTCCAATCATCTCGCACTTAATTCAAAAAATTGAAGGAGACAACAGCGGTATGCAGTTTGTTCGTGTCGATTCTGACCATATTGATAATTTAATCAAAAAAGAAGAAACTTCAATTTCTAAATTATCAGATGAAGAGCAGGCAAGTCTAAAAACAGTTCTTGAAACTATCGTTCCTAAACAGACTTACACTGTACAGCTTGAAGCTTTAGACAGCGAAGCGGCTCCATTCATTATCACGCAGCCAGAATTTATACGCAGAATGAAAGAAATGAGTCAAACAGGCGGAGGCGGCATGTTCGGAATGGGTAATATGCCGGAAATGTACAATTTGGTTGTTAATACTAACTCCGATTTGGCTACAAGCATCTTAAACAATTCTGATAAATCGGCTCAGGAAAACTTGGTAAAACAAGCTTTGGACTTGGCTAAATTATCTCAGAATTTATTGAAAGGGGAAGCGTTGACTGCTTTCGTAAAAAGAAGTTTTGAACTGATAAAATAATTCTGAGGATAATACTTAGAGTTAATGACAATGACCCTGCAAATTAGTATTTGCAGGGTTTTTTGTTTTTGATCACTGTGATTTTAAAACGGCCAATAAAAACCAATAAATATATTACTCAAAAACAAACACTTACCACTATTTCATATTCATTTTTTGATTAATTTTAAGAAATAATAAAATAAAATAATTCTATTATTTAAGAGAGAAGAGACGCTACATTGCTGTTTCACTCTCGGAAATTCAAATTTTCTTTATTAAAAATAAGTTCACAAACTAATTCTATTACTGATTTGAGACGATACTAATCTAAACCTAACAGATATGTCAAACAACAAAAGTCAAAATGAAACAGAATTAAAGAAAGAAAAAAAAACAGTAAAAGAAGCTGAAACTTCCATCTTAATCACATTATACATGGGCCTTTTTTTAGGAATGGTTCCAGTAATTGGTTTTCCCATCACAATTCCCGAAATGGGAAGCAAGATTCTTTTTATTGGAATCATCCTTGGCATAGCCGCTTTTATCAGTTCTTTTTTTCTGGGAACTCTTTTTGGCATGCCTAAACGTAACAATGAAAAAGAAAGTGATTATTCTCTAAATAATAGTTTAGTAGAAATTTCAGATTGGTTAACCAAAATAATCGTAGGCCTAGGTTTAGTAAATCTCAAAGAAATTCCCGGCTTCTTGATTTCACTAGGAGAATATGTAAAAGCATCGTCCAAATATGATGGACAGCTGCTAAATGTATACAGTATTGGAATCGTAATTTATTTTGGCTTTTTAGGATTATACATTGGATACAATTACATGCGCCTTGTTTTATCAAATAAATATAAATATGCCGATGATAATTTGATTCGCAAAGAACTCGAAATGGCCAATGAAAAAATTAATGAAGTAAAAGAGGAAATTCAGCAGAAAGATAAAAAGATTATCCAGACTCAGAGCTTAGTTCAAGAAAAAGAACAATTGACAAAATCGCTGATGACTAAAGTAAATGAAACTTCAATGTCAAATACTAATTTTGAAACGGTTGTCCAAAAAATAATTACATCTGATGAAATTAAAAAAGGCAAAGAAAACATAAAGTCAGATATTGATAAAATGATAGATGAAGCCAAAATAAAACTGCATAAAGGATTAGTTCTTAATCATGAGGATCCTCAAAAAGGGCAATGGCAGTCAAAAGCAGTCAACAACGAGCGAGAATTAAAAGCGGCTGTAACCGAAGAAACAAAAGGATTGTACCAGATTAAATTACAAGTAATATCTACAGATCCAAAAAATAATCCACTAAAAGATGGAGAATACATATTATTTGCCTTGCATAATACCTTTGGCAATCCTCCATTCAAACTTGTAAAAATTGACAAACAATCTGCAGAACTCAATTTTTACAGCTACGGATCTTTTACCGTAGGAGCATTTGCAGATAATGGCGCAACTGAATTAGAACTTGATTTAGCTGAGTTGCCAGAAGTTTCTACTTATTTCAAAACACATTAATCGCATTTCATTGCTATTTTAAAATTATAAATAATCTGCTTTACTGTTAAACCAAAATATAAGTTTAAACTTCAACAAAAGATTACTTACTTTAATTTGTCAGATTTATAATTTAATAAATACAAATAGAGATGATATGTTAAAAATTTAACAGTCTTGTCAATAATTAGTTCACATAAAATAATAAATTTGGCTACCCTTATAAAAACTTAACCAAAAATTAAATTTATGAAAAACCGTTCATTCTTATTATCTGCTCTTGTAATTACATTATTTTCATTCGTTTCCTGCACTAAAGAAGATTCGTTGGCAGCAACAGATAATAGCCCAATTGTAGCCTCTGTTTCTATTGATCTAGTTAATGAATTAGATGTTAAAATGGGAACTGAAATATCATTCGAAAAATTGACAGCTAAGCAAATAGGAAAAACTACAACTTGTGCTGTTATTACTACAGAATCAGGATCTAATTTCCCGAAAATATATACTGTGGATTTTGGAGATGGCTGCACTACAAATGGTATTACAAGAAAAGGTAAATTAAAAATTACTTTTTCAAACATTATTACTGAAACGGGAAGTACTATGCTTATTGAAAGAGAAAACTATTATGTAAACGGCAACAAAGTAGAAGGAAAAATTGAATACAAAAATACAACTGTAAGTTCAAATACTCCACAATGGACAAGAACAGTAACCAATGGAATATTTACTGATTCTAAAGGTGAAGTATATTTTAACTCAGGTACACATACTGTCAAACAAACTGCAGGAGTTTCAACTCCGCTGGTTTTACAAGACAATACATATGAAATGATTGATGGAAATCATACTGTTAGCAAGCAGAATGGTGGTCAGATTACTTTAACCATTTTAGAAACATTAGTCAAAAATTATTCATGTGATTATGTTTCAAAAGGAAAAATAAAAGTAGAAAGCACTCTTTTAAGCGGTACTATAGATTATGGAAACGGTGATTGTGACAAAGATGCTACCTACACACAAAACGGAATAATATTCCCTTTTACGATGTAAAAATAATTGAGAAAAATTCAAAAGAGACTATCCAAAACGGTAGTCTCTTTTTTTTGTGTTATTTTTAAGAATCCAGCCAATTATATTTCGTTTGCTTAATAGATAAAAAAACAAGGTCAGACACAAAATTAAATTTCAAAAAAAAAACCATTTAAAATTTAAATACTAAATTTGTTAAATTAATTCGCATATTTTACCAAAAAACAATAATAAAAAACGCTGATTATGTACAGATTAGATACAAACGATTATTACACTCCATTTTTTTTAAAATCTTCATTGTTCAAAATTATTTTGGTTGCTTTCACCTTCAATGCGCTTGCGTTCTTGAGCTTTAGAATAACTGTTTCGCCTGACAATCTCTCTCCAATTTTTCCTGATGTTGGATTTGCACTTGCAGCTGTATTAATTGTTGGACGCAAAGCTATAGGCGGAGTTTGGATTGGATCATTTGTCGCTAATATGTTTTCCTTTTGGGATGTTTGTCAAATGCTTGATAAATCAGTACTGGAAACTATTCTATCTTCAGCATCTGTAGCTACTGGAGTAGCTATTGGAGTGACTATCAGCGCTTATTTAATTAATTTAGTAAACAAAGGCGAATATCCTCTAAAGACAGGGTTTTCAGTTATAGTCTTTTTAGGAATAAGTGTTTTATATTGTGGCATATGCTCTGTATTATGTGTGTCTGCTATTTCATTTTGGGGATTAAGTACCCCAAACCACTTTGTATACAATTGGATAACTCTGTGGAAAGGCGATTTAATCGGCACTATACTTATAACTCCTTTCTTAATATCGTGGTTTTATCGTCATCATATAAAAATTATTGCAACATCACTTTTAGAAGCCGTTTTGCTAGGACTATCCACAGTATTGGTATGCGTATTAGTTGCTTTTGACCACCCAAGCGATCAGTATCTTTTCATTTTAATATTATTATGGGCTACATTTCGTTTTAGAATAAGAGGAGTATCAATCCTGGCATCGATGTTCGCTCTTTTATCATCAATCTATGGATATCTAGGTTATGGATCATTTGTAGTTGTCAATTCAGAAGATTCATTAATTAATATTAATCCTTTCTTTGGGATAACCACTGTTATTACCTTAATACTATCAGGATACTATTCGGATTATTTACATCGAAAATTAGAAACCTCAAAATCGTAAGTAAACAAAAAAAACTCTGTATATTATTTTCTTTTGCAGACCAAAGGATCAGACTTTGCATAATATTTTATACTTTTTCTAAAGACGAAAGAAAACGAAAAGTTCCAATTCCATTTTCATGCATATTCTTTCAATATGGCATGCCCCAAGGGCCGGGCTGTTCATTATATCTTTTCTTTTCCTAAAGAAGGAAAAGAAAAGGATGCCATTTCCATCCCTCATGCAGATACATTTTCACAACAGTATTCCCGATTTATTTCAAGGATTTATAACAAAAAAAACAGCCCAAAAAGAGCTGTTTTCTCAAAATTCCTTTAATGAAAATGCAGTTTCGGTTAATTAACTTCTGCCACATTATGGTTTTTAATCTTCATATCACCTTTGTAGACTTCGGCAATCGATTTTCTGGATAACACAGCATCATCAGCAA
>NZ_QUNI01000019.1 GCF_003385115.1 Flavobacterium aquicola
ATGATAATTCAAATTTCATTCTCGAATGAAAAAATGAGGGACTTTCAGTCCCTCGTAAAACAAACCTCTGCACTTTCAGTGCAGAGTGGTTTAGTTTTTATTATTTATACGAAGTGTGAAAAAATATTAATCCTGAAGTGCTGTTTTTACATTGGGAACCATTCTTTCTACAAATAATTTATAGGCAGTTTCAGAAGGATGTAAACCATCTGAAGCGACAAGATTAGTATTGGTCAGCCCTTGCCGTGTTATATCTGTAATGGAAATGAACTTTACGTTTTTGGTGCTACAAAAGCTTTCTGCAAAATTATTGTATTGATCTATTTCTGTAGATATTTTTGCTTTTTCCGTTTCCGCGAAATTTTTAGCATATGAAGTGTAAGCGTAATCTGGTATTGAAAGCACGATAACATTTTTGTTATTGCCTTTTGCAAGCATTATGGCTTTGTTTAATAATTCGGGAAATTCTTTTTCGTATACCACAAAGTCTAAATGCTGATACTGATTATTCACTCCGATTAAAAGCGTTACCAAATCATAATCTGAATCTGGGTTTTGAGTTTTGACGGCAGAAATCAAATTTGTGGTTGTCCAACCTGTCACAGCAATTACTTTTAACGAAAAATCACTCTTCGGATAAATTGTTTTTAAATTTGTTTTGAGCTGTTCAGGATACCTGCAGGTTTCGCATACGCTTTGGCCAATTGTATAGCTGTCACCTAATGCTAAATATTTTATTGAATTTGAAATAGGAACTGTAGGTACTGTGGGCGGTGTAACAGACGGCTTAGGTACAACAGCAGCTTTTGGAGCTGTTTCTTCGGCGGTACAGCTGGTAAGTAATAGTGATACTAAAATAATAATTATTTGTTTGGCTGGTGCTTTCATAATTTTATGAATTAAGTTTCTCGGTTTAAACAAAATTTACGTTAAAAAAGCAATTTTGGTTTTGTACTATTTCTATTTTTTGTTTGTAAAAAGCCATGTTCAAATTATGCAGTTATAAAGCTAGTTAAAAGGTTAGAGAAAAAGTTTAAAATTTATTGAAACAATTTATTTGTGCCAAATGTGTTATGTAATTATTCACTGCAGAAGAAAACACCTAATCTTAAATGAGGTCAGCATTTTTTTTATGATATTTGTAAGCAGTTATGTTTAAGCAATGAATTTTGACAGGCTCTGCATTCTTGGCTATTCATTTAAATTTAAAGTAATGATGCGATTATTTCTTGGTTGTTTTCTTTTTTTATTAGTTTTCAAAGGGTTTTCTCAAGAGAAGACATTTTCAATAGATACACTGTATGTCAAGATTGACAGTCTTTACAGAGAAGATCAGTTTTATGCGGGACTTAATTATAATTCAATTGTAAAAAAACCAGAAGGTCTTTCACAAGAAAAAATATCATTTGGTTTTAGTGCAGGTTTTCTAAGAGATTTTCCATTAAATAAAAAAAGAACTTTTGCTATAGCACCTGGAATTGGTTTTACATTTAACAATTATCTTCATAACATGGCAATTACTGGAACTAGTAATAGCCCTGTTTATAGTATAATTGAATCCGATGTGGATTTTGATAAAAACAGATTCGAACAGTTTCGGGTAGAATTACCGCTCGAATTTAGATGGCGTACTTCAACACCAGAGAGCTATCAGTTTTTTAGATTATATGGCGGTTTTAAAGTCAGCTATTTATTGTATGATAAATCCGTTTTTGATGATGGAGTGCAAAAAATTGTGATAAAAGGAAACAAAGATTTTGAAGAATTGCTTTATGGAGTTTATATCTCAATGGGATATAGTGCCTTTAATTTACAAGTATATTATGGGCTGAATTCTTTTTTTAAATCCACAGCTCAAATCGATTCGGTACCTCTTTCGATGAACACTTTGAGTCTTGGTGTTGTTTTCTATATTTTATAACCACAAAAATAGAAAAGCAATTTGAGGAATACTTCCTATTAGTACTCCTATAATTATTTCGTTTGGAGTATGTGCTTTCATTATCAAACGCGAAGTGGCTACAAAACCATTCATCACTAATAAAAAAGGAACAAGATATACACTTCCTATTTGTAAGTGAATATTAAGCCCAAAAACAAAAACTGTTAATGCTGAAATGGCAAGCATATGAAGGCTGGCTTTGAACTTGGCGTAGAGCAGGCCAAGTGTAAATAATATACTGAATAGTGCGCCTAAAAAGAAAAAATGCAGTTCTGGATAAAGTTCTAAAGGAATGATTTTTCGGAGTATCAAAATGATTAGAAAACTTTGAAACACCAGCGGTATTTTACGCTGTTCCAAATTGGCAATCATTATCGAATCCACTTTTCCTGTAAAACGGAGCAAATAGTATAATGCCATTGGAACCATAATGGTAACAATAGAAATCTGCCAAAATAATGGAGTAATCTGCGAGTTGCTAAAATCTGTATTGTGGAATAAAAAATAGAAAACACAAGCTTGTATAGGAGTGAAAAGCGGATGAAATATATAAGAAAATATGGGAAGTATCTTTTTCAATTTTAAAATCAGATTTGAAGAAATGAGTTATAGATAATATTTTTTGTCAATGATTTCTGAGATTACTTCTTCTAATGCTTACTGTCTTCTTCTTTTCAATGCTTTCGGATCAAAAACTGTCAATGTTTTATCGCGGTTTTCTTGGCATAACGGCATTCAAAGAATCTTTGAGTAATGGAAATAGAATCGAATTTCAGTAGGCAGTGATTTAATTCTGATTCAAATTTATGATATTGTTTTTAGATTTGTATGGTTTGATTTTAAATATTTCAGGTTTTAGCGGGAAGCTTTTTTTGCTTACTCATTTACTATAAATACAAAAGAGATTGTTTCACTTTGTAAGACAATCTCTTCTAATATAAAAAGACACCAGTTTTTTGAGCAGATTTTCTAAGATTATGCTTTAATTGGTTTTAAATCTCCAGACTTGTCCAACGGTTTCTCCGCCTTTATTATCTTTTACGACCACTTTCCAGAAGTATTCTGTTGCAGGTTCCAGAGTTACCTCTTCTGTTTTTGTGGTATTGTTTTCGTTTATTTTTACGTTAGGAGGGTTTGAGGTGCCAAAATAAACCTCATAAGTGAGAACATCTTCAGCATCAGCATCAGTGGCATTCCATGTCAGCGCAGCGGTTGCAGTATTTACTGAAGCGTTTATCTCTGGCGCTGTCAATTCCGGCAAAAAAGGCAGGTGATTCACTTCGGCATCGCCGGCAGTATAAAATTTGTAAGCAGCGGAATAATCACTGGACACCCCTTCGTCATCCGTCGCTTTGATTCTCCAGTAGTAAGCCGTATTTTTTTCCAATTCCAGTTCTGTAGAAGTTGAAGTACCTTCAGCTGTTTCTATAATCTGAGTAAATTGGTTGTCCTTGGCTATTTCTATTTTATAGGTGATATTGTCATTATTTGTATCGGTAGATTTATTCCATTCAAAACTAACGGTATTGTCTACGCATAATTTATTATCAGGAGGTAGGGTCAGTACAGGAACTGTCGGAGCCGTATTTTTAGTTTCAGTTTCAGAATCATCGCTGCCACCACCGCAGGAAATGGCTAAAAGACCGATTATTGACAGGTATATAAAATTCTTCATTTTTTTAGTTTTTTATAATTTTTACATTCTTTACGGAGCCTGCCAAGTGGATTTTAGCGATATAAACGCCGCTAGGTTCGTTTTCCAGAGTTAACTGAGCAGTTCCATTTTCTAAACTGTATTTTTTGCTGGAGATTACACGGCCGTTTGTAGCATTTATTTCTATGGTGGCTTCTTTATCGGTAACAGGCAGTTCGATTTCAAAAGATCCGGAAGTAGGATTCGGATAGGCCGAAATGATTAAATTCAAACCGGTAATATCTTCGGCATAGATTCCTTCGCAGGCTTTGGCTGTTTTTACTTCCAGTAAACTGCCTCCATTTGCAGTAAGTGAAAAGTTCGGATCATTGGTTTCAAACTGCTCGATTCCGTCCACAAAAACAGTGTAAGGAGCGGTTCCAGTGGTAATCTGGATATTTACTTTTTTGGATATTATGCTTGATTTTCCAGTAATAGATGCGCCTTTTGCAATAATAATATTAAAGTTTTGTTCGAATGTTTCCCCCGGAATAGTAATGGAAACGGTATAATTTCTAGGTGCCAGATTAGTAACAGACAGAGTGTTATTTGTAAAAGGATATTCCGTCCCATTAATGCTGGCAGTGTATAGGAATGTTTCAGATGCAGTGATGTTTATTTCGCCGTTGTTTTCGCCAAGACATGATTCTCCTTTGGTTTCTACAATAAAATTGTTTGAAGGCAGACTTAATCCGCAGTCGGGATCATAAAAGGCTGTTGCGTCTTTTAAGACTGACCAGTTAGTGTCCGAGTAAGTTTTGTTATCTACTTTGATACAGCCTAGATTCGGGTTATTTTCAAGATGAAGAGCCGAAGAATTAAAATTGGTATTGTTTCCGTTTTTTAAATTCAGGCTTGTCAGCTGGTTTGATGAACAGTTCAGTTCGGTTAGGGCGGTATTTTGTGTGATGTTTAATGATGGCAATTTATTTGAATCACAAAACAACTGAGTTAAAGCTTTATTTTTAGTAAGGTCAATACTTGTTACCTGATTTTTGCTGAAATCCAAAAGGGTCAAGGCTGTATTGTTTTTTACATTTAAGGCAGACAATTGATTGTTTTGACAAATCAATTTTGTCAGTTTAATGTTTTTGTCAACATTCAGGCTTGTCAGCGTATTATTACTGCAGTCTACAAAAGTTAATTCTGTATTCTGAGTAATGTCCAGACTTTCGATCATGTTGTTTTTTAAACTAAGATTTGACAGTGCTGTGTTTTTACTTAAATCTAAAGTTTTTAATTGGTTTGAGCTGCAGTTCAGATCAGTCAAAGCTGTATTTTTACTAAGGTCTAAAGCTATTAATTGATTTCCGCTGCAATCTAAATTTGTTAATGCCGAAAATGCTTCAATCCCTTTTAAGTTAGGAATACTGGCATCCGATACATTTAAGGATGTCAATGTATTGATGCTGGAAGTCAAAACTTTACCATCTGCAGGACTTGAATCAATTGTTAATGCGATTAATTTATTCTCAAAATTAAGATCAGGTATATAAGTGTATAAATCTGCAGTGGCACAATCGGTATTAAAATTGGCAACAGCATCTTTTTTCTCTGTCCAGTTTGTACGGGCATAAATCGCATTATCAACCTGAATGCAGGTCAGATTTGGGTTGTTTGTAGCATTAAATGAAGACATTTGAGAGTTGTTAGTGTTTTTACAATTTAAACTCGCCAAATTATTTGAACTGCAATTCAAATCAGTTAATAACTTGTTTTTGCTTACATCTAAAGTGGTTATTTGATTAGATGAACAATTCAAAGAAGTTAATGCTTCAAATTTCTGAATTCCTGTTAAGTCAGTAATATCGCTTGAACTTACATCTAGTGCTGTAACTGTAATGATGCTTTCTATTAAAACTTTACCGTTTTTACCATCCGTATCGATGCCTAAAGCGATTAATTTGTCTTCAAAATTAGAATCCGGAATTGCCGTGAATGGATCGCAGTCTTCATTATAATTTGCTGTTCCGTCTTTTTTATCTGCCCAATTAGTATCTGCAAATATTTTATCATCAACCTGAATACATTTCAGCTTTGGATTATCTGTAAAATTAATTGAGGTTTCATTTAATTTGGAATTATTTCCGTTTTTTAGATTGAGGCTAACTAATAATGGATTATTAGAAATTACCAATGCTTCTAAATTTATATTGTTTCCAGCATCTAAACCAGTAAGTTTATTAGAAGAACAATTTAAATTAATCAAGGCTGTGTTTTTGCTGATATCCAAAGTGGTCAGCTGATTGGAATTTAAATTTAAAGTTGTTAAAGCTGTGTTTTTGCTAGTATTCAAACCAGTCAGCTGATTGAAATTGCATCCTAAATTTACTAAAACCGTATTCTTGCTTATATCTAAAACTGTTAATTGATTTGCACTTAAAACTACATCAGTCAAAGCGGTGTTTTTGCTTAGATCTAAAGCTGTAAGCTGGTTTGATGATGCATTTAATTTTGTTAAAATTGTATTCTTACTTAAATCTAAGCTGTTTAATTGGTTAGTACTGCAGTTCAGATCAGTCAGCGCAGTGTTTTTGCTTAGGTCTAAATTGGTTAATTCATTTGCGTTACATTCTAAATTTGTTAATGCCGAAAATGCTTCAATTCCTTTCAGGTTAGTAATAGCTGCACCCGAAATGTTTAAGGATGTCAATGCATTGATATTTGAAGTCAAAACTTTACCATCTGCAGGACTTGAATCAATTGCTAATTCAATCAGTTTATTTTCAAAATTAAGATCGGGAATATAAGTGTATAAATCTGAAGAAGCACAATCGGTATTAAAATTAGCAGCGACGTCTTTTTTAGCAGTCCACTTTTCATTGGCAAAAATTGCATCATCAACCTGAATACAGGTTAAATTTGGATTATTTGTGGCTTCAAAAGCGGCTAGTTGTGTATTACTGCCGTTTTTGCAATTTAAACTCGTCAGATTATTAGAGCTGCAGTTAAAATCGATCAATGCTATGTTTTGACTAATATCTAAACTGATCAGCTTATTTGAGGAGCAATTCAAAGCGGTCAATGCTATAAATTTCTGAATCCCTGTTAAGTCACTGATATTAGCTGAACTCACATCGAGTGTTGTAACCGTATTGATACTTTCTATCAAAACTTTTCCGTTTTTACCATCAGTATCGATACCCAAAGCGATTAATTTATCTTCAAAATTAGAATCTGGAATTGAAGTAAAAGGGTTGCAGTCTTCACTGTAGTTTGCCGTAGCATCTTTTTTAGCTGCCCAATTAGTATCGGCATTCAGTTTGTCATCTACCTGAATACATTTCAGGCTTGGATTATCTGTAAAACTAATTGTGGCTTCACTTAATTTGGAATTATTTCCATTTTTCAGATTGAGACTCTTCAATAATGGATTGTTTGAAAGAATCAATTCAGTCAAATTTGTATTAGCACTGACATCTAAGGCGGTTAGCTGGTTAGAAGAACAATTCAAATTAGTTAGAGCCACATTTTTGCTGACATCCAAACTTATTAATTGATTTGAATTCGATTGTAAATTAGTCAAAGCTGTGTTTTTGCTTACATCCAAAGCAGCCAAATTGTTTGAAGATACATTTAGTTTTGTTAATGATACACATCCGCTTACGTCTAAAGCTGTTAATTGATTGGAGTTATTATTCAAATCAGTCAAAGCTGTATTCTTACTTAAATCTAAAGCCGTTAATTGATTTTCACTGCATCCCAAAGTCGTTAATGCAGTGTTTTTACTTATATCCAAAGTGGTTAGTGTATTTTTACTGCATTCTAAAGTTGTTAGAGCAGTAAATCCTTGTATTCCTGATAAATTAGCAATAGCGCTGTTAGATACGTCTAGTGATGTTACTGCTTCAATACTTGAATTTAAAACATTACCATTTTTGCCATCAGTATCAATCCCAAGTGCAATGAGTTTGTCTTCGAATACGGGGTCTGGAATTCCTGTAACAACCGAACATTCATAAGCAGTATAAAAAGCAGTATCGTCTTTTTTAAATCTCCAATTGGTATTTGAATAATCGGCATCATCAACATTAATGCAGGAAAGAGATGAGTTGCTATAAAAACCAATAAATTGGAAATTTGTGTTATTGCCGTTTTTTAAATTTAAGCTGGTTAATTTATTATTGTTACAATAGAAATTTCGCAGTACAATATTTTTGGTTACATCTAAACTGGTTATCTGGTTAGAACTGCAGTTGAAAATTTCTAATAGAGTGTTTTTGCTTATGTCTAGATTTGTTATTTGATTTTCATTACAGTATAAACTGCTTAAAACTGTGTTGGTGCTTACGTCTAAGCTGGTTATTAGATTATTACTGCATGATAAAACTTGCAATAATGTGTTTTTACTAACATCTAAGGAAGTTATTTTATTGTCACTGCAATACAAGTATTTCAGCTGTGTATTTTTGCTTACATCTAATTTGGTTATTTGATTATTATAACACGTCAAATCAACTAATGCTGTAAAATCCTGAATTCCTGTTAAATCAGTAATAGAACTTTCATAAATGCTTAACTCTCTTAATTTATTGACATTTGAAGTGAGCACTTTTCCATCAGCAATGTCATCAATTCCCAAAGAGATTAATTTAGCTTCGAAGCTGGTGTCTGGAATAAGTGTATAGTCGCGGCAATCTAATCCAAAACTGGCTTTAGAATCTTTAGTAATGGACCATTTATTTGCAGCTGTAATATCGGAAACCTGAATGCAGGTAAGAGATGCATTACCTGAACAGTTTAATGCTGTTAAAGCTCCATTTTTGGAAACATCTAATTTGTTTAATAAATTGTTTGAACAATTTAAAGTCGTTAAAGCAGTAAATCCCTGAATTCCATTTAAATCAGTTATTGAAGTATTTGAAACGTCCAATGCTGTTAGTGTTTCGATACTTGAATTTAATACCTGTCCGTTTTTTCCATCGGTATCGATTCCAAGGGCAATAAGTTTATCTTCGAATATAGGGTCTGGAATTCCGGTGCTTGCAGAACAGTCATAAGTCGTAAAATATGAGTTTGCGTTTTTATTATCTCCCCACTTGGTATCTGCATAGGCAACATCATCCACAGAAATACAGGAAAGATCAGGATTTTCAGAAAAGCTTAAAGATAAACTCGTATTGTACCCGTTTTTTATATTTAAATTGGTCAGTTTGTTTACATCACATGACAAAGAATACAAAGATGTATTTTTGCTTGCGTCTAAAATTTTTATTCTATTTCTGCCACAGGACAAACTGACTAAGTTAATATTTTGGCTTATATCTAAGGCCGTGAGCTCATTCCAATTACAAGTCAAATACTTCAAAGCTGTATTTTGGGTTACATCTAAGCTGGTAAGTTTATTAGAAGAACAGTCTACTGAAGTCAAAACCGTATTTTTGCTCAAATCTAAACTGGTTAATTTATTGCCATAACAGTTCAAAGATTTCAAGGCTGTATTTTTGCTTAAATCTAAGCTGGTAATTTGCGTATAAACACAATATAAACTAGTAAGTGATGTAAAATCCTGAATTCCTGTTAAGTCCACAATTTGAGAATTATTGATTTCTAATGTCCACACCTGATTTATTTTTGATGTTTGTACTCTACCGTCGGCAACATCATCAATTTTTAATTTAATTAATGTGGCTTCAAAATTAGCATCCGGAATAATAGTGTAAGCATTACAGTCTAAACTAAAATTAGCAGCGGCATCTTTGGTAGTACTCCAATTTCCTGCTGCAGCTATATCTGCCACCTGAATGCAGGTTAGCGCGGTATTATTAGAGCAGTCTAAAGTATTCAAAAATGTATTTTTAGAAAGATCTACGGTATTTAATGAATTATTGGACACATTTAAAGTTGTTAAAGCAGTAAATCCCTGAATTCCGGTTAAATCGGCAATAGAACTGTTTGATAAATCTAATGAAGCTACTGTTCCGATACTTGAATTTAATACTATTCCGTTTTTACCATCGGTATCAATGCCCAGTGCAATTAATTTATCTTCAAATTGGGAATTAGGAATTTGAGTACCTAATGAACATTCATAAGGGGAGAAAAATGGAGTAATTCCATATGGATTTCGCCAGTTAGTGTTCATATAATTCACATCATCCACGATAATACACGAAAGATTTTTATTATTATAATATTCAAATCGAACTAGAAGAGAATTTTTTCCATTCTTTAAATTTAAGGTAGTAAGCTCATTGTTTCTACAGTAAAGCTGCGTCAGTCCAGCATTTTGACTTACATCTAAAATGGTTAGTTTATTACTTGAACAGTCCAAATATTCTAACGTTTTATTTTTGCTTACGTCCAAGCTGGTTATTTTATTCTGATTGCACATAACGTATCTTAGCAGTAATTTTTCGCTCAGATCGATACTGCTGATTCTATTATTCGTGAAATATAAAATTCTCAATAATGGGTTTTGACTTATATCTAAAGCGGTCAGTTGATTATTATTGCAATTTAAATAATCCAAAGCTGCATTTTTACTTATATCTAAATTGTTTATAGTATTGTATTCACAGTTTAAATTAGTCAAGGCTGTAAAATCCTGAATTCCTGTCATATTTGTAATAGAGCTCGACGAAAGGTCTATTTGTGTCAAAGTGTTAATATTTGAGGTCAGCACCTGTCCATCAGCGGTATCATCAATTCCTAAAGCTATTAATTTGGCTTCGAAGTTGGTGTCTGGAATAATGGTATATTGTGCAAAACCTTTTGAAACAGCTAATAAGAGTAATAATGAAAGTAATTTCGTTTTCATAAATCTGATTTTATTTAAAGCGGTGTAATATTACTATTTATCCATTTTTTGCCAGTCATCATTTATAGTGATTTTACTATGGATAATACAGGAAAATACTGCTATAAAAAACCTCCCAATTTCAGGTTTTCTGAAACTGGGAGGTCTGTAAAATGGATTTATGATTATGGCGAAAACTAAATTTCTATATAGAGTTTAGAAAAAAAATATTGATTTTTACTAGAGAATAAAATTGTAAAATAAGTAAAGATATTCAAGTCAGAACTACAGTTTTTTCCTCATCCGGGCAACTGGAATTTCCAGCTGTTCACGGTATTTGGCTATGGTTCTTCTTGCAATCGGATATCCTTTTTCCTTAAGTATTTCAGCCAAAAGATCATCAGGCAGCGGATTCTTTTTGTCTTCGTCTTCGATAGTATTCTGCAAAATCTTTTTGATTTCGAGTGTTGATACATCTTCGCCCTGATCATTTTTCATGGCTTCAGAGAAGAATTCTTTTATCAGTTTTGTACCATACGGAGTTTCGACATACTTGCTGTTTGCAACCCTAGAAACGGTTGATATATCCAGTCCAATCATATCGGCAATATCTTTTAGAATCATTGGTTTCAAACGCGTTTCGTCTCCATCCAATAAATAATCTTTCTGATAATGCATAATGGCATTCATTGTTACAAACAAAGTATCCTGACGCTGTTTTATAGCATCAATAAACCATTTTGCCGAGTCTAATTTTTGCTTGATAAACTGTACGGCATCTTTTTGGGAACTTGACTTATCCTTAGACTCTTTGTATGTCTGCATCATTTCCTGATAATCTTTGGAAATATGCAGGGAAGGGGCATTCCGTCCGTTTAAGGTAAGTTCCAGCTCGCCGTCAATGATACGAATAGCAAAATCGGGGACTATGTTTTCGGTGATTTTAGTATTTCCCGAAAAAGATCCTCCAGGTTTTGGATTGAGTCTTTCGATTTCGTGGATTGCATTTCTAAGCTGTTCGTTAGAAATATTTAGTTTTTGCACCAGTTTATCATAATGCTTTCTCACAAAAGCATCAAAATGCTGATCGATTATAGCAGTTGCCAGATCAATAGATTCTGTTGGTGTTTTATGTTTGAGCTGCAGCAGTAAACATTCCTGCAGATCGCGTGCTCCAACGCCGGTAGGTTCCAGTTCGTGAATGATGTTCAGAATTGTTTCAACTTGTTTTTCTGTAGTATAAAGCCCTTGGGTAAAAGCCATGTCGTCTACTAAATCAGGAATGCTTCTTCGAATATATCCTGTGTCGTCGATACTTCCGACCAAAAATTCGGCGATATCGCGCTCTTCATCATTTAGGATAAAAGTATTTAACTGATTGATGAGGTCCTGATGAAAACTTATCGCTGCCGCAAAAGGGGTTTCTTTGGTTTCATCGTCATCACTGTAATTATTGGCTTGTGTTTTATAATCGGGAGTGTCGTCGCTGTTTAAATATTCGTCTATGTTAATGTCTTCCGAATCTATTCTGTCTGCTTCGGAATCTTCATAATCATCGTATTCTTCGGTGTCGAACTCGTCTTTTTCATAGTCGTCCTCTTTTCCGGATTCCAATGCTGGATTTTCGTTCATTTCTTCCAATAAACGCTGTTCAAATGCTTGCGTAGGCAACTGAATTAACTTCATCAGCTGGATTTGCTGCGGAGATAATTTCTGAGATATTTTTAAATTTAAAAATTGCTTTAGCATATTGAGTGTTTGAAATCTTAAGGGATTAAAGGTTTAATATTGTTTAAATATTTAAAGTTACAGAGTTTTAAACAAATTTAAAAAACTTTGAACAATTTTAAATTTTTAGAATTTTTATTAAGGTTTTAAAATAGTTACCGAATGGTTTATTTTTTGAAAATCACCATCATCACTTACAAAGAACCAATTGTTTTGTCTGCATAATTCTAGGTAATATGCATCGTTGAAGTCAATGGTTTTAAAATTTATTAAAACATTTTCAATGTTAATTCTGTTGAAATCATCTGAAAAGCGTTCTGATAATTTCAAAATCTGATTAATACAGCTTTCAATAAGTTTTTCTGTGTCTTTATATCTTGTTGATGAAAGGTAATCTTTTTTATAATCTGCAGTAAAGTTATTTGTTTCATTTTTCCAAAGATTAAAATCTAATCTTAAATTAGCATTTGAAAATTCAGAAAGAATAAGACTGTTAAGAACAATATCGCAATTTGTAGTTTTCAGTAACCTTAAAAAATTAGAAATACTAGACTGCTTATTTTTTTCATAATTTCCAATAGGAGAAAATAAAAACATCCAAATGTTATTATCGAAAAAAAACATTTGATTGTATTTGGGAGAAAAGTCTTTAATTTTAATCTCCATTTATTATTGAATTTGTAGAATCTTCAAATCTGTCTTTATCTCTGAAGTATTCTTTAGCTCTTTTTACGACTTCACTAAAAAGTATCCTGTCTTCTTTTGCCACGTTTTTTAAATGTAAATGTTTATTTAAAAAATCATCGGAGTATGAAGGATTACTATATAATTGACCTATAGCGGCATTTAAGAAAGCTGTAGTCATTATTGATATCCCTTCAAAATCAATAGAAACAGTTTTATGATTTTTAAAATAATCAGTGATTAAATTATATACTAAGTCTCCATCACTTGTAGAAACAGCGATATCTCCTTTGATAATTTCTCGGATTATTATAGTACTCATTTTTTAAAAAGTTTAAACAAAATTAGTGTTTTTTATTTTAGTATAAAATTAAAAAGTAAAGTCCCAGTTATCGGAGTGTTCATCAGACAAAGAATAATAAGATTTATCATTTAGATTAAATCTCAAATTAGCAATTGTTCCCTGAAAAGGGTTTTCTAAATTTTTGGTTTCTATTATACCTCTTTTATATTCCCAAAAGCCATCAGAAGAAATGATTTGAATCTTTCCATTGTTGAGTTTTATAAATTCGAAAATAATATCTAAACCAAGACCTCCAGGTATTGTTCCTGATTTAGTTGTGTTACCTTTTTGCATTGCCCATGAAATAGTTTCGCTTCCTGACATTGTCATGTTTAAAAAACTATTTACATTTTCTTTTATATTAACTCCTCGATCAACAATTGTAATATTAAATTGTTTTTCTTCGGATCGAGGAAAATATTGACCACAGGTATGAATGTAATTGCATTTTCCATGAGTTCTTGCATTTTCATATAATTCAAATATATTTTGCATTATTTTTTTTCCAAGTTTCTCACTATGTGAAGGGAAATCTTTTTTGTTTAATAATTCATTTTTTATATAAGAATTGAATCCTTCATCATCGGTCGGGATAAACTTTCTGTATTTTACAACTGTATTATAGTAATCAATGGCTTTTTCAAAACCATAATTACATAAAAATTCGTTTTTCCTTAATATTTTTTCAACTACTGGATTGAAATTTATAAAAGTTATTTTCTTTTGGTTTTTTTCTAATATTTCAATAATTGTTCCTAAAACTGCACATAAATTTGCTTCGAAAAACTTTACTCCTGAAAAGTCAAAAATGATTTCAGGGTCCTTAATTTGATTTGCATCATTAACAAGATTAATTAGTTTTTGATATCCTTCCCAATCGCTCTTAATATCATTTTCAAAATATATAGTCATAAAAGGAAAATATAAATAAGTTTTCTAAATTTAGAATTGAAAAATATTATTATACTGAAAGTTTTTAACAATGCATTTAATTGTTAGCTAAAAACGGACAACCATTAATTTATTTTTAGAATTCAGCATTCTGTGGTGTTCTTGGGAATGCAATTACGTCACGAATGTTTGTCATTCCGGTTACAAACAGCACCAGTCTTTCAAATCCAAGTCCAAAACCGGAGTGAACTGCCGATCCAAATCTGCGGGTATCCAAGTACCACCATAATTCTTCTTCATCAATTCCCAGAGCTTTCATTTTTTCGACCAAAACATCAAAACGCTCTTCTCTTTGTGAACCGCCCACGATTTCTCCAATTCCAGGGAAAAGAATATCCATCGCACGTACTGTTTTTCCGTCTTCGTTCAAACGCATGTAGAAAGCTTTGATATTGGCAGGATAATCAAACAGAATTACCGGTGATTTAAAGTGTTTTTCCACCAAATAACGTTCGTGCTCCGATTGTAAATCAGCGCCCCATTCGTTAATGATGTACTGAAATTTTTTCTTTTTGTTTGGAGTAGAATCTCTAAGGATATCAATCGCTTCAGTATAAGAAACGCGTTTGAAATTGTTTTCCAGTACAAAATTCAGTTTTTCAAGCAAAGCCATTTCGCTTCTTTCAGCCTGTGGTTTTGATTTTTCTTCTTCCAATAAACGGCCTTCCAAGAATTTCAAATCATCTGGACATTTTTCTAATACATATTTAATCACATATCGGATAAAATCTTCGGCAAGATCCATATTGTCATTCAAATCATTGAAAGCAACTTCCGGCTCAATCATCCAAAATTCGGCCAAGTGCCGGGAAGTATTCGAATTTTCGGCTCTGAATGTTGGTCCAAAAGTATAAATCTGTCCCAAAGCCATTGCAAAAGTTTCGCCTTCTAATTGTCCAGAAACTGTTAAGTTGGTATGTTTTCCGAAGAAATCTTTTTTATAATCAATATTTCCTTCTTCATTTTTAGGCAGATTGTCTAATGGCAAAGAAGTCACCTGAAACATTTCGCCTGCACCTTCTGCATCTGCACCCGTAATAATCGGTGTGTTCACATAAACAAAACCTTTTTGCTGAAAATAGCTGTGCACCGCATACGATAAAACCGAACGCACGCGCATAATCGCTCCAAAAGCATTCGTACGCACACGTAAGTGTGCATTCTCACGAAGGAATTCCAATGAATGTTTTTTCGGCTGCATCGGGAATTTCTCTGCATCCGAATCTCCAAGGATTTCAAGTTTAGTAACCTGAATTTCATATTTCTGACCGGCACCTTTGCTCTCAGCCAAAGTTCCTGTTACCGAAACCGCAGCTCCGGTCGTAATTCTCTTTAAAGTTTCATCAGGAGTATTTTCAAAATCGACAACACATTGTATATTATTAATCGTTGAACCGTCATTCAGGGCAATAAACTGATTGTTCCTAAAAGTTCTAACCCAGCCTTTAGCATTAATTTCCTGTAAAGTCGTTGTGCTGTTTAATAAGTCTTTAACTTTTGTGTGTCTCATTTTAATTTTAGATTTTAAATTTCTGAAGTTTAATTAAAGAAATTATTGTTATAATTCTGTTGCAAATATAGTTGATTTGTTTTAATTCTAGTGTTGCAGAGAGGTGTATTCATGTTTTTGAATTGTGTTTTTTGGAGCAGTTTTCTGCTGTCCGCTGTCTTTTACGATCCTGTCAGGTGGGTGCAATCACTATACGCAGTAATGGCACACAGATGACACGGATTAACACGGATTTTTTTTTAAAAGATTAGCATAGAAATGCAGATAACTGTTAATAAATAAAAAAATCCAGCCGAAGCTAGATTTTTTTATTTGAAGGGTTATAATGTAGTAGTTTTTATAATTTATTTTTTCTCAAAATCTTCAATCTCTTCATCTGTAAATTCTAGTATTTCAAGTTTAGGCTCTATAAATTCCTGTTCGTTTGCTAAAGTTCTGTTCAGGGTTAAAACCAAGGCTGGCAATAACATCAAATTCGACAGCATTCCGAATAATAAAGTCAGTGAAACCAATCCGCCAAGGGCAATGGTTCCTCCAAAACTGGAAAGCATGAATACCGAAAATCCAAAGAACAATACGATAGAAGTATAGAACATACTCAAACCAGCATCGTTGAAAGTTGCGTAAACAGATTTACGGATTTTCCAGTCGTTTTTCTTTAATTCCTCTCGGTATTGCGCCAAAAACCGCACGGTATCATCGACTGAAAGTCCAAAAGCAATTCCGAAAACCAATATTGTTGAAGGCTTCAGCGGAATGTCAAAAAAGCCCATAATTCCTGCAGTTAACAGTAACGGCAGTAAATTAGGAATAATAGAAACCAAAATCATTTTAAAAGAACGGAACATAAATCCAATTAAAAGTGCCGTTAGGAAAAATGCAAAAACCAATGACGAAAGTAAATTATCCAGCAGGTAGCCGGTTCCTTTTTGGAACACAAATGCTTTTCCTGTGATAGTAACTTTGTATCTGTCCGGCGGGAAAATTTTCTCAGCTTTTTTACGAATTTCAGCTTCAACTATCGGCATTACACCTCCATTGTCATCACGCATAAAAGTAGTAATTCGGGCAAATTGTCCTGTTTTATCTACATAGCTTTTCATCAGGTCGCCTTTAGCGTTTTTGGTAGCATTTTTGGCATACGACAAAATAAAAGCCTGTTCCTGTGAATTGGGTAATTCGTAATATTCTGGATTGCCATTATAATAAGCCTGTTTGGAATATTTTACCAAATTGACAACCGAAATAGGTTTTGATAATTCTGGAATTTCGTCAATTGCTGTTTCCAGTTCATCCATTCGCTTCAGCGTAGAAAGTTTCATCACACCTTTTTTATGTTTGGTGTCGATCATGATTTCCAATGGCATTACACCGTCAAATTCTTTTTCAAAGAAGAGAATGTCTTGGAAAAAAGGTGCTTTTTTGGGCATATCTTCTATTAAACTTCCAGAGATACGCATTTTGTAAATC
Source organism: Flavobacterium aquicola (assembly GCF_003385115.1). Classification (GTDB taxonomy): domain Bacteria; phylum Bacteroidota; class Bacteroidia; order Flavobacteriales; family Flavobacteriaceae; genus Flavobacterium; species Flavobacterium aquicola. The sequence continues at coordinate 17,061 of NZ_QUNI01000019.1, forward strand.
CCGATAATACTGATTACAAGCAATGATACAGCAACCACGTAAATAGAAAATCGGCTTTCTTTTACGTTTCGCAGAATCCAGTCCATAAATGCTTTTACGTAGCCTCTGTCCAAGTGCTCAATATGGCGGTCTTTTGGAGCAGGAATGTAACTGTGAAAAACAGGAATTACAATGATGCATAAAAAGAACAATGCCATAATGTTAATGGAAGTTACATTTCCAAACTCAATTAGCAGTTTGTTATTTGAAGTAATAAATGTGAAAAAACCAATCGCTGTAGTCACATTAGTCATAAGAGTTGCCATACCGACTTTGGTCGTAACACGCTGTAAAGCTTTGGCTTTATTTCTGTGAACTTTGTATTCCTGATGGTATTTATTGGTAAGGAAAATACAATTTGGTATTCCAATTACAATTATAAGTGAAGGAACTAAAGCAGTTAAAACAGTAATTTCATAATTTAATAATCCTAAGAAACCAAAGGACCACATTACACCAATAATCACAATAATAATTGAGATTAAAGTAGCTCTAAAACTTCTGAAAAAGAAAAAGAAAAGCAATGAAGTTACTAGTAATGAAGCACCAATGAAAAGACCAATTTCACTAATAATAGTTTCAGCATTGAGTGTTCGTATATATGGCATTCCAGAAACACGAAGGTCAATATTAGTTTCTTTTTCGAAAGCTTCGACGGCTGGAACCAATTTATCTGAAATGAAATTCTTTCTTATTGGTGTATTTACGATTTTCTTATCTAAATAAATTGCAGAACGGATTGTTCCCGATCTTTTATTGAAAAGCAGTCCTTCGTAAAAAGGCAGATCATTGAAGAGTTCCTTTTTAATTTTTTCAAGATAAACTTTATCTGTGGTTTTGTTTGGATCAACAAAAGGAATCAATTCGAATTTTTGCAGAGCCTCGTTTTTTTGCAGTTTCTTTAAATTGTTTATAGAAATAACTAAATCAACGGCTTTGTCTTCATTAAGCGTGTTCATTAATTTAGCCCAAGCGGCATAAGCTTTTGGAGTAAAAAATGTTTTGTCTTTTACACCAATTATAACCAAATTTCCTTCCTCGCCAAACTTGTCTAAAAAGGCATTGTATTCGATATTTACAATATTGTCATCAGGTAACATATTGGCCTCGGTATGCGTAAAATGGATGTTTTTCCACTGCATTGCCAAAAAAACTGTTATCGCTACAATAATTGATAACATTAAAATTCTATTTCTAAGTACGACTCTGGCGATTAATTCCCAAAATCCTAAGCTAAACCACTTGATCATGTTAATTTTTTAAATCGCGCAAAGGTAGTTAAAAGCGCCGTAACCCTTGTTTTTTACAGATTGCTTTTTGTTAATTTAATTGTAATTTTTTATTTTTATTTAATGACAAAATAACTTTGTAGCCTGTAATTTATATATATTTGGTTTTTTTCAGACGTACATGAAAAATTATTGAAAACAGCTATGAAAAAGTACAGGAATACATTGTTTTATTTGGGAGTTACAGGCGGTTTTACTGCACTAATATACTGGATAGTAAAGGAAGGAAAGCAGCTTGAAGGAAAAGAAACAATCATCCATACTGAAGGCAGCGGTGATTCTTGGCAGGAATTTTTGACTTCAATGATTCACAATGTGCAGGATCCTTTGGCTATTTTATTAGCACAGATTATCATGATTATTCTCGTTGCCCGCTTATTTGGATGGATTTTTAAAAAAATTGGACAGCCGTCTGTAATTGGTGAAATTATTGCCGGTATTGCACTTGGACCATCCTTATTGGGTTTATATTTTCCTGAGTTTTTCCACGCACTTTTTCCCGCTAATTCATTAGAAAATTTAAAATTTTTGAGTCAGATTGGTTTGATACTTTTTATGTTCGTAATTGGTATGGAACTCGATATCAAAGTATTGAAAAACAGGGCGAAAGAAGCCGTAGTTATTAGTCATGCGAGTATCGTTATTCCGTTTGCACTTGGAATTGGACTGGCTTATTTTGTTTACAATCGTTTTGCTCCCGAGGGCGTCAAGTTTCTTTCTTTCAGTTTGTTTATGGGAATTGCCATGAGTATTACGGCTTTTCCAGTTTTGGCACGAATTGTTCAGGAAAGAGGGATGCATAAAACTAAATTGGGAGCTATCGCAATTACCTGCGCTGCTGCCGATGATATTACAGCCTGGTGTTTATTGGCTGTTGTAATTGCAATTGTAAAAGCAGGAACTTTCGAGAGTTCTATGTATATTATTTTACTTGCCGCACTTTATGTGATAATGATGATTTATCTGGTAAAACCTTTCTTGAAACGAATAGGGGATTTGTATGGTTCCAAAGACAGTTTGAGCAAACCTGTTGTAGCGATCTTTTTTCTGTTATTAATTATATCTTCTTATGCTACCGAATTGATTGGGATTCATGCATTATTCGGTGCTTTCATGATGGGTGCTATTATGCCTGATGTTCCAAAATTTAGAACTGTATTTATTTCTAAAGTCGAAGATGTATCTGTAATACTACTTCTTCCTTTGTTTTTTGTGTTCACGGGACTGCGTACCGAAATAGGTTTAATAAACGAGCCGTATTTATGGAAAGTTACTGGTTTTATTATTCTGGTTGCAGTGGCAGGAAAGTTTTTTGGAAGTGCTTTGGCAGCAAAATTCGTTGGGCAGAGCTGGAGGAACAGCCTTATCATTGGAGCTTTGATGAATACCAGAGGATTGATGGAGTTAATTGTTTTGAACATTGGATTGGCTCTTGGCGTACTCACAAGCGAAGTTTTTACGATGATGGTAATCATGGCTTTGGTGACCACTTTTATGACAGGACCTGCTTTGGATTTGATTAATTATATTTTTAAAACTACTGATATCACTGATCATGATGAGGAAACAGATCAAAGCAAGTATAGAGTTTTGATTTCTTTTGGAAATAATGAAAAAGGAAAATCACTTTTGCGATTAGCTCATAGTCTGGTTAAAAAACAAAAAGAAACCTGCAATATTACTGCCTTACATTTATCATTGAGCGATGAAATGCATACTTTCAATATTGAGGATAAGGAGAAAAGCAGTTTTAGTCCTATCATGAAAGAGGCGGTTGTTTTAAAACAGGAGATAACTCCAATTTTTAAAGCGACGCTCGATGTTGAATCAGAAATAATTGACATTGCAAATCAAGGAGATTACGATTTATTGTTAGTTGGTTTGGGTAAATCTATTTTCGAAGGAACTATACTTGGAAAAGTAATTGGGTTTACATCCCGAATTATTAATCCGGAACGATTGCTTGATAAATTTACTGGTAAAGAGGGTTTGTTTGCCAATTCGCCGTTTGATGAAAGAACCAGACAAATTGTAACCAGAGTAAAACTGCCATTGGGAGTTTTGATTGATAAAGATCTGAAAGAAGTAAATCAGGTTTTTGTTCCAATATTTTGTTCCGAAGATTCTTTTTTAATTGATTATGCCCAAAAATTGATTTACAACAATAATACTTCTGTAACCTTTTTGGACATGAAAGGCCATATGGAATCTAATTTTGTTATTGCAAGCGCTATTGGTTCTTTAAAACAAAAATTCCCTGCTAATGTAATTTTGAATAATGAATCTATTCTTCAGAATGAATTTTTAGAGAAACAAAATTTAATGATGGTAAGTCTGGACAGCTGGAAAGATTTATTAGATGCCAGTTCAGAATGGTTAAGCGGAGTGCCATCAGTATTGATTATAAAACCTTAGATTATAACCACAGAAACTAAATAAGAATGAACACTGCAAATAATAGTATTGTATATGTTTTGCTGGCTATTATTTTAGTGTTTCTTATCGTGCTCTGTTATCTTGTTTATCGATTGTGGGAATCTGGAAAAGCCAAAAAAAGGATTGAAGAGAAATTCGATTTCCTCGAAATGAAAGTTGGTAATCTGCAATTGGAGACACTGGAATCCAAACTCAATCCGCATCTTTTTAAGAATATTCTAAATTCGATTCAGTCGCACGCCTACCAAACGTATTTTGCTTTGGATAAACTGGCCAATGTTTTGGATTATATTTTATACGAAAGCCAAAAGAAGTTTGTTTCTCCAAAAGAGGAAATTCAGTTTGCTCTCAATCTTATCGAAATTAATAAAATTAAAGTAAGTCCGTTATTTGATTTAAAAGTAAAAACTAAGGTTAATGAAGATGAAAAACTCTATGAACAAAATCTGCTGGCGCCGCTGATTTCTATTGATTTAATCGAAAACGCCTTCAAACATGCCGATCTGCAGAGTGCTGATGCTTTTATTTCAGTACTTTTTGAATTTAAGGATAATTGCTTTTACTTGACGGTTTCCAATAAAATTTCGGAGAAAAAAGCATTAAAGAAAGAACGAAGCGGTATCGGAGCAGCAACCTTGGAACAGCGATTGAAAATTATCTACAAAAATCAGTTCAAATTGGATAAATTTGTCGAAAACGACATTTATATTGCGCATTTAAAAATCAATCTGCTTGAATACAAAAATCAAATGTTTACTGCTTGACGACGAACTTCCAGGTCTTACTTACCTGAAAATGCTCTGCGAACAAATTCCTAATTTAGAAGTCATAAAAGCTTTTAATGATCCGCAGAAGTTACTAAATGAAATTTCCAATCTTGAATTCGATTTGTGCATTTCGGATATTGAAATGCCAGGAATTGACGGTTTGACTCTGGCAAATCTGCTTCAGGATAAGCTGGTGATTTTTACGACTGCTTACAAAAATTACGCCGCCGAAGCATTTGATATTAATGCTGTGGATTACATTACCAAACCTGTTACTCTGGAACGTTTGGAAAGGGCTGTCGCAAAAGCTTTGGAGCGATTTCAGAAAAAAGAAACTCCTAAAAAATTCATTCAGTTAAATACTGATAAAGGAAAGTCTCTGCTGTATTTTGAGCAGATTCAATATGTCAAAACGGCATTGATTGACAGCAGAGATAAAGAAGTGCATTTGGCAGACGGCAGTGTTTTACTTCTGAAAAATATCAATTTTGGTTCATTATTAAATCAGCTTCCAAAGGCTGATTTCTGCCGTGTGAACAAAAAAGAAATCATCGCTTTATCGGCCGTACAGTTTTTTAATCATAATGAAATTACGCTTTCGATTCATGAAAAAAACGGAAAACCGATTGTGCTAGTTTTGAGTGAAACGTATAGAAATGATTTTTTGGAGAGAGTGAAAATTTAATTTCATTAGCTGGCTGAGTAGATTTTTATCTTATGCTTTACTCCAAATTCTTCGGTCGATATTTAAGTTTTTTACAATTTCCTCAAATGAATTGATTTCTTCAATATAATTTAAAAAGTAATTCTCATTTTCAATTTTAGTATATATATCTGCTTTGAAAAGGTTCTTTTTCCATGGAATTAAAAAGTAAATTTTCCCTTCAATAAATGAGATAATTGGTAATGCATTTTCTTTTACTGATAAGATATTTATTCTGTCAATTAAGTTTTGTGATAATACATAATATCCCGTCTGAACATCTGATGTATATATGCTGTAATTGTCATTTATATTTTGATTCTCGACACTTATTTTGGTTAATGATTTTGGGGTGAATATTTCATCGACTTTATCTTTTAGATTTTCATTTTGTTTAGGAATCATCATGATTTTTCCAGTAAAATTTTTGTTGAAATCTGCATACATGAAAAAACCAGAATAAAACATGTTAATATCTTTGATTACACCCGCAAAAACATCATCGGGCTGATTGTCATTGTCGAAAATATTTTTAAAAATTTCTATAGGTATCAGAATGAGCGAAAGTAAACAGCCTCCGGCAGTCTTGGTGTAATTGGTTACTTCTTTATGAAATTTGATTTCAAAAAACTCTACATCTATATTTTCTATTTTGCCTTTTGTATAATCTTCACCCTCAATTTCAATTGTATCAGCAAAGAATCCTTTGTTTAGGATTTCACTTTCTTTCAGGATTTTATTGTTGTAACCATAGGAAGAATAACTTAAATTGGGTTTAGTTTTTTCAAAAATTTTGGGCAAAAAATTGTCTTTTAAATTTGATTCAAAAACTGCTTTTGGGTCATTCATTGCCAAAGTTAACAGGAACATAATTCCAATGGTAATTGTTACTGGTAGCAGTATCGGAATTATACAATTTAAGACTGCAACGACTATTAGAATTCCCTTCAATAACTTTCTTAAAGGTTTTACTACACTGTAAATCCTATTGAGATTAACAGCTTTAATTCTTGATTTTTCCAGCGACTGTGCTTGTTCATTTAAAAAAACAATTAATTCTTTGTCCATGTAATCTTAATTAAATAGTCCTTTTAAATTTGGTGCCGATTTAGAATTTTGCTCAGCTATAAAATACGGTCTTATAGTAAAGTCATAAATACTAGCAAATAAGTTCGAAGGAAATGCTTGTATGGAGTCATTCAGGGTTTTAACAGATGCATTATATGCTCTTCTCGCAGCACTTATCTGTTCTTCAGCTTCATTTAGGCTTCTTTGTAAATGCAGCATGTTTTCATTGGATTTTAAATCAGGATAATTTTCAATAGTAACCATCACCTGTTTTAGTTGTTCTGTTAAATTGTTTTCTAAACTAAATCTTTCTGCCGAGCCAGGATTTATTTGAGTTATCCTGCTTCTTAACTCTACAATTTCTTTGAGGGTATTTTGTTCAAATGACATGTATTTTTTTACGCTTTCTACCAAATTCGGGATAAGTTCACCTCTTTTTTGTAATTCAACATCAACACCGCTGAACGCGTATTCAACTTGATTTTTCTTTCTTACTAATCCATTGTAAATAGATATAAAGACTGGAATGGTTATAAAAAATATTGGTAATGTAATTATTGTTAAGATTATAAGAGTAATAAAGGCAGTAGTTTTGTTCATGATTTATGTGTTTTTGTTTTCCTTTTTTTTTTGAAGTTTTGTTCAAAGCAATGTTTTGATTATACAATGGTTTGGGATTAAATTATGTCAATTATTCGGATTTGCTAAATCATCTTTCCATTAAGCTCATTGCCAAAATCCGTTGTAGCTGTTATAAGCTGACTTCTTTCTCTTTTAGTTTTTTAGTCACTGTTTCTAAATCTCTATTTTCAATGTCGTAAATCAAAGTCAAATTGGTTTCGAATGCTGGAACTGCAATATTCATTTCCCAATTTTCGGTAATTTTCGGAAACATTTTTTTGGAATTTTCCAAGAATCTAAACCATCCTGGTGTTTCTTCATTTATTTTAAAATTGAAATTATTCGAGCAATAAATTTCTAAAGTTATTAGGTCAGTTGCGTACAAATCTATTTTATAAGCTACCATAGAATTAATTTCGTTCCAATTTATTTCTTTAATTGAATTTTCGATTTGAATTGAAAAAGAATTATCGTTAAAAGTAAAAATTCCATTGTCGTTATATATTTCCATAAAGCTTTTATTGAAATCTATACTTTGATTGGCTTCAGTTTTTCCAGTTATTTTATAGTAAAATTTCTCAATAGACTTTGAGTTTGGATAATAATAATAAAGCAAAGTCGCAATTAATGCGCAAGCAAAGTAAAGAAATCCAAGTAATCCAATGATTTTAATAAATATAGATTCTTCGGTGTAGAATATAAGAATTAAAGAAACAAACATTAAAAATACTCCCACAAATATAGTTTTCTGTATTTCTTTTCCGTTAATCATTTGTTGGTTTAGTTTGTCGTTTGCTTATAACTTGTAAATACTAGCAATAAAAATAACTTCAAAACCACCCAGTTTCGGCTGTATTTTGTGTTATAAAAACCGCTGGTGTTTATTAGACTAATGTAGAGATAAATATTTACAAATCATCAAAGAATTTTGTCTGATAAATGTTTTTTCGTAGTTTCATTAACTTTGAAAAAAACATTGTTTTATTAGTTTGTAAATCTATTGGGGACATTTTGTATTTGGATGAATATGCTTCAAGGGTTAACTTATTACAAAGTTTTTCCCTCTTGTTACATCACGCCAAAATTAGACCGCGATTCGTTTTAGGCTTTCAAAATCTGTTTACATATTTGCACCTGAATTAAATTGCTTTAATCAAAACATATGAAAAACGTAACCAAATCTTTTTTTTACCTGACAATGATAGGCGGTTTTTCCGGATTAATCTATTGGATTATCCTTAAAGGAAAAATGCTGGAAACTGGACGAAATATTGTTCCTAACCATATAGAAAATGGACATTGGAATGATTTTGTAACATCGATGATGCATAATTTACAGCATCCTTTGGCTATACTTTTGGCACAGATTGTAACTATAATTCTGGTTGCCCGCTTTTTTGGCTGGGTCTGCAGAAAAATTGGTCAGCCTACCGTAATTGGCGAAATGATTGCTGGAATTGTTTTAGGTCCTTCTTTAATCGGAATGTACTTTCCGGAATTTTCGGCAATGCTGTTCCCTAAAGATTCACTGGGTAATCTACAGTTTTTGAGCCAGATTGGATTAATCCTTTTCATGTTTGTTATTGGAATGGAACTCGATCTGAAAGCACTTAAAAATAAAGCTCATGATGCTGTAGTTATCAGCCATGCGAGTATTATAGTTCCTTTTGCGCTAGGTCTTGGGCTGGCTTATTTTATATATCATTCCTTTGCTCCACAAGGGGTTGAATTTATTTCTTTTGGATTATTCTTAGGAATCGCGATGAGTATCACTGCATTTCCTGTTTTGGCAGGAATCGTGAGAGAACGCGGTATTCATAAGACCAAGCTGGGAGCTATTGTAATTACCTGTGCGGCAGCAGATGATGTTACTGCATGGTGCATTCTTGCAGCTGTAATTGCGATTGTAAAAGCGGGTTCATTTACCAGTTCCTTATATGTTATTGCATTGGCGGTATTGTATGTATTGCTGATGCTGAAGGTTGTTCGTCCTTTTCTAAAAAAGGTTGGGGATCTGAGCTCAACAAGAGAAAGCCTGAGCAAGCCCGTTGTAGCTATTTTCTTTTTGACTTTATTGCTTTCTTCTTATGTGACAGAATTGATTGGAATCCATGCTTTGTTTGGAGCATTTTTAGCAGGTGCAATCATGCCCGAAAACAATAAATTCCGTTCCATTTTTATCGAAAAAATAGAAGACGTTTCGGTTGTTGTTTTACTGCCATTGTTTTTTGTTTTTACAGGATTAAGAACACAAATCGGATTGATTGATGATCCGTATTTATGGAAAATTACGGGCGTTATTATTTTAGTTGCTGTTGCAGGAAAGTTTTTTGGCAGCGCGCTTGCTGCAAAATTTGTCGGTCATAGCTGGAAAGACAGTCTGTCTATCGGAACTTTAATGAACACAAGAGGTCTGATGGAATTGGTGGTGTTGAACATTGGTTACGATTTAGGTGTTTTGTCTACCGAAATCTTTACAATGATGGTGATTATGGCTCTGGTGACAACATTCATGACGGGACCGGCTCTGGATTTGATAAATTATATTTTTAGAACAAAACCTGAAACCGTGCCAGAAGGAATAGGCGCCAAGAATAAATATAAAATTATCATTTCGTTTGATAATTCTGAAAAAGGTAAAAAACTGCTTAAAGTAGCCAATAGTCTCGTAAAAAAGCAAAGTGTAAATTCTATTGTTACTACGATGCATTTATCATTGAGTACGGAGGTGCATTCATTTGATGTGAAGGATTATGAAAAAGAAATGTTTTTGCCGGTTATTGCTGAGTCTGAAAATTTGGATCAAAAAGTGTATACCCTTTTTAAAGTATCAAATGATATCGAATCTGAAATTACGGAGACGGCAAACCAGGGAGAGTACGATCTGCTGCTGGTTGGTTTAGGGCAGTCTATTTTTGATGGAACGCTGTTGGGAAAAGTGCTTGGATTTACAACACGAATCATCAATCCGGACCGTTTTATAGATAAAATTACGGGTAAAGAAGGATTGTTTGAAAATTCCCCGTTTGATGAAAGAACAAGGCAGATTATCGCCAATAGCAAAATGCCGGTCGGAATTCTTGTTGATAAAAATCTGGTTGCAATCGATCGTGTATTTATGCCTGTTTTTAATAAGGAAGACGGATTTTTGATGGAGTTTGCTCAAAAAATGATTCATAATAATGGTGCTCAAGTTACTATTTTTGATGCTGTTGGACAGATAAAAGACAATCGTGAAATTCAGGAATTAGTTCGTTCGATAGAGCAGATTGCTCCCAATCACATAGCAATGATGCAGGAAAGAATCATAAAAAAAGAATTTCTCGAAGAACAGGATCTTATGATTATTAGTCTGGAAAGCTGGAAAAAACTGATTGATTCTCACAGCCCTTGGCTTAACAATACGCCTTCGGTATTAATTATAAAACCGTAAATTTTTTAAAAAAAAGTTCTAGCAGTTTTTAGGAAATGTTAGAACTTTTTTTAAAGTCCCAAATCAAGAATGAAAGTAAGTTTTACTGCGATATTGTCTTTTACATCGCTTAAGTGGTTTGGTCCGTAACGGTAATAACCGCCAAGTCCAAATCCGTTGAAAATTTGGTTAAGTTCCAATCCCGATTCAAAAAAGCCTTTATTCAAGGTTTTGAAGTCGAGGCCAACATGGTTTTCTTTGCTTTTTATATTGCCCCAAGCCATTCGGCTTACAAAATCTATGGAAGGTTTTATTTTTTTGAAAAGAAATATTCTGCTGAAACCATGCTTGAATTGAAAGGACATAAATTCGCTGGAGAAAAATTCGTTGAAATACATGGTCTCAAAACTGTTTTTACCCGCAAAAGTAATTCTCTTAAAAATGGTTTCCTGGTTGAGGTTATTTGGCGAATTGCTGTATAGCTGCGGAAGAGGTATATCGCCAAAAGCACTTCCGGCTTCAAACAGTAAAGAGGTTCTTTGACCATTTAAATATTTGATTTGGTAATCAGCTTTAAAATCAATTTTTGTAAAGCTAAAATCATTGTTAAGAACTTCAGGAATGGACTGCGTGAGCTGTAATGTGAATTTTGGAAACCTTTTTTCAGTTTCAATCCGCCCGCTTGGAGTCTGCATATAATCGCTTCTTGGATTCCACCTTATAGAAAGCGTTGCCGTAGTCATCGTATAACTGTGGTAGGAAGTTCCATTGAGATTGTAAGTGTAATCAAATTGAGGCGTTACAAAAGTATGAGCCAGTGCCAAAACGCTTTCTGTTTTTGGAATAATCCGGGTTTCCAAAGCAACTCTCCAGCGTTCATATCTGTAAAAAGTGTTGAAGTTTATCGTACGAGGATCATAAATTTTGAAAGCTCTTTTATCAACGGCATAATCAGTGCTTGCGATATCCCGAAGATCATCGGTATAGCTCGCTCCAATCCAGGTATTCGAGAATTTATCTACTCTGGCGCTGGCTCCTGCATTGTATTTAAAGTTATAATCCCGAAGTCCGTAAGCGGCATATCCTTCCAAGCGGTACTTTTTGGAGAAAAAATCATTGGTTGTGCCGCCAATGCCCAGCCGCAGTCCTTCGTAATTATTATAGCTTAGTATTTTTCGCAGATCAAAATCCCAGAAGCTGTAGGGAAGGTAACCAGTTAAGATTTTACGTCCAAAATTCAGCTTGCTTTCAATTCTTTTTTTTATCGAAATGCTGTCCAGCGATAAATAAGTTTTTTCGCTTCGGCTGTCCAGACTGTCTTTTCGGAATTCAGTCCAAAAGCTTTCGGGTTTGTTTATTGCATTGTCCTTAATTTCAACCTGAACGATGGGTTTTTTGATTGCCACAGGCACTGTGTACTGAATGTCGAAATTGGTGGTTTTAGAAAGGAGATATATATAATCGGTTTCATTTCTTTTTCTTGTTGTCAGGTCTTCTTCAATATCACCGTCAAATTCAATGGTACCGCCCAAAATTTTGATATCATCATCATTGGTTCCTTTCACAATTTTAAACGTTGTTACGGTAGGAAACCACAAATATTTCTCAGGAATAAATTCAAATTCATGTACACTGCTAATGTCCAGTATGCCTTTGATTCGTATAATTGCTTTTGCAACGGCATAATTTATCTCATCAACATACAGGATTCCTTCCAGACCGGCAGCCTTTTTCTTTTTCTTGTTTTTGAAATAAATCATATAAGTATTCCGACCGTTTACAGCCACAGTGTCCAGCAGTTTGAAATTGTAATCATTTAAGGCATTATCTGCAATCGGGCTGTTGTATTTGGTTTCGAAAAGCTCATATTTAGGATCATATATGGAGTAGGACTGAAGATTAAACGTTAGGATTTCGTACACCGGCTGTTTGAATCCTGCCATTTTTGTGCCCAGAATGGTTTCTTTTAGTCTTTTGCCGTCAAATTGAAATTTGGATACTTTCTCTGTTTGAAACAAATGCTGTTTCTTGACGAGCTGTTTGAATTTATAATCGGTGGAATCCAGTTTTTTTAGATAAGTTTCAAATGAATTGGATACAAAAACAGAGTCGATTGATCCGTTGATGGAGTCTGGATTGGCAGTGACAATAAGTTTGTTGTAAGACTTGTATTCAAAGTTTTTCAGTCTTTTTCGAGGATTGTTTTCGGCTTTATTTTCAATGGTTTTTTTTATAATGGCCAATGCCGGATTCACATTTGAAATTCGGACTTCATTGAGGTTGTCTGTTTTTTGCTGTAACAATATTTTGTAAAACAATTGACTAGCAATGACAGTAGTTGTATTTTTCTGATATCCTACATACGAAACTGCAAGAGACAAAATTTTGTTTTTGGAAACAATATTAAATTTTCCGTCAACATCCGATATACTGCTGGAACCGTCATCTGAAACAATAGAGGCAAAAGGAAGTGCTTTTTGGGTCGTGGCGTCTTTTACAATTCCGTTTACCTGAAATTGTGCCTTTAGCGAAAGCGTAAAAAAGAAGAACAATAAAATACATTGCTTCATAAAAACGTTTTGTTGCAAAAAATGAAATTCAGTTTTAGTTTGTGCTGGTAAAAAGGTATAAAAAAAATCTGCCGTGTTCCGATTGAACTTGACAGATTTTTTTATTTTTTGTCGAAAGATTATACTTTCATTATTTCGGCTTCTTTCACTGCTAGAAGTTCGTCAATTTTTTTAATAAAAGAATTGGTTAAGTTTTGAACCTGTTCTTCGGCGCTTTTGCAGATATCTTCCGAAGTTCCTTCTTTCTCTAATTTTTTGATATCCGTATTGGCATCTTTTCGAGCGTTTCTAACACCAATTTTAGCATCTTCAGACTCAGATTTTGCTTGTTTGGCAAGTTCACGTCTTCTGTCTTCTGTCAAAGGCGGAACACTGATAATGATTACATCACCGTTGTTCATTGGGTTAAAACCTAAATTGGCAATCATAATCGCTTTTTCTATTGGATGCAGCATGCTTTTTTCAAACGGCTGCAAAGTGATAGTTCGGGCATCAGGAACACTGATTTTTGATACTTGCGACAAAGGTGATGCAGATCCATAATAATCTACAAAAACACTTCCCAGCATTGCAGGTGATGCTTTTCCAGCACGAATATTTAAAAAAGCTTTTTCTAAATGCTCAATCGAACCATTCATTGATTCTTCAGTGCTGTCTAATATAAATTCAATTTCTTCTGTCATGATTTTATGGTTTGTTGTTTTTTGTTTGTGGTTTATTGTTGACTATAAACAATAAAACCTAAACTATACATTAACTACGGTTCCAATATTTTCTCCTTCGCAGATTTTCAATAGATTTCCTATTTTGTTCATGTCAAAAACAACTATAGGCAATTTGTTTTCCTGACTTAAGGTAAAAGCTGTTGTGTCCATTACATTCAGTCCCTTTTTCAGTACATCATCAAATGAAATAAAGTCAAATTTCACTGCAGAAGCATTTTTTTCCGGGTCAGAATCATAAACGCCGTCAACGCGGGTTCCTTTTAAAATAACATCGGCATTAATTTCGATACCACGTAAAACAGCAGCCGTATCAGTTGTGAAATATGGGTTTCCTGTTCCAGCTCCAAAAATTACAATTCTTCCTTTTTCTAAATGGCGGTCTGCTCTTCTTTTGATATAAGGCTCTGCGATGGATTCCATTTTTAAAGCCGTCTGTAAACGGGTTTTCATTCCTTTATCTTCCAGAGCCCCTTGTAATGCCATTCCGTTAATTACAGTAGCAAGCATTCCCATATAATCCCCTTGTACTCTGTCCATTCCTGAACTGGCTCCGGCCACTCCTCTAAAAATGTTTCCTCCTCCAATTACAATTGCGATTTCAACACCTTTGGAATGAATTTGCTTAATTTCATCGGCATATTCAGCCAGTCGTTTTGGGTCAATGCCGTATTGTAAATCACCCATTAAAGCTTCACCGCTTAATTTCAGAAGGATTCTTTTGTATTTCATCAGTCAGTTTTATTTTTTTTAAGGTCTCCTTTCGTTTATCGAAAGTAAATTGGGTGAGCCATTTAGTTAAATGTCACGAAATTTGTGCAAATATAGACATATTCTGTTTTTTTTGAAAATAGTGTTCCTTAAATATTTAAATTAAGTTTCAAGATTATTGCTTTTATATTTTAAAAAGAGATATTGAGTGAGTACATAATTTTAGATCACTAAAAGGTAATTAATAATAGAAACAGAGGGCATTAATGTTAAGGCCTTGAAGAGATAGGATGGTCTGTTTCGGAGGAATTTATGGTATGAATATATTCTTGTTTTAATTTTATAAAAGATTGTGATGAATTAAACAAAAATATCGGAATATACATATAACCTGACATTTTTGTTTTTAACTATATACGTATTCTAAAATAGGGTATAACCTAATATAATTGAAGCCGTTTTATAATTAGAATCCCAGAATATATATTTTGATAAAATGTTTCTAGCAGTATTATATCTCATTTCAATACTATATTTGTTTTGTAATTTATAACCTATTCCAAATGCCATATTTCCTGCATTGCTAATCGTTAGTGGGTCAGAAGCATTCATATCTCCGAATTTATATTGAATTTGAGAATTAAAAGCGACAGAATACATAAAGGAAGCATTTATAAATATTTTAGAATTATTGTTTAAGAAAAAATAATGTCTTATTCCTAAGGGGATTTCTAAATTTTTATAGGTTACTTCTGCTTTAAATGCCCTATCAGGATATTTGTCAGTATCTATTGTTGATAATACATCATAATTTTGATAGGTAGGTTCCAGTATAACTGACCATTTGTTTTTATTAAACGGTAAAATAAATTCTGTTTCAATCCCAAAACCAAAAGTCATTTGATTTCCAAAGTCATTATCGTAAAATTTAGTCTCATTTCTGTTTACAGTTAGAGAGGAAATATTTAAATGGGGCCTTAATGTTAAATTAAATACATCTCTTTGTTTTGTTGATGTATAATTGATAGAGTTACTATTACTGCATTTGTTGTACTCATTAAACAGATTTACTAAACTGTTTTTATTATAGTTTAGTTTTAAAAGATTTTTGATGTCTATTGATGAGCATTTTAAATTATCAAACAATTGTTTTCTAAATAAATTATTCTGTACAATTTCATTTAAAGAGTTTTTATAACTTTTTAAGACTAACTGTTCGATTTTTGAGTTGTCCACGTTATAAAAATATTTTGCTGGATTTCCTGCTGTATATAAATTTGCTTTACCTTCAATCAATACTTTTAAAAATAGTTGTGTTTGTTTGAATTTAGGATTCATATCATTACTCATATCATTTATGTTTTCATTCGATATTTCTATATCGACCGTCTCTCTAATAAATTTTGAGGCGCCGTAAATTCCGAACTCCTTGACAGATTCAATACCATTTGTTTTTATATCTTCATTTTCAGAAAGCCTGTATTTAAAATCAGTTGGATCGCCTGCCCAGTCATTATTTTTGATAAAGCATTCAATTTTTTGTTCCGAATTATCAATGAAATAGCCTTTTTCAAAGGAAATTTGAGAATAGCAGCTCATGGTTAATAGTGTGGTAAAAAGGAGAAATAATCTTTTCATTTTGTTTGGTTAATAGTTTTTGCTTAAGATTTTTTTGGTTGTAATTATACGAAAAATACTTCTTCCGTTAACCGTGCTGTAATAGATTTTTTCTGGTAAAAAATGGTCTTGTGTTTACAAATATTATTTTATTTAGGATCAATTGCTGTGAAATGGATGGAAATGTGTAGAGTAGTACACAAACGAGATCTCAATCAGGAATAATCACTTTTTATTTTTCTAAGGTGATTTTTATCACTTTTTAAAATGAATCATATCTCTAATTTTGCATTATAAACTTGTATATGAAATGCACATATTGTTGTTGAGGCAGTGGAAACAATCACGAAAAAATGATGAAATAGGCTGTCAAGGGTCAACAGCAATATGTAAATTTCTTTAATCAGAATTAAATTGAAAGAAAATGAAAAGATCCGTAGATAAAGCATTGCTTAGCAGCTATTCGTATTCTGAATATAAAAAAATAATTTCTGATTTGCTGATTGAAGGAAAATCAACTGGGAAAGAACAATCAGAAGATTTGCTGCAATATAGTGTTTTAAACGAAATCCGTTTAAAGCGTTTGGACAAAACTATATGTATTCCCGAAGAAATTAGCAGTCAGTTAAAGTCATGTGAAAAAGAATACATTTGGCTAGTTGTCGCCGAAGGCTGGTGTGGTGATGCTGCACAGATTTTGCCGATATTAAATAAAATGAGTTTAGAATCGGATAAAATTGATCTTAGAATCGTTTTGCGTGATGCTAACGATGAATTGATGAGTCATTTTTTAACCAATGGAGCAAGAGCGATTCCAAAATTGATTATTGTCGATAAAGAATCGGGTGAAGTCTGTGATCATTGGGGACCAAGGCCACAAGGCGCTTCAGATTTAATAAAAGACTACAAAGAAGAGTTTAGTATTGTAGACCAAGAAGCAAAAAGACAGCTGCAGCTGTGGTATTTGCGAGATAGAGGACTTTCGGTACAAAATGAAGTTGCAAAGAAAATGTGTCTAGAATGTCTTTGTTCATAAAATTTTATTTTTTTATTTTTTATTTTAAAAAATAAATGTAAATTGCTGATTGCTAACAGGTCTGCTATTTTTGATTTACTTTTTTTTATAGGTGTCTTTAAATATTGTTTAACAATCTAAAAACATCATTATGAAAAAATTGTTTGAAAAGTTTTATGATTATGTGTCGTATTTTCTATACGGAAATGAAAGCGCAGTTCATTATTGACCAGTTGTTTAAGCAAATTGAAAAGAAAGTATGAATTGATTCTGCTTTCGTTTCAGTAAAAACACATTTCAAATTCATTTGATATTTGTAATGTGTTTTTTTGTTTATAATTTTGAAATAAGGGTTTGTTCAAAATCAATTACATTTATGGCATCTGCTACATTGTAATCTCCAATTTTTGTTCTGCGCAAAACTGTTAAATGTGAACCAGAATTCATGGCTTTTCCAAAATCATAAGCCAGGGAGCGAATATAAGTTCCCTTACTGCAGACAACTCTAAAATCAACTTCAGGAAGTGCAATTCGAATGATTTCAAATTCATGAATGGTAGTTTTTCTTGAAGCAATTTCTACAGTTTCACCAGCTCGCGCATGTTCGTACAAGCGGACTCCATCTTTTTTAATAGCTGAAAAAATCGGTGGCTTTTGATCAATTTCTCCTAAAAATTGTTTTACAGTTTCATGAATCAAAGATTCGTCAATATGTGAAGTATCGAAAGTCTGGTCAACTTCGGTTTCTAAATCGTAGGAAGGCGTTGTTGCTCCAATATGAAAAGTACCTGTATATTCTTTAGCCTGACCCTGCAGTTCAGATATGCTTTTGGTGAATTTTCCAGTACAGATTAATAACAGACCGGATGCTAATGGATCTAAAGTGCCGGCATGCCCAATTTTGAATTTTTTTGGCAGTCCAGCTTTATTGATCAGCGCATATTTGATTTTATTTACAGCTTGAAAAGAAGTAAAATGCAAAGGTTTGTCAATTAAGAGAACCTGACCGTTTAAAAAATCTTCTGGTGTCAAAAAAGTTGATTTATCTTGCATTTTTGATAAGAATTTGATTTTTTTTACTAATAAAAGAATAGAAAACCAATGAGGCAATGGCTGCTGCAAAATGTTTTAATGTATGACCACTCAATAATTCATTAGTCTTTTTGTAAATCTGTATATCAAAACTTTCTAATACTTTTGCAAGTACATAGGCTAATAATATAAGCCAGAAATATTTTTTGGATGCTGGATTGTTTTTCGATAATAAAAGAATTACTATAATCAGTAGTATAGGCAAAAATTGAATCAATAAATAAAAGCGTAAGTCATGAAAAATTATCCAATAAACCACAGATAAAATTCCGATTGATAAAAACCATGGCAATGCTTTTTTTCCAAAATCAGAATCTACAAATTCGCCGATGATTATAGATAAAAACGACATGAATGAAATTGTCATAGGTAATCTGTCCCATACCAAGGTGGCGTCGTTTGGATTATAATGATACCAGGCTGATCCAAAGCCCGTAAAAAAAATGCCAACAAAAAAGAATAGGAAGTTATTTTTTAATGCGTAACCCTGAAAAGATTTTGAAGTTTTCCAAAGTCCCATGAATCCAATAATAACGAAAGGGAGATTAGAAATTACGTTCCAAAAATTTGTAACACAAAAGAGATTCACTTTATCTGCAAAATTATGATAGCCTTGATTTTGACTAATTGGCTGTATGAAAAGAACAACTACAACAGCAATGATTGCAATGCTGCACACAATTTTGAACAGTACTTTTTGCATTAAATTATAGTCAAAGGATGGATGAAATAATGAATTGCCAGCAATAGAATTCCAGCAATAATTCGGTAATAACCAAAAACTTTAAATCCGTTTTTTGTCAAAAATCCGATGAAACTTTTAATGGCCAAAAGAGCAACAATAAAAGCTACAATGTTTCCAATGACCAGTAAATTAATCTGATCGTCAGTTAGTATAAAACCGTCTTTATAATAATCATAGCATTTTTTTGCGGTAGCTCCCAGCATGGTTGGGACAGCAAGAAAGAAGGAGAATTCAGCAGCAGAAGTTCGCGATAGTTTTTGCGACATTCCGCCGACAATAGAAGCACCACTTCTGGAAACTCCTGGTATCATTGCAAGACATTGAAATAAACCAATTTTCAGAGCCTGTAAATAAGTGATTTCATCTGAGGTTTCAGAAGTATTTGGATTATTGAACCATTCGTCAACTTTTAATAAAATAATACCTCCTATTAATAAAGAAACAGCAACTGTTACAGGATTCTCAAGTAAGGCATCTATTTTTTTACTGAAAAGCAAACCAAAAACAACAGCCGGAATGAAAGCAACCAATAATTTGAAATAAAAATCTAAGGATTGAAAAAATCGCTTGAAATATAAAATCACAACCGATAAAATAGCTCCCAGCTGAATTACAATAGTAAAAAGTTTCGTAAAATCATCGTGAGCAATTCCAAAAAAGGAAGAAGCAATAATCATGTGGCCGGTAGAAGAAACAGGCAGAAACTCCGTAATTCCTTCGATAATAGCAAGAACAATAGCTTGTAATGTATTCATTTTTGTAGTGATCTGTGTTCCGTTTTCAGTTTTTCGTTTTGATCTGCAATTACTGCAGACTTATAACTGAATACTGCAAACTACTTTTTAGGGTTTTTAAGAATAGCATAAATAGTAATTCCAAAACCAATTAAAACTGTTGTTGGTGCCAAACGAATCCTTCTGAAATTAAAAATTTCTTCATTAAATACATTTGGGTCATCACTTCCTCCTCCAGACATTAAAATAAATCCAAGAGCTATCACTCCAATTCCTATCAATAGAATTTTATAATTTACTTTTTCAAAAAGAAATTCGTGTTTGTTTTCTTCGCTGTTTTTCATTTTATCATGTTTAGAAACGAAGTATTCTCGTTTCTATATTTTATTAAATTAGTATAAATCGTCTGTTCTTAAGTTCAAGAAGCGCTGCGTTGCAAAATACGTGCTAAGCCAAGTAATTAAAACTCCAATTCCAAATATGGCAATTAATACAACAGCAACTATTAATTTATCGTTTAAAATTCCCAAGCCAGGGTACGTATTATCTAGGTAGATGAGTAGTACTATCAAAGCAAGAATTGCAAGACCTGCACCAATCATGCCTAGTTTTATGCTGCGCATTACAAATGGTTTACGGATGAAAGATTTTGTAGCGCCAACCATCTGCATGGTTTTAATAATAAATCGGTTTGAATAGATTGATAGGCGTAAAGAGCTGTTAATTAATAGTACAGCAATAATAGTCAGTAAGCCACTTACGATCAATATCCACATACTTACTTTTTGAATGTTGTCATTTACCAGATTCACTAATTGTTTGTCATAAACAATATCCGAAATCATAGCATTTTTTCGAAGACGAGATTCAATTTTAGTAATACTGTCTCTAACTACATAATTGGCTTTTAAGTGAATATCGAAAGAGTTTTGCAGAGGATTTTCGCCTAAAAAAGTAACGAAATCTTCGCCAATAATATCCGAATGTTCTTTTGCAGCCGCTTCTTTGGTAACATAAACAAAAGATTTTGCAAAACGGGCAGTTTTTAGCTCTTGATCAAAAGCTTTTAAGATAGTGTCATTGGCTTCGTTCTTAAAAAACACTGTCATCGCAATTTCTTCTTTGAAATCGTCAGCAAGTTTTTTAGAATTTATAATGAAAAAGCCCAGAACTCCTAATAGAAATAATACTAGAAATATACTCAATACTACCGAGAAATAAGAGGAAAGTAACCTGCGTTTTTGAAATTTTTCAAATGATGAAGCCATAGTTTTTTTGTAATTATGGGGTAAAAATAATAAACATATTCTTTAATTTGAAGTTAAAGACGGTCAAAGTTTTAAGTTTAGGGCATAAAGATGATTTTTTCAATGAATTTATGTTTTTTTTAAGTTAATTCGATGGTTCGGTAAACATCAATTCCATATCAAAATCATTTCAATTTGCTCAAAATTGGATTAAACGCTTTCGAAGAAACTACAATTTTTTCGCCTGTTCGTAGTGTTTTAATTTCTTCTTCCATCGCAATCACTTTTACAATATTGGAACCAATTAAAACCGAAACAATGTAGATGAAATTTTCTTTCTCGATTTTTAAAATTTCGCCAATAAACTGAAATTTTCCGCTATTGGAGTGGCTCGAAAATACTTCTGAAGGTGTTCCTTGTTTTGTGATGGTGCCATTTTCGATAACAATCACTTGGTCCGAAAGTTTATAAATTTCTGAAATATCGTGACTGACTAAAATGGTTGTCAAGTTGTATTTTCGATGTACTTCCAAAAGATAGTCCTGCAGTTTCAAACGCATTTCGGTATCAATTGCAGATAACGGTTCGTCCAAAAGCAGAATGTCAGGTTGCCGAACCAAGGCTCTTGCCAAAGCCACACGCTGCTGCTGTCCGCCTGATAAGTGATTTGGTTTTTGATGCTGTAAAGAAACGAGTTCCATAGTCTGCAGCAGTTCATCAATAATGGTTTTGTCTTGTCCTTTTTCTAATGCAAAAAGAAGGTTTTCCCGAACGCTCATATTTGGGAATAATGCATAATCCTGAAAAACGTAACCAATTTTACGTTTTTGCGGAGGCAGATTTATTTTCGTATTAGTGTCCAGCCAAAAACTGTCTTTGACTTTTACAAATCCTTCATCAGGATTCATCAAGCCCGAAAGAATCTGCAGAGTTGTTGTTTTTCCTGATCCCGAAGCTCCATACAAAGTCACAAAATCATTTTCCTTAACTTGGAAATCAAGATCCAAAATCATTGTTCCCGATGCGGACTGCAGTTTTTTGCTGATTTTAAATTCAATCATGGCAGCGGACTTATTTTGCTAAAGCGATGGTTAATACTATAAATGGCCAATAAAACAACAAAAGAAAAAATCAGCAAAATAGCCGAATATACATTGGCATTATGATAATTCATTGCGGTTACTTCATCGAATACGGCTATTGAAACCACTTTTGTTTCGTTTGGAATGCTTCCGCCAACCATTAAAACAACTCCGAATTCACCGATTGTATGAGCAAAACTGAGAACAATTCCCGTAAGCAGTGCGGTTTTCATATTCGGAAGTAAAACATGAAAAATGGTCTGCCATTTGCTTTTTCCTAATGTGTATGAAGCGTCAATTAAGTTTTTGGATATCGATTTGAAACCGCTTTGAGCGGGCTGAACCATAAACGGCAGGCTGTATAAAACGGATGAAATGACCAGACCGGTAAAAGTAAACACCAATCGGATATCGAAATAATTGTCCAAAAATTTACCAAAAGCATTCTCAGGGCTAAAGGCAATCAGTAAATAAAACCCCAAAACCGAAGGCGGTAAAACCAACGGCAGACTCACAATTGCTTCGATAATTACTTTTGATTTCGTTTTGCTGTAAGTCAGCCAGTAAGCCAATGGCAGTCCGACGATAAGTAAAATTACTGTCGTCGTAAAAGCTAGTTGCAGCGTGAGAAATATGGGTTCGAAATCAATCATTGGACAAACTTATTTCGTTAGTTTTAATCATGGCAGTGATTTCGTCATTTTCCTGAATTTCGAGCTGGTCAAAAGCGTTTCTGGTAATTACAGAAGTTATTTTTGCAGTTTCAAAATTCAGAACTATTTTACAAAGCAGCGCTCCTTTTTCAAACGAATCTACGGTACAGTCAATTTTGTTTTGAAGGCTTATAATTCCTGTAATTTTTTTGGCAAGAATGACTTCGGTTTCTTTGAAAAGTAATTTTATAGTGTTTCCAGTTTTTAGATAAGATGCTGTTTCAGGAGTATCAATTACTATCGAAGTAAATACAGTCTGCTGCACTTGTATTTTTACCAAAGACAAAGAGCCTTCGGTAGTTATTTCGGTAATATTTCCTAAAAGTGTGTTCATTTAATAGTAAAATTTTAACCGCAAATTGCGCTGATTTTCGCAAATTATTTTAGCCACAAATTGCACAAGTTTTTACAAATGTAATTCGTGCAATTCGTGTTCAGCTTTTATTTCTGCGAATATCCGTAATATGTCAGGATTTTAATTGCTTTTTCAGACGAAATATAGTCATAAAATTGTTTTGCAACTGTATTTCCTTTGCCGTGTTTTAAAATTACACAGCCCTGCTCTAATCGTGAATGACTTTTTTGTGGAATGACATAATATTTACCGCGTTCTTTTATCATTGCCGGTGATAGTGCATCTGATAAAGCGATTATTCCAATATCGGCTGCGCCAAAAGCTGCAAACTGAGCGGCTTGAGCAATGTTTTCGCCAAATACCAAATTGTTTTTTACTTTAGTATACAGTTTGAAGTGTTTTAAACTCTCTATAGTTTTGGCGCCATAAGGAGCAGTTTTTGGATTTCCTATTGCAATTTTTTTTACTTTAGGATTCAGAAGTAAATTCATTTTCTCTATGTTGGGATCTAATTTTTTACTCCAAATTGCCAATCTTCCTATCGCATATAATTTTATTGGCGAAATGGCAAAACCATTGTTTTTTAACTGCGTTGGATAATTCATATCGGCCGAAAAAAACAAATCAAAAGGCGCTCCATTCGAAATCTGTTCATAGAATTTCCCGGAAGCTCCATAAGTAACCTGAATCTCATCGTTCGGATTTTTTTGTTTGTATACTTTCAGAATGGAATCCATTGCTGTCTTCAAATTCGCAGCAACAACGACAGTTGCTTTTTGCTGCGGAAAAACAGTATTTGCCACAAATAAAAGAACAAATAGAGAGAATGATTTTATTTTGGTTTTCATAGTAAGATGTAGTTGTTTAGTTTGAACTTTAAAATAGTTAGACCGCAGATTCGCAGATTAATTTTAATCACTTTTTTGGCACAAATTAAAAAGATTAGAAAAAGTTAATCTGTGGAAATCATTCTAATCTGTGGTAACTATAGAGTTTTATTTTTTTGAACTAAATAATTCAGGTTTAAAAGTAATCATTACATAACTCCAAAGCGGGGTAGAGTTGCTATTTCCTCCTTTTAAAACTTCCATGCTTTTGTCGGCAAAGAGATAAGAAAAACCCAGGTCAATGCTTGTGAAAGTGTTGTACTTGTATCTCAGAATCAAATCGTTTTCAAATCCTAAATACGGATCGACAACTTTTTTTTGAGCGTCTAAAATTTTATTTTCTAGATAAAACAAGTGAAAATCGGAGCGTATCGAGAGATTTTTATTCCAGTCATAATTCAAAAACAAATACGGATTTATCAGTCCTCCGTTTTGTACGTCTTTGGGGAAAGTGGTGAAATAATCCATATTTCCCATAAATTTCCACGCCACGCCATACAGCGGAACAAATGATTTGGATATTTCTGAAGGTTTTGTAGCATCATCACCGCTCATAATTTCGGCACCTAAGCGGGCTGTCCATTTTTGTAGTTTGTATTGTATTTCCGGCTGAAAATAATATGCCGAAATTTTGGTGCTAGATTGTAATTGTCCGTATTGGTAGTAACCGCTAAAAGTTAAGTATAAATTGTTTTTTTCGAATTCCAAACGTCCTCCGGAAGTTCCTCTTGTATATAATGTCTGCGAGTTGGTTTTGCTTTCGAAACTGTCAGCCGAGTTTATCGTTGTTAAAGTAAAATTGGGATTCAGCTTGGCTCTTAAATAATGTAAATTCAAAAGTTTGTAATTGTTGAAAGTTGTGGGAGAATAAGAAGTTTCAAAAATACGTTCGGAACTTTGATTGAAAGCGGTCAGCAATTCTGTTTCTATTTTATCATTTTTGTAGATAAGATCGATTCCGTCATGCGCTCGCCCTGTCTGGCTCCAGTTTGCGGCCGAGAATAAACGGCCGTTGTCTAGTTCTACTTTTTGGCGTCCTAGTCTTGCTGAGAAATTTTCAAGAATCTCAACTTCGGCGAAGGCTTCGTACACATTTAGAGATCCCGTTACCGATGCTTGTCCGTATTGTCCCCAAACCCGAATGTCTTGAATTGAAGTCAGGAATTTAAACTTCGGCTGTTCGTAACTGATGTTTAAACGGCTTCTTTGTGACGCAAAAAAAGCTGGTTTTGTTGTGTCGTTTGGTAATTGCCTGTATCCGTTGCGGTATTCGCCTCTGGGTCTAAACTCCAATCCGACTGTAAATATTTTATTTTCTGAAGTTACTTTTTGATTAAAACTTTCCAAAACCAATAATGAATCGGCTTCGCGCTGTGTGATGATTTTTTTCTGGACTAATAAATTGGTTACACTGCTGTTTATTTGAGCCGATGCATTTATGCTAAAAAATAAAGCGGTTAAAGTGAATGTAAAGTATAATAAATATTTTTTTGGTTTCATTTGAAAGTTGTGGTTGTATAGCTAAGGTTTTATAAATATTAAAATTTTAAATTCTCCGTTTCTTTTTGAGCAAAATCCTTAATTCGTTTTTCGATTTCATAAAATGTCTGAATGGCTCTTTCGCCGGCTTCGGTCAGCCTTGCACCGCCACCGCCTTTTCCTCCGAGCAGTTTTTCTACCAAAGGACTTTCGGCGCGCTGGTTCATCTCTTCTACTAATTGCCAAGCTTGACGGTATGCCATTTTCATTTCTTTGGAAGCATTGGTTATCGAACCTGTTTTTTTGATATTCTCCAAAAGCCATATTTTTCCAATTCCTAAAAACGGTCCTTCGGTTTCTTCAATCCAAATGCGAACTTCGATATTGTATTTTTTAGTAGCTGTCATTAGGTGTGTTTTTTAAAACATACTGCAAACATAAGTATTTTTACTTATAAAAAAGTGACGCTTTTGATTTTTTATTTAATGTTAACTCTCGCAAAGGCGCGAAGACGCAAAGTTATGATTGTGTTTCTTTGCGCCTTCGCGTCTCTGAGAGAATCCTATTTGGATAATATTTAAAATACAGAAATGTTGATGCTTAGCCCCGATAGCAGTGAAAATCCTTTTGTGCCGGGGTTCGGCACAAAAGATTGTAACGAATAGCGGGACTGAAGTTGTAAAATGCACGAAATGTTCTGCTCCTAAAAACAATTAAAAATTTAGTGTTTAATTTTTTTATCGGCTAAAATCTGCCAAATCTGCGTGAAAAAATTAGCACGCAGATTTGGCAGATTCACGCAGATTTTTTTATGATGATAAATAAACAAAAGGTTTTACTTCAAAATCAATGAATCGATGTGTTTTTAATAAAAAATAGCTTTGGTAACAAGCAACAATAAATGTAAATTTGCCAACTGAAAAATAAGAGAAAAAATCTCAGAAACTTAGTTACTCAGTAGCTTAGCAACTCCAACGAAATGAAATACAATCCGAACGAAATAGAAGCCAAATGGCAAAAATACTGGGCTGATAACAAAACTTTTAAAGCCGAAAACGATTCTGAAAAACCAAAGCATTATGTTTTGGATATGTTTCCGTATCCATCGGGGGCGGGTTTGCACGTGGGGCATCCGCTGGGGTACATTGCATCGGATGTGTATTCCCGTTTTAAAAGGTATCAGGGTTTTAATGTGTTGCACCCGATGGGGTATGACAGTTTTGGACTTCCGGCGGAGCAATATGCGATTCAGACCGGACAACGTCCTGAGGATACGACCCGTGTAAACATTGACGGTGGAGTGGACAAGGAAGGAAAAGTGATTGCGGGTTACAGAAAGCAGTTGGATAATATAGGATTTTCATTTGATTGGGATCGTGAAGTACGTACTTCGAATCCTGATTATTACAAACATACACAGTGGATTTTTATCCAATTGTTCAATTCGTGGTACAATAAAGACAGTGACAAAGCCGAGGATATTTCGACTTTGACGGCTGTTTTCGAGAAAGAAGGAAATGCGAATGTAAATGCGGTTTGCGATGGTGCTATTGAAGCTTTTTCGGCTGGTGAATGGAACGCTTTCGCAAAAGAAACGCAGGAGAGTATTTTGTTGCAATATAGATTGACTTATTTGGCGGAAACCGAAGTAAACTGGTGTCCTGGATTGGGAACGGTTTTGGCTAATGATGAAATCGTAAACGGCGTTTCGGAACGTGGTGGATATCCTGTGATTCGTAAAAAAATGACGCAATGGAGTATGCGAATTTCTGCTTATGCGGAGCGTTTACTGCAAGGTTTGAATGATATTGATTGGAGTGAATCTATAAAAGAAAGCCAAAGGAATTGGATTGGAAAATCGGTTGGGGCGATGGTTTCTTTCAAAGTCGAAAGTCAAAAGTCGAAAGTCGAAAGTGAGCAACAATATATTGATGTGTTTACCACAAGACCTGATACAATTTTTGGTGTAACATTCATGACTCTAGCTCCAGAACACGAACTAGTTTCACAAATCACAACTCCAGAACAAAAAGCCGAAGTTGAAGCCTATATCGAAAAAACAGCAAAACGTTCCGAAAGAGAGCGTATGGCCGATGTAAAAACTATTTCGGGTGTGTTTACGGGAGCTTTTGCTGAGCATCCGTTTACGAAAGAGCCGATTCCGGTTTGGATTGGGGATTATGTTTTGGCGGGTTATGGAACCGGAGCTGTTATGGCGGTTCCTTGCGGTGACGAAAGAGATTATGCTTTTGCCAATTTCTTCAAAGGGCAGAACGGAATGCAGGAAATCAAAAATATTTTTGCGAATGTGGATATTTCGGAATCAGCGTATGGTTCGAAAGACAATGTAGAAATTGCTAATTCGGATTTTCTGAATGGTTTGAATTATAAAGAAGCGACCAAAAAAGTTATTGAAGAACTTGAAAAATTAGGTCAGGGAAAAGGTAAAACCAATTACCGTTTGCGTGATGCGGTTTTCTCCCGTCAAAGATATTGGGGTGAGCCATTCCCTGTATATTATGTGAATGGATTACCACAAATGATTGATGCGCAACATTTGCCTATTATTTTGCCTGAAGTAGAGAAATACTTGCCAACCGAAGATGGATTGCCACCTCTCGGAAATTCTAATAAATGGGCTTGGAACACAGTAACTAATGATGTTGATTTTAATGAAAAAATTGACAATAAAACCATTTTTCCTTTAGAATTAAACACCATGCCAGGTTGGGCTGGAAGTTCGTGGTATTGGATGCGTTATATGGATGCTGAAAATCCTAATGAATTTGCCAGCAAAGAAGCATTGAAATATTGGGAAAGCGTGGATTTATACATTGGCGGAAGCGAACACGCAACTGGACATTTGTTGTATTCCCGTTTCTGGAACAAATTCTTAAAAGACAAAGGTTTTGCACCAACCGAAGAACCATTCAAAAAACTGATTAATCAGGGGATGATTTTGGGACAAAGTGCTTTTGTGTATAGAGTTATTCCATCAATTTTGAGTGATGATAAAACAGAAATGCTTCGTAAAGGAAATGCTTTACCTCCTATATTTATTTCAAAGAATTTATTAGGGGATTTTGCAATTTCTAATGAAAAAAATGAGTTAAGATATTTTTTAAGAGATGAAAAATCTGAAATTGTTTACAGTACAATTGAAAAACTAATTGAAAAACATTCAGGATTTTTAAAGAATATTGAAGGTTATGAAATAACATTTAATATACAATATCATTTACCTGTCGATGTCAATTTGGTTAATACATCAGATGAACTAAATCTTGAAGGATATAAAAATTGGCGTCAAGAATATAAAGATGCTGAATTCATTTTAGAAAACGGAAAATACATCGTTGGTCGCGAAGTCGAAAAAATGTCAAAATCGAAATACAATGTCGTAACTCCAGATGATATTTGTGAAGAATATGGTGCCGATACCTTGCGTTTATACGAAATGTTTTTAGGACCATTGGAACAGGCAAAACCTTGGAACACTGCTGGAATTTCGGGAGTGTTTGGTTTCCTTAAAAAATTATGGAGATTGTATTTTGATGACAACGGTTTAATCGTAAACAACGACGAACCAACAAAAGACAACCTAAAATCATTGCACAAAACCATCAAAAAAGTAGCGGATGATATTGAGAGTTTCTCTTTCAATACTTCGGTTTCGCAGTTTATGATTTGTGTAAATGAATTGTCTTCGCAAAATTGTCATTCTCGTGCTATTCTAGAGCCGTTGGCGATTGTGATTTCGCCTTATGCACCACACATCGCCGAAGAACTGTGGTCGTTGTTAGGAAATACCGAATCAATTGCAACAGTTGCTTTCCCTGTTTTTGAAGCAAAACATTTGGTGGAATCGGAAAAAGAATATCCGGTTTCTTTCAACGGAAAAATGCGTTTCACCATCAAATTGCCTTTGGATTTAACCAAAGAACAAATTGAGGAAATCGTTATGAAAGACGAAAGAACCCAAAAACAACTCGACGGAAAAACACCAAACAAGGTGATTATCGTTCCGGGGAAAATTATCAATTTGGTTGGGTAACATTCGTGTCGTAGAGACGCACGTACAGGGTGCAAATTGTATTGTAGAGATGCACTGCAGTGCGTCTCTACTGTTATACGTTTGTACAATACGTAACAGTGATTTGTAGAGATACACGTTGCGTTTGAATGCAGATATTGGTAGAGATGCACTGCAGTGCATCTTTACATAACGTGTATCATTACGTTCAAATATCCAAAAAAAATAAAATCCAAATTCCAAATAACATTGGAATTTGGATTTTTTTTGCCCTGATTTTACTGGGGTTTAGAAAGAATATTTATTTTTTTTTAATTTTTTTTGTAACATTTTAATAGTTGCCGTATCCAAAGGCAGGATCCGATTAATTAACAATTTAAAACTATTAAAAATGAAAAAATATATCTTCTTAGTTATCGCTTTATTGTTTTCGGCATTATGTGTAAATGTGTTTGCGCAAACAAAATCATATCCTTTTGAGGTTGTAAAATCAGGAAAAGAAAAACAATCTATTGTATTCTTGCCAGGATTTGCCAGTTCTGGAGATGTTTGGAATGACACAAAAGCCAATTTTGAAAAAGATTATACGTGTTATACTTTTACAATGGCCGGTTTCGCAGGCGTTAAATCGCAGCCAAATGCTTCGTTCAAAAATTGGGAAACCGAAATTGTAAACTATATTAGAGCCAATAAAATAGAAAAACCTATCATAGTAGGTCACAGCATGGGCGGAGGACTTGCATTAGCCATCGCTTCCGATTATCCGGATTTAATGAGTAAAATTGTTGTTGTTGATGCACTTCCTTGTCTGTCGGCTTTGAGAGATCCTTCTTTTAAATCGAAAGAAAACAACGACTGTTCATCAATAGTAAATCCAATAAACGCAATGTCTGAGGATGAATTTCTTCAGATGCAAAAAAGAAATATGGCTATGCTTTTGGCAGATCCTTCAAAGCAGGATGAAGCAATCAGCTGGAGCATGAAATCGGACAGAAAGACGTTTGGCGAAATGTACTGCGATTTTTCTAATACTGATTTGCGTGACAAAATAGCAGCGATAAAATGTCCTTCATTAATATTGCTGGAATTTGGTTTTTCGAATTACAAAGAGCCTATCGAAGCACAGTATAAAAACTTAAAAACAGCCAGTTTTCAGTATTCAACCAAAGGATTGCACTTTATCATGTATGACGATAAAGAATGGTATATGGCACAACTGCATAATTTTATAAAATCATAAGAATGGAATTCGAAAATATTTATAAAACATATTGGGACAGAATATTCAGGCTTTGCATGGGTTTTGTCAATGATTATGATGCAGCTCAAGACTTGGCTCAGGAGACCTTTATAATTGTCTGGCAAAAATTAGACACTTTTAGAAACGAATCGGGCATAGGAACCTGGATTTTCAGGATTGCTTCCAACAATTGTTTAAGGCAGATCGAGAAAGAGAAACGTTTCTCAAAATCGGAACTTCCCATTCATTTAAGCGAAGAAAAACAGCCCTCATTAGAACCGCAGATTCAGTTTTTGTACAAATGCATAGCTGAATTGCCCGAAACGGAACGTATCATCATTTCACTGGAACTCGAAGATGTTAAACAGGCTGAAATAGCCAAAATCGTCGGCCTTTCTGAAGCCAATATCAGAGTGAAAATCCACAGAATAAAAGAAAAACTGACTCAAAAATTTAAAGAAAATGGAAAATAATATAGATTTCAAAAACTTATGGAAACAGCAGTCTGTAAGTCCCCCAAATATGGAAGAATTGCTTTCTAAAGTAAAGCATTTCAAGAGCGTAAGCATGCGAAAATTAGTGATAACAAATGTACTTCTTATAGCAACAAGTTTCTTTATAGGTTTTATATGGTATCGTTATCAGCCGGAGTTAATATCAACCAAAATCGGGATCGTTTTAATCATTTTTGCAATGGTCCTTTATTTATTCGTTTATAACAAATTAATCACATTTTATAAAACTATTGACGACAATCAAAGCAATAGCGAATACCTGCAGAAATTAATTTCAATTAAAGCAAAACAGCACTACCTGCAGTCCAGCGTATTGAGTCTTTATTTCATATTGCTTGGATCTGGACTCAGCTTGTATATGTACGAATATGCATCACGCATGACAATCCTTTGGGCGATTGTCGCTTATGCAGTAACGCTGGGCTGGATCGGTTTTACGTGGTTTTATTTGAGACCGAAAGAAATCAAAAAAGAACAAAACAGAATCAATACCTTGATAGCCAAATTTGAAGCAGTAAATAATCAGCTGAATGCCGATGAAGAGTAATAAAATTTAGGAGCAGAAAGATTAGGCATTTTAGGAAGCATCTGTCCCGCTTTCCATTACAATCTTGCGGGCTGAACCCCAGCCCACAAGGATTTCCACTTCAATCGGGGCTAAAGAGAGAGATTTTGCTTTTTGGCTGTCATTTAAAAAAAATACAAATCCCAAATTCCAATTTCACGATTGGAATTTGGGATTTTTTTGTGTAACAATTTTTACGGTTTTGTAACCAATATTAAAAACATAAAAAATGAAAAAACACGAAGTTCATATTTTGAAAAAATCGGCTGGATTTTCCAGCATGAAAGACGAATTATCACGAGAAGTAGAAGTTTTCTTGAATACTAAGTCTGCGGAAGGCTATGAAGTTATCAATGTATCTTTTACGTACTATGAAGCTACGGAATTAATAGCCTTTATTACAATTTGTAAATAATTATAAAATGCCAAAATGACACAGTTACATTTTGGTTCAGATTTTGATGTTTAACTTGTAGATTTTAAACATTAAATTAAAAACAAAAAATATGGGAATGAGTTATTTAATACTTGCGGGCGGTATTATGCTTGCAAGTTGGTTAGTGAGTTCTACACTAAAGAGCAAGTTTGAGTTTTATTCGAAACTGCATTTACAAAACGGAATGTCAGGCGCCGAAATTGCCGAAAAAATGCTCGCCGATCACGGAATACGTGACGTTCGCGTAATTTCAACGCCAGGTCAATTGACAGACCATTACAATCCGGCTGACAAAACAGTTAATCTGAGCGAGGCAGTTTATAATCAAAGAAACGCAGCGGCTGCAGCAGTTGCAGCGCACGAATGCGGTCACGCGGTACAGCATGCCGTGGGTTATCAGTGGCTGACGATGCGTTCACAATTGGTGCCAATTGTTAATGTTGCATCTTCTTTCATGCAGTGGATTCTGTTAGCGGGAATCTTGATGATTAGAACTTTTCCGTCACTTTTATTGATAGGAATTGTGATTTTTGCAGTGACAACTTTGTTTTCTATAGTAACCTTGCCGGTAGAATATGACGCGAGTAACAGAGCTTTGGCTTGGTTAGAAAATAAAAGAATGCTAACACAGCAGGAGCATGCGGGAGCAAAAGATTCATTAAAATGGGCGGCCAGAACTTATGTGGTTGCTGCATTAGGTTCTATCGCTACTTTATTGTATTATGTTTCTATTTATATGAATAGGAGGTAAGAAAGGAAATCTCAAATAAAAAAATCCAAATTTCAATAGTACTATTGAAATTTGGATTTAAAATATTGTTTAAAATATAACTATTTTGCTTTGTTAACTTCGACGATGTATTTCTCTAAAGCCATTGTCATTGACGGTGTTCCTGGTGTCGGCGCCATAATGTCTACACGTAATCCGTGGTCAAGAGCTTCTTTTTGAGTAGTACTGCCAAAAACGGCTATTCGAGTATTGTTTTGTTCAAAATCAGGAAAATTTTTATATAATGATTTTATTCCTGTCGGACTGAAGAAAGCTAAAACATCATAATAAACATCTGCCAAATCAGATAAATCGCTCATCACAGTTTTGTAAAAAGTAGCTGGAGTCCAATCTACTTTTAAAGCATTTAATGTAACTGGGATGTCTGCGTTTAATTGGTCCGAAGCAGGAAGTAAGAACTTCTCGTCTTTGTACTTTTTTATCAAAGGTGATAAATCAGCAAAATCTTTTGGTCCAACGTAAATTTTACGTTTTCTGTACACAACGTATTTTTGCAGGTAAAATGCAATCGCTTCAGATTGACAGAAGTATTTTAGTCCTTCAGGGATTTTATAACGCATTTCTTCTGCCACTCTAAAAAAATGATCTACACCATTTTTACTTGTCAATATAATAGCAGAATAATTGTTTAGATCAATTTTTTGAAGTCTAATTTCTTTCGCGCTTACTCCTTCTACGTGAATAAAAGGTCTGAAATCAATTTTTACTTTATGCTTTTGCTGCAGCTCAAAGTATGGAGAATTTTCCACTTTAGGTTCTGGTTGGGATACCAAAATTGTTTTCACTTTCATAATTTAATAATTTCTAAGCGCTATCTTTTGTAAACCAATAATACATAAAATAATAGGGTGCTATTTCAAGAGTGCAAAGATATAAAATAAAATAAAACAACTTACTGAAAATTTCTTTTCTGTAATTTTTTAATGAAAATATATAAAGTAAAACGTTCAGAGCTACTATACTATATAGAACCAGCAACGGTATATTTTTTAAAATAGAGTCGTAATAGTATAAGATAATGTCGATTGGCAGTAATAATAACCCGACATAAGTTCGGTATGTAACCTTTTGTAAATTAAAGTGTTCGATATATTCTTCGATCTGGAATGCAGTACCGGCGATTTTTTCGATTAAAAGTTTCGACAGAATGAAGTAAACAACAAAAGTGAAAATCTGAATAAAAAGTATCCAGTCTGTTTTTGATCCGTAACCAAAATTACTGAGCAAAATTTGAATAAAAAATGAAAACGAAATTATCTGGACAAAGAATAATGAAATAGAAAACATACTCATTAAGTTGCTGCTGTCTCTGTATATTCGGATGTATTTGTCGGAGAAAATTAATTTGATAAAGTCTTCAAAGCGATTTTCGTGAATGGATTTTGTCAAGGCGATAATGCCCATAGCCAAAATAAAAACGATAGTTACCCAATCGCTGCTGTCGGTTATTCTTGGATGAAGTACGTGTTCAGTCATAATTAGAGCAAAATTAGTGATTTTTATAACATTATTTATTATAATTTTATTATAATCAAATGGCATAAAAAGGTTACTTTTGCATCGAAATTACGCGTAATATGAACAATTGCATTGTTATAATTCCTACCTATAACGAAATTGAAAACATCGAAAGTATTATTAGAGCTGTGCTCTCTCAGCACAAACCTTTCCATGTAGTGATTATTGATGATAATTCTCCAGATCGTACCGCGGATAAAGTAGTTATGCTTCAGGAAGAATATAAAGGCAGGCTGTTTTTAGAGAAAAGAGCTGAAAAAGCAGGTTTGGGTACCGCTTATGTTCATGGCTTTAAATGGGCATTAAAAAATAATTATGATTTTATTTTTGAAATGGATGCCGATTTTTCTCACAATCCTAATGATTTAGAAAAACTATACGATGCCTGCCATTTTGGAGATGCCGATCTAGCAATTGGTTCTCGTTATGTAACAGGTGTAAATGTAGTCAACTGGCCATTAAGCCGTGTTTTAATGTCTTATTTTGCATCGGTTTATGTCAGAATGATTACTGGAATGAAAATACATGATGCAACAGCAGGATTTGTATGTTATAAAAGAATAGTGCTTGAATCTATAAATTTAGACAGTATTAGATTTGTGGGATATGCTTTTCAGATTGAGATGAAATACCGCACCTATTGCAAAAAATTAGCCATTTCGGAAGTGCCTATCATTTTTACAGATAGAACTAAAGGGCAGTCCAAAATGAGTAATTCAATAATTATAGAAGCTGTATTTGGAGTTATTTTATTGCGTTTAAAAAAAATATTTAACAGTTTGTAAAATAGTATACTATGAATAGATATTTAATTAAGAATGCTAAAATAGTAAATGAAGGAGTTATTTTTGAAGGAGATGTTCTCATAGAGAATGATCTTATTGTGGAGATTTCGGATAATATTAGTTTGAAATCATCTGACTGCATGATTATTGATGCCGAAGGCAATTATCTTCTTCCTGGTGTTATTGATGATCAGGTGCATTTTAGAGAACCGGGACTTACTCATAAAGGAGACATAGAATCAGAATCCAGAGCTGCAGTTGCAGGAGGAATCACCTCTTTTATTGAACAGCCTAATACTGTTCCCAATGCTGTTACCCAAGAAATTTTAGAGGAAAAATATCAAATCGCTTCAGAGAAGTCTTTTGCTAATTATTCTTTTATGATGGGTGCTACCAATGATAATCTGGAAGAAGTATTAAAGACAAACCCTAAAAATGTTGCTGGTATTAAAATATTTCTGGGTTCTTCTACAGGAAATATGCTGGTAGATAATGAAGCAGTTTTAGAGAAAATCTTTTCATGTACTTCTATGCTGATTGCGGTTCATTGTGAAGATGAGCAGACTATCAAGAATAATTTAGAAAAATATAAAGAAGAATATGGTGAAGATGTTCCTGTAACGGCTCATCATCTTATCCGAAGTGAAGAAGCTTGTTATCTCTCTTCTTCAAAAGCAATTGCTTTGGCAAAGAAAACTGGTGCAAGACTGCATGTTTTTCATCTTTCTACTGCCAAAGAAATGGATTTGTTTACCAATAAAATTCCATTGGAAGAGAAAAAAATTACCGCTGAAGTCTGTGTGCATCATTTATGGTTTACTAATGATGATTATGAAACCAAAGGCAATTTTATCAAATGGAATCCAGCTGTAAAAACGGCTGCTGACCGTAAAGCTCTGTGGGAAGCGCTTAATGACGGACGTATTGATGTAATTGCTACCGATCACGCGCCTCACACATTGGAAGAAAAACAGCAAAAGTATTTACAGGCTCCTTCAGGAGGTCCGCTGGTACAGCACGCTCTTGTTGCAATGTTCGAAGCACATCATCAGGGAAAAATAAGCGTGGAGAAAATCGTTGAAAAGATGTGCCATAATCCTGCCAAGATTTTTAAAATTGAAAAAAGAGGATTTATAAAAGAAGGCTATTATGCTGACTTGGTAATTATCAACGCTGGCTTGCCTTGGAGTGTAAAGAAAGAAAATATACTTTCAAAATGTGGCTGGTCTCCTTTCGAAAAATATACTTTCAAATCTAGAATTACACATACTTTCGTTAATGGTAAATTGGTTTATTCAGGCTTTAAAGTAAAAGACATTCGTGCTGGACAAAGAATGCTTTTTGATCGCTAAATATAATTGTTAATGAAAAAAGTAGTATCTCTTTTTGTTTTAGGTATGTTGTTTTTTAGCTGCAATAAGGATTTGGTTGAAAAACCGGATGATCTTGTAGATAAAAAAATGATGGTAGATATTTTTTATGATATGTCGATTTTAGATGCGGTAAAGTATCAAAATCCAAATGTTTTATATGAAAACGGTATCAATCCAAAGACATATATTTTTAAAAAATACAAAGTTGACAGTCTTCGGTTTGCTAAAAGCAACGCTTATTATGCTGCAGATTATAAAGAGTATAAAAAGATGTTTGATGACTTGAACAACCGATTGAAAAAGGAAAAAGATGCTGTAGATTTGATTAATAAAAAGAACGAAAAGAAAGAAACAGCGCTTAAAAAAGCAAAAGGAAAGAAAATACAGGATTCTATAAAAAATCTGCAGAAACAAAAAGAATTGAAAATTAAAAAGGAGAAAGATTCTGCAGCTCAAGCTAAAAAGAAAAAGAGTCTGCTGGTCAAAAAAGAAAAAGACTCTATTAGCAAGACCAAAACAGAAAAAAGTTTAAAGCCTAAAAAATAGCAGGAATTTACAAAATAACAATTTCCTTTATATAATCATAAACGTCTGTGAATGTAAAATTCAAGGCGTTTTTTGTTTTTTCATTAGAATATAAATCGGTTGAATAAGATGATCTTGCAGTGGCTTTGCTAAGCTGTCTTTTTTTTCCAAAAAGGTTTGAAGTTATCCATTCCAAATTCGATAAACTGTTTATTATAAGAGGGGTGGCATGATATTTCGGCCTTCTTACTTTTAAAGCATCAGCAACAGCGAATAAAAAATCCTGAAACAGAATGTTTTGGCTAATGAGTGTGTAGCGTTCACCATGAATATCGCTTTCCATTAATTGATACAATATGTTTACAACATCTATAACTGCTGTAAAACCAGTAGATCCTTTAGTGTAGAAAGGCAATCCTTTTTTTACTTTTGCAAAAATTTCTCCGCTTCCCTGATTCCAAAATCCAGGACCTATAATGACACCGGGATTTACTATTACAACTTTCAGTCCTTCCTGCTGGCCGCGCCAAATTTCCATTTCGGCACCATATTTTGAAATCGCATAATCACTATGCAGTTTTTCGGGATTCCATTCGGTTTCTTCTGTAATGATAGATTCATGTGCAGCTAAATCTCCTAGAGCAGCTATCGAACTTACATGACAAAGTTTTTGGATGTTATAATTCAGGCAAAAATTGACAATGTTTGCGGTGCCTTCAATATTTGTTTTTCGGACAAGGTTTTCATCTTTTGGATCAAAAGAAATCATAGCTGCACAGTGATATACTTTGTCAATTCCCTGAAAGGCATTCTCTAAAGACGGAATGTCCAGAATGTCAGCTTGAGTCCATTCGATTAACTCGAAAAGTGAGGCTTTTTTGTATAGTGAAAATAGTGATTTTGTCTTTTGGATGTTATCCAAATTTCTATAAATTGCTCGAACTTGTTCACCTTTTTCTGTTAAGTGAATTAAGAGATGCGCGCCCACTAAACCTGTTCCTCCTGTGACTAATACCATATCTTACAAATGTAATAAGTTTAAAGTTTCTAAGTTTCTAAGTTTCTAAGTTTTTTACTGAAAGTTTGGGAATTCTTAAGTTGGTGAGTATGGTTTTGTTGACTCAATTCATAATTCATAATTTATAATTCATAATTGAATTACTATCTTTGCTCAAAATTGATTTTTATAGAAATGAAAAATATTATTTCCGAATTACAGTGGCGAGGATTGGTTCACGACATGATGCCAGGAACCGAAGAACAGCTTTTAAAAGAAATGACAACTACTTATATTGGATTTGACCCTACGTCAGATTCATTGCACATTGGAAGTCTGGTACCGATTATTTTATTGGTTCACCTTAAAAACTTTGGACACAAACCTATTGCTTTGGTTGGAGGTGCAACAGGAATGATTGGAGATCCGTCTGGAAAATCGGATGAGAGAAATTTATTGGACGAAGTTACCTTAAATAAAAATGTTGAAGGAATAAAAGGAGTTTTGTCTCGATTTTTGGACTTTAACGATACGGCAGCAAATGCTCCGGTTTTGGTAAATAACTATGATTGGATGAAAGGCTTGTCATTCATCAATTTTGCACGTGATGTTGGTAAAAGAATCACGGTGAATTATATGATGGCCAAGGATTCCGTGAAGAAACGTTTGTCTGGCGAAGGCGAGGGGATGTCGTTTACCGAGTTTACATACCAATTAATTCAGGGATACGATTTTTATCATCTGCATAAAGAATATAACTGTCTGCTTCAAATGGGAGGTTCGGATCAATGGGGAAATATTACCACTGGAACTGAATTAGTACGCCGTATGAATGTAGGTGAAGAAGCCAAAGCTTTTGCAATGACCTGCCCATTAATCACCAAAGCCGATGGTTCTAAATTCGGTAAATCCGAAGGAGGAAATGTGTGGCTGACTGCTGATAAAACTTCGGTTTATAAATTTTACCAGTTTTGGCTGAATACTACCGATGTGGATGCCGAAAAATACATCAAGATTTTTACTTTCTTAGGAAAAGAAGAAATTGATGTATTGATAGAAGAACATAAGACAGCACCGCATTTAAGAGCTTTGCAAAGAAAATTAGCCGAAGAATTAACTGTTTTTGTTCACTCTGCTGAAGAATTAGAAAAAGCTATTAAAGCTTCGAATATTCTTTTTGGAAATGCCACAGCCGATGATTTAAAAACTTTGGACGAAAAGACTTTCTTGGAAGTTTTTGATGGAGTGCCTCAAGCCGAAATTTCAAGAGGTGATGTTGAAGCAGGAATCGAGATTGTTACTGTTTTAAATGAAAAAACAGGATTTTTTAAGTCTAATGGTGAAGCAAGAAGAGCTTTAACGGCAAATTCAATTTCTGTTAATAAAGAGAAAGTAAACGAAACGTTTGTGCTTTCAGCAAAAGATTTAATCAATAATCAGTTTGTGTTATTGCAAAGCGGTAAGAAGAATTATTTTGTGATAAGGATTGTTTAATCGGTAAATTGTTTAACTGTTTAATCGTTTAGTTGATTCGATTTAACAAATCAACGATTAAACTTTTTTAAACCACCATCAGATTACACCCGCGGATATCAGAATTATCAAAACGTCCCAATACCTCGAAAGAGTTGTTGGGATATTTTTTGCCCAAATCCTGCGTGGCAATAAAGGAACACGAATTAATGTTGGCAAGGTCGATAACGTTAATTCCGCCCGTTTTTCCGTCGTTTATATAAGTTAAAGCGTCTTCGGTGTCACGAATGTGGATTTGCATCCAAGACGGGCATTCAAATACGCCGTTTCCCAGCGAATAAGCTTGCGCTAATAATTCGGTCATGCCGTATTCAGAATGGATTGCTGAAACTCCAAATCCGTTACAAAGCTGTTCGTGCAGTTCTTCCCGAATCATTTCTTTACGTCTGCCTTTCATGCCGCCTGTTTCCATAATAATGGTGTTTTGCAGTTTAAAGCTTTGTTTTTCGATTAAATCCAATAAAGCATAAGTTACCCCAATCAGAATTACATTTTGTCCAGCTTGGTCTAATTCAATCAATTTCTGA
Source organism: Flavobacterium aquicola (assembly GCF_003385115.1). Classification (GTDB taxonomy): domain Bacteria; phylum Bacteroidota; class Bacteroidia; order Flavobacteriales; family Flavobacteriaceae; genus Flavobacterium; species Flavobacterium aquicola. The sequence continues at coordinate 57,202 of NZ_QUNI01000019.1, forward strand.
ATTAATTCTTCGTGATTGTTGAGGTAAAATCCGCTGTTGCTGTTGTTTGTAAGCTGAATTAAATCTTCAACCATATGAATCAATGAAGAGCCTTCTCTTTCCAGATAAGATGGAAGGAGTGCCAAGACAACATAATCTTCTATATTTCCGTAAAACTGGGAAAATCCTTTGCGGTAACTTTCTTCATAAACAGAAACATCGGTAACTAAATGCCTGCTGGTTATAGCCCCAGTTGTCCCGCTGCTGGTGAAAGTAGTCTGGATTGGTTCACTGTTTGAGACAACGTCATGGCTTTTGAAAAACTGAATGGGTAAAAAAGGAATCTGATGCAGAGACTTTACTTTCTGCGGATTTGTTTTCAGTAGATCACAGAATTCCTGGTAAACCAAATTGTTTTCATATTGATGGCGGAATACTTTTAAAGCTATTTTTTCAAATTGCTTCTGACTCGAAATGGTAAATATGTCGCTGGCTGTTATCAAGTTCTTTTTTTGCAAAGGTATTGTTTTTCGATGCTTTTTTTAGTTTTTGATGTTCATGGTTTTAAAAAAAGGCATAAAAAAAGTTCCACTTAAAAATGGAACTTTTGTTACTGTATAGTGATGAATTACTGAACAATTAGTTTTCTGCTGCTTGCAGCACCTTCCTCAATTATTTTTATAATATAAACTCCAGGAGTTAAATTTGAAATATTTAGTTCTTTATTGCTGATAATGGTTTGTAGTACTTTTTTACCCAACACATCAAATATTATGATTTCTTTTTCGGAGTCTTTTTTTGAAGTAATATAAACTCTGCCGGTAGACACAGGATTTGGATACAAATTTAAACCTTCGATCGAAGTGTCTTCTTTTGTTTTTGGCTGTTTGATATCTTGTGCTAGAACACCAGTAGTAAAAAAAAGAGCCGTTAAGAGAGTAATATAAAAGTAGTTTTTCGCCATTAGCTTTATTTATTGAAGTAAAGATAGGAAAAAGTTTAATAGAAAAAAAACATCCTAAAATTTTAGGATGTTTTTAATGTTTATTGGTCTCAGATTCGGGTTTAAAACCCTGCAATTTATTGCAGTACTTTAGTAATGCGAAAAAATCTTTACCTTTAGATTATGAGCACAGATTTAAGAAAAGGTTCGCAT
>NZ_QUNI01000020.1 GCF_003385115.1 Flavobacterium aquicola
GCAGGAGCCGCCAGCTGCGCAGGAATGGTCACGGCAGCCGAAGCAGCCGAAGCGCAAAAGAGTGCATTTGTGGCAATAAAAGTATAGGCAGTTCCCGGAGTCCCTGTAATGGCACCCAAAGCTCCTACAGTTACCCCAGTCGGAGTTGAGGCGTAAGTCAGAGCAGCAGAATAATTGTCAATCGATGCCGTTCCGTCAGCCGAGCATGTAGCCGGAGCAGTGGATACGGTCGGTGCTGTTGGAGCCGCCAGCTGCGCAGGAATGGTCACAGCAGCCGAAGCGTTCGAAGCACAAAAGAGTGCATTTGTAGCAATAAAAGTATAAGCAGTTCCCGGAGTCCCTGTAATGGCACCCAAAGCGCCTACAGTTGCCCCTGTCGGAGTTGAGGCGTAAGTCAGAGCAGCGGAATAATTGGCAATTGAAGCCGTTCCGTCCGCCGAGCATGTAGCCGCAGTAGTGGATACGGTTGGTGTTGCTGGAGCTGCCAGCTGCACCGGAATGGTCACAGCAGCCGAAGCAGCCGAAGTGCAGGAGAGTGCATTTGTGGCAATAAAAGTATAGGCAGTTCCCGCAGTCCCTGTAATGGCACCCAAAGCCCCTACAGTTGCCCCCGCCGGAGTTGAAGCATAAGTTAAAGCAGCGGAATAATTGGCAATTGAAGCCGTTCCGTCCGCCGAGCATGTAGCCGCAGTAGTGGATACGGTTGGTGTTGCCGGAGCTGCCAGCTGCACCGGAATGGTCACAGCAGCCGAAGCAGCCGAAGTGCAGGAGAGTGCATTTGTGGCAATAAAAGTATAGGCAGTTCCCGCAGTCCCTGTAATGGCACCCAAAGCCCCTACAGTTGCCCCCGCCGGAGTTGAAGCATAAGTTAAAGCAGCGGAATAATTGTCAATCGAAGCCGTTCCGTCAGCCGAACAGGTAGCCGGAGCAGAGGATACGGTCGGCGCTGCCGGAGCCGCCAGCTGCACTGGAATTGTAACCGAAGCCGAAGCGTTCGAAGCACAAGAGAGTGCATTGGCAGCAATAAAAGTATAAGCAGTTCCCGGAGTCCCTGTAATAGCACCCAAAGCGCCTACAGTAGCCCCCGCCGGAGTTGAAGCATAAGTCAGGGCAGCGGAATAATTGTCAATCGAAGCCGTTCCGTCAGCCGAACAGGTAGCCGCAGTAGTGGATACGGTTGGTGTTGCAGGAGCCGCCAGCTGCGCAGGAATGGTCACGGCAGCCGAAGCAGCCGAAGCGCAAAAGAGTGCATTTGTGGCAATAAAAGTATAGGCAGTTCCCGGAGTCCCTGTAATGGCACCCAAAGCTCCTACAGTAGCCCCAGCAGGAGTTGAAGCATAAGTCAAAGCAGCGGAATAATTGTCAATAGAAGCCGTTCCGTCAGCCGAGCAGGTAGCCGGAGCAGAGGATACGGTTGGTGCTGTTGGAGCCGCCAGCTGCGCAGGAATGGTCACGGCAGCCGAAGCGGTCGAAGCGCAAAAGAGTGCATTTGTAGCAATAAAAGTATAAGCAGTTCCCGCAGTCCCTGTAATGGCACCCAAAGCGCCTACAGTAGCCCCTGCCGGAGTTGAAGTATAAGTCAAAGCAGCGGAATAATTGTCAATCGATGCCGTTCCGTCAGCCGAACAGGTAGCCGGAGCAGAGGATACGGTCGGCGCTGCCGGAGCCGCCAGCTGCGCAGGAATGGTCACAGCAGCCGAAGCGTTCGAAGCACAAAAGAGTGCATTTGCAGCAATAAAAGTATAAGCAGTTCCCGGAGTCCCTGTAATAGCACCCAAAGCGCCTACAGTTGCACCAGCCGGAGTTGAAGCATAAGTCAAAGCCGCTGAATAATTGGCAATCGAAGCTGTTCCGTCAGCTGAGCAGGTAGCCGCAGTAAAGGATACGGTTGGTGTTGTCGGAGCCGCCAATTGTACTGGAATTGTAACCGAAGCCGAAGCGTTCGAAGTACAAGTCAAGGCATTTGCAGCAATAAAAGTATAAGCAGTTCCCGCAGTACCTGTAATAGCACCCAAAGCGCCTACAGTAGCCCCAGCAGGAGTTGAAGCATAAGTTAAAGCAGCGGAATAATTGGCAATCGAAGCCGTTCCGTCAGCCGAGCATGTAGCCGCAGTAGTGGATACGGTCGGAGCTGCCGGAGCCGCCAGCTGCACAGGAATGGTCACAGCAGCCGAAGCGTTCGAAGCACAAAAGAGTGCATTTGTAGCAATAAAAGTATAAGCAGTCCCCGGAGTCCCTGTAATGGCACCCAAAGCGCCTACAGTTGCACCAGCTGGAGTTGATGCATAATTCAAAGCAGCGGAATAATTGGCAATTGAAGCCGTTCCGTCAGCCGAGCAGGTAGCCGCAGTAGTGGATACGGTTGGTGCTGTTGGAAGAGATGTAATAGTTATCACGGCGCTGCCGGTCATCGTTGCGGTACATCCTCCTAGAGTTTTTGTAGCCAATACGGTATAGGTTGTTGCGGTTGTCTGGCTACCGAAAGAAATAGCCGATCCTGTACCGGCCACAGCCGATCCCACATTGGTAACGCCGTTTTTTAATTGGTAGTTAACCCCCGTTTCAGAATTTACCAAGCCAACGGCTACTCCCGATCCACCTGTGCAATACGATGCCGTGCCAGTTACGGAATAGGCAGTAGGTAAAGTATTAACGGTTCCCGAAACAGCTATATTTCCACTTGTAGCACCAGTAGAAGAACAAACTATATTACCGGAAGGAGTACCCGTAGCAGCCGTTGTGATTCTTGTAAATATGGTTGTTGTACCAACAGTGCCACTTGTTGGAGTTAAGCTTACTGATGATCCATAACCACTCCCTGATGAAGTAGAAACCTCAAAACCAGTAGGAGCAGTAACTGTTAAATTAGCGGTGAGAGCGACGCCATTAACCGTAAAACTTTGTGATGCGGAGGCTGTACCAGCGCAAGCAGAAAATGCTGTAGTTGTTCCTGATGTGATGATAGTAGGAGATAGTGGGGAAGTAGAAATTTGACCTGAATTTCCTACTGCAACAAACTGTGTACCTGAGAATGTGACTGATCTTAGGTTGTTTGTTGTATTTGTAGCAGTTACTGGTGTCCAAGTAGCTCCATCTAAAGAGGTAATAATACTACCAGCCTGCCCTACAGAAACATATTTATTGGCTGTAGTAGTTGAACCAAAAATAGAGCTTGTTGTAAAATTTGTATTCAAATCCCAACTAATTCCACCAGAGGAGGTTAAAATAGGATAACTAGGTGCTACACCTCCAACAACAAATTTTCCTGAACGATAGGCAATTGTATATAAAATAGTACTAACACCAGAAGTTTGAGGATTCCAAGTTACTGCGTTGTTACTTGAAGTGTATATATTACCTCCTTGACCAACAATGCAATATTTACTGCCATCATAAGCAATTGCTCTGAAGTGAACATTTGAAATATTTTGGCTTCGTATTGTCCAAGTTAATCCATCTGGGGAGGTTATAATTGCACCGTTCTGGCCTACACCAACAAACTGACTATTGAGGTATTCAATTGCTAGAATTGCAGTTTGGCTACCAAAAATTGTACTTGTTAGTATAGAACTCCAGGTAATACCATCAGTAGAGGTACAAATATTGGCATTACCGCTAGCAACAAATCTTCCATTTCCGTATGCAACAGATTGCAAAGAAGCTGTCGCATTAGAAGTTCTAATATTCCAAGCAGTTCCATTGGTAGAAGTTATTATAGTGCCTGGATTGCCATCACCCACAGCAACATACATAGAATTTGCATAGATAACATCATTTAAAGTATTAGAAGGAACAGGTGTTGTTTGTGTTGTCCAGGTGTCTTGTGCCCGAAGGTTATATACAATAAGAAAGACACTTAATGCATAGAGTAATTTTTTTTTCATAACGAGGCGGTTTTGATGTAATAATTTTATACAGATAGTCTAATTCGTTTAATTGTTCAATATGTTTTTAATGAAAAGAATTGCCTTAATCATTTTATCATTTGCTTTAATTTATATTACAACAAGTAAGTGTTCCAAATATTTTTTTAACACTGATTGTAAAGATTCTAACAGATTTATCAATAAATTATTTAAGAAATCTGTGTGAATATTTTTAATCTGTAATCAATTTTATAGGTTTGACATTACTTACGAATATTCATATTAATCTAATTTATCTCCTTTTCGTAAACCAAATTGAGTCATTTTATATCCAGGAAAATAGCCTTCTTCACAATAAACTACTTCCACTTTAATTGCTTTTTTATCAGCACAGGCAATAATTAAACCGTTCGACTCATCAAGAGCTATTACTGTACCTGGTATTGTTTCAGCTGTTACAGCTGTAAATGACAGACTTGCATCTGTAATGCCAAAAGTCCAACCCTTATATTTTGTAGCCGCTCCTTTTTGCCAAGGATTACATGCTTTTATTATTGCTCTTACTTCCCATGATGTCATTGTTGTCCAATCTATAAATAAATCTTCCAGTTTGGGATGACTGTACCACTTCGAAGAGGCATTGTGTTGTTTTTCGGGTTTTAATGTTCCGTTTGTCAAGGCTTGTAGTAATGAGGTAGTAACTTCCAAGCCGGTATTAGCCAGTTGTCCAATCAACATTCCAAAACTGGCGTCAGGATAGATGTGTACTTCTTTGGTTACCAATACATCTCCAGTGTCTAAATCTTCGTCCATTTGATGTACAGTTACTCCGCCTATTGATTCTCGATTTCTAATCATCCAAAATAAAGGGTTAGGGCCTCTAAATGCAGGCAGGGGAGCATAATGAAAATTAATAAATCCAAATTTGGGAATAGAAAGTATAGTTGCTGGAATTTTCCATGGAAATGTTTTAACTAAAACCACATCTGGCTGATGAATTTCAAGCCATAAGGTAAGCTCACGTTCTAAATTATCTTTTTGAAATATTTTGAATGGAATATTTACTGAATCGGATAGTTTTTTTAAGAATAAAGCGGTTTCACCAACACGATCAGAAGTGCCAATTGCAATAACTGATTGCTGTTGAATCAGGTTTTGCAAGGCAGGAAATCCTAGTCGGTCGTTACAGAGTATAGCGATTTTCATCTTTAGGTGCATAAAAAATTATTCTTCCATCCAGAAGACATTTCTTCTTGTTTTTGAGTCCAGTTTTGTTGATGTTCTTCCTTGGTTACCTCTAGTTTTTCTTCAATCTCCAACACACATTTTCCATCAATATCCGGAACAATTATTCCTTTATACAATGGAGCATAACTGCTTTGAGTAACAGAATCAAAAGTGACTTTGCCACGTGGACTTTCGAACGACCAGTTTGCCAGAGATTGCGGGCCATTATTTAATAGATGGTTCACAGCTATAGCTGCTTCCCAGCCTAATAGATGAAACAAGTTGGCAGTTTTGTTTTTTTGTTCACGAATAGTGGTAAGAAATAAATGCTGTGCTTCATTCTCTACAGACGATGACCAGGGAACTATTGTATGAAATGTTCCAGTAGGAAAATCACATTTGGTTAATAACGTTTCTTCTGCCATAAACGGAGAACAATAAAAAGGGAAAGGTGTTGCGGATTCCCCCTTGTTCTTTAATTCCTTTAAAAAAAGGTCAGTCAGGTAAATGCTAAAATTTGCTATTACAGCCTGAGGTTCATTTTCGTTAAGTAATTCGAGATATCTATCGATAGTGAATTCGCTGATTTTATGTGTACTAACGTAGTTGCCTGATACAGCTCCTCCTGTTAAGTCTAATCCTTTCGTAGCAAAAAGAGATCCCCTATATCCCGCATCAAAAAAAGAATTTGCCATCATTACGTTTCTCTCTCCTTCACCTGCTAATTGACCTAAACGGAAACAGGTATCAATTCCTTGTAAATTAAGAAACCAGTTATTTGGAATTTTATCAATTGTTGCCGTTTGCATTCCTGTGTCCAAAAACAAAAAGGCTCTGCCAGATGATTGTGCCATTTGGTAGAGTGGTTCTGCATTTTGAATATTGCTGTATGCAATTAAAAGTTGGACATCGTCTTGTAAAAGCAATTTTTCGGCTTTTGCATAACTGAGTTGTTGGTCATCTCCAAATCCAATGTTTTCGGTAATTAATTGAGGATCCAAGATTCCTAATAAATGCAGGTGGGTGCGTAGTCCATCCAGGATATCAAATCCCATAGCGGGATAGTCAGTTGAGCGAGGTAATAAAAGACCTATTCGTACAGGCATAATTTAATGAATTAAAAATTATTGAAAAAGGAAATGAGAGCTTTGTTGTATCTCATTTCCTTTTGTAATTGATTGCAATTATTGACGTGGTGGAAAAGATCCAGCCAGGCAAATAATATAATTTAATGCCAAGTATGGATTTATTGTTGATATTGGTGCCGGTGTATTTGTTCCTGCGTTTGCCATTGTAAGGTTACCTGCAAAAGGTTTTAAGCCAACATTGGCAGGAGTCGTAAATGGTGTATTACTTCCTGAAGGATCCTCTCCATACGCATTGTTGGTTGTAACAGCTGAAGTAGCGCTAGTTGCTGAATCTTGTGCTATTTTGTATGCAAAAGGATGCGTATGCAATGGGATTTGTGCCGAGGTGATAACCATAGTTTCAGTTCCACCATCATCCCCCAAGCTGTAAGGACTTAATGCTGGACCTTGTCCTGCGCCTATCACTGCACGTCCTTGTAAATCAGGAAGCTTAAAGTTAGTGGTTCCGTTACCGCCATAAGTAGTTCCTAAAATTGAAAATAATACAGTATTTCTTTGAATAGCAATTGTTTGTCCTTGACAGTATGCCCAATTATATGGCTCGAAATTACCTGCAAAAAGAGTAGTGTATCCAATAACTCCATCCATGATATATATGTTTTAAAATTGTGTAAAGATTAGTTTCTTGAAGGGAAAATTCCTTCTACTGCAATAATATAGTTCATTGCCAAGTAAGGTGAAATAGTTTCTATAGGTGAACTGTTTCCTCCCCCAGGTTGTGTTATAGCGTTGCCAGTGTAAGATCCCATGGCTGATTTGCCAGCGGGAGATCCATACTGAGTTGTACCAGAAGCTGGTACAGTTGCATTAGTTGGTGTATCTACTCCGGTAGTATCTGTCGATCCTTGTGGAGTGCCTGTTAATACAGGGGTTAGGTGATTATGTATTGGGAGATTTGTGGTAAGAAGTGTGGTGGTTTCTGATCCTCCAATTTGTCCCAGTACATATTTTGACATACCTGGCCCTTGACCTATGTGAATGGGTCTACGGCCTCTAAAGTCTGGAAGACCAAAAGTTTCTTGGCCATCGCCTCCATATGTGGTTCCTATTAAGGCATATAGAACATTGTATTCGGCAATAGATAATAATTGTCCTTGACAGAACATCCAGCTTACTGGAGCATAATTACCGGCAAAGACGGTTACAGTTGCAATAAATGGTTGTACAAACATAATTTTAGTTTTTAATGAGTATAATATTATTTAGTGAATTTAATTACGGCTAGGAAATACTCCCTGTAAACATATTATATAGTTTATTGCCAAGTAAGGAGATTGTACACTAAATGGCTGGCTTCCTCCAGCATTTCCAATATTTGCCTCCGCAGACAATAGATTTGCCATAGGAGTATTGCTATTGGTACTAAAGCTGTTTGCAATACCACTGCCCATATAGCTATCTTTTGGTGAAGCTTCAAATCCAGATGTATTATTAGCACCCAATGATAGGCTTACAGCCCCGTTGTGGTTGTGGGGAGGCATATTGTTTATTTGCATAACCTGTGTAGTAGTGCCACTTGCTTCAGCCAGTACATAGACTGCTCCTGATACAGATGAAGTGCCAGTACCAACAGCAATTCGTGAACGTAAATCTGGCAATGCAAAAGTGGTAATTCCATTACCGCCATATGTGGTTCCTAATAATGCAAATAAAGCCTGATTAGTACTCATCGAAAGTAATTGGCCATTACATTGCGTCCAATTTCTTGGAGTATCTCCATAAGCTACTGCTGTAATCACTGCCATTGTTCCGTCCATAATAAATTAAAGTATTAAGTTAATATTCCTTTGAAATTTGTTTTATTTTAATAGTAATTATATATCTATTACTTATTTATAATAAAAACATTATAAATATTTTATAAAATATTGATAGATAGCATTTTGTGTTTTAAATAATAATATTATTCTTATTTCAAAGTTATTGTGTCAATATATTACTATTGGAAAAAATGTTATAAACGCAGCAATTAATGTCATAAGATTCAGAAATGATACGTAAAAGGTTTTCAGAATTTAATTTTTCAAAGTATAGAGAAGTATGAACTGATTAATAGATTTATTTTATTGATTATTAATTAGTTATATGTTTGTAAATATAGCATAAAGCTTAAATAGAGTGCAGAGAAATTAACTGAATATTCTATAGGGAAATGATTTTTATTTAATTTTAATCAGCAGGAAAATATTTAATTTGTATAATATTTGTTGTTTTTGAATACTTAGTAATTCTAAAAAACATCATTTTGTTAAAAAAATTAAATTGTAATTTATGAATTAATGAAGAAGAATAAATAATAATTAGGTAATTTAGATGTAATTATGGAAAAGAGAGTAGAATTTAATAGTTTAGATATTTCTCCAAGCAAAAACCAATTGTCTGCTGCTGTTCGTACACTGGAAATGGACAGAAAGCGGATTGCTCAGAATTTACATGATGAAATTAGTTCAAAGTTAAATGTGATTTCTCTAAATTGTCATTTGTTAAAAATCCCAAATCTGCCACAAAAGGATATAGAAGAAATTACCAAAAATATTATTGATTATACTTCAAAAGCATTAGACAGCTCTAAAAAAATGACGTACAGTTTACTGCCTCCAGTTTTGGATAAATTTGGTCTCCATGCCGGAATTGAAGAATTATGCGCAGAATTGACCGATAGTGAAAATGTTGATATACAATATGAAAACAATATCCAGTTCAATTTTAATGACAATGATAAACATATTCATGTTTTTAGAATTTTGCAGGAATTGTTGGCAAATTCCATACAGCATGGAAAAGCAACTTCAATAACGATTTCTTTCAATGAAAATGAAGGCGGGAAAATATGTAAATATTCAGATAATGGAATTGGTTTTGATTTGAATCTACTGGAAAGCCATGACGGTCTAGGGATGAAAAATGTGGCAGGCAGAGTATCTATTTTAGGAGGAAACCTAGCAATAGAATCACAAATGAACAGCGGTGTTTCATTTATTTTTAATTTTTAAATTATGAATAAAACTTTAAAAATAATTTTGGTTGATGATGAAGTGCTTTTCCGAAAGGGAATTTCATTTTTATTGACTAGAGAAGAGAATATAGAAGTTGTTTTTGAAGCCTCCAATGGACTTGAACTGATGGAGTTTTTAAAAGGAGATAATCCAAAACCGGACATTATTATCATGGATTTGAAAATGCCTTTCCTTAATGGCATTGAAGCGACAAAGATTATTCGAAAAGATTTTCCAGATATAAAAATAATTGCGTTAACCAGTTACGATTCAAAATCATTTATCGCAAATATGATAGATGTGGGAGCCGTTTCCTATTTAGTCAAGAACACTACCCCGCAGGAATTATTTGCTACCATCAATGAAGTAGCTGAAAAAGGTTTTTATTATTCAGATTATGTTATGGATATTATCCAAAATGATATTGTTGCCAATAAAAAAACTAAATGCAGTTTTGATACTAATTTTATCACTTCACGAGAGCTGGAGGTTTTGCAGCTCATCTGCAGACAAAAAAGCACAATAGAAATTGGCGAAAAGCTGTTCATAAGCCCAAGAACTGTTGAAGGCCACAGGAATAACTTACTTTTGAAAACAGAATCTAAAAATATTGCTGGATTGGTTGTTTTTGCGATTCAAAACGAATTGGTTTCCTTGGATATGTAATACATATAAATGAAAAAAAATTACTTTTCATTATTGTAAAAGATAAAATGAGTTCTTTAACAGCTTACCATTATCTTTGCTTTAAATAGTTTTAAAATGATTCGCAAAATACTTCCTTTTATATTTATTTTTCTAATGTCGATTACTGCCAAAGCATCTTTTATTTTGCTGCCAATGGACGAAACGACACAGCAAAATCATCTAAAAGCTTACGGAATTACCTATTGGTGTCTGGCCAAAAACTACAAAGCCAGCTGGCTGTTAAATTATCGAGGCGGTTCTTTTTTATTGCCCGATGCCGAAGAAATTAGAAAAGAATGTCAGATTCGCGGTGTAAGTTTTGAAGTGCTTTCAGATGCTGAACAGGCATCAATCCTGAATGAAATTTCCAGCCCTTCTCAAAACATGGAAACCGTAATTTTAGAAAAAGCTCCAAAGGTTGCCGTTTATACTCCAAAAGGGAAACAGCCTTGGGACGATGCTGTAACGCTGGTTTTAACATATGCCGAAATTCCATTTACACCTATTTATGATGAAGAAGTATTAAGCGATCAGCTATTATTGTATGATTGGCTGCACCTGCATCATGAAGATTTTACAGGTCAGTATGGTAAATTTTATGGAGCTTACAAAAATGTCCCTTGGTACATTGATCAAAAAAGAGATGCCGAAGCTTTGGCTAAAAAACTAGGCTATCCAAAGGTTTCTCAGGAAAAAGGCGCTGTTGCCAAAAAAATTCGCGACTTTGTAATAGGTGGCGGTTTTATGTTTGCCATGTGTTCAGCAACGGACAGTTTTGATATTGCTTTGTCTGCAGATGGAGTTGATATTTGCGAATCGATGTTTGACGGCGATCCAAGCGAGGCAAATTATCAGTCCAAACTGAATTTTAATAATACTTTCGCTTTCAAGAACTTTACTTTGGAACGAAAACCTGAGGAATATGAGTTTTCCAACATTGATATGACTTCGAAAAGAAGGATTCCAATGGATAAAGATTACTTTACGTTGATGGAATATTCGGCAAAATGGGATTTTATACCGAGTATGTTGTGCCAAAACCATACTCAGTTAATAAAAGGATTTATGGGACAGACCACAGCTTTTGATTCTGAATTTGTAAAATCAAATGTTTTAGTGATGGGAACCTGCGAACTCAATGGTGAGGCGAGATATATTCATGGCGAAAAAGGAAAAGGCATGTTTACTTTTTACGGAGGTCATGATCCCGAAGATTTTCAGCACCAAGTTGGTGATCCTGCGACAGTTTTAGATTTGCATCCCAATTCTCCAGGCTACCGATTAATTTTAAATAATGTTTTGTTCCCTGCAGCCAGAAAGAAAAAACAAAAGACGTAGTTTGGTCCTTAGTGAGATAAAAATAATCTGCGAATTTGCGGTAATTTATAAGCTTCTATTGCAAAAGATTATATGTGAATTCGTGGCCAAATTTCGTTAGTTCAAAGAGAATTCAAGCCAGATTGGAATGTGATCTGATATTTTTCGGGCTTCTTTTAGGGAGATAAATTTTTCGTAAAACAAAATCACATCCGATTTTAAATAATTTATCGAACTCGTTTTGTAAAACACATTGTCATACTCAGAAGCCAGACAATTAGAACCTTTACATTTTTTTTTTAATGATGTTTTTTGATTTTTTAAAATAGGAGCGAACCCCATTTTCTTTAAAGGCGTAAAAACCGAATTTGACTGAGGGCAATTGAAATCTCCTGCAAAAAGCAGATTTAGATTTGGATATTCCTGTGGTAGAAATTTGAAATATTTAATCTCGGTTTCGGGCTGTTTACTTTTGGTAATAGCATGGAAAGAGGCAATTGTTATTGTTTTTCCTTTAATTTCAAAAGTGGCAAAATAGGGCTCACGGTCAATTTCGAGATGATAATTGCGTTCCAGCCACGGTTTTCCTTTTAATTTTACATTATTGGTTTTCCAAAGAAAAGCATATCGTTCAGTTTTATACATGCTGCTCGATGTGGGATCGCTTATGCGGTAATCCCATTTTGTTCCTTTTCGGTTGAGTTCATCGGCGAGTCTCGCCACAGCTTGCACACCACCATTTCCAGCAACGACTTCCTGAATTGTTACAATATCGAAGTCCTTTACAGTATTGGAAATAAAGGCAATCTCCTGATTGGATTTGGATTTTCCAAAGTTCTCCAGATTCCATGAAAGAAGTTTGGTTTGAGAATAAAAGGAGGAGGCAAAAAGTAAAAAAAGAAAGCAGTATATTTTGTTCATTGATTTGAAATAATGCCCAAAGATAAAGATTGGAAAAGGATTATGAGTCTTCCTAGCCACAAAGAGTTATTTAATCGGCTTCTAGCTGATAGTGGTTTCCTTCATCGTCATTACCTTTTAGTTTGCCATAGTCCATCCATTCGACTTTAATGTCAATAGTCTCTTTGTCTTTATTGATAATTATGCCGGCGCCATATTTACCTTTAATATTGATAATGCCGGATACAGAATCTCCCTCTTGGTCCAATCCATTTACCATATAGTTGTATTTATAATTACCGTAAGTTCCAGTTCTATACTCGTATTTGTGTTTTAAATCTTTATGATAGGTCTTGGCTTCCTCCGGTGTAATCGTCTTAATGTCATCTGGAGTGATAACTTCTTTGAAGAAGGTTTGTGGTTGTATTTTTGGCTGTTCTTTTTTGCAGGAGGTTAGAAAACAGAAGGGAAGAAATATAAAAAGTAGTTTTTTTGTCATGTTTTTTATTTCGAAATTAGGGTGAGTACAGTTTAGATTTGTGGGGGAAACGGTAAGACATAATATTACAACCAAACACTTTTTTGCTAAACCAATAAATTAATTATTCTTTATTGGATATAAAATCTTTTATTATTTTGTCCATATTTGAAGGTAAGTCAGTATTTCTTATTTCGAATCTTTTTACTTTCATTGCTTTGAACCAATTTTCCCAATAGGTTTTTATCACATCTTCTTCATAAGGATTTTTTTGGTCCGGATTAATTCCCAATACAAGAATCTCAAGATTTGATAAATTGTCGTTAGCTTTTATAAAACCTAATTTTTGATTTATTATTTTTTCACTCCATTGCGGACTATTGAGATTATTGCTTTTTATTAATTCTGGAGAGAGATAAGTTGTTAGATTTCCGTCTTTTATCTGTGTGTCTTTGTAATAGATGTAGCCATCAGTTAATATCACTAGAATATTTCGATAATCTTTTTCTACACAATAATCATTGATTTTTGTTTTGAAGAATTTCCATATATCAGAACCAATATAATTTCCATCTTTAATGGCAAGCTTGTATATTTCTAAAGGTTTAACTGCATAAGTAGTTTTACTTTTGCTGATTATTTCTTTTGAAACATTTCCTTTGTTGAATTCAATTTTTAAATCTTTTGAGATCTTGTTTATTTCAGGATTAAGGGGAGTTGGATCAAAGAATAACTGAATTTTATCATGCGCCAGTATAACTTTTTTACTTCGGACATGTTCTGTAAATGCTTCAGAAACTGAATTGATGTATCCAACATCTCTCAGATAATATTCCATTGTTGGGTTGGGAAATTTCGTTGGACTGATTCTATCTGATAAATCAAGCAATAGACTAATGTTTAAATTTTTTGAAACATCTTTTGCTTTAGAAACATTGATACTCTCTTCTTTTTCTTCATTTTTGCAAGAAAAAGTAATGATAGTAAATAGTATGACTAGTAGTTTAAAGTTTAGTTTCATCGTGTTTAATTTTTTGAATATACTAAGTGTTGAAAATCAGGATCAATAAGATTTAGCTGTTTCAGATGTTCTGTCGATGTAGATTCACAGTTTGCTAATAATTCTTCTTTTTCTTTATATGGTAACGCAATTTCAGTTCCAATTGCCTGATACCATCCTTCTTTGTATTGGTGATGATAGTTAAGATATTCTTTGACAGGAAATACAAATCCATCTATTTTGGATTGTAATTCTCGGATTGTGCCATTAGTACTTACAACCTTTTGTTTAAAATCATTTATTTTATTTGAATTTTCTAATTTGACTTTTTCCAGATTAGCTAGTTCTTCTTTTTTTCCACGAATGAATACTCTGATTTTATCCATATTTTCATGTTCCTTCATCACAAAGTCAAATACTAATCCCCAAATAATATAGACTACAAAGCCAGCAAAAATTATCATCCAAAATTCTGCCTGTTCTAATGCAATTCTTAAATTATAGACGGGAGAATCTGGTGTTTTATTGAAATCGTATATCTTTTTTTCAATTATGTAGGCCAATAATCCATCAAATAGGAAAGTTGTGGTAAATAAGGCAATCATTCTAAAAGTGTTTTTTATTCCCTTGCCTTTTTGAACCATGTGAATTATATATCCCAATCCCATAAATACAAATGGAATTGTAATAACCAGTACGCCTTCCAGCCAGCTGGCTTTAAAGGAATTGGTAAGAGCATCGGCATCAAAAATAGCTGCGGTTAAGCTGTCATCTGAAAATTCTTTGAAGAATGCGGAGTAAGATGCTGAGATATAAAAAACTAATAAGTAAAGAGTTATTGGAAGTATTAAGATCAAACCAACATAGAATTGTGCTTTTTGCCCTTTACCATCATCGATATATTTATTTGGATTGACTTTTACATCAACTATTTCCTGTTGAATGGTATCTGTTAAATTATTAAATTCTTGATCTTTCTGTTCATAAATAGCTATTGCTGTTTCATTTTTTTTAAGCTCAGTTCTACTTTTTTCCTGTTCTTCTTTGTATGGCTGTTTTAATCTTTCCTGTTCTAAACTTTGTTTTCTGCATTGATCTTCAAAACTGCTGAATAAATTTTGCAGACATGCTCTCAAAACAATAGGTTTTCCAGTTGCCTTAACTGAGGCCGCAAACCCGCTTTGGTAATAAGTTATTCGGATTTGCTCTCTATTTTCTTCATTTTCTTCAAAAGAATTTGATTGTGGTTCTTCAATTTTTTTCAAGCTGAATATTTGCTGAAGTGATTTCATAATTAAGAATTTAACTGATTAATAATTTCGTGTTTATTAATTCCTTTTTGAACACAATCAATTAGGTAATTTGCTAATTCATCTATGTTTTCTTCCTGAAATTCAAATTTTTTACAATACTTTTTTAGAGTATTCATTTCATCAATAGTGATTTGGCCATCAGCCCAAATGATTCTCGTTAAGTCAAATAAATATTCGACTCTTGTATTAAGATCCTCTGGGATATTTAGATCACTATTTATTGAATTTAAGAATAATTTATCCAATTCTTCTTTTGGGATTCCTCTTTCGTCGGCAAATTGATACAGCATTTGAAGTTCTAAAACATCAAAGTTGTCATCAGCTAAAGCCATTTGGTAAAGTCTAAGAAAATGACTTTTTAGTTCTATTGTCATAATTGGTGTATTCATGTTTTTTTAAAATTTAATAGTTTTGAAAAGGCAAGTTCTTTAGATGGAAACAATTAGTAATAGCACCATTATTCCCAGTATAGTAAGAAGCATCATGCATCCGCTGTTTTTTGCTGTGCTGAAATTTTTTCGATAAGAAACTCCGGACACTCCGGTTTTAACAGAAAAGCTTTTACTGCTAATACTTCCTGCTTTGGTTCTAATACTGGGAGAAATTCCAGATTTACTAATGTTTAACCCCAAACCACTGCCAAGGTTAACTCTTTTTCTAAAACTTAGGCCCATGATTATTTTCTTTTATATGATTTGGGAGAACTTCTTGTATGTGGACTTACATAGGTTCCATTTTTTCTATAGTATCCCTTAACATTAACTGTTTTGTTATATGAACTCGAATTATATTTTTTATATGAATTAGAGCTGTTTACTTTGTCTTTTTTTGATTTAAAATTTAAATTAGGACTATTAGTCCAGCCCTCATATTTGTCAGTTTTTATTTTTTTAAATTTTCTTGATTTTCCAATAATTGTAACTTCTGTGTTTTTTGGAACGACAAAAACAATATTGCTTTTTTCTGATTTTTCTAAATATATAGGAGTTTCATAGTTTGATTCGCATATGTAACTTTTAGAACAAGAACAGAATATGATACAGCTTAGTAATAGGTAAATATTTTTCATGATTTATAATATATAATTTACTCAGTTTCATACAATCCAACAGTTTCTAGAAGTTCTTTCTCAAACAAATAGATATCATCAATGGTTTGAATGGGCTGGCGGATTTCGTTTTTATCACTATTGAAAAGACCGATGTATTTTTTACCGCCATTAAGATGTAATCGGCATAATGGTTTTCGGTTGTTGTCATCCAGTAAAACCCCAAAATAGGATTGCGTGTCACGATGAACGATTCTTTGTATGTGAAGTTTACGTCTCAAAATAGCAACTACAATGCGATAGGCATCCAATTCTTCTTCGCTTGTAATGATTTTGCTTTCTTCTGTTTCTTCAATTTTGTCTTTTTCTTGGATGATGACCTCTTTGTTTAAGGCAAAATGAAGACGCTCGTTTATTTTTTCACCGATTAACTGCCCGAATGCTTTTTGAACTAGTTCTGTAAATTCTTCCATAACTTTTTCGGTCAGTCTGCCACTATATATTTTTGAAGCAAATAACCGTACAAATTCAGGTGAGGGATTTTGAATCTCAGCATCAATCTGTTTACGGATTTCTTTTATGAATTTTAAAGAGCTGGCATTGTCTAATATTTTATTGACATCGAAACTGGATTTGTGAAACTTAGCAATTTCATTTACCGCACTGTCTTTTAACTGGGAAATGTCAAATTCGAAAAAAGGTTTTTCGTCCATTTTGTTTTTTTCATCCAAATCCGTGAAAAATTGATATTGAATGCCATTTGTCAATAGGGCAAAACGGGTCTTTGTAACATGGAAATAGCGAAATAACTGAGAATTATGAACGGTTAACTTTTCCTTCCAGTTTTTGCATTCAACAATTAAGATTGGTTCATCATTTTGGATAATGGCATAATCTACTTTTTCTCCTTTTTTTAAACCTAAATCGGCAGTAAATTCTGGAACAACCTCAGTTGGATTGAAGGTGTCGTAGCCCAAAATATTAATAAAAGGAAGTACAAAAGCATGTTTGGTAGATTCTTCGGTTTCAATTTTATCCTTTAGCAGATTGATTTTATCGGCTAAAGATTTGAGTTGTATAGATAGTTCCATAAAATTTATGAATTAAGATAAATCTTCAGTTTCGGCTTTTGGTACATCAATTTTCACGCGTTCAATGGCAGAATCTCTATCGGATGTACTTGGATACATATTACTGGTTCCAATTACTTGACCGTTGTTTTGAGATTTTAGAACAAAATAATATTTTGAGTTGTCGGATGTTTTTCTGTCATAATTTTTATCCGATGGTACATTTGTTTTAACGGATTCAATTCCGTTTTTGCAATTTTGTTTTGTAGTGTACATTTCACTTTTTAAAATAATGGCTTCATCTTTAGACCATAGGTTAAAGTAAAATTGATCGTTTGTGCTTTTTTTAATTATAAATTTTGGAAAGTTCATGGTTTGTTTTTATTTGATTATTAATATTCAAACTTAAAACCATTGCAAACCAATTCCTTACGGGAATCCGTAAAGAGGAAAAATATTTTTAAAACTGATTGAGAGTAAAATAAAAAGACCTAACAGGTTGTAGAAAACATGTTAGGTCAAAAGTGAAGAAGTTTTGCTTAAACCAGTCCCAAATCTTTGGCAATTGCCACAAGATGAGCTGGATTGTTTGCTTTGAAGTACATTTTGAGTTTGTTGAGCCGTTTTTCGATGGTACTTTTGCTATTTGGTGTAATGCCGGCTTCCTTAAAAGTAGCTTCCATATTTTCCTGAGTTACACCTTTGGAAAGATATTTAATGAGCTGGATGTCATAATTATCAATTTCATTGACGGTCTTGTCCTGAAGAATATAATTCAAATCAGGTGATAAGTATTTTTGGTTATTTTGGTACGTGACTTCGACGGCTTTTTTGAGTTCGGCAATACTGTTTCGCCCTTTCATTACGAAACCATTGATTCCGTATTTATCAAATAGTGATTTTATACGATAGGATTTATCTTCGATAGAAAATATAATGATTTTTATTTCCGGAAATAATTGTTTTACAGCCGATATTAATTCTTCACCAGAGTTGAGAATGTTTTCCCTGTAATCAGCTTTGAACGACAAATCGGATATTAATAATTCATAAGGTTCGTTGTCTTTGTAGGCTCTTTTGATTTTCAGCAAAGCGTCATCGCAGTATTTGGAATAGGCAATTTCAGGAACTTTTAAATCTTTCAGCACTTGTACTGCTGCAATATCATTAAAATCAATGTCGTCTGCTATCAAAACTTTTTTGAACATATTCAGTAATTATTTGGGAATTGTTATTTTGACTTTAAAGCCTTTATCGGTTTCTTTATCAAAAGTAATAGTTCCGTTTATGGCATTAATACGGTTTTCCACATTAGAAAGTCCATTTTTTAAAATTAAAGAATCTTTTATTCCAATTCCATTGTCCGAATAATTGATTTCAATGTGTTTTTCATTCGATTCAAAACCAATGGAAGCAAAAGAACATTGACTGTGTTTTTTCATGTTGACCATTAATTCCTGTAAAACTCTGTAGACCGCAATTTTCTTTTCAGCTTCAATTTTCTGCCAATTGATCTCGCCGTTGTCTTTAATAATTATTTGGATTTGATCATTATTATAACCTGATATCATTTCTTTTAAATCATTCTCAAAATTGGCTCCAGTTTCAATTTTACTGTTTTCTTTCGAAATGTTTCGGGTCTGCGCATATATTTTATCGAGATTGCCCAAAAGAGTTTCCTTTTTGGCAGGATTTTGTAAATCTTGAGTTTCGGCAAAAGCCATAGTCTGATATACATCATTGGCTAGTTCGTCATGCAGTTTTTTTGATATTCGCGTTTCACTGTCATAAACTGCTTTTTGTTTTTCCTTTTCCTTTTTCTTTTTCCAATAATAATAATAGAATGCAGAAGTTATAATTCCCAAGATAATAAAAAAATAGGCAACATAATTTTGGTTTTTCTGTAGCTCCAGTTCTAAAGCATCTTCCGCTTTTTGGGCTTTTAAAACAAGGTTTTCATTTTTTTCTTTTGTTGAATCATATTTTATTTTTGCAAATTGATTTTTGGCCTTTTGCCTTGCCTGATTAAGACTATCGTTGATGCGGAGGTAGATTTCTGTGTATTTTTTAGAATCATTTCCACTGCTTTTCTGCATTAATAAAGTCAATGATTTTAAACGGTTGTCAACATCATTTATTTTAGTAGCAGTAGCATACGCTTTTTTAGAGTAGTCATAAGATAATGTTGGATTTGTACTTTTATAAAATTCAGATAAATGAATATAACTTTTTGCCAATCCAAAGTCATCTTTGATGAGTTCTCTTATTTTTAATGATTGATTGAGATAGGATAAACTTTTAATATCATTTAATCGAAAATAAGAATATCCTAAATTATCTAAGATTCGTGCATAATTTTCCTTGTTTTTCTGCACTTCAATTTCTCGCGTTAATGGTAATAAAATAGTAATTGCCTGCGGGTATTTATTTTGATCTAAATAAACAACGGCGATATTGTTTTTAAGTATTATTTTTTGTAATTTATCTTCTGCTAAATTATATGCTTGACCGTAATAATAAATTGCAGTATTATAATCAAATAAATTTTCATAGTTGATACCTAAAAGGTTATAAATAGCAATTTTATATAGATTTTCTGTTTTTTTGCTGAAAAATGAGATTGCTTCAGTAGCACTGGTTTCACTACTGTTATAATCACCCTGTATTTGCTGAATTGTTGCTATCTTTAGTAATGAGTAGATTATTTTAGTGGAATCTTTATCAGGATTGCAGACTAATTTTGATTTGTTATAATAAATGAAAGCACTATTGTATTTTGAATCTGCAAAATATTTTTCAGCATAATCAATATAAACCTGATAAGCAGTATTGTTTTTTTTGTCATTATTTATATTCGGTCTTTTGGTACATCCAAATAGGACCAATACAATAATAAGTGATGAATAGAAATTCGGGAAACGTAACTTTTTTGTTATCATTTCCCGAAAATACTCAAATTAATTAAAACCGTAAAAATTTTTGGTTAATATACTAACAATTAAGGTCTAGGGGGCTTAGTTGGTATTTGCCCGCTTTGCCCATCTCCAGGATCATCAGCGCTAATTTGCTGATTTTCTGCATGCGGATTTGTCTCCACATCATCATTGGTACAAGAAGCCATTGCCACTACTGCAATAATATAACACGATATAAGAAATATTTTTTTCATTTTATTGGATTTAAAAATTAGACATAGGTTTGGCCGTTCGATATTGAAATCGAATTATTGCCTGGATAGGCTGGCCGTTAAAAACTCATTGTTTTTTGCTTGCGGGAAGTGAAGTGTGCTTAAAACAGTATAGTATTTTTATACTTCCCGAATAATCGTACTACGCTGTTTAGCAACACTTTTTGAAACTAGTTTTGTACATTTGTCCGTATCGCGAAATCGAACAAGAACTAATTCTGAAGCAAAGTAATGCTGTTTCTGTCTAATGATTTCAATGGAATTCCAGTAATTCCAGTAATTCCGATTGTTTCCATTTAATGTTAATTAATTCCAGTAAATGATATGAGTAAAATTACTTTCGATGATTACAAAAAAGCTATTAAAACTCAATATGAAAAGAAGAAAGCAGAAGATGATACTGGTATATTGAAAAATCCAAGTCCTGCACAATTGCGTAATTTATGCTTAATTTTTTTTGATAAATCTCTTTCCAATAATGATAAAACAACAATGAAACTGTTTTTCAATGTAAAAGAGGAAGAGAGTTTGAGAAGGGCCATTGAAAATTGTGAAATAAGCAGATTTAGACCGATACGATCTTTTTTGTTAGGCGGAATAAATTCCGAAAATAAAGCGAGGATTGAAATGGCAGCCATTATTGTTGGTCTTACTCCGAGACCGTATGAAAAGTTTTGTCAAAATACTGGTGTTATTGAAATAGTTGATGAAAATTTTTCAGAAAATGAACTTGAAGAAGTTGGTGTCGTTCCAAAAAAGAATATAGAAGTTGTCACAAAAAAAGAAGGGATTATTACAGATAAGGGAGGGGATAAAAAAATAATGACTATCGCTATTGTTTTAATCTCTTTGTTTTTTACAGGATACATGGCAAAAAATATATTTTTCCCAACCAAACAATGCATGCAATGGCAAGCAAATCATTATGAAGCAGTGGATTGTTTGAATAATCAATTAGGAATTGGTCAATTGAATTTGATAGTTCCTGTTGATGAGCCAACGATGAAGCTGAAAAAACTGGATTCAAAAGCAGAGCAGGTATTTTTTATAAATGATAAGCCTGTTGTTTGGTATTCGAAAGAAAATGGTAAAATAGAGCTTTTTAACCAGTACGGTCTTCATCCCGAATCAGGAAAACCATTAAGACCTATTACAAATTATATTATTGAAAAATATCAGCTTAGAAGTAAAGAGTAAAGGAATATAGCTGTAATGAATTTAGTCACTACTGCTATGTTTTATTATCATAATAACTTTGATTTTTTCTGGAATGAATGATAAAAATCATGTTAATATCCTAAGATGAAAACTAAATTTACAATGGAAAAATTAATATGTTTTGTTTAATTTTTCTTGTAAACTTATTCCTGAACCAAATTCTTAGTTATTTTGAAAAATTTATACAAAGTTCTAGTTTTATTGTTTCCCATTTTAATCTTTGGTCAAGTTGCCAAAAAAGAAGTAAACCAGCAGATCCAAACCTGGGTTTCATTGAATACCGTAACAAAATTTGCAGAGCACTGGGGAGTTGTGGCTGATGCTCATATTCGGGAAGATGGTTTTTTTGAAAGTAATAATTTTTATTTTTTGAGAGGAGGGATTTCATACATTCCAAATGCTTCAGTTTCGGTTACGGGAGGTTACGCACACATGTGGCTGGCGCCCGTAAAGGAAGGATGGACAGCATATTCTGATGAGAACAGAATATACGAACAGGCACAGTTGGTTACCAAAATTGGAAATGTAAGCGTACTGCAGAGACTTCGAAACGAGCAGAGATGGCATGAAATAATGATTAATGATAAACCTTCGGGTGAAACTCGTTTCACTGATAGAGTGCGGTATTTGGCAAGTTTTACAATACCTGTGTTTAATGACAAAAAGCTCCCTTCATTAGTGCTTTCGGATGAAATATTGATTCAGTTTGGAAAAGATATTGTTTACAACACATTTGATCAAAATAGATTATTTATTGGAATTAAGCAGAATATCAGTCCCAAATTCAGCTATGATTTGGGATATATGAATGTCTATCAGCAAAAGATTGTCGGTAATAAATACGACATGAACCATACTATTCGTTTGTTTTTCTATCTCAATTCATCAATAAAACATAACTCTTCAAAATCTGGACATTCTTAAGATAACCACGATTCCAAATTAAGGTTTCGGATTCTTTTATCGTAATTTATTTATTAACTTTAATGCTAATTATAGGTTAGCATGCGAAATATGCATAACGGATATTGGTGGCCAAAACCAATTACGATATGTGGATTTCGTATGCAGTTAAAAACAATAAATTGCGACATATGAAAACAACAAGAAAAGAGCATGATTTTTTAGGAGAATTAGAAATTCCGGATCATCTGTATTACGGAATACAGACTTTCAGGGCAGTAGAGAATTTTAATATTACCGGAATTCCTATTTCAAAAGAACCATTGTTTATAAAGGCTTTGGGGTATGTAAAAAAAGCTGCCGCTATGGCTAACAAAGATTGTGGTGCTTTGGATGCAAAAATTGTTGAAGCCATTTGTTATGGAAGCGATCAGGTAATTGCTGGTAAATATGATCAGGAATTCGTCAGCGATTTAATCCAAGGTGGTGCCGGAACATCAGTAAATATGAATGCCAATGAGGTGATTGCTAATATTGGTTTGGAATATTTAGGACATAAAAAAGGGGAATATCAATTCCTGCATCCCAACAATCATGTAAATTGTTCTCAATCTACAAACGATGCTTATCCGTCAGCCTTTAGGATAGCATTGTATTTAAAAATGGATCATTTTATAAAAACTGTTGAAAATCTTGAAAAAGCTTTTGCGGCTAAAGGAGAAGAGTTCAAAGAAGTTTTAAAAATGGGGCGTACACAGCTGCAGGATGCTGTGCCAATGACGTTGGGACAGGAATTTCACTCGTATGCAACAACAATAGGTGAGGATGTTTTAAGATTAAAAGATGCTCAAAGTTTAGTGTTAGATATTAACATGGGAGCAACGGCAATCGGAACTAAAGTAAATGCACCCGAAGGTTATCCCGAAATTTGCGTAAATTATTTAGCCAAAGAAGTTGGAATTCCATTGACATTATCACCAGATTTAATCGAAGCAACTGTTGATACTGGTGCCTATGTCCAAATCATGGGAACAATGAAAAGAACGGCTGTCAAAATTTCAAAAATCTGCAATGACTTGAGATTGCTGAGTTCGGGTCCGCGAACAGGTTTTAATGAAATTAACCTGCCGGCTCGTCAGCCTGGTTCGTCAATTATGCCGGGCAAGGTGAATCCCGTAATTCCAGAAGTTGTGAATCAAACGTGTTTTTATGTGATAGGGCAGGATTTAACAGTGACTATGGCTGCCGAAGCAGGGCAGCTGCAGTTAAACGTAATGGAACCTGTAATTGCTTTTGCAATGTTTACTTCATTGGATTATTTGTCAAACGCCATTCAGACATTGATTGATAAATGTATTGTTGGCATTACTGCCAATGAACAGCATTGTTATAATATGGTAATGAACAGCATTGGAATCGTAACTCAGCTAAATCCGATTTTAGGATATGAAGAAAGTGCCAGCATTGCCGGAGAAGCTTTGAAGACTGGAAAAAGTGTTCACCAGATTGCTGTAACAGAACGCAAATTAATTACTCAGGATAAATGGGATGAGATTTATTCGCTAGATAACTTAATCAATCCAAAATTTATTACGTCATAAAGTGCTAAAACAAAAAAAGCCCAATCGTGAGATTGGGCTTTTCTATTAAGTAAGTAAGTCTAAATTGAGTTTATATAACGTTTATTTTACTTTATTAAGTACTGCTTTGAAAGCTTCTGGGTGATTCATCGCTAAATCTGCAAGAACTTTACGGTTCAATTCGATTCCGTTAGCTTTTACTTTACCCATGAATTGAGAATAAGACATTCCTTCCAATCTAGCTCCAGCGTTGATACGTTGAATCCATAATGCACGGAAATTTCTTTTATTCACTTTTCTGTCACGATATGCATAGCACATTGCTTTTTCTACCGCATTTTTCGCAACTGTCCAAACGTTTTTACGTCTGCCAAAGAAACCTTTGGCTTGCTTCATTATTTTTTTTCTTCTTGCTCTTTTAGCAACTGAATTTACCGATCTTGGCATAATTTTATTGTTTTTTTGTAGCAGGCGTCCTGAATTTAATCAAAGGAACTTATGGCCATACTCCAAGGTTATTGAATTTATTTTTAACCTAAAGATTATCAAGGCAACTGTGATTAGGCAATAGGCAAAAGTTACAAGACTAATTGCTAATGGCTTTTCACTAATGGCTTTTATTAGATAATTCTTAATTGTTGTTTGATGCTTTTCATATCTGTTTGGTGAACTAGCGCTGAGTGAGTCAAAGCTAATTTACGTTTTTTAGATTTTTTAGTCAAGATGTGACTTTTAAAAGCATGCTTTCTCTTAATCTTTCCAGAACCAGTAACTTTGAAACGTTTCTTGGCGCTAGATTTGGTTTTCATTTTAGGCATTTTTTCCTAGTGTTTTAATTTATTCTTACTTACTTATTTTGAGTAATTAGCCATTAGCCATTAGCAATTAGGTTTTGTAACTTTTGCCTGTTGGCTTTTGCCTATTAACTATTTTTTCTTTTTCGGAGCAATAAACATAATCATTCTCTTTCCTTCAAGAATAGGCATTGCTTCAACTTTTCCGAATTCTTCCAAGTCAGTAGCCAGTCTCAATAACAAGATCTGCCCTTGATCTTTATAGATAATTGAACGTCCTTTAAAGAATACAAAAGCTTTTAATTTAGCTCCTTCTTTCAAGAATTTTTCAGCGTTCTTTCTCTTAAATTCATAATCATGCTCATCAGTTTGAGGGCCAAAACGTATTTCTTTTACTACCACTTGAGTAGATTTCGCTTTCAGTGCCTTGTCACGTTTCTTTTGTTCGTAAACAAATTTCTTGTAATCCATGATTTTACAAACCGGCGGCTCCGCGTTTGGTGAAATCTCAACTAGATCCAATTCAAATTGGTCAGCTAGTCTCAAAGCTTCTGCAAGTTTAAAAACTCCAGGCTCTATGTTTTCACCCACAAGTCTTACTTCTTGTACCCCACGAATAAAGTTGTTTATTCTGTGTGCATCCTTTTTTTCTACGCGAGGTTGATAACCTCTGTTGCTTCTTATTGCTATGACTTTATAATTTAAGTTAAACTGTAAATACTTTTAATGTTTTATTAACTTCCTCGTTAACAATCGAAACAAATTTTTCTATCGTAACGCTGATATTACCTTTTCCTTCTTGACCTTGACGACGGATAGAAATAGTCCCGTTTTTCTCCTCTTCTTCACCTACAATCAGCATAAATGGGATTTTTTGCAGCTCTGCATCTCTAATTTTCTTGCCTATTGTCTCATTTCTGTTGTCAATTAGGGCGCGAATTTCGTGATTTTCTAGCAGATTCAAAACTTTTTTAGCATAATTTTCATATTTCTCGCTCAAAGACAGTATAATTGCCTGCTCCGGCATCAACCAAAGAGGGAAATTTCCTGCAGTATGCTCAAGTAAAATAGCAATAAATCGTTCCATAGATCCAAATGGAGCTCTGTGGATCATTACGGGTCTATGTAATTCGTTATCAGATCCTTTGTATGTCAATTCGAAACGCTCTGGTAAATTGTAATCCACCTGAATAGTTCCTAATTGCCATTGTCTGCCTAAAGCATCTTTTACCATGAAATCCAGTTTTGGACCATAGAAAGCAGCCTCGCCGTATTCAACTACGGTATTAAGTCCTTTGTCAGCTGCAGCATTGATAATTGCGTTTTCAGCCTTTTCCCAATTTTCATCAGATCCGATGTATTTATCTCTGTTTTCTTTATCTCTCAATGAAATCTGAGCTGTAAAGTTTTCAAAACCTAATGAACCAAATACATAAAGTACTAAGTCAATTACTTTTTTAAACTCTTCATCCAATTGTTCTGGAGTACAAAAAATATGCGCATCATCCTGAGTAAACCCTCGTACACGAGTTAAACCATGTAGTTCACCGCTTTGTTCGTATCTGTAAACAGTTCCAAATTCAGCATAACGCTTTGGTAAATCTTTGTATGACCAAGGTCTTACATTGTAGATTTCACAGTGATGAGGACAGTTCATTGGTTTCAATAAAAACTCTTCTCCTTCAGCAGGTGTATTGATTGGCTGAAAACTGTCTGCTCCGTATTTAGCATAATGTCCAGAAGTTACATACAGTTCTTTTTGACCAATATGTGGCGTTACAACTTGCTCATAACCTGCTTTTTTCTGGGCTTTTTTCAAAAACTGCTCTAAACGATCTCTCAAAGCAGCTCCTTTTGGCAGCCATAAAGGCAAACCTTGACCTACTTTTGGTGAAAAAGCGAACAGTTCTAGCTCTTTTCCTAGTTTTCTGTGGTCACGGCGTTTCGCTTCTTCAAGTAATTCTAGGTATTCAGTTAGATCTTTTTGTTTTGGAAATGAAGTTCCGTAAACACGAGTCAACTGTTTGTTTTTCTCGTCACCTCTCCAGTAAGCTCCGGCAACACTCATTATTTTCATCGCTTTGATGATTCCAGTATTTGGAATGTGGCCTCCGCGACATAAGTCAGTAAAAGTGTCATGGTCGCAAAAAGTGATAGTGCCGTCTTCAAGATTAGTAATCAATTCAGTCTTGTAAACGTTGTCTTTATAAATTTCTAGAGCTTCTGCTTTAGTTACAGAACGCAGTTTGAACTCATGTTTCCCTCTTGAAATTTCAAGAACACGATCTTCGATTTTCTTAAAATCAGCATCAGTGATTTTTTGGTCCCCAAAATCCACGTCATAATAAAATCCATTGGCAATAGCAGGTCCAAGAGTCAATTGTATTCCAGGATACATTTCTTCAAGAACTTGTGCCATAACGTGCGAAGTCGAATGCCAGAAAGCTTTCTTGCCATCTGCATCATTCCAAGTATATAAAGTAAGGCTACCGTCCGTGGTCAATGGAGTAGATGTTTCAATAGTTGTACCATTAAAAGAAGCTGAAATCACATTTCTAGCAAATCCTTCACTGATGCTTTTTGCAACATCCATCGGAGTCGCTCCAGAAGCAAACTCTCTAACTGACCCATCGGGCAAAGTAATCTTAATCATTGTTTTTTATATTTTAAGATTGCAAATATAAAGTATTAACAAAACACATACAATAGGTATATAAGGTTTGTTCTATATATAAGTGTAAAATCAAATGGAGTTAAGTTCTGAATTATTAATCTAGATATTTAGGAGCTATTTCCTGCTATCCGCTTCAATCTTGTGTGCCGAACTCCGGCCCACAAGGATTTCCACTACTATCAGGGCTAGGGCTTCGGTATTTCATAAGAAGTAAATTGATACTAACCCGTTGGGTGAAATTAAATTAATTGATTTTTGATATTGTTTATAGGTCTGTCAAATATAAATTTATTGATATATTGAATCAATGTCATTGCTGTTATTTTTGCCAAAATTCTTGTTTTAATAAACCCCGCAAAAGATTTGGCATAATTTCTACGAATTAAAAACTGGTCGCATAATTGTGAAAACAAAGTCTCAATCCTTTTTCTTGATTTTCTAAATATATACGGTTGCGGTTTGTAATCTTTTTGATTGATTCTTTTTGGCGTTTCTAATTTAACTTTAACTGTTTGAAATAAATCTAATTGAACGCTTTCTGAGAGATAACCTCTATCTCCAAGAAGCACACAATCAGACATTTGATTTTTGATGTTTTTTAAAAAATTCACATCATGAACTTCTGCTTTTGTAATATCCAAAGAATGAAACACTCCATTTACAGAACAAACTCCATGAAGTTTATATCCATAAAACCAATTGTTTTGCGAAGCGCAGAAACCTTTGGAGGGAGATGTCTCAAATTCATCCTTGCAAATTTTAATTCTCTTATGACGGGAAAATTTACAGATTTCCAACGGCATACTGTCAACAATAAAATAGTTTTCAAACTCAAGAAATCGACTAGCTAGTTTAGTTCTGATTTCTTCAGAAAATAAAAATAGCTTTCTTCTTCTTTTATTGAACTGGCTGCGTTCAATTAAGTTGGGAATCATTCTCGGGCTAATTTGTTTAAAAAGTGAATTCTCACTGTCTATAGACATAAACTCAGCTGTCAAACTAAGTGCTACTGCCTCTAAATCAGACATCTTGCCACTTCTTCCAACCCTTGATTTAAATGCTAAATCATAATTCAAAGAACTTATAACTTCTAAAACCTTAAAATAATTTTTAACTATATTTGACATGGATATTGGTTGTTTAGCGACTTCAAGATACTGCTTTGCAGTGTCTTGACCAATATCTAATCATTTTAATTTACTTCAAATAATTTCACCCAACGGGTTTGATACTATTATATAAGTATAGAGTAGAAGATTCATTGGCTGTTGGCTCTAATAGACATCTTACTGATAGGCAGCAATGATTTAAAATCTGCGTAAATCTGCAAAATCTGCGTGCAAAAACCTTTTTATTGGTCTGAAAGCATCAAAATGAGGAATGCAGTTTAAGAAAACTCAAGATTGCTTTCAAAATCTGTTTTGTAACTCCTCTTTAAACCAGCGTATTAAAAAATAAGTCAAAAATAATTGTAAAAAGGCATTGTTTAAACGAATAAACACACTACTTTTGCACCCGCAACAGCGACGGCGTTCATTAAAACACTGACAGGAAAAACAAATCAAGAGAAAAAATATTTTCAAAAAAAGATTTAAAAAGCTTGTGAGAAATAAAAGAGTTGGTTACTTTTGCACCCCGCAAAACGCGCAACGTTCCTTGATAGACTGAGTAAGAGATGAGAAGAAAGCGAAAAAATAATTTTTCAAAAAAACTTCAAAAATATCTTGCCGGTTAAAAAAGAATTGCTACTTTTGCACCCGCTTTGAGAAACAAACGAAAGGCGGAAAAACACATAAGAACACGTTCCTAGACATATTGAATTGACAGCCGTTCCGATGCAAATCGGAACAAATAAAATAAGAGTAATAGAATCGGTAAGATTTGAATAAGACCACTAGAATTTGAGTCGAATAAAAACAGCTTAAGCAATTAAGCAGACAATATACGATGAAGAGTTTGATCCTGGCTCAGGATGAACGCTAGCGGCAGGCTTAACACATGCAAGTCGAGGGGTATAGTTCTTTGGAATTAGAGACCGGCGCACGGGTGCGTAACGCGTATGCAATCTACCTTTTACAGAGGGATAGCCCAGAGAAATTTGGATTAATACCTCATAGTA
>NZ_QUNI01000021.1 GCF_003385115.1 Flavobacterium aquicola
ATGCGAACCTTTTCTTAAATCTGTGCTCATAATCTAAAGGTAAAGATTTTTTCGCATTACTAAAGTACTGCAATAAATTGCAGGGTTTTAAACCCTAACCTGAGACCAATAAAAAAAGAGGTTATTTCAACATGTGAAATAACCTCTTAAATCGTCAGGTACTATGTGAAAAATATTATTCAGGAGAACCAACTTAATTTTATTCTTCCATAGAAAACATTCAAGCTATAAGAATAAACTAAATCTTCCTTTTTTTACTTTCTAATTATTCTTCGAAAAGGTTTTTATTAACTAACCAAATAAAAACCTTTACTGAAGAACAACTCAAACTACTAACTTAACTAAACATTAATCTTAAGTTATACGATCCATAAGCTGAAGGAGCAAAAAACAACTTATTTATTCACATTCATACATTTTATTCTATTTTATAGTACTGTTTTTTAATTTTAAAATCGAAAAAGGAAGCATTCTACAACTTCCTTTTTCGAAAATAAACTAACTCAAATTATTCTGGTCTGAAAACAAAAGTCCAACCTGTACCATTCGTCTCATTATTGTTTAAGTAAAGAACCATTTTGTTTGCAGTTAAACTAACAATTGTGTAAACACCATCTTTATTTCCAGCTGCATACCCCAACATTTTAGAATCATTTATAGTCAATGTCTTACCTTCAGGATTTAATATAAAAGTACCTTTAGTACCTGTCGCAGATGTATTTTCATAATGAACATAATTTGCATCTCCATTTAAATCGAAATGCATTTTGCCATTGGCATCACTAGGAGGACAGCAAGTCCCTCCGGCATTCCACCAGGCACCCATTGAACCGGCTGGATTATTAGGAGCTGACATAAACCACCATAAATTATCAGGCGTGCCATTTTGATCAAAAATCCATGTTTTTCCCGCAACAGCATCTGTTCCTAATAAAGCTCCCCATTCTGGCGGAACTGGATGGTCTAATTTATCAATAGTCACTGCAACCTTTTTTTCAAATAACTCTGCTCCCAAACTACCTTTATAGGTAAAATTAAAAGTCCCCATAACTGGAAAAAGAATTGTAGCTCTGTCTGTTAAAGCTTTCCCAATTATGTAATTAAAATGCCCAGTAATACCCGGGGTAAGCATTTCAATTTTAATTTCATTCCCTCCTTGAGTGGTATTTTCAGCTTTAAGCTGCACCCCTTCAACTGTATTTGTATTACTCAAATGATCTTCCTCAACAATTGATTCGCATGCTGTAAACACAAGCAAAAACGAAGCAATAATTGGATATATTATTTTATTAAATTTCATAGTTTTATTATTTATCGTTAAATATAATTACCATCCTGGATTTTGAGTATAAACTCCTGCAGATAATCTAATTTCAGATTCAGGAATTGGAACTAATCCTTTAGTTTCAGGTCTGTATTTCAAAGTATAAGTAGCACTTGTACCTGAATTTCTTACAGGGACCGAACCAGTAAAAGCAGTTTCAACATCTCCCCAACGAACCAAATCAAACCAATGCAGCCCTTCAAAAGCCAATTCATGTAAACGCTCTTGTTTTAAAGCATCTAAAGTGTAACCAACAGCAGGAACTAGTCCTGCTCTGGCTCTTACAGCATTAAGCCCTGTATCCGTACCAGTTACTTCAGAATGCATTAATAATACATCTGCAAAACGCATATAGATATAATCTTGGGCATGCATCAATTGCATATCAGCATCACCCCATTGATACATCTGAACGAACATTCCTTTTACTGTTGATGTACCAGGCACTTGATGCTGAATAGCACAGTATTTTTTATTGAAAAACCCTGTTTCATGGTCACCTTTGTCCGCATTATAACCGCCAGTTCCTTGATCTGCTTGTCCAACTTGAATAATAGAACCTAATTTTCTAGGATCGTTATCAGCCCATTCATTAAATATTTTTGGATTTACTGTACCCATTCCCCATCCTTCACCAAAAGGAACTTGACTATTACCTCTCATAGATGTGAACAAAGCATATCGATTGGTATACATTGGTCCATTACTCCACTGCCAGTTACCAAAAGAAAAGCGCTGAACAAACATAGTTTCTAAATTTCCTGTCCCAAATCTTGAGGCTGTACCATCTTGCCCTACCCACGATAAATTATTAGTTTTTGCCCAAGGCAATACGTTAGCCTGTGCACTTGTATTAACGTATGAATAAGGCCATATGTTTCTAAAATCAGATACCAAAGCATAACCACTATTAGAAATACAATCATTCAAATAACCAGTTATCTCATCCTTGCCCAAAGACTTACCATCAGTGGTTGGTAAAGTTGAAGTTGCCTGTTTTTCAATGTTTGTCATATAACCAGTATACATTAAAAACACACGGGCCAAATAAGCTTCAGCCACCCATTTATTGGCATGTCCGTATTCTGCGGATGGAATACTCGGAAATGGAGTCGAAGGCAATGTTTCAATTGCTGCTTTTAAATCAGTAGCAATCTGCGCATAAGTCTCAGTAATAGATGACCTCCCAACTGTTTTAGGATCACTGACACGAATAATCATTGGTACACCACCAAAGAACTTAGCCAATCTAAAATAGAAAAAAGCTCTCATAAATAATGCTTCTCCAATTGCTTTTTTCTTAAATAAATTTGCTTCTTCTGCAGTATCAAAAAATTTAGAAAAATCAGCAGCTTCTGTTTTTTCAATTACAGCATTTGCACGAGCAATACCATTATACGACTGAACCCACAAGGAACGGTAGGTATCCTCAAGCGGATCTTCAAAACTATCTACATACTTAGCAGCTCTATCATCAGGACCTCCTCCACCTAACATCATATTATCCATAAGATTAGCTGCTATATTTTCTTCACTTAGAGGATCCACTACATAAATGGCATTATAAACACCAGAGGTAGCGTTAATAATATCGGTAGGAGTTTTATAATAGGTATCCAAGCTGTAATCATAAATAATTTCTGAATCCAAGTAGTCTTGACAACTTGCTGCAACAAAAATTGTTGAAACAGCTATTAAATATTTTATTTTTTTCATTTTTAAATTTTTTTAAATTAAAAGTCAACACTCATCCCAAACATAACCGTTCTTGCCTGTGGGTAAAGACCCAGATCTATTCCAGACGCCCATTTTTTATCATTATTATCATCTTGTCCTGAAAAACGAACTTCTGGATCCATTCCTTTATAATTAGTAAATGTGTATAAATTGTTAACTGCAACATACATTTTTAGATTAGACATCCATTTTATATTAGATAAAACTTCATTAAAATTATAACCAATCGTTAAATTGTTAATTCTCAAATAATCTGCATCATACATGAATATATCTGATAAATTACTTAAATTATGGTTTGCTACTGAGCTTATCCTAGGCATTCTATTTGATGTCCCTTCTCCATGCCAGCGGTCAAAAACATCTGAAGTATAATTTTGCATTGGACTATCAAGAAATGATCTATATGACTGCATTACCTGCATACCGAATTTTCCTGCCAGTGTAGTATTCAAGTAAACCCCTTTGTATTCAAAGTTTAATTGTAACCCTAATTCAAAATCAGGATTAGGATTCCCTAGATCCACTTTGTCAGCATCGTCAATTTTACCATCATTATTTTGATCTACAAATCGTACATCTCCAGGACGTTGTCCAGCAAAATAAGGTGCTCCTGAAGGTCCTTTATAAGCATCCACTTCGTTTTGATTTTGCAAAATTCCGTCAGTTTTTAAACCCCAAAAATAACCTATAGGATGTCCTACTTCAACTCTTGAAATTTCGGATGTCCCTTGCGACAATACATTGGATGGCCCATGTATAATACCCTCGGCATTTGCTATTCTAGTTACTTCATTTTTATTATTGGCTCCACTAACAGTTACACCATATTTGAAATCGCCAATTTTATCATTCCAGCTAACAGAAATTTCAAATCCTTTATTTTCAATATCACCTCCGTTGATGTAAGGAGGGAGTGCACCAAACGTTCCTTGAATAGGAGCTTCAACTAACCAGTCTTTCGTTATTTTTTTATACCAATCGAAAGTTATTCCCAATTTAGAATTGAATAATTGCGCATCCAAACCAAAGTTTAATTGTTCTGACGTCTCCCATGTAACATCAGGGTTAACCACTCTTAAAGGATAAGTAGTTGCTCCTGAAACAGGTTTTGTATCTCCAAAGAAATAACCAGGGTAAGCACCAGTAATAGTTGAAGTGTAAATAAAGTTAGGGATATCCTGATTACCATTTTGTCCCCAGCTTGCTCTTAATTTTAAGAAATCAAGATAACCGGATGTCCCTGACATAAAATCTTCTTTGGTCATTACCCATCCAGCAGAAAAGGAGGGAAAATACCCCCATCTTTTGTCTGGTGCAAAATTGCGTGATCCATCAGCACGCATAATTGCTGATAACAAATATTTTTCTTTATAATCATATTGTGCTCTGGCAAAAAAGGACTGAAGCCCTCCGCCTTCAGCAGCCCCATCTCTTCCACTAGTTCCAATATCACTAATAGATGCTGCAGGATTTGTATTGTCCAAATATGCATATTTAGGATCTCCTGGGAATTTTAAACTATTTGAACCACTTCTAACACCAGTTACATTATCATTTAAAACATTACGAATAAGCTCAGTACCTATTACTGCATTTATAGAATGATCACCAAATTTTTTATCATAAGTTAGTGTATTAGTCCAAGTTGTAGTGGCACCCATATTTTCGTTTTGTGTTACACCATCAGTTTTATCGTCATATAGTCTTCCTAAACCATATGTCGGATTCATTGATCTCGAATGACCAAACCATGAAGTGATACCAAAAACAGATTTAAATTTTAAAGATCTTATTGGTGCTATTTCAGCGTACGCATTCGCATTGATATTATTACTTTTTCCATAATTATAATTATTACGGTAAAACATCACAGCGATAGGGTTAGTTTGACCTTGATTAATACCTTCTAATGTCGGAGAATAGCCGAATTCATTGATATTTGCATCTATCGAAGTCTGCCAATATGCAGGCATTAATGGATTTTGAACCAATCCATTGTGTAAATCGTTCCAATAAATATTTCCCGCAGCTACCGCTCTATTTTGTGTATTTGTATAGGTGAAATTTTCTCCAACAGTAATTATCGCATGATCACTATTCTTCTTTAATACAATATCAGTATTCATTCTGGCAGTTAGCCTCTTATAACCTGCATCTATAATGTTTCCACCAATCATACCGTCTTGATCATAATATGACAAACCAAAAGAGTAATTGATATCTTCACTACCTCCAGTAATATTTAAAGAATGGTTTACTACAGGAGCATCTTTCTTCGTCATTTCATCAATCCAATTAGTCCCTTTCCATCCACTCTGAAGTTTAGACCATACTTCATCACCATAGGCAACATCTAAACCAGGATAATTATTGTGTAACCAAGTATTCGAAGTTAGGAGATTATGCCAGTCAATTGGAGCTTTCCCATCGTTAACCATTCCTTCGTCCAAAATACTCATGTATTCTTGCGCATTTAATGGATCAAGATTTTTGTAAATATTTTGAATTCCATAGAAATAATCATAACTAATTTTTGCCGGGCGATTTTTAGTTCCTTTTACAGTAGTAATCAATACAACTCCATTTGCAGCTCTTGATCCATAAATTGCAGCTGATGCTGCATCTTTTAATACTGAAATAGATCCAATGTCTGATGGGCTCAAATAGTCAATATTACTAACACTTACTCCATCAACAACATATAACGGGTTAGAATTTCCAATAGTACCAAGCCCGCGTATTGTTACTCTAGTACCTGCACCAGGCGCCCCACTATTTCTTGTAATACTAATTCCTGGAGCAATACCTTGTAAGGCTTCCATTGCAGAACCTGTCTTAAGCGCTGTAATGTCTTTTCCTTTTAAATTGATACTTGCACCAGTTGTCAAAACCTTCTTTTGGGTTCCGTAACCAACAACAACAACTTCATTTAAATTTTGCGATTCAGGATTCAATTTTACATCAATCTGTGTCCTGCCGCTAATCGGAACATTTAAAGTAGCATAACCTACAAAACTAACAACCAAGACACCAGTAGAAGGAGCCTTAATTGCAAATTTTCCATCAAAATCTGAGGAGGTAGCTGTTCCCGCCCCCTTAATTAAAATAGTAGCCCCTGGAATAGGCATACCTTTCTCATCATTTACTTTCCCGCTAACAGTAATATCTTGCGCTTGCAGAACTACCGAGAAAAGTAAAGACGAAACACAAAAAACAAGTAATTTTGTTAATTTCATTTTTCTAAAAATTTTGGTTAATTAATTAGTAATTTAATACAATGATAAGTTAAAAAAAATAGAATAAATAAAAAAAAAACATTACAAAAACCCATCAATACGCAAAAATACTGTATTACAAAAATACATCAAAAAGTAATCAAATATTTAATTATCAATCATTTAATAGATAAATTAATTTGTTATTAATATGTTAATTAAAAAATTTACCCTACATTTACGTCCATAATGAGCTTATTTTAAAAATACACATAACAATAATAAACACGCGGTACTAAAATATACAATCTGCAAAATAAACATAAAATAAATTAAAATATCACATGAATTTTAACACATCAATAATTTATAGATTATTATTTATTTTCACAATTTCATTAGCAATTACTGCATATTCACAAGTAAAAACGCAAGGAATTCCTGATATCAAAAACTACAAAAGAACAGAGTACAAGGGAGGCACTCAAAATTGGGATATAGATCAAGATAAAAATGGAAATCTTTATTTCGCGAATAATACTGGGCTTTTGAAATTTAACGGCACTAGCTGGCATAAATATTCATTGCCAGATAATTCAGCAATTAGAAGCTTGAAGGTTGACAATTCAGGCAGAATATATGTAGGTGGCAATAATGAATTTGGCTATTTTTTAAGCGATCAAAAAGGAAATCTTACTTATCATTCCTTATCAAAGCTATTTAATAAAAATAAAAAAATTACCAAAAACATCAATATAATATGGAAAATCCATTGTTTCGAAGACGAGGTAATTTTTCAGGCCTTCAGCAAAGTTTTCTTTTTAAAAAAAAATAAACTTCGCTATATGGAAGCAAAAAACAGATTCCAATTTTCTTTTTTAATCAACAAGAAGTTATATTTTCAAGATAAAAAATTAGGATTGCTGAATTATTCGAAAGGTAAATTCACCCGTTTGAAGGGAACATCAGCTATTAATAATTCCGAAATATGGGCTGTTTTTCCAGCTGACAGCAAATTAATATTAGCAACTTTAGAAAATGGATTATTTATTTATCAAAATAATACCATTAGACCATGGCAAACAGAGGCCAATGAATACATTAAGAAAAATTCGTCACTAGGCGGGTGCATGATTAAAAACAAATTACTTGTTTTTAATACTGTCTTAAATGGTATTATTATCACCGATTTTAACGGAAAAATAATCCAGCATTTAAACCGCCACAAAGGACTTCAAAACAATACTATATTAAAGTCTTTTGAAGACAATAAAAATAATCTGTGGCTAGGATTGGATAACGGAATAACATTTATAACCGAAAACTCACCATTTACTTTTTTTGACTATAGCTACAATATGAGTACCGTTTATGCCTCATTGGTTTACAAAAACACATTATATGTAGCAACCAACCAAGGCCTATTTTACCATAGTTGGAATGATATATTTCTTGATGAACCATTCAAAAGAATTGAAGGAACCATTGCACAAGCATGGAATATCCAATTAATTAACGGCCAGCTACTTTGTGCCAGTAATAATGGAGCATTACTTATTGAAAATAACAGAGTAGCTAAAATACTCGACAACAAAGGATACTTTGGCTTTTTAGCTATTCCGGACCATCCTAATAGCATTATTGGCGAAAGCTATAATGGTTTTTCGATATTTGAAAAAGATGGTAATAATCTGGTCTTTAAAAATTCGGTGGCAGGTTTTGAAGAAACAACAAACACATTCGAAACACTTATCGATGAAAATTTTCTTTGGCTTAAAAAAAACCCTAA
Source organism: Flavobacterium aquicola (assembly GCF_003385115.1). Taxonomy (GTDB): domain Bacteria; phylum Bacteroidota; class Bacteroidia; order Flavobacteriales; family Flavobacteriaceae; genus Flavobacterium; species Flavobacterium aquicola. The sequence continues at coordinate 8,069 of NZ_QUNI01000021.1, forward strand.
CCTATATCAAATGAAACTATCAGATGATTTAAAAAAATTTGAAGAAATAAAAATTCATACAAAAATAAATGATACATATACAGGAATCGGAAGCATTCAGAGATTAAAAAACAAAATATATTTTCAAACACATAACCATTTCTACCGATATTCTAAAGAGCAAGAGATATTTTTTGAGGACAAAAAAATATCATTATTATTTAAGAATATGCCAACATTAAATACTGTAATCGAAGATGGAGATGAAAACATATGGTATTGCTTTAACGAAACATTAGGCGTTTTGCAAAAAAATAAAAGTGGAAATTACATTAAAAAACAAATTCCATTTTCTAATTTATCAGGCAATTTAGTTAATAATTACATTTCAATTAATGCTGTAAACCCAAATAATGTCTTTATAGGCTTAACAGAAGGATTAGCACATTATGATTTTAACATATCAAACAATTTTATTACACAACCTACAGTTTATATCCAAAGTTTAAGCTTTCCTCATGACACAATTATAACAGGAAACTTATTTGATAATAGCAAAAATTATAATTTAGAATATAGCTCTAATCATGTCAAATTCACATTCTCATCTCCTATTTACGAAAATCCCCAAAGCACAACCTATTCCTACAAACTAGAGCCATTTGAAGATAACTGGTCAAGCTGGTCATCTAGCTCAATGAAAGAATACACTAATTTAAAAGAAGGTGACTATGTGATGAAGGTCAAAGTTAAAAATAGTTACGGACTCGAATCAAGACCTGACCAGTTATTCTTTACAATTTCTCCACCATGGTACCGCCATTTTTTAGCTTACCTCTTTTATATAATACTAGCTGTTGTGGCTAATTACATTATTTATAATAGAATAAAACTAAAAATAAGAAAAAACAAATACTACGAAACCATTGAACAACGAAGACTATATTTAGAAAAAGAGTCCAAAATACGTAAAGGCCAATACGAATTGGAGAAAGAAATTGAAAAACTAAAAAACGATAACCTTCAAATTCAAATTCTCGCAAAAGACAAAGAACTTGTTACAAATTCATTACAGGTCGTGAAAAAAAATAAAGTTTTAAATGGAATATTACAAAAAGTAAAAGAAATTGACATAAAAGCTTTAGACGAACCTACCAAATTTCAGGTCACTAAATTGAACAAAAGTATTGTTAAGGAAGTAAGTAATGACAAAAGCTGGAAAAGCTTGGAAAAACATATTAAGAATGTTCATTTTGACTTCCTAAAGCGACTTAAAGAAAAATATCCAACCATATCTCCAAGAGAATTAGACTTAGCAACTTATTTATTAATGAATATGTCTACAAAAGAAATTGCAGAAATATTGAATATTTCTATCGGAGGTGTGGAGTTAGCAAGATATAGACTTAGAAAAAAACTGGGACTGAACAAAAAGGAAAACCTAATAGGATTTTTAATGAGTATCTAAAAAAGGAAAACCAGCATTTTTTAATGCTGGTTTTCCTTTTTTTTTAAATAAATTCTAAAGTTCGTTCCAAAGCCATACCTCGAGACCCTTTAATAAGAATCATATTGCTGTCAAACTTTTTATTTTTGACAGCTTCTGAAAAATTTTCAAAATTTTCAAAGAAGAAAAAATTTTCTTTTGAAACTTTATTTTGATAAAAATCTTTACCTATAAAATAACAGTCTATATTATTTTGATCTATTAACAAATCCACCACTCCTTTATGTTCTTTCAAGCTTTCATTCCCTAATTCGAACATATCTCCTAAGAAAAGAGTTTTGTTTGCTTTTTCCAAAAGCAGGAAGTTTTCAATAGCTACTTTCATACTGCTGGGATTGGCATTGTAAGCATCCAAAATAATTTCATTTGTCCCCTTAGTAATTAATTGCGATCTATTATTCTCAGGAATGTAGTTTTCCAAAGCTTCTTTGATCGCTTCATCTTTAACCCCAAAATAATTTCCAATTGTAACTGCAGCATTTATATTATTAGCATTATACAAGCCAATTAAATGCGTATTAATACTATTTCCCGAATAAGATATACTCACAAAAGGATCAGCTTTCACCTTGTCAATATTTACATCGCATTTATCATTGTTTACTCCAAAAGAAAATGATTTGATACTTTTGCTTCTTTCAACTTGTATTGGATCTTCAAAATTCACAAAGACTAACTTATCATTTTTTAAAAAATATTGATACATTTCACTTTTTCCTTGAATCACACCTTCAACACCACCAAAACCTTCAAGATGAGCTTTGCCAAAATTAGTAATATATCCATAATCAGGTTGCGCAATTTCACAAAGAAATTCGATTTCTTTTTTATGATTAGCACCCATTTCCACAATTCCAATCTCCGTTTCTTCATTAAAAGATAACAAAGTTAAAGGTACTCCTATATGATTATTTAAGTTCCCAACGGTAGCCTTTATTTTAAACTTTCTAGAAAGAACAGTGTTTATTAATTCCTTAGTAGTTGTTTTTCCATTACTTCCAGTAAGAGCAATTATAGGTAATTTCAAATAATTTCTATGATATTTTGCTAATTCCTGTAAAGAAGCTAAACTGTCTTCAACCAAAACGGTTCTTTCGTCAATAAAATAATCCTCGTTATCAATTAACACATACGAAGCTCCTTTACTTAAAGCATCTTCAGCAAAGGTATTTGCATCAAAATTATCTCCTTTGATAGCAATAAAAAAAGAATTCGCATCAATTTTACGGGTGTCAATTGAAACCGAAGTGCATTTCAAAAACAAATTATGAATGTAATTAATATCCATATAATATAGTTTAAAAAATAAAAGCCCTAATGAAAGGGCTTTTATTGGAATTATCTAAAAAAAATTAATTTCTTGGTGTTTTTTTGGTATTTGATTTAGAACCAACTCTAGACATAGCACATCTAAATCCGATGTAATCTGTTGCCATATCTTGTGGAAAGAAACGTCTCTGTGCTGGATCAAGCCAATATGCTCTGTCTCTCCATGAACCTCCTTTGTAAACGCGAACAGCATCATTTATTAAAGTAGTTCTCTTATTTGATTTATCATATTTTCTTTCCATATTTCCTAAACTATCAATTTTTACGTTTTGTTTAGGTGAATTATACATGATTTCTTTTTCCGATGTTTTTCCGTTATCAGCATCTGAACTTGTAAACTTATAATACTTGCTAGATTGTTTATCTCCGTCTCTATAATTGATATTATCACTAGTACTGAAATTTTGTCTCAAATACGTTTCATTATCGTCAACAGGAACTTGTGCTATTTCCCCTGGCAAATATTTAGGAACTAATTTACCATTACTCAAAGTGTCGTATACAATATCTTTATTAGTGATAATTTCGATTTTTCCATCTTTACCAATCTTATTTTTGGTATAAACGTTTCCTCTGAAATAATTAAAATCATTGGTTTCAACATCAACTATAGGTCTATAAACATCAGCAACCCATTCTGCTACGTTACCAGCCATATCATATAAACCAAAGTCATTTGCTGGATATTTTTTAACTTCATTAGTGATATCAGCTCCATCATCAGACCAACCTGCGATTCCACCGTAATCCCCATTACCTTGTTTAAAGTTGGCTAATTGGAAACCTTTATTGGATCTTTTTCCAGAACGAGTATAGCTTCCTGACCAAGGATATTTCTTTTGACCTTTGTAAATATTATATTCTCTTTGACCTACATCTGCTGCTGCTGCATATTCCCACTCAGATTCTGTTGGCAATCTATACTCAGGCAATAAAATACCAGATGATCTTTGCACATATACGTTTTTTTCCTCAACAACATTTCCATTCTTATCAGGTCTTGGTGCTTTCTTAGATGCTCCTCTGCCTTTCAAAAGAATTTCTTCATTTCCTCCATAAGTCATTGTAGGTGCTGCTAAATATGTTTCAGTATTGAAATTACTATCAGCAGTAACATCTAACGTCTTAGCATTTTTCTTTAAATAACCGTTTTTTTCAAGTACAGCTTCGTTTACACGATCTGTTCTCCATTTACTGAATTCAACAGCTTGAACCCAATTTACCCCTACAACAGGGTAGTTTGCATAAGCAGGATGTCTTAAATAGTTATTGGTCATTGTTTCAGTATAACCCAATCTATTTCTCCAGACAAGTGTATCTGGCGAAGCTCCTTCGTAAATGTTTCTATAGTTTTCTTCTGTTGGAGGGTAAACTTTTTTTAACCACTCAAGATATTCAAGATACATTAAGTTAGTTACCTCAGTTTCGTCCATATAGAAAGACATAACGTGCTGCTGACTTGGCACATTATTCCAATCATGCATCACATCATCCTGAACAAGTCCCTTTGTAAAAGTTCCTCCTTCTATAAACACTAAACCTGGGCCTGTTTCTTGCGGTTTACCAGCTGTTCCTTTTGCAAAACCTCCTTTAGAACTGCTTACATTCCAGCCTGTGCCTCTTGATGCACTGTCGGATTTCGATTTTTTGCTACAACTAGCTAATCCTAATATTAATGCAAGTGAAAGCATTATTTTTAGCGGAATAGTCTTATTTACTCTCATAGTTTCTACTGGTAGGTAATTATTAAAATTTAGGTAGTGCAATGTAATAATTAAAATCAAACTGCAAAACCCTTTTTAATTTAATTTTTTAACGTTTTTTTAGATGTCTTTAAAAACGCAAAAATATATTTTTTATTACATAAAACAAGAAAAAAGACTTTAATATTTTTTCTTTACTTTTATCAATTATTTACACTCACTGTTGTTTCATATTTCATGAAAAATCTTGTCTTTTATTTTATACTGTTTTTTCCAATAATAGCATTTTCTCAAATTAAAGGCGATGTTACTATTGACTGGATAGAAAACAAAACTGAATCCACTAGTAAAACTAAGTCGGAAGCACCCGTTTTTAAAGGAAACAGTTATCTCTATGACACTTTTAATCAAGCGCTTTATTATAATTTAAATTTAAAAAACAACACTGATTTAGACGTAAATAGCATTGAAATTATTAATGTAACTTACGAGTCAGTGCCAACATCTTTTATTGGAAAAATAGATCCAATAAGCATTCCTACCTCTATAAAATCGGATCTTTACAGCACAAAATCCAGAAATATCACCCAGAATTTCCTTAGAATTTCGCCAATCATTAAAACAAATTCAGGATACAAGAGAATAAAATCCTTCTCTTATACAGTAAATAATAATTTTACTAAAAAAATCACATCTCTTAAAAAGCGCCTCAGTATCAGCAATTCCGTTTTGGCATCTGGAGATTGGTATCGCTTTTACGTCGAAAAATCCGGAGTTTATAAAATTTCCAGAGATTTTTTACAGCAGCTTGGTATTAATTTAAATGGAATTAATCCGAAAAAAATAAAAATCTATGGTAACGGAGGCAAAATGCTTCCGTTAGCAAACAGTACTTTTTACCCTTTAGATTTAAATGAAAATTCTATTCAAATTCAAGGAGAAAATGATGGTGTTTTTAATTCAGAGGATTATATCTTATTTTATGCTGAAGGGATTACAAATTGGAATGAAGAGAGTCAGACTAATCTAAATTTATACGACACAAAATCCTATTATTACATAACAATACAAGGTGATGATGGAAAAAGAATCTTAGATACAGCACAACCAACTGCTCCAAGCACCACAACACTTACATCATATGATGATTACCAATTTCATGAAATCGACAAAACAAATATTGCCCAAGTAGGCCGTCAATGGGTTGGAGAATCGTTCGAAATAAATGAAAATCAAGAATTCACATTTGATTTTCCTAATATCGACACGTCAGTTCCCGCCAATTTAAACATTTCCTTTGCCTCTGCCGCATATACTCCTACTTCATTTAAAATTACAGCAAACGGAATTGATATTGGAACTGTTTCATTTATACCTTTACTTTCAGGAGAGGAAAAACAATATGATTCCCAAAAACTATCCAATACTAGCTTTACCGCTTCCTCAAACATAAAAATAAAATTAACCTATGATAATAATGGAGTTCCGGGATCCAAAGGTTTTTTAGATTTTATTCAATTAAAAGCAAAAAGTAAGTTAGAGGGATCTGGAAAGCAATTTCATTTCCAATACAACCTAGCAGGTTCAAATCTTGGAGTAGTATCGTATAATTTTTCCAATGCTTCTTCAATTTCTCAAATTTGGAACATAACAGATATTTATAACGTAACCAAAACAGAAAACAAAGACGGGAATCTATTTTCATTCAAAGCAAATCTTGGGGAACTGCAAAAATATATTGCCGTTGATCCAAACGATTATTACACACCTTTAAAAGAAAGCAAAACCAAAATAGGTAACATTAATATAAAAGGAACAGTTTTTAAAAACTCCCAAGGACAGTTTCAGGATATTGACTATATAATTATTACTCCTGATTTTTTAAGAAGTCAAGCTGAAAGGCTAGCTTCATTTCATCGAGTAAATTCTAAACTGAATGTAAAAATACTCACATTAGAATCCATTTACCAAGAATTCTCATCAGGAAAACAAGACGTTGCTGCAATCCGAAACTGTATTAAATATATTTATGATAATGCTTCTTCTGATGATAAAAAAGTGAGATACATAAATCTTTTTGGTGATGCTTCTTTTGATTATAAAAACAGAATAGCAAACAATAATAATATTGTTCCAATTTATGAATCTAAAATCAGTAATACTATAGCAGAAGCTTCTTTTGCATCTGACGACTTTTATGGATTAATGGACGATAACGAAGGAAATATAGACAATCCTTTGTACAAGTATGGAGGCATTGACATTGCTGTTGGAAGAATGTTAATCAGTAATACTACTCAAGCCAGTGAAATGGTCAATAAGGTTTTTGAATATTATGACAAAAAATCTTATGGTTCCTGGAGAAATAATTATATAGCTATCGCTGATGATACCGATGTGCCAGGTGACGCCACTTTGCAATACAGACAAAACACACTTGCAGACGAAATTCAAATTCAGAAGCCATTTTTAAATGTTTCCAAAATACTTTTAGATTCTTATGTTCAAGAAAGTTCTTCTGGTGGAGAGCGGTACCCCAAAGCAAAATCTGAATTTTACAATGAATTTGAAAAGGGCGCATTAATTTTTAACTATTTAGGCCATGGAGGTGAAGATGGCTTATCAAAAGAACGAATTTGGGACAAAGCAGACAGCCAAAGCGTAAACAATCAATTTAAATATCCATTATTCATTACCATCACGTGCGAGTTTTCTCGTTTTGACAACCCGCTAAGACCTACAGCTGGAGAATATATCTATTGGAACGCTAAAGGCGGTGCCATTTCTTTAATTTCCACTACCCGTACAATTCAGAAAACTGGTGCCGAGAATTTTAATGATATTTTCTTGAAAAATCTTTTAGCCTATGGATCAAATCAATATGTTTCTATAGCTGAAGCTTTACGAATATCAAAAAATGAAAAACCATCTGGACAAACAAATGTAGTTTTATATCTGGGAGATCCCGCACTATTTCTGGCTATACCTAAACCAAAAATAATACTTACAAAGGTAAATGACATCCCTGTTAACCAATCCATCCCTGATTTTAAATCATTGGCCAAAATGAAAATATCGGGTCAGATAACTGACGAAAACAATATCCCAATTACAAATTACAGCGGTGTCGTTTCCGCCATTTTATTTGATAAATCGATAACAAAGAGCACTTTAAACAATGATGGAAGTAGCCCCGCCATGAACTTCACTACATTAGGAGAAACTATTTTTAGAGGAAATGCATCTGTAAATAATGGGCAATTTGACTGCAGTTTTATAGTACCTAAAGATATTCGTATACCGGTAGGTAATGGAAAACTAAGTTTTTATTCTCAACAAAATCAAGTATTAGACGATGTTTCAGGATATGACGCTACAATAAAAATAGGAGGAATAAATGAAAATGCTGCTACAGACAATAATAGTCCAAAAGTGAAGTTATATATGAACGACCAGACATTTGTATCGGGAGGCATAACTAATGAGTCGCCTATTTTTATAGCCTACATGGAGGATGAGAATGGAATTAATACAGCAGCAGGGATTGGTCATGATATAATGGCGGTATTGGATGGAGATGTAAGTAACCCTGTGATATTAAATGATTATTATCAAACTGAATTGGACAGTTATTCCAACGGGAATTTACATTTTCCTTTCAGAAATTTAAAAACAGGGCTTCATACGATTACATTTACTGTTTGGGATGTTTACAACAATGCCACAACTTCTGAAATACAATTTGTAGTAGTTGGAAATGAAACAGTAACCTTGACAAATGTATTAAACTATCCTAATCCGTGTGTTAATTATACAGAATTTTGGTTCACCCACAACAAACCAAATGAACCATTAGAAGTACAGGTACAAGTATTAACCATTACAGGAAAAGTTGTATGGACAAAAAATAAAACTATAACAACACCTGGGTTTTTGGCTCGAGAAATAACGTGGGACACTAGAGATGATTTTGGAAATCGGATTGGTAAAGGAGTCTATGTTTATAAGCTTACTGTAAAGGCCACTTTGTCTAACAAAAAAGTTGAGAAAATTGAAAAACTTGTCATTCTTTAATAATATAGTATATTTATGCCAAATTAATTTTTTAAAAAACAATGAAAAAAGCCCTTTTATTAGTTACATTATTATATTCATTTAATTTTATTCACGCCCAGGAAAACAACATTACAACTGCAGTACCTTTTCTACTTGTAGCAGCAGATGCTAGAGCAGCTGGTATGGCAGATAATGGAGTAGCTACTTCTGCAGATGGTTTTTCACAACAGTGGAATCCTTCAAAATACGCTTTTGCCGAAGATCAACAGGGGTTCTCTGTAAGTTACACTCCTTATTTAACTGAATTAGTTAACGATATTTCATTAGCTCAATTAAACTATTTCAATAAATATAGTGACAAGAGTGCATTTGCGGCCAGTTTTCGTTATTTTGGCCTTGGCGATATTGATTTAAGAACTGATTATGACAGCCCCGTTGTAGTAGTATCACCAAATGAATTTGCATTTGATTTATCATATTCTTTAAAATTAAGCGAAAAATTTTCTATGGCTGTAGCAGGTCGTTTTATAAACTCTAATTTAAAAGTAGCTACAGATAATAATGATGCTTCTTCATCTAATAGTTTTGCTGTAGATGTTGCAGGTTTTTTTCAATCAGAGGAAGTAGCATATAATGATTTTAATGGAAGATGGAGGGCTGGATTTAATTTCCAGAACATGGGACCTAAAATGAGATATGATAATGACGACATAAATAGAAATTTTTTACCTGCAAACATGAGACTGGGAGGAGGATTCGATTTTATTTTGGATGAATATAATAAAATTGCAGTAAATCTAGAATTCAGTAAATTGTTGGTGCCTACTCCACAAGTATACAACACTAGTGCGGGTGTTTATGAAGGTAAAGACATGAACAATGACGGAATAGTAGACAGCACTGATTATAGTATAGCTAATGACGAATATGAAAACATAGGATGGTTTGGCGGTATGTTTCAATCATTTACAGATGCCCCGGGTGGATTTAGTGAAGAATTAAAAGAATTTACATATTCACTAGGATCTGAATATGTCTACCAAGACTCCTTTTCATTTCGAGCTGGATATTTTCACGAAAGTCCAGATAAAGGAGCTAGAGAATTTTTCTCGCTTGGAGCAGGTTTTAAATATACTTCAGTTAAAGTAGATGTTTCTTATTTATTTTCGGCATCTAAAGTACAAAACCCGTTAGAGAACACTTTGCGATTCTCTTTATCATTCAATTTTGGCGAGAAATACGAAAATTATTAGAATAAATTTTAAACATTAAAAAAATCCAATCTAAATTAAAGTTTGGATTTTTTTTGTTTTTAATTGACATCTATTTTATAAACCAAAAATCATAAGTTTACTTCAATTAGGCTAAATCAACATTACAAGACCAATGAAAGAAATAACCATTACTTCAAAAATTAATGTATTTGAATCCATCCAGGAATTAACTCAATTGGAACAAGACTTAATGAAAAAAGCTATTGAAGTAAGAAAAAATGCTTATGCCCCCTATTCCAAATTCAGAGTTGGAGCAGCAATTCTGCTAAACAATGGAGAAATAATTATTGGTTCAAATCAGGAAAATGCAGCTTATCCCTCCGGTCTCTGCGCAGAAAGAGTTGCTATATTCCATGCTGGAGCACTTTATCCAGAAGCAGCTATACTACAAATAGCAATTTCCGCCGCTTCAGATAACAATCCTACCACAATTCCAGTTCCTCCTTGCGGAGCCTGCAGACAATCAATTTCTGAATATGAAGTGCGTCAGAACAGCCCTATAAAAATATATTATATGGGCGAAACAGGTGAAATCCATCAATCGGATTCCTTGAAAAATTTACTCCCATTTATGTTTGATAACAAATTACTTTAAAAAAGAAACTAAAAATTAGCTTTTAAATTTTAGTTCTTAGCGAGAATGTCTTATTTTTGCATCCCGACCCCTTTGGGGCGCAAACTTGTGGTGAGGAAACTATTTTGCGTTACTAGGTCATGATTGATAAAACAATAACACTTAAGCAAAAGAATTATTTCAGATGAAAGAAGTTACAAAAGAAGTTTATTTAAAGTGGTATGAAGATATGCTGCTTTGGAGAAAGTTTGAAGACAAACTTGCAGCATTATATATTCAGCAAAAAGTTAGAGGTTTTCTACACTTATATAATGGTCAAGAAGCAGTTTTAGCAGGAGCTTTACATGCAATGGACTTGACAAAAGACAAAATGATTACTGCATACAGAAATCACGTTCAGCCAATTGGTATGGGTGTTGACCCAAGACGTGTAATGGCCGAACTTTTAGGAAAAGCAACTGGAACATCCAAAGGAATGGGTGGTTCAATGCATATTTTCTCAAAAGAGCACCGTTTTTATGGCGGACATGGAATTGTAGGCGGTCAGATTCCATTGGGAGCTGGTTTAGCTTTTGGAGATAAATATAATGGAACTGGCGGAGTTACTATGACTTATTTTGGTGATGGAGCTGCTCGTCAGGGCTCTTTACACGAAGCTTTCAATATGGCGATGTTGTGGAAACTTCCCGTAGTATTTATTGTTGAAAACAATGGATATGCAATGGGTACTTCTGTAGAAAGAACTGCAAACCATACTGATATTTGGAAACTAGGTTTAGGATACGAAATGCCTTGCGGACCAGTTGACGGAATGAATCCTGTAAAAGTTGCTGAAGCTATGACAGAAGCTATTGACAGAGCTAGACGCGGTGATGGCCCAACATTTCTTGAAATGAAAACATACCGTTACAGAGGACACTCTATGTCTGATGCACAATTGTACCGATCAAAAGATGAGGTTGAAGAATACAAAAAAATAGATCCAATCACTCAAGTTTTGGATGTAATTCTAGATCAAAAATACGCTACTGAAGAAGAAATCGAAGTAATTGATCAAAGAGTAAAAGATAAAGTTGAAGAATGCGTTCAATTTGCTGAAGAATCTCCTTACCCAGAAATCCAGCAATTATACGACGTAGTGTACGACCAAGAAAACTATCCATTCACACCGCATAAATTATAAATCAATTATGGCAACAATTGTAACAATGCCTCGCTTGAGCGATACTATGACTGAAGGAACGGTAGCAGCTTGGCTTAAAAAAGTAGGAGACAAAATTAGCGAAGGAGATATCCTTGCAGAAATTGAAACCGACAAAGCAACAATGGAATTTGAATCCTTCAACGAAGGAACTCTTTTATATATTGGAATACCAGAAGGAGAAACTGCACCAGTAGACTCTTTATTGGCAATTATTGGAAAAGAAGGAGAAGACGTATCTGCACTAATTGCAGGAGGTTCAGCTCCAGCTCCGGCAGAATCTACACCAGCAGCTACTGAAGCAAAAGCACCTGAAACAGCTACATCTGCTCCAGCAGCAGCTTTACCAAAAGGAGTAATCGTAGTAACAATGCCTCGTTTGAGCGATACTATGACAGAAGGAACAGTTGCTTCTTGGTTGAAAAAAGTAGGAGATAAAGTTGTCGAAGGAGATATTTTAGCCGAAATCGAAACTGATAAAGCTACAATGGAATTCGAATCTTTCAATGAAGGAACATTATTGTTTATTGGAATTCAAGAAGGAAACACAGCTCCAGTTGATAGCCTTTTGGCAATCATTGGTCCAGAAGGAACTGATATTAGCGGAATCGCAGACAATTATAAAGTAGGCGGAGCTGCTCCATCTGCTGCTGTTGCAAAAGAAGAAGTTAAAACTGCATCAGTAGAAGCTGCTCAACCAGTTGAAACTGTTGTTGACGGAAAAAGAATTTTAGCTTCACCATTAGCTAAGAAAATAGCTTCTGACAAAGGAATTCAATTAAACCAAGTTAAAGGATCTGGTGAAAATGGACGTATCGTAAAAAGCGATATCGAAAACTTTACACCATCCGCTACATCTCCTGCAGCTGTTGCAGCAAAAACTCCTGAAGCTGTAAAAACTGAAGCACCAAAAGTATTCGTACCTGCAGGTGAAGTTTTCACAGAAGAAATCAAAAATTCGCAAATGCGTAAAATCATTGCGAAACGTTTAGCTGAATCGTTATTCACTGCTCCTCACTACAATCTTGTAATTGAGGTAACAATGGATGAAGCAATGCAGTCAAGAGCAGCTATCAATACTGTTCCAGATACAAAAGTATCATTCAATGACATGGTAATAAAAGCTTGCGCATTAGCATTGAAAAAACATCCAAAAATTAATTCTCAATGGAAAGAAGATGCTATCATCATCAATCACCACGTTAATATTGGTGTTGCTGTTGCTGTTGAAGATGGATTAGTTGTTCCTGTACTAAGATTTACAGATGCGATGAGCTTATCTCAAATTGGCGCTAGCGTTAGAGATCTTGCTGGTAGAGCTAAAAACAAAAAATTGGGGCCTGCAGAAATGGAAGGAAGCACATTTACAGTTTCCAACCTTGGAATGTTTGGTATAACTGAATTTAATTCAATTATCAACCAGCCAAACTCTGCAATTTTATCTGTAGGGGCGATTGTAGAAAAACCAGTTGTTAAAAACGGACAAATAGTAGTTGGAAACACAATGATGCTTTCATTAGCTTGTGATCACCGTACAATTGATGGTGCCACTGGAGCGCAGTTTTTACAAACATTGAAACAATACATCGAAAATCCAGTAACTATGCTTGCATAAACAAGTCATATTTACAATAATAAAACCCGTTCTGAAAAATTTTAGAACGGGTTTTTCTTTTTAACTTAGTCGCAAATAAAATTCTTATGAAAAAAATAGTTTCACTCCTAATTATAATTGTTTTTGCGGCCTGTCAAAAAAAAGAAAACACAACAAAACATGAAATAGTAAAAGATTCCCATACCTTTTCAAATGCAGCGGAAGCTGTTGTCAAGCATTTAGATTTAGATATCAAAGTAGATTTTGATACGCAGACTATTTCTGGAAAAGCTTCTTGGCAGATTGAAAATGTTTCTAAAGGAAAGGAAATTATATTTGATGAAAACACATTAAATATCACCAAAGTTACTTTGGGGGATGATGAAAAAATTACGCAATTTAAATTAGGAAAAGAAGTTGAATTCCACGGAAAACCACTTCATATAACTATTGAGCCAAATACAACTAAAGTAAATATTTATTACAATACAACAAAAGAATCGATAGCCCTGCAATGGTTAAAACCAGAACAAACAGCCGATAAAAACAAGCCATTTGTATTTTCGCAAGGAGAAAGCATTTGGTCACGCACTTGGATTCCATGCCAAGATTCACCTGGAATTCGCTTTACTTATAGCGCAAAAGTTACTGTACCAAAAGATTTAATGGCGGTGATGAGTGCGGTAAATCCACAACAAAAAAACAATACAGGTATTTATACTTTTAAACAGGAAAAAGCTATCCCTTCTTATCTGATGGCAATTGCCGTTGGTGATATTGAGTTTAAACCAATTGACAACCGCACTGGTGTTTATGCTGAACATACTGTAATCAATAAAGCTAAATGGGAATTTGCCGAATTAGGAAAAATGGTAAATGCCGCCGAAAAACTTTTTGGTCCATATCAATGGGGCCGTTATGACGTCATTGTTTTACCACCGAGTTTTCCTTATGGCGGGATGGAAAATCCGAATCTCACTTTCCTTACACCAACAGTTTTAGCCGGTGACCGCTCTCTAACAAGTTTGTTGGCTCACGAATTAGGTCATAGCTGGAGTGGTAATTTAGTAACGAATGCTACATGGGATGATATTTGGCTCAATGAGGGATTTACGACTTATGTAGAGCATCGCATTGGAGAAGAAGTATTTGGAATCAACGAAGCCAAAATGCAAGATGTCTTAAGCCGAAAAGTATTAAAAACTACCCTAAATGATATAGGAAACGACAGTCCTGATTCCCGATTAAAGGTAGACACTTCGGAAAGAAATCCAGATGATGGACTAAGTGAAATTCCATACGAAAAAGGATATACTTTTTTACAAACTGTAGAAACTGCCGTTGGACGCAAAAAATTTGATGAATTTCTAACCAATTATTTCAAAGACCATGCTTTCCAATCAATTACTACAGAAGATTTTGTAGACTATTTTAATAAAAATCTGATCAATGACAACAAAGCATTAGCTGATAAAATAAAACTTGATGAATGGGTACACAAACCAGGAATCCCAAGTAATATTATCATTCCTGTTTCAGAAGATTTCAACTCTATAGACAATTTCCAAAAAACGTGGAGAAAAACTGGAGTGAAGAAATTGAGTGAAAAGATAAAATCAACCAATGAAAAACAGCATTTTATTGACTATTTACCAAATGATATAACCACTCAAGAAATGACAGCGATAGACAAAGAATTTAATTTTACTAATGGTGGAAATTTCGTCGTTCGCCGTCAATGGTTTATTCAGGCAATACAGCATCAATATAAAGAAGCTTACCCCGCAATTGAGCTATTCTTAACTTCGTATAGCCGAACTGGTTCTTTACTACCCCTATACAAAGAAATGATCAAAACCACAGAAGGAAAAATTTGGGCAAAAAAGGTGTATGTAAAAGCAAAAACTGGTTATCATGCTACCACTATTCAAGCTGTAGAACCGCTATTAAAATAATAATAATTATGGCATGCCCCAAGGGCCGGGCTGTTCATTATATCTTTTCTTTTCCTAAAGAAGGAAAAGAAAAGGATGCCATTTCCATCCCTCATGCAGATA
>NZ_QUNI01000022.1 GCF_003385115.1 Flavobacterium aquicola
ATGGTTCCTCAATTATGGGTAGCATTAGATGCGATGCCATTAACCGGTAATGGAAAGCTGGATAAGAAGTCATTGCCCAATCCTGATAGTTCAGACTTATCCAGTAGAGAATATGTAGCTCCGCGTAATGAAATCGAAGCGCAGTTAGCCGAAATTTGGCAGAATCTCTTAGGCGTAGAACGAGTAGGAGTTTATGATAATTTCTTCGAATTGGGTGGTCATAGTTTATTGGCCACGCGTTTAGTTTCAATGATCCGAAAGGAGTTACGCATAGAAGTTTCTATCCGTGAAGTATTTGAACATACAACAATTGTAGAGCTATCATCTCTTATTGAATTTTTTGAACAGGATTTTAATGATGATCAGGAAGATAAAGAAAACTACAATATAACTATTGAAATATAATTTTTAAACATGAATGTAGAAGTTTTAAGTATTTTAAAAGAAGCTTATAATAAAAAAGTAAAAATAGGAGTAAATGAGGGCAGCTTAACAATTAAATCAGCTACTACTATTGATGCCGATTTATTACAAAAAATAAAAGATAATAAAATTCATATAGTTGAATTTATTGAGGGACGTCAAGTAAAAAACAGAAAAAGTACTTTATCAAAAGTTACTCCTTACGATCGAGATTCCATCAAACAGATTCCTTTATCGTTTAGTCAGGAACGACTATGGTTTTTGGATCAGTTACAAGGCAGTACCGAATATCACATCCCTAGTGTTCTTCGTTTAGAAGGAGCATTAGATATATCGATACTAGAACAAACCTTACGGGAAATTGTTTCGCGTCATGAGGTTTTGCGCAGTATGCTTCTATCAGAAGATGGAATCGGTTATCAGGAAATTATAAGCGCGGAAAGCTGGTCATTAGATCAATTAGAAATAGGAAATGCATCAATGCTGGAAAGTACTCTGCAAGATTATCTGATGCGTCCTTTTGATCTATCGAAAGATTACAAGTTACGATCTTGCTTGTATGGTCTGGGGAACAATCAATATGTCCTGGCAATTGTGTTCCATCATATTGCCAGTGATGGCTGGTCAGAGGGAATCCTGACCAATGAGTTTATGGAATTGTACAGTGCTCTGCAGTCCGGTCGTCCGGCAGTTTTACCGGGGCTTAGTTTACAATACGCAGATTATGCAATCTGGCAGCGCAAGTGTTTAGAAGGCGAGGTTTTAGATAATCAGTTAAGCTATTGGGAAACAAAATTAAGTGGTGTAAGCACCTTGTCTTTACCGACGGATTATGTTCGTCCTTCTGTGCAGAGCAATGCAGGAGCTAGTGTTTCTTTAGAATTAGAAAGAGAGCTGAGTAACTCATTAAGTTCTATTTGTCAAAAAGAAGGTGTTACGCTGTTTATGTTATTGTTATCTGCTTTTAAGATTTTATTATCTCGTTACAGCGGACAGGACGATATTTGTGTAGGAACACCAATTGCGAATCGTACCCAATCGGAATTAGAAGGAATGATTGGCTTTTTTGTCAATACTTTAGCACTTCGCAGTGATTTAAGCGGCGATCCTAGTTTTAAGGAATTATTGTCAAGAGTAAAGCAGACAACCTTGGAAGGTTATGACCATCAGCTAACACCTTTTGAAAAGGTTGTAGATCGTGTGATTACAACTCGTGATATGAGTATGACACCATTGTTTCAGGTGTTATTTGTATTACAGAACGCATCTAATATATCTGGAGAAAATAGGGAAACCTTAGAAGGTGTTACGTTATCAGGATATGAGTTTGATACGGTTACTTCTAAATTTGATTTAGTATTAAATGCTTCTGAAAGTGGTGATCATATTTCATTCAATATACTATATTGTACCGCTTTATTTGATAAAGCAACAATAGATCGAATGCTGGTGCATTATCAAGAGCTGCTGGTTAGTATTGTAAGCAATATCACCCAACCGATAAGCAATTTATCTATACTTACAACAAAAGAAGAGTATCAATTATTATATGAATTTAATGATACAAATGTTACATATCCCAAAGATAAGACGCTAATAGATTTGTTTACCGAACAGGTTAAACAAACACCAGATGCTATAGCAGTAGTTTATGAAGACGAGAAAATAAATTATAAGGAGTTGGATCAACGCTCAAACCAATTGGCACACTATTTATTATCTATTAATGATATAAGTGGAGGTAGTCAAATTGGAGTAGTTTTAGATCGCAGTGATTCGATAATTGTTTCATTTTTAGCAATATTAAAAATAGGAGCAACTTATGTTCCAATAGATCCTAACCATCCCGAAGAAAGAAAAGAATATATAAAGAAAGATAGTAACTGTTCTGTCATCGTAGATGATTTATTACTGGAAATATTCAAAAAGGATCGTTCTAAATATTCTAATGATTTACCTGAAATTGTTGTAGGACCTGCTGATTTAGCATATATAATTTATACATCAGGTAGTACTGGGAAACCGAAAGGGGTAATGATTGAACATAGAAGTATCGTAAATACAATACTATCTCAAATTTCTGCTTTTTCAATTACCAATAAAGATACCTGTCTACAATTTGCAAGTATTTCATTTGATGCCTCTATTTGGGAGATTTGTATTTCCCTTTTGAGTGGTAGTCGTTTATGTATCATAAAAGAAGAAGCAAAATCAGACATTGTCTCTTTTAGAAACTTTATAGCAAATAATGCAATTACTTTTGCAACGTTACCACCAGCATTTTTACAATTATTGTCGGTTGAAGATATAAAAAGTATTACCACTCTAGTTACTGCGGGAGAGTCAATACCTTTAGAATTAGCGAAGACATTTTCTCAGCATTACAATTATGTTAATGCCTATGGGCCTACAGAAGCAAGTATTTGTTCTACAACTTTCCAAGGAGATATGAAAAATATTGTATCCATTGGAAAACCTATTGATAATACTCAGGTGTATGTTATGAATGAGGAACATAATCTTTTGCCTGTTGGAGTAGTTGGTGAGTTATGTATTGGAGGAGCTGGAGTAGCACGAGGTTATTTAAACCTTGAACAATTAACCCAGGAAAAGTTTATAAACAATCCTTTTATAGAAGGAGGCCGAATTTATAAAACAGGAGATTTAGCACGCTGGTTACCAGATGGTAATCTTGAGTATTTAGGTAGAAAAGATGATCAGGTTAAGATTCGAGGATACCGTATTGAATTAGGAGAAATTGAAAATGTATTATCAGCATTATCAGGGGTTAGACAGTGTTGTGTTTTGGCCAAAGAAGATGTAAATAACACTAAGCGTCTGGTAGGTTATGTGGTTATGGAAGGTGTATTAGATAAAGAAGTGCTGCAAGAACAATTGAAGCTACATTTGCCTGAATATATGATTCCTATGATTTGGATATCATTAGAAAAGATGCCAATAACCAGTAATGGAAAATTAGATAAAAAGTCATTACCAGATCCAGAGAACTCAGAGTTGTCAACCAGTAAATATATTGCTCCTCGTAACGAAACAGAGAATCAATTAGTAACTATCTGGAAGGGATTATTGGGTATAGAAAATATAGGAATCTATGATGATTTCTTTGAGCTTGGGGGACATAGTTTATTAGTTGTTCAATTAATATCTCGCTTGCAAGCGCTGGATTTTCATATAAAAGTCAAAGATATTTTTGCTGGTCCTACGATAGCTTCAATCAGTGATAAGTTATCTTCCACATCTTTAGTTTATAGTATTCCACCTAATGGAATTAAAAATACAAGTGACCGCATTATTCCATCAATGGTGCCATTGTTAGTTGATTTTAATCAAAATGATTTAGATAAAATAGTGACAATGGTTCCGGGTGGTGTTTCAAATATTGAAGACATCTATCCATTATCTCCCTTACAAGCAGGAATTCATTTTCATAATTTAATGAGCAATCCTGCCCAGGGAGACCTCTACATTGTTCCAACTTTGCTGTCATTTTCTGATTCAGCAAAGCGAGTAGCTTTTATCGAGGCATTACAATTTGTAGTGAACCGTCATGATGTTTTACGTACTTTTTTTTTAAGTGATGGTTTACCCAATGCTGTTCAAGTAGTATTGCGAGAAGCAAAATTAGCATTAGATGATTTAGATTTAGAGGAGTCCAAAGCTATTTTACCACAATTGGAATTGCTTATAGCTTCTGGTAGTCATTGGATGGACATTTCAAAAGCTCCATTATTAGAACTGAAATCAGCTGATGATCCAATTAATGGATGTTATTACTTAATAATATATCAACATCATTTAATAATGGATCATGTTGGTTTAGAAGTTATTACAGAGGAAATGATGTTGTATCTATCAGGAGAAGGAACAAATCTTCCAACGCCTGTTTTATACCGGGATTTTATTGGTCACACGTTACATGCACAATCAATCGATGACGGGGAATTTTATTTTAAATCTTTATTTGATGGAATAGAAGAACCAACCTATCCATTTAATCTATCCAATGTTTTAGGTGATGGTACAGGTATCGAAGAGTCCACTAGTATGCTCTCTCAAGATGTAAGTGCATCATTGCGTAATACCTGTATTAAACTTAGTATGAGTCCTGCAGTATTATTTCATGCTGCTTTTGGTTTAGTTATAGCTAGATGCAGTAATAAAGAGTATGCTGTTTTTGGCTCTTTATTTTCAGGGCGTTTGCAAGGCTCTATTGGGGCCGCTGATTCTTTAGGTTTATTTATTAATACACTTCCGGTTGCGTTGAAATTAAAAGGAAGTGTCAAAGAATATTTGCAGGAAGTCAAGGTAAGATTAGAAGAATTATTATCCTACGAACAAACACCTTTATCTGATATTCATCATTGGAGTAATATCTCCAATGAGATGGCTTTATTCAGTGCTTTATTAAATTATCGTCATTCCTTATTATCTTCATCTGAAGAAAATAATGCTAGAGATATTGATTTAGGTATAACGCTTATTGGAAGTCATGAACGAACAAATTATCCATTTAATTTAAGTATAGATGATTTTGGTGTTGATTTTGGATTAAAAGTATTAGTAGATAAAAGTCTAAGTGCTGATCGCATACTTGCATATATGGAGCAAGCATTAATTCAGCTCATAGAAGGAGCAACAAGTGAAGAAGAAGTAAATATTGATGCTTTAAATATATTACAAAGAGAAGAAAAACATCAACTATTAGATGTTTTTAATAATACACAAATATCCTACCCTTTAAATAAGTCTCTAATACATTTATTTGAAGAACAAGTTGAGCGTACTCCAGATGCTATAGCTATAGTTTATAGAGAAAAAGAATTAAGTTACAGCGCGTTAAGTAAATGCTCAAATCAATTGGCACATTACTTATTATCTAGTATTAAAAGTAATGTAGATAATTATATTGGAGTAACTTTAGATCGCAGTGATTGGTCAATTATTTCGTTTTTAGCAATATTAAAAACGGGTTCGGCTTATGTGCCAATAGATCCTAATTATCCCGAAGAAAGAAAAAAATATATTAAAAAAGATAGTAACTGTAGTATTATCATAGATACGTTATTCTTAGATTCATTCAAAGAAGACATTTCTAAATATCCTGATAGTTTACCTGAAATAGTTCTGAAAGCAGATGATTTAGCATATGTTATTTACACATCAGGAACAACAGGAAAGCCCAAAGGAGTGATGGTGGAGCATAGTTCAGTTATAAATTTATGCTTTAACATAATCAATACTTTTGATATCAATCAATTCACGATATGCTCTCAGCTAATTTCTGTATCATTTGATGCATCAGTTTCTGAAATCTATCCATCGTTAATTTCAGGGAGCAGTTTACATATAATTGATGATGAGATTAAAAATGGAGCGACACTTGTCGATTATATTAAAAGTAATGCAATAAACCATCTAACAATACCTTCAGATCTATTTGGACAGTTGGGATGGGAAGAATTACCAGCTTTGAAAAGCGTTCATATTGGAGGTGGAGTTTCATCATACAATACGCTAAAGGAATGGAGTAATACACAACTATTAGTCAATGGATATGGGCCTACAGAGTGTACTGTATGTGCTACAATGCATGATTTTAAAGACGGAGATTTAAATACTAATATAGGTAAACCTCTAAATAATACAAATATTTATATTCTTGATACGTCAAATATTTTATTGCCGATAGGTGTAATAGGAGAGTTGTATATTGGTGGAGTTCAGGTAGCCCGAGGTTATTTGAATCAAGATGAATTAACTCAAGAAAAGTTTATAGCGAATCCTTTTAATGAAGGTGAACGAATTTATAAGACAGGCGATTTAGCACGCTGGTTACCTGATGGTAATATTGAGTTTATTGGCAGGAAAGACAATCAGGTTAAAATCCGCGGTTATCGAATAGAGCTGGGTGAGATCGAGAATGTATTATCTTCTTTACCAGGAGTAACACAGTGTTGTGTACTGGCTAAGGAAGATGCTGGCGGCAGTAAGTGTCTGGTTGGTTATGTGGTTTTGGAAGGCGCATTAGACAAAGGGAGATTACAAGAACAATTAAAACTAAGCCTGCCAGAGTATATGGTTCCTATGCTTTGGATAGGGTTAGAGAAATTCCCTTTAACTTCTAATGGAAAGCTGGATAAAAACGCATTACCGGATCCTGATAGTTTAGACTTATCCAGCAAAGATTATGTAGCACCAGGCAACGAAACAGAAACACAATTAGCCGAAATCTGGCAAAATTTGTTAGGATTAGAACAAGTAGGAATTCACGATAATTTCTTTGAATTGGGTGGTCATAGTTTACTGGCGACTCGTTTAGTTTCCGTGATCCGAAAGGATTTGATGATAGAAGTTTCTATCCGTGAAGTATTTGAACATACCACGATCTCTGAATTAGGAATTCATATATTAAAACAGTCAGCAGGAGTTTTATTACCGGGAATTGTTGTAGAGGAGCGTCCGGCTCGTATTCCTTTATCGTTTAGTCAGGAACGGCTATGGTTTTTGGATGCCTTGCAAGGCAGTACAGAATATCACATTCCTATAGTTCTTAGTTTAGAAGGAGCCTTAGAGGTATCGATACTGGAACAAACCTTACAGGAGATTGTTTCGCGCCATGAGGTTTTACGCAGTATGCTTTTGTCAGAAGACGGAATCGGTTTTCAGGAAATTATCAGCGCAGAAAGCTGGTTATTGGATCAAGCAATTGTATCAGATGAGTTATTAATAGAGAATAATATATCAGACTATGTGAATAAACCTTTTGATTTATCAAAAGATTATAAGCTGCGAGCGTGTTTGTATACATTAGAGAACGAGAAGTATGTTCTGGCTTGTGTTTTTCACCATATTGCTAGTGATGGCTGGTCGGGTGGAATTCTGACCAATGAGTTTATGGAATTGTATAACGCTTTCAAATCAAATAAAACTCCTGATTTACCAGAGCTTAGCTTACAATATGCAGATTATGCTATTTGGCAGCGCAAGTATTTAGAAGGTGAAGTTTTAGAGAATCAGTTATCCTATTGGGAAGAAAAATTAAAAGGGGTAAGCACCTTGTCATTACCAACAGATTATGTTCGTCCTGTTGTGCAAAGTAATGAAGGAGCGAATGTTTCTTTAGAGTTAGGAAAAGATCTGAGAGATTCATTAAGTTCTATCTGTCAGGAAGAAGGAGTAACGCTGTTTATGCTAATGTTATCTGCTTTCAAGATATTGTTATCCCGATATAGTGGACAGGATGATATTTGTGTAGGAACACCAATTGCGAATCGAACGCAATCGGAGTTAGAAGGAATGATTGGCTTTTTTGTAAACATGCTGGCACTTCGCAGTGATTTAAGCGGTGACCCTAGTTTCAAAGAATTATTGTCAAGAGTGAAGCAGACGACTTTAAAGGGTTATGACCATCAGTTAACACCTTTTGAGAAAGTAGTAGATCGGGTGATTACGAGCCGTGATATGAGCATAACACCGCTGTTTCAGGTATTGTTTTCTTTACAGAATAGTGAAGAAAGTAAAGATGCAGCTTTAGAAGGCGTGACCTTATCATCATACGATACCCAAGTGGAAAGTTCACAATTTGATTTAACACTTAATGTATCAGAAAGTAACAATGGCATTTCATTAGGAATAAATTATTGTACAGCTTTATTTGATAAAGCTACGATTGACCGTATGCTGCTGCATTATCAGGAGCTGCTGGTTAGTATTGCAGGCAATATCACGCAACCAATAAGCAGTCTGTCGCTGCTTACTTCACAAGAAGCGAATCAATTATTATATGAATTTAATGATACTGATGTTGCTTATCCATTAGATAAAACTATAGTAGATTTATTTACAGAGCAGGTAAAAAAGACCCCAAATGCTATCGCAGTTGTTTATGGAAATGAAGAATTAAGTTATAAAGAATTAGATGAGAAATCGACTCACTTGGCGCTTTATTTACAAAAGCACTATGATTTGAGTTCCAATGATATTGTAGGTTTAATGTTAGATCGAAGTACCTGGTCTATTATTTCAATACTTGGGATTTTAAAATTAGGTGCTTGTTATCTTCCTATCGATAAAGAGTATCCAGAGAATCGTAAATTTTTTGTTGTCAATGACGCTCATATAAAATTATTAATCATAGAGTCAGAAAGCTTATTTGATGTGATAGAATATGCAGTTCCTGTTTTTTCTATCGACGTAGAATTTGAGAGTGTATTAAACCAAGTTTCCTCATTCCCGGCTTTAAAAACCAATGGTGTCCAATCTTCGGATTTGGCATATGTAATTTATACCTCAGGAAGTACAGGTAATCCAAAAGGAGTAATGATAGAACATGGTAGTTTGGTAAACTATTTATTGTATGGTATATCACATTATGGAGAAGGAGACACTAGTCAGAGTTTCCCATTATTTAGTTCCTTATCATTTGATTTAACACAGACCAGTATTTATTTAACCCTTTTAACAGGAGGTCAATTGCATATTTACAAGGATAACGATGTTAGTTCCGTATTGAAGTCTATTGCTTTAAATGATGCTGTTACGTCGATAAAATTAACACCAGCGCATTTGTCATTTTTCAGGGATTTAGGTCATTCTCAAATAAAAAGATTCATTATCGGCGGGGAACAATTAACCCATTGGGATCTGTCTAATTTAGGAGAATTAGATCCATCGGTTAAATTATTTAACGAATATGGTCCTACCGAATCTACCATTGGCTGTACGGTATTGGATGTTACAAACTATCAATCCTTAGATCGTATTGATATAGGTCGTCCTATAGCCAATACTACTATCTACATCGTAAACGAGAGATTAGAGTTATTACCAATAGGAGTAATCGGGGAATTGTGTGTAGGAGGTGTTCAGGTAGCGAGAGGTTATTTGAATAGAGATGATTTAACGAGAGAGAAGTTTATAGAGAATCCATTTAAGGAAGGAGAACGAATTTATAAGACAGGGGATTTAGCGCGTTGGCTGCCAGATGGAAATATAGAATATCTGGGCAGAAAAGATGATCAGGTTAAGATCCGCGGTTATCGAATCGAGTTGGGCGAAATTGAAAATATCTTGTCATCTTTAGATGGAGTAACACAATGTTGTGTACTGGCTAAGGAAGATGCAATTGGCAGCAAACGTCTGGTTGGTTATGTTGTACCTGAGGGTGATTTCGATAAAGAAGTATTGCAAAACCAATTAAAGCTAAGCTTACCAGAGTATATGATTCCCCAATTGTGGGTGACATTAGATGCGATGCCATTAACCGGTAATGGAAAGCTGGATAAGAAATCATTGCCAGATCCGGATAACTCAGACTTATCCAGTAAAGAATATGTAGCACCACGCAGCGAAACAGAAAGACAATTAGCCGAAATCTGGCAGAATCTGTTAGGCATAGAACAAGTAGGGATTCATGATGATTTCTTCGAATTGGGTGGTCATAGTTTATTGGCTACTCGATTGGTTTCCATGATCCGTAAAGAACTGTCCAAAGAGATTGAAATTGCTGATATTTTCGCCTATACCACGATTTCTGAATTAGGAACTCATATATCAGCCCAGTCAGAAGGTGTTTTATTACCAAGTATTGTAGTAGAAAATCGCCCTGTGCGTATCCCATTATCGTTTAGTCAGGAACGATTATGGTTTTTGGATCAGCTACAGGGCAGTACTGAATATCACATTCCTATAGTTCTTGGTTTAGAAGGAGCATTAGAGGTATCGATACTGGAACAAACCTTACAGGAGATCGTTGCGCGTCATGAGGTTTTACGCAGTATGCTTTTATCAGAAGACGGAATTGGTTATCAGGAAATTATAAGCGCTGAGGACTGGTCATTGGATCAGGCAATTGTATCAGATGATTTATCATTAGAAAATAACATAGCAGACTACGTAAATAAACCTTTTGATTTATCGAAAGATTTTAAGCTGCGAGCGTGTTTCTATACATTAGGGAATGAGAAGTATGTTTTGGCTTGCGTTTTCCATCATATTGCCAGTGATGGCTGGTCGGGTGGAATCCTGACCCATGAGTTTATGGAATTGTACAATGCCTTTCAATCAAATAAAACTCCTGATCTGCCAGAGCTTAGTTTACAATACGCAGATTATGCCATCTGGCAGCGCAAGTACTTAGAAGGCGAGGTTTTAGAGAATCAGTTATCCTATTGGGAAGAAAAATTAAGTGGAGTAAGCACCTTGTCTTTACCAACGGATTATGTTCGTCCTTCTGTGCAAAGCAATGAAGGAGCTAGTGTTTCTTTAGAATTAGGAAAAGAGCTGAGAGACTCATTGAAATCTATCTGTCAACAAGAAGGCGTGACGCTGTTTATGTTATTGTTATCAGCTTTTAAAGTATTGTTATCCCGATATAGTGGTCAGGATGATATTTGTGTAGGAACACCAATTGCGAATCGTACCCAATCAGAATTAGAAGGAATGATTGGTTTTTTTGTCAATACCTTAGCACTTCGCAGTGATTTAAGCGACAACCCGAGTTTTAGAGATTTGTTGTCAAGAGTGAAGAAGACAACTCTGGAAGGTTATGACCATCAGTTAACACCTTTTGAAAAGGTTGTAGATCGGGTGGTTACGACCCGTGATATGAGTGTGACACCGTTGTTCCAAGTGATGTTTGATTTTCAAAATATAGAATCAAACTCTGGGGAAGTTGTAGAACAAGAAGCCGCTATAAAAGGAGTTACCCTGTCAAATTACGCTTTAGATATGGTTACAGCTCAATTTGATTTAACATTTAGTGTATCAGAGAGTAACCATGGTATTTCATTAGGAATAAATTATTGCACAGCCCTATTTGATAAAGCAACAATAGACCGAATGCTGCTGCATTATCAAGAGTTGTTGGTTAGTATTGCAAGCAATATCACGCAGTCTGTAAGCAGTTTAGCGATGCTTACCAAAGAAGAATCACATCAATTATTGAATGTTTTCAATAACACTGATGTTGCTTATCCATTAGATAAAACCGTAGTAGATTTATTCGAAGAACAGGTTAAACGGGCACCAGATGCTATCGCAGTTGTTTATGAACAGGAAGAGCTGACTTATAAAGAATTAGATGAGCGTTCGAATCAGTTGGGGCATTATTTACGTGAACAAGGCGTACAGCCGGATGATCTTGTGGCTATTTGTCTGGAGCGAAGCCTGGAAATGCTCGTAGGTATACTTGGAATCTTAAAATCAGGAGGAGCTTATGTTCCAATCAAGCCAGATTATCCAACCACTCGTATCTCTTATATTGTTCGGGATATTGGATGTAGTTTGTTGCTTACTGATAGCTCTGCAAAGGATGTTTTGAACCCTTTATTATTAGATGTCACTACGATAGTATTAGAAGGTTCTTCTGCTGTATATAATAATTATTCAGTTGGTTCATTAGATTTATCTTACTCACCTAATTCTTTGAGTTATGTAATTTATACCTCAGGTAGTACTGGCGTTCCTAAAGGAGCAATGATTGATCATTGTGGTTTATTAAATCACCTTTTAGTAATGGTAGATGAGTTAGATATTGATAGTAATAGTGTTGTAGCTTTTACAGCACCATTCACCTTTGATATTTCAGTATGGCAATTATTAAGTGGTTTGTTATGTGGAGCTCGTATAGCTATTTATAATGAACACATGATTTTGGATACCTATGATTTTCAAGAAGCTTTATCGACATATCAAGTTACACATCTTCAATTGGTTCCTTCCTATTTGTTAAGTTTATTAGAAACAGGTTCAAGGAAAGGTTTAGAAGATTTACATTATTTTTTAATTACCGGAGAGGCAGCTACGGGATCGTTATTACGATCGTGGTTTTCTTTATATCCTGCTATTCCTGTAGTAAACGCCTATGGTCCGGCGGAAGCATCCGATGATGTTAGTCTTCATATTATGAGAGAATCCCCAAAAAGTGTTGTTGTTCCTGTTGGGAAACCAGTAGCCAATATGTCTTTGTATGTAGTGGATGTCTTTGATAATTTGTGTCCAATAGGTATAGTAGGAGAGTTATGGGTTAGTGGAGTAGGTGTAGGTCGTGGTTATTTAAACCAACCTGAACTTACATCTGAAAAATTTATAAAGAATCCATTTAAAGAAGGTGAACGAGTATATAAGACAGGCGATTTAGCCCGTTGGTTACCAGATGGTATTATAGAATATATCGGTAGAAAAGATGATCAGGTTAAAATCCGTGGCTATCGAATTGAGCTTGGTGAGATCGAAAATATATTATCTTCTTTAGCGGGAGTAACACAATGTTGTGTACTGGCTAAAGAAGATACAAACGGCAGCAAGCGTCTGGTTGGTTATATTGTATTTGAAGATGATTTCGATAAAGAAGTATTACAAAACCAATTAAAGCTAAGCTTGCCGGAGTATATGGTTCCTCAATTATGGGTGACTTTAGAAGAAATGCCATTAACTTCTAATGGAAAGCTGGATAAGAAGTCATTGCCAGATCCGAATAGTTCAGAATTATCGAGCAAAGAATATGTAGCACCACGCAATGAAACAGAAGTGCAGTTAGCAGTAATCTGGCAGAATCTCTTAGGCGTAGAACGAGTAGGAATTCATGATAATTTCTTCGAATTGGGTGGTCATAGTCTACTGGCTACGCGTTTAGTTTCAATGATTAGAAAGGAGTTACATATAGAAGTTTCTATTCGAGAAGTATTTGAACATACCACGATTTCTGAATTAGGAACTCATATATCAGCCCAGTCAGAAGGGGTTTTATTACCAACAATTGTAGTAGAAAATCGTCCTGTGCGTATTCCTTTATCATTTAGTCAGGAACGACTATGGTTTTTGGATGCATTGCAAGGCAGTACCGAATATCACATTCCTATAGTTCTTAGTTTAGAAGGAGCATTAGAGGTATCGATACTGGAACAAACCTTACAGGAGATCGTTGCGCGTCATGAGGTTTTACGCAGTATGCTTTTATCAGAAGACGGAATCGGTTATCAGGAAATTATAAGCGCTGAGGACTGGTCATTGGATCAGGCAATTGTATCAGATGATTTATCATTAGAAAATAACATAGCAGACTACGTAAATAAACCTTTTGATTTATCGAAAGATTTTAAGCTGCGAGCGTGTTTGTATACATTAGGGAATGATAAGTATGTTTTAGCTTGCGTTTTCCATCATATTGCCAGTGACGGCTGGTCAGAAGGAATCCTGACCAATGAATTTATGGAATTGTACAGTGCCTTCCAATCAAACAAAACTCCTGATCTGCCGGAGCTTAGTTTACAATATGCAGATTATGCCATCTGGCAGCGCAAGTATTTAGAAGGTGAGGTTTTAGAGAATCAGTTATCCTATTGGGAAGCAAAACTAAGAGGCGTAACTACCTTGTCTTTACCTACGGATTATATTCGTCCTTCTGTGCAAAGCAATGAAGGAGCTAATGTTTCTTTAGAACTAGACCATAACTTGAGAAATTCATTAAATTCTATATGCAAAGAAGAAGGTGTGACGCTGTTTATGTTATTGCTATCAGCCTTTAAGGTATTGTTATCCCGATATAGCGGACAGGACGATATTTGCGTAGGAACACCAATTGCGAATAGAACGCAATCAGAGTTAGAAGGAATGATTGGCTTTTTTGTAAACATGCTGGCACTTCGCACTGATTTAAGTGGTGATCTTAGTTTCAAGGATGTATTGTCAAAAGTAAAACAGACCACTTTAGAAGGTTATGACCATCAGCTGACACCTTTTGAAAAAGTAGTAGATCGGGTGATTACGACCCGAGATATGAATGTGACTCCATTATTTCAGGTTTTATTTTCATTACAAAATGAGGGTGATAATTTTGAAGAAAAAGACAGAGGTTTAAATGATATTACAATTTCAGGATACGAGTTGGATACCGTTACTTCAAAGTTTGATTTAGCTTTTAGTGTATTAGAGAATAACAATGGCATTTCATTAGGAATAAATTATTGCACAGCTTTATTTGATAAAGCAACAATAGACCGAATGTTGCTGCATTATCAGGAGCTGTTGGTTAGTGTTGCAAACAATATCTCGCAACCTATAAGTAGTTTAGCGATGCTTACCAAAGAAGAATCACACCAATTATTGGATGTTTTCAATAATACGGATGTTGCCTATCCATTAGATAAGACGCTAGTAGATTTGTTCTCCGAACAGGTTAAACGAACGCCAAATACTGTCGCAGTTGTTCATGAAGAAGAAGAGTTAACTTACAAAAAATTAGATCAACGTTCCAATCAGTTAGCTCATTATTTATTGTCTAATAAAAATATTAGCGCAGATACTCTAATAGGAGTAGTTCTGGATCGCAGTGAATGGTTAATTATTTCGTTTCTTGCTATATTGAAAACAGGTGCAGCTTATGTACCAATTGACCCAAATTTCCCAGAAGAAAGAATAACATATATAAAGGAAGATAGTAATTGTAGCATTATTGTAGATACTCTATTATTGGAAACATTCAAAAAAGATAGCTCTACGTATTCTGATGATTTACCTAAAATACATACAAGCCCTGATAATTTGGCATATGTTATTTATACTTCAGGTAGTACTGGTAAACCTAAAGGGGTTATGATTGAGCATAGAAATTTGGTTCATTTATGTTTTTGGCATCAATCAGTATATGCAGTAACTTCTCAAAGTAGAGGTACTCTATTCTCAGGGGTTGGTTTTGATGCTAGTGTTTGGGAAATATATCCATACTTGCTTTCTGGAGCCAGCTTATATCCTATTTCAGAAAAATTCCATTACGATTTGGATAAATTTTCAAATTTTTTAATTGAGCATGCTATTACGCATACTTACATGCCTACATTATTGTGTGAAAGTTTTATAGATAAAGAAATCTCTTTACCAAACATTATTGTTTTAACAGGAGGTGATGTGTTACACTTAAATAAACCAAGTGATATTACTATTTATAATAATTATGGGCCAACAGAAACTACAGTAGTTGCTACTAATTATAAAGTATTAAATACTTCAACTCCAATGGTTAAGATTCCTATTGGTAAGCCTATTGATAATACTCAGGTTTACATTATGAATGAAGGAGAGAATCTTTTACCTATTGGAGTTGTTGGAGAATTGTGTATTGGTGGATTAGGCGTAGCCAGAGGCTATTTAAATCAGGAAGAATTAACTAATGATAAGTTTATAGTAAATCCATTTAAAGAAGGCGAACGAATTTATAAGACAGGCGATTTAGCGCGTTGGTTACCCGATGGAAATATAGAATATATCGGCAGAAAAGACGATCAGGTTAAAATCCGTGGTTATCGAATCGAGTTGGGAGAGATTGAGAATGTATTGTCTTCTTTAGCGGGAGTAACACAATGTTGTGTACTGGCTAAGGAAGATACACATGGAACTAAACGTTTGGTAGGTTATGTTGTACCTGAGGGTGATTTCGATAAAGAAGTATTACAAAACCAATTAAAACTAAGTTTACCTGAGTATATGGTTCCCCAATTATGGGTGACTTTAGAAGTGATGCCATTAACCAGTAATGGAAAGCTGGATAAGAAGTCATTGCCAAATCCGGATAGTTCAGATTTATCCAGTAAAGAATATGTAGCACCGCGTAACGAAACCGAAGCTCAGTTAGCAGAAATCTGGCAGGAAATATTAGGGATTAATAAGGTAGGAATTCATGATAACTTTTTTGAATTGGGTGGTCATAGTTTATTGGCGACTCGTTTGGTATCTATGATTCGTAGAGAGTTATCAATAGAGATTTCTATTAGAGATGTTTTTGAGTATACCACGATTTCTGAATTAGGAACTCAAATATCAAAACAGTCAGAAGGGGTTTTATTGCCAGGTATTGTTGCAGAGGAGCGTCCGGCTCGTATTCCTTTATCATTTAGTCAGGAACGACTATGGTTTTTGGATGCATTGCAAGGCAGTACAGAATATCACATTCCTATAGTTCTTAGTTTAGAAGGAGCATTAGATGTATCGATACTGGAACAAACCTTATATGAGATCATCTCGCGTCATGAGGTTTTACGCAGTATGCTTCTTTCAGAAAATGGAATCGGTTATCAGAAAATTATCAGTGCCGAAGATTGGTCATTGGATAAAGTAATTGTCTCAAATGAGTTATTATTAGAAAATAATATAGCAGGCTACCTGAATAAACCTTTTAATTTATCGAAAGATTACAAGCTGCGAGCGTGTTTGTATACATTAGGAAATGAGAAGTATGTTCTGGCTTGTGTTTTCCATCATATTGCCAGTGATGGCTGGTCAGGGGGAATTTTGACCAATGAGTTTATGGAATTGTACAGTGCTCTGCAGTCTGGTCGTCCGGCAGTTTTACCGGAGCTTAGCTTACAATACGCAGATTATGCTATTTGGCAGCGCAAGTATTTAGAAGGCGCTGTTTTAGAGAGTCAGTTATCCTATTGGAAATCAAAATTAACCGGTATAAGTTCGTTATCATTACCTACAGATTATGTTCGTCCTTCTGCGCAGAGCAACGCAGGAGCAGGTATTTCTTTAGAGTTAGACCAGAAATTGGCAACTTCTTTAAGTACTATATGTCAGGAAGAAGGTGTTACGCTGTTTATGTTATTGTTATCTGTTTTTAAGATTTTATTATCACGTTATAGTGGACAGGACGATATTTGCGTGGGAACACCAATTGCGAATCGAACGCAATCGGATTTAGAAGGAATGATAGGCTTTTTTGTCAATACTTTAGCGCTTCGCAGTGATTTAAGTGGCGATCCTAGTTTCAAGGATCTATTAACAATGGTAAAACAAACAACTTTAGAGGGTTATGACAATCAACTGACACCTTTTGAGAAGGTTGTAGATCGAGTAATTACTACCCGCAATACGAACACGACACCATTGTTTCAGGTAATGTTTGATTTTCAAAACATGGAATCAAACTTTGAGGGAGCTCTGGAACAAGGAGTCGGTATACAAGGAGTTGCACTATCAAATTACGCTTTTGATATTGTTACAGCTCAATTTGATATAATACTTAGTGTATCAGAAAGCAGGAGTGGTATTTCGTTAGGAATAAATTATTGCACGGCTTTATTTGATAAAGCAACAATAGATCGAATGCTGCTGCATTATCAAGAGTTGTTGGTTAGTATTGCAGACAATATCT
>NZ_QUNI01000023.1:0-204 GCF_003385115.1 Flavobacterium aquicola
ATGGTTCCTCAATTATGGGTAGCATTAGATGCGATGCCATTAACCGGTAATGGAAAGCTGGATAAGAAGTCATTGCCCAATCCTGATAGTTCAGAATTATCCAGTAAAGAATATGTAGCACCGCGCAACGAAACAGAAAGACAATTAGCCGAAATCTGGCAGAATCTCTTAGGATTAGAACAAGTAGGAATTCATGATAATTTC
>NZ_QUNI01000023.1:302-15928 GCF_003385115.1 Flavobacterium aquicola
AGAATATGTAGCACCGCGCAACGAAACAGAAAGACAATTAGCCGAAATCTGGCAGAATCTCTTAGGATTAGAACAAGTAGGAATTCATGATAATTTCTTCGAATTGGGTGGTCATAGTTTATTGGCCACGCGTTTAGTTTCCATGATCCGAAAGGAGTTACGCATAGAAGTTTCTATCCGGGAAGTATTTGAACATACCACGATCTCTGGATTAGGGACTCATATATCCGCCCATTCAGAAGGGGTTTTATTACCAGAGATTACTGCAGAGGAGCGTCCTCTGCGTATTCCCTTATCATTTAGTCAGGAACGCCTATGGTTTTTGGATCAGCTGCAAGGGAGTACAGAATATCACATACCTATTGTTCTTCGTTTAGAGGGAGCATTAGAATCATCAATATTAGAGCAAACTTTACAAGAAATTGTTTCGCGTCATGAGATCTTGCGCAGTATGCTTCTTTCAGAAGACGGAGTAGGTTATCAGGAAATTATCAGTGCAGAGGGCTGGTCATTGGATCAATTGGAAATAGAGGATGAATTAATGCTGGAAAGCAGTCTGCAGGATTATCTGATGCGTCCATTTGATTTATCGAAAGATTACAAGTTACGCTCCTGTTTGTATGGTCTGGGGAACAATCAATATGTATTAGCAAATGTTTTCCATCATATTGCCAGCGATGGCTGGTCAGAGGGAATCTTGGTGAAGGAGTTTATGGAATTGTACAGCGCCTTTCAATCAAACAAAATTCCTGATTTACCAGAGCTTAGTTTACAATACGCAGATTATGCCATTTGGCAGCGCAAGTATTTAGAAGGCGAGGTTTTAGATAATCAGTTATCCTATTGGCAAGCAAAACTAAGAGGTGTAAGTACCTTGTCTTTACCCACTGATCATGTTCGTCCTTCTATCCAGAGCAATGCTGGTGCAAGTGTTTCTTTAGAATTAGGAAAAGAGCTGAGTGACTCATTAAGTTCTATATGCCAGAAAGAAGGCGTTACGCTGTTTATGTTTATGTTATCAGCCTTTAAAGTATTATTATCCCGATACAGCGGACAGGAGGATATTTGTGTAGGAACACCAATAGCGAATCGTACGCAATTGGAGTTAGAGGGAATGATAGGCTTTTTCATAAATACCTTAGCTCTTCGCAGTGATTTAAGCGGCGATCCGAGTTTCAAGGATGTACTGGCAAGAGTTAAACAGACAACTTTGGAAGGTTATGACCATCAGCTGACTCCTTTTGAAAAGGTTGTAGATCGTGTGGTTACTACCCGAGATATGAGTATGACGCCGTTGTTTCAAGTAATGTTTAGGCTGCAGAACATTCTTAAAGATAATAATTTAGAGACTAAATTAAAGGAGGTTAAATTATCATCATATGATTACGAAGAGGTCGCGACTCAGTTTGATTTAAATTTATTCGTAAAAGAAAATGATTTAGGGATATCATTAGAATTAGTTTATTGTAAAGCATTGTTTTATGAAGAAACTATAACAAGTATGTTATGTCATTATCAGGAGTTGTTACGCAGCATTGTAGATGATGTTACTCAGACTATAGGTAATTTATCCATGTTAACAGAGCATGAAGAAAAGCAATTAGTCGATAATTTTAATGCTACTAATATTAATCTTCCAAAAGGATTTTTGCATACTCCTTTACTCAAAAAAATTGAAGAGATTCCTGATAAGATAGCGGTAATTACAAATTATAAAAATTTAAGTTATAAAGAATTAGGTCAGCGTAGCCTTTGTTTGGCAGGATACTTATATCGTCATCATGTGCGACCTAATGTACCGGTAGCGGTATTGATGCATAAAGGGTGGGAAGAAGTAGTAGCAGTATTGGGTATTTTGCGTTCAGGAGCTGCATATTTGCCTATTGACGCAAGTTTGCCAAGCCTTCGTATTAATCAGCTACTTAAATTAGCAGAGGTAAGTCAAGTAATAACAACTTCTGAAGTTTTAGATAATTTAGAATTGGATGAATGTTATAATACTTATGTTATAAAACCCGACGAGTGGGATACTCAAGATAGTTTAATAAAGGTTCCACATATTTGTAGCCCAAGTGATTTAGCATATATAATATTTACTTCTGGATCAACTGGAGTGCCTAAAGGAGTCATGATTGATCATCAAGGAGCATTAAATACAATACAGGATATTAATCAACGCTTTGAAATTAGTGAAAATGATAGTGTACTAGGACTGTCTAGACTAAATTTTGATTTGTCAGTTTATGATATTTTTGGAGTTTTAGGGGTTGGTGGACAATTAATATTACCAGCACCGGATGAATATCGTAATCCGCAATCGTGGTTACAATATTGTCAAAAACATTCTATTACAATATGGAATACGGTACCTGCCTTAATGCAAATTTTCATGGATTATATTGAAGATACCCATAGCAGATTGTCATTACAAACAGTATTAATGAGTGGAGATTGGATTCCAACAGATTTACCTAAACGAATCAGATCTTCTTGTTTGGATGTGAAAGTATATAGTTTAGGAGGAGCTACGGAGGCTTCTATTTGGTCTATTTTTTATCCAATAGAAATAGATGTAACCGATCTAACAAGTATTCCTTATGGGAAACCTCTAGGAAATCAAAAAATTTATTTATTAACAAAAGAATTACAAGCTGTTCCAGTAGGAGTAATTGGCGATTTATATATTGGAGGTATAGGCGTAGCATTGGGGTATTGGAAAGATCAAGAAAAAACGCATAAGAGTTTCTTTACCCATGAGAAATTAGGTAGAATATATAGAACTGGAGATCAGGGATATCATCACTCAAATGGGAATATAATTTTTATGGGGCGTAAAGATGATCAGGTCAAGATACGGGGATATCGCATAGAGTTGGGTGAAATTGAGAATGTATTGTTATCCTTATTGGGAGTAACCCAGTGTTGTGTATTAGCTAAAGAAGATACAAAAGGAGTAAAGCATTTGGTAGGATATGTAGTATTGGAAGGAGCGTTGGATAAAGAGTATCTACAAGAAAATTTAAAATTTAGTTTACCTGAATATATGGTTCCTATGATTTGGGTAGAGTTAGAAGAAATGCCATTAACCAGTAACGGAAAGTTAGATAAAAAAGCGTTACCAGAGATGGATAGTTTAGTGTTTTCAGTACAAGAGTATATAGCTCCCCGTAATGAAACAGAAGAGAAATTGGTTGCTATCTGGCAGAATCTCTTAGGCGTAGAACAAGTAGGAGTCAATGATAATTTCTTCGAATTGGGTGGTCATAGTTTATTAGCCACGCGTTTAGTTTCTATGATTCGTAAAGAATTTGAAAGTGAAATTACAATCAAAGATGTATTTGAATTTACAAGAATAGAAGAATTAAGTACCTATTTAAGACACAAAGAAATCAAAGAAAAAGAAAATCAAGATATTACTTACAAAAAAATAATAACAATATAATGGATAAAATATTAAATCTTTTAAAAATAGCTCAGGATCAAGGAGTAAAGTTAGAGCTAGAAGGCGAGAATTTAGTTTTAAAATCAGAAAGTGAGAATATTAATGATGCATTGCTAGCAGATATAAAAGATAATAAAGATCTTATTATTAAACATCTTGAAAAGTTTGAAGTAAATAGAAATCACGATAAAGGATTAGGGAAGTATACTGTAAAACCATTCGATAGAGATCTTATCAAGTACATTCCTCTATCTTATAGTCAGGAGCGTTTGTGGTTTTTGGATCAGTTGGGCGGTAGCGCAGAATATAATATGCCCATTGTGTTACGTTTAGATGGAGCATTAAATATTTCAATTTTAGAAGAATCATTACAGACTATTGTTTCTCGCCATGAGGTATTACGCACGAATCTTTTATCAGAAGAAGGAATAGGATATCAGGAGGTCATAGAGGCTAAAAATTGGTTTTTGGAGCAAGAAGTGGTATCGGATGAAGAATTGCTAGAGAGTCATTTAAATACATATCAGAATAAACCATTTGATTTATCAAAAGATTACAAGCTGCGAGCATGTCTATATACATTAGGAGATGAGAAGTATGTTTTAGCTTGCATTTTCCATCATATAGCCAGCGATGGCTGGTCACAAGGTATTTTGGTAAATGAGTTTATGGAATTGTATAGCGCTCTTGAGTCTGGTCGTAAGGCAGTTTTACCAGAGCTTAATTTACAATACGCAGATTATGCCATTTGGCAGCGCAACTATTTAGTAGGTGAGGTTTTAGAGAATCAGTTATCCTATTGGGAATCAAAATTAAGGGCTGTAAGTACTTTGTCCTTGCCTATGGATTATGCACGACCTTCTGTACAGAGCAATGCAGGAGCTATTGTTTCCTTAGAGTTAGACAAAAAAATAAGCGCTTCACTAAGTTCTATATGCCAAGAGCAGGGTGTAACACTATTTATGCTGCTGTTATCAGCTTTTAAGGTATTGTTATCTCGTTATAGTGGTCAGGATGATATTTGTGTAGGAACACCAATAGCCAATAGGACGCAATCGGAGCTAGAAGGAATGATAGGCTTTTTTGTAAATACCTTAGCACTTCGCAGTGATTTAAGCGATAATCCAAGTTTTAAAGATTTATTGTCAAGAATAAAACAAACCACTCTGGAGGGGTATGACCATCAACTGGCACCTTTTGAAAAGGTTGTAGAGCGTGTAGTTAATACCCGTGATATGAGCATGACACCATTATTTCAAGTGTTATTTGTCTTACAGAATACTCCCGAAGGATCTGGAGATTTATCTTTGGAAGGAGTTACCTTGTCGGGATATGAGTTTGATATGGTTAGTTCTAAGTTTGATTTAAATATGGTGATTTCTGAATTTGAAGAAGTCATTACATTAAATTTAGAATATAGCACAGCTTTGTTTGATAAGACTACTATTGATCGCATGATATTGCATTACCAAAATTTGCTGCAAAGCATAATAAGCGATATCACACAGCCAATAGATAGTTTATCAATATTAACCAAAAAGGAAGAGATACAATTATTAGATATTTTCAATGATACTTTTACAGAATATCCTAAAGACAAAACAATATTAGATTTATTTTCGGAACAGGTAAAAAATATTCCTGATGCAATTGCTGTAGTTTTTGAATATCAGGCATTAACTTATAAAGAATTAGATCAACGTTCGAATCAATTGAGTCATTATTTAAATGGACAAGGAATAATTACAGATAGTTTAGTCGGAATTTGTTTAGATCGTAACCTGGAAATGGTTATTGGTATTTTGGGGATATTAAAATCAGGCGGAGCTTATGTTCCTATTGATCCGGAATATCCAAGTGATCGTGTGGCTTATATGCTTAAGGATGCTAGTATTAAAACGGTGTTGAGCAGCAATACTACTGGTAACTTATTAGAAGGGTATGAAGATTTATCGATTTTATTATTGGATACTGATTGGGATCTTATTTCAGGCTATTCAACAGAGAATTTGAATAAAGTAATAGCTCCAGATGATTTGGCATATGTTTTATATACTTCAGGAAGTACAGGAAAGCCAAAAGGTGTAATGATGTCTCATTATGCATTATTCAACTTGATATGTAATAATAATCAATTAGGTATTTCTAATCAAAGGGTGACACAATTGTCAAGTATAAGTTTTGATATGTCATTTCAGGAAATATTTTTTGCAATTACACAAGGAGGAGAATTATATATAGTTCCATCAGAAACTAAGAAAGATTTAGCTGGTTTAGTAAATTTTATTAAGAACAAGAATATTGAAGCAATGTTTCTTCCAACAGCTTTTTTTATATTTCTTGGAGCCGAAGGTGTTTTCGAAAAAATAGATTCAGTAAAAGACCTTATTGTAGCAGGAGAACAATTAAAATTGTCTGAAAATGTAAAAAAATATCTAAAGCAACAAGGTGTTATGTTGCACAACCATTATGGTCCAACAGAAACGCATGTTGTAACAACAGATATTATAGACTACAAAAGTAGAAGTGACGAAGACGAAACTATATCAATAGGAAAGCCTATAGCCAATACCCAAATTTATATTCTTAACAATAGTTTAAAATTATTACCAATAGGAGTAATTGGAGAATTATGTATAGGAGGCGTTCAGGTGGCCCGAGGTTATTTAAATAAAGAAGAACTAACTCAAGAGAAGTTTACAGCGAATCCGTTTAGAGAAGGCGAACGAATTTATAAGACAGGCGATTTAGCCCGTTGGCTGCCAGATGGAAATATAGAGTATATCGGCAGAAAAGATGATCAGGTTAAGATCCGCGGCTATCGAATAGAGCTGGGCGAAATAGAGAATATATTGTCATCATTACCGGGAGTAACACAGTGCTGTGTTCTGGCTAAGGAAGATGCAGGTGGGAACAAGCGTCTGGTTGGTTATGTTGTTGTAGATAAGGAGTTAAATAAAAATCAAATACAAGAATATTTAAAATTAAGCTTACCAGAGTTCATGGTTCCTATGATCTGGATTCAATTGGAGAGCTTCCCTTTAACCACTAATGGAAAGTTAAACAAAAGATTATTACCGGAACCTGATAGTTCAGAATTATCCAGTAAAGAATATGTAGCACCGCGCAACGAAACAGAAAGACAATTAGCCGAAATCTGGCAGAATCTCTTAGGATTAGAACAAGTAGGAATTCATGATAATTTCTTCGAATTGGGTGGTCATAGTTTATTGGCCACGCGTTTAGTTTCCATGATCCGAAAGGAGTTACGCATAGAAGTTTCTATCCGGGAAGTATTTGAACATACCACGATCTCTGGATTAGGGACTCATATATCCGCCCATTCAGAAGGGGTTTTATTACCAGAGATTACTGCAGAGGAGCGTCCTCTGCGTATTCCCTTATCATTTAGTCAGGAACGCCTATGGTTTTTGGATCAGCTGCAAGGGAGTACAGAATATCACATACCTATTGTTCTTCGTTTAGAGGGAGCATTAGAATCATCAATATTAGAGCAAACTTTACAAGAAATTGTTTCGCGTCATGAGATCTTGCGCAGTATGCTTCTTTCAGAAGACGGAGTAGGTTATCAGGAAATTATCAGTGCAGAGGGCTGGTCATTGGATCAATTGGAAATAGAGGATGAATTAATGCTGGAAAGCAGTCTGCAGGATTATCTGATGCGTCCATTTGATTTATCGAAAGATTACAAGTTACGCTCCTGTTTGTATGGTCTGGGGAACAATCAATATGTATTAGCAAATGTTTTCCATCATATTGCCAGCGATGGCTGGTCAGAGGGAATCTTGGTGAAGGAGTTTATGGAATTGTACAGCGCCTTTCAATCAAACAAAATTCCTGATTTACCAGAGCTTAGTTTGCAATATGCAGATTATGCCATTTGGCAGCGCAGGTATTTGGAAGGTGCTATTTTAGATAATCAGTTAACGTATTGGGAAGAAAAACTAAGAGGATTAAGTACGTTGTCTTTACCTACGGATCATGTTCGTCCTTCTGTACAGAGTAATGAAGGAGCTAGTGTTTCTTTAGAATTAGGAAAAGAGCTGAGAGACTCATTGAGATCTATCTGTCAACAAGAAGGCGTGACGCTGTTTATGTTATTGTTATCAGCTTTTAAAGTATTGTTATCCCGATATAGTGGTCAGGATGATATTTGTGTAGGAACACCAATTGCGAATCGTACCCAATCGGAATTAGAAGGAATGATTGGCTTTTTTGTCAATACTTTAGCACTTCGCAGTGATTTAAGCGGCGATCCTAGTTTTAAGGAATTATTGTCAAGAGTGAAGAAGACAACTCTGGAAGGTTATGACCATCAGTTAACACCTTTTGAAAAGGTTGTAGATCGGGTGATTACTGCCCGCGATATGAGCATGACGCCGTTGTTTCAGGTTTTATTTGTATTACAAAATGCGGATGATAATTTTGGAGAAAAAGATAGAGGTTTAAGTGATATATCCATTTCTGGATACGAGTTTGATACCGTTACTTCCAAGTTTGATTTAACATTTAGTGTATCAGAAGGCGATCAAGGTATTTCTCTGGGAATAAATTATTGTACGGCTTTGTTTGATAAGGCTACGATCGACCGTATGCTGTTGCATTACCAAGAACTGTTGGCTAGTATTGCAGACAATATCACGCAGCCTATAAGCAATCTTTCAATACTTACCAAGGAAGAATCACATCAATTGTTGAATGTTTTCAATAACACTGATGTTGTATTTCCATTAGATAAAACCATCGTTGATTTATTCGAAGAGCAGGCTAAACAAACACCTGATGCTATCGCAGTTGTTTATGAACAGGAAGAGCTGACTTATAAAGAATTAGATGAGCGTTCGAATCAGTTGGGGCATTATTTACGTGAACAAGGCGTACAGCCGGATGATCTTGTGGCTATTTGCCTGGAGCGAAGCCTGGAGATGCTCGTAGGTATACTTGGAATCTTAAAATCAGGAGGAGCTTATGTTCCCATCGATCCGGAGTATCCAACAGATCGTATTGACTATATGCTTAAAGATGCCGGTATTGGTTTGGTTCTAAGCAGCGAAACAAGCAGTAATGTTATAAA
Organism: Flavobacterium aquicola; assembly: GCF_003385115.1. Lineage (GTDB taxonomy): Bacteria > Bacteroidota > Bacteroidia > Flavobacteriales > Flavobacteriaceae > Flavobacterium > Flavobacterium aquicola. Next base: position 8,840 of record NZ_QUNI01000023.1, read on the forward strand.
CAAAGGTGAAGATTTATCAGTTCTTTGTCTGGATAAAGATTGGGATCTTATCTCGGGTTATTCTGCGGGGGAACTCAGCAATGTATTAACTGCATCTAATTTAGCATATGTTATCTATACTTCGGGAAGCACTGGTACTCCTAAGGGAGTGATGAATGAACATGGAGGTATTTTGAATCGCTTATTATGGGCACAATCCCAATATCAGCTTAAGAGTGATGATACAATCCTACAGAAGACATCTTTTGGTTTTGATGTATCAGTATGGGAATTTTTGTGGGCTATTAGTTTTGGGGCACGATTGGTTTTTGCCAAACCGGAAGGACATAAGGATGTTGAGTATTTAAAGCAGATTATAGAAAAGGAAAACATCACGACCATTCATTTTGTTCCTTCGATGCTGAGGGTTTTCTTAGAGGACATCGAATTAGGGGATTGTACTTCCTTAAAACAAGTTTTGTGTAGTGGAGAGGCTTTGCAAGTAGATCAAGTTCTCTTATTTAACGATAAATTTAAGGATGTTCGATTAGATAATTTATATGGACCTACCGAGGCCGCAATTGAAGTAAGTTCATGGGAAGTACCACTAGGGGATTCCTTATCTCAAGTTCTAATAGGAAAGCCGGTAGCCAATACAAGTTTATATGTTTTAGACAGTCAAAATCAATTATTGCCAATAGGAGTAATTGGAGAATTATGTATAGGAGGCGTTCAGGTGGCCCGAGGCTATTTAAATAAAGAAGAATTAACTAACGATAAGTTTACAGCGAATCCGTTTAGAGAAGGCGAACGAATTTATAAGACAGGCGATTTAGCCCGTTGGTTGCCAGACGGAAATATAGAATATATCGGCAGAAAAGATGATCAGGTTAAGGTCCACGGCTATCGAATAGAGCTGGGCGAGATCGAAAACGTATTGTCATCATTACCAGGAGTAACACAGTGCTGTGTATTGGCAAAGGAAGATTCCAGCGGATCTCTAAGGCTCGTTGGTTATGTGGTCTTGGACGGAATATTGAACAAAGAGTTATTGCAAAATGGATTAAAATCAAGTTTGCCGGAGTATATGGTTCCTATGATTTGGATAGAGTTAGAAGAAATGCCATTAATCAGTAATGGAAAACTGGATAAGAAGTCATTGCCAGATCCGGATGGTTCAGAATTATCAAGCAAAGAATACGTAGCACCACGCAACAAAACCGAAGAGAAGTTAACAGTAATCTGGCAGGAATTATTAGGAATTGGTAAAGTAGGAATTCATGATGATTTCTTTGAATTGGGTGGTCATAGTTTATTGGCTACACGTTTGGTTTCTATGATTCGAAAGAAACTGTTAATAGAAACTTCTATTCGGAAAGTATTTGAACACACCACGATTTCTGAATTAGAAGCTCATCTATCAGCCCAGTCAGAAGGTGTTTTATTACCAACAATTGTTGCAGAGGAGCGTCCGGCTCGTATTCCTTTATCGTTTAGTCAGGAACGTCTATGGTTTTTGGATCAGTTGCAAGGCAGTACAGAATATCACGTACCTAGTATTCTTCGTTTAGAAGGAGCATTAGAGGTATCGATATTGGAACAAACCATACAGGAGATTGTTTCGCGTCATGAGGTCTTACGCAGTATGCTTTTATCAGAAGACGGAATTGGTTATCAGGAAATTATAAGCGCAGAAGGCTGGTCGTTGGATCAGTTTGAAATATCCGATGCAAACTTGCTGGAAACCAGTCTGGATAGTTATGTGACCCAACCCTTTAATTTATCGAAGGATTATAAGTTAAGAAGTTGCTTGTATCATTTGGGTAACGAGCAGTATGTCTTAGCATGCGTGTTCCATCATATTGCCAGCGATGGCTGGTCAGAGGGTATTTTAGTGAATGAGTTTATAGAACTGTACAGTGCTAAGATTCAAGGTAGGACTCCGAGTTTGCCTTCATTACCAATCCAGTATGCAGATTACGCTATTTGGCAGCGTAAATATGTCTCAGGGGAAGTTTTGGAAGCTCAGTTGCGTTATTGGGATAATCAATTGCGAGGAGTATTACCATTGTTGCTGCCTACAGATTATGTACGACCATCAATTCAGAGTAGAGCGGGAGCGAGTACGTCATTTAATATAAATCAAGAGCAAAAAGGTGCATTAGAATTAATTTGTAAATCAGAAGGTGTTACGATGTTCATGGTGTTACTATCTGCTTTCAAAGTGTTGCTGTATAAATATAGTGGACAAGAAGATATTTGTGTTGGTACACCAACAGCCAATAGAACACAAGCTGAATTAGAAGGAGTAATAGGATTTTTTATTAATAATCTAACAATACGTACCAAGATAGATTGTAAAAATTCATTTAAAGATCTATTAGTTCAAGTTAAAGAAACAACTTTAAATGCTTATAATAACCAGAGTGCTCCATTTGAGAAAGTTGTAGACAGAGTCATGACAACTCGGGATACGAGTATGAGCCCTTTATTTCAAGTAAAATTTTTATTAAATAATACCCCAAGATCAGAAGAAGTATTTTTAGATAAAATAACTATAGATGGCTATGAGAGAGATAATATAAACTCTATATTGGATCTTTCATTTAATGCACAGGAGACAGAAAAAGAGATCTTATTTGATATTGAATATTGTACAGATTTGTTCAAAAGTGATACTATTGAATCTATGATTATTCATTTTGAAGAAATCATTAGCAGTATAATTAAAAATATAAATGAGCCAATAAGTAATCTTGAGATGTTGTCTATTGAAGAAAAACAACAAATACTATTTGAATTTAATAACACACAGGTTGTTTATCCAAAAGACAAGACCCTGGTTGATTTATTCGAGGAACAGGTTAAGAGAACCCCAAATAATATTGCTGTTGCGTTTGAAGATGAAGTATTAACTTATAGAGAGCTTAGTGAACAATCAAATTGTTTGGCGTATTATTTAAAGAATACAGGTAAGTTAGAATCAGAAGATATAGTAGGAGTAATGATGAATCGTAATATGCGGTCAATTGTTTCTATGCTGGGAATTATGAAATCAGGAGCCTGTTATTTACCAATTGATAAAGATTATCCAAGTTCACGTAAGTCATTTATTATAGAAGATGCTAATGTAAAATTGTTAATTATAGATTCAGAAAGCTTATTTGAAGTAATGGACTATGATACAAAGATATTTTCAATAGACATAGAGTTTGAAACAATATCAAAAGAAGTAACAATATTAGATTTAAATAATAGTAATGTTAAATCTTCAGATTTAGCCTATATAATTTATACTTCCGGAAGTACAGGTAATCCAAAAGGAGTTATGATAGAGCATGGTAGTATTGTCAATACAATGTTATCACAAATAAATACTTTTTCAGTAACCGAAGCTGATAATTGTTTACAATTTGCGAGTCATTCTTTTGATGCTTCTATATCAGAGATTTTTATATCGCTATTATCAGGATCACAATTATATATAATAGAAGAAGAAAATAAGTTTAATGTGAGTTATTTTGTAGATTATGTTGAAAAAAATCAAATATCAATAGCCACATTACCTCCTGCCTTTTTAACATTATTGGATTGTAATCAAATATCCAGCATAAGAACATTGATAACAGCAGGAGAACAAGCGCCATTAAAACAGGCAAAGTTATTTGCAGAAACAGGAAAATACATCAATGCTTATGGACCAACAGAAGTTAGTATTTGTGCTACTACCTTTAGTGGGGAAATTGGTACAACAGTGCCTATAGGAACACCAATAGCCAATACACAAATTTATATACTTGATGATAGTCAAAATATAGTTCCTATTGGAGTAATTGGAGAATTATGTATATCAGGAGCTGGTTTAGCTCGTGGCTATTTGAATAGAGAGGACTTAACGAGAGAGAAGTTTATAGCGAATCCTTTTATTAAAGGGGAGCGACTATACAAAACTGGCGATCTGGCACAATGGTTGCCTGAGGGTAATATAGTGTATATAGGCAGAAAAGATAATCAGGTTAAGATCCGCGGTTATCGAATAGAGTTAGGCGAGATCGAAAATGCATTATTTTCTTTACCAGGAATAATACAGTGCTGTGTATTGGCTAAGGAAGATGCAAGTGGCAGCAAGCGTCTGGTAGGTTATGTTGTATCTGACGATGATTTTGATAAAGAATCGATACAAGAATCATTAAAAACGAAGTTGCCTGATTATATGGTACCTCAATTGTGGGTAGTATTAGATAGTTTTCCATTAACCAGTAATGCTAAAGTTGATAAGAAGTCATTACCGGATCCGGATAATTCAGACTTATCGAGTAAAGAATATGTAGCACCAAGCAACGAAATAGAAACACAATTAGCAGAAATCTGGCAGAATCTCTTAGGAGTAGAACAAATAGGAGTTTATGATAATTTCTTCGAATTGGGTGGTCATAGTTTGTTGGCTATTAGAATGATATCGCTTATCCGTAAGGTGTTTGAAGTCGAAATGTCAATCCATGAGGTTTTTGAATATCAAAGTATCTTAGAGATATCAGCACTCTTGTTGTCAAAAGATAAACAAATTCTACTACCAACTATTGTTGTGCAGGAAAGAGGAGTTCGCATTCCTTTATCGTTTAGTCAGGAGCGACTATGGTTTTTGGATCAGCTGCGGGGCACTACAGAATATCACGTACCTACTATTCTTGGTTTAGAAGGAGTCTTACAGGAATCGATACTGGAACAAACCTTATATGAGATTGTTTCGCGCCATGAGGTTTTACGCACTATGCTTCTTTCAGAAGAGGGAATCGGTTATCAGGAAATTATCAGCGCCGAGGGCTGGTCATTGGATAAAGCAATTGTATCTGATGAGTTATTATTAGGAAATATTATAACAGATTATGTAAATAAACCTTTTGATTTATCAAAAGATTACAAGCTGCGAGCGTGTTTGTATACATTAGGAAATGAGAAATATGTTCTGGCTTGTGTTTTCCATCATATTGCCAGTGATGGCTGGTCAGACGTAATTTTAGTGAATGAGTTTACGGAGCTGTACAGTGCTCTGCAATCTGGCCGCAAAGCAGTTTTACCAGAGCTTAGTTTACAATATGCAGATTATGCCATTTGGCAGCGCAAGTATTTAGAAGGGGAGGTTTTGGAGAATCAGATATCCTATTGGGAAGAAAAATTAAAAGGTGTAACTACCTTGTCTTTACCAACGGATTATGTTCGTCCTGTTGTGCAGAGCAATGAAGGAGCCAATGTTTCTTTAGAATTAGGAAAAGAGCTGAGAGACTCATTAAACTTTATCTGTCAGGAAGAAGGCGTAACGCTATTTATGCTAATGTTATCTGCTTTCAAGATATTATTATTGCAATATAGCGGACAGGATGATATTTGTGTAGGAACACCAATTGCGAATCGTACGCAATCAGAGTTAGAAGGAATGATAGGCTTTTTTGTAAATACCCTAGCACTTCGCAGTGATTTAAGTGGCAACCCTAGCTTTAGAGATTTATTGTCAAGAGTAAAACAGACAACTCTGGAAGGTTATGACCATCAGCTTGCACCTTTTGAGAAGGTTGTGGATCGGGTGGTTGCGACCCGTGATATGAGTATGAGTCCATTGTTTCAAGTGATGTTTTCCTTACACAATAATAAAGAAAGTGCAGATGCAGCTTTAGAAGGCTTGACCTTATCATCACATTATATTGAAGTGGTAAGTTCTCAATTTGATTTGTCACTTAGTGTATCAGAGAGTAACAAAGGTATTTCATTAGGAATAAATTATTGTACAGCTTTATTTGACAAAGGAACAATAGATCGAATGCTGTTGCATTATCAAGAGCTGTTGGTTAGTATTGCAGGCAATATTACGCAACCAATAAGCAGTCTGTCCCTGCTTACTTCGCAAGAGGAGAATCAATTATTATTTGAATTTAATAATACTGATGCTGCCTATCCATTAGATAAGACCGTAGTAGATTTGTTCACCCAACAGGTTAAACGAACACCAAATGCTATTGCAGTTGTTTATAAACAGGAACAATTAAGTTATAAAGAATTAGATCAACGCTCAAATCAGCTGGGGCATTATTTACGCGAACAAGGCATACAGCCGGATGATCTTGTGGGCATTTGTCTGGAGCGAAGTTTAGAGATGCTCATTGGTATTCTGGGAATATTAAAATCAGGAGGAGCTTATGTTCCCATCGATCCGGAGTATCCAACAGATCGTATAGATTATATGCTTAAAGATGCCAAAATAGGTTTGGTTTTAAGTAGTGAAACAAGTAGCAATGTTATAAGCAAAGGTGAAGGTTTATCAGTTCTATGTTTGGATAAAGATTGGGATCTTATCTCTGGCTACTCTACAGGGAAACTCAGTAATGTATTGTCTGCATCTAATTTAGCCTATGTTATATATACTTCTGGAAGTACTGGTACTCCTAAAGGAGTGATGAATGAACATGGAGGTATTGTGAACCGCTTATTATGGACACAATCGCATTATCAACTTAAGAGTGATGATGCAATCCTACAGAAGACGTCTTTTAATTTTGATGTATCAGTATGGGAATTTTTATGGGCTATTACTTGTGGGGCACGATTGGTTTTTGCCAAACCGGAAGGACACAAAGATGTTGAGTATTTAAAATACATTATAGACAAGGAAAACATCACGACGATTCATTTTGTTCCTTCGATGTTGAGGGTTTTCTTAGAAGATATCAAATTGGGAGATTGTAACTCCTTAAGGCGAGTTTTATGTAGTGGAGAGGCTCTACAAGTAGATCAAATAAACTTATTTAAGAATAAATTCAAGGAGGTTCAATTAGACAATTTATATGGACCGACAGAGGCAGCAATAGATGTAAGCTCATGGCAAGTACCACTAGAAGAATCTTTGTCTCAAGTTCTAATAGGAAAGCCAGTAGCCAATACAAGTTTGTATGTTTTAGACAATCAAAACCAGTTATTGCCAATAGGAGTAATTGGAGAATTATGTATAGGAGGCGTTCAGGTGGCCCGAGGCTATTTGAATAGAGAAGACTTAACTCAAGAGAAGTTTATAAAGAATCCGTTTATTGAGGATAAAACTTCCAGATTATACAGATCGGG
>NZ_QUNI01000024.1 GCF_003385115.1 Flavobacterium aquicola
GGATATTATGTAAATACGGTTGGTCAATATGGTAATGAGGATGTGATTCAGAAATACATTCAAAATCAAGGAGAAGAAAAGACTGTCTACAAAACGTTTAACAAAAAGCAGCTACGCTTGTCTTTTGAGTAACACGATACCTCGAGGCTCTGCCTCGGGGTAATTCATTATTCGTTCTCATTGATGGGGCGAAAAAATTCAATGAATTGTCAAGATCAGTAGGAATTAGCCCTCGTATTTTGTCTAAAGAATTGCAAGAATTAGAAATCAACGGATTAATAAGTCGAACGGTTTGCGATACAAAACCTATTACAGTTGAGTACGCTTTAACTGATTACAGTAAAACACTAGAAGATGTAATTATATCAATGTGTAAATGGGGTGAAATGCATAGAAAGACAATAACTGGTAAAGATTGATGTAAATTGAGTTTTTACAATATCATTTGCGCTCAATCAGTTCACTTAAGATAAAAAGCTATCTATACACTATGGATTTGTCTGTTTGATTGTGATACACTACACCGCAAAAAAAATATTAACGATTACGTTCCATGAATCGTATAACCTATGAAATATTTATAAAGTATTCTAAAAAAAACAACGCTATTGGAATCCAATGGCGTTGTTTGTCTTTTTGTGGGCTGTCAGGGAGCACAATCGAACTCTTAATACCTATTTTAAATTTTTTTGAAACTACTAAATGATATTTTCAAAATTGAGAATATAAATACATTCCCAAGTTTTACTAGTAATCTATCGGTTTATTACAATCCAAAGAAAACAAAATTAGTTTTACCAGAAAGTACTTTATATTAAGGGTAGATTCATAAAGCTTCAATAAACTTTAAGAGTGACTAATATTGCCATGTTGAAAAAATTATTGAAGTGATGGTAATTTATCTTTAACTACCCTGTCTTTTTTAGTACTCTATTTGATTAGTTACATGTAAAATATCATCTATTAAACAAAAAAATGATATGATTTTGTCTTTATAGAGCATCAGTTCTGTTCATTACAATTTACTTAACCTTTGCTTTGTTTTTTATGCTATCTAAATTAGCAACTTGAATTATCTAGTAGAATTGGGAGGATTCGAACCTCCATCATCGTGATAACGATATCTTACATTAGAAGACAATTCAATTTTATTGAAAACTTTTATTATCCCACTTTATAATTGATTTTGATTGTTTACAAACGGTAGCCCATTTATAGTTTGATTTACTCCAAATTTCTTTTCTGCTTTTTAAAATTAAATTATTTGAATCGTTGGCAATACTAAGCAACTCATTAAATATGGTTTGGTATTTAGAATTATCTTTTCTATAAATTAGAAACATTAAAACTCTAACAAGAAAATCAGACAACCTTATGATTCTATTATTGTTATTTTTTTTAGATTTATTAATCGCTTTCACTTCACTAATTAGTTTGTCAGCACATTTTTCATAATCTTTATTAACAATCATCTCTTCACAACTTTTTTCGAATTCTATTTCCTTTAATTTTGTTTTAGAATTTTTACCTTTTGTTTTACAAAATCTGGGTTTATTAAAAAAGCGATTGTAAATTTTCTCGGACTTAGATGAGTTGTCTAATAGCTTTATGGAAGGTATTAGTAATATTGCAAGTGAAATTGGTGTGATTGTAATTACAAGATTAACAAATTCACGTCTTGTTAGAGATCTCTCATTATCAAATTCATAATTATAGTTATCTGGAATAGTTCTTTTTGAAAGCCACAAAAAAATCACGACTATTGATGTTAAACAATTTAATAATGACAAAAAAGAATAAAAATTTAGTAATAGATGATTTAAACTTAATTCAATAAAATATAAGCGAAGCTGTAAAAAAGCAATTGTGCCTAAAAATGTAAAAACTATAATTTTATATAGATGGTGTCTATTTTTCAATGACATTATGTGAATTAATTCATCCGATGTAACTGAACAATTCATTTTGTTTGGTATCGGCGCTAGCCAAATACTTTTATTTACATGATACTCATAAAATTCATTCAGATTTACTTTTTCTTTCTGAATACGAATTGTTCTGGCCAATATATTTAATAAAGTTCGACGAATTAGTAAAAAATAAATTATCAAAAATGTTATTATAAATGAAAGAAACAAAGAAAAGTGTTCTCTACCATCATTAAATAATAATAAAACACTGACTAAAGACATTTCGTCTTTTGCAGCAGATAATCTCTTTTTTAGAGATTCATTTTTTGAAATGAGCTTTTGTTTCTCATTTATAGCCGTCTCAATAGCATTTAGCTTTTGATGTAGAGTATCTATTTTATTTTGACCAATTGAACTTGTGTCTATTTGTTGAAAGAAAACATCTTTATTATAATTAATATCATTGATTTTTAAATTCTTAATTGAACTATCTGGAATAATCTTATTACTAATAAACTTTTTATCTTTATTTATTTGATTACTATACTTTTGAATTTTGTATGAACTAAATGATAATGCTTTGAATGAGGAATAGTTTGGTTCAATCACTATAACATAATTAATTATTATGAAAATAATTGAAACAGCAAGAATTCTATCTTGTATAGCAAGTTTCTTGTTATAATTCTCTATATTAGATTTTATTATGTCCTGTGGCTCTTCCATTTTATACAGACTTAAAATAACCCGTTGGGTAAAATTATTTTTAACAATATAGAATCACAAATTTTTGATTTTAATAGACTTAGGACTTTTTACAAAGTCAATATATGTAAAAAAATAATGCGTTTTTCTGATTGTTCTTTTCGATTGATCAAAAATCTATACGCTCATGTGTTTCAATTTTCTACTTAAATTGTATTTGCTAACAGTAAATTAGTTAGGAAGAATATAGTCTTCTCAACTCCACTATTTTACAGGCGTAACCTTGTTATGATTCATCAAATTGAAAAAGGGAATATCAACAGCCAAAAACACATTGTATCTCCACGAAGGATTTGTTATCACGGTATTTCCTCCTGTATCGATTTTGGAAAGACCTGGGCCGTACTGAGCCCCAAAACCTAAGGACAAAGGTAAATTCCAAGGAAAACCATAAACAAGATAACCTCCAGGAGAAAATATTTGTCCTAATTCAATTGTATAATCTTTAACGATTACCTCTTCTGTCGTGCCGTTGTCATTTGTAATATTTTCTTTTTTAAGCTGATAATCCACTATCGCACCTAGATCAATAAGAGAGGCAAAAATACTTAATGAGCCTCCATGTTTCCAACTCAGTGCACCGGGTGTCCACGATATACCAATTGGCGCAATGACACCAAATTTATCGTTCCAAGAATTCGGGATAGTTGTCGACACAGATTTAAAGGAATAATATGCCCCTAAATAGGACTGGATCGAAATATTACCCCAATCTTTTGTATATTTTTTTATCGATGAACTTCCAACAGGAAGAATAGCGTTGTCTAATGCCGTTTTGATATCTTCTTCCGTTTTTGCTTCAGCTATATTAGCCATAAATAAGGCGTAAGGTTTTGCCTTTTCAAGGAATTTAATTAAATGTTCTAATCCTCTATACTGCACCAACTGATTAAGATCTTGGTCTTTTGAATTTATATTTGCCACAGCATCTATTTTTTCTCCGGGTACTTCCCTAAATATGCGATCTCCTTCTTTAAGTATTTTTACTTCGTCTTTCACCACATTCCCATTATAATTTTTTATACTTTCAGAATTTGTAATTTTTTCTTCGGTAGGAAGTTTAGGTTTGATAATATCATTTAACTTATTGAATATATCAAAAACATTATCTATTGCTTGTGTATATTCTTTAGAATATAGATTCCTGTATAAATTATTAGATTTTTTTAATAACTCTATATAGTCAGCTGGTGGTTGTGTCTCATTAAATATTTGAACAATACTAAATCCATACTCTACAGCATCAATCGAAGTATTAATATAATTATAAACATCATCGTTACTCACGGATTCTCCTTTATTCACTTTATTCTTAAAGTTCTTATATGCTGTATTTACATTACCAGTCAAATCAAAGAATTCTTTGAGCTTGTTTTTGAAAAGAAAAAGGTCGTTAGAATGTGATTTTAATATTTCTGAAAAAAGTGTTTCTTTACCGTTAATGTCTATATATTTTACATCATCTTTTATTGATTGTTGGTAAAGAAGCCCTAAATATATTTTGAAAAAAACATTATTGTCATCATCACTATTATCATCATCACTAAAAAGTTTTTTGAGTTCTTTTGCTTGTACCCAAACATCTTTTGTGTGACTTTGTATTGAATCATTTCGCACACTTTCAGAAATTAAAGCCGTAATTTTTAAACAACTTCCAAAGGTCTTTAGTTCAGCAGAAGACTTCTTGTCTTTCCACTCTTTAAAATCCGAGAATTCTTTAATAATGTCCGCAGCATTTGAAGCCCCAGTTTCAAGTTCATGAACGACTCTTATTGACCTAATCATGATTCTTATTTCTGGAAAATTTTCGAAAAGGCTTTGATACCTTGGCAATTGAAGTACATCATCAAGATGATAGGTAATCTGTTTAATGTCTTCAAAAAAAACATTCCTCAATGCAGGAAGCATTTGCGGATAGGTGTAAGTAAGAAGGTTTGCTAAATTATCTGTGGTCTTGGGAAACAATATTTTGAACTCTGGATTTTCTTCAGCAAATTTTCGAAACCGGTTAAAAAAAGCAATAGTCAATTCTTGCTTCGCTCTTTCAATCATTAGGCTTGAAATGGCGTTTGCGTATTTGGTAACGTCTAGACCGCCGATGCTAGCGACACTTGCTATACCCTTATTGGTAAATAAGGCACCTCCGCCTCTGGAAACACCTTCAATTGAATAGTCTACAAAAAAAGGATTTTTTTGCAGTATTCTTTTGACATCATCTACTGAAGCATTTTCATTTACTTCTGGAAAATATCTCTTAAGGAGACTCAATAATCTATTTACCTTATCTTTTTGTGTTTTTATTAAATCTTCTGCAATTTTTTTTCTCACTTCTTGAAGCTTTGCAATGGAGTCACTTTTATGAATATTGTTGCTATTCATATGGTTTGCTATCCTTTTTTCCAGTGATAAATCCAATTTTCTCAAAGAATCCTCAGTACTATTAATGATTTTAGAAGTTGTGAAATTGTTGTTTTTCAAACAGTCTTTTAGAAATTTAGCATCATAATAAATATTTTGACTCATTACACAATTAATTGTAATAAACGATATTAACAAAATGAATAGAGTTTTTTTCATAAAATTATCTTTTAAAAATTAAAAATGGATTTTGTAATTGGTCAGCCGAAATCAGTTTTTCAATATTGCTATCTAAAATTTTAATGCAATCTGATGACTCAACATTATTTGAACCATTTTGTTTTAGCCTAGATTTTATAAGCGCCAAATTTCCAGTAACTAAAGCAGATGCAAAACTGCTTCCTATAGCATCGCTATAAAAATCGAACTTATCTGTTGACTTGAAAGAAAGCTGAGGAACAATATATTTGATATGCGAATTAATCCGATTTACTTCGTCCAAACCTAGATCTTCTTTTTTCAAAGCACCCACGGCTATAAAGTTTTCATTTAAAGCAGGATAATAAGTTGTACTATTAAAAGTCCCTGTTCCATCTTGTCCTGCAGCAACCCAAATAATGTTTTTTGCATTGTCAGAAGTTAAAATTTCATCAAATACAGCCTTATTTAAGGGAGAAAAATCAAAGCTACAATTAATAATATCTGGTTGCTGTTTGATTAGCCAAACGAGTCCTTTCAAAATTGTATCGCTATCAGAAATTGTAGAATCGGCACTAATCTTGCCAATAATGAGTGACACATTTGATGCTATCCCTTTCATTTTATTATTGTCACACATTCCTGCAGCAATAATACCGGAAACAAAAGTTCCATGACTTTCTAATGATCTGTCTACAAAATCATCATTATCGTCAACAAAATTTTTCCCAATTATTTTGCAATTAGCAAAAGCTTCATGTCTAAATAAACCGGTATCAAGAATACCTACAGTTATGCCTTGCCCGTTTGTCTTTTTAAATTCCTGTGGCAATAATGATAAAATATTATAGTCTATAATTTGATTTTTGCTATCCAAAAATTTATGATCACAAAAGCCTTTCCCCCAAGCCCAATACCCATCTTTGCACTGATGCCAAATACCCAAATTATTTTTAAGCTGTTTAACGCTTTCAAACGTAAAACCTTCATTGACCACCCCAACTATATTGCTTTTGTTGGCAAAATCAGTGACAGGGCTTGTACGTTTGTTTAATTTATTAACTATTACTTTTAATTGCGTCATCAGAATAAGCTTTTGTCTTTTATAATATTTATATCCAATTTGCCATTGGTTCCTATTATTCCATCATCTCTATATTGCCACATCGCCCAATTGTTCCAGCCTACGGGTAATTCTACCTTATTACAATCTCTTAATGTATAGCGGGAAATCCATAATTTATATTTTCCTAAGTCATGGTCATGCGGAAGTTTTCTATCTAAGTATTCCTTTCTACTGTAGATCATACATTCCATATTGCATTTATCTTCTATTCTATTAATGAAAATGTTAATCCAATCTCTATAGTCTTCTTTTTTAAGAGGTGTATCCCAGTTTGGCGCATTTTCCAGATCAAGAACCAGAGGCAAATTAGGTTTTGGAGCTCCTGCCATTAACCGAAATACTTCATCTGCCTCAGCTTCTGCATCATTTGATACCGTTCCGCCATTTCTTGTATCTGGTCTACAGAAATGATAATACCCAATATTCAATGCTAATTGTTTTGCTGATGTAGCATTTTTTATTGCCATTATATCAGGAGTTCCGACTCCCTCTGAAAGTTTAATATAGACTGAGGTTACGCCACAATTCTTGATTTCTTGCCAGCTGGGAATTGTATTATGATGCGAAACATCAATACCTACTCGATACGGATTTGGAAGATTAATGGGCAGATCCGGCACTTGTACAGTAGTACCCAATGGAATATCTAAAGTCAATAAACCACCGCCCCAGTAATAATATCCGTCTCGATCTTCAAACCAATCACCAAGTGCATTAGAAATTTGCTTTGTTCCTTCAAACATATATCCCTTTGAGACAGTTCCTATAATATTTGACTTGTCAACAAACTTTGAAATTGGTTCAGTTCGCTTATTTAATTTATTTACGATTACTTTTAACTGTGACATCTTAACCAACGGCCTCCTCTCCTGAATTATTTTGAATTGTTGTTGAACTTCCATTGGTAGGATTTGAACCTGTTGAATTTGGTTTTCCTACAGGCGAACTAGGATCTGTACCTGATGATGAATTCGCTTTGGATCCAACTCCGCGAACACTGATTAATTTACTTAAAATATCAAACCAAAAGGGCGCGCCTAAAGTGACGGCAAATGCAGTGAGTAGCCACCCCAAGAATGTCTCCATATCCCCTCTTTGATTTGCACTATATTGAAATAAATTACGTTTTTGTATTATTGGACATCGCTCACACAGAATCTTCATTTTATATAGAGAACCTTTAAATATTTTTAGGCTATCACTATGATTGATTTTCAAAATTCCATATACTTTGGTTTTCATTTTATTCAAACGCGCTGTGTCTTTTTTGAGCTGAGTAGTATCTCTATAAGTTCCACTAAATAATAATGAATCTTTGGTCTTTAATTGTATATTACAACTACTAATTTCTAATTGAGCATTTTGTATTTTATCAATTTTTTTTTGTAAAATAATGATACTGGTTTTTGCTACAGCAATTTTGTCATCTAAGGAAACTCTGTCATCAAAAGAAATATTTTTATCAATCTTAAAGTGTTCCTTACATATAGTACATGAATCTTCCCAAGGCTTTCCTAAACCCATAGTACTTGTCGCTTCTTTAGCATCTGCTACCACCATATCGTAAGTTTTTTGGAGATTTAGATCATCTTGTGGAGTTCCGTTTTTGATATCTTGAACAGCAGCAACATATTTCTCATTGTTTTTAATAGCCAGTGCAACAAGCTGTTCTCTTGCATTTTTATCTTTACTGAGAATACGATGAATAGCAATTGCGTCTACATTAAAACTACATGCCATAGCGAACCCAATAATAAATAACAAAAACCTTGTATATCTCTTATACCAGTCTGTTGTTCTTTCCATTGTATCATTGAACCATTGTTCAAGCTTCGATTTAAATAAATCAATATCCGCACCTGATTCTTGCCAAAGTGATCTTAGAAAAAAAGCTGTACTTGGATTTATTTGAACAGTTTGAGAAGCGGTAATGATACCAGTTTCTTCAATAGAATTTTCTTTTACTAATATTTTAAAGGCTGGGTTTGACCTATCTTCTTTGGCACTAGCCATACTGATAGGTAATTTGTAAATTGTACCATTTATTATAGAGTTATGGATGGTTTCTATAGTTTGTGATTCTGGTTGATTAAAACCTTTTAATAAATCAATCATTACTTTTGAAAAGTTAGCGGCCGTCAAATATGCTGGCTTGCTGTAGTAATTGTCTTCTGCTAAGTATTTAATTAAAGAATGTGAATAAAACCATACCGCCACTTTCTTGTCTTTGAGTATACTCACCAGTCCAAATAAATGAAGCATTCCATATATCCTATCGAAAAATGATGATCTTGTCGTTGTTTTACCATCTTCAAGCATTCTGAGAATTGCTTTCTCAAGTAATTTTGCTCTAAAAGAAAATCTTACGGCAATCATTTCTTGGATTACTGACGCTAATAAACTATATAATAAGAATACAAAGGTCAGGCCAATAAAAACATCGAGAGCTACATTATTTATCATTGTTTGTCTTTTTAAGTATTAAAAAAGTGTGAATATTGGAAATGCAAACAATCAATTAACTTTATAAAAAAAGTTATTCAGAAAACTGTTTTATTACTATTTGGGGAAGATTCAGCAGTACCATCCTGTGATACCGCTTTGTTAAGTACATCTTGTCTTGACATAATTTTTAGATTAAAAAATTAACACTTGTTTTACTATCAATAAACGCAATGGCATGGCATCAAATACGTTTTAAGATTGCTTTGAGGCTATAATGTAAAAGCATAACTAATTAACAATCAGGGCAAGTAAAACAAGAGACAAAATTTAAAGAAGTTTTATAGTCTAAAGTTTAAAAATTAACTACTCAAAATTAAACATTTAAAACTTGTTAAAAAATACTCAATAATGAGTATTTTTTTGGAATCTTATTCTTAATTTTAAGATTCCAAAATAGATTTTAAAATGAAGAAGGAGCCATTAGAAGAACTTGAAAAAATCTGGAATAAAATAGCTAAGTCTGACGTAAGTATTCCTCCTGATTATAATCTAGAGTATATAAAAAGGATTGTGGATATTTTTTCAGTTGGGGAATATTATTATCTCATTTTTAATCTTGCCACTTCAACAATCGAGTATGTGCAGGACAATGTAACAAATGTTTTAGGGTGCTTACCTGAAGAATTTACAACTGAATATGTAATTGCTAATATTCATCCTGAAGACATCACGTTCTTTATGAATGTAGAAAATACTGCGATGAAATTTTTTTCTCAGTTTGCTCCCGAAAAATTAATGAAATACAAAATCAGATATGATTACAGGTTGAAGCACACAAATGGAAAATATGTTAGAATATTACAACAGATTTACACAATTCAAACATCACCTAAAGGAGGCGTTATGCGAGTTCTAGATATTCATATCGATATTTCCCATCTAAAATCTTTAGGAAGACCTATTCTATCTTTTATTGGTCTTGATGACGAACCTTCTTATATTGATGTTGAAATTCAAAGTATTTTTAAACCAACTAAAGGAATTCTGACCAAAAGAGAAAAAGAAATATTAAGAAATCTAATTGATGGACACAACAGTAAATCACTCTCGGAAAAATTATTCTTGAGTATAGAAACTATTAATACCCACAGAAGAAATATTTTAAAAAAGACCAAAACAAAAAACACAACAGAGATTATCACAAAAGCAATTAGAGAAGGTTGGTTTTAATATTTCGAACATATTTAGATTAACAGTATATAGTAAAGAAAGATAAAAAGTTCAATCAAAATAGCATACTTATGATTTCGGCTATAAATATTGCATATAATGGCGTTAAAGTTCGATATCATCTGATACTATAAAAAGAAAACCCAGTAAATACGAGGTTTTAATAATCTGTGGGTTTTCATATATTACTGCTAAATAATGAACCAATTTTTATTTTTTATAAAGACTTATATAAAAAAATAACGCCAATGGAAGACATTGGCGTTATTTGTCTTTTGTGGGCTGTCAGGGTTTACAGTCGAACACTTAATCCCTATTTTAACTTTTTTTGAAAGATTGATATAAAAAAATAACGCCAATGTCTTCCATTGGCGTTATTTGTCTTTTGTGGGCTGTCAGGGTTTGCAATCGAACACTTGATAACTATTTTAACGTTTTTCGAAAATATAAAAACTACTATTTATTAATCTTTTCAAATTATACGAAGTTGCGTATTTTTAAGTGAATATTCTATTTTACCAATATTTTTCATGTGAAAAGTAAATTTTTATATCCACTTTATCTACATCTGAAGAAGTCTTTGTTTGCAGAAGTTTTTCTATTTTAAATCATTCATTAAGTAAAAATCTCTATTCAATTTAAACTCCTCAAAAATTTCATACAGTTCTTTTTTAAGAACTTCAAAAATTTCGCTTTCAGGCAAGTTTTTAAAATTTGGATCATACTTATTAAAAGTATCTTCAAGGATTTTAAAAAGTCTTTCTTTATCAGCAGTTTCTCTTTCGATATTACAAAGTGTATTAATACAATATTGACTTGTTATTAATGAGAGTCTGCTTTTCTCATTTTTAATTACTGTATTATATTCTTCTAAAGACGCATTAAGTTCAAAAGAAAAAAAGAATTTTTCATAAAATTTCTCAAACCCGATAGCTAAATCTTTTTCAATGATTTTATGAGGACTTGCAACTATAGAACCAAAAGGAGATCTTTCTATTGGATTTATCTCTTTCAAAAGACTTGCACCTTCACAAACTGCCAAATATATTACTAAAGTATCTAAATAATGAATATTCATCATTTGAAATATTGGCAACAATTCATGCCAAAAAATTTCTTCTCCATTTTTTAAAATTAAGCCTCCATTAAAACCATGTATTTCAAAATGTAGAAAATAGAAATAATTATTATCTATTGCTTCATTTGCAATACGTAGTAATTCGTTTAGAAAAATATCTTTATTTTCTAAATCAAGATATTCAATATATAATAAATCTTCTTCGTAAGTTTTATTAGTTAAAGTTGATGAAAATAATTCATAACCAGTTTTAATATCTTCATCAGGCAATGATTCAAAAATGATAATTCCAAATCTTTTTACGTCCTCACTATTCATCGTGTATGTTTTTGTATAAATAAGGTTAAATTTCTGCTATTTATATGCATATCCGCACTTTCATAGCAGAATATCTTGTTCTTTCCAGACACATATATAGTAAAATAAATCGATAGTTCCTGCGAATTATGCTCGTAGAATTCGATTTAGAAATATAAATCTGTAATTATTGTGTGCCATTAAAAACTTTAATTGAAAAATTGATGCCTATTTTGACGTTTTTTGAAAATCTAAAGTAGTGTATTTATTAGCTTATGTTAGGTAAGGCTACTATCTCATTTTTTTAACTAAACCACTCTGCACTGAAAGTGCAGAGGTTTGTTTTACGAGGGACTGAAAGTCCCTCATTTTTTCATTCGAGAATGAAATTTGAATTATCAT
>NZ_QUNI01000025.1 GCF_003385115.1 Flavobacterium aquicola
GAAATGGATTAAAAGCGGGAAAACTACAACTAAAGAATTTCAGTTTTTCCCTCGTGAGTTAACCGATTTTGTGGTGCATAAGGCATAACGTTCTGGCACTACAGCGGGTTTGGGACTAAATTAAGCCCATTTTTCGGATTTGCCAAATCATCCAAATACAAAACCATCTTTCCATTAAGCCAATTGCCCAAATCCGTTGTAGTGGCTGTTAGGGTGTGTAGCTTGACGATTGCTGAGCACGAAAGAATTGTCATTCCAATTATCGATTCCAATTGCGAAAGTTTTTCCGCCTTCCGATTTCCGTTCCAATTAGTTTCTGCTTTTTGGAGACAAAGATTGAAAAAACGACAATTAAACTTCAAAAAAAATCGTCAAAAAAATTCCGATTTCGGTTGCCCAAAAAGAGGTTCACGTTCGTTTGTCCGCAACAATTAAGCTTAAGATTTCGTTTCCAATTTCGTTTCCAATTTCGGTTCAGATTTCGCCCGCTCGGTTTCTGCTTCGTTGTGTATTTTCCGAACTAAAGCCTCTGATTAAAATCGACTGTTGATCGTCAACGGCTATACACCCTAACGTTCTGGCACTACAGCGGGTTTGGGATTAAATTAAGCCTATTCTTCGGATTTGCCAAATCATCCAAATACAAAACCATTTTTCCATTAAGCCAAATGCCCAAATCCGTTGTAGTGGCTGTTAGTGGTAGTGCTTATTTGCATTTATTTTGTCAATTTTATCTCTTGTATAATTTGAAAACCCCAAAAACCGTTTTTTAAATTAATTTGTATATTATTAAATTCTTGTAATTCTTCAAAGTTGTAATTATGAATATTAATTTCTCTTTCCACGCCTTTAATTTCCGCAACTATAGAATTTGGCGAACTTTTATAAGCTTTATATCTTTTATAAATTAATGAAGTTATAATATATTCTTTGTCTGTAGAAAAATAACTGTTTGTTAAAAAGAATAGTGCGGAACATATTGAACCATAAATGAAAATTTTTGGAACGAAAAAATCATAAATACTCAAACGTTTTTCAATTTTATTTTTTCTAAAAAAATACTGTACGCTTGCTATTATAATTCCAGAGAAAAAAAATATAAAACTTAAAAATTCAAAACTAATAATTGTGAAATTATTGAACTCTCTAAGTGAATAAACAAATGAAAACACAGCTAACGTACCAATAAAAAGTTTTAAAATCATTGCTATTGATTCTTTATTTTTATTTTTTTTTAATGGCTCGATTTTATTTCTTCTACTCATTTTTAGTTTCTGATGATGCATTACCACTAACGTTCTGGCGCTTGGCGTGGTTGGGGAATAAAGAGGCGATATTTTTCGGTTAAACACAAATTTTCCAAGTACAAAACCATCTTTAAATTTAGTCTAAAACCCCAATCACGCCAAACGGCTGTTACTTGCCGTTTTTTTGTTCATTCATATATTGATCAATTGTTTCAATATTTAAATCTCCGATTTTAGAAAAGTGAGGTTGAATTTTACTAACCTCTATCAAAAAAGTTTCTTGAGAAACAGAATTGCGTAATGCTAATATTGCTAACCAAACTAGATTAAATGCTAAATCATTTAAAACTGCAATTGAAAGTTCTTTAGTAACAAATCCGCCAATCATTGCTTTTTCAACATGATTTTTGCCTTGTGGTTTAGTTGTTGGATTTACATGAACTCCAACTTCACAAAGTTTACTATAATATTCACGAGAGATTGGAGCTTCCAAAACTGTTTTTGACATTTTTTCACGAACTTTTGCAGGAGAGAATTCTCGGATTCTTTCTTTTTCGTTCATATCATACCAATTTTGTTTTGCTTTTTCATCAATTCCAAACAAGGAAAATAAATTATTTATTTCACTGATGCTTCTTATTAATGATAATGCTTCATCGTAAAATCCTAGTCGTAATATTTTAAAAGCTGAAATCCCTAAATTATATCCTCTGCCAGTTATATATTCTATTATATGTGCACCACCTGTGCAACCATAATAACAAGTTGATACATTATAGATCGTTTCTAAAATATCAGGTAAAATTTTTAGAGTTTCTAATGATTTGAATTTTTCATCTTTTTCATATATTTCCATTGTCATATTTTCCTTCATGTCATCTTTTGAGAATAACCATGAGAAATATTCTTCTCCTTTCGGGAATGATGATTTGTAAAATAATTTCTGTTTGTCTATATCTTTCATAAAATGGCAAGTAACGTTCTGGCACTACAGCGGGTTTGGGACTAAATTAAGCCCATTCTTCGGATTTGCCAAATCATCCCAAATACAAGACCATTTTTCCATTAAACCAAATGCCCAAATCCGTTGTAGTGGCTGTTATGAGCAGTAATTATTTCATCGTCACTATTTTCCACTCCATTACCAATTCTCCGTTTGCTCGCATATCTGATATTTCTAAAAACTTAAATTTGTTTTTAGAAATTTTCTTGTAAAGTTTATGAAAGTCTTTGAAAGCCTCATACTTTCCATTATTATAAAAGAAAGCAAATTTGTCAACAAGCTTCCATTTGTTTTCCTTTAAAGTCCAAATGTCAATGTATTTAAAATTACTTGCACAACTTGAATAATATTCTGCTATTTCATTTCCACCATCTTCGTCAATATCTCCAATGCTAAATAAACTTTCTGTATGACAACAATTTGAGTCAGTTAGGATTCGGGGGATTTTATTGTCAGTAAAATAATAGGATTGACCTTCTTCACACCAACCTAAACTAGGCAGAATAAAAACAGATTCTTTTTTTCCGTCGCCATTCAAGTCTCCTAAATTTTTAAACTCTTTCGTAGAAGTTCTATCAGCTTCGACTGAATATTCGTAAAATTCTTCCTTTTCCATTATGGTTGGAAAACATTCTTTTTTTGAATTCTCTAATTCGTATTTTGAAATATCTAATTTAAATTTTCCTTTAAGAATAGAGTCGTTTATGAATTGAATATCGTTGGAAAGTATCGAATTTTTAGGTTTGCTGATTTTTAGCTTTTCAATTTCTTCCGCATAAGAAAGCTTTTTACTTGAATTGGGTTTGGAAACTACTTTTTTATCAGCTGTTTTTCTTTCCGCTTTCTCAATTTCATTTTTACAAGCCACGAGACTAAAAAATATGATTAAAAAAGTAAGTTTTCTCATTCAGGTTTTTTTATTATTGCTCATAACGTTCTGGCACTACAGCGGGTTTGGGACTAAATTAAGCCCATTCTTCGGATTTGCCAAATCATCCAAATACAAAACCATATTTCCATTAAGCCCAATGCCCAAATCCGTTGTAGTGGCTGTTACCAGCTGGCTTAATTACTTTTCTGTTTTATTCTTTTAAATTTCGCGCCTTTCTTAATTTTATCATGCCACTCATAATAGTAAATCATTTTTTTGTCCGTTATTTTGTAACGACCCATTTCGAAATTTTGATTATATGGTTTAAGAAAATAAAAATCTCCTTTTTTTCTAAAGGTTCCATTTTCTTTTATTGATGGTATGACGTTTTTATAATTTGCTATTTCCGATTTTTTATCAACTTTGTAATGTGTTCTGATATATGTTGAGTCAGAGTTAATCGATATTTCTTGCACTTGATATTTTTTCTCAATTTCAAATGTTCTACTTTCAATTTTATAAGTTTTAATTGAATCTTGAGCATGGGAAATATCGATTATCAAAAGTATTACCGCTAAAGAAAATAGATACTTCATTCTGCTTTTTTTTAGTGCTTGCTGGTAACGTTCTGGCACTACAGCGGGTTTGGGACTAAATTAAGCCCATTCTTCGGATTTGCCAAATCATCCAAATGCAAGACCATTTTTTCATTAAGCCCAATGCCCAAATCCGTTGTAGTGGCTGTTAGCCGACGTTATTTCTTTAAGTTGCTAATATTCTTTCACCTTTCATTATCGTCAATGCTTTTTCTGTTTCGTTTGTTCCGTCATTTAATGAACCTGGAAGCATAATCAATCGCTTTTTTAATTTCCCATTTTCGTCTTCGAACAAAATTTCAAATCTTGAACGTGTTAGTCCAACTTTTGCATTTATAAATTTCACTTCTTTTATTTTACTTCTTTCTATTATTGGAGTTGCAGAGTTATTAATACTTTTTATAATTCCGTAAATTAAGAATATTGCTAATAAACCAAAGAACAAAACTGAAACATTTTCTCCCTTTTGAAAGCTTGAATATGCTGAATATATTAAGAATATTGAAATTGTAGAGTAAATTAATAAAATTCTAGAAATTCCATTTCCGACAGTTATTTTCGCCACATTTCCAATTATTCCGTCTCTTGATAAAATTATTTTGTCTGATAAAATATGACAAAATCCTGTTTTAGTTCTGAATGTTTTTTCGTGTTCCATTTTCTAAAGTTGATTTTTTACGGTTTTTTGGTATAATGACGGCTAACGTCTTGGCACTACAGCGGGTTTGGGATTAAATTAAGACCATTTTTCGGATTTGCCTAATCATCCCAAATACAAGACCATTTTTCCATTAAGCCAAATGCCCAAATCCGTTGTAGTGGCTGTTAGCGGTAGTGCATTTATTTGTAATAATTTTGTTCATGCCTTAAGTAAATCAAATTTTTCAAATGCTTCATATCTTCAGGAGCAGGAACATATTTAATAATTTCTTCTAAACCATAACCCCAATCATAATCAGCTATAACTTCAGCACATGCCACAGACATAAGTTCAAAATCATCTTCTGTCGCATCAGAATCAAATAAACATTGCCAAACTATTTTTTTTTCACGCAATTCTACTGATACAGAACGTAATGAAGACGTGATTTCTCCTTGTAATGCTCTAATGCTACTTAAAATTAATTTATTATCTTCTGCTGTCATTTCTTGATTATTCTTTTAATGCATCAAAAATGTTATTATTATTACTGGTGGCAAAACAATTAAAAGATGATAAATAAAGGCAGTTCGTATATAATATATGAATTTAATCTTTAAAACTGAAAACATTGATAGCTCATGATATTTAGCCGTTTTTGATCGAAAACGGTCATTGTCAATTTGTTGATGGTTTTCATGTTTTTCTAACACTCTTTGATAGGCAATTGAAATTTCTTTAGCAAATTTTTCGTTGTCTTGTAATGTTTGATTTTCAGTTAACGTTTTGTAAATTCTCAGTTCATTATATATATTATATAGTTCTAAGCCACAGTTATGGAATTCTTTTGCTTTCATTGTAAAATCTTTAGCGTTTTCAATTTGTCCAAATACTAAAGTTAAGATAGAAAGACAAGTTATAGAATAAGCTATCAGATTTGCATTTATTGTATTGAAACTTAAATTATAGACTGAAAGTAGTCCTACTGCGGTTAGATAAACAGAAAGCATGCTAATTGACAAATTTGAAAGGCGTGATGTTTTTATCAATCTTGTACTTGCATTAAATCTACTTCCTTTAGTAGACCAAATTTTATAATTTAACTCTTCTAAGAAAGTTTTTGTGAGATAGTCTTTATGAGTTTTTTCCACAGTGAATATATGTATTATGATTTTTATGTTCTTGATGGGGCATTACCGCTAACGTTCTGGCACTACAGCGGGTTTGGGACTAAATTAAGCCCTATTTTCGGATTTGCCAAATCATTCAAATACAAAACCATTTTTCCATTAAGCCAATTGCCCAAATCCGTTGTAGTGGCTGTTATCACTCGTTTTTTTATTCCGCTAATACTTTATTTATAATTCGGTTAATGTTTTCCATTCCGGTTTTACTCAATCCACCATATTTCATATTTGGAGAAAATGGAATTGATTCGGTCATTCCACAGCCTTCTAAACACAACCAGATTTTACCTATTTCGTTGTCTTTATCGTCATAAAATCGTAAGATATATTCCGACTCATCCAAACTCCAAGTTGTCTCTGACCAATGGAAATTTATGGGGTTATTAAAAAAAGAAATTAACTCTGATTTGTTTAAATTAGATATTGTTTTAGAAGTTATTCTACTTGTCAAAAAAGTGTTTTTGAACAGTTTTATTTCGCTTACTTTTTTTCTTGGGAATTTATATTTCTCAACCCCGAAATTCTTTTCGAATGCTTTTTCTTGTTGTTCCCACGTTTTATACATATAGAACTCATTAAGTTCGTCAGTTGAAATATGTCTGGAATAAAATAGTCCTCTATCAAAAAGATCCCATATAGAAATTAACCCAACGATGAGTAAAATTCCAATTAGCAATAATATTTTTTTGAAAATTTTCAATTCGTAATTGTTTTCTTGATTCTGCTGTAAAATGAGTGATAACGTTCTGGTACTACAGCGGGTTTGGGACTAAATTAAGCCCATTCTTCGGATTTACCATATCTTCCAAATACAAAACCATCTTTCCATTAAGCCAATTGCCCAAATCCGTTGTAGTAGCTGTTGGCAGATCGTTCTTTCTTTCTAATTTTCAAATTTAACTTCTATTACTTTATTAAAAAGTCTGTTATCAGTTGTTTTACATTCAAATTCTACTTGGTAAACTTCATTACTAAAAATAGCATCATTTATAAAACTATGACTAAATTCAATAATTTTGTCTCCAAAAGATTGATTGGTTTGAAAGATTGATATTTGGTTTCTAATTTCTGGTATTTCAAATAAATTCTGATTTGCACTTATTAGAACATTACCATAAGTAAAATCTTTGTTTAGTTTGAGGGAAAATGATTCTTCTAAAATTGAATTATCGTAAGTTTTGGCAAAAGTTGTCGCATAACATTTTTCAGTTAATCTCAAATTTAAACTTGCAACTGTTTCTAAATTTTCAGATATAATAAACACAATATCATTCTTAAAAACCGAAGTTTCAACGTAATTATTAAATTCTCGTTGATCTTTTCTGTCTTTTATTGTAGCACTATTAAATTCAATACCATTTATTAACACATGCTCTGGCGGTGCACAACTAAAATCTAAAATTATAAGTAAAAGGTAAATTCCAGTAATTTTAAGTATTTTTCTCATATTTTAATTCTCCGATTTTTTGGTGAATGTCTGCCAACGTTCTGGTACTACAGCGGGTTTGGGACTAAATTAAGCCCATTCTTCGGATTTGCCAAATCATTCCAAATACAAAACCATCTTTCCATTAAGCCTATTGCCCAAATCCGTTGTAGTAGCTGTTACCAGCAGGTCATATTACAAATCTTCATATTTTATATTTTCTGCTTTTTTCAGAAAATCGCTTTCACCTTTGATTACGTTTATATTGTTGTATTTTAAGGTAAACATAACGCCAATAAACGTTTCATAATTAGTTTTGTCTGTAGCAGAATTATTAATTGTTCTGTATACAAAATCATATATTTTACCTTGCGATTCATATAGGGCGTTATACAACTTGTAGAGATGCCCATTTTCTGAAAAATAGAGAGTTAGAAGATAGCATGTTTTATTGTTTGTAAACATGACTCTATTTATCGTATATTTTAAGTCATTGTGTTTTTCAGAAACCTCTTTGAACACATTTTTGACGTAACTTTTAATCGAACCAACTTCCACAATATTATGTTCGAGAACCGCATAAAATAGGTTTTGCTTTTTATCTATTGGTACCATTAAGATTAAATCATTTTCAACTTTCGGTTTCCAATTTGAAGGCAACAAAGCATTAACTTTTTCATTTTTGTAAATTTTCCAGCCTTTATCAATTTGGATATTTCTGAAACTTTCATCCGTCGTAAAGTTTGGATTTTCGCGTTTACAGCTAAGAAGAGTCAATAAAATTATGCTTAGATAAAATTGTTTCATAAAATATTGATTATAGTTTCGTGGTTGACTTGCTGGTAACGTTCTGGTACTACAGCGGGTTTGGGACTAAATTAAGCCCATTCTTCGGATTTGCCAAATCATCCAAATACAAAACCATCTTTCCATTAAGCCAATTGCCCAAATCCGTTGTAGTAGCTGTTATGGGCAGGCAGTTTTATTGTTCTAGATTTTTCCAACCTGAAACATTTTCACATTTTAACTGAAGTAAAGCAAATAAAAGTATTACTCCTGATAAACCAAAAAATGACATAATAATTTCTACCCCGCTATATAAATTAAGTAAGAATGTTAAAATACTAATTGCTAAAGTGCCCCAAAAAGCCCATTTTTTCCATAAAAAAAGGGAAAAAGTAAAAAACAAATCTAGAATGGTAAAGACAACATAGCAATAATTTAATTTTACGGTAAGGTCGATTATATCATTATTTGGATTTGAATCTAAAACTGTTTTCAATGTATAGAAATCGGCTATTATAAATAGTGAAAGTAAAATTGTAACTATTATATTTCTTTTTTTTGAATTTCCTGAATTGTCTGAATTTGTAATGAATATCATTAGTTTCTGTTTTTTACTGCTTGCCCATAACGTTCTGGCACTATAGCGGGTTTGGGATTAAATTAAGCTCATTCTTCGGATTTGCCAAATCATTCAAATACAAAACCATCATTCCATTAAACCAATTGCCCAAATCCGTTGTAGTAGCTGTTAGTAGCCGTTGCTTAATCTTCTGTTGCAAAATATATTAACAAACATATTACGCATATTCCAAATTCTATTATTGATAATCTTTTTGGATTTAAAAATGATAGTAGTATTCTGTCGATTACTAACAATACAGCTAGACCGATTACAATTCCAAATACTATAACACCGCCAAGACTAGCTCCGCCTGTTAAAGTCAAACAATAAAATCCGAATGGAATTCCCGCCACTATTCCAATAATTGAAAGAATAGAAGCAAAAGTTGGCTTAAATTTTTCTATATTCATTGCATATTGCGTTTTCTTCTATCGAGATAAAACCATTTAATATTCAGCGCAACCATAAATGCTAAAATGATTCCAATCCATATATAATCACTTATTGAAAGATTTTTGAATTCTGGTTTTTGAATTTTTTCAAATAACCCAATAGAATAGGGAACGAGTAAATAAATCGTTATAAATAAGAATATAAATTTCAAAATAAGTCTCATTTCAATTCCGATTTTGTGTTGCAATGGCTACTAACGTCTTGGTACTACAGCGGGTTTGGGACTAAATTAAGCCCATTCTTCGGATTTGCCAAATCATTCAGATACAAAACCATTTTTCCATTAAGCCAATTGCCCAAATCCGTTGTAGTAGCTGTTAGCGGTAGTACTTATATTAATTTTCAAAAGAGACAATGTCATTTAATTCTGCTTTGTAGCTTCCCAAATGACCTTTCTTACCAATATTTAAGTTTCCCCTTTATTTTTACCATTTTGTAATTAAAGGTTTTCAGAATTTCTCCATCTAAAATTTCATTATTTTCAGTTTGAAGATGTTGGTAAAAATTAAAATTTACCCAAATTTTTTGGTCATCTTTTTCTAAGTACATATTTTCGAAATCCATATGAAATTGTCCAATAATTTCAATTTTCTGATTATCATAGTTTTCAATTCTCGTTATATTCGTTATGCTCACGTAATTTTTCGCATTGTGGATTTTTGAAAACGTTTTCTTTTGATGGCAACTTATCAAGCTTAAAACCAAAAATACTGTAAGTAAAATTTTCTGCATTGATTTCTAGAATTTTGTGGGTATTACCGCTAACGTTCTGGCACTATAGCGGGTTTGGGACTAAATTAAGCTCATTCTTCGGATTTGCTAAATATTCCAAATACAAAACCATCTTTCCATTAAGCCAAATGCCCAAATCCGTTGTAGTGGCTGTTGGTGGCTGGCACTATCTGTTTAGGTAATTATCTATGTGACAAAATAATATATTAATATCGTCGAAATTATAAAACTTATAATTTTTTTGATGAAGACAAATTCGTAATGTTTTACAAAATGTTTGTACTTTGGATGTAACAAAGAAGGAATTTACAATTTCCTGAACAATAAATTGATTAGTATAACTTGCAGGAAGTCGATTTAATCCAGTGCCAATTACAGGAATATTTACAACATCATGATATTCACCATGATTCGGAATGAAATTCCAAACATTAGAAAGAAAATCATATATATTCTGAGGTTGCATTTCAACATTTCCAGTATCTTTCATATATGTAAGTGCCGATAAGTAAAAATATTCATTAGTTGTTTTTATGGGACAAGTTGTTCCAATTTCAAAACGATTACTATTTCCTTTTAAATTAGGGTTGTTTTCTATTGGTACTGAACCTATGTTAGCTAAAGATCTTACTATTTCAGCATTTAAGGCGGGTACATTTCCTGGATAATATTTTTCAATAAATTGCCCGTGTAAAGTTTTTGAATTAACTAGGCCACTAGGTATATCATTATCAAATGTATCACATACAGGTATAATTATAGCACCTTCTTGTTTGAAAATATCACAAAATTCTATAATTACGGTTAAATCAGTATTTGTAAAAGTCTTTTGAATTTTACTTTTTCTACGATGATTATATACACTTAAGATAGCGATTATTAATAAACCAATTTTTAAGTTCGCACGGATGAATTTACGAAGTTCTTCGGGATAATTTAAATTATCAAATAACCATGAAAAACATTCTACAAGAGTCCATAAAAAACCAATTATCCCAAAAAAGGTTAGGAATATATTTAGGACTCTACTTTTGCTATAATCATAAAGAAATGCATAGACGAATTTAGAAGTGATTTTTTTCATACTAAAGTCCATATTTCTTGTAAATTTCATCAGGATAATATCTTGCACCAGTTTCATTACTATTTTTCAATCTTTTATAGCTTGCAGGCCAATTATCGAGTGCATATTTTATAATTTTATGATTAAAAGAAACATGTACCACTAATTCATCTCTAATTATAGCAGGACATCTATCAATATCTCTGTTTCTAATACCATTAACATTTACGGCAATTATTGGTAAATCGTTTTTTAGCGCAAACTCCAATTCCCATCTTACGAACTTATATAAGTATTTAGTTTTTTCTCCTACTATTAGTATTATGGCTTTTGAATTCTCTAATCGTTTTCTTAATTGAGCTTTAATGCTTTCTTCTAGACTAGTGTCTTTAGCATAATTTAAGTCATGAGCATCTTTAATTTCAAAATCGAAATTTTCGTTGTTAGTCCATGCTTTCATCAAATGAAAATAGTGTATGTCACTATCACCATCAAATACGGCGTAAATTTTGTCTTTCATTTTGTTTGTTGTTGAATTCTCCAGTTTCTATTTTGCTTGCCACCAACTATCTTATACACGCATAAAACCAACACATTTTGTTCCTAATTGGCATATTATGCGCATGTTTTGTGGTTTTATTTATGCGTTTTATTTTTATTCGCTTTACACAAATTTAAAATTATTTCTTACATATCAAAAAGATTTGTAATTTTTTTAAAGAGGTACTGCCTGCATCGGTGCAAATCATTATTGTCTAAGTAT
>NZ_QUNI01000026.1 GCF_003385115.1 Flavobacterium aquicola
ATGATAATTCAAATTTCATTCTCGAATGAAAAAATGAGGGACTTTCAGTCCCTCGTAAAACAAACCTCTGCACTTTCAGTGCAGAGTGGTTTAGTTTTTTCTCAAAATCTAAAAGAAACTGTTCGAAGAATTTGAAAAAGGTCAGTTCTCCGCTTTCCATACCGAGAAAGGTATTTTTGAGTTGATCACTATTTACAGCTCCTTCGTTTTTTAGTATTTTAGAATAACATTCCTCAATATCCAAACGGATTCTATCAATCTTGTTGTTTATGCCTTGGGCTTCATGGCTTTTTCCTAAAACCCTACCATACTTCAAGTCCCAATTTGATGCGGAAATATCCAATTTTGTACTCAATGCAGACTGTTTACCATTTACGGTAATCCTGCACATAATTGCAACCATCCCGTTTTTCTTTGGGGCGTTCTTTTTAAGGTAAAACAATACCTTAAACGTTGATTTTTTTGTCGTTTTCATACTCACAATTCTTAATGTTAAAATTAAACCTATGTGAGCAACGAAACAATATGAAACACAATACAATTATCTGAAAAACAGTATTTTATTATAATTTTGTTGTTTTTTTAAGTAACGTTTTGGAACCTTACTTTTTCAAATCCTTGCTTTTTACTGCTTTTTATCTCATTACCAAAAATTATAAAATGACTGTAAAGCCTTTATTTCACTATCATTTTGCCTGTTTTTAATCTTTGATGTTTTTTTTGTAAAAACTTTTCTTAAAAAAATAAAAGATTTGGAAGGACAGCGGGAATCCATGCTTTCTGAAAATGCCTCATCTTTCGCTTCTACTCAAAAAAAAAGCACCAGTTGTGAAACTGATGCTTTTGATATAGATTGAAAAAGTATTATTTTTTCTTTTTTGCTGGAGCTTTTGCAGCTTTTGCAGCTTCTTGAGCAGCTTTCATAGCCGCACGAGAGATCTTCACTTGACAAATTACTGTATTGTCTGGGTGCATGATTTTGAAGTTTGGCGTTGGCACTTTAGTAACGTATAATTTGTTACCCATGTCAAGAGGTGTAATGTCAGCTTCAACGAAATCTGGAAGATTTTTTGGTAAAGCTTTAACTTTTAATTTACGGTTGTTCAAACGTAAATCTCCACCTGCCATAACTCCTTTTGAGTTACCAATGATTTTTACCGGAACTTCAATAGTGATTTCTTTGTCATCATGGATTTGAAAGAAGTCAATGTGTAAAATTTTGTCAGATACCGGGTGTACTTGGATATCTTGCAAAACTGCGTTGAAAGTTTTACCGTTTCCAAGCTCAATCACAACTGTGTGTGCGTTTGGAGTGTAAACCAAGTTTTTGAACGCTGCAGCGTCTGCTGAGAAGTGTACTGCTTGATTTCCTCCGTATAAAACGCAAGGAACCGCTCCAGCATTACGTAAGGCTTTAGTAGCTACTTTGCCCACGCTTTCTCTTTCTGATCCTTTAATTGTAATCGATTTCATTGTAAATATTTATAATAGTTATTAATTAAACTCTTTTTTAGTCCTTAGTGGTTAGTTTTTTAGTCCTTAGTAGCTGACTAATCACTAAGGACTAATCACTGGGGACTAAGAAAATCTACATTAAAAACTTCCCGCTGATGGAATTGTTGTGGTGTACCATGTGCATTACTTCGGCAAAAAGAGGTGCACAACTCACTACTCTAATTTTGTCGGATTGTTTTTTTAACGGAATAGAATCGGTTACGATTAGTTCCAATAATTTTGAATTCTCTATTTTTTCGTAAGCACCTCCTGATAAAATGGCGTGTGTACAGATTGCTCTCACGCTTAAGGCTCCTTTTTCGATCATTAAATCGGCAGCTTTCGCCAAAGTTCCTCCTGTGTCAATCATGTCATCTACTAAGATTACATGTTTGCCTTCAACGGTTCCAATAAGTTCCATTGTTTCAATAACATTAGCTGCTTTTCTTTGTTTGTAGCAGATTACTACTTCAGAATTTAAAAATTTAGAATAAGCATAAGCTCTTTTTGATCCTCCCATATCTGGTGAAGCAATTGTTAAATTCTCCAGCCCCAAACTTTCTACATATGGTAAAAAGATGGTGGATGCAAAAAGGTGATCTACTGGTTTCTCGAAGAAACCTTGTATTTGATCTGCATGCAGATCCATTGTCATTATTCGTGTTGCTCCAGCAGCATCTAGTAAATTGGCTACCAGTTTTGCTCCAATCGGCACTCTTGGTTTGTCTTTTCTGTCTTGTCTAGCCCAACCGAAGTATGGGATAACAGCTGTAATGTGTCTTGCTGATGCACGCTTTGCAGCATCAATCATTAATAACAGTTCCATTAAATTATCTGCAGTTGGAAAAGTAGAGCAAACGATAAATACGCGTAAACCTCTTATAGACTCTTCATAAGAAGGTTGGAATTCTCCATCGCTATAGGTTGACATGGTCATTTTTCCCAATGGAATTCCATATTCCTTTGCGATTTTCTCTGCAAGATACTCACTTTTTGAACAAGCAAAAATTTTAGCTTCTGGTTCTAGGTGTGACATTTAATTTGTTGTTTTTATTCCGCTGCGTTCCATACAGTTCGGCTAATGGCATTTGTCAATAGCATAAAAGTGTGTATCTGCCTCGGGTGTAGTTAGTTGTGTATATCGTTTTTAGCGAGGTGCAAATTTATAAAATTAATTCAACTCTGAAAGGAAAAATTTAAGTATTTTTATTAGAATGTTTAAAAATATTTTTTACATTTGCACCGTGTTAAAGGAAAAGATAATTGTTAATACATTTTGTCTCTTTATTGCGTTTGAAGTAATTGTTTATTATTTCAGTCTAGCTAAGCCCGGATGGCGGAATTGGTAGACGCGCTGGTCTCAAACACCTGTGGGAAACCGTGCCGGTTCGACTCCGGCTCCGGGTACTTAAAAAGTCTGTAATCACTTGTTTTTCAAGTATTACAGGCTTTTTTATTTTAGAGTTGCCCAACCATTGCCCAACCATTTTAAATTTCTGCTAAATATTATTATATAGATGCAGTTTTTTTAAATACTTAGTTTCATAATTCTTCTTCAAAATATATCGGAATTACATATTTACTATAAAATTGAAATATTTGTTTTCCCACTCTGGGGGAGTTTATTACTGGTTTTGATTTCGGGTTTAAAATCTTGCAACTTCTTAACTGTGCTTTAGTGATGCTAAGAGTTATAAATGATATGCTTTTAAGGTGTTGTTAAATCAGTTTCTAAATTTAGTTCCTTTTTAGGTAAACTTCTACACTTCTCTTCAAAGTGATTTAGTTTTGATAAACTACCTAATTTATAGTTGAAAATATTTTGTCTTTATTTTGATAATATAATCAGGGTGTAAGTAGTAGCTATTCTAAAAGGGTGATAAAGTTTAGGTTAGAGGTTTTTATACTCTCCAAATGATAACAGTCAGCTAGAATACTCTTTTATAGAACCTTTATTAAGGCCTTCTTTAATGTGTTTAACAAGTTGATTCAAGTTTTATTATTGTTGTGGAGGTTGTGGATGCGTTGTTTGATTTGAAATTGATTTACTCAAATGAGGTTTTCTAATAGTTAAGCGTAATAATGGTTTTAATATTTATCTGTTTTGTTGCAATGTTTTTTTATATTTGTAATGCAATAACTTCTGTTTTTTTCAATAAAACCAGTACTTCACAAATAAAAAATCCTTTATTAAACTTCAAAACAATTGAAATTTAATAAAGGAAAACGTTGCATTGCCCAAAAGTGGTGTCACTGCTTTTTAGATTCAGTATGCAACCTCTTGCACTGATCGGTTTTATACGTTTACAGTACCTTTTACCTATGTGATGAACTTGTGTACTGGGGTGTTATAATGTACTGTTTGAATTAAAAACAAATTTCAATATCAGTTAACGTCTAAGTCGATTTGATGGCTTAAAGGCTATGTTATTAGTTATTGCCTTTCGTGTCTCTTTTTTGTCTGTCTTCCTTGTCTCTTGCCTTTCTGTTCTCCCTTGCTCGGATAGGTGCTATTTGATGAGGGAACAACTCTTTTTTGATGGTTAGGCTTTTTGTTATCAGCTCAAAAGCAATATCAAATGTGATAACGCCCTCACGTGCCTTATTTGTTTCAGATACAAATCTTTCAATTGCTTCTTTAAATTTTAAATCGTTAATGTACAGATTTGGAATGTTTAATCTGCGTGTGTATCGCATTAATTCCTTTGAATCGATTTTGTTTTTTATCAAATAGATAGCAATAAAATTATAATACTGTTTATACTTCTTGATTCTTAAAGTCTCTCTATGGGAGTTAGTGAATGAGTTTAAACCTAAATCTCTTCGTGCCTGATAATACCTTTCCCTGGCCTCTACTAATGACTTTTTTTTCTTCACGGGATCTAACCAAGAAATTCGATTACCTTTTTCCGAAGCTTCTTTTCTTTTAGTTAATTTCATAATACTTTGTTTTTAAATTATTTCGATTTAAACAAACCCCTGAAGATAAGCGGAAAATCAACAGGGGTTCAAGTAATCAAACCAAATTCAATTTTTTAATTATTTAAAATATTGGGGTTTTTCGGAATAACTCCAAAACCTTTTTCTTGTTGAATGATAGTGTTGTGCCTCCTAAATGGATTGTATTCTCAAAGTATTGCATAAGGCTGTAGTATGTGGTGTTTCCTTTGTATTTACATAAAGCTTTATCTAAACTTTCCAATGACTTAAATGTCTTTTCGAATTCTAAATACAATTCGATTTCTTTCGGATCTGTTAAATAAATTTTATGGTTTTCAATAACATCGTCTTTTGATTTGTCCGAAACAAAATAAGTGCGGTCAGTTTCGTTATAAGAATATTTACTATAGTCAAAGTAAAGCCCTATTTGTTCTAAAACCTTTCTTACTTCCTCTTTAAAATGGTCAACAGTTCCTTGCTGTGCTTCTACTTGTTTACGTACAAAGTGCTTATTAACGTTTCCAACGGAAAAACAATTAGATGCAATTATATTCAAGAAAATCTCGGATACAGTTTGACCTCTGTCTGCTAGTAAAGATAAAGCCATTTTTTGATCCATTTTCCCAAGGTCTAAATTTTCAAATAGGGTATGTAATTCATTGAGTTTTGAGATATGTGATTGTAATTTTGATATTTCTGCTTCGGCTGTCGATTGATCTGAGCTAATCAATAATTTTTCTGTTTTCATAATTTAATTAAGTTTAAAGTTAAAAGCCTGTTCGGTTTCTTTTTCGGCTTCAATTCTTGCAAGGGCTTCTTTGCGCTCTTGCATTACTCCGTCCTGTACAATCTCATTGTATGTTTCAGGGAATTTTAATTTCAATTCTTCTTTTGTCATAATTTAAAATATTGTGCATCTCTGCGGGTTGTGATTCGAGAACTATTCTCGAATTTATTTTTATCCAAATAATTGGGGTTGATTTTGGGGATAAAGTCGCCTTTGCTTTATTTGTTGATTGCTATTGGCGTTTCGAATATTGTGAGCCAGTTCTTTTATTTGAATTTCAAAACTAGAGTTAAACCAAACCTTTGATAAGTATTGATTTTTGATTCTTTCAAATACCCCATTATCATTTTTGTAATAGTGTTTCAATCCGGAATGACTTAATAAAATACTGTCGTCTTTTTGCATCGAAATATCTACTTTGGTTATCCTGCAAAATGTTTTTTTAGCGACTTCCTTTTTACTCTCGTTTTCGTTATCCTTTTGGGTGCATATTCCACCTTTATATATATTGGAAACTGCACCGCTTTTTACATTCTCTTTATGTGTGGAAATTGCACCGGTTTTTAAATATTCCAGTTTGTCAAAAATGATTTTATCTAATTGCTTTTTTAGGTTATTTTCTACTTTATTGACAAGGCTGTAATACTTTGTTTTTTCTTTATTAAATCGATTCCTGTAACTATCTTGACTAATGTTAAACCAAGTTAGAGTGTTGAGATAATTAGTGATTTTTATTTGTTCCTTTCCGGTTAGGCTTTTAAAATCCGTTTCACAATCCAATAACAAAACCTTGTCAAATTCATTTTTTATTTCATTTGCCATTTTGAAATAACAATCAAAATTTAGTAAGTCATTTGCTGTGTAGATACCAAATTGATTGATGTATTTACTTTGTTTACTTTTTATTTCAAACCTGAATGTATTCATGTCTGAATATTGAGGGAATTGCAAGCCTTTGGCGTATGCCTTAATTATTTTGTAGAGGTTAATCGTTCCGTTTGGATTTGCTCTAAAACTCTTTTTACTAAATGCCAGTCCAACATCTGTTTTAAATTCGTTCTTTTCGTGGTATAGTATAAAGGCTATTAGTTTCTTTATGTCAATCGGGGATAAAACGTTTATACCGAACTCAATATTTACAACTTTCAAGAGTTTTAAGTCTATTTCAAAGGCTGTTTTAAGCTCTGAAATTGTTTTGATACAATCAACTATTTTAAAATCATTTGCGTTGTGCAGGTTGTTGTTAAAATAGTAATGCGGTTTAAAAAGTATGTCGATTCTATTTGAGTAAAAACAAAAGAAAATTCCTTTGTAGTGTTTTACGGTTTTGGTTTTAATTACTTCAAAATCAAACAAATTTATCTTGTCCTCACTTTTTACCCATTCTAGTAAATTATGGTTCTCTAGATAATTTATCAATGAAATATCTATAATGGAAAGTTTTAAAAAATCCAACATTTTACTATCTTTGAAAACGGTTTTACAATTGCCTTTGTGAAACTAACTTTTGAACAAAGTATAAGGGAGCGTGAACAACTCCCTTTTTTGTTGCTCTCAATGTTCCGATAAATTAAAATGATTGGTTTAGCCGTTTAAAGGTGTTAAACTTGCTTCTACTTCTGATCGTAGAAAATAAACACGTCCTGAAATTCCTAGAGGGCGTAACTTGCCGGACTTCTGCCAATTTGCGACTGTTGATATATCTACATCAAACATCTCGCTTACCTGTTTTCTAGTCAGATAATCATTTGGTTGTTTTGGTGCGAAATTTTTAAGGAAGTCTTCAAGTTGGGTTTTAATTTCCCCGCTTATTTGGTTTTGTAGTTCTTGTGGTGTTGTACCAATAAATTGAATTTGTGCCATCTTGCAAAGTATTTATTTGTTAATGCTTTGACAAAATTGATTCTATTTCGTTGGTACTACATTGCAGTACCGTACCGTTTAAGTACTAATTATTTAATCTGTTATAATATGTTTTATTTCGTCTTTAAATTCTTGACAAACTATTAAGTTATTTTTTTTACAATAGTCTAAAATCAATTCAATGTCTGTTTTTTTTCTTGTGTAAATATTTTTGTCTTTATATTTTAAACTCTCTTTTTTTGTGCCTAATGTTGAGGTTATATAAGGTCTAAAGCCTTTTTTATTGCCTAATATTTCTGCAACGTCTGGGGGGGTATTTTCTTTTAACATTTGTTGCATTTCACCAGTAGCAAACTTAACTCCGATTATAAACCAGTTTTCTTTTGTTTTGTCCTTATTTGGTTTTTCTATTGGGTTATCATTGGTTGAAACCGTTAATTGAAAACTTTTTTGTGAATGAAATCTTTTGAAATATTCATTTAGATTTATTTTCCAACTATCTTTTGCTTGTTTTAAAGCATCTCTGTTTTTTTGAATTTTGCCCCTTTCTTGAATTTGCTTCTCGCCATATTCCTGCGACTTATTTAGTTCTCTATCTTGTAAATCAATTTTTTTTTCAACTTTTTTGAAAGCGTGTTCAATTTCGTTAATTAAATTAAAAAATCTTTCGGGGTTGTAGTTTTTAGATCCTTTTTCAATAAAGTCTAATTTCTCCAGTCCGGATTTTTTAGAATAGTTTTTTACAAACTTTAATACTTCTTTTGAGTATTTACGCTCGTTAAAGTCTATGTTTAAGTCAAAATCAAAAGCCTTTTTTAAATCCTCATTTTCCATCATAAAATACTTTTAATTATCAGTTCCGTTTTTAATCAACTTCATTTCAGTTTTTTTGTCTTTGTTCAGGTCTTCATAGAATTTCATAAATAAATCAGCGTTGCTGTCTTTGTCCTCTCTTTGGTTTATGTAGGTCAAAAACAAACTTTCTTTTGAATGTCCAGTGATTCCGATTAGTACGGCTGTAGGTATTTTTTTGTAGTAATTCGTGGCAAATGAGCGTCTAAAACTATGTGAGGTTATCAATTTGTGTTTCTCATAAAATTTTAGCTCTTTACGTCCTGTTTTTGCATCAAATATTTTGCCCTCGGTAAGGGTTTCTATTTTTGCAATTTTGCAAACTTCCTTAATGTAAAGATTGAGTTTTTGAGTACTTATTTTATAAGGGAAACTGTTTTCTATTATGTCAATCACGTGAGGTGCAATGATGCCAATTGTAACCGCTTTTTTTGTTTTTTGCTGTATTATATCTAAATACATATTTCCGCCCTTATATCGAATGTCCTCTTTTGTGATATTCATTAAATCCCCGCCACGTTGCCCAATTTCGCAACCAATTAGCAACCATTTACGAGCGTTGTTGTATGCTTCGCTTTTTATGTCTGCGGTTCTTATGGTTTCCAATTCCTCAAAGGATAAAGTTTGTATAAATCGGTCTTCGTCACTTTCGGAAAAAATATTGATTTGTTTTGCATAAGCGTTAACCTGTATGCCTTTTTTTTCGGCTTCAATGCTAATAGTTTTAATGTTTGCAATATGTTTGGAGGCTGTATTTATTGCATACTTTTTTGTTTTGATTAGCCAGTTAGTCAGTTTGTCAACTAGATTTTCGTTTATGTCTATGAAATGGATTTTCTTTTTTGTTTTGGTTTCATATTCTGAAATTATGCTTTTTGTAGAAATAAAACTATTCTCTCTACTCTTTGATAAGCCTAATTTGTAACCTCCTTTGATTTTAACTTTTCGCGTACTTGAATTATCAATAATATCCTGAATGTAATTTACTATTAAGCCGGTGTCTGTTTTTTCAATACGTTCAAAGCAATCGTTTATTTTAGTTTCGAGCCATAAACCATCTATTAAAATGCTTCTTCCTAAATCGGTGTTGAGGTTGTCTAAAACAAAGGTTTCTAACTTTTTGAGGTTGTTAGATAATAGTTTGTTTTCGGGATTGTTTTGTTTGGGTAGGCTAGTTGCTTCGCTCCAGTCTTTTGGGTTAATTGTGAAGCCTGTATTTAACTCAAATACATTATCTCTATTGATTGATAAACGAATTTTGATAGAAACGTTTTTATTTGCCTTGCTTCTTAATCGGTATTGAATTGTTGCCATTTTAAAACTTTTGAACGTTGAACTTTTGAACACTTCAAAAATAATAAAAATTGTGGTACATTTTACAAAGTTGCCCAACCGTTGCCCAACCGTTTTAAGATTTCATTCTATTTTATTAAATTTTATTAGACAATGAAATTGTTTTTAAAACTCTGTAAAGTGTCTAAATATAAGGGTTTATTAATGATTTTTGCAGTATTTTTGGGTCTTTTGTAAAATTGCCTAATTGAGGGGATTCAACTCCGGCTCCGGGTACTTTAACGGAAAAGCTGTCATTTTTGACAGCTTTTTCTTTTTTAAGCCTTTCCGAACCCTTGCTATTTCTAGTCAAAACGTTGATTACTTCATTCACTTGAGTGGTTCGACAATCATCATTTCCAAAAATTAGTTTTTGAGTGAAAATTGAACCCGCCACAATTCTTTTCTCATCATAATCTCCATTATGAAACAACCTATCCATGTTAGTAAGCAACTCAAGACCTGAATCCACAAACGTTTTCATTGAATCCGTCTTGGTACTAAGAACCTCAATTTCATTGCTCACAACACCTAACTTTCCGTTTATACGTTCAATTATACTTTCGAATCTTTCTTTGTTAATGTCACCGCTTATAAGCTTATCCTCCGCATTTTCAATTTGAGACTTTAAAGGGATCAATACGAAAAGTTGTGGAGTATTAAAAATTAAGCATAAATATTAGTTAGCCTAAAAAGGAAATATTCAACATTTCGTACACCTCTGAACTTTGATCTAAACGCTTTTATTTTTGCATTGAAAGATTCCGCCGAAGCATTAGTACTTCTGTTGTCAAAGTAGTTTAAGATGGTTTGTAATTGTTCTAGAAATTGTATTGAAGGATTTAAATCCTGACTGATATACCTTTTCATGCCATTTGGCTAATTTTGCAAACCCAATGACTTTATCGATTGTATTCTCAAAGATCCCTCGAAGCTCTTGTGTAAGATTGTTTCCTTTATGGATATCAGGATACAACTCAAATAACAATGCAGCACGCTTTATTTGGTTTTGAGTCCATTTGGATTTGTTTTTATACAGGAAGTATCGGCTTCTGGCAAGTAATTGTCTAAGTGTATCTCCATTGGAAAGTGTTTTGAATTCGAACCTTGCATTTGACTTCTTGGCTTTCTCCATAGCTTCTGCAGCTAACTTTTGAACATGAAAACGGGCTGTGACACGGGCTGTGTTTGGGAAACATTTCTTGGCAATAAGTCCCATATTTCCTGCCATATCCAAAGTGATTTCCCTGACTAGTTTTCGCTGTTTAAGAGGGATTTTTTCAATAACTGAAATAACAGTTTCTGTCTTGGTTCCTGCAACCATTGCTACAATAGTTCCTTTTCTACCTTTGCCTGCTTTATTGGTTAAGATAGTGTAGAGTTTGCTATTAGAAAGAGAGATCTCGTCTATTGACAAACGTTTTCCAATATTTTTTGGAAAAAGAAGCCATTTTTTAGCATGTGCTTTTTGATTCCAAGTTTTAAAATCGCTTAAAAAATCCTTGTATTGATACTGTAAATTCCTGCCAGTTACTCCATAGAAAGAAGCAATGGCATTGCAGTCATTTGGACTGGAATCTATTGATTTCTTTTAAAAAAGACGCAAACTCCTGTGTTATACGAGTTCCGTCTGCTACTAGATTCCAATCTCTAAAAA
>NZ_QUNI01000027.1 GCF_003385115.1 Flavobacterium aquicola
GAAA
The DNA here is from genome assembly GCF_003385115.1 of Flavobacterium aquicola. GTDB lineage: Bacteria > Bacteroidota > Bacteroidia > Flavobacteriales > Flavobacteriaceae > Flavobacterium > Flavobacterium aquicola. The sequence continues at coordinate 5 of NZ_QUNI01000027.1, forward strand.
TGGATTAAAAGCGGGAAAACTACAACTAAAGAATTTCAGTTTTTCCCTCGTGAGTTAACCGATTTTGTGGTGCATAAGGCATAACGTTCTGGTACTACAGCGGGTTTGGGACTAAATTAAGCCCATTCTTCGGATTTGCCAAATCATTCAAATACAAAACCATCTTTCCATTAAGCCAATTGCCCAAATCCGTTGTAGTAGCTGTTACTGGCTGTTTATTTTTCAATTCCTAGTTGCTTTCTAAAGTCCAAATTCAGACTGTATTGTTCTTCTATTGGCACATCTTTTTTAGATGATTTTTCGATATTCTTGCCTTCTTTTGTCCATAAGTATGGAACGAAATTAAAAACTCTATCACAATCTAATTTTGCTACATCATCTTTCCAAGTTTTCCATCTATAGCCTTTATAAAATTCGTCTAAGTTATTGTTGAAGCAAAAATTTAAAAATTCCGAATATGATAAGTTAAGAGGTTCAAATTCTAAATTGTCAGGCGCCAAATAATAAATTTTCCCTAAGTCTTTTCCAAGCCCGCCACCGTTCAATAAAAAGAAACCGCCAATTGCATCGTCTGCCACGAGTAAAAATGATGATGGTTGTCCAAATTCAGTAAAACCTTTCCCAAGATTCCATTCAGGCAAACTTCTTTTTAGTTTCTCACCTCCTGAACCAAGAATCCTAATCCAACCATTATCAACTAAAATCCCTCCTGTTTCAAATACAATCGAACCCATTGGCGAACGAGTTGTAACTTGGGTTTTATATAAAGCGTCTTTTGCTTTTTGTTTGTCCACAGATAAGATTTCAACTTTATTTTTTGCTGACTTTATCCATTCTGTTACAAATGGCCAACCAGAATCGTTTTCGTTTATTAGTTCTTCGATAGGACGCATTTTTGTCTGAGAAAATGTTGTTAGAGAAATTAGTACTAAAATTATAAAAGTTAATTTCTTCATTTGCAGTTTTGTCTTAAATAGCCAGTAACGTTCTGGTACTACAGCGGGTTTGGGACTAAATTAAGCCCATTCTTCGGATTTGCCAAATCATTCAAATACAAAACCATCATTCTATTAAGCCAATTGCCCAAATCCGTTGTAGTAGCTGTTACCACCAGTGCTTTTTTATGTTATTATTAGTCTTTATAAATTGCAAGTCTTATTTGTCTATAACCACTGCTATTGTTTCCAAACATAAACAGATAAACATTCAGTCCATCTTTATTTTTCCATTTTAAATCATCTCTAAAAGTTTCGCCATTAATTTTATCTTGTTCGATATTTATTACTGTTGGTTCTCCAAATCCTTTAGTCAGTTCCGTTTTTAAGTCGTCAAATTTCTTTTGAAAGACGCTGAATTTTTTTGTGTAATTTTCTTCTTCAGTAAAGTGAGATTTGCTTTTTTTCAAATAGTCCCATTGATAAAGCATAACTTTTACAGTGCTGTCAGTTTCTGAATAAAAGTATTCAATTTCAATTTTAAAATTTGGTCTTTCCTTAATTTTATATGTTTTAGGTGTTGCCAGAATAAAATTGTTTTCGTTGGGATAAATTCCTTTACCAATTTCTACTAAATTGTTTGGTGTGATATCTTTTGAATGCCTTTTTTTCTCTAATTTAACTACTGTCTGTATTTTAGTTTGTCCGAAGTCGTTAAAGTTTTGGTCATTGAAAATATGTTTGTTTGTCACACAAGAGGTCAGAGAAAACAAGGTTAGCATTAATATGATTTTTACTCTGTTCATCGTTTTTTTCTCTTCTTAGCATTGGTGGTAACGTCTTGGCACTACAGCGGGTTTGGGACTAAATTAAGCCCTATTTTCGGATTTGCCAAATCATCCAAATACAAGACCATTTTTCCATTAAGCCCAATGCCCAAATCCGTTGTAGTGGCTGTTAGGCACAGTATCTTAGTAGTAAAGTATTTGTCTTTCAATTATATATGCTTTGCTTTTTAATGTTATCGTTTTATTAATCCAATTTCCAAATTTATCATATGTGTAACTTATTTTTTCTGCGTTTTCCAAGTTTCCATCAGCATCAAATTCTTTTGTTTGGATTTCATTGCCTTTTTCATAATTATATTCTATTGAACCTTCCTTTTCTCCTTCAAAATAATTTGTCCAATTTTCAGTTTTTTTCTCGTGATTATTGTATGTAATAAATGTTTCTTCTAATAAACCAAATTTATCATCTTTCCATTCAATTTTAAAAAGTAAATTGTCATTATTGTAATGGTAATCATACCATTCTTTTCTGCTCGAATATTTCAGCTCTTGATAAATTAAATTGTTATTTTGGTCATATTTAAAATTTTGAACTGATACTTGATTTCCAGATAAATTACTTTCAATTTTTTGAATAAGTTTTGAGTTTTCAGAATAAAAATATTCAATATGCGTTTCTTTTTTTATTGGAATATTTTCTTTTCCTGTTGTTATTTTTTTAGGTTTTTTATCGATAAATTTTTCGGATTTAATTTTACCAAATTCATCGTAAGTAAAAAAACGATTTGCGTAAAGTGTATTAGTTTCTGTTATTTTATTGTTCTCATATTTGAAAAAATCATTTCTTATTGGTTTAGAATTTTCAAAATATGTTTTGTCAATTAAATTTCCATTCACATCAAATTTCTGTTCATTATTTTTTTGCCAACTAGATTGCCATCCTTCGAAGGTTTTTATATAATTAACGCCATTCTTTTTTGCATTAAAAGATTTTTCTATTATGGTTTTAACTTTACCTTTTAGATTTAGTGTTGCTAAATTTTTGAGTTCTTCTTTCGGATTTTCTTGTCCAAAACAGATTTGAAAATTAGAAAATATGAAAAGTATAAAAAATATTATCTTGGAGTTCTTCATTTTTTTTGATATTGTGCCTAACGTTCTGGCACTACAGCGGGTTTGGGACTAAATTAAGCCCATTCTTCGGATTTGCCAAATCATTCCAAATACAAGACCATTTTTCCATTAAGCCTATTGCCCAAATCCGTTGTAGTAGCTGTTAGGCAACGTTGCTTACTTTTATAATGAATAATGTTGTTCAATTTTCTGCAGTAATAAATCTTTTTCTTCAGATTGGAAATCATTTCCTTTTAAAATTCTTTTAGCTTCCGACAATTCATTATCAAATTGATCAAAATTTTCTCCGTGATATATTTGATCGGCTAACGTCCAGTAAAAACTTAATAAATCTGAATTAAAGTTTGATTTTTGAAGCACTGAATTTATTTTTTGAAATACTTTGTGTATTTTTTCAATATAACTTTCATCGACAATATCAAAAAAGGTATCTAAATCAATCTTAGTTAAGTTGTAGAGTAACAAATCATATCTTTCAATGTTTAGCTGATGATTTACATTTTCAAAAAAAGTTGTTTCAGATAATGTCATTTCTACTGATGTTTTTGTGCAATGTTGCCTAACGTTCCGCCGCTTCTCGTCAGTTGCGAACTTCGGAACGAATTATTTTCTGTTAAAGATAAAAATTCTTGCGAAATGTAAACGTGAACTTACAACAAAATTCGCAATTGCGAGAAACGGCTGTTAGCGGTAGTTTTTATTAAGATAAATTAATATTCACTTTGATTAATTTATCTTTTGTTACATTTGTGTGTTGGGAAACCTAAAGATCTGGGAACCCTAGCAGAGTTCTTTGAAGTTTGGCATTTAAAAGAGGTGTTGGTTGTCGTTATAAGTCACTTAATCATTAACTTAAAAAAAATAAATTTTATGGAAATATTTAAAACTATAATCGTTCATCTTACAATCGGATTTATTCTAACTTTTTTAAGCGTAAATGTTACGCAAATTGGTGGGGGTGTTGGCATTGCAGGCGGGTCCGTCAACCAACTTACGATTTGTGTCAAATTTTAAATATTATATGCTAGTGAACTGGTTCGATGCCAGTGCCCCGCCACATTACAGCCATCCAAATTTGGATGGCTTTTTTTATAATTGTTAATTAGATTTTGTTTTTTTTAAATTGCCGCTAACGTACGTGGCTTTGCGTAGTGGCGACTTTTTTCAATGCTTATTTGTAAATATATGAAAACTTCAACTTAGTAGTTTCCGGCTAAGAATTAATAAACCTGACATTTTACCAAACGGCTGTTAGCGATAGTTTTTAATGTCCTTTTGGTATTATTTTTACTATTACTTTGAATTTATCTTCATTTGAGTTGAGATCATTTTCAATTCCTTTTGGATTTGCAATATATCCTTCTGGATCATAAACAAAACAATAAAGAACTTTACAATTAGGATGCTTTTTATAATTTGCAATATCTATAATCAGTTGTTCTCCTAATTCTTTTGCTTTTAAATTTTTTCTTGTCTTTTTTACTTCAATGATTATATTTTCGTCTTTCAGCAAAAAATCTGAACGCTTACTTGAACCCGCGTAACTTGGTATCCATTCTTCAGGTCTGATATCATCGAAGTAAAGAACAAGCAAACTATGAAGTAGATTTTGTACATCATATTCGTCTTGGATATCAAGAGTTTCTCGGTTATTATATCTCTGTCTTAATTGTTTTGTTACTAAATGAAATCTTTCGCAAATTTGATTTATGATAAAAATATTGTCGGGATTTAAACTTTTTGCTGATTCCGCGATTTTCTTTTTTTTACTTTTCCACGGAAAGTCTTTTCCACAATATTCACAAATTTCTGGAACAGGTGTTCTACTAAATGATAAATCCACAACGCCAGGAACGTGATAATCTCCTTTAAGTTCTTTGTTGCAATTTGGACAAGTTGTAATTGTTTTTTCGCCACAACTAGTGCAAAAGCTTTTCCTAAATTCGGGGCTGGTGTAATAATTATCAGTTATCAAGTGTCCGTTAACGCAAACTTGCATTACATCATAAAAACTTTGTCTGTCGTCGTATCTCATTGTTCTAATGTTACGTGAAAAAAATTACCGCTAACGTTGTGGCGCTTGTAACGGTTGGGGATTAAAGATGCGCGTTTTTTCCGTTATGCACAAATTTTTCAAGTACAAAACCATCTTTAAATTCAGCCTAAAACCCCAATCGCTACAAACGGCTGTTATATGCTGTTGTTTTATTTATGCCAATTAAATCCACAAAATCTGCACTGTTTGGCTTTTGGCGTTCTTGCTAATTTTCCGCATTCAGGACAATTATTTAGAAACACTTTTTCAGGATATTCTTCAATAATTTTTTTAGCTGTATTCATTTCAAAATTATCATACCCAACTTTAAGTAAGTCTAAAACTTCTTTATCATCAGTTATCCAACCTTTCCGTTTATACATTTCCCACGATTTAGGATTTTCATTTTCTTCAAGTTTTAAAATCGAAGAGTGATGTCTCCACGCAAGTTTTTCTTTTTCGGGTAAAAGATTGAAAAAGTATGTTACAATATATTCTGCTGTTTCTTTGTCCATTATTGTAAAGTTTCAATAAAATCCCTCTGCTGTTTGGTGCGGTACAATAGCATATAACGTCTTGGCACTACAGCGGGTTTGGGACTAAATTAAGCCCATTTTTCGGATTTGCCAAATCATTCAGATACAAAACCATCTTGCCATTAAGCCAATTGCCCAAATCCGTTGTAGTGGCTGTTATGGTGTGTAGCTTGACGATCGCAGAGCACGAACGTATTGTCATTCCAATTATCGATTCCAATTGCGGAAGTTTTTCCGCTTTTCGATTTCCGCTCCAATTAGTTTCTGCTTTTTGGAGATAAAGATTGAAAAAACGATAATTAAACCTCAAAAAAAATCGACAAAAAAATTCCGCCTTCGGTTTTCCATAAAGCTGTTCACGTTTCTTTGTCCGCAACAATTAAGCGTTGAATTTCAGTTTGAATTTCAGTTTGAATTTCAGTTTGAATTTCGTTACAGATTTCAGCTCAAATTTCGGTCAGCTCGGTTTCTGCTTCGTTATGTATTTCCCGAACTAAAGTTTCTGATTAAAAACGACTGTTGATCGTCAACCGCTATACACCATAACGTTCTGGTACTACAGCGGGTTTGGGACTAAATTAAGCCCATTCTTCGGATTTGCCAAATCATTCAAATACAAAACCATTTTTCTATTAAGCCAATTGCCCAAATCCGTTGTAGTAGCTGTTAGGCGATCGCTTTTTATTTTATTATTTTCTCTTCTTTTAATAATTCAATAAACTTTTCACACTCACTTTTTGTTTCACCATAAATATGAATATAAAAAGAATGTTCATGCAACCAAATTCCTTTGTTAATTATCAAATTTTCAGTTGAAATCCATTTATTAAATTCATCATTTGATGAATTATGTATAAAATAATTTTTAGTTAATTCATCAAAATGATTATTTTCTATTAAGCTGAAATAACTGGGATATTCATATTTTTTATTTTGATTTATTAAGTCAATGAAAGCATAACTCTCAATGAATTTTTCAAAAGAAGAATAAATAATATTAACAGTTTCATCATTATTATCATAAGTGCAGATTTCTCCGTTTTCACTTATTACAAACCAAAATTGAGCAGTTTCATGGTCACCACAAAAAAAATAATATTTATTGTTAACTATTAAATACTCAATTTCTTCATTTTTTGAAATATTTTCTTTTGAAATTAGAAACGCATTAAATTTTGAAGAGTCTTTATTTTTAATTGTCAGCTCTAGCCCTGAAAAATCTATTTGAAATTCAATTATTTTTTCAAACTCTGGGATATTATGTCTTTTAAAATAATCAACTAATTTTTCCCGACTAACAACAAATTCATTGTTTCGTTTTAATTTTGCTAGATATTTTGAAGCCTTATTTGAAAATCTCATTTTTATTCCGTTTCGTTCAGTCAAAGTGTCGCCTAACGTTCTGGCACTACAGCGGGTTTGGGACTAAATTTTGCCCTATTTTCGGATTTGCCAAATCATCCCAAATACAAAACCATCTTTCCATTAAGCCAAATGCCCAAATCCGTTGTAGTGGCTGTTAGGCGATGTTATTGAACAATGGTATAAAAATCAGTTATCTTGTGTTTGAATATGATATTATTTTCATCCATATCTGATTGTATTTCTATAAATCTGTTACCTGATTTTCCATAATCTTTTTCGTTGGATGAAATGAAATATATTTCTAATTCTGATTTTTTAGCAATATCAATACAAGTTTCCCATATTATACTATCTTTAAATTCATTCCTTTGACTTGGAGCAATTTTTGAAACAACTCTATCTCTAGCTAATTTTAGATAATCATCATCATCAATAAATAAAGTATTATTAAGTAAAAGTTGTATTTGACTTTCCAAAATAGATAATATAGCTTCGGAATTTATAGTGACTTCTTCATACGAGTCTTGCTGTCCCAATTCTTTCAAATAAGATTGAATTTTATTAAAATTTCTTACAGTTTCATCAATAAATTTACCAGCTTGATAATAAGGTGGATTCGAGTAGTTATCCAAAATTTCTCGAATGACAATCTTAGATGAACAAGATAAAATTTCTCCCTGTGTTATCTTTTTGTTCAACTTAATTAAAACACTAATAAATGTTGAATTCGTAGAATCAGAAATCAAATTTAAAATATCAAGTATCCCACATGTATCCCAAAAGATAATTTTTTTTGAATTTGCAGTTTGATAAGAAGTAAAATCTTCTGATCTAATGATTTTAAAACCCTCTGTGCTTATCATATTCTTTTAGTATATCTAAACTATATTCATATTCTTGTACTATTTTCGAAACTAAATCTTCATCATACAATTTAACATCTTCAATTAAAAACTTTTCAAATTGACTAGAAGTTAGTTGACTTTTTGTAAGATGAGAAGTGAAAATAAAATCGCACCATCTTTTGAAATCGTAGTGATTTGTATTTAAGGTTGACAGATTTGCAGAATTAATCCAATTTTTTAATTTTAATGCTGTGTCTGCTCCTGCAAAATCTTCAATTGTGAAATCTTCTTTAGATAAATTGATTGATATGTCTTTTATAGTATCGCTTTTCACTACTTCTTCACAAAATTTGCTAATAATTGAGTTGTACTGATTGTATGTTAATTGCCCAGATTTATTAGGCGTAATATTTGCAACATAAAGTAAATTGTCAGAAATCACGAGCCAAACATAAGCAATTGCACGTTCGATTTCATTACTTAAAAAAGTTGCTGTGTATTCTTTTGGAAGTGAAATCATCATAGCATAGTCATCTGATTTATCACTCATGTAAGTAAAGTTATCATATACTTTAGACTTTATTTCTTTGAGGAAGTTAACTAGATCTTCCTTTTCTCCTTTTATTTCTAACTTTTTGAATGTTCTCATTTTTTTATTATGGTGAATTATTATTCTAACTAAAGTTTTTGTAATGTATTTAAAATGATTTTTACAAAATGCTTTTTTTTTAAAATTATTTCATTTTTTTCCCTTTTTGCCATTTGATTAAGGAATTAGTGCTTAAGTCTAGTAGGAATATCGCCTAACGTTCTGGCACTACAGCGGGTTTGGGATTAAATTAAGACCATTTTTCGGATTTGCCTAATCATCCAAATACAAGGCCATCTTTCCATTAAACCAATTGCCCAAATCCGTTGTAGTGGCTGTTATAAGGCGGTTTTTTATGTTCAATATTTCAGTTTCGTGTTTCCGCCGATATTAAGAAAACACATTAATTATAATTATTATGTCAACATATGATAAATTAGATTTAGTTTCAATAGAGATTTTAAAAACACTTTCAGGTTACTCTTTTTAGGAAGTGCAAGTGATTTTAAAAAAACTTGAAGTTAATATAGCTTCTACTTTTTTTTGCTCACTTGATGAAACAAGTTTTAAAGAATTAATAGAAAATGTTAAAAAGGAAATAGCTTAATTAAATATTTTACTTATGTCGTGTCTTATTTTTAAAACTTTTAAAGCTTCTTCTAATTCGACTTCAACTTTATCTGTTTTATCATTAATAATTACAGTTACTTTCCATTCTATACTTTTTTCCTTTTTTTCAGCAAGTTTATTTTCATAATCCCCAGGGTGTCTTTTTTTTAAAACTTCTGATTCTAAATGAGAAATTTGTGGTTCTCTAGTTTTTAAGTCTGTAATTTTAAATTCACGTCCTTCTTGTCCAAAGGGAAAATAAGATTTGTTTTTTAAGTAATCAAATTCTATAATTAATTTTTCTGCTTTTAATTTTGAATACATTTTTTAAATTTTTAATTATTATGAAAACATTATATCTCTTTCAGCACTTTGGTTCTTTTAAACTGCCTTATAACGTTCTCGCGCCACATGCAGTTTGCAACTTATGAAACTGAGTATTTTCGGCTGAACGAAAATACAAATTAAAACGATAATTCCACTAAACTTGCAAATTGCTTGTGACGTGTGTTATGGTGTGTAGCGACACGTTTGTTGAGCACGAATAATTTTGCAGTCCAATTATCGATTCCAACTTCGGCAAGCTTTTCCGCTTTCCAATTTTCCGTTTCAAATAGTTTCCACTTTTGACTTACAAACTCTAGCTAAATCTCAGAAAAATAGAGACAAAAAAATTCCGCTTTCGGTTGTCCGAAAAGCGCTTCACGTTTGCTTTTCCGCAACAATCAAGCAACAATTGTCAGTTTCGATTTCGGTCAGCTTATTATATTTTCCAAACCAAAACGCCAGATTAAAATCAGCAGATTCTCGTCAACGGAGCTATACACCATAACGTTCTGGTACTACAGCGGGTTTGGGACTAAATTAAGCCCATTCTTCGGATTTGCCAAATCATTCAGATACAAAACCATCTTTCCATTAAGC
>NZ_QUNI01000028.1 GCF_003385115.1 Flavobacterium aquicola
TCGATAATATTATCTGTCCGCATTTTACTATTGATTCTAATTTGATTGCTTTTTATTAACCGTAAATTTGGTAGCCATTACTGGTAACGTTCTGGCACTACAGCGGGTTTGGGACTAAATTAAGGCCATTCTTCGGATTTGCCAAATCATTCAGATACAAAACCATATTTCCATTAAGCCAAATGCCCAAATCCGTTGTAGTGGCTGTTACCTGCTGGTGCTATCTCTCCCAAATATCAATTCCATCTGTTTCCAACGTTATTTTATAGTTAGTTGAGTTTACAATATTGTCAAAGTTACTTTGGTCTATTTCCAATCCATTTAAAAAATGCTCATTTGTTATGTCATTTATGAAAATATTTGGATTAGGATAAAATTCTTTTGTTTTGATTATTTCTAAACCTGATATGAAATGAGGTAATATTCCACCAATAATTGTTAGTTCCTTTTGATAATCATATGGGAGTACTGAGTAATGAGGTAATTTATATTTTTTAATTATATTTCTCTCCATTTGTATCGGTTGCCAACAATGTAAAATTACTTCTTTTGCAAATTTTTCTGCAATTTTATAATCTTTGCTAGTCGAAACAAGATGTGATTTTTTTTTATAATTTATTGAAGCTAATTGATGGAGTAGTGTAAGATAGTAATTCCTTATTGCAATTCTTTCTCGTTGAGTTGCGTTACCAATTTTTTCTAAAAATAATTGTTTATTATTTCTATCTGAGAAGAAGATTTTAAGAGTTATATTTCTCTCAAAAAAAGCAATAGTATGTTTGTTTTTGTTTTTTAAAGAAGTTGTGAAATATTTCATAATATTTTCAAAAACAAAATCATAAGCATCATCAATCTTAAAGTTTTCGTCATTCGTATAATACCTTTGAGCTTTTTCACCAACCATAAATAATCTTTCCAACAAAGTTGGTATGTCTATTTCTTTTTGATCGTAGAATACATTTAGTTTTTCACACAAGTTTTCCATTGAATCACCTCGGTAGATAGGTTTGATTACTCTTTTCTGTGTTAATTCTATTTGCTTCAGTAAAAAATTATTATATCTGAGTAGTTCAATTTTCTTCATTAATTGTCATTTCTGGGGCACTAGCAGGTAACGTATCGGTGATATGTGCGGATTTTCGGAGTTGCACAAGACCATTCTTCCGTTGTGCCTAAATGAACCAAGTACAAACCAATAAAACGATTAATCACTATGCCGAAAATCGCTCATATCACTTGTTATGAGTAGGCTAAATATTTATAAAGTATGGAAATTACATTATCATTAATGAATGACTTTGAAAAAAGAAACAATATTTCTACAACAATTGAAATAAACGGTGATGGTTCTGGAAACTTAAGAGAGTTTTGGGATGAAGAAATTATCAAAGAATTTGACAGCTTAAAATCCTTGAATTTATTTTTATTAAACGGAAAATTAAAATTAGGAGAAGATGGTCGTTCAGTTAGTCCTATTGAGATAGTTGCTCAATAGCTTACTCATAACGTTCTGGCACTACAGCGGGTTTGGGACTAAATTAAGCCCATTCTTCGGATTGGCCAAATGATTCAAATACAAAACCATTTTTCCATTAAGCCAATTGCCCAAATCCGTTGTAGTGGCTGTTACAAGAAGTCTTAATTAATTATTATTTCTTTTTTTATCCAATGAAGTCTGTCATTTTTAGAATAACGTTGACTAATATTTATCATTTCTGCTTTGTCAATCGTATCGATGCATATAAGTCTTGTTTTATTATGATATGAATAGAAAAAATCTTTTGTGATTATGTCTCTTGAAAATGCAAGTTTAATTCCTTGCGCGCTGTATACACTGTCTCCAATAAATATTTCAAACTCCGAAAAAAAATGCTTTTTGATTTTGGTATAATCATCAAGTTCTATATAATAATTTTCAACGTATCCCTTTGGGTTTTTATGACGATTTAGAACTATACGTTTGATTTCGATTGTATCATTCATAGGCTTAAGCACAATGAAGTTTTGTCTTTTACAACTTGAAAAGAGAAAAAGAAATAATATCAATAATGTACAAATTTTAGTCATAAGATTTCTTGTAACGTTCTGGCACTACAGCGGGTTTGGGACTAAATTAAGCCCATTTTTCGGATTTGCCAATTCATCCAAATACAAAACCATCATTCCATTAAGCCAAATACCCAAATCCGTTGTGGTGGCTGTTGGCAGTAGTTGCTTTTTTTCGTTATTTAAATTTTTCCTCAAAACAAGCAAACAAATCTTGAGTCAATGTTTTAATTGTTCCACTTTTGTCGGCTAAAGAATTTTTAAACTCACTTTTACTTTTAGCCTTGCATTTAAAAATAAATTCTCCAGATTCTAAATCGTAAACAGCAATAGTAAAATAAAGAGTTATGTTACCCGACTTATTAATTTTAGTAACTATTTTGCTTTCAATTGCTGAGTGTATATATATTAAATCCGAATTTAGTGTGTTAATTTTAAAATCTTTAATTTCATTTTCCGTTACGTTTGCAAACAAGTTTTTTTCAGATTTCAAATTTTGGTCAAATCCATCTATGAAATTCTTAAACCACGAATTTTTCAAAAATTCATTTCGTAAATTTTGAGAAGTTTTGGTTGTGTCAGCTATTGTGAATCGACCTTGATTTAAATAAAAAGTAAATTGTTCATCAGTTTCTTTGTTAAAAAAGGGAACAAATACTATATTTATTTTATCCTTTTTAGTTTTATATTTTTCGCTTGCAACAGATTTTTGAGAAAATGTGTTTTGTGTAAATAATACAAATAATATCAATATTTTAACTTTTGTTATAATCTTAAAAAAATCATTCATTTTGTTATTGGATTATTTGTTTTTCAAATCTACTTTTCGTGCTAGGCAATTACTGCCAACGTTCTGGCACTACAGCGGGTTTGGGACTAAATTAAGCCCATTCTTCGGATTTGCCAAATCATCCCAAATACAAAACCATTTTTCCATTAAGCCAATTGCCCAAATCCGTTGTAGTAGCTGTTAGCGGTAGATTATTTCAACTTCTTCTTTACAAAGTTATTTTTAAGCGTTTTTTTAGGATCAACAAATATTATTTTGGTAACTGTTATCATAGAAGTTGAAGCTCCTAAGTGTCCGAAATTCCCATTGTTATTTTTCTTTCCAATGATTTTCATAAAAACTCCGTCAAAATTGTCATCGAAAATAACTTTTCGCAAAGAATCAGGCAAAGTTAAATTCTTATCAAACTCAAGCCACATCGGTACATTAAGATTATCTTTAACCGCTTCATAAAAACTTGAATTTTCCCATCCATAAGTATAAAAGCCTTCGATTTGAACGATTTCATAATCGGCTTCAGTTTGCGCGAACAAATTGAATGATAATAAAAGTAATACTATTTTTAGCATAATCTTCTGCATAATTTACCGCTAACGTTCTGGTACTACAGCGGGTTTGGGACTAAATTAAGCCCATTCTTCGGATTTGCCAAATCATTCCAAATACAAAACCATTTTTCCATTAAGCCAATTGCCCAAATCCGTTGTAGTAGCTGTTAGTGGTTGTGCTTATTGCCATTTCTGATTTACGTTTTTATTCCACAATCTTTTTGCGTAATCTCTGTAATAATTTGGTGCTTCATTAAACGCTTTGTCAAAAGTGTATTTTCCACCATCATATTCTTTATCCGAAACTTTCACAAGATTTTGACCTCGCATCGCTAATTTTTGTTTTTCTTGGTACATTATAATTTTCATTTCGCAAGGACTTACATCACCAGTGCAAGCAGTTTTGTACATTATCCAAATTTCCCCAATTCCGTCATTGTTTAAGTCAGTAATAGTCAATGTATTTTTCAAGAAACTAGCTTCAATATCGACGGGACAATCCTTTACGAAATCGTATATTTTCCAATTCTGTTTAATAACGTTTTTGGAACGAATGTAATGATATGCATAAATTTCAGAATCACGGAAGTCATTTTCGGAGTTTTTGGTTTTAAATTCTCCTGTTTCACAAGTCAAGACATAGTTTTCGCCTAATTTATCATTCCAAGTTATTGCGTTTTTAACTTTGCCGTTATATTTTATTTCTTTTGGGATTTTGTTTATAGCAATTTCAGTTATCGCAATTTTATTCTGTCCAATAATTTTTAAAGAACAAAAAACTAAAAAGAAGATAAATTTTGTTTTATTGGGTATTTTCATAAGTTCTTCGTTTCCTAGCATAACCACTAACGTTCTGGCACTACAGCGGGTTTGGGACTAAATTAAGCCCTATTTTCGGATTTGCCAAATCATCCCAAATACAAAACCATCTTTCCATTAAGCCCAATGCCCAAATCCGTTGTAGTGGCTGTTAGCGGTTCGGTTGTTTATTCACAACGTTTGTCGATTCCAATATTGGATTCAGTTCGGCTATGCGTTTCTATATGTTTACCAAGTTTCTACTTTTCGATTTCCTTTTATGATTGATTTTTCACAATTTAGTATTGTTAACCGTTTGTTTTTTATATGGAGCTCTTTTAAAGTTATAAAAATTATTAAGTTCTTTATTATTGAAGGGTGTTTTAAATAGTAATAAGGAATCCTTAATATAGAATTTTTCGTTTTTAAAATTTATATAGCCAGTATTTGGCATACAATCTTTTATTGTCTTTTTGTGATTAGTGCTGGAGTCTTTGTAAGGTGGTCCAAAGAGAAAATTTTCTATAAAGTAGCATCCTTTAGGTTCAAAACTATTTAATACTAAAGTGTCATTAGTAATTTTCCACTTTCCTTTTGATATAGAATGCGAAATACAAGTATAACGATTATATTCAAATGTATTGTTTGAATAGATTGTTAAATTCCCATACATTGATTCCCATCTATTTTGAAAAGCATTTGTATTAATTGCTTGCTTTTTTTCACAACTCAAAAGAATTAGAAAAATTAGAGCAACAATAGTTAAATAATTTTTTTTCATTTCAGCGCATTTTTTTCTGTCAACTGACCGCTAACGTTCTGGTACTACAGCGGGTTTGGGACTAAATTAAGCTCTATTTTCGGATTAGCCAAATCATCCCAAATACAAAACCATCTTTCCATTAAGCCAAATGCCCAAATCCGTTGTAGTGGCTGTTAGTGGCTAGCAACTTTCTTCGTTATCTTATAAATTCTATTCGATACAATTCCAATTTTCTAATGCACTTATTACAAAAATGGCATTCATTTCATTTAATCCAAACTTTTTTGCACATAGTTTACTTTACCATTTTTTAAGGATACGTACAAATACCAATGTAAATAAGGTCCGTGTTTAACTCCAGTTTTGAATTGAAAAGCTTCTTCCCCAAAATATTCACCTTTGATGAATGGTTGTCCAATCAATTCAAACAATTCGGCTTTTGATTTATTGATTAATATTTTGCTTTCAATAATGTCATTAATCATACAAAACCTTGAATTCAAGTCAGAATTCCATAAGTTCTTTTCAAACTTTGTGTTAGTTAAACAAAAAGGTTCTCTCCAATCGCTTGTTAGCCATGAAAATAGTCCAAATCCAATTATACTCAATATTACTATTCCTATGCGTATTTTCGTCTTCATTAATTGGTAGATGTCTTTGTTTGCTGTCGTTAATTGCTTGCCACTAACGTTCTGGCACTACAGCGGGTTTGGGACTAAATTAAGCCCTATTTTCGGATTTGCCAAATCATCTCAAATACAAGACTATCTTTGCATTAAGCCAAATGCCCAAATCCGTTGTAGTGGCTGTTGGCAGTAGTTCTTGTTATTCAAATTGTAGGTTTATATTTTTTATTTTTAGTTCATTTTCAAATTCAATTCTTGTAAATGGCCCAAATCGAGTGTTATCTAACTTATTGATAATCCAATAATTGATTTTATTTCTTAATATTTTTTTATAAAACATATCGTTTTTTAAAATACTATCTACGACTTCTTCTATTTTTAAATTTTTGTCATAATAGTTTTCTTTTAAACCATTTTTTTTAAATCTATAATAAATTAGACTATCAGATTTTATAGAATTTACAATACTTGGCGTGGTTATTTTTTCATAATCTTTATCATTACGCTCTTTTAAAAATCCATCATAAATTATTAGTCTAGTTCTTAAATCTTCTCTAACCAATTTTTTATAACTTGAAATTTTAGGAGTTTGTTTTGCAATTATGAATTTGTCATTGAATTTATAATCTATAACTTTTGAATATATTTCAGTATCAGTATATAAATTAGTTGGAACAATACATTTATTATCTCTAATCACATAATCACTTCCTAAATCTATCGATTTATTGTTATCGGGAAAAATACTTCCAATAAAGACTAAAAAAGAAAATAATTGTCTTTGTAACCAATTCATATGTTTTTTTTCTTCAATTTTTAGGCGAATTACTGCCAACGTTCTGGCACTACAGCGGGTTTGGGACTAAATTAAGCCCATTCTTCGGATTTGCCAAATGATTCCAAATACAAAACCAACTTTCCATTAAGCCAATTGCCCAAATCCGTTGTAGTGGCTGTTATGGGCTGTCTATATTCGTTTGTATTCACTTCCAAAGCTTGTTTTTCGTGTGTCACCAAT
>NZ_QUNI01000029.1 GCF_003385115.1 Flavobacterium aquicola
TCGATAATATTATCTGTCCGCATTTTACTATTGATTCTAATTTGATTGCTTTTTATTAACCGTAAATTTGGTAGCCATTACTGGTAACGTTCTGGTACTACAGCGGGTTTGGGATTAAATTAAGCCCATTTTTCGGATTTGCCAAATCATCCAAATACAAAACCATTTTTCCATTAAACCTGATGCCCAAATCCGTTGTAGTAGCTGTTGTGCGTTCGGTTTTTTATTTAATTCGTTTATAAACATTCGTTTCTTCCCAAACTTTTGCGTCGCCAAAAATTAACAAAAAAGCACCCGAACTATCGAAAACATCATTCAGTAATAAATCATTATTTTCATTTAGTGCTATTCTAACTTTTCTAACATCTACTCCTCCAAAAATAAATGGTATTCCACTAATTAATGTATTTCTGTTTTTTATATAAAGAAAACCATCTTTTTTAAATTTATATTTTAATCTTTGACTTTTCAGCGTTTTGTCATTTTTAATAAAATCTAAATTCAATTCACGTTCACTTAAAATTGATATTTTTAAACTCCCTCCAGTTATAGTATCAAAATTGATTGTATCTCTTTCTCCACGACCATATTTTCTATAAAACTTTTCATTAAGATTGTCAAAATAATAATATTTATTGGATTTGTTTTTTGCAAAGACAGTATAAATACCATTCAGAATAGTTACGTTGTTTTCATTTATTTTTTGAAAATTTTCTTGTTTATCTTTAAATGAACCACAACTTAAAAATAAAATGGAAAATAAAATTAAATAATATTTTTTCATTTTTTTCTTTCGGATTTATTTCAGTTTCTATTGCTCGAAACTGACGCACAACGTTCTGGTACTACAGCGGGTTTGGGACTAAATTAAACCCATTCTTCGGATTTGCCAAATCATTCAGATACAAAACCATCTTTCCATTAAGCCAATTGCCCAAATCCGTTGTAGTAGCTGTTATGTACTGTTTTTTATTTGGTAAACTGTTTGTTAATTATTTCTCCGTTTTCAATATCAATTTCAACTCTAAAACAATTCCAAGTATTCGCAAAAATTTGATTTCCGTTTGTTGTGAATCCAACATAATTATCAACTCCATCTTCGTCAATTCCTGTCGGCAAAAACCATTCGATTTCTATATTCTGATTCAAACAGTATAAGTTTGATTTCTGTTCGTTTTCGTATTTATAATAATTTTCTAGAACTAAAATTCTGCCATCATTTAGAACTTCTATTTGCGAAAAACTAGTGGAAATTGCTTTATGTACTTTTTTGTTTCTATTCGCATCGATGTGATAAATCGTATTGTTTTTTAAATCTATTGTCATAGCTTTTTTAGCAGTATTTTTTTGGAAAATAGTACATAACGTTCTGGTACTACAGCGGGTTTGGGACTAAATTAAGCCCATTCTTCGGATTTGCAAAATCATCCAAATACAAGACCAACTTTCCATTAAGCCAATTGCCCAAATCCGTTGTAGTAGCTGTTAGGCACAGTGTTATTTCAGTAGTTCGGTCAAAATTTCAAAACGTCTTAATCTATTAGTCTTTTGATTTGTTCCTTCTTTCGATTTTGATTTATACTCACCAATTATTGTCATTTTGTTTTCAAAATACTTCATTAATACATCTTCATTGTCGTAATTGTCAATAAAATTTCTGTATTTTTCAATTTGTTCTTTGGTTATTGCTTTTCCGGAAACTATAATGCCATAAATAAATGTGAAAAGTGAGTAGAGGTGTACTTTACTAGATAAAAACGATTGTCGGTAGGAATTGTTTTCAATTATTTCATCAATTGATGAAATCACGTTCGTAACCATTTCAATATCTCTTTCTTTATTAGGATATTCTTCATTAAAGAGTTCGTAAATTCTGTTGATATTCTTTGATGTAATTTCTTCGTCAATACCTAGTTTCATAAATGTCAACAAATTACTAATGAAAGTGACATCCCTCATTCTTCTCCTGTCCGCAATACTGAATAATTTATTGTTTTCCCAAAATGGAAATTCGGCTAATTGAGAGGCTAGCAACATAAATTCACCTTCGAACTCAGCATTTCTTAATTCTTGAGGATTTAAAGTCATATTATTACTGTTCAAACGTAAAAACATCTGTACAATACTTTCTCTTGATACTGATTGTCTTACGATGCGAATTGAAAATATGTATGCCCAAATAGCCTGTTTTTGAGCATCTTCTAAATCTTTAAAAAATCGGTTTTTAATTTCAGAAAAAACGTTAGATTTAGAGTCAAGAATGCTTTCTTTTAACTTAAACTTGTTTTGTATAAATTGAAAAAGAGCTCCAGTCCTTTGTTGTCCGTCAACTATTGAATACTTTGTATCACCGGTATCCGAATCTGTCCCTATATTCCATAAATAAATTTCAGGAATTGGAGAACCTATTAATACTGTTTCAATCAATTTTATCTGATGCTTTTCTAACCAAACATATTCTCTTTGAAAGGAGTTATCAACTGTAATTAATCCTTTAGTATGAAGGTCATAAAGCCATTTTGTGTTTTGTGGCTGTATGTCAATTAGTTCAATTAGTTTCATTTAATTTATTTTTTAATATTTTAATTCCTTTAATGTGGTATGATTCAACTGATTCCCAATTTGCATAGATTCTATAGTTGATGTCACTATAAATTTTATATTCAAGTTGAAGTTGTGTTTTAAATTCTGTCAATTTTCTTTGCCAGTTTTTTAGTGCTTCGTTGTCGTAATGAGGGTCATCTTCCTTTACGCTAATAAACTTTCTAAAAATATTGGAGGTAAGACCTTGATAATTTTCTACTCTTTGATTTTGTGAAATATCATAAAAAGCTGACCAGAAGTAGGTAAATAACTCGCTTGATACTAAAACAATATCAAAGTCTGATTTATCGTGAAATTCACGGAAATTCTTCTTAGGAGAAAAACTATACTTTGTTTTAGCACTACCTATGATTGAAATATTGTGAAAGTGAATATTTAATTTGGATGAGATAAATTTTTTGAATTTGTCATAAAAAAGCAATGGGTTTTCATCTGTTATATTTTTTGTAAAATACCAAACGTCTTGTCCAAGGAGATATTTGTCATATATTTCCTTTTCAGAGTTCAATTTTATAAATTCCTTTAAGTCTTCTTCTGTCATAGTTGTTTTGTAAACATTGTGCCTAACGTTCTGGTACTACAGCGGGTTTGGGATTAAATTAAGCCATATTTTCGGATTTGCCTAATCATTCCAAATACAAAATCATCTTTCCATTAACCCAATTGCCCAAATCCGTTGTAGTAGCTGTTATGCGTTCGGTTTTTTATTTATCCGCCATTATTTTGTTATAATCTTTATATCTTTCGTCAGTTCCTACATATTTTACTCTAATGAAATTTGTGCAATCTTTTTCAAACTCATTACAAGAATCAAATAAAATCGTACTCCCATTTTCTTTTTGGTTCTGCTTTAGTATTTTATAAATTTCAATTCCGCCAATAGGATCAACACCGAGTAAATCTATTATTATGCTTTTTGTAAAAGTCAATGTTTTGTACAAAGACAACAATCTTCTGTAACTACCTGCGAGAGAATTAATTTTAATTTCAGGTTTCATCCATTCAATCTCATAAATTTTATTCGTGTAAGTAGAATTTTTGTTACATTTTTTTAAATATTGACCTATTGTTGTTGGAAACAATTTATTTAAAAATGAATTTTCTTTAAAATGTTCTACATACTTAATTTCTGAACAGATTTCGGTTAAAATTTCAATTAATCTTGATGAAATTTTTTGAAATTCTACGCCGTTTGGAATTTCAAGAATAATAATTTCACCCTCGTTTAAGATAAAAGAAGGAATTAGAAAATCTTCAATAATTTGTTCCTTGAAGCTTAATAACATTTTATTTTAAAGTTTGTGAATTTCTGTTTTTTTTCAGCACTCTTTTGTTGTAAACTGACGCATAACGTTCTGGTACTACAGCGGGTTTGGGACTAAATTTAACCCATTCTTCGGATTTGCCAAATCTTCCCAAGTACAAGACCATTTTTTCCATTAAGCCAAATGCCCAAATCCGTTGTAGTGGCTGTTAGCGGATGTAATTTTTTATTGTTTAAATCTGTTTGCGAATTTATATAATAATTTAACCGCATTAAATTTTTCCACAGAACTATTTTGTTTGTTTTCATCTTCTAAATCTGTAATATTAAATACTTCAGAAGTTTCAAAGTTTATTTCATAAACACTTGTACCGTCATCAATTATTTTCGGAATACTATTAAAAGATTTTACAAACATTACGATTCCGTCAATTCCGCCATACGGATATTCGTAAGGATTATATTCAAGTAAACCTTTGTTTTTGTCTACTTTCTTTAAGTCAATATATTCTATTCCATAATTTATGCTCAATAATTCTATCAAAGAATAAAAGTGCCAATTAAATTCTGTTTTGTCGGCAGTTTTAAAATTCGGTTTCAAGTCCGAATCTAAAAACCAAAATTTCTCAATGGAATATTTAGGGAAATTTTCTAACCAATAATTATCGTTAGTTTCAATTGAGTTATTTTTCGAATATTTTATTTTTTCAAAAGTGAATTTCAAATCTTCAAAATTCAAATCTTCAAAATAACCAAACTCTAAATAACAATTCTCTTTTTTCATAATTTTGGTCGATTATATCCGCTAACGTTCTGGCACTACAGCGGGTTTGGGACTAAATTAAGCCCATTCTTCGGATTTGCCAAATCATTCCAAATACAAAACCTTATTTCCATTAAGCCAATGCCAAATCCGTTGTAGTGGTTGTTAGCGGTTGTTTTATTCTATTTCAAAGTGATTCAACCATTCTTTTGTTGTGGTAAACTTTCCTGTTTTGTCTTTTTCAATAAATATTGCTTTTGCTTTCCTATCAATTAATAATGTGTCAGGAATAAAGTCATTATCGTAAGGCTTTTTTGCAAAAATAATTGTGTCTCCATAAAATTTATATTTACCATGGTAAATTTCCTGAAAACCAAATATTCCCGATACTTCGTTTTCACAGTTTCCATCTTTCCTAAATATTAAAGTGTAATGAAATTGGTCGTCTTTAAGTGTAGCTGTCAAAACTCTTTTTGATTTAAATATGTCTGACTGAAACATATTTGTCAAGAAAATTGCAACTAAAACTAGTCCGTGAAAAATCACTTTTGTCTTATTTTGTGTTATGCCTCTTTTTGCTGTTGATATAAGTGTATCGAAAAAAGAAACTATGTAAAGTATAATTACAGGAAAAATAATTACCCCATAAGAAAACAGATAAATAACCATTCCTCCAAAATAATCTGTCACCATCCAACAAAGAATACCAATTGTAGAAATTATTGCTATGATGTCGTAAATATTTTTTGTTTTCATTAAAGTTTGTTTTTTATATGTGCCACTTGTCTGTCACAAAATAGCCACTAACGTTCTGGTACTACAGCGGGTTTGGGACTAAATTAAGCCCATTCTTCGGATTTGCCAAATCATTCAGATACAAAACCATCTTTCCATTAAGC
>NZ_QUNI01000030.1:0-3173 GCF_003385115.1 Flavobacterium aquicola
TAAAGAAAGGCAGCGACATACTCTCCCACATAACTGCAGTACCATCTGCGCAGGCGGGCTTAACTACTCTGTTCGGGATGGGAAGAGGTGAGCCCCGCCGCAATAACCACCTTAAGAATTTAAGGCATTAGCCAACAGCCATAAGCCATTAGTCTTTGCACGGGTTCATTAAACTTTTGGCTATTGCCTTTTGCCTAATGACCAATATTTTAACATACTGAGATAAAGAAATCAAATAAAGTATTAGAAAGTTTCCCCTGCGCCCTTAGGCGCAGGTGAGATGTACATAAGCTTACGGGTTATTAGTACTACTCGGCTATGACATTACTGCCTTTACACCTATAGCCTATCAACGTGGTCATCTTCCACGACCCTTAAAAGAAATCTCATCTTGTGGTGGGTTTCGCGCTTATATGCTTTCAGCGCTTATCCCTTCCCAACGTAGCTACTCTGCGGTGCCCCTGGCGGGACAACAGATACACTAGAGGTTAGTCCAATTCGGTCCTCTCGTACTAGAATCAGATCCACTCAAATTTCTAACGCCCACAGTAGATAGAGACCGAACTGTCTCACGACGTTCTGAACCCAGCTCGCGTGCCACTTTAATGGGCGAACAGCCCAACCCTTGGGACCTTCTCCAGCCCCAGGATGTGACGAGCCGACATCGAGGTGCCAAACCCCCCCGTCGATATGAGCTCTTGGGGGAGATCAGCCTGTTATCCCCGGCGTACCTTTTATCCTTTGAGCGATGGCCCTTCCATGCGGAACCACCGGATCACTATGCTCTACTTTCGTACCTGATCGACCTGTATGTCTCTCAGTCAAGCTCCCTTATGCCATTGCACTCTACGCACGGTTACCAAGCGTACTGAGGGAACCTTTAGAAGCCTCCGTTACTCTTTTGGAGGCGACCACCCCAGTCAAACTACCCACCAAGCAATGTCCCCCCGGCTGGGGGTTAGGCCTCAGATAAACAAAGGGTTGTATTTCAACAATGACTCCACAACGCCTGGCGACGCCGCTTCATAGTCTCCAACCTATCCTACACATCATTTATCCAAGGTCAATACTAAGCTATAGTAAAGGTGCACAGGGTCTTTTCGTCCCACTGCGGGTAAACGGCATCTTCACCGTTACTACAATTTCACCGAGCTCATGGCTGAGACAGTGTCCAGATCGTTACACCATTCGTGCAGGTCGGAACTTACCCGACAAGGAATTTCGCTACCTTAGGACCGTTATAGTTACGGCCGCCGTTTACTGGGGCTTCAATTCAATGCTTCTCCGAAGATAACATCTCCTCTTAACCTTCCAGCACCGGGCAGGTGTCAGGCCCTATACTTCATCTTACGATTTTGCAGAGCCCTGTGTTTTTGATAAACAGTCGCCTGGACCTCTTCACTGCGGCCCCGATTACTCGGGGCGACCCTTCTCCCGAAGTTACGGGTCTATTTTGCCTAATTCCTTAGCCATGAATCTCTCGAGCACCTTAGGATTCTCTCCTCGACTACCTGTGTCGGTTTGCGGTACGGGTACTGATTACCTGAAGTTTAGAGGTTTTTCTTGGAAGCCCTTAGGCGCACTATCTCTTTGTCCGAAGACTCCGAGTACTATCGTATTTCCCCAAAATCTGTGGATTTGCCTGCAGATCTTATAGGTAGGTACTTCAACGAACTATTCCGTCAGTTCGCGGCGCTTTCATCACTCCGTCACCCCATCACAGTAATCAGTAGTACGGGAATATTAACCCGTTGGCCATCGACTGTCCCTTTCGGGTTCGCCTTAGGTCCCGACTAACCCACAGCTGATTAGCATAGCTGTGGAAACCTTAGTCTTTCGGTGTGCGGGTTTCTCGCCCGCATTATCGTTACTTATGCCTACATTTTCTTTTCCAGCCAGTCCAGCATACCTTACGATACACCTTCAACCCTGCTGGAATGCTCCCCTACCACTTTGTATTGCTACAAAATCCATAGCTTCGGTAATATGTTTATGCCCGATTATTATCCATGCTCGTCCGCTCGACTAGTGAGCTGTTACGCACTCTTTAAATGAATGGCTGCTTCCAAGCCAACATCCTAGCTGTCTGGGCAGACAAACCTCGTTCTTTCAACTTAACATATATTTGGGGACCTTAGCTGATGGTCTGGGTTCTTTCCCTCTCGGACTTGGACCTTAGCACCCAAGCCCTCACTGCACGGAAACATTATATAGCATTCGGAGTTTGTCAGGAATTGGTAGGCGGTGAAGCCCCCGCATCCAATCAGTAGCTCTACCTCTATATAACTTTGCGCCGTGCGCTGCACCTAAATGCATTTCGGGGAGTACGAGCTATTTCCGAGTTTGATTGGCCTTTCACCCCTACCCACAGGTCATCCGAAGACTTTTCAACGTCAACCGGTTCGGACCTCCACACTGTGTTACCAGCGCTTCATCCTGCCCATGGGTAGATCACACGGTTTCGCGTCTAACACTACTGACTAAAGCGCCCTATTCAGACTCGCTTTCGCTACGGATCCGTGACTTAATCACTTATCCTTGCCAGCAACGTTAACTCGTAGGCTCATTATGCAAAAGGCACGCCGTCACCCCACAAAAGGGCTCCGACCGCTTGTAAGCGTATGGTTTCAGGATCTATTTCACTCCGTTATTCACGGTTCTTTTCACCTTTCCCTCACGGTACTGGTTCACTATCGGTCTCTCAGGAGTATTTAGCCTTAGCGGATGGTCCCGCCAAATTCAGACAGGGTTTCACGTGCCCCGCCCTACTCAGGATACCACTATCTATTATACTTGTTACCCATACGGGGCTATCACCCTCTATGGCGTCACTTTCCAGCAACTTCTGGTTCCTTGTACATAAAATGCCGTGGTCCTACAACCCCAGCACTGCCGTAACAGCACTGGTTTGGGCTAATCCGCGTTCGCTCGCCACTACTTACGGAATCACTTTTGTTTTCTTCTCCTCCGCCTACTTAGATGTTTCAGTTCAGCGGGTTTGCCCACCTATCGGTGTGCTATGTCTTCAACATAGCGGGTTGCCCCATTCAGGTATTTACGGATCAAGTCTTGTGTGCAGATCCCCGTAACTTTTCGCAGCTTATCACGCCTTTCATCGCCTCTGAGAGCCTAGGCATCCCCCATACGCCCTTATTTTGCTTATTGTACCAATC
>NZ_QUNI01000031.1 GCF_003385115.1 Flavobacterium aquicola
AAATGAAAGCGTCAATTCGGCACGAATTGGCTGTAAAATCTCCTGTAACGTTCTGGCACTACAGCGGGTTTGGGACTAAATTAAGCCCATTCTTCGGATTTGCCAAATCATCCAAATACAAAACCATTTTTCCATTAAGCCTATTGCCCAAATCCGTTGTAGTGGCTGTTATGCGTTCGGTTTTATATTAGTTGCAGTTAATTCCAATTCTGCTAGTTTTGCTTTTTCAATGATGTTTGAATAATCCAATTCTGTTTTATGTTCTATAACAGTATTGATGAAATAATAAGAATTGATTTTATTATTTTGTTAGATTAAATTCCAAAAAAATAATTAAAATAACTTTTACTTGGTTCTTTAATTATTTGTTTTCCAACTTCAACATATTTCCCATTTGAGTCTTTTCTCATTACTATAATTTCGCCAATACTTTTTCGAACTACATCACCAACTTGTATTTCTAATCCTTCACAATTACTATCATAAAAATATTTATCATTTTCATAATATATTTTGTTCCCTCTTCCTTCTGTTATTTTTAGAATTTCTCCACTAAAAGTACTTTTGCTAAATTCTATGCTTTTTTCGTAATATTCCGTCTTTGAGTTATAAACCATAAAGCAGAAAATTGAAATTACTATTATTACTGGAAATATTTTTCTCATTACATTTTCCTTTTTTCTTTTAGGTTTCTATTGGTCTAAACTGACGCATAACGTTCTGGCACTACAGCGGGTTTGGGATTAAATTAAGCCTATTCTTCGGATTTGCCAAATCATTCAAATACAAAACAATCTTTCCATTAAGCCAAATACCCAAATCCGTTGTAGTGGCTGTTGGCGGTAGTGCATTTGTTTACAATGGTTTTACTTTTTTTCTTTTAGTTCTGGTAAAAGCTTTTCTTCACTAATTGGAAATCTCATCGCTCTTCTGTTGCTAATATCACCATAGTTTTCCCACATTATTTCACTTCCATCTTCAATATCTTCGTAGATTGGAATAAGATTTCCGATTCCAATAAAAATCCATTCCATTTCTACATTGTCAGAGTTAGTGAATTTAAATTCTGCTTCCTTTCCAATTTTAACAGCTTTATCGTATGCTATTTTTGGAGTTTCGGCTTTAATTATATGGAAATTTCCCCAAGTTTTAACTCGACGCAATTCTTGTGCTTCATTTCGGTTTACGGGCTCACATTTTTCAATTATTTCAGCGATATACCACTTTCCATTTTCAATTGATATTTTCTCGTTTTCCATATTTTCTGTTTGCATTACCGCCAACGTTCTGGCACTACAGCGGGTTTGGGACTAAATTAAGCCCATTCTTCGGATTTGCCAAATCATTCAAATACAAACTATCTTTCCATTAAGACCAATTGCCCAAATCCGTTGTAGTGGCTGTTAGCAGTAGTCTATTTCTTTACGTTTATTATTTCAGCATCAAAATCTGTCATTAAAAATACGTTGTCAAATTCTGTTTCAGTTTCGTAGTTTTCATTTTCATCAAATTGGAAAGAAACAGAAGAAAGTGAGCCGATAAATAAGACAAGCCAATATTCTGAAATTTGTTTATTACCAGATTTATAGTTTTTTATTTTGTGTTCTTTTTTTCTTATTTCTTTTTCTAGGCGAGTTTGAGTCAAATATGGACCTTGCCAGTTTTTTTCATTGTAGGAAAAACTTAATTGAGAATGAATTGAAATTTTTACTTTGGAAATAAATGAAGGTTTATTTTCATTAATTCCTTTAGATAAGTTGTGAATATATTTTACAATTTCATTTGCTAAATTTCTCTTTTCGGTTTCTTTGTATTCTATTTTATCGTCAACAATGAAAATTTGAGCAAATAGTTTGTCATCTGGAAAATTTGAAGAATAAAGTTTCTCAGAATATTTTATTAATGAATTTGCTTTGTTGTAATTTATTACGTTTTCAGTAAAAATTCTAGTATGCTCAAGTCCAATAATTTTAGATTGATATTCAATTATGAAATCGGGATCTGGTGGTTGTGGCTTTTCTAAAATTTTAATTTCAGAGTTTATTTTATAAACAAATTTTCCAATTTGACAGACTTCGAGAATTTCTTTATCGGGTAAATTATATTTTTCGATTATAGGAAGTATTATTTTACCCAATTCAGTATTCTCTTTTTTGTGATGGTCAATTAGTTTTTTGACTTCTGAAAGTTCTATTTCCATTCAGTTTTTTTTTAGATTACTGCTAACGTCCCGCTACTACAGCGGGTTTGGGACTAAATTAAGCCCATTCTTCGGATTTGCCAAATCATTCCAAATACAAAACCATTTTTCCATTAAGCCAATTGCCCAAATCCGTTGTAGTAGCTGTTAGGCGTTCGGTTTTCTTTCCACTAAAAACGGATGATGTTTTAGTTGTTCTTCGTATTGTTCTTTATTTATAAATGGCCAATAATCAAAATCTCCACTTTTTTTCATTTCAACTAGTTCTCTTTCTTTTTCATCCATTTTGTTTTTATAATATTTTCCAAAGGATAATAGATTGGAAATATGTTCGCTAAATGAAAACCTAATTGTTGGATTTATTGCGTCAAAATAAGGCCATTGATATTCAATCTCAGAATTTAAGAACAAAATATATTTAGCTATTTCTTTTAATTGTTCTTCTGAAAGTTTGTTTTTGCTTTTTAGTTTCTGTTCTTCTAAGTCGCTGTATAAGCACCAACTTAATTCAAGTATTGGTTGGATTATCCCATCATCAAATTTAGCTTCTTTAGATCTATAGTATTGTTCTGGAAGCCAACCAAAACTCACATCATCTGTTATATAGTCTTCAAATTCGTCATTACTTATTAATCCAATAGATAAATGTCTAAGATGATATGCTAATTTTTTTCTTCTTTCTCTATCGACCATATTCTTGATTTCGTTTTGTTAAACTGACGCCTAACGTCCTGGCGCTACACGAGGTTTGGGATTAAATTAAGCCCATTCTTCGGATTTGCCAAATTTTCAAAATACAAGACCATTTTTAAATTAAGCCTAATGCCCAAATCTCGTGTAACGGCTGTTATGTGTTGGTTGTTTTACCGAAAATACGATTTTAACTGCAAAACTTTTTACGTTTCTGTTGGCACGTTCCAACTTTCACGCTTCTGTTTTGAAAGTTTTCTACGCAAACAAACGTATATTTTCTAATGATTTCCTTCTGCGTATTTTCGGCACAACTAGCACATAACGTTCTGGCGCTACACGAGGTTTGGGATTAAATTAAGCCTATTTTTCGGATTAGCCAAATCTTCCAAATACAAGACCATTTTTAAATTCAGCCTAATGCCCAAATCTCGTGTAACGGCTGTTATGCGGGGGTTGTTTTGGCGAAATTACAATTTAACCGCAAATTTTTCACGCTTCTGTTGGCAGATTCCAATTTTCACGCTTCTGCTTTTCGGTTCGCAATTTTCAACTTATTGTTATTAATTTTCTTTTCAATGTTTCGCAAAGCTTTTCAAGTTTCTGATGGCAGATTTTGATTTTCACGCTTTGTTTTTCAGATTCCAATTTTTCAAGTTTCTGTTGGCGATTCCAATTGTCACGCTTCCGCTTTTTTAAGTTTCTGCGAGTTACAAAACTTCATTTCCAAATTGGATTTGTCTGCGTAATTTCGGCACAACTCCCGCATAACGTTCTGGTACTACAGCGGGTTTGGGACTAAATTAAGCCCATTCTTCGGATTTGCCAAATCATTCAAATACAAAACCATCTTTCTATTAAGCCAATTGCCCAAATCCGTTGTAGTAGCTGTTAGGTGTAGTTTTTTATTTGAAAATTTCAGGTTTATTGTTTTTTTCTCTATGTTGTTCAGTAATAATAGCTTTTAATTTTTGTTTTGTTTTCTTAATTTTTGAAAGAGGATTACGAATGTTTGTGCCTTCAATTTTAATAACTGCTCCGCCACTAAAACCTCTTGGAATTGGTGATTTTTGCCAACGACCATCAACTAAAATATCGTCTTCATAAGCAGTAACAAATTGTGGGATATGGTCAATATTATAAATTTCATATGTTTCATTGTCTACTTCAAGAGATGAATATGCTTCCCTTTTAGAATAAACTTGATTACCTTCTGTATTTGATTTTTTATTTCTAAATCCAGATGTTAGATAAATTGGCTGAACCTTTTTGTCATCATCATTAAATTCTAAATCTTCTAGACTTATTGCCAAATTTTTTAGATTTTCACTTATATCAGATTGAATGTGAAAAACAGTTGCGTCTAAATAATTTGAGTAGGGTGTTTCAATTTTACCTGATGAAAATCTTTCACCACTTATTTGTTCAATTAGTGAACCATCACCAATCCCAGTTTGTAAAACAAACCCTTCAAATGATTCAAATAGATGAGTGCTAGATAAAATAAAATATTGATTTTTTATTTTAATTAAAACTCCAGAGCCAAATTGTTCAGCTTTAGTTTTTGGTTTTTGATGTGCTTTTGCTTTTGGAATTGCATAGATGGGTATAACTGCTTTTTCAACATCTTGTGGAGTTTCAAGTGCAATTTTGGTTTGTTTTTCTAGAATTTCAAACGCTATTTTTACAATAGGATTTTCTAAATCAATTTTTGGTTTCGCCATTTTTTTTTAAAATTACACCTAACGTTCTGGCACTACAGCGGGTTTGGGACTAAATTAAGCCCATTCTTCGGATTTGCCAAATCATCCAAATAAAAACCATTTTTCTATTA
>NZ_QUNI01000032.1 GCF_003385115.1 Flavobacterium aquicola
AAATGAAAGCGTCAATTCGGCACGAATTGGCTGTAAAATCTCCTGTAACGTTCTGGCACTACAGCGGGTTTGGGACTAAATTAAGCCCATTCTTCAGATTTGCCAAATTATAATTATCCAAATACAAAACCATCTTTCCATTAAGCCAATTGCCCAAATCCGTTGTAGTGGCTGTTAGGTGCAGTTATTTATTTGTTTCAAAATGTTTAAATTCTCTTCATTTGTTTTTAAATCGGCAATTGCAATTTCATTATTTACATAGAGAGCTAAGGAAAGAAACATATGTCCTAGAAAGTAAATATTAATTGCAGTTTTTAGCGATTCGTTATTTACATAGTCACTATTTAATCTTGAAACTAAATTTCCATGGACACTATTATTTCTAATAGAATACAATAATGTTTTAATTAATAAACGAATCATTATCTTATCATCTGTAATACTTAGTGTGTAGGAGTTGGCTCCTCCTGAATTTTGAACTGTTGTTGTTCTATTTTCAAACAAATCTTTTAGTTTTTCTGCTAAACTTTTTGGTATTGATTTGCTTTTCTTTAAATCAGTAATACCTAAATTAACCTTTTGGTCAATAACTGTAGGGTTAGATATTGCCTTATAAGATTGTCCATAAGTATTAACTATTTTTTGATATATATCGGGATAGGATTTTTTAAAAGAGGAATATGTACTACCAATTAAAAGATTTGGTATTCCGGCTTCTTCCATTACATAACCTTTCAAAATTTGATTACTTAAAAATTTGAAGGGCTTTAAAGGAATAACTTTAGCATACTCATTTATCAGACTAATTATATTATAATTAACAGAAACTACATCATTTTTTTTATTATTAATCTCATCAATAAGGTAATCTATGCCTAAGGCATCAGATAAACGAATATTGGGATCAGTACTGTTTAGAATTTTGTTTATCCCTAATGTTTTATAACAATTATTTATAGATTTCCATAAAAATGTAAAAGCCATGTCAGGTCTATCATGTAAACAGCTATATGAGTCTAATAAATATGAAGTAGCAATATAAGGTATGTTAGTTTCGTTTATCCAATTTTCGCTAGTTATTGGTTTGATATTAAAATTTATACGTGTAATGTTAGAATAAAGTATATCAATGTGTTTTTGCTTTGTATAATCATTTAATAATTCGGTTGTTTCGTTCATATATCTATTGATTTATTTTGTCTGTATAATTGCACCTAACGTTCTCGCGATACAAGCAGTTTGGGATTAAATCATCGTTATCTTTCGGATTTGCCAAATCTTCCAAATACAAACCAATTTTTCCATTAAGCCAAATGCCCAAATTGCTTGTAGCGTGTGTTAGCAGAAGTTTTTATGAGTTCAATTTCTGTTTCAGTAAGTCTATAGCTTTTTCTATACCAACTTGTTTTAAATCAATATATCCAACAGTTTCATTTAATCCGTCTATTTCGGTTTCATCTATTCTTAAAGGTAAGATGTATTCTTTATTATTCAGGAAAGCTTTTGTTTGAGCGGCTTTTCTTTCGTGTGATGTCCAAACTTTTTTAGAATAATTCTCGGAAATAATCATCAAACAATATCTTGCTCGATTTTTATACACATCATTTAAATGTGCATATAAATCCTTACCCCATAAACTAGCTTGTTCGTATTCATCATAGAAAACCTTATAATGCTGTTTTGTTAATTCGTCAGCAATTTTTTTTGCTATAGGTCTATCTTCTCCAGCAAATGAAAGTGCGACATCATAATTTTGTGTTTCATCTTGGTTTGAAATAATTTCCATTCTTCTTTTGAAAATTGTATTTGATTATTTATTCTGCTGTAGCCTTGCCACTAACGTTCTGGTACTACAGCGGGTTTGGGACTAAATTAAGCCCGTTCTTCGGATTTGCCAAATCATCCAAATACAAAACCATCTTTCCATTAAGCCAATTGCCCAAATCCGTTGTAGTAGCTGTTACAGGATGGTTGTTGCCTACTGATATTCCTATTATTGATCGATTTCAAGCCTTATCTTGGCCGATTAAAACCTAATTCTTGCCCAAATATTGGCTAAATTTTATTCCCTTTTTTCGTTTCAATTTCACATTCAAAACGATTGTTTCGTTTCAATTAGAAAACCCGAAGTCTTAAGTTTCAGTTTTCGCATTTGCGATTATTAACTCCAAAATTCAAGTTTCTGCTTTTCAGATTTAATTTAGAAACTCCAATATTCAAGTTCGCTTTTCAAGTTCTGTATTTCAGATTCAATTTAGAAACTGCAATAATCAAATTCTGTTTTTTCGAATTTCAGATTATAACTCCAACTTAAAAAACCAATTTTAAGTTTCTGTATTTTCGGTTTTCTGCGCAACAATTCGTTTTTTAAAAAACCTGATTTTAATTGAAATGCTCTTTTTTCAACTATCCTGTAACGTTCTGGCACTACAGCGGGTTTGGGATTAAATTAAGCCTATTCTTCGGATTTGCCAAATCATTCAGATACAAAACCATCTTTCCATTAAGCCGAATCCCCAAATCCGTTGTAGTGGCTGTTAGCAGACGTTATTTAATTTTCTCAATTTCTCTCTTTTATTTATTCTATTAGTAAAAACCTTTTGTTCAATAGATGTACATTTCAATACAAGTAAATCAATTAAGTCTGTTAGAAAATTTAGAATCATAGGTAATGTTTCATAGATATATTCCCATTGAGATTCGGTGTTTTCATAAGTACTAAATATAAAATTAAGATTTTGCTTTTCTGTTTTGTTATTTGGGTTTCTGTCTGTAAATAGATGTATAGCATTATTTGTTATGTTAAATATGCTATCACTTTGGTTTTTATCAAATATATATTCAAATACATCAGTACAATTATATTTGTCGTAGAAAAATATGTTTGTCTTTTCAATTAATATTTTTTTCTGTTCTGGCGTCGATTTTATGGGGTCAAAGTTTTCAGTATTATTAAAATTTTCGATGAAATCATTATCATTTAACATTCTCATTAAAACAATAAGTATTTCAAGGAAAGGTTTTCGCAGGAGTGTAAAACTAACAGTCATTCTCATTTTTAATGAGCATAATAAACTTTCTTGAATTGAATAACAGGTTTCTCTAATTAAACCTTGCAGTAATTGATTTCGAACAATATGATTTAATTCATCTGTGAATTTATGTTCTTCAAGAAAATCAAATAAATGATTACTTTCTTCATCAATACTTTTTATTAATTCACTATATTCATCAGGAAATTTTATAGTTTGTGTATGTAAATCTTCAAATACTTTATTTAGTATTAAATCTTCAATTTGAGTTATTAAGAACTCGCAATAATCGTGCTTTTTCCAATATTCTTTTGGTAGATAATAATAGTATTTTCTTTTTTTCACGATATTTTCTGTTAATGTCTGCTAACGTTCTGGCACTACAGCGGGTTAGGGACTAAATTAAGCCCATTCTTCGGATTTGCCAAATCATTCCAAGTACATGACCATCTTTCCATTAAGCCCAATACCCAAATCCGTTGTAGTGGCTGTTAGTGGCAGTTTATCTCGCGTTTATCAATTCTTTCTTGAAGTAAATTTAGATAGGATAATCCAAATGCAGAAGAACATATCAATTCCGATATTGTTTTTTTGTCAATTTGCTTTGCCGTTTTACCTCTATGAGCTAATGAATTCCTTAAACCTCTTAATCTGTTTAGGCTTCCTCTTATGTTATCAGGCATTTTTGGAAAATCTGAATTATGAGCGACTAATGGAAGCAAAATATTTAATTGATAGCTATAAGTTGCTCCATTACTTAAAAAGTCTTCCACTTTGTCTTTAGGAGCAAAAGGAGAAAAATATTTTGTCATTAAATTATTCAACGTTGATTCAACGGAAACATTGGAAGGAATAACACACGCATTATAGTTCTTTGCCGTAAAAGCTTCTACTGCGCTAATTATATTTTCCCAAATTTCGTTTTCTGCAGATTTTTCAGCCCAATTAATTTGTACAGCGACAGGAGTTTCTTCTTCTGGTTCTCCAAATTGTCTACCGTATAAATTAATTATATTGGGAATATAATGCCTTACTGGTGTGTTTCCATGTAGTTCTACTGGAAATAATCCTTCACCATTCGGTGTATAACTGGTTTGCAAAATTTTGGATTCTTTAGGAATTCCAATTTTTTCTAAATCTAAAATGAAAATTTCCCCAGCCTTCATGTAAATTCTCAAACTTGTGGTATAACCTCCAACTATTGCATAAGTATAAGAAGGAAAATCCCAATCAAAATGTCTCAGAAGGAGCGACCACCAATCAAGTTTAGTATCACACTTTGGGCATTTCATTACGATTCCATGAAAATAATTTGATAAATTTTCATTGGTGATTGGAAATGAAATTGCTTTACATTCAGGACATGGAGTTTGATAGATTTCTGTATGTAATAAATCATATTTCATTTACAATGTATTTTTAAATTGCCACTAACTATCTTATACACGCATAAAACCAACACATTTTGTTCCTAATTGGCATATTATGCGAATGTTTTGTGGTTTTATTTATGCGTTTTTATTTTTATTCGCTTTGGACAAATTTAAAATTATTTCTTACATATCAAAAAGATTTGTAATTTTTTTAAAGAGGTACTGCCTGCATCGGTGCAAATCATTATTGTCTAAGTAT
>NZ_QUNI01000033.1 GCF_003385115.1 Flavobacterium aquicola
GCTTAATGGAAAAATGGTTTTGTATTTGAATGATTTGGCAAATCCGAAGAATGGGCTTAATTTAGTCCCAAACCCGCTGTAGTACCAGAACGTTACCAGCAATATTATGAGACACACTACAAAAATTCTAATTTTTTTATTTTTAACGCTAATTGGGTGTAAAAATACTGAGCCAGATAAGGAAATGTCTGCCGATGAGTTTGAACAAAACGTATTCAAACAAGTTTTTATAAATATTGTTGATTCAACATATACAGACAAAAGAATCTATACAAGAATTCCAACTAAAGCAGAAGAGAACGATCCAAAATTTATAGCAGAAAGGGACTCGATAAAAAAGGATACTTTGGATTTAATTGTTGCGGTTGATAGAAGATTTGGAGCTGTCGAAAAACTCAATACCAAAAAATTCATTTTTAAAGATTTTAAGGAATTGCCAAATGTTGAAAATTATACAAACTGGACAGAAAAATATAAAAAGTTTATTGGAGTAATGTCATTTTCTTATATAACATTTGATAAAGCCAAAGAAAATGGAAGTTTAGAAGTTTCATATAGATGTGGTGTAAATTGTGGACTTGGTTACAAAGTTTATCTGAAAAAGATTAATGCAAAATGGAAAGTAGTAAAAATTGAAGATACCTGGATATCGTAAGATACTGCTGGTAACACACGCTACAAGCAATTTGGGTATTTGGCTTAATGGAAAAATTGGTTTGTATTTGGAAGATTTGGCAAATCCGAAGACAAGGCTTAATTTAGTCCCAAACTGCTTGTAGCGCGAGAACGTTATATGATAGTTATCGCCGAAAATACGCTAACGAAAATCATAAGAAAATCACGCATTTAGTTGCGTATAAAAATTGAAAAGCGAAAGTCTGAATTCGAGTTTTTAAAAAGTTGATGTTTAATAGCGAAAACTTGAAAATAGGAATATGAAAAGTAGAAACTTGAAAATTGGGTGAAATTGGACCATAATAGCAAAAAAATGAAAACAATTAATTTAGAATTTTCACTTAAAGCAATTTGGATTGTATTTATTCTAATTACTATTTATATTTTTAGTTGGATAACATTTCTCAATTTTACATTTGGAAATATTGTAACGAGTAAATACACAATATGGAATCTTATCATTCCAAATATTTTCACACTTGGAATATTACTTATTTATACAAAAGAAATATTAATGGGATATAATCCTAAATCCAAAAGCCGAAATTTAAAGTCATTTGTTTTCTTTACTACACTAATCTTAATTTTGACTTTAATACAAATCCCACAATTCGAATTAATATTTGATGAAAATAGTTCAAAATATTGGCAAATAGTTTTGGCTCTAATAATTGTCTTAACTTCCTATTTTGGAATTATTTTAAATAGAATTTTAAAAATTAAAGGATTGAAAAATTAGCTATTAAAATCGTACTTTCGACAAAAATAACCATCATATAACAGCTACTACAACGGATTTGGGCAATTGGCTTAATGGAAAAATGGTTTTGTATTTGGAATGATTTGGCAAATCCGAAGAATGGGCTTAATTTAGTCCCAAACCCGCTGTAGTACCAAGACGTTACTAGCCATAATATAGAATCCGTAAAAATCCTGATTGATTCTTTAATTATCAGAAAAACAAAAGATATAATGAAAAAGAAACTAACGTTTTTAATCTCTCTACTTATTTTGTTAAGCTTAAATTGTTACGCAGAAGGACAAGACGGATTAAATTCTATTTTTAATATATTTTATTTTATCTGGGCAACTTTATGCGTCATACTTTTGACAGCAATTGGAGGAATATCGGCAATAATAATCGGAAGAACAATGAATCAAACCCATTTAGATTATTTTAAAATTTTTGGAATTTCATTCATAATATCAGTTCTTTTAATCATTATTTTAGGAAAAGAACTCGTAAATGGAATATGGAATTTATTATAACGAAAAATTACGGCTAGTAACAGCCGTTTGGCGAGATTGGGGTTTTAGGCTTAATTTAAAGATGGTTTTGTATTTGGAAAAATAGTGTTTAACCGAAACATAAATCTTAAT
This sequence comes from Flavobacterium aquicola, assembly GCF_003385115.1. Taxonomy (GTDB): domain Bacteria; phylum Bacteroidota; class Bacteroidia; order Flavobacteriales; family Flavobacteriaceae; genus Flavobacterium; species Flavobacterium aquicola. Next base: position 2,056 of record NZ_QUNI01000033.1, read on the forward strand.
TTAGTCCCCAACCAAGCGTCAGAACGTTACTAGCCATTATAAAAATGACATATCCAAAAACAGAATGATGAAAAAGATATTTATCTCACTATTTGTATTATTTTCTCTGAATGTTTTTTCACAAGAAACTCCTCGCGAAAAGATTTTTATATCTGAAAGTCTAACTGGTGAAATTGGAAAATTCTATATGGAAGGAAAAGAAATAGATATGAATAAAACCTTTTTAGATCCAAAAAATATAGAGAAAATACAAACCTATTTTGGTAAATCTGCAGAAGTACATAGCGGTTCAATTGGTGCTTATTTAATTACTCGCAAAAAGAAAACTTCTTTATTAACTCTTCAGAAATTCATTGAAGAAATCAAATCCAATAACTAATCTGTAAAAAATTCTGAAAGCGTAAATGTTGTTATTAATGGTTTATTAATTAATGGACTTTCCGAATATAAAATTGAACGAAGTTGCGTTTTGAAAATAAATATTATAATCAAAGACCCGAAAGGTGTTAACCGTGATGGAAGCACACCTACTGTAGAAATAATAACCGATAAAAATAACGGCTAGTAACAGCCACTACAACGGATTTGGGCATTAGGCTTAATGGAAAAATGGTTTTGTGTTTGGATGATTTGGCAAATCCGAAGAATGGGCTTAATTTAGTCCCAAACCCGCTGTAGTGCCAGAACGTTAGGCATCAGTTCTGCCGAACTGACGCAGAAAAAAAATGTTTTTCATAATAAATGAATTTTAAAAGATGATTACAGAAATACAATTTGACAACGAACAAACGGAATCTGTCCGTTCCTTTTTTAATAATGCTGATTTTGATTTTTTAATATTTCCTAAACTGAATCTAAACAGAAATGGATACTTACTAACCATAGAAGGAACAGAAGAGAATATTGAGAAATTAATCGATATTATGAAAGAGAGAATTATCAATTTTTATTGAAACATCAATTTCAATTTTTGATAAATTGAACAATTTATTTTTATCATGATTAAAACCTCGTTTAGGTTATAAACGAGGTTTTTTTAGGCATCTCGCCTACTGAGATAATCTGAGTTTAACTTTTAATGTTGAGATAACATGGAAACAATTATTACTTTAGCATTCGTGTACTTAATTGTATGTGAAGCCAAAAAATAATTAAGCTAGACTTAGTTATTATCTTTCTTTTTTAAGAACATTGCTCGTTATTTTTGACGAGCTTTGTCTTGAAAATTTGTTCAATCTGACTTAAAAACTGTACAGAAACTAAATCGAAATATTGCGCATAAAGAACCGAATGCCTAACAGCTACTACAACGGATTTGGGCATTTGGCTTAACGGAAAGATGGTTTTGTACTTGGATAATTTGGCAAATCCGAAGAATGGGCTTAATTTAGTCCCAAACCCGCTGTAGTACCAGAACGTTAGCTGATAGCTTAAAAAGAATCACAGAAAAAAACATTGAAATCAGAAATTTAGATTTCAAAGATTTATAATAAAATACATATCCTGAAAAAACAAAATATGACAGAAAAATTAATTGAAAATTATCAAGACTTTGGAGATGCTCTTATTCTTAATGTTGAATATAAATCTAACATTGATTTGAGTAATAATACTTTTAAAAGTGGAATATCGGAAGTAATTTTAATAATCAGTTGTTTTAATCGTCTCAAAGAAAATACAAGAGAAATTATAAAAATAAAATTTTCCGATATTGAAGATTTTAGATTTGTTAAATATGACAGAATGATAATGGATACCTATATTGGAAAAGAAAATGAATTCTATTTAATTGATTTCGACCCAATAATTTCAACCGATAAAAATGAAAATTGGATCAATAAGAAGAACTCAAATTCAGAATTATCAATCAAATTTAAAAATTTACATTACGAAAAAATTGAATAAAAAGCCATCAGCTAACAGCTACTACAACGGATTTGAGCAATTGGCTTAATGAAAATATGGTTTTGTATCTGGATGATTTGGCAAATTCGAAGAATGGGCTTAATTTAATCCCAAACCCGCTGTAGTACCAGAACGTTAGGGTGTATAGCGGTTGACGATCAACAGTCGCTTTTAATCAGAAACTTTAGTTCGGGAAATAAATCACAAAGCAGAAACTGAGCTGACCGAAATCTAAACTGAAATTGGAATCGAAATCTGAGACTTAATTGTTGCGGACAAAGAAACGTGAACTGCTTTATGGAAAACCGAAAGCGGAATTTTTTGTCTATTTTTTTTGAGGTTTAATTATCGTTTTTTCAATCTTTGTCTCCAAAAAGCAGAAACTAATTGGAGCGGAAATCGAAAGGTGGAAAACTTCCGCAATTGGAATCGATAATTGGAACGACAATTCGTTCGTGCTCAGCAATCGTCAAGCTACACACCCTAACAGCCACTACAACGGATTTGGGCATTTGGCTTAATGGAAAGATGGTTTTGTATTTGGGATGATTTTGCAAATCCGAAGAATAGGCTTAATTTAGTCCCAAACCCGCTGTAGTGCCAGAACGTTATATGACACTTTATGAAAGCACGTAGACGCATAGAAAAGATATCAGGATTAACA
>NZ_QUNI01000034.1 GCF_003385115.1 Flavobacterium aquicola
ATGCGAACCTTTTCTTAAATCTGTGCTCATAATCTAAAGGTAAAGATTTTTTCGCATTACTAAAGTACTGCAATAAATTGCAGGGTTTTAAACCCGAATCTGAGACCAATAAAAAAATTCTGCTCCTGATTATTAAGAATAAAAAAATCGTTTGTAACAAAATGTACTGGAGTCGTACTAATGCATTATGAGTGAAAATCTAGAACCTTCTTTTGTTAAGCAACTGCAGCAAAACCAGAATATAATCCACAAGATTTGTCGATTATATACATCTGGCGAAGATGCGCACAAGGACTTGTTTCAGGAAATCACGATTCAGTTATGGAAGGCTTTTCCAAAATTTAGGGGAGAAAGTAAATTTTCGACTTGGGCATATCGAGTCGCCCTGAATACGGCCATTACTTTATATCGAAAAAGTAAGCGCGACATAGCAACCGTTGAGTATGAAGGGAGACAGCATTTTACACACGACATTGAATATAATTATGAAGAAGAGGAACAATTGAAACTGATGTACAAAGCAGTTTATCAATTGAATGATATTGAAAAAGCATTAGTATTTATGTATTTGGAAGATAAGGATTATACCGAAATATCGGAAACTTTAGGAATTAGCGAAGTGAATGCAAGGGTAAAAATGAATCGAATTAAGGGGAAATTAAAGAAAATTTTAAATCCATTGGGCGTATGAAAGAGTTGGATTTATTAAAAAAAGACTGGAAAAAGAACGCAGATTCTTTTATACAGGTTTCGGAAAACGAGATTTACAAAATGATTCATAAAAAATCGTCTTCGGTAGTGAAGTGGATTTTTATTGTAAGCATTATAGAACTTGGATTAGGACTGGTATTGGGATTGATTTTGTCCTTTACCAAATATGATGAGAAGAATGTGGAATTAATCAAGCATTTGGACGTCTACGAATACTATATCATTGCAACAGCAATCTTTTATGCAGTGGTTCTGTATTTTATTTTCAAATTTTATACGATGTACCGTAAGATTTCGGTTGATGATAATACAAAGAAACTTATTTCGACAATATTAAAAACCCGAAAGGTAGTGAAGCAGTATATTGCATTTAACTTATCGTTTTTTGCTTTCTTCTTTATCGTTTTTGGCGGTTATTTATTTTATGAAGGCTATCTGGAGGGAGCTTCAAAAAATGGTGTGGCAAATCCCGAAATGCCTCTGAATATTGCGTTAATATCATTTATTGTATTAATTTTTGCTACAGCCTTTTTCACCTTTGCTTTCTGGCTGGTTTATAAATTAATCTACGGAATTTTATTAAAGAGACTGCAGAACAATTACATGGAGCTTAAAAAAATTGATTTATAAAAAAAAGAGACAAACGTCTCTTTTTTTTATTTTAATAATCCCATTGTCTGGTTTTATTCAGTTCCTCTTGTTCTTTTAAAACCTCTGCAGGAATTACTTTTAGAAAAGAAGGATGCTGTTCTATTGCATATTCTACCATTTCGACAATTTCGTCAATCGTATCATTATCGTAGTCAATAACCAATGGCTCTTTGATAATAAGTGACTGCAGAATTCCTTTCTTTTTCATTCGGAGTCCTTTCTTGCAAAACGAACGCCTGAAACCGTCAATTACAATAGGCACGACAATAGGTCTATGCTGTTTTATGATGTGAGCCGTTCCTTTTCGGACAGGTTTAAAGGATTTTGTTGTTCCCTGCGGAAAAGTAATTACCCAGCCGTCATCCAAGGCTATTTTAATATTTTCAGTATCGTTTGGGTTAACATCTTTCTTCTCTGTCACATCCTGTCCCTTAGCTCTCCAAGTACGTTCCACCGAAACTGCACCAGCATAGGCCATAATTTTTGGCAGTAAACCTGCATTCATTGTTTCTTTGGCTGCAACATAATACATATTCAATTTGGGATTCCACATGTACCAAACGTTTTTTATGGAATCTTCTCTACCGCTTAAACTAGCGTTAAATACATGAAACATTGCTGTAACATCGGCAAAATAAGTTTGGTGATTCGAGATAAAAAGAACATTTGTCTCCGGCAGATTTTTAATAATTTCAGAACCCTCAATCTGCAGTTCATTAAAACCACGATAACGTCTGTGGCTGATAAATCCAAAGATTCTAATTAACCATTTTTTTATAAATAGTATATGTCCAAAAGGATTTCGCTTAAATAATCCCATAAGATTGTTTATTTTGATTTTAAGATTTGGGACTGCAAAATTACTATTTTTTTTCCTTTTTAAATATTAAAAGAGCACTCTTTTAACAAACGTCTACCGCTCAAAAATTGACTTGATTCATAATAGAATTCAAAACAATTTTCAATTCGCTTAACATCATGGCAGTCGCTCCCCAAACAATATGATCATCAATTTTGAATACTGGAACGGCAATTGATTTAGCGTAGGAAGTATTGATTTCGGCATTAACAACAATGGACTCGCTTAAAAAAACAGCTAGTGGCAGTTCAATAATACTAGATACTTCCTTTGCATCTGGATAAAAAGTAATTTCATCCATACTAATACCCAAAAAAGGATAAACCATAAAATTACTTGGCGGTATATATAACTTAGTAAAGGCTTTCAACACTTGAATTTTGTCTGCAGGAACACCAATTTCTTCATAAGTTTCTCTTAATGCAGTCTGCTCAAGGTTTACATCATCCGTTTCATATTTTCCGCCGGGAAAGGCAATTTGAGAAGAATGAACTCCTTCATAAGAATTACGAACAATGAGAACCAAATATGTTTCGCCTTCTTTAGGATAAAACAACATCATTACACCAGCATTTTTTGGTTTTATTTCTTCAAAATTTAGGCTTTTCATGATCCTAAGACGCTCTTGCGGAACCATAATATTGTGTGCCTCTTCTCCTGGAAGGCTCATAGCAGACAAATGAGGAACAATTTGTAAAAAATCTTGAAAATTCATAATCAAAGGTTATTTTTGCAAATAGAATAATACCTAAATGTACTTTAGAAAAAAGTGCCAAACAAATTTTAAACATTCAAAACCCAATAATATGTACAGTAAAGAAGAAAATCAAAAACTTAAACATGAATTCTGGGTAGATTTTGCTCAAAAATATCCACGGAAATGGCTTTTGTATGACACTAAAATAAAAGATTTTTCGTTTAAATTTTATGTCGAAAACACTAAAGCCCAAGTACATATTGATATCGAAATGAGGAATACCGAATTGCGTATGCAATATTTCGAAAAGCTTGAAGCGTTAAAAAACATACTCGAAGAAGAATTTGTTAAAGATTTAGTTTTCGAAAAAAATCATACCCTTGAGAATGGGAAAACAATAAGCCGTATCTGGGTTGAAAAACTAAATATTAGCGTGAGTAACCGCAAATATTGGGATGAAATATTTGATTTTTTCTATGAAAAAATGAATGCTCTAGAACTATTTTATTCTGAATATGACGAATTTATAAAAGATATTGAAAAATAAGATTTTAGAGCACAGATTGACTTGACGATTGCTACCGCTAACCATAAATCAGAAATCAAAATGGACTTATTTGGGAAAACAAATGATTGGGAGACTAAACTAGCTCCAATTCTAGAAAAATACAAACACCGAAAACATCCTTTAGAATACCAAAACCTATATCAACTGGTTGTTATGGTAGTTCTTTCCGCCCAAGATTCGGATGCCAATATCAACAAAATTGCACCAGCACTATTTGAAATTTTTCCAGACATGAAAAGCCTTTCCGTTTCAAATGTTGATGCATTAATTCCTTATATTTCTAAAGTTCGAAATTTTGGCACAAAAGCCAATTGGTTAATTGAAATAGCACAGACAATTCAAGAAGACAAAAATATTCCGCTAACAATGGAAAAACTAACCGATTTAAAAGGAATCGGACGAAAATCTGCCAATGTCATTATGCGTGAAGCCAGAGTCCCTGCCGAAGGAATCATTGCCGATTTACACGTGATCCGCGTTACTCCAAGAATTGGATTTATTCCCGAGACAAAAGACGGCAATAAAGTTGAAAAACTACTCATGCAGATTTTACCAAAAAACATTTGGGGAGAAATTGGCATGGCAATTTCATTTTTGGGAAGAGAAATTTGCCGCCCAACACCAAAATGTGAATACTGCCCGATTCTAAAAGTTTGCCAATATCGATTCAAAACAATTTAAAAAAATCCACAATATGCAGTAGGTTTTTTTGGATCAAAACATTTTGTTGTGGAGAAATATTAAAATATAGATTTTTGTATTTTAAAATTATACATAAATGCAAGATTCCTTTATCGATATTCTCA
>NZ_QUNI01000035.1 GCF_003385115.1 Flavobacterium aquicola
TTTTGTCCATATTGGTTTTTAATTTAATAATTAGTGTATTTTTGTTGGGCTTGGGTCTTGAATCATCCGCCACTAAGCCAAGCGACAGAACGTTATGAGCTAGTTACCAAACGAAAAGAATACAAAAGAGATTTACTTTTAAATGAAAAAATATACTATTTTACTTTTTATAATTATGCAATTTATTTCTTGCAACTCAAGCAAGAGTGAAAGTAACGTAGATGAAAATTGCTACATAGCTTTAAAAGCAGTTTCTGATGTATTTAAAGTATATGATGAAAGAAATAAATGCTTATCTCAATTACTTAACGAAGTAAGGACGGAAAAAAATATTGACACTAAAAATGTTGAAAAAATCGAACGTTTATCTAAAGAAATAAACAAACAAATTACTTTAAGTTTAAAAAGTATAAAAAATAAAGAAATTGACAATAAGGATGAAGAGATATTTATTGTAAGTAGCAACTATCTTTCTAAAGTTAAAGAATTAGAAAATGAAATACCTTTATTAATTAAAGATGTATCAGATAATAATCCTAGCATTAACTTGAAATTAAAAAAATCAATTTCTGAATACTGTACAGAAGTAACTCAATTAGGTAATTTATATCATAACGCGATGAATCGGTATTATAAAATTCATAATATGAGTGATAAAAAACTAGATTCAATTGAAAACGCAGTTGAAAAGAACTAAAGCAATAAATAACCAGCTCATAACAGCTACTACAACGGATTTGGGTAATTGGCTTAATGGTTTTGTATTTGGAATGATTTGGCAAATCCGAAGAATGGGCTTAATTTAGTCCCAAACCCGCTATAGTACCAGAACGTTGTGCGTCAGTTTCGAGCAACAGAAAGTCGAAAAAAACTAAATTGAAATATGAGAAAAATAAAATATTTACTTCTACTAATTTTAATCAATTATAGTTGCTCGCCTAAATTCAAATCAATTGATAAAAAAGTTTTAAAAATTGAAAAACGAATTAATAAAAAATCACTTAGTGGAACTATGTGTTGGGATTGTAGTAAGGATGTTGATGCAACTATAGTTTATATAATGAATGATAAAAATGAAGTTAAAAAAATAAACATTGAAATCGATGGGAAAGAAAACTTTATAGAATATAACAGAAAATGTCAAATTTATTTGGAAAATAATATTCCAATATTTATAACAGAGGTTGTTAAAGGAGAACATACTGTTTATTTCACAGGATTTGATAAAGTAAATAAAAAAAATGTGAATCAAATGGATTCCGATTTTTCTATTAACATTCAAGTCTATATTGAAAATTGGGAGAGATTTGAAGTTAATGTAATTGGTGGAAATAAATATGATTTGAAATCAAAAGAAGAGTATGAAAAAATAGTAAATGAAGTTTTGAAACAAGAAACGAAAAAATAAAACCGAACGCACAACAGCTACTACAACGGATTTGAACAATAGGCTTAATAGAAAGATGGTTTTGTATTTGAATGATTTGTCAAATCCGAAGAATGGGTTTAGTTTAGTCCCAAACCCGCTGTAGTACCAGAACGTTGTAGGTAATTTTAAAAAAAAACTTCATAATGAAAAAAATATTGCTACTCATTTTAATCTTTTTTAGTTCTTCTTCTTATTCGCAACTTTTTGAAGGTCAAAAATTTTGTGAAGAATCAAAGGGTTTTAGTTATTTTTCTCTAGCAATAAATAAGAAGAAAATACTTTGGTATGATACTTTTTACTTTGAAACAAAGAATGAAACTAAAGTATTTAATGGCAAAACATATGTGGAATTTAAGCAAGAATGGAATAATTCCAATTCAGATCTATTATATTTAAGAGAAGAAAATGAAATTATTTATCAATACGATTCATGCTGCGAAAATGAAACAATTAGATATGATCCAAAATTTGAAATAGGACATTCATGGAAATCAGCAAGTGAAAAAAGTGAATATAGATTAATCTCATACAATGGAAAATTAAAAACTCCTTTTTGCGAATATGAAAATTTACTTGAGATTGAAGCAAAAATGCCATATGGAACGTTTAATTTTTATTATTTAAAGGGGCATGGATATATTGGTGCCACTAAAGATAATAAACTAGTTTCTTGCGTTACTCCAAAATGGTAAGGCCTAAAAAAACTACCTACAACAGCTAGTAAGCAATAGTCGGGAATTAGGCTTAAATGAAAATGGTTTTGTACTTGGAAAAATTGTGTTTATCAGAAATATTAGGATAACTTAGCCCCGACCATCGCCTACTAGCGGGACGTTATGCGTAATGCGACACAAAAAACGAAAAAACCAGCATGGAAATTACATTTTCGTATATAAGAAATAGAATTAAAGAACACCGAAAAGAAGATTTAATAGATAATTGCTACAGATTACTAGATCACTATCGAGATGAATTTGGGCCGATTTGGTTTATATTTCTTTTAATGAAATGGACATATTTATATGGTGGTGAAAAATATCCTTTAAAAGCTTTAACTACTCAGAAATTCAATGTTATTCTACAAAATATCACAGACTTTAATTCTGAACATATAAGCAATTATATAAAAATTGGCAGATTAGATATTGCTATGCATATATTTTATTCGCAACAATTCTATTTACAAAAAATAGTCCGAAAAGAGGTGTTTTCAATACAATTAAATCTTTATGAAACTTTAAGTGGAAAATATGATATAGGGAAATCTTTTAAAGAAAAAACCGGTCTTTCTATTTTCGATTTTCTGTACATAATGCAAATAATTTGGTTGTACGTAAATTCAAGAAAACACGATGACTCAAACTTAAATTTTGAAGATTATTTAGAAATAGATTTTTTAAACGTTTGCGCAGAATTAACAAGCAATGAAAAAATATCAAATTTTCTTGAATTGGTTGTTCTTGACCCTATGCAATCTCATAAGAAAATAAATGAATACAAACGAAATGTTAAGGTAGAAAATCTACAGCATTTAGAAACAACTTTTTTTACAATTTATCCTTTTCAACTATACAATGATAAAGTACGTTTGGTACACGAAAGGGTTTTAAATCATAGTATAAACTATTTTATTTATGATTATCTAAAATCTAATGATGAAAATTTCACAACGGAGTTTGGAAATAGATTTGAAAAATATATTCAATTGGGAATAATGGAAAGTAAGTTTTCTTTCATCAATGAAAACCAATTGAAAAAAAAGTTAGGAATTAATTCTAATCTAATTGATTTTTATTTAGAAGATTTTAATGTTTTTATTGAATGTAAAGCTATTGAAATACAACCTACTCCTCTAGTAAATCCCACAGATGAGATAATATTTAATTCTTTGAAAGAATCCATATTAAAAGCATATTTTAAACAGCTTTTAAATGTTTCAAAAAAAATTAATTCTACTAAAGAAAATTGGGGATTAATAATTACCTATAAAGAATTGTATTGGAGTCAATTTAATGACTTATTCGAAATTGGAAAAGATAAATTTGAGAACTCTATTGACAGTCATTTTTTACCTCCTGAGAACGTTTTTATACTTGATATATTTTCGTGGAATACATTACTACAAATAATTAAGGATAAAAAAATAACACTAATAGAAATATTAGAAAAAGCTAGATTTAATAATTCTAAGCCCGAAACTAAAAAACAAACATTTTCAATGCATTTGGATGAATACAAATCTAAACCTGTAACATTTAAATTTCTTGAAAAAGAATTAAAAAAATTAGAAATCACCGCAAAGTAAGCACTACGCATAACAGCCACTACAACGGATTTGGGCAATTGGCTTAATGGAATGATGGTTTTGTATTTGGGATGATTTGGCAAATCCGAAAATAGGGCTTAATTTAGTCCCAAACCCGCTGTAGTGCCAGAACGTTATGGGCTATCTATTCCAAAAAAAACGCAAGAAATGAAAATAAATATATGTTTAATATTCTTAATTTTAAGTTCACTTGTTAGTTGCGCTACATTTTCAAAAAAAGTCTCGTCTAAAAATCAGGTTATATTAAACAAACAGACAATTTCAAAAATAAATGGATTCTATGAAATAAAAAGTCTTAAATCAATTTGGAAATTTGAAGATTTAAAACCTGTA
>NZ_QUNI01000036.1 GCF_003385115.1 Flavobacterium aquicola
TAAAAATAAAATACAAGCATAAAAAAGTTTTCTCATAATTGATTTCGGTTTTTCAAGCTGACCGCCAACGTTCTGGCACTACAGCGGGTTTGGGATTAAATTAAGCCCTATTTTCGGATTTGCCAAATCATTCCAAGTACAAGACCATTTTTCAATTAAGCCAAATGCCCAAATCCGTTGTAGTGGCTGTTATGGGCTGGCTATTTTCTTTCTGTATAGATTCCATTGTGTCTCAAGACTCTTTTTGTCGGATTCTTTTAAATTTACCTTATCAATCAAGATTTTCTTTTCAATATCGATTTTGAACACATACATTCCTTTTTTATCATTTATACATTGTCGGTATTCTATCAATCCTTTAGGTATTATTTTATAATCTTTGATTGAAAATAAATAGCTTATCCAGTTATTTTTTCCGCAACCATTTGGAGAATATGAATAATATAAATCGGTGTTTTTAATTTTTTTAGAGTAAGCATATTCAGGACTGTCAACATTCTCAATTTTTTTAAATTTCTTAGTGTTGGAATCAAACAAAAGAATCATTTCGTAGTAATAATTACTGTTATAACCATATCTGATATCTAACTTTCCATCTTTATTAAAATCCTCGAATTTCAATGAGTTAGGAGCAATTCCTATTTCTTCTTGCTTAGTTATTGTATCTTTTTTTGAATTAATTACATATAGAATTGAGTTACTTCTGTAATCTGCTTGATAAGTGGATCCTAAAATTTTTCCCGATGCAGAATAAATCAAAGTATCTTTTTTTCTGGCGTTTCTGTCTATTACTTTCTTTTTTAAGTGTTCGCCTGAAAACAATATAATTGAACTAAATAAAAGCAAAAGATATTTCATATAGATTTCTTTCTGTTGAATTTCGTTTTTAGCTTGCCCATAACGGTCTCGCGCTAGAAGTCGTGGCGACAAAGCGAACTGAGTCGTTTCGGTGAAAATACTGCTTTTTCGTGAGAAAATAACTCGCGGAAAGACAAATGTTTAGCCATGAATTTTAGCGTGTGTTATGCGAAGTTTAGATATCTTCAAAGCGTTTAATTTCAGCAATGCTAAAACTTCTTTCTCCGTTGCCAACTCTCACACGAACGGTCGCAGGTAAAAATGGTGGATTTGCTGCAACTGTACAACGAATGATTTCCCCATTAATTTCTTCTGATATTTCATCAGAACCCCATTTTCCAATAAATATTTTTATTGGTTTGTTCATTACCTCGGAAATATTTTCCTTGGTGTATTCCATAGGACTTTTATACATTACTTTTCTTTTAAATATTGGTTTATATCTGCATTTAGTTTTGAATTCTTCAAAAGTTCGGCTAGAAAATCATCAGGCAAAACAAACCAAGTTGAATATCCTCGGGAATTTGGTTCTCCCAAACAGATGTTTTTACCACTAACTTTATCCGGGTGAGTGGCTTCCTTTTCATTTATATTCCATCGAACAGCTAAAACATCATCACCGTTCCATTCTATACGGGCGACTGAAAATGATCCATGAGTATTTCCTGTATCGATTAAAACTCGAATGTTCGAGACATTATCTTTTGGACTGATAACAGTATTGGGTAAATTATATCGTAGAGCCATATTTTAAAGATTAAAGTTGATTAAATTTCGCATAACGTCTTGGCACTACAGCGGGTTTGGGACTAAATTAAACCCATTCTTCGGATTTACTAAATCATCCAAATACAAAACCATCTTTCCATTAAGCCAAATGCCCAAATCCGTTGTAGTGGCTGTTATGCGTTCGGCCTTTAGTTTTTCAACAGTTCTTCTTTTAAAGTTCCATTTTTATATGCTTCCAAATAAATTTGGGTTTCTGTGCTCAAGGTAATTTTGTTTTCAGGCTTTATGGCGTATGTTAAAAATATTTTGGCACCTTCAAGTTGTACTTCTCGGACATCTTCTTGGTCTTTATAAATTTGCCCTTTGATAAGTTTATTCTTTAGTAACCTTTGATTTGATTCTTTTTGATGTAAAATATAATTAATCATTGAAATAATATTAAGGAATTTTTGATTCTTATCTTTACTCAATGTTTGATGAAATTTTGTACCTATGGGTATTGCAAACCAAGTATCTCTATCCATCCAAAAAGCAACTATTTTAGAAGCACCAATAAATTCTGGTTTTTTTACATCAAGAGTGCTACTCAAAATGTAATCTGTTGCCTGAAGTAATAAATTTTCATAATTTTCAAAGTCAGGGTTTGTTTCTTTTATCATTTCATTATTAGCTTTTTCGAATTGTGGATAGCAAAAAAATGGAACGAGTATAAGTAAAATTAAGCTTATTTTTTTCATATAAATTTTAGGGTTTGTTGCGCTCGGCTGACGCATAACGTTCTGGTACTACAGCGGGTTTGGGACTAAATTAAGCCCATTCTTCGGATTTGCCAAATCATCCCAAATACAAAACCATCTTTCCATTAAGCCAAATGCCCAAATCCGTTGTAGTGGCTGTTATGCACAGCCTATTTTGTGCCTTCAAATATGTTTTTTATATTGATGAAATGAAAATGCTTTTTATCTAAGTCTTGCAGAGTTGATTTCAAAATATACAAATCGTCATTACTCAATTCGAACCATTCACCTCGGACACGCATTTCTTTAAAATCGTTATGCAATAATTTTTCTAAATAAATGTAATCTGTTGTCCACACATAGAAAATCAAATCTACTTTTGTGGGCATTGCAGTTCTAAATGAGCGAAGTCTAGATTTCAAATCTTTGGTAAATCCAATTTTGTATCTATTTGTTCCAAATGCATTTATAACATATAGCCCACAATACTTTGCGACTATTTCTTCAATAATTTTTAAATTTCCTTTTCCCTCATAGAATAATTTACCATTAAATAAAACTATGCGAGGGAAATCATATTCTATTAAATTGAAACCTAATTCCTTTAGTAATTCATTATTTGGCCAATTTTCATCATTTATTTTATGGTGCTCCTGTAAAAGATTTAGTGGAATTTCACATATAAATTTAGCCGATGAATAATCGTCATCAAATCCTTCCGCTTGATTATGAAAATTCTCAGCAGTCTCTTTACTGCTTGCTACAACAAACCAGTTTTCTTCATTTTGAGGTGTTGTAACCCAGTAAAGGTCTCGTTTTTTCATAGGTTGTGCATAACGTTCTGGGACTACAGCGGGTTTGGGACTAAATTAAGCCTATTCTTCGGATTTGCAAAATCATCCAAATACAAAACCATCATTCCATTAAGCCCATTGCCCAAATCCGTTGTAGTAGCTGTTAGCAGATGGTGCTTTTACTTAGTTTCAATTGATCTTAATATTTCCGAAACTTTCATTAATTCAGCTTCTATTTCGATTTTCCCATTAAGATTTCCAATAGTAAATGAACAAATATAAAGTTTGTTATTTTCGATTAAATACCAATAATTTATTTCTTCATTTTTGTTGTTTTCAACATAATAAATTCCACTGACATTTTTCCAATCTATATTCTGTCCATTTTTTTCAATCAAGATTTCACTCAAAAACTCCTTTGGACTTTTAATTTCATAGTTCATAGGAGTTATTCGTAAATTTCCTGTCCATTTTGTTGTGTCAAAAAAAGCATTTGTGTTTTTTTCATCTGCTTCATATTCGCTCCAATTTTCAGGAATGTTTATAGAATAATTATATTCAGAATTAAATTTTTTCATTTTTATGTTTTTACCGCAATTGGTCAAAAAAAGTAGAATTAAAATTGATAAAATTTGCTTCATTTTTAAGTCTTAAATTTTTTCTCTTTTTTGGCGCACTATCTGCTAACGTTCTGGCACTACAGCGGGTTTGGGACTAAATTAAGCCCTATTTTCGGATTTGCCTAATCATTCCAAGTACAAAATCATTTTTCAATTAAG
>NZ_QUNI01000037.1 GCF_003385115.1 Flavobacterium aquicola
TTGAACAAGAATTTAATAGTACAAAAAGTGTTATAATCAAAAGTTGTCTTTTCATAGTTATATTTCTGTTTCTACGGGAATATTACTGCTAACGTTCTGGCACTACAGCGGGTTTGGGACTAAATTAAGCCCATTCTTCGGACTTGCCAAATCATCCAAATACAAGACCATTATTCCATTAAGCCAAATGCCCAAATCCGTTGTAGTGGCTGTTAGCGGTAGGTTTTTCTCAACTTTCCATTGTCATATAGTCCAATTCTCCGTTTTCGTCAGTCTTTATTACAACTAAATAGTCGGTCAATTCACGTCCAATTGTGTAATCAAATATTGCAAAATTATCTTCATCGTGAGGATAAAGTCCAACTCTTACTAATTTCAATTTTGTCAAAAGTTGCTGTTCAGGTTCTGTTGATGAGTCGTCAAAGTTTATGAGTGTTGAAATTTCGTCTTTACTAATTTCTTCAAGATGATGTTCTAAGTAAAACTTTACCGTGTCACCATCCTCGTCACTGTAATCACTATGAATATATGTTTTGTTTAGTTTGTCAAATTTATCAATATTGCCAATAAAGTTTTTTACTTTATCCATTGTTGGCGTGTCAATGATTTTGTCTTCAAAATTTAGGTCTATCTGAATTTCGTTTCCATTGAATTCAATGTCAACATCATAATATTCTTCTAAATTTCCTATTGGTAATTTTCCGAAATGTGGTAACGTATATTCTGCCATTTTGTTAATATTTATTTTTTTTTTAGATGTCATTTGTCTAAACTTACTGCTAACGTTCTGGTACTACAGCGGGTTTGGGACTAAATTAAGCCCTATTTTCGGATTTGCCAAATCATCCCAAGTACAAGACCATTTTTCCATTAAGCCCAATGCCCAAATCCGTTGTAGTGGCTGTTGGCAGTAGTATTTTTTATTCACTTGAAATGTTTAGTTTCAATTATTTTCGAATTTTTCCCATAATAAACAATACTGTCAAGGTGATATTTCTCATTTGCAGGAATAGGATATTCTTCTGTAGTTTCATCAACACTTGATGAATATTCCTTTCGGTTTTCGTATGAGATTTCTTTTATACGATGATTATTTTTATTGTATTCCCAAGTTCCTCTAACTTGTTCTTTGGAAGTTGCAGAAAGAAAGCACAGAAAAGGAATAGGTGTACAAAATATAAGAATTAATATATTCCATTTTTTTATTTTTATTCTGTCTTTCCAAATTATGAATCCCACAACGATTGTCAAAATAGCCCAAATGATTACAAGTATAAATAAATAACCTAGTGAAGTACTTTCGTTATTTTTAGACAGCATCCACATAAAAACTGTAGACAGAATATAAATTACTGAAATACTTAAAAGTTTTAAATTTGGATTTTCGTTACTCATTTTTTGGTAATATTACTGCCAACGTTCTGGCACTACAGCGGTTTTGGGATTAAATTAAGCCCTATTTTCGGATTTGCCAAATCATCCCAAGTACAAAACCATTTTTCCATTAAGCCAAATGCTCAAATCCGTTGTAGTGGCTGTTAGCGGTAGTTTTTTCTTTCAACACGGTTCCACTTTTGATTTTTAAATTCATAAATTGGAAATGGAAGAACTCTTCCGCAAGTTAATGCAAAGCTATAATCAATTACAGCTCTTTGAAATGTTTTGTCAAAGATTGGTTTTCTGATACAAATTATTCCTTTCGAGCACATTTTTAAAATTTCGTTTCCCTTACCATTTTTTACAGATTTAAGATTTTCTAAAGTAACAATCTTAATATTGTTTTTTTCCAATGCTTTTAAATTTAAACGAAAAAATTTTGAAAAGCTGGCTAAACTATCAAGATTTGTATTATTGTCTGTTCTTAATTCACTTATCAGGAAACTTCGAATATCGAAACTTGGATTTTCAGCAATACTAGTTTCAATTAATGATTCTTTTGGGATTTCCAGCAAACAATTACAGCTACTTTCCTTTATTATTTGAATAATTATTTCGTTTGCTTTTTGATTGTAAACATCTTCGGATTCCTTTTGGCTGTTACAACCACTAAATAATATGCAAATTAAAAACCCGAAAATAATAAGATTGTATTTTTTCATTTTTCAATTGTTCTTGAATTCTCCAGTTTTCTGCAAAATTAGCGCATAACGTTCTGGCACTACAGCGGGTTTGGGATTAAATTAAGCCTATTCTTCGGATTTGCCAAATCATTCCAAATACAAGACCATTTTTTCATTAAGCCAAATGCCCAAATCCGTTGTAGTGGCTGTTAGGTGACGTTTTTTTATTTATTTTACTTTGTCTAATATTTTTATAGTTGCTTCCGTACCAGTTATTTTACAATTTTCTTCGTAAGTTAAACTTGAATCTAATCCAAATTCAGCCATAATTTCTTTTCTTAACAGATCATTTTTTGGGTTTCTTAAATCAAATTCAGTTTTGTAATATGGTTCTCGATTAAAGTCAAATATATTATTGTTTTTTATTGTTTCAACTATATCAACTTTCCAATAACTTGTGCTAAATCCGCAAGAATAATAACCGTAAGGATTTTGCATAAATCTGGAAGTACTATTTTCAGGTAAAAATATATTTTCACCGCTTATATATTTATTGAATTTAGCGATAGGAAGTTCTCTATGAATTAAACCCCATTGTAGAAAAACATTCGTATCGCCAAATCGTATGCTTCTTCCATAAGATATTGGATATTCGAATTCTTTTTCTTCTAGTTTTTTATGACCAATTATTTCATATTCTCCATAATGTAAATGGTTATCCATCATAAAATCTGAAGGCAAAGCCTTTAGATTTTCTAATAATTTTATATCAATATTCTTTTCTAACGATATGTATGGATACAATTTTACCAAAATAGGCATTCCCATTAATAAATTTAAACCGTGATTTTTCTCTAATAAATTACTTTTTCTTAATTTATTGATGTCAAGTAAAATTCGCCCAAATCCATAATTAGTTCTATCAATTTTGTATGCAAAAAAATCACCTGATTTATATTTTACGTTTTTCTTTTTAGCATTTTTAAACTTGTTGATTTCTTGCAAATGATTTTCATCAGAGTTTTTTATGAAATCTTGAACCCAAAAACTAAATTTATTTTCTTCTTTTTGTGTTTTGTCTTCCCAATTGCTAGAGTAAAAAGTTGTTTTTGTAGTATGATTTCCAATTAATAAATATCCAAAAGGGGTTAATGAAAAATATACTCCAATAGGTGTTTTTGACGATAGAACTGATGCAGTTAATTTTTGTTCTTTTCCTTTACTTGTTTTTGGCAATATGATTTCTCTATTCTTTGTTAGTTCATCATATTGGAATTCTACATATTGATTTTGGGTAGAAATTATATGTTTCTTTATTGTATTATCCTCAAAATATAAAATACTTGGTTCACGGTAAGTATCGCCTTTTAATATTACTTTTTCCCAATTTGGCTTTACTTTATCAAGTCCTAAATATTCTCTTTCTGTATTTGATAATTCAAAATTCATTGATTTTTGGTTTTTTCTGTGAAAATGTCACCTAACGTTCTGGCACTACAGCGGGTTTGGGACTAAATTAAGCCCATTCTTCGGATTTGCCAAATCATCCAAATAAAAACCATTTTTCTATTA
>NZ_QUNI01000038.1 GCF_003385115.1 Flavobacterium aquicola
CATAATTGTAAGCGAATACAATTATTATCAAACTTAAAATTATTCCAATTATTTTCTTCATTTCACTGTTGGTTGTTTAAAATGAGCTATAACGTCTTGGTACTACAGCGGGTTTGGGACTAAATTAAGCCCATTCTTCGGATTTGCCAAATCATTCAAATACAAAACCATCTTACCATTAAACCAATTGCCCAAATCCGTTGTAGTAGCTGTTATGTGGCGTTTTTCTTTGTCTTTATATATGTTTTTCGTCCGATGTAAATAAGCACAATTACGTTTAAGAATATCCAAGCATTGTAACAAATATAAATTATTTTCTCGGTCGTATTCATACTTGCAAAACTCCAATATTCACCTTCTGAACTGTCATAATTGTCGTCATAACCCATAAGTAGAACTCCAAGTACAATAAAGACGGCTAAGTCTGCCACAATAATTGCAATTCCATAGATAATATCAATAAATCGTATTTTCAATTTAGCCATTTACAATTTCAATTTTTTTCGTTTCACTGTCGTATGTCATCGTTAAATGTCTGTTCCAATTTAAAAACTCATCACAAGTAAATTCTAATTTGGAGTTATTCCATTTTTTGAATTTAATTAAGTCCATTTGAATTGGGCTTTCAATTTGTTCTCTTTCCTTTATAGTTGTTGTAACTTTCTCAAAGTTGTAATAGTCAGCAATTATAAAATCTCCATTTGGAGCGACTGTCAAATTATGATATTGAGGTTGTTCTTCAAAATATGTTAAGTTTCCCGTTTCTGCGTCGAGTTGATACAAATAGTCAGAAGTCAAAACCAAAACAATCTTATTAGGTTTCGAAATAGCCACTTGTCTTGGGAAGCCTCGAAAGTGTGCGCACCATTCTGAATAGTCATCCTTTGTAAACTTTATAAAAGTCCAGCTTTGAGAATTCCACGCACTTTCGATATCGTAAAATCTTTCTGTGTATTCTCCTGAATATGGTTGACTTATTATTTTTGCTTCAATCGTGGTTTCGGTCTTTAAAATGCCACATAACGTTCTGGTACTACAGCGGGTTTGGGATTAAATTAAGCCTATTCTTCGGATTTGCCAAATCATCCCAAATACAAAAACATCTTTCCATTAAGCCAATTGCCCAAATCCGTTGTAGTAGCTGTTATAGGCAGTATTTTTAATCGCTAATTACTTTTGTTTTTGACAGCTTATCATGCATTCCATTTCTAGAGAATATAAATGAAACCCAGTCAATTGGTATAAATCGACAAATTGTTCTCAAAATAATTTTTCTAAATGTTGCTTTTTCGCCATTTTCCGCTACCACTTTTGAACGGGTTACAATTTTCCCCAACGTTTTTTGAAAATAAAATTCCAATATGGAATAATAGGTTAAAATTGAAATCAAAAAAGTAGAAGCTAGAATTATATGAAATATTATTCCATTGACATAATCTTCATAATTAATTTCTCCATTAGGAAATACTTCAGCCTTTCCTCTTTGAGCATTCTGAAAATCAAAACCAAAAATTTTTTCAAAGCAAAAAAATGTAAAATAACAAATATTCCCCCAAAGGAAATAAATTCCGATAAAGTCAATGATAAAATTTATAAATCTTAATCTTCTGCTTAAAGAAATTAATTTGATTTTATTTGACATAAGTCTAAAAATTCACTTTGGTTAAATATTGCCTATAACGTTCTGGCACTACAGCGGGTTTGGGACTAAATTAAGCCTTGTCTTCGAATTTGCCAAATCATCCCAAATACAAAACCATCTTTCCATTAAGCCAATTGCCCAAATCCGTTGTAGTGGCTGTTATGTGTTCGCCCTTTTATTTCCACAAAGGTTCATTCTCCCAATTATTTAGAAATCCAAGTTTGTATATTGGGATGTTTGGATTGGTGTTAAATAGGTCGAGTATTTTGCTTTTTATTTGGTGATTTGGTGTTACATGATTGCACAAATAGACCATACTCGATATAATTAGAAATGGCTTTTTCGTTTGAACTGTTGCTAGTGGATTTATGAACCATTGTCCAACTGGATTATTTAATTGTTCCGTTGGTTTTTTGACCATATTTCTACTCCACATTCTTGAATGGTGTGCAATGATATTTCTAACGTAGGTAATTGCTTCTAGCCAGCTTGAAAGTTCGCTGTGTAAGTTCAATCCCATTTCCTTTGCAATACACGCTTTTTCGGGTAATTGGTGCTTTAAGTTTTTATACAACTTTGAAAGCGTTCCCATTGATGCAACTTCTAATATTTTCCAA
This sequence comes from Flavobacterium aquicola, assembly GCF_003385115.1. Taxonomy (GTDB): domain Bacteria; phylum Bacteroidota; class Bacteroidia; order Flavobacteriales; family Flavobacteriaceae; genus Flavobacterium; species Flavobacterium aquicola. The sequence goes on from NZ_QUNI01000038.1 coordinate 2,260, forward strand.
GCATCCGCATCTTGATTTGGATAACGGTAACGATGGTCTTTTATAAAAATCTCTTGACTTCGGTTGAACTCTTTTTTTAGTTCATCGACAGTGTTTTGGTGAATTGTTTTAACCGTACCATCAAATAATGTCATTGTAGTATTTTCAAATAAAGTAGTGTCTAAATACCACAAACCACCATAATTCATCGCTAAATGATAAATCATTTTGGTTCTTAAGGCAATTTCAATACGTTCAATAGCATCAAATAAAATCAAACGCAAATGACGATCAAAATTATAGCGAGAGACTATATCTTCAAAATAGGTATTGGGTTTTAGAGTGTGTAAAGTATAATCGTCCTGCATGTCCCACCAATAACCTTTCAGGCGGTAGTAACTAATGTTTTCTAAAAAATGAGGAGCATTGCCTTCGTCTCTAAACAACATTCCTCGTTGCTTCAGGAGTGAGATTTGGTTAGCTACGCTGTAAGCGGGTTTGTTTGACATAGCTATATAAAAAAAATGACCCATTTGCAGTTCTTATGGTATGCAAAATGGGTACTGTTGGTGCAAATTTAGATAATCATATTTGATTACGCAATACTTTAGTTGATTTTTTTTGTTAATTCCTATTTAGCACGGTCGTCCGATAGGGTGACACATAACGTTCTGGCACTACAGCGGGTTTGGGACTAAATTAAGCCCTATTTTCGGATTTGCCAAATCATCCCAAATACAAGAACATTTTTCCATTAAGCCAATTGCCCAAATCCGTTGTAGTGGCTGTTAGCGGTTCGGTTGTTGCTTACTGATATGCCTAATTATTAATCGATTTTCAGCCTAATCTTTGCCGATTAAAAACCTAATTCTTGTCCAAATCTCGGCTAAATTTCATTCCCTTTTTTCGTTCCAATTTCACAATCAAAACGTTTGTTTCGTTTCAATTATAAAACCCGATAATTTAAGTTTCAGTTTTTCCTTTTCCGCTTAAAAACTCGAATATTTACATTCCAAATAAAAATCCCAACATTCAAGTTTCTGCTTTTCACGTTCCAATTAGAAACTCAGGTTTTCAAGTTTCAACTGTCAAATTCCAATATTTAAATTTTGGTTTTAGGCTTTCCAATCTTAAACATCAAAAAATCGAATTTCGCCAATTCTGCACCAATTTTCACGTTTGCTTTTTTTCAGTTTCAGCATTTCAAAAGCTAAATCTTTAAATCCGGTTTTCTCCTCGTTCACACGTCAACTGACCGCTAACGTTCTGGTACTACAGCGGGTTTGGGACTAAATTAAACCCATTCTTCGGATTTGTCAAATCATTCCAAATACAAAACCATCTTTCTATTAAGC
>NZ_QUNI01000039.1 GCF_003385115.1 Flavobacterium aquicola
GCGGGAACTGCTTATACTTTTATTGCTGCCAATGCCCTGACTTGTGCTTCGGCTGCTTCGGCTGCTGTGACCATTCCTGTGCAGCTGGCGGCTCCAACAGCACCGACCGTATCCACTACTGCGGCTACATGCTCGGCTGACGGAACGGCTTCGATTGACAATTATTCTGCTGCCCTGACTTATGCTTCAACTCCGGCAGGGGCAACTGTAGGCGCTTTGGGTGCCATTACAGGGACTGCGGGAACTGCTTATACTTTTATTGCTACAAATGCAATCTTTTGTGCTTCGAACGCTTCGGCTGCTGTGACCATTCCTGCGCAGCTGGCGGCTCCAACAGCACCGACCGTATCCTTTACTGCGGCTACATGCTCGGCTGACGGAACGGCATCGATTGACAATTATTCTGCTGCCCTGACTTACGCTTCAACTCCGGCAGGGGCAACTGTAGGCGCTTTGGGTGCCATTACAGGGACTCCGGGAACTGCTTATACTTTTATTGCTACAAATGCACTCTTTTGTGCTTCGAACGCTTCGGCTGCTGTGACCATTCCTGCGCAGCTGGCGGCTCCAACAGCACCGACCGTATCCACTGCTCCGGCTACATGCTCGGCTGACGGAACGGCATCGATTGACAATTATTCTGCTGCCCTGACTTATGCTTCAACTCCGGCAGGGGCAACTGTAGGCGCTTTGGGTGCCATTACAGGTACTGCGGGAACTGCTTATACTTTTATTGCTACAAATGCACTCTTTTGTGCTTCGAACGCTTCGGCTGCTGTGACCATTCCTGCGCAGCTGGCGGCTCCAACAGCACCAACCGTATCCTCTGCTCCGGCTACCTGCTCGGCTGACGGAACGGCTTCTATTGACAATTATTCCGCTGCTTTGACTTATGCTTCAACTCCTGCTGGGGCTACTGTAGGAGCTTTGGGTGCCATTACAGGGACTGCAGGAACTGCCTATACTTTTATTGCCACAAATGCACTCTTTTGCGCTTCGGCTGCTTCGGCTGCTGTGACCATTCCTGTGCAGCTGGCGGCTCCGGCAACACCAACGGTATCCACTACTGCGGCTACATGCTCGGCTGACGGAACGGCATCGATTGCCAATTATTCCGCTGCTTTGACTTATTCGTCAACTCCGGCTGGTGCAACTGTAGGCGCTTTGGGTGCTATTACAGGTACTGCGGGAACTGCTTATACTTTTATTGCTACAAATGCACTCTTTTGTGCTTCGAACGCTTCGGCTGCTGTGACCATTCCTGCGCAGCTGGCGGCTCCAACAGCACCGACCGTATCCTTTACTGCGGCTACATGCTCGGCTGACGGAACGGCATCGATTGACAATTATTCTGCTGCCCTGACTTATGCTTCAACTCCGGCAGGGGCAACTGTAGGCGCTTTGGGTGCCATTACAGGGACTCCGGGAACTGCTTATACTTTTATTGCTACAAATGCACTCTTTTGTGCTTCGAACGCTTCGGCTGCTGTGACCATTCCTGCGCAGCTGGCGGCTCCAACAGCACCGACCGTATCCTTTACTGCGGCTACATGCTCGGCTGACGGAACGGCATCGATTGACAATTATTCTGCTGCCCTGACTTATGCTTCAACTCCGGCGGGAGCAACTGTAGGCGCTTTGGGTGCCATTACAGGGACTCCGGGAACTGCTTATACTTTTATTGCTACAAATGCACTCTTTTGTGCTTCGAACGCTTCGGCTGCTGTGACCATTCCTGCGCAGCTGGCGGCTCCAACAGCACCGACCGTATCCTTTACTGCGGCTACATGCTCGGCTGACGGAACGGCATCGATTGACAATTATTCTGCTGCCCTGACTTATGCTTCAACTCCGGCAGGGGCTACTGTAGGCGCTTTGGGCGCCATTACGGGAACTCCGGGGACTGCTTATACTTTTATTGCCACCAATGCCCTGACTTGTGCTTCGGCTGCTTCGGCTTCGGTTACAATTCCAGTGCAATTGGCGGCTCCAACAGCACCGACCGTATCGACTACTGCGGCTACATGCTCGGCTGACGGAACGGCATCGATTGCCAATTATTCTGCTGCTTTGACTTATGCATCAACTCCGGCGGGAGCAACTGTAGGAGCTTTGGGTGCCATTACAGGTACTGCGGGAACTGCTTATACTTTTATTGCTGCCAATGCCCTGACTTGTGCTTCGGCTGCTTCGGCTGCTGTGACCATTCCTGTGCAGCTGGCGGCTCCGGCAACACCAACGGTATCCACTACTGCGGCTACATGCTCGGCTGACGGAACGGCATCGATTGCCAATTATTCCGCTGCTTTGACTTATTCGTCAACTCCGGCAGGGGCAACTGTAGGCGCTTTGGGTGCTATTACAGGTACTGCGGGGACTGCTTATACTTTTATTGCTACAAATGCACTCTTTTGTGCTTCGAACGCTTCGGCTGCTGTGACCATTCCTGCGCAGCTGGCGGCTCCAACAGCACCGACCGTATCCTTTACTGCGGCTACCTGCTCGGCTGACGGAACGGCATCGATTGACAATTATTCTGTTGCCCTGACTTATGCTTCAACTCCGGCAGGGGCTACTGTAGGCGCTTTGGGCGCCATTACGGGAACTCCGGGGACTGCTTATACTTTTATTGCCACCAATGCCCTGACTTGTGCTTCGGCTGCTTCGGCTTCGGTTACAATTCCAGTGCAATTGGCGGCTCCAACAGCACCGACCGTATCCTTTACTGCGGCTACCTGTTCGGCTGACGGAACGGCATCGATTGCCAATTATTCTGCTGCCCTGACTTATGCTTCAACTCCGGCAGGTACAACTGTAGGCGCTTTGGGTGCCATTACAGGAACTCCGGGAACTGCTTATACTTTTATTGCCACCAATGCCCTGACTTGTGCTTCGGCTGCTTCGGCTTCGGTTACAATTCCAGTGCAGCTGGCGGCTCCAACAGC
>NZ_QUNI01000040.1 GCF_003385115.1 Flavobacterium aquicola
TTTTGTCCATATTGGTTTTTAATTTAATAATTAGTGTATTTTTGTTGGGCTTGGGTCTTGAATCATCCGCCACTAAGCCAAGCGACAGAACGTTAGCGGTCAGTTGACGTGTGAACGAGGAGGAAACCGGATTTAAAGATTAGGCTTTTGAAATACTGAAACTGAAAAAGCAAACGTGAAAATTGGGTGGGTATTGGCGAAATTTTATTTTTTTGATGTTTAAGATTGGAATGCGGAAATCCGAAATTTTAATTGGAATTTGACAATTGAAACTTGAAAATCTGAGTTTCTAATTGGAACGTGAAAAGCAGACTCGAGCGAAAGCGAACAGGCGAAGCAAACTTGAATGTCGGAATTTCAAATTGGAATGTAAATATTCGAGTTTTAAGCGGAAAAGGAAAACTGAAATTTCGAGTTTTATAATTGAAATGAAACAAACATTTTGATTATGAAATTGGAACGAAAAAAGGGAATGAAATTTAGCCGAGATTTGGACAAGAATTAGGTTTTTTTAATCGGCAAAGATTAGGCTGAGAATCGATTAATAATTAGGCATATCAACAAGCAACAACCGAACCGCTAACAGCCACTACAACGGATTTGGGCATTGGGCTTAATAGAAAGATGGTTTTGTATTTGGGATGATTTGGCAAATCCGAAAACAAGGCTTAATTTAGTCCCAAACCCGCTGTAGTGCCAGAACGTTAGTAGCTAGCTATCCAAAACCCACCAGAAATAACAATTAATCATGAATAGAATCTTAACTTTTGAGCTTCAATATTGCAGTCCAATACCTTTTACATTATTACACGATGAAAACTCAATTATTCAGTTTTCAGAGCGCTTTTTCTCTAAAGATTCTTTGATATATTTCATATGTAAAGTAAAGAAAGTTCGTTTCGATATTGAATCAATTTTTATAAATAATGATATTATAACACTTGATTTATTATTTGGTAATAAAAGGATTCCAGTGAATTTTTGCATTGAACCAAATAAAAAAGTTAAGCTTATTGAAGGATCAACAAACAAATTGCTATTATTAGAAATTGAAGGTTATCCTACGGAAAACCCCATGAAACTTGTTCCTGATTTAGTATTAAGAATGTCAAAAATTGAAATTGGGAATAAACCTGAATTAATATACATCGGATATTCTTTCGAGCCTATTAGAAGATTATTTAGTCATGAAAAGATAATCAAAGCTTCAGCAGAAATTGAAGATGAAAATGAATTAAGATTGTATGTTTCATCATTTAAATTTAGTTATTGCTATGTAAAAGACAAAAATTTGGTTTGTGTTAGTGATATCGGAATAAAAAAAGATATAACTACTGATGAAAAATTAAAAGACTATGTAATGTTGGTTGAAAGAATTTTAATTAATTATTTTCAAACAGAAGGATTGAACGATAAACATGTAAATATGAATATTAGCAAGGATCGTCTGTTTAAAGAAATATTAGAAAAAAATGCGATACGTTTTATTGGTGGAGGATATGAAATGGAAGAAGGTGAATATTTTGATTTTTCATCTAAACACATCAATACTACTGAGAAGCATTTTTTTATAGATTATGAAAACATTAATGATGGCTATTTAACACATGATGAGATAATGAAAAGATTTCTTAACATAAAATAGCCAGCTACTAACAGCCACTACAACGGATTTGGGCATTGGGCTTAATGGAAAGATGGTTTTGTATTTGGGATGATTAGGCAAATCCGAAAATAGGGCTTAATTTAGTCCCAAACCCGCTGTAGTGCCAGAACGTTATGTGACATTTTAAAATACTGCTAATGAGAAAAATATTTGTTCTATTGATGTTCACAATTCTTTTGACAAGTTGTAAAGATGATTACGAACAAGAAGAATTAAAAGCTATCGAAGATGTTGCAAACGATTATTTAAAAACAAACGATTTATTATTAAATCCAACAAAGTTTTTTGATGATCAAGTTATTGTAAAACCAAATATTGACACCTTAGACATCAAAGTTTATTTCTCAGACGCTTTACTTCCCATTTCTCAAGTAAAGGAAGATAACGAGTGGATGTTTACAGATAATAATTTTAAAAATGCATCAGACTCAATCACTTTTTTCAGCATATTAAACTCACAAAATTTCAAAGATTTAAAATTCAGAGAGTTTGCAAAATCAAAACTGAAATTAGAAAGACCTTACACACAGTTTAAATCAAGTCAAACTAAATTTACAGCAGATGAAGAATACAGAGTTTTGAATTTTTCTAGAGTTTGCTTTGATGATAAACGAGAAAACGGAATTGTTGTGATTGAATATTTAGTCGGTTATGAAAGTGGAACAAGTAGCGGATATCATAATTCCCTGCTTATTAAAAAGAAAAATGGAAAATGGACTTATGTTCGTCGTAAATAAAAAAACGTCACATAACAGCCACTACAACGGATTTGGGTAATTGGCTTAATGGAAAAATGGTCTTGTATTTGGGAGATTTGGCAAATCCGAAAATAGGGCTTAATTTAGTCCCAAACCCGCTGTAGTGCCAAGACGTTAGCAGTAATATTCCCGTAGAAACAGAAATATAACTATGAAAAGACAACTTTTGATTATAACACTTTTTGTACTATTAAATTCTTGTTCAA
>NZ_QUNI01000041.1 GCF_003385115.1 Flavobacterium aquicola
GGGCTCACCTCTTCCCATCCCGAACAGAGTAGTTAAGCCCGCCTGCGCAGATGGTACTGCAGTTATGTGGGAGAGTATGTCGCTGCCTTTCTTTAATCTGAAATTGTTTCAGATTCTTTAAAAACCCTGTTTCTATTGAAACAGGTTTTTTTATACCAAATTTAATTAAAGTGTTAGGTACCTTAGCTCAGATGGTAGAGCAATGGACTGAAAATCCATGTGTCCCTGGTTCGATCCCTGGAGGTACCACTTTTAATGCTCGGATGGTGAAATTGGTAGACACGCTGGACTTAAAATCCAGTGAACAGCAATGTTCGTGCGGGTTCAAGTCCCGCTCTGAGTACAAGAAACCGCAAATAATTACTGTTTGCGGTTTTTTTATTTTTAATAATTGCTCAAAAATTTTAAAACGGATTAGGGGATCAAGGATCAGGATCAAAAGTTGGAGATTAAGCAAAAAGATTGGATTATCTGAATAGGAAGAAATCTATTTTTTCTATAACATCAGAATATTGCTGTGTCTGCTCATTGAATCTACGCAGATAAAAAACAATCGCAATTGAATTCTAAATTAATTGAGGTGTTTTTGAAAAGTTCTAAGGCTGTTTTCATTTTTTGAGCATCGAGCCCACGTGCAATACTTAAATGGGCGTGAGCGTTTTTGATTTTAAAGCCTAAATACTGATTCAGGCTTATATTAAGAGTATCGAGGTATTGTTGTGAAGCGTGATCTGGAGCAATGAAAAAGGTTCTTTCTCCAAAGGAATCAAATGTATTGAATGTTACTTTTTGTGGATTGATAGTTTTGCAGAATTCTCTAATGCTGTCAAGGTGAAGTAGGAGTGAGAATTTGTTATCAAAGTTGATTACTGTAATATGCGCTCCAGCATTGGCACTTCCAAACCAGCCAATTTTATTTTTGAGTAATCGTTTATAAGACTTAATTAAAGTTGATTGTTGAGGACTAGTGAAAATAACCAATGAGAAAAGCAGAATATGTTTCATAACTGAAATTTAGTTGTAAGTCTCTAGAAATGTAATGACTGATGAAATGTGTCCTTTTTAAAGGGTCAATACGAAAAGTTGTGGAGTATTAAAAATTAAGCATAAATATTAGTTAGCCTAAAAAGAAAATATTCAACATTTCGTACACCTCTGAACTTTGATGTAAAAGCTTTTATTTTTGCATTGAAAGATTCCGCAGAAGCATTAGTACTTCTGTTATCAAAGTAGTTTAAGATGGTTTGATAATGGTTTGTAATTGGTCTAGAGATCGTATTGAATGATTTAAATCCTGATTGATGTACCTTTTCATGCCATTTAGCCAATTTTGCAAAACCAATGACTTTATCGATTGTATTCTCAAAGATACCTCGAAGCTCTTGTGTAAGATTGTATCCTTTATAGATATCAGGATACAACTCAAATAATAATGCAGCACGCTCTATTTGGTTTTGAGTCCATTTGGATTTGTTTTTATACAAGAAGTATCGGCTTCTGGCAAGTAATTGTCTAAGTGTATCTCCGTTAGAAAGTGTCTTGAATTCGAACCTTGCATTTGACTTCTTCGCTTTCTCCATAGCTTCATTCTCTTGATCTATTGCTTCCCAACGATGTTTGATTCTAATCTCTTGCAAAGCTTCTGTAGCTAACTTTTGAACATGAAAACGATCTGTGACACGGATTGCGTTTGGGAAACATTTCTTGGCAATAAGTCCCATATTTCCTGCCATATCCAAAGTAATTTCCTTGACTACGTTTCGCTCTTTAAGAGGGATTTTTTCAATAATTGAAATAACAGTTTCTGCCTTGGTTCCTGCAACCATCGCTACAATAGTTCCTTTTCGGCCTTTGCCAGCTTTATTAGTTAGGATAGTGTAAAGTTCACCATTAGAAAGAGAGGTCTCGTCTATTGACAAACGTTTCCCAATATTTTTTGGAAAAAGAAGCCATTTTAGCATGTGCTTTTTGATCCCAAGTTTTAAAATCGCTTAAGAAATCCTTGTATTGATACTGTAAATTCCTGCCAGTTACCCCGTAGAAAGAAGCGATGGCATTACAATCATTTGGACTGGAATCTATTGATTTCTTTTAAAAAAGACGCAAACTCCTGTGTTATACGAGTTCCGTCTGCTACTAGATTCCAATCTCTAAAAA
>NZ_QUNI01000042.1 GCF_003385115.1 Flavobacterium aquicola
TAAAAATAAAATACAAGCATAAAAAAGTTTTCTCATAATTGATTTCGGTTTTTCAAGCTGACCGCCAACGTTCTGGCACTACAGCGGGTTTGGGACTAAATTAAGCCCATTCTTCGGATTTGCCAAATCATCCAAATACAAAACCATCTTTCCATTAAGCCTAATGCCCAAATCCGTTGTAGTGGCTGTTAGCAGGCGTTAATTTATGAATTCTTGTGCATAAAGCCTGATTCGATCGCTTTTTTCAAAAATTTGATTTTCCTCATAAATTTCTTCAATTTTGTCCAAATCTATCCATCTTGAACCAATCATATTACTATTAAATAATTCTTCGAAAATATGACTCTTAAATGCTTCTTCTTTGATTAACTTTTTTTCTATTTTCTCATCTTTTTCTAGCATTTTCATTGCAGTACAAACAGGTAAATGAAAACCACTTGACATTAATTTGCTATCATTTTCTTGAATTTTATCAGTTGGTCTTAAAAATCCAGAGCAATAAGGAAATCTATATTTATTTGAAGTTTTTGTGCCTGCTGATGAATGACACAATTTGTTTTTACACAATATATTCTCTAACTTTTCAAGTTGTGGTACTAAATTTTTGGTTTGAGATTTGTAAATCACATTATTTTCCCAAGTTTTGTACTGCAAAAACACCAATCTAACTTTTTTATTTACTAAGTCGTATTGTTCATAGATTAAATCTGCTCCAGTGATATGTTCATCGCTATCAGGATGTAAAAACCTTATTCTTAAAATATCATTGTTTTTCAGCTTGAAATCTGTGAAAAAATCATCTTCAAAATGTGTTTCTGCATATGTACTTCTGTCAATTTTGCTAAAATCTCTATTTAGGATTCTATTTTCGGTCATTCGTACAGGTTCCATCTTTTGTCTCGCAACAAGATGTTCCATTAATTTCTTTTTAATAATTCGTTTGGTTGGGTCTAATTCATTTCTTTTCTTTAATTTTTCTATTTCAATGTCAATTAATTCAAATGCAGTAACTGTTTTATTAGTTTCTTTTGATTGAATTTCGGCTAGTTCGTTAAAATATTGACTTAATTCGCTTTCATTTTTGCGACTTAATAATTCAGTAAAATCTTTGTATAAATCTGGTGCGATTTCATTTAATAAACCGATAGAATTTTCATATGTTGGCGGTTGACTTCTTTTGACCGCAATTTCTAATAAATCACGGTTTGCAACCATAACTTGAAATGCAATATTTCTTCTTTCTTCTTCGGCTATATTTTTATTACTGAAAAATGTCATAATTATTTATTGGTTTCTGTGTTAATGCCTGCTAACGTTCTGGCACTACAGCGGGTTTGGGATTAAATTAAGACCATTTTTCGGATTTGCCAAATCATCCAAATACAAAACCATTTTTCCATTAAGTTCAATGCCCAAATCCGTTGTAGTGGCTGTTAGTGGCTGGCTTTTATGTTTTCTATTTAAATTCGATTATTGTGTCTTGAATAATAATTTCGTTTTCGATATCTTTTTCATTTAATATTTCGGAAGTTATTTTGCCTTCAACTTTTATTTTTAAACTGTTTTTGTCAAAATTTATCAATTTGAATTTACCTTTTGTTCCGTATAACTTTCTAATTCCTATCCAAGCTCCGTTTTGTAAGCAGTATGTTTCAAAATAATCATCATTTTGAAAAAAATAATATTTTCCAATTTTTAATGAATCAGTTTTAAGTATAAAAAAGAGACGTGTAGTTAAGCCTGCGTCTAAAGCTCCTTTTACGCTTTCATGATAATGTCCAATTTCAAATATTGTTTTACTCCCTTTTGAAATTTCTTTATACTTTGAAAAAAAACCTTCCATTTGAGTCAATTCTGAATTTTGATGGATTTCTGCACTGAACTGGTCAAATGATTTGTCACTTTTCGTTTTTGATATATCATTACAAGAAGTAAAAAATGGTTTAATTGCCAAAAATAATAGCACAAACAGTATAGCCATTATAGTGTTACTGTTTTTGGGGTTGTTTAGTTTCATTTTTCGTGCTATTTTCATGATTTTGCTGTAAGCTTGCCACTAACGTCTTGGTACTACAGCGGGTTTGGGACTAAATTAAGCCCATTCTTCGGATTTGCCAAATCATTCAAATACAAAACCATTTTTCCATTAAAC
>NZ_QUNI01000043.1 GCF_003385115.1 Flavobacterium aquicola
CTTCCGTTTCATTGCGGGGTGCTGCATATTCTTTGCTGGATAATTCTGAACCATCCGGATCCGGTAAAGCTTTTTTATCCAGTTTTCCATTACTGGTTAATGGCATTACTTCTAATGCAACCCAGATCATAGGAACCATATACTCTGGTAAGCTTACCTTTAATTGTTCCTGTAAAGCTTCCTTGTCTAGTGTATCTTCCAATACGACATAACCCACTAGACTCTTTGTGCCATTTGTATCCTCCTTAGCCAGTACACAACATTGTGTTACTCCAGATAAAGATGACAATACATTCTCAATCTCGCCCAGCTCTACTCGATAACCGCGGATTTTAACCTGATCATCTTTTCTGCCAATAAACTCAATATTACCATCTGATAACCAACGTGCTAAATCTCCTGTCTTATATATTCGTTCGCCTGTTTTAAATGGATTTGATATAAACTTTTCTGATGTAAGCTCAGGGTGATTCAAATAACCTAAGGCTACTCCACTTCCGCCAACACATAACTCTCCCACGACTCCTACAGGCACTAAATTTAATTCAGAATCTGTAATGTATACATGACTGTTTTTTATTGGTTTCCCGATAGGAAGAGCCTTTTCTGTTACTTTGTCTATTTTATAAGTAGTAGAAAATGTAGTATTCTCTGTAGGACCATATCCATTAATAATCTCAAGTGCCGGATATAGTTCTTTTAACTTATTGGTATAAGTGAACAAGACTACATCTCCTCCAACCAGTAAAGAACTAAGAGGTGCAAAAACAGAGGAATCTTCTTCTACTACCTGATGAAACCAGGAAGCAGTCATCCACATAGTGGTAACTTTATTTTTGATTATAAGATCTTTTAAGCTTTTGATCTCTAATAACGAATTTGTATCTGCTAATACTAATTGGCCTCCATTTAATAAAGTACCCCAAAACTCCAAGGTCGTAGCATCAAAAGCAATAGAACCGGTGGAAAGCCAAACAGTAGCTGAATTTAAAACCGTATAATCACAACTTGTACACAAACTAACAATATTGCCATGTGTAACGATCACTCCTTTTGGATTCCCCGTGGTTCCTGAAGTATACATTACATAAGCTGCTGAAGCTGATGTCATTTCATATGAAATAGCCGATGATTCGTAAGTATAGGATTCTGTAATGTCTAAGAGAAAAATAAATTCTGAAACAGATAACTTAGATAATAAAGAATCTTCACTGTAGAGAAGAAAGCTTACGCTCGAATCTTCAAGTATATAGGATAAGCGATTAGATGGTAATGAAGCATCTAGCGGAACATAAGTACCTCCTAATTTGAGAATACTTAACATACTAATGATCATTTCAAAACGCTTATCAAACAAAATAGCTATTCTGGAATCGCTAGTCACACCTATAGATTTTAGATAATGAACTAATTGATTTGAACGCTCATCTAATTCCTTATAAGTCATAGAGTTACTTTCATAAGCTAAAGCAACAGCGTTCGGAGTACGCTTAGCCTGCTCTTCGAATAAATCTACTACGGTCTTGTCTTTTGGATACGCTGTATCAGTATCGTTGAAGATACTTAATAATTGATGTGATTCTTCTTTGGTGAGCATCGATAAACCGTTTATTGGCTGCGAGATATTGTCTGCAATACTAACCAACAACTCTTGATAATGCAGCAGCATTCGATCTATTGTTGCTTTATCAAATAAAGCCGTGCAATAATTTATT
>NZ_QUNI01000044.1 GCF_003385115.1 Flavobacterium aquicola
GTTTAATGGAAAAATGGTTTTGTATTTGAATGATTTGGCAAATCCGAAGAATGGGCTTAATTTAGTCCCAAACCCGCTGTAGTACCAAGACGTTATGTGTGATCGCTCCGTGAACGAGAAACAGGCAAATTCAATCAGGAATTGTAGAAACGTAAATGAATAATTGAGACAGAAACCGAGCAGGCCGAAAATTGAAACGCAACTTGTTTTTAAATTATTGCGGACAAGCAAATGTTAGTCACTTTTTTGACAATCAAAGCGGAATATTTTTGTCGATTTTTTTTGAGGTTTAGCCGAAGATTTTTGAAGTTAAAGTTGGAATTGAAATACAGAAACTAATTGAAATCGACAATTGGAAGGCGGAAAAATTTTGCGCAATTGGAATGGACAATCAGAATCGATTTTCTGCCGTGCTTATCGTTCGTGTCGCGACCACACATAACAGCCGTTACACGAGATTTGGGCATTAGGCTAAATTTAAAAATGGTCTTGTATTTGGAAGATTTGGCAAATCCGAAAAATAGGCTTAATTTAATCCCAAACCTCGTGTAGCGCCAGGACGTTAGTGGCTATTTTCGTGCGACGGAAATATAGAAGTAAATTAGACATCTAAATTTTAGGTAATGAAATTAATAACGAAAATATTTTTTTTGACAATTATTCTTAATTCTTGTGTAGGAAAAAATGAAACGAACGAATTAGCTAAGTTTGATAAAAATGGGAAAATGATTGTTTATAACGAAGGAGTTTATGCTGAAATGTGGACGAAAAATCATAATATAGATGTTACTGTGATTGATACATTATGTATTAATCAAAAAGCAAAAGCAATAAACGATATTAAAAATGGAAAACTGATATATTTTGGTTTGATTCCTGAACAATTTAAAAGTAAAGTTATAAAAACATTTCGTCAACACGGTATTGAAACAAAAGAACATTTTGGGCGGTGTGTCAGGATGAAAGGTTTTGAACCATACTGCTACCAAAATGAAATGTACAAAGCGATATTAAAAAAATATGGAGACAGTTTTATTGAATTAACTTTCGAAAATGCAAAAAAAGAATTCGTCAAAGAGAATCCGAAAACAGAACTTACTGAAGACGGAATAAAGTTGAGTGAAAAATATAAATAAAAAAACAGCCACTAACAGCCACTACAACGGATTTGGGCATTTGGCTTAATGGAAAAATGGTTTTGTATTTGAGTGATTTAGCAAATCCGAAGAATGGGCTTAATTTAATCCCAAACCCGCTGTAGTGCCAGAACGTTATGGGCTATCTATTCCAAAAAAACGCAAGAGATGAAAATAAATATATGTTTAATATTCTTAATTTTAAGTTCACTTGTTAGTTGCGCTACATTTTCAAAAAAAGTCTCGTCTAAAAATCAGATTATATTAAACAAACAGACAATTTCAAAAATAAATGGATTCTATGAAATAAAAAGTCTTAAATCAATTTGGAAATTTGAAGATTTAAAACCTGTA
>NZ_QUNI01000045.1 GCF_003385115.1 Flavobacterium aquicola
AATGCTGTAATTGCAAAAATTCCGCTGGGAGCTACGCTTACTGATGAGGAGCGCGCCAGCGGCGGGGACATTAATGTAGACAACAAAATTTTTGTAGACGACACGCTCAACGAACTCAAGTCTAACGGGGCAGCTATTATGCCTGCTTGGTTTAGCATTCCTAACCTGACTAATGATGTAACGTTTTTTGACCAGTCCGAAGAGCTCATTACGCTGTACCAAAATATTATTCTGAGGCTAAAGGATGCCCAGCGTATTGCCGGCAGAGAGGCACTGGTAAATGCCAGAAAAGCTTATGAGCTGTACAAATCGGCAGCCGATGGAGGTGTTCCGGGCGCACAGACCAGTTATGATAATCTAAAAGTTAGGTTTGAGAAAGGTGCAGGAGCTCCTGTGCAGCAAATCTAATTAATACTAATAATTTCCAAATCCTGAAAGAGGCTGTCCGCGAGGACAGTCTTTTTTTTGTGCTTTAGTTTTATGCAGTAGCAGGCAATAGCAAATGAATTAACGGTCAAACCGAATTTGAACAGCTATTTATGGGTTCGGCTCTGTGATCCTGGCTGCTGCTGCAGTAATCATATGGGTTGCATATAAATGAATTATATTTTATATACAATTCAATTATCTTTTTTATATAATTTAATTGTATTTTTTGTATAAATGAATTGTACTTTTTGTATAAATGAATTGTACTTTTTGTATAAATAAATTATACTTTTTGTATAAATAAATTATATTTTTCATATAAATGATTTATATTTTTTATATAAATAAATTATACTTTTTATATGAATAATTTATATTTTTTGTATAAATGATTTATATTTTTTGTATGAATAAATTATATGTTTCATACCAAATAAGCGATTCCCTTAACAAATAAATGCTTATTTTTATCAGAATAAAATAATTACTATGATAACAATTAAAACGGGCGAATTACTCGCTGCATACTGTACCCGAAATAGGATTTATAAAAGTGCACTGGCCAGAAAAACAGGTATTGACTATCAGTCACTAATAAAATATTTCAAGTCAAAAACGTTGCGGGTGGATATATTGCTAAAGCTGTCTGAAGGTTTGGAGCATAATTTCCTGATGGATATCGCGGCACAGCTGCCAAAAAACTATACTACCGATGCCGCAATAGATCAAACCGCTGCCGATAAAATAGAAGCTTTGGAAAGAAAAATAGAACTGCTTGAAGCGGAGAAACAGCTTTTGCTGCAGGTAATTGGGGCCAAAGGGTAATTAAAAATGGGTATGCTAATTAGGCATTTGGAAGATCTCTAAGAACACAATAATACTTAGACAATAATGATTTGCACCGATGCAGGCAGTACCTCTTTAAAAAAATTACAAATCTTTTTGATATGTAAGAAATAATTTTAAATTTGT
>NZ_QUNI01000046.1 GCF_003385115.1 Flavobacterium aquicola
CAGTAATGGAAAACTGGATAAAAAAGCTTTACCGGATCCGGATGGTTCAGAATTATCCAGCAAAGAATATGCAGCACCCCGCAATGAAACGGAAGGGCAGTTAGCTGTTATCTGGCAGGAAATATTAGGAGTTGATAAAGTAGGAATTCATGATGACTTTTTTGAATTGGGGGGGCATAGTTTATTGGCTACGCGTTTAGTCTCTATGATTCGTAAAGAACTGTCTAAAGAGATTGAAATTGCTGATATTTTTATCTATACCACGATTTCTGAATTAGGGACTCATATATCCGCCCAGTCGGCAGGGGTTTTATTGCCAAGTATTGTTGCAGTGGAGCGCCCGGTTCGTATTCCTTTATCATTTAGTCAGGAACGACTATGGTTTTTGGATCAGTTACAGGGCAGTACCGAATATCACATTCCTATTGTTCTTGGTTTAGAAGGAGCATTAGGGATATCAATACTGGAACAAACCTTACAAGAGATTGTTTCGCGTCATGAAGTTTTACGCAGTATGCTTTTATCAGAAGACGGAATTGGTTATCAGGAAATTATCAGCGCCGAGGGCTGGTCATTGGATAAAGCAATTGTATCTGATGAGTTATTGTTAGAAAATATTATAACAGATTATGTGAATAAACCTTTTGATTTATCAAAAGATTACAAGCTGCGAGCGTGTTTGTATACATTAGAGAATGAGAAATATGTATTGGTTTGCGTTTTCCATCATATTGCCAGTGATGGCTGGTCAGATGGAATCCTGACCAATGAGTTTGTGGAATTGTACAGTGCTCTGCAATCTGGCCGCGAGGCAGTTTTACCAGAGCTTAGTTTACAATATGCAGATTATGCCATTTGGCAGCGCAGGCATTTAGAAGGTGAGGTTTTAGAGAATCAGTTATCCTATTGGGAAGCTAAATTAAGTGGCGTAAATACCTTGTCTTTACCGACGGATTATGTTCATCCTTTTGTACAAAACCATGCTGGAGCAGTTGTTTCTTTAACATTAGACGATAACCTGAGAACTTCATTAAATTCTATATGTCAAGAAGAAGGTGTGACGTTGTTTATGCTAATGTTATCTGCTTTCAAGATATTATTATCGCAATATAGCGGACAGGATGATATTTGTGTAGGAACACCAATTGCGAATCGTACGCAATCAGAGTTAGAAGGAATGATAGGCTTTTTTGTCAATACTTTAGCACTTCGCAGTGATTTAAGCGGTAATCCGAGTTTCAAGGATTTATTGTTAAGAGTAAAACAGACCACTTTGGAAGGTTATGACCATCAGCTTGCACCTTTTGAGAAGGTTGTGGATCGGGTGGTTGCGACCCGTGATATGAGTATGAGTCCATTGTTTCAAGTG
>NZ_QUNI01000047.1 GCF_003385115.1 Flavobacterium aquicola
CCGGTAACGGTAAACTTAGCTGAACCATTATTGTTCGCTCCGTTTAAGGCGTTACATGAAATATCACCTGCCAATGTTCCAATTATTGCAATTGGTGTTACCGCTTTAACGGTATACAATTCTTGATATGTACAGCCATTGGCATCGGTTACCTGGAAGGTATAGTCGCCAGGTGTCAAGCCAGCAAAATCAGCGGATGCCTGTTTGCCTCTAACTATTGGAGAACCTGTCAGCGTCTCGTACTGCAATGACAATACGCCTCCTGTTGCCGTTAGACGAACTGTAGCAGTTGGTAATGGACACGTTGGCGCAACTGTAACTGCAAAGGCTAAATCTGTCGGTTTGTTCAACGGATTTATTACGATAGACTGAGGAACAGTTGTACAGCCATTAGCATCTTTTACAGAATACGTAATAGTCTGGATAGCTCCATTGTCATTTACTGTAAACGTATTTGAAGCGTCATAAGGCAATCCATTAAAACTATAATAATATCCAGTTCCAACACCCGTTGGCGTACCATCATGACCTGCTACGGTAATTACAGTAGCCACACTACAAGTAGTATTGACAGGGAATGATGCTGTAGCTGTTAATACAACTGGCTCTGTTATTACTATCGCAGACGCAGCTATAGAACTACAGCCTTTTGAATCGGTAATTACCATTGTATAAGATCCTGCTTTTAGACCAGTAAAATTTCCTGTCGTATTGGTATTACTCACTCCAAGAACTGTTAACACATACGTATATGGTCCAACTCCTGCAGTTGGTGTTATAGTAATGCTTCCGTCACTGCCACCATTACAGCTTACATTGATTTGAGCGGCAGTGAATGCTGGCGTAGCTGGTGTTTTTACATCAACTGCATTGGTAGTCACTGTACATGCAGCACCATTACTATCTGTTATCACAAAATGGTAACTGCCTGCTGATGCAACTGAAGCAATAAAACTAGAACCTGTTACTGCTGTCAGACTGCCTGCAGCAACTCCTCCAACATACATTTGGTAAGAATATGGTGCAACACCGCCAGTTATAGCAACATCAATTCTCGCATTAACTGATCCTGTACAATGTAAGTCTTTTGTCAATGTGGCTTCCGCTAACAATTGTTTTTGAATTGTATAATCTACAAAAGCCTCACAGCCATTGTCATCCTTAATACCTAATGTATATTTACCAGGAGCATTAAACACTGCACTAGATCCTGCAATAGCCAAGCCGTTTACAGTATATGATTTAACACCGCCGTAAACAGTGGTATAACCATTTAAGTTAACCGTCAATGGGGATCCAACAAAACATTGTGCCGGAGGAACCGTAATCGTCGG